>NZ_FOUS01000049.1 GCF_900114915.1 Bradyrhizobium sp. Rc3b
ATGAATTGCGCGAACGCAATTTGCGCATCGTCAACGGCATGGCGAGCAGCGCGACGAAGCCCGTAATCTACATCAGCCCGGTGTCCATGGGCTTTACCGAACATACAACCGCCTTGCGCAAGACATTGCCGAACATCGCTGTCATGCAAGGTATGGACCGCGCGGTCGGCGCAATCAAGGCGCTGATCGATTATGCCGCACTCGAAAAGGACGTGCCGGATATCGTTTCCTCTTCCGACCCCCAGGCCCGGGCGCTCCTGGAAAAGACCTTGAATGGTGCCAGCGGCCCCGCGCTCGACGAGATCGTCTCCAAAAAGCTGCTCAAGGCTTATGGCATCCCGATTTCGAAGGAGGCAATAGCGCGGACGGCCGACGAGGCGGCAATTGCCGCCAGGAAGATCGGCTTCCCCGTCGTGGCAAAAGCGGTCAGCGCGGACATTTTGCACAAATCGGATGTCGGCGGCGTGGTGCTCAATCTCAATAGCACGGCCGAGGTAAAAGAGGCATTCAACGACATCGCCGCCCGTGTCAGGAATTTGAAGGGAAAGCCTCACCTCCAAGGCATTTTGATCGCGCAGCAGGTCAAGGCCGATCTCGAGCTGGTGATAGGCGCCTCGCTTGATGCCGAGATGGGACCGGTGGTGCTATTCGGTACGGGGGGTGTCGATATCGAATTAATGAAAGACGTAGCGCTCGCTGGCGCGCCGATCGATGCGGCCGAGGCTGCAAAGTTGATCCGTCTCACCAAGGCCGGCGTGAAGATAAAGGGCTACCGCGGCAAACCGGCCCTGAACGAAGGCTCTGTGATTAAAGCGCTAGTCGGAGTCTCCAATTTGATCGCCGATGCTGGTGGTCGCATCGCCTCGATCGACGTCAATCCATTTCTACTCACTGCCAAAAGCGGGATCGCGGTGGACGCACTCGTGGTATTGCGGAATCATGCAAGCAAGCGCGATGGCGCCTCGTAATATTTGCATGAGTCGGCTCGATTGATTCCGGGGTAGCGCTACTGACCAGGAACAGGGCACTCCTGGTTCAGGCGATGCGGGCCATCGAATTCGAACAAGATTACGAACGGAGCTGGAGGCGCGAACGGGCGTGTTCCGCCTCAGAAGAGTCATTAGGGAAAGCCTATATGTCGGCCCTGGCGCTTTCTGGCGTCGAGATCCTTGATCTCACGCGTGTGCCCGCCGGGCCCTTGTC
>NZ_FOUS01000048.1 GCF_900114915.1 Bradyrhizobium sp. Rc3b
CTTTCTTTTGCGGATCGAACAACGGCTCGAAGCCGCTGTAGCAATCGGCTTGCAGGATGCCGGCGAAGGCGGCCAGATGCCTCTGCGGGTGTTCGCCTCGTCGGTCGCTTGAGGCGTAATAGACCGCCGCCGGCGGTGCGAGCCCGGCAAAGGGTCGATCATCCCGCACATAAGTCCAGATCCTCCCGGTCGTGCACTTGCCCTTCGCCAGGATCCGGATGGTGGTGTCATCGCCATGAAGGCGCTCGGCGGCGAGCACATGGCGTTCGATCAAGTGGAAGAGCGGCATGACGGCGAAGGTCCCGTGGCCGACCTGGTCCGCCAGCGTCGACAACGACAGGTCGATCCTCTCGGCCTTAAAGCGCGCACTCTGGCGATTGAGCGGGATGTGCATGCCGAACTTGTCGAACAGAATCGTCGCCAACAATTGTGGGCCGATGAAGCCGCGCGGCGTCGCGTGGAACGGCGCCGGCGGCTGGCTGATCTTCTCGCAATCGCGGCAGGTGAACTTCTCGCGCACTGTCTCGATGACCTTGAAGCGGCGCGGGATCTCCTCCAGCGTCTTGGTCACATCCTCGCCGATCTTCGCCAGCCGCGATCCGCCGCAGCAGGCGCAGCCCGTCGGAGCGTCAATGACGACGCGCTCGTGTTCGATGTCGTCCGGCCAGGGCTTGCGCACTGGTCGCTTGCGCGTGAAGGGGCGGACGTTCTGCGTCTTCGCCGCCGCGGCCTGCGCGACAAGCTCATCCTCGCTCGCCGTGGTGGCGAGTTCTTCGAGCTCCAATTCCAACTGCTCGATCAGACGCGCCGTGCGTTCGGAGCGCTGCCCGTACAGTTCGCGTTTGAGCTTCTCGATCCGCAGCTCGAGATGCGCGATCAGCGCCTCGTTATCCGACAGCTCCGCCCGCGCACTGGCGGCCATCGCCTCAGCTCGCAGCCGCGCCTCACGCTCGGCCTGCAGCGCTGCCAGGGCACTGACAAGGTCCGATGGAATGTCGTCCGGCTTCGATATCATAAAGCCATTGAATCAGATCAAGCAGCGGATTTAAACCCGTAAAGCGGCTATCCGACCCGCATCGGACGCTGTGTTTCCTGAGGGTTCCGCCAATCGATCCCGGACAACAGATAGCTCAGCTGCGCCGGTGAGATCGTTACCGGTTCACCGGCAACCGATGGCCAGACGAACCTTCCTCTCTCGAGCCTCTTGGTAAACAGGCATGCTCCCTGGCCATCGTGCCAAATCACCTTCAGAAGATCGCCGCGTTTGCCCCTGAAGCAGAAAAGACCGCCATCCATAGGGTTGTGCTTGAGCACCTCCTGCACACGCAGAGCAAGACTCGGAAAGCCGCACCGCATGTCCGTGTGGCCCGTGGCAATCCAGACCCTGACGCCGCTTGGGATCGGGATCATCGCCGCCTCAGAAGCTCAAGGACGCGCTGCAGCGCTTCACCGTCGACGTCCCGGTCAACCCGAACGCGACAGCCTCCGCCAAGTTCGATCTCGATGATTCCAGTCCTCGCACGCTGCGCAGGCGGCGAAGACGCCGGTTGCGGCGCGCTGATCGATATCGGAGCCGGCGCCGGAGTGATTTCGACAGGAACGAGAACTGACACCGCGTCACCGCCCAGGCGGCCCTGTCGCGCATGCCGACGCCAGGTGAACAGCAGGCTCGGAGCCACCCCATGCCGGCGCGCGATCCCGCAGACCGTCTCACCAGCTTGCAAGGTCTCCTCAACAAGGCGGACCTTCTCGTCGTAACTCCATCGGCGCCGGCGCTCGGCGCCCAATACC
>NZ_FOUS01000047.1 GCF_900114915.1 Bradyrhizobium sp. Rc3b
ACTCTGCCTTTTGCGACTCGATCATCTACTCTTTCGCTAAGGATGAATCCGGCTGGAAATTGACGGACTTTGGCGTAGACGATTGATCGGCCTTGTAAGAACTGATTGCCAACTGTTTCGCTGTTGTGATCGGGGCGCTGTCCGATTTGGCCCTTAGCTGACCAATCTCGGCATGTTGCGTGATGGCAGCTTCTGACCCAGAGCAGAAGTCGGCCTCCACATAGGTCAATTGCTGAACCAACACCTAATCGGCTCGCTTCCTACAATTAGCTCGGACAGTGCGGACGGAAAGGAGCGCTGAAATGCAAGGTCTCTTTGGCACTTCCGTTCAAGCAAGTACGCAAAGGATATCGCTAAGATGATCGATGCAACGCCGGCAAAGTACGGCCACCGTTCGCCACTCATTGAGCACTCTGTAGCAGGAGGTTGGCAATCGTCGAACGCGGCTGATCGCCTCTGTCAGCGCGCGTACTCGTCGATCTAGGCGGCTCCAATGCCAGTGTCGCCGTTCGGGCGTGACGTTTGACCTGTGACAGCGTAAGCCACTCCGTCCCAGACAGTGCATCTGCCGGAAAACCGCCCCCCATTACCGCTTTCATACTGCCGCTGGGCGGCCTCGCCAGATGTGAATTGGTTCACGTCGCGGCAAATGTTTTTGCTCGCCCTTCGCTGCACCTGAACGGTCGCTCCTGCGACGCCACGCAAGTGGCCCGTGGCTGACTTCCACTCCTGGCCTCACACCGTCCGCTTCCGCGGGCTAAGCTGAATTGCACCATGAAAGCTGCCGAGGGCGGCCCTTGACCCAATGCTGACATCTGTCAATCCCGAAGATTTCTGCTGAAAAGCCAACTTTCCTATGCAACCCTGCTGCGAGTTGAGTGGAGGAGGCATGCGCCGACGGCTGTTCATCGCTGGTCTGGCTGGGACGGCAGCACTGCCGCTGGCTGTCCGCGCCCAGAGGGCGAACCGCATCTACCGTCTCGGGCACCTTGCGACTGCATCGGAACCCGAAGCAGCTACCCGCCAGATTACTTTACCGGAACTCGCAAGGCTTGGATTCGTTGAAGGCCGCAATCTCATCTTCGACGCGCGTGTCGGCAATTCGGCTTCGCTGCCGGCTCTCATGAGCGAACTGCTCGCCGGTCAACCGGACGCAGTTATCGCCATTGGCACCGCGCTAAGGCCTGCTGCCGCGGCCACACGCAGCGTGCCGGTCGTCGCTTTTGGTAACGACCCGGTCATGCTTGGCCTCGCTACGACCTATGCGCGGCCAGGAGGCAACGTTACTGGCGTTGTGATTGCCTTCGATGAGCTTGAAGCCAAGCGGCTTTCCATCTTGCTCGAAGCGGTGCCTGATCGCCGACGTGTTGCGGCGCTGGTCCCACCCGTGAGCGGAGGAAGCGAAGCTATCCGGAAAGCGGCGGCTGGGCTTGGCGTTGAAGCGCTTGTGTTTCCTGCCGCCTCGCCAAGTGATTACGCGACTGTCTTTGCTGCGATGCAGGCTCAAGGCGCGCAGGCCTTGATAATCGGCGCGTTTCCACAATTTGCGCAGGATAGCAGGCAGTTAGCAGCTCTTGCGCTCGAAGCCAAGCTGCCAACAGTATGCGAATGGGCGGATATGGCACACGCGGGGTGTCTAATCGGATATGGCCCCCGCCGCACAGAACTGCGTAGGCGCATGGCCGATCAGATCGCTCAGATATTTCGCGGCGTTCCACCCGGCGATATTCCAGTCGAACGGCCGACTGCATTTGAATTCAGCGTGAACCTGAGAACCGCCAAATTGCTAGACCTGATCGTCCCTGCCGCGGTGCTGGCACGCGCCGACGAGGTGATTGAGTAATACGCTGGTGATGTCGCCTCTTGGCCCTTAGCTGACCAATCTCGGCATGTTCCGTGATGGCAGCTTCTGGCCGATTTTGTTGCAAAAGTCGGTTGAGACGAGCCGGCAAGCGTGATTCCGTTGTGTTGACGCGAATCGCGACGAGGTCGATCCATGATGGGC
>NZ_FOUS01000020.1 GCF_900114915.1 Bradyrhizobium sp. Rc3b
ACGGTCGTTCGCTGGCACCGAGGGCTTCGAGGCGTCGCGACGTCAGCGCAAGAAGGTCGAGATGCAGTTTGCACACTTGAAGCGCATCCTGAGGCTTGGTCGACTTCGGCTTCGTGGCCCACGGGGCGCCCAGGACGAGTTTGTTCTGGCCGCCATCGCTCAAAATCTGAGGCGCCTCGCGTCGTTCGTTGCGCGACCACCACCCTCTCATACTTTGCGCATTGCGTAGCGTAGGAGTTGCGTGAGAGCATTAGGGTCGGCGGATCAAAGCCGGTCGGCCATACCGAATGGCCGAAAGGCATCCGTCGGTTACAGCCGACTTTTGCAACAAAATCGGCCCTCAGCGGACCAATCGCAGCATGGCGCGCCACGGCAGCTTTTGACCCGAAGGCGACATCGACCAGACGTATAATCGATCCCCTCAGCTCGCGCGTGTGTCCTTATGCTATTGTATCCACTTCGAGATGAGGGAGGGAAGGATGGACATTCGATCGAAATTAACGTTGCTGTGCGAAGCGTTCAACGCGCACGACCTGGATTCCATCATGGACTTCTTTGCTAACGATTGTGTCTTGGAGATGCCGAGGGGAGCCGAGCCATGGGGCTCGCGCTTTGAGGGGAAACGCAAAGTACGAGACGGGCTCGCGACGCGCTTTGAAGGCCTGCCGGACGTTCACTACGGCGACGTCGAACACTTTGTGGATGCGATGGCAAACACGGGCATTTCAAAATGGACACTAACGGGCACTACACGCGAAGGAAAAGCGATCGAGGTCCGAGGATGTGACTTTTACACGTTTCGCGCGGGCGAGGTGATCCGCAAGGACTCCTATTGGAAGATTGTTGAGGGCCCTTCGTCAGCCTAGCGATGCAAGAGTCCAAGTATGACCCATACAGACGAAATTCGGCATTCGTTCATCGGTCAGTTCGCGGGGGTAAACCGAACCTGATCACGCAAGGGCAAGATCGACGCGAATGACCCACCCCGGACATCGGGGACTGCGCCGCCTCTACTCAAGAGGCTCGCCGTTCAACGAAATCCGCCCCCAACGTGAATGTCAGTTCCATGCGGGACTCGTCGCCGAGATCTGCCTTTTTCCAAGTTGCGGGCGCATATTGTAGCGATAGCGCACCGCGAGATGGCTCAATGAAACGCCGCGATTTTATCACGCTTCTCGGCGCTGCGATGGTAGCCTTGCCCCTCGCAGCCCAAGCGCAGCAACCTGTGGTGCCGCGGGTCGGCTACGTCTGGAGCGGCGTTCGCGGGACGGACGTGTACTACCAGACCGGATTCCGTCAGGGACTTGCGGACCTGGGATATGTAGTGGGGCGCAACCTGCTGCTCGAAGAACGCTATGCCGAGGGCAAGCCGGAGCGCGTTCCTGTGCTGATCGCTGAACTACTCTCGCTCAACGTTGATGTACTCGTGACTCCAGGCACACCCGCTTCGCAGGCCGCGCAACGTGCAACATCCACGGTGCCGATCGTCTGCATGAGCGGAGATCCCGTCAGAGCCGGTCTTGTGGCAAGCCTCGCCCGGCCAGGCGGCAACATCACCGGGCTGTCGCAGCTCTCCGGCGATTACGGCGTCAAGTGGCTGGAGCTGCTGAAGGAGGCGGCACCGAAAGTGCATCGTGTCGCCGTGTTGTGGAATCCTGACAATCCGACGACTGCCAACCAAGTCGAACTCATGCAAAGAGCGGCACCCGGGCTCGGTCTCGAGTTGACTGCCCTCTCGGTGCGGCTCGCGGAAATCGATAACAGCTTCGCCGCTCTGGGAGAGAACGGCCTCGACGGCCTCGTCGTCACCGACGATCCATCGCTGATACCCCTCGTTCCCCGGCTGATCGCGCTCACCGCAGAGCGGCGAATGCCGGCGATCTATCCATTCCGCGACTCGACTCAGAGAGGAGGACTGATGTCGTACTCGGCCAACCTTTTCAAACTATGGCAACGCGCCGCAGGCTATGTTGATCGCATTCTGAAAGGGGCACGTCCGGCGGAGCTTCCCGTCCAGCAGACGACGGACGTGACCCTGAATATCAACCTCAAGACCGCTAAGGCGCTCGGTCTCGACATTCCAATCACGCTGCTCGCCGGTGCCGACGAGGTGATCGAATAGATAATTGCGGCGGTGCATGAGTCCGTTCCTGGCCCTTGGCTGACTTCAGCCCTGAGAGCGGCGATGTCCGCTTCCCAGATATGACCTGCCCAAGGTCATGCTGACTGCCGAGGGCAGCTTTTGACCCGGACCGGAAGCTGACCGAGTTCGTGGATGAACCATTTGAATTGTGTCCCCGACCAAGGGTCGGAAGGGGGGTCGGGAAAATAGCGATAGACTATCCCCGGCCGCTCCCGACGCCCCAGAAGCGATCGGGCGAGTGAAGAACGCTTTGAGCCCAAAATGATGAGCAATCGAGCCAGGCAGAAGCGCTCAGCCTTCAATGTAAGGCAATTCGGAGTTGATGGTCGAAAGACGCTCTTCTTGCTGCTTCTCCTTTTCGCGATCCCCGCGGACGATTGCTCCGCGCAGACACCGCCGCCGCGAGTCGACGAACATGCGTTCGAGCGCGTGTCGCCGACGGTCGTGAAGAGATTGGCGACCCGCTTTTCGCTGGGCGCATTCGCCGGCCGCTTCGAGGAGACGCCGCTCGGCGCGGTCCGCGAAGCCGTGGGCGAAGGGACCATCCAACACCAGGGCCACGCTGGAGATAGCATCTATTGGCTGTGTTATAGACGCGCGCAGCATCGATTGTGGGTCGTGTCCAGCGGAGAGATGGGCGGCCCGGACCATCTCGTCACAGAGATCGTTGAAGAGCTCACCGAGAAAGACGCCGAAACCTCGACCGATTGCGCCATCATTCCGGAAAAGTTCGCGCCCCTCGTCTTCGACGGCAAGCTGCATTTAGGTATGTCGCGTTCGGAGGTAGTCACGGCGCTGGGACCGCCGTCGAAGTCGAAAGCTGCTCAGATGGTGTATTCTCACGAAGGAAAGCTCGCAGACGGTTTCGATGAGACCGCATGGCTCATTCTCCGATTTCGTGAGGAAAAGCTCGTGTCCATGCGCGGCGGCAAGACCACGACGAATTGAAGTGGCTGCTAGCAGCGTTCATGCTTCACAGCGTGATGCGAGCGAGCCAGGCCCGCTCGCGCAGGATCCCCATCACATAACCCAGCTTCACCACCACCTTTCGGCGAAAGCAAGCCAAGGGCACTTGGTCATCCACTTTGGCTACGATGCCCTCGAAGCTGTGCCCGAACTGACCCAAGGTGATGAGCAGCCGGGGCCAATAGTTCGACGTTTGCGGATGCGACTGAATCCGCCTGTCGCCTCATGTCGCCTTTGAAGGGTAGATCGGACCTGCCTAGAGCGGTCCAAAACGACGTGATTGGCCCGTGGGCGACCTCAGCCCAGAGCGCGGCGATGTCCGCTTCCCAGAGATGACCTGACCAAGGTCATGCTGACTGCCGAGCGCAGCTTTTGACCCGTTGCGGACTCGGGGAGTTAAGGAGCGGATTTGATCGGCAGCGTTGAAAGGAGCCGATGAACTACCGGCCATGGAAGCCGACAGGAACCCATTCAATCCGTATTTTGTTGAACAGATAGATCTCGACGCTTTTTGTAAGTCGCTGGAATCCGACAAAATGAGCTCCGTAGACGTCGTTGTTCCCTGCTTCCGGTACGGGCACTTCCTGCGAGAGTGCGTCGAGAGCGTTTTGACGCAATCCGGTCCCGAATTGCGCGTGCTCATCATCGATGATGCGTCGCCCGACAATACTGCGGAAGTTGCGAAAGAGTTGGTTGGCTCCGATCTCCGCGTCAATTACCGCAGGCACACCTCGAATCAAGGTCTCATCGCTACCGCCAACGAAGGCATCGCCTGGGTGAAGGCCAACTACATGCTTTTGTTGTCTGCGGACGATTACCTGCTGCCCGGTGCCCTCAACAGATCGGCGGATCTGATGGACGATCATCCTTCTGTCGCTTTCACCTTCGGAGGCGCGGTTGTCGTGGATCAACGGGGGGAGCGTTCGCGCCATAGAACAGGAGTGGGATCCAGAACCCACGTTTTGTCCGGACTTGATTTCATTGCGCTTAGCGGCGCAAGAAATATCGTGCTGTCACCCACCGTAGTGGTCCGCACGAGCCTGCAGAAAAGAGTAGGCGGGTATTTGGCTGACTTGCCCTACGCCTCTGACATGGAGATGTGGTTACGGCTCGCCGCACATGGCGACGTGGGGGTCATTGCTGCTGATCAAGCTGTGTATCGATCGCACTCGGCCAATATGTCAAGCGAGCCTTCGCGGGAGCAAGACCTGCTCCAACGCAAGGCGGCGATAGATCACTTCCTGAATAGTTGCGCCGCCAGGTTGACGAACGCTGATGATCTTCGTGCCTGGTTGATCCACATGTCTGCTCTTGAAGCGATCGGCTGCGCAAGCGCCGCCTTCAATGAAGGAGCGATGGAAAGCTCAGTACGCCTTTCTAAGCTTGCGGTGAGTATCGATCCGAGCGTTCAACGAACGCGGCGGTGGTGGTTTCTCGCCTGCAAGAAGGCTCTTGGGTTGCGAGGATGGCTGCTGGTGCGGCCTTCAGTTGAGTGGTTTAGGTCAATCTTCCAGATTCAGCGCCGCTGAGGCTGCTATAGCGACTGGGCCGTCATATTCGCTTTTGACCCCAAAGCTGACCTGTCGAGACATCCGCCGATTTGCCCGCTTGTGACCCGAAGCGGGCATGCGCCATCTCGCCGCATTTGCGACGCGGCAGTTGCATTCGCAGCAAGTGCGACGACCATTGACACCTGATACTCTGCACCTTTCCCCCAGCTGCGATGAGGATCGAATGAAGCGGCGGGAGTTCATGGCGACTGCTGCGGCGCTGGTCGTTTCGCCACGGCGGTTGCGGGCGCAAGGAATGCCTCGCCGAATCGGTTTCTTCGGTTTCTTAGATCCGATAGCTCGCGAAGCGTGGCGCGCCGGCTTACGCGAAAGGGGTTGGATCGAGGGCAAGAACCTGCTCATCGAATATCGTAATTATGCAGACCCCTCGGATCGCTTGCAAACCTTTGCTGCGGAGTTGGTAGCCCTAGCTCCCGATCTGATAGTCGCCGCCGGGCCGCAAGCAGCCTCCGCCCTGAAATCGGCCACCATTCCGATTGTCTTCGTGGTCGTTGCCGATCCCGTTGGACTTGGCCTGGTTCAAAGCCTCTCGCGCCCAGGCGGCAACATGACCGGTCTTACCTCGTGGGTTCCGGGAGATTGGTTTGGAAAACAAATCGAAATCCTCCGCGAACTGATACCCCATGCCGCAAAAATTGCGCTCTTAGTCAATCGCGACAACCCAATGCACAGGCTGCTGTTAGCTGAGGAGGTACCAAGCACAGCCCGGAAGCGCGGGGTCGCTCTGTCTATAGTCGAGGCGACTAAGACCGAGGAACTCGACACCGCCTTTGCTTCAGCAGCTGCCCAGCGCGCCGATGCAATGATTGTTTTTGGCGACATTCTGACCATTCGCCAAGCCCCACGAGTTGTCGGGCTCGCGGCGGAGTACCATTTGCCCGCGATTTACTTCTTCCGACAATTCGCCGATGGCGGATTGGTCGTCTATGGCCCCGATATAGCCGATCTATTCCGCCGTGCAGGCGGCTACGTCGATAAGATCCTCAAGGGCACCAAGCCTGCCGATCTGCCGGTAGAGCAGCCGACCAAGTTCGAGCTAGTCATCAACATGAAAACGGCCAAAGCGCTCGACCTCACTGTGCCGCCCTCGTTACTCGTTCGTGCCGATGAGGTGATCGAATAGAGATGGTATTTGCTGCGATGCATGAGTCCGATTTTGGCCCTTGGCTGACTTCAGCCCTGAGAGCGGCGATGTCAGCTTCCCAGAGATGACCTGACCAAGGTCATGCTGACTGCCGAGGGCAGCTTTTGACCCATATCGGACTTACTGCCGTTCTCAATTTGTATATCCGATGGACTAGGCTTACCCGGTAGGGGAACCGATCTTACCTTTTCCAGTTTGGAGTGGTCGGAAACTTTTCGAGGAGCCGCGCCATGGGAGATCGCCGCAAAAGAGTGAAGCAAACCCGCTCCCTTGAAGAACGAATGGCCGAACAGGCCATTACGCTCAAGAGCGGGCCCAGCCACTTGCCCGCTGGTGCGGAACGTGAGGGCTTGCTTAAGCGAGCCAGGATTGCTGAGACCGGCGCGCATCTAAGCGATTGGTTGACCTCGCCGGGCTTGCAGCCACCCAAGTAAGGGTTTCGGGAAAACCGTCCAATTTGATACTTAGCGGCATTGACAGAGCACGCGGTGTTTCGATGCTCCAAATGATTTTGATAATGTTCGGGGTCGGGACCGTGCTGGTCGGCAGCATAGTCCTCATATTCGAGTGGCGCGCGCTGGTAGGTTATTGGCGCTAACCCGCAAATCTCCCAATGGACGTGAAGTAAGACCGGACAGAGGCCGCCGAGCTAAGCTTGACCTGTGCGCGCGAGGGCGGCAGAGCGCGCAGGCAGAACGCTTTCATACATTTCCTTTCCAGATCAGCCATCGGTAGACGCCGAACACGTTGATAAGTGTCACCACGACGTTTTGCACCATCAGCGCATATTCCGCCGTTAGATAGCCGACGACGATCCAGATCACCGATGCACCGCTCAGTACGACGAAGGCCCAGCCGGTAATGAGTGGCCGCGCCCGGGCAGCTAGGATCAGCCCGGCGCCGATCGTGCCGACTGTCGCCACCCAACGCAGGATTTCATCCATGACGCGTGTGCTCCCCGAAAGCCGACGTCGGAGCGTCGCTCCGCGATTTGCCTATACGGACGCAGTCACAGGCAGGCCGCCGGAGTGGAACTTTCCGTCTCGTGCGCCGACCACCATGCGACCCCCGCCCGAGCGACTTGGTCCCACAGTGGCGGCGGAAGGTCAGGGTACCACTGTGGTGATCCCGTGCGGTATCAACTCCGCTGCGCCGAGTTTCCATCAACCGGCGTGCTGGCACATTGCCCCGGGCTGCCGAACTGAAATCTGAGCCAAGGACTTATCTGCGCAACGAGATGATCGAATGAGCGCGGCTTCCGCTGTTGGCCCTTAGCTGACCAATCTCGGCATGTTGCGTGATGGCAGCTTCTGACCCTAAACGGGCATTAGTTTGCGCTAGCCACCCGCCTGCAAGTCTTTGGTTGCGCTTCGGCTGAACATCCAGTGTAGTTTGCACACCAAGGCCCTAAGGATAGGCCTGCGGGCCGAAACGCCCAAAGGAGCAGCGATGACGAAGATCAACAGAAGATCAGCGCTATCACTGGGTTTTGCAACCGCTGCGGTGCTCGCGGCGGGAACATCAGCCTCCGCACAAACTAAGCCACCACAAGGCGTAAGCATCCAACCTTGGGGTAAACGCGAGTCGATGATCCCGGGCTACAAAACAGTCTCAATGCGCGATGTCGTTTATCAGCCAGGTGCGAAGACTTCCAACCCGTCCATGCCCAATGACATGGTTTGCCACGTGCCCGAGGGCGAACTCCGGGTGAAACAAACCGACGGCATGGAATTTGTTGCGAAGAAGGGTGATGTTTGGACTTGCAAGAAAGGCATCGGCGAAGATCTCGAGAATGTCGGTTCAACTGTCGCGATCATGCGCATTATCGACCTGCTACCGGCATGATCATCCGCGCTTCCAGGGTCGGGGATTGATATTCGCCGATACGGAGGATTGCGGAAATTTGGGCTGCCCGAAAGATCGTCGCAGCCAGCGCTCGCGGGGCTGCGACGACCGACCAGTGGCGACTTCCGCTTTGACCCTCAGCGGACCAATCGCAACATGGTGCGCCACGGCAGCTTTTGACCCTCAGCAGACTTCGTGCGCATCGCGCCCAGTTAGGGAACCAATATCGCAATCGATAAACTTCGATCTGCTCGGCAAGCCCTTCTCTAGCCTAGCCAGTACAAACTAGGGAGCAAAGGATTGTGGCCATGTACTTCCTCACTGCTTGCCTGATGGTGGTCGTCTTGAGTGCCGCAGTGGCGTACCGTCGAGCTGGATCTCTACCACGAAACCTTCAGGGACGGCTCGACCGTCAGCAGCGGCGTGCGGCGATGTGGCCCGCTATGTGCGCAGGAATTTGCGCACTGCGGCTGCTTGGACTTCACTATGTTCGAGGCTGGCAAGAATCCGGTCCCCTCGAAACGGACTATCTCCTCATGCTTCTCCTGCTTATCACCTCTTTCTTTGGTGGTTGGTTTCTTGGCATCATTGGCTGGATTGATTGACCGCCGACAAGCTGCCATGACCTTGGCATCGTCCTGTTGATGTCCGGTTTTGGCCCGTGGCTGACCTCGGTCGCCGCCTGTCGGATGTCAGCAAGCGCCCCCAGGGCGGACCATTCAGTTTCCGTCTGGTACCCCGCGGAATTCCGACCACGCCTGTCAGGATCTCCATCTCCTGCTACACACGGCGTCACGACTTATTCTGTTTTGCCTCCACATATCGTGCGAAGCTGTCGAGGATCGCCTGCCAACCGCCTTGCTGCTGCTCGACCGAGTGCGTCGGTTCGCTGTCGAAGACGACGCGGACGACAACGGCTTTTGGGCCGGGCACGAACTCGACTTCGGCCTTTCGATCGCCGAACGCGTATTCGATCCGCTTGTGTTCAACGATCTTCGTGTAGGTGCCGGCGAAGTCGAAACCCATGCTGCCGTCCTTGGCTTCCATGCGCGACGAGAAGGCGCCGCCGTCACGCAGGTCGACCGTAGCCCTGGTCGTATGCCAGTCGTCGGAGGCGGCGTTCCACTTCACGATGTCGGAAGGTGTCGTATAGGCACGCCAGACCTGATCGACGGGGGCGGCTACGTTGGTCTCGACGGTAATTCTCATGGGCATTGCTCCAGGTTCGTTTTGACGGCTTGAGGTGATGACATCACTTCACGTGCACGGGTCCATACACGGCCCTTCCGAGCAGTGTCCACCGGAGGACGATCGAGACTGGTCCCTGCCGACATGGTCGCGCCGTTAATGCGTAAAAAAGAAAGGGGTGTCACCAGAACGCCTTTGGGCCATCCGCGACCGATGCCTGAAACGGTAATTGCTCTCGACGGTCGAGGAACGGCCTCCGGCGCAGCTTGTTGGTCCGCCAAGCACCAGGAGGCGTGACCATGGAACGCATCAGCAAGGGCCAGATCCTCCTGCTCGCCGTTTTGGCCATGATCCTGATCTTGACCGGTGTCTGGGCCGTTTCGGTATGGAATGCCAGCAGCGGGGTCGAGATCGGCAGGCACGGCTGGATCGCGCTAGGCCTTGGCACATTTTTCTCCTTGCTGATCGGATGCGGACTGATGGCGCTGATGTTCTTCAGCAGCCGCAGCGGTCACGATGACAGCGCCGATCCCTTCCGGCACAAGCAAGACAAATCGGCCGAGTGATGTTCGAGGCCGCTTCTGGCCGCACGCGGCGCTGGCGGCCTCGGATTGAGCCGAGAGATGATGGACCGAGACGCCGGCAAGCTCTCGCCGATGGACGATGCGCGCGCACCGTCGCCTTGAAATCGCGGCGCGGATGGCCTAGGTCTTTGCCGTGCAGCACGGTGTTGTCCAACGACTTCGTCAACTCGCCAGAACGGCCATGTTCGTGGCGATATGGGCCTTTGTGATTCAGGTGACCCTGATCTCGGTTTCGCAGGTGCAGGCGGCCGTTGGCGCGATGCCTGCACCTTCGGTCACGTTAAGTGGTTCCCTGCATTTTCACGATCAGCTGGCGGGCCATGTGCATTCCCATGGCGGTGACGACGCCGAAGGCCACGTTCATGATGGGCCCGATCACGACGACGAGGGCGCTCCAGGCGTGGTTTGGGACATGTTTGGCACCTCCATCGCCTCACCGCAACTCATCGACCTGCTCGGTTCCTTTGAAGTGCTCGGCGCTGTCGAACTGCCGGTTGCGCGGGTCATTATCGGGGTAAGTCCCGAGGCACTCATCCGGCCACCAAGTACCTTCAGCATCGCGTGATCCCGGCGGCCTTCGGCCGCCGCCTTTTGCATGTCTGAAGGATCTTTCCATGTTCATGAATCAGCGCTGCCCGAAAGGGCGGCCAACAACTCTTTGGCTGTCCGGTCTTGGCTGGTTGGCAAGCCTGTTCTTTGGTCTATCAGGCGCCTTTGCCCATGAGGGGCACGATCACGGCGATGCTGACAAACCGGCGGCTGTCTCATCAGCCTATCCGAGGGTTGCCGCGCGCTCCGAGCTTTATGAGATCGTCGGCATCGTGAAAGACGGCAAGCTTTCCGTTTTCATTGACGATGCAGTTACGAACGAACCGGTTTCGGATGCTGGGTTGCAAGTCACGATCGGCGATTCCGCCCCAATCGAGGCTCCGAGCAACGGAGAGGGTGTCTACACGGCGACGATCCCGAATGGCACACCGCCTGGATCGGTTGAAGTCATCTTCTCGGTTAGCGCCAGGAAGGGGAATGATCTGCTGGTCGACTCCTTCATACCGACGCGTGCCGGCGATGCCCGACTCCCGGAACAGAAGCATGAGCGTGGCTGGCTTTTCTCAAGCCGAACTGCCATCGCTGCCTCCGCGCTAGCTGCCTTGGGTCTCGGCCTTCTCTTCGCCTATCGGAGGCGACGTGGCCGCAGCATGGCCGCCTCCATTTCCGCTGCGATGGCAGGGGCGCTCGTCATTCTGGCTGCCATCATGTTCGGCGAGGGCCGGACGAACCCAACGCCACCGAATCCGCCGGATGCTCCCGCACTGAGCGATGCGCCGCGGCGCCTGCAAGACGGCACCGTCTTCGCGGCCAAGCCGACGCAGCGGTTACTCGATGTACGGACCGCCGCAGCCGAGCCGCAGACGATTCATCCCGCAGTTACGTTGATCGGCCGCGTCATGGCCGACCCCAACCGGAGCAGCATCGTGCAGAGCGTCTACGGGGGCCGCGTCGTACCGAGCAATGGAGGCATACCTCGCATTGGACAGACCGTTCGCAAGGGCGATCTGCTCATCCAGATCGAGCCGCATCTGCCGGTCGCAGACCGCACCACGATCCTCGAGAAGGTGGGTGAGATCGAACAGTTGACGGCGGTCACGGAAAACAAGCTGCGACGGCTGAGGCCGTTGGCCGAACGCGGCGCGGTACCGCAAGGGCAGGTCAACGACCTCGAAAGTGAATTGGAGGGTCTGCGGGCGCGCCGCGAAACGGTCCGAAATTCCCGCACCGGCTTCGAGGAGCTGCGGGCATCAACCGACGGCATCATCACGTCCGCGAAAGTCGTGCCGGGCCAGGTCATTCAGCCGCAAGACATCCTGTTTCAGATCGCGGACCCAAGCAGCCTTTGGGTCGAGGCATTGGCCTATGACGATATCGGCTTGAAGCAGCCGGAAACCGCAACGGCGATGGCCCCAAATGGGCAGCAGATTGTGCTGACCTTCATCGGAACCAGCCGGGCTTTGCGCCAGCATGCATCCGTCGTTCAGTTTGCGATGCCAGAGCCGCCAACGGGCCTCAATATCGGTCAGCCGCTCAATGTGATGGTCCAGACCGGCGCACCCGTAACGGGCCTGCTCTTTCCGCGCAATGCCGTCGTTCGGAGCGGTAACGGCGAGAATATCGTCTGGCTGCACTCCGGACCCGAGCGCTTCGAGCCGAAGCCCGTTCGCGTGCTGCCGGTCGACGCGGCCCACGTGATTGTGGCGGTCGGTATCAACGAGGGCGAGCGCATCGTCGTTCGCGGCACCGACCTCATCAACCAGATCCGGTAGACCGCTCATGTTCAAGCTCATCGTGCAAGCAAGTCTGCGCAATCGCCTTTTCGTGCTGGCAGTAGCCGCCGTGCTGGTCGGCTACGGCCTGTTTGTCCTGCCTAGCATTTCTGTTGACGTCCTGCCGGATATCAACCGCCCGACCGTCAACATCCTGACCGAGGCAGAGGGACTGGCGCCCCAGGAGGTCGAACAGCTGGTGACGTTCCCGATCGAGACGTCGATGAACGGCATGCCCGGCGTGATCCGGGTGCGCTCGGTCTCGGGTGTTGGTCTGTCGGTTGTTTACGTCGAATTCGACTGGGGTATCGACGTTTACCGCGCCCGGCAATTCGTCTCGGAGCGGCTGGCGCTGATCCGCGAACAATTGCCCTCTTCGGTCAATCCCCAGATGGGGCCGGTGACGTCGATCATGGGCGAGATCATGCTCATCGCGCTGACGAGCGATGGCACAGCTTCGCCCATGGAAGTGCGCGAGATCGCCGACTTCGTCGTCAGGCCGCAGCTCCTTGCCATTCCCGGTGTCGCCCAGGTGATACCCATCGGCGGCGAGGTCCGGCAATACCGGGTGACGCCGAACGTTGCGACGATGCAGGCGCTCGGCGTCACTCACGACCAGATCGAGCAGGCGGTCGCAAAGTTCGGCACCAACAGCGGCGGCGGCTTTGTTGACCAGCATGGCCGCGAATATTTGATCCGCAATGTCGGACTCACCAGGAAAATCGAGGACCTCGGCAACACCGTCGTTGCCACCCGCGACCGGCAACCGATCCTGCTGAAGCAGGTCTCCGCCGTTGATTTCGCCGCGCGCACCAAGCGGGGCGACGCCGGCTACAATGGCAAGCCCGCCGTCATCGTCAGCGTCATGAAGCAGCCAGCCGCGGATACCGTGGCATTGACGCGCAACATTGAAGCCGTGCTCAGGGACCTGCAACGCACCATGCGCAGTGGGATTAACGTCACCAACGTGCAATTCCGCCAGGCCACCTTCATCGAGACATCGATAAGCAACGTTGAGCGCGTTCTGGTCGAGGCCGCCATCGTGGTCGCCATGGTCCTGTTCGTCTTCCTGATGAACGGACGCGCCGCGTTGGTTTCGCTGACGGCCATTCCAATATCGATCCTCGTGACGGTCCTGGTGTTCCGCGCCTTGGGCCTCACGATCAACACGATGACGCTGGGTGGACTTGCCATCGCCATCGGCGAACTGGTCGACGATGCCGTGGTGGATGTTGAAAACATCCTGCGGCGCTTGCGGGAGAACGCCGCGTCGAGCACGCCGCGTCATGTTCTGGACGTGATCTCCGGGGCGAGCCAGGAGGTTCGTTCCAGCATCGTCTATGCAACGATGATCATCGTTCTCGTCTTTGTGCCGCTATTCGCCCTGCCGGGCATCGAAGGACGGCTGTTCACGCCGCTTGGTGTGGCCTATGTGGTCTCGATCCTCGCTTCGCTGCTGACGTCGATCACGGTGACGCCGGTTCTGTCCTACTATCTGCTTTCGGGGCGGACCGATTCAGGCGACGGCGAAAGCCTTGTTGTCACCAGGCTGAAGCAGGCCAATCGGCTGGTGCTCGGATGGGCTTTCGAGCGGCCGGGTCTCGTGCTGAGCTCAGTCGCGGCGGCGGTCGTCGTGGCAGGCTACGCCGCGAGCCAGATGCCCCGCAGTTTTCTTCCCCCCTTCAATGAAGGGACGCTGGTGCTGTCGCTGCAATACAATCCGGGAATCTCGCTCGCGGAGTCGAACCGTCTTGGACTCCTGGCGGAGCAGTTGCTCGCAAAGGTGCCCGAGGTGAAATCGGTCGGGCGCCGCACCGGCCGCGCGGAGCTCGATGAGCACGCCGAAGGCGTGCACTACAGCGAGATCGATGTCGATCTCGTTTCGTCCGGCCGGCAGAAGGTGGACATTTATGCGAGCATCCGAGAGGCCCTGTCCGCGCTGCCGGCGGCGGTCACCATCGGACAGCCGATCAGCCACCGCCTGGATCATCTCCAGTCGGGTATTCGTGCCCAGATCGTGCTCAAGATCTTTGGACAGGACATCGAGATGTTGCGCCGCCTGTCCGAAACCGTGCGGCAACGTCTATCGACGATCCCCGGTCTGGTCGATCTCCAGGTCGAAAAGCAGGTGCTCATTCCGCAGGTGCGGGTTCAGGTCGACCATGCTCGCGCCGCACTTCATGGCCTAACGCCGGCCGCGATCACCCAGGCACTCGACACGCTTTCCAATGGCCGGAAGGTCTCCCAGATCGTCGATGGTAACCGCCGCTTCGACGTCGTCATGCGCCTGTCGGAGCAAGACCGTTCGACAACGGGGCTGCAAAACCTGCTCATTCCGACGGGCCTGGAATTCGTTCCGCTGAGCGCTTTGGCTGAAGTCGTCGAGACAGATGGACCGAACCAGATTCAGCGGGAGGGGACCCAGCGCAGGATCGTCGTCTATGGCAACGGGGACGGGCGCCGCGACATCGCCGAAATCGCTGCCGACATCCAGAAGGCGGTTCGGGAACTCGATTTTCCGCAAGGCTACACCACCAACCTCGAAGGTGCCTTTCAAGCCCAGCAGCAGGCCTCGTGGCGCATCGGCATTCTGTCGCTGGCATCCCTGACCCTGATCTTCATCGTCCTCTACAGTCGTTACCGATCAACCGCGCTGTCGCTGATCATCATGGGCGGCATACCGCTCGCCCTGATCGGCAGCGTTGCGGCGCTGAAGATCTTCGGCCAACCCTTGTCGGTTGCGTCGATGATCGGCTTCATCACGCTTGCCGGCATTTCGGCGCGTAATGGGATCCTGAAGATCTCGCACTACATCAATCTCGCCATTCATGAGGGGGAGCGTTTCGGGACCGGGCTTGTCGTTCGTGGCAGCATGGAGCGCCTCAGCCCCGTTCTGATGACGGCGCTCTGCGCAGGACTTGCCCTGACGCCGCTTTTGATCGGCGCGGATCAACCGGGCAGGGAAATCCTGCACCCCGTGGCCGTGACGATCTTCGGCGGCCTGCTCAGCGCCACGATCCTCGACACCATCGTGACCCCAATTTTGTTTCTGATGTTCGGCCAGCCGCCGTTGGACCGCCTGGCGGCCGGACATGCCGCAACCTTCACCCCCGCGGAAGCCGAACTCCGCACAAGCCCCGAGGAGCTACCGATGAGAAAATATGCGTTCCTTGCCCTGATCGCTGTGATCGCCGCTGCCCCGAGTTCTGCCACGGCGCAGGCTAAAGGCAGCAACGGCGGTCCCGTCGTCAAGTCGCAAGGACATCCGATCGAGTTTGTCCGCAAGGGCACGGAAATTGTCTTTTATGTGGGCGACGACGATGGTTCTCCGTTGTCGACCAAGGACATGCGGGGGCGCGCAACGATTCAGGACGGCGGCAAGACCGTCGCCGTTCCGCTCGCGCCGGCCAATCCCAACCTGATGGCGGGAAAGCTGCAGGCCGAGCTGTCGCCAAAGGCCATTGTGGTGTTTTCCGCGAGTTTGCACGGTCATTCGCTGACGGCGAGATACACCGTGGAATAGTTGGCGCGCAATAGGTGGCCATGATGCAGGCCGATGGCCTGCAAGCGCCTGGATTTCTGGTGAATCGATGGAGACGCGGCGGTCTTGCCAGCCCGGCAGTCAGCGAAGCCCGCCGTTCGTCCGCAGGGATCGTACGAAATCGATCACTGCCAGAATCATGACGCTGACAACAATGATGATGAGCGGGATGGCCTTGATCCAAACCACCAGGATTCCAAGAAATGTCACCACGAGCGCGAGGCCGATGAGTCCGGTGATCGCATTGGTCATCGCACGTTCCTTTTCTCCGCACCGGGAGCCGATTTCGCCCCGGCGCTCGCGACTTTGCGCCGAGTGCCACGACCGGTGCGTCCGATGGTCCTGACAAGCCAGTGCGCCGTGCGCAGGAGGCGGGCATCGTTGTCGCGGCGGCCGACGAGCTGAACGCCGAGCGGAAGGCCGGTTTCGGAGCTCATCAACGGCAGGCTGATGGCGGGCACGCCGAGATAGGTCCAAAGCGTGCAGAAAATCGGGTTGCCCGTCGTCTCAATTCCGGGCGCCGGGCCCGGCGCTGCGGGCGTCAGGATCGCGTCATATTCGTCAAAGATATGGTCCAGCGCCTGATTGAGCGGCGCAATCCCGGACAGTGCGTTGCGATAATCCAGCGCGAGATGCGTGCGGCCGCGCTCGATCGCCTGACGCAGCGGTGTGCTCAGCCTGTCGGCGCCCCGCTGGTAGTCGCGCCGCAGATTGTGCGCCATATCGACTTCCATGATGATGCGGTGCATATCGACGGCCATGTCGAAGCTGGGCCCAAGCTCGACTTCGCTCGACGCGTCACCCAAAACCTCGACGAGCTCGGCAAAGGCATCATGCGTCACCGGCTCGGCCTGATCCCAGACCGGAGAGCGTACGAAGGCAAATCGCGGCGGTAACGGCGGCTCGCTCGCCGCGACCGTGGAGAATGGCGGACACGCAACAGACCGGGTGTCCGGATCCTCCTGGTCGAAGCCGGCGAGGGCCTCGGCGAGCAGGGCCACGTCCTCGACGCTGCGCCCAAACACGCCGACATGATCGAGCGTGCGCGACAATTCAAGCGCGCCGGTGCGCGGAATGATGCCGTGCGTGGGCTTGAAACCGACCACGCCGCAGAAGGCGGCGGGACGGATTACCGAGCCGTTGGTCTGCGAGCCGATGGCACCTGGCACCATCAGCGCCGCAACGGCCGCGGCGGAGCCCGAGGACGATCCGCCGGGCGTGTGAGCCGTGTCGTGCGGATTTCGAGTCTTGCCGGGATTGTAGTACGCGTACTCGGTGGTCACCGTCTTGCCGAGGATCACAGCGCCAGCCGCCCGCAGACGCGCCACGGCCGCCGCATCGCGGCGCGGCGTGCGTCCGGCCCACAAATCTGAGCCGAATTCCGTCGGCATGTCGCCGGTGTCGAAGATATCCTTGATGCCGACGGGCACGCCATGCAGCGGGCCTAAAGCCTTGCCGTGCTTGCGATGATCGTCGGCGGCCTCTGCCTGCCGCATCGCGTGGTCGGGATCGAGGAATGCCCACGCATGGATATCGCGATCGACCTCATCGATGCGCCTGAGGCAGTCGCCGACAAGCTCGGTCGAACTGAGGCGGCCATCGCGGATGCCGGTCGCAGCTTCCGTGAGACCGAGCGCGTTGAGACTCATGCGTCGACTTTCTGCGGTTTACCGGGTCCGCTCATCGGGATCCATAGAGATAGGTGGGCAGCCACAATGCGATCTCCGGGAAGATGTAGACCAACGCCATGGTGAGGAAGACGAGGCCGACAAAGGGAAGCGCGCCGGAGAAGATGTCGGTTAGCTTCACCTGAGGCGGCGCCACGCCCTTCAGATAGAAGGCGGCCATCGCGACCGGCGGCGTGTTGAACGCCGTCTGCGTGTTCAGTGCCACCAGGATGCCGAAGAAGATCGGATCGATGCCGTATTGGGGAAGCAGCGGCAGGAAAATCGGCACGAAGATGATGATGATCTCGGTCCATTCCAGTGGCCAACCGAGCAGAAAGATGATCAGCTGGGTCAGCAGCAGGAACTGGATCGGCGAAAGGTCCATCGAGGTGAAGAACTGCTCCACCACCGACTGTCCGCCAAGGACGGCAAACACCGCGGAAAACGTCCACGACCCGATGAACAGGTAGCAAACCATCGCGGTGGCGCGCACGGTCAGATACACGGATTCGCGCAGCATCTCGTAGTTGAGCGAACGATAGGCGGCCGCCAGAACCATGCTCATGAGGGCACCCACCGCGGCCGCCTCGGATGGCGTTGCCAAGCCAAACAGAATTGCGCCGAGCACCGAAACGATAAGCAACGCAAGTGGCAGGAATGACGTGGCAAGTGCCCAGACGACCTTGGACGTCGGCACGTCGGTCTGTTCGCGCGGCAGCTTCGGCGCGAGCGCGGGATTGATGATCGCGCGGGTCATCGCATAGAGGACGTAGAAGCCAGCGAGCAAGAATCCCGGAAAGAACGCGGCCGCATAAAGCTTGACCGCTGAAACGCCGGCGGTCGCCGCATAGACAATCAGGAGAATGCTCGGCGGAATCAGGATGCCGAGGCAGCCACCGGCGCAGACCACGCCTGCCGACAGCTTGGTGTCGTAGCCCGCTCGCAACATCGCGGGCAGGGCCAGCAGGCCCATCAGCGTGACAACGGCGCCGACAATGCCGGTGGCGGTCGCGAACATCGCGCAGGTGATCAGCGTGGCCACCGCAAGCGCGCCCGGCACGTTCTTCATCGACAATTGCAGCGAGTAGAACAGGCGGTCGAGAATGTTGGCGCGTTCGATCAAATAGCCCATGAACAGGAAGAGCGGAACCGCGACTAGAACGTCGCTGGACGTGACCTCGAACGTCTTCTGCACCAGCAGCGTGAAGATGCGATTCTGGAAGAAGTCCTGACCGGGGGTGTAGTAGGCATAGTAGCCGAACGAGACACCCATCGCCATCAGCGTGAAGGCTATCGGGAATCCGAGCATGATGATGAAGATGAAGAGGCCCAACATCAGCATGCCGAGTTGAGGATCGGTCATGCGCCTGGTCCCTTCTCGCGCTGCGGCTCAACCGCCTGCTGCTGATGCTCGCGGATGACGAGGCTCTCGGTTTCTTCCACGTCGTGCAGGCGTTGCGGCCATCGGCCGGTGCGGATGCAAAGCACACAGCGAATGATTTCGGCGATCCCTTGCAGGAACAGAAGGAAGCCGGTGAGCGGGATCAGCGCCTTCAGCGGAAACACCGGCACGCCGGCCGGACTGAAGATGCTGACCTCGCGGAACCGCACCGACATCTGGGCGTAATTCCAGCCCGCATACATCAGCGCCCCGATCGCCGGCAGGAAGAACAGGATATACAGGACGAGGTCTATCGTTGCCTGGGTGCGCGGCGACCAGAGGCGGTAGACCACGTCGGCGCGGACATGGCCGTTGCGCGAGAGCGTATATGCGCCGGCCATCAGAAACATCGCGCCATAGGTGATGTAGCTGATGTCGAAAGCCCAAGTGGTCGGCGCACGCAGCACGTAGCGCACGAACACCTCGTAGCTTACCCCCAGCGTAAGGACGAGAATCAGCCATGCAAACGCCTTGCCGACCCACGTGCTCAGCTCGTCGATGAAGAACAGAAATTTCGTCATGCGAGCCGAACTCGCTGCGAGCAATACATCCGGACGTCCCCCTAATTCGTGGGCGGCGCTTCGATCGCGCCGCCCCTCTATACGGCCTCACGCCAAGCGCCGCGACAGCCCTCAGACCTTGAGCACGCCAGGAAAGTGATGCTCGAAGGCGCCGCGGTAGTCCGTCGCGTTATTCGTGTTGTAGTAGACCACGCGGCGCACCCATTCCTTCTGCGAGTCCATGACTTTCTTCATGAATGGATCGGAGCCGAGCTGGGCGATCAGACCGTCCCATGCCTTGATCTGCGCGTCGAACACCGACTTCGGCGTCCGCGCGACGTTGACCTTGTCCTTGTTAATCAGCTCCTGCAGGTCCTTCGAATAATAATCCATGGCTTTCCATTCGTTGGCGGAGGACACAGCTTCGGCGGCGTATTGCAGGATTGCCTGCTGTTCCTTCGGCAGCGCGTTGAATTTCGTCCGGTTGAACATGATCTCGAAATATTCCGTCGCCTGATGATGGCTGCCCATCATGTAGTTCTTGGCGACATCCTGCGCGCCGAAGCGCCGGTCCGAGGTCGGATTGTTGAATTCGAACCCGTCGATCACGCCGCGCTCCATCGCGGGCACGATCTCGCCACCGGGTAGCTGCGCGACGGATGCACCCATCGCCTGGAAGAGATCGGCGGCCAGGCCCACCGTGCGATACTTCAAGCCCTTGAGGTCATCCGCGCTGGTGATGGGCTTCTTGAACCAACCGAGCGGCTGGGTCGGCATCGGCATGGCGAAGAAGCTCTTGATGTTGACGTTCATGATCTTGGTCTGGAGCTCCTCAAACAGCTCCTTGCCGCCGCCGTTGTGGATCCAGCCGAGGCCTTCGTTGGCGTTGAAGCCGAACACGGGGCCTGTACCGAACAGCGAGGCGGCCTTGTGCTTGCCGTACCAGTAGACAGTGACCGTGTGTGCGGCGTCGATCTGGCCGCCATGAACGCCATCGAATACCTGGAACGGATGCACGACCGAGCCGCCGACCAGATAGTCGATGCGCAGTCGACCTCCGGCCATCTCGTTGACGCGCTTCACATAGTCTTCGGCCATTTCGTTGAAGACATCGGCCTTGCCCCACGAGCCCTGCATCTTCAGGGTCGCCGTTTGCGCGCGGCTGACTTGCGGCATGGCGATGGTGGCAGCGCCGGCGGCGCCGGCCGTCAGCAAGAATTTGCGACGAGTGGTTCTGGTCTTTTCAGACTTTACAGTCATGGACGTCCTCCCTGGCGGCTTCGTTGTTCGAACGCGTTTCGGTGCGCGTCGATGACCGCTGGAGGTAGGCCGCATTCCAGCGACTTTGATCGAAGTTTGGACGTATTGCCGGCATCCGACAAGCTACCCGATGTCGCATTCCTTAGTCTTAGGCGATCCCATTCGAGCGTTCAGTAGTGAGATACTCACGGGCCTGTCGCGGCGCAGCAAAGATGAAGGCGAACGTCTGCATCGCGGCGTTCGCATGTTGAGTCTCGACAGGAATGTTGTGGCCGAGCCGGCTGACCGTCACGAGACCATGCCAACTCCAGTCGCCGGATGTGTGGAAGTCATCTAGACCACGGCATAGGCCAATGACCTTCCAAAGATCGGAGGGGGCGGAAACGCTCGGCGCAAGCTCCCGCATGATGTGGAGCACAAGCCGCGAGTGACAGCGGGGCTGGCCGCCGGCAGCCCGCTCCGGGGCTGTCGGTCGCGGTTTAGTTGCCCTGAGCGGTCGGGCCCATGACAGGAGGCGGCATCGGCCTGTCCGATTCCGTACCCCGCCGGGCTTCCCCTCAGCGCCGGCATGCCCTATGACGCTGCAACGCAAAAATCCCCCCAAAAGATAGTCATGATCCGCCTCGACAACGTCAGCAAGCAAGCCGGCCACCAGATCCTTTTCATTGAAGCCTCCGCGGCCCTCAACAAGGGGGAGAAGATCGGCCTGGTCGGGCCGAACGGCGCCGGCAAGACCACGCTGTTCCGGATGATCGCCGGTGAGGAACTGCCCGACGAGGGGCAGGTTTCGACCGATCGCGGTATCACCATCGGCTATTTCAACCAGGACGTCGGCGAGATGTCGGGCCGCAGTGCCGTGGCCGAGGTGATGGACGGGGCCGGCCCCGTCAGCGAGGTCGCGGCCGAGCTGCGCGAGCTCGAGGCCGCCATGGCCGATCCTGACAAAGCCGACCAGATGGACGAGATCATCACCCGCTACGGCGAGGTGCAGCACCGTTTCGAGGAGCTCGACGGCTACGCGCTCGACGGCCGCGCACGCGAAGCGCTGTCCGGCCTCGGCTTCAGCCAGGAGATGATGGACGGCGACGTCGGAAAACTCTCCGGCGGCTGGAAGATGCGCGTAGCGCTGGCGCGTATTCTTTTGATGCGCCCGGACGTGATGCTGCTCGACGAGCCGAGCAACCATCTCGACCTCGAAAGCCTGATCTGGCTGGAAAAATTCCTGCACGACTACGAAGGCACGCTGCTGATGACTTCGCATGACCGCGAGTTCATCAACCGCGTGATCTCAAAAGTGATCGAGATCGATAGCGGCTCGCTCACCACCTATACCGGCGACTACGAATTCTACGAGCAGCAGCGGGCGCAGAACGAGAAGCAGCAGCAGGCGCAGTTCGAGCGCCAGCAGGCGATGCTCGCCAAGGAGATCAAGTTCATCGAGCGCTTCAAGGCGCGCGCCTCGCATGCGGCCCAGGTGCAGAGCCGGGTGAAGAAGCTCGACAAGATCGAGCGGGTCGAGCCGCCGCGCCGCCGCCAGAGCGTGGCATTCGATTTTCCGCCGGCACCGCGTTCGGGCGAGGACGTCGTGGCGCTCAAGAACGTGCACAAGGGCTACGGAGCCAAGCGCATCTATGACGGGCTCGATTTCATGATCCGGCGCAGGGAGCGCTGGTGCGTGATGGGCGTCAACGGCGCTGGCAAGTCGACGCTGCTCAAGCTCGTTGCGGGTGCGAGCGAGCCGGACCAAGGCACGGTGGCGGTCGGCGGCAGCGTCAAGATGGGCTATTTCGCCCAGCACGCGATGGACCTGCTTGACGGCGAGCAGACGGTGTTTCAGTCGCTCGAATACGCGTTTCCGACCGCCGGGCAGGGAAGCCTGCGCGCGCTCGCCGGCTGCTTCGGCTTCTCCGGCGACGACGTCGAGAAGCGCTGCCGCGTGCTGTCAGGCGGCGAGAAGGCGCGGCTGGTGATGGCCAAGATGCTGTTCGACCCGCCGAACTTCCTGGTGCTGGACGAGCCGACCAACCATCTCGACCTCGCCACCAAGGAAATGCTGATCACGGCGCTTTCGGATTTCGAGGGCACCATGCTGTTCGTCTCGCATGACCGGCATTTTCTGGCGACATTGTCGAACCGGGTGCTGGAGCTGACACCGGAAGGCATCCACCAGTTCGGCGGCGGCTACACGGAATATGTTGCGCGCACCGGGCAGGAGGCGCCGGGGTTGCGGTCGTAATTGGGGGGCGGGTAGCCCGGATGGAGCGCAGCGCAATCCGGGATTCGTGCCACATGGGCAGTCGTGCGATGCGGATGGTCGCCCCGGATTACGCTTCGCTCCATCCAGGCTACGAAGTGCAGGTCGTTGGACCCGTAGCCCGGATGAAGCGCAGCGCAATCCGGGATTCGTGCCACATGGGCAGTCGTGCGATGCGGATGGTCGCCCCGGATTACGCTTCGCTCCATCCAGGCTACGAAGTGCAGGTCGTTGGACCCGTAGCCCGGATGAAGCGCAGCGCAATCCGGGATTCGTGCCACATGGGCAGTCGTGCGATGCGGATGGTCGCCCCGGATTACGCTTCGCTCCATCCAGGCTACGAAGTGCAGGTCGTTGGGCCCGTAGCCCGGATGAAGCGCAGCGCAATCCGGGATCAGTCTCCACGTTCGCCGAAATTGCCTGTGATCTCGCCAACGCCTCCCCAATCGGGAGCGAGCATACCAGCCCGAACGTAGCGATGGAGCGATGAGTACGGCCAATCGACCGGTGACGCGACGAGCCCGTGCTTGACCGGATTATAATGAATGTAATCGGCGCATCGTTCGAAATCCGCATCGTCGCGGACGGTGTGCTCCCAGAAACGCTTTTGCCACAAAGCGAATTCGCCACGGTCGTTGCGGGAGATCGGGGCGCCGGACGACGCCAGCCGGTGAGTGAATAGGCTCTTGATCCGCCGCCATCTCCCGGAGAAGTCAGCGTCTCGTCCGGGAGCGTCATGATGACGTGCAGGTGATCGGGCAGGATCACGATCGCGTCGATCTCGAATGGTCGTTCGGCCCGTGTGACGCGGAATGCGCCGCGCAGTTGGTCGACATGATCGATCAGCGCGGACGATGTTCGATCGTCCAGCGTCACGGTGAAGAAGAAGGTGCCGCCGGGAAGAAGATTGCGCCGATAGCGAACCATGCAGACCGTCCCGGATTACGCTTCGCTTCATCCGGGCTACAACCAGATCGAGAGATTTGCAATCAATTCGCTCGCTTGAACGCCCCGGCCGCCCTCGCTACGCTTTTGAAAAAAAGGGAGTGAAACGGCGATGAAGCAACTCCGGATCGGCGAGATCACCATCGACGCCGTGATCGAGCGGGAGGGGCCGTGGCGGCGGCCGCGGGATTTCTTCCCGGCCTATGACGAGGGCGTGTTCGGGCGTCATCTGCCGACGATGGAGCCGGAGGTGTTCGACGCCGCGCGCGGCATGATGGTCATCACCTACCAGACCTTTGTCGTGCGCACGCCCCGCTACACCATTTTGGTCGATACCTGCACCGGCGAGGACAAGGGCCATCCGCCGCCGTTCGATTTTCCGGGCAAGGAGCGCTGGCGCAACGAGCTGTTCGCGCTCGGCATCGGTTTTGAGCAGATCGACTACGTGTTCTGCACGCATCTGCATATCGATCACACCGGCTGGAACACGAGTTTGCGCGACGGCCGCTGGGTGCCGACATTTCCGAATGCGAAATACGTCTTTCAAGGGTGAATACGCGGCCTGGGAAGCGGAGAACGCCAAGGGCAGCAATCCGCCCGGGACCGTGTTTCGCGACAATTGCCTGCCGATCGTCGAAGCGGGGCAGGCGCTCTTGGTCGACGATGATTACGCGCTGGATGATACCGTCACCCTGACGCCGACGCCGGGGCACTCGCCCTGTCATTGCTGCGTGAACATTGTCTCGAAGGGCCAGCGCGCGGTGGTCGCGGGCGACCTCATGCATCACCAGATCCAGTGCCGCGAGCCGGACTGGTCGGCGAAGCCGGATTGGGACCCGAAGCAGTCGACGCTCTCGCGGCGAAAATTCTTCGCCTCCGTGGCGGACACCGACACGCTGATTTTACCGGTTCATTTCCCGGCGCCGACGGCGGGGCTGATCAAGCCGCTGGGCGACGCGTTTGATTATAAGTTCAAGCGGGAGTGAACCTCTTCACCTCGCCCCGCTTGCGGGGAGAGGTCGAATTTGCGCGAAGCGCAAATTCGGGTGAGGGGGACTCTCCTCGGGCTCAGCTGTCACCGCCCCGCGGAGACTCCCCCTCACCCCAACCCTCTCCGCGCAAGCGGGGCGAGGGGTAGATCGAGCGCGCCTTACGCGCTGACCTCGCACTTCTTCATAAAGCTGTTCTTGGCAGCGCCGGCGAGCGGCTTGCCGTCGGCGCTCACGGCCTTGGGCGCGCAGGCGTCGGCCTTGCACTTCTTCAGGAACGAGGTCTTGGCGGCGCCGGCGAGCGGCTTGCCGTCCTTGCCGACCGCCTTGCTCTCGCAGGTTTCTTGCGCGAAGGCCGAGCCTGCTGCAAAGGTGGCAACGATTGCAGCCAGGATAATCCGCTTCATCATAGGTGTCTCCGTAAACCAGAAATGGCGGAGAGATTGGAGCCGGGAATCGTGGCGCAATCAAGCTGGATGAGGGCCTGCCGTCCGGTCCGGCTGGCGATTTTTTCGAGTGGGAGTTGGCAACAGGCTCGCTTCCTGTTGCACTGCTCGCTGACCGCGGCGGGCAATGCTGCTAGGCTTGGCCAGCTCAGCTGGATGGAGCATCGTGATGGACGCCGTGATCCCGAAACACTGGGAAGCCGCCGATCAGCATTCGCACCTGGTTCGGCCGCAAGACATGGATTGGCAGACGACGCGCTTTCCGGGGTGCGAGGCCAAGACACTGCTGTTCGATCGCCGCACCGGCCTGATGACCGCCTTGATGCGGTTTGCGCCGGGATCGGTGCTGCCCGACCACGAGCATGTCGGCATCGAGCAGAGCTGGGTGATCGAAGGCGCACTCGTCGACAAGGAGGGGCCGGCCAAGGGCATCGCCTGCAAGGCCGGCGAATTCATCTGGCGCGAGGCAGGCAGCCGGCATGCCGCCTGGTGTCCGGACGGGGCCCTGATCCTCGCGATCTTCCAGGTGCCGAACAAGTTCTTCGAAGCCGACGGCCGCGTGGTCGACGCCGCCGGCCAGGATTGGGACGAGACTTGGGGGCACACCGGCGCAGAGGGAACGCGGAGCGCGCGATAGGCCGCTCTGCACAGTCTAAACCTTGCCGTCGATGCTTCTGATGAGCATGGCGACCTGAACGGCGATCAAGCGCCGCATCTCCTTGCCGCTCCTGGCTGTTTCCCGCAGTCCGCGCATGCCGAACACGAGGCAGCGCGCCAAAACTTCGGGCTCGTCCGCTCCCCTTGCGGACCGCACCTGATCCCCGATGAGCTCGACGACCAGGGACTGGAAATTGTCATAGACCTGTCGGACTGCGGGGAAGCGGAGGTCGAAGAGATCGGCCGAATCCGGATGCGCCTCGACCAGGTCGAAGCCATGACATCCCCAGGATTTGCAAGCGTGGAGCAGCTTGGCGTGAAGCCCGTCGAGGCGGGCGATCGCGGCCCTGATCTCGCGATGCTTCTGCTCGTCCATTCCCTGGATGACTGCCGCGAACACCGCGTCCTTGTCGGGGAAGAGCAGGTAGAGCGCGGGCCGCGAAATCCCCGCCTCAGAGGCGATGTCGCCCATCGTCGTTCGGGCATAGCCGTAGCGCGAAAAGACCGTGGTCGCAGCCGCGACGGCAAGCTGTTCTTTCGAGGCGCGGGATTGAACCATGATCTCCCCATCAATCGTCCGCATCTTGACAAAATGTCGATAATTGTCAATTTGTCATGATCAGGAAAAGCAAGAGGGTGTTGCGAGATGAACGACGAAGCGCGACTGGGGACGTGGAACGCCTATCAGGCCGCATGGGGGCCCGTTGAGGAGAGCGAACGGCGTCGGCTGCTCGAACAGAGCGTGGCCGCCGATTGCGTGTACACGGATCCGGGCTCGCAGGTGGCGGGGCGGGAAGCCTTGATGGCCCGCATCGGGCAGACGCAGCAAAAAATTCCGGGCGCCTACTTCAGGAACGACAGCTTCCTCGAACACCACGGGCAGGCGCTTTTCCGCTGGACCATGTACGACGGCGCCGGCCGCGTCTTCGTCAAGGGCGAGAGCTTCGGCCGCTTTGGCGAAGATGGTCGCCTGGTTCAGGCGACCGGCTTCTTCGAGGTGGCGGCGGCCACCGGCTGACCGTCCGCTGCCGCTAGAGATCGGGTCCGCCGTGTCTCGGCTCTGCGTCAGGTCCCGCGCGCCAGCAGGGCCTTGAAGTCGGCTCGCGCGCGCTGCGCCTCGGCACGCGCCACGTCCGAGGCGTCGCCCATGCCGAAATAGCCGTGGATCAGGCCGGGGCCCTCATGGTGCTTGACCCGCACGCCGGCGGCCTCCAGCGTCCGCGCATAGGCAGCGCCCTCGTCGCGCAGGGGATCGAACCAGGCGGTGGTCACGACCGCGGGTGCAAGGCCCGCAAGTGAGGCGGCCCGCAGCGGCGAGACGCGCCAATCAAGGGCGTGATCGGGCTCGGCGAGATAATGGCCGCAAAACCATTCCATCGTGGCACGCGTCAGAAAGTAGCCCTCGGCATTCTCGGCGCGTGAGGGATAGCGCGCGTTCTCGCGCACGTCGGCGTAAGCGCCGAGGACGTCGGTCACGGGGTAGACCAGCAATTGCGCGGCGAGCTTGATGCCAGCATCGCGGCAGGCGATCGCAGTGGTCGCGGCGAGATTGCCGCCGGCGCTGTCGCCGGCAACGCCGAGGCGTTTTGCGTCGCCGCCAAATTCCGCGACGCGGTCGAAGATATCACTCACGGCGGCGAAGGCGTCCTCGAACGCGCCCGGAAAGCGCGTCTCCGGCGGGCGGCGATAGTCGACGGAGATGACGACAGCGCCGGTCTCGATCGCAAGATTACGCGCCTGCCGGTCATGGGTCTCGAGGTCGCCCGCGACCCAGCCGCCACCGTGAAAGAACACCACGGTTGGCGCGGGCGTGCTACCGATCCGATAGACGCGTGCCGGAAGCGTGCCGGCGCCACCTTTCACCTTGATGTCCTCGACGCCGTCGACGGGCGGCGGCGGGATGGCGGCGCGCGAGGCAGCCAGTGCGCGCAAGGAATCGCGGGCGCTCTGTGGCGTCATGACCGTGGGATCGCGCATCGGCATGAGCGGAATGATCTGGGCGATGACGGGATCGAGTGGCGCGGCCATGGTTGCGGTCCTCCAGGGTTCTTGGTCTTGCTTGCCGCTTAGCATAGATTTTGCGCGCCGCATCGGCAACCGGCCGTGTCGTCAGGCCGGTGGATGAAGGGCCGGGAGGCTTTAGAGGGTGGAATTCGAAACGCTGGTCTAGTCATCCCGCAGCGTGCGTGGCTTCAAGAACGAGCCGGGTCGATCTCGGTGCGCCCTGCTACGGCATCGTGCTCGCGGCGCGGGACCGCGGTCTCGGCTCTGTCATCAACGGGCAGGGCATCATGCGCTCCGACATCGTGCGCGAGGTCGCGAGAAATTCCGGAGGACGAGATGATCATGACCTGCGTCGCGATGGGCTATCCCGACGACGACTTGCCGCGAACGCCGTTCGCTCGGACCGCGAGCATAACGAAGAGTTCGTGCGCTACGTGGGTTTTGCCGATTAGCATCATGAAGAGGAGATTATTCTCTCGCAAAATTTTTTTGGTGCGGAGTCGTTCGCGGCCTCTTGCAATCTCGAAGATGCGGGAGGAACAATATGCAGACTGAGAGGTTTGTTGCTGGCGCGAGGGAATTGACATGCGGCGGCTGGCTAGCCTGGTTCGATGGTTCTTCGGCCCGCGGCTGCGGCGCCCCATCGATGCTGATCCAAGTCTTCCTTTCACACCCGAAGAGTTCGGCCGGCTGATACGCAGCGGCAGGCATGAGGACATGAAGCTGCTGGCCGACGGCCTGGCCTGCCGGTCCATCCCGCACCGCGCCAGCCATCGCGCGACCCATTAGGGTGCGTTCGAGACGGGTCTGTCGCGCTCACCGCGTGAGCGCGACCTGCTTGAATGAGTGGACCAGAGCCTTCTCCAGCTTCCCATTCATCCCGCACAAGACGTTGTAGGCCTCCGCGCGCGGCATGGTCGGCTTGTAGTGCCGGCGCTCGATCAGCGCCGCGAAGATGTCCGAGATGGTCAAAATCCGCACGATGTCGCCAATGCTCTCGGCGCAGAGCGCATCGGGATAGCCGCTGCCGTCGAGGTACTCGTGATGATGACGAACGGCATCGAGAATTTCCGGTGAAATCTTGTCGTGCCCTTTCAGAAACGCGTGGCCCGCGGCTGGATGGGTCTCGATCTGGGCACGTTCTTCCGCATCGAGGCGGCCCGGCTTGTCGAGAATGGCCAGCGGAATCTGCGCCTTGCCGATGTCGTGGAACATGGCTGCCGAGTACAGACGCTCCAGATCGGCTCTTCCGACACCGAGGCTCAGGCCGAAGTCGATGGCGAGGCCGGTCACGAGCAGGCAGTGCTGATAGGTTCCCTCGTGGTGGCGCCGTACCGTCGAGAGCCATTCCGAAAGACCTCGCTCGGTTATGCGATCGGCGATCTGGCGGCCGGCCTCCTTGGTGCCGTCTATGTCAAGAGGTTGGCCCAGGGTCACAGCCGTGAACATCGATGCGACAGCGGTCGCCGCCGCCTCGACGGCGTTGTCCGGTTGCAGTGTGTCGCCTGACGCAGCGGACGATCCGTCGGCCGGATCGGTTAGTGCCGCCAGCAGTTTGGTCCGGCCGACAGTGCTGGGAAGGACCAGCGTCGCCCCGAGCGCGTAGGCTTGCGAGATACCGACGTGAGAGCTGTGCTCGAGGAGAAATATCCGCTTCTTCGCCTTGGCGAGCTTGCCAGCCCGTCTCTTGAGGGCGGCGATATTGTCGACGTCGCGCAGGTCCGCGCGGATGACGATGGCGGCGGGCACCTGCGACAGCTTGGCTTCGGCGTCCAGCCGTTCGCCGGCGACGGCGAAACGGTCCTCAAGGATCGTGCAGACGCCGGCCAGCCTGTCGGACGTATCCGCCAGCACATGCACGAAGGAGCGGGCCGCTTCCTTCTCGCGGATGCCGTCCGCGTTGACGGGGCTGAGGATGGTTCGCGCGTTCTGCACGGCTCGACCTGGACTATCGTGGATTGCAATAATTGGGATGAATTGTAGGCCTATTTGCTTCGGGCGACGGTCTGCGTAGCAGCCGAGGGTGCGCTCGCCGGCTTCTTTTTGCCGTCAGCGGTGACGAAGTGAATGCCGGCCGTGGTGCCATCGATCCAGACCAACTCGCAGCGCCGATAGGCGAGCCCGGTCGACGACAGCAGCATGAAGAATTCCTTGGCCTGCAGCACGTCCAGCGTGCCCTCGACCTCGACCTTTGCGCCTGTCTGCGACACGTCGAGCAGAACGCAGCTGCGCCGCCATGTGCCGTCAGAGCCCATCAGATTGACGGCCTGCCTGTGGTCCATCCGCACGCGCGCCGCCTTGCGGCCGTCGAACTTCATCGGCTACCCCCCCGTTTTTGCGCCGCGATCTCGCCGACTGCTCTCCTTGACGCTTGCGGCGATTTCCCCCCAACGCACCGTCCACTGACTGGTCGACAGCAGCAGCGTCTCGAAAACGTGTTGTGCGCGTTCGCGCTCGGTAAAGGAAAGCCTGGTGCCGCTGCGGTTGCTCAGGATGGCAAGCGTGGTCTGCCAGTTTAGCCGCGACGCCCGGCAGGCCATCACCAGGCCTTCGCAATCGCCGTCGGTCATGACGTGCTCGACGATCTCGATGGGGGTCCCCGAAAGCACCGACAAGGCGGTGAACAAATTGGCGGTCTCGCCGCGGATCGCGAAGCGGTTCACCGCAGAATCGTTGAGCTTGCCGATGCGGTTGAGCGCGATGATCTCCGGCCGTGCGCTTGCATAGGCGGCCGCGCTAGGCAGCTTGGGCACGATCGGCGCTGCCGCTCGAGGACACGAGACGGTGGAAGCCTTTGGCTCCGCGCGAGCGTCGGGGGCCGGCGAGGCCGGCAGCAATTTCCGCAGGACCGGATCTGGCGTGCCTGGTCTGAGCGCCAGGGCCTTCGTGAGTTCGTCATCGCTTGCGCACGTTTCAACGAGCGCGACGTAGGCGGCATCGGAGAACCGCGCCCCTGCGTTGCTGATCAGCGCAAGGTGAACGGCGCGGCCGCCGCGCTTGATGAGCGTCTCGGTCAATCGGGGTTCGATGCGCGCTCGGACAGCGATCGCGAGTTGCTGCGGTTCGCCGCTCGAGATCGCGATTGTTTCGAGATCGGACGTGGAGAGCGCCTGCGATTTGAGCAGAACGGGGCAGGCCACGCCGGGATCGTCGTGTAAGGCAAGACGTTGCAGGGTCTTCGGCGGAGCCACTTTGAGCTCGGCAAGCGCCGCGCCGAGTTGAATCAATGCGCTGGCCTCGACCCGCTCCGTCAATCGAAGCAGGACGCCGTCGACCACACTGGCCAGCAATTCCTGAGGCCGGTCGCGGCTGCCGGTGAGCAGCTGCAAAATGCCTTCGAGGATGCGAGCGCAGCGGTCCAGCGGGCAAGTTGCGACCGCATCCTCCAACTCGACCAAAATATCAGCAGGCGAATTTGCCATCATGGCAGGAGCCTGAAATAAAATAGCTATCGATTTAACGAGCTCTATTGGGCCTCAAAGATGTTAATTTTTAATTTTGAGAATTAAATCCCAGGGTTTTATACACCGCGGCATTTCGGGAAATGCTATCGAAAATCGGCAAGGCTCGACGTCCCGGCTTGTCCTTTCAGTTGGACCCTTCCCAATTGATCAGGACACGTTAGGATTGATTCTTCAGGTCCGACGAGAAACCACAAAGGGGAAGCGGATCGGCACCGTTGCCGGATGCGCATCGATTGCGACACCGGGTTTCGTATTTTCATGAACAGCATTGATGACGTGCCCAGGCTGGCACTCAAGACATTTCGTTTTTCAGACGTCGACGAATTTCGAAGCGCCATACGCGGGCTGAATTTCGAGTTCACGCCTTTCGTACGGAAGATTTCGTCTGAGCAGACAATTCTGTCGTTGCCCGGGTGCGACGTGAATTTGACGTGCGCGTTTCCCCGGGTCGTTGATGCACAGCTCGTCGGGAATTGCACGGCGATCGGCTTCACGATGGACGACCTCAACGTCCCCATTCGCTTCAATGGCTCGCAACGTGCGCGCCCGGCCGTGGTCATTGGCAGCGGCGGCGCGGCCTACACCGTCATCGAGGAGGTGCAGCGGCAAATCGCCTCAGTGGTTTTCAGCCCGGAGGTGAGGGACCGCGGCTGGCCCACAGCTTCCCAGACCTTCAAGATTTTCGAAACGAGTGCCGCTGGCCTGGACCGGCTGCGCAGTGTGGTGCGTGAGGTGCTGGCCGCGGCCTCAGAGCCCGTCGAGGCGTCAGATCTCCCGGTCAAGGCAAGGGCAATGAAGGAATCCCTGCTCGCGGCCGTCGACCACGTGTTGGGAGATGTCGTTTCGGTCCGCTGGACGCTGCGCCCCAATGACGAGCGGAACTTCAGGATGTTCCGGGATATCAGTGCGCTACTGTCCGATGACCTCTCGCAGCCGATCTACAGCGAGGAGATTGCCCGCAAGCTCGGACTGTCCGTCCGCACCATGCACGACGTCATCCGCCGCTATCGCGGCATGAGCCTGCACCGTTACTTGCGCCTGCGCCGGCTGTGGCTGGAGCGCCGACGGCTGCTCGCCGGCGCCGACAGCGTCAAGGCGGTGGCGCTTGCGTTCGGCTTCTGGCATCTCAGCGATTTCTCCCGAAGTTACCGCGACCAGTTTGGCGAGACGCCGTCGCAAACGCTGGAGCGCGGACGCGGGCGATAGTTGACGGATCGAGTAGGGCCGGACGCCGGTTTTGTGCTACCATCCGGCCATGAGCAATCGCATCCTCGTCCTCTACGGTTCCTACCGTTCCGACCGCATGGGCATCCGCCTTGCGAATTTCGTCATCAACCGGCTGCGCGCGCGGGGCGACGATGTCACCTTGATCGACGCCAAGGCGATCGGCCTGCCGATGCTCGATCGCATGTACAAGGAGTATCCGAAGGGGTCGGCACCCGAAGCGTTGGAGATTCTGGCCGGACAGATCCGCGACGCCGACGGATTCGTCTTCGTCACCGGCGAGTACAATTGGGGCATCCAGCCCGGCCTGAAGAATCTCACCGACCACTTCCTCGAAGAGTGGTTCTGGCGTCCGGCCGCGATCGTGAGCTATTCCGCCGGCCGCTTCTCGGGCGCGCGCGCCGCGACCGCCTGGCACGGCACGCTGTCGGAGATGGGCATGGTGGTGGTGTCGAGCACCATCGGGGTCGGCCCGATCGCACAGACATTGTCGGCCGACGGCGAGCCGATCGGTGATGGCGGCAAGGCCCTGGAGCGCGCGTTCCCGCGCTTTGCCGACGATCTCGCCTGGTGGATCGAGGCGGCGAAGGCGCAGCGGGCGCGCAAGGCGCCGCCTTATTGAACTTGTCTACGCCGCCCTGACTTCGCCGAGGAAGCGGTCGAACTGGCCGGCGAGATCGCGCGACTGGGTCGAGAGCTGCTCGGCGGCGCCGAGCACTTCCCTTGCGGCCGCGCCGGTGTCGTCGGCAGCGCGCTGCACGCCTGCGATGTTGGTGTTCACCTCCTGGGTGCCGCGGGCGGCCTCCTGGACGCTGCGGGCGATCTCCTTGGTCGCCGAGCCCTGTTGCTCGATCGCCGCGGCGATCGCGGTGCCGATCTGGTCGATCTCGCCGATGACGTCGGCCACGTTGCGGATCGCGGCCACGGTCTCGTTGCTCGCGGTCTGGATCGCCGTGATCTGCTCAGAGATTTCGGTGGTGGCCTTGGCGGTCTGGCCCGCCAGCGATTTCACCTCGGAGGCGACCACGGCAAAGCCGCGGCCGGCCTCACCGGCGCGGGCGGCCTCGATGGTCGCGTTCAGCGCGAGCAGATTGGTCTGCTCGGCAATGCTCTGGATCAGCGTGACGACGTCACCGATCTTCTGCGCGCCCTCGGCGAGGGTGCGTGCGGTGTCGCCGGTGCGGCGGGCGTTCTCGACGGCGCGGGCCGCGATCTCGGTGGATTGCGCGACCTGACGACCAATCTCTGAGATCGAGGAGGTCAGCTCCTCGGTGGCGCTGGCGACGGTCTGCACGTTGGTCGAGGTCTGCTCGGAGGCTGTGGCGACGACCGCGGCCTGGCTGTTGGTCTGGGCCGCCGTCGAAGTCATCGACTGGGCCGTGCTTTCCATGGTCGAGGAGGCCCGGGACAGGCCGCCGACGAGCTCGGTGACCTTGGCCTCGAACGCGCGGGTGAGTTCGTCGAGCGCCTGGGCGCGGCGCATCTTGCCGTCGTTCTCGGCCTGCTTCTCGGCCGCGAGCCGGTCGGCCCGGATCATGTTGTCCTTGAAGACCTGGACGGCGGCAGCCATCGCCCCGATCTCGTCGGAGCGCTCGGCGCCCGGGATGCTGTCCGCAACCTCGCCCTCGGCAAGCCGCGACATCCGGCTCGTCAGGCCGACGATCGGCGCGCAGACGCGGCGGCGAACCATCACGATGAGGCCGACGCTCGCGACGAGCACGGCGGCAAGGCCTGCAAGCGCGATGGTGAAGCTGGTGCGCGCGGCCGAGGAGGCGCCGGCGAGGATCTGCTCGGCATTGTCATAGAACGCGTCGCGGACCTCGATGATGGTGCCGAGGCCGCGCTGCGTGGCGGCGTAATAGGTGTCCATATCGTGTTCGTACTTGCCGCTGACGGCGCCGTCCTTGACGAGCTTGAGCTCGCGGCCGAATTCCTCGACATAGATCGAATTGAACTTTTCCAGCGCGGTGGCGACGTTCGCCGGCGTTGCCGGATTGCCGCGCAATTCCAGAAGGGCCATCACGAGTTGGTCGTTGCGGCCCTGCGAGCGGCCGATGTCAGCCTTCTCGGCATCGGTCGCCGGCTTCTTGCCGCCGACGAGGTTCTTGTGCAGGCTCGAGTTGAAGCCGCCGACGTCGCGCAGCGTCATGGCGGTATTGGCGTAGCTGGCCTGCCGGTAGGCGTCGCCGTTCAGGATCGCCATGCGGCGGACCTGCTCGTTCAGCAGCGCGGTCACGCCGCTGTTGAGCACGGCATTGTCTGCGACGATCTTCTTGGCTGCGTCCTTGCGGGCCTCCGCCGGCCCGGTGAGCGCCTTGTCGATGGCCTCGCGCAAGGCGGTGAATTTCGCATTGATTCCATCGATGTTGCTGCCGACGCTGTTGCCGTCGTCGAACGAGCCGGGCAGCTCCTTGCGCAGCGCGTTCATCCTGTCGCGGGCGCCGTCGGTCTGCTTGCGCAGCTTGTTCTGTTCGGCGAGCAGTGCAGGGTCGATCGTGGCGGGGCCGTAGAGGATGTTGGTGGAGAAGCCGCGCTCGGGGTTGAGATAGCGCGGGATATCGCTGGCGGCGCGGACGATCGCCAGGCGGCCTTGCGCCTCGCCGATCCGCTCCATCGTTTGGTACTTGGTCACGGCGACGTAGACGGCGAGGCCGCCACCCACGGTCGAGAGCGAGACGATGGCGGTGGTCAGCAGCGTTCCGATTTTCATGATCTGTCCGGCAATTGGCGCGGGGAGAAAGATATTCTCCGGAAAATAGACAGACCGTATTAATCGCGGGTTTACGCTGGTGGATGCCGCGGGTGCGCGCCTGGCTTAGCGACCGAGGGTGGCAAGGATTTCCAGCGTCGCGGCGTCGCGTTCGCCTGCGAAATAGCGGGCGAGCGCCTCGCCGAACACGGGCTCATCGGAGACCGCGCCGAACAGCGTCATCGACGAGCGGAATTTGGAATCGTCCGGCGCGCCGAGGATCGCGTTGATGCTCCGGCCCTGAACCGCGAGCACCAGCCCGGTGCATTCGATCAGGCGCGCCCCGAGCACGGGATGGGCGAGATAGGCCTTGGCCTCCGCGGGGGAGCCGATGGCGTAGCGCTGCGACATGGCGCTGAAGCCGAGGCCGGCGATCTGAGGGAAGACGAACCACATCCAGTGAGTCTGCTTCCGGCCCCGGGCCAGCTCCGCCTGGACGGCGCGAAAAACCGGGTTCTGGGCCGTTACGAAGCGCTCTAGATCGAAAGGATCGGTCATTGGATACCTTAGGAGGGCTTGCCGGCCGCGATTATGCCTAACTTTTGGCTCCCAATGTGGTAGCTGGTATAGAGTCTCCGGGCGGGGGTTGGGCCCCCCGGGGGTCGATTTGGGGATCTGATGGTTTCCGACGCAGCACATGCCGAGAGGCTGTTGTCGCGCCGCCGTGTCGGGCGAGCCGAGAGAATTCTGCTGTCTCTGGCCGCAGTCGCGATGGCGCTTGGCGCCGCCGCCTGGGTCACTGACATCGGGAATTCGAATTTTGGCAATTCGACCCCGCTAATCACTGCTGCGCTGCCGCCGGCCAATGCCCCTTCTTTCGAGGATCGTTTCGCGTCGGCGTCCGGCAACCCGCCCGCCCGCGAGCTCGGCCTGCGGACGATGGAGCGTTCCGCCCTGAGTGCGGTCCAGCTCAAGCTCCGCGACGCCAAGGCAATGCTCGCCCAGAAGCTCCAGGGCGACGATTGGCGCACGACCCTGACCGATGATGACCGGCACGTGGTCGACGAGACGAGGCCCTCGCAGCGTGCCGACGCCATCCCGATGCCGCGCTCGCGCCCGACCCAGGCGGACCTCTCCGCCCAGATCGCCTCCAGCCAGGCCTATGCGGAGACCAACCCCAGGGTCGACAACCGCAACTTCTTCGAAAAATTCACCGACAAGATCAGGCTCGCCTCGCTGACGCCCAGCGACGGCCTGTTCGCCAAGGCGCCGGATCTGGCCGCCCTCGGCTACGATTCGCGGACGGCGGTCTATGACATCAAGGCCAAGGCACTTTACCTGCCGAGCGGCGTCGCGCTGGAAGCCCATTCCGGCATGGGCGCGCTGATGGACGACCCCAATCATGTCGACCAGCGCATGGTCGGCGCGACCCCGCCCGCAACCTACGACCTGAAGCCGCGCGAGAAGCTGTTCCACGGTGTCCGCGCGCTGCGCCTGACTCCCACCGATGGCACCAGCGCGCTCGGCCGCGTCGGCCTTCTCACCCACAATTACATGCTCGGGCCGCGCGGCGATTCCAACGGCTGCGTCTCGATCAAGGACTATGATCGCTTCCTCAAGGCTTACGACAATGGCGAGTTCAACCGCCTGGTCGTGGTGCCGAGCCTGAGCGGATCTGCGACTGCCTCGCAGCGCGCCAGCACCGACTCCTGATATTCGCCTGCTTTCGGCGGGGCTGCCGTTTCCCCTTCGTTAAGCCGTCATCGTCCAGAAGCAGCCCATGAGTGATCCATCAAGTTCCGAGACCCCGCTGCGTACGACGTTCAAGATCAAGCTGAACGGCGACACGTTGGCGATCGCGACCGTCGGTCAGGCCTATCAATTCCTGACCAACTTCAAGTCGGTCGAATGGATGGAATTCCGCTCCCTGCACGAGGACGCCGTCGAGGCTCTGGAAGGCGCAGCCGGTAACGCGATGCTGGCGGTGCAGGCAACCAACGCCGTGCGCGCGCTGTTCGTCAGCGCCAAGCTGCTCTGAAGCCGTCTCAGCTCACAATCTCGCAGCCCGGATAGAGCGCAGCGAAATCCGGGCGTCGCTTGTGGCACGATTCCCGGATTGCGGCGCTCCATCGGACTACGGGTCTTCTCCTCGCGCATCTTGAACTCCGCTACGGGAACGGGCAAACGGTCGGCGAAGATCGCCGCCGCAAGCCATATGTTTGAAATTTAGTTCAGGGAGAGACCCCATCATGAAACGCCGTACATTCCTCAAGGGCGGCGCGGTCGCCGGCGCGACGACGCTGGTTGCCGCACCTGCGATCGCGCAGAGCGCGCCCGAGATCAAATGGCGCCTGACGTCGAGCTTCCCGAAGTCGCTCGACACCATCTACGGCACGGCGCAGACCTTCGCGAAATACGTCGCTGAGGCCACCGACAACAAATTCCAGATCCAGACCTTCGGCGCCGGCGAGATCGTTCCGGGCCTGCAGGCGCTCGATGCCGTCAGCACCGCATCGGTGGAGATGGCGCAGACCCCGCTCTATTTCTACATCGGCAAGGAGCCGGCGCTGGCCTACGCCACCGGTGCGCCGTTCGGCATGAATCACCGCCATCAGGAATCGTGGTGGCACTTCGGCGGCGGCGCCGATCTCACCAATGAAGCGCTCAAGCCGTTCAAGGCGCACGCCATCCTCTGCGGCAATTCCGGCACCCAGATGGGCGGCTGGTTCCGCAAGGAGATCAAGACCGTCGACGACCTCAAGGGCCTCAAATTCCGCATCGCGGGCATGGGCGGCCACGTGCTTGCCAAGCTCGGCGTCGTGCCGCAGCAGATCGCGGGCGGCGACATCTATCCGGCGCTGGAGAAGGGCACGATCGACGCGGTCGAGTTCGTCGGTCCCTATGACGACGAGAAGCTCGGCTTCCAGAAGGTCGCCAAGTACTATTACTTCCCGGGCTGGTGGGAAGGCGGCGCGATGCTGCACATGATCGTCAACGACGAGAAATGGGCGTCGCTGCCCAAGCAGTACCAGGCGATCGTCAACCAGGCCGGCGCGGCGGCTGGCGCATGGATGCTCGAGAAATACGACAGCGTGAATCCGGCGGCGCTGAAGCGGCTGATCGCGAACGGCGCGGAGCTGAGGGCGTTCCCGCAACCGGTGCTGGAGGCCTGCTACAACGCCACCCAGGAGCATCTGAACGAGCTCGCCGCCAAGAGCGACCTGTTCAAGCGGACCAAGGAAAGCCACGACGCGTATATGAAGGAGCTGCTGTTCTATACGCAGATCGCGGAGAACTTCTACGACAACTATCTGCTCAGCAAGATGCGCAACAAGAGCTGATTGTGAGGAGGGCGCGGTGCCGCGATCGCGCCGCGCTCTCGTAGGGTGGGCAAAGGCGCCCTTGCGCCGTGCCTACGACTGCCCCGCGTTTCGTAGAATTGGTGGGCACGCTTCGCTTTGCCCACCCTACGGGACCTGAGCAAGCGGTCCTACGCCGCCCCAAGCCCCAGCTTCGCGTAGATCCGCCTTGCATAGGCGCCGAACGCATCGGTCGTCTTCAGCGGCAAGTCGCGCGGGAAGGGCAGGTCGATCGGGAAATAGTCGGCCATCTTCGCAGGTCCCGCCGTCAGCACCGCGCAATGCGAGGACAGGAACACGGCTTCCTGGATCGAATGCGTGACGAAGATGATGGTCTTGCCGCTCTCCCGCCAGATCCGCAGCATCTCCAGATTCATCTGCTCACGCGTCAGCGCGTCCAGCGCGCCGAACGGCTCATCCATCAGGATCAGCTTTGGATCGTGAATGAAGGCGCGTGCGATCGCGGTGCGTTGCTGCATGCCGCCGGAGAGCTGCTGCGGATATTTCTGCTCAAAGCCGGCAAGGCCCACGAGGTTGAGAAGATCGCGCGCCCGCTCGCGCGCGGCCTTCATCGGCAGGCCGACGATCTCGGCCGGCAGCAGCACATTGTCCAGGATCGTCCGCCATTTCAGCAGCAAGGCCTGCTGGAACACCATGCCGATGTCGCGGGTCGGATCGAACGGGCTGTTGGCGTTGCCGATCTTCACCGTGCCGCCGTCGGCGCCGTGCAGGCCGGCCAGGATCTTCATCACGGTGGTCTTGCCGCAGCCGGACGGGCCGACCAGCGAGACCAGCTCACCTTCCTGCACGTCCATGGTGACGTCGGACACCGCCAGGAATTCGGCGCCGCCGCTGCGATAGACCTTGCGGACGCCCTGCAGGCTGATGAAGGGGGCAGGGCTCATGCCAGCCACTTGTCCCGATTGGCGGCAACGAAGGCATCGTCGCTGAGGTCGGCGTGCGCGCGATAGACGCGGTCGATCTCCTCTTTCTGGCCGGGGCTGAGGCCCTCGTTCGGATCGAGGCACCACAGGCCTTTCATCAGGCCCTGGCGCCGCAGCACTTCGTGGCAGCCGGCGATGCAGCCGTGGAAATTGTTGGCGACGTCGAAGAAGGCGCTGTTGCAGTCGGTGACGCGGGCATCGAGTGCCAGCAGGTCGGCCGGCACGCTGTCCTTGTGCCGCGCCGCCTTGCAGCGCTCGAACTGCTTGATTGCACTGGCCGTCCACACCGACCAATGGCCGAGCAGACCGCCCTTGAAGTAGGTGCGCGTGGTGACGCCGTTGTCGCGCAGATCGAACGGCAGCATCAGATCGAGCAGGATGTGGTCGTCATTGCCGGTGTAGAGCGCGACGCGGTCGAGCGCGCCGGCGGCCGCGACGCCGCGCAGGACGTCGAGGGTACGATAGCGGTTGAACGGCGCGATCTTGATCGCGATGACATTGTCGATCGAGGCGAAGCGCTGCCAGAACCGGGCGGAGAGGATGACGCCGCCGACGGCCGGCTGAAGATAGAAGCCGACCAGCGGGATCTCGGCGGCGACTGCCGTGCAGTGCGCGATGATCTCGTCCTCGGAGGCGCTCTTCATCGCGGCGAGGCTGAGCAGGCCGGCATGATAGCCGATGTCGCGCGCGGTGCGGGCTTCGGTGACCGCCTGGTTTGTCGGACCCGCGAGGCCTGCGACCATCGCCAGCGGTCGCCTGGTCCAGTTGGCCGCGGTCTCGGCGGCGAGCTCGAGCACCGGACGGTAGAGACCGACGTCGCGGATCGCGAACTGCGTCGTGTGCACGCCGACGGCAAGGCCGCCAGAGCCGGCGTCGATGTAATAGCGCGTCAGCGCACGCTGATGCGTCTTGTCGAGCTGGCGCTCGGCGGTGAGCGCGAGCGGATGCGCCGGTATCACGGTGCCCTCAGTGATCAGGTTGCGGATGTCGCTGTTGATCTGGCTGTGATGCATGATGTCCTATCCGAATTCAGGGCCGGCGACGGCGAATGGCATTTCCTCGCCCGTGACGGTGGCGGGACCGAACCGCATGCGCTGGAACGGGCGCTCGATGGTCCAGCTGGAGGCGGTCAAGCCTTCCAGGAACGCGGCTTGCGACGCGACGGCGTCGAGTAGGAGCGGGCTGGTCTCGGAACGCACGATCGCGTCAACGAGCGCCAGAGCTGCCGCGGCATTGTCGGCCAACAACGGGCCGATATGGCGGGCGGTCCGGCCGTCGCGAACCAGTGCGATGGCGCCGTTCGCACCGACGATGCGCGAGCCAGAACGCTGTGCGAAGGCGGAGAGGAGGGCGGTCCGGTCGAACCCGGTGGCCCGCAGGTCCCGCGCACGAAGCGCATCGAGTGTCCCGGATGACAATGGCGGCGCTTCGGCCCGCGCTGGCTTCAACAGCTTCAGGCGGCGCAATTGCAGGGTCGGCGTGAACCCCAGTGGTCCGTAGACGACGGCGCCGTCCGGCGTGGCATCGAGCCAGCTGGTCAGGCCGTTCTGACGCGCCGTCTCCAGGCAGGCGTCGACCAGACGGGTGGCAAGGCCACGGCGGCGATGCGTGCCTGATACCAGCACCATGCTGATCCAGGCGTTGTTGCCGGAATAGGGCAACAGTGCCGCGGTTGCGACCAGCCGCATGCCGTCGCGAATGCCGAACACGACGCCGTCGCGCAGGAAGATGCGCCAGTCCTCGTCGGTCTGGTTCCAGTGCGCTTCCGTCGACAACGCCAGCCCCGCGATCGCGTCGTCGACGCCGAGCTGGACGATGTGCGGGGCGTCAGTAACGGCCATCGCGCACCTCGTATTTGGTGGGCTTGCCGAGGCTCGGCATGGCGCGCGAGACCCAATCGGCGGTCCAGGCGATCAACTGCTCGGTGTCGACGACCGGAAGGCCGAACAGGTCAACCGCCCTTGATGTGTCGGTCAGCCAAGCTGTCGGCTCTTCCTTGCCTGTCAGCACCGGCGCGCGGCCGAACCTTGTGCCGAATCTTTGCGCGAGATCGCGCACCGCCAGAATCTCGTGGCCGCTGACATTGATCGGCGAGGTCGGCGCGGTGCAGTGCGCAAGGCAGCGCAGCGCCTGCGCGGAGGCATCGCCCTGCCAGATGAAATTAACATGACCGAGGCTGACGTCGATCGGCGTGCCCGTGAGCACCTTCGTCGCGATGTCGTGCAGCACGCCATAGCGCATGTCGATCGCGTAGTTGAGACGGAACAGCCGGCCCGGCGTTGCGAATTTGTGCGAGAAATACTCGAACATCCGCTCGCGGCCGACACAGGATTGCGCGTATTCGCCGGGCGGGTTCGGCGCCATGTCCTCGGTCGAGCCTTTGCCGTCGACAGGGACGAAAGGATAGATACAGCCGGTCGAGAACGCCACAATGCGCGAGGACGGGAATGCCTGGGCTACCAGGGCGGGCACGTGTGCGTTCATCGCCCAGGTCAGCGACAGATCGCCCTCGGCGCCGAACTTGCGGCCGGCCATGAAGATGATGTTGGGCGCCTTCGGCAGCGCCGCAATTGCCTTCTCGTCCATCAGGTCGCAATTGATGGTTTCGACGCCGCGCGCGTGCAGCCAGTCCTTCACGCCGGCGTCGCTGAAGCGGGCCACGCCGATGATCCGGCGATCGGGCGCGGCGGCCTTGGCGAGCCCGGCCAGCGTCGGGCCCATCTTGCCGCCGACGCCGAGGATCATGATGTCGCCCTCGACCTTGGCGAGGTCGTCGATCAGCGCTTGCGTCGGACGGCACAGCAGCTCGTCGAGGGCTGCGATATCGGGGATGGTCTTCGGCAGCGTCTGGCGGGTGAGCAGCATGGATTTGTCCTTGGTTCTGCCGTTGTCAGGTTTGCCTTGCGTCACCGACCACGAACATGCGTTCGAGGATCAGGACGAGGCCGTAGAGAGCGACCCCGAGCAGCGTCAGCAGCACGACGGCCATCACCATCGCGGGTGTGTCGAGCGCCGACTGCACCTGGATCATGAGGTAGCCGAGCCCGCGCTCGGAGGCGATGAACTCGCCGACGATGGCGCCGGCAACCGCCAGGATGGCGCCGACCTTCATGCCGGAGAACACGTAAGGCAGCGATCCCGGCAGCTGGATCTTGCGGAACAGCGTCCAGCGCGAGCCGCGCAGGGATTTGACGAGATCGAGCAGGTCCGGCTCGACCTCGCGCAGGCCCCGCGCGGTGGTGAGCAGGATCGGAAAGAAGCAGATGCTGAAGGCGATCAGGATGTTCGGGATGATGCCGTAGGAGAACCAGACGATGAAGAGCGGGCCGAGCGCGACCTTCGGGATCATGTTCAGCGTCACGAACAGCGGCAGCAGCACGAGGCTGAGCAGCGGCGCCCAGCTGAAGATCACGGCCAGCGCGACGCCGACGAAGGCGCCGAGCGCGAAGCCGCCGAGGATCTCGACCGCTGTCACCAGCGTATTGGCGCCCCAGGCGTAGCTCGCGGTTCCCAGCGTCTGCACCGTCGCCAGCGGGGAGGGCAGGATGAATTTCGGCAAGTGAAAGGCATCGACCGCGACCTGCCAGAGCACGAGCACGCCGAGGTGCACGATCAGGATGATCGCAAAGCTGCGCGAGGCGCGTGCGCTGTCTCCTGCCACCGATTGCTCCCTGTTGGCGCGGCGGCGATGCCGCAGGTCGCAAGCCTAGCCGCCTTCCGGGGAAGTTTCAACCAGTTGGTTGATTAGGGCCGGAGCGACTGCAGTACCAAATCGGCGACATGGCGGCGGCGGGCGCGCCGTGCGGTGCGGCTCGACAGGTCCTTGCCGAAGATCGCCGACAGTGTCGGCGTGTTGGAGAAGAAGAAATAGCTGAGGCCCGCAATGGAGATATAGAGCTGGACGGGGTCGACGCCCTTGCGGAACACGCCCGCGCGCACCCCCTCGTTGAGAATGTGGGAGACGCTCTTCACCAGCGGGGAGTGCATCGCTTCCAGCCGCGTCGAGCCGCGGACGTGGCGGGCGCCGCCGCGGTTCTCGTCGTTTAAAAGCACGATGAAATCAGGGTGTGCGGCCAGATGGTCGAACGAAGCCTCGATCAGCTTGCGGATCGCCTTCTCCGGCGGCAGGCCTTCGAGATTGAGCCTGCGCTCCTGCTCGCGGATGTCCTCATAGACCCATTCGAGTACGGCGAGGTAGAGCGCGTCCTTGTCGCCGAAATAGTGGTAGACGAGCTGCTTGTTGACGCCGGCGCGCTCGGCGATCTCGTCGACGCGGGCGCCCGCAAAGCCGTGCCGGGCAAATTCCAGGCGCGCCGCGGTCAGCAGCTTGTTGCGGGTGGCGACGGGGTCGCGGCGCTGCGGCACGGTGTCGCCAGATCGTTTTGCGGGCATTTCCAACCAAACAGTTGACAAGTTGAGGGCGGGCTTGTTGCATTGGTATCCTCACAAGGGGAGAGCGACAAGCCGGGTCGCGGCAACGAGGAGAGATGCGATGAAGCGTTTGCAGGCGGCGGGCTCGGCCCTGGTCTTGACCCTGATGCTCGGTGCAGCCGCGGCGCCCGCGCATGCGGGCGAAGCGGTCAATCTGATCCTGAACTGGACGCCGACGGCCGATCACGCGCCGTATTATTATGCCAAGGCGCAAGGCTGGTACGAGAAAGCGGGCATCGACCTCACGATCGAAACCGGCAAGGGCTCCGGCGTCTCTGCCGCCAAGGTCGGCTCCGGCGGCTCGCCCTTCGGCGTCGCCGATCTCGCCACCATGCTGGTGGCCAAGAGCAAGGGCGCCGACACCGTCGCGGTGATGAGCGTCTATGCTAATACCGGGCAAACCTTCTACTGGCTGAAGAGCTACGGCGTGAACGGCGTCAAGGACTTTGCCGGCCACAAGATCGGCAATCCGCCCGGCGATGCCTCGCGCGTGATGTGGCCGGCGTTTGCCAAGGCCGCCGGGCTTGCGCCCGATGCCGTCGGCTTCGTCAATGTCGGGCCGACCGCGAAGATCGCGGCATTGAAGAGCCACACCGTCGACATCATCAGCGACTTCTACAATGAGCACGATCTGAAGGTAATCGAGTTCGGCCAGGACCTTGGCTACGTCAACTGGAAGGACATCGGGCTCAACCCTTACGGCAATTCGCTGATCGTCAACGGCCCCTACTTGCAGAAGAATCCGAAGGTCGTCGAAGAGTTCGTGCGCGTCACGCAGAAGGCCTTTGCGGCCTGCGTTGCCGACGTCGCGCCGTGCCTGAAAGCGCTGCTCGACCAGGTCTCCGGTCTCGACCGCGCGAACCAGGAGCGCCAGTGGGAGCGCATCAAGTTCCTGATGACGGACGAGTTCACCACCACCAAGGGTCTCGGCTGGATCGACGGCGAGCGGATGAAGAAGGACTACGAGCTGGTCCAGACCTATCTCGGCATGGAGAAGCCGTTTGATGTGACGACGGCGTTCACGACCAAGATGCTGGATCCGAACATCAAGATGGATGCGAGCAAGGTGAAGAAGTAGGGGGGGCATCTTGGCCCCCACACAGCGGTGTCATGCCCCGGCTTGACCGGGGCATCCAGTACGCCGCGGCCTTTCGACGAACCCATAGGGTCTCTGAGTACTGGATCGCCCGCCTTCGCGGGCGATGACAGTTTGGGACGGGTAACCCACGGAGAAATTAACCGGCCGTTAACCATATCCGCCGCATCGTTAACCATTCAATAACAGGGAACGAGTCGGCCGATATGGAGGCTGCAGTCAAACCTCAACGCCAAATGGTGCGCCTGCGCGGGCGCTCTTATGTGGCCTTCGTGTTTACGCCGACGGTTCCGGTGCAGGACTGGCTGCACGAGATCGATGCCACCATTGCGCGCTCGCCGGGCTTCTTTGCCGGCCGTCCCGTGGTGATCGACCTGTCCTCGGTCGACCTCAGCCAGTCCGGGATCGGCCATCTGCTCACCAGCCTTCAGGACCGCAACATCCGCGTGCTCGGCATCGAGGGCGTGGAGGAGGCGAGGCTGACCCCGATGATGCCGCCGCTGCTCTCGGGCGGGCGCAGCTGCGTGATCGAGCCGAACGCGCCGAAGAAGGCCGAGACGAAGTCCGAGGCCAAGCCGACATCGCTGCTGCTGGAGAACCCAATTCGATCGGGCCAGACCGTGATCTTTCCCGAAGGCGACGTCACCATCCTCGGCTCGGTCGGCTCGGGTGCCGAAGTCGTCGCCGGCGGTTCCATCCACGTCTATGGCGCGCTACGCGGCCGCGCCATGGCGGGCGTGAACGGTCGCACGAGCGCGCGCATCTATTGCCAGAAGATCGAAGCCGAACTGCTTGCAATCGATGGGTTTTATCAGACCGCCGACGATATCGACGAGGCCCTGCGCGGCAAGCCGGCCCAGGCCTGGCTGCAGGGCAACACCATGCGAATTACCGCGCTGAACTGACCAGAAGGAGATTTCAGAAATGGCAAAGGTACTGGTCGTGACATCAGGCAAGGGGGGCGTCGGCAAGACCACGACGACCGCCGCGCTGGGGGCCGCGTTGGCGCAACGCGGCGACAAGGTCGTCGTCGTCGACTTCGACGTCGGCCTGCGCAACCTCGACCTCGTGATGGGCGCCGAACGCCGCGTCGTGTTCGACCTCATCAACGTGGTGCAGGGCGTTGCAAAGCTGCCGCAGGCGCTGATCAAGGACAAGCGGCTGGAAAACCTCTGGCTGCTCCCAGCCTCGCAAACCCGCGATAAGGATGCGCTGACGGAAGAGGGCGTCGGCAAGGTCATCGACGATCTGCGCAGCCGTTTCGACTGGGTGATCTGCGACAGCCCCGCCGGCATCGAGCGCGGCGCCTCCATGGCGATGCGCTTTGCCGACGAGGCCGTGATCGTCACCAATCCGGAAGTCTCTTCGGTGCGCGATTCCGACCGCATCATCGGCATGCTCGATTCCAAGACGGTGCGGGCCGAGAAGGGCGAGCGCGTCGAGAAGCACATTCTCATCACCCGCTACGACCCCTCGCGGGCCGCGCGCGGCGAGATGCTGACCATCGACGACATCCTGGAAATCCTCGCAACGCCCTTGCTCGGCATCATCCCCGAGAGCCAGGACGTTTTGAAGGCCTCCAATGTCGGCACACCGGTGACGCTGTCGAACGCGGACGGCGCACCGGCGCGGGCCTATATCGACGCGGCGCGCCGGCTGTGCGGCGACACCGTGCCGATGCAGGTTCCGACTGAGCGCAAGCGTTTTATGGATCGTCTGCTGCGACGGAGGGCTGCATGAGCATGGGTCTGCTTCGGCTTCTCCGCGGCAAAAAGGCCTCTGCACCCGTCGCTCGCGAGCGGCTGCAGATCCTGCTTGCCCATGAACGCGGAATGCGTGGCCAACCCGATCTGCTCGGGGTGCTGCGTGAGGAAATTCTCGCCGTCGTGTCCAAGCATGTCACGCTTGACCCGACCAAGGTCATCGTCCGGCTCGAGCGTGGCGACGACGTATCGACCCTGGAGGTCGATATCGAGGTGCCCAACGACTTCGATCGCAAGAAAGCGGCGGTCGCATAGGGGACGCGGCCGACGAACTCCAGCTTTGGGGTGGGTGAGAAGGCGGTCCGCTGGGCATAGCGGGCCGCCTTTGTTTTGGGACCATAGGGACGGTGCGGAACGAGGTCCCGCCCTCAATCGTTGTGAACGACCGCGGGAGCGATGCGGCCTGCGGTCTGGTCAGACGGGAGAGCGCCCATGATGTCCGAGGTCCAGGTCCACACCGTCGCGCGGCAGATGCTCGAACGGCATGGTTTTGCTGCGATTGCGAAGGCCGCTGAGCAGGCCCAGGCCTGCGAGGGCCGCGGCGAGGCCGATGAGGCCAAGGAATGGCGTCACATCGCCGACGCCATGAAGATCATTCGCGGGCCGGCCCACAGCTGATCGCTGGGCCATAAACGCTTCAGCGTTCCTCGCGATCCGGCCCCCGTGACGGGGATCGATGCTGCGTCTGCGGCTGACCGCGCTCGCCCGCCTCTTTGCAGGGGAGCTGTTCCCACGATCCGTCCGGCGCCTGCTGATAGGCGCTGCACGAGGACGACGAGGTCGATTTGTCCTCGCCCTTTTGGGCGTCGGAATTCTTTGCCTGTGCCGGGGCGGCCACCGTTGCGCTCATCGCGAGCAAGCCGGCGACCATGAGATGCGTCATCCGCATTGGGCTTCTCCTGTGCGAAAAAGCCCGCATGCTGGCGAGGAATGTGACGATTATTGGCCGAAACGAGGGTTCCGCCGCGGTGTGCTTAACGCCGCGACAGCCGGCTTGCTAGCCGCCCTTGGCCCGGATCAGGCCGGCGAGGTTGGTCTTCTGGGCCTCGCACCAGTTGGGCATGCCGAGGCGGCGCTGGTTGAGATCGGTCGCCTGGGTCGCCACCGCGACCTCGGCCATCAGATCGTCGTCCTGCTTCTCGCCCATCTTGCCGCCGGTATGCATCCAGGCAATTGCCTTGCGCACCTTCTCCGTGGTGCCGTCGGGCAGCTTCATCTGCTGCGCCTTCTGCACGAGATCCTGGTAGACGACGTCCGTGCCCGGGCATTCGACCTTGGTGGCAAAGGCCTGCAGCACCAGGGTCACATAGGTCGAGCGTAGATGGTCCTCGGCCTGGGCCGGAGCGGCGATCAGCAACAGGCCAGCCATCAGGAAACCGTAGCGCATCCTTGGTATCTCCTCCATTTTTTTGGGAGGCTAGCGTCCGCCGGGCTGCTCCGCAATGGTATCGGGGCGAATTTGTCGCGCCCCGGCGCGGTGCGCTATCGTGGCCCGCATCCCGGCCTCGGAGAGCGACATGAGCCTGTTCAGCACGCCATTCGATCCTAACAGTGACACAGCGCTCGTCACCGGCGCGGGCAACGGCATCGGGCGCGCCATCGCGCAGGCCCTGGTCGGCGAGGGCGTCCGGACCGTGTTCGCCGACATCAGCGCGGAGCGGGTGAACGCCGCGATCGGCGCGAGCAAGAGGCCCGAGCTGGCGGTGCCCTGGGTCGGCGATCTCGCCGAATTGGATGCGTGCGACGCGCTGCTTGCCGCCGCGGACGCAGCGTTGGGCGGGATCACGCATTTCGTCCACAGCGCTTCGCCGCCGCGGCGGGAGGCCGATCATGCGCTCGCGGTCGATCGCAGGATCTGGCAGCAGATGCATGCCGTCAATCTCGATGCCGGCTTTCACCTGGCGCGCGAACTCGCAAAGCGGCTGATCGCGGCGAAGCGGCCGGGCTCGTTCCTGTTCCTCACCTCGCTGCATGCGGGCACGCCGCGCAACCTGCCGCATTATTCGACGGCGAAGGCGGCGATGGCGATGCTGGTGAAGGAGTTGGCCAAGACGTTCGGCCGCCACGACATCCGCGTCAATGCGCTGGTGCCCGGCGCGATCGCCGCCGGCGGGTTCGTTGCGGACCCCGCGCTGGCGCGGCACATTCCGCTCGGGCGTCTCGGCGAGGCCAATGACCTTGCGCCGATGGCGCTCACCGTATTGTCGAACAAGCTCTCCGCTTACGTCACCGGCGCAGCCTTCGTCGTCGACGGCGGACTGTCGCTGACGAACTGGTTCGAACCGCCCGCGCTTGACGAGTAGTTAGCGGCGCCAGGCCGGCACGGGATCGAGCGGCGTGCGGTAAAGCTCTTTGTCGTCGCGATCAGTGACGCGCACCGCGCAACCCTTCTGCTGCAGCTCCGGCTTCACCTGCGACAGCTCGGTGGCGAGCTGGTCGGCACGCTCGGAGGCAACCTCGATGTCTTCGAGGATGATTCCGCCCTGGTTCCTGAACTCTCCACCAACCACAAGATCGAAAGAGTAGTACGGCATCCGAATTCCCCGGTGTGACGAGATGAGCTTCAGTGGAAGTCTCAACACATGTCGGATGGTACCACTGAGTCGACATCTACCGATGAACGGACCGCGCAATCTCTGTGCTTATGGCGCAGAAATGATGTGCAACGTGTGACGGCCTTAACATTTAATTAAATATGTTGGCGTGATCATAAGGCATGGAATTGCAGCGGAACCGGGCTCCGGGAACCGGCAGCTGCAAGAGAAGGCCGCCGGCATAGATCCCGACGGCCTTTTCTCTTGAGCGAGAAAAATCGCTTTCCGTAATTGTCCGGACTCAACGCATCACATCGACTCGGACAGCGTACGCGAGTGGTCGCAGCGCGCTGCTTGCGCGGTCTCAGTCTAGCGCAACGGCATCGGCGGACGCACGACCGGTCCGTCGTCATCGGCAACTGCTTGGGTCGTGGTAACAGGTGCGGCCGGCGGCGGCATCGCGGCAGCCTGCGAAGGCGGCGGCGGAGCTGCGAGCGGCGCGGGCGAATAGGCCGGCATGTAGGTGTGCGACACGACCGGCTTCGGTTTGCGAACCGGCGGCGGTGACGGAGCTCGCGGTGGGACCGCAGCAGCACGTGCGCGCGGATCAACGGGCTTGACCTCAGCTACCGGCTTCGGCGCAGGCGGTTTTGCCATCTCGCGCGCCATCTGCTCCTGTCCGGCCTTCAACTCGGCGATGTTGGCCTTGAGCGTTTCGATCTGCTGCGCCATCGCGGCGAGGTCGCGCGTCATCGCTTGCACCGACTGTGCTGCATCGGGCTGCGTCGCTGCGGGCGTGGCGGCCGCGACCTGGACTGCGGGTGGCGTCGCAGATTGATCGGCCGTTTGATCGGTTGCCGGTTGCGCTACGGGCGGGGCGGCCTGTTCCGCGGGCGGCGCGGCCTGTGCGGCAGCGACCGGCGCGGTCTGCGATGTCGACGGCAGCAGCGACGTCAATGCCGGTGTCCATTCGGCGAGCATCTGTTTGGCGGTGTCGCCGTGCTTCTCCCACGCGATGGTGGCGGCTGCACTGCCGCCTGCAAACAGAAACGTGACGAAAGCGCCGCGCAGCCACTTGCCTGCGGCGGATCGCTTCCGCGGACCGAGACCATCGCTCGCCGCGACACGGACGGCCGTGTCGACAGAGGGCGGAGGCGCCGCCTGCGGCTCCGAGACGGGACTGAATTTGGGCTCAATGGAGATTTTGCGATCGAGCAAGGGTTTGGGCTCCGGCGCGAATTTCGGCTCCGGACGCGTCGCGATGTCAGGCGCGAGCGCGGGCGCAACGCTGACGGGGCGCGAGGCCAGCACAATGTCGGGCGAAATCTGAATCGCGTCGTGCGGATCGTTGTCCTTGACCGTGTCCTTCACGATCTCATCGACGATTTGCTTGGGGTTCAGCGTCGCGAGCATCGCAGCTCCTTTGAAGCCCGGTGTTCGAAGGCCGGGCGCTTGAAATACTGGTCGTCCGCATTGGCGCGAGCCGATCTATTGGGGCGAGCCCATCCCAACCGGATGGGCCTCGCATGATGACGCACGAGTCCAGCCGGGTTTGACCAAAGCAAGGCGAGGGGATGGAGATGATGCGACTGTCTTCCGCCGTTTGTGGTGATGGAACCCCTTTTGTTGAACACGCGCACGTGTTCCGCGCTGCCTTGTTTTCAGCACGATTTTGGCAGCATCTGGGGATGCTGGGGGCGCTGCTATCCGCTATCGGGGGCCGGCGGTGCCAAGATCTTTAATCGCTTTGTTCGTCGTTGCCTTGCTGCCGCTGGGCGGCTGCATGCAGGCCACGCTTTCGCCGTCGACCGACGCGAGCATGACGCCGCGCGACCGGCAGTTGCTTGCGCACACGCCTTACGCGCAAGCGAATGTGCCCGAGCAATATCTCCGTCACGTCGTCGACTACCAGCGCAAGGAGCAACCAGGTACCATTCTGGTCGATACCGACGCACGCTACCTTTATTACGTGCTGCCTGGGGGCAAGGCGATCCGCTACGGGGTCGCGGTCGGCGAGGAAGCCATGGCGTTCTCCGGCGTCGCGCGGGTCGGCCGTCTGGCGGAATGGCCGGACTGGGTTCCGACAGCAGATATCCAGGCGCGGCTCGGGCCGTATCCGGCGCGCGTTCCCGGCGGTCCCGCCAATCCCTTGGGCGCGCGGGGCATCTATCTCTATTCCGGCAACAAGGACACGCTCTACCGCATCCACGGCACCAACCAGCCGGAATATATCGGACAGGCGATCTCGTCCGGCTGCATCCGGATGCGCAACGAGGACGTGATCGATCTCTACGACCGGGTGAAGCTCAATTCGATGGTCGTGGTGCTGCCGCCCGGGCAGAACGCGCAGGCGGAGACGGGCGCGCGCTGGCGCGGGTGAAGGCTCGCAGGCGTGCACGTCCGGCGCGCTGCTTGCGGACAATTTTAGCCATTGTCTTGCGCGGTCTCTAACGTCTCGCGCCTAGCGTGCAGCGAGCAAGGGGTTGCTCGCATGTATCTCGTGAAGAATTCGCCGCGCGCGTTGTTCGCAGCGCTGATTCCGCTGGCCATCGTCGAAGCCGTGCTGCTGGTCTACGCCCTCGCGGGCGGACAGGTGAAAGATCCGGTGGGGGTGCCCGCGCCGGATCAGATCCTGGTGCTGTATGCTGGCCGCATGGCGATGAACGCCACCTTGCTGTTCGCCGGACATATTGTGCTGCGGCAATGGACGGTCTCCAGCCGGCTCGCCTACGGCCTGATGGGCGGCGTCATGGCGGCGGTGAGCTACGGCATTGCGATCCGCAACCACATCCAGCTGACGGCGCCCGGCGACGGCACAGTGATGACGATCGGACTGTTGCCGACCATTGCGGGAATGATCGGTGGCTTCCTCTACGGCCAGTTCGCCGGGCTGAGCCCTGTTGCGCGCGCAGCCGTGGATGCTTCCGCTGCCGACGCGTCAGGAAAGCGGCTGCCGCTGGCGTTCAACGGGCCGGTCCGCGTCCGCACGTCCTTCGCGGGCATCATCATCGCCGCGCTGATACCGACGGTGCTCGCAACTCTGCTGCCCTACACGTTGGTGCCGCTGCTGATGAACGGTTTCGGCGACAAGAGCACCGCACATATCTTCGCGGCGGTGATCCCGGCGCAGACCTTCATGGTCATGATGGTAATCTCTGTCATTCCTTCGAGCATCTTCATGCTCTGCGTTCACCACGCCGCGCGAGCGATGAGCCGCCGCAACGCATGGGAGTACGCGGCGATTGGCGGCGTTGCGGCGTTCGCCTGTATGCTGTTGCTTGCGTTCGCGGTGCCACTGCTTGCCTTTCTCGTGGTGCCGGCAGCATTCTGCGGGGCTGTCATGGGCGCGATCTACCGCCGCTTCGCCGGCCTCGAGCCGATGCCGCTACCGGAAGCCGTGATCGCGACCGATCCGAACACGCTGGTCGATGCCGATCATCCGTCGCGCCACCAACATGGCGTCATCCTCAGCAACTGATCGCCTGGGACAGTGACATGAAAGAGCTTGCGGCGCTTGGCGCGGGATTGGCAATCGCGGCCGTGGCGGTGCTCTGGTTCGCGACCGGGCCCGTGGTGGTGGATGCCGAGATCAAGCCGCTTCAGCCGAACGCAGATATGCCGGCCTTCAGGCCCGTTCCGAACGAACTGGCCGGCCCGACCGGTCGCGACAACCGGTGACGATCTCGCTCTAGTTCTCAGGCCGGGCAACGCGCCATTGCAGCGTCGTCGCATTGCCGTTGGCTTCACCCGGCGTCTTGTCGGCGGGGGAGGTGTAGAGCGGGCGATAGCGGTACGCCCACATCCTGCTGCCGTCGTCGCGGCTGATCACGGTGAAGTCGCCGACCGCCTTGGCGTCGGCCGTCGCGGCGAGCGGCACCCAGCTCTCGGTGCACTTGCCGTTGCAGTTCGACGTCTTTCCCGTGGTGTCGCGCTCGTAAGTGTAGAGCGTCATGCCCTTGAGATCGACGAGCTTGGGTCCCTGCTTGGTCAAAACAACCTTCGCCGGCGCGACCGTCGCTTCAGGCTTGGGCGGAGGAGGGTCGCCGCCGCCATGGCCGTTTGCGAGCGCATGGCCGGACGTGAGTGCGATGGCCGCGGCCGCGATGAGAAACCTGAACATCCGAAACCCCCGAAGCGCAAAGTTAATCGCGCGTTAAGCGCAGAATGTTGCGGACCGTAGCAGCCGAAGGTTAGTTCAAGGTTTCGCAGCCCTGCGACAATTGCGGGCAAACATACCGTATCATACCGGAGTTTCGCGCAGCGGTGCGCGGCTCAGATCGTTGCCGGCGGCAATCGCCTTGCGCAGCAGCCGCATCAGATCCTCGCCCTCTTTTGCGCTGAGACCACGCAGCAGGATGCGCTGGGCCGATTCCACGGCCGGGGTGATCTTGCGCAGCGTGCGCCGGCCTTCGTCGGTGATCTCGAGCTCGCGGGCGCGGCGATCGCGGCTGGAAGCGCGGCGCTCGGCCAGTCCCTTCTGCACGAGGCGGTCGATCACGCCGGTGATGGTGGTGCGGTCATAGGCGATCAAGCCTGCCAGCGTCACCTGGTCGAGCCCCGGATTGGCCTTGATAGTCGCGAGCGCGGCGTATTGCACCGGCGTGAGATCAAAGCCGGCATCCTCGACCTCGGCCAGGAACACCGCGACGGCGATCTGCTGGAACCGGCGTGCCAGATGCCCAGGCATGTCGTTGTTGTCTTTCACCGAATTCTCCTCAAAGGCGCGGCGGTGCGCGATCGTTGACAAGTATACTGATAGTCAGCATACTGAGCAATATCAAAACAGGTTGACGGGAGAGGCTCATGCAATTCCATCTGAATGGATTTCAGCCGGGCGACCCTGACATTGCCGACCCCGCCGAGCGCGTTCAGGCCCCGGGCGCGGCGGGCGCCGTGCCTGATGAGGTCGATGTCCTCATCGTCGGCTGTGGTCCTGCGGGCCTCACGCTCGCTGCCCAGCTCGCGCAATTCCCCGACATCAAGACCTGCATCGTCGAGCAGAAGCCGAACCGCTTGCTGGTCGGGCAGGCCGATGGCATCGCCTGCCGCACCATGGAAATGTTTCACGCCTACGGCTTCAGCGAGCGCGTGCTGAAGGAGGCCTATTGGGTCAACGAGACGACATTCTGGAAGCCGGACGAGCGCCTGCCCGAGACCATCGTCCGCAGCGGAAGGGTGCAGGACGTCGAGGACGGCCTGTCCGAATTCCCGCATGTCATCCTCAACCAGGCGCGCATCCACGACGGCTTTCTCGACGTGATGCGCAAATCGCCGGCCAAGCTCGCCCCACATTACAGCCGCCGCCTGCTCGACCTCGAGGTCGATCCGGACGCGGGTCCGGCCGACCATGCCGTGACCGCGCGCCTCGAACGCGTCGATGGGGGAAGCGAGGGCAAGGTCGAGACGATCAAGGCGCGCTATGTCGTCGGCTGCGATGGCGCGCGCAGCACCGTGCGCAAGTCGATCGGGCGCGAGCTGCATGGCGATTCCGCCAACCACGCCTGGGGCGTGATGGACGTGCTGGTGGTGACCGATTTTCCGGACATCCGCTTCAAGTCGCTGATCCAATCGGCGAAGGACGGCAGCCTGCTGATCATTCCGCGCGAAGGCGGCTACATGGTCCGCATCTATGTCGAGCTCGCCAAGCTCGATGTCGGCGAGCGCGTCGCCAGCCGCAACATCACCGCCGATGACGTGATTGCGAAAGCGCAGCGGATCCTGAAGCCCCATACGCTGGACGTGAAGGAGATCGCCTGGTGGTCGGTCTACGAGATCGGCCAGCGTCTCACCGACAAGTTCGACGACGTGCCGGAAGCGGAGATCGCAACGCGGCTGCCGCGCATCTTCATCGCCGGCGATGCCTGCCATACCCACAGTCCGAAAGCCGGGCAGGGCATGAACGTCTCGATGCAGGATGCCTTCAATCTCGGCTGGAAGCTTGCCGCCGTCCTCCGGAAGCAGTGCGCCCCGAGCCTGCTGCATTCCTATTCGGCGGAGCGTCAGGCGGTTGCGAAAGAGCTGATCGATTTCGATCGCGAGTGGGCGGGGATTCTGGCTTCGTCAGCAAAGGCGGGTGGCGCCGACGCCGCCAGGACTCAGGACTATTTTGTCAGGCATGGCCGCTACACCGCGGGCACGGCGACACATTACACGCCATCGATCCTCACCGGTGCAGCCTCGCATCAGCACCTCGCGCAAGGCCTGGTCATCGGCAAGCGCTTCCATTCCGCCCCGGTGATCCGGCTGGCGGACGCCAAGCCGTTTCATCTCGGCCACGCCGCGCAGGCTGATGGCCGCTTCCGGATCTATGCGTTTTCGCCTGCTGAAAATCCCGCAGCGTCGGACTCGGCCATTCGTAAATTGTGCAATTTTCTCGCGGAATCCCCGAAATCTCCGATCCGGCGACACACGACCCGAAGCTCCGACATCGACAGCGTGATCGATCTGCGCGCGGTGTTTCAGCAGGATCATCGAGAACTCGCGATCGAGGCGATGCCGCCTATGTTGCTTCCGAGCAAAGGCCGTTACGGCTTGTACGACTACGAGAAGATGTTCTGTCCGGACCTCAAGAGCGGCCAGGACGTTTTCGCCATGCGCGGCATCGATCGGAAAGCCGGCTGCATGGTCGTGGTGCGCCCGGACCAGTATGTCGCGAACGTGCTGCCGCTCTCTGACTTTGCCGGGCTTGCATCGTACTTCGACGCGTTCATGTTGCAGGTCAACTGATTGCAGTCGACTGACGGTCCGCCAGCGCCGCTTACGCGTTGCGTCGATGAATGGCAGATGAATATTGAACCGCGCGCGGCATGCGTTTCAATCTTTCGATGGATGGGCGCGCCATGCGCGGAACGCCTGTTCTGCCCGCGCGTTCCGACTCGAAAGAGGAGGAACACGCCATGACATTCAAGAGCGTTTTGGTTGCCGCATTGCTGCTCGCGCCAACAGCCGCATTGGCCGCGCCGGGCATCGTCACGGTCTCGACCGGCCTGCGCGCCGGGCCAGGTTCAGGCTTTCCCCTGGTCGATCGCATCCCCGGGGGCGCCCGCGTCAACATCCATGGCTGCCTGCGCGGCAATGCCTGGTGCGACGTCAGCTTCTCCGATGATCGCGGCTGGGTGTCGTCGCAATATCTCGAATATCTCTATCGCAATCACTACGTCTATCTCCCCGACTATGTCGACCAGATCGATGTGCCCGTCGTTCCCTTCGTGCTGACCTCGTATTGGTCGAGTTACTATGGGGGACGTCCCTGGTATCGACGCCATGCCTATTGGAATAACTACTGGACCTCTCATCAGAGCGTCGCGACGCGGATGACGATTGATCCGCGTGCTGCCCGCATCGGCCGCGCGGCAACGCGCGACGCGGCGATCGCACTCGAACGCAGCGGCGTGCGCGGCAAGGGAGCCGCCGCGATCTCAACGCGCGACGCCGCGACTACACAGCGCGATGCGGCGATCGCGAAGCGCGACGCGGCGATCGCGAGGCGGGACGCTGCGGTCGCCAAGCGCGGCGCTGCGGTTACGCCCGACCGGACCCGCGTTGGACCAAGTGAACGCATCGCGCATGAGCGGACCAATGTGCAGACCCGCAATCCGCGTGATGCACAAGCCCGCATGATGCGTGAGCAGGCCGCGACCCGCGCCCCGGTGCGCGCGCAGCCGATGGCCCGCACGCATGAAGCGCCGCGTGCGTCGGCCGCGCCTTCAGCACGTCCCGCGACGCCGCATGTCGCCCAGCCAAGCGTGAGCCATGGTTCGCCGATGAATGCCCGTGCGCAGATGCCGGCGCCGCGCGCGGCCGCGCCTGCCATGCCGCACGGCGGCGGGGGTGGTGCTCCGCATATCAATGCCGCCCCGCGTGGCGGCGGCGCCCCGGCGGGCGGGCCCGTCGGCGGACATCAGAAGCACTAGCTTTGCAAGGAAAAGCCCGGCCCTGATGCCGGGCTTTTTCTTCGCCGTGCCGAGGCCTTTACAATTTAAGTCAGATCTTCGCGGGCAGATTTCATCGATCGTAACATGTCTACCCAAAGGTGTAAGCATCCACTCGGGGCAGCGGGGCACGGGAGGATGATATGAGACAGAGCCAGGCGGAGACGCGCCGCCAAAATGTCGCGAAGCGTTCGATGACGAAGGAGGCCAAACAGCTGACCGGCCTGATTGCCGGGCTGCGCGAATCCCTCGAAGGGATCCACAAGGAACGGACGAGCACAAAGCTCACCGGCGCCGAGATGGGCATGCTCGACGAGCGTCGCAACAACCTGCTGCTCACCATCGCAGCCCTCGACGACCGCCTCTCCGCGGTGCAGGGGCTGATCGATCTCGGCCGACCCCACATCATCCGCGTGCACTAGCGGGGGCTCGGCCATGGGACGCGCGGTTCCGTTGCTGCCGTGACGGGCCGCCCCCGGCGGTCGATCCGGCACGCCATGGTCCAGCACGGCTGGTAGACGGCCCCGTCGTCGCAGGGAGAACCTGCGGCGGGCCGGAATCGCATCCCAGCGGGGCGCGGCTCGACGCCGGTCGCCGGCGCCGATCATCGGCGCCATGCCTGCGGACGGCACCAAATTGCCATGCTCCCGGCGAATTGCCGCCAAAGCCCGCTGCCACGAGGAGGCCGGGTGCAGGGCGACGCAAGGGGATGCGAATTGGCCTACAAGATGGTCGCAGAACGCGACAACGAGAAGTACAGTTTCGCCCGCGAGAGCCGGCTGCTCATCGTGGCGAAGGCGAAGGTGTGGGCGAGCGAGGGATGGCGGGTCGTCATCACCGACCAGGACGGCAAGGCCTACGCACCGCCGGAGTTCGATCAGCTGTCGGCGGCGTGACCGAAGGGCGGGCGAGGGGACGGCATTTGAGATCGCTGTTTCGACTGGGGCGCGATCGGATCGTGCCCGTGATGACTTTTGCAGCCGCCGCTGTTCTGACGGTGACGGTCGCCGCCGCGCAAAATCTCGACGCCGGCAAGCCGCCCGCAAAGCTCTTCGCTGAGGGCTGCGCGACCTGCCATCGCAGCCCGCGCGGCCTTGCCAAGGGTCGCTTCAGCCTGACGTTAACCTGGTTCCTGAAGGACCATTACGCGACCAGCTCGGACTCGGCCAAGGCGCTCGCGGCGTATCTTGAGTCAGTCGATACTCCGCCGCCGCGCGCTGCTGCCAAACCCGCCAAGAAGCCCGCCCGGTCCGCACCGCATCCGCCCAAGCCGGTGCAGAGCCAGTAGGGCGTGCGAGGCCGCTATCTGCGCCGATTGGTCTGAGCGAGCAGCCGTGCGTGCACGGCGCGTAGCTCGGCGCTCATCCGCGTCTGTCCCGTCGTGACATAGGAGAGCCATGCGCCGTCGGCGGCCAGACGCACGATTTGCAGATCGGGCGCGTCGTCGGTCGTGCGATGACGCTTCAGGCGCGCCTTGATCCAGTCGTTCCAGAGCCGGCGCAGCGGCGGATCGGTGACGACGACCATGCTCAACGCCGCCCATGGGGTCGCGAAGCCGAAGGCCTTGCCGGTGAACACGGCATTCACATAGGCCCGCGTGAAGCGGCCGCGAGGCTTCGGATCGGCTTCAATCGCGGCGTCGATCTCGGTATCGACGCGCGCGAGCAGGTCGGCAAACAGGCCCTCGATCAACGCCTGCTTGCTGCCAAAGTGGTGAAACAGCCCGCCCTTGGTGACGCCCGCCGCCACTGCGACCGCCTGCACCGTGACGCCGGCGACGCCGTGGTCCATGGCGATCGCCGCGGCACAGTCGAGCAGGGCGCGCCGGACCTGCTCGGGCTGCTTGGCGCGGGTGTAGCGGTTCTCCGGCATCAATGCGCCGTGGTCTGCGAGAACAGGTTGATGACCACGACCCCTGACACGATCAGCGCGATGCCGACGAAGGCCGCGGAGTCCAGCATCTGGCGGAACAGCACGAAGGAGACGGTCGCCGTCAGGATGATGCCGACCCCGCCCCAGATCGCATAGGCGATGCTCAAGGGGATGACGCGGATCGCCACCGACAGCGCATAGAACGAGGCGACATAGAACAGGACCATCGCCAGCGTCGGCCACGGGCGGCTGAACTGGGCGGATTGCTGCAGGAAGGCGGACGCCGTGACCTCGAGAACGATGGCGAGGGCGAGCGCTGCGTAGGCACTGAAGGCGGAGGTCATGGTCAGCTCCGGCGGGGCGATAGAAAGATACCGCGCGGTAGGTATGTTTAGCACGCCGTGTCCGGCTTTGGCCAGGACGAGGTATCACGTGTGCGTGACGCGGCTGCGACACCCGGCAACGCAGCATAAAGCCGCCGCGTGGTGAACAAGCGGCGGCTCGAAAAATTTCGTGGCATTTCGACCGGTGTCAGTTGATCCGCACGGAGAGCTCGACGTCTTCGGCGAAGGGCGTGGACATGAAGCCGCTGCCGGGCGCGCGCACGCGCGCGAGATAGTCCGGGCTGTCGTCCGCATTGTCGGCGACGATGATCGCACCCGGTCCGAGATGGCCTTCCAGCAGATCAAGGATATCCGGATAGAGCGCCTTGGCGCCGTCGAGCAGCACGAAGTCGATCGCATCGGGCAGATCGGCGCTGAGCGTCTTCAGCGCGTCGCCTTCACGGATTTCGACCAGATCGATCAAGCCGCCAGCGATCAGGTTCTCCCGCGCCCGCGCGGCCTTGGACGGCTCGAACTCGCTCGTGATGAGGTGGCCGCCGCCATTGTCGCGCAGGCCTGCGGCAAGGTGCAGCGTCGAGATGCCGAACGACGTGCCGAACTCGACGATCACCCGGGCGCGGGAGCTGCGTGCCAGCATGTAGAGCAGGTGGCCCGTCTCGCGCGAGACCGCGAGCGGCGCGTCCTTCAGGCGCCCGTAGAGGTCGCGATAGTCGGTCTTGCTTCGCATCAAGCGCGCCCGGTCTGCGTCGGACAAATCGGCGACGGCGGCCCGCGTTGCGCCATTTGCCGCCGCGGCCTCGTCGAACAGGCGGTCCAGCAGCGGCGCAAGCGATGTGATGGTCGGGGTGGTCATATGAGGTCTCCAGAGTTGGCGAAGAAACGCGTGCTTGCGTGTCGACTGAAATACGACTAATTCGTCGCATTTCCTATTCGCATTGCCTGAGTGAGCCATGGCCGATCGTCGAAGCCGTTCAATTTCTTCACGAAAACAGCCGCAACAGGCCCGCTCCAGCGAGCTTGTCGCGGCCATTCTCGATGCTGCTGTTCAGGTCCTGACCAAGGAGGGCGCGCAGCGTTTCACCACGGCGCGGGTGGCGGAGCGGGCCGGGGTGAGCGTCGGCTCGCTCTATCAATATTTTCCGAACAAGGCCGCGATCCTGTTCCGCCTGCAAAGCGATGAGTGGCGGCGCACGAGTGACCTTTTGCGCGGCATCCTCGAAGACCGGGTGAAGCCGCCGCCGGCGCGGCTGCGCGCGCTGGTCCATGCCTTTATTCTGTCCGAGTGCGATGAGGCCGCGATCCGCGGCGCGCTCAGCGATGCCGCGCCGCTCTATCGCGACGCGCCCGAGGCGCAGGACGCGCGCGTCGCCGGCGAGGGGATCATCGCGGCGTTCATGCGGGAAGCGTTGCCCAAAGCCTCCGAGGCGACCCGCGCGCTTGCCGGCGAGTTGATCAAGACGACGCTGAGTGAGGTCGGCAAGCGGTTTTCGGAGACGCCGCGCAGCGAGGCCGAGATCGCGCGTCATGCTGACGGGCTCGCCGACATGTTCTGCGCTTACCTCGGCGAGCTGGCGCAACGCTGAGGCTACTCTTGCCACACACGACGTTTGACCTTACGGACCTCTTTCATGCTCGTGATCTCCATTCAAAGCCAGGTGGTCCACGGCCATGTCGGCAACAGCGCGGCCGCCTACGCCATCCAGGCGGAGGGCGTGAACGTTGCGGCGGTGCCGACGACGCTGCTGTCCAATCATCCGCGCTATCCGAGCCTGCGCGGGCGGGTGCTGGAAACCGAGCTCATTGCCGATCTTCTGACGGGCGTGGAGGAGCGCGGTCTGGTCGACGAGGCCGCCGTGCTCGTCACCGGCTATCTCGGCTCGCCGGGCAACGCTGCCGTCATCGCCGATTTCGTCGAGCGGGCGCTCACGCGGAATTCCAAGCTCGTCTATCTCTGCGATCCCGTGATCGGCGATGATGGCCGCGTCTATGTCGCCGACGGCATTTTGGACGTGGTCCGGCACCGGCTGCTGCCGGCAGCGAAGCTGGCGACGCCGAACCAGTTCGAGCTCGAGCTGCTCTCAGGCCTCAGAACTGCGGATGCGCGGGGCCTGCGCGCGGCGTGTGCGGCGTTGGCGGGGGCCGGCCGCATCGAAATCGTCGCCACCGGCTGTACGCTCACCGATACGCCCGAAGGGCAGGTGGAGACGATCCTGTGCGCTGACGGGCAATTGTCGCGCTTTGCGACGTCGCGCCTGCCGATCCGTCCCTACGGCACCGGTGATCTCCTCACCGGCCTGATCGCCGCGCATCTGGCCAAGGGCCAGGCGACGGAGGTCGCGGTGCGGCTTGCGGTCGAGACCATCTTTGCGGTGCTCGTGCGCACGCAGGACGCCGGCACGGCCGAGATGCGGCTCGTGCCGCTGCCGACGCTGGGGCGCGCGCCGTAACGGTCTCAGGTCGCGCGCTTGCCGGTCGATTGCGCCGATTTCTGTGGCTTGGCCGGGCTCTTCTGCTCGCGTGCGGCCTGTGCCTTTTGGGCCTTTGACGGCTTGGCGCTCGCAACAGTCCGTGTCTTCTTCGATTTGGCGCTGGCGACTTCCTTGCGCTCGCTCGTGCCACGCTTTGAGATGTATTCAGCGCCGTCGACCGGGCCGACATGCGGCGGATCGCGGCCGAGATAGGGCCGGCCGATGCCGTAGGCCTTGCCGTTGGCGTCGACCCACTTCCACAGAATTTCCGTCGAGACCCAGCGCTGCGCGCGGTTGTTGCCCTGGGTGCTGACGATGTCCGCGGCCATGCCGTGGCCGTAGCCGCCGCGCGTGCTGCCACCGTGATAGGAGCGGTCGGAGGCGGCCTTCAGGCCGCTCGCAATCGACTGGCGATAATCGTCACGGAACGCGCTGGTGATGCCGGGCGAGAGGCCGGCGGCTTCCGCGGCGAGCAGCGTGCGGAACAGCTTCCGCTTGAAGCTCTTGTCCATGCCGCCGATGACGTAGTCCACCATCGACATGCCGGCGTGCTCGGCGGCCTTCGGATCCTTCCATGTGAAATCCTGGTCGACCAGCTTGGTGAAGCTGCGCATCACCGTGACCGTCTTGCCCTTGCGCTTGATGGTGACGGCGCGGCGCTCCTGGACCTTGATCGAGTCCTCTTTTGCGGTGCGCTGATAGAGCGCCCAGAGGTAGCGGTCGATGCAGGCATCCATGACGAAGCATTCGTCGAGCACGGCGACGGTGTCGGCCGGCGGCGATGCCTTGCTCGCAGGCGTGACGGGGCCGCTCGCGATCGCCGCGGGGGACAGCGCGTCGGTCGTCACGATCTCGGTGGGATCGGCAGATGCGAGCTTGACGGGCGCCGGCGCCGCAACTGGAGCAGTCTCGCTGATGACGGGCTCTGGTTCAGGCGATATCTGCGGCGCGGGCGCCGTCTCCGTCGGAAGGATCAGCGCCGGATCTGCCGAGGCGAGCTTCATGGCGGGAGGCTCGGGTACCGCTTCAGTGATCATCGGGGCCGGGGCCGCAGCGACGGCAGCCGCGATGTCGGCGGTCAAGGCGATGCCGTCCTCGATCGTCGCAGCGTGCGGCACGTCCGCGAGGTCGAGCCGGCTGAGATCTTTCGCGCGCGACACGGCAGCGGCATTGGCGCCGCTGTTCTCGATGAGGGCAGGGGCATAGGCGGAGAGGGAAAGTGCCAGCCAGCCGGCGAGAACGGCCGAGGGGCACGCGACCGCCACCAGAAGAGACCGCCGATCGTTCATGATCCCTGCCTCCAAACGGTTCTGTTCGGACACGCTCTGTCGGAACAGTCATGATGCAAAAACAATCTTGCACGGAAAGGCACGCAGCGCCTCGATTGTTCGGAGGACCGTGTGGCGACGCAATGGCGTAATTCGGCGAAATCGGGCTTTTCGCGGAGGTGTTGCCAAGCTGCAACGCGAGTTCCCACCGCAGTTTTCAAGGGAATCGTCGGCAAATGCAGCGTTCATTGTCGTCAACTTGAAGCCATTGGATTTACTCAATCTTGGATTGTAGGCGCGCATTTCTCGTGCCGGCCGTTCCGGCAGAGTTGGGAAGGACACGATTGTGAAGTTGAAATGCAAATGGGCTGAATTCGCCGCCGATGAATCCGGCGCCACCGCGATCGAATACGGCCTGATCGCTGCCGGCATCGCGCTCGCGATCATCGAGATCATCTATGCGCTCGGCACCGATCTGGTCGCAAAGCTGCAATCGCTGGCGACCGCTTTGAAATAGGGCGTCGCGCCACGGCATCGATGATGGAGTGCGGGGGGCCAGCATCATCTTCTTGATGAGGGCATCTTGCCCGATGCGTTGCCGCAACTTTGTTGCGGCTGGCGCGTTTGGTGGGCCATGACGCATTCCTCGCTTCGTCCCATGGACGCCTTCGATCCCACCGAGCCCGCCATTCTGCACGATCGCATCACGGACACGATCATCACCTGGACCGCTGACCAGGCCGACGATTACCGCCAGGCCAGCCGCCCGGGTGAGGACGGAACCGTGGCCTGGAAGGCCTACCTGTTCGATGGCTGGGGCAATGTGCTCGGTGGCTGAGCACCGTCCATAAAACCGTCATGTCGCGGCCGGCGGTGATTCGGCCAACGCCTTGTACGCATTAAACATATCGCCATGCATAACACGCGCTGTTGCAATGCAACAAAGCATGTCGCATTGCAGCAAAACGCGCCTAAATATGCTCCGACTCTTCCACTCAGGAGCATCACCAATGAACAAGAAGACTCTGTCGATCGCCGCCACCATCCTGACGATCGCGGGCAGCACCGCGGCTTTCGCCGCCGAACTGCCGACTTACGAGACCAACGGATTTCCGGTCTCGCCCTTGCAGGTTCGCGTCCTCGGCGCCGCGCATGTCGAGCAGCAGACCGCTGCGCCGACCACGCTGGCCTCGGTCCACCAGGCGAAGGCGCTCAGCCCGCGCAAGGTGAAGACCGCGACCGTTGGCGTGGCCCACTAAGCTGACATCGTGAACGGCAGATGGGTTCCGCGGAGAGGCGGGACCCATCTGCATCACGTGATCGAAGTCGACGCTGCTCGCGCATCGCATCGTGCAAGGTCTCGGCACGATGAATTGGCACCGATGCGCTGATTGAGAATCCGGCCGCGAACAAGTTCGCGTGAATGTGCCGGTGATGTATGCCCGTTCATAACGGGCTTGATCCTTTTAACAGTTGCTTTGCACGTCGCATTGCTTGATGCGGCCGCCGCATTGTTGCGGCCAATTTTGAAATCATAATGGAGGCCATTATGCCCGTTGCGCAGAAAGTCGTTGCCCCCACCACGTCGCCGCGTGCGTTCATTCTCAAGCAGACAGCTTTGTTCGCCGCCGCCGCTTTGTTCGCGTTCGTGCTGAGCCTGACCTACGGCCTCGATCTCAGCCCCGGATTTTTCTGAGCGATCTTCCGCCGCGCGCTAAGCTCTTCGCGCGCGCAGGCTTGACGGCGCGCGGCCGTAGAGTTCGGCGAAGGCGGCGTTGAATCTGCGCAGGCTGCCGAAGCCGGCCTGGAATGCAATATCGGTCATGCTGTCGTCGCCGGCATCGAGCAGGCGCTTGGCGCGCTGGACCCGCAGCGTCCTGGCGAGCTGATGCGGCGTGGCGCCGACGTGGCGCTCGAACAGGCGCGCCAGATGACGCGAGGAGATGCCGAGCCGCATCGCCAGATCGACCACCGAGCCTTGGTCGAGCGCGCCGTCATCGATCAGCTTCATGGCCCGCGCCACCGTGGAGCGCGTGCCGTTCCAGGCCGGGCAGAACGGCGCGGTTTCGGGCCGGCAGCGCAGGCAGGGCCGGAAGCCGGCGGCCTCGGCCGCCGCTGCCGTCGGATAATAGGCGACGTTGCGCGTCAGCGGCTGCTTGGCCGGACAGACCGGGCGGCAATAGATGCCCGTGGTCTTCACCGCCGTGAAGAAGCGGCCGTCATACCGGGGATCACGGCGCAGGCGCGCGGCGTTGCAGACATCGAAGCTCAGCATGGCCGGATCATAACGCATGAGGGCAGGGGTGGAAGGGTTGCGGGATGACCGAGTCCGATTGTGGCGAGCTGCAAGGCGCATCGCGGCCTAGAAGGCGCCCCTCAACGAAAACGAGGAAGCGCATCATGTCCAGCCCAAAAGATATCGTCCTGAACGCGTGGAAGATCTTTTCGACGCGCGATGCCGAGCGCATCGCCGCATTGTTCACCGATGACGCCGAATGGATCGCGCCGAAGGGCAATGCCACCGCCGTCGCGCTCGATCACACCGACCACATGGTGGGACCGCACCAGATCGCGCGCTTCATCGCGCAGGAGATGCACAGGATGTTCTCGAACATCGATATCGCGTTCCGCGGCGTCTATGCCGACGGCGATGTCGTGATCGTGGAGGAACGGATGCGCGCCACGCTGCCCGGCGGCAAGCCCTACGAGAACGACTATTGCTTCGTGTTCACGGTGGCGGGCGACCGGATCAGGCAGGTTCGGGAATACATGGACACGCGCAAGGGATGGCGGATGGTCTTCGAATAGGAGGCTGATGCGTGAGCCCCACAATCACCGCCGCGTGCCAGCCCTGCAGCCGCGTGGGTTGAGCCGATATACGCGCTGACATAAGGCTTGACCCCATGGACCAGCGAACGAGCGGCGCCGACGCTCTATCTCAGAACCAGATTGCGGCGCCGGCACTGCTCGGCGTCACTTGCGGCCTTGCCGCGGCGCTGTTCTGGGCGCTCGGCTTTGCCGCCACGCGGCATGGCCTCAAGCTCGGCTTCACGCCGGTCGATCTCCTGGTGCATCGCTATGTCTGGTCGGGGATCGCGTTCCTGCCGCTGGTGTTCCGCGCCGGCATCTCCGATCTCTGCGGCATCGGCTGGAGCAGGGGCCTTGTGCTGATGGTGCTCGGCGGCCCCGTGATGTCGCTGATCTCCTACACCGGCTTCCTGTTCGTGCCGCTCGGCCACGGCAGCGTGATCCAGCCCTCCTGCGCGACGCTGGGCGGCCTGCTGCTCGCGGCGGTCGTGCTGAAGGAGCACATCTCCGCCTCGCGCCTTGCCGGCGCGGTCGTCATCGTCGGCGGCCTCGGCGTGATCGGGGCGGAATCAATCGGCCATATCGGGGCCGACGGCGTGCTCGGCGATTTGATCTTCGTGCTCACCGGATTGATGTTCGCCGGCTTCGGCGCAGCTCTGCGCCACTGGCGCGTCTCGGCCGTGTCGGCTGCGCTGGTGATCAACGTGCTGTCGCTGCTGCTGCTGCCGGTCTACATCGCAACCGTCGGGCTCGCCCATGTTGCGGCGATCGGCGTGACCGAGAACGCGATCCAGGCGCTGGCGCAGGGCGTGCTCGCCGGCCCGGCCGCGCTCTATCTCTACGCCGTCTCGGTCCAGCGCCTCGGCGTTGCCCGCGCGGCGGTGTTTCCGGCCTGCGTGCCGGCGCTGACACTGCTCACCGGCTGGCTGCTGCTCGGCGAGCCGCCGACGATGCTGCAGGCGGCGGGACTGGTGACGGTGCTGTGCGGGTTCTATCTGGCGCAGCGGCAAAGGTAAGCGCGAGCTACGCCTTCTTCACGAACTCCGACTTCAGGTTCATCGCGCCGATGCCGTCGATCTTGCAGGCGATGTTGTGACCGTCGCTGGCGTCCTGCAGGCGGATGTTGCGCACCTTGGTGCCGCCCTTGACCACCGAGGAGGAGCCCTTGATCTTGAGATCCTTGATCACGATGACGCTGTCGCCGTCCGCGAGCACATTGCCGTTGGCATCGCGCACGCTTGCGTCCTGCGCGGTGTCCGCGGCCGCCTCCGCCGCACCGCTCCATTCATGGCCGCATTCCGGGCAGACCCAGAGATCGCGGTCCTGATAGGCGTGCTCGGAGCTGCAGGCGGGGCATTTCATCGTGTCGGTCATGGCAAGTCTGGTCTAACCCTTCGCTCGTCTCAACGCTTCGTTCGCGGCGCGACCGTAGGGGCAGGATTTGGGAAAGCAAGGGAAAGCTGCGGCCTGCGATCGCTGCCGGTGCGATATCACCGAAACAGCGCGACGAAGATCACGTAGAACCAGCCCAGGATGCCGTGGATGATCGCCCACAGGATGGAATGGTTGTTGGTGTAGGAGATCGCGATGGCGAGCGCCGAGCCGAAGCCGACGCCGTATTTCGCGCCCTCGACGCGGACGCCGTAAGAGCGATTGCCGTTCATGGTGATGCCTCCGTGAGTCGTTGACGGGCGCGAGCCTATGCGGTTGCCGCGATCCTGGCGACCGGCTTGATCCATGAGGCAATGTCGCCCTTGCGAGTTGACTGCCTCAACACCTCCGACACATCGAATCGCGAAAACAACCCCATGCACAGTAGAGACAGCCTTGATAAGGCTCGTGTTTTCGGTTGTGCCGAATAATGTTCTGATGCGTCGGGAAAACAGTGGCATGATGCGATGGTGCCGCTCGTCCGCGAGGCGCTTTGAGCGGAGTGCGCAGCACGGATGGAGCGCAAGCGTAATCCGGGATTTCATCCTTCCGAGACAAGACCCGGATTGCGCTTCGCTCCATCCGGGCTACGCTGCGCCGGCAGTCGAGATAACGGGACGACATGCCGGCAAAACCGAAACGAAAACTGAAGACCTACCAGACCTCGCTCGGCTTCTATGACCAGGCCATCGCCGCGCCTTCGATGAAGGCGGCGCTGGAGGCCTGGGGGGCGAGCTCCAATCTGTTCCATCAGGGCGCGGCGAAAGAGACTGACGATCCCGACATCGTCGCGGCGACCATGGCAAAGCCAGGCGTCGTGCTCAGGCGCCCCGTGGGATCGGACGGGCGGTTCACCGAAAGCGCCGAGCTGCCCACCGATCTCGTCGATGACGACGCCAGGCCCAGACGCAAGGCCAAGAGCAAGACGCGATCGACGAAGGCTCCCTCCAAGGCCGCCAACAAATCATCCGGCAAGATCGACGATCAGGCCGCCCGCAAGGCCGCCGCGGCATTCGAGAAGGAGGAGCGGCGGCGCGAGGCCGAGCGCCGCAAGGAGGAGGCCGCCCGCGCCAAAGAGCGCGCGCGCCGCGACAAGGCGGTCGCCCTCGCCGAGGCGGCGCTGGACAAAGCGAGACGGGAGCACGACGCGAAGGCGGAGGAGATCGACGCCGAGCGGGCCGCGCTGGATGAGCGCGCCGCGGCGGAGGAGGCGCGTTGGGACAAGCAGCGGGCGAAGCTGGAGCAGAGCCTGCGCCGCGCGCGGGAGTAGGGCCTTGCTACGATCCAAGAGATCGCGAGAGCAATTCCTTTACCATGCCATCCAGTCCCGGCTGAGGCGGCTGCCGTTTAGGAGTTGCAGGAAAGTTCTGCGCTATCTTCGCCCCGATTTCGGCAGCGTTGGAAACGCCGCCGCAAGTTTTCGGGAGCTGTCATGAGCGATCATCGCGCCGCAGTCAGGCATCACACCTTGCGCACCGGCATGGTCGAGTTCGACAACGGCACCGGCAGCATCGTCAGCGTGCCCTGCACGATCCGCGATGTCTCCGGCACCGGCGCGCGCGTGGCTCTGAACAGCTCGGCATGGGTGCCGGAGCAATTTTCGCTGGTCTTCTCGAACGGTCTGCGCAAGGGCTGCCGGCTCGCCTGGCGCAAGGAGCGGCTGATCGGCGGCGCGTTCGCGGACGGCTATGCGAGCGTGGACGAGCAGGCGGCCATGATGACCGCGGACGAGCAGGCCCGGCATAGGCTCGGGATCGGCGCGCGCGTCAAGGCCGCACGCGAGACCCGCGGCTATACCGCGGCCCAGCTCGCCGAGCGCCTCAGCGTCACGCCTGCCTTCGTGGCACTGGCCGAGCAGGGCGAGGCGGACATTCCTCTGTACCAGCTGATGCACATCGCCGATTTGCTGATGGTCAGTCTCGACGGGCTCGTCGCGGGGCCGGTGCCTGAGGATGTTGATGCGGGGTAGGGTTTCGCAAGCCTCCCGTAGCCCGGATGGAGCGAAGCGCAATCCGGGATGTTGCCACCGAATTCACTGGTCCCGGATTACGCTGCGCTCCATCCGGCTACGCGCGCTGAAGCGCCCAAGCGCGCGCCTCGTCGCTGAGGAGCCCGCTCTAAGCGGGCGTCTCGAAGCATGGCCGCAAAGTCGCGCGAAATTTGCTTGCCTTGCCCCGAGTCCTTTTGCACTCTTGCCGCGAAGGAGACCACCGCATGACAAAAATGACCGCCGCCTGCGCGCTCGGAACCGCCCTGGTGCTGAGCAGCCTTGCAACATCAGGCGCGGAAGCGCGGACGCGGAAAGCCGTCGTCGTTCGAGCCCCACAAGAGCGGCTCATCGTCACGGCGCCGGTGCTGAGGCCGACGCCGTGGGATTACAATGTCGTTCCACGCTATCGCTATCGCCCCGAGGACGACAAGGTCGATCCCTACGGCCCGCCGCTGGTGCCGTCCTATGTTCGCTATGAGGGATGGCGCTGGCCGTATTGGTGGTAGTGATCGACGCTTCGCCGTTCGGAGCTTCGTAGGGTGGGCAAAGGCGCACTTGCGCCGTGCCCACGTCTTCTCCTCGATCAGCCAAGACGTGGGCACGCTTCCGCCTTCGCTCTTCGAGCTACGGCGGACAAGTCGCTTTGCCCACCCTACGGCACTGCGCGTGCGCCGGCCCTCGATTCCGCCACGCTCGATCGGGGCCAGGCTCGTTCAGCAATTCGGACCGGTTCATTTGTGTTTGACAGGTCCGGAGCTTGAGAAAACGACATCTCCTCCAACTGATACGCCGATAAGTTGAAGTTTGATTGCTCGTCATCTCTGCGTGCAGAGGTGACGATTAGGAAAAAATGGCAAAGTGGGGGCTGTCAAGAGTACATCGAGGTAGAACGACACTTATCCCCGTAATAAACCCGATGCTGTTTGGGGTTCTGGGCGTATCGGGAGGATCAGTCGTGGCAAGTGTTGAACAATTGCACAGACGAGAGGGAGTGAACTTGGTCCAACTCGAAGCGGACATCACGTCGATCCGCTCGGGAAGCTCCATTACTTCAATTAATTTGCCTGATTACGTCGAGCACACCGCGGGCGTGTCGCGCGTCGGTGCGCTCAGTGCAGAGGCGGTCGTTCGCGACTATGAGTCCGCTGCAAAAGAGATCGAGGCCATGGGCACCGAGTTGATCGACGCCGCGCGAAAATGCGAGGCGCTGACGGCTCAGGTTCATGATGCGATCGCCTTCATGCGAGAAACGGCGGCGGGGTATCGTGAAGAGGGACGGAAGATCTTCCAACGCATCGAAGAATGCGCGCTGTTCACCGAAGACGTGCGCAAGACCTGCGAACAGGTCAAACGCAGAATGGCTGGAGTTTCATTTGGCCCATCTTCCGATGAGGAGCTTGCGCCGCAAGATCCCGAGCTGACGGGGATCGCGGCCAAGGTGACGATGAGCGAGATACGGTAAGGCGAGCGGAGAGCATAGTAGCTTCGTAGGGTGGGCAAAGGCGCACTTGCGCCGTGCCCACGTCTTCTCCTCGATCAGCCAAGACGTGGGCACGCTTCCGCCTTCGCTCTTCGAGCTACGGCGGACAAGTCGCTTTGCCTACCCTACGGCAGCTCGCTCACCAATCCGGATCGCCGTAATAAGGATCGTAGGGCGGCGGCATCCACGGGCCGCGCGGGGGCGGCCTCGGCCGCCGTGGCGCGGCGTCTGGTACGTGCGCCCGGGCACGCGCAGCCGAATCGTTGTTCACCACGCTGCGCGCGACCGGCTTGGCGGCTGCAGAAGCGGATGACGCCGGTGACGCGGTCAGTTGCGTTTGCAGCGCCTGGACCTGCGCGGCGAGGCGCGCATTGTCCGCCGCATCCTTCTCTTGCGCTGTCTTGAGCTGTTGAATGGTGTCGGCCTGCTCGCGCAGGGTCTGCTCGCTCCGGCTTTTCAGTTGCTCGAGCTTGCCGTTGATGCTCGCAAGCTCGCTGGTGATGGCCTTGAGCGATTGCGCCAGCTCCGATGACGACGCCTCAGGCGCCGCGGCGCCGGACTTTGGGGCGCTGTCCGTTTCCTTGGGCACTGGCGGCGCGGCCACCGGGCTCGGTTCATCCGCAGCAGCCAGCAGCACGACGGGCGGCTGCACCGGGTTTTCCACCGCGGACGCCTGCGGGGGCGTGCTCGCGGCCGGCGGAGCCCATCGCGCCATGATCGACTGGCCGATCGATTGGGCCTCATCGCGATATTGCGAAGCGACGGCGGCACCGAGCAGGGCGATCGCCAGCACGAGAATGACCAAGGCGCGCATCATGGCCGGATCTTTCTTCAAGCCGCGATCGCGACCCCCGGTATTCGGAACGTAGGGGCTCGGAACCCTGGCATCGGGCTTCGGCGCCTCGTCTCCGGGAGTGGCGGCTGCCGCCGGCGCGGCGCTTGCACGTGAGGCCCGCGGGCTCTCGCTCTCGCGTTCCATTCCGGAAACCAGTCGGTCCAGCCGCGCCAGGTCCTGCTCCGCGCTCTTGATCCGGTCGTAGGCCTGCGCGAACCCGCTATCGGCGCGCGCCTCGTCCGGCTTGGGGGCATCAGGCTTGCTGGTGTCAGGTTTGGGGTCGTTCGTGTCAGGCACCGATGCGCTCTCCATCCGGTCGGGCGTCAATGGGAGGCAGTCCGATCAAGGGAAGGATAGGTCTCGCCACTGTCCAACACAACGCGCGTGCAAAGGAAAAATTATGGCGGGACGGGAGCGGGGCTGTGCTCTTCAATGATCCTGGTCCGCCGCCAGCCGCGCAAACTGCCGCTTCATCGTATTGACCCTGGCGACATACCCCGCGACGAGATGATCGCCGCAGCGTGTCCCGGCGATCATCACAAACTTGCGCCGCGCATAGGCCGCCGCGGGACCTGCGCCGCAGAGATGGATGAAGGCGGCCAGATCCTGCTTCTGCTGCGCGCTCGGCTTCACATCGCCGGCGAGGGTGAGAACCAGCGCCACCTGGCGGTCCAGATATACCGAAGCCAGCTCGATGGCGTGGCTCGGGATCGCGCGGATGTAGAGGAAGGGAGACCCGCAGCCGGTTTGCGTGACCGCGTTGCCTCGGATACAGAACCGTGCGGCCTCCGCGAAGGCCGGATCGGTCATCTGGAAGAGGCCGACCGCGCTGGAGGCGGGCTTGTAAATCGCCAGCGGATTAAGACTCCACCGCCAGCGCCAATAGGTGCGCGCCACCGGATTGCCCGAACTCTCGACCTGCGCCAGCGCGGCCAGCAATTCCGGCGTGATCGCAGCCGTGGAATAGGTGTGGAAGAGCGGCCCGTATCTCGCCCAGGTCTCGGCCGGCTCCTTGTCGAGGGCGTGACCGACGACGGCGAAGAGTTCGGTTGGCTTGCGGATGATGTGATAGGCGATGTTGAGGAGCGCGAGGGTTGCCAGAAGGATCAAGACGATGCCCGCGATCCGGACCATCCGCGGCGCGCGCGCAAACTTCTTTCGCGCCCACTGGACGCTCCGCCGGACACTGCGAAGGCGGAGGAGGAGCTTGCTTTTCCTTGGCATGGGCGCTGTGGGCGTAAATCGCGGAGACGATGATGCATGGCGCCACCATCAAGACATGAAGACCATGCAGCTGGGATCACGTAGCATAGACGGAGCGCTCGGCCACAGTGGCGGCGACTTCATGACCACGGGACAGGACGCCTAGGCCCATGAACTATCTCGATCTCATGGACAATCGACGCCCACCGGCGTCCGCCGACGCCATCCGCGCGCTGGAACAACATATCGGCGCGCCGCTGCCCGCGCCCTACAAGGCGCTGCTGGCGCAATCCGACGGCGGCGGCTTCGAGCCCTGCGGCGTCGAGCTGCCCTGGCGCAACGACCGCACCGTTCTGGACCTGCTGTTCACGACCCATCCGACCGACAGCTACGGCGTCATCGACAATTACGACATGTATCGGAGCATGAACCGAATCCCCCGCCTGAGCTGCCCCTTCGCGCCCGATCCCGGCGGCGACCTGTTCCTGCTGAGCCTCGAGCCGGACAGCTATGGCCAGGTGTTCTACTGGGAGCACGAGCGTGAGCCGCCGGACGGTGGCGAAGAGTTCGCCGATTTCGCGAATACGAACCAACTGGCGCCTGATCTTGAGAGCTTTATTCTCGGGTTGGGGGAGGCGTGAGTTCGGAGATTAGTCCGCAAAGATCAGACCCAAGGAGTTGAGTGCACTGTCACTGAAATTTGGTAGCCCGGATGGAGCGCAGTGCAATCCGGGATGTTGCCACAGGATATACCGCCCCGGATTTCGCTGCGCTCCATCCGGCTACGCGCTCCATGAGCTAATTGCCGGCCATCAATAGCGGCCGCCGCTGCCCTTTTGCTGCGTGATCCAGGCCGACAATGATTTCGGTGCCGCCTTCGCAGTCCGGCCCGGTGATGCCTTCGGATTGTCGCGGACGCCTTTCGCCAGACGGGTGCGCGGCGATTCCGTTGCGCCAGCGCCCTTCAAGGCAGCCGTCGATGCCTCTGCGGCTTCCTTTTCCAGGCGCAACTGTTTCAATCGCGCCATCTTGATGCGCTCTGCCTCGACTTCAGGTCTTTCGGCGAGCAGCGGCTTGGCTTGAGCAAGCTCTGCCGGGACCAGGACACCGAGAATGGTCGTCTCGCCGAGCGCCTTGCAGGCCTCTAACCGATGCAGTCCCTCGACCAGAACGAGGCGGTCTCCGTCGAGCCGAACGGAAATGGGCTCCTGTTGTCCGATCTCCATAATACTTTCCGCGACCTCCGCGACGGTCTCGGGCTTGATGGCCTTCTTCTGCTTCGTGGGAACGAAGATCTTCTCGATCGGGAAGCTTTCCGGTTTGGGCATACCTGTACTCCGCTTCTACCGGGCCCGACGGAACCTATGCCGGTGAGGTCGGAGTTTAGGAGGGAAGGGCTCGACCGCAAAGGCAATTCGAGTTCAGGCTCTCATGGCTTCGCGGCCACAACCGCTCGCTTGGCGCGCGAAGCTGTTGGACGAACTGCGGCAAGTGGAGGTGGCGGCCGCGTTGCTGTTCGTTTCGAATAATCTTCGATTACTGCCTCGATCCGCGCAAGTAAAGGCTCGAAACCCGAGAAGTCGATACTACCGGCTAGCGGGCGGATAACCTTTTCTGCAAAAATGACCTTACCGTATTCTCCAGGAGCATCGTGTTCTTTATCGGGATTGAAGATCTTGCCATCAACTTTCGTCGCTAGCACGTGAGATTCAAAAAAATCTTCAGGGCACGATTTGTGATCAGCGCCCCTAGTCGGAGTTTTAACGAGGTACAGCGGACCGTCGAGATGATAGAATGGTAGGTCCGTTGCGAGGCCAATGCTCTGCCCAAATTTGCCTCTCAAGATTCCGAATATCGACTTTGCTCCATCGTCATTATCGATCAGCACAATTATCGGATGCTTCATTGGACGATGCTTGTGCCTTGCCAGTTCTTCTTTCCAGCCTTCGAGGAAGTATTTCAGATCGCCAGAGCCGCCGCGCATTTGGAGGAGGTCCCGCGACTGCTTCGAATATTTGAAAAATGCCACGTTTAAAAGGATGTCGCTGCCTCTAACGGAGGTCAATTTTGGATGAGCGCTCGCGAGTCTGCGGATCGCACTTTTCAAATAAACAGGATCAGTTGGCCCCTCGCAGATGATGAGTGGCTTTGTTGGGTCTACAAAATGTTTGAAGAATACAAGTCGGTAGTAAATCTTGCGAATAGCCGAAGGATATTCGTTCGTGTGTTCGACTCGGTCTGATAGCAGCTTTTTGCGTTTTGCCGCGTCCTTCTCTGCGGATAGCGCAATGTCGATCTGCCGCTCCCTAATATTATAGATATAGTCCAAGATACCCTCGAGACGTTGTACGGACGTCTCAGAGATGCCGTCGCGCAAATAGCTTCCTGTCGAAAGAAGCGAATGCGTCATTGCACGCGCTAACTTGTAATAGCGTTGCGGCACGTTGACTTTCTCGTTCACGGTTAGCCCCGTTACAGTCTGACAACTTCCGCGTACCTGCATCCTTGTTTTGGACTCGTTTATCGAGAAGCCTGCATCTTCAATACGGGATCGCAATTCGTCGCCGAGACTCCATCCCTCAGCGACCGCAACAGCAAGTGCCTCGGGAAATTCTTTTTGGTTCGTGGAGAAGGTGATGTCGTCCGCGTAGCGCGTATAGGAGCACTTGTTTCTCCCGGCTAGTCGAACAAGGCGCATGTCGAGAAAATGAGTCAGCAGTTCCGATATTATCGGAGAGCACGGACTTCCCTGGGGAAGGGTACCATTGTTGCACGCGATCTGGGCGATTAGCGTCGCGATTGGGCGTGCCAACTTAAAGTGATTGTTTGTAAGAAAGAAGCCGCGCACCCGGCCGAAATTGAGGCTAGGAAAGAAACCTTCGAGATCAAGGTTCAGTACGTATCGCCTCGATTTGTGTGACTTGGCATTGGTGATAATCGAGAACTGCTTGCGATACGCGTGCGAAAGCTTGTTTTTTCGTGGTTCGGACTCCTCTATCTCGCGAAGGCATTCGTACAGCAAATCAGCGAGTCGTTTTTGCAGCCCTTTGAGACGCGGAGTCGGCGCATCGATTCGCCGTGTCCCGCCTCCCTTCTTTGCTATGTCAAATGTCGTGTATTTTGCGGTGGGCGGTGTCAGGTAGACTATAAACGACAGTGCACTAGGTTTGTAACCGAGGAGAACTGCCAGATCATTCCTGGTTGTTGCTGCGCGGAGCGCGTGTAGGCTGGACAATGCGTTTCACCAGAACAAATGGCTTACAGGCACTCCTACGCGCCGCGCAGGCCATCATACCTGGAGATCATTGAGCATCGCTCAGGAGCAGCGCTCCTGCCGTTGGATCATATATCGCGAAACACGATAACAAATCTGCCTGTAAGCTTCCGGTGAGCTCAGAACAGATTCATATTTGTGCAAGCCTAGCGTGTTGAATCGGAGAGGTGCACGGCTTGTACTTTCGTCGACACGTCAAAGGAAAGGCGGCCTCTCGGCCGCCTTTCCTGGATGCTCGGGTATAATGATGATCGTCGAGATCTATCCCCTCACGAACACCCCGTCGTGCTGCCGCAAGTATCGCACTTCATGCAGGTCCCATTCCGCACCAGCGTGAAGTTGCCGCACTCGCTGCACATCTCGCCTTCGTAGCCCTTGGCCTTGGCTTCGGCGCGACGCTCGGCCTTGGTGGGGACGAGGGTCTGGGCGGTGCTGCCGGCTTTGCTCCATTGCAGCGCCTCGAGTTTCTCCGTGGGGGAGAGGTCGTGGGCTGCCTCCTGCTTCAGGGCGACGGCGCCTTCGAGGGCGTCGCCGACGCGGGCGCTGGTGCCGTGCGAGGCGAGCGCGGTGACCTTGCTGCCGCCGGTGGGGGCGCCGTCATTGCCCGGCGCGATCGCGGCGCTGCCGCCGCGCATCACGACGAGGTTGTCGGTCCGCGAGCGGGTGAGGCCGCGCGAGACCAGGCGGGTGGCGTGGTGGCCGCCGTCCTCGTCCGGCTCCTTGCCTTCCTCGACGCCCTTGCCGAGCGCGTCGAAGCCGGTCTCGTTGGGATCGACATGGGCGAGGTCGAAGCGCGACATGTAGCTCACCGCGAGCTCGCGGAAGACGTAGTCGAGGATCGAGGTCGCGTACTTGATGCTGTCGTTGCCCTGCACGGGACCCGCCGGCTCGAAGCGGGTGAAGGTGAAGGCGTCGACATATTCGTCCAGCGGCACGCCGTATTGCAGGCCGAGCGACACCGCGATGGCGAAGTTGTTGATGAAGGAGCGGAGCGCCGCGCCTTCCTTGTGCATGTCGATGAAGATCTCGCCGAGACGGCCATCGTCATATTCGCCGGTGCGCAAGTACACCTTGTGGCCGCCGACGACCGCCTTCTGGGTGTAGCCCTTGCGGCGATCCGGCATCTTCTCGCGCTCGCGCATCACGATGATGCGCTCGACCAGCTTCTCGACGATCTTCTCCGAGACCTGGGTCGCGCGTGCGGCCATCGGCTTCTCGTAGAGGCTCTCGACCGCATCGTCCTCGTCCTCATCATCGCTGATGAGCTGCGAGTTGAGCGGCTGGGAGAGTTTCGAGCCGTCGCGATAGAGCGCGTTGGCCTTCAGCGCCAGCTTCCACGACAGCATGTAGGCGGACTTGCAGTCCTCCACAGTTGCATCGTTCGGCATGTTGATGGTCTTGGAGATCGCACCCGAGATGAAGGGCTGCGCCGCCGCCATCATGCGGATGTGGCTCTCGACCGACAGATAGCGCTTGCCGATCTTGCCGCAGGGATTGGCGCAGTCGAACACCGCATAGTGCTCGGCCTTGAGGTGCGGCGCACCTTCCACCGTCATGGCGCCGCAGATGTGGACGTTGGCCGCCTCGATCTCGCGCTTGGTGAAGCCGACCGCCTGGAGCAGGTCGAAGCCGGGGGCCGCGATCGCCTCGGCGCCGATGCCGAGCTGGTCGCGAATGAAATCTTCGCCAAACGTCCACTTGTTGAAGGCGAACTTGATGTCGAAGGCGGTCGGCAGGGCCTTTTCGACCTTGGCGATGGCTTCATCGGTGAAGCCTTTTGCCTTCAGCGTCGAGGCGTTGATGCCGGGGGCGTTGGAGAGCGAGCCGTGGCCGACGGCGTAGGCCTCGATCTCCGCGATATCAGCTTCGCGATAGCCGAGCGCGCGCAGCGCTGCGGGGACCGCGCGGTTGATGATCTTGAAGTAGCCGCCGCCGGCGAGCTTCTTGAACTTCACCAGCGCGAAGTCGGGCTCGATGCCAGTGGTGTCGCAGTCCATCACGAGGCCGATCGTGCCGGTCGGCGCGATCACCGTGGTCTGGGCGTTGCGATAGCCGTGCTGCTCGCCGAGCGCGAGCGCCGCATCCCAGGCCGCCTTGGCATGGGTGACGAGGTCTTGTTGCGGGCAGGAGGCGTGGTCGAGCGGCACCGGGTTGACGCTGAGCGCCTCGTAACCGGAGGCCTCGCCGTGCGCGGCGCGGCGGTGGTTGCGGATCACGCGCAGCATGTGCGCGGCGTTCTTCTTGTAGCCGGGGAAGGTGCCGAGCTCGGCCGCCATCTCCGCGGAGGTCTTGTAGGTGATGCCGGTCATCACAGCGGTGAGGGCGCCGCAGAGCGCGCGGCCTTCCTTGCTGTCATACGACAGGCCCATGGTCATCAGGAGGCCACCGATATTGGCGTAGCCGAGGCCGAGCGTGCGGAACTCATAGGAGAGCTCGGCGATCGCCTTCGACGGGAACTGCGCCATCATCACCGAGATTTCGAGCACGATGGTCCAGAGCTGGCAGAGGTGCTCATAACCCCTGACGTCGAACTGCTTGGTCTCGGCGTTGTAGAACGTCAGCAGGTTCGCGGAGGCCAGGTTGCACGCCGTGTCGTCCAGGAACATGTATTCCGAGCACGGATTGGACGCGCGGATGTCGCCGGACGCCTTGCAGGTGTGCCAGTCGTTCATCGTGGTGTTGAAGTGCAGGCCCGGGTCGGCCGACGCCCAGGCGGCGTAGCCAATCTTCTCCCAGAGGTCGCGCGCCTTCAGCGTCTTCGTCACCTTCTTGGAGGTGCGGGCGTTGAGATTCCAGTCGCCATCGGTCTCGACGGCGCGGAGGAAGTCGTCCTTCAGCGAGACCGAGTTGTTGGAGTTCTGGCCGGAGACGGTGAGATAGGCTTCGCTGTCCCAGTCGGTGTCGTAGGTGTCGAACTGGATGTCCTTGTAGCCTTGCTTGGCAAACTGGATGACGCGCTTGATGTAATTGTCAGGCACGAGGCTGCGGCGCGCGAGCTTGATCTCGCGGCGGAGGGCAGGGTTCTTCTCGGGGTCGAAGCAGTCGTCGCCCGAGCCTTCGCAGTTGACGCAGGCCTTGAGCACCAGCTTGAGGTGCTTCTGGTTGATCTTGGATCCCGTGACGAGGGCGGCGACCTTCTGCTCCTCCTTCACCTTCCAGTCGATATAGGTCTCGATGTCGGGGTGATCGACGTCGACCACGACCATCTTGGCGGCGCGGCGGGTGGTGCCGCCCGACTTGATCGCGCCGGCGGCGCGGTCGCCGATCTTGAGGAAGCTCATCAGGCCGGATGAGCGGCCGCCGCCGGAGAGCTTTTCGCCTTCGCCGCGCAGACGCGAGAAGTTGGAGCCGGTGCCGGAGCCGTATTTGAACAGGCGCGCTTCGCGGACCCAGAGGTCCATGATGCCGCCCTCGTTGACGAGGTCGTCACCGACGCCCTGGATGAAGCAGGCGTGCGGCTGCGGGTGCTCGTAGGACGATTTCGAGCGGGTCAGCTTGCCGGTGAAGGGGTCGACGTAATAATGGCCCTGGCCGGGGCCGTCGATGCCATAGGCCCAGTGCAGGCCGGTGTTGAACCATTGCGGCGAGTTCGGCGCGACCATCTGCATGGCGAGCATGTAGCGGAGCTCGTCGTAGAACGCCTGGGCGTCCTCGTCGGTCGAGAAGTACTTGCCCTTCCAGCCCCAATAGGTCCAGCAGCCGGCGAGGCGGTCGAACACCTGCTTTGCGCTGAGCTCGCTGACATAGCGCTCCTTCTCGGGCAGCGCGGCGAGTGCGTCAGTATCGGGCACGGAGCGCCACAGGAAGGAGGGGACGGATTCCTCCTCGACCTTCTTCAGGCGCGCGGCGACGCCGGCTTTGCGGAAATACTTCTGGGCGAGCACGTCGGAGGCGACCTGCGACCACTCGGTCGGGACCTCGACGCCATCAAGTTTAAACACGACCGAGCCGTCGGGATTCCTGATCTCCGACGTGGTCTGGCGGAAATCGATTCCCGCGTAAGGTGACTGTCCTGCCGTGGTGTGGCGCCGCTCAATCCGCATCGTCTTGCCCCGTCCTTAAGTTTTGACCGGTCCCGCCTCCGTTCAGGCGTGCCGGTCGACATTTCGTTTCGCGGCGCTGTCAGCCATTCGGCCTTTGGCGCCGCAGTTCAGCCGGTGGATCCGGCTCTTGTTCTCCCGACGCGATGGCTCGATGCGCGCACCGATCATCCGCCGGCATGTCCAGACACATCCGCCCCCAAGGGGATGAGCCCGACATGCGTTCAACGCCCCACAACGTCACTTCTACCGATGCCATTCGAGCCTTTTGCCGGCCCGTTCTGGCGCCCGAAAAGTCCGCCTTTCGCGGGCAGACAAGCCCTCATCCGCTGCCTTTGGCTGGCTTGGCGGAGTTGAGATTTGCGAGACCCTTTGGGGGAGTGCCGGCGGGACGCAAACTCACTCGCGCCGAACGGACCGAAAGCTAGGACTCTCCGTTGCGCCCGTCAAGAACTAGTGCGAGTTCCTGAATCAAATACTAAATATGGTGGATTGCGGGGGATAACAGGGGGCAAGCCCGCGCCTGTTGTGGAGGCAAGTATCAGTGAGTCCTCACAGATTCCCAACCGAAAAAATTTGCATCCCGTGGTGCTGCGGATGCTTCATCCAGCTGTTCACAGGGCAGGTATATTTTTGAGCAATGGGATTGCGTCAGCGGGACTCACGTAGCCCTACGGAAGGTGAGGGCAGGCATGCCCGCCGAGGTGGTGGTGAGAGGGGCGAATCCGGGCCAAGCTGAGGGTCGATTTTTGCCGGACCACCCACATGCTTGATTCGACCCGCCGGGCTGCGCGGCCGCGCATCGCCCCGGCCGGCCTGATGTTCCTTGCCATCACCTCGATCGGCTGGGGCTTCAATTGGCCGGTGACGAAATTCCTGCTCTCCGAGCTGCCGCCGCTGACGCTGCGCGGGGTGACCGGCGTGCTGGGGGCGGTGCTGCTGGCGGCGCTGGCGGTCCTCCGCCGGCAGAGCCTCACGGTGGACCCCGCGATCTGGCCGCGCCTCCTCACCGCCGCCGTGCTCAACGTCACCGGCTGGATGGTGCTGATGGGCCTGGCGCTGCTCTGGCTGCCGGCGAGCGAGGCGGCGCTGATCGCCTATACGATGCCGGTCTGGGCCTCGATCATCGCCTGGCCGGTGCTCGGCGAGCGGCCGACCGTGCCGCGCACGCTGGGGCTGGTGATGGCCTTCGTCGGCCTCGCCTCGATCATGGGCGGCAACGGCATCGCCGCCAGCGTTGAGAAGCTGCCTGGCATCATCATGGCGCTGTGCGGCGCGCTGGGCTTTGCCGTCGGCACGGTGTTCTCGAAGAAGTACCCGATCCATCTGCCGCCGATCACGGCCGCGGCCTGGCAGATCGGGATCGGCTGCCTACCGATCTCGATCATCGGCCTCCTGGTCGAGACCACGCATCTGTCCCAGGTGACGCCGGTCGGCTGGTGGCTCCTGGTCTATTCGACCGTGGTGCAGTTCTGCATCGCCTATGTCAGCTGGTTCGCAGCACTGGCCCGCCTGCCGGCCTCGGTCGCCGCGATCGGCACCATGGCGGTGCCCGTCATCGGCGTCGTCGCCTCCGCGATCGCGCTCGGCGAGCCGCTGGGGGCAGGGCAGATCGCGGCGCTGATCTTCACGCTGGCGGCGGTGGTGCTGGCGACGCGTTAGCCCCCCGGACGCCGGGGTATCAGTGGTCCTGAGGCTCTTTCTCCCGCCGGCGTTGTCCGGAGCCCGGCGGTTTCAACCGCAGGTCAGCAGGTGCGACAGCAAAGACTTCGAGGGCCTGGTCGTAGCCTTTGATGGTCCGCTGTCCGAGCGATGCCAACGGAACGCTATCCCTTACCCTTCCAGCGATAGTGGGATCAGCCAGGATCTGCGCGTCCTTCGCGAGATTGCAGAGCCGCGACGCCAAATTCACCACGGCTCCCATCGCCGTGTAGTCCAGCCGACCGTTATAACCAACCGTTCCGACCGTTGCCGGTCCCATGGCAACGCCCACACCAAAGCCGATCGCGTGGCCGGCGTCGCACCATTTGCCGGCAAGGGACTGCACCGTCATTTGCAGGTCGATCGCGAGTCGGACCGCTTGAGTTGCCGGCTGTTCGCATGCGACCGGGGCATTGACCAGGAGCATGACTCCGTCGCCATCAAAGCCGATGAGCGTTGCCTCGTGACGAGTCGTCACGGCGCCGACGGCCTCGTAGTATTCGCGCATGACGGCCATGATGACATCGGGCTCATTGCGCGTGGAGAACGCCGTGAAGCCGCGTAAGTCGCCAAAAATGACGGCTACTTCACGTCGCTGCCCTTCGAGCAGTTCATGAGAATGCTCGACCAGTTCGGCGACCTGTGACGGCAGGAACTGCTTCAGCCGTTCGATCCGCACAGATTTCTGCTGCGAGATCGCCAGTTCAGAAGCCATTTCATTGAAGCGCAACGCCAGTTGCTGCAACTCGTCACCGCTGAAGATCTTGATGCGATGCTCGAATTGTCCAGTTCTGATCCGCTCCACGCCCTCTTCAAGTTGCTTGATCGGGCCGGACATTCTGTGCGCGCGCCAATAGGCGAGCGCCAGCGCGATGAGAACACCAAAGACAATGAGAATTGACGAGCGCCACAACGCCGCGCGAATTGATGCAAAGGCTTCCGAGACCGGCTGCATCGCGATCACCGTCCATCCCACATCGGCGGCCTGAACGGATAGTGCCACCACCGGGTTGCCTCGGTCCCCGGTTATCGCCGCCGCTCCGCTCGCCGCGCCGGCGAGATGCTTGATCCGGCCGAAGCTGCCCGAGCTGGCGCGGCCGCGCAGGACCAGACTGATATCGGGATGTGCGATCAGATGACCGGAATCATCGACAACAATGGCGTAGCCGGTCTCGCCAATTCTAATGGCTGCGATGACATCCCAGATCAGCTTCAGATTGACCTCGGCGATCGCAACCCCCGCGGCCGGCAGGCTCCCGGCAACCGCGATCCTCATGTAGGGCTCTGAATCTCGCTGGTACTGAACCGGTCCGTACCAAACCTTGTTGGCGCGTGCGCCCAGAACAGCGGGATCCGTAGACATATCAATGCCGCGCCCGGTCCTGTTCAGATGCAGCCTGGAAACAAAGACCCGTTCGGCACCGGTCTCATCCAGCAGCGAAACCGAAACGATTGCGGGCACCTGCTGGAGGAGGCGCAAGGCATCGATCTTGTGTTGCGCATCGTCTCCGACAGACCAGGGAAGCTGCACCATCCAACCCAGCTGATCTCGGATGCCATCCGTGAACGCCTCGATCCTGTCGGACGCCGACCGAGCATCGGCCTGCAGCACCGCGCTGATCTGGCGGCGCTGGTCTCGGTAACCGAAAGAAGCCTCGACGGCCGCGCCGAGTATCAGAGGCACGACCGCAGCGACAAACAACGTCGCGAAGTACTTGCAGAACAGCGAGCGACGCGGGGGCATCGTACACGAAGAGGACTGCGCAGCACCGTCCGTCATAACTACTCTCAGGAGATCACCTTGCTGGCGCGAAACAGGATCGACGACACATCCAGGTCGATACCCAGAAGCCTGGCTGTCTTCAGATTGACTGCCAGTTCAAACTTCTCGGGGCGCATCACCGGAAGATCTGACGGATTTTCACCGCGCAGGATGCGATCGGCATAAGTGGCAAGCCGAAAATAGGTCGTGCGCTGGTTTGCGCCGTAACTCAAGAGACCTCCAGCGTCACAATATTCAGACCAGCCAAACATCGAAGGCAGCCGGTGCGCGATTGCAAACTCCGCAATCTTCGCACGATGCACCAGCGTCACGACATCGGGAAACACGAGGAGAGCATCCGCGTCCACTTTGCCGGCGGCCATCAACCCATTCTCGATTTCGCGAGCGCCACAGAACGGAACGTAGGCTGCCTCAATGCCGAGCTTCCGGCACGACTCCAAAGTCGCACGCCATTCCAGTGGCTCTCCCGGATGATCCGTGTTGGAGAGAACCGCCAGTTTTCGCAGCTTTGGATAAATGTCCTTGAGCAGCTCAACGCGCTTTCCTGCCAGCTCGAGCGACAGGAATGTGCTGCCGGTGAAATTGGTGCCGGGGTGAGCAAGGCTCTTCACCACACCCAAAGCGACGGGGTCACCGCTCAATGCAAACAGCACGGGGATGTCGGTGACCGCAGTCATGACGCGTGTCGCCGGACCGCTCGAGACCACAAGGTCGATATCCCCTCGCTGCAACTCGGAGACGATCTTGCGCAGTGCCTGCGGATCTCCGGGGGCATAATGCGTCTCGAAGGTCACGGTCTTGCCCTCGACGTATCCCAGCGCGCGCATTCCCTCGCGAAAGCCGTCCAGGAAGGGATCTGGTTGGGACTCGGTGGAGACCCAGAAGATTCGATGCAGCTTGGCTCCGCCCTGCGCCCGTGCGATCGCAGGCCAGGCCAGTCCTCCACCAATCAACAAGATGAACTCTCGTCTTTTCATGCGAGCACCTGTCGAAGCTGCGCCGTCAATTCCGGCCGCAGACCAAGATCCTAGCTGTGCATCTGATGACTGCGCTCGGTATCGCGCTCCGCAAGCGGACTGTCGCGACACCGGCTCCAACATTTGTCGCTGAGAGCATGCTCAGAGATTGGGCTGGTGGGACGATTTGTCCTTGAGGTGCGCTTGAGTTTTGCTTGAGACCGGCCCGATCGAGATCAAAACGGCCTTACTTGGTGCATAGCGCGGTGTCAGAACACCTCGGCGGCGGATCCGGGCGGGCTACGCGTCTTAAGAGGACAACCGGAACTCACATCCTGAGCCAGTGCCCTTGACCCGTTACAGGGTGTGACTGCAGCGCGCCTTCGGCAGTTCACGCCCTAGAGCCTGTACTCATAAAAGGCAATGTCCGCTGCTGAGGGACGAGCGGAGATCTTCTGATCGGCCGGAATACTACGGCTTGTGACCCAAAGCGGTCCTGCGCCCACACGCCCCGCATCTACCCGCAGTGAGTGCAACAACTATCGAGACGTGATACTCTGCGTTCCATCGTCCTCAATCTGCGATGAGGATCGAATGAAGCGGCGGGAGTTCATAGCGGGCACTGCGGCGCTGCTCGTTCCGCCGAGCCATTTGCATGCCCAAACGAAGCCTCGGCGGATGGGTTTCCTTGGCGTTTGGGCAGATGAGCCGGCTCGCGATCCGATTCATGCCGCATGGCTCAGCGGCTTGCGGGAGAAGGGTTGGATCGAGGGCAAGAACCTGCTTGTCGAATATCGTTATGCCCCGGATCGTCTGCCAGCTTTGGCCGCCGAGTTGGTTGCCTTAATTCCCGATGTGCTCGTCGCCCCGGGACCGCAGGCAGCGCAAGCCCTGAAATCAGCAACCTCCACCATTCCGATTGTCTTCGTGGCTGTGGCCGATCCGCTGGGGCTCGACATCGTGCCAAGCCTCTCGCGACCAAGCGGCAACATAACAGGCCTTGCGACCATGGTTCCCGATGACTTCGGCGCGAAACGCCTCGAGATCCTCAGGGAACTCGTCCCCAGCGCCTCGAAAATCGCGCTCTTGGTCAATCCGAACAATCCGATGCACAGACTTAACTTCGGAGAATTTTTGTCTCGCACGGCCCAGAGGCTCGGTGTGGCCTTGCTGACAGTTGAAGCGACGACGGCCGAGGAACTCGACGTCGGCTTTGCATCGGCCGCCGCCCAACATGCCGATGCCGTCCTCGATCTGGGTGATGGTCTAACTTTTTTCCAGGCTCCGCGAATTGTCGCGCTCGCCGCGAAACATCATCTGCCGACAAGCTACTTGTTCCGACGATGCGCCGACCTCGGGGGGTTAATCGTCTACGGCCCCGATTTTGCCGATCTGTACCGCCGTGCAGCCGGCTATGTCGACAAAATCCTCAGAGGCACCAAGCCCGCCGACCTGCCGGTAGAACAGCCGAGCAAATTCGACCTGGTGATCAATTTGAAGACTGCGAAAGCGCTCGGCCTCACCGTGCCGCCCTCGTTGCTTATCCGCGCCGACGAGGTGATCGAATAGCGACGAAAATTGCGGCGGTGCATGAGTCCGTTCATGGCCCGTAGCGGACGTTCACGGTGACGCCGCCTGAGGGCTGCTTTTGACCCAAAGCCGACATTTCTCCCACACAACCGGAGACTGCTGCGAATATTGACACAATCTTACTATGTTGCTTGCCGCAGTAGGTTTATCGATTGGGGTCATTTAGTGATCACGAAGTATTTGTCTTGCTTTCTCATCCTGTGTTCTTTGTCCATTCCTGCGCGAGGGGCTGGGCTTCAGCTCCTACAGGGGCCGGGGCTTGAAGGCGCTATTTGGTATCCGTGCTCAGCCGACCCGAGCGATGTACCACTCGGCGAGCTTGCACCACCGGCAGTTATGAGTCTTAGGGGCGTAAAGGATTGTTCGATATCGCCGGCAAAGTTGCCATTGGTCATTTTCTCCCACGGCCGAGGTGCGTGGTTCGGAGCGCATCACGACACCGCGGAAGCATTAGCGGACGCTGGTTTTGCAGTTGCTGCCATCAATCATCCCGGAGACAACGCCAACGATTCGTCACGACGCGATACTTTGTCGGTATGGGGATCGCGACCGGCCGACATGGTCCGCTTATTGAACTTCCTACTAAAGGATTGGAAAGACCGAGATGTCGTCGACCATGACAGAATAGGTCTCTTCGGCTTCTCTCTAGGCGGCTACACCGGACTAGTGCTCGCAGGCGCCAATCCAGATACGGAGCGCTTTGCTGCCCGATGCACATCGAAGATTGGCTCCTGTGCGGAACTCCATAGCGGCGCAAGCTTGCCCAGCCTGCCGCGGGATACGAGGATCAAAGCGGCTGTGCTGGCCGATGCTGCCTTGTCGACAGCCTTCACCCAGGAAAGCGTGAAAGGCGTACAAATTCCATTGCAAGTCTGGCGGTCCGAGTTGGGTGGATACGGTGTGGATGCGGGAGGCACGAGCCGCTTGGCCGGTATCCTACCGGGGCCACCCGAAATTCACGTTGTCCCGGCCGATCACTACGCATTTTTGGCGCCTTGCTCACCTGCGCTGGCGGAGGCCAATCCGCGCATCTGCATCGACACCCCGCCAACTTTCGATAGGCAAGCCTTTCATCGCGACTTCGATACGAGCGTCATTCGGTTCTTTCGGAAGCATCTCGTTAGCCAGTGACTGAAGGCCGAGGATGACCGCTTCTGGCCCAAAGCTGACGTTTGTCGATGCTTGGTCGAAAGTCCGCAAGTGACCCAAAGCGGACCTTTGCGCTGGCAGTTCTCGGCAGCTATGATCCCAGCCCATGAAGACAGCATCTGACATAGCAACGAGGCTTGTCGTCGATGAGACTAGTGTGCGTGTTCCTGTTGCTTGCATCGATGCAGTCCGTCGGTGCGCAGCAGCAAAGCTCGAAAATAACTTTACGCTGCACTGGAACGAGTAGGTTGGTGGGTAAGCCCGGAGCAGAGTTGGAATTTACGCCCCTCTCCAATCTCAGCATCATTGTGAACGACGTCGATCAAACAGTGTCGTTCCAGGATAAGATCGTACCGATCACGAAGATTACTCCCTTGCTTGTCGGGTTCAGCAGCCAATACGCGAATGGGAGGCCGACCATCTCTGGCCGGATCGATCGGCTGACCGAGAGCGTCGAAATCGATTGGAAGTACGAAAACGTCAGCGAGAACACCCATTGGGAGCTTAAATGCCGTCCCGAAGCTCCCTTTCGTGATTGGGGGTGAGCAGCCTTACCTAGAGAGTCGGTTCATCCTGACCGGGCACCATAGGGCGCGGCTTATCGATGATATCTGGGCCGACGTGCCACTTTCCGTTTCTGGCCCGTGGCTGACTTCCCCTGTTGGCTTCGCACGGTCCGCTTCCGAGGGCTGAGCGGAAAGCCATTGTGGAGTCGCCGAAGGCAGCCTTTGACCCATTGCGGTCATCGCGGAACGCAGGCAAGGTCGATTGTGATTTATGAGGGCGATCGTCAAGTGTCGCCTGTCTGGCCTGCCACGGGGAATGAGATGACAGGCGAAAGCATTGCGGCAGCAGGCAATACAGAAGTCCCAGCATACCTTACGCTAATCGAACATGGATATTCGGTTGATCGTATCGATAAGGACGGTGAGGAGCGCTGGATAGCGAAGAAAGGAGCGCTCCAGCTTATGGCCGGCTGTCCGTTAGAACTCCTCGGTCTGTCCCTGTTGAGAAGCGAACGTGGGCCACGTTGGCAGGCAAGCGACAACGAGATTGATGAGTTTTTGAAGCGGTTCTATCCGTCTGCTGGACGACCATGATCGTCATCGTGCCATTTAGCAATGTCGGTTTATGGCCCATAGCTGGCCTTTACGGCGGCGTCGCGGAGGACTGCTTCTGACCCGAAGCGGACGTTAGCTGCCTCGTCGGCGGCCTTTCCCGGCGAAGAGTATCAGTAGCGGATACGCCAGCGCGAGAATGAAGATCCCGTCGAACAAATAGATCGCCACTCCGCGTCCAGACGGCGCTTGAGGCCCAAACGTAAACTCTCGTGCGTCACTGAACAGGATCGGCAGGTTGAGAACGGGCGACGTGAAGCCACCGATCCAGCCGTCGCAGGTGAAGCCTTGCTGTCCATCGGACAAACTGCACCCGATGGATTTCAGGAAGGGATAAAAGAGAAGCTCCAAGGGGGCTACAACGACGGCGACCACCACGATGCATAAGCAAGTCAGGCTCACGCCCCGGGAGACTTTGAGAAAGATCGACCGGGCCATTTGGCTCATCGATAGTCTGCAAGCAAAAGAGCGAGTTTCGCGCCTTCGGCATAGGTCAAATTGGGATCTATGCTGATGGCATAACTTCTAACTTCATCGATCACGGCGCGTACTCGAGCTTCGTCGTTACAGCCGACAGTCTCTCGAAACCTTTTCATCAGGGGGCATTGGCCACGACCTGCCTAACGAGCGGATCAAGTTCGGCGCTGCTACGCATCGTCTCATGCGCGACTATCGGCGCCGGGTCGTGCGAGGGGCCGGCCTTGCCGCTGACGAGTTTAAGAACTCCCCTTGGCTTTTCATCTCTCATGGAGTTGGTCTCGACTTGAGCCCGAACGCATCCCGCGTAACATTACCACGATAGCGCGCCACTTGGCGAGGTCGGCTATTGGCCCGTAGCGGACGTTCACGGTGACGCCGCCTGAGGGCCGCTTTTGACCCTTAGCGGACATGGCCGCCAAACCGTCTGTTGTCTGGTCTTGCAGCAAAAAGCGGACATCAGCTGAAGTCGGCGATTGCCGAATAAACGCAATTTATGAGTACGCCTCCTAGCCATGACGGGCACGCTGTTCTGGCTTGAGTCTCCCTCAACTCGCGCGACGATTGGCGGCCACTGCCATATCATTCGCGACACGCTTGTCGTCGATCGTGAGACCCGGTTGCAGTTAGTGCCCCAGGAATGTCGACCGCCAAGCGCTTTACGTGCGGCACTCTCGACTTCGAAAATGCTAGGCGTCGCATCTTCGACGGCGCGATCGAAGCCAAGTTTCCGTTGGATGCGCTGCCTATCGAAGTGGAATGGAAGTCCATCCGACAAACCGCGGCCGCGCCACGGCCAATTCCAGATGGTCGCGCCTACTCCGGGTATAATTCAACCCCGCCCGAAGTCGGACGGTTGAAGAGAATGAAGGCAAGCACATTTCCGGGCTCTGAAGTGGCGTCGCTGCGAAGTCCGCCGATCTGACCATCGATCGGGCTTGTATATTCCGCGACGACCTCACCGAAAATGTTGCGCTGGATCGCAATTTTTTGGCCCGATTTGACGTTGTCTGTCAGCTTCGTCAGATGCTCGACAATTCCGCCCGAGGTCGCAACAACAGGCATGAGACCATTGGCTACGAAGACATTTGTATCGCGTCCCGTCCGTCCCATCGGGCTCTTGATGATGCCGTGCAGCCTGAGCACGTTCATTGTGCCCTCCACGAAGCGAGGGATCATTGCCAGGTCGAGTTTTCGGGCACTGCCTATCTCCGGCGTGAACGCCGGAATGCCCACCTTGAACAGCGCGTCCGAGAGAAGCCCAGGATAGCCGGGGTTGTCAAAGATCTGGGAGATCGGGAAGAGTTCCGCCATGGCCTTGATCTCGGGGACGTCCATTTTCGCCAGGTGGAAGTCGGCGGCATCGAGGCCGGTCGCGCCGGTATGGAAATCAAGAACGTAGTCCGAGTTCGGACGGATCAGGTGATTGAACAGGAGACCCGCATGCCGCGCCGGCGCGCTCGGGGCGTTCTCGTCGCCAGGCCAAACCCGGTTCATATCGACCAGGTCCGTGCCTCGGCCGGAATTTGGCCAGCGTCGGTTCATGCTTTCTATCGCCGGGCGCGAAATATCGAATATCGCCATGACGGCGCCGCTCATGGCGGCAGGGTCGAGGCCGTTGATGATGGCTTGCACCGCATAGATCGAGCTCATTTCATCGCCGTGGACGCCGCTCGTGAGAGTGATCCGTTTGCCTGGGCTTGTTCCGCGCATGACGGTGACAGATACAAGCCACGGCTGGCCTGATGGACCTTCGACGCCGCGGAAAAAGAGCCGATGAACCTTTCCCGCCTCGAGGTCGGCAATACCGAGCGCGCTGACTACCGGTTTTCCGTCCACAGTACTGCCGGTGTAGACCGTTCCTCCCGGCAGCTTGGTGGCGGCGGTTTGTGCCGCAGCATGATTGGAAGACATGACCGATGATGCAGCCCCCACGGCTGCAAGGGTAGTTGCACGCATGAAGTCGCGACGATCGGTGCTCCGCTGATCTGTCATGGCATTGCTCCAGTTGATGCTGGCGGACCGCCCTTGCGGCGCGCAACGAGCATTCTGGAACGGCTCTATGGGTTTGTCGAACGACGGGCTCGCTGTAGCTCGGTATCGGCCCGACTCGCGCCTGCCAGCGTGTCTGCTCGATGGTCGCTAACGTGGGCAAACCGGGCGTGCCATCGCCAAGGCGACACTTCTGGCCCTTCTCGGACCTCCTGCTACGTCCGCTACTGCACCGTTGTTGGGGATAGGCGGACATCGCCGATTTATGAGTACACGCCCTAGCTCGCCGTCATTGTCCCGCCGCCCAGCGCCTTCCTGATCATCTCGGCGAGCTGGTTTCTCCGATAGGGCTTGGTCAGCAGCATCACGCCGTCGTCGAGCTTGCCGTGATGGACGATGGCGTTGTCGGTGTAGCCGGAGGTGTAGAGCACTTTCACGCCGGGCCGCAGCTTGGCCACCTCGTCGGCGAGGTCGCGTCCGCTCATGCCGCCGGGGATGACGACGTCGGTGAAGAGGAGATCGAACGGCTGGCCGGCCGCGATCAATTCCAGCGCGGATTTGCCGTCGGGCGCGGCAACCGTCTTGTAGCCGAGGCTCTCGAGCTGCGCAGTGACGAAGTTGCGCACGAGATTGTCGTCCTCGACGACGAAGATGGTCTCGGCGCCGCCTTCGACCTGCGGCGCGGCGGCGGCTGCGACGTCCGCCGCGCCTTCGCCCGGCGGGAGATAGAGCTTGATCGTGGTGCCGTGGTTTTCTTCGCTGTAGATCTTGATGTGGCCGCCGGACTGCTTGACGAAGCCGTAGACCATGGAAAGGCCGAGGCCTGATCCCTTGCCGACTTCCTTGGTGGTGAAGAAGGGCTCGAACGCCTTCTGCTGGATGTCGGGCGACATGCCGGTGCCGGTGTCGCTGACGGCGAGCATGACGTAGGGGCCGGCCACCACGTCCGCATGGGCCTGTGCATAGGCCTCATCCAGCACGACGCGGTGGGTCTCCAGCAGCAGCTTGCCGCCGTTCGGCATGGCGTCGCGCGCGTTGATCGCCATGTTGAGCACGGCATTGGTGAGCCGGGACGGATCGATATGCGCGGTCATCGGCCCCTGTTCAAGCACGGTCTCGATCTGGATCTGCTCGCCGAGGGTGGGACGCAGAAGTTTCGCGATGTCCGCGATCGCGGCGTTGATCTCGACGTTGCGCGGCTGCAGCGGCTGCCTGCGCGCAAACGCGAGCAGATGCTGGATCAGCTCGGCGCAGCGCTCGGCAGCATCGTCGATCAGCCGCGCCGCGCGCTGGAGCTCGGGCTGCTGCTTCAGGCTCGCCACCAGCGTCTCGGTGTTGCCGGAGATCACGGTCAGCATGTTGTTGAAGTCGTGCGCGACGCCGCCGGTCAGCTTGCCGATCGCGTCCAGCTTCTGCGACTGGTACAGCTGCCGCTCGGTCTCGCGCGACATGGTGGCGTCGTGATAGACCAGCACCGCGCCCGTGATGTCGCCTTGCCCGTCCAGCATCGGCCGGCCGCTGATCATGAGATGGCGGGGAGCATTGCCGCTGTGCGGGCGGACGATCATCTCCAGATCCTCGAACTTCTCGCCGCGCAGCACGCGCACCGAGGGCAGCTCGTCGGCCTTCATCGGCGTGACCCCGTCGCCGTGAAACACATCTGACAGCGCGCGCAGATTGCGCAGGTTCATGCCGGCGCGATGCAGCAGCATGCGCTCCGCGGCCGGATTGGACAGCAGGACGTTGCCCTCGGCGTCGATGACCAGCACCGCCTCCGCCATGCTGTGAAACGTGCTTTGCAGCACGTTGACCGACAGGCGCAGTTCGTCGTGCGCGGTCACCAGATGCTCGGTGCGCTCGGCCACCGCCGCTTCGAGGGCGTGCTTGGCGGCTTGTGTTTGCTCGAGCGTGCTCTGCAGCTGCACCGTGGCGCGCTGGCTCTCGCGCATCACCAGCGCCACTAGCAGCAGGATCAGCACGGCGCCGGCGACGTCGATGCCCAGCAGCACGATGCCGGTGCGGCGTGAATCCTGGGAGCGCGCGGTGAGCAGGCGTTCTTCATCCGCGCTCAGATGGTCGAGATTGCCCATCACCGTGTCCATCAGGCCGCGGCCCTCGGCCTTGCTGTTGAGCGCGGCAATGCCGGCCTGGTCATTCGCCGCGCGCAGGCGCATCGCTTCGGCGGCGATCTCGACCCGGCGCAGCGCCAGCGGTTCGGTGCCCTCCAGCAGCGTGACCTGATCGGGATTGTCGCGCACGCCGCGCTTCAGCTCGGCCAGCGCCGGTGCGATCTGGACCCGCACGCCCTGAAACTCGTCGGCGAGCGTCTGGCTGCGATAGAGTTCATAGCCGCGGGCGGCGCTCTCGGCGCGGCGCAGCAGCACGCGCAGATCGGAGATCTTCTTCTGCACCTGGACGGTGTGGTTGACCCACGCCGCGTCGGACCGCGACTTGACGTCGAGGGCGATCGAGGCCGCGGTGATGATCAGGAGGATGGCAAGTCCAGCACCGAGAATGACGCGCTGCGTTGGGATCAAGGGGCTTCTTTCTTGTCCTTCGGCTGTGCGCTCTCGCCCGGACCGGCGAGGCATTCCCGGATCGTGGTCAGCAGCGCTTCCGGCGTGAACGGCTTGCGCAGGCAGCGCGTTGCCCCGAGCTCCAGCGCCATGCGGAGGAAATCGGGAGAGGGCGAGGCGGATGAGGCGAAGGCATAGCCGGACATCGCGATCAGCGGAGTAGCCGGCGCGCGCTCGTGAAAGATGCGGATGGATTCGAAGCCGCGCATATGCGGCATGAATATATCAACGAGCATCACCTCAAAGGCCTGCGCTTCCAGCGCAGCCAGTCCTGTTTCGCCGCCGTCGGCCAGCGTGACGTCGAAGCCCTGACGTTGGAGGAGGACCTCGATGGTCGCGCCGACCATCGGATCGTCATCAACCACGAGAATACGCGGCATGACACTTCCCAGTAATCGAAGTCCCCACTGTGATTGGTGATATCCGCGAATCGTGCCTCGGGTCAATTTTGGATTGGATCGGGGTAGATATGCACGGTGCGGTGCATAGGCTGCGGCGCGTGTTCCGTGCCTTATCTTGGGCCACGCGTCATCTATGCGTCATGATTCGCCCGTGAGCGCACGCGGCACGCGAAGTGGGAGCGGCTTCGATGAAAGGTTGAAGCAAAGTCGAGGGATCGCGAGGCCGAACGCGATCGGCAAGACGACTGGCGAAACTGCAGCGGCTCGCAGAACAGACATGGGCGGCGCCCGGCCATCACCGGCGCCGCCCATGGGGTTTGTTGCATCGTCGATTGTTCAGACCGTCTTACGGGCAGGGATGCCGCTGGCCGTCATAACCGAGATAGGTGCCCGAAGCCGGGTCGTATGACTTGTAGCGCCGCGCGCAATAGGCAGAGTCGCCGCCGCTATCCGGCACCACCGCCACGGTCGGCTCATCATAGTAGCTGTCGCCATAGTAGTAGGGGTCATCGTAATAGCCGCCGCCGTAATAGGCATACGAGCCGAGCCCGCCGATCGCCGCACCGGCCGCGAAGCCCGGCCAGAAGCCGCCGCGACGATGATGATGATGCCAGCCTCCGCCGCTCCAGTTGCCACCGCGGCCTTGCCAGGTGCCGCTGTTGGCGGCTGCAAAGTTACGGCTGACGCCGCCGGTAAAGGACGTGCCGCCGCCCGGACGGACCGCTGGGCCGGCCGCGAAGCTGCCGCCACCTCCCTGCAACGCAGGGCCGCCGCCAACCCGTGCTCCGCCACCGAAGCCGCCACCACCCATGCGCGCGCCGCCGCCACCACCGAAGTGAGCGCCGCCGCCACCGCCACCGCCGATGTGAGCACCACCACCGCCACCGCCGACGTGGCCGCCACCACCGCCGCCACGGCCACCGCCGCCGGGCCCCTGTGCAAAGCTCGGTGAAGTCATGGGTAGAACGAGCGCCAGCGCTGCGGCGGCACTCAAAACTTTCAGACTTTTCATGATAAAACTCCTTTCCCGGAAGCAAACCCTATGAAAGGGCTGGAGTTCCTGGGATCACGCCGGTTTGCGCGTGAACGGAGCCTCGCTCTCAATGGCTGTACCCCGCATGAACGGATCGCGTCCGATTTGCGGCAGCGTTCATGGCGAGGCCGGCGCATTTGCCGAGGGCACCGCCGCCCCGCCGAACTGGACATTTCGCCGCCCGGATGGCATCAGGACCCGACGAAGCAGGGCCCTTGCCGCATGAAACAATTCTTCCTCAAGTTCTTCACCTGGTGGAACGGCCAGACTTTTGGCACCCAACTCTGGACCAAGCGGTACGGAGAGCTGGTCGGCCAGGACGAGCAGGGCAATCTCTACTATCGCACCCGCGGCGGGGCGGTCGATCCCACGCTCGGCTTCGAGCGACGCTGGGTGGTCTATAACGGCTATGCGGAAGCCAGCCGGATCCCGCCGTCCTGGCACGGCTGGATTCATCACGTTGTCGATGTGCCGCCGACCGAGGCCAACTATCAGCCGCGCGAATGGGAAAAGCCGCACCAGCCGAATCTTACCGGCACGGTAAAGGCCTATCGGCCCTCGGGCTCGACCCTTGCCAGCGGCAGGCGTCCGAAGGCGACCGGCGATTATCAGCCCTGGACGCCTGGCTAGGCTTTCGGTCCTTCCTCGAATCTCGATCGTTCGGTTGGATGCACGCGCATCCGCCTCACCCTGCTGTGGACAACGGGAACAGCGGGGACGGCGCCTGCGCGGACATTGCGGCCACGCAAGCCATGCGGCTCAATGATTCCATCTTACGGAGATGGGAAACCATCGCGTTCGGTTCGGGCAACAGCTCGCGACTGTCCCGAAATGCAGCGGCCGCCGACAAGGACTCGATCGGGAGATAGGCCCCCGGTCTGGAAGGTCCGAAATCGCCCGATGTGAATGTGCAGCCGCCGTAAGACAGGAAAGGCCGCTTGGGAAACCGAGCGGCCTTTTTCTTTGAGGCGCTTCGTCGGCCGGTTTGTGCGCCTCAGTCGTAGCGCACCTTCGGGAAGAAGTCGCCGCGGCCTTCAGGTGTCATGTCGAGCAGGCCCCAGAGCGGATCGACCAGATCACCGGCGCGATGATGCTGCTTCGGCGCGGGCGGCGCGAAACTCATCTCCGAGCCCCAGAAGTGCCTGATCTTGCCGTTCGCTCTCCTGAAGACGTTGAAGATCGTTTCGTCCCAGTTCTGCCCCTCGGGAACGTGGTGCTGCGCGCGCATACCCTTGGAGAACTTCGATGTGTCGCCGAAGTAATCCGCGTCAAAGGAGTTGCCAGCGGTGGACAGCAGCGACAGATGCTCCCAACCGCGTTCGTGGGCCCAGGCGGCAAGACGCGCGATCGGCGATTTTGCAACGATGTGAAGCGCGGCACGCTCGCCGACATGCCTTGCGGCGCCGTCGAGCCCGTCAAGCAAATGGGTGCAGCCGGGGCACGGCAGCTCGCGCTCCGGCCCATACATGAAGCTGTACAGGATCAGCGTGTCATTCGGGCCGAACAGCTCCGACATCCTGACCTGTTCCGGCATGCTCGTTTTGCCGATGCGTTCGAAGACGTAATCCTGGGGCACCTCGCCACCGAGCGGCAGCGCGCGACGCCTGGCAGAAACGACCTCAATCTGAGCCCGGAGGGCAATCTCCTCATCCAGCAATGCATTTCGCGCGGCACGATACTCAGTGCTTTCGTTGGGGTAGTGGAGATGCTCCATGATTGCGCTCCGGATGCTGTGAGTTTCGTGCGCATTCAACTCGTCCCCCGAAACCTCGGTTCCGTCGCCGAAAGTGGAACGTCTACACCACCCGGTCCGCAGCGCGCTTCACCGCCTCGAGCCGCCGTGCATGGTTTTGCGCGCCGCGCTCCCGGAGCAAGGTCATCACTTCGGCCGGCGCCGTATCGGGCGAGCCCGAATTGAACGGCGGGGCGGGGTTATATTCCATCTGGAGCTGGATCGCTTCCGCGGTGGTGCGATTGACGAGGATCGACACCAGCGTCAGCGCGAAATCGATTCCTGCGGTGACGCCGCCGCCGGTGATGCGGTTGCGGTCGATGCAGACACGCGCCTTGGTCGGCGTGGCGCCAAATTGGGCCAGCATCTCCATCGCGCTCCAATGGGTGGCGGCGCGGTAGCCCTTGAGCAGACCGGCAGCGCCGAGCGCCAGCGATCCCGTGCAGACGGAGGTGACGTATTTTGCGCCCTCGGCCTGCCGGCGCAGGAAGTCGAGCACCTCCTCGTCATTGAGCAGGTCGTCAGTGCCGCGGCCGCCGGGTACGCAGATCACGTCCAGTTGCGGGCAGTCGGCGAATGTCGTGGTCGGCGTCAGCGTCAGCACGGAATCGCTCGGCACCGGCTCGATCCGCTTCCAGATCAAATGCAGCTGTGCGCCGGGCACCATGGCGAACACCTGCAAGGGACCGGTGAAGTCGAGCTGGGTGACGCGCGGGAACACCAAAAGTCCAATCTGGAGCGGTGACGACATCGGCAGATCCTCCAAAGACGAGCTTGACGGGCGAAGATTGGCATGGTGCGGTTGTGTCTGAAATGGCGTAATTCCCTCTATTTCGGACATACCCTATGATCGGCATCCTGATCTTCCCGGACTTCCAGCTGCTCGATGCGGCCGGCCCGATCTCGGTGTTCGAGGTCGCGGCGCGCTGCACTGGCAAGACGCTTGCGCTGCGCGTGCTGGCCGCGGGCGCGGGACTGGTGCGCAGCTCGTCGGGCGTCGAGATGATGGCGCGTGATTTCAAGTCGGCGAATGCGATCACGACGCTGGTGATCGCGGGCGGCGCGGGCGTTGCGGATGCCGCGCGCTGCGAGGTCACGCGCGCCTTCGTGCAGCGGCTGGCGCGGCGCGGCGTGCGGGTCGCAAGCGTGTGCTCGGGCGCCTATGTGCTTGCCGAGGCGGGACTGCTCGACGGCCGCCGTGCCACCACGCATTGGGGACGGACGCGCGATTTCGTCGCGCGCTATCCGAAGGTGAAGTTCGAGCCGGACCAGATCTTCACCCGCGACGGCAATGTCTGGACGTCAGCCGGCATCACCGCGGGCATCGATCTGGCGCTCGCGATGGTCACCGAGGACCATGGCGAGGAGATCGCGCAGCAGGCCGCGCGGCAGCTCGTGCTCTACCATCGCCGCAGCGGCGGCCAGTCGCAGTTCTCCTCGCTGCTGGAGCTGAAGCACCGACCGGCCGCTTCGGCGCGCTGTTGTCCTGGGCGCGCGAAAATCTCGACGCGCCGCTGACGGTGGAGGACCTCGCCGATCGCGCCGGCATGAGCGCACGGCATTTCGCCCGCGCGTTCGCCGCCGAGACCGGCGCGACGCCGTCGAAAGCGATCGAGCGGCTGCGGCTCGAAGTCGCGCGCGAGCGCGTGCAGTCCTCGCGCGAAGCGATCGAGCTGGTCGCAGAGGCGACCGGGTTTGGCGATCCCGAAAGAATGCGCCGCGCCTTCATCCGCGCTTTCGGCCAGCCGCCGCAGGCGCTGCGGCGCGCGGCGCGGGCGGGTTAGGGGATGCTCGTCGCAGCAGAGCTGGAGGTGTTCGCGCGTGCCGTCAGGCGCCGCGCGATCGGCATCAGCATGTAGGGCGCGAGATGGATCGGAAACTGCGTCATCGCGAAATAGAGCCAGGTGGTAGGCGGCAATGCGCCGGCCGTGGCCGCCAGCATCAAGCCGAGATTGCGCTGTGACACCATCAGCCCGAGTGCGAGCGCGCGCTCGGTGCCGATGCGGCGGAATAGCAGCGTGGTGATCGCGAGCAGCGTGAAATAGATCGCGAATGAGAGAGCTGCGAGGCCGAGGGTGAACAGCGGCTGTGCGAGAAGGTCGCTGACGACATCGCCCATGATCGCGGCAGCGAAGATGAAGAGGATGATGATGTTGAGGCCGTCGATCGGCGTCTTGTGACGCTGGATCGCCTCCGCGCCGAAGATCCATCGGATCGCTGTGGCGGCCAGCAGCGATGCTGCGAGGATGCCGAGCAGTTTCAGGCCCAGCGTCAGCGGTGTGACGCTCAGCATGTCGCCGAGGAAGAGGCCGGCGAATAGCGAGGCCGTGAAGGGCACCAGCGCGGTCGAGGTCACCAGCGTGATCAGCACGAGCGTGGCATCGAGACCCATCAGTGCGGCCAGTGCTGGAGAGGCCATCATCGGCGAGGCCATGCTCTGGAGCATCAGCGCGAGCGAAAGTCCGGGGGCGCGAGCCGTGAGGCCGGTTGCGTGGGCGATCAATCCGACGATCAGCGGCACGCCGATCGTGGTCCAGGCCGTGGCGGTTGCAACCAGCGCCGGTCGGCGCAGATGGCCGTAGAGGGCGGCCAGATCGACCCGCATGAAGGAGATGCAGAGCAGGCAGAGGATTGCCTCGGTGAGATAGGGACGCAGCAGCGCGCCGAGCGGTGGCACCGCAGCCGCGATGAACACGACAGCCGCGACTCCGCGCGTGCCCTGGCTGCCGAGCCATGTCAGGACGCGCAGCGGGAAGGTGATGATGGTTTGGAGAAGGACAGGCATCGGCATCGTTGGTGCGTCGGGCTACGGGACTGTCATCCCAATCCCTTCAACCATGCGCCGATCTCGCCGACGGCGACATTGGCCTGCTGCAACAACTTGCCCATCGTGAAGAAGCCATGGAATTGGCCGGGATAGTGCTTGTGCGTGACGGGTACGCCGGCCTGCTTGAGCCGCGCGGCATATTCGTCGCCTTCGTCGCGCAGCGGATCGGCGCCGGCGGTCAGCACATAGGCGGGCGGCAGGCCCGCCAGGTTTTGCGCACGTGCCGGTGAAGCGCGCCAGTCATGGATGTCAGCGGCGCCATTGAGGTAGTGGTCGCGAAACCAGCGGATCACCGAATGCGTCAGCAGCACGCTGGTCTCGGGCTCGCTGTGAGAGCCGTGCGTCATGGTGAAATCGGTGGCGGGATAGATCAACGCCTGGCCCGCGAGCGCGGGGCCCCCAGCGTCACGCGCGGCGAGCGCCACGACCGCGGCGAGGTTGCCGCCGGCGCTGTCGCCGCCGATCGACAGGCGCGAGGCATCGATGCCGAGCTCGCGCGCGTTCGCGGCGATCCATTGGGTCGCGGCAATGGCGTCCTCAATGGCCGCGGGAAACTTGTGCTCCGGTGCGAGACGGTAGTCGACCGAGATCACGATCAGCGCGCCCTCAACCGCGAGCTGGCGGCAGACGACGTCGTGGGAGTCGAGATCGCCGATCACCCAGCCGCCGCCATGGAAGAACACCAGCGCCGGCGACAGGCCGTCGTGCCTGCGTGGCTCCTTGGGAACGTAGAGGCGGGTGGGGATCACCCCGTGCGGCGCCGGGATCGATAGCGGCGTGACGCGCGCGAGCTCCGGCGGCTCTGGGTTGGTGGCAAAGCGGGCCTGAGCGTAATAGGCGCGCGCTTGGTCCGCCGTCAGGGTCTCGTAGGCGGGGCGGCCGGCCTCCTGGAACGCCCTATAGACGGCGGCGGCATCGGGATCGAGCATAACGGGCATGGAACGGCGCACCTCGGGGTTTCCGGTTATCGTTGAATGTGATTTTCGGGGCGATGCCCGCCGCGCGCCCCCAAGGAGGGGCCCTCCGACTATCCCACCCGTCAGCCGCCCTGGCCAGCGGGCGGCGGGCAGGGCAGGGATGCCGCCCTTCCCCCGCCGTATTCCCCGTGTTAACCGGAGGGCCTGCGAGCGGCGGTATCCCCTGTAGAATGTCCAACAAGCCCGATTCGCTGTTGAAGCCGCGCGAGATGTTTCGAACCATTACCCTGACAGGTCTTGCGGCGCTTTTGGCCGCCACCGCACTGACGGTTGCGACGCCGGCTCAGGCGCAGATCGGCACGATTTTTTCCGATCCACCGCCGCTGCGGCCGCCCGGCAACATTCCGCGCGGCCAGCCCCAGCCGCAGCAGATTCCCGATGACGACGAAGAGGTGCCGGAGCTGCCGCCGCAGGGCCGCGTGCTGCCGTCGCGCCCGATGCCTCCGCCGCCGGGCCGGCAGGGCAATGTGATGCCAGGGCCGGTCGAGACCCAGCCGCTGGCGCCGCCGCCGGGCTCCACCGTCGCCCCGCCAAACCAGCCGCCGCCTGTGGCGGTCGTGCCGCCGGGCGCCGGCCAGCCGGGTGCGCCGGGTCGCCAGCCGCAGCAGAAGGGCGGGCCGGGTGGCGCCGTGCCGCAGACCCCGGCGAGCCTGCAGCCGGGCGACGAGGTCGTCACCGAGCCGCCGGCCCAGAAGATCGTGAACAAGAAGGCGACCTTCTCGGGGCTCGACAAGATCACCGGGCGCATCATCAATTTCGACGAGGAGATCGGCGAGACCGTCCAGTTCGGCGCGCTCAGGGTCAAGACCGACGCCTGCTACACGCGACCGGCGACCGAGGCCACCAACACCGACGCCTTCGTCGAGGTCGACGAGATCACCTTGCAGGGCGAGGTGAAGCGGATCTTCTCGGGCTGGATGTACGCGGCAAGCCCGGGCCTGCACGGCGTCGAGCATCCGATCTACGACATCTGGCTCACCGACTGCAAAGAGCCGCAGCAGACCATTGCGACCGCAGCGCCGGATCCCGCGACCAAGCCTGCACCGCCGCCGCCGCCCGCGCAGAAGAAGGCCGCGCCGAAGCAGGTGCAGCAGCGTCCGCCGCAGCCTCTGCCGCCGATCCAGCAGCAGCAATCGGCACCGCCGCCGCCTCCGCCGCCGGAGCAGCGACCAGGTCTGTTCGGTATCCCGGGGTTTGGCCGCTAGGCCTGGCTAGATTATTGCCGCGCGGCGATGATCTCGAGCGCGCGTGCGCCTGGGATCACCTCACCCGCCGAGAGCTTCAGGAAATCGCCCGGCTCGCCCGCGAGCGCCTTGTCGAGCAGCGCGGTGTAGCGCCGCCGCGAGATCTCGGCCGCACCAAAGCTCTTCAGATGTTCGGTGACATATTGGGTGTCGAGCAGCTCGAAGCCGCCATGGATGAGCCGCGCGACCAGATGCACCAGAGCGACCTTCGAGGCATCGCGCGCGGTGTGGAACATGCTCTCGCCGAAGAAGGCCCGTCCGAGGCTGACGCCGTACAGCCCGCCGACGAGGTCCTCGCCCTGCCAGGCCTCGACGCTGTGGCAATGGCCGAGCTCGAACAGGCCGCCATAGAGGTCACGGATGCGCTTGTTGATCCAGGTGTCCTCGCGTCCGGCCTGCGGCGCGGCGCAGCCGGCGATCGTCGCCTTGAACGCGGTGTTGACGGTTACGCGAAACACATCCGAGCGCACGGTGCGCGCGAGCCGCGAGGCGACGCGAAATCCGTCGAGGGGGATGACGCCGCGCAGCTCCGGCTCGACCCAGAACAGGGTCGGATCTTCGGCGCTTTCGGCCATCGGAAAGATGCCGCAGGCATAGGCGCGCAGCAGCACGGCCGGTGTGATTTCAGACGGGGCGGAGTCGCGCGAAGTCATGGTTCGCAACCATAGCAGGATCGCGACGCGGTTGCGATGGGGGTGAGCAGGGCAGCGAGATCAGCTCGCGGCTGCGGTGCTGGTCCTGCCGGGGGCTGCCGGCATGCGCGCGAATTTCAGCACGATCCGGGTTCCGGAATGGGCGGGATCGCGCTCGACCGTGGCGTCGAGCTTCGAGGCCATGGCCGCGACGATGCGCTGGCCCATGCCGGTTGAGCGCGGATCGGCCTTGACGTTGTCGCCGACGCCGTTGTCGGTGATCGACAGCAGGACATCCTCGCCCTGCGCGTGCAGCTCGACGTGGATCGGGCCGGCGCCGTCGGGATAGGCGTATTTCACCGCGTTCATCACCAGCTCGTTGACGATGATGCCGACGGCGACCGCGCGGTCGGGATCGATCTCGATCGGCTCGGCCTTCAGCGTCAGGCGCGACATCCGGTTGCCTTCGGCGGAGCGGCGGAGATCCTCGAGCAGCGAGTCTAGATACTGGTTCAGGACCACGCTCTTCAGATCCTGCGAGGTATAGAGGCGGCGGTGCACTTGCGCGACCGCGGCGACTCGGCCCATCGCGTTGGTCAGTGCCGCCTTGACCTCGTCCTGCGCGGCGGAGCTTGCCTGAAGGTGCAGCAACGAGGCGATGATCTGGAGCGAGTTGCCGACGCGGTGGTTGACCTCGCGCAGCAGCAGCTCGCGTTCGGCGGCAAGGGCGGCGTAGCGGTCGCGCGAGGCATGGATCTCGGCCTCGGCTTCCTCGCGCGCCTTCTGCAGTTCGGCCTGGCGCAGCGCGCCCTCGGTTGCGACGTGGAGCAGGGGGATGAAATCGCCCGTGACGTCCTTGACGAGATAGTCGGCCGCGCCGGCCTTCAGCGCGGTCACCGCGATGCTGGAATCCTGCGAGGCCGTGACGAACACCACGGGCGGCGCACCCGGGATGGCCATGATCTGCTCCAGCGTCTCCAGCCCGTCGAGGCCGGGCATGTACTGGTCGAGCGCCACCACGTCGATGCCGCCCTCGACCGCGGCGCGGCGGATGCGCTCCAGGCCTTCCTCGCCGCTCGCGGCATGGACGACCCTGTAGCCGCGCCGCGTCAGGCCGCGATCGACCAGGCGCGCCAGCGCACTGTCGTCGTCGATGTAGAGCAGTGTTGGCGTGCGCTGGTTCATGGGGCGGCGGGAGGGACCTGGATGACCGAGAAGAACAGGCCAAGCTGCCGGATGGCATTGGCGAAATTCTCGTAGTTGACGGGCTTGGTGATGTAGACGTTGCAGCCGAGCTCGTAGCAACGCTTGATTTCCTGGGAATCGTCAGTGGTGGTCAGCACCACCACGGGCGAAGCCTTCAGATATTTGTTTTCCTTGATCTGCCTCAGGATGTCGATCCCGGTCATGTCGGGCAGGTTGAGGTCGAGCAGGATCAGCAGCGCATTACCCTTCTGCACGAGCCCTGAGCCGTCGGCGCCGAACAAATGCTGCATTGCGTCCGTGCCGTTGGGGAACGAGACGATCTCGTTGTTGACTCCCGAGCGGCGGATGTTGCGCTCGATCAAGCGGGCGTGGCCCTCATCGTCCTCGATCATGATGATGGTGACAGGCTGGGTCATCGATCTCAGTTCCGGTTGCTCACATTCCAGGCGATCGGCAGCGTGATCGTGAAGGTGCTGCCCGCGTCCAGTTCCGACGATACCGACATGGTGCCGCCGAGGCGACGCACAAGTGCACGCACATGCGCGAGACCAATGCCCTGGCCGGGCTTGTCCTGGGTTCCCGCACGGCGGAACAGGTCAAATATCCGCTGATGGTCCTTCGGATCGATGCCGCGGCCATTGTCGCTGATCTCGAAGATAGCGTAGCCGAGCTTGGTGCGCCCGCGGATTCTAATTTCGCCGGGCACCCCGCGCTTCAGGTACTTGATCGCATTGTCGATCAGATTGGAGAAGATCTGCTCGAGTGCGAGCCGGTCGCTGACGATGTCAGGCAGCGGCTCGAGGTGGATCTCGGCCTGCGCCTCGGCCGCCTGGTGTGCCAGCGTCGACACGATGGCCTCGATCAGCTCGCTGGTGTCGATCTTCACCGGCTGGAATTCGCGTCGGCCCTCGCGGGTGAGGTTGAGGATGGCCGAAATCAGCCGGTCCATCTTGGCGATCGACGTCTTGATGAAGCCGAGCGCCTCGGAAAAATCCTCCGAGAGCTGCTTGTCGGCGCCTTCGAGCACGATCTCGCCGGGCGCGCCTGGCGCCAGCGGCGGCCCGCCGGCGGGGACGTGGGTGAGGCTGCCGATGCGGCGGAAGACATCGCCGCTGAGCTCTTCGAGTTCGCTGGTGAAGCCCATGATGTTGACGAGCGGCGAGCGCAGATCGTGGCTGACGATATAGGCAAAGCGCTGGATCTCTGCGTTGGCTTCGCGCAGATCCGCAGTGCGCTCGTCGACGACGGACTCCAGATTGACGTTGGCATCGCGCAGGCGCGCTTCGGCCTCGTCACGAGCGCGGGCCGAGCGCCGCACCAGCCAGGTCGAGATCAGGGCCAGCAGCACGACGAGGCCGGAGCCGATGCCGGTCATCGATGCAGCCAGGGTCTGGCTCCGGTCGGAGTTGGCCGTTCGGACCCGGAACAGCCGCTCCTCCTCGCGGATCATCGCGTTGGCCAAATTGCTGATGGTAGTTGTGGTGTTGCCGGCCGCGGCCTCGCGGATCAGCGCCGTGGCCCTGTCCGGTTGGCCGTCCTTCACGAACTTCATTTCGCGCGAGAACTGGTCGAGTCGGGTCTCGATCGCCGCGCTCAGTTTTTCGATGCTGTCGCGTTGCGCCGGATTGTCGCCGATCTGGCGCGTGAGCTTGTCGAGTGCCGGAATGATCGCTGCGACGGCCTTCTCGTGGTCCGACTGGAAATCCGGTCCCTGCGTCAGCAGAAAGCCGCGGGCGCTGCTCTCGGCGCGGCGGATTTCAAGCAGTAGGGCGTTGATCTGGCTCTCAGCCTCGATCGTGTGAAGCACCCATGTGCTGTCTTCCCTCGCCTTGTTGACGAGATAGACCGAGCCGGCGCTGATCACGGTCAGAATCAGAAGACCCGCCGAAATCAGCAGGATCTGCCAAAATGCGCGCCGTCGATGGGCCTCGGCCGTCACGACGGCCTCGCTCTGTCACGTTCAGCGGAAGTCAAAACGCCCCCTTGGAACTGTCCCCGCGTCGAGAACGCGATGGGGGCCAAAGGGTTCCACGACGAAAGTGGATTTATCGCGGAGCGGGTTCCGTCTTGCCGGCCAGATATTGTTCCAGCCAGTGGATGTGATAATCGCCGTTGATGATGTCGTCTTCACGCACCAGCGCGCGGAACAGCGGCAGCGTGGTCTCGATGCCTTCCACGACCATCTCGTCCAGCGCCCGGCGCAGCCGCATCAGGCATTCGGCGCGGGTCTTGCCGTGCACGATCAGCTTGCCGACCAGGGAATCGTAATAGGGCGGGATCGTGTAGCCCTGGTAGACCGCGGAATCGATCCGGACCCCGAGTCCGCCGGGCGGATGGTATTGCAGTATGCGGCCGGGCGAGGGACGGAAGGTCTGGGGATTCTCGGCGTTGATGCGGCACTCGATCGCATGGCCGATGACCTGGACCTCTTCCTGCCTTGCCGGCAAGTCGCCGCCGGCGGCGATGCGGATCTGCTCCAGCACGAGGTCGATGTCGGTGATGCTCTCGGTGACGGGATGCTCGACCTGGATGCGGGTGTTCATCTCGATGAAGTAGAACTCGCCGTCCTCGAACAGGAACTCGATGGTGCCGACGCCGAGATATTTCATCTCGCGCATGGCTTTCGCACAGGTCTCGCCGATCTTGGCCCGCGCGGCGGCGGCAAGGACAGGCGAGGGGCCCTCTTCCCAGACCTTCTGGTGGCGGCGTTGCAGCGAACAGTCGCGTTCGCCGAGATGGATCGCGCCGCCGCGGCCGTCGCCGAGAATCTGGATCTCGATGTGACGCGGCTTCTGGAGGTATTTTTCCAGATAGACCGAGGCATCGCCGAAGGCCGATTTGGCCTCGTTGGCCGCCGTCGACAGCGCCACCTGCAGGTCGGCCTCGCTGTGCGCCACCTTCATGCCGCGGCCGCCGCCGCCGGCCGCCGCCTTCACCAGCACCGGAAAGCCGATCTTCCTGGCGATCGCCAGCGCGTCGTCATCGGGACCGACCGCGCCGTCGGAGCCGGGCACCACGGGGATGCCGAGCCGCCTGGCGGTCTTCTTCGCCTCGATCTTGTCGCCCATCAGGCGGATGTGCTCGGCCTTGGGGCCGATGAAATGCAGATTGTGCTCGGCCAGGATCTCCGCAAAGCGTGCATTCTCGGACAAGAAGCCGTAACCGGGATGCACGGCATCGGCGCCGGTGATCTCGCAGGCCGCGAGCAGCGCGGGCACGTTGAGATAGCTGTCCTTGGATGCCGGCGGTCCGATGCAGACGCTCTCGTCCGACAGGCGCACATGCATGGCATCGGCGTCGGCGGTGGAGTGCACGGCGACGGTCGCGATGCCGAGCTCCTTGCAGGCCCTGAGGATGCGAAGGGCGATCTCGCCGCGATTGGCTATGAGGATCTTGTCGAACATGGTGCCTCAGCGGGCAAACAGGAAGGTGCGAATGACGAGTGGCGAATAGCGAGCAGAGAACGGTGACACCATTCGCTATTCGCTATTCCCCATTCGCTTACTCAATAATCACCAGCGGCTCGCCGTACTCGACCGGCTGGCCGTCCTCGACCAGGATCTGCGTCACCGTGCCGGCGCGCGGCGAGGGGATCTGGTTCATGGTCTTCATGGCTTCGATGATCAGCAGGGTCTGTCCGACCGAGACCTTGCTGCCGACCTCGATGAACGGCTTGGCGCCGGGCTCCGGTGCCCAATAGGCGGTGCCGACCATCGGTGAGCTGACCGCGCCAGGATGCTTCGACAGGTCGGGTCCGGCGGCGACAGGCGCGGCGGAGGCGACCGGCAGGGCGGCGGGAGCGGCTGCCATCTGCATCGGCATGGTCGCAGCAACGCTGACGTTGCGGGCGACGCGCAGGCGCAGGCCCGCACGTTCGATCTCGATCTCGGTGAGACTGGTCTCATCGAGCAGCAAAGCGAGCTCGCGGACGAGCGCGGAATCCTCGCTGGAAAACTTTGCGGCTGCTTTGTCGTCTGGCTGGCGCGCCATGTTGTTTGATCCGAATGTTCTGTTTGATGAGGGGGCTTCAGGCTTTGGGCTTGATGGCAAGCTTGGCGGCAAGGCCCTGGATGGCGAGGCGGTAGCCCTCGATGCCGAAACCGCAGAGCGAGGCGAAAGCGGCGCGTGCGGTGTAGGAGTGGTGACGAAAGCTCTCGCGGGCGTGGATGTTGGTCACATGCACTTCGACCGTCGGGATCTGCACCGCGAGCAGCGCGTCGTGCAGCGCGATCGAGGTGTGCGAATAGCCGCCGGCATTGACGATGATGCCCTTCATCTTGCGCGCATGCGCCTCGTGGATGAAGTCGATCAGCTCGCCCTCGCGGTTGGACTGCCGGCAATCGGCCTTGAGGCCGAACGTTGCCGCGGTCTCCCGGCACAGTGCCTCGACGTCGGCCAGCGTGGCGTGGCCGTACTTCTCGGGCTCGCGCGTTCCCAACATGTTGAGGTTCGGCCCGTTCAGGACGAGGATCGTATCGGTTGCAGGTTCTGCCATTCCAATCCCGGGAAGAGGTGCTCGGCGTGGCGGGGTTATAGGTAACAAAGCGGCCTAGGGGAAGCCTTGAAGGGCCTGCCAGGGGCCTTCAAGTACCTCATCCCCGGTGCAAAAACCTGTGCGGAAGCTACGGAAATCGCTTGTTAACCAGTTCTAATCGTGGCTGCCGGAGGGAGGCTCGCAGGGGAGGGCGACGCATAGGCCAAAGGCCCCTGCCGATCTCTCGGCAAGGGCCCATTTGGGGATCAGCGAAGCAGCTTAGCCTTCGATGATGTAGACGATCTCGCGCGTCTGCGGACGGACGATCACGTACTGACCGCGGACGAAGATCACCTCATAGCCACGCCACTCCGGGTAGATCTCCACGATCCGGGGCGGAAGCGGATGGACTCGGACGGAGGCCGGGATCGCGGTGCCGACCGAGATGTTGAAGTTGACGTTCGTCGTCTCTTCGATCTTGGTCGACTTGATCGCCGTCGAGATTTCAGACCGCTTTTCGGCCGGCGGCGCGGAAGCCGTCGCGGAGGCGGTGCCGGTCGTGGTCTGGGACTTGTCGGTCGTAGCCGCATTGTTGGTCTTGGCAGCGCCGCCCGCCTTGTTGTCCTCAGCCTTCATGTCCTTGGCAGACTTGGCGGGGTCCGACTTTGTCGTCGAGTCCGAGCTCATGCTCTTCGACTTGTCCTGCTGGGACTTGTCCTGCGCACGTTCGTCGGTGCGCTGGCCCTTGGTGGCGCCGGCCTTGTCCTCGGCCGCGTTCTTGTTCATCGCGCCGCCCGGGGAGCGCTCGTCCTTCATCGCGCCGGATTTGTCTTCGGAAGCCCGATCGGACTTCATGGTGCCAGCGCCACCGGCCTGGCCGACGGTGCCCTTCTCATGGCTCATGGAATCGCGGCCGCTCGCGCCGCGCTCCGCGGCGCCGCCGGAAGGCTGCGAATGCTGCATCTGCGCGCCACCGGCGCCGCCGCCGCTGTCACGGCCCATGGTGTTCTGTGCGTTCGCCAGACCGGCGCCGGCGACGAGCGCGAGCGTGGCAACCGAAATCATAAAGCGGTTCAACATCGAATTCTCCTCACGTGTTTCTTTGCGTCATTGCCCGCGCCGACAACGAAAGGAGATTTGAGTTGTTCCGGAACTTCGCCTGTTCCGCGGCATTTGTTTGTTGAATGCCAGATGAATGATTTTGCACGAAGACGCCAACGTTCGGCGCAAGAAAAAGGCCGGCTTGTCAGCCGGCCTTTTCGGGTTTTCAGGATCGTAAAACGTATGATCAGCAGGTTGCCTTGCCGCAGCGGGCAATGCCGATCTTTTCCTTGAGGCTTTCGACGCCGACCGCGCCGATCACGATCTGCTTGCCGATGACATAGCTCGGCGTGCCGTTCATGCCCATCGCTTCCGCGAGCTTGAAGTTCTCCTCGATGGTGGCGCGCACCTCGGGGCTGGCGATGTCCTTCTCGATCTTTGCGGTGTCGAGGCCGGCTTCCTTGGCGGCTTGAAGCGCGCGCGCCTTGTCGGCCGCGCCGCGGCCGCCGAGCAGCTTCTGGTGGAAGTCGAGATATTTCTTGCCCGAGGGATCCTGCATGCGCACGGCGACCGCGACCTGCGCAGCCTCCACCGAGCCCTGGCTCAGCACCGGAAATTCCTTCAGCACCACCTTCAGCTTCGGATCGGCCTTCATGATGGTGAGCATGTCGTCCATCGCGCGCTTGCAGTAACCGCAATTGTAATCGAAGAACTCGACGAAGGTGACATCGCCGTCCTTGTTGCCGAGCACGACCTGGCGCGGCGAGTTGAAGATCGCGTCCGCATTCTGCGCGATGCTGGCCTCGTGCTTCTGCGTCTCGGCCGCGGCCTGCCGCTTGCTGAGCTCGGCCATCGCCTCCTCGAGCACCTCGGGATGGCTGATGAGATAGTTCTTGATGATCTTCTCGATCTCGGTGCGCTGGGTGTCGGAGAAACTGTCGGCCGACGCGGGCACGGCTGCGCCGAACAGGGCGAGCGCAAACAACGCGGGAGCAAGCAGGCGCAGCGAAGGCATAGGTAAATCCTCTTATCCAAAGCAGGTTTCGGAATACGTCCCGGCGGACTTAAGCTCGGTGTCGTGACGTCGTGGTATCGGGCGTCGTTCGAGTTACGTCAGTTGCGCGGCGGCTTCGCCGCCACGATGTCGTCGGCCTTGACCCATCCGGGTGTGCCGACGGCGAAACGGGTTTTCGCGCGCGTGGCGAGCTCGCGGGCGGTCTTGTTGTCGCCGCGCAGGTAAGCGGCTTGCGCCGAGGCGAGATCCGCTTCGGCATAGTCGCCCTTCCGGCCATAGGCCATCGCGAGCTGGGTATAGCCGAGCACCGCTTCCGGTTCTCGCGCCACCGCGGCGCGGAGAATCCGAACGGCGTCGTCGGTGTAGGCCTTATTATCGGTTCCAACCAGAGCTTGCCCAAGTAACATCTCGATGAGGGGCGCGTTGTTGGAAAGCTGTGCGGCCTTGCGCAGCGGAGCGACCGCATCGGCCGGCTTGCCGCTCTCCAACAGGGCCTGGCCGCGCACCTCGTAAAAGTACGGGTTGTTGGGCTGCACCTGGATCAGCGCGTCGATCTGGGCCAGCGCGCTGCGCAGATCGCCGTGCAGATAGGTGCTGATGGCGCGGGCATAGCGCGCCGGCATGCTGTCGTTGGTCTGGGGATAGCGTCGGTACACCGTCTCGGGCCGCTCCATGAACGCGGAGATCTTGGCGCGCACCATGTCGTGGCGGAGCTGGAGCGCGGGATCGTCCTTCTTGTTCCAGTAGGGGCTGGAGCTGGCGAATTCCTGAAGCGCGGCGACGCGCTCGGCCGGCATTGGATGCGACTGGAGATAGGGATCGGCGCCGCGCGCGGCGAACAGGCTCTCACCGGTGAAGCGCTTGAAGGTCTCGTACATGCCCTTCGGCGATTGCTGGGTCGCGGTCAGGAATTTCACGCCGGCGCGGTCGGCGTTCTCCTCCTGCTGGCGCTGGTAGGACAGCAGCGTCCGGCGGATCACCTCCTGCGGAGCGGAGATCGCGGCGGCGCCGGCATTGGCGAGCCCGTTGTTGCCTGCGCTGCTGCGCTGGGTGCTGCCCGCGGCGATCGCGCCGGCGCCGAGCAGCATCGCAATGATCATCTGGGTCTGGGCGGCGGCGAGCTGCTCGCGCAGCTTGGACAGATGGCCACCGGCCAGATGCCCGGTCTCGTGCGCGAGCACGCCGATGATCTGGTTCGGCGTTTCCGATTGAAGGATCGCGCCGTAATTGACGAAGATGCGGCGGCCGTCGGCGACGAACGCGTTGAACGAGCTGTCGTTCAGGATCACCATCTGGATGTTCTGCTTCTCCAGACCCGCGGCGCGCAGGATCGGGCGCGTATATTCGCGCAGCAGCTGCTCGGTCTCGGTGTCGCGCAGGACAGGCGGCCCCTTTTGCTGCGCCCGCGCCGCCGGGAGCGGCAGCAGCGCGATCGCCGCAGCCGTGACGAGGGCGGTGAGGGCGGAGGCCTTCTTGCGCAATGAGATCTGAAGCAACATCAAACGGTCTGGAGAGCAGTTTCGTGTTTGGTTTTGGCGATTGGCGGCGGACCGGATACGCGATATGCCCTTATGAGCCTCACCCCTTATGAGCCGTACAATGCGGCCAGTCTGGGGCGCAAGCGCCCCGTTTCCCGGACCGGAGGCACCGGCCCGCCAGCGAATAGCAGAAATCGATGCACGATGCGACATTGAGGAACCGGTTGGGGCAGTGGCTCGAGCCCTCCCGCCGCAGTGATGTTCCCCCGTTCATGGTGATGGACGTCATGGCCGCGGCAGCCCGAATCGAGGCCGCCGGCGGCCATGTCATCCATATGGAGGTCGGCCAGCCCGCGGCCGGGGCGCCCAGCACCGCGATTGCGGCCGCCCACGCGGCGCTCGAGGCCGGGCGGATCGATTATACCTCCGCACTCGGTCTTCCCGGTCTGCGCGAGCGCATCGCGCGCCATTATCGCGATGCCTATGGCTGCGACGTCAGCCCTGACAGGATCGTCGTGACCACCGGCTCCTCCGGCGGGTTCATCCTGGCCTTCCTGTCGATGTTCGAGCCCGGCGACCGCGTCGCGGTGACGGTGCCGGGCTATCCGCCTTATCGCCATATCCTCACCGCGCTCGGTTGCGAGCCGGTGCTGATCGAGACCACGAACGAGACGCGCCATGCGCTCACCGGCGAGGCGTTGCTCGCGGCGCATCTCAAGATGCCGTTGAAGGGCGTGCTGGTCGGCAGCCCCGCCAATCCGACGGGGACGATGATGTCCCGCGAAGCGCTCGCCGGCTTGATGGCGGCCGCCGAAGACGCAGGCATCCGCTTCATCTCGGACGAGATTTATCACGGGCTCGATTATGCGTTTCCGGCGGTCACCGCGGCCGCGCTCTCCAAGCACGCACTCGTGATCAACTCGTTCTCGAAATATTTCTGTATGACCGGCTGGCGTGTTGGCTGGATGGTCGTGCCCGAAATTCTGGTGCGGCCGATCGAGCGGCTGCAGCAGAACCTATCGATCTCGGTGCAGTCGCTGTCACAGATCGCGGCAGAGGCCGCCTTCGACGGCGCAGCCGAGATGGAGACGATCAAGCACGGCTATCAGGAAAACCGGCGAATTCTGATCGAGGGATTGCCGAAAGCCGGCCTGAGCAAGTTCTTGCCGGCCGATGGTGCATTTTATCTCTATGCCGACGTCTCGGACTTCACCTCCGACAGTTTCGAGTTCGCCAAGCAGATGCTGGAGCAGGCACGCGTCGCGGCCACGCCCGGCGTCGATTTCGATCCCGTTCACGGCCGATCGTTCATTCGCTTTTCTTATGCACGCTCGCCCGGGGAGATGCGCGAGGCGGTTGACCGGATCGCTCACTGGCTTAAATAGCCGCCAGTTTTCGACCACCACCGGAGTTCAACTTGTCTGACCGATCTGTCTCGACCGCTGCTGCGCCACATTCTTCTCTCGCCGCATTGATGTGGCCGACCCGGCCGGGCGAAACCGTCGGCGCGATGCGTGCCGTCGTGCTGGTTGCGCTCGGCACCGCTTTGATGGCGCTATCAGCCAAGGTCAGCCTGCCGCTGCCCTATGTCCCGATGACATTACAGACGCTGGTCGTGCTGATGATCGGCGCGGCCTACGGCTGGCGTCTTGGCAGCGCAACCATGATCGCCTACCTCGCCGAGGGCGCGCTTGGCGTGCCGGTATTCGCCGGACCGGTGGGTGGGATTGCACCGCTGGTTGGCCCGACCGCGGGCTATCTGTTCGGCTTCGTCGCTGCCGCTTTCGTGACCGGCTGGCTCGCCGAGCGCGGCTGGGATCGCAGCGTGGCGCTGCTGTTTGCAGCGATGGCGGTTGGCCATATCGTCATTCTGGCCGCCGGGTTCGGCTGGCTGGCGTTCGGCCTCGGGCTGGGCGTTGGAAAAGCCTGGCAGGTCGGAATCGTGCCGTTCATTGCAGCTTCGCTGGTCAAGAATGCGCTTGGCGCGACGTTGATGCCGGCGGCGCGCAGGCTGATCGAGCGTCGCCGGTAAAGCGCGCAAAGAGTTCGCGGTTCCAATTGACAGGGCCGGCCAAGTTGATCTTGGCTGGCCCAGCGTTTTGAGGGGGAGTGAAACAATGACGACGACAACGATGGCGGAGGCGCCGATCGCGCCGCCCGCAGCAAAGCCGTGGTACAAGGTTCTCTACGTCCAGGTGCTGATCGCCATCGTGCTCGGCGCCATCGTCGGCTGGCTGTGGCCACAATTCGCAACCAACGAATGGATCAAGGCGCTCGGTGACGGTTTCATCAAGCTGATCAAGATGGTGATCGCCCCGATCATCTTCTGCACCGTGGTCTCCGGCATTGCCCACATCCAGGACGCCAAGAAGGTCGGCCGCATCGGCGTCAAGGCGCTGGTCTATTTCGAGGTCGTCTCGACCTTCGCCCTGGTGATCGGCCTCGTCGTCGGCAATCTCGTCAAGCCGGGCGCAGGCTTTGGCAATGCTGCGGCGAGCGAGGCGGCCGTTGCGAACTACGCCAAGCAGGCCGCCGGCCAGAAGTCCGTCGACTTCGTGCTGCACATCATTCCGGACACCGTGGTCGGCGCCTTCGCGCAAGGCGAGATCCTGCAGGTGCTGCTGTTCTCGGTGCTGTTCGGCTTCGCCATCATGAGCTTAGGTGAGCGCGGCCACACCATCCGCAGCTTCATCGACGATGCCGCGCATGCGGTGTTCGGCGTCATCTCGATCGTGATGCGCGCGGCACCGATCGGTGCGTTCGGTGCGATGGCCTACACCATCGGCAAGTTCGGGACCGGTGCGATCCTCAACCTGATCGGTCTGATCGCGACCTTCTATGCCACCGCGGCGCTGTTCGTGTTCGTCGTGCTCGGCATCATCGCGCGCCTGGCCGGCTTCTCGATCTTCAAGTTCCTGGCCTATATCAAGGACGAGTTGCTGATCGTGCTCGGCACCTCCTCCTCGGAGAGCGCGCTACCGTCCATGATGGAGAAGCTGGAGCGGCTCGGCTGCTCCAAGTCGGTGGTCGGTCTGGTAGTGCCCACGGGCTACTCGTTCAACCTCGACGGCACCAACATCTACATGACGCTGGCGACGCTGTTCATCGCGCAGGCGCTCGGCGTCGATCTCAGCTTCAGCCAGCAGCTCACCATCCTGGTCGTGGCGATGCTGACCTCGAAGGGCGCCTCCGGCATCACCGGCGCGGGCTTCATCACGCTGGCGGCGACGCTGGCCGTGGTCGATCCGCGCCTCGTGCCGGGCATGGCGATCGTGCTCGGCATCGACAAGTTCATGAGCGAGTGCCGCGCGCTGACCAATCTGTGCGGCAACGGCGTCGCCTGCGTGATCGTCGCCTGGTGGGAGGGTGAGCTCGACCGCGACAAGCTCAACGCCAACCTCTCCAAGCAGATCGATCCGACCGACATGGAGACGGCGATCACGACGGACTGATCTGGACCTGACGGCGCGAGCTGCGCTGTCAGACCTTGAAGTCATAGGGCTGGTCGAGATGCTCGATCAGCCCTTTTTCTTTCGGCTAGAACCGCTCCGGCCGGTACGGCATCGGATCGATCGCAGGCGTCTCGCCGCTCATCATCTCGGCGAGCAGGCGCCCGGTCGCGGGTCCGAGGGTAAAGCCCTGGTGGCCGTGGCCGAAATTCATCCAGAGCCCGAGATGCTGCGGAGCTTGCCCGAGCACCGGCAGCATGTCGGGCGTGCAGGGGCGGGTGCCGAACCACGGATCCGGCTCGACGCGCTTGCCGAGGTCGATCAGCTCGCGCGCGGATGCTTCGGCGCTGGCGAGCTGCACGGGCGTCGCGAGCGCATCCGGGCTCGTCAGCTCGGCTCCGGTGGTGATGCGAATGCCCTTGGCCATCGGCCCCATGGCATAACCGCCGGCCTTGTCGATCAGCGGCAGGTCGAGCGAAGCGCCGCCGCTGTAATGCATGTGGTAGCCGCGCTTGCGCACCAGGGGAATGCGATAGCCGAATTTGTGGAGGAGATCGGGCGACCACGGCCCGAGGGTCACGACGGCGTTGGCGGCGTCGAGACGCCCCTGGTCCGTATCGACCGACCAGCCGGTCGCGGTCTGCCGCAGCGACTGCGCATCGCCGAGCACAATGGCGCCGCCGCGGCGCTCGAACAGCTCGGCATAGGCCGTGACCAGCGCGCCGGGATCGGACACGGTCCAGGTGTCGAGCCAATGGATCGCGCCGGGAAGATCGTCGCGCAGGACCGGCTCGACCCTGGCAAGCTCGCTGCCGGAGAGCACGCGAAAATTCACGCCGAACTCGCGGCGGTCTTCCTCCGCCGTCTTGATCGCCAGATCGAATGAAGCGGCATCGCGATGCAGCATGCGATAGCCGGCGCGGCGGATGAGATTGTCGGCATGGGCTTCGCGAATGAGGATGTCGTGCTCGCTCGTCGCGTAGGCGATCAGCCGCGCCCATGCATCGACGGCCTCGCGATGGCGCTTCGGGGCCGAATGCCACCAGTAGCGGAGCAGGGGCTCGATATGGAGATGAAGCGACGACAGGCTGTAGCGCACATCGTTGGTGCGGCCGGTCGCGATCTTCAGCAGCGTCGCAAGGTCGCGCGGCATCGGATAGGGGCGGACCGCTTCGGCCTGGATCATCCCGGCGTTGCCGTAGCTGGTCTCGCGGCCCGGCTCCCTGCGGTCGACGAGCCTGACGGCCCAGCCGCGCTGCTGGAGGTGCAGCGCCGCGCTCACGCCGATCATGCCGCCGCCGAGAACAATTGCGCTTTGCATTGGAACTGACCTCGCCAAATCAAAAAACGCCCGGCTTGACCCGGGCGTTTTCTCTTGAGTGTTCGGCTTTATTCACCGCCGCCGAAGCGGCGCGACCACCAGCCGGCGCGGCGTGGCGCCGCCGGTGTTTCGCTTGCAGGTTCCGGCACGGGTTCAGCTGCCGGCGGGGCGGCCGGCTCAGGCGCCTGCGCAACCGGGGCTGCGGGCTCGATTGGGCTGCTCGACAGGAAGCTCACCTTTTCCCGGACCGTGGAGCGGCGCCGCGCGGTCTTGTCGTCGGCGGGCTCTTCCTCCGCGGCAACCGGCTGAGGCTGGGCCGGCACCGCCTCGGTCTGCACCTCGGCGCGCTGCTCAGGCTGCGAGACCTCAGGCTCAGCGGTGTGTTCGGCCTGGGCAATCGAGGGCGCAGCCTCGCCGCCGAAGCCGTCGAAATCGGCGACTGCGTCGGACGCTTCCGACGGCGCATTTGCCGCGAGCTCGTCGCTGATGGAGCCGGCGAGACCGTCCTCGCCGCCACCACGCCGACGGCGTCCGCCGCGGCGACCACGCCGGCGGCGACGGTCACCGCTGCCCTGCTGCTCGCCGCGGGCCGCCTGTTCCTCACCTTCTTCGCCATCCTGCTCGGACTCGGCATCCTCTTCGCCTTCGCCGGCCGCAACGGCCGCCTCGGGGAGGGCGGCAGGGCTATCCTCACGCAACTCGCCGTCGCGCTGGCCACCGCGGCCGCGCCGGCGACGGCGGCGCTTGCGGCGCTGGCCGTCCTGCTCGGAAGCTGCCTCGCCCGCAGCCTGCTCCTCGGTGAGACCTTCGGTCTCCTCGGTTTCGACCTCGGATTCGAGTTCGGAATCGAATTCCTCGTCGTCATAGGCGTCTTCAACGATCGGCGGCGGGCTTGCTGCCGCCTGCGCCGCCAGCAGCGCCTTGGCGGCTTCCAGCGTATGGACTTGCTCGCCGCGGTCGATGAGATAGGCCTGCGGCCCGCTGACGCTTGCGTCGGCGATGACCGACAGCGTCACCTTGAAGCCGTTCTCGAGATCGCGCAGATGGCCGCGCTTGTGGTTCAGCACATACAGCGCGACGTCGGTGCGGGTGCGGACCACGAGATTGTGGGTCGCGCCCTTCATCAGGATCTCTTCGAGGCCGCGCAGCAGCTGCAGCGCCACCGAGGACACCGAGCGGACATGGCCGGTGCCGCCGCAATGCGGGCACGGATCGGTCGAGCTCTCGAGCACGCTGGCGCGGATGCGCTGGCGCGACATCTCGAGCAGGCCGAAATGCGAGATGCGGCCGACCTGGATGCGCGCGCGGTCCTGCCGCAGGCAATCGGACAGCTTGCGCTCGACCGCACGGTTGTTGCGCTTCTCGTCCATGTCGATGAAGTCGATGACGATCAGGCCGGCGAGGTCGCGCAGGCGAAGCTGGCGGGCGACCTCTTCGGCCGCCTCCAGATTGGTCTTGAGCGCGGTGTCCTCAATATGGTGCTCGCGGGTCGATCGTCCCGAGTTGACGTCGATCGAGACCAGCGCCTCGGTCTGGTTGATCACGATGTAGCCGCCGGAGCGCAGCTGCACGGTCGGCGAGAACATCGCGTCGAGCTGGCTCTCGACGCCCATGCGCGAGAATAGCGGCTGGCCGTCGCGATACTGCTTCACCGCACTGACATTGGCGGGCATCAGCATCTTCATGAAGTCGCGGGCTTCGCGGTAACCGGCTTCACCGGCAACCGAGATCTCGTCGATCTCCTTGTTGTAAAGGTCGCGCAGCGAGCGCTTGATCAGCGAGCCTTCCTCGTAGACGAGGGTCGGGGCCTGCGACTTCAGCGTCAGGTCGCGCACCGTCTCCCACATCCGGATCAGGTATTCGAAGTCGCGCTTGATCTCGGGCTTGGTGCGGGCGGCGCCGGCGGTGCGCAGGATGATGCCCATGCCCTCGGGCACGTCGAGATCCTGCACCACTTCCTTCAGGCGCGAGCGGTCCTGAGCGCTGGTGATCTTGCGGCTGATGCCGCCACCGCGTGCGGTGTTCGGCATCAACACGGCATAGCGGCCGGCGAGCGAGAGGTAGGTGGTCAGCGCCGCGCCCTTGTTGCCGCGCTCTTCCTTGACGACCTGCACCAGCATCACCTGGCGGCGCTTGATGACTTCCTGGATCTTGTACTGGCGGCGCGGGCGGAAGGTGCGCTCCGGCACTTCCTCCAGCACGTCGTCGCCGCCGACGGATTCGACGACTTCCTCTTCGGCTTCCTCGCCGTCTTCGTCCTCGTCCTCGTCGTCTTCGCCGGTTGTTTCCGCAGCCTCGGCATGCGGCGCCTCGGCGCTCTCGACCGCAGCATACACGGCATCGGCAGGTTCAGCGGCGGAGGTCACGGCCTCAGCCAGAGCTTCCGCATGCGCTTCGGGGGCGGCGGTCTCCTGCAGCTCGGCGGCGACCACAGGCTCGGCGCCAATCGTTGCGACAGGCGCGGGCGTCTCGTCGGCGTGATCGTGGTCGTGATGATCATGCTCGCCATCGTGACCATGGTCATGATCGTGAGCGTGAAGGTGCCCGTCATCATGGGCATGATGATCGTCGTGATCATGCTCGTCATGATCATGATCGTGGTGATCGTGAGCTTCGTGCTCGCCGCGATGCTCCGCGTCGGCGTGCAGATGCTCGCCTTCGTGCAGGGCGCCCTCGGCGTGCTCCGGCAGCGCCGCGCCTTCGATCGGCTGGGCCGCGGGATCTGCGCCTTCGACGATGTCGCTGCGCACGCGCTCGCCATGACCGCGGCGGCGGGCGTTGCGGTGGCGCGAACGGCGGCGGCCGTGGGAGCGGTTCTCGCTCTCTTCCTCGGCCTCGCGATGGGCCTGTTCCTCGGCCTCGATCAGTGCCTGACGGTCGGCGACCGGGATCTGGTAGTAGTCGGGATGGATTTCGCTGAAGGCGAGGAAGCCGTGGCGGTTGCCGCCATATTCGACGAAGGCGGCCTGGAGCGAGGGTTCAACCCTTGTGACCTTGGCGAGGTAGATATTCCCACGCAGTTGCTTGCGTTGCGCGGTCTCGAAATCAAACTCTTCGACGCGATTGCCGCGGACCACGACGACCCGGGTCTCTTCCGGGTGGGTGGCATCGATCAACATCTTGTTGGGCATGTCTTAACTCTTGGCGGCGGCGGGCGCGATTCACCGTGGGCGCGAGCTGCGCTGCCGGGTGACGCGACGGTCCACCTGATTCGGGGGTGAGGGGAAGGCCGAAACGCCGTCTCTCGCGCCTTGCCGAACCGGAAGCTTCAGGACCAAGGCGGCGCGCGGGATTTTCACTCCGCAGCGTCGCGAATGATCCTTCAGAATTCGTCGGCACAGTCTGGCGCATCAAGCGTCGGCCCGTATGAAACATTGGGCGGCGAGGCCGCCCTTCAATCAGTTGCTGCTGGCCAGGCATGGCGCGAGCGCGCTCGCCTTGATGATCACGAACCGCTCCCCTGGGATCAAGGGACCGGGTTAATGGGTTACGTCGCTGTCAGAACTGTCCCGGTAACGCGAGAGGTAACCCAGGACCGTCCGCCGCCGGCGCTTGACCCGTTCCACCTCGCTGCCGCGCACCGCGCTGGCCTTAGAGGGGAACGGAAAAACGCTGGAATTCCCAAACCTTGAGAGTTCCGGCGCTGCACCGGGAGGCTGAATGCGACACAACCGGAAATATCGGCCGTCAGCATTCCGTACATACGAGGAATGAGCCATCGGTGCAAGGGAGCGTCGCACGGCGGTCACAGTCAGCGAGTTTCGCGTTTCTGTCATTAAGGATCAATTAACCCTGTGGTTCTATTGCGTTAAAAGGGCTGCTCGGAGGCACGGAATCGGTGGCGAGCCGCACAAATCAACGGGTTTTGCTGGGATGCGCACTTCTGTGCGCCGCAGCGTTGCCGTGTGCTGATTCCTCGCGCCTGAGCGCCGCGGAAAGCCAGCCGCAACCCACTGTTGCGGTAGCGAATTTTCCAGTCGCCTCCGCCGCCCGGCTGGCCGGCGACGGCAAGCAGACCCGCTTCATTCTCGACATCGACCAGACCGTTACCTTCCGTGCGGTCACGCTCGCAGACCCGTACCGGGTCGTCGTTGACGTGCCGCAGGTCAATTTTCAGCTGCCCGCGGGCACGGGGGTCGGGGGGCGCGGCCTCGTCAAGGCTTTCCGCTACGGGCTCGTCATGCCCGGCGGCTCGCGAATCGTGTTCGACCTGACGGGACCGGCCCGGATCGCCAATTCCTATGTGCTGGAGGCGGCCAACGGCCAGCCGGCCCGGCTCGTGCTGGAGCTGGAGGAGGTCGACCGGACGGCCTTCGTGCAGTCGCTCGCACCCGAGAACCGCCCCGAGCTGCGGCCCACGATCGCCGAGGCGCAGCCTGCAACGGCTCCCGCGACGACAACCCCGGACACGGCGCAGCAGAAGGCCGATGGCCGCCCGGTGGTCGTGATCGATCCCGGCCATGGCGGCATCGACAACGGCACGCAGTCGAGCGGTGAGAGCGAGAAGAACCTGGTGCTGGCCTTCGGACTGGCGCTCCGCGACAAGCTGGAGAAGGCCGGCAAATACCGTGTGGTCATGACGCGGGACGACGACACCTTCATTCCCCTCAATGACCGCACCAAGATCGCCCGGAATCTGAAGGCCGCCTTGTTCGTCTCTATTCACGCTGATGCGCTGCCCCGTGCCGAGGGCGATGCGCAGGGCGCGACCATCTATACGCTGTCCGACAAGGCGTCCGATGCCGAAGCCCAGCGACTGGCGGACGCGGAAAACCGGGCGGACGCTATCGCAGGCTTCAATCTCGCCGAGGAGCCGACCGACGTCGCCGACATCCTGATCGACCTTACGCAGCGGGAAACCCGCACCTTTTCAAACCGTTTTGCCCGTCTTCTGATGGGCGAGATGAAGTCGACGGTACGGATGCACAAGCATCCCCTGAAGTCGGCGGGTTTCCGGGTGCTGAAGGCGCCCGACGTGCCCTCGGTGCTGGTCGAGATCGGTTATGTCTCAAATAAGGGCGACCTCGAGCATTTGGTCTCCGAGGGCTGGCGGTCGCGTGCCGTGGGCTCGATGGCGCAGGCGATCGACGGGTTCTTGACCAAGCGGATGGCCACGGCGGGATCGTCAAATTGACGACCGGGGGATCGTCAAATTGACGACTGGGGGGATCGTCGCATTGAAAGGGTTTTTCCGTCCCGCCGCAAAAGCCCTAGTTTGGCCACAGCCGGCGCTTTATAAAAATGCCGCAGGGGGTTCCGGAATCGGAGAGAATCCCGCTCGGCAAGCGTCTAAAGTCCGGCACTGATGGTATTGCGTAAGCCGGTGAATTCGTGACGTGAAGATTGGCCCCTGTTTGGGTGCCAAGGGGCTGATACTGAGCTGATCCAGAGATTGAACGGATAAACACATAATGCGCTTGCTGGTGCGGTTCATGGGCTTCCTGTTCGCCGCGGGAACGGTGGTGTTCCTTGTTGGTGTCGGGGCCGTGGCAGGCCTGATCTGGCATTTCTCCAAGGACTTGCCCGACTACTCTCAGCTTCAGGATTACGAGCCGCCGGTGATGACCCGCGTGCACGCGGTCGACGGCTCGCTGCTCGGCGAGTACGCCAAGGAGCGGCGGCTGTATTTGCCGATCCAGGCGGTGCCGAAGCTCGTGATCAACGCGTTCCTCGCGGCCGAGGACAAGAATTTCTACGAGCATGGCGGCATCGACTACACCGGCATGGCGCGCGCGGGCGTGGTCTACATCCAGAATTACGGCTCGAACCGGCGTCCGCAGGGTGCCTCCACCATCACCCAGCAGGTCGCCAAGAACTTCCTTTTGACCAATGAGGTCTCCTTCGCCCGCAAGATCAAGGAAGCCTTGCTCGCGATGCGGATCGAGAAGACCTACTCGAAGGACAAGATTCTCGAGCTGTATCTGAACGAAATCTATCTCGGTCTGGGTGCCTACGGCATTGCTGCCGCCTCGCTGGTCTATTTCGACAAGTCGGTGAACGAGCTGACGGTGGCGGAAGCGTCCTATCTGGCCGCGCTGCCGAAGATGCCGGCGACGCTGCATCCGGTCCGCAACCGCGACCGCGCCATCGAGCGCCGCAACTACGTCATCGACCGTCTGGTGGAGAACGGCTGGATCAAGCAGGCCGACGCCGACAAGGCCCGCAAGGAGCCGCTGGCCGTCACCAACCGGTCCAACGGCGCCCACACCTTCGCCGGCGAATATTTTGCCGAGGAAGTCCGCCGCGACATCTTCGAGCGCTACGGCGAGAAGAAGCTGTATGAGGGCGGTCTGTCCGTCCGCACCACGCTGGATCCGAAGATCCAGGTCATGGCGCGCAAGGCCATGGTCTCGGGCCTCGTGAACTATGACGAGCAGCAGGGCTATCGCGGCGCCATGAGCAAGCTCGATATTTCGGGCGATTGGGGCGTCAAGCTCGCCGAGATCAAATCGCTGTCCGACATCTCGCCGTGGCGCATGGCGGTGGTGCTGGAGACCAGCGACCAGTCGGCGCGGATCGGCTTCCAGCCGAACCGCGAGCTTGGCGGCGCCGTGAGCAAGCAGCGCGAGACCGGCATTGTCACGGTTGACGGCGTGCGGTGGGCGCGAGCCGTGCAGGGCGGAACCAAAGGCAAGACGCCGACGGCGGTGTCGCAGGTGCTGCAGCCCGGCGACGTCATCTATGCCGATCCGCTCTACAAGGATGGCCAGCCGGTCGAGGGCCAGTACCGGTTGCGCCAGATTCCCGAAGTGTCCGGCGCAATGGTGGCGATGGATCCCTGGACCGGCCGCGTGCTCGCCATGGTCGGCGGCTTCTCGTTCGACCAGAGCCAGTTCAACCGCGCCACTCAGGCCTATCGGCAGCCAGGTTCGTCGTTCAAGCCGATCGTCTATTCGGCCGCCCTCGACAACGGCTATACACCCTCGACCGTCGTGCTCGACGCCCCCATCGAAATCGACCAGGGGCAGGGCGCCGGCGTGTGGCGGCCTGAAAACTTCTCCTCGGGCAAATTCCAGGGACCGGTGACGCTGCGCAACGCGCTGCGGCAGTCGCTCAATACCGTGACGGTGCGGCTCGCGCAGGACATCGGCATGCCCCTGATCGGCGAATATGCCCGCCGTTTCGGTGTCTATGACGAGCTGCCGAACTATCTCTCCTATGCACTGGGCGCCGGCGAGACGACGGCGATGCGTATGGTCACGGCGTACTCGATGCTCGCCAATGGCGGCCGCCGGGTGAAGCCGACGCTGATCGATCGCATCCAGGACCGCTACGGACACACCATCTTCAAGCACGACCAGCGTGAATGCCGCGGCTGCGACGCGCCGGGCGGCTGGAAGAACCAGGCCGAGCCGCAGCTGATCGATCGCCGCGAGCAGGTGCTGGACTCCATGACCGCCTATCAGATCACAGAGCTGATGGAAGGCGTGGTGCAGGCCGGTACGGCCACGGTCATCAAGGAAGTCGGCAAACCCGTCGCCGGCAAGACCGGCACCACCAACGAGGCCAAGGACGCCTGGTTCGTCGGCTTCTCGCCCGACGTCGCCGTCGCCATCTACATGGGCTACGACAAGCCGCGTCCGCTGGGTAAGGGCAATGCCGCAACCGGCGGCCATCTGGCCGCGCCCATCGCGCGCGATTTCCTCAAGCTCGCGCTCGCCGACAAGCCCGCCGTTCCGTTCAAGGTGCCGGCTGGCATCAAGCTGGTCCGCGTCGTCTCCAAGACCGGCATGCGCGCCGGCCCCGGCGAGACCGGCGGAACCATTTTGGAGGCCTTCAAGCCGGGCACGGCGCCGCCGGATAATTATTCGGTCATTGGCGTTGCCGACGCTGACGGGCGTGGCGGCGGCATGCCGGCCTCGCAGCAGCAGCAGCCGGATTCCGGCTTCTTCATGCAGCCGGGCACCGGCAGGCTGTACTGAGGCTAGAACAATAGGGACGTTATCGCGTCAGCGGTTGCGCTTTGCAGCCGCCGCCGCTACATCCCCCACTCAATTGCACGCGGGATTCCGCGAGACCAGAGAACGACATGCGCGCCGAAATCGAACGGTTGGTAGAAGAGATCAAGCAGTCAGTCGGGCTGCTGAGGAGGCATCTTTGACGTCGAGAAATCGACGGCACGCCTCGCCGAGCTGAACAAGCTCGCAGAAGATCCCAATCTCTGGAATGATCCCCAGAAAGCCCAGAAGCTGATGCAGGAGCGGACCTCGCTGGAGGATTCGCTCTCGGGCATCGGCAAGGTCGAGCAGGAGCTCGAAGACGATATCGGCATGATCGAGCTCGGCGAGGCCGAGGGCGATGCCGGCGTCGTCGCGGAAGCCGAAGCGGCTCTCAAGAATCTCAAGAAGGAAGTGGCGCGCCGCGAGCTCGAGGCGCTGCTGTCGGGCGAAGCCGACCGGTTCGATTCCTATCTCGAAGTCCACGCCGGCGCCGGCGGCACCGAGAGCCAGGACTGGGCGCAGATGCTGTTGCGCATGTACACGCGCTGGGCCGACACCCACGGCTTCAAGGTCGAGGTGCTGGAAGAGTCCGAGGGCGAAGAGGCCGGCATCAAGTCCGCGACGATCCAGGTCTCGGGCCACAACGCCTATGGCTGGCTGAAGACGGAAGCGGGCGTGCATCGCCTGGTGCGCATCTCGCCGTTCGATTCCAACGCGCGGCGGCACACCTCGTTCTCGAGCGTGCAGGTGTTCCCGGTCATCGACGACAGCATCAAGATCGACATCAAGGAAGCCGACGTCCGCGTCGACACCATGCGCTCGGGCGGCGCCGGCGGCCAGCACGTCAACAAGACCGAATCCGCGGTGCGGCTGACGCACATTCCGACCGGTGTCGCCGTGGTCTGCCAGGCCGGCCGCTCCCAGCACAAGAACCGGGCGCAGGCCTGGGACATGCTGCGCGCGCGCCTGTATGAAATCGAGTTGAAGAAGCGCGAGGAGAAGGCCGCCGCCGACCAGGCCGCCAAGACCGATATCGGCTGGGGCCATCAGATCCGCTCCTACGTTCTCCAGCCCTACCAGATGGTGAAGGATCTGCGCACGGGCGTGCAGACCTCGGACACCTCGGGCGTGCTCGGCGGCGATCTCGACGACTTCATGGCCGCGACGCTGGCGCAGCGCGCCTTCGGCACCACGGGTGCCGACATCGAGGACGTGGACTAGCCATGCCCCGCGTCGCCTTCATCGGATTGGGGCGAATGGGTCATGGCATGGCCGGGCGCTACCTCGATGCGGGCTTCACGGTGACGGTGTGGAATCGCAGCAAGGCCAAGGCTGAAGAGCTGATCGCGCGCGGCGCGCTTTGGGCGACCTCGCCCGAGGACGCCGCCATCGATGCCGACGCGGTCGTGACCATGGTGGCCGACGACGAGGCCTCGCGCGCGGTCTGGCTCGGACTGAAGGGCGCCGCGAAGACCGCCAAGGCCGGCACGATCGCGATCGAATGCTCGACCGTCTCCTATGACCACGCTCGCGAGATGGGCCGCGAGCTCAACGCGCGCGGGCTGATCTACATCGATTGCCCCGTGACGGGATTGCCGGATGCGGCAGCCGCCGGGAAACTGACGCTGCTGGTCGGCGCCGACGCCGCCGATCTCGAACGCGCGCGGCCGTATCTGACGCCGATCGGCTCGACCACCCGTCATTTCGGCGCCGTCGGCTCGGGCACCGTCTACAAGCTCATCAACAATCTCATGGGCGCGATTCAGATCGCCGGCCTCGCAGAGGGCCTCGCCATCGCCGAGCAGGCCGGGCTCGACATGAACCTCGTGCTGGAGTCGATCCAGGCGGGCGTCGCCGCAAGCCCGCAGGTGCAGCGCCACTCCAAGCGCATGGTCGCCCGCGATTTTTCCGGCGCGACCTTCACCGCCGCGCTGCGGCACAAGGATGCCGCCTACGCCGTGAGACTCGCCGAGAGCCTGCTGGCCGACAAGCCGCTGGTCTCGCGGGCCGCGGTCGAGTCCTACGCGCAGGCCAAGGCCGCGATGCCTGACGACGACGAAGGCAAGATGATCGAGCTGGTGTCGCGGCCGAAGAAGCCGTCCTAGCCGGTCGCATCCACATGGGGCAGCCTCGTTCGGAACGCGGTCTCGGCATTGCCCTCGTCGTCGCCGCTGCGATTGCGTGGAGCACGGCGCCGTTCTTCACGCGCCTTCTGCCGTTTGATCCCTGGACCATTCTATTCTGGCGCGGCCTGTTCGCCGGCAGCCTGGTCACCATGCTCCTCGTCGTGATGCAAGGCCGCGCCGGGCTGCGGCAGTTGTTAGTGCCGGGGAAGGCAGGCCTGCTCGTGGCCTCATTGTCCGCGATCGGCATGATTTCGTTCATTCCCGCGCTGCAGATGACCGACGTCATGAACGTGGCGGTGCTGATCGCAACACAGCCGTTCGTCGCGGCCGCGCTGGCTTGGCTGTGGCTCAATGAGGCCGCGACATGGCGCACGCTGATCGCGAGCCTGATTGCCTTTGCCGGCGTGGTGATCACGGTCGGCGGTGTGCAAGCCGGTGCCGATCTCGGTGGCATCGCGCTCAGTTGCCTGATGGTGCTCGCCATCTCCACCATGACGGTGGTGGTCCGGCGCCATCGCGAGACGTCGATGGTGGCGGCAGCCGCACTGTCGAATTTCATCGGAAGCCTCGTCAGCCTTCCATTTGCGCGCGACATCGCCCATGTCGGCGGCCATGGCCTTTTGATCCTTGCGATGTTCGGCTGCCTCCAGGTCGCGCTCGGCCTGACCTTCTACATGCTCGGCTCGCGACTGCTGCCGTCGGGGCAGGCCTCCCTGATCGCGACGCTGGAAACGCCGCTGATGCCGTTCTGGATCTGGGTTGCCTTCCGCGAGATACCGGCCGTCCACGCGCTCATTGGCGGCGCGTTGGTGATTGGGGCGGTAGTTGCGGATATCGCGGGCGATCGCCGGTCACGGGGATGATCTCGAGCAATTTTGTCGGAAACCGGGTGGCGGGATTTTCCGCGTTGTCCTAGGCGAGCAGCCGCGCCGAGGTGAAACGCATGCCCCCAACCGACAACAGGATCGACGCGCGCGACTGGTCGCTGCTCGCGGTGCTCTCCGTTCTCTGGGGCGGCTCGTTCTTCTTCAACGGCGCGGCCTTGCGGGAATTGCCGCCGCTGACGCTGGTGTTCTTGCGCGTCGCGCTCGGCGCGGCCATGCTGCTGCCGCTGCTGCGCATGCAGGGGATCAGCTTTCCCAGAGGCACGACGGGCTGGAAGCCGTTCGTCGCGATCGGGCTGCTCAACAATGCCATCCCGTTCTCGCTGATCGTGATCGGCCAAACCTTCATCCCGAGCGGTCTGGCATCGATCCTGAACGCGACCACGCCATTGTTCACGGTGCTCGTGATGGCGGCGGCAGGCGAAGAGGCCTTGCACATCCGCCGCGTGGCCGGCGTAGCGCTGGGCCTTGTCGGCGTCATCATCCTGCGCGGATGGGGCCTCGAGACAAGACCGGGGCAGGGGCTCGGCATCCTGCTCTGCCTGGGCGGCGCCCTCAGCTACGGCTTTGCGGCGTTGGCAGCGCGGCGAATGCTGAAGGACTCCCCGCCGCTGGGCACGGCGACGTTTCAGCTGATGGCATCGACGGTGATGATGGCAATCATCGCTGGCGTGGTGGAGCAGCCATGGCGCCTCGCAGTGCCAGGTGTCGCGACATGGTCCGCGGTGCTTGGCCTTGCGGCCCTGTCGACGGCGCTCGCCTACATCGTCTTCTTTCAGATCATACGGCGCTCCGGTGCGACCAATGTCATGCTGGTGACGCTGCTCATTCCCGTCACCGCCATCCTGCTGGGATGGCTGGTGCTGGGGGAGCCGATCTCGATGCGCGAGATCGCAGGCGCCATCGTCATTGGCAGCGCGCTGCTCGTGATCGACGGACGCATTTTGAACCTGCTGCGGCGCAGCGAGTAAATTCCGGATTCGCGGTTTCATCTCGCGGAAAATCGAAGCGCTTGCCAGCCGCCAACGGCCTTGCGACACTCCCTGCAAAACAAGACTACAAAACAGGGGAGAGACCGATGCCGGGTCGTCGCAAAAACCTTGCTGCCCTCGCCATGCTTGCTGCCGGAGTGCTCATCACGACACCGGTCTCGGCGCAGAAAAAATACGACCCCGGCGCCAGCGACACCGAAATCAAGGTCGGCAACATCATGCCCTATAGCGGGCCGGCGTCGTCCTACGGTGTGATTGGCAAGACCGAGGCCGCCTTCTTCAGGATGATCAACGATCAGGGCGGCATCAACGGGCGCAAGATCAACTTCATCAGCTATGACGACGCTTATTCGCCGCCGAAGGCGATCGAGCAGGCGCGCAAGCTGGTCGAGAGCGACGAGGTGCTGTTGATCTTCCAGCCGCTCGGCACGCCCTCGAATTCCGCGATCATGAAGTACATGAACGCCAAGAAGGTGCCGCAGCTGTTCGTCGCGTCCGGCGGCACCAAGTTCGGCGACCCCAAGAACTTCCCGTGGACCATGGGCTTCCAGCCCAACTACCAGAGCGAAGGACGCATCTACGCCAAGTACATTCGCGATCATTTCCCGAGCAGCAAGATCGCCGTCTTCTGGCAGAATGACGACGCCGGCAAGGACCAGTTCAAGGGTTTGAAGGACGGTCTCGGCGACAAGGCCAATATGATCATCGCCGACAAGTCCTACGAGGTCAGCGATCCCTCGATCGACTCGCAGATCGTCGCCCTGCACGATTCCGGTGCGGACATCTTCTTCTCATGGGCCGCGCCGAAAGGCTCGGCGCAGGCGATCCGGAAGGTCGGCGAGCTCGGCTGGAAGCCAAAATTCTTCCTGGCCAACACCGCGACCTCCGTCGCCTCGGTACTCAAGCCGGCCGGGCTCGACTACTCCAAGGACATCATCTCGACCATCTATCTGAAAGATCCGACCGACCCGGCCTGGGACAAGGATCCGGCCGTGGTGAAATGGCGGGAGTTCATGGACAAATATTACCCCGATGGCGACAAGACCAATTCCAACAACGTCTACGGTTATGTCCAAGCCGAGGCGATGGCGCAGGTGCTGAAGCAATGCGGCGATAATCTCACCCGCGAAAACGTCATGAAGCAGGCGGCAAACCTGAAGGACTATCACACCGACCTGATGCTGCCGGGCATCATGGTCAACACCTCACCGGACGATTATTTCCCGATCGAGCAGATGCAGCTGATGCGCTTCAACGGGCAAGCCTGGGAGCTGTTCGGCGACGTCATCACCGGCGAGGTCGGCCACGAGCGCAGCCAGTGATGATGTACAGTCGCCTTTTGTCGCGGGCTTAACCCGCGCTGAGACGCACGCCGGCGCGGAGGAACTTCTGCGGATCGACCGCTTCGCCCTCGATGCGGGTCTCGTAGTGCAGATGCGGACCGGTGGAGCGACCGGTCGACCCGACCAGACCGACGACCTGGCCGATCTTCACGGTCTCGCCGACCCTGACGTTGATCTCGGAGAGATGGCCATAGCGGGTCGAAAGTCCGTTGCCGTGGTCGACCTCGACCATGCGGCCGTAACCGCCGGACCAGCCGGCCGACACCACCTTGCCGTTGGCGGTGACGCGAACCGGATCGCCGGTGGCAGCGCGGAAATCGAGCCCGGTATGCATTGCGGGCCGGCCGAGGAAGGGATCGCTGCGGACGCCGAAGCCGGAGGTGAACTCGACCTCGCCGATGACGGGCTTGCGGTAGGGCACTAGCGCCAGCGTGCGGTTGAGACGGTCCATCTCGGCGCGCGTGGTGTTGATGCGGTAGAGCTGCTTCTCGAACGGTCCGGCGTTGGCCGTCAGTTTGACCGGCACGAAAGGACCACCCATCGCGCTGCGCGGCACGGCGGATTCGAGATTGGCGAGATTCAGGCCGAGATCGCTGACGACGCCGCGCATCCGGCGCATCCGTGAATCCATGCCTTCCTCGACGGCGCTGAGCGCCGCCATCTGGCGCCGTTCAACCTGGTCGAGCGAGGTCGTGAGCCGGACCAGGACGTTGTCGAAACCCTGGTTCTTGGCGAATTGGCTGGTCGGGGCCGCTGCGACAGTGGGGGCGCGCGATTCCAGGCGGGCCTCACGGTCCGGAGGCGCCACGAAAATCACGGTGTCGCTGATCGGCGAGGGTTTAGGCGTGCTCTGGCTCGAATCGCCGCGCTGGGGCGTCGCACGCGGAATCGAGCCGGTTACATCAGGCATGGCTCCGAGCGCCGTCGCCCGGGACTCCAGCGCCGTCTGGCGCTTCATGATCTGGTCGAGTTTCTGGTCGAACTGTTCCTGGTCGAGCAACTGGCGGCTGGTGGTGCGGTCGACCTTGGCGCGCAGCTCGGCGATGCGGTCCTCATAGGCGTATTGCATCTCGGCCTGGCGGGCGATCAACCGGGTCAGGACGTCGTCACGGAAAGCGAAATAGGTAGCGGTTGCCGCCGACCAGAGACCGAGCAGCACCACCGTGCCAACCACGATCCAGAACACCACGGGCCCGAAGCGAACCTGCTTGCCGGCATGGACGATGGTGTAGGCGTCGTCGGTCGCGGGAAGGGGAATCGCTGCGGTTGCCGCGGGGGCAGGACGGCGTTGGGAGGCCCGTCCGCGGTCGTGAGGATGATGTTGGGCGTACTGCGAGTATTGGGCAGAACTTTTCGACATCGGCACTCCCGCGCCGGTCGGATGAGTCCGTACGGCCTAATTGCCGCAGCAATCTGGGCGGTCATGGTTAATTTTCCGGAAACGGGAACGCGCGAATTTAAAGGACTGGTTAAAGACTTCTTGCCGCTTCCAGCACCTCGTCGGCATGACCGTCGACCCGGACATTGCGCCAGATCCTGGCCAGTTTGCCATCGGCCCCGACCAGTATCGTGGTGCGAAGAATCCCAAGGAAGCTCTTGCCATACATGGACTTTTCGCCCCAGGCGCCATAGGCTTCCAGCATCTGGTGCGTCTCATCCGAGATCAGGGGGATACCGAGCTTGTGCTTGTCGCGAAACTTCTCCTGAGCCTTTAACGGATCGGCGGAGACGCCGAGCACGGCAGTGTCGGCAGCCGCGAAGGCACCGGCGAGGCGAGTGAAGTCGATCGCCTCCCGGGTGCACCCCGGGGTGTCGGCGCGGGGGTAGAAGAACAGGACGAGCTTTCGGCCGGCATAGTCCGCCAATGTGACGACCTCGCCGCCGTCGCGGGGCAGGCGGAAGGCGGGGGCCTTCTGGCCCTCGGTCAGGCCCGACTTCGCCTTGGCGGGCGGAGACACCGATTTGGAGGAATTTAACTGTTTCGATGCGGCCGTATGTGATCCTGCTTTTGCTAAGGTCCCGGTTGATTTGCTCGCCGGTGTCCGCGGCGTTTTCGCGGACTTTGTCGGAGTAGAGGCCCGCGTTTTCGGGGCCTGCTTTTTAGCCGTCGGACTGCCGGAGGGCGTTTTGGACGATTTCGTTCGGGATTTCTTGGACATACGCCTTCCTTTCGACGCTTTCGGCGGGTCAACCGAAACGGTATTGCAGCTCTCGTCCGGTGTGCCGGAATCGCGCCCTCGGCTGGGCAAGTCTGGCGGCGCCGGAGTATGGTTACAAGGAATTCCACGCACCACCCCACTGCTCGTTGAACGCGCTCCCGGGGCGAAATGACGAACAGCAGGAATATTCGAGGTATGGCGGCAATGCCGGCGCAGGGAGCTTCGCTTCCCGCGGACGGCTGCGGTCCCGGCGGCGCTCAATCCTATGACGGGCGCCTGTATCGAGAGGCAATGGCAAGGAATAAGTCGCCCCAGGATTACAATCGGGACTTCGATCGGCGCGGCGTTCAGCAACAGCCGCAGGAATGGGACGACGCCGATTGGGATCCGGATCAGGAGGCGGCCGCGGGCCATCGCGCGCGCCGGCTGCTGTCGCGTTCCAATTCGGGCTTTCATCGCTTCGGTGACGGGTTTGGGGCGCTACGCCGCTGGCTGGCTGCCGATCGCTGGCTAAAGCGCGTCGTCCTTGTCGTCGGGACTCTCGCCGTCATCTTCATCGGCTGCTTCGGCGCGCTGTGGTGGCGGCTCGGTGCCGGCCCCATCAATCTCGACATTGCAACGCCATGGCTGGCGGCCGCGATCGAAGACAATATCGGTCACGGCAACACGGTTGAGATCGGAGGCACACAGATCGAGCGCGCCGGCCGGGTCCGCATCGCCGTCCGCATCCGAGACATCATCGTCCGCGATCGCGATCACGCCATCGTTGCCAGCGCGCCGAAGGCTGAAGTGAAGCTATCGGGTGCGGGCCTCTTGATGGGTCACCTGCGCGCCGAGAGTCTCAATCTGGTCGATGCTGAACTCGCGATCCGCATCGCGCCCGACGGTACCGTCACCGTGTCCGCCGGCGATACCGCAAAGCCGCTGGCAACCGGCGTCGCCTCGAAGAAGGACGCGGGTCTGCCGCCGACATTCCCGCGCAACGGTGTCCCGCCGCCGCCATTCGCCACGGGGCCCGCGAGCCAGGATCCATCCCAAGCCGCCTCTCAAGGCCCGCCTCAGGCGACGGCACAAAGCGGCATCCTTCAGGGCCTCGACTGGCTCGACAGTCTGAGCATGACCGGCCTCGACGGCCAGAATCTCAACGAGATCGGCCTGAAGAACGGCAATCTGATCGTCGACGATCAGCAGCGCGGCAGCAAATGGTCGTTTGAGAACATCACGCTCAGCCTGCGTCGGCCGAGCCGGGGTGGCGTCACGCTCAGCCTGGGCGAAGAGGGCGCGCGTCCGTGGATGCTGCGCGCCACGATCGGGCCTGCCGAGAACGGCGTGCGCTCGGTCGACATCAAGGCCGACAAGGTCTCGACCTCCAACATCCTCCTGGCACTGCGGGTCAAGGATCTCACCTACACCGCCGACCTGCCGCTGACGGGCGAGCTCAAGGGCGAACTCGGCCGCGATGGCGTGCCGACCTTCTTCCGCGGCAAGATGGCGGTCGGCGCCGGCAATATCATCGACACCGACACGCCGGACTATCCGATGGCGATCGACCAGGCCGAGATCAACGTCGAGTGGGACGCCAATCGGCGGGTGCTGGTGGCACCGTTCAAGGTCCTGTCGGGCGCGAACCGCCTGACGCTTCTGGCTCATCTGGAGCCGCCCAACGGCACCATCAATGACTGGCAGCTCGGCTTCAGCGGCGGTTCGATCCTGCTCGGCGGCATCGACAACGAGCCGCCGCTCGTCTTCAACCGCATCGCGATCGGCTTCCGCTTCGACACCGACCACAAGCGCCTCTTGCTGACGCAGGCCGACATCAGCAATGGCGAGATCGGTGTCGCCGGCACGGGTGCGATCGACTATTCCGGCGAGCCGCGGCTGACGCTGGGCTTTGCGGGAACGCCGATGTCGGCCTCCGCGCTGAAGCGGATGTGGCCGACGCTGGTCGTTCCCGAGTTGCGCGAATGGGTGATCGAGCGGATCGAGCGCGGTACGCTCCAGCGCATCGAGATCGGCGTCAATTCGCCGACGAAGAACCTTCCGCGCAAGGGCCCGCCGATTCCCGACGACGGCCTCTCGGTCAACATCGTCGCGAGCGGCGTCGCGGTCCGTCCCGTGGACGGCATGCCCGTTGTGCACGATGCCGATCTGAAGGCGCGCGTGACCGGCCGCACCGCGACCGTGACCATCGGGCAGGGCATTGCCGATACGCCCGCCGGCCGTAAGGTCACGATTTCCGATTTCGTCTTCGAGGTGCCGGATATGGCGCCCAAGCCGTCGCCGTCGCGGACCAGGTTCCGCGTCGACGGACCCGTGCCTGCGGCGGCCGAGATGCTCTCGAATGATCGCCTGAGTGATCTGTCATCGACCGTCGTCGATCCCAACACCAGCAAGGGGACGTTCACGGCGAACATCCAGCTCGGCCTGCCGGTCAAGGGCGAGCTGACCAAGGCGGACACGACCTACGCCGTCACCGCCGATCTCAACGGTTTTGCCGCCGACAAGCTGGTGATGAACCAGAAGCTGGAGGCCAACAGCCTCAAGATCGTCGCGAGCAACACGGGTTATCAGGTCAAGGGCGACGTCAAGATCAACGGGCAGGCGGCGTCGCTCGACTATCGCAAGCCCGCCGAGGGCGACGCGGATGTCAGGTTGCAGGCGACGCTGGACGATGCGAGCCGGGCGCGCCTGGGATTCGATCTCAGCCCCGCCGTCAGCGGATCGTTGCCGATCAAGCTGTCGGGCAAGATCGCCGGCGGCCCCGATCAGACGACGAAGCTCGGCGTCGAGGCCGACCTGACCTCGGTGAAGCTCGACAATATCCTGCCCGGCTGGGTCAAGCTGCCGGGCAAGTCGGGCAAGGCCAGCTTCAAGGTCGTGCCGACCGCGCAATCGACGCGTCTGGAAGACATCGTCATCGAAGGCGGTGGCGCCTCGATCAAGGGCTCGCTCGAGGTCGACGCGAACGGCGATCTCATGAACGCGAACTTCCCGACCTATTCGCCGTCCGATGGCGACAAGGCGTCGCTGAAGGTGGAGCGCAGCCAGGATGGCGTCATCAAGGGCACGATGCGCGGCGACGTGTTTGACGGTCGCGGCTTCCTGAAGTCGGCGATCTCCGGCAATTCCAAGGACGACAAGAACAAGATGAAGAACGTCGATTTCGACATCGACGTGAAGCTCGGTGCCGTCGCCGGTTTCAACGGCGAGGCGATGCGCAGTGTCGATGCCAAGATGTCGAAACGCAATGGTGCCATCAAGGCGTTCACGCTGAGCGGCAAGGTCGGCAAGGACACGCCGGTGGCGGCTGACCTGCGCGGCGGCCGTGCGCAAGGCAACCGCGAGGTGATCTACCTCCAGACCAACGATGCCGGCGCGCTGCTGCGGTTCACCGACACCTACACCAAGGCGGTCGGCGGCCAGATGGTGGTGGCGATGGAGCCGCCGACATCCGAGCCGAACACCTCGCGCGAGGGCCTCATCAACGTCCGCGACTTCACGGTGAAGGGCGAGGCGCAGCTCGAACGCGTCGCCGCTGGCGCGCCCAACGGCACCGGCAACGGCGTCTCGTTCAGTGCGCTCCGCGCCGAGTTCACGCGGCAGAACGGTGCGCTGACGGTCCGCGACGGCGTGGTCAAGGGTCCCATGATCGGCGCCACCATCGAGGGCTCGATCGACTATCCCGGCAACCAGGTCTGCATGAGCGGCACCTTCGTGCCGATGTATGGCGTCAACAACATCTTCGGCCAGATCCCGTTGTTCGGCATCTTCCTCGGCGGCGGCAACAATGAAGGGCTGATCGGCGTGACCTATGAGGTCGTCGGCACGCCGGCCGCGCCCGTGATGCGCGTCAATCCGATCTCGGCGATGGCCCCCGGCCTGTTCCGCAAGATCTTCGAGTTCAACACCGGCAAGCAGAACTCGCCGTTCGAGGAATTCCCCTCGCAGTCGAACGACGGTTCGACCGGCTCGACGCGCCAGCTCTCGAGCGGCTGCAGCCTGACGCGACGGTAACCACCCATAGTCCCAAGTGCCCGTCATGCCCGGGCTTGTCCCGCCTGCGCGGCCGGAGCGGCTTCGGCTCGGCGAAGGCCGGGCATCCACATTCTTCGTCGCGGCCAAAAACGTAGATGGCCGGGACAAGCCCGGCCATGACGAATGTGGCGACGCTCTCGCGCCAAATGTCTTGATTCTGGAGTGACGCGTTAGGCGGCGCGCACGCCGGCGAGGAATGTCCCGACTTCGCCGGAGAGCTGCTCGGCCTGCTTGGACAGGTTCGAGGCGGCGGCGAGCACCATGCCGGCGGCGTTGCCGGTCTCGTTCGCGGCGGTCGAGACGCCGCCGATATTGGTGGTGACTTCCTTGGTGGCTTCCGCGGTCTGCGAGACGCTGCGGGCGATCTCGGCGGTGGCGGCGCCTTGCTCCTCGATGGCAGCCCCGATCGAGGTGGCGATGCGGCTGACCTCCTCGATGGTGGCGGTGATGCCGCCGATGGCGTCCACGGCCTCCTTGGTCGCGCCCTGAATCTGCGCGATCTTGTCGCCGATCTCGCGGGTGGCTTCGGCAGTCTGGCTCGCCAGCGACTTCACCTCGGAAGCGACGACGGCAAAGCCGCGGCCGGCTTCACCGGCGCGCGCGGCCTCGATGGTGGCGTTGAGTGCGAGCAGGTTGGTCTGCGCGGCAATGCTGGAGATCAGCTCGGCGACGTGCTCGATCTGCTGGGCGCCGTCCGAGAGCGCACGCACGATGGTGTCGGTGCGGCGCGCGCTGTCGACCGCGCGGCCCGTGACTTCTGCGGACTGAGCGACCTGGCGGCTGATCTCGGTGATGGAGGAGGAGAGCTCCTCGGCGGCAGCCGCGACGGTCTGGACGCGCTGGCTCGCCTCGGTGGCGGCCGTGCCGACCACGGCGGCGCGGCGGTTGGTGCCTTCGGCCGTGGATGACATCGACTTGGCGGTGGTCTCGAGCTCGCCGGAGCCGGAGGCCATCAGGCCGACGAGCTGACCGACGGAGGCATCGAAGCGATCGGCGAGGGCGATCAGGGCGTCGCGCTTCTCCTGCTCGCTGCGGGTCTTGGTGGCGACCTGCTCGGCTTCCAGGTTACGCGCCGTCAGCGCGGTCTGACGCAGGACTTCAAGCGTCTCGGCCATGCGGCCGATCTCGTCGCCGCGGTCGGTCTCCTCGACCGGCTTGTCGATGGCGCCCTCCGAAATCTCCTGCATGCGGTTCTTCTGGCGGTCGAGTGCGCCGAGCACGTCGCGGGCGATCAGCCAGGACAGCGTCGCCATCAGCATCATCAGGCCGATGCCGATCGCGGCAAGCTCCAGCGTCAGGGCGCGCACGTCGGCGTCGATGTCGTCGACATAGAGACCGTAGCTGATGGTCGCGTTCCAGGGCGCGAATTTGCGCGCGAAGACGGTCTTGCGCACGGGCTCGGTCTGGCCGGGGCGGGGGTAGAGATAGGAGGTCACTCCGCCCTGTGCGGTCTCGCCGCCGGCCTTGATGATGGCGTCGGCGATCAAGACGCCGTTAGAGTCCTTGGCCCCAGTGATCTTGCCTTCCAGCTGCTGGTTGGCGCCGTTCACCAGGATGGAGGTGTCGGGGTTGTAGACAACGGGGTAGCCCTGGTTGCCGTTGAAGTTCATGCGGCGGCCACGCTGGTGGAACTGGGCCTTGGCGTCGGCCGGCGTCAGCTTGCCGGCGGCAACCTCTTCCTGAAGCGATTGCGCGTAGTTGTAGAGCAGCTCTACCGCAGTCCGCATCTGCTGGACGCGATCCTCCATCATGCGACTCTTGCTGAGGACGGACGATACGCCGATGATGGCCGTGACTGTGAGAGCTGAAAGACAGACCATGCTGGCGAGCTTGGTCCGGATCTTGAGATGACTCATCAGCTTCATCGCGGCCTCGAAAGAAATGGTTGTTATTGCTCGCGTCGGTAGCATGAAGTTCTTACCAATCATGAATGGACGCGTGCGACGTGCTGCCGCGCGCGCAGCGTCCGCAGCCGGATGCGCAAGCATGCAGGCGGAATCGCGCTGTGCCAGTGCGTGGCGCGTCAGGTCGTCGAGACAGATGATGTCGGAATTTGGTGGTGACCGAGCCGGGCCGGAGCGGCAATGAACCGATTCGTTCACCGCATCGTCATGGCCGTGCTGCTCTTGGCTGCCCTGGTTCTGATCTGGAACGTGCTGGGCGCGCGCTGAGTCGGCACCGGCAGATCCGCCGGTGCCGACTTGCTTTCAGGTTAACTAGCGAGCGCCTCAGCGCCGTGCGTAGGCGTCGCCCGCCGCGTCGCTCTCCTTGCCCAGCAGCGCATCGACGCTGACCGAACCGCCGCCGGCGGCCGCGAGGTAGAGGCAGGCGAAGCAGAACAGGATTGCTGCGGTGCCGCCATTGAGCAGCGGCAGGAACACAGGCGCTTCGCCTTTGAGCATGTGGCCCATGAAGTAAGCGAAGGCCATTTCGCCCGAGAGAATGAAAGCGGTGAGGCGGGTGAACAAGCCGAGCATCAGAAGCGCGCCGAGCACGAGCTCGAGCGCACCGGCCGTCCAGATCAGCGGCGGGATGTTGGCGAAGTAGGGGAGCACCGGAAACTTGAAGATCTTTGCGATGCCGTACTGGAACAGCAGCAATCCGGTGACGAAGCGGAACAGGCTCAAGAGAACCGGTTGAAAGCGAGTGAGATACGGAAAGTTCATTGGTTTGTGCCCTCCATCCAATGCTGCGACTTGGACCGCATTCGGTTTCGCCCTGCAAGCCGTGCACACTCGATTCGTCCTGACATTTTCGTCATGTCGGACAAAACACCGCAGGCCAGGATTTCAGCCCGGTACGACCGCACTTTTTGCGCGTGTTCCCCGTCGCACCCATCCGTAATTTGCCGGTGACGCGGATGCGCGCAAGTTACCTCCAGGAAACTTACCGCCGCAAGGCGGGCACGATCAGGAACGGGATCATCCCGAGCACCACGCTCGCAAGTGCGAAAGCAAGCAGCGCGTTATACCCGTGGGTCGCGTCATGGATCAGGCCGCCGCTCCAGGAGCCGAACGCCGAGCCGAGTCCACTGCCGATCGAGATGGTGCCGTAGATGGTGCCGACCCGCTTGCCCTGGAAAATCCTCATCGCCGTGGCGCTGATCAGCGGGCCGCGCGAGCCCATCATGCTGCCGAAGCAGACGACGAAACCGGTGAGCAGCAGGATGTTCGGAGAATACTGCAACAGCCACAGCAGGACGATGCCGAGGATCGAGATCGCGTAGCTCAGCAGCACCGACGGCCGGCGCCCGATCAGGCCGTCGAGCGCGGACACGCCGAGCATGCCGAACACAAGCACGACGCCGGAGAAACCCCAGGCGGTCGCAGCCTGCAGCGGCGGAAAGCCGGCGTCGATCAGATAGGCCACGATCTGCGCGGCAATTGAGTACATGCCGACGGCAGTGAAGAAGAAGGTCCAGAACAGCGCCCAGAAGGCGTGATGGCGCATGGCACGAAGGAGGGTCCAGCCATTGTCGACGAAATCAGGATCGGTCCTCTTCACGACATGCGGCGAGCCCGCAGCGAACAGCCGCCACGGCAGCAGCATCAGCGGGAGCAACAGGCCGAGTGCCGTAAAGCCGAACAGCTGGTAGGTGTCGCGCCAGCCGACGTGATCGATCAGGAGCTGCGAGGCCGGCAGCAGCGCCAGCACGCCGCCGCCCATCGCCGAATACACCACCGACATTGCAGTCGGCAGGCGGGGTCCGAACCAGCGGCCGAGCAGGATCGAGTTCGGCACGATGCCGATGAAGGCAACGCCGATGCCGACGCAGAGGCCGATCGAGAGTTGGAACTGCCAGAGATGTTGCGCGTGGGCTGCGACCAGGAACGCCGCGCCCAGCAGCAACAGCCCGAGCGCATAGACGATGCGTGGTCCGGAATGGTCGAACAGGCGTCCGACGAAGGGCGCAGTGAGACCGCTCGCGAGCCAGGTCAGTGAATAGACCGAGACGATCTGCGCGCGGTCCCAGCCAAAACTTTCCGAAATCGGTTTCAGGAACACCGTAAAGCTGTCGCCGAGCCCGCGGCCGAGCACGGCCAGCGTGAAGCACAGCGCGAGCACGACGAGCGCGGTGCGAACAGCGTCCCGCTGATCGCTCGCGACGTTCTCCCTGGGCGTGTTCTGATCCATTGCCTGTCAGGGAGCGCGCATCCGTGCGCCCTGACAAGCAGCGAAAAGCTCATACGCCTATGCAGGCTTAAGCAGGACGTGCTTCTTCTTGCCGAAGGAGAGCTTGATCACGCCCTCGGGCGTCAGATTGTCTGTCGACAGTGCCATCTTTTCGTCAGTGACCGGCTCGTCGTTGACGCGAAGGCCGCCGCCCTTGATCTGGCGCCGGGCTTCGCCGTTGGAAGCAACGAGGCCCGCCTTGACGAAGGCGTTGAGCACGCCGAATCCGGCGTCGATCTCGCCCCGCGGAATTTCCACCGTCGGCAGGGTTTCGGCCAGCGCGCCTTCCTCGAAGGTGCGGCGCGCGGTCTCCGCCGCCTCGTTCGCGGCCTCGCGGCCGTGCAGCAGCGCGGTCGCTTCAGTGGCGAGCACCTTCTTGGCCTCGTTGATCTCCGAGCCGCCGAGCGCTTCGAGCTTCCTGATCTCAGCCATCGGCAGCGTCGTGAACAGCTTCAGGAATTTGCCGACGTCGGCATCCTCGGTGTTGCGCCAGTACTGCCAGAAATCATAGGGCGAGAACGCGTCGGCGTTGAGCCAGACTGCGCCTTGCGCGGTCTTGCCCATCTTGGCGCCCGATGCGGTCGTCAGCAGCGGCGTCGTCAGCGCGAACAGCTGGTGCGTGCCCATGCGGCGGCCGAGATCGACGCCCATGATGATGTTGCCCCACTGGTCCGAGCCGCCCATCTGCAATTTGCAGCCGGTGCGCTTGGCAAGCTCGACGAAGTCGTAGGCCTGGCAGACCATGTAGTTGAACTCAATGAAGCTCATCTCCTGCTCGCGCTCGAGGCGCAGCCGGACGGAGTCCATCGTCAGCATGCGGTTGACCGAGAAGTGCCGGCCGACGTCGCGCAGCATCTCGATCCAGTTCAGCTTGGTCAGCCACTCCGCATTGTCGAGCATGACGGCGTCGCTTGCGCCGCTGCCGTAGCGCAGCACTTTCGCGAACACGCCGCGGATCGATTCCTTGTTGGCCTCGATCTCGGCAATGGTGCGCATCGCGCGCGTCTCGTCCTTGCCGGAGGGATCGCCCACCATGGTGGTGCCGCCGCCCATCAGCGTGATCGGCTTGTTGCCGGACTGCTGCAACCAGTGCAGCATCATCATGGTCAGATAATTGCCGATATGCAGCGAGCGGGCGGTGCAATCGTAGCCGACATAGGCGGTCGCCTCGCCCTTGGCGGCGAGCGCGTCCAGCCCCTCGAAATCGGAGCATTGGTGGATGAAACCACGTTCCTGCAGGATATTGAGGAAATCCGATTTAAATGCAGTCATCTGTCGGCATGCCCAACAATTCTTGGTTTACTGTTTCGGGAGCAATTTAAGGGTCTTCCGTGGGAACCCGATTGCTGCCCGCCACTTGGCGCTGTGGCATTATAAGATGTGTCCCTCTGGCACAAGATCGGCATGCCGGAGGGGGTCTCTTGAGGACGCTGATCCATGATGTTGACGGCACTCGGTTTGATGAGCGGCACCTCGCTGGACGGGGTGGATGTCGCGCTGATCGAAACCGATGGAAAACAGGTGAAGGCATTTGGGCCGTCCGGCTACCGGGCCTATAGCCCTGCGGAGCGCAATCTGCTGCGTCAGGCCCTCTCCGAGGCTGTGCACCTGGCGCAACGTGACGCCCGGCCAGGCATCCTGGCCGAGGCCGAGCGCGCGGTAACACGGGCCCACGCCGAGGCGGTTGCCAACTTCTTCGCCCAGAACCGCATGAAGCCCGAGGATGTCGACATCGTCGGCTTCCACGGCCAGACCGTGCTGCACCGCCCCGAGCGGCGCCTGACGGTGCAGATCGGTGACGCCGCGGCGCTGGCGAAGGCGATCCATATCCCAGTGATGCATGATTTCCGCGCCGCCGACGTCGAGGCCGGCGGGCAGGGAGCGCCCTTCGTACCAGTCTACCACCGCGCGCTCGCCAACTCGCTGGATCGCGAGGGGCCGATCGTCGTGGTCAATATCGGCGGCGTCTCCAACATCACCTATATCGACGGCAACGATACGCTGATCGCCTGCGACACCGGCCCCGGCAACGCGCTGCTGGACGATTTCATGTACCGCACCATGAACCAGGCGTTCGATGCGGAAGGAAAGTTCGCAGCCCTCGGGAAGGTCGATGAGGCCTGGATCGCTCGCGCGCTGGAGCTGCCGTTCTTTGCGCTGCCTCCGCCGAAATCGCTCGATCGCAACGATTTTGCCGCCTTGAGGCTCGGCGACGTGGCGCCGGCCGACGGTGCGGCGACCCTGACCGCCTTCACCGCGACGGCGATCACCCGCATCATCCCGTTGCTCCCGCGTCGGCCGCGCAGCTGGATCGTCTGCGGCGGCGGCGCCCGCAACCTCACCATGCTCCGCATGCTGCGGGAGCGGGTGGGATCGGCGACAGTCGAGGCCGCCGAGACGCTCGGCTGGGCCTCCGACGCCATCGAAGCCCAGGCCTTCGGCTTCCTCGCGGCGCGCGGGCTGAAGGGCCTGCCATTGTCCTATCCGACCACCACGGGCGTGCCGATGCCGATGACGGGCGGGGTGATCGCGCGGCCCTGAGCGCGGCCGTTGTTCGCGCGCCGTCATCGCGAGCGACAGCGGAAGCAATTCCAAGGGACGCAGTCATTCCCCGCGAAGGCGGGGAATCCAGTACGCCGCGGCTTATCGGTTCAATCACTGCCGTCTAGCTGGCTGCACCGCAGGGCCCCAAGGCTGTTTCGTCTCCGTATCCTGCTGGCCGCGGCCTGCGTCGCCTTTATCGCGATCGGAATGGCGATCAACCTACTCCCGGTTCGGCCGTAACGCCAGTTCAATGCAGTTGCATTGATCTTGACGTGTGCATGCAAGTGCATTTATATTGGATGCAGTTGCATCGAACCGCCGGGATCGCGCCATGACCGCTTCACTGAAACTGATCAGCCACAAGCTTTGTCCCTACGTGCAGCGCGCCGTGATCGCGCTGACGGAGAAGGGCGTTCCGTTCGAGCGGGTCGATATCGATCTCGCCAACAAGCCGGACTGGTTCTTAAAGCTCTCGCCGCTCGGCAAGGTGCCGGTGCTGGTTGTGACGACCGACAAGGGCGAGGTCGCGCTGTTCGAGAGCAACGTGATCTGTGAATACATCGAGGAGACGCAAACAGGCCTCGAGCTGCATCCGGCGGATGCGCTGAAGCGTGCCGAGCATCGCGCCTGGATGGAGTTCGGCTCGGCGATCCTCGGCGACCTCTGGGGACTGGAGACGACGACGGATCCGGCGACCTTCGAAACCAAGCGCCAGGCGCTCGCTGCGAAATTCGCGCGCGTCGAGGCAGCGCTTGGCGCGGGCCCGTATTTCGCAGGCGATGCGTTCAGCCTGGTCGATGCGGTGTTCGCACCCGTCTTCCGCTATTTCGATGTGTTCGACGAACTGACCGAGCTCGGCATCTTCAGCGATCTTCCGAAGGTGCGGGCGTGGCGTGCGGAGCTGGCGAAGCGTCCGAGCGTACGCACCGCGGTCGGCGCCGACTATCCGCAATTGCTGCGGGCTTTCCTGGTGCGGCACGACGCCCATCTGCTCAAGCTCGCCGCCTGAGGCGAGCCGATGTCACAATCCATGGCCTGGCTGATGCTGGTGATCGCCGGCGCGCTCGATGTCGGCTGGGCGATCTCGATGAAGTACGCGGAAGGCTACACGCGGGTGGGCTGGAGCATCGCTTCGCTGGTGTTGCTCGCGGCCTTCGTCTTCCTGCTCGGGCGCGCCTTGAAGGTGCTCGAGGTTGGCGTTGCCTATTCGGTGTGGACCGGCATTGGGGCTGCCGGAACCTTCGTCATGGGCGTGGTGCTGTTCGGCGAGACCTTGAGCGCGATGAAGCTTGCCGGCATCGCGCTCGTCTTGACGGGGATCGCCGCGCTCAAGCTGGCTTGAGCTGCGAGCCTTGGCTTCGTAGCCCGGATGGAGCGGAGCGCAATCCGGGGCCGTGTATCCGCGGATGGATTTTCCCGGATTTCGCTTCGCTCCATCCGGGCTACAAGGTCTCAGCGCACGTTCGCGAGCCGCATGTCGAGATAGGCGGTGATGGTTTCCATCAGCGGCTCGAGCTTGGCGTCGAAGAAATGGTTGGCGCCGGGGATGACCTGCTGGTCGATCACGATGCCCTTCTGCGTCTTCAGCTTCTCGACCAGCGTGTTGACGTCCTTCGGCGGCACCACCGCGTCCTTCTCGCCATGCACGATCAGGCCCGACGACGGGCAGGGCGCAAGGAACGAGAAGTCGTAGAGGTTGGCCGGCGGCGCGATCGAGATGAAGCCCTCGACCTCGGGGCGGCGCATCAGAAGCTGCATGCCGATCCAGGCGCCGAAGGAGAAGCCGGCGACCCAGCAAGCGCGCGCTTCGGGATTGATGGTCTGCGCCCAGTCGAGGGCTGCGGCGGCGTCCGACAATTCGCCGGTGCCGTGGTCGAACGAGCCCTGGCTGCGGCCGACGCCGCGGAAATTGAAGCGCAGCACCGAGAAGCCACGATGCGCGAACGCATAATAGCACTGGTACACGATCTGATGATTCATCGTGCCGTGAAACTGCGGATGCGGATGCAGGATCATCGCGATCGGCGCGTTCTTCTGCTTGGCCGGGTGATAGCGGCCTTCGAGACGGCCGGCAGGGCCAGTGAAAATAACTTCAGGCATCGATGATCTCTTGATTGACTTGCTGGAGAGACGATCCTCGGCAATCAACCGATTGTGGCCTCATCGGCAGGTGCCGACGGAAGCGCGAATGAAGGGTGAGAAGGCGCGCCTTGCGGTGATGCGCTGAAGGCGTGCGGTGACTTGACGGTGCGGGTTCTAACATAGGCAGAGGGTCAAAAAGCAAGCATCTTGAACATCACCCAATGGGCTCAAGGCGTTAGCGTGTCATGGTCGCGTCATCGGCTGTCGCGGATCTGGAATCGCCCGTTGCCAAGCGCATGTCGGGGCGCCATGTCGAGCTGGAGGGGCCCCCACGGGCCAAGTTTCCCAAGCAAGGTAATATAATACTAGATGCGGAACCGCGTTTATCTCGACTGGAATGCGACCACACCGCTACGCGCCGAAGCGCGACGCGCGATGCTCGCCGCCTGGGACCTGGTCGGCAACCCGTCCTCAGTCCATGCCGAGGGGCGGGAGGCGCGACGGCTGGTCGAGGAGGCCCGCGCCGCGCTCGCGGTGGCGGTAGGGGCGCTGCCGCGGAACGTCGTCTTCACCTCCGCAGGCACGGAAGCCAACGCGCTGGCGCTGTCGCCTGGCCTGCGGCGGTCATCCGGCGGCCCGGTCGAGCGGCTGCTGGTCTCGGCCGTGGAGCACGCTTCGGTGCTGGCCGGTGGCCGGTTCCCGGCGGAGAGGGTCAGCCCGATCCCGGTGACGCGTTCCGGTGTGGTTGACCTCGACCATCTCACGAGTCTGCTCGGTGACGGCGCTCCGGCACTGGTTTCCGTCATGGCCGCGAACAACGAAACCGGCGCGCTCCAGCCGGTCGCCGAGATCGCCCGGATCGTCCACGAGGCCGGCGGCCTCCTGCACGTCGATGCAATCCAGGCGCTTGGAAAAATTCCATTTGAAATCAACGCTATCGGCGCGGATCTTGCGACTTTTTCTGCGCATAAGGTCGGCGGCCCCAAGGGCGTCGGCGCTCTGGTCGTGGCGGAGGGACTGACGGGACTGGAGCCGTTGTTGCGGGGAGGCGGCCAAGAGCTGAACCGACGCGCGGGAACCGAGAATGTTGCGGGAATCGCCGGCTTTGGCGCAGCGGTGAAGGCCGCGCTTCAAACTCTTTCCGAAGATGCGGAACAGATGGCAACCCTCAGAATTCGCTTGGAAAACGGCATCCGAGCAATCGACGGCGCAACGATCTTCTCGAACGAGGTGACGCGGTTGCCAAATACCGTCCTTTTCACCGCGCCCGGCCTCAAGGCTGAAACCGCCGTGATCGGCTTCGACCTCGAAGGCATCGCAGTCTCCTCAGGTTCGGCCTGTTCCTCGGGTAAGGTCCAGCCGTCCCACGTGCTGTCGGCGATGGGGTACGATCCCGCCGTGGCCCAGGGAGCGGTGCGCCTCAGTCTGGGCTGGTCCACGGAACTCGAAGACATCAATAGGGCGTTAGAGGCTTGGCGAAAGCTCGGTAATACCCTACTTAAGAGCTAAGCGATGAAACACGGCTTGAACGGTTCTAAGCGCGTGCTTTCCGCCAAAAAACATCGTAATAGACACCGTAATAATCGTTCGAGTTTGATCCACCGCGGTCCTTGAAACCGCGAGCGGAGGATGGAATGCCAGCCGTACAAGAGACGGTCGAGCGCGTGAAGCGCATCGACGTCGACCAGTATCGTTATGGGTTTGAGACCCTGATCGACTCCGAGAAGGCCCCCAAGGGGCTTTCGGAAGAGATCGTAAAATTCATCTCGCAGAAGAAGAACGAACCCGACTGGATGCTCCAGTGGCGGCTCGAGGCCTATCGGCGCTGGCTGACCATGACCGAGCCGACCTGGGCGCGCGTCGACTATCCCAAGATCGACTTCCAGGACCTCTATTACTACGCGGCGCCGAAGCCGAAGAAGACGGTCACCTCGCTGGACGAGATCGATCCGGAGATCCTGAAGACCTACGAGAAGCTCGGCAT
>NZ_FOUS01000017.1 GCF_900114915.1 Bradyrhizobium sp. Rc3b
GTCGGCGCCGTCGTGTCGAGCGTGAAAACAACGGGCACGCTCGTTGTGACGTTGGCGCTAGGGTCCAAAGCCACGATGCTGTGGTCGCCATCACCTGCCAGGGTGACCGCCAGGCTCCAAACGCCGCCGGAGCCAACGGTAACCGTTCCGATCTGCGTCGTAACACCATTGTATGTGTCGTACAGCGTCACCGTGCTTCCAACGAAGGACGGATCAACTGTTCCGCTGATTGTTTGATTTCCTTGGTTGGTTGGACCACCTGCGCTGCTGATAAGGACAGGTCCGAATGAAGCCACAACAACAGCTTGCGGTGGGTCCAAAGTGGGGACGAGCGGCTTCGAGGCGGAGGCAGAAGTCCCCGCGATGGAAGCGAGCGTCACAACAACTGGAGCGATCGATCCCCCACCAGCTTGGCCTTTTATGTCGTCCCCTATAATGGTGGTTGGAGATTCAGTGGGTGATGGTGGGGGGCTCCCTGCGAACTTCTGCAGCGACTTTGTGTCGACGTCTCCTCGCTTGCCATCGCTAGGAGCCGGAGTGTCTGGAGCAATCTGTTTCCCGATATCATAGGTCGTCAACACCTGTTGAAAAGCGTTGAACTCCTGCGCAACTTGCCCTGGGGTCTTGCTGACGGTTTGAGTGATCACGTCGAAATTCGCGGTTGGCGTGATGGTTAGCGATGGACCGTCGCTGGTAACTATCCCGATCGGATCCCCCGCAGTACAAACGCCTTGAAGCAAGTTCGTCGCTGGAACGCATTTGAAGACTTGTACGGAATGAACTCGGCCGTCTTGCTGATCAGCGACAGAGACCGAGACTTTCCCATCCACAGCATCGACGCTGAGAAGGACGGCAGTACCGCGAATTCCGATCACGGCAGTCGGCGTCGCGACCTGCATGTCGCCGGTTTTCGCGACCTGGCCAGCGACGAAACTGGCGGCACCCTGGATGAGAGTGAACATCGAATGGTCCGTGCCACTCGTCAGGCTGACTAAGGTGCCACTCGCACTACTCTGCCCCTCATACCCCAATTCGTTCAACATGAACCGAGCGTTGGCGCTCAGGTTGAACGTGCTGCCGTCGATAAGGACGAGACCAATGGTAGAGCCGCTTCCAGTTTGCACGACATCGTTCTGATAAACGACATCCCCATTATTCGCCTCGATCGTGACGCCGTTGCGAACGATGCTGGCGCTTCCCGTTACGGTCGCGACACGGCCAATCACCTTTCCAGCAGCGGCATTACCTCCGGCTTGCGCAAAGGTTTGATAACCGGTGAGGGCTTCGACCACTCTCGCATCGAGCAGCGCGCCGTCCGACGAGCTGAGCGGCAAACGCTTCTCGCCGAGAAAGTAATTGGGGATCGTGATCCGATGGTCAGAATCGGAAATGATGAGATCATGACCTGAACGTGCATAGTCCCCTGAGAACAAGAGATGCGCGTCCGAAATGATGAGTGCGTGAGCTGGGACAGGCTTAGGGAAACTAAAGGACGCCCCAGCCATATCAGATCCGGCAACATCGAACTTTTGGTTCAATGGGGTATTCAAACCAGCCCCCGCCCATAAATTTGCAAATTAAATAATTAAATGCTAATAACATCCTGGAGATTTAATTAAAAGAGTTATTTGATCTGGCTGGAACGCTGAAAGCCTGCGGTGGTTTGGCCCGTGACAATCACGCTGGACCGAGCGTCCGTGGCTGACAATCCAAAACGACAAACGCTGGGTCCATCCGCATGGTGCAATTAAGAGGGCTTCATCGCCTGGACCTGTTGGAAGTGCGCCGTCAGCTGGTGCGCACGCGCAATCGGCACTCCAATAACAGGAGCATTGTGAGGCGCATCAATGGTCTGCTATGTCGAATTTATCACTTGGATGCGATCGACCCCAAAGGAGGCCGGCGAATCCGCGAAGCCATTCAAGTTGTGCTGCGAGATACATCTAAGAATTAGTTGACCAAAGTCCCGCGCCCCGCTCCCTTATTATCCGCGATTGCGCGGTGCGTTCACTCGCGAGCGTATCCTGCCACATCTCGGCCAGTGGACAATTGCGACAGACCGCGGGTTGACCGCCGCTTGCGGTTTTTACCGTTTGCCGCTGGGCGGGTGATTGCACGTCTTATGGAAAGCGTTCGCCGCCCCGGCCCTCTGAAGCGATAGCTGGTCCATGGCCGATCCTTCTTCAGCCAGGCGCTTCTCAACGTACTGCTGCTCAACGTCGGTCAACGCAGTTTCCAGCAGGCGCAAATACCGCTCAACATTCTTCCTATGGGTCTGCAAACGGACAATCGTTTTGTCGCTCATGTTCTATCCAATAGGTAGCGGCGCAATATTGCAAAATAGCTCTGAAAAGCCGCGTCAAAAAAAACCAAAATATAAATAACAGATTTAAAATGGCAGAACAATCGAAGCAGATCAAGACTCAGCCTCGCGGTGAATTGCTTATGCTCCACACGCCGGATTTTTGAATTTACTAAAATCCAAACTCGCTTTATCCTAGTGATATATTGCTATGCGAAATTTTGATTGTGGGGCAGCGTTATGTCGAGTGCGATTGAGTTGATCGTTGGCGGCTTCACTCGGCTAAAAGACCAGCAGTCGCTCGAAGCTCTCCGGATGCATCGCTGGCGGTTGGCCGCTGATCTGAAGGCCACAACTGGTTTCGATTGCCGATCATCTATCGTCCAAATCGAGCAAGACATCGCGGCCATTGAAGTGGGGCTCCGGACGCTTTCTCAACCGGTCAGCGGCTGATCGGACAAGCGAGGGTGAGAGAGACCGAAGGCGGTTAGTCCGCTCCACCCCTCACCAATTTGCCGCTGGAATACTGGCAGGCGCTCCTCGACGATCCACGCTTCGGCCTGTCGGGCAAACTCTAGATGGCACCCGTAAATTTCCCAATGTTGCCTGCCTCGGGCCGGCGGCAAGATGACAACATGAAAGCATCGAAGCCGAAGGAATGGAGCGACCTCGAACGCAGGAAGCTTTCGACAATGAGCCGCCGGCGGTACGGCGCGGCGGAGATTGCCGCGGCCCTTCGCCGGCATGTCGGCTCAGTCAAGCGGATGGCGCGAGAAATGGGGCTACTTCTGAAAAAATGACGATCGGACGAATTTCATCGATCTATTGCAAGACAGAACGCCTGTCCGCGTTCGACCGATGCCGCACCTGATCGGTAACCAGAATTCAGGACCGCTCCGTTGGTAGTCGAGCTTAGCTCGGCTGGCCACGCCGCTCCATCTGTGGCAAGCTCGATTTTATTCAACGAGCTCAACAGGTATCTCGCCACCCGACATCGGGTTCCGTAGAGGCCAGCAGTTGAACCCAGTCTTTCGGTTCGGCGCGCATGGATAGCGACTTCCAGGCGTTATGGGAGGACGACGACCGCATCTTTTGCCGGGCATCGCGCCAGGGCTCCGATGGTGGCCGCAAAACTGTGCTGGCCGTGCTTCCTGCCGAGCATGCCCCATCAACGAGCCGGGATCGCCTGGCTCACGAATATGCACTAAAGGACGAGCTCGACAGCGCGTGGGCCTTGCGGCCGCTCGAACTTGTCAGTGAGGGCGGCCGGCCCGTGCTGCTGCTCGAGGATCCCGGCGGCGAGCCGCTGGAGCGCCAGCTCCAAGCGCCTATGCAGGTGGGAACGTTCTTGCATCTCGCCGTCCACATCACGGCGGCTCTTGGCAAGGTCCATCAGCGTGGGCTCGTGCACAAAGACATCAAGCCGCACAACATCATCGTGAATCGCGCGACCGGCGAAGTCAGACTCACGGGTTTCGGCATTGCCTCGCGACTCCCGCGCGAGCGCCAATCACCCGAACCGCCTGAAACCATCGCCGGCACCCTCGCCTATATGGCACCCGAGCAGACCGGACGAATGAACCGCTCGATCGACGCGCGCAGTGATCTATACGCGTTGGGCGTCACCTTCTATCAGATGCTCGCCGGCGTGCCCCCGTTTACCGCAGCCGATCCGATGGAATGGGTGCACTGCCATATCGCCAGGAGGCCTGTGCCGCCCGCCGAGCGTCGGAAGCAAGTGCCCAATTTCCTTTCGGCCATCATCATGAAGCTGCTCGCCAAGACCGCCGAGGAGCGCTATCAGACCGCGGCCGGTCTGGAGAGCGATCTCCGGCGCTGCCTCGCCGCCTGGGAGGCTCGGCAGGGGATCGACGACTTCCCCCTGGGCGAGCGCGACATCCCGGACCGGCTGCTCATCCCCGAGACGCTCTATGGGCGCGCGCGAGACATCCAAGTCTTGCTCGCGGCCTTCGACCGCATGGTCCAGAGCGGCACGCCTGAGCTGGTGTTGGTCTCGGGATACGCCGGCATCGGCAAGTCAGCTGTCGTCAACGAGCTGCACAAGGTGCTGGTGCCCTCGCGCGGCCTGTTCGCCGACGGCAAGTTCGACCAATACAAGCGCGACATTCCCTATGCCACACTGGCGCAGGCGTTCCGCAGCCTGCTCCGCGGCCTTCTGGCGAAGAGTGAGGTCGAGCTGGCGCCCTGGCGCGATGCCCTGCACAAGGCGTTGGGCCCGAACGGCGGGCTGTTGGTGGACCTGGTCCCCGAGCTGAGGCTCATCATCGGCGAGCCGCCGCGGGTACCAGACCTGGCTCTGCAGGATGCGCAAAGGCGCTTCCACCAAGTGGTGCGGCAGTTCATCGGCGTATTCGCGCGACCGGAGCATCCACTGGCATTATTCCTCGACGACCTGCAATGGCTAGACTCGGCGACGCTGGACCTGCTCGAGGATCTGCTGACTCAGGCGGATGTGAGCCATCTGCTGATGATCGGCGCTTACCGCGATAACGAGGTCGACGCCGCGCATCCTCTGCGGCGCAGGATCGCCGCCATCAAAAATTGCAGCGGCATCGTTGAGGAGATCGCGCTAGCGCCGCTTGCCACCGAGCATGTCGGGCAGCTGATCGCCGACTCGTTGCGTTGCGAGCCGAGTTATGCCGCGTCCCTGGTGCAGATAGTGCAGGAGAAAGCGGGTGGCAATCCGTTCTTCGCCATCCAGTTTCTTCACGAGCTCGTCGAGGAGCGTTTGCTTGCGTTCAATCATACGTCCTCGTGCTGGACGTGGGATCTCGATCTCATTCGCGCCAAGGGCTATACCGACAATGTGGTGGACCTCATGGTCGGCAAACTCGCGCGCCTTCCGGCCAACACGCAGGCAGCGTTGCAGCAGCTCGCCTGTCTCGGTAACAGCGCCACGATCACGCTGTTGGCCCTTGTTCTGGGAAAATCGGCGGCTGAAGTCGACGCAGCGCTGTGGGAAGCCGCGCACGAGGAGCTGGTCGAGCGACGGCAAGGCTATTACAGATTCACCCACGACCGGGTGCAGGAAGCCGCCTATTCAAGCAAACCGGAAGCCGAGCGTGCGGAAGCCCATCTCGCCATCGGCCGGCTCCTCGTGGCGAATACTCCCACAGAACAGCACGGGGACGTGATCTTCGACATTGTCAATCAGCTCAACCGCGGCGTTGCGTTGATCACCTCACGAGACGAACGAGCGAAGCTGACCGAGCTCAACCTGCTCGCAGCCAAGCGCGCCAAAGCGTCCACCGCCTATGACTCGGCACTGACTTATCTCAAAGCCGGCGCGGCCCTGTTGCTGGAGGATTGCTGGGAGAGCAGGCATGAACTGGCCTTCTCCCTGGAGATCAACCGGGCAGAATGCGAGTTTCTGACCGGCGCGCTGGCGGAAGCGGAGCGACGCCTGATGGCTCTCTCAGCCCGTGCGGCCGGGCCTGTCGAGTTAGCCACGGTCTCATGCCTGCGCATTGACCTGTACACGAGGCTCGATCGGAGTAGCGATGCAATTGCTGTTGCTCTCGATTACCTCCGCCACCTGACCATCGACTGGCCGCCCCATCCGACGGAGGAGGAGGCGCGAGGTGAATACGACCGCGTCCGCTCCCAACTTGGCGGGCGCCGTATCGAAGCTTTGATCGATCTGCCCTTAATGAGTGATTCGGTGTCTCTCGCGACTCTGGGCGTGCTGACCAGGCTGCTGCCGCCTGCACTATTCACGGATTTGAACCTCTTTTCCTTGACCGTTTGTCGAGCGGTTAATCTCAGCCTTGAACACGGAAACTGCGATGCCTCGTGCGTTGCTTATATGAGGCTTGGGATGATTGCCGGTGCTCGCTTCGGCGACTACGAGGCGGGATTTCGATTTGGTCTGCTCGGATATGAATTGGTCGAACGGCGCGGATTGACGCGACTTCATGCGCAGACCTACATGCTCTTCGGAGCGCACCTCGCGCCATGGACGCAACATGTCCGGAGTGCGCGTGATTCGCTGCTTCGGGCTTTCGACGTCGCAAACAAAACGGGTGATCTCACTTTCGCCGCGTACGCCCGCGTCAATCTCAATTCGAATCTGCTCGCGGCTGGTGACCCGCTCGCCGAGGTGCAACGCGAAGTCGAGAGTGGCCTCGCATTTGCGAAAACGGCACAGTTCGGGCTGGTCGTTGACGTTGTCGTCAGCCAACTGCAGCTCATCCGAACCCTGCGGGGGCTGACGTCGAAATTCGGCTCCTTCGACGATGAGCACTTTGATGAGCTTCAGACGGAGCGCCGGTTCGCCGAGAATGCCAACCTCATGCGAGCGGACTGCTGGTATTGGATCCGAAAGCAGCAGGCGCGCTTTTTTGCAGGCGACTACGCGACTGCGATTGAGGCGTCGCAAAGGGCGCAGCGGCTGCTGTGGACGTCTATATCGCAACTCGAAACTGCCGAATACGAATTCTATGGTGCATTGTCCCTCGCGATGGCCTGCGCCTCCGCCGCGCCTGCCCAGCACCGGGAGTACCTCGCGGCACTGGCGGTGCACCGGCGACAGATCCAAATCTGGGCAAAGAATTGTCCGGAAAATTTCGAGAATCGCGCTGCGCTTATCGAGGCGGAGGTCGCCCGCTTGGAGGGCCGCGAACTCGATGCCGAGCGCCTCTATGAACGCGCTATCCGCTCGGCCCGCGCCAATGGCTTTGTTCAAAACGACGCGCTTGCCAACGAACTCGCCGCACGCTTCTACGCGGCGCGCGGGTTTGAGAGAATCGCTCGAGCGTACTTGGCCGACGCTCGGCGTGCCTATTTGCGGTGGGGGGCTGATGGCAAGGTGCGGCAACTCGACCGCGTCTATGCCCACCTGGCAGAGGAAACAGCGGCGCCCGGTCCGACGAGCACGATCGAGACCCCCCTGGAGCAGCTCGACCTCGCCACCGTCATCAAGTTGTCGCAAGCGGTCTCGGGCGCAATCGTCCGGGAGAAGCTGCTCATCACCGTCATGCGCACCGCTATCGAGCACGCGGGCGCCGAGCGCGGCCTGTTGGTTCTGTCGCACGGGACCGAGTTGCGAATTGCCGCCGAAGCGACCACCGACGGCGACACGGTCGTCGTGCAGCTGCGCGACGAGCCCGTGACTGCAGCGCTCCTGCCGGAGGCGATCCTCAACTACATCTTGCGTACGCGGGAGAGCATCATTCTCGATGATGCCGCAGCCCAGAAACCGTTTTCAGCGGATCCCTACATCGTGCAGCGCCAAGCGCGCTCCGTGCTCGGCCTGCCGGTGATCGCTCATGCCAATTTCATCGGCGTGCTGTACCTGGAAAACAATCTGGCTGCGCACGTCTTCGCGCCCGGTCGGATCGCGGTGCTAAAGCTGCTCGCCTCGCAGGCGGCAATCGCGCTGGAGAACGCTCACTTGTACCAGGATCTCGCAGAACGCGAGGCTAGGATTCGGCGCCTGGTCGAGGCCAACATCATCGGGATTATCATCTGGGAGCTTGGAGGTCGGATTCTGGAGGCGAATGATGCGTTTCTCCGCATCGTGGGATACGATCGCGAGGATCTCATTTCGGGCCCCCTACGCTGGACTGACCTTACACCGCCGGAGTGGCTCGACCGCCACATGCGATTGTGGATCCCGGAGCTAAAGATGATGGGGAGCGTGCAGCCGTTCGAGAAGGAATATTTCCGCAAGGACGGCAGCCGCGTGCCCGTGTTGATCGGCATGGCTGCATTCGACGAGCGACGAGATTACGGCGTCTCTTTTGTCGTCGACCTGACAGAGCGCAAGCGGTCGGAAGAGGCTCTGCGGCAGAGCGAGGAGCGCTTTCGCACCCTTGTACAATTCTCCTTCGACGTTTACTGGGAATCCGATGCGCAGCATCGCTTCACCCGCCAGGAGTTCGGCGAGGGTCTTGCCGACGCGCCGGCGCCTGGCTCTGAAATTGGGAAGACGCGGTGGGAAGTGCCCTATTTGGAGCCTGACGCGGAGGCCTGGCGCAAGCACCGGGAGACTCTCGATGCCCACCTGCCGTTCCGTGATTTCGAGCTGGCGAGGCCTACGCCTGACGGCGGTAAACGCTACGTGTCCATCTCGGGACTGCCGGTCCTAGACAATGCAGGGCGCTTCATCGGTTACCGCGGCGTCGGACGGAACATCACCGAGCGCAAGCGGGCCGAAGAGACCTTGCGGGAGGTGCAAAGGGAATTGGCGCATGCGAGCCGCCTCGCCACCATGGGTGAGCTCACGGCCTCGATCGCCCATGAAGTAAGCCAGCCGATCGCTGGCGCATCGATGAATGCCGATGCCGCCCTGCATTTCTTGGACAGAAACCCGCCGGATGTCGGGAGAGCCAAGGATACGCTCGGTTATGTTGTGAACGACACTGATCGAGCCCGCGACATCATCGGGCGCATACGTGATCTCATCAAGAAAGCACCGCCACTGAAGGATCGCTTGGATATCAACGAGGCGATCCGGGACGTGATCGAGCTCGCCCGCAGCGAAGCGGTGAAGAACGACGTCGCGATGCAGACGGAACTCGGAGACGGTTTGCCACTCGTCGAAGGTGATCGCGTCCAATTGCAGCAAGTGATCCTCAACCTGATGGTCAATGCCATCCAAGCCATGGGCACGGTCGCGAGGGGATCGCGAAGCGTGCTCATCACGACCGCTCGGGCCGAATCTGACGGCATTATCGTCGCGGTGAAGGATTCGGGACCAGGATTGGCCCCGGACGCTCTCAAGCGCATCTTCGACCCCTTCTACACGACAAAGCCTGGCGGTCTGGGGATGGGACTGTCGATCTGCCGCTCGATCATCGAAGCGCATGCCGGGCGCCTGTGGGTGACCTCCAATGCGCCGCATGGCGCGACTTTCCACTTCACGGTGCCAGCCCATCCGGGCAGCGCGTCGTGACGATCCCGCATGGCTGCTTTTGATGTGTCATAGCGATGTCGGTACCACCGCTGTCGGCAATAACTTGCTCCACTGCCGATGCGAGCACGTCAAGGTGTTCAGCCAATCTGGCAAACAGCTCGCGCTTCTTGGGATCAGTCGCCAACTCGCGAATAAGGGCGCACTCAGCGGCGCCTCGGCGAAGCTTCTCAGACTGGGCCTGCATGTCGCATAGCCAGCCGCCATGTTCCTTTGTTGGAACATTACAAATAGCTGTCCCGGTCACAAGTGAACCCAGCGATCTCGCCGACTGGGACTAGCCTCAATTGCGTGGCGCTCCTCAGCGCCATCCGTCGGACCGCCTTGGTCCCGCACTGTCCCCTCCAGCCCCCAAGGGGCCAAGGCCGGCCCGAGGGGACTTGCAGCATCAAGGTGAGAGCCTGCCATCCCGATGGTTAGGAGCGATGCCGCGAATTGGGAAACGCAAGACCTCAGGCAAGAGATCGCACGGCAGCTCAGCAAAGCAGCAGATGGGGATTGCCCACGCTGCGCTTCACATTGATCCAACCTCAACGCGTGGGGCGCGCGCCCGGACGGCGGCGGGAGAAAGAGTTCGTTAGCTTTCTTGTGGCTTGCTGGGAGCGTGCCGATTACCGCTGATTACGGCACACGGAATGGGAATGTCGGCCCCGGCTGTTTCTCCCAACCTGCGGCTGGGGCCGTTTTGAACTTTCGCTGCATCGTTCAACCCGGTCCACAACCATGTTTAGAGGCATTGCCATCGCGCTATTTGGAATGGGCATCTTTTCGCAGCTTGATCGAGCGTTCTTCTATGGTCGCAATACCGACGCCGCGCTCAAGCTTGCGCGGGAGATTGGCCGAGGCTTTGGGCTGTAGGTCAGCCGCGCTCCGCTCGAGATCGCTCGGGGACTACTAATTCAACAATATTGGTTACTGCGGACTTTCGGCCAAACGACAACGGCCGTCAGCACGCGCCTAGAGCCGCCGGCTATGTCAGCTATCGTCAGTTCTGAGCGTCGGAGGATTGATCGGAATCAACCCGAAATCACAGTATTGGAACGCCTATAGCTCCGGACCAGAAAGTCCCACCTCTCGCTCAGCGCGAAGGATGTTGCCATAGAGACTGCCGATCCATTGTCTTCCGCTCGAGGTTACATTCAAATAGCGGATGGCAGTTTGGACGTGCGGTGCGACCTTGGTCCAGTAGAACTGAGGATATTTGTACACCACGTCCGCGGGTGTGGTGTATCCGAGCGACTTGTTGAGTCCTATCTCCTCGAACTCGTAGAACAGCGCATTTGATTTCTTCATGTAATTCGGGTCGCCGAGCTGACCGATCAGGCGCGAAGCAACAAACCTTCCTCTTCATCAAGGTCATCGTTGAGTTCGTTCGCTGATCCGTCTGCATAAGGAAAACGAGTGTATTCGATGGCTTGGGTAACGCGAGCAGCGTCAATTTCGTCAACTGCGTCGAGACGCTCCATGGCGAATAATTTTGAACGGTCGACATGATAGGGCGCAAGCGCTGCATCGGAAGAGCCGATCGGTAACTCAACCGTTCGGCCGGTACCATCAACCACATAGGCACCGTCCTGGTCTCCGTGAACTATTCCCCGAACGTAGCCAATATCGTGAAGCAGGCACGCCAGGATGAAGTGAGCATAGTCGCTAGCCGTCGTTGGCCTAAGAAGGGAGCGCCCGATCAGGATGTCATGCCCCACCAGCGTGACCAACAAGGTGTGCTCGACGTTGTGGTAGAGTGCATCGCTGTTACCAATACATTCCAGGGCCAGCTTTGCTGCATAGGGCAGCAATTCTGGCAAGCTGGCGTGGGACGAGCCGAAGCGACCGCTTGTCTCCGAGATCAGGAACGCACCAAGAGCCTGGGACGTCAGTTCTGGGATTGTTATCATGAGCAATCTCTCACTTTGGCGGCGAACCTTCAGCAGGCCTTCTGCAGGATCGGGAGGGAGAGGACGACCTTAATAGTTTGAAGCCAAAGGATGGGTGATAATTGACTTAGATCAACAGCAGCGACGCCGCACTACGCATGTGCCCAGTGGCGACTTCCGCTGAGGGTCACACGCGGCGGTCAGGAAGCCCTAGCCCGCGTCCGCTCTGCCTCCCAAAACCGACATTGCGAATGCCTCGGCCCGGTTCGGCTAAGGGCCAGAAAGGAATCCCAACCTGTCCTGCCCACGTTCACTTCGCCGGGAGCGAACATCGAGGTCGAGGCGCCCGACCTCAGCTTCGGCCCCATCAAAAGGTACGGGAGAGGTCTCCGCGGCAGCCGATCTTCGGGGAGTGTTTATGCGCTTCTCGCGCGGATCGCCTCATTCTCAAGCCCAAATAAGAGAACGAGAAGTTCGCGAGGGGGCGCATGTAGCCCTCGTGAGTAAAGGCCTCCAGCGTCATTGCGGCAGACCCGCGCGGAAACGCCGCGCCGGCTCTGCTCTTTCATTTACCCCTTTTGTTTTTCTTCTGCGCTTTTTCCATCGGAGCTTTTAGAGCGTTCCTCGAAGCGATCAGCGCCCTTGCCTAGATCGTGCCCCGTCTTGCTCTCGTTTTTCGCTTCTTCCTTGGCAGTTGCCTCGCGCAAGCCTTCAGCGGCCCGTTCCCCCGCCTTTGATGATTTTCGTTCGTCATCCATTTGCTGCTCCTTACCGATAAAGACACCCGTCCAGGAATACTTCCTTGTCTCTCTCATCAGCCGCAACAATTTCCAATCAGATCGCCCGGACATTGTTCCAGTTCCGTTGAAGCTAGGTGCGCCTCCTGGCGTAAACCTCAGTCGAGGCGCGCGGTCCCTAATCAGCGCAAAGCCGATATCGAAGTTACAAACAGTATGCCCGCCCTGGATTAAGTGAGTATAGGTCAGCTGTGCGTCGCGCGCGATGCATTGTCGCGCGCCGAGAAATACTGCATCGCAAATGGGAGCGAGATTATAAGGAGCTGAGGTCTGCTCAGAGTCAGAGGTGGACGAACGAAGCTAGACCGGCAACTGCCCGTTCTCCCGTTGAAGCGGATCCTTGCTCCGTGCTCAACCGGGGCAGCTTCGGGCTAAAAACTGACATCGTCAGGGCCTTCCGCCGTCCCCCATCCTATCGCTCGTTTTCCCGCTCACGCGTGTCGCTGAGGCCCCGACGCGGAATTGCTGGCTCCCCTGGGGAGCTTGCTCACCAGCACATAACAAAAAAGCCCCGCGGTCAAAGCGCCGTTGTGCCACCTCGTTGCAGGAGGTCTGGAAGTGAACCTTGCCAAACTGCTCGTCAGTCCCATCTTCTGCGCGGGCGGCAGGCGTGCCGGAGACCGAGCCCAAGGTAGACGGTTCTCAAGGCGAGCGCGCGCATCGGCCCCTCCGTTTCTGTCCAGAAAAAATGGTCAGATGGCGCTGATAAAAGTTAGGGCGCCGAAGTTCGTAATGCTGAAGTTGGCGATGGCAATTGCCATTGTTGGGATTTGCCCATTCGTGATGCGAGTCAATAGGAGCGTGCGGATTTGTGTTGGGGAAGCACGTCTGTCAGACTCCATCCGCCCGCCAGCGAGATCCTGATGGATGGCGAAGCTTGTCCGCTATTCCACCTCACCAATTTGCCGCTGGAATACTGGCAGGCGCTCCTCGACGATCCACGCTTCGGCCTGTCGGGCAAACTCTAGATGGCACCCGTAAATTTCCCAATGTTGCCTGCCTCGGGCCGGCGGCAAGATGACAACATGAAAGCATCGAAGCCGAAGGAATGGAGCGACCTCGAACGCAGGAAGCTTTCGGCAATGAGCCGCCGGCGGTACGGCGCGGCGGAGATTGCCGCGGCCCTTCGCCGGCATGTCGGCTCAGTCAAGCGGATGGCGCGAGAAATGGGGTTACTTCTGAAAAAATGACGATCGGACGAATTTCATCGATCTCTTGCAAGAAAAAACGCCTGTCCGCGTTCGACCGATGCGGGGGGCTGAGATGCGGCATCTTACGGAGGATCGCATCAGGCTCATTCGTTGTAGGAGCGGCGGCGCTCTGTTTTGACCGATTCGTTCGACAAACAACGGCGCGCCCGCTCGATCTGTGCTTCGGTGGCGCGCATCGAACTCCATACCAACACCGTTGAGCGCGGCCGATCACGCTCGGCCGCAAAAACCTTGTTTGACGAGTCCGAGGGCGGCGCCGGCCGCTGGGCATCCGTCTGCTCCCTCATCGCCACCGGTAGGCTAAACATGTCGAGCCCTTCGCCTATCTCCAGGACGTGCTCGAGCGCATGTCTGATGGGGATCCCATTAGCCGCCCCATGAGCTCCCACCCTGGAACTGGCGACCACGGACCGCCGTCAACTGACATCACGTGTCAGAAATGGGCGCTTACGCCTCAGCAGCGAAAAGGCACTGGTCTTGGAGGTGCTGATCGCTGCAACTGATGGACACGCGCCCCCAGCATTTCACGACCGGGCATCGACTTATCGATCGGAATTTCGTCAGCGAACGACGTTGCGCCACGTGCAACGCCTGAACGTCGAACGCCGCCGCGAGCACCTCAAGCGGGCTTACGCCTCCCCGAACAGTAGCGCGAGCGGAGCTACCATGATTTCCAGACCCTCTGGACAGCCTCGTTTGTAACCTGATATCATGCTCCAATGACTGCCTACAAGCGCAACCAGGTCAAGGACGCCATTGTGGCGGGGCTCGGCGCCAATGACGCCAAGTCAGAGGCGAACCTGGTGACGCGCCTAAAACGCCTGTTGGACACCGACCGTGCGTTGGAGGTGCGTCCGCAATCGAACCGGCCCGAACTGGCTAACTACGCTTTTGTTACTGGCGATGCTCCGGGCAAGGGCGGTGAGATCCAGTTTTCGGAATATGAGAGCTTTGCCTTGCTGATCGGCTTGCAAATGCTCAATCACAGATGGCCACAGAAGTTTGTCGTCGAATCGTTGCGGCGCATCAGGCCGGCGCTGGAACGCCAGCACAAAAAGATCATGAGGCTCGATCGCGCCAAGTTGTTCGATCCGGATCAGATCCGGCTGCAAGCCAAACCTGGGAGCCTAGCTTTGGCCACGAACTCACCGGTAATTTTACTAATTTGGTCGGATCAACGGACAGCGGAAGACCCCGCCCCGAACGTTGAGATTTTCGAGGACCCGAGCGCGGCGTTCAAGCGTGGGATTGAAAAGCCGGGCCGTTCCATGACCTGGCTCGAACTCACGCGATCAGCACACGCATTGTCAGAACAGCTAGCCAAAACGCGACCGCGCAAGCGAGGACGCAGCTGAACCTCCGCATAGAAGGAGAAGGACCATGCACTCACCTTTAATTGAACCCCATATCAACGCTTCAAACCAGGTTGGCGCGACTGGTGGGCTCGCGAAGCCACCGCGGCCACGGACGCGCGCATACGGGCGAGCGGACTGAATGAGCCGAAGGGAAAAGTACGATGCACGCACGTTCAATTGAAACCTATATCGATGTTTCTAACAAGCTCGCACGCGACCCAACATCCGCGCTGCGGCGCCAAGGTCAACCCAAAGGAGTAAATCATGACGACATCATCGAAGCACAACGAGGTCTTCACAGAAGTGGGACCGGTCGAGCGGCTTGCCATCGATGCAATTTCGCTGCCGCGGCGATTGGTCCGCAAACACACCGATCGCCACAATAAACAATACGCGAAATGCATCGAGGCACTGGGCTTGATCAGCCCTGTTATCATCGATTCTGCGGGCGTGATCGTGGCCGGTTTGATCTGGTATCTTGGCGCGCTGCAGCTTGGCTTACGCTACCTCTCGGTCATCCGGGTCACGCATCTCACTCCCGAAAAACTCGAACTCTATCGGATTGCTGAGCAGCGGCTCGGCGAGCTAGCGCCTTGGGACGATCGCGCCGTTGCAGAAACCTTCAAGGAGCTCTCTGAGCTCGACCTCGGGTTCAGTCTCGAGGTCGCGGGCTTCTCCCAGGGAGAGATCGATTTTCGCATCGAGAACCTCGAATCTCTGCAGGTTGAGCCGTCTCCTGACCCAGCCGACATCGTTCCTGCGGCTCTCCCGACCACGGTCTCGGCTCTCAACGATCTCTGGCAAGCCGGACCACATCGGATAATGTGCCAAAGCGCGCTGCAGTCCGATTCATTCTCCACCCTCATGGCCGGCGCGCGCGCCCGCGCCGTGATCACCGATCCGCCGTTCAATGTCCCCATTCAAGGGCACGTCTCGGGCAAAGGACGCATTCGCCACCCCGAGTTTGCGATGGCGTCCGGCGAAATGTCCAACGAGGAGTTTACCGCATTCCTGAACGGCTATCTTCGCCGCTCGACCGAGCACCTCTCCCAGGGATCCCTCCTCTACATCTTCATGGATTGGCGTCATTCCGCCGAGATTCTTGCTGCCGCTACGCAAATTGGACTCGAGCTCAAGAACATATGCGCGTGGGTCAAATCAAACGCTGGCATGGGATCACTTTATCGCAGCCAGCACGAATTCGTCTTTGTCTTTAAGCACGGCAAGGTGCCCCATCGCAACAACGTCGAGCTCGGCCGACATGGTCGCTTCAGAACCAATGTATGGCAATATCCAGGATGCAACAGCTTCGAACGGAGGGGCGAAGAAGGTAACCTGCTTGCCTTGCACCCAACAGTGAAGCCGGTCCAGTTGCTTGCCGATGCAATCCTCGACTGCACGGAACGCAATGACATTGTTTTGGACAACTTCCTGGGCAGCGGCTCGACGTTGCTGGCAGCCGAAAGGGTCGGCCGGCGCCTCTATGCGACGGAGCTAGAGCCGCGTTACGTTGACGTCGCGATAAGGCGCTGGCAACGCCACACCGGGCAAAGCGCTGTCCATGTCCCAACCGGGCGCCTGTTCGACGAGATCGCCGCAGACAAGCAACGGGAGTGCGCGGAATGACCAAGCGCAACTCCGAAAACTACTCAGTTGGCTACGGAAAACCTCCGAAAGAGCGACGCTTCAAGCCGGGCCAGTCCGGCAATCCACGCGGCAGGCCGAAAAAATGTCTCTCTTTGATTGAACTTTTTGCGCGGGAGTTGAAGCGGGAGCGAACCATTGTCGAAGATGGACAGCGATTGCGCATCCAGACAGACGAAGTATTGGTGAAGCGAGTAGTCGATCTCGCGGTCAAGGGCAACGAGAAAGTCTTGAGGATGACAATGAAACTGATCGAGCAAATTCGCGAAATCGAAAGTGCAAGAATCGAACGCGATTATGACGCGAGGTCGATAGAGGAGATAAGGGCCGACTTCAATCGGATGCGGGAAACAACGCTGGCCGACCTCACCCGCGCCAAGGGGATTGACGATTCTTTTCCGTAGTCCGGAGAAGATTCAGTGGATCGCTGTCCGGGCCAGCGTGCAGCCTCGCGCTGAGTCGTCTCTGATCGATCGCGGGTGGCTAGGTGAGCCTCTCCATCACCCAATCGTGCAGCCCGAGCCGCATGATGGTCGAACCTAACTCGCGACCGGTCCAGACGTGAATGTCAGAGCGGTCGTCAGGGGCGCTCAGCGCCCCCTTTGGCGAATGACAAATGAAGAAGAACCGGTCGAACTGCTCGGTGGCGTCCATCCGGCGGATATAGGCATCCAAGGTCTTTTGGCTGGCGGCCGACTTGACCTGAACTGCTGCCCGCTCGTTGATCACCGCATGCTCCAGCTCGAGATCGACCAGCTTCTTGGTGCCGCCGAGCACGGAGACGCGGTTCCAGCCACTGCGCGCAAAGATGATGTCAACAAGGGTTTCGAAATCGGCCCAGTGCAGCAGCTGCAGGGCCTCGATCGTCACCTCGAGCAGCGCGGTTCGGGCTTGGCTCGCCTTTGCGACGATCGGCTCCTCGATGCCATTGATCCGCCGTAGCAGGTAGTCCTGCGCTTTGACGGCGCAGATCGTCCGACGATAGCTTGCGACCTTGGTTAGCTTGGTGCTCAGCGAATTTATTTTGAGCGGGGTCCCATTGATGTCGGTGTTGCGCCACCCGGCGATGGCCTTCCTGAAGCGTTCGCCTGCACGCGTTGGTTCAGGTTTGACCCAGGTGACCTCTCGCTCCGCAAACGTCCACCACAAATGATCGCGCGCGATTGTGATCCAAAGACACCTTTCGTCCAATTCGTAGAAGTCGGCGACTTCCTGCGCGTCGCGCCCCGCCGCTTGTGGCGATCGGCCCAGCGCAATCAGATGCGCGATGATCTTCGCCCGGTTGCCGTCAACGGCAAGTTCATGGCTGACCGAACCATAGCCGAAGTGCAGCTCAGCGCGGTCCAGGCTGTTCTCCCAGCGGCCGCCGGCGCCGAGCTTGATGTACCGAACCGTTGTCGCTGAAACCTTCATCAGGTGCCCCGTAGCTGCCGCCACTGATAGCTCGGGCCGCCAAATTTATCCAGTTTTGGGATAATCCATCTTCGGGATCAAATTGACCGCCGCCGATTCCCTGGCCCGGCGGTCATGCAGAAGTCCCTAAGATCCGCGCAACATGCCCGCCTGATCGAACTTCTTGTCGCAGCGCGACAGCAGGCCGGCATCCGCCAGCATGCATTGGCCAAGAAGCTCGGCCGGCCGCAATCGTTCATCGCCAAATACGAAGGCGGCGAACGGCGGATCGACGTCGTGGAATTTGTCGCCATCGCCCAGGCGCTGGGCGTTGATCCGTTAAAGTTGTTTCGCGACTTTCTGTCGGCTCGTGGTTCGGCGCCGAAGCATCCCAGGCGCTAAGCCCATCACCTTCGGTACGCAGTGGAGGAGCTTTGCCGCAGCACCACAGGGCCATTCGACCGAAAGTGCAGAACGAAGCCAAGTGACCAGGCTCAACCTCGTTCGAGGCTGAGCAAGCGAAGCGCCCGCCTCTGCTGCACCAAAGCAGCCCGGTCGTAGCGCTCCAGGCCTTGAAGGCCTTTCAGATCCACCGCCAGCGGGCCGGTCAAAAGTGCGCCTAACATCGCCTGCCGCAGGCTGCGGATCCGCAGCAGCGCCAGCTTGGAGCGCGCCAGCGCCATCGCCGCATCGGGCGTGACCAGATGCCCGAGCCCCGAAGCGATCGCGACGGCAAGATTTTCCGCCTCGGCAGGATCACTGATATCGCTCCGCGCCAGCCCATGGCGCAGGGCGTTGCGGCTGGACCTTGTCTTTCCAGCCGCCGTTTTCGGCCCCGTGCTGCGCTTGGCGTTGCTGCGATTGGCTTCGATTTGTCGAATTGACGCCATGTCCGAGGCCCTCGGCCGATGCTGATCGTGGCGGCCGGAAGCTCGCTCCAACGCATTGAGAGATCAAGGGTTTTCAGCCCCATAGAACAGCGATTTTGCTGCAGAAAGGACTGGCATTCCCGCGCAAAAGGAGCGTTAATCATTAAACCGGCCGGCGGGCCCTTGGCCCCGGTCTCTCCCCTCGCAGTGGCGGGGCTTTTGGTGGTGCGGCGGCAAGCCGCGTCAACCCAGGAGAGACCGGTGACCACATTTGCATCCGACGGCGCCACGGCGCCCCCCTCCGTCATCACCTTCAACCGCCACGACCGCCGCGCCTTCATCGGCGGCTCGGACGCCCGCATCATCATGGGCCAGGACCAGGAAGAGCTCCTGCGCCTGTGGCGGGAAAAACGCGGCGAGATCGCGCCGCAAGATTTGTCTCGCAACCTGATCGTTCAGCTTGGGAGTGCCACCGAAGACCTCAACCGCAGTTGGTACCAGAGCGCCACCGGGCAAGCGATCACCGACATCCAGAAGCGGGTTCGGCACCCCGTCCACGCCTGGATGGCGGCCACCCTGGACGGCATCGTTGCGCCGACCGGCGCGGTGTTCGAGGCCAAGTTCATGCTGCCCTGGGCCTTTACCGAAGAGGCAGCGGCCGAGAAGCACATGGCGCAGCTGCAGCACAACATGTGGGTGGTCGCGGCGCGCTCGGCCGTGCTCTCGATCATCACCGGCGGCGGCAAATGGGTCGAGATCACCGTGCATGCCGACCCGCTCTATCAGCACCTGCTGCTGACCGCGGAAAAGAAGTTCTGGCGCTGCGTGCAGTGCGGCGAGCCGCCGCTGCTGTTCGCCATCGAAACCCCACGGCCGCGGCTTGCCGCCGTCAAGGTCGTCGACATGACCGCCTCCAATCTGTGGGCCGAATGCGCGGCGACCTATCTGCGCACCCGCGAGGCCCATGGCGAGCATGAGCTGGCCAAGACCGAGCTCAAGAAGCTGCTGCCGGAGGATGCCAAGGAAGCGTTTGGCCACGGCGTTCGCGCCAAGCGCTCAAAGGCCGGCGCCGTCAGCTTTGATCCGGTTGAGATGGAGGCCGTCCATGCACCAGGCCAGTGAGCATATCGGCGCGATCGCAGCAGCCTTGGCCCGCGCGCAAGCCGAACTGACCAATCCGGAAAAGACTCTGACCGCTCAGATCCGCTCCCCGTTCCTGCGCGATGACGACCGCACCTTTCGCTACGCCTCGCTGGCGAGCGGCCTCGACATCGTGCGCAAGACGCTCAGCCAGCAGGAGATCGCCACCATCCAGACCACCCGGGTCGAGGAGACCACCGGCCACATCCACCTCACCACCCTGCTCGCCCATTCCTCCGGCGAGTGGATCTCCTCGGACTGGCCGGTCTGCGCCGCACGGGACATCGAGGCGCCGCATCGCATGGGTGCGGCGCTCACCTACGCCCGACGCTACGCCCTGTTCGCGCTGGTCGGGATTGCCGGCGAGGACGATCTGGACGCCCCGGATACGGCCGCCGGTTCTCCCGCACCACCTAACCTCAAGGCCTCGCCCGGCAAGGGCGCTCTCAACCGGGCCCCGGTGCTGCGGCCGGGGGAGTCCGCCGCACTCCGGGAGCAGCTGTTGCGCCAGCTCGAAGCGCTGCCTGCCAGCACCGATCTGCTCAGCTGGGCCATGGCGAGCCTCCCGCTCAAGAACAGCCTGCAGGAGCCGGATGCCCGGCACGTCGAGGCAGCTTATCAGGCCAAGCTTGAGGACGCTGGCCGTGCTCAGGCCGAGCCGACGGCCGACTTGAATGGCACGCCAAGCCTGCCAGCAGCGCCTGCTGCTGACGCCGAGGCTGCGCTGCAGCCAACGCTACCCGAGGCCGGGCTCGCCTATCCCAAGGAGCCGTCCCGCAAACGCAGCAAGGCGCACCTGTTGTTTGTTAGGGAGCAGCCCTGTCTGGTGTGCCAGCAAATCCCGTGCGATGCCCATCATCTGAAATTCGCTCAAACCCGGGCGCTCGGCCGCAAGGTCAGCGATGAGTTCACTGTCCCCCTGTGCCGCGCGCATCACCAGGAGCTGCATCAGCACGGCAATGAACGGGCGTGGTGGGCCAACCTGCAGATCTCGCCGCTGCCGGTGGCGCAGGAGCTGTGGGCGGCGAGCCCCGTCCACGATCCCGCCAACGTCGCCGTCGGCGCCGCGTCGCTTGCGGCAAACCTGGATTCGGAGGCCGCCGGATGAACGGTCTATTCCAAACCGCGCGCGAGCTCACCGTCACGGCGCTCCCGGTCGAGTTTGAGTCCTTGGCGCCCCCGCCCCTGCTGCTGCCGGGCGAACAACTCGAACACTACGAGGCGCTCCGGCAGGCGATCTTCACAGATCTTGCGCCACGGTCCGCCATCGAGTGGCTGCTTGCGATCGATGTCGCCGAGCTGTCCTGGGACATCCAGCGCTACCGCATGTTGCGGCATAAATTGCTCGAGAGCTATCGCCAAAAGGCGGTTGAGGCGGCGCTGCGGCGCATCGATATAATCGGGATCGATCCCAACTTCGAAGATCAAGCCGAATACTACACCCAGCAAAATGCCTTGAGTTGGCGCATTGATCCGGTCGCCGCGACCGAGATCGACGCCCGCCTTGCTGCTTATGGCTTCGATCAAGACGCGATCACTACCGAAGTCTACGTTCAGGCGCGTGAGGTCTTGGCTCTGTTCGAGGGCCTGCTCAATGCTGCTCAGACCAAACGAATGTTGCTGCTTCGTGAGATCAGGAATCAGCGCTTCTTAAGTGGACCGATGCGCCGGCTGCGCTGAACGATTCATCAGCCTAAGGGGCCCGCCGTCGGTCGGCATCCGCCTGGCAGGTGTTCGACAGCGGCTATGTCGTCATTGGCGTGGCATACGGACAGCATAAAAACAGAACGCGTTTGCCGCTTAGCAGCACTGACGTTTCCCGATATCAACAAGTCAGGCAGGTTCCCAGCCGATCTTGTGTCCGCAACGCCGGCGGGAGAAAAAATCGCCCAACATTACAAAGCTACCACCCGATTAGGATTTCAGCCACTAAACTAGAGCGGCTATCACAAAACAATTTTTGCTCTGATCAATATGAACTGCGGGTGAGACATGTTTGATGTCTATTGCAACGGCAAGCGGGACTTTCTCGTCATAAGCAATGGCTCCCCAATGCCCCAGCCCTACTCTTCCAAAAAATGGCGGAGGAGCAGAAGCAGAGTTCACAAGGTCAGCGACGAAATCAAGAAGGCCGTTCAGAGGCAGGGCTATTATCTTCGCAGCTTCGGAAGACTGAGAAGACTCAGGCGAATACGCATCGCTGATCTGCTCCTCTAGAATAACGCGCCTCCGGAAGCAGCAGCCGTCAGATGAGATCCCATCATCAGGCCGAGCCACTTTAACTTCAAGAGAGCGATCGGATCGGGGCAATGCCAGCAAGATCGACGCGGCGAAGTGTCATCTCGCCGGGCCTTTTTGCGATAGGTGCTCAGGGGCCTATGCCGCAGAACCCGGTGGCGTTGCATCTCCCAGGAGAGTTCTACAACGTCTATAGCGAGCAGCCATTCGATGGCAGACTGGGGATCGGGGTCGCGGAAGATGACAGCCTGAAGAGTCTGATAGTTGTCGATGTTCTCTCCGGGAAGAAGTTGCGGCGGAGGACACAACGCCTCGAACCGAGGCGGCAAGACGCTGACCGACTGTGGTTGAGGAAGGTTGACAGGTCCATTCATTGACCTTGCGGGCGCGAAGGCGGTGCAGCAACTGTTGCTCCGTTCGCCAGATCGACGGGGCTGCCATCCCAACGCTGCTTTGCGATTGGCCTCGGCGAAATTTGCAGGTTGGTCCACCAGGCTCTTTCGTCTCCGTGTCGGTGCAGGGATTGATGATGCGCTCGGCAGAGCGGCTCCGTGCACTCGTCGCTGACTTTGCGACCCAAGGTGCGTGGTTGAGCAAACTTCAGGTGATGCGCATCAGCAGGTGTCTTCTGACAAACCAGACAGACTTGGCTGCGTATAAAAGGAAGATGATCCTTGCTCCATCGTCGCGGCCGCTCTTTGGGGAAGGTAAGACTCGTCTGCTCTCCAGGAGAGGCGTTGGCAGGCGCGTGAACATCGCAGGAGATCTGCGAAGGACGTTGACAAGTGGAAACCGTCCAATCGCTGAGACAGGCTGCTATACTGATATCATCACCGATTTCCATCCAGGAAGTGCCATTGATCATGACGAAGTCAAGCTGGATGGCTTTAGCTTCACTTCGTTTGGCGAAATCACGGCAGCAATGGCAGGTCGGATCCGACGTCGAAGTTGACGTCTTGTAAGATACTGGTCTTCGGGACAGCGATCTCCGATTTCGTGAGTGATAATTTCCACCTTCCAGGAGCTCTGCCCGACCAGCAGCACCGCTCTCAGATATTGGAGTGGCACCGCCGCTGATCAGTACGTCGCCATGAACGACAATCTCAAGGCGGGCGGGACGGGTAACACACTTGTCGGCGGCGGCCGGGGACGACAGCTATGTCGTCGGTGCTGCAAGTACCGCTATCATGGGGAAGGAGGCGACGATTGGTTGTTTGGAGGCGGAGGAAACGACACCTTCGTCTGTGGCAAGGGAAGCAGACACGATACGATCGCTGACTTCCCCATGTGTATCCAACTTCAACAGCTGAGCACGCCAAGTTGCTTTTCAAGGGTTATGGCGCAAGCGCGTATCTGACGATTAAGGCAGACGATTGGTCCGTCCACTATGCCGGCGGAGTCGATAAGCGATCGAGAGTGTGACACATGCCTGGATTATTCATTTGTTGCATGGCTTTGACCTCAATTGGGCTTAACGAGGAAGATGCCTGAAGGTTAGCGGCAAGGGCGCACGCTCGACGACTAGGCGCGTCAGTTGTCAGGGCTTTTGTCGAAATGTCGTTCTTCGGTTTGTCGGCCCCTGAGTGGGATCGCTCGAGCAGGCCGAATTGGCAGCGTGCCGCCTCACTTGGTCGATTGTTGTTTGGAAATAGATCCAGTTGAATCGGATGGCGGATGAGTAAGACAGCCATGACAGATCACCAACTTCCTGCTGAGCTGCCGATCGTTTTCCCCTTCAATCTCGTCGTGTACGGCCCACCACGCCTCTGAATATGGACGAAGGGCAAGTAATACTCTCTCTCGTTCCTTGCTGTGTTCGTATGCAATCGGCGAACTGGTCACGCGCCTCGTCGTGTGAGGTAGATTGGGATTGCGGCCCAATCCATCCCAGGCAATCGCAGAGCTCGGCGCTAATGGCGCAGTTGCGCAGCCTGTGAGCAAACAGGCGGCACTTATGGCTGTCATGAGAAATCGTCGAGACATTCGGGGTCCCAATGCAAGCGGCACAAGGCACCCGGTTCCGCTAAGGGAACTTGATGGAAATTGGTTAATGGATGGTTAAATCAACGGGTGATCAGCACCAAAACTCCGTGCTGGCTGCGATCCGATGTACCCCCGTAGTCCCGCCAGCACATCCCGAGGATCGCAGCTGTGCAATGGTCGGCCGTCCGGCTTGATGTCATCCGAAGTTTTGCTGAACTCGTTTCGTTCGTGGCGGCACGCCTTATTGAAAGTCCGCCAACGACGCAAATCTGCTCCAGACTGCGCACGCAGGACAGGATATCAGTCTAAGGCGTCCGTCAGTGACATGACGACTGGGCTCAGGTAGCTCTTGCCTCGCGCACCAGGAGTACAAGGTGGTGCTCTGCAGTCGATCGGATGACGACTTCCGCCAGAAGCAAAGCTGAGCTGGGCCAACCGGCCCGGAGCAACAGATGGTGTTTGGTAACAGCATAATCGCCGCAGTTGCCGTGGTAAGGAAATATCTCCCATTGCAGGTCTCGTTGACTTGCGGGCGGACTTTTGGGGACGATACCGAAGTTGACCGTCGAATTAATGAGGACCCAGCTCGAAACGTTCAAACGAAATGTAACGCTCTTGCCAACCAGCGGGATTTTAATCGTCCCAAATACGGTCGCCGCATTCGCATTCGAATGAGCGTACGGTTTTTTCCCGATCTGGGAAATGCACTACCTTCAGTAGGCGGAGCGTTCTTCCGCAAAATCTACACTTTCTATTTGGCCGGCTTTCGATCTCGCCAATCTTTTCGGCTCTAAACAACTCCATCGTGCCCCCCCGAGGTGTTTATGAGTAAGAGTTAGGCAAATATCTGAGCTCTGTCACTTTAAAAATCAACTTGGCCCAGAGCAGCCCTCCAAACTGCGACGTTCACTGTAAAACGCGGGCGTCCCCGCCGGGTCAGCCGTGTCTACCGTCGTCGCGATCGACTACGAAGGCCACGGCGGCCCGCAAACGGCGCTCAGCCGGAATCTGCTTAGGGACTGCCTCGGACCGCTCGAACTGCCCTGTTCGAGTCACCTACATGAAGCAGACTTCGTGGCGCTCTGCGCTAAGGCCGGGCACGGGCAATAAAGGACCGAGCCTTTGAACTTCAAGGGACTGCCGACGAAGCAGCATGACTTGACGAACGTTCGCCGCGGACCGGCACTCTGTCACTTCCCCTTCCACTTCCAACAAACGGGAGGTCGGAGGGCCAAACCCGGCGATTAGCGCATCCTTAATTGCGCCCTAGGATTCGAGTGGGACTTTCCGCGCCAACTTTCAACAACTTCTCATACGTGTCGCGCAGTCTCGCGGTCATGGAAAAGCGCAAAGTACGCCGGCGGCGCGTCTTCAAAGCCGCTATGATCGAATTTCCCGGCGGCGCGTTCAGCTGCGTCGTACGTGATCTGTCGGAGAGCGGGGCACATTTGGAGGTGCCGAGCCAGATTGGAATTCCGCACGAGTTCATGCTGAGCATTCCGACGGCGGAATTGCAGCGGCCGTGCCGAGCGGTGTGGCGCTCCAACAGACGGATTGGGATCGCTTTTGGGTCAGCTTGAGACGTTGTCGTAAAGTTCAGTCTGACTTCTCGCGCACCAGAGGCGTAACTCTGTGTGGACCCTGCCACACCTCAACTAAAGTGTACGCTCCAGAAAAACTTCGGCGCGTACCTCAGTCTTCGTAGTCGGGAAATCAATCTCGTAAGCTGCGCGTTAGACGCCCGGCTAACGGGCGAAGATCGACAATCGTATTCTATCAGGCGCCGTTTCGGTTCGAATGAAATGCTACTCCCGAACCTCGATGACCCCAGGCATTCGGCCACTTGCCAGTTCTCACGCGCCTACATCGCTGAATCTCTGGCTATGAACACGGACGGCGCGGTCGCTGGTTCGAGACAAAGGTAACAGGATGCATCCAGGATAAAGCCAGTGGGTGCGCCTCTTCGTAATATTTTGGCAGGGTCGGTCAGGTAGGATGTAGTTTTACTTTACCGACAGATCATCAGGCCCTGGGATTACTGTGACCTCAGATTGTAACCATGAACTAGCAGTTATTTCACGCGAAATTGCGGCGAAGCAACTAAGCGTTGAAAACCAAGCGATCTTGATTGAGGTGCTTGAACGTGATGGACACGACATGAATGAGCAAAGAAGACTCCTGGCCAGAGAGCGATCAGCCTTGGCAACGCAGATCGCTCGACAATTTCAGTTGCTAGACAAAAGATGCACATCGGGCGAATGAGCTTCATTGGCGTGCGACATAAACGACAGAACGTCGGAAGCTTGAGCGCATTGATGTTGACGAGGTCGCCTACATGCTTGGCGACGGCGCCAGTTCACGCTGCCGCGTGGTCAACAAGGGGCGGCAATCGAGCTTCCATGGAAGCGTTTCGTGAATCCCACATTCAAATTAATGCTCGAAAAAGATCGCGCCGTATATAGTTGCCGACTAATTTGGGCGAATGACAATCGCATTAGGTATCGTTCGAATAGTCTTGACGACAAACTAATCAAGAATGGTTTTCACGGTGCTATCCCCGGCATGGGATCGACGATGTCCAACAATAGACTTGAAACACGCCCGTGGTCACCCGAGGAAGAAGCGCAGCTTCTGAAGCTCATCGAAAGTGGCATGACCGCAAGCGAGGTTGGCCAGGAACTGGGACGCACTCGCTTGGCGGTCTACGGTCGATTGCTGCGCTTCCGCAAACAGCAAGGCCGAGTAAGCCGCACTAGCGGACGTTTGTTCCCGCAATGGGCCGATTAGCAAATTTCATGGCGATCTAACTCCCGTCCGCGTCGCACCATGCTCTTTCGATGGAGGAGCTGCCTGGGATGGTGGGAGCGATCCATGGCGGCGCCTTAGATGAGGCCAACGGCTCGGGGCTTGAACAGCAATGAGCGAAAGAATTCATTAGCTTGGCTAACGGCAGCGTGCCGATTACCGCTGATTACGGCACATGGAATGGGAATGTCGGCCCCGGCTGTTCTCCCAACGTGCGACTGCGGCCGTTTTGAACCTTTCGCTGTATCGTTCAACCCGGTCCACAGCCATGCCTCGAGGCCTTGCCGTCGCGCTATTTGGAATGGGCATCTTTTCGCAGCTCGATCGAGCGTTTTTCTATGGCCGCAATACCGACGCGGCGTTCAGGCTTGCTCGAGAGATTGGCCGCGGATTTGGGCTGTAGAACGGCGCCCTACGTTCATGGGGCTGGCGCATACTCCGCGGCAGCTACTTCTTCAGCAGTATCCCGACGGTCCGCGACGTTCGTCTGACGAACTTTCGGCTGCGATCCTCGATACACCAGCTCCCTTGCGGGCGAGTTTGATCAATCGACACTTTGAGTAGCACAGCGCAACTGGATCGGTATTTAACCAACGATCGGTACATTGAGGCCCCCGCGGATATGCTGTGGCAAATCATGCACCCATTTGTTCTAGCCCCCTTTGACAAACTTCTGAGGTCGCGTGATGGAAGGCACCTCCTGGGCTGATCTCGACGCAGAGGAGCAACGCGCGATTGCAATACTGGGAGCCGGACTTTCTATCGAGCTTTGTGGACTTTCAGGATGTCGTCGAAATCTAAACGCCTTGCCGTTCAGGAGCGATTCAAACAGGACGGGAGCTGGCAATATTGCTGGGCGCACAAATCGGCCAAGCGACAGTCATCTTTCCGCGAACAGTCTTGGGGAATAGATCTCGCAAAAACTAAAGGCCACGGAGACTCAAGCGGCCCATCGAGATCGAACGTATCCCTGCTCCACGATTGTGCATCGATTGCCTCACAATCATCATGGCACTTCCATTGCATCGCAATATACTTCGCTTAACAATCAAGAAATTTCAGGCGAACTTTCGATGATCAGGCATGCGGCCCGCATGCTGGCCATGTTGTATTGCGTTTGCGGCCAGCCCGCCTATTCGAACTACGAATCCCAAGCGGTGACGCCACCGCTGTCATTTTCACAGTTCTGCATTCAGTATCCTGAGGATTGCCAGCATCACGATGATCGCAGGATCCGAGATTTCCGCTCCTCAATTCAACGTTGGCGAGAACTTGCTCATATCAATTCAATGGTCAATTTCGGCATAGCGCCGAAAGATCCGGTCGCAAGCCGGCGTGACACGGAGTGGCAGATATTCCCTTACGAAGGCAATTGCGGCGACTACGCCGTCACCAAGCGCCATCTGCTGCTACGGTCCGGCTGGCCCAGCTCGGCCCTCCTTCTTGCAGAAGTCATCATCCGAGCAACCGGAGAACACCACCTTGTGCTGCTTGTGCGGGAGGGCAGGGCGGTTCTCGTGCTCGACAATCTGAGCCCGGTGGTGGCAGCGCTTGTCGATGCCTTGGATCGATTCAGAATCGTGCGGGCGGAGTCAGGCACGGATCCGCAGCGGTGGACGCGGGAAGTCACCGCCTTTTAGCTCTGAGTGCATGCTCATCGGCAGTTGATTGGGTAAAGATACCCGCGGGTGTGATGCGGCGCCTGCGGACACGAAATTCAACAAAATCAGCTAGTTAAAGCTCGATTGCCGCGCTATTGTTAATTCTCTATACCGCTCAACTTGAGGCGCCAGACCGGCAAGTCCAGGAACGGCGAAGGACTTTTTATTCCCATTCTGAGGCCAAATTGACAAGCCATCGACTTAAGCAGCGGATCGCCCTGATAACGGGCGTAACGGGCCAGGACGGAGCTTATCTGGCCGAGCATTTGCTTTCGCTTGGCTACATCGTTCACGGGATCAAGCGGCGCTCGTCCTCGTTCAACACCGCGCGTGTCGATCATCTGTACCAGGACCCGCATCTCGGGAACGTGCCGTTCCTGATGCACTATGGCGACATGACGGATTCGACCAACCTGATCCGCCTAGTGCAGCAGATCCGACCGACGGAGATCTATAATCTCGCCGCCCAAAGCCATGTCGCGGTCAGCTTCGAGAGCCCGGAATACACCGCCAACGCCGACGCGATCGGCGTGCTGCGCCTCCTGGAAGCAATCCGAGTTCTCGGCATGGAGAAGGAGACGCGGTTCTACCAAGCCTCGACATCCGAGCTCTACGGACTGGTGCAGGAGATCCCGCAAAAGGAGACCACGCCGTTCTACCCTCGCTCGCCCTACGGCGTCGCCAAGCTCTACGGCTATTGGATCACGGTAAACTATCGCGAAGCCTATGGCATGTTCGCGAGCAACGGCATCCTTTTCAACCATGAGAGTCCGATCCGCGGCGAGACCTTTGTAACTCGCAAGATCACCCGTGGCGTCGCTCGCATCGAGGTCGGGCTTGAGGATACGCTCTATCTCGGCAATCTTTCGGCGAAACGCGACTGGGGGCACGCCCGGGACTACGTTGAGGGTATGCACATGATCCTCCAGGCGGACAAGCCTGGCGATTTCGTGCTCGCCACCGGCGAGACCCGCTCGGTCCGAGAGATGGTCGAACTCGCCTTCGCGCAAGTTGGGAGACGCATCGAATGGCGCGGCCAAGGAGTCGACGAAACGGGCGTTGATAGCAAAAACGGCAAGACTCTGGTGCGGATCGACCCCACCTATTTTCGGCCAACCGAGGTCGATTTGCTCATCGGCGACGCCAGCAAGGCACGGCAGGTGCTAGGCTGGAGGCCAAAGCGAACCTTTGCCCAGCTCGTAGAAGAAATGGTAGCGAGCGATCTAGCTGAAGCAATGCGGGACGCCGGAAGTGGCAAGCATACCGTTTGAACTCAAAGGTAAGAGCGTTTATGTCGCTGGCCATCATGGCATGGTTGGCAGCGCGATCATACGCCGCTTGGCGCGTGAGGACGTGAAGATCGTCACGGTGGAGCGGAATCAGGTCGATCTCTGCAACCAGGCCGCCGTATTCGACTGGTTCTCCAGAACACGACCGCAAGTCGTATTTCTCGCCGCTGCAAAAGTCGGCGGCATCGTCGCGAACAACACGTTGCGCGCTGAGTTCATCTACGACAACATCGCGATAGCCAGTAATGTGATCCATGCTGCGCACCTAAGCGGCGCAGAGAAACTGATGTTTCTAGGCTCCTCCTGCATCTATCCGAAGCTGGCGCCTCAGCCGCTCCGCGAGGATGCAGTGTTATCTGGTCCGCTGGAACCCACCAATGAGCCGTACGCGATCGCCAAGATCGCGGGCATCAAGATGGCGGAGGCCTATCGCAGCCAGCACGGATGCGACTTCATCAGCGTGATGCCGACCAATCTCTACGGCCCGGGCGACAACTATCATCCCGAGCACAGTCATGTGGTTGCCGCCCTAATCCGCCGCTTCCACGAGGCGAAGATCACAGGCGCAACGAGCGTGGCGGTTTGGGGCACCGGCGCACCGCGGCGCGAATTCCTTTATGTCGACGACATGGCGGATGCTTGCGTGCATCTGATGAGGACATATTCAAGTTCGGAACTGATCAACATCGGAACCGGCGAGGACATCACTATTGCCGAATTTGCACAGCTTGTGGCCGACATCGTCGGATACGTTGGAAGAATCACTTTCGACACTTCCCGTCCGGATGGAACGCCCCGCAAGCTGCTCGACGTCAGCCGACTTGCTCGACTGGGCTGGCGCGCGGCAACGCCACTCAGCGATGGAATGAGATTAGCCTATAAGAGTTACTTAGCAGGCGCATGAGACGTGAAAAATACAGGCCGCTCCTGGCCAAAGATAAGCCTGATGGGCGAGAAGCCTACGAAAGCAGCAGCCTCCAGCAACGCGATGCGAACCCTCCTCAGCGAGGATATATTGAGTACGTTTGCACTTATAGAGCAGTCGCATAAACCGCACGACCGTCCCAGGAAGTTTCGAAGAAACGACTATCGACGGCAGCTCAGTACGCGCGGCGCAGGACCGGGCCGACAGGCGCGCAAACCCGGTCCATGTACCAGCCATAGGGCGTCTCGACCCGCACCAACGGGCAGCGGCGCCACGGCACATACCGGTAGGGATACGGCTGCGCCCAGAACGTAACAGGCGTCACTTGGCTCTGGCCCGTGAGCAGGGCGGCCGGCGCTGGCATTTGCATCGCAGCGCTTGCTCCGCTCGCTGCGCATAGGGAAACGGTCGCGGCCAATAGTCCAGCTCGCATCGATGTCTTAAGCATCCCAAAAGCTCCTCGCCCCGGCAGATTTCAGCCGTCGCCAAATCCCACAGCCCCAACGTCACGGAGCCACGCCGCGACTGGCCGAAAGAGTGAACCAGATGTACCAAGGCCACGGGCCGAAAAGCAACCGATGCCCGGGGGGGAAGCCCATTCTTAGTCAATATGGCGCAGAAGTGTGGCTTCTCGGTCCTATTTCTCAACGCCCAAGACGCCGGGGGCGGCTAGGTCAGGTGAACGGCGGTACGCATCCCGCAAGAACCGGTAGTTGACCGTCTGAGCCATAGGCACATCTTCCTCGCCGAGCTTCGCAAAAATGAGGATATCCCGCAGCGTCCGCCAGCGACTTTCGTCGTAATCGCCAATGCGGCCGCCCGTCGGCAACACTAGCTCGCGCTGCAGCTGTAGGTCGTATCTCAGCCGCTCGGAGTTCAGGCCGGCCGGGCCGGTGCCAGCGAGAACGGGCACGCTCTTTGCATAGTCGGCATAAACGAATTGCCAACCTCGAATGAGGCCCTGGAGGACATCGGCAATCACGGACGGCTGGTCGAGGATGAGATCATTGCTCGCAAAATAGACTTGGCCGGGGACATGGATGCCGTAGTCCTGCGGTTTGATGACGTTCAGCTTCACGAAGGTCGAGCTGGAGGGATCGGGCTGCTCGTCAATAGCAGCAACGATCGCGTCCACCTCCCCGGCCCGCAGTGCTTCGAAGCTATCGCGGTCTCGGACCTCGGTTATATGGCTTCGGGGAAGCCCGAGCTGCGCCAGCATGGCGTCGAAAACGACGCCCCCCTCACTCGCTCTACGGTATCCAATTCTTTTTCCGATCAGATCCCCCGGCTGCCGCAAGCCTGAGCTTTCGAGCGTGAAGATCGCGGCCGAGGTATCAAGCAAGCTTGCAGCGAAGGCAGTTACGGGCACGCCGCGCCAGCTTGCCAGTAGGAAGTTCTGACCGCTCGTCACGCCGATGGCACTTTGGCGTGCAATGGTTTGGACGAAGTCAGGGTCTTCGGGCTGAGCCAAGACCTCAACGCGGGAGGAAAAATAGCCCCCCCTCGATGCAGCGAGTTCGCCGGCAAACCGAGCACTATATCGCCCGTCAAGGAGGAGCTTGACTGGCACAGCTTTAGAAGCTGTCGGCGTTCGTATGGGGGTCGCTTCAGGACGAAGAAGGAGAAGCAGGATACCCACCAAAGCGATGGCCGCAAGACCAGTAGCAAGGTACCGCCTCCCTCTCCGTCGGGTCCGCTTCCGGTCCTGGGTTGGCAACAAGAACTCCTAACGGTCTATAAATTTGACATATCACTTGAGGCGAGATGAGCTACAATCCGCCTTGGGGGTAAGGTTAATTTTTCCTTCACCTTGTTTTAACAGCGCTTTTGACCGATAGCACGGCTTATTCGGGTAATAAATTTCGCGTCAATGGATTTCGCAGGATGACAATTATTACTACTCGACCACTGCCCGTTCCTGATTCTGCGACGGGAATTCCCGTGGCCGAGCAAACTGCTTCAACATCTACAAGCTTTTCGCCAAGCTGGCTGCGCCCTGAGGTTGTTGAACGCTCAATGGCCGTAGTTGATGCAGCGTTGATCGTGGTCAGTGGGATTGGCTGCGCGGTCGGCTATCTGTTGTCGACCGCGGGCCTCGTCGGCAAAGCAGACGTGTATGCGGCGGCTAGTGTCTTGGTTGCAGTCAATTTTGTTCTTCTGAACGTAGTGCAGCAGGGCTATCGACTCCGAACCATCACGGACCTGCCACGCACATTGCGAATGACAACCGCGACGTGGACCGCTCTGTTCGGTGCGCTGCTAGCGATCGCCTTCACAATGAAGGTCAGCGAGGAGTTCTCCCGAGGAAGCACGATCTCGTTCTACCTGGTCGGCCTTGCCGCCCTGGTCGCCTGGAAGACCGTGGCGGCGCGGTGGACTGCGAATTCCTTGCGCACCGGCGCCTTCGCCAACGGGAGGGCGATTATGATCGCCGAGTTCGGCCTTGCCACCTCGTCCAACGCGATCGACGACCTCGGCCAGCACGGCTATCGCTTGATGCGAATCATGGAGATTCCTGCAAGGCAGCTGGCGTCACCGCTATTGCTCTCCTCGCTCGCACCGCGCTTCGAAGAGCTCATCGCCTATGCGCGTGAGAACCGGATCGAGCACATCTTCCTGCTGATGAACTGGAGCCGGCAGCATGCGATCGACAGCATTCTGGACGCACTGAAGATCCTGCCGCTCCCGGTGCATCTGGTGCCGGACGCGACCACGGCGCGCTTTTTGCGCTATCCGCTCTTCGGCACCGGCAACATCTTCACCGCTGAACTGCGTCGCGCCCCGCTGGCCCCTAGCGAGCGCGCGCTCAAGCGCACGCTCGACGTCATCGGCGCGAGCCTTGGGTTGCTGGTGTTCGCGCCGGTGATGCTGGTGACCGCGATCTTGATCAAGCTGACCTCGAAGGGCTCCGTGTTCTTCCGCCAGACCCGCCACGGCTTCGGCGGGCGCGCGTTCAGGATATTCAAATTCCGCACCATGCGCGTGCTCGAGGACGGCCCGACCATCACGCAGGCGCAGAAGAACGACCCTCGTGTCACGCTGATTGGCAAATGGCTACGTAAGACCTCGATCGATGAGCTGCCGCAGCTCTTCAACGTGCTCAAGGGCGACATGTCGCTGGTCGGCCCCCGCCCGCACGCGGCCGCCCACAACACCGAATATGAGCAGATCATCGGCAACTACGCCTTCCGCCACCACGTCAAGCCCGGCATCACCGGTTGGGCGCAAGTTAATGGTTACCGCGGAGAAATCCGCGCGATCGAGCTTATGCAGAAGCGAGTCGAGCTCGACATCTGGTATATCAATAACTGGACCGTCAGACTTGATCTTAAGATCCTACTTCTGACTGTAGCCACAAGTTTGCGCGATCCGAATGCATATTGAAAACAAGAGATTTCGAGGCTGAGGGACTAATGGAAAAAAGCATTTTGATCTTTGGCGGCTCCGGTTTCGTCGGAACCCATCTGCTGCGTCGGTTACGACGGACCTCCACAGCCACAATTGTGAGCGTCGACTTGCGAGCGCCTGCTGCGCCTGTCTCTGGCGTCGAGTACAAGATCGGCGATGTACGCAACCTCAGCAACTTTGACACGTCCGGCGAGATAACAACCATCTACAACCTTGCCGCAATACACCGTACGCCTGGGCACCCCGACCACGAATATTATGAGACAAACGTCGGCGGAGCTGTAGAGATCGCTGCACTGGCCAGACGCAATCACGTGCCGCAGATCGTCTTCACAAGTTCGATCTCCGTGTACGGCCCTGGTGAAGATACCAAGCTGGAAGACACTCCCCCTGCGCCGAGCTCCAGTTACGGCAGGTCGAAATTCCTAGCTGAACAGGTGTTTCGAGGATGGATGACAGAACGCGATGATCGAAAGCTAGTCATCACTCGACCAGCAGTCGTTTTCGGAGTAGGAGAAAACGGGAATTTTACTCGGCTCGCTACTCTACTGCAGAAGGGCTTTTTTGTTTATCCGGGCCGGCGCGACACGATCAAGGGCTGCTTCTATGTCGAAGACCTGATCAATGCCATCGAATTTGCTCGTTCGTGCCCGGAGCGTTTCGTCTTGTTCAATGCGTGTTACCCAGATCGCTATACGATTGAGGACATCGTTACAGCATTCCGGACTACTCACTTTCCGAATGCGCGAGAGCTTCTGCTTCCCGAAGCTGCGGTGAAAGCTGCGGCGGCGATTCTCAAGCCGTTCTCGGCGGTCGGCGTTGGCATTCATCCTGATCGCGTGATGAAGCTCGTCAAGTCTACCAATGTCGTTCCTGGTTGGCTGCAATCCAAGGGTCAAGCGCCACTCGGGCAACTCCAATCAGCCCTCTTGCGTTGGCGAAACGATTCGTCTGGATGCTTCACCTAGTGCCGCGACATGGGTCTGTGTGAATTGTTCGGACAGGTGAACAGCGCGGTCAAGCTTTTGATGATCGAGAGGTCGGTTGATGGGGGGCGCATCTTTTGTGTTTAGCGCGTTCGGTGTTTACGTTTGCGACTAGTAATTTGACAGAGGCAGGTGTTTGAGCGTTGCTGACGCACTCTCGTCGTTACGCGCAGCGGCTCTTTGAAAGCGGCGCGGGAGCAAGCTATTCATGGATGAATTGCGGTCGGTCGACCCGGAATTCACTTATCCATAGGCCGAAGGCCATGCTTCACGATGACAAAAACATTCACCCTGCCACTTCACACGCTTGGAACATCGCAACACAAAGAGCAAAGACACTTAGCCTGCGAAACCCGATTATACGGTGAGTTGCGCCTCTGATATCGACCGAAGGTTACCGCATCCTCTCTTCTCGCATGAGTAACGAAGCATGAGTAACGAAGCATGAGTAACGAGCTTTGTTCAGACGAGCGAATTCATCACGGTCCAACTTGTTTGAGGCGAGCCGCAGCGATGGCCTCCTCCGGCTGCTGTAGAACAAAAAACTCGGGTAATCATTTGCAAATCGACGACAGTTTTTTTGCGGACGTTGTCCAGGCCGGCGGGTGGGACTGCTCATCTGTTTGTTGCCACGACGAGCATCTCACTCGTTTCGAACGTCTGCTTGCCCAGGCAGATTCTATCAAACCGAAGATCGTGCGATCTGCCTTGGCCGAGAGTGCGCGCGCAGCCAGAGCAAGGAGCGACCCCGTCACTTCGCAACAACGTACTATTGCCGAAGTATCCGCGGGTGTTAGCGCCGTGATGCTTCTCGCATACGTGGTTTGGATATTAGCGCGTGCACAAGCGAGCGGCGTCAAAAGACTGTATTTTCTTGCGCGTGACGGCCAGATCTTACTGAAGATGGCTCGTAAGATCATAAGACACTCTGGATTGGACCTAGACGCAAGATATTTGTTTGTTTCTCGTCAAAGCTTGCACCTTCCCGGAATCCAGGACCTTTCCGAGGACGACATCAAGTCACTGGGGTTTCACACCGATCAAACCGTCGGCGAAATTTTATCGAGGCTTGGTCTGAGCGGTGATCCTTCTGCTCTGAAGCTGCTGGCCGATGCTGGCTTCAAATCCCCCTTGGCCAAGCTAACGGCTCAACAAATCTCCGATCTTGCATCCACATTGCGATCCGGCCATCTGGAACATGTGATCAGGAACGCAACACGTCAACGAGCGGTGCTCGTCGATTATCTAAGGCAGGAAGGATTCTTCACCGAGGAAAAGATCGGCATCGTCGATTTGGGCTGGAAAGGCGGTCTACAGCGGTCTCTATACGCTGCAGTACAGTCGCATGATCCAACTTTCGTCAACCGCGTTCACGGGTTTTATTACCGGCTGCTCAGCCGCCCCGCCGGCGTGGGCACTCTTGAGTCCTATGTCAACGAGGGGCGCGCAGCATCGCTGGCTCCCTTTATACGCGCCTCACTGTTCGAAGCGATCTGCGCCGCGCAGCACGGGACGACCATTTCCCATGAGAGAGAAGCAAATGGCACCGCCCGGCCAGTCCGTGCTCCGTACGCGGAGAATGATCCGGCGAGCGTCTGGGGAGTTGGGCTACAGCACGATATCATTAAGGCATTCACAGACGAAGTATTGGCTAATTTGGGCATAGCGGGTCAGAACATCTTGGAATTGGGCTCAGACCTGACAGAAGCCTCCTTTCTCGTTCTTCGTGCCTTCATTAGTCACCCGACTCGGAAAGAAGCTGAGGCGATGGGCTCGTTCCCCCACGCACCCAGCCAGTTTCATCGTGAGTTTTCGGAAATCGCTCCTCGCCTTCGACTCGACCAGTTGCCCTTGGCCCTCACAAGCAAGAATAACACAGTTGTATCTGAGTGGATCGAAGGATCGATAGCCCGCAGCTTTCCGGGCCCGATTGCTTCGCTTCTACTTGCGGTTCTTGCACCGATCAGGCGATCGCCCCTTTATCCAAGCAACAAACGCCTTTGAACGAACCTAGCAGTCCCTCAGCCAAAAACGTTAGCTCTGAAGAGTAGATGGCCTTGGCTTGGCCTCCGTTCGCCCCACCGGATCTAGCCGTTGGCGCACCGCCGATCACCCAAAGCGTCAGATGAAGCTGAAGTCGGACGTATGAAGGTTCGACAGCGCGACGTGATTCAAGGTCAGGACGTCCGACTTGTCGATGGTAATGACCACGCTGCTTCCCACCTGTTGGGCGTCGGCTAGCAAGTGGGCGAAATCCGGAACCATCGCGCGGCTGATGTCGATGTGGTCACCCTGCATTGTGGCGGTGCTTGGAGTGAAGTCGTTGATAACCTGCTTACCAAAACCCGGGTTGAAGACGAAAGTGTCTGCCCCGGCGCCGCCGGTCAGTTTGTCCCCGCCACGGCCGATTAGCACGTCGGCGCCCGCTCCGCCAGTTAGAGTCTGGTTGGCCTGGTTAGAGTAAAGAGTAACGCCAGGAGCGCTCCCTGTGTTTCCGGCTGCGTCTGTCGCGGTCTCTGTCAAGCTGTGTACAGCCGACTTGGACAGCTGGCTTGTCAAGCTCCACGAGCCATTCGAGGAGAAGGTCGTCCCTATCAGCTTCCCGTTGTCGTACAGCGAAATGGTCGAGTCGGTTGTGCTGATGCCGCTGATCGTGACCGAGTTCGACCCGGTCGGCACAACGTTGACGATACCCGGGACCGGTGCAATGGTGTCAACTATGAAGTTGAGAGCGGCGCTGGCCGCGCTCATTTGGCCGGATCCATTCGAGGCGACGGCCGTCATTTGGTGAGAACCGTCCGGCAATGCGCCCAAGACAAAGCTCCAGGCACCATTGGCATCCGCAGCGATAGAACCCAAGGCGAGCGAATTGTCGTAAACTGTCACCACGGCGCCAGCTTGGGCGATCCCGGTAATAGCCTGTTGCGCCGTGTTGTGCACCGCATTGACGTATCCGTTCACGATGCTGGCATCACTCAGAGCCTCGGGCGCAGCCGGCGGAGCGGGCGGTACCGTGGTAGATTGCTCGATCTCGATGATGATCGGATCGGCCGATAAGCCAACGGTTATGCTGCTCACGTTGGAAACGGTCTGAATGGCGGTAGTCCCTTTAATGGGGTCGAAAATCTTGATGCTTGAGACCGCGCTAGGCAAGCTGATCGTTACTTCCGATGTTGGCGGCGTCACGACGCTGGTGCCGTTGTAAAGTGTGGCATTGCCATTCCAGAGAACGATGTCGAAAGCACCGCTCGACTTTTCCAACAGCATCGACGACGCAGTGCTCGGCAGACCGTAGATGTTATAGGCAAGAGTTCCAGGCGATGTGAGCGGCGGACCTTTGTCTTCGAGAATATGCGTCAGGTTGCTAATGTCTACGGCGGCGGGTTTCGGAGTCCCGTCAGCGTTGAAGAGGCCGAAGTGCTGCTCTTGGTCACTCGACGCGTTAGGCTCATCCATTAGCTCATACAGGAAGGTGATGGCGGCTCCCGCCTTGTAACCGTCCAGCAGCGCGTTGGTGTCGATGATGCCCTGGGTGTAGGCATCAGCCACGCCTCCGCCCCAGGTCGATGTGTTGAAGCCCGAACTGGAGACGCCGGTTTCAGTGATGTAGACGGGTTTGCCGGGATTGGACGCCTGAGCGGCTGCGACCCAGGCATTGATACCGTCCTGCAACTGCTGGCCGATGCCTCCATAGACATGGACGTTGGAGGCGTCTGCAAATGTCCCAAAGGAAGGGATCGCGAGTGTGCTGCACTCGGAGGCGGCGATCACGCTGACGCCGGCCATCAGCGGATCTGCTCGCATCGCCGCCTGCAACGCGGCGTCGTCGGCCGCGCCCCAGCTCAGATTCCCGTGAGAGGAAATTCCGTTGAGATAGTAAGTGTTGGTCGTGTATTCATTCGACCCTTCCAGCGCAATGATGCTGCCGGGCACGGCCATTTCGAGAGCATCTGCGCGTACAAGGTCGGCTGCCGCATTCACCTGGCTCGCCTGATCCGCGTAGAAGGAATTTGACTCGAGAAGAACAAAACGGACTCCGGTCTCGGCCAGCGCGATATACGTCGAAAGCGCGGTGGCGGGCGGGATGCCGTCACGGACATTCGAAATGCCAAGATAGGATAACTCGCTCAGGATGTGAGTCGGATCGTACGACGCAAGGTGAGTGGCGATGCCGATCGAATCGATAAAGCTTGTCACGCTCGTTGCGGAATTGACTGCATAATCCGCAGTGGAAGCTGAACTGGACATCTCTGGCGCTCCTCAAACTGGACGCGCCCACCGTAGATGGCCGAAGCGCATTTTAGTTTAAGGAAACCGAGCGCTCTTTAACTGATGTGCTTAATGGACGTTTCGCAATCATTCGCCCGCGGCTTCTCGATTTGCTCTGCTCGCGCGCGCCGGCTCGCTCCTTAATGAAATCAGAAGGCATTGCGCGCTCGCAAGGGCCCGGAGTTTTTTCGTTAACCTTGCTCTGGGCTTAATCCAGTTTGAGGTTCGGTCTGCGTCGGACGAGTAGCGCGGCGTGGGCGCGCGCGAGCTTGAGCTTTCTACGGGCTGCGGTCCGTCCCATCGAGGGAGCGATGCAGGATGCTTCCCGAGCCTTCTGCCTTACTTCGAGATGTAGTCACGGCTTCTTGCGAGTAAAAATCACGAGTTCCCAGGAGATCCAAATAGAGTTGCTTTGTCCGGTCAGCCATTGATCTGGCCGTGTAGTGCATTCTAAACCGATGATGAGCGTTTTGAGCGAAGCTTCGCAATTCCTCAGCGCTAGTGGCACGTATCGCATTCGCGATATCCAGCGGTCGCAAGCTCTTCAGGAGCCGTCCGGTCGCTCCATCCTCAACAAGCTCCGGAAGTCCTCCTACTGAGGAGGAGAATATCGGAAGGCCCGCTCGCATCGCTTCGATCGCGATCATGGGCAATCCCTCCCAGCGAGAAGGCATCAGGAGCAGGTCAGCCGTTGCCAAACTCTCCTCGACCTGTGACCGAGTTCTCCAACCGAGGAGTTCGACATTCTCGGGAATTTCTAGAGCGGTAGTGGCATCGGTAACAAAGTCACCGATCGCAAAGCCCTGAGCCAAGTTGCCAAGCTCGGACATGACGTCGAGAAACACGTCAAATCCCTTTTGTCGATCGAAACGACCCACGAAAAGAATTTTGACCGGCCTCTCAAGGCCTGACGCCGAGTTCGCTGACGGCATCGCCTCGTCCGCGATGCCATTTAGAATCACAACACATTTTGAAACAGGAATGCCGGCTGAAGCAGCCGCTTCGCGCTCGGAGGAAGATACGCATACGACACCGTCGCACAAGCGCGACAATGCCGCCTCAAGCCACGCATATAGCCGGTTCGCCTTTGTGTCCCGCAGGAACGCCCAACCATGAGGACAATACACAATGATTGGACGGCGCTTCGGCAGGAAAGCAACTGGACGCACAAGAAGTCCAGCAAACGTAGAGTGGACATGAACGACATCGGGCTTAAAGCGTTGGATCAGCGCCCCGGCGGCAAAGGGGACTCTGATCAGAGACCGTATCGATCGCCCAACGTATGGATACGACTTGATGACAAGCTTTGGATGAGCCAGCTTTGATAGAGCCTCGTCATTTATATCGGGACCGAAGACCACAATTTGAGAAATTGCAGAATCTCTGATTTGCTCCGCAATCAATTCCTGCAAATGCGCAAGAACCCCTCCCAACGGCGCTTCGGTGAAGTGCGCGACCTTCAAGTTAAGATTGTCTGATTTTGACACTTTAACCGCCTTTACGCCGTTGCATCCTGAGAAGGTCGCGCGCGATAACAAAAGAAGCAGGAACTATAAAGAAGGCACACAGGCCGAAGCTATTTCCCCAGAACAGCCCAACTCCCCCCAACGTTTTTGCCAAAGCGACCTTAGCTACAAAACAGCTTATCCCAGACAAACTCGCCAGTTTCAGTTGCATAGGCAGCAGCGATGGCACGCTCATGAGTGACGTGAGCACCGCGTTAACGGCGAAAACCGGAATCCAGATCGCAACACCAATGATCAGGTCATTTGGAAGCGATATCCTGCCACGCGTCCAAAAACGCGTGACATCATCTCCAAACAGGAGGGTCACCGTCGAGACAGAACCCGCTATAAGCAAGGCCAATGAAAAAGCGGAGACCAAAAGTCCACACGCGCCGCGCGCATTTTGCTCCGCGGTTGCAGCTCGGAACTGAGGCCAAAACGGAGTCAGGCCAATCGAAAGCAACGTCTGGACCGCGATCGCCATTTTCTGCGCAACCCCGAATCGCGCCGCCTGTTCGGCATCCAAGAGATGTAGTGCCAAGACAGAATCGAAGGAAAAGCTGATGGCGTTGATCGCGTTTACGAGCAGGAACGGAGCGCCGGATTTCAGCACTGTTGCCAGCTTCCCCGCACTTGCCAGCGAAAGACGCGGCTTCAGGTCGGGGCGCCGCCGAAGCAATAGAGTGCCGTTAAGGCAATGAACGACTAGAGGCACCGCGCAGAAAGAAGCCACTACGGCGACGATACCTGCATTGAACTGGAGGCTGACAACGATCGCGCAAAACGTGGCAAGGGAGGCAAATGCGTCCCAAATGCTTTGAATTGCGGTTTCACCTAGACCAAGTCTGGTTTTCCAAACAAGGCTCAGCGGCGACACGATACAAAGTGTCAGACACGTCATAAAGAATGCTTCCCAAGCTCCAGTACCTTGAACATGAACGAAGCTACTACCCGTCCGATTCGAAAAGAACGTCAGACATACCACCGTCGTACTGACGACTGAGAACAACGTAAGAGCCACAAGCGCATTTGAAAGGTATGTTCGCGCGGTATTGTAGGCTCCCTTCGAGACTGCGATGTGATTGACTAGACCCGATCCAATTCCCAAATCGATAAAGGAAAAAGCGCCCATCAAGGAACTCGCGGCGAGCCACACGGCGAATTGCTCGGAGCCCAGGTGACTCAGCAGGATCGGCACGAGAGCCAGCGTGGATCCCATTTGAATGACCCGCGCTGCCAACCCAGCCGCGGCGCCAAACAATGGATGCGATCGCAATCTGCTCCAAACTTCCGCGCGCTCATTCACGGGAGTTGCAACCGAATACAAGGCATAATCCGACTACTGCCCTGAGCCAGCTTACCCGCATCAGGTTCAGACCATGCGTCAGCCAATGAGTCTCAGATCCTCTACGGAATCGGTTACTGTGATAGGCTAGTGCCATCCCATTTTCCCGATCAGCTGCGCGAGGACGTGAGATAGGTCTGGCTCGGAATTGGACGTGTGGATGGTCGGAGGGGGGCGCCAGCAAGTTGCCCCACCCGTGCACTAAAGGCTGCGCCTGCGCCCAGGGTGATCCAGATCATCGGGGTTCGAAAGGTATCAGTGGTGAGCCCGGTTACGATAACATCGGCACAGCTCATGATGATCGGGTATGCAACCACCGGCACATTCCGACCCAAATTCGCGTAGATCAACCCCGCCCCGCGCACCGAAACGATAAGCGCGATCCAGATTGAGATCCATCCGAAAAGGCCGATCAAGCCGAGTTCAGCGGCAAGCCTGGCGTAAAGCGAGTACGTGTTAGGCCAGGGCGCGTCGGTAAATCGGAGGGACGCCTTGACCTCGGAACTTAGGAACCCCCAGTCCGGCATATACGAGCTAGCCTTGAAGGCGAACTGACCCAACCCAACCCCCAATATCGGGTACTCAGAAAACATTCTAATCGACGTAACTTGATAGGCCAAACGCGACAGATCGGAAACAGAAGTCCCCACAACGGCCTCGCGAATCACCTCGTCGAAGCTCGCCGCGTAAAATATGATCACTGCAACCACTGCAAACAGCAGTAGTGCCCCAATGAAGGTCGCCGACTTCGGTACGCGTCCATCCGGGGGCAGGAACAGAAATTTCAGGAGACCGAAAGCGACAACGTTGGTTGCCAAGAGCAACCATCCCGTCCGGGCCTGAGAACCAACAATCAAGGCTGTGAAAGCCAAGAGCAAGAAAATATGGAGGGCCTTCCTAATGCCCCGAGTTATGAATATTGCAGCGAAAAGCCAAGGCCATGCAAGTCCGGAAAAGTTCCCGAATGATGGAGGCTCGAACGAAACGGTACGAAGGCGTTTATCCCATCCCTCGATAAGCCTCAAATTCAAGGTGCCGTCCCACGATTGAACAGTATGATCCGAGCCCGCGTGGAGCAAGGAGTTCACAGTTTGATAGAGTGGAAGACTCATCCCAACTCGATCGAGAGCCTCGAGCAAGCCGAAGCCGACGCATAGTGCCGCGCTGATACAAATGGGCAGTATCAGGCGCACATACCATCGCCCCAAAACCACTGCACGAGTCAACAATGCGAGGGCTAAGCCGTAGATTACCACGGTCGCGGAGGTGACCAATTTCGCAAGCCCATCGCGACCATGAAACCTCGCCGCGCTGATTTCAGTCGCATTCCAGAGGGCCGAAATCGCTATTACGATTACGATGGCGGCACCGGTTCGCCAGAAAAGGGGCCCGCCTAGCCGCTCGACAAGCTCACCAGCTACGCTAGCGCCGGCAGCGTTGATCCCATACAGCCCCATGGCCAACGCAAAGAAATAGAAAGAACTCTCGTTGCCGAGTTCTCCGAAGGATTTAAATCCTGCGATCGCGTCGAAGGGAATCGCGATCACGGCCAACGCGAATATCGAGTCAGCCAGTTTAACGCGCATGACCATGTCCGTCATCTTCGGCCCGGTCGCCAGGGACGATCACAGGGTAGTTGCTTAGGACGACCGCCTTTCCGGCTATTTTGGCAACGGCGGTTCGAGCAGAGTCGGACCTTAGCCAGGCAACGATCTGACTTGTTTTCCCTTCCTCGAACAAAAGGAGCTGCACCTGAGGGTCCACGGCTTGCAGTCGGCGAACGAACCTCATACTCGTTAATCGCCGAACTAATCCGTCATCCAGCTCAACCTTGAAAATACCCTGCGCCGTCTGAAGTCCAAAATGAGACTCGGGATTGGCAGGCTCGTCCCTTGAGTCCTTCCATTCGTACCATACGGTTGCCTGAACGCCACTGGCGACGTTCGCAAGATAGGCGCGAGCCAAATATGCTCGCTGGGTTGCACGGCCAACGGCCGAAGTGGGATAACCCCATTCAGTGCACAGCATGGGCACGTCACGCCATCGACCGGACAGGCGCTCAAGTAGTGCGCGACTGGCCAGGTTCTCAGCTTCCACGCTCTCCGGATCCGGCCGTCGCCCGCCGCTTATGCGATAACTATGCATACTCAAGCCATCGAGACACCCTGCCGCCTCGGTCTTCGCCAGAGTCCCATAGAGTGCGGGCGCCCGGATCGGCAGGCTGGCAGTTGCCGGCGCAAGCACCATTGCCTTTGGAGCAGCCATCTTGATTGCGCTGCAAGTCATTGCGGCGAGTTCCGCGTAGGCATCTGGCTTTGGTTTGGGCGGCCAGAATATGGGCAAGTCCGGCTCATTCCAGACCTCCCACGTAACCGACTCGTCAGCGTACCGCTTCGCGGCAGCGGCAGCGAAGCGGCTGAAGGCCGCCATCGCAGCCTCACTCTCTGGTGGTGCCGCAACTTTCCTCTCTCGCACGCCCGGATCTGCCGGCAGTTCTAGCCAGCGGCTATAAAAATGGTTTCCAGTCGCTAGAATCACAATGGAGGAAAGACCCGAGTGTCTGACCTTCTTGAAAAATGCGTCTGTCGTTGCCCAGTCGAACTCTCCTGGATCTTTCTCGATTGCTTCCCACGACATACCCCATCGTACAAAGCTGAAACCAAAATTTCGGATTCGTTCCAAGTCGGCAGTGTCAATCTGCCATACCTGCACGTGAACACCCAAGCCTGAGGGAAGGCCATTGGCCATCACACCCCGATTCGACGCCACTAACTGAAAGAGCAGCAGAAAAAGCTGCAGCAGCCATCTGCTTCTGCGCAACAACCTCTTGCGCGGGGCGAAGCGGCTTTTGTGAGGAGTTTCGACCATTATCGGATGCTCGGCTAGCGACGAATGCTGACAACCTCAAACGATCGACATCCAACGACTGTCTGTTCGGATCAAGCCGCTGTCAACCAACTCGCGACTTGAGGTGTAACGAACACTTTCCGGGCCTAGGAGCGACAAATTAGGATTTGCTGCCAGGAGTTCACCGTACCGGCGGTATTCTATTGCGCCGCCGTAGTGTTCTCCGTGTGCAAGAGAATCTTCGATGCGTTTGCCGAAGTCCTGAAAATACTTGAAGTGCAGCAGAGCGCCTGTAACGGGCGAAAGCTTAACGGCGTTAAGCCGATGGCTATTAACAAACGCGTTTCCGCTTCGCCATTTGACCAACGGAACCTTATATGCCTGCGTTGCGACGACCTGAGCTCGTTTTTGACGGAAAAATCCAGCCTTGTGCGCGATCGCTAAGGCTCGCCTCGCCAATTTTGGCTTCAGACGAGGCCAGATCGCAGGCGTATTCTGATCTCCAAAACAAAGGCGCAGACGCGGCCCACCAATGTGCTCGAAGGGCGGGAAAGCAGACGGGAAGCCGTATCGGCGCACGACAACATAGCTGCTGTCATGGTAAGGGCATGTCGCTCTAAAGTCTTCGCCTTGCCGATAGTTGACCTCTCGGATAGGGAGCGAGCTGTACATGTCGAGGAGAAGTGCGTACACCGCCTCATAACCGAGCTGATCCAGCCAGTTGCAAAATTTCGGCAGTTCTACATTTTCACAAGCGGGAAAGACAAACAATTCGTCGGCGTCAGCGAGAAGAATCCAGTGTGATGTGCCATAAGCATCCAGCAACGAGTTCAGCCAATTAACACCTGCGCGACTCTTTCCGTACGACCCTTCCGTGAAAAACACGTGACAATCTGATTGATCGAGCAAAAACTGCCCCGACCCATCGTTGGATCCATTGTCGATTACAAAGAATCGGGATACCCCGAGTTGGCGATAATAGTTTAGAAAGTAGGGCAGGCGTAACATTTCATCGCGCAGCACCGCGAAGAGGCGGATTTCACTTCTATCGTCGGGGATGTCTCTTCGATCTTGCCGAACGAGTTCAGGATGGAGCTTATTCATATGACCCCGTTAAAATCGGTAAACTGTAGGCGTGAGGGCCCGCTAGGCAAATTATCTGCTGGCCAATTACGATTTTACAAGCACTACCCGACGGTTGAGCACGCGCTCAGGGTGACGAGAATACCCGAACTTCCCTCTGATCACGAAGCATGTGATATCAATTGACCTTCCAGTATTCGCCGCGTTGCCTATCCCGCCTCGCCGGTAGTTGTCCATAGGTCGACCTAGGTGCATTCGTTTAATCATTAATGCTGGCGCACTGGACCAGACCATTCGGCAAGTGCGCGTGACTGAATGTCGCAACGTACTGATCCTTAGCGCAAGTATCTCTCGTCCTGCTCAATCCCAGGTATACTCACCCTCACTCCGTCGCGCGCCAATCTCTTGGCGAAGATTTCGCGTGACGCAACATCCAATTTCTTCAGGTTCTCCAACAAGCGCTCGCGTTCAACCCAACCTACGCCGGTCAAATTGATGGCGGCTTCCTCAATGAAACCGCTATTGATGAGAGCTGCAAATTCAGCGACGACCTCTTGTTGACGAGATTTGCTTAGCACCGAGAAGACCGCAAGCGCCAACTGATTGCGCCGGAGCACGACCCAGCCTTCGTTCGGTCCCGACGCATAGGACCGTTCCAGATACCTGATGTTGTCAAAGTCGAATCCACTGCGCCTCGTCACAACCGAATAGAGCATCAGCCAAAGAAATGAGTCAGTTGGGGTGACCTGTAGCGCCGACCGCAATTCGCCCTCGCTCGCTTCCATTGCGCGATCGCCCTCGTCAGTTTTCTTTCGGTGCATCGCTTCTTCGGCGGTTCGCAGCGTTACCAGTGCGAGTGCAGATCGAAGCTCAGGTTGCACTACAACCGGTCGGGAATTCGCATTCAAGCGGATCAGCATGTCCGCCAAAACACCAGGCCTGAACCGGCCGTCGGCCATGATCTGTAGCGACGCCTCGCGGATAGGTGCCGTCAACCAGAAGGAAGGAACGGCTGCCATCGGCCAGAGCGTACCGAAAAGCGCCACAAACAGCAGCATCACACGCACGAATGCCTTCGGCACTGCGCGACAGTTAGTCCACGTACCCATACCTTGCGTAGTATTTCTGGTAGTATTGGCGACCATAATAGGCTTCGTAGCGCGCAAGTAGCCTTGTCTCGGCCTTGTTCAGGACGGCTCCCAACAGCTTGCCGTGGATTTCCGGCGCCGCGCGCAGATTGTGGCGCGCCACGTCTGTATTCGTCTTTCCCCACTCTACCACATATAAGTAAGAATCGACGAAGGTCGAGGTGACACGCGCGTCGACCACAGGCGCCATTGGCGGCATGTCCAGCACAACGTACTCGAATTTCGAGCGCAACAACGTGACAAGATTGTGCATCGCTTTAGACGCGAGGATCTCGTTTGTGTGTAGGAGCTTCGAGGGCGTAGCCGCCGGCAGTATCGAGAGCTTGGTCTCAGGATCGATTACTAACGTATCCTCCAGCCGCGCACTCTGCGCGACAACATCGACCAAGCCGACGCGCGCGTCCGGCACCAGCGCGCGCGACAGTGAGGGGTTGCGCAGGTCAGCATCGATCAGAATCACTCGGGCGCCACCGTGTGCCATGAGCTGGGCGAGGTTCGCGGAAAGCGTGCTCTTTCCCTCGTTCGGAAGAGTTGAGGTGACTGCCAGCACCCGATTCTCTCGCAACATTGAGTTGAGATCCATGGCTACCTTGAGGGTTCGCACGGCCTCGGAGTAGCGGGACAGAGGATTTTCGACGACATAGCGCAAGAGGTCCGGATCGGGGCTGCCTGACTTGTCGGTAAACCTGTCCGCAAGCGAGCCAGGAAGCAGCGACAGCGGCCGTGCGGCGGAGCTGCCCACCGTGGGGAGGATCGCGAGGCAGCTTGTGCCCAGGATTTCTTCGACTTGCTGGGTCGTACGGAAGACGCGGTCGGTGAGCTCGCGAGCCATGGCGACGCCAAAGCTCAGCATGAGGCCACTGAAGAGTCCTACCGCCAAAACGACCAGAGGCTTCGGATAACTCTTCTTCAACGGCATCGTCGCCGCGCTGATAACACGCGCTTCAGTGATCGGGAAGGACTGCTGCTGCACGCTTTCCATATAGCGCTGCAGAAAATTGTCGTACATCGCTTGGTAGGATTGGGCGGTGCTCTCGAGCTCGCGCAACTGGATCTGCGCCTGGTTGGTGAGCTGTGATTCAGAGACAGCCGCATTCAGGCTCGTCTTGATGCTCTCCTCACGGGTGGCTGCGATATCATAGTCGCTCTTGTACGATTCCTGGATGCGCTTGAGCTCGTCGGTGATGTTCTTTCTGATCTCGTCCATCTGCCGCCGAAGGTTTACAGCGGCGAGATGGTCGTAGCCATACTTCGACGCCCAAATGGCCTCTTTGGAGGCCATGTCGACATATTGAGCGCGCAACTTTACGATCGTCTCGTTCTTCAGCGCATCGGCAACAGAGGCATCCGGGATCTCCTGCTTGAGGATGCTGGTCATGCGGTCAAGCCGCGCCTTAGTTTCTGCGGTCGCCGCATGCGCCAGCACGAGCTGGCTGTTCACTTCGGCGAGTTGCTGCTCGTTCATCAGTCGTCCGCCGGTATTGACGATGTGGTTCGCAATCTTGAAATCGACCACCGCCTTCTGCGCACCGGTCGCCTGGGCACGCAGCTCCTTTATGCGATCCTGCAGCCAGACACTGGCGCGGCGGGTCGCCTGGTACTTCGCCTCGAGCTGGTCCACGATATAGGCGTCCGCGATAGCATTGGCGATCCTCGCCGCTTTCGCTGGATCGCGCGAGGTGAAGCCAATCTCCATCACGTAGGTGGTGCCAAGACGCTTGATGACTCGATTCCTAGCGAACTCCTCCAGTGCCTTTCGGGTCAATTCGAATTCGGAAGCTGGGCTGCTCGAGGAAACCAGCCTAGCAAGGGCGCCAAGCAGGGCGCCACCAGTACCGGTGAATTCGGGATCGTCGATCAGGTGAAGGTCGCGGATGACCGCAAGGCTGATGTTTTCGGATTTCAGGATTTCGACCTGCGTTTCCACGGTCGCGGAATCGACTGCGACGTCCCCAAGCACCGACTGCTGCTGGAACAGCTGCACCTTCCGCGTGTCGATCACCATCGACGCGGTCGAGGTGTATTGCGGGGCAGCAGTAAAGAGATACAACAGCGCAACGATCACGCAGGCCGACAGGATTGCGATTATCGTCGGGAACTGCCGGCGGATAATGCTGAGATACGAGGCGAGCGATTCGGACTGTGAACCTTGCATCTCAACGAATTCGCGATTGATCTCCGCGGCCGGCTTGTTCACCTGTAACATCTATAGATTCCTGAAAATGGATCGAATGTGTGTTCTTGGGATCAATGCTGGCCAAAAGCCTAATGGCATCCGGAGCAAACCCGATGCCAAAACCCGCGCTGCCCTGAAAACTAACACAAACCCGCCTGCAATTGAACGCAGTGAATGCCGTGCACAGCGCGCCTTGCGCGACTTTTTGCAGAAAGCTTAACGGCGCAAACGCAAAGCGGCGCCCGGTGGCGCCGCTGCCGTGAGGCCTCATGGGCCCGGCCGAAGGGCCGATTTCGGTCAGCGCGCGCTGACGCTGTTGCCGGCGCTGCCGACGCCGGCGTTGCCGCCGTTGGGCGCGTTGTTGTTCGTGGTGTTGTTGCCGAACCTGACGACCCCCCCGCCACCGCCGCCGTTGGCAAAGCCGCTATTACTCGTCGGCCCGCCTGCGCCGGTGCCGCCGCCACCCGCGCCGCCGCCGGTCGCGGCGATTGCGACGTCGCCGGTGGCGGCCTGATAGGCGACGATCACATCGGGATTGCCGGTGCCGGCGATCGCGCTCTGGATCTCATTGCCATAGGCCTGATCCTGCTGCGCGGCCATGCGAGCGACTTGGGCGAGGCCGGCGACGATGGCGCGCATCTGGTCCTTCGTGGTCGCGGGATCCTTTAGAAGCGCGATCAGGCCGGGAAGCGTGGTCGGGTCGGAGGCGCCGAGATCGCGCACGCGCGAGATCAGCTGCGGGCCGCCGGTCGGGTATTGCTGCAGCAGACTGTTGGGCGCCGCCTTGAACTCGGAAATGACGGTGGCCGGCAGCTGGCGCTGCGGCGGGTAAATGGCGGCGCTGGCAACCGACGAGATCGTCGCGGCGAGGGCCGCGGCGGCAGCCAAGCGAAGCGCAATCCTGATAACGTTCATAAATCAACCTCCAAAAAATCAGCTGCCCCGATGTGCTTCCTCGGCCCGGGCAAATGGCTGTGCAGTGCAGGAACCTATCCGAAGTGAAAAGGGCTGTCCATTTATTCTAAAGACTTCGTAAACGGCGCAACTGCTTCAAATCTAGATACTTTTGTGAAGCTGCGGCACCCGGTCCGGGGCCGCGTCAGCAGTTGTCGGACGCCCTCGGCTCGCCGCCTGGTAGCGCCCGTCTCCGCCTCCCGCCGAGCCTCCTTGGTGCGGAAGGATTGCGCCAGGCCGGCGCCGAAAAGCGCAAAGAATGGAATGCTGTAGCCTGGCACCTGCAGCGTGAAGTCGAGGCACGAATGCAGCAGCGACAGCGTCGCGGTCGCCACCGCCGCCAGCGGGATGATGGCATCGCGCCGGCGGGTGAACACGCCCCTGGCCAAAACGAGCAGCATGATGGCCCAGGCGAGCGCCACCAGCAGCGCCATGGGAATGCCCACCTCGGAGGCAAGCTCCAGTGGCGTCGAATGCGCGGCGTCCCAGATTCCGCGAATCGAAATGTTAGGACTTCGATACGGCGGGAAGGCCCATTGGAAGGTGCCCATGCCGGTGCCGAACCAGGGATTATCGGAGATGATCCGCAGCGTCGATTTCCAGGCCTCGATACGGCCCTCGTCGACCAGGCCCTGACTGTCGAAGCGGCTGGAGACGCGGCCGCCGAGCAGCTGCAAGAGGCCGAGCGCGACAGCAAGGCCCGAGCCGAGCGAAATCCAGATGCCGGTGCGCGGCGGCAGGTCTTTCCTGAGAAAGAGCGTGAACGCGACGATCATCGCGATCAGCGACAGCCCGACGCCGGCGCGCGAGGTCGTCATGAACATCGCCATCAGGCAGATCAGCAGGCAGCCAAGCTGCGGCAGGATCTCTTTTGGCGGAATCGTGCGCACGTCGAGCGACAGGCGTCGCCACTCGATGTGCCGCTCAGGAAGCCGGCGGCGGACGTCCTCCAGGATCAGCAGCATCCAGATCACCGCGCAGGAGCCGAAATAGGCCGCCGCCGTGTTGCGGTTGATGAAGGTGCCGGTGACGCTGCCGAGATAGGCGGTCTTGTCCCGCCACAGGATCATGGTGGGCTCGATCAGGAACGAAAGCACGCCGTAGAGCGCGTAGGCCGCGCCCGAGATCGCGATCACCCACAGCATGCGCCGCGCCCGCTCGCGATCGGCGCCGACGCTGATGCCGAGAATAATAGCGAGGATGTTGGCGAGCGGCGCGCCGAGCGCGAAGAACGCTTCGTTCTTGACGATGGAAGCAGACGGAGCGATCGGCACGCCCAGCAGCTCCGAGGCCTGCTTCCAGATCGGCTGGAACGGCGCGACCCAGGGATGGTCGGAGAGCTGCTCATGCAGCACGAAGGCGTAAGCGGCGACGATCACGCCGATGCCGGCGAGCAGCCACAGATGCGGTGCCCGCAGATCGCGCGTCGGCGCGAAGATCACCGCTACCCCGAGACACAGGCACCAGAACGCAATCGACAGATCATTGGTCGAGCCGAACGGGAACGGCGCGCCGGCCATCACGAAGAACAGGATGAAGGTCGCGGGCAAGCTCCATGACCAACGAATCCTGAACCAGCTGATATTGGGAGGCCAAAGGCGCATCGTGCTTTCTTAAGGCAGGCTTTGCTTTAGGCTTAGAGGAAGCAATCGATCGGATAGATCTTCAGATCCACGTTGAGGCGGCTGTTCCGGGTTTGCGCCCGGAATGCCAAGAATACTCCAAAGCTATCACTGCCCGGATCGAGTTTTATTCCAGGGGTTAATTCATCGGGCGGGACCAGAACGCCGATGTGCCGGTTGATGGCCGAAATCTCGATCCGCCCCTCCCCCTCGCCGAAATGCCCGCCGAGTTGCGTCACCGTGACTTTGGGCAGGCCGCGGCGCTGATGACAGACCTCCTCCTCCCATAGCTTGGTCTGCTGGACCAGCGGCTTTCCCGCACCATCGGGGACAACGATATCCGGGAAGGACGGGCGCAGCATTCCGAAGAACTTGCTCTCCTTGGAGTTCGCCGAAAGCCGGACTGTGAACGACAGCTCGCCCTTGGCGCCCTTGAGGCGTGACAAGACAGGAGCGTCGGGCTCCGCGGAGACCATCACGTCGATGCGGTGGCGAACGCCTAGCTCTGCAGCAGCGCCGAGAGCCTGCCCGAGCGGTGCAAGCCCGAAGCCGACGGGGACGAGAGCCAAAAGACGGCAAAGTGTCCGTAAGCGCATGAAGCCCCTTGCAACAGTGCGGGGTGCCCGATGACCGGCGCGCTGCCCAGTGGCGCCTTGATCTTTCCCGAACTCGTAGCCGCAGCAGAACCGCTTCGATCTAAACGAAGATGGCACCGGGACAAAGCCCCGGTGCCATCGGTTTCGCTGGATCAAGTTGGTGTCTTACGGCGCCAGCTTGACGTTGTTGCGGAAGATCAGGGCGTCGTTGGAGAGGTTCACGGCATCGCTGCCGGTGGCCATGATCACGCGCAGGAACTGCAGGAATTTCGTAACTTCGACGTTGCGGGAGTTCGAGACGTAGATCACGTCGCCGTTCTTCATCATGACCTTGGTGGTAAGGAAGAAGCCACCGGGATCGCGGAGGTTCACGTTGAAGATGACCGGAACGGTCTCGGAAGTGTACTTGCTCACGTCGATACCGAGCTGGGCCGCAACCTCGCGCGGCTCGCGGCGATACATGTACACGGCGGCCGGATCGGCTTGGCCATCGAGAAGACCACCGGCCTTGCCCATGGCTTCGCCGAGGTTGATGCGCCAGGCATCGAAGTTGAACTCGCCGCTCTGGCCGCTGGCGCCGAACGCCAGGAACTTCTGCTGCTCGCGATAGACGTAGATGCTGTCGTCGGGGCGAACATAGACGTTGTTCTCGGGCGCCATCACGAGATTTTCGAACGGCACGGTGGCCCGCCGTCCGCCACGCTCCAGCATGACCCAGGTCTCGAAGCCCTGGCCCTTGATGCCGCCCGCGCGGGTGATCGCATCGAGCACGCGATCCTTGGCGCCCGCCGCGCTGGCGGGATAACGCGCCGGCGAATTGACCTCGCCGAGCACGCTGATGAGCTGGGTGCGTTGCGAGGACATCGCCACGACCGCCTGCGGCTCGATCGCGCGGTTGCCGATCTTGTCGACGATCGCGCGCTGAATTTGGACCGCCGTAAGCCCCGCAGCCTTGATCTGGCCGGCATAGGGCACGGTGATGAAGCCGTCATTGTCGACCGACTGATCGGGGATCGTCACATAGTTACCCGGACGGACGCCGGCTTCCGCCGGGATGAACAGACCGCCTGCCGCGGCTTCGAAGATGGTGACGCTGACGACGTCGCCGATGCCGAATACGATGCTGGCCGGCGGCCGCCGATCAGTGAACACGCCGGCGAGCCCTTTGGGCTCATGGGTGTGCAGGATCTTCACCGTCGCGGGATTGAGTGGCACCAGCTCGTAGGCCGGAGCGTTTTCAGTCTGAATCTTGTTGTTGACGTCGTCCGTCAGCGGTCCCGAGCCGGGATTGGTCGAGCACGCTCCGAGCGCCAAAGCGGCGGCCAGCAACGCTGGCTTCAACATATAGGTCTTGGCAATAGATGACATGAATCGCGCCCGAGGCTCCCCAAGTGACGTAAATTGGTACGGCCTAGGGGGTGGTGCGACAAGTGTTCCCGGTGGTTAACGGTGCGATCGGTCGGCTACTGTGGCGCCCGGGCCACTCTTTGGGGCTTGGTTTAACCCTTTGTGACTATTTGTTGTATTTCGTGTGCTCCGTTGGCGCGCAAACCGCCCAAGCCGAGGACTCAGTGTGTCGAGCGTGAGGCTTCTTGACCTCGCCGCCCTCTGCTAAGGCTGGAACCATTAAGATAGGATTCCCCGTGTCTGGCCTCCTTTTGATCACGCTGCTGGCAGGTTCGCTCCTTGGCGGCGTGGATCTCCCCTCGCAATGGACGAGCCCCTGCCCGGACAACACAACGTGTCGCGGGAGGCCTATCGTTGAAGCCGCCAACCCCGCCCCCTCCTCCGTCTGGAAGTTCAGCCGCACGCAAGGGGGTAAGGACGGCGAAAGCTTCGCGGCCATCACGAAGACCGCGGATACCACCCAATCCGACCCGGACTTTGCCGGCCTCATCGTTCGCTGCGCGCCGAAGGGCAAGGTTGACGTGCTGGTGGCCCTGATCAGGCCCTTTCCGCCGCGGAGCCACCCCAAGGTCACCATCGCCGCGAGCGGCGGTGGCACCCTGACCTTTGACGCCAGCATGGCGGCCGCAGGCGCCGCGGTGCTGCTGCCCGACGAGGTCTCGGCCTTTGCCGCCGGCAAGTGGCAGTCAACGGCCTCGCTGTCGGTGGTGGTCAGGGAAAGCGACAGCGAGATCAAGGGCGTGGTGGCCCTGAACGGCTTGCGTGAGGCCTATCATTCGCTGCTGGCAAATTGCAGCCAATAGGCCAAATTTAGCCATACAGATTAAGGGTCTTTTTAGGGTGGGGAACCTAGGGTCCGAAGCACGGAGAGTGTTTCGGATGACCGCGTTTTTGATTTTCAGCTTTTTGGTAGGTGCCGTGCTGGGCCAACGCTTTCGCGTCCTGGTCCTGCTGCCGTTGACCTTCGTCATGGTGCTCGCCGCCATCCCGGTCGGCTTGGTGCTCGATCTCACCGTGCTCGAGAGCCTGAAAGGCGTGGCACTCGCGGCCATCGCCCTCCAGGGCGGCTATCTGTTCGGCTCGGCCGCGCGATTTGGCCTTGCCGCCGCACGTGCCGCCCGCGTCTTCGGCCGTCCGATCAAGGCCACCCGCTGATCGCGCGCCGATCAACGCTGCGACGAGCCCGCGCGCAAACGGCCCGAGGTTTAAACGTTGGACCGAGGCAGGCCTCTGTTTGAAAACCACCCGCCCGCTTGTATGGTGACCTGACCGTTTCAGGATTCCCTTCGAGCGCGCCGTTTGTCCCTCGCTTATTTTGCCCTCATCGTTTCCATCGTCTCCGCTTCCACTCTCGAAATCGCCGGCGCCAAGTTCGGTGCGCAGCTCGGGATGATGGCCGCCGCGCTTAGCCTGCTGGCGGCCACCGCGAGCGCGCGAAAAGCCGATTACGACCACTATGTTCGCGCGACCTCCTGGGGCCGCTGGATCCCGATCGCCCTTCCGCTGTTCATCGCGGCTCAGCTCGTCCCGCTTCCGCTAAGCGCTGCCCATCCGATCTGGGCCAGCACGCGCGATGCCATAGGTGGCCTGCCGTTCGGACCGATCACGGCCGATATCGGCTTGACCGTCAGCGCGCTGCTGCTGGCGCTTGCGGCGATCTCGTTGCTCGGCGTCACCATCCTGGTGGTCCGCAATCGCAGCCGGGCCGAGCTGGTTCTCTTTGTGCTGAGCGGCGTAACCGCGGTCTCCGCCTTGATGCTGGACCTGCATCGGCTGTCGCCGGCGCTTGCTGGAGCCGCGCCCTCAGATTTCACGACGACTTTGGCCGGCCTCGGTCTCATGCTCAATCTGGCGGTGATGCAGTTCGCGGCCGAACGGGCCGAGACGCATCATTCGATGCTTCGCTCGGTGGCGATCGGTCTTTGCGGACTCATGGGCGCGCTGGCAAGCGCGCTTGCGGTGTTCGGCCTGTCGGGCACGAACAGCGCGATCGCCGCGGCCTTTGGCATTGTGCTGATCCTGCTGATCCTCGTCATTCGCAGGCTCGATCTATCGCCATTGGCAGCGGGCGCCTTGTCGGCCGCCGCCTTGATCGGCGCGGCGATCGTGCTGTCCTTCCTGTTCGAAAAAGGCACCGGACCGGTCCTCTTGCGGCTCGTCCCGGATATGGGGGCTGAAACGCGGGCCGCGCTGGAGCGGATGTTGACCGACACGCGCTGGTTCGGCGCGGGCGCCGGGACCTTTGCTGCGGTGGGCCGGATCTATCAGAGCGATGTCGGAGCCGCTTTGACGGCGCCGTCGACCGCGACGGCGGTCTTTGCGGGCATGGGATGGATTGGCCTGGCGGCCGCGCTGGCGGTGAGTTCGATCGTTCTGGTACGCCTGTTCTTCGGCGCCTTGCAGCGCGGACGCGACTCGTTCTTCCCTGCGGCCGCCGCGGCCTGTGTTTTGTTTGCGCTGATTCAGAGCTTGGCCGGGCCCGGGCTGCTGCGCCCGGCGGCCATCCTGTGCCTTTCGGTGATCGTGGGACTGGGGCTGTCGCAGAGCATCAGCCAATCTGGATCACGATAGAGCGCCGGTGATCAGACCGCGCGATCGCCGAGGGAGGCCCAGTAGTTCGGGTTCTTGGGCGACTGAATGCGGACCCAGCGATAGGGCTTCTTCGACCACGGCAGAATGTGGCCGGAGAGATTGTCCAGCACGAGATCGCCGGCGAAGGTGCGCACCACAACCACGAGATGATGCTCGCCCCAGGTGGTCACGACCTCGCTGAGCAGCACCGAGCGCGCCGGAAAGCCCTTGGCGATCAGTTCGTGGCGTTTTGTCACAGCGTAATCGTTGCAGTCGCCGCTGGTCGGATGCAGCAGCCACTTCTCGCCGCGCAGCCCTTCCAGATTGGCCTCGGGACGGATGGCGGTATTGACCTGCTGGTTGACCTCTTGCATCTGCGCCAGCCGCTCCGCGGTAAGCTTCAGGCGCCCGCCCCTGAACACGATGTGCTGGGGCCGCGGCTTGCACTCGTCCTTGTACTTCAGGCAAAACAGCGTGAATGCCATTGGCGCCAGCGTCGGCTGGTCGAACTTGATGTACTGGATGGCCCCGCGCAGCCCCAAGGGCGCACCGACGAATGCGGCTTCAGCGCGCTGCTGCACCCCTGCAGCAACGACGATGGCGGCCACGGCCGTCAGGAACTTTACAACTTTGCGCATGTCGCGCTCCCCGTTTTTGTTGGGGAGACGCTACGCGAGATGTCTTGAAATACGGCTCAAAGGCCGCGCGATCCTTTAATCAAAATGCGGGGGCCCTGGTCGGAAACAATTAAGAATACCGATGTGTGACTTGTTCTGCTAAGAGCCATCGCGACGTTCCGCTCGCGACGCTGGAAGCGATTCGACCGACCTGATGGGCCTTTCCTCACGCTTTCGAAAGAAGACCAAGCCTCGGCTTCCCGACGGCGTTCGCGTCTATGCCATCGGCGACGTGCACGGCCGCGCCGATCTGCTTCAATCGCTGTTAACCGTCATCGACGTCGATCTGGCCCGCTCGGCCCCCGAACGGGCCATCCAGGTCTTTCTCGGCGACTATGTCGACCGCGGCCCGGACTCGCGCGGCGTGCTTGATCTGTTGATCGAACGCTCGAAAACACACGAGACGGTTTGCCTCAAGGGCAACCACGAGATCTTCCTGCTCGAGGTCCTCAAGGACCCCGCCCGCCTGCAGGAGTGGCGCCACTATGGCGGCCTGCTGACGCTGGTCTCCTACGGCATCACGCCGACCATGAATCCGTCCGCGGAGCAGCAGGTCGAGCTGATCGAAGGATTGCAGCGCGCGCTGCCGCCCGAGCACTTGGCTTTCCTCCAGCAATTGCCCTCGTCCTTTACTTGCGGGGACTTCTTCTTCGTCCATGCCGGCGTCAAGCCCGGCGTGCCGCTCGAGCGCCAGAAGGATGAGGACCTGCTCTGGATCCGCGAGGAATTCCTCGCGTCGGAGGAGCGCTTCGGCAAATATATCGTCCACGGTCACACGCCGGTCAGCGCGCCCGATATTCGCCCGAACCGCATCAACATCGACACGGGCGCCTATGCGACCGGAAACTTGACGCTGCTGACCATCCAAGGTGATAGTCTGCTCGCAATTTAAGAGCCCGGCCGTCCTATCGGTCCCGTCTTCGGTTCGCCCTCACAGGACTCGTCGATTTCACCATGAACCGCATGTTCCTGCTTCGCGTCATCGGCATCTGCACTGCGTTCGTGCTGCTGCTTCACGCCGGCATAACGTTCTTTGGCGATCTCGTACGGCCGAACTTTCGCGCGAGCGACTTGTTCTCGGGTGAGATTCCGCCCGAGAAGGCCAAGCTGGCGGCCGGCGGCGTCTTGGCATCAATTTCGCTGGATGGCGACCTGCTCGCGAACTACGCGGCGGCAATGGCGGCTGACGTTCTTCACCGTCCTTCAACCGATGCGGCCGGACGGACCGGCGAGAACAAGGCCGCCCAAAGCGCCGTCGTCGCTGCCTTGAAGGTCTCACCAATCAGGCCCGCGCTCTGGCACACGCTCGGCACGCTGCAGGCCCAGGCCGGCGAAGCGGCAACGCCTGCGGTGAAGATGTCCTACTTGACGGGATCGGTGCCGATCGACGTCGCCTTGGCTCGCGTCCGGACCGTGACCTCGGGCGCGGCTGCAACGGACGAGGAGATCAAGCTGCTGGCGCAATCCGACATCCGCTCGGCGCTTGCCAATCGCTCGCGTTACGAGCCGCTGCTGATCGCGGCCTATGTGCAGGCAACGCCGCAAGGCAAGGCGCTGCTGCTCGACACCACGAAAGTGACCGATCCCAAATTCAACGAGATCTTGCGGCGTTACTGAATTTCAGCGCACCGATTTCGGGTTGACCGGCACGAAGTCCTGATCGCGACGCGGTTGGTCGGATCGCCCCTGATAGACGAACATGCCCTTCTTGGTCGTGACGATATCGCCTCGCTGCAGGCTATCGTCGCGGAGAAGGCGTTCGGTCGCGACAAGGTCCGGATCTTCCGGAATCGGCTTGTAGAGCTCGGGATGCTCCCGCCGCTCGCGCGAAGCTTCCTTGGCGCGGCGCCGAGCGTCCTCGATCCGCTGCCGCCATTCGTCGCGCGTTACTTCTGGCTCGCTTGGTGGAAGATAGTCGCTGAGCGAGGGCTCCGGATCGGCCTGAGCAAGACAGAAGCAAGGGTAGGCGAGACCAAGGCCGAGGGCAGCGGCAAGGGAAACGACAGCTCGAGACAGCGTCCCCAACCGCCTTCCGTCATCTAGCGAATGGTCACGTCGAGCGGTTCGCACGCTGATAACTCCAAAGACAGAGCATAAGGACAACCATTGGCCGGAAACTCCTTATGCCCGGCTCATCAATCTATACCTTTGCCAATTGCAAGAAAGCGAATTCGCAGGCAAGCTTTGCGCTTTAGCTTGCAACCTCGTCTGGCACGAAGTTGACGAGCACCTGGCGAGCCCGAGGAGTCGAAGACCTCGTTAGCTCGCTGATATTCTCTTCGGGAATTGCGCGTGGAGCTGCCGTCGCATGCCTCAAAAACCCTTGTTGCTGCTAGCTGCCTGCATCGCAGCTTCCGCTGCGCTAGTCATGGCGGCTCACGCCAGTCCGCTCTGCATCAAGGAACGGACGCCGTTCGAACTGTCGGGAGACACAGTGACGTGGACGCTGACCATCCAGCCTGGATCCGACTGCATCCAGGGCCTGCGTTGGTCGTACATGCAGATCTTCAAGGTATCGGTCGTGAGCGGACCATCAAGGGGACAATTGACCGTGGTCGGGTCCGGCTTCCGCTATCTGGCAGCAGCCGACAAGCAAGGTCCCGATAAATTCACCCTTCTGATCTCGGGTAAAAAGCTTCACGGTGCAGGGACATCGACCCTAGAGGTCGAGGTCAATCCTCAATAGCTCGCCGAGACGCCGCTCTCTTAGGGGACAGGAGCGTTCCGTTATTTACCGAAAATCGGGCACGGCGGCCGAACGGCTGATGTTCGCGATGTTCTCTTAGGCCAGCCGGCGGCACACCTACCGCCTACTTGAGGCACTGCCCCGGGTTCTGTTTCCGTAATAGGGTATAGCTCGCCCGCCGCGGGTCAGGGGCGCCTGGATCCGGCTCGGGTAATTCGGCGTGGCCGTGCTGCCCGACGGCTGCGACGGATTGACAATGATCACGTTGCGGTTGGGCGTCGAAGGGTCGTTGACGCCCTGGGCCCAGGCAGCGGCGGGCACAAGCAACGCAATGGCGATCAGAACTGGTCGTTTCATACGATATCTCCCAAGCATGAACGTCAGGGAGGCGATCACCGTTCCTTCACGCTTCGTTGGGTCGCAGCCTCAGCGGGGAACGGCAACCAGCTTGCCATCGCGCCAGACGCCTTGAGCCGACTTTCCAGCAGGCAGCCTGCCCGAGAGGTTCCGAACGGCGGTCGGCCGCGAGGCCGTCTGATTGGTTTGCGCCTTCTTCGTCGGCGTGGTGATGATGCTGGAGCTCGTGGTGTTGGCCTGATCCTTGATCCCTTGTGCAACGGCAGGCGAAGCCAGGAACGTCAAAACCGAAAGGACTGCTAGAACGCCGCGCATGGCCGAACACCAGAATGAGGAGCTTGGCGAAATGTCACAGGTTTTCCTCTAAAAGCAAGCACCTTCGAAACACCGCGGGGCTTTGCCAGGCCCGGCAATGACAGGGGAAGCTGCCTCGGTGGAGACGTTTCAAGCGGAAAGACCTAGCGAAATAGCCCTAACCGGGCTACTTGATCGGCCTTGATGACCGACTCCGGTGAAATTGCGGCCAACGCTCCTTCGACGCAACAGATCAAAGCCGGGTTTATCCGTCTCCTGTCGAGCCGAATCCGCGCCGTATCCGACGATCCCCGGCAGATGCGGGAGATCGTTTATGAGCTGGCGCGCGTCAAGCTTCTGGAGCAATTCACCCACGCCGAGGCGCGGGAATCCCGGGAGCTTCAGCAGGTCCTCGAAAGTGCCATCAAGGAGGTCGAGCGTTCCTTCGAGCGCAGTGATGCGTCGGAACCGCAAAATGTTGTACCCCCGCCGATCCCGGCCCCCGCTCCGGTTTCGGCTTCGCCGCCTGCTGCGAAGGACGCGGGAGCACCGCGCCGTCCCGTGGTTTCGCCGCGATCGCCGGATCAAACCAAACGCAGCGGCGCCTTCACCTTTCTGGTTCGACTGGCCGGCATTCTCCTGCTCATGGCCGGCGCCAGCACCACGGTGATCTATTGGCCGCGTTTGAGGACCCAAGTGTCCGCACTGTCACAATTGGTGCTGCCATCCGAGCGCGCGCCGGGCAACCCCGAGCCCCGGCCGACCACCGCCCCGCCCCCGTCGGAGAGCGTGAGTGTCGAACGAGCGCCCGACAGCGCAAAGGAGCCGGCGCCACCTGCACACCCCTCCATGCCTTTGCCGACGACCTTCGGCGTCTACGCGCTGAACGAGGGGCAGCTCCAGGAACTGAAGCCGGTCCCCGGAAAGATTCCAGACCGCCGCGTTGCGATCTCGGCGGCCATCAACACGCCGAGTGCAACGACCCTGACAAGCGGAGATGTCAACTTCATCGTGTTCAGACCGGACGGAAGCATTGAGGCAAGCGTGACCGAGGTTCGAGTCGTCGCGAAGGTGTCCCGGTCAATGGGCGTCGATGCCTCCGGCAAGGCCGCCATAGTCAACGCGGGCGATTCCTGGGTCATTCGCAGCATGTCCTACCCCTACAAAGTGGGGCCGGTTGAGGATCAGCAAAGGATGCTGTTGCTGCAACCGGAGCAGGACGGCTTCACGCTGTCGCCGGGCCGCTACATTGTCGTCGTTAAAGGCATCGGCTACGATTTCACGGTGGCAGGGACGATCACCGATCCCAACCAATGCGTCGAACGCATCAACGCGGCGAACGGCGCGTTCTATTCTCCCTGCCCGCCGCCGCGTTAGATCGACGGCCGCTACTTACTGGGCTTGCTGTCCTTGGCCGCCTCCGCCGGCGCGTCGTCGACCTTACCGTTGTTCGCGACGCATTTTTGGAAGTATGCGCGCTGATCCTTGGCCGTTCCCTTGGCGCTCCCCGCCGCCGGGTTGCCGATTTGCCTGGGCGGAAACGCCTTGGCCACCGCCGCTTCGCATGCGCGCGCCACTTCGGCGGTGATGGCCGACGCCGTCGCCGGCGCAGCCAACGTCAACACGCATGCCAATCCAACCAACCTTCGCATATTCCTGACCGGCACCTTGCTGCTCCCTCGAAGCGTGAATGCTTGCCGGGACCATAGCAAAAAGGATCGACGCGCCAAACCGCAAAGCGGCGCCGAATTGTCACGCGGTGTGGCCTGGGCGTCTCGAAGGATGGCCGAGCGCGCGGCAAGAGCTCCAATACTAGCTGTTGAGCTGCGGCGGCTTGAAATTCGGAAAACGCGTGAGCATTGCGGTCTTGACGAACTTCAGGTGCCCGATGCTGCTCGCCAATTCCTTGAGCCGGCGCTGGCCATTGGAGATGTCCGCCGCAAAGAGATCCTGGTGATGATTGTCGAGCGCCTCTCGCTCAAGGTACTCGTCGGTACCGTTTCCGAAGGTGACGGATGCGCGCGCAACTGCGTCATCGACACGCCGGTTGAGGCCGGCCTGCTCCCTCTCCGCTTCCTGCAATGCCGTTTCGATCGCCGTCAGGACGGCACCGATCCGCGTGCGATCGGTCTCCGCATCACGCTCCGCGGAGCGGGCCTTAAAACCTTTGTCCTCGCGGCGGGAGCCGAGAAGATTATGCGCGCGTGCTCTCAGGAATAGCTGAAACATGTGGGCCATCCCCATTTTCGAGATCTAAGCCGCTACCATCGGTCAGGCATAGTTAACAAAGCCTAAATCCTGCGTCCGCCCCGCCTGGCTTTGTGCGATCCAGGCCCGCCAGGCTCCTTCGTGCTTGGAATAGAGCTCCAGCCACCGAACGTCGTCAACCGCGGCCGCTCTCGTGCCTGCGCGGGTTTCGGCCACGATTTGCACCGTCTCCTTCGAGGCAAGATCCAGCGCCTCGAATTCCGCCGTCTCCTCCAGCGAAAGGCCTATCAGAACACGATGCCCTTGCGCGTCAACAAAATACCTGCGCGGCGCGTTCTGCCGTTGATCAATCATTTGAATGACCCTCGCTCATGATCCAAGGACCTGGAAGATCTCTCAGATGCCGGCCATAGCTACAAACAAACGCAATCAAAATAAGAGCGCAAGTCGTCGCGCCCAGCAACGCAATCAGCCACGTCATCTACGCCTACCCGCACGCCCTCCGGAAATAGAGGGCCCGAACTCGCAATGAACTGATCCGTCTTAGGTTGCCTTGCCTGGGCGCTCAAGGACGGCGGCAGATTAACCTAACCGCACATGGTTATTTCGACTCCGCCACGACGACCATTCACCCGGGTCAGCACGCGCGCGGCCCCGCGGTTACGATGGCCGCTGGGTGCGACCGGCTTCCATCGAAGCGGGGGTATAGGGTGCATAGAGACGATATCGTGCCGATCGCTTCCGCGAGCGCCACGCCCGTACGGCATAGCCGCAGCCAAAACCCGCTGCGAAAATCGAAATCAAAACCAAAGCAGCTAACATTGGAATATTCCCACGTTTGCCGGAACGCTCCTCCCGCGCTCATTTTCATCTTTTCGTTGTGTCGACTTCAAGTTCGTCACCGCTGAAACTTTTGTCAGACGAAGATGAAGTTTGTGCAACGTGATGCTCGAAGATTGGTCGGCACGCGAGGGCACAGAGCGCGGAGAAGAGGCTCCAGTTCTTTTTACCAGAACTCGCCACGCCGACACCATGAACCCTCGTTCATCTTGGTGCTTCAAACGTCGACCGGCACGGATGAGACCGCCGTGGGAGGGCGCGCATCGGATTCGCCAGCGAAACACCGTGGTTATACGGAGCGTCGCGCATCGATTTCATCGCAGTAAGGTTGAGCAGTTAGCTTAATCCGCGTTGTTTGTTGCGAAGTCTCACCGATCGCATATCCATCTCGCACCGGGCTCCCCCAAGCCCGGCCCCACCCAAGCAAAGCCGTCGAGCGAACATGGGTCGCTTGGCGGCTTTGTCGTTGTGTCGACAAGAGGATGATTTCGGTTATGGCGCGCAAGCCCTGGTCGTTCAAAGAAGACCGCCGGCTCATGGAGCTGGCCAAGTCTTCGGCTTCGCTGGAAGAGGCCGCGAAAGTTCTCGGACGCTCGCCTGATGCGATCAAGCGCATGGCCTTGCGGCTTGGTCTTTCGCTGAAGCCGAAGACGGGCAAAAAGAGCTAGCCTCGGAAAGGCGACGGTGCTCGCCTTGAGCCCCGCAGCACGACCTCCCGCGTGCGGTGAATGACGACCGACCTCACTGTCGGGGCCAGCAGGTCACTGCAAAAGGCTCAGAGGTCACGACTCCGCAGATGCGGACGTCAGCCTACAGTCTTTCGAAACAGACATTCTTTCGAAGTAATCATGGCTTTGCCTCGCCGGGACGGAACCAGACCCACGTTCGGGTGTTAGTTCGAATCTCACAGCGAGGTCTGGCAGTGCTCCACTTTGCCATTTCCGCGGTTTTGGTTTGGCTGGCGATCAACATCGCCTTCGTGGTGCTTCGGCTGCGGGCCGCCCGTGATCCCGCAGCGCCCCACACCGACAGGTCAGGCAGAGCTTATCCAGAGGCCGTCTCCCCGCGCCCCCGATGAGCGCGACCAAGCTGACCTGACCTAGTTGCGCGTCTTCTTCTGGGACCCCATCCCAGGGCTCGTTCCATAGTTGGGTGTCCCCGTCCCCTTGAAGGCTCCGCCCATGCTGTCCGAACCGGAATTCGTGGCCGTGCCGCTGCGGGAGGTGGGCTGAGTGCCCGATGGCTGGTCTTTGGTTCCCTGCGCCCAAGCCGCGGAGCTTCCGACGACGAACGACAGGAGGAGGAGGCTTAACGTCCTGATCATACTGCTCAACTTTCCATGCTCGGGCCGCACGACCATCAGTCAGGCAACCCCTGGGTAGCCCTTCCGGACCGGTCCGCTCGTTAAACCCTATCTTAGCCCCCGCTGGCTAGAATCAATTCCCAAAATCAGTTCCGAGATCAGTCACCAAGCCTCTCCTGAATTTCGCCTGGACCGGATGAGATTACAGCGGCCGAACCTCTCGTTTGCGGCGCTCGTTGTTGCGAGCACGATGGCGTTCGGGCTGGCGGGCCATTTTGCGGCAGACGGCGTCATTCGCCACCAGCAGGCGCATCAACTGAACGAGCTGACCGAGGTCGTTCTGCGCCGCTCCGAATTTGCGGTCGATTTCGCCGCGGCCAGCCTCGACGAACTCGCCAAGCGTGATCTTGCCAGCTGCGCACCGGCGGCGCTGCAAGCCATCCGGCTCCACGTCTACCAGCGCTCGGCGATCAAGGACGTCCGTCTCGTCAACCCGGACGGATCGGTGATCTGCTCGGCCTATTCCGAGACGCTCGAGTTCGACAAGGGATGGGCGGATCGGCGCGACATGCTGCCCTCGCACGACAAGAGGCTCTCGCTGTTCCGCGTGGAGCAGTTCGGCGGCGACGCATTGGGCGTGCTCAGGGACGTCAATCGCAGCTCCGCGCTGGTCGCCATCGTCGGCATCAACGCCGGCCTGTTCGATCTCATGCCCGCCGAGCTGCGCGCGCACAGCGAGGTGATCCTCGCCTTGAGCAATGGCGAGAAGCTCGGCGATTTCCGGCTCGATGCCGACAGGCCCCTGCCAGGGCCGATCAGCTTCGACAGGCATTCCACGCGCTTCCCGCTTCACGCCACGATCCGGCTCGAGCACGCCGTGCTTTCGAGCTGGAACAGCGAGGCGTATTGGCCGGCGCTCGCAGTCGCCCTTGGGCTTGGTGCACTGTTCGGCATCCTGCTGGCACGCAGCCGCCGGATGGAAGGGCCGGTCGCCGATCTCGATCGCGGCCTCGCAGCCGGCGAATTCAAGCCATATTACCAACCCATCTTCGAGCTCAGGACGGGCCAGATCACCGGCTGCGAGATTCTGGCGCGCTGGGTTCGTCGGGACGGCTCGGTGGTGCCGCCGATGAACTTCATTCCGCTGGCCGAATCCAGCGGGCGCATCCAGGTGATGACCTGGCAGATCCTGAAATCGGCACTCACCGACCTGCAGGGCGTGCTGAAGGCGGACAAGACCTTCAAGATGTCCGTGAATGTCGTGCCCAAACACCTGCTGAGTGCCGGCTTCGTCGAGACGCTGCGTCGCACGGTCCTGGCAGCGAGAATCTCCGCACGCCAGATCGTGGTCGAGGTAACCGAACGCGACGAGCTCGACGATCTCGCGCACGCCGCGACCGTCGTGGCCGAGTTACGCGACCACGGCTTCCGCGTCGCAATCGACGACGTCGGCGTGGGTCACAGCGGTCTGTCGCGACTGAAGGGACTTGGCGCCAACACGATCAAGATCGACAAGTTCTTCGTCGACACCATCACCGTGGATGCATCGACCACGACGATCGTCGAGATGTTGGTCGCGCTCGCCAAGGACTTCCGCATGACGGTCGTCGCCGAAGGAATCGAGACCGAGGAGCAGCGCCGCGCCCTGATCGCCTCCGGCGTCGAGGAAGGGCAGGGCTATCTCGTCGCCGCACCGCTGCCCTTTGCGAAATTCAGCGAGCTCGTCGATTCACGCCGCCACTCCGCATCCGCAGCGCCGGCCGGCGACGTCCTGGTGGCCTGACCATCTTCGCCGGACCGCCTCCCGGCCGGCGATAGCGGCCAGGTTTTAGGCAGCCCGCGCCGCCCGAAGAGCGACGAGGCGCTTTAACGATGTTCTCGTCTTTCGAAGCGGAATGGCCCTCGAGCGGTTATGGTAGGCCATGCGTCGAAATCACCTCATCGCAGCCGCGGGAATCTGCCTCGCCCTCATCGCCTATGCCACCCTGGCAAGGCTGGCGGGGCGGCCGGCGCTGATGGGGCATCACGAGGCTTACTGGATCGTCGTCATCGAGCGCTTCAGCGCCTATGGCCTGTTGGGCTTCCTGCTCGCTTTCCTGTTGCCCGGCCGACTCGCTTTGGCCTGCTCGCTCGTCATCGCAGTTGCGATGGGGCTGGAAGTCCTGCAAACGCTGACCCCCGATCGTGATCCGGGTTTCCTGGACGTGCTGCAAAAGGCGGCAGGAGGCACCGTCGGTGTCATCCTCGCCCAGACGATCCTGGCCTTCTTGCCTCGGCCGCCAGCCTGAAGCCCACGGCGCTGACACATTCTTCAGCGCCAGCGCGACATCCCCCTACTTCATCATCTGCCCGCGCAATTCGCCGCCTGGGTTCGCGGCCGTATGGATGTTCGCGTACCATTTGCCGGCCAATAGATCCGCCGCCTGGGCATCCGTGAGCGTGGCGCTGCCCTGGATAGGACTCTGGACCGTCTTGAAGGGCAGAGCGATGCCGGCGTTCTTGCCCGCATCACTGGGGCCATGAAAATGGGCCCCCATCGCCGGACCAGTCAGATTGGCAAATGTAATCGTATAGGTCAGGACTTTGGTCTGGGTGTCGAACGCGGCCTCCGCCTTGCCTGAACCGGACGAGCCGTTCGGAGGCACTTCATTGCTGCCCTTGAGGTCGGCCTGCAGCTTGACGACCTCCGCACATGACGGCGCGGTTGTGACGATCAGCAGCCCACCGAACATCACCGTTCCCAACAGCGTCACGCCGACCCGATACTTGGCTTTCCTCATGGCATTCTCCTACAGGCTCTACGGCCCGATGCGGTTGAAACCCCGGCCCCGGCTCGAAATTCCGGAGACGAGTCTATGTCTGATTCGCGAAAAGCTGGCGGCGATCCACCGGTGGCACGTGGAACGATCTGCGGGGCCTGACGCCAAGCGAGCTAGGCTGCCCCGCGCTCGCGGAACCCGGTCGGGGCCAGGAGTTCGGCCATCTGCCTGTGCGTGCTCTGCAGCGCCTCGATCGCGCCGTCGAGATCGAAATCCGCTTCGCGGATTGAGGCGAAGAACTTGGCCGTCAGCGCCAGGTCGAGCTTGACGCGCGTTGCGCCGTCGCGGCTCTTGCGACGGTCGAGCGACAGATGGACGGCGCGCATTTTGGCTTCTGCCGGCGAACAGCCGCTGAGTGTCGCCAATTCGTCGTATGCCATCCAGATCTGAGGCATGGTCTCGTCCGTCCTTTATTGCCGCCTCATTCCTAACTTTCTGCGCCTGAATGCATCGTTGCCGCAGCGCGGTCGCAGCCCGCTTCGCTGCGATAGCGTCAACGCAAGACTAAGATGCGGGCGGCGGCCTGGAAGGCGCAGGAAATTGGCGCGGCCGCGAACGGCTGTCGAGGCCCTTGGGCAATTTGTCATTGAGCTTCACGACGGCGCCTCGCGCCTCCACAGCCGGCGCATCTTCCTGGCTGTAGATCAGCGTCACCTCGAACATCACGTCGGGCGCTTCCCTGGCCGTTCCGGAGCAGGTCGCCATCGCACCGCTGCACACGCCGGCGAGGCTGACCTCGACCTCGTCCAGACCGAACACGGTCGGCGGCCCCTCGGCATAGCGCCGCGTGGTCAGCACGGCCGTGAAGCGCTGATCGTCATCGAACTGATAGGAGCCGCCATAGGTGAAGAAGCTGTCGCTGCCGGAGATCCGTCCCTCCGCCAGATGCACGATACCCGTGCCCTGGCCGCGCGGCGTCCTGAACCAGGCCGCGTATTTGCCGTCTCGCATCATGGAAATGTCCGCCGTAAAATTCACTGATATTTGCAACCAACTCTGGGGCGCGACAATGACCGACGCGGCGAGTATTCCGCGACGGTTAACGCCCTGCAAAGCCGACTCGTCAAATTGCCGCCGCATCACGTGGCGACGCAATCAAAACAATTCTATGCCGTCATCCGCAGTCTCGACCGCCTCGACCCGGCGCATGGTGGCGATCGATGCCAGTCCCAGCGCTTGCAGGAACTCCCGATGAACGTCCCGCTCGCGCTCCATCGTGTAGCGCGCGAAGAGATCGTCGAGGATCGCCTGATCCTGCAGCTCCGGCTGTAGCCGCTGCGCGCTTGCGCTCGCAGTCTCGAGCCGCGTGGCGACCGCAGGCAAGGCTGCGGAGCTTTCGCCGAGCCTTGTCATCAGGCCCTGGGCCGAATTCATCAGCCTCTCGAATTCCACGCCTTCGTCGACGAGCCGGCTCATCAGCTTGCCGAGCCGTTCATTGCCGGCCTCGACCTCGCGCAGCGCCTGAAGGATTTGCGGCTCCAGCTTGGCAAGCTGGGTGGGATCACCCTGCACGCGGAGCTCCTTCAGCTCATTGGCCGAGCGCTCGATCCCGTCGAGCACCGGCCTCAGGCGGCCCGCCCCCGCGGAGACCTGGTCGGCGGTCGCCTTGAGCTCGTTGGCGATGACGACGAAGGCGCTGCCGCGGCTGCCGAGATGGCTCGCCTTGAGGCCGGCATTCATTCCGATCAGCGTGATGTCGACAGTCGCTTCGGCAAGACCGGCGATCGCCTGGCGAAATTTCGTCAGCGTGTCCTCGACGATCGCTAGCGCCTCGTCGACCGAGCGGCCGGCACTCTCGCAGGTAGCGATCAGGGTCGATGCGTGCGCCAGCGTCTGCTTGATGCGCGTCAGGAACGACGACGAGCCGCCCTCCTCGCCGCCGAACAGCGTGCGGCCGTGGCCGACGACGCTGCCCGCATCGTGCAGGATGGCCGTCAGCGCGCCGACGATCTGGCCGACGTCGCCGCCGAACTCGCGCTGGGCATCCCTGAGCTGGGCCGCCTGCAGCCGGCAAATCGCACGCACGCCGTCATCGCTCGGCACCGTTTCAGGAACGAGGCTCGGCGCTGATTCCGACACAAGGCCGAGGCCATGGGACACGTGCTCGAGACGCTGACGCGTGCTGTCGCCCGCCTGCAGCGAGATGATCGCGCTGCCGACCGCCTCGGCGATCTTCCTGGTGCTGGCACTGGCGCGGTCGGCCAGATGGCTGCTCTTGCTGCGCTGGTCGCGCAAGCCGGAATAGGCCGCGCCGAGCTCGGCGCTCTCCGACATCAGCTGGGACCGGTAGCGGCTCTCGAATTCCTTCTGCCGGGCGGAGGCGGTGGCAACCGCCTCGGACAGGCGCTGCTGGTCGCGCGCGCAGCCTTCGATCGAGCGCTGCACGGCCCTGCCGAGATCGTAGGCTTCCTGGGTGAAGGCGAGAAAGCCCTCGCGGTCGCCGTCGAGCGAGGCCGCCTCGATCCGCGCGCTGCGCGCGATGATGGTGATCATCTGGATGTGCTTGAACAGCGGCTTGAGCAGCGAAGACGCCTCCGCCGTGCTCTTGCCGATTGTCTCCAGCAGGGCGCTCTCCGCCGGCAGCGCCTGCGCCAGCTCGCTCAGCTGCGCGGCGATCTCCTGCAGCGCTGTTGCTGCACCCTCGATCTCGGCGCCGGAAAGCTCGCCCGAGAGCGTCGCCAAACCCTGGTTCAGCTCCTTGAAGATGAGGTGGCCGCGGCCGAGCTCGTGACCGACGCGCGCGAACACGTCCTCGATGCGCGAGGAGACGTCCTCGATCGCGGCGGTTGCCTCGGTGAGCGTGTTGGCCGGAACGGGCGACATGGCCATCAACCCGCCACCGCGGCGTGCCCGGCCTGATACCAGAGCATGATCTCGCGCGGGATGTGATGCAGCGAAACGACCTTCTCGACACCGCCATGGGCGATGGCTTCCTTGGGCATGCCGAACACCACGCAGCTCTCTTCGTCCTGCGCCCGCGTCGAGGCGCCGAGCTTGCGCATCTCCAGCATCCCGCGCGCGCCGTCGTCGCCCATGCCAGTCATGATGACGCCGAGCGCGTTGGCGCCGGCATGCTGGGCCGCCGAGCGGAACAACACGTCGACTGAGGGGCGATGCCGCGACACCGGCGGGCCGTCCTTGATCGCGATCTGGTAGCGCAGGCCGATGCGCTGGAGCAGCATGTGGCGGGCGCCGGGCGCGATATAGGCGCAGCCCGGCAGCACCGGCTCGCCGTCCTCGGCCTCCTTGACCCTGATCTGGCAGACGCCGTCGAGACGCTTGGCAAAGGCCGCGGTGAAGCCTGCCGGCATGTGCTGGACGATGACGATCGGCGGACAGTGCGGCGGCAGCATCTCGAGGACGTCATTGAGCGCTTCGGTCCCGCCGGTCGACGCACCGATGCAGACGATGCGCTCCGTCGTCGGCCGGACCCTGCCCTGCACCGGCGCCGGGATGATGGCGTCGGCGGTCAGCTTCTTCTCGATGGCCCGGCGTTCCGCACGCGGCCGCACTCGCGCGCGCGCTGCCGACTTCACCGCCTCGCGCAGCCGCGTCGAGCATTCGAGCAGCGCAAGGCGCGTGTCGATCTTCGGTTTCGGCACGATATCGACCGCGCCCGCCTCGAACGCCTCGAACATCACGTTCGAGCCCTCTTCGGTCAGCGAGGAGCAGATGATCACCGGGATCGGGCGTTGCGCCATGATCTTGCGTAGAAACGTCATGCCATCCATCCGCGGCATTTCCAGGTCGAGGATCATGACATCGGGGATCTCGTCCTGAAGACGCTTCGCAGCCACGAACGGATCGCAGGCCGTTGCCATCACCTCGATATCGGGATCGTCGTTGAGGATCGTCTGCAGGATTTGGCGCACCGACGCCGAATCGTCCACGATCAGCACGCGAACCTTCTCCCTCGGCATCTTGGTTGCGCTCCGGCTAGACCTGGAAAATGGTTGGCTGAACCTGCTTCAGCCCGGGCACGGCACTGTGAATCATCGATTCCGAATGTCCGACCAGCAAATAGCCGCCCGGACGCAAATGGCTGCACAATTGCTCGACCACCTTGCGCTGGGTCTCGCGTTCGAAATAGATCAGGACGTTGCGGCAGAAGATGATGTCGACGTCACGATCGACCGGATAGGACTTGTCCATGAGGTTCATCCTCATGAAATGTGTCGCGCGCCGCAGCTCGGGTACGACCCGCACCTCACCGCGCGACTTGTCCCGCGACGTCGAGAAATATCGTTTCACGAATTGCTCCGGCACCGGGCCGAGCACGTCGCGCGTGTAGATCGCAGTCTTGGCGAGGCGCAGCACCGCGGTCGAGATGTCGGTCCCGAGGATGCGGTACTGGAAGCGCGAGCCGTTCCGCGTCATGTCGTCCAGCACCATCGCGGTGGTGTAGGCCTCCATGCCGGTTGAGCTCGCCGAGCTCCAGATCTTCAGGTTCGCGTTCTTGCGTCCATGCGACTTGAGCAGGCCGGGAATCGCGACGTCGCGCATGAAGGTGAAGTGCTGCGGCTCGCGGAAGAAGTCGGTCTTGTTGGTCGTCACCACGTCGATGAGATGGGTGAGCTCGGTATCGAAATGACCGGCCTCGAACAGGTTCTCGACATATTCGTTGAGACCGGTGAAGTTGAGCGCGCGCACGCGCTTGTGCAGCCGCCCCTCCAGCATCAGCCGCTTGCCCTGCGGCAGCTTGATGCCAACCTGGCCCTCGATCAGTTCGGCGATGGTGCGGAAATGGCGGTCCGACAGATGCACGGCCGTATCCTGTACGGCGGGCATCATGACCGCCGGCCCCGGTCCGCGACGGCCACCTGCACTGAATGTCGGGCCGTACGGGCCATCTCGAATCCTACGGGTTTAAACAACCGATGAAAGAAGACCGGTCCACCGTCCCAGGGCAGACCGGCCTGCAAAAATCCTAGCGCTGAAAATCGGCGTCCCGATCATCCTCGCCGTCATGCATGTCGAAGGCAAAGCCGCCGCCACCGGCAACCTTCACGGCGCGCGCCGGCCGGGCCTGCACGACCTTTTTCGCCGGACGCTCGGCAGCCGCCATCATAACCGCCTTGGCGCGCAACTGGCTCACCGCCCGGTCGATCGGCGCCGGCGCCTGGCTCTTGGCGCCGTGCTCGATGCGGAAATAGGCGATGGTGGATTGAAGCTGTTCGGCCTGCGAAGCGAGCTCCTCCGAGGTCGAGGACACCTGCTCGGACGCGCTGGCGTTCTGCTGACCGACCTTGTCGAGCTGCTGGATCGCCTGGTTGATCTGGGCCGAGCCGACGTCCTGCTCGCGGCAGGCCGCGGTGATCTCCTCGACGAGCTCGGCAGTCCTCTTGATGTCAGGGACAAGCTTGGAGAGCATCGCGCCGGCCTCCTGTGCCACCTTGACGGTGTCGGCCGAGAGCGTGCCGATCTCGGCCGCGGCAGCCTGGCTGCGCTCGGCGAGCTTGCGCACTTCGGAGGCGACCACCGCAAAGCCCTTGCCGTGCTCGCCGGCACGCGCGGCCTCGACCGCGGCGTTGAGCGCGAGCAGATCGGTCTGGCGTGCGATCTCCTGCACGATCGTGATCTTCTCGGCGATGGTCTGCATCGCGTTGACGGCGCGGCCGACCGCGGCACCGCTGGCTTCGGCGTCCTTTGCCGACTGCGCGGCGATCTTCTCAGTCTGGTTGGCGTTATCGGCGTTCTGCTTCACGTTGGAGGCCATCTCCTCCATCGAGGAGGAAGCTTCCTCGGCGGACGAGGCCTGCTCGGTCGCGCCCTGCGACAGCTGCTCGGCGCTCGCGGAGAGCTCCTGGCTGCCGGCCGAGACGTTCTGCGCTGCCGTCAGCGCTTCGGACACGATCTGGCGAAGCTTCTCCACCATGCGCTCGAGCGCAAGGCCCAGCGTGTCCTTGTCCGACAGCGGCTTGGCTTCGATCGTGAGGTTGCCCTGCGCGATCTCGTTGGCGACGGCCGCGGTGGCGTTCAGATTGGCGGTCATCGCGTTCAGGGATTTCACGAGATCGCCGATCTCGTCGTTGCTGGAAGCATCGATCTTGTGGCTGAGATCACCGATCGCGACGGCATCCGCCAGCCCGACCGCCTTGGCGAGGGACCGGCTGATATTGATCGAGATCCAGACTGCGCCAATCGCGGCAACGATGAGCGAGACGATGACGAGGACGATCAGAACCAACTGCGCACGGCGGCTGTCTTCGTTGGACTGCACCGCCTGCTCGGCCATCTGCCTCTTCGTATTGGCGACATAGGCTCCCATCGCCTCCGTCGCATCCGCAACCACCTTGCGCCCGTCGCCCATCGAGCGCTCGGTGGCCTTGGTCTTATCGGTCTTTGCCAGCCTGATCGTCTCTTCCTGAAAGACGTTCATTCTAGCGTAGGCGCTGGCGAAATTGTCGAGCAGCTTCTTGCCGCCTTCGCTGGCCATCGCATAGACCTCGTCCCTGATCTTCATGGCCTCATCGCGGAGCTTGGCCGCGTTCACCGCGAATTCCTCGGCCTCGCTTGCCGTTCCCAGAATTGCGTTCTTTTCCGCCCTGACCTGCTGCCAGATGATCTTTTCGACCTCGGCTGCTTTCTCCATCCGCTTGGCGCGAAGCACCATGGAATCTGCGGTCGCGGCCATGTCGGACAACTTCATGTAGCTCACGGCGCCTGCTACCATGAACAGAAGAATGACGACGCCAAACGCGCTGGCGAGCTTGGCTTTGACGGTGAATCTCATTTTCAGTCTCGTTGGTTCGAATTGGGGTGCTTACGCGTGACCACGCTTCACTCTTGCAAACTCAGGCGGCGCGCGGCGCATCTGTAGCCGTGTCGCGGCCTTCCGGAACTTCGTCATTGGCCATCAGCTTGGCGAGATCGAAGATCACGACGAACTTCTCGCCCTTGCGGCCGATACCGGCGGCATAGTCCGATTGCCATTTCCCGCCGACCTCTGGCACGGGCTCGATTGCCTGCTCGTCGATGTCCGTGACCTCGAACACGCAGTCGGCGACGAAGCCGACGCCGACCAGACGGTCCTTCATCGGCACATCGAGGATGATGATGCGGGTCGCCTCGGTGGCGGCCACGCTGGGCAGGCCGAGCTTGTTCCTGAGATCGACGATCGGACAGCCGCTGCCGCGCACGTCGATCATGCCGAGCAGAAAGTTCGGCGCATGCGGAAGCCGCGAGATCGGCCGCATGTCGAGAATTTCCCGGACGTTGCGGATGCTGATGCCGAACGTCTCGCCGGCGAGCCCGAGCGTCAGATATTGCGAGGTTGCGGCCATGATGCAGTCCAGGATTCCCGGTTGGAAATGGGTACGGTCCGGCACAAGGCCGGACCGGTTGATCAGCGTTGGAACTCGGCGTCGCGATCGTCTTCGCCGTCATTCATGTCGAAGGCGAAGCCACCGCCACCGGCGACCTTCATCGCACGTGCCGGCTTGCGGACAAGCACCGGCTTCTTCATGCCGCGATCGGCGGCCGCCATGTGCGCTGCCTTGGCCCGGAGCTGACCGACGGCGCGGTCGATCGGCTCGGCCGCAGCCTTCTCCTTGCGCGTGGCATGCTCGATCCGGAAGAACGAGATAGTGGACTGCAGCTGCTCGGCTTGCGAGGCGAGCTCCTCCGAGGTCGACGACACCTGCTCGGAGGCGCTGGCGTTCTGCTGGCCGACCTTGTCGAGCTGCTGGATCGCCTGGTTGATCTGGGCCGAGCCGACGTCCTGCTCACGGCAGGCCGCGGTGATCTCCTGCACCAGCTCGGCGGTCTTCTTGATGTCGGGCACGAGCTTGGACAGCATCTGGCCGGCCTCCTGGGCGACCTTCACGCTCTCCGTGGAAAGCGTCCCGATGTCGGCCGCGGCGGCCTGGCTGCGCTCGGCAAGCTTGCGCACTTCGGAGGCGACCACAGCAAAGCCCTTGCCGTGCTCGCCTGCGCGAGCGGCTTCCACGGCCGCGTTGAGCGCGAGCAGGTCGGTCTGGCGTGCGATCTCCTGCACGATCGTGATCTTCTCGGCGATGGTCTGCATCGCCTCGACGGCACGGCCCACGGCGACACCGCTGGCTTCAGCGTCCTTGGCCGACTGCCCCGCAATCTTCTCGGTCTGGTTGGCGTTGTCGGCATTCTGTTTCACGTTCGAGGCCATCTCCTCCATCGAGGAGGAGGCTTCCTCGGCGGACGAAGCCTGCTCGGTCGCGCCTTGCGAGAGCTGCTCGGCGCTGGCGGATAGCTCCTGGCTTCCGGCGGAGACGTTCTGCGCCGCAGTGATCGCCTCGGCAACGATTTGCCGGAGCTTTTCGACCATCGCATTCAGCGACTTGATGAGATCTCCGATCTCGTCGTTGCTTGCGGAGGGAATGGTCTGGCTGAGATCGCCCTCCGCGACCGCACCTGCAAGGCCAACCGCTCTTCCGAGCGAGCGGCTAATCGAGATGGAAATCCAGAGCGCAGCCCCGATCGCAACCGCCAGCGAGATGCCGATCAGCGTCATCAGCAGGAACTGGGCCTGGTGCCCCTCTGCCCTGGACTGGACGGCCTGCTCGGCCATCTGCTTCTTCGTATTGGCGACATAGGCGCCCATGGATTCCATCGCGTCTGCGACGACCTTGCGGCCGTCACCCATCGAGCGCTCCATGGCCTTCGTCTTGTCGGTCTTCGCCAGCCGGATCGTCTCTTCCTGGTAGGTATTCATCTTCGCGTATGTGGCTGCAAAGCTGTCGAGTAGCTTCCTGCCGTTCTCGCTCGCCAGCGCGTAGACCTCATCCCTGGTCTTCATCGCTTCCTCGCGAAGCCTGGCGGCATCGGCGGCAAACTGTTCGGCCTGAGCCTCCGTACCGAGCACCGAGTTCTTCTCGGCACGTAGCTGAAGCAAAATGTCCTTTTCGATCTGCGTCGCCTTTTCCATGCGGTTTGCGCGCAGAACCATGCTGTCAGCGGTCGCCATCATGTCGCCGAGCTTCATGTAAGCCACGCCGCCCGCAATCCCGGACAGGACGATGATCACGCCGAACGCACTGGCAAGCTTTGCCTTGACGGTAAATCTCATTTCCAGCCCCTACCCCGGTCTCGCCCGAGACCTCATCTCAATTTAGAATGCGTTCCATGTTCGGAACGATGACGAACTCTTCGCGCCACTTCGCGATGAAGCGGATGAACTCCGGCTTCCAGTGCATGCCGACGCGCGGCGTCTGCTGCACGTCGGTCTGGGAGATCTCCGTGACCTCGTAGACCTTGTCGGCGGTGACGCCGACCAGAACCGGCTCGCCATCGAGCTCGAGCTCGATCACCACGATGCGCGTATCGGCCGAATCCTCGAGCTGCGGCATGCCGAAGCGGATGCGCAGGTCGGCGAGCGGAATGACGTTGCCGCGCACGTTGATCACGCTGGGAACGAAGGCGCGCGCGCCTGCCACCTTGGTGACGGGGACGGGATCGATGATCTCGCGCACGAGGCCGGCGTCGAGCGCGAACTTCTCCTCGCCAAGGCCGATCATCACGACCTGCATCGCGTCAGCCTGCCGTTCGCCGGCCAAACTATCGTTCATCACGCCGCCTCGCTGATATGCTGCTTCTCGACCTTCGACTGCGCCAACGCGACGAGCTGCGCGACGTCGAGGATCAATGCCGCCGTGCCATCGCCCAGGATGGTCGCGCCCGAGAACATCGTGACATCCGAATGCAGCTTTGAGAGCGACTTGATCACGGTCTGGTGGTTGCCGATGATCTGGTCGGCGACGAGACCGACGTGAGTCTCGCCGGTCGAGATGATGATCGTCTTCTGATGACGGTCGGGCGTGCCCGATGCCGTCATGATCTCGCGCAGCCGGAGGAAGGGCACCAGATTGCCGCGCACGTTGAGGAAATTGCGACCGCGCGAGCGCTCGTCCTCGGCGGTCAGCTCGATGCATTCTTCGACCGCGGACAGCGGAATGATGTAGCGGCCTTCGCCGACGCGGATCAGAAGACCTTCGATGATTGCCAGCGTCAGCGGCAGGCGCAGCGTCACCGTGGTGCCCTGGCCCGGCCGGGTCGACAGGTCGATCGAGCCACGCATGTTCTCGATGGTACGCTTGACCACGTCCATGCCGACGCCGCGGCCTGATAGCGCCGAGATGGTCTGTGCGGTCGAGAAGCCGGGATGGAACAGGAACTGATGGACCTCGTGATCGGTGAGCACGGCGCCAGTCGCGATCAGCCCCTGTTCTTCGGCTTTCGCACGGATACGCGCGGTGTTGAGGCCGCCGCCATTGTCCTTCACGGTGACGAGCACCTGCGCACCGGAATGGACGGCGGCGAGCTCGATCCGGCCTTGCTCGGTCTTGCCATTGGCAGCGCGCGTGGCGGTGTCTTCGATGCCGTGGTCGACGGCATTACGGATCAGATGCACCAGCGGATCTGCCAGGCACTCGATCATTGTCTTGTCGAGTTCGGTATCTTCGCCCGAGGTGACGAATTCGACGGGCTTGGACAGATCCCGCGACAGATCATGCACGAGGCGGCGGAAGCGACCGAACAGCGATCCGATCGGCACCATGCGCGCACCCATCGTGGTATCGCGCAAGGAGGAGGCGAGGCGCTCGATCTCCTCGGCGATCATCTTGATCGAGAGATCGGAGCCGGAGGCGGCGAGCTGGGTCAGCCGCGCCTGGGCGATGACGAGCTCGCCAACGCGGTCCATCAGCTCGTCGAGACGCTCGGCCTGGACGCGGACGGTGGCAATGCCGCGATCGTCGCGCTTGGCCTCGAGCTTCGGTTCAGGCTTTGATTCGGATTTCGGTTCCGTCTTTGCGACCGCCTGCTCGGCGACGGGCGCCGCAGCAGCCTCGACCGGCGGCGCAGGCATTTCGGCCACCGGGGCCAGCTCCTCGTCGAGCAGCTGGAACAGCGGTGCCGGCGCAGGCGCTTCGACATGCTCCAAAGGCGACAGCGTCAGCTTCATCTCGTCCTGGACGAACATGAAGACGTCGTCGATCGCATCCTTGTCGCAGGCCGCGTGCAGCTTGACGTCCCACTTCAGATAGCAGTCTTCCGGCTCCATCTCGTCGAGGAACGGGACGCCGTCGGTAACGGGCACGACGAAGCAGGGGCCGAGCTTGCAGAGGTCTTCCAGCAGGTCGAGCGGGTTCGAGCCGTTGCGCAGGATATGGGTTTCGAATTCCAGATAAAGGTGCCAGCCGGCCTGCTTGGTCACGGCGGGAGCCAGCGGCGGCGCTTCGGCAATCTCCATCACCGCTGCAACAGGCTGGTCGGCCGAGACGAAGCGCTTGAGGTCGTCGAGAATGGCCTCGCCAATGATGTCGTCGGTCGACTGGGGATCTTCGATCAACGCGCGGATGTAGTCCTTGGCCGCGAGCGCGACCGAGATCAGCTCCTGGGTCGGCTTGATCTCGCCCTTGCGGACGCGGTCGAAGGCGGTCTCGAATTCGTGGGTGAAGGAGGCGACCTTGTCGAAGCCGAACATGGCGCCCGAGCCCTTGATCGTATGCAGGGCGCGGAAGGCGGAATCGACCAGTTCGCGGTCATCGGGACGCTGGCCGAGATCGAGCAAGGCCCCTTCAAGGACTTCGAAGAGCTCGCTGGCTTCCTGACGAAAGACCTCGGTCGGGTCCATTGCGCTCATGCGCGCACCAGCTTGCCGACCACGGCGAGCAACTGCTCAGGCTTGAACGGTTTGGTGATCCAGCCGGTGGCGCCGGCGCTCTTGGCTTCCTGCTTCACCGTGTCGTTGGATTCGGTCGTCAGGAACACGATGGGCATGCCGACCGCACTCGGCAGCTTGCGCAGCGCCCGGATCAGCTCCAGCCCGTTCATGACGGGCATGTTGAGGTCGGTGATCACGAGATCGAGCTTGCCGGCCTGCGCCTTGGCGAGGCCTTGCGCACCGTCGCCGGCCTCGATCACGCTGTGACCGGCCGGCTCGAGCACCACCTTGATCATTTGCCGGATGCTGGGGGAATCGTCGACGGTCAGAATCGTGGCCATTAGGTGCCATCTTTCTTTTGCGGGAAATGCTGATCGATCATCGCCTCGCTGGTGAAGCCGGCGCGGCGAAGGGTGTTGCGAAGAGACTGTGAGAATGAGGTCAGCACCACCGGGCGGCCCTGAGCCTGGCCCGTCTTGGCTGTCGACAGCAGAAGCTGGATCGAGGTCACGTCGGCCTTGTCGACGCTCGAACAGTCGATCTCGAGCCGCTCCTGGCGGCCGAACGCCTCGCGAATGAGCTCATAGACATTGCGGATGGCCGCGATGCTGCAATCGGCGGGCAACCGCAACGACCACTTTGGCTCCGTGGGATTGAGCGCCATCGCTGCCCCGCCTTTGCTAAAATTCCACTACTCGTTTGACGCGAATCCGGTGAGCAAACTCCTAACGCGGGCATCCGTACAACTACGGGTCACATTCTCGCGGAATTCGCGCAACTGCATGCAGACGTATACAACCTCCTGAAATCTTTCATGCGCGGCGCGCATATCCGCGGCGCGGGTGCTCCCGTACGGCGCATTTGCTTCGCGTTAAATTCGCTCGGGCTATGGCTTGGGTTCGTGTCTTTGCCAGCGAAGAGAGCCCCGGCCGCCGATGCTGACCCAAGCGCTTCTGGTTGACGACAGCCGTTCCGTCCTCAACTTCCTGAAACGTCACATCGAGGCCGAAGGCTTGGTCGAGGCCACCACCTTCCTCGATCCCGTGGAAGCGTTGACTTGCGCGCGGGAACGCGGCTTCGATCTCGTGCTGGTCGACTACGAGATGCCGCACATGGACGGCATCAGCTTCATCCGCACCTTCCGTGCCCTGCCCGGCTGTGCCGACATCCCGATCGCGATGATCACGTCGCGGCAGACCGATGACGTCAAGATGGAAGCGCTGCAGGCCGGTGCAACCGACTTCCTGCCCAAGCAGCCGCAAAGCGTCGAGATGACGGTGCGCCTGCGGAATTTGATTCAGCTTGGTGCAGCCGTACGCAAGCTCAACGACCGTGCGGCGCATCTGGCCAGCGAAGTCGCAGCCGCGACGCAAAAGCTCGGCGAACGCGAGGAGGAGATCATCCTGCGGCTCGCACTCGCGGTCGAATACCGTGACAACGACACCGGCGAGCACACGCTGCGGGTTGCCCGGTACAGCCGCATCATCGCCGAGCAGCTCGGACTGCCGGCCCGGCTTTGTCGCGACATTTATCTGGCCGCGCCCCTGCATGACGTCGGCAAGGTCGCCATTCCCGACAACATTCTGCTCAAGCCCGGCAGGCTGACCGACGATGAGATGGCGGTGATCCGCACCCATGCAACGATCGGCGAGCGGATCCTGGCGAACTCCGGCTGCGAGCTGATCCAGCTCGGTGCGCAAATTGCCGCAGGCCATCACGAACGCTGGGACGGTGCGGGCTATCCAAACGGTCTGAGGGCAGACGAGATCCCGGTCGCCGCGCGCGTGGTCGCGGTCGCCGACGTCTTCGACGCGCTGACGACGCGACGACCATATAAAGAGCCGATGCCGATCGAGCTGGCTCGCGGCTATTTGGTCGAGAACCAGGGCCGCCAGTTCGATCCGGCCTGCGTCGAGGCTTTCTTGTCGCGCTGGGACGAGGTGGTCGAGATCGCCGCCGGTGAGCGGGCAACGCCATTTCACAAGGCCGAGGCTCCGCTCACTCCGGCCATGGAGGCACCGGCCGAGGGCCGTTCGCCTGAGGTTGTCCCGGCCAGCTGATTTCGCCGTCCGGCCAACAGCTTGGCATCTTCCTTCGTCGGCGATGGCCGGCTTGAACCACTTCCTGCTAGAGTGCACCAATAATCAAAGAGTGATTCTGGTCACACTTGCTTGGGCGCCCCGATGCTAAAAATCGCACCGGGACGGAGACCTAGCAAAAATTATCGGTCGAATTGAATGAGAACAGTCATGAGAAGCCTGATCGGCGCTGTTGTCGGCGCGTTCTGTACTGCGGCCCCTGCCTTGGCAGAGACGCCGGCCGCGATCGTCGAGGATGTGCAAGGCAAGGTCGATGGCGTCGAGTTCATGGACTATGTCGCCGCGGGCAAGATCATCAAGCTCGGGCCCAAGGCCAGCATTACGCTCAGCTATCTCAAATCCTGCCTGCGCGAGACCATCAGCGAGGGCGTCGTGATGGTCGGCGCCGAGCAGAGCACCGTGCAGCTCGGCGACGTGCAGCGTGCCAAGGTGCCCTGTGACACCAAGGCGGCGCAGCTCTCCGAACGCGAGGCGAACCAGAGTGCGGCGACCACGTTCCGGACCATGCGGTCCGATGCCAAGAGCGCACCGTCCAAGCTGCCGACGATTTACGGCGTCGCGCCCCTGATCCAGGCCAAGAGCGGCAGCACGCTGGTGATCGAGCGCACCGACGGCAAGGAACCCACGATCAGCGTGCCGCTCAAGAACGACATCATGATCCGCGGCAAGTTCTACGACTTTGCCAAGGCCGGGAAGTCGCTGACCCCGGGCGGCAGCTATCTCGCAAGCCTCGGGGCCAAGCGTTACACCTTCCAGGTCGATGCCAGCGCGACCGCCTCGCCAACCCCGATCATCGGCCGCCTGCTGCGGCTCGAATAAGCAGACCTAGCGACCGGGCGATGCGGCGGATCGGGGGACGGGACATCGTTGCGGCGACCCTGATTGCGCTCGTGACGGGCGCGATCTTCACGTCGCCGCCGCTTCAGACCCTGCAAGGCCTTTCGCTCGACATCCTCACGGCGATGCGCGGGAGGCTTCTCGGCGACAGCCGCGACATCGCGACATCGCCGGTCGTCGTCGTGGCGATCGACAGCGAAACCTACGACACGCCACCGTTCAAGGGATCGCCGACGCAGACCTGGACGCGCGAGATCGGCCGGGTGCTCGGCAGCGTCACCGAGGGCGGCGCCAAGGTGATCGGCTTCGACGTCATCTTTCCGAGCTCGATCGAGCAATCGGAGATTCCTTTTGGCGACACCGCCGTTGGCGGCCGCATGAAGGGATTCGATCGGGATTACTTGATCGCGCTCCGGCAAATCTCCGATAGCGGCAAATTGGTGCTCGGCGAAATCCTGAGCAATGACCATCCGGAAGTGCCCTATCGCGCCCAGCAAGTCGCCGTGCGCAACACCGTGCGGGCACTCAATGTCCACACCGACCACGACGACGTCATCCGACGGATGCCGCTGAGCTTTGCCATCGAGGGCCGGCCGGTCCCCGCGATGGCGGTCGAGCTCACTGCGCGCGCGACGGGCGCAAAGCCCGAGATTGCGCCCTCTGGCGCGACCGAATTGTCCGGCTATGCGATCCCAAGTGCCGTGCCGAATACAATGACGCTCAACTTCCGAGGGCTGGGACGCGACATCCCGACCTTCTCCTTCGTCGATCTGCGCGCCTGCGTCGAAAAGGGTGACCGCGACTTTTTTCGCCGCGCTTTCGGCGGCAAGGTCGTGCTGCTCGGTACGGTCCTGAATTTCGAGGACCGCAAGCTCACCTCGATGCGCCTCTCCGGCGGGTATGACGGCACGCCGGCGGCACGATGTGCCCTGCCCGCGCCGGCAAGCACTGTGCAAAAGTCTCGCAGCGACGTCGCCGGTGTGTTCGTGCACGCCACCGCGGTCCGAAATCTGATCGAGCGCGATGCCGTGACCGAGCTCGGCTTCCCAATGCGGACCATTCTCACGATCGCGTTCGCGGCGATCATCGCCTGCGCGGCCTGCCTGCTCGCACCGAGTGGCGCGCTGCTCACGTGGTCCGCTCTCACCCTCGTTTATGCAGCCATAGCCGTCAGCGCGTTCGTCCATGCCTTGGCGCTGCCGCTGACGGAGCCGGCACTCGCGAGCCTTGCTGCGCTCGCGATCATGATCGGCTACCGATTCATGCTGGCCGATCGCGACGAGCGCTTCCTGCGCAAGAGCTTTGCCTTCTACCTCGCGCCCGAGGTCATCGAGACCATGGTCACCTCCGGCAAGATGCCGGCACTCGGCGGCGAGATGCGCAACGTCACCATGTTCTTCTCCGACCTCAGCGGTTTCTCGTCCATTGCCGAGACCATGACGCCGGGAGAACTGGTGACGCTGATGAACGAATATCTGTCCGCCATGACGGATATCATCGAAGGCCATGGCGGTTACGTCGACAAATATATCGGCGATTCCATCGTCGCGATGTTCGGCGCGCCGGCCGACGATCCCGCACACGCCGCCAACGCCGTTCGCGCCGCGCTGAAGTGCCATGAGAAGCTGGCGGAGCTCAATGCGGGCAATCCCGTCTTCGCCGGTCACGGCCTGTCGCATCGCATCGGGCTCAACAGCGGCGAAGCCGTGGTCGGCAATATCGGCTCGCGCCGCCGCTTCAACTACACCGTGATGAGCGACACCGTGAACGTCGCCTCGCGGCTCGAGGGCGCCAACAAATATTACGGTACCGCGATCATGGCCTCGGAGACGACCATGACGCAGAGCGGCGACGCCTTTGCCTGGCGCGAGCTGGATGCGATCAGGGTGCTGGGGCGCGGCGAAGCCATCAGGGTGTTCGAGCCGCTGGCGGAGAAAGGCGCGGAAGGCGCCGAGCAGGCGAAGGTCGCCGCAGCTTATGCTGAAGGACTGGCGCGCTGGCGCGCGCGGGATTTTGCGAAGGCGGCTGATGCCTTCGGGCAGATGGCGGAGACTGATCCGGCGTCAGCGCTGTTTGCGAAGCGCGCGACGGCATTCACCGCGAATCCACCGCCGCCAGATTGGACCCCGGTCAATACGCTGGAAGGGAAGTAGCGACGTCAGCCCAGACGCGCCGCGCCTAAAACGGCAGTCCCACGTAATTCTCCGCGAGCAGGCGCTGCGCCGTCTCGGACGAGAGCAGATAGTCCAATTCCGTCTGCTGAAGCCGGTCCTCGTATTCGAGCCGGTCGGGGAAGCGGTGCAAGAGCATCGTCATCCACCAGGAGAAGCGCTGCGCCTTCCAGATCCGCGCGAGCGCCTTGGCGGAATAGCCGGCAAGCCCGGAATCATCGCCGCGCTGATAATGCGCGAGCAAGGCGTGATAGAGATAGTAGATGTCGGACGCCGCGCTGTTCAGCCCGCGCGCGCCCGTCGGCGGCACGATGTGAGCGGCATCGCCGGCGAGGAACAGGCGGCCATAGCTCATCGGCTCGGCGACGAAGCTGCGCAGCGGCGCGATGCTCTTCTCGATCGACGGCCCCGTGATCAGCTTGCCGGCGACCTCCTCCGGCAAGCGGCGCTTCAGCTCGGCCCAGAACGCATCGTCGCTCCAATCCTCGACCTTATCGGTCAGCGGCACCTGGACGTAGTAGCGGCTCAGCACCTGCGAGCGGAGCGAACAGAGCGCAAAGCCGCGCTCGTGCTTCACATAGATCAGCTCGGGCGACACCGGCTTGGTGCGCGACAGCACCCCGAGCCAGCCGAACGGATAGACCTTCTCATATTCGCGCAGCACATCCTTCGGGATCGACTTGCGGCTGACGCCGTGGAAACCGTCTGCGCCGACGATGTAGTCGCAATCGACGCGGACGGTCTCGCCGTTCGATCGATAGGTCACGTAGGGGCGGTCCGATGTCAGATCATGCGGCGTCACGTCCTGCGCATTGTGCACGACCTTGCCGCCGAGGCGGTCCCGCGCCTCATAGAGATCGCGCGTCAGCTCGGTCTGGCCGTAGACCAGCACCGAACTGCCGCCGGAATGCTTGTGCAGATCGATCTTGGACAGCACGCCGTCATGGGCGATCTCGAAACCGGTGTGGATCTCGCCTTCGCGGTCCATCCGCTCGCCGCACTGCGCCTCGCGCATCAGCTCGGCGAAGCCATGTTCGAGCACGCCGGCGCGGATGCGGGCGAGCACATGGTCGCGGCTGTATTTCTCGAGCACGACCGCGTCGATGCCCTTGAGGTGCAGCAGCTGGGATAACAACAGCCCGGACGGCCCGCCGCCGATGATACAGACCTGAACCTTCATTTTCGCGTCCTCCCGTCGGCACTTTTTTGCAGATTTGGCGGCGCAGACCGATGGAGGGTTTCGCCATTGTCTTGTACTATTCGAACATGAGAAGCGCGCTCCCTGCCCCGACGATCCGGGTCTACAATTTGTTCGGCGAGTCCGGCGATCTGCCCGACGTCGTGCATTGCGAGACCATTGCGTCCCGCTCGGTGCTGCACGACTGGACCCTCGCCGTGCACCGTCATGCCCGGCTGCACCAGGTGCTGCTGATCGAGCGCGGCGGCGGCGAGGCGACGCTCGACGGGCGCGTGGTGCAGCTGAAGCCGATGCAGATCGTCAACGTGCCTGTCGGTCACGTCCACGGCTTCCGCTTCGTGCCGGATACGCAAGGTTGGGTGCTGACCATCGCCGCGGAAATTCTGGACGAGGCGCTGCTTGCCGCCGAGGGTCTGCGCGGTGCACTGGCCCGCTCAGCCGTGGTGCGCGGAACGCCGCAGATCCGCACCACCATGAAGCAGATCTTCGCCGAACACGCCGCGCGCGATTTCGGCCGCGCACATGTGCTGCGGGCGTTGTCGTCGGCCATGATCGGGCTGGTGGCCCGCGCGCTGACCAGCGAGAGCGGCGGCAACGGCACGGTCGAATCCAGCCTGTTCCGCCGTTTCGAGGCGCTGCTGGAGCAGCATCACCTGGAACGCTGGAGCGTCGCGGACTATGCCGAGGCGCTGGCGGTGACGCCGACACATCTCAACCGGATCACACGGGCGGCAACCGGTGATACCGCCTCGCACCTCATCCTCAACCGGCTGATCCGCGAGGCGCGGCGCAACCTCGTCTACACCAATTTGCCGATCTCGACGATTGCCTACACGCTCGGCTTCGAGGATCCCGCCTATTTCAGCCGGGTCTATGCCGCAGCCACGGGAGTGTCGCCGCGCGCCTTCCGCGCGCAGCTGCATGGCGATGAAGGTTGACACGTCGGACGAAAGACCGAGCGCGCCCATGGATGAAGGCGACATTGCCGCAATGGCCGCCTTTGCTGCCGGTGCAGCCACTTACCTTCGTATATCGGGTCCTATCCTTTGCATAGAAGCCCCTTACCTCAGTACAATTGAGCAGGGCCTGCTCGCGCCTTAGCGTGGCTGCATTCGGCGCCCTGGCGCTGGTGGCATGGAACCTCCCTTACCTTGGCGCAAGACGGCCACCCCTGTCCGGTCGTCTGCGCCGCTTTTTCAGCAAGCCATCGGCGCCTTCAGTATTTTCCGGCCGACATACCGTACCCCGACAGCTGATCGGCCAGCTTTCGTGTGGACTGGAGATTTGAGCACAATGTCTTCGATTGAGAAGATCGCACTCTTTATCGATGGCTCCAATCTCCATGCCACCTCCAAGGCGCTCGGCTTCGACATCGATTACAGGCGTCTGCTCGGCGAATTCCAAAGCCGGGGTGTGCTGTTGCGGGCCTTCTACTACACGACCCTCATCGAGAATCAGGAATATTCGTCGATCCGCCCGTTGATCGATTGGCTCGACTATAACGGATACACCGTCGTCACCAAGCTCACCAAGGAGTTCGTCGACGCCACCACGGGCCGCCGCAAGGTGAAGGGCAGCATGGATGTCGATCTCGCCGTAAGTGCGATGGAGCTCGCCAAGCACGTCGATCAGATCGTGCTGTTCTCGGGCGACGGGGATTTTCGTTCGCTGGTGGAAGCCCTGCAACGCCGCGGCGTCCGCGTGACGGTCGTCTCCACACTCTCCACTCAGCCACCCATGGTCGCCGACGACCTGCGCCGGCAGGCCGATGTATTCATTGACCTGGCAGAACTGAGACAAAAAGTGGGGCGCGATCCGGTCGACCGGCCGGGATCGCGCGAAATGCGTCAGTCGCCGCAATTCCTCGCCCGCGGAGCGATCAATCGCGGCGATCCGGTGGAGTGATCCTGCCGGACGGCGGCCAGATCCTCACACATCGAAGAACACCGTCTCCTCCGGCCCCTGCAGATGGATCGTGAAGGAATACACGACCTTGCCGCCGCGCTCGCTGCGCTTGGCGACCAGCGTCGAGCGCCGGGACGGCTGTTCGATCAGGTTGAGCACGGGGTCGGCGGCGTTGGCGGTCTCTTCGTCCGAGAAATAGAGCCGCGTGTTGAGGCCGATGTTGATGCCGCGCGCGACGATCCAGACATTGATGTGCGGCGCGCATGTCCGGCCCGCCTTGTCGACGATTGCGCCCGGCTTGATGGTCTCGAAGGTCACGAGGCCGCTCTCGAAGTCCGAGCCGGCGCGGCCCCAGCCGCGAAACTCCTGCTCCAGCGCGCCGGCCGACCGATCGGCCGGATGGTTGTAGCGGCCGCTCGCATTGGCCTGCCAGATCTCCAGCAGCACGTCGCGCAGCGGCGTACCGGTGCCGTCGAGCACCTTGCCTTCCAGCGTGATGCGCTCGCCCTCTGTATTCGGCGTTGTCAGGACATTCGAGAAGTTCTTCTCGAAGATGTCGAAGCCGGCCATCGCCGGGATCAAGCCGATATGGACGTAGGGCCCGGCCGTCTGCGAGGCGGTTTCCTTGAGATAGTTGAGCGGCTGCGGCATGGCTCAGTTCCCCGCGGTGCGGTTTTCAAAATAGGTGGAGCGCTGGCCGCGCAGGACGATGTCGAAGCGGTAGGCCAGCGAGTCGAACGGCGCCGAGGCGTTGAGGTCGAGCGGCGCCACGAGGCGGTCGAGCGCATCCTGGTCCGGAATCGTCGTCAGGATCGGACAGACCGGGATCAGCGGATCGCCCTCGAAATACATCTGCGTGATCAGCCGCTGCGCAAAGCCCGAACCGAACACCGAGAAATGGATGTGGGCGGGACGCCAGCTGTTGACGTAGTTGCGCCAGGGATAGGGCCCCGGCTTCACGGTGCGGAAATAATAGTAACCGGTGTCGTCGGTCAGCGCGCGCCCGCAGCCGCCGAAATTCGGGTCGACCGGCGCCAGATAGGTGTCCTTCTTGTGCCGGTAGCGGCCGCCGGCGTTGGCCTGCCAGAACTCGACCAGGGTGTTCGGAACGCCGCGGCCGGTCTCGTCCAGCACGCGGCCGTGGACGATGATGCGCTCGCCGACGGGATCGCCGTCCTTGGCGTAGTTACGGATCAGATCATTGTCGAGCGGACCGAGATCGTTGTGGCCGAACACCGGCCCCGTGATCTCCGAGACCGAGCCCTCCAGCGACAGCAGCGACTGCCGCGGCGAGCGAAGGACCGAGGATTTGTAACCGGGCGCATGCGCGGGCGGATGGATCGAACGATCGCGCTGGAAGAAGCCGCCATCACCAAGCGGCGGCGTCAGGGGCTCGGGGCGATTGAGGCGGGGATCCCGCAAGGCTGGCGCCTGGGCATTCATCGTGTCTCTCCCTGGGGCGCCCGGGTCCGGACGCGCGGCTTATCGGGAGATCATGAGCCGGTCTATTCCTCAGATAAATAGATTGATTATAATATATTGCATGAAAGAAATCGATCATTTGGCCCTCGACGGCCACGCCCTCGAGCTGTTCCTTGCGGTGCTGGAGGAAGGCTCGGTCACGGCTGCCGCCACACGGCTCGGCCTGACGCAATCCGCCGTCAGCCACGCCCTGAACAAGCTGCGGCGGATCGCGGGCGATCCCCTGTTCGCCAAGTCCGGCCGCGGCATCGTCGCAACCGCGCACGCGCAAGCGTTGGCCGCAAAGGCGCGCGCACTGATCGACGAGATGCGAAGCTTTGCCGGCGGCGTCAGCTTCGAGCCGCCGCGCGCGCAGCTTTCGTTGACGATCGCGGCCAATGACTTCCAGCGCGATCTGCTGCTGCCCCGATTCTTCGATCATGTCGCCGGCCAGGTGAAGAGCCTGAATTTGCGCGTGATCCCCTCGCAGTCGCCCTCCCCCGCGATGCTGCGTGAGAACCGCTGCGATCTCCTGATCACGCCGCTGCCGCCGTCCGGCATCGACATCGTGCAGAAGCGCCTGCTGAGGGATCATTACGTCTGTTATTTCGATGCCAAGGCGCGTACTGCGCCGGCCAGCCGCAGCACCTATCTCGCCGCGCGCCACATCACCGTCGTCTATACCGACAATGAGAGGCTCGATTTCGACCGCCGGTTGGCGGCCAACGGTCTTCACCGCGACATCGCGATCTCGGTGCCGAGCTTTTCCGGCGTGCCGTCCTTCCTGCGCGGCTCGCAGATGCTGGCGAGCATGCCGAGCCTGCTCGCATCCGGCGTGATGCGCGGCTTCGCGCAAACGCGGATTCCGCTGGCGTCCCGCACGCGGACGCTGGCCGAGCTGCCGATGTTCATGGTCTGGCACCAGCGCTATCAGAAAGATCCGGCTCATCGTTGGGTCAGGAGCCAGCTCGAGACGGTCGCAGCGACGGCCGCCAAGGCTTGAAGGCCTGATCGCCGATACCGCCTTTCGGAAGACCACCCCTCGCCAAACCCACTGGTTGCGCGCGGGCCGCCGCGCTAAAATCCCCCCATGACAGTGACCGATATTGCGAGCCGGACCTACAATCACAGCTGGCGGCTGGACCCCATCATCCGCAGCCTGCTTGATACCGACTTCTACAAGCTATTGATGTTGCAAATGATTCGGGAAGACTACCCGGATCAGCAGGTGACCTTCTCGGTCATCAACCGCTCGCGCCATGTGCGGCTTGCCGAGATCATCGACGAAGGCGAGCTGCGCGCCCAGCTCGACCATGCCCGCACCATCCGCTTCACCAAGAAGGAGCTGATCTGGCTGGCTGGTAACACCTTCTACGGCAAGACCCACATGTTCTCGGCGGACTTCATCCGCTGGCTGGCCGAATTCCGCCTCCCCGAGTATGAGCTGCGCAAGGTCGAGGGCCAGTACGAATTGCATTTCCACGGACCGTGGACCCACACCACGATGTGGGAGATCCCGGCGCTCGCGATCCTCAACGAGCTGCGCTCGCGCGCGGCGACGAAGGGCCGCGGCCGCTTCGAGCTGGACGTGCTCTATGCCCGCGCCAAGGCCAAGCTGTGGACCAAGGTGGAGCGGCTGCGCAAGCTGGAGAATCTGCGCCTGTCCGACTTCGGCACACGTCGGCGTCACGGCTTCCTCTGGCAGCGCTGGTGTGTGGAGGCGGTGAAGGAAGGCCTGGGTCCGTCCTTCATCGGCACCTCCAACGTGCTGCTCGCGATGGACAACGATCTCGAAGCCATCGGCACCAACGCGCATGAGCTGCCGATGGTCGCCGCGGCACTCGCCAGGGACGACGAGGAGTTGCGCTGGGCGCCCTATCGCATTCTCGACCAGTGGCGCCAGACTTACGGCGGCAATTTGCTGATCGCGCTGCCCGACGCCTTCGGCACCAAGGCCTTCCTGCGCGATGCGCCGGAATGGGTCGCGGACTGGACCGGCTTCCGCCCCGACAGCGCGCCGCCGATCCAGGCCGGCGAGGAGATCGTCGCCTGGTGGGAAAGGAAGGGGCGCAATCCCAAGGACAAGCTGCTCGTCTTTTCGGATGCCATGGATGTCGGCTCGATCGAGGAGACCTATCACCACTTCGCCGGCCGGGTGCGGCTCTCCTTCGGCTGGGGCACCAACCTCACCAACGACTTCGTCGGCTGCCCGCCGGACGGCTCGTTCAATCTCGATCCGATCTCGCTGGTCTGCAAGGTGTCGTCGGTCGATGGCCATCCGGCCGTCAAGCTCTCCGACAATCCGGAGAAGGCGACCGGCATGCCCTCGGAGATCGAGCGGTATCTGCGCGTGTTCGGCGACGCCGGCCGCGTCCGCAAGCCGGTGCTGGTCTAACGGCACCGACGAAACTCTCTCGATCGGGTAAACCGCGCACGACGAATGCGAGGCATTCGTTCGTCGATGCGGCGCCTTGTCCTATTTACCGGCATTTGAAGCGATCTGCGCATATCGGCTTCACAGCGCTTTCACCCTGCGATGCAGTCTCCCGCGCCTTTCAGGCCGAGTTAAGCAACCATATCCTCTACTTGGCGTTGCAGGCGCAGCGCTCCGCTGGGGGTCATTGCGCGATTTGGGGAACGCAGGGTGTTTCGCAGAACAGCGACGTCGACGAAGGGACACAGCTTCCTTCATGTCATCAAGCTCGTATCGCCTTTCGTGATGGTCGTCGTGCTCCAGGCGGCGATCGCGGGATTCAGTCTCGAGGTGATGTCGTCGGTCCGCGCCTATGTCGCGGGCGAAGCGATGTGGTCGCGCTCGCAGAAGAACGCCGTCTATTTCCTCAATCTCTACTTGCATTCGGGCGATGCCAGCCAGTTCACGCAATACCAGGCCTCGCTTGCCGTTCCCATCGGTGACGAGTTCGCGCGCTGGGCACTCGAGCGTGATCCGGTCGACGTCGAGGCCGCCCGCATCGGCTTCCTGCAAGGCGGCAACCATCCCGACGACGTGCCGGGACTGATCTGGCTGTTTCGCTACTTCAACCGCGTCAGCTTCCTTCAGGACGCGATCCGCGAGTGGGCTGCCACCGATCCGATGCTGCTGGAGCTGAGCGTGTTCGGCGAGGTCATCCGGTCCGAGCTCGCGAAGGGACCCATTCAGGACACGAACCGCCTGCAAGTCCTGTCATCGCGGCTCTCCGAGCTCAACGCCCAATTCACGGTGCATGCCAAACGGTTCTCCACGGTGCTCGGCGAAGGCTCCCGCGCCATCAAGCTGGCACTGACCGGCATCAATATCGTCACCGCCGCGGCGCTGATCCTGCTCCTGATCTGGCACACCAGGCGCTTGGTGCTGCAGCGGCAGGCCTTCGAAGATGCCTTGCATGCCGAGAAGGAACGCTTGGGGTGGCAGGCATCGCACGACTGGCTGACCGGCCTGTCCAACCGCCGCGCCTTCGAGGCGCGCCTGCAAAGCGAGCTGGACGTTGCCGCGGCGGGTTCGCTGGGCCTGATCCTGCTCGACCTCGACCAGTTCAAGAACGTCAACGACAGCTGCGGGCACCTTGCCGGCGACAGCCTGCTCTGCCAGGTCTCCCGCCTCCTGCAACAGGACCGGCATCCGCGTGACCTGGTGGCCCGGCTGGGCGGCGACGAATTCGGCCTGATCCTGCCGCAGTGCTCGCCTGCGAACGCGGTCGACATCGCCGAACGGCTGCGGCGATCGCTCGAGCTGTTCAATTTCGCCTGGGACCATCGCTGCTTTGCGGTGACCGCCAGCGTCGGCGTCGCCTGCATCGCGGATCGAAACATCACGCTCGAGGATGCAATGCGGCGCGCCGATGCGGCCTGCTACCGCGCCAAAGTAAAGGGACGCAACCGCGTTCAGGTCGATGGCGGGCGACCGGACGTCGTCGTGGTCGCGCCTTGGCACCGCGAAGCCGCCGCCGCGCAAGGCTGATTGCCGCCCGCGCATCATTTCAATTCGACGGTCGGCCGACATTGCGATCGGGTTGAGTTCGCCTCAGACCGACCCGATGACGTCTCGGTCCACTCTGGCGCGCCGGACAGTGCAGTGATACGGCGCAGTTGTGACGTCGCGGCCACATGGCTTTGAAAAAGCGGCGCTCTTCGCATTCGCACACATCACATTGCGCGCCGGGCCACGATGGCCGGCGCCTCCTTCTCTAAGCATGGCACTGCCCGATATTTGCGGCGCGATTCCACGGGTTGCGCCGCAGGAGGAGTTTGGAAGTGCCTTGGAATCGTTTGCTAACCCCGCGCAATATCGTCCGCTCGAACACGCCCCGGCGGCGCATGCTACTTCTGAGCACCGCGATCGGCGCCCTCGCCGCAAGCGGTTCGCTACCGTGGTTCATCACGCCGGCGCAAGCGGTGTGTGTGGTGACCGGAGCCGGCACGCTGACGACGCTTCAATCGGGTGATTCGATCACCTGCGTCGGGAATAACACCCAGATCAAGACATTCCCCGTGGTCAACGGCGTCACCATCAACATCGGCGACGGCACCACCGCGACCTCAGTGAATGACCCCACTTTTGCGGGCATTGTGCTTCAAACAGCATCCAACAGCTCGATCAGGATCTTCAACAACGCATCGGTCGCGCCAGCCAACAGCGACGGCATCATCGTGTCAGGCGGAGGCAACAATACAATTACCGTGGATGGGGGTGCCGCAACCGGGTCACCGGCCCTCGGCTCGACGGGGCTTGGTCTGTCCGGTTCGAGCAACAACACCATCGTGATCGGAGGTACGGTTGGAAGCGGCGCTGCCGGAACCTCTGGCATCGGCATCTTCGCCGGCTCCGCGAGCAACCAAGTGAATGTCCTGTCGAGCGGCCTCGTCCAGGGCAACGGCCCGGCGGCCATCGAGCTCAACGGCGCGGCAGACGGCAACACCATCAACAACGCCGGCACGATATCGAATGCCTCGGGCACCGCAATCTTCGGCTCTAACAGTCAGGACACCGTCATCAACGCCGGCACGATCATCAACAACATTGTCAGCACGGCTGTCGACCTCAAGGGCGGCAACGACGTCTTCGAGCTCCGCGCGGGATCGAACATCACGGGCTGGGTCGTGGGTGGTAGCGGAATGGACACGTTGCGCCTGGGCGGAACCGCCAACGCGGCGTTCGACCTCGGCACATTCGGTGCGGCCGGCCAGTTCAAGGACTTCGAGATGCTGGAAAAGACCGGCAGTTCGACCTGGACGCTGACGGGCACCACGATGGACGCGGCCGCCATGAACGTCCAGGCCGGCACCCTCATTGTCAACGGCACGATGGCCAACATCGGGACTGTGGTGAGCGGCGGCACGCTCAGTGGCAGCGGCATGATCGGATCGCTCACGGTGCTGTCCGGCGGCAGGGTCGCGCCCGGAAATCTCGGTCAACTCGTCGTCAACAGCAATGCGGCGTTCCAGTCAGGGTCAACCTACGCAATCTCGGTCAACGCGGCCGGACAATCAGACAAGATTGCCGCCGTGAGCGCGACGCTGACCGGCGGCACCGTCGCCGTTAACACGATTGCCGGCGCCTACAATCCCTCGACGCAGTACACCATCCTCAGCACGACGGCTGGCCTCACCGGTAGTTTCTCTGGCGTGACTGTCAGCGGATACAATCCGCAGCTGTTCGCGTCCTCCCTCAGCTATGACGGATTCAGCGTCTTCCTGACGCTCAACTACAACAATGCCGCTTTCCTCTCGATCGCCCAGACGCAGAACCAGAAGGAAGTGGCCGGCGCGCTGAGCGCATTCGGCCCGAACCTGCCCTTCCTGTCGTCTTTCGCGGGCCAGAGCGACGCGCAGCTCCGCTACAGCCTGGATCAGCTTTCAGGAGAAGCGACGACCGGGGCCCAGCAGGGCGCTTTCCAGTTCACGAGTCAGTTCCTCGGCCTCATGCTCGATCCATTCGTCAGCGGACGCAGGGGCGTGAACGTCGGCACCGGCGACGCCGCACTCGGCTTCAACACCGATCGCGCCGCGATGCCGGACGATGCCGCCCTCGCCTACAACAAGATATTGGGCGCGCCGACGGCAAAGGCGCCGACCTTTGCCGAGCGCTGGACCGCCTGGGGCGCGGCGTTCGGCGGCACCAACCAGACCGGCGGCGATCCGATCGTGATCGGCAGCCACGACCTCGGCGCGCGCGCAGGCGGCGTCGCGGCCGGTGCGGACTATCATTTCAGCCGCGACGCGATCGTCGGCTTTGCGCTCTCCGGCGGCGGCACCAGATGGGATCTCGCGCAGGCGCTCGGCGGCGGCAAGAGCGAGGCGATCCAGGCCGGCGTCTACACCGTGGTCCGCAACGGGCCTGCCTATTTCGCCGCCTCGCTCGCCGTGGCCAATCACTGGATGTCGACGGACCGCCTGGCGCCGTTCAGCAACCAGCTGACCGCGAAGTTCGATGCGCAGACCGTCGGCGGCCGCATCGAGGGTGGCTATCGCTTCGCGACGCCGATCGGCGGCTTGACGCCATATGCGGCAGCACAGGTGCAGGCGTTTCGCACGCCGACTTATACCGAGACCGATTTGGCCGGCAGCGGCTTCGGCCTGACCTATCGGGGGCGTACGGCCTCCGACACGCGCAGCGAACTCGGCGCGCGCTTCGATCGCGCCACACTGGTCGCACCGAACGCGGTCCTGACGTTGCGCGGCCGCGCGGCCTGGGCCCATGATTGGGTGAGCGATCCGACGCTCGTCGCCGCATTCCAGGCGCTGCCCGGCGCGAGCTTCATCGTGCAAGGCGCGACGCCGGCAAAGGACCCCGCGCTTGCATCGGCCGGGGCCGAGCTGAAGTTTTCGAACGGTGTTGCGTTGTCGGCCAAGTTCGACGGCGAGTTCGCGGCCCGCAGCACCACCTATTCCGGCACCGCGAGCCTGCGATACGCCTGGTAGCACCGGCGCCCGATCAAGACTTCCGCGCGCCGACCGGCAGAATGCCGAGGCCGGCGAGATGGGCGTCGACGAACTGTTCGATCTGCTGACGCAGCATCTGCGGCGGCACGGCCACCATGCGCTCCTCGAGACCGAGCGAGATGATTCCGTGCACGGCAGAAAACAAGGTGCGCGACAACAGCGCGATCTTCACGTCATCCGCATCCGGTAGCAGCCGCACCAGGGGCGGATGCATCAGCGCAAAAGCGTCCATCACCATCTGCAGGATGTCGTCGGGATAGGGACGGTCGTCCTCCATCCGATGCTCGAACAGCGAGCGCAGCAGATTGGCGTGCTCCGCGAAGAATTCGAGATAGGTCTCGGCAAGCCCGTAGAGCTGGCGAACGGGATCTTCGGCCGGAACCCCGCGAAGCCGGGCCGTGAGCGCCTGAACGGTCTCCCGATTGACGGTCAGGATGACCCCGTCGAAGTCGCCGAACTCGTTGTAGACGCTGCCAACGGAGCAGCCGGCGGCCTCGGCAACGTCCCGAACCTTCAACGATCTCAATCCTTTAGTCGCGATAATCCCCCGCGCGATCTCCAGGATCTGGAGCCGTCGCCGATTTTTTTTCTGATCCCGCAACGATTCTTCTTGAACATTGTTCATTTTCGAGCTACTCATGTGAACATTGTTCAAATTAACCTGGAGACGACCAAAATGCAAACCCTCGCTGTTGATATCGCCGCCACCTTCGTCGACGACGCCACCGCCCTCGTGACCGGCCTTGGCCGCGCCCTGCTGCGGTTCGCGATGACGCCGATCGATCGCATCGCAAATGCCTGCGACATTGCCGGCGTGCTGACAGAACGCCGGGCGACCTTCCGGATGTGGCGGGCGAGCCGCGCGCGTGCCCGTCAGGACGGCCGCCGGATCAGCCTGCTCCGCCGCCTCTCGCCCTTTCGTCACCTCGCCCATCTCACCTGAGGCGCACCCGACCTGCACACGCAGGTCGTCTCGAATGCAAGAACTGGTTGCAAGGAAGGACTCACCATGTCCCGATGTTCGCGGCCGATCTCGCCAGACTTCAGTGACGCGGTTCAGCTTTTCCTCATCGCTCGGCGCATACCCGGTAAGGCGCGCCCAGATATTTTGCGAACCTAACGACGCCGCTTGGAGACCAACAGGATCAGAGGGATCGAGGGGACAAGGCAGGCCGGCCATCAGCGCCCGCAATCGTTCGTCCCCTCCCCTTCCGGTCGTGACGCTTCAAAGACAACGTAACGAACCTCATTCTGCCTTTCCAAAACAGGACTAGTCATGATCAGGGAATTGATGTCGTCACGCCGCTTTGCTCCACTGTTCTGGGCGCAATTCTTCTCGGCGCTCAATGACAACGTGCTCAAGAACGCGCTCGTCATCATCCTGCTTTACAGCGCCGCAACCGGCCACGGCGATGCGCTGGTGACGGTGGCAGGCGCGGTCTTCATCTTCCCCTATTTCATCCTGTCCGGGCTCGGCGGCCAGCTCGCCGACAAATACGTCAAATCCGTCGTCGCAAGGCGGCTCAAGTTCGCCGAGATCTTCGCTGCTTGCTTTGCCGCCGCCGGCTTCTTCCTGCACTCGGTGCCGCTCCTGTTCGCGGCGCTCGCCCTGTTCGGCACCATCGCCGCGCTATTCGGGCCCGTAAAGTACGCCATGCTGCCGGATCAGCTCGAGCTCGGCGAGCTCGCGACCGGCAACGCGCTGGTCGAAGGCGCGACCTTCATGGCCATCCTGCTCGGCACCGTCGCCGGCGGCCAGTTCGTGGCGGGATCCGCGCATATGGGCTGGGTCGCGTCGGCCGTGGTCGTGCTGGCCTTGCTGTCATGGGCCTTCGCCTCCCGCATTCCGCAGACGACGCCGTCGGCGCCCGATCTGCCCGTCGACGCCAATCCCTGGACCTCGACGGTGAGCCTTCTTAGGACGTTGCATGCCGACCACCGGCTGTGGGACGGCACGGTGATCGTCTCCTGGTTCTGGCTGGTCGGCGCGATCGTGCTGTCGCTGCTGCCGGCGCTGGTCAAGGATGTCGTTGGCGGCACCGAGGGCGTGGTGACGCTGTGCCTTGCGATCTTCGCGATCGGCATCGCCATCGGCTCGCTGTTTGCCGCGAGCCTCAGCCACGTTCGCCCGAATCTCGCGCTGGTGCCGATCGGCGCCATCATCATGGGGTTTGCCGGCCTCGATCTCGCCTGGGCCATCGGCGTGACCGCCAAGGGGCAGGACATCACCGCGGCCGGCTTCGCGACCTCGTTCGCAGGCCTGCGTATGCTCGTCGACTTCGTCGCCTTCGCATTCGGCGGCGGCTTGTTCGTCGTTCCCTCCTTTGCCGCGGTCCAGGCCTGGTCGGCACCGTCCGAGCGCGCCCGCATCATCGCCGCCGGCAACGTGCTGCAGGCCGCCTTCATGGTGGTCGGCTCGCTGTTCGTCGCGCTGCTGCAGGCGGCCGGCCTTCACATCGGCTGGATCTTCTTCGGGCTCGGCGTCGCCAGCTTCGGCGCAGTCTGGTTCGTGCTGACGAAATGGGGCAAGGAAGGCGTGCGCGATTTCGGCGGACTGCTGTTCCGCGCACTGTTCCGCACCGAGGTTCGCGGCCTCGAGAACCTGCCGCCTGCCGGCACGCGCATGCTGATCGCCCCGAACCATGTCAGCCTGATCGATGGCCCGCTGCTCCACGCCGTGCTACCGATCGACGCGAGCTTCGCGGTCGACACCGGCATCGCCAAGGCCTGGTGGGCCAAGCCGTTCCTGCGCGTCGTCAAGCACTACACCATGGATCCGAGCAAGCCGCTGGCTGCGCGCGACCTGATCAAGCTGGTCGCCGCCGGCGAGCCGGTGGTGATCTTTCCGGAAGGACGCATCACCGTCTCGGGCTCGCTGATGAAGGTCTATGACGGCACCGCGATGATCGCGGACAAGGCCGATGCGGTGGTCGTACCCGTTCGCATCGAAGGCGCGCAGCGCTCGCATCTCAGCTATCTCAACTCCAGCCAGATCAAGCGTTCGTGGTTCCCGCGTGTGACGGTCACCATCCTGCCGCCGATCAAGCTGCCGGTCGACCCGGCGCTGAAGGGCAAGGCGCGCCGCAACGCCGCCGGCGCCGCACTCCAGGACGTGATGATCGATGCGATGGTCAAGAACGCCATGCTCGATCACACCCTGTTTGAAGCGCTCGGACACGCCTATCGCGACCGTGACACCGGCAAGGTCATCATCGAGGACGCGCTCGGTACCAAGCTGACCTATCGCAAGCTGATCCTTGGCGCGCAGGTCTTGAGCCGGAAGCTCGAGACCGGCACCGCCGTGGGCGAGAATGTCGGCGTGCTGTTGCCGAATTCCGCAGGCGTCGCCGTGGTCTTCATGGCGCTGCAGAACATCGGCCGGGTCCCGGCGATGCTCAACTTCTCGGCCGGCCCGGTCAACGTCCTCGCGGCCATGAAGGCCGCAGAGGTCAAGACCGTGCTGACATCGAAGGCCTTCATCGAGAAAGGCAAACTCGACAAGCTGATGGCTGCGATCTCCGCGGAAGCCCGGGTCGTCTATCTCGAGGACGTCCGCTCCTCGATCGGGACAGCCGACAAGATCAAGGGCCTGCTCGCAGGCACCGCGCCGCGCGTCGCCCGCCAGGCCAGCGACCCCGCCGTCGTGCTGTTCACGTCGGGTTCGGAAGGCACGCCCAAGGGCGTGGTGCTGTCCCACCGCAACATCCTCGCCAACGCGGCGCAGGCGCTGGCGCGGGTCGATGCCAACGCCAATGACAAGGTGTTCAACGTGCTGCCGGTGTTCCATTCGTTCGGGCTGACCGGCGGGATGATGATGCCGCTGCTCGGGGGCATTCCAATCTACATGTACCCCTCGCCGCTGCACTACCGGATCGTGCCCGAGCTGATCTACCAGACCGGCGCCACGATCCTGTTCGGCACCGATACGTTCCTCACCGGCTACGCCCGCTCGGCGCACGCCTACGACTTCCGCACCCTGCGCCTCGTGATCGCCGGCGCCGAGGCGGTCAAGGACCGCACGCGGCAGGTGTTCATGGAGCGCTATGGCATCCGCATCCTCGAAGGCTACGGCGTCACCGAGACGGCGCCGGTGCTGGCGATGAACACGCCGATGGCCAACCGCCCCGGCACCGTCGGCCGCCTCTCGCCGCTGATGGAAAGCAGGCTGGATCCTGTCCCCGGCATCGAGGAAGGCGGGCGCCTCTCGGTGCGCGGGCCGAACGTGATGCTCGGTTACCTCAGGGCCGAAAATCCGGGCGTGCTCGAAAAGCTTCCCGAGGGCTGGCACGACACCGGCGACATCGTGGCGATCGACGCCGCCGGCTTCATCACCATCAAGGGCCGTGCCAAGCGCTTTGCCAAGATTGCCGGCGAAATGGTCTCGCTGTCCGCGGTCGAGAGCATCGCCGCGACGTTGTGGCCGCAGGCCGCATCGGTCGCCGTCTCGATCCCCGACCCGCGCAAGGGCGAGCGCATCGTGCTGCTGACGACGGAGAAGAACGCTGAGCGCAGCGCAATGCAGGGCCAGGCCAAGACGATCGGCGCGTCCGAACTGACCGTTCCCGCGGCGATCTTGGTGGTCGACAAGGTGCCGCTGCTCGGCACCGGCAAGACCGACTACGTCACCGCGACGACGATGGCGCGCGAGCAGGCGTCCGCGCCGGAGCGCGAGGTGGCGTAAGACAGATGCACGAGGCGCCTCATTCAGGCGACGCGCGATGCCCGGGAGTGGTTCTGCTTCACGGCATCGCGCGGACCTCGGCATCCCTAAGTAGGCTGGAGCAGGCGCTCCGTGCGGCCAGCTTCGCAACGCTCAACATCGACTATCCCAGCCGCAGCAAGCCGATCGCCGCGCTTGCGGACGATATCCACCCGGCGATCACCCGTTTCGCCGAGCGCGACGCACCGCTGCATTTCGTCGCGCATTCGATGGGCGGGCTCGTCGCGCGCGCTTATATCGCGAAACACCGGCCGGCCCGGCTTGGCCGCGTCGTGATGCTGGGCACGCCGAACAGCGGCAGCGAGGTCGCCGATCTCCTGCGGGGATCTTTGCCCTATCGCAAATTCTACGGGCCAGCCGGGCTCGAGCTCACCACCACGCCTGCGACCGCGCCGAATGCCCTCTCCGCCATCGACTATCCGGTCGGCGTGATCGCCGGAAGCCGCTTCATCGATCCCGTCGCCGGCCTGCTCGTTCTGCCTAAGCCAAATGACGGACGGGTCTCGGTGCAAAGCACGGGGCTGGCCGGCATGGCCGACCATATCGTCGTGAAGACGTCGCATACCGGGCTTCCGCGCCACGCCGCCGCGATCGCGCAGACCATCGCCTTCCTGCGCGAGGGCCGCTTTCAACCGAAGTAACGGGTCACCCTGCAGTCCGCCGCTCCTGCGCGTAGCGCACCAGCGCGGCGAAACGGTAGATGCCGTGCACGAACTTGCCATAGGGCATGGTGACGAACAGCGCGAACACCGCGCCGAGATGCAGCGCCAGCAATGGCCCCATTGCGGCGGTCTCACGCAGGACCAGAAGCGCCATGCCGGTGAGCCCGGTCAGGAACAGCATGGCGATGAAGCCGACATCCATGCCGTAGCGGTTCTCGTCGAGCAGTTCCGGCGCCCTGCGCAGCTTCGCGACGAACAGCCCGACTGGCCCGACGACAAGGCCGATGCCGCCGAGCGAGCCGAGCACGACGGGCAGATCCCACCAAGGATACGGCGCCTCGCGCGCAAGCAAGTAGTGATAGAGTGTGGCCACCGATGTCGCCGCAAAGCACAGGATGAAGCCGTAGAACGTCAGATGATGGTACAGCTTGCGCCGGTCGGTTGGCTTGTCGTCCTCGTTGTAGCAGCCGACGCCCCCGCCATGGAGATAGCGCAGCTCGCCGGCATCGCGTATCGCCCGGAAGATTGATCCCCCATCGGCGCGACCGCCGATCGGCGGCCCGATGTCGCGCCAGAAGGCGCGCACGCTCATGATCAGTGCGAGGATCGCAAAGAGGAATGCGGCGCTGAACAGCGCGGCCATCGCGTTGTGCGGCATCAGCTTGTAGAACGCACCAGGACCGCTGTGCACGCCGAACAGAACGCTGCGGTCATTCAAAGCGGCAAAGCCGAGGATGAAAACTGCCATGCTGAGCGCAGCGACGATGCTGATGACCAGACCGTTGCGCGCGAAGGCGCCGGACAGCGCCCTCGGCCAGGCATAAGCGGCATAGGATTCCGCGCGCGCAATCGCTAGCGTCTGGGGAACGTTGACGTTGAACTCGTGCGGCGGCGAGAACTGGCAATCGACGTAGCAGGCGCCGCAGGAATGGCAGAGATTGGCGAGATAGTTGAGGTCGCCGTCCGAGAAGGCGCGGCGCATTTCCATGGCGGGAAATACCGCGCACAGCCCCTCGCAATAGCGGCAGGAATTGCAGACCGTCATCAGGCGGTCGGCTTCGTCCAGGATCCTAGTTCCGTGCATGTTTTGCCGCTTCCCGTCCCGCGATCCGCCCGAACACGCTGCCGATGGTCATGCCCATGCCAGCTGCGTAGCCTTTGCCGAGCACGTTGCCGGCCATGATCTCGCCGGCGGCGAACATGTTGCCTGACGGCTTGCCGTCAGCCATCAGCATCCGCGCCTCCTTGGTCACGCGCGTGCCGAGATAGGTGAAGGTGATGCCGGGCCGCACCGGATAGGCGAGATAAGGCGGCGTCTCGATCTTGCGCGCCCAGTGCGTCTTGGGCGGCGTGATGCCTTCGGTGCGGCAATCATCCAGAATCGTGTGGTCGAAGGTGCCTGATAGCACCGCGGCGTTGAATTCGGCGATCGTCTTTTCCAGCGCTGCCGGGTCGAGCTCCAGTTTGCCGGCGAGCTCGGCCACGGTCTGTCCGGCGATCGGCGGAAACAGCGTCGGCATGAAGCTCGTGACCACGGTGGGGTCGAAGATGATGTAGGCGATCTGGTCGGGCTGCGCCGCGACCAACCGGCCCCAGATCGCATAGCGCTTCGGCCAGATGTCCTCGCCTTCATCGTAGAAGCGCTGGGCGTGCTTGTTGACGACGATGCCGAACACCACGGAGTCATGACGTGTGATGATGCCGCCGTCGAATTTCGGCGCGCGGGCGTCGATCGCGACCGCATGGCACTGGGTGGGATCGCCGACCTCCTGCACGCCCTTGTCGAGCAACATCTTCAGGATCGAACCACGATTATAGGGCGTGCCGCGGATCAGGAAATTGTCGGCGGCCTCGCCCCAATATTGCTTCAGCCATTCGATGTTGGCCTCGAACCCGCCGGCCGCCGCGACCAGCGAGGTCGCGCGGATCTCGGTCTCGCCCTTGATCGGCCGTTTCAGGCGCGCGGCGAGGAACATGCCGTCTTCGATCACGAGGTCGGTGACCTCGGCGTCGTATTCGACCTCGACGCCGAGCCGCTCGGCGGTGAGATAGAGCGCATTCAGCATCGCCCGGCCGCCGCCGAGGAAGAAGGAATTGGTGCGGCCGAGGCTCAGCGTGCCGCCGAGCGAGGGCTGCCAGCGCACGCCCTGCTCCACGATCCAGTTCAGGATGTCCTTGGATTCGCGGATCATGTGGCGCGCGAGCACCTCGTCGGTCTGCCCGCCGGTGACGCGCAGCAGGTCCTCCCAGAACTCGTCCTCAGTGTAGGGACCGGTCAGGATTTCGGTTGCGGCGTCATGGGCGCAACGCATGTTGCGGGTGTGGCGGGTATTGCCGCCGCGATAGAACTTCGGCGCGCCTTCGAGCACCAGCACCGACGCACCACCGCGCCGTGCCGCAATCGCCGCGCACAGCGCCGCGTTGCCGCCGCCGATCACCAGCACGTCGTATTTGCTGCTCATGCCGTCCGTCCGATACGACGAAGTGGAGACATTCTATCCACCGGCGGCACCGGTCACCCGCACCGCCATTGCGTACCTTTGTATACAAAGATATACATAACCTGTGCAAGCGACATCTCTGCATGGGCAGGATGCGCCTTGCGTCGAGGGAACATGGCGAGGCGCCCGGCAAAGACAGGCGGATCAATCGCGCGCGGCGGCAGCATTGCGCTCGGCGAGGCCGTATTCCGGTCGCTCTGCGAAGCACTCCAGGCCGGCAACTACCGCGCCGGAGATCGCCTGCGCGAGGAAGAGGTCGCACAGCGGCTCAAGGTCAGCCGCACCCCGGTGCGCGAAGCGCTCGGCCGGCTCGCCGCGCGCGGCTTCGTCGAGCCCGCCGGCGGCCGCGGGCTGATCGTGCGCAATCTCGACATCTCCGAGGTTCTCGAGCTTTACGCCATGCGCGAGATCATGGAAGGCGCCGCGGCGCGCCTTGCCGCTGAACACGCTTCGGCGCCCGAGGTCGATGCGCTCCGGGATATCGAGCAGGCTTTTGTCGAAGCTCCCGCAGCGGACGCGGCCGAGATGGCAAGACTCAATCGCAGCTTCCACGAGGCCATATGCCGGGCCGCGCGCAACCGCTATCTCGACAACGCTTCGCGGGAATTGCAGGACTGGATCGCCCTGCTCGGCCCGACCACCTTCTCCGTATCGGGCCGCCCCTCGTCCAGCCATGGCGAGCACCAGGCCATCATCAACGCCATCGCCGCGCGCAACGGCGACAAAGCAGAGCAGCTTGCCCGCGCACACATCCGCGAGGCGCTGCGCTGCCGGCTGAAGCTGTTACAGAAGCAGTAGGCCGGCCCGATCACGCCTCGAGCACGCGCGTCAGCAGCCAATATCCACCGAGCAGCCCAATCGCCGCGGACACCGAGTAGACCAGTCTCGTCGCGCGTGCCGGCTCATCCGGCCCGACCATAGTCACACGGTCCAACAGGCCAAGTATCGGCACCATCAGCGCGACGATCGCGATCTGCCCGATCTCGACGCCGATGTTGAAGGCGGCCAGCGCCGGGACGATCGCATCCGGCGGCAGGCCGATCTCGTGAAGAGCGCCGGCGAAGCCAAAGCCGTGGATCAGACCAAACAGAAGAGCCACGCGCCAGCGCTTGTCGACGTCCCGCGAGAAGAAATTCTCGGCCGCCACGAACACGATCGAGGCCGCGATCGCCGGCTCCACGATGCGGCTCGGGATGACCAGGACATTCAGCGCCGCGAGCGACAATGTCAGGGAGTGGGCGATGGTGAAAGCGGTCACGATCTTGACGACCGGCAAGAGCCGTCGCGCCCACAAGACGATCGCGACCAGAAATGCGATGTGATCGTAACCGAGAAAGATGTGCTCGATGCCGGTGAGCAAATAGCGTTGCATGATCGAGAACGGCGATGGCGGCGCCGTCGAGAGCGTCACCGTCGTATTGTCGGCATCGAGCAAGGCCTGCGCCTCGGACCTGCCCTGCGCGATCAGCACCACCTGTCGCGCGGTCTTGTCTTTCTCCGTCAGCACGGTGGAGCGATAGACGATGTCGCCGGCTGCGTCCGCGCAAGCAAAGCTGTTGCGATAGACGATACCGTCACCATCAGGCAGGATCGCGGCATCGCCCGCCGAACAAGCCGTACCGCCGCCTGTGACGGCCAGGTGCCGGCCGAGATAATCGATGATTGCGGATTTGGCCGCTTCGACCGCGACCGGGTCGACCGCATCCTGCCCCGCATCATGGATCTTCGTGCCGATCAGGCGATCGACATCGCTGCCCTTCAATCCCATCTCGACGTTCACAGTGCGACCGGCGGTGAGGGCCACGCGCGCGGTCACAAGATTGATCTGATGCGCCTCAGCCGACGGGCAGACCACAAGCAAGATCGCGAACCACAGTAGCGGTGGCCGCCTCATGATCGCGCTCCATTGCCGTCACGCCAGCACATCCGCGACGACCGCTTTCACGACGTCCCTCACGTCGCCCGGCTTGAGCCGCACCTGCAACCCGCGCTGGCCGCCATTGAGATAGACGAGATCATGCGCGAGCGCGCTCTGCTCGATCACGGCGCGAATGGGCTTGCGCTGCCCGAACGGGCTGATGCCGCCGACCTTGTAGCCGGTGACGCGCTCGGCCTCCGGCGGCTTCATCATCTGCGCCGACTTGCCGCCCGCGGCTGCGGCGAGCTTCTTCATCGAGACCTCCTGGTCGGACGGCACGACCACACAGACCGGCTTGCCGTCCACCAGCGCCATCAGCGTCTTGAGGACACGTGCCGGGTCTTCACCGAGCGCGGCGGCCGCCTGCAGCCCAATGCTCTCGGCGTCAGGATCATAGTCGTAGGCATGGACGGTGAAGGCAACACCGGCGGCCGTGAGCGCGCGAGTGGCGGGGGTGACCTTGGACATGGGCCACGTTTAGCACCGTCATTGCGAGGAGCGAAGCGATGACGATGTAGGGGTACAATTCCCCGCCACGCTCTCCGTTGTCGTCCCCGCGTACGCGGGGACCCATAACCCCAGGGAAGAGTTTGGCTAAGGCTCGCAGTCCGGTACTGCGACCGTCTGCAATCGATGGATCACGCGGTATGGGTCCTGGCTTTCGCCGGGACGACACCGGTAAATTGGCGGCACTGAGCCGCCAACTAACGCCAGTGCCCTACTCCGCCGCGTCCCGCATTTCCACGCGCTCGGCCCGGGCCGCGCAGAACTTGAACTCCGGGATCTTGCCGAACGGATCGAGCGCCGGATTGGTCAGCAGGTTCGCCGCCGCCTCCGCATAGCAGAACGGCATGAACACCATGTTCTCCGGCACGTCGCGGTCCGAGCGGACCTTGACCTCGACCGCGCCGCGGCGGGTCTCCAGACGAATGAAATCGCCCGGTGTAAGGTTCTTCTTGCGCATGTCCTTCGGCGACATGAAGGCGACCGCCTCCGGCTCGATCTGGTCGAGCACCTGGGCGCGGCGGGTCATCGAACCGGTGTGCCAGTGCTCCAGCACGCGACCGGTCGACAGCACCATCGGATACTCGGCGTCGGGGATCTCGTCCGGCGGGATGACCTTGGCCGGCACGATCTTGCCGCGGCCGCTGGCGGTCGGGAAGCCCGTGGTGAAGATGATCTCATTGCCGGGCTTGTTGGGATCGTCGACCGGATAGGTCACCGCGCCTTCGCGCACCAGCCGCTCCCAGGTGATGTTCTTCAGCGACGGCATCAGCTCTGCCATCTCGGTGAAGACGTCGCCCGGGCCGGCGTAATTCCAGGGCAGGCCCATGCGCTTGCCGATCTCCTGGATGATCCAGAGATCCTGCCGCGCATCGCCCGGAGGCTTGATCACCTGGCGGGCGAGCTGCACGCGGCGATCGGTATTGGTGAAGGAGCCGTCCTTCTCCGCGAAGGCCGAAGCCGGCAGGATGACGTCGGCATGGAATGCGGTCTCGGTGACGAAGAGATCCTGCACCACGAGATGATCGAGCATGGCGAGCGCATGGCGCGCATGCTGCAGATCCGGATCGGACATCGCGGGGTTCTCACCCTCGATATACATGCCCGTGATCTCGCCGGCGTGGATCGCATTCATGATCTCGACCACGGTCAGGCCGCGGACGGGATCAAGATCCTGCTGCCAGAGCTTTTCGAAGCTGCCGCGCAGATCGTCGCGACCAACCGGCTGATAGTCCGGCAGGAACATCGGGATCAGGCCGGCGTCGGAGGCGCCCTGCACGTTGTTCTGGCCGCGCAGCGGATGCAGGCCGGTGCCAGGACGGCCGACCTGGCCGGTGATCAGCGCCAGCGCAATCAGGCAGCGCGCATTGTCGGTGCCGTGGACATGCTGGCTGATGCCCATGCCCCAGAAGATGATCGACGATTTTGCGCGGGCATATGTCCGGGCAACCTCGCGCAAGGTTTGCGCCGGGATGCCGCAGATCGCTTCCATCTTCTCCGGCGCGAATTCCTTGATCTTCTCCTTGAGGTCCTCGAAGCCTTCGGTGTAGCCGGCGATGTACTGGTCGTCGGTCAGGCCTTCGGTGATGATCGTGTGGATCATCGCGTTCAGCATCGCGACGTCGGAGCCGGGCTTGAACTGCAGGTGTTTGGTCGCGTGGCGCGACAGCGTCTGCCGGCGCGGATCCATCACGAACAGCTTTGCGCCGTTCTGCTTGACCGCATTCTTGATGAAGGTCGCGGCGACCGGATGGTTCACGGTCGGGTTGGCGCCGATCACGATGATCACTTCGGCATCCATCGCAGCCGAGAATGGCGCCGATACCGCGCCCGAGCTTAGGCCTTCGAACAGCGCCGCCACCGACGAGGCGTGGCACAGTCGGGTGCAATGGTCGACGTTGTTGGAGCCGAAGCCGGTACGCACCAGCTTCTGGAACAGATAGGCCTCTTCGTTCGAGCCCTTGGCCGAGCCGAAGCCCGCCAGCGCCTTCACACCCTTCTCGTCGCGGATCTTGACGAGGCCCTTGGCGGCGATGTCGAGCGCTTCCTCCCAGCTCGCTTCACGGAAATGGGTGAAGGGATTGGCGGGATCGACCTGGTCGTTGGCATCCTTCTTCGCGTTCGGCAGCCGCACCAGCGGCTTGGTCAGGCGATGCGGATGGTGGATGTAGTCGAAGCCGAAACGGCCCTTCACACAGAGACGGTTGCGATTGGCGGGGCCGTCGCGGCCCTCGGCATAGATCACCTTCTCGTCCTTGACCTCGTAGGTCACCTGACAGCCGACGCCGCAGAACGGGCAGAGCGAATCCACCTTCTTGTCGGCGTAGGTGACACGGGTCTGCTTCTCGTCGAGCATCACGGCCGGCATCAACGCGCCGGTCGGGCAGGCCTGCACGCATTCGCCGCAGGCGACGCAGGTGGACTCGCCCATGGGATCGTCGAAGTCGAACACGATCTTCGAGCCATGGTTGCGATAGGCCATGCCGATGACGTCGTTGACCTGGACCTCGCGGCAGGCGCGTACGCACAAGCCGCACTGGATGCAGGCGTCGAGGTTGACGCGCATCGCCGGATGGCTGGCGTCGGTTGCCCAGCGCTCGGCGGCGGGGAAGCGGCTCTCGGTGACGCCTGTCGTCTCGGCCCAGTGCCAGAATTTCGAATCCGGATCGTGGCTGGTCTCGCGCGCCGGCTGGTCGGCGACGAGCAGCTCCATCACCATCTTCTGCGCCGACACCGCGCGCGCGGACTCCGACTTCACCTTCATGCCGACCGACGGCGTGCGCTTGCAGGACGCAGCCAGCACGCGCTCGCCCTCGATCTCGACCATGCAGGCGCGGCAATTGCCGTCGGGCCGATAATCGGGCGCGGGCGAATAGCACAGATGCGGGATCTCGCGGCCCTGGCGTTTTGCGACTTGCCAGATTGTCTCGCCGGGATTGGCTTCGACCTGCTTGCCGTCGAGCTCAAACGTAATCTTGGTCATTCGGCCGCTTCCTTGAACTCGTCAGGGAAATATTTGATCACGGTGGCCAGCGGATTCGATGCCGCCTGTCCAAGCCCGCAAATCGAGGCATCGCGCATCGCCTGGCTCAATTCTTCCAGAAGAGCCCGGTTCCAGACCGGCTTCTGCATCAGCAGCGCCGCCTTCTGGGTTCCGACACGGCACGGCGTGCACTGGCCGCAGCTTTCGTCCTCGAAGAATTTCATCAGGTTCAACGCCGCCGCGCGCACGCTGTCCTTTTGCGACAGGATCACGATCGCGGCAGAGCCGATGAAGCAGCCGTATTTTTCCAGCGTGCCGAAATCGAGCGGGATATCGTCCATCGACGCCGGCAGGATACCGCCGGATGCGCCGCCCGGCAGGTACGCATAGAACTGATGGCCATCGGCCATGCCGCCGCAGAATTCGTCGATTAGCTCGCGCACGGTGATGCCCGCGGGTGCGAGCTTCATGCCGGGATTCTTGACTCGGCCCGAGACCGAGAAGCTGCGCAGGCCATGACGCTCGTGGCGACCATTGCCCTTCCACCAATCAGCGCCCTTCTCGACGATGTCGCGCACCCACCACAGCGTCTCGATGTTGTTGATCAGCGTCGGCAGGCCGAACAGGCCGACCTGGAACGGATAAGGCGGCTTGTGCCGGGGCAGGCCACGCTTGCCCTCGATGCTTTCGAGCAGTGAGGATTCCTCGCCGCAGATATAGGCGCCGGCGCCGCGGCGCATGTGCAGCGTCGGACCGCCCGGCGGAAGCTTTGCGATCTCGCGCTCCAGAATCTCGCGCGAGGCCGGATATTCGTCGCGCAGGTAGATGTAGACATCGCTCGCCTGCACCACATGCGCGCCGATCAGCATGCCCTCGATGAAGCGATGCGGGTCGCTTTCGAGATAGACGCGGTCCTTGAACGTGCCGGGCTCGCCCTCGTCGCCGTTGATCGCCATCAGCCGCGGGCCGGGCTCGCCGAGCACGGCGCGCCATTTCCGTCCCGTCGGGAAGCCGGCGCCGCCAAGGCCGCGCAGCGAAGCATCGTCGAGCGATTTCAAAAGATTGTCGGTCGACAGTTCGCCCGAGCGCAGGCGGCCCAGCAGCTTGTAGCCGCCGCCCGCGACGTAGGCCTCGTAGCCGATATAGTTGGGCAGATGCGCGTGAGTGTCGCCGACCTTCGCCGCCGCCATCACATTGGCGACGGTCGCATGATCGACGAAATTGTGCCCGACCTCGGCTGCCGGCGCAGTATCACAACGACCGACGCAGGGCGCGCGCACCACACGGATGCCAGGGCCGCTTGCGCTTTGCAGATCCTCGAGCAGCTTCTCACCGCCGAGCATCGCACAGGTCAGGGAGTCACAGACGCGGATCGTCAGCGGGGCGATATCCGGCTCGCCCTCCTTCACCACGTCGAAATGCGCGTAGAACGTCGCGGTCTCGAACACTTCGGCGAAAGCGAGCTTCATCTCGTCGGCGAGCGCGGCCAGATGCGCGGCCGAGATCTGATGATATCTGTCCTGGATCAGGTGCAGATATTCGATCAGGAGATCACGCCGCCGCGGCCTGTCGCCGAGCAGCTGCTCGATCTCGTGCGCGGCGGTGGGATCGACCTGCCGCCCCTTGGGCGTGGCCTTGGCGCGCTTGCGTCCCTCACCGGGATGCTCGAACGGGCGGACCTTGTGCACGTCGTCGTGGCTCATCGATTCGTCTCGATCTCGTCTTTTAGAACGACTCCAGTTCTAGCTCCTGGCATGCCAGATGCCAAGCAAATTATCATGCTCACGGAAGCAGTTAAGCGCAGCCCAAGGGCAACCCTGGATCGCTGCCCGGACACGACCTTGCGTTCGTCCAACGCGCCAATCGATAGAACGAAGCCTGAATTGGTCTGGAGATCAATAAAGGCTTCCTATGCTGCGATAGCGAAATCGTATCGAGCTCCGCTCCGAGGCTGCAGGTGACCTCTCCGTGCCCCGATGCTGACGGGTCAGCTCTTGCCCATGCACTCCTCGATATAGAACCAGCGATCGTCGCCCGCGAGGCCCTTGGCCTTCACGTCCTTGCGGCACTCCTTAAGCTTCGGCTTGTTGGCGCTCCACTTGGCCTTCATGTCCTTGAGCTTCTGCGCGGTCAGCTTGATCTTGCCGGGCTTGGCCTCGGTCGCGGCGGGCGGCGTTACAGCCGGTGCCGCGGCGGTTTGTGCGGATACGGATTGCAGGGCGCCGGCGACGAGCAGCACGGCGGCTGCACAAACGAGCTTACGAACCATCGAATTCCCCCAGGGAAGTTTTGAAACAGTCGAAATGAGCGGCGGGAGCGCCATGGTGCGCTCCCGCCGCGATGAACGTGCGATCAGAAGATCTTGACCGCGCTCTCCAGCGTCTTCCAGACGCCCCAAGCCAGCGGCACGCCGACAAAGGCCCAGAACAGCGCCGCATTGGCATCCAGACCGCCCTTGCCGATGCCGAACGAGCCGTGCTGGACCGACGCCTCGCTCTTCGCACTGGCCGCCTGCAGGCGGGCCACCTCCTCGTGGCTCATGTTCCACTTCGGATCGACCGGCTTGATCAGGTAGTTGCAGATCAAACCGGCGATCAGCATGGCACACAGGATGTACATCGTCGTGTTGTAGAGCTGATCACGCGGCACGCCGGCCGCGAGCTGGAACTCGCGGATGTAGTTGACCACGACCGGACCGATGATGCCGGCAGTCGACCATGCCGTCAGCAACCGGCCATGGATGGCGCCGACGAACTGGGTGCCGAACATGTCGGCAAGATAGGCCGGCACCGTCGCGAAGCCGCCGCCATACATCGACAGGATGATGCCGAATCCGAGCACGAACAGCAGTTTCGACCCCATCGCCGCGAAGGTGGGCGCCAGCGCGTAGAGCACGATGCCGAGGATGAAGAACGTGTAGTAGGTGTTCTTGCGCCCCATGAGGTCCGACATCGACGCCCAGAAGAACCGGCCGCCGATATTGAACAGCGACAGCAGGCCGGCGAAGCCGGCGGCGATCGCCGCGATCGATGCCTTCTGTTCGACCGAAAGCTGGCTGAACGTCAGCTCCGGATGCCCGATCAACTTGCCGGCGAAGATTTCCTGGAGCATGGGCGAGGCCATGCCGATCACACCGATACCCGCCGAGACGTTCAAGCAGAGCACCCACCAGATCAGCCAGAATTGCGGCGTCTTGTGCGCGTTGTTGAGGTGCACATGGTGCTCGGTGATCATCGACTTCTTCTCGCTTGGCGGCGTCCAGCCATCAGGCTGCCAGCCGGGCGGCGTCACCCGATACGAAAAGGCACCGATCGTCATGAAGATGAAATAGATCACGCCCATCACGACGAAGGTCTGCCAGACGCCGACATCCGTTGCGGTCTTGAAGTAGTTGATCAGCAGATTGGCGAGCGGCGCACCGATCATCGCACCACCGCCAAACCCCATGATGGCCATGCCCGTCGCCATGCCGCGGCGATCGGGGAACCATTTGATGAGCGTCGACACCGGCGAGATATAGCCGAGGCCGAGCCCGACGCCGCCGATGACGCCGGCCCCGAGCCACATGATCCAGAGTTGATGGACGTAGACGCCGAAGGCGCCGATCAGCAGGCCGCCGCCCCAGCAAAGCGCGGCAACGAAACCTGCCTTGCGCGGGCCGGCACGCTCGAGCCAACCGCCCCAAATCGCGGCAGAGACGCCGAGCAGGACGAAGAACAGCGTGTACATCCAGCCGAGGCTTGCGACCTTCCAATCGCAGGTCGTGGTGAACAGCTCCTGCCACAGCGAGATGTCGGGGCAAGCCTTGCTCTGCGTGATGCCGATCGAGCGCGACAGCGGCAGCCAGAACACCGAGAAGCCGTAGGCCATGCCGATGCAGAGATGGATGCACAGCGCGGCCGGCGGCACCAGCCAGCGATTGAACCCGGCCTTCGCGATCGTGCGTTCACGATCGAGGAAGCCGGAAGCACCAACCGGTGCAAGAACGGTATCGGCAGTTGTCATAAGCATTCCCTCCCAAGCGCGGCCTTGCCGGCATATCGGTTTGAGACCGGTCGTGTGCGTGCTTTCAGCCGCGCATGACAGGTCGGACTTCATTCATGCCGAAGTGGAATCGTCTGGTGCGCATCCGTCTTGTGCGCCGGGCAAGCAACTGATCGCGGGCGATGTCCCTTCGCCTCGCAAGCAGCGTTGCCTTGACGGCTATCGCGCCCTCGTCCCCCTCAACACCCTGTCTTGAGAAGAGCAACGCGCGTGCCAGAAGTCGCATCGTGACGATTCAACGACTTCCCGCAGCGCAACGTGCCGCGCCGGACAGAATGTCCCGACTCCAAGGACAAAATGTCCAATCAGGTCGCCTCGGGCAGCCACATCGTGAAGGTACTCCCGGAACCGAGGTGGCTTTCCGCCGTGATCTGTCCGCCCTGGCGCTTGATCAGCGTCTGGCTGATGGAGAGGCCCAGTCCGGTGCCTTGCCGCCGTTTGGTGGTGTAGAAGGGGTCGAATATCTTTTCGATCACGTCTGCGCTCATGCCGATTCCGGTATCAGTGACCTCGATGGCGACGCCTTGATGGCCGTCGCGCTCGGCATCGAAGGAGCGGAGCGTCAGGGTTCCGCCGTCCGGCATGGCGTGGATCGCGTTGACGATGAGATTGACCAGGACCTGCTGCAGCTCGTTCCGGTTCATCAGCACGAGCCGGCTGGCGCGATCGTCCCTGACCACGGCGATCTCGGTCTTGTTCAGAAGATGCTGCACCAGCGGCAGACAATCGGAGATGACGCTCGTCGGCGCATGGCGCTCGACATAACCGGCATATTCCTCCGGCCTTGCAAACTGCAGCAGCTTGGTCACGATCTGGCTGATGCGGTGAATCTGCTCGTCGAGCAGGCGAAACTCGACCTTCGCCTTGTCGGCATCGGCCCCGAACACGCTGCGGATGACGTCGAGATTGCCCTGCATCACCGCGATCGGATTGTTGATCTCGTGCGCAACGCCGGCGGTGATCTCGCCGATCGCAGCCAGCTTCTCGGACATGATGAGCTGCTTGGTGGTTGCCTCGAGCTTGAGATTGGCGTGCTCGAGGTCGCGGGTGCGCTCCAGCACGCGGACGTTCAGTTCCTCATTCCACTCCCGGAGCTGCCGGTCGCGTTCCTGGATCTGGTCGAGCAGGCTGTCGAGATGAACCGCGACGCGGCCGATCTCGTCACCCAACACCGGCATCTTGGTGCGGGCGGAGAGGTTCCCGCGCTCCACCTCGCCGATCGTCGCCGTGACGCGCTCCAGCGGCATGAAGATGGAGGTCGCCCAGCGCAGGAAGATCGGTACGGTCGCGGCGGTGATGGCAATGAACGCAGCGATGATGATCACCAACGTCTGGTATTTGGCTTCGCTGAACGGCTTCTCCAGAAAGCCGACATAGAGCATGCCGACCCGCTTGCCATAACTGTCGACCAGCGGCTCGTAGGCGGAGATGTACCAGTCATTGACCACGAAAGCGCTGTCGAGCCAGGTGTGCCCCTCGCCCAGCACGGCCGAGCGCACCGCCGCCGACACGCGCGTGCCGAGCGCGCGCCGGCCCTCGAACAGGCGGACGTTGGTCGATATCCGCACGTCGTCCAGGAACAGCGTCGCGGTGCCCTGGCTGCCCTCCGGCAGGCTCGCCGCGCGGTAGACGAGATCGTTGATCGTGTCGATGAATTCGAGGTTCTGGTTGAGCAGCGTGCCGCCGACCAGCGCAGCGGCGCCCCCGTCAGGCAGCATCGCCCGGCTCGCCGCGTGCACGACCATGCCGCGCGTCTCCGTGCTGCGGTCGGTCGGCACCGCGTTCGGGGTCGGCACCAGGTCCAATCGCGCGCGCTCGGCCAGGGCCGGCGAAATTGCGGCGAGCTCGTCATTGCCGAAAATGTCGACGCCTGTGGCTGGGACCTGGCCCGACAGCGCCGACATGATGATCGGCCAGTCGCCTCTCGGTTGACGCTGCAGCGGGGGCGATGAGGCCAGGACGTCGCCGCGATCGTTGGTCAGGTACAGGAAATCGAGACCGATCTCCTTGCGGGTCTCGTCGAGCAGGTCCCGCAGCGAGCCGCGCGCATCCGGCGCCAGCACCTCCTGGAAGCGGGCCGACAGGCCGAGCGCCCGGATCTGGACGCCGGTCTTTTCCAGGATGCGGGCGAGATATTGATGGGCGATGGTGAGATCGCCGTTCACCTTGGAAATCAGGGCCGCGTCGAATTTTGCGTTCCAGCGATAGATTGCGACGCCGAGCAGGAGCGGCAGGATGACCAGCATCGGCAGCAGAGCGATCGCGAGCAACCGGAAGCGGACGGAGCGTCCCCGCACGAGCTCACCGCTGCGGCGGGCACCATCAGACATCCCATAACGCGCATTTGCGGTCGATGGTCTTGCGCGAGATACCGAGACGCCGCGCCGCCTCCTCGCGATTGCCATTGACCTCCTTCAGCACACCGAGGATGTGACGGCGCTCGAGCTCGGCGAGACTGTCCGCAGGCGCCGACTGGCCGTCGTTGCGGGGACCGGCGAAATCGTCGGGGAAGGCGCCGAGGATCAGCGTGCGCTCGATCAAATTGCGCAGCTCGCGCACATTGCCCGGCCAGTCATAGCTTGCGAGCGCCGCCCGCACCGAGGCGTCGATCGGCACCGGCGGCATACCGAGCTGAGTCGACAGCTTGCTCATGAAGATGGCAGCGAGCTCCTGCACGTCATCGCCGCGATCCTTCAGGAGCGGGAGGTGGATCTGCATCACGTTGAGCCGGTAGAACAGATCGGCTCGGAAACGGCCCTTCTCGACCTCTTTCTGAAGCTCGGCATTGGTTGCGAAGATGAAGCGCAGGTCGACCGGAACTTCACGCTCGGAGCCGACCGGACGGACGCGGCGGTCTTCGAGCACGCGAAGCAGCTTGCTCTGCATCGGCAGCGGCAGCTCACCGATCTCGTCGAGGAACAGCGTGCCGCCATGGGCATACAGGAACAAGCCCTCGCGCCCCGAATCGGCGCCAGTGAACGCGCCCTTGATGTGTCCGAACAGCTCCGCCTCGATCATCTCGGGCGGGATCGCCGCGCAATTCACGGGCACGAAGGGCTTGTCGGCGCGATCGGACAGCGAGTGGATCGAGCGCGCTGCCACTTCCTTGCCGGTGCCGGATGCGCCGGTGAGGAGGACCGAGGTCGGCAGGCGCGCGACACGCGCGATGGTCTCACGCACGCGCAGCGTCGCTGCCGATTGTCCGATCAGATTGTCGCGCAGAAAGGTGCGGTCGGACGAGGCGCGCAGGGCGTAGCGCAGGACATAGTTCTCGCGCTGGAGGCGGACACGGTCGAGGCATCGTGCCACCGCGTTGAGGATCTGGTTGGAGCGGAACGGCTTGAGCACGAAATCGGCCGCACCGGCGCGCAGGGCCTGGATCGCGGTGTCGAGGTCGGCGTAAGCGGTGATCAGGATGGCGTCGGCGAAAAAGCCGACGGCGCGCTGCTCGGCGAGCCAATCGACGCCGTTCTTGCCGGGCATGATGTTGTCGAGAATGACGACGTCGTAGCGGTTGGAATCGAGCTTGCGCGAGGCCTGGTCGGTATCGGCCGCCTCGTCCACCAGCTTGCAGCGCGGCGCAAGCGTACGCACCAGGAAATTGCGCATGCCCGGCTCGTCGTCGACGATCAGGATGGAGGCCTGTGCCAGCGCGCCGAACTCCGGCCCCGCAGCCGTCTTGCCGGGCTTGACGGCAGGTTCACGGCCCGCCGCGGGACCTGCGGCAGCGCTTACCCTCGATGTTGAGAAAGTCATGCCCGACGTCTTTGAGAGTCTTGGGTTTGAGGGGTCTTGGGATTGAGGGTCTTGGGTTTGAGAGTCTTGGGTTTGAGAGTCTTGGGTTTGAGCTCATCCACGGCACCAATCGGGGCCTTTCGCATTGCAGCGAAGTTCCGGCCGTGTCCCGCGCAGGCAACATAGTCAAACGTCGCCGCCGTGAATATTCGCCTTTCTACGGGGCGTCGCTCTTTTCGACCAGGAACACGATGCGCGCCTCGTTGCGTTCGGTGATCTCGACCTTGTCGCCGGTCTCGCGGATCAGGTTTGGAATGTCAATCACCGACAAGGGATCGGTGCAGTGGACCTCGAGCTGATCGCCCGGCTGTAACGGCTTGAGCGCCTTGCGCGTCTTCAGGGCGGGCAGCGGGCATTTCAGTCCGGTGAGATCGAGCGTCGTTCTGGTCATGGGCGCAACATGGCGGGACCGATCGATGGCGTCAACGAGAGGCCGCTAGAGCAGATCGGCGTAGGACAAAAAACCTACGGCCTGCCCCGGCTCGACGCCCGTGATGCTCTCACCGAGCTCGACGAGGCCGTCGGTCTCGACCAGCGAGGACAACAGCCCGGCCCCTTCGCGCGGAAACTTCACCGCCTCCAGCGTACCGTCCTCCGCCCGCCGCAAGGAGACGCGAACATATTCGCGCCGGCCTGCCTTCTTCTTGTAGGTGAAAACCGCCCGCAGGGGGATCGGCAGAAGCGGCTCCGGCAGCCCCCCGGCGAGCGCCAGCACTGTCGGCCGCACCACATGGACGAAGGTGACGAAGCTCGCGACGGGATTGCCCGGCAATCCGATCAGCGGCGTGCCGTCGATGATACCCATCGCCACGGGACGGCCAGGCTTGATCGCCATCCGCCACAGCACCAGCGAGCCGATGCTCTCGACCGCCGCCTTGACGTGGTCCTCCTCGCCGGTCGAGACGCCGCCGGTGGTGAGGATCAGGTCATGATCACCGGCCACCTGCTTCAAGCCATTGCCGAGCGAAGTCCGCTCGTCGCGCAAGATGCCGAGATCGCTGACCTCGCAGCCGAGCCGGCGCAGCATCGCCATCAGCATGAAGCGGTTGGAATCGAACAGTTGCGAAGCCGCGCGCGGCTCGCCGGGCGAGGCCAACTCGTCGCCGGTCGAGAACACGGCAACGCGAATGCGCCTGATGACGTCGAGACTGACAAGACCGAACGCCGCGGCGAGCGCGACATGCTGCGGCCGCAAGCGCTGGCCGGCGCGCAGCGCGACGTGCCCTTTCGGGATGTCCTCGCCGGCGGGGCGAACATTGGCACCGGGCTTCAGCCCCGGCGGCAGCACGATCCTGCCGGAATCGTCGATGCGGACGTCCTCCTGCATGAAGACGGTTTCGGCATCCGGCGGCATCGGCGCGCCCGTGAAAATGCGCGCGGTATGGCCGGGCTTGATCGGCGCCTGTGCGAGGCCGCCGGCCTGGATGCGGCCGTCGAGCGGGAACGCCCGCTCCGCGCCTTCAGGAATGTCGCCGTTGCGCACGGCGTAGCCGTCGACGGCCGAGTTGGTGAAGGGCGGCAGCGGCAAGGGCGCTGCGACATCGCGCGCCAGCACGCGCCCGTCTGCGTCGATGAGCGCCACCGTCTCCAGATCTGCGATCGCGTTGACGCGCGTCGTGATGAGACCAACGGCCTCGTCGACCGACATCATCGGGCCGCCGAAGGCAAAGCAATCGTCCGAGAGTTGCGCCATGGTGCCTCGTCAGCGTATCGCGGCGCTTTTCGCCACCGCTTCCTCGACCGGCATCGCGGCGCGCAGCAGCAACGCCGCAGCTGCCGCGACATCGTCGAGATGGACAGTCGGCAGCTTGGTGTCAATGGCGGTGTCGGCCGCGATCCCGGCAATCCCGGGATCGTCGGGAAACAGCAACGGCTTGCCGTTCGCCGCGCGATGCACCTCGATCTTGCGATGCGGCTCGCGCTTGAAGCCCTCGACCACGACGAGATCGACCGCGGAAAGCTTGTTCAGGAGCTCCGGCAGCCGCGGCTCCGCCGCCCCGCGCAGTTCGTGCATCAGGGCCCAGCGGTTTGACGACGCAACCAGCACCTCGGCCGCGCCGGCCTCGCGATGGCGCCAGGAATCCTTGCCGGGCACGTCGACGTCGAACTGGTGATGCGCATGCTTGATGACCGAGACGCGCAGCCCTTGCGCGTTGAAATGCGGGATCAGCCGCGTCAACAGCGTGGTCTTGCCCGCACCGCTCCAGCCTGCAAGGCCGATGACTTTCATTCCAGCTCCGTGTCCGCGAGCGACTTGGTTTTGGTGGAACCGCTATCCCTTCCCGTCATTGCGAGCGAAGCGAAGCAATCCAAACTCCTCGCTTCGCTCCTCGCAATGATGACCGGAGGCATTTCGTTTTCCGTCAGCATGCTTATATCGGCTTGACCCGAATGTCATGCTAACCTCGCCGCCATGATGAAGATCGACAAAGCCCCGGTGCCCCTGATCGTCCCCAACCCGGACGACCCGCGCCTGACCCAGAGCGTGACCGGGACCGACCAGACCGGCGCCAGGGTCGAGATCAAGGTACCGATGGAGCGGCCGCTGACGCTCTACCTGAACTCCCAGGAGATCGTCACCATGATGACGATCGGCGATTACCCCGAATATCTGGCGCTCGGCTACCTGCTGAACCAGAACATGCTGAAATATAATGACGTGGTCACCGAGGTCGAATACGACGACGACCTCCAGGTGGTCGTGGTGCGCACCACACACCACACCAATTTCGAGGCCAAGCTGAAGAAGCGCACGCAGACCTCGGGCTGCGCGCAGGGCACCGCCTTCGGCGATCTGCTCGAGGCGGTCGAGAGCGTCGCGCTGCCGAAGGCCGAGCTGCGCACGTCCTGGCTGTACCAGATGACGCAGACCATCAACACCATGCCCTCGCTCTATCTCGAGGCCGGCGCGATCCATGGCTGTGTGCTGTGCAAGGAAGGCACCCCGCTCTGCTACACCGAAGACGTCGGCCGCCACAACGCCGTCGACAAGATCGCGGGCTGGATGTACCGCCACGGTGTCGATGCCAGCGACAAGATCCTCTACACTACGGGGCGGCTCACCTCGGAGATGGTGATCAAGACGGTCCGCATGGGAATTCCGATCCTAGTATCGCGCTCCGGCTTCACCGCCTGGGGCGTCGATCTCGCAAGACAGGTCGGGCTGACGCTGGTCGGACGCACGCGCGGCAAGCGCTTCATCGCGCTCGCGGGGAAGGAACGCATCGTCTACGATCAGGACCTCGCTTACGTCGAGGAAGAGTCGGCCAAGCACAAGCGCAAGGGTGAAGCTGGTGACGACTGACATTCTGCCGACGCAAGGCGTGCTGCTCGCCGGCGGCCTGGCGCGGCGCATGGGCGGTGGCGACAAGCCGATGCGCACCATCGGCGGCCGCACCATCCTGGAGCGCGTGATCGCGCGCCTGTCACCGCAATGCAGCGGGCTGATCCTCAACGCGAACGGCGATCCCACGCGCTTCGCCGCGTTCGGCCTGCAGGTCGTCGCCGACGACGTTCCCGGCTTTCCCGGTCCGCTCGCCGGCATCCTAGCCGCGCTCGACTGGACCGCGGCGAACCGGCCGGGCATCGAATGGGTGCTCAGCGCCGCCGGCGACTGCCCGTTCCTGCCACGCGATCTGGTCGCGCGCCTGCATGACACGCGCGCGCGTGAGAACGCGCAGCTCGCGGTCGCCGCATCAGGCGAGCAGTCGCATCCCGTGATCGGCCTGTGGCGCGTCGCCTTGCGCGACGAGCTCAGGCACGCGCTGGTCGTCGAGGACCTCCGCAAGATCGACCGCTGGACCGCGCGCTATCCACTGGCGACGGTGACGTGGCCGACCGAGCCGCTCGATCCTTTTTTCAACGCCAATACGGTCGAGGATATCGCCGAGGCCGAACGGCTGGCGGCGCTGGATGATACATCCTAGGGCATTTCCTGGAGTTCATGGCCTTGAGCTCCTGGCTATGAACCGGGCCTGAGAAGCGAACGACCAATGATTGGGACGTTGCCCCGGATGAGCCATGGCCGACTCGCTCTTGGAAGTCATTTTCGACGTTGTCGATCTCGCGTTCGATGTTTCGGACGCAATCGATCGCACGAAGCAGCTGAGCAAGCCTGACACCGTCGAAGTCCCGCCGGACCCGAAACCGTTGCCGGCCGCCGCCCAGCGTGCGCTCGCCGAAGCCGAGGAACGGGAGCGCAAACGCGGTCAGTCCGATCAAGCCGCCAGCTGCACCGACTAGGCATCGTAGCTACAGATCCAGCCGGTATCAGTCCGCTCCTTCCGCCAGATATTTGATGCGCGAGGTCTTCTGCACCGTCGCTACGCAGGCCGGAATCCGGCGCGCTCCAGCGCGGCACGGGCATCATTCGAGCCAAGCGCATCGAGAAACGCCTGCACCGCCGGCCGGTCCTTGCGCTCCGTGACCAGCGCGAAGTCATAATGCTCTTCCGCGAACGGAATGAAACCGAGGCCGGCCGCATGGGCGACCGGTGCAATGGTCATGCCCCAATCGGCGCGGTGCTGCGCAACAGCTGCCGCGACCGCATTGTGCGAACGCGGCTGATTCCAGTAGCCTTCCGGCCGCGCGCCGCCGAGCAGCCGATCGATCAGGATGCGCGTGCCGGCGCCCTGGTTACGGTTGACCATGATGCAGGCGGGGTCAGCGAGAGCGGCGGCGACGGCCTCCTTCGCGCCGAGGCCCTCGAAACGCCTGTCGTCCTTGCGGAAGACGATGCCCTGCATCCGCCGCCAGCCCGGCACGAGCTCGAGGCCCTCGACGAGATAGGGCGAATTGTACGTCTCGCTCTTGTCATCGAACAGATGGATCGGCGCGAGATCGCATTCGCCGCGCTTTGCGGCCGCGAGTCCGCCGAGGCTGCCGACGGCGATCGAGCGCACGGTCAGGCCGGCATGCGCGAGCTGTGCGGTGACGAGATCGAGGCCGGTGCAATGGCTGCCGACGATGACGAGATCGGGCACGCGCACATGCGGCGTGAACAGCGTCACCTCGGCTTCGGTCCCGGCCGGCATCTGGTCGGCGAGCGCGTCGATGCGCAAAAAACCGTCGGCCTGCGCGAAGGACGTGATCGCGCCAGACCCCTTGCCGGAGGGATAGGCGATCAGGCCGTTCCTGCCCTCGACCAGCGACACCATGACGAACTCGGTGCGGCCGAGCTCGGACGCAATGCGCACCGGCACGGTCGCGTTCACCTTGGCATCCGAGCGCGGCGGCAGGCCGGCCAGCTTGCGCAGCACCGGCACGATCATGTCGTGGAAGGTGAACATCGCCGAGGTCGGAAAGCCCGGCAGGATCACCACCGGCTTGCCGTCGCACACCGCAAGGCACAACGGCTTGCCAGGCTTGAGCGCAACGCCATGCGCGATGATGCCGGGCCGGCCGAGCCGGCCGATGATGCGATGGGACAGGTCGCCCGCGCCTTTCGAGGTGCCGCCCGACAGGACCAGCATGTCGGACTCGGCGAGTGCGGCGCGCATGGCAGCTTCGAGCTTGGCTTCATCGTCGGCAATGGCGCCGAGGAAGACCGCCTCGCCGCCATTCTCGTCGATCGCGGCCGCGACGATCGCGCCGTTGGTGTCGTAGATCGCGGCGGGCGGAAGAGCCCCGCCGGGCTGGACCAGCTCGTCACCGGTGGAGATCACCGCAACCCGCGGCCTGCGCGCGACGAGCACCTCTGCAATGCCGCAAGCCGCGAGCATGCCGATCTCGCGCGAGCCGATGATCGTGCCGGCACGCAGCAGCGCCTCGCCGCGCGCAATGTCGGATCCGGCGTACGACACGAATTGTCCGGGCGAGACGGCACGGCGGACGTCGATCGCATCGGATCCAACCGGCTGGGTGTGCTCGACCATGACGACCGCGTCGGCACCACGCGGCAACGGACCGCCGGTGGCGATCGGCGTCGCGGTTCCCGCCGCCACTTGCATCCTCGGCGCGGTGCCGCAGTGGATGGTCTCGCCGTTCAGCGTGAGGCGCCGGGGAGTGCCCTCGCCAGCCGCCGCAAGGTCGGCCGAGCGCACGGCAAAACCGTCGACATTGGAACGATCGAACGGGGGCACGTCGATCGGCGCGGTGATGTCTTCAGCGAGCGCCACGCCGAGCGCATCGCCGAGCTTGCGCTTTTCGCTCGGAACAGCGCGCGGGAACAACGCGGCCTCGAAGCGCGCCAGGGCCTCCTCGCGCGAGAGGATCTTGAGGAACTGCTCTTGTTCGAGCGCGCTGCGGATTTGCGATTGCGGGTTCATCGACATGTCAAAACCCATATCATTCCCGCATCAGATAGGCATCGATCGGCAAGCCCGCCGCAAATCCCTCGTCCCTGTCGGGAATGAGCAGCCATGCGTCCGCACCGGCAATAGCCTGGAGCGGCCATTCGCCCACGGCAAGCGGCATCCAGCCGTGATGTTCCCTGGCCAGCAAAGCGATCTCGGCGATGCCGACGCTGGATGCGATTTTTCGCGCAAGCGGCAGGGTCACGCGCCGGCGCGGCCGGCGCGCCGATAGTCGGTCGACCAGCGGAAGCACGAGCGCGAGCCACGCCGCCAGCGCATGATCCGGCGAGCCCGGCAAGGCCACGACGGGAACCTTTCCGATCTTCGCGACCGCGGCGGTACGCCCAGGCTGAAGTGCAAGACCGTGGGCGATCACCTGACCACGCTGAGCCAGCGCCGTCACGGCCGCATCGCCGCGGCCAACGCCGCTGCCGCCGACTGAGAGAATCAGATCGCAGGAGGACGTATCGAGCGCATCGGCAATCGCCACCGCATCGCGCGCGCCCGCCTCACACGTCTTCACATCCAGTCCCGCAGCGCGCGCGATCCCCGCGATCATATGCATCGTTGCCGTTGCACCCGGCACGTTGGCGATGCGCAACCGGGGCCGACGCACGCCGAGCTTGTCCAAGCCGGCAATGCGTGCGAGCAGCAGATCGGCTGCGACGACCGGTTGGCCCTCGGCGCCGGCCGGCGTGCGCTCCGCGATGTCGCTGCCGCCACGCCTGACGCCCTGCCCCGGCACGCCCTCCGCCAGCACCTGCACGAGCGGCCCCAATGCATCGACCGCGTCGGCATCGAGCACACAGTCGCAGCCGGCGGGCATCGGGTCACCGGCCTCGACCCACGCGGGCGCTTGTGGCAAAGGCAGCGGCGAATAAGAGGACGCGCCGACGAGATCGTTGGCGCAAAGTGCCCAGCCATCCGCGGCGGCGATGTCGTGATGCGGATGGGCCGCAAGCAGCGGCGTACCCGCCGCGATGCAGCCGGCCGCTTCGCTCAGCGGCAACTCCACCGGTGCAAGCGGTTCAAGCCCGCTCAGCAACGCGGCGAGCGCGGTGTCGAGCGGCGTCAGCGATGGCGGCAGGCGCTGGGTCATGCGCCATGGTGGACCATGCATCGCCCGGTTTGGCAACCACCGGCGATGCCGACGTCAACCGCCCGACCTGTCCGCATTGGGGAAGAACAGCTGCTGTCCGTCGACCTTGTAGCCTGCGATCGCCGTCTGCCCCTCCGGCGAGGTCAGCCAATCGATGAAGGTCTTCGCGAGATCCTTCTTCACGTTCGGAAACTTCTCGGGGTTCACCAGCATCACGCCATACTGATTGAGCAGCCGCCGGTCGCCTTCGACGACGATATCGAGATCGCCGCGATCCCTGAAGGCGATCCAGCTGCCGCGATCCGACAGCACATAGGCATTGGCGGCGCGCGCGGCGTCGAGAGCCGAGGCCATGCCCTGTGCCGCCTCGCGATACCAGGCGCCCTTGGCCCCGGCGATGTCGATGCCGGCGACGATCCAGAGCGCAAGCTCCGCAGCATGGGTGCCCGACCGGTCGCCGCGCGTCACGAAGGGCGCACCCTTGGCCTCGATCGCCTTCAGCGCCGTCGCGATGTCCTTGCCCTTGACGCCGGCGGGATCGTTCTTCGGCCCGATCAGCACATAGTCGTTGTACATCACGTCAAAGCGCTTCACGCCAAACCCGTCCGCGACGAATTTCTCCTCCTGCGGCCGGGCATGCATCAGCACGACGTCGGCCTCGCCCCTGCGCGGCCCGTCGAGCACCTCGTCGGCGCGCCGCGCGATCACCGTCACGTCGACACCGGTCTTGTCGCGAAAGATCGGCAGCAGATAGTCGAGCAGGCCGGAATCCTGCGTCGCGGTCGTCGTGGCAAGGACGAAGCCGCGGTCCTCGGCGGATGACGCCGCAATGGCGGCGGTGAGGCCGCAGAACAGCGCGAATGCAACGGACAGGCGGCCCATGATCGGGGGTTCCTTTGGCTACGACCCGATCATGATGATGATCGATTGCGCCGCACTCGTGACGCGCTTGCCTTTTGCGCACGTCACCCGGGAAATTTCGGCAACGCGCCGAACGATTCAGGATCATTCACCAAAGCAAAAGACGCGCGCGCGGATGTGTTGCAAAGCAGCGAGATGATCGGGCATGGTTCCGGCGGACACGAATTGAAATGCAGAATTCCACCTGCGTCGAACGTCAAAAAGAAGCAAGAATTTGCATAGGAATGCAGGATGGAATTCCTGACGACCAGCGAAGCCGCCGACTATCTTCGGCTCGGCGAACGCAAGCTCTACGAACTCGTCACCACTGGCGCGATCCCCTGCACCAAGGTGACCGGGAAGTGGCTCTTCCCACGCCACGAACTCGATCTCTGGGTGCTCTCAGGCCTCGCGCGTCCGGCCGGCATGCTGATCGCGGAGCCGCCGCCGGTCGTCGGCGGCAGCCAGGACGAGCTGCTGGATTGGAGCCTTCGCGAATCCGGCTCGGGCTTGGGATCGATGAGCGAGGGCAGCGTGCGCGGGCTCGAGCGCTTGCAGCGCAACGAGGTGATGGCGGCGGCGATACATTTCCACGGCCTGGATGCTTCCGATGATCTCGCTGGGGATGCCAGTGTCGAGGCGCTGAGGGCCGCTCCGGATTTGCATGATGCGGTGCTGGTCGCGTTCGCGCGCCGCGAACAGGGTCTCGTGCTGCCGCAGGGCAATCCCAAGCACCTGCACGGCCTGACTGACGTGCTCGCGCTCGGCGCCCGGATGGCGATGCGGCAACAGGGCACGGGCGCGCAGATGCTGCTCGACGTGCTGCTGAAGCGCGTGGGCGCCACGACGCGGGATTTGCGCAGGGTCGAGACGCCGGCCCTGACCGGACCGGATCTTGCGGAGCTGGTCCGCGCCGGCCAGGCCGATTGCGGCATCGCGACGCGCGCCGCGGCGCGTTCGGCCGGCCTCGATTTCGTGCCGCTGGTCTGGGAGAATTTCGACCTCGCGATGCGGCAGCGCAGCTATTTCCGCCCCGCCATGCAGGCCTTGATCGGATTCCTGAACGAACGGCGGCTGCGCCAGCGCGCCGAGGAGCTGACCGGCTACGATCCCTCACCCGCCGGGCGGATCCGCTTCGCAGCCTGACATTGACGCCCGCCCCAAAATAGTTGCAAAAGAAACCAATTCAGCCGGGCATACCCGGGGCAACACCGGCCAACGTGTCGGCTCAGGGGAGGACAAGCGTGAATCCAATCAGATTTGGACTGCCGGTCGCGGCCGCCTTGACGGCGGCGCTGCTGTCCGGTGCGGCATCGGCGCAGGTTTCCGACAACGTCGTCAAGATCGGCGTGCTCACCGACATGAACGGCCCGGCCTCTGCGCCGACCGGCCAGGGCTCGGTGACGGCGGCGCAGATGGCGATCGACGATTTCGGCGGCACCGTGCTCGGCAAGCCGATCAGCATCGTGATCGGCGACCACCAGCTCAAGGCTGACATCGGCGGCACGATCGCGCGGCGCTGGTACGACGTCGACCAGGTCGACCTGATCGTCGACGTGCCGGTCTCCGCGGTCGGGCTCGCGGTGCAGAACGTCGCCAACGAGAAGAAGCGGCTGTTCATCACCCATTCCACCGGCACCGCCGATTTCCACGGCAAGTTCTGCTCGCCTTACGCGATCCAGTGGGTTTTCGACACCCGCGCGCTCGCGGTCGGCACCGCGGACGCCGTGGTCAAGCGCGGCGGCGACAGCTGGTTCTTCATCACCGACGATTACGCCTTCGGCCATTCGCTCGAGCGCGATGCGTCCGCGGTCGTCACCGCCAATGGCGGCAAGGTGCTGGGCTCGGTGCGGCCGCCGCTGGCAACGCCTGATCTTTCCTCCTTCGTGCTGCAGGCGCAGGCCTCCAAGGCCAAGATCATCGGCATCGCGGCCGGCCCGCCCAACAACATGAACGAGATCAAGACCGGCTCGGAGTTCGGCGTGTTCAAGGGCGGCCAGCAGATGGCGGCGCTGCTGGCGCTGATCACCGACATCCACGGCCTCGGCCTGCAGGCGGCGCAAGGTCTGCTGCTGACCACGTCGTTCTATTGGGACATGGATGACAAGACCCGCGAATGGTCGAAGCGCTATTTCGCCAAGATGAACAAGATGCCGTCGATGTGGCAGGCCGGCGTCTATTCCAGCGTGATGCACTATCTCAACGCCATCAAGGAAGCCGGCACCGACGATCCGCTCAAGGTCGCCGCCAAGATGCGCGAGAAGCCGATCGAGGATTTCTTCGCCCGCAACGGCAAGCTGCGTGAGGACAATCTGATGGTGCACGACCTCTGGCTGGTGCAGGTCAAGACGCCGGAGGAGAGCAAATATCCGTGGGACTATTACAAGATCCTCACCACGATCTCCGGCGACAAGGCGTTCGGTCCGCCGGACCAGGCGTGTGCGATGGTGAAGAAGTGAGATCGGCGAGTGGCGAATAGGGAGTAGCGAATGGGGATGCTTCCATTCGCTATTCGCAACTCGCCATTCGCTACTTCACCACCCCGATCTCGCGAAAATAATTCATCACGCCGGGATGGATCAGCTCCGGCCTCGGCGCCGCTGCCACTGTGTTCGACGCCGTGGTCTCGCAGGCCTGCGCGAGCTTCTTGCAGAAAGTCGCCTCATTGCCGTGCAGCGTCTTCGCCAGGCGATAGGCAATTTCGTCAGGCAGATCCTCGCGCGTCAGCACGAAGCTCCAGGACCCCAGCGAGGCGATCGGCGCGTCCTGCTTCGGATAGCTATTAGCCGGCACCAGCAGCGGCTTCAGGAAGGCATGCTTGGCGCGGATGCGCGTCATCTCTTCAACATCAGGCGCGATGAAGCGCGCGCCTGAGGCGCTCGATGCCACCGCGGCAAAGCCGGGCCAGCCGATGCCGGCGCCCCACAGCGCGGCGACGCGGCCGTCCTCGACCATCGCGGGGCCGTCGCCGGCGCGGTCGAGATAGATGGCCTTGAAGTCCTCGTCCTGCTTCAGGCCGAGCCCATCCAGCACATAGCGCGCCAGGATCGGCAGGCCCGAGCCCTTGGCGCCGAACGCAACGGGCTGGCCGACGAGATCGCGGATGGTCCTGTAAGGACTGTCCGCGCGCACCACGAACATGCCGGGGTTGGAATAGATCGCGGTGAGAATCTTCAGCCGCACAGGCGCGCGTCCGATGCCGGCGAAGGCCTCATAGGCCGGCTCGCCCGCGACCAGCGCAAGATCGAGCTCGCCCTTCTCCAAGAGCGGAATGTTCTCGTTGCTGCCCTTGGTGTTGCGTGGCGCGATGGAGATTTGCGGATCGGCCGCGTTCATCACCTCCGCAAGAGCGTTGCCATAGAGCGGAAAGCCGCCGCCGGGCGTCGCGGTGCCCAAACTGATCGTCGTGGTCGGAATGGCCGTGCCTCCGGTTTGAGCAGCAACGGGGCTTGCGAGCAGCGCCGCGCCGAGAAGGGTGAGGATCGCGAATCTCATGGTCGTCCCTGACGGACCTGCGTCAACACCGACTTGCGGCGATGTAGGCAGGGTGCGGATTTTGTGAAAGCATGTCGCCAACGACAATAGAACAATGGGAGGCGTCATGTTGCGAATTTTGCGTAACGGTTTTTTCGGGCTCACCGTCCTTTTAGGTCTTTTCAGCGCCACGCCTCCCGCCTCCGCCGCCTATCCCGACCGTCCCGTGCACTGGCTGATTGGATTTGCCGCCGGCGGTCCGGTCGACATCGTGGCGCGGATCATGGCGCAGTGGCTGTCGGACCGTCTCGGCCAGCAATTCATCGTCGAGAACCGGACGGGATCCGGCGGCAACATTGCTGCCGCCGCCGCGATCAACTCGCCGCCCGACGGCTATACGCTGCTGTTCGTCGCGCCCAACAACGCGATCTCGACCTCGCTCTACAAGAAGCTGCCGTTCGACTTCCTGCGCGACACCGTGCCGGTGGCGAGCATCATGCAGCTCACCAACATGCTGGTCGTCTCCAACGCGTTCCCCGCGAAGACGGTCCAGGAGTTCGTCGACTACTGCAAGGCCAATCCCGGCAAGATCTCCTTTGCCTCGTCCGGCAACGGCACCTCGGTGCACATGTCGGCCGAGCTCTTCAAGGTGCTGACCAAGTGCGACATGGTGCACGTGCCCTATCGCGGCTCCGCCATCGCCTTCCCCGACATCATCTCCAACAAGGTGCAGCTGATCTTCGACAATCTGCCTTCGGCCATGGAGCAGGTGAAAGGCGGCAATGTCCGCGCGCTGGGCGTGACCTCGCCGCAGCGGTGGCCGAGCGTGCCCGACGTGCCCGCGATCGCCGAGACCGTGCCGGGCTTCGAATCGGTCGGCTTCTACGGCATCTCCGCGCCGAAGGGCACGCCGCCCGAAGTGATCGAGATCCTCAACAAGGCCGTCGGCGAAGCGCTGAAGGACCCGAAGCTGGTGGCGCGCCTCACTGAAGTCGGCGGCCTCCCCAAGCCGATGACATCAGCCGAGTTCGGCAAGCTGGTCACCGACGAGACCGAGAAGTGGCGCAAGGTGGTGGAGTTCGCGGGGGTGTCGGTGGACTAGCAAGTAGACTCGCCGCCGGACCATCGCTCGCCGGCAAGACGTTTGAGGGGGCCGGCCGGCCCCCTCAACATAAAAATCGCGAAAACAACCCCATGCACAGTAGAAGAAGTCAGGAATTACAATAGGTTAGGGGAGCACAAAAAGAGCCTCTGGCCGGATCATCGCAAGACGATTTGACTCGTCGGGCAACACACCGGCAGAATACGACTATTCCGAATTCAACGATCTTCCGACGCAAGCACTTGCCGCGTAGGCGCGCGTTCCGTCTCGATGAGGCCGGCATTGCACCCCCGCCCCCATCCCTGTAAACGAACCGCGCACCGTTGCCGGCCGCGCGTTCCCGCGAGCCGCCTCGCGGCGGGGCCTGTAGCTCAATGGTTAGAGCCGGCCGCTCATAACGGTCTGGTTGCAGGTTCGAGTCCTGCCGGGCCCACCAATAAAATCAATGACTTATCAAGCCCGCTTTCGTTTGATCGGAAGCACCGCACCAGATATCGCACCAGATACGTGCGCTTTTCGTTCCCCAGCCGGATCTCGACTGGCGATTTTTTCCACGGCATCGGACAAATAGTCGGGATGGTGATGACCATAGGTGTTGAGCAACACTTCTAGCGACATTCCAAGATAGCCAGCTGCCTGCCAAGGGTCCGCACCTCTCTGCATGAGCCAAGTCGCTGCGGTGTGCCGCAAAGTGTGAGGGGAGATTCCCGGGCTAAGGCTTGCGAGCCTGACTGCACTCTTGAATGCAGTCTTGACTGACGTCACCGCCTTCCCATTGTACTCTACGAAATGCTTCGCCTCTGGATTGGTTCGGTGCCACCGCTGCAGGTGAGCGAGCAAGCGCAAGGGGATCGGCACAGTGGGTTGCCGTTTGTTGGTTTTTGCGCTGCCCTGCTTCAGGCGGTAGTAGCGACCCCGCTCTAAGTCGACATAGGAGCGACCAATCGCGGGGATGGGAGACGCAGCTGCAATAGCGCCGGCACGAGTTCCGCTGTAGATGCCCAACAAAATAAAGCGTGCAAGATGGCGCAGCGGACGCTTGCTTGTCGGGACCTTCAAATCGTTGGTCCGCCGGCGCGAGCCCTTCTGCATTTCGCGATAACGCCAGCATGTCCAAATCAGTTTCGCAGCATCGCTGCGCGTCAACCACTTGTCTCGAGGTTGGCCCTTCTCTGGCAGCGATATCTTGACGATTTCCCGATGAAATCCTTCGGCAGCATGGTGACCAATAGCTGCACGGAGGTCCTCAAGGTCTCGACGCGCGCCTCCCCTCTGGGCGCGCTCCCTGGCATATGAGCGACACGCCTCCCCGTTCACCTCGCCCAGCATTTTTGCTCCCCACCAGTTGTTCAGCCGCTCGATCCGCCTTTTAAGCTTGCGGATATCGGGGATCTTGTCTTCGCTCTCGCTATCGACATTGAAACGGCCGCGAAGCTTGTCCATTTGCGCGTCCAGATAGATCGAGAGGACGTCGGCAACGGCGATATCGTCTATGTGACGAACTCGTCGCTTCGGTGTGTGCTTAGAAGTTATGTAGTCCCTTAGTATTTCCTCCGCGGCCGCAATCTCATCTGCAGCGCAGCCTGTGCCGACGTCCCGTCCGTTGTCTCTGATGATCCAGGTCGCTTGGTGGGTGATCTTTCCGCTCTTGTTTCGGCGGGCAGCCTTGAGCTGAAGTCTGGCCCCCTTGCTTCTTCGCGGCATAGCTCTCGCATCCGTTCGATATGAGCCAGTGTCGTAAATTCCTTGCCGGCAATCTTCTCAATAACCAATCGGTTACGATCCCGCTCGCGACGTAAGCCCGCGACCGTCATTCCTCCCAAGGGAAACGCGATCTTCACGGCATCAGCAAGGCGAAGAGGGGTATCTGATGTAATTTCTGGTTGCGTTCGACTTGTCATCGAAGCTAGTCAAGGTGTGGAAGGGAAGCTCACTCGTGCCGCAACATTCGTCGCGGAGACCTAATTCAGGCGCAAGATCAGCCCCGCTTCTATCGCGCAGTCGAGCGTGGAATCGTACAAATAAGCAAAGACGACACCAGAGGGAGCGAATCAGGAAACGGCGCGTCGCCGGCATCAGGAAGGTTTCGTGCCGCACCTGACGGCGCCGATGCCACTGGTTAATGTGCTCTGGCCGACGGTTAGCTCAACCGGCGCGGGATCTCCGCTAAAACGGGCTTTGTCTCTCATCAGCTGGAGAACGGCGAGGCGCAGAGCACTACGACAATCCCGAGTTTTTTGCTGGCTACAGCCAGCCACCCCGGCAGGGGTGGGCCACATGGCGCTCATGAATGCCCCGAGATCAGAGCCATGATGCCCGGTCTTGTTGGCAAGCATGTCGTCGATCTCGGTTGCGGCTTCGGATGGGTCTCACGCTGGATGCGCGAGCAAGGCGCCGCCTCTATCCTCGGTCTCGAAACACGATTGAGCGCGCAAAGGCAGACACAGCAGACGCTGGAATCGAATATCGCATCAACTTTGCGACAACATCACTAAAGGAAATGGATTAACTTCTGCATTTCTAGAACGAGCGCGCAGTCAAATCGCAACTGAGCCGACTCGGATTTTCCCGTTCCTGCAGCTTCTCGCTCTCCCGAGACGCGACGTTAACAGGGCGCTTCGTCGATTCCGAACGACTCAGTCGCGCCTGGCGATGTCGTCGCACGTACCGCTTGGCGATTTAGATGTTTGCGGTGGTATGCGACGCCTCCAGCCATTCGCACCCTCACGTCCCAACCGTTGCCTTCCATCGCATGACGCGCCGCTCCAGAGCTTCGAGAACAGCGTTCAACACAAGACCGATGACGGTGATGCCGAGGATGCCGAAATACATCTGCGGGATCAGGAAGCTGTGCTGGCTGTTGATGATGAGATAGCCGAGACCCGCTTTGGCGCCGACCATCTCGGATGCCACCAGCACCAGCATCGCGGACGCGCTGGCGAGACGAACGCCGATGAAGATCGTGGGAAGCGCGGCCGGTAGGATCACCTTGCGAAACAATTGCTGCGGCGTCGCCCCCATGGTCCGCGCCGATTTGATCAGGAGCGGATCAACCTCCTTCACCGCAGCGACGGTATTGAGCAGGAGCGGCCAGGCGCAGCTATAGATCACCATCGTGACCTTCGACATCTCCCCGATGCCAAGCAGCAGGATGAACACCGGCAGCAGCGCGAGCGGAGCCGTGTTGCGGCAGATCTCGATGAACTGGTTCAGAAGATTGCCGAGCCGCGCATACCAGCCGACAGCAAGGCCAAGCGGGACGATCACCGCTACCGATATAAGAAAGCCGCTCAAGGCCCGAAGAAGACTCGCAGAGACGTCGGCATACAGCTCGCCGGTTTGCGCAAGCTGCCAGCCCGCGGCGACGACCTCCGAGAACGGCGGCAGGAACACCGCATCAATCAGCCCTAACCTCGGAGCCACCTCCCACAGCAGCAGTAGGGCGATCAGCAAGAACGAGCGTTGTCCGAAGCCGGCCAACCACCGGCTTGTCGAACGGACCCGGATCAGGAGCGGCGATTGTCGCGCCCCTGCGCCGGCGTGTTGGCTTTGACGCGCTTGCGCCAGTTCGAGCAATCCCAGCATCTCCAGACTAGACATGGGTAACCTCCTTCACTTTGCTTGTAACACCGCTTGCCCCGACGCCCGTCAACTGTCCCTCCTGAGCCTTCTGAACTTCGTCGCGCAGTGAACTCCAGACCTCGTGCCGGATTTGTCCGAACTCCGGCAGCGAACGTACATCCTCGTTCTCCTTGTGCAGCGTTTCGGGGATGTCGACGATCTGCTTGATCCGCCCTGGACGCGACGTCATCACGGCCACCCGTTGTCCGAGCACGATCGCTTCATCGATGCCATGCGTGATGAAGATGATGGTTTTGCCGGTCGCGCGCCAGATCCGCAGCAGCTCGCCCTGAAGCGTCTCGCGCGTCTGCGCGTCGAGCGCCGCAAACGGCTCGTCCATCAGCAGCACTTCCGGATCGTAGGCAAGACTCCGCGCGATCGCGACGCGCTGCCTCATGCCACCGGAGAGCTCATGCGGGTAGCGGTTCGCAAAGCCAGATAGGCCGACCAGATCGAGGAAATGCCGCGAGATATCTTGCCGCTGCCTTGCCTTGAGGCCGGCAATATCGAGCCCGAACTCGACATTCTCCGCGGCGGTCCGCCATGGAAACAGCGCGTATTGCTGGAACACGATCCCGCGGTCACGGGCCGGCCCGGTGATCGGCCGACCGTCGAGCAGGATGCGGCCACTGGTCGGGCTCGACAGGCCGCCGAGCAAATCGAGCAGTGTCGATTTCCCGCAACCGCTCGGACCGACCAGGGCCAGGAATTCGCCGGAACGAACGTCCAGGGTAATATCCTCCAGCGCGGTGAACCGTCCGGCCGGACCGCCGCCTTCACCTCGCGTGACGAATTCCTTGCGGACCTGCTCGAAGCTGATCTTGATCGGGGTCATCTCGCCTCCGCCGTCTTACCGGGACGGAAATAGTTGAACTCGTTGGTGTAGGTCTCGGACGCCTTGATCTGGCCCGGCTTAAACAGCCCGTCCTTGACCAGCCAGTCGATCCACACCTGGATTTCAGCATCCGAGATTACGCCCCCCTTGATCGCAACGCCGGTGCTCTTCCAGTACTTGATCGAGGAGCCGTCCTCGTTGCGTTTGCGATCGGCGATAATCCGCTCGAACCGTGCCCTGACCTCTTCCGCCGGCCTCGTCTGCGCCCACGCGATCGCGCGCGAGACGCCTTCGACCAGCTTGCGGGACGCTTCGGGATTGTCCCTGATGAACTTATCCCGCAACACGTAGGAGCCGCCGGTGAACTGGCCGAACAGATCGGTGTCGTTGAAGAGCGCGTGGATTCCGCCGCGCTCCAGCGCCTTGTCACGCAAGATGCCGCTCAGCGTGCTCACCTCGACCTGCCCCTGACGCAGTACCTGCTCGCCCGTGACGGGTGGAACCGCGACCAGCGTGACCTGCTTGGCCTCGCTCGCGGTCAGGCCATTCCGGGCTAGATATTCGCGCAGCACAAACTCCAGATGAGCCCCCAACGTGTTGACGGCGACCTTCTTGCCGATCAGGTCGCGCGCTGTCTTGATCGGGCTGTCGTCTCTCACGTAGTAGCCCTGATAGGTGTTTGCGTCCGAGCCGTAGTAGCCGACCACGGCCTTGATCGGCGCGCGTGCTGCGATCAGCTTGAGGATCGCGCCATAGAAGGCGCCGCCGATGTCGATATCACCGGTCACGACAGTCTGGATATCCTGCGGACCACTGATGGTGTTACCGACCCATTTGAGCTTCAGCGGCGCGAGATAGCCGAGGTCCTCAGCGAGTTCGATGAACGTCACTTGGCCGGCCCAGCCCTGGTAGCGGATTTCGGTCTTCTCGAGCCGCGGCTCGGCTAACGCCGAAGCCACCCAGCCCAAGCTCAACACGCCCGCGAGCAGCAGCCGCGTAGCCTGTCCCGCGCGTACAAATCTGATCATTGCCTATCATCCTAGGTGCTTCTGGAATGACTTGGGTCTAGGCGGCCTTCGCCGCCTGCGGCTTCAACGTCTTCAAACGGGTCACGCTGCGGCGGCCATCGACGCTGAGCGGAACCTCGCCATCGATCGTGGCGCGGCGGACGATCCGGTGCTGATCGCCGTAATCATTGATCGCATAATGCTGTGTCGCGCGGTTGTCCCAGATCGCCACGTCGCCGGTCCTCCAGCTCCACCGCACGGTGTTTTCCGGGGCCGTGATGTGCGACTGGAACAGGTCGAATAGTTTTTGGCCGTCATATTTCGACAGGCCGACGAAGCGCTGGACGAAATTGCCGAGCACCAGCGTCCGCTCGCCGGTCTCAGGGTGAACCCGGACCACAGGATGCTCGGTCTCATAGATCGTTCCGGTGAAAACCTCCTCGAAATGCTTCCTGTCCGCCTCGCTCGCGCGGGTCTTCACGGCGTAATCATAGGCATTGCTGTGCACCGCCCAAAGCTCGTCGGCGAGCTTGCGCAATGGTGCCGGCAAATCGAGATAGGCCGCCGCGGTATTCGACCACACGGTGTCACCGCCATAGGGTGGGATTACCACGCCGCGCAGCACCGAGATTTTCGGATAGGCGTCAACGAAGGTGACGTCCGTGTGCCACTGGTCGGCACGACCGCCGCCCTGACCCGAATCCAGCTCCAGGATCGAGGACGTTCCCTTGGTTGCGCCGACAGTCGGGTGCGGCACCAGTTTTCCAAGCCTGACGGCAAAGCGCTCCTGCTCGGCGTCGTCGAGATGACCCTGATCGCGGAAAAAGACCACTTTGTGCTCGAGCAGCACATGGTTGATCGCGCGGACGACTTCCTCGGGAAGAACGCCCGACAGCTTCACATTTTTGATCTCGGCTCCGAGCCGGGCCGCGCGCTTGACAATATCCGACCGTGGAATGACGTTGTCGATGGTGGTGGCGTTGCTCATGATCGTGTTCTCTCGATTGCGATTGTGTGGACAAGGCTCCGCCGTGCGCAGGCCGCGCAAGCGATAGCGGAGAGCCGATGGGATTTTCTTGTTTCGGTCCTAGCGGACCACGGTGCGCTCCGGTGGACGGCGGCTGATCCGCTACGCGCGAAGCGCGGTGATACAGCTCTCCGCCATCATGTTTGCGGAGCATCGCGCGCGCCGAGGCGCGATCCCCCTGGATTGGTCGCGAACGTTGGACAGATCGGATTGCCGCATGGTGAACGACCTCGATTTCTCGCTGCAGATCGTAAAAGCGATCGAGATTCAGTCAATGAAACGAAATCAGCTTTGTTTTTGATGCAGGGCAATGATCGCATCGTTGGCGGCGCAACCGCGGAAAGAATTGCAATTGTCGCGCTCAATCCGCAGGTCGCGCGCTCCGCGGACCATGAAATCGACCCGAACTGCGCGCGCAATTGCTTGAATGAATGCTGCGCTTCGCCCCGCGCGCGCACTCGTCTGCAATGGACAGCCATCTCATAGGGTTCATGCTCGCGCGGGATACAACAAAGAAAATTCATTTCATCGACAGCTTAGAGATCACCGACATAGACTTTTTGTCCACAAGACACGCATCCGATATCGACCGATCATTCACGAGACAGACATGAGCAAGCGGCAACTATCCCTGAATTTCTTCATCTATCCGGACGGCCATCACGAGGCCGCGTGGCGCCACAAGGCGTCGACCACCGATCGCATTCTCGACGTCACCTACTATCAAGAGCTGGCGCAGCGAGCTGAAGCGCACAAGTTCGATGCGGTGTTCTTCGCCGACGGGCCTGCGCTGGCAGACAATGTCCGCTATGCGCAACGGTTTCGGCTCGAGCCGATCACGCTTCTCACCGCGATCGCCTCGGCCACGAAACGGATCGGGCTGATCGCGACCGCGTCAACGACGTACTCCGAACCCTACAATTTGGCGCGGCTGTTTGCCTCGCTGGATCACATCAGCGCCGGCCGGGCCGGCTGGAATATCGTTACGACGAGCTCACCGCAGGCCGCGCAGAATTTCGGTCTGCCGGAGCATCCGCCTCACCATGAGCGCTATGAGCGGGCGCGGGAGTATCTCGATGTCATCACCAGGCTATGGGATAGCTGGGAAGACGATGCGCTGGTCAACGACCCGGTTTCGGGCATCTTCGCCGAAACCAGCAAGATCCACTCCATCGATCACATCGGCAAACATTTCCGCGTACGCGGCCCGCTCAATGTATCCCGGACGCCGCAGGGGCGTCCTGTCTACGTTCAGGCCGGCTCGTCCGACGACGGACGCGCCTTTGCGGCGCGCTTCGCCGAAGCCGTCTTCACCGCGCATCAGACGCTTGCGAGCGCGCAGGAGTTCTATGCCCACATCAAGCGACAGGCGCGCGCCTTCGAGCGCAATCCCGATCAGATCAAGATCTTGCCCGGCATATCTCCCTTCATCGCCAGCACGCAGATCGAGGCCGACCGGCTGCAGGAGGAGTTCAACGCGCTAATTCAGCCGGAATTCTCGCTGACCCAGCTGAGCCAGATGACCGGTCTGGATCTCACTGGCTTTGATCTCGACAGTCCCTTCCCGCGTCACCTGATCGACACCAATGGCGCACATGGCGTCGCCAGCCGCTTCAAGCTCGTGGTCGACATCGTCGATCGCGAGAAGCCGACGGTCCGTCAGCTCGTGGAGCGCCTCGCCGGCGCCCGCGGCCATTGGGTGATTGCCGGCCCTCCGGAAAAGATCGCCGACAACATCCAGACCTGGTTCGAGAACGGTGCCGCCGATGGCTTCAACGTCATGCCGCCATGGCTGCCCGGCGGCTTCGACCTATTCGCCGAGCAGGTCGTGCCTATCCTGCGCAAGCGCGGCCTGTTCCGTCACGACTACACTGGCACGACACTGCGCGAGCATTACGGGCTGAGCCGTCCGGAGAGCATATTCGCCAGCTCAATTCAGGCGATCGCGTGATGGCCTCAGTCGCTTACGTCGCCGGCATCTCTCGCAGGACATGATCGGCTTTAGCGTTGCGGCCGTCTTTCAATAGCGGGGTGGCAGACTTCGCTGGTCTTTTTTCGTCGTGGAACCCGTTTGGCTCTCTGGAACGTTGCCTCGGCCTTTGCCGACAGTCTCGTCTAGGGTTGCAATGCGGAGCCGGCGACCTCGTCATACCGCGAATGCCTCTTTGGCAACCTTGAGCAGTGACGCTTTAACCGATTTGCTGGTCGGCTTCGCCGCGACCTCCATCGGCTCTTTCGTGACGGAATTCACGCCGCTGCGAAGCGGGTTTGTTCGCGCCCCTCATTTTGGCGGAGCCGGGAATAGCGAACGCACCGGATCGATTCAACTCCCTTGTAGCCTACCGTCACCAGCTGCTCGATGACGGCCTCTACGTCAGATCACGTCGCACTTCTCAATCCGGAGCGACGACAGCCGGGTCGTCCGCGCGAACAGAACTCGTCAGATTGGATGGGTCCACGTGTTTCCGGTCGGCCCATTCGACGAGATTCCTCGGACGGTAGGACGTATCCGTCCGCCAGCGGTCGAAAACCGATTTGTCGATCGTCTCGTTCACATTCACGTGGGCGCCGTTGTCTCGGACGTCGGGCTCCTGACCGATCGTCCGATAGAGCGGCTTGGTGACCCTCGAGTATAGACCGGAGGCAAACTCTTTGTAGGAATCTGCAAGCGGCGCCGACAGTCCGTCACCGTCCAGATCCACCTCACTTCGGAATGCGAGTCCTTGCAACTGCGCCTTCTTCATAATCCAGCGCAGCGGCGCCTGAGGCAATAGGTCGGTCGCGTATCCGCCTCCAACGTTGGCGTGGGCGCCGACGAACCAGCGTTGCTCGACGCCGGAGATGGGCCTGGCAGCCGCGATGACGGCCTTGGGATCCTTCGGATGGCGGACGCTCCAGAGCGTCGGCGCGAAGTCGCCGCGATGTTCATCGATAGCGAGAGCATGGTATCCATTGAGGATATGGATCCGAAGGCCTGTTTCGAGGAAATCGAAGGTCGACCTGCTAATTCCCTCGATGCTAAACGCCTTAAGGCCGAGCGAGCCGACCGTGTCCCAGACTCCGACCATCTTCACGTCAGCCCGTTGCGAGTACTTCAGCAACCAGCGCTCTTCGGTCGTAATATTCTTAAGGGCTCCCGTGCTCTGCAGCTCGGCTAGCTGCCAGATCGTCTCCTCGTTCCCGCGCTTATAACGGTCATACAACTGAGTGATGCCGATGGGCGAGCCCGGCTTCAAAATTCCAAGCTTTGCGATCAAGCCGGCCAGACTTCGCGCGGTGTAAGCTCCGCGACTGAACCCAAAGATGAATATCTCATCCCCGTCATTGTAGTTCTCGACGAGCCACTCGTAGGCAAGCCGTATGTTCTCATCGAGGCCTTTGCCAAAGACCCCGCCAAGAAAGCCATTCACTCCGACCTCATAATAGATCAGTTGCGGCGTTCCGGCAGCATCCTTGGGAGCGCACAAGGCTCTCATGCGCCACACGTTGGTGTTGCTGTTCACCGCATTCCAGGTGCCGTCGAGAAAAATCGCGAGCCTCTTTCTCTGATTGGACGGGCCGGAGAACGCCTCCTGGCTTCCGCCAGTGGTCTGTGGTTGGCCGACGATCACGAGGACAGCAACGATCATTCCGACAAGGATCGAATAACCGACGACCCTCTCTACAATTTTCACGAAGCGCTTCATTTGCCCCCTCCCAAACAGCCCAATGTCTATGGAAACCTACTTAGCCCGCTCGGGCCTATTGGATTCGGCAACGCAAGCAATGCAGCAGCTGTCGTAGCCCAAACCCGTTTCTGATTGCCCCCGAGCCTCACAGATTGTTCGATTGCAATGGAGAGGTCGCAGTGAATCAATAACGGCTTCGTTCTTATTAGTAGGAATCTGGTGTGCTATACGTGCCGTTTAGAGCAATCAACGCAGCCTTTCGGCGCGACGAAGGCATCATTCGCCGCGAAGCGGCCCGAGGCAGGCTGTCTGCACATAGTAACTTGAGCAGCTTTAGAGAGGAGGACAACTCCGAACAGATGTCGGGACTGTCGTGTGCAGCAATCAAACACTTTTCGGCTCTTGCAAACAGCCGAAGTGCCAGGTCTTAATAGGGATACATCCAATAAGTCGTGTTGGAATCATCAGGCATCGATCGAAAGGTCGGGGTCCGCTGCGGGGGTCTAAGATGCGTCGAAGAAGAGATGATCCGGCCTATGTCGTCGAGAACCGCGCGGCTGGTAGAATACGTACTATGGTTGAGAGCGAACATTTCGCTGCCCACCGCGGAAACATCGATCGTTTCGATACCTGGCACTAGAGTGGGCCCGTTCTTGGTCACGAACCCCATCCGCGATTTGGATTGCGCTTTCTTCATAGAAGCCAGCAATGCGAGGTCCGTCGAGGACGCGTACAGAGTCACCGCGCCCGCCGCGGCCTTGATCTGGCTGGCCCGCTGCAGATAAACGTCGCGATCCACGTCGGGAGCGGCAAAAATCAACTCGGTAATCCCGAGCGTGGCCTGGCTTAGCGCAGCTTGCTGCAACGCGCCTAAGACGACTTCGCTACCCAGGCTATGCGCGATCACGATGATCCTTGAGACCTTTCCCTCCTTCTTGATGAGTTGGAGAAGGTCGAACAGTCCATCCGGGGCGTACAGAGCACTCTCGCGGTCGTAGTCGTAATCCGTCAGTCCGCCCTTAGAGGGCCATGAATACATCATGACACGTCCTTTGTAGTTCGCGTCAAAAGCAATTTGAGCAGCCTTGAAAGCAGCATCTCGAAACGTAACATTGTAGCCGTGCACGAAGAGCATCAGGCTATCGGCCGGATTAGCTATAGCGGCGGCAAACTCTTCCCGCGAGAGCCGATTGAGCTTCTGGATTCGGAAGTGTTTTCCGTCCTGCTCCGCCTCGGTTCCCCGCCAGCTAGTTCCGGGAATTTCGACTTCGCCCATTTTGTGAACGATCGGAATACTGACGGTTACATATCCAAAGGTATTCGAAGCGGCGCGAGCATAGGAGATCTGGCTTAATTCCAGACTTGGTCCGCCGGCTACCTCTCGGTCCGTGGCAAAGTAGACCGGCACCACGCCTTTGATCGCGGGTTTGTCGACCACCACCTCGGCTCCGGTGGTACTTTTGCCGGCAGGTGCCTCCTCGCTTGCCTCACCGGTTGTCGGCCACCGCCAATGGCCACGATAGTGCCGCCGCACATCGTGGTAGTATCCAGGACCGTAGCGGTAGCCGAATCTCTTGAACGCGCTCCTATGTTTCTGGGGAGCCTTGTGGACGTGCGGCTTGATCGGCTGGGAGACCAGGCCCTGATGGGCGCAACCGGTCCCAAGCGCGCAGAACAGGACGATGAATACTGTCCGGAGCCGCCGGAACACCCGCCGGATCGGTTGCAGATTATTTGCCGGCTGAAATTGCGATGTTAGCATGACCATCTATTGACAACTACTTCGCGAGAACCTGAGACACATTAACCGTGGCACCCAGCCATCCGCGGTACCTGTCCACAGCGGGGCCGCTGGTGAGCTTGTAGGTGAAGCGCGCCTGCGCTCCGCCGTCGTTGATCGCACAAGCGATATTGCTGGCCCCGTTTGCAGTTTCGACATGCCATTTGCATCCCGTGATCCGGTAGCCAGGCTCAGCAGGGAAGGTCTGGGTATAGTCCGCCGAGTGCTCGGCAAACACGACCGGGTGATCGTCCTTGGTCTTGTCGACCGTATACGAGCGATCGATCTGCTTCGGCTCGACAAGCTGCGATACAGGCACGTTCACGATGAGGCGGCGGTCTTCCGGCACGAGGGTGTGGATTGCTCCAGCTAGAATCTCGGGGATCTTCACGCCAGCGTTGGCTTGCGTCTGCACATGCGTGGAGTTCAGCTTGCTCCAGTTCTCAAACGAGATTGTTGTGTCGACCCATTTCGTCCAGCAAACGGACGGCTGGGGAATGGCGGCGATCATGTTGTAAAGTGGGCTTGCCGTGATCACGGTCGCGGGGATGATGAAGTTGACACCCGAAACTTGTGCCTCATTCCACTTGATGATACCACCGACCGCGATCCCAAGCAGTGCGCCGAACTCATTGAAAGCCGGTCCGCCGCTGTTGCCGACATTCATCACCGTATCGGTTTGCCACCGGCCATTGGGGTTGTTTTGGTTGCTGATCAGGCCGCTCGATATGCTGAGATCCAGATCAAGAGGATAGCCGAGCAGATACAGCTGGGTGCCCATCGGAGCCTGCTGTTTGTCGTCGATCACGGGCATCGGACACCGCGAGGCACCCCCGCTATTTCCCGCGGGCTGCCCCAGTTCGAGGAGCGCCAAGTCTCGGGTATCGTCTCGATGCACGGCCATGACCTTAATCGGATTCGCATTGCGAGATCCGAGCCGGGCATCGACCTCGAACGTCTTGTAGTTCTCCTCGCGTCCGATCACATGACTGTTGGTCAGCACCAGGCTATCGCCGATCAGTAGCCCAGAGCCACCACCGACTTCCTGCTTGCCGTTGAACATCACGCCAACGAACTGGACGTGAACCGTCCTGACGTTGTACCGCGCGGCAATCTGGACCGCTGCACGGTCCGCCCGCGCCGGCGCGAACGTCAATGTAAGCATGCCAAATGTCAGGACGGATAGAACGTCCTGACAGCGGCGATATCGAGAGGGCTTAATTGTCCGTTTCCGTTCCATGCTGAATTACAATAGTTCATGATTGAATCGGGATCGTATTTGGTGACTTTGTAATCGCCGACTGAGCCTGACGCTTTTTCGTTGCGGCACTGCTCCGGAGCATCATCACGATTCTGCTCATGCGTGAAGCCAAGTGCATGTCCGAATTCATGGACTGCTACTGCGCGAATGCAAAATTCGCGCTTGTTTTGGCAGCCTTTGCTCCAATGCTGGAAACTGAAATTGAGCGTCATCCCCGAGGGCTTGCCGTCCAGGTATTTTCCGACAACGTCGGTGTGAGCCCCCTCGTCGGCTATGCGCACATGAACGCCTGGCGCGCCATCGGTACAGGCCGGCCACGTCTTTGCAAACCGGACGCCCCCTTGCGCCGCCGTCTCCCAAGTCTCGGCAACGGCTTTCCGAACAAGCTCGGCATACTTACCGTCCTGCGCTTTGAGGTTTTCCCAGCAGACTGGGATTTCCTTGATGTCCCATTTCGAGCCGCGGATGACCGTTCCGAATAACTCCACTTCGGACACGCCCGAAGGAAGCGCTGGCTGTGCATTCGCGCTCCAGGAGAACAAGAGCGCGAGCAGCAGTACAAGTCTGGGTAGGCAGGGGCTAAACATACTTTTTACTGCGTCGGAGTTGGGCTCGGCGGGAAGACCGGCACCGGCGCCACAATGAAACCATTGGTCCGAGGTCCGCCCCCGCTACGGCGGCCGCCAGATCCCGCCCCTCCCGGGAATTCCTGCGATTTCTCACCGCCTGGCAAGGGCGCGGTATAAATGGGATTGTCTTTTGATCCGAGCGGCGGCGTTCTTGCCGCGTAGCCTGCCGAGCCGGATTTGGCTCCATTGGCGAGGACCGCATTCGGACCGTTGATATAAATCCCGAGATTGCTGAACTGCTGCGCGGAGGCGGAAGCTTGGACTGCAGCGGGGGTCCAACGCGCCGAAGTGAGGGAGTACTTTGCCTCGATGCCGCCGGTCACCTGAACCGAGAAAGTATAGGTCATTTGCGCTGGCTCCGCGCTCTCCGACGGCATAGCTGGCGTCAGATTGTTGGCGGAGATGAGAACAGCGTTGTCCCGCAACCACGTTGCAAACGGCTTCGAAGCATCGACAATGATGCGCTTGTAAGCGACCCGCTCTGGAAATTTGTTTTCGGCGAGAGCCTCGAGCTCGGCCAGATCGGCAGGCGTTCCACGATAGCAGCCACGTTCATACGTCGACGAACCGGCAGCAGCTGGAGTACTATCGGACGCAAGCTGGGCATTCTGCTTCATGAGGAATGACCAGATCAGGTCATAGGTGTCCTGGGCCGAAGCGGTGGGACCGACATGAGTGACGTCGCTGCTCGTCGCATTCAGAATTCGCTTGTAATCGAATGCCGTACCGGATCCGAGTCCGCCCGTATCGGTCACCTTCAACTCCAGGAAAAAGGTGCCATACAGGAACGGGTCGATGTCGAAATGAGCATACTTGTCGAAGGCTTCTTCCGGCCGGGTTTTGTAGATTTTCAGGTATTCCTTCCGCCTTTCGCGCTCAATTTGGTAGAAGGTCACGACCTCGCATCTTATGGACTTGAGGAAATGCGGTAGCTCGCCGGCGGTGATAACGCCGGTCTGCGGGTCATGAATGTAGTACAGGCTGGTGCACCCGCCCATGGCAAGGCAGATGCCAACGCAAGCCGCGGCGCGGCTGAATTTCCACATGATCGCCCCCGTCCGCGTTGCTGACCGCGCGGCGGATCTCCCGCCCAGATTGATAAACAGTCGGATCGGATCGTCAATAGCGCCGTGACCATATTGCAGCTTTTCGTTGTCCCCGGTCATGTTGGCGCAGATTTTCCGCGGGCCGCGAGGACGTCATTGATGCCGGGCTGAACAACAAACAACATCGAGACCGAAGAAATGTGAGCAACGCATCGATTTGATTGCAAACAGACCAACGCACGCCTATCGAAGAGACATATTGCTTGCGTGATTTGGATGTAGATTTTGCCTGGGCCCGTCGACAATCGAACCGAGAGAGCGGCTTTTGCGGTCTGGAAAACGGCAGCCCAAGAGCTTGCTCAAGGGCACGAGGCGATTACGAATGCCAGCCGGGACGAGCTCAGGAAAGCTCTGGTTGATCTTGACGCGCTGTTTCGCAGTGCTCCCGGCAGCGTCCACAAGGCGTACCGCAATCTGACCGAAAAGCGGATCGACCAGGCGCGAGAAACTTTCACAGACACGATAGGAGACGGCCATCTTTCGTGGTCGCTATCCGATGAAACGCCTGAGCTGGCTGCGCTAAGGATGGGCGGCCTCATACGGGAGATCGATCGCGTGCTTGCCGAGCGGCGCTCTCACTGGCCGATCGGGCCAAGTGAGTGGCACATCGAGCAGCTCGGATGCTGGTTCATTCCGCGGCATGGCGTCAGCGCATTGCGTCCTGCCCGAAGGGGGCAAGCCTATTCAAAGCGGGGCACCCTCTTTCATCGGATATTGCCTGCGCTGATACAGGGCTATCCCATCCACGTGGTCGATAGCCGGACGCTGCATAGTGCGTCCAAGGATGCAAGCAAGTGGAAGATGGGAGCTTGCCTGTTCAAGATGCTGAAGCTCAATCCCGAGTTCATTTTCGTAGATGACGACAAGCGCTTCACGGTCGCCAGCCTGGAGGCGCCTTCTGCGGGAGATGCGATTGCGGTGCAGATCGGGCAGGCGCTGCGAGAAAATTGCATCGCGGTCGTCTGGCCCGAGCTGACCGTTCCCCCGGATTTGCGGGAGAGGATCATCAAACTTATCCGCGAGCGCGACGTCGCTGATGAGCTCGAAGCGCCCGAAATTCTAATTCCAGGGACCTGGCACGAGGCAGGTGACCATGGGACCGTAAACCGCGCTCGGATCTACGACGGATATGGAGAGGAGCGCCTGATCTACGACAAGATCGCCCCTTACGCTGACGATGACTGGGGCGCGGAAAACATCACTGCGGGCGATCGCATATGTGTCCTTGCCACCGAAGGCGCCTTGATCGGCGTCGCCATCTGCCTTGATTTTTGCGACGTGTGCGCGACGCCGTTCAACGAGCTTGATGTCGACGTGATGCTGGTGCCTTCGATGGGGAACGACCGCACCATGCAAGGCCACCAGATTACAGCAGCTCAAGTTGAGGTGCGGTTCGGCACGCGGAGCTTCGTGGTTCAACATCCCACCCACACGGCCTTCAAAGATGAAAGACTAGGTACCATTTTACCTCTCCTGAAGGAGCCCAGCTCGGTTTCAGCTAGGGAACTGGGTCAAAAAACCGTTTGGACTGCCTACAAATGGGGCCCTTGACACCTAGATTCCGGAACTAAAATCAGAGTAAAGCGTTGTAAAATGTTCTTAACGGTTGTGATGTAGGTCTATCCCATGCCGGACATAGCATTGGAAAAGATAGAGACGGGCGATGCGACGGCGAGGGAGGCTAGGCTCCTCGTTTCGGAATTGCTCAAAGAGGGATCCGAAAAAAGCTTAGAGCGACTCTACGCCACGCTCGGCGCCTGGCTTTGGAACGCGCTCGAGAGCCGCCGGCGTGATCCGGAGCTGCGAGAATGGTTCGATATCCTGCGGCGGACCAGCGCAACGCTCGGGCCGAGGAATGCCGCCTATGCGGAGCGCTTCAGAGCATTCTACGACCTTCTGCAGATGTCGATCAACACCTCCAAGCTCGCGCGTCCAAGCGAGGTCATGCATCGTCAGCACGTGGTCGCAATCCTTCGGCTGCTCCGCGACACACCGTCGCGCCAGATAGAGAAGGCAGCGATCGCGAAGAAATTAGAGCTCAGGGACGCCAATCTGAGCCGTATTCTCCGGTTGATGACGAATGCGCGATTTGTGGAACGAACGACGCAGGGAAAATTCGCTCGTTTCGCTTTGACGCACGACGGTTTGCTTGAGCTGGAAAAGCGAGAAAAGCGTGAAGGCAAGAAGCGCAGCCAATTGCCCGCACTGCTAGGAGATAAATATCCGCTGGCTGGAGCCGCTCACCCTCACCACCTCATGGCGGATGTGGATGCGGTTTTTCGCTCCTTTGACCTGGCGATCCATAGCTCTGTGCACGCCCCGAATACGGCTGGCCTGCTCAATGCGGGCGCTATTGGAGTTCGTCGCGCCATGGAAGACTATCTCCTTCATTTTCATGGACCAGCACCTGCAGCGCCCGGATACATGAAAGTAAGGACAAAGAATTCATACCAAGGTCTTTCCGTCACCGTCGTCCAGACAAAAAAGGCCGAAGCCCACGGCTCCTACGCCATTGAGGCGGCAAACAGTCCCAAACCCGCTTCATTCCCTGTAGGGGCGCTGCATCTGTACGAAGAGGATGAACATGCCGAATGAGGATCTTAATGCTTTGAAGCCGGATGAGGCGCAAAGCGATCCCGGCTCTGTCGTGCTGTACGGAAGTGCCTTGGTGGACCGACTGACATACATCTCAACAACCTTCAGCTCGCTGATCATGAGTATGGGCAAAGCTGCTCGTGACGATCGTGATGTCCTGGTCCCACTGGTGGAGGTGAAGTTCGAGGGCCCGACCGGCCAGGACGACGCTGTATCGAAGACCTTCTTTTCAGAACTGGTGCCGCTTGAAAACGTAGCTTTCGTTCTCGAGGACATATCCAACGATTTCACGACCATTTGCCGTCACCTGAGTGCGGTGAGTGCTGGCCCGGTGAAGCCCGACTTCATGCGGCTGGGAGAAACAAAAAGGCTTCTGAACGAAGCCAAGGACAACATCGAAAAATGCCTGGCAGATTTGGAAGGGATTGGCTGAGGCCTCGAACGGCCTGCCATTTTGCAAGGGTCCTCGATCGCGGTGATCTCGTTCGGATCCTAATCCGAATTTTCGCAGCACCTCCGCTTTGTTCAGCATGAGATAGGAGTATCCGTACGGGATCGCATTGAGCGGTTTCGGAAACGGAAGCTTCGCTCTGACCGTTTGCACGAATTCGCAAGACGGATTCCAGTGGGACACACCCGTCGGTTCTCGACGTGATTACGAACGTATTCCTCGACAATGTCGTAGAGTGCATCCAGAAATGCGTTTTCTTGGGCCCGAAAGGTAGCGAGAAACAACGATTACTCCGAGTTATGTGTAATTAGCTGGTTTGCCTGCCTGAAAGCAGCCGATTCTACCGGGAAGCAAAGGCAAACGCGCAACTTGTGGTCCGGAGGTCGACACTCTGAGGGTAAGGGGACGAGCTATTCCGAGGCTCGCTCCGTACCGGCTGCTCGTTGAGCTTCGTCCCTGCCCGGCGGCAACGACCCGCCACGCGGCGAGCTGTCGTAGTGGACCTTGGCGCATCATAAGGCCGATTGAGCAGAAACACGGCAAGTGACAGCCGCTTCGCGCCGATTATCGCCATGGCTGCAATGCTAAAATCGGCCCTCCTATTTGCCCGGGACCAACATGGTGGGACGCATTCGCAATATAGTCATGGCAGGAACTTTCCTCGCGATTGCAGCCGGCAACGCTGCCTGGGATCTGGTGAACAGCTATTTCGCGTGCATCCTCGCGCTCGCCGCGTCATTCGCTGCCGGCCTTTGGTTGGAACGTGCCTTCATCAGACGCGCTCATCGCGAGATGACGCGGCTTCATGGCGCGGACTGGCGCGTCGGAGACCGTTAGTCTGACTGGCTCGCGTTCACGATAGAGCCACCATACCTCCTCAAGGCAAACGGACGACCGTCGCAGACTTGGCCGGCCTTAAGCGCCCGATCCAGGATCTTCTCACTCCTCTGTTTTACGCCCTGAGTGAAGGGCGCAGCGAACCGTGACGTCGCTTGACTAGCCAACAGTGGAAATATCGACAAGTCCTGCCCGAGCTTCACGCGCCCGCCACACCGTGAGGGGTCGCAGCTGTTCAAGCGTGCAGCGGTGGCGATCGCGCTGCCCCAATGGCGATGATATCGTTCATTCTGACAACTCGCGCGTCCACCGTACGGAAGGTGGCGGCGGTCGTTTGGTGGCAGGCGAAGAGCCGAACACAAACAGATCCATTCAGCTTGCCGGCCGGACGATCCGCTACAATGACGAGGTCTACCCAAGCGATCGGCGTCTATCAGAGTGACCCAGACATTCTCGCCCGCGGCACCCTCCCGCACCCCACGCAGGTCAGCAGATCGGCCGCCGAGGTCCCGAACCGCGCGTCGTTCGCGGCTCCGAGCCTAGCTCGCCGGCATGTCAACCTTCCGAAGACTAAACGCGAGCGGAAAGGTCTCGGCCGAAAGAGACTCGAGCGCGGCCTGCTCTTCGGTGAGGCGTTTTTCGATGAACTGACGTTCAACATCCGACAGGTTCGACTTCAGCAGTCGACGATAGCGGTGGATGTTGTTGCGGTGAGCACGAATGCGGGCCAAATATTCATCGAGCATCCTTGACGCTCCTGACGTCGTCGCAATGTCTACGAAGAGATAATCAGGCGAGCATGTCGCCGGTCAACGCGCCGCCTGTCATCGCATCTCGGAAGCCGCTCGGCAGGCGAATATGGACCAGGGCAGTTCCTGATATCATCCTTAGCATTCCATTTCGACGATCCGCGGCGTTTCTGGCTCGCCATACGCCGTTTTTCTGCTCGGCTAGTCGCTCAAACAGACTTGGACGCTTGTAAGGCGCCAAGGAATAGTCGGTCAGGACGCGTGGCGGCTGTCTCCAACAAGCCCACCCGTCAGTATTCTCTCCCGACGAGCTGAACATCATCTGCCGTTGTGCTATACGCATCTTCGTTGAGAACAGGTTTGTTTGAGAGTTTCGATGTCTCTTTCGATTGAATTGATTGTGGGCGGCTATGTGAAACTAAACGAGCGCAAGGCGCTAGAGAACCTTCTGTCGCATCGACGGGAGCTACTGCAGAAGTTGAACTGCGTTACTGGAATTGATCCGAAGGAAGCGATCGCTCAGGTCAGTCAGGAAATCACAGTGATCGAAAAGGCACTTGCGGCGCTGGCACCGGAGTAAACAGCAACGGGGCACCGGCTCGCGTGAGTTGACGGCGCTCCGACGCCGAACGCTGATTTCGCACGCGTTTGCGGATGAAAAATATGAGCACGACGCCTCACCGGCATTGCGGCCCATGGATGCGTGCGCCGAGCCTTGGATGCGCGACCTCTTGTGCGAGCTGCTCTCTTGTTTCAACGATCAGCCGCTCGCAGCGAGGAATGCGCCAACCGATTCACATATGCAAATGCGGGACGGCGGCTTGCATGGGCCTATCGTGACGGATCGCGGTAAAGAACTGGGGGGACTAAGATTGACTGATGGCACTTGTTCGCAAAACAGATACTTTGTTCGCAAGGGCGGGAAGGGTTGGATGGTTTATGATCGGGAACGTAAGGGCCCAGCGCTGATTGGGGCCGACTTGGCAGCCAATCTAACCGTCGAACAAGCCGAACGGATAAAGCGAATGCTCACCGCTTCGCGGGAGAACAAGGTCTGATCTTGAGCTGAGCTTTCGAGATGCGAGGGTGTGTGATCGTTCGAGCCTGCGCATGCGATGGGCATTAAGAGCGTATCAACGCTCTTGCCGCCAGGAAGGCTCGAGCGCAACGATAAGACACTTCGCCGGTCTCCATCGCACAAACGTCCCGTTGGACGAGTAGTCGACGAACACCGCGTGCTGATTCTCAATCGGCACACCGCCCACCGCCGCAGGCCGGTGAATGTCGGCCACGAAATGAACAATGAACTTAAACGCGCGAGCCGTCCGCGTCCTCTGCGCGGGAAAAGGATGCGCGATGACAATGCTTCAACGGATAACGCGCATCATGTGTGACGTCGGCCCGCCGTAGATTTGCGACCACGATACACCCCTGCGAGCTCGTCAGATCGCTACGCAGCAGGCGATGACGGCGCGCGAACCTGGATAACAAGCCAGGATATTCAGCACTGTGACTTGGAAATTCACCTCGATGACAAGCCATGTCCTAGATCTATCGCCACATCGTAGGCGCTTTCGAAAGAGCTTCCTGACCGATCTGTTTAAGCAGATCGGGGCGCGTCTCACCTCTGGTGGCGGCTTCCAGGATTTTGGAGGCAACGTAGGCGCGGACGCCGGCGTCATACGGTGAGACGTTCTCGCAAACCTCATCCAGGATCGTGCGCAGGAGCGCGGTCGTGGCACCGTCCAGCATTGGGAGATCTCCCTCATCCCATCGAGGAAGATAATGGGCATGTGCTGGACCGCAACGCAAGTAGACCAGATCGTATGAGGCTTCGCGACTGCGGGTCACCCGATTTTGACGGCGGTGCAATGTCCGGCGTCTCTGCGATGACTGATCACTGCAGCAGCTCGCTTGATCGACCTGCTTTTGTTTCTCGTCCGCCCTCTCGCTTTAACAGACAAGATCGGCAGAGCTCAGAGCCAGGGTGACGCCCTGTGATCATGCTCTGGGATCATGTACGGCATTCTCAGCCATCTATGAGCGCCGGACTGGCTGGCCGGCTGCGGCGCACGGCCAATGTTCGGACGCTAGTTCGTTGCCGACCTCATCAGGTTCTATTGCGGCCAGAGGACTGCCGCTTTATCGAGCGTGCGGCGTCCAACCAAGCCCAAGCGTTTCGCATCCTGCACCTGGTGTAGCTGAGGGACCCCAGCACGGACACGCGAAGTCGTGTCAAAATTCATCGGAGGGCGCTGCCGTAATGCAGGATTTGAGCGCGGAAGCGCGGCTGGTCGCATTAATCGATATTGCCATTTTGTTACAGTCTCCGCCAGAGCAACTCACATGCAGCCCCGGGGGCGGCGTATTCCGCAGCCCCGTTGAGAGCCATTACTGCAACTAAGCTGAGGCATGAGCGAGATGGGCATGGCCGAAGGTGCAGTTGCATCTTCAAGCTGGTCGCGAGCCCTTTGCAGGGAGTGAGCTAGCAAACCAGCCCACGGTTGGCTGCATGTGAAACGCTCCGATCTGACGCCGAGGCGCTCAGAGAAGAGAAGCGACTGGTCTATTCAGATTTTCTGCTGTGTTTGTCGAACCGGAAAGGAAGCTACGTGAATCATCTCGGCAGCAGTCAGCGTCGCACAACATCTGTGATGACGGCCGAACAGCACGAGCTTGAACGCTGTAAGCAGGAGATTGAGCGCCTCAAACAGCTCGTTGTACGACTTTCTGAAATTGCTTTGCGCCAAGTCGCAGAAAGCGCCCGAAGCGGTCGGAATGTCCGGGAGCGCCTGAGCGAGCAGCCGAAGATATAATACGGAAAGCGAACTCGCACTGGCTGCTCTCTCGGTGGCGTGGAGCGGCCCCGTACCGCTCCACGTGTCAGCGGCAGACCCAATCAACTGGCATCATGAGATCGAGCGCGGGGCCGGTTGTTCAGGACGCAAAGAAGCAGTTCCGGATGCCATTTGAGAGTTCTTCCAGGATAGAGGATTTCAGGGCCAACTGATCGGGTTTGACTGATTCTGAGCTCAGTCGCTTGCGGATCTAGCTACGAGCTAGCTCAGGACTACATTGTCAATCAACCGAGTCGGGCCGACGTACGCTGCGACACAGAGCACCGCCGGATAGCGCAGAGGGCTCTCGGCAATCCTGAGGGTCCCAGCGTCGACAAGCTCAAGGTACTGGAGTCGATCGACTCTCTCCAAATGCTTTCTTGCAAGCGCAATCAGCGTTGACGCCTCGCGCTCCCCTGAGCCGAACTCTTGAGCTGCGGCGAACAAGCCACGGCTGATCGCAAGGCTCCGACCACGTTCTTCCGGGCTCAGATAACGGTTGCGACTGCTCATTGCGAGCCCATCTGCCTCCCGCACGGTTGGTACAGTGACAATCTCGATCGGAAGATTCAGATCAGCCGTCATGCGGCGTATCACGGCGCATTGTTGAAAATCCTTCTGTCCAAAGTACGCCACGTCCGGCTGCACCATGTTGAATAGCTTGCAGACGACAGTCGCTACACCACGAAAATGTCCCGGCCTGAAGTCTCCGCAGAGCGGTCTTGCGAGTTCGCCCGGTTCGACAAAGGTCTCAAATTGAGCGGGATAGATCTCTTCCGCACTTGGCGCGAAGATGATGGAGACCCCGGCACTTCGGCACAAGGCTTCATCGCGCGCGCAGTCGCGAGGGTACCTGCTGAGATCCTCATTTGGGCCGAACTGAGTGGGGTTGACGAATACGCTAACGACAGTCACGTCGCAGTGCCCCCGGCTAGCCGAGATCAGGGCCAGGTGGCCGTCGTGCAGATGTCCCATCGTCGGAACGAACCCGATGCGCTTTTCGGCGTTGCGGCCTTCTGCAAGGGCCCGGCGCAGCTCAGCGACCTTTGTAATGACTTGCATTTCTTACCTTGCTTCACGCTGAATTGGAGGGCACCCAGTTGGCAATGGCATGCCGAAGCTCATAAGGAAGCCGATAGCACTCCTCTGAGCTCGGGAAGGCACCTTTGCGGATATCGGCAGCCCAGCGCGACAGCGCCTCCTGAAACAGCTGGAATCCATCTGTATAGGCACGAACAAATTTGGGGTGATGGCCCTCGGTCAACCCCAAGACATCGTGGAACACGAGCACTTGGCCCGAGCAATCGGGTCCTGCTCCGATCCCGATTGTTGGTATCGTGAGAAATTCGGTCGCTCGCGCCGCGAGCTCGGCAGGAATTCCCTCCAGGACCAGGGCGAAACAGCCGGCTTCCTGCAGACGGTGGGCGTCATCGAGCAGCCGCAAGGCTGTATCCGTTGTCCTTCCCTGTACCTTGAATCCACCCATGACGTTGACGCTCTGGGGAGTCAGCCCCAGATGTCCCATCACAGGAATTTCGCAATCGACCAAAGCGCGTACCATCTCGACGCGTTTGGCACCGCCCTCGAGTTTCACAGCATCGGCGCCACGCTGCAGAAAACCGCCAGCATTGCGAATCGTATCCTCAGAACCGAGATGAAAGCTAAGAAAGGGCATGTCCGCCACAAGCAGGGCATGAGGCCTGGTGCGCGCAACGGCCTCCAGGTGATGATTCATCATGGCCACGCTGACGGGCAGCGTGTTGTCGAATCCCAGGCAGACGTTTCCAACGCTATCGCCAACCAGAATGATATCGACAATGGGATCCGCGATGCGCGCCGCAACCGCATCGTAGGCGGTGGTCATCACGACACGACGTCCTTCATCCTTCCACTGCTGTAGTGCCGGAATCGTGACACGCTCTAGAGGCTGCGCTGAACTGTGGCTCATATCGTATCCGCTCCCACACACCGTCAGCAGCTTCCTAGAGAAGGCAGGAGAAACCTGTCAATGGCATGGATGATGGAGACCTCAGCTCTCTGGAGAACGATGCAAAAAAGTCCATTGGTCGCGCAACCATGAGCCAAAACCTTCCTCATCGCGACTTCACCACCCGAGATCGTCTCCCGTACGGTTTCAGCGACTATGCCGGCCGCCGCCTCGATCGGGGAGAGGCGCTCGCGACGGGCCACCATCTGCACGCGTTGCTTGGCTGATTGCAGTGTCTGCAAATGACGGCTCGACCGGACCCGAGCTGCAGATGCATCGTCTTATGGGGCACATCTCCCTGTCCGCCAACCTAGGGATGCTCGTGAGGCTCCTGCTTCGGCACCGGCGCACCGAGCAAAGCAAACGGATGCCAGGCCAGGAATGTCCAAAGGTCACAGGCCGCTGTAAGCGCAGCGAGAATGGCGGTCGAGTAGATGTCGTCGCGAAGGCGCTCGGACTGAGCCAGCCTGGCGGCCCTGTAGGTCCTGAAGTCGATTATTTTTGCCGATGTTTCTGTCACTTGATTTTCCACGCGCTCTAGAGGGCGAACCGGACTCGCAACAAGTCTGACCAGAGCGGTACCGGCACAGCTCGGTCTATTCCTAAGCCGCCCGCAACCATCGAAGCCATTTCTGATCGGCCTCCCGCCGCGCCTTGAAGCGGTTGACGCATTTCTTGGAGCAAAGGGCCGTTCGCCAGCAGTAATGGCGGATCAGCCCAAACTTGCCGCCACATATCGCACAGCATGTGGCTGAATGGTCGAGTGAATGACGGAAGCCAATGTGCATTCTCGCCTCCTGTTAGGCATTTACGTGGGAAGCCCCCTGACCTCTCACCGCAGCACCACGCACGGCTCCAACGCTGCGGCCGCCCGGCGGTCCAATTTAAACAACCATCAAGAGCCTTGGCTCTGATATGCGGCTGCCTTGCGAAGCAGGACTTTGCGCAGAATACCTCGACGAGACTTTTTTCAAGATAGTGGATTTCCCTATCGGGATTAACGCAATTCTCTCGGCATTTTAGCTAAAGGCTGCGTCTTTTCTATCTACTCCGCAGCATTACTGCGGCGGTTGGATCAAGAGCGCTTAAAGCAAGTGCTTAAAGCAGGTCAGCGCGCTAGCCGCGGGGTGCTGCATCCTCCTTGAACTATCAAATGGCAGCGATACGGACAGTTTCGCAGATCCTGCACTGCACACGATTGCCAAGTCTGATGCATCTCACATCAGCAAGTCGGCAGCCTCACGGATGGCAGCATAGATTTCATCAAGATCGGCCGTCGTAACGCAGTAAGGCGGCATCACGTAGATCGTGTTACCGAGCGGGCGTAACAGCAGATTCCGTGCTTGGAAGTAACCCAAAAGCTTCGGACCGATGTTCGCCAGATAGCCGACATCGCTCGTATTGAGTTCGAGCGCTGTGACTGTTCCTGTCCGCCTAACGTTTGCAAACCGTGAATCGGCGCGGAATGGGGCGAGTGCCTTTTCTTGCATCCCGGCCAAGGACGCCACGCGGCGGCGATATTCCTGATCCTGCCATAAGTCCAGATTAGCCTTGGCTGCGGCGCAGGCCACTGGATTTGCCGTATATGAGCTCGAATGAAAAAACGTGCGCGTACGATCTTGGGAATAATGCGCATCGAAAATATCGGCACGACAGAGTGTGACGGCGAGCGGCAGCGCCCCCGCCGTGAGGCCTTTCGAATAGCAGGCAATATCGGGCGTGACATCGGCCTGCTCACACGCAAACAAGCTACCTGTCCGGCCCCAGCCCGTCATGACCTCGTCCGCAATGAACAGGACGTCGAAGGCTTCGCAGATCCGCTTCATCTCTCTTAGCACCGACGGAGAATACATCAGCATTCCACCGGCACCCAATATCAGAGGTTCCACGATAAAGGCTGCGGGACGTTCGTTTCGACACGCGTTTTCCAGCGCATCCAGCGTTATTTGCTCGCGATCTCTTGCCGGGAACGGAATCGAGGTGACCTCGAACATCAGCGCGCCGTAGGCTGAGTTGAAGACGCCTCGGCTACCTACCGACATCGCCCCGATCGTGTCGCCATGGTACGAGTGCTCCATCACCACAATTTGGGTTCGCTGTCTTCCGGTATTGTGCCAGTAGCCGAGCGCCATTTTTAGGGCGACTTCGACGCTGGTTGAGCCGCTATCGGAGAAGAACACATGCTCAAGCGCTGGGCAGGTGACCTTCAATAGTTCCGTCGCAACTTGCTCAGCCGGGTCGTGAGTGTATCCGGCGAAGATAACCTGGTTGAGCTTGTCTGCCTGTTCTCGGATGGCGTTCACGATCCATGGATGGCAATGGCCGTGGGTGACGACCCACCAGGAGGAGATTGCATCGATAAGGCGTCGGCCATCTACGGTGTAGAGATAAGCCCCCTCTGCCCGCAGCACCTTCGTCATGTCCGGCTGCAGAGCATGCTGCGTGAACGGGTGCCAGATCCGCGACCTCTTGGTTATCTTCATAGATTCAGTAAATCACTGCCAACGAAGGATCCTTTGAAAGCGGCCTGCAGACTTTCGTTCGTGAGGGGAACAAGCCACGGGAGCCGTCCCAACCAACGCACTCTCCCGATCTCGCAAACCGCGCTTTCAGTTTCGGCGTTTCTTTCCCCAATGAAAGCAATTCCAAGGATTCGGATCTGACGCTTCCGCAGAGACTCTATTGAGAGCAAGGAGTGATTGATTGTGCCCAGTCCCGTCCTTGCGCAAAGCACGACAGGAAGCTGCCAGCGCTCGAAGATGTCGATGTAAAGAGTGCGCGCTGTCAGCGGCACCATGAGTCCGCCGGCACCCTCGATCACGAGTTGCCGCTCGCCGCTGTCCGGGAGTCCAAGCGTCTCTGTGTCTATGCGAACGCCGTCGATCTCCGCGGAGTAATGGGGCGACGCAGGCGTCCGAAGTCGATAGAGCTCCGGGACAATCCGATCGGACGAGAGGCCGCCGAGGCGGCGGACGCACTCGGAGTCGGTCTCTTGTTCGAGACCAGCCTGGACCGGCTTCCAGTAATTCGCGCCGAGAAGGCCGGCGAGCCCTGCGGAAAATATCGTTTTGCCGACCCCGGTGTCCGTACCAGTCACGACGATCCGCTTATTTATCAAAACGCCCCCCTCGTCACCTCAACAAGCGCATCGAGCATTGCGCGCACATCCGCTTCGCGAACATTGAGTGTCAACGAAATTCGCAAGCGGGCGGTGCCTGTTGGGACGGTTGGCGGCCGAATTCCGCGGATGTCGAAGCCGCGCGCCTGCAGAGCAGAGGCAAGTCGCATTGCCTGAGCATTGTCACCGATGATGTACGGCACGATCTGAGAGGTCGACGGCGTGTGCAAACCAAGGGAGGTGATCCGCCGATGCGCGAACGCAACAAGTTTGGCAAGCCGTTGCTGCCGCTCCGGCTCTTTCTGCAGGATAAGGAGTGCCTCTCGAACGGCAACAGCCATCAAAGGTGATGGGGCGGTGGCAAAAATGAACGGACGGCAGCGGTTGACCATGAAATCGCGCAGGATGCCGGAGGCCGTAACAAGGGCACCCGCGGCACCAAGCGCCTTGCCGCAGGTATGAACGACGATGAGATTGTCGCGCCTGCCATAAGGGGCCGTGAGCCCTCGCCCCTGATGCCCGTAAGCACCTGTGGCATGAGCCTCATCCACGATCAGAAATGCGTCATGGCGATCGGCGATTGCCACCAGCTCTTCGAGCGGAGCGAAGTCGCCATCCATACTGTAGAGGCTTTCGGCCACAATCCAGACGCGGCCCGCTCCACCTTTGGCTCGCCAGTCGCGAATCGCGTCTTCAAGTGACTGGGGATCATTGTGCGCGTGAATTCGGCAATCTGCGCGGCTGGCTCGCGCCCCCTCGTGAATACTGGCGTGCACGAGCGAGTCGAGAACGAGCAGATCGCCGCGCTGCGGCAGCGTCGTCAGGAGGGCAAAATTTGCTATATAGCCGCCTCCAAAGAAAAGCGCCGCCTCCGCGCCAAAGAACTGAGCCGCTTCCGTTTCGAGCCGTTCATGCTCCTCGCAATTGCCGCGCAGAAGCCGCGACCCACCGGCTCCGACCGGAGTGCCCGCCTCTAGCGCGGCGACCATCGCCTTTTTGATGCGCGGCGCGCTCCCGAGCGCCAGATAGTCGTTTGATGCGAAATCGATCCCCGCGCGCGGCTTGAGACAGCGCAGCCGTTTGTCTTCGTTCAAGGCATTCAACGCTGCGACGTAGGGACTAAGTCTAGCTGCTTGGATTGACCGCATTCATCGTTCCCAGGATCGCAAAACGCAAATGGTCCGGTGGGCCATTGAAGAAGGAAGGATGGCCGTTGAGGCTCAACCGGCCAGGACGCGATTATCTCGGTCCACACGCACAATGCGTGGCTTGAATATCTTTGCTTCGGCCTCGTCGAATGAGGCATATGCAACGATAATGATCTTATCTCCGGGCATCGCCAGTCGGGCGGCCGCACCGTTCAAGCTTATCGTGCCAGACCTCGGCGGCGCCTCGATCACGTAGGTGGCAAAGCGCATTCCAGTTTCGACATTGTAGATCTCGACGCGCTCGTTGATCACCATTCCTGCTGCCTCCAGGAGCGTACGATCTATCGAGATCGATCCTTCATAGTGCAGATCAGCTTCGGTCACTGAGGCGCGATGGATTTTGCCCTTCATTAAGGTTATCTGCATTTCTCACCTAGGCTGGATGTAGGGGTAACAGATTACGCGCACTGGTTCCCTCCGGCGAGCCCGGACGTGATGCCGAGCCGGGCCAGCAGATCTGCATCGCGATTAACTTTCGGGTTTTGGGTGGTCAAGAGCACGTCGCCGATGAAGATTGAATTTGCGCCGGCCAAGAAGCAAAGCGCCTGCAATTCATCGGTCATGTATTGCCGCCCGGCGGACAAGCGAACGACACTACCCGACATCATGATCCGCGCGGTCGCCACCAGCCGGACCAGCGCGATCGGATCGGGAGGCTCCGCGGCGTCTTCCACCGGCACGCCGTCGATCCTGTTCCATAGGTTGATCGGCACGCTTTCGGGATGACTGGGGAGATTGGCGAGCAGCACGAGCATACCTAAGCGGTCCTCGACGTGCTCGCCCATCCCTATAATCCCGCCGCAGCAGATCTTGATGCCGGCGTCGCGCACATGCGCCAGCGTATCGATGCGGTCCTGCAGGATGCGAGTCGTGATGATCTTGCTGTAAAACTCGGGTGATGTGTCGACATTGTGATTGTAGAAATCAAGGCCGGCCTCGGCGAGGCGAGCGGCCTGGTTCGGTGTCAGCATGCCGAGCGTGACGCACGTTTCCATGCCAAGTCCCTTGACCGCATTGACCATGTCGCAAACGGAATCGAGATCGCGATCTTTTGGAGTGCGCCAGGCCGCAGCCATGCAGAAGCGCGTCGCGCCCGCATCCTTTGCGCGCCGCGCGGTCGTAACCACATCGGCGCAATTCATCAGTCGGGTGGCTTTCAGGCCGGTCTCGTAATGCGCGCTTTGCGAGCAGTAGCCGCAGTCTTCCGGACAGCCCCCGGTCTTGATGCTGAGCAGGCTCGCAGTTTCGAGGTGGTTTGGATCGAAGTTCTCGCGATGAGCGCGCTGCGCCTGAAGCATCAGGTCGGCAAAAGGAAGGGCGTAGAGCGCCTTAGCCTCTTCGACGCTCCAATGATTACGAACCTGCGCCCGGTCGCCGGTTTCCTTCCCTTGGACTTGCGCAGCAGCATCCATAAGCCCATCCCGCTCAATTGTAGATAATCGCGTGAATTATCTATGGTCATCGCTCTCGAAGAGATGCTAATCGAGCTGCCTCGCAAATGCACCGGTTATTGCGGTAGATAATCTATGATCACTGGCGACAACATGACGACGGTGGCGCGCATCGCGGACTCAATCGCTGAGCGCATTATCAGCGGCGCCCTAGAGCCAGGCGCGCCACTCCGACAGGATCACGTCGCACGAGAATTCAATTCCAGCCACGTCCCGGTGCGCGAGGCCTTTCGGCAGCTGCAGGCACAACATCTTGTTGTCGCTGTGCCGCGTCGCGGTGTTCGGGTTGCCCCGCTCGATACCCGGTCAGTGAAGGAGATCGCCGAAATGCGCGCCGCGCTGGAAGTGGTGGCATTGCGCCATTCGGGCCCAAGGCTCACAACAGCTCATTTGGCTCGGATCGAGCTCGCCTTGACCGAAGGAGACAATGCAAAGACGATCGAGGAGTTTGAGATGGCCAACCGCGCTTTTCACCAAGCCTTGGTCGCGCCTTGCGGAATGCCGCGTCTGCTCGCGAGCCTCGATGGACTGCAGCTTGCCAATTCACGATTGGTGTTCGCGATGGCGCGATCGGTGGGCTGGCGACCGCGCTCCAATCAAGATCACCGCCTGATTCTGCAAGCCTTGCGAACGCGCAACGTCGATCAAGCCTGTAACCTGCTGACGCGGCACATTCAGACCATTGAGCGCCTTGCCTTTCCGGCGTCCTGAGCACCCTGGCAGGATCAGCTTGCGGATTGCCGGCGATGCGAGCGACGATCATGCTGGAAGTGACTCGCCTCATTGCAACGGGCTCTATTCGCAGATAGTTATGCCGCCCGCTAGCGACATCTTCACGGACAGCCATGATTCGTCACATCGTCTTCTTCAGCGCCAAGGACGAGGCCTATATCGACCAGATCCTCGAAGGTCTTTCACTTCTGACAACGATACCACATGCCAGCCGGCTTGAGGTTGCCCGCAACCGCAAGGCCGATCAACTCGGCAACGATATCGACATCGTGGTCTACGGTGAGTTCGACAGCGAGGCGGAGCTCGCAGCGTACAAAGCGCACGATCTTTACCAGGAGTCGATTAAACGCGTCCGACCGCTCCGCGAGCTGCGGTTCGCGGCCGACTACGATGTATCTGCACCTTCCGCCTGCCCGGCAGGATGAGCCAGCCGGTGCCGGCAGCAAAAGTCTACCGCCGCGTAAACTTGGCAATGGACCAAGCTTTCGGCCCATCGCAGACGGGGCGTCATTCTCATCGGGTTGGGGGCAACAGATGAACGACACTTCCTCGACGTCAGGCTCCGGTGACCGATAACACCATGTACGTTCGCGAATTGCAGTGGATTGAACCTGTCACGGCGATGCAATGTCTCGCGCATCGGTCGCATCTTGCGTTTCTCGATAGCGCAGCAAGGCACGAGTTGCTCGGGCGTTACTCATATCTAACGTGCGACCCGTTCAGCACCTATACGGTCGCGAACGGCCAAGGCAGTTGGAACGGACTGACTCTCGAGGCCGATCCATGGAAGGTCCTTCGCACGCTACTCGCGAAGTACCCGCAAGAGCATCGTCCGGATCTCCCGCCGTTCCAGGGAGGAGCGGCGGGCTACCTTGGCTACGACATGAACAGGACATTGGAGCGACTGTCTGCGCCGGCAATTGCCGGTCTGGGTTTGCCCCAATCCATCCTGCATTTTTATGATGTGGTCATCAGCTTCGATCACCGGGATAACAAATGCTGGATTGTCTCGACCGGAAGGCCGGAGCAGGATCGCGCGCGACGGAGCGAGCGCGCGCGTCGTCGAGCCGACGAGTTTGCAGCATTGCTTGCCCGTCCAAAGGCGCCACAGAACGGTTGTGCCGGCAAAGTGCGCGCATGGCGCTCGAACTTCAGCCGCGAGGGCTACATTGCCGCGGTGCAGCGCGTGATCGACTTGATCCTGGCCGGTGACGTTTTCCAGACGAATATTGCGCAGCGTTTCAGCACCCGCCTGCCGACCTCGTTTGATCCGATCGCCTTCTATTGCCAGCTGCGATCATTGAATCCGGCGCCTTTTGCGGCCCTGCTGCGATGGGGAAAGCTGACCATCGCATCAAGTTCGCCCGAACGATTTCTGAAGCTTGAGGGGCGACAAGTCGAGACACGACCCATCAAGGGCACAATCGCGCGTTCGCCTGATTCTAAGGAAGACCACCGCCGTGCGGCTGTTCTCCTCGCTTCCGAAAAGGATCATGCCGAGAACACGATGATTGTCGACCTTTTGCGAAACGATCTGTCACGCGTTTGCACTGCGCATTCGGTCGAGGTTCCGGCCCTGTGCAATCTCGAGTCCTATGCCTCGGTGCACCATCTCGTGTCGATCGTTATGGGGGAACTTGCCGGAGAGGAAGACGCCGTTAGCCTGCTCCGTGCTTGCTTTCCGGGCGGCTCCATTACGGGAGCGCCAAAGCTGCGGTCGATGGAAATTATTACAGAAATCGAGCGCATAGCGCGAGAGGTCTATTGCGGGGCGATCGGCTTCATCGGCTTCAACGGGCACATGGACACAAGTATTGCGATCCGCACTGTCACGATCGACGGCGACCTGGCTGTGTTTCATGCAGGCAGCGGTATAACGGCCCTGTCGGAGCCCGAGGCCGAATACGAGGAAGTGCTCGCCAAGGCAGAGCGAATCTTTGATGCATTTGGTTCTGAACCAGCTGGTGCATTTTGATTGTGATCATCGATAATTACGATTCCTTCGTGTTCAACATTGCCCGCTATTTTCACAAGCTCGGTGAAGCCACGAAAGTGATCCGAAACGACGCTATCAGCATCAGCGAGCTCGTTGGTCTCAAGCCGCGCGCGGTGGTGATATCGCCCGGCCCCTGCACCCCAACAGAGGCAGGAATATCGATAGCAGTGGTCCGCGAACTTTCAGGGCGCGTGCCAATTCTTGGCATCTGCCTTGGACATCAGTGCATTGCGAGCGTTTTCGGAGGACGGGTGGCGCGTGCGTATCGACCCATGCACGGTCGGCCCTCATACGTTGCGCATGACGGCCGAGGGTTATTCAAGGGGCTGCCGACCCCGCTTGACGTCGGGCGCTACCATTCTCTTATCGTCGAGCTTGATCAGTCATGTGCGCAGAACTTCATAGTGACAGCGCGTTCGGAGGAAGGCGAGATCATGGCCATCACGCACGGCTATTATCCCACCTATGGGGTCCAGTTCCATCCCGAGTCGATACTTACCTCACAGGGGCACGTCCTGCTTATGAACTTCTTGCGACTGACAGAGGATTTCCGAAACCACGCGGAGCAATGAGAGGCTCCATCAAGATGGTGGACCGTTGGTTTCCGAAGTGGTTGGAAGGCGCAGCGTCAAATGGCAGGCATTTTGTGGAAATCAGCGCTGTTCCGTGCTCGGCTCCGCGGTCAGCGGCGCGCCTCCGACAGAAACCGGACCTTGCGGTTTCGAGGGCCGGACGTCTCTCTTGGCCGGCTTGGATGTGGTACGCACGGGTGGCGAAGTGGTAGAAGTAGCAGGAGAAGCAATATGCGCCGGATTCTGCAGCTCCTCGATTCTTTGGGCCAGGGCTGCGATCTGATCCGAGACCCGCTTTAGCTCGGCTTGCTGCGCATCGACGTTGCGATTGAGCTCGGCAATTTCATCGGCTGTCTTCTGCTGCCCTGATTGGATCCCTAAAAGGACGTCCCTATCCTCAGGTGACAAGCCAAGCGTGGGAGGCACGACTTCATGCGCCGGCGGCGCCTCCGCAAACGTTTCGATATTCGTCCAAAAATAGGCGCCTCCGGCGCAAAAAGCGAGCAATACGGCTAGAAGAGCAACGATCCACCGAAAGCCTTTCGACGGTCTCTGCAGGACCGGCGGCAACTCCGATGCTTGGGATTGATCCGGCACAGCCACACCCCGCTCTCATCATCTCGATCTGCTTTGGTTGTTCTCGTTGCCGCGATAGCAGAAGATGGTCAAGAGCTGCCGCGAGCCGCAACCCCCGCTGCATCGTTTTCAGCAATGTTGTCCCCAAAACCGGGGCTTCATCGCATCAGGGTTTGTACGAGCTGCGCATTGCGCCCCAGGTGGTGAGGTAAATAATGAGGGCCGGTAGAGGGGTTTACCCGTGAAGCACATTCATATCTGCTTGCTCTTGAGGGGGCCGCCTCACTCAAACGCTGTGCGCGTTGGGGATTTGCTGGGTGACGCCCCCAGCGCTCCTGTGCCTGATTGTTCGAGGGTCGATAGTTGTCGCGCCGAAGTTGACCTGGCGCAGAAATGCTGCGCAAGCCACGCAAAAAGCGCGTGATGCGAGCGCAATCATAAGACTAACTATATCGTTCGATGGAGAGGGACCTACGTTGTTAGTGGGCACTGCACGAAGCCCAGCCAGGAGATCAGATCCGCCGTTCAAAAAAGGCGGGCACGACATGCGAAAGCGAAGCGTTTCGAGGAAGCGGATCCCTACGGCTGCTTAAGCAGGTCATCTACAACCGCCGGGCCGCCATAAGTGGAAAACCATACCAGCGCACTCTGTCCGGCTGCGTACCGTCTTGCGTGACGTCTTGCAGGGATCCTAGCGCGCCAAAGGTCGACCGCGGGATCTAAATCAAAGCAAATGCGAGCAGGCTAGAGCAAAGCAGCGCAAGCCCAGCGGCTGTCAGCGCCAACAGGCTGCCGGACACAATGTCATGATCGCGCATGAACCGTCCTTCATGGGGAAGCAGCACGAGGGGGGCGGCTGCCTTCACGGTGAATAGCCGATCACCCGATTACTACTCAAATTCGCTGCACTATTCCTGCGGTCTGCGAGGGAAAATGCATCTTTTGAGCGCAAATGTCCCGCTGTTCGGTGGCTAACGGCGAGAACGAACGAGAATCAAATTTTGTGAAGTGTTGGTGGCCAATAGGCTGTGTGGGTGGGATGCCCCGTAAGGCCGCCCCTCTCCAGGGCACGGGATGTGAGCCGTTTCATAATTGCATATATCGTTTCGAGTAATCCTGGTTGCATGCGCGTTCTCCTAACTGGTAAAGCACCAACCCGCATATTCCGAAAAAGGCTGCTAAGAATTCTACGACGTGCAATGTCGCCGGCTCGAGGGTCCCTAGGGGGTCGTCGCATCGACAATTGTCCACTTTCATTGGAGGTATTAATGCCGTCCTCGCTTTGTGGCGTTCGAGCGCTCCAGGCAGAGGCTCTGCGACGTCGCGGGCTAGCAGAATTGGGGTCGCTGCCGCGGATGTCTCAGAGGCGGCGGATGGCAGCGCAAAAGTCGCGGCGGATGCAGGTGCCGCTGCAGAGAGCGAAACGATGGTCGAGGCCAGGAGCAAGATGAGTTTGCTCTTGCAAGCGACATATTTTGATTCATAGCCGTAGAACATTGCTCGTGCCAGACCCGATGTACTCTCAGCGCGCCGGTTCTTCTTGCATGCTTGAGCCAGCCGCGAGATGGTAGCAAAGATCGTTCCAGCTTTGGCACGGGCACTCATCAACATGCACCCACAGCCTGATTGATGCGATGCAAGTTGGATGAGGGCCGGGTAGTTGGCGGTGAGTTTGTCTTCGCGTGCCACGCGCCGGTATGCTCGACGTTGTTGAGGAAGCGCTCGACGGAATTCCGGTTCAAATAGAGATGCGGGCGAAGATTGATTGGATCTCAGCGATTGCAGCGCTGCGGAATGTTGGCCGATGCGCCTTCTTCCGGTCCGCATCATAACCTCGGCCGTCCAGGAGCATTGCTCCTGACTTTAGGTGATATACAAGTCTTTCGGCGAGTCATTCGCCTCACGCGAACTTGCTTGTGACCAAATCGTCGGCGTTACTTCATCATCGCTTCGACCTCTGCACGAAAAGCTTGGCGCGAGGTATCTCGTGAATGGAACATATGGCCGCCCGGATAGACTACAAGCTTGAGGCGCGGTGCCGAGGCAAACGGCGGCAACTGATCCAGCACGATCTGCGATGCGAAATAGGGGGTGACGAGGTCAAACAGGCCGTGTGCGACGAGCAATTTCATCTTCCGGTCCGTTGCCAGAATCTGGCGCAGCTGTGAAAGGGACTCTGGAGAGCCGCGACCGAAATCCCAAGCCCGCCCAACCGCGCCGTTGCGCAGCTCGTAAGACCCGTCCGGCCGCCAATTAAGCTTGCGCGTAAGCAGATCGACAGTGGCGCTGGTCAGAGGCGCCAATAGCGTATCGCTGGAGGGATCACCGGAAAGTGGGAAATCGGAGTCCGGATACGGATTGAGGCCACGCACCGAGGCGTCATAATTGCCAATTAACTTACCGTTTTTACGCTCGAGTTCACGGCGGAACTCCGGGAGGCCGAAGCGGCCCGCCAGCCTACGACTGACCTTCTGGTCGATGCCAGTCAGCGCTGCGGCCTTGTCGGCCAGGCGCGTGGTCGCTTCATTGTCCGCCTGGCCTTTCATGAGATCGACCAGAAACTCGCCGCGTGCATAGGCTTCCACGTCGGCAAGATCAGATCGCTTTACCGGACCCTCGGCTTCGCGCAGGGTCGCGACATAGCTTGGCAGGGTTGCGACGTATCGCAGCAGGCTCGTGCTGGTAAACTGACTGTAGTCGAACAGTGGCGAGACCATAATCAGTCCCTTGATGCCTATGCCCTGCTGCATCTGCAACTGCTGGACAACCTTTGGCCCGCGAATCCCGCCATAGCTTTCACCCACGATGTATTTCGGCGACAACAGCCGGTCATGCATTTCGAGCCAGCGGCGGACCACCAGCGCGAGCGCGTTGACGTCGCCGTCAACGGAATAGAGCTGCTTGCGCGCATCATCGCCGGTTCCGACGAAGCGGCTATAGCCGGTGCCTACGGGGTCAAGAAACACGAGATCGGTGAAATCGAGCCAAGTTTCCGCGTTTGGCCGCGCCTCCGGAAAGGTCGATGGCGTGACCTCGTCCGCATTGATCGGCAACCGCCACGGTCCGGCATTACCGAGGTGCAGCCAGGCCGATGATGAGCCCGGTCCGCCATTGAAGAAGAATGTTACGGGGCGCGAGCCGCGGTCGGCTCCGTCAAGCTGATAGGCAGTATAGGCGATGTCGGCCTGGGGCTCGCCCTTGTCGTCGAATAGGCGGATGGAGCCGGCGGTCGCGACGAAAGAAAGCGTCCGCCCGGGGAGCTCAAGCGTTTGCGCGGTGCTGGAGTCCGGCGGCAGGCGATGCTGCTCGGCCGGCGATCGCATACTCGGCGTTTGCCCAGCGCCAGCCTTCTGGCCGGGCGACGTAGTGACCTGAACAGGCGCCGAATCGGCGGCTAGAGCGCTCTCCATTCCCCCGCAGGCAAACAGGATCAGCGCAAGAGAGGTGTGGCGCAGCGCGGTCAAATGCATCGAGTTTCTCCTGTCCCGGCGTGCACCCTGTGCGCGGAACCCATCTGTCAAAGCAATTCTGATCGCTAACTCATTTGGGGGTACAACAAACCTACTAGAGCCAGTAGTCGTCATCATCACCGCGTGCGCGCACAAAGGGGGAATTCCCTCCGTGCATACAAATCTAACCGGGTGGACCCCCAACTCGCCGACGAGCATGCGGTGTTATCGATGCGTGCTTCTGCCGGCTCAAGGAGGTTTCAGCGCGTTACAACCGGCTACGACAAGCTTGCGAGAAATCTCCTGGCCGTCGTTTACCTTGTCGCCATCGTCAGAGTGAGTATTGGATCCTTGGCCCTACTCCTAATCCTCCTCGCGGCTTTTACGATAATGTTGGCGGCACGTGACCAGCACCAAAATGGCTTCGTGCCACGCCCGACGGCATCCATGCCCCCGGTTGACGTGCGGTAACACAAGCACCTGCCTATGTCCTCTCGACTTGACGCACTTCATCAATATTGGGCAATCACTCAGACCCATACTTGCGATCTGCACCGCAGCTGTAGGCAACACATCTTCCGCCCTAGCGTAAGCGTCGTTTTCAGGCCACGGCTTTGAGGGCTTGAGCTCGGTAGGCCCAAGGCAGTAGCTGGTCGATGTCGCGGTTTGGATGTCCGTTGACGATCCTGGTCAGGACATCGGTGAGATAGGCGAGCGGATCAAGGTCGTTGATCTTGCAGGTCTCGACTAGGGACGCGACGACAGCCCAGTGTTCGGCACCGCCGTCGGATCCAGCAAATAGCGAGTTCTTGCGACTGAGCTTGATGCCACGGATCGATCGTTCGACCGTGTTGTTGTCGAGCTCGATGCGGCCGTCATCGATGAAGCGCGTTAAACCTTGCCAGCGCGAGAGGGCGTAGCGGATGGCCTCGGCGAGCTTGATCTTCTGGCTGATGAGAGCCAGCTTGGCGCGCAGCCATACCTCGAAGGCATCGGCCAGTGGTCGGCTCTTCTGCTGCCGCACCAGGCGGCGCTCCTCCGCGCTGCGGCCGCGGATCTCCTTCTCGATCGCATAGAATGCGGCGATGTGCTTCAGCGCCTCGCTTGCAATTGGCGCGGGGCCGGCGGTCGCGAGTTCGTAGAAGTTGCGCCGCATGTGCACCCAGCAGAATGCAAGCTCGACCTCGCCGCGGTCGGCAAGCTTTGGGTAGGCGATGTAGCCATCGACCTGCAGGACGCCCTTGAAGCCGGCAAGATGGCTGAACAGCCGCTCGGCTTTGCGGTCGGGGGCATAGACATAGGCGATGCCGGGTGGATCGAGGCCGCCCCAGGGCCTATCGTCGGCGGCATAAGCCCAGAGCTGGCCGGTCTTGGTGCGCCCTCGACCGGGATCGAGCACCGGCACCGTCGTCTCGTCGGCGAACAGCTTGGACCTCGCGCGAAGCACAGTGAGAAGGCGCTCATGCAGCGGGCGCAGATGGAAGGCCGCATGTCCCACCCAGTCTGCCAGCGTCGACCGGTCGAGATAGATGCCCTGGCGGGCGTAGATCTGGGCCTGCCGGTAGAGCGGCAGATGATCGGCATATTTGGACACCAGAACCTGGGCGACGGTGGCCTCCGTCGGCAGTCCGCCCTCGATCAACCGGGCCGGAGCCTCGGCCTGCAGGACGCCATCTTCGCAGGCTCTGCAGGCGTATTTGGGACGTCGGGTGACGACAACGCGGAACTGCGCCGGCACCATGTCCAGTCGCTCGCTCTTGTCTTCACCGATCCGATGCAGTTCGCCCTGGCAGCAGGGGCAGGTCTTGTCGTCGATGTCGACGACGACCTCGATCCGCGGCAGATGCGCCGGCAGTGCTCCACGATTGACGCGGCGCTTGCGTGCGCGCTCCGCCCGGCCTTCCGGAGCTGTCTCGTCCTGGCTGGCTTCCGTACAGGCCGCAACCTGTTGGACGTCCTCGAGACCGAGCAGCATCTGCTCCTCGGGAAGCGACTCGGCCTTCCGGCCAAAGCGATGACGCTGCAGCTCCTTGATGATCTGGCGCAGCCGCTCGCTCTCGTGCCGCTCTGCAAGCAGCATCGCCTTCAGCGTCTCAGGATCATCGGGAAGGTTATCGCTCACAGGCAAATCAGAGCATATTCGCGCCCGCCTGACGACGTGCTCGATGCCCCTGATTCACTTCGCCGCAGCGCGGCCCACAATTATCCGGCTTGCGTCGGGACGACCGTCTCCCGTGCCGCGTGCACGCCGCCAATCAAGCCCTTCGAGCAGCGCCGACAATTCCGCCGCCGACAAACGCATCACGCCATCCTCGATCTTCGGCCAGCGGAAGACGCCTTCCTCGAGCCGCTTGGCGAACAGGCATAAACCCGTACCGTCCCAGAAGATCAGCTTGATCCGGTCCGCGCGCTTGGCTCGGAACACATAAACAGCACCCGAGAACGGATCCGCCTTCATGTGCTCGCGTACCAACATGGCAAGCCCCTCCATTCCCTTGCGAAAGTCGACCGGCTTGGTTGCCACCATTACCCGGACAGTTCCGGACGGGCCGATCACCGGCTTGCCTTCAACGCATGGACGATGGCCGCAATCATCGCCACGTCCGCGCCTCGGCCGGCCCGGATCGTGACGCCTTCGGCTTCGATCTCGATGCCCCCGACATCGCAACGGCGAGCCCGGGCATCCGGCTTGGCCGTGCGTCGCGCTCCCTTGCGCTCATGGCCAACCGCCTCGGCTGGCACCATGGCGTCTGCCACCGCCGGTACAAACGGCGGATCGTCAGCCATCGCCGTGGGCAGCCGGCGGGCTTGCCGGCGCCAGGTGAACACTTGTTGTGGGGTCAGTCCGTGTCGCCGGGCAATCTCGGAAACGACCGCGCCTGGTACCAGCGTCTCCTCGACGATCCGCGCCTTGTCGTCCTTCGAGAACCAACGACGGCGTCCCGTCTCCGTGATCACTTCCAGCCGGCGCGCCGTCACGTCCGACTTAAACGTATGGTCAAGCATAGACACAAGCCGATCCCTTCAAAGAGATCGTGAAACTCGCCTATCCGATGTGCCCCGAGAAGGTGGGAGCGGAACGACGCTTACGCCCTAGCGTGGGGACAGCTACGTCATTCTGTCATCGCGGAACTGGCGTAGCGGCACTTAAGTCCGGCAGCTCAAGCTCAAGGAGCCGATCGGCACATTTCGCTGGCCGCCATCTCAAACTGGGTGGGCGACTATAAATCAACGCCGGAAGGAAAGGACACCTATCGCCGGCATTTCGTCGATATCGACATCGAGCGGCCGACATATGACGTCGCTCTTGGTTGCAAGGTTGAACACAACCAGGGAACCTGCATCCTCGAAGGTCTTCCGGCGGCGATTGCGATCCTCAAAGACAATTCACGCCCTGAGGAAGACAGGTTGCGTGCGCTGAGGCTCGTTGTCCATCTGGCTGGGGACCTGGAGCAGCCGTTCACGCAAGCGAACACAACGGCGATCAATGCGGTAACAAACTTTATGTCATCTTGCACGCGAAGCGACCCGACGGCACGTGATGTACGCGCGCGCCGACATTCCACAGCATGTGGGAGGACCTCTCTGGTCGGTCACCAAGCGTATCGTGGGAGAGTTAAACTGATGCGCTGGATGCCGGTCCGCTGCCGACAGTCGAAGCCCAGCCCTATGATGAAGCACGAGTTGCTGCTTGCGCGAACGATAAGCACGCCCTGGGTATAAGAGCCTATCAGCTCCTGCCCGCAGGAACGCTGGACCACAACGATTCGGGCCACGCCGTAGGATCAGCAACGATTATGCCGTGGCCATCAAAGCGGACCTGGATCGCGAGGTGGTAAAGGAAGCCGCGCGTCTTAAGGCTATTCTGGAAGATGCACTCGGCAATTCCTAGACGAACTGCCAACCTTAGGTCGGCCGCAGAACACCTCCCACTAATTCTCGATAATCATGATTTAACAAGATCAGTGTTGGATGCTTTGTACACTCGAAGTCCGCACGATATCCGAGGACGGTTCTGCGCGATGAGGGTCGTGCGGCTTGAAGGCAATCGGCGCGCGAACCGCGTACTAAGCTAAGGTTGAAACTCATTAAATCCACCATACACCAGATCGCAGCATCCAGCAGATACTATTGAGGACGCGTCGGTCGTTTTACCCGAGGGTCTCCACGCGGCTTGTTTGGTAGCATAGACTCGATAGCTGCCCATTCGTAGCGTTAGTTCATGGCGCATGATTCGAAGCCCCAGTTTGGGAGCTTGAATCACGGGCGCCGGGCCAATCACAATGCTTTTGCCATGTCAGGCCGACTTGTCCTCACGACTGCCCTCAAGCTTATCTCGCAAGGCCGTGATCACGCGATGGACAATCCGTATATCCTTGACCGACAGCCCTTCTGAAAGATCGTTGATCCAAGGAGCCTGCAACTCCATTGCGGCTTCGAAGGCGCGCTGTCCATTCGTAGTGAGCACGACGAGCTGCGCCCGTCGGTGATGCGGGTTGACCTCAAAAGATACGAGGCCCTCTCTGTGCAGATCATTGATAATCCGCTGCACGTTTTGACGATTGCCGCCGAGGTCACGTGCGAGCCAAGCGACCGGTTGGGGACGTTCGGCGGACACAATGGCGCCAAGCACCTGCCAGCGTGCGCTTGTTAGGCCGAGCGGGGCGACCAGACGGTCGCCGGCCGTCAGAAATAGGCTGTCGAGCCTGAATAGATCGAGAACAAGGTCGGTCAGGGCGTCACCCTCCGGGGTTCGCTTGGCTCTATTCATTTGTCACCATTGTTTTGTATTGACATCATGATGTCAACGTGGTACGTGAACATAATACCAATTAGACATCACGTATCAAATAGCAATGGAGGTACTCATGTCGCTGCTACGCCCACTCGACCCTTCTTTCCCGATCGACCGCCAGATCGCTATTGAGGCAAATTCGGTCGTCCTGGTGAACCCATTCACACTCGACAAAGCCGATGAGGCGGCTTTTCTCAAGACCTGGCAGGACGACGCAGCGTTCATGAAGCGACAGCCGGGCTTCATTTCCACTCAGCTGCACAGAGCTCTCGGCGACAGCTCGACCTATCTGAACTACGCCGTCTGGGAATCCACCGCACACTTCCGCGCGGCCTTCACCCATCCTGACTTTCTAGCAAAAATCGCCAGCTATCCGGCCTCCGCGATAGCCTCCCCTCATCTGTTCCAGAAAGTTGCCGTGCGCGGCATCTGCGTTGCCTAGCCCTGCTCTTTTTAGGAAGGGAAGATACTCATGATCAAGTTGATCCATCCTGTCGCTGGTGCCTTGGCTATCGGAACGATCGGCACATTTTGGCTGTCGACGGTACTCAGCGAGCTGTTCGCGTCCCATGCCACAGTTGCAGCGGTTAAGAGCACCATACCGTGGGGTTTCTTGTTGCTGATTCCGACGCTCGCTGCGACCGGTGGTACAGGTGTCATCTTGGCAAAGGCGCGCCGGGCCGGACTGATCGGGGCCAAATTGAAGCGCATGCCATTCATTGCAGGAAACGGCATCGTGATTCTTATTCCGTCTGCGCTCTTCCTCGCGTCCAAGGCTCAGGCGGCAGAATTCGATGGCACGTTCTATGCTGTGCAGGTGATCGAGCTCGTCGCGGGCGCAACGAACATTACACTTCTTGCTCTCAACATGCGGGACGGTCTCAAAATGAAGGGATGGGTTGCGCCACAAACCCGCTTGACCAACTGAACCAGAACCGCGCGGACAACTGACCTGAGGCCCGGGTATTGTCGTGGCTTTATGAGTACGCGCCTAAAATGTTCTAGTTCTCCCGCCGGAGAACAGGCCGGGTGGTATCAGAATGCGTAGCCCGATCAGCAGTTTAGAACGTTCGACCCTTCAGTTTACCTTCGGCAGCATAACCCTGACCGTGGTAACACTGGCCTGCTTGTACCTTCACGCGCATTTCGCTGCGACGGCATTCGCGTATTTGTTAGTGATCTTGCTGTTTTCGCTGATGGGCAGTTTCATTGCGTCGTCGGCGCTTTGCATCGTAACCATCGCTGCTCTCGCTTACTACTTTGCGCCGCCGGCGTTCAGCCTGCGAATCGATGACCCCAAGATCTGCCGGTGGTAGTTGCATTCTTTATTGCCTCGATTGTGGGAGCGCACCTGGTCGGAAAGCTCCGCCAGGAAAGAGAGGCTGCGCGTGTCGTTGCGGCCAAGCTTCAGCGGAGTGCGGCCGATTTGGAGGATCGCGAAAAGCGGTGGCGCGCCATCTTCGAGCACAATCCCGCCATGTACTTCATGGTCGATGAAGCCGGCACTATCCTCAACGTCAATACGCTTGGCGCGACACAACTCGGTTATGCTCCTGCTGAACTGGTCGGTCGATCAGTGCTGGACGTATTTCTCGAGGAGGATCGCGCGTTCGTTCGCGAATGCGTTCGGACGTGCCTTGAGGATGTCGGACAGACGCGCACGTGGGACGTCCAGAAAGTCAGTAAGGGCGGATCGGTGTTGTGGGTACGTGAAAACGCCAAAGCCATGCTCTGGGGCGATGAGCAGCCCATTGTCCTTATCGCCTGCGAAGATATCACGGAGCGAAGGCGGACCGAACTCGCCCTGCAGCGGAGCGAAGCACATCTGGTCCAGGCGCAGGAGTTGAGTCACACAGGCAGCTTCAGCTGGAACGTCACTACCGGCGAGGCCTTCTGGTCAAAGGAAACATTTCGAATTTTCCAATTGGACCCTCAAACAGTGCTACCGGGGCCGCAGCTGATCGTTGAGCGCACGCATCCAGATGATAGGTCTTCGGTTAGAGAAATTATCGATCGCGCGATGCGAGACCCGAGCGATTTCGAGCATGAATACCGGCTTCTGCTACCGGACGGCTCGGTAAAGCACATCCATGCGCAGGCACGAGCGACGAGGACAGCCTCTGGT
>NZ_FOUS01000018.1 GCF_900114915.1 Bradyrhizobium sp. Rc3b
AGTCGCAAAAGGCAGAGTAAGTAACCACCCCCTTGGGGGATGTGTCCTTGACAGGCTTCTGCTTGGCAAGACACGCCCGATGCGCAGGTCTGAAAGCACCCTTCCAGATCACAGGAAACTCCGCTGCTCGCCGCAGATCCTGGTAGAGGACGGGATATTTAATCATGTCCGATACGGCCTTCTGGTCGCTCTTGCCGACTGAAGCTTTGAACTGCGTCCAGAACGTTGCGAAACCGTCATCGCTCCCTGCCGCCAGCCCCGGTCCCGCTGATGTTAGCAAACCAGCTACAAACAGCGCCCCGCCGATGACCGGTCCGATCCAATTCATTTTAATCTCTCCGGCGTACACTATCGGACTTGAGACCAGCCGGGCACCAAGACCTCGCGACATCTGTCGCAGGAGAGAACTTGTAGGTTCACAAGAAAAGGTCGCCTGATCTACAACTATTGACTCGGACATTGCTGCTCGAGTGGCCTCGGAAGCTTAAAGCATCAGGTCCGCTTCGGGTCAGAAGCGGCCCTCAGCGGGCATCGACGTATTAGTCAGCTATGGGCCAGAAGGCGACATTGGCGGTCCGGACTCGATCTCTATTTGGTGCGCACCGCAGGTCAGCTCAGACGCACCCCGGTCAGCACAGTTGACGTTTCAACTTAGCGCATACCTCAAAAGTCGAAGCGCGTTTGGCGCTGCGCTCTGATCCGTTTAGAGTATAGTGGGTTGGGTGGGGCCTGGTGCGGCCATGGTGCAAGAGCGGGTCCGGGTCGAGCGAAGATTATCAGCGATCTTGGCCGCCGACGTGGCCGGCTATTCTCGGCTCATGCACAATGACGAAGAGGCGACACACGCCAAGCTGACGGCCCTTCTCGCCGGAGGTGTCGAGCCCGCAATTGCGCAGCACGGCGGCCGCATCGTGAAGAACACCGGCGACGGGTTTTTGGCTGAGTTTCCAAGTGCGGTCGAAGCGGTGCGGGCTGCCATGCAGTTTCAGTCCCGCATCAACGACCTTACCTGCGACGACGCGGAAGACAGGCGCATTCTCTTCCGTGTGGGGCTCAATATCGGTGATATCATCGTCGAAGCCCATGACATCTTTGGAGACGGCGTCAACATTGCGGCCCGGCTCGAGAGCATCGCCGAACCCGGCGGCATCTGTATCTCTCAGACTGTCTTCAATCACGCGCGCGACAAGGTGCCGTTCGACGTTGAGGAAGCGGGTGAGCAAACTCTGAAGAACATCGCCCGGCCCGTCCACGTTTACCGCATCATCATCGACCCGGTCCTGCGGACTGCGACGCCCAAACGCGAGATTCCGGCGCTCGCGTTGCCTGACAAGCCATCTGTCGCCGTGCTGCCGCTGACCAATATGAGTGGCGACCCCGAGCAGGAATTCGTCTCCGACGGTATCGCCGAAGATGTGATCACGGCGTTATCGCGTTATCCCTCATTGTTCGTCATCGCACGGAACTCGTCGTTCACTTACAAAGGGCGAGCGGTTGATGTGAGACAGGTCGGGCGCGAGCTCGGCGTCCGCTACGTGCTTGAAGGTAGCGTGCGCAAGGCCGGCAGCCGGATCCGCGTGACCGCGCAGCTCATAGAGGCGGCGACCAGCAATCATGTATGGGCCGAGCGCTACGACCGCGATCTCGCAGATATTTTCGCCGTGCAGGATGAGCTCACCGAGGCGTTGACGACTGCGCTCGCCCCCGCCATTGCAGACGCCGAGCTCCGACGCGCCATGCGCAGGCCGCCGGGCAGCCTTGATGCCTGGGCCGCCTATCAGCGCGGCCTGTGGGATCTGAGCAAAGCGACCGCAGAGGACGATGAGAGCGCCGAGAAATTCTTCAGACAGGCGATCGATCTCGACCCGACCTTCAGCGGCAGCTACAGCGCGCTCGCTCTGTACCAGCTGCAAGCGGCCGCGCTCTACCAGAAGATAGGCCTGCGAGACGCGCAACATTCGGCGGAGGCCCTGGCCCGCCGGGCGGTCGCGCTCGATGGTGCCGATGCCGAAGCCCGTTCGTGCCTTGGCTGGGCCTTACAAGCACGCGGCGAGGCTGACGATGCGTTGGCGGAGATCGAGCGAGCTCTCTCTATGAGTCCAAATCTGGCGATCGCGCACGGCCATCGAGGCGCGACGCTGATCTTTGCCGGACGGCACAAGGAGGGGGTCACGTCTCTCAACGTGTGTATCAGGCTCGATCCCCGCGATCCCTATCTGGCAGTCCGCTTGTTGCACATTGCGTGCGGTTTATATTTCTGCGGCGAATACGAAGCTTCGATCGAGGCCGCAAAACGCCTGATCCGGTCGTATCCGAATTTTCCGATGATCTACCGTTGGTCCGCGGCGGCGCTGGGCCAGCTTGGGCGCATAGCGGAAGCGAAGGAAGAACTGGAAAAGGCCGTCTCGCGCGCACCGGGGGCATTAGATATGTATGTCCGCAACAGAGCTCCGTGGTTTCGTCCAGAAGACCACGCGCATCTCGTCGACGGTCTGGGTAAGGCCGGATGGAAGGGGTGAGGCTGCATTGAACTGCGGGCCATCCCGTCTGTTTGCAGCGAGCCGTTCGACGTTCCCGCACGCGGATTGCCAAACGTCGGCTCGGGTCAAAAGCTGCTCACCACGTCTCATCGCGCAAGGTCAGATCTCCCTCAAACAGCGGAGACGTGGCGACGGCGCGTTCGTTGTTCGGCTCAGGGCCATGAGCGGACTTGGTCTAGCCCGCAAGCGTTGGCAGGGCCTGCCGAAATCGAATTTATTGGCTTGCCGCCGCAGCGGCAGTCGCCACATATTTCGTGTAAAATTCGGCGACCCGGCCGCGCCACATACCGACGAACGCCTCTGAAGTCACGTTGTCCACCGATTTCCAAGTACGCTTGAACGCTGGAAGTGCATTGCCCCAGATAGCGCGTTTGCACCACCTTCCGCCCTTCTCCTTGCCTTCGCTGGTGGCGCACATGGATTTCCAAGCGATGCGAGCGGGCTGGCTGATGTGCTCAGCGGCGCCTTCCCAGCCCTGCTGATGGATCAGGTAAAGATCGCTCAAGTCCGGCTTCCGATGCGTGATCCACTCGAAAAGGATGCCTTCGGTAATGACCTTATAGGCGGCCGCAACGGCGTTATCCCGCGGACTGCGAATCTGCCCGAAGCCGAACTTCCCGAACTCATATTGGCTCAGCTGAAACAGGCCGATATACGACCCGGTGCGTTGATTGGGATTGAAACCGGATTCGATCTTGGCAACCGCCATCATGAAATTCAAATCGAGACCAAACGCGTCGGAAGCGCGCTTGATCTCTTCGGCCGGCGTTCCGACCGGGATGTCCTTGAACGAACGCAAGACGATCTCCGCCGGTTTCTCGGCGGGCGGCAGTTCAGACCAGACGTAGTAAACCAGATAACGGAAATCCTGCGTCGACGCCGCTTTCGGAGCATCGTTGGACGCATCGCGTCCTGCCGGCGGCGGTTGGACGATATCCTGTCCCAACGACGCCAATTTGGTCGCGACGGGTTCATCGACGATCTCCGCTCCGGTGCTCAACGGCCCGGAACCTGCTGACGTCACCGAGCCCAGCTCGGCTCTTTCTGCCCGAAGCGCTATCGCAAGTCTGGCCGATGCCTCGGCGTACAAGGCGGGCGTCACCATGTTCGCAGGAGCCGTCATGTTCGCGTGACGTGGCCGGAGGCCGCTTCCGTGACGGTGGCTGTCAACTCCCATTCGCCGAGGTGACCGGAATATCCGACAACCTCGAGCGATTGAGCGTTTCCCGCACTCGCAACAACGCCCAGAACGATCGCCAGCAATATTGATTTCACGTGTGCTCCCATGCCTCTCGCGCCCGTTTCTCAGCGCTTCATCAGAAATGCCCGCGCCTCGGCAACTTCCGTTCGGGTGCTATCAGCTGCATCAGCGATCGCTATGACCTTTTTATAGTATTGCTGAGCCTTGTTGGATTCGCCGGACTTTTCCGCCGCCTTGGCTGCGCCTACGTAAGCGCCGAGCCGGTTTGGCTCCTTCCGCAGCGTTGCTTCAAATGCCCCAAGCGCTTCATTTGCCTTGCCGCTCTCAAGCAGCATTTCTCCATAGAGTTCGCGCGCCGGTTTAGGCACTCCCGGCGTCACCGGATGCTTCTCCGTTTTGTCCTCGGCAGCGGCGGCGGCGCTCATGGCATTCAGCGCAGCGTCACGATTGTCTTCGGCGAAAAGCTGCCAAGCCGTCGCAACCTGCCGCTCAATTTCGACCTGTTCCGCCCAATAGGTGTCCTTGGCGGCACGTAGCTTGTCGCGCAGTTCGGCGAGTTTGGCGATGTGGGCCTTCGCGGCTTCTGGCTCGCCTGCACGGGCCGCGCCCAGCGCCCGCACGAAATAGGTTACCGCCTGCACGTGAGGCAGCAGGCTGGGACGAACCTCAAGCGCCGCAGCAGCCTTCCAATCGCCGCGCTCCACTGCATAGCGTGCCGGAGAGGCGGCAAGCGCGTATGGCCCGGCGATAAAAGTCTCGGTGAAGCCTGTGACCCCCTTCATCTCGTCGACAACGGCTGCTGCCTTCTCGTCCTGCCCGAGTCGCAAATAGGCGTAGACGAGGTAATCCATTGCGTGCAGCTGATCGTGGCCCTCTTTGTCCGCTCTCGCCACACGAGACGATTCGATGTTGGAAGCAATCGACTCCCTCCAGTATCCGACGCGGGTAAAGATGTGGGACGGCATATGTTGGGCGTGGGCTGCCGCTGGTGCAACCTTGGCGTAGCGTCGCGCAGCCTCGAGCCCTTTTTCGGCAATTGGCGGATAATCGTAAAGATGAATCAAGTAGTGCGCTACGCCGGGATGTTGGGGCTGCCGTATTGCGATCGGCTCAAGGATTGCCGCACCCTTGAGCTGGTTGGTGTAAGTTTTGTCGGCCGGCGACGCCGAGGTGTTGAGGGCTAGTGCATAATAGATCTGCGCTTCGTCATCGTTTTGATACCGCTGCGCAAGTTGCTCCATGGCCTTGGAGTAAGCCAGCATGCGCGTACGATGATCGACCTTGTTATAGTCGGCGTACATGGCACTAAGCGCATCGAGGTAGTCGCGTTCGCGCTGGGTCTTGGCGCCGATGAGCTTTCCTTTTGCGATCGCCTCAGCACCCTCGGCGAGGTTTTTCGTGGGGGTGGGAACGTGGGGATTCCACAAGAGGCTGAGGGCCATGCCCCAGTATGCGATGCCGCACTCCGGATCGGCCTTCAGAGCATCTCCGAACGCGTGCTGCGACGCGCGGTACCAGAACGAGTGCTGGTACAGCATCCCGCGATCGAAATGCTTCTGCGCTTCCGGCTTGCACGATGTTTCGAAATGCACCGTACCGAGCTGATCGCCGTCCGATTCTGCCAACGAAGGTTGCGCAAACGAAAGGCCCAACACAGCCGTAGCCGCGATTGCGAATGGCGTCTTGATCATGACCTGCCTCCACGCGAGAACTAACTTTGCGAGGCGCGCAATCTAAGCCTGTTCACTCAGGCCAACCATGCAATTTCGTTTCGGAGAAGAGCCAGAGACGGACCTGGCCGGTGTGGCATGTCAGTTGTCCTGACATTGGACCCGCGCTAAAGCTCGTCGTCGAAGCGCAGAACCCGTTATGCCAGTTGGCGCAGTCAAATTGCGGTGCGTCACGTCAGGTTTGGGTCAAAATCGGCCCTGTCACTAGCTGAGGAGGTCAACATGGCCGATAACCTGAGCGCTACCCCTGCCGTCTCGAAACATCGTCGCAGATGAAGGAATGAGCACCCGCACATTGCGTAGGTTTCGCACCGTCTCGCTAAGGAATTGCAGACGCTTGTCGTATACTCCCAATCCCGCATCAACACTCACTCCAGTGATATTTCCATCCGGTCTGGCCAGGTTCGTCACAACTCCGCCGGCGACCGGATCACCGCTGCTAACTAATATTGGAATTGTAGTGGTCACGGGCTTCAACTGGCGTGCAATCGGGCCGGAAAGCGAAATGATCAAATCAGGATGACTGGCAATGATTGTGCGAGCCAAGTCTCCATAGTGTTCGGACCGACCGAGCGCCGAGTACCGGTCCACGAGCAGGTTTTGTCTTTCGACATAGCCATGCCTCTTCAACTCCCCAAAATAGCTTTGAACGTCAGGCGACCGTTGATAGTCATTCCCTCGGGCTTTTCGGCGGTATGGACGATCGCGATCCGTTTTATGCCCGGCGACCGAGCATCGGTCTGAGCGTAAACAGGCTTTTCGAAGCTCAGGGCTGCGGTGATCGCCGTACCCGCGACGTACTCCCGCCGTCGCATGTGCCCTCCAAGGATCACGCGGGGGCGCGAACAATCTATCACTTTGTCATATGACTGTGTGAGCGGCATAGCTGCATTTGCGGGGCGGCAGCGAGCAAGGTCCGCTTGGGGTCAAAAAGCGGCGGCAAAAGCAAGCGGCGTCCGCCGTCCGGTTTCCCTTCAATAGCTGAAGTGCCAACCGCGGCTTCTGCCACCCGTATTTTCCCAAGTGTTCGCCGGTCCCGGCTTCGGGTATGCGCTTAGTCGCATGAATCGAGCCGACTGCAACGCCCCGCCACCTCCTGTCTGCGAGAATTGACGTGAAATGGTACTGGTAGGAGCGTTGCGCGCAATCGTGGATCGGCAGGCTGTACGGGTCTACAAGTGCTTTCCATGCCAGCGTATCGTCTCCGCGCCTCTGCGGGACTAAGGACATACTTGAAATTCACGGCTGTCGCATTTGCCTGTGCCCAAGCGCAGCCAGCGTAGCCACGACGCAAGCGCCGCACCCGTGCGCCGCCTACCAACCCCCGAGAGCCATCAAAACAAAAAGGGCAAGGAACAACCCAACCGCCGCAAAGAAAAGCCAATGTCTCGCGGCCGCTTCAATTCGGCGCGCCGTAATTGATTTCATGCTGCGTGTCTGTCCTGCCAACGCTATCCTGATCAGCACGAACATAATCGGCTTGCAGGCCTTCAGGACTTTGTCTGGCAATCAGAAGCTGTTTCCGCATTTCAGCGAGGCGGGCGCGGCAGTATTCGCGATAGAGCAGGTCGAATATGGCGGGCATGGGGGCCCCCATCGTTTGAGTATCGCTATGAGATATTCCGAGTTTCTAAGCCCCAGCGATGCTGCCCGATGTGAGCCCATCCACAAGCTGCGTCAAACTTCAAAGGATGATCAGCTAACTTGCTTGTCGGTGCAAAAACGGAACAGGGCTAATTACCTAAAATCTAGCATAGCAGCCTTCTGTTTCAGCAAAACTTCGTCAAACAACTCAAGATCGCTGCTGCGCGAATAAAAATCCAACCACAGCGCGAAATGAATTACCAATGGATGCAAGCACCGTTGGCTGCAACGCCGCCTATTAGCCACCGTACCGAAGCAAGAATGGATCAACCGAGGCAGCTAGTCGGTCTGCCACTTGCATGTTCGGCGGACTGCGTTTCGGTAGGCAGCGAACCGAGAGAATTGACGGCCATCCCGGTACCAGCGGCAAGAACAGCTATTACAATCGCGGAGAGATATTTGATCCTCATGGCGATGATCCTCCCATCGCTGACGACAAGACAATTGTGTTCGATGAAAATTGGTTCCGTTGCGGGTAGGTCCGTGGTTGCGGGAACGATGCAAAAATTTTGGCCGGGATTAAATTTTGGCCGGGATTGAGTTGTCCTCCCGGCCAACCCGCCGCGCGCGTCTATCAGAACATCCCGATCGAGGCGAAAAGCGCAACCTCGATTAGGACAGTGAGGCTCATGATGCCGACAGTGAGAATTGCTTCGCCCGGTGGTAGAGGCGTCATAGCGTGCCTCGCATATTGCGAAGCCCCGAAGCCTAATAGCTAACCTGCCGAAGTCGGGAATGTTTCAGTTCCAAGCGCGTTAAGCAAAGATGCCTAACGCATTTCGAGTTCCTTGATCGCCAAAGCCGCAATTTGTGCCGGGGCAAGGACCTCCGTTTGCGCGATCTTGATGATCTTGCTTGCGACCATTTCCGTGAGCGGGTCGTCGCGATCCTGGACACAAAGCGTATGGAGCGCCTGCTCGTAAGCTGCGGTGATGCGGCTGACCATTTCCGGCTTTAAATCGACGGTTTGTAATCGCAGGTAGGTAGACATTTCTTGCCTCCTAAGCCCACGCGGGCGAACATGATAGCATGGGAACCCGGTTGGCGACCTGAGAACTTTGGACGTTCGGAGCAGCGGTATTTGTGCGAAGCCGGGATCAAGGTGGCGTGTCGCTCGTTACTACGGTGGCGGCAGGATATCCGTGCACGGCAAGGAGGCGGTGCACGTCAAGGCCAACGGTGGCAGCCATGGCAGATACCCCTTCGACCGCGCCCGTGGAGCATCGCCGGGCGATCTGCAACGAAATTGGTGAGCGACTTCGCGGCACCCTCACGGACGATCTCGCCCCGCTACCGTTGCGACTGGAAGGCATGGTGGAGCGGCTGACCGAATTGGACAGCGCCGCACCATCGGCCGCGCCGGATCGACAGGACGATGCGTCATCCCGGCCACTCTTGAAATTTGTGTCGGCGCTTTGGCGGATCCTCCGAAGCGTCTAGAACAACGGGAACATTGTCGACCAGCGCGTCTGTGTTTCATATTGTGCGGGCGCAATCCGAGTGGCGGCACAGCTCCCAAACGGTCCCCATGTTCTCAATCCACCCCGACGATCTCACCTCTGAACCGACCCGCCGCTTGCTCGCGCTTCATCTCGCCGGCATGCATGCGAGCTCGCCGCCGGGCCATGTGTTCGCGCTCGACCTGTCGGGGCTGCAGGTGCCCCGGGGTCACCGTGTGGTCGGTGCGCGAGGGCGACGACGTCGTCGGCATCGGCGCGCTGAAGGAGCTGGGCAATGGTGGCGCCGAGGTGAAGTCGATGCGGACCCACCCCGATCATCTGCGCCGCGGCGTCGCGGCGCTGCTGCTGGACCACATCGTGCGCGAGGCCAAGGCGCGCGGGTTGACCCGGCTGAGCCTGGAGACCGGAAGCGGCCCGGCGTTCGAGCCGGCGCTGGCGCTGTACCGCAAGCGCGGCTTCGTCAATGGCGAGGCGTTCGCCGGCGAGCGCCTTCAATCAATTCCTCCACCTTGCGCTTCACGCCTGAGCCGGCGCGCGGACGCCGCGCTGCAACGCGAGGCGTTGGCCTGTTTCCGAGGGTCGTGGCTTGGGCCGAACCCTATAAAGCGGCCCAGTCAATGGCCCGCGAGAGTCCGCTGTGCTCTGGTCGCGATCAAATATCTCATCGCAGCGAAAATGACGCGATGGGGTTGAGGACGAGACACGGCTCCAGCACATTGGCGCGGCCAGATAACGGACGACGCTCGCGAGACATTCAACTCAGATGGCAGCTCCGGCCAGCAAGAAAGTGCCGCCAAGTGCGACCATCACAAGTCCAGGCCAGTTCGATTTGATGCCGAAGCCGCCACCCGGCCTTTCAGGCTCCAGCGTGTCACGCCCGGAGCGAAGCCACCTTCCACCGCTGAATCGGCCTCGCCAGATGGGCTGAAACGCCATCTGGAGTATGCCGCCGAAAACAAGCAGCACACCAAGCCATATGAGGGTCATGCTCACCTCCTCTACCCGTGAAGGCCGATAGTGCTGCGCCGGAAACTCGGTCCATTCAGCGTCTATCCGCGGCTCTCGGAATTAGACCGACCTTGAAAGCCGCCGGACGCACCAGCGCGCCGCACGCAGGCAGGGCTCCCACTCACCGAAGCTCAAGCTACCTCCAAGCATCCCGCTTAGTCTTCGTCCGGCTCGCGCACGACCGGCGATTCGTCGGTTTGGTTCTCCTCCTCGTCTTGCTCTTCATCCTCATCCTCTTCGTCGTCATCTTCTCCGTCGTCATCAGGATCTCGAGGCGGCATCGCGTTGCCCATCACCGCGAAGACATGCCAGTCGATCCTGGCGGGAACGAGCTCGGGGAGTAGGGTCATGTTGTTGCTCCTCGGATGTGAGCCCTGGGGCACTTTACCCCTTTTTCGGCGAGGCAGGTGACCGAGATGGTTCGCGTGCGAGCCAGAGCGTCCTTGGGGCCATCTTTCGCGCTCGGATCGTGCTGCCTTCCGGTCCGGGGCAGACTGAAAAGAGACAGCCAATCGGACGCATTTCCGTCGATCCGCCATGAGCGGACACGATGGCGTCGGTCCGGCAGTTCATTCGGAGCCAAGAGCCGCCCCTCCGCCAGCAGTTTGTCCCTTCTCGGCTCCGCCCGAAACGGTATCAGCGTCGAGATCCTGATGCTAGATTTCCTGGGTCATACCGAACAGGAGGACGACATGGCTGATAGCGTCTACAAGGTCATAGAACTGGTCGGTACCAGCAGCGACTCGTGGGAGAAGGCGGCCGCCAATGCGGTCGAGCAAGCAGCGAAATCTCTCCGGGATCTTCGCGTTGCAGAGGTCATCAAGCTCGACATGCAACTGGATGAGAACGGAAAAGTTGAGGCCTATCGCGCCAAGCTCAACGTGTCGTTCAAGTTCGAGGGCTCCTAGCCCCAGCACCTCGGCCCCCACTTGCGGGGCGAGGATGGCTGATTGGAAAGGCGCGTTGCCCGGGCCCAACGGTCGGTGTGACCCATCCGGAGGAGGCCCTAGTCCAACCAGGGCCGATGTGCTTTGATGCGTGGGGGCGTGTAGCGCGTGGTGGCCCCATGTACATGGTCATTCGCAAGTACGCCAAGGTTCGTTCGGTCGCGGACGCTGCTCGCCGCGCCAGGAGCGGCGTCGGCGAGATCCTGAGGCAATCGCACGGATTCAAATCTTACTATGTGCTGGATGCGGGCGACGGTGTTGGTATCGCTGTGATGATATTTGACGACTGCGAAAGCGCCAATGCAGCGAATGCCAAGATACTCGCGTTTGTTCAGGCAAGTCTGCCTGACCTCGATCTTGGAGTTCCCGAAATCACGACCGGCGAGGTTTTGGTGCACATGGAGCCCAATGGGTCCTCGGGCATAAAGTAGCCGCAAGCGCCGCCAGTTGCGTGGGAGCGCCGCCCTCTTGCTGATGTCGTCGAATTTCGAACCCTTCGCGTTGTAGCGAACGGAATGCGTCTCATTCATCCGCCCATGGTCATCGCACAGGGTGATCCCATGGAGCGGTCCCATCGCATACCGTCCGATCAAGTGCGCTACCTGGTTTTGTAGCAGAATGGCCGCAGGAGAAGCCGATCATGACTGACGATCAGGTCAATCTCGTCGTTCAGCACCTTTGCGAGCAATTGCACCTTGCGCTCCGATTGAAGAACAGCGAGGCACATCCACCAAATGCCAAGGATATTGGATTTGATGCTGCCTCTGTCAGAACTGTATTGCTGACCGGGTTGCGTTCGGCGGATGTCACGATCCGCCACGAGGCAGCCGGGGCGAGCGAAGAGCCGCCGTGGTCCTGAACGCAAAACGCGGGACAGAAGCTCAGCGTCAATGTCTCAGTTGGGTCATTCGCGACGGGACCAGACCGACAGCAAGTCCAGCGATGTCCATTGTGCCGCCGGAAGCGGAAGTAAATTCAGAGCGGGCATCAGTGGCCGGATTCGACAAGCACCCACGCGTCAGCCGGTATCCGCGTCCGGCTCCTGCTTTTTCGGAGGCGCTTCTGTTGTCTTGCGTCCCAGAAACGTATCGGGCTGCAACTGGTTCAGCAGCTCGCGGGCCTCGCGCAAAAGCTGTCGCATGTATTCTGCCTGCTCATGATCGGCAGGCAACGGCCGATAAACCCGCATCGGTATGCTCCTTCGCTTTGCAGGCGGGAGCACGCTGGGTCTCTCAGCCACCGACGCCTACGAACAAATCCTTGGCCGGTGATGTCTTGCAAACGACCAGAGGTCGCTTTGGTTCAAAAGTGAACTTAGCTCTCGTGTCGCACTCAAGATGAGTAAGTGGCTCAAATGACTGAACTTGCACCCGAAAATTTAATTTGCGGACATACCAAATGATACAGACTCGGCGCCGCCGGCGGCGTAGCGTTAATTCATCACCGCAAGGCTCGTGGCATTTATCGGTGATGAGAACGCCAGTTTGCGCTCCCGCCTCCTCGAACAGGGAGATGCGCCATGCTGACGCGGCGTCGTTTCAAACAGACCAGGACTCTCAGCGAAAGACTCGCCGACGAAGCCACGCGCTGTCGCGAGGAAGCGCGCGCGCTCGCGCCGGGGCGCCGCCGGGAGATGCTGCTGCGCCGGGCGCGGCAGGACGAAACGGCCATGCAGATCGAGGCCTGGCTGCGCTCCCCCGGCCTGAGGGCACCGACATGATGCAGCAATATCGCGCTTATCTCGTCGGCGAGAACGGGGTCTTCCGCTCCGCCGAAGCGTTCGAGGCTCCGTCGGATTCCTCCGCTCTCAGCTTCGCACGACAGTACACCCGTCACGGCAAGGTCGAGGTGTGGCAGCTCGGCCGGAAGATCGCCGTGCTGGATCCCGAGCCGTCGCCGCCGGACGCGTTGACGCGTCAATGATCGCGTGATGGCGATCGCGAGGTCGGAGTCTCGATCTCGAACCAGAATGTCAGCTGCATGACGGGACCGCTGGCGTCGCGAACGTCGATCGCCATCGTCTGCCTGCCGCCCGTGGGCGGCGCGGAGATGACGGCATCGCGTGCCATGTCGGCAAGCGACTTGGCGGCCTCGGCCCGAACGGCGCGCGGGCTGGCCAATTCCAGCCCTTCCTCGTCGAGCGCAATTCCCTGGTGGTCGCGAAGGTCGAAGTAATAACGCGGCATCGTTGCATCCTTTGCCCTAATAGGCCCGGGACGGGCAAAGGTTTCCAAATGCGACGAAAAATTCGCTTGGGATCAACGGGTTCCGGGAACGCCGCCGAGGTCGATCCGGCAGGACGGGGGACTTTGCAGCCCCCTATTCCTCCGCAAGCTTGTGCTCGATATAGGCATCCACCGTCTCGGCGAACGAGCGCTGCACGCCGACCGCGACATCGTGCTGGTCCAGTGCGTCGCGCTGGAGCACGCGCAGGCCGCGCCCGCGGGCGCTGAGCGGCGCCGTGTTCAGATACTGATCGATGGCACCTTTGGCGAGCGGGATGGCCTTGGGATCGCCCCTGGCGATCAGGAGCCTGAGCAGGCTCTGGCATTCGGCCAAACCTGGCATGGGTTCAGCCTCTCACCTTTGCTGCGATTTCGGCTTCGGCCGCTGCACCGGCTGGGTGTGGGTGCCGAACAGCGCCAGCAGGAACGCGACTTCTTCCTTCGAACCGATCTGGATCATGACTGTCTCTCCTCTTCGCTCCGTTGGTCGGGACGAGCGGGCGCGGAGTTCAGGACGATCTGGTTTCAGCAATGTTTCAGCCGTGTTTCGTCGGACGAGGGGCTCGGGGTGCCGCCTGCTTGTGTACAGAATTGAACATGGTCACCGCGAGGTCGTCTGCGCGGCAAGCGGACGAGGCGTCACATACAACAAGCCCGCGCGGATCGCTCCACGCGGGCTTTTGCTTGACGCTTGCGCAACCTCACTCGCAAGGGGGCCGTGGACGCGCCAGGCACCCTCGGCATCCATTCTCAGTGCATGTGGCCAATCAGATAAACGCCGCCACCGAGCACGATCACGGCCGGGACGGCCAAAGCAAAAGTACAGGCATCTGTCCTTCTCAGTTCGACGTGCAGACCTTGACGGTCTTCATGCCGGCCTCGGCTTCAGTCCTGGTCTTGTACACGGTGTCACCGCTGACGACGGTCGTTTCCGTGGTCGTCGGCTTCGCCTCCGTGATCGTGCACTTCTTGGTCTTGACGTCCTGCACCACGTAGAACGACTGCGCGAATGCGGGAGCCGCAAATGACGTCAACACGGCAGCGGCAATGATGGTCTTGATGTTCATCGTGTCCTCCTCCAGCAGTCCGGTCATCCGGATCTGTCTTCTTCAAACATACAAAATTACCACTTGTTCCCGATCGTGCCTGAACCGACAGCCGCCGCCAGCGTTGGTGCGAAAACTGGAGGCCTCGATGCTGGATATGAGACTTGTCACGACTTCGCTGGCGATGCTGATTGCACTCTTGTCCGTGGCTCTGGCCGAACCTGCCAGGGATCAAGCCCGGCCTGCTGGTCAAGGCTCCGCCGAGGCTCGTCCGATCCGCGTCATCCTTCCCGCACCTTGGGAGCCCGCCAGGACGCAAGCCGACGCACAATCGTCGAAGTGACGTGGCCGCCGTTCAATCACATGCGGGCCTTCGAACCAGCCGATTTCACTGGCTTGCGCCTCTGAATGACAAGCCGCAAGGCGATGCCGTGCTGCCACGCACGCACTCTCACCGCCGCTTCGCTTCGATTGAGCTCGCTTGCAATCTCGTTCGGCCGCCGGCCTGCGTCGGCCAATGCCTTCAATCGCTCGTGGTCTTGCGCCGTCCATTTCTTCAGCAGCGGGTAGCCAGATTGCATGATGGGAGCCGTCTCGATTTCCCGGCGACAATGGGCCGGAGCAGTTGAAGTTCCGAAGGCGAAAAACCAGTTAAGCCGCATGGGAGCGACCCCAGGCACCTCCGGGGCTGGACGTGGGGAGCGAAAATGCCGGGGCCGCCAGCGCGCCAACTCAACGCGCGCTCCGGCCATCATCCGCCCCTCACGCCTTCGTGCCGTATCAATTGATGCGGCGGCTGAAATAAATCTGCCAACGGCAACCGCACGGCGCGCATAAACGGGACAAACTGGCAGACGTTCCTAATCTGGTTCGATGCACACGCACATTTCGCGCGAGACAGGCTGCGGCACTCGGCATCTGCAAACGGAAGCAACCAATTCGAATCTCACTTGTTGTCGCCGGCACTTTCACCTGCTGGAGGACAAAAAAATGCGACGTCTTACTCTACTTGCCACGACCATGCTGCTGCTCGGAGCGGTGCCCGCCAGCGCGCAATCGCAGCCTGCCCAGAGTGGGCCGGGCAACAACGCCGTCAACAGCTCGGACCAGAACAACTCGAACAAGCCGGTCGCCGGCCGCAACAGCTTCACCGAGGGGCAGGCCAAATCGCGGATCGAGGATGCCGGTTATTCCAACGTCTCCGGCCTGCACAAGGACAACGAAGGCGTCTGGCGCGGCAAGGCCGACAAGGCCGGCAGCAAGAGCGACGTCAGCGTCGACTTCCAGGGCAACGTGAACCCCACCAAGTAACAAGCAATCACGAGGAGACCGAACAATGACAGTCACCATCTCACGTCTTTACGACAATTACTCCGATGCCGAACGTGCCGTGACCCGGCTCGAAGGCGCCGGCGTGCCGCATTCCGATATCAGCATCGTCGCCAACAATTCGGACAATTGGTACGGTTCGCGGTCCGGCAAGGTCGACCGCGATCGCGACGGCGTCGACGATCGCGCTGAAGGCGCCGGGACCGGAGCCGGCATCGGCGCCGGCCTCGGCGGCGCAGCCGGCCTGCTCGCCGGGCTCGGCCTGCTGGCAATCCCCGGCCTCGGGCCGGTCGTCGCGGCAGGCTGGCTCGCCTCGACCGCTGTCGGCGCGGCTGCCGGCGCGGCCACGGGCGGCATCGTCGGCGCCCTGACGCAGGCCGGCGTCTCCAGGGAAGATGCCTCGCGCTATGCCGAGGGCATTCGCCGCGGCGGCACGCTGGTGTCCGCAAGGGTGCCCGACCAGGACCGCTCACGCCTCGATGCGCTTCTCCACGATAAGTCCGTGAACCTTCAGGACCGCAGCGCGGCCTGGCAGAAAGCCGGCTGGACCGACTTCGATGCCGCAAGCCCGCCCCTGTCTCCCGAGGACATCGGCCGCGAGCGCGAGCTCTACGGCGTGGGCACGCGGCGATAGAGCAGCCCAGACCCGGCACGACAAAGGCCCCGCGGTGCGGGGCCTTTTTTCCTGTCGAGAGCCGATCCTCATATCGATGCTACGCATCAAGTCGGGCAGTAGCAATCGCGAGACATTTCCTGCCATTCAACCGCTTCAGTCGGCGGTTGTTCAGGCGCTTCACCGTGTGGGCCCGCCCCAGTTCTCTTCATCACCCGCTCGGCTATAAGCACTCGCATGCGCAATTCTTCCAGCTCAGCGAGTTGTAGAATGAGCACTTCAACTCGTTCATGAAGAAGTGCGACATCGTGTGCGCAGACAAAGGGATGCATTGTCGGTCCCCACGTTTTCGGTATTTCATGATTTGGCCCAGCGCTGGACCGGGAAATTCTGGCAATTCCGGCGGGGGCGCGCACTTACATTCAGCAAGGTGCACCGCACTAACGAATGCCTGTTCCTGCTCCGGAACAAGGCGATCTGTCCGTTTTCCGACATTTGACTCAAATGCAACCTACCGAATTCGGCAGGATGCAATCTCTTCGCGCCATGCTGGGACATGTGCTTGCGCGAATGCTATCGTGAAAGCGTCGGAGAGATTGCCATGTACTACGTCGCCGCTGCATTGCTGGTGCTGTCGGGACTGTTCTACTCCGCGAGCCATCACGAGATCGGCTCGTTCGGCGTCACCATGTGCAGCTATGGCGGCGCGTTCTGCGATAACCCGCTGATCGTCTTTTCCGGCGCGGCGCTGGCCGCCGCCTGGGGCATGTTCGTCAGCGTCAAGTAGCGCGGCCGACGTCCTTCATCCCCGACATCCAAAGTCCCGCCGCCGACACAAGCAGCCTCGCGGACTAACTTGCGAGAATCTGGGCTGCGGGAATTTTTGCGATGATGGCAATCTACACCTGTTTTGCCCGACAGTCAAGTCGACTTAGCATTATCAGAAATCGATAGGACGCCCGCGCGGCGAGGAACTTTCGTTTCCCGATTAGCATTTGCATAAAAGCACCCGCCCCGACGAGGTCCCCGTTCATGAGCGACAGCGCTCTCACGCCGACGAAATCCGCGCCGACGCTGCTGCAAAGGCTGGGGCCGGGCCTCATCACCGGAGCTGCCGACGACGATCCTTCAGGCATCGCCACTTATTCGCAAGCCGGCGCGCAATTCGGCTACGGGCTGCTGTGGACGGTGTTTCTGACCACGCCGTTCATGATCGCCATCCAGCTCGTCAGCGCGCAAATCGGCCGCGTCACCGGCAAGGGGCTCGCCGCCAACGTCATGCAGATCGCGCCGCGCTGGGCGGTGCTGGCGCTGGTCGCCATGCTCGTTGCCGCCAACACGTTCAACATCGCTGCCGACATCGCCGCGATGGCCGAGGCGCTTTCGCTGGTCATCGGCGGCCTCAACCACGAGCACGCGCTGATCTTCGCGGCGGGCTCGACCCTGCTCCAGGTCTTCCTGCCCTATCGCCGCTATTCGCCGGTGCTGAAATTCCTCACCCTGGCGCTGTTCGCCTATGTCGCTACCGCCTTCACCGTCGAGATCCCGTGGAGCACGGCGCTGCTCGCCGCGGTGTGGCCGAAGGCCAATGTCAGCGCCGACTATTTTCTGATGGTCGTCGCCGTGCTCGGCACCACCATCAGCCCCTATCTGTTCTTCTGGCAGGCCTCGCAGGAGGTCGAGGAGATGAACCAGGGCAAGCGCGACAAGCCGCTTCGCGACGTCAAGCGCGGCGCCGGCCCGGAGCTCGCGCGCATCAGGGCCGACACCATCTCCGGCATGCTGCTGTCCAACGGCATCGCCTTCTTCATCATCCTCACCACCGCATCGGTCCTGCACGCCAACGGCGTTACCAGCATCGGTTCGGCGACGGAGGCGGCCGAAGCGCTGCGGCCGCTCGCCGGCGACTTCACCTTCGCGCTGTTCGCGCTCGGCATCATCGGCACCGGCCTGCTCGCCATCCCCGTGCTGGCGGGCTCGGCCGCTTATGGCGTCGCAGAGATCTTCGGCTGGCGCGCCACGCTGGAGGCCAAGCCCGATGAAGCGGTCGGCTTCTACACCATCATCGCCGCGGCAACGCTCATCGGCTTCGGCCTCGGCTTCACCGGCATCGACTCCATCCACATGCTGGTGTGGAGCGCGGTGCTCAACGGCATCGTCGCCGTGCCCATCATGGCGATGATGATGCTGATCGTGTCGAGCCGCGCGATCATGGGCCGCTTCAGGGCCCGGTCATGGCTGATCGCGCTGGGCTGGCTCGGCACCGCGCTGATGGCGCTGGCCGTGCTCGCTCTGCTCGGCTCGTCGGTGATCGGTCGAGGCTAGAGCGGCGACAACGCCACCGAGATCTGCGAGGCGGCTCCACTCATCGTGAGCGAAGTTACGGCGTCACGGGGTTGACGGTCGGCGACGTCTTGGGCCCCGGCCGCGACGGCTCGATCGGCGATTTCGGTTTGGTCGGGAGTACCGCGGCACCAGCCGCCCGTGCCGCTTCTCCCGTGGTCGCATACATCGCAATATGGGCCGGCTGGGTCTTGGCGCGGCTCCAGGGGCCGTGATCGACAATCAGCATTGCCGCAATCGTCACGCCAGCCACGATCAGCGCGATCACACCGGGATGGCGGAGGGCGGCAGAGATGGAGCTCGCGAAACGAGTATTTGTCATCGAAAGATCCGCTGTTGTCCTCATGCAGGGTTAATTCAATGGCGCCCCTCCCGGTTCCCTACCATCCCTCCTGCAAGTTCCACTGGGGCGCCTTCTCTCCTGCTGCAGTAGAGACGCCTTGCAGCGCACAAGCGCTGTCCACCGATTCACTCGCCCGGAGCGATCGCGTTGCTCGGCGTCGGTCGGTCGGTGATCTGCTGGCCGAACAGGCTGCCGATCAGCTCGACCGCCGTACGCGCGGTCCGGCCACGCTCGTCCAGGAAGGGATTGAGCTCGACGATGTCGGCCGATCCGACCACGCCGGAATCGTGCAACAGCTCCATGATCAGGTGTGCCTCGCGATAGGTCGCTCCACCCGGCACCGTGGTGCCGACGCCCGGCGCCACGCACGGGTCGAGGAAATCGACATCGAAGCTGACATGCAGCACGCCGTTGCTCGCCTTGACCCGCTCGATGACGCGCCGGATCAAGACGGCGACGCCGAACTCGTCGATCTGGCGCATGTCGACGACCCTGATCCGGCGCGCGCGCATCAATTCGTTCTCGAGCTTGTCGATCGAGCGCGCACCGAACAAATCGAGCCTGTCAGGGGTAATCGAAGCGCGCGGATCGTCGCCGAGCAGGCCGTCAAGGCCGGGCTCACCACACAGGAACGCGGCCGACATGCCGTGCATGTTCGCAGTGATCGTCGTCTGCGGCGTGTTGTAGTCGGCATGGGCATCGAGCCAGAGCACGAACAGCTCGCGTCCACGCTCCCGCCAATGACGCGCCATGGCATTGACCGATCCCATGGACAGCGTGTGATCGCCGCCGAGAAAGATCGGCAGCGCGCCGGTCTTCGCAACCTCATAGCCTTTGCGGCTCAGAACGCGCGTCCAGCGCTGGATCTCGCGGTAGTGATTGGCGCTTTCCGGTGGCCTGTCGGTGAGGTCCCCGACTTCGGCCACGGAAAGATCGCCGTAGTCGACGACCTCGAAATCCAGACTTTCGAGCACTGTCGCAAGGCCTGCGGTGCGCAGCGCTGCGGGGCCCATCAAGGTGCCGCGCTGCGAAGCCCCCATGTCGATGGGAGCGCCGAGCAAGGCGATGTGCCGGCCTCGATCCGTCATGGTCCGATCGGTCACGGCTGTCTCCTGACATCAGCAAGCCACCGCCAGCCTAACAGAGATTCGCACCCGTCGTTTCCCGGGGAAGATCCGCCGTGGTCGTCCTATCGTCCGGAACAAAATCCCGCGCGCTGAATTGCCCATCCAAGGCCGGCACCCGCCGTAAACCACGGCGCCTGTCGCGGATAGCCAAAGGTCATCAAGACCCGCTGTTCAGAACGAGCGCTCGCGCGGATAGCCAAAGGTGCCGGCCCATCGTCAGGTCTGGAGGTCGCGCACTTGAGCACGGAGATACCGCAATCCACCTCGCAACCCGGCATGGCCGAACGTGCCATCGATACCGCGGCGGACGTTTCCCGCACGGTGGGTGAAGTCGCCGGAGGCCTGCACGCAGCGGTCGATCGTCTCACCTCTGCAATCGAGCAAGCACGAAAGCCCGGCGGGGCGCTCGCGACGGTCGCAGCGATCACGCGCGAGGCGCCGCTTGCGAGCCTGTTCGTCGCTTTCCTCTTCGGGGTCGCGGTCGCGCGGCGGCGATAGAACGAAGCCGCCCTGCTCAGGCAGCGCTGACCGCGTCGAGCTCGGCCGCCAGGAATTGCTTTTCAAATGCCTCGGCCGGCATCGGGCGGCCGAAGAAATAGCCCTGCCCTTCTGCGCATCCCATGCTGACCAGAAAGTCGGCCGTCGCGCGGTTCTCGATGCCTTCAGCCACGACCGTGAGGCCGAGCTGTTTGCTGAGGCCGATGGTCGAGCCGACGATCGCGGCATCGTCGGAATCGGCGAGCAGATCGAGCACGAAGGACCGGTCGATCTTGAGTCCGTCGAGCGGAAACTTCTTCAGATAGCTGAGGCTCGCATAACCGGTGCCGAAATCGTCGAACAGGACGCGCACCCCGAGCTCCTGAATTCGCTTGAACATGTCGAGCACGCGGCGTTCGTCATGGATCAGGATGTCTTCGGTCACCTCGATTTCGAGCAGTGACGGGGTAAGCCCCGTCGCTTCGAGCAACGCCGCGACCGAATGCGCGAGATCGCCGGAGTGAAGCTGCGAGGGCGACAGGTTGATCGCGACGCGCACGCCGTTGCCGGACAGCTCCCAGGCGCGCGCCTGACGGCAGGCGGTCTCCATCACCCAGTTCGCGATCCGCTCTGACAGTGCGGAAGTGTTGACCACCGGCATGAACTCTCCGGGCGAGACGTAGCCGCGCACGGGATGCCGCCAACGGATAAGCGCTTCGGCCCCGACAAGGCTGCCGTCGATCAGACGGACCTGGGGCTGGTAGAACAGCTCAAACTCGCCGCGATCCGCCGCAAGCGCCAACGCGCTCTCCAGCGTCAGCCGGTTCTCCAGCTCCTGCCTGATCGCAGCCTCAAAGATCACATGGCTGCCGCGCCGCGTCATCTTTGCCTTGCTCAACGCCAGATGAGCATTGCTGAGAAGTTCGTCGGCACCCTGTCCGCCTTCGCCATAGACCGCGACGCCGATGCTGATCCTGACACGATGCTGGCGCGTACCCGTCGCGAGCGGCGTTTCGAATGCACGCGCGATCCGCTCGGCGAACTTCGCGACCGGCTCACCGCCATCCGCGGCTTCGCGCGCAATGGCGAATTCATCTCCGCCGAGCCGGGCGACGATCGCCCCGTCTCCGGCCCGGCCCTCCAGGCGAATGGCGACCGCCTGCAGCACCAGATCTCCCGCCGAATGCCCCAGCGTGTCGTTGATGCCCTGGAAGCCGTCGAGCCCGATGACGAGCAACGCGACTTCGCGAGGCCGTCGCTCCGCATCCGCTACCATGCCGGCCAGGCCGGCATGCAGCGTGTTGCGATTGGCAAGGCCGGTCAGTGCGTCATGTTCGGCGAGATATTTGACGCGTTCGGCTTCGCGCTTGCGGACCGAGATGTCGCGCAGGATCGCGCCGTACTGAAAACCCTCCGTTCCCTGCCAGCCCGAGAAGCTCGCCTCGACAGCGAAGGTTTCACCATTCTTGCGCCGGCCCTCGAACTCGACGACGACCGCTCCGCCCGGGACCAGCAGCGCCTGGCGCGCGGCGTCATGCATGGACGGCCTCGCGTGACCGTCCGCCGGCACGGCGCACAGCGTTTCGAACGGACGGCCGATCATCTCCGCCGGCGCGTAGCCGAAGATCGCGCTGGCGCCGGGATTCCAGACGGTGATCCGGTGATCCTCGTCGGTGCAGACGAGACCGTCACCGAGCGACATCGCGATGCGATGAAAGCGGCTCTCGGCGATGCGCCCCAAGAGACTACGGAAATCGATTTCGTCCAACGCAATCGCAGCCAGATAGGCGACGATCGCGATGTGAAATAGCGATGTGTCGATGACGAAGGGCCATCTTGCCTGCACGAGGGCCGCGACCAGCTCGATAGCAGCCCCGGAGGCGATCAGGACTGCGACGCGAATTCCTGGTGCGAAGCGGCGCCACGAATACATCATCAGCAGGCAGATCAGACCCAGGCCCAGGATCATGCCGATATCGGATGTCCAGTGCAGCATCCGGCTCTGGAGGATCGATTCTGCCGCAAGCGCCTGCAGGACCGGCCCCGAGACGAGCTTGCTGTTGGGAACGCTGAACCGGTCGCCGAGCTCGAGCGCGGTGGCGCCGACGATGATCTTCTTGCCTCTCACCTTGTCGAGAGCCGCAGTATCGCCGCGCAGCACGTCGGCATAGGAGATGCTCGGAATGGAGGCCGCACGAATGCTGAAGTCGATCAAGAAGGGCGGCCGCCGGTTGGCGTCCTGCCCGGCCAGCACCACGGCCATCGACGGCATCAAGGCATCGCCGAGCTTCTCGCCGAACGGATAGCGGCGAACGAGTCCGTCGGATTCGACAGCGACGTTGACGACGGCCGGCCACGACTGGTTGCTGAACGGCTTCAGGGGACGATTGACGTGGGCCGCGCCACCATTCGGCGTCGGCTGCTTGAAGGATGGCAGGATCGTCGAGCCGCCGGCCTCGCGAAGGGCGTGGACGAAGGCCTCGTCGGAAGCCGGATCCGAAGGTGTGCTGAAATCGACGTCGAAGGCGATGTCCCCCGCGCCCGCCACCTCGAGCCTGCGCAACAGCTCCGCGTGGAGCCGGCGCGGCCACGGCCACACGCCGATCTGATCGATGGACGGTGCGTCGATGGCCACCACGACGACATTGCCGCTGGCCGCACGCGATTGCCAGCTGAACCGCAGATCGGTGAGCGCGTTGCGAAGCGCACCATGCCATCCCGTGGACAGCACGATCGCAAGCGCGATCACGACGAGAATATGCGGCCGATAGCGTTTCAATCCACCCTCCTGCGCACCCGCTTCTGCAGGTACGCCCCTCATCCCCTAGAAAATCGCTTTAATGTCTGTTGTGGCCACGGCCATTGCTGCCGTTGAAGCCGCCATTCCCATTGCCGTTACCATTGTTGCCCCAGCCATTGCCGGTGGCGCCGCTGTTGCCGTTGCCGGCGCCATTGCCGTTGTTGCCATTGCCGGAATTGCCGTTGCTGCCGGCGTTTCCGTTGTTGGCGGCAGCTGCCGCGATCGCTGCGCCTGGGTTCGACGAGCTGCTGCCAGCCGTTGCGGCACCGCTTGTCGTCGCTGCAGTCTGGACGGCGCTGTTGGACGCTGCCGTGCTGGACTTGCTGTCGCTCCAGACCGTCTCGGCACCCGTGCTGGCGTTGGCGTTGCGCACCTGTCCGGGTGCCACTGCGCCGTGGGCGAGCCCGTTCGTGACCTTGTGGACATTGAGCTTGACCTCGCCGAGCGAGCTCGAGATGCGCACGACGCCGGCCTTGGAGACATGACCTCCAGCCGCCTGATGCGATGCCTTTGGCGCGCCAGCCCCCTTGGTCCCCTTGTCGATCGGACCGAGCGCATGGATCGCATGGCCGCTCGCGGCATTGCGCGGCGCCGACAGGCCCGATTTCGGGACGGGGACACGCTCGATCGTCGAGGCGCGCGGCTTGCCATGCTCGATAGGATTGAACGTCCCCGCGCCGCTCAAGCTGAGACCGGGCTTGCCGTGCTCAAACACGGTGGCCGCTTGTCCCGGCATGACCTGGGCAATCTGTCCCGTTTTGAAGTCGGAGACTTCGACCTGGCCGCGAAGCACGCCGACCTTGGTGCTATCAGCTCCCACGGTGACGCTGAACTGCGTTCCCTTGACCACGGCGGCGAGATAGGGCGTCTCGACCTCGAAATGCTTGACGTTGCGCTTCTCGACCTCGAGCAGGATCGATCCCGCCCGCTGAATGATGGTGGTCGTGAGCCCTTCCTTCTTCTCCGACGGCAAGCCGACCACGGAGTTGGGAGAGATCAGAATGGTTTCCTCGCCGCGGACGAGCAGCACCCGGCCGTTGCGTCCGGTGCGGATGGTATTGCCAGGCTTGAGCGTCTCTTCCCGATTCAGCGACACCGGTTGCGCGCCCTCGGTCGCGATCCACACCTCACCGGTGGCCTTGCTGACCGACCAGACGCCATCCTCCGCGGCGAACGCACCGGAAGCCGTTCCAAGGGTCAGCGCCGCCACGAAGGCGCACCGCATTCCAATTCTGCCAAGCATGACGATCCTCAGTCCGCGTTACGCGCGGGCCCTGAGGGGTAATCCGAAATCACTCAAGAGAGGCTTAGCGGGAAGCGGCCAGTGCAGTGGCAGCATTAACCAATCATTGACCATAAAAAACTATGAAAAATCATGCGGATAACGAACCCTTACCGCCCCATCGCAAAGTCTCCGTCAAACTACGGAGGCAGATTCGCGACGTGCGTCGAGCAGCGGCATCTCATTACCGCATTGGCAGTGCTGGTACCGATCTTTGCGGGAATTTCCCAGGGGTTCGCACAACAGGCGAACCAGCCCGGTTTCGATCCGCGCCAGCCCGAGAAATATTTCGATAACCAAAGCGAGCGGGAATCGCTGAGCCGGCCTCCGGTCCAGCTTCCGAGCGTCGGACAGCCGAACACCGGCGGGGATACGAAGCCGCAATTCGTGCTGCGCGGCGTCAATGTCAGCGGCGCCCAGGCCGTCTCCCAAGATCGCATCGCCGCGGTCTATCAGCCTTATCTCGGCAAGCAGGTTTCGCAGGCGGATCTCGCCGCGATCGCCGGCGCGATCAGCGATCTCTACCGCGCCGACGGCTTCCATCTGAGCCGGGCCATCGTCCCGCCGCAGGACATTGCCGGCGGCCGCGTCCGGATCCAGGTGATCGAAGGCGCCATCGTGCAGGCGGAGCTGAAAGGCAACGGCGCCGAGCAATTCGGCGTAAGGCCGATGCTCGGACCGGTTCTGGCCGAGCGGCCGTCGCGCCTCCCCACCCTCGAACGTCAGCTCTTCCTCATCAACGGCAGGCCGGGCGTCCGGATCACCGATACTGCGCTGGAGGAGATCGGTGGCGCGACCGGCCACTTCCGTCTCACAGTCTATTTGAAGACCTGGCACGTCTTCTCCTCGTTCGGCCTGGACAATCTCGGATCATCCTCGGTCGGCCCGTGGCAGACCTACGCGACCGGCGCGTTCAACTCCTACCTCACGCCCGGCGACACGCTGGCGGTCAACCTGTCGACCATTGCCAACGACCCACGCCAGCTCGGCTTTGCGCGGCTGTCCTATGACGCGCCCGTCGGCGTCGACGGCGTGCGCCTCGGCGCTTCCGTCCTGTACAGCGCGGTTCGGCCGGGCGATGCCCGCCGCCTCGACAGCGACATCACCACGACCGAGGCGTTCGAGGTGCGGGCCAGCATCGTCCCGCTCCAGTCGCAATCCTCCACGCTAGCGCTGACCGCGGCGACGACGTTCAGCAACGTGTCCGAGCACGACCTCTACGGCCCCTGGTACAATGACCATATCAGGACCGCGAGCCTGACCGCCGACTACCGGCTGCAGGATCGCTTCGGCGGCACTAATCTTGCGACACTGACCTACCGTCAGGGCCTCGACATCTTCGGCGCCTCGCATTTCGACGACGACCTGTTGTCGCGCGACGGCGCATCCTCGAACTTTTCGGTGCTGAACCTCTGGTTCACGCGCTATCAGACGCTCAATGACGCCTGGTCGCTCAAACTCTCCGCAGCGAGCCAGACGGCATCGCGGCCGCTGTTCACCTCGCAGCAATTCTATCTCGGCGGCGCGGCCTTCGGCCGGGGCTATGGCGCAGCCGAGATCAGCGGCGACAACGGTCTTGCCGGCTCGCTCGAACTGCGCTTCGACCAGAAGCTCAACTTCCGCTACTGGACCGGCTATCAGCTCTATGCCTTTGGCGACGCTGGCGCAGTCTGGAACGACGGTTACCGCCTGAGCGACGGCCTGTCGCTCACCTCGGCCGGCGCCGGTGTGCGCTTCTTCCTGCCGGACGATCTCCAGGCCGATCTCGGCGTGGCCGTGCCCCTGAGCTACCGGGCGCCGGACAACGAGCGCCGCAGCCCGCGCTTCCTGTTGACCCTATCAAGCGCGTTCCGGCTCTGCCCCGAACGCGGCAAGTCCGGCTGTCTCTAGCCGCCCGGTCGTTCGCGCGGTAAGCCGGCGTGCAGCCCTTTTTGCGGCCTTGTTCACAGACTTGCCTAAATTTAATCCCGTAACCTGCTCACGGTCGCTCGATCCGGGAGTTCCCAATGACCATGTTCAGCCAAACGTGATTTGAGACGAGATCATGACGAGGGTGTTTGCAATCCTGGCGTTTCTCTGTGTCCTCGGCGTCGGGGAATATTTTGTCGTCAGCCGGTTCGCGATCCGCCATGAGACTTTGACCCTGTACGACGCCGCGCGGCAGCGGCCGATCTCGGTCGAGTTGGCGGTGCGGCGCGATTACGAGACCAAGGCCAATCTCGGCCTCTGGAAACTCCCACTCGCCATCATCAGCAACGGCAACACCGTCAAGGCCACCGAATATTCCTTCCTCGCCAACGTGCTCGCCGCGCGCGGCTATCTGGTTGCCAGCATCCAGCAGGATCTGCCGAGCGATCCGCCGTTGATGACCCATGTCGGTGAGCAATATGTCGGCCGGCGCGAGGTCTATATCCGCTGCGAAGCCAACATTCTTTTCGTGCTGGACAAGCTGAAAAAGCAGCAGGAGAACGTCGATTACGACCACGTCACCCTCGTCGGCCATTCCAACGGCGGCGATGTCTCCATGTATGTGGCCCATCAGCATCCGGAGCTGGTGTCGAAGGTGATCACGCTCGACAATCTGCGGGTGCCTTTCGTGCTCAGCGACGGCATGAAGATCCTGTCGTTCCGGTCGAAGGACCCGCATTTCGTGACCGATCCCGGCGTGCTGCCGACGCCGGAAGAAGCCAAGGCGCGCGGTATCGACATCGTTCACACCGGCGCGCAGCACACGGAAATGAGCGATCGCGGTCCCAACGCGGTCAAGGAGAAGATCCAGGAAACGCTCGACCGCTTCCTGCGTGACAGCGCCAGCAGCGCGCTCGCGCCGGCTGATACGAAAACCCCGATGATCATGAACCCGGGCGACTATTAGCCGGGAACGCTTTGCGACAGATCAAGGCGGCTCCGAGGCGCCGGGATAAAAGGGCGATACGGCCTCGGAGAGACACGTGTCGCACTATATCGAAAGTCTTGATACGAAAGGTCTCGATACGAGAAGTCTCGGTACGAGAAGTCTCGTTACGAAAGATCTTGGCCTGCCCGCGGCGAGGATGCCGGCTTTCGTACGGCATTTCTATCGTTCGGTCTGCAAGCTGCTGCGGTCGATCATCGCCCGCATTGATCTCTCGCAATTTCCGGGATCGTGCTGCGGATAAGCATGGTGGCCGCCAATCAATGCATGAAGGTTGCCCTATGCACCAGCATTTAAGACGAATTTGCCTGCTGCTTGCCGTGACCTCGAGCTTCGGCACGTCGTCCGCTTTCGCGGCCGACGCCGGTCATGGTGCCGACCTCGCCAAGCGCTGGTGCGCAAGCTGCCATGTCGTCGCGAACGGCCAGACCCAGGCGAGCGCCGACGTCCCCTCCTTTATCTCCGTCGCGCGCAGGCCGGACTTCAGTCCGGAGAGGCTCGCCTTCTTCCTGCTTGATCCGCATCCGAAGATGCCGAATTTTCCCCTGAGCCGAACCGAAGCCGGCGACATCGCGGCCTACATCGCATCGCTGCGCTAAAGCGTCATCCGGAAAAGTGCGCAGCGGTTTTCCGAAAAGATCAGCTTGAACAGCGCGATGGCGATACATCCTGATCGCATCGCGCATTGGTCGCGCGCCGGGCACGACGCTGCCGCAAATGCAAATCCCTGCCGGAGGACCGGCAGGGATCAGCAGAAGGGATGACGGACGACGAATGTGGTCGTTCGGTGGCCTGTCATCGACCTGCGGTGCGCACTCAGAGAATCAGGACTTCCCCTTGCCCGGTTGCATGAGACTGCCGGTCATCTGGCGCATGTGATCTCCGGCGCTGGTGAACTGGCTACGCAGGAAATCGGACTGGATTCGCATCGCTTCCTGAAGGTCGGTGGCATGAACCAGCTTGCGCGCATGCTCGAAGGCCGACTTCATGTTCTGCTCAGTGAAAACCAGCGCCTGCTTCGACACCTCCGTCCCCGGTCCTGGAACGGACGACATCGATTTGGTGGCGGCGTCGAAAAACATGCCGAATGCTTTCTCCGCCTGATCAATTGTCTTCTCGGCCAGGTCGCGCAGTTCGGCCGGAACTTCGAGCTTCGGTTCGATCATGGTCGCACTCCTCCCGTTTTCCCAATTGAATACCACACTTGCCGGATCGCCTTCCAGCGGCCAGCCGCGTGGAAACGTCGCCGGCAGTCCGGCTCCGGCGGGAAAACGAACGGGAAAATGAAAGAGACGGCGTAAGGCCGGCGCGTGGCCGGGCTCAGGACAAGGGGTGCTCGGGCAGAACCTCTTCGGTGGCGAGGTCTTCGACCAGCTTGATGACCTCGAAACGCTGTCGTGGCGCGAGCTTCAGGAACGCGCGGAGCAGGCGCAGGCTTTCGACCGTACCGCTCGCGGGCGCGCCGAGCTTGAGGTGCAGTTCAGCCGCGAAATTGAGGTTTTTCATCTCGCACCCATGACAAGCATCGGCTTCGTGACCCGCTCAAGAACCGAACGCCATAACAAGACGCCATAACCGGACCTATGGCGACGAACTCTCGGCCGGGTGGCCCCGGCAGGTTGGCACGCCGAACGACATGTCCAAACGACTAGCTCAACCGGCTGGTTGCAATTATGTCAAGGAACAACCCGTCCGGCAAGCCCAACAGTAGCTATAGCGATGCTTCGTCTGCATCGCACCACGGCAATTCCGGATAACAGGTATATCGACCGCAGTCACCCACCTGCGTCAAGAAGCGTCATCAATCACACACACAGCCTTGATCGCCATCAATCGGCACAACGTTTCCGCTTGTTTCCGAGATGACGGACATTCGGCTGCGAATGAGCTTCTCAGCGCCTACACGTAATTGTTGAGTGCGGCCTCGGCGGTTGTATTAACGGCGAAATAACGATCGATCTCGCAAGCCGGATATGTTTCCGCGTGAACCGTTGTCCATGAACGAACGACCAAGCCGTTGCGACACGGCCACGCAGACAACGGGCGCCATGGCTGAAAACTCTTCGATTCGGGCGCGCCTCAGCACCAAAGGACGACGGCATGCTTTCTCGCTGCGATCTCATCAAGGGCGCCGCGGTCGCGCTTTTCACCCTCTCGATACAAGGCGCATGGGCGCAGGAGACCAAGATGAACCTGTTCAAGATCGTCACCGTCAAGGACGAAATCGTGGTCGGGTTGTCGGCGGAGGAGCTTCAGGCGCTCGGCGGCAATGATGCGAGCGCGGTTGCGCACGCGCTGGCGCAGAAGGGCGATCTCACGGTCTGGCAATATAACGTGCATCGCGGCCCGAACGGCGAATTGCAGCAGGCACCGACCGCCAGGATCGGGCTTTTGGCGAACGCCTCGCTCCGCGTCGAGCCCTATACGACACCCTACCAGATCGTACCGCATCCGTGAGCGGCAGACCGGCACGCCCGCGGCCAAAACCGCGGGCATGCCATCGTCATCTGCGCCGCCCTGCCTGCTGTTTCCCAGTTTCCGTCGCAAAGCCGTAGATTAGTGCCAGCCGGTCCAGGCACTCGCGAAAGCGTCGCGCGAAATAGTCGTTCCAGCGCTGCGTACGGACGGCGCGACGCTGCCCGATCTGATCCATGGTCAGGCCCAGCACCAGCACGTCGTGCACCAGCGCAGCGCCATCGGTCCCGAGTTCGCGCTCGACCTGGTTCAGCCGCAGCACCGCCTGGCGCTGGCTCTCGGTCACCGGCTCGCGCGTGCGCGCGCCATCGACATATTCGCGGGTCGGGTCCATCGCCTGAGGGCCCCGCTCCGCTTTCTCCCAATCGTTCTGGAAGGCGCGCCCGCCGAGATATTGCGCCTCGTCGATCTGGTGGTGTGCGTGCAGCCGTCCCAGCGGATCGCCGCGGATCGACCGGATCGCCACGATCTTCTCACCGGCATCGAGCGCCAGCGGATTGTCGACCTCGACCTCCGCCACTTCGGCATTGAACGGCACATCGCGGGACCGCCGGTCGTAGATCTGCGCCAATTTGTAGGACTTATTGCGTCGTGCACGAGCCACTCGGATACTCCTTGCGAAATTGACGATGGAACGGGTGAGAGTTCAGGCCGCGAAGACCAGCTTCAGCACGACGGGACCGGGGACACGGGCGGACGCCGCCCTGGAGCGACGCGTCAGGCCCGCATGCGGCGCGCAATAGCTGGAGCCCGGCTGGCGCGGATGGCCGCAGAAGCCGATCTCCTCCCCGTCCTTGTCGCCGCCATAGGGATAGCGGCAGTCGGCCGGATCGAGGTCCACCAGTTGGATCAGGCGCGGCTGAACGCCGACGCAGCGCAGCTTCACCTGCACCGCAGGCTTCACTGCGGACTTCGGCGGCACGCTCAGATTCGGTAGCACCGCGCGGCGCGGCGAAACCGGAGCTTCACCGGGCAAATATGGCGCGACCGATGGGCTCACGATCCATTCCGGTATGACGAGCCCGAGCCGCTTGGCGCGGCCGATCACCGCATTGCGCGTGTAAGCCGTTCCAAACCTTGCGTTAATCTGCCTTCCGATCTCCGCATAAGACATGCCTTTGAGAAAATAGTCGCGAAGCGCGTCGGAGTGCTCCGACGGCCAATGGCCCGGTTCCATGCTGCTGTCCTGTGATGCGCCTCCTCCGATCGCACGACCGGGGGCGAAACGGACATTCCGGTATTCCGAAGCCAAAGTCAAGCGATAATTCTGATATTCATAATTGCAATAATTCCGAATTTCGGATTACAAGAGCGAGACGATGGGTAATCGAGGGAATCACCATGTTGGACGTTGCAATGATCGAGCGGGGCCTGGAGAAGACGGGCAAGAGCAAGGGCGGCCTCGCGGCGGCCATGGGCGTGCGGCCCGGCGCGGTCTCGGAGATCCTCGGCGGCGAACGCCTGGTGAAGGCCTCGGAGATCATTCCGATCATGGAATATCTCGAGCTCAATCTAGCGCCGATCATGGGCCGCGTCGGTGCCGGCGCCGTGATCGAGCCGGATTACGAGCAGGTCCCCCCGGAGGGTCTCGGCGACATCGCGCTGCCCTTCCCGATCATGGAAGAGACCGTCGCCTTCGAGATCGTGGGCGATTCGATGCTGCCCAAATACGAGAGCGGCGACGTGATCGTGGTCTACAAGGATCAGCGCCATCCGCTGTCGAGTTTCTACGGCGAAGAGGCCGTCGTCCGGCTCAAGACCGGCGAACGCTATTTGAAGACGATCGAGCGGGGGAAAAGCCCGTCCCTCGTCAATCTCACCAGCTTCAACGCCAAGCCGATCGTCGGCGTGAAGCTCGATTGGGTGGGAGAGATCTGCCTTTCCATGCCCAAGGGCCAGCTCGAGCGACTGCGCGCCAAGTCGGCGCGCCCCCGCAAGAAGGGCAAGTAAGGCCTCGCACGGCCGGCGATTTCGCTTTTTCGAAATCGCTCTTGACTTGATTCTGTTTTTCGGAAATAATCTGCCGCGCGCCCGCAATGAGGCGCGGCAGAGTCGTATTTGATGCAATATTTCGTCGTGATGATCGACTACGGACGGCGAGGCCGCGAGGCGGTCGTCGACCCCGAAATCACAAGGCGTGAGGTCATCTCCCGCATCGCCTCGGGCGAATACCGGAATGTCTCGTTCATCCACGAGATCGCCGGGAGTTCAGTCGAAGACGTCACCGAGGCGATCCTGACAGAGGCCACCCTGCCCCGGATCCCGCCCGAAGACGTCGACCTCCAGGCAATTCGCCTCGATCACGCCCACGATCTGCGCAAGCACGAACGGACGTGACGCGGGCCCGGACGTTACACCAGAAGGACGGTCGATCCCGTGGTCTTGCGTGCGGCGAGATCGGCATGCGCCTTGGCGGCGTCCTTCAACGGATAGGTCTGGTGCACCTCGATCTTGACCGCACCGGACTTGACGACGTCGAACAGCTCGCCGGCCATCGCCACGAGGTTCTCGCGCTTGGCGGCGTAGGTGAACAACGTCGGGCGGGTGACGTAGAGCGAGCCTTTCTGGGCCAGCAGACCGAGATTGAGCGGCTCGACCGCGCCGGAGGATTGGCCGAACAGCGCGGCGACGCCGAGCGGGGCGAGGCAATCCAGCGATTTCAGGAACGTGTCCTTGCCGACGGAGTCATAAACCACGGGGACCTTCTTGCCGCCCGTGATCTCGTCCACGCGCTTCACGAAATCCTCGCGGGTGTAGATGATGACGTGGTCGCAGCCATGCGCCTTGGCAAGCTTGGCCTTCTCGTCGTTGCTGACGGTGCCGATCACGGTCGCGCCGAGGTGCTTGGCCCACTGGCCCAGGATCAGACCGACGCCGCCGGCCGCGGCGTGCAGCAGGATGGTATCGCCGGCCTTCACCCGGTAGGTCTGCCGGATCAGATATTGCGTGGTGAGACCCTTCAGCATCATCGCCGCCGCGGTCTTGTCGTCGACGCCATCGGGCAGCTTCAGCAAGCGGTCCGCGGGGATCAGCCGCGCCTCGGAGTAGGCGCCGAGCGGCGAGGCGCCATAAGCGACACGATCGCCCGGCTTCAGATCGGTGACACCGGACCCGACCTCCTCAACGATTCCGGCCGCCTCGCTGCCAAGCCCGCTCGGCAGTTGCGCCGGATACAAGCCGGAGCGGTTGTAGATGTCGACGAAATTGAGGCCGACGGCGGTGTGGCGGATGCGCGCTTCCCCCGGCCCGGGCTTTCCGACGCTGACCTCCTCCCAGACCAGGACTTCCGGACCGCCGGTCTTGTGAAAACGAATGGCATGCGTCATGGGCGTTGCTCCCTTATCGTTGGTTGAGGGCCGAAAAAACCGGATTGGCCGCAGAAATAGGCATTCGGTCCGCCCGTTACAGTACAGACACGTAACAAGAATGTCACAGCGCGCGAGAAACGTCCGCCGTTCCATCTCCGTTCGAAAGAGTTGATGATGCGCCTGGAGCGGCCGGCAGTAGCTTCTGCGCGGGGTTTGGTTGTCGCCTGCGAAGGAGAGCCGAGATGCCAGCTTATGTACAGCATCATCAGGACATCGAAATCGCGCCTGTGAATTGCCCGACGTGCATGGGGTTCCTGCCGATGTATGTGCGCGAGGTCGAACCGCATTGGAGCCTCGCCAAGATCGACTTTGTCTATGAATGCGCCGATTGCGGCGCCGAGGTCAGACAGACGATCCGCAAGCCGGAGTTGCTGCGGCACTGATCGCGCGAACGGCGGGCCGCGCAAATATCCGCGCCGACACGTATTTGCGTCGAGCGGAAAAAGCGCCGTCCGTGCGGGTCTGATGCCTCCCAAACGAGGCTTGTTCTTTGCCGGGAACGCAGGCAGAACAAGCCTCAAGCAAGACCTTTGGGAGCGCCCTTTCGTGGCTGATCAGAAGGCCTCGACCTCGATCGAGGCAGTGGAGAGCGGCCTCGCCGCGCAGGGCTACATCGCGAGCCGGCAGATCGCGACCGCCGTCTATTTGTCGCAGCAGATCGAGAAGCCGATCCTGGTCGAGGGCCCCGCGGGCGTCGGCAAGACCGAGCTTGCCAAGGCGATCGCGGCCTGGCGCGGCATGAAGATGATCCGCCTGCAATGCTACGAGGGTCTCGACGAGGCCAAGGCGCTCTACGAGTGGAAATACGCAAAACAGCTTCTCTATACGCAGATCCTCAAGGACAAGCTCGGCGAAGTCCTCGGCGGCGCGCAGACGCTGCACGCCGCGCTCAACCAGTTGCACGATTTCGGCGACGTGTTCTTCTCCAAGGAATTCGTCGAGCCGCGCCCCCTGCTGCAGGCGCTGGAGCAGCCGGGCGGCTGCGTGCTCCTGATCGACGAGATCGACAAGTCGGACGCCGAATTCGAATCCCTGCTGCTGGAGATCCTGTCCGATTTCCAGGTCACGATCCCCGAGCTCGGCACCGTCTCGGCGATCACACCGCCAACGGTGATCCTCACCTCCAACAGCGAGCGTGACCTCGGCGATGCCCTGAAGCGGCGCTGCCTGCATCTGCATATCGGCTTCCCCGAGCAGCGGCTCGAGGAGCGTATCGTCGAAAGCCGGGTGCCCGGCATCGCGCAGGCGCTGCGCCGGCAAATGGTCGGCTTTATCCACGAAATCCGCTCGCTCGATCTGAAAAAGCTGCCCTCGGTCAGCGAGACCATCGACTGGGCGCGCGTGCTGGTGCTGCTCCAGGCCACGGAACTCGACACCGAGATCGTCAAGGACACGCTCAACGTGCTCCTGAAATACGAAGCCGACATCGAGGCCGCATCGCCGCAGGTGACGACCTTCATTGCCAAGGCGGCCCGGTCCAACGTCTTCGGTTGACGCCGATGCGCGAGAACCTCCATCGTTTCTTTCGGGCAGCACGCGGCGTCGGCGTTCACGTCTCGCCGGCCGAAAGCATCGATGCGATGCGCGCGGTCGCACAGGTCGGCATCTCCGACCGCGCCCTCCTGCGCGATGCGCTGCTGCTGACGCTCGCCAAGTCGCAGGACGAGAAGCTCGCGCTCGGCGACTGCTTTGATCTGTTCTTCAGCCAGCCGGAGCCGCGACAGGATCAGACCGAAGCCAACAGCGAGGAGAGCGCCTCGCAGGACGTAGATCAGTCGCCCTCCTCCAGCTCGGCCAGCGAAGCGGGCGAGGGACAGCCTCCCGAGGGCTTGGGTCCGCTGGCGCAGATGCTGCTGTCGCAGGACCGCAATGCGATCGCAGCCGCCATCGCCGGCGCGTCCGGCGCCGCCTCCCTGTCGGACATCCGCTATTCCACCCAGCGCGGGATCTTTTCCAGCCGCATCCTCGACGCCATGGGCCTCCAGCGCCTGCGCGATGATCTCGACGCGCTGACTGCGAGCAACCCGGCACTGGCCGAACGTCTGCGCGCCGCGCTCGACGCCTTGCGCGAAGCCGTGCGCGACACCGTCTCGCAGGGGCTTGCACTCTACGCCCGCGAGGAGGCCGAGAATCTCCGCAACGAGATCCTGCGCAACGCGCCGCTCGCCCGCATCGAGCGGCGCCAGGTCGCGGAGATGCGCGCCCTCATCCGCCAGATCGCGCGCCGCCTGCGCGAGCGCTATTCGAAGCCGCGCAAGCGTCAGCGCCGCGGTCATCTCGACGTCCGCCGCACACTGCGCCGCAATGCGGCGTGGGGCGGCGTGCCCTTCCTCACCGCATGGAAGCGCAAGCATCGTGACCGGCCGAAGATCGTGGCACTATGCGACGTCTCCGGCTCGGTCGCGCAAGTCTCCGATTTCTTCCTGCTGCTGATCCACTCGCTGCACGAGGTGGTCGACGACGTCCGCTCCTTCGCCTTCTCCTCGCACATGATCGAGGTCAGCGAGATCCTGGAAAAGAAATCGCCGGGAGAGGCGATGGCCGAGATCATGTCCAAGGTCGGCTTCGGCTCGTCCGATTACGGCTCTTCGCTGGTCGATTTCGAAAAGGACTTCATGGGCACGCTGACGCCGCAAACCACGGTGATCGTGCTCGGCGACGCCCGCAGCAACAATCTCGACCCGCGTGCCGACATCCTGCGCCGCATCTCCGAACGCTCGAAGCGGCTGGTCTGGCTCAATCCCGAAGGACGGCTCGCCTGGGGCTTTGGTGATTCCGAGATGCCGCGCTATGCGACCTTCTGTACGGTCGTGCGCCAATGCGCCACCGCTCAGCAGCTCGAGCGCGCGGTGTCAGATATCGTGGCGACTTATCAGTAGGTTTTGCCCGCGGCTAACGTCAGATCCGCGCAAGCTCCACTTGGCCGACGTTACACTCCCGGAAGTGATAGGCAATTTCGTCGAGCGCGCGCTGCTCCCATTCCTCGGCTTGCGCGAGCCAAAAAACCCGGCGATTGAAATCGAGCGCGGCACGCTCCCGGCACAGGGATTCCTGACTGCGAATTTCGACCAGCCTGTTCATGCACTCCACTCCTGGCAGCGTGAAGTCATTCCCCGGGAATCACCGTAACAGAGTCCTCAACCTTTCGCCTCACGATTTCTGTGCATATTGCGACGCAGAATGGGACAGCAGCGCTTCCCGTGCACCGCGGTAACTTGCGGTGCAACATCAATCCAAAATCATCAATATGTGATCGAAGCTCGGGACGATATTCGCGGTCGAACGATCTTTACTCTTGTGGCGCAATGAAGTGCGGCAATTCGTGAAGAGAGGTTCTAAACTGCGCACCGAATTCCCGACTCATTGTCGTCGCATGGTCTTCATGCAGCGCCGCTAACAGAGGCGCGCGAATGGTACTATCGCTTGAGGCAACATGAGCAACGACGTCGACTTCGATCTTTCGCCGGACCAGTGGGAAGCTCTGCGCACACTTCGCAACCCCGTGTCGGGCGGTCGCCTCTCCAAGGCCTATCTTATCGAAAGTCTGGTCAAGTTCGGCCTCGTTGTCGTCAATGACGGCGTACCCGTGATGACGCCCACCGGACGCAAGGCGCTCGTGCGCGGATCATGCCGGCTGCTGGATCTTGCGGCATGACGATGCCTTTCGTTTTGGCGAAGGCATAACGGCTGACCGCGGGTCCCGCGCTCCCGACGCAGCAGACGACGCAAGAAGCGTTGCGTCGCTCCCGCAATATCAGAGCGACGTCCTGCGTCGCTTTCCGGATCCCCCGCGACAATCTGGCACGGTTGTTGCTCCTGTTTGACGTCCACGTCGCGTCAAACCGGGGGAATCCACCATGTCGACCATCACCGCGGCACCCGCCGCCGAGCCGAAGCCGCTCTACGCCTCGCTGTTCGTGCAGGTCCTGGCAGCGCTGGTGCTTGGCGTCATCCTGGGCATGGCCGTCCCGGATTTCGCGATCGGGCTCAAGCTCCTCAGCGACGCTTTCCTGAAGCTGATCTCGATGATCGTGGCGCCGATCGTGTTCTGCGTCGTCGTGCACGGCATTGCCGGCGCCGGCGACCTCAAGAAGGTCGGCCGGGTCGGCGTCAAGGCGCTGGTCTATTTCGAGATCATGACGACCGTCGCGCTCGTCGTCGGCCTGTTGCTCGCTTATCTCTTCGGCCCCGGCCACGGCATGAACATCGATCCCTCGACGCTGGATGCCAAAGCGCTCAACACCTATGCCGACAATGCCCACAAGCTGTCCGGCGGCGGCATCGGCGCCTTTCTGATGAACGTGATCCCGACCACCTCCTTCGATGCGCTATCGCGCAACGACGTGCTCCAGGTGCTGTTCTTCGCGGTCCTGTTCGGCGTCGGCCTCGCGCTCGTCGGCGGCGAGAAGGGCAAGCTCGTCACCAGCATGATCGATGCGGCTTCCACCGTGCTGTTCCGCGTCATGGGGCTGATCGTCCGCGTTGCCCCGCTCGGCGTGCTCGGCGCGGTCGCCTACACCGTCGGCAAATACGGCGTCGGCTCGCTGAAGCAGCTCGTGTCGCTGGTGATGCTGTTCTACGTCTCGGTCGGCATCTTCGTGCTGGGCGTGCTCGGCGGCGTGATGGCGCTCGCCGGGATCAACATCCTCAAATTCCTCGCCTACCTGCGCGAAGAGTTGACCATCGTGCTCGCGACCGCCTCCTCCGATGCCGTGCTGCCGCAGATCATGAAGAAGCTCGAGCGGATGGGCGTGAAGGATTCCGTGGTCGGTCTCGTAATCCCGACCGGTTATTCCTTCAACCTCGACGCCTTCTCGATCTATCTGACGCTGGCCGTCGTCTTCATCGCGCAGGCGACCAACACGCCGCTGTCCTTCGGCGATCTCCTGCTGGTTCTCGGCGTCTCCCTGATCACCTCGAAGGGCGCGCATGGCGTGCCGGGTTCGGCCATCGTGATCCTGGCCGCGACGCTCAATGCGGTGCCGAGCATTCCTGCAATCGGCCTCGTGCTGGTGTTGTCGGTCGACTGGTTCATCGGCATGGCCCGCGCGCTCGGCAATCTCGTCGGCAATTGCGTGGCGACCGTCGTGGTCGCGGCCTGGGAAGGCGATCTCGATCGCACCAAGGCGGCCAAGGTGCTGGAGGGCGGCGAGCTGGTGGACGTGACGGCGGGATAGCGTCCCCGCGGTCAGTCATTCCATTGCAGGAGCGGCGTTCCATACGCCCTCCTCCAGACCGACAGGAAGCGCGGAAACCAGGAATGGGCCACGGCGCCCTTGTAAGCCCAGGTGCGATACTTCAGCCCCCGTTCCGAGATCAGCTCCTGATATCCGCCGTGCACTTCGGTCGCGGTGCGAATGTCCTTCAATATGCCTTGCGCGCAGGCCCGGTAGCGATCACCGCCGGAGACCTCGTCGTAGTCGAGCATCCGGTCCGCGAATTCGACGTTGAACGTCGGCCAGGATGAGCGCCCCTGATAGGCGGGAGCCGCAATCTTGTGGATCATCTTGTTCCGCGGATTATCCGCGGACACCAGGAAGTGGAACGTCGAGGGTATGCGGAAGCGCGGCTCTGCAATGATCAGATCCGCCGTGGCCGCGAACAGTGCACGCTCGCCGGCATCGGTCATGTCCCAGAAGCCGCGATGCACGCCGACGAAGTCCAGCGCAACCGAGGACACCGGCGGGCCCTTCGGACCATCCAGGGAATGCCTGATGTAGCCGTCTTTGCCGAACAGGCGGAGCAGGTCTTTCTTGTACTGTGCGAGGCCGCGTCCGAGCAGCCGCTTCAGCTCGCTCTCGTCGACGATGCCGAGCTGCACGCTCCACACGAAGGTCGTGTAGACGCAGGCATTGGTGACAAAACGCCTACGTTCCGCACGGGTATCCGTTGCAGCGGAGCGAGGGCCACGGGCATCACACAGCAAATACCTGGTGCCGTCATCGTCGAACGGCTCGAGCTCGCTTGCGAGCCGGAGGATCGCACGCTTCAGATCACCGCCATATTCTGCCAGCAGCAGGCGGCCGGCATGCGCGCATTGCGACATCGCCAGATAGGACGGCGCCCTCTGATCGGCCGAGATCATCTGCTGCAGGCCGGCCAGAATGCCGAGCAGCGTATCCGAGGGCTGCGAGAAATAGTTCACGCCGAGGTACCGACCGCGCCCCGCCGGGACGATGGTGGTCGTGACGACGTCGGCGCGAACCGCCTCCAGCAACAGACGGATGCTCTTGTCGAGCAGCCGGGCCCGCCGCACTGCGTCCTGCGCATCCATGATCGTCTCGGGGTCGAGAACATCAGGATAGAACCAGGCGAAGTCACGGGGATAATAGGCGGATGCGTGCGGCGCGCCCGTGACAAGGAAGGCCTCGGTGACCGAAAAGGCGCTGTCCATCGAGTGCCGGTAAAGGTCCTCGATGGCCGACAACGAATGGTGTGACTTCCTCAGGAATCGATCACCGAGAAAATTGACCGCCTGGAGGGCGTTGGCGAAAAAGGTCGCGGCCACGCCTTGGTAAAATCGGTTTCCGCGATCTGAGGGCAACGAGATATCACTATTCATATGTGGCGAGGTCACTCCGATGGTGCGGCCACCATCCGAAGCATGGCTGATTCGTATTTCCTCCAGATGACGTACCGGCTTCCAGCGAGGCACCTTCGACCTGATCGGGCTAGCCTTCCCGCGGCCTGAAATTCTCGATCACCCGCAGCAGCACCCGCGCACCGGCGTCGGCGTCGGCAAGCTCCACATGCTCGTCCGGGTGGTGGCTGATGCCGCCGCGGCAGCGGACGAAGATCATGCCGACATCGGCGATGTCGATCATGGCCATGCCGTCATGCCCCGCTCCGCTCGGCAGCTCGAACACGGAGAACCCCTCCGCTCCGATCGCCTGCGCGATCTGCTCCTTGAGCCACGGCGCGCAAGGCGCGGTGCGGTTCTCGTGGGTGACGTCGAGCTGGAGGGCCAGGTGCCGGCGCTTGGCGATCGCCTCGATCTGGCGGACGATATCGGCGACCGCGCGCTTGCGGTGCATATCGGTCGGCGCGCGCATGTCGATGGTGAACGACACCTCGCCCGGAATGACGTTGGTGGCGCCGGGCCTCGCCTGGATGTAGCCGACGGTGCCGACAAGGCCGCTCTCGTCGGTGCGGCAAAAATGCTCGATCGCGCCGATGCACTCGGCCGCACCCGTGAGCGCATCGCGGCGCAGCGCCATCGGCACGGTACCGGCGTGCCCCGCCATGCCGGTCAGCCGCGCGGCAAGCCGCGTCGCACCGGCAATCGCGGTGACGACACCGACAGGCAGGTCCTGCGCTTCCAGCACCGGCCCCTGCTCGATGTGCAATTCGAGATAGGCAAGCAGCTCGCGCCGCGTCCGCGCGGCTGCTCCGATATGATCGGGATCGAGGCCGAACTGTACGAGCGCATCGCGCATCGACACACCGTCGCGGTCGCGCACGTGCAACACACTCTCGTCGAAGGTGCCGGCCACGGCACGGCTGCCGAGCAAGGTCGAAGCGAAGCGCACGCCCTCCTCATCGGCAAAGCCGACGATCTCGATCGCGAACGGCAGGCGCTTGCCACGGCGATTGAGATCGGCAACGCAGGCGATGGCCGTGATCACCCCCAACGGCCCGTCCCATTTGCCGGCATCGCGTACGGTGTCGTAGTGCGACCCGAGCATCAGGCAGGGCGCGCCGGGCCGCTGGCCTTCGTAGCGGCCGCAGACATTGCCGATCGCGTCAAGGCGCGCGCTCATGCCGGCCTCGCGCATCCAGCTCAGCAGGAGGTCCGCCGCCTCGCGCAATTCCTTGGTGAGATAGATGCGGGTGAGGTTGTCGCCTGCTTCCGAGATCGCAGCCAGATCGTTGATCCGACGCACGATCTCTTCGCCGAGCGGTGCATTTTGAACGGCGTTGGCGGCACCCATCTCGACGAGCTTTCTCTTCTCTGGACCGCGGCAGCGGCTGTCCTGGCGACAATCGGTACACGGTCGGCGGCAAATCACGCACCGGCCCGTCCCAACCGCCGCGTGGTTAGCATGAATGCGCGTGCGCGGCAGGCTGCGTCGCGCCGGTCATGCACAGGCGCGGCAACGGTTCACCCAATAACAGGACCCGAACCGCCCGCATAATCAATATTTTCAATCGCTTATCCGGAATATACCGTCAATAAGCCGGGGGCGGCTGGTGGAGATGTTCCACGGCGAATTCGTGTATGAAGGATGGGCCAGCGAAACCGGTCTCGCCGCGATCGGCCGCGCATGGCCGGGCACTGACCGCGGAGGATTGATGGCCGGCGCATCGAAGCGTGACGAGCAGTTTCTGCGTTTGTCCTTCGCGGTCGCGCGCCGCTCCCTCACGCATGGCAACCACCCGTTCGGCTGCATCGTCGTCGATGCGGACGGCAGGGTGCTGATCGAGACCGAGAACGGCTACATGCCGGATCAAGACGGCACCGCGCATGCCGAACGTCTCGCGGCCACCCAGGCCTGCCGCACACTCGGCCGCGAGGTGCTGGCGACCGCGACGCTCTATTCCTCGGCAGAGCCCTGCGCGATGTGCGCCGGCGCGATCTACTGGGCTGGCATCGGCCGCGTCGTCTATGGGCTCAGCGAGCATCGCCTGCGCGGCGTCACCGGCAACCATCCTGACAACCCGACCCTCGACCTGCCGTGCCGCGAGGTCTTTGCCAGCGGCCAGCGGCCGACCGAGGTCGTTGGTCCGCTGCTCGAGGACGAAGCCGAAGCGCTGCACGACGGCGTCTGGACGAAGTAAGCGTTACCACAAGTTCGGATCTGTAGGGTGGGCAAAGGCGCCCTTGCGCCGTGCCCACCATCGGATTGCTACGGCAGCAGAAGTCGTGGGCACGCTTCGCTTTGCCCACCCTACGGCTGCCACGTGTCAAGCAGTCAGAACTTCACGGTGATCCCGGAGTAGAGCGAGGACTCGGTGCACGACCCGGTGCTCACCGTCCGGCCACCGACCGCCGTGGTACAGCCAACGGCAAGGTTGTGATCGAGACCGAACTTGTTCTGCCAGTAGCGGTAGGCCACCCAGACGTCCACGAAGTGGGAATACTTGTCACCCCAGGCGGCCTTCGAGGCATCGAAGGTCAGGCGGATCGGCTCCGAGTTCAACTCGACCGCCGTGTTGTAGACGCCGTTCGCGGGGCTGTAGGGAAGCGGCTGGGTGTCGGTGCCCTTCTTGCCATACCAGCCGGCGCGGCCGCTGATCGAGAAATATTGCATGTTCGGCGGCAGGAAGCCGAGATCCATGTAGTAATTGACCTCGACCGCCCAGGTTGGCTTGAACGAGGTGTTGCCGTCTGCAAGACAGGTCACGCCGGGAACGCCCGCACCGAACAGTCCGCATTGACTGAATGAGTTGTGATTGGCGAACTCCCAGTACACCAGCGGCGCGACGTTGATGTAACCCTTGTAGGGCAGATCGAACGCAAACTGCAGACCGCCGACGACGTCGCGCTTGGCCGCGCCGAAATACCGGTTTTCCGTGTTGGCATCCATGCCAACCTCGAACGAGATGTTGTGAAGCGGCCCCGCGGTGAAGGCCTTGGTGTCGAAGAGCTCATTCCAGCCGAACGTCGAGCGGAACAGTCCGTAGATCTCCGTTGCACCGGCGCACGTTGCCGGCGCGCCGAAGATCGTGTCCGCGTTGGTGCAGGGCGCAGACGGGTCATTGTGGTCGGACTTGAACATCGAGATGGTGAAGAAGTTCGTGCCGTATGCCCAGAGATCGAAATGCGTGAACGAGTAAACCTGCTTGGTGGTCTTGCTGTCGATCGATCCATCCGGCCGGAACGACCACGCACCGGGCTGCGAGGCGTTGAAGATGTAGGAGAAGGTGACGCGGTTATCGATCACCAGGAAGAACGGGAGATCCGCCGCCTTCTTGGCAGCCTTGACCGGCAGATCCGCCGCGAAAGCCAGGCCACCGGTGGCCAGCGTGGCAAGTGACAGCGCCGTTGCTGCAATTGCCCTGAAACGAAACGACATCCTGAATACCCCCAAGTTTGGACACGTCAATGAACGCCCTTGGGTGCGAGACTTGCGCCGATCTCCCGGAGGGAGAAGCCTCAACTTTTTTCAAGGCGTGCCGCTTGTTTTGGCAAGGGGCGGCGTTTCTTCGGGGGATTTAGGAAGTTTTCTTGCAGCGGGCATGTGGCCCGCATGGCCGGCTATTGCCGGACATTCCCGTCTGATTTCGCTCTTCTTTCATGTCGAGCGGATGTTGGGAGACGGACGGTCAGGAGCCAATGTTGCGTCGATCCGCAATGCATAAACGCGATGGCGCAACTTTGCTCACTGCGACGTCAAGGCTGCATAGCGGGTTCCGATTTGCCTTGAACCGTCACAAATCTGCAACAGGCGCCCGCGGAAGCCGCGCCCGTAAGGCAATGTGCGGGCGCCTGAACACGGGGCTTCGTCCCGGCGAGAGCCGGCGCGCTGCCACAAGCTGCCTGCCAAAGCGTTGAGCAAGGGATGACGCATTTTCCCACCTTACGCCGGGGTTCAAACTGGCCCACTATTGGGGCATTTCACCATGCAAGCGCATCAGCGAATGTTGGATTCGACACCTGACGGCCTGAATTCCGGCGAGTCCCCGCTGCTGCGGACGATCGGACTCACCAAACGCTATGGCGATTTCCTCGCCAACGATTCCATCGACATCGATATTTGGCCAGGCGAAATCCACGCGCTGCTCGGCGAGAACGGCGCCGGCAAGTCGACGCTGGTCAAGGCGATCTACGGGCTGATCCAGCCGAGCGCTGGCGAGATTCGCTGGCAGGGCCGACGAATCCTGCTGTCCGGACCTTCGGAAGCACGCGGCCTCGGCATCGGCATGGTGTTCCAGCACTTCTCGCTGTTCGACAATCTCACCGTCGCCGAGAACGTCGCGCTCGGCCTCGACGGACGAGAATCCTTCAAGGACATGTCGGCGCGACTGGAGCAGGTATCGGAGGCTTACGGCCTTCCGCTCGATCCCAAGCGCGAGGTCTGGCAATTGTCGGTCGGTGAGCGCCAGCGCATCGAGATCGTCCGGGCGCTGATGCAGGATCCGAAATTCCTGATCCTGGACGAGCCCACCGCCGTCCTGACGCCAAAGGAAGCCGATCAGCTGTTCGTCGTGCTGGAGCGGCTCAAGGCCGAAGGCCGCGCCATCCTCTACATCAGCCACAAGCTCGAGGAGGTGAAGCGGCTCTGCGACACCGCCACGATCCTGCGCGGCGGCAGGAAGGTCGAGACCTGCAATCCCCGGCGCGAGACCGCCGCTTCGCTGGCGCGCATGATGGTCGGCGGTGAGATCAAGGAAGTGAAGGCGGCATCCGGCCGGACAACCACCGTGCCGCGGCTCGTCGTCAACGATCTTTCGCTCGCGCCGAGCGAGCCGCATGGCGTCCGGCTCGAGCACATCTCGTTCGAGCTGAAGGGCGGCGAGATCCTGGGCATCGCCGGCGTCGCCGGCAACGGCCAGGAGGAGTTGTTCGCCGCGCTGTCCGGCGAGCGGTCGTCGAAGGACCCCGGTACCGTGGTGATCGAAGGCATTGCCGCCGGCCATCTCTCCATCACGCAGCGACGCAGGCTCGGAGCAGCTTTCGTTCCCGAAGAGCGGCTTGGCCATGGCACCGCGCCGCGCATGAAGCTCTCGGAGAACGCGCTGCTCACCGGACATGCCGCGAGCGGCATGGTCCATCGCGGCTTCATCAATACCGCGGCCACGCTGAAGACCGTTGACCGCGCGACCGAGACGTTCGACGTCCGCAAGGCCAAGCGCGATCCGGAAGCCGCATCCCTCTCCGGCGGCAATCTGCAGAAGTTCATTGTGGGACGCGAGATCCTGCGCAACCCCGCTGTGCTGGTGGTGAGCCAGCCGACCTGGGGCGTCGATGCCGGCGCCGCCGCCGTCATTCGCCAGGCGCTGCTTGATCTGGCAACCGCGGGCGCCGCCGTGCTCGTGACCAGCCAGGATCTCGACGAACTCGCCGAGATCACCGACCGCATCGCTGTGATGTTCCACGGCAAGCTGTCGGCACCGCTCGCGACCCGCGAGGCAACGCGCGAAAATCTCGGCCTTCTCATGGGTGGCAGCAGCCTCGAGCCAAAGGAGGTCGCGCATGCAATTGGTGCTTGAGAAGCGCGCCGAGCGCTCGGGCACGATCGCGCTGGTCTCGCCCCTGATCGCGATCGGCCTCACCGTCGTGACCATGGTCATCCTGTTCGCGATACTCGGCAAGAATCCCCTGCTCGCCTTGCACGCCTACTTCATCGCGCCACTGACCGACGGCTATTCGTTGCAGGAGATCGCGGTGAAGGCAACGCCGCTGGTGATGATCGCCATCGGCCTGTCACTGTGCTATCTCGCCAATGCCTGGAACATCGGCGCCGAGGGTCAATTCCTGATCGGCGCGGTTGCGGGAAGCTGGATCGCGGTGAAGACGCAAGGCACCGACGCCGGCGCCTGGGTGCTGCCGGCCATGCTCGTCCTCGCTGCCGCTGCGGGTGCGCTCTATGCGCTGATCCCGGCGATCTGCAAGGTGAAGTTCGGCGCCAGCGAGATCCTGACCAGCCTGATGCTGGTCTATGTCGCCGACCTCTTCCTCGATTATCTCGTGCGCGGCCCCTGGCGCGACCCCAACGGCTTCAACTTCCCGACCACGGCCGAGTTCGATCCGGTGGCGACGGTGCCGTTGCTGATCGAGGGCGGCCGGCTGCATCTCGGCTCGATCATTGCGCTTCTAGTCGTCGCCGCGGCTGCAATCCTGCTCGGGCGAACCATCAAGGGGTTCGAGATTCGTGTCGTCGGCGCAGCGCCCCGCGCGGCCCGGTTCGGCGGCTTCAACGCCAATCAACTGATCATCCTGACCTTCGCGATATCAGGCGCGCTCGCAGGGCTCGCCGGCATCATCGAGGTGGCAGGTCCGGTCGGACATCTCCAGCCCGGCATCTCACCCGGCTACGGTTTTACTGCGATCATCGTCGCCTTCCTCGGCCGGCTGAACCCGCTTGGAATATTAATTGCAGGCCTTTTCCTCGCGCTGACTTTTATCGGCGGCGAGCAGGCGCAGATCGCGATGAAGATTCCATTGGATGTCACCAAGGTCTTTCAAGGCATTCTGCTGTTCTACGTGCTCGCCTGCGATTCCCTGATTCTCTATCGCTTCAAGCTGAGCTTCCCGAACCGTCAGGTGGCCAGTGGAACTCATTGAAGCCATCATCCTGGCCGTGCTCGCCGCGTCCACGCCGCTCCTGATCGCTGCGACCGGAGAGCTCGTGACCGAGCGCTCCGGTGTGCTCAATCTCGGCGTCGAGGGCATGATGATCGTTGGCGCGGCCTGCGGCTTTGCCGGCGCCTGGCTCACCGGATCGGTCTTCGTCGGCGCGCTGTTCGGCATCATCGCGGGCACGATGATGTCGCTGATCTTCGCATTGATGGCCCTCGGGCTCGCCGTCAACCAGGTGGCGACGGGACTCGCACTGACCATCCTCGGCGTCGGGCTGTCCGGACTGATCGGCGCCGGCTTCGTCGGCGAGCGCATCACGCCGGCGGTCCATCTCGCCATTCCGGGCCTCACCGACATCCCGCTGGTCGGGCGCGTGCTGTTCGGCGAGGATGGCTTCGTCTACTTCTCGATTGCACTCGTCGTCGGCGTCTGGTGGTTCCTGTACCGCACGCGGGCGGGATTGATCCTGCGCGCCTGCGGCGACAACCACGTCTCCGCGCATGCGCTCGGCTATCCCGTGCTGCGTATCCGCACCTTCGCCGTGATGTTCGGCGGCGCCTGCGCCGGCCTTGCCGGCGCTTATCTGCCGCTCGCCTATACGCCGTTCTTCATTCCCGGCATGACCGCGGGCCGCGGCTGGATCGCACTGGCGCTGGTGGTGTTCTCGTCCTGGCGGCCGGGCCGGCTCGTGATCGGCGCCTATCTCTTCGGGGCCGTGACGATCCTGCAATTGCATGCGCAGGGCTGGGGCATCGGCATTCCCTCGCAATTCATGTCGGCGCTGCCTTATCTTGCGACGATCATCGTGCTGGTCCTGCTCTCCCGCGCGCGCAGCGGCGGCTCGACCGCACCCGCCGCGCTCGGCACCGTGTTCGTGCCGGACCGCTGAATTTCATTTCCGCGGCGCGCGCGATGGGGCGCGCACGTTGCGGATCGTGGCTTTCCCCTGATGTTTGGAGATCGATGATGAGGAAATCACTTCTTGCGCTGGCCGCCGGACTCCTGCTCGCCGGCAGCGTCAGTGCAGTCTCCGCCGCCGACAAGCTGAAGGTCGGCTTCATCTATCTGGGTCCGATCGGAGATTTGGGCTGGACCTATCAGCACGATCTGGCGCGGCAGGCGCTGGTGAAGGAATTGGGCGACCAGATCGAGACCACCTATCTGGAGAACGTGCCAGAAGGCCCGGACGCCGAGCGCTCCATCGAGCAGCTCGTCCGTGCCGGCAACAAGCTGATCTTCACGACCTCGTTCGGTTATATGGATCCGACGCTGAAGGTCGCGAAAAAATATCCGAACGTTCATTTCGAGCACGCGACCGGCTACAAGCGCAATCCGAACATGTCGACCTACTCGGCCAGATGGTATCAGGGCCGCTACATCCAGGGGCTGATCGCCGCCAAGATGTCGAAGTCCGGCGTGCTCGGCTATATCGGCTCGTTCCCGATTCCGGAGGTCGTCTCCGGCATCAATGCGACGATCCTGGCGGCGCAGACCATCAAGCCTGACATCAAGGTCAAGATCATCTGGGCCAACACCTGGTTCGACCCGGGCAAGGAGGCCGACGCCGCCAAGGCGCTGATCGACCAGGGCGCCGACGTGATCATGCAGCACACGGATTCGCCCGCCGCGATGCAGATCGCCAGCGAACGCGGCAAGCTCGCCTTCGGCCAGGACTCCGAGATGATCAAGTTCGGGCCCAAGACCCAGCTGACCTCGATCCTCGACACCTGGGGCCCCTATTACATCGAGCGGGTCAAGGCCGAGCTTGCCGGCACCTGGAAGTCCCAGGACAGCTGGGGCGGCCTCGACAGTCACATGTTCGCGATGGCGCCCTACACCAACATGCCCGACGAGGTAAAAAAGCTCGCCGAGGATGCCCAGACCGCGATCACTGCAGGTAAGCTACATCCGTTCAAGTGCCCGATCGTTGGGCAGGACGGCAAGCCGGTCGAGTGCAAAGGCGGCGATCACCTCGACGACGGCCAGATCCTCGGCATGAATTTCTACGTCAAAGGCATCGACGACAAGCTGCCGGGCAAGTAGCACGCTTCTTGCTTAGGCTAGATCACCTGCTCCTCCCGGAGGAGGTTCGGAGGGGGTGGCCAGAAGCACCCGGCACTTGTGGTCGCCCCCTCTTTCATCCCATCCGCATGAGCCGCGCCGCCGAGCTGTGGCGGCGGATGAGGTCTGCCACATCGAGGCCGGGGATCGCGCCGTCGATCACGGCCCATCGTCCCCCCACCATCACCCGGTCGGCCCGATGCGCCCCGCACAGCACCAGCGCGGCCAAGGGGTCGCCATGGCCGGAGAAGCGCAATTCGTCGAGCCTGAACAGCGCGAGGTCCGCGGCCTTGCCGACCGCAATCTCGCCGAGTTCCGGCCGGCCGACGCAGGCCGCGGAGCCCTTGGTGGCCCAGCGCAGCGCGTCCTTGTGGCTGACCTTGGCCACGCCATAACGCGCCCGTTGCAGCAGGAACGCAGCCCGCACCTCCTGCATCAGGTTCGAGCCGTCGTTCGAGGCCGAGCCGTCGACACCGATCCCGATCCCGACGCCGGCCTCCTCCATCTCGCAGACCGGGCAGCAGCCGGACGCCAGCAACTGGTTGCTGCACGCGCAATGGCTGATGGTCGTCTTCGCCTTGCCCAGCCGCTTCATCTCGTCGGTGTTGAAAAATATGCCGTGGGCGAGCCAGGTCCGCGCATTGAGCCAGCCGCATTGCTCGAGATAGTCGAGCGGACGGCAGCCATACATCTGCTGGCAGAATTTGTTCTCGTCCTCGGTCTCGGCGAGATGGGTGTGCAGGCGCACGTCCAGCTTGTCGGCGAGATCGGCGGTGGCGCGCATCAGCGACGTCGTCACCGAGAACGGCGAGCACGGCGCCAGCGCGATCTGTACCATCGCATCGGCGCCGCGCTGGTGGTGCCTCGCCACCACGCGCGCGCTGTCGGCGAGGATCGTGTCCTCGTCCTGCACGACGCTGTCAGGCGGCAGGCCACCGTCCCGCTGCGACAGGTTCATCGAGCCGCGCGTCAGCAGCACCCGCACGCCGAGACGACTTGCGACGCCGACCTCGATATCGACGGCGTCCTCGAGACCAGCGGGGAAGACGTAGTGATGATCCGTCGTGGTGGTGCAGCCCGAGAGCAACAGCTCGGACATCGCCACGGTGACGCCGAGCTCGAGCGCCTCAGGCGTCAGCCTCGCCCACACCGGATAGAGCGCCTTGAGCCAGGGGAACAGCTCCCGATCCATCGCCGCCGGCAGCGCCCGGGTCAGGGTCTGGTAGAAATGATGATGGGTGTTGATCAGGCCCGGCAGCACGACATGTGCGCTCGCATCGAATACCGCGACGTCGGCGGTCGCAGGCGTGGCGCCGGCCGGCACCAGCTCGACGATACGGCCGTCCGTCACGACGACCCCGCGCTCGGCACCGTCGGCGAGGACGGCCAGGGGATCCCTGATCCAGATCGGCTTTGTGTCGCTCATGATCCCGATTCTCCTCATACCCGCTGACAGGCCAGCCGAGTAAACGCTGGCTCGATCACCTTCGCGCCACGACTTGCTTGTTGCGACTTGGCTCCGGTCTTGCAAGAATCATCGACACGATTCACCGGCGGAAGCTTTGGCGCAGCCATGGATTTGAATACCATCACGACAGTGGCCCGTCCGCAAACACGGACACAATTGCCGGCCTGGACGGCAGGCGACGCCTGGCTCGCGGGCGGCACGTGGTTGTTCTCGGAGCCGCAGGTCCATCTGAAGCGGCTGATCGATCTGACCGATTTGAAATGGCCGGCGCTGACGATCACAGACAGCCATCTCTCCATCGCCGCCACTTGCACGGTCGCGCAGCTCGACGGACTTGCCTGCCCGTCCGACTGGCTCGCCGCGCCGCTGATCAACCAGTGCTGCCGCGCCTTCCTTGCCTCGTTCAAGATCTGGAAGACCGCAACCGTCGGCGGCAATCTCTGCATGTCGCTGCCGGCGGGACCGATGATCTCGCTCACCGCAGCGTTGGGCGGCGTCTGCACCATCTGGAAGGCCGGCGGCGGCGAGCAGAAGATTCCTGTTGTCGACTTCGTCACCGGCAACCAGCGCAATCGCCTGACGCCGGGCGACCTGCTTCGCCAGATCGATATTCCGATTGCCGCGCTGAAGCGCCGCACGGCATATCGCCAGATCTCGCTGGCGCCGGTCGGCCGCTCGGCGGCGCTCCTGATCGGCAGCCTCGATGCCGATGGCACGCTGACGCTGACGGTCACCGCATCGACGGCGCGGCCGATCCAGCTGTCCTTTCGCCGGGCCCCGGACGCGAGCGTGCTGCGTGACGCGATCGTCCAGCAGATCACGGATGACCTGTACCACACCGACATCCACGGCCAGCCGCTCTGGCGCAAGCACATGACATTGCGGCTCGCCGAAGAGGTTCGCCGCGAGTTGCTGGGGGCAATGCCGTCATGAGCTTCGAGATCAACGGCAAACCGTTTGCGCAGGAACCGCGCGCCGGCCAGTGCCTGCGCACGTTCCTGCGCGAGCTCGGCCATTTCGGCGTGAAAAAGGGCTGCGACGCCGGTGACTGCGGCGCTTGCACCGTGCTGCTCGACGGCGAGCCGGTGCACAGCTGCCTGATCCCGGCGTTCCGGGCCGAGGGACGCGCCATCACCACGATCGAAGGTCTGGGCGGAGACCACGGCACGCATCCGATGCAGCAGGCTTTCCTCGACGCGCAGGGCTTTCAATGCGGCTTCTGCACGGCCGGCATGATCCTGACCTGCGCCTCGCTGAACCAGGCGCAGCGCACCGATCTCGGCGCGGCGCTGAAGGGCAATATCTGCCGCTGCACCGGCTATCGCTCGATCGAGGACGCATTGCTCGGCAACACCAATGTCGAGGCAAGCGTCGAGGCCGGAGCCGCGTTTGGCCGCAGCCTGCCGGCGCCCGCAGGCCCCGACATCGTGCGCGGCGAGGCGCGCTACACCTTCGACACTGCCATCGACGGACTGCTCCACGTCAAACTGGTGCGGTCGCCGCATGCCCACGCCAGGATCGTCGCGATCGACAAGTCGGAAGCGCTGAAGGTTCCCGGCGTGCACGCGGTGCTGACGCATGAAGACGCACCTTCCATGCTGATCTCGACCGCGCGGCACGAGATGGACTGGATGGACCCCGAGGACACCCGCGTTCTCGACGACGTCGTCCGCTTCATCGGCCAGAGGGTCGCCGCCATCGTCGCCGAGAGCGAGGCCGCCGCCGAGGAGGCCTGCCGCCGGCTGAAGCTCGATTATGAGATTTTGCCTGCGCTGATCGATCCGGAGCAGGCGATGGCGCCCGGCGCGCCCATCATTCATCCCGACCGCACCACCGCGAACCGCATCGCCGACGCCCAGCGCAACCTCGCTGCGGAGACACATGGCGAGTTCGGCGACGTCGCGGCGGCGCTCGCGACATCTGCCGTCACCTACGAGGCCACCTTCCACAGTCATCGCGTCCAGCATGCGGCGCTGGAGACCCATGGCGGCCTCGCCTGGCTCGATACTTCCGGCGTGCTCAATGTCCGCACCTCGACGCAGGTGCCGTTCCTGACCCGGCGCGCGCTGTCGGACATCTTCAAGCTCCCGCCCGACAAGGTCCGCGTGTTCTGCGAGCGCGTCGGCGGCGGCTTTGGCGGCAAGCAGGAGATGTTCGTCGAGGACATTCTGGCGCTCGCTGCGCTCAAGACGGGACGTCCGGTGAAGCTGGAGCTCACCCGTGAGGAGCAGTTCATCGCGACCTCGACGCGGCACCCGATGCGGGTCCACATCAAGGCCGGAGCGGATCCCGACGGCAAGCTCACCGCGCTCCAGCTCGACGTGCTCTCCAACACCGGCGCCTACGGCAATCACGCCGGCCCGGTGATGTTCCACTCCCTGTCGGAGTCCATCGCAGTCTACAATTGCCCGAACAAGCGGGTCGACGGCTACGCCGTCTACACCAACACGGTGCCGGCGGGTGCGTTTCGCGGCTATGGCCTGCCGCAGACGTTGATCGCGATCGAGGCCGCGATCGACGAGCTGGGCAAGCAGCTCGGCATCAACCCCTACGAGATGCGCCGGCGCAACATCGTGAGGGACGGCGATCCCATGCTGTCGCCGCCGCCGTCCGAATTTCACGACGTGCTTTACGGCTCCTACGGTCTCGACCAGTGCCTCGACCTCGTCGAGCGCGCGATGCAGGCTGACGGCCTGCAGCCGGACCTGTCGCCGGACTGGCTGATCGGCGACGGCGTCGCGCTGACCATGATCGACACCGTGCCGCCGGCGGGCCACCTCGCCGACGCGACGATTACGCTCAACGACGACGGCGGCTTCGATCTCAGCGTCGGCACCGCCGAATTCGGCAACGGCACCAGCACCGTGCACCGGCAGATCGCCGCGACCACGCTGGCGACCACCGTCGACCGGATCCGCTTGCGCCAGTCCGACACCGCCCATGGCGGCCACGACACCGGCGCCTATGGCAGCGCAGGCATGTTCGTCGCCGGCAAGGCGACGCATGCGGCTTCCATTCAGCTCGCGACCGAGCTGAAGGCGGCCGCCGCCGGCGCGTGGCTCTGTGACATCGGGAGCTGCGTGCTCGAGGACAATGCCGTCGTCAGCGGCGTCCGGCGCATGCCGTTTACGGAGCTGGCGAAGCTCGCGCGCGAGCACGGACAGCCGTTCGCAGGCAGCGGCAATTCCACCGGCACGCCGCGCTCGGTCGGCTTCAACGTCCAGGGTTTTCGCATCGCCGTGAACAAGGCCACCGGCGAGCTCAGGATACTCCGGAGCGTCCACGCCGCGGACGCCGGCATCGTTGCCAATCCGATGCAGTGCCGCGGTCAGGTCGAAGGCGGCGTTGCGCAGGCGCTCGGCGCCGCGCTCTACGAGGAGATGGTGATCGACGCGACCGGCCGGGTCACCAACCCGAAATTCCGCGACTACCACCTGCCTTCGTTCGCCGACGTCCCGCGTACCGAAGTGTTCTTCGCCGAGACGTCCGACACGATCGGTCCGTTGGGTGCGAAGTCGATGAGCGAGAGCCCGTACAATCCGGTCTCAGCCGCGCTCGGCAACGCGATCGCGAATGCCACCGGCATCCGCTTCACCGCGCCACCGTTCAAGCCGGACCGGCTGTTTCCGGCGCTGCTCGACAAGTTTGGCGACTCCACTGGGACGCGATAGCTCGACCACGGCGACGCTGTTCTCCCTCGCCCCGCTTGCGGGGAGAGGTGAAGAGCGCGCCTCGCATTTAGCTGCCGCGATAGGTCGAATAGCTCCATGGCGTGACCAACAGCGGCACGTGATAGTGCCCCTCTGGCTCGCTGACGGCAAAGCGCAGCGGGATCTCGTCGAGGAACGGCGGATCCGACAGCGGCACGTTGCGCTCGGCGTAGTATCTGGCAACGCTGAATTTGAGCTCATAGCGGCCGATCGGCAGCGGACGGCCGCCGATCAGCGGTTGATCGGTGCGGCCGTCCGCATTGGTGACCGCGCGCGCGATTACACGGCTCTCGCCGAGGCTTGCGAGCTCCACGAGCTCGACCGGGATGCCGGACGCCGGCTTGCCGACGTGGTTGTCCAGCACATGGGTCGAGAGCCGGCCGTGCACCTTCAGCCTGTCGTCGGCCATGACGAGCTGATCCAGCCGCAGCGCGGAGATGCGGCCGATCTCCTCGATCGCGCGCCGCGTCTCGGTCTTGGCGATATTGCGTAATCGCGTCTCGAAGTCGCGCAGCACGGAATCCCGGGTGTGACGACGCACGCAGACGATATAGGGGAAACCGAACTTGTCCCGATAGGCGCTGTTGACGCGCTCGAACGCCGCGTATTCCGCATCCGACAACCGGTCGAGGCCGGCGCTGTTCTGCTCGTCGGTCGATTCCGCCGTCAGCCCCGCCGCGCGCTGGGTCTTGCTGGCGAGATCGGGATGCGCCCGGATCAGCGCCAGTTGGGCGTCGGGTTCGGCACTCTGGATCGCCGCCATCAGCGCTGCGTGCAACTGGTTGACGCCCGCAAACGGCCGCTTGTCGGCGAGCTGCTCAGCGATCCACGGCGAATATTCGACGACATTGGCGAGCGCCGCGACGAAATCGGCCTTGCTTGCGGCATTGAGATCGGCGAGCGAGATCTGCGACATCGTCCTTCAACCGATCTCGAATGCGTCGGCCGCAAGATGAGCATGCTTGTCGTGCCAGTGCTGGGCGATCTGCAAACGCGTCGGCACCCAGACACGCTCGTGCTTGCCGATATAATCGAGGAAGCGCATCAGGCCCGCAGCGCGGCCGGGTCGGCCGGCGAGACGGCAGTGCAGACCTACCGACATCATCTTCGGCGCGGTTTCGCCCTCCGCATAGAGCACGTCGAAGGCGTCCTTCAGATAGGTGAAGAACTGCTCGCCCTCGGCAAAGCCTTGCGGGTTGATGAAGCGCATGTCGTTGGCGTCTAGCGTATAGGGAATGATGAGCTGCTTGCCGCCCGCGCTCTTGACCCAATAGGGCAGATCGTCGGCATAGGAGTCGCAGAGATAGAGGAAGCCGCCCTCCTCCATCAGCAAACGGTTGGTGTTGATCGAGGACCGCCCGGTGTACCAACCGAGCGGCCGCGATCCGGTGGCCTCAGTGTGGACGCGGATCGCTTCCGCGATCTCGGCGCGCTCCTGCGCCTCGGTCATGTCCTTGTGCTCGATCCATTTCAGGCTGTGGCTGGCGATATCCCAGCCCGCTTCCTTCATGGCGGCGACGATTTCGGGGTTGCGCTTCAGCGCGGTGGCGACACCGAACACGGTGGTCGGCCAGTTGCGTGCGGTGAACATCCGCCACAGCCGCCAGAAGCCGGCGCGCGAGCCATATTCGAACATCGATTCGATATTGGCGTGGCGCTGGCCCGGCCAGGGCTGCGCGCCGAGCACGTCGGACAGGAACGCTTCCGAGGCGCGGTCGCCGTGCAGGATGTTGTTCTCGCCGCCTTCCTCGAAATTGACGACGAACTGCACCGCGACCCGCGCGTTGCCGGGCCACTCGGGGTGCGGCGGGTTGCGGCCGTAACCGCGGAGATCGCGCGGGTAGCGTGTGTCAGCCACTCAGACTTCCTCGAAGCGGATCGGCAGCGCGCCCTTCCACAGCACGCTCTTGCCCAGCGTCGCCAGATTCTCCAGGCCCGAGGTCAGCGTGATGAAGTGGTTGCCGGCGAGCTGGCCCATCTTGCTGGCGAAATGCACGCCGCCATAGGCCAGCAGGATCTCGGTCTCGCTGATGCCGCCGGGATAGAGGATGATCTGGCCCGGCGCGGGATAGCTGGTGTGGTTCTCGTAGCCGACGCCGAAATCGAGATCGCCGAGCGGCATCCACACGCCTTCGCCGCTCCAGCGCACATGGATGATGTGGCTTTCGAACGGCAGTGCCTTGCGGAAGGCGGCGACGGTCTTGGGTGCCAGTTGCTCCTCGAAACGGGCATCGAAGGTGAAGTCGCCGGCACGGATAACGAGTTTGCTCATCTCATCTCTCTGGATCGGGGCCGGTGGCCCCACGGATAATTTTCAAGCAAAGAGCACTCCCGACAGTTTCGCGCAAGGGGCGCGGACGCATCACCTGCGGTCGTAGGACCAGCCGAAAATGCCGCTCCGCCGCGTCTCCGGTTCCGGCTCGGCGGCCGGCGGAGGGGCTTCCTTCAGTTCCGCCCGCGGCGTCGGAGGCGGTGCCGGCAGGGTCTCGCATTTCATGGAGTAGACCAGCTTGCCGTCTGAGGTACGCCCGATCGGGGCACAGGGATCGGGATGTCCGGCCGCGGTCTTCGGCGCCAACTTGACTTGCGCGGCCGCCGGTGACGCCAGCAGCAGCAGGACCAGCAGATATCTCGACATCATTGTCGCCTGAAAGCTCGATTGGCCATTGAACCGGATTGAGGCGGGCAAGTCCATCGGCGCCGGAGGGCGCGATTGCCGAATATTTAGCCGTGTCCCGGACAAGCCGCAGCGCTTCTTGCCGCTGCTGCGCATAGCTCGGATCCAGATGGCGACACGGTACGACGCGGATGGATGGGCCCCGGCTCTGCAGCGCACCGCACCGGACGATGCTTCGCATCGCCGGGGACGCCGCGCTGCGTCCGGGGCATGAGAGCGGAGTGAGGCGCACGCTGTCTCCACATGTCATTGCGATGCTCCAGTGCATATCCCAGCGGCGGTGCCGTAGGGTGGGCAAAGGCGCACTTGCGCCGTGCCCACGATCTCCGTCCATAAGCGACAAGGCGTGGGCACGCTGCGCTTTGCCCACCCTACGAGATCGAGATTGTGGCACGCAGCTCGGCTCGCAGACACGCCTTCGCGGCCTCGCGGCGCATTCGCCCGAGCTTTGCTTGGTCTCGCAACCCTCTCATCCAAGAGGGCGCAGGGAAGGCCGGGTGCTGGCTCGCACCCGCGGTCTGCTGCGCGAAGAGCGCACGCGCAAAGGAGACCGCACAGCAGCATACAGGTGTGGCCGATCACTCGGCCTTCCCTGCGCGATGGCTGGACGGCTTATGCCGTGATCTCCCGGGAGCCGACCATTCCTTCTGGCCTCCCTCGCCCCGCGAATTTGGATGATGCAGTCTGCCCGGTTGGGCTCGCTCGCACCTTCGCAAGGACTTGACCGTGGCAACGACGGCCAGGACCACACGGTTTTGCCGTACGCACGGCCCGCCATTTCGCCGCAGTTTTCCCGAGCCCTGTCGACGAAGCCGGAAACTTACAGACGAGACGAAGCCTTGCAGCGCCGTCGTCCGCACGAAGCCTCGGGCTCACAGGGACTACCCGCCCTGCCCGCGCCTCTCGTGCCGACGCTGCCGCGTCCACCGCAAGCCCGGCTCGCGACAGTGACGACACATGATCGCCCCTCTTGGGTGAGCCGGGATGAGCAACACATACGCCGAAACCGAATTTCGGTAAAGTGGAATATTTTTAGCGAAGCGGATTGACAGAGGGCGACACAGGCTCGGTCGCGTAGCCCGGATGGAGCGCCAGCGTAATCCGGGACGGTGCGAGATGCCGGGCGGGCGGACCCGGATTGCGCTTCCGCCGTCGCTCTTCGAGCTATGGCGGACAAGTCGCTCCATCCGGGCTACGAGCGTACCGACGCATCAAAAAAGGGCGGCACAAAGTACCGCCCTTTTCGCGCAGCCCAATCCGGGCCGCGTTGAAAACAGCCGCTCAGTAGCCCGGATCGTAATAGAACGGACTGCCGCCGCCGTAATAGCCTTGACCGCCATAATAGCCCGGACCGCCGTAGTAGGGACGCGAACCATAATAATAGCGGTTCTCGTAGTAGTCGCGGCGGCGCTGCTCGGCGATCACCCCGCCGATGATCCCCGCCGCGGCGCCCATGAAGGCGAGGCCTGCGGCGTTCGACCCGCGCCGATAATAGTGGCGCCGCCGGGCGCTGAAATCGGTGACGTCGGAGGAGCCCTGCCCTGCCGTGACGGGCTTTCCAGACACCGCCCCGGGGGACGCCGCAGCCGAGGGCGATGCGGAGGTTGCGACCAATGCCAGGCTTGCGAACGCGGCCAGCACCATGTTGCGGCCGGCTGCGGAAATCATGGGTCTCACAGTCATTTTGACCTTCCTATAATCTTGCCGATGCTCTTGCCAAACGTAGGGATGTGCAAACCGGATTCAATGCGCAAACCGTTGAGATGGTTTCATGTTCGCGGCAATCTGCCACGCTTTGAACGATTGTAAACCGAACGACCAACTCGCAGCTTGAACCATCGAACCTGAGCGGATAATGAACAGCCGCGCCGTTTTTCGGTCGCCGTAAGCGTTTCACGTGAACCAACGCATCAACCGATGCCGTCGGGATCGATGCCATTTGCAGGGTTCAACGTGATCGACGCGTCCTTTTCCAAGAGAAATCAGTTGATTGTGGTTCGCAAACTGCCGGCGCGCTATGCGCCGATCGTGATGCCGTTCGTGCTGTCCATCCTCATGACGGCCGTGGTGTCGGTCATTTCGACGCTCCGGAGCTTAGGGGCGACACCGGCGTTCCTCGCGACCTGGCCGGGCGCCTGGGCGCTGTCCTGGCTGGTCGCCTTTCCGACGCTGCTGGTGGTGCTGCCGATGGTGCGGCGGATCGTGACGCTCCTCGTCGCAGCCCCGCCTCAACCAGGCCGATAGAAGGCGCCTACGACAGCGCCCCAAGCACGCCGCGCGTCGCCTTGTCGATCTCCTCGACATAGCGGCGGCGGGCGAAGTTTTCGGTGAGGAAGCCGACCACCTTGCGGCTGTCGGTGGAATCCACCACCGCCAGCATCTCGGCTTCGGCCTCGTCGAACACCGCCATCGCCGACTTCACGTTCATTTCCGGGATCAGCACGATGTCGATCAGGCGGGCGAGCTCGATCACCTGGATGTCGTCGGCGATGGTGTCGAGGTCGCTGGAGAACAGGTCCGGCAGCAGGACCAGGCCTACATATTCGTCGGAATTGTTGACGATGACGATACCGGGCCGCGATCCCAGCGCGAACTCGCGGCGGACCGCGGCGATCGTCGTGGTCGAGGGCACCTTGCCGACGTCGGAGCGCATCAGCCGCTCGACGGTGAGATTGCGCAGCCAGCCGACGTCGTTGGCGCTGCGGATGGTCTCGCCGCGCAGATGCAGGCGCCAGGTCGAGAAGGAGTGGCCGAACATGAAGCGGACGCAGATCGAGGTGACGATGCAGCCGGCGAGCACCACGGCGGTGACGTCGACGTTGCGGGTCATCTCGAGCACCAGGAACGACATGGTCAGGGGGCCGCCGACGATGGCGACACCGAGCGTCGCCATGCCCGTCAGCATCGCTACCAGCGGATCGATCGCGAAGTTCGGGCTGATCAAGAGCAGCACCGCGGCAAAGAACTTTCCGATCAGGCTGCCGACGAACAGCGAGGCGAAGAACAGACCGCCGCGGAAGCCGGAGGCGAGCGAGACCAGGCAGGCCGTCACCTTCAGGGCGATGATCAGCGCGATCAGGCCGATCGTCATGTCGTGAAAGAGATCGAGCACCATGGCGCCATGGCCGGCCGCCAGCACCTGCGGCGTCACGATGGCAAAGCCGCCGACGATGAGGCCGCCGATCACCGGCCGGAGCCAGATCGGCAGCCAGGCGAACAGACGCTCGAACATCGGCGAGGAGCGCATCACGGCGATGCCGACGCCGCTGGTGATCAGCGCAAGTCCGATCAGGGCCAGATATTGCTCGACGCCGACGGCGCTGACCTTGGGTATCTCCAGCGAGTATGGCGCGCCGCCGAGCCATTGCGCGGTCAGCGCGCCGGCGAGCGAAGCTGCCAGGATCGGGGCGGCGCTGCCGACCGAATAGACGCCGACGATCAACTCACAGGCATAGAAGGCCCCGGTGATCGGCGCGCCGAACGCCGCCGCGATCGCAGCCGCCGCGCCGCAGCCGACCATCAGGCGAAGATCGTTGCGGCGCAGATTGAAGAACTTGCCGAACAGCGAGGCGATCCCCGAGCCGATCTGGGTATAGCCCGCCTCGAGGCCGACCGAGGCGCCGCAGCCGTTGGAGATGAGCGTCTGGCTCGACACGATGACGCTGTCCCGCATCGACAGATTGCCGCCGCGCAGCGCGTTCGCCTCGATCGGATCGACCGCATTCGAAATCTTCATCCGACGCCGCGACCACTCCATGATGCCAAGCGAAAGCCCACCCAGCGCCGGCGCGATCAGTGCCGCCCACGGGCTGACGCTCGCGTGGGCCGACAAGTGGACATCGACGGGAATTCCATAGATCACCACGTGCGCGATCTGCGCGATATGCGCCATCAGCGTCACCACCGCGCCGGCCAGCGTGCCGATCACCAGCGCCAGCGGGATCAGGTAGAACTCGTTGCTGCGCAAGAGGGCACGCAGCCGAACCATGGTGCGGTTCGTCCCCTTGCGATCCACGAGATGCCTGATCCGCACGAACACCTTCTGCCTGCCCTACCCTTCCGACAGGCCGTAGCCGGCCATGCGCTGGCGGACCCGCTCGATCTCGGCGCTGGGAAGCAGCGGCGGCTGTCCGATCTGGAGGCAACCGTGATATTGCCGCGCCAGCGTTTCCACCTCGACGGCGAGCCACATCGCCTTGTCCAGCGTCTTGCCGATCGCGATCATGCCGTGATGGTCCAGCAGGCAGGCAAGCCGCCCCTCCAGCGCCTGCACCGCATGTTCGGACAGCTCCACGGTTCCGAACGTCGCATAGGGCGCGCAGCGGATGCTGTCGCCGCCGGCCGCCGCGATCATGTAGTGCACCGGCGGAATCTCCATGCCCATGATCGCCAGGATGGTGCAATAGGTCGGATGGGCGTGCACTACGGCGTTGACGTCACCCCGTGACTTCAGGATGTCGCGATGAAAGCGCCATTCGCTCGACGGCTTCTGATCGGGCGCATGTGTGCCGTCCATGGCCATGAAGACGATCTGGTCCGGCGTCATCGCCTCATAGGGCACGCTGGTCGGCGTGACCAGGAGACCGTCCACATGCCGGACAGAGATGTTGCCCGAGGTGCCCTGGTTGATGCCGAGCGCGTTCATGCGCCGGCAGGCGTCGATGATGGCCTGTCTCTTGGCGAACTCTTCCGCTGTCGTCGACATCCCGATTTCCTGACGATGGGCTTGTTAGACCGGGAGTACGTCAAAGCAATACGGCAGTGCAAGCGAAAGCGGCCCGGATCCGGTGCCACCTTGTCGCCCCTCCTGCCAGACCACGAAATCGACGGCAAAATCAACGAATTCACAGATTGTCGCAGCCCTATGACAGGCTCAAGCGGACGGCCGCAATCCCGTTGATCACGAACTGCACGGAATAGGCCGCGAGCAGCATGCCGAGGACGCGCGACAGCACCGCATTTCCGGTGCGTCCGAGGGTCGTCGCGATCAGGTGTGCCGAGACGAAGCACAGCATGCAGAGCAGGCAGACCGAGAGGACGACCGCGATGATCACCGCGAGTCTCGCCCCATAGCCGGCATCGCCCGAAAGCAGCAGCGTGGTCGCAATCGCGCCGGGGCCGGCCATCATGGGGATGGCCAGGGGAAACACCGCGACATCGGAGGCGTGCTCGGACGTCGCCTTGTCGGCCTCGCGGGCCTCGCGATGCGGACGATCGCCGAAGATCATCTGGTAGGACACGCCGAACAGCAGCAGCCCGCCGGCGATCTGGAAGGTGGGGATCCCGATCCCGAGCTGGCGCAGCAGCCAGTTTCCGACCAGCGCGATCACCACCAGGATCGAGGCCGCGATCAGCGGCGCGCGCAGCGCGATGGTTCGTTTGACCTTGTCGGGCATGCCCCCTGTCGCGGCCAGGAAGGCCGGCGCAAGGCCGACCGGGTCGACCACCAGCAGCAGCGTCACGAAGGCGGACAGGGCGAAGTCGAGCATGTGTCGGTGGGATCCTTGGACGCTGGAACGATGGCTGCCGGGCTGACTTAGCCCAGCAAAGCCGCTTTGGAAATCACTGGAGGCGACAATGAGCGACAGTGGAATCGGAATGCTTCTCGGCCAGCTCTCGGCCAACCTGCTCTGGCTCTGGTTCATCGGAGCCTTCGTGCTCGGCGGGGTCCTCGTCTATGGCGTGATGAAGGCCGGCCACCTCAGGCGCAGCGAGCGGGCGCAGCTCGATCGCAATACCGAGGCACGGCAGCGCCAGGAAGATCCCTACAAGCGCCCGACCTGAACGGTTGCCGCGCGCGCCGGTTGCAGTTTGGAACTTTCGTTCTCCAACCGGCTTTGAACGCCTGAGGATTGGGGAAGGAGATGCCTTCCCGTGTCACCTCAAGAGGAGGACATATGGCTAAACGAGCGAAGAAACGCGCACCCAAGAAGACCGCCGCGCGCCGACCGCGTCAGGCGCCGAAAATGCTCAGCGACCTGTTTCTGGAAACGCTGAAGGACATCTATTTCGCCGAGAACAAGATCATCAAGACGCTGCCGAAGATGGCCAAGGCCGCGCAATCGAAGGATCTGGCGGCCGCTTTCAACAAGCACCTGCGTGAGACCCAGGGCCAGGTCAAGCGTCTGGACCAGATCTTCAAGATGCTGGGCAAGCCGGCACGCGGCAAGCCCTGCGAGGCCATCAACGGCATTACCGACGAGGGCGCCGAGATCATGAAAGAGTTCAAGGGCGCACCTGCACTCGATGCGGGGCTGCTCGCGGCCGCCCAGTCGGTCGAGCACTACGAGATCTCCCGCTATGGCACGTTGCGCACCTGGGCCGAGGAGCTCGGCATGCAGGACGCAGCAAGGCTGCTTCAGGCGACGCTGGAGGAAGAAGAGGCGACCGACCATACGCTGACCGAGCTGGCGACGTCCGTGATCAACCTCGAGGCGGAAGAAGATTACCGCGCCGCGGCCTGACCCGCGCCCCTGCCGATGACGGAACGCCGCGGCCAAAGCCGCGGCGTTTGCATTTTGGGCCAAAGCCGCGGCGTTTGCTTTTGCGATCGCACGACGGCGCATGGCACGTCAGCGCCACTGCACTGGATTTCCCCGGAACCAGCCCCATATGCAGGCTTTCCCACCCCTGAGCCCGCATCATGCAACCCAAAAATCCCCTCGACTGGATGCTGTCCGAAGCCCTGGACCAGCTGACGCGCGCCGAGCGGCTGCGCCAGCAGTTCGGCCGCCAGGACGCCTGCTGGGAGCCGCCGATCGACGTGCTCGAAACCGAGCATGAGCTGCTGATCCTGGTCGCGCTTCCCGGCGTCAATCCGGACAATGTCGAGACGGTGATTCACGACGGCGTGCTCGTCGTCTCCGGCCAGCGCACGCTTCCGCCGGAGCTTCGCAACGCCCGCATCCACCGGCTCGAGCTGCCGCAGGGGCGTTTTGAGCGCCGCATTGCATTGCCCCTTGGCCGCTACGCCATCAGCCGCTTCGTGATGGACGGCTGCGTCGCGCTACGCCTCGCCAAATCCTGAGGTCGATCATGGCCACCGAACAGATGAACAACGAACAGACCAGTAACGACGTGAAGATCCCCGAAGACGCGCTGATCATGGTCGCCGTACGCGACATGGTGCTGTTTCCCGGCGCGATCGGGCCGATCGCGATCGCGCGACCGAAATCGATCGCGGCGGCGCAACAGGCGCTGCGCGAGCAGCGGCCTATCGGCATCGTCCTGCAGCGCAATCCCGAAGTCGACGATCCCACGCCGGACGACCTCTACCGGGTCGCGACCATCGCCAACATCGTGCGCTACATCACCGCGCCCGACGGCACCCATCACATCGTCTGCCAGGGCGTGCAGCGTGCGCGCATCCTCGACTTCCTGCCGGGGACGCCGTTCCCGGCCGCGCGGATCCAGCAGATTCCGGAGCCGACCACGACTTCGCCCGAGATCGAGGCGCGCGCGCTGAATCTGCAGCGCCAGGCGATCGAGGCGATCGAGCTGCTGCCGCAGGCGCCGCCCGAGCTGGCCGCGATGTTCCAGGGCACCACCGCGCCCGGCGCGCTGGCGGATCTGGCGACCTCGTTCATGGACATCAAGCCGCAGGACAAGCAGGAGGTACTGGAGACCATCGACCTCGCCTTGCGCGTCGAGAAGGTGTCCAAGCATCTGGCCGAGCGGCTGGAGGTGCTGCGCATCAGCAATGAGATCGGCCAGAAGACCCGCGCCAGCTTCGACGAGCGGCAGCGCGAGGCGATCCTGCGCGAGCAGATGGCGACCATCCAGCGCCAGCTCGGCGAAGGCGACGGCAAGGCGGCCGAGGTCGCCGAGCTGACGTCTGCCATCGCCAAGGCCAACATGCCGCCGGAGGCGGACGCGCACGCCAGGAAGGAGCTGCGCCGCTACGAACGCATGCCAGAGGCGGCCGGCGAAGCCGGCATGGTCCGCACCTATCTCGACTGGCTGATCGAGCTGCCCTGGGCGCTGCCCGCGGAGAAGCCGATCGACATCAAGGAAGCGCGAGCCATCCTCGACGCCGACCATTTCGGCCTGGAGAAGATCAAGGGCCGGATCATCGAATATCTGGCGGTGCGCAAGCTGGCCCCGCAGGGCAAGGCGCCGATCCTGTGCTTCGTCGGCCCGCCCGGCGTCGGCAAGACCTCGCTCGGCCAGTCCATCGCGCGTGCGATGGATCGCCCCTTCGTGCGCGTCAGCCTAGGCGGCGTGCATGACGAGGCCGAGATCCGCGGTCACCGGCGCACCTATATCGGCGCGCTGCCCGGCAACATCATCCAGGGCATCAAGAAGGCTGGCAGCCGCAACTGCGTCATGATGCTGGACGAGATCGACAAGATGGGCCGTGGCGTGCAGGGCGATCCGTCAGCTGCCATGCTGGAGGTGCTCGACCCCGAGCAGAACGGGACGTTCCGGGACAATTACCTGGGCGTGCCCTTCGACCTGTCGCGCGTGGTGTTCATCGCGACCGCCAACATGCTGGACCAGATCCCGGGTCCGCTGCTGGATCGCATGGAGCTGATCAGCCTCGCCGGCTACACCGAAGAGGAGAAGCTGGAGATCGCGAAGCGCTATCTGGTACGGCGTCAGCTCGAGGCCAACGGCTTGACCGCCGAGCAGGCCGAGATCGAGCCGGAGGCGCTGAAGCTGGTGGTCAAGGGCTACACCCGCGAGGCCGGCGTGCGTAACCTCGAGCGCGAGATCGGCAAGCTGTTCCGGCATGCCGCAGTGCAGGTCGCTGAGGGCACCGCCGTGAAGGTCGTGGTGGGAGCGAAGGACATCGCCACCGTGCTCGGCCAGCCGCGCTTCGAGGGCGAGATCGCGCAGCGCACCAGCATTCCGGGCGTGGCCACCGGCCTTGCCTGGACGCCTGTTGGCGGCGACATCCTGTTCATCGAGGCTTCGCGAGTGCCTGGCCGGGGCGGCATGATCCTGACCGGCCAGCTCGGTGAGGTCATGCGCGAGAGCGTGCAGGCTGCGCTGACGCTGGTGAAGAGCAAAGCCACGCAGCTCGGCATCGATCAGTCGGTGTTCGAGAAGAGCGACATCCACGTTCACGTTCCGGCGGGCGCAACCCCGAAGGACGGACCGAGCGCGGGCGTTGCGATGTTCACGGCGCTGACGTCCCTGCTCACCAACCGCACGGTGCGCAGCGACACCGCCATGACCGGCGAGATCTCGCTACGCGGCCTGGTGCTGCCGGTCGGCGGCATCAAGGAGAAGGTGGTGGCGGCCGCGGCGGCGGGCCTGAAGCGGGTGATGCTGCCGGCGCGCAACAAGCGGGACTATGACGACATCCCGAAGAGCGCCCGGGACAACCTCGAATTCATCTGGCTGGAGCGCGTCGACGAAGCCATCGCCGCGGCGCTCGAGCCGGTCGAGGTCAAGGTCGAAGCGGCGGAGTGACTGCGATGAAGAAACTGCTGGAGAAAGCGAAGAGATCGCGGACGACACAGCGGCTGCGCCAGTTGCTCGATCGCGCGATCGACCGGGTTCGCGATGGGCTGGCGCCGGCCGGGCGGCAGCTTCAACCCATTCCGGTCCGGGTGAAGCGCCGCAAGGGTTGAGCCCTCCGTCTCAGGCCCTCGCGGCTGCCCCAATCAAAAGGCCCCCTCCGACCCGAGGGGGCCTTTGCGTTGTTAGCCCACGGCGTCCTTGGCCGCCTTGACCGGGCGGGCGCGGACGATCTTGCGGGCCGGCTTGGCCTTGAACATCATCTCTTCACCCGTGAACGGGTTGGTGCCCTTGCGCGCCTTGGTCGCGGGCTTCTTGATGACCACGAACTTGGCGAAGCCCGGCACCAGGAACAGGCCGTTCTTCTTGAGCTCCTTGTGACCGACGTCGGTCAGCGTCTCCATGACGTTCTTGACGTCGCGCTTGGAAAGCTCGGTGGCGGTCGCAATCTTTTCGATCAACTGCGATTTGGACATTTGGGTTGGCATCGTGTCTCCTCTGATTCGTTGCCGGTTGCATATTAGACCAACCGGCGAAGGCCTATAGCCTTCTGCACAGTTTTGTCGCGGTTTTACGGGCTTTTTTGGCCCTCAGCGGCAAAAAACCCTGCTTTTTAGCTACTTCCGGAGCGGGAGAAGCCTCGGGCAGCGGATTTTACCTTGTTTCAAAGGCCCGCACGCAACCTTGCTAAAGCTGATTCGCCGCTTTCGACAAGCGACGAGGTGCCTCTTTGTGCGCGGAGAAGCGCGTTTCGCCCTAGAAAATAAGGCTAGATCGTCGCGTTGGGACGTCTCACCCGCTCCCTCACCCTATTCCCACAGAGGCGCGGCGAGCTTCGCTCGCGCTAGATGCGCTCGATGATGATGGCCGGCGCCATGCCGCCAGCGGCGCACATGGTGACGAGACCACGCTTGAGGTCGCGCCGTTCGAGCTCGTCGAGCACGGTGCCGATCAGGATCGAGCCGGTGGCGCCGATGGGATGGCCGAGCGCGATCGAGCCGCCATTGACGTTGACCCTGGCGCGATCGAGCTTGAGGTCACGGATATATTTTTCCGCAACCACCGCAAACGCCTCGTTGATCTCGAACAGGTCGATGTCGTCAACGGTCAACCCCGCCTTCGCCAGTACCTTGCGCGTGGCCGGCACCGGCGCGTTCAGCATCAGGGTCGGCGAGTCCCCCATATTGGCCATCGCGACGACACGGGCGCGGGCTTTAAGGCCATGCGCTTTGGCGTAAGCGGGCGAGGCCAACAGGATCGCGGCGGCGCCGTCGACGACACCGGACGAGTTGCCGGCGTGGTGCACGAAGTCGATATCGAGATCAGGATATTTCTGCAGGATAAGGCCGCGATAGGTCGTGCCCTTGTCATCGAGCGCGTAGTCGGCGATCGCCGGGAAGGCCGGCTTCAGGCTGCTGAGGCCCTCCATCGTGGTCTGCGGCCGCGGATATTCCTCGTGGTCGAGCGCGAGGCTGCCGTCTTCGCGATGGACGGGCACGAGGCTCTTGTTGAAGTGGCCGTTCGCCATGGCATGCGCGGCGCGCTTCTGGCTTTCGAGCCCGAGCGCGTCGACGTCCTGTCGCGTGATGCCGTCCATGGTCGCGATCGCGTCCGCACAGACGCCCTGATGCGACTGCGGATGCCGGGCGCGCAGGCGCAGATTGCCGCCGTCCATCATCATCGGGCCGCCGCCGCGGCGTCCTTCCATCGACATCATCTCGCAGCCGCCGGCGATGACGAGGTCTTCCGCGCCCGCCATGATCGAGGATGCGGCCATGTTGACGCTGGTGATGCCGCTTCCGCAGAAGCGATCGAGTGTCACGGCGCTGGCGCGCACGTCATAGCCGGCATCGAGCGCCGACATACGGCCGAGATCGCCGCTTTGCGTTGCGACCTGCGCGCTGCAGCCCCAGACGATGTCGTCGACATCCGCGGTGTTGATGCCGGTCCGATCCGCGAGCGCGCGCAGCACGGTGGCGCCGAGCTGCTGCGGATGAATTCCGGAAAGCGCGCCCTTGCCGGCCTTGCCGACGCCGCGCGGGGTCCGGCAGGCATCGATGATCAGCGCGTCGGCCATTGGCGTTGTCCTCTTGTTGTGGGTTGTTGCGGATGGTTTTGAATCAGGGGGAGAAGGGAGTCAATGCGCGGCTGCTGCACTCCCTCTCCCCGTTCTTACGAGGTCGGGACGAGCTACGCTCGCCCTGAGAGGGTTGGGGCGAGGGGCTGCCTCGGCAAAAACGGTAACAAACGGACTCGCGGAGACTCCCCCTCACCCGGATTTTCCGCTCCGCGTAAAATCCGGCCTCTCGCCGCGCGCGGGGAGAGGCGAAGACATCACGCCCCCGCCGCGTTCTTCGCGATCACGTTGCGATAGAAGCTGGCGCTGAGCTTCGGCGTGCGGACCTGGGTGTCGAAATTGACGTGGTACAGCCCGAAACGCTTGTTGAGGCCGTACACCCACTCGAAATTGTCCATCAGGCTCCAGAGGAAATAGCCGCGCACGGGCACGCCCTCGGCGGTGGCGCGCTGGAGCTGGGCGAGATAGTTGCGCAGATACATGATGCGGTCGGTGTCGTAGATCTTGCCGTCCGGCGTGACGACGTCGTCGCCGGAGGCGCCGTTCTCGCTGATGTAGATCGCATCCGTCTTCCAGATCTTTGCCGCCAGCTTCGGCACCCAATAGAGCGTCTCCGGTCCGACGCGCAGCCAGTCCGAGTTCATGTGCGGGAACGATTTCGGGATCGGCAGCGGCATGAAGCCCGCGCCCTGGTCGGAGGCCACCACATAGTGCTGCGGCGCGTAGATGTTGAGGCCGAGGAAATCGACCGGCGAGGAGATGATCTTCAGCTCCGCATCGGTGTATTTCGGCGTATTGGGGCCGGCGAATTGCAGGAAGGCGTCGGTGTAGCCGCCCGTCATGATGACGTTGAGATAGCCGGCATTCATCTCGCGCAGCGCGATCTCCGCGGCACGGACGTTCTCCGGCGTGTCGATCGCGGGCGCGCAGGCATCGATGTTCTCGGCCGGCCCCACTCTGGTGCCGCGGCGGCCATGGGCGCGCACCGCCTGCACCGCGAGCCCGTGCGCGAGCGCGCTGTTGTGCCTGATCTGGTTGACCTCGGCTTGCGGCAGCGTCATGCCCGGCGCGTCGATGCCGATGCCGTAACCGAAATAGACGAAGCGGCCGCTCTCGTTCAGCGTGAACACGTTCTTGACGCGGTCGGTCAGATGCTCGGCGACATAGGCTGCGTAGTCGCCGAAGATCTTGCAGGTTTCCGTCGAGCGCCAACCGCCGAAGCGATCCTGCAGTGATTGCGGCAGGTCCCAATGATAGAGCGTCAGCCACGGCTCGATGCCGTTCTTCAGGAGCTCGTCAATGAGCCGATTGTAGAAGTCGAGCCCCTTCGGGTTGGGCTTGCCGTCGCCGTCCGGAAACAGCCGCGGCCAGGCCACCGAGAAGCGGTAGGCCTTGCAGCCGAGCGCCTTGATGAGCGCGATATCCTCCTTGTAGCGGTGATAGTGCTCATTGGCGCGGTCACCGTTGGTGCCGTCCTCGATCTTGCCGGGGATCCGCACGAACTTGTCCCAGATCGAGGCCCCTCGCCCGTCCTCGTTGACCGCGCCCTCGACCTGATAGGACGAGGTCGCCGTGCCCCAGACGAAGCCCGCCGGGAAACCGCCGCCGCTGCGCGGCGGCGATGCCGGCCTGGCGTCGGCTGCCTCCAGAGGATTTGCCATTCCGGCCGCGGACAATCCCGCCAGCTTGGCAAACTGGCGACGCGAGACCTTGTCCGACATGGTAATGCTGCTCCAAGGGTGATGCTGATGCTGCGGCACAATGGCGCGTCGCAGGCGGTTTGAGAAGCCGTGGGGTCGGGATTTGCGGATGCAGAATTGTGGCACACCGACCCACGACAGAATTTACTTCAATTAACCTGCAAAACCCTCCGTTCTCCAGCAAGTTTTACGTCGCGCCATGTCGGTCAAGCGATGGAGACGGAAGATGAGCGAAGAGACAGACTTTGAGACGACGGGCATTGGACGCCGGGATGTTCTCCTTACGGCAGGGGCCATGCTGGCAGGAATGGCGGCAACCAACCCGGCGGCTGCAAATGCCCAAGGCGCTCCGCGCCCCGCTTCGGTTGCTCGCGATTCCGCGCCACTCGGCGCGCGGCTGCAAGGCGTTCAGCATTTCGGCGTGACCGTGCAAAACATGAATCGCGCCTTCGAGTTCTACACCGAAGTGCTCGGCGGCACCGAGATTTTCCGCGACGGAGATTTCCAGGGTGAACCGATCCACAACACGCTTTTGACCGATCAGGAAATCGAAGCGCGCGAACGCCATGTCAACCCGCGCACGATCGGGGTTCCCGATCTCAGGGGAGGCACACAACGTTTGGACGTACGCTTCGTCCAGTTCGACAACGTCGTGATCGAGCTTCTGCAGTATCGCGACGCTGGCCAGCCATCGGGCAGCGGCGACAGCTTCGCAGAAGCGCGCGACCACATGAGCCCGGCGTTTCCGCGCTCCATGCACATCTGCTTCTATGTGAGGGATGACGTCGACTTCAACAAGTTCATCCACGACCTGGAGGCAGAATCGGCGCGCCGCGGCATGACCCAGGTGCGGGCCAATCGTGTGATCACCGTGACATCAGAGCAGCAGCGCCGCGCCGCCCCGATGGAGTCGAACACCAATCGCATCACGCAGGGCCTCTCGGAAGGCTGGGAGCTGATTTATTGCAAGGGCCCAGAGGGAGAGCAGCTCGAGTTCGTCAAGGCTCTGGGTCCAGTGAAGAAGCGCTTCAGCGACGCGCTCGCCGCCCGCCAGCAGCGGGGCTAGAGCAATTATCGCAGAGAAGGACGATCTCCATGATGTCACGGAAACGAATGATTCTGGCCCTCGTCGCCACAGCTTCACTGGCCGGCGCAGCATCAGCCACCGCTCGGGAACGCGACGGCGTTCGCTATCGTACCATTCCCGATGGCGCCTATTCGGTCGTCGCCGAAGTCCGCGCCAAACCGGGCAAGGAACGCGCGCTTCGAGAGGCAACGCTGCCGCTTGTCGCGCTTGTCCGAAGCGATCCCAAGAACCTGGTCTACTTCTTCCAGGAGGACCGCGAGACACCAGGACGCTTCATCTTCTATGAGATCTTCGCAAGCCGCGACGACTTCGAGGCCCACAATGCCATGCCCTACGTCCAGCAGTGGTTCGGCCGGCTCCCCGAGCTCGCCGAGGGGGGCGTCGTGGTCAGGCGGCTGGAGATACTCGGCCACAACGGAGGTTGAAGTCGCGCCTCGCCGTCGCAGCGAGCCCGCAGCGAGCGCTTGAACCTGATTGCTGAATTTACCTTCAGGACAAGCGGGCAATCTGCCGCGGGGCGATCGACCCCGCTGTGGGCTCGTCAAGAATCTCGCGTGCCCGGTCAAGTCCGGGCACACACTCTCGATCGCCGAGACGCCCCAACAGCTCCTTGAGCACGGCGTGCGCGACTTCCGCCCGTCCGGCCATCAACTCCAGTTCGGCGAGACCGACACTGGCATCGCATTCATGGAAATAGATACCTTGAGCGCGCGTCAACTCGATCGCGCCCCTGAACAGGCTCCTTGCGGTGCTCAGATCGCCCGGCCGATTCCGCGCCATCAGGATCCTTGCGAGGACGGGGTGATGCCGTCCAATGAGTCGGCCGTCCCGATCACCGAGACATTGTGTCATTGCCTGCTTTGCCGCAGCCTCCGCCCCATCCAGATCGCCCAGCCTGCGTCGCGTATCCGCGAGCTCAACCCATAGGGTCGGATGAAGCGTCCCTGTCTTCAGGATGAATCTGTCCTGCAGATTGTGGGTCAGGCTGCGTTCTGCCGCTTCCAGGTCACGGGCTTCCTCGCGGATCAGAAGAGCCTGAAAGACATCGACCAGAACGCGCCATGGACGATAGAGGCTGGACACAGCTTCGAGCTTCCGCAGATAGAGTCTGACACGTTGAAAATCGCCAGATGCAAGATGAGCCCAGATAGCTCCCTGCGCGAGCACGAAGTACAGGGTCGTCACGTGGCCCTGGCTTTCCGCTTGGCTGACGGTAGATGCCAGCAGAGACCGCGCCTGATCGGGATAACCCAAATAGAACTTCGTAAGCCCGAGCCCGACCTTGCAGGAGATGATCGAGTCGATGCCGCCGAAATAGAGCGAAACTCTCCGGGGAATCGCCGATCGGTCATTCAAGAACGCCTCGAATTTCTGGTGCGCCAGCGTCATATCGGAGGCCTCAAAGGCCTGGAAGGCGGACCAGCGCAGGAGAAGCCTCGACATCACGGCATCGTTCGATCTCCTGCATACCGCCGCGAACGCATCGATGTAGGGCGAGGCGGGACGCCTGGTCAGGAGCATGTTCTGGATGATGCCGTAGAGCGCCCGCATCTCCAGGAGATCGTCGCGCGCGATTTGTGCTGCGCGCCAGGCGTGCTCGTAGAGGCTCGCACCCTCAAGACCCGGTACATAGACCTGCGCCGCCGCGAGCGCGACCAGCACGCGAGATCTCACGGCGGGTCCGACATCGGGACTGCTGTCGGCAAAGCGCAACGCCAGCTCCAGATGAGGAACGCCTTGCGCGAGTGAGGTGAACTCGAGCCATAGACGTTCGGCTGCAAGAACCAGCGCTATTCCGAGGCCGGGCTTGACGGAAAACGCCCAATCGAGAGCGACGCGAACCTCGTCGATGTAACCACGCAGCTGTGCACTGTCCGCGACGGAATCGCAGGCATCCCAATCCCTCCGCTCCAGCATGTCGAGGAAATAGCGCGCATGGCGCTCGTGCACCCGTTCCCGATCGTCTGCCGCGTCCGATGCCCGAGTGGCGTAGGCCCGGGTGGTCTCCAGCAAGCGATATTCCAGCGGCGCGGCCCGATGATCGAGGCTCAGAAACGACTTGCTCGCTAATGCGGCAACCGCTTCGCGGACACCTCCCATGTCCAGATCGTCATCGCCTGCAACCGCAATTGCAGCACCGAGGGTGAAAGGCCCGGCAAAAATGGAGAGGCGCCCGAGCACCACCCGCTCCCTTTTGGGAAGAAGATTGTAGCTCCAGTCGATCGTTGCGGCGAGCGAGCGATGACGCGGAATTGCGGTCCGACGATCCACCCAGAGCAGGGAGAATCGTTCGTCGAGCCCGCGACGAACCTCTTCGATGCCGAGGACGTCGACCATCGACGCCGCGAGTTCGATCGCCAGGGGCATCCCGTCGAGGCGCCGGCAAACATCCGCGATCGCGGCCGCGACGGTATCATCGATCGCGAAGTTCGGCGCTCTCCGGCAGACGGTTCGCGTGAACAATTCTGCCGATGAATAATCCTGAACGTTTCCGGCTGTCACCGGAACGGACGACGGCGGGGTTTCGAGCGGATCGAGACGCCAGACAAGTTCGCCTTCGATCCGCAGGGTTTCGCGGGTCGTCACCAGAATATGGACGTCGCGGGTGCCGCTGAGCACGCTTTCAACGAGGAGCGCGACGCTCTCGGTGACATGCTCGCAGGAATCCAGGACAAGCAACAGACGCCGGCCATGAAGGGCAAGCAGGACCTGATCGAGACTTGCAGCCATCTGAACCGGCAGATCAAGCGCGCCGGTGACGGCCGCATAGATCTGACTTCCGTCAGTGATACGGTCGAGCTCGACAAGGCAGACTCCGTCGCAATAGGATTTCTCAAGCTCGCTCGCCACGGCAAGCGCGACGGTCGTCTTGCCGATGCCGCCGGGCCCAAGGATGGTGACGAGCCGGTCGTTCTGCAGAAGCTCGCTGATGTCGCCGATCACCGCGGCGCGGCCGATCGGCGCATGCATCGCGCCGGGCGCGCGCGATCGGCGCTTCGATGGGTGATAGACGCCGACGTCTCCGACGAAGCGGTAGCCGAAGGACGCCTCTGCGCGGATCAGGTCTCCGTATTCAAGCAGAGCCTTTCTCAGGCCGGAGATCTGAACCTTCAGGTTGTCCTCGGTCACGGTTCGCCCGGGCCATGCGCGATCGTAGAGCACGGCCCTTGAAACGAGCTCACCCGGAGCTTCCAGCAAGGCGCCCAGAATCGCGGCCGCACGCGAGCCGAGCCTGACGTGAGTCTCACCGTGCAACAGCAAGCGTCTGGCCAAGCTGAAACGAAACGGTCCAAACGTGATTTCCGGACCCGCCATCGCCTGCCCAGCCCTCAGCGCCCTGATGGTCGATCGGTCGACAGCTCAGCGAAGGCACCGAGCGAGCGCTGACCTTCCGGCGGCAGCAACCCGACAACGTGTCGTGGGCGCAGAGAACGATTGATCCGGACCCTGGGAACCAGGATCGGAGGACATTCGGATCGAAGCAGGATCATCGGTTCTGGCCAGTGCTCAGCCGGTACGAATAAACGGAGCTATCAGTCACCGGAGCGAAATTCTTCTCGATTGGCACGAATTAGGTCGCGCGATTTGTCGCAGACGCGAGACCTTGTCCGACATTGATGCTGCTCCCGAGATGATTGCTGCGGCCGCACAATGGCGGGCGGCAAGCGGTTTGAGAAGCGAGGTTTCAGGGTAGCAGCCGGCGCGTTCCGCGTCATGCAGCGTCCAGCGCCTTTAACTCGTCAGCCGCAGCGATGATCGCACCCCGAATCTTGACGAAATATTCCGCATCGATCCGCGACGCGAGCCAATCCAGCTCGCCCGTATGGCCGTGCTCATTCACCTTGCGGATCACGCCTTCGCTGATCAGCACGTTGAGGCAGCGCCGGACGTTCGAGCGCGGGAGCCCGAGATATTTGGAAACGTCGGAGGCCGTACGCGGCGGAGCGCCGAGCTCGTCGCTCACGCGAATCATCATCGCAACCAGCAGTTCTTCAAACACCGCGCCGAGGTGCTTGCGAGGATAGCCGCTGCGCATCGCCACGAAGCACGTCACCAACAACCTGCCGACAATAGCCGATTGCTTCTCGCGCTTCGTCACTGCTGCATCTGAATTGTTTGGGATTTCTCCGGCCATTTTCGCCACCATTGTCTTCGCTCGCGATTGTGTTTAGCTGGCGCATGCTTCGGCCGCAAATGAAGCTGTGTTAAGCTGGAGCACATCGCTCATGCGTCGGCATCTCAGACAGACTTTCGCGAACGAGACGGTCTTTGCGATTATTGTGACCTGTTTCGGGCTTCTGCCGGTCGCCATATTGCTGGTTGCTCTCTTCGTTAGGTAAACCTCCAACCCTACTCTTCGGTAAGGCGCGGATCGGCAGACGCAATAGCGTCACTTTTCAGCGTCGAATGAAGACCTTTGGGCTTCGGAGGGGCGGCTTTAGGGCCGACCTGCTCCGATTGCGCCGACCACGACCTGCATGAGCCACGCGATGCCGGCATCTCGCATCGCCGCTTTCGTTGCGATCGCGCGGATCGCATCCGGTTTACGCGCAAAAGGCAGCTCGACGAACACCAAGCCGAAACGGCCGGCGTGGTGCTCCACCAATCTTCGCGGCAATGCTGCGATCAGATCAGATCCTGAAAGCTGGACGAGCGCCATCATGAAATTCGGGACAGTCAAGGCGATGCGGCGCTCGAGGCCGCGCTTTGCCAACATCTGATCGACGAAACCGCGCGCTTCACCACTGAGAGACACCAGCAGATGCTGTGATTGCGAGAATGCAGCACGGGTTGGCGCTTTTGCGAGGGGATGCCCCTTGCGCATGGCCAGGACAAAATCCTCGTCGTAGAGCCTGCGCGCCTCGAATCGCGGCGATACCGTCGGGAGCGGCAGCATTGCGACATCGAGCTCGCGTCTTTCGAGCATATCGAGGCTTTGGTGCCAGGGCTCCCCGATCGCGCCGCCGCGTGGCGCAGGCATCAGGTGGATCAGGGCGAGGTCGATATGGGGGGCCGCAGTCGCGATCGATCGCAGGAGCTGCACGGATGTCGAGACCAGTACGGCATCGGGGGCGCCAATCGTGAACCGGCGGCGGCTCTTCGCGGGGTCGAACGGTGCAGCCGAGCCGATCAGCTGTTCGATCCGCGCGATGATCTCGGTCACGGGCTCCTCGAGCTCCAAGGCCCGCGCCGTTGGAACGACGCCCTTTGGTGTCCGCAGAAACAGCGGGTCGTTCAGCAGGAGACGGAGCCGGCCAAGCGCATGGCTGACAGCCGACGGCGTCAGGTTCAGCCGGCCTGCAGCACGCGCGACATGACGTTCTTCCAGAACAACGCGGAAGAGCACGAGGAGATTCAGATCGATTCTGGATAGATCAATTTGGTTCAGCATGATGCTGAAATCATATCGCTGGATTCATCAAGTTCAAGGTCTCATGGATGGGTGGTTCGTCGTTCGACCAGGAGACGTGAAATGACCCAGAGACCGCCCGGCGTGAACAATTGGCCGGACCGGCAGGGGAAGATGTCGCGGCGCTCGATGATGGCCGCCACGGCTGCAATTCCGCTGTCCGTTCAGCTTTCAGCCGATGAGGCCGTCGCAAAAGACGCGATAGCGAGCCTCATCGAACGTGCCCGCGCGAAAAATGCCGCCTTCATGCGCGGCGACATGGATCGCTGGCTCCAACTCGTCCGCATCGCGCCGGATTTCACGTTGATGCAGCCCTTCGGCGGGCCTGCCAGTCGCGGATTCGACGCAAGCCCCAGACGCCTGGCCGACCTGTCGCGATACTTCAGGGAAGGCGAAACCGAGCTCGATGTCTCGCAAACCTATGCATCGGACGCGCTCGTCGTTCTCGTCATGATCGAACACCAGCGGGCCGAAGTGGGCGGATTGCCGGCTCAAGACTGGTCGCTGCGCGTGACCGAGGTCTACCGCAAGGATGGCACGGATTGGCAACTTGTGCACCGTCATGCCGATCCGCTGGTCCGAAGCATCACCTTGCAACAAGCCGCGATACTTGCCCGGGGCTGGCCGGAGGAAAAATGATATCCCTCACCTCGCTGGAGCGGCCTGCCAGCTGGCTCGTGACGTCACTCGTCGCGATAGAGAATTTTCAGCGCGAGCGCTTCGGCAGCTTTGGCAGCTTGTCGGGATTGAATGCCGGGAACTGCTCGGTTCGTTCATCTGCCGGCGGCTGCTGTTCGGTCAGAATGAGCGTGCCCTGGAGGATCATTCCGGGCACCTGTTGGGCCGTCGCGGTGTAAGTCGCGATCTTGCCGGGGCAGTTTCCCTCGATGTCCAGGGTGAGCTCGTCTTCCACGCCGAAGACCGTCGCACGCCCGTCGGTATGACGCTTCGTTGATACGGTGGCGGTGAAGCGATCTCCGTCGACCCGGCACGAGCCGTGATAAGTCATCAGGCTGTCACGGCCCCAGATCTGCCCGTCTGCGACATGGACGATCCCGGTGCCCTGGTCGATCGGCGTCTTGTACCACGCCGCATATGTGCCGTCCTTCAGCATGGGAGCAGTCTCCCTTGGCCATTCCCGCACGATAATCCGCATGATTAGCGCTAAGGAACCGTTAATCGCGCGGCCCGTGCCAATCCGGCCTTTCCTTGCGCAGCTCGGCTTCAAGCTCCTCGACGATGCCGTGAAGCAGGCACGCGGCAAGCGGATCCGTCACCTCCCGCTCCAAGCGCCGATAACGCGCGATCTGGCACTCCTGCTCCATCAATTGGTGCTCTGTCATCACATGGGCCCTCCGACGAACTGACGCGGAGACAGCCAGGCAGTTGCATTAAAATTTTCAGATCATTTGACATGGTTTCCGGTTGGTAAAGACGACGCAGCCGCCGGGCCAAACCGTCCAAGGGCGGCCTCTCTAGGAGACCAGACGAAGCCAGACGTCTCTGCTTGCCAGCGTGCCATTCGGCGTGGCGATCTCCATGTCCACGACGTGTAGAGAGCCGGGCTCGTCTCCATAGATGTACCTGAGGTGCCACATGGGACCCAGGTCCGGCGAAATGACAAAATCGTCCAATCCGTCGGTGATATCTCGAACGGCCTCGCGATGCGTCAAAGGCGCAGAAAACATCGCATCGATCAGGTCGGCGAGGCTCATGCCCTCGACGAGCATAAGTCGCGCGACCTCGTCACCGTAGACGTGCCGAAGCGCTGAAACGATAGCAGCGACGGCATCCGGATTCTTCAACGCCACAGCAAAGCGAGCCTCCGAGCCCATCATGCCGGAGGCGGGATATTCTGCAAGCTCAGCGAGCGGAACAAGAGGCGCTGGCTCCGGCCGCGGCACTCGGAGCCGATGCTTCGCCGCTGGCCTTGGATACGGCACCCGCGCCTAGAAGGTCACCCGCATCCCCGCGTAGAACGCACGGGGCCTCGCCGGGCTCAGCGAGCGCGGGTCGGTAAACTCGGCGCCGCCGTTGGTGAAGTTGGGCAAGGCCTCGCGGTCGAAGAACTGTCCGTAGGTCGCGTAGCGCTTGTCGAAGATGTTGTCGATCTTGCCATAGAGCTGGATGTTCTTCGTCACCTGGTAGGAGGTGTGGAGATTGAACACGGTATAGGACGGCAGCTTCGCGTACTGGTTCGACTCGTCGCCGACCAGGTATTGGCTGGAGACGAACAGCGCGTTGCCGCCGACCTTCCAGACGTCGGTCACGGCATAGTCGATGCCGACCTTGATGCGGTGGCGCGGGATCGCGGGAAGCTGGTTGCCGGGTGAGACCCGGATGGTCTCGGTGGCCGGATCGGCAAACGGGCTTTCCGAGCCCAGCTCGAGCGGATCGAGGAAGCGCGCGTCGACGAACGCATAGCTCGCCTGGAACTGGAGCGTGGGAGACTTGATGTTGACTTCGGCCTCGAGACCCTGCCGCCTGGTACGGCCGACATTGGAGAAATAGCCGAAGCCGGTCCGTCCTACCGCGGGTATCGCGACGATGTCGTCGTTATTGGTGGCGCGGAATCCGCCGATCTTCCAGCCGAGCATGCCGATGTTCAGCTCCTTGGAGCCGCGCAGGCCGGCTTCGACGGTCCTGGACACGACCTGCTTGAGCGGCGGATCGGAGACCAGAAACGCCGCAATGAGGCAGGGCCGAGCTGGATCGGAGCAACCGAGCTCGAGTGGCGTCGGCACGCGGTTGGCCTCGGAATAGCCGGCATAGGCGGTCAGCCCCGGCGTGATCCTGTACGTGCCCCCGATCACCGGATTAAAGCGGGTAAAGGTGTGATCGCCGTTGAGATCGGTTCCGAGCTGATCCTCCAGCTTGATGCGCGCGACATTGAAACGGCCGCCGCCGGTGATGGCGAAGGCGTCCGTGACGTTGAACGTGTCCATCGCATACAGGCCGTTATATTGGTTGACGGTCCGCAGCGAGACGGGACCGGCAACCGGTTCCGGCTGGCCGGTCGGCCCCAGGAAGAGGCCGCTGCCGCTGACGACGTAGTTTTCTCCGATCGAGCCGATCTCGGCGGTGGCGTTGTAGCGCGTCACGCTGGCATCGTAAGTCGCGCCCATCACGAAGCGATTGTCATGCCCGAACAGTTGATCGGTGTTGGTGGCCTGCCCTGACACGCCGAAACTGGTCGAGCGGATCGTGCTCCGGTCGATCTCGCCGAGGATGGTCCCCAACGGATACGGATTGACGAGCTGCGCGCCGTTGGTGCCATTCGCCGGCGTCGTATCATCGCCGAAGCACAACAGCCCCAAGGCGGCGCATTCCTGCACGTCGGTCGGATTGCCGTCGACGAGCTTCTGCTCGTACCTGCGCACATGCGCGGTGCCTTCGAGCGTCCAGGTCGGCGTCGGATCGACCTTTCCGGTCAGGTTGAGATAGCCGACGCGGTTGGAGGTGGTCTGCGGCGTGGTGTAGGTCGCGCCCCAATATTTGTCGAGCAGCTCGGCTGGAACGGTGGCGCTGGCGCCGAAATCGTTCTTGGCCACGCCCATATTGGCGTGGAATTCGCTGTCGCCGGCCTTGTAGCCGACATCGCCGTAGAAGCGCCGCACGGTTGATTGCGAGAAATTGCGGAAGCCGTTATCGCGCAGGCCTTCGAGCGCGGCATAGACGCCGTAATTCTTGTCGACCTGCTTGCCCCATTGCGCCGAGCCCTGGACGCGGCCGAACGACCCGCCCATCACGTCGATCTCGGCGCCCTGATAGGTGAAGCCGTCCTTCATTTGCAGGTTGATGGCGCCTCCCAGCGCGTTGAGGCCGAAGGCGGGATTGTTGGTCACCAGCGTCACCGACCTGATGGCGGCGGTCGGGATCAGGTCCCAATTGACCGCGTCCGAGAAGGCTTCGTTGATGCGGACGCCGTTCTGGTACACCGCAAGGCCTTGCGGCGTGCCCGTCACGGGCGAAGCCACGAAGCCGCGGAATTCGACATCCGGCTGGAACGGATTGCCGGTGACCTCGGTGATGTTGACGCCGGCGATGTTGTCGCGCAGCGCGTCGGTGACGTTCAGCGAGCCGGTGCGCTTGATCTGGCTGGCATCGACGGCGTTGATCGCCGACGGGACCTTGTCGACATCGAGACCTCGGCCGGTGCCCGGCGCGGTCGGATAGACGTAGATGCGGGTCCGGGGACTGGCGGACGAGGCCGCCCCGATATGCGCGACCGGCCGCGTCGGCGCGGTGCGCCTCGCCACCGACGGCGGCGGCGCCGCCACTTCGACGGGCGGCAGATTCTGAACGTTGGTCTCCTCGTCCTGCGCGGCCCCCGCGGGGCTCGCCAAGACCACCCCGGACACCAGACCGGTCGACACCGAGGCCATCAACAAACGACGCCTGAACGAAAGAACCTTGCCCATCCCCGCCTTCCCATCCGTGACCACCGGCTGTTTTGATTTTCGCCGATTGGTCGGAACGAGTGTATTCGGCGGCCGATCGCGCGCCAGCCACAAAAGGTCGGGCAATATCGGCTCCCGTTTTCCCGACGAAATCGGGAATTATTCCCGATCGCTTCGGGAGCGGTCAGGCGGCCGCGGTCGGAACCAGCGCCTCCACGGTCAATCCGCCGTCGCCGGAGACGACGTTGAGCGTGCCGCCCAGCGCCAGAATCCGCTCGCGCATGCCGACGAGGCCGAAGCCGAGCTTCTGGCCCGGCTCCATGCCACGGCCATTGTCGCTGACCCGCACCCGGGCGCAAAAGCGACCGTCCTGCGCCGTCTGCTGCGCCGGCTCGATGACGACATTGACCGAGGTCGCGCCGGCGTGGCGGAACACGTTGGTGAGCGCCTCCTGCACGATGCGATAGATCGTGAGATCGGCGGTCTCGCCGGTGACCCCCAGCGACGGCGAGATCGTGGTCTCGATGGCGACATCGGGATGCGATTCCCGCCACAGCCGCGACAGCGATTCGAGCGCCTGGCGCAGCCCGAACTCGGCGAGGCCGACCGGCCGGAGCCGTTCCAGCACGCGGCGATTGAACTGCTGCAGCGCGTTGATCTGCTCCAGCATGGCGCTGCCGTGTTTTCGCACCGCCTCCGCACTCGGGACGCGTCCATCCGCCTGCTTCGCCAGCGCGCCGGCATGCGCGCGCAGCGAGAACAGATACGGCCCGAACTCGTCGTGGAGCTCGCGCGCGATCTCCTTGCGCTCGATGTCCTGGAGCGACACCGCCCGCTCGGCGAGGCGCCGCTTGTCCTCGACCGCCTCACCGAGGGTTGCGGCAAGGTGGTTGAGCTTGGTGCAGATTGCAGCGAGCTCCGGCGCGCCGCCCGGTGCGACGCGGGCCTCGTAATGTCCGCCTTCGAGCTTCCCCATTGCCTCGGCCAGCGACTGCAGCGGGGCCAGCGCCCGGCCGACCACTTTCATCATCAGGAAAAACAGCGCCAGCGCGATCGCCGTGCCGACCTCGAGCTGGGTCACGATGCCGTCCCAGATTTCCGCGATCTCGTCATCGGGATGCGAGGTGATCAGGAGCGAGCCGGGCTTGCCACGGATCGAGACCGGCACGCTCACCGCGGTCTGCTCGGGATGGACCAGGCTGACGAACCAGGCCGGCGGCCCGCGCGTGTCGGCGTCAGTGTCAAGCCGGGGCGGCGTCTGCGCATTGCCTCCGGTGTCCCGAAGCGTGATGCTGACATGGCGCAGGCGGCTGAGATCGCGCGCGATCTGGTTCAGCCTGGCATCCGGATCTGGCGCCTCGTTGAGATCGGCAACGATCATCTCGATGAATTCGCGGGCGAGCCGGATCACGCTCTGATCCTCGGCCTGCACGCGGGGACCTGCCTCCGCGACCTGGCGGCCGATATTGACGGCGAGCCCCAGCGCCAGCAGCAGCGCCAGCAAGAGGTTGATGCGCCCGCGCAAGGATAGATTTTGCCACATTGGTGTCGCCCGTGCCTCGCGAAGCCTCGCCTGCCGCTGTCCGATGACGTTGACAGCGGCGAAGCGCCCGATATCTAATCGGAAGCGTACAGCAATCCCGGCCGGGCGCGAAACAGGCCGACGCTGTCACAAGGAAACGCCTATGCGCATTCTGATCGTCGACGATCATCCCATTGTCGCCTCCGGCTGCCGTGCCGTGCTGGCCGACGAGGGTGAGATCGAGATTCTGGAGGCCGCCGACGCCGAGGACGGTGAGTGCGTCTTCATCGTCGAACGCCCCGACCTCTGCATCATCGACATCAATTTGCCGACCGTCTCCGGCTTCGAGCTCGCGCGCCGCATCCTCGAGCGCGCGCCCGATGCCCGCATCATCATGTTCAGCATGAACGACGACCCGGCCTTTGCCGCGCGCGCGATCGAGTGCGGCGCCAAGGGCTACGTCTCCAAGACCGGCGACCCCGACGACCTCGTCGAGGCGATCCGTGCCGTCGGCGGCGGCGGCACCTACCTGCCGAGCGCGATCGCGCGCAGCATCGCCTTCGCAGGACCGACGCTGGCGCAAAGCCCGCTGTCCAAGCTGAATGCGCGCGAGATGGAGATCCTGCGGCTGCTCAGCGCCGGCAAAAGCCTGTCCGAGATCGCCTGGCTGGTGCAATCGTCCTATAAGACGGTCGCCAACACCTCGTCCATCATGCGCCAGAAGCTCGGGGTGAAGACCTCGGTCGAGCTGGTGCGGCTGGCGATCGACAGCGGTGTTGCCTGACGCAGGCAGCTGCCACAAATTCGGTCACACAAGCGTTGCAATATTGATTTGGTGAGATGCCACGGAGTGAAGGCATGACGATTCAGACTGTCTCGACCAACAAATCCTACGGCGGCGTGCAGGGCGTGTATCGCCATGCGAGCCAGGCGACCGGAACCGACATGGTGTTCTCGGTCTACGTTCCGCCCCATGCCGACGGCGCCAAGCTGCCCGTGGTCTGGTATCTGTCCGGGCTCACCTGCACCCATGCCAACGTCACCGAGAAGGGCGAATTCCGCAAAGCCTGCGCCGAGCTCGGCCTGATCTTCGTCGCGCCGGACACCTCACCGCGCGGCGCCGACGTGCCGGGCGATGCCAACAACGCCTATGATTTCGGCTTAGGGGCCGGCTTCTATGTCGACGCGACGCAAGAGCCCTTCGCGCGCAACTATCGGATGTGGAGCTATGTCACCGACGAATTGCCTAAGCTCATAGCGGGAAATTTTCCCGTCGACGCCAAGCGGCAATCGATCATGGGCCATTCGATGGGCGGCCATGGCGCGCTGACGGTGGCGCTGCGCAACCCGCACCGTTTTCGCGCCGCGAGCGCGTTTGCGCCGATCGTGGCGCCCTCGCTGGTGCCCTGGGGCACCAAGGCGCTGACCGGCTATCTCGGACCGAACAAGGACGCCTGGCGCGGCCACGACACGGTGGCGCTGATCGAGGACGGCGCGAAGTTTTCGGGCTTCCTGGTCGACGTCGGCGAGGCCGACAATTTCCTGAAAGAACAGCTCAAGCCGGAGCTGCTCGAAGCCGCCTGCACCAAGGCGGGCATCCCGCTGACGCTGCGCCGTCAGGCGGGCTATGACCACAGCTATTATTTCATCTCGACCTTCATGGGCGATCATCTGCACTGGCATGCGGAGAAGCTGAAGGGGTGATCGGCTTTCTTCTCCCCTCGCGATGAGGGGTATCTCTCCGTGCGCGCAGTATCGTAGGGTGGGCAAAGCGGAGCGTGCCCACGATTTCTCTCGAATCATTGATTGATCGTGGGCACGGCGCAAGTGCGCCTTTGCCCACCCTACGATTCCCAATTCGCTGAGAGAATATCCTACTCCCGCTTGCCGTAATTCGGCGCCAATAGCCGGTTGCGGATCAGGTAGCTCATCGTGCGGGTCCAGGCTTCATCCGTGTTGCCGCGCATGTCGGCGCTGGCGGCGGCGATCATGTTGCCGGTCTTCACGTCGCGCAAATAGATGTTGAGGTTGATGATCAGGTTCGAGACCTTCTGCACCATGCCGGTGATCTCGAGGTCAGCGCCCAATTCGCCGGCGAGCTTGAGGTCGCAGCCGCCGCAGGCCTGTAAGTTGGCGTGACGGGCGGCATCCCTGACCGGCGCGATGTCGAGCACCTGGAACCTGCCGGACTCCGTCAACTCCTTGCGCAGCTGCTCGCTGATGAGCACGAGCCGTGCCTCTTCGGGCCTGGAGCCGTAGAACTCCCCTGGCAGGCTGGTGTCGATCAGCTCGAAATCGAACACGGCAAGCTTGGGTGGATCGGCGCGCGCAAGCGAAGGCGTCAACAGCAAAGCGGCGATCATCATCAATGCTCGCATGATCGTGATTCCAGGCCTCGCGCGCGCAGGGACGAAATGCGGGGTTGCATGCCCTGCCAAATCGGTCATGCTCGAAGCAGAGACAATTCTCCACCTGCGGTCAAGCCGGGGAGATCGTTCGGAGGAAACATGATCCGATGGTTGGTCGGCCTGATTGGCTTAGGTCTTGCTGCGACGAGCGCGCTCGCGGCGGAGCCTGCCCTGATCGGCGTCGGCTATCTCGGCCTCGCCGGCACCAGATCGACGCTGTCGCTGGTCGAGCAGCCCGCGGAGAATGACGGCGTCGCCGGCGCGCGCCTCGCCATCGAGGACAACAACACCACCGGTAAATTCCTGGGCCAGCGGTTCGCGCTGGAGGAGCGCCGCATCAAGGAAGGCGAGGACGTCGTCCAGGCTGCGGCTGCCCTTGCCGAGAAGAACAGCTTCATCATCACCGACCTGCCGGCCGACGCGCTGCTGAAAGTCTCGGACGCCTTGCGCGACCGTGGCACGCTGCTGTTCAACGCAGGCGCGATCGACGAGCGGCTGCGCGAGGCCGATTGCCGTGCCAACGTGATCCACACCGCGCCGACACGGGCGATGCTGGCGGATGCGCTCGGGCAATATCTGGTCTGGAAAAAGTGGTCGCGCTGGCTGCTCGTGGTCGGCTCGCATGACGAGGACAAGCTGTTTGCCGATGCGCTCCGGCGCACCGCCGCGCGGTTCGGCGCCAAGATCGTCCAGGAAAAAACCTTCGAGGACAAAGGCGGCGCGCGCCGCACCGATAGCGGCGTGACGCTGATCCAGCGCCAGATGCCCGTGTTCACGCAAGGCGCGCCTGCTTACGACGTGCTGGTCGCCGCGGACGAGAGCGAGGTGTTCGGCGCGTATTTGCCCTACCGCACCTGGGATCCCCGCCCCGTCGCAGGCTCGGCCGGCCTCGTGCCGCGAAGCTGGGACGCGGCGCAGGACCAGTGGGGCGCGATCCAGATGCAGAACCGCTTCGTGAAGCTGAACTCGCGGCGCATGACCGCGCTCGACATGCAGGCCTGGACCGCAGCCCGCATGATCGGCGAAGCGACCTCGCGCACCAATTCCGGCGACGTCAAGAAAGTCACCGACTTCATCAAGGGCCCGGATTTTTCGGTCGCCGCCTTCAAGGGCACGCGGCTGACCCTGCGCGACTGGAATTGGCAATTGCGCCAGCCGATCCTGCTGGTCGATGGCCGCATGGTGGTGTCGGTCTCGCCGCAGGAGGGTTTCCTGCACCAGATCTCCGAGCTCGACACGCTCGGCTACGATCGTCCGGAGAGCAAATGCAAGCTGAAGTGAGAACGCAGATGTTGCGCATGTGGCGTGTGGGGCTCCTGTCCGGATTGGCGCTCGCGGCAGCGCCCGCCCATGCATTCATCGCCTATGTCTCGAACGAGAAGAGCAATACGGTGACGGTGATCGACACCGAGAGCTGGACCGTGACCAAGACCATCAAGGTCGGCCAGCGCCCGCGCGGCATCGACTTCACGCGCGACGGCAAGTTCGTGATGGTCGCCGTCGGCGACGACGACACCATCCAGGTGATCGACGCCAAGACGCAAGCCGTGGTAGACAGCCTACCCTCCGGCCCCGACCCGGAATTGTTCGCCCAGGATGCGGCCGGCAAGATCCTCTATGTCGCCAACGAGAACGACAACACGGTGACCGTGATCGACCTCGAGAAGCGCGCCCGGCTCGGCGACATCCAGGTCGGCGTCGAGCCCGAGGGCATGACCATCAGCCCCGACGGCAAGACGCTGATCAACACGTCGGAAACGACCAACATGGCGCATTTCATCGACACGGCGTCGCGCCAGATCGTCGCCAACGTGCTGGTCGATGCACGGCCGCGCTTTGCCGAGTTCAAGCACGATGCTTCCGAAGTGTGGGTCTCCTCCGAGATCGGCGGCACCGTCTCGGTGATCGACCCGAAGAAGCACGAGGTGATCGGCAAGGTCACGTTCGAAATTCCGGGCCTGCGGAAAGAGGCGATCCAGCCGGTCGGCATCGGCATGACCAAGGACGACAAGACCGCCTTCGTCGCGCTCGGCCCCGCCAATCGAATTGCCGTCGTCGACGTCGCCTCGCGCAAGGTGACGAAATATCTGCTGGTCGGTCAGCGGGTCTGGCATATGGCGTTCACGCCCGATGAAAAATACCTGCTCACCACCAACGGCGTGTCGAACGACGTCTCTGTTATCGACGTCGCCGCGCAAAAGGTGATCAAGACGATTCAAGTGGGCGAACTGCCCTGGGGCATCACGATCGCACCATGACCAGCCCCGCTCCGATTCCCGAGCCACAGGAGGCGCTGAAGCTGGAAGCGGCGGCGGTGCCGGCGCTGTCGATCGACGGCGTCAGTCATTCCTATGGGCAGCGGCGCGCGTTGATCGACGTCTCCTTCAACGTGCAGCCGGCAAGCTTCACCGCCCTGCTCGGCCTCAACGGCGCCGGAAAGAGCACGCTGTTCTCGCTGATCACGCGCCTGTTCGGTATCCAGAGCGGCCGGGTCGGCATTTTCGGCCACGACATCAGCAAAAGCCCCGGCGAAGCGCTGCGGCTACTCGGCGTCGTGTTCCAGCCGCGCACGCTCGATCTCGACCTGTCGCTGACGCAGAACCTGCTCTATCACGCCGCGCTCCACGGCATCAGCCGGAGCGAAGCCGCCGAACGCAGCACCGAGCTGCTCGGCCGCATCGGGCTCGCTGACCGCGCCGGCAGCAAGGTGCGCGATCTCTCCGGCGGACAGATGCGGCGGCTGGAAATCGCCCGGGCGCTGCTGCACCGGCCGCGGCTGCTGTTGCTGGACGAGCCGACCGTCGGCCTCGACGTCAAGGCGCGCGCCGACATCATCAGCCAGGTCCGCCAGCTCGTGACGGAGCAAGGCATCGGCGTGCTCTGGGCCACGCATCTGTTCGACGAGATCATGCCCAGTGACGACCTCGTGGTGCTGCACCAGGGCAAGGTGCTGGCGCAGGGGCCGATGAACGGCGTCGTCACCGAGGCCGGCGCGCAGGACGTCAACACCGCCTTCATGCGCCTGACCGGCGCGCAAACCATGCCGGGAGGCGGCGCATGAGCAGCATCACCACGCGTGACGCCCCGCGCGGCTTCTCGGCCCAGCAGTACCTGACCTGCCTCACCGGAATCGTCTGGCGCGAGGGGTTGCGCTTCCTGCATCAGCGCGAACGCTTCGTCTCGGCGCTGGTGCGGCCGCTGGTGTGGCTGTTCATCTTCGCCGCCGGCTTCCGTCAGGTGCTCGGCATCTCCATCATCCCGCCCTACGAGACCTACATCCTCTACGAGGTCTATATCGCGCCCGGGCTGATGGCGATGATCCAGCTCTTCAACGGCATGCAGTCCTCGCTCTCGATGGTCTACGACCGCGAGATGGGCAACATGCGCACGCTGCTGGTGAGCCCGCTGCCGCGCGGGTTCCTGCTGTTCTGCAAGCTGCTGGCGGGCACCGCGGTGTCGCTGCTCCAGGTCTATGCGTTCCTGCTGATCGCCTGGTTCTGGGACATCACCCCGCCGTCATCGGGCTATCTGACCGTGCTGCCGGCGCTGATCCTGTCCGGGCTGATGCTGGGCTCGCTCGGTATGCTGATCTCCTCCGGCATCAAGCAACTCGAGAACTTCGCCGGGGTGATGAATTTTGTCATTTTCCCGATGTTCTTCGCCTCGTCCGCGCTCTATCCGCTGTGGCGGGTGCAGGAGGGCAGCCCTTATCTGTACTATCTCTGCGAGGCCAATCCGTTCACCCATGCGGTCGAGCTGATACGCTTTGCACTCTACGGGCAAATCAACTGGGTCTCGCTGGCAGTGGTCGCGGCTTGCACAATCGTCTTCATGATCGGCGCAATTCTGGCCTATGATCCCTCGCGTGGGCTGGCGCGACGGGGGCCCGCAGGAGGCGAAGGATGAAGGTTCTGGCAATGGCTGTTGTGGCGCTAGCGCTGTCGGGCACGGCCGCGCGCGCGGCCGATCCGCGCTATCCTGACTGGCCCTGCACGCAAGCCAAGGTGCCGGAGATTTCACTTGCCGCCGTCTGGGCCGGCCCGACGCTCGACGACGTCCAGAACACATGGAAAGACGACGCCAAGGTCAGCGCGCTGGTCGCAAAACTATCGGCGCGCAAAACGCCGCTCGATGAGGCCGAAAAGTCCGTGAAGGAATTTCTGGCCGCCTCCGCCACCGACAAGACCGCGAAGGCAAAGCTCCTGTTCGCCGGCCTGTTCGACACGCTCAATGCCCAGCGCTCCCAGGTGATGGCCGGGCTCGAACGCGTCAGCCGCAAGCAGCGCGAAGCCGCCGACAAGATTCGCGAGGAGACGATCGCCCTTCATGCGCTGCAGGGCGCGACGCCGCGCGACGAGGCCAAGGTCGAAGCGCTCGGCAACGAACTGATCTGGAAGACCCGCATTTTCGAGGACCGTCACAAGGTCGTGCGATTCGTCTGCGAGGTTCCCACCACGATCGACCAGCGCCTGTTCGCACTTGGCCGCGTGATCCAGCAGGAAATGGAATAGCGCCCGCCTCGCTGGCGCCCACCACAGGTTCCCGGATCGGCCCGGTTAACCTTTGCCCTGCTATCTGCCGGAACCAAATCGATCTAGGATGGCTTGTCGAAGTGAACTCCAAGACGTCGGGAGGCCTCGATGGGAACCACAAGATTCATCTGTGCGGGCGCTGCGGCCCTCAGCATGCTCGCAACCAGCGCCCTTGCTGACGACATGACCGGAATGGTCATGCGGATCGATCGGCTCAACGGCACCATCTCGATCCAGCAGACGCAGAAGGGCACCGTCGGTGGCAGCGCCGGTGGCGCCGGCGCGCTCCAGGAGTACAAAACCAAGGACGCCGCGATGCTGGAGGCCGTTCATGCCGGCGACAGGGTGAACTATTCTGCGACCGAGAACAACGGCACGGGCACGCTGACGAAGCTGCAGAAGCAGTAGGCGCTTCGCCTCTCCCCGCTTGCGGAGGGGGAGTCTCCGCGAGTCCAACTCTCACCCTCCCTGAGGAGAGTCCCCCTCACCCCAACCCTCTCCCGGCAAGCGGGGCGAGGGAGCAGACCTGCGTTCACTCGTCTACTGCTCCGGCCGCGGCTCCGGCTGCACCTCTTCCGTCGGCAGCTTCGCACGCTCCCAGCCGTCGGTGCCGTCAGGGTACCAGGCGATGTTGGAGTAGCCATACGCCAGCGCGCGCTTGGCGGCGTTCCAGGACATCCAGCAGTCGGCGAGGCAATAGATCACCAGCAGCGCGGCCTTGTCGCCACGCGAGGCCTGTGCGAGGCCGCGCTGGAGATAATCGTCCATGGCCGGCGGCAAACTGCCGTAGCCGGTATCCGGCAGCCAGATGCTGCCCGGAATGTTCTTGCGCGGCGCATCGCGCCACACCGTGCCTGCTGGAAGGTTCTTCGGCTTCGGCGGGCGCGGCAGCACGTCGACGAACGCACCGCTCCTGGCGCGCCAGATCGCTTCGGCTTCCACCGTGTTAAGCACGCGCGCGCCGGCAAGCGTCGCCGGCACCGGTGCGCGATAATTGTCGGCGCGATAACCCTCGGGCTCGAACGGCTCCTGCTGCTGCGCGGATGCCGGCACCGCCAACGCGGCAACGACGAGCGCAGCGGCAAGACGCCGCCTCATGGCGACTTCTTGGCCGCCTCCGCGCTGAGCGGCCGATCGCTCTCGTCGAGCAGCGGTATACCGAAGTCGACCAGGATCTTGTTGATCTCGCCCTGGTTCTCCTGGATCAGCTTGTTGAGCTGTCGCTTCCAGTTCTGGTCGGCGGGACGCACGCCCATGCCGATGCGATAGACCAGCTTCGGCCCCGTGGTTTCTTTCACCAGCGGCGTGACGTGAAGCGAGCCGACCTTCTTCGCGTAGTAGCCGGCCATGGGTCCCCACAGCACCCCGGCGTCGATCTTGCCGGCGGCGAGGTCGTCGACCATCGCTTGCGCCGAATTGTCGTAGCGCGTGTCGATCATCAGCGGATAGGGCTTTGCATCGCTCATCAGGCCGGCAATGGCCATGTTGGTCGCCGGCGGCGTTCCGGCGACGATGCCGACATGCTTGCCCTTCAGCTTCGGGTCCTCGAGCGTATCGACGTCCTCGAGCCCGCTGCCGGCCTTGGCGACCAGCGCGTACGACGTGCGGTAATAGGGATTGGTGCCCTGCACGACGTCATCGCCTTGCGGAAAGCCCATGATGACGTCGCAGCGATGTGCGCCCAGCGTCATCCGCACGAAGCCAGTGGCCTGCGGGAAGAAGACGTAGTCGAGCTTCTTCTTGAGCTTGTCTGCCAACAGCTCGGCCAGCTTGTTCTCGAACCCCTCGCCCTTCTCGTTCGAGAACGGCAGATTGCGCGGATCGGCGCAGACGCGCAGCACGTTCGGGTCGACCAGCTCGAACGAGAGGTCGCCGCTGTCGCTGGTCTGTGCGATGGCGACATCGCCGAACGCACAGGACGCAACCAGGACCCCCAGTGAAAACAACCAGCGACGATGTCGTCCGGCCTCCGTCATCGCGCTTCCTCCTCGTTTTGTTTGAATGCTATCCATGCAACGCATGACGCGCCATGTTTTGCCAGACTTCGCTGGCTTTGCTTTGTTGCAGTGCAATGCAGCAACCCTTTGAACTGAGGCAGAAAAGTGTCTCGCATCGCTCGAGTGATCGCAGCCTTGTCCCTGCTGGGGATCGTAACGCTAGCACGGGCCGGGGCGGCCGAATTGCCTGTGAGCGAAGTCGCACCGGGAATCTTCGTACACTCCGGGGCCATTGCCCTGATGACCCGCGAGAACGAGGGCGACATTGCCAATGTCGGCTTCATCGTGGGCGATGATGCCGTAGCCGTCATCGACACCGGCGGCAGCCTCCGCGAAGGTGAGGCCCTGCTGGCCGCCGTGCGGGCTCGCACGGCCAAGCCGATTCGCTATGTCATCAACACCCACGGCCATCCCGACCACGTCTTCGGCAACGCGGCCTTCGCCGCCGGAGACACCAGCTTCGTCGGTCACAGCAAGCTGCCGCAGGCGCTCGCGACGCGCGGACCCTACTATCTCGACAATTTTCGCCGCATCATGGGCAGCGAATTGATCGATCCCGTGAAGATCGTTGCCCCGACCCTCTTGGTTTCGGACACGATGACGCTCGATCTCGGGTCGCGTCGCCTGACCTTGCGCGCCTGGCGGACCGGGCACAGCGACAGCGATTTGACCGTGTACGACGAGACGACGAAAACCCTGTTCGCAGGCGACCTCGTCTTTCTTCGCCACATTCCGGTCATGGACGGCAGTATCCGCGGCTGGCTCGACACGTTGAAGGAATTGGAGACCATCCCGGCGCAACGCGTCGTTCCCGGTCACGGCCCCGTGAGCGACTGGCCTGCTGCGCTGGCCGATGAGCGGCGTTACCTGTCAACGCTGTTGTCCGACGTGCGCACGCTGAACAAGAAGGGCGAGCCGATCCGAGCCGCCGCCGACAAGGCGGCTGCACAGGAGCGACCGCGCTGGGAGTTGTTCGGCGATTACAATGCCCGAAACGCAACTGCAGCATTTTCGGAAATTGAATGGGAGTAGCAGGCGCGCTACGATAGGTGCAGGAGATCAGCCTCGCTGACTCCGGGGACCATGACCATGACCCGATGGACACGCCACCTGCCCTTGATCGCCGCCCTGTTCGGCATCGCCTTCGCCGCACCAGTGCAGGCTGAAGAAGCCGACGATCCCTGGCCGGGCCTGGTGCAGGACATCTTCAACAGCCGTGCGATGAATGACGGCAGCGCCGTCATCGGCATCGAGATGCCGTATCGCGCAGAGGACGCGGCGATCGTGCCGGTGACCCTGCGCAGCAAGCTGTCACCCGCAGACAGTCGCCGTATCCGTTCGATCACGCTCGTGATCGACCGTAACCCGGCGCCGATGGCGGCGAAGTTCGAGCTCGGCTCCGATGCCAATGTCACGGAGATCTCGACGCGCGTGCGTGTCAACAATTACACCGATGTGCACGCGGTGGCCGAGCTCAGCGACGGCCAACTCTATGTCTCGAAAGTCTATGTGAAGGCCTCGGGCGGCTGCTCGGCGCCGGCAGGAAAGAACGCCGAGGAGGCGCAAAACCGGCTCGGCCAGATGCGCTACCGGCAGTTTGCGCGCGAGGAAGCGCCCGCGAGCCGCATCCGCGAAGCGCAGATCATGATCGGCCATCCCAACAATTCCGGCCTGCAGATGGACCAGGTCACGCAGCTCTACATTCCCGCCTTCTTCGTCAACCAGCTGAAGCTGACGCAGGACGACAGCCCCGTGCTGTCGATGGAAGGCGGCATCTCGATCTCGGAAGATCCCAATCTGCGCTTCACCTACGTCTCCAACGGCGCCAAGCGTTTCCGCGCGGAAGCAAAGGACACGGATGGGCACGTGTTCCGGAATGAGTGGGATGTAGAGAAGCCGGGGACGTGAGAGGCGGATCACCCTCCCCTGGAGGGGGAGGGTCGGCTCACATGGAGCGCAGCGAAATGTGAGACGGGGTGGGGCGACGGTCTCTCCACATCCGACATTGCCGAGTGGAGAGATCACCCCACCCCGCTCGCGCTGCGCGCGATCGACCCTCCCCCTCCAGGGGAGGGTAAGACATCGCCGCTATCATCAGAAACACCTCACCTCGGCTTCCGCCTGCGCGCGCCGCAAATCGTTCACTGCCGTGTTCGCCTGCTCGGAGGTGCGGAACTGGACGCCGAGGTTGCCGCGGACCTGGGACATGCTGAGCGCGGTCTCGGCAGTCATGTAGCGCTCATAGGTGACGATCGAGGCGACCACATCGATCGAGCAGGAACATTGCTCGATCGATTGCCGGCTCTCGCCATTGGCCTTCATGCAGCCATAGACATACTCCGCGCGCGCGGACGTCGGATAATCATTGGCCTCCTCGGCCCGCGCCACGCACGCGGTCGCCGCCAACACCGTCAATGCGGCGACAATCGGTCGTAGCTGTCCGGCCAGTTTCATGCGCATCCTCCCGCGGGTTGCGAGCAAAGCTATGCTATGCGTATTGTCCTGAAAAGCACTCTGTCAGAGGAAACGGCTCACAAGGTGATGAGAGCATTTGGCGTGATAAGGGCACTTGGTCGGACATTTGCGCTGGCGACGACGCTGGCGCTGACATTGGCCGCGCCCGGCCGCGCCGCGGATACGATCCGCCTTGCGGTGCAGAAAACCGGGACATTTTCCTGGGAGCTGGCCGCGATCCGCGCGAGCGGCCTCGACAAGGAGGCGGGCCTTTCGCTCAAGGTCACCGAGCTCGCGAGCACCGAGGCCGGCAAGATCGCGATGCGCGCAGGCAGCGCCGACATCATCCTGTCGGACTGGCTGTGGGTGTCGCGCGAGCGCGCGCTCGGTGCCAAGCTCACCTTCTATCCCTATTCCAGCGCGCTCGGCGCGGTGATGGTACCCGCATCCTCTCCGATCAAGACGCTCGCCGACCTGAAGGGGCGCAAGCTCGCGGTCGCCGGCGGGGCGATCGACAAGAGCTGGCTGCTGCTCCAGGCGAGCATGAAGCAGGACGGCATCGACCTGAAGTCGGAGGCGACCATCGCCTACGGCGCCCCGCCCCTGATCGCCGCCAAGGCGCTCGACGGCGAGATGGAGGCGAGCCTCAATTTCTGGAATTTCTGTGCCCAGCTCGAGGCCAAGGGATTTCGCCGCCTCGCCGGCATCGAGGACATTCTGCCGAAGCTCGGTGCCAAAGGCGCGGTCTCCGCGGTCGGCTATGTCTTCGACGAGAATTGGGCGGCGAGCCATCGCGACGCCGTGGCGCGCTTCATCACGATGACGCGCAGGGCCAAGGACCTGCTAGTGACCTCGGATGCGGCCTGGGACAAGATCGCGCCGCTCACCGGCACGTCCGACGCAGCCATGCTCAAGACCTATCGCGACCGCTATCGCGACGGTATTCCGCGCCGGAGCATCGACGACGAGGAGAAAGACGCGCGCGTGCTCTACCGCGTGCTCGCCGAGATCGGCGGCCGCGACCTCGTCGGCCCGGCGGCCGAGCTCGATCCGGGCACGTTCTATCACGCGGTCCCCGGAGATTGAGGTGCTGCGTCTTCTGTCGTTCGCCCTGTTTCTCGCGATCTGGTGGATTGCCGCGCTGTTCGTCGGCGGCGCGAAGCTGCCCTCCCCGCCGGCCGTGCTCGAGGTGATGATCGCGGAAGCCTCATCCGGCGCGCTGTTCCTGCATCTCGGCGCCACGCTGGCGCGCGTCACCCTCGCCTTCGTGCTGGCGATGTCGCTCGGCAGCGCCATCGGCTACCTGATGGGACGGGTCAGGCTTGCGGATAAGCTCGGCGATCCCTGGCTGATCCTGCTGCTCAATTTGCCGGCGCTGGTCGTGATCGTGCTGGCCTATATCTGGGCAGGCCTGACCGAGGCCGCCGCGATCGCGGCGATCGCCATCAACAAGCTGCCGACCGCGGTCGTCACCTTGCGCGAGGGCACCCGCGCGCTCGACCGCTCGCTCGACGAGATGGCGAGCGTGTTCGCGATGCCGCGCTGGCGCGCGTTCCGCCATGTCGTGCTGCCGCAGCTTGCGCCCTATATCGCGGCGGCCGCCCGCTCCGGACTGTCGCTGGTGTGGAAGATCGTGCTGGTCGCCGAGCTCTTGGGACGTCCGAACGGCGTCGGCTTCGAGATCGGCGTCGCCTTCCAGCTGTTCGACACGCCGCGGCTGCTGGCCTATTCGCTGACCTTCGCCGCGGTCGTGCTCGTGATCGAAACCTTGCTGGTGCAGCCGTTCGAAGCCCGCGCAACACGGTGGCGGCCCCGTGCGGCTTGAGGTCGAGATCACAGGCAAGACGTTCAGGAGTGCCGCGGGCGGGACGCACGAGGTGCTGGCGCCGCTCAAATTCGCGCTTTGCCCCGGCGAGGTCGGTGTGCTGATCGGCCCCTCCGGCTGCGGCAAAAGCACAATGCTGCGCATCATCCTCGGGCTCGATAGCGATTTCAGGGGCCACGTTGCGCGGCCACCGCAGGCGCGGATCGGCATGGTGTTCCAGGAGCCGCGGCTGTTGCCGTGGCGTTCGGTCGAGCAGAATGTGCGGCTGGCGGCGCCCGACGTGACCGAGGCGAAGCTGTCGGAGCTGTTCAGAATTCTGGAGCTGGAAGCGCATCGAAGCCACTTTCCCGGCGAGTTGTCGCTCGGTCTTGCCCGGCGCGTCGCGCTCGCGCGCGCTTTCGCAGTCGAGCCCGATCTGTTGGTGCTCGACGAGCCCCTCGCCTCGCTCGACGATGCGCTCGCCGGCCGCCTGCGCGACGAGATCGCGACGCTGGTGGCCAGCCGTCCGGTGATGACGCTTTTGGTGACACACAGTCTTGACGATGCAGTGCGCCTCGGCGACCGGCTGTTCTTCCTGTCGCCGCGGCCAGCGCGGATCGTGGCCGAGGTGCCTATCGGCATCCCGCGCGACAGACGCGACGAAGCCGAGATTGCGGCGATCAAGGCCGGCCTCGCCCAACGAACTCAAGGCGACCGCACTGAGCGAGATGTCTCATAGCCGGTCGCCTGGCGGACGTGCTAGGCTGGGCCGGCGGCGGAGTCGATGATGACGCGGACGGTCGCCCTCTCAACGCTGGCAACGCTTGGTCTTGCACTCGTCACGATGACGGCGGGCGCGCAGGACATGATGCGCGACGTCGACCTCACCTCCCCCGCGATGGTCTCGTCCGAAATGACCAGGCCAGAGGTCGAGGCCGTGCTGGCCAAAGCGAGCGCCGCGCAGCCTGCCGATTTCACCGGCAAACGCCTGTCGGGCCTCGATCTCTCGGGGCTGGACCTGTCCAACGCGGTCTTCCGCGCCGCGCGGCTCAACAAGACAATACTCCGAGACGCCAGGCTTGACCGTGCAATCCTCGATCAGGCGTGGCTGCTGGATGCGGATCTTACCGGCGCAAGCCTGAAGGGCGCCAATCTGTTCGCCTCGCAAATGGCCCGCGCGCGTCTCGACGGCGCGAACCTGTCAGGAGCGCGCATCGCTGCCGATCTCACCGGCGCAAGCCTGGTCGGCGCTTCGATCGCGGACGCGAATCTGGGCGCCGATATGCGCAACCAGTCGATGGGGCTGATGCGCGCGGTGCTGAGATCCGCCAATCTGGAACGGCTGAACGCGCGCAACGCCGATTTGTCGCGCGTCGACCTCGAATTCGCAGTCCTCAGGGGCGCCGATCTGAGCGGCGCATCACTGAAAAACGCCCAACTCGGCGGAGCCGATCTGACGGGCGCCATCGTCATCGACGCCGATTTCGACGGCGCCGATCTCGTCTCGGCGAAGCTGATCGCACTGAACGGCCTTGACCGCGCCAAAAATTTCGACAAGGCAAAGAACCGCGAGCGCCTGATCAGGGAATGATGGCCCGCCTTTGGGAGGACTGGCTGATGCGTTGGGTTCTAGCTTTGATCGCGTCGTTGACGCTTGCCGGCGAAGCCGCCGCGCAGGCCAAGGGCAAGGGCATAAGGCTCTGGAACCTGACGACGGAGACGATCTCCGGCTTCCAGCTCTCACCCGCCGGCAAGACCGACTGGGGCCCGAACCAGTGCTTGAACGACAAGGACAAGGAGGTCGACCACGACGAGCGGCTGCGCATCACCGGCGTCGAGCCGGGCCGCTACGACGCCAAGGTCAGCTATCCCAATGCGCGGCAATGCGTCGTTCGCGACATCGAGATCAGGGCGGACGCGGTGTTCTCGATCGCCGACAAGGATCTGAAAGACTGCAGCAAGTAGCGAGACGCCTCACGCCCTGTCGTTCGGGTGCGGATATTCGCAGCGCCACCGCACCGCCTGCCACTTCGGATGGTCGCCGACCCATTGCGCGATATAGGGGGGCGCGGCCATCGCGCATTGCCGCGGCGACCCGCCATAGTTGAACATCAGATGCTGTTCCTCGCAGGTCGCAGGCGAGAGCACCGCACACACAGTCACCACCAGGTCAATCGGGTTCATGCCGGGATCCTCTCGCAAGGCGCGGTCAAGATTAGCACGAAAGGTTACGTTCCACGGAAGCGGAAGTTTCAGATCCGGGCGAGAAATGGGGCCGGAACTGGGCTCTTCCCGTGCTTCCGGGCAAAGCAAAGCCCGGGCATGACGACGCTCTCTGCTAAAAATTAACCCCGAACACCATCCGGGCCTGGTGGCGTTCGAAATTGACGAGGTCGAGATTGCCGCCCGATCCGGCCGGGCGCCCCCAGGCCTGCATGCTCCAGCTCAAGGTCAGCCGCGAGCGTTCGGAGAGCTGGAAATAAGCGGTCGGGCCGACGAACAGGGCCTGGCCTGAAAACTCGCCGAGGCCGATGCCTTCGTATTGCCGGAAGTAGCGCAGCTCGCCGCCGAGCAGCATGTTGGGCCGCACACGCACCAGGCCGGCGAACGCCGCACCGATCGTCGAACTCTTTTCCGACTGCCCTGCCACCTCGAAGCGCGCCCATTCCGGTTGATAGATCAGGTTGAGGGCGCCGATGGCAAAGTTCGGGATGAGTTCGCGGTCGAAAGCGAGGGTGAATTCGGTGCCGTACATCCGCCCCTTCGCGCCGCTGGTCTCGTCGATGCGGTCGCCATGGAGCTCGGCGGCGATGGTGAGGCCGAACGGGGCGTGCTCGCGGTTGAGCAGGCGATAACGCAGGTCGAGCGAGGCGCCCTGGAAGTTGATCTGGCGGCGGTCGTCGATATCAGGGACACCGGTGATGTCGTGCAAGCTGGCGGCGGCGCCGACCTCGATGCGGAAGTTCGGCAGCGGCACGATCTCGATCTCGACCTCTTTCTCAAGAGCGCGATAGGTCCCGCCGCCCTTGCCGAAGCGCCCCGTCGTCTGGCTCTGGAATTCGCGCTCGCCGGGATTGCCGACATCGGTGCCGATCATGAAGCCGAAGATGTGCTCGGTATCGAAGCCCTCCTCGGCGTGCCCATGCGTCGGTGTCAGCGCGATCGCGCCTGCAATCACCATCAGAAGTCTGCGAACTCCGCCGCGCATCCCCATGCCCCGAAGGCGCGCGCCGCTTTGATGCGGCAGCAGCGCTGACCGAGCATCAGCGTAACACACTGCAGCAAGAGCGTGGTCGAGATTTTGATGGAAGATGATTGAAGCCTGCGCAGGCGTGTCATCGCGTCGATGGCAAGACGCAGAGCACAACGATGCCAGGCCTGAGATCCGACACTGCCACGGCTTCGACGGCGTTCACCGTCGAAGCCGCGGCAGGTCGTCAGTCTTACTTGCGCGCAGCGCAGGCGTACATGTTGATTTCCATGCCGACCGGCACTTCCACGATCTTCGGAGCTTTCCAAGCCATTCGGGGTCTCCCCAAGGTATTGAGCGCGACATCGCGCGGCGCAAAACCTAGGGCTGCGTTAGGTGCAGTTCAAGCCTCGATTCGCCTGTCGAGCGCGTCCGTGTCGATTCTTCGCGGCTGCATTTCTCTCTCGGACAAAGCCAGTTCCCTCTTGGTCAAACACGACCTGCGGGACACCGTCTTGTGCGACGCACCGCACGTCGAATCGACACGAATGGCACCGTCGCCGTCAGCAGCCCTTGTCGGCCATTGCGGCGTCCGGCTTGGCACCTTCGGCGCGCTGAGCCGCCGTCGGCTGGCTCTGCATCTGCCGCTGCGCATCTTCGGATGAAGCCGGCGTTTCACCACTTGCACGATTCATCGTGCTGGTCGGCGGATGCTGGCTGGTGTCGCCCGCTGAACTGGACGAGTGCGACTGCGCTGCGCCTACCGTCACGGGACCAGAACCGGCATCCTTGTCAGTGCTGGCGCTCTTGTCAGTGCTGGCGCTGCCCGTGTTGCACGGGCCGGCGACGGCGACGCCGGCGCTCAACGCCAGGATCGCGCAGGCAGCAAGAATGGAACGTTTCGTGTTCATCTGCATCTCCTCTTCTCCCGCCGCGCTGCCCCGGCGCCGAGCAGGACTCGCGAAGAGAACAGGCCGAACAGCCTGATGTTCCGAGTGTCGGAGCGGAAATGCCCGCAAACGCCCCCTCGTCTGTTCCGATTCACCGTTCACCGCAACAATCGCAGCAGCGACCGGCCAGCGCGCGAATTCAGCTCCTTCGCATCCAGCGTTCCGTCCTTGTCGGGATTGGCCGCGTTGAAGCGCTGCTCGACCACGGCGAGATATTCGTCGAGCGTCAGGGTCCCATCGCGATCGGGATCGGCCGCGGCAAGCTCTTTCGCCGTCAACCGCCCGCGCAATTCGCGCGCGTCGAGCGTGCCGTCACGATCGGGATCGAGCTTTGCGAACGTTGCGGCGGCCGCCTTCTTCACCTCGGCAAGATCGAGCGTGCCGTCATTGTCGGTGTCGAACAACTTGACTGCGCTGCCGGAGGCCGACCACGCCGGACCGGACAACAATGCAATGGTGAGTGCAAGCGCAACTGAGCGACGCGAAATCATCAAGACCTCCCAGATGAAGAGCCCCGGTTCGGGCGGGACACAACGAAATAAATCCACAAGCGGTCCCAGGTTCAAGTCCGTAACTGCAACTTGCGCGCGCGACAACCCCGGGGAACCCGGCTTGCGCCCCCGAACGACCGACGCCCGGAGCTGCGTCGCGTCGCGGGATTTTTCAGCGTCTCCGCACAAGTGGGACTCGGTTGCCGTCAGGTTTCCGTAAGGTGACCGGCGCCTGTTCAACGATATCGACACGACACTTATGACTTTCGTATTGACGCGTTTTGGTTTCCGACGGAGTGTTGCTCCCGCAGCGTCAAAAGGCGCGCATATTGGGAGGAACGGATGAAACGCTTTGCGATGGCCGCGAGCCTCGTCATGCTTGCATCGACTTGTGCAAGCGCACAGACCACCGAGCAACTGGTCAAGGGCGCGACCGATACATCGAACGTTCTCAATTACGGGATGGGCTACAATCTGCAGCGCTTCTCGACGCTGAACCAGATCAACAAGGACAGCGTCAAGAACCTCGTCCCGGTCTGGAATTACTCGTTCAACGACGATCGCAGCGAGGAATCGCAGCCGCTGGTGTACCAGGGCGTGATCTACGTGACCTCGCACAACGCGACCATGGCGGTCGACGCCAAGACCGGCAAGCAGATCTGGAAGACCAAGGTCGAATATCCCGCCGAGACGCCGCGCATCGTCTGTTGCGGCATCATCAATCGCGGTGCGGCGCTCTATGGCGGCAAGGTGTTTCGCACCACGCTCGACGCCAACGTGATCGCGCTCGACGCCAAGAACGGCAAGGAGCTGTGGCGGCAGAAGGCGGCCGACATCAAGGAAGGCTACTCCATGACGGTGGCCCCGCTTGTCGCCGACGGCGTCGTCATCACCGGCATCTCCGGCGCCGAATTCGGCACCAGGGGATTCATCGACGGCTGGGATCCTGCGACGGGCAAGCATCTGTGGCGCACCCATTCGATCCCCTCACCGGAAGAGCCCGGCGGCGATACCTGGAAGGGCGATACCTGGAAGCTCGGCGGCGGCTCGACCTGGATCACGGGGTCTTATGATCCCGAGTTGAACACGATCTATTGGGGCATCGGCAATCCCGGACCGTTCAACTCGGCGGTGCGTCCCGGCGATAATCTCTACACCTGCTCGGTGCTGGCGATGGATCCCAAGACCGGCAAGATCAAGTGGCACTACCAGTTCTCGCCGAACAATCCGTTCGACTATGACAGCGTGGCCGAGATGGTCCTCGCCGACATGAATGTCGAGGGCAAGCCGACCAAGGTGCTGATGGACGCCAACCGTAACGGCTTCTTCTACGTGCTCGACCGCACCAACGGCAAGCTGCTCGCGGCCAACCCTTACGTGAAGGTCAACTGGGCAACCGGCATCGACATGAAGACGGGACGTCCGATCGAGACCGACGTGTCGAAGGACGCGCGCGAGGGCAAGAAGGTCACGGTCTATCCGTCGATCCTTGGCGGCAAGAACTGGGAGCCGATGTCCTTCAACCCGCAGACCGGCCTTGCCTATGCCAACACGCTCGCCTTCGGCGGCAGGTACAAGACTGAGCCCGTCACCTTCAAGCAGGGTGAATGGTATCTCGGGATGGACCTGACCGACCTCTGGGAGTACGGCGACGGGCCGCGCGGTCATCTCAAGGCGATCGATCCCATGACCGGCAAGTCGAAATGGGAAGCACCGAGCGACATTCCACGCTTCTCGGGCGTGCTGTCGACCGCGGGCGGCGTCGTGTTCTCGGGTGCCCTGACCGGCGAGTTCGAGGCCTTCGATGCCGACACCGGCAAGAAGCTCTGGCAGTTCCAGACCGGGTCCGGCATCGAGGGCCAGCCGGTGACCTGGCAGCAGGATGGCGTGCAGTATGTCGCGGTGACCAGCGGCTATGGCGGCGTCTACTCGCTGTTCTCGGGCGACGAGCGGCTTGCCAACGTGCCGCCCGGCGGCTCGCTGTGGGTCTTTGCGGTCAAGCAGTAATCCACGGCATGATGCTGAGAAAACCATCTCACAAGACGGCGGCGGTCCTCGCCGCCGTCGCGGGGCTGACGGTCGCGCTTGCGGCGACCGTTCGCGCCGCGGACGACGCAACCGGCAATCCCATGCAGGCACAGATCGACCACGGCAAGTCGACCTATGCTTCGAAATGCTCGCACTGCCACGGCCCCAATCTGATGAACTCCGGCACGATCACGCCGGACCTGCGTGCCATCCCCGACGACAAGACGCGCTTCGTCACCACAGTGAAGAACGGCAAGAACAACAAGATGCCGCCGTGGGGCGATATCCTCAACGACGAGGAGATCGGCTCCCTCTGGGCCTTCATCTCCAGCCGGAGGAAGCCATGAGGGGCCGGCGTGCTGCATGGAGCATTGCGGCCCTTCTTTCGACGATGGGGTCGGTCGCCCTTGCGGCCGACGATCCCCTGAAGATCTGTCTCGACGAGGACCGGCCGCCGTTCTCGATGCACCACCGCGGCAAGCCGGATGCCGGCTTCGACGTGCTGCTGGCGCAGGCAATGGCGGAGCGGCTCGGACGGAAGCTGACGATCCAGTGGTTCGAGAGCAAGTTGGACGAGGATTCGAGTCCACAGCTCGAGGCCAATGCGCTGCTCTCGGATGGCCGCTGCTCGCTCGTCGGCGGCTACGCGCTGACGAAGGATTCGCTCGTCGCCCCCGGGATGAAGACGGCGCGCTTGCCTGACTTCGCCGGGGCCACGCGCGACGATCGGCGGCGCCGCGTCGCACTCGGCGTGCTCGCGCCGAGCCAGCCTTACGTCTATTCGCCGATGACGGTCGTGCTCGGGCCGAAGGCAAGCGGCCGCAAGATCGGCGACATCGGCGATCTCGCCGGCCTTCGTCTCGTCATCGAAAGCGGCTCGCTCGGCGATGCCATCCTGATGACCTTCGACAAGGGGCGGCTGATCGACAACATCACCCATCTCGTCCCCGGCCGCGACGATCTGCTGGGCGCACTCCGGCGCGGCGACCATGACGCGACGCTGATCGACCTCGGCCGCTTCGACGCCCATCGCGCCGCGCATCCGGACACGGCGATCACGGCGTCCGGATATTATTATCCGATCGGCGCCAATCGCGGCTATGTCGGACTGGCCAGCGATGACGCGCTGATCGACGCCGTCAACAAGGCGCTGACGGGGCTCGCGGCCGAAGGCAAGATCGCAGAGTTAGGCATGCAGGCCGGGCTCACCTACCTGCCACCGCGCGAGCCTGCGATCCTGGGCGACGTGTGGATGAAGATCATTCAGCGGTAGAGCTGGTCGCGGCGAGCGGCAGCACCTCCGCGCGCTCCGCTGTCATACCCGCGAAGCCGGGCATCCAGTACGCCGCGGCCCAACGGGTCAATCACAACCGTCACGGAGTACTGGATCGCCCCCCAGTGCGCAATTGCGCACAAGGCGGGCGATGACAGCGAGGGTGCGGCAAGGCCGTCGAGCCCTTCGCAAAGTTCTGCATCATTCCGTGCTATGCTTGGCTTTTCATTCGCCCCTTTGGTGCTCCGTGAATTCGCCCATCAGCCCGTCCGCCACCAACCTGCGCGACCTGCTCTCCCGCGAAATCAAAACCGCCGAGCTGCTGCGCGCGCTGATTGTCGCCGGACCGATGGTGGCCGCCTATTTCATCGCGCGCGAAACGGCGCTGCTCAATCTCGGGCTGGTCGCGGTCTCGTTGCTCATTCCCGCGCTCAGGCAGCACTTTCCGCCGAAAGTCATCGTCTGGCACTACCTCGCCATCCTCGTGACCTTTGCCGCACTCTTCCTGGCAGCCCCGATCAAGCCGCTATTCGCGGTGCTGACGGCGCTTGCCGGTTTTCTGGCGGTGGCAGGGACCCGCTATGGCGAGCATTTCCGCACGCTGGGCAATTGGGTATTCATCCCCGCCGTCTATCTCGCCTGCGAGGTGCGCGAGGGCGTGAGCACCGCCGAAGCGCTGCGGCATGCCGGCGTGATCGTCGCCTCCTCGCCGATCGCGCTGGCACTGGTCTGCGCCATCCGGATTTACGACCAGCGGCGGCAAGGCGATGCCGCAACCTCGTTCGGGCCGCCCGCGGCCGAGTGGTTCCTGCCCGCGCTGGCAACCGCCATGGCGGTGTTCGCGGCGGCGGCGCTGGTCGAAATCCTGAACCTTGCGCAGGGGCAATGGGTGATGTGGTCGGCCGCGAGCGTCGTGGTCGGCGATCTCTCGACGTCCACCGACAAGCTGAAGCAGCGTACGATCGGCGCCTTCGTCGGCGTGCCGCTGGGCTTCCTCGCCGGCATCGTATTGCCGCAGAGCCGCGTCGGCTACGCGCTCGCGGTGCTGGCGGCGACCCTCACGCTGATCTCGTTTTCCCGCTACATCCTCGGCTTCGGCCTGCGCTGCTTCTTCATCGCGCTGGCCGCCTCCTTTGCCGGCGGCGCCAGTGGCATCGCGGAGGAGCGCATCGTCAACGTGCTGATCGGCGGCAGCTTTGGCCTCATTGCCGTGGCCCTGACCGAGATCGTGTGGCTGCGCATCATGCGTAAGGCGCGGTCGCCCCCCGGGTGAGGCGCGAATGGGCACCTCGCCGCTGTGTCGAATGCGCCAATCTGTCTCGCTCGCCGGCCATGGCGGCGCCAGCCTGATGCAGTAGGTTCGGCCAAAATCAGGAGGGAATCATGTCCGCCAAATTCGATCGCCGCCACTTCGTCGCCGCCGGTACCACCGCACTTGCGATGCCCTTCGTCATGCGCAACGCCTCGGCGCAAGCCGCGTGGCCGTCGCGGCAGATTCGCATGATTTGCAGCTATCCCGCCGGCGGGCAGACCGACCTGCTCGCGCGCGCCTATGGTGAGTTCATCTCCAAGCAGGTCGGCAAGACTGTCGTCGTCGAGAACAAGCCCGGCGCCTCCGGCGCGATCGGCACCGCCGAAGTCGCCCGCGCCGAGCCCGACGGCCACACCATGCTGTGCTCGATCTCGACCACCTACATCATGAACCGGGTGGTGATGAAGAATCCCGGCTACGACATGGACAAGGATTTGGCGCTCGTCAGCGTCATTCCGGGTGCCGGCCTGTTGCTGGTCGCGAACCCCAAGACCGGGGTCAAGACGCTGGAGGATTTCGTTGCGTTCGCACGCAAGAGCGGCAAGGTGAACTTCGGCACCTATAGCGCCGGCTCGGCCCCGCACATGACGATCAACGAGCTCAACAAGCAGTATGGCCTGTCCATCGAGCCGGTCCATTACCGCGGCGAAGCCCCGATGTGGACGGGGATGCTCGAAGGCACGCTGGATGCCGCGATGGGCAGCTACACGGCGGCCCAGTCGGTCCTGCAAAGCGACCGCGGCACCGTGTTCGCGGTGCATTCGAAGAAGGTCGATGTGATCCCTGCTATCAAGACCCTCCCGGAGCAGGGCGCGACCTCGAAATTCTTCACCGTGAGCGGCTTCTCGGGCTGGGCCGTGCCGAAGGCAACGCCGCAAGCGGTCGTCGACCGCCTGGCTGAGCTGTGCGTTGCCGCCAACAACGATCCGAAAGTGAAGGAAGTTCTCACGACCTTCGTGCTCGAACCCGCAATCGGCTTCAAGGAGAGCAACGCCCTGTATCAGCGCGAACTGCCGATCTGGATCGAGAGCGCGAAGTCTCTCGGCCTCGAGCCGGCTTGAGGATCCAGGGGCGACGCAACGCGCCCGCCGTCCTTCCCGGGCCGGCTTCCGACCAAAGCCTAGTGTCGGAAGCGCAATTTCACGCTATGATTGTGCGCCACCGCCGAGAGCCTTCATCGGGGCGGAACGGGAAAGGCCGATTGCATGACACCGGATGGAGTCGCTGTCGCCGTCATGGTCATCCTGCTCTTTCCGATGGGCTATTTCACGCTGGCATCGCCCGCCTTCCTGCTGGTGAAGCTCGATATCCAGCCCGTCGCCCAGCTGCTGCGCGGAATGTTCAACGCCCATTTTCTGGTGATGCGCATCGCCGCCGTGATTGGAACGGTGGCCCTCCTCCTCGACGGCCGCCTGGCGGCTGCGATGGGCGTCGGCATGATCGCTGCCCTGGCAATCTGGGGGCGCAGCTGGTTCATGCGGCGGATGGACGACCAGCTCAGCGCAAGGGACGCCGGCGATGCCGAAGCCCCGCGTCGGTTGCGCAGGCTACATTGGAGCGGAATGCTGGGCAACGCGGCGCTGCTCGTCGCTCTCGTGGGCAGCATTCCCTATATTGCGACGTCGGCGTAAGCGGGATAGCAATCGCTGGCAGCCTCTTGCGTCCGGCCTAGTGCTCGCCCGAACTCGCGGTGGCCTGCTGCGCCTTGTGGATCGAGGACGGCACCACGCCGAAATATTTCCGGAACACCCGGCTGAAATGCGATGAGCTGGAGAAGCCCCAGGAGAACGCGACGTCGGTGATGGTCTTGCCGGCGTGGGCCTCGAGCTCCTGGCGGCAGTTCTGCAGGCGCGCCTGCCAGATGTAGTCGCTCACCGTGGTGCCGCGCTCCGAGAACAGCATGTGCAGATAGCGCTTGGAGCAGCCGAGCTCGGTCGAGATCTGGTCGATGCACAGATCCGGATCGCGCAGGTGCTCGCGGATGAAGAACTGCGCGCGCACATACATCGCTTCGGGCCCGACACGGTCGAACATCGTGTCGGCTTCGCGCAGCGGCAGCAGCAGCAGGTCGATCAGCGAATCGGCGACGCCGACCGCGCTGTTTGCCGACAGCTTTGCCGCCTCGTCGAAGGTCGCATGAACGAAATCGTGGGCGATCCGCCCCGTCCCTGTCTTCGACGACAGCTTGCAGGCGGGCATCCGCTGCGACGGGAATCCGCGGTCGCGCAGCAGCGCCTTCGGCACGATCACGACGTCGTGACGGGTGAAGGCCGGGCTGATGATCGAATGCGGGCAGGAGACGTCATAGGCGATGATGTCGCCCGGGTTGATTTCGATGTGGCGGCCTTCTTGCTCGAAATAGGACACGCCGTAGGTCTGGAAGTGAATCTTGATGTACGGATGCTCGTTGGCCTTGGCGCGCGCCAGCGTATGGGCGATGCGATGCTGACTCACTTCGATCTGGCAGAGCTTCAGGCGCGAGACGCTGGTGTAGTCGATGCGGCCCTCGAGCGAGGACGCCTCCAGCGGATCGACGTCGAAATGCCCACACAGACTCGTCAGCCCGTCGATCCAGCTTTGGATCTGGCGCTTCGGCGTCATGCCGGTCGTCGAGAGCGTGTGAATGGTGTCGGACATTAATCCAGCCACTGGTTTGATCCGGAGAGACGCGAATCGCAACCAGCGCTGCCGGAGCCCTCAGCCGTGATTGCGTGACGTTTACCTCGAATTTGAGCGGTCTTTTGGCACGAGCGCCATCGTTCCATTGCCACCCTTGAAACTTAATCCTCCGCCTTAGTTGCAGCGCCGTCAAGGGGAACCTGAGCGTTGAAGGCACTGTCAAAGCGATGCGGAAGCCGCTGAATTCGCTACTGCAAAATCAAAATCTTCGCGTCCGTGCGCTATGAAGCAAACCGCCTTCTCTCTTGGGCAAGTTTCCCGATGACGAAGTCGTTAGGGATTGCGGCAGGAACAACAAGAACGGGCCGCTCCTGCACGTGGACCCGTGGCTCTCATCAGGAGGAGGAAACAGCACAGCATCGTTTCTGGTCCCAATCGTGACCGCCCTGCACGAGCAGACGCCGGACGAGAAGCCCGGTGAATCAGTATTGCTTCGGAAACAATAAACGAGACCAACGGAGGAATAACTATGCGCAAGGTGCTACTGGCGACCTTTCTTGGCTCCGCGGCGGCGCTCGCCGTCGGGGGCGCCTCAGCCAATGACGAGCTGGTCAAGATGTCGCAGAACCCGAAAGACTGGGTGATGCCGACCGGCGACTACGCCAATACCCGCTATTCCAAGCTCAACCAGATCAACGCACAGAACGTAGGCAAGCTCCAGGTGGCCTGGACCTTCTCGACCGGCGTGCTGCGCGGCCATGAAGGCGGCCCGCTGATCATCGGCAACATGATGTACGTCCACACGCCGTTCCCGAACAAGGTCTATGCCATTGACCTTTCGCAGGAGAACAAGATCGTCTGGAAGTACGAGCCGAAGCAGGATCCGAACGTCATCCCGGTGATGTGCTGCGACACCGTCAACCGCGGCCTGGCCTACGGCGACGGCAAGATCTTCCTGCATCAAGCCGACACCACCCTCGTCGCGCTCGATGTCAAGACCGGTCAAGTTGCGTGGACCGCCAAGAATGGCGATCCGAGCAAGGGCGAGACCGGCACGTCGGCCCCCATGGTCGTCAAGGACAAGGTGCTGATCGGCATCTCCGGCGGCGAGTTCGGCGTCCAGGCCCATATGTCGGCTTACGATATCAAGACCGGCAAGCTGGCATGGCGCGGATATTCGGAAGGACCGGACAACCAGCTCCTGGTCGACGACAAGACCACCGCGCTCGGCAAGCCGATCGGCAAGGATTCCAGCCTGAAGACCTGGCAAGGCGATCAGTGGAAGATCGGCGGCGGTGCCACCTGGGGCTGGATCTCCTACGATCCCGAGCTGAACCTCGTCTACTACGGATCGGGCAACCCCTCGACCTGGAATCCGAAGCAGCGTCCCGGCGACAACAAATGGTCGATGACGATCTGGGCGCGCAACCCGGATACCGGCGTCGCCAAGTGGGTCTATCAAATGACGCCCCACGACGAATGGGACTATGACGGCGTCAACGAGATGATCCTCTCGGACCAGTCGATCAACGGCCAGCCGCGCAAGCTGCTGACGCACTTCGACCGTAACGGCCTCGCCTACACCATGGACCGCACCAACGGCGAACTCCTGGTCGCCGAAAAGTACGATCCGAAGGTGAACTGGACCTCCGGCGTCGACATGGACAAGAACTCGCCGACCTACGGCCGTCCGAAGGTGCTCGACGCAGCTTCGACCGACAAGGCGGGCGAGGACGTCAACGTGAAGGGCATCTGCCCGGCCGCGCTCGGCACCAAGGACGAGCAGCCGGCAGCCTACTCGCCGGACACGCAGTTGTTCTACGTTCCGACCAACCACGTCTGCATGGACTACGAGCCGTTCAAGGTGAGCTACACCGCGGGCCAGCCCTATGTGGGTGCGACGCTCTCGATGTATCCGCCGGCGGGTGAAACCCACATGGGCAACTTCATCGCCTGGGACGGCAAGACCGGCAAGATCGTCTGGTCGAACAAGGAGCAGTTCTCGGTCTGGTCGGGTGCGCTCGCAACCGCCGGCGGCGTGGTGTTCTACGGCACGCTCGAAGGCTACCTGAAGGCGGTCGACGCCAAGTCCGGCAAGGAGCTCTACAAGTTCAAGACTCCCTCCGGCATCATCGGCAACGTCACCACCTACGAGAACGGCGGCAAGCAGTATGTCGCAGTGCTCTCCGGCGTCGGCGGCTGGGCCGGCATCGGTCTGGCGGCAGGCCTGACCGATCCGACCGCAGGTCTCGGCGCGGTCGGTGGCTATGCGGCCCTCAGCAACTACACGGCACTCGGCGGTACGCTGACCGTGTTCGCGCTGCCGAACTAGGCCCATCAGCATCGCTCCGGCGCGTGGAATCAAATCCACGCGCCGGCTCGTCTCCCCCGGGCTCCTTCGAGGATGAATCTCTTGCGTAAAATCTGCTCTGTCATTGCTGCGATGATCTTGGTTGCGTCCGGAGGAATTGCGGTCGCGGACGGTCCGGGCGATCCGACCGCCGTGAAGAAGGAAGACGACGGAAAGTGGCTCGATAAGGAAGGCACTCCGACCTACAAGATTTCCGACGGCACCGTGGACTGGTTCACCTATTCCGGATACCGCCGCTATCACTCCGACTGCCACGTCTGCCATGGGCCTGACGGCATGGGCTCCACCTACGCGCCAGCGCTCAAGGATTCCGTCAAGTCCATGAGCTATGGCGACTTCCTCGGCGTCGTCGCCTCCGGTCGCAAGAACATCTCGACCGCGCAGGAGAACGTCATGCCCGCCTTCGGCGATAATCCGAACGTCGCCTGCTACATGGACGATCTGTACGTCTATCTGCGCGCCCGCTCCACCGAAGCATGGGGCCGGCAGCGTCCCTCCAAGAAGGAGGAGAAAACGGAGGCCTACACCAAGGCGGAAGACGCCTGCATGGGCCATAAATGAACGTTGCTGAGGCTGCCGAGACTACCTCTTGGCACCTTGCGAGAATTTGAGGAGCTACCAATGAAGACACGTGCCGCCGTCGCTTTCGAAGCCAAGAAGCCGCTCGAGATCGTCGAGCTCGATCTGGAAGGACCGAAGGCCGGCGAAGTCCTGGTCGAGATCAAGGCGACGGGCATCTGCCATACCGACGCCTATACGCTCGACGGCTTCGACAGCGAGGGAATTTTCCCATCGGTCCTGGGACATGAGGGTGCGGGCATCATCCGCGAGATCGGCCCTGGCGTGACCTCGGTGAAACCGGGTGACCACGTCATCCCGCTCTACACGCCGGAATGCCGGCAGTGCAAAAGCTGCCTCAGCCAGAAGACCAATCTCTGCACCGCGATCCGCGCGACGCAAGGCAAGGGCGTGATGCCCGACGGCACCAGCCGCTTTTCCTACAAGGGCAAGCCGGTCTATCACTACATGGGCTGCTCGACCTTCTCGAACTTCACCGTGCTGCCGGAGATCGCGGTCGCCAAGATCCGTGAGGACGCCCCCTTCGACAAGAGCTGCTACATCGGCTGCGGCGTCACCACCGGCGTCGGCGCCGTCGTCAACACCGCGAAGGTCACGCCCGGCTCCAACGTGGTGGTGTTCGGCCTCGGCGGGATCGGCCTCAACGTGATCCAGGGCGCCAAGATGGCCGGCGCCGACAAGATCATCGGCGTCGACATCAACGACTCTAAGGAGGATTGGGGCCGCAGGTTCGGCATGACCGAGTTCGTCAACCCCAAGAAGATCACCGGCGACATCGTCCAGCACCTCGTCGGCCTCACCGATGGCGGCGCCGACTACACTTTCGATTGCACCGGCAACACCACGGTGATGCGCCAGGCGCTGGAAGCCTGCCATCGCGGCTGGGGCACCTCGATCATCATCGGCGTTGCCGAATCCGGCAAGGAGATCGCCACCCGCCCGTTCCAGCTCGTCACCGGGCGCAACTGGCGCGGCACGGCCTTCGGCGGCGCCCGCGGCCGCACCGACGTGCCGAAGATCGTCGACTGGTACATGAACGGAAAGATCCAGATCGATCCGATGATCACCCACGTGCTCAAGCTCGAAGAGATCAACAAGGGTTTCGACCTCATGCACGAGGGCAAATCCATCCGTTCAGTCGTCGTCTACTAGCTCGAAAGCGTCACCCCAAGGAGGATCGACCCATGACTGTTGCACTCCATCCATCGATCGACAACGGCCTCAAACAGGGCAGCGGCAGCTTCGCCGGCGGCACGCTGGCCTGCAAATGCAAGGACCACCAGGTCAAGGTCGGCATCAAGGGCGACGTCGCCCACAATCACGCCTGCGGCTGCACCAAGTGCTGGAAGCCGCAGGGCGCGACGTTCTCCGTCGTCGCCGTGGTGCCGCGCCAGAACGTCACCGTGCTCGAGAACGGCGACAAGCTCCAGATCGTCGATCCGTCCGCGGTGATCCAGCGCTACGCCTGCAAGGCGTGCGGCACCCACATGTACGGCCGCATCGAGAACAAGGGCCACCCGTTCTACGGTCTCGACTTCATTCATCCCGAGCTGTTCCAGGAGCAGGGCTCGCAGGCGCCGCAATTCGCCGCCTTCGTCTCCTCGGTGATCGAAGCGGGCGTGAAGCCGGAGCAGATGGCGGGCATCCGTTCGCGGCTGAAGGAAATCGGGCTCGAGCCCTATGATTGCCTGTCACCGGCGCTGATGGATGCGATCGCGACCCACGTCGCCAAAGCCAAGGCCGCCTAACAAGGCCGCCTAACAAGGCCGCCTGAGCAAAGGCCGCCTGAACAAGGCGATCGGACGTTCGCCAGGCCCTATCCGCTCGCTGGCCTTGATCAGTGCCAGCGAGCCGGACCGGGCCCGGCCCCGGGACAGTCGCGGCGATGCCGCCGCCCCTGCAAGCTACGCGTATGCGAGCGTGATTGGCTCCCTCAGTCCTGGTCTCTGAATGACTGCGCAGCGCCGCCAACTTCCGTCTTGAAGTTCCCGGCTCCTGCGTTTCTCCCTCCCTCGACTGAGGCACCTTGCTTCGTCCGCGCAGTCTTTCTGGCGGACGAAGCTTTTTTCATCGCACCCCCTGTTTGCGAATACGCGGCCCACGCGGCGCGCTGACGCGCCCTGCTTTTGACAAACCATCGATGCAATCTTTTCCCGGTGAGAACACCCGGCTGTGAACGCCGGGCGGTGGTGATCTCTGCTACGATCGCGCCGTCACGATGCCGCACGACGTTCAATCAATTAAGAACAAAAACGGGGGAGGTATCGAGCACATCCAGACATCGCCATCGGCGTTCCTGCCTCCCTCCGGGATCTGCCCGCGCGGGACGAGGGCGGAATGTGGCGCGACCAGGCACGAGCCGTCGCCGATCGGCGTCGGCAAGCTTTGAATTTGGCATGCTTATGAAGAGCGAGGGACGATCATGATCAAGGTGAAGATCAACGGCCAGGAACAGAGCTGGGACGGCGACCCGGATCTCCCACTACTCTGGTTCCTGCGTGACGAGGCCGGACTGACCGGCACCAAGTACGGCTGCGGCCAGGCCCTGTGCGGCGCCTGCACCGTCATCGTCGACAAGCAGGCCGTGCGCGCCTGCATCACGTCGGTCAATGACGTCGCCGGACGCGAGGTCACCACGATCGAAGGGCTGCATCCGACTGGCGATCATCCGGTGCAGAAGGCGTGGCGCCAGGTCAACGTACCGCAATGCGGCTTCTGCCAGGCCGGTCAGATCATGCAGGCCGCCGCGCTTCTGATGGACAACCCGAAACCCTCGCACGACCAGATCCGCGAGTCGATGTCAGGCAACATCTGCCGCTGCGGCTGCTACCAGCGCATCGAGAACGCGGTCCATCTCGCATCGACGGGGGTGTGACATGAATTTCATCGACAATCCCGGCAAGCTCCATAGCTTCGAAAAACGTGGCTTCGAAAAGAACATCAAGGTCGAGAAGGTCTCGCGCCGTAGCATCCTGAAGGGGCTCGGCATCACCGGCGGCTTCGTGCTCGCCGCACCCGTGATGTCGCGCCAGGCATTGGCCTACGAGACCGGCGCCGGCAAGATGCCGCACGGCGTCGTGGTGGATCCGCGCGTGTTCGTTTCGGTCGGGCCCGACGGCATCGTGACCATCGTGGGTCACCGTTCGGAAATGGGCACCGGCGTCCGCACCAGCCTGCCGCTGATCGTGGCCGAGGAGATGGAAGCCGACTGGTCCAGGGTCAAGGTGCAGCAGGCCCATGGCGACGAGGTCAAGTTCGGCAACCAGGACACCGACGGCTCGCGCAGCACGCGGCACTATCTGATCCCGATGCGCCAGATTGGCGCCTCGGCCCGCACCATGCTGGAGCAGGCCGCGGCAAAGCGCTGGGGCGTGCCGGCGACCGAGGTCAAGGCGGTCAATCACGAGGTCGTCCACAGCGCCAGTGGCCGCAAGCTCGGCTTCGGCGAGCTCGCTGCCGACGCCGCCAAGGAATCGGTGCCCAGCATCGAAGGCCTCAAGCTGAAGGACCCCAAGAATTTCCGGTATCTCGGCAAGGGCCAGGTCGGCATCGTCGATCTCCACGACATCACCACCGGCAAGGCGCATTACGGCGCCGATGTGCGGCTGCCGGGCATGAAATATGCCGTGATCGCGCGCCCGCCGGTAACCGGCGGCAAGCTGGTCTCGTTCGATCCCGATGCGGCGCTGAAGGTCCCCGGCGTCGAGAAGGTGCTGAAGGTTCAAGGCTGGCCGTGGCCATCAAAGTTCCAGCCGCTCGGCGGCGTCGCCGTGATCGCGCGCAACACCGGCGCGGCGATCAAGGGCCGGGATGCGTTGAAGCTGGTCTGGGACGATGGTCCCAACGGCAAATACGACTCCGTCGCCTACCGTAAGGAGCTCGAGGAAGCCTCGCGCAAGCCGGGCCTCGTCTTGCGCAAGGAGGGCGATGCGGACGCTGCCCTGAAGGGCGCCGACAAGGTGATCGTCGGCGAGTACTACGTCCCGCATCTTGCTCATGTCAGCATGGAGACGCCGGTGGCGGTCGCCGACGTCAAGGGCGACAAGGCGGAGATCTGGGCGCCGGTGCAGAGCCCCGGCGGCACCCGCGAGGACGTCGCCAAGACGCTCGGCATTCCCGAGGGCAACGTCACCGTCAACGTCACGCTTCTCGGCGGCGGTTTCGGACGCAAGTCGAAATGCGACTTTGCGCTCGAGGCCGCGCTGCTCTCGAAGGAGCTCGGCGCACCGGTGAAGGTGCAGTGGACGCGCGAGGACGACATCCATAACGGCTTCCTGCATACCGTCTCGGTCGAGCGGATCGAGGCCGGCCTCGACAAGAGCGGCAAGGTGGTCGCCTGGCGCCATCGCAGCGTGGCCCCCAGCATCGCCTCGACGTTCGCTGCCGGGACCGTGCACCAGGCCCCGTTCGAGATCGGCATGGGCCTCGTCGACATGCCGTTCGAGATCGCCAACATCTCGTGCGAGAATCCGGAAGCCGCGGCGTTCACCCGCATCGGCTGGTTCCGCTCGGTCTCGAACATCCCGCGCGCCTTCGCTGTGCAATCAATGGTCGGCGAGATCGCGCAAGCGACCGGCCGCGACCAGAAGGAGACGCTGCTCGCGCTGATCGGAAGCCCGCGCATCGTCAAACCGGAGGTGAAAGACCTCTGGAACTACGGCGAGCCCCAGGAGAGCTACCCGATCGACACCGCGCGCCTGCGCAAGGCGGTCGAACTGGTCGCCGAGAAGGGTGAGTGGGGACGCAAGGTACCGAAGGGCCACGGCCTTGGCATCGCGGTGCACCGCAGCTTCGTCAGCTACATCGCGACCATCGTCGAGGTCGCCGTCGACGACAAGGGCAAGCTGACGGTGCCACGGGTCGACACGGCGATCGATTGCGGCACCTATGTCAACCCCGAGCGCATCGCCTCGCAGATCGAAGGCGCGGCGATCATGGGGCTGAGCCTTGCCAAATACGGCGAGATCACCTTCAAGGACGGCAAGGTGCAGCAGAAGAACTTTGACGACTTCCAGGTCGTCAGGATGGATGAATCTCCTGTGGTGACCAACGTCTACATCGTGCCACCCGGACCCGACACGCCGCCGAGCGGCGTCGGCGAGCCCGGTGTTCCGCCATTCGCACCGGCGCTGATCAATGCGATCTTCGCGGCGACCGGAAAACGCATCCGCTCGCTTCCGATCGGCAAACAATTGGAAGCGTGAGACGGAACAGAGGCGCGAGACGGAACACAAGCGGTCTCGCGCCGTTTCCATCGATCTGACAGGAGCAGATCGATGACAAATATCTCAAAGGCGCTCGCAGTCTCGTTGCTGTCGGGCGCCTTTCTTGTGACGGCCTCCGGCGCATTCGCCCAGAGCAACACGACGCCGCCGGCCACCGCGACACGTCCCACCGCGCCGGACCAGAACTCGCTGCCCAACGCCGCCCCGCCTGCCTCGACCACCCAGACCACCGGACAGCACAATCCGGATCCCAAGGTTCGCGAGATGAACCAGAAGGAAAAGGACAAGGTGGAGCGTCAGGGGAAGTAGCCTTCGCGTCTGCGCATTGATGCGCCCTCCCCCTGCGGGAGAGGGCAGCGACGTTGGCTGACACGAGCTCACTTGGGTGAGGGGTTGTCTCGGCGAGTCCCCCTCGCGATGAGAGCGCGGATAGAACCCCTCATCCGGCGCTTCGCGCCACCTTCTCCCCCAAGGGGAGAAGGGAAGTAAGCGCGTTCGACGCCTTCCATCGCAAAAATGCGGCGGACGTTGCCGTCCGCCGCATTCGCCACCCCCCTGCTGCTCCGCTTCTTTCGATCCGCCGCGGAGCTACTTCTTCAGCGCGAACACCCAGATGACGCCGCCTTGCGGCACGTTGGCTTCGATGCCGATGTTGTTGGTCACCAGCGCGTCCTGGATGCGCTGCGCGTCGACGCCCCATCCCGACTGGATCGCGATGTATTGGGTGCCGTCGATCTCATAGGACACCGGCATGCCCATGATGCCGGAGTTGGTCTTCTGCTCCCACAGGAGCTCGCCGGTCTTGGCGTTGAAGGCGCGGAAGTTGCGGTCATTGGTGCCGCCGACGAAGATGAGATCGCCCGCGGTCGCCGTCACCGAACCGAACAGCTGCGACTTCGGGAAGTTGTGTTGCCACACCTTCTTGCCCGTGGTGGGATCCCAGGCCTGCAGCTCGCCGAAATGATCCGCGCCCGGCTTCGTCTTCAGGCCGATGTCTTCCGGCTTGGTGCCGAGCCAGAGCTCACCCGGCTTGAGGGCGACTTTCTCGCCGGTGAAACCGCCGCAGAAATTCTCGTTGGCCGGCACGTAGACGAGGCCGGTCTTCTGGCTGTAGGCCGCCGACGGCCAGTCCTTGCCGCCCCACAGCGACGGACAGAACTCGACACGCTTGCCGATCACCGGCTTGTGCGCGGGGTCGACGATCGGCTTGCCGCTCTCGGGCTCGATCCCCTTCCAGACGTCGGTCGAGACGAACGGCCAGCCGGCGACGTAGTTGATCTTGGTCGGCGTGCGCTCGAGCACCCAGAAGATCGCGTCGCGGCCCGGATGGACCAGGCTCTTGATGTTGCGGCCATCGCGTTGCAGGTCGATCAGCATCGGCGCATCGACCTCGTCCCAGTCCCAGGAATCGTTCTGGTGGTACTGGTGATAGGTCTTGATCTTGCCGGTGCTCGGATCGAGCGCAAGCACCGAGGAGGTGTAAAGATTGTCGCCGGGATGGGTCTCGCCGGGCCATGGCGCGGCGTTGCCGACGCCCCAATAGATCGTCTTGGTCTCCTTGTCGTAATTGCCGGTCATCCAGGCTGAGCCGCCGCCGTTCTTCCAATCGTCGCCCTGCCAGGTGTCATGGCCCGGCTCGCCTTCGCCTGGAATGGTGAAGGTTCGCCACAGCTCCTTGCCGTCCTTGGCATCATAGGCCGCGATATAGCCGCGCACGCCGAACTCGCCGCCGGAGCCGCCGACAATGACCTTGCCATCGACGACCAGCGGCATCAGGGTCATGTACTGGCCCTTCTTGTAGTCCTGCACCTTGGTGTCCCACACCACCTTGCCGGTCTTGGCATCGAGCGCGACGACGTGGTCGTCCGTGGTGGCGAGGTAGAGCTTGTCCTCCCAGAGGCCAACGCCGCGGCTGGTCGGGTGCAGCTGGAACAGATCGTCGGGGAGCTGCCGCTTGTAGCGCCAATATTCGTCGCCGGTCTTGGCGTTGAGCGCGATCACCTGTCCCATCGGGGTCGCCACGAACATCACGCCGTTGTTGACGATTGGCGGCGCCTCGTGGCCTTCGACGACGCCGGTGGCAAAGGTCCAGACCGGCGTGAGATTCTTCACGTTGGAGGTGTTGATCTGATCGAGCGGGCTGTAGCCGTGCCCGTCATAGGTGCGCCGATAGAGCATCCAGTTGTTTGGCTCCGGATTCTCCAGCCGCTGTGCGGTGACCGGTGCGTAATTCTCGATCGGACCTGACACGGCGGCGGTCGAGGCGAGGCAGGTGAAGGCGACGAAGCCGGACAGGTACCATTGCTTCCTGGTCATGGACGTTCCCCTTTTCATCCGTTTGAATTCTTGTGTTGAATTCTTGTCGTTCGTCCCGTCGTCCGCCCAACGGCGGATACGACCTCTCGTGACGCGGGCGTGGGCCCGCACCGTCCGTCATCCTGGCTGCGCGCCACCTACCTTTCCGATGAAATTGCCGGCGACGCTGAGCGAGCCGTCAGCGAGCGCCACCGGCAGCGCCGCGAGCCGTCGCGGCGCCGGGCCGAACACGACCTGTGCGCCCGCACGAGGATCGTATTCGGAGTTGTGACACATGCACTTGAACACCTCCTTGTCGCCGACATCGCTCTTCACCCAGGCGGTGACGGGACAGCCGGCATGCGAGCAGATCGCCGAATAGGCGATGATGCCGTCGACCGCGCGCGCGGCCGTCTTCTCGTCAAGCTCGGCGGGATCGAGCTTGATGATCAGGATCTCGTTGAGCCGGGAGGCGCTGCGCACCACCGATGTCTTGGGATCCTTCGGCCAGGCATGCACCGGCGGTCCGCCGGCCGGCAGGTCGGCCGCGGTGATGGGCTTTCCCTCCTTGTCGCCTTCGGAAAAGACGAGCACATCGCCTTTCTGCGGCCGTTCGTCGGACCCGGGCGGATCCTCGCCCGCGTGCGCAGACGCGGAGCAACCGAGGCAGGCGGTGGTGGCGAGCGCGCCAAGCAGGATCGTTCGCCGCGTCTGCTCGGCACAGGCGTCGGCTTCGGGTTTCCCAGGACTCTCGGACGGTGATGAATTGGTTGTGAACGATGCGCGGGACATGTTCACAAGCAGGCACTGGAACTCTGCCGAAAACAAGGCGAAGAGTTGGCACCGCAGTGCATCAATGTGGCTTTGCTCGCGTTGATTGAACAACGATGAACGTGTTCAAGCGCCTTTTCACAATTCAACGTCGCGCCGCGCGAGCGGCATGATGATTTTGCAGATCAGACCGATGATGTTGGAATTGGTGCAACGCGCTATTCGTCGCGCTGCGCAAACGCAGCGCGACGACCCTGCATGTTTTGCAGGCAGCCGGTCGTTGTCAGGACCTGAGCACGTGGCGCGGCGCGGCGATAGAACCGGAGACGGTGGCCGATGCCATCTCAAAACTGTCGGCGATGCGGCGCGCTTTGTCGATGAACAGGCTAGCTGCTGGCGGCGGGCAGACCTCGCGCGCGGTCTGCTCGAACAGATCGAGCCAGCGGTCGAAATGATCGCCGACCAGGCTCAGCGGTAAATGCGCCCGCATTGGCGAGCCGTGATAGCGGCCGCTCATCAGCACGACCGAGGACCAGAAATCTCTGAGCTTGGCGAGATGCTCGTCCCAATTCTGCACGATCCCGAACACCGGGCCCAGCCGTGCATCTTCGCGCACGCGGCCATAGAAGCGGGTGACGAGTTCCCCGATCATCTCTTCGGTAATCCCGGTGCGCTCGATCGCATCCTGGGTCAACAGGTTCCGCCGCGCGGCCGCCGCCTCGCGCTCGGCCTTCAGTCGATCCGACATGTCCTTCGTTTTCCGTTCGTTGTTCCCCGCGTTCCCGCGAGCCGCCCGTTCGACATTGTCAGGCCTAATGCGCCCGACATCTTTGTCCTGGCGCAAATTGCGGGATTGGGCCGCGGGCGTTTCGAGCCCGGCGTCTGCTCCTTGATCAGTATCGTAGGGTGGGCAAAGGCGCACTTGCGCCGTGCCCACCATCAGTCCGATACGGCCACGGAACGTGGGCACGCTTCGCTTTGCCCACCCTACGGGACCGTCTTTGTCGCGATGACAGATCACGTACCGTAGCTGTAGAAGCCCTGCCCGGTCTTGCGGCCGAGATGGCCTGCATCGACCATCTCCTTGAGCAGCGGCGCTGGCCTGTATTTAGGATCGTTGAAGCCCTTGTAAAAGACATCCATCACCGAAAGCATGGTGTCGAGCCCGACGAGATCGGCCAGAGCCAGCGGCCCGATCGGATGGTTGCAACCAAGCTTCATACCAGCATCGATCTCTTCCGCGGTCGCAATTCCCTCCTGGAGCGCGAAGATCGCCTCGTTGATCATCGGGCACAGGATGCGGTTGACGGCAAAGCCGGGGCTGTTCTTGGCGGTGATCGCCACTTTGCCGACGCGCTTGGCGAAATCGAGGGCCTTGGCGTGGGTGTCGTCGGAGGTCTGCAGGCCGCGGATCAGCTCCAGCAGCGCCATCACCGGCACCGGGTTGAAGAAGTGCATGCCGATGAAGCGGTCGGGACGATCGGTCGCCGCAGCGAGCTTCGTGATCGAGATCGACGAGGTGTTGGTCGCAAGCAGCGTTCGCGGCGACAACGTCGCGCAGAGATCCTTCAGGATCTTGACCTTGAGCTCCTCGTTCTCGGTTGCGGCCTCGATAACCAGATCGCAATCGGCAAGCTTCGCCCGGTCGGTGGTGCCGGTGATGCGCTTGAGCGCCGCCTCGCGATCGGCCGCCGACATCTTCTCCTTCTTGACCAGACGCTCGAGGCTGCCGCCGACGGTCGACAGCCCGCGGTTCACCGCCGCGTCGGAAATGTCGACCATCACGACCGAGAGCCCGGCCGCCGCGCAGACCTGCGCGATACCATTCCCCATGGTCCCTGCCCCGATGATGCCAACGGTCTGGATCATTGCTCCATATCCTTCATCCTTGCGGCCCCGCCGACACGGCACGGCCCATTATTCCCTGCATCAGGCTCTAGCACCGCCGAGGGGCGCCTGCGACCTGATCCTGCCTCTCCTTAAAGCATCCACGGCGGGAATAAAGCCGCCGACGGGCGCGAAACGGCCCGATTTGGCCGCATGGCGCGTAATTTGCCCCAAAATTGCGTCCCTGCCCGGCCGGGACAGCGGCCTCCCTCAATCGGACGACGCGGCGGAGCTGACGGCGTGGTGTAGTCGGCGCGCAATGGCCACCGCGAATGCCTCGCGACGCAATTGTGAGATCGACCACATCGGCTTCGTGCCCCACCTGTTAGCCTCGCGCAAATGAAGACACATATTGCACTTCCCATCATCCTCGCCGCTCTGCTCGTCGCAACGCCAGGCTTGGCAGCCGAGACCAGAGGAGCCGGCTCAACCTTCGTTTCGCCCGTGATGGCGAAATGGACCGACGCATATAAGGCCAAGACCGGCAACGTCGTCAGCTATCAAGCGGTCGGCTCCGGCATCGGCCTCGGCCTGATCAAAAAGGAAGCCGTCGATTTCGGTGCCAGCGATATGCCGCTCGACCCCAGGGAGTTGGACAGGCTCGGCCTGATGCAATTCCCGATCGTCATCGGAGGCGTCGTGCCAGTGGTCAATATCGACGGCGTCAAGCCCGGCCAGATCCGCTTCACCGGGCAGGTGCTCGCCGATATCTATCTCGGCAAGCTCAGATCCTGGAGCGATCCGGCGATCGCCGCGATCAACCCCGACGTCAGATTGCCGAACGCTGCGATCACGGTGGTCCATCGCATCGACGGCTCAGGCACGACATTCAACTGGTCGAACTATCTGTCGAAGGTTAGCCCGCAGTGGGAAGCCAGCGTGGGCGAAGGCACCTCCGTCGAGTGGCCGCTTGGCCTCGGCGGCCGCGGCAATGATGGTGTCGCCTCGCTCGTCGGTCTCATACCCGGCGCGATCGGCTATCTCGAATATACTTACGCGCTGCAACGGCTCGACCGGATTTCCTTCGGTATCGTGCAGAACAGCGCCGGCAATTACGTCGTGCCCGACGCCGCATCGTTCCAGGCGGCGGCATCAAGCGCGGACTGGAAGGCGGAGAAGGATTTCCATCTCGTGCTCACCAACGCGCCCGGCGAAGACGCCTACCCGATCACGGCGACGACCTTCGTGCTGATGCCGAAGGCGCCGAAATCACCGGAACGATCGGCAGCCGCCATCGACTTCGTCCGCTGGTCGCTGGAAAACGGAAAATCCGAGGCCCAGACGCTCAACTACGTCCCGCTCCCGCCTGCCTTGATCGACCAGATCGAACGCTATTGGCAGCAGAGCCTGGAAGCACAGACGGCAACGGCGGCCGTGAAGCGCTGAACAGCGACGGCGGCCGTCAATCGAGATTGGCTCTCCGCATGCCAATCTCGATTGACAGGCCGCCATTATTTCAATAATCGTTGAAATATGGAAAAGATGGACGCCGTCGCGGCGCTCGCCGCGCTCGCTCAGGACAATCGCCTCGATGTCTTCCGCTTGCTGGTGCAGGCCGGCCCCGAAGGCCTGACCGCCGGCGCGGTGGCCGAGGCGCTGGATCTCGCCCCCAATACGCTGACCTTCCATTTCGACCGGCTACGGATGGCTGGGCTCGCGACCGTCCGTCGCGAGGGGCGTTCGATGATCTATGCGGCGCGGTTCGAGACCATGAACGCGCTGGTCGGATTCCTGACCGAAAACTGCTGCGGCGGGGTGTCATGCGCTCCGGCAAAGCCTTCGAAACCGGCGCGGAAGCGCAGCAAAGTGCCAGCCTGAAAGGACAGACCATGAAGCGCCTGCACGTTCACGTGTCCGTCGAGGATCTCTCCCATTCCATCGGATTCTACTCCGCCCTGTTTGCCAGCGAGCCCTCGGTCGTGAAGTCCGACTATGCCAAATGGATGCTGGACGACCCCCGCGTGAATTTTGCGATCTCGACGCGCGGACGCGCGGCTGGGCTCGATCATCTCGGCATCCAGGTCGAGACCGGCGAGGAACTCCAGGAGGTCTATGCCCGACTGCGCAAGGCCGGCGGCAACGTCGTCGAGCAGGGGCAGACCACCTGCTGCTACGCCAAGTCGGAAAAGTCCTGGATCGACGATCCGGCCGGCATCGCCTGGGAAACCTTCCACACCACGGGCGAGAGCACCGATTACGGCGACGGCAGCGGCGAGAACCAGGCGCGGGTCGCGCATGAGAAGCCGGAGCAGCAATCGGCCTGCTGCGCGCCGCAGGCGGCGCCGGCAACCTCGCGGGCCTGCTGCTGAGCACGAGGGCACCTGCAATGGACGCGATCATCTACCACAATCCCGATTGCGGCACGTCGCGCAACACGCTTGCCATGATCCGGCATGCCGGTATCGAGCCGCACGTGATCGAATATCTGAAAACGCCGCCGTCGCGGGCATTGCTGCAGCAGCTCGTCGCGCGCATGGGGATTTCGGTGCGCGAGGCGGTTCGCGAAAAAGCGGCGCCCTATGCGGAGCTCGGGCTCGCCGATCCGGCGCTGACGGACGATCAGTTGCTCGACGCGATGATGGCGCATCCGATCCTGATCAACCGACCGATCGTGGTGACGCCGAAAGGCGTCAGGCTATGCCGCCCCTCCGAGCTCGTGCTGGATCTGCTACCGCCGCAGCGGGGCGAATTCGTCAAGGAAGACGGCGAGCGCGTCAGGCTGGATCGCGACGCCTGATGCCGAGCCTTGCACAGCGCGCCTTCGCCGAGTGGCTCGGGACGGCGTTCCTGCTTGCTGCGGTGGTCGGCTCCGGGATCATGGCGCAGAAGCTCTCGGGCGGAAACGTCGCGCTGGCGCTGCTGTGCAATACGATCGCCACGGGCGCAATCCTGGTGGTGCTGATCCTGATCTTCGCTCCGATATCGGGGGCTCATTTCAATCCGGCGGTCACGCTCGCATTCGCCTTGCGCGGCGAAACGACGTGGACGGACGCGGCGACCTACGCCATCGCCCAGATCGCCGGCGCGGTCGCGGGTGTCGGGATCGCGCACCTGATGTTCGAGCTTCCTGTCCTCCAGCTTTCCCTCACGGCCCGCACCGGAGCCGGACAATGGCTGGCCGAGGCTGTAGCCACCTTCGGTCTGCTCTCGACGATCTTTGGCGTCGGGCACCGGACCAACACCGCCGTGCCTTACGCCGTCGGCCTCTATGTCACGTCGGCGTATTGGTTCACCTCGTCCACCTCGTTCGCCAACCCCGCGGTCACCATCGCCCGCTCACTGTCCGATACGTTCGCGGGTATTGCCCCGCAAGGCATGCCGGCTTTCATTGCCGCGCAGTTCATCGGCGCAATTCTCGCCGTTCTGCTCGCGCGCTGGCTTTGGGCCCCCGAAAGGCAAAGCTCCCGTCAGATCGTGTCAGAAGAGCCTGCATAACGCGGCGCCAGCCGCATTTTTTGAATTGAATCGCGTTTCCAAACCGTTCCTCCCGGGTATTCTGTGGATGTCAGCAAGACTCGCAGGAACCGGTCCGTGAAGCCGCTACGAACACCCGATATCGACGATCAGGAGGCATTCCGCCCGGCACCGAAGCGTCAGGCCGCATGAACGACTTCGCACGATCCGTTGGCGCGGCGCTCTCGCTGATCGGCGAAGCCGACGCCGAGCTGCTCGGCATCGTCGCATTGTCGGTGCGCGTCAGCCTGACCGCGAGCGTCCTTGCCCTGCTGATCGGTGCACCGATCGGCGCCTTGCTTGCGATCACGCGTTTCCGCGGGCGGCAGGTCATCATCGTGCTGACCAATGCGCTGCTCGGTCTTCCGCCGGTCGTGGTCGGGCTCGCGCTCTATCTTCTGCTGTCGCGGTCCGGCCCGCTCGGCGCGGCCGGATTGTTGTTCACGCCGGCCGCCATGGTGATCGCGCAGACGCTGCTGGCCACGCCGATCGTGGTGGCGCTGGTGCACCGGCCCGCGAGCCTGCTGTGGGCGGAATATGGCGATCTGGCACGGATCGACGGGCTGTCGATCTTCCGCTGCATGGCGCTGCTGTACGCGCTGGGCCGGACCTCGCTGCTGACGGCGTTTCTCGCGGCCTTCGGGCGCGCCATCGCCGAGGTCGGTGCCATCATCATCGTCGGCGGCAACATCCGCGGCTTCACGCGCACGATGACGACCGCGATCGCGCTGGAGACCAGCAAGGGCGATCTGCCGCTGGCACTCGGGCTCGGCCTGATCCTGCTCGCGCTCAGCGTCGCGGTGTCGACCATCGCCTTCCTGCTAGTGGGACGCGTTGGGGAAAAATAGCTGCTCGCCGCCAACCTTGTATCCGGCGATCGCCTCCTGCCCCTTCGATGACACGAGCCAGTCGATGAAGGCCTGCCCATCCTTCGCCTTCACATTCGGGTGCTTCTCGGGATTCACCAGCATGACGCCGTACTGGTTGAACAGCCGCTTGTCGCCCTCCGTCAGGATGGCGAGCTCGCCGCGATTCTTGAACGACAGCCAGGTGCCGCGGTCCGACAGAACATAAGCGTTCGACGACGACGCCATGTTCAGCGCCGGGCCCATGCCCTGGCCGATCTCACGATACCAGCTGTCCTTGCCGGCACTGATGTCGACGCCCGCCTCCTTCCACAGCCGGAGCTCGGCCGCGTGCGTGCCGGATTTGTCGCCGCGCGAGATGAACGGCGCCTTCGCCGCCGCGATCTTGCGCAGCGCATCCGTGACGTCCTTGCCGCCGGCGATCTTCGCGGGATCGCTTTTGGGCCCGACCACAACGAAGTCGTTGTACATGACGTCGAAGCGCTTCACGCCCTGCCCTTCGGACATGAACTTGTCTTCGGCAGCCCGGTCATGGACGAACACCACGTCGGCATCGCCGCGCCGCCCGATATCCAGTGCCTGTCCGGTACCGACGGCAACGACCTTCACGCTGATGCCCTCGTCCTTCGAGAACAGCGGCAGCAGATGGCCGAACAGGCCCGACTGTTCCGTCGACGTGGTCGAGGCAACCGTGATGGTGCGATCCTGCGCGAATGCGATGGTGGACCAGAGCAAAGCTGCTCCGATGGCGACAATCTTCCTCATGCGTCGTCCCCCACAAACAATGACGGTCCTGAATAGCCGATGGCGATGGCGACGGGAACCCCGACATTCGGCCGCAGAGAGTTGAAGCGATGGCATCAAATCGGCAGGAACGCCGATGCCGCAGGCGGATTGTCCGGAGATGTCATGGCAAGGAGAATCCCATGAAAAAGATCATTCTGGCATCCGCATGCATCATGGCGCTGGCGACCGGTAGCGCCTTCGCGCAGACACAACCGGCTCCCGGCGCCTCCGGTCAAGGCGACGTCGGCCCCTCCTCGCGCGGCCCCGCGACCAAGGGAATGACGACCGGCAAGTCGTCGAACATGCAGAACGAGGCCAGTGACAGCAAGGGCGCACAATCGCCGTCGGCCGGCGGCACCAACACGAATAACATGGGCAGCCAGGCCGGAGGCAGCGCGGGTTCAGGATCCGGTTCAGGTTCAGGTTCCGGCGGGCGATAGACCAAGACGCAGAGCTCGGCCCGGGCCGTCTTGAAGCGCGAGGCTCGCGAATCAGCCGCGACATGTGGCGCAGCGAGTCTCGGCTCGCTCCGTCATGTTGCGCGCACAAGATTCCGGTCGCCGTCTTGCCGTGTACGTCATCAATTTATGTTCGACGCGCGTGGTGTAGTTACCGCAGCATTAATTCTGTCGACCTGACGTTGCATCGGAAACACACTGCACATCTTTCCCGATGCGCGGCAACGATCAGCATTGACCCGATCACAGGCAGCAACATACCGTCGCAATCACGATCAGCTGTCGATGATGTTTGGCGATCCGCCATCCGGCGCAGCACCAAGAGCAAGACAAGGGGCTGTGCGCCATGCGCGAATGCATCGGGGCTGCGACGTTTTCACGACAAGCGAACGACGATCGGGGCAGACATCCACAGCATCCCCTATCCTTCACAGGCAAGCGAGCCGCGTTCCGGCGCCTGCTGTTAATGAGCGCCTCGGCGGCGGCGCTGTCGGCGGTTTTGCCAGACCAGGCGGCCGCGCAGACCTGGACTGGCGCCACCAACAATGACTGGACGGTGGGCTCGAACTGGAACACCGGAACAGCGCCCGTCGGCGGCGCGGTTCTCATCGCCACGCCTGCAGACGTTGTTCTCGGCGTGGTCCCCGGCGCGACCAGTACGACGGGTAATTTCAGACTCGGTGGTGCTGCAGCCGGCGTAACAACCAGTCTCACAATTCAAAATGGCAGCACACTGACCAGCACAGGCAGCACCATTGCGATTGGCAACGCCCTCGGTGCGACGTCCGCCTTGACGGTGACCGGAGCCGGTTCGCAATGGATCGTCAATGGCACACTGCAAATTCTTGCAACAGGGAACACGCTCAATATCGAAAACGATGGAACCGTTGTTGCGACGAGCAGGGCTGTTGTTGGCACCCCAGCCGGGACCTCCACAGCCACACTCAACGTCAAGGGCGGCACGCTTGAGACTGGCTTCATCACCATTGCCAACGCTGGCGGCCAGGTGAATTACGACAATGCCGTGATCCGCGCCCGGGGCAATAACGCGAACTTCTTTGGCGGCACCGCCGCCCAGAACAACATCGCCGCGGGCGGGTTGACCTTCGACACCAACGGCTTCACCGTCATCGCATCAGCCGCGGGCGGCCTCAGCGGCGTCGGCGGATTGACCAAGACCGGCAACGGAACCTTGTTCCTTCGTGGCGGCAGCACCTACACCGGCGAAACGGTGATCCAGCAGGGCACGCTCGCCATCGGTGTCGTCGCCGGCGCCAGCGACGCCCTCGCCAATTCGAGGCGTGTGGTCGCAAATGCGACATTCGATATTTCCGGCATCGTCGACGCCACCTCTCACATTCAGAGCCTTGCCGGCACCGGCACCGTCGTGCTCGGCACCAAGACGCTGGCGATCACCAATGCCGGCGACACGTTCGCAGGCACACTCGGCGGCACCGGCGGCCTGCAGATATCAGGCGGCACGCAGACGCTGTCCGGCGTCAACACCTATGGCGGCGCAACCACGATCACCGGCGGCACCCTGCGCGCCGGCGCGGCCGGCGCCTTCAGCGCCGCATCCGCCTATGTCGCGGCCGCAGGCACAACGCTCGACCTGAACGGCTTCAACCAGACCATCGCATCGCTCGACAATGCCGGCCTGGTGCGAACCGGCGGCGCGCCGGGGACCACGCTAACGGTGAGCGGCAATTATGTCGGTAGCGGCGGCACGCTTCTCCTCAACACCGCGCTCGATGGCGACAGTTCGATCACCGATCGCCTGGTCGTGCAAGGCGCCACCTCCGGTGCCTCCACGCTGCGCATCGCCAATGTCGGCGGCGGCGGCGCGCAGACCGTCGAAGGCATCAAGGTGATCGACGTCGCCGGCGCCTCGAACGGCACCTTCGCGCTGCAGGGCAATTACGTCATTGGCGGCCAGCAGGCCGTGGTCGGCGGCGCCTATGCCTATACGCTGCAGAAGAACGGGATCAGCACGCCCGCAGACGGAGACTGGTATCTGCGGTCCAGCCTGATCAATCCGCCGCCATCGGCGCCGGCCGGGCCGCTCTATCAGGCCGGCGTTCCCCTCTACGAGAACTACGCACAGGTGCTGCTCGGGATGAACCAGCCGGCGAGCCTGCAGCAGCGCGCCGGCAACCGCTATTGGGGCGGCAGCGAAGCGATGGCCCGCGCAGGCATTGATACCGCGCAGACGGCCGAGGGCTCATGGACGCAATCAGCGTTCTGGGGCCGGATCGAGGGCGGCCAGAGCGCGTTGCGGCCTTCCAACACCACCGGCTCCACCTATGATTCCGACGAGATGAAGGTGCAAGTCGGACTCGACGGCGCTGCGCTCGACAATTCGCGCGGCCGGCTGATCGTCAGCCTGACGGCGCAATACGGCCTGACCACGGCCTTCGTCAATTCGCTGTTCGGCAACGGCCGCATCCGCGCGCAAGGAACCGGCGTTGGCGCAACCGCGACCTGGTACGGCCATGACGGCTTCTATGTCGACGGCCAGGCGCAGACCATGTTCTATCGCAGCGACCTGTCATCTGCGCTGGTCGGCTCGTTGATCCACGGCAATGAGGGCCTTGGCTACGCGTTCAGCCTCGAGGGCGGCAGGCGGATCGCAATTGGCAACGGCTTCTGGCTGGCGCCGCAGGCGCAGCTCGCCTATTCGAAGGTCGGCTTCGATGCCTTCACCGACCGCTTCGGCGCGCTGGTCTCGCTCGGCAACGCCGACAGCCTGCTCGGCCGCCTCGGGCTATCGCTCAATCATCAGCGCACCTGGAACGACGGCACGGGCATCGTCCGCTCTGACCTCTATGCCATCGGCAATCTGCACTACGAATTTCTCGAAGGCACCAGGATCGATGTCGCCGGCACCGGCTTCGCCAGCGGCCATGACCGGCTGTCGGGCAGCATCGGCGGCGGCGGCACCTATAGCTGGGCCAACGGCCGCTATGCCGTGTTCGGCGAGCTCACCTATCGCGCGAGCCTCGATGCTCCCGCGGACAATCACAGCTATAGGGGCACCGGCGGCTTCCGTCTGGTGTGGTGAGCGCTGCCCGCGAAGGTAGCGGTCGATCGCGCTGCAGCGTCACGACGATCGCGGTCTCAGTGTGATGGCCGACACTTGATCCGGTCACCACGCGCACGCGACGAACGCGTGGATGTTCTGCAATTGGTCCCGCCTACATTGACAGGGGTGTGACGGCCGGGGCAGTTTTTCACATTGCTGGCGAATCAGCGATTGCCTCACGCCGAGTACCTCTTGGACAACTCCCTGTGCTTTCGAGACTGATATCGTTGCTGCGCCGCATCCCCGCGGTGAAATGGGCGTTCACCCGGCTTCGGCCCTTGCCGCAGGGCGGCAGCATCGACGGTGCGGCGGTCGTCGCGGAACAGCCCGTCATCGTTACTGAGGGTGCTGACGCTCTTCCGGCTCTCGACATCGGCATCGGCACTAATCCACTGCGCAGCGACGCCGCGGTCGCGGAGGACGGCACCGCCAACCCTGTCATCACAGAGGCAGCAGCCGATATCGCCGGCAGCGACGAGTCCCTGCAGCAGGCGCCGTCAGATGTCGAGCCGGTCTTCGTGGCAGAGGTCTTGGCTTCGGACGAAGTCATCAGCGAAACGGTCGATGGTCCCAAACCAGTCGATGTTCCTGAACCCGTCATCGACAATGATCCGCCTGTAGAGGTCTCGACGAAGCTCGAGCCCGTCGCCACCGAAGCGGTCGCGGCCATCGACATCGAGGACGAGCCGGCCAAAGCCGCTGAGCCCGTCATCAGCAGCGATCCATCTCCCGAGCTCACGACCGACGTTGAGCCCGATGTCGTGGAGGAGACCTCGTCCAATCTCGAGGTCGCTTCGCTTGATGTTGTTTCGGTTGATGTCGCTTCGGTTGACGCTCCCGCTCTCGTCGTTGCCGACGATCCCTCCACTGTCGCCGCCGCGGATGTCGAGCCCATTGTAGACGACACTCATGTCACGCTTGCCGATCCCGATGTCTCGGCGGAACCTGTCGTTGAAGAGAGCATCGACAGCGATCCCACCTCCGGCACCGCGGTGGCGATCGAGCCGGTCGCTGCAAGCGATCCTGCCCCTGTCGCCGCGGACGACTCTTCGGCCGACGCCATCGTGGTCACGCATGATGAGCCGGCTCCGGCTCTCGCAGCTCCCGCTGAGGAGATTCGCAGTGCGCCGAAACTTCGCGCGAAAGCAACGGAACCTGCCGATCGCACCGCGCTGATCCGGCAGCGCTGGGCGGAAAGCGGAATCAGGATGTGGAATCCCCGGCTTCACGGCACCGGCGAAGCCACGCTGAACATCCAGGGCAGCGTCGGGCTGCTGCCGCCTGCGCCCGGCGAGACGATGCCGCGCTACGACAAGCTGGAATTCAAGATGCTCGGCGGACAGATCGTCTGCGAGGGCGTCATCGTCGAAGCCCCCGCACTGGCGAGCCATCGCAGTTTCGCCCGGCTCGCCGAGCCTGGGAAACCCGAGCGTGTCCGCGAACCGACGCGGGAACGCCAGGCCGCTCTGGCCTGATCCTTTCCGCTGCAGCGCCGTCACGTTTGTGCTAGGCTGAGTTTCCCGAATATGGGGGATCGCATGCCTGCAAAGCTGTTGCGACTGATCGTGATCGCCGCCGTCTGCGTCTCGCAAGGAGCCTTTGCGGCCTCCAGCAAGCGGCCTCACCACAGGCCCGCCACCGATCCAGCCGCGCCCTACAAGGCGGACCGGCTCTCCTCCTCGCGCGGCGAGACCATCCTCAACACGCCCGGCCAGACCACCGTGCTGACGCGAGAAGTCCTCGACGACATGAACGCGAGGAGCCTCCGCGATGCCATGCGCTCGACCGCCGGCGTCACGGTCGGACGCTAGAGCGGAATGGCATTAGGCTGAATCATTCCCGCGGTGGCTCGTTCACCGCTCCCGCTTGCGGGAGAGGTCGGCGCATTCCGGGCGATGCGAAGCATCGTTGCGCCGAAGCGCATGGTTAGCAGAGCGTAACGTCGGCTTTTGCAGGACTTCGCCGCCGATATGCCTGCCGACGCGGCCCCGTATCGTTAACACGGCCTCACCCTTGCACGCGGCCGGAAATTCTGCGGTAGCGTGCAACCCTGTGCAGGTCTTTCGCGCAAGACCCGATCTAACGCGCCCTTTACCCACGCTATGCAAGATCGCCGGCAATTTCAGGGATCCGGGGCTCGTATTTCAATGCCTGTTGCCGATTTGAAGTCTCACTTCGCCGCCGCAATGCGGCTGTTTCGCGTGCCGGCCGACAATCCCGAGTTGACGCGCGCGCAGTTCGACGCCTTCTCCAAGCAGATCCCGCTGCTCTACTTCATCCTGATCACCAACACGATCGCGGTCGCATATACCTATGTGCCGCTGGCGCCGGCCTCGCTCAGCATGATCGTGCCGGGCGCGTTGGTCGCGGTGGCGGGCTATCGGACCTTCTGGTGGCTGCGGCAGCGCCACCTCGTCCGCAGCGACGCCGACATCCTGCGCAATCTGCGTCTCACCAACTGGATCGCGGCCCCGATCGCGGCGGGCTTCACCATCTGGTCGTTCGCCCTCTATCCCTACGGCGATCCCTTTGCCAAGAGCCAGGTCGCTTTCTACATGGCGGTGACCGTGATCGGCTGCATCTTCTCGCTGATGCATCTGCGTTCGGCCGCACTGATCGTGACTCTCGTCGTCGACGTGCCGTACGTCGTGTTCTACTTCGCCACCGGCGAGCCGACGCTGGAGGCGATGGCCGTCAACAATCTCCTTGTCACCGGCGCGATGGTGACGGTGCTGACCATCTACTACCGGGACTTCGCCGATCTCGTCGCCAGCCGCAAGTCGCTGCTGGCACAGCAAGCGGCGACGCAGGCGCTCTCGGACGAGAACTTCCGCCTCGCCAATCTCGATTCCCTCACCGAGCTGCCGAACCGCCGCCGCTTCTTCGCCGAGCTGTCGAGCGCCTTTGCCGACGCCGAGCGCAGGAACGTTCGCGTCGCGGTCGGCATCATCGACCTCGACGGCTTCAAGCCGATCAACGACAATTACGGCCACAGCGTCGGCGACCGCGTGCTCATCGAGGCGGGCCGCCGCATCCGCGAGGTCTGCGAGGGCTTCGGCCCGCAACGCGTGGAATTCGCCCGGCTCGGCGGCGACGAGTTTGGCCTCGTCGTCTGTGATGACCCCGACGATGCCGATCTGGCACGGCTTGGCGAACGCATCGGCGGGCAGGTCAAGCTGCCTTACCAGCTCGACACCGCGCACACCGGGTTGTCCTGCTCGATCGGGTTTGCGCTGTTTCCGGACTCCGCGACGACGTCGGAAGCTCTCTATGAATGTGCCGACTATTCGCTTTATCACGCCAAGCGCCATCAGCGCGGCCGCACCGTGATCTTCTCGGGCGAGCTCGAAGCCGAGATCCGGAGCCGCGGCGTGATCGAGAATTTGTTGCGCACCTCCGATTTTGGCGCCGAGATGGAGCTGGTGTTCCAGCCGATCGTCGACGCCATGAGCGAGCACACTGCGGGCTTCGAGACGCTGGCGCGCTGGCACAGCCCCCGTCTCGGCTGGGTGTCCCCTGCCGACTTCATCCCTGCCGCCGAGCGCATCGGCCTGATCCGGCCACTGACGCAGACGCTGCTGGCCCGCGCGCTCGCGACCGCCAAGACCTGGCCCGACGACATCCGCCTGTCGTTCAACCTGTCTGCGCACGACGTCTGCGCTGCCGAAGGCATCCTGCCCCTGATCTCCATCATCGAGAAAAGCGGCCTGTCGCCACGACGGATCGATTTCGAGATCACCGAGACCGCCGTCACCTTCGATTTCGTGCGCGCGCAGCAGTCGGTCGCGACGCTGAAGGCGATGGGCTGCGGCATTTCGCTGGACGATTTCGGCACGGGCTATTCGTCGCTGAGCCACGTGCACCGGCTGCCGCTCGACAAGATCAAGGTCGACCGCAGCTTCGTCGCCGACATCAACGAGAATCCGGTCAGTCACAAGATCATCAAGTCACTGACGGGCCTCTGCGACGACATGGAGATCGCCTGCGTCGTCGAGGGAGTCGAGACCCGCGCCCAGCTCGATACCTTGCGCCGGCTCGGCTGCGACTTCATCCAGGGCTATTATTTCGCAAAACCCATGTCGGGCGATGCGATCGGCGACTATCTGGCGAACGAACGCCAGCGCCTCGACGGCGCCAAGGTCGTGGCCTGAGACCGCTCACACCGCGCAGTAGCGTTCCTGGATGTCCTTGTCCGCGAGCAGCGCCGCCGCGCTGCTTTGATGCACGACCTCGCCCTGGTCGATGATCACGGCGCGGTCGGCCAATCGAAGAGCCCATTCGACGTTCTGCTCGACCAGCAGCAGTGTCTTGCCCTCGTCGCGCAGGCGGCGGAACAGCACGCCCATCTCCTCGACGAGGACGGGCATGATGCCCTCCGAGGGTTCATCCAGCAGGATCATCTTGGGCTTGCCGATCAGCGCGCGCGCGATCGCCAGCATCTGCTGCTCGCCGCCGGAGAGCGTCACGCCCTCCTGGTCGAGGCGCTCCTTCAGGCGCGGAAAGGTTTCGGCGATCTCGTCGATCGCCGTCCGCTCCTCGATGTCGCTGCCGGCCGCGACCAGGCCGAGCCGGAGATTCTCGCGCACCGACAGCCCGGGAACGATGCGCCGCTCCTCGGGCACGTAAGCGAGACCGAGGTGGAAGCGCTGATGGGCGCGCAATGGCAGGAGCTCCCTGCCCGCAAAGCGCGCGCGGCCGGTCGCCTTCGGCATCAGGCCCATCATGGTTCGCAAGGTTGTGGTCTTGCCGGCGCCGTTGCGGCCGACGAGGGCAACCACCTCGCCCTCCTTCACGTGCAGGGAGATGCCGTGGAGGATGTGGCTCGCCCCATACCAGGCGTGGAGATCTTCGATTTCGAGCAGCGCGGTTTCAGCCATAACCTTCACTCTGTCCGAGATAGACCCGGCGGACCTCCGGATTGCTCCTGATCTCGTCGGGCGCGCCGTCGGCGAGCAGGCGGCCATGATGCAGCACCACGACGCGCTTGGACAGGCCCAGCACCATCTTCATCTTGTGCTCCACCAGGAGCACGGTGCGCTTGTCGGCAAGCCGCTCCAGCAGCGCGACCATATCCTTGGTCTCTTCCGGTCCCATGCCGGCGGTCGGCTCGTCGAGCAGCAGCAACTCGGGCTCGGAGACCAGCGCGATCGCGATCTCCAGCGCGCGCTGCTGGCCATGCGAGAGGAATTTTGCAAATTCGCTTCGCTTGCCGAGCAGCCCCACCGCGTCGAGCGCCGCATCAGCACGCGCATGCAATTCGGTCAGCCGAGCGCGATTCCGCCAGATGTCGTAGCTCACAGCCAGCGCCTGCGCCGCGACGCGGACGTTCTCATGCACCGACAGATCCGGAAAGATGTTGGTGATCTGGTAGGAGCGCGAAATGCCCTGGTGCACGAAACGGTGCTGCGGCAGGCCGTTCAGCTCGCGTCCGCGGAAGTGCAACTTGCCGGACGTCGGCGTCAATACACCGGAGAGGATGTTGAAGAACGTACTCTTGCCGGCCCCGTTCGGCCCGATAATCGAGGTCAGCTGTCCCGCCGCAAAGGACAGGGTGATATCCTCGAGCGCGACGAAGCCGCCGAAGCGCTTGCCGATTCCCTCGGCGCGAAGCAGCTCGCCGCTCATCGCCGCGCCTTTCCGATACCGAGGACGTCCAGCAGCGTTCCCCAGATGCCCTTGGGCAGGAACAGCACGAACAGCACGAAGATCGCGCCGACGAAAATCTGCCAATGCGGCGTCCACAGCGAGATGACGTCCTCCAGGATCAGGAAGCTCGCCGCGCCGACGAAGGGCCCGAAAAAGCTGCGGGCGCCGCCGAGCAGCACCATCATCACGATCATACCCGAGGTCTGGTAGTGCAGGATGTCGAGCGGCACGATCGACAAATGCAGCGCCAGCATGCAGCCGCCGAGCGAGGAGATCGCGCCCGACAGCATGAACACGACCAGCTTGCTGCGTTCGACATCGTAGCCGCAGGCCCGCGCCCGCTGCTCGTTCTCGCGGATCGCCTCGATGACGGCCCCGAACGGCGAATTCAGGATGCGCGACTGGAACCACATCGCCAGCGCCGCAAAGGCCATCAGCACGTAATATTTGTTGACGGGGTCGAGGAAGTTGACTTGATGGCCGAACAGGCTGATGCGGTCGACGGTGAAGCCGCGCAGGCCGTTCTCGCCGCCGGTGAAGGACGAGGCCTGGAGCGCGACGTAATAGACGAGCTGCGCCAGCGCGAGCGTGACCATGGAGAAATAGATGCCGCGGGTGCGCGTCGAGATGATTCCGATCACGGCCGCAAGGCAGGTGCTGAGACCCACGGCGATCGCGACCGCGGCAAACCACGGCACGCCGTAACGCCCGATCGCAATGCCGGTGAAGTAGGCCCCCGCACCGAAGAACGCGGCTTGGCCGAACGACAACAGCCCGGTGTAGCCGAACAGCAGATTGTAGCCCATCACCACGACGCCGTAGATCAGGACGTTGACGGCGAGCGCCTTGGACGGCAGCAGCCAGGGCAATATCGCCAGCACGGCGATGGAGAGCAGCACGCGATGGTCGAGAAGCCGGCCGAGCCCGCTCGGCGCAGGCTTGGCGATAACCTCGCCGCTCGAAGGATGCGTCACGCCGTCCTCCCTCTCACCCCGAACAGGCCTTGCGGGCGGATCAGCAGCACCACCGCCATCAGCGCGAACATCACGATGGTCGCCATTTCAGGCGCGAACAGCGCCACCAGGCTGATGGAAATGCCGACCATGAGGCCGGCCACGACCGCGCCGACGATCGAGCCGAGGCCGCCGATCACGGTGACGACGAAGGCTTCGGCCAGAACCAGCGAGCCCATCTCCGGATTGACGCTGCGCATCGGCCCGGCGAGCACGCCGCCGAGTGCGGCAAGTCCGACGCCGAGCCCGAAGATCGCGAGCCAGACGCGGCCGATGTCGACGCCGAGCACCTGCATGATGGTGGGATCGCGCGCACCCGCGCGCACGATCAGGCCGACCCGGGTCTTCTCCAGCGTCAGCCAGAGCGCCAGCAGCACCACCGCCACCAGCACGATGACGAACAGGCGGTAACGCGGGAAGAAGCCGATGCCGAGATCGAGCACGCCGATCAGCTGCGGCGGGGTCGGAAACGGAATGCCGTCGCTGCCGAACACGATGCGCACGCCCTCGACCAGGACGTAGCTGAGGCCGAAGGTGAGCAGCAGCGGATCGTCGATCGAGCGTCCATACAGCCTGCGGATCAGCACGAACTCGATCAGCATGCCGAAGGCGCCGATCAGGATGGGCGCCAGCAGCAGCCCCCACCAGAAGCTTCCGGTGAGAGAGGCCAGATACAGCCCCGCATAGGCCCCGATCATGAACAGCGCACCATGGGCGAAGTTGACCACCCCGAGCATGCCGAACACGATCGTCAGTCCAAGCGCAGTGATCACCAGGACCGCCCCAAGGGCGATCCCGGAGAGAAGCTGCATGATGATCAGCGACAGGTCCATCGTCTCAAGACTTACGTGGCGTGGCCGAGCTCGCTGCAGCTGCGCAGCATGTCGTCCGAGCCTGTGTCGTTGGCGAGAATGGCGAACAGATCGTTGTCGCCCGCCATGGCGGACTTCTTCTTGGACTCCAGCACCAGCACCGACTGCACCGATTGGTGGTCACATTTGCGGTAATGCTGCGGGCTCTTGGTCAGATCATATTGCAGTTTTTCGAGAGCATCGACCACCTTGTCGGTGTCGGTGCCGTCGGCGACCTGCATCGCGGCCAGCAGCGATCCGACGCCGGAATAGCCGTAGGCACCGTAATCGGTCGGGATCGCGCCGCCATTGGCGGCCTTGAACGCCGCGTTGAAGCTGGCGGCCGACTTGCTCTGCGCCTCCAGGCCCCAATAATAATTGGCGCCGCCGACCACGCCCTCGAATACGTCGGGGCCGACTGCGAGCCGCTGGTTGTGCAGGATGACGGGGACCACGATCTTCATCTGCTGCTTGACGCCGAAATCCACGGCCTGCTTGATCGCATTGGCCTGGTCGCGGCCGAAATTGGAGATGCAGAGCACGTCCGGCCGCATCGACATCAGGCGCGGCATGAAGGTGGAATAGTCGGCTGCACCGAACGGATGCAGGATCTCGCCGACATTGTCCGCGCCAATCGCCGCCTGCGCACGCTTGAAGCCGCGCAGCATCTCATGACCGTAGGCATAATCGGCGACGAGATGGGCGACTTTCATGCCCTTCTTCAGCGTCTGCCGCGCCACCGCGGCTGTCGTCATGTGCGGGTTCAGCGCCTCGTGAAACGTGTATTTGCTGAAATCCTTGGCCTCGTTGATGGTGTCGGACTGGCTGATCGAGACGTAGATCACGCCGCGGGCGCGCGTGACCTCGTTGACCGCAAGCTGCACAGCGCTGGAGAGCGCGCCGACCACGGCATGAACCTTGTCCTTCTCGATCAGCTCGAGCGTACGCGTCGCGGCCTCGCCGGCGTTGAGCTTGTCATCGCGCACCAGCAGCTCGACCTTGCGGCCGCCGATGCCACCCTTATCGTTGACGAGCTTCACCGCGAGTTCGGCGCATTTGACCTGATCGCGTGCTTCCGCTGCGAAGGGGCCGGTCAGCGGCGTCGGGAAGCCGATGCGGATCGTCTCGTCGGCCGCACGGCCGAGCCGGGGCATGGCGAGCAGCGCCGCGCTTGCCGAAAGGCCGGCGAGCGCAGTGCGGCGGGTTACTTTCGGGGTCGAACCGGATTTGGGCATGATTTCCTCCAACTGTCTTTTTTCTAGAAACGCTTCAGGGCTTTCAGGACTTTGGCGGGCGTGATCGGAATCGAACTGATCGTCGCATCGAACGGCGCGATCGCGTCGTTGACGGCGTTGAGTACGCAGGCGGACGCCGCGGCCGTACCGGCTTCGCCGACGCCCTTGGCGCCAAGCTCCGTGTCGGCGGTCGGCGTCTCGACATGAGCGATGACGATGTCGGGCATCTCCATCGGCATCGGCACGAGATAATCGGCGAGCGAGCCGTTCATGAGCTGACCGGTGTCGCTGTAACGGCATTCCTCGAACAGTGCCGCGCCCAGCCCCTGCACGATGCCGCCGCGGAGCTGTTCGTCCACGAGCATCGGATTGATGACGCGGCCACAATCCTCGACGATGAAATGCTTCAGGAGCTTAATGAAGCCAGTCTCGACATCCACCTCCAGCGAGCAGCCCTGGATGCCGTTGGTGAAAGCGAACGGATAGCCCTGCGGCGCGAAGTGATGGCTCACGGTGAGCTGCGCCTGCGTGCCCGGCGGCAGCGTATCGGAGCGGAAATAGGCGATGCGTGCGATTTCGGCGATCGGCAGGCGCGGGTTCCGCGTGCTTGCATCGACGATCTCGCCATCGAGGATATCGAGCGCCGATGGCTGCTCCTGCAGAATGAGCGCGGCAATCTCCAGGATGTTGCGCTTGAGCGCGCGCGTGGCCTGCAGCGCGGTCTCGCCGCCGATGCCGGCGCCGCGGCAGGCCCAGGTCGCGCCGCCATGCGGCGTCACCTCGGTATCTCCGGTGATGACCTTGACACACTCCTGCGCGAGGCCCAGCTGATCGGCCACGATCTGGCTGATGATCGCCTCGGTGCCCTGCCCCTGCTCGGTGACCGAGATCAGGCAGCGCACCTCGCCAGAGGGCGTCAGGCTCAGGATCGCGCCGTCCTGCGACGAGATGCGCGCACCGCCGACGCCATAGAACGCCGGGCTGGGATTGGTGATCTCGACGAAGGCCGCGATGCCGATGCCGCGATAGATGCCGCGCTTGCGCAAGTCGGCCTGCTCGGCACGAAGTGCGTCATAGCCCATCATTTCGTGCAGGCGCTTCAGGCAGGCCTGATGCGACAGCGCCTCGAAGCGGTAGCCGGTCGGCGAGGTCTGCGGATAGGCATCGTCGGGGATGACGTTCTGCGCCCGGATGGCAAAGGGATCGAGACCGAGCTTGCTTGCTGCCATGTCGACGAGACGCTCGGTCACCGCGCAGGCGATGGGATGGCCGACGGCGCGGTACTGGCTGGTCTGCACCTTGTTCTGGAAGATCACCTCCAGCGTGGCTCGGTAATTTTTGAAGCGATAGGGCGCGCCGATCAGGCGGATGACCTGGTTGCCCTCGACGACGCTGGTGCGCGGATAGGTCGAGAACGCCCCGATCGCGGTCAGGTCCAGAACATCCATCGCCAGGATCTCGCCCTTGGCATCCAGCGCCACCCGGGCGCGGACGCGATGGTCGCGGGCGTGGATGTCAGAGACGAAGGACTCCATCCGGTCGGCGACGTATTTCACGGGCCGGCCGAGCAGGATCGAGAGACCGACCACCGCCATGTCCTCGTGATAGACATGCAGCTTCATGCCGAAGGAGCCGCCGATGTCGGTCGCGATGACGCGGACGCGGGCTTCCGGAATGTTGTAGTGGCGCGAATAGAGGTCCTGAAACTGATACGGGGTCTGCGTGCCGTGATGCACGGTGAGCATGCCCGCGGATGGATCGTAGTCGGCGATGATGGCGCGCGGCTCCAGCGTCACCGCGGTGTGGCGGCCGAAGGAAAACTCCTCCTCCACCACATGGGCCGCATGCGCAAAGGCGTCATCAACGACGCCGCTGTCGAGCTGGCTGCGGAAGCAGGTGTTGTTGGCACTGCCCGGATTGACCAGCGGACCGTCCGCCTTACGTGCGCCGTCGATGTCAACGACGACGGGAAGGTCCTCGTAGTCCACCTCGATCAGCTCCAGCGCATCTTCAGCAATCGCCCGGCTCTCGGCAACGACGGCGACCACCGCCTGTCCGGCCCAGACCACGCGATCGAGCGGCAGCGGCAATTGCGGCGCGGAGGTCATGCCCTTGAAATGATCGAGCGTGCCGGTCCAGGGCGTGCAGATTTTTGCGAGATCAGCGCCCGTGGCGACGAGATGTACGCCCTCTCGCGCACAGGCCTCGTCGATCTTGATCGAGACGATCTTCGCGTGCGCATGCGGGCTACGCAGGAACGCGGCGTAGAGCATGCGCGGCAGCTTGAGATCGCTGACGTAACGTCCCCGCCCGGCAAGCAGCCGCTTGGCGTTGGGCCGCGGCAGCGCACGGCCGATATAGGAGTTCGGGCGATCGAGCGAGGTCAGCGGCGCGCTCATGTCGCGCCTCCATTCTCACCATGCGCTTTGGCCACGGCGTCGATGGCGTCGACGATCGCCTCGTAGCCGGTGCAGCGGCAGTAATTGCCCGACAGCGCGTCGCGGATATCCTCGCGGCTCGGCTGCGCCGTTTGCGAGAGCAGCTCGTGGGCGTTGATCAACATGCCCGGCGTGCAAAAGCCGCACTGCAACGCATTGCGGCGATGGAATTCGGCCTGGAGATCGGCGAGCAGACCGCTCTCGCTGAGCCCCTCGATGGTGTCGATCCTGCCGCCATCAGCCTGCACCGCGAAGATCAGGCAGGAATGCACGGCGCGGCCGTCGAGCTGCACCAGGCACGCGCCGCAGGCGCCCATCTCGCAGCCGGCATGCGTGCCCGTCAGCTCGAGCTTGTCGCGCAGGCAATCGACCAGCGTGTCGCGCGGCGCGACCTCGCAGGCGACCTTGCGCCCGTTGACGACGAAGCGGACCCGCACCGTCTCGTCGGCCTCGTTCAGCAGACTATCGTCGAAGCCGCTCATGCGCCCTCACCGAGACGTCCGAGCAGGCGGCCAAGCAACACGCGAGCGAGATGCAGCCGCATCGAGGGCGGCACTTCGTCGCCCTCGGGCGGCGCGAGATCGCCTTCGAGCGCGCCTTGCGCGGCAGCGATGCGTTCTGCATCCAACCTCGCGCCGATCAAGGTGGCTTCGACCCCCTTCACCCGCGTCGGCGTATTGCCAACGGAGAAGAATGAGATGCGGATGTCGTCAATGCGCTCACCGGTGCAGGTCGCAAGCATGCCGCAACCAACCAGCGCGTAATCCCCGCGCCGACGCGCCAGCTCGTCGAACGCAAAGCGCTGATCGGCCCTGAACAGCGGAACGTAGACCGCGGTGATCAGCTCGCCGGGCTCGAGCGCCGTCTCGAACAGGTCGATGAAGAAATCATCGGCCTTCACGCGTCGGCGGCCTGAGAGGCCGGCGATCTCGATCTCGGCATCCAGCGCCAAGGTCATCGCCGGAAATTCGGAAGCCGGGTCGGCAAGCGCGACGCTGCCGCCGAAGGTGCCGCGGTTGCGGATCGCGGGATGGGCGACGAACGGTGCCGCGGCGTGCAGCAGCGGCGCGAACTCGGCAATCAAAGGCTCGCTCAGCATCTCGCAATGGCGCGTCAGCGCACCGATGCGCAAGGCGTCGCCTTCGCGCCTGACGCCGCGCAGCTCGCCGATGTGGGTGATGTCGATCAAAAGCCGCGGCGCCTGCAGCCGCAGCGACAGCGCCGGCACCAGGCTCTGGCCGCCGGCGATGAAACGCGCATCGTCCCCGGCGCGTGCGTGAGCATCCAGCGCCTGGTCGATCGTCGCAGCCCGAAAATAGCTGAAAGCCTTCGCCTTCACTGCCGTTTCCCCGAGATCCATCGGCTCATCAGCCGGGATGCCAGATTTGTAACCATCTGGTCTCAAAATCCTGACACGCCTCCCAAGGCCGGTCAACAGGAAATGACCATTTGGTCACAAAAGCGCCTTGGGCTATGAAGGTAGCGGCACGTTGATTCAGCGACGAGATGGCCCGAAAAGCGCAGAAAACTTTGAGACGACCGGTCCGCAAGCGGACCGAGACAGGCAGCAAGTCCGCGCCAAAGCGTCGCAACATGCGCGCGGCCGACCGCGAGCGCGCGATCGTGGACGAGGCCATCCGCTTCTTTGCCGAGCGCGGCTTCGAGGGCCAGACCCGCGAGCTCGCCAAGCGCATGGGCATCACGCATTCGGCGATCTACCGCCACTTCCCGAGCAAGGAAGCGCTGATCGAGCGGGTCTACCAGGAGGTCTATCTCAGCCGCTGGTCGCCCGATTGGGGACCGATGGTGCGCGACCGTTCGCTGTCGCTGGAAGCGAGGCTCACGCGCTTCTATCTCGACTATGTCGAGCGCGTATTCGAATATAATTGGGTGCGGATCTTCGTGTTCTCCGGCATGAAGTCGTTCGGCATCACCAGCCGCTACCTCGACATCGTGAGGCGCGAGATCATCGAGCCGGCGGCGGCCGAGCTGCGCTTTGAGCTCAAACTGCCCGACGCAAAAGCTCACTCATTGAGCGAGCGCGAGACAGAGCTGTTCTGGGGCCTGCACGGCCGCATCTTCTATCTCGCCATCCGCAAGTTCATCTACGAGACGCCGATCCCGCCCGATCTCGACGCCATCGTCCGCGACGCCGTCCAGACCTTCATGGACGGCGCGAAGACGACGATGCCGAGGCTCTTGGTCAGCGGCTGAATCGGCGACGCTGCTCCGAAGGAGGTGCGCTCCCTCTCCTGCTTGCGGGGGAGGGCCGGGGTGGGGGTGCCTCCGCAGAGAGACTCCCTGATTGGAGAGAGCCCCCACCCGGCGCTCCGCGCCGACCTCCCCCGCAAGCGGGAGAGGTTGATCGAGCCCGCGGCTAGCTACTTCGAAAGGCTCGGCAGATCGAGCCCCTTCTCGCGGGCGCAGTCGATCGCGGTCTCGTAGCCCGCGTCGGCATGGCGCATGACACCGCTGGCGGGATCGTTCCAGAGCACGCGCTCGATCCGCTTGGCCGCTTCCGGCGTACCGTCGGCGACGATCACCATGCCGGCGTGCTGGGAATAGCCGATGCCGACACCGCCGCCATGATGCAGCGACACCCAGGTTGCGCCGCTGGCGCAATTGAGCAGCGCGTTCAGCAGTGGCCAGTCGGACACCGCGTCCGAGCCGTCCTTCATCGCTTCAGTCTCGCGGTTCGGGCTTGCCACCGAGCCGCTGTCGAGATGATCGCGGCCGATCACGATCGGCGCCTTGAGCTCGCCGCGCGCTACCATCTCGTTGAAGGCAAGGCCGAGTCGATCGCGATCGCCGAGGCCGACCCAGCAGATCCGCGCCGGCAGGCCCTGGAACTTGATGCGCTCCTTGGCCATGTCGAGCCAATTGTGCAGATGCTTGTCATCAGGCATCAGCTCCTTGACCTTGGCGTCGGTCTTGAAGATGTCCTCGGGATCGCCCGACAGCGCGGCCCAGCGGAACGGCCCGACGCCACGGCAGAACAGGGGACGGATATAGGCGGGGACGAAGCCCGGGAAATCGAAGGCGTTCTTCAGGCCCATGTCCTGCGCCATCTGGCGAATGTTGTTGCCGTAGTCGAGCGTCGGAATGCCCTGCGCATGGAAATCCAGCATGGCCTGGACGTGCTCGACCATCGACGTCTTCGACGCGCGCTCCACCCCCTTCGGATCGGAGGCGCGCTTGGCTTCCCAGTCGGCTAGCGTCCAGCCCTTCGGCAAATAGCCATTGACCGGATCGTGCGCGCTGGTCTGGTCGGTGACGACATCCGGCTTGACGCCACGGCGCACCAGTTCAGGGAAAATCTCCGCGGCATTGCCGAGCAGGCCGACCGAGACCGCCTTCTTCGTCTTGGCGGCATCTTCCATGATCGCCAGCGCTTCGTCGAGCGTTGCCGCCTGGCGATCGAGATAGCCGGTACGCAAGCGCATCTCGATGCGGCTCGGCTGGCATTCAACCGCGAGCATCGAAGCGCCGGCCATGGTCGCGGCCAGCGGCTGCGCACCGCCCATGCCACCCAAGCCGGCGGTGAGAATCCATTTGCCGGCAAGGCTGCCGCCATAATGGCGACGACCGACCTCGACGAAGGTCTCGTAGGTGCCCTGCACGATGCCCTGGCTGCCGATATAGATCCAGGAGCCGGCCGTCATCTGGCCGTACATCATCAGGCCCTGGCGATCGAGCTCGTTGAAATGGTCGAGCGTTGCCCAATGCGGCACGATGTTGGAGTTCGCGATCAGCACGCGCGGTGCATCCGCATGGGTGCGGAACACGCCGACCGGCTTGCCGGACTGGACCAGCAGCGTCTGGTCGCCTTCGAGCTTGCGCAAGGCCGCAACGATCCGGTCAAAGCTGTCCCAGTCGCGCGCGGCGCGGCCGATACCGCCATAGACCACGAGCTCGCTCGGGCGCTCCGCGACATCAGGATCGAGGTTGTTCATCAGCATGCGCAGCGGCGCTTCGGTCAGCCAGCTCTTGGCGCTGATGTCGCTGCCGCGGGGGGCGCGGATGGTGCGGTCGTTGTCCAGTCGGCGGTTCATGCGGACCTCTTAATCAAGTCTCGGAAACGGATCGGATGGAAGCGCAGTGATCGCAATGGCCGGCAACGCATCCGCATCGATCAGTGCAGCGGCCTTGGCCAGATCGCCGGCCATGTAGCGGTCCGCACTGAGCGCCGGCACCTGCTCGCGCAACGCGGCGATGACCGCAACGAGCGGAGCACTGGTCGCATGCGGCGCGCGCAGCGTGATGCCTTGGGCCGCGACCAGCAGCTCGATGCCGAGAATCGCGGCGAGATTGTCGGCCATGTCGGACAGGCGCCGCGCGGCATGCGCCGCCATCGAGACGTGATCTTCCTGGTTGGCGCTGGTCGGCGTCGAATCGATCGAGCAGGCCGCTGCGCGCTGCTTGTTCTCGGCATAGAGCGCGGCGGCCGTCACCTCGGCGATCATGAAGCCGGAGTTGAGGCCGGGATCGGGGGTCAGGAACGGCGGCAGGCCGAAATTCAGCGCCGGATCGACCAGCGTCGCAATGCGCCGCTCGCTGATCGCGCCGATTTCCGACAGCGCCAGCGCGAGCGCGTCGGCGGCAAAGGCCACGGGCTCGGCGTGGAAGTTGCCGCCCGAGACGATCTCGCCGGTCTCGACCAGCACCAGTGGATTGTCGGTGACCGCGTTGGCTTCGACGATCAGCGTATGCGCGGCCTGCGTGATCAGGTCGAGCGCTGCGCCCGCGACCTGCGGCTGGCAGCGCAGGCAATAGGGATCCTGCACGCGCTCGTCGCCTTCGAGATGCGACAGGCGAATGTCGCTGCCATCCAGCAGCGCGACAAGCGTCGCGGCTGCGGCGATCTGCCCGGCGTGACCGCGCAGTGCCTGGATTTCGGGACGGAACGGCGCCGTCGAGGCCATCGCGGCGTCGACCGACAGCGCACCGGTCACGAGCGCCGCACGGGCCAGGCGAAACGCGCGTAGCACGCCGGCAATAGCGTAAGCGGTCGAGAACTGCGTGCCATTGATCAGCGCGAGTCCCTCCTTGGGGCCGAGCGTCAGCGGCGCGAGGCCGGCCGCGGCGAGCGCTTCACCGCCGGACACCGTTTTCCCGTCGACGATCGCCTGCCCCTCACCGATCATCACCGCCGTCATATGCGCGAGCGGCGCAAGATCGCCGGAGGCGCCGACCGAGCCCTGCTGCGGCACCAGCGGAGTGACACTCCGTGCCAGCATGGCCTGCAACTGCTCGATCACCGCGCGGCGCACGCCGGAAGCGCCGCGCCCGAGCGAGACGATCTTCAGCGCCATCATCAGCCGAACGATCGGCTCGGGCGTGGCTGGGCCGACGCCGCAGCAATGCGAGACGATGAGGTTGCGCTGGAGCAGCGCGGTCTGATCGGGCGGAATGCGCTTCGAGGCCAGCTTTCCGAAGCCGGTGTTGATGCCATAGACGGGCGCGTCGGCGTGCGCGGCCTTCGCGACGATTTCCGCAGCCGCCTCCACGCGTGGCCAGAACGACGGATGAAGGACGACAGGGGCACCTTCAAGCACGCGCGCGAGATCGTCGAGGCTGACCGCTCCCGGCTTGACGACGATCGCTGTGCCCTGCTCCGTCACTGTCCCCTCCACACCCGGCGATGCAGCGGATTGAAGCCGATGCGATAAACAAGCTCGGCGGGCCGCTCGATGTCCCAGATCGCAAGATCGCACCATTTGCCAGCCTCAAACGTGCCGGTCTCGCCGAGCACGCCCAAGGCACGCGCGCCCTCGCGGGTGATTCCGGCGAGGCATTCGGCGACGGTCATCCGGAACAGGGTCGCGCCCATGTTCATCGTGAGCAGAAGCGAGGTCAGCGGTGAGCTGCCGGGATTGCAATCGGTCGCGAGCGCCATGGAAACGCCGTGGGCGCGGAACGCCTCAACCGGCGGCTTCTGCGTCTCGCGGATGAAGTAGAATGCGCCAGGCAGCAGCACGGCCACCGTACCGGCCTTCGCCATCGCGGCGGCGCCCGCTTCATCCGTGTGCTCGAGATGATCGGCGGAGAGCGCCGAGAAGCTTGCAGCGAGCGCCGCACCGCCGAGGTTCGACAACTGATCGGCATGGAGCTTGACCGGCAGCCCGAGCCCCCTCGCCGTCTCGAACACCTGCGCGGTCTGCTCCGCCGAAAAGGCGATGCCTTCCATGAAGGCGTCGACAGCGTCGGCGAGGCCCGCCTTTGCAACAGCGGGCAGCATCTCGTTGCAGACGAGATCGATATAGCGATTTTTGTCCCCGTCCGCTTCCACCGGCAGAGCGTGCGCCCCGAGGAAGGAGGTGCGGATGGCAACCGGCCGCTGGCGGCTGATGCTGCGCGCGGCCGCGAGCTGGCGCATCTCGGTTTCGGTGTCGAGGCCGTAGCCCGACTTGATCTCGACCGTGGTTGCGCCCTCACCGATCAGCGCATCGAGCCGCGGCAGCGCGCTCGCGACGAGATCGGCTTCGCTCGCCTTGCGCGTCGCCGCCACCGTTGAAACGATGCCGCCGCCGGCGCGCGCGATCTCCTCGTAGCTCGCGCCCTTCAGGCGCAGCTCGAACTCGTGCGCGCGGTTGCCGCCATAGACGAGATGGGTGTGGCAGTCGACGAGGCCGGGCGTGATCCAGCGACCCTCGCAGTCGATCCGTTCGGCCGCGTCGGCATCCGCCGGAAAATCGGACTGCGCACCGGCATAGACGATACGGCCGCCGCGCGCGGCGATCAGGCCACGCTCGATCTCGCCGAGATCGGGCCGGTCGGCCCGCATCGTGGCGAGCCGGGCATTGTGCCAGATCCGGTCGAAGCGCTCTGCCATGCAACGGTCCCTTCGCGTGGGATGCTTGACTTATATGTCTAGACATATAATCGTGGGACCGTTCTGTCCAGCCGGCGTGTAATCATGACCCGACTGCATTTCGCCTCCGCGCTCCTGCCCTCGGGCTGGGCCAATGACGTGCAGGTGGTGATCACCGCCGGCGCGATCGCGGCGGTGTCCGCGGGTGTGCAGCCGGCCGCCGGCGACGAGCGCCACGCCATCGCGCTTCCGGGACTTGCGAGCCTGCACAGCCACGCCTTCCAGCGCGGCATGGCGGGCCTTGCTGAGCTGCGCGGCAATTCCACCGACACGTTCTGGACCTGGCGCGAGACGATGTATCGCTTCGCCCTGGCAATGACGCCGGACGACGTCGCCGCCGTCGCGACACTTCTCTATGTCGAGATGCTCGAACAGGGATTTACCCGCGTCGGTGAATTCCATTATCTGCACCATGATCGCGACGGCTCGCCCTATGCCGATCCCGCCGAGACGGCCGCGCGCATCGCGCAGGCTGCCGAAGCCTCCGGCATTGCCCTGACCTTGCTGCCGAGTTTCTATGCGCACGGTTCCTTCGGCGGCGCAGCGCCTCATGACGGCCAACGCCGCTTCATCTGCTCGGTCGATCAGTTCGCGGCATTGATGGCGGCGTCGCGTAAGGCGATCAGCACATTGCACGGCGCCAATATCGGCATCGCGCCGCACAGCCTGCGCGCGGTAACGCCTGACGAGCTTGCAGCGATCATTCCGCTCGCCGAGGGCGGCCCGGTGCATATCCACGCCGCCGAGCAGGTGAAGGAAGTCGACGATTGCCTGGCCTGGTCCCGCCGGCGCCCGGTGCAATGGTTGCTGGAGCACGCGCCCGTCGACCGGCGCTGGTGCCTCATTCACGCGACGCACATGACGGATGACGAAGTCAGCGCGTTCGCAACGTCTGGCGCGGTCGCTGGCCTCTGCCCCATCACCGAAGCGAGCCTCGGCGACGGCATCTTTCCCGCCCGTGAATTTGTCGCTGCCGGTGGCGCCTTTGGCGTCGGCACGGATTCCAACGTGCTGGTCGGCGTCGCCGACGAATTGCGCCAGCTCGAATACGGGCAGCGCCTCAAGCACCGCGAGCGCAACGTGCTCTCCGCCGGCGCAGGCCGCTCGACCGGACGGACGCTGTTCGATCATGCGCTCGCAGGCGGCGCACAGGCGCTGGCGCAACCGACCGTCGGCCTCGCGCCCGGCGCGCACGCCGATATCGTCACGCTCGACGGCGCACATCCCTCGCTGGCAGGGCGTCACGGCGATGCCACGATCGACGGCTGGATCTTTGCCGCGGGCAGCGGCGCGATCGACTGCGTCTGGGCTGGCGGTCACAAGGTGGTCGAAGGCGGACGTCATGCGTTGCGACAAGCTGCACGCGAGCGCTTCAACGCGGCGGTTCGGAGGCTTGTCGCATGAGCCTTGCCACCGACGCGGCCGACAAGCCGACGCTGTACAAGCGGATTCGCGCCGACATCGAGAAGCGCATCCTGACCGGCGAATGGCCGCCGGGGCATCGCATCCCGTTCGAGCATGAACTGGTGGCGCGCTACGGCTGCTCGCGCATGACGGTGAACAAGGCACTGTCGGAGCTGGCGCAGGCCGATTTGATCGAGCGGCGGCGGCGCGCCGGCTCCTTCGTCCGGCGGCCGCAGCACATGTCGGCGGTGCTCAAGATCGCCGACATCCGCGCCGAGATCACCGCATTGGGGCGCGCCTACGGCTATGAGTTGATCGGCCGCAAGCTGCGCACCGCGACCACTGCCGATCGCGACCGTCTCGGCGTGAGGAAGGTCGGCAAGGTGGTCGCGATCACCTGCCGGCACAGCGCCGACAAGGTGCCGTTCGCCATCGAGGACCGGCTGATCGACCTTGCATCCGTGCCTGACGCTGCGACCGCCGATTTCTCGCGCGAGCCGCCGGGCTCCTGGCTGCTGCACCATGTCCCGTGGACCGAGGCCGAGCACACGATCAGCGCCATCGTTGCGGACGATCGCACGGCGGACGCGCTCGCGATCGCCGTCGGCGCGCCCTGTCTCGTGATCGACCGCTACACCTGGCGCAGCGCACGCACCATCACCGCCGTGCGCCTGCTCTATCCCGGTGACTCTCACCGCCTTGTCGCGCGATTCAAGGGAGGCTGAAAGGACATGTCGGCACAAATCGTGCAACGCTTCGGGCAACGGTCCATCCGGACCGACAATGATCAACAGGACGTCAATCCATCGATCGGCAAGAGGACGACAACCATGCGTAGTTCGACGATATTTGCGACAATCATTGCTCTTTCGGCCACCACTCCCGTGCTCGCCGACGACGTCAAGGTCGGCGTGGGCATCTCCGGCTGGACCGGCTTCGCGCCGCTGACACTGGCGAAGGAGGCTGGCATCTTCAAGAAGAACGGCCTCGACGTCACCATCAAGAAAATTCCGCAGAAGGACCGGCACCTTGCGATCGCGTCGGGCGACATCCAGTGCGCGGCGACCACGGTCGAGACCTGGATCTCCTGGAACGCGAACGGCGTTGCGACCAAGCAGATCTTCCAGCTCGACAAGAGCTTTGGCGCCGACGGCATGGCTGTGCGCAACGATGTCGCCGCGATCAAGGACCTGAAGGGCAAGACCGTCGCAGCGTCCGCGCCCGGCACCTCGCCTTATTTCGCGCTGGCCTGGATGCTCAAGAAAAACGGCCTCACGGTGAAGGACGTCACCGTCGTCAACCTCGAGCCGGCCGCGGCCGCGCAGGCCTTCGTCTCCGGCCAGAACGATGCGGCGATGACCTATGAGCCGTATCTGTCGACGGTGCGCGCTGCGCCCGACAAGGGCAAGATCATCGCGACCACGCTGGACTATCCGATGGTCATGGACACCTTCGGCTGCACGCCGAAATTCCTGACCGACAATCCCAAGGCCGCCAAGGCGCTTGCCGACAGCTATTTCGAGGCGCTCGACATGATCGCCAAGGACCAGGCCAAGGCCTACGAGATCATGGGTGCGGACGTGAAGCAGAGCGGCGAGCAGTTCGGCAACTCGGCGAAGTATCTGCGCTGGCAGGACAAGGCCGCGAACCAGAAGTTCTTTGCCGGCGACTTCCTGACCTTCAACAAGGAGGCCGCCGAGCTGCTGCTCGAGATCGGCATCATCAAGGCTGCGCCGAAGGTCGAGGATCTCTTCGACGCCAGCTTCATCAAGTAAGTCACTCACGCGCTGCTGGCCCCGTCTCGCGGCGGGGCCGGCAAGTCTGTTCACCGCCCGGATATATCGTCGATGCGTCCCCTGGACCCTGTTACATCGAAGCAGCGCGTGGCCTACGGCCTTGCATTCTTCGTGGTGTTCGTTGCCCTCTGGTCGTGGGCGACCTTTGGCGGCTATGTGTCGAAGACCTTTCTCGCCAACCCGCTGACCATGGTGCAGGAAGGTTATGACCTGCTGGCCAAGCAGGGTTTTGTGTTCGACATCGGCATGACGATCTGGCGCGTCGTCGGCGGCTTTGCGCTCGCAGCGATCATCGCAGTGCCGCTCGGCGTTCTCATGGGCGCCTACAAGCCGGTCGAGGCGTTCCTCGAGCCGTTCGTCTCCTTCGCGCGCTATCTGCCCGCCTCCGCCTTCATTCCGCTGTTGATTCTGTGGGCCGGCATCGGCGAGCTGCAGAAGCTCCTCGTCATCTTCATCGGCTCGGTGTTTCAGGTCATCCTGATGGTCGCCGTGACCGTCGGCGCCACGCGGCGCGATCTGGTCGAGGCGGCCTATACGTTGGGGGCCCGCGACCGCGGCATCATCCGCCGCGTGCTGCTGCCCTCCTCCGCACCCGAGATCGCGGAAATCCTGCGGCTGGTGCTGGGCTGGGCCTGGACCTACGTCATCGTCGCCGAGCTGATCGGCTCGTCCTCGGGCATCGGTCACATGATCACCGACAGCCAGGCGCTGCTCAACACCGGCCAGATCATTTTCGGCATCATCGTGATCGGGCTGATCGGCCTCCTCTCCGACTTCATGTTCAAGGCATTCAACGCCTGGCTGTTTCCGTGGAGGCTCGCATGACGATCCTCAAGGTCGAACAGGTCTCGCGCACTTTCCCCGCACGCCACGGCAACGCGCCGACCAAGGCGCTGGAGCCGACCGATCTCGTCATCGGCAACAACGACTTCGTCACCATCCTCGGCCCCTCCGGCTGCGGCAAGTCCACGCTGCTGCGCATCGTTGCGGGCCTCGACCGTCCGACCAGCGGGCGCGTCACGCTCGACGGGCGCGAGGTCGCCGGTCCGGGCGCCGATCGCGGCATGGTGTTCCAGTCCTACACGCTGTTTCCCTGGCTCACCGTGCGCGAGAACATCGCCTTCGGCCTGCGCGAGCGCGGCGTGTCCGAGGCGGAGCGGCACAAGATCGCCGACGCCTTCATCCGTCAGGTCGGCCTGTCCGGCTTCGAGAATCATTGGCCGAAGCAGCTCTCCGGCGGCATGCAGCAGCGCACGGCGATCGCGCGCGCGCTCGCCAACGACCCGAAAATCCTGCTGCTCGACGAGCCCTTCGGCGCGCTGGATAACCAAACCCGCGCCCTGATGCAGGAGATGCTGCTCGGGATCTGGGAGCGCGACCAGAAGACCGTGCTGTTCGTGACCCACGACATCGAGGAAGCGATCTTCCTCGGCAGCCGTGTCATCGTCATGAGCGCGCGCCCCGGCCGGATCAAGGCCGAGATCACTGTGGACCTGCCGCATCCGCGCTCCTACAAGATCAAGACCACGCCGGAATTCGTCCAGCTCAAGGAACGGCTGGTCGAGGAGATCCGCACCGAGGCGCTGAAGGTTACTGAGCATGCCTGACACCAAGCCGCGCGCCGATGGCCAGCGCGTCCTCGCCGACCTCAACGCACTCCGTGCCATCGGCGCCTACAAGACCGGCGTGCACAAGCCGACCTTCTCCGAGCCGCACAAGCTCTCGCTGGACTGGCTGGTGCGCAAGCTGCCCGATGCAGGTCTTTCCGCCTCGATCGACGGCATCGGCAACGTGTTTGGGACCAGCGCCAAGTCCGGGCCGAAACTGCTGGCCGGCTCGCATCTGGAGAGCCAGAACTACGCCGGCTGGCTCGATGGCCCGCTCGGCGTCGTCTATGCGCTCGAGGCGGCGCGCGTGCTCAATGCCGACCCCTCCGTGAAAGGCGCGGTCGAAGTGGCCGCCTGGTGCGATGAGGAAGGTCATTTCGGCAGCTTCCTCGGCTCGCGCTCTTATGTCGGTCAGGTGACTGAAGCCGAGATCGACGCCGCGCGCGACCGCACTGGCGGCCGCACCATGCGCGATGCGCTCGCCGAGATGGGGCTCGCAGGACGCCCGCGCATCGGCGTCGAGCCGGGCCGGCACGTCGGATATCTCGAGGCGCATATCGAACAGGGCGACACGCTCGAAAGCGGCAAGCTTGCGATTGGCGTCGTCACATCCATCGTCGGCATCTGGCAGTACCGTATCAATTTCGCCGGTGAGCAGAATCACGCCGGCACCACGCGCATGGCCGTGCGCAAGGATGCGGGGCTGGCGCTGGCCAAATTCTGCGTCGCGATCGACCAGCGTTTTCCTGATTCCTGCGGCCCGCGAACGGTCTGGACCACCGGCCGCATCACGCTCGATCCTGGCGCGCCGAGCATCATTCCGGGTGGAGCGGAGATGCTGTTCCAGATCCGCGACGACGATCCGGCCGTCATTGCCCGGCTGGAGCAGCTGCTGCGGACCATGGCTGACGAAGCCAGCACGAAGGGCCCCTGCACCGTCACCGTCGAGAAAATCCGCACCGGCGCGCCCGCCATGATGAATTCGGGCTTTCAGGACGCAATCGAAGCCGCGAGCAAGGCGCAGGCCGGTGGACGATCCATTCGCATGCCCAGTGGCGCCGGCCACGACGCGCAGATGCTGGCAACCGTCATGCCCGCCGCCATGCTGTTCGTTCCGTCGATCGGCGGCATCAGCCATCACTGGACCGAGAACACCGCCGATGCCGATATCGTCACCGGCGCGCAGGTGTACGTGGACGCCTGTCGGCGGATCCTTGCGGGTTAGAACGAGCCAGGGAAGCGCTGCGTCGGGGTACGAGAGCGGAGGTATGACGCACAGTCTCTCCACCGTCACTGCGAGGCTCCAATGCACATCCCAACGTGCAGTGCCGTAGGGTGGGCAAAGGCGCATAGCGCCGTGCCCACGATCTCCCTCCATGAGCGACAAGGCGTGGGCACGCTGCGCTTTGCCCACCCTACGAGATCTGGCTTGTGGCATGCAGCTCAAGTCGCAGACACGCCTTCCCGATCTCGCGGCGGAATTCGCCCGAGCTTTGCTTGGTCTCGCGACCCTCTCATCCAAGAGGGCGCAGGGAAGGCCGGGTGCTGGCTCGCACCCGCGGTCCGCTGCGCGAAAAGCACACACAGAAAGAACCGCACAGCAGCATACAGGTGTGGCCGATCACTCGGCCTTCCCTGCGCGATGGCTGGACGGCTTATGCCGTGATCTCCCGGGAGCCGACCATTCCTTCTGGCCTCCCTCGCCCCGCGAATTTGGATGATGCAGTCTGCCCGGTTGGGCTCGCTCGCACCTTCGCGAGGACTTGACCGTAGCAACGACGGCCAGGACCACACGGTTTTGCCGTACGCGCGGCCCGCCATTTCGCCGCAGTTTTTCCAGCCCT
>NZ_FOUS01000015.1 GCF_900114915.1 Bradyrhizobium sp. Rc3b
GTCCTCGTTGCGGCGGGAGATCTCCAGCAGCTGGTTGCGGGTCAGCACCAGCTCGGAGACCATGGTCATCAGATGCTCCAGCGTATCCACGTTGACGCGGATCGACTGGTTGGCGATGCGGTCGCCTTCGCAGGCGCCCTCGTCGGCCATCGACTTCTTCGGCGCGGCCTTCTCCTTGGCGGGCTTTGCTTCCTTGGCGGCGGGCGCGGGCGCTTCAACGGCCGGCACGGGCTCGGCCTTGGCTTCAGCCTTGGCAACGGGCGCGGACGTCGGCGCTTCGATCGCGGTCTCGCGGAAGGCGCGCTCGAGCTCGTCGAGCGAGACCTCGCCCGGACGCAGCGGGCGCTCCAGGGTCTGGTCGATCAGCGAACCCGTGGTCATGTTTGCCGGCGCAGCAGCGGCAACCGGGGCTTCCGGCACCAGCGGCGGCGCCTCAGTGACGGGAGCAGCGGTACCTGCAGCCGGCATCGGCTGCGCCGAGCCCGACATTGCCGCCATGCCCTGCTCGACCATCGCTTCCAGCTTGTCGATGAGATCGCGGTCGTTCCCCTCGGGCTCGGCTTCGGTGGCTTCCAGGCCGGCCAAAATTTCCTTGATGCGGTCGATCGAGGACAGGATCACCGTCACCGCCTGCCCGGTCACCGGCATGCCGTCACGGAATTTGCCCATCAACGTCTCGCCGGCATGCGCCAGCGCTTCCAGCCGCGGCAATCCGAGGAAGCCGCAGGTGCCCTTGATGGTGTGGACCAGGCGGAAGATGTTATCCAGGATCTTGGCGTTGTTCGGCTCCTGCTCGAACTTCACCAACTGGTTGTCGACGGTGTCCAGGCTCTCGCTGGTCTCCGTCAAAAACTCCCGCAACAGATCATCCATGAGCTACGCCTTACTGACCTGACCCTGGACTTCGGCGCCTGCGCCGCTTTTTGGCATGGACGGAAGTCTCTATTCTGGATCGTTAGACATCCCTTTTCACAGTCCCGTTAATTTCATCCTCCGTCCTAATACGGATATTGAAGAGAAGTTTGCGGTTCGCCCGCATGCGGCTGCGCTATTCGGCAAAAACGACTCCGCGCCGCAACGGCGGGGATGCGTGAGGTAAACGGGCCGATAACAGCGGGCGAGGCGCGCCGGAAAATCCCGCTCTTGAAGGACGATAGGGGCCGCCTGCGGGGCATCGAACAGCGCCGCCGGCAACCGGAGGCGCAGTTGCGCCCCCCGGTTCGCGTCGGCGGCGCGATCTGCGTAGTCCGCAGACGCGGTAAACGAACGGTTACCTGTGGCCACAGCGGCCCGCGCCGCGCTAACCCAATCGCGCGGCCGAGGCGATGTCGCCGTCGGGACGATGCTCCGCCAGACAATCGTTGATGGCAGCGAGCAGCGCGTGCGGAGTGAACGGCTTGCGCAGACAGCGTGAGGCGCCGAGCTCGAGTGCCATCCGGAGGAAATCGGGTGCAGGCGAATTCAGATTTGCAAAGGCGTAGCCGGACATCGCGATCAGCGGAATGACCGGCGCCCGCTCGTGGAAGATCCGGATCGATTCGAACCCGCGCATGTGCGGCATGAAGATATCGATGATCATCAGATCGAATTGCTGGTGTTCGAGCGCGCGCAGTCCGGCTTCACCTCCTTCGGCAATCGTGACTCGAAAATTGTTACGCTGGAGATAGACCTCGATGGCCATGCAGACCATCGGGTCGTCGTCGACAACGAGAATATGGCGCAGACCTTCTGTCCCCATTTGAGTTTCCCGTTTTGGCGATTCAATAATTGAACCGTGGGGCACGCCGTTCTCCTTTGCTTTCAGTCGAAAAATGGATGGTCGCGAATGCCGTTGGCGGCACGGGGAAGATGGACGCGAAATCTGCGGCCACGCGACACCAGGCTTCATGGCAATAGTGGATGGCTGTAAATGCTGGTCCAACGGACGACACTGCGCGGGTCGACCGACGTCTGATCGCAGCGCGGATGCAATGCTTCCGGCTCATGACAGCCCCCTTGCAGCTTTTTCCTGCGCAACCCCTGCAGGACCCGGCGCACCGGCTCGAGAGCGAATCAGCGCGCCATTCTTATTTCCGCCGCAAATGCCGCAGCCTGTCTGCCCTCTAACGGGTATATGGACAGCGCCACAACCTTTACAATATGTTTTTGTCACCGCGCAACTGGATGACGAGCGGGCTTTACACCGATCGTACATCGAACACGCCGGATTGACCTTCGATGATTGCGAGCGGCCGCCCGTCCAACCAATTGCTGCAAATGCTCGACGCGGCAGATCTCGATCTGCTGCGCCCGCATCTCGCGACAGTCGAACTGGTCAGGAAATCTGTCTTGTGCGAGGCGGGTGCTGCGCTGAGATATGTCTACTTCCCGCATGGCGGATCCGTTTCGATCACGGTGGGCCTGTCCGAGGGACAGATGATCGAGGTGGCGATGCTGGGCCGCGACAGTGTCGTCGGTGGCGGCGCTGCGCTTGCCGGCGGCATCGCGGCGACGGACGCGGTCGTCTTGTTCCCAGGGACTGCTTCCGTGCTTGAAATCGCAGCTTTCCGTACGGTCGCTGCCGCAAGCGCGCCGTTTCGCCAGTTGATGGTCCGCCATGAGCAGGCCTTGCTAGCGCATGCGCAGCAGTCGCTGCTCTGCAATACGCTGCACCCGGTCGAGGCGCGGCTCGCGCGCTGGCTGCTGCGCGCCCGCGATCTCTCGGACAGTGAAATCCTGCCGCTGACCCAGGAGGCGCTGGCGCAGATGTTGGGCGTACGGCGCAATGCCGTCTCGCTGGTCGCGCATGCGCTGCAGCGGGCCGGCATCATCCACTACAGCCGTGGCCAGATCGAAATCCTCGATCTACGGGCACTGGAGAAGACGTGCTGCGACTGCTATTCGGCAGTGAAAGCCCACCACCTCCGCCTGGTGGGAACCGTGCCGTGACGACAGCTCGGCGCAATCAACTGTATGCCGGCGTGCACGCAGCGTGGCAGGACCGCTGCCATGGTCGGGACAACTTGTCCCAATTGCCAATATATCCCGACGTGAACATGATGGAACTTACGCGCGCTGGGCGTGATTTCGTCCATCGCGATTCGATGGCGCGGGAACGGGAGGCAGCTTTTGGAAACGATGGTGCGTTCAGCCAACGGTTTCCTGTCTGCACTGTCGGCAGACGACTATGAATCGATCCGCCCGCACCTGCGAACAGTCGATCTGCCCCATGACGCGGTGCTGGTCGAGACCGGCGAGGCGCTGAAGCGTGCGTATTTTCCCCACCGCGGCGTCATCTCGCTGGTGGTGAAGCTCGCCAAGGGCGAGCATGTGCAAGTCGCCATGATCGGGCGCGACAGCCTGCTCGGGACGCTCTCGACCATGGGCGATGCATGCGCGCTGAACACTGCCATCGTGCTGGTTCCGGGCGTCGCGTCGGTGATGGATCTCGACCGGCTGCGGATCGCCGCCGACCAGAGCAGCACCCTGCGCACGTTGCTGACGCGCCACGGGCTGGCGGTCTACGCCCAGGTCCAGCAGACGGCAGGCTGTAATGCCGCCCATCCCGTGGAGTCGCGGCTGTCGCGCTGCCTGTTGCACACGCATGACCTCTCGGGCGACTACCGGCTGCTGCTGACCCAGGAGGCCATGGCGCAGATGATCGGGGCGCGGCGCAACAGCGTGTCGCTGGTCGCCAACACCCTGCAACAGGCCAATTTCATCCATTACAGCCGCGGGCACATCCAGATCACCAACCTCGACGGCCTGCGCCAGACGGCGTGCGAATGCTACGCCACCGTGAAGGCCCAGTACGACAGGCTGCTCGGCGCGGGCTGAGGGCCGCACCCGCATGGTAAACTGCCGGCTAATGCCGGCCTGCAAACACCTTGTGTCCTGCTACCGGAACTGAAATTCGAATGCCGTAGACATTGGGCAGCCCTCGCGCCCGGACGTGCCGCGCGACAAATGACCCCTTATCAAGGCAGCAGGCCCATGTTTGAAGTCACCGTCGCGCCCGCGCAGGAGGCGCTCGATGCCGAGCCTGCGCGCGAGCCGCACGCTTACGAAGCGCTGGTGCGAGAGATCGGCGAGGGCGGCGCCTGCGAAGTGCGCGATGTATTCTGGAGCGAGACCGGTGCGCGCCTGCAATTGTTTCGCACGCTCTCGCTGGCGCAGCACCACGCCAGGATCGCGCGCGAAGCGCATTCGCTGAAGAGCGCAGCCGGAACGTTCGGCTATGCCAGGCTCGCGGCGCTGGCGCTGCGACTGGAGAAGTCCGCGGAGAGGCTCGGCGATAGCGAATTCCGCGATCTCCTGGACCTGATGGACGCCGCCTATGCCGCCGCGCGCGCGCAGGAGCCGCAGGGCTAACCGCTCGCGTGTGCATTCCCGCCGTACTTCTACGGTTTGGGATTTTTAGAGATGGCTAATCATAGGTGGCGATAGTCGCCGGAAACCAGGAGGGTTTCCATGTTCACCTACGAGACCGCGGACCAGAAAGAGGTTCGCCGCTTCCGTATCGCACAGTTCAACGGCCGCATGGCAACGGTGAAGGCTGGCGAGTCCACGGTGACCGGCTTCGTGCGTTCGGTGCTGGAGCATGAATCGAGCATGCCGCCCCGCTGGACCATCACGATCATCCCGAACGGGCCGAAGGAAGAGATCAAGCCGTTGCGTTCGATCTCGCGCGCGCGTCCCTTCGCCGAAGATTATTTCTGAGCGCGATCGGGTTTTTAAGACGTGCCGGGAAATCTCTCGGGGTCTTGTCCGCACCGCCTGCCGGCGATGCAACACACCAGCCTCAGTCGATCGAGTGCAGCAGCGCCGCGCGGACGAGATCCGCGGTGTTGCGCGCACCGAGCTTGCGCATCGCTTCGGCGCGATGGCTCTCGAACGTGCGCGGGCTGATCTGCATCCGAAGCGCGCCCTGCTTGTTCGAATAACCTTCGCTGATCAGGCTCAGCACCTCACGCTCGCGCTTGGTCAGCCGCTTCTGACCCGACAGGCTGAGGAGTTCGGCGCTCGGCACGCGCTGGGCCTGCTGGGCGCGGACGGCCTTCGATTCCGCGTCCTCGACGCTGGACGGGATCGACAAGCCACCCTTGTGAGGACCGGCAAGCTGCTTGACCACGCCGCAAACCCGCTCGGTTTGTGCCAGCGCGTTCTCGATCACCCGCTGCAAATAGGCGCGGTCGCCGGTCACGGGCGCGAGTTGATCGCTGTGATGCTTGATCTCGCCCATGTAGAGCAGCAGGGCAGTCAGGGGGCCGTTGAGCTCGCGGGCGATGGCAGCGGCCATTTCGTCTGCGGCTTTGGCCCGGGCGGCACTCAGGCGGACGAAATCGAGCTCTTCAGTTGGAGCAGCGCTGCTTTCGTACCATTCCGACGGCCGCGAATCGGTGGCCGTATCATTCTGTGACCCCATGTCACTCGTTTAGCGGAACCGGGGGCGGTCTGTGGTTAACTTTTTACTCCGTAAGACTACGGTGATTTTGTCGGTTTTGCGTTAAAGTGGTGACGTCGGCACAATTTGTGCTTGCGTTTGGCGGCGCGCGCCCACGCTGGGGTTGAGTTTTTCGCCGGAAACTTGGGCAGACAGGCGAAACCGTCCTTAACCGCAGCCTTCGCCCCGACGCCTCCCCCCGGTTTTTACGGATTAATTAACGGCGACTTGCTTCTCTTAGGGGAAGTTGAGAGCGCGCAAATGCCTCCACGCATTGGGCCCGCACGCCCGCGGGAAACGCTGCGAAAGATTGCGTGCCATGAACGAGATCGATCGGCTGTCGGAATTCCTGCAGAGGCTGACGCCGCTGTCGCGCAGCTGTCTGCTCAGCGAACTCGAACGGCTCGAGCTGTGCGGCATCGACATGCCCGGCTCGTCCGACATCCAGTCGCGCTTGCGCGCCGAATTTCGCAAGGACGGATCGACCCAGGCGCGCGCCACTAGCCCGTCGCGCTATTTCTTCGCGCCGCTCGAACTGCTCCTGATCGATGGCGCGCCCGAGCACGCCAATATGGGGCGGATCTCGCGCAACACCCTCACCCCGATCTGGGAGTGGATCTGCCGCGACCTGCTGCCGACCATGGCACGCGACTACATCAAGGCGATCAACGACCAGGTCGCAGCCAACAACCCGAAGGAAGTCCTGAAGGTCGCCGCGACCTTCCAGACCAAGGTCGTCAAGGTGCTCGAGAGCACCTTCGCATCAGTGGAGAGCACCGAATCCGCGCGCGGCAAGCTCGCGCAATACACGGCCTCACGCACCGCCTTCGACGACGTCAGGAAGATGCAGCACGTGCTGCGCGCGGGCAATGCGCTGCCGAAATTCAACGAAAAGCTGCCTGAGAAGATCGCGAAATTCGACGACGGACGGGTTGCCCAGATCACCGCGCAGCTCGACGCCTTCAAGAAGGCTCATCCCGATGCGCTGCCCTTCGCGCTCGCGCTGGTGGCGAGGCGCCTGACGATGCCCTGGCAATTGGCGCGTCTCGCGACCAAGGCCGCTGCGAGCAAGAGCGTCACCGATGTCGCCGCGACGCCCTATGCCTGCGTCATTCCCATGGTGCTCGACCGGCTCGACGACAAGCGCCTCGCACTTCGGATCGCGCTCCGGCACAACCGGGTGCTGGTCGCCCGCGACCTGCTCGCCGAGATCTACGACACCGAATATGCACTCAAGGTGCGCATCGACGGCATCGAAAATTGCGAATGGGGAATCCGGCTCCAGCAATTGATGGATGCGATCGCGGCGCTGGTGTCCGCCGAGGTGAGCCGCTTCCCGTCCAATGTCGGCCACATCCTCGGCTCGCGCCGGCTGCGCAGCCACGACACGCTCGGCGGCAAGCTGACCTATCTGGCCTGGAAGGGCCGCGACGTGGTGCAGGACGGCGCGGCGGCGTTTCGCAAATTGATCGGGCAGACCTGATATCGCGCGAACCGCTGCACACTTTTCCGGTTCATGCTCATTGCGCGCGCGGCAGGCACAGGAAGCGATCGAGAAATCGCCCTGACATCACGACCCTGAACCACCAATACATCATTCGCCGCATCGTCATTGTCGTAATCCTCGACAGCCCACCACCGGCTGTGCCGAGCAATAGCGCAGGTGCAGCAATGCGCGTGTGATGCACTTCACATTTGCAGCCCTGGGCCCGGACGCGGTGTCGCAGAACCGTCACGAGCGAAAGCGATACTTGCGCGCATCGCGCGAAGGCGAATCCTGCGAACGTCGCCGTCGCTCGCTCCCGATGCACCGCAAAGCGATCGGGAGAGCAACCGCCGCAATGCGGGGCCGCCCACCGCCGACGACGCGCTCCTGTTCACCGTCTTCGTCGCGCACGAGCGGGCGCACACCCCGAAGAAACGCCGGAAATTAATCTGCGCTGGTCGCGTCGTTGCTTCGAAAGGGCACACATCTGCATCGCTCATCTTCATCCACCGGCAAGCGGGGCGCAGCTTTCATCGCGCGAAAGACATTTCGCGTGCGCTGACAGTCGTTGTGCGCGTGGTGCTCGGGTATGCGAACTCTTTGCGAAGAGTCTGTCGACAAATTAGCTCGAATTGCAGGGTTTAACGTTACTCAAATAATTCAAGAACGATGTGAAGCTCTCCTTATTTGAACCCACGCTCACCGTTTAAGAAACCGTCACGGAACGGGAGTGGTGTTGATGAACGATGGGATGGTTGAACTCGTCGGACGAAGGCCTGTGACCTTCGGACGACGAAAGGTAACGCCGCGCGCCTGCGTGGCCGATAGCAAGCGGCATCTGCGCGCCTTCCTCAGCGAGGTGCTGGAGGATCTCGGCTTCGTCACCAGCGAATGCGCCAGCTCGGACGAGCTGCAAACCGTGCTCGCCACCGAATTGCCGGACCTGATCCTGCTCGGCGTCGCCGCCGACGGCATCGAGCCGGGGAGATTCCTCGAAATATTGGTGCGCGAGGCATTTGCCGGCAAGGTTCTCGCCGTCGGCGCCCGCGAGTCGATCATCGTCAAGGCCGTGCGGCAGGTCGGTGAGGAATATGGCCTTGCCATGCTGCCGCCGCTGACCACGCCCTTTGCGGCGGAAACGCTGCGCGAGCGCATCGCCATGCTGCTGCCGGAAGAGCCGGCGCCCAGTCCCGCCGTGCATGTCGGCGAGGCCCTGCATGCCGGCTGGCTCGAGCTCTGGTACCAGCCCAAGATCGACGCGCGCACGCTGATCCGCTGCGGTGCCGAGGCGCTGGTGCGGATGCGGCATCCGACCTGGGGCGTGGTGCCGCCGGCTTACTTCATTCCCGAGGAGCGCGATCCGCATCTGCGCGACCTCTCCGAATTCGTGATCGAGCGCGCGATACGGGACTGGCACTATCTGCTGGAGCAGCAGACCCCGGTCGATCTCTCGATCAACCTGCCCGCGTCTTATCTGAAGGAGCCGCAGGCGGTGCGCGATCTCTGCCGTCGCGTGCCGACGCATCCGGCCTTCGGCGGGCTGACGGTCGAGATCGACAGCGAGGAGGCGATCCGCGATCTCGATCTCCTGACCGAGGTCGCGCGCGAGGTCGGGCTGCACAATATCGGCCTGTCGATCGACAATCTCGGCGCCAACTGGCCGGCGCTGATGGAGCGGGACAAAGTTCCCTTCGTCAAGCTGAAGGCCGACCGGCAATTCGTCACCGGCAGCGGCAGTGACCGGTTGAAGCGCACGGTGTGCCGTCACATCGTCGAGCTCGCGCAGGGCTTTGGCGCGCGCAGCGTGGCCCAGGGGGTCGAAAGCCGCGCCGACCTCGTCGCCGCCAACGAGCTCGGCTTCGATCTCGTGCAGGGCTTCCTGTTCGGCAAGCCGATGCCGCTGAAGAAGTTTGCAAAGGGCGCGCTGACGAAGACGGTGATGGGGCAGGCGTGAGGCACAAGCCTCACGCAAACCGCCGCGCGAAGAACACGCAGGCGACCACGAGGACGGTCGCGACGATCATGCTCCAGGCGACGGGCTCGTGCAGTAGCAGGCCGGCGAGCGCGAGACCGAAGAACGGCTGGAGCTGCTGCAACTGGCCGACACGCGCGATGCCGCCGATCGCAAGGCCGCGGTACCAGAAGATGAAGCCGACGAACATGCTGAAGATCGAGACGTAAGCGAGCCCGATCCAGGCGGGCACGCTGACGCCGTTCCAATTCGCCGGCCAGGTCAGAACCGCGACCGGCACCATCAGCGGCAGCGCGAGCAGGAGCGCCCAGGAGATCACCTGCCAGCCGCCGAGCCGGCGCGACAATGCGGCGCCTTCGGCATAGCCGAGGCCGCACAGCACGATCGCGGCCACCATCAGGAGATCGCCGGCGAGCGAGGCCGAGCCGCCGTTCGACAAGGCAAAGCCGGCTACCGTGGCGCTGCCGAGGATCGCGAACAGCCAGAACAGTGGCCGCGGCCGCTCGCCGCCGCGCAGCACGGCGAAGACCGCGGTCGAGAGCGGCAACAGGCCGATGAAGACGATCGAACGGGCCGAGGTGATGTGCTGGAGCGCGAGCGCCGTCAGCAGCGGGAAGCCGACCACGACGCCGATGGCGACGATGGTGAGGGAGGCGAAATCCGTTCGCTGCGGCCGGGCCTGCCGCAGCACGCCGAGCACGGCCACACCGATCAGCGCCGCGATGACCGCGCGGGCCGAGGTCAGGAACAACGCGGAGAAGCCGCCGACCGCGACGCGCGTCGCCGGCAGTGAGCCGCTGAAGATGATGACGCCGAGCAGGCCGTTGCCCCAGCCGCTCCCCGCAGATTGCATGTCCGTTCCGCCTTTCGAGAAGCGCGATACTCGGCTGTCGGCGGTGGCACGGCCAGTCACAATCCAATACAATCCGGCAAATCTGTATGGGTATGGAAGGTGATACACCTTGGACATCGGAGCGCCATCGAAGGGACGCGGCGGCACGCGGACCATTGACGTGATGAGCGCGATCCGCGCCAAGGTCGCCGGCCGCGCGCTCAGTGCCGGCGACCGCCTGCCATCGGTCCGCAGCCTGGCCGCCACAATGGGCGTGTCGCCGTCGACCGTCGTCGAAGCCTATGATCGCCTCGCGGCCGAAGGCCTGATCCGCGCCCGTCGCGGCTCCGGCTTCTATGTCTCGCCGACCATCATGCCGCCGCTTGCGCTGGCCGAAGCCGGGCCGCGGCGTGACCGGGAGGTCGATCCGTTCTGGGTCTCCAGGCAATCGCTCGATGCCGACGCGGCAGTGCCGAAGCCCGGCTGCGGCTGGCTGCCGGCGGAATGGATGCCGGAAGCGGCCTTGCGCCGCGCCGTCCGTGCCCTGGCGCGGACCGATGCGGATCTCTTGACGGACTATGGCAGCACGCGCGGCGGATTGGCGCTGCGCCGGCTGCTGCTCGCGCGCCTTGCCGAGGATTCGATTCCCGCGTCGGTCGATCAGCTCATGCTGACGGGCTCGGGCACGCAAGGCGCCGACCTCGTCTGCCGCTTCCTGCTCCGTCCCGGCGACACGGTGCTGGTCGACGACCCCTGCTATTTCAATTTCCGCGCGCTGCTGCGGGCGCATCAGGCCAGGATCATCGGCGTGCCCTACACGCCGTCGGGCCCTGATGTCACCCGCTTCGAGCAGATCCTCGGCGCCGAACGTCCCAGGCTCTACATCACCAATTCAGCGCTGCACAATCCGACCGGCGCGACGATGTCGCTCGCGAGTGCGCACCGGCTGCTGACCGCGGCCGCGGCGCACGACCTCACCATCATCGAGGACGACATTTTCGGCGATTTCGAGCCGGAGCGCTCGCCGCGCCTTGCCGCGCTCGACGGGCTCACCCGCGTGATCCGCATCGGCAGCTTCTCCAAGACGCTGTCGGCCTCGGTACGCTCAGGCTACATCGCCGCACGGGCCGACTGGATCGAGCATCTCGTCGACCTCCAGGTCGCAACCAGCTTTGGCGGCCCGAGCCCGGCCGCGACCGAGATCATCACAAAGGTGCTGGCCGGCGGCAGCTATCGCAAGCAAATGGACGAGCTCCGGCAAAAGCTCACGCGGATGCGCCGCGACGTCGCGCGAAAACTTCAGGCACTCGGCATCGAGCCCTGGCTGATGCCGCGCGGCGGATTCTTCCTCTGGTGCCGGCTCACGGGCGGACAGGATGCCGCGCATGTCGCGCGCGCGGCGCTGGAGCAGGATGTCGTGCTGGCGCCGGGCAACGTGTTCAGCGTGTCGCAGACATCCCAGCACTTCATGCGCTTCAACGTGGCGCAGATGAACGATCCGCGCGTGTGGGAGGTGCTGCGGCGGGCGTTGAAGGCGACGCCGGAGCCGCCGCGCTAATACAGCGGCTCCTCATAGACCGGCTCGCCGTCGAGCAGCAGCCGCTTGATGGCGGCGCGGCCGGAGGGGAGCACGGCGGCGACGACGCGGAGCTTTTGCTGGTTGCGGGCCTGCTCGAGCTTCTTGCCCTCGCCTTCGGGCACGAAGTAGCTTTCGAGACCGTACTTGATTGGCAAATTATCGCAGAAGGTGTGACGGCCCGAGCCGCAAGCCCCGCCGTAATTGGCGACGCGGCCGCGGATCAGCACCTCGGGCGCCGCGACCGGCACCGGCTCGGCATGCACCGAGACCGCCTGGTAGAGGCCGTTGGCATTGGGCGCGAGCTTGACGAACACGACAGGATGGCGCGCGTCAGCCGGCTTTCCGGCGAGCGCGCCGGCCGGCACTTGCGAGATGTCGTAGCGGAGCACGACATAGTCGCCGCGCAGGAGATCGCGGGGATCGACCGGCTGCGTCTGCAAGGTCACCTCAACGCCTTCGCGCAGGATTTGCATGCGGTCGGCGACCATCAGGACCAGCAGCGCGCATTGCAGCAGCACAGCGACGCCGAACAGCACGGCCTTCGGGATGCGCTGCCAGCGTCCAGTGATGGTACCGATCATCGCTCGGCCCTCGGCAGCATGCGATTGAGCGCGGTGGCAAAGACCACGGCGATGATTCCGGCCCCCGCAAGAAAGGCCGAGCGGCGCAGCAACGAGCCGTGCACCGCCCAGGTGATGCCGGCGATGACGCCGGCAATTCCGAGCCAGCCGGCGGCGATCCGCGGGCGCACGTCATCGAGCACACCGGAGACGACGAGGCACAGCATGGCGCAAAGCAGCGCGGCGTAAGCGAACCAGGGCTCGCCGGCCGTGGAGACCGGCCAAATCGGCGCGGCGAGCAGCACGAGCCCGATCGCGCATGATGCGAGGATTTCACCTGCGCGCTTCGTGAGCATGGCGGAGACGAGGGCGAGGATCACCCCCGCGGCCCCGCACAGGATCGCCCAAATCGGCTGGGCGGATACCGTGCTGGTCCGGAAGCGAATGATGTCGTCGACGGTCGCCACCTCCAGGACGGCGACGCCGGCCAGCGAAAACGCCCCGTAAATCGACAGGACGGTCCCGAGCCGGAGCGCCCTCGGCGAAGGCCAGGCTGCGAGCGCGAGCCCGGCGCCGAACAGCAGCGCGGCGCCGTTGGCGAGCACGAAGGACGGCTGGGCGCCGTCGAACTCGAAGCGCAGCGACGTCGCGATCCACCACGGCAACAGCGCGAGCGCGACGAGATGAGCGGCGGCGCGCGAATTCCAGGCGAAGGCGAGAACTGCTGCGATCAGCCAGACCGCCACGAACGGAAGATGCAGGACGTCCGGCGCATCATAAGTCCGCATGCAGGTCCAGATGCCGGCGGCGACGAGGCCGACCGCGAGCGCACCGCGCGAGCCGGTCAGCAGCGCCGCGGCGAACGCGCCGATCGACCACAGCAGCATGCCGCCGGCAAAGTCGTCGCCGAGATGATACATCTGACCGACCAGCGCGATGCCCGCACCGAAGATGATCGCACCGACGCTGGCGCAGAGATCGGCGAGAACGTCGCGGCCTCGAGCAGCGAACCATGCCCCGAGGGCGCCGGTGACGACCATGCCGGCGAGCAGGATCGCGAACCGCAACAGCCGCGCGATCTCGGTCCAGTGCGCCGCGACGAAGGCGAGGAACGCAGCCGCGATCAACAGACCGCCGACAATGCCGACGACCACGGCGATGTTGATGCCCGGCGCTAGCTGCGGCAGCGCATTGCGGATCGCGGCAGCCGCCGCCGGCGCAATCACGCCATCGGCTTCCCATTGCGCAAGATCAGCGTCGAGGCGGTCGCGGTAGGTCTTTTCGAACATTGTGGTGAGGTTACCTTGGGCCCGCCGGAGAGCGGGGCATTGCTAGGTCGGATCGTGGGGGTGGTGGGTTCAAACTGGCGGCGCGGTGGGCGGCGGTCTTATGCCCCGGACAACAATAAACGCGAAAACAACCCCATGCACAGTAGGCGGGGGCTGGAAGATCAAGGACTTACGCGGGCAGAAACGGATTACGCGTCGGGCAATTTTTCAAGAGCAAGCGAGCCAAGGGATCGCAGCTTGTGGCCTGACGGCGATCCATCGATCTTTTCATATTTTGCAAAAGTGATGCTCGGACTGCGCCAATGGTTGGACGAGACTCGAGACTGTAGCCTTCGGTCAAGATGGCCATCAACGGCCACACTGTACCGGGGAGAACTGCATCCATGGCGTTTGCACCTGCGCAACTCCTGGAGGGAGCGGATGGTGCGAGCGCTCCGAAAGGCGCCGCCGCGAGATCTGGCGCGGGCAGCGGCCTGAGCAGGCGTCCCGGAAGGGCGATGACGAGAGCGCTCGCAAGATCGTTTCTCTGTCTCGTCGTCGCGATGGCACTGGCACTTCATGCGAGCGCCGCGCGGGCGCAGACGGCCGCGGAGTCCTGGCCGAGCCGCGCAATCACCTGGGTGGTGCCGTTCGGAGCCGGGGGCGTCACCGACCTCGTCTCGCGCAAGATCGCCGAGCTGCTGCGGACGCGGCTCGGGCAGCCCGTGGTGGTGGAGAACCGGCCCGGCGCCGGCGGCACCATCGGGACGGAGTTCGTGGCGCGGGCGCAAGCGGACGGCTACACCGTGCTCTACGCCTCCGGCGGGCCGATGACGATCCAGCCGAACCTCGGACTGACGAAGCTCAGCTACGACCCGCTTAAGAGCTACGTCCACATTCGCGGCGTGAGCTCGTCGAACCAGATCCTCGTCGCGACCGCGGCGGCGCCCTACAACACGCTGGCTGAATTCGTCGCCTACGCGAAGGCCAATCCGGGCAAGGTCAATTTCGGCTCCCCCGGCCCCGGCACCGCCCAGCATCTCGCCGGCGAGATGTTCAAGGCGGCCGCCGGCATCAAGCTGACCCATGTGCCCTACAAGTCGGGCGCGAACCAGATGACGGATATGATGTCGGGCGTCCTCGACGTTTCCTTCGACTACCTCACCGTGCTGAGGCCGCTGATCGACACCGGCAAGGTCAAGGTGCTCGGCACCACCGGGGCGGCGCGGATGGCCGCGCTGCCCGATGCGCCGACGGTGCTCGAGGCCGGCTACCCCGACGCCGTCAACGCCGGCTCGACCTGGGTCTCGGTCCCGGCCGGGACCGACCCGAAAATCGTGGGCAAGCTCTCCGAGGCGCTGGCCGCCGTTCTCGCCGACCCCGGCATCGCCGCCGACCTCACCACCAACGGCCAGGTGTCGATTGCCGACAAAGGGCAGGCCGAGATGGTCCCGTTCATCGTCGATGAGACGGCGCGCTACAAGCGGGTGATTGAGAGCGCGGGGATTGGCGCGCAGTAGCGGGGGGATCGCCGGGGGGTGGCGCGCACGCGAAGGAGCGGCCGTAACGTAGCGTGCTCGACACTACGTCATGCTCGGGCTGGAGATCCGAAAGACTCCCAAGGCGCGTGCGCGCGAGATCGCGCTGGAGCTGATCCGGACTTAAGGCCCCTTCGCTTTGGGCACGCTAAGCCCGCGGCGCTCTCTGGCGCCGTGCACCAGCGCGTCACCATCATGCGCACGCTCGCCTTATCTCGAAGCGATCCTGCTCGACGATTGGCCAGGCTCTGGCCAACCCTCTCGAAGGCGAGCGAGCTGCGCAGTCAACGTTGGTGTGGATTTTTGTTTGCCCCGACGTTCGCCGTCGCATAGTGCCAGTCTATCCGGCAGGACCTCATTGACGAGTTTGCCAAGAACCACGGTCTCAAGGTTGTCTGGCGAGTGTGGGTGGAAAAAGATGGGGGCTTAGGAACGAATCACGGCACCAGTAGACACCGGCAGTTTGCGCGCAAGGACTTTATCGGTTTCTCTTCGAAGATGGCGGGAAGTGGCAAGGCAAATTGATCCCGTTTCGTAGTTAGCTAATCTGCTTTTGAACCACGACGACCGCAGCTGCGGTCGTCCGAAACTACTAGCTTGATAGGATACTGAAGCCCCATCTTTGCACCGACTTCTCCGCGGAGAACTATCCGATCGGATAAAGCAAGGAGATGGCCTGCAAATTCGTCCGGCCGCTGGCAGCGTTATGGCGGAGAGGGAGGGATTCGAACCCCCGATAGGCTTGCACCTATGCCGCATTTCGAGTGCGGTGCATTCAACCACTCTGCCACCTCTCCTGAAGGCGCCATGGTAGGAGCAGCGGCCCCTGTGGTTGGGGGCGTTAATAGGCGAGGATGGCGGGCCAGACAAGGCGCGCGGGGCGAAAATCCGCTGCCTGTTTCGCCCTCTGCCCGCCCCTTCCCGGCGCGAACGGGGGGAAAGGCGGTCCGATTAGCGATTTGCCCCGGTTTTCGCGCGCGCGAGGCGTCCGCTTCGACAACCCCAATGCGGAGACACCCTCTCCCCAACCCTCCCCCGCGCGCGGGGGAGGGGGCGCACCGCCTTCGGAGCGGGCGTCTCATTGCATGTTCGAAAAAACGGGGTGGGACCGCCAGACGCGGTAAACACTGGCGGTCCCTTGCCGCTCATTGAAATACTGGCTGGGAAGGGCGGCTTCGCCGGCCAGGTGAGGCGACAATTCGACCCTAGCGTGCGGCCTCGGCGCCGCAACGCAATCCGGTCCTTAACCTAACCAGTCAAGGTTACTCTGGAGCCGCTTCCGTTCCGATGACATCGGAACGGGGCTCCAGATTCCCTGTTTTGCGCGTTTTCTCGACGCGAACCGGTGTCCACTTCGCTTGAAAACGCGCAGCTAGTCGCTCTTGGCGCTGTCCTTGTTGTTTTCCTTGTTGTTTTCCTTGGCCTTTTTCTTTCCGTTCTCCGTACTGTCCCGGTCCTTGGCGCTCTCCTTGCGGCGGTTGGTGAAGCGCGCATTGCCAAGGCCGGTGCCGATGGTGAGCACGCCCCAGCGCTCGACGTCCTGCATGAACGGCACCTCGGAGAGGCCCTGAACCACGCCGTCATTGTGCATCAGGATCGCGGTGTCGTGCTCGCCGATCTCGGGGATGCCCTCGATCAGGCTCGCCGGCAGGTTGAACTTGCTGCTCTCCCAATTGCCCGGCAGGTTCTGCGCACCCTTCTCGATCGAGCCGTCGGCATTGATCACGCCGGGACAGGCGATGCCGATGAAAGGCGCGAGCTTGAAGCCTTCGTTCTCGGCTTCCGTGATCAGCCCCTTCAGCATCTTGGTGAGGCGCTTGACCGCACCTTCGCGCGTCGGCTCGTCGTCGGCATGACGCCACAGCTCGGATTTCACGACCTTAGCCTTCGACAGGTCCTTGGCCTTCCTCCAGTTGGTCTCGACCAGGCCGCAGCGGATGTTGGTGCCGCCGATGTCGACGGCCAAAATGCTGTCATAGGCCTCGAAGATCCAGGACGGCGCCAGATGCAGCGCGCCGACCAGGCCGGCCTCGTCGGGATGATGGCGGATCGGCATCATGTCGATCTTGAAGTCCTCGGATTTGAGGATGATCTCGGTGCGCGCGATCGCGAGCTCGCCGAGCCGGGAATCGCGAAAGCCGCCGCCGACCACAATGCGCTCGGTCTTGGCCCAGGCCTTGGTCTTGAGGAAACGCCGGGTGACATAGGCAAGCTCCTGGGCGAAATCCTCGATCGCGCTGTGCACCACCGCGGAGGCCTCGGTGTCGTCGCCGACCAGGATGGCATCCAGCGTCTTCTTGCTGATCTCCTCCGAGGGCTCCTTGCCGAACGGGTCCTCCCCGGTCTTGCGCAGCGGCTTGCGCCAGCGGTCGAGGATGTCGCGGAACGCGCCCTTGCTGGCGCGATCGCCGAGAAAACCGTCCTCGTCCTTCATCTCGATGTTGAAACTGTCGATCTCCACCGACGGCAGCCGCTCCGCGCCGTGATGGGCGATGCCCGTCGCCTTGACCAGTTCGTCCGTTGCCATGGTAAGCCCTTGCCCGCATGTCGATTTGCGAGGACAACGGCAAGGGAACCCGTTGGTTGCAATGCTATCCCGCAGATTCGACGAGGCGCCGGAAGAGGTCCAAGGCCTTCAAATCCGGGCCTTTTTCCGCGGTTTTCCTTGACTCTTCTCTGCCGGCGGCTATAAGTCCCACACCCGGCGCGGGGCGTTTCTCGCGCCGCTTGTTTTTGCGTGGGTTTTCAAAGGGATAACTCCCGCCCGCACAAAACTCGATAAACCCATAGCGACTGACAAAAAGCCGACCCCGACGATACCAGTCGCGAGGCCGGGATTGAACACGGAGAAAAAAACGATGTTCGCAGTCATCAAAACCGGCGGCAAGCAATACCGCGTCGTGCCGGATGATGTTCTCGAAGTAGGCAAGATCGAAGGCGAAGTCGGCTCGATCGTGCAGCTGAATGAAGTTCTGGTGGTCGGCGGCGACACGCCGGTGCTGGGCATTCCGACGGTCGCAGGTGCGTCCGTTGCGGTCGAGGTGCTCGACCACAAGCGCGGCCCCAAGGTCATCGCGTTCAAAAAGCGCCGCCGCAAGAATTCGCGCCGCAAGCGCGGCTATCGCGACGAGATCACGGTGCTCCGCATCTCCGAGATCCTGACGGATGGCGCCAAGCCCACCAAGGGCCCGCGTCCGAAGAAGGAGAAGGTGGCGAAGGAGCCGGCAGCGGAAGCCGCCGAGTAACGCAGAATCGATCACGCCAATTCACGAATTGATGCGTGAGAAATTTTGAAATGATTCCGTCAAGGAATTGATCTAGAAATACGCAGGATTTCGGAGACGAGCCATGGCTCACAAAAAAGCAGGCGGTTCATCGCGCAACGGTCGCGATTCCAAGGGTAAGCGCCTCGGCATCAAGGCGTTCGGCGGGGAAGTTGTGATTCCCGGCAACATCATTGCGCGTCAGCGCGGCACCACCTGGCACCCGGGCCTTAATGTCGGCATGGGCACGGACCACACTCTGTTCGCCAAGATCGAGGGTCGCGTCACGTTCCAGGCCAAAGCCAACGGCCGCACTTTCGTATCGGTTCTCCCGCTCGCAGAGGCGGCTGAATAGACGGTGGATCAAATTGGAGTCCGCCGGTCCTACCAAACCGGCGGAGTCCTTAAGATCGCAAGAGATCGAAGGCTCCAAGGGGGAGGCGGGAAACCGGCCTCCCCTTTTCTTTTGACTTGCTCACTTTGACTTAGTGACTTTCACGGAGCCGGACATGTTGCAGGATTTCTCGAGCGCGACCTTGGCTGAGGCGAGACCTGGTGTCGTCGCCACCGAACGGCTGACCTTGCGGCGGCCGACCCTCGCCGACGTCAGGACCATCGCCCGGCTCGCCAACGACCGCCGCGTCGCCGAAAACACCCGCCGCCTCCCGCACCCCTATTCGCAGGACGACGCCGTCGCCTTCGTCCGCGCCACCGCCGCGCTCGGCAGCGAGACCGTGTTCCTGATCGAGCACGATACCGGGCCGGTCGGCATGGTCGGCATCGACTGCTCCACGCCTGGCAATGCCGAGCTCGGCTATTGGCTCGGCGTCGAGCACTGGGGCCAGGGCTTTGCCACCGAGGCCGCGCGCGGCGCGATCGACTTCTTCTTCGAGGAATTCGAGGACGAGCATCTCTATGCCGGCGCGCGCGTCACCAATCCCGCCTCGCGCAAGGTGCTGGAGAAGTGCGGCTTCCAGTGGAGCGGCGTGCAGCTGCACCGCTTCCTCGCGCTGGGATCGTCGACGCCGGTCGACTGCTTCCGCCTCTCGCGCGGCGTGTGGGCCTCGCTGAAGAGCTGGAGCAGTGCGCGAAGGATGAGGTAGGTGGCGCACTGCGTCCTCAATCACCAGTGTCGCCCCCGCGAAAGCGAGGGCCCATAACCACAGGGAGGAGTGTGAGGCAAAAGCGCCCACTCCGAGTCTTCGCAAAACATCTCCCTGTGGGTATGGGTCCCTGCTTTCGCAGGGACGACGGCGTGAGTGGGGTTACGCCGGCGGATTCACTTCCACGCTCTCGCGACCCAAATCCCGTTCGCGCAAGTAGATGTAGAACCCCGCGCCGATGATGATCGCGGCGCCGATGAGCGTGGCCATTGACGGCACGTCGCCGAACACGACGAAGCCGAAGATCACGGCCCAGACGATCATCGAATATTGGTAGGGCACCACGACGCTGGCCGGCGCCAGCTTGAGCGAGCGGTTGACGCAGAACAGCGCGGTGACCGAGACGCATCCGGCCAGCGCGAAGATCACCAGGCTGCCAGGGGTCGGCGGCACCCAGTGGAAGGCGGACAGCACCGCGCCCAGCGAAAACGTGCCGACGAATTGCGAGGATGCCATCACGATGTCGGGCGTCTTGCGCAGGCTGCGGGTGATCAGCATCAAGGTCGCAAACGACAGGCTGCCGCCGAGCGCGATCAGCGCCGGCAGGCTGACGGTCTGCGCCGACGGCCGCAGCGCGATCAGGACGCCGCAGAAGCCGATCAGGATCGCGGTCCAGCGCCGCCAGCCGACCTTCTCCCCTAAGAAGATCGCCGACATCGCGGTGACGAAGATGGGACCGGCAAGATAATAGGTGATGACGTCGGCGAGCGGCAGATAGACGGTGGCGAGGAAGAAGGCGGCGACCTCGAGCGTCGACAGCACGACGCGAAACAGCTGCAGCCACGGCCGTTCGAGGCGGACGAAATCATGACGCTGCCGCCAGATCAGCGGCGCGAGCAGCAGCAGCGCCGCGCAGGCGCGCAGGAACAAGAGCTGCCCCACCGAATAAGTCCCGACCAGGAACTTGCCCATGGCGTCGCCGAACGAGAACATGAAGATCGACAGCACCATCAGCCCGATGCCGGCGAGGCGCGCGGAGCGATCGTCATAGGCGGAGAGGTTCTTGAACAGGGGCATCGAATAAGTCGGACTGTGAGAGGTCGTCATTGCGAGCGAAGCGAAGCAATCCAGACCGTCTCCATGGCGGCAGTCTGGATTGCTTCGTCGCTACGCTCCTCGCAATGACGGGCGGAGAGAGCGCAGAAAATCAGCGCTAGAGTTCGCTTGCGGTCGTTTTTAATGACGTGAGCCGCCGCGGCAACCCCGCGCAAGCCGAATTGAACGGATTGTCGCACTCTTCGCATCGCGGTAGCGATAAGCGCCCCGCCGATAAAGTGAGCATGGACATGACCGATTTCGATCCGACCCAGCATCGCATGATCCCCACGCAACGCTGGTTTGAGGATTTCGTCATCGGCGAACGCTTCGTGCTGCCGAGCCGGACCCAGACCTCGGCGATATTCGCCGCATTCCAGACCGCGAGTGGCGACACCCATCCCGTGCACTATGACGTGGAATATTGCCGCAGCCGCGGCATGCCGCATCTGCTCGCCCACGGTTTTCAGACGCTGATCCACACCGCGCCGGGCGCCGGCCTGTTTCCGTTCATGGTCGAGGAGTCCCTGGTGGGCTTCCTCGAGCAGTCGAGCCGGTTCCTCAAGCCCGTGTTTGCCGATGACACCATCTACCCCGCGCTCGAAGTCACCGAGCTGGTGCCGGGACGTACCACCGGCGCAGTGACGCTCCGCAGCACCGTGTTCAACCAGCGCAAGGAGCTGGTGCTGGAGGGGACGCAGAAATTCCTGATCCGGCGCCGGCCGACTGGTTAAGCAAGGGGCGAAATCGCGAGAAATTCGGCCGATTTGCGGGTCTATCCGGGTTGCCGCGGGAGACCTGCTGGCCTACCTATGGCCCATGAAATTCCTCGACGAAGCAAAGGTCTATATCCGCTCCGGTGACGGCGGGAACGGCTGCGTGGCGTTCCGCCGCGAGAAGTTCATCGAATTCGGCGGCCCCTCCGGCGGCAATGGCGGCCGCGGCGGCAACGTCATCATCGAGGTCGCCGACGGCCTCAACACGCTGATCGACTACCGCTACCAGCAGCACTTCAAGGCCCAGAAGGGCGAGAACGGCTCAGGTTCGGACCGCCACGGCGCCAACGGCAAGAACATCGTGCTGAAGGTGCCGATGGGCACGCAGATCTTCGACGAGGACCGCGAGACGCTGATCCACGACTTCACCAAGGTCGGCGAAAAGTTCGTGCTGGCCGAGGGCGGCAATGGCGGCTTCGGCAACGCGCATTTCAAGACGTCGACCAACCGCGCGCCGCGCAACGCCAATCCCGGCCAGGTGGGCGAAGAGCGCTGGATCTGGCTGCGACTGAAATTGATCGCCGATGCCGGCCTCGTCGGCATGCCCAATGCCGGCAAGTCGACCTTCCTCTCCAAGGTCAGCGCGGCGCGGCCCAAGATCGCCGACTATCCCTTCACCACGCTGCATCCGCAGCTCGGCGTCGTGAATGCTGACGGCCGCGAATTCGTGCTCGCCGATATTCCCGGCCTGATCGAAGGCGCGCATGAAGGCACCGGCCTCGGCGATCGCTTCCTCGGCCATGTCGAGCGCTGCCGCGTGCTGCTGCATCTGATCGACGCGACCTGCGAGCACGCCGGCAAGGCCTACAAGACGGTGCGCAGGGAGCTCGACGCCTATGGCGGGCTGCTCACCGACAAGATCGAGATTGTCGCGCTGAACAAGATCGACGCGGTCGAGCCGGACGAATTGAAGAAGCAGAAGGACCGGCTGAAGCGCGCCGCCAAGAAGACGCCGCTGCTACTCTCCGGAGTCACCGGCGATGGTGTCAAGGAAGCGCTGCGTGCGCTGGTCGAGGTGATCGGCGAGGCCCCGGTGTCGGCCAAGGCCAAGAGCGCGGCCGAAGCGGAGCCGTGGTCGGCGTGATTGTCATCCCTGCCTAGTGCGCAATTGCGCACGGGGCGCAGGACCCACACCGCGTGATCTCTCGATGCGGATGGTCGTAGTACCGAACATCGAGTCTTCGCCAAACCACGCCCTGTGGTTATGGGTCCCTGCTTTCGCAGGGATGACGGCGGAGATTGCGGCTACGCGTACGCGCATCACCGGCTTGTCTTCGCCCCTCCAATAGCGCAGCATCCAACATCAAGAAAATGCAGGGATGACGCATGGCGCGGGCGAAGAATGTTCTCTGGATCATGTGCGACCAGCTTCGCTATGATTATCTCGGCTGCACCGGCCATCCCACACTGAAGACGCCGAACATCGACGCGATGGCCAAGCGCGGCGTGCTGTTCAGCAAGGCCTATGTGCAATCGCCGATCTGCGGTCCGTCGCGGATGTCGTTCTACACCGGCCGCTACATGCGCTCGCACGGCTCGCACTGGAACGGCTGGCCGCTGCGCGTCGGCGAGCCGACGCTTGGCGATCACCTCAACAAGATCGGCGTGCGCAACGTGCTGGTCGGCAAGACCCACATGGCGCCCGATCTCGAAGGCATGAAGGCGCTCGGCATTCCCCCGGAATCGATGATCGGCGTGCATGTCGCCGAATGCGGTTTTGAACCGTATGAGCGCGACGACGGTCTGCATCCGACCGGCCGCCCGCGACCGAAATACGACGAGTATCTGCGCCAGAAAGGCTTTGACGCCGCCAATCCCTGGGAGCATTGGGCCAATTCGGGCGCGGCGGAAGACGGTAGCTTGCAGAACGGCTGGCTGCTGGTGCATGCCGACAAGGCCGCGCGCGTGCCGGACGAGCATTCCGAAACGCCCTACATGACGCGCGCCGCGCGATGGATTTCATCGGCGAGGCCGAGACCGACGGCAAGCCATGGTGCCTGCATCTGTCCTACATCAAGCCGCACTGGCCCTATATCGCGCCGGAGCCCTACGCGAGCATGTACTCGACCTTGGACATGATCCCGCCGATCCGTTCGATGCGCGAGCGGCAGAATCCGCATCCGGTGTTCGGCGCCTATATGGACATGCGCTACTCCCGCAACATGGCGCGCCACGATGCCCGCGAGAAGGTGATCCCGACCTATATGGGCCTGATCACCCAGATCGACGACCAGATGGGCGTGCTGATGAAATTTCTGGAGGAACGCGGCCTGCTGGAAACCACCATGATCGTGTTCACCTCCGATCACGGCGATTATCTCGGCGATCACTGGATGGGCGAGAAGGATTTGTTCCACGAGCAGTCGGCGAAGATCCCGCTGATCATCATCGACCCTTCGCAAGAGGCTGACGCCACGCGCGGCACGCGCAGCGACGCGCTGGTGGAGGGAATCGACCTCGCGCCGACCTTCGTCGACTATTTCGGCGGCAAGGTGCCGGGGCACATCCTCGAGGGACGTTCACTATTGCCGCTGCTGCGCGGATCGACGCCGCCTGATTGGCGCAAGGTGACGTTCTCCGAATACGACTACGCCATGCAGGACGTGCGGCTGAAGCTGAACCAGCCGATCGAGCGCTGCCGCCTGTTCATGGTGTTCGACGGCCGCTGGAAATACATCCACGCCTCCGGCTTCCGCCCGATGCTGTACGATCTCGAAACCGATCCGCAGGAATATGTCGATCGCGGCGACGACCCAGAGTGCGCCGGCATCATCGCGCGGTTGCAGGCCGAGCTGTTCGACTGGGCGCTGCATCCGAGCGGTCACATCACCACGCCCCCCGAAAAGATCGCAGCCTATGCCGAGAACCAGCTCCAGGTGAAAGGCGGCTTCCTGATCGGCATCTGGGATGAGAAAGAGCTCGACGCGATCAAGGACGGCATCGCGCAACGCGCGAAGATGTAAGCCAAATCATCGCTCGGTACGTCTTAAGGGCGGTCCACGAGTCGTCCTTCGAACTCCGGTTTGCCCGGAACCAGAAAGAGGCGATACCACTCGACATCTTTTCGCTGGGCGAATTCGACATCAGCGAGCTTCGTGCTCTCGCCGAGGCTCAATTGATCGATTCCAAGATTTTGCGCGGCCGCATAGATCGAATAATCGCCCGGCTCCACGTCTGCGGAATATGCAGACTCATTGTCGATCACCGACATGACGTGAACGCGTCCGCTCTCGGATCGGAAGTGGACGCAGGTGATCCGCTGCCATTCATCGAAGGAGGGCGGCCGGCTAGCGGCGACCAGCTCGACCCAATGGTCATTAAGATCAGCTTCGGTATTGATCATGCGGAACGTGGGCGCGCCTGCAAAGCCCCGTTTGGTTTTCTCGTCATTCCAATTTTCATCAGCACCAAGCGGTCTGCGCGGATCGTCGCAGACGACGATCTGATAGTGACTCGCAAACAACCGCGCGGCGCCAAGCAGCTGCTGTTCCATTAGCAGAGATCCACTTCACGATTACGGTTCAATTCTCGATCTTGTATCCCGTCGCCTTGACGATCGGCTGCCAGAACGCCGTGTTCGCGGCGAGCTCCTTCGAAAGCCCGTCCGCACTGCTTCCGACCGGAATCAACCCGATCGCGGTGAGCTTGTCCTTCACCTCCGGCTTGGCCAGCATCGCGACCGCGGCTGCGCTGAGCTTTTCGGCAAAATCCGGCGGGCTGCCGGCGGGGAGCCACATGCCGTACCAGCCGTCGGCAACGAGATCGATGCCGCTTTCCTTCAGCGTCGGCACATCGGGAACGAACGGCGAGCGCTCTGCGCTTGCAATCGCGAGGATCCTCACGCCGTTGGCACGATGCTGCGCGATCGCATCGGATACCGTGGTGATGCCGAATGGCAGATGGCCGGCGATGAGGTCATTCATGACAAGCGCGCTCCCGCGATAGGGCGCCCGGGTCATTGAAAGACCAAGGATCTGTTCAAGTCGCCATCCGAGGAAGTGCGGGATGTTGCCGCTGCCTGGTGTCCCATAGGCGGCCTTTGCGACATTTGCCCTCAACCAGGTGACGAGTTCACTAAAACTACCCACCCCGATCGCGGGACTTGCAACGACGGCAAACTCGAAGCGAACGAGTTGCGACACGGGGACGAAATCCTTGGCCGCGTCGAAGCTCGGTTGATTCTCCACCATCGGCAGCAGGTACATGGTCGGACCGGTCGTCACCAAGATTGTATTGCCGTCCGAGCTTGCGCCCTTCACGGCCCTGATTCCGATCAACCCGTCACCACCGGTACGATTCTCGACGATCATGGTTCGCCCAAGCGGGGCGCCGAATTGCTCGGCGATGAGACGACACAAGGCATCACCGCTGCCGCCTGCCGCGAACGGGAAGATGATGCGCGTCAGCGGACCGGATTGAGCATGTGCGCCACCGGCCTGCGCCAGCAAGGGCAGCGAGAGGCCTCCGGCAATGAAGCTGCGTCGGTCCACGTCATCCTCCCTCGTTATTGATTATTCGAGGCATAGACTGCCCGGGCCTCGGCCGACAAGGGTGCCGTTAGGCCTATTTACCGGCTCCTCTGCCTTGCGCCGGCCACCGTCCTGCTGCAAAAGCTAGCCGCATCGGCGCCGCCCCTTTTTGCTCCGCCGGACCAACGACAGAGCAATTTGACGACCGCCATGGCCAGCCCCGAACTCAGTCAATTCCGCCGCATCGTCGTCAAGGTCGGCTCCGCGCTGCTGGTCGATTCCGACAAGGGGGAGGTGCGGGCGTCCTGGCTCGCCGCGCTCGCCGACGACATGGCCAAATTGCACAGGGAGGGACGCGACGTCCTCGTCGTCTCCTCCGGCTCGATCGCGCTCGGCCGCAGCCGCCTCAAGCTGCCGCGCGGCCCGCTCAAGCTGGAAGAGAGCCAGGCCGCCGCCGCCGTCGGCCAGATCGCGCTGGCGCGGATCTGGTCCGAGGTGCTCGGCGCGCACGGTATCGGCGCCGGCCAGATCCTGGTGACGCTGCAGGACACCGAGGAGCGCCGCCGCTATCTCAATGCACGTTCCACCATCGGCAAGCTGCTGGAGTGGCGCGCCATCCCCGTGATCAACGAGAACGACACGGTGGCGACCAACGAGATCCGCTACGGCGACAATGACCGCCTCGCCGCCCGCGTCGCCACCATGGCGAGCGCCGACCTGCTCGTGCTGCTGTCCGACATCGACGGGCTCTACGACGCCCCGCCGAAGAACAATCCGAACGCAAAACTCATTCCGGTGGTCGAGAGCATCTCCTCGGAGATCGAGGCTGTCGCTGGCGATGCCGAGTCCGAGCTGTCGCGCGGCGGCATGCGCACCAAGGTCGAAGCGGCCAAGATCGCGACCACCGGCGGCACGCATATGCTGATCGCCTCCGGCAAGATCGAGCATCCCTTGCAGGCGATCGCCGATGGCGGCCGCTGCACCTGGTTCCTGACGCCGGCCAATCCCATCACCTCGCGCAAGCGCTGGATCGCGGGCACGCTGGAGCCGAAGGGCACGCTGACGATCGATGCCGGCGCTGTGACGGCGCTGCGCGCCGGCGCCAGCCTGCTACCGGCCGGCGTGATCAAGGTCGAGGGCCAGTTCGCCCGCGGCGATGCCGTGATCGTGCGCGGCCCCGACACCAGCGAGGTCGGCCGCGGCCTGATCGCCTACGACGCCGAGGTCGCCGAGCGGATCAAGGGCCGCTCCTCCCCTGATGTGATGACCATCCTAGGTATCAGCGGGCGCTCGGAGATGATCCACCGCGACGATCTGGTGGTGGGCGGGTAGAGGCTTTTTCCGTCATGCCCGGGCTTGTCCCGGGCATCCACGTTCTTGGTGCCGCGCGAAGGTCGTGGATGGCCGGGACAAGCCCGGCCATGACGTCGGGGGCTGGGCCAGTGGCCGAGCCCACCCCACCGGTCGAAGCCCTGCCATACCCTCCCTGCCCTTCGCAAAAGCGGGATTTCCGTGCTAGGACACCGCCTTAGCAGAAGGTTGAACCTCCCATGGCCGCCCCCCTCAAAGCCGTTGACGGCAATGCCGATCTCCAGGCGCTGATGTCCGATCTCGGAACCCGCGCCCGCGCTGCCGCGCGCGTGCTGGCGCTGGCGCCGCCGGAGCAGAAAAACCGGGCGCTGGAAGCCATGGAGCGGGCGATCCGCGCGAGCTCTGCGGCGATCCTCGCCGCCAATGCCGAGGACGTCGCGGAAGCCCGCGCCGCCGGCAATGCCACATCCTCCTTCATCGACCGCCTGACGCTGACGCCGGCGCGCATCGAGGGCATGGCCGAGGGCATCGGCATCGTGCGCGGCATCGCCGATCCCGTCGGCATCGTCACCGAGAGCTGGCAGCGGCCAAACGGCATGAGGATCGAGCGCGTGCGCGTGCCGCTCGGCGTCGTCGGCGTGATCTTCGAGAGCCGGCCGAACGTTGCGGCCGACGCCGGCGTGCTGTGCCTGAAGTCCGGCAATGCCGTGATCCTGCGCGGCGGCTCGGACAGTTTTCGGTCCTGCCGCGCGATCCATGAATGCCTGGTGCAGGGCCTGCGCGAGGCGGGCCTGCCCGAGGCTGCGATCACGCTGGTGCCGACGCGCGACCGCACGGCAGTCGGCATGATGCTCTCGGGCCTGAACGGCGCGGTCGACGTGATCGTGCCCCGCGGGGGGAAAAGCCTCGTCGCGCGTGTCGAGCAGGAAGCGCGCGTGCCTGTGTTCGCGCATCTGGAAGGCGTCAACCACGTCTATGTCGATGCCAGCGCCGACCTCGCCATGGCGAAATCGCTCGTGCTCAACGCAAAAATGCGCCGCACCGGCGTCTGCGGCGCAGCCGAGACGCTGCTGGTCGATCGTGCTGCGGCCGGCAAAAATCTGAAGCCGCTGGTCGAGATGCTGATCGAAGCGGGCTGCGAAGTGCGCGGCGACGAAACGGTGCAAGGAACGGATGCGCGCGTTAAACCTGCGAGCGAAGACGATTGGGACACCGAATATCTCGACGCGATCATCGCGGCGAAGGTCGTCGACGGCGTCGATGGCGCAATCGCGCACATCCAGAACCATGGCTCGCATCACACCGATGCGATCGTGAGCGCGGATGAGGCGGCTGCGAAGAAATTCCTCAGCGAGGTCGATTCCGCGATCGTGCTGCACAACGCCTCGACGCAATTCGCCGACGGCGGCGAGTTCGGCTTCGGCGCCGAGATCGGGATCGCGACCGGCCGCTTCCACGCCCGCGGCCCTGTTGGCGCCGAGCAGCTGACGAGCTTCAAATATCGCGTTCACGGCACCGGACAGACGCGGCCGTAAGCAACGTCTCGGGGCGGGCATTGAGCAACAATTTCGTCGTGCCGCGTTTCGTGGCGCAAGCGGTCCCGCCCCACACGGAGGGCATGCGCATCGGCCTGCTCGGTGGTTCGTTCAATCCGCCGCATCAGGCCCACCGCGCGATCAGCCGGTTCGCGCTCCAGCGATTGCAACTCGATCGTGTCTGGTGGCTGGTGACCCCAGGCAATCCGCTGAAGGAGAACGGCAATCTGCATCAGCTCGGCGAGCGCATGCAGGCCGCGCGCGACGTCGCCGATGATCCCAGGATCGAGGTCAGCTGTCTCGAATCCGTCATCCGCACGCGCTACACTATCGACACGATCAACACCTTGCGCCGCCGCTTCTCGGGCCTGCGCTTTGTCTGGATCATGGGCGCCGACAACCTCGCTCAATTCCATCGTTGGCAGGACTGGCGGCGCATCGCCGGCCAGGTGCCGATGGCAGTCATCGATCGCCCGCCGCAGAGTTTTCGCGCCCTCGCCTCCCCCGCAGCCCAGGCGCTGGCACGCTACCGCCTGCCCGAGAGCAAGGCAGCGCTGCTTGCGGACCGGCCGGCGCCGGCCTGGGTATTCCTGACCGGATTGAAGCTGAATCTGTCCTCAACGGGCTTACGGAACCCGGACGGGAGCTGGAAAGGTAAAATGTGAGGACGAAGGTGCGGATGTGGTGTGGGCTTTCGCCTCTCTGGCATATTGAAACCCTTAACCCCACATGATGTAGTGTAACCAGTGAGCGCGGATTCGGCGTTCGCGATACAGTGAAAGGAATGGTCCCTGACCACATCTGTATTGTCCAAGTCAGCTTCGACGAAGTCTGTTTTACCCAAGGTTGCCAAGCCGGCGCGTAAAACATCAGCCAAAGCTGCGGCCTTGAAGGCGCAACCCGACGCCGACAAGACGCTGAGCCTGATCCTCTCCCGCCTCGAGGACATGAAGGCGGAAGAGACGGTCACCATCGACCTTCGCGGCAAATCGGCGTACTCCGACTACATGATCGTCACCACCGGCCGGGTGAACCGGCACGTTGGCGCGATCGCGGAAAACGTCGCCAAGGGCCTCAAGGAAAACGGCATCAAGAACATCCATGTCGAGGGCTTGCCCAATTGCGACTGGGTGCTGATCGATTCCGGCGACGTGATCGTGCACGTGTTCAGACCCGAGGTCCGCGAGTTCTACAATCTCGAGCGATTGTACACGCAGGGCCCAGGGGCGGCGAAGGCGATCTAGGCTGATCGAGCCGATTTCGAATCGGCTGACGCGCATGCTAGCGTCGTGCGCGCGCCATTTGCGCGCGGTCTTGAAAACACGACCCTGAAGATATCAGACCCCTGAAGATATCATGCGCGTTGCTGTCATTGCGGTGGGCCGGCTGAAGCAGGGCCCCGAACGAGAGCTTGCCGACCGCTATTTCGAGCGGTTCGACGAGGCCGGCCGCAAGCTCGGATTCCGCGAACTCCTGGTCCACGAAATCCCCGAGAGCCGCGCGCGCGACACCGCGACGCGGATGACCGAAGAGGCCGCCGCGATCTCCGCGCATATTCCGGACAAATCGATCCTGGTGGCACTGGACGAGCGCGGGCAAAATCTCGACTCCACCGTATTCGCACGGCATCTCGGGCGCTGGCGGGACGAGGGGGCCGGACATACTATCTTCATGATCGGAGGGGCGGACGGACTTTCGCCCGAATTGCGCCGTAAGGCCAAGCTCGCGATCGCGTTCGGCTCTGCGACCTGGCCGCACCAAATGGTCCGCGTCATGCTTCTGGAACAGCTTTATCGGGCCGCCACCATTCTGGCCGGCCACCCCTATCACCGCGCGTGATCCGCGCCACAACGGGCACTTTTGCCGACACGATGCGAGCGCCGCTCCTCAACCTGCTGCTGATCACAAGCGTTGCCGGCGCAAGCCTCGCGCAAGCTTACATAACCCTCGCGCAAGCCCAGACCGCAGCGCCGGCGCCGCAGACCGCCGCCGTCTCGCCCGACGCCATCAAGCAGCGCGAGCAGGAGCTCGAAGCCGCGCGCGCCCGGCAGAAGAGCGCGGAAGAGGCGCAGGCCAAGCTCAAGGCCGAGATCACCTCACTCGGCCAGGACCGTACCCAGCTCAATCAGCAGCTGATCGACACCGCCGCCAATGTGCGCAGCGTGGAGACCAAGATCGACGAAACCGAAGCCCGGCTGCGCGCGCTCAACGGACGCGAGCAGGCGATGCGCTCCTCGCTCGATTCGCGCCGTGCCGACATCGTCGAGGTGCTGGCGGCACTGCAGCGGGCCGGACGGCGCACGCCGCCGGCGCTGCTGGTGCGGCCCGAAGATGCGCTGCAATCGCTGCGCACGGCGATGCTGCTCGGCGCCGTGGTGCCGGAGTTGCGCGGCCGCGCCGAAAAGATCGCAAGCGAGCTCGGCGAGCTCGTGGCCTTGCGCAAGAATATCGCCACCGAGCGCGACCAGCTCGCTTCCGATCGCGACAAGGTCAGGAGCGACCAGACCCGGCTCACCGCCCTCGTCGACGAGCGGCAGCGCCAGCAGGCGGCGCGCGAAAAGGACCTCGACGCGGAGAATTCGCGCGCCATCGCGCTTTCGAGACAGGTCGGCGATCTCCAGGGCCTGATCACCAAGATGGAGCAGGATCTGCAAAGCGCCGCCAAGGCCGCCGAGAAGGCAGCCGAGGCCGCAAGGCAGGCCGAGGCCAAGGCGGCGGCCAGCGCCAGCGCGAGCGCCAAGTCCGGGCCGGGCGTGTTCAAGGACCGGTCCCGGACCACCCCCGCGATCGTCTTTGCTTCCGCCAAGGGTCTCCTGCCTCTTCCGGTTAACGGTAACAAGATCAGGGATTTTGGCGGTTCCGACGGGGTCGGCGGGGTCCAGAAGGGCATTTCGCTGGCGACCAAGCCCGGCTCCCAGGTCACAACGCCGTGTGACGGCTGGGTGGTCTATTCAGGCCCGTTCCGCAGCTATGGACAACTCTTGATCCTCAACGCCGGGGGCGGGTATCATGTCCTGATCGCCGGGATGGAGCGCATTTCGGTCAACATCGGACAGTTTGTGCTCACGGGGGAGCCGGTTGCGACGATGGGATCGACCTCTCAGGTCGCCTCCATTCTCGCGACGAACGCGAGTCAACCTGTGCTGTATGTCGAGTTCCGTAAGGACGGCACTCCAATCGATCCAGGCCCATGGTGGGCCGCAAATGAAGGCGAGAAGGTTCGCGGATGATGCGCAAGACTTCAGTAATCCTCCTCAGCGCGGCCACCGGTGCGGCGCTGATGCTGTTCGTGACCCAGCCGCGCGCGGTGTTCATGGGCTCCAGCGCGCGAGCCGCGACCGCAGACACCTATCGCCAGCTCAATCTGTTCGGTGACGTCTTCGAGCGCGTGCGCTCCGACTATGTCGAGAAGCCCGACGACACCAAGCTGATCGAATCCGCCATCAGCGGCATGCTCACCGGCCTCGATCCGCATTCGAGCTACATGGACGCCAAGAGCTTCCGCGACATGCAGGTGCAGACCCGCGGTGAGTTCGGCGGCCTCGGCATCGAGGTCACGATGGAAGACGGCCTGATCAAGGTGGTCTCGCCGATCGACGACACCCCGGCATCGCGCGCCGGCGTCATGGCCAACGACATCATCACCAATCTCGACGATGAAGCGGTGCAGGGCCTGACCCTGAACCAGGCGGTCGAGAAGATGCGCGGCCCCGTCAACACCAAGATCAAGCTCAAGATCATCCGCAAGGGCCAGGACAATCCGATCGACGTCACCCTGGTGCGCGACAACATCCGCGTCCGCTCGGTGCGCGCGCGCGTCGAGGCCGACGACATCGCCTATATCCGCATCACCACCTTCAACGAGCAGACCACCGAAGGCCTGAAGCGCGAGGTCGCCAACCTCTCCAATCAGATCGGCGACAAGCTGAAGGGCTACATCATCGACCTCCGCAACAATCCGGGCGGCCTGCTCGAGGAAGCGGTCACCGTGTCCGACTCGTTCCTGGAGAAGGGCGAGATCGTGTCGACCCGCGGCCGCAACGCCGAGGAGACCCAGCGTCGCACCGCGCATTCGGGCGATCTGACCAAAGGCAAGCCTGTCATCGTGCTGGTCAATGGCGGCTCGGCATCGGCATCGGAGATCGTCGCCGGCGCGCTGCAGGACCACAAGCGCGCGACCATCGTCGGCACGCGCTCGTTCGGCAAGGGCTCGGTGCAGACCATCATTCCGCTCGGAAGCGGCAACGGCGCGCTGCGCCTGACCACGGCGCGCTACTACACGCCGTCGGGCAAGTCGATCCAGGCCAAGGGCATCGTGCCCGACATCGAAGTGCTGCAGGACGTGCCGGACGAGCTGAAGTCGCGCACCGACACCAAGGGTGAGGCTTCGCTGCGCGGTCATCTGAAGAACGATGGCGACGAGAAGACCGGCTCGCAGTCCTACGTCCCGCCGGACGCCAAGGACGACAAGGCGCTCAAGCTCGCCGACGACCTGCTCCACGGCATCAAGAACAGCGCCTCCGCCGCGCCCACCCCGGGCGGCGACAACAAGGCTACGACCGACAAGCCCAAAGCGGCGAACTAAAGTCGGCGCATCCACGCGATCCCACGAAAGGGCGGCTCCTCGGAGCCGCCCTTTTTGCTTGGAACTCCTGGTTGCTGGAAACTCCTGGCATCCCCGGCCTATCCCGGCCTGCCGCCGCTTGACCCCGGCGTGGTATCGTCATTGGCAGTGATTCGGGATCGCGCATGACTGAAACGGCCGATGATCTGAGCGCCCCGCTCGGACAGGACAAGCCGCGTCGAAAACGCCGGCTGCGGTTGCCGTTCACGGCCATGCAGGCGCTCGCCGTGCTGCTCGGCCTGTTCCTCCTCACCTTTGCCGGCTTCGCCATCTTCAACAAGGATCCGCTCGGCGGCGAGCCGATGACGCGGATCGCCATCCGCGAGAACGGCGCCGACAAGGCTCCCGCCGAGAAGCCCGCCGCCGGCCACGGCCAGGACGGCAAGCAGGACAGCAAGCAGGATAGCAAGCACGACAGCCAGGAGACGCCGAAGCAGGCCGCACCGGGCGAGCAGAAGACCGTCACCATGATCGACGGCTCCACCGGCGCCCGCCACGACGTGGTGATCGGCGAGGACGCAGGCGACAAGGCCGGGGCCGCTTCGGCCCCACCGCCCGTCATGGCTGGGATCAATCCAAAACTGCTGGAGAAGTCACGCTACGGCATGATCCCGGTGGTCGCCGACGGGCTGAAGCCGTTCAACGTCTATGCGGCGGACGCCGATCGCGCCAAGGCCGCCAAGATGCCGGTGGTGGCCATCGTGATCGGCGGGCTCGGCGTCGGCGCCGCCAAGACCACCGATGCGATCATGAGGCTGCCGGCGGCGGTGACGCTGGCCTTCACGCCCTACGGCACCGATCCCGGCAAGCTCGCCGAACGGGCCCGCGCGCAGCGCCACGAGATCTTCCTCCAGATCCCGATGGAGCCCTACGATTTCCCCGACAATGATCCGGGACCGCAGACGCTGCTGACCTCGCTCAGCGCCGACCAGAACATGGACCGCCTGTTCTGGCATTTCAGCCGGATGCAGGGCTATGCCGGCATCACCAATTTCATGGGCGCCCGCTTCATCGCGACGGAGCCGGCGATGCAGCCGATCATCCGCGAGGCGGCCAAGCGCGGCCTCGGCTTCTTCGACGACGGCTCCTCGCCCCGCAGCATCGCAGCCCAGGCCGCGGCGAACCAGGCCATGCCGTTCGGCAAGGGCGACATCGCGATCGACGTGGTGCCGACCCCGACCGAGATCGACCGCGCCCTGAACAAGCTGGAATCGGCGGCACGCGAGCGCGGCGCGGCTGTCGGCACCGCCTCCGCCCTTCCCGTCTCGATCGAGCGCATCGGCGCCTGGACCAAGACGTTGGGCGACCGGGGTATCCTTTTGGTGCCATTGACAACCGCGATGCTGAAATCAAAATCCAGCTAAATCAACGGATTGGTACGGCACGGGTCCCGCGGGACCGGTCAAGCCTTACCGACAGCATGCGAGAGGTCTGGCGGAATGGCGCGTTACGAGGATCTGCCCTACCGGACCTGCGTCGGTGTGATGCTGATCAACACAGAGGGACGGGTATTCATCGGCCGCCGCGCCGGCGGCATCGAGCATGTCGACGACACCCACGTCTGGCAGATGCCGCAAGGTGGCGTCGATCCCGGCGAAGACACCTGGGACGCCGCCAAGCGCGAGCTCTATGAGGAGACCAGCGTGCGCTCGGTCGAGCGACTCGGCGAGGTCCCGGACTGGCTCACTTACGACATTCCGCGCACGGTCGCCGGGCGCGCCTGGAAGGGCCGCTATCGCGGTCAGCGCCAGAAATGGTACGCGGTGCGCTTCACCGGCAAGGACAGCGAGATCAATGTCGCCAGTCCCGGCGGCGGCGGCCACAAGGCCGAATTCGTGAGCTGGCGCTGGGAGCCGATGAAGAATCTGACCGGGCTGATCATTCCCTTCAAGCGCCCGGTCTATGAGCGCGTGGTGCAGGAATTTTCCGCGCTGGCGGACCAATAAATCGAATTGTCGTCCCAGCTTCGGTGCTAATGCATCGCCGGAACGACGACGAGAGATTGACGCGTGACGAATGAAAAACCCTACCGCCCCAACGTGGGGATCGCCCTCTTCAACACCGAAGGCCGCGTGCTGATCGGCCATCGCTTCAAGGGCGACGGACCCGAGATCATCCTGCCCGGCCTCGACTGGCAGATGCCGCAGGGCGGCGTCGACGACGGCGAGAATTTGCGCGATGCCGCGATGCGCGAGCTCTGGGAGGAGACCAGCGTCGTCAGCGCGGACTATCTCGGCGAGACCGACTGGCTCACCTACGAATTCCCGCCCTACGACGGACCGCAGGCGCATCGCCTCGCGAAGTTTCGCGGCCAGCGGCAAAAATGGTTCGCGCTGCGCTTCACCGGCAAGGATGACGAGATCGACCCGCTGACGCCGCGCAACGGCCAGCCCGCGGAGTTCGATGCCTGGCGCTGGGAGCGTCTGGATCGTGTTGCCGACGTCGTGGTGCCGTTCCGACGTGAGGTTTATCAGGCCGTCGCGCAGCAGTTCGCGGCCTTCGCAAACTAAAACCGCGAAAACAACCCCATGCACAGTAGAATGGGGTTTGAAATGTTTGGAGAAATTTTGGCGGACATTTGCGTGAGGGGCCCCGCTATCTCGCTCCCTCCCCCCTTGTGGGGGAGGGTCGGGGAGAGGGGTACCACACGGGGATTCTATCCGCCCGGGATCGCCTCGGCGCATCGACAACAACTCGCACCTTTTTGCTGGGCTACCCCTCTCCCTACCCCTCCCCCACAAGGGGGAGGGAACGCACCTGTGTCGGCGCGCCAGTGGGGCCTTTATCGCATCACCCTAATTAATCGGCCCCACCGTGAACGGGCCGAGTGCGATGACGTGGCAGTCGCTGTCGCGCTTGGCGCAGTCGGATAGCGCGGAAGAGACGGCGGCCTGCTCGTCGGCGGCCTTGAGGCCGAGGCCCGGTCGGCCCGCGGTGCCGACCGCGACCGCATTCCAGCCCATGCCGTCACCGAGCTTGCGCACGACCTCGCCGCGCGCATCCGCCACGATCGAGGCGTTGGAGGCGGCGTTGAAGAAGCCGGTGATCCTGAACAGGGTCGGGATCGGCACGACGAAATTGTCGTCGATCGCGACCACGAGGCAGGCAACGCCGGCGATCGCGCCGCACGACTCCAGCGAACGGCGCGCGGCATCTTCGGCGGACGCGGCGCCGAGCACCATGAAATATTGTCCGCCGGGGCCGAGCGCGACCGAGCGGGATTTCGCCGCCGGCACGAACATGTTCTCGAGCCGGACCTTTTGCGGGTCGCGCACCATCGGAAAATCCTTCGATGCGAAGGTCCGTTCGGTCATGGCGTCGTGCCGGAAATAGGGAGACGGCGGCATCGGCGGCTTGCCGTGCGCGTAGACGACGTTGTTGCCGACCGCATAGAGCTCGCAACGCCGCGGCGATTGCGCGGCCTCGGCACGCTTCTGGCACTGCTCGATCGCGGTGTTGCGCGCGGCCTCCTCGTTCGGCTGGTTCAGGGCCGAGCCGGTGAAGCCGCCGACATTGAGCGCGAAAGCCTTGTAGTCGCCGGCCGCGGAATAGTCGCCGGCAAGGTAGTTGCGGACGCGCTCGTTGATGAAGGGAACGCTGTCGGCCGCAAACTTGCCGGCCATCGGCGCGGCCGATGGTGACGGCGCAGGCATCGGCGCCATCGCAGCGCCGGCATTCGGCGCGGTCATCGGCATCATCGGCGTCTTCACCATTTGAGTCGGCGCCGCGCTTGGAGTCGCACTTGGTGCTGCGGCCGGCGTCGCTGCGACATTCGCCGTCTGCTTGAGCTTGGTGTTGTAGAGGAAGCCGGTGACGCCGATGCCGGTGACCGAGACCACGGCGACCACCAGCGGCCACATCCACACCGGTGCTGCGGCCACCTTGGAAGCCGCCTTCTTCAGCTGCGGCTTGCTATAGCTGCCGTCCTCGCGCCGCATCGCCACCATGTAGGCATGCACCGGCGTCGGGATGTTCTTGACCTCCTGCGCGCCGATATCGGCGAACTGCACCGAGAGCTTGTTGGCGACCTGCTCATGCACCGCGCGCGAGACGCAGATGCCGCCCACCTCGGCGAGACCCTCCAGCCGCGCCGCAATGTTGACGCCGTCGCCCAGCAGATCGCCGTCGCGCTCGACCACGTCGCCGATGGTGATGCCGATGCGGAACGACATCTGCCGGCTCGGCGGATAGGCCATGTTACGGGTCCGCAAGGATTCCTGGATGTCGATCGCGCAACGCACCGCATCGACCGCGCTCGGGAATTCCGCGAGCACGGCATCGCCCGCCGTATTGAAGATGCGCCCGCCGGCCCTGGCGATGAAATCGTCGACGACCTCGCGATAGGAGGCCAGACGCCGCAGCGTCTCCTCCTCGTCTTCGGCAACCAGTCTCGAGTAACCGGCAATATCGGCTGCGAAAATCGCTGCGATCTTGCGTTTCATCTGCGACCCGCCCCGGGGACAAATTCGCAGGGCAGAATGCCGCGATCGGTAACACGGTGCAACAAAGTTTCAGCGCCCGCCACGGGTGTGACGAGCGCTGCACTTGGTCAGGGAATGTCTTGCAGGGTTCTCGCTCGAGCCCCGGAGCGGTGCCCCGGGGCTTAGTGCATAGCCGTCGAGTTGAGCTGCTGCTGGATGCTCTTGAAGTGGTCGAGCCGCTCGATCGCCTGATCGAGCTCGCTGCCTTCGTGCTCCTTCAGCCCCTCTTCCATCTCCGAGATGGTCGCCGCGAACTGGGCGCGGTCGAGCTCGGCCAGCGACGTCGCGACGTCGGCGAGCACGGTCAGGCCCTTTTCGGAGACTTCGGCGAGACCGCCGAGCACGATGACCTTCTCATGGCGGCCAGCCGTGGTGATGGTGAGGATGCCCGGACGGATCGCAGCCACGACCGGCGCATGCCCTGCCAGCACGCCGAAATCCCCCTCGACGCCGGGGATGTCGACCTGATCAACCTCGCCCGAGAACGCGAGCTTTTCCGGAGAGACGAGATCGAAGTGGAAGGTAGCCATGGTGTACCTGCGAATGGTGAGTAGCGAATGGCGAGTGGCGAAGAGAGCAGCGCGTCTATTCGCTACTCCCCATTCGCCATTCGCGCCTTAGGCCGCTTCCGCCGCCAGCTTCTTGCCCTTCTCGACGGCTTCTTCGATCGTGCCGACCATGTAGAAGGCAGCTTCGGGCAGGTGGTCGTACTTGCCTTCCACCAGGCCCTTGAAGCCCTTGATGGTGTCGGCGAGCTCGACGAACTTGCCGGGCGATCCCGTGAAGATTTCGGCGACGTGGAACGGCTGCGACATGAAGCGCTCGACCTTGCGGGCGCGTGCCACCGTCAGCTTGTCCTCTTCCGAAAGCTCGTCCATGCCGAGAATGGCGATGATGTCCTGGAGCGCCTTGTAGCGCTGCAGCACCTGCTGGACCTGACGGGCAACCGCATAGTGCTCCTCGCCGACGACCAGCGGGGAGAGCATGCGCGAGGTCGAGTCGAGCGGATCCACCGCCGGATAGATGCCCTTTTCGGCGATCGAACGCGACAGCGTGGTGGTCGCGTCAAGATGCGCGAACGAGGTCGCGGGCGCCGGGTCGGTCAAGTCGTCGGCCGGAACGTAGATGGCCTGCACCGAGGTGATCGAACCCTTCTGGGTGGTGGTGATGCGCTCCTGCAGCGCGCCCATGTCGGTGGCGAGCGTCGGCTGATAACCCACCGCCGAAGGAATACGGCCGAGCAGCGCCGACACTTCCGAGCCGGCCTGGGTGAAGCGGAAGATGTTGTCGACGAAGAACAGCACGTCCTGGCCCTTGTCGCGGAAGTCTTCCGCGATGGTCAGACCCGTGAGCGCGACGCGGGCGCGGGCGCCGGGCGGCTCGTTCATCTGGCCGAACACCAGCGCGCACTTCGACTTCACGCTCGGATCCGGATTCTTCGGATCGGCGTTGACCTTGGATTCGATGAACTCGTGATAGAGGTCGTTGCCCTCGCGGGTGCGCTCGCCGACGCCGGCGAACACGGAGTAACCGCCGTGCGCCTTCGCGACGTTGTTGATCAGCTCCTGAATCAGCACGGTCTTGCCGACGCCGGCGCCGCCGAACAGGCCGATCTTGCCGCCCTTCGCATAGGGAGCCAGAAGATCGACGACCTTGATGCCGGTGACCAGAATTTCAGCTTCGGTCGACTGGTCGGTGTAGCTCGGCGCGTCCTGATGGATGGGGCGCAGGCCTTCGGCGTTGACCGGGCCGGCTTCGTCGATCGGCTCGCCGATGACGTTGATGATGCGGCCGAGCGTGCCTTCGCCGACGGGAACGCGGATCGGCTGGCCGGTGTCGGTCACTTCCTGGCCGCGCACCAGACCTTCGGTCACGTCCATCGCGATCGTGCGCACGGTGGACTCACCGAGATGCTGCGCAACTTCCAGCACGAGGCGGATGTTACCGTTCTTGGTTTCCAGCGAATTGAGAATGGCCGGGAGGTGGCCCTCGAACTGAACGTCGACGACGGCGCCCATGACCTGGGTGACGCGACCGACCGGGTTAGCTGCTGTAGCCATGAAGCTCTCCTTCGAAATTCTTTACTTGAACGACCGTCGTTGAGTTCGTGCGTCAGACCGCCTCGGCGCCGGAGATGATCTCGATCAGCTCCTTGGTGATCTGGGCTTGACGGGTTCGGTTGTAGATCTGGGTTTGCTTGCGGATCATTTCGCCGGCGTTGCGGGTGGCGTTGTCCATCGAGCTCATCTGCGCGCCGTAGAACGAAGCAGTGTTCTCCAGCAGCGCGCGGAAGATCTGCACCGCGATGTTGCGCGGCAGCAGGCCCGAAAGGAGTTCGTCCTCCTCCGGCTCATATTCGTAGGACGTCGACGGCGCGTTCGCCGCCTTCTCTTCCACGACCAGCGGAATGATCTGCTGCGCGGTCGGGATCTGGGCGATCACGGACTTGAACTGCGCATAGAACAGCGTGCAGACGTCGAACTCGCCGTTCTCGAAACGGGCCAGCACCTTCCTGGCGATGTCCTCGGCGTTGACGAAACCGAGCTGACGAACGCTGCGCAGGTCGAGATGTTCGACGATCTGCTTGTCGAACTGGCGGCGGAGCTGCTCATAGCCCTTGCGGCCGACGCAGAAGAATTTGACTTCCTTGCCCTGCGCCATCAGCGCCTGGGCACGATCGCGCGCGAGACGCACGATCGAGGAGTTGAACGCACCGGACAGACCGCGCTCGCCGGTGCAGACCAGCAGCAGGTGGACCTGGTCCTTGCCGGTGCCGGCAAGCAGCGCCGGCGCGCCGGGCGAACCGGCAGCAGCGCTGGCGATGTTGGAGATCACCGCGCTCATCTTGTCGGCATAGGGGCGCGCAGCTTCGGCCGCCTGCTGGGCGCGGCGCAACCTGGACGCCGCGACCATCTGCATGGCCTTGGTGATCTTTTGCGTCGCCTTGGTGGAGGCGATGCGCACGCGCATGTCTTTAAGTGACGCCATTCTCGTTCACCCCGGCGGTTCGACTGATACGTCGGACCGCTAGCCTGTCCCGATCGCAATGCCCGGCCGGGCGCCGGGCACGCTTCTTATTGTCTTGCCTCTCGCGAAGCGATCATGGCCGGAAGACCCGGCCATGACGACGCTTAAGCGAAGCTCTTCGCAAAACCTTCGACCACCGACTTCAGCTTGGCAGCCACGTCGTCGGAGAGGTCGCGGGTGTCGCGGATCGAATTGAGGATGTCGACGTTCTTGCCGCGCAGCAGCGACAGCAGGCCGTCCTCGAACGCGCGCACCTTGTTGACCGGGAGCGGATCGAGATAGCCGTTGGTGCCGGCCCAGATCACGCAGACCTGCTCTTCCATCTTCAGCGGCGCGAACTGCGGCTGCTTCAGGAGCTCGGTCAGGCGCGAGCCGCGGTTCAGCAGGCGCTGGGTCGAGGCGTCGAGATCGGAGCCGAACTGCGCGAACGCCGCCATTTCGCGGTACTGCGCCAGCTCGCCCTTGATCTTGCCGGCGACCTTCTTGGTGGCCTTGGTCTGCGCCGAGGAGCCGACGCGCGACACCGACAGACCGACGTTCACCGCGGGACGGATGCCCTGGAAGAACAGGTCGGTTTCCAGGAAGATCTGACCGTCGGTGATCGAGATGACGTTGGTCGGAATGTAGGCCGACACGTCGTTGGCCTGGGTTTCGATGACCGGCAGTGCGGTCAGCGAGCCCGAGCCGTGATCCTTGCTGAGCTTGGCCGCGCGCTCGAGCAGACGGGAATGCAGGTAGAACACGTCGCCCGGATAGGCTTCGCGGCCCGGCGGGCGGCGCAGCAGCAGCGACATCTGGCGGTAGGCGACGGCCTGCTTGGACAGATCGTCATAGATGATGACCGCGTGCATGCCGTTGTCGCGGAAGAACTCGCCCATGGTGCAGGCGGTGAACGGCGCGATGTACTGCATCGGCGCCGGATCCGACGCGGTGGCGGCGACGACGATCGAATATTCGAGCGCGCCCTGCTCTTCCAGCACCTTCACGAACTGGGCAACCGTCGAGCGCTTCTGGCCGACCGCGACGTAGACGCAGTACAGCTTGATGTTCTCGTCGGGCTGCGCGTTGAGCGGCTTCTGGTTCAGGATGGTGTCGAGCGCGATCGCGGTCTTGCCGGTCTGACGGTCGCCGATGATCAGCTCGCGCTGGCCGCGGCCGATCGGGATCAGGGCGTCGATCGCCTTGAGGCCGGTCGCCATCGGCTCGCTCACCGACTTGCGCGGAATGATGCCGGGCGCCTTGACGTCGACGCGCATGCGCTTGTCGGCCTGGATCGGGCCCTTGCCGTCGATCGGATTGCCGAGCGCGTCGACGACGCGGCCGAGCAGGCCCTTGCCGACCGGCGCGTCCACGATGGCGCGGGTGCGCTTGACGGTCTGGCCTTCCTTGATCTCACGGTCGCCGCCGAAGATCACGACGCCGACGTTGTCGGTTTCGAGGTTCAGCGCCATGCCGCGAGTGCCGTTCTCGAACTCGACCATTTCGCCGGCCTGGACGTTGTCCAGACCGTAGACGCGAGCGATACCGTCGCCGACGGACAGCACCTGTCCGACTTCGGAGACTTCAGCTTCCTGGCCGAAATTCTTGATCTGGTCCTTGAGGATCGCGGAAATTTCCGCGGCGCGGATGTCCATCAGCCTGCCTCTTTCATCGCGTGCTTGATCGAATTGAGTTTGGTGCGAAGCGAACTATCGATCATGCGGCTGCCAAGCTTGACGACGAGGCCACCGATGATCGAGGGATCGACATTCACGTTGAGCGCGACGTCCTTGCCGGTCACCGACTTCAGGGCAACCTTGAGGGCGTCGAGATTCTTGTCCGAAAGCGTTTCCGCCACGGTGACGTCGGCCGTCACCTCGCCCTTGAACCTGGCGACCAGGGCCCGGTAGGCGCGAATGACGTCGACCACCGCAAACAGGCGGCGATTGGCGGTCAGGACCTTCAGGAAATTGGCGGTGATGCCGGCGATGCCGGCCTTGGCCAGCACGGCCGAAAGGGCCTTGGACTGGGCATCGGCTGCGAAAACCGGGCTGCGGACGAGGCGCTTCAGATCGGCGCTCTCGTTCAGCATGGCCTCGAATTTCTCGAGATCGGCTTTGACCTCGTCGACCACTTTCTGGTCGCGGGCCAGTTCAAACAAGGCCGTTGCATAACGGCCGGACACACCTGAAACGGACGTATCTTCTGCAGCCACAGACGCGCTCTTTTTGCTGTCAAACTCGCAAGGGAAAAACCGTCGCCACAAAGCGGCGCCAAGCGATCCAAGCCCTTGGAATTCAAGCGGGACTTCGATTTCCGGCCGACACGGGACGTGCCGGATCCGTTAAAATCGCGGCTTTGCTAACATAGCAGGCGCGCAGGTGCAACATGACGCCAAATTAAAGGCACGAGGTTCTGTCGCCAGTTCGTCGCACGCTGGATGCATCGATCCCGCCGGGTCGGAGGACCGTAGCTAGGACTTGATCACCTCCTTGGGTGACGACCTGCCGCGCGACGGAGTTGTCGCGGGCTTCGCCGCGATCCCCGTCTTTGGTTCCTGCCCTCAGCGCATAGCGGCCATGAACACGGATCGCTGAGGCGTGATTCCAGCCTTGCCGGCTCCACTCGCCGAATACTTACCCAATTCTAAATGCTCAAGGTCATCACTTCGCTTTTACAGTATTTGCAAGTAATCAATAGGTTAACAAATCGTTAAAGGCGAAGATTAAGGGGCATCGGCTGAATATCTCGTACCGGTAACAAGATATTTCATGACGACACAGAATGGATTTACTGCCCAATTCACGCCTCATTAGGAATCGAAACGCCAACCCGCTCACAAACTGATGGGGGCTCCACTAGCCACATGTGTGGCAATACTAGCTTAGGGACCACTAAATGCTGTCTTTGAAGACGCTGGGCTTTGTGACCCGGCCGCGCACGGCGATCGCTTTCATTGCCGCAACTCTTCTCATCGGTGGAACTGCCACCGAAGCTTCCGCCAAATCCCGGCATCACCGGCATCATCATCACCGCCACCACGCTCAGACCGATACCAACGCGACCTCCGATTGGCGCAACGCCAATGCGTCGATGACGCCGACCTCGGGCACGGGCCACAGCTTCTCCGGCATGGCCTCCTTTTACGGCAACGAGTCCGGCAGCCGCACGGCCTCGGGCCAGCGCTTCAACCAGAATGCTATGACCGCGGCGCACCGTTCGCTGCCGTTCGGCACCAAGCTGCGCGTCACCCACGGCGGCTCGAGCGTCGTCGTCACCATCAATGACCGTGGCCCGTTCATTCGCGGCCGGGTTCTCGACCTCTCCACGGGCGCTGCCCGCGCCATCGGCCTCACGGGTCGCGGCGTCGGCCGCGTCACCGCGGAAGTCGTCTCCTAAGGCGCGATAAAGCGTCTCATCGAGCGCGCGCAGTTTTCATCAGTTTGATGCGCGCATGAAACAAGCCCGCGGTCTTGGGGGACCGCGGGCTTTTTTTATGGCACGTCGTAGCCCGGGCGGAGCGCAGCTGCCGTAGGGTGGGCAAAGCATTCTCCGGCGCTCGCAGAGCGGCGGCGGATGCGTGCCCACCAATTTCAGTGGTGGGCACGCTTACGCCTTCGTTCTTCGAACGAAGACGCGCGCTTTTGCCCACCCTACGAATGCGCGTGGCTCCTACAAAAAGCTCTGCGGATCGACGTCGACTTCGAGCTTCTGATTGCCGGTCGGCTTTGGACACACCGCCAGCCAATTGCGCAAATAGTCCGAGAGGTCGAAACCGCGCGCCGATTTCACCAGGATGCGGAAGCGGTAGCGGCCCTTGATCACGGCGAGCGGCGCTTCCGCCGGGCCGAGCACCACCACGCGCTCGTCGCGCGGGGCGAGCGCGACGAGGCGGCGGCCGAGACCTTCCGCGCTCGGGCGGTCGCCGGCGGAGATGATCAGGCTGGCGAGCCGGCCGAACGGCGGATACAGCGTGCGTTCGCGCAGATCGATCTCGCTGTCGTAAAAAGCCTCGCGGTCGCAGGCGATCAGCGCCTTCATCACGGGATGATCGGGCTGGTGGGTCTGGAGATAGCCGACGCCGCGGCCCTGCTCGCGCCCGGCGCGGCCGATCACCTGGTTGAGCAATTGCCAGGTCCGTTCCGCCGCGCGCGGATCGCCGTTGGACAGGCCAAGATCCGCATCGACCACGCCGACCAGATTGAGCCGCGGGAAATTGTGACCCTTGGCCACGAGCTGCGTGCCGATGATGATGTCGACGCGGCCCTCCGCGATCTCGGCAAGCTCGGAGCGCATCGTCTCGATCGAGGTGATGAGATCGCTCGACAGCACCATGGTGCGGGCTTGCGGAAACAGCGCGGCCGCCTCCTCCTGCAGGCGTTCGACGCCGGGGCCGACCGCGACCAGCGATTCCTCGGCCGAGCAGTTCGGACAGAGATGCGGCCGCGGCATCGAGAAGCCGCAATGATGGCAGACCAGGCGCTGGCGGAAGCGGTGATCGACCAGCCAGGCATCGCAGATGGTGCAGGCGAAGCGGTGGCCGCAGCCGCGGCACAGCGTCAGCGGCGCATAGCCGCGGCGATTGAGGAACAGCAGCGCCTGCTCGCGCTTTTCGATCGCGCCTCTGATTTCACCGGCCAGCCGCGGCGAGATGAAGCGGCCGCGCGCCGGCGGCTCGCGGCGCATGTCGATGGCCTCGATATGCGGCATGTGCTGGCCGCCGAAGCGCGAGGGCAGCGCGATGCGCTGATAGCGGTTCTTGCGCGCGTTGACCTCGGATTCGACCGACGGTGTCGCAGACGCCAGCACGACCGGAATCTTGGCGATATGCGCGCGCACCACCGCCATGTCGCGGGCATGATAATGTACGCCCTCGTCCTGCTTGTAGGCCTGATCGTGCTCCTCATCGACGACGATCAGGCCGAGATTGGCGTAGGGCAAAAACAGAGCCGAGCGCGCGCCGACCACGACCGGCGCGCTGCCTCCGGAGATCGCAGCCCAGTTGCGCGCGCGGGTGCGCGGCGTCAGCTCGGAATGCCATTCGATCGGCCGCACGCCGAAGCGCTGCGCGAATCGATCGAGGAACTGGCCGGTGAGCGCGATCTCCGGCATCAGGATCAGCGATTGCCTGCCGCGGCGGATGGCTTCCGCGATCGCCTCGAAATAGACCTCGGTCTTGCCGGAGCCGGTGACGCCGTCGAGCAATGCGACGTGGAAGGTGCCGTTGGCGGCGAGCGCGCGCATCGTGTCGACCGCGGCGCGCTGCAGCGGGGTAAAATCCGGCCGGCCGAAATCCGGATCGGGCACAGGCGGCGGCGCAGGCGGCGGCATCGGCTCGACCGTGAGCGTGCCTTCGTCGACCAGCCCGTCGATCACGCCCGAGGAGACGCCGGCTTCCTTGGCCGCTTCGGACTTGCCGTGCAGCAGCCGGTCCGACAACACCTCGATCACGCGCTGCCGGGCCGGCGTCAGCCTTTTCGGCGGGTCGCCGACCAGACGCACGCCGGGACGCACCCGCTCGGGGCCGAGATTCTCGCCCATCCGCAAGCACATGCGCAGCACCATGCCGCGCGGGCTCAGCGTGTAATTGGCGACCCAGTCGACCACCTGCCGCAGCTCGGGCTTGAGCGGCGGGATGTCGAGCTTCTCGCTGACCTCCTTGAGACGGTTGTGCAGGCGCGGATCCGGATTGGCGTTCTCCCCCCAGACCACGGCCAACACCTCACGCGGCCCGAGCGGCACGGCGACGAGATCGCCCGCCTTCAGCTCCATGCCGCGCGGCACCTTGTAGGAATAGGTCTGGTCGAGCGCGACCGGCACCAGCACGTCGACCATGCCGGTCGCGTTGGTGGGGGCGGTGGTGCTGCGCGAGGTGTGATCCATGAACGAAGAATCGGAACCGGGGCCTCAAGGCTAGCGCCCTGCGGCGGCCTTAGCGAACGATAAACGGATGTGATGCGATATACTGGGTGGAATCACCACGTCCAGTGCGCATGAGCAAAGCCGTCGCCCCACAAATCGAGCTCGCCAGCGCCGATCCCTCGATCGCGCAGGAGATGACGCGCTGGCTGTCGCATCTCGGCGCCGAGCGGCGGTTGTCGCCGAAGACGCTGGAAGCCTATGGCCGCGACTTGAGGCAGTGCCTGGATTTCCTTTGCAGCCATTGGGGCGAACGCGTGACGCTGAAGCGCTTCGCGGCGTTGGAGGCCACCGACGTCCGCGCCTTCATGGCGATGCGCCGCGCCGACGACATTGCCGGCCGCAGCCTGATGCGCGCGCTCGCCGGGCTGCGCTCCTTCGGCCGCTTCCTCGAGCGCGAAGGCAAGGGCAAGGTCGGCGCACTCTCGGCGATCCGTGCGCCGAAGGTGGCCAAGACCTTGCCAAAGCCGTTGCCGATGGCATCGGCCAAGCGCCTTGCCGATGCCGACGAGCGGGCTGGCGAGGATCGCGAGACCTGGATCCTGGCGCGCGACGCCGCGGTGATGGCGCTCTTGTACGGCTCCGGCCTGCGCATCTCCGAGGCGCTGGGCCTGAAGCGCCGCGAGGTGCCGCGTCCCGGCGAGGGCGACGTGCTGATCGTGACCGGCAAAGGCAACAAGACCCGCATGGTGCCGGTGCTGCAGACCGTGCTCGAGCTCGTTCAGGAATATGTCGCGATGTGCCCGTATCCGCTGCCCGCCGAGGGCCCGATCTTCGTCGGCGCGCGCGGCGGTCCCTTGAGCCCGCGCATCATCCAGCTCGCGATGGAGCGGCTGCGCGGCGCGCTCGGCCTGCCCGACAGCGCCACGCCGCACGCGCTGCGCCATTCCTTTGCCACGCATCTGCTGTCACGCGGCGGGGACCTGCGCGCCATCCAGGAATTGCTCGGCCATTCCTCGCTCTCGACCACGCAGATCTATACCGGCATCGATTCAGAGCGACTGCTGGAAGTCTATGCCAGCGCGCATCCAAGACGCTGACGAATTGGCGCTGACACACTGACGTCATAACTGCCTTGCCTCTTGCGCAGGCCGCGCGGTTCGGTCAATCGTTGCGGAACCGAGGCAGGAGAGACTGATGAGCGCACATGAAAGCATGGAGCACGCCGAGCACGCCGAGCACGCGTCCGGCTCGAACAAGAAGATCGCGCTCCTGATTGCCGTGCTGGCGCTGTTCCTGGCGATCTCGGAGACGCTCGGCAAGGGCGCCCAGACCGAATCGATCAGCAAGAACGTCGAGGCCGCCAATCTCTGGGCGTTCTTCCAGGCCAAGAGCATCCGCCGCACCGTGGTGATCACCGCCGCCGAGCAGGGCAAGCTCGCGCTCGCCGGCGCGGACGAGGCGCAGAAGCCCGCGGTGCAGAAGCAGGTCGACGACTGGACCAAGACCGCGCAGCGCTACCGCTCCGAGCCGGAGACCGGCGAAGGCACCGAGCAGCTCGCCGAGAAGGCCAAGCATGCCGAGCACGAGCGCGACGAGGCGACCGCGAAATACCATCACTTCGAGCTGGCGTCGGCCGCCTTCCAGATCGGCATCGTGCTGGCCTCGGCCACCATCATCACCGGCATGTTCGCGCTGGCCTATGTCGCCGGCATCCTGACGCTCGCCGGCCTGCTCATGACCAGCCTCGGCCTGTGGTGGCCGCATCTGGTGCATTTGCATTGATTGGTGCAACAGCGTTGCACCAACTCCGTCATCCTGAGGTGCGAGGAGCGCAGTGCATCAGCGCTGCGCCCGGAGCCTCGAAGGATGAACGGCCGAGATGCAGACGGGCCGTCGCCCTTCGAGGGCCGCTGAAGAAGCGGCCACCTCAGGGTGACGGTGAGAGACTGAATGTGCGGGCAGCTACCGCGCCTGGTGCACGCTCTTCCTGAAACGCTGGATCACACGCAGCGTACGTGACGACCAGCCCTCGCCGTTGCCGGCGATCAGCTCGCGGATACGGCGCTTGATCGGGTCGACCAGCAGGTGCGCCTTGGCGCGGACCTTCATCACCAGATCGTAGATCCGCTCGAACCAGTGCATCTCCAAAAGCTTGTCGCGCGTCACGTCGAACACGAAGGCGGTGACGCCGACGCCGAGCAGCTTCGCGAAAACGATCGTGAAGACCGCGCTGGTCCAGTATTCATGCGTGAGCAGCCACAGGCCGACCAGCTTGAGCGGAAACAGCGGGACGATGGGGACCGCGAACACGATCAGCGTCATGGCCGGCGACAGCGCATCGACGCGCTCCGTCAGCCATTGCTTGAAACGTGCGAGCGGGACAGCCGCGACGACCTTTGCAACGATCGGTTCGAGATGGTCCCACAGCCAGGCTTCGATCAGGAAGATGATCGCAAGCAGGACCCAGACCGGTTGAAGAAGGCGGCGCAGCATGTGTTCCCCGCCCGATTTGGCGCTGGGCGCGTTGCTACATATGGATGGCTCGCTTGCCGACTGCAAGCGCGGCTTCCTTGATCGCCTCCGAGCGGGTCGGATGCGCGTGGCAGGTGCGCGCGAGATCTTCCGCACTGCCGCCGAATTCCATGAGAACGCACGCTTCATGGATCATTTCGCCGGCCTCGCGGCCGATAATGTGTACGCCAAGCACGCGATCGGTCTTCGCATCTGCGAGAATCTTCACAAAGCCGTCAGTGGTCTGGTTGACCTTGGAGCGGCCGTTGGCGGTAAAGGGAAACTTCCCGACAGTGTAAGCTGTGCCCGCCTGCTTCAGCTCCTCCTCGGTCTTGCCGACGCAGGACACTTCCGGGGTGGTATACACGACGCCTGGGATCACGTCGTAGTTCACGTGGCCGGACTGGCCGGCGATGATCTCGGCCACCGCCACGCCTTCGTCCTCGGCCTTGTGAGCGAGCATGGGCCCAGCGACGACGTCGCCGATGGCATAGACGCCCTTCAGGCTGGTGGCGAAATGCGGATCGATCTGGACGCGGCCGCGATTGTCCAGCGCGACGCCGGCCTCCTTCAGGCCAAGCGCGTCGGTGTAGGGCACGCGGCCGATGCAGACCAGAACGACGTCGGCTTCCAGCGTCTCGGCGGCACCGCCGGCGGCGGGCTCGATCGTCGCCTTCAGCGTCTTGCCTGAATTGTCGACGGCGGTGACCTTGGCGCCAAGCTTGAACGCAAAGCCCTGCTTTTCCAGGATGCGCTGGAATTGCTTGGCGATCTCGCCGTCCATGCCGGGCAGGATGCGATCGAGGAATTCGACGACGACGACTTCGGCACCGAGACGATGCCAGACCGAGCCGAGCTCGAGGCCGATCACGCCGGCGCCGACGATCAAGAGCTTGCCGGGCACCTTGTCGAGCGACAACGCGCCGGTCGAGGACACGATGCGCTTCTCGTCGATCTCGATACCCTTGAGGCGCGCGATGTCCGAACCGGTCGCGATCACGATGTTCTTCGTTTCGATCGTCTGCGACTTGCCGTCGGCGGAGACCGCGACCTTGCCGGTCCCCAAAATCTTGCCGGTGCCCTTGAGCACGTCGATCTTGTTCTTCTTCATCAGGAACTCGACGCCCTTGACGTTGCCGTCGATGCCCTGCTGCTTGAAGTTCATCATCGCGGGAAGATCGAGCTTCGGCGAGGACACCGACACGCCCATCTTGGCGAAGGAGTGCCCGGCTTCCTCGAACATCTCGGACGCGTGCAGCAGCGCCTTCGACGGCATGCAGCCGACATTGAGGCAGGTGCCGCCGAGGGTTGCGTTCTTTTCGACCACGGCGACTTTCATGCCGAGCTGGGCTGCGCGCACCGCGCAGACATAACCGCCCGGTCCGGTGCCGATGACGACGAGATCGTAGGTAGCCATGAGAGAAAGTCCCGTAGGTTTAGCGTGATGGGGATGTGTCAGCGTCCGCGCGGCGCGTCAGCGTCCGCCGGACACATCGAGAGTTGCTGCGGTGATGTAGGAAGCCTCGTCCGACATCAGCCAGACGATGGCATCGGCGATTTCATCGGCGGTGCCGACGCGCTTCATCGGCACCATATGGGCCAGACGATGGGCGCGGTCGGGCTCGCCGCCGGCGGCGTGAATTTCCGTATCGATCAGGCCCGGCCGGATGCCCGCGACACGAATGCCTTCTCCCGCGACCTCATAGCCGAGGCCGGTGGTGAAGGAATCGATCGCGCCCTTGGACGCGGCATAGTCGACATAGGTGTTGGGCGCGCCGAGACGCGCCGCGACCGAAGACAGGTTGACGATGACGCCACCCTTGCCGCCGTGCTTGGTGGACATCCGCTTCACGGCCTCGCGCGCGCAGAGAATGGAGCCGGTGACGTTGACCGCGAGCACGCGCTGGATGCGCTCGGCCGACATCTCGTCGACCCGCACGCCGCTCTGGCCGACGATGCCGCCATTGTTGACGAGCGCCCCTAACGTGCCGAACTTGTCGGCCGCCTTGAACAGCTCGAGGATGTCGCCTTCCTCGGCGACATCGCATTTCACCGCGATCGCCTTGCCGTTGCTGGCCTCGATCTGCGCGACCACCTCGTCGGCGGCCTTCTTGTTGCTGGCATAGCCGACCACGACGCGGAAGCCGCGCGCGGCCGCCGCGATCGCGGTCGCCCGCCCGATGCCGCGGCTGCCGCCGGTGATGACAACGACTTTATCGGTCATGCGCGCCTCCATGGTTCGACATGCGCCGCCGCCAATGGCGACGGCGCTCGCAGAGCATCAGGGATCAGAGATCGAGCACTAGGCGCGCCGGATCTTCCAGGCTCTCCTTGACGCGAACCAGGAAGGTGACGGCTTCCTTGCCGTCGATGACGCGGTGATCATAGGACAGCGCCAGATACATCATCGGGCGGACCTCGATCTTGCCGCCGACGACCATCGGCCGCTCCTGGATCTTGTGCATTCCGAGGATGCCGGATTGCGGCGCGTTCAGGATCGGGGTCGACATCAGCGAGCCGTAGATGCCGCCATTGGTGATGGTGAAGGTGCCGCCCTGCATCTCGTCGATCTTGAGCTGGCCGTCGCGGGCGCGGCGGCCGAAATCGGCGATGCCCTTCTCGATGTCGGCGATCGACTTGTGGTCGCAGTCGCGCACCACGGGCACGACGAGACCCTTGTCGGTGCCGACGGCGACGCCGATGTGGTAGTAGTTCTTGTAGATCAAATCGGTGCCGTCGATCTCGGCGTTGACCGCCGGGATATCCTTCAGCGCCTGCACGACGGCCTTGGTGAAGAAGCCCATGAAGCCGAGCTTGGAGCCGTGCTTCTTCTCGAACGCATCCTTGTAGTGGGCACGCAGCGCCATCACGTTGGTCATGTCGACCTCGTTGAAGGTCGTCAGCATCGCCGCGGTGTTCTGCACGTCCTTGAGGCGGCGCGCGATGGTCTGGCGCAGGCGGGTCATCTTGACGCGCTCTTCGCGGGCAGCATCGTCTGCCGGTGACGGCGCACGCACCTGCACGGCGGCGGCGGGCTGGTTCACCGGGGTGGGCGCCGAGGCCGCACGCTCGATCGCGGCGAGCATGTCGCCCTTGGTGACGCGGCCGTCCTTGCCGGAGCCCGGAACGGTAGAGGCATCGACGCCGGTCTCGGCCGAGAGCTTGCGCACGGAGGGGGCGAGCGGCGCGTCGGCCGGCGGCGCCTTCGGCGCGCTAGGCGCCGGCGCGGAAGCAGCGGCGCCGGCAGGAGCGGCAGCGGCGGGCTTGGCGGGTGCGGCGGCGGGCTTGGCGGCGCCTGCGGCGCCTTCCGTGATCTGTCCGAGCAGCGCGCCGACCGCGACGGTCGCGCCATCGGCCGCGATGATCTCGCTCAGCGTGCCGGCGGAGGGCGCCGGGACCTCGATGGTGACCTTGTCGGTCTCGAGCTCTACCAAGGGCTCGTCGACGGCGACGGGGTCGCCGGCCTTCTTGAACCAGCGGCCGATGGTGGCCTCGGTGACGGATTCGCCGAGCGTCGGCACACGAATTTCAGTCATGGTCTTTTCCTTAAGGGATCGCCGGTGCGGTCATAAGTCGGTCGTCAATGGCCCGCGAAAAGCAAGCCATCCGGCAAGCCGGACGTTCGTACACTGCACGGACATCGCGACGTACCGGATGCCCCGCCCCGGTGCGCTGGTTGCGCACGAGGCGGGGCATGACGCAGTTTAAAAAGTTCAGCTCAGTGCTTCGTCCAGGAACGCCTTCAGCTGTGCCTGATGCTTGGACATCAGACCAGTAGCGGTCGCGGCGGAAGCGGCGCGGCCGACATAACGCGGACGCCGGCTCGCGCCGTTCACCTGGTTCAGCACCCATTCCAGATAGGGCTCGATGAAGTGCCAGGCACCCATGTTGCGGGGCTCTTCCTGGCACCACACCACTTCGGCCTTCTTGAAGCGCGACAGCTCGGCCACCAGCGCCTTCAGCGGCACCGGATAGAGCTGCTCGACGCGCATCAGATAGATGTCGTCGATGCCGCGCTTCTCGCGCTCCTCGTAGAGGTCGTAATAGACCTTGCCGGAGCACAGCACGATGCGGCGGACCTTCTCGTCCGGCACGAGCTTGACGGCTTCGTTCGGCAGCATCTGGGCGTCATCATAGAGGATGCGGTGGAAGGTCGTGTCCTTCGCCAGTTCCTCGATGCGCGACACTGCCCGCTTGTGACGCAGCAGCGACTTGGGCGTCATCACGATCAGCGGCTTGCGGATCTCGCGATGAAGCTGGCGACGCAGCACGTGGAAGTAGTTCGCCGGCGTGGTCGGATAGACCACCTGCATGTTGTCTTCGGCGCACATCTGCAGGTAACGCTCGAGGCGCGCCGAGGAGTGCTCCGGTCCCTGACCCTCATAGCCGTGCGGCAGCAGGCAGACGAGGCCGGACATGCGCAGCCATTTGCGCTCGCCCGAGGAGATGAACTGGTCGAACACGACCTGCGCGCCGTTGGCGAAGTCGCCGAACTGGGCTTCCCAGAGGGTCAGCGTGTTCGGCTCGGCGAGCGAGTAGCCGTATTCGAAGCCGAGCACGGCTTCTTCCGACAGCAGCGAGTTGATGACCTCGTAATGGCCCTGCTCGTGGCCGAGATGGTTGAACGGCGTGTAGCGGCTCTCATCCTCCTGGTCGATCAGGACCGAGTGGCGCTGCGAGAAGGTGCCGCGCTCCGAATCCTGTCCGGACAGGCGGACGTGGTGGTTTTCCTGGAGCAGCGTACAGAACGCCAGCGCCTCGCCGGTCGCCCAGTCGATGCCCGCGTTGCCGTCGATCGCCTTGGCGCGATTTTCCAGGAAGCGCTGGATGGTGCGGTGGACGCGGAAACCATCCGGCACCTTGGTGATCTTGCGGCCGATGTCCTTGAGAACAGGCAGATCAACGCCGGTGACGCCGCGCCGCGCATCCTCTTCCTGATCGGCGATCTTGAAGCCGGACCACTTGCCGTCGAGCCAGTCGGCCTTGTTCGGCTTGTAGGAGGTGCCGGCCTCGAACTCGGCGTCGAGCCGCGCGCGCCAGTCGGCTTTCAGCTTGTCGACTTCACCCTCGGTGACCACGCCTTCGGCAATCAGGCGCTTGGAGTAGAGGGTGAGGGTCGAGGCATGGGCCGCGATCCGCTTGTACATCACCGGCTGAGTGAATGCCGGCTCGTCACCCTCATTGTGGCCGTAGCGGCGATAGCACCACATGTCGATGACGACGGGCTTATGGAATTTCTGCCGGAATTCGATCGCGACCTTGGCCGCGAACACCACGGCTTCCGGATCGTCGCCGTTCACGTGGAAGATCGGCGCGTCGATCATCTTCGCCACATCCGACGGATAGGGCGAGGAGCGCGAGTAGCGCGGATAGGTGGTGAAGCCGATCTGGTTGTTGACGATGAAGTGCACGGAGCCACCGGTGCGGTAGCCCTTCAGGTCGGACAGGCCGAAGCACTCGGCCACCACGCCCTGGCCGGCGAACGCGGCGTCGCCGTGCATCAAGAGCGGCATCACCGAGATGCGCATGTCGGGCGGATCGCCGTGCTGGTCCTGCTTGGCGCGGACCTTGCCGAGCACGACGGGATCGACGATCTCGAGATGCGAGGGGTTGGCGGTCAGCGACAGATGGATGCGGTTGCCGTCGAACTCGCGGTCCGAGGACGCGCCGAGGTGATATTTGACGTCGCCGGAGCCTTCGACCGCGTCGGGGTTGGCCGAGCCGCCTTTGAACTCGTGGAACAGGGCGCGGTGCGCCTTGCCCATCACCTGCGTCAGCACGTTGAGGCGGCCGCGATGCGGCATGCCCAGCACGATCTCCTTCACGCCGAGATTGCCGCCGCGCTTGATGATCTGCTCGAGCGCCGGGATCAGCGATTCAGCGCCGTCGAGACCGAAGCGCTTGGTGCCAGTGAACTTGGTGTCGCAGAATTTCTCGAAGCCCTCGGCCTCGACCAGCTTCATCAGGATGGCGCGGCGACCTTCGCGGGTGAACGAGATCTCCTTGTCCGGACCCTCGATGCGCTCCTGGATCCAGGCCTTCTGCGCGGCATTGCTGATATGCATGAACTCGACGCCGAGCGTCTGGCAGTAGGTGCGCTCGCAGATCGCGGTGATTTCGCGCAAGCTGCCGTATTCGAGACCGAGCACGTGATCGAGGAAGATCTTGCGGTCGAAATCAGCTTCGCTGAAGCCGTAGGTACGCGGATCGAGCTCTTCGCGGTTGCGCTGGGCTTCGATGCCGAGCGGATCGAGCTTGGCATGGAAGTGACCGCGCATGCGGTAGGAGCGGATCAGCATCAGGGCGCGGACGGAGTCGCGCGTCGCCTGGAGCAGATCGGCGGAGGAGAGGCCGGCGCCCTTGTCACCCCCCTTGGCCTGCGCCTTGGCGGCGATCTTGGCACCGACCGCCTTCTCGACCTCGGCCCAGTTGCCGTCGAGGGCGGAGGTGAGGTCATCCTGCGGGGTCAGCGGCCAGTGGTCGCGCTCCCAGGACGGCCCTTCGGCATTCTTCCGGACGTCGGAAGGCTGGTCGTTCAGGCTCTTGAAGAACTCCTGCCACTCGGCGTCGACCGAGGACGGGTCCTTCTCGTAGCGGGCGTAGATTTCGTCGATGTAGGTGGCGTTGGTGCCCTGCAAAAAGGATGACAGGGCAAAGGCTGCGTTCGCGTCCTGGCGAGACATACTGGAGTTCCTGGCGATTTCGGTTCGCGCATAATAAACGGCGCTGGCACCGAGCTCCCCGGCAGAGGCTCGGCGCGACAGGCACCCTTTACCTTATTTGCTGCGAAACTTCGCCCGGAAAAGCACGAAGAAGTGAATCAGCCCTTCAACTTTTCGGCAAGCGTATGGCCGAGGCGGGCGGGCGATGGGGACACTGTAATTCCTGCCGATTTCATCGCTTCGGTCTTGGAACCGGCGTCGCCCTTGCCGCCCGAGATGATCGCGCCGGCATGGCCCATGCGGCGGCCGGGAGGAGCGGTGACGCCGGCGATGAAGCCGACCATCGGCTTCTTGCGGCCGCGCTTGGCCTCGTCCTTGAGGAACTGGGCAGCGTCCTCCTCGGCGGAACCGCCGATCTCGCCGATCATGATGATCGACTCGGTCTTGGGGTCGGCCAGGAGCATTTCGAGGACGTCGATGAACTCGGTTCCCTTGACCGGGTCGCCGCCGATGCCGACCGCGGTGGTCTGGCCGAGGCCTTCCTGGGAGGTCTGGAACACGGCTTCATAGGTCAGCGTGCCCGAGCGGGAGACGATGCCGACCGAGCCGGTCTTGAAGATGTTGGCGGGCATGATGCCGATCTTGCACTCGCCGGCGGTCATGACGCCCGGGCAGTTCGGCCCGATCAGGCGCGACTTGGAGCCGGCCAGCGAACGCTTCACGCGGACCATGTCGACAACCGGAATGCCCTCGGTGATGCAGACGATCAGCGGGATCTCGGCGTCGATGGCTTCGCAGATCGCATCGGCCGCGCCCGGCGGCGGCACGTAGATCACCGATGCATCGGCGCCGGTCTTCTCACGCGCATCGCGCACGGTGTCGAACACCGGCAGGCCCAGATGCGTCGCGCCGCCTTTGCCCGGCGAGGTGCCGCCGACCATCTTGGTGCCGTAGGCAATCGCGGCCTCCGAGTGGAAGGTGCCGTTCTTGCCGGTGAAGCCCTGGCAGATGACCTTGGTGTTCTTGTCGATCAGGATGGACATGAGGTCTGCTTTCGCGAAACTAACAGAGTGAGAGGGTCAGTGGATGCGGCGGTAGACGCCAGTGAGCACGTCGGCCCAGCCTTCCGCGTCCGGCGAGAACTGGATCTTCAACGAGTAGGAATCCTCGTTGATAATTTCGTAGACGTGGCGCGCATTGCCGCGGAGCGAGCCGCGCACCAGCGTCAGGGTATTGCCGACCCACCCGCCGGAAGCGGGCGAAGGCGGCGTGTAGCCGAGCGAGTCGTACCAGAACAGTTTGTAGGTCCGGTCGTCGCGGTCGTAGGTGAAGATGCCGTGGGTGGCGAAGATCTGCTTGCCGTCGCGCATCTGCACCGCGTCCTGGATCAGATAGAATCCATTGAGGTCCATGCGCGCGACGACGTGCGAAGTTGCCGGGCCGCCCGCCGTCCAGCGCGACGGGAAGACCACCTCTTCGCCATTCCATTCGCCGGCGAACGCGGCAAGACGCGCGTGCTCGGGAAGCGGAGATGATGCGGCGAGATGGTCCTGGGCCATGGCCTTAGCCTCCCTTGACGGCCTTCACGATCTTCTGCGCGGCGTCGTCGAGATTGTCGGCCGGCACCACGTTCAGGCCGGACTCTCGGATGATCTTCTTGCCGAGCTCGACATTGGTGCCTTCGAGGCGGACCACCAGCGGCACGCTGAGGCCGACTTCACGAACCGCAGCCGTAACGCCCTCGGCGATCACGTCGCACTTCATGATGCCGCCGAAGATGTTGACCAGGATGCCCTTCACATTGGGATCAGCGGTGATGATCTTGAAGGCGGCCGCGACCTTCTCCTTGCTGGCACTGCCGCCGACGTCGAGGAAGTTGGCCGGCGACATGCCGTAGAGCTTGATGATGTCCATCGTCGCCATGGCGAGACCGGCGCCGTTGACCATGCAGCCGATGTTGCCGTCGAGGGTGACGTAGTTGAGGTCGTACTTGGACGCCTCGATTTCCTTGGCGTCTTCCTCGGTCTCGTCGCGCAGCGCGAGCACTTCGGGGTGACGGAACAGCGCGTTGTCGTCGAACGACACCTTGGCGTCGAGCACGCGGAGCTGGCCCTGCTTGGTCACGACCAGCGGGTTGATCTCCAGCATGGCCATATCCTTGCCGACGAAGGCCGCGTAGAGCTGTGCGGTGAGCTTCTCGGCCTGCTTGGCGAGATCGCCGGACAGCTTCAGCGCATTCGCAACCGTGCGGCCGTGATGGCCCATGATGCCGGTGGCGGGATCGACCGAGAAGGTCACGATCTTCTCAGGATTGTTGTGCGCGACGTCCTCGATGTTGACGCCACCCTCGGTCGAGACGACGAACGAGACGCGCGAGGTCTCGCGGTCGACCAGGAGCGAGAGGTAGAATTCCTTGTCGATGTCGGAGCCGTCCTCGATGTAGAGGCGGTTGACCTGCTTGCCGGCGGGGCCGGTCTGGATCGTCACCAGCGTGGCGCCGAGCATCTGCTTGGCGAACTCGGTGACCTCGGCGGCCGACTTGGCGATGCGGACGCCGCCCTTGTCGCCGGCCGAGGCTTCCTTGAACTTGCCCTTGCCGCGGCCACCGGCGTGGATCTGGCTCTTCACCACATAGACCGGACCGGGCAGCGCCTTGGCGGCGGCTTCCGCGTCAGTGGCCTTGAGCACCGGCACGCCCTTGGAGATCGGCACGCCGAACTCACCCAGCAGCGCTTTGGCCTGATATTCATGGATATTCATATGGTCGCTCCCTGAACCCGCGGGCGGTGACCTCTAGGGCCCACCTCAGTCTTGTGGCTGGCATACCATATACCACAGGAACTGCAACCCGGATTCTTTGACATCGATCTCTTGGACTGCTGACCCGGAACCTGTCCCGACAGCCGGGCCCCGGAAATGAAACCGCCGAAGACCGGTTTTCGGGCTTCGGCGGGAAGTGTTGGCTCTTAGCGGCCGAGAAGATCGGGGGCGATCTTCTTGCAGGCATCGACCAGGCCCTGCACCGCGCCGACCGACTTGTCGAAGGCCTCGCGGTCCTTGCCGGCGAGCTCGATCTCGACGACGCGCTCGACGCCCTTGGAGCCGATCACGACGGGCACGCCGACATACATGTCCTTCACGCCGTATTCGCCGTTCAGGTACGCAGCCGAGGGCAGCACGCGCTTCTTGTCACGCAGATAGCTCTCGGCCATCGCGATCGCGGACGCGGCAGGCGCATAGAAGGCCGAGCCGGTCTTGAGCAGGTTGACGATCTCGGCGCCGCCGTTGCGGGTGCGGTCGACGATCTCGTCAAGACGCGCCTGCGAGGTCCAGCCCATCTTGACGAGGTCGGGCAGCGGAATGCCGGCGACGGTGGAGTACTTCACCAGCGGCACCATGGTGTCGCCATGGCCACCGAGCACGAAGGCGGTGACGTCCTCGACCGAGACGTTGAACTCGTCGGCCAGGAAGTAGCGGAAGCGGGCCGAATCCAGCACGCCGGCCATGCCGACGACCTTCTTGTGCGGCAGGCCCGAGGCCTTCTGCAGCGCCCAGACCATCGCGTCGAGCGGGTTGGTGATGCAGATGACGAAGGCGTCGGGGGCGTACTTCTTGATGCCAGCGCCGACCTGCTCCATGACCTTGAGGTTGATGGAGAGAAGATCGTCGCGGCTCATGCCGGGCTTGCGCGGCACGCCGGCGGTGACGATGCAGACCTTGGCGTTGTCGAGCGCCTCGTAGGAGTTCGCGCCGGTGTAGTGGGCGTCAAAACCGTCGACCGGCGAGGACTGCGCGATGTCGAGCGCCTTGCCCTGCGGCACGCCTTCGGCGATGTCGAACATCACCACGTCGCCCAGCTCTTTCAGGCCGATGAGATGAGCCAGCGTTCCGCCGATCTGACCGGAGCCAATCAAAGCAATCTTGTCGCGCGCCATGTGAGCCTGTCCTTTAGACACGTAAGGTGGGGAAAACTGAGAGGGTGGTTATCCCTTTCGCCTCCCCCGTTCAAGTCGCCGGATGCCCAATTGTCGGGCTTGGCGCAATAGCAGCCATACAGGTCCGTCATTCCGGGGCGCGCGAAGCGCGAGCCCGGAATGACAGCGCTGGCAAATAGGACTTAAGTCTCCACCAGCCCCTTGGTGGAGCCGCTTGCGGTGGAATCCTTGCGGCCGTGAGCCAGCGCCAGATAGGATTCCGAGCTCATCTCGATCAGGCGCGACGCCGTCCGCTTAAACTCCATGGCCTCAACGCCCTCATGGGCCAGGTAGAGCGAGATCGGGTTGGCATCGGCCGAGGCCATCAGCTTCACGGCATTGTCATAGAGCGCGTCGATCAGCGTGATGAAGCGCTTGGCGGCGTTGCGCTGGGACTGGTCCATCACTGGAATATGGTCGACCAGGATGGTGTGATAGTCGTGCGCGAGCCTGAGGTAGTCCGATGCCCCCAGCGGCTTCTCGCAGAGATCGGCAAACGAGAACCGCGCCACGCCATGGGCCGAACACGGCACGTGCAGGATGCGGCCCTTGATCGAAATATCGCGCGACTTGCATTTGGCGCTGCCCGACATCCGCGACCAGGCGCGGTCGAGCGCCGCGTCCGCATCAGCGTCCGCCGGCGTCAGCCACATCGGCACGCCCTGAAGTTTTTCCAACCGGAAGTCGGTGCGCGCATCGAGCCGCGCGACGTCCATGTGATCGGTGATCTGCTTGATGAAGGGCAGGAACAGCGACCGGTTCAAGCCGCCCTTGTAGAGATCATCAGGCGCGACGTTGGAGGTCGCGACCACGACGGTGCCGAGCTCGAACAATTTGGCGAACAGGCGTCCGAGGATCATCGCATCCGCGATGTCGGTGACGTGGAATTCGTCGAAGCAGAGCAGCCAGCTCTCCTCGAAGATCGCGTTCGCGGTCAGCGCGATGACGTCGCTATCGGCGATCTCGCCGCGCGCGATGCTCTGGCGATAATCGTAGATGCGCTCATGCACGTCGGCCATGAATTCGTGGAAATGCGCCCGCCGCTTGTGCTCGACCGAGGCGTGCTGGAAGAACAGATCCATCAGCATGGTCTTGCCGCGGCCGACCTCGCCATGGATGTAGAGCCCGCGCGGCGCCTCGTCCTTGTCACTGCTGAACAGGCGGGCAAGCAGGCCCTGCTTGCGCTGCGGCTTGTAGTCCGCGAGCCGCAGGTCGAGCGCGGCATAGGCTTCGGCGACCTCGGCTTGCGCAGCATCGGGCTCGATCGCGCCGGAGGCGATCTGGGCCTGATAGGCTTCGCTGAAGGGGGAACTGGGGGTCGAGAGCATGGCCCTTTACCGCCAGAGACCGGCGGAAATTGCAACCGCGTATTGGCGCAACGGCTTATGCGCTTGATTTTCAGAGGAGATCGCCGACCGTGGACGCCCTCCTAGCCTACTACGCCCCGTTTAGGTAGAATATACCTATTTAGGAACTAAGGATCCTCATATGGCCCTGAGCATCAAGGACCCCGAAACCGAGCGGTTGGCACGGAGTCTCGCGCAACTGACTGGCGAGAACATCACGACCGCGACCAAGCGCGCCATCGAGGAGCGGCTGCGTCGGCTCGGGGGTCAAACGCGCAAAGACGCGCTACTGGAAGACATGGCGGAGATCAGGCGTCGCTGGAGCGAAATGCGCGTCGTGGACGACCGCACGCCCGAGGAAATTCTCGGATACGACGAGCATGGATTGCCACGCTGATGGTGATGGACACATCGGCGATCGTGGCAATCGCGCTCAACGAAGACGATGCAGCCGATATTGAGCGACTGATTGTGGATGATCCGATCCGCCTGATCTCTGCAGCCACAGTGCTTGAAGCAACGATGGTGATCGAAACCCGGCTGGGCGACGCAGGCGGGCGTGAGTTCGATCTCTGGCTCGTCAAGCTCGGTGCAGAGATCGTTGCGGTCGATGCCGTGCAAGTCGATGCCGCACGGCGCGTCTGGCGGCGCTACGGCAAGGGGCGTCACGCCGCGTCGCTCAACTACGGTGATTGCTTCTCTTACGCGCTGGCTATGACTCGCGGCGAACCTTTGCTGTTCAAAGGCGAAGACTTCGCAAAGACCGATATCAGTCGAGCAGGCGCTGCGCCGCTGCGGTAACGCCGCCGAGTTTGGGAGCCTACTCACACAGCTCGTAGGCGTCCTCGACCACATACGGCCCGCCGCCAGTGGAGGCGCGCGACGAGAACAGCACAAACCGCTCCGCCATGAACGCCTTGCTCGGGAAGTAGCCACGCAGCGAGAGATAGTCGGCGACGTCGCGATCGGAGGCATCGTGCAGCCGGGCGAGCGTGACATGCGGGATGAACTTGCGGCCTTCAGGGTTGAGACCGATCCGCTGCATCATGCGCTCGAGCTCGGCCTGCAATTCCATCAGCGGCCTGCTCGGTGCGATCGTCGCAACGACCGCTCTCGGCTTGCGGCCGCCAAAACTCGTCAGCCCCTGCACCTTCACCTCGAAGGGCTTGCGGTCGACGCGAAACAGCATCGATGCGATCTCGTTGGCGGACAGGCCGTCGATATCGCCGATGAAGCGCAGGGTGACGTGATAATTTTCGGGATCGATCCAGCGGGCGCCGGGAAGGCCACCCCGCAAATTGGAAAGCGTCTGGCTGACTTCGGCCGGGATTTCCAGACCAGTGAACAAACGCGGCATCGTTTCGCACTCCCGATGCTTGGGCATGATCCGTGGGACAGACCATATCCAAATTTTAGAGCCGGTGACGAATCACCGGTACCCTGATTCCTATCGCAGTTGTGTGACTCTGCGAAGCATCGCGCGCCTCACCCCGGTAAAACCCTGGGTATGACGGTTGGCGCTGCCCGCTTTTCAACGCCGTTGCTCAGCGATGGTGCCAAGGAATGCCTCCACGGTGGGCATGATGTTGCCGACGATGATGTCGACGCCGGCCGCAGTCGGATGAATGCCGTCGGCCTGGTTGAGCTTGGCGTCGGCCGCAACGCCCTCGAGAAAGAACGGATAAAGCGGCACGTCGAATTTCTTCGCCAGATCCGGATAAATCGAATTGAAGCGCGCGGCATAGTCGGCGCCGTAATTCGGCGGCGCCAGCATGCCGCACAGCATCACCGCAATCTTGCGCGCCTTCAGCCGCTGGACGATGTCGGTGAGCGCGGCGCGCGTCAAATCGGGATCGACGCCGCGCAGGGCATCGTTGGCGCCGAGCTCGACGATGACGCCGTCGGTTCCGTCGGGGACCGACCAGTCGAGCCGGTCACGGCCGCCCGAAGAGGTGTCGCCGGACACGCCGGCGTTGGTCATGTCGACCTCTATACCTTTGTCCTGCAAGGATTTTTTGAGTTTGGCCGGGAACGAATCCTGGGCCGAGAGGCCGAGGCCCGCACTCAAGGAATCGCCGAGGACCACGAGCTTGATCGGTTTGGCCGCCGGCTGGGCCTGCAACGACGGCGTTGTCGCGATCGTCATCAAACCGAGCATCAACACGGCTATGTGCATGAACAATCCGTAACGCCTCTCGACCGCGCCATCGGAGTTGCCATATGACCGGACCATGGACACTCGCATCGAACCCTCGTCGCTCACCGCTGCCGCGGACACCATCGCCATCTCCAACGTCAATCTCTCATTGGGCACGGGCGCGGCACGCGTTCACATCCTCAAGGATATCAGCCTGCGGGTCGCCTCGGGCGAGACGATCGGCCTGATCGGCCCGTCAGGTTCGGGCAAATCCACGCTGCTGATGGTGATGGCGGGGCTGGAGCGTCCTGATAGTGGAGAGGTGGTGGTATCGGGCACGCCTTTCAATGCCCTCGACGAGGACGCGCTGGCCCGCTTCCGCGGCCGCCAGGTCGGCATCGTCTTCCAGTCCTTTCATCTGATCCCGACCATGACGGCGCTGGAGAACGTCGCGGTGCCGCTGGAGCTCGCCGGCAATCCCGATGCCGCAACGCGCGCGGCGCAGGAGCTGCAATCGGTCGGGCTCGGCGATCGCCTGCATCATTATCCGACCCAGCTCTCCGGCGGCGAGCAGCAGCGCGTCGCACTCGCCCGCGCGCTGGCGCCCGATCCCGCCATCCTGGTCGCCGACGAGCCGACCGGCAATCTCGACGAGGCCACCGGAAAGCAGATCGTCGATCTCCTGTTCAGCAAGCACGCCGAGCGCGGCATGACCCTGGTACTGGTCACGCACGATTCCTCGCTCGCGCATCGCTGCGACCGCGTGATCCGGCTGCGCTCGGGCCGCATCGACACGCAGTCTGCGCCGGCATGAGCGCCTCGGCCGAGCCGTTCGCGAAGCCAAACGGCATCGCGCTGTCCCTGCGTTACGCGCTGCGCGAATTGCGCGGCGGCCTGCGCGGTTTCTATGTCTTCATCGCCTGCATCGCGCTCGGCGTGATGGCGATCGCCGGCGTCGGCTCGGTGTCGGCGAGCCTCTCCGACGGCTTGGCCCGCGAGGGCCGCACGCTGCTCGGCGGCGACGTCTCCTTCGTGCTGTTCCAGCGCGAAGCCAAACCTGAAGAGGTCGCCTTCCTGCGCTCGCGCGGCACGGTCTCGACCGCCGCGACCTTGCGCGGCATGGCGCGCGCGGCCGATGGCCAGCTCGCACTGGTCGAGATGAAGGCGGTCGACGACACCTATCCGATGCTGGGCCAGCTGACGCTGGCGCCACAGCTGCCGATGTCCGACGTCCTTGCGGAACGCGACGGCGCGTTCGGCGCGGCCGCCGATCCGACGCTGCTGGCGCGGCTCTCGCTCAAGACCGGCGACCGCGTCACCATTGGCGCTGCGACCTTCCAGATCCGCTCGACAGTCGAAGCCGAGCCCGACAAGCTCGCAGGCGGCATCGGCTTCGGACCGCGCTTCCTGATCAGCGAGGCCGGCCTGCGCGCCACCGGCCTGATCCAGCCCGGCAGCCTGGTGCGCTGGGTCTACCGGGTGAAGCTGCCCGATACGGCGAACAACGAGCGCGCCACCGAAGCCTTCATCGCGGACGCGCGGAGCGCTGCGCCGCAGGCCGGCTGGGAGATCCGCAGCCGCTCCAACGCCTCGCCGCAACTCGAACGCAACATCAACCGATTCACACAATTCCTGACGCTGGTCGGCCTTGCCGCGCTGCTGGTCGGCGGGGTCGGCGTCGCCAATGCCGTGAAGAGCCATATCGACCGCCGGCTCGAAGTGATCGCGGCCCTCAAGGCCGTCGGCGCCACCGGCCGCGACGTGTTCGGCATCTATCTGGCGCAGGTCCTCCTGCTCGCAGGCATCGGCTCGATCATCGGCCTTGCGCTCGGTGCCGCCATGCCGTTCGCGATCGTCGGCCTGTTCGGCAAGCTGCTGCCGCTGCCGGTGGTGCCGGCCGTGCATGCCGACGAGCTCGCGCTGTCCTTCATTTATGGCCTCCTGACCGCGCTCGCCTTCGGCCTGTGGCCGCTCGGGCGCGTCCACGACGTGCCGGTGGCCGCGCTGTTCCGCGACACCATCAGCTCGGAATGGCATCGGCCGCGCGCGAGCTATCTCGTGTTCATGGGCGTCGTGATTGCGCTGCTGATCGCGGTCGTGATCGGGCTGTCGTTCGACAAACGCATCGCGGCGGTGTTCGTGGCCTCCTCGGTCGTCGTGTTCGCCCTGCTGCGCGGCATCGCCGCCCTGCTGATGGCCATCGCGCGGCGGCTGCCGCGGACGCGGCTGCCGATGCTGCGGCTGGCGATCGCCAACATCCACCGGCCGGGCGCGCTGACGCCCTCGGTGGTGCTGTCGCTGGGGCTCGGGCTCGCCGTGCTCGTCACCATCACCCAGATCGACGGCAATCTGCGCCGGCAGTTCCTGGCAGCCCTGCCCGACCGCGCGCCGTCCTTCTTCTTCATCGACATCCCGAGCACGCAGGCCGAGCAGTTCGACGGTTATCTGCGCCGGATTGCGCCGGGCGCGACGGTCGAAGACGTGCCGATGCTGCGCGGGCGCATCGTCGCCGCGCGCGGCGTGCGCGCCGAGGAGCTCAAGCCGACCACCGATTCCGAATGGGTGCTGCAGAGCGACCGCGGCCTGACCTATACCGGCGAGCTGCCGAAAGGCTCCAAGGTGGTCGAGGGCGAATGGTGGAGCGCCGATTATTCCGGCCCGCCGCTGGTCTCGATGGAGAAGAAGATCGCCGACGGGCTCGGCCTCAAGCTCGGCGACCAAGTCGTGGTCAACGTGCTCGGCCGCGACATCCCGGCCAAAATCGGCAATCTGCGCACCATCGACTGGCAGGGGATGGGCATCAACTTCGTTCTCGTGTTCTCGCCGAACGCCTTCAAGGGCGCCCCCCACACCCACATCGCGACGCTGACGGAAACGGGCGGAACTGCGGCAGGCGACGGCAAGATCATCAAGCAGGTCGCCGACGCCTATCCGATGGTGACGAGCGTGCGCGTGCGCGAGGTGATGGAGACGGTCGGCTCTGTCGTGACCAATCTGGCGCTGGCGATCCGCGGCGCCAGCGCCGTGACCCTGATCTCGGCGATCCTGGTGCTCGGCGGCGCGCTCGCCGCCGGGCATCGCCACCGGGTCTACGATGCGGTGATCCTGAAGACGCTGGGCGCGACCCGGCTGCGGCTGCTCGGGGCCTATGCGCTGGAATACCTCCTGATCGGGCTCGCGACCGCGGTGTTCGGGGTGATCTCCGGCAGCATCGCGGCCTGGATGATCGTGACGCGGCTGATGACGCTGAGCTTCGTCTGGCAGGCCGGCAGCGCGGCCGGCGTGGTCGCGGCCGCGCTCGTCGTCACGGTCGGACTCGGGCTCGCGGGCACGCTGCTGGCGTTGAACAAAAAGCCCGCCACGGTGTTGCGGAATTTGTGACAAAATGTAGCGGATGGCTGCACGAGAGCAGAATCGCACGATTTCTGCGATTAACCACGACTGCCCGTCAGGTTCGCGTCAGGATTGCCGCCAAGGGCGACATTCAGCCGCGCGTGGAAGGTTGCAGCTAATGTGTTAGTTTCCCACATATCGAATGGGTTCGGAGCCCCGATTGTTAGCCAAAATTTAGTCGGTTGGCGTCGGTATCCGAGATAGAGTTTGACGAACCGGCGGCATGGCGACCCTCGTGCCGGACCGGACCAACCAACGGGAATTCGACCATGTCGGACCTAGACCGTAACTACGCTTCTCCTTTCGGCAGGGCCGCCGGGCGTGTTGACGCCGCGACGGTCGATGCCGGCCTGCGCGCCTATATGCTGCGCATCTACAACTACATGAGCATTGGCCTCGCCATCACCGGCCTTGCCGCGCTCGGTGTCTACATGGCTGCCGTGACCGACGTTCCGACGGCGGAATCCGTCCGCGTCGGCAAGCTGTTCCTGACCCCGTTCGGCTACGCGATGTTCGTCAGCCCGCTGAAATGGCTGTTCATGCTCGCGCCGCTCGCCATGGTGTTCGTGATCTCGGCGGGCATCAACCGTCTCGCTCCCTCGACCGCCCAGATCCTGTTCTGGGTGTTCGCGGCGCTGATGGGCATCTCGCTGTCGTCGATCTTCCTGGTGTTCACGCACACCTCGATCGTGCGGGTGTTCTTCATCACTGCGGCCACCTTCGGTGCGCTGAGCCTCTACGGCTACACCACCAAGCGTGACCTGACCGGCATGGGCTCGTTCCTGTTCATGGGCCTGATCGGCATCATCATCGCGAGCCTGGTGAACCTGTTCCTGGCGAGCTCGATGCTGCAGTTCATCGTGTCGGTGGTCGGCGTGCTGGTGTTCGCGGGCCTCACCGCCTGGGACACCCAGCGGCTGAAGAACGACTACATCTACGGCTACGCCTCGGCCGGCGGCGACATCGCAGAGCGTGCGGCCATCACCGGCGCGCTGTCGCTGTACCTGAACTTCATCAACCTGTTCACGCTGCTGCTGCAGCTCCTCGGTCAACGTGACTAAGCGCAACGACGAGAGAACGGATAGGAACCCCGGCCGAAAGGCCGGGGTTTTTGTTTGGGGGTGCGGTGGCGCTTGTAGCCCGGATGGAGCGCAGCGCAATCCGGGAAAGTCCTTTCCGCGGATAAGGCGGCCCCGGATTACGCTTCCCTCCATCCGGGCTACAAGGCCACGAGTGCCGCCTCTTCCTCCTCGTCATTGCGGGCGCAGCGAAGCAATCCAGAGTCCCTCCGCGGATGCATTTCTGGATTGCTTCGCTGCGCTCACAATGACGGTGTGGCAACATCGTTGCCCCTTCCAGCGCCAGCGGGAAGGCTCTAATCTTGCCGCCATGTCCGCACCTGAAATCAGGCCCACAACCGAGGCCGACCTTCCCGCCATCACCGCCATCTACCAGCAGGCCGTCCGCGAGGGCACCGCGACGTTCGAGCTGGAGCCGCCCGACCTCGTGGAGATGACGCGCCGTTATCGCGCGCTGGTCGACGGCGGCTATCCCTATTTCGTCGCTATCCTCGACGGCCGCGTGGCCGGCTATGCCTATGCCGGCGCCTACCGCCCGCGCCCAGCCTACCGCTTCACGGTCGAGAACTCGATCTATCTCGATCCCTCCTTCCACCGCCGCGGTGTCGGATCAAAGCTGCTGGAGCGGCTGGTCGCCGAATGCGAGGCGCGCGGCTTCCGCCAGATGATCGCGGTGATCGGCGATTCCGCCAATGCCGGCTCGATCGGCGTGCACACCAAGGGCGGCTTCAAGATGATCGGCACGCATCCCAATGTCGGGCTGAAATTCGGCCGCTGGCTTGATACGGTGATGATGCAGCGCGACCTCGGCGAGGGCGCGAAGACGGTGCCGACAAAATAGATCTCGTAGGGTGGGCAAAGCGATACCCGGGACCACCGCGAGACAAAACCCGGATGTCGCTGCGCTCATCCGGGCTACGAAGAATTCGCCACATCACTGCTGTCGTAGGGTGGGCAAAGCGAAGCGTGCCCACGATTCGTGGCGATAGAGAAAGGACGTGGGCACGGCGCAATGCGCTATTGCCCACCCTACGGCACCGGTCGTGCGGCTACACCACCGCCAATTTCCGATCGATCACCAGCAGCACGCGCTCCAGCTCGTGGCCGCGGCGCAGGATCAGCCCCGTCGCCGAGATCACGCTGTACATGCCCTGCTTGCGCGCCAGCCGCGGATCCTTCTCGATGCGATAGATCGGCACTTCCGAGGCACGGCGATAGACCGAGAACACGGCGCGATCCCTCAGGAAGTCGATGGCATAATCGCGCCATTCGCCGTCCGCGACCATGCGGCCGTAGAGATTGAGAATACGATGCAGCTCGAGCCGGTTGAACGTCACCCGGCTCAGTTGCGTCGCCGCCGCGGCGGGGCGGGCCGCCGCGCGCTGCTCGCTCGGATCGGCATCCTCCGACAGACTCATGGAGCGCTTCCTCATCGCACGGCATGACCCGAATCCGCGAAGACCGTCCCCGGAACCTGGATCATGACAGCTGCATGATTGCGCCAACCGGCCACCGCCGCAAGGGGCTCCTGATTCAACCGGTCGAATCGGTTACGAATCGGGGCACACGCTATGGTGGAACTCCCTCGCGGCAAACCGTCACGGGATCGTTAGCAGGAATCATACTCTCGCCGCTTTTCCGCCTAGCGACTGCCGCCCTGCATTGCGAAAAGACTCAGGTGCGTTGACCCGGTCCTTTCGGTTCCGGATTCCTCAGCCCCCAGCCCCCCGGGGTCGAACAGGATCGGGTCTGTACGCGCGACAAGGAGGGCCAACGCAAGTTGGTCCTTTTTTGTTTGTGTCGGGATGTTTCTGCCCCGGCGAAATTCTCCTCTCATCAGCGCCAACAGTCTCTCCCCTCATCCTGAGGAGCCGCGCTCCCTTCGCGTGGCGTATCGAAGGATCGAGGCCCAACCGCATGAGCGGGGCCGGCATGGTTCTCACGGCGATGCGAAACATCGTCCGGTAGACGCGCGCAAGAGCGCGCTCCTCACCATGAGGGTGGGCAGTGAGTACGACGCTAGAGAATTGAAATCAGTGCAGCGACGTGTAGGCCGCACCCAGCATCGTGCCGGGCTTCTCGCGGCTGCCGTCCTGGACATAGACCACCGCGCCGTCGACGCCGTCGCGCGTGAGGTTCTCGATCGGCACCGTCCAGCTTTCCGAACGCCCGGTCCAGTCACCGACCTTGAGCAGGTTGCGCACCACGTTGTGATAGGTGACCTGCTGTCCGCGATTCTCGCCTCGGGTGATTGCGATCGGGACTGACTTGGCGATCGAACAGATCCAGACCTCGCCATGCGAGACGGCCGGCTCGTTGCTCGCCGCCACCGATACGTTGATCTGCTTGCCCGCGAGCGACATCGTCACCGGCACGCTCATCACGCCCGTGCCCTTGTCGGTCTTGCCGATCGCGCTCTCGATGCCGGCACGATCGCTGCCGATGACATGGGTGGAGCCGTTGACCACGACCTGCGGCGTGTAGACCTCGCGATCACCGCGCATGCGCGAATAAGCACGCTGCCGTGCAGAGAAGCGCGAATCCGCCAGCGTGTCCTTCCAACCCAGATAGTCCCAATAGTCGATCGGCATGCTCAGCGCGATGATCGACGGGTCTTTGGAGAGATCGCCGATGATCTGGTCGGCGGGCGGGCAGGAGGAGCAGCCCTGCGAGGTAAACAATTCGACAACGGCGCGGGGATCGGCTTCGGCAGGACGGATGACGGCGACGATCGCACAGATGCCGAGAGCTCCCGACCAGAAAGCACCGGACCAACGTGAAACCAGATGAGAAGCCGTCATTGTTGTCATGTCGAACGCCGCACACCATTGCTCGTGAGAAGGAGAACTTATCGCCGGATGGTCACCGTAGTCTTACGGGGCGCGACACACCCGACCGCCCAGGCCAACCGTCCGAAAGGAGGTTTTCCGCCGGGCGGGCCCATCTGGAGCATGCCGCAAACGCACGAAGGCGGCCTTGTGATAGGCCGCCTTCGTTTAACCTTCTACTCACGTCGCGGTGAGCCACCGTTCACAAATTCGCGCTTAGGCCGCGAGCTTGCGCAGCACGTAGTGCAGGATACCGCCGTTCCGGTAGTAGTCGAGCTCGTCCAGCGTATCGATGCGGCAGAGCAGCGAAACGCGCTGCAGCGAACCGTCGCCGGAGACGATCTCCGCGGTCAGCTTCTGGCGCGGCTTGAGGTCGCCGACGAGGCCACGCAGCGTGACCTTCTCGTCGCCCATCAGGCCGAGCGACGACCAGGAGGTGCCCTCCTCGAAGGTCAGCGGCAGCACGCCCATGCCGACCAGGTTGGAGCGATGGATGCGCTCGAAGCTCTGGCAGATCACGGCGCGCACGCCGAGCAGGCGCGTGCCCTTGGCGGCCCAGTCGCGCGAGGAGCCGTTGCCGTATTCGGCGCCGGCGAACACCACCAGCGGCACCTGCTCCTGCTGGTACTTCATCGCGGCGTCGTAGATCGACATCTGCTCACCGTCGGGCCAGTGTTTTGTCAAACCGCCCTCAGGGATATTTCCATCCGCGCCCTTCAACATGAAGTTCTTGATGCGGATGTTGGCGAAGGTGCCGCGCATCATCACTTCATGGTTGCCGCGGCGCGTGCCGTACTGGTTGAAGTCGGCGGGACGCACCTGGTGTTCGCTGAGATATTTTCCAGCCGGAGAGGTAAGCTTGATCGAACCGGCCGGCGAGATGTGGTCGGTGGTGATCTTGTCGCCGAACATGGCGAGGATGCGCGCCTCGACGATGTCGGTGACCGGCTCCGGCTCCTTCTTCATGCCGTCGAAATAAGGCGGGTTCTGCACATAGGTCGAAGACATGTTCCAGCGATAGGTCTCGCTCTCGACGGTCTTGATCTTGCGCCAGTTGGTGTCGCCCTTGAACACGTCGGCATACTTCTTCTTGAAGATCGACGCGGTCACGAACTTCTTCATGAAGGCGTTGATCTCCTTGGTCGTCGGCCAGATGTCCTTGAGGTACACCGGCTTGCCGTCCTTGCCCTCGCCGAGCGGCTCGACGGCGAGGTTCTTGGTGACGCTGCCCGCGAGCGCGTGCGCGACCACCAGCGGCGGCGAGGCCAGATAGTTCGCCTGCACGTCGGGCGAGACGCGGCCTTCGAAGTTGCGGTTACCCGAGAGCACGGCCGCGGCGACGATGCCGTTGTCGTTGATCGACTTCGAGATCTCCTCGGGCAGCGGACCGGAATTGCCGATGCAGGTGGTGCAGCCGAAGCCGACCAGGTTGAAGCCGACCTTGTCGAGATCCTTCTGCAGACCGGAATCGGCGAGATAGCCGGCGACGACCTGGCTGCCCGGCGCGAGCGAGGTCTTCACCCACGGTTTTGCTTTCAGGCCCTTCGCGGCGGCGTTACGGGCCAGCAGGCCGGCGCCGATCAGCACGCTCGGGTTCGAGGTGTTGGTGCAGGACGTGATGGCGGCGATCACGACGTCGCCATGGCCGATCTCGAAGTCCTTGCCTTCGACGGCGAAGCGCTTGCTGGGCTCTTCGGCCTTCTTGTACTCGGTGCCGAGAGCGAGCGAGAAGCCTTCGGCGACCGACGGCAGCGCGATGCGGCCTTCGGGACGCTTCGGACCGGCCATCGACGGCACGACGTCGGCGAGATCGAGCGTCAGCGTCTCCGTGAACACCGGATCGGCCGACTTGGCGGTGCGGAACAGCCCCTGCGCCTTGGCATAGGCCTGCACCAGCGCGACGCGCGGCGCCGCACGGCCGGAGGTCTTGAGATAGTCGATCGCGGCGGCGTCAACCGGGAAGAAGCCGCAGGTCGCGCCATATTCGGGCGCCATGTTGGCGATGGTCGCCTTGTCGGCCACCGAGAGATTGTCGAGGCCGGGACCGAAGAACTCGACGAACTTGCCGACCACGCCGAGCTTGCGCAGCATCTGCGTCACGGTGAGCACGAGGTCGGTCGCGGTGACGCCTTCCTTCATCGCGCCCTTCAGCTTGAAGCCGACGACGTTGGGCAGCAGCATCGACAGCGGCTGGCCGAGCATGCAGGCTTCCGCCTCGATGCCGCCGACGCCCCAGCCGAGAACGGCGAGACCGTTGACCATGGTGGTGTGGGAGTCGGTGCCGACCAGCGAATCGGGATAGGCGACCTCGAAGGTGCCGGTCTTCTTGCCGACCGTCATCTTCTCCTTCTTGGTCCAGACCGTCTGGGAGAGATATTCGAGATTGACCTGGTGGCAGATGCCGGTGCCGGGCGGCACGACGGAGAAGTTCGAGAACGCCTTCTGGCCCCACTTCAGGAACTCGTAGCGCTCCTGGTTCTGCTTGTACTCCTCGGTGACGTTCTTGCCGAAAGCCTTGTTGTCACCGAAGAAGTTCACGATCACGGAATGGTCGATGACGAGATCGACCGGCACCAGCGGGTTGATCTTCTCGGCATCGCCACCGAGCTTCTGCATCGCGTTGCGCATCGCGGCGAGGTCGACCACCGCGGGCACGCCGGTGAAGTCCTGCATCAGCACGCGCGCCGGGCGGAAGGCGATCTCATGCTCCAGCGACTTCTTGCGCAGCCATTTCGAGACCGCGACGATGTCCTCTTTCTTGACCGAGCGGCCGTCCTCGTTGCGCAGGAGGTTCTCGAGCAGGACCTTCATCGAATAGGGAAGTTTCGAGATTCCCTTCAGACCATTCTTCTCGGCCGTGGGCAGGCTGTAATAGACATAGGTCTTGGCGCCGACCTTGAGGGTCTTTTTGCATTTGAAGCTGTCGAGCGAGGTCATGTAGGAATCCCAATTGTTAGTTATACCCGGCAGGGTATTTTAACACCGTTAGCGTATCAGGCTGGGCCGCTTGCAGGGGCAGGTTGAGTTGCTGCATCAAGTAGTTCCGGGCTTATAGAAGCTTTCTAACCGCGCCGCCACAGCCACAATCGTACCGCAGCATTCGCGAGCCAAAAATTCCCATGCGCTACCCCAAGTTTTCCTGAGGCCCGGCTTGAGCGGGGTGGACCAAGGCAAGATGCAGCTGTCCGGGCGCGGGGTCGTTTGCGTGCGCGGCGGCCGCGAGGTGTTTGCCGGGCTCGATTTCGAGGCTGTCGCCGGCGAAGCGGTCGCGGTCGTCGGCCGCAACGGGTCGGGCAAGACCTCGCTGCTTCGGCTGATCGCGGGTCTGCTCGTTCCGGCAGGCGGTAAGATCGCGCTGGAGGGCGGCGATGCCGAGCTGACGCTGCCCGAGCAGTGCCACTATCTCGGCCATCGCGATGCCCTGAAGCCGGCGCTCAGCGTGGCGGAAAACCTGACTTTCTGGGCCGATTTCCTTGGGGGGGAGCGTTCTGACTTCGCCGAGAGCCTCGCCACGGTGGGGCTCGAGCATGCCACCCACCTGCCCGCCGGCTTTTTGTCCGCCGGCCAGCGCCGCCGGCTGTCGCTGGCGCGCCTTTTGACCGTGCGGCGCCCGATCTGGCTGCTGGATGAGCCGACCAATGCGCTGGACGTGACGGGACAGGACATGTTCGGCGGCCTGATGCGCGAGCATCTTTCGCGCGGCGGCCTGATCGTCGCGGCAACCCATGCACCGTTGGGGATCGAGTCGCGGCAGCTGCGGATCGGGGGTGTGGCGTGAGGCGACACGACCCTCAGCTTTCCGAGCGGCTGGGCCCCGCTCTCTTCGTTCCCTCCCCCCTTGTGGGGTCCGAGACGAGCGAAGCTCGCTCTCGCGGGCAGGGAGGAGGGTGCCACACGGCAAGACGTCTCGGTTCTGGCCTTCAAGAGGCGGGCGCTCTGTTGCTGGCGATCCGTCTCCACCGAGCATCTCTCCCGGGGCTACCCCTCTCCCCCGCCCTCCCCCACAAGGGGGGAGGGAGCGCACTGCGCCTGCGGCTCGATGCCATCAAACCAAGCGACTCCGCCGCGGGAGGCACCCCATGACCGCCGCCCTCTCAGCCCTCGTCCGCCGGGACGTCAGGATCGCGCTCCGCGTCGGCGGCGGGGCGCTGATTGGCGTGCTGTTCTTCCTGACCGTGGTGGTGCTGATGCCGTTCGCGGTGGGGCCGGATTTGGCGCTGCTGTCGCGGCTGGGGCCGGCCATCCTCTGGCTCGGCGCGCTGCTGGCGAGCCTGCTCACCCTCGACCGGCTGTTCATGGCCGACCACGAGGACGGCTCGCTCGACCTGATCACGATGAGCCGGACGCCGCTGGAACTCGCCTGCGCCGCCAAGGCGCTGGCGCATTGGCTGGCTGCCGGCCTGCCGCTGATTGTCGCAACCCCCGTGCTCGGCCTCTTGCTCAACCTCGACATGGTCGCGACTGGCGCGGTGGCGCTGACGCTGCTGGCCGGCACCCCGGCGCTGACGTTTACCGGCATGATCGGTGCGGCGCTGGCGGTGACGCTGCACCGCGGCGGGCTGCTGATGGCGGTGCTGGTGCTGCCGCTGTCGATTCCCGTGCTGATCTTCGGGGTGGCGGCCTCGCAGGCCGTGATCGTTGGCCCGATGACGTTCGGCGCACCATTCTCGATCCTGTGCGCGCTGTCCCTGGTCAGCCTCGTGATCGGCCCCTTCGCAGCCGCAGCGAGCCTGCGGCACGGGCTCGATTGAGATGCGCGCGATTGACCTTGACCCCGATCAACTTTCGTCCCTCGCTTTCGTGCTGATTGCCTGAGCGGCCACCGATGATTATCAGGGTACCATGACGCTGATCGACCTCGCCAACCCCACGCGGTTCCTCGCGCTGACAGCGCGGGTCTTGCCGTGGCTTGCGGCCGCGACCGTCCTGCTGCTTGCAATCGGTCTCTATCAAGCCGCGCTTGCGCCCGATGACTATCAGCAGGGCGCGACCGTGAAGATCATGTTCATCCACGTGCCCAATGCCTGGCTGTCGATGTTCGTCTGGGGCGTGATGAGCATCGCCTCGCTGGGCACGCTGGTGTGGCGGCATCCGCTGGCCGACGTCGCCGCCAAGGCCGCAGCTCCGATCGGCGCCGCCTTCACCTTTCTCGCACTGCTGACGGGCTCGCTGTGGGGCCGGCCGATGTGGGGCACCTATTGGGAATGGGATGCGCGGCTGACTTCGGTGCTGATCCTGTTCCTGATGTATCTCGGCCTGATGGCGCTGTGGCGCGCGGTCGACGATCCCTCACGCGCCGCACGCGCCGCCGCGGTGCTGACCCTCGTCGGCGCGCTCAACCTGCCGATCATCAAATTCTCGGTCGACTGGTGGAACACGCTGCACCAGCCGGCCTCGGTGATGCGCATGGGCGGCTCGGCCCTCGACAAATCGTTCCTGATTCCGCTGCTGGTGATGGCGATCGCCTTCACGCTGCTGTTCGTCACGCTGCATCTGGCGGCGATGCGCAACGAGATCCTGCGCCGCCGTGTCCGCTCCCTGCAAATGATGCAGGCAAGCCGTGTGGCGTTCTCGAACGAAATGGGCGCCGGTGCGCGCGGACAAAACGCGTCGAAAGAAATTGGGGCCGCAGGATGATGTCGCTCGGCCCTTATGCATCCTTCATCGTGACATCCTATGCCGCAGCGGCCCTCGTGGTCGCGATCCTGATCGGCTGGATCGTGCTCGACTATCGCAACCAGACGCAGCGCCTGCGCGAGCTCGACCGCAGCGGCATCACCCGCCGCTCCGGCCGTAGCGCCATGGACGCATCATGAGCGAACGATCGACCTCCGCACCGCCGCAGCGCCGCACTTTCCTGATGGTGCTGCCGCTGATCGCGTTCATCGGCCTCGCGCTGCTGTTCTGGTTCCGGCTCGGCAGCGGCGATCCCTCGCGAATTCCCTCCGCGCTGATCGGCCGTCCGGCGCCGCAGACGGCGCTGCCACCGCTCGAGGGATTGCAGATCGACAACGCGCAGGTGCCGGGCCTCGACCCCGCCGCGTTCAAGGGCAAGGTCAGCCTGGTCAATGTCTGGGCGTCCTGGTGCGTGCCGTGCCACGACGAGGCGCCGCTTTTGACCGAGTTCGCCAAGGACAAGCGCTTCCAGCTCGTCGGCATCAACTACAAGGACGCGGCCGACAACGCGCGCCGCTTCCTCGGGCGCTACGGCAACCCGTTCAGCCGGGTCGGCGTCGACGCCAACGGCCGTGCCTCGATCGAATGGGGCGTCTATGGCGTGCCCGAAACCTTCGTCGTCGGTCGCGAAGGCACCATCGTCTACAAGCTGGTCGGCCCGATCACGCCGGACAATCTGCGGACGGTGCTGTTGCCGCAGATGGAGAAGGCGCTGAAGGCAGCGGGGAGCTGAGCGCCGCGCTCATGCCACACGCTCAACTGTCATCGCCCGACTTGATCGGGCGATCCAGTATTCCAGAGACGTCAGTCGTATACGGAAAAGCTGCGGCGTACTGGATGCCCCGGTCAAGCCGGGGCATGACAGCGGTATGTGGAGCGACGCTTCGGCCTACCCCTTCCGCACATCCCCCGCTTCCGCCTCGCTCGCCTCGAGCGACGCGGGCTCGATCCCGTAGCGCTTGGTCAGCGGCATCTGGGCGATGGCGAAGATCATCGTGATCGGGGTGACGCCGAACACCTTGAAGTTCACCCAGAAGTCCGTGCTCTGGGTGCGCCAGACGATCTCGTTCAGCACCGCCATGCCGGCGAAGAACAGCGCCCAGCGCAGCGTGAGGATACGCCAGCCCTGCGGCGTCAGATTGAACATCTGGTCGAACATCACGGCGATGAAGGAGCGGCCGAACAACAAGCCGCCGCCGAGGATCGCAGCGAACAGGCCGTAGATGATGGTCGGCTTGAGCTTGATGAAGGTCTCGTCGTGCAGCACCAGCGTCAGCGTGCCGAATACCAGCACGATCACGCCCGTCACGATCGCCATGATCGGGATGTGGCGCGTCACCACGTAGGAGGCGACCATTGCCGCCACGATCGCGACCATGAAGGCGCCGGTCGCGGCGAACAGGTTGAACTTCGCGTTCACGAAGAAGAACACGAGCAGCGGCCCGAGCTCGGTCGCGAGCTTGAACAGCGGATGCGGCTGGGTCTTGTCCATTCTTCAGCTTTCGATTCCGGCAATGGCGCGGGCGAAATCGCGCGCGGTGAACGGCGCGAGATCGTCGACACCTTCGCCGACGCCGATGAAGTGCACCGGCAGTTTGAACTTTTCCGCGAGCGCCACCAGAATGCCGCCGCGGGCGGTGCCGTCGAGCTTGGTCATCACGAGGCCGGTGACCCCGGCGGTGCGATGGAAAGCCTCGACCTGCGACAGCGCGTTCTGGCCGACGGTGGCATCGAGCACAAGCAGCACGGCATGCGGCGCAGTGTCATCCACCTTGCGGATCACACGCACCACCTTTTCGAGCTCGTTCATCAGCTCGGCCTTGTTCTGCAGCCGGCCGGCGGTGTCGATCAGGAGCACGTCGATATTCTGCTCCTTGGCCGCCGTCAGCGCGTTGAAGGCGAGGCTCGCCGAATCCGAGCCCTGCGCGCCCGCGATCACCGGCGTCTTCGTCCGCTCGCCCCACACCTTGAGCTGCTCGATGGCTGCTGCGCGAAACGTGTCGCCGGCAGCCAGCATCACCTTGCGGCCTTCGGAGGCGAATTTCTGCGAGAGCTTTCCGATCGTGGTGGTCTTGCCCGAGCCGTTGACGCCGACCACGAGGATCACGAACGGCTTTTTGGCCGCATCGATCACGAGCGGTTTTGCCACGGGCGACAGCACCTTCTCGACCTCGGTGGCGACGACGTCCTTGACCTCGTCCGCCGAGATCGCCTTGTCGTAACGGCCGGTGCCGACGGCGTCCGCGATCCGCACCGCGACTGACGTGCCGAGGTCGGCGCGCAGCAGCACGTCCTCGATGTCGTCGAGCATGGCGCGGTCGAGCTTGCGCTTGGTGACGAGGTCGGCGACCGCGGTCCCGAGCGAGGACGAGGTGCGCTTCAGCCCGTTGGACAGGCGGCGCCACCAGCTCAGCTTGGGGGGATCTGACGTGGTATCGTTCATGGCGGGGGTGTGTTAGCCGTTCCGGCTGCCAAACGAAAGTCTTGACCGAAAGTCTTGCAATTGCTCGATGTTCCCCAATTGACGGCCGATGAAATTCTGGCCCGCGTGCTCCATCGCGACGGGCTGATGCTGGTCATCGACAAGCCGGCCGGCCTTCCCGTGCATCGCGGTCCCAAGGGCGGCGCCAATCTGGAGGATTCCTTCCACGCGCTGTGCTTCGGCCTGCCGCGACCGCCGGTGCTGGCCCACCGGCTGGACAAGGACACCTCCGGCTGCCTCGTGCTCGGCCGCCACCGCAAGGCAACCGCCTCGCTCGGCCTCCTGTTCAAGCACGGCAAGATCGGCAAAACCTATTGGACCGTGGTCGAGGGCGGGCCAGCCGAGGACGAGGGCACCGTCGACATGCCGCTCGGCCGGCTCAATGCCGAACGCGGCTGGTGGCAGAAGCCTGATCCGGAGGGACAGAAGGCGATCACCAACTGGAAAGTGATGGGGCGGGGCGACGGTTTTACCTGGCTGGCCATGGAACCGGTGACCGGGCGGACCCATCAATTGCGGGTGCATTCGGCCGCGACCGGCTGGCCGATCTTCGGCGATAACATTTACGGCAACGGCCCGCGCTTCGGCGAGCCGAAGCTGCACCTGCATTCCCGCGAGATCGTGGTGCCGATCTCCCGGAACAAGGAGCCCGTCCGCGTCGTGGCGCCGGCCCCACCCCACATGCACGAAAAACTCCGCGCCTGCGGCTGGAACGGGGAATAGCCTTTCAGATCCTCATAGTGAGGAGCTTAGCAGTGCCGGGCTACCGGCCCATGGTTTACGAAACGTTCAGCGCTCGCCGCTAATGATGACGGTTGCTTAGAACAAGCTTCTGTAACCGCTCAGGATGAGCAGGGCGTGATGTCCAAGGCCGAACTATCGATCATCGAAGAGGTCGAATCCGCGATTCGCACAGGCTCGGCGGAAAAGGGCCTGGAAACGGCCCGGCGCGTCACCGATCTGTTCCTCTCCTCTGCCGGCAAATTCGACGACGAGCAGATCGCGTTGTTCGACGAGGTGCTCGAGCGCCTGATCGGCACCATCGAGCTGCGGGCGCTTGCCGACATGGGCGCACGCATCGCGCTCGCCGAGATCAGCGCGCAGCTGGCGCCGATCGCGCAGGCGCCGCCCTCGGTAATCCGCCGCCTCGCCAGCAATGACGAGATCCGCATCGCCGGTCCCGTGCTGCAGGAATCGGCCCGCCTCGACGACGGCGAGCTGGTGAAGATCGCCTCCAGCAAGGGCGAGCCGCATCTGCTGGCGGTCGCCGGCCGCTGGTGGCTGAAGGAAATCGTCACCGACGCACTTCTGGCGCGGCGCTATCCCAGCGTCAGCCGGCGGCTCGCCGCCAATCCCGGCGCGCGCGTCTCCGGAAACGGATTCGCCGTCATGATCGGGCAGGCCGAAGCCGATCCCGAACTTGCCGTCAGCGTCGGCGTCCGCGTCGACCTGCCGTCGGAGCTGCGCCGCCGGTTGCTGCGCTCGGCGAGCGACGCCGTGCGCGCCCGCCTGTTGTCGCGCGCGCCGCCGCATCTGTTCGAGGAAATCCAGAGTGCGATCGCCGCCGTCACCGTCGGCGTCGATCGCCAGATGTCTGGCGTCCGCGATTTCGAAGGCGCCAAGCGGGCGATTGCAATGCTCAAGGCGACCAGCCAGCTCAGCGAAGCGACGCTGTTCGGTTTCGCTACGCAGCGGCGCTATGAAGAGACCGCCGCGGCGCTGGCCGCATTGTCCGGATCGACCGTCGAGGTAATCCGCCCGCTGATGCAGAGCCTGCGCGACGACGGCTTGCTGGTGCCGTGCAAGGCGGCGCAGCTCAGCTGGGAAACCGCGGTGGCCGTGCTCGAAAGCCGTTTTGCCACAGGCGCCATGAAGCCGGCCGATCTTGCACGGGCGCAAGGGCACTACGCGCGGATGACGCCGGAGAATGCCAAGCGGACGCTGCGGTTCTGGCAGGTCAGGGCGTCGTAGGGGGCGCTATTTGGGCAGGCATATCCACACCCCCGGTGTCGTCCCTGCGAAAGCAGGGACCCATAACCACTGGGAGACGTTTGGCGACGGCTGTCTGGGACGAGCACCGTTGGCGACCGAAAAATCACGCGGTATGGGTCCCTGCTTTCGCAGGGACGACATTGGGGATGCAATGCGTCGCAACTCCGACACCGTCTATGTGGTGAGATGCTCGCCATCGCTACCAACGATCCTGCGCGGCACCACGCTTCCCACCCGCCCGCCCGCGATCGCCACCGGCAGATAGTGCTCCGTACGCCCCTGGCCCTCGCTCTCGATCAGCACCTCGCGCGTGGCACCGATCTCGGCTTGCAGCCGCTTGCGTAGCGCCATCTCGCCCGCCGCACGCAGCCGCTTCGCGCGCTCCTTGATCGCCGGCCCCGCCACCTGCGGCATCCGCGCGGCCGGCGTGCCGGGGCGGGGCGAATAGGGGAAGACGTGCAGGAATGCCAGGCCGCATTCCTCGACCAGATCGAGCGAGCGCGAGAACATCTCCTCCGTCTCGGTCGGGAAACCCGCGATGATGTCGGCGCCGAAGGCGATGTCCGGGCGCAGGCGGCGGACCTGCTCGCAGAACGCGATCGCGTCCTGCCGCGAATGGCGCCGCTTCATGCGCTTCAAGATCATGTCGTCGCCGGACTGCAACGACAGATGCAGATGCGGCATCAGCCGCGCATCGCCGGCGATGGCGTCAAGCAGGTCGTCATCCGCCTCGATCGAATCGATCGAGGAAATGCGCAGGCGCTTCAGCTCCGGCACGTGCCGCAAGATCTGCTTCGTCAGCATGCCGAGCTTCGGCGTGCCCGGAAGGTCAGCGCCGTAGCTGGTGAGATCGACGCCGGTCAGCACGATCTCGGCATGGCCACGCTCGGCCAGCGTCCGCACCTGCTCGACCACCGCACCCATCGGTACCGAGCGCGAATTGCCGCGGCCATAGGGGATGATGCAGAAGGTGCAGCGATGGTCACAGCCGTTCTGCACCTGCACGAACACGCGCGGCAGGCCGCTGGCATAGCCGTCGATGAGATGCGGCGCCATCTCCCTGACGGCCATGATGTCGCTGACGGCGATCTTCTCGCCGGCGCCGAGATCGAAGGCATCGCGGGCATCGCGCCACACGGATGACCGCATCTTGTCGTCATTGCCGACGACGCGATCGACCTCGGTCATGTCGGCGAACATCGCAGCTTGCGTCTGCGCCGCGCAACCGGTGACGACGATGCGCGCGTCGGGCCGTTCGCGCTTCAGCTTGCGGATCGATTGCCGCGCCTGCGCCACCGCCTCATTGGTGACGGCGCAACTGTTGATGACAATAGTGTCGGAGAGTCCAGCGCCCTCGGCCTCGCGGCGGATCACCTCGGCCTCGAAGGCGTTGAGGCGGCAGCCAAAGGTGACGACGTCGACGGCCATCAGGCGACCGGCGCAAACAGCGCCGGATCGAACCTGCCCTCATATTCGAAGGTCGCAGTGCCCGTCATCAGCACGTGGTCGTCGCGCTCGCGCCATTCGATGCCGAGCTTGCCGCCGGGCAGCGTGATCTCGACATTGCGCTCGACGCGCTTCAGGCGGGCCGCGGCCACTGCCGTGGCGCAGGCCGCCGAGCCGCAGGCTTGGGTCAGGCCGGCACCGCGTTCCCAGGTGCGGATCGTGATGTGCTTGTCATCGACGATATGGGCGAGCGTGATGTTGGCGCGCTCCGGGAAGATCGGATGGTTTTCGAGCAGCGGACCGAAGCGCTCGAGATCGTAGGCGTTGACGTCATCGACCCAGAAGATCGCATGCGGATTGCCCATGCTCACCACGGAGGGCGAATGCAGGATCGGATTGTCGATCGGCCCGATCTGCAATTCGATGTAGCGGGTATCGCGGAACTCTTCCGCCAGCGGAATGTCCTGCCAGCCGAACTTCGGCGCGCCCATATCGACGGTGTAGAGATCGGGCGCCGGGCCTTGCCAGGCATTGAGCAAGCCGGCCGCCGTCTCGAACGTCGCGGCGGTCTGCCCGTTCTTCTCGAAGATGCGCCGTACCACACAGCGCATGCCGTTGCCGCAGGCGCCTGCCTCCGAGCCGTCATTGTTGTAGATGCGGATGAAGGCTTCGGTGCCGTCGAGCCGCGGCTTCTGCAGCACCATGAGCTGGTCGTAGGCCACACCGCCGTTCGCAGACGCCACCGCGCGGGCGTCGTCCGGCGTCACCGGGCCCGCAGAATCGCGCATGTCGACAACGACGATCTCGTTGCCGATGCCGTTCATCTTGGCAAATGCGTGATTGGCGAGCGCGCTCATGAAAAATCCCGAATTTCGCCTGTCTTATATGGCGATCCTTGCCGGCTTGGCCAGTGATTTGCGGTCGGCGGCCGAGCGGTCTGCCATGACGCATCTGTCATGGGACGAATTCCGCGCCCGCGTGTTAGAACGGCGCAGCTCGCCGCGAACCGGGATGCGCGGCCGGGCTCAAGCCGGATTAGGCCTTGGTGGGCAAGGTCTTGCTGATGAAGGGCCTTGGTTAAGGCCTTGGGGAGAATAAAAATGATCAGGTTTCGTCGTCTTGCTCTGGCCGCGCTGATCCCGGCAGCGGCCTTGTCGCTTGGCCTGCCTGAGGTTCTGGCGCAAACCCCGAGCCCGGCACCGGCGGCCTCGGCAAGTCCCTCGCCGGCCCCATCGGCTTCTCCCACCCCGGCCGCGAGCGCCTCGCCGGCCCCTGTGGCGACGGCCTCACCCGCGCCGTCGCCTGCCGCCAGCGCGTCGCCGGCCCCGACAACGTCGCCCTCGCCCGCAGCCAGTGCCTCACCCAGCCCAACGGCCCCGCCACCGGCGGCGGCCGCAACACCTGCCCCGGTGCAGACCGCCGATCCGTTCGGCCTGGAGACCACGCTCGAGGCCAAGAAGGTCGTAATGGTTAAGGGCACTGCCAATTGGGACTCGGCCTTCGACACGCTGATCGACGCCTTCAAGGCACTGAACACGCTCCTGGACAAGCAGGGCATCAAGCCATCAGGCAATGCGATGATCGTCTACACCTCGACGGACGATACCGGCTTCACCTTCCTTGCCGAGATCCCGGTCGAGCAGGATCCCAAGAACCTCGCCAAGGACATGAGCATCGGCAAGTCGCCGGAAGGCAAGGTGCTGAAATTCGTCCATCGCGGCTCCTACGACAACATGGACAACACCTATGAGGCGATCACCAACCACCTCGACGACAAGAGGCTGGAAGCCAAGGATACCTTCATCGAGGAATACCTCACCGATCCGCTGAAGACGACAGAGGACAAGCTCGTGATCAACGTTTTCGTGCCGCTGAAGTGAGACCAATGAAAAAGACTGCCATACTTGCTACGTCCCTTGCCGCCGTTTTCGCCGCCACGCTGCTGACAACGCCCGCGCTTGCCGATGATTTTCCATCCGCCATTACGGTGAGCGGCGAAGCCAACATTTCCGCGGCGCCCGATCTGGCGCAGATCGACGCCGGCGTCGCCAACGACGCCAAGACGGCGAAGGAAGCGTCCGATGCCAACAACGCCGCGATGGGCAAGGTGCTGCTGGCGTTGAAGGGCGCCGGCATTGCCGAGAAGGATTACCAGACCTCGCGGCTGTCGCTGCAGCCGCAATACGGCCAGAACAAATCCACCGGCGCATCCCCGGTGGTCGGCTTCCGCGCTTCGAACCGCGTCACCGTGAAAATTCGCGACGTGACCAAGGTCGCCGGCATCATCGACACGCTGGTCAGCGCCGGCGCCAACGACATCGGCAACATCTCCTTCGAAGTGACGCAGGCGTCAAAACTGCTCGACGACGCGCGCGAGCAGGCGATCGTGGACGCCCGCCGCAAGGCGGAGATCTACGCCAAGGCCACCGGCGTGACGCTGGGCGCTCCGCTCAGCGTCACCGAGGGCGGCGGCCCGGTGCCGCTGTTCAAGGGGCGGATGGCAGCACCAATGGCCGCATCCCCGCAAGCCGCGGTTGCGCCCGGTGAGGAAACGCTGTCGGTGACGGTGAATGTGAGCTGGGCGATCAAGCAGGGGCAGTAGCCCCGTTCCTAAGAGGCACGTCGCCGCAACACCAATGGTGCAGTCCCTGCGAACGCGTTCGCAGGGACTTATCATGCATGCCCGTTAAGGGAGGTTCGCGGCGAGTCTTTCCGTTGATGAATCGGCCCATCGCCCAAGTTGCTGTATCCAGTATGTCGCTGAGCGAGGCGACCGATCACGCGTCCGGCGGCAGTGGATAGCATTGTTGCCTGATCAATCATTCGCGCTGATATCAGTAAAAAGGAAACCCGCCGGCGTCTTGGTAAAGACGAAGATGAGCTCGCCGCAGAAGACGAAGTAACTGTCGTTCTTATAATCGTCGCGATCGTAGACGGCCTTGCCGCGCTGGATACACGCGCGATTTTTCGCCGTGAACGAGGTCCGATAGGTCTTGGCGCCAAATTGCGCGGCGTCGCGAATTGCGTTGTCGTTCATGAACGGCAATCGTGTCATACCGGCGACGGCGACGGAATCGTTTGCCTTCAGCGCCGCGCGAAACTTCTCGATGAAGCCATCGAATTCCTTCTGCAAGGCAGGAGAAGCGACGGCGTTCTTCGCCCGGGCGACGGCTGGAGCAAGGTTCACAAGAGCGGTTGCGAGCACAATTCTCAGCAAAAATCCCACAGGCCAGTTCCATCCATCGATCAATCAAGGTCTTCCGACCAAAAGAAATCCATGGTGTTTTGTTGCGTCATGGGCTTTCTGGTTCAACCGCGCAGAGCCGTAGGCACTTGTCGCTATAGGAGCAAAGCGGACATTGCTTTCGTCGCATCACGCCGCCGGGTTTATGGGTACACGACCTAAATCTCCACCACCTGCCCCGGCTGCATCGCCACGAAGCGCTCCTGCGGAAGCTTCGCAGCATCCAGCGCCTCGACCAGCGCCTTGGCCGGCGCGTCGATCGCCTCATCCGTGAGCTGGAACGTACCGTGATGATGCCCGAGCGCGGCCTCGGCGCCGCAATCGCGTAGCGCCTTCACCGCGTCCTCCGGATTCATATGCTGGTCGCGCATGAACCAGCGCGGCTCGTAGGCGCCGATGGGGAGGATCGCCAGACGCAGCTTGCCGTGCTTCTCGGCGACGCGGCGGAAATGCCGGCCATCGCCATAGCCGGAATCGCAGACGACGTAGATTTTCCCCGCAGGCGTCTCCAGCACAAAACTCGCCCATAGCGCCTTGTTGCGATCGAACATGCCGCGCGCCGTCCAATGCCGGGTCGGCACCAAATGCACGGCGATGCCGCCGCCGAGCTCGACGCGGTCGTGCCAGTCGAAGGCTTCCACCTTGATCGTGGAATCCCAGCTGCGCATCGTCACGTCGTTGCCGAGCGGGGTGACCACGCGCGGGGCAAAATTCTTGGTGAGCCGCGACAGCGTCGCGATGTCGAGATGATCGTAATGGCCGTGCGAGACCAGCACGACGTCGATCTTCGGCAGCTTCTCGAAGGCGATGCCGGGATCGTTGTGCCGCTTCGGCCCGGCCCAGGCGACCGGCGAAACCCGCGTCGACCAGACGGGGTCGACCAGGATGTTGAGGCCGCCGGTCTGGATCAGCCAGCTGGCATGCCCGACGAAGGAGAGCCGCACCTTGTCGCCGTCGACGCGGGCTGGCGGCGTGTCGGCATGGGGGCTGGGCGCCCAGTCGGGCCAGGTGGCGCGCTGCCGCTTGCCGCCGAGCTGCCAGCGCAGCACCTCCCGAAGCGATTTCGGCGGCGCGCCGTCCGGATCGAAGAAGTTCAGACCGTCGAAATGGTCGGAGGCGGGACCGTCGTAGGTTTTCATGCGGGACATCCAGAGGGACGGGACACCGACCAGGGCGCCGGCCCCGGCAAGCAGTCCGAACAGGCGGCGGCGGGTGATCGGCACGGCGGGCTTCAGGAGTGGTGGCGGAGGTAAGTCATCACCTTCTATATGGGCGGGGCAAAAGGAAAAGGAACCGGCAGTCGAAAGCGACATATTTTCAGGATGTTACCTTGGCAGAGACATTCCGGCACCCCAACTTTCCTTGACTTTTGGGCGGGAGCGGCGTTTAACCCCGCCACTTTCTCGGAAAGGCTTTCTTTTCGACCCGCCGACTGGTCCTCGAGGCCAGAGGTCAACGCCCGACAGCGCTGTGCGCCCTCGGGCGTAAAGGTGTTTGGAAGATCGCTTGCCCAAGGAGGTGATCATCGCCCGACTTGATCGGGCGATCCAGTATCCCAGAGGCGGCTCGGCTGGAACCGAGGTGCCGCGGCGTACTGGATGCCCCGGTCAAGCCGGGGCATGACAGCAGTGAGTAACGGAGCGCTCTTCCCGTCGGGAAGACAGCAACAGGACAACGGCATTGTTCGACAATCTGTCGGAACGGCTTGGCGGAATTCTCGATCGTCTGACGGGGCGCGGTGCGCTGACCGAAAAGGACGTCGATGCCGCGATGCGCGAGGTGCGCCGCGCGCTGCTGGAGGCCGACGTCGCGCTGGAAGTGGTGCGCAGCTTCACCGAACGCGTGCGCGAGCAGGCGATCGGCGCCACCGTCGTCAAGTCGGTCACGCCCGGCCAGATGGTGGTCAAGATCGTCCATGACGAGCTGATCAACACGCTCGGCGCCGAAAGCCAGACCATCGACGTCAACTCCGTGCCGCCGGTGCCGATCATGATGGTCGGTCTGCAGGGCTCGGGTAAGACGACCACCACCGCAAAGCTCGCCCGCCGCCTGGTCCAGCGCGACAAGCGCAAGGTGCTGATGGCCTCGCTCGACGTCTATCGTCCGGCGGCGATGGAGCAGCTGGCCGTGCTCGGCCGCGACCTCGACATTCCGACCCTGCCGATCGTGGGGGGACAGCAGCCGCCGCAGATTGCCAAGCGCGCGCTGGAAGCCGGCAAGCTCGGCGGCTACGACATCGTGCTGCTCGACACCGCCGGCCGCACCACGCTCGACGAAGATATGATGGCGGAAGCAGCCGCGATCAAAGCCGCGGCCAATCCGCACGAAGTGCTGCTGGTCGCCGACAGCCTCACCGGTCAGGACGCCGTAAATCTCGCGCGCGCGTTCGATCAGCGCGTCGGCCTCACCGGCATCGTGCTGACACGAGTTGACGGCGACGGCCGCGGCGGTGCTGCGCTGTCGATGCGCGCGGTCACCGGCAAGCCGATCAAGCTGATCGGCACCGGTGAAAAGACCGACGCGCTGGAAGACTTCCATCCCGACCGTATCGCCGGCCGCATCCTCGGCATGGGCGACGTGGTGTCGCTGGTCGAGCGCGCTGCCGCCAATATCGACGCCGAGAAGGCCGCGCGCACCGCCGAGCGCATGCGCAAGGGTCAGTTCGACCTCAACGACATGCGCGAGCAACTGCTGCAGATGGCCAATATGGGCGGCATCAGCGGCCTGATGGGCATGATGCCCGGTATCGCCAAGATGAAGAACCAGATCGCGGCCGCGGGGATCGACGACAAGATCCTGAAGCGCCAGGTCGCGGTGATCGATTCCATGACGCGCGACGAGCGCCGTCATCCCGATTTGCTCAAGGCCAGCCGCAAGAAGCGCATCGCTGCAGGGTCCGGCCAGAGCGTCGAGCAGGTCAACAAGCTGCTCAAGATGCACCGGAACATGGCCGACGTGATGAAGGCCATGGGCTCGGGCAAGCGCGGCCCGCTCGCCGGCATCGCGCAGGCCATGGGCTTTGGCGGCGGCATGAAGCCGCCCTCGCCGGAAGAGATGAAGGCGCTGCAGGAGAAGATGCAGAGCGGCGGCGGACAGGGCTTGCCCAATTTGCCGAAGGATCTGCCGGCCGGCTTGCGGCAGGGCCTGCCGAATGTGCCCGGCCTCACGGGCCTCAGCGGCAAGCCGATGCTGCCGGGCCTCGGCGGTTTCCCCGGCAAGAAGAAATGAGGAATTCGTCGCACGGGATCGATAAGCGTCCCGCGCAACGCGGAATACCAATCAACCGAACAAACCGTATTTTGAAGGAGAACTGAATGTCCGTCGTTATCCGCCTCGCTCGCGCAGGCACCAAGAAGCGTCCCGTCTATCACGTCGTCGTCGCCGACTCGCGCTTCCCGCGCGATGGTCGCTTCATCGAGCGTCTCGGCTATTTCAACCCGCTGCTGCCGAAGGACAACGAGACCCGTCTGAAGCTCGACATGGACAAGGTGAAGGCCTGGCTCGCCAAGGGCGCGCAGCCGTCCGATCGCGTGGCGCGTTTCCTCGACGCTGCCGGCGTCAAGAAGCGCGAAGCGCGCAACAACCCCGAGAAGGCCGTGCCGCGCAAGGAGCGCAAGGCGCAGGCCGAAGCCGCCGCGAAGGGCTAAGGCTAGAACATGTCGGCGCTGGTCTGCGTCGCGCGGATCGGCGCCGCGCATGGTGTGCGCGGTGCGGTCAAACTGTGGACCTTCACCGAGGATCCCTTTGCCGTCAGGCGCTACGGTCCGCTGCTGTCCAAGGACGGCAAGCGCCAGTTCGAGGTCGCAACGGCGCGCGAGGCCAAAGATCATCTGGTCGCAACGTTCAAGGGCGTCACGACCCGCGATGAGGCCGAGCGCCTCAACGGCATCGAGCTCTACGTCGCGCGCGAAAAACTGCCCGCGACAGATGCGGACGAATATTACCACACCGATCTGATCGGGCTCGCCGCCGTCACCACGGACGGCGACGCGCTCGGCCGCGTGCTCGCGATCCACAATTTCGGCGCCGGCGACATCATCGAAATCGCGCCCCCAAAAGGCACGACGATGCTGCTGCCGTTCACGAACGCCGTGGTGCCGGAGGTCGATCTCGAAGGCGGCCGCGTCGTGATCGCGCTGCCACAGGAGATCGAGGGCGACGACGCTCCCTCGGCGGGTCCCCGCGAACGCGGGGACCCATAACCACGGGCCGTGGTTTTTGGCTAAGCTGATTGCGATGGCAAACCCCTCACCCTGGCGCGCGACGGTGCTGACGCTGTTTCCGGAGATGTTTCCGGGGCCGCTCGGCGTGAGCCTTGCCGGCCGGGCGCTGGCCTCGGGGCTCTGGGAGATTGAGGCGCGGGACATAAGGGCGTCCGCCACCGACCGCCATCGCAGCGTCGACGACACCCCGGCCGGTGGTGGGCCGGGCATGGTACTGCGGGCGGATGTTCTGGCGGCAGCCATCGATGCCGCCGAGATCGCCCCCGAGCGGCCGCGCCTGCTGATGAGCCCGCGCGGTCGACCATTGACCCAGGCCCGGGTTGCCGAACTCGCCGGGGGCCCCGGCCCCCTGATCGTCTGCGGGCGGTTCGAGGGGATCGACCAGCGGGTGATCGACGGGCGGGGCCTGGAGGAGGTCTCCATCGGGGATTACGTGCTGTCCGGGGGCGAAATCGCAGCTTTAGCCCTGATCGATGCCTGCGTCCGGCTGCTGCCGGGCGTGATGGGCAAGGAGGCCTCGGGAACCGAGGAAAGCTTCTCCGATGGCCTTTTAGAGTACCCCCAATACACCCGTCCGCAGCTGTTCGAGGGGGCCCCGATCCCGGAGATCCTGACCTCCGGCGACCATGCCAAGGTTGCAAGCTGGCGGCGGGCCCAATCCGAGGCCCTGACGGCGGCCCGGCGGCCCGATTTATGGGCCCAGATCCCACCCAAGCCGGCGAATCGGGCCGGTCGCCAAAAAACGCCAAAAAACAAGACAGACGGGTGACAAACGCTCCGGCTTGCCTTATAGGAGCGGCCAAATCCGCAATGGCTGGATAGACGAATTTTGCGCAGCCCCCCGTTTCCAGGGCTGGGCGCGCCGATGGAGATTTACCCATGAACCTGATCAAGCAGCTCGAGCAAGAGCAATTCGACAAGCTGTCCGCCGGCAAGGACATTCCGGAATTCGGTCCCGGCGACACCGTGATCGTCAACGTGAAGGTGGTCGAAGGTGACCGTACCCGCGTGCAGGCTTATGAAGGCGTCTGCATCGGCCGTTCCGGCGGTGGCCTCAACGAGAGCTTCACCGTCCGCAAGATCTCCTATGGCGAGGGCGTGGAGCGCGTGTTCCCGGTGATGTCGCCGATGATCGACTCGATCAAGGTGGTGCGTCGCGGCAAGGTGCGTCGCGCCAAGCTCTATTACCTCCGCAACCTTCGCGGCAAGTCGGCCCGCATCGTCGAGAAGCAGGATCGCCAGACCGCGGTCGGCGAGTAAGCTCCGCCCCACCGGGCAAGTTTTCAAAAGCGCGGAGCTCGGCTCCGCGCTTTTTTGTTGCGTCAGCCGTGCGCGTCAAACCACTCGCGCTTCCAATTCGGCCTGCTATATATTCTTGGAATGTTTCCAGATCCGACCAGCCTCGCCCCCGTCAAGCGCATCGTCATCGACGATCGCTCGCGGCTGCCTGGCCGGTTCTTCGGACGCTTCGCGACCTCGGCAACGTCAGAGCTTACGCGCGCAGCCTAAAAGCTGCGCTGACGATTTTGTTGCCGGCGCGCCGCGCGCGCCTATCCGCTGACACAACATTCTTTCGGAGCTCAAGCTCATGTCCAAGCCGACCACATTGTACGACAAGATCTGGAACGACCACCTGGTGCACGAGGCCGAGGACGGCACCTGCCTGCTCTATATCGATCGCCATCTGGTGCACGAGGTGACCTCGCCGCAGGCGTTCGAAGGCCTGCGCGCGACGGGGCGCAAGGTTCACGCGCCGGAAAAGACGCTCGCCGTCGTCGACCACAACGTGCCGACCACCGATCGCACCAAGCCGAATCCCGATCCTGAAAGCATCGAGCAGATCAAGGCGCTGGCCGAGAACGCCAAGGAATTCGGCATCGAATATTACAACGAGTTCGACAAGCGCCAGGGCGTCGTCCACGTCATCGGCCCCGAGCAGGGCTTTACCCTGCCCGGCACCACCATCGTCTGCGGTGACAGCCACACCTCGACGCATGGCGCGTTCGGCGCGCTCGCGCACGGCATCGGCACGAGCGAGGTCGAGCATGTTCTGGCGACGCAGACGCTGATCCAGAAGAAGGCCAAGAACATGCGCGTCACCGTCGACGGCAAATTGCCTGACGGCGTGACGGGCAAGGACATCATCCTCGCCATCATCGGCGAGATCGGCACCGCGGGCGGCACCGGCTACGTGCTGGAATACGCCGGCGACGCCATCAGCGCGCTCAGCATGGAAGGCCGCATGACGGTCTGCAACATGTCGATCGAAGGCGGCGCGCGCGCCGGCCTCGTTGCACCCGACCAGAAGGCGTTCGACTTCCTGCGCGGCCGCCCCAAAGCCCCGAAGGGCGCCGACTGGGACGCGGCGATGCGCTACTGGGAAAAACTGCGCTCCGACGAGGGCGCGCATTTCGACAACGAGCTGCGCCTCGATGCGGCCAAGCTGCCGCCGATCGTGACATGGGGCACTTCGCCTGAGGACGTCATCTCGGTGACCGGCATCGTGCCAGATCCCGACCAGATCGCGGACGAGGCCAAGCGCCTCTCCAAGCATCGCGCGCTGAAGTACATGGGCCTGACCGCGGGTACGAAGATCACCGACATCAAGGTCGACCGCATCTTCATCGGCTCCTGCACCAACGGCCGCATCGAAGATCTGCGCGCTGCTGCGAAGATCGCCGAAGGCAAGACCGTTTCGGCGCATGTCAACGCCATGGTCGTGCCGGGCTCCGGCATCGTCAAGGAGCAGGCGGAAGCCGAGGGTCTCGACAAGATCTTCATCAAGGCCGGCTTCGAATGGCGCGAGCCGGGCTGCTCGATGTGCCTTGCGATGAACCCGGACAAGCTGGCTCCGGAAGAGCGCTGCGCCTCGACCTCGAACCGCAATTTCGAGGGCCGCCAGGGCTTCAAGGGCCGCACCCATCTGGTGTCGCCGGCGATGGCGGCAGCGGCGGCGATCGCGGGTCACTTCGTCGACGTCAGGGACTGGCGCTAAGCCACTGCCTGCAATTGTAGCTATCGCGGCAAACAGCCGTTAAACGATCGCCTGACACTCTCGTCCTCGCGAGGTTTTCGCGAGGACGCGCGCCATGGCCAACAAGCCCGAATATGTCGACCTGATCAGCGACGCCACGCGCCAGCACCGCCGGCGCGCGCCGCGCTTGCACATCGTCGCCAAGCCCGAGGTCAAGGAGACCTCGAAGCTCAGCCGCTGGCCGCCTGCGATGTTCAAGCAGTGGAAGCTCGATAATCTGATGCGGTGGAAAGCTTCGTCGTGGAAGCTGAAGGATTGGCTGTAGCCCCCGGACGAGCAAAGGGCGCCACTGAGGCGCCCTTTTCACGTCGATCGTGCTTACCAATAGTACCTGTACGGATGGTGCCAGCGATGCCAACGGCAGATCCGGCGCGGGCCGTAATAGGTCCAGATGACCCGGCAGCGGCGCGGATAATGGTAATAGGGATAATAGCCGCCGACATAATAGCGCCGGTGGAAGTGGCGATGGCCGAAATGGGGACGATAGCCCCAGTGGCGGTGATAGCCGCCATAATGACGGAATCCGCCGTAGCGAATGCCGCCGCCGTGGAAGGCCGGCCCGGCGCGGAAGCCGCCGCCATGAAAGCCGCCGCCGCGGAAACCGCCGAAATGTCCGCCGCCACCGCGGAAGCCACCGCCGCCGTGAAAATGTCCGCCACCACCATGCCCACCGCCGCCGTGCCGGACCTGCGTGACGAGGTCGTCGGCCGCAGCTTTCGTCGCAGGTGACGTCGCCGGATTGATCAAGGTGAGCGCTTCAGCACGATGCGCGCTCCCGGCCGACAGCATCAGCGTCGCCGCAGCCGCAATCCCGAGCAGGCGCATCGGGCCTGCCCGGAGACCCAAACTCCTCAGCATGGACTTCTCCCTGAATCTGGACAGCGGAGCAGCGTTGCTCGTTCCCGGCCCGCGTCATCCCTGTTCAATTGCAGTCGCTCGCGGGGTTAAATTGCTAACAGCGATGTGAACGCGCCATGAATGAACGAGGCGGGCGCCTCGCTGCGGCGCTGTGCCGCTACGGGAAGGAAGTCTTGAGATGACCGTCTACGCGATTGCACAATTGAAGATGACCGACCGCGCAGCCTACGATCGCTATCAGGCGCGGTTCTTCGATGTGTTCAAGAAGTACAATGGGCGCCTGCTCGCTGCCGATGAGCGACCGCGCGTGCTCGAAGGGGCGTGGCCGCACGACAAGCTGGTCATGATGTCGTTTCCGGACGAGGCCGCCTTCCTCGCCTTCTCGAACTCACCCGACTACGAGGAGATTTCGCGCGACCGCAAGGCGGGCGCGCAGGCGACCGTGTTACTGGTCAAGGGATTTGCGCCCGCCGGCTAGGACGTCACCAGAACGGCCCGTAGCCGAACACGAAGGGCGCGGGCACGCCGTAGGGATAAGGACGGTAGTGGACCGGCCGCGCGTAATAGCGGGGATCATGGCGCACGACGGGGCGCGCAATATGTTGGGTCCGCGCGGGTCGCCGCACATCGAAAACCGCGATCCCGGCCGAGGCCTCCGGCACCGTCGTCCTTGGCGCCGCGGACGCGCCGGGCAGGCCGACGGCAAGCGCGATGGCGACGGCCAATGCAAACCATCTCGCCATGACGATCCCTTGGGGCATCAGCCGGGGCGCCAGTAGCAGCTCATGCGCGGCACGATCACCGTGCCGCTGGGCCGGAATTCCTGCACATAGGTCGCGTTGCATTCGCGGACCGCATTGGGACCCGGATTGTAGCGCGGATAGACGCCGTCAGGGCTGTAATAGGGCGTGACTCGCAAACGCGGCGGTCGCTTGCGTGGCGGCGGGGCATCAGGCGGGGCTGCCTGGGCGAGGCGAATCTCGGAGCCGGCGGTCTGGGCCTCGGCGCCAACGCAAAATGGCGAAAACAACCCCATGCACAGTAGCGTCAGCGCTGTTTTCGCTCGCATTTTTCCGCCCACCTGAAACGTCCCGTTCGAGGCCCACGCTCCCTGTTTTGGCGGCGCCCGTCAACCTCGCCGCGCTTTATAAAGCGGGATGCATCAGCGGGAAACCCGCGCTGGAGCCCGTTTCAATGGAATTGAAACCGGCTCCAGATTCTTACTTTGACGCGTTTTCTTCACGCGAACCGGTATCCACTTCGCTCGAAAACGCTTTAGAACAACCCCATGTGGACGGAATTGAAAGCGCCCTCGCTGGCCGAGATGGAAGCGACGGCACACGACATCTTCGAGCGCCTGCCGGCGGAATTTCGTAGCCTGTGCGAGGGCGTGATCCTCCGCGTCGACGACTTCCCGACCGAGGAGGTCCTGGACGAGATGGAATGCGAGAGCGAGTTCGACCTGCTCGGCCTGTTCCAGGGCGTCGGCCTACCGCAGCAGAGCCTTGGCGACGTGGCGCGGCTGCCCAACATGGTCTGGCTCTACCGCCGGCCGATCCTGGATTACTGGGCCGAGCACGACGAGAGCCTTGGCCATATCGTCCGCCACGTCCTGATCCACGAGATTGGCCACCATTTTGGCCTGTCGGACGACGATATGGCGGCGATTGAGGCTAAGGCGGAGTAGGAGGCGCCGGCGTGAGATGAGCCCCCTCCCCCGCTTGCGGGCCGCGACGAGCTTCCCTCGCGCTGAGAGGGCTGGGGAGAGGGTCTCTCCGCAGCGGGACAGTCCCCTAGAGGCGAGAGCCCCCACCCGCCGCGCTTCGCGCGTCGACCTCCCCGCAAGCGGGAGAGGTGAAGTCCCGACGCCGCACCAGCTCTGCCTCAAACCAGCCAAGCAGACGAGACCTGCCGAATTCGGCCTAGGATTCAGGCCCCGGACACGATAAACACGCCTTCCCTGAACCACCCCGGGAAAGCGCAACCATGGACAAGTTCACCACGCTGGAAGGCGTCGCGGCGCCGCTGAAGATCATCAATGTCGACACCGACATGATCATTCCGAAGCAGTACCTCAAGACCATCAAGCGCACCGGCCTTGGCAAGGGACTCTTCTCCGAGCAGCGCTACAAGGATGACGGCAGCGAGAATCCGGACTTCGTCCTCAACCAGTCCGCCTATCGCAATGCCAAGGTGCTGGTCGCCGGCGACAATTTCGGCTGCGGATCGAGCCGCGAGCATGCGCCCTGGGCGCTGCTCGACTTCGGCATCCGCTGCGTGATCTCGACCTCGTTCGGCGACATCTTCTACAACAACTGCTTCAAGAACGGCATTCTGCCGATCCGCGTCAGCCAGGAAGACCTCGACAAGCTGTTCGACGATGCCGAGCGCGGCGCCAACGCGACGCTGACGATCGACCTGCCGAACCAGGAGATCCGCGGCCCCGACGGCGGCAAGGTCAAGTTCGAGATCGATCCGTTCCGCAAGCACTGCCTGATCAACGGCCTCGACGACATCGGCCTGACGATGGAGAAGAAGTCCTCGATCGACACCTATGAGGACAAGCTCAAGCGCGAACGCGCCTGGGCCTGATCGTAGGATTTCATTCGAGCCCCGGTGCTGTCAGCGCCGGGGCTTTTTCTTTGTCCTGAATATTATAGCTTCCGCGCATGCTGCCCGACATCGTCACCTTCTGGCACGGCCCGATGGACGCCCTGCGCCAGACCTGTCTGCGCTCGCAGCTGGCGGCCGGCCACAAGGTCACGGTCTACAGCTTCGACACCATTCCCGGCCTGCCCGCCGGCGTCGCCAACGCGGATGCCGAAGCGATCCTGCCGCATGCGTTCTCCGAACGCTTGCGGCCACCGCAACCGGATGGAAGCTGGCGCGACTGGACCACGCTGCAGTTCAGCGATTTCTTCCGCATGAAGCTGATGGCGAAGAATCTCGGCCTCTGGCTCGATGCCGATGTGCTGCTCTTGAAGCCGGTCGAGATCGATCCGGCAAAGCCCTACTTCGCCTGGGAGCGGCCACGCCAGCTCGGCAATTCCGTGATCTACCTGCCGCCCGGGCACGGCATCGTTGCCGCCTTCGAGGAACTGATGGAGCAGGAGGAGCTGACGCCGAACTGGCTGTCGGTCCGCCATCGAATCACCTTCATGATGCGCCGCCTGCGCGGCGGCTCGAACCGCCTCTCCGATATCCGCGTCGCGATCTTCGGCCCCGCGGCACTCACCGCGCTCGCGCGCCGCACCGGTGAGTTGCAAAACGCGCTGCCGAAGCAATCGTTCTATGCCGTGCATGCGGAACCAAAACTGTTCTTCGATCCCTCGAGCTATCTCGGCCTCGTCACCAACCCCGAGATCATCGGCCTGCACATCTCGCCCAAGGGGCGCGGCGGCGAAAAGCCGATTCCGGGCAGCCTGTACGCCTGGGCGGCGGAGCGGTTTTCGTAGCCCTCTCGCGTGTCCCGGACGCGGTGCAGCGTGCAACGCTGCCCCGCAGAGCCGGGACCCAGCTACCTGTGGGCCCCGGCTCTGCAACGCACCGCTGAAGAAGCGCTGCGCCGCGTCCGGGGCACGAGAGCAATTTTCCCCGCTCGATCCAGTTTGATCCAGCGCAACGCGCCTCTGCATCATTGTGCTTAATTCGCTCCAATTCCGCTGTCCGAAGGGAGCTTTCCATGAGCACCGCAAGCAGGCCATATCCCATCGTCCAGGACCTCATCGACTCCTTTGCGAGCTGGCTGAAGCATCGCCGCGAGTTGAACGAGATGCGGCAGCTCGATCGCGCCGATTTCGACCGGATCGCGAGCGACTTGAGGATCGCGCCTGACGATCTCGAGGAACTGGTCCGCCACGGCAAGCATTCTGCCGACGAGCTGCCAATGATGCTGCAGCAACTCGGCATCAGCGCCGAAGGCCTCGGCCGCGCACAGCCGCTCCTTCTCCGCGACATGGAGCGGGTCTGCTCGCTCTGCAATAACAAGGGACAATGCGACCGCGATCTGGCCGACGGCACTGCCGCGGAGAACTATCACGGCTACTGCGGCAACGCCGCGACGCTGGAATCGCTCGATCGCGCCGATGTCGCGCCGCGGTGAGCGGCGCAGGAGATTCGCTCGCCGCACACTCATCAATCCCTACCTTGGATCGGCGGAAGGATGTCTGCTGTGCCGCTGATAGCGGGGTATGGCAGATCTCCCCAGAGATCCGCGCCGGGTCAGGGTTAAACTCGCGCGCAACCATCACTGGTCGATCAGCACGTGGTGCACCTCGCCGAGCGGCAAAAGATCGCGAATAGTATGATGTATGCAAGATTCCGTTTTCGCGAGGAGGATGCCGGCGAGGCCACCGCAATTATCCGTGCTTGATCTCGACGAATGGCTCTGTTTGGATAGTTTCGCTTCGGGCAATTCGTATTTCGGATAATCATGGCAAATGAAGTAGATCGATCCCGTCGTTCATTGGGTGCTCGTTCACAAGAAAGCATCGTGACCGTCCACCGCGCGGGCATCGGGAATCGGCTGCTGGCGGCGTTGCCGCCGGCGGATCTCGGCTTGCTCACGCCCTACTTCCAGAAGGTCTCGTTCGAACCCGATGCCGTCCTGGTGCGGTCGGGCGATGAGCTCGACCCGGTTTATTTTCCCCATAGCGGCGCAATCGCCTTCATGCTCGATATGCCGGACGGGCAAACTGTCGCAACCACCTTGATGGGACGGGAAGGCGCTTTGGCCTCGTTCTCCGTGCTCGGCCCGTCGCTTTCATCCGTGACCGCGGTTACTCGCATAGCCGGCACAGCATCGCTGATTTCCGCCGCCAAATTTCGCGCCGCCTTTGCGCAAAGCACAGCCATCAGGAACGTCGTGCAGGTCCACGCCCGCGCGGTGTTATTGCAGCTCCAGCACGTAGCCGCTTGCAACGCGCTGCACCGGGTGGATGGCCGCATGGCGCGGTGGCTCCTGCAGCTTCACGACCGCGTGCCCGACGACCGGCTTCCGGTGACGCAAGAGGCGCTTGCGCAACTGCTTGGGGTGCGACGGACGACAGTAACCCTGACGATGAGCAAGCTACGCGAGGCCGGCGCGGTCCCGTCCGACGGGCGCGGGTTTGTAGAGATCGATCGGGCGCGGCTCGAGAAGGTCGCATGCGATTGTTATAGGCTCATGCAGCGCAACATCGATCGGATGTATTGCGAGGAATTGGCCGCGCCGTCCTCTGCTCTTGGCGAACAGAAGATGGCGGTTTGTCGCGGAAAAGCGGGTATCGCTTATTCGAGTTGACGCTTCAGCCCTTGCTCATCGCGGCAATAGCATCCGCGATTGCGATCGTGCGCTGTGCCATGTCGGCGTGCAGCCGCTCCACCATCGCACCATCCAACCGGATCGCGCCGCGCGAGACGTTCTCCGGCAGCTCGAACGCCGCGATGATTTTTCGCGCGCGCGCGACCTCCTCCTCGGGCGGCGTGAAGATCGCGTTGCAGGCATCGATCTGCGAGGGATGGATCAGCGTCTTGCCGTCGAAGCCGAGATCGCGGCCCTGCGCGCATTCGGTGGCGAATCCATCGGAATTGGCGATGTCGCTGTAGGGGCCGTCGAGGATTTCGAGGCCGTGGGCGCGCGTCGCGAGGATGCAGTGCGTGATCATCGGGATCATCGCGGCGCGGCCGGGCAGCATCTTGATGCGCGTTTCGCGTGAGATGTCGTTCGGGCCGAACACAAAGCCGGAGAGACGCCGCGATCGATCGCGCCCCGCCTCGGCCAGCTCCTCCGCGTGCAGCACGGCGCGCGCGGTCTCGATCATGGCCCAGACCTTCACCGTCGGCGCCGCGCCAAGCTCGGTAAGACGGAGGCCGATCGTATCCAGATCTTCGACACTTGAAACTTTTGGAACCAGGATGCCGTCGGGCGAGGCCTTGGCGGCCATGGCGAGATCGTCGGCCCACCAGGGCGTGTCGAGACCGTTGGTCCGGATCAGGATCTCGCGCTTGCCAAAGCCCTTGGCTGCGATCGCGGCGGCGATCCCATCACGGGCCACCGCTTTGGCATCCGGCGCGACGGAATCTTCCAGATCCAGGATCAGGCCGTCGGCGGCGAGATTGCGCGCCTTTTCCAGCGCACGGGGGTTGGAGCCGGGCATGAACAGATGGCTGCGGCGCGGGCGGGTCATGCGAGCGTTCCTTCCGGTTTCCTCAAGCGGGCTCTTGATCGAAGCCGATAGCACCTGGCCTGCCTATTCGAAAGGCTTGTTCGCCCCTGCGGTCTATGATTAGGCATAGGTATGATGACATTCCCAGAGCATTTGCTGGAAGGCTACAGGGCCTTCGCCACCCAGCGGCTGCCGACCGAGCAGACCCGCTACCGCGACCTGTCGGTGAAGGGGCAATCGCCGGAAGTGATGGTGATTGGCTGCTGCGACAGCCGCGTCTCGCCGGAAGTGATCTTCGACGTCGGCCCGGGCGAATTGTTCGTGGTCCGCAACATCGCCAATCTGGTGCCCGTGTATCAGCCCGACGGCAACGCGCATGGCGTCTCGGCCGCGCTGGAATATGCGGTGACGGTGCTGAAGGTGAAGCACATCGTGGTGCTCGGCCACGCCCAATGCGGCGGCATCCGCGCCTTCGTCGACAAGATCGAGCCGCTCACGCCCGGCGACTTCATCGGCAAATGGATGCAGATGTTCATCAAGCCGGGTGAAGTGGTCGAGCAACGCGACCATGAGAGCATGGCGCAATTCGTCGAGCGCATCGAGAAGGCCGCGGTGTTCCGCAGCCTGGAAAACCTGATGACGTTCCCATTCGTGCAGAAGGCAGTCGACAGCGGCCAGATGCAGACCCACGGCGCCTATTTCGGCGTCGCGGAGGGATCGCTGTTCGTGCTGGACAAGGTTGCGAAGGAATTCAAGAACGCGCGGGGCGTGGCGTAGGCCACCGCTCTCGTAGGGTGGGCAAAGCGAAGCGTGCCCACCATCTGTCGCAATCGGAAAGAATGGTGGGCACGGCGCTTTGCGCCTTTGCCCACCCTACGGCAGCGTTGACGTGCCTTACGCCGCCTGCTTCTTCGCGCTGATCAGCTTGCGGTTGATCAGCACTTCCGCGATCTGGATCGCGTTGAGCGCGGCGCCCTTGCGGAGGTTGTCGGACACGCACCACAGCACGAGGCCGTTCTCAACCGTCGCGTCCTCGCGGATGCGGCTGATGTAAGTCGCGTCCTCGCCGGCCGCTTCATAGGGCGTCGCGTAGCCGCCGGGCTCCTGCTTGTCGATGACGAGACAGCCGGGCGCCCTGCGCAGGATGTCGCGCGCCTCATCCGCACTGATCGGATTCTCGAACTCGATGTTGACGGCCTCGGAGTGGCCGACGAACACCGGCACGCGCACGCAGGTGGCGGAGAGCTTGATCTTGGGATCAAGAATCTTCTTGGTCTCCGCCATCATCTTCCACTCTTCCTTGGTGTAGCCGTCCTCCATGAAGACGTCGATGTGGGGGATGACGTTGAAGGCGATGCGCTTGGGGAATTTCTTCGCGACCAGCTCGTCATTGGTGTAGACGGCCTTGGTCTGCGAGAACAGCTCGTCCATCCCGTCCTTGCCGGCGCCCGACACCGATTGATAGGTCGAGACCACGACGCGCTTGATGGTCGCCTTCTCGTGCAAGGGCTTGAGCGCGACCACGAGCTGCGCGGTCGAGCAGTTCGGGTTGGCGATGATGTTCTTCTTCTTGAAGCCTTCGGTCGCGCCTGCGTTCACCTCCGGCACGATCAGCGGCACGTCCGGATCCATGCGCCAGGCCGACGAGTTGTCGATCACGACGGCGCCGGCGGCGCCGATCTTCGGCGACCATTCCTTCGATACCTCGCCGCCGGCCGACATCAGGCAGATGTCGACGTCGGAGAAGTCGTAATGCTCGAGCGCCTTGCACTTCAGGGTGCGGTCGCCATAGGAGACCTCGACGCCGACGCTGCGGCGTGACGCCAGCGCCACGACCTCGTCCGCGGGGAATTTGCGCTCGTCGAGAATGTTGAGCATTTCCCGTCCGACATTGCCGGTCGCGCCGACGACTGCGACTTTGTAACCCATCGTTCACTCTCCGATGAAAAAGCCCGTTCCCGAAGCTGACGCTTAAACGGGAAGAGCAGCGCTTCTATGCGAGAACCGGCCTCAAGACAACGTTGGACCATGCCTTAGGGACGTGGATGCACTCGCCTGAGGCCAGCACGGCCGTTAGCCCTACCCAGATCCACCTGACTCTCTTGGCTATCGCCGACGAGGTCGTCGGCACGCTGGCGCATCTGGTCGCCTATGTGGGGGCGCTCGCGCTGTTTGCCATCCTCGCCCTCGCGGCGCTCGGCCAGCTCCCCGAGCTACGCGGCGATGATCCCGCAGACAAGCCGGGCTGGAGCACGGCCGATCGCTCGCACCCGGCCTTCGCCCTGAGCCGGATCGATTCATCAGAGAAAACAGCCTCTTACACCATCCTTCGGCATCCCGAAGGCGGCCGCAAAGACGTGATGCGCTGGGCGAGCGCGGCGGACCAGCCGGTGGCCGAGCTCGAAATCTATCGGGAAGGTGGCGAATTCGATGTGACCCGTCCTGTCGCGATGGACCTCGCCGTCCAGATGGGCCTCGGGGCGGCGACCCCGCTCGAGCAAGCCGGCCTGATCGAGACGAAATTCGGCCCCGTCGCACTGTTCCGGCCGATCGGCACGGACAAGGGGACGCCGGCCTGCCTCGGCTACCTCAAGCGCAACGAGGAGCCGGCCTTGCAGATCTCCGGCTTCTCCTGCCAGGGCGATACCCTGCCCGCCCGGCGCGCGGCGATCGCCTGCACGCTGAACCGGCTGACGCTGTTGACCTCCGGCAACGAGCCGAAGCTGGCGGAATTGTTCGCCCATGCCGAGCTGAAGCGCCGTGGTTGCGACCTCGCGGGCTCGCCGGACTGGCTGCTGGGCGCGGCCAACGCGCAATTGCGCGGGGCGCTTTGACCGGCATCAAGGTCAAGTGGCTGGTATTGATGCAACTTTTGCCGGCGCGCACGATTATTCCGAGCTGGTGTGACCCAATAGACCTAGTTGCACTCACCCCGGCCGGGCTAGTATGGGGGTGAAATCGACTGGCGGCCTGCCGCCTGAAGGGGACGTGATGAGCTCGAAATTCTCTGCCAAATTGGCGACCTTGCTTGCAGCGGGCGCCGTGATTGCCATGTCCTCTGCCATTGTGGCGACGCCGGCCTCGGCCGACACCAAGACCAAGCGCTATGACGAGCGTGGCCGGCACTATTACGGCCCGAGCGGACCCAACGCCGTCTACCAGCAGGGCCGCACCCGCATCTATGTGAGCAAGCGCTCCTGGCTCGACGGCGGCACCGAGGTCAATCCGGGCGACCGCAAGTTCTCCGACTACGCCTTCCCGCCGGCGGTCGGATATCCGTCCTTCGCCCGCGAGAATCTCAACCGCCCGATCGACCGCCAGCCGCTTTCGCCGCCGCAGGACGTCGGCGGCTATCCGCAGAATTTCCCGCTGTACTGAGCGGACGGCGATCCGAATCAAAAGGCCGGGCTTTCGCCCGGCCTTTTTGTTTTGGAAGGTGCGTAGGGTGGGCAAAGGCGCTGAAAGCGCCGTGCCCACGATCTCTCTCGGTCACGAAAAATGCGTGGGCACGCTTCGCTTTGCCCACCCTACGATTCCTGTTGCTTGGGTGAGATGCGTGCGCCTCACGCGTTCGCAGCCGGATCATAGCGCCTGCAAAACTCCTCGATCGCTTCGGAGCGGAAATCGGCGAGGCGCTCGAAGATGAGCTCATCCGGCCAATCCCACCAGGCGATGCGGCGCAGGCTGTCCGCAACGGAATCAGGAAAGCGCTTGCGGATCGGACGCGCGGGAACGCCGCCGACGATCGTGTAGGGCTCGACATCGCGGCTGACCACCGCGCCCGCAGCGATCACCGCGCCGTCACCAACGTTCACGCCGGGCAGCAGGATGGCGGCGTGCCCGATCCAGACATCATTGCCGACAATCACCCGGTCGCCGCGGCGGTCCGCGAAGAAGTCGAGGTCGCGCGTCACGCCCGCCTCGTAATATTCAGGGCAATAGGTGAAGCGATGCTGCGACGGCCGGCCCATCGGATGATTGGGCGCACCGATCCGCACCGAATTGGCGATGGCCGTGAACTTTCCGATGGCGGCGTCGGCGACCTCGCAGTTCTCGCCGAGATAGGAGTAGTCGCCGAGCGAGGCATATTCGATGCGGGTGTTGGAAAGGACCTCGCAGCGGCGGCCAATCTGCGCCTCGCGCTGGCGCACCGTGTCATGGATGATGGTTTCCGCGATCTTGGGGCGGGGTGAAGCATCCATGAATCAGCTCCGAGAGCAGGTGCCGTAGGGTGGGCAACGGCGCTGAAAGCGCCGTGCCCACCATCTTTCTAAGCGCACTCAGAACGTGGGCACGCTTCGCTTTGCCCACCCTACCAGAGCTGCGCCCGCTTACGCGTGCAGCTTCTGCAGTTCCTTCAGGATCGCTTCGCCCATCTGCGTGGTCGAGGCGGCCGTGGTGCCTTCCGACTTGATGTCGGCGGTGCGCAGGCCGCTGGCGAGCACCGCGGCGATCGCGGCGTCGACCTTGTCGGCGAGCGCGCCCATGTCGAAGGAATAGCGCAGCGCCATGCCGAACGACGAGATCATCGCGATGGGATTGGCGAGGCCCTGGCCTGCGATATCAGGCGCCGAGCCGTGCACGGGCTCGTACAGCGCCTTGCGCTTCTTGGTCTTGACGTCGACCTCGCCGAGCGAGGCCGAGGGCAGCATGCCGAGCGATCCCGTCAGCATCGCCGCGATGTCGGACAGCATGTCGCCGAACAGATTGTCGGTGACGATGACGTCGAACTGCTTCGGCCATTTCACCAGCATCATGCCGCCGGAATCGGCGAGCTGGTGCTCGAGCGTGACATCAGGGTATTCGCGCTTGTGGACCTGGGTCATGACCTCGTTCCAGAGCACGCCCGATTTCATGACGTTGCGCTTTTCCATCGACGTCACTTTGTTCTTGCGCTTCCTGGCAAGCTCGAAGGCGACGCGGCCGATGCGCTCGATCTCATAGGTGTCGTAGACCTGGGTATCGACGGCGCGCTTCTGGCCATTGCCGAGGTCGGTGATGGTCTTGGGCTCGCCGAAATAGACGCCGCCGGTGAGCTCGCGCACGATGACGATGTCGAGGCCTTCGACGGCCTCGCGCTTCAGGCTCGATGCATCGGCCAGCGCCGGGTAGCACACCGCGGGACGGAGGTTGGCGAACAAGGCCAGATCCTTGCGCAGACGCAGCAGACCGGCTTCGGGGCGCACCTCATAGGGCACCGCGTCCCACTTCGGACCGCCGACCGCGCCGAAGATGATGGCGTCGGCCGCAAGCGCCTTGGCCATGTCGCCCTCGGAGATCGACACCTTGTGCGCGTCATAGGCGGAGCCGCCGACGAGGCCGGTATCCGTCTCGAACTTGGCGATCCCGGCCGAATTGAGCCAGTCGATCAGCCGCTTCACCTCGCCCATCACCTCGGGGCCGATACCGTCGCCGGGAAGCAGCAGCAATTTGTGGGTCGCCATGGTCGTTTCCTCTGAGATCGATTTCGGCCGGAGTGCTAGAGCGGCGTTGCGCGCTTGGCAAGACACCATTGCCGGGGTGCGGCTGTGCAAGGCGGACGGGGCCTGCCACACTGGGTGGGCCGGAGAACCCCTTGCACGCCCAAGACTGCTTTACTAAAGACCGCCACCCGCCCTACGCGCATCCCGCGCGGCTGATCCTGACCCTGTCGCTGGCGGCGACGGTCGGGCTCGGCATCGGCCGCTTTGCCTATGCGCTGGTGCTGCCCGACATGCGGGAGGCCCTCGGCTGGTCTTACTCGGCGGCCGGATTCATGAACACCATCAACGCCGTCGGCTATCTCGTCGGCGCGCTGGTGGCGTCGCGCCTGATCCAGCGCGTCGGCTGGGCAGCCGCGATCCGCGGCGGAACTGTGGCCTGCGTCGCCGCGCTCGCCATTTGCGCGCTGACGGGGAATTTCGTCGCGCTGAGCCTGGCGCGCCTCGTACTCGGTCTCGGAGCCGCGGCGGGCTTCGTCGCCGGCGGCGCGCTCGCTGCGACCATCGCCCAGTCGCGCCCGGAGCGGGCCAATTTCCTGCTCAGCCTGTTCTACGCCGGGCCCGGCATCGGCATTCTGTCCTCGGGGCTGATCGCGCCGTTCACGCTGCAATATTTCGGGCCGGGCTCGTGGTGGATGGTGTGGTGGGCGCTGACACTGCTCTCGGCCGCGATGACCGTGCCGCTGTTCCTGATCCGCATCGAGAGCGGCGCCCGTTTCTCCGAAGGCAGCCACGCCGCCTTCGCGATTCGTCCCGTGCTGATCTACCTGGCGGGCTATTTCCTGTTCGGCGCGGGCTACATCGCCTACATGACCTTCATGATCGCCTATGTACGCGACGGCGGCGGCGGGGCCGCGGCGCAAGCGGCGTTCTGGGGCCTGATCGGCCTGTCCGCCTTCGTCACACCCTGGGCCTGGCGCGGCGTGCTGGCGCTCGACCGCGGCGGATTGGCCACCGCCATCATCCTCGGCACCAACGCGCTCGGCGCGGCCCTGCCGATGCTCGGGCATTCGCCGGCCTGGCTCGCGGTCTCCGCCGTGGTGTTCGGCGTCGCCTTCTTCGCCGTGGTCGGCTCGACCACCGCCTTCGTGCGCTTCAACTATCCGCCGGCGATGTGGCCGACCGCGATCGCGGCGATGACGATTTCGTTCGGCGTCGGGCAAACGCTGGGGCCGATCGTGGTCGGCGCCATCACGGACGCGCTGGGGAGCTTGAGCTACGCGCTCAACGTATCGGCGGCGCTGCTGGCGCTGGGGGCGGTCGCGTCGCTATGTCAGCGGAAGGTGGGGCCAGCCAAGGAATCGGCGCCGTAGGGTGGGCAAAGGCGCGTAGCGCCGTGCCCACGGTTTTATTCATGATGGATGGAATGGTGGGCACGCTTCGCTTTGCCCACCCTACGGCAGCTTCGCCGGAACGACGATCAGCTCCCGCTAAACGAATTATACCCCTGGTCTTCCCAATAGCCGCCCTTGTAGTCGTTGGTGACTTCCATCGAGACCACGTATTTCGGGTTCTTGAAGCCGAGTTTTGTCGGCACGCGGATCTTCATGGGAAAACCATAGGCGCGCGGCAGGATTTCATTCGCGTATTTGAACGTCATCTGGGTCTGCGGATGCAGCGCGCTGCGCATGTCGAGCGGCGAATTGTAGCCGTCCTTGTCGGCGCACTGGAACCAGACGTATTTGGCGCGCGTGTCGGCGCCGATCAGCTTGAGGAAATCGCGCAAGGGCGTGCCGGTCCAGCTGCCGATCGCGCTCCAGCCCTCGACGCAGATGTGGCGGGTGATTTGCGTGACTTGCGGCAGCTTGTAGAGCTCATCCAGCGTCCAGGACTTCTTGTTGTCGACCAGACCGCGAACCTCGAGCTTCCAGTCGGCGCCAGCGACGTCGGGTGCGTCGTCGAGATCGTAATAGGCATTGAACGGAAACGGCTTCGTGATCGCGCTCTCGGGAAAAGTCGGCGCCAGCGCGTCGGGATTGAAGATGAAGGCTTGCACCGCGTCGTTGAATTTCGAGACCTGCTTCAGCATCTCCTCCGCCGAGGACGAGTCGATCACATCGCAGCCGGTGAGCAGCGTCAGCGCGCCCAGGCTGGCGCCGCCCGCGATGAAGCGGCGGCGGCTGACGTCGGGCATCGTCTTGATGGAGTCCTTGATCAGGAGCCGCTTGTCGACGCCGGGGATCAGGAATGAACGCTTGGCCATGCTCTCCTCACATATCTATATTGAGCATGATCTTGTCGGAAAACCGCTTTACACTTTTCCGGATCATGCTCTAGCGACCGATGATCATGGCGCGCAGGCTCTTCGGCACGAGCAGCGCGAGCAGGACGTGAACGACGAGGAACGCGCAGATCGCGACCATGCAGAAGAAATGGATGTAGCGCGCGGTCGGGTAGTCGCCGAACAGGGCGACGAGATAATAGAGCTGCACCGGCTTCCACATCCCTAAGCCCGTGAGCACGATCAGCACGCCGACCACGATGATGCCCGCATAGAGCAGGCGCTGCACGTAATTGTAGACGGTGAGGTCGTCATGGCCGAGCTTGAAGGTCAGCGCGGCCCTGACGTCGTGGAGCACGCCCGACGGTGTGATCGGCAACAGCTTCTTGCGGAAGCGGCCGGTGGCGAAGCCCGTGACGAGATAGGCGAGGCCGTTGATCATCAACAGCCACATCGCAGCAAAATGCCAGAGCAGGCCGCCGCCGAGCCAGCCGCCGAGCGTGTACTCGCGCGGAAAACTGAAGCCGAACAGCGGCGAGGCGTTGTAGATCTGCCAGCCCGACAGGATCATCAGGATCATGGCCAGCGCATTGACCCAGTGCATGATGCGGACCCAGGCCGGCTGGATCACCTTGGCCGGGGCGGCGCTGACCTGCTCGTCGGTGACTGTGAGGCTCGACATGATGGTTCCGTCCTGAACGTCGTGTGACACCGATTATACGCCGATGCGCCCGCTTTCGTTACGCCCTGTCCGCCATCGAATCGATAGCGTCGGGCTATGGCGGTCACAATAAAGCGAGCCGGGTGCCCCCGGCTCGCCGTTTCGTCGCATCCTGCTCGGGGAAGAAACAGGATCGCGTGGTGTTACGTCGCCGGCATCAGCACGGTGTCGACCACATGGATCACGCCGTTGGACTGGTTGACGTTGGAGATCGTGACCATCGAGGTGCCGCCCTTGGCATCGACGATCCAGGTCTTGCCGTCCATCTTCTTGACCGTCAGTTCCTCGCCTTCGGCGGTCTTCAGCTTCTTGCCCTCGGTGAGGTCGGAGGCCTCGAGCTTGCCGGGCACGACATGGTAGGTGAGGATCTTGGTCAGCGTCGCCTTGTTCTCGGGCTTGACCAGATTGTCGACGGTGCCGGCCGGCAGCTTGCCGAAGGCGGCGTTGGTCGGCGCGAACACCGTGAACGGACCCTTGCCTTCCAGCGTCGGCACCAGGCCGGCCGCCTTCACCGCCGCGACCAGCGTGGTGTGGTCCTTCGAATTGACCGCGTTCTGGACGATGTTCTTGGACGGGAACATCGCGGCGCCGCCGACCATGACGGTCTTCTCCTCTGCGCGGACAGGCGCGACGACGGTCGCGGTGATGGCCAGGGCGCTGAAGGCGGCGGCGGCGAGATAGGCAATGCGCTTCGACATGGAAAGTCTCCCGATTGAATTGGTACCGGCGATGGCCGGTGTTGGGTTGGGGCAACAACGGCGACTGCGACCTATTGGCGTGAAGCAGCAGCGCCGTCGTTGGACCGAACTACGGGAGGGTTCGGGTTGCGGTTTCGGAGAAAAATTCTTTGTGATGCGTGAAACTATGGAGCGGCGTGTCCGTGTGATGCGAACACGCGCCAAGCGGGCGGTGCCGTAGGGTGGGCAAAGCGCAGCGTGCCCACCAACCGCAAATGGAGAGAGGTGGTGGGCACGGCGCTTTGCGCCTTTGCCCACCCTACGACAGTGCGCCCGTTGCAGTAGTTGTGCCCGCACTAATCCCTGTTGTTCGGCGTCTGAATGAATCCGCGATTATGCGTCGGGCTGATCAGCACCTCGTTGATGCAGACGCGCGGCGGCATCGAGGCGATGAACGCGATGGTGCGGCCGAGATCTTCGGATTGCAGCATCTTCGCCTGCTCGTCCTCGCTCGGCACCACCGGGCGCAGCTTGAGGATCGGCGTCGCTACCTCGCCCGGCATCAGACAGCAGGCGCGCAGGCCGTTGACGCATTCGTCCATGTTGAAGGAATGGGTCAGCGCCAGCACCGCATGCTTGGTCGTGGTGTAGGCCGGCCCCGGCATCTTCGAGACGTGGCGGCCGGCCCAGGACGAGACGTTGATGATCGCGCCGTCCTGCTGCTTGCGCATCGTCGGCAGCACCGCGCGCATGCAATAGAGCACGCCGTTAAGATTGACCTGGACCAGTCTGTCCCAGCCCTCCAGTTCCATGTCCTTCCAGCTGCGCTTGGGAACATTGATGCCGGCATTGTTGACCAGGAGGTCGATGCGGCCGTGCCTGGCGACGATCTGATCGGCGGCTTTCTGGGCTTCCGCAGCGTTGGCCACGTCCAGCGCGATGGCCTCGGCCGCCCCGCCCGTCTTGGCGATTTTGGCAACCACGGTATCCAGGGCGTCCTTCCGCCGGCCCGACACCACCACCGTCCAACCGTCGGCCGCCAGCGCCTCGGCGCCGGCCTCGCCGATCCCGCTGCCTCCGCCCGTGACCCAGGCCACGCGTTTCCCACCTTTTGTCATGCAAACTGTCTCCGTTGCTTCATTGGGGCGGTTTTTGCTAATCCAGCCCTCGGTTTGACCGGCCTTCGCCGGCGAGGAATGTTGCATGAACCCAGCTGCCAACGCCAATTTGTTCTCCCGCCTGTTCGACGGCCTGGACGATCCGAAGCGCCTCGCGATCGAGACGCATGACGGCGGCCATATCAGCTATGGCGAGTTGATCGCGCGGGCCGGGCAGATGGCAAATGTGCTGGTCGCGCGCGGCGTGAAGCCGGGCGACCGCGTTGCGGTGCAGGTCGAGAAATCCGTCGCCAATATCGTGCTGTATCTCGGCACTGTCAGGGCCGGCGCGGTCTACCTTCCGCTCAACACCGCCTATACGCTGAACGAGCTTGACTACTTCATCGGCGACGCCGAGCCGTCGCTGGTGGTCTGCGATCCCTCCAAGGCGGAGGGCCTCGCCCCGATCGCCGCCAAGGTAAAGGCCAAGATCGAGACGCTCGGAGCTGACGGCAAGGGCTCGCTGACGGAAGCCGCCGACAAGGCCGGCAGCGAATTCACGACCGTCGCGCGGGCGAACGACGATCTCGCCGCCATCCTCTACACCTCGGGCACCACGGGGCGCTCCAAGGGCGCGATGCTAACGCATGATAATCTGGCGTCGAACTCGCTCTCGCTCGTCGGCTATTGGCGCTTCACCGACAAGGACGTGCTGATCCACGCACTGCCGATCTATCATACCCACGGCCTGTTCGTGGCGACCAACGTGACGCTGTTCGCGCGGGCGTCGATGATCTTCCTGCCGAAGCTCGATCCGGATTTGATGATCAAGCTGATGGCGCGCGCCACGGTGCTGATGGGCGTGCCGACCTTCTATACGCGCTTGCTCCAGAACCCTGCGCTGTCGAAGGAGACGACCAAGCATATGCGGCTGTTCATCTCGGGCTCGGCGCCGCTGCTGGCGGAGACCCATCGCGAATGGTCGGCGCGCACGGGGCACGCCGTGCTCGAACGCTACGGCATGACCGAGACCAACATGAACACGTCGAACCCCTATGACGGCGAGCGCGTGCCCGGCGCGGTCGGCTTCCCCCTCCCCGGCGTCTCCGTGCGCGTCACCGAGCCCGAGACGGGCAAGGAGCTGCCGCACGAGGAGATCGGCATGATCGAGGTCAAGGGCCCGAACGTCTTCAAGGGCTATTGGCGCATGCCGGAGAAGACTAAGTCCGAATTCCGCGACGACGGCTTCTTCATCACCGGCGATCTCGGCAAGATCGACACCAAGGGCTACGTCCACATCCTCGGCCGCGGCAAGGATCTCGTGATCTCCGGCGGCTTCAACGTCTATCCGAAAGAGATCGAGAGCGAGATTGACGCCATGCCGGGCGTGATCGAATCCGCTGTGATCGGCGTGCCGCACGCCGATTTCGGCGAGGGCGTCACGGCGGTTCTGGTCTGCAACAAGGGCGCGGACGTGAGCGAGGCCTCGGTACTGAAGGCGCTCGACGGGCGGCTTGCGAAGTTCAAGATGCCCAAACGCGTCTTCGTCGTCGACGAGCTGCCGCGAAACACCATGGGCAAGGTGCAGAAGAATATCCTGCGGGATACGTACAAGGATATCTACGCGAAGAAGTGAGGGGACTCGTCGCAGGTTGCGACGAGGAGCATCCACAAAACGCGCTATCATGCCCGGCTTGACCGGGGTATCCAGTACGCCGCAGCCTTTCGAGGCAAGCACCGCCGTCTCTGGAATACTGGATCGCCCGATCAAGTCGGGCGATGACAGCGGAGTGTGTGGTAAGCGTTATGGCGCACGCCACTCACAGTCCGCCGACCAGACTCATCACGAACCGGCTGCCGACGATCAACAGATAACATCCGAACGCGACTTCCAGCGACCGCTTCGACATCGCATGCGCGGCTCTCACGCCTAGCGGCGCGGTGACGAGGCTCATCGGCATCACCAGCACGGCGCCGATCAGCGAGACGTAACCGAGCGCGAACGGGATCTGCAGGGCTGCGACGGCCGGATAGTTCGCCGCCGCAGGCCAGCCCGCATAGATGTAGCCGAGTGCGCCGGGGATCGAGATCAGCACAGCGAGTGCGGATGACGTCGCCACCGCCTGATGGATTGGACGGCTGTAGAAGGTCATCAGCAGGTTCGAGAACAGGCCGCCGCCGATGCCCATCAGCGTCGAAAGAATACCGACGCAAAAGCCGTAGACGCGCATCAAGGGACCCTTCGGCAGATCGTCGCCCAACTTCCAGCCTTCGCGCGCGAAGATGAGGCGTGCCGCCGCCGACCAGGCGACACAGACGAACACGATCTTGAACAGCCGCTCCGGCGCATAGCGCGCGACCACGCTGCCAGCGACCACGCCCATCACGATCGGCAGCCACCACACCCGCAAGATGGCCATATCGACGGCGCCGCGCTTGTAATGCGCCTGGAACGAACGGATCGAGGTCGGGATGATTACCGCGAGCGAGGTGCCGATGCAGAGCGGCATGCGCACCTGCAGCGGCACGCCGGCGATGCGAAAGCATTCGTAGAACACCGGCACGAGAATCGCGCCCCCGCCGATGCCGAACACGCCGGCCAAAAATCCCGAAAGCGCGCCGGTTGCGATCAGCAGCAGCGCGAGCTCGACGATGTCCTTGATATCAAGTCCTGCAATCACCCCAGACCTGCCCCGGCGACTGGTCGCAACCTCTCCCGACGTCAGCCGGAGACGGCTGCGGTCCCAGCTTTAGGCGATCCGGGTTGCGTGGTCGACGCACCGGACGTGTCGGCTGGGGTGGAATGCGGGCTGCGCATATCCGCGGTCCCAGCGAAACGGGCCCAGCGTACGGCGGGACGAGTCGCCTTGGCTCTGGCGGGGCGGCTACGGCCGACACGGACCGATTGGCGCGAGCGGCGAGCAGCGGACGGTGGGTTAGAGGCGTTCCAATAGTGATTTCAATGCGCCTCGCACAGGCTGCGAAGTAGTGAATCTATGTTCTTAATTTTGTTGGCGGACCGATGTCCTGGTATACCAAGCCCCTGATTGGCCTTGTTTCATCAAGGCTCTAGAGCTGAACCATGGTTCGATTTATGGCAATTTGGAGATTGCGCAGGCCAAATCGACTCCGTAAATAGAGCCGACCTTTCCGATCCCCGCGCGCCCCCTGCTGGGCCGCCATAAAACATCAAAGCCCATGACCGCACGGATCGAACGACCCCTCTCGCCGCACATGCAAGTCTACCGCTGGACGCTGACGATGGCTCTGTCCATCATCCATCGCGCCACCGGTATTGCCCTCTATTTCGGAACCCTGCTGCTGGTCTGGTGGCTGGTTGCCGCGGCTTCCGGCCCGGCCGCTTACGCGCACGTCCAGGCCTTCGCCGGCAGCATCATCGGGCGGCTGATCGTGTTCGGCTACACCTGGGCACTGATGCACCATATGCTCAGCGGCATCCGGCATTTCGTGTGGGACCTCGGCTACGGCTTCAAGGCCAATGAGCGGGAAGCGCTGACCTGGGGCGCCCTGATCGGCGGCATCGCGCTGACGGTGCTGATCTGGATCATCGCCTATGCGAACGGAGGTGGACGATGAGCGCATCCGATACGCCGAAGCGCAGCCTGCGCACCCCGCTCGGCCGCGTCCGCAATCTCGGCGCCGCGCATTCCGGCACGTCCGATTTCTGGCGCCAGCGCATCACCGGCGTCGCCATGACGCTGCTGATGATCCCGGCGCTGGTGATCATCGTGATGCTGCTCGGCCGCAATCAGGTCTACGCTGCGCAGACCCTGAGCTCCATTCCCGTCGCGGTGATCCTGCTCCTCTTCATCTTCGCCAGCGCCTGGCACATGAAGATCGGCATGCAGGTGGTGATCGAGGACTACGTCCATAACGAGAAGCTGAAGCTCGTCTCGATCATGCTCAACAATTTCTTCTCGGTCGCCGTGGCGCTCGCCTCGACCTACGCGATCCTGAAACTGTCCTCCGGAGTGTAACCCATGGCCACCACAACGAATGGCACGGGCAACGGCGCTCCCGCCACCAACGGCAAAGCCTATCCGATCGAAGACCACACCTATGACGTCGTCGTGGTCGGCGCTGGCGGCGCGGGCCTGCGCGCCGTGGTCGGCTGCAGCGAAGCCGGCCTGCGCACGGCCTGCATCACCAAGGTGTTTCCGACCCGCTCGCACACGGTGGCGGCGCAGGGCGGCATCTCCGCCTCGCTCGGCAACATGCACAAGGACGACTGGCGCTGGCACATGTACGACACCGTGAAGGGGTCGGACTGGCTCGGCGATCAGGACGCGATCGAATACATGGTGCGCAACGCGCCCGACGCGGTCTACGAGCTCGAGCATTGGGGCGTTCCGTTCTCGCGCACCGAGGACGGCAAGATCTATCAGCGTCCGTTCGGCGGCATGACCATGGACTACGGCAAGGGCCAGGCGCAGCGCACCTGCGCCGCCGCCGACCGCACCGGCCACGCCATGCTGCACACGATGTACGGCCAGTCGCTGCGCCACGCTGCCGAGTTCTTCATCGAGTTCTTCGCCATCGACCTGATCATGGACGACCAGGGCACCTGCCGCGGCGTCATCGCGCTCAAGCTCGACGACGGCACGCTGCACCGCTTCCGCGCCCAGACCGTGATCCTCGCGACCGGCGGCTACGGCCGTGCCTATGCCTCCTGTACCTCGGCGCACACCTGCACCGGTGACGGCGGCGGCATGGTGCTGCGCGCCGGCCTGCCGATGCAGGACATGGAGTTCGTGCAGTTCCACCCGACCGGCATCTACGGCTCGGGCTGTCTCGTCACCGAAGGCGCCCGCGGCGAAGGCGGCTATCTCGTCAACTCGGAAGGCGAGCGCTTCATGGAGCGCTATGCGCCCTCGGCCAAGGACCTCGCCTCGCGCGACGTCGTCTCGCGCGCGATGACCATCGAGATCCGCGAAGGTCGCGGCGTCGGCAAGAAGAAGGACCACATCTTCCTGCATCTGGACCATCTCGATCCCGCGGTGCTGGCCGAGCGGCTGCCGGGCATCTCGGAATCCGCAAAGATCTTCGCCAATGTCGACGTGACGCGCGAGCCGATCCCGATCGTGCCGACGGTGCACTACAACATGGGCGGCATCCCCACCAACTATCACGGCGAAGTCCTGACCAAGAAGGACGGCGACGACAACGCCATCATCCCCGGCCTGATGGCGATCGGCGAAGCCGCCTGCGTCTCCGTGCACGGCGCCAACCGCCTCGGCTCCAACTCGCTGATCGACCTCGTCGTGTTCGGCCGCGCCGCAGCGCTCCGCCTCGCCGAGAAGCTGACGCCCAATGCCAAGCAGCCGGAGCTGCCGGCGAACTCGTCCGAGCTCGCGCTCGGCCGGCTCGACCATTACCGCTACGCCTCCGGCGGCACGCCGACCGCAAAACTGCGCGAAGGCATGCAGCACGTGATGCAGAGCAATTGCGCGGTGTTCCGCACCGGCGAAGTCCTCAGCGAGGGCCAGAACCTGATCGAGAAGGTCCACAGCGGCATCACCGACATCGCCGTGTCCGACCGCTCGCTGGTGTGGAATTCGGACCTCGTCGAGACGCTCGAGTTCGACAATCTGATCTCGCAGGCGGTGGTGACGATGAATTCGGCCGCCAACCGCACCGAGAGCCGTGGCGCGCATGCGCGCGAGGATTTCTCCGAACGCGACGACAAGAACTGGATGAAGCACACGCTGGCCTGGCTGGACGATGCCGGCAAGGTCAAGATCGAGTACCGCCCGGTTCACGACTACACCATGACCAACGACGTGCAGTACATCCCGCCGAAAGCGCGTGTGTACTGAGCGAACAGCGAAGGCCTTATCGAGATGGTTGAATTCGCACTTCCGAAGAACTCCAAGATCACTGGCGGCAAGACCTGGCCGAAGCCCGCGGGCGCGACCGAGACACGCGAGTTTCGCGTCTATCGCTGGAATCCGGACGACGGCAAGAATCCGAGCGTCGACACCTATTACGTCGACACCAATGATTGCGGTCCGATGGTGCTGGACGGCCTGATCTGGATCAAGAACCACATCGACCCGTCGCTGACCTTCCGCCGCTCCTGCCGCGAAGGCGTCTGCGGCTCCTGCGCCATGAACATCGACGGCCAGAATACGCTCGCCTGCACCCGCTCGATGCACGACGTGAAGGACGGCGCGGTGAAGATCAATCCGCTGCCGCACCAGCCGGTGGTGAAGGACCTCGTCCCCGACCTCACCAATTTCTACGCCCAGTACGCATCGGTCGAGCCCTGGCTGAAGACCACCTCGCCGACGCCGCAGAAGGAATGGCGCCAGACCCACGAGGATCGCGAGAAGCTCGACGGCCTCTACGAGTGCATCCTGTGCGCCTGCTGCTCGACCTCGTGCCCGAGCTATTGGTGGAATAGCGAACGTTATCTCGGCCCCGCCGCTCTGCTCCAGGCCAACCGCTGGGTGTCCGATTCGCGCGACGAGGCGACCGGCGAGCGGCTCGACAATCTCGAGGATCCATTCCGCCTCTACCGCTGCCACACCATCATGAATTGTGCCAAGGCCTGCCCGAAGGGACTGAACCCGGCGGAAGCCATTGCCGAGCTCAAGCTCAAGATGGTCGAGCGCCAGATCTAAAGGCGGCTTCATGCTTCCTGTCCCGGCCAGTCCGGCCGGGACATTCCGAGATCGCAGTCAATTCGAGTAGAATTTTCTCCGACCCGCGGTGGGCGTAAGTTCCAGGCGCACAACCAGCGGTTCCGGCACAAGTTGCTTCCTTCCTCGCGCGAGATTCAGTTAAGCTCCCGTCAGGGACGGAGCGACTGTGCAGAGGGCGCAACGCAATTCGCTGAGGCTGTTGCAGTGGATGATGGCGGCATCCCTGGCGCTGCCGGTTGCGCTGTTCATCATCACCTCCGCGATCTCCTACACCTCGACCAGGGACATCGCCGACCGGGAAATCGAGCGCACGCTTGATGTCGTGCATGAGCACGCGCTCAAGGTGTTCGAGACCATCGATCGCAGCCTGGCCGAGCTCAACGAGGTCGTGCGCGGCCTTCCCGACGACGTCATCCGCGCGCGCGAGCCGGCGCTGCACCGCCGCCTGAAGCGGCTGACCGATTCGCTGCCGCAGCTCAAATCGGCCTGGATCTTCGACGCGGACGGAAGAGCGCAGGTCAACAGCCTCGCCTCGCCGCCGCCGGAGCTCCGCTTTGCAGACCGCGACTATTTTTACGCTCATGTCGACCAGACCATCGGCAGCTTCATCGGCACGGCCCTGACACCCCGTCCGCCCTATCAGGGCGCACGCTTCTTCGGGATGAGCCGCCGCCGCGACTCCGACGACGGCAGCTTCATCGGGGTGATCCAGGCCTCCGTCCTGCCCGAATATTTCGAGAGTTTCTATGCGCGGATCGGCTCCGATGCCGGCAGCTTCTTCGCGATGGGCCGCGCCGACGGCGTGCTGCTCGCGCAGTTCCCGCGGCTCGAGCGCGACCTTCGGCTCGATCCGACTGGACCGGTCGGCCGGGAAATCGCGACGCGGCCCGCGCACGGCCTCATCACCGTCGCCTGGCCGTCGGACGGGATCGAGCGCCGCATTGGCTATCGGCGCGTCGCCGAGTATCCGATCTATGTCAGCGCCGGGCTCGAGACCTCGGCGATCCGCGCGCGCTGGCTCGCCACCATGGGCCAGCATCTGGTGTTCGGCATTCCCGCCACCGCACTCCTGTTTCTGCTGTTGGCGCTGGCGTTGCGGCGCACCCAGCACCTTCAGGCCGAAGCCGCCAAGCGGCGTGAGGCCGAGGAGGCGCTCAAGCACAGCCAGCGCCTGGAGGCGCTCGGACAGCTCACCGGCGGCGTCGCGCATGATTTCAACAATCTGCTGACCGTGATCCGCGCCTCTGTCGACCTGTTGAACCGGCCGCAACTGACGGAGGAGCGGCGGCAGCGCTACATCACGGCCATTGCGGACGCGGTGGCGCGCGCGGCCAAGCTGACCTCGCAGCTGCTCGCCTTTGCGCGGCGTCAAACTCTGAAGCCGGAAGTGTTCGACGTCGGCGAGCGGATGCAGGCGCTGCACGACATGCTGGCGCCGCTGCTGGGGCCGGCCATCGAGATCACCATGCGCCTGCCCACCGAGCCCTGTCTCGTCCACGCCGATGCCGGCCAGTTCGAGACGGCGCTGATCAACATGGCGACCAACGCGCGCGATGCCATGCAGGGCAAGGGCAGGATCGTTTTCACGGTCGAGACCGCGACGACCGTTCCGGACACGCTGGCCCATGTCCCAGGCAGCCAGAACTTGGTAAGCCAGAATTTGGGAAGCCAGAGCTTGGCAAACCAGAACTTGGCAAACCGCGGCTTCATCAGCGTGACCGTCAGCGACACCGGCATCGGCATTCCTGCCGCACGACTGGAGCGCATCTTCGAACCGTTCTTCACCACCAAGCAGGTCGGCCATGGCACCGGCCTCGGCCTGTCCCAGGTGTTCGGCTTCGCCCGGCAATCCGGCGGCGAGGTGACGGTTGCGAGCGAGGTCGGTCGCGGCAGCACCTTCTCGCTCTACCTGCCGCGCGTGCCGCCGGACCTGCTGCCGCAGCGGCAGGCGCCGAACACAGCGCCGGCGGTGGCCGGCAGCGGCATGTCGGTGCTGCTGGTCGAGGACAATATCGAGCTGGCCAATTTTGCCGCCGACGGCCTCACCGAGCTCGGCTACAGCATCACGCTGGTCGACAACGCCACCGATGCGCTCGCCGAGCTCGTCATGGACGCGGATCGCTTCGACGTCGTGTTCACGGACGTGGTGATGCCTGGGATGACCGGGCTCGATCTGGCACAGGCGATCCGCGACCGCGGCATCGACGTGCCGGTCGTGCTGACCACGGGCTACAGCCAGGCCCTGTCGCAAGAGGGCGTGACCGGTTTCGAACTCGTGCAGAAGCCTTATTCGATCGAGGAATTGTCGCGCGTTCTCCACCGGGCGGCCCGGATCCGGCGCGTCCGGGACGGCGCGGCCGAGTGAGGCTCCACGCGGAACCTGAGGGAACCGATTGATTTCCTTCGCGTTGTCCGCTCATGCACAAGCCGGCCGCGAAGCGCGAACAAGACCCAAAGCCGCCCATCGTCGGGATCAAGGGGGAGAATGGCGACGAGGTCGCCGCGCCACCGCCGGAATTGCTCGAGCCTGACCCGGAGCTAACGCCCGAGGAAGCCGAGCAGGCCCGCAAGGATTATCTGCTGACGCGGTTCTGGATCAGCGCGCGCGGCTTCTGGGGCCGCAACGGCGATCGCCTCGCCTGGCCGTTCTCGCTCGGCCTCGGCGCGCTGATCGTCCTGACCGTCGGCTTCCAGTACGGCATCAATGTCTGGAACCGGGCGATCTTCGACGCGATCGAGAAACGCGATGCGACCGCCGTCTTCCATCTCACCGCTTTGTTCTTCCCGCTTGCGATCGGCAGCATCGTGCTCGGCGTCATCCAGGTGTTCGCGCGCATGGGCATCCAGCGGCGCTGGCGGGCCTGGTTGACTGCAAGCGTGCTGACACGATGGCTCAAGAACGGGCGCTATTACCAGCTCAACCTCGTCCGCGGCGACCACGAGAATCCGGAATACCGGATTGCGGAGGATCTGCGCATCGCGACCGATTCGCCGGTCGATTTCCTCGCGGGCGTCACCTCGGCGCTGCTCTCGGCCGCGACCTTCATCGTCGTGCTCTGGACCATCGGCGGCGCGCTCACCGTTACGCTCGGCGGGTCGAGCATCACCATTCCCGGCTTCCTCGTGATCGCCGCGATGCTCTACGCCGCGATCGCGTCCGGCTCGATCCTGGTGATCGGCCATCAGTTCGTCCAGGTCTCCGAGAGCAAGAACCAGGCCGAGGCCGATTTCCGCTATACGCTGACACGCGTGCGCGAGAACGGCGAGAGCATCGCGCTGCTCGGCGGCGAGGAGGAAGAGCGCGACGGCATCGACCGCAATTTCACGAGCGTGCTCAGGCAATGGGCGCGGCTCGCCGGCCAACACATGCGCACCACGCTGGTGTCGCAGGGATCGAGCCTGGTTGCGCCCGTCGTGCCGCTTTTGCTTTGCGCACCAAAATTCCTCGACGGCAGCATGACGCTGGGACAAGTGATGCAGGCGGCCTCCGCCTTCACCATCGTGCAGAGCGCGTTCGGCTGGCTGGTCGACAATTATCCGCGGCTCGCCGACTGGAATGCCTGCGCGCGCCGCATCGCCTCGTTGATGATGTCGCTCGACGGCCTCGAACGCGCCGAGCAAGGCGATGGCCTCGGCCGCATCAAGCGCGGCGAGACCCGCAACGACGCCATGCTGGAGCTGAACGACCTCTCGGTCACGCTCGACGACGGCACGGCCGTGGTCGGCGAGACCGAGGTGGTGATCGAGCCCGGCGAACGGCTGCTGGTCGCCGGCGAATCCGGCACCGGCAAGAGCACGCTGGTGCGCGCCATCGCGGGCCTGTGGCCCTGGGGCGGCGGCAGCGTGAATTTCCATCCCGACCGGCGCCTGTTCATGCTGCCGCAGCGGCCCTACGTGCCTTCCGGATCCTTGCGCCGCGCGGTCGCCTATCCGGGCGCCGCCGACCACTGGACCGTGGAGGAGATCGGCGAAGCCTTGCACAAGGTCGGGCTCGATCATCTCAAGGAGAAGATCGAGGAAGAGGGCCCGTGGGACCAGACGCTGTCAGGCGGCGAGAAACAGCGTCTCGCCTTCGCGCGGCTGCTGCTGCACAACCCCGATATCGTCGTGCTGGATGAGGCGACCTCGGCGCTCGACGAGAAGAGCCAGGACAAGATGATGAAGACGGTCACCGACGCGCTACCGAAGGCGACCATCGTCAGCGTCGCGCATCGCGCCGAGCTGGAAGCCTTCCACAGCCGCAAGATCGTGCTGGAGCGCCGCAAGGGCGGCGCCAAGCTCGTCAGCGACATCGAGCTGATCCCGCGCAAGGGCAAGCGCAGGCTGCTCGGCCGCTTCCTGCGGCAGCGCAAGGCACCGAAGAAGGCGGCGTGAGGAAAGCGTTGTAAACGCATTCTCTCCGTCGTCCCGGACAAGCGCAGCTCTAGGTAACGCGAAGCGTTGCCTAGAGCTGCGTGCAGATCCGGGACCCATACCCAGGGAGGAGTTTGGCGACGACTCGGAGTGGGCATCTCGCGTCAGACTCCTCACTGGGGTTATGGGTCCCCGCGTTCGCGGGGACGACAGCGAGATTGTGGCTCGCATCGAGCGTTGGAGTCCCGCGCAAAACCGGCTATGCATGCGCCGCTTGCAACGAGGATCGCCTGCTTGACGACCGACAACACCCCTTCGTCCGCGCCGTTCGGCGCGTTCGCGCCCAATGCGGCGCAAGCTGCGATCATTCGCCTCGCACAGCAGTCGGGGCTGAAGCGCGGCGCATTCCGACCCTGGATGTCACGGCTGGTCAACCTGCTGCGCGGCGGCCCGGTCGACGTGCAATATCAGGGCGCATCGTTCCGCTTCTATCACCAGGGCAGCGCGACCGAGCGCGGCGCGCTGTTCAATCCCGATTACAATCTCGACGAGCTCGACTTCCTGCGCCAGCACACCCCTGCGGGCGGCACCTTCGTCGACGTCGGCGCCAATGTCGGCACGTTTGCGCTGGTGATGGCGCAGCAGGTCGGCAGCTCAGGCAAGGTGGTCGCGATCGAGCCACATCCGCTGACGTTTGGACGGCTTTCCTTCAACCACGCCGCGTCGAAGACGGCGCAAGTGCGCCTGGTGCAGGCCGCGGCCGGCGACAGCGACGGCGAGCTGATGATCGAGAGCGGCGGCGGCAATCTTGGCGCCACGCACGTCGTCACCGGCACGGCGACCGCCGAGGCCATCAAGGTGCCGTCACTGCGGCTGACACGCATTCTCGACGAGGCCGGCGTCCGCCAAGTCGATTCGCTGAAGATCGACGTCGAGGGTTTTGAGGACCGCGTGCTGATCGGCTTCTTCCGCGATGCGCCGCCCTCGCTATGGCCGCGCGCGGTCGTCATCGAGCATCTGTCACAAAACGAATGGCAGCAGGATTGTATTGCCGACATGGTCGCGCGTGGATTCGCGATCATGCGCAAGACGCGAAGCAATACGTTCCTCTCACGCTGACAAGGACGAAGGAGGTTACGATGATCGACCATCTGGGTTTCTCCGTCTCCGACTATGAGCGCGCCAAGGCGTTCTACGCCAAGGCGCTGGCTCCGCTCGGCTACGGCCTGATCATGGAGGTCACGGCGGAGCAGACCGGCCACGCTGCCGCCGCAGGCTTCGGTGCCAACGGCAAGCCGGATTTCTGGATCGGCGGCGAAGGCGCCATGAACAAGCCGGTGCATGTCGCGATCGCAGCCAGGGACCGCGCCACCGTCGACGCGTTCTACACGGCGGCCATCGCGGCCGGCGGCCGCGACAACGGCCCGCCCGGCATCCGCCCGCATTACCATGCGAACTACTACGGCGCCTTCGTGCTCGACCCTGACGGCCACAACATCGAGGCCGTCTGCCACGCGCCGGAATAAGGCAGATCCAGCGCGACGCGATCTGGGAACATCGGCGCGGCATCATCGTTGTCCTTCTCCGGACAACTGATCCCGATGATGCCGATGCCGATCGAACCGCCCGAGATTCCACCGGCAACTCCGGGGACTCCAGCCGAACCGCCGCCCGGCATTCCGCCGGGCAATCCGCAGCCTGAAATCACGCCGCCGGTGCGCGAACCCGGCTCGCCACCGCGGCCCGACGAATTGCCGGGCCGCATGCCTGAAGAGATTCCATCGCGCGGGCCGAACGGGCCGCTGACGCCGAACCCTGCGACGGATGCAATTCCGCCGCGGGATCGCGCATGAAGCAGCCGATCACATGTGGGGCAATTGCAACCAGCGTCTGAATGCGCAATGAACGTTGCCGGAGTGACATGATTTCCGTGCAGAAATAAATCGGGCCGCGACCGCATCGCCCGCCACAATCCGGCCTAACGCGTAGCTGTTCATCCCAACACTTCGTCAAAGAACCTTCCGGGGAAGTTCACCACCATGACCAATCTTCGTTTCGTGCTGCTCGCGACGACGGCTCTGACCGCGATGCAATTCGCAAGCTCCGCATCGCAAGCGCAAAGTGCGCCGCCGCTCGTGGTCGCACAGGCGCAGCCTCAAGATGCAGGCCCTGACGGAAAACCGAAGCAGCCGCCGAAGGGACCCGCGGCTGCGCCGCCTGCTGGGCCCGCACGCCCGGCCGCTCCGCCGCCCGCCGCTGCACCGCCCCACCCGCCCGCTGCGCCGCCGCCGGCTGCCGCACCGCCGCGTCCCGCCGCGCCGCCACCGCCTCCGCCGCCACCTGCGGCCCGTCCGGCTCCCCCGCCGCCACCACCGCCGCCTGCTGCACCGAAGCAGCCGTCGCCGCCTCCGGCCGCGGCGCCGCAGCAGCACGCCCCGACACCTCCACCTCCGCCGCCTGCGGCACGCCCGGCTCCCACGCCGCCGGCACCGCCGCCTGCTGCAGGTCCGCAGCACGCACCCACGCCGCCGCCTCCCGCAGCACGTCCGGCCCCGACGCCACCAGCGCCGCCGCCGGCTGCAACGCCTCCGGGCCGCCCCGCTCCGGGCCCCGCGGCGACGCCTTCTCCCGCACCCGCAGCGCCGACGGCGCGACCGGGAGCGCCTGCTCCGACCGCCACACCTGCCCCGACTGCGACACCCGCGCCGACTGCAACGCCGGCTCCGGGCAGCACGCCTGGCGCACCGCCGGCGGGCCGCCCCGGCGCACCGCCGCCCGGCGCACGTCCCGGCACGCCTCCGGCTGCAGGATCGCCGGCTCCCGGTGCCGCGCCCGCTCCGACGGCCACGCCGGCTCCCGGCAGCACGCCGACGCCACCGCCCGGACGTCCGGGTGCGGCAACGCCGGGCCCCGGCGCGGCTCCGGCCCCGACTGCGACGCCAACCCCTGGTCAGCAGGGTGCAACGCCGCCCGCGGCCGGAACCCCGCCTGCCGGCCCGCAGGCTGGTGCCCCGCCCCGGCCGCCGGCGCCTCCCGCCGGCGCTGCCGCGCCGACCGTCGTCCCTGGCACACCGGCCGCCGCGCCGCCGCCCGACAGGGCACAATACAGGCCGCCGACGGTCGCGCCCGCCTTCCGGGCCGCGCCGACGGTCGCCGCGCCCTTGCCGCCTCCGCCGCGCCCACAGCAACGCGACCTGACCCCGCTCGCGATCGGTGCAGGCGTGGTGGCCGGCGCCGTGATCGGCGCCACCATTGCCGACATGCACAGCCAGCGACGCGAGGTCGTCGAAGGCGGCCGCACCGTCTACACCGAGCCGGACCGCATCATCATCCGCGATCCGGGCGGGCAGGCTTACGTCCGTGGCAACGACCTCTATCGCTTCCGCTATGGCGCCCGTGACATCCGCACCGACACCGTCGGCGGTGAAACCCGCACCGTCGTGGTCCGTCCCGACGGCAGCGAGATCATCACCGTGGTCGGTGCGGACGGTTCGCTGCGGCGGCGAATCCGCAGGGACCCCCGCGGGGGCGAGCTCGTCATCATCGACAACACCTACCGCGATCCGCGGGCAGTCGGCGGCTTCTATGTCGACGTGCCGCCGCCGGTCGTGAACATTCCCTACGACCGCTACATCGTCGACGCCCAGGAGGCATCGCCGGACGTGATCTACCAGACCATGGTGGCACCGCCGGTACAGCGGATCGATCGGCGTTACTCGCTCGACGAGATCCGCTACAGCCCCAATGTTCGCATGCAGATGCCGAGCATCGACGTCAACACGATCAACTTCGAGACGGGATCGTGGACCATCCCGCCGGACCAGGCGGCCCGGCTGCAGGTGATCGCCGACGGCCTCAACCAGGCGATTCAGCAGAACCCGCGCGCGGTGTTCCTGATCGAGGGACACACCGACGCGGTCGGCAACGAGGTCGACAATCTGTCATTGTCGGACCGTCGTGCGCAGTCCGCGGCCGAATTGCTAACGCAGCAGTTCAACGTGCCCGCGGAGAACCTGACGTCGCAGGGCTATGGCGAGCAGTATCTGAAGGAGCAGTCGCAAGGGCCGAGCCTGATCAACCGGCGCGTGACCATCCGCAACATCACGCCGCTGCTCAATGGCGGCCAGGCCAACGCGGCGCCTCCGCCGCGGCAGTAAGTCCCTCGCAACGAGAAAATGGCCGGGAGCAATCCCGGCCATTTTTGTTTGGCGCGCGTCTCGCCCTTAATGCGCGGCGGCAAGCCCAAGCGCATCCGCGATGACGCGAAACACTTCCGTATTGTCCATCGAACCCTGCACGCGCTCGCTGCCAGGTCCGGTCGCGGTCAGGATGACGTCCTCACCCGAATGCACACTGGCGCCGATCATCGCCGGCAGATTGCCCGGGCGCAGCACGACGCCTGGAACATCCTTGTATCTGTCGTTGGCCTTGAACGTCCCGTCCTCCGCACCCTTCACGGTCGGCTCGTTGGGATTGTCGAGCTTCGGGCGGAACGTCTCGTAATGGTCCGGCAGGCTGGCCGAGAAGATGGCAAGCCGCCGGCTCACGTCGATGCGGGCCGGATAACCCTCCGCATCCGGCGCCGGATAATTCGGAAACCCGGCCTGATCGTAGACGCCGACGCGCTCGCGCAGCGGCACGTTGGGCGCGGTGCCCATGTCGTCATTCACCGTGCCGACGAGGCTGTTGGGATGATTGTGGTCCGCCAACACCAGGATGAGGGTGTCCTCGCCGCGCGCGCGCGCCCATTCACGGGTCTGGCGCACCGCGTTGTCGAGCATGATCGTGTCGAAGACGGCGCGCTCCATGTCGAGCAAATGCGCGTATTTGTCGATCATTCCGGACTCGACCATCAGGAAGAAGCCAGCCTCGTTCTTCGCCAGGATGTTCAGCGCTGCCTGCACCTGCTCGGTCAAGTCAGGTTGCTCGGGAAATTTCTTCACGCCGCCGCCTCTGAGGAATTTACGATCCAGCGCGCCGTCCATGTTGCCGGTGGCGAACAGGCCGAGCAGCTTGCTGGTCTCCGGCTTTGCGGCAGAAGCGCCGAGCTCGCCCGCGGTGGTCACCACCTGATAGCCTGCGTCACGAAACTTCGCGATGTAGTCGGTCTCGTCCTTGCGCTTGGAGCCGGCGGCGGATTTCGGCAGGAAATTCGCGCTGCCGCCGCCCATCAGCACATCCGGCTTGGCCGCGAACAACTGCTCGACGATCTCGTCATAGGCCGCGCGCCGGCGCGTGTGCGCGACCATCGCCGCCGGCGTTGCGTCCTCGATCTCGGTGTTGGTGACGACGCCGATCGCTATGCCGAGCCGCCTCCGGGCAAGGCTCGTGATGGTTTCGACCCGGGGATCGTCGAACGGGCTTGCGGTGCGGTCCGCGTAGACGCCGAGGGCGTTGACGGCAGCCTTGTGCCCGGTCGCATAGGCGCTGGCCGAGTTCGCGGAGTCCGTGATGATCGAGTCCGAGCCCGCGGTCGCCACCAGTGCCATGTGAGGCATGTCGTCGATAGCGAGCTTGCCGCGGCTCTTGCCCTCCGAGATGCCCTTGGACAGGATTCGGGCCGCGACCCGATGCGCCGGCGACATGCCGTCACCGATGAACAGGATGACGTTCTTCGCCTTGCGCGGACCCGTGTCGTAGACCGTCCACGTGATGCTGCGCTGGCGCGTGCCGTCACTCACATCCACGGCAATGCTGCCCGGCGTGGTCAGCGTGACGTCGCGCAGGATCAGCGCCGACTGCTCCTTGCCGTCCTCGCGGTCGATGAAGGTCGCCGAACGGCCGAACGCGGTCGCGTAATCCGCGCCGTTCACCGTCACCTTCAGCTTGGCGGGATCGACCGGCCCGGGGAATTCGACCTTGAAGTCGAATTGGGCTCCGGCCAGGATCTCGGCACGATCGATCGGATAGATCGTCTGTGCCGACAGTGACGTTGTCCAAAGCAAGACGATGAGAGAGGCGAGTGCCGATCCCTTGACCATGTTCGATGCTCCGCGATGCCCATTCCGGGGGAAACGGGGAGCCTAACGGCCGAGGATGACACCGTCATTATGTCGCGCATCGCCCGATCGGGCGGCAAAAGGCCTCAACCCTTGTCGCTCTCGAGCCGGAAGATCTGCGAGCCTTCGCTGCCCGACAAAAGGCCGGTGTCGCTGTAGAGCTTCAGCTTGGTGCGGGTGTCGGCGATGTCGAGGTTGCGCATGGTCAGCTGGCCGATGCGGTCGGCCGGCGAGAACGCGGCATCCTCGACCTTCTCCATGCTGAGCCTTTCCGGCGCATAGGTAAGGTTCGGGCTCTCGGTGTTGAGGATCGAATAATCGTTGCCGCGGCGCAGCTCCAGCGTCACCTCGCCGGTAACGGCGCGCGCGACCCAGCGCTGCGCGGTCTCGCGCAGCATCAGGGCCTGCGAGTCGAACCAGCGGCCCTGATAAAGCAGCCGGCCGAGGCGCATGCCGCTGATGCGGTACTGCTCGATGGTGTCCTCGTTGTGGATGCCGGTGACGAGGCGCTCATAGGCGATGTGCAAGAGCGCCATGCCCGGCGCTTCATAGATGCCGCGGCTCTTGGCCTCGATGATGCGGTTCTCGATCTGGTCGCTCATACCGAGGCCGTGACGGCCACCGATGACGTTGGCCTCCAGGAACAGCGCGACGGGATCGGCGAAGGTCTGGCCGTTCAGCGCTGTGGGCTGACCTTCTTCAAAGCGCACGACGACCTTCTCGGCCTTGACGGCACAATCGTCGCGCCAGAATGGCACGCCCATGATCGGGTTGACGATCTTGATGCCGCTGTCGAGGCTCTCGAGGTCCTTGGCCTCGTGCGTGGCGCCGAGCAGATTGCTGTCGGTCGAATACGCCTTCTCGGCGCTCATCTTGTAGGCAAAGCCCTGCGCGGTCATGAACGCCGACATTTCGGCGCGGCCGCCAAGCTCGTCGATGAACTGCTGGTCGAGCCAGGGCTTGTAGATCTTCAGGCCGGGATTGGTGAGCAGGCCGTAGCGGTAGAAGCGCTCGATGTCGTTGCCCTTGAAGGTCGAGCCGTCGCCCCAGATATTGACGCCGTCTTCCTTCATCGCCGCGACCAGCATCGTGCCGGTGACGGCGCGGCCGAGCGGGGTGGTATTGAAATAGGTAATACCGCCTGTCGAGATATGGAAGGCGCCCGACTGGATCGCGGCGATGCCTTCATGGACCAGCTGCGTGCGGCAATCGACGAGCCGGGCCTTCTCGGCACCGAACTCCATCGCCTTGCGCGGGATCTCGTTGTAGTCGGCCTCGTCGGGCTGGCCGAGATTGGCGGTGTAGGCATAGCAGCGCGCGCCCTTCTGCTTCATCCAGAGCAGCGCCGCCGAGGTGTCGAGGCCGCCCGAAAAAGCGATGCCGACTTTCTCACCCTTGGGCAGGCTTTTCAGGATCGTGGTCATGGCGCTTCCAATCGGGTCTCAAAGGGCTGATGTCATGGACGGGTTGACCGCGCGAATATCAAATTTCGCGGGGCTCGGCACCCATTTAATGGCTTAAACCGAGGGTTCGGGACCGGTCTTGCCGCCGAACAGGCGCCGGCGGAGCCGGTAGGCGGGCATGTTCAGCCGGGTCAGGGCGGCATCGACCGCCTCGTCCGAGAACCGGGTCCGTGGCCAGCGGTAGATCAGCGCGTAGGCAAACCAGATCACGACGAAACTGACGAGACCGGCGATCGCCACATCGGTGAAGAAATGACCGCCAAAGGCCATGCGCAGCCCGCTGGTGACGGCGCCGAACACCACCGCGCCGGCATAGGCGAGCGGGCGCCATGCCGGCGGCGCCAGCGCGGCCGGCGCCAGCGTCCAGAACGCGGTCGCGCCCTCGCCCGAGAAGAACGAGCAGTTGCGCGCGCAGCCGCCGCGCGGATCCCACCACGCCACGAACTGCTGGTCGCCGGCAAACTGCGTCACCACCACCGGGCGCGGGCGGCCCCAATAGGTCTTGAAGGTGAGGTTGGTGAGGATGCCGGCCGACATGATGATCGTGACCAGCAGGAACACGATCGCGCGACCCGACACCATCAAGGGACGGTCGGGCCGGATCATCTTGACCACGAGCGCCACAAGCGAGGGCAGCACGAAGGCCCATGCGACCCACATCGCAGCGTCACGCGCAAAGCCCGCCCAGTCGTTCAGCTTGAGCGGAAAGGTTTTGGTTTGGGGGTCGAAGAACAGCGACGCCAGCTTGAGATCGAGCTCGGGATAGAGGCCGAAAACAACGCCGATCACGAGCCACAGCGCCAGGGCGATGAAGAGTCCAGTCCGGTTCATGGCGGGCGGTTTAGCGGAGAGACGACGACATGAAAACCCCGGTGAAGGTGCCCATCCTCCCCTGGGAGGGTGTCAGAGAGCATCATCTTGCATCCGGCCTTGAATTCGACGGCAGCGGCGGAGGCGGTCGGCGCGGGGGCGGCGGGATGCGCCAGGCGCCGGCATTGCGGCCGGCGATCAGCCAGTAGACCACGCCGGCGACGATGCCCGCGCCGGTCATGATCTCCAGATGGCGCCGCACGATGCCTTCGAACTGAAACGTGTCGGAGTGAAAGGGAACGAGGCCGAGATAGCAGGCAAGTCCGACGAGGCCGCCGCCGACGGCATAAGCGAGCGCGCTGCGGATGTAGAGGGCTTCGGTGATCGCAACGATCACTGCCGCCGGCACCAGCGCAAAGCCGGAGACGAAGATGAAGCCGAAGCCGAGCAAAATGTCGATCGCGCCCTGATCGACGGGGCCGGCGCCGAGATCGGCGAACTCCGGAAACAGCAGCGCGACGACCACGATCATGCCGCCGACGAAACAGGCGGCGAGGAAGCCGATGAAGATGACGATGAGGCGGCCGATCAGGGACATGCGGAGGAAGTCACCGTAGTCGTCATTGCGAGCGCAGCGACTTGTCCGCCGAAGCCTTGGCGAAGGCGGAAGCAATCCAGAGATACGTCTGCAGACACAGTCTGGAATGCTTCGTCGCTACGCTCCTCGCAATGACGAGCATGCGAGAGCGCGGTCATGACAACCTAATCCGTCATTGCCATGGCGCGCAGTGCCTGCCGTTCGCGTGCGCTGAGCTTCTCGGTCTCCGACTTGAGCTGGCCGCAGGCGGCGAGGATGTCGCGGCCGCGCGGGGTGCGCACCGGCGAGGAATAGCCGGCATTAAAAATGTATTCGGAGAATTTCTCGATCTGGTCCCAGTCCGAACATTCATAGGCGGTTCCGGGCCAGGGATTGAACGGGATCAGGTTGATCTTGGCGTGAATGCCCTTGAGCAGCTTCACCAGCAGTTTTGCATCGTCGAGCGAATCGTTGACGCCCTTGAGCATCACATATTCGAAGGTGATGCGGCGCGCGTTGGAGGCGCCGGGATAATCGCGGGAGGCCTGCAGCAGCTCCTTGATCGGATATTTGCGGTTGAGCGGCACCAGCTCGTTGCGCAGCTCGTCGCGCACCGCATGCAGCGAGATCGCGAGCATGACGCCGATCTCCTCGCCGGCGCGCACGATGTTCGGCACCACGCCCGAGGTCGACAGCGTGATGCGTCGGCGGGAGATGCCGATGCCTTCATTGTCGCCGACGATCAGCAGCGCATCGCGCACCGCGTCGAAATTATAGAGCGGCTCGCCCATCCCCATCATCACGATATTGGTGACGCGGCGTGTGCCGTCCTCGCGATCGGCCCAATCGTTCAGGCGATCCCGCGCCACCATGATCTGTCCGACGATCTCGCCGGCGGTGAGATTGCGCACCAGGCGCTGCGTGCCGGTGTGGCAGAACGAGCAGTTCAGCGTGCAGCCGACCTGCGAGGAGACGCACAGCGTGCCGCGATCGGTCTCGGGAATGTAGACGCATTCGACTTCATGAGCGCGCTCGACATTGTCGCCGCTCGGCAGACGCAGCAGCCATTTGCGGGTGCCGTCGTTGGAGATCTGCTCGGCCACGACTTCGGGCCGGTCGACCGTAAAATGCTGCGCGAGCTCGGCGCGAATGCCCTTCGAGATCGAGGTCATGTCGTCGAAGCTCTGGGCGCCGCGAAAATAGAGCCAGTGCCAGAGCTGCTGCACGCGCATCTTGCGCTGCGCCGGCGCGACGCCCACCTCGCCGAGGCGATCGGCAAGCTCCGTGCGCGACAGACCGATCAGCGAAGGCCTCGCCGGCGGCACATAGGTCTCGAGTGGCGTCTTCTCCACCAGGATTGCGTTATGCGGCTCGGTCGTCGGTTGCATTGAATGGACCTAAAGGTTTTGCGGCGTTTCGGAATGGTCCGAAGGGATCGCAAAGCGACCCTGAGGACCAGACCTGAGGTGCGCAACTGCGCACCGGGGAAGCTCGAGATTCCGGGGTTCGACGCTGCGCATCGCCCCGGAATGACGGAAGAAATCTGGAACCGGCCTTATATAGCAACCGGAACAGCCGATTGCGACCGTGGCTGTCGCTTAGCCTTAAAGGACTAAGCCTTACCGCCGGCAATCCTGCGCGATCTTGTCCAGCGCCTGGGCGAGGCCTTTCAGCGAGAACGTGTCGGTCGTCTCGGTGCCCTTGGCCGAGACCCCCTTGACGACCAGCTCGGCGGATTTGCGCATGGCTTCGACCATCCGCTCCTCCTCGGCCGCGTTCTTGATCCAGAGGCCGTCGCCCTGCGTGTACATGGCGAAGGCGGCGCCGCCGACCTCGACCGACGATTCCGAGCCTGGCTTCAGCGCGTAACCGATCATGACCGAAACTTCGTTGTTCACCTTCTCGGCCGGACGGGTCGAGACGAAGGCATAAGCGGGATCGCGCGGCCGATTCGGCGGATTGGTCTTCGACGACGAGGGTTTTGCCAGCGCGAAGCAGACCTTCTTGCCGTTGGGCGTCGCCGAATAAGCGCCCCAGGTGCCGAACTGGCCGATCAGGGTCGGCTCCGCGCCACCCGCAACCGCTGCGGGCGGGGCCGCAGGCTTGCTCTCGGGCTTTGCCGCGCTCTTTGCAGCCGTATTGGCCGCCGGAGCCGCCGACTTCGGTGCGGCCTTCGGCGCCGGTTGCGTCGTCTGCGCCCGCGCAAGATCGGCGATCCCGCACGTCATCATGCCGATCATCAAAGCTAAAGATAGCACCCGCCACATGCTGGAGTGGTTCCCTCAATATTGTGACTGGAAGATGGCCCGGCCGCGCTTTGTCCCCCGGCAGGGATAACCGGAAAAGTCCAATTTGGGAAGGCAGTTAGCGGTATCAGCGGCGCCTTAAGCTTTGGACCGCGCGGCGCGCTGGTCGGCCCATTGCGTCTCGGTCCAACGTAACAAATCCTCGGCGCCGGAACTGCGCAAATGCGCGCCACCGTCGATGACGACCATCTCGCCATTGATGTAGGCGGCGCGGTCCGAGACCAGGAAGCTGGCGAGATCGGCAAGCTCGCCGTGCTCTCCGGTCCGGCCAAGCGGATTGCGCGCGGTCCAGCCTTCGTCACGGCCTTCGGGGCGGAGCTGCCCCGACGCGCCCGCGGTTGGGAACGGACCAGGGGCGATGGCGACGGTGCGGATGCCTTTCGGGCCCCATTCCACGGCGAGACTTCTGGTCATCGCCAGCAGCGCCGATTTCGCCATCGCCGAGGGCACGGTGAAGGCGCGGCCGGTGATGGTCGAGGTCGAGAGGATCGAGAGCACGACGCCGCCATGCTGGTCCTCGATCCAGCGCCTGCCGGCGGCCAGCGTGCAGTACATCGCGCCATGCAACGTCGGCGCCAGGATCGCATCGGCGGCGCGGAACGACAGATGCTCGCTCTGTGCGATGAACGTCGCAGCGGCGTTGTTGACGAGGATGTCGAGCGGCGCCTCGTGCCAGATCTGCTCCATCATGCTGTCGACGGCCGCGCCGTCGCGGATGTCGCAGGCGATCGTCGTGACCTTGCCACCGGTCTGCGCGCGCATCTCGCTCGCGGTTGCTTCCAGCCGGTCGAGCTTGCGGCCGCAGATCACGAGCTCGGCGCCGAGTGCAAGGAAACGGCGCCCCATCGCGGCGCCGAGGCCCGAGCCGCCGCCGGTGACGAGGATGCGCTTGTCCCTCAGCAGGCCTGTTTCAAACATCGTTTGAATCCTCCCTTTTCTTCTTGCTCCGTCATTGCGAGCGCAGCGAAGCAATCCAGAATCCGTCCGGCGGAAATAGTCTGGATTGCTTGCTGCGCTCGGATGACGAGGATAGGCCCTCGCGCCGCCCGAGACAAAGAATCCGGATTGTCCGGCCGCAGTAAATCCGGCAGAAACGGCCAAACTATAATTCCACCCAAAACGCCCAAGGTGCCGCTATGAAAGCCATCCTCTGCTCGCAATATTGCCAGCCTGACGATCTCGTACTGGCTGAGGTGCCGGATCCGGTGGCAGGTCCCGGTGAAGCGGTGATCGCGATCAAGGCGGCGGCGCTGAACTTCTTCGACATCCTGATGATTCAGGGCAAGTATCAGATCAAGCCGCCGTTCCCGTTCTCGCCGGCCGCCGAAGTCGCGGGCGTGATCGAGAGCATCGGCTCCGGCGTGACCGATCTGAAAGTCGGCGATCGCGTCGTCGCTTCCTGCGGCCACAACGGCGCGCGTGAGAAGATCGCGCTGCCGGCGGCGTCGATCGTGAAGATCCCCGACAATCTCGACTACGACCGCGCGGCCGGCATCATCATCATCTACGGCACGGCGCTGCATGCGTTGGAAGATCGCGCCAGCCCGAAGCCGGGCGAGACGCTCGCGGTGTTAGGTGCGGCCGGCGGCACCGGCCTTGCCGCCTGCGAGCTCGGCAAGCTGATGGGCCTGAAGGTGATCGCCTGCGCCTCGTCGGACGAGAAGCTCGAGTTCGCGAAGGCGCACGGCGCCGAGCTGACGCTGAACTACGCCAAGGAAGACCTCAAGGAAGGTTTGCGAAAACTCACGGGCGGCAAGGGCGTTGATATCATCTTCGATCCGGTTGGCGGTGCCTATGCCGAGCAGGCGCTGCGCTCGATCGCCTGGGAAGGCCGCTTCCTCGTGATCGGTTTCGCCGCGGGCGACATTCCGAAGATGCCGCTGAACCTCGCGCTGCTGAAAGGCTGCGACATCCGCGGCGTGTTCTGGGGTGCCTGGACGCGGCAGAACCCGGAGAAGAACCGCGCCAATCTCGAGAAGCTCGTGAAGTGGACGGCGGAAGGAAAGATCTCGTCGCATGTCGACCGCACCTTCCCGCTGGCGCAGACAGCAGATGCACTGAAGGTGCTCGCGGGACGTCAGGCCATGGGCAAGGTGATTTTGCATCCGTGAGGATGTAGGCGTCGCCATCGCCACATACAAAACTGTCACCGCTCGAATCGCTGGCGTCGCTGAAGCTGCGCCAGCTTTTTCGTGCGCCGTCGCTTGGTAATGAGCCCTCAACCATTCCCGCCAAAATTGCGGTGCATTCCCCTGCTTTGCCGCAATCAAACCCAAATCTCTCCCGATTCGCGCAAATCGTCGTCGTTTTTTGGGCTGATTCAGACGGCGATTTACCGGTTCCAGTTTGCGGGGTACCTCTGGACAACAATAAAAAGACTGAAGCCGGGAATGCCCCTGCGTTGCGTTAGTAATGGGGAGCATCACCATGGAGACGACGGCGTACCGCCCGTCCAAGGAGTCGAGTGCGCTCGACTTCAATCGAGCCGCATCACATCCGCCGACCGCGTCCTTTGTCCGTGCGCGCGCCGCACGGGCCGATCTTTCGCAGGACGATCCGATTCCGCTGTTCCTGTCCGATCCGCTCGGCGCGCCGGACCCAAGCGAATATACGCCGGTGGAGTTGCGTTCCAGAATTGTGCCGCGTGTTCTCGCGGCTGCTCTGGCGGCGTCCACCCTGGCAGTTCTGGCCGTATTGTTTCAGTCCGACTTTCGCGGCTTCTTCACTGCCAATGCCGGTAGCTCGGTGGGGCTCGCGCCGGACATGGCCATGGCGTCGGCCAACGCGCCGGCGATACCACAGACCCCGCTCAAGGATCCGGCCCGCGTGTCCAACACGACGCTGGCGAGCGCCGACGCACGGGACCTCCCTGCACCGACGGTGCCAAGCCGCGAAGCGATAGCGACCGCCTATCAGGTTGCGCTGCAAGCGCAAGGACCGGTGCAAGGACCGGTGCAAGCACCGGAGCCCGTCGCCGCACAGCCTACACCGCCTGAACCGGTCAGGACGCTCGACGCCGACACGCTGGCAGCGTTGATGACGCGCGCGAAGAGCCTGTTGAGGATCGGTGACATCGCCGCAGCGCGGCTGCTGCTCGAACGCGCGGCCAATGCGCAAGATGCAACGGCGGCGCTTCTGCTGGCGCAGACCTATGATCCCACGGTGCTCGGCACCAGCGACGCGCGAAGTGTCATTGCCGACGCATCCGCCGCACGTGACTGGTACCAGCGGGCTGCATCACTCGGATCGGCGGAGGCGCGCCAGCGTCTCGTCCGGATTCAGAACTAGAACTATTCAGGGGACATCATGCGTAACGCTTTTGGAATGGCACTTGCCGCCATCATGACGATCTATGCCTCCACGGCCGGCGCCGAGCAGACCGAATACGATCCGGCCAAGGTCTCGGACGGCCTGAAGGCCATCTTCCAGTTCGGCTCGACCTCGACCAAGCAGGCGCTGAACGCCAACACCGTCACGCTGATCACCGGCACGATCGGCGGCACCTATGTGCAGTTCGGCGCCGACCTCGCCTCGGTGCTCGACGACGGCAACAAGATCCGCGTGCTGCCGATCGTCGGCCGTGGCTCGGTGCAGAGCGTCGCCGACATCCTATTCCTGCAAGGGGTCGATCTCGGCATCGTGCGGGCCGATACGCTCGACTATCTCGAGCGCAAGGGTTTTGCCAAGGACATCAAGAAGCAATTCACCTATGTGACGAAGCTCTACAACGAAGAGATGCAGGTGATCGCGCCGAAATCTGTTGCGACGCTGAAGGATCTCGAAGGCAAGACGGTCAGCGTCGACCTGCCCAATGGCGGCACCTTCGTCACCGCGCTCACCGTATTCGAGCGGCTCGGCATCAAGGCGAAATTCGTCTATGTCGAGCAGCGCATCGCAATGGAAAAGCTGAAGGCCGGTGAGATCGACGCCGTCATCGTGGTCGGCGGCAAGCCGTACAAATCCGTCTCGACCTTCGGCAATGACGGCCGCTTCCATCTTGCCAAGGTCGACTATGCAAAGCCGCTCCAGAGCGACTATCTGCCGGCGACGCTGACGACCAAGGACTATCCGAACCTGATCAAGGAGGGCGAGAGCGTGGACACCATCGCGGTGCCAGCGGTGCTCGCGGCCTATAGTTGGGCGCCAAACACCGAACGCTATCGCAAGCTCGCGCTGTTCGTGGACGCGTTCTTCACGAAATTCCCGGCGCTCCAGAACCCGCCCTTCCATCCCAAGTGGAAGGAGGTCTCGCTCGCGGCGCCCCTGTCGGGTTGGAACAGATTGCCGGTGGCGCAGCAATGGCTCGACAAGCACGGCGTCGAGCCGGTGACACGGCAACGATTCGAGGCGTTCCTGAAGCAGAGCCCCACGGCCGCAAAGGTCTCCGACGCGGACAGGGAAACGCTGTTCAAGCAATTCCAGGCATGGGACGCGGAGAAGGCGCGGGTGGAGGCGGGCAAGAAATAGCGAGCGCGTTTCGTCGCCACACACTCAGTGTCATCGCCCGGCTTGACCAATGGCCAACCTGTCAGTGATGTGTCCGAACAGGTGTCAGCCATGTCCCCGGACTACACATCAAGCCGGGGCATGACAGCGGAATGTGTGGTTGAATCCGCGTTGACTACGCCGCTTCCACGTCCGCATCGCCCTCCTCACCCACCCCGCGCTTCAGCACAGCACGGGCGGCTTCGCGGTGCTCATTGGTGATGTGGCCGGAAACCATGCGGATGGCGGTGGCGAGCACGGCGGCGTCGTCGGCGAAGCCGAGGACCGGCATCACGTCGGCGACGAAATCGAACGGCAGGATGAAATAGGCGATCGCACCCAACAGCGCGGCCTGGACGTGGCGCGGGGTCTGCCGGTCGAACGCGCAGTAATAAGCAGCAAGCAGGTCTTCCGCGAACGGCAGCTGCGCGGCGACACGCTTCAGCTTGCGCCAGAAGCGGCGGCGTACGCTCTCACGATCTTCCGCGAGCCGATCGGCCGGCTCGAAACCGACGCTGTGTTCGGCAGCCATGTTCGACAAACTCCCCGTTCAGCCGGGCGACGATCCCGATCCCGGCTGATCACAAGATGGGGATGTGGCCGATCCCTGCAAGACGTCGGCCCGGTCTCAGCCTGCGATCGCGTTCATCGTCTTGGCCAGCGCGATGTCGAGCGCGGTGACGCCGCCGGCGTCGTGGGTCGACAGCACCACGTCCACCGTCTTGTAGACGTTACGCCATTCGGGGTGGTGATCCATCTTCTCGGCGGCCAGCGCAGCGCGGGTCATGAAGCCGAACGCCTCGTTGAAATCCTTGAAGATAAAGGTTTTGCCGATGGCATCCCGGCCCTGAACCTCGCTCCAACCGGGTAGTCCGCCCAGCGCCTGCCTGCGCGCCTCCGCCGAAAGCCGATCTGCCATGGTCATGTCTCCGTCCTTCAGGGGAACTTTACCCTAACACCCCGCTGGCGCCCGGGTTCATACGGGGATTTCCGCCATCCGCTAACCATGACGGAGATGTAACCCCGCCGCACAAGAAATTTGCTACAATTGCGGGCGTAAATCGCCGGCCAAGATGAAACTGAGCCTGAAGCGCCTGTTTGGGAGATCGATGACCGGGGGATTGGACCTGGCCGAAACGCCCTCTCCGCCTTCGCCGCGATCCGCGGCGCGGAAGACCGCGCTCGTGTCTCTTGCGCTCGTGCTTGCGATCATCGGCGCGCTCGTCGGCGGCTACTACTTCGCCATGCGGCCGGTGACGTTGAAGATCGCGGTCGGTCCCGCCAACAGCGACGACGTCAAGGTCGTGCAGGCGCTGACGCAGGCCTTCACGCAGAGCAAGGGCCAAGTGCGGCTGCGGCCGATCCAGACCGACGGCGCCACCGCCAGTGCCAATGCGCTTGCGGAAGGCAAGGTCGATCTCGCCATCGTGCGCGGCGACCTCGACGTGCCCAAGAACGCGCAGGCGGTCGCGACACTGCGCAAGAACGTCGTGGTGCTGTGGTCCGTGCCTAGCAAAGGCAAGAAGCGGGGCGCGAAGATCACCAAGATCTCGCAACTCACCGGCCATCGCGTCGGCGTCGTCGGCCGCACCCAGGCCAACGTCAATCTGCTCAAGGTGATCCTCCAGCAATATAACGTCGATCCCGCCAAGGTCGAGATCGTGCAATTCCCGGCCAACGAGGTCGCCGAAGCGATCAAGGCCCAGAAGGCCGACGTCTATCTCGCAGCCGGCCCGGTCAACAGCAAGATCACGGCAGACGCGATCGCCGCCTCCACCAAGGATTTCGGTGCGCCCAGCTTCCTCGCGATCGAGTCCGCGGATGCGATCGCGCAGAACCATCCGGTCTACGAAGCGTCCGAGATTCCCGCCGGCACCTATGGCGGCTCGCCCGCCCGCCCGGATGACGAGGTCAAGACCATCAGCTTCTCGCACCACATCGTGGCGCGCAAAGGCGTGTCCGAAACCACTATCGCGGCGTTCACGCGCCAGCTCTTCGCCGTGCGCCAGCAGCTGGTGACGGAATTCCCGCTGGCGGCGAAGATCGAGACACCCGACACCGACAAGGACGCGGTGATCCCGGTGCATCCGGGCGCTGCCGCCTTCGTCGACGGCGAGGAAAAGACCTTCCTCGACAAATACAGCGATTACATCTGGTGGAGCCTGATGGCGTTGTCCGCCATGGGCTCGATCGGCGCTTGGTTCGCGGGCTATCTGAAGAAGGACGAGCGCGACAACAACAACCATCAGCGCGAACGGCTGCTCGACATGATCGCCGCCGCACGCAAATGCGAGACGACCGAAGAGCTCGACCAGATGCAGACCGAGGCCGACGAGATCCTGCGCGACACGCTGCGCTGCTTCGATCACGGCGCGATCGAGGAAGCCGCGCTCACCGCCTTCAACATCGCACTCGACCAGTTCCACGCCGCCGTCGCCGACCGCAAGGCGGTGCTGTTCAGCCTGCCGCAGAACCTGCAGCGGGCCGGCGCCCAGTTCAGGGCCGCCGGCAACGCGTGAACGCTTGCGCGCGTTATAGCTGCGTCACATTGTCTCAATATAGGTTCACCGTCATTCCGGGGCGCGCAACGCGCGAATCCGGAATCTCGAGATTCCGGGTTCTGATCCTTCGGACCGTCCGGGAATGACGGCGCGAGATGCGCGCAGCACAGCGAGCCAAGCATGAACATCAGATTCTCCCGCCGCCGCTTCCTCGCCACCGGCGCCGGTGCGCTCGGCGCGGTCGCGATGCCCCATCTCTCGCGCGCGGCCGATCGGCCGATGGTCACTCATGGCGTCCAGTCGGGCGACGTCACTATCGACGGCGGCGTGGTGTGGGCGCGCACCGATCGGCCCGCGCAGATGCTGGTCGAGGTGGCGACGACGGAGTCATTCAGGGATGCCCGCGCGCTGCCGCCGATCGCAGCGCTCCCCGAGAGCGACTTTACCGCGAAGATGCTGATCGAGAATCTGCCGGCTAGCCAGGACATCTTTTACCGCGTCCGCTTCCGCGATCTCTCCCACAGCGCCATCGAGGGCGAGCTGGTGGTCGGCCGCTTCCGCACCGCGCCGGCCGACCGCCGCGACGTCAGCTTCGTCTGGGGCGGAGACGTCGCCGGCCAGGGCTGGGGTATCAATCCCGATGACGGCGGCATGTTCACCTTCTCGGCGATGCGCAAGCACCGTCCGGATTTCTTCCTGCATTCGGGCGACACCATCTATGCCGACGGCCCGATTGTATCCGAGGTGAAGCTCGCCGACGGCAAGATCTGGAAGAATGTCACCATCCCCGAGAAGGCCAAGGTCGCCGAGACGCTGGACGAGTACCGCGCCGCGCACAAATACAATTTCACCGACGACAACCTCCGCGCCTTCAATGCCGAGGTGCCGATCTTCGTGCAATGGGACGACCACGAGGTGACCAACAACTGGTCGCTCTCGAAGGAATTACCGGCCGCCTACAAGGAGCGCGACATCGCCCTGCTCGCCGCCCGCGCGGGCCGCGCCTTCCACGAGATGTATCCGATGCGCGAGAGCATCGTTGAGCCGGGCCGGGTCTATCGCCAGATCTCCTACGGCCCGCATCTCGACGTGTTCGTGCTCGACGAGCGCAGCTATCGCGGTCCGAACGGCGCCAATCTCGAAACCGCTTACGGCCCCGCCAGCTACTTCCTCGGCCCGGACCAGATCGCCTGGCTCAAGCGCGGCCTGCTCAATTCACGCGCGACCTGGAAGGTGATCGCTTCCGACATGCCGCTCAGCCTCGTCGTCGCGGACACGCCGAAGGGCGGCTCGGAAGCAATCGCGCAGGGTGACGGCCCGGTCCGCGGCCGCGAGTTCGAGATCGCCGACATCCTGCGTTTCATCAAGATGGCGCCGATCAGCAACACGGTGTGGCTGACGGCGGACGTGCACTACGCCGCCGCGCATTATTACGATCCGAACAAGGCGCAATTCCAGGAGTTCGAGCCGTTCTGGGAATTCGTCTCGGGCCCGCTGCATGCCGGCACGTTCGGTCCGAACGCGCTCGACAACACCTTTGGACCCGAGGTGCGCTTCGTCAAGGCGCCGGGCAAGGACAGCCAGAACCTGCCGCCCTCCGCCGGCATGCAGTTCTTCGGTCACGTCAAGATCGACGGCGCCTCGGGCCAGATGACGGTGACCTTGCGCGACCGCACCGACGTCGCGCTGTGGTCGACCACGCTCGATCCGAAGCAGGCCTGATCGCTAGTCGAGGGCGCGCACCTTCAGCGCCGCCTCCAGCGCGTCGCTCGAGCACGGCTTCTGCAACCGCGGCTGGCTGGAGAATTCAGGCGGAATGCGCGCCTCGGCGCCATAGCCGGTGACGAAGACGAACGGGATCTTCAGCGCAGCCAGCCGCTCCGCGACCGCAAAGCTCGTCTCGCGGATCAACTCGACATCGAGCAGCGCGAAATCGGGCGCGCGGTTGGCGATGGCGCCGAGCGCCTGCGTCACCGACCCGACGGTCCGCACGCCCGGCACTCCAAACCCGAGCAGACGGTCCTCGAAATCGATGGCGATGATCGGATCGTCCTCGACGATCAGAACGTCGGCCGGCCAGCTTGAGCCATTGGAAAGTGCGGGTGTCATGATCGCATCTTGTGTGTGGGGGTTCGGATCAGGACTGCCGCGACACGATGCCTGCGCACAGCGCATCGGAGGGTTCCCGGAACGAAACCCACCACATTGCCGTTCTCTAGTCTGTCCACTTGTGCACACAGGGAATGCAAGGAACTCGTTAAGGTGGGGAGGAAGATCGGAGTTCACGATGGATGCGCGTATCAGCAAGATGACCGAGGTCGAGAGCCGTCCGGCCAACAATTTATTGCGGCGTTTGAGCCAACCAGACTACGCCCTGCTCGCACCGCACGTGGCCGTCGAAAACTCCGCAGCCGGCCAGCTGCTCTACAGCCCCGGTGACGACGTCCAGGTCGTCCACTTCCCCTGCGGACCGGCGCTCGCGACCTTTCTGGTCCCCAACGAGGATGGCCGAGACGTCGAGACCATCCTGGTCGGTCGCGAAGGCGCGGTGGGCGGTATCGTCAGCGAGGGATTCCTGCCGGCCTATACCCGGATCTGCGTGAAATTCGGCGGCCCGTTTGCGCGCGTTCATGTCGCCAAGCTGGAAGCGGCCAAGCTGCGCTCGGCGTCGCTGCGCAACATCTTTGCCCGCTACGCCGATTGCATGCTGGCGCAGATCTTCCAGTCGACCGCCTGCAATGCCATCCATTCGATCGAACAGCGGACCGCCAAATGGATCCTGGCGGCGATGGAGCGCACCGGCGACGAGGACAGCGTGCCGCTGACCCACGAACAGCTTGCGACGCTGCTCGGCGTTGGTCGCAGCTATGCCAGCCGCGTGCTTCAATCGTTCAAGGCGGAACGGATTCTCGACACGAGGCGCGGATCGATCCTGGTTCGCAACCGCGACGGCCTGAGGCTTCGCGCCTGCCTGTGCAACGACGCGGTGAAAATGCACTTCGAGGAGGTGCTGCGCGGCGTCTACCCGACCGAGGAGCGGGAGGCCGGCTAGCGGTCCGCCTCGCTTCCCCGGCGTGGAGAACGAGCAGGCGCACTATCCCGCACGGCCGGAACCTGGGCTAATATCCCCCGGCATGAGCGGGGCTTTCCTACACACCATCTTCGACGTCTTGGCGTGGCTGGCGGCGGCGGCGGCCGTCTACTGGCTGTCGCGGCAGCGCCTGCAGTTTCCGGCGCAATCCTTCGAGCTGCCCTATATCGCGGCGCTGGTGTTCGGCGCGGGCCTCGGGGCCTACCTGTTCGGCTCCGCCAATCTGTGGCTGTCGGGCGAGAGCGGCATTGCGCGCTCGGTCGAGGGCGCGCTGGCCGGCGGCATCGTGGCGATCGAGCTCTACAAATGGTCCGCGGGGATCGCCGCGCGAACCGGTGCCCGTTTTGCGCTGCCGCTGGCGCTCGGCATCGCGATCGGCCGGCTCGGCTGCTACTTCGCGGGCCTCGACGATTTCACCTATGGCACGCCGACGACGCTGCCATGGGCCCATGATTTCGGCGACGGCATCCTGCGCCATCCCGTGCAGCTCTACGAGAGCGCGGCCATGGTCGTATTCGCGCTGCTCTATGTGCTGGCGGCCGTGAACCGGAACGCCTTTGTGATCACCAATGGTTTCTACCTGGTTCTCGTCTATTATGGAGCGCAACGCTTCGTCTGGGAATTCCTCAAGCCCTACGGCCCGCTGATCGGCCCCTTCACCCTGTTTCACCTGCTGTCGCTGTCCATTTTGCTCTACGCCGGCGTCATGCTGGCGACGGCGCCCAAAGCGAGACGCTTACAAAACGAGATACTTGCATGAACGCGCCGTTGCGTAAGTCGCGTCCCTATATTTTCTGGGGCCAGACCCAATCTCTTTGCGAGACCTGCCTGAAGCTGGTGCCAACCAAGATCCAGATCCTGGACAACGAGGTCTGGTACGAAAAGCGCTGCAAGGAGCATGGCGTCCAGTCGACGCTGGTGTCGACGGATGCCGCCTATTGGCGCCTGTGCAAGGATTTCATCAAACCCGGCGACCGGCCGCTGCAATTCCAGCAGCGCACGGAATTCGGCTGTCCCTATGATTGCGGTCTCTGTTCCGACCACGAGCAGCATTCCTGCCTGGCGCTGATCGAGATCACCGAGCACTGCAACCTCACCTGCCCGGTCTGCTTTGCGGAATCCTCGCCGGCACGCACGAAATTCACGCCGCTCGCGACGATCGAGAAGATGCTGGACGCGCTGGTCGCAAGCGAGGGCGAGCCCGATCTCGTGCAGATTTCCGGCGGCGAGCCGACGCTGCATCCCGATTTCTTCGAGATCCTGGATGCCGTGCGCGCCCGCCCGATCCGGCACGTCATGATCAACACCAACGGCCTGCGCATCGCCCGCGAAAAGGATTTCGTGGCGCGGCTCGCCGAGAACAGGCGCGGGCTGGAGGTCTATCTCCAGTTCGATTCACTGCAGCGCGATGCGCTGATCGACCTGCGCGGCGCGGATTTGCGAAAAATCCGCCAGCAGGCGCTGGAGAATCTCGAGCATTTTGGCGTGTCGACCACGCTGGTCGCGACCATCAAACGCGGCGTCAATGATTCCGAGATCGGCGACATCGTTCGCCACGCCCTGACCTGGACATGCGTGCGCGGCGTCACGCTGCAGCCGGTGCAGGACGCCGGCCGCAACGAGAATTTCGACGAGAAAACCGACCGCATCATGCTGTCGGAGATCCGCAAGCGCGTGATCGAGACCGGCGTGTTCGGTGACAAGGACATGATCCCGTTGCCCTGCAATCCCGAAAGCATCTCGATCGGCTATGGCCTGCGCAATGGCGAGAGGGTGCTGCCGCTGACCTCGCTGATCCCGCAGGAGCAGCTGGTCGCGGTGATGCCCAACACCATCAGCCCGGAGAAATATCCGGTGCTGCGGGAAAAGTTCGTCGATCTGTTCTCGCTGTCGTCGGGCCCCCTCAACACCTCCGAGCGCGTCTGCGAGCTGTTGTGCTGCCTGCCGAGCTTTCAGGTGCCGGAGGGGCTCTCTTACGAGAACGTCTTCCGCGTCACCATCGTGCAGTTTCTGGATCGCTTCAATTTCTGCGTCGGCAACGTCAAGCGCAGCTGCATCCATTTCGTGACGGAGCAAGGCGCGATCATACCTTTCGACACCTACAATCTGTTCTACCGCAACGGCAAGATCGACGGCATTCGCGCGGCGCTGCACGGCGACACTTATCGGGAAACCACGCAGCGCGAGGAGATGCCTCGTTGAGCGAGACGCCTCCAACTCCACCATCGCGAAGCGGACTTGTCACCGCGTTGATGGTGATGTTCGGGGTGATCCTGTTGCTGCCCGGCATCTGCGCCTTGATCTTCATCGCTGACTCGTCGATCCCCTTGGATATCCGTTTCGTCCCCGTCCTCGTCCTCACACTGCTGGTGGCATTCGCCGGCGTGATGCTGATCAGGGCCGCGAGAAAGAAACCATGAGCGATTCCGGCCACACCCCACCGGCAGTGCCTCCGCAGAACCAGCAACAGCGCGGCGGCTGCCTGACCGCGCTGATGGCGATCGCCGGAATCTTCATGCTGCTGCCGGGGCTCTGCGCGCTCCTGTTCGGCGGAATGTCGGTGGTCGAGGGTGGCCAGATCCCCTCCGACATCGCGTCGCTGGTGTTTTTGGGACTAGTCATCGGCATCGGAGGCGTCGTCTTGATCTGGGCGGCCATCATGGGACGAAAGGCCCCGCCGGCACGGAACGGCAGCTAACCCCCGGAGATTCCCGGGCAAAATTCAGTCAACCAAGGTCCAAAGAACGCATTGTTTTTTGGCGTTTTTTGCATATATTGCGCCGCAACGCGTAGGCTGCCCGGTCGATATGGCCGGGCTTCCTTTTTGGGCGGAAAGCGCCCCGTTTCCAGTCTTCCAGCGTTGTTTCGAGAAGAGGTCCCGGTCCGACCGGCGAGATCGCGCTTAACCCATTGTTCGAACCAAAGAAGCTCACTCATGAACCTCCGTAACGTCGCCATCATCGCTCACGTCGACCACGGCAAGACGACCCTGGTCGACAAACTCCTCCAGCAGTCCGGCACGTTCCGCGAGAACCAGAAGGTGACCGATCGCGCCATGGACTCCAACGATCTGGAGCGCGAACGCGGCATCACCATCCTGGCCAAGGCGGCCTCGGTGCAGTGGAAGGACACCCGCATCAACATCGTCGACACCCCCGGCCACGCCGATTTCGGCGGCGAGGTCGAGCGCATCCTGAACATGGTGGACGGCGCCCTGGTGCTGGTGGACGCTGCCGAAGGCCCGCTGCCGCAGACCAAGTTCGTGGTCTCCAAGGCGCTCAAGGTCGGCCTGAAGCCGATCGTCGTCATCAACAAGGTCGACCGCCCCGACGCGCGCCCGACCGAAGTCATCAACGAGGTGTTCGACCTGTTCGCGGCGCTCGATGCCAGCGAGGAGCAGCTCGACTTTCCGATCCTCTACGGGTCGGCCAAGCAGGGCTGGATGGCTGACAGCCCGGAGGGTCCGAAGGACAAGGGCATGGAGCCGCTGTTCGACCTGATCCTGCGCCACGTCGCGCCGCCGAAGGTCGAGGAAGGTCCGTTCAGGATGATCGGCACCATCCTGGAGGCCAACCCCTATCTCGGCCGCATCATCACCGGCCGCATCTCCTCCGGAGTGCTCAAGCCGAACCAGCAGGTCAAGGTGCTCAACGCCGAGGGCAAGCTGGTCGAATCCGGGCGCATCACCAAGATCCTGGCGTTCCGCGGTCTCGAGCGCACCCCGCTCGATGAAGCCGAAGCCGGCGACATCGTCGCCATTGCCGGCCTGACCAAGGGCACCGTCGCCGACACCTTCTGCGATCCGACCGTCGAAGTGCCGCTGCCGGCGCAGCCGATCGATCCGCCGACCGTGTCGATGTCGTTCATCGTCAACAACTCCCCGCTCGCCGGCACCGAAGGCGACAAGGTGACGAGCCGGATGATCCGCGACCGTCTGTTGCGCGAAGCCGAAGGCAACGTCGCGCTGCGCGTCGTCGAAGCCTCCGACAAGGACGCAATGGAAGTCTCGGGCCGCGGCGAATTGCAGCTCGCGATCCTGATCGAGACCATGCGCCGCGAGGGTTTTGAGCTCTCGGTGTCGCGCCCGCGCGTCGTGTTCCAGAAGGACGAAGCCACCGGCGCCACCATGGAGCCGATCGAGGAAGTCGTGATCGACGTCGACGAGGAGCACTCCGGCGTCGTCGTGCAGAAGATGAGCGAGCGCAAGTCCGAGCTGATCGAGATGAAGCCCTCGGGCGGCAACCGTCAGCGCCTGGTGTTCTACGCGCCGACCCGTGGCCTGATCGGCTACCAGGGCGAGCTGCTCACCGACACCCGCGGCACCGCGATCATGAACCGCCTGTTCCACGGCTACGCGCCGTACAAGGGCGAGATCCAGGGCCGCCGCAACGGCGTGCTGATCTCCAACGACCAGGGCGATGCGGTGGCCTACGCCATGTTCAAGCTGGAAGACCGCGGCCCGATGATGATCGAGCCGGGCTGGAAGGTCTACAAGGGCATGATCGTCGGCGAGCACACCCGCGACAACGATCTCGAGATCAACGTGCTCAAGGGCAAGCAGCTCACCAACATCCGCACGACCTCGAAGGACGAGGCCGTGCGCCTGACCCCGCCGATCCGCATGACGCTGGAAAAGGCGCTCGCCTATATCGAGGACGACGAGCTCGTCGAGGTCACGCCGAAGTCGATCCGCCTGCGCAAGAAGCACCTCGACCCGAACGAGCGCAAGCGCGCGGAGAAGGCCAAGGAGGCGGTGGCGTAAGGCCACCGCTCTCCGTAGGGTGGGCAAAGCGCAAGCGTGCCCACCAATGGACGATGGTGGGCACGGCGCAAGAGCGCCTTTGCCCACCCTACAAAAGCGTTTGCCCGTCCGGCTTCAGCACACCCAGCGAACGTGCTAGAGCCCGCCCATGACCTCCCTCCCCTCCTCCGTGGACGTCGCGATCGTCGGCGCCGGTGCCGCCGGCCTCGGCGCTGCACATGCGCTGGCGGGCTCCGGTCTCTCCGCGATCGTACTGGAGGCACGGAACAGGCTCGGCGGCCGCGCCTGGACCGTACAGGCCTCACCTGACGTGACCTTCGACGTCGGCTGCGGCTGGCTGCACTCGGCGGACAAGAACTGCTTCGTTTCGATCGCGCAGCGGCTCGGTTTCGAGCTCAACAAGGACCTGCCGCCCTGGCGCGAGCGCGCCTATGGCAACGCGTTTCCGCAAGGCGAGCGCGACGATTTCATGGGCGCGATGGACGCGTTCTATGAGCGCCTCTGGGAAGCCGCGCAGACGGGCAAGGACGAGCCTGCGAGCCGGAGCCTCGAAATGGGCAATCGCTGGAATCCCATGATCGACGCGATCTCGACCTATATCAACGGCTGCGAACTCAAGGACATGTCGACGCTGGACTGGGATGCCTATGAGGATTCTGGTCTCAACTGGCGCGTCCGTCGCGGCTATGGCGCGCTTGTTGCGGCCTTTGGCGCGCCCTGTCCGGTGGCGTTGAACTGCAACGTCGCGCTGATCGATCATTCCGGCCCGCGGGTCCGCCTCGAGACGTCGCAGGGCACGCTGACCGCGGACAAGGTGATCGTCACCGTGCCGACCAATCTGATCGCCGATGAGACGATCCGCTTTTCGCCGCCGTTACGGTCCAAGGTCGACGCGGCAGCGGGCCTGCCGCTCGGCGTCGACGACAAGGTGACGCTCGCGCTCGAGGACGCCGAAGCCTTTCCCAAGGAAGCAAACCTGCGCGGCGCCACCATGCGCACCGCGATGGGCACCTACCATATCCGCCCGTTCGGCCAGCCCTGCATCGAAGGCTTCTTCGGCGGCAGCTTCGCCCGCGCGCTGGAAGATTCCGGCGACGGCGCCATCGCCGCCCATAGCATCGACGAGATCGCCGGCTTTCTCGGCAACGACATCCGCCGCAAACTGAAGCCGCTCGCCGAGTCGCGCTGGGCGCATGATCCGTTTGCCCGCGGCTCATACTCGCACGCGCTGCCTGGCCATGCCGGCGACCGCGCCGTGCTGGCCGCGCCGGTCGATGGCCGGCTGTTCTTTGCCGGCGAGGCGACGTCGCCAACCTTCTTCACGACCGCGCATGGGGCGCGGGACAGCGGGGAACGGGCGGCGAAGGAAGTGCTGGCGGCAATCGGGAAGCGCTAACCTCCCCACCAATGTCGTCCCGGCGAACGCCGGGACCCATGCCGCGTGATCTTTCAGTCACGCGTGGTGCGCGTACCGCGGATTGACCCTAACTTCCAGTCTTCGCCAAACTCCGCTCTGTGGTGGGTCCCGGCGTTCGCCGGGACGACACCAATCTTGTGGTGCCGCTGTCGCGTCACTCGATCACCCTCGCCCGCAAATCCGCATCGGGCACGAAACACGCGTCATACTTGCCGAAGATGCGATAGCGGTTGCGCGCGATGAGGCTGTACACGGGGTCCCGCAGCGGCTTCGGTACGGTGAACAGCACGCGCACCCAACCCCAGCCCGGGAGTCGCGACAGCACCGTCAACGCCGCATCCGACTTCATGTACACCTCACCGCCATGAACCACGGCATTGGTGTCGGGATCATCGGGGTCGATGCCGAACAACCGCGCGAGCCGGGCGCCATACTCCGACTGGATCGGCGTGAAGCGAAACCGCTTCGCCGTGTCGCGCTGCGCGACGAAGCGGACCCAGCGCGAGCAGAAGATGCAGACGCCGTCGAACAGGATCACGTCGTCATCGGGCCATTTGCTCATCAGCGGTTATCCAGCGTCAAGAGCGCCACCAACATCAGCACGATCGCCGGCCCCGTCTTCACCAGCGCGCCGAGCGGTTCGATCCAGAGATCGGGCGTCAGGACCGCCGCGCCGAACATATAGCCGAGCGAGGCGGTGATGCCAGCAACGAGCCCGGCCGCCGCGGTGCGGCGAAAGGCAATCATCGCGCCAATGCTCATGTCCATCAGGCTGGTGCCGATGGTGATGGGATCGACCAGCGCGGCCGGGAAGTCGTGCGCCGTCAGGATGTCGGCGGCGGCACGGTAGGACACGAACAGCGCGATGAAGCCGGAGACGAGCCAGAACACGACGAGGCTGGCGAAGATCAGCGCCTTGACCAGGAACAGCCGCGCGAACCATTTGTCCTGGACGGTCGCGGGATGACGACCAATCATATCGACTAGCGTCTTCGGTGCGATGCCCGTGGCGGCGATCCATGCGGAGGGATCACCTCGCACGCCGCGGCGCAGCTCGGCGATGGCGGTGGAGCGCATCGGCGGCATCCAGCCGAGATAATTGGCGAGATCGCCGATCCTGGCGCCAAGATCGAGCACGAAGGACGGCATCGCGACATGCGGCCAGGTGGCCGTGCCGAACGCAAGGCGGAACTGTTTGATGACGCCGGCCATGGTGACCGGCTCAGCCTGCATCAGATCCCAGCTCACGGCTTTGACAGCGGCATCGTCGATGTCGCGCACGGTGAGCCAGGCGATGGTGGCCGAGATATCCTCGACTGAAACGGGCTGGAACGGCGTCGCCATCTCCTTGTCGGGCAGGTCGAGCGGGAAGGCAGCGAGCGCGCGGAGCATGGCGCTGCCGCCATAGGCGGATGGTGCGACCACGAAGCCGGGCCGCAGGATGGCGTGCGCAATGCCTGAGGCCGCGATGAGGCGCTCGGCCTCGCGCTTGGTCGTTGCGAACGCAGTGCGATCGGCTTCGGCCGCTCCGGGGATCGAGATGTGCACCAGTCGGATCGCGCGGCCGCTGTCGGTGATCGCCGCAAGCAGGCGCGCGACGAAATCGCGATGCACGGCACCTGTGTCGCTGCCGGGGCCGTCCTGGAGCACGCCGAGACAGTTAACGACGACATCCACCGCATGCTCGCGCAACAGCCGCGTCAGCATGGTCGCGTCGAGCGAGAGGATCGGCAGCTCGATGTCGAGCGCGCTCGTCTTCTGCGCCGCCGACAGGCTGCGCGCCACGCCAAGCGCGCGAAAGCCACGCGCGCGAAGATCGTCCGTAACGAAGCGGCCGATCAGGCCGGAGGCGCCGAGCACCAGGATGGTTCGCTGGTTCATCACGGCTCTCAAAACGGCTTTGCGACCATCAGCCAGAGGATCAGCATCGTCGCGCCGAAGCCGGGGAAGCCGAACGCGAACCAGCGGCGAAACAGGACGAAGTATCGTTGTGGCAATGCACGGTGCTGCTCCGCGGCCTTTCGCGCGAGATCGCGCATCTCGATCTGCATGAACACGACAGGAATCCAGAACAGGCCGGCGACAACATACAACACGAGCGAGGCGAGCAGCCAGCGCTCGGTGATCGGCATCGCCGAGAGCAACATCAGCAAGCCGCCCGTGACCGGCTGGAGGAGCACGGCCGACAGTGTGAAGATTGCGTCCGCAATGACGACGACCGAAGCGGTGCGCGCGATGAACTCCGCATCGTCGGTGCGATGCGCCATCAGCATGAAGAAGGCGATGCCGGTTCCGGTGCCGAGGATGACGATGGCGCCGAGCACATGGAGAAACTTGACCAGGAAATACAGCGTCATGGCTTCTTGGTCGCGGTTGGCCTGCCTTGGTTCAGCGCACCCACGAGCTCCCGGCTCGCGGCTTTGACGCCGGCCTCACTCTCGATCATCCAGTGCCCCTCGCTGCCGACGGCCGGCAAGGTGCGGAAGTCGATCTTGCCGCCGCTGCCGCGAAACGCATCGGCCAGGCCCTTTGAAAACGCCGGCGCAAAATAGCTGTCATTGGTCGCAACGAGCCATGTGACAGGAATGCGCGCGCCCTTGCCGAACTCTGCAGCGGCGGCAAGAAGCGTGTGTGGCGCGCAGATCCGGTTCGGCTCATCATTGGCATGGCCGCCGCGCCCCGGCGCAAACACTGTGATCGCGGCGATCGCCTTCGGATCGGCATTGGCGAGCGCCAGCGCACCCCAGCCGCCGGCGGAATGGCCGATCACGATGGCAGCGTCCTTGCGGATAAAATCCTGCTTTCGCAAGAACTCCAGCGAGAGCCGGATTTCCTCGGCCGTTGCACGGCCCGAACGCGCATAGTCGGCCTCATCGCAGCCGCCCTGGTCCTCGATATAGCGGCCGCCGGTCGCACCATGGCCGAGCCGCTCCGGCACCAGCACGGCAAACCCGCGCGCGACGAGATAGGCGGCGAGCGGACGATATTCCGGCTGCGGCATTTGCGCTCGACGCAAGCCATTCTGCGTCGAGGCGTGTGCGATGACCACAAGCCGGAACGGACCTGCGCCGGCGGGGCGAAACAGCAGGGCACGCGCAGCGATGTCGGTATCCGGCGACGGCACCCGCCACGCTTGTCGGCGAAACGGTTCACCCTCCTCACCCGATGGGCCAAACGTGACCTGAGCGCACAGAGGCGGCGCTGTCAGCAAGGCCAGCAGAGTCAGAAGCGCGAAGATGTTGAGAAGCCGCATGAATGGCCGAGGACGAGCACGAACAGCGACAGCCACACTAGTAGGAACGAATCACTATGGGCGGACTTTCTGCGTGGCCCTCGCCCTTCATTCGTTGCCGCAGAGGGAGTTTTGCACCGACACACGGCACGCCGGTGCCATTCGCGTCGGCGTCCTGTCTTTTTTCGGTACAACATGGCTCAGATACTGATGCACAAAGTCCACACGTTAACCGATAATTAACGATAGGTCTTGCCGCCGGCGCGGCGACTTGGTTTGATTGCGCCCATGAGCACAACCCTGATCGAGGTCCGGCCGGCCAAAGCTGCAGATGCGACTGCGGTGGCGTCGACTCATGACGAAGCTTGGCGCTCCGCCTATCAGGGCATCATTCCCGGCGCCGAGCTGGAAAAGCTCATCAACCGCCGCGGCCCGCAATGGTGGGACAGCGCGATCCGCAAGGGCAGCCGCGTCAGCGTGCTGGTGTTCGGCGACAAGATCGCGGGCTACGCCAATTACGGCCGTAATCGCGCCCGCAGCCTGCATTTCGACGGCGAGATCTACGAGCTGTACCTGCGCCCCGAATTCCAGGGCCTCGGCTTCGGCCGCCGCCTGTTCGCCTCCGCCCGCCGCGACCTGATGCAGAGCGGGCTGAAGAGCATGGTGGTGTGGGCGCTCTCGGACAACGACCCCGCGACCGAGTTCTACCGGGCGCTTGGGGGCCGTATGGTGGCCCGCTCCTCGGAGCGGTTCGGGCCGAAGTCGCTCGACAAGGTTGCCTTCGCTTGGACCAATTGAGCTGCTGAAAGCCTAGGCGGCAGCGTTTTCCTTCCGTCGATACCGTTGCCTTTGAGCCGGTGACTTCCGGATTCATTATTTCACAAAAACGCGATGGATCAGCGGGCCAAGCCCGCGTATGACAGCGCCAAATCGCTGCCGGGCGCGATTTATCCTCGGCAATAACGGAGCCTTGAATGCGTATCGATGCGATCTCGATCGGGAAGAACGTACCTCACGAAGTCAATGTCCTCATCGAAGTCCCCGTGGGCGGCGAACCGATCAAATACGAGATGGACAAGGAGGCCGGCACGCTGGTGGTCGACCGCTTCCTCTACACGCCGATGCGTTACCCCGGTAACTACGGTTTCATCCCGCACACCTTGTCGGATGATGGCGATCCCTGCGACGTCCTGATCATCAACACCCGCGCCATCATTCCCGGCGCCGTCATGAGCGTGCGCCCGGTTGGCGTGCTGTTCATGGAAGACGAAGCCGGCGGCGACGAGAAGATTCTGGCGGTGCCGTCGTCGAAGCTGACGCAGCGCTACGACAAGGTGAAGTCGTACTCCGACCTGCCCGACATCACGCTGCAGCAGATCCAGCACTTCTTCGAGCACTACAAGGATCTCGAGAAGGGCAAATGGGTGAAGATCCTGCGCTGGGGCGGCCCGGAGGACGCACACAAGCTGATCCTCGAAGGCATGGATCGCGAGAAGAAGAAGAAGGGCTAATCGCCATTCCGGGGCGATGCGTCAGCATCGAACTATGGTGCGCAATTGCGCACCTGAGAATCTCCAGGTTCCGGGCTCGCACTTCGTGCGCCCCGGAACGACTGCGTTGACTACACCGCCGGCTTCGGTAGCTCGGCGATCGCGCAGGCCGCACGCAGCGTGTTGACCAGCAGGCACGCCACGGTCATCTGGCCGACGCCGCCCGGCACCGGCGTGATCGCGCCGGCCACCCCAAGCGCTTCCTGATAGGCGACGTCACCGACGAGGCGCGTCTTGCCGTCTTCTTTGGGTATCCGGTTGATGCCGACGTCGATCACGGTCGCCCCTGGCTTCAGCCAGTCGCCGCGCACCATCTCAGGTCTTCCGACCGCGGCATAGACGAGATCGGCCTGCTTCACGAGCCCGGGCAGGTCACGCGAGCGCGAATGCGCGATCGTCACCGTGGCGTTCTCGTTCAGCAGCAATTGCACCAGCGGCCGGCCGACCAGATTGGAACGGCCGATGACGATGGCGTTCTTGCCTTCGAGCGAGGCATGCACGCTCTTGGTCAGGATGATGCAGCCGAGCGGCGTGCAGGGCGACAGCGCCTCGAAACCGCCGGCGAGCCGGCCGGCATTGTTCGGATGCAGCCCGTCGACGTCCTTGGCGGGGTCGATGGCGTTGACGACGGCCTCGGTGTTCAGCCCCTTCGGCAGCGGCAGCTGCACCAGAATGCCGTGCACGGCCGGATCGCGGTTGAGCTTCGCGACCAGCGCCAGGAGGTCTCCTTGCGAGACGTCGGCCGGCAGCTTGTGCTCGAACGAGGCCATGCCGGCGGCCTGGGTCTGGGTGTGCTTGGAGCGGACATAAACCTCGCTGGCGGGGTCGCTGCCGACCAGCACGACCGCCAGCCCCGGCACCAGATCGTGCTCGCGCTTGACGCGGGCGACCTCGTCCGCGACGCGGGCCCGGAGTTCCGCGGCAATGATTTTTCCATCGATAATCTTGGCGGTCATGTCAGTTCCCTCAGTCTTTCGATTGGGCCGAGACGAGCTGGCGCAGGGCTTCGCCGAGCCGTGCCGGATCGCCGTCGACCGCGATCTGCTTCAGCCGCGAGGTGGCGCCGGACAGAAGCTTTACGCCGGCCTTGGGGACGCCCAGCGATTTCGCCAGCAGGACCAAAACGGCCTTGTTGGCCTCGCCGCCATCGGCGATGGCGCGCACCCTCACCTTGAGCACGCTGCGGCCGTCGGCCAGTTGCTCGATCCCGTCGATGCCGTCGCGACCGCCGCGCGGCGTCACCCGCAGCGCGATGCTGATTCCTGCGGCCGAGTAGCGCCAGGGTTCCTTACAAGCTTTGTTGGCAACCAAGGCGCTCCAGCCCGCTCAGATCACGTTGGGGTAGATGTAGTACAGGATCACCCGCTCGATGAACATGATGATCAGGATCAGGATGATCGGCGAGATGTCGAGACCGCCGAGACTGGGCAGGAAATTGCGAATCGGCGCCAGCACCGGCTCGGTGATCCGGTACAGGAACTCCGCCACCGCCGAGACGAACTGGTTGCGGGTGTTCACGACGTTGAAGGCGATCAGCCAGGACAGGATCGCGGAGGCGATCAGCAGCCAGACGTAGAGGTCGAGCACGATGATGACGATGTCGAGAACGGCACGCATGGCTTTTGAAGCCTCTGGCTTTTGAAAACGTTGGCTGCGGTCGGGATTGACGCCTTTTGCTAGATATCGGTTCCCCCCCGCCCAAACAAGGGAAGTCCGCGCCCCGAATGGCTAAAACCGGGTGACACCCGTCCTTGACTTGACCTTGGCGGGGACTTAAATGGCGCCCGGTTGTCGGCCGCGTTTACCAGAGCGGCCAGCAAAGGGGCCATAGCTCAGCTGGGAGAGCGCGTCGTTCGCAATGACGAGGTCGGCGGTTCGATCCCGCCTGGCTCCACCAGCCTTCGCTGGCTTCGCCAGCTTCGGCTCGGCAAGCCCTTTCGTGGCGAAGGCTGCCGCTGCGAAGCCCGCAGGGCGAAGACGGACTTTTCCAAGCTCCCCCTACCTCCCCGTAAACCGCGGCGGCCGCTTTTCCATGAAGCTCGCCACGCCTTCCCGGAAGTCGCTGCCGGCGAGCGCCACCATCATCTCCCGATTGGCTTCGATGGTTGCCTCGGCGAGCGTCTGGAACGGCACCTCGTAGAGCTGGCGCTTGATCACGGCCATCGCGCTCGGCGAGACGAAATCGGCGAGATCGCGCGCATAGGCATAGGTCTCCTCGCGAAGCTTCTCAGGCGGGCAGAGCCGGTTCACCAGGCCGATCCGCAGCGCCTCGTCGCTCGGCACGCGCCTCGCCGAGAGCAGCAGATCCATCGCATTGGCATGACCGACGATGCGGGGCAGCATCCAGCTGATGCCGTGCTCGGCAATCAGGCCGCGCCGCGCGAAGGCCGTCGTGAACACCGTGTTGTCGGCGGCAAAGCGCAGATCGCAATAGAGCGCGTGCACGAGCCCTATGCCGGCAGTCGCACCGTTGAGCATGGCGATCACAGGCTTCTTGATCGACGGATAGAAACCGTAGCGCGTCTGCCAATCCGGACGGCGGTTCATGTCGAACGGCGGCAGGTTCGACGCGCGCCGGACGTCGTCGGGGTCGAGCCCCTTCAAAGCATCCATATCGGCGCCGGCGCAAAACGCGCGGCCCGCGCCGGTGAGGATGATGACGCGGACATTGTCATCGGCGCTTGACGCTTCCATCGCATGGCGCACGTCGCGCTCCATGGTCGGCGTCCACGCATTCATGCGATCGGGACGGTTGAGCGTGATGGTCGCGATCTTGTCGCTCACCTCATAGAGAATGTGCTCGTAGGCCATGACGCTCTCCCTTTGTCTGCCGGCGCAATTTCGCGCGCTCGTTGGGGAGCGAGCCTAGCATATCCAGGGATGAGGCAAGGGCTTCGCGCGAACGCGCGGATCACTCGGCGGCTTGCGCCAGCACCGGCCGGCGCGCCAGCCAGCCGTCGATGAAATGATCGAGCCAGGCGCGCTCTGCGACATCGTATACGGCACGATCGGCGAAATGATGATGTCGCTGCCGCGCACCGGGCGCGCTGAAGCCGTCATAGCCGCGCGTGGTCCAGCGATGCATCATCGCGTAGGTCACGTCGGGATGAAACTGCACGCCGAAGGCATTGCCGGTGCGGAACGCCTGCACCGGAAAATCGTCGCCTTCTGCAAGCAGCTCGGCGCCGACAGGCAGCTCGAATCCCTCGCGATGCCAGTGATAGACCTGGGCCGGCCAGGCCGGGCAGAGGGCGTGGCCCGCAGCGGTCGGGCGGATCGGGTAGTAGCCGATCTGGGTCAGCGCATCGGCATGCGGCGCGACGCGGGCGCCGAGCTGCATCGCCAGCATCTGGGCACCAAGGCAGATGCCGAGGAATGGCCGCTGCTCGCGCAGCGGAATTTCGATCCAGTCGATCTCGCGGCGAATATAGTCGTCGGAATCATTGGCGCTCATCGGACCACCGAAGACCACGGCGCCGGCATGCTGATCGAGCGTCTCGGGCAGGGGATCGCCGAAGCGGGGACGGCGGATGTCAAGCCGATGGCCAAGCGCACGCAGCGCATTGCCGACACGGCCCGGCGTCGAGGATTCCTGGTGCAGGATGATCAGAACCGGCAACTGGGTTTCGGAGGCGACGGCACTTGGCGTCCTTCTCGGGAAGGGCACCACTTCTGCGCTACCAAACCTGTCCGTCCGGAACGACATGGCCTCTGCGAGTGCTATCGGTTCAGACCGTCAGCATAACTAAGCGATCGTTAATTTCGTGTGAGTTCGCGCACACATCGAAGCCGAAGCAAGCTCCGGGCCAATACGGGAGCTTCGAGGGCTAATGCCTCTGCCTCTGGAATCTGCTGGTGGCAGCCAGGATGAAGCCCCGCGGGAAGAAGCGCAGCGCGAATGGCACAATCTTGATGCCGAGACCAGGCAGCACTGCCCGTTTGTTGGCCATCAGGCCACGATAGGCCTCCTGCGCGACATCGGCGGCCGAAACATTGAGCAGGGCCGTATCATGTCCGGAGCCGACGCCCGCGCGCGCCTGGAATTCGGTGGGCACGGGACCCGGGCAAAGCACGGTGACGCGAACCCCGCGCGGCGCGAGCTCGGCCCGCAGCGCTTCGGTGAAGGAAATCACGTAGGCCTTGGACGCGTAATAGACGGCCATGCCGGGGCCGGGCAGGAAGCCCGCGACCGAGCCGACATTGAGAAGACCGCCCTTGTTCCTGATGAGTTGATCGGCGAATCGCAGCGACAAATCGGTCAGAGCCCGCACGTTGACATCGACAATCCCGATCTGCTCGTCGCGATCGCGCTCGATGGCATCGCCGAACACGCCGAAGCCGGCATTGTTGACGAGGTGATCGAGCTCGACGCCTTCGGCGGCGAGCGCCGCCGCGATGGTGTCGCCGGCGTCGGGGTCTTCGAGATCGCAGGCGATCACGATCGGCTTCTTGCCGCCTTTGGCGGCGAGCTCGTTCGCGAGCGCCTCCAAACGGTCCGCGCGCCGCGCTGTCAAAGCGAGACGATGTCCATTGGCGGCGAACACGCGCGCCAGCTCCGCACCTATGCCCGCCGAAGCACCGGTGATCAACGTTACCCGCTCAACCACGATCGAAGTCTCTTGAATTGAAGTATTTGGCCCCGCAATGACGGAACGAGAGCATAAGCCGTGCGCGACAGGCAAGCGGCGTCGGCCGCATGGCCGCCTGAGCGGGCGACAGGAGGCGCAGGAAAGCCGGGTTTTTACGGATGAATCCGGAGCCGGACGGCCGGCAGCTACATTAAAGTTTCGTCATGTGATCCGCACAACCGGCCATCCGCCGGTTTGCGCGGATCAGCCGCCGACGGCGCTGTCCGTCACCTGACCACCGGCGCGCTCCGCCACTGTATGCTTCAGGTCGATCCGGTCGCGCTGGGAAATCCCGAGCAGGTCGGAGGCGCGCCAGACGACGTTGTCTTCGAATTCGGAGACCTGGCCGTCGGCATAGACCAGCTCCCACATCATCCGGACGATGCGCTTGCGGCCCTCTTCGTCGAGCGAGCGCATGATGACGCTGGTGAAGTGATAGAGGTCCACCGCCTCGCCCTCGACCTGGGTGGCGTCCGCGATCAGACGATCCGCAGTGCCGCGATCGAGCTTAAAGTGGCTTTCGATCAGGCTGTGCAGCTTGCGCTGCTCGGCCGCGCTCGGCTGGCCGTCGAGCGAGATTACGTGGACCAGCAGCGCGGTGGCCGCCAACCGATAATCGCTGTCACCGAACGTGCGGTTCTGGTCATTGGGGGCAACAATATCGGCGATGAATTGGCGCAGGCCGTCGAGCATAAGATCCTACCGAAATCGATACAGCCGCGAGGCGCGGCCGTTACCAGCATTATATGAGCAGGAAACTCAACCGGCGCAACGTGCGTCAGTTCCGCGCGCTGCATTACGTTTCGGCAATCTGGATACCGTCATTCCGGGGCGATGCGCCAGCATCGAACCCGGAATCTCGAGATTCTCAGGTGCGCAGTTGCGCACCATAGTTCGCGCTGCGCGCGCCCCGGAATGACGAATGATCTCTCACGGAATCTCGTACACCACCATCTTGTCGGCGATGCCGCGCAGCGCTGCCTGTTTCTGGATCGGCTTGATCGCGCGCTGCTCCAGCACCTCGGCAACCGCGGGCGCATCGAGCACCGGGCCGGTGATGTGAATCTCCTGCGCGGTCGACAGGCTCTGCACGCGGGCGGCGATGTTGACCGTCTGGCCGAAATAATCCTGCCGCTCGTTGAGCATCACCGCGAGGCAGGGACCTTCATGGATGCCGATCTTGACGATGAGATCATCAGTGCCGCGCCGCTTGTTGAGCTGGTCCATCGCCGCGCGCATCCGCAGGCCCGCGACGATGGCATGCTCGGGACGGATGAAGGTCGCCATCACGGCATCGCCGATCGTCTTCACCACGGCGCCCTTCTCGGAGGAGATGATCTCGAGCAGTGCATGGAAATGCGCACGCACGAGATCGAAAGCGGCGAGATCGCCGACGCGCTCGTAAAGCGCCGTCGAGCCCTTCAGATCGGTGAACAGGAAGGTGAGGGACGTGATCTGGAGCCGCTGGTCCAGACTGAGGTTGTCCGCCTTGAAGACATCGCGAAAGGTCTGGTTCGACAGCATCCGCTTGGCGGTGAGGAACGGCTTGCGCTTGCCGATGAGATGATGGAGTGCCTCGGCCGCGATGAACACCGACGGCAGCACGCGCACGCCGGCCTGGTTCTCCAGCGACAGCCGCAGCGGACCCGGCCGCATGGTCGTGGTCCCCGTCGGGGCCTGCACCTTGTTGTACATGATGGCGAGCTGCTGACGATCCTTGGTCGGCTCGCCCTGGACGTCGATGAAATGGGCGGCGTGCGTGACCGGCTCGAAGATGATGACAAAGTCACTCGGCAGCTGCAGCGACATGGTCGCCTTCTCGCCGGCCGGCAACTCCATCGTATCCAGCGTCACCTCGTTCGCCAGCGTCGCAAACGATTCCTTGTTGAAGTCGACGCCGGAGCTCCAGAACACCTGCTTGAAATACTCCCACACCGGCAGCGTGTCGGGGTCATGCGCCGCGATGCGTCTGACCCGCGGATTCACGGTGAAAGACACCTCGACCTGATCGTCGACGGAGGCCTTGTAGCCGCAGGCGCAGAGCGCGCAGTGATAGTCGTCGGGCTTGAGCGCCTTCAACGTCGTGTGCGCGCCGAGCACGCCGCCGCAGCCTGGACACAGCACGTTCCAGCCGAGATCGAACAGCCCGAGCCGTGCTGCGTGCAGGAACGCCGAGATCGCGTGCTCTTCGTCGACGGCATGGTGCGTCGCGAAGTCGAGGACATTGACGCGATTGAGCTCGTGATCCTGGCCGTCCTCGATCAGACGCGCAATCGCATCGACCACCTTCGCGTCGGCGGTCTGCTTGAGAACGGAGAACTGGGCCTGGATGTCGCTCATCGCGGAAACTCTGCTGGTTGAATCACGCCATCGGCCAGGCAATCGCCTGTCACCGACGGGTGATACGGAACATGGGTGAGTGGTCCGGCTGGGTCGTGACGACGCCGAGCGGGATCACGGGATCCGCCTGATCGGCGAGCTCGACGCGGAACGCGCCGATCAGCCGGGCCAGCGCCAGCACGGATTCAGCTTGCGCAAACGGTGCGCCGATGCAGACGCGTGGACCTGCGCCGAACGGCAGATAGGCGAAGCGATCGGGCGCCTCCGTCGACATGAAGCGCTTTGGAATGAACGCGTTCGGCTGATCCCACAGCTTCTCGTGCCGGTGCAAAAGCCAGGGCGCGATCATGATGATGTCGCCCTTGGCGATCTCGACGCCGGCCGCATTGTCCTTCTCGCGGGCGGCGCGCGCGACCAGGAAGGCGGGCGGATAGAGCCGCATGGTCTCGTCGATCACCGCGCGGGTGAATTTCTGGCGATCGATGTCGGCCATGCTGTCGAGATGCTCGCCGCTTGTCTCGGACGCCACCTCCTCCTGCGTCTCCGGATCGAGTGCGAGCAGATAGAGCGCCCAGAACAACGCCGTCGCCGTGGTCTCATGACCCGCCAGGATCATGGTCGCGACCTCGTCGACGAGCTGCTCGTCGGAAAAGCCCTTGCCGGTGTCCGGATCGCGCGCCGCGTCCATGAGATCGAACAGATCACGCGGCGGCGCGCCGTCCTTCTTGCCGGCGGCGCGCCGCTCGGCGATCAGCATGGCGACGAACTCGGTCCAGCGCTTGCGGAAGCGGGCGCGGGCAAAATCCATCGGGCTCGGCCACGACACCGGCAGCAGCATGTCGAGGAAGTAGGGCCGTCCCAGCCGGGACGCATATTCCATGATGAAATTGCGCAGGGTCGCGCCATGCCGGTCCATGCCGAACGAGAACATCGTGCGCCCGGCGATCTCCAGCGTCATGCGCTGCATGATTTCGCGCAGATCGACCGGCGCGCCCGTCTGCGTATCGAGCTTCGCAATGGTCTCGTCGAGCACCGCCGTCATGTGCGGCACGAGGTTGGCGGTGGCGCGCGGCGTGAAGGCCGGCGCAAGCGTCCGGCGCTGGAACGTCCAGGAATGACCTTCCGCGATCAGAAGCCCGTCACCGAGCACCGGGCGCAGCATGCGGATGCCGGCCGGCGTGCGCGTATAGTTCTCGTAATTGTTGAGCAGGACGTGCCGGATCGCATCCGGCTGATTCAGGATGAAACTGTTGCGAAGGAAGAAGCGGCCCTTGATGACCTCTTCCTCATAAGCGGGCTGCCCCCATGTCGCGATCATGTTGCGCCGGATCACGGCAAGCCGGCCGAAGAACGACATGTCGTCGGGCGCACGCGGGGGAGCCGGGGGGATGATGGGCCTACGCACGCTGGCGATATTCATGGCTCTCTCCCGCAAGATGTGACGCAGGCAAATAGCTAATAAGTCAGCTCGGCGACCGCAATCCTGTTCTCCTGGGCGGGCCAGGCGCGCGCCACAATTCGTTCTTCGCCGAACTCGGCCACAATGTTACGCCCAACCTCGCTGGCGGGAAGCCGCAGGGTTGCTGCCGCATCCGTGGGCACGCCTGGCTTGACGTCGGCCGGCTCCTTGCCGTCGAAGAGCACCACGTCCCGCGGCAGGCCGAAATAGCCCCTCGGCCGCGACATGATCACGACCGCGGCTGCGTCCTTGTCGGCCGGCCCGAGTGGGCGCGCGGCCCGCAAATGCACGACATCGGATGAGCGCGGGAAGGGCGAGCGGTAGATGTGCGTCGTCGGCGTGTCGGGCGATGCCAGCACGAATTCGAGCGACCAGGCGGGGTCGACCTGAGCCGGCCCCCAGCGGCCGTCGGCACCGGTCTTCGCGCTGTGGAGCGCACCGCCCTTGCGCTCTCCGGTATCAGGATCGACGCGGAAGATATCGACGGTTGCGCCCGCCACCGGGCGATTGGTCGGCACGCCGCCCGGCGTCCCCGTGACGAGGCCGCTCAGCCGGACGCTTGGCTCCGGCACGATCGCGATGCGCGCGGGCTCGCGTCCCGCGATGAATTTGTAGATCTCGCGGAAGGCACGCGGGTGGAATGCCACCTCGCGATGGTCGAGCGCGCCGAGCACGAGATTGGTGGCGCCCTTCAGCTCCGGCCCTTCATTGGTGACACCGGTCGGCGTACCGGGCTTGCCGATGAAGCGGCCGTCGGCCTGGGCGTATTTGTCCATGCCGTCGCTGCGCAAGGTGAGGAAGGCGACACCCGGCGTCACCTCACTCTCGCCCTCGTTCAGGCCACGCAGGAATACGCCACGGCCGTTGAACTCGTTGTTGGGCTGGTCGTCGGTGGCGAACACGCCGTGATTGGGCGTGCCGCACAAGACCGCGTGGCTGACGTCGCCGGCACCGCCATTCTTGGTCACGTTGCGGATCGAATAGCCGCCGCGCGAGCTGCCGACCAGCGCCACGCGCGCCGCGCCGGTGCGGCGCTTCAGCTCAGCGATGGCAGCGGCGAGCTCGCGGCGCTGGTCCTCGGTCGAGGAGCGGTTCGCCTGCTCGACCTTGTCGTCGCTGCGCGCGTTGGGATCGGTGAAATTGATCGCCATCATGCGATCGCGCGCGATGCCGTTGGATTCCATCCGCCACAAGGTCGTCATCCAGAGCGCGTCGTAGTCGCCATTGCCGTGGACGAACAGGATCGGCGGCACCTCGGTGCCCGGCGCCGCAGCGGGCGCGGATTGGGCCGATGCGCCGGTCCGCAAGCTCGCAATTGCGAAAGGCAAGCTGCCGGCCCCCTGCAGGATCGTCCGTCGCGACAGCTTCATTTGTTCCTCCCGGCAAACCAACTCTTTGCACCGCTTATAGCGGCCTAACCACTGGACAGCGAAGGACTTTCGCGGGCATCACTGAATTGGCCGGAATCGCCCAGGATCACTCCAAGACCATTCTGCCAGCCCGTTTGGAAGGGGATATGACCGAGCAGACGAACCGCCAGAAAATCGCCGCCGACGGCATCACCGCGCCTCTGCGGTACACGGTGTTCCGGCGCATCTGGCTCGCCAGCCTGCTCTCCAATCTCGGCCTCCTGATCCAGGGCGTCGGCGCGGCCTGGGCGATGACGCAGATGGCGGCCTCGGCGGACAAGGTGGCGCTGGTGCAGACTGCCTTGATGCTGCCGATCATGCTGATCTCGATGCCGGCCGGCGCCATCGCCGACATGTATGACCGCCGCATCGTCACCCTGGTCTCGCTGATGGTCGCGCTCGCCGGCGCGACGGTACTGACGGTGCTGGCCGGGTTCAATCTCATCACCCCGGAGACGCTGCTCGCCTTCTGCTTCGTGGTGGGCAGCGGCAACGCGCTGTTCGGCCCGGCGTGGCAGTCTTCGGTCAGCGAACAGGTGCCGCCCGATGCGCTGCCTTCGGCCGTCGCCTTGAACGGCATCAGCTACAACATCGCGCGCAGCTTCGGTCCCGCGGTCGGCGGCGTCATCGTCGCCTCGCTCGGCGCGGTGGCCGCTTTCGCCTGCAACGCGATCCTCTATCTGCCGCTGCTGGTGGTGCTGCTGCTGTGGCGGCGCAGCACCGAGCCCTCGCGCCTGCCGCGGGAAAAGCTCAACCGCGCCATGGTCTCGGGCTTCCGCTACATCACCAATTCACCGCCGATCAAGATCGTGCTGTTGCGCACGCTGGTGATGGGCCTGATCGGCGGCGCCATCATGGCGCTGATGCCGCTGGTCGCGCGCGACCTGCTGCATGGCGGTGCGCAGACTTACGGCATCATGCTGGGCGCCTTCGGCATGGGCGCCGTGATCGGTGCGCTCAACATCCACGAATTGCGCAAGCGCATGAGCGGCGAGGCTGCGATCCGCGCCTGCACCATCTCGATGGCCTTTGCGATGGCCGCCCTTGCCCTGAGCACCGAGCCGGTGCTGACGGCGACCGCGCTGGTATTGGCCGGGGCGGTCTGGATGGCCGCGATCGCGCTGTTCAATATCGGCGTGCAGCTCTCGGCGCCGCGCTGGGTCGCCGGCCGCTCGCTCGCGGCATTCCAGGCCTCGATTTCCGGCGGCATCGCGATCGGTGCCTGGGGCTGGGGCCATCTCACCGACTATGCCGGCGTCGAGGTCGCATTGCTGACCGCGGCCGGCCTGATGCTGATCTCGCCGCTGCTCGGAATCTGGCTGACGATGCCGCGCGTCGGTGCCCGCAACGAGGATGCCGACGTGCTGGCCGATCCCGAGGTGAAGCTGTCCCTGACGGGGCGCAGCGGACCCCTGGTGGTCGAGATCGAATATCGCGTCGCTCAGGAGAACGCGCGCGCGTTCCACAACGTGATGCAGGACGTGCAGCTCTCCCGGCAGCGCAACGGCGCCTATGGCTGGTCGATCGCCCGCGACATCGCCGACCCCGAATTGTGGACCGAGCGCTATCATTGCCCGACCTGGTTCGACTACTTACGCCAGCGCAACCGCTCGACCCAGTCCGAACGCGCGCTGCATCAGCAGGCGATCGATTTCCATATCGGTCCCGAGCCGGTGCGGATCCGCCGCATGCTGGAGCGTCCGTTCGGTTCGGTGCGCTGGAAGGAGGAGACGCCGGATCGTGCCAGTGCCGAGGTGCTGCCGGTGGTCGCGACCGCGGCGGGGAGCAGTGTCAGACCGTAGCCCGGATTACGCTTCGCTCCATCCAGGCTACGAGAACTCTTACTGCCCGTGCTCGGTCAGCACCTTGTCGCAGCCTTTGCTCAGCTTCGTGCGGTGCTGCTTCAGGCACGCGAGCACGGCGCCATCGCCATTGTTCATCACGGCACGGCAGAAGCGGGTGACGTCGCGCGCGCAGGCATCGTGGCCCGGCTGCTGCTGCGCGGATACGACCGATGCGCCGAGCAGCAAAGGAAGAATGAAAAGAAATCTGGCCATCGCGTAATGCCTCTTACCCGGAAGAATGTGCGGGCGAAGGTAGTGCGACGATCCCTCAGCCGCAACGGCTTTATTGGCAGGCTGCATGGCGCTGCCGCGTGACCCCGGCTTGACGCCGGGGCGTATCGCGAGGGGAGCTAACCGACGCAACGATTGCAGTGTTGCGTGCTCTTACTGCTTGTCCTGGGCGTCAGCGACCTTGCGCGACGCGCCCTTGGCGAGATCCTTGTCCATCACCGCGCGGCAGCCGGCGCTGAGATCCGAGCGATGCTTCATCATGCACGCCGTGATCTTCGGGATGTTGGGGATTTCCGACGAGCACAGGCGGAAGGCGTCGCCGGTGCACTGCTGCTGCGCCTCGGCCGAGAAGGCGAAGCTCGAACTCGTCGCGACGAGCGAGACGATGGCGGCCAAACCGAGCGCCAGGCTGGCGTCGCGGAGACTGGCAAAGAAGGACTTGGTGTTAAGAGGCTTGGTGTCAAGAGACTTGGTCATCTGAAGCTCCCATTGGCGCCGTCGCAACGGTGCCGGTTGTTGATGGGAGCTACGATGCTCCAGCAAAACAGTTTCCACTGTGATGATGGTCACGGGCTGCGCCCCGACTGTGATGTCGGTCACTTTGGCGCACCTCCCTGAAATTCCTCCACAACCGCCGTCGTGTTGGTGTCACGTTAACTGTTACTTCGCATTAATGGCTCGTCGCGCGGGAAATTCCGCCGGTTTGGTTGCGTAATTGGAAAGAGTAGCGATGCGTAATGCGTTGGGCCTGATGTTGGCCAGTGTAGTTGCGGCGGTCGTGATCGCCGCCGGCGGTTGGTTTTATTATTCCTCGCGCGCCGATCAGGCCGCTCCCAAGACAATTGCCGCCCGTGCCGCCGATCCGTTGCCGGCACCGGCGAAGCTCGCCGCCAGGGATGACGTCGAAACCACCGCGACGATCGCGGCCAGGCCGACGACAGTTGCTCAGGCACCTGCGCCCGCCCCGGCCATGCCGGTTCAGCAGAAATCGACCTGCGCCAATCCGAACGCGCTGGGCGTCTCCCGCGTGGTCGAGATCGACACCACCGGCGGCCCCGGCTTCGGCTTCGACCATTTCAAGCAATTCGACTTCCTCACCGACAAGGAGGTCGTGCTGACCTTCGATGACGGTCCCTGGCCCGTGAACACGCCGAATGTGCTGAAGGCGCTGGCGGACGAATGCACCAAGGGCCTGTTCTTCTCGGTCGGCAAGCACGCGACCTATCACCCGGAAATCCTGCGCCAGGTGCTGGCCCAGGGCCACACGGTCGGCACGCATACCTGGTCGCACGTCAATCTGAACGGCAAGAAGATGACGGAGCAGATGGCCAAGGACGAGGTCGAAAAGGGCATCAGCGCGGTGAAATTCGCGCTCGGTGCCAACCCGGCGCCGTTCTTCCGCTTTCCGCAGCTGCAGCATAATCCGGCGATCGTGAGCTATTTCGGCACCCGCAACGTCGCGATGTTCTCGACCGACGTCGACTCCTTCGACTTCCGCAAGGGCGCGACGCCGGAAAAGATCATCGAGACGGTGATGACCCGGCTGGACAAGCTCGGCAAGGGCATCATCCTGATGCACGATTTCCAGAAGAATACCGGCATAGCCCTGCCGACGCTGCTCGCGCGGTTGAAGGCCGGCGGCTACAAGGTCGTGCAGATGAAGGCCAAGACGACGCTGCAGACGCTGCCGGAATATGACGAAGCGATCATGAAGGACATGAAGGTGCCGACCGCGAGCACGAACACGCGTCCGATCGGAAGCGTGGTGCAGACGGTGTCGCAGTAAACGCCATCTATCCAAACCAAAACTCTTGCGTCATGGCCGGGCTCGTCCCGGCCATTTGCTTTTGGCGAGCCCCTTACCAATAGATGCCGTGGCGGTGCAGCTCGCTGATGATGCGGCGCTCGGTCCAGCGCTTGGACCTCGGCTTGTCCGCCCTTGCCGTTTTCTTGGTGGCGGGCTTGGTTGTCGCGACCGGCGCCGGGGTGGTCGTGGGCGTGGTCGCCGCCGGAGTGGCCGTGGCGGCCGGCGCGGAGAGCGACACTGCCGGCGGACGATCGGAATATTTCGGCGCCTCGGTGGCCGGCGCAGCTTCGCTCGCCTGCGGCGTGGAGGTGGTCGCCGAGGTTGCCGTGGTCAGTGGAGCGGGAGCCTGAGCGCCCGCCGCGGACAGCGACAGGCTGCGGGAGCCGTCTGCCTCGGCAGAGGCGGAAGCCAGGACCATGGTGGCAACCAGAATGATCTTGCGCATGTGAAATCTCCCCGTGATGGCGTGCCCGGGACATTACGGGGAAGGTATCCTGGGTTAAGTGATTGGCCTCACACAATCGCAGAGCAATTTCGAACCGGCCGGCTGCGATCAACACCCCCGCCGATAAACCCGCAGCGTCACGTCCGGAAAGCTCATGCTGTCGAGCAGGCAGACGCCCTTTTCCGCGTCCATGCGGGCGATGAGTTCATCGCCGACCCGCGGTCCGACCAGCGTGTGCTGGATCGAGCTCGAGACCACGAGGATGTTCGACTGCAGAAGCGCGTCTGCGGTGGCCGCTGCCGTTCGATGCAGCATCTCGCCGCGGACGACGAGATTCATCCGCGCCTGCGCCACATACAACTGAATGGTCGCGGGCGTGACCGGGTAGGGACTCGAAAAGCCGACGTAAAGCGGGCCCGACAGCGGTGGCTTGACGTCGCGCAGAAGCGACCAGAGACGTTCGGTCGATGCGCGGATGCTGTCCTGCTGCTGTGCGCTCAGCGGCGTCGCCACGCTGAGCTGACCGATCACGACGTGCTTGACGAACAGCGCGAGGGCGATTGCGAGCGCAAGCACGCGGCCCGCTGTCAGCAGATGGCGACGGATGTCTTTCGCAAGGGCCGTACGCGCAAGCAGCGATCCCATGGACGCCATGCTGGCGCAGCCATTGAGGACCATCGCGACGATGAACACGCCGTAGAACATTGCGCCGAAAAAGTAGGTCTTGATCTCGGCAACGGACGGAATGGCGTAGGCAATCAGCACGGTCGCGAGCAGAACGACCGCATCCAGCACCGCAGCCTGGCCCTGGATCGCAGCGAGCACGAAGCGCAGCAGCATCAAGGCCAACCCGATGGCGAGCCAATAGTGCAGGCCGAACTGTCCCTCTCCACCGATGGAGAAGCGTAGCAGTCCGGGCCAGAATCCTTCGCCCGTCGTCCAGAGGTCGCGCTGGCCGACGAACACGTTGAGGATGTAGGTGACGGTCTCGACCAAGGCCGGGCCGATCAGCACGGCCGTGGTCGCGATCAACGGCAGCACGAACCACGCCAGCGCGCCGAGCGCAGTCCTGATCGACAGGCGCAATCCGCCGGCCTGGATGCAATCGACGACCAGCCGGATCGCGAACGCGCTGCCGAGCAGAGCGAGCGCGGCCGGGAACGACGTCGGCTTGATGCAGGCGGCGAGTGCGCAGGCAACGCCGAGGCCAGCCAACGACCGGGCGCTGCGCCGGAGCACGCCGCGGTAGACGATGGCACCGGCGGCAAGACCCATGGCAAATCCCGAGGGCAGATCGGGACGCGCCTCGGTAATCGTGTGCCACAGCACCGGCACGCACACTGCTGCGACCAGACACGATGCGATCTCGAGGACCGGCCGTCGCCGAACCAGCCAGATGATCCCGAGCAGGAAGCCGAAGACGATCACGGCATGAACGAGATAGGGACCGACATAGCTTCCGGGAAACGACCAAAAACCGGTGGCCGCCACCAGCGTCGAAAACGGCGCATGGTGATGCAGCAAGTCCCAGACGCTGCCGGCGACGCCGCGGCTTCCAAAGGCATTCACCCATCTGACCGCGTCTTCGAAATAGGCGACGTCGTCATAGAGCGGGGGAACGGACAGCCGGCTGTGCAAGCGCGACGCGTCGAGCGATTTGGAGGCGACGATGGCGGTGATCAGCGCCGCTGGGATGACGAGACCGGGCAGCCGGACCCAGTCGCTCCGATCCGCGGCCCCGGTTCCGTTCGCCATGCCCCTGCCTGCCCCCAACGTCCACAACCCAGCCAGGCAGCATCGTAAGGACGCCGGCATCGCGCGCAATGCGCCGGATGCAATGGCGGGGACCTAGGCTTGCGCTTCTTGGATCGGATGAGCGCTGGTGCCGCAAGAGGGATTCGAACCCCCGACCCCGTCATTACGAATGACGTGCTCTACCAACTGAGCTATTGCGGCGAACCCTGCCGGGGCCAAGGCGATGCCGGCCCCGATACGCGCGCTCCTGATATCGGGCATGGCCCGAATTGGCAAGGACAAGCCGGGTTCGAAATGCGGCTCAGGCGCCCCAGCGGGACCAGAATCCGCGCCAGCCGCCGGCCTGGGCCTTGGGTGTACCGATTTGTTCCGTAAATTCATCACTCGGACCCTCGTCATCGATCCCGGGATCGTCGGGGGCCCGGACGATCGGGATGACCGCGGGAATCGGCGCTGGCGCGGGTTTGACGAGGTCGGCGCGGCTCCGGAACACCGGTGTCGCCGCCGGCGGAGGTGATTCGGCGGGCTCCGGGGCCGGTTGGACCGGTTCGGCGGTCACAACGGCCGGCTCTTCTTTGGCCATCGGGGGCGAATTGTCCTGCGCGGCCGGCACTGGCGCCGGTGCTGTCACGAGCGGTTCCGCCGGGCGTTCGCTGGGAGCCACCGTCACCCGCTTCGGCGGCGGGGCCGCCAGCATGGCCTCCTCGAAGGCCGAGGATTCGATCGTGGTCCCCTTGTCCGAAGGCAGGCTCGCGACCGGGGTCTGCCACTGGAACGCATCGAGCCGCCCGGTGACCGGCGAGACCGGGCGCCAGCGGTCGCTAACGTAGCCGTCCGCAGTCCAGGCCGGATCGTGACGGGCGCGCACCGCCCGCAGGGTCCACGCGCGGGCGCGGCCGCTATCGCCATGCTCGGCACGCTCGATCTCGGCCATCAGCAGCGCGACGCGCTGGGTCGGATCGCTGAGATAAGGCGCGAGCACTTCGCGCGCGCGGGCGAACTCGGAGGCGTCGATCGCGGCACGCGCGATCGCGAGCTGACCCTCGATATGGCCGGGCTTGTCGGCAGGCGTCTTCGCCGCAAGCGTCTCGACCCGCTGCAAGCGGTGCCAGGCGGTATCGCCGAGCTTCACATGGGCATAGGCATCCGCGAGATCCGGATGCGGATTGGCGAGCCAGGCAGCTTCCACCCGCTTCATGGCGCGGCGCACCTGATGTGCCTCGCTGTCGAATTTTGCCGCGAGCACGGCCGCAGGCACCAAGGTCGGCGCAAGCTTCACCGCCTCCATCACGCTCTCGCGCGCGACGTCGCGGTCCATCGTCTGCAATTCGAGCGCGCGCGCCGTGAGCAACACACCGCGCTGCCGGCGATAGGCCTGCTTGTCGATCAGGCCTGCGGACAAATTCGAATCGAGGATCGCGAGCGCGCCGCTCCAGTCGCCGCGCGCGCAGCGGAAGCCGAGCACCGCTTGCGAGGCCCAGGTCGAGGACGGCGACAGCTTGATCGCTTCCTCCGCGATCATCACGGCGCCGACCGCATCGTCGGCGCGCTGCGCCTCAATGAACAGGCCGCGCAGGCCGAGCAGGCGCGTGTCCTCGCGCTCGGCCATGGCGCGGAAGACGCGCTGCGCCTCGTCGCGATTGCCTTCGAGCTGCGCCGACTGCGCATGCAGGAGCAGCGCGAGCGGATCATTCGGCGCATGCCGCCGCGCCGTTTCCGCGTGCCGGCGGGCGAGTGCGGTATCACCATGACCGATCGCGAGCAGGCCGTGGGTGATGGCGTGGCGGCCCCGCGCGTGGCGCTTGTCGTGGCGGCGGCGGCGCAGACGCCCCGGCGTGCGCCAGATCGTCGTCACGATGCTCCAGACCAGCACGACGGCCGCGGCAAACAGGCCAAGCAGGAACACGAATTTGGGAAGCGTGGTCGAGGCGCGGAAACTGCCCGCAGTCAGGACGAGATCGCCGGGCTGGTCGGCAACCCAGGCCGCGCCGGCCGCCGCCAGCGCGATCAGGACAAGGAAGAGGACGATGCGAAGCATGGCGATCCCTATACGCGCTTAGTATTGCGCGAAGCTTTATTGAGCAGGCTTGACGAGATCCGCCATGGCATCGTCGGCGAACTTGCGGGAAGCGGCGAGCGCAGCGTCGCGGGCATCGGCCTTGTCGAGCCAGGCCTGCGCCGGCGCACGATCGGCCTCGGCCAGCGTCTTGAGCTCGCGCCGCGCTTCCACGAAATCATTGCGAAGCGCCGCCGCCGTCACCCGTGCGACGATGGCGCCACGATCGTTGCCGACCCCGTCGGTGCGCTCGATGCGGACCAGCTTTGAGGCTCCTGCCTGGAGACGCTCGACGATGCCCGTGCCGCTGGTCTGGGCTTCCGCCGGCGGCGACAGCTTCGGCACGATGTTGAGGAGCTCGCGACTCAGCGCCACCGGCGTCGGGATACCTGACGCGGCAAAGGTGTCGAGCGGCTTCAGCATATCGGGCTTTGTCACCATCGCCCGCGCTGCGGCCAATTGCGACTCGTAAGCATCGCCGTGACGAACGGCGACGTCGAGCAGGGCCGCCGCCACCACATGGCGCAGCGGCTTGTCGTCCAACGTCTTCGCATCGGCAATCTTCTCGCCCTGCTGCGCGAGCTCGGCACGTTCGGCCTTGCTGGCGCGCTCGAGCTGGGCGATGCGGTCGCTCAGAGCGGCGAGGTCGGGTGCGGCAGCGCGGGGGGCAGATTTCGCATCGTTCAATGTGCTCGCGGTCTTGTCGAACTGCGTACGCAGATTGGCGACGTCGCTGCGCAAGCCGCTCGCGGATTTCTCCAGCGCGTCGATCCGCGCCGCCATGGCCGGATCGGCGACGGGCTTGCCGGCCTTGGCTTCAACTGCCGCAACGCGACCGCTCAGCGCATCGACCGTCGCGCTCGTGACTTGCGGGGTGGCCGGCGGTGCCTGCACGGCGGGCCAACCCAGCATCCAGCCGACCGCGATCACGACCGCCGCCGCGACAGCGCCGGAGAACGGCGCGATGACCCAGGGCGACATCGGCGCAGACACGGGAGCCGGCGCAACCGCGGCCTGCGGTTCGGTCCGCTCCGGCTCTGCGTCAACCTGGTCGGATTTTGCCTGCTCAGGCTCGGCGTGCTCCGGCGCCGGCGGTGCCTCGGGCTCGACTGCCGGCTCCTGCGGCTGGGTCGAGACTTCGCTGGCTTCGAGGTCGATGGTGGGCGGAGTGCGCTTGGCACGGCCGGACTCAGGAGCCAATCCTGCGTCTTCAGGCTTGTCGTCGGCCATCGTGACGGTTCCTCACACTTCCATACGCGGGACGGACCCGATTACGTCGGATTCGGCTCGACCTCTTACGCCAAACGGGTGCGTAACGCACGCTCCAAGGTGGTAAATAAGGCATTTTCGTCCGGTGTGGCTGCGACCAGAACCTGCGACGCGCCGGCATCACGCAGCACGCTGGCCACCGTCTCGGACAGGCAGCATTGCGGTATGGCCAGCGCCGAGATTTCGACGCCTTCGTCCCTGGCCGCATCCAGGAACGCCCGGGCGCTGCGCCGGGAGTAGTGCAGCACCGCCTCGACGCCGTGGGCGGCAAAGCCCTCGCAGACCTCGCGCGGCAGATGCTTGACCGGCGCCATGCGATAGGTCGTCTGCGTGACCACGCTAAACCCCTCCGCACCGAGCTCGCCGCCGAGGTCGCGCGACAGATCCGCGCCTGCGAGATACAGCAGCGTGCTCTTTTTCTTCAGCACCTTGTCGCGCGCGCTCTGCATCACCTTGTCGCGCAAGGACGCGGCATCGCCGCCGGCGACGATCACCTCGGCAAAGCCGGCGTCGCGCGCCGCAGCAGCCGTATGCTCGCCGACCGCAAACAACGGCAGCTCCAACAGACCAAGATCCCGCAATTGTGGCGCGACGGCACGGATCGCGTTGGCCGATGTGACGAGGATGGCACCGTAGGGAGCTTCACTCTCGTCATGGAAGGCGACCGGCTCGAACTTGAGCACCGGCGCAAGCAGCACCGCAAGACCCCGCGCACGCAGGCTTTCCGCCGTCGCCTCATTGTCGGGATGCGGCCGTGTGACAAGGATGGACATCGCTGGTGTTCCCGGACCAATTGGCGGCGACGCATTCGTGAGGAAGCCGCGCGTGGCGATTGCGCAATCTGGCCCCGGAATGCTACCGGACGTACCAGAACTCTGCTTTGCGGATGAGCGCAAGGGCGCAAATTGGATAACAATTCGCCAATGCTGGTACTGGGCATTGAAACCACCTGCGACGAGACCGCCGCGGCGGTGGTTGAACGCTCGCCTGACGGCAGCGGCAGGATCCTGTCCAACATCGTGCGGTCGCAAATCGAGGAGCACGCCCGCTTCGGCGGCGTGGTGCCGGAGATCGCCGCCCGCGCCCATGTCGACCTGCTCGATGGCATCATCGAGCGCGCGATGCAGGAGGCCGGCGTCGGCTTCGCTCAGCTGGGCGGTGTTGCTGCCGCTGCGGGGCCGGGCCTGATCGGCGGCGTCATCGTCGGGCTCACCACCGCGAAGGCGATCGCGATGGTGCACGACACGCCGCTGGTCGCGGTGAACCATCTGGAGGCGCATGCGCTGACGCCGCGCCTCACCGACGGAATCGAATTTCCCTACTGCCTGTTCCTCGCCTCGGGTGGCCATACCCAGATCGTCGCGGTCACCGGCGTCGGCCAGTATGTACGGCTTGGCACCACCGTCGACGATGCGATCGGCGAGGCCTTCGACAAGGTCGCGAAGATGCTGGGCCTGCCCTATCCCGGCGGGCCGCAGGTCGAGCGCGCGGCGGCAAGCGGCGATGCCACGCGCTTTGCGTTTCCGCGGCCGATGCAAGGGCGTCCCGATGCCAATTTCTCGCTGTCGGGATTGAAGACGGCAGTGCGCACTGAAGCGAGCCGGCTGGCCGAGATCACGCCGCAGGACATCAGCGATCTCTGCGCGAGCTTTCAGGCCGCCGTGCTGGATTCGACCGTCGACCGGTTGAGCGTCGGCCTCAGGCTGTTCCGGGAAAAGTTCGGCGCGCCGCGCGCCCTGGTCGCGGCCGGCGGCGTCGCCGCCAATCAGGCGATTCGCGGCGCCCTCGATGAGGTCGCACAGCAAGCCGGGACGCAGCTGATCATGCCGCCGCCGGCGCTCTGCACCGACAACGGCGCGATGATCGCCTGGGCCGGTGCCGAACGCCTCGCGCTCGGCCTGACCGACACGATGGAAGCGCAGCCCCGCGCGCGCTGGCTGCTCGACGCCAACGCAACGGCGCCGGCGGGCTACGGCAAGACCCGGGCGGGATACTAGCCATGACTGCATTCCAATCCGTCGCGGTGATCGGGGCAGGCGCCTGGGGCACGGCGCTGGCGACCGTGGCGGCGCGGGCGGGAAGGAGCGTCACGCTCTGGGCACGCAATGCCGAGCATGCCGCGCGGATCGCCTCGACACGCGATAATCCGCGCCTGCCCGGGGTGCGGCTCGCGGCGGAGATCGTCGTGACCAGCGATCTGGCGCTCACCGCGCACGCCGACATGTTGCTGATCGCAACACCTGCGCAGCATTTGCGTGGCGCCGTCAACATGCTGGCCTCGCATTTGACAGGGCCGGTGCCGATCGTCGCCTGCGCCAAAGGCATCGAGCACGGCACCCACAAATTCATGACCGACGTGATCGCGGAGGCCGCGCCGCACGCCCAGCCCGCGATCCTGTCGGGTCCAAGCTTTGCCGACGATGTCGCGCGCGGCTTGCCGACGGCGGTGACGCTGGCGGCAGGCGATGAGACGTTGGCGCGCGCACTGGTGCAGGCCCTGGGCTCACCGACGTTCCGTCCCTATCACTCCACGGACATTCGCGGCGTCGAGATCGGCGGCGCGGCCAAGAACGTGCTTGCAATCGCAGTCGGCATCGCGGTCGGGCGCAAGCTCGGCGCCTCCGCCCAGGCTGCGCTGACGACCCGCGGCTTTGCCGAGCTGACGCGCCTCGGCCGCGCGCTCGGCGCACGCAGCGAGACACTCGCCGGCCTCTCCGGTCTCGGCGATTTGATCCTGACCTGTGCGAGCCCGCAGTCACGCAACTTCGCCCTTGGCCTTGCACTCGGCCGCGGCGAGCAACCGCCTGCCGGCAAGCTTGCCGAGGGTGAGTTCACCGCGCCGGTGCTGATCGAATTCGCAGCTTCGCAGGGCATCGAGCTGCCGGTATCAGAAGCGGTCGCGTCGATCCTGAGCGGCCGAAGCACGATCGACGCGGCTATCTCGGGGCTGCTGACGCGCCCATTCAAGTCAGAGGAATAAACATGGCGTACTGGCTGGTGAAATCCGAACCATCGGTCTGGTCCTGGGACCAGCAAGTGGCGAAGGGCGCCAAGGGCGAGGCCTGGACCGGGGTGCGCAATTACACCGCGCGCCAGAACCTTGTCGCCATGAAGAAGGGCGACAAGGCGTTCTTCTATCATTCCAACGAGGGCAAGGAGATCGTCGGCATCGCGGAGATCATCAAGGAGGCCTATCCCGATCCGACCGACAAGACCGATAAATTCGTCTGCGTCGACATCAAGGCCGACAAGCCGTTGAAGACGCCGGTGACGATGGCCACGATCAAGGCCGAGAAGAAGCTGGCGGACATGGCGCTGGTGAAATATTCGCGCCTGTCGGTGCAGCCGGTGACAGCGGAGGAGTGGAAGCTCGTCTGCAAGATGGGCGGGGTTTAGGGCTACGACATCCGACCCGGCATCGCCGGCAGCGCAAACACCTCGCATGGCGCAGCAATGCCGCGCAGCGAATGCGATCCGAGCGCGACCAGCGGCATGTCCGTTTCCGCGGCGAGCGCTCCCGACACCAGCACGGCCCGCCCCAGCGGCTTGCACAATCCTTCGAGCCGGCTGGCGAGATTGACAGCGGGACCGATCGCCGTGAAGTCGAGCCGGTTGGCGGCGCCGATATTGCCCCACAGCATCTCGCCCAGATGGAGCGCAGCGCCGAATGCCAGCGGCGGCAACCGTTGAGCGCCGCGCTCCTTGTTGAGATAGACCATGCCGGCCTCCGCCGCGCCTGCGGCACGCAGGGCGGCCTCGCAGGCCCGGCGGGGCGATGCATCGACCACCGGAAAGATCGCGAGCACGCCGTCGCCGATGAATTTCAGCACTTCGCCGCCGAAGGCGTGAACGGCACCGGCGATGCGGTCGAACCAGGCATCGAGCGCGGCGATGACCTGTGCAGGCGGTGAGGTTTCCGACAACGTCGTGAAGTTGCGGAGGTCTGCATAGAGCAGCGCGGCCTGAATGGTCTCGCCGAGATCGCGGCGCAGAGGTGCCGCCAGCACCCGCTCCGCGCTGCGCTTGCCGAGATATGCGTCTAACGTCGCGCGCAACGTGGCGCGCGCGGCGAGCACGGCGAGGGGCGTCGCTGCAAAACGCGCGGCCTGGCGCAATTGCCCGATGTCGTCGGCAGTGAAGGGACGCGGCCCGATCCAACAAAGCTGCGGCCCATCGGGCCGTCCGACGATGTCTTCGTGCACCTCGCCGCGCGCGATGTCGCGCAGCCAGCGGCGGCCGGCATCGTTGGGCGGATCGGGCGCCAATCCGCCGGGCGCGAAACCGAGTGCTTCGATCACCTGGCCGCTGTCTACACGCCACAGCCAGGTCCGCTTTGCGATCAGAGGATGCGGCACCTCCAGCGTCAGGGCGCCCGCCGCAAGCGGCACGCCGTCGGCGACCAGATGGGCGCCGAGTTCCGCAAGCAGGCGATCAGCTCCGGCGCTATCCGAAGCGGCATCGACAAGCCAGGCGAGGGTCGGGGAGAGCTGCATGGCTCGATCATGGCCAAGGCGGGCCGTCTTTGTCACGGGCAATCCTTGACGCGCCGCTTTGGCGCCGCCATGTGCCAATGGCAGCGAAGGGATGATCGCCGATGACCGAACCGTTCATAGTGCGACGCGAGACCCAGATCGCGGCACCACGTGCCACCGTTTTCGCCTATCTGACCGACCCCGAGAAAATTCTGAGCTGGATGGGCTCCGATGCCACCACGGAGCCGCATCCCGGCGGGCTCTATCTGCTCAAGGGCATCGGCCCCCGCAGCGGCGTCGCCCGCGGCGCCTTCCGCGAGGTCGTGCCGGTGCACCGTCTGGCCTACACGTTCGGATGGGAAGGCGGCCAGGAAGTACCGCCCGGCTCGAGCCTGATCGAGATCGACCTGATCGAGCGCGACGGCGGCACGCTGCTGCGCATGACCCATAGCGGCCTGCCGAGCGAAGCGCAGGCCGCCGCGCACGCGACGGGGTGGGCGCATTATATGGAACGGCTCACGACCGCAGCCGCAGGCGGCGATCCCGGTCCCGACATGGGTGTGTCAGATAAGAAGTAGCTCTCGCAAAGGCGCGCTCTTCGCGCCGTGCCCACCACCTTTCACCATGAGCAAATGGTGGGCACGTTTGCGCTTTGCCCACCCTACGGCAGCGCGACGTGTCGTTACACCGCGGCGGTCGCCACCACCTGCGCCAGCAACTGCTCGCGCCTCGCCTGCGAGCGCTGGCCCTTCATGGTCGCGGCGAAGCGCTCGAGGATGCCGTCCTCGAACGCCGTGACGATGGTGTCGTGGACGTAGCTCTTGCGGCAGATCGCCGGCGTGTTGGAGAGCTTGTCGGCAGCGGCGCGGATTGCGTCCAGCACCTGCTTCTTGCGGCCGCGCTGGCTGGTCGCCGGCGTGATCCGCGACAGCGATTCCACGACGACGGCAGACGCCATCAGCGTACGGAAATCCTTCAGCGAAATCTTGATGCCGGCGATCTCGCGCAAGAACGCGTTCACCTGCGTGGTGTTGACCGCGCGCACGATCCCGTAGGCATCGCGATACTGGAACATGCGCTTGCCGGGGACCTCCTGCAAAATGCCGATGGCGCGCACCAGCTTGGCCGCGTCGCACTCCTTGCGCACCGCCTTGCCGCCCTTCGCCTTGAAGGTCAGCACGAAGCAATCGTCCTCCAGCGTGACGTTGGACTTCAGCAGCGTGGTCGCACCGCGGGTGCCGTTGAGACGGGCATAGGATTCATTGCCGGGACGGATCGCGGTGCGCGCGATCAGCTCGATCACGGCCGAGAGCGCGAATTCACGCGTCGGCTCGTCGCCCGACAGGAATGCCGAGACCTTGCGCCGGATCTTTGGCAGCGCGCCGACGAGCTTTTCCAGCCGATGCGCCTTGCGGTGCTCGCGGACCTTCTCCCAATCGGCGTGATAGCGATATTGCAGCCGGCCCGCGGCATCGCGGCCCACGGCCTGGAGATGCGAGCTCGGATCGGACGAATAGCGCACCTCGCGATAGGCCGGCGGCACCGCCATGGCGTGCAGCCGGCGGATGGTGCGGGCGTCGCGGATATGTGCGCCATTGGGACGCACGAAGGAATAGCCCTTGCCGCGCCGGACGCGGCGAATGGTCAGCTCGTTCTGGTCGCCGAGCCGCAGGCCGAGCTCCCTGGCGAGCGCTTCGACCGTCGCCGCGGGCGCCGTGTCGAAGGCCTTCTTCGGGCTCGGACGCCTGAAAGGGGCCGGTTTCGGCCATTGTCCGAGGGCCTTGGCCAGCGCAATAGCTGCAGGATCGGCTGAAGCGGGCCGTATCGTCCCGAGATTCTGCTGATCCATCATAGCCTTATGCCTTAGCCCTGTCTGTTACCGGTCAATGCCGCTGTTCTGATTTTTGTTCCGAAGGGCCTCTTTGGACCCGGGTTGGCCATTTAGGGTGTTCCGAACCGTATTGCGAGTCCCGAATCAGTGAGAGGCGGTTTCCAAATACCTCTACTGATGCATGGGGCCCCTGCGCCGCCTATTCCGCGGAGCTGGATCAAGGCCCCGAAAGCCGCCCGCCGGCTTGTTTCATATCTGCGACAGTCGCAGCAGGCGGGCTTGATCCTCCGCATGGCCGGCCGCCCGCCGAAGGTCCAGCTTGTGCTCCTTGTCGGGCCCGGTTAGCCCGACGCATAATCAGTCAATGATCAAGTCGGCTCGCCGGTCGCCAGCGTTCGGCCTGCCGTATGTGGAGGGAAGCATGTCCGAGAAGATCTACGACGTCCCGGCGGAGTGGGCGAAGCGCGCCTGGATCGACCAGGCCAAGTACAAGGAGATGTACGCTCGCTCGATCTCGGACCCGAACGGTTTCTGGGCGGAGCAGGCCAAGCGCATCGACTGGATGCACGCGCCGACGAAAATCGAGAACGTCTCGTTCGCGCCCGGCAACATCTCGATCAAATGGTTCGAGGACGGCATCCTCAACGTCGCCTACAACTGCATCGACCGGCATCTCGCCAAGCGCGGCAACCAGACCGCGATCATCTGGGAAGGCGACGATCCCTCGCAGTCCAAGCATATCACCTATCAGGAGCTGCACGACGAGGTCTGCCGGATGGCCAACATCCTGCGCACCCGCAACGTCAAGAAGGGCGACCGCGTCACCATCTACCTGCCGATGATTCCGGAAGCGGCCTATGCGATGCTCGCCTGCGCGCGCATCGGCGCGATCCACTCGGTGGTGTTCGCGGGATTCTCGCCGGACAGCCTCGCCCAGCGCATCAATGACTGCAAATCCAAGGTCATCATCACCGCGGACGAAGGCCTGCGCGGCGGCAAGAAGGTGCCGCTGAAGGCCAACGTCGACGCCGCGCTCGCGAAGGCCGACGACGTTGACTGGGTCGTGGTGGTCAAGCGCACCGGCGGCAAGATCGACATGAACCCGACGCGCGACCTCTGGTATCACGAGGCGGCGGCGATGGTGACGACGGAATGCCCGGTCGAGCACATGCATGCCGAGGATCCGCTGTTCATCCTCTACACTTCAGGCTCGACCGGCCAGCCCAAGGGCGTGCTGCACACCTCCGCCGGCTATCTCGTGTTCGCCTCGATGACGCATCAATACGTCTTCGATTATCACGACGGCGACATCTACTGGTGCACCGCCGATGTCGGCTGGGTCACCGGCCACAGCTACATCCTCTACGGGCCGCTCGCCAATGGCGCGACCACGCTGATGTTCGAAGGCGTGCCGAATTACCCGGATAATTCCAGGTTCTGGAACGTCATCGACAAGCACAAGGTCAACATCTTCTACACCGCACCGACCGCGATCCGCGCGCTGATGCAGTCCGGCGACGAGCCGGTGAAGAAGACATCGCGCGCCTCGCTCCGCCTGCTCGGCTCGGTCGGCGAGCCGATCAATCCGGAAGCGTGGGAGTGGTATCACCGCGTCGTCGGCGACGACCGCTGCCCGATCGTCGACACCTGGTGGCAGACCGAGACCGGCGGCATCCTGATCACGCCGCTGCCGGGCGCGACCAAGCTCAAGCCGGGCTCGGCGACGCAGCCGTTCTTCGGCGTGGCGCCTGAGATCGTCGACGCCGACGGCAAGGTGCTGGACGGCGAGACCTCGGGCAATCTCTGCCTGACGCGGTCCTGGCCCGGCCAGATGCGCACGGTCTACGGCGATCACGCCCGCTTCGAGCAGACCTATTTCTCGACCTACAAGGGCAAGTA
>NZ_FOUS01000014.1 GCF_900114915.1 Bradyrhizobium sp. Rc3b
CGAGTGCCAGGCGAGCTCGGTGAAGACGCGCGTCTTGATCCGGTAGGCCGGGTCGGCGCCGCCATAGAGGTCCTGCGCGAACAGCTTCTTGCCTTCGGCGTGCTTGAGGAAGTCCTGATAGAGCGTCTCGAACTGCTCTGCGGTGATCGACTGGTTGCCGGCCCACCACATCTTCTTGTCGGTGGTGGCGTCACGCACCGTGAACTTGTCCTTCGGGCTGCGCCCGGTGAACTCGCCGGTGTCGGCGCAGAGTGCGCCGTCAGCGGACAGCACCGCCTCGCCCGCAGTGAGCGAGTATTGATAGAGTTGCGGCGCACCGAGGTTCCAGTGAACCTGCTGGAGATTCTTTAAACCGAACTTGTCGGCGCCAAAGGCACCGTTGCGCACGCCCGTCTCTTGCACGAAAAAATCCTCCTAGAACCCGCGACATTCAGCGCGACCAGAACTTCAGCACCATCGCGGTCACCGTGATTTATAGGCCAACCAGCCTCGGCTGGGCGACCTAATAATGATGAACGCTGGCGTTGCCAAGCTGATCCCGCAGGATTTGGTTTATTCAAGGACCGCGCCAAACGTCGCGCATGTCAGCTCTGAGCAGCTGCATCAAAAAATCACGAATGATCGCGCAACCAAATGCGGAATTCGGCGTTGATCAAGGTTTTTGCGACGCACAATTCCGGCTGCCGGCTTATCGTACCTCGCCTTCGCCGATGAGCGCGAACGGTCCCCACATCGCCGGGTAGGCGTTGCGCGGCGACGAGGTGTCGTCGACAAACGTTAACATCGCGCGGCGCAAGGCTTCGGCGCGACCGATTTTTGGTTCGTTCTTGAGCAGCTCGAATGTCGATGTGGTGAGGCGGGTGGCGGCTTCCGAATCCACGGCCCAATGCGAGACCAGCAGCGCGCGGGCACCGGCATAGAAGAAAGAGCGCGCCAATCCCGACAGCGCCTCGGCGCCGGGCTTGTCGCCGGCGATGGTGTTGCAGGCGGACAGCACCACCCAATCGGCGTTGAGCTTGAGCTGGGCCACCTCGCTCGCGGTCAGAAGGCCGTCGTCGAGCTCAGACGGCTGATCGGGAATGGACAATGCAAGCGAGGGCTCGCCCAGTCCCTTGACGTCGCCGGCAACGAGGCCGTGGGTGGCAAAGTAGATGATGCCGTATTGAGCAAGCACTGCACGCTTCAGCGTCGTTTCGCTGGCATCGCGTCCGAGATGGATGTCGGCATCAGTGGCGCCGACGTCTCTCGCCACCGCGTTGAGCTCATCGGCGGTATCGGGCAGTTGCGGCAGCGCCTGCGCGAGCCGCGCGCGGTCGACCCCGGCGCCGCGCCAGAAATCGGTATAGGCAATCGTCGCAATGCTGCGCGCCGCGACCTTGCCGCCTGCGGCGCGACGGTCGGCGGGTCCTTCCAGCGCGGGATTGAAAACGGGATCGCCGAAGCCGGTCATCGGCTTCGCGCCCTGATCCCTGCGCGCGAAGGCACGCAACGATTTCAGGCTGATCACCGACGGCAGCACCGAGACGGCCTGACGCCGCAGCAGCCAGGCGGCGTCGCGATAACCTTCGAGCCTGTCCGGAATCGCAGCCTGCGGCTTCTCCGTCACCAGCAGATGAAACGGCAATGCGGTCAGCGCCGCCGATGGCACGACCAAGAGGCTGCGCTTGTCCTTCGTCAGCGCCTCGACCGGGCCGAGCAGCGCGACATAGAGCTCGTTCGCGAGCGCAAGATCGAACAGCCCAGATTTGCCGGAGGCATCGCGCGCCTTGCCGACATCCAGTCCCCTGCGGAACGCCGAGACCTTCCGCGCCATCGCGTCCGCGCCGAGCGAGATCTCCTTCCAGTCGGCACCATCGCGCGTGATCGCGATGACATAGCTTCGCTTGTCGACGACGGAATAGATCACCATCGCCTCATCGGCCGACAGCAGCGGCTGGAAGTCCTTCACCGCCAGCGGCAGCGGGTTCGAGAGCGAGGCGTAGTCGGGAAACTCGAGCGTGAGCGTCTTCTGCAGGCCCGCACGCTCGCTTGCGATCGCAGCGATCCGCGCGCGGCTGCGTTGCTCGGCTGCGACGTCGCGCTGCGCCAATTGCTTCGACACCGCCGTGATGATCGCCTTGTCGAGCGCCTCGGCCTCGGCCGCGATATCCTGATCCCGGCGCACCAACTCGGCCAGCCGGTCGCTGCCGGCGGCCAATCGCACCGCGAGCTTGTTCACGGCAGAGGCGGCGGAAGATTGCGTGCCGCGCTGAATCGCGCCGAGGGCGTCATCCAGCGCCTTGTCGCTCGCCAGCAGAGTTTGCTGGCGCGCAGCGAACAGAACCGGCAGCACGGTGCGCAGCTGCGCGCGGTTGGCGGCAAGCGTCTTCTGCGCAAACGGCAAGGCGTCGGCGGTACGGCCCGACACCTGAAGGAAATAAGCGAGATTGCTGGTCGAGGTAACGACATCGGGATGGTCAGGTCCGAGTGCACGCTCGCGGATGGCAAGCGCGCGGCGATAGAGCGGCTCGGCCTCGGAATAGCGCTGCTGGTGCTCGTAGAGCCCGGCGAGATTGTTGAGCGAGCGCGCCACGTCGGGATGATCCGCCCCCAGCACCTTTTCGCGGATCGCGAGCGAGCGCTTGATCGGCGCTTCGGCGTCGGCATCGCGGTTGAGGTCGCGATCGACCTGGCCGAGATTGTTCAGGACCGTGGCGACCGCGGGATGCTCGGGCCCGGCGGCCTTCTGATAGATCGCGAGGGCACGCTGAAACAGCGGTTCGGCGTCGGCAAAATGCTCCTGCTTCACGTAAAGCGTGGCGAGATTGTTGAGAGCCTGGCCGACATCGGGATGCGCGCGCGACAGCGCCTTTTCGCGAACGGCCAGCGCACGCTTGAACAGCGGTTCGGCTTCGGTGAAGCGGCTCTGCCGCTGATAGAGCGCCGCAAGATTGTTCAGGAGCGGCGCGATCTCGACGCTGCCCTGACCGGTCCCCTTCTCCATCAGCGCGATGGCGCGTTTGTAAAGCGGCTCGGCCTGATCGTCGTGGCCCTGGTCGGCGTAAATCTGCCCGAGATTGTTGAGCGCCGCGGCGAGGTCGCGGTTGTTGCTGGTCTTCTCGAGCGAGGCCACCATGGCCTGCGCCAGCGGCAGCGCCTCCGCATATTTGCCGGCGCTTCGGAGCGCATTGATGCGCCCGCTTTGCGCCGACAGATCGCTCTTCTGGGCAAGACCGGGCGTGGCAAGCGACGTGGCGATCGCGAGCGCCAGACCCGCGGCCAATGCCAAACGACGACGCGTCATGAACCCTCGCTGCGAGCCTTAAGACCTGATCGTCTTGGGTCGCAGCGATGGGGCGCGGCGTTCAAATTGTTGCGTTCTAGTCCATCTTCATGCGTGCTTCGCCAGCGAGGCGGACCAGCATCTTGCGCAGCGATGTGCCGTCGGTCACCCGCTCCGGGAAGTCCAGCCGCAGCGCGTTCTGGCCGTCCTGCATGTCGAGGCCTTCCGGATCGCAGCCGGTGCAGCGCCAGTTCCCCGCAGCAGCGCCAAGGAGTTTGGTCGCATAGAGGCCCATGGCGTCGCGATGATCGGCATTCATGTGTTCGACAGCCCCCGCCTCCGCCGCCAGGAGATCCTCGGCGCCGGTGAGGTCTGTGAGGAACTGGGCGGGCTTGAGATCGACGATCCGGCCGAAGCCGGCGACCAGATGGGTTCCCGTGGGGTGGATCCGGAAGAAAGAGAAATCCTTAAAGGAAACAAAGCCTTCCGCCGACGGATGGGCACTAAGATACCGTCGCTGGAGCAAATCCTTCTCGGCACCGGCCTGCTCCGCCCGGCCGGACAGCATGATCCGGGCGCCTTCCAGCGGATCGCCCGCCGCCCGCTCGTCCAACATCAGGGAGATCCTGCTGTCGGCGAGAAGGTTCCTTGTATGCACGGCGAGGCCCGAGATCAGCAGGATGGGCGAGCCGTCGGGATGGCTGGCCAGATTGACCAGGGAACAATAGGGGTCGCCGCTGCCGGCCATGAGAGTTGCCAGCGCCCCCTGCCGCGATCGCCGCAGCAGGGATTTGGCGAGCTTTGCGGGGTCGAAATCAGGGGTCGGTTGCATCGGCTTTCTCGGCTCAGGTGGTTGCAAGGGGGGCCTTTTTTCGGGTAAACGGGGGCCCGGTTATGGGTCGACATGCGGCGGATCTGCCGTGTTTCGGGGAACTTGGTCACACTTCAGCCCAGCTTGCATTGCTCGGTGACAAGGTTCGAACGCCGACATCGGCACCCATGTATGCGGCGCATCAGTGGATTGCTCGCCGTTTCAAGCCACGACCCAAACGGAAAGCAGAAAGCAGAGGCTCATGCCCACAATCGCTTTGGTCGACGACGACCGCAACATTCTCACATCCGTCTCGATCGCGCTGGAAGCCGAAGGCTACCGCATCATGACCTACACCGACGGCGCTTCCGCGCTTGACGGTTTCCGCACCACCCAGCCCGATCTTGCGATCCTCGACATCAAGATGCCGCGCATGGACGGCATGGAGACGCTGCGCCGGCTCAGGCAGAAGTCCGACCTGCCGGTGATCTTCCTGACCTCCAAGGACGAGGAGATCGACGAGCTGTTCGGCCTCAAGATGGGCGCCGACGATTTCATCCGCAAACCGTTCTCGCAGCGCCTGCTGGTCGAGCGCGTCAAGGCGGTGCTGCGCCGCTCGGCGCCGAAGGACCCGACCGTCGCGCCGAAGGAGAACGACGCCAAGGCGCTCGACCGCGGCCTTTTGCGCATGGATCCGGAACGGCATACCTGCACCTGGAAGAACGAGCCGGTGACGCTGACCGTCACCGAATTCCTGATCCTGCAGGCGCTCGCGACCCGGCCCGGCGTGGTGAAGAGCCGCAACGCGCTGATGGACGCCGCCTATGACGACCAGGTCTATGTCGACGACCGCACCATCGACAGCCACATCAAGCGGCTGCGCAAGAAGTTCAAGGTGGTCGACAACGAGTTCGAGATGATCGAGACGCTCTACGGCGTCGGCTACCGCTTCAAGGAAGCCTGAGGCGCGAGGCGCCTTCACGAACGACGACGAGCATCGCCGGTTCTGATTCCATCGGGACCGGGATCGCTCTAAGGTGTGGGGACCTTCTCAACGCCGTCCTAACACGGGCGTAAGCATTGCTGGACCGAACGCAGCCTGATCCCAACCAGAGCGCCGGCGACGTCGCATCCGACGGCGTTCAGGAGCAGTTTGTCGAGGACAAGCCGCAGGGCTTCCGACCGCTGAACTGGCTCAAGCGCGCCGGGCAATTCTTCTTCGCGCTGTCCTTCTCCAGCCTGACCCGCCGCATCGTCTCGCTCAACCTCGCCGGCCTCGTCGCGCTGGTGGCGAGCATCCTGTATCTGTCGCAATTCCGCGCCGGACTGATCGACGCGCGGGCGCAGAGCCTGCTGGTGCAGGCCGAGATCATCGCCGGCGCGATTGCGGCCTCGGCCACGGTGCAGACCAACGCCATCACCATCGATCCCGACCGGCTGCTCGACCTCAAGCCGGGCGAGACCTATGGCGGCTCGGACGAGTACTCGCCGCTGGACTTCCCGATCAACCCGGAGCGCGTCGCGCCGGTGCTGCGCACGCTGATCTCGCCGACCAAGACGCGCGCCCGCATCTACGATCCGAACGGCAGCCTGCTGCTCGACAGCCGCAACCTCGAAAACGTGCTGCGCCTCGACCTGCCGCCGCCGGCAGAGAAGCCCGGCTTCGTCGAGCGCGGCATGGTCGCGGTGCGCACCTGGCTCAACCGCGGCGACCTGCCGCTTTATCGTGAGCTCGGCCCCGAGAACGGCAACGGCTATGCCGAGGTGGGCGATGCGCTCCAGGGCCAGAAGCGCTCGATGGTGCGGGTCAATGCCCGCGGCGAGGTGATCGTCTCGGTCGCGGTCCCCGTGCTGCGCTCGCGCGCGATCCATGGCGCGCTGATGCTGTCGACGCAAGGCGACGACATCGACCAGATGGTCACCGCTGAACGCCTCGCCATCCTGAAAGTCGGCGGCGTCGCGGCCGCCGTCATGATCATGCTGTCGCTGCTGCTCGCGAGCACGATCGCCGGGCCCGTGCGCCGGCTCGCCGACAGCGCCGAGCGCGTCCGCCGCCGCATCAAGGCCCGCATCGAGATCCCCGATTTCACCCGCCGTCGCGACGAGATCGGCCATCTCTCCGGCGCCCTGCGCGACATGACGAGCGCGCTCTACAGCCGCATCGAGGCGATCGAGATGTTCGCCGCCGACGTCGCCCACGAATTGAAGAATCCGCTGACCTCGCTGCGCTCGGCGGTCGAAACGCTACCGCTGGCGCGCAACGAGAACAGCCGCGCGCGCCTGCTCGAGGTGATCGAGCACGACGTCAAGCGGCTCGACCGCCTGATCTCCGACATCTCCGACGCCAGCCGCCTCGATGCCGAATTGCAGCGCCAGGATGCGATCCCGGTCGATTTGCGCCGCCTGCTGACGACGCTGGTGTCCGTCGCCAACGAAACCAAGCTCGGCCACGACGTCGCGGTCGAGACGCGCTTCGAGGGCCGCAGCCCGACCGACACCTTCGCCGTGAGCGGTCACGATTCACGGCTCGGGCAAGTGGTCTCCAACCTGCTCTCCAACGCGCAGTCGTTCTCCGAACCCGGCAGCAAGGTGCGCCTCACCTGCCGCCGCGCGCGCGGGGAGATCGAGATCGTGGTCGACGATGACGGCCCCGGCATTCGCGACGACGCGCTGGAACGCATCTTCGAGCGCTTCTACACCGACCGTCCGCATCAGGGTTTTGGCCAGAACTCCGGCCTCGGCCTGTCGATCTCCAAGCAGATCATCGACGCCCATGGCGGGCGCATCTGGGCCGAGAACCGTGCAGGCCCGCCGGATGACGAGGGCGTGCCGACGATCACCGGCGCGCGCTTCGTGGTGAGGCTGCCGGCGCTATGAGCCAAGGCAGCTTGAAAGAAGGCAGCTTGAACGAAGTCGGGCCGAGCGTTCACGCCTCCGCGGTCAAGGTCGGACATCGGGCGGTGCTGATCCGCGGTCCCTCGGGCTCCGGCAAGTCGCGCCTTGCCTTTGATTTGATCATGGCCGGACGCTCGGGCGTGGTCGAAAGGGCCGTTCTGGTCGGGGATGACCGTGTCCATCTGGCGACAGTCGGCGATGAAATTGAAGTCCGCCCCGCGCCGGTATTGGCTGGCCTGATCGAGATCCGGGGCCTCGGGATCCGCCGCTGCGTCTTCGTGGAGCATGCGACCGTCGGTCTCGTCGTCGATCTGGATGCCGCGGACGCCGAGCGCTTGCCTGCGGCGGATTCGCTGAAAACCCTCATTTCCGGTGTCGAAATACCACGAATCCCGGTTGGCCGCGGATATTCACCCCTCCCACTGGTTGTCGCGGCCTTGACCACTACCAAGAGTTCATCTTCCGTTAACCCCTCAGGCGATTGTTTGAAGGGAAATGGTAACCATATGAACCCCACTATCGCGACCGAATAGACCGGCGCAGCTCCCCTCATCCATCCGTCTAGATTCAGGGAGATACGCAACATCCCCTCTTGCGCAGGGGCTCTGGATGGTCAAAGTGGCGCGTTCGTGCGGTGCACCAAAAGCGCCCGCGAGGAGTTTTCCGATGATTGGTCTAGTACTTGTGACCCACGGGCGCCTTGCCGACGAATTCAAGGCAGCGCTTGAACATGTCATGGGCCCACAAAAGCAAATCGAAGCGATCACGATCGGCGCCGAAGATGATTCCGATCTCTGCCGAAGTGACATCATCGAGGCGGTTAACCGCGTCGATTCCGGCGACGGCGTTGCGATCCTCACCGACATGTTCGGCGGCACGCCGTCGAACCTTGCAATATCCTGCATGAGCCGGCCCAAGGTCGAAGTGCTCGCGGGCATCAACCTGCCCATGCTGGTCAAGCTCGCCAAGGTGCGCGAGGAGCGTCCGCTGCCCGACGCGATCGCGATGGCCCAGGAAGCAGGCCGCAAATACGTCACCATCGCCAGCCGCGTGCTCGCCGGCAAATGAGCGACGAGGCGCCACAAGCGGGGACAGGCGTGCCCGCGGGCGCGATCTCCAAGGACCTCCTGATCATCAACAAGCGCGGCCTGCATGCGCGAGCCTCCGCGAAATTCGTCCAGGCCGTCGAGCGCTTCGATGCGCAGGTCTGGGTGACGCGCGGCGGCGAGACCGTCGGCGGCACCTCGATCATGGGCCTGATGATGCTTGCCGCAGGACCGGGCACGACGATCACCGTGGCCGCCGCCGGCACCGACGCGGAAGCTGCGCTCGCGGCGATCACCGAGCTCGTTGAAAGCAAGTTCAACGAGGAAGGGATCTGAACCACGCGCTCGGTTGCCGTAGTGCCGTAGGGTGGGCAAAGGCGCGGAAGCGCCGTGCCCACGAACTCATCAGACGTGGGCACGCTGCGCTTTGCCCACCCTACGGCACCTCTCACTTCGCCGGCGGCGCGATGTAGACGTTCCAACTCATCGCCGGGCCGGCCTTGCCGTGGGTGAAGCGGCGCGTGGTCATCATCACGCGCTCGGCGTTCGGCGCCACCTCCGAAACCCACTTCTCGAACTTGGGCAGTCGTTCGTCGGTCGGATCGACTACGCCGATGAAGCCGTATCTCTTGACGTCGTCGAGCGAGGTCAGCCCCGACGCCCACGCCTCGTTCGGCGTGAACGGGCTGGGGTGATCGGGGCTGTAGAACACCATCGGCTGGATCGTTTCCATCGTCCCCGCAACGACCGCCCAGCGCGAGGCGAAGCGCGCGTGCCAGGCCTGGGTCAGCTCGCGTGCGAGCTCCGAGCGCGCGCCATAGGTCGCCGTGTTGCCGGCATTGGCCGTCATCTCGCGCGCGGCGATCCAGGGCGAGGCGGCGAGCGTGGCAACGCTGAGCACGAGCCAGATCGCGGCGATGTTGAACAGGCTCGCGCCCTGCACCCGCAGCGCCGGAATCGCGACCAGCGCGAGCGGCACCAGGAAGAACAGCGAGATGCCCCAATCGGTCTTCAGGTAGACGCCGAAGACCAGCGCGCCGAGCGGCGGGCCGAATGCGACGATGATCTGGATCATCCACACGTTCAGCGCCTGCGAGACATTGACGCCCGGATTGGCGCCGCGCGCCCAGGCGCGCGTGACGATGCGCAGAGGTGCTCGCACGAGCAACGTCATCCACGGCGGCACCAGCGCCATCGCGAGCCCGGCCAGCGCCACCGGCAATGCCAGCAGTCCGAGATTATGCAGCATGTAGCCGGTGACGAGCTGATGCACCTGGCCGCTGTCCGCGAGGCTGTAGGTGTCGCCGGCATAGGTCAGCGGCACGAAATGCGCCTCGGCCAGCCAGACCACGTGCGGGATCATCGCCACGACCATCGTCGCGATCGCGACCCACGGCGCCGGCGAACCCAAAAATCTCATCCGCTCCGGATGGATCAGCGCGGCAAGCCCGATGGCGCCGATCATGGTCAGCACCCAATATTTGGTCATCAGCGCCAGCGCGCCGGCAAGGCCGAGCAGGACGCCGGACTGCCAGCTCCGCTTCTCGAATGCATTGAGATAGGCGAGCACCAGCAGCGGCAGGGTGACGAGCTGAAGCAGATCCGGGTTGTATTTGAAACCCTTGAAATTGAAGATCGGGTAGAGCGCGACCATCACCACGACCAGGAACGCGCGCCGCGCATCCACCACGCGCAAGGCAACCAGCCAGCAGATCACCATGCCGGCGCTGACCGTCGCCATCGCCAGCGCATAGGTCGCCCAGTCCGCCGCCGGGAACAGCTTGAACCAGAGCCCGGCGACCCAGCCCGACAGCGGCGGGTGCTTGCCATAGCCCCACAGGAATTTCTGGCCCCAGCCATAGGCTTCTGCGACGTCCATGTGAACGTCCTGCGCTGCCTTCAGATTGATCAGGATGAAGGTCCAGAGCACCGCATGCAGGATGGCGAGCTGGATCACCAGCCACAATCTCGCCTCGGGGCGGACCGCGCAGGCAACCAGCCAGGCCCGGAAGCGGGCAAAGCTCGGGCGGGCCTTCGTGCGCACTCCAGGGGTGGGAAGAGACGTGGTCGACATGGGCGCTTGCCTAGCGCGTTTTGGCCCATCGTGGAATCAGCTTGGCGTGAAGAAAGGCCCTGAAATTACAGCAATATGGTTGCCGCACGGGGATGTGAGTGGTATCCCGCGCCCATGACGACCGTCCCCATTTCCAACATCCGCAATTTCTCCATCGTCGCCCATATCGACCATGGCAAATCGACGCTGGCCGACCGCCTGATCCAGATGACCGGCGGCCTCTCCGACCGCGAGATGGCGGGCAAGGAGCAGGTGCTCGATTCCATGGACATCGAGCGCGAGCGCGGCATCACCATCAAGGCGCAGACGGTGCGCCTGCAGTACCGCGCCAAGGACGGCAAGGACTACATCTTCAACCTGATGGACACGCCCGGCCATGTCGACTTCGCCTACGAAGTCTCGCGGTCGCTGGCGGCCTGCGAAGGTTCCCTGCTCGTGGTCGACGCCAGCCAGGGCGTCGAGGCGCAGACGCTCGCCAACGTCTACCAGGCGCTCGACAACAATCACGAGATCGTCCCGGTCCTGAACAAGGTCGACCTGCCCGCGGCCGAACCCGAGAAGATCAAGCAGCAGATCGAGGACGTCATCGGCATCGACGCCTCCGACGCGGTGATGATCTCGGCCAAGACCGGCCTCGGCGTGCCCGACGTGCTGGAAGCCATCGTCACCCGCCTGCCGCCGCCGAAGGGCGACCGCAATGCGACCTTGAAGGCGCTGCTGGTCGACAGCTGGTACGACGTCTATCTCGGCGTCGTCGTTCTCATCCGCGTCGTCGACGGTGTCATGAAGAAGGGCAGCCGCGTGCGCATGATGGGTACGGGCGCCGCCTATGACGTCGAGCGCGTCGGCTTCTTCACGCCGAAGATGCAGCAGGTCGACGAGCTCGGCCCCGGCGAGATCGGCTTCATCACCGCCGCGATCAAGGAAGTCGCCGACACCCGCGTCGGCGACACCATCACCGACGACAGGAAGCCGGTGACGGAGATGCTGCCGGGCTTCAAGCCGGCCATCCCGGTGGTGTTCTGCGGCCTGTTCCCGGTCGACGCCGACGATTTCGAAACGCTGCGCGGCGCCATGGGCAAGCTGCGCCTCAACGACGCCAGCTTCTCGTTCGAGATGGAAACGTCGGCCGCACTCGGCTTCGGCTTCCGCTGCGGCTTCCTCGGCCTGCTGCACCTCGAGATCATCCAGGAGCGGCTGTCGCGCGAGTTCGATCTCAATCTGATCGCGACCGCGCCGAGCGTCATCTACAAGATGAAGCTGACCGACGGCACCGAGATCGAGATCCACAATCCCGTCGACATGCCTGACGTGGTCAAGATCGCCGAGATCCAGGAGCCCTGGATCGAGGCCACGATCATGACGCCCGACGAATATCTCGGCAGCGTGCTGAAGCTGTGCCAGGACCGCCGCGGCTCGCAGAAGGAGCTGACCTATGTCGGCTCCCGCGCCATGGTGAAATACGATTTGCCGCTCAACGAAGTCGTGTTCGACTTCTACGACCGGCTCAAATCGGTCTCCAAGGGCTACGCCTCGTTCGACTATCATCTCACCGACTACAAGCCGGCCGACCTCGTCAAGATGCAGATCCTCGTCAACAACGAGCCGGTCGACGCGCTTTCGATGCTGGTCCATCGCACCCGCGCGGAGGGACGCGGCCGCGCCATGGTCGAGAAGATGAAGGAGCTGATCCCGCCGCACATGTTCCAGATCCCGATCCAGGCGGCGATCGGCGGCAAGGTGATCGCCCGCGAGACGGTCCGCGCGCTGCGCAAGGACGTCACCGCAAAGTGCTACGGCGGCGACATCACGCGTAAGCGCAAGCTTCTGGAGAAGCAGAAGGAAGGCAAGAAGAAGATGCGGCAGTTCGGCAAGGTCGACATCCCGCAGGAAGCTTTCATTGCCGCGCTGAAGGTGGATAGCTGAGGCGGGTTCGGGCCATTCCGGCCTCGGAGAATCGGGTTCGGCCCGGACCACTCGGGGCCCGACAAACAAAAACGCGAAAACAACCCCATGCACAGTAACCGCTCCCTTGGCGGCACTGCGATTTTTCGATTTTACGAAATCGATTTGCTCCGTCGGGCAAAACGGGGGTAGAATGTCATCGTCGCGCCGCCCGTGATCGCAGGGCCCTGGCGGCCACCGTCAGCGGCGGCGGGATTGGCGGCACCTTTAATGCGGCGGCAAGGCCCGCTATATTGCCAAGTAGGTTCAGCTGCCCTCACCGGAAACCTGTCATGGCCGACATCACGGTACATCTCGACGATGAACTTTACGACAAGGCTTCGCGCGTTGCTCGGCTGAACAATGTAAGCGTGAAAGAACTCGTCGAGGAGGTCATGCGCCGCCATCTGGACTACGTCGAGGTGGTGCAGGATTTCTCGAAAATGCCGCCGCTCTCGCTCGAGAATTATGAGCTCCATCGCGACGCCGACGAAAGCGATGAGGACTACGCATTCAGGCGCTCACTTTTCCAGTGAGGCCTGAATGGCCCCGCCCTTCCGACGCGGCGACATGGTCTGGAGTTACTTTCCGTTCGCCGAGACTCCCGACATTCCCGCACGGACGCGGCACGCGGCGATCATCATCGGCGCGTTTTCTGCAATCGACGCCTCCAAGATGCTGGGACACCAGGCGCCGGCGTACGGCGCCGCGGTTGCAGTTTACACCTCGTCTCAAGTCAGGAAGTTCGGCGACAGTCTGCCGATCGGGATCATCCAGGTCCCATTGGACAGGGCGCGTCAGAACAAGAACAGCTCCGCATTCTTCATCGATACGCGCGTCCGCGCGTATCTTCCGATCCACAAGGGCTACTTTCCCGATCTGGATACGCCGGATCATGGCCTGATCGCGTCAATCGATCCGGGATTGTTCAGACGCGTCATGGAGGAGTTTGCGCGAGTGAATGAGCGGGCGCGCGAGCAAATCGTGACTGTGGGCCCGCTCCGGCCGCGCTGATCGCGAATGACTAAGGTCATATGCTGGTCGTTCTGGGACGCGCTATTTGTGCGATCCTGGAAGGACAGTCGCTAATCACCACACCAAATAGACCGCCATGCCGCCGCGGCCGGCTGCATGGCGACGGAAGCGCGCTCAACACCCAGCCTTGCCCTCCGCCCTCCGATAGGCCACCATCCCCGCGCGCATCACCAACAAAACCAACAGCGCGAGGAAACGCATGAGCAAGCCGTCACGCTTCGACTATGGCTGGGTCGTTGTCGCCGCGGGTGCGCTGATGACTTGTGTCGGGTTCGGCACGATGCTGTCGCTGGCGGTGTTTTTGCAGCCGATATCGGAAGCGATGGGCTGGTCGCGCGCCGGCGTCTCAGCGGCGGCGACGCTGGATTTCCTCTGCATGGGATTTGCCGCGTTCCTGTGGGGTACGCTGTCGGACCGTTTTGGCACGCGTATCGTGGTGCTCGCGGGAAGCGTTCTGCTGGGGCTTGGTCTCGTGACCGCAAGCCAGGCGACAAGCCTGTGGCAATTCCAGCTTTGCTTCGGCGTGCTGATCGGCATTGCGGCCGGCAGCTTCTACGCACCGATGATGGCGCTCGCGAGCGCGTGGATCGAGACCAACCGCAGCCTTGCGGTGGCGCTGGTCTCCGCCGGCATGGGCGTGTCGCCGGTGACCATCGCGCCGACCGCGAGCTGGCTGATCACCACCTATGACTGGCGCACCGCGATGCTGGTGATCGGCATCGCTGCGTGGGCGCTGCTGATCCCCGCCTGCTTCCTGGTGCGCCCGGCGCCGGTGGCGGCGGGCGCCGCCGGTGCAGACTCGGCGCCGGAGGTCGAGCTGACCGCGGCGCAGGCGCTGCGCACGCCGCAATTCATCGCGCTCGCCGCGGCACATTTCGCCTGCTGCGCAGCGCATTCCGGCCCGATCTTCCACATGGTGTCCTATGCGATGGTCTGCGGCATCGCTCCGCTCACGGCGGTGACGGTCTACAGCGTCGCCGGCGTCTCAGGCCTCGGCGGCCGCCTGCTGCTGGGCGCCCTCGCCGATCGCATCGGCGCAAAGCCCGTGCTGGTCGGCGGCCTCCTTGTGCAGGCGATGTGCATCGCGACCTATCTTGCGGTCGCTCAGCTCGGCGAATTCTACGCGCTCTCGGTGGTGTTCGGCCTCGCCTATGGCGGGGTGATGCCGCTCTATGCGGTGCTGGTCCGCGAATTCTTCGGCGCGCGCATCATGGGCACCGTGTTCGGCGCAGTGTCGGCCTTCGCCAGCCTCGGCATGGCGCTCGGGCCGTGGGCCGGCGGACTCGTGTTCGACAATTTCCAGCGCTACACATGGCTGCACGTCGGCTCCTTCGCGATCGGCCTCGCCGCCGTCGCGGTAGCGCTGAGCTTCCCGACGAAACGCAGACCATTGCTCGACCTGGGCCGCGCTGCGGCGTGAGGAGGCAACGCGCAACGGCCAACCGTTGATCACGCGCTCACCACGTGATCAACGGCGAACGATGCAGCCAGGTGTCGACCTGCATTTGGTCCAGCACGAATGCCGCAACATCTTCTCGCGAGATGGCTCCGCCATTGAAGCCGCCGAGATCCGTGAGCGCCCGGATCGCGCCGCGGCCGGACTTGTCGTTCAGGACGGCGGGGCGAACGAGAATCCAGTCGAGCCCGCTGTTTCTGACGATCGCTTCCTGCCGGTTCTTGTCGGCATAAACCTTGCGCAGAAGCAGCGGGAAAATCACGCGGTCAAAGACGAAGCCGCCATGGCCGGCACTGTCTCCCGCGCCGATCCCTGTGATGCAGACCAGCCGGAAGACTTGCTCGGCCTTCATCGCGTTCACGAGCGCGCGCGTCGCCGTCGAGAGCAGCGTCACTTCGCGGAATAGGCTCGCTGGGGTACCGAGCGCGTTGACGACGACGTCCTGGCCAGAGACGGCCTCACGCAATGCTTTCTCGTCGCGAGCGTCTCCAACGACGACTCTTGCGCCGCTCGGCTCGCCCGCCTTCCCGGGTGACCGCACGAGCGCGGTCACTTGATGTCCTCGCGCCAGAGCCTGGCTGACGATCCGACGCCCGGTAGGGCCGGTTGCTCCAAGAACCAGCACCTTCAATGGGGCCTTTGCATTATCATCCGCAGAACTGATCATGATGGAATTCCTTGTCGTCGTGGTTGGAGCGCGCTCGTGCCTCAGGCCGAGGCCACGATCCCGGACACGAAGTCGCGATAGGAGCGCAAGGGGCGGCCCAGAAGCGCCGTCAAGCGTTCGACGTCGCCCGCGTCGGGGATCATTCCATCGGTGAGGAAGCGTTCGCTCATCAGCCGCATGTCGAACGCCATCCAGCCCGGCATGAACTGCCTGAGATTCTTCTCGAAGCTGGCAGTATCGTCGCCGCCATAGGCGATCGCGCGCCCCAGCACGTCCGACCAGATGCCGGCGACATCCGCGCCGGTCAGCGTGTGGGGGCCGACGAGATTGATGCGGTCCAGCGGCAGCGGTCCTGCGGCCTGCTCGCGGTGAACCAGCTCGAGGGCTGCGATCTCGCCGATGTCGCGCACGTCGATCATGGCGAGGCCTTTGCTGCCGATCGGCATCGGGTAGACGCCGTATCCGGTCACCACGTCCTTGATCGTGAGTTCGTTCTGCATGAAGTAGGCTGGGCGCAGGATGGTGGCATTGAAGCCCATCTGCTCGATCATCCGCTCGACGCCGAACTTGCCCGCGAAGTGTGGCACGTTCACGTAGAGGTCGCTGTGGATCACCGAGAGATAGACGACCCGTTCAACGCCGGCCTCGCGGGCCAGGTTAAGCGTGATCAGCGCCTGCGTGAATTCATCCGGCACGACTGCGTTGAGCAGAAATAAGGTGGAGACACCTGCGAGAGCGTCGCGAAGCGCATCGACGTCGAGCAGATCGCCTTGCGCGACCGTGACGCCTGCTGGGAAGCTGGCTTTCGCGGGATCGCGGACGAGCGCGCGCACGTCGGCACCGCGCTTGACGAGCTGTTCGACGACCTGGCGGCCGACAGCGCCTGTGGCGCCGGTAACGAGGATGGTCATGGGGATCACTCCGGTTTGGGGTTGGAAGACACCCGGAAACTAGCGATCCAAATTCGAACCAATAGATGGTATATTTGGACAGACTGTCTTACTGGTGGAACGAATGGACCTGCTCGGACTTGCCGATTTCAACCTCGTGGCCCGGCACGGAGGGTTCGGACGGGCCGCCCGGGCTGCCGGGCGCCCAAAAGCAACGCTTTCCCGCCGGGTGGCGGAACTGGAGAGCAGCCTCGATCTGCGCCTTTTCGAGCGCGGAGCACGCTTGCTGAAGCTCACCGAGGAAGGCCGGGCGCTGTTCGAGCGGACGACGGCATTGCTCGCCGAGCTTGACGAGACGGCAACCGCGATCGCTTCAGGTGGAGACAAGCCGCGGGGCAGTTTGCGGATCAGCGCGCCATTGCTCATCTCGCAAACCGCCATGGGCAAGCTCGCCGCCGGGTTCGCGCTCAGATATCCGGAGGTCCGGCTCGAGATCACGACGGAAGACCGGGCCGTCGACATGGTGGAGGAAGGTTATGACCTCGTGATCCGGGTCAATCCGAATCCGGATGAGAACCTCGTCGGACGAGTTTTCCTGCGCGATCGGCTGGTGGTCGTCGCAAGCCCGAAACTTGCTCTACCCGCGGGCGATATCACTGTTCCCGTGGTGGTGCGCGGGGCGAGCGACCAGACCGCGATCTGGGAGATGACGGCACCGGCTGGACCACCGCGAATTAAAGTTGATCCGGTTCTTCGCTTGTCGTCGCTTGTCATGGTTCGCGATGCAGTGCGGGCAGGTGTGGGCGCCGGTCGATTGCCTGTGTCGCTCGTGAGTCACGATCTCGCGGCCGGCACGCTGGTGCATTGGGGCGACGTCGATGGACCGGAGATCGCCTTATGGGCACTCTACCCATCGCGACGACTGCTGAGCGCTCGTGTATCCGCCTTCCTCGATTATCTCAAAGATGCCTTTCCCACGGGAACGCCGGACGAACTGGCCGCCTATGTCGATGGATGAGATTTGCAGGTTCTCTGAATGCGGCGGTTGAAGCGAAGTGAACCGCCGTTCCGAACCTTGATCCTCCCCGCCAAATAGACCACCATCGCGCATCTCACCGCTCACGGCAGAATGGGCGAGGAAACGCGCATGAACGCAACTCCCGGAGTTGGTCTCGTCGAACGTGCCCGGGCGCTGGCCCCGCTGATTGCGGGCGAAGCAGATGAGATCGAGCGGACGCGGCGGCTGACGCCGGCCGTCGTCGCCGCGCTGATCGAGAACGGCCTTTATCGTGCCCTGCTGCCGCAGAGCCTCGACGGTGCGGACGACGCTTCCTTCAAGGCTTGCCGTTCCAATGATGCGGCCGCCAATGGCGGCGACGAAGACTGTACGTTTGCCTATCAGCTGCCTGACGGCATCCGGACTGAAGCTGCGCCCGACCCGTTCGATAATCTCGTCCGTGTAGTCCTTTGCGTTCGTCTCGCGCAGCGCATGCAAAATGACCTCGCTGATGCCATCGGCATCGTCTTCGCGCGCGGGCCGGATCGTGCACTCCATGGATCGCTCAACTGAAGCCGCTGGAAAGATCGAAATCTCACGCCTGCGCCGCGTGACCGGCAATCGGCTTGCCGCGCAACCGAGCTCAATGCTACCATTGGTAGCATAATCGTCGCAAGCCGCCCGAGAGGACAGATGGACCAGCCGATCCGCGGCGATGCTCGCCTCGCCCCGATTGTCGCCGGCACGGAGGGGCCGGCCGCGCTGGCGCCGGAGCACGCGCCGTTGAGCGAGATCGTCGACGCCTTGTCCGGCGGGCAGCTCACCGCCACCTCGCTGGCCGAACTTTATCTCGCGCGCATCGAGGCCTATGACCGCAACGGCCCCGCGCTCAATTCCGTCCGCGCGCTCAATCCCGATGCGCGCGCGATCGCGGCCGAGCTGGACGACATCAAGCCATCGGTCGGGCGGCCGCTGGCCGGCGTGCCGATATTGTTGAAGGACAACATCGCCACCGGCGACAAGCAGCCGACCACGGCCGGCTCGCTGGCGCTGGAAGGCGCGCGCGCCAGGGACGACGCGACCCTCGTCAAGCTGCTGCGCGACGCCGGTGCGGTGATCCTCGGCAAGGCGAACCTGACGGAGTTCGCCAACATGCTCGCGGTCGACATGCCCTCGGGCTATTCGTCGCTAGGCGGTCAGGTGAAGAACCCTTACGCGCCGGCGCTGGCGGACGAACACGGCATCCCGGTCGTGCAGCCAGGCGGATCGAGCTCGGGGTCGGCGGTCGCGGTGGCGGCCGGCCTGTGTGCGGCGTCGATCGGCACCGAGACCTCGGGCTCGCTGCTGTTCCCCGCCAGCCAAAACGGTCTCGTCACCGTGAAGCCCACCGTCGGACTGATCAGCCGCGCCGGCATCCTGCCGCTCGCACACAGCCAGGACACCGCGGGGCCGATGACGCGCACCGTGCGCGACGCGGCGCTGCTGCTGAACGTGCTGGCCGCCAGGGACCCGCTCGATCCGGCGACACGAAAGCAGCGGCGGCCCGTCGACTTCACCGCGGGCCTTACCGCCGACGCTATCAAAGGCGCGCGCATCGGCGTGCCGAGCGACCCCGCCGATCCCTTGAACGATTGCTATTACGGCAAGCTGCCGCCCGACTGGGTCAAGGTGATGACCGAGACGATCAAGGTGCTGGAGAATATCGGCGCCGTCATCGTACGCGCCAACATGCCGACGCTGGGCTGGATCGGCGGGCCGGGCACGACCATGGCCGTGCTCAACCGCAATCCACTGAGCGTACACAAGGGCACCATCGCGAGGCCGCCGGTCGTCTTCCTCTACGAGCTGAAGCACGATCTCAACCTCTATTTGAGGGATTGGGCGACCGGCACGGACATCAAGACCATCAGCGACGTCATAGCCTTCAACGAAGCGAACGCGGGGAAGGCGTTGCGCTTTGGTCAGGACCATTTCCTGGCCGCTGACTTGACCAGGGGCGATTTGAGTGAGCGCGAGTACAAGTCGGCCCGTGCCATGGACCTGCTCTCGGCCAAGACGCGCGGCATGGACGCCTACATGAACCAGCACAAGCTCGACGCGGTGCTGTTCGCCGGCGCCACGGGCGCTGCGATTGCTGCCAAGGCGGGCTATCCCAGCATCATGGTGCCGGGCGGCTTCGTCTCGGGGACAACGGAGGGCAAGGACACGCCCGATTATCCGCTCGGCGTCGCCTTCGCAGGGAGAGCCTGGAGTGAGCACAAGCTGCTGCGGCTGGCCTATGCCTTCGAGCAGGCAACGCGCGCCCGCAAGCCGCCGCCGGGGCTCAATTCACAGCTCGCAGCGCGGCCGTGAAGGCGGCGAGATCGGTTCGCGCCGTTTCGTCCGGTGCCCATCTGGGAAGGTCGGCAAGCTGCTCGAGCACACGGGCTCGATCCTGTGGCAGCAGGAAGCTCGCCCAGACCTCGCGCGTGTCGCGGATGGCGGCGGCGACCAGGCGCGCGTTGGCGGATTTGCCCGCGCCCTGGATCGCCGCGCAGACGGTGCCCAGGATGAATTCGGCGGCGCTCCGGCGGAAGCCCGTAAATCCATCCTGGCGGATACGGGTGCGCTGCTCCGGCGCGAGGCTCGCCATGAACAGCTCGCCCGCAACCGCCTCGCGCGCCATGCCGCGGATGGCAAAGTTCATCGCCGCCGCGTACTGATCGCCATACTCGGTCATGTTGCGCTGGAGCGCCGCAAGATCGGGCTGCGCCCCCGGCTTCGCGCCATACAGCGCGAACAGCTTGGAGGTCGCGTTGGCGGCGTCCATCCACTCCATCAGCCAGCTCATGTCGCTCGCCTTCGCCGGCGGCAACGCCTCCAGGGCTCCAACATCGAACACGCGGCCGAGCAGCGCAGTGGTCTCCGGCCGGGTCAGGTCGGGTCGCTCTCCTTTTTTCGCCACGCCTTCGACGTAGACCCGGAACATCCGCGCGGCCTCGCCCGCGGCGGCCGCGTCACGGGCCCCGTCCTGCGCCAACGCCGGCGAAGCGAGCGCGAGCAGGACGATGAGGATTCTGACGATCGGCATGGGCAACCTCAGCCGGCGCGACGTTCGCGGCGATGATGGTTGTTCGTCGCGAGCCGCGTTGCCGAGGTTCACGACCCCGGCCTTCTTGCGGCGCGCGCGGAGATGGCCGCACCTTGATCCTCCCCGTCAAATAGACCACCATCCTGTTCTCACCGCTCACGACAGAAGGGGCGAGGACACGCGAATGTCGGAGCTTCCCGGATCTGAACTCGTCGAACGTGCCCGCGCCATCGCGCCGCTGATCGCGCGCGAAGCGGACGAGATCGAGCGGACGCGGCGGCTGACGCCTTCCGTGGTCGCGGCGCTGATCGAGAACGGCTTTTATCGCGCGCTGCTGCCGCAGAGCCTCGGCGGAGCTGAAGCTCCCATCGAAACCTTCATGCAGATGCTGGAGGAGATCGCGAAGGCGGATGCGTCCACGGCCTGGTGTCTCGGGCAATGCAGCGTCTGCGCGATGATCGCGGCCTCGCTCGATCGCGATACCGCGCAGGAGATCTTCAACACTGCGCCCGGCATCCTGGCCTGGGGCGCGATCGCGCACGAGGCGCGCGCGGTCGGCGGCGGCTATCGCGTCACGGCGCGGTGGGATTTTGCCTCGGGCTCGCGGCAGGCAAGCTGGCTGGGCGCGCATGTGCGCATTCTCGGGACTGACGGCACGCCGCGCAAGAACGCCGATGGCTCGCCGGAAGTGCGCACCATTCTGTTTCCTGCCGCAAGCGCGACGTTGCACGATGTCTGGCAGGCGATCGGGCTCGCCGGCACCGGCACCGATTCCTACGAGGTGAGCGACCTCTTCGTCCCCGAGCGCTTCACGGCGTTCCGCGACGTGCCGTCAGGCTTGCGCGAGACCGGCCCGCTCTACAGGATCGGCACCGGCGCTGCCTTCAGCCTCGGCTTTGCCGCGGTGTCGCTCGGCGTGGCACGCGCGACGCTGGATGCAGCGATTGCACTTGCGCGCGAAAAGCGCCCGTCACTGGCGGCCGGCGCGATGCGCGGCAACGCGGCGGTCCAGGGGCTGATCGGCCGCACCGAAGGCGATTTGCGCGCCGCGCGCGCCTATCTCCATGCCTCCGCGACTGCGATGTGGCGCGAGCTGTCCGCGACGGGCGAGTTCAGCGCCGCGCACCGCAGCGCGGTGCGACTGGCCGCGACCTGGACCATCCATCAATCGGCACGTGTGGTCGACACCGCCTATCACATGGCCGGCGCGACCGCGGTGTTTCGCAGCAACCCGTTCGAACGCCGATTTCGCGACATGCACGCGATCGCGCAGCAGATCCAGGCGCGGGATAGCCATTACGAGGATGTGGGGAAGGCAATCCTGTCAACGCCCGAGCCGTGATCCGCTTGTCGGCTCAAGCTCGGTGCGCGCCGAGCGACGGCGGCCGATCGCGGACACGTTGGCTGGATCCATAGGGTTGCTCAACGCATTTTGATCACACCCTTCGGCAGCCTAAGGTAGCGTCTCACAACAGCATAATCTGCAGGACACGCCCAGACAAAAGGGAGGTGATATGCGGCGGATTCCAACCCTGATCGGTACGATCCTCTTCACGTTGGTCATGGCGGCGCCCGCCTCTGCGGAAAAGGTCTATTACCTTCACGACCCCGGCGGAAACACCGCCGCGCATATCTACACCTACACACACGTCAACGCAGAATATGATCGCGTGGTGATCGACGGTCGCTGCAAGTCGTCTTGCACAACGGTCCTGGGGGTCGTTCCCCTCGACAAGATCTGCATTGCCCCGAGCGGCTATTTCATGTTTCACGCCGCGCATCACGGCGACCGCAGCATCAACCCCGGCGAGACTCAGTTGATGATGTCGTCCTATGCGCCTGCGGTGCGGGACTGGGTGATGAAGCACCACGCGCTCGAACAGGTGGACCCGTACACGTACCTATACGCCCGGAATGTGACGTTCATCCGCCACTGTCGCCGGTAGCCCCGAACTTCAACCTGGAAGCGGACGCTCCAAGATCTACGCCACCAGCGCGGCGTCCTCGCCGTCGATGCCGCGCTGCGCGGCCAGCAGGCTGATGATCTCGGCGTTCGGCCGGGCCTTGCTGAACAGGAAGCCCTGGCCCTCGTCGCAGCCCTCGGTGCGCAGGCAGCTGAGCTCGGCTTCGGTCTCGACGCCTTCGGCGGTGATGGTGACGCCAAGACCCTTCCCGAGGCTGACGATGGAGCGGATGATCGCCTGGGCCTCGCGATTGGCCCCTAAATCGCGCACGAAGGACTGGTCGATCTTGATCTTGTCGAACGGAAAACTCCGCAAATAGCTGAGGCTGGAATAGCCGGTGCCGAAATCGTCCATCGAGATCCGCACCCCGAGCGCGCGCAACGCATGCAGCGTCGCCAGCACCTGCGCGCTCTTCTCCAGCAGCAGCGTCTCGGTGATCTCGAGCTCGAGCCGCCGCGGCGGCAGGCCGGAATGCCTCAAGGCGTCCGTCACGATCGAAAGCAGATTGCCGCTACGGAACTGCAGCGGCGACAGGTTGACCGCGACGCGGACGTCGTCCGGCCAGGTCGCGGCATCGAGGCACGCCCTGCGCAGCATCAGCCCGCCGAGCGGATTGATCAGGCCGGTATCCTCGGCGACCGGAATGAACTCGGCCGGCGAGACCATGCCGCGCTCGGCATGCGGCCAGCGCACCAGCGCCTCGAAGCCGGTGATGCGGCCGCTCTGCAGGTCGATCAATGGCTGATAGTAAGGGCGCAGCACGTCGTTCTGGATCGCGCCGCGCAGCTCGACCTCGATCTTGCGGCGGCTCTGCGCTTTCGCGTCGAGCGCGGCCTCGAAGAAGGCGAAGCTGCCGCGCGCGTCCAGCTTGGCGCGCGACAGTGCCATGTCGGCGCTCTTGAGCAGCTTTTCGGAATCATCGCCGTCGCCGGGCGCCATCGCGATGCCGATCGAGGCGCCGATCACCACGGAATGGCCGTCGAGCAGATAGGGATCGGCGATCGCCGCAAGCAGACGTTTTGCCAGCATCACCGCGTCCTCGGGGCGCGTCAGGCCGCTCTGCACGATCGCGAATTCGTCGGAGTTGAGCCGCGCCAGCGCGTCTTCCTCGCGCAGCGTCGAGCGCAACCGCTTGGCGACGCCGCGCAGCAGCTTGTCGCCGACCGCATGGCCCAGCGTGTCGTTGACCGACTTGAAACTGTCGAGCCCCAGCATCAGCAGCGCGACCTTGTCGGTGCTGCGCCGCGTGTGCAGCAGCATCTCGTCGACCTGCTGGCGCAGCAGGCTGCGGTTCGGCAGGCCGGTCAGGCCGTCGTGCTGGGCCATGAAGGCGAGCCGTGCCTCGGCGCGCTTGCGTTCGGTGATGTCCATCAGCGCGAGCAGCACCGCCGGCCGCTCGGCATAGGTCAATTCGCGGGAATAGATCGCAAGGTCGATCAGCGCGCCGTCGGCCTTGACGTGCTTCCAGGTGCGGCCGGCCTGCTCCTCGCCGGTCGAGCCGGCGGTCCAGGGCGGCTCGCTGTCGAAGGCCTGCAGCGAGCGGATCTTCAACCGCTCGAACTCGGCGCGGCTGTAACCGTAATGCGCGACCGCGGCGTCGTTGACGCCGAGGATGCGCTCGTCGTCCAGCGCGCAGACGATCATGGGAACGGGATTGCCGTCGAACAGCAGGCGGAACGAGGCCTCGCGCTGCTTCAACTCGGTGATGTCGACGCGCAGGCCGACGACGCCGCCATCGTCGGTCAGGCGTTCGTCGATCAGGATGACGCGGCCGTCCGACAGCTTCTGCTCGTGGCGCGCGCCGGGCTGATAGAGCCTTTGCAGTCGCTCGGCGATCCACTCGTCCTCGTGGCCAATCGCCTCAGGATAATCGCCGCGGGCAACGCCGATGCGCAGCGTGTCTTCGAGACGCGCGCCCTCTTCGAACAGATCGGCGGTCTTGCTGTAGATCTCGGCGTATTTCTTGTTCCAGAGGACGTAGCGGCCTTCGGCGTCGAGAAACACGATGCCTTGCGGCAGGATGTCGACGGCCTGGCGCAGGCGCTCATGGGATTTGCGCGCGTCCGCGATCGCGGCTTCCGCCTCGGCGCGGCTGCGCAGGACTTCATCGCGTTCCGAAAGGGCGCGCGGCGCGCGCGCGAAGCGCGGCTTGCGCGGCGATTGGCCGGCCCGGGCAAGCACGTTTTGCTTTCGTTTTCTTGTTTTTCGAGACCCCAAACCCAACTTCACTCGTCCCAGTCGCGCCCAACGGCGCAAGTTTTGGGGCAAGTGTCTGAAAAAAAAGTAATCTTGGGTGGTCCGGCCGGCCGCGGCCGCGCCTTGCGGCAACTGTAGACCGGATCGACTTGCCTGTTTGAGAGGCGCAGCAGCGTCACAGGGCGCGGCAAACCTGTTGCCTCGCCGCTATCGCAGAAAGACGCGACGCAAATATGCGCGCTATTCATGATTCAATTCCGAAAATGCATCGGCTTGCATGCCGCTAGAAAACGGTCCGCGCTCCGCGCATGAATTTTGGTCAATGCAGGATACGGTTATCGCACTGTTAAGAATCCGGCTGGCCCCACGAAAAAACTACGACTTTTGGACGACCTTGTTGGACGTGGGATCGACATGCCGGGCGCGCCTTCGCGCTGGGGCAACGGCCGTCAAGACGCTGTGAGATCGTCCGCCGCGGCACAGCCCGATTCTTAACCCCGACGCCGTGTTGGGTTATAAGTGCTGCGCATGAGTCCCCGCCGCCTCACCCCTCTCCTGGTTTTAGCGACGTTCCTGACCGCCGGCGGCGCGCTGGCCCAGGACAAGGGCAGCGTCACCCCGAAGCCGCTGCCGCCGCTGGCCAATCCCAACGACCCCGATCTCGCCGCCAAGGAGCTGTTCGCGCGCAAGCTGCTGCCGTCGAAGGGGGCGGCCCATGTCATCGGCTCCTACACCAAGGGCTGCATCGGCGGCGCCGAGCAGATGCCGCTCAACGGCGACAATTGGCAGGTGATGCGGCTGTCGCGCAACCGCAGCTACGGCCACCCCGAGATGATCGCGTTGATCAAGCGGCTCGCGGCCAAAGCGCGCAAGGACGCGGGATGGCCGGGCATCCTGGTCGGCGACATCGCCCAGCCGCGCGGCGGCCCGGCGCTGTCGGGCCATGCCAGCCACCAGATCGGCCTCGATGCCGACATCTGGCTGACGCCGATGCCGGACCGCCGCCTCTCGCGCGAGGAACGCGAGGACATGTCGGCGGTGATGATGGTGCGCCACGACCGGCTCGACATCGATCCAAAAGTGTTCACGTCAGGCCATGTGCTGGTGCTGCGCGACGCGGCGCGGGAGCCGGCGGTGCAGCGCATCTTCGTCAATGCCGCGATCAAGAAGGCGTTGTGCCGCGAGGCCAAGGGCGACCGCGCCTGGCTCTCGAAGATCCGCCCCTGGTGGGGCCACGATTACCATTTCCACATTCGCATGCGCTGCCCAGCGGGCGCCCGCGAATGCGAGGGCCAGCCGTCGCAGGCCGAGGACGAAGGCTGCAAGCCGGCCGATCTCGCTTATTGGTTCTCCGACGCGGTGCTGCACCCCAAGCCGCCGCCGGAGCCGCCAAAGCCGAAACCGCCGATGACGCTGGCGCAGATGCCGGCAGCATGCAAAGCGGTGCTGCATGGGGCGGATGCAAAGCCGTAGTGTGTGTGTAGGCCGCTCTGCCGCTGTCGTCCCGGAATGACGAACTCGTTGGTTGGTTCGCGTCATAATAATGCGCTAGGATGACCTCGCCGCTCAGCCGTAAGCCCGCGGCATCTCCGGGACGCGCATCCCGTCGAACAAGCCTGACCGCAAGCCTCGCACCGCTCGCGCGGCCAACGATGGGATTTCACATGCGCGTCTTTGCCTTCCTCGCTGCGCTCTCGTTCGGCGCGACCTCCGCTCTCGCCGCTGAAGAACCGAGCGGCTGCGACAAGTTCAAATGGCCGATCGAGCGCGAGCGCGCCGCGCTCACCGCGCCGGACCGCACAACGCTCGCATCGGGAAGCGAGCAGGCGAGCTTGCCCTCCTCGGCCATCACGCTGGGACTGGTTGCCCCAAGCGAGGCAAAACTGCCGACGCCGCCGGAGCGCGCGCCCAAGGACGGCAGCTTCGCCGGCTTCACGAGCGTCAAGTCCGCCACGGCCGGGCTCTACACGATCAGCCTGTCCGCCGGCGCCTGGATCGACGTGGTCCAGGATGGGCATGTTCTCAAGCCCGTGGCCTTCAGCGGTGCGACCGGTTGCGGCGGCATCCGCAAGTCCGTGAAATACGAGCTTTCGGCGCGGCCTTTCGTACTTCAGCTCAGCGGCGCCAAGGAGAATTCGGTCGGGATCGCGATCCTGCCGGCGCAATAGGCCCGCCCGGCCGGACAAGCGGCCACCCTTTGACCTCGGGCGCCAGCCTGCTATCTTCGCAATTGCGATATCCCTGCCGGCCGTAAGCCGCAGCCGGGCCCCGTGGAGCAGCGCTTCCACCCGTCGCAACCTGACCCACCAACGCCAGACCTGTGCGTGCATCTTGCGCGCGCGGCCTCGCACGGAGCGCTCCCCATGTTACGCATTTGTCGACTTTTCACCGCCCTCGTGATCCTCGCAAGCGCGAGCCTTTCGCCGGCCGCCGCCGAGGACAAGACCATCACCGTGTTCGCCGCGGCGTCGATGAAGAACGCGCTCGACGAGATCGACGCCGCCTACACCGCCAGGACCGGCGTCAAATTCTCGGTCAGCTATGCCGCGAGCTCGGTGCTGGCGCGGCAGATCGAGCAGGGTGCGCCGGCCGACGTGTTCGTCTCCGCCGACACCGACTGGATGGACTACGCGATCGCCAGGAAGACCATCAACGAGCCTTCCAGAGTCAATCTGCTCGGCAACAGCATCGTGCTGATCGCGCCAAAGGATTCCAAGATCGACAACGTCACCATCACGCAAGGTTTCGACCTCGCAAAACTCGCCGGCGACGGCAGGATCGCAACCGGCGACGTCAAGTCCGTACCCGTCGGCAAATACGCCAAGGCGGCGCTGGAGAAGCTCGGGGCATGGCACGCCGCCGAGCCGAAATTCGCGATGGCCGAGAGCGTGCGCGCCGCGCTGACGCTGGTGGCGCGCGGCGAGGCCAACCTTGGCATCGTCTATGCCACCGACGCCAAGGTCGAGCCCGGTGTCAAGATCGTCGGCACCTTCCCGGCGGAGTCGCATCCCGCGATCATCTATCCGGTCGCCGCGACCGCGACGGCGAAGGACGGGACCAGCGACTATCTCGCCTTCCTGCGCTCCTCGGCCGCCAAGACCATTCTGGAAAAATACGGCTTCAAGTTCCTGGTCAGCCCGACAATCTGATATTCACCACCTGATGTCAGACATCTCTCCCGCCGAATGGACCGCGATCCTGCTCTCGCTCAGGGTCGCGATCATCGCAACGCTGGTGGCGACGCCATTCGGCATCGCTCTGGCGTGGCTGCTGGCGCGGCGCGATTTCTGGGGCAAGTCGATGCTCGACGCATTCGTGCATCTGCCGCTGGTGCTGCCGCCTGTCGTCACCGGTTATCTCCTGCTCCTCACCTTCGGCCGCAAGGGACTCGTCGGCGGCTTCCTGGCCGACACTTTCGGCATCGTCTTCGCCTTCCGCTGGACCGGAGCGGCGCTGGCCTGCGGCCTGATGTCGTTCCCGCTGCTGGTGCGGCCGATGCGGCTGTCGATCGAGGCGATCGACCGCCGGCTCGAGCAGGCCGCCGAGACGCTCGGCGCCGCGCCATGGAAAGTGTTCTTCACGGTGACGCTGCCCTTGGCGCTACCCGGCGTGCTCGCCGGCATGGTGCTCGGCTTTGCCAAGGCGATCGGCGAGTTCGGCGCCACCATCACCTTCGTCTCCAACATTCCCGGTGAGACCCAGACGATTTCCTCGGCGATCTATTCGCTGATCCAGACGCCGGACGGTGACGCCGCGGCCGGCCGGCTCGTGATCGTCTCGATCGTGCTGGCGCTGGGCGCACTGATCGCCGCCGAATGGTTCGCTCGCCGCGCTACGCAGCGCCTGCACGGGAATTGACCATGCTGCGCGTCGACGTCGAGAAGCAACTCGGTGAATTCTCGCTTCAAGCATCCTTCACCGGCGAGGGCCGCGTCATCGGCCTGTTCGGCGCCTCGGGCGCCGGCAAGACGTCGCTGGTCAACATGATCGCGGGGCTGCTGCGGCCCGACCGCGGCACCATCGTGCTCGACGGCGAAACCGTCGACGACACCGCGGCCGGCATCCATGTCCCGGCCTGGCGCCGCCGCATCGGCTATGTATTCCAGGACGCACGGCTATTCCCGCATCTCAACGTCGCGCAGAATCTCGACTATGGACGGCAGATGAACCGCCTGGCGCCGGATCCGGCGCAGCACAAGCGCGTCATCGACCTGCTCGATATCGGTAACCTGCAGGGCCGCCGTCCCGGGAAGCTCTCCGGCGGCGAGCGCCAGCGCGTCGCGCTCGGACGCGCGCTGCTGGCAAAACCGCGCCTGCTGCTGCTCGACGAGCCGCTCGGCGCGCTCGACGAGGGCCGCAAGCTCGAGATCCTGCCTTATCTGGTGCGGCTGCGCGACGAGGCGAACGTGCCGATGGTCTATGTCAGCCACGACGCCGCCGAGCTGCGCCAGCTCGCGACGCAGATCGTGATGCTGAAGCAGGGGCGGGTGACGAGTTTTGGCGGGGTGAAGGTGCTGGCGTGAGAGCGTAGCCTGGATGGAGCGCAGCGCAATCCGGACTCTTTCGTACCGATACAGCGGCCCCGGATTACGCCGCGCTCCATCCGGGCTACGAACTGTCATTCGAAAAGCGAAGGTCGAGCCTCGCTAAACCCCCGCTACCGACGTCCACACATCCGCAAGCCTGCGCCGCAGCGCCTGCGCCCGCGTCAGCGGCGGTGGCGTCTCGTCTTCTTCCGGCAGGCGCAGGCCGACGACGTTGACACGGCCGCCGGAGATGCTGCGCGCGACCAGCACGATCTCGTCGAGCGGGAGCTCGGCGCCCTCTTTCGGGGCGCGGTCGAGATGGACGTCGAAATAATCGGCCAGCGTCAGCTTGCCCTCGTCCTCGCCGACCTTGACGCCGTAGATCCCGGCGAGCTCGGCCAGCGTGTGCTCACCGGAGACCATGAAGTCGCCGAGCAGATGCGGATCGGGCGCCGAGCTCGGCTGCATGTCGACGAAGAAGCGGTCGAGCGATTCGGCCTTTTCCGGCGGCGCCAGCAGGTAGATGTAGTCGCCGGGCGCGATGGGGTCGGCCTCCAGCGGCGTCAAAATGTTCTCGTTGCGGATCACCAGCGTCGGCTTGGACCAGGACGGGATCAGGCCGCGGCGGAAATACAGGCTCTTGGGCCGCACCGGATAGCCGACCAGCTGCTGCTCGAGCTGGCCGGGCAGATCCAGCTCGACACGGCGCGGACCGCGCTCGGCGCGCGGCAGCGCCACGTGCAGCTTGCGCGCGGCGGGGGCCAGCGTCCAGCCTTGCAAGAGCAGCGAGATGATGACGACGACGAAGGCGACGTCGAAATAGAGATAGGCCTTGGACAGGCCGACCAGCATCGGGATCGAGGCCAGGAAGATCGCGACGGCGCCGCGCAGGCCGGTCCAGGCGATGAATATCTTTTCGCGCCAGTTGAAGCGGAACGGCGCCAGGCACACGAACACGGCGATCGGCCGCGCCACCAGCATCAGCACGAAGGCGACCCCGACCGCCGGCAGCACGCTGGCCCCTAACCGGCTCGGCGAGACCAGCAGGCCGAGCAGCACGAACATCACGATCTGCGCCAGCCAGGTTGCGGCATCGAGGAAAGCCACCACCGAATTGTGCGCGCGGGTCGGCCGGTTGCCGATGATGATGCCGGCCAGATAGACCGCGAGGAAGCCGGAGGCGTGCATGATCTGCGAGCCGCCGAAGATCACGAGCGCCGCGGTCGTCACGAACGGCGCGTGCAGACCCTGCGGCAGCGCGACTTTGTTGAGCGCGATGACGACGAGCCGTCCGCCGAAGACGCCAACGACGGCGCCCAGCACCGCCTCCTGGATGAACTCCATCGCCACATGGCTTGCGGAGCTCGATCCCAGTGAGATGTATTCGACCAGCATCAAAGTGAGGAAGATCGCGAAAGGATCGTTGGTGCCGGATTCGGCCTCCAGCGTCGCGCCGACGCGCGGGCGCAGGCGCAGGCCCTGGGTGTGCACCAGCAGGAAGACGGCGGCGGCGTCGGTCGAGGCGACCACCGCGCCGACCAGCAGCGACTCCGTCCAATTGAGGTCGAGCGCGTATTTGGCGAACGGCGCCGTGATCAGCGCGGTCAAGAGCACGCCGACGGTCGCGAGCACAACGGACGGCGCGAGCACGGTGCGGATGCTGGCAAAGCGCGTTCGCAGGCCACCGTCGAACAGGATCAGGGCCAGCGCCACCGAGCCGACCAGATAGGTGGTGCGGACGTCGTCGAACTGGAGCCCGCCGGGGCCGGAATCGCCCGCGAGCATGCCGATCACAAGGAAGACGAGCAGCAAGGGCGCTCCGAAGCGCAGCGCAAGCAGGCTCGACAGGATACCGGCCATCACGAGGACGGAGCCGAGCAATATGGCGATGCTGACGGAGTCGAGAGAGGCCATGCGGTGCTGCGGGTTACTCCGGAATGGACGCAATAAAGGGCTAGGCAGGCACCGGCAGTGCGCCCCCTCGCCCCGCTTGCGGGGAGAGGGTTGGGGTGAGGGGGGCTCTCCGCGGGGGCGGTGACAGATGGACTCGCGGAGAGTCCCCCTCACCCGGATCGCATCTGACGATGCGATCCGGCCTCTCCCCGCAAGCGGGGAGAGGCGAAGAGCGCGCTTGCCGGTACCCTATTCGTCCAACAATCATTCTGCTTCAGCATCTCTATCGTCGCCGCAGCGGCACGCCAACCCATTTCTCCCGCTCGCGGCAATCTGCCCGCATTTTACGGCCTTAACGCACTTCACTTCGCGGTGTATCGATGGCCCGGCCGCGCTCTTTGTGGGATTCTGCGGCTCCCTCGAATCAATTCCTCTCCGCTTGCCGACGAGACCGATGGACATGGACCTCAAGGACTTCATGGAGTTCGTGCAGACCACCGCGCGCAGCGTCGGGGCGGAAATCTCCTCGCCCTGGTTCTACCTGCAATTCGGCCTCATCCTGGCCGCGGCCGGCATCGCTTATGCCGCGGAGACCGGCGTGCGCAATCGGGTCGACATGACCGCGCTGACGATGCGCTGGCCGCTGCCGCTCCGGCACTTCGCCCGGGTGATGGTCTCCAGCGCCTCGACGGCGGTGTTCACCTTGCTCGTGATCATCTCGCGCGTGGTGATGTATCACGCGACCTGGCCGAGCCGCTCCTATCTGCTGATGGTCGCCGCCAAGCTGGGCTTCGCCTGGCTCGTGATCCGGCTGGTGACCTCGGTGCTGCGCAACGCCTTCATCGTCCGCCTGGTGTCGATCACGGCGTGGCTTCTCGCCGCGCTCTCGATCCTCGGCCAGCTCGATACGACGGTCGACCTGCTCGATTCCTACGCGATCGTGCTCGGCGGCCTCAGGCTGACCCCGCTGCTGGTCCTCAAGGCCGGCGCGCTCCTGCTGATCGCGCTGTGGCTCACCAACATCGCGAGCAATTTCGCCGAGAGCCGGATCAACGCAACCACCGATCTGACGCCGTCCGTGCAGGTGCTGCTGGTCAAGATCATCCGCATCGGGCTTCTTGCCGTCGCAATCGTCATTGCGCTCGGCGCGGTCGGCATCGACCTGTCGGCGCTTGCGGTGTTCTCCGGCGCGGTCGGCGTCGGCATCGGTATCGGCCTGCAGAAGATCGTGGCCAACTTCATCTCGGGCATCATCCTGCTCGCCGACAAATCGGTGAAGCCCGGCGACCTCGTCACCATCGGCGACAATACCGGCCGCATCAGCGCGATGAAGACGCGTTACATTTCCGTCGCCGCCGGCGACGGCCGCGAGTTCCTGGTGCCGAACGAGGATCTGGTGACGCAGAAGGTCGTCAATTGGACCTATACCGACAAGAACACGCTGGTGAAGATCGCCTTCGGCACCAATTACGACGCCGACCCCCGCCTGGTCACCAAGCTCGCCGCCGAGACCGCCGCGGCCCATCCGCGCGCGACCAAGGGCAAGCCGCCGAACTCCATCCTGACCGAGTTCGCGGAAGCCGGGATGAAGTTCTCGCTGACCTTCTGGATCGCGGACCCCGACGGCATGGACAACGTCAAGAGCGACGTGATGCTGGCACTGTGGGACGCCTTCAAGCGCGAGGGCATCCGGGTTCCCTACCCCGTCCGCGAAATCCGCATCCGCGGCGGCGCGCTGCCGGTGGAAACCACCGTAGAAGTCCCGAATTAGGCCCGCTTTTGGGCGCAACAGGCGGCAAGATCCTTGTTTTGACGCGTTTTCTTCACACGAACCGGTAGCCACGTCGCTCGAAAACGCGCTGCCTTGGCTTGCGCGAAGGCCCGCAATCATTAAATTGGGGCCTGAAATCAAGACTTTCCGCCGATATCGAGCCCACCTCAGAAGATTGCGCCCGCATGAGCTACGTCGAAGCCTCCGATACCTCCCTGCGCAAGACCGGACAGATCAAGCTGCATGGGCCGAGCGCCTTTGCCGGCATGCGCAAGGCGGGCGCGCTGGTGGCCAAGTGCCTCGACGAGCTCACCGACATCGTCGGGCCCGGCGTGCCGACCGAGCGCATCGACGAATTCGTCCGCGACTTCGCCTTCAGCAACAATGCCTATCCGGCGACGCTGATGTATCGCGGCTATCGCTACTCGACCTGCACCTCGCTCAACCACGTGGTCTGCCACGGCATGCCCGGTGACCGTCCGCTGAAGGAAGGCGACATCGTCAACATCGACGTCACCTTCATCGTCGACGGCTGGTATGGCGATTCCAGCCGGATGTATGCGGTCGGCCCGATCGCACGCAAGGCCGAGCGGCTGATCGAGGTGACCTATGAAGCGATGATGCGCGGCATCGCCGCGGTGAAGCCCGGCGCCACCACCGGCGACATCGGTCACGCCATCCAGAGCTTCGTCGAGCCGCAGGGCATGAGCGTGGTGCGCGATTTCTGCGGCCACGGTCTGGGCCGCATGTTCCACGACGAGCCGAACATCATTCATATCGGCCGGCCCGGCGAAGGCGTGCAGCTCAAGCCCGGCATGTTCTTCACCATCGAGCCGATGATCAATCTCGGCAAGCCGCATGTGAAGATCCTCTCCGACGGCTGGACTGCCGTCACCCGCGACCGATCGCTGTCGGCACAGTTCGAGCACTCTGTCGGCGTCACCGCTGATGGCGTCGAGATTTTTACGCTGTCGGAGCGGCACGGCGAGAAGCAGATCGGGTGATCCTTCAGGGTCACCCTTAGGCATCAACCGAACTCGCCGACGCAATTGACGGTTGCAAAAGCGCTAGCCCCCGGCGATGCTGGCGGCCGATGCCCGCCAAGCCGGACCACGACAAGAGCAAACCTGAGGACGCGCCGCATTATCACGGCCATCGCGAGCGGCTGCGCGAGCGCTTCTACAATGCCGGCGCGGATGCGCTGAGCGATTACGAGCTCCTGGAGATGGCGCTGTTTCCGGCGCTGCCGCGGCGCGACACCAAGCCGCTCGCGAAGACGCTGATCAAGACCTTCGGCTCGTTCGCCGAGGTCGTGCACGCGCCGGTGGCGCGCTTGCGCGAGGTTGACGGCATCGGCGAAGCCGCGATCAACCAGCTCAAGCTGATTGCGGCCGCCGCGAGCCGCGTGACCAAGGGCGAGGTCAACAGCCGCAACGCGCTGTCGTCCTGGAACGAGGTGATCGATTATTGCCGCTCCAGCATGGCGTTTGCCGACAAGGAGCAGTTTCGCCTGCTGTTTCTCGACAAGCGCAACCAGCTCATCGCCGACGAGGTGCAGCAGACCGGCACCGTCGACCACACCCCGGTCTATCCGCGCGAAGTGATCAAGCGCGCGCTGGAATTATCAGCGACCGCCCTGATCCTCGTGCATAACCATCCCTCAGGCGATCCCTCGCCCTCGCAGGCGGATATCCAGATGACGAAGGCGATCATCGACATCGCCAAGCCGCTCGGGATTGCCGTGCACGATCACATCATCGTCGGCAAGAGCGGACATGCCAGCCTGCGCGGGATGCGGTTGATCTAGGGCGAGATACCGTCCGTCGCGATGCGCGTTGCGGCCGCTCACCTGAACTCGATGATCGCTCAGTAGCAATACCTGTGATCGACCCGGACGTAGTAGCCGTCCGGCCTCTGCATGTAGCAGCCGCGCTGATAGGCGTAGTAGCCGGAGCGGCGGCGCTCGCCTTCGGAGGCGATCGCGGCGCCCGTGCCGGCGCCGACGACGGCACCGATGGCAGCACCGCGGCCTCCGCCGAGCGCGCCACCGAGGATCGCCCCGCCGACGCCGCCGATGATCGCGCCGCCGATGGCATCCTGGGCGGCGGCCTCATGCACCGGCACCGCCATCGCAACCGTCAGACACACCGCCATTCCAACAGCTCGAAGCATCCCGAATCCTCCCGGTTGATGCCGCCAGTCATAGCGCTCGGGACGGCGCCGGACCAGACCAATTGTCGCAGCCAGCGCGGGGCCTCAGGCCGAAGGACCCTTGCCCAGGGCAAACGAGAGCACGATCGCGTCCGGTGCCTGCTTGAATTCCCTGGTCACCGTCTCGCGCACGAGGCCGGCGAGGTCGCCCAACGGCTTGGTCTGATAAAGGCCCGGAAACATGACCGTCACCGATGCGAGGCGGCCATTGCGCCAGTTGAAACCGACCTGCGGCCTGACGCCGGTCGATTGCTCGAGATCGCCCTCCACGGCCCGTGCGTGCTGCATTCCGTCTTTCAGCGCGCCAAAGGCATCGCAGCCGGACAGGGCAAAGGCGAGGACAATGACGACGACGGCTCTGAACATCGAGGGGCCCGAACGGAATTCATGCTCTACGCTGGATTGCAGCGACCGTATCATGCACCATGTCATGCAGGCCACAGAAAAGACGTGGCGGCCGCCGAGCCGGCGGCGCACTTGCCTCCAGGCCTAAGATTACGGTTCGACCCAGCGCTGCACGGCCTCGACGGTATCGGCGGGCGTGGTGTTGAAGCAGATCGCAGCGTCAGGCGCGAGGCGGTGGACGAGGTTGAGCACCTTCTCGAACAGCACGAGGCGCTCCTTCGGCTCGCGCAGGCCGGCGCCGATCACGATGCAGTCGAAAGTCTCGTCGCGGAGCGCCGCCGTGACGCTGGCTTCCGCGGTGGCGTCGAGATCGATCAGGCAGCTCGTGACCTCGAAGCCGAGATCGCGCAGGCGCAACAGCTGCGCCTCGATGTAGGTTCGCACGAGCTCCGGCGTGAGCTGCGGGAATGCGCTGTAGTCGGCACTGCCGGGTTCGATGCCGATCGCGAGGACGCGCTTGGCCATGCCGGATCTCCCAACGAAATCACCTCTTCCGTCAACGAGATGCCCGGTCTGCAGGTTCCGCCTTCGCGTGGCGTCATTCGGCGGCAACGGATGTGGGGCCGCCTATTGCCGCAGCATGATCAGGGGGTCGGCGGTATCGGGGACGCGCCGCCATTGCGCGTTGTCGTCGGCCTCGAACTGCCAGACGTTGCCCGATTTCGACATCAGGATGATCTGGCCGCGCTCCAGCCGCCATTGCGTCGGGTTGAACTGCGCGATGGCCGCCTCGCATTTCGGCTTGAGGAAGACCTGGAAATTGTCCTGGCCGGCTTCGGTGTTGGTCAGCGTCAGCCCGCAGACCGGCTGGCCGTTGCCGCGCACCATCGACCAGTCGCCGATCATCTGGTCCATCGACTTGGCCATCGAGCGGGCCGCGGCGAGATCCTGCAGGATGTAGACGCCCTCGCCCTGCCGCAGGCCCTCGAAGATGCCGGCCTCGACCTCGGTGAAGTCGATCACGGCTTCACCGCTCGCATCCTGCAGACGGACGATGTCGAGGCCCCTGACGCTCCAGGCGACGATGTCCTTGGTGAAGGGCAGCGCCGCCTTGCAGGCCGGCTCCAGCTCGAGCTTGAAACCCTGCCCCGCGGCATCGCCCTTCATCGTGACGACGCAGGTCTTGCTGCGCTCGGTGGTCGATAGCTCCCACTGCCCGAGCATCTCTTTCTTCAGGCTCGTTGCATCCTGCGCAGGCGCAGCGCCGATCGCGGCCAAGTGGGCCGCGACGGCGAATGCAACGACCCGAAGAATTTTCATCAGCGCCCCTTGAACGGCGTTTCGGCAACCGGCGTCAGCGGCGCCTTGCCTGAGAACCATGACTTGAGGTTGTCGACCACGAGCTGGTCCATCGCGTTGCGCGTCACCACCGAGGCCGAGCCGATATGCGGCAGCAGCACGACGTTCTGCATGGTCTTGAGCTCGTCCGGCACAGTCGGCTCCGCCGCGAACACGTCAAGGCCGGCGGCCAGGATGGTGCCCGACTTGAGCGCCTGCACAAGCGCCGGCTCGTCGACCACCGAGCCGCGTGCGACGTTGACCAGAACGCCGCGCGGGCCGAGCGCCTTGAGCACCTCGGCATTGATCATCTTGTTGGTCGAGGCGCCGCCGGGCACGATCACCATCAGCGTGTCCACCGCCTTCGCCATCTCGATCAGATCAGGGTAGTGCTTGTAGGAGACGTCCTTGGACGGGTTTCGCGAGTGGTAGACCACCGGCACCAGCGAGGCATCGAGCCGGCGTGCGATGGCCTGGCCGATCCGGCCCATGCCGACGATGCCGACCTTGCGGTCGCGCAGCGAGCCGACGCTGAGCGGATAGTTCTGCGTCTGCCAGAGCCCGGAGCGCACGTAGCGGTCGGCCTTGATGAATTCGCGCAAGGTGGAGATCAGCAGGCCCATCGCGACGTCGGCGACCTCCTCGGTCAGCACGTCGGGCGTGTTGGTGACGATGATGCCGTGCTCGGCCGCGTATTTGGCATCGACGTGATCGTAGCCGACGCCGAAGCTTGCCACCATCTCGATCTTGGGCAGCTGCGACAGCGAACCCTTGTCGGCACGGACGGTGTGATAGGTCACGGCGACACCGCGGATCTTTTCGCGGATCGCCGGCGTCAGCCGTTCGAGGTCGCCGTGCGTCTCGGCCTTGTGCACGACGAAATGGTCGGAAAACCCGTTCTCGAGGATCGGCCGCACCGGCCCATAGATCAGAAGGTCGATCTTTTCGGACGAAATCGAACCGGCAGCCATCAGTTTTCCTTTCCAAGCGCGCTTTCATGCCAGCGCCGTAAAACGAGGTGCGAAACTAGCGCCAGCACCCCATAGATGACAATCCCGGCAAGCGACAACAAAAGCAGCGCTGCGAACATGCGGGGTATGTTCAATCGATAGCCTGATTCCGCGATCCTGTAGGCAAGCCCGGAGCCGGCGCCCGCTGTTCCGGCCGCGATCTCGGCCACGACCGCGCCGATCAGCGACAGGCCGCCTGCGATGCGCAGGCCGCCGAGAATGTAGGGCAGTGCCGCGGGCAGCTTGAGAAAGCGCAGCGTCTGCGGCTTTGAGGCGCCATAGAGCTGGAACAGGCCGGCAAGGTTGCGATCGACCGAATTCAGCCCGAGCGTGGTGTTGGACAGCACCGGGAAGAAGGCGACAATGAAGGCGCAGACGACGACTGCGGTTTGCTGCTCCAGGTAGATCAGGAGCAGCGGCGCAATCGCGATCACCGGGGTGACCTGGAGGACGATCGCATAGGGAAATAGCGAGTATTCCACCCATTTCGACTGGTTGAACAACAGTGCCAGCGCGATGCCGCCGATGCTGGCCGCGGCAAAACCTTCGAGCGTGGTCAGAAGCGTGGTGGCAAGCGATTGTGACAGCACCGCCCAGTCCTTGATGAGCGTCAGGACGATGACGGAGGGCGCCGGCAGCACGTAAGGCGGGATGTCCTTGATGCGCACCACCAGTTCCCAGGCGAGGATGCCGGCCGCGAACACGATGACGGGAAGCCCAAAGCGCATCGCGCGTTGCGCGCCTCGCGGTTTTGCGGTGACGGGGGCTTGCGCGTTCATAACGTCGACTGCCCCGAATAGGATGGCGCCAGCGCCGCCGAGACCTTCCGGCAATAATCGGAATAGGCCGCGGAGGTGCGAAACGCCTCGCCGCGCGGCTCGACCGTCTCGATGCGGATATCGGCCTGGATGCGGCCGGGCCGCGCCGTCATCACCACCACGCGCTGCGACAGATAGACGGATTCGAACACCGAATGGGTGACGAAGATGACGGTCTTGCCGAGGCTGCGCCACAGCGCGAGCAGATCATTGTTGAGGCGGAAGCGCGTGATCTCGTCGAGCGCGGCGAACGGCTCGTCCATCAGCAGGATATCCGGATCGGTGACCAGCGCGCGCGCCAGCGACACCCGCATTTTCATGCCGCCGGAGAGCTCGCGCGGAAAGGCATCGGCGAAATCGGCGAGCCCGACGCTGGCCAGCGCCGCGTCGGCACGCCCGCGCGCCTCGGCCTTCGGCACGCCGGCGAGCCTCAGCGGCAGCCGCACATTCTCGCGCACGCTGGTCCAGGGCATCAGGGTCGGCTCCTGAAACACGAAGCCGATGCCGTGGCCCGGCAGCACCTCGCCTTCGTGACGCGCCACCCGCACGATGCCTGACGACGGCGCGCTGAGCTCCGCGATCAACCGCAGCACCGTCGACTTGCCGCAGCCGGACGGACCCAGCAGCGAGATGAACTCGCCCTTGCGGACAGTGAGGTCGAACGGGCCGAGCGCCATGACGCCATTGTCATAGGTCTTCGTCACGCTGCGCAGGCTGACGGCGAGATGCGTCAGGCCGGCGTCGGCCGCGGACGAGGTTTTGCCTGATGACATCGAGCTTGCGCTACGGCTTGCTCGGGCGCAGCTCGACGCCGACGCCCTTGTTGACGAAGCGCAGCGTGTAGGATTTGCGGAAGTCGAGTTCGGGCTTCACGACGCCGGCCTTGACCATCTTGTTGAAGAAGGAGGTGTAGCGCTCGTCGCTCATCGCGCCGATGCCGTTCTTCAGGCTGTCGCCGGAATCGACGATGCCATGCTCCTTCATCTTGGCGACGGAATAAGCAAGCAGGTCGTCGGTCATTTCCGGATTGAGCTTCTTGATCATGGCATTGCCGGCGGAATTGTCGCGGTAGATGTAATTGTACCAGCCGATCATGGAGGCATCGACGAAACGCTGCACCAAATCGGGCTTCTTCTCGACGACGTCGCGGCGCGTCTCGATCAGGGTCGAATAGGTGTTGAAGCCGTAATCGGCGAGCAGCAGCACGTTGGGCTTGAAGCCGGCGGCCTTCTCCACCGCGAAGGGCTCGGAGGTGACATAGCCCTGCATCGCGCTCTTGGGATTGGCGATGAAGGGTTGCGGATTGAAATTATAGGGCCGCACGTTCTTCTCGTTGAAGCCGTATTCGGACTTCAGCCACTGGAAATAGCTGGTCATGCCCTCCTTGGAGACGAACAGCGTCAGCGGCTTGAGGTCCTCGATCTTGCTGATCTTGGCATCCGGCTGCGTCAACATCACCTGCGGATCTTTCTGGAAGATCGCGGCGATGGTCACGACGGGGACGTTGTTGGCGACCGCGTCGAACGACATCAGCGTGTTCGCGGCCATGAAGAAATCGATCTTGCCGGCGATCAGCAGCATCCGGTTGTTCTCGTTGGGACCGCCGGGAACGATGGTGACGTCGAGCCCGTATTTCTTGTAGGTGCCGTCGGCGACCGCCTGGAAGAAGCCGCCATGCTCGGCCTCGGCGACCCAGTTGGTGCCGAAGGTGACCTTGTCCAGCGTCTCGGCACGCGCCTCGGCGCTGCAGACGAAAGCAGCCATCAAGCCCGCAATGAACGCTCTGCGCAGATGAAAGGGGGTCATAATGGCACTCCGTCGATCGCTTCTGGCCAATCGCTTCTGGCTCATGTGAACGCAACGCGATAAAACCGCATGACGTCAGGGGACGCGAGCCGGCCGGGCCCGCATCCCCTGATACCCCAAATTACGTGACAAATTCGGGCAATGAAACCTCCAAAGAAAACTCAATGATGCCATCCCGCGACTGGACCGAAATCCGCTGGGCCGAGACAACCCCTGCGGAATCGTCGCGCTGGATCGCGGTGCTGCCGCTGGCGGCGACCGAGCAGCACGGCCCGCATCTGCCGTTCGAGACCGACGTGCTGATCGCGAACGCCTATCTTGCGCGCGTGCGCGAGCTTCTGCCCGACAACGTTCCGGCCAGTTTTCTTCCCGTCGAACCGGTCGGGATTTCCACCGAGCATATCGACTATCCCGGCACGCAGACGCTGCCGACTGAAACCGCGCTGAAGCGATGGACCGGGATCGGCGAGGACGTCGCGCGTCGCGGCGTGAAGAAGCTCGTCATCATCACCAGCCATGGTGGCAACAGCGCGGCCATGATGCTGATCGCGCAGGATCTGCGCGCGCATCAGAAACTGTTCGTGGTGACGACGTCCTGGTCGCGGCTGTCAGGCGCCGACAAATTGTTCCCGGCCGACGAGGTGCGCCACGGCATCCACGGCGGCGCGGTCGAAACCTCGATCATGCTGGCGCGCTTTCCCGATCAGGTGCGCAAGGAGGCGATCGCGGATTTTCCGGCGAGCAGCATCGCGCTGGAGCAGCAATATCGCTGGCTGTCGACGCAGCGGCCGGCGCCCTTCGCCTGGCAGGCACAGGATCTCAACGCCAGCGGCGCCGTCGGCAATGCGACATTGGCCGTGGCCGCGAAGGGCGAGCAACTGATCGATCAAGGCGCTCGTGCTTTTTGCGAGCTCCTCAGCGAGGTCGATAACTTCGACGTGAACAGGCTCGCCAAAGGGCCGCTCGGCTAGCCGACATCCTATTGTAATCATTTACAAAAACTCATTTCTCCGGGAACGGATTTGCCGCATTCGAACCGGACAGTGGGAGCCTCCGTCAAACTGGGCACGCGGGCCACAACGGACCGCCTCAACCCCGGATGGAGTTTCACATGTCGATCAAGACCAAGATTGCCGCTCTCGCTCTCGCGACCCTCGCCGTCACCGGCAGCATCGTGTCCACCACCTCCTCGGCCGAAGCCAAGCAGCCCGGTTGGGTCTGGGGTGTCGGTGCCGGCATCGCCACCGCCGCCGTCGTCGGCTCCGCGATCGCCGCCAACAACGACCCCTATTACTACGGCTATCACCGCTGCGGCTGGGTCGCCCAGTACAACGCCTTCGGCCAGTACGTCGGCCGCGTTCGTAGCTGCTACTGATTTGAGTACCTGAGGCCGATCTTACGTGGATCCTGCGTCCGACACGGGCGCCTCATCCACCCCGTGTCGTGCCCCCGACCCCGCCCGGCTGTCCCCCCGGGCGGGGTCTTCTTTTTGCCGCCTGAACAACCCGGCAGCGGTCTGGCCCACCGCCCTTCCGATTGCACGTTCCGCGTGTCAGGATAGGATGGGTGGCTGGAGGGCGAGCGTGAATTGGCGGGTTTCAATTGGATCGATCCTGATTGCGATCCTGACATCGACGCAAGCATGTCCCGAGACGGCGCCGCAAGCGCGTACGACGCCCCCGGGCGACAGCCGGCCCGCCGTGGACCTCGAACTCGTCATCGCCATCGATACTTCCTACTCGATGGAAATAGATGACCTGGCAGCTCAACGCGGAGGCTTTGCCAAGGCCATCGTCTCGCGCGAATTTCTTCAAGCCTTGCGGGCCGGCCCGATCGGTAGGATCGCGCTGACCTATTTCGAATGGTCGGCCACGAACGACCAGAAGGTCATCGTCCCCTGGCGACAGATCGACGGACCGGAAGCGGCCGAGACCGTCGCAGATGAGCTCATGAAGGCACCGATCCTCCGCGGGTCGCGCACGTCGATTTCGAGCGCGATCAAATTCGCTATGCCGCTGTTCGAGCAGAATCCATACCGCGGCTCGCGCCGGATCATCGACATTTCGGGCGACGGTCCCAACAACGTCGGCGATCCTGTCGTCACAGCGCGCGACACGGCGTTGCAGAACGGCATCGTCATCACCGGCCTGCCGGTCTTGATCAATGCGACACCGAACGGGACGACGGACATCAGCCATATCGATCACATCGACTGGTACTACGAGGATTGCGTCATCGGCGGGCCAGACTCTTTTGTCGTGCCGATCACCGATCGCGAAGGTTTCAAGGAGGCGATCCGGACCAAGCTGGTGCTCGAGGTGGCGGGCCGCACGCCGAAAAAATCGGCCGCCCCCTCTGCCGACAAGGAGCCGCGCGTGTCCTGCATGATCGGCGAGAAGCTCTGGCAGGCGCGGTGGGATACGGTCAGCCCCGCGACCAAGGCGAACAGTCCAGCCGTCAACACGAGCAGTCCCCCCGACAAGGAGGACGCCTTGCTGAACAAGAAGATCAAGGGCATCTGCCGCGGCTGCTAGGTGCTTGCGTTGGCCGGCCGACAGCCGCCATTCGGCCGCATCATCCATTTCAGCATCGGTCGGTCGGCGCCCGCCCGCCGGTTTCACGAATGTTTGCCGATGTTGCAGCCGCGTCACACAGCGGTGCGAACCATCCTCTGCGGCAATGCGCATCAGTTGCTATTGCGAATTAATCGCAATAAGGTCCACCACTCAGGTTCAGGAACTGGGGAAGAACCCGCGTCGAGCCGAGATCATCTCGGCGCAGGCACTTTAAGACCTGATGACAGGACCGCTGCGAATCGGCAGGGATATCGCGGCGGGTGGGACACATTCGCGTTTGGGGGCGTGCGTTTTGACGTTGAGAGGTCACCGTTACAGGTATTTGCGGACGGCCGCGGCGATTGCCTCGGGCGTGCTTTCTTTTCCCGCCGTGGGCCGTGCGGCCGATCTGCCGCTGAAGGCGCCGGCGCTGAGAGCTGTCTATGACTGGACCGGCCTCTATATCGGCGCGCATGCCGGCTACGGCCGCGGCTCATCGCACTTTGCGCTGAACGACGGCACAGGGATCAACGACAACGGCGTCTTCAGCGGCATGATCGGCGGCGTGCAGGCCGGCTACAATTACCGGCTCAATTCCGGCTGGCTGGTCGGCGTCGAAGGCGATTTCACGTTTCCCAACTACATCACGTCGAATTCGATCGTCTCCTTCCTGGCGACGCCCGGCAACACCGTCACCCAGCAATGGGACTACGCCGCCAGCCTGCGCGGCCGCGTCGGCTATACCAGCGGTCCGTGGCTCGTCTACGCCACCGGCGGCTTTGCCTGGATGGGCGAGCGCTATTTCGACGCGCCGGCCTCCGGCGCCGAAGTCCCGAAAATCCTGAACACGCGGCCGGGCTGGATCGCCGGTGCCGGCGTCGAATACGGCTTCGCGCCGCATTGGAGCGCACGGCTCGAATATCTCTACAGCCGCTTCGACGGCGCCAACGTCGCCTTCTCCACGGGGGCCCAATACAGCTCCACCTCGCTCGACTTCCAGCAGGTCAGGCTCGGCCTCAACCGCAAGGTCGATTGGCCGGGCATGCCCAGCTACAATCCGAAGAGCTCGCTGATCGACACCGAATCGGATCGCTGGGAGATTCACGGCCAGAGCACCTATCTGCCGCAAGGCTATCCCTCGTTCCCCGCGCTCTACACCGGGCCGAACTCGCTCACGCCGTCGCGGCAAGCCAAGGCGACCTGGAGCAACAGCCTGTTCCTGAACGCACGGCTGTGGGACGGCGGCGAGGTCTATTACAATCCCGAGCTGCTCCAGGGGTTTGGACTGAGCGACACCGTGGGCGCGGCCGGCTTCCCGAACGGCGAGGCGCAGAAGTCGAACTTCCCCTATCCGCATTACAACACCTCGCGCCTGTTCGTGCGACAGACCTTCGGCTTCGGCGGCGAGCAGGAAGAACTCGCCAGCGGCCAGTTGCAGCTAGGGCAAAAGGTCGACGTGTCCCGCCTCACCGTGCAGGCCGGCAAATTCGCGGTGGTCGACGTGTTCGACGGCAATGCCTACGCCAAGGACACGCGCAAGGATTTCATGAACTGGTCGCTGTGGGCGCCTGGCGCCTTCGACTATTCCGCCGACAAGGTCGGCCTCACCTACGGCGTCACCGCCGAGTTCAATCAGAAGCAATGGGCGCTGCGCGGCGGCTATTTCCTGATGGTCGCGGAGCCCAATGCAAATCATTTCGATACCAGGGCCGGAGAGCGCGGCCAGTACGTGATCGAGCTCGAGACGCGTTTCTCGCTGTTCGGGCAGCCCGGCAAGCTCAGGACCATGGGCTGGCTCGACAGCGCCAATATGGGCAGCTTCCGCGAGACGCTGAATAATCCCGCGCTCAACCTCGACATCGCGCAGACCCGGCGCGGCCGTATCAAGGTCGGCTATGTCGTCAACCTCGAGCAGGCGATCACCGAGGATGTCGGACTGTTCAGCCGCTGGAGCTGGAACGACGGCAAGAGCGAGACGATCGCTTTCACCGACATCAACCGCAGCCTGTCGGCTGGTTTTTCGATCAAGGGCACGAAATGGGGCCGGCCTGACGACGTGATCGGCGTCGGCGGCGCGATCAACGCGATTTCGCAGGACTACCGCGACTTCCTCGCCGCCGGCGGCCTCGGCGTGTTGATCGGCGACGGCGCGCTCAACTACCGCAAGGAGCGCATTCTCGAAACCTATTACGCCTATGCGCTGAACAAGAATCTGACGCTCACCGCCGACTACCAACTCATCGTCAACCCCGCCTACAATGCCGACCGCGGACCGGTGTCGGTGTTTTCGGGGAGGCTGCACGGCGAGTTCTGAGCGGCGGCGCGAGTGCGGCGAAATCAGGTGGTGGCCGTTTCACCTCTCCCGCTTGCGGGAGCTGACCTCCGTTATTGCAACTAGCCCTGATGCCACCACGCAGTCTAAGCCGCGCGGATCGCGTCCAGGAACTTGCCGACCTCGACCTTGAGACGGCTGCTCTCGCCGGACAGCGATCGCGCAGAGGTGAGCACGTTGGCGGAGGCTGATCCGGTCTGGCTCGCGCCGCGCTGCACGTCGACGATGCTGGCGGAAACCTGCTGGGTGCCGCGCGCGGCCTGCTGCACGTTGCGGGAAATCTCCCGTGTCGCTGCGCCCTGCTCCTCGACCGCCGCGGCGATTGCGGACGCAATCTCGGACATGCGGGAGATGGTGTCACTGATCGACCTGATGGCGCCGACGGAGTCCTCCGTCGCGGTCTGGATTCCCGTGATCTGCTGGCTGATCTCGCCGGTGGCCTTGGCGGTCTGCTCGGCCAGCGCCTTGACCTCGGAGGCGACCACCGCAAAGCCGCGCCCAGCCTCGCCGGCGCGCGCCGCCTCGATGGTGGCGTTGAGAGCCAGAAGGTTGGTCTGGCCCGCGATCTGGCTGATGAGCTCGACGACGTCGCCAATCCGCCCTGCAGCCTTGGCGAGCTCGCCGACATAATCGTTGGTCCGCCCCGCCTGCTGCACCGCCTCGCCGGCGATGCGCGCGGAATCCTGCACCTGCCGGCTGATCTCGTCGACCGACGAGGCCATCTCCTCGGCCGCCGCGGCAACGGTCTGCACGTTGGTGGAGGCCTGTTCGGAAGCGGCCGCGACGGTTGCGGTGACCTTTTCCGATTGATCGGCCGTGCTCGTCAGCGTTCCCGCGGACACTTCCAGCTCCGAGGAAGCCGACGACACCGTGTTGATCACGTCGCCGATCATGGCTTCGAAATCGCGCGCGATCTGGTCCATGCGCTGGCTGCGCCGCAGCTTCGCGTCGGCCTCGACCGCGGCCGCCTCGTCGGCGGCCTTCTTGGCGAGCAGTGAATCCTTGAAATGCTGCAGCGAACCCGCCACCTGGCCGATCTCGTCATTGCGGCCCGTCGCGGGGATCTCGACCTCGTGCTGTCCGGCAGCGAGCGTTCCGATCACGTCCGCGAGCCGGCTGAGCGGCGTCACCACGCGTCTGCGCAGCATCATGGTCACGGCACCGAGCGTCCCCAGCAGCGCCAGCACGGCGACACCGCCGAGCGCGAGCATCGCCAGCGCGCCATCGCGCGACGCCGAGGCGCGTTCGGAAGCTTCGGCCAAGGCGGCATCGCGCACGCCGTAGAACATCTGGATGGCCGGCACGATGACCTTCGCCAGTTCGTCGGCGTTGCTGCTGTACCTGCCGTCACTCCGGGCTGCGGGAATCTCCTTGTCGACGGCAGCCGCAGCTTTTCCAAAATACGATTCCGTTGCCGCCTTCAGCGCGGTCGCGATGCGGGAGGGATCTCCGAGTTGGTCGATGCCGGCCTCGATGCGCTCGCGGTCGGCCTCCACGCGGCCTTGCATGCGATCCATCAGCGACAATTCGCTCGCCGTGAGCGGGCGGCTCGCGGACAGCGCCGGGGACAGCGTGGCGGCTCGGCTGCCGGCCGCAACACGTAGATCCTGGGCCGTCCGTGCCAGGCTCAACAGCGCCGCGAGCGAGGAATCGGCGTTGATGACTTTCGCTTCGAGCCGGTTCATGACCGGTTCGATGTTGCCGATGACGTCGGCAACACCGGGGAGGAAGCCCTTTGTCGCGGCACTGTCGCGCGCCGCCAGGGGAACGCCCATCGCGCGATCGGCAGCGTTGGTGACCTCCTTCAGCCGCCGCGCGGCACGGTCGAGATTCTCCGCAATCGCGCCGCCGTCATCCAGCACCATGACGGCGCGTCTTGCGGCCTCGAAGCCCGCCTCGGCGGCTTTCGCAGCCTTCGTGGCAGCTTCGAGCTGTGCCGGTGTTGCGGCGCCTTCCTGGAAGATCGGACCGATATAGGGAGCGCGAAGGCTGGCGACATGCTGGCTGGCCATCAGCGTCGCACCAAAGGCATCGACGGTCTTGATCGCGTCGGAGCGGTTCGTGAAGATGCGCGTCTGGGTTATCAGCACCTCGGCGCCGAGGATGACTGCAAACACCGTCACCGTCAGCATCGACAGCGCGAAAAGCTTCCCGATCCGCATCCCTTGGTCCCCCGCATACATTTCTGCAATGTCGAAAACCTAGCCGGGCGGCCACTAAGAGCCCGTTAAGCAACGGCAGCCCCGTAGTTCCACGGGAACTCGCGCAAAGCATGTCGAGGCCAGCGGCCGCGCGGTTCCCTCGGGGGGCAAACGCGGCAAAATTGCCGGCATTTCCTTGCCGAATACCTATATCAACGCGTGGGCCGACCTATTCGGCCACACTCTTTTACCTCGGAACGTCAATGCTCTCGGTCGAACTCGTCATCGTCGTCGTCCTGATCGTCATCAACGGCCTCTTGTCCATGTCAGAGCTGGCCGTGGTCTCGTCCCGCCCGGCCCGGCTGTCGCTGCTCGCCGCCAAGGGCGTGCGCGGCGCCGAGCGGGCGCTGACGCTGGCAGCCGATCCCGGCAAGTTCCTCTCGACGGTGCAGATCGGCATCACGCTGGTCGGCGTGCTCTCCGGCGCGTTCTCCGGCGCGACGCTCGGACAGCGGCTGACGCAATGGCTGCTCGAGCTCGGTCTGTCCACGGGAATTGCCGACATCGTCGGCGTCGGCATCGTCGTGACGCTGATCACCTACGCCACCCTGATCGTCGGTGAGCTGGTGCCGAAACAGGTGGCGCTGCGCGACCCCGAAAGCATCGCGGTCAGGGTCGCGCCCGCCATGCACGTGCTTGCGAAGGTCTCGCTGCCGCTGGTCTTTCTGCTCGATCTCTCGGGCAGGCTGATCCTCACGCTGCTCGGCCGCGGCGGCAAGGCCGAGGAGAAGGTCTCGGAGGACGAGATCCACCACCTCGTCAGCGAGGCCGAGAGCGCGGGCGTGCTCGAGCCCGGTGAGAGGGAGATGATCGCCGGCGTGATGCGGCTCGGCGACCGGCCGGTCGGCGCGGTGATGACGCCGCGCACGGAGGTCGACGAGATCGACCTCAACGACGATCCGGCGGCCATTCGGGAGATCATCGCCAAGAGCCCGCATTCGCGCTTTCCCGTCTCCGACGGGGACCGCGACAAACCGATCGGCGTGCTCCAGGCCAAGGACCTGCTGATCGCCTATATGAACGAACGCAACCCGGACCTGCGCGCGCTGGTGCGCGAGGCGCCCGGCATTCCGGCGTCGGCAGACGCGCGCGACGTGCTGACCATCCTGAAAGCCGCGCCGGTCCACGTCGGTTTCGTCTACGACGAATATGGCGGCTTCGAAGGCATGGTGACGGCCGCCGACATCCTCGAATCGATCGTCGGCGCCTTCCATTCGGAGGCCGGACCGCCGGAGCCCGCCTTTGTCAGGCGCGCCGACGATTCGCTGCTGATCTCCGGCTGGATGCCGGTCGACGAATTCGGCGAATTGCTCGGCGTCGAATTGCCGCCGCACCGCTACAACACGGTGGCGGGCCTGGTGCTGCAACAGTTCAACGTGCTGCCTGATACCGGCGATGCCTTCGATTTCGGCGGCTGGCACATCGAGGTGGTCGATCTCGACGGGCGAAGGATCGACAAGATCCTCGCGAGCCGGTTGAGTGAGGTCGAGACGGGGTGAAATTGAGCGATAGCCCGCGCCCGCTCATGGTCACCCGAACCTCACGCCGATCCGCTTCTCCTTGCGCCAGATCACGGTGCACGACAGGTGCGTTCCGTCGGCTTGGACGAACAGGGTGAAATGCTCGGGGATGCCGACCGGGCTGGTGACGTCGAGCGCGGCGCCGGTATCGGACAGGTTGCGGACGGTGCAGTCGATCGCGCCGCCGCCGAACTCGATCGTTCCGGCCTTCAGCACGCGATGTCTTGCCTTGTCGCGCCGTTCGTCCATGGGCACAATATACACCCAAAGTTGAACAAAATCCTAGATGCCAGCTGCGCTCGCGGCGAATGTGCGCGGGCCGGGCAGGTCTCGCCGCGGGCCGAACGATGCCTTACAGCGCCGGCTGGAACGTTTCCGCCTGAGCCATCCGCCAGGCGTCGCGGAAACGTGGGTCTTCGGTGCCTTCGAGCAGCTCGCCAGGGCGCAGCGCCGGATAGAGCTGCGCAAAGGATCTCACATCGGTGGTCGAGGTGCGCTGGGTGAAGTGAATCGGGCGCAGCTGCTGCGGATGCTCGAGGCCCGCCGCGGCGATCAGCTCGGTCAGCGAATGCAGGGTGGCGTGGTGATAATTGTGCACGCGGTCGATCTTGAGCGGCACGTAAAGCGCGCGCGCGCGCGTCGGGTCCTGCGTCGCCACCCCGGTCGGGCAGCGGTCGGTGTGGCAGCTCAGCGACTGGATGCAGCCGAGCGAGAACATGAAGCCGCGCGCCGAGTTGCAATAGTCGGCGCCGATCGCCATCGCACGCGCCATGTCGAAGGCGGTCGCGATCTTGCCGGACGCTCCGATCTTGATGCGGTCGCGCGCGTTGATGCCGATCAGCGCGTTGTGGACAAAATTGACGCCCTCGCGCATCGGCATGCCCAGATGATCCATGAATTCCAGCGGCGCCGCGCCGGTGCCGCCTTCATTGCCGTCAATGACGATGAAATCAGGATAGATGCCGGTCTGAAGCATCGCCTTGCAGATCGCCAGGAATTCCCAGGGATGGCCGACGCACAGCTTGAAGCCGGCCGGCTTGCCGCCGGACAGGCGGCGCATCTCGGCGATGAACTGCATCATGCCGGCCGGGGTGGAGAAGGCGCGATGCGAGGCCGGCGAGATGCAGTCCTCGCCCATCGCGACGCCGCGGATCTTGGAGATCTCCTCCGAGACCTTTGCCGCCGGCAGCACGCCGCCGTGGCCGGGCTTGGCGCCCTGGCTGACCTTGAGCTCGACCATCTTGATCTGGTCGTCACCGGCAACGCGCGCGAACGCTTCGGGATCGAAGGTGCCGTCGGGATGTCGGCAGCCGAAATAGCCGGAGCCGATCTCCCAGATGATGTCGCCGCCCATCTCGCGATGATAGGGGCTGACACCACCCTCGCCGGTGTCGTGCGCAAAACCGCCCTTCCTGGCGCCGGCATTGAGCGCACGCACTGCGTTGGGGCTGAGCGCGCCAAAGCTCATCGCGGAAATGTTGAACACCGAAGCCGAATAGGGCTTCTTGCAGTCGGGACCGCCGATGCTGATGCGGAATTTCTCCGCGGCATGCGCCTTCGGCGAAACCGAGTGATGCATCCACTCGTAGCCCTGGCGGTAGACGTCCTCCTGGGTGCCGAAAGGACGCTTGTCGAGCTCCATCTTGGCGCGCTGATAGACCACTGCGCGGGTGTCGCGCGAGAACGGCATGCCGTCCTTCTCGCTCTCGAAAAAATACTGCCGCATCTCCGGGCGGATCTCTTCGAGCAGGAAGCGGATATGCGCCGAAATCGGATAGTTGCGCAGCACCGCGTGGCTCTTTTGCAGGAGATCGCGGACGCCGAGCAGCGTCAGCGCGCCGAAGATCAGGATCGGCACCAGCAGGATGTCGAAGATCTTGCGGTCGGCGATGCCGATGCCGATCAGGAGCGCGGTGACGACCGCGCAGATCGTCAGCACGATGTAGCGCGGCGAGAATGGCAGCAGCAGGGTCTCCATGATCCCCTCCTCCGCCAGCGGCAGGCGTTTGGGGGATGAGTGTCGGGAGGAGTCCTGCGTCTTGGTGTCGTCGGCCACGATTCCCATCCTCTCGCCAGCATGAGGCGGTACGATACGCCCTCGCCTGTCATACGGATATGACGCGGCCCTTGTTTCAGGCTAGCGAATTCGGCCGAGATAAATCAATCAGCCGAGAGGATAGGCTTTTGCAGTGCAGCAGAGGGGATGGAAACGGGGACTGGTGGAGGCAACAGTCGCCACCACAACTGAGCTGTCGTCCCGGGCAAGCGTCAGCGCAGACCCGGGATCCATAACCACAGGGGTCGATGGTGAAAAAAGCCGTCACTCCGAGTCTTCGCATAACCGCGGCTGGTGGGTATGGGTCCCGGATCGGCGCGCGCTTAGGCGCGCTTGTCCGGGACGACACCGGAGTGGATCGCTAAGTGTTCGGCAAGACGGCGACCAGAGCTTACCGCTCGACGAACGCCTTCTCGATCACGAAATGGCCGGGCTTGTTGCCGCTGCCTTCGATGAAGTCGCGGCCTTCGAACATCACCTTCAGCTCTTCGAGCATCCCCGGGCTGCCGCACATCATGATGCGGTCGGTGGCGATGTCGAGGGGCGATTGCCCGATATCGTTGAAGATCTGCTCGGAGTTGATGAGGTCGGTGATGCGGCCGCGATTCCTGAACGGCTCGCGGGTCACGGTCGGGTAGTAGATCAGCTTGTCCGCGAGCAGCTCGCCGAACAGCTCGTCCTCGCGCAAGGAAGCGACCAGCCTCTCGCCATAGGCGAGCTCGGAGACCTGGCGGCAGCCGTGCACCAGCACGATGGACTCGAACTGCTCATAGACCTCGGGGTCCTTGATCAGGCTCGCGAACGGCGCGAGGCCCGTTCCGGTCGAGAGCAGCATCAGCCGCTTGCCGGGAAGGAGGTTATCGGTGATCAGCGTGCCGGTCGCCTTGCGGCCGACCAGGATGGTGTCGCCTTCCTTGATCTTCTGCAGACGCGAGGTCAGCGGGCCGTCCTGAACCTTGATCGAGAAGAACTCGAGCTCTTCCTCGTGGTTGGCGCTTGCCATGCTGTAGGCGCGCAGCAGCGGACGGCCGTCGATCTCGAGGCCGATCATCGCGAACTGGCCGTTCTGGAAGCGGAAGCCGGTATCGCGCGTGGCGCGGAAGCTGAACAACGTGTCGGTCCAGTGCTGGACGGAAAGAACCTTCTCTCGGTAAAACGCGCTCATGATTTTCGATATTCCGAATAATTGCGGTTTTAGGGCAAAAGCGTTGCCCGGCCCTGAAACGGGGCGGACACCATTGCCATGGCGGAGGATTTCGCGTGTGTGATCTACGCCATTGAGACCAATAATCAACCTCGTTCCGGATGCAATTGATGCCGGTCAAACCGGCATTTGCGGCGGAATTGGCCATATTGTTAATGAATCTGCTGCCGGGCGCGCGCCGCGGGCAATTTCTTTTCCCTGCAGCGTTCGAATGCAGCACTTAATTTCCATCGCGCTCGCGAGAATTTCATTAAGAATAGCTCTGACTTTCACCCCGGTTCGGCGCCGTTTCCCGCATTTTTGCGGCTTTTGGCGCCAGGAACGTCTGAAACGCGACAGAAACACATGGCGGCAAGCGACGAGCGAATCTTCGTCCAGGCGATCAGGCGCTATTGCGCGGACCATGGCATCGCGGTCGATGTCCGTGCCGATGGCTGGCTGGTCGCGATGCGCCGGGGCGATGAGCGGCGCTTTGCCTTCGGCTACGACATCGGCCTCAACAGCGCCATCCCCCATCGCCTCGCCAACGACAAATCGGCGACATCAGAGGCGCTGGCGTTGGCGGGCGTTCCCTGCATTCCCCATCACCTCTTCCTCAACCCAAGGCTGGGCGTGCACGTCGCCGGTGCCGATTGGCGCCAGCAGATGCTCGCGCTGCTCGGTCAGAATCCGCAAGGCGTGGTGGTGAAGCCGAACGAGGGGACATCGGGACGCTCGGTGTTCAAGGTGGCGACGGCGGCCGAACTCGACCACGCGGCTGGCGAGGTTTTCTCAATGAGCGCCGGGCTCGTGATCTCGCCCTATGTCGCGATCGAGGACGAGGTCCGTGTGGTGCTGCTCGGAGATGAACCCCTCGTCGTCTACAGCAAGCAGCGTGGCACGGATTGGCGGCACAATCTCGATGCCGGAGCAAAGCCGGTGCTGCTGGAGGATGGCGACGTTCGCACCGCCTGCGCAAAGCTGGCGAGCGATGCCGCGCGCGCCATCGGCATTGTCTTTGCGTCGATCGACGTGGTTCGCGTGAATGGCGAGTGGAGCGTGCTCGAGATCAATTCCGGCGTGATGATGGAAGCGCTCGGCAAGCTGCATCCGCAACTCGTGCAAGCGGCGTATGACGCGGCGCTGGACCGGGTGTTTGGGCAGAGATAGCAGCCGCGAGCTCGCTGCACCCTCTCCCCTTGTGGGAGAGGGTGGCTCACCGCGTAGCGGTGAGACGGGTGAGGGGTCTCTCTCCGCGAGTGAAACTTCTGCGTCTGAATTTGCGGAGCTAACCCCTCATCCGGCGCTTCGCGCCACCTTCTCCCACAAGGGGAGAAGGGAAGGCATCGAGCCTGCGGCGCGACACGAACGCTAATTATTCGCGCTCGCCGAATCGTCCATCGCCCTGAACGCCTCTTCCAACTGCAGCGAGATCGGCACGTTCAGACGTTCGCCGGTGGGAAGCCTTGCGGTGAACCATTTGTTGTAGAGCGGGACCAGATCGCGGTTGGAGCCGAGCTTGCGGAAGGCACGTTCGACCACGGCGGAGAGCTGCGGCTCGCCCTTCCTGAACATGATGCCGTAGGGGTCATAGGACAAATAGTCCCCGACCACGCGAAAATATTCCTGCGCCTTGTGGCGCGCGATCAGGCCGTAGAGCAGGATGTCGTCGGTCGCGAATGCATCAGCCTTGCCGTCGTTCACCATCTGAAACGACTGCTCGTGATCCAGCGCGGTCACGATGTTGAGGCCGAGCGAGAGCTTCTTGTCGACGGCGTGTATCGCCTGCTCGTTCGTCGTACCCTTGGTCACCACGACGGTCCTGCCCTTCAGGTCCGCGATACCGGAAATTGCCGCTCCCTTCGGCACCATCAGCTTGGTGCCGGCGACGAACATCAGGGGCGAGAAGGCGACGCGCTTGCCGCGCTCGGCATTGGCGGTGGTCGAGCCGCATTCCAGGTCGATCTTGTTCTGCAGCACGGCGTCGATGCGGTCGTCCGAGGTGACCTTGACGTAATCGATCTTCAGATTGGGATCGTCGACCTCGATGCCGATCTCCTCGACGATGGCCTCGCAGAGCTCGAGGCTGTAGCCGATCGGACGGCCCGACTGGTCGAGGAAGGAGAACGGCGGCGAGCTCTCGCGATAGCCGAGCCGCACCGTGTGCGCTTTCTTGACGGCCGCCAGCGTCGGGCTGAGCCCCTCGCCGCCGGTCTGCGCGCGAGCCGAGGTCGCGAACAAGGAGGTCGCGAGCAACGATGCCGCGAGCAACAACCCGCCTGAGGTCAGTGACCTCGCCAGTGTCTGGCGCATGGTTCGCTCCTACCCATGGCTGGCCATCGCGGGCACTTCGCCCGGCACCATATCCTCGGGCACGACGTCGCCGGGTCCGAGCTCGTGCTCGGGCCCTAGCTCGCCTTCCCATTTGGCTACGACCGAGGTCGCGAGCGTGTTGCCGATCACGTTGGTGGCGCTGCGGCCCATGTCGAGGAAGGTATCGATGCCCATGATCATCAACAGGCCCGCCTCGGGAATGTTGAACTGCGCCAGCGTCGAGGCGATCACCACGAGCGAGGCGCGCGGCACGCCGGCGACGCCTTTCGAGGTGATCATCAGCGTCGCCAGCATCGCGAGCTGGGTGCCGAGCGGCATGTCGATGTGGTAGCTCTGCGCGATGAAGACGGCCGCGAAGGTGCAGTACATCATCGTGCCGTCGAGATTGAAGGAATAGCCGAGCGGCAGCACGAAGCTCGAGATCCGCGACGAGGCGCCGAAGCGGTTGAGCGCCTCGAGCGTCTTCGGATAGGCCGCCTCCGAGCTCGCGGTCGAGAACGCGATCATCAGCGGCTCGCGGACCAGCTTCAAGAGATGGCTGTAGCGCGGGCCGATCACGATGAAGCCGACGATGACCAGGATGGTCCACAGGATCGCCAGCGAGAGATAGAAGCCTCCCATGAACACGACGAGCTTCCACAGCACCGCAAGGCCATTCTTGGCGACGGTTGCGGTGATCGCGGCCCACACCGCGAGCGGCGCGAACAGCATCACGTAGCTCGTCACCTTCAGCATGATGTGGCCGACGTCGTCGATCATCGCGAGGATCGGCTTCGAACGTTCGGGCATGGAGCCCATCGCCACCGAGAAGAACACCGCGAAGATCACGATCTGGAGGATCTCGTTCTGCGCCATCGCGTCCGCGATCGAGGTCGGGATCAGATGCGTGAGGAATTTCTCGATCGAGAAGGCCGACACCGGCAGGCCGGTCGATTGCCCCGCCTGGGGCAGCGTGCCCGGGAAGTTCGCACCGGGCTGCAGCAGATTCACCATCACGAGGCCGAGCAGCAGCGAGACGAAGGAGGCGCTGATGAACCAGCCCATGGTCTTGGCGAAGATGCGGCCGAGCTTGGAGCCCGAGCCCATATGCGCGATGCCGCCGACCAGGGTCGCGAACACCAGCGGCGCGATGATCATCTTGATCAGGCGCAGGAACATCATGGCGATCAGGTTGATCGAGGACGCCCAGTCGGCGCGCGTGTCGGGCAGGAAGTTGTAGATTGCCGATCCCATGATGATGCCGAGCACCATCGCGGCCAGAATGTATTGCGTGAACCTGTTCGACATCGCTTACCCCCCACGTACACCGGCGCTTCATGATGTCGCAGTTATCACAACGACGCAACACGCTTTGCGTGTGATCGCGTTTTCAGGATGTTCCCGTTGTGAAATGGAACGCCGCGATCTAGCCTTCATGCAGCGCACAACGCATGCGGCCTGCACGTTTTGTTTGCTGCGGCTGCATCAATAATCGTCAAGACAATCAAAGAGGGAAACGCCATGAGCGGCAACATCAATCACCAGGTTCTGCTGGTCGAAAAACCCAGCAGCAAGCTCGGCCCCGAACATTTCAAGATGGTGGAGAGCACAGTGCCGGAGCCGAAGGACGGCGAAGCCTTGCTGCGTGTGCGATACATTTCGCTCGACGCCGCCAACCGCGCCTGGATGCACGGCGCGACCTATCGCTCCGCGGTCGAGGCCAACAGCGTGATGGCTGGCGGCGCCATTGCCGAGGTCGTCAGCTCGAAGGCCGAGGGGCTTGCGGCGGGCGACATCGTGTTCGGTGACACCGGCTGGCAGGAATTTGCCGCGGTGCCGGCAAAGCATCTCACCAAGATGCCGAAGCTCGAGCCGATGACGCACCTGCTCAGCGTGTTCGGCATCGCCGGCCTCACCGCCTATTTCGGCCTGCTCGAGATCGGCAAGCCCAAAGAGGGTGAGACCGTCGTGGTCTCCGCGGCCGCGGGCTCGGTCGGCTCGATCGTCGGGCAGATCGCCAAGATCAAAGGATGCCGCGTGATCGGCATTGCCGGCGGCGCGGACAAGTGCAGCTGGCTGACCTCCGAGCTCGGCTTCGATGCCGCCGTCGACTACAAGGACGGCGCGGTCTTCAAGGCGCTACGCGCAGCTGCACCCAAGGGCATCGACGTCTATTTCGACAATGTCGGCGGCGACATTCTGGAAGCCTGCCTGCCGCAGATGAACAATTATGGCCGCATCGCCTGTTGCGGCGCGATCTCGCAATATGACGGCGCGCCCTCCGCGCACGGCCCGCGCGGCGTGCCCGGGCTGATCGTGGTGAAGCGGCTGGTCATGCAAGGTTTCATCGTGATGGATTACATGAAGGAGAGCCAGCGCGCGCTCGCCGAGCTCCAGGGCTGGGTCAAATCCGGCAAGCTGAAGGTGCAGGAGGACATCATCGATGGCCTCAAGAACACGCCAAAGGCGCTGATCGGATTGCTCGCGGGCGAGAACCGCGGCAAGCGCATGGTCAGGCTCTGACGGCGCAATTGCACCGGCATAATTGACTTGCGGGTGACGTCAAAGCGGCGAATGATGCTGCTTGCGAGGCGTCACTCGCGAAGATTGCGATTACATCACATTTTGAAAGTCGTCGGCGTGACCGACGGGCAGGAAATCACCAGATGTTCAATACGTTGAAACAGGCATCGACGCGCAAGGCGTTGCTGGCGGCCGCGCTCTTCGCAACTGCAACAGGCGCGTTCGCGCAAGCACCGACCGAGGCCCAGAAGAGCGCCATCCGCTCCGCATGCCGTTCGGATTTCATGGCGCATTGCTCGAGCGTGACGCCCGGCGGCGTGGAAGCGTATCAATGCCTGGCGAAGAACATGTCCAGCCTGTCGGCGGGATGCCAGACCGCGGTTCGCGCCGTCGAACCTGCGAAAACCGAAGCTGCCCCCGCCGCGCCGAAGACCGAGGCCGCGCCCAAGGCGGAAACGGCGCCAGCCGCACCGAAAGCAGATGCCGCCCCCGCGGCAAAGCCGGCTGCCGCACCCGCGCAGAAGGCCGCTGCCGCCAAGCAGCCGAGCAGCGCGCAGGTTGCGGCGGTCAAGAGCGCGTGCCGCGCCGACTATCCCAAGGTGTGCGCCAGCGTGCCGCCGGGCGGCGCGGCGGCACTCGAATGCCTTGAAAAGAACAAGGCCAGAGTTTCACCGGCCTGCGAGAAGGCCGTGAGCGCCGCAGCCGGCGGTGGCGCTGCCGCAACGGCGGCGCCCGCGGGTGCGGCTCCCGCAGCAGCAGCCCCCGCGGCGGGAGCCGCGCCGGCGGCAGCGCCAGCCGTGATCGTGTTGCGTCCGTTGCTGCCGCGCGAAGAGCTGTTCATCCTGAGGTCGGCCTGCGGCGCCGACATCCGCACGCTCTGCGCCGGCGTCGCGCCCGGAAGCGGCCGCATCATTCAATGCATTTCCAACAGGGCTGCCTCGCTGTCGCCGGCGTGCAAGGACGTGCTCGCCCCATTCGCGGCGAGATAACGCGGCGCACGCGTCAAGCGCGACAATGACGAACGGCGTGCGCATGAATTTTCGCACGCCTGCAACGACAAATCTTTTGCAGATATCCGATTTCGATCACGACAAGCCCGGGAGGACCACATGCGTTCATTGCTGCTCGTCGCTTCTGCACTGCTTGCCTTCGCTGCGACCATGACCTTCGAGGCCACCGACGCCAATGCGGTGGTGTGCGCCCGCGGCGTCTATCGCGCCGGCTGCGCCGGGCCGAACGCGGCCGTCGTGGTCCGCAAGCCGGTTCCAGCCGTGCGCTGTACCAGGGTGCTTGTGAACGGGGTCTACGTGAAGCGCTGCGTCTGACGGTGCGGATGGCCAAGCCGGCGCGGTTTGGCTATGATTCGGACCTGACGGTTTCGGACACGCGTAAAAATTGTGTCCGAAGATGCGCTTTGGCGCGCCTGCGCTGGCCGATAATTCCGCTGGCGCGGAACGCCGGAGCACATTAGTCTACCCCTAGATAGTAAGTATACTGTCAATTAGGGAGGCAGACGTTGCGGATCGCCGTGATTGGCGGAGGGCCCGGTGGGCTCTACTTCGCCTATCTCTGGAAGAAGCGTCACCCCGAGGATCAGGTCGACCTGTTCGAACAGAACCCGGCCGACGCGACCTGGGGCTTTGGCGTCGTGTTCTCCGACCAGGCGCTGGAGTTCCTGCGTGCCGACGACCCCGAGACGGTCGACGCGATCGCGCCGCACATGGAGAGCTGGGAGAACATCACGCTGAACCTCGGCGGCGACAGCGTCGCCATCGACGGGGTCGGCTTCTCCTCGATCGGGCGGCTCGAGCTGCTGCGGTTCCTGCAGCAGCGCGCGCTCGACGTCGGCGTCACCCCACGCTTCGACACGCAGATTCATGCCATCGACCAACTCAACGGCCATGATTTGATCGTCGCTGCCGACGGCTTGAACTCGCAGGTGCGCCGCGCCTTCGAAGGTGATTTCGGCACCTCGCTGTCCTACTCCTCCAACAAGTTCGTCTGGTACGGCACCTCGAAACGCTTCGACACGCTGTCGCAGACCTTCGTGAAAACCGACCGCGGCGCCTTCAACGCCCATCACTACCGCTACTCGCCCGCCATGAGCACGTTCCTGGTCGAATGCGACCACGCGACCTGGCAGGCCTACGGTTTCGCCTACAAGGACGTCGAGCAGTCCAAGGGCGTCTGCGAAGAGGTGTTCGCGGACACGCTTGGCGGCCATTGCCTCGTCTCCAACAAATCGGTCTGGCGCAACTTCCCCTGGGTCTGGAACGAACATTGGTCGTTCAAGAACATGGTGCTGATCGGCGATGCCCTGCATTCGGCGCACTTCTCGATCGGCTCGGGCACGCGGCTCGCGATCGAGGACGCCATCGCGCTGGTCAAGGCGCTGGAATCGGATGCGCATCTTGCGACCGCCCTGCATCGCTACCAGGCCGCGCGAAAACCGGTGGTGGAGAAGCTCGTCAACGCCGCGCGCACGAGTGCCTTCTGGTACGAGCATTTTGCCCAGCACATGCAGCAGGACCTGATGGACTTCGCCTACAGCTACATCACCCGCTCCGGCCGCATCGACGATGCACGCCTGCGCCACATGTCGCCGGGCTTCATGGCGCGTTACGAGGCTGCCAAGAACGGCGGGGGCGAGGCATGAGCAACGAGATCTTCGACCAGGTGCCTGCCGACAGCGAAGGGGCGCGCGAGATCGGCTTTGCCGTTCCGGAACTCTATAACGCCAGCCGCGTGCTGTTCGACAATCTCGCCAAGGGCCGTGGCGACAAAGTCGCGCTCATGGGTCCGGCAGGCACGCGGACCTATACCGAGCTCTGCGACGAGGCTTGCCGCTGGGGCAACGGTTTTGCATCGCTCGGCCTGAAGCGCGGCGACCGCGTGCTGCTGTTCCTCGACGACACCCCGGCCTACCCGGCCGCGTTCTTCGGCGCGGTGCGGGCCGGCTTCGTGCCGCTCCTGATCAACACCCTGACGCCGCCGGATTTGCTGCAATTCTACCTCGCCGATTCCGGCGCCAGCGTTGCGGTGGCGGACGCCGAATTCGCGCCGCGCTTCAATGCCGAGGCCTGCAAGGATACGCGCCTGCGCACGCTGATTGTCGCCAATGGCGAGGCGAGCGATCTCGCCGCGCCGAGTGCGCTCGCGGCGACGGACTGGCTCAAGCAATTCCCGGCCAAGCTGGCGGAAGCGGAGACGCATCGCAACGAGATGGCGTTCTGGATGTACTCGTCCGGCTCGACCGGCCGGCCCAAGGGCATCGTGCATCTCCAGCACGACATGGCCTATAGCGAGCTCGCCTTTGCGCAGAACGTGCTGAAGCTGACGCCTGATGACATCTGCTTCTCGGTGCCAAAGATCTTCTTCGCCTACGGCTTCGGCAACTCCGTCACCTTCCCGTTTTCGGCAGGCGCGGCAACGCTGCTGCTGCCGGGGCAACCGAAACCCGCCGCGATCTTCGCGGCGATCGAGCAGTACAGCCCGACATTGTTCTTCGGCCTGCCGACGCTCTACACGTCCCTGACCAAGGCCGAGGGCGCGCAACAGACCAACTTCTCGTCGCTGCGCATGTCGCTCTCCGCCGCCGAAGTGCTGTCGGCGGAGGTCTTCAACGGCTGGAAGACGCTCACGGGCCTGGAGATCGTCGAAGGCCTCGGCTCGACCGAGGTGCTGCACATCTACCTCTCCAACAGGCCCGAGCAGAAGAAGTTAGGGGCCGCAGGCCTGCGCGTGCCCGGCTACGAGGTTGCGCTGCGCGACAAGGACGGACGCGATGTCGCCGACAACGAGGAAGGCATCTTGTGGGTGCGTGGCGATTCCAACACGCCGCTGTACTGGAACCGGCCGGACAAATCCGCCGAAACCATCCGCGAGGCGGGGTGGATCTACACCGGCGACCGCTTCATCCGCGACGCCGACGGCTTCCACTTCTTCCGCGGCCGCGCCGATGATCTGATCAAGATCTCGGGCCAATGGGTTTACCCGCTCGAGGTCGAGCTGTGCCTCGCCGACCATCCCGATATTCGCGAATGCGCCGTGTTCGCCACCGAGCTGCCGGACCGTCGCATGACGCTGAAGGCGGTGGTGGTGATGAACAACCGCGCAGCCAACCCGGGCGAGACGACGCGGCGGCTGCAGGACTATGTGAAGGGCAAGCTGCTTCCTTACAAATATCCGCGAGAGGTGATTTTCACCGACGAGCTGCCGAAGACGGGCACGGGGAAGATCGATCGGCAGGCGCTGCTGCGGATGTGACCACCACTGTCATCGCCCGGCTTGACCGGGCGATCCAGTATTCCAGAGGCGTTTGTGATTGAACCGAGAAGCCGCGGCGTACTGGATTCCCCGCCTTCGCGGGGAATGACAGCGCAGATCAGGGCGACAGCGCCGCCACACTCTCGCTGTCGTCCCCGCAAACGCGGGGCCCATACCACAGCAATCGTAGGGTGGGCAAAGCGGAGCGTGCCCACGTCTTCTGATCGTTGGAGAGAGATCGTGGGCACGGCGCAAGAGCGCCTTTGCCCACCCTACGAGATCTGAGTGTGCGGCGCGAACATCGCCTCACACCTCCTCCTCACCCCGCCTTCCCGAGATGCTCCAGCGCATCCTCGGCCCGCAGCGGCACGCGTGAGGCCTCGTTGTTGAGATCGACGAGCTGCACCAAAAGCCCCATCAACTCCTTGCGGTCGGCGGGCTTCAGCGGCTCCAGCATCCGCGCCTGGGCGCGTTCGACGGCGGGGATGATCTCGCGCAGGATCGCGGCGCCCGATTTGGTCAGATAGAGCAGCTTGATCCGCTTGTCCTCGGGGGCCGGCTTGCGCTCGACATAGTCCTTGGCCTGGAGACGCTCGATCACGCTGCCAAGCGTGGAGCGGTCAAAGGCGATCACCGCCGATAGCCGCGTCGCGTCGATGCCGGGATGGGTGTGGATCGCGATCAGCGCCGCATACTGCACCGGGGTCAGGTCGAACGCCTTGCACTCCTCCATGAAGATCGAGACCGCGATCTGCTGCATGCGCCGGAACAGATAGCCCGGCGCGGCATAGACCGCGTCGATCGTGATCGGCGGAGGCGGCTTACTCGGCATCGGGCTGCTTCTCCGGTGCGGCATTGGCAAACGCGGCGAGCGCCTTTGCGGCCGCCTCTGCCGCGAGCAGGCGCGGATAGGCCGACACGTCGACGCCGAAACGGCGGGCATTGGCGAGCTGCGGCACCAGGCAGAGATCGGCGAGCGTCGGCACATCGCCGAAGCAGAACGGGCCGGGCTCGTCCTTGATCAGCGTCTCGCAAGCCGACAGCCCTTCGCGGTTGACCCAGGCGGCCCAGTCCTGGACCTTTTCTTCGGGCAAGCCAAGCTCGCGCAACCGCCCCAGCACTTTCAGGTTCTGCACCGGATGGGTGTCGCAGGCGATCGCCAGCGCGAACGCCCTCACCTTGGCACGCCGCAGCGGATCCTTCGGCAGCAGCGGCGGATTGGGATGGGTCTCGTCGAGCCATTCGATGATGGCGACCGATTGCGTCAGCACCGCGCCGCCGTCGTTCTCCAGCGCCGGCACGAGACCTTGCGGATTGATGGCGAGATAAGCGGGCGCGCATTGCTCGCCCTTGCGCAAATGATGCGGCAGATGCTCGGCTCCAAGGCCCTTGAGGTTCAGCGCGATCCGCACCCGATAGGCAGCGCTGGAGCGGAAATAGCCGTGCAGCTTCATCGGAACCCTCCCGTTTTCTCGTTGCTTGTACGTCGTTCGTCACGTTGACGCTAGCCAGATTGGCAGTATACTGTCAATTTAGAAACGAACAGGAGGCGCGCATGGAAGCCGTGACCAAGACGCCGGAACGCGAGGCGTTCTACAAGAAGATCGACGGCGAGAATCTCACCGCGCTGTGGACGGTGATGAGCGATCTGATCACACCGGAGCCGAAAAGCGCCTGCCGGCCGCACCTCTGGAAGTTCGACGTCATCCGCGACTACATGACGGAGGCCGGCAAGCTGATCACCGCCAAGGAAGCCGAGCGGCGCGTGCTGGTGCTGGAGAATCCCGGCCTGCGCGGCCAGTCCAAGATCACGACCTCGCTCTATGCAGGCGTGCAGATGGTGGTGCCTGGCGACGTCGCGCCGGCGCACCGGCATAGCCAGTCGGCGCTGCGCTTCGTGCTCGAAGGCAAGGGTGCGCATACCGCGGTTGACGGCGAGCGCACCGCGATGGAGCCCGGCGACTTCATCATCACGCCGTCGATGACCTGGCACGACCATTCCAACGAGACCGATCAGCCGATGTTCTGGCTGGATGGCCTCGACATTCCGCTGGTGCAGTTCTTCGACTGCTCCTTTGCCGAAGGCTCCAAGGAAGACCAGCAGAAGATTACGAGACCGGCCGGCGACAGCTTTGCCCGCTATGGCCACAACCTGCTGCCGGTCGACGTGAAGCGGAGCTCGAAGACCTCGCCGATCTTCAGCTATCCCTACGCCTACACCCGCGAGGCGCTGGAGAAAGCCAGGACGAGCCAGGAGTGGGACGCATGTCACGGGCTGAAGCTGAAATTCAGCAACCCCGAGACCGGCGATTTCGCCATGCCGACCATCGGCACCTTCATCCAGCTGCTGCCCAAAGGTTTTAATACCGCGCGCTATCGTGCGACCGATGCCACCGTGTTCTGTCCGATCGAAGGCCGTGGCCGCAGCCGCATCGGCGATGCTGTGTTCGAATGGGGCCCGCGCGATCTGTTCGTGGTGCCGAGCTGGCAATGGGTCACGCACGAAGCGGATGAGGATGCCGTGCTGTTCAGCTTCTCGGATCGTCCGGTGCAGCAGAAGCTGGATTTGTTCCGCGAAGATCGCGGGAACGCGTGACGGCAGGCCGGTCTCGTAGGGGGGGCAAAGGCGCACTTGCGCCGTGCCCACGCGCCTTATCAAGAGATCGTGGGCACGCTTACGCTTTGCCCACCCTACGGGTGCCGTGAATGTGGCTACCGCCAGTGCAACAGCCTAAGCTCCAGCCAGCCGATCACCTTCCCGACCGCCAGCCCGAACACCGACAAAATCACCACGCCCGCGAGCAGCTGATCTGTCTGCATCAGATTGCCGGCCTGGAGCACGAAGGCGCCGATGCCGTATTGGGCGCCGATCATCTCGGCGCTGACGACGAGGAGAAGCGCGACGGAGGCGGTGATGCGGAAGCCGGCGAGGATCGCGGGCAGCGCCCCCGGCCAGACCACCTTGCGCACGATGGTGGCGAAGGGAACGTTGAAACTCTGCGCCATGCGGATGAGGTTGCGCGGCACCGCATCGACGCCGCTATAGACCGAGATCGCGGTCGAGAAGAACACGCCGAGCGCGATCGTCGCGATCTTCGGCTCTTCGCCGATGCCGAGCCACAGGATCAACAGCGGCAGCAGCGCGATCTTCGGGATCGGGAACAGCGCCGAGATGAAGGTGATGCCGACGCCGCGCGCCAGCCGCGACAGGCCGATGGCAAAGCCGACGGCGACGCCGGCCGCCGTCCCCAACAGCCAGCCGACGCCGATGCGCAGCAGCGAGGCCGACAGATGCTGCCAGAGCGCGCCTGAGATCGCGAGCTGATAGATCGCCCGTGCGATCGCCGACGGCGCAGGCAGAAACAGGGGATTGACGAGGCCGGTGCTGCCCGCCGCCTGCCAGATCGCGATGACGAAAGCGAGCGCGATCCAGCCGCCGAAACGGCTCGACGCGGGCACGAAGCCTGCGCCACGAAAGCGAACGCGCCGCGTCGCGCTATCCTTCGCAGTGTCAGCCGCCGCGCGATCAAGCATGCTGGACCTCGCGCTCGGCATCGATGGCTTCGTTGCGGATCAGCGACCAGATCTGGTTCTGCAGCGCCAGCAGTTTTTCGCGCGCCGCAGCTTCGCCGCGCTCGCCGCGCGTCATCGGCACCGTCACGACCTCGCGGATGCGCCCCGGTCGTCGCGACAGCACCACGATGCGATCGGCCAGCCGCGCGGCCTCTTCGAGATTATGGGTGACATAGACCGCGCCCATGCCGCCATCGGCGAGCAGGCGGACGAAATCCTCCATCAGGAGTTCGCGGGTCTGCGAATCCAGCGCGGAGAGCGGCTCGTCCATCAGCAGAATGGCGGGCTTCACCGCCAGCGCACGCGAGATGCCGACGCGCTGGCGCATGCCGCCGGAGAGCTGCTTTGGATAGGTTTTGCGGAAATCGGTCAGGCCGGTGCGGCGCAAGGCATCGTCGACCAGCGCGCGGCGCTGCGTGGCCGAGAGCTGGGTGTGCAGCAAAGGGAATTCAACGTTCTCCTCCACGCTCGCCCAGGGCAGCAGCGCAAAATCCTGGAACACGAAGGTGAGCGGATTGAGACTGTCCGCCGGCGGCGCGCCGCGGAGCTCGGGCGCGCCTGAGGTCGGCTGCAGCAGGCCACCTAGTATGGACAGCAGCGTGCTCTTGCCGCAACCGGAGGGCCCGACGATCGCCACCACCTCGCCGGCGCTCACCGTGAAGGAGACGTCGTCGAGCACGGCGAGGTCGCCGAAGCGGTGGGAGATGTGGTTGGCGATCAGGTCCATGGGGAACCTTCAACTCTCAACCCGTCATCCTGAGGTGCGAGCATTGCGATGCGTATGCATCGCGATGAGAGCCTCGAAGGATGAACGGCCGAGGCGCATTCGGGCCGTACGCCCTTCGAGGCCCACCTTGCGGCACGCCGCAAGGTGGGCACGTCAGGGTGACGGGGATAGTTGGGAGTACGGGGCATCAATCCGCCTTCACATAGTCCTTCGCGATGATCGCATTCGCGTCAAAACCCTTGTCGGCAAAGCCCTGCTCCTGCAGCCATTTGATCTGGTTGTCGACGTTCTTCACGTCGAGCTTGCCGTCGGGATCGATATAGGCGCAATTGCCGACCACCTGCTCGACCGGCAGATTGGTGTACTTCGCGATGATCTCCAGCAGCGGCTTGGTCTTGTCGTTGATCGGGGCGACGCCGTCCTTCATCGCGGCGAGGATGACGTCGTGATATTCGCGGTCGGCCTTGGCGAGTGCGCCGAGCAGCTTTGTCACCAGCGCCTTGTTGGTCAGCGTCTTCGGCGAGGCGAACACCGCACCCAGCTGCCAGGGCGTCTCGTCGCCGACCCACCCTAAGAATTTCGCGCCGCCTTCGTCCGTGAGCTTTCGCGCGGTCGAGATCGGCAGCAGCGCCGCATCGACGGTCTCGCCTTTCAGCGCGGCCGCCGCATTCGACAGCGATTGCAGCGGCACGATCTTCACGTCCGCAAGTTTGAAACCGTATTTGTCGGCGAGCAGGCCGAGCGAATAGTGGAAGGAGGAGCCGACCTGCGTCATCGCCACGCGTTTACCCGCGAGGTCCTTCGGCGTCTTCAATCCGGCCGCGTAAGCGTTGTTGCTGGCGAAATAGCCGATCAGGGGATAGCCGGCTTTCTCGCGGCTCATGCCGCCGATGACCTTCAGCACGCCCTTGCCGGCGAGATTGTAGAGACCGGCGGTGAAGGCGGTGATGCCGAAATCGACGTCGCCCGAGGTCGTCGCGACCGCGATCGGCTGCGCCGCGTCGAAGAATTTCAGCTCCACCTCGAGGCCGGCCTCGCGGAAATAGCCCTTGTCCTGCGCGATGAAGACAGGCGCGGAGGACGACAGACGGAGCACGCCGATCCTGGCCTTCAGCGCATCCTCGGCATGGGCTGCGCCCATTGCCATGATCGCCAAAAGACTGGCTGCCGCGAGCCGCGCAATTCCGATCATCCCGTTTCCTCCGCCGTCGTTTATCTTGCAGTCCGTTACAGGCCCTCGGGCACAGGCTGGTCCCGTCCGATGAAGGCGCCCTGTTGTTTCAACGTTTCCTGCAACTTTTCAATGGGGATTTCGCGCGGGATCCGGTTTCCGGAGAGCGCCAGCGCGGCGGCGGAACCGGCCGCCTCGCCCATCACGAAACAGGCACCGGAGACCCGCGCCGCGGACTGGCCCTCATGGGTCATGGAGGCGCAGCGGCCGGCGACCAGGAGGTTGTCGACGCCTTCAGGCACCAGCATGCGGTAGGGCAGCTCGTTGTAGCCGCGCGATTCCGGGATCGGCGGGAAGGTGAAGACGACATCGCCGGGCACGTGAGCCTCGATCGGCCAGCCATTGACGCCGATGGAATCCTCGAAGGAGGCGCAGCCGAGCACGTCCTCGCCGCTGAGCTGGTAGCCGCCCTTGATGCGACGGGTCTCGCGGATGCCGAGCTGCGGCGGCAAATCGACGATGTAGGATTTTTCAAAGCCCGGCACGGTGCGCAGGAACTCGTACGCGGCGAGCGCCTGCTTGCGGCCCTCGATCTCGCCGCGGGTGAGATCGTCAGGCTCGACGCCGTTGATGGCATGGCCATCCTCGCGCGCCACCTGCGTGAAGTTCACCCGCCATTCGATGCCGGATTTCTGCGGCCGCACGATCGCGCTTTTCCGCGGGAATGTGTGCGTGCCGGCCGCGAGCGCCTTCTCCATCAATTGCGGGATGGTGCGCCAGGCATCGCCGGCCTTGTCGGGGTCGATGCCGTTGAGACGGAGCATCATCGAGGGGTACATGGGATGGCCGTGCGCGTCGCCGATCTCGAACGGTGCGCCGGCCCAGACCGCGAGGTCACCGTCGCCGGAGCAGTCGATGAAAATCTCCGATCGCACCGCCTGCCGGCCGGCCTTGGTCTCGACCATCAGCGCGTCGATGCGGCTGTTGTCGCCCATCACGACGCCGGCGCCGAGCGCGTGGAAGAGGATGTGCACCCTGTGGCTTGCGAGAAGTTGATCGGCCGCGATCTTGTAGGCCGCGGTGTCATAGGCCTGCGCAAAAACCTTGCCGAGAATCAGATGCGGGGTGTTGAGGCCGTTCAGCCGATTGATCCGCGCCAGCAGCTCGGACGCCATGCCCTGCACGAGGCGATGGGCCTGGCCGTAGACATTGCCATGCAGACCGCAAAAATTTGTGACACCGGCCGCAGTGCCCATGCCGCCGAGAAAGCCGTAGCGCTCGATCAGAAGCGTCTTTCGCCCGGCGCGCGCGGCTGAGGCCGCGGCGACGATGCCGGCGGGGCCGCCGCCGAGCACGACGACTTCATATTCGCCATAGAGCGGCACCTGGCGTGCCGGTTCTTCGATCATTGTGGCCCGCATGGCGCGTCCCTTCCCAAATTCCTTTGCTTGGGAGCGACTATGAATTAGCTCGCACCGAGGTACAATCCACCAAAATACGCGATCAGCTTTTGCAAATCGAGAAAGGTCGACATGGACATCCTCGTGAACCTGCAAGCCTTTCTCGCCACCGCGGATGCCGCCGGCTTCTCGGCCGCAGCACGCAAACTCAATGTCTCGACCTCGGTGGTGGCAAAACGCGTCACGCAGCTCGAGGCGCGGATCGGCACGGCACTGTTTCACCGCTCGACCCGGCAGTTGCGACTGACCGAGGCCGGACAGCGCTATGTGCATCGCGCACGCGGCGTGGTGACCGATGCGACCGACCTGCTCTCACGCATGGGCGAGAAGGGTCACGATCTCGTCGATCACCTGCGCATCAAGGCACCCACCTCGCTGACCGTCGTCCGGCTCGCCGACGCCTTCAGCGCGTTCCAGACCCAGAACCCGAAGCTGAAGCTCGATATCGTGCTGATCGATCGCCCGGTCGATCCCGTCACCGAAGGCTTCGACATCGCCATCGGCGCCTTCCCGCATTCGTTCGGCGGCGTCGTCGACGAGCCGCTCTGCGCGCTGAAGCGGCTGCTCTGCGCATCGCCCGCTTATTTGAAAAAGCACGGCACGCCAAAGCATCCGCGCGATCTCGTCGAGCATCGCTGCCTCAGCTTTCTGCCGACCGGCCCGGAATGGATCTTCGACGGACCGCGCGGCCGCATCAGCATCCAGGTCAGTCCGCTGCTCTCCTCCAACGAGGGACACGTGCTGGCGCGCAGCGCGATCGCCGGCAACGGCATCGCGCTGCTCTCGCATTATCTCGTGGCCGATGCCTTGCGCGACGGCACGCTGAAGCCGGTGCTGCGCGACTTTCCGATTCCGGAATTGTGGGTGAAGGCCGCAATTCCGGAACGGCGACGCAACGCCGCTGCGGTGCAGGCATTGCTGACGCTGCTGAAAACGTCACTGGCGCCGTCGCTGTGAGCCTGGTTGCGCACTCGGTGCGCCGTAGCCCGCATGGAGCGCAGCGGAATGCGGGGACACCGGCCCCGGATTACGCTTCGCTTCATCCGGGCTACACGCCCGCCAAAAGACGGTTGCCCGGGAATGACGGACCTGACAGAAGTGCCCGCATGGATTCGCTACTCTTGAAATTCGCCTTGCCCGCCCTGACCGCTCTCGCGATCTCAACCACCGCTGCCTCGGCCCTGGAGCAGAACTGCCGCTTCATCCAGGCCAAGGCCGATCGCGAGGCCTGCTACAAGCGGCAGGAGGACGAACTCGCCGCAAAGCGCAAGCCCGTTGCGCCTGCCAATGACGGCCAGACACTCGAAACGCTGCGCCAGATGCGGCAGGACGAGGACGCCGTCTATCGCAGCATCAACAACATCTGCCGCGGCTGCTGAGCGGACCGCATTTCCTTCATATTGGCGATTGCTGAGACCGCAAAATGAAGCTGGTGAAGGTGTTGGACGCGATAGAGACCGTCTCTCCCTCTACGGGGAAACCGCAGCAACGGCGTATCGCAATACTACAGCGCGACGATGGGCATTTCACCTTCGCTGAAGAATACTCGTATAGATCGGAACATGAAGATGAAGTCATTGCCGAAGGTTGGCAACAGCTTCCTCCCGAGGGTATCTTTGAGAGTGCAGAGGTAGCAGAGGTCGAAGGTCGGTCCGCGCTCCTCGATAGACATAAGCGATAGTCAAGGAAGGCCGGAGGCCTGCAGGCTTCATGAGCCGCCGCCCCAATTCCCCGCCCGCTTCTCCGCGAACGACGCCAGCCCTTCCGCAGCTTCTGCGCTCTGGCGCTTGAGCGAATGCAGCTGCACGAGCCGCGTATACGCCGCATTGTCCACCGCCATGCCGCCGAACGAGCTTTCCAGCGCAAGCTTCTTGGTCTCGGCCATCGCCTCCGGTCCGTTGGCGAGCAACTGCTCGACGACCTTCGCGCCTGCGGCTTCGAGATCGGCGAGCGGCACCACCTCGTGGACGAGGCCGATGCGGCGGGCGTCCTCAGCGCCGAAACGCTCGCCGGTCAGCGCGTAACGCCGCACTTGCCGGACGCCGATGGCGTCGCAAAGCTGCGGGATGATGATCGCGGCGGTCAGGCCCCAGCGCACCTCGGTGATCGAGAACAGGGCGTTGTCCGCCGCGATTACGACGTCGCAGGCCGCGATAACGCCGGTGCCGCCGCCGAAGCAGCCGCCTTGCACCAAGGCGACCGTCGGGATCGGCAGCGTGTTCAGCCGCTGCACGGCTTCGAAGGTCGCGCGCGAGGCCGCCTCGTTCGCCTCTGCCGATTGCGGCCGCACGCCGTTGATCCATTTCAGGTCGGCGCCGGCCTGGAAATGCTTGCCGTTGCCCCTGAGCACGACGACGCGAAGATTCGGCTTTTTGCCGAGATCGTCCATCGCCGCGAGCACGCCCGCGATCAACGCGCCGTCATAGGCGTTGTTGACCTCCGGCCGGTTCAACGTGACGGTCGCAACCCCACGCTCATCGAGGGTCCACAGCACGGGGCTGGCAGTCATCGGCGATCCTCCGGTTGTTTGCTGCGCACTATGGCCGAGGCAGCGCGTCCCGATCCATATCTTTCCAGCGTGGGGCGGCCGCGTCCCTCGCATGGCGGCTTGTGTCATGCTGCCGCCCGGTGGCACCAAGGGACAGGACGGAATCATCATGCGCATCTGCATTTTCGGCGCGGGCGCCGTCGGCAGCCACATCGCGGTCCGGCTGGCGCGCGCCGGTCATGACGTTTCGTGCGTGATGCGGGGGGCGCATCTGGAGGCGGTCCGGGCAGGTGGCCTCAAACTGCGCGTCGGTGATTCCGAGGTCTCCGCCAAGGTGAACGCCTCGGGCGATCCGGCCCAGCTCGGGCCGCAGGACGTCGTGATCTCGACCTTGAAGGCCACTGCGCTCCCGGGACTGGTCGCCAACATCAAGCCTCTGCTTCAGGACGACACCGCCATCGTCTTTGCCCAGAACGGTATTCCCTGGTGGTACGGGATCGGCCTGCCGCCGCGGCATCCGACACCGCCGGATATTTCCTTCCTCGATCCCGGCGGACGCCTGCGCGCCTGCATCCCGAAGGAGCGGATCATCGGCGGCGTCGTCTTCTCCTCCAACGAGGTGACGGCGCCAGGCGTGGTGCACAACCTCACCCCGGACCGAAACCGCCTCTTGATCGGCGAATGCGACGACCGCAATTGCGAGCGCATCACCAGGCTTCGCGGCGTCTTCAACGACGCGCGGCTGGAATCACCGCCGGTCGCCGAAATCCGCGAGGCGATCTGGTCAAAGTTGCTGACCAACATGTCGCTGTCGGTGCTGTGCCTGCTGACAGGCCAGACCGCACGCGGCGTGCGCGACGATGCCGCCTTTGCGGAGGTCATCCCACGCATGCTGAACGAGGCCAACGACATCGCTCAGCACTTCATCCCCGAGGTCAAGCGCGTGACGCGCAGCGGCCCTGCCCCCAACCACAAGCCATCGCTGCTGCAGGACTACGAGCTTGGCCGCGCCATGGAGATCGACGTGCTGGTGAGGGCGCCCGCCGCCTTCGCACGCACCGCCGGCCTGTCGACACCGACGCTCGACCTGATCGCCGCGCTGGCAATCCAGAAGGCGCGCGACAAGGGGCTTTATGCGGCGTGAAGCTCAGGCGAGTTGGTCAATCCAGGCCGCGAGCGTGTCGAGCACTTCTGTGAGCGCCTCTTCATTCGTCCGGCCGGACTTCTTCAGCACCGCGAAGGAATGATCGCCGCCTTCGACCTCGTGCAGCGTCGCCTTCGCGCCGAGCGCCGTGACGACGGGCTTGAGGTAGCCGAGATCGGCCAGCCCGTCGCGCGTTCCCTGCAGGAACAGCATGGGGATCGCGATGCCGGTGAGGTGCTCGGCACGCTCGGACGACGGCTTCTTGGCGGCATGCAGGGGGAAGCCGAGGAAGGCGAGCCCTTTGACGCCTTGCAGCGGCGCCTTCGACTGCGCCTGCGAGGTCATGCGCCCGCCGAACGATTTTCCGCCGGCGACAAGCGGCACCCCGGGACACTGCCGTGCCGCCTCCTCCACCGCCGCGCGGATGGCGGAGTGCGCGACCGCCGGCTGGTCGGGGCGCCCCTTCTTCTCTTCCATGTAGAGGAAATTGAAGCGGAGCGCCGCGATGCCGCGATCCGCGAGTCCTTCTGCGGTCTTCGCCATGAAGGCATGCCGCATGTCGGCGCCCGCACCATGTGCCAGCACGTAACAGGCCCTCGCGCCGTCAGGCTGCGTCAGGATCGCTGACACCGTGCCGATGTTTTCGATGTCGAGCTTGAGCTCTTGAGTTTTGACAGCCACAATCGATCATCCCGACAGACGCGTTTCCGGCCGCCTTGGTAGCGTCACCGGCGCAGCCTGAAAACACAATAATTGCCGCGCCCGGCTGGCCTACCAAGCCGGAACAGCGCATCAACCGAGGTAACCATGTCCTACCGCTCCTCCTGGATGACCGAAGAGCTCGACGTCTTTCGCGACCAGTTCCGGAAATACCTCGCCAAGGACCTGGCCCCGCACGCCGAGAAATGGCGTGAGCAGAAGATGGTCGACCGCTTCGCCTGGCGCGGCCTCGGCGAGATGGGCGCGCTGCTGGCGAGCGTCCCGGAGGAATATGGCGGCCTGGGCGCCACCTTCGCCTATGACGCGGCGGTGCTGGACGATCTAGAAAGCACGGTGCCGGAGATGACGACCGGCGTCTCCGTGCACAGCGCCATCGTCGCGCATTACATCCTCAATTACGGCTCGGAGGAGCAGAAGAAGCGCTGGCTGCCGAAGATGGCCTCGGGCGAGATGGTCGGCGCCATCGCCATGACCGAGCCCGGCACCGGCTCGGACCTGCAGGCCGTCAAGACCACGGCGAAGAAGCAGGGCAATTCCTACGTCATCAACGGCCAGAAGACGTTCATCACCAACGGCCAGGCCGCCGATCTCGTCATCGTGGTCGCGCGCACCGGCGACGCCGGCGCCAAGGGCATCTCGCTGATCGTGGTCGAGACCGCAGGCGCGGACGGCTATAAGCGCGGGCGCAACCTCGACAAGATCGGCCTGCATGCCTCCGACACCTCGGAACTGTTCTTCGACAACGTCACCGTGCCGCCCGAGAATTTGCTCGGCAAGGAGGAAGGCCAGGGTTTTGTCCAGCTGATGCAGCAATTGCCGCAGGAGCGCCTTGCGCTCGCGGTCGGCGCCGTCGCCTCGATGGAGCGCGCGGTCAAGCTCACCACCGACTACACCAAGGAGCGGAAAGCGTTCGGCAAGCCGTTGATGGATTTCCAGAACACCGCCTTCAAGCTCGCCGAGCGCAAGACCGAAGCAATGATAGCGCGCGTCTTCGTCGACTGGTGCATCGAGCGCCTGGTCGCCGGGGATCTCGACACCGTCACGGCGTCGATGGCGAAATACTGGTGCTCGGAGAAGCAGGTCGAGACCGCCGACGAATGCCTCCAGCTGTTCGGCGGCTACGGCTACATGCAGGAATATCCGATCTCGCGCATCTTCATCGATTCCCGCATCCAGAAGATCTATGGCGGCACCAACGAGATCATGAAGCTGCTGATCGCGAGGTCGCTGTAGCTCGATTCATTGCGCACGCCAGTCACGCGGCCGGCAGCCGAAGCGTTGCTTGAAGCGTCGCGTGAAGTGCGACAGGTCCGAGAAGCCCCAGTCGAACGCGATGGCGCCGATCGCACGATCCGCCATCGCAGCATCCCTGAGATCCCTGGCCGCGCCGTCGAGCCGATGGTCGATGACGTATTCGGTGAAGCTGGAGCCCGATCGCGCCAGCAGCTTGTGCACGTAGCGCTCGCTGATGCCCACGGCATCGGCGATATCGGCAACTGCAAGCCCGGGCTCGCGGAGCCGCCGGTGAATGGCACGTTTCAAGGCCAGCGTGGTGGTATCGGCGAGATTTTCCGACTCGGCAGCACCTGCCCGGCTGCGACGTGACAGGCTCACGGCAACCAGCTCGATCAACGCCCGGAACAGAAGCACGCCCTCATCCTCGGTCATGCGCAGCGCCCCGTTGCTGAGCGTGCGCGCCGTCTCGACGATGAGATGGCCGACGAAGGGATCGTCGGACACGCGCACCGCAGCGACATCGAACGAAGCGGGCAGCCGTTCGCGCAACGCCTCAGCCGGCACCCAGAACGAGGCGACACGCAATTGCGGACCACGATCGTGCAAAAGCGCGAACTGCTGGTCGCTGTCGAAGATGCCGACCTGTCCGGGCGACAGGCTGATCTCGCGATTTCCTTGCAGGATGCGACAGCGGCCGGCCAGCTTCAGATTGAGATAGAAGCAGCTGCGGTCGGACGCCGCAATGTCGGCTCCGGAACGGCGCACCACGTGTTCGGGAAAGCTGACGCGGTTGATTGCGGCGTCGCCGAGACGGACGTGCTCGACGCTGGCGGGAAAGCCGGCTGCCGCCGCCGGCTCCGGCGTCAGATTCATGAACGCCTGGCAGATCGCCTCGCGATAATAGGCGAATTGCTCCGCTGGCCGGACGCCCGCGGTGTCCCAGGCCGATTGGCGTGACGGAACGGCGCGCTCGATCTGCTGCATCGGTTCACTCCGAGACCAATCCGGTTCACTCCCAGCCAAGCAACGAATTCGTTACCGGTTCAGGTTTGCGGCGCGGCCACACTGCCCCGCCAAGACCATCATGCGCCGATCTAACCACACCCTCGGGAGGAGCCACAACATGTCCACCTACGTTCTCGTCCACGGCGCCTGGCACACCGGCACCGAGTTCGAGCCTGTCGCCGCCCCCATCCGCGCGGCAGGCCATCAGGTCCATACCCCCACCATCAAAGGCAACCGTCCGGGCGATGCCAAGACGACCGGGCTGAAGGAAGCGATCCAGTCGATCGCTGATTATCTTGCCGAGAACAATCTAAAGGACGTCATCCTGCTCGGCCATTCCTATGGCGGCATGGTCATCACCGGCGTTGCCGACCTGGCTCCCGAGCGCATCCGCCGCCTGGTCTATTGGAATGCCTTCGTGCCCAACGACGGCGAATGTCTCAACGACATGGTGCCGCCGCATTATATCGGGCTGTTTGACGCGATCGCGGCCGAGCGCGGCGACGGCTCGGTGGTCTTGCCTTTCCCGGTCTGGCGCGAGGCCTTTATCAATGATGCGGATATCGCGCTGGCGCAGAAGGCCTACGACGTGCTCAATCCGCATCCCCTGGCGACCTTCACCGACAAGATCGCGCTCAAGACCAATCCAGCCGAAATGCCGCTGGCCAAATCCTACATCAACTGCACCGAGGACACCGCGATGCCGCACAGCCATCCCTGGCATCCGCGGCTGTCAGAGAAGCTCGGCCTGTTCCGCCTGGTGCAAGTGCCGGGAAGCCATGAGCTGTGCTTCTCCGATCCGGCACGGCTCGCCAAAGCGATCATGGAGGCGGGACGCGACTGACAGGTGAATCCCGTGGCGACGCTCACGACCGGTGAGCGCCGCCTCAGTTCGGATGCCACCACCGGCCGCCGATGACGACGCCTTCGGACATGATCTTGCGGTCGCCGATCAAATGCTCGCCGACGACGTCCTCGTAGTCGAACTGGCCCTGCCTGACCGCAACAAGCGTGGCGTCGCCGACGCAGCCGGGCTTGAGGCTGCCGAGCTCGGGGCGGCGCAATGCCATCGCCGCATTCACCGTCGAGGCTGCGATCACGTCGGATAGCTCCATGCCCATGCACAGAAACTTCGACATCGTCGTGACCTGGTCGAAGGCGGGGCCGTCGATGCAGAGCTGGTGGATGTCGGAGGAGATGGTATCCGGATAGAAGCCGTTCGCGAGCATCGCGCGCGCGGTCTTGAACGCGAACGAGCCCTTGCCGTGGCCGATGTCGAACAGCACGCCGCGCTCGCGCGCGTCCAGCACCGCCTTCTTCACCGTGCCTTGCGCCGTTGCCGGCGTGTTCGGGAACGGGCGGAACGCATGGGTCAGCACGTCCCCGGGACGGAGGCGTGCCAGCACCTCCTCATAGCTCGGCGGCGGATGGTCGATATGCGCCATCAAGGGCATGCCGACCTCGTTGGCAACCTCGAGCGCGATGTCGAGCGGTACCGCCCCCGACGTGCCCGAGGAGTGCAGGCCGACACGCACCTTGATGCCGACGATGAGGTCGCGGTTGGCATCGGCCACCTTGGCCGCCTCGATCGGGTTCATCAGCCGCAACTCCTCGCTCTCGCCGACCATGATCCGGTGCGAGAAGCCGAAGATGCCGGCATGGGAAACGTGCAAATAAGCGAGGATGCGGACCTGGCTCGGCTCGATCACATGCTTGCGGAAGCCGGCGAAATTGCCAGGTCCGGCGCTGCCGGTGTCGACCGCGGTAGTGACGCCGGAAAGTCGGCAGAATTCCTCGGCATCGATGCCGAGCGAGGTGCCGCCCCAATAGACATGGGTGTGCAGATCAATGAGTCCGGGGGTCACGATATAGCGCGAGACGTCGCGCACCTCGGTGCCCGGATCCGCCTTGAGCCCGGTCCCGACCGCCGCCACCTTGCCGCCGGCAAAGGCGACGTCCATCACGGCATCGAGCTTCTGGGAGGGGTCGATCACTCGGCCCCCGCGCAGGATCAAGTCGAAAGTCATTTTTGTCTCCGGACGTGGCATGGCGGGCGCGGGCCAAGCCGCTTCCTGCCTCTTTCAATGGCCTATAGCAAATCTTGCACCAATCGAGCAAAGCACAGGGACAATCGAGAACGGGGCCGGCGCTCGCCGGTCAACCGTGCCTGCGCCACGCCCTGAAATCGTCCTCGACGAATGCGGCGGCGGCCTTTGCAGCGGCATGGAGCCAATCATTGTCGCGCTTGCTCAGATCTGCGGCGATCCTCTCCGATGCACCCTTGGCGGCATGAATGGCGCCGATGTCGAAGCCCATGACGTTGAGCAGATCGAGCTCCAGGCTCATGTTCGCGTGATCCCCGAGATTGATCTTGCGGGAGTCGGGCGCAAGGCGCCGGATCACGAAGCCGCTCCGACGTTCGAGCGCGAGGTGTGGATCGGGAGCTCGATACGGAGCTTTGGCGAGATCAAGGAAGCGCAGCTTGCCCTGCTGGTCATGCGCCCAATCCCAGGCCGACGGCACCAGCGCCTTGGCTTCCCTCACGATCTGGCCGCCGCACCAGTCGGCGATGACGAGAAAACGGGGCCGGCCCAGGCTGCCGACTCCTGCCACGCGCGTCGCGAAGCGACCGGATGAGGCGCCGGGCGGTAGTTTCTTGCGGAGGGCTGCGGCAACGAGGGACGGTGGCTTCGCCCGCGGGTAGTTCTTCACATCGTCCCAGAACTCCTGACGTTCGTCGTCGGTGCATGCCACATAAGCGCGCATCCAGCTCGCCTGCTCATCCAGTAGCGAGGGCAGCGGCTTCTTGAGACCCTTCTTGTAACCATCGAGAATCGCCATGGCGGCGTCGCCATTGCCGACATGGGTCATGGCTCTCGCCTTCTTTTTCCTGGCCTTTGGCGCCAGCCGCGCGCTCGTCGCCAGGCGCACGAGATCGAAGGGATAGGCGATGCTCGCGGCCTCGTCGAAATCGTTGACGCCCCAGACGAGACGTCCCTCCGCGTCGCGCCAGGTGCCGAAATTCTCGATATGAGTGTCGCCCACGGACGGCACCCGCGGCCCGTCCTTCAACTCCGGGCAGAGCGCTTCGATACACCTGGCCCAGCGGAAGAAAGTTGCACGAAGGAAGACGAACGGGTCATCTTTCATCTTCTTGTGCTTTTCGTCGAGGTCGGGCTCGACGACCGTGCATTGGGAACGCAGCCAGCGCTCGAACGCCTTGTTGTCGTCCAGAAATGAACGCGGCTCGATCCCGCCGCTTCTGTTTGACGTTTGCTTGATCACGGCCAGAGCTTCCTGAAGCGAGTGATGATGAGCGAGCCCTGTGGAAATGATTGCAGCGAGCTGCTGCGCGGGGCATCCAGATCTTCAATTACAAAGCGAGCAGGATACCCCCGCCGCTACCCTTCCGCTAGCCGGGACGACATGACCTCGCCATCGTCAGCGGCGGGATGACGGGCGAACACGAGGGCGAAGCCGAAGGATTGGGGAAGGCGCACGCAAGCCCCCGGGGGGCGGCCCGCAATCACGTCAAGTGTCTGAGATATTGGCGATCCCGGGAAGACTCGAACTTCCGACCTACGGTTTAGGAAACCGTCGCTCTATCCGGCTGAGCTACGGGACCGCGGAACCCGTGGGTACGGGTTCGATCCCGTCATAGCAGAGCAAAATGCGGTTCGCCAGCCGTCAGGCGGGCCAGACCATCGTCAACCTGAACGGGGTGGCTATACAATCGCTGCCAGGCCCCCCTCAGCGGAGCAGCTCACATGATCGAAAGCATCAGCGCCATCACGCTCGGCACGCATGACATGGAGCTCGCCGTGCACTTCTACCGATCGCTGGGGTTCGAGCTCCTGTATGGTGGCGAAGCCGCCGCATTCACGAGCTTCCCCGCCGGCAGCGGCTATCTCAATCTGACTGCGCAACCGGAAGACAAGCGCTGGTTCTGGTGGGGCCGCGTCATCTTCTACGTGGCCGATGTCGACGAGACCTACGCACAGGCGCGCGCTGCCGGGTGGCAGCCGTCGACGACGCCGCGCGATGCGGAATGGGGTGAGCGCTACTTCCATCTCACCGACCCCGACGGCCATGAGCTCAGTTTCGCACGGCCGTTGTCCTGACCGAATAAGTCGCATCTGCTGACGTTCCAACGCGCAAGTAGCGCTGTCTCAGCCGCCGTGGCAAGCTCAGCGCGGTTTCCTCAAGTTCTAACCAGGGAGGACGACCATGGTAACCTATGTTGTGCTGTCGAACTTCACGGATCAGGGAGTCCGCAACGTCAAGGACTCGCCGAAGCGGGCAGACGCCTTCAAGGAGATGGCCAAAACGTTCGGCGTGACTGTGAAAGAGATCGTCTGGACGCAGGGACGATATGACGTTGTGACCGTTATCGAGGCTCCAGATGAGGCTGCCGCGATGTCGCTCAGCCTGAGTCTCAGCGCACTCGGCAACGTCCGCACCGAAACGCTGCGCGCGTTTTCGGCAGCGGATATGACAAAGATCGTCGGCAAGATGCTCTGACGCTCAGGCCCGCGCGAGCGCACCGGACCCGGGATGGCAATCCCGGGCAGAGGCCTCTCACGCCCTGATATTGTTGTCCTTGACCACCTTGCCCCAAGTGGCGACCTGCTTGTCGAAGAAGGTCTTGAAGGCGGCGCCGTCCTGGAGCAGCAGCGTCATGTGCTGGGTGTCCTTGAGCTGGGCGGCGGTCGCGGGCTCGCTCAGTATCTCCTTGGACGCCGCCGCGAAGGCTGCGACGATATCGGGCGGCGTGCCTGCGGGCGCGAAGATGCCCCACCAGGCCAGCGTCTCGAAATCGGGAAAGCCCGCCTCGATCGCGGTCTGCGTATCCCCCAAGGCCGGCAGCCGCTCGCGGCCGAGCTGCAGGATCGGACGCAGCATGTTGGTGCCAAGCTGGGCGGCGACCAGCGCGGCCGATCCCGCGATGAGATCGACATGGCCGCCGAGCACGTCGTTCATGGCCGGCCCGCCGCCGCGATAAGGCACGTGCATGATCTCGACCCCAGCCTTGCTGCCGAGCACGGTCATGGCGAGATGGCCGAGCGTGCCGATGCCGACGGACGCATATTTCACCGCGCCCGGAGTCGCCTTGCAGGCGGCTACCACATCGGCAAAGCTCTTGTAGGGGCGGCCGGCGCCGGCGGCGATCACATAGGGCGCAGTGCCGATCAGCAGCACCGGCATCAGCTCGCGCTCGACGTCGACCGGCGGCTTGTCGAGGATCGACGGAATCACAGCATGGGAATCGAACGTCACCAGGAACGAGGTGCCGTCCGCCGGGCTCTTGGCGACTTGCGCCGCGCCGAGCGCGCCCGCGGCGCCCGACTTGTTCTCGACCACGACGATGCGACCGAGCTTGGTTTGCAGGCTGGCCTGCAGCAGCCGCGCCATCGCATCGGTCGAGCCGCCCGGCGGAAACGGCACCACCAGCGTGATCTTGCCGGCCTGCGCCATCGCCGGCGTCAATGCGAGAATGGCCGGTGCAGCCAGCAGCGTGCGTCGTGTGATCGTCATGGTCCCCTCCCTTTTTGGTTTCGGCGCCCGGCTTTTGCTCTTTGGCGCTACAGCATGATCCGGAAAAGTGTGCAGCGGTGTCCCGATAAGACCATGCTCAAGAAAATACCCTAAGCGCGAAGCGCTTAAGTCGTCCCGAAGCCCGACCCAGCTTTCTTGTATTCTGGCCGAGGCGGACTGAAGATGTCCAGCACCCGGGCCCCATTGGGGCCGGCGCGCATGGTGTGCGGCACATTGCCCGGGGTGCGCCAGAAATCGCCCTTCGTCACGGCAATTTCCTCATCGCCCTGGACGCGGATGGCGGAGCCATCGAGCAGCACGCCCCATTGCTCCTCGGGATGATGGTGCAGCGTGCCTTGCGCATGCGGCGCCAGCGTCACCACCGACAGCATCGCCTGCTCGCCGGAGAAGATGCGCGTGGTCACCCCTGAAGCGAGCTCGCGGAACAGCCCGTCGCTGGGATCATCGATATTGTGGAATTCTTCCTTCTGACTCACGTCGCCCTCTCCTTCATTCTCGTTCGATCAAGTCTTGCCATAGGAGCCCTGATAGCGGCCCTCGCGGATCGCCTTCAGGGTCTCCTCCTCGCGCGCGACCTGGGCGCGGACCGCTTCGAGCAGCGCCGCGGCGCCGGCGGCGGGAAACGACACGACACCATCCTCGTCACCAACCACGATGTCGCCGGGCGCAATCACGCTGCCGCCGATCGTGACCGGCACGTTGATCTCGCCGGGGCCGTTCTTGTAGGGACCGCGGTGGATCACCGCACGGGCGTAGCAGGGGAAGTCGTCGGCCGCGAAGGCCGCGACATCGCGGATCGCACCGTCGATCACATAGCCTTCCGCTTTGCGCCATTGCGCGATGTTCTTCATGATCTCGCCCACCAGCGCGCGCGTCTCGTCACCACCGCCATCGACCACGATGACGTCCCCGGGGCCGACCAGCTCGAGCGCGCGGTGGATGGCGAGATTGTCGCCGGGGCGCGTGCGCACCGTGAAGGCAGTGCCCACCAGCTTAGCCCCGCGATGATAGGGCTTTAGCCCGACCGCGCCGGGCAGCCGGGCGAGATTGTCTGAGATGACCGAGGTCGGCGCACCGCGAAAACCCTCGATGATCTCGGCCGGCGGTTTCGGCACGCTGTTGGCTGCGATCGTGATGGTCATGTCCAAAAATCCTTCCTTCTTAATCGGCGTGCGCCCGCGCCTTCGCCGGCATGATCCGGAAGGCGCGCCCTTCCTTCATCCACGCCGCGCGCTCGTCGCGCAACAGTGTTCTGCGAACCTTGCCTGAATCATCGCGCGGCGGGGCGCCGACGATCTCGAAGCTTTCCGGATGCTTGTAGCGGCTGAGCCTGTCCTTCAAGAACTCCGCCATGCCGTCGGCGATCGCCTGGCCGTCGGCATCGCCCTCCGGCTCGATGATGGCGTGCACGCGCTGGCCCAATTCCGGATCGGGCAATCCCACCACGACGCAGGATCGCACACCGGGAGACTCGGAGACGGCAGCCTCGACCTCGGCCGGATAGATGTTGGCGCCGCCGCGCAGCACCATGTCGGCGAGGCGGTCGCCGAGATAGAGATAGCCTTCCGCATCCAGCCTGCCGATATCACCGAGTGATTCCCAACCATCGCTGCGGCGCTTCGGCTCGGCGCCGAGATAATGATAGGTGGCGTCCCTGCCGTCATTGTTGAGGAAATAGATCTCGCCGGTCTCGCCGGGCGCGACGTCGTTGCCGTCCTCGCCGATAATGCGTAAGCGCGCCATCTCGCCGATCTTGCCGACCGAGCCCTTGTGCGTCAGCCATTCCGTGCCTGATATGATGCAGGAGCCTTGCCGCTCGGTGCCGCCATAGAGCTCCCAGATCCGCTCGGGGCCGAGCCAGGCGATCCAGTTCTCCTTCAGCCAGGGCGGCATCGGCGCCGCCATGTGGAAGACGGTCTGAAGGCTCGACAGATCGTAGGCGTTGCGCACCTGCTCCGGCAGCGCCCAGATCCGGTGCATCATGGTCGGCACGAAATTGACCCATTGCACGCGCTCGCGTTCGATCTGCCGCAATGTCTCCTCGGCGTCGAACTTGACGAGACCGGTGAGCTGGCCGCCGGTGAACAGGGCGTAGTGCGACACGATGAACGGCGCGTTGTGGTAGAGCGGACCGGGATTGAGCAGCGAGACTCCGAAGGGGATATTGAGCGGCGGCGCGGCGACCGTGTCGGTCACGGCCGGCTGATGATCGAGGATCACCTTCGGCCGGCCGGTCGAGCCGCCAGAGGTCATGGCCTTCCAGTAGCGCGCCACCGGCGGATTGAGCGGCTCATCGGAGAATCCTTCCGGCACGAAATCCGCCGGGAGGCGGTTCGGCGCGTTCCAGTCGGCCTCGCCGCCGACCACCAGCGCCGGCTTGAGAATGTCGAGCACGGCGGCGGCCTCGCCGCGCGGCAGTCGCCATGACAGCGAGGTCGGTGTCGCACCGCACTTCCAGACCGCAAAGGAGGTCTCGAAAAACGCGTTGCCGTTGGGCAATCCGATCGCGACGAAGTCGCCGGGCTTGACGCCTTTGGCCATGAACGCCCGCGCGCGCCGGTTGGCGCCGCGCTCGAGCTCGTCCCATGTCAGCGTGTCCTGCCCGTGACGGATTGCAATCGTGCCATGTGGTTTGCGTTCAGCGTACCAGCGCGGCACGTCAGACAGGGGCAGCAGCATCGGGCGTTTCCATTTCGTTTCTTGGGGTCTTTCTTGGCGCCGCCTCAGGTGAGGCGCTCGCAAGGCGAAGTGTAGCAGCCCGCCGGGGCGGTGCTGTGACTCACGCGCCACGTCAAGCACAAAATGTCAGCATCCCGGCCATGAAATTCCCGGGTTCCATGGGTGACAAGCCGGCGATAAAGAGGCAAAAATCTGGCTCGACTCAGTTCGGGTTGAGTTTTGCAAGGAATGCTCTCGTAGAATGTCGTCCGTGATAGCATTGCGTCGTGCGGCGCTGGTTCTTGTTGCCGCGGCAGGATTTTTCCTGCTGACGCTCGCGCATGCCCAGGCGCAATGGTGGAAACGCGCGCCGGTCGATTTCGAGGAATGCGCCGACGCGGCCGAGAAGGCTGCGACCAAGTCCGAGAAGACATCCGCGCTTGCCGATTGCAACGCCAAGTTCGCCGGCCGCCGCAAGGCAGGCGGGGGTTATTCCTATTACGACTTCCTGCAGGATCGCACCTTCGACATCGCCGGCCCCAATCCGACGCCGGAGGAGCAAAAGAAAATCGACGCAGCTTACACCGCCTATCTCGCCAAAGAGCGCCGCAGCAACGAAGCGGCCGAGGCCGCCGCCCGTCAACAGCGCGAGCAGCAGGAACTGCAGGCGCGGCAACTCCAGCAGGTCGCGCTGCGAACCGACGTCGCGCGCGTGCCCGTCCCGGTCGAGCGGCCAAAGGTGCAGCAGACCGTCGGTCAGCGCCCGAAGGGCGCGTGCACCAAAGGCTCATTCTCCTGCGAATGGCCGCGGCTGTCGGAGAGCTTGAACGATTTGAAAAAGCTGTTCAATCCGACCCCGAGCAAGCCGGCGAAGAAGGGTTAAGCTCCTCGCACTGACTTGTAGGATGGGCAAAGGCGCGCAAGCGCCGTGCCCACCACCCTGGCAAGACAAAGAAGCAAGACAAAGAGGTTGGTGGGCACGCTCCGCTTTGCCCACCCTACGACAGCGGGGTGTGGAACGTCAGTTCGGTTGCTTCTTCTTGCCGCGCTTCGATTTGACCGTTGGCACATCCACCGGCGCAGTCGTCGGCGAGCTGCCCAACTGCGACCTGCTCTCCTGCAACCGCCTATCATAGCCGGGCGAGTTCACGACCGTCGGCGGTCTCGCAAGAGCGAGCGTCGACGCGCCGCAAAGCGCGGCAAGCGCGAGCCCGATCATCAAGCTACGTTTCATCGGTCCCTCCTTGCACTCAAACCACCGCGCGAATCTGCTGCGGCGTCAGCCGCGGCGGACCGTTGCCGGCGGCTTCGGCCTCCTTGATCAGCGCAACAATGCGGCGCATCAGCGGCACCCCGACATGGTTTTGCTCGGCGAGCGCGATGACGGCACCCTGGAGATAGTCGATCTCGGTCTTGCGTCCCTGTTTCAAATCCTGCCACATCGAAGAGCGCGCCTCGGGATCGATCTTCATGGTCCGTCCCAGGATCGCATTGAAGATCATGTCGGGCAGCCGCAGCAAGGCCGGCGTCCAGTTCATCGGGATCGGCGTCGCCGAGACCGGCGCGATGCCGGCGGCCTTCAGCGCGGCCAGCCCTTCGGCCATCTGGTCGGCGAACAGCCTGCGCCAGTCGCGGTTTGCCAGTTGCGCGGCGAGCGGCATGTCGGACAATGCGCTGAGCGCGTTGTTCAGATTGATGATCAGCTTGCCCCATTGCACGCCGGTGATGTCGCGGCTCGCGCGCATGGCGAGGCCGGATACCGACAATGCCGCGGCCGTGTTCCCAGCGTCCTCTCCGACATGGATGTCGCCGGAGGTCGAGCGGTGGAAACGGCCCTCGCCCATCGCGATCACGTTGAACGGCACCATGCCCGCGAGCACGCGGCGGCCACCGAGACGCTCGCGCAGCACCGCGATATTGCCGATGCCGTTCTGCAGCGAAACGATGACGGCATCCTCAGGCGCATGCTGCGCGATCTGATCCGCGACATCGGCGGTGTCGGCGCTCTTCACCGTGACCAGCACGATGCCGGCGCTGTGGAAGATCGCGGGGTCCTCCGACAGCGCGAGCTGCCCTGCGCCGAGCTTCGTCTCCGAGCCGTCGAAATCCGTCAATCGCAGGCCGAACCGCTCGATCTCGGTCTTCACCCGCGGCCGCACCAGCAGCGCGACACGGCGGCCACTGGCGGCCAGCATGCCGCCGACGAAACAGCCGATGGCGCCCGCGCCGGCCACCACGATCGGTCGATCCGTCATCACCTCGCCTTGCTCCCTGAACGATCGCCCCTCGATAGCAGAGGCGAGGCCGGCTGCCCATCGCTGCGCAGCCGCCTTGTAACCGTCATGAGAGCCCCATATGTTTTCGGCCCGGGGCAGTCAGCGGCGAGCGCTCGCCGAACGACACGCCAAGGGAGAGCACCATGGGTCTACTCGACGTCCTCAACGGCATGCAGAACGGCCCGCGCGGCCCCTCTACACCCAGCTCCGAGAAATCCTCCGGCGGCATGTCGCCGATGACCATGGCGCTGCTCGGCCTGCTTGCCTGGAAGGCGTTCAAGCACATGACGGCAAACCAGTCCGGTACGGCGCCGCAGCCGTCGCCGACGCCGGCCCCTCCGCCGGTGAACGCGAACACCGCCGACAGCGGCGGTCTTGGCGGTCTCGGAGGCCTGCTCAAAGGCGGCCTCGGCGGCCTGCTTGCGGGCGGCGCGGCCGGCACCGTGCTCAGCGGCGGCCTCGGCGATCTCCTCAACCAGCTTCAGCAGGGCGGCCACGGCGACGCTGCGAATTCCTGGGTCGGCAAGGGTCAGAACAAGCCGATCGCGCCGGGCGATCTTGCGAGCGCACTCGGCGCCGACCAGATCGACAGCCTGTCCGCCCAGAGCGGCCTGTCGCGCGAGGAGCTGCTCAACGGCCTCAGCCAGTATCTGCCGCAGGTGGTCGACCATTTGACCCCGGACGGACGGCTGCCGACCGAGAACGAGATCTCGGGCAGACTTTAATCGGACGTTGATCGACGCGCTTTCGGGAAGGGGAGCACACTCATGAGCATGGGCGGCCTGTTGTGGATCATCGTCGTCGGCTTCGTCGCCGGCCTCATCGCGCGCTGGCTGGCGCCGGGACCGAACAACCCGAGCGGCTTCATCCTCACCACCATCCTCGGCATCGCCGGCGCGTTTCTCGCGACCTTCGTCGGCCAGGCGATCGGCCATTACAGCCCAGACCAGGGCGCCGGCTTTATCATGGCCACACTCGGCGCGGTGGTGGTGCTGTTCATCTGGCACCGGCTGGTCGCGAGCGGTGTGATCAAGGGGTAGTCACTGTCGCGTTGTGGCGCGACCTATCATCCAACTCGGTGTCGTCCCGGACAAGCGCGCCCTAAGCGCGCGCCGATCCGGGACCCAACCACAGGGAGGAGTTTGGCGAAGTCTCGGAGTGATCGGAGTCGCGCCAAACTTCTCCCTGTGGTTATGGATCCTCGCGCCCCGTGCGCAATTGCGCACTAGGCGGGGATGACAGCGGAGATTGGAACGCGATCTCACGTAATCAGATGCATCCCCGCATCCATGCGCACGACCTCGCCGGTCATGTTGCTGGAGGCCGGCATCGCCAGGAAGCAGACGAGTTGCGCGATGTCCTCGGCTGATGATGCGACCCTGAGCGGCACCTTCGCGACCACGCTATCGCGCACCTGCTTGGCGCCGGCTTCGCCGCGGCCCTTGGTGAACCAGGGCGTGTCGATATAGCCGGGGCAGACCGTGTTGACGCGGATCAGCGGCGCCAGCGCGCGCGACAGCGACAGCGTCATGGTGTTGAGCGCGCCCTTGCTCGCGGCGTAGGCGATCGACGAGCCGACGCCGCTGATGCCGGCGACCGAGGACACGTTGACCACGGCGGAGGGCCGCTCCGAGGCCTTAGCGCCGGCTTCGAGCAGGCTGCGCGCGGCACGCACCATCTGGAACGGGCCGATGGTGTTGACGCCATACACGCGCTGGAAATCTTCAGCCGACAATCCGTCGAGATCGGCATGGGCGACATGCTTGGTGGTGCCGGCATTGTTGACGAGGATGTCGAGCCGGCCCCAGGCGCTGGCCGCCGCAACGATCTTGCGGCAATCGTCGTCCTTTGAAACGTCGCCCTGCGCAACCAGGACTTCCGGAGAGCCTGCTTTGCGGCAAAGCTCCGCCGTGGCCTCGGCTTCTTTCTGGCTAGAGGAATAGTTGATGACGAGCCGCGCCCCGCTTCGCGCGAGGATTTCCGCGGTTGCTGCGCCAAGCCCGGAGGCGGACCCCGTCACGATTGCGCACAGACTGTCTTTGGCCATCCGGATTTCCTTCCCCTGGTTCTAATGCAAGCCTTAGGTCGCTGGCCTTGTTTAGCGAGTTTGCGGCGCCCTGCAAATCAAGCAAACTCCGCTAAGCGGAATTAGCCTCCTATGATCCTGGCCCCATGCCCGCGCCGCAGGTTGACCTGCGATCAACGCTTGTCAGGGCCATGGCTTTTTCGGATCATCGGGCGCAAGAAGACTTGCGCGGTTCGCTCCACCAGGCGGGCCGCGCCAACGGCAAAAAACGGGGAACGCTGTGGCGGAGAGTGACAACATCGTCGTCGAGACTGCGGAGAAGATCTTCGCCGATCTCGCCGATCCGCAAACCATCAACAATGACAAGAAGGATGCCTGGCAGGCGCCGCTGTGGCGGGCGCTGAGCGAAGCCGGCCTGCCATTGTCCTGGGTGCCCGACGATCTCGGCGGCTCCGGCGCGAGCCTTGCCGACGGCTTTGCGCTTCTGAACGCCGCCGGCCGTTTCGCCGTCGCGGTTCCGCTGGCCGAGACCATGCTGGCGGGCTGGCTGCTGGCGCAAGCGAAGATCGCATCGCCCGAGGGCGAGATGACGGTGCTGCCGGCATCGCCGAAGGACCGCATCACCCTCGATGCCGATGGCTCGCTTTCCGGCCGCGCCCGCGGCGTGCCCTTTGCGAAAGCGGCAAAGCATTTTGCGGTGCTGGCGCACGGCAAGGATGGCGTCTCGATCGCGCTGGTCGATGCCGGCAAGGTCCGGATCGAGTCCGGCCTCAATGTCGGCTACGACCACAGCGACACCGTGACGCTCGACAAGGTCCAGCCCGTCACGCGCAAGGCCGCGCCGAAGGGCTTTGACCAGACCACGATGATGCTGATGGGCGGCGTTGCGCGCAGCCTGCAGATCGCCGGCGCGCTGGAATCGATGCTCGACATCTCCGTGCGCTATTCCAACGAGCGCGTCGCCTTCGAGAAGAAGATCTCGAAATTCCAGGCCGTGCAGCACAATCTCGCCCGCCTCGCCGGCGAATCCGCCGCCGCTCTTGCGGCTGCGACCTCGGCCGCCGACGCCATCGCGAATGCGTCGCGTTTCGACGACGAAGTTTATCTCGAAGCCGCCTCGGCAAAGATCCGCTGCGCGGAAGCCGCGGAAAAGGGCGGCGCCATCGCACATCAGGTGCACGGCGCGATCGGCTTCACCCTCGAGCACATCCTGCACCGCTATTCGCTGCGGGCGTTGGCCTGGCGCGACGATTTCGGCTCGGAGAGCCACTGGGCCGTCGAGCTCGGCAAGCTGGTCGCAAACCGCGGCGCCGACGAATTGTGGCCGCTCGTGGCGTCGCGCTGATCAGGGAGAGAAACACATGACCGCTGCCCTCCGTTTCGATCCGATCCGCCTGCCCGAGAAGTGCGAGCAATTGCGTAAGGAAGTGCGCGCCTTCCTCGCCGAAGAAATCGCCGCCGGCACCTTCGATCCGCACACGCCCAATCGCGAAGACACCGACGCGCCGGAATTTTCCCGTCGGGTCGGCGCCAAGGGCTGGCTCGGGATGACCTGGCCGAAGAAATACGGCGGCCAGGAGCGCTCCTTCCTCGAACGTTACGTGGTGACCGAGGAGATGCGCGTCGCGAATGCGCCCACGCGGCGCTTCTTCGTGGCCGACCGCCAGAGCGGACCGGTGCTGCTGAAATACGCGCCTGAACATATCAAGATGGACATCCTGCCGCGGATCTGTCGCGGCGAGATCTGCTTTGCGATCGGCATGAGCGAGCCGAATTCCGGCTCCGACCTGTTCGCGGCAAAGACGCGCGCGACCAAGACCGACGGCGGCTATCTGATCAACGGCACCAAGATCTGGACCTCGTCGGCCCACATCGCCGACTACATGATCGCGATCTTCCGGACCTCACAGCCGACCAAGGAAAACCGCCGTCACGGCCTGACGCAATTCCTGGTCAAGATGAAGCAGCCGGGCATCAAGGTGAACCCGATCGGCCAGATCACCGGCCAGTACGAGTTCAACGAGGTCGTCTTCACCGATTTCTTCGTCCCCGACGATCACGTGCTCGGCGAGGTCGACGGCGCCTGGAAGCAGGCGACGAGCGAACTCGCCTATGAGCGTTCGGGCCCCGAGCGTTTCCTCGAAACCTATTACGTGCTGACCGAGCTGGTCCGTGCGGTCGGCCCCAACCCGGATACGCGCAGCGCCGAAGGCATCGGGCGCCTGGTGGCGCAGCTCCATACCATGCGGCGCATGTCGGTCTCGGTCGCCGGCATGCTGCAGGCCGGCAAGGAGCCTGTGGTCGAGGCGTCCATCGTCAAGGACATCGGCACGGTGTGGGAGCAGCAGCTCCCGCACCGTGTCCGCGACCTTGCTGCTTTCGTCGAGGAGACCGCGACCAACCGCGAGACCTTGGAGCGGCAGCTCGACTTCGCCATCAAGACCGCACCGAAACTCACCATCCAGGGCGGCACCACCGAGGTGCTGCGCGGCATCATCGCCCGCGGATTGGGCCTGCGCTAATCATTCGAGGATCATCATGACCACCTACAAAGACATCGGCGTCGAAAAAGTCGGACACGTCGGCACCATCGAGATCCGCCGCCCGCCGCTGAACTTCTTCGACATCTCGCTGATCAACCAGATCGCCGATGCGCTCGACGAATTCGACCGCGACATCGAGATCCGCGCCTCCGTTCTCTCGGCGCAGGGCAAGGCGTTCTGCGCCGGCGCGAACTTTGGCGACCCGGCGCGGCAGGCGCAGGAGGCGCGCGAGGCCGAGAAGAAGGGCGACCCCGCCGACAATCTCGGGCCGATCAACCATCTCTACATCCAGGCCGTGCGCATCTTCCGCGCCAAGAAGCCGATCGTCGCCGCCGTGCAGGGCGCCGCCATCGGCGGCGGATTGGGTCTCGCGGTTTCGGCGGACTTCCGCGTCACCTGCCCCGAAGCGCGCTTCTCAGCCAACTTCACCAAGCTTGGCTTCCATCCCGGCTTCGGCCTGACGACGACTCTTCCTGAGCTGATCGGCAAGAACAACGCCGAGCTGATGTTCTACACCAGCCGCCGCGTCACCGGCGAAGAAGCCGTGAAGTGGGGCCTCGCCAACGAGCTGGTGCCACAGGACCAGGTCAAGGCGGCCGCGATGAAGCTCGCCGGCGAGATCGCCGAATGCTCCCCGCTCGGCCTGCTCTCAACCCGCGCCACGATGCGCAATGGCCTCGCCGACCGCGTCATCGCCGCGACCAACCACGAACTCGCCGAGCAGACCCGGCTGCGCGCGACGGAGGATTTCAAGGAAGGCGTGAAGGCCACGGAAGAACGGCGCGCGGCGAATTTCAAGGGGCGATAGTCGACGTATCGCGCCGGCGCTTCGGCAATTTCTCCTGTCGTCCCCGCGAAAGCGGGGCCCCATAACCACAGGAAGAAGCTATAGGGCGCAGACCGTCACCACGAATCTTCGCCAAACTCCTCCCTGTAGTTATGGGTCCCGGGTTCGCTTCGCGCCCCGGGACGACAATGGTGTTTGTGGCCTCGCTACTTCCTCCCCACCACCAGCGCATCGACGATCGTCACGCCCTGCCCCTCGGTGTGCACCAGGACCGGATTGAGCTCGATCTCGGCGATCTCCTTTGCATGCCGCGCGGCGAGCACTGAAACGTCGGCGATCAACCGCGACAAAGCCGCAACGTCCGCCTTCACCGCTCCACGAAACCCATTGAGGAGCGGCGCAGCCTTCAAGCCCGCCAGCATCGCACCCGCCTCCTCCGCACTCACCGGCGCCGGGCGGTAGACGACGTCGCGGGACAGCTCGGTGGTGATGCCGCCGAGACCCACCATCACCATGGGACCGAACGTCTCGTCGGTCATCGTGCCGACGATGATCTCGACGCCCTTCTTCGCCATCGGGCCGACCAGCACGCCTTGGATATCCGCCTCCGGCCGGTGCCGGCGCGCATTGTCCAGCAGCGCCTCGAATGCCAGAAACACCTCGCCCTTGGTGGTGATGTTGACGCGCACGCCACCGACTTCGCTCTTATGGGCGATATCAGGCGACTGAATCTTCATCGCCAGGGGAAAGCCGACGCGGGTGACGGCTCCGTCGAGCTCGTTCTTGTCTCTCACCAGCACCTCATCCGGCAGTGCGATGCCGGCGGTGCGGAGCAACGCCTTGCTGTCGGCCTCGGACAGAACGGGCGATTTCAGATGCGTAGAAAGATCGCGCGCCGGCAGCCGCGCTGTGTCCGCAGGTAGCGGCAGCTTGAAACTGGCGTAGTCGACGAGCCGACGCATCGCGACGCCGACATGGGTGAGGCCCGAGAGCACGACGACGCCGGATTTGGCGAGCTCGCGGCGGGCGAAGTCGGACGGCACCGTATAGGAATAGAACACCACCGGCTTGCGTTGCGCCGACAGCACCGGCGTCAGCTCCTCCTCCTTGAAGGGCTTGCGCACCTCGCTCGACAGCGACAGCACGACCAGGATCGCATCGACCTCGTCGGAGGCAGTGAGCACATCGACGCTCTTCTGCAAGCCGCCAGAGGTGACGCCTTGCGCGGTGACGTCGATCGGGTTGCGCGCCGTGCCATAGGACGGCATCAACTGCTTGATCCCCGCCTGGACCTTTTCTGACAGCTCCGGCACCTGCAAGCCTTGCAGCGCCACCGCATCGGCGCCCCAGATGCCGGCGCCGCCGGAGACGGTGACGACGGCAACGCGATCGCCGTTCGGCAGCGGATTGCTGGCAAGCACCGCCGCGATCGTCAGCGCTTCATCCAGATCGTTGGAGACGATGAAGCCGTATTTTGCGAACACCGCGTCATAGGCCGCCGACCAGCCGGCCATGCTCGCGGTATGCGAGGCAGCCGCGCGCTGGCCTGCGCCGGAGCGGCCGACTTTTGTCACGATCACCGGCTTTTTCATCTCCGCAGCGCGCCGGGCGGCGACGAGAAATTTGTCGACGTCGCGGATGCCCTCGATGAACAGCAGGATCACGTCGGTCGAGGAATCCTGCACCATGTAATCCAGGAACTCGCCGGCGCCGAGATCGGATTCATTGCCGGTGCTGACGACATAGCTGACGGCGATTCCGAGGGCCCGCGCGCGATGATAATAGGCGAAGCCAATGCCGCCGCTCTGCGCGACGATGCCGATCCGTTTTTTGCTGGCAACAAGCGGCACCACGCCTGGCTTGACATCGACGGCCGGACTGAATGTCGCCGCCACGCGCTGCACCTGACTGAAGAAGCCCTCGGCGTTCGGCCCGGATATCCGCATGCCGGTGCGCTTCGCCAGCGCCGCGATCGCGTCCTGCATCGCCGCGCTGTCGCCGCCCTCCTCGGCAAAGCCGGAGGAGATGATCACGGCGTTCCTGACGCCGGCGGCAGCGCATTGCTCGAGCGCGGGAAGCACGGCGCGGGCGGGGATGATGATGACGGCAAGGTCGATCGGCGCGCCGATCTCGCCGATCGATTTGTAACAGGCGAGCCCGTCGATATCGGCGTAGTTCGGGTTCACCGGGTAGATCGTCCCGGGATATTCGTTCTTGCGCAGCATCGACAACAGCCGCCCCGGGATCTTCTCGTGGTCGCGCGAGGCGCCGATCAGCGCGATGCTGGCGGGCGCGAAGAAGCTGTCGAGCGGATGCGGCATAGGACGAGTCCTTCTTATTGTTGGCTGCACCGCATCTCTCACCGTCATCCTGAGGCGCCGGAGCGCAGCGGAGGCCTCGAAGGATGAACGGCCCCACCGTGGCCGTCGCCCTTCGAGGCTCGCCGAAGGGGCGAGCACCTCAGGGTGACGGATAACGGTGGAGGGATCAACTGACGCGGAACGTCACGCCGCCCAGCAGAAACTCGTTCCCCGCCACCGCAAGCCCCCTCGCCTTCGCGGCGTGCAGCACCTGCGCAACGTCGGCCACCCGAAACTCCAGCGCGCTCATGATCTCGCTGGCGCCTTTTACGAAACGGAAGGCCGCATTGGGCAGTTTCAGCTCGGCACCTTCAGGCACAATGCCGATGATCTTCCCCCAATGCTCCGCCAGCCCCTTCGGATCCGGGCTCTGCATCTCCACGCCGGTCAGCGTCTGCGTCACGTCCTTGCGGATGAATTTCTGCCAGTCCGGTCCGGCCGGCGGATATGGCCCCAAAATATCATCGCTGCCTTCGGTGTGATTGAACTCGATGAAGGCAGCACGGCAGTCGCGGGGGTGAAGCTGGACGCCGTGATAGGGCGCATGGTCGATCACGTTGGCGGTGCGCACGCCAAGCGCATTGGCGTTGCGACCGCGCTCGTCGGGATCATTGCAGCAGAAGATCGCCATATAGCCGCCGCGGCCGCCGGTCTTCTCGATGAAGCGGCCGGCCGTGGTACCGCCCTTGAAGGGTGCGACCACCTCCAGCAAAATCGTGTCGACCGGTAGCAGCGCATTCTCCAGGCCGTATTTCGCGACATTACCGTCGCGGTAGCACACGGCGAGGCCCATGATCTCCGCGATGTCGGAGATCACGGGCGCGAGCTGCGGCGCGACCAGGCAGATCTGCCGCAACCGCATATAGGGCGCCATGGTCATACGCCCCTGAAGGTCGGCTTGCGCTTCTCGACGAAGGCCTTTGCGGCCTCCTTGTGATCCTCGGTGTCGCCGCAGCGGGTGTGATGGATCGCCTCGCCGTCAAAACAGTCTTCCAGCGCCAGATGCTCGGCATTGTTGATGTTGCGCTTGATGAAGCCGAGCGCGATCGACGGCCCTTGCGCCAGCGACAGCGCGACCTCGTGCGCGGCGGCATCGATCTCGGCGTCGGGCACGACCTTGGTCACCATGCCGATCGCATGCGCTTCCTTGGCCGTGAGCACCGGCGACATCAGATAGAGCTCGCGCGCCCGCGCGCTGCCGAGCAGCTGCGTCAGGAAATAGGTCCCGCCGTAATCGCCGGAGAAGCCGACCTTGGCGAAGGCTGTCGTGATCTTGCAGGATTCCGAGGCGATGCGCAGGTCACAGGACAGCGCCATCGACAGGCCGGCGCCAGCCGCGGCGCCGTCGAGCTGCGCCACCACGGGCTTCGGCATCTGGTGCAGGATGCGCGAGACCTCCATGCCGCGGCGCAGATTCGCAAGCTTCTGCTCGAACGGCAGCGGCGCGCGGCCCGCGGCCATCGACTTGACGTCGCCGCCGACGCAGAACGATCCGCCGGCCCCCTTGAACAGCACCGCGCGCACCTCCGGATCGTCAGCGGCGCGGCGTGCCGCTTCGACCAGCCCGGCCACCATCTCAGGGTTGAGCGCGTTCTTCCGCTCCGGACGGTTCATGGTGATGGTGAGCAGCCCGCCTTCGAGCTTTTGCAGGACCATGTCGTTGCTCATAGGGCGTCTCCCTTGTTGTTTTGCTCCGTCATTCCGGGGCGCGCGAAGCCCGAACCCGGAATCCATTTGTCGATAATCACTGCGGCCCGATGGATCCCAGGTTCGCGCTTACGCGCGCCCCGGGATGACGCTTCGCGTCACTTCTTCACCAGCGGGCAGCGCGACTGCTCCAGCGACTGGAACGCTTCGCTGCCGGGCACGGTGGCGAGCAGCTTGTAGTCGTCCCAGCGGCCCTTCGACTCCGACGGCTTCTTCACCTCGAACAGGTACATGTCGTGGATCATGCGGCCGTCCTCGCGGATCTTGCCACCCTTGGCGAAGAAGTCGTTGATCGGCGTCTCCTTCATCACCTTCATGACAGTCGCTGCATCGGTCGTGCCGGCCGCCTTCACCGCCTTCAGGTAGTGCGTGACGGAGGAGTAGACGCCGGCCTGCGCCGAGGTCGGCGGCCGCTTCACGCGCTCCTGAAAGCGCTTGGAGAAGGCGCGCGTCTCGTCGTTCATGTCCCAATAGAAGGCTTCCGCCAGTAGCAACCCCTGCGCGGTCTCCAGGCCGATCGAGTCGATATCGGTGACGAAGACGAGCAGCGGCGAGACTTTCTGACCGCCCTTCATGATCCCGAACTCCGCCGCCTGCTTGATGGCGTTGACGGTGTCGCCGCCGGCGTTCGCAAGCCCGATCACCTTGGCCTTCGAAGCCTGCGCCTGAAGCAGGAACGACGAGAAATCCGACGTGTTGAGCGGATGGCGCACGCTGCCTAGCACCTTGCCGCCGGTCTTGGTGACGACGGCACTGGTGTCCTTCTCCAGATCCTGGCCGAAGGCGTAATCGGCGGTGAGGAAGTACCAGCTGTCGAGGCCGGACTTCACGGCCGCAAGGCCGGTCACATTGGCCTGGCCGTAGGTGTCGAACACGTAGTGGATGGTATAGGGACCGCAGGCCTCGTTGGTGAGACGGATCGAGCCCGGACCGTTGAAGATGATGATCTTGTTGCGCGCCTTGGCGATCTCGCCTGCCGCAAGCGCGGTCGCGGAGGCCGCGACGTCGTAAATCATCTCGACGCCCTGGTTGTCGAGCATGTCGCGGGCGATGTTGGCGGAGAGATCGGCCTTGTTTTGATGATCGGCCGCCAGCACCTGGATCTTGCGCCCCAGCACCTCGCCGCCGAAATCCTCAACGGCCATCTTGGCCGCGGTCTCGCTGCCGGGTCCGGTGATGTCGGCATAGAGGCTCGACATGTCGAGGATGCCGCCGATCTTGAGAGGTGGCTTGTCCTGGGCCTGCGCGGCGGCGCTCGCACTGAGGGCAAACGCGGCGGCAAAAATGCCCGACAAAATTGTCTTCATGGAAAACGATCTCCCTTATCGCGCCGTACTCTGATGGCGGCTTGGTTATTGCTCTTGGCAATCGCTGTTGCCGCAATCATGCCGCATGCGCAAGAGCGCAGCAAGCGCGAGGGCGCCATGCGAGTCTTGCGGTGGCGGCATGTTTTCCGCAAAACGGAATGGTGAGATGCGGAAACATGTTTCCACGTCATTGCGAGCGTGTGAGATGACATCGAAGCCCCGCACTCGCTGCCGTAGGGTGGGCAAAGGCGCGCTCTTCGCGCCGTGCCCACGAGTCGGCGCGATCGGCAAAGACGTGGGCACGCTTCGCTTTGCCCACCCTACGAGAGTCCCTTCGTCATTGGCATCGTTTGAGTTAGGATCGACGCACAACGCAACCTCTACGGGTCACGTGGCGCAACGGCTTCACCTCATCGTCGCATTCCTTCTCCTCGCGAGTCACACCGCGCTCGCGATGCCGTGCCAGTTCGAGTCGCAAAGCGAAGGCCGTGTCGCTGCGATCGTCGATGCGCGCAGCGTTCGTCTCGACGATGGCCGCGAGATCCGCCTCGCAGGCATCGAGACGACGGCGACGACGAAGCAGGCGCTGGCCTCACTGCTCGCGAGCCGCGACGTGACACTCCGCGGCAACGACGACACGCCCGACCGCTACGGCCGCCAGGGCGCGCTGGTCTTCATCGGCGAGAGCGACACCTCGGTGCAGGCCATGCTGCTCGCCCAGGGCGACGCCCTGGTGTCGGCCGAAATCACGGACAAGGACTGCGCGGCGGCCCTGATGGCGTCGGAGGCCGAGGCGCGGCGCCAAAAAAAGGGCAGTTGGGCTGACCCGTCGGCCATAAAAAACGCGGAAAGTCCGGACGATATTTTGGCGGGGATCGGGCGCTTTATGGTGGTCGAGGGCAAAGTCCTGTCGGTCCGGCAAGCTGGGGCAATGACCTACCTCAACTTCGGACGGAACTGGACACGTGGCTTTGCCGTGACTATTTCAAAGCGCACGCTACCGGCGTTCGAAAATGCCGGGATCACCCTTAAGTCATTGGAAAGTAAGCGTATTCGAGTCCGAGGCTGGGTCGAGGGAAGTACGGGGCCGCGCATCGATGTGCGTCTCTTGGGACAGGTTGAATTGCTGGGCGCAAACGAGCCTACTGGGGTAAGGCCTTAACGGCCGGGCACGGGTTAATTGAAGTGAATGGGGTGCTAGAACGGCACGGACTGGGCGATTGCCGCCGCCTGCGGGCGGCGCCGGCCGCGCTTTGCCTTGCGCTGGGCGGGCTTCTCGCCGGCTGCGGCGACATGGGCCGGTTCCAGGCTGCCGCGACCCCACCGACCGTTGCGATGCCCAAGCCGAAGCCGGCCGTCGCGCAGACCCCCGCCACCGAGAAGGAGCACGAGCGCATCCTGGCGAGCTATGGCGGCACTTACGACGATCCCAGGCTCGAATCGCTCGTCAGCAAGACCGTCGACCGGCTGGTCGCAGCGTCCGACCGTCCCGACCAGGGCTACAAGGTCACCATCCTCAATTCCGGCGCGGTGAACGCCTTCGCGCTGCCGAACGGCCAGCTCTATGTCACCCGCGGACTTCTCGCGCTCGCCAGCGACACCTCGGAATTGTCCTCCGTGCTCAGCCACGAGATGGCGCACGTGCTGTCCAAGCATGCCGCGATGCGCGAGGACCAGGCGCGCCAGGCCGCGATCGTCACCCGCGTCGTCACCGACATGAGCAACGACCCCGATCTCACCGCGCTCGCGCTGGCCAAGACCAAGCTCACCATGGCGAGTTTTTCGCGCAAGCAGGAGTTCGAGGCCGACGGCATCGGCGTCGGCATTTCCGCCAAGGCGCATTTCGATCCCTACGGTGCTGCGCGCTTCCTCTCCGCGATGGAGCGCAATGCCGAGCTGAAGGCCGGCAAGAGCTCGCTCGATCCGCGCGCGCAGGATTTCACCTCCTCGCATCCGGCAACCCCGGAGCGCGTGCAGAACGCGCAGACCATCGCGCGGCAATACACGGCGCCTGAAGGCGCCGAGCGCGACCGCGAGAGCTATCTCGCTGCGATCGACAACCTCGTCTACGGCGAAGACCCCAGCGAAGGTTTCGTCCGCGGCCGCCGCTTCCTGCATCCGAAGCTGGGCTTCACCTTCCAGGCGCCGGACAATTTCACGCTCGACAACACCGCGCAGGCGGTGATCGGCGTGCGCGAGGGCGGCGCACAGGCGATGCGTTTCGACGTGGTGCGCGTGCCGGCCGAGCAGTCGCTCGGCGACTACCTCAATTCCGGCTGGATGGAGGGCGTCGAGAAGGCGTCCACCGAAGACATCACCATCAACGGTTTCCCGGCTGCGTCGGCCACCGCCAAAGGCGACCAGTGGCAGTTCAAGGTCTACGCGCTGCGCTTCGGCAGCGACGTCTATCGCTTCATCTTCGCGGCACGGCAGAAGTCGACCGAGAGTGAGCGCAACGCGCGCGAGACCGTCAATTCATTCCGCCGCCTGACGCTCGACGAGATCCAGGCCGCGCGCCCGCTCCGCATCAAAGTCATCACCGTGCAGCCCGGCGACACCGTGGAATCGCTCTCCCACCGCATGGCCGGCGTCGACCATCCCGCCGAACGCTTCCGCGTGCTGAACGGCCTCGATCGCACCGCGCAGGTGAAGGTGCGTGATCGCGTGAAGATCGTGGCGGATTAGCGAAACGGGTGGTGCCGTAGGGTGGGCAAAGCGCAAGCGTGCCCACGCATCTTTTGCGATCGAGAGAGATGGTGGGCACGGCGCAAGGGCGCCTTTGCCCACCCTACCGCACCTGTGATGTGGCTACAGCTCGAGCTTAACGCCCCGTATCCATATCGCCCTTCTCGCGCTGGCCGCTGAGCCAGAGCGCCAGCAGGGTCCAGAACGCGCCGGACAACAGATACGCGCCCGAGGCGATGACGCCGAGATTGGTCGCGAGCAGCAAGGCGACCAGCGGCGCGAAGCCGGCACCGAACAGCCAGGCCATGTCCGAGGTCAGCGCGGACGCCGTGTATCGGTACGCCTGCTTGAAGTTCGAGGCGATCGCGCCCGAGGACTGGCCGAACGACAGGCCGAGCAGGATGAAGCCGATCACCATATAGATGGTCTCGCCGAACGCGCCGGCATCGAGCAGCTGCGGGGCAAAGCCGCTATAGATCGCGATCGCGATCGCCGATCCCATCAGCAGCGACTTGCGGCCGACGCGGTCGGCGATGATGCCGGACATCACGATCGCGCCAACGCCGAACACGGCGGCGACGATCTCGATGATCAGGAAGCGTACCGGGCTTTCGCGGGTGAACAGGAACACCCAGGACAGCGGAAACACCGTAACCATGTGAAACAGCGCGAAGCTCGCCAGCGGTGCGAACGCTCCCAGCATGATGTTCTGGCCTTCGCTCGCGACGGTGTCGGAGATGCGCGCGGGCTGCAACTCGCGGGTCTCGAACAGCGAGGCATATTCCTCCGTCGTCACCATGCGCAGGCGCGCGAACAGCGCCACGACGTTGATGGCAAAGGCGACGAAGAACGGATAGCGCCAGCCCCAGTCGAAGAAATCGTCGGCCGAGAGGTTGCCGGCGAAATAGGCGAACAGCGCGCTCGCCACGATCAGCCCGAGCGGAGCGCCGAGCTGCGGCACCATCGCGTACCAGCCGCGCTTGGAGGGCGGCGCGTTCAGCGCCAGCAGCGAAGCCATGCCGTCCCAGGCACCGCCCCAGGCCAGACCCTGCGCGATGCGCGCCAGCGCCAGCAGCCAGATCGCGGCAACGCCGATGTCGTGATAGCCGGGCAGGAACGCCAGCGCGACCGTGGCGGTGCCGAGCAGGAACAGCGCCGAGATCAGCTTGGCGGTCTTGCCGTAGGCACGGTCCACCGTCATGAAAATGACGGTGCCGATCGGCCGCGCCATGAAGGCCAGCGCGAAGATCATGAAGGAATAGAGCGTGCCGGTCAGCTCGCTCGCGAACGGGAACACCAGGCGCGGGAACACGATCACCGAGGCGATCGCGAAGACGAAGAAGTCGAAGAATTCCGAGGTGCGGCCGATGATGACGCCGATGGCGATCTCGCCGGGACTGGCCTGGTCGTGGCCGTGCTCGCCCGTGTGGAGGTCTGCCATTGCGGGGGTCTGTGCCGTCGCCATTCGTGCGCCCTTAACGTCCTGAAAACCAAAGCCGACCGCCCGGCGGGCGCCGGGCAATCTGGCCCTCTCTGACCCAACATTCCGCACTGCAACATTGGACAAATTGTCCAATGTCCGGATTGTTGCGCCGCAGCTACCCGTTGGCCCCGCAAAAGAAACTCATTCTCAAAGGCTCGGCCCGTGTCTCGTCTCAAGATCCTGGCGCTACTACCTCTGGCTGCTGCGCTCAGCGGCTGCGACTACGTCGTGCTGGCGCCAGCCGGCGATATCGCTGCCCAGCAGCGCGACCTCGTCATCATCTCCACCGTCCTGATGCTCCTGATCGTCGTCCCCGTGATGGCGCTGACGGTGCTGTTCGCCTGGCGCTATCGCCAGTCCAACACGGCCGCTCGCTATGAGCCGGAATGGGACCACTCGACCAAGCTCGAGCTGGTGATCTGGTCGGCGCCGCTGCTGATCATCGTCTGCCTGGGCGCACTGACCTGGATGGGCACGCATCTGCTCGACCCCTATCGCACTCTCGGCCGCATCCATGCCGACCGCGCCGTGGACCAGTCCAAGGCCCCGCTCGAGGTCGACGTCGTCGCGCTCGACTGGAAGTGGCTCTTTATCTATCCGGATTACGGCATCGCCACCGTCAACGAGCTCGCAGCACCGGTCGACCGTCCGATCAACTTCCGCATCACCGCATCCTCGGTGATGAACTCGTTCTACATCCCCGCGCTTGCCGGCCAGATCTACGCGATGCCGGGCATGGAGACGAAGCTCCACGCCGTCGTCAACCACGCCGGCACCTACAAGGGCTTCTCGGCGAACTACAGCGGCGCCGGCTTCTCAGGCATGCACTTCAACTTTAGAGGACTCGACGACAAGGGCTTTGACGCCTGGATCGCCAGCGCCAAATCCGCCGGCGGCTCGCTCGGCCGCGCCGAATATCTTCAGCTCGAAAAGCCCAGCCAGAACGAGCCGGAACGCCGCTACGGCACGATCGACTCCGATCTCTACCGCCTGATCCTCAACATGTGCGTCGAGACCGGCAAGATGTGCCAAAGCGAGATGATGGCGATCGACGCCAAGGGCGGCAACGGTCATCAGGGCCTGAACAACACCCTGCCGCTCACTTACGACAAGTACGCCCGCCGCGGCACCCCGCTCGGGCCGGAGCCGACTTTCGTCGCCGGCACCTGCACGCCCGATGCGCCGCAGGGCAAGACCACGGCGTCGATCACGGCTCCTGTCGACACCGCGCCGCTGCTCGGCGCCGGCCTGAAGCGGCCGAGCTTCGCGCCGCTCAAGTCCTCGTCCTTCTTCCTCGGACTGCGTCCGAAGTCAGACTCCTAAAGAGATCCCCGCATGTCTCCTGATCTTCTCAAGCTCATCTTCGGCCGGCTCGGCTTCGAATCGTTGCCGCTGCACGAGCCGATCGTCGTCGGCACCTTCGCGGTGGTCGCGCTCGGCGGCGCCGCACTGCTCGGCGGCCTCACCTATTTCCGCCTCTGGGGTTATCTCTGGCGCGAATGGTTCACCACCGTGGACCACAAGCGCATCGGCATCATGTACATGATCCTCGGCATCGTGATGCTGCTGCGCGGCTTTGCCGATGCGCTGATGATGCGCGGCCAGCAGATGCTGGCCTTTGGCGGCTCCGAAGGCTATCTCAACGCCCATCACTACGACCAGGTCTTCACCGCCCACGGCGTGATCATGATCTTCTTCGTGGCGATGCCGCTGGTGACCGGCCTGATGAACTATGTCGTGCCGCTCCAGATCGGCGCGCGCGACGTGTCGTTCCCGTTCCTGAACAATTTCAGCTTCTGGATGACGGTCGGCGGCGCAGTGCTGGTGATGGCTTCGCTGTTCATCGGCGAATTCGCCCGCACCGGCTGGCTGGCTTATCCGCCGCTGTCGAACATCGGCTACAGCCCCGATGTCGGCGTCGACTATTACATCTGGGCGCTGCAGGTCGCGGGCGTCGGCACGACATTGTCAGGCATCAACCTGATCTGCACCATCGTCAAGCTGCGGTGTCCCGGCATGACCATGATGAAGATGCCGGTCTTCACCTGGACGTCGCTCTGCACCAACGTCCTGATCGTCGCCTCCTTCCCGGTTCTGACAGTGGTGCTCGCGCTGCTCTCGCTCGACCGCTACGTCGGCACCAACTTCTTCACGAACGATTTCGGCGGCAGCCCGATGATGTACGTGAACCTGATCTGGATCTGGGGTCATCCCGAAGTCTACATCCTGGTTCTCCCGGCGTTCGGCATCTTCTCGGAAGTGACCTCGACCTTCTCCGGCAAGCGGCTGTTCGGCTACACCTCGATGGTCTACGCCACGGTCGTCATCACCATCCTGTCGTACCTGGTCTGGCTGCATCACTTCTTCACGATGGGCTCGGGCGCCAGCGTCAACTCGTTCTTCGGCATCACCACGATGATCATCTCGATCCCGACGGGCGCGAAGATGTTCAACTGGCTGTTCACGATGTATCGCGGCCGCATCCGCTACGAGCTGCCGATGATGTGGACGATCGCCTTCATGCTGACCTTCGTGATCGGCGGCATGACCGGCGTGCTGCTGGCGGTGCCGCCGGCCGACTTCGTGCTGCACAACAGCCTGTTCCTGATCGCGCACTTCCACAACGTGATCATCGGCGGCGTGGTGTTCGGCGCCTTCGCCGGCATCTCCTACTGGTTCCCGAAAGCGTTCGGCTTCAAGCTCGATCCATTCTGGGGCAAGATGTCGTTCTGGTTCTGGGTCACCGGCTTCTACCTCGCCTTCATGCCGCTCTACGTGCTCGGCCTGATGGGCGTGACCCGCCGCCTGCGCGTGTTCGACGATCCGTCCTTGCAGATCTGGTTCGTCATCGCCGCGATCGGGGCCTTCCTCGTCCTGCTCGGTATCCTCAGCATGCTGATGCAGTTCGCGGTCAGCTTCCTCAGGCGCGAGCAGCTCAAGGACGTCACCGGCGATCCCTGGGACGCGCGCACGCTGGAATGGGCGACCTCCTCGCCCCCGCCGGACTACAACTTCGCCTTCACCCCCGTCGTTCACGACAATGACGCGTGGTGGGACATGAAGAAGCACGGCTACCAGCGTCCGCTCACCGGGTTCAGGCCGATCCACATGCCCAGCAGCACCGGCACCGGCATCATCCTCGCCGGCCTCGCCACCGCGATGGGATTCGGCCTGATCTGGTACATCTGGTGGCTCGCCGCAGTGTGCTTCGCCGCGCTGCTCGTCGTCGGCATCGGCCACACCTTCAACTATCACCGCGACTTCGACATTCCGGCTGAAGACGTCATCCGGACCGAGGACGCGCGCACCAAACTGCTCGCCGGAGCCAAGTAAATGACTGTCGCTGTCAATCCCGCCCAGACCGGCGAGCCGGTCTTCTATCTCGCCGACGAACACCCGCATCCGGAAGGCTGGAGCACCTCGCTCGGCTTCTGGATCTACCTGATGAGCGACTGTCTCATCTTCGCGATCCTGTTCGCCACCTTTGGCGTGCTCGGTGGCAACTACGCCGCAGGCCCCGCACCGAAGGACCTGTTCGACCTGAACCTGGTCGCGGTGAACACTTCGATGCTGCTGCTGTCGTCGATCACGTATGGCTTTGCCATGCTGACGATGCAGCAGAACAAGGTCGCACAGACGCAAATCTGGCTGGCGATCACCGGCCTGTTCGGTCTCGCCTTCATCGGCATCGAGCTCACCGAGTTCGCTCACATGATCCATGAAGGCGCCACGCCCCAGCGCAGCGCCTTCCTGTCGGCGTTCTTCACCCTGGTCGGCACCCACGGCCTGCACGTTTCCTGCGGCCTGATCTGGCTGGTGACGCTGATGGTGCAGGTCCAGAAGTTCGGCCTGATCGAAGCCAACCGCCGCCGCCTGATGTGCCTGTCGATGTTCTGGCACTTCCTCGACGTGGTCTGGATCGGCGTCTTCACCTTCGTCTATCTCCTGGGAGTTCTGCGATGAGCACCGATACCCACGCAGCCGGCGCGCACGACCATCACCACGCCGACGGCCACGCCCACAGCACGTTCTCGGGCTACATGCTCGGCTTCGTGCTCTCGGTCGTGCTGACCGCGATCCCGTTCTGGCTGGTGATGAGCGGCGCACTGCCGAGCAAGCAGATCACCGCGCTCGTGATCATGGCCTTCGCGGTCGTGCAGATCGTCGTGCACATGATCTACTTCCTGCACATGAACACGACGTCCGAGAACGGCTGGAGCATGATGGCGCTGATCTTCACCATCGTCATGGTGGTGATCGCGCTGTCGGGTTCGCTGTGGGTGATGAGCCACCTCAACAGCAACATGATGCCGATCCACCAGATGAGCGGAATGAAGTGAGCGAAGTCAGGACCGTGACCAGCAAGACGAGCGGGGCGCGCAGCGAGGCTGCGCGGTCCCCGTCCCTGTGGCTCACGGTCCTCTCGCTGACGGCCTTTGTTGTTCTGATCGCACTCGGCATCTGGCAGATCGAGCGCCGCGCCTGGAAGCTGGCGCTGATCGACCGCGTCGAGCAGCGTGTCCATGCCCCGGCCCAGCCGATCCCCTCGCCCGATTCATGGCCTGCGGTTTCCAGGGCAAATGACGAATACAGGCATGTCAGCGTCACCGGCCGCTTCCTGCATGACCGCGAGACGCTGGTCCAGGCGGTCACCGAGGAAGGCCCGGGCTATTGGGTGCTGACACCGCTCCAGCGCGATGACGACACACAGGTCCTGGTCAACCGCGGCTTCGTGCCGTCCGAGCGGCGCGACGCATCGACGCGCCGGGACGGCAATCCGGACGGCCAGGTCGAGATCACCGGCCTGCTCCGCATGACAGAGCCGAAAGGCGGATTCCTCCGGAACAACGTGCCCCAGCACAACCGCTGGTATTCGCGGGATGTCGCCGCGATTGCGACCGCCCGCGGTCTGCACGATGTCGCGCCGTTCTTCGTCGATGCCGATGCCGGATCACAATCCGGCAGCGGTCCAATCGGCGGATTGACCGTGGTCAGCTTTCCCAATAACCACCTGATCTACGCGCTGACGTGGTTCGCCCTGGCTTTCATGCTGGCGGGTAAACTCTTCGTCACATTCGGCGGCGGGCTGTTCCGCCGCAAACGCTTCGTCCACGAAAAGGCAGGCGGCTCCGATGCCGTCGCCCGCAGGACGGGATCAGATGCTGGAACGATCGTCGAGCCGACCTGACGACGGGAAGACGCTTTCCCACACACTTGCGCATGGCGGGCTGGCCGTCACGCTGCAATCGCAGGCGGACGCGCGCAGCGAGCTGATCGGCACGACTCCGACCGACGACGAGACCAACCGCAAGAACATGGCGCTGCTGATCCAGCTGCGCTGGACCGCGGTGGTCGGCCAGATCGTGACGATCGGCGGCGTGCATCTTGGGCTCGGCATTCCCCTGCCGCTGGAGCGGATGGGCGCGGTGATCGGCGCGCTGGTGCTGCTCAACGTCTCCAGCCTGGTCTGGGTGCGCCATCGCGCCGCGATCACCAACAACGAGCTGCTGGTCGCCTTGATGCTGGACGTCGCCGCGCTAACCGCGCAGCTCTACCTCTCTGGCGGCGCCACCAATCCCTTCACCTCGCTGTTCCTGCTCCAGGTGACGCTCGGCGCGGTGCTGCTCGATGCCCGCTCGACCTGGTCGCTGGTCGCGCTGACCTGCGCGAGTTTTGTCTGGCTGACGCTGGCATACCGCCCGCTGGACCTGCCGCCGAACCCGCTGAGCGAGACCTATACGCTCACGGTCGCCGGCATGCTGCTGGGCTTCGTTCTCAACGCCGTGCTGCTGGTCGTGTTCGTCACCCGCATCAACAGGAATTTGCGCGAGCGCGACGCGAATCTGGCCGCGCTGCGCCAGCATGCCGCCGAGCAGGATCACATCGTCCGCATGGGCCTGCTCGCCTCCGGCGCGGCCCATGAGCTCGGCACACCGCTCGCCTCGCTCTCGGTGATCCTCAGCGATTGGCGCCGCATGCCGGATCTTGCCGCCGATCAGGAGCTCGCCGAGGACCTCGCGGAGATGGAAACCTCGCTGCAGCGCTGCAAGTCGATCGTGACGGGCATCCTGGTCTCGGCCGGCGAAGCGCGCGGCGAAGGCTCATCGCCGACGACGGTGACGGCCTTCGTGACCGCCCTGGTCGACGAATGGCGCGACGCGCGCTCGGCGCGGACGCTCTACTTCGTCAATACGTTCGGAGCGGACGTCGCCATCGTCTCCGACATCGCGCTGAAGCAGGTCATCTTCAACGTGCTCGACAACGCCCATGAAGTCTCGCGGGAATGGGTCGAGCTCGTCGCCGAGCGCGAGGGCGACAATCTCGTGCTGTCGATCAGCGATCGCGGCCCGGGCTTTGCGCCGGAGATGCTGGCGCAGCTCGGAAAACCCTATCACTCGAGCAAGGGCCGCGCCGGCGGCGGGCTCGGGCTGTTCCTGGTGGTGAACGTGGTGCGCAAGCTCGGAGGCACCGTGACCGCCGAGAACCACAGGAAGCGCGGCGCCACCGTCCGCCTCACGCTACCGCTCGCAACGCTGGCGATCGGAGGGAATTTTGACGCCTGACCGTTCGCTCATCGTCGTCGAGGACGATGCCGGCTTTGCGCGCACGCTGAAGCGCTCGTTCGAGCGCCGCGGCTATGATGTCGTGCTCGCCGCCTCGATCGAGGACGTGCGGAACGTGCTGGAGGAACGCTCCTTCGGCCACGCCGTCGTCGACCTCAAGCTCGGCGGCGCCTCGGGCCTTGCCTGCGTCGAGCTGCTGCACACGCACGACCCTGACATGCTGATCGTGGTGCTCACCGGCTTTGCCAGCATCTCGACCGCCGTCGAGGCGATCAAGCTGGGCGCCTGCCACTATCTCGCAAAGCCCTCGAACACCGACGACATCGAAGCCGCCTTCAACAAGGCCGAAGGCAACGCCGAGGTCGCGCTCGATGCACGGCCGACCTCGATCAAGACGCTGGAATGGGAGCGCATCCACCAGACCCTGATCGAGACCGATTTCAATATCTCGGAGGCGGCAAGAAGGCTCGGCATGCACCGGCGCACGCTGGCAAGGAAGCTCGAGAAGCGGCCGGTGAAGTGACCCGCCACGCGTCGTTTGACGAAGACTCTCTCCTCTCGTCGTCCCGGCGAACGCCGGGACCCCTACCGCGGAATCTATCGTTGCGATCGGTAGGCGTACCGAACGACTAGTCTTCGTCAAACTTCTCCCTGGGGGTATGGGTCCCGGCGTTCGCCGGGACGACACCGAGTTTGTCGAGAGAGCTCTTGCACGAAGCTTCAGTCATCGTCTTGGAAAACATTCCCCAAACAAAAAGCCCGGCCATTCGGCCGGGCTTTTGATTGCTTGCGCAGAGCGAAGCTGCTTACGCGGCCTCGTCGGCGACGGTGGTGTCGTCGCCATCGGTGTCGTCGGTATCGCCCTCGGCATCCGTATCGCCCTCGCCGTCGGCGGCTTCCGCCTTGGCGTTGGTGCGGCGCGGGCTCTTGGCGAGCTGGGCTTCGATCTCCTTGACCGCTTCGGTCTCGGTCGAGTGCTGCACCACCGCGATCTCGCGGGAGAGACGATCGAGCGCCGCTTCATAGAGCTGGCGTTCGCTGTAGGACTGCTCCGGCTGCGACTCCGAGCGGTAGAGGTCGCGCACGACTTCCGCGATCGCGACGATGTCGCCCGAATTGATCTTCGCTTCGTATTCCTGGGCGCGGCGCGACCACATGGTGCGCTTGACGCGGGCGCGGCCCTTGAGCGTCTCCAGCGCCTTCTTCACCAGCGCCGGCTCGGACAGCTTGCGCATGCCGACATTGGCGACCTTGGCGGTCGGCACGCGCAGCGTCATCTTGTCCTTGATGAAGTTGATGACGAACAGCTCGAGCTTCGCGCCGGCGATCTCCTGCTCCTCGATGGCCAGGATCTGGCCGACGCCGTGAGCGGGATAGACGACGAATTCATTGGCCTTGAAGCCCTGACGCTGGGTCACGACCTTCTTTTCCTCGACCTTCGGCGCAGCAGCCGCCGGCTTCACAGCGGGCTTGGCGGCAGCAACGGGAGCCTTGGCAGGAGCAGCAACGGGAGCCTTCGACGCGGCGGGCTTGGCAGCGGGAGCCTTGGCGGCAACGGGCTTGACAGCAGGCTTGGCAACGGTCGCTTTCGCGGCCGGTTTGGCAGTCTTGTTAGGCATTGCGCTTCTTTTGTTCTTCGAGGACTTTGCAGCCGGCGCCTTCGTCGCGGTCCGACCTTTGGATGCGCTACGGCTGGCCGCGGCGACTTTTTTGGCCTCCTTATGGGAAGCCCTCGCTGAAGTACTCTTTTTACGCGTTTTCTGTGACACAGCCTGCGCGCGGAAACTGCCACGCCCCTGTTCGACATTTGGTTTCACGGGAACCCAGCGGGGCCAACGGGGCTGACAGGGTTCGGCTTAATGTGCCCAATATAGCACATTTCCCGCAAAAATCAATGATTTAGGGGTCTTGAGGGCTGGTTTTCGGCGGAAGCGCCGCTATTAGGGTTAAGTTTGAGCCCGATTCAGTCGCCGGAGCCGGGGTTCGGAGAAAAATATTTCTCGAACTTGCCTTCCATGCCGTCGAATTCCTTGGCGTCGGCAGGTGATTCTTTCTTCTGGGTGATGTTCGGCCAGCTCTTGGCGTAGTCGGCGTTGACCGAAAGCCACTTTTCCAGGCCCGGTTCCGTGTCCGGCTTGATGGCGTCGGCGGGGCATTCCGGCTCGCACACGCCGCAATCGATGCACTCGTCCGGGTGGATGACGAGCATGTTGTCACCCTCGTAGAAGCAGTCGACCGGGCAGACCTCGACGCAGTCGGTGTACTTGCACTTGATGCAGTTTTCAGTGACGACGTAAGTCATCCAACGCTCCGAAAAGCTCTTTTAAAAGTCGCGGCTTGCGTAGCGCGTATGGCCCTGCGCTGCAAGGTCGGGAAGGCCCGATCATGACGGCTTTGTGTGTTTGATCGACCAAGAACTGAATTCGAAACGCAATTAATTGCGTTTCGCTTCGCTTAGCTCCTCAAAGAGCACCCGCGCCGCGGCAGCATCGCCACGGCGTTCGCTGAAGCCGGTGACCTTCAACACCCGCACGGTGCGATCGAGCGCGACGGTGATGACGTCGCCGATCTTGATCGCATGCCCCGGCGACTTTTCGCGCTCGCCGTTGACGCGAACGTGGCCCGACCCGACGAGCTCGGCCGCGGAGGTGCGCGCCTTCACCACCCGCGCGTGCCACAGCCATTTGTCGAGGCGCTGCCGCTCGGTCGTCGTGGGATTACTCCTTGCGGCCGGACAGCTGCTCTTTCAGAGCCGCGAGCTTGGCGAAGGGCGAGTTCGGATCGGCCGGGCGATCGCGCTCGCGCGGATTTGCGCTCGAGGCGTAGGGACGCAGCGACGGCCCGCCCTGGCGGTCGCGGCCCTTGTCGCGGTCGCGGCCACGGTTGTCACGGCCCTTGTCGCGATCTCCGCCGAACTTGCCCTTGTCGCGATCGCGCCCCTTGTTGTCGCGATCCTTGCCCTCGAAGCGGCGGTTCCTGTCGTCGCGCCCCTCGGGACGCGGCGCGCCTTCGCCACCTTCGCGCGGCTTGCGGAAGTCTCTGCCGCCGTCCCTGCGATGGCCGCCATGACGCTGGCCCGGCTTGGCGCCGTCGGCTGCTTGTGCGGCCCCGCCTTCCGCGGGCGCGGCACCTGCCTCTGCGCCTCCTTGCGGACGCTGATGGTGGTGACGCTGGTGGCGATGGCGCTCGTGGCGCGGCTTGCGGTCCTCGTGACGGCCGCCGGGGCGCCAGACCTCGATCAGCTCGGGCTCGGCGGGCGTCGCCGCAGCTTCGACAGGCGCGGCGGCGTCGGGTGACGCGGCGGCTTCGGTTGCGGCCGTCTCGGCCGGAGCGGCTTCGAGGCCAGCAGCCTCGGTGGGCGCAACGGGCTCTTCCGCCGGCGGCGCAATGCCGGGGGCGTCTTCGGGCGTGACGGGGGCCTCGGGAGAGGCTTCGAGCGCGGGCTCGGCCTCCTGAGCCGGCTCGTCCTGCAGCTCCATGCCGGGCGCATCTTCGACGGTGACCGGCTCGGCGACCGCTTCGGTGGAAGCCTCCGCCGGCAGGCCGGCAACGGCCTCTGCGGCGGTCTCGGTCGAGGTCTCTGTCGCGGATTCGGCGCTGCCTTCAGCCGGCGGCGTCTCGGCCGCGACCGTTTCCACCACGGCCGGCTTTTGCGGCAGCGGCGGACGCTTCTCCATGCGATAGCCGAGCGCGCGCAGGACCGACGCAAAATCTTCGCCGGCCGAACCAGTGAGCGAGGTCATCGCCTGCGTCACCACGAAGCCGCGGCCGTCGAAGGCGCCGGCCGGCTTTTCGCCGGACGCGTTCTCGCGCCAGGCCAGCGCCGGACGGATCAGATCGGCAAGACGCTCCAGAATGTCGACGCGCACCGCGCGTTCGCCGGCCTGCTTGTAGCCGAGCACGCGATAGGCATCGCGCGGCAGGGCCTTGTCGACCGGGAACGAGGTGCGGCCGGAGGATGCCAGATGCTGCGCGCCCGAGAGCGAGGACAGATCGACATTGTCCTGCTTCAGCGCCCAGAGCAGCGCGGCGAGCGCGCGCGCGGCGGGCTTCAAAAGACCGGGGAAATAGATGTGATAGGCGCCGAAACGGACGCCGTATTTGCGCAACACCGCGCGCGAGGGCTGGTCGAGATCCTTCAGCTCGTTGGCGATCTTGGGGCGCTCGAGCACGCCGAGGGCCTCGACGAGCTGATAGGCGATGCCGCGGGCGATGCCGGTGACGTCCTCGGCCTTGGAGAGCTCGAACATCGGCCCGAGCAGCTTCTCGACATGAGTCTTGAGCCAGAGCTCGAGCCGGGCCTGCACCTTCTCGCGGGGGCCGCCGGTGAGGCGCTCGTCGGAGATGATGCGGATGCGCGGATGCAGCGCGTCCTCTGCGGCGGACAGCCGCGCCACGGCATCGCCGGTCCAGCGGATGATGCCTTCGGAGGTCAGCACGAACTGATCGTCCGGCGCATTGCCGAGCTTTTCGGCGCGCGTGTTGATCTCGCCGGCGAGCACTGCTTGCGCTGCAGCCTGCAAGGCTTTCGCATCGGAGCCGGCTTCCGCCGCATCCGGTGCAAAGGTGAAGCCGTCGAGGCGGCCGATGACATGGCCTTCGACGATGACTTCGCCGGTCTTGCCGATTTCAGTATTCAAGCTCGTGTTCTCCCGCAGGCGGCGCATCAATACACTGGTCCGGCGATCAACGAAACGCTCAGTCAAGCGTTCATGGAGCGCATCCGATAATTTATTTTCGACCTCCCGCGCGATCCCCTGCCAGCGTTCGGGGTCTTTCAGCCAGTCCGGGCGGTTGGCGACGAAGGTCCAGGTGCGGATCTGCGCGATCCGGGCCGACAGCGTGTCGATATCGCCGTCGATGCGGTCGGCCTGGGTGATCTGGGCCTCGAACCAGGCGTCGGGGATGCATCCCTTCCGCATCAGGAAGCCGTACAGCGTCGTCACCAGCTCGGCATGGGCGGCCGGCGACAATTTTCGGTAATCGGGGACCTGGCAGGCCTCCCACAGCCGCTCCACCGCCGCCTTGCCATGCGCGATATCGCGCACCTCGACGTCGCGGGCGGCGTGATCGAGCACGCGCATGTCCTCGGCAACCGGCGCGCGCGTCAGCGCCTCATGGCCGGGGGCGAGGTTCAGGGACACCTGGAGCGCGCCGAGCGAGGAGAAATCCAGCCTGGCGTTGCGCCATTGCAGCATCTTCACGGGATCGAAAGTGTGGTTCTGCAGCGCGTTGACGAGCTCGGGCTCGAACGGCGCGCAGCGGCCGGTGGTGCCGAAGGTGCCGTTGCGCGTGGCACGGCCGGCACGCCCCGCAATCTGCGCGAATTCGGACGGCGTCAGCCTACGGAACTGGTAGCCGTCGAACTTGCGGTCGGAGGCAAACGCAACGTGGTCGACGTCGAGATTGAGGCCCATGCCAACGGCATCGGTGGCGACGAGATAATCGACATCGCCGTTCTGGAACATCGCCACCTGCGCGTTCCGCGTGCGGGGCGAGAGCGAGCCCAGCACCACGGCGGCGCCGCCATGCTGGCGGCGGATCAGCTCGGCGATGGCGTAGACCTCGTCGGCCGAGAACGCGACGATGGCAGTGCGGCGCGGCTGGCGCGTGATCTTGCGGTCGCCGGCGAATTCGAGCTGCGACAGGCGCGGCCGCGTGATCATGGAGACGCCAGGCAGCAGCCGCTCGATGATCGGGCGCATCGTGGCGGCGCCGAGCAGCAGCGTCTCGTCGCGGCCGCGGCGGTTGAGGATGCGGTCGGTGAAGACGTGGCCGCGTTCGAGATCGCTGGCGATCTGGACCTCGTCGACGGCCAGGAAGGAGAGGTCGAGGTCGCGCGGCATCGCCTCGACGGTCGAGACCCAATAGCGCGGATTCCTGGGCTTGATCTTCTCCTCGCCGGTGACGAGCGCGACCGCCTCGGCGCCGACCCTGCCAGCGATCTTGTTGTAGACCTCGCGCGCGAGCAGGCGCAGCGGCAGGCCGATCATCCCGGACGGGTGCGCCAGCATCCGCTCGATGGCGAGATGGGTCTTGCCGGTGTTGGTCGGCCCGAGCACCGCAGTGACGCCGGCGCCAGGCACCCGATCGGACGGCGCGCGCTCGGAAGCGAAGGGGGAGGAGGAAAAGGGCATCTGGGGGATTAGGTAGTGGCGATTTGGGCGAATGTCAGTGCTGTCTGGGGCGGGGGCGGGGCTTGGGGGCTGATCCGCCCACCATCAGCCCGTCATCCTGAGGCGCGAGCCATGCGGCGCATCGCGCCGCATGGGGAGCCTCGAAGGATGAACGGCCCGGGTGCCAACCCAGCGAATGTCCGCGGCGCCAGCCGGGCCCGTCGCCCTTCGAGGGCCGCTGAAGAAGCGGCCACCTCAGGGTGACGGGATGTGGCAGCGGAGAATCCGGCGCCTCCCCAAACCTCGCGCAACTGTCTCACTTTGCGACGCTTTTCCCGTTGGTCTTAAGCTTCGGAACGACTCTAGAACGAATCGCGGCCGAATCGCTGACTCCCCCTGGAGTCATGTTCCGTTCACGCAACATGTCGCGGGAGTCTTGTTGGCTGCAACTAGATGGAGTTTTGGGCCGCCGTACAAGTGACGTTTCGATGGCGCAAAGGCTTAAGTTGGGGACGACGCGGAGTCGAATCAGAATCGGGGAGGAGTCAAATGGATTCCCCGGATCGAGGCCGCCCAAACCCATTTTCGCGAAAACAACCCCATGCACAGTAGGTAAGTAATTGAAATCACGACACTTCTTCCGTCATCCTGAGGTGCGAGTGGCGCGGTGCCCAGCACCGCGCCGGGAGCCTCGAAGGATGGACGGCCCGGTTGCGGCGGCTGGCGCTGGTTTCCTCGCGGTGAGAGCCGGGCTGTCGCCCTTCGAGGGCCGCCAAAGAGGCGGCCACCTCAGGGTGACGAGTTAACAAAGGACAGGCGCGGAAACAGCCGCTTACTGCGTCTTCGCCACCCTTGGCGGCTGGGCCGTGGTGATGAAGCTGGTGGCTTCCAGCATGGCCGGGCCGAGCGGCGTCGGCACTTTCAGCCAGAACGGGACCAGGATGCGGGTGCCGGCGACGGGAGCGAAGGCGATCTCGATGTTGCGCTGGGCGGCAAGGTATTTGATCACGGGGCGGTCGGGGATGTAGCCCGCGACAGGCACGAAATAGAGCGAACAGACCACCACCGGGCCGTGATAGCCCTTCTCCGCCTTCACGCTCTCCATGCGCTTGAAATCGAGCTTCAGATCGTAGCGCATGCGGCCGTCGAACACGGGGGCCGAGTTGTGGCAGGCGTCCGGCGAGACGGGGTCGCCATTGCCGGGCACGCGCAGCAGCGAGGCCGTCATGGGGTCCCAGACGCCGCGGCGATGCGCGTCGGTGACGACGATACGGTCAGGATCGACCGGCGGCTCCGGCAGAATCGCAAAATCCTTCACATTGCCCTTGTCGAGCGTGATGCGGATCTCTTCGGTCTTCTTCGAGGTGGTGGTGGAGGCCTGGTAGCCGGTCGCCACCAGCGCGCCGCCAACGATGCGCCCTTGGCTAGCGCCGGTGCCGGACCCGCCGGTGAACGACTTCAGCAGCCCCGAGGTGCCGCCCGCGGCCGCCGCCGAAAACACGTCGTCCTGGATGTCGATGTTCCATGCGCCCTTGCCGACGGGAATGCCGGCCAGCGAGGCCTCATACTGCGCCTCGAGCTTGCCCTGCGCCGCCGCCGGCACCGCGCCCCACGCCACCACCAGGCCGCAAAGCGCCGCCAGCCAGCCGGCAATGCGCGGGCGGACTGAGCGCTGTTCAGGCGCAAAAGGGGACGGTGTGAGCACGAAACAATCCAATCGGGGCGCGACGGTTGTTACTTAAGCCAAAAACCGCGGCAAACAATGTGTCCGGGCGGGTCGAGCCGGGAACTCCACCGGAGTCTTCAGGCGCGAATACGCCCTTTATGTGATGGTAAGGCGCGACAAACATTGCCGTTTTGGTGATCGGGGGCGCCGGGAGCGCTCACCTACCTCCACCCACTCCGCCGTCATGCCCCGGCTTGACCGGGGCATCCAGTACGCCGCGGCCCCCCTGGTCAGCCGCGCCGCCGCGGAGTACTGGATCGCCCGGTCAAGCCGGGCGATGACACCTGTTGTGGCGCGCAAATCCCCGCCCAAAACCTTGACTGCCCGCCCCTTCCCCCCTATACGTCCGCCCGCTCCCTGCAAGGACAAAAGAATTAGCCCCCGTGGCGCCCAGAATGGCGGCCGCAATCGTTGGGGGATCGAACTCAAGGATTTATGCCATGTCTCGCCGCTGCGAACTGACGGCCAAGGGCCCCCTCGTCGGCCACAAGGTCAGCCACTCCAACATCAAGACCAAGCGCCGCTTCCTGCCGAACCTGGTCAACGTGACCTTCATCAGCGAAGCCCTGGAGCGCAACGTGCGCCTGCGCGTCTCGACCAACGCGGTCAAGAGCGTCGACCACAATGGCGGCCTGGATGCCTTCCTGCTCAAGGCCAACGCCGACGTGCTGTCGCCGCGCGCCCTCGAGCTGAAGCGCGCCATCCAGAAGAAGGTCGGCCCGACGGCCGCACCGGCCAAGAAGGCCAGCTGAGTTTTTCAGGTTTGGGCGGGGGCTAGGTTGCGTCGCGTGGCGTAGGCTTAGCCAGTAGAGTTTGCGTTGCGGCCGGATCGGAAGATCCGGCCGTTTTTGTTTTGTGGTGCAAATGTCTATGTCGCCGCGTTGCTCGGAGTAAACTACTCTAAAGTCATCAATTGACTGAACTTTTGGGAGCCTCTCAAACGACGGCCGCACGGTCCTTCGCGCGCGGCTCAGACCGAGTTAGCTTTTGAGCATTCGCCCAGCGGAAGCACATCCCCTAATGCATAGTTACCAAAAACAAACGGTTGCCGTGCAGAATCACACCGACGAGCACGTCGAAGGTGAACGACAAACCTTTCTTCGTGTCGCGGAGATTGTGTTGAGCAAGTCTCGTGTCCCACTTAGCGCTGGCGAGATCGTTGATCGAGGGATCGAGCAAGGGCTCTTTGGCGACCATACAATGGGCCGCACGCCCCAAAAATCCATGCAAGCACGGCTTAGCATGGACATCTTACACAGAAAGACTGACTCACAATTTGTTCGCACTGGTCGAGGGCGTTTTACTCTACGCACTTCTCTAGGCGCACCAGCCAGTGAACCTGGCACCACTGCCGGTGAAGCTCAATCTGAATATGTAGCCGAGCGCCGTGTCCTTCGTACGCCGAGAGAAGAAGTTCTGTGCGTGCCGGAGTCTGCTTTTCGCGATGTCCTCACTTTTCAGGGCATTGACACCGACACGCCCCCAATACTTGGGCAACTTCTTAGCGAAAGCAACACTACCTACGTCGGGCGGGCTGAGGCCGAAGTCAACAATGACGCGAAGCAATTCATAACGTACGTCCTAGTTCAATGTGGTCAGCGCCTGCTGTTCTTCAAACGGTCCTATCTCAGCCGAGCAGCCGAATTTCTAAGAGGATCGAAGTGCATTGGCTTTGGTGGCCATGTTAGCGCCGCCGACCTCGATATGCTTTCGCGGGTTGACTTTGGCTTGTCAGCTTGTGGACGCAGAGAGCTCGCGGAAGAGCTTTTCTTGCCGGACCGACCTCGACGAAAACGCAAGGTTTCGGCCGAGGCAAGTCTTACGGATAAAGCCACTATCGATCTCTTTCAAAGCGTTCCGTTGGAGTGTCTTGGCGTACTGAACGACGATTCTTCGGAGGTTGGGCGACGGCACGTCGCCGTTGTTTATCGTGCGTGGCTCCCTGATTGGAACACAGCCAAGAAACTTCAAAAGGGCGATTCATCGATCAAGGGGCTGGGATGGATCGACCTTTCAAAGGACAAGGTCGACATAACCGACTTCGAATATTGGTCACAGCTTTGTTTGCGACGCTTCTATCCCTCGACTCTCTTCACGCGAGCGAGATTCGAGATCTTGAATAACTCTCGCTTCGCCAGCGACCGTATCCTAGTCGTCGCAGGCCGAATTGGATCAGGGAAGTCAGAGACCGCCACCTACCTAAGCCAGCGCCTGCATTGCTCTTTGGTCAAGACCGGGGAGTTGGTTCGCGAGCTAATGGCGTCACCTCCAATCTCGGAGATCGGACGTGAGGCGTTTCAAACTCGAGCATACGAATTCATAAGCGCGGAAGGGGGCACTAAGAAGCTGGCTGATGCGATAGCGAGCCAGATCGTTCGCGACGGCAGCAATCGCACGATCATTGATGGAATTAGAAATCTCGACACGTTTGAGCACTTAGAAAAAGGGTGCGATGGCGGGGTTGGATTACTCTTTGTACAAACCCCACCCGACGTCGCCTTCGACATGTATCGCGCCAGGGAGGCGGGGACGCTGAAATTCAGCTATCGCGATTTTCTTAAAGTATACGACGCCCCGGTAGAGGAGGAGATTTCGAGCCTCGGGCGCCGAGCAGACGCGTACATCTACAATTCCTTTGGAATGGAAGCCTTTCGGCGAACACTGGACGAGCTACTACCGAAGATGCGTTCATAGCGCAGGAAACAGGGATGGCTCAGCGGCGAGGCGATGCAGCATGAATGCCTTAAGCGCCTTGATTGATTGCGACACGGCGAGTTTTTCCCCAAGACCGGAACGATCATCCTTTACGATCTCCGCATACGTCCGACCGTCAAAGCCGTCAGGACAAAAAATGGTGTCCCAGTAAAATTCTCTAGTTCCTCTTGGAGAGTTGCTTAAAGTGCCTCGGGTCTCCCCAAGAAAGGTATGCACGTTTAGGCCATCACAATAGCCGACCACAGCCCGTGCAACAGCTCTACTCGTGAGCGTCGAGCAAGCCGCTAAAAACTGCTCTGGGGCAAGCGAGTCCCACATAGGTTGAGTGAGACCGCCCGGAAACGATTTATCTGCGAACCCCTCGAGAATGAGCCCAGCATGCTCAACAATGCAGGGAACTTGAATCTGTCTATAGGCAGACTCAACTTTGAACTTCACCATGGCCTCAAGATCGCACAATAGCGGCTCGGTCGTTGCGACCTTCCTAAAGCGAATATCGAAGAGCTCGCCCAATTTCTTGCCAGTGGCGTCAAGCTCGATCGCGTCCTTCGCTAGCGCCCATTCCTCCTTCTTATAATTGCTCCAAGAACAATACGCGATCTGTATGGGAGAGGAACTCATCACTAGATCCTCATCTCATGAAGCACTTCAGCCACGTTCTTTGATATCTCTTCGGCCCCAACTGGTATGACCTCGATGTTGCGCTCATTGAAGAGCCGCCGCTCAAACTCCGACGGTTCCGGAAGAACGATGTACGCCCTTCTTCCACTCGGAGAGTTTGGCAGATCGGAAAATAGACGATTCACGATGTGGAAGATGTAGTTCACATTGGGATCGCGGAAGCTGTATCCAATGAACAGAACGGCTCTACCAAGAATGTCGCCGCGCAACTTGAAGTCCATTGGACTCTCCAATCTCATCCGCTCCATGTATTGCGATTCGGACACCACCATCTGCTGGGGATTATTGAAATCACCGTGGAACTTCACTACTTCGACGACAGACCTATCATGCGCGATGGTGTGTTCGCCGGATACAATGTGCGTATTGCGGCCGCGCTTTTTTAGAGCTCGTTCGATAAAGTCATCATAATTCGTCGTATAGTAAAGGCTACAGCGATCCAGCTCGACCAACTCTGAATGAACTGGCGAAGCAAGAATGTCTGCATCGGTTGCTTCTGCGAATTGCAGCGAGAGCCAATTCGTTAGCGGCGCGAGCTCACGGTTCATGATCTTGAAGTATTCCAAAATCTGAAGATCACTTCCGCGCAACCGAAGTAAATTTTCTTCATTACAGCCAATCAGCTTGGCGGCCTGATCTACCATAGCCTCCCACGACGGCCCCCTCTTAGTACCTCCGTCCCAGCTAACTGACATAGACGCTCCCGCACCAATAAACGGGACCACGCGTCTATCACGATACAGTCTTCGAAGATCAGGGGGGCAGGTCATAGAACCTTCTTCACCAGCAAACGAGTAAGGCTATGGAAGTGTGGAATGTTGTTGTGAGGATGCGTCTCGTGAATAATTGAGTCCGATTCAGTCAGGATCGTGTGGCCCTCGTATTGATCAACGTAAAATGAATGAGGCAGCAGCATTGGTGAAAAATTTGGATGGGCTGACAGATCGTGCGGTCCGTCATTGAATGAAACAAGGAAATGATACCCGCCGGGCCGTGTCCTCTGTAACGCGGTTTGGATTAGTGAAGATATCTCCTCCGGCGAACTAAGACAGTGCGCCAAGCCGTAGAGCACAATCACATCAAATAGTTCATCCCTACTGAGATAAGCTCTCCCATCTAAGACAAGCCATTCAATTCGCGGGTCTTGAAACGCGCGCCGTCCATTTTCTATAGCCTTCGCGGAGCAATCAACTGCCGTAACACTTGCGCCAGATCGGGCAAAAGCAGCGGCATTCTTCCCTTCCCCGCAGCCCAAGCCGAGTACACGGACTCCACTCAAATCCCGACGCTCTTCGAGGAACGACTTAACTAGAGAGCCCGGGGAAGCTCCCCAAAAGCAATCACTCGATAAATAACCTTCATCGTAACCGCCACTATCTCTCGTCATCTTGCCTGCAATATGGACTGAGCCAGAAACAGGCAGTGTATGGGTATCGATAATATCTCGCAATCACTGGTTGATTTCCGTCCACCGCCTGCTCCGCATGCGATCATCGATTTATTCCGCTATACTCGCCCGGTAGCATCACCCGGAGGCGTATCCGGTGGAGCACGCGCACACCAGCGCCCCCAAACCCTCCCCCGAAAAACCTCGTCATCTGCTGTGACGGCACCGGCAACGAGATTTTCGGAGAACATCTCCAACGTCCTGAAGCTCTATCGCTGCCTGCGCAAGACGGACAGGACACAGCCGCGGCAGACGGTGCTCGGCTCGGTGGCGGGCACTCGTAAACACCCTCCGCGCCCGTTAACCGTCCATTAACCAACGCACCCTAGCCTGCTGTAATCGTCCAGCCATCATTAGCTCGAAATGCCTTCCCGGTTCGCTCCAGGAGAAGCGCCGATGTGCGTTGCGTTGTTGACGTATGCCGATCTCAGTGCCCGCCTCAACATTTCGCGCGAGGCCGCGCGGTCGCTGGCGAGACGACGCCTTCTGCCGCGCTCGCGTTCGGATGACGGCAAGGCCCTGGTGAGCGTTGATCTCGCCGAGCTCCGGTACACGCCCCGCCCGCGACGTGCCCGCCGGGCAGACCCCATCGCCGCCTCCATGGCAAGGATCGAGGCGGTCAAGACCGAGGCCTTCAAGGCGGAGATCGCGCGGCTCGAAGACGTCGCAACCGCCTACAGGGCGGTGTTCGAGCGCGAGCGGGAGCGCGCCGATCGCCTCGCCGTCGAGCTGCAGCAGGCGACCGCCGAGACCATGGCAGCCAATGCGTGGGCGGCGCGACTGGAAGACGAGGTGACGGCGCTGCGGAGCGATCGCCGGGGCGGCTCGATCGCGGGACACGCCGCGCGTCGATTGGGACATCTGGCCGCCGCCATCGTCAAAGCAGATCGCGCGGCTAGAGCGCGATGAGATTGGGATGAATCGTCATCGCGCTCTAGTTTTTGTTCGAGCATGATCTTTTCGGAAAACCGCTTCGCACTTTTCCGGATCATGCTTGCAGGTAGCACTCGAGACCTTCTCCATCCCCGGCTTGCCGGACCAATCGCGAGGGAAAAATGGCTGGCAATATCGATATTCATGAAATGAAGGCCCGCATCGTCGTGTTCGGTGTCGGCGGCGCAGGCGGCAATGCCGTCAACAACATGATCACGGCCGGGCTGCAAGGGGTCGAGTTCGTGGTCGCCAACACCGACGCGCAGGCGCTGGCCATGTCGAAGGCGAAGCACCTCATCCAGCTCGGCACACATGTCACCGCAGGCCTTGGCGCCGGCTCGCAGCCGGAACTGGGCCGCGCCGCGGCCGAGGAGGCCATCGATGCGATCCGCAATCAGTTGACCGGCGCGCACATGGTGTTCGTAACCGCCGGCATGGGCGGCGGCACCGGCACCGGAGCTGCACCCGTCGTCGCCAGGACCGCGCGCGAGCTCGGCATTCTCACGATCGGCGTGGTCACCAAGCCGTTCTACTTCGAGGGCCAGCGCCGCATGCGCTTCGCCGAGGCCGGCATCGAGGAGCTGCTGAAGACGGTCGACACCCTCCTGATCATCCCGAACCAGAACCTGTTCCGGGTGGCCAGCGACAAGACCACATTCGCCGATGCCTTCGCCCTTGCCGACCAGGTGCTTTATTCGGGCGTGGCCTGCATCAGCGACCTCATCGTCAAGGAAGGCCTGATCAATCTCGATTTTGCCGACGTCCTCTCCGTCATGAAGGAGAAGGGCAAGGCCATGATGGGACGAGGCGAGGCCTCCGGCGAGAAGCGCGTGCTCGCCGCCGCCGTCGCCGCGATCTCCAATCCGTTGATCGAGAACCCCTCGATCAAGCGCGCCAGTGGCCTCATCATCTCCATCACCGGCGGCAAGGATCTCATGCTGTACGAGGTCGACGAAGCGGCGAGCCGCATTCGCGACGAGGCCGACCCGGACGCCAACATCATCGTCGGCGCGTCCTTTGACGAAAGCTTAGAGGGCATCGTCCGCGTCTCGGTGGTGGCGACCGGTATCGACAATCTCGACCCGGCGCAGGCGCTGCCGGTGGAAACCGCCCTCACACAACTCGCCGGCAGGCTGCGCAACGACAGCCGCCGCATCGCCGATCGCATCGAGCGTAGCGCACCAATTCCGCAAGCGGGCAGCCCGCCGCTCCGCCCGCAGCCGCACCACCCGGTGGGGCCACCGGCACGGCCGGGTCTGGACGGTGCGCGGCAGCCGGCGCTTCAGCCGCTCGATCCTTATGGCCGCGCGCCTGCGCGCAATGCGCCCGACGAGGCCGTTCTCGATATCCCGGCCTTCCTGCGCCGCGCCGCCAACTGAGTGGTGGCGAGAGCCGCGGTTGCCAATGCCGGAACCAAATCGCTGCTACGCGACAACGCGCTGAGATTAGCCTTGTTCTAGCCGCGCCTCTCCCGCTTGCGGGAGAGGCCGACGCGCCCCGGGCGATGCGAAGCATCGTCCCGAGCGCGGCGGGTGAGGGTTCTCACCACTCGGGGACATTCGCCGCGATTCTCAACAATCCCAATGCGGAGACAGCCCCCACCCCAGCCCTCCCCCGCAAGCGGGAGAGGGAGCCGACTGCCAATGCCGCCGCATCGTGCACGCCATAAGCGATAGCCCTGCCCGCAAGCGGGAGAGGTTGAGCGAGCCCGCGGCCCGCTCGATCCAACCAAAAGCCATCCTGCTCCAGGTCCGCGCGCTTAGAGCGCGCAGATCATTCACGCTGCCGTGCTGCGCGGGCTCTCCGCGGTTTCCTTCTTGTCCGACTCCTTGTCGCGCGACAGCCAGGCCGGAAAGCGAAGCAGGCGTTCGTTGGTGTCTTTCGGCAGCTCGACGGGCGGCGCTTCAACGGCCGAACTCGGCAAGTCCAGCGCTGCCTGTCCGGATCGCACCGAATCCGCGCGCTGATCCAGTTCGCGCAAGAGGGGATCGAGCACGCTGTCGATCTCGGTCGCCACCGACACGAGGAAACTATTGAGCTCGCGCGCCTCGGGCACGACGGCCGCAGCCGATTCGATCGCGCTGGAGAGACCGTCGACGACGGGCGCAAACGCGCCGGCGGCTTGCTTCACTCGCGTCTTGATCATTTCGATCTCGCTCAGGACGCGCTCACGCTCCCGCCTTTTCTTCTCTTCGATGAGGCGCGCTTCGATTTCGGCGATCTGGGCCGTCAGGGTCGTGGCTTCGGATGCGAGCGCATCGCGTCGTCCGCGCGCGCGATCGAGATCGCGGCTGAGATTGTCCACTAAGTCGTCCTTTCCGAACATGGCTTTGCTCCGTAGGACAGGCGCTTTGCCCTGTAGGACGGCCTTGGCGCGAACCGCCAGCCTCGCCACCGACCGGATGGCCGGATCGGTCGAAACAGGCATCAACCTCGGTCGCGTCACATGGGCCGACATGGTGATCCCCCCATCGTCAACATTAGGCAACCGCATGGTTAACAAGGGGTTAATATCAACAGATGATGGGGCCATGGGGCTGCATGCCGCGGCGCCGCCTTCGTCTCCTCGCTGCCACCCCTTTCCGCTATACTCGCCCCGGTAGCATCACCCCGAGGCGCATCCCATGGACCCCGCCCACACCACCTCATCCAACCCCTCCCCGAAAAACCTCGTCATCTGCTGTGACGGCACCGGCAATGAGATTTCGGAGAACATCTCCAACGTCCTGAAGCTCTACCGCTGCCTGCGCAAGACGGACAGGACGCAGCCGCGGCAGATGGTGTTTTACGATCCCGGGGTCGGCACGGTGACGGAGCCGACGACATGGCACCGGCTCAAGGCCAATATCAACCTGGTGCTGGGGCTCGCCACCGGCTACGGGCTCGATGACAATGTGCTCAGCGCCTATTGCTTCCTGGTCGAGCATTACGCGCCGGGCGACAAGATCTATCTGTTCGGCTTTTCGCGCGGGGCCTACACGGTGCGCGTGCTGGCGGGGCTGATCCACAAGGTCGGGCTGATCAGGCCGGAGCAGGCGAACCTCGCAGGCTCGGGCCTCGTCGCCTACAAGCAATATTCCGGCACCGGGCGCGGCAACGACATCGAAGACCTCAGGAACGTCGCCTTCGACGACCAGGGGCCGCTGCCGAAGGACGCGTTCGATCTCGCCGCGCAGTTCGCGCGCATCACCTCGACGCGCTGGCCGACCATCCACTTCATCGGCGTGTGGGACACCGTGGCGAGCGTGATCGTACCGCGCGCCGACCGGCTGTTCTGGCCGAGCCTGGAGGAACTCGCCTTCACGCTGCGCAACCCCAGCGTCAAGATCTTCCGGCAGGCGATCGCGATCGACGAGCGGCGCTGCATGTTCCGCCTGAAAAAATACGAAGAGCCGCAGGAGTTCTGGAGCAACCGCTACGTCCCTGATGAAAAGAAGGTGCCGCAGGACATCCTGCAGGTGTGGTTCGCCGGCGTGCACAGCGACGTCGGCGGCGGCTATCCGGAAGCCGAGAGCGGGGATTCCAAATATCCGCTGATCTGGATGATCGCGGAGGCGGAGAAGGCGGGGCTGAACTTCAACCCGGCGACCATCAAGCAGCTCGCCTGGGGAATCCAGCGCAAGAACTCACCGTTCCAGTATGTCGAGCCGGCCTACACCGGGAAGACCGGCATGCTGCACGATTCGATGACGGCGGGCTGGCGGCTGCTGGAGTTCTTGCCGAAGAGCGCGAAGTACAAGGAGTGGCCGGAGCGGAAGGTTTATTTCGGCTTCTACATCCCCGATTGCGAGCCGCGCCCCATCCCCGATGGCGCGCATGTGCATGAGAGCGTGTTGAAGCGGATGGCGGCGGAGCCGGATTACCGGCCGGTGAATCTGCCGAAGGACTATGTGACGGTGCCGATGCCGGTGGGGCCGCAGCATGCGGAGCTGGAGACGGCGGGTGTGTGAGGAGAGCGGCGCGCTCATAATGATGGGTGTGGAGGCAGGTGCGCGCATCACGCTCAGCCGTCGTCCCTGCGAAAGCAGGGACCCATAACCACAGGGAGGGTTTTGGCGAAGACTCGTTGTTCGGGACTGCTACCGCGCGCAACCGATGGATCACGCGGTATGGGTCCCTGCTTTCGCAGGGACGACGGCGGAGTTTGAGGTGACACCCCATCCCGCTACCGCCGCTTTCTTCCTTCGCCGCTACTTTTCATTAAAATTCTTCCGCCCGCCTTAGCTGGATCGCATCATCTGCGTTCCATCATTGGCTCCGAACCCGCCGCGAGAACCTGCGGAATTGGAGGAGAGTGCCAATGTATCCGCGTAAATATGCCCGCGTGAAGCCTGCAGGGCTGGTGTCGCGCCAGGCCAAGATCATCACCGATCCGCGCGCGCCCGTGATCAACTGCACGCTGATCGACTATTCGCCCGGCGGCGCCTGCGTCGATCTCGGCGGCCAGGTGAACATCCCCGACCGATTCGAGCTGCTGCACGTCAACACCAAGAAGCGCTGCCGCATCGCCTGGAAGCGCGGCACGCGCGTGGGCGTGGTGTTTTGAGGGACGCTGGAGTCACAAGCGCCGCTGCGCTGGAGGTGCGCTCCCTCCCCCGCTTGCGGGGGAGGGCTGGGGAGAGGGTGTCTCCGCAGAGGGATTCCCCCAGCGGAGAGAGCCCCCACCCGGCGCGCGGGACGATGCTTCGCATCGCCCGGAACGCGCCGACCTCCCCCGCAAGCGGGAGAGGTTGTAGCGAGCCCGGAGCACGATTGTTCTCCAACAATTCCCCCGCTACTTCCGCATCCGCGCCTTCGCGCCGCCGACGATCTGCATGGCGACGCCGGCGATCCAGCCCAGCAGAGCAAGCCAGGTCCAGACCAGATGCGGGTCGAGGCGGAGCACGATGACGGCGACGGAGGCGAGCGCGGTGAGCGTGGCGCAGAGCGTGCCGGCGGCGCTGAGGAATTCGGCGGCGTCGATCTCGCTATGCGCCTCGTCGAACGGCAATTGCGGCGTGTCGATGCCGAGATAGAAACCGACGAAGCCCAGCACCATCATCACCAGCAGAAAGCCCTGCGTGGTGAGCGCCGAGATCGCCGATCCCACATAGGCGCCGACGAACAGCCCGCACGCCGCGCCGGCCATCGCAAGCCCGACACGCTCGAACACATGAGCCGTATTGCGAACACGAAACCGCATGGCAGGCCTCCGCGAGGAGTTGGGTCGCGCAAGGTTAGGCCAGTTTTGCGGGAGGTGGAAGCTGGGGGGATTTACGGATGCGGGAGGGCTGGTGCGCGAGAGACGCGAAAGGCGCGCTTCACATTCCGCTGTCGTCCCTGCCTAGTGCGCAATTGCGCACGGGAGCAGGGACCCATAACCACAGGACGTGGTTTGACGAAGACTCTTAGTTAAGTTGTCAACGTGCACCGCGGGTCATCGCGAGATCACGCGGTATGGGTCCCTGCGCCCGTGCGCAATTGCGCACTAGGCAGGGACGACAATGGTGGTCGTCGCGCCACACCAGCAGCGCGCCTTCACCGCGCCCCGAACGTCGTCCTCCCGAACAGCGCCTTCTGCGTCGAGGGCTGCGAGCGCCAGTATTGCGGCGGGGCCTCGACCTCGCCGCCGACATCGGCGGCGGCGTGCCAGGCCCAGCGCGGATCGTAGAGCATGCCGCGGGCGAGCGCGATCATGTCGGCCTTGCCGGATGCGACGATCTCTTCGGCCTGCTTGCCCTCGGTGATCAGGCCGACGGCGATGGTCGGCAATCCGGTCTCGCGCTTGATGGCCTCCGCAAACTGCACCTGGTAGCCGGGGCCGAGCGGGATCTTCTGCAGCGGCGAGACGCCGCCGGAGGAGGCATCGATCCAGTCGACGCCGCGCGCCTTCAGCGCATTGGCAAACTCGATCGTCTGCGCCAGATCCCAGCCGCCCTCGACCCAATCGGTCGACGACACCCGCATGCCGACCGGCTTGTCGTGCGGAAACACCGCGCGCACGGCATCGTAAATTTCGAGCGGGAAGCGCATGCGGTTCTGCAAAGACCCGCCATATTCGTCGGTGCGCTTGTTGGAGATCGGCGACAGGAACTGATGCAGGAGATAGCCGTGCGCGCCGTGCAGCTCGATGGCGTCGATGCCGATGCGCTCCGCGCGCTTGGCGCTGTCGACGAAGGCCTCGCGGATGCGCTTGAGGCCCGCTGCATCCAGCGCCAGCGGGGCGGCCTCGCCCTCCTTGTGCGGCAGCGCCGATGGGGCCACCGTCTGCCAGCCGCCCTGCTCCGCCGGGATTAGTTGGCCGCCGTCCCAGGGCCGCGCGCTACTGGCCTTGCGGCCCGCATGGGCGAGCTGCATCGCGATCGCGGTGGAGGAATGCTTGCGCACCGAAGTGAGCACCTGTTTCAGCGCGGCTTCGGCGGCATCGCTGTAGAGTCCGAGACAGCCCGGCGTGATGCGGCCGATCGCCTCGACATGGGTCGCCTCGATGCAGAACATCGCCGCGCCCGACAGGCTGAGATTGTTGATGTGGGTGAAGTGCCAGTCATTGGCGACGCCGTCGTCGGCCGAGTATTGGCACATCGGCGACACCACGATGCGGTTCTTCAACGTCAGGCCGCGCAGCTTGATCGGGGAAAACAGGACGCTCATGCGGGGGAGTTCCGGGGAATGAGAGGGGCAGTTGAGAGAGTGTAGTGGGCGGGCGGCGGATTGCCAGTTGCGCGCGGGGAATGGCGGGTAGTGGCGGCACGCATTGCGACCGCGGCTTGACGCGAGACCGCGCCACACATTCTGCCGTCGTGCCGGACAAGCGTCAGCGCAGATCCGGGACGACAGTGGAGATTGGGCGCGCCCCGGGACGACGGCGGAGAACTACTCCGCCAGCGTGAATTGCAGCAGCAGGGTCCGCTGCAGCATCGAGAAATTATCGTCGGAGATCAGCGTCAGCACGGTCTCGCCGTCAGCCGTGACGTGGGCGTCGATGCCTTCCATGTTGTCGATCTCGTGGCCGAGATCGGCGGCGAACAGCGCGGGGCCGTCGACCAGCGCGCCGGGCGTGATGGATTTCAGAGGGATCGAGCGGATGCGGATGTTGACGCCGGTGAACCAGGAGAATTTGCGCTCGAGGATCAGAAGCTCGCCGCTAGCCAGCAGCACGGCATCGCTGATGTCGTATTTCTCGGTACGGCGCACGCTGAACTGGCCGGGCGAGGGCCCGCCGATCAGGAAGGCTGTGAGGTTGCCGTCGGCATCCAGCCCGCGCTCGGAGAAGGCGATCAGGGTGCCCGCCAGCGGCAGGTTCTGGTCTTTGCCCTTGTCCTTTTCTTTGGGCACGACGACCAGCGCCTCCAGCCCCTTGTTGGAGGGCAGCTTGCGGATTCCAGCCGGCACCGGCACCACCTCGCCGCGCGCGCGCGTGCCGCCCTTGGCAAAATCGTAGCGCAGGATCTGGTTGACGCGCTCGAGCCCGACATAGACGAAATTGCCGTCGCGCGCGATCGATTCCGAATCCCACCACAGCCGCTTTTCCGTGATCGGCCGCCCTTCGGCGCCGAGCAGCGGCGCGGCCTCGACGTCGTCGAGGCCGACCATCTTGCCACCGGCGTAGCGGATGCGACCCGTGAACCAGCCGCCCTGGTCGGACACCGCGAGGAAGCCTTCGCCCTTGGCGTCGAGCCGGATGCCGGACAGGCCGCCAAAGCCGCGATAGCGCGAGGTCAGCACGAGGCCGCTGCGATATTCCAGCGAGCCGAAGCGCGTCCGCGTGCGGTCACGCGGCTCGAAATTGGGAATGACGCGCGCGTTGACCTCGACGGTGACGGGCTCGACGACAGCGTTCTCGACCTGAAGCGGACGCGGCGGCGGCTCGGCCACCCCTTGCGCCAGCGCGGAGCGGGAGAGTGCGAGAGTGGAGAATCCCGCCGCAGCGTGCCTGAGGAAGCTGCGGCGGGATGGGTGCGTGCTCACGAATGCAATTTGCGTCGCGGGCGACCGGCCGGCTGGGTGGGTGCGGTGTTGGTCTCGCTGAAGAGTTCGGCGAGCTTCTCGGTGATGGCGCCGCCGAGCTCCTCGGCATCCACGATCGTCACCGCGCGGCGGTAGTAGCGGGTCACGTCATGGCCGATGCCGATCGCGATCAGCTCGACCGGCGAGCGGGTCTCGATCTCCTCGATGATGTGGCGCAGGTGCCGCTCGAGATAGTTGCCGGGATTGACCGACAGCGTGGAATCGTCGACCGGCGCACCGTCCGAGATCATCATCAGGATCTTGCGCTGCTCGGGCCGGCCGAGGAGGCGCTTGTGCGCCCAGTCCAGCGCCTCGCCGTCGATGTTCTCTTTCAGCAGGCCCTCGCGCATCATCAGGCCGAGGTTCTTTCGCGCACGACGCCAGGGGGCGTCGGCGGACTTGTAGATGATGTGGCGGAGATCGTTGAGGCGGCCGGGATTGGCCGGCTTGCCGGCGGCCAGCCACGCTTCGCGTGATTGCCCACCCTTCCAGGCGCGCGTGGTGAAGCCCAAAATCTCGACCTTGACGCCGCAACGCTCCAGCGTGCGCGCGAGAATGTCGGCGCAGGTCGCCGCGACCGTAATGGGTCGTCCGCGCATCGAGCCGGAATTGTCGAGCAGCAGCGTCACCACGGTGTCGCGGAACGTCGCCTCCTTCTCGTGCATGAAGGACAGCGGATGATAGGGATCGGTGACGACGCGCGACAGGCGTGCGGGGTCCAGAATACCCTCTTCGAGATCGAACTCCCAGGCGCGGTTCTGCTGCGCCATCAGGCGGCGCTGCAGGCGGTTGGCGAGGCGGGCGACGATGCCCTGCAGATGCGCGAGCTGCTTGTCGAGATAGGCGCGCAGGCGCTCCAGCTCGTCATGGTCGCAGAGGTCCTCGGCCGCGATGATCTCGTCGAACTTGGGCGCGAAGGCATGGTATTCCGGCCCGCGCGGTTCGTTCTTGCCGTGCTGGTTCGGACGCGTCGCCTCGCCCGGGGTCTCGTCGTCGCCGAGCTCGCCGTCGTCGAAGGTGTCGGAGGTCGAGGCCTGCGCGCTTTCCATCGCGCTCTCGCTCATCTCCTCGCTCGACGCCTGCGCCTGGTCGGCACTCATCTCCTGCGCAGCGTCGGAATCGGGCGAGCCCTCGGCGCCGGACTGGTCGTTGTCGCCGTCCTGGTTCTCGTCGTTCTCGTCATCGTCCTCGCTGTCGGCGTTGCGCTCGTCGCCGATATCGAGCGCCGTCAGGAGATCGTGCACGGCGTCGCCGAACCGGGTCTGGTCCTCGACCAGGGTATCGAGCCGGTCGAGCCGCTTGCCGATCTTGTCTTCGAGAATGGGACGCCAGAGATCGACCATCTTCTTCGCCGCGGTCGGCGGCGCCATGCCGGTCAGGCGCTCGCGCACCAGCATCGCCAGCGCGTCCGCCAGCGGCGCGTCGGCACGGTCGGTGATTTCGTCGAACTTGCCGCGGTGGAAATGGTCGTCGAGCATCGCGGTGAGATTCTTCGCAACGCCCGCCATGCGGCGCGCGCCGATCGCCTCCACCCGCGCCTGCTCCACCGCCTCGAACACGCCGCGCGCCTGCGGATTGCCGGGCATCAGCTTGCGATGCAGTTTTGCATCGTGACAGGCGATCTTGAGCGCGATGGAATCGGCGTGACCGCGCACGATCGCCGCATCACGCTTGGTCATTTTGCGCGCGGGCTCGGGCAGCCGCGCCTTGCCGGGCGCAAGGCCCGGCCGCTCGGCCGCGAAGGAGACGTCGAGCTCCGGCGTCTTGGCGATCGCCTTGAGACAGGACGCGACCGAGCGCTTGAACGGCTCGGTCGGCGCTTCCTTGGTGTTACGGAATTTGGAGTTGGAGGTGGTGCTCATCTCGATCTCACCGTCGTCCCCGCGAAAGCGGGACCCATAGCCACCGGCGGTAGTCAGTCAGGGAAACTATCAGCGCGCTTCAATCGAGACATCACGCGGTGAGTCCCGGCGTTCGCCGGGACGACACACCGAGAGAAATCAGCTCAGTGCCACGTTGACCGCCGATTCCGGCAGCTCCGCGTTGAAGCAGCGCTGGTAGAACTCGGCGACCAGGGGACGCTCGAGCTCGTCGCACTTGTTGAGGAAGGTGACGCGGAAGGCGAAGCCGATATCGCCGAAGATGTCGGCGTTCTCAGCCCAGGTGATCACCGTGCGCGGGCTCATCACCGTCGACAGATCGCCGTTGGCGAAGGCGTTGCGGGTGAGATCGGCCAGGCGCACCATCTTGTTGACGATGTCGCGGCCTTCCTGGGTGCGATAGTGCTTGGCCTTGGCCAGCACGATCTCCACTTCCTCGTCATGGCTGAGATAGTTCAGCGTGGTGACGATCGACCAGCGGTCCATCTGGCCCTGGTTGATCTGCTGGGTGCCGTGATAGAGGCCCGAGGTGTCGCCGAGGCCGACGGTGTTGGCGGTCGCGAACAGACGGAAGGCCGGATGCGGCTTGATCACCTTGTTCTGGTCGAGCAGCGTCAGGCGTCCGGAGACTTCGAGCACGCGCTGGATCACGAACATCACGTCGGGGCGGCCGGCGTCGTATTCGTCGAACACCAGCGCGACGTTGTTCTGCAGCGCCCAGGGCAGGATGCCGTCGCGGAATTCGGTGACCTGCTTGCCGTCGCGGACCACGATCGAGTCCTTGCCGACGAGGTCGATACGGCTGATGTGGCTGTCGAGGTTGACGCGGACGCAGGGCCAGTTCAGGCGGGCCGCGACCTGCTCGATATGGGTGGATTTGCCGGTGCCGTGATAGCCGGTCACCATCACGCGGCGGTTGCGGGCGAAGCCGGCGAGAATGGCGAGCGTGGTGGCGCGGTCGAAGCGGTAGTCGGAATCGACTTCGGGCACGTGAGGATCGACTTCGGAATAGGCGGGGACTTCGAGATCGCTGTCGATCCCGAACACCTGCCGCACCGACACCTTCATGTCGGGCTGACCGGAAACTTCCTCAACTTTGGACAGAGCGGCGGTCGTCATCAATCCTCCGAGGTCCCGGGCGGTCCCGAAACCGGTTATTCGCACGTTGGCTGCGGCTGGGTGCTGAAAATCAACCTATCAGAGACAACGTGCCGGCAGAAGCCCGGCCACCAATCAAAGTTCCGTTGTCTTTTCATTTAGATAGGCAAGGAGCGCAGATTTTGGAGGGCTGCCTTGCGAATCACGCCCAAATTCGGGCGCGTCACGCCCGTTCCGTGCGAATGGCACTTTGGCCGTATGCGGTTACTTATGTAGGGTCCAAAGCTCCGAGCTCCAGCCCCTCAAGAGACGACGTGACGTCCTTCCTTGATCCCCTCATATCCTTCGTTTCCGCCCATCCGTGGCTGGCCTATCTGACCCTATTCCTGGCGGCCCTGCTCGAAGCGGTCCCGGTGGTGGGGTCGGTGATCCCCGGCTCGACTATCATCCTGGCGCTGAGCGCCCTGGTTCCGGGCGGTGAGCTGAAGCTGCCATGGGTGCTGCTTGCCGCCGCCACGGGCGCCGTGCTGGGCGACGGCTCGGCCTACTGGATCGGGCACCGGCAGCAGCGCGAGATCCTCAACACCTGGCCGCTGACCAACTATCCGCGCGTGGTCGCGGAGAGCGAAAGCTTCTTCCATCGTTTCGGCACCTGGGCGGTGTTCTTCGCCCGCTTCGTGCCGCCGATCCGCGCCTTCGTGCCTGTGACCGCCGGCGCGCTCGGCATGGCGCCGGCAAAGTTCTACGCCGTGAACATCCCGGCGATCCTGGTCTGGGCTCCCGCCCATGTGCTGCCGGGCGTGCTGGCGGTATCGGCCCTGCACGAATATGCCGGACTGCATCACCATGGGCATGTCGGCAAGCATATCTGGGTGTTGACGGTGGTTGGGGTGGCGATCGTTGGCGGCGTTGGCGTGTGGATCTATCGGCGGCGGAATGGCGTCGCGACGGCCAAGCCGCGGGCGTAGGCCGCACCACACACAGGTGTCGTCCCTGCGAACGCAGGGACCCATACCGCGTGATCTATCGATTGGGACCGGCGGGAGTACCGAACGAACAGTCGTCGCCAAACTGCTCCCTGGGGTTATGGGTCCCTGCGTTCGTAGGGACGACAGCAGAGAGATATTCTAACTAACCCCCACCCTTCGCCCCGGCGCCGGTCCCACATACCTCGCCCTTGGCCTGATCAATTTCCCGAACTGCAACTGCTCGCTGGCGTGCGCGATCCAGCCGACGCTGCGGGCCATGGCGAACAGAGCGAGCTCGCTGCCGGTGGGAAGGCGCAGCGCGTGCACCAGCACCGCGAGGGCATAGTCGATATTGACGAATTCGCCGGTCGCCTCCGCGATCCGCTCCGGCACCTCGCGCGTGAATTTTCGCGGCGCGCCGGCGCGGGAGAGCGCGTTCAGCAGCGATTGCGCGCGGGGATCGCCGCGCTTGTAGACGCCATGGCCAAAGCCGGCAAAACGTTCGCCGAGCGCGACGCGCTCACGCACCATCGGGGCGACGTCGCGATCGATCAGGGTCTTGACGAGCTGCGAAGCCAGCACGCTCGCGCCGCCATGTTTGGGCCCCTTCAATGCGGCGAGACCGGCGATCACGGCATCGTAGAGATTGAGGCCGGTCGAGGCGGCGCAGCGCGCGGTGAAGGTCGAGGCGTTCAGCTCGTGATCGGCCAGCAGCACCAGCGCGCGGCGAATCAGATCGGGCGCGTGCTTGTTATCCGCCGCCCAGGCTGTTGCGATCTGCTGATGCAGCGGCTCGGCCGAGGGTTCGGCATTGAGCATGGTCGCGACCAGCAGCCGGACGATGCGGCCACCGACCATGGCGCGGCCGTCGGGCGCGCGGGTGAAGGCACGGGGATCGACGCTCGCCGCCAGCGCGAGCACGGCGATGGCGCGGTCGATCGGCGCGGCCCGGCGTGCGGCTTGCCCGATCGTGCGCATTTCTTCGGAGAGCGCGGGCTGATTGTCCGGGGCGAATGGATCGACCTCGGAGACATCCCAGAGCAGCGTCGCCGTGTGCTCCAGCGTGTCGTTCTCGGCGAGATCGACGCAATTGACGCCGCGATAGATCGCCCCCTCTTCGGTGATGGTGGAGATCTCCGTGTCCATCACCGGCAGGTCGGCGTCGAAGCTGCGCAGGCCGCGCGGCTCCGGCGACGGCACCCGGCGCTCCTTCAACGCGCGGACGTCCTCGGCACGGTAGCGATTTTTGCGCGAATCCGGCGTCGGCTCGGAGCGGATCAGGCCGCGGCTGACATAGGCGTAGAGCGTGGCCGGCGAGATCGCGAGCTCGGCGGCGGCTTCCCGGGCGGAGAGGTAAAGCCCCTCGGAATTTTTCATATTGATTTATGTAATCAAGATTGATCAATCTGTCGAGAGGACCGAATTTTCCCTGGTGCAACGCAAAGGGAGATTTGGGCCATGAACATCCACCTCACCAAAAGCCAGATCGGGCTGGACGGCGTTCCCGCGGCCGAGACCGTGCTGAGCCATGTCGACGGCGAGCGTGGCGAGCTGATCATCGCCGGCGAGCATGTCGGCCGCCTCGCCGCTCTCTCGAGCTTTGAGGGCGTCACCGCCCGGCTCTGGAACGGCGCCAGCAAGACCACCCTCACCGAAGCCAATGTGCGGGCGAGCCTCGGCCTTGCGCGCGAGCGCGCCTTCGCGCGGCTGCCGGACCTGCTGCCGGCAACGCGCGGCATGGGCGTTGTCGACGGGTTTCGCGCGGCGGTCGCGGGGCTCCGCGCGGAGAACGGGCTGGAGCACGAGGCGACGATCGTCGGCGCGTTTCCGGTGATCGCAGGCGCGCTGGTCCGGCGCGCCAAGGGGCTCGAGCCGGTCGCGCCGGATCCCAATGTCAGCCATGCTGCCGATACGCTTCGGATGTTGCATGGGCGCGCGCCGGCCGCACGCGAAGTCACCGCGCTTGATGCCTATCTCGTCACCGCCAGCGACCACGGCATGAACGCCTCGACCTTCACCGCGCGCGTGGTGGCTTCGACGCAGGCCGATCTGTTTGCCGCGGTGACCGCGGGCTATTGCGCCCTCACCGGCCCGCTGCATGGCGGCGCGCCTGAGCCGGTGCTGGAAATGCTGGACGCGATCGGCTCGCGCGAGCGCATCCAGCCCTGGGTGGATGCGGCGCTGGCCCGCGGCGAGCGGATGATGGGCTTCGGCCACCGCGTCTACCGCGTACGCGATCCGCGCGCCGATGTGCTCAAGACCGCAGTCGAGGCGCTGGCGTCCAACGGCACCGATTTGCCCTTCGCCGGCGAGGTCGAGGCCTACATCCGCGCCGCCTTGCGCAAGAAGAATCCGGAACGGCCGCTGGAGACCAATGTCGAATTCTTCACCGCGATCCTGCTCGATGCGCTGGCGATCCCGCGGCAGGCGTTCACGCCGATCTTCGCAGTCGCGCGCGCCGCAGGCTGGACCGCGCATGCCCGCGAGCAGCAGCGGACGGGACGGTTGATAAGGCCGAGCTCGTCGTATGTGGGGGCGATGCCGGAAGTTTGAGAGCGGATGTCTCCGCGAGCCCCGAAATCGTAGGGTGGGCAAAGGCGCACTTGCGCCGTGCCCACCATCTCTCTCGATCACACAAAATGCGTGGGCACGCTTCCGCCGCTTTGCCCACCCTACGAGACTAGCGCAAGAGGCGGAGCAAAACACTCCGCTGTCGTCCCTGCGAACGCAGGAACCCATACCGCGTGATTTATCGACAAGAAGCGGGTGGAAATACTGCGCGAAGACTTCGTCACGACGAGTCTTCGCCAAATGTTGCCCTGGGGTTATGGATCCCTGCGTTCGCAGGGACGACGCCGAGGGGGTGGCGCCGGGGTGCCTGGCACCTACACAGCGCGCGCAAAGGCCCTACGCCTCGCGCACCACCGTCTTCAGATAATTATAGGCCTTGATGATCTCGATCAGGCGATCTTCCGTCGAGCGGTCGCCGCCATTGGCGTCGGGGTGGTGCTGCTTGACCAGCGCCTTGTACTTGGTCTTGACGTCGGCGAGCGTGGAATCGGGGCCGAGGCCCATGACCTGGAGCGCCTTGCGCTCGGCGTTCATCACCTTGCGCGTCTCGGCCTTGGGCTGAGCATCCGGGCCCTTCCGCCAGCCCGCGCGGCCGTTGATCTCGCTGAACATGCTGAACGGGTCGGCCGCCATGTCGATCTCGGCTTCCGCACCCTTCTTGCCGCCATTGGCGCCCATCTTCCAGGTCGGGCGGTGACCGGTCAGCGCATCCTTCTGATAGCGCGCGACGGCATCGGCGTTCATGCCGGAGAAGAAATTGTAGTTCTGGTTGTACTCGCGCACGTGGTTCAGGCAGAAGTGCCAGTACTCACGCTGGTTCTCACGGCCCTTCGGCGCGCGATGCGCGCCCTTGTTCTGGCATCCGGCCCATTCGCAACCGACCGCGGTGTCGCGCGGCTTCACTTCCGGCTGCTTGCCCCGCGGCTTGACGCGGATGGAGTCGAAGAACTTTGATGAATCGATCGGCATGGCTGACTTTGACTACGCAATGCAAAAACCTTCAAGTCTTGACATTGCAATTCGCTGCAAACCCGGCAAATAACGGGTGTGATCTCTGCACCCGAATGGCACAACATGGCTATGCGCGACACTATCAGCAACAAGTTGCAGGAAGCTTTCACGCCGGAAAGCCTGCAAGTTGTCGACGAGTCACATTTGCACGAAGGCCATGCCGGCCATCGGCCCGGCGGTGAGACGCACTTCCGTGTTTATATTGTATCTGATGGCTTCAAAGGGAAGAGCCGGGTCGAGCGCCACCGCATGATAAATTCGGCGCTGGCCGCGGAACTCTCCGGCAGCGTGCACGCGCTGGCAATCCAGGCAAAGGCGCCGGGGGAAAGCTGACTTCGCTTACCCTCCCCCTCCAGGGGAGGGTAAGAAATTCAAAACGACGTCCCGGCCCGTCTCGGCTTGGCTTCTTCCAGTTCCGCCTCGCGCGCTACCGGTGAAATACGGAGCGCGGTGATGCGGTTGCGCTCGCGGCGCAGGACGCGGAAGCGGAAGCCGTGGAACGTAAAACTCTGGCCGCGGTCGGGGATCGAGCGCGCCTCGTGAATGACGAGGCCGGCAACCGTCGTTGCCTCTTCGTCGGGCAGATGCCAGTCCAGCGCACGGTTGAGATCGCGGATCGGCACCGAGCCGTCGACCACGACGGAGCCGTCGGGCTGGCGCCTTACACCGGCGACCACCACGTCGTGCTCGTCGGAGATATCGCCGACGATCTCCTCCAGAATGTCTTCCAGCGTCACGAGGCCTTCAACCTCGCCATACTCGTCGACGACGAGCGCGAAATGGGTCTTGCGGCGACGGAACGCCTTGAGCTGCTGGGATATTGGCCGCATTTCCGGCACGAACCAGGGCGGCAGCATGATGGTGGTGACGTCGATGCGCGAGGTATCACCTTCCGAGACGCGGATGGCCCGCAACAGATCCTTGGCGTGCAGGATGCCGATGATGTTCTCCGACTTGTCGCGCCACAGCGGAATGCGGGTGTATTCGGTGGCCAGCACCTCCCGCACCAGCTCTTCCGGCGGCAGGTCGGCATTGATCATCACCATGGCGGTGCGGTGAACCATCACGTCGGACACGGTGAGCTCGCCGAGGCGGAAGACGTTGTGAATGTATTCGGCCTCGCCGCTCTCGATCTTGCCGTGCACCGCGGATTCCTCGACCAGGCCCTCGATCTCGGAATCCGTCAGGATCTCGTGCTGCGAAAACTCCTGGACGCCGATCAGACGCAGGATCGCGCTTGAGGCCGTGTTGAGACACCAGCTCAGCGGATAGAACACGAGGTAGGAGGCATAAAGCGGATAGGCGATCCACTGCGACACCGGCATCGGCTCCCTGATTGCAAGCGTCTTCGGCACCTGCTCGCCGATGATGATGTGCAGGGAGGAGAAAACCAGGAACCCCGCCACGAACGAGGTGAAGTGCAGCGTGGCCTCCGATAGTCCGAGCGGCTGGAGGATCGGGCTCAGCAGCGCAGACACGGTCGGCTCGCCGATCCAGCCAAGACCGAGCGAGGCCATGGTGATGCCGAGCTGGCAGCAGGCCAGATAGGATTCGATGTTTCCCATCATGGTCTGCAACAGGCGCGCGCCGAAGCGGTTCTGCTCCACCATGGCCTTGACGCGGAAGCCGCGGCTCTTCACGAGCGCAAATTCGGCTGCCACGTAAAACGCGTTGGCGGCGAGCAGGAGAACCGCAAGCAGCAGATTGATCGAGATCGAACTCATGTTTGCCTCGCGACCGCCTTGATCATCCGCGCCTCATTGCGGGCGGCCGATCCAGACGATGCCGCCATCACTGCGATAATTTCGACTTCAGGAAGTCCCGCACCGGGGCCGGCTCGACATCCTTCGCGATCACCGCGCGCCCGACGGCCTCCAGCAGGATGAAGGTGAGCTTGCCGCGCGTGACCTTCTTGTCCTGCGCCATCAGGGCCATCAGCGCGTCGGCATCGGCAAGCCCCTCCTGCGCAAAGCCCGCGATGTCCTGCAGGCGCGTCGGCAGGCCGGCTTCGATCAAATGCCGCTCGACGCGCGACGCATCGGCTTCGCCGATCATGCCGAGCTTGGCCGAGAACTGCGCCGCCAGCGTCATGCCGATGGCAACGCCTTCGCCGTGGAACAGGCGGTCGGAGAAGCCGGTCGCAGCTTCCAGCGCGTGGCCGAAGGTGTGGCCGAGATTGAGCAGAGCGCGCTCGCCGGTCTCGCGCTCGTCGCGCGAGACGACGCCCGCCTTGGCGCGGCAGGAGGTCGCGATCGCGTGCTCGCGCGCCGAGCCGCCCCTGAAGATGTCGGAATGGTTCTTCTCCAGCCAGGTGAAGAAGGCCTCGTCACCGAGCACGCCGTATTTGGCGACCTCGGCATAGCCGGCGCGGAACTGCCGCGGCGACAGCGTATCGAGCACGGCGGTGTCGGCGACCACCAGCACCGGCTGGTGGAACGCGCCGAGCAAATTCTTGCCCTGCGGCGAGTTGATGCCGGTCTTGCCGCCGACGCTGGAATCGACCTGCGCCAGCAGCGAGGTCGGCACCTGCACGAAATCGACACCGCGGCGCAGGATCGCCGCGGCAAAGCCGGCGAGATCGCCGACCACGCCGCCGCCGAGCGCGATGACGAGGTCGTTGCGCTCGATCTTCGCGGCGATCAGGGCTTCGCTGACCTTTTCGAGGCCGGCATAGGTCTTGGAGATCTCGCCTTCCTCGACAATGATGCGCGAGGTCGGGATGCCGCTGGCGGCGAGCGAGGCCTCGGTGGGCTCGAGCCAGTGCTTGGCCACCGTGCGATCCGTCACGATCGCGGTACGCACGCCAGGACGCAAGGCGGCGACCCGTTCGCCGAGCGAGGACAGCACCCCGCGGCCGATGACGATGTCATAGGCGCGATTCCCCAGCGCGACCTCGACGTTGACAGGGTCGGAATGTTTCAACGGCGCAGTCATCGTATTGCACTCGCAACGTCGGCAGGTGGTTGGGTGGCTTGCTCGCCACAGAGATGCGCGCGCAGCGCCTCGATGGTCTCCTCGACGATCTTGTCGTGCGGCACGTCGCGCGAGGCGATGGTGAGATCGGCATGGCTGTAGACCGGCTCGCGCTCGGTGAGGAGGCGCGTCACGGTTCCCTCGGGGTCGGCGGTCCGGAGCAGCGGGCGGTCGGCACGGCGCCGCACCCGGCGCATGATGACGTCGTGGTCCGCCTTGAGCCAGATCGAAACCGCCTTCGCCGCGATGCGCGCACGGGTCTCCTCGCGCATGAAGGCGCCGCCGCCGGTCGCCAGCACCACCGGACCGCTGTCGAGCAGCCGCGCGATGACCCGCGCCTCGCCGTCGCGGAAATACGGCTCGCCGTGGCGCTCGAAGATCTCCGGGATGCTCATCTGGGCCGAGGTCTCGATCTCGGTGTCGGCGTCGACGAAGGGCAGCTTGAGCCTGCTCGCCATGCGGCGGCCGATGGTGGATTTGCCCACCCCCATCATACCGACGAGCACGATCGAGCGCGCCCCGAGCGCCGACAGGATGTCGGCTTCGGGCGAAGCTGGTATCGGCAACGCGGCGTCGGACATGGATATTGCTCTGGATCTCGCTCTGGATCTCGCTCGATCTGCCGCCAAAGGCGGCATGCTTTGGCCACCTATACGACCCCGCAGGGGGCCTCGCCAGTGGACTCTTGCCACGAAACGGCGAACATGTTGGATGATTTCATTGGTTAATTTGCCCGCCGAGACCCTAACCAAGTCCCCGACAGAGACCCCAGAACGATGCCCAGCCTGTTCCGCTTCCTGACGGTCGTCGCCGTGATCGCCGGCATCGTCTATGGCGTGGTCTTCGCACTGGCCAATTTCGTCAGTCCCAAGTCGCGGGAAATGACGGTGACGATCCCGCCGGACAAGTTTCTCAAGAAATAGGAGCTAGCCTCCCGGGCATGCGCAACCCGCCCTCAGATGCCAAGCTCACCGGCCTGTTCCTCGACATGCTCGCGGCGGAACAGGGCGCCGGGCCCAATACGCTCGACGCCTATCGCCGAGACCTCACCGATTTCTCGGAATTTTTGGGCCGCGACGGCCACAGCTTTGCCGACGCCGAGACGCAAAATTTGCGCGACTACCTCGCCGATCTCGATGCCCGCGGCTTCAAATCCACCAGCGTCGCGCGCCGGCTGTCGGCGATGCGGCATCTCTATCGCTTCCTGCTGAACGAACGCATCCGAGCTGAGGATCCTGCCGCGATCCTGTCCGGCCCCAAGCGCGGCCGCGGCCTGCCGAAGGTGCTGTCGATCGCCGATGTCGACCGCATGCTCCGCCGCGCCAAGGAATTGAGCGAGGCGCAGGATGCCTCGCCGTCGAAGCGGCTGCGCTCTTTAAGGCTCTATTGCCTGCTCGAGGTGCTCTACGCCACCGGCCTGCGCGTCTCCGAGCTGGTGGCGCTGCCGCGCTCGGCGGCCAAGCGCGACGCCCGCATGATCGTGGTGCGCGGCAAGGGCAACAAGGAGCGCCTGGTGCCGCTCAACGAGGCCTCCCGCCAGGCGATGGCGGATTATCTCGCCGCGACGGAAGCTGCGAAGACGGAGAAGAAGAAAGACAGCCTCGCCGCCTCGAAATGGCTGTTCCCCTCGTTCGGCGAGAGCGGGCATCTGTCGCGGCAGCATTTTGCCCGCGACCTCAAGGAGCTTGCGGTCGCCTCGGGGCTTCAGGCGCGGCTGGTCTCCCCGCACGTGCTGCGCCATGCCTTTGCCAGCCACCTCCTGCACAATGGTGCCGATCTGCGCATCGTGCAGACCCTGCTCGGCCACACCGACATCTCGACGACGCAGATCTACACCCATGTGGTGGAGGAGCGGCTGAAGAGCCTGGTGCGCGACCTGCACCCGCTGGCGGAGAAGTAGTTGTCGCCGTAGCCCGGATGGAGCGCAGCGAAATCCGGGGTTCTCGCCCCGCGGACAGACCTTCCCGGATTGCGCTTCGCTCCATCCGGGCTACGGGCACCCCATGAAACCGCCTTGACTTCGGCCACATCTCCGCAGAAAGAGCCGGGGCCTTTCGACTGATTTGGCTCCCGGCCAGGAGCGCACAAGCCAACTCGTTGAAGACGCTACACTTCTCTCCGCGGCCCCGACCTCGCTTCGCCTCTTCGCCCCGTCCCCCTATATTGAGTTGATGCAAGACCAGATGCGCAGCTATCTCGACTTCGAAAAGCCCGTCGCCGAGCTCGACTCCAAGGTCGACGAGCTCAGGACGCTGGCGGCCTCCGGTACCGACATCTCCGACGAGATCGGGCGGATCGAGGACAAGGCGGCGCAGGCCCTGGCCGACCTCTATCAGAATCTGACGCCGTGGCAGAAGACGCTGGTCGCGCGGCATCCGCAGCGGCCGCATTTCAACGATTTCATCAAGGGTCTGATCACCGAATTCACCCCGCTCGCCGGTGACCGCAAGTTCGGCGAGGACGAGGCTTTGGTCGCCGGCTTCGGCCGTTTCCGCGGCGAAGCGATTTGCGTGATGGGCCAGGAAAAGGGCGATTCCACCGAGAGTCGCATCAAGCACAATTTCGGCATGGCGCGCCCCGAAGGCTATCGCAAATGCGTGCGGCTGATGGAGATGGCCGAGCGGTTCGGCCTGCCGGTGCTGTCGCTCGCCGATTCCGCCGGCGCCTATCCCGGCATCGGCGCCGAGGAGCGGGGACAAGCCGAAGCGATCGCGCGCTCGACCGATGCCTGCATGGCGCTGACGGTACCGAACGTCGCCATCATCACTGGCGAGGGCATGTCGGGCGGCGCCATTGCGATTACCACCGCCAACAAGGTGCTGATGCTGGAGCACGCGATCTACAGCGTGATCTCGCCGGAAGCGGCGTCCTCGATCCTCTGGCGCGACGGCACCAAGGCCCAGGAAGCCGCCAACAACATGAAGATCACCGCCCAGGACATGCTCCGGTTCGGGGTGATCGACAGCATCCTGAAGGAGCCGGTCGGCGGCGCCCACCGCGACCCCGCCGCCATGATCGCTACCACCGGCGATGCCATCGCCAAGGCCTTCGACGAGCTGCGCGGCCTGGATGGGGATGCCATCCGAAAGCAGCGCCGGCAGAAATTCCTCGATATCGGCCGGAAACTGGGCTGATTCGGGCCGATTCCGGTGCCGTAGGATGGGCAAAGCGAAGCGTGCCCACCACTGCCGACTATTAGGACCGGCTCGTGGGCACGGCGCCTCGCGCCTTTGCCCACCCTACGGGACCGTTCGGGCGGCCCCCGGTAACCGCCCGTTAACCCTTTTTTTGCCCAAATCAGCGATCTGAGTCCCAGTCGGGCCGAAAGGCCCAAGTAAGGCCCAAAGTCGCGTCCATTCAGTCTTCGTTGACCATGCCGATGGGCCAACGGGCTCGTGATCCCCGCTCGGGTTGCGACCACATGACCCAGAGGTTAGAATTTTAATCAATGGCTTCAGGGCATAAGCGCTGGGGCGTGAGCTGAAAAAGCCCGTCACGACGGGTCCGGTTCTCCGGTCGGATCATGCTCCATCAGAATTGGGGTTCGCGCTCTCTGCCCGGCACGGTGTGGGGTCCATCTTGATTTCTCGTTCGCTTGCTCGCGCGCTCTTGGCTTCGGTTGCGCTGATGACAGCCAGCGTCCTGCTGGCCGGCTGCGATACCGACCAGGTCTCGCTCGCGACCAATGCCAAGGCCAACCAGCCGGTGCCGCCAAAGCTTCTCGCCGCGATGGTCGAGAAGGACATGGACCTGCAATCGCCGATCCTGGTCCGCCTGTTCAAGCAAGAGGCCGAGCTCGAGGTCTGGAAGCAGGCCCGCAACGGCCAGTTCGCGCTGCTCAAGACCTATCCGATCTGCCGCTGGTCGGGCGACTTAGGTCCGAAGGTGCGCGAAGGCGACCGCCAGGCGCCGGAGGGATTCTACTCGATCAACCCGAGCCAGATGAATCCGCAATCGGCCTATTACCTCTCGTTCAACACCGGCTATCCGAACGCATTCGACAAGGCGCTGGGCCGCACCGGCTCGCAGCTGATGGTGCACGGCGACTGTTCTTCGCGCGGCTGCTACGCGATGACCGACGAGCAGATCGCGGAGATCTATTCGCTCGGCCGCGAATCCTTCTTCGGCGGCCAGAAGGCGTTCCAGCTGCAGGCCTATCCGTTCAAGATGACGCCGGTGAACATGGCCAAGCACCGGAACAATCCGAACATGCCGTTCTGGAAGATGATCAAGGAAGGCTATGATCATTTCGAGGTGACGCGGCAGGAGCCGAAGGTCGATTTCTGCGAGAAGAAGTACGTCTTCGACGCGGCGAAGCCCGCGGACGCAAAGCGCGATCCGGTGTTCGACGCCTCGGCAAAGTGCCCGGCCTATGTGATTCCCGAGGACGTCGTCGCCGCCGTGCGGGGCAAGCAAGCCAAGGACGAGGCGGAATACGCCAGGCTAGTCGCCAAGGGCACGCCGGTGGCGCGCATGAACACCGGCATCGACGGCGGCATGAACAAGATCTTTGCCGCAAAAATTCCGGAAGGCTCGACCGGCCTGTCCGAAGGCGCCGAAGGCACCACGCTGCAGATGCTGGCGATGGCCAAGGCGCCGGGCACGATCCCCGGCCACGTCAATCCGCCCAAGCCGAATCTCGACAGCGTGGCGTCCGCGCCTGCGCCGCAGGAAGAGCCGGTCGTCGCCGTCAGCGCGCCCGCGACCAGTGCCCGCGTCGCCACGGCCGCGCCGACGACTGAGAAATCCGGCGGCTTCTTCTCCAACCTCGGCCGCAAGATGGGCATGGGCTCATCCGACACCACCGCGACCACCCCGCCGCCGCAAGCCACGGCATCCGTGGCTCCGGCCACCACGACCACGACCACGACGCCGCCGACCGCCGCGTCGCGGCTCAAGGCCGCCGTGACCCGCTTCGTGCCGGGGCATGACAAGTCCAAGGATGCCGCGAAGGATGCGCCGAAGCCGGCTGCGACCGTGGCCGCCAAGCCCGCCGAGCCGGCAAAGCAGCCCGACACCCGCCTCGCCGCAACGCGTCCGGCGCTGAAGCCGTCAGTGGCGGATGGTACGAGTGAAGCGACGCAGATCATGGGCGCCGCGCCGGTGATCTCGTCGAACTCGTTCGACAGCCGCTTCGGGGCGATGAAGTAGGCGGCGGCCGGAGCCGCGCTTTCCTCGATATAGCCGAGCTGACACCGTCATTATCCGCGGAGGCGGAGGTTGCTCGCTGCTGCGCTCCCAGTGCCAACCTTGCGCCCGATTGATCCCCTGATACGCTTCGGGTTCGAGAGGCAGAAGCTTGGACCCCGAGCAGATCGAAGGCATTGCAGGGACGCCTTGGACGGAGACTGAAATCTCCGCCGTGGTCGACAGCTATTTCCGAATGCTGGCCTCCGAAAAGGCGGGTATCGCCTACAGCAAGGCAGACAATTGGCGTCGTCTCATGACGACCGTCCGTCGATCCAAAGGATCAATCGAACGCAAGCTCCAGAACATCTCTGCAGTTCTGGACGTATTGGGCGCGCAGTGGATCAACGGTTACAAGCCATTGGCGCACTATCAGGATGCGCTAGTGCCGGCTGTCGAACGCAATATTCGGCGCGAGCCAAACTTTCTCTATCCGGCGAGTACAGATACGCAACCGCTAGCACTGAACGACGACACGATCTTCGTTGCTCCCCCACAGTTCACCGATTTGGATAAAGTGTTGCCGCCTGCGATCCGCCAACTTGTCGGAAAGTTTGATCCTGCGGAGAGAGATGCGAGAAATCGCGACTTGGGGAAGGCCGGAGAGAAGTTTGTCGTAGAATTCGAGCGCATTCGCCTCCGACAAGCTGGACGTGAAGATCTCGCCGACGACGTTCGGTGGGTTTCCGATCTGGACGGAGACGGCTACGGGTACGATGTCCGTTCCTTTGAACCCGATGGGCAAGAGCGGCTACTGGAGATCAAGACGACGTGCGGGCACGAACGCACGCCATTTTGGCTGACCAAGCGCGAAGTCGACGTTGCTGCGGAGAGAAGAGACAGATATCGAGTCCGGCGCGTCTTTCACTTTCGGAACCACGCGCAGATGTTCGAAATCGCTCCACCGCTTGAGGATGCGCTCTTCTTGACGCCCACCACGTACTCTGCGGAACCTAGATAGCATTCCTCAAATTCAATCTCTTCGGATAAATCATATTTTCTCTTTACCCGAACCGCGACACACCCTATACTCCCTCGCCATCTCATCCTGCCGGAAGGGGCGGGTCGCGATCGTCACGGTTCGTGGGGTGAGTTGCGGTGGACGCGGGCGGTGTTGGCGCCAGATGCGGTCGCAGGGCGGGTCTCCCCGTGAGCGATCAGCGGGCGCGGTACGACAGGCCGGCCGCGTACGGCAAAATCGTGTGGTCCTGGCGCCCGCAGGCTGGCGTCAAGTCTCCGCGGTGGTGTGCGTGCCCGACCGGGTTGCGCACATCAGCGATCTGCGAGGCGACGGGGGCAAGAGTGCATCGCTCCCCGGGGAGAGCGCGACATAAGCCGTCAACCCACTGCGCAGGGAAGGCCGGTTATCGGGCTGCACCTGTGTCTCCCCTGTGAGCGTCTATCCACGCATCATTGCACAGGGGCTCGCGGGTACCAGCCGGTACCCGGCCTTCCCTGCGCCCTTCCGATTCCGAAGGGCGCCAGAAGCGAACCAAAACCCGGGCGCTGGAGCGCTGCGGGATCGCGATGTCATGTGGGCTGTTTGACAGTTGAAGACGATAAGACCGTGACCAGGCTTCTGGCTGACGTCGGCGAATTGCGGTGAAGTCGGAGCCCACGCGACCATATCTCACCGTCACCCTGAGGTGGCCGCTTCTTCAGCGGCCCTCGAAGGGCGACGGCCCGGCTGGCCGCGCGGCCGTTCATCCTTCGAGGCTCGCTACGCGGTGCTCGTGCACCGCGCTGCTCGCACCTCAGGATGACGGGGCAGCCAGAGTGCTCGCTGCAGAACGGGCGGTGTCAAGCAGCGTCGCCTACGGCGCCAGATACCGCATCAGCTCCGGATTGCCCCGCACCGCGCCCGCCTCTCCCTGCAGCGCGACGCGGCCGCGGTCGAGCACGTAGGCGTAGTCGGCGACGCGCAAGGCGAGGTCGAGGTGCTGCTCGACGATGATGACGGCAATTGTCTTGGCGAGCTCGATCAGGCGCTCGGTGATCTCCTCGATGACGCCGATCCAGACGCCTTCGGTCGGCTCGTCCAGCAGCAGCAGCTTTGGATCGCCCAGCATGGCGCGGCCGATCGCCAGCATCTTGCGTTCGCCGCCGGACAGCGTGCCGGCGGGCTGGTCGAGGCGCTGGCCGAGCTTCGGGAAGATGGTCAGCACCTGGTCGACCGCGTCTGGCTTCTTGCTGGCGAGCGAGCCGACGGCGAGATTGTCGCGCACCGACAGGCGCGCGAACACCGAATGCTCCTGCGGCACGTAGCCGATGCCGGCGCGCACGCGCTCCTGGGTGGCGCGGCGACTGATGTCGCGGCCGTCGAAGGCGACCTCGCCCTTCCACGCCGGCAATTCGCCGACGATGGTCTTCATCAGGGTGGTCTTGCCAGCGCCGTTGCGCCCGAGCACGGCGACGCCGCCGCGCCAGGGAATGCCGAGGGTGACGTCGAACAGCACCTGGCTGCGGCCGTAGCCGGCATCGAGATGTCTAATGTCCAAAAATTCAGGCACGGCGCAGATAAATCTCCTGGACGGCGTTGTTGGCCTGGATCTCGGACACCGTGCCTGACGCCAGCACCTTGCCCTGGTCGAGCACGGTGAGGCGATCGCAGATGTCGCGGATGAAATCGAGGTCGTGCTCGACGATGACGAGCGAGCAATGCTGCTTGATCGGCTGCAGCAGCTCGCCGGTGACGCGGCGCTCCTCCAGGCTCATGCCGCCGGTCGGCTCGTCGAGCAGCAGCAGTTTCGGCCTGCCGGCGAGCGCCATCGCTATCTCCAGCCATTGCTGCTGGCCGTGCGACAGCGCCGCTGCGGCCTCGAAGGCGCGATTCGCGAGGCGAAACTGCGTCAGCATGGTCATGACCTGATCGTGCAGCGCGCCTCTCGTGCGCGAGAACACGAGGTCGACCAGCGAGGACTGCGCCTGCAGCGCGAGCAGGATGTTGTCGTACAGCGTCAGTGACGGCAGCACGGATGTGATCTGGAATTTCAGGCTCATGCCGGCCCGGGCGCGCTCGATCGGCGTGAACGCGGTGATGTCGGTATTGACGAACGAGACCTTGCCTTGCGTCGGCACCTCGGCGCCGGCGATGCACTTCATCAGCGTGCTCTTGCCGGAGCCGTTCGGGCCGATCAGGCCGTGGAACTCGTTGGCACCGACGGTGAGCGCGGCGCCGTCGAGCGCGGTGAGCTTGCCGAAGATTTTTGTGATGCCGGCGGCTTCAAGGAGCATCGCGATTCTCCTTGACGTTCTCCTTGAGGTTTTCTTTGGCCCTGGCGCCGAAGCTACCGACCCGCTCGCGCTCGCCGAGGACGAAACTGATCAGGCCGAGAGGGCGGAACAGGATGACGAGCAGCAGCAACAAGCCCAGAATGATCGGCCAGATGTCGCGATAATTGTCCGAGAGCCAGAAGCTGACGCCCTCGACGATGACGGCCCCGATGACGGCGCCGATCAGCGTGCCGGAGCCACCGAACAGCACATAGAGCACCACCTGCGTCGAGACGACGACGCCGACCATGTTGGGCCAGACAAAGCCTTCGTGGAAGGCATAGAGGCTGCCGGCAAGCCCGGCGACGCCGCCACCGATGGTGAAGATGATCGCCTTCAGGTGCTGCGCCTTGTAGCCGAAGAAGGCGATGCGCTGCTCGTTCTCGCGCAGGCCGGCGAGCGCGAGGCCGAACTGCGAGCGCACAAGGAAGCGGCAGAGCAGGTAGACCACGACGAGAATGCCGAGGACGAGATAATAGAACGCCGGCCCCTCCGTGAACTCGTAAGTCCCGAGCGACATCGGCGCGATCGAGGGAATGCCGTTCTGGCCGCCGAGATAATACCAGCCGCGCGCCAGGCGATCGGCGGCGTAGGAGCCGGTCAGCGTACCGAGCGAAACGAAGATCACGCTGGAGGGATGCCGCCCGAGCAGCAGGAAGCCGCCGAGCAGCAGCGCGAAGGTAAGGCCGATCAGCGTGCCCGCGGGCAGCACCAGGAGGATGTTGGTGATGTCCAAGTCGCGCGCGAGCAGCGCCACGCCATAACCGGCCGAGCCGAAGAACAGGGCCTGGCCGAAGCTCATGATGCCGGCATAACCCCAGACCAGATCGAACGACAGCGCGAACAGCGCGAGGATGATCACGCGCGTCGCGAATACCGTGAGATAGTCCTGCAGCACCAGCGGCGCGAGCAGCGCCGCGACCAGCACGACGCCCTCCACGATCGGCAGGATTTTTCGCGCCGACAATCGTTCCGCCGTCCCGCCGCTATCCATGGCGACGTCCGCCTCCCCGCCGATCTCGGCGGGGATCGCCTGTTTCACTGCGCCCATCGACTTCAGCATTCCAAATCAGCATTCCTTGGGATCGACGAGGCCGTTGCTGCGCCCGACGATCTCGTAGTTTCCGCCCTTGGCGACCGCGGTGTACATCTTCATCTTGCAGTGTCGTTTGCCCGGCACCATCTCGGCAGGTCCTCCGGGGCCTTCGGCGATCTTGGCGTGGTCGAGCGCGGCGGCGACCGACTCACGATCGATCTTGCCGGCCTCCTTGACCGCGGCTTCCCACAGCTTGAGGCCGCGATAGGTGCCGGTGGCGGCGCTGCCGGCGGCGAACAGGAAGTTGCCGGGGAAATCCTTCTCGTAGGCCGCCTGGATTTTGGCGTCGAACGGGTTCTCCTTGGTCAGCACCTTGAAATAGTCGAGGCAGCTGGCGAGTCCCTCGATCTCCGCGGCCTGATTGATGTTGAGCGTGTTTTCGTCATAGTAGACGCAGGCGAGCCGCCCGCCGTTCTTGAGGAAGCCCGCTTCATAGAGCTGCTTGAAGAACGGGCCGACGCCAGGCGGAATGACGGTGTTGAAGACCACGTCGACCTTGTTGGAGATGATGCGGTTGACGGTCGCGGAGAAGTCGACCTGGTCGAGCGGGTAGTATTCCTCGAACACGACCTCGCCGCCGTTCGCCTCGATCACCTTGCGGGCATAGACGTTGAGCGTGTGCGGCCAGACATAATTGGCGCTCGGCAGCGCGAACTTCTTGCCGCCGTTCTTGATCAGCCAGGGGATGAATTCGTCGCATTGCTGCGCCGGCGTCGGGCCGGTGCAGAACAGATAGGGCGTGCACTCCTTGCCCTCGTAGAGCTGCGGATAGATGTAGAGCGTCTTGCCGCGCGCCACGATCGGGTCCTTGATCGCGTTGCGCATCGAGGAGGTGATGCCGCCAAGGACCATGTCGACCTTGTCGCGCTGGATCAGCTTGCGGACATTGCCGACGGCGACGGATTCGTTGGAGGCGGTGTCCTCGATGTAGAGCTCGAGCGGACGGCCGAGCAGACCGCCGGCGGCGTTGATCTCCTTGATCACCATTTTCGCGACGTTGGCGTCGGCGTTGCCGGCATAGGCGATCGGGCCGGTGAGATCGGTCGCGATGCCGACCTTGATCGGAGCCTCTGCGGCATTGGCCCAGTCGGCCGGGATCACCCAGCTTCCGACCCCGGTTGCGACCGCGCCGGAAGCGAAGGCGAAATTGGAGAGGAAGCGGCGGCGTGAGAGCTGAGTGCGATCGAACATGACTAAACCCCTTTTCCAGCGATGAGGCCCTGCGGGCGGAATTTGATGAAGACAATGGCGAGCACGAAGACGAGCACGTCGGCGACGACGGGCGCCATCACCCAGGGCAGCGCGGCGCTGAGCGTGCCGATGACACCGGCGCCCGCGACCGGCCCGATGAAGGAGCCGACGCCGCCGACCATGACCGCGACGAAACCCTGGATCAGGAAACGCAGGCCGAGATCGGCGTAGAGGCTGAACACCGGGACGATCAGGGCACCGGCAAGGCCGGCGAGCGCGGAGCCGAACGCGAAGGTGGCGCCGTACATCAGGGGCGTGGAAATGCCCGAGGCCCGCGCCAGCGATGGATTCTCCAGCGTGGCGCGCATGCGCAGACCAAAGTTGGTGCGGGACAGCAGCAGATAGCAGCCGGCCATCACCAGCAGCGTGATGACGATGATGGTGAAGCGCCAGGCCGAGATGTGCATGGCGCCGATGTCGATCGAGCCGCCGATCGGCTCGGGCACAGTGAGATAAAAGCCGCCGATCAGCCCGCGCACGGATTCGCGGATGATCAGGCCGAGCGCGTAGGTGCCGAGCATGGCGACGATCGGCGCGGCGTAGAATCTGCGGATGATCAGCGCCTCCAGCACGAAGCCGAGCGCGCCGACGACGAAGGGCGCTGCGACCATGCCGGCCCAGATCGGCAGGCCCTTGGCGTAGGCGAGATAGGTGATGTAGGCCCCGAGCAGGACGAACTCGCCCTGCGCGAAGTTGAAGATGCCCATCATGCTGGCGATGATCCCGAGCCCCAGCACGATCAGAACGATGATCGCGCCAAAGCTCAGGATCTCGAACGCTGCGACGAACGCGTTAGCCATAGGGTGGTCTTCCGTCCGTCTGCATCAATGCCCGCTCACATCTTCTTCCAGTCGCCGATCTGCTCGAAGGCGTGGGCGGCGCGGTAGATGGTGGATTCCTCGAACATCCGGCCGACCAGCATCAGGCCGACCGGCAGGCCGTCGACCATGCCGCAGGGCAGCGACATCGCGGGATGATGGGTGATGTCGAACGGCGCGGTGTTGGAGATCATCTCCAGGGCGCGGGCAACGTATTCCTCGCGGCTGGCATTGGGCTCCGGCAGCTTGGTCGCCTTCATCGGCGTGGTCGGCATCAGCAGCAGATCGTAATCGCCGAACGCCTTGTCGTAGGCCGCGGTCAGCCGGCGCGAGATGTTGAGCGCCTTGCCGTAGAAGCGTGGACCGAAATTGTTGTTGATGTAGGTGCCAAGCATCATGAACAATTTCGTGGTCTCGGACAGCGAATCGGCCTGGCGGCGCCAGCCGCGATGGAAATCCATCAGCGAGGTCGAATAGAGATCGCCGCGGGACAGGCCATAGCCGTCGCCGAACATCATGGTCTGGGTCAGGCCTTCGGTGCCGATCGGCGTCCAGATCGCGCCGCCCAGCAGATGCATCGGGATCGACACCGTCTCGACGGTGGCGCCGAGATCCTTGAAGCGTTTCGCCGCCTCGCGCACGCTTTCATTCACCGCGGCCTCGGCCGTCGGCTGTTCAAAGCCTTCCTTGACGATGCCGATTTTCATGCCCTTGACGCCTTGGCCGAGCGCCTTGGTGTATTCCTCGACCTTCGGCGACTTGATGCGCGGATCGTAGCCGTCGTCGCCGGCGAGCACTTCGAGCAGCAGCGCATTGTCGGCGACCGTCGCCGTCATCGGCCCGGTATGGTCGACATAGATCTCGATCGGCATGATGCCGGTGTAGGGGACGAGGCCCCAGGTCGGCTTCATGCCGTAGATGCCGCAGAACGAGGCCGGCATGCGGATCGAGCCGCCCTGATCGCCGCCGATCGCCATGTCGACCTCGCCGAGCGAGACCACGACGCCCGAGCCCGACGACGAGCCGCCGGCCGAGTAGCCCATCTTGTGCGGATTATGCACCGGCCCGTAGGACCCGGTGTGGCTGCCGCCGGACAGGCAGAAGTGCTCGCAATGCACCTTGCCAGCGATCTCGGCGCCGGCATCCAGCATGCGCGTGACGATGGTGGCGTCGAAATCGGGCACATAGCCTTCCAGCGTCGACGAGCCGTTCGTCATGGGAACGCCGGCCAGCATGATGTTGTCCTTCAGCGCGACGGTCTTGCCCTTGAGCTTGCCGCTGGCGGCGCCCTTCACGGTCGACTTGCGATACCAGGCGTTGCGCGGGTTCTCTTCAGCCGAGGGCCGATAGCCCGGGGTGCGCGGATATTTCACCTCGGGCAGTTCGTCCGGCATCGCGGCGACGAGATTGTAGGCCTCGATCGAGCCCTGCATCAGGCCACGGAACGAGGTGACGTCGTCATCGGTGAGCGAAAGGCCGCATTGCTCGGCGACACTGCGAAGTTGGGCGGGGGTGGGAAGGACAACTGTCACGGCGCTCTCCTCTGAGGCTTCTTGATCCCTGGCGTTGGACGGAGTCTCGCGGTCGCGCTGCACAAGCGCGGGCCGTTCGGCTTCGCGTCGATATTACAGACGGAAATATTTTCCTTTTCAAGTATTATTTCGCAAAGCCGCTGCGACGTATCAACAGCCGACTCTCAAAGCGTCTTGATGATCTTGAAGTCGAGACCGTCGGCTTCAGCGAGGTACATCGGCATCTCGGCGCGCCCGTCGCGAAGAACCACGGGACCGCGGCCCGCCGAGTAAACGGTGTTGCGTGCGGCCTTCAGCAGCGGACGAAAGGCCAGCGAGCCGGCACGGTTGGCCACCGACTCCAGGAACCGCAGCCCTTCATAGTTCGACTGGCCGACCGAGCCGACCGGCGGCGCGTGCGGGCCGAACATGGCCTGGTAGCCGCTGAGGAACTCGTCATTGGCACGCGAGGCCATGCAGTTGAAATAGCCGGAGGCGCAGAACAAATTCTCGGTGTTGTCGGCGCCGATGCCGAGCAGCACGGTCTCGTCCATCGCGCCGGCAAGTCGCAGCGTCGAGGTCGCAAGGCCGGCTTCCGCGAAGGCGCGGTTGAAAGTGATGCTGTCGGTGCCGATCAGCGAGATCAGCACGACATCAGGCTTGGCTGCGCGGATGCGCGCCAGATGCGGCTCGTGATTGTCCTCGCCGACCGGGACGAACTCCTCGCCGACGACCTGACCGCCGGCCTCCTTGATGTAGCGCTTCACCGCCCGATGCGACTGCCAGGGCCAGACATAGTCGCTGCCGATCAGGTACCAGCGCGCCGCCTTCTTGACGTCGGCGAGCCAGTGGATCGAGGGGCGGCTCTGCCAGCGCGGCGTCTCGCCGATCGCCATCACGCCCGGCGTGCGCTCGCCGCCTTCATAGACGGGAGTGTAGATGTAGGGGATGCGGTTGCCGGTGACCTTGCGCAGGGCAACACGGACGGCGCTGATATGCGAGCCCATGATCAGGTCGACCTCGTCGAAGGCGATCGCCTGCTCGGCGCGCCGCACGACGTCTTCGATCGGGCCACCGGAATCGTAGATCGATAGCTCGAGCTCGCGCCCCAATATGCCGCCGCGCTTGTTGATCTCGGCGACCGCCAGCATGGCGCTGTTGGTGGAAGTCGGGCCCCAGATTCCGGGCGAGCCGGTGAAGGTGAGGAAATTGCCGATGCGCAGCTTGTTGCGGGCGCCGCGGCGTTTCATGACGTGGATGTCAAATGGCGACAGGTCGAAATCCGCTGCCGCGGACGACAGATTCCTGAACAGCAAAGACGGTGGCAACGCCGGACCGCCATGAGCCGGGAAGTTTACCGTCGCGCGCACGCCAACTCCTGTCTGGCACCAGACCTGAAAGCACATTGAGCAGGCGGCCGCGGCTTCCGCCCTTTTGTTGTGCAATGATCCTATTTTGAAAATATTGAATATTCAAGAATTGAAGTGCATATAGATGCAGCATTGATTGCAAGACATTCACTCAATTGGGTCAAGACGAAGTCTTAGCCGTGGCAAAACCGTCGAAAGAAAACACCCCGATCACCGAACACCTCGCTTACCTGCTCGCGCAAGCCAACCGGGAGATCAACCGGCAGCTCGAACTGAGGTTGAGCAAGGAAGGCGTGCCGGTCGAGCAGTGGCGCATCCTCAAGGTGCTGTCGGATGGCAACGGCCATTCGATGGGCGAGCTTGCAGGCGCCGTGCTGCTCAACCATCCGACGCTGACCAAGATGATCGACCGCATGGTCTCCGACACGCTGGTCTATCGCGTGCAGGACCCGGGCGACCGCCGCAAGGTGCTGATGTTCATCTCCGACCGCGGCAAGGTGCTGTGCAAGAAGCTCAACTCGCTCGCGGTCGACCAGGAGGAGCATATCCTGGAGAGCTACGGCGACAAGTCGACGAGCGAATTGAAGCGGCTGCTGGAGAGCTTGATCGATAGTTCGAATTAGACCTCGTGGAGCGTGGGCGCCTTGCGGAGCCGACACACTCGTCTGCCATTCAATGCATGGAGAGAGGACCTCCATGAAAGCACGCGCGCTGGTCCACGCCGGCTTGGTGGCGCTCACAGCGTGCACCCGGGCCTTATTCAATTCTCAAGGCTCGCCCTTGAGTCCAGGCTGAGAATGAGCATGCGCCGCATGCATCATCGCCAGCACGAGAGGCGATAGCGTTGGCCGTTCCATGTCGTCCAGCCCACGGACTTGTTGCTGACCGGTTTGGCTAGATACCATTTATTGCCATCGGCATGGTTGAAGTATACGCCGCCCTGCGTTCCGCTGCGTGGATTTGTTAACTTCACCCATCGCGAGCCATTATCTGAGAAGTTGCCTGCCCAGCGTGCTCCCGAGCTGCTGGTGCAAGTGCCGCCGCTGCAGCTTGTCTGACTGTCATCAACGGCGGCCCATTTCATCCGGGCCGGCCGGCCGTCTATGTTGCACGACCATGTTCCGCCCCACCATCCGCCCACTTGGCTCGCAGGGGCGGAACCGCAAGCGTAGAAACTCAGGGCAAGAACGCAAAAGGTGGTTGGCAGCGCGCGTTTGGACATTGTCTGGCTCCCAATTTTCGGGCCGCGTATTGTGATTCAATCAAAACACGGATCGAGCTCGGTAGAGGTGATCCAGATCACAATGAGCAGTGGCAAAAGATTGGATGATCTACCCGCAGGTGTTCTCCGAGACACGATGCCGCGCTTTGACCATCGGCTTTCGGGCTTCAGCTGCGCGGCCGGGGGAGCGAGTGGCCGCCGACAATCTGCAGCAACAGCACTCGGAAGTGATCACAGGAACAGGCGCCGCAGGTCACGCGCATGCAACAGAGCGATGCTTCTCGCCTGTTCGCTCAGCATCGGGGCCGGTTGCCAGGTGGCCAAAGCGTGCTCAGCCGCGCGTGACGGATGCCAGACCGCCTAACAAATGTAAGCCAGCCATCCTCAATGGCGTGCGCCTACCATTCGTGATGCACCCTAAAGATCAGCAGGCACCATATGGATCGGAAGCATTTCAACCCCTCGCGAACTCGTAGGCCAATACAGCACCGCGAATTCGCTGGGTCTTGAGATCATCGATCAAGCATACCGCCCGTGGCAGTGCTTGTACTTCTTGCCTGAGCCGCAGGGGCAGTCCTCGTTGCGGCCGACCTTGCCCCAGCTTGCCGGGTTCTTCGGATCGCGCAGCGCGGCGTCGGAGGTCTGGGCTCCGAGCGTGACGCTGGCGAGCGCCATTTCGTCCTCGCCGGTGTTCGGGTCGAACTTGTGCGCCTCCATCGGCGGCAGCACCGGCGCTTCCTGCTCGGGCGGGACGATCTCGACCCGCATCAGCTGTGCCGTGACGGCCTCGCGCAGATGCGCACTCATCTCCTGGAAGAGATTGAAGGCTTCGGTCTTGTACTCCTGCAGGGGATCGCGCTGGCCGTAACCGCGCAGGCCAATGACCTGGCGCAGATGGTCGAGCATGATCAGATGCTCGCGCCAGAGATGGTCGAGCGTCTGCAGCAGAATGGTCTTCTCGACGTAACGCATCACGTCGGGACCCCATTGCGCCACCTTGGCCGCCATGTGCTCGTCGGCCTTGGTCTCGATGCGCGTGAGCAGTTCCTCGTCGGCGATGCCCTCTTCCTTGGCCCAGTCGTCGACCGGCAGGTCGAGATCGAGCACGCGCTTCAATTCGTCCTTCAGGCCGGCGACGTCCCACTGCTCGGCATAGGCATGCTCGGGCACGTGCTTGGCGACGAGGTCGTCGATGAAGGCGTGGCGCATGTCGGTGACGGTCTCGGCGACGCTCTCGTCCTTCATCAGGTCGACGCGCTGGTCGAAGATCACCTTGCGCTGGTCGTTCTGGACGTTGTCGAACTTCAAGAGGTTCTTGCGGATGTCGAAGTTGCGGGCCTCGACCTTCTGCTGCGCCTTCTCGAGCGCCTTGTTGATCCAGGGATGGATGATGGCCTCGCCCTCTTGCAGGCCGAGACGCTGGAGCATGCTGTCGAGTCGATCCGAGCCGAAGATGCGCATCAGATCGTCTTCCAGCGACAGGAAGAATTTCGAGCGGCCGGGATCGCCCTGACGGCCGGAACGGCCGCGCAGCTGATTGTCGATACGGCGGGATTCGTGGCGCTCGGAGCCCATGATGTAGAGGCCGCCGGGCTTGGTCACGGTCTTGGCGGGCTTGTTGCCCTTTGCCGGCTCGATCTCGACGATCTCTTCCGCCTTCAGCACGATCTCGCGGAAGCGCTCGACGTCGGCCTTGATCTGCTCGATCTTCCTGGCCTTCTCGGCCTCGTCCTCGATGCCCGCGGTCTCCTTCGGGATGCGCATCTCGAGCGAGCCGCCGAGCTTGATGTCGGTACCGCGGCCGGCCATGTTGGTCGCGATCGTGATCGCGCCGGGCACGCCGGCTTCCGCGACGATATAAGCTTCCTGCTCGTGGAAGCGCGCATTCAGCACCGCGAACAGTTTCGCCGGCTTGCCGGCGCGCGCGGCAGCGTAAAGCTTGTCGAGCGCGTTCTCCTTGCCGAAATCGATCTGCTTGTAGCCGTTCTGCTTCAGAAACTCGGCCAGCACTTCCGACTTTTCGATTGACGCCGTGCCGACCAGCACCGGCTGGAGCCGCGAATTGGCCCGCTCGATCTCGGCGAGGATGGCCGCGTATTTTTCCTTGTGGGTGCGATAAACCTCGTCGTCCTCGTCGAGGCGGCCGATCGGCACGTTGGTCGGGATCTCAACGACCTCGAGCTTGTAGATGTCGAAGAGCTCGTCGGCTTCGGTCAACGCCGTGCCGGTCATGCCGGCGAGCTTCTCGTACATCCGGAAATAGTTCTGGAACGTGATCGAGGCCAGGGTCTGGTTTTCCGGCTGAACCTGCACGTGCTCCTTGGCTTCCAGCGCCTGGTGCAAACCCTCGGAATAGCGGCGGCCCTGCATCATGCGTCCGGTGAACTCGTCGATGATGACGACCTCGTCGTCGCGGACGATGTAGTCCTTGTCGCGCGTGAACAGCGTGTGCGCGCGCAGCGCCTGGTTGATGTGGTGCACGACGGAGACGTTCTCGACGTCGTAGAGCGACTCGCCCTTGAGCTGGCCGGCATCGCGCAGCAGGGTCTCGATCTTCTCCATGCCGGCTTCGGTCAGCGTCACCGTGCGCTGCTTCTCGTCGACCTCGTAGTCGGTCTTGTCGAGCTTGGGCAGGAAGCCGTCGATGGTGTTGTAGAAATCGGAGCGGTCGTCGAGCGGACCGGAGATGATCAGCGGCGTGCGCGCTTCGTCGATCAGGATGGAATCGACCTCGTCGACGATGGCGAAGAAGTGCGGGCGCTGGACCATGTCCTCGAGCCGGTACTTCATGTTGTCGCGCAGATAGTCGAAGCCGTATTCGTTGTTGGTGCCGTAGGTGATGTCGCAGGCATAGGCCGCCTTGCGCTCGGCATCGTCGAGGCCGTGCACGATCACGCCGGTGGTCATGCCGAGGAAGCCGTAGATCTGGCCCATCCAGCCGGAGTCGCGGCGGGCGAGGTAGTCGTTGACGGTGACGACGTGGACGCCCTTGCCGGCGAGCGCGTTGAGGTAGACCGCGAGGGTCGCGACCAGTGTCTTGCCTTCGCCGGTCTTCATCTCGGCGATGTCGCCCTCGTGCAGCACCATGCCGCCGATCAGCTGGACGTCGAAATGGCGCTGGCCGAGCGTGCGCTTGGCGGCCTCGCGCACGGTGGCGAAGGCGGGGACCAGCAGGTCGTCCAGCGTCTTGCCCTCGGCGAGCTGTTTCTTGAAGTCGGCGGTGCGGGCCTTGAGCGCCTCGTCGGAGAGCTTCGAGACCTCTCCTTCCAGCGCGTTGATCGCGTTGACGCGGGACTGATATCCCTTCACCCGCCGGTCGTTGGCGGAGCCGAAAAACTTGCGGGCGAGCGCGCCGATCATGCCTGGTTCCTGTGTTCGCGATTCAACCGCGTTGGCCTAAGAAGTTGTCACCCGCCTGCCTATCAACTCACCGTGACGCCTCGTGGCGTCAGAGCCCGGACTGCGGGGGTCATCCGCCATATGGGTGGGAATTGGGCAAGTCTGGGTTCAACGGCCAAAAACGCAGCAAAATAAACGCCATCGCCATGGTCGCGACCGGGCAGAGATATGGCCCGGTCAGGGCCTTGTCAACGGCGGGCGCATTGCGGCTAATTCATCATTTTGACAGACTTTTCGCGTTGCCAAGCCCCCCTGTATTGGGCGAGTGTCCGCCCCGCTCGAGCAGCCCCCTGCTTCAACATAAGGATTTTCCATGACCACCTCGTTCCCGGTAACCACCGGCCAGCGTTTCCGCAGTGCGTCCGCCCTGGCTGGCAGCCTCGCTCTGGCGCTGTCCCTGGCGTTCGCAGGCCCGCTCCGGGCCGCCGACGATCCGGTGCTGGCGAAGGTCAATGGCGCGGAAATCAAGAAGAGCGACGTCGCCATGGCCGAGGAGGAGCTCGGGCCGAGCCTCGCCCAGATGGACCCGGCGACCAAGGACGAGAACGTCCTGTCCTTCCTGATCGACATGAAAATCGTCAGCAAGGCTGCCGAGGACAAGAAGGTTGCCGATAGCGAGGAATTCAAGAAGCGCCTGGCATTCGCCCGCAACCGGCTTCTGATGGACAGCCTGCTCGCAGGCGAGGGCAAGGCCGCCACCACCCCCGACGCCATGAAGAAGGTCTATGAAGAGGCCTCCAAGCAGATCACCGGCGAGCAGGAAGTGCGCGCCCGCCATATCCTGGTCGAGACCGAGGACGAGGCCAAGGCGGTGAAGGCCGAGCTCGACAAGGGCGCCGATTTCGCCGAGCTGGCCAAGAAGAAGTCCAAGGATCCGGGCTCGGCCGACGGCGGCGATCTCGGCTTCTTCACCAAGGAGCAGATGGTACCGGAATTCTCGGCGATCGCCTTCGCGCTCGAACCCGGCAAGATCTCCGACCCCGTCAAGTCGCAGTTCGGCTGGCACGTCATCAAGGTCGAGGAAAAGCGCAACCGCAAGGCGCCGGACTTCGAGCAGGTCAAGGCCCAGATCGAGCAGTACGTCACCCGCAAGGCCCAGGCCGACTACGTCGCCAAGCTTCGCGCCGAAGCCAAGGTCGAGCGCCTGGACCAGCCGGCGGCGGACGCCAAGCCGGCGGATGCGGCGAAGCCCTCCGACAGCAAGATGGCGCCCCCTGCAAAGAAGTAAGAATTCGCTGTCACTTCGGTGACGTGAAGAGTATCTAAGCCTTTGTGATGCCCGGCCCCAAGCGCGAAGCGCGTCTTCGCACAGAGGGGCCGGGCATCTGCATATTCAGATCCCACCAAGGCGCCCCGCGATGTCCTCCTCCGTCTCCCCGCTCGCCCCGAAAACAGTTCCCGACATGCCCACCGTTGCGGGCATCCGTCTCGCGACGGCCGAGGCCGGCATCCGCTACAAGAACCGGACCGACGTGTTGCTGGCGGTGATGGACAAGGGCACCGCCGTGGCCGGCGTCTTCACCAAGTCGAAATGCCCCTCCGCGCCGGTGGAATGGTGCCGCGGCAAGCTGAAGGGCGGCAAGGCGCGCGCGCTGGTCGTCAATTCCGGCAATGCCAATGCCTTCACCGGCAAGACCGGCCGGGCCTCCACGGCGCTGACCGCCAAGATCGCGGCCAAGGCGGTCGGATGCAGCGAGGGCGAAATCTTCCTGGCCTCGACCGGCGTGATCGGCGAGCCGCTGGACGCGACCAAGTTCGACGGCGTGCTGGGCCGACTGGCTGAAGCCGCCGAGCCCGGCGACTACCTCGCTGCGGCCAAGGCGATCATGACCACCGACACCTTCCCGAAGGTCGCGACCGCGACCGTCAAGCTCGGCAAGGCCAAGGTCACCATCAACGGCATGGCCAAGGGCGCCGGCATGATCGCGCCCGATATGGCGACGATGCTGTCCTTCATCTTCACCGACGCACCGATCGCGCCCGCGGCCTTGCAGGCGCTGCTCAAGAGCGGCGTCGAGGACACCTTCAACGCGGTGACGATCGACGGCGACACCTCGACCTCGGACACACTGCTGGCCTTCGCCACCGGCGCTGCCGCCGGGCAGGGCGCACCGAAGATCAGCCGCGCCAGCGATCCGCGCCTGAAGGCCTTCGTCAAGGCGTTCAACCAGGTGCTCGCCAACCTCGCCGAGCAGGTCGCCCGCGACGGCGAAGGCGCGCGCAAGCTGGTCGAGATCACCGTCGAGGGCGCCAAGACCAAGGCCTCCGCGCGCAAGATCGCGATGTCGATCGCCAACTCGCCGCTGGTCAAGACCGCGATCGCCGGCGAGGACGCCAATTGGGGCCGCGTCGTGATGGCAGTCGGCAAGGCCGGCGAGCCGGCCGATCGCGACAAGCTCTCGATTTCCTTCAACGGCATCCGCGTCGCCAAGAGCGGCGCGCGCGATCCTGACTATGACGAGGCGCAGGTCTCGGAAGCGATGAAGGCGCCGGAGATCGCGATCAAGGTCTCGCTCGGCCTCGGCAAGGGCCGCGACCGCGTCCTGACCTGCGACCTCACCAAGGAATATGTCGCGATCAACGGCGATTACAGGTCGTAGGGCTCACGACGCCTTCTTCGTCATCCTGAGGTGCGAGGGATGGGGCGCGGAGCGCCCCATCGGGAGCCTCGAAGGATGCAGGGCCACCGCTACAGCCGCGTGGAGAGAGCCGGGCCGTCGCCCTTCGAGGGCCGCTGAAGGAGCGGCCACCTCAGGGTGACGGTAAGAGAGCGCGAGAGCCGTGCTTCAAATCACCCTGAAATCCGCGCGTCCGCGACAGCTTTCTTGAACAGCGCGTTCATGGCGTCCGAGATGCCTTGCGTCGGGCTCACCTCGAAATAGAGCCCGGACGACGCGCAGCTCTGCATGTTCTGCGCGATCTCGCTGTTCGGCGACGGCCCGTAGGGGCCGGTATTGAACGGAGCGATCCATTTCATGTACCAGCTGTTGGTGGGCAGCGCGAGGTACGTTGTGTACAGCACGGCAATCTTGACGCCCCGGTCCTTCATCGTCTTGCAGAGCGCAGCATTGAGCGGCGATTGGCACCGCGTGGTGCCGGAGAGCGGTTTCAGACATCCGGTGTTGCTCTCGTCAGCGACCCCGTCGGAGACGAAGAACAGATATTTGAGCGGGCTGGACGGCGTGCCGGTTCCGGGGGAGCTGATCTCGCCGTTGATCGCAGGGAATATCGCGGTGAATGCCGTGTCCTGGTCGTTATTCTCGTTCTGACCGTTCACCGACATCAGGTCGATATTGCCCGCCGCCGTCTTGGCGCTGGAGAGAGAGGCCGACAACGAAAACAGATTGCGCAGGCCGAGCGTGCTTGCGGAGCCGCCGAAATCATAGATCGCCATTCTGAACTGGTTTGAATAGGTCTGGGTCACACTCGCCGTATCCATCAACGACTGCGTTGCGGTCCGAAGCACGTCGATCCGGGTGGTCACGCCAAGCTTCTTGGCAAGGTCGTAGTAATTGTTCTTGTCCTTGAGGTCGTGGCAGGCGAAAGCGCACTTGTCCGATGTGTTGTTGACCATCGTCTGCACGTCGGTCGGCGTCGCGCCGACACCCATCGACGGCGAATTGTCCAGCAGCAGGTAGAAATCGATATAGAGCGGCATGCTGGCCGTCGCCTTCGACGTACCGGACAGCGTCAGCGCGGACTTGCCGATCAGGCCGAGAAACATGGTGTTCATGGTGGCGTTGAACGCAACGGTCGAGGTGACGGTCGATCCGGTTTTGACCACGGTCGGCGTGACGCTGTTGAGAGTGTAGCCGGTCTGATTGGCGCGATTGGCGTCGAAGATGTTCTGGGCGTCGGTGACGCCGACGGAAATCGACCCATCCGACGTCATGGTACCGGCGGCCTTGAAGGCCGGTGAGGCCTTGGCGATCGAGCCGACGCTGGCGGCATCGGCCGCAGCCTGAAGCTTGGCCCGGGTCTGCGTCGCGCGCGAGTAGTCGACCGCGCAGCCGACCGCAGTGATCAGGGGGACGCAGGCGAGCGCGAAGATCACCGCGATATTGCCGCGCCGGTCGTTGACGAACCGGCGGATGATGGTGGAAAGCGCAGCGCGCATGATTGGGGCCCGGAGTGGTTTAAGCGTTCCCACTCTAGGAACCGTCGATTAAATATGACTTATGGGAACCTCGGAAACACGGGCCGCAATAGGGTTAATAAACCGTTGCGGATGATCTTCAGCGAGCGACATCACGTATGGCCGATCTGAAACTGACCCTGGTTGTGGCCTGCGCGCTGATCGACGCCGACAAGCGCGTCCTGATCGCGCAGCGCCCCGCGGGCAAGACGCTGGCCGGACTCTGGGAGTTTCCCGGCGGCAAGCTCGAGGTGGGCGAGCGGCCGGAGCAGAGCCTGATCCGCGAGCTGCACGAGGAGCTCGGCATCACCGTCGCCGAGCCGTGCCTGGCCCCGCTGACCTTCGCGAGCTACGGCTACGAGACCTTCCACCTCCTGATGCCGCTCTACATCTGCCGGCGCTGGGAGGGACAGGTGACGCCGCGCGAAGGCCAGACCCTGGCCTGGGTCCGTGCCAACAAGCTGCGCGACTACCCGATGCCCCCGGCGGACATTCCGCTGATCCCGCATTTGATTGATCTGCTGATGTGAGACTCCTGTCATTCCGGGGCGGTCCGCAGGACCGAACCCGGAATCTCGAGATTCCGGGTTCTCGCTGCGCGAGCCCCGGAATGACGGTGCTAGTGGCCTAAGTCTTCCCCGCCTTCTTCACCGCCTCCGCCAGGCTCGCTTTCGCCGATCCCGGCTTCAGCGGCTGCTGCTGGCTCGCATGCGGGGCCCAGCCGGAGAGCCAGATGATGTCGAAGGTGGCGCGGATGCGGCCGTCGGCATCGGCAAAGCGCTCAGTGTAGATCTCGGCCATCCGCAGCAGCGTCGCGCGCCGGCTCGGTGTTCGCCGCCGCTCGATCAGCACATTGGCAGCACCCATGCGCCGGAGATCCTGCATCAGCGCGAATGCGTTGGAATAGCGCACCACGACGCGGTCGACATCGGTCACCGGCAGCGCAAAGCCCGCCCGCTGCAGCAGCGCGCCGATGTCGCGCAGATCCGCGAACGGCGCGACGCGCGGCGACACGCCGCCCTCGCATTCGGCTTCCGCGGCGGCAAAGGCCTGGCGCAGCTCGGTCAGGCTGTCGCCGCCGATCATCGCGGCGAGCAGCAGCCCATCCGGCTTGAGCGCGCGGCGGATTTGCGCGAACACGCCCGGCAGATCGTTGACGAATTGCAGCGCCAGCGCGGAGACGACGAGATCAAGGCTTTCGGGCGCGAAGGGCAGCACCTCTGAACCCGCAGCATCAAGCGCGATCCGCTGGAGGGAAGGCAGCCGCGCACGCAATTCCGCCAGCCCTTCACCGGGTGTCCAGAGATCGGCCGGGGCGTGAAACTCCCGCATCACCGCAGCCAACCGGTCGGACATGTCCTCGGCGACACGATCAAGCAGAAAGCTCACGGCATCTTGCGCCTGCGCACGCCGCTGCCGCGCGTGCAGCAAGGCGCGATCGAACAACGCGGGCGGGGTTTGCGGGGTCTGGGCCATGCCGCTGGTTACGCCGATCATGCAGGTCATTGCAATCTCCCCTCTCGTGTCCCGGACGCGCCGCAGCGCCCCTGGCGATGCTTCGCATCGCCGGCGTGGCGCTGCAGATTCGGGGCACGAGAATGAGTCGCTTGAGCGCCGCCAAGCGGAACGCTAGCCTTCCCGCATGGACGCCAACGCCGCCCCCACCCGTTCCCTCGCCGCCCCCTTCCGGGCGGCATGGACGGCCGGCCGCCACGCGCTGTCGCGCGCGGCACGGCTCGCGCTCGACATCGCGCTGCCGACGCAGTGCGTATCCTGCCGCGAACCGGTCGAGGGCGAGGGCGTTTGCGCTTCGTGCTGGGCCCGGCTGTCATTCATCGAGCGGCCCTATTGCCCGCGGCTCGGCATTCCCTTCGTCTATGATCCCGGCCCCGACATGCTGTCGATGGAGGCGATCGCGAGCCCGCCGGCCTACCAGCGCGCCCGCGCAGCGGTGCGCTATGACGACGTCGCGCGCACGCTGGTGCATGCGCTGAAATACCAGGACCGCACCGATCTGGCGCCCGCCATGGGCCGGTGGATGGCGCGCGCGGGCGGCGAGCTGCTGGCGGGGGCCGACATGCTGGTGCCGGTGCCCCTGCATTGGCGGCGGGCCTGGCGCCGCCGCTACAACCAGTCCGGGGCCCTGGCGCAGATCATCGAGCGGCAGAGCGGGGTCAAGGCGAGGGCTGAGGTGCTGCGCCGGGTACGCGCCACCGAGCAGCAGATCGGCCTGTCGCGGGCCCAGCGCGCCACCAATGTGCAGGGCGCGTTCCAGGTATCCCCCGACCGTCAGGCCGAAATCCAGGGCCGCCGCGTTGTCCTGATCGACGACGTCCTGACGTCGGGGGCGACGCTGGATGCCTGCGCGCGGGTCCTGCTCCGGGCCAAGGCCGCCCAGGTCGACGTGCTGGTCTTCGCCCGGGTTGTCGAGAGCGGGCCCCGTCCCATATAATTCAATGACTTCATGACATGAGAGCGTCGGACGCCATGACTTCTGCTGTCGAGATCTACACCAGGCCGGGCTGCGGCTATTGTTCCGCGGCGAGGTCCCTGCTGACCCGCAAGAAGGCAATCTTTACCGAATTTGACGTCGCCAAGAACCCCTCCTGGCGGGAGGAGATGTACGACCGCGCCGGCGAGGGCTCGACCTTCCCGCAGATCTGGATCGGTGGAACTCATGTCGGCGGCTGCGACGATCTCTACGCACTCGACCGCGAAGGCAAGCTTGACGGCATGCTGGAAGGTGTGAAGGCCAACTCATGAGCGAGAACCGCACATTTACGGCCGCCATGGTGCAGATGCGCACGGGTCTGATGCCCGGGCCGAGCCTCGAACAGGCCACGAAGCTGATCCGGCAGGCGGCGGCCAATGGCGCCGACTACGTGCAAACGCCTGAAGTCAGCAACATGATGCAGCTGAACCGCAAGGCCCTGTTCGAGCATCTGCAGAGCGAAGAGGACGACACTTCGCTGAAGGCCTACCGGGCGCTCGCGGCGGAACTGAAGATCCATCTCCATGTCGGCTCGCTGGCGCTGCGCTTCTCGGCCGAAAAGGCGGTCAACCGCTCCTTCCTGATCGGGCCCGAGGGCAACGTGCTCGCGAGCTATGACAAGATCCACATGTTCGACATCGAGCTGCCGGACGGCGAGAGCTATCGCGAATCCGCCAACTACCAGCCGGGCGAAACCGCGGTGATCTCCGATCTGCCCTGGGGCCGCGTGGGCTTGACGATCTGCTACGACGTGCGCTTCCCCGCGCTCTACCGCGCCCTCGCCGAGAGCGGCGCTTACTTCATCACCGTCCCGTCCGCCTTCACCCGCAAGACCGGCGAAGCGCACTGGCATGTGCTGCTGCGCTCGCGCGCGATCGAGACCGGCTGCTTCATCTTCGCAGCTGCCCAGGCAGGCACCCACGAGAACAAGCGCGAGACCTATGGCCATTCGCTGATCATCGATCCCTGGGGCGAGATCCTCGCCGAAGGCGACGTCGAGCCCGGCATCATCATGGCCAGGATCGACCCCACCAAGGTCGAGACCGCACGCCGCGCGATTCCCTCGCTCCAGCACGGCCGCCGCTTCGGCGTGTCCGATCCCAAGGCCGGGCCGGATCATTTGCACCTCGTGCGGGGTTCGGCATGATCCGCTACGCGCTCCATTGCGATCGAAACCACGCGTTCGAGAGCTGGTTCCAGAGCTCGTCGGCCTATGATTCGCAAGTGAAGCGCAAGCTCGTGACCTGCCCGATCTGCGGATCCGCCAAGGTCGACAAGGCGATCATGGCCCCGCGCATCGTCGGCAAGAAGGGCCGCGGGCGCGCGACGCCGCCGCCGGAAGCGACCACTACTCCCACGCCCGAGGCCGCGCCATCAGGTCCGACCTCGCTGTTGATGGCGCAGGAGAAAGAGCTGCGCACCAAGTTGAAGGAGCTGCGCGATCACATCGTGAAGAACGCCGACAATGTCGGCGAGCGATTCGCCAACGAAGCCCGCGCGATGCATTACGGCGACAAGGAGCACCGTCCGATCTACGGCGAGGCCTCGCCGGAGGAGGCGAAGTCGCTGATCGACGAGGGCATCGAGGTGTCGCCGCTGCCGACATTGCCGGAAGACCGGAATTAGGCCCCCACCAGCACCGCCACACCGATGATGATCAGCGCGATACCTGCAAGCTCGCGTGGTGCGATCGGCTGCTTGAACGAATAATACGCCACCGCTTGCGCGAACAGCACCTCGATCAGAGCGAGCGTGCGGACATTGGCGGCGGCCGTCAGCGCGAACGCCAGGAACCAGAATTGTGAGGCGAAGGCGCCCATGAAGCCGGCCAGCATCGACGGCTTCCACAGGCCGAGGATCGCCTGCAGCACCTTTGGCGCGCGCCAGAGCAGATAGATCGTCAGCACAAGCGTCTGCACGAACAGGCCGAGCACCAGCGTGAACGAGGCCGAGGTCACGAAGGAGACGCCGGGCACGTTGATGATCGCGCCGCGAAAGCCAACCGCAGACAGCGCAAACGCGGCAGCCGCAACGAGGCCGGTGATGGTCGGCTTCAATTCGGCAAAACTCTTCTCGCCGCCGGGCCTGAGCGCGGTGATGACGACGCCGACGGTCGCGATCACGATCGCCAGCACCTTCAGCCAGGTCAGGTGATCGCCGAGGAAGACGAAACCGAAGATCGCGGTCTGGATCGCCTCGGTCTTCAGATACGCCGTCGTCACCACGAAGGAGCGGTCGTTCATGGCGAGCAGCATCAGGCCGGTGGCGACGATCTGGCTGAGCGCGCCGAGCAGGAGCCACGGCCAGAACACGGTCGGCGGCATGCCCAGATGATCGCCGGTGGCGACCAGCACCACGCCGAGGAACAGCACCGAAAACGGGAAGCCGAACAGGAAGCGGATATTGGTCGCGCCCCAGGTCCCCAGCGGCTTCGTCAACGACCGCTGCATCGCATTGCGCGCGACTTGGCCGAGCGCAGCAACGAGGGTGAAGGGAATCCAGAGGCTGGCGATGGTGAGCATGGGGTGGGGCGGGCATTAGCGGGAAATAACTGCGGCCAACCTGCAAGTTGAGGCCAGCGCGGTCAACCGCACGGACGTCATGGGAGCGATGCTCTCGCCACCGTTTGTGGAGAAGCAGCTCGCATCCAGCTCCAGCCTCACACCATCCCTTCCGCCACCACCATGTAGTTCACGTCCATGTCCGACGAGAGCGTCCATTTGTCGGCGAAGGGTGAGTAGACCACGCCGGTCTGCTCGGTGATGACGAGGCGGTTGTCGAGCAGGTATTTTGTCAGCTCGTCGGGGGTGACGAACTTATTCCATTCGTGGGTGCCGCGCGGCAGCCAGCGCAGGACGTATTCGGCGCCGACGATGGCGAGCGCGAAGCTCTTCCAGTTGCGGTTCAGCGTCGAGACCACCATGAGGCCGTTCGGCTTCAGCATCGCGGCGCAACGCTTCAGGAAGACGCCGACATCGACGACGTGCTCGACCACTTCCATCGCCAGCACGATGTCGAAGCGCTCGCGCGGGTCGATCTCCTCCACCGTGGTGCAGCGGTAGTCGATCGCAAGATGGCCCTTGTCGGCGTGCAGCTTGGCCGCGGCGATGTTGCTCTGGGAAGGGTCGACGCCGATGACCTGCGCTCCGAGCCGCGACAGCGGCTCGCACAACAGGCCGGCGCCGCAGCCGATGTCGAGCACGCGAAGCCCGCCGAGGCAGTTGAGGCTGCGCACGTTGCGCTCGAACTTGCGGCAGGCGGCGTCGCGGATGTAGCCGAGCCGCAGCGGGTTGATCCGGTGCAGCGGCGCCATCTTGCCGTTGGGGTCCCACCACTCCGCCGAGAGTTTCGAGAACTTTGCGATCTCGGCGGCGTCGACGGTCGAGCCCGGCTGCGGGCTGACGGAGAGGGAAGTATTTTGCTGCATGCTCATGGTTACGCGCGGTCCTACCGCGTGGTGATCGAACTACGGAAGGCGAGCGGCGAGGCGATGGTCCGGATGGTTTCGCGACCTTCGCCGACGCCGTTGATGGTCACGTCGCCGTAGTTGAGAATACGTCCAAGAATCGTCTGATTGACATCGACGCTCTCGACCTTGTCCAGCGCCATCTCGAAGGTGCGGCGCTTGATGAAGCCGGTCTTGTGCACAATCCTGAGATTGGTGACGTCGGTCTCGGTGGTGAAGCGATGGAACCAGCCCTTCACGGTCCAGAACAGGGCCGCCAGAGCCACCACGCCCGAGGCGATGAGACAGAGAATCAGGAGCCCGTTGACCGTGGTCTGCCCCGACAGGACGAACAGGGCGAAAGCCGCGATCCAGGCCAGGATGGCCGGAAAATAGAAAATCCAGTGCGCATTGGTCGAATACAGCACCCGCTCGCCGGGCTGCAGGATTTCGTCAATATAGCGCGCCATAACCTCTGATAACCCATTGCCCGGATTGGCCGCAGCAGGAACCCGCTTGCCCCCGGCCCCGCCCCTCTGTATACGCGCGGTCGGGTGCCCGCAGCATCGTCTCGCGCGGGCCACCATACTGATCCCTTTGAAGGAATGCACGCGTCGTCATGAGCCGCCTCGTGATGAAATTCGGCGGCACATCCGTCGCCAACATCGAACGTATCCGCAACGTCGCACGCCATGTGAAGCGTGAGGTCGACGCCGGCCACGAAGTGGCCGTGGTCGTCTCGGCGATGTCCGGAAAAACCAACGAGCTGGTGGCCTGGTGCACCGAGGCCTCGCCGATGCACGACGCGCGCGAATACGACGCCGTCGTCGCCTCCGGCGAACAGGTGACATCCGGCCTGCTTGCCATCGCGCTCCAGGGCATGGGCATCCAGGCCCGCTCCTGGCAGGGCTGGCAGATCCCGATCAAGACCAGCGACGCCCACGCCTCGGCCCGGATCGAGGACATCGACGGCAGCGAGATCATCAGCCGTTTCAAGGATCGCAAGGAAGTCGCGGTCATCGCCGGCTTCCAGGGCATCAATCCGGAGACGGGTCGCATCACCACGCTCGGCCGCGGCGGCTCGGACACCTCGGCCGTGGCGATCGCCGCCGCCGTCAAGGCCGACCGCTGCGACATCTACACCGATGTCGATGGCGTCTACACAACCGACCCGCGAATCGTGCCGAAGGCCAAGAGGCTCGACAAGATCGCATTCGAAGACATGCTGGAACTGGCCTCCCAGGGCGCAAAAGTGCTCCAGGTCCGATCGGTGGAACTCGGCATGGTCCACAACATGCCGATCTTCGTCCGCTCGAGCTTCGACAAGCCCGAGGATATCGACCCGCATGCCAACCAGCCGCCCGGCACGCTGATCTGCAGCGAGGAGGAGATCATGGAAAGCCACGTCGTCACTGGTATCGCCTTCTCCAAGGACGAGGCCCAGATCTCGGTGCGCCAGATCGAGGACAAGCCGGGCGTTGCGGCGTCGATCTTCGGCCCGCTGGCGGATGCCAACATCAATGTCGACATGATCGTGCAGAACGTCTCCGAGGACGGCAAGACCACCGACCTCACCTTCACGGTGCCGGCGGCCGACTATACCCGCGCCAAGGACACGATTACCGCCGCCAAGGGCAAGATCGGCTATGCGCGGCTCGATACCGCCACCGACGTCGCCAAGATCTCGGTGATCGGCAGCGGCATGCGCAGCCATGCCGGCGTCGCTGCCCAGGCGTTCTCGGCCCTCGCCGGACGGAATATCAACATCCGGGCCATTACAACCTCCGAGATCAAATTCTCGGTTTTGATCGACACCGCTTATACCGAGCTTGCGGTGCGCACCCTGCACACGCTCTACGGTCTCGATCAGGCCTGAAACGCGACCATCGTCGCGCTTCAGGCTGTTGTTTGAGCATGGTCTTTCCGGAAAACAGCTTCGCACTTTCCGGACCATGCCCGGACTAATTTTCTCTTAGCGGTCGCAGCAAACGCGAAGGTGTACACACCTTCGCGTTTGGCAGGCGTTTTGCTTGGCAAAACAAGCCTCAATTCGCTATACGGCGAACAGGGTGGGCTGCCGCAGACTGTGTCCCAGTTCGGGGCGGCGCTGATTCGGTGCAGGCGCTAAATCTCAAGGGGATTTTGGGCTTGTGCCGGCGCCGGACAAACAATTTGATTGTTTTTCTGGAATTTTAGGCCAGCCGCCGGCCGATACCGCCGGGCCGGGCAGACGGAGGAGATTGACGGGACATGCGGAGCGCGTCGGGAGGTCCCCGCGTCTTGTTGAGACGGCTCCGCGAAACCATGGCGGAGCAGGTCTCGGCCCAGGAGCGGCTGGACAAGATCGTGGTGCTGATCGCCGCCAACATGGTGGCCGAGGTGTGCTCGGTCTACGTGCTGCGCATCGACAACACGCTGGAGCTCTACGCCACCGAAGGTCTCAACCGCGAGGCGGTGCACCACACCGTGCTGAGCGCCCATGAGGGCCTGGTCGGCCTCGTCGCCAGCGAGGCGACGCCGCTCAATTTGAGCGATGCGCAGAGCCACCCGGCCTTCTCGTTCCGCCCGGAGACCGGCGAAGAAATCTACCACTCCTTCCTCGGCGTGCCGATCCTGCGGGCCGGCAACACGCTCGGCGTGCTGGTGGTGCAGAACCGCGCCAAGCGCAATTATGTCGAGGAAGAGCTCGAGGCGTTGCAGACCACCGCCATGGTGCTGGCCGAGCTGATCGCCTCCGGCGAGCTCTCCGCGCTGGCCCAGCCGGGCCAGGAGCCTGCGGCGCGCCATTCCGCGCAGAAGGTCGGCGCCATCCTGTCGGAGGGCATCGCGCTCGGCCATGTCGTGCTGCATGAGCCGCGCGTCGTCATCAAGGACTACATCGCCGAGGACCTGCCCAAGGAAATCAAGCGGCTCGACACCGCGCTGGCCAAGCTCCGCGCCGATCTCGACCGCATGCTGGAGCGCGGCGACGTCGCCGAGGGCGGCGAGCATCGCGAGGTGCTGGAAGCCTATCGCATGTTCGCCAACGACCAGGGCTGGTCGCACAAGCTGCATGAGGCGGTCGCCACCGGCCTTACCGCGGAAGCCGCCGTCGAGCGCGTGCAGTCCGACACCCGCGCGCGCATGCTGCGCTCGACCGACCCCTACTTGCGCGACCGGCTGCACGACCTCGAGGATCTCGGCTACCGCCTGATGCGGCAGCTGGTCGGCCAGGACCACGCGCCCTCGCGCGAGCAGCTGCCCGACAACGCGATCGTCATCGCGCGCGCGATGGGCCCGGCGGCGCTGCTCGACTATGACCGCAAGCGCCTGCGCGGCATCGTGCTGGAAGAAGGCACCGCCAACTCCCACGTCTCGATCGTGGCGCGCGCGCTCGGCATTCCTGCCGTTGGCGAGGTGCCGAACGCGCCCGGCATCGCCGATCCCGGCGACGCCATCATCGTCGACGGCACCTCCGGTTCGATCTATGTGCGTCCCTCGCAGGAAGTCGAGGCGGCCTTCGCCGAGCGCGTGCGCTTCCGCGCCCGCCGCCAGGCGCAATATCTGGCGCTGCGCGACCTGCCCTGCGTCACCAGGGACGGCCAGAAGGTCGAGCTGATGATCAACGCAGGTCTTGCCATCGACCTGCCGCATATTGAGGACACCGGCAGCGCCGGCATCGGCCTGTTCCGCACCGAGCTGCAATTCATGGTCGGCCAGAGCCTGCCGCGCACCAGCGACCAGCTGGCGCTGTATCGTACCGTGCTCGATGCGGCCGGCACCAAGCCCGTCACCTTCCGCACCCTCGACATCGGTGGCGACAAGGCGCTGCCCTATATGGAAGCGGTGATCGAGGAAAATCCCGCGCTCGGCTGGCGCGCGATCCGGCTCGGGCTCGATCGTCCCGGCCTGCTGCGCGGCCAGATCCGTGCGCTGCTGCGCGCCGGTGGCGGCCGCGCGCTGCGCATCATGTTCCCGATGATCTCGGAGGTCGCCGAATTCGATTCGGCGAAGGCGCTGGTCGAACGCGAGCTCACCTATCTGCGCCAGCACGGCCATACGCTGCCGGAGCGTATCGACATCGGCACCATGGTCGAGGTGCCCGCTTTGCTCTATCAGCTCGACGAGCTCCTGAAGAAGGTCGACTTCATCTCGGTCGGCTCCAACGATCTGTTCCAGTTCCTGTTCGCGGTCGACCGCGGCAATGCAAAAGTCTCCGAGCGCTTCGACACCATGTCGGCGCCGATCCTGCGCGCGCTGCGCGAGATCGCACGCAAGTCACAGGCGGCGAAGAAGTCGCTCTCGCTCTGCGGCGAGATGGCGTCCAAGCCGCTTGGCGCACTGGCACTGATTGCGCTGGGCTACCGCTCGCTGTCGCTGTCGGCAACCGCACTCGGCCCCGTCAAGGCCATGGTCATCGACCTCGATGCCAAGAAGGCCGAAGCCGTGCTCGGCCCACTGCTGGACGCGCCGGCGGGCAGCGTCTCGATCCGGCAGAAACTGACGGAATTTGCCGAGGCCGAAGGCCTGGCATTGTAGCGGACCTGTCGCCGCTCCCTGCCGCCTCGCCTCCTTCCGCCATTTGAGACTGAACCGATGTCGTCACTCCCCGAAGCCAAACTGGACGTGCTCCTTGCACATCATGCCTCTCTCGAGGCCGAATCGCTGGGGCAGCTCGCCTCCGAGCGCTATGTGCAGATCACGCGCGAGCTCGCCGAGATCACCCCGCTGATCGAGGCGGTGAAGGCCTATCGTGCCGCGGTCAAGGAGCTCGCCGACACCGAGGCGCTGATCGCCGATCCCGCGACCGACGCCGAGATGCGCAGCATGGCGGAAGCCGAACGCGACGAGCTGACGCCGAAAATCGAGGAGCTGGTCCAGAAGATCCGGGTCGCGCTGCTGCCCAAGGACGCCATGGACGACCGCAACGTGGTGCTGGAAATCCGCGCCGGCACCGGCGGCGACGAGGCCTCGCTGTTTGCTGGCGACCTGTTCAGGATGTACGAGCGTTTCGCTGCCTTGCAGGGCTGGAAGGTCGAGGTGATCTCGGCCAGCGAAGGCACCGTCGGCGGCTACAAGGAAATCATCGCGGAGGTGCAGGGCCGCGGCGCGTTCTCGAAGCTGAAGTTCGAATCCGGCGTGCATCGCGTGCAGCGCGTGCCGGACACCGAGACGCAGGGGCGCATCCACACTTCGGCCGCGACGGTGGCCGTGCTGCCGGAGGTCGAGGACGTCGACGTCGACATCAAGAACGACGATTTGCGCATCGAGACCATGCGCGCGCAAGGAGCCGGCGGTCAGCACGTCAACAAGACCGAATCGGCGATCCGAATCACCCACATTCCGACCGGCATCGTGGTAATGATGCAGGACAGCCGCTCGCAGCACAAGAATCGCGCCTCGGCCATGAACATCCTGCGCTCGCGCATCTACGACGCCGAACGCCAGCGCGTCGATGCGGCACGGTCGGCCGAGCGCAAGGAGAAGGTCGGCTCAGGCGACCGCTCCGAGCGCATCCGCACCTACAATTTTCCGCAAGGGCGCGTCACCGACCATCGCATCAACCTGACGCTCTACAAGCTGCCGCAGGTGATCGCAGGCGAAGCGCTCGGCGAGTTGACCGACGCGCTGACCACCGAGCACCAGGCCGCGCAGCTCGCCGCACAGGGCGCGGCGGCCTGATCCCTGCCTCAGCGCACCTTTGCCAGGAACGATCGCAGGATCTTGCCCAACGCAGGTGCAGCGGCGCTCAGCTCGTCCAGGTGAATGCGCGAAAGCGAGCGCAGCTTCTGCTCACCCTTGGCCGTTAGCTTGACCAGGACGCGCCTTGCATCCTCGGGATCGGCCTCCCGAGCGATCAGCTTCAACTTCGCCATGCGGTCCACCAGCTCCACCGCCGTATGGTGCCGGATCAGGAGGAAGCCGGCGATGTCGCCGACGCTGGCGCCGTTGGGCTCGGCCAGCCCCTTGATCGCCAGCAGTGCCTGGTGCTGCTGCGGCGTCAACCCGGCGTTCTGGGCCGCGGCCTCGCTGAAGGCGAGGAAGGTGCGCAGCTGGTAGCGGAATTGGGCGAGCGCCGCGTAGTCAGCCTCGCGCATCGCGCCGCCCCTCGAGGGCGCAGCGCGCGCCGTGCGTCCGGTCTTCCGCTTCGCGTCAGCCATTCCGTGCCTTTCGACCTCCGCCCGCCGGCGGAGCGGGCGCTGTCGAGACTAGCAAGGAAGGCCGGGCGGAACCACCGACGGGCCTGGCAGATGCACAAATATAGGGGGTCTTTCAGCCCTGCTATTCGAAATTCGAGAGCAGGATCTTCACCAGGATGACCTGAAATGCGATCGGAATACGAACGCTCTTCCGCCTGATCGAGCGCTGGAGTGCACTGGCGATCTCGGCGCTGGTCAAGGCGCCTTCGGATGCATTCGTGATCAACTCGCCCCACATCTGCGACAGCGAGCCGCCGGGCGGGATCACCGGCTTGATGGTCACGCCGCAACCCTGCGCCCAGTCGACGATCTCCCGCATGGTGTGAGGACCGCAATTGCGCGTCGTCGCAAGCCGCTCCGCCGTCAGCGCGAGCAGCAGCTCGCGCGACGGTGACCAGGTCCCCTTCGGCGGCTGCTCGCCGGTGAGCTCGACCGCGAGCTCCTTCAGGACATTCTGGGCCCGCACGCTCAGTCTCTGCATCGGCACCGGCGTGCGCTTGGCCTGAACGGACCCGACGGGCGGCCCTCGCTGACCGGCGGACCGGCCACGCGGCTCCGGCATGCGCGAGGCATCGCCGGGCTGCGGCGATGCGCGCTGGTCGCTCCCCTCCCCGGCAGGCCACGCCGCCTCCTGCCGCTCCGCTTCTTGCGGCCAGGACCGTCGCTTCCGGGTACCCGCTACTGTCGTCTGCCGCGGCATCTCTCTCGCCGAACCCGCCAATCTCGTACTCACAAAGACTAATATATATCGTGATCCGATATGTTTTCACGCGATAATTTTCATCGTTCGACCAAAGGCGAAATTGACAGAAGGTGTTCACCAGCAATGTTTACGTCCAGGAGCTACACGCGGATGTGACGTGGCCGGTGCAGGCAGGCCCTTCGAGGCCGGTTGCCGCCGGACAGGTCGTCTTTTGCCTGCAAACAAGAACGATATCCGGAGGAAACGATCATGACTGACCATCTCATTCGCCGTGGCCTCTCGCGCCGCGGCCTGCTCCAGACCACGGCAGGCCTCATCGGCGGCTCGGTGCTGCCTGCGATGCCGGCCTTCGCCGAGGACAAGCCGGCGATCGGCTCCTATCCCGCGGGCGTTTCGGGTTCCACCGCCTTCATCGGCATCTCGGTGCCGCGCACCGGCACCTATGCCGTGCAGGGCGAGGACGAGCTCAAGGGCTATCAACTCGCGATCGAGCACATCAACAGCGGTCACGACCTGATCAAGAAGATCTCGCCAAAGACCAGCAAGGGCGTGCTCGGCAAGGAGCTGAAATTCGGCGTCGCGGATTCCGCGGCCAAGCCGAACGAGGCGGTGCAGGCGCAGCAGCGCTTCATCAGCGAGAACAAGGCGATCATGATCACCGGCGGCACCTCGAGCGCCGTTGCGGTCGCGCTGAACAAGCTCGCCCAGCGCGAGAAGGTGATCTTCGTCTGCGGCATCTCCGGCTCGAACGACACCACCGGCAAGGACTGCGTCCGCTACGGCTTCCGCCAGAACTTCTTCGGCCAGACCGCGGCGGCGGCGATCGGCCCCGTCATGGTCAAGGAGTTCGGCAAGGGCAAGAAGGCTGCGTATCTCACGCCTGATTACACCTACGGTCACACCGTCACCAAGTCGATGCAGGACTTTCTTGCGACCGCCGGCTGGACCACCGTCACCAACCAGGTCGCGCCGCTCGGCGCGCCCGATTATTCCTCCTATCTGCTGAACGTCGCGAATTCCGGCGCCGACGTGCTGATCAACGTCAACTGGGGCCACGACGCGGTGCTGTCTACCCAGCAGGCCAAGCAGTTCGGCGTGCTCGACAAGATGAAGCTGGTCGTCCCCTACCAGGTGCCCTTCATCGCGCGCGAGACCGGCGGGCTGATGCAGGGCGTCTACGCCGCCACCGACTATTGGTGGACGCTCGAGGACAAATTCCCGCTCGCCAAGATGTTCAACGAAGCCTTCGAGAAGAAGTACGGCTACAAGCCGGAATGGGGCGCGGAGAACGCCTATGTCAGCTTCGCGCACTGGGCCCGCATGTGCGAGCAGGCCGGCAGCTTCAGCCCGCCCGAGGTGATCAAGGCCTATGAGAAGGGCGAGACGCTGCCGTCCCTGGTCGGCGACGTGCATTACCGCCCCGAGGACCATCAGTGCGTCCGCCCGGTGATCATCGTCAAGGGCAAGCAGCAGAAGGACATGAAGACCAAGGAAGACTGGTACGATGTGGTCGAGGTCGTCCCGGGCGAAGGCTTGATGCAGAAGCCGGACGCCTTCGGCTGCCATCCAGGCGACTACAGCTGAGCTCGCGCTAACCCCCTGTGACGCCGTAGGTCGCTTCCGGCTCCTGCGGCGTCACCCATTTTTTGCGCATCGCCGGAACGCGCCGCCACAACCGTGATCCCTGCATGATTAGTTGGCCCAACCTCGTCTCGCAGCTCTTCAACGGGCTCGCGCTCGGCGCGCTGCTCGCGCTGATCAGCTCCGGCCTGACCATTATCTACGGCACGCTCGGCGTGCTCAACCTCGCGCATGGCGCGATGTTCATGATCGGCGGCTATGCCGGATTCGTCGCCTACCAGTACACGGAATCGTTCATCCTCGCCGTGATCGCCGGCTCGCTGTTCGTGATGCTGCTCGGCGTTGCGATGGAACGCGTCATCATCCGCCATTTCTATCATCGGCCGCACGAGGATCAGTTGCTCGTGACTTTCGGGCTCGGCATCTGCTTCGTCGAGATCATCCGGCTGATCTTCTCCAGCCAGTCGCAGCTGGTCCCGCCGCCGGCGATATTCCAGGGCATCACCAATCTCGGCTTCATGTTCTATCCGACCTACCGCCTCGCGGTGGTCGGCATCGTCGCGATCGCGCTCGGCGCGCTGTTCATCATCCTCTACCGGACAAGGCTCGGCATGATCGTGCGGGCCGGCATCGAGGACTCCGTGATGGTGGATTCGCTCGGCATCAATGTCTACCGGGTCTTCATGGTGGTGTTCGGCATCGGCGCGATGGCCGCCGGTTTTGCCGGCATCGTCAACGCGCCGGTGGTGTCGCTGACACCGGGCATCGGTGACGACATCCTGGTCCAGACCTTCGTGGTGGTGGTGATCGGCGGCGTCGGCTCGTTCCCAGGCGCCATCCTGGGCGGCCTGATCGCCGGCGAGATCATCAGCGTCACCTCCATGTTCAACCCCGGCTACGCCTATGTGATGCTGTTTGCGGCAATGACGCTCGTGCTCGTGGTGCGACCGCATGGCCTGCTCGGCGTCCAGGGCCGCGAGTAAGTGATCTCCTGATGCTCAAGCAACGCCCCTTCCTGATCGAGACACTGACGGCGATCGGCCTGATCGTGGCCCCCTTCGTGCTGCCCCATCTCGGCTTCGCGCCCAACACCGTGAACCGGATCCTGGTCTGGGGCCTGTTCGGCCTCGGCTTCGACATCCTGTTCGGATTCACCGGCCTGCTGTCGTTCGGCCAGTCCGCTTTCTACGGCACCGGCGGCTTCGTCGCGGCCTACCTCCTGACCCGCGCCGGCTTCGGCAACGTGCTGGGCGCGCTGATCATCGGCATGATCGCGGCGGCCGCGACCGGCTATCTGATCGGCCTGATCGCGCTCCGCCGCACCGGCATCTACTTCGCCATGATCACGGTCGCGATCGCGGAAGTGTTTTTCTTCGTCGAGTTCAATCCGCTCTCCGACTTCACCGGCGGCGAAAACGGCCTGCCGGGCGTGCCAACGCCGAGCTTCAATCTCGGCTTCACCACCCTCCACTTCACCAATGGCTGGTCGCTCTATCAATTCATCGCGCTGTGCTACTTCATCGGCGTCATCATCGCGCTGAGGATCGTGCGCTCGCCGGTCGGCGCCATTTTCAGCGCGATCCGCGACAATCCGCTGCGCGCCACCGCGGTCGGCCACAACATCCATGGCTACAAGCTGACTGCTTTCGTGATCGCAGCGGCCTATGCGGGGTTTGCCGGCGGCCTGCTCGGCGTGCTCCAGGCCTTCATGCCACCCGACGCGTTCACCTTCGACACGTCCGGCCAGCTCGTGATGCAGACCGCCATTGGCGGCCGCGGCACGCTGTTCGGGCCTCTGGTCGGCGCGACCGTTTGGCTCTTCCTTCAGGATTTCCTGCAATCCGCGCTGGGCTTGGGTGCCGCCTGGAAGCTGGTGCTTGGCGTCGTGTTCGTGCTGCTGGTCTGCTTCCTGCGCGGCGGCATCATCGGCGGTCTTGCGGACCTTTATCGCCTCCTCTCCGGCAGGCGTAAGCGGAGCGATACGGAGGCCGAGCCGGACACTGACACGACACTGCACCTAGCGCCCGCGCCGATGCAGGCCAAGGAGGTCGCGCACCCCGCTTATTCCGGGCCGATCCTGAAAGCCACCGGCCTCACCAAGCGCTATGGCGGCCTCGTCGCCAACAGCGACATCGATTTCAGTGTCAATCAGGGCGAGCTGCGCGGCATCATCGGCCCCAACGGCGCCGGCAAATCGACCTTCTTCAAGATGCTGACCTGCGAGATCGCGCCGACCTCCGGCCAGATCGTGTTCGAGGGACGTGACATCACGGGATTGAAGGTCACCGAGGTTTGCCAGCTCGGGCTCACCAAGAGCTACCAGGTCAATCAGCTCTTCACCGGGCTGACGGTGCGGCAGAACCTGACGATTGCCGCGCTCGCCGAGCTGCGCGGCAAGTTCCGACTCGATCTCTTCCGCAAGCTCTCCAGCGTCAAAGGCCTGACCGAGCAGGTGGAGCATACGCTGGCGCTGGTCAACCTGACCCGCCGCGCCGACACGCCGGTCGCCGAACTCGCCTATGGCGAGAAGCGCCGGCTCGAGATCGGGCTCGCGCTCGCGACCTCGCCGCGCCTGCTGCTGCTCGACGAGCCGCTCGCGGGCATGAGCCCGCGCGAGCGGGTCGAGACCGTCAAGCTGCTCAAATCGATCGCGCGCGGCCGCACCATGATCATCATCGACCACGACATGGATTCGCTGTTCGAGCTGGTCGAGCGCGTCACGGTGCTTCAGGAGGGCAAGGTGCTGCTCGACGGCACGCCGGAGGAAATCCGGACCAACGCCGCGGTGCAGGAAGCCTATCTCGGCGGCGTGCACGGGGAGATCGCCGCATGAGCCTGATCGAGGTCAACGGCCTGAACAGCTATTACGGGGATTCCCACATCCTGTTCGACGTGGCCATGCACGTCGAACGTCACGAGGTGGTGGCGCTGCTCGGCCGCAACGGCGCCGGCAAGAGCACGACTCTGAAGAGCCTGATGGGCGTCGTGACGCCGCACAGCGGCAGCGTGAAATTCGACGGCATCGATATCGCCGGACGCAGGAGCCACAGAATCGCGCAGGCGGGCATGCAGCTCGTGCACGAGGAGCGGCGCATCTTCGGCAGCCTGTCGGTGGAGGAAAATATCGTCCTTGCCGGGTTCACCGCGCCGAAACGCTGGCCGCTCGACCGCATCTACGAGATGTTTCCGCGGCTGAAGGAGCGACGCAACAACCGCGGCACCGAGCTCTCCGGCGGCGAGCAGCAGATGCTCGCGATTGCGCGGGCGCTGGTGCGCGATCCCAAGATCGTGCTGCTGGACGAGCCGTTCGAGGGGCTCGCGCCCGTCATCGTCCACGATCTCGTCAAGGCCTGCCGGGAGTTGGCGGCGGCCGGCCAGACCATCGTGCTGGTTGAGCAGAATTTGGCGGCGACGCTGGCGCTGGCGAGCCGGATCTACATCATCAACAACGGCCACATCGTGCACGAAGGTCCGGCGCAGGAGCTCAAGGCCCAGCCGGAGCTGCTGCAGCGCTATCTCGGCGTCTAGCCACCCGCCGAGCTCAGGTTCAGCCGCCGAGCGCTGCGATCATCCGTTTGGCATGATCGGCGAGCACGGCCATATCTTCCTTGCGGGTCTGCGCCGGCAAGAGGTCGACGCCGGCCCTGACAGGCATGACGTGCATGTGCAGGTGAAGCACCACCTGCCCGCTGGCCGGCTCGCTGAACTGCTGGAGGATAATACCCTCCGCGTCAAACGCCTTCATCGCCGCAATCGCGATTCGCTTGGCCGTCCGGGCGACGGCGGCAAGATCGTCCTCCGCAATATCCAGGATGCCGCGCGCCGGCGCCCGCGGAATCACCAGCGCGTGCCCGGGCACGCGCGGCATGATGTCGAGGAAGGCCAGGCTGCGCTCATCCCTGAAAACCTCGAAGCAGGGAATCTCGCCGCGCAGGACCTTTGCGAAGACGTTCTGATCGTCATAGGCCGTCATGGACCCCTCCACGCTCGCGAGGCGCGATCAAACGCGCTCCTTTCCGTTGACGCAAGCGAGCCGGCCGATCTATCCACGATGCCAGGCAGGATGGCTCCATTGGCGACAAATATCTATCCCGGACATAATGTCGAGAGTGCCCGGCGCGCGCTTGCGGCACGGCTGCAAGCGGCCGGCATCGAGGAGGCGGCCCTCGATGCGCGCCTGCTCGTCGGCGCCGCGCTGGAGCTCGATCTGACCGGCATGGTGACGCAGGCATCGCGACAACTCACGCCTGAGGAGACCACGCAGCTCGAACGATACGCGCAACGCCGGCTCGCGCATGAGCCGGTCGCCCGCATTCTCGGCGTGCGAGACTTCTGGGGCATGCCGTTGCGGTTGTCCGAGGCGACGCTGGTACCGCGGCCGGATACCGAGACCGTCGTCGAACTGGCGCTCGAGATCTTCCGCGAGCTGGCGATATCGGGCCGGCGCCCGCGAATCGCCGATATCGGCGTCGGATCGGGCGCCATTCTGCTCGCATTGCTGTGGGAGATTCCCGACGCGTTCGGCGTCGGTACCGATGTCAGCCCGACGGCGCTCGATACGGCGCGCGACAATGCGGCCGCCCTCGGCCTCGGCGGCCGCGCAGGCTTCGTCGCCTGCTCCTATCTGACGGCGCTGCGCGGTCCGTTTGACCTCATCGTTTCGAACCCGCCCTATATTCCTTCCGCCGAAATCCCGAGACTGAGCATCGAGGTGCGCGACCACGATCCGCATCTGGCGCTCGACGGCGGCAATGACGGATATGACGCCTATCGCGCTCTCATCCCGCAGGCGGCCGAGCGTCTCGCCCCCGGCGGAGCGCTGATCGTCGAGGCCGGACAGGGGCAGGCCAGAAATATTGAAACCTTGATGATAGCTGGCGCGTTAACGGTGGACAGGCCACCCAAGGCCGACCTGGCGGGCATTCCGCGGGCCGTTTCGGCCCGAAAAATGCCCCCATAAAAGCCGGATTGGCTTGCAAAAAGCTCTTGGAATATCCCTTGGGAACGACTACGTTCCGATCAACACATCGGTGCCGGCCCCGTAGACCTACGGGCGAAAGCCGGGCTCTCGGGCGAGAGCTTTACTGATAAAGGTTCCAAGCCGCAGGTCCTGTGAAGCGCGATAGCCAGTGGAGCTGCGCTGCTCTCCGACCGCAAAAGTGAACGAAAGCCTGATATTGCGCTTGAAGACTTACGCAACACAGCTGGGCTTGTTTCGGCAGGCAAAATGAATGGGTTCGCTGGCGATCAGTGCTGGCGGGTGGGGAACGCGTCCTTGTTGAACGCGACGGTCGACGAACATCGGCAGGGTTCGATCCGCTCTTGCGCGCGGTGCGCGCGAGCGATGTGAACCGCTGTCACCAGGTCACTCCTGGCAATCAGTAATGCGTGCAACGTTTAGGGCTGGAATTAAAGGCAGGACATGAGAAACGGTCAGAACAAGCAGCGGATGCGCAACCGCAACAATAACAATAACAACAACAACCGGCGCAGCCAGAACCCGATGACCCGGGTCTACGAGTCCAACGGACCCGACATCAAGATCCGCGGCACCGCCTCGCACATCGCTGAAAAGTATCTCCAGCTCGCACGCGACGCGCGCTCCTCCGGCGACCCCGTTGCAGCCGAGAACTACTACCAGCACGCCGAGCATTATTTCCGCCTGATCGCCGCGGCCCAGGAACAGTTCCGCCAGAACCAGCAGCCGCGCGGTGACGAGCCGATCAGCAGCAATAGCGACGACGGCGACGACGACGGCGAGAATTTCTCGAATTTCGGCCAGGAGCCGGGCTTCGTCCCGCAGCCGCAACAGCAGCAGCCCTTCGCGCGCGACCGCGACGGCCAGCGCGATCATCATCAGCGTGATCATCAGCAGCGCGACAACCAGCCCTATCAGCGCGATCAGCAGCAGCCGCGCGAGCACCGCGAGCGCGACCATCGCCCGCAGCCGCAATATCAGCCCCAGCCGCAACCGCAGAATCAGCCGCAGCCCGTCGTCACCGACGCCGGCAGCGTCGATCGCCTGCCCTCCTTCATCACCGGCGCGCAGCCGCAGGTGAATGGCGGCGCGAATGGCGGCCAGGCCGGTTTCGAGGGCGGAGCCGGCGGTGGCGAACGCTATCCGCGCCGGCGGCGCCGGCCGCATGGCCCGCGCCCCGAGCGCGAAGCAGCTCCAGCCGCATCCGGCGATGATCTTGCGCCCAGCGAGTAAGTCTCTTCTGATCGACTGATCTGGAATCGTCCCGGCCTCGCCGGGACGATTTTGTTTTTGACGACCACCGGTCGCGACAACGCTTGTGACCTAGCTGCGCGTCGCCGTCGTCGAGGACGGGACCAGCACGGGCTTCGCGAGCGACGGAATCAGCCGTGCCCGCTCGCGCTTGGCAGGGATCGCGCGGTAGACCTGCTTGGTCGCCTCCACGATATGGACGCCGGCAAAGGGCAGCGACAATGCCGCACCGGCGCGCTCCCACATCTGCGCCGATTTCAGCACCCAGCCGCCGGCATAGGGCGGCATGAACAGCGCCTCGCCCCAGGCGGTCGGCGTGAACCAGGTTTGGCGCAGCAGGTCGGTGATCTGCGAGCGCGAATAGGGCCGGCCGTGACCGAACGGCGTGCTGTCGGTACGGGTCCACACCCCGCGCCGGTTCGGGATCACCGCGATCACGCGCCCGGACGGCGACAGCACGCGCCATACCTCGCGCAGCAGCGCGGCCGGATCGTCCGACATCTCCAGCGCGTGGACCAGCAGGATGCGGTCGACCGCGGCGTCGGGGAGCGGCAGCGAGAATTCGTCGACCAGCGAGGCCAGCGCCGGCCGTCCCGTGGGCCATTTCAGGACGCCCTGGGCCGCCGGCATGAAGGCGAGGCAGCGCTCGGCGTCTTCGCGGAACAACCCCAGATAGGGCGTGGGATAGCCGAGGCCGAGCACGCGCTGGCCTGCCGCCCTCGGCCAGCGTTCCCTGATGCCGCGATTGATCATTTGCCGCGCCACGATCCCGAGGCGGCGGGAATAGAACTCGCGGAGGTCGACGACGTCGATGGTCATGACGGCAATGTAACATGCACGAGACCGCCGCCGCGCGCGGAATATTGCATTGCCTGCGCAACGTTAACGCCATATTTGTCTGGCGGGGCTGAGCCCGATGGAGATGACATGGCCGCCGAAATTCGTACTTTCACCTGTTTAAACGACAATTTCGGCTATCTGATCCACGATGTGGAAACCAAGGCGACGGCGTCGATCGACGCGCCTGAGGCCGGCCCCATCCTGGCGGCGCTGGAGCGCGAGGGCTGGCAGCTCACCGACATCCTGATCACCCATCATCACGGCGATCATGTCGGCGGGGTCGCCGAACTCAAGCAGAAATACAAATGCCGCGTCGTCGCGCCGCACGACAAGACCACGAAGATTGCGGACGTCGATCTGCGTGTCGCCAATGCCGACGTCGTCAAGATCGGCAATTTGCTGGCGCGCGTGCTGGAGACGCCGGGTCACACGCTCGACCACATCTCCTACGTGTTCGACACCGAGAAGACGGTGTTCGCCGCCGACACGCTGTTCTCGATCGGCTGCGGCCGCGTGTTCGAGGGCACCTATCCGATGATGTGGGATTCGCTTCTGAAGCTGCGTGCCCTGCCCGACGACTTCAAGCTCTATTGCGGCCACGAATACACGGCCTCCAACGTCAAGTTTGCGCTCACCGTCGATCCCGACAATGCGGCGCTCCAGGCGCGCGCAGCGGAGGTGACGAGGCTCCGGGCCGAGAACAAGCCGACCATTCCCACGCTGCTTGGCGACGAGAAGCGGGCCAACGTGTTCCTGCGCGCCGATGAGCCGCAGGTCGCGGCGAGGCTGCACATGAAGGGCGCGGATGCCGCCGCGGTGTTCGGCGAGCTGCGCGAGCGCAAGAACAAGTCCTGAAGAACAAATCCTGACTGGAATCGATGCCGACTGCAGCCGAGATCATCGCGCGCCTCGAACTCCGTCCGCATCCCGAGGGCGGCCATTATCGCGAGACATTTCGCGACCAGACCACTGATGCCAACGGGCGTTCGCGCTCGACCCTGATCTACTTCCTGCTGGCACGCGGCGAGCGTTCGCACTGGCATCGCGTCGATGCGGTCGAGACGTGGCACTATTACGCCGGCAGTCCCTTGATGCTGCGCATCGCCCATGACGGCTGCTCGCAGCACCATGTGCGGCTCGGCACTGACCTTGCGAATGGAGACCGGCCGCAGGCGATCGTGCCGGCACAGGCCTGGCAATCGGCGGAGACGACGGGCGAGTGGACGCTGGTCGGCTGCACCGTGGCCCCGGCGTTCGAGTTCGCAGGCTTCGAGCTCGCGCCGCAGGGCTGGGAGCCGTAGGGCCAACTGACATTTCGGGGCATCGCATGCAGCATCGAGCCCGGAATGATCATCGCTTCCGCAGCACCATATCCTTCGCCGCAATCAGGCCGCCGCCGGCAATCAGGATTGCGGCAATGGCGATGTTGGCGCTGGCCTTGGCAAATCCGGCGGCGATGAGGAAGCCGGTCGAGAGCAGCGGCGTCGCGTAGGAGGCGGCGCCGAGCACGCGGATGTCACCGCGCTTCATGCCGATGTCCCAGGCGTAGAACGCGGCACCGACGGGACCGATGCCCAGCGCGATCACCGAGAGCCATTGCAGCGTGGTCTCCGGCCAGACGGTGGTCTCGAGCAGGCCGTGCATCAGCGCGGCAAGCACGGCGGTGGCCAGGCAGAATCCAGCGACCGCATCGGTCGGAACGGCCTTGAGCCGGCGCGACAGCACCGAATAGGCCGCCCAGACGAACGCAGCGATGAAGGCCGCGGCCAATCCCGGCACCTGCCCGGCCGCGAAGCCGGAGGTGTTGCCGGCGAACAGCAGCACGGTGCCGACGAGGCCGAGCACCGCGCCGATGATGTGATGAGGCGCGAGCCGCTCGCCCGGCAGGAAGGACGAGAACAGCACGATCAGCAGCGGCCACAGATAATTCAGCAGGCCGGCTTCGGCCGGCGGCGCAAAGCGCAGCGCGAGAAAATACAGTGCGTGATAGCCGAACAGGCCGCCGACGCCGACGGCCCAGACGGCCAGCGGCTGACGCAGGCTCTTCGCCGCCTCGCCGCGGCCGATCCAGGTGAACAGGCCGACCAGGCCGCCGATCGCGAAGGTCATCGCGGCGAGCTGGAACGCCGGGATCCTTCCAGTCGCCACCGTCATTACCGACAGCAGCGACCACATCAGGATCGCGGTCAATCCGATCAGCGTGGCTGTGCGCGGGGTCATTGACGAAGGCTCTGAGGACAACGATGCCCGGCACGAGGCCGGGCATTGTCGTCTTCACTATCGCCTTGTCGCGCCTGAAGCTACAGGCTTTTGACCTGAAGACCTGGCGCCCTATCAGGCCTGATATTGGCCGCCATTGATGGTCATCGTCGAGCCCGTGATGAAACCGGCCTCGTCAGCCGCCAGGAACACGACCGCGCGGGCAATCTCTTCGGGCTCGCCGAGCCGGCTGACCGGGATCTGCGGGATCACGTTCTTCTCCAGGACGTCCTTCGGCACCGCCTGCACCATTTCGGTGTTGATGTAGCCGGGGCAGATCGCATTGACGGTGATGCCGCCCTTGGCATTCTCCAGCGCGAGCGCCTTGGTGAAGCCGATGTCGCCGGCCTTCGCCGCGGAATAATTGACCTGACCGAACTGCCCCTTCTGGCCGTTGATCGACGAGATCGAGATGATGCGGCCGAACTTGCGCGAACGCATGCCCTCGATGACCTGGCGCGTCATGTTGAAGAGCGAGCCAAGATTGGTGTTGATGACCGCGTTCCACTGCTCCAGCGTCATCTTGTGGAAGGCGGTGTCGCGGGTGATGCCGGCATTGTTGACGAGCACCTCGATCGGCCCGAGATCGGCCTCGACCTTCTTCACGCCCTCGGCGCAGGCATCGAAACTACTGACGTCCCATTTGTAGACGGCGATGCCGGTATCGGCCTTGAACTTCTCCGCCGCCGTATCGTTGCCGGCATAGCTCGCCGCAACCTTGTATCCCGCCGCCTTCAGTGCCTTGCTGATCGCAGCACCGATGCCCCGCGTACCACCCGTGACCAATGCAACACGTGCCATGTCGTATTCCTTCCCTTGGACTCTTCGGACGTTTCTGAAGCGATTGTTTTTTAACGTTGGATTATGCGGTTGGTTTGACGGACATCAAGAACAAAACGCCCGGCGTTGAGCCGGGCGTTTGGATTTAGTCGAGGCATGCAAGATTGCGAAGAATATTTGATTTGCAACCGCTGCCTTTTTAGTCGCGTGCAACGCACTCACTGACGTGTGCAGCGCACGCGCAAACCGCGCGTAAGCTACGCGTCAGCTATCTTCAGTCGCGCGCGATGCACATTGCGATGCCCATGCCGCCGCCGATGCACAGCGTGGCGAGGCCCTTCTTCGAATCGCGCTTTTGCATCTCGTGCAGCAGCGTCACCAGCACGCGTGCGCCGGACGCGCCGACCGGATGACCGATCGCGATCGCGCCGCCGTTGACGTTGACCTTGGAGGTGTCCCAGCCGAGATCCTTGTTGACGGCGCAGGCTTGGGCCGCGAAGGCCTCGTTGGCCTCGATCAGGTCGAGATCGCCGACATTCCAGCCGGCCTTCTTCAGCGCGGCGCGCGAGGCCGGGATCGGGCCGGAGCCCATGATCTTCGGATCGACGCCGGCCTGCGCCCAGGACACGATCCGCGCGAGCGGCTTCTTGCCTTCCTTGGCGGCCTGTTTGGCGGTCATCAGCACCACGGCGGCGGCGCCGTCATTGATGCCGGATGCCGAGCCCGCGGTGACCGTGCCGTCCTTCTCGAAGGCCGGCTTGAGCTTGGCCATGCCGTCGAGCGTGGCGCCATGACGCGGATATTCGTCGGCGCTGACGACGATGTCGCCCTTGCGGGTCTTGATGGTGACGGGGACGATCTCGTCGTTGAACTTGCCGGCCTTCTGCGCCGCTTCGGCCTTCTGCTGCGAGGCGACCGCGAACTCGTCCTGCTGGGCGCGGGTGATCTGCCACTGCCGTGCGACGTTCTCGGCGGTGTTGCCCATGTGGTAGCCGTTGAAGGCGTCCCACAGGCCATCCTTGATCATGGTGTCGACGAACTCGACGGCACCCATCTTGACGCCGCCACGCAGATACTGGGCGTGCGGGGCCATGCTCATGGATTCCTGGCCACCGGCGACGACGATTTCGGAATCGCCGTTGAGCAGCGCCTGGTAACCGAGCGCGACCGTGCGCAGGCCCGAGCCGCAAAGCTGGTTGACGCCCCAGGCCGGGCTCTCCACCGGAATACCGGCGGCGATCGAGGCCTGGCGGGCCGGGTTCTGGCCTTGGGCGGCGGTCAGGATCTGTCCCATGATGACTTCCGAGACCCGGCCGGGCTCGATGCCACCGCGCTCCAGCGCGGCCTTGATGGCGACGGCGCCGAGATCGTGGGCGGGAAGGGTCGCGAACGCTCCGTTGAAGCTTCCGACCGGGGTGCGGGCGGCGCTGACGATGACGACATCGTCTGACATGGGCATCTCCTGAGGCTTGAGGTTTCTTGAAAGGGGGCAGGCGGGGCTTTGAGAAAACGGCTCGCCAGTCTCGTCAGCCATCCTGTTAACGTCGTTGAGGCATGTCAATCGGCCGGCGACCGAATTCATGCCGCAGCGCATTCAAAATAGCGTTCTTGGCGCTTTCGCAAGCAAGATTTTGCTCTGCGATTAACCGTGCCGCACAAAACGGTAGCGTGAGCCCTTTGAAAATGCTTATTTTGTTGCGTTGCGTACTCTTCCCGCCCTGCGGCATAGCCCGCCGGGTTCCCGTTCTCCGCGTTCCTTGCAAGTGAGAGCCCATGGCGAAATCAGACCAACCCACAACCATCAAGAAATACGCGAACCGCCGGCTCTATAATACCGGGACGAGTACCTACGTCACGCTGGAAGACCTTGCCGCGATGGTCAAGGATGGCGAAGATTTCCTGGTCTATGACGCCAAGACCGGCGACGACATCACCCGCTCCGTGCTCGCCCAGATCATCTTCGAGCAGGAGAACAAGGCCGGCCAGAACCTGCTCCCGACCACCTTCCTGCGCCAGCTCATCCGCTTCTACGGCGACAGCATGCAGATGGTGGTGCCGAAATATCTGGAGCAGTCGATCGCGACCCTGACCCAGGAGCAAGAGAAGTTCCGCAAGCAGATCGCCAACACCCTGTCCGGCACTCCTTTTGCTCCTCTGGAAGAACAAGTCCGCCGTAACATGGAGCTGTTCCAGCAGACCTTCTCGATGTTCAAGCCGTTTGCTCCGAATGCGGGCCGTCCGGCGACCAGCACGGAGCCGGAGCCCGACGCGAACGCCGAGGCGCCGAAGGACAGCAACATCGACGATTTGCGCCAGCAGATGAAGGACATGCAGGAGCGCCTCGAGCGCATGTCGAAGAAGGACGAGTAGGACCTTTCGCGCCGACCAGCGCGTCCGCCCGCGGCGGGCGCGCGATTGGCAATTTCGCGCGCGCCTACCATTTCTTCCTCACCGGCTTTAGCCCAGTCATCCCCGCGCAACGGCGAAGCCGTTGTCGCTGGAGGCCGCCGCTCCGCTCCGGCGCCTCAGGATGACGGCTTGACACGCACGGAGCGCGCCATGTCCGATCGCACCATGCATTGGGACAACGTCTACGCCACCAAGGGCGAGACCGAGGTCAGCTGGTTTCAGGACAGCCCGACGATCTCGCACGACATGATCCGCGCGGCCAATCCGGATCATGACGCGGCGATCATCGATATCGGCGGGGGCGCTTCGCGACTGGTCGACGCTCTTCTTCAAGACGGATATCGCGATCTCACCGTGCTGGACCTCTCCGCCAACGCGCTCGACGTGGCGAAGACACGAATCGGTCAGGCCTCTTCCGCGGTCGACTGGATCATCGCCGATGCCACGGCTTGGCGGCCGGCCAGGATTTACGATGTGTGGCACGACCGCGCGGCCTTTCACTTCCTGACCGAGCCCCGCGACAGGGCGGCTTATGTCGAGCGGCTGCGATCCGCGATTGCGCCCGGCGGCCAGATCATCATTGCGACCTTTGCACCCGATGGTCCGGAGAGATGCAGCGGCTTGCCGGTGCAACGCCATGACAGCGCCAGCCTTGCTGCAGAGCTCGGGCCGGAGTTCGAGCTGGTCGAGACGCGACGCGAGACGCATCACACGCCGTGGAATTCGATGCAGGCGTTTCAGTTCAGCCGGTTTAAGCGAAGCCTTTAGAAACGGGTGTCATGCCCCGGCTTGACCGGGGCATCCAGTACGCCGCGGCTTATCGAGAAATCACAACTGGCTCTGGAATACTGGATCGCCCGATCAAGTCGGGCGATGACAGCGGAGTCAATGGCAGCTACGCCGCCAGCTTCACCGCATGCGCGAAGTCCCAATAGAGTTTCCGCGCTTTGGTGTAGAACGGGCCCGGCTTCAGCTCGCGCTCGTCGATGCGGATCACCGGGGCGACCTTGGCGAAATTGCCGGTCGAGAAGATCTCGTCGGCAGCCAGGAAGTCGGCATAGCGCAGCGTCTTCTCGACCACGGTGACGCCGTCGCCGCGAAGCAGGGTGATGACGCGCTGGCGCGTGATGCCGTTTAGGAACGTGCCGTTCGGCACCGGCGTATAGACCACGCCGTCCTTGGCCATGAACACGTTGGAATTGCCGAACTCGGCGACGTTGCCGAGCATGTCGAGCATCAGCGCGTTCTGGAAGCCGCGGGACGCAGCTTCCGCGAGCGCGCGCGAATTGTTGGGGTAGAGGCAGGCCGCCTTCGCCTCGACCGGCGCACATTCGGCGGTGGGCCTGCGGAACGGCGACAGGGTGATGGCGTTGCCGACGGGTTTGGGCATCGGCGCCTCGTAGATGCAGAGGCACCAATTGGTGGTCTCGGGGTCGAACAGCACGCCGCCGCCCGAGCCGTTCTCCGCCCAATACATCGGACGGACGTAGAGCTCGGCATTGGCCGCAAAGCGCGCAATGCCCTCATTCGCAAGCGTGAGCCAGGTGCCGGTGTCGACCACCGGCTTCAGGCCAAAATTGATCGCGGATTGATTGGCACGGGCGACATGACGGTCGAGATCGGGCGCAACACCCTCGAACGCGCGTGCACCGTCGAACACGATCGAGCCGAGCCAGGCTGCATGCGTGCGCGGGCCCATGATCGGCACATTGCCGTCGTGCCATTTGCCCTCGAAGAAGGTCCAGCTCGGCGAATATTCGATCGGCTTCCTGATCTCGGCCATATCAGGCCTCCCCTTGCATATCCCCGCACTATTGTCCCAATTCCTAAACGATTTGCTGCGGGGATGAGGTGAGTTACCCTCTCCCCTTGTGGGAGAGGGTGGCTCGCCGCGTAGCGGCGAGACGGGTGAGGGGTAAATATCCGCGATCTCATCTGCGGAGAAAACCCCTCATCCGGCGCTACGCGCCACCTTCTCCCACAAGGGGAGAAGGGAAGATCCATGTCGCTCGATCCGCTCGCAAAGCGCTTGTTGACCATGATGGCTGCGGCTTCGCCGCGGGCGGGGGGCCGGCCGAGCGTGGAGGCGCGGCGGCAATCGCTGGCGAAGCTGATGCAGTTCGCACGCACCGATGCGCCGGATGTGACGGCGCGCGACGGTATGCTGCCCGGTCGCGCCAGCGAACTGCCCTATCGGCTCTACACGCCTGCAAATGCCGATGAGCGCGCGCCGGGCTTCGTATTCTTCCATGGCGGCGGCCTCGTCGCCGGCGGCATTGCCACGCATGATCGCATCGCGGCGGCGCTGGCGCATGCCACCGGCTGCCGCCTCGTCTCGGTCGACTACCGGCTCGCGCCGGAGCACAAATTCCCAGCCGCCGTCGACGACGCGATTGCCGCCACCGAATGGGTTGCGCGCGAGGCCGCATCGCTCGGCATCGATGCGGACCGTCTGGTGGTGGGCGGCGATTCCGCCGGTGCAACGCTCGCTGCCATCGTGTGTCAGGAGGCGGCGCAGACCGCCGGCCTCGCCATCGCCGCGCAATGCCTGATCTGCCCGGTGCTGGATTTCGAGGAAACCTCGCCCTCACGCGAGGCCTTTGCCGAGGGCCATCTGATCGACCGCGTCACGATCGAGGCAGATCTTGCCGACTATCTGCCTGACGGCATCGACACCGCCGATCCCCGCGTGTCTCCCTTGCGGGCAACACGGCTCACGGGTCTGCCGACCGCGATCATCCACACGGCCGAGTACGACCCGATGCGCGATGAAGGCAATGCCTATGCCCGCAAGCTGCTCGCCGCAGGCGTCGCTGTCGAGCATGTCTGCCACGACGGCATGGTTCACAATTTCCACGCCATGGGCGCGATCCTGCCGCAGGCGCAGCTGGTGCTGTCGCAGATCGGCGAGCAGGTGCGACGAGCGGTTGCGAGGTAAGAGCGCGGATCAGGCGCGCGCATCGATAACGGCCCTGGCTGCCACAACATAGTCAGGCCAATGGGCGTCCGCATAACGTTCGGCCTGCCGGGCGCAGGTGACGTCGGGCGCATGCGCCGCGGCGATCATGCGCGCGAAGCGCTCTTCGGCAACCGTCGTGTCATCGGGCACTGGCGCAGATGCGGCCACGGCAGCGGTCGGAGCGACGGCGAGCCCCGCCATTCCGGCGAGCAGGATGCGGCGTGACGTGGTCATGGCTGTCGTCCTCCATTGTCCGGCCTCCTCCGGCCGCCGAGCGAGTCGGTGCAATCGCGACAAGGTAGCCGCGCCTATCGATGCAGTCCATGGTTTGCGGATAGCGCTTGACCATTGGAACGATCACGTTCCATCTAGCACACGATTTCGCCATACAGTCCCCGCGCGCCGGATTGTCACGTGTCCCATCGCAGCCCATCGTATCGCCCGACCTTGCGCGCTGTCGCGATGGGACTGGCCTGCCTGATGGTTTCGGCCAGCGCCGTCTTCGCCGCCGAAGATGAAGAGGACGGGCCGGCGAAGCCAGCGGTCCCGAACCTTTATCTGGATCTGCGCACGACCTATGCGTCGATCCCGGCAGGCACGCTCGGGCTCGGCTTCGGCACCACGTCATTGTCGGCTGCGCTCGAAGCCCTGGCGGTGCGCAGCGGCGCAACGCTGCCGAACGGCTTGCCGGCCGCGAAATCGATTGCCGTCGACCTGCCGCTGACCGTCGACGTCAACGACCGCGTCTCGCTTTATGGCGGCGTGTCGGGCTCGACGACCGACATCGGCGGCGGCTGGTCGGCGTTCGACATCACGAGCTGGAACATCGGCGTGCAGGCCGACCTCTATCAGCAGAATGGCGGAACGATCCCGACCATCACGCTGCAATCGACCCTGACGCAGTCGGTGCCGAACGATCAGGGCATGACGAATTCATTGAACAACATCCTGGAATTCGACTACGCGCTCGACGAGGACGAGACGCGGGGCTGGCTCGCCGGCATGCAATACACTTACACCGCCGTCGCCAGCCCGTTCGCCAGCATTCGGCCGAACACGATCGTCTATGCCGGCGGCTATTACCAATGGCCGAGCAATTGGAAGTTCACCGGACGCCTCGGCATGCAATCGTTCGGAGGCGCGCAGCTCGCGGGCCGGACGCTGGCGGAGCCCTTCACGCAACCGTTCCTGCGGCTCGACCTCGATCGCATGGACGACAACGACAACCGCCTGTTCGGCATCACCGCGCAGATCGCGTGGATGCCGAAGCCGTCCTACCAGGTGACCTTGCGGACGCCGCTCTATGCGGTCCGGAACTGACTGGGATCATGGTGGATAGCAGGTAAACCGAATCTCCCATTTTCCTGGCATCGGTACAGCGGTCGCAATAGCCCCGGCATTGACGATGAAGGACTTTCGCATTCGCCGCGCGGCCGCCCGCGGTCCTCCCGGGCCATGGGCTACACGTCGGTCCTCTCGTCAGAGTGCCCATCCAGTTACCTCTCGGCAATATGCTTGCGACAGACTGGGCCGGAGTCACGCGGGAGGCTGCGAGTGTCCCATTTGGTCCCGGAACGGACGTTGCTTGCTGGAGAGATCTTCTTCAATTTCGGCCAGTCGTCGATCGATTGCGTCGTGCGCCGGCTGACCGAGGAGGCGGCGACGCTCGAAATGGAGAGCGGCCTCGGGGTGCCCGAGCGCTTCCAGCTCAGGCTCGCGGGGCGCGAGATCCTGACCTGCCGCGTGATCTGGCGATCGGACCGTCAGGTCGGCGTCGCCTTCGAGCAATCGGGCAGCGTCGAGCGCATCGCCGGCGAGGAGCGCGGGCGCTCGTCCAATGCGCTGATGCGCAGCCAGATGCTGGCGCTGCGTGCCGCGCTCGATCATGTGCCGACCGGCATCGTGTTGCTGGATTCCAGCCTCAGGGCGCGCCTCATCAACCGGTCGTTTCGCCAGATGTGGCGCCTGCCTGACGAGGTCGCCGACAGCAATCCATCCATCCTCACGCTGCTCCATCACGGTCGTGACACCGGCGCCTATGAGGTGCCCGACCCCGAGCTCGATGCCCTGGTGGCGGAACGCGTCCGGGTGATCGAGGCGGGCGATCCAACGCCGATCGATCTGCGCCGGCAATGGCGATGTCGTGCGCGTCCAGGTCACGCCCCTGCCCGATGGCGGACGCATGCTGACCTATACCCCCGTCACCGACATCGTGCGCGCCTCGGACGAGCTGAAGCTGCTGCGGGATGCGCTGGAGAATGTTCAGGACGGGGTGCTGCTTCTCGACCCCGACCTGCACGCCACCTTCATGAACCGGCGCATGCGGCGCTTCTGGGAGGTCAGTGAAGCCGAGGCCGCGGACCGGCCGGCCTATTCGTCGCTCGTGCGACGCCTGCACCGCGCCAGCGCGCCCAATCTTCCGACGAACGAGCTCGCGAGATTTCCGGCGCGGCGCGTCGCAGAGGTCATGGCCGGCGACCATGTGCGCGATTTGCAGACGCCGGACGGAAGGCGCATCAGGGCCCATTGCACCACGATGTCGAACGGCGGCCGCATGCTGACCTATGTCGACATCACCGACCTGACGGAAAAGGCCGCGATGCTGGAGACGCTCGCGACCACCGACCCGCTCACCGGCCTCTACAACCGCCGCCATTTCCTCGAGAACCTCGATGCGGAATGGAGCCGGTTTCAGCGCTATTATCGCTCCGTCTCGGTGCTGATGCTCGACATCGACCACTTCAAGTCGGTCAACGACCGCTACGGCCATGCCGTGGGCGACGCCGCGATCAGGGCTGTTGCGGCGGCGTGCCTCGACGGCAAGCGCAAGTCGGACATCGTCGGCCGCATCGGTGGCGAGGAGTTCGCGGTGCTGCTGCCCGAGACCAGCCTGTCTCGTGCAAGGACCGTGGCGGATCGCATCCGCAAGCGCGTGATGAGCGCGCAAATCATCGCCGGTGAGATTCAGTTCGGCCTCACCGTGAGCATCGGCATCGCCGAGGCCACCGTCAGCATGTCCGGGATCGACGCGCTGATGGGCGCGGCCGATCATGCGCTCTACCAGGCCAAGGCCGAAGGCCGCAACCGCTGCATCGCCTTCGCGCCCCCGCCGCCCGCAAGCAAGGCGGCGGAGTGATCGAAGGACGCAGCTTTTAGTCCGGTACCGGCACGTCGAAGGTGTTGAGCGTGACCGAGACCATGCAATAGACGCCGACGAGATAGGACAGCTCGGCCGCGCCGTGCTCGCCGAACTCCTTCACCGCGGCGCGCCAAGTCAATTCCGGCAGCACGCCACCACCGACCAGCGCAGACGCCACGTCGTAGGCGACGGCCTCCTGCCTGGTGAGATCGACCGGCCGCTGGCCGGCGACGATGGTCGCGAGCTTTTCGTCGGACAGGCCGCGCTGCTCGGCGACCAGCACATGGGCATAGAGCTCGTAGCCGGAGCGGAAATGAGAGCCGGTGACGAGGATGGCGACCTCGCGCACCGGTGCCGGCAGCAGCGGGTTCGACGCGATCGCCTTGACCAGCTCCCACACCGGCTTGCCGAAGCGCGGCTCGCGGATCCAGGGATTCCAGGGCCCGAGCAGCGCGCCGTCGTCGCGCATGTTCACAAAACCCTTGAAGTGGTCCTTGATGCCCGCTCGCATGTCGTCATAGAGCGGCTTCTGCTCGTCGGTCAGATCCTTGGGATCGAGAATGGGAAGACGCACGGCGGAGATCTCCTCGTTGAGAAGGGGTGAGGCTTGCCCGCAGGTGCGCGCAACGCAAGTGAAGTTGCCGTGACATCGCACGCCGAGCGGGCGTTCCGACAAATTCGACTATGTCGCCTCGGGGCTTCGTGCGCTCTGGGGATTTGCGAAATCGTCGACGGCGAGCGTCAGCGGCTCACCTGTCTCGAGAAACGACGACAAACTGGCCTCGAACGGCGCCGGATCGAGCCCGCGCATCTTCAGCCATTCGGGCTCGTAATAGGTCTGGCGATAGCGCTCGCCGGAATCGCAGATCAGCGTCACCAGCGACCCTGTCGCGTTCGCCTGCCGCATCTCCGAAGCGAGCCGGCACAGCGCCAGGAAATTGGTGCCGGTGGACCCGCCCACCGGGCGGCGCAGCCGGCGCGACAGCACGTTCATCGCCGCAATCGTGGCCGCATCCGGGATCTTCATCATGCGGTCGACCACACCCGGCACGAAGGAGGGCTCGCAACGCGGACGGCCGACGCCCTCGATCAGCGACGGGCGGTCGCAAATACGGGAGCGGTCCTGCGAGCGGAAGCAATCGAAAAAGGCGGAATGCTCGACGTCGGCGACGCACAGCCGCGTCGGATACTGGCGATAGCGCAGATAGCGTCCGATGGTAGCCGAGGTGCCGCCGGTGCCCGCGCCCATCACGATCCAGTCCGGCAGCGGACGCGGTTCGCCCTGCAATTGCGTGAAGATCGATTCGGCAATGTTGTTGTTGCCCCGCCAGTCCGTTGCACGCTCGGCGAAGGTAAACTGGTCCATGTAGTGGCCGTTCAGGCGCGCGGCGAGCGCGGCGGCCTCCGCATAGAGCGCGCGGCCGTCGTCGATCAGATGGCAATTGCCGCCATAATGCTCGATCGCGGCGATCTTCTCGGCCGAGGTCGTGCGCGGCATCACGGCGTAGAAAGGCACGCCGATCATCTGCGCGAAATAGGCCTCCGAGACCGCGGTCGATCCCGACGACGCCTCGACGACCGGCGTGCCTTCGCGGATGTGGCCATTGCAGAGCGCGTAGAGGAACAGCGAGCGCGCCAGCCGGTGCTTCAGGCTGCCGGTCGGATGGGTGGATTCATCCTTGAGATAGATGTCGATGCCCGATAGCGCCGGCACGATCAGCCGGATCAGATGCGTGTCGGCGGTGCGGCACTGGTCGGCCTCGATCGCGGCTACGGCCTCATCGACCCAGCCGCGCCGATAGGCCGGCCCGGCCGGATTGTGCTGGCGGAAGGGAAATGTCTGCATCGAGCGAATCTCTCACGACACGCATTGCGCATCAAGGGCGCGCTCAAAATTCCAGCGGCGCGTTGTCGACCACTTCCTTCATCACGAAGAAGGTGCGGGTCTGGCGCACGCCGGGCAGCGCGATCAGCTGCTCGCCGTGGATGCGGTTGAAATCCTCCATGTCGCCGACGCGGATTTTGAGGAAGTAGTCGAAGTCGCCGGCGACGAGGTGGCAGTCGAGCACGAATTTCAGCCTGGCGATCGCCTGCTCGAAGATGGCAAAGCTCTCCGGCGTCGAGCGGTCGAGCACGACGCCGACCATCACCAGGGTGCCCTTCGCCACCTTCTTCGGCGCGACCATGGCGCGCACCGTGGCAATGAAGCCGTCCTCGAACAGGCGCTGGGTGCGGCGATGGCATGTGGCAGGGCTGATCGCGACGGTTTCCGCCAGCTCCGCGTTGCTGAGCCGACCGTTATTCTGCAGTAATCTCAATATCTTAAGGTCGGTGCGGTCGAGCCGCGCTGTCATGAGAGAAGCTTTCATAAATAGGCGGAATTCTGGAAGGATTATTAGCTATTGCCGCCGCTTCCGCAAGAATTTGCGCAATATTGGCGCAATATTCGAGAGCACATTTTTCCGGCGCGATGCTAGGGAGCTGCCCGACGCCAACGCCAATCGGGATGACCCATGAAGCTGGACAAATTTCCGCGCTATCCTTTGACCTTCGGCCCGACGCCCATCGAGAAGCTGGAGCGGCTGTCCAAACATCTCGGCGGCAATGTCGAGGTCTATGCCAAGCGCGAGGACTGCAATTCCGGCCTCGCCTATGGTGGCAACAAGCTGCGCAAGCTCGAATACATCATCCCCGATGCGATCGCCTCCAACGCCGACACGCTGGTCTCGATCGGCGGCGTGCAGTCGAACCACACCCGCATGATCGCCGCCGTCGCCGCCAAGATCGGCATGAAGTGCCGCCTGGTGCAGGAAGCCTGGGTGCCGCACGAGGACGCCGTCTATGACCGCGTCGGCAACATCATGCTCTCGCGCATCATGGGCGCCGACGTGCGCCTGGTCGACGACGGCTTCGACATCGGCATCCGCAAGAGCTGGGAACAGGCGATCGAGGAAGTGAAAGCAGCGGGCGGCAAGCCTTACGCGATTCCGGCCGGCGCCTCCGTGCACAAGTTCGGCGGCCTTGGCTATGTCGGCTTCGCCGAAGAGGTGCGCAAGCAGGAGAAAGAGCTCGGCTTCACGTTCGACTACATCGTCGTCTGCACGGTGACTGGCTCCACCCATGCCGGCATGCTGGTCGGCTTCGCGGCCGATGGCCGCGCCCGCAAGGTGATCGGCATCGATGCGTCCTTCACGCCCGCGCAGACCAAGGCGCAGGTGCTCGAGATCGCGCAGAACACGGCAAAACTCGTCGAGCTCGGCAAGGAGCTCGTCGCTGACGACGTCGTGCTGATCGAGGACTACGCCTACCCCGCCTACGGCGTGCCGTCGGAAGAGACCAAGGACGCGATCCGCCTGACCGCGCGTCTCGAAGGCATGATCACCGACCCCGTTTACGAGGGCAAGTCGATGCAGGGCCTGATCGACCTCGCGCAGAAGGGCTATTTCGAGAAGGGCGCGAAGATTCTGTACGCCCATCTCGGCGGCGCGCCGGCGCTGAACGGGTACGCGTATGCGTTCCGGAACGGGTGAGTGAGGACATAGCTCTCGCCCGCTATCTTCGTAGCCCGGATGGAGCGCAGCGTAATCCGGGACTCGCGAATGCGGAAAGACTGCCCCGGATTGCGCTACGCTCCATCCGGGCTACGTCATCTATTCCTACCTTGTCCTGACGATCTGCAGCAGCTCGTCGCCGTAATGCTCGAGCTTCTTGTCGCCGATGCCGGGCACGTTGCGGAGCTCGTCGAGTGTCGTCGGCCAGGCCCGGACGATGCCGTCGATGGTGGCATCGTGCAGCACCACATAGGCCGGCACGCCGCGCTCGCGCGCGACCTCCGAGCGCCATGAGCGCAGCCGCGCGCGCAGCTCGGGATCGACATCGCCTTCCGGCGCGCCGGTCGCAGGCGCAAGGTCGCCGCGGCGGGATTTGCCGCGGCTTGCGCGAATGCGGGTGCCGGGCGCTTCCTCGCGCAGCCACACTTCGGTCTCACCGCGCAGCACGCCGCGCGCGGTCTCGGTCAGCTTCAGCGCGCCAAAGGCTTCGCTGTCGCTCTGCAAATGGCCCATCGCCACCAGCTGCCGCAGCACGGTGCGCCACTGCTTTTCGTTGAGCTCGCGCCCGATGCCGAACACGGACAATTTGTCATGGCCGAACTGCGTCACCTTCTCGGTCAGGCGCCCCACCAGCACGTCGATCAGGTGCATCGCGCCGAAACGTTGCCCGGTGCGATAGACGCAGGACAACAGCTTCTGCGCCAGCACCTTGCCGTCGCGCATCTTCGGCGGCGTCAGGCAGTTGTCGCAATTGCCGCAGCTCTCGCCCATCACGATCTCGCCGAAATAGGCGAGCAGCCGCCGGCGCCGGCAGTGCGGCGTTTCGGCAAGGCCGACCAGCGCATCAAGCTTGCCGATCGAGACTCGCTTGAATTCGTCGGAGGCGCTGGATTCGTCGATCATGCGGCGCTGCTGCACGATGTCGGAGAGCCCGTAGGCCATCCAGGCCGCCGACGGTTTGCCGTCGCGGCCGGCGCGGCCGGTCTCCTGGTAATAGGCCTCGATGCTCTTGGGCAGGTCGAGATGGGCGACGAAGCGTACATCGGGCTTGTCGATGCCCATGCCGAACGCGACGGTCGCGACGATGACGATGCCGTCCTCGTTGAGGAAGCGGTCCTGGTTGCGCGAGCGCACGCTGCTGTCGAGCCCGGCGTGATAGGGCAGCGCGGCAATGCCGGCCTCGTCGAGCGCGGCGGCGACCTCCTCGACACGGTTGCGGGACAGGCAATAGACCACGCCGGCGTCGCCGGCATGGCGCTCCCGGATGAACTCCTTCAGCTGCGACACCGCACTGCGCTTGTCGACGATCTCGTAGCGGATGTTGGGCCGGTCGAAGCTGGAGACGAATTGCGGCGAGTCCGTTAGCTGAAGCCGCGCCACGATCTCCTTGCGCGTCAACTCGTCGGCGGTCGCGGTCAGCGCGATGCGCGGCACGTCCGGGAAGCGCTCGGCGATGATGGAGAGGCCGACATATTCGGGGCGGAAGTCATGGCCCCATTGCGAGACGCAATGCGCCTCGTCGATCGCGAACAGCGCCACCTTGGCCTGCGCCAGCAGCGAGAGGCAGCGCGGCGTCACCAGGCGTTCCGGCGCAACATAGAGCAGATCGAGATCGCCCGCGAGCAGGCGCCGCTCGATGTCGGAGGCTTCCTGGAAGCTCAGCGACGAGTTCAACGCAGCGGCGTTGACGCCGGCCTCGATCAGGCCCGCGACCTGGTCGCGCATCAAGGCGATCAACGGCGACACCACGATGCCGCAGCCTTCGCGCAGCAGCGACGGCAGCTGATAGCACAGCGACTTGCCGCCGCCGGTCGGCATCAGCACCAGGCAATTGCCGCCGTCGGTGACGTGCCGGATGATCTCGCCCTGCGCGCCACGAAAACCCGGCAGGCCGAATACCGAATGCAGCACCGACAGCGCGTCACGGCCGTTGGCCGGCGCAGGTCGCGGAGCGGTGGAAGGGGCTGACATGAGAGGGCTGGAACCAAGGCCGTGAGATTCGTCACAAGGCCAGTCGCATGGCGGCGCGGGCGTGGCAAGCCCATCTTCTACCGACCTCTCCCCGCAAGCGGGGAGAGGTGAAAAAAAGCTACGCCCCGATCCTGCGCAGCGCTTCCGCGACCGTCACGATCGGCATGTTGCGCTGTCCGGCCGCCTCCAGCGCGTGGCGCATCAGGCCCGGGGTGCAGCCATAGGGGCTCGGCGCGTCCGCGACGTCATGGCCGTAGAAGATCAGCCATCCACCGCTCGCGACCGCCTCGTCGAAATAGCGATCGACGCCTGCCGTGTCGATCTCGCAATCGACCAAAGGCGACGCACGCAGGAACTGGAGATCGATGACGTCGCTGTTGACGCCGGGAAGGATGCCGCGCGCCGAACGGAACGCCCTGGCGAGCTGCGGCTTGCGCCAGACAGAGGCAATCCCATAGGGATAGGCGAAGTTCTCCAGATTGATCGAGGAATCGATACTACGAAAATAAGTGCGGTTCCGCTCGATCTCGCGAGCCATCGCGGCCTCGTCGAGCTTGGCCGAGCTCTGGTGCGAGAAGGTGTGGCAGGCAATCTCGTGACCGGCGCGGTGAAGCCGCACGATCGCGTCATCCGACAGGCCGTGCCAATGATCTGACGGCTGGCCGATCAGGCTGCCGGCGAGATAGAACGTACCGCGGCCGCCATGCTCTTCCAGGAGCGCGGCGCCTTCGCCTGCAGCGCTATCCGGGGCATCATCGAAGGTGAAGCTCACGATCGGCGCATGCGCGGGCAGCCGATGCGGCGCGGCGCGGAAATGCCGGGCCAGCCGATTGCTCACGCGTCCCTGGAGTGCCGACCACACGACTGCGTTTCCCGTGATTGACGTATGTCTGTACTGAAACATTCGCGCGCTGGTCGAGGCAAGCCTAACGCTTGGGTAATCCTAACGCGGCACCAATATCGGCTAACGCGCAAGGACCGGCGCTTCGGCTTTCATACTGAGATATTGCAGCCAATTGCGAAAAAGCACCTCGGCGGCGCTGCCGGCGCCGATGTCGGCGCGCAAACTCAGCCCGGGTAACTCGTTGGTGAGCGCCGGATGGCGCTGGTGGGCCGCCTTCTTCTCGAAGCGGACCAATTTCTCTTCCGTCGCTGCGTCAAAATAGCTCACGGGCAGCCGCGGATAGTTCTCGCGCTCCCGCGCAAGATAGCGACCGATGTCGCGCAGATATTCGCGCTGGAGCGACAGCGCGTCATATTCCGGATGCCCCTGGAAGAACACGAACCGGCTGGCATATTGGCGCACGAAAACGTCGACGCCGGCCTCAGCCGAGCGTGTCAGCACCTGATAACCGGCCTGCACTAGATCGCTCTCCGCGATCTCGTTCAGGCGCGAATGCGACACCTTCAAAGGCGCCGGCGCGGCGCGCGTCAGCGCATCGCTCGTCACGGCGTCGCAATCGAAGATACCGTGACATTTGGCTGGCAGGCGCCGCCGCTCGATGCCGTCGAGATGCAGCACCGCCGCATGCGCGGCAAGACACGACCAGATCGTCGAGCGCGTGTTGGCCTTGGCCCAGTCAATGAGGTCGGCGAGGTCGCGCCAATACGGCTCCTGGTCGAGTTCGGGCGCGACCGGCTCGGCGCCCGTCACGATCAGCCCGTCGAATTTCTGGCGCTTGAGATCGGACAAGTCTGAATATTCGCTCTCGACATGCCACTTCGCTTCCGGCGAGCGCTTCACGCTGGGCAGCGAGAAGCAGTGGAAGCGAATGCGGCGCGGACCGGCCGCAGCCTGAAGCAGCTTCAAGAATTGACGCTCGGTCGCCTTCAGCGCCGGATCCGGCATGTTGTTGACGAGCCCGATCGTGAGCTCGCCGCCGTGATCGCGCGCAAGATCGCGCTCGGCCGGCACCAGCGCCGGGCTCGAGATGACTTGATCCCTGTCGATCAAGATCGTCATTGGCGCCGTCGCCTACTCCGCGGCCTCGAGGCGCGCTGACCGGCAGGCCTTGTCCAGCGCCTGGTCGATGTCCTCGATGATGTCAGAGACATGCTCGATGCCGATCGACAGACGGATCGTCTCCGGCAGCACGCCGGCGACGCGCTGCTGCTCTGCCGACATCTGCCGATGGGTGGTCGAGGCCGGATGGCAGGCCAGCGACTTGGCATCGCCGATATTGACGAGGCGCGTGATCAGCTTCAGCGCATCATAGAAGGACTTGCCCGCCTCCATCCCGCCTTTGATGCCGAAGGTGAACAGCGAGGAGGCGTTGCCATCGAGATATTTCTGCACCAGCGGATAATACGGGCTGTCGGGAAAGCCGGTGTAATTGACCCAGGCGACGCGCGGATCCTGGCGGAGGAATTCGGCGACCTTGCGCGCGTTCTCGACATGGCGCTCCATGCGCAGCGCCACGGTCTCGATGCCCTGCAGCAGCAGGAAGGCGTTGAACGGCGACAGCACCGAGCCCATGGTGCGCTGATAGACGCTGCGCGCCCGCTCGATATAGGCGGTGCGACCGAAGCGCTTGGCATAGACGAGGCCGTGATAGGAGGCATCCGGCTTGTTGTAGGCCGGGAAACGGTCGGCGTATTTCGCCCACGGGAAGTTCCCGGAATCGACGATCGCGCCGCCGAGCGTGGTGCCGTGACCGCCGAGGAACTTGGTCAACGAGTGCACGGCGATGTCGGCGCCGTAGTCGAACGGCCTCAGCAGGATCGGGGTTGCGACGGTGTTGTCGACGATCAGCGGCACGCCATGCGCATGCGCGACCTTGGCCAGCGCCTCGATGTCGCAGACATTGCCGGCGGGATTGCCGATGGTCTCGGCGAACACCGCGCGGGTATTCTCGTCGATCAGCTTCTCGACCGCCTCCGGCTTGTCGCTCTCGGCGAAGCGGCCGGTGATGCCCTGCCGCGGCAGGATGTGTGAGAGCAGCGTATGCGTGGTGCCGTAAAGCTGCGGCATGGAAACGATGTTGCCGCCGTGATCGGCGACGTTGACGAAGGCGAAATGCAGCGCCGCCTGGCCGGTCGCGACCGCGAGTGCACCGACGCCGCCTTCGAGCTGCGCGATGCGCTTCTCCAGCACCGCGCTGGTGGGGTTGGCGATGCGGCTGTAGCGAAAACCCTCGGCCTCGAGATTGAAGAGCGCCGCGCCGTGATCGGCGCTGTCGAAAGCGTAGGCCGCGGTCTGATAGATCGGCACTGCGACCGCGTGCGTGGTCGCTTCGGGTTCGTAGCCGGCGTGAATAGCGATCGTCTCGTTGCGCATCGTGCCACCTCCGCGTGGGGCGGGCCGCACTTATTGGCCTGTATGAGGCATGTGCGTTGTCCGCCGCCCCCGTGTTAGAGGCGGGTGGTAAAGCGGACAATAATTCGCCTAGAGATCGAGGAAGTAACCCTAATGCTTGTCGGCGAATTGGCCGGAATCCGGGTTAAAGCCGATTAACGAAGTGCTGCTTTGGTGCGCCTCGCGAGGTCCCTTCCTTCTCCCCTTGTGAAGGTGGCGCGAAGTGCCGGATGAGGGGTCTCTCTCCGCGAAGTAATTTCCATAGAGTTCGCGGAGAGAGACCCCTCACCCGTCTCGCCGCTATGCGGCGAGCCACCCTCTCCCACAAGAGGAGAGGGTGAGACTGTCAATGCGGCGATAACCGGCTTGGACTAGGCCATGCTCTCCCACAGCCGATGCGCGAGCACGCCGGCGCGCTTCTCGATCGCGGCCGCTGCGTCGAGCGCGAGGTCCTCGCGATAGCGCCCGGCAATGAGCTGCACGCCGATCGGCTTGCCGTCGTGGAGGGCCACCGGCACCACGGCGCCGGGCAGGCCCAGCACGTTGATCGCGGAGATGAAGCGGATCTCGCCCCAGAAGATCTCGCGCACGCGCTCGGGGCTGACGGTATCCTCGCGCGGGCCCGGCGTCGGCTTCACCGTGGTCGGCGCCAGAACGACCGGATACTCCTCGAAGAACAATTGCCAGGCGCGAATGTGGCCGTTGCGCGCGGCGGTCGCCTGCATCCAGGCATTGAGATCGAGCACGTTGGCCTTGGCCTTCATGCCGCCCCACGCCTTGTGGAAATCCTCGGAGGTGACCTTCAGCATGCCGGCCTCCTGCATCACCACGGTCTCGTTGGTGATGATGTCGCACCAGGTCTGCCAGACGCCGTTGATGTCGGGCACCTCGACCTCGCTGACGCGATAGCCGGAACGTTCGAGATGGTCCGCGGCCTGGCGCAGCGCAGCGCCTACGGAGGGATCGACCTCCATGTCCTCGGGGATCTTGGCCAGCGCCACCTTGATCGGCCCCTTCGGCCTCTCGCCGACCAGCGGCGCCGGCACCCACCAGGGATCGCGCGGATCGCGCCGGCTCATCACCTCGAGCGCAAGGCGAACGTCGCCGACATGGCGGGCGAGCGGCCCCTGCGCCGACATCAGATGCGCCAGCATCGGCCGCTCGGCGGTTGCGCTTGCGTTGAACGCGGGGATGCGTCCTTGCGTCGGCTTGATGGTGGCGACCCCATTGCAATGCGCGGGCCAGCGCAGCGAGCCGCCGATGTCATTGCCATGGGCGATGGTGCCAATGCCGGCGGCGACCGCCGAACCCGCACCGCCCGACGACCCGCCGCAGGTGATGTCGGGATCCCAGGGATTGAGCGTCAGCCCGTGCAGGGGATTGTCGGTAAAACCGCGAAAGGAGAATTCCGGCGTGTTGGTGAGCCCGATGACGATCGCACCGGCCTTCTTCAGGTTGCGCACCACGGGCGCATCCGACGGCGCGACCAGGTCCTCATTGGCGGGCACGCCGTTGAAGTTCGGCCGGCCCTCGTAGTCGACGTTTTCCTTGATGGTGATCGGCACGCCGTGCAGAAGGCCGAGCTCGCCGCCCTTGGCGCGCTGCTTGTCCGCGGCATGCGCAGCCTTCAACGCCTCTTCCGAGAGATCGACGACGACCGCGTTCAGCTTCGGATTGACGGCGCGCATCCGTTCGAGATGCGCTTCGACGGTCTCGACGGCGGAGATTGCGCCGGAGCGGATTGCAGCCGCGGTCTCCACCGCCGACCATTGCCAGGCCGGTCCCTTGGGGCGGCGCGATGAAGCCAGCTTGAGCCCCGCGGCCTTCTTCGCAACGACGGCCTTGCGGCTTGCGCTGGTCTTGCTCAAGGTTTTCGCCGGTTTCTTCGAAGCAGTCTTCTTCTTGGCAGTCTTCTTGGCTGTCTTCTTCGCCACGTCGCATCTCCTGAAATTGCGCCGAGGAAGTTACGGATGGCGAAAGGATGTGTACAGGTGCGTTTTATGCATGGGCCAACGGCGCGACGCGGCGAATTGTCCGCGGTCGCGCCGCTTGCGTTATTCCGCGGGGCAGGCCGCGACGGCCGCCGGAGCGCGGTCGAGCCGCAGGCTCCACAGCGCCAGCACCAGACCGATAGCGGTGATGCCGGCTGCGACCAGAGGCAGCGCCGAGAGGCCGAGCCCGCGGTCGATGGTGACGCCGCCGGCCCAGGCGCCGAGCGCGTTACCGAGATTGAACGCGGCGATGTTGAGGCTCGAGGCTAGCGTGCGGCCGCTGGGACCGGCCGCTTCCAGCACGCGAAGCTGGAGCGGGGCGACAGTCGCAAAGGCCGCGATGCCCAGCAGCAGGATCAGCACGATCGCCGGGATCTTGACCGACAGCACGGCGGCGAGGCCAAGCAACACGATGGCGAGCGCGGCGAGCGTTCCGATCAACGCGCCGGCGAGGCCACGGTCGGCGAGCTTACCGCCGGCAACGTTGCCGATCGCGAGCCCGACGCCGAACACCAGCAGGATCGGCGAGACCGCTGCTTCCGAAAACCCGGTGAAGCGCGTCAGGATCGGCTGGATGTAGGTGAAGACGACGAACAGGCCGGCAAAGCCGAACACGGTCATGGCAAGGCCGAGCAACACTTGCGGGCGGCCGAGCACCGATACTTCCTCGGCAAGCGAGACCCGCTTGTCGCCGTTGCCGACATGGCCGGGCACGAGGGCTGCGACCACGGCAAAGGCGATCACGCCGATGACCGTCACGGCCCAGAACGCCGCGCGCCAGCCGAGCATCAGGCCGAACCAGGCACCGAAGGGCACGCCCAGCAGCGTCGCGACGGTGAGACCGATGAACATGGTGGAAATCGCGGAGGCCCGCTTGTCCTCGGCGACGAGGCTCGTCGCCACCACCGACCCGACGCCGAAGAAAGTGCCGTGGGCGAGCGAGGTCAGCACGCGCGCCGTCATCAGCAATTCGTAATTCGGCGCCAGCGCACAGGCCGCATTGCCGAGCGTGAAGATCGCCATCAGCGCGAGCAGCACGGTTTTGCGCGGCATCCGCCGCGTCGCCAGCGTCAGGACGGGCGCACCGACGAACACGCCGAGCGCATAACCGGAGATGAGCAGGCCCGCGACCGGTACCGTGACATGCATGTCGGCCGCGACCTGCAGCAAGAGGCCCATGATGATGAATTCAGTGGTGCCAATGCCGAAGGCACCGGCGGTGAGCGCGAGAACGGCGGGAGGCATGCGTAGCTCCGATGGATGATTACGAGCCACGCAGATAGCCGTGCCCGCGCAAAATCATTAGAATGTCCGCAATCCAATCATTTGTGACGTGAATTCAACATGGCCCGCTTCGACACCAACCGTTCCGCCGAGATGGAGGTCTTCGTCCGCGTCGTCGATCTCGGCGGGTTCACCCAGGCCGCGCGAAAGCTGCGCCTGACGCCGTCGGGCGTGAGCAAGCTGATGTCGCGGCTGGAGGCCCGGCTCGGCTCGCGGCTCGTCAACCGCACCACGCGCAAGCTGACCCTGACCGAGGAAGGCCAGGCGTTCTACCAGCGCGCCGTGCGAATCCTCGCAGAGATGGAGGAAGCCGAACGCGAGGCGGCCTCAGGCGCGGCGCCGCGCGGCCGCCTCACCGTGAACAGCAACATCCCGTTCGGCATGCTGCATCTGATGCCGCTGATCCCGCGCTTTCTGAAAGAGCATCCCGACGTGACGCTCGATCTCGTGCTGACGGACACGACGATCGACCTGATGCAGGAGCGCGCCGACGTTGCGATCCGGGTAGGACCTCTGAAAGCGTCCCGCCTGATCGCCCGCAAGCTCGGCAGCAGCCGCATGGTGGTCGTCGGCCCCCCCAACTATCTGGCGCGCTTTGGCACACCCAGAACGCCGGCGGATCTCGCCGATCACCGCGGCATCGGCTGGACCTTTCCGCGCATCCGCGGCGGCTGGCCGTTCAAGCGCGGCGATCGCACCGAGGAAGCCGTGCCGCCGCCGGTCGCGCGCGCCAGCGACGGCGAAGCCGCCCGACGCCTCTGCCTCGGCGGCGTCGGCCTCGCGCGCCTCGCCCTCTTCCATATCGGCGCCGACATCGAATCCGGCAGGCTCGTGCCGGTGCTGCAAGGCTACAATCCCGGCGACCGCGAAGACATCCACGCCGTCTATGTCGGCCATACCGCCCCCCTGCCCGCGCGCGTCCGCGCGTTCATCGACTTTCTCGCCGAGCACGTGCGGGTGAGCGATCCCGCGCTGAAGCGGGCGGCGGATGGGAGGTGGAAATTGGTGGGGTGAGGCGTGATGGCAGAGAGAGCGTCAGTCAATCCAGACTGATGCGATCGTGTTTCGCGTGGCTGGACCGTTGAGGACACGCCGCCGGCGCTTGCGCGAGGGTGCCGAAACCGCGAAAGTCCCAACTGTTTCAGAACTTGTCAGGGGAATTCCACACACATGCAGTTCGATGACGTCATCCTCGGTCGCCGGAGTATCCGAGGCTACAAACCCGATCCGGTCCCCAAGGAGCTGATTGCGGAAATCATTGGCTTGGCGATGCGCGCTCCGTCGTCGATGAACACCCAGCCCTGGAATTTCTATGTCATCACCGGCGAACCGCTCGATCGGATCCGCGCCGGCAACACCGAACGGATGGTGGCGGGCATCCCGCAGTCGCGCGAGTTCCGCACGGGCCAGGCCTTTGCAGGCAAGCACCGCGACAGGCAGGTCGGCGTCGCCAAGCAATTATTCTCCGCAATGGGAATCGAGCGCGACAACATGGAAAAACGCCAGGACTGGGTACTGCGCGGCTTCCGCCAGTTCGACGCGCCCGTCTGCGTGATCATCACCTATGACCGCGTGCTTGACGGCAGCGACGATACGCCCTTCGACTGCGGCGCCGTGGCGACCGCCCTGGTCAATGCCGCGTGGTCCCGCGGGCTCGGCGCCGTGATCAACAGCCAGGGCATCATGCAATCCCCCGTGGTGCGCGAGCACGCAGGCATAGCCGACGATCAAGTCATCATGAAAAGCATCGCGCTGGGCTGGCCGGATGAATCTTTTCCGGCGAATGCGGTGGTGTCGGAGCGGAAGTCCATCGAGGAAGCGACGGTGTTCGTCGGGTTCGAGACGTAGCGGCGCGCGGTCGGAAGGGCTGGAGGCACAGCAGTGATCCGCGCCATGGTCCGACGTGTATTCGTGCTGGCGGCGGCTTTTGCCACTGCCTTGACGCCGGTCATTTGTCTCGGCGAAAGCAGCAAGCCGTTGCCGGCCAAGGCAACGAGGGAACTACCTGCCGAGCTGCTCTCGCTGCTCGAACAGAAGAAGATGCCGAAATATTCACCTATCGTCGTGCGCCTGTTCAAAGAGGAGGCCGAGCTCGAGGTCTGGAAGCAGGACGCGACCGGCCTTTTCCAGATCCTCAAGACCTATCCGATCTGTCGGTGGTCGGGCGATCTCGGGCCGAAATTGTACGAGGGCGACCGACAGGCTCCGGAAGGGTTCTATACGATTACGCCCGAGCTGATGAATCCGAACTCCAACTTCCATCTTTCGATCAACCTCGGCTTCCCCAACACGTTCGACAGGGCGAACAAGCGCAACGGCAGCTTCCTCATGATCCACGGCGACTGCTGGTCGAGCGGTTGCTATGCCATGACCGACGAACAGATCAGCGAAATCTATTCGCTGGCACGCGACTCATTCCTCGGCGGCCGGCCCTCGTTCCAGGTCCAGGCCTATCCGTTCCGCCTGACGCCGGCAAACCTGGCGCGGCATCGAAATAGTCCCAACCTGGCCTTCTGGAAAATGCTCAAGATCGGCAACGATCATTTCGAGACGACGCGACTCGAACCAAGGGTGGATGTGTGCGACCGCCGCTATGTGTTCGATGCGCAACCTTCCCCGAATTCGCCGTCGCCTCCAGTGTTCAACCCTGCCGAAAAATGTCCCCCCTTCGTCGTCAACCCGCAAATCGCGCGGCGGGCGCTGGAGAAGAGGCGCTCCGACGAGCTCGAATACGCGCGCTTTCTCGAAGACAATTTTCCGGCTGCCCCGATATACAGCGGACTGGACGGCGGAATGAACAAGGCATTTCTCACACAATTTCCGGGCAGAGTGACGCTTGCGAAAGTCATGCCGTATGCATCCTACCTGCCGCAATTGCCGCCGATCCCCTGGATCGACAATGACGGCTCGTTGACGAGTAGATGGTTTGGCAGCTCGTTGGACAAGCCGCCGGAGTGTAATCCGACGCGTGTCGGCTTCCCGTCAGGTCGGTGCTGAACGCTCGCGCGGCGCCCGATGGATCATCGGTAGACAATGGCTGGCACCGGCATTCCGTCCAGGAAATGCTGGCGGCGTCGGAGCGGAGACCTTGAAAAAAGTTCGTCCCGGCTTGCTGAACCAAAGCAAGCGGCAACGAGTCCGCCTCCGCCCCGCGGGCTTCGGCGCGACAGCCTTGCGCAAACTTTGTTTGAAGGCTGGCGGAGAGAGTGGGATTCGAACCCACGGTACGGTTTCCCGCACACACGCTTTCCAAGCGTGCGCCTTAAGCCACTCGGCCATCTCTCCGGAGCGCCCTCTCTTGAAGGGGCGCCGATGATTTTGCAAGAGACCGCGGGGAAATCGGGTGAATTTTCCGTAAGCTGTTGTATTTACGGGATAATATCTGACACGGCAGATGCCATGACCCGCCTGCCGGCTGAACCGGTGACGGGTTTGGCGCGACGATTCACGTAAGAACAGCAAACACGACCGGGGACGCCATGACCATCCGAAGTACCATCGCCGCCGTCGGCCTGATTTCGACCCTTGGCTCCGCCTTCGCCGTGCCCGCCGCCGCGCAGGTCTGCACCCGGCAAGGGGTCGATGTCAGCTGCAATGACGGCCGGCGCGGGGTGCTGTCGGGCGATGCCATCATCTGGCCGGACGGCACGCGCTCGAGCGCCTCGCCGCATCCGAGCGTGATCATCGGCAACAAGAGCTCGGTGCATGTCGGGCCCGGCGTGTTCGTCGGCCAGGGCAAGGGCATGGTGCCAATGGACGATCCGAACGCGCCGAACAAGCGGCAATGCGCGATCCTGGATGGGGTGTCGTATTGTTATTGATGTCCTCTTTCCTTCTCCCCTTGTTGCGGGTGAAGGTGGCGCGAAGCGCCGGATGAGGGGTGTGCATCAACGAAATATGCTTCGGAAGATTTACGCGAGAGAGAAACCCCTCACCCGTCTCGCCGCATATGCGGCGAGCCACCCTCTCCCGCAAGGGAGAGGGGAAGAGCATCGAGCAAGCTCGTGAGAGCTAAATCAGCCTCACGCCTGATATCGCCGACTTCAGCCAGCGCAATGCCTGCGGCGGCTGCGCGGCGAGCGGGGCGACCGCGGCCTTCTCGGTCCGGCACTTCTCGAGCTCGGCGACGAAATCGGCCGACCATTGCTGGATGGTGTGGCCGCGCAGCTTCTTCATCATCGCGTCCCAGCGCATCTTGCGCTCTGTGAGCGGCATCGCGGCAGCGATCGCGATCGCGCGGGCCATGCCGTCGATGTCATGCGGATTGACAACCAGCGCGGCGTCGAGCTCGTTGGCCGCGCCTGCGAATTTCGACAGCACCAGCACGCCGGGATCGGCCGGGTTTTGCGCGGCGACATATTCCTTGGCGACGAGGTTCATGCCGTCATGCAGCGGCGTCACCACGCCGATCTGCGCGGTCCGGTAGAGCCCTGCGAGCACCGCCTGGCTGAAGCCCTTGTTCAAATAGCGGATCGGCGTCCAGTCGACCTCGCCGTGGCGGCCGTTGACGTCGGTGACGAGGCGCGCGACGTCGTTCTGCAGATTGCCATAGGCCTCGATGCCGCCGCGCGAGGGGTTGGCGATCTGGAGCAGCGAGATGCTGCGCGAGAATTGCGGCTGTTCGGTCCAGAGCCGGTCGAACGCGCTGATGCGGTTGACGAGGCCCTTCGAATAGTCGAGCCGGTCGACGCCGATCGCGAGGCGCTCGCCATTGAGGCTGCGCCGCAGCCGCGACACGTCGGGATGCGAGGCTGATTTCGCCGCGTATTGGGCGAACTTCTCCGCATCGATGCCGATCGGGAAGACCTCGCAGCGGGTGCGGCCATGCTGCGAAATCGCAACGCCGTCCTCGACGGCGAGGCCAAGCTCGCTCGCGACATAGCCGAGAAAATTCTGACAATCCTCCTCGGTCTGGAAGCCCAAGAGATCGTAGGCCAGCATTGCCGTGATCAGCTCGCGATGATTGGGCACGCCCTGCATCACCGCGGCGACCGGCCACGGCGTATGCAGGAAGAAGCCGATCGGATCGTCGAGGCCGAGATCACGCAGTTCGGCGCCGAGCGCGAGGAAATGATAGTCCTGCACCCAGAACGCAGTCTTGGCTTTTCGGAAGCGCATCAAGGCGCGCGCCATGAAGGCGTTGACCTCGCGATAGCTGAGGTAATCGTCGCGCGAGACGCGGATCAAATCGCTGCGCGAATGCAGCGCGGGCCACAGCGCCGAATTGGCGAAGCCTTCGTAATAGCCGCCGTAATGCGCCGCCGGCAGATCCAACGTCGCAATCGCGCCCGATCCGAGCGCTTCGATCTCAGCGAACGGTTCCTTCTGATGGCCGTCACGCACACGGCCTGAAGAACCCACCCAGATCGCGCCCGAATGTTCCACAACCGGCAACAAGGCCGCCGCGAGGCCGCCCGTCATGGGCTCGTTAGGCTTGCCGCGGGCGACGCGATTCGAAACGACGACTAAGTTCACAGGTCGTCCCCTCCTGTTTCATTCCACCCCGTTTAACTGCCGTTCATCAATATGGTTCCTGATCATCGTTTCAACCAATTGAAACCAAAATCGGGCACGCGCGTTGGAACTGGTTTCGCTTCGGGAACCCTAGATTTCGTTGCAAAGACAGCTCATGCGGGCATGTTGCGCAGCACGCATTGCAGCGCGCGGCGGCGCCGTTCCCAGAGCATCATGTCTGCGACATGGCGCTGCCTTTGTTTCACCTCGGGTCGAGCAGGCGGGCGAGGAATGCACGCACATCGTTCGGCGCGTCGAAATGGCCATTCACGCCCATGGCACGGCGGCCGACCGAGAAGGCAAGCCCGTTCATGTCGGGCATGATCGCGAACACGGTTTCATCGGTGACGTCATCACCGATGAAGATCGGACGCCGTCCCTTGAACGGTTCCCGCTTCATCAATTCGCGCACGCCGGTCGCCTTGGTGAATCCGGAATGCTTGATCTCGCAGACGAACTTGCCGGGCAGCACTTCGATCGGCGCATTGGGCAGGTCGGCGCGGATCACCGAGACCGATTCGTAGATCGCTTTCTCCGCGTGCGGCGCGAGGCGGTAATGCAGCGCGAGCGAATAACCCTTGTCCTCGAGCAGAATGCCGGGTGAAAGCTTGGCGATGGCGGCCAGCCGCCGCTTCAGCTCCTTGTCCAGCGGCGGCGCGTGCACGTCATCGGCCTCATTGTCGATCGACAGCCGCATCTCCGCGCCGTGGCCGGCGACGGCGCGGAACACATCGGGCGCGAAGATCAGGTCGATGTCGTTGAGCGAACGACCGCTGACCAGCGCCAGCGCGCCGGAGGTACGCTCGGTCAGCCGATTCAGCGTGTCCGACAGGCCCGGCGGCACCCATACTTCGCGCGGCGTCGGCATCAGGTCGAGCAGCGTGCCGTCGATGTCGAGCAGGATTGCGGTCTCGTCGAGATGCGGCACCAGCGCATGCGGAACCGGCACCGCATCCGGTGCTTCGTCGTCATGCATGGTGCGCTTCTGGTCCAACGCCATTTCTGCAAGTTCTGATTTCATCAGTCTACTCCATAAAGGCAAGCGGCCGCGCGATTTGTTCGAGCGATTTGCGCTCCGCAGGGACGGCATAGCGCCAAGCCACGATCGCGGCTGCGATCATCAGGAATGACCCCAGCAGATAGCCGGCGAACACGCTGGTGCGTGATCCCGTGTCGATCAATACGCCGAACAGCGCCGGCCCAATCACGCCGCCGATGCCGGTGCCGACCGCGTAGAACACCGCGATCGCCAGCGCGCGAACTTCGAGCGGAAAGGTCTCGCTGACGGTGAGATAGGCCGCGCTCGCGGCCGGCGAGGCGAAGAAGAAGATCACCATCCAGGCGATGGTCTGCCCCTGCGCGGTAAGCACACCGATGGAGAACAGATAGCCGGAGATCGCCAGCAACAGGCCCGATACGCCATAGGTGAACATGATCATGACACGGCGGCCGAGCGTATCGAACAGCCGGCCGAGCAGCAGCGGCCCGAGGAAATTGCCGGCGGCGAACGGGAGCAGGTACCAGCCGACATGATCGGCACTGATGCCGTAGAAATCGGTCAGCACCAGCGCGAAGGTGAAGAAGATGGCATTGTAGAAGAACGCCTGCGCGCTCATCAGCACGAGGCCGACCAGCGCGCGCTGGCGGTATGCCGAGAACAGCGTGTGCACGACCTCGCGGATCGGCGTGTGATCGCGCATCTTCAGCCGGATTTTCATGAAGCGCCCGTCGCTCGTATCCTTATCACGTCCGATCACCGAGCGTTCGATCTCGTCGACGATCGCATGGGCCTGATCGGGACGGCCATGGATCATCAGCCAGCGCGGACTCTCCGGAATCCACATCCGCATCAGGAGCACGACGAGGCCGACGGTCGCGCCGATGAGATAAGCCAGGCGCCAGCCGAGATCGGGGCTGATCACAGCAGGATCCAGCAGCACGATGGACGCCACTGCGCCCATTGCGGCCCCGATCCAGAAGCTGCCGTTGATGACGAGATCGGTCCAGCCGCGATAGCGCGCCGGCACCAGCTCCTGGATGGTCGAGTTGATCGCGGTGTATTCGCCGCCGATGCCGGCGCCGGTGAGGAAGCGAAACAGCGCGTAGCTGGCGACATCCCATGACAGCGCGGTCGCGGCCGTCGCCGAGAGATAGAGCGCCAGCGTGATGAAGAACAGCTTCTTGCGGCCGATGCGGTCAGTCAGCCAGCCGAAGCCGAGAGCACCGAGCACGGCGCCGGCGAGATAGGCGGAATTGGCAATACCGAGATCGAGATTGGAGAATTGCAGCGACGGGCTCTGCTTCAGCGCACCGGAGAGCGCGCCGGCCAGCGTCACCTCGAGCCCGTCGAGGATCCAGGTGATGCCGAGGGCCAGCACGACGCGGGTGTGAAAGCCGCTCCAGGGCAGCGCGTCGAGCCGCGCGGGGATACTGGTCTCGACGATGCGATCGGCCGGGGCTGCCGCGACCACAGGAGCATAGTTCGGCGCTGGGCTTTGCTGCAATTCCATCGGGTTGTTGTGTCTGATCAATGGAAGCGCCCCCGGTTCACATGATGTGGACGGGGTCGATCCGATCATCGGGGTGCGGCATTCCGCCTGCCACCTGCGACAACGTCTGCGGCGAGGCCGGGTTCCCAGGGGAACGGCCCTTCATACCGCTCGTTTCCGATGGAGCCGCAAGGAGTTGACGCATGGCTCATGTCAGAAAGACGACACAATCCCGCAAAACAGCCGCGCGCAGGACCACGAGCGCCAAGCGCGGCGCCGTGCGGAAGAGTGCGAGGCGTGCTGCGCCGAAGCGCTGGTCGCAGCGCGTGACGAAGCAGAGCGACGCGCTCGACCTGAAGCGCGGCGTGTTCAAGCTGACCAGCCCAAAGAGAATCGCGACATCGCTGAAGCGATCGGCCGAGCACAGCTCACGCCGCAAGGCCGGCGCCTATCGCTCGGCGCTGTCGATGCTGACCTTCTACATCAACCGCGCCGGCAAGACCTTGCCAAAGACGCAGCGCACGCGATTGGAGAAGGCGAAGCTGGAGCTGAAGCGGGCGTTCGGGAGGGAGTGAGATTTGTAGGGTGGGTTAGGCGAAGCCGTAACCCACCAGTCGACTCCCAGCCGTGACATCAAGGTGGTGGATTACGCTTCGCTAATCCACCTACGCGTTCTTTCCGCGGTCCGCTACGCCGCCCTGATATTGCCCATGAAGCGATCGAGCTCGGCGCGCAGGCGGGTGCTTTCGGATGACAGCGTCTTGGCCGAATGCAGCACCTCCTCGGAAGCCGAGCCGGTCTCGGCGGCGCCGCGGTTGACCTCGCCGATGTCGGTGGCTGCGATACGCAGGCGTGCCGCCTCGATGGTGGCATTGAGTGCGAGAAGGTTGGTCTGCTCGGCAATCGCGGTGATCAGCTTGACGACTTCGCCGATCTGCTGGGCGGCGTGCGACAGCTTGCCGATGCGACCGTCAGTCTCCTTGGCCTGCACCACGGCAGCTTCCGCAATCCGGCTGGAGTCGCGGACCTGACGGCCGATCTCCTCGACCGAGGCCGAGAGCTCTTCCGTCGCGGTGGCGACCGACTGCATGTTGGAGGATGCCTGCTCGGACACGCCGGCGACCTGGCTCGACAGGCTCTGGGTGGTCTCGGCAGTGCGGGTCAGCGTGGACGCCGCCGATTCCAGCTGCACGGCCGAGGCCGACACGTTGGAGACGATGGCGCCGACCGCGCTCTCGAAATCATCGGCAAAGCGGATCAGCTCGGAGCGGCGGGCAGCGCTCGCCTCCCTGTTCTGGGCTTCGCTGGCGGCGGCATCGCGCTCGGCTTTTGCCACGGCCTGGACCTTGAACTCCTCGACCGCGCCCGCCATCTCGCCGATCTCGTCCTTGCGGCCGAGACCGGGCAGCACCACGTCGAAATTGCCAGAGGCGAGCTCACGCATCGCCTTGCACATCGCGATCATCGGACGCGAGATACCGTTGCCGAGCCACAGGGCCAACACGGCACCGATGGCAAGGCCGCCGAGCGCCATCATCAGCATCAGTTGCTCGGTCTCTCCGATCGTCGCGTTGGCGCTCGCCTCGATGCGCTGCTGGTCAGCAGTCAAATCCGAACGCAGCTCGGCCGAGAGCTTGAGGATGGTCGCCGCCGTCTTGGTCATCTCACCGTTCGACTTGACGATGATCTTCACATTCTCGGTCAGCTTCGCGAACGAGGTGCGGTACTGCTTCAGCAGATTTCCGATCTCGGTGACGCGGTCGGTGATCTTCTGGTCGCTGGCATAGATCGAGACCAGCAGGGTCTCCAGGAATTTGATGCGGGCGATCACGCCGTCGGCGGTCTTCGGCTCCGGCTTGGCCACGAAGGCGCCGACCGAGGTGGAGACCGCCAGATATTGCGAGGTGATGTCCTTGGCCGTGGTCTGGACCGATGCCAGCCCCGCCAGCGCGGCAGTATCGGCGAGGTCGTCGAACTTGAAGCGGATCTTGTTGCCGACGCTGTTGAGCTCATCGGCCGCGATCTTGTTGTTCTCGCGCGTCAGGACGATGATCTCTCCGAACACCTTCGTGAAGCGCTGAAACTCGGCTTCCAGCTTGCCGACCTGCTCACGGCGGGCGGCGCCTGTCGTGGCGGACATCGACTTGGCGATCGCGCTCTTCAGATTGTCTTCGGCAGCCTTGGCTGCGGTCTCGTCGTCCACCGCGCCCGTCAGGGTATAGGCCCGGGCCAGTCCCTGATAGGCGATCAGCTCACGATCGACCGTCCGCGCGAGGTCGGCTTCCGATACGCTGGTGCGGTAGGAAGCCACGGCGGCCTGGATCCGCTCGAAGCCGAAATAGGCGAAAGCCATGCTGACGGCGAGGATGGCTAGCACCGCCACGAAGCCGAGGATGATTTTTGCGCGAAAACGCAAGGTAGGCAGCTTCGATTGGTTCGACTTCGACTTGGACTTGACCGACATTCCCCCACCCCATTCCATTCGCGGAAAACCAGGCGCAGCCCGGAAGCAGCCCGCTTCCTGACTCGCCCGCACGGTAATCGGCAAAGGATAAGCTGTGGTAAATTTGTGGCGCCGCAACTCGCGGTTAGGTGACGCGGGGAAGATGCGTACTCCGCTGTCGTCCCCGACAAGTGAAGCGCAGATCGGGGACCTCCGCGCGAGCGCTTGCGCTCATCGCCATAGCCACAGGGAGTGGTTTGGCGAAGACTCGGAGTTACGGGTCTTGCGTCCCAACTTCTCCCTGGGGTTATGGGTCCCTGCGTTCGCAGGGACGACAGCGGACAGCTGACGATAGCGGAGCGTCTAACGCTCAGCGAGCCTTACGCCGCCCGAATATTGGCCATGAAGCGATCGAGCTCGGCGCGCAGGCGGGTGCTTTCGGATGACAGCGTCTTGGCCGAGTGCAGCACCTCCTCGGAAGCCGAGCCGGTCTCGGCGGCGCCGCGGTTGACCTCGCCGATGTCGGTGGCTGCGGTCTGGGTGCCCTGCGCGACGGTCTGGACGCTGCGCGCGATTTCCTGCGTCGCCGCGCCCTGCTGCTCGACGGCGCTCGCGATCGAGGTCGAGATCGACGAGATCTGGCCGATGGTCGCACCGATCTCCTTGATCGCGGCGACCGATTCGGCCGTGGCGCCCTGCATGCCCGTGATGTGCGAGGAAATCTCGTCCGTCGCCTTCGCGGTCTGGCTCGCCAATGACTTCACTTCGCTGGCGACCACGGCAAAGCCGCAAAAAAAAAACGCGATCGAGGTCGAGATCGACGAGATCTGGCCGATGGTCGCACCGATCTCCTTGATCGCGGCAACCGATTCGGCCGTGGCGCCCTGCATGCCCGTGATGTGCGAGGAGATCTCGTCCGTCGCCTTCGCGGTCTGGCTCGCCAATGACTTCACTTCGCTGGCGACCACGGCAAAGCCGCGGCCGGCTTCACCGGCCCGTGCCGCCTCGATGGTGGCATTGAGTGCCAGAAGGTTGGTCTGCTCGGCAATCGCGGTGATCAGCTTGACGACTTCGCCGATCTGCTGGGCGGCATGCGACAGCTTGCCGATGCGACCGTCAGTCTCCTTGGCCTGCACCACGGCAGCTTCCGCAATCCGGCTGGAGTCGCGGACCTGACGGCCGATCTCCTCGACCGAGGCCGAGAGCTCTTCCGTCGCGGTGGCGACCGACTGCATGTTGGAGGACGCCTGCTCGGACACGCCGGCGACCTGGCTCGACAGGCTCTGGGTGGTCTCGGCAGTGCGGGTCAGCGTGGACGCCGCCGATTCCAGCTGCACGGCCGAGGCCGACACGTTGGAGACGATGGCGCCGACCGCGCTTTCGAAATCATCGGCGAAGCGGATCAGCTCGGAGCGGCGCGCAGCGCTCGCCTCCCTGTTCTGGGCTTCGCTGGCGGCGGCATCGCGCTCGGCTTTTGCCACGGCCTGGACCTTGAACTCCTCGACCGCGCCCGCCATCTCGCCGATCTCGTCCTTGCGGCCGAGACCGGGCAGCACCACGTCGAAATTGCCCGAGGCCAGCTCGCGCATCGCCTTGCACATCGCGATCATCGGACGCGAGATGCCGGTGCCGAGCAGGAAGGCGAGGACCGCCCCAAGCAGCGTACCGCCAATGGCCAGCATCAGCACCAGTTGCTCGGTCTGCCCGATGGTCGCCTCCGACTCCGTGTCCAGCCGCTGCTGTTCGGCGACGAGGTCCGCCTTCATGGCGGTCGCGCCTTGCTGGATCGCACCAGCCGAGCCGCTCATCTCGGTGACGAGTTCGTCGACCATCTTGGCGTTGGCGATCAGCTTCTCCAACGCCTCGCGATAGGCGCCGAGGATGGTCTTGGCCTCCTTCAGGCCGGCGACGATCTTGTCGTCCATGGAATAGACCGCGCCGAGCGAGTTCTCGACGAATTTCAGCCGCGCCAGCGCGCTGGTCGCGATGGCCTGATCGGACGTCAGCACGAAATTGGTGGCTGCAGCACTCGCGGTTTGGAACTGAGCGTTGACCTGCTTGGTGCCGAACTCGATCGCCTGCGCCTCGGAATCGGAAGCGTTATTGCCGACGTCGTCGAGCTTGTACTTCAGGAGATTGGCTTGGCGCTGCAGCTGGTTCTGCACCAGCAACGTGCTGTCACGCTTGGCCTGCAGAACCTTGCCGAAGGTTGCGGAGAAATTCGCGAACTCCTTGGCGAGCTTGTCGAGACTCTCCTTCCGTGCCGGGGTCTTGGCGCTCTTGACGGCCTGGTCGATGGCATTCTTCAGGCTGGCCTCGGCCTCGAGCGCCGCCTTGGCGTCATCTTCCTTGCCGGTCACGACGAAATATTTGACGGCCGAACGGTAGCCGAGCAGCTCGCGGTCGATGTTGCGGGCGAGGTCCGCCTCCGACACGCTGCTACGGTAGGACCCGACCCCGGCGGAGACTCGCTCGAAGCCGAAATAGGAGAAGGCCATGCTGCCGGCGGAGATCGCCAGCACGACTGCAAAGCCCAGGATGATCTTGGCGCGGAACCTCAGGGTAGGAAATATTGTGCGCTTTGACGGCGACGCGATACGCCCGGACATTCCCACCCCCATTATTTATTCCAAACAGCCGCGATCCGAAGGCGCCCCGCCTCCCCGACCGCATGCGCAAAACTAAGGCAGAATCGTCAAGGGGCGGTAAATTCCTCCGGCCCGCTATCCCGGGCTGCGCAAGCACCAGGCCGGCAATTTCCAGTCCGGGCCGGAGACCGCGCGATGTTGCGGGTAGACTGGAAAAGCCCTAGTGTTTTCGGCACTTGGCGGCAGATCTTGGCGACAGACCAAGCCGGTCCTTGAGGAGAGAAACGAAGTGGGGCAGGCCGATCTTCGGTTTGGCGGTTCGTCCGGCGTTGCGGTCGCGAAATCGAAAGCTCCGACCGTCGACGAGGCCGTTGCCGAGCTGGTCGCCCAGCTTCCGTCGGACGAGCTGGCCCTGGTCCTGGTCTTCCTCTCCCCCTGCTACGATCCTCATCGGTTCATCGCCGAGATCACGCGACACTTTGCGGACACGCCGGTCTGCGGCTGCACCACGGCCGGCGAGCTGGCGCCGGACGGCTGGGACGAGAACAGCGTTGTCGCGATGACGTTCAGCCAGGCCGACTTCAACGCCGTGGTCCGGCCGATCCTGAATCTCGCCAATTTCCACGTCGAGGACGGCCGCCGGATCGGCAGCGAGCTTCGCCACGAGTTGCTGCGGACGACCTCGGAGGTCAGTGGCGGCAACCCGTTCGGCCTGGTGCTGATCGACGGCATGTGCCGCCGCGAAGAGGCTGTGATGTCCGCCCTCTATGCCTCGCTCGACAATATCCCGATCGTCGGCGGGTCGGCCGGCGACGGCCTGCGCTTCGAAAGGACCTGGGTGTTCTTCGACGGCAGGGCCCACACCGACGCGGCTCTCCTCATTCTCCTCAACACGTCGCTGCCGTTCCGCGTGTTCAAATGCGACAATTTCGAGCCCACCACACAGAAGATGGTGGTCACCGAGGCCGATATCGAGCAGCGCGTCGTCAAGGAATTGAACGCCGAGCCTGCCGCCGCGGAATATTCCCGCGCCGTCGGAATCATCGACGCCAAGCTCGACCCGTTCTCCTTCGCCTCCCATCCGGTGCTGGTCCGGGTCGGCGGGTCCTATTATGCGCGGTCGATCCAGCGCGTCGATCCCGACGGCTCGCTGCGCTTCTTCTGCGCGATCGATGAGGGCATGGTTCTGACGACGGCAACCTCGTGCAGCCTGGTCGGAGCCACCCGCGACGCCTTCGCGGAAACCCGTGACCAGATCGGTGACGTCTCTCTCTATATTGGCTTCGAATGCCTGCTACGCCGGCTGGATGCCGAGCAGCACCAGCTCTCACGCGAAATGTCCGAGCTGTACCGGCAGAACCGCGTCGTCGGATTCCATACCTACGGCGAACAGTTCGGCTCGATGCACGTGAACCAGACCTTCACCGGCGTCGCCATCGGCAGGCGGCCGACGTAACGGAGCCGATGTGGCAGAGACCTGGCAGGATGCCGAAACGATCGAGCAGCTCCGGCGGGAGTCCGTCAAGCTGAAGAAGATCAATGCGGCGCTGATGTCCCGCGTCGAGCGGTCGATGGATCAGCAGCTCAATGCGTTCTCGCTGTTCGAAACCGCAATTGCACTCGACCATCAGATTCGCGACCGGACCCATCAGTTGCGGGATGCTCTGCGTTCGGTCGAACGGGCCAATGAAGGCCTGTACCGCGCCAAGCAGCAGGCGGAGGCTGCAAGCTCGCTGAAATCGTCCGTGCTGATCTCGGTCACCCACGATCTCCTCCAGCCGCTGAACGCGGCGCGCCTGACCCTGTCGGCACTCACCGAGATGATGGAGTCGCAGGAAGCGGGCCTGCTCATCGACCAGGTCGACCGGTCCCTGGTTACGCTGGAAGACCTGCTGCGCTCGCTTCTGGAGATCGCGAAGCTCGATGCGGGCGCGCTCCGGCCCGACGTGCGGCCGATCGCGCTTGGGCCGCTGCTCGACCAGCTCCGCGACGAGTTCGAGCCGATCGCCTGGAGGCAGGGACTGTCCCTGCGCATCCGCACCTCGCCGCTTGCGGTCCTGTCCGACCCGCTGATGCTCCGGAGGATCCTGCAAAACCTTCTCGCGAATGCGATCCGCTATACCCGCAGCGGCGGCGTCATCCTGGGATGCAGGCGGCGTGGCGATCGCATCGCGATCCAGGTCTCCGATACCGGACCCGGGATTGCGCAAGCGCAGCAGGAGGCGATCTTCCGGGAGTTCCAGCGCGGCGATGCGAGCGCGACCGACCAGGCCGGCTTCGGTCTCGGTCTTTCGATCGTGCGCCGCTTCGCGACGGCGCTCGGGCACGAGGTGCGGCTGTCGTCGCATCTCGGCCGGGGATCGACCTTTGTGCTCGACCTGGAGCCGGCCGATCGCGCCGATGTCAGCGACGACCTCCAGGAAATGAAGCCCGCCGATCTGCACTATGGCGGTCTGGGAGGGGCCAAGATCCTGCTGATCGAGAACGACGCCTCGGGCGCGGAGGCGCTGGCCGCCTTGCTGGAAGGATGGGGCTGCGATGTCGCGACCACGAGATCCGCCGCCGACGCCGCCCAGCGTTTGAGTGAGCTAGGCGGCTCGCCGGACGCCATCGTCGCCGATCTCCATCTCGATCACGGCGAAAGCGGATTGTCGGCCGTCGAGGAAATCCGGCGCCAGTTGAACACGGACGTGCCGGCGATGATCATCACCGCGGATTATTCCGAAAAGGCCGCGGCGGAAGCCAGCCGCTATGGGCTGGAAGTGCTGAAGAAGCCGATCAGGCCGGCGGAAATGCGCGCGCTGTTGTCGTTCCTGCTGAGCTAGTTCATCCCCTCGCGCCGCATCGGCGGCGAGCAAGGGCTGCATCATGCGGGCGGATCGGTCCGGGCGCGGTCGCGCTTCGCGGCAGCTCCGGAGCCCGCCAGGGTGGCAAAATCGATCTTCGACATTTCGACGATCGCCTTGGTGCGGCTCAGCACGTTCAGCTTGCGCAGGATATCCGAGACGTGAACCTTCACGGTGGTCTCGGAAATCTTCAGCTCAAAGGCGATCTGCTTGTTCTGCAGGCCGCGCTTGAGCATTTCAAGGACGCGCAATTGCTGCGGCGTCAGATCGTGAAGCCGCTTCAGGAGATCCTGGGCCGCGATCGGCGAGCGCTGCGGGCGGGCCAGCGCGCGAAAAGCGGCCGGCAGACACACCGCGCCGCGCACGACTTCGCTGATCGAATGCGCCAGCTCCTGCTTGGACGAGGATTTGAGGATGTAGCCGGATACGCCGAGCGACAATGCGCCCGAGATGATCTGCGCGTCCTGGTGCCCCGACACGATGACGACGGGAATGCGCGGAAACGCCTTGCGGATGCGGATGATGCCAGACAGGCCGGTCGTCCCGGGTATCGACAGGTCGAGGAGAATGAGGTCGACATCGGGTCTCGACGCCAACAATTCGAGCGCACCGTCGATCGAGGTGGCCTGAAGCATATCGGCATCCGGCGTCGCCATTTGCAGCGCCCCCTCGAGCGCCTCGCGAAACAGCGGATGATCCTCGACAATCAGAAACCGCATCAGATTTGGGCCGTTCCCAGCTCGTCACCGAAGTCAGCGATCAGAGCGGCGAGCATGCCGTTGCCGGAGCAATCCGGCTTGATCCAGATCAAGTCGGACCAGCAGCTCATTGCGGCCTCCCGCGATCGGTCCTTAGCTGGGGCCGCTGCCGCGGATCCGGCAGATCGACCTTGCCGATCTCGACGATCGCCTTGTTGCGGCTGAACAGTCCGAGCTTGCGCAGGATCTCGGTGATGTGCGCCTTCACGGTCGATTCGGCGAGTTGAAGCTCCTGCGCGATCTGCCGATTCGGATAGCCGCGACGAAGCAGATCGAGCACGCGAAGCTGCTGCGGCGTCAGTTCGCGGAGCTTGACCTTGAGTGCCTTGCTGCTGTCGGCCCGCTTCCGCTGCGGCTCCGCCACGAAATCCTTCGGCACGGACACCGATCCGCCGAGCACGCCTTCGATCGATTGCGCGAGCTCGCGCTTGGACGTGGATTTTGGCAGATAGCCGGCAGCACCCAGCGCCAGCGCCTCGCGGACCACATGCTGATCCTCCTCGCTCGAGACGATGGCGACCGGCAGGCGCGGATAGGTCTCGCGCAGCCTGAGAAAGCCGGAGAAGCCGGTTGCGTCGGGAAGCGAGAGATCGAGCAGCGCCAGGTCGATCCCGCGTTCGACCGAAAGCACCCGCAAGGCGTCCTCGATCGACATCGCTTCCAGAATGCGGGCCTCCGGCAGCGCCAGCCGCACGGCATTGCCGAGCGCCTCGCGAAACAGCGGATGATCATCGATGATCAGGAAGCTGGTCATGGCACCTTCCCCGGGGTCCATCGCGCGGGCGCATCCATCGGACGTTGGTGCCGATGGATGCGAAACGGACCCTAGAACATCTCCCCGATGCCGTCCGGTCAAGACCATTCAGTCGTTCGATTCGACCTGAACCGTCAGCAGAAAGGCGTAGATGTTGTCGAACTGGCTGTCGGTGAAGACCTCTTTCCAGGACGGCATGCCCTTGGCCGGACGCCCCTCATGCACCGTGGTCAAGAATTTCTCTCGCATCTCGTCGCCGTAGCGGTGACGCAGCAGCCTCAGATCGATCTTCCGCTCACTCTGGATCGCGTCGGGACCATGGCAATGCGCACAGGTACCGTTGAAGATCTCCTTGCCCTGACCGACAGCTTCGGCATTTGACGCCAGCGCGTCGCCCTTGGTCTCGGTCGCGACGACGTTGGCCACTTGCGCCACGCCGGTCCCGGCGCCGGTCGTGGTTCCCGCCGGTGTCTGCACGGCGCTGAGGCGGAGAGGCTGACCGGTCGGCAGGCCATACTTCGCCTTGAGATCGGCGATGGTCCGCTCGAGGTCCGGCAAGACCGCATCGATCTGGTCGCGCAGCTCTGTCGAGGCCTTCGCGAAGCCGATCGCCGCGTCCCACGACAAACCTTCGCCTTCGGTGAGCTGAACGCGATAGCGATCCTGGTAGACGGTCTTGTTCAGCCAGCCGGCCACGGGTCCCCAGATAAAGGCGACGTCGGCCTTGCCCCGATCCAGCGCCTGCATGCCTTCCTCGGGCGACAGCACCGTCACCTTCTGGATGTCGTCACGCATCGCCAGGAGGTTTTGCGGCGTGCTGGCGAACTGCACGGCGACCCGTTTGCCCCGGAGATCGTCGACCCCTGAGATCGTCCGGTCCTTTGCGGTCACGAGGGCATAGCCTTCACGCGCAACCGTGCTCGAGAAGATCACGGCCGGCCCCATGAAATCCTCGGAGCGCGGCAGGCCGATCATGGCGTCGCATTGCTTGCCGAGCAGTGTGACGCGGACAGTGCGCTTGCCGAAATACGATTTGTACCAGTCGTAGGCGATCGGCCGCCCGAGCGCCCGCGCCAGCGCCTGCCCGATCTCGACATAGAGGCCGGGTTGCGAGGGGCTGTTGCTCGAGAACGGAAGATTGGTCGGATCGGCACAGAGCCGGAACGGCTGCACTTCGTTCGCGCGGCTCGGGGCGGCTGGCACGATGAGCGCGGAGCCGGCAACACATGCGAGCAAAGCTGCGATGGCGCGACGTCTGCTGTGGCCAAGGCCAGAACGATTTGGACGCATCCTCACCTCCCGTGGTTGGGCATCGTTGGCGTGACGTTGGGACAAGGCCTGGCCTCGGCCGCAACGACGCGATCACATTTTGGGAAAAGAGCGCGTGTATCCCGTCACTCGGGGATACACGCGCCAGTGGTCACTGGACGGAGAACACGAAGAGCGAGCCGCCCTCGGGAGCTGCAGCCGTCATCTTCTTGCCAACCTCGCCCAGGAACGCGGGCAGCGCTGCCGTGCGGCCGACGACGATGGCGACGTATTGCTTGCCGTCGACCATGTAGGTCACAGGGCCCGCGCCGATGCCGGAGCCGAGATTCTTGCTCCAGAGCATTTTGCCGGATTTCGCATCGATGGCACGGAAATCGCCATGGATGTTGCCGGCGAACACCAGGCCGCCGCCAGTGGTCAGCGTCCCGCCATTGAAGGGCAGGTCTTCCTTGATGGACCAGACCTTCTTCTGGTTGACGGGATCCCAGGCCACGAGCTCGCCGAGGAAGCCACCGGGGCCTTCCTTGGTCGGGAATTCGGCTCCGAGATAGAACACGCCGCGCTTGTAGGCGACGTCGCTGACCGACCAATCCATGCAGACATTGTTGGAGGGAATGTAGACGAGGCCGGTCTGCGGGTTGAACGACATCGGCTGCCAGTTCTTGCCGCCGATCAAATTGGGGCAGATGTCCTTGGCGGGATGGCCGGGGCCCGGACGCTTGTCGGGATCCTCGACCGCGCGCATGGTGGCGAGATCGAATTTCTGCGCCCAGTTCGAGAAGACATACTTCTCCGCCGAAAGAACCTTGCCGGTCTCGCGGTTGGCGACGAAGAAGAACCCGTTGCGATCCGCCTTCATCAGCGCCGGAACGTTGCTGCCGCCGATGTTGAGATCGGCGAGCACGGCCTCATTCACGCCGTCATAATCCCAGGCGTCGGCGGGTGTGGTCTGGATATGCCATTTGATCTTGCCGGTGTTCGGGTCGAGCGCGAGCGTCGAGGCTGTGTAGAGATTGGTCAGCTTGCCGAAATCGCCGTTGCCGGTCGAGCGCACGGCAGTGTTCCACGGCCCGGGATTGCTGGTGCCCCAATACACGGTATCGGTCTTGGGATCATAAGAGCCGACCAGCCAGGCCGCGCCGCCGCCATGCTGCGCGGAATCGCCCTTCCAGGTATCGCCGCCGGGCTCCTCCGGCGTCGGAACGGTGTAGGTCTGCCAGGCGAGCTTGCCGGTGTTGATGTCGAAGGCCTGAAGCGCGCCGCGCACGCCGTACTCGCCACCGCCGAAGCCGGTGATGACCTTGTCGCGCACGACCAGCGGCGGCGAGGTGATGACCGAGCCCTGCTTGTAATCGACCACCTTCGCCGTCCACAGCGCCTTGCCCGTCGCGGCGTCGAGCGCGGTCAACTTGCCGTCGAGCCGGCCGACGAAGATCTTGCCGTCGGCGTAGGAGACGCCGCGATTGTTCACGTCGCAGCAGGCGTATTGCAGCACGTCGTCCGGAATCTCCGGCTCATAGGTCCACTTTCGCGCGCCGGTCGCAGCGTCGAGCGCATAGACGTATTTCGGCCCCCATGAGGTCGAGACGTACAACGTGTTGCCGATGACGATCGGCGAGGATTCGTTCGAGCGCAGCGATGCAAGCGAGAACGAATAGGCAAGCGACAGCTTGCCGGCGTTCTCGGCGTTGATCTGGTTGAGCGGGCTGAAACGCGTGTTGGCGTAGTCGTGGCCCGCGACCGCCCATTGATTGGAATCGGATTGCGCTTTGAGCAGTGAATCGTTGGCGCGAACGCCAACTGTGCCGGCGCCCAGCATCGCGATCATCGAAATGCCGGCCAAGAAGCCCCTCGTTCCAAAGGTCATTTATTCCCTCCGTGATGTTGCTTTGCGCGCCACGTTGAGCGCCGATGCGCTTTTGCGCTTTTCGATACGCAGTTCGACTGCGAACCATCACGGAAATTACAGCATCGCCTTTTCGCGCTTAGTATAGGCGGAAGGTAGTAGTGCAAATCGTTGTCAGGCTTGGCCGCTCATCTCGTTGTCGGCACTCGTTTCTTGTCGCTTGTTGGCAGCTCCAAACCAGCGATCGGATTGCGGCAACATCGTGTGGCCATCCGCGCGTTCCGTCGAAAGTCGGCATCAGCGACGACCGCAAATCACGACGACGGCTCAACCGCGGCGAGGGCTGCTGAGCGGTTACAATATCCGTCAATGTCGCTGTATCGTTGCAGCTCGCTTTGACCGGCCCGCATTCAGGCACGAGGGTGATGCTCGGCGGCGAAACCATCTCGAGAGATTGGTTGTCTTCTTCGCGTCCATCGATCGCCAGGGATCAGGGCGGACTTGGGCAGGCCGCCTCCCGACAGGCCGGCCAAGCCGGTCCAGCTCGTCATGTCGGATCAACATTCCAATAAAATCAATGACTTATCGTGCAAAACCCTACTACCAAGATCGCGATTACAAAGTTGCCCGGCCGTGCTCCTATTTGCGGAGCGACGACAGGAGTCGTCCCAAGGGAGAGACAATCGGCGGCGCCAAGACCGACATCCACGGGGCGAGCAGCCTTCGCGCGATGGCAGAGCAGGACGCCGCGGAAGACGCGAGAGACCATCTCCTTGCAAGTTTCAGACGGGTCGCGCCATGCACTGGCGGCGACACGGATCGGTGTTGTCTGATCGCAGCGCCTCGACGACCGTTTCGTGACACCCGGCGACCCAAAATCCCAGTTGCAAAGTTTCATCGCGCTGTTTCTAATTGGAATAACTACAAACATTCTGGGAGGACGACACCGTGTCTACAGTCAAACTGACAGTGAACGGCAAGGCCGTTGCTGTCGACGTCGAGGACCGCACGCTGCTGGTCCAACTGCTGCGCGATCATCTCAATCTCACGGGGACCCATGTCGGCTGCGACACCAGCCAGTGCGGCGCCTGTGTCGTGCACATGGACGGCCGAGCGGTGAAATCCTGCACCATGCTGGCGGGCCAGGCCGACGGCGCCAGCATCACCACCATCGAAGGCATCGCCAAGGGCGACGAGCTGCACCCGATGCAGGCCGCCTTCCGCGACAATCACGGCCTGCAATGCGGCTATTGCACGCCGGGAATGATCATGTCGGCGATCGACATCGTGCACCGCCATGGTGGCCAGCTCGACGAAGCCACCGTCCGCACCGAGCTCGAAGGCAATATCTGCCGCTGCACCGGCTACCACAACATCGTCAAAGCCGTGCTGGATGCAGCCGGGCGCATGAAGGTCTCGCAGGCGGCCGAGTAAAGCGGCGCGCCTCGAAAAGAACCACGGCTGCAGCTTTCGAGGGAAAGCGCGGTCAAAGAAATTTCCGGTCGGGAGGACCAGACATGGGTGTTGAAGGCATCGGCGCGCGAGTCGTGCGCAAGGAAGACAAGCGTTTCATCACCGGCAAGGGCCGGTACGTGGACGACATCAAATTGGTGGGCATGACCCATGCCCATTTCATCCGCAGCCCGCACGCCCACGCCAAGGTGAAGGGGATCGATTCCTCCGCCGCGCTGAAGATGCCGGGCGTGGTCGCCGTGCTCACGGGCCGAGAGATTGTCGACGACAAGGTCGGCAATCTCATTTGCGGCTGGGCCATCACCTCCAAGGACGGCAGCCCGATGAAGATGGGCGCATGGCCGGCGATGGCGCCGGAGACGGTGCGCTTCGTCGGGCAGGCCGTCGCGGTCGTGATCGCCGAAAGCAAGAATCTCGCGCGCGATGCGGCCGAGGCCGTCGCCGTCGATTACGAGGAACTTCCCGCAGTCGCCGACGTCCAGGCCGCGATCAAGTCTGGCGCGCCGCAGCTTCACCCCGAAGCTCCCGGCAACCAGGTCTATGACTGGGTGATCGGCGACGAGGGCGCCACCGATGCCGCCTTCGCCAAGGCCGCCAATGTGGTCAAGCTCGACGTCACCAACAACCGCCTCGCCCCGAACGCGATGGAGCCGCGCGCGGCGATCGCCGATTACGACGCGGCGGAAGAGCATTTCACGCTCTATACGACCTCGCAGAACCCGCACGTCGCCCGCCTCGTGCTCTCGGCGTTCTACAACATCGCCCCCGAGCACAAGCTGCGCGTGATCGCCCCTGACGTCGGCGGCGGCTTCGGCTCCAAGATCTTCATCTATCCCGAAGAGATGGTGGCGCTGTGGGCCTCCAAGAAGGTCGGCCGTCCCGTGAAATGGACCGGCGACCGCACCGAGGCCTTCCTCACCGACGCGCACGGCCGCGACCATGTGACCCATGCCGAGATGGCGTTCGACGCCAACAACAAGATCACCGGCTTCAAGGTGAAGACCTACGCCAATTTCGGCGCCTACATGTCGCTGTTCTCGTCCTCGGTGCCGACCTATCTCTACGCGACGCTGCTGTCGGGCCAGTACAACATCCCGGCGATCCATGCCGAGGTGATCGGGGTCTACACCAACACCACGCCGGTCGACGCCTATCGCGGCGCGGGCCGCCCCGAGGCGAGCTATCTGATCGAGCGGCTGATGGAAACGGCGGCGCGGCAGCTCAAGGTCGATCCGGCCGAACTGCGCCGGACCAATTTCATCACCCAGTTCCCGCATCAGACGCCTGTGATCATGGCCTATGACACCGGCGACTTTAACGCCTCGCTCGATGCCGCGATGAAGGCGATCGACTATGCCGGCTTCGCCGCGCGCAAGGCGCAAGCCAAGTCGCAAGGCAAGCTGCGCGGCATCGGCGTGTCCTGCTACATCGAGGCCTGCGGCATCGCGCCGTCGAAGGCGGTCGGCAGCCTCGGCGCCGGCGTCGGCCTGTGGGAATCGGCCGAGGTGCGCGTCAACCCGGTCGGCACCATCGAGATCCTGACGGGATCGCACAGCCACGGCCAGGGCCACGAGACCACGTTCTGCCAGCTCGTCGCCGATCGCCTCGGCGTTCCCATCAGCCAGGTCTCGATCGTCCATGGCGACACCGACAAGGTGCAGTTCGGCATGGGCACCTACGGCTCGCGCTCGGCGGCCGTCGGCCTCACCGCGATCCTGAAGGCCATGGAGAAGATGGAATCGAAGGCCAAGAAGATTGCGGCCCATGCGCTGGAAGCTTCCGAGGCCGACATCGTCATCGAGAACGGCGAGTTCAAGGTGACCGGCACCGACAAGGCGATTGCCCTGCCGATGGTCGCGCTCGCGGCCTATACCGCGCACAACCTGCCTGACGGGATGGAACCGGGTCTGAAGGAGAGCGCCTTCTACGATCCGACCAACTTCACCTTCCCGGCCGGCACCTATATCTGCGAGCTCGAGGTCGATCCCGGCACCGGCAAGACGTCCTTCGTCGACTTCGTCGCAGCCGACGATTTCGGCCGGCTGATCAACCCGATGATCGTCGAGGGCCAGGTCCATGGCGGCCTTGTTCAAGGCATCGGGCAGGCGCTGCTCGAGCACGCGATTTACGACGCCAACGGCCAGCCGGTCACGGCCTCGTTCATGGACTACGCCATGCCGCGCGCCGACGACGTGCCCTCCTTCAACCTCTCCCACACCACGACCCTTTGCCCGGGCAATCCCCTGGGCATCAAGGGCTGCGGTGAGGCCGGCGCGATCGGCGCCTCTGCGGCCGTGATCAACGCGATCACGGATGCGATCGGCAAGAACAATCTGGAAATGCCCGCAACCCCTGATCGGGTGTGGCGCACGATCAACGCGGCTTAAGAGGGAGGAACGAAGATGTACCAGACCACCTATCATCGCGCTTCCTCGGTCGACGAGGCTGCAAGCCTGTTCGCCAAGGGCAGCGAGTCCAAGTTCCTTGCCGGCGGCCAGACGCTGCTGCCTGTGATGAAGCAGCGCCTCGCAAGCCCGTCCGACGTGATCGACCTCGGCAAGATCAAGGAGCTGCAGGGCGTCGAATTGTCGGGCGACACGCTGACCATCAAGGCCGCCACGATCTATTACGACATCATGACCAATGCCGATGTGAAGAAGGCGATTCCTGCGATCGCCTATCTCACCTCGGTGCTCGGCGACCCTGCCGTGCGTTACCGCGGTACGATCGGCGGCTCGATCGCCAACAACGATCCCGCCGCGGATTTCCCCGCTGCATTGCTCGCACTCGGCGCCACCGTGAAGACCAACAAGCGGTCGATCTCGGCCGAGGACTTCTTCCAGGGCCTGTTCACCACGGCGCTCGAAGACGGCGAGATCATCACCGCCGTGTCGTTCCCGGTGCCGGCGAAAGCAGGCTACGAGAAGATGCGGCATCCGGCCTCGCGCTTTGCGCTGACCGGCGTGTTCGTCGCGCAGACCAAATCGGGCGAGGTTCGCGTCGCCGCGACTGGTGCCTCGCAATCCGGTGTGATGCGGGTGCCCGCGATTGAAGCCGCGCTGAAAGCGAACTGGTCGCCGTCGGCGATCGATGGCGTCAGCATTTCGGCGAGCGGATTGCTGGCTGACATCCACGGCACTGCCGAGTACCGCGCCAACCTCATCAAGGTAATGGCGCAGCGCGCGGTGGCCGCGGCGCGCTGATAGCGCCTCGACACAAATTTTCCGCGGCGCGCACTTCGGTGCGCGCCGTTTTATTTTGGCGGTGCGGCATCAAAAGCGCTTGCCTCGCTGGCATGAAGGCGAGAAAAGTTAATCAGCCGATTAACTCGCTCCAAGAATAATGTCAGCGGCGATACCGAACCATCGGCATCCGCCCGCGACCCGAGGAAACAACAACGTGCTCGATAAATCAGCGCCCACCTCGACCGTCCGCGCCTCCGGCCCGCTCTCGGGCTTCCGCATCGTCGAATTCGCTGGCATCGGCCCTGGCCCGTTCGCCTGCATGATGCTGGCGGACATGGGCGCCGACGTCGTCACGCTCGACCGGGTCGGCGCGAAGAAGAGCATGAAGTCGGTGGCGGGACGCGGCCGCAAGGTGATCGAGCTCGACCTGAAGGACAAGGCGGCGATCGCAGAGGTGCTCGAACTGCTTGCCAGCGCCGATGCGCTGGTCGAGGGCTTTCGTCCCGGCGTGATGGAGCGGCTCGGGCTCGGGCCGGACGTCGTGCTCGCTCGCAATCCCAAACTGGTCTATGGCCGCATGACCGGCTGGGGCCAGGAAGGCCCGCTCGCCAACGCGGCCGGCCACGACATCAATTACATCTCCATCACCGGCGCGCTCGCGGCCATCGGCACGAAGGAAGCGCCGGTGCCGCCGCTCAATCTGGTCGGCGATTTCGGCGGCGGCGCGCTTTATCTCGTCGTCGGCGTGCTCGCAGCCCTGCTGGAAGCGCAGCGATCCGGCAAGGGCCAGGTCGTCGATGCCGCGATGTGCGACGGGGCGGCCTCGCTGATGTCGTTCTTCTTCGACATGACGACGCTGGGCCGCTGGACCGAGGGGCGCAACCAGAACTTCCTCGACGGCGGCGCGCATTTTTACGGCGTCTATGAATGCGCCTGCGGCCATTTCGTCTCGATCGGCTCGATCGAGCCGCAGTTCTACGCGCTGCTGCGCGAGCATGCGGGCCTGACGGATGCCGATTTCGACGCGCAGATGAACCCCAAGGCCTGGCCGGCGCTGAAGGAGAAGCTGAAGGCCGTGTTCAAGAGCAAGACGCGCGAGGACTGGTGCAAGATCATGGAAGGCACCGACATCTGCTTCGCGCCGGTGCTGACCATGTCGGAAGCAACCCAGCATCCGCACATGGTCGCCCGCAACGTGTTCGTCGAGCGCCACGGCGTGAAGCAGCCCGCCCCGGCGCCGCGCTTCTCGCGGACACCGTCGGCGGTGCGTGAGCCGGAGCCGGCGGAAATCGGCGCGGTGATGCAGGCGTGGAAGAGGTAAGTCTCACCCGGACAAAGGTCGCGTAGGGTGGGCAAGGGCGCGCAGCGCCGTGCCCACGTCTTCGCATCAACTGGGCAGGACGTGGGCACGCTTCGCTTTGCCCACCCTACGGCAGTGTGCGTGAGGCTAGAACCTACGCCGCATCCACCTTCAAAACCCCGCGCCGGATCTGATCCTCCTCGATCGATTCGAACAGGGCCTTGAAATTGCCCTCGCCGAACCCGTCGTCGCCCTTGCGCTGGATGAACTCGAAGAAGATCGGGCCGATCGCGTTGGCCGAGAAGATTTGGAGCAGCACCTTGGTCTGGCCGCCCTCGACCACGCCTTCGCCGTCGATCAGGATGCCGTTCTTCTGGAGACGCGCGAGGTCCTCGCCATGCTTGGGCAGACGCGCGTCGATCCGCTCGAAATAAGTCTCGGGCGGCGGCGGCATGAACGGCAGACCGGCGTCACGCAGGTCTTCGATGGTGCGGTAGATATCGCGGCAGCCGCAGGCGATGTGCTGGATGCCCTCGCCGCGATAGGTCTTCAGATATTCCTCGATCTGGCCGGAATCGCCGGCATCCTCGTTGATCGGAATCCGGATCTTGCCATCCGGGCTGGTCAGCGCGCGGGAGAACAGTCCGGAGGCGCGGCCCTCGATGTCGAAGAAGCGGATCTGGCGGAAGTTGAATAGCTTCTCGTAGAAGCCGGCCCAGACATCCATGCGGCCGCGGTGGACGTTGTGGGTGAGATGGTCGAGATAGAACAGGCCAGCGCCGGCAGGCCGCGGATCGCGTGCGCCGAGCCATTCGAACTCGGCATCATAGGCCGAACCTTTGGCACCGTAGCGGTCGACCAGATAGAGCAGGCTGCCGCCGATGCCCTTGATCGCGGGCACGTCGAGCGTCTTCTGCGCCGATGACACATCGGCAGGCTCCGCACCGAGCGAAATCGCGCGGTCATAGGCCGCCTTCGCATCGACGACGCGGAACGCCATCGAGGGGGCGCAGGGCCCGTGCGTGGCAACGAACTCGTAACCGTGGCTGCCGGGCTCCTCGTTGAGGAGATAGTTGATGTCGCCCTGGCGGTAGACCGTGATCTTCTTGGTCTTGTGGCGCGCGACGGGCGCATAGCCCATCAGCTTGAACAGCGCATGCAGCTCTTCTGGATTGGGATGCGCATATTCGACGAATTCGAACCCGTCGGTGCCCATCGGATTGTCGGCGCTAACAGTGGCCGGCGGTGCATCGTGCGGAAACGGTCCCATAGACGGCTCTCCCAAATTGCTGCTGGGAGGAACTATCCTTCATGGAGCCCGCAATGAGCGTGCAAACGGAACGGCCTTTGAGTATCATATGCACGATCCGTGCATGAAATGGACAAACAACGCATGATTTCGGTTGACGCCTTCGACCTCAGGATCCTGGGCGCGCTCCAGGACGATGGCCGCCTCACCAACCAGGAGCTCGCCGACCTCGCGGGGCTTTCGGCCTCGCAATGCTCGCGCCGGCGGATGCGGCTGGAGGAGGAGAAGGTGATCGCGGGCTATCACGCCGATCTCTCCAGCGAGGCACTCGGCTTCGGCGTGGTCGCCTTCATCCAGGTGACGCTCGCGACTCACTCGCCGGATAACTCGAAGCGGTTTCGCGCATTGGTTGGCCGTATCGACGAGATTCAGGAGGCCTATTCGCTCACCGGTGACGCCGACTACGTGCTGAAGGCGGTGCTGCGCGATCTCAAGGGGCTCTCCAACCTCGTCAACGACGTCTTGATGCCGCATCAGAGCGTGGCGCATGTGCGCTCTTCCATCGTGCTCGACAGGCTGAAGGAGAGCTCGCGATTGCCGCTCAGGGAGATCAAGGCCGGCTGAAATCGAGGGAACTACGTCATTCGCGCTTCCCGCGCGATCTGCGATGATCCCAGCCAATCCGGAGATTCAGCCATGGCCCTCCAGCTTCGACCGAACTGCGAATATTGCGACCGCGACCTGCCGCCCGATGCAATTGATGCGCGGATCTGCTCCTACGAATGCACGTTCTGTGCGGATTGCGTCGAGACGAAACTCTCCAACGTCTGCCCGAACTGCGGCGGCGGTTTTGCGCCACGCCCGATCAGGCCGACGCAGGAATGGCGGCCGGGCGTGTGCACGAGCAAGCAGGTGCCGTCGGACAAGCGGGTGCATTTGAAATACAGCGTCGAGGACGTCGCGGCACATTGCGCGCGGATACGGGACGTGCCGCCGGAGAAGCGGTAGATCTCGTAGGGTGGGCAAAGGCGCGTTAGCGCCGTGCCCACGTCATCGATATGGTGGGCACGCTTCGCTTTGCCCACCCTACGAGACCGGAGCGCGCCGCAATCACTCCGCCGCCAAAATCGTCCCTTCCACCTCGCCGAAGCCGACGCGATAGCCATTCCCCTGGCACCAGCCGCGCATCACGAGGCTGTCGCCGTCTTCCAGGAAGGAGCGCTTGGCGCCGCCGGGCAATTCAACCGGCTCGGTGCCGTTCCAGCTGATCTCGAGCAAGCTGCCGCGCTGGTTCTTCTCGGGACCGGAGATGGTGCCGGACCCTAAGAGGTCGCCGACATTCATGGCGCAGCCGGAGGAAGCGTGGTGCATGAGCTGCTGCACCGAGGACCAATACATGTACTTGAAATTGGTGCGGCTGATGCTGGCGGGCGCGTTGGCGCCGGCGGCGCGCAAGGAGACGTCGAGCTCGACATCGTAATTCTGCGGCCTGTCCTGCCTGAGATAATCGAGCGGCACCGGCTGCTGCTCCGGTCCAATCAGGCGGAACGGCTCCAGCGCCTCGCGCGTCACCACCCACGGGCTGATCGAGGTCGCGAACGCTTTGGCCAGGAACGGACCGAGCGGCACATATTCCCATTGCTGGATATCGCGCGCGCTCCAGTCGTTGAGCAGCACGAAGCCGAAGATCATCTCTTCCGCCTGTTGCTCGCTCAGCATGCCGCCCATCGGCGAGGATTGGCCGATCACGACGCCCATCTCCAGCTCGAAATCGAGCCGCTTGCAGGGCCCGAAGCTCGGCACCTCGACATTCGGCGGCTTCAGCTGCCCGCGCGGCCGCTTCACCTTGGTGCCTGAAACCACCACAGTCGAGGCGCGGCCGTTATAGGCGATCGGCATATGCAGCCAGTTTGGCTGCAGCGCATTATCCTTGCCGCGGAACATCACGCCGACATTGGTGGCGTGCTCCTTCGACGAATAGAAATCGGTATAGCCGGAGACGGCGAACGGCAGATGCAGCCTGGCATCGCGCATCGGCACGAGCGCGCGGCTACGCAGTTCCCCATTGTCACGCAGCTCAGGATGATCGGCCCGCAGAAGCTCACTGATCCGCGCCCGGGTCTTGGCCCAGACCTTTGGCCCCAGCGTCATGAAGGGATTGAGCGAGGGCCCGGAGAACACCCCGAGCGGGCCGACATCGAGGCGGGATTCCTGCTCGAGCTCCCAGAGATCGAGCACGTAATCGCCGATCGCGACACCGACGCGCGGCGTCGGATTGGCCGCCGTCGAGAACACGCCGTAGGGCAGGTTCTGGATCGGGAAGTCGGAGGCGGAATCGATCTCGATGAAGGAGCGGAGGCTGGGGTCGTTGGGGTGGGGCATGGGTTTCCCGTGGCGCAGCGGTGAGGGTGTCACCCTCCCCTGGAGGGGGAGGGACGGCTCATATTGAGCGCAGCGAAATATGAGACGGGGTGGGGTGATCTCTCAACGCGGGCAGTGTTCCTTGCGGAGAGACTGTCACCCCACCCCGCTACGCATTCCGCTTCGCTGCATGCGTAGCGACCCTCCCCTCCAGGGGAGGGTAGAAAGCTACGGCTTGCTTGGATCGAACCGCTTCTCGAGTCCCTTCCAGCAATCCGCGTAATCATCCTGCAGCGTGGAGGAGTTCGCCGCATGCGCGGTGACGCGCTGCGGGTAGCGGGTCTCGAACATGAAGGCCATCGTCCCCGTCAGCTTCACCGGCTTCAATTCACCGTTGCTGGCGTGCTCGAAGGCGTCGCGATCGGGGCCGTGCGGCAGCATGCAATTGTGCAAGGAGATGCCGCCGGGGACGAAGCCTTGCGGCTTGGCATCGTAGACGCCGTAGATCAGGCCCATGAACTCGCTCATGATGTTCATGTGGTACCAGGGCGGCCGGAAGGTGTTGTCGGCGACCATCCAGCGCTCGGGGAAGATCACGAAGTCGATATTCGCGGTGCCCGCCGTCTCCGACGGCGAAGTGAGAACCGTGAAGATCGAGGGATCGGGATGATCGAAGCCGATCGCGCCGACCGGCGAGAAGGTGCGCAGATCGTATTTGTAGGGCGCGTAATTGCCGTGCCAGGCGACGACATCGATCGGCGAATGCGGCAAGGTCGTCTTGAACAGCGCCCCGCCCCATTTCACGTAGAGCTCGGTCGGCGTGTCCTTGTCCTCGTAATGCGCGACGGGGGTGAGGAAGTCGCGGGCGTTGGCGAGGCAATTGGCGCCGATCGGCCCGCGCTCCGGCAGCGTGAACGCACCACCGTAGTTCTCGCAGAGATAGCCGCGCGCCGGCCCGTTCGGAATCTCGACGCGGAATTTGACGCCGCGCGGGATCACGACGATCTCGCCGGGCTCGGCATCGATGCGGCCGAACTCGGTGACGAGACGAAGATTGCCCTGCTGCAGCACGAACATCAGCTCGCCGTCGGCATTGTAGAAATGCTGGTCCACCATCGATTTGGTGATGAGATAGACATGCGCGGCCATGCCGGCCTGCGTATTAACATCGCCCGCCGTCGTCATGGTTTGCACGCCCTGCACGAAGGTGACCTCTTCCTTCGGAAGCGGCGTCGGGTCCCAGCGCATCTGCGCGATCGGCAGATCGTATTCATGGCACGGCGCCGAACGCCACAGGCCGGCATCTGCTTTCTCGAAGCGGCCGGAATGCTTCACCGAGGGGCGGATGCGATAGAGCCAGGAGCGCTCATTGGTGCCGCGCGGCGCGGTGAAGGGCGAGCCGGACAATTGCTCGGCGTAGAGCCCGTAGGCGCAGCGCTGCGGCGAGTTGCGCCCGATCGGCAGCGCGCCCGGCAGCGCTTCGGTCTCGAAGCTGTTGCCGAAGCCGGACATGTAGCCCGGCGTCACCTGCGCCGAGCTTCGGATGATCTGATCGGGCGAGGTGTTGATGTTCATCACTATCCTCCTCCTTGCAGGGCTGCCCACATGTCCTGGTCGCGCTTGTCGGTCCAGATCACGGGATCGTCGATCCCGGACGCCTCGTCATAGGCACGCGACACGTTGAACGGCAGGCAGTGCTCGTAGATGGCGAAGCTGTGGAATTTCGGATCCATCACCTCGCGGGTCGCCGCCATCGATTCCTTCAGCGTGCGCCCCTTGGCCACCGAGATTTCGGCTGCGCCATAGAGCGAGGTGACGAAATCGCGGGTCATCGCGATGGCTTCGCGCACCGTGGCGGTGCCGTTGAGCGCATCGCCGCGGCCCGGCGCGATCGCCTTGGGATTGAAGTTGCGGATCTCGTTCAGCGTCAGCGGCCATTCGCGCAAATGCGCGTCGCCGCAATAGCAGGCCGAGTGATATTCGATGAGATCGCCGGAGAACATCACTTCGGCATCGGGCACCCAGGCGACGATATCGCCGGAGGTGTGGCCGGCCCCGAGCTGCATCAGCCGCACCTCGCGCTTGCCGAGATAGATCGACATCTCGCCTTCGAAGGTCAGCGTCGGCCAGGTCAGGCCGGGGATGCTTTGGGCGTCCTGGAACAGCCGCGGGAAGCGGCCGTACTCGGAATCCCAATCCTGCTTGCCGCGCTCCTCGATCAGCCGATAGGTCTCCTGCGAGGCGACGATGCCTTGCGCCTTGTAGGCGGAGGCCCCTAGCACGCGCACGGCGTGATAGTGCGACAGCACGACGTACTTGATCGGCTTGTCGGTCACGGTGCGGACGCGCTCGATCACCTTGTTCGCCATCGCCGGCGTCGCCTGCGCGTCGAATACCAGGCAGCCGTCGTCGCCGACGATGACGGCGGTGTTCGGATCGCCCTCGGCGGTAAAGGCATAGAGATCGGTGCCGATCTCGGAGAAGGTGATTTTCTTTTCCGAGAGGTCACCGGTGGATGCGAAGTTCTTCGCCATCAATTCGTCCTTTGAGTCTTTTGGGTTATTGTTGTTGCTGCTGTTGTTGTTGCTGCTGGCCGTCGATCATACGGCGCTTGGCAAGCTCGATCGCCTCACGCAGCACACCGATGTCGCCGATATGGTTGGCGAGGATCAGCACCAGTGCCGCGTCGAAATCAGCGCTTTGTTCCTCGGTGAACCCGCGATGCGCTTCGACGATGGCGCGAAAGGCATCGTCCGGCCGCGCAAAGTTGGAGCTGGTAGACAACGGCATGCGAAACCTCAATTGAGACCTTGAGCCTGCGACAACGCCGCCGCGATCGCGGCGCGCGTCGGATGGCGGAAGCGCGCGGCGACATAGCCATCGGGCCTGAGCAGATAGGCAACGCCCGGCGCGGCGTCGTAGCGCTTTGCGACGAGGCCCGAGGGATCGGCAAGTCCGCCCTCGCCACCGATGCGAACATTCTTGAGGCCATCGGGCACATCAATCGCCGCGCCATTGCTGAACGAGAGCAGGGTGAAGTCCGTTCCACCCTTGCGGAAGGCGTCCGTCAGATAGGCCTGCTCGGCAATTGGCGCATCGAGCATGGAGCAGCCGGGAGAGGGTCCGCCGCCCCACACATCTGCATCCGGCGACGACAACGGCGTGTCGTAGCTGCACGGCACCGACAGCCGTCCGCCATTGACCATGCGCTTGCCAAACTCGGTCTCCTTGGCCAGCGACAGCACCGCCTTGCGCAGCCGCGCTTCCTGATGCGAGTTCGGCGCCATGAAATCGGTCGAGCGCGTCGACTCGCGGATGTTCTCGTCGGCCGCCAGGCTGCGCTCGGCGTGATAGCTCTCGAGCAGGCTTGCGGGCGAGGTGCCCCGCAGCACGCGATCGAGCTTCCAGGACAGATTTTCCGCGTCCTCGAGCCCGGAATTGGCGCCGCGGGCACCGAATGGCGAAACCTGATGCGCGGAATCGCCGGCAAAAATCACACGGCCATGGATGAACCGGTCCATCCGCCGACACTGGAATTTGTAGAGCGAGATCCACTCGAACTCGAACTTGTCGTGGCCGAGCATGCGCGCGATCCGCGGTCGCACGTTCTCCGGCTTCTTCTCGACCACGGGATCGGCGTAGCGATTGAGCTGGAGGTCGATGCGCCAGACATCGTCGGGCTGCCGGTGCAGCAAGGCGGAACGTCCCGCATGGAACGGCGGATCGAACCAGAACCAGCGCTCGGTCGGGAATTCCGCGGTCATTTTGACGTCGGCGATCAGGAACTGGTCCTCGAACACCTGCCCCGCGAACTCGGCGCCGACCATCTGCCGCAGCGAAGAGCGCGCGCCGTCGCAGGCGATCACATATTGCGCATGCAAATGGTAGGCGCCCTCCGGGGTTTCGATCGTCAATGCGACGGAATCGTTGCGCTGCTCCAGCGCCGTCACCTTGTTGCGCCAGCGCAAGTCGATCTCGGGTAGATCGCTGATACGATCGACCAGATAGGCTTCGGCGTAGTATTGCTGGAGATTGATGAAGGCGGGCCGCTTGTGGCCGTCCTCGGGCAGGAGGTTGAACTGGTAGAGCAGGGACTCCCCGTGGAAGATCCGGCCGACGCTCCACACCACACCCTTGGCGACCATGCGGTCGCCGACGCCGAGCCGGTCCCAATATTCCAGCGACCGCTTCGAGAAGCAGATCGCGCGCGAGCCTTCACCGATGCGGTCGGCATCGTCCAGAAGGACGACGCGCTGGCCGCGCTGGGCAAGGTCGATCGCGAGCGACAGCCCGACCGGGCCGGCGCCGACAACCACGACCGGATGCTCGGCCGGGCCTTGGCCGGCGCGGTCCTGATCGGCATGGCGGCGATAGCCGAACTGGGCTTTGGCCTGATAGGTCGTGGCCTGCGCCATACTCGAACCTCGGCTCTGGTCAGGAGAGGCCTGATCTGCTAGATAGTCTCACGTGCAACTATTTTGGACCGGAGCCGGCCGGCCGTCAACTGGAATTCGGAGCGCGCGCCTTGGCGAGGACATCCAGCGACATCGCACTGAAGGCACGCGAAGCCGACGAGGCCTCCGTGCGGCCAAAGGCACGGCTCGACCTGTTCAAGTTCGTGCCGTTCCGCCTCAACCGGCTCGCAGCGGAAGTCAGTTCCGCGCTCGCGGTCGAATACCAGGAACGGCATGGTCTCGACATTCCGGCCTGGCGCGTGATCGCCACGCTCGGGTTCCGCAACGATGCGTGTAGCGCGCAGTACATCGCGCAATGCACCCGCACGCACAAATCCACCATCAGCCGCGCGGTGACTGCGCTGCTCAACGAGGATCTGATCGAGCGGGTCGAGAACGAAGCCGACCGCCGCGAATTCCGCCTGCAACTGACGAAGAAGGGCCGCGCGCTCTACGAAGAGCTGTTCCCGCAGCTGCTGCGGCGGGAAGACGAAATCCTCGCCTGCCTCTCCGCGCAGGAGCGCAAGCAGCTCTCGGTGCTGCTCGGCAAAATCGAAGCGAATCTCGATCTGATCCAGACCAGCGAAGAGGCCGACGCGAAAGAGGCGTATTAGGACGCGTACTCATGGAGGCGCAGACGTCGGCTTTTGGGAGTCCGGTTGAGAAAGCTTGGTAGGCCCGTGACGGCAGTGGCGAATATAGCGATGCTACTTGTGGCCTTTGCTGCAACTCGCGCATACGCCGTTGACATGGGTTATCTGGCTCCCCCCGGAGTCGCTGCAAACGAGTTTCCCTCACCGCAGCGCCCTGTCGCACGAATCGTCAGCCCGCGCCGCTCCTCCGAGGAGCGCCGCGACGCCCTCAATGAGGCCGGTCAAATCGCACGCGTTCTTGAACTGAAACCAGGTGTGACAGTCGGTGACATTGGAGCAGGCAGTGGCTACTACACGGTCAGGCTCTCACACCTCGTCGGACCCGCCGGCTCTGTCGTTGCCCAGGACGTCACGCGGGATTACCTCGTCGAACTCGCTAGGCGAACAAAACTTCTGAAGTTGACGAACGTGCAATTCGCGCTCGGCGAACCCCACGACCCGCGTCTGCCCGCTTCTTCACTGGATGCAGTAATCCTTGCGCATATGTATCACGAGATAGCCCAACCCTATGCCTTCCTCTACAATCTCGCGCCCGCCTTGAAGCAGGGTGCGCGGGTCGGAATTGTCGATCTTGAGCTTCCGACGTCGAAGCATGGCATGCCAATTGCGCTCTTGCGCTGCGAATTAACTGCCGTCGGCTATCGCCGAGGTCGCCACATATAAGCTCGCAGGGGACGGAGGATACCTGGCGATATTCTCTCCCCCGGAGCTAGCGGCTCGAAAATCTCCCCGCGATATCGTTGCTTGTGTGGATCCTGCCGGCACTCGCTGAAACCATATCTGCCGCCCGTCTCGGAGACCGCACACGTCCGAAGAAAAGGTCAGACCGGAATTGCCGATCGAGACTCAAACCCGGCGCTCTCGATCCGGCTCGGCGAGATCGAAGCGAGTCTCGATCTGATCCAGACCAGCAAAGAGGCCGACGCCAAGCAGGCGTATTAGCCGACGCTGTCATTCCGGGGCGCCGCAAAGCGGCGAACCTGGAATCCAGAGATTGTGGCGCGCGATTCTCAGGTGCGCAACTGCGCACCATAGTTCGCGCTTCGCGCGCCCCGGAATGACGGCTTCGCCCTCACTTCGCAAACGACCGCGACGGCGGCAGATGCAGCGCCCAGGCGTCGACCTTGTCGCTGGCGCGCGGATAAATTTCCGTCACGATCGGATCATGGCCGGGAATGAACCTGTCAGGATGGCCGGCGAGACGCTCGATCGTCTCCCAACCCACCGCCATGTCGCCGACATTGTAGACGATCGGGAACGGGCTCTTGCGCTGCAGATTGGCGTAGTAATGCGCAGCATCGGATGCCAGCACCACCGGCCCGCGCGCGGTCTCCACCTTGACCACCTGCAAGCCGTCCGAATGGCCGCCAACGCGATGCACGGTGACGCCGGGCGCGACTTCGCCGTCGCCCGAATAGAAATTGACGCGCTCGCCATAGACGTGGCGCACCATCTGCGTGACGTGCTCGACCGAGAACGGATGTCGCAGCAGTCCGTTGCACATGCAGCGCCCGGTCGCGTAGGCCATCTCGCGCTCCTGGAGGTGGAAGCGCGCATTCTGGAAGCGATCGAGATTGCCGGCGTGGTCGTAATGCAGATGCGTCACGATGACGTCGCGAATGCTTGACGCCGCGACGCCAAAGCGCTCCAGCGCATCGACCGGATTGAGCGTCAGCTTGCGCGCCCGCGCGCTCGCCTCCTCGGCATTGAAGCCGGTGTCGACCAGGATGTCGCGGCCGCCCCCGCGGATCAGCCAGACGAAATAGTCGAGGTCCTGCGCCGCGCTGTCATGCGGATCGGGCTGAAGGAAGTTCATGCTGGGGGTGCGCGGCGACATCGTCGCATAGCGCAGGGCGTAAATCTCGTAGGCGTTTCCCATGGTTTTTGCTTTTGCTTTGCTTTTCTGAGTGGATCTTCGGCACGATCCTGCGCACCAAGCCATTCTCCGCTGCAAAGGTCAAACGCCGCGCCGCATCACGGCGGCAGGCCTTTCAATGTGAGACCAATCACATTTTCGGCGCCATGGAGGTCCTAACGTCCGCCGGTAAGATCGAGCCGGATCGCGTCGAGCACAAACATGACAGCCTGTTTATCCGTTCTGCGGCGCACCCAGGCGTTGCGGTCAATCGTCGCGATAACGCCGAATCTCCAAGCAGTTGACGCCCCCCGTCCCCGGTTTGATAATGCAGGAAGCGTAAGTTAAGGTCGCCGCGGCGCAAGCTGGGAACGGCGCCTTTTTGGCTGGACCGCGCTGATTATGAAAATTCGCTTCTTTCTTCTTCTGCCCTTGCTCGTCTCGCTCGTCCCGACTGCCCCATCGCTTGCGGCCGGTGACCGCTTTGCGCTGGTCATCGGCAACGCCAAATATCCGGATGCGGATGCCCCGCTGAAGGAACCGATCAACGATGCCCGTGACGTCGCCGACGAGCTCAAGCGCGACGGCTTTTCGGTCGAGATCGGCGAGAATCTGACCGGCGACGGCATGCGCCGCGCCTTCGACAAGCTCTACGGCAAGATCAAGCCGGGATCGGTGGCGCTGGTGTTCTTCAGCGGCTTCGGCATCCAGTCGGCGCGCCAGAGCTACATGCTGCCGATCGATGCGCAGATCTGGACCGAATCCGACGTGCGCCGCGACGGTTTCAGCCTCGAGACCGTCCTCGGCGAGCTCAACACCCGCGGCGCCGGCGTCAAGATCGCGCTGGTCGACGCTAGCAGGCGCAATCCGTTCGAGCGCCGGTTCCGCAGCTTCTCGGCCGGCCTGACCCCGGTGATCGCGCCGAACGGAACGCTGGTGATGTATTCGGCGGCGCTGGCCTCGGTGGTCTCCGACGCCGGCGGCGAGCACAGCCTGTTCGTCCAGGAGCTCCTGAAGGAAATCCGGGTCCCCGACCTGATGGCCGAGGAGACGCTGAACCGGACCAAGATGGGCGTCACCCGGGCTTCGCGCGGCGAGCAGGTGCCTTGGATATCCTCTTCATTGGCCGAAGATTTCTCGTTTAGCCCGGGAGCCGGCGGATCGCGTCCGGCACCGTCGACGCCTCCCGCGCCGCCGCCGGTGGTCGCCAACAACCCGCCGCCGTCACCGCCCGCGGCGCCGACACCGCCTCCGCCGCCGAAGCCGGCCGACACCGCGGCGGCACCCGCGCCTGCTTCTCCACCTCCTGCGCCTGCGCCGGCCCCCACGCCGAAGCCGCAGGTCGAGGCCGCCCTGCCCCCGCCGCCACCGCCGGTCAAGCCGATTGATCCCGCTCCGGCACCGAGCACGGACAGCGGGCCGAGCGCCGCCGCGCTGGCCGACGATCCCACGATCAAGAGCCTGACCTCCAAGATTGCCGCCAATCCGGACGACGTGAACGCGCTGTACCGGCGCGGCCAGGTCTATGCCAGCAAGGGCGCCTACAACCTCGCCATCAAGGATTTCGACGACACGCTCCGGATCAACACCAAGGATGTCGAGGCGCTGAACAACCGCTGCTGGACCCGCACCGTGGTCGGCGACCTCCAGGGCGCGCTGAAGGATTGCAACGAGGCGTTGCGGCTGCGGCCCAACTTCGTCGACGCGCTGGACAGCCGCGGGCTCGTCAACCTCAAATCGGGCGCGGTCAAGAATGCCATCGCCGATTTCGATGCGGCCCTGAGGATCAACCCGCGTCTGACCTCCTCGCTTTATGGGCGCGGCCTCGCCAAGCAGCGCAATGGCTCCGCCCAGGAAGGCGCGCTTGATATCGCCAATGCCAAAGCGATGGATCCGAACATCGTTCAGGAGTTCGCAAGCTACGGAGTGCGCTAGTATTTTTTTGAATTGAGGCAGGCGGCGCCTCGAACCTTGGGGGCCCAGGGAAGACTAACGAACGGATGCCGCAGGCGGCCTTCCCCGGGGGGCTCATTGCAGGAACTTTGGCAGGAATTTTCGAACCGCGCGAGCTCGCTGCGCAGGAGGGACTGGCTATGAAATCGGCTGCAAAGGGACTTACCGCGATCCTGTCCATCATCACTCTTGGCGCTGCGCTGTCGCTGCCGGCCTCGCCGGCCTTCGCCGGCGATGACGGCAACAGCAAGAACGTTACCGAGGACGACATCGTCCGCGCGCTGGCGCCGCCGGCCAAGAAGCCCCTGACCCGCGGCCTCTCGATCGCCCCGCAGGCCGATCCCGCGCCGAACGCCGCCGAGAGCAAGCTGATCCAGTCGGTGCGCGGCCGCTCGACGCGTTCGCTGTCCTCGACCGAGCGCGAGGAAATCGCATCGGTCGCCAAGGACAAGCCGAACATCGATCTCGAAATCACGTTCGACTACAACTCCGCCAATATCAGCGCCAAGTCGATGCCATCCGTGCAGGCGCTCGGTCGCGCGCTGACCAGTCCGGACCTAAAGGGCTCCACCTTCGTGGTGGCCGGCCACACCGATGCCGCCGGCGGCGAAACCTACAACCAGGACCTGTCGGAACGCCGCGCGGATGCGATCAAGCGCTACCTCGTCGACAAGTACAGCATCTCCGCCACCGACCTCGTCACCGTCGGCTACGGCAAGAGCAAGCTGAAGAATCCGAGCCAGCCGATGGCCGAGGCCAACCGCCGCGTGCAGGTCGTCAACATGGAAAACAAGACCACCGCATCGAAGTGAGCACGACAAAATCCTCTGAAGTGACAAGTCGTGATGTGGTGTAAAGTCTCGCTTCCAGAGCGCGTCCCGCAGCCTTGCGGGACGCCGCTTTGTTTCAGGGAAATGCTCTCGATGGGCCTCGCGCGGATGGCCGTGAGCCAGGCCAGGATGATCCGGCGATGAACCTCTCCGAATATCTCAAGCCTGCCGGAACCGTGATGTTCGTCGTCGCGCTCGGCGTCGGCTATTACCTGTTCGAGCATCGCAAGCGCGCCGAGCCGAAGGAGACGCAGAGCGAGGCGCTCGTCATCGTGACGAAGTCGACCAATGCCTGCTTCTCCGACCTTGTACGGGTGACCGGCTTCTTCGTGCCGCGCCGCGAGGCCGTGGTCATCGCCGACCAGGAGGGATCCAAGGTCACCGATCTCTTCGTCACCGAGGGCACCGTCGTTGCCGACAACCAGGAGCTGGCGCGCCTGACGGCGCCGCCGCAGATCCCGGGCCAGCCGCAGAGACCCGGTCCGCAAGGTCCGATCTCGCTGAAATCACCTGCGCCGGGCCTCATCACCGAGGTCCGCACCATCGTCGGCGCGCCCGCTTCCCCGCAGGCCGGCCCGATGTTCCGCATCGCCGTGAACAACGAGATCGAGCTCGATGCTCAGGTCCCGGCGGTGCACATGCCCAAGCTCAACTCCGGCGCCACCGTGCGCATCAGCCGCGATGACGCGCCCGATCTGATCGGCCGGGTCCGGCTGGTTGCGCCCGAGATCGACCGCGCCACGCAGCTCGGCCGCGTCCGCATCAGCGTCACCAACAATCCGTCGCTGAAGGTCGGCGTGTTCGCCCGCGCCTCGATCGACGCCAAGCGAAGCTGCGGCGTCTCGATCCCCAAGACCGCGATCGACCATCTCACCATTCAGGTCGTCAAGGGCAACATCATCGAGACGCGCAAGGTGCGGGTCGGGCTCTCGTCCGACAACGCGACGGAAATTCTGGAGGGCCTCGACGTCGGCGAAATCGTCGTGGCCGACGCCGGCTCTTCGCTCCATGACGGCGACCAGATCAAGACCATGTTCGCCGATGAACTCGATCGCACGCGGGTACGCTGATGGCTCTCAATATCTCGGCATGGTCGATCCGTAATCCGCTGCCGTCGGTCGTCTTCTCGATCATCCTCTTGATTCTCGGCTGGGTGTCTTTCACCAAGCTCGCGGTGACGCGGCTGCCTTCGGCCGACATTCCCGTGATCTCGGTCGTGGTCTCGCAGTTCGGCGCGGCGCCCGCCGAACTCGAATCGCAGGTGACCAAGACGGTCGAAGACGCCGTCTCCGGCGTCGAGGGCGTGCGGCACATTACCTCACAGATCACCGACGGTGTGTCGGTCACCACCATCCAGTTCGCGCTGGAGACCAACACCGACCGCGCGCTCAACGACGTCAAGGACGCGGTGACGCGTGTGCGGTCGAACCTGCCGCAGAACGTCACCGAGCCGCTGATCCAGCGCGTCGACGTGATCGGCCTGCCGATCGTCACCTATGCCGCGATCTCGCCCGGCAAGACGCCGGAGCAACTCTCTTACTTCGTCGACGACGTGGTCAAGCGCGCGCTGCAAGGCGTGCGCGGCGTCGCCCAGGTCGAGCGCATCGGCGGTGTCGAGCGCGAAATCCTGGTTTCGCTCGACCCGGACCGTTTGCAGGCAATGGGTCTGACCGCGGTCAATGTCAGCCAGAGCCTGCGCGGCACCAATGTCGACGTCGCCGGCGGCCGCGCCGAGATCGGCAAGAACGACCAGGCCATCCGCACGCTCGCCGGCGCCAAGACGCTGAGCGACCTTGCCGGCACCATGATCCCGCTGTTCGGCGGCGGCGAGGTCCGGCTCGACGATCTCGGTACCGTCACTGACACCATCGCCGACCGCCGCACCTTCGCCCGCTTCAACGGCGAGCCGATCGTCGCGCTCGGCATCAAGCGCTCCAAGGGCGCCAGCGACGTCAAGGTGGCCGAGGCCGTGCAGAAGCGCATCGACGTACTCAAGGCCGCCTATCCCGACGTCGACCTGAAGGTGATCGACACCTCGGTCGAATATACCAACGGCAATTACCACGCGGCGATCTCGACCCTGTTCGAAGGCGCCATCCTCGCCGTCGTCATCGTGCTCTTGTTCCTGCGCGACCTGCGCGCCACCATCATCGCCGCGATCTCGCTGCCCTTGTCGATCTTCCCGGCCTTCTGGGCGATGGACCTGCTCGGCTTCTCGCTGAACCTCGTCAGCTTCCTCGCCATCACGCTGTCGACGGGTATTCTGGTCGACGACGCCATCGTCGAGATCGAGAACATCGTCAGGCACATGAACATGGGCAAGTCGCCCTATCGTGCCGCCCTGGAAGCCGCCGACGAGATCGGCCTCGCGGTGATCGCGATCTCGCTCACCATCATCGCGATCTTCGCACCGGCGAGCTTCATGTCGGGCATCGCCGGACAGTTCTTCAAGCAGTTCGGCATCACCGTCTCGGTGCAGGTGTTCTTCTCGCTGCTCGCCGCGCGCTTCGTCACGCCGGTGCTCGCCGCCTACTTCCTCAAGCCCGGCACTCACGAAGAACCGCCGCCCGGCCGCGTGCTGCGGGCCTATCATCGGATCGTGGCCTGGTCGGTAAAACACTATTTCATCACGGTGCTGGTCGGCTTCGGCATCTTCGCCGCCTCGATCTGGAGCATTACGCTGTTGCCGCAGGGTTTTCTGCCGGCGCAGGACAGTTCGCGCTCACTGCTGGCCCTCGAGCTTCCGCCGGGCACCCAGCTTGCCTATACCGAAAAGGTCACCGAGGACATCGTCGCGCGGCTGCGCAAGCGGCCCGAGGTGAAGAGCATCTTCGTCGACGGCGGGCGCGTCCCGCCGGGCACCCAGGAAGTCCGGCGCGCCGCACTGATCATCAACTACACGCCCAAGGATGCCCGCGACATCACCCAGCGCGAGCTCGAATTCTCGATCAGCCAGGAGCTGGAGAACATCCCGGACATCCGCTTCTGGTTCCTCGACGAGAACGGTCTGCGCGCCATCTCGCTGGTCGTGACCGGCGTCGACGCCAACATCGTCAACAATTTCGCGAGCGAGCTCGCGACGCAGATGAAGCGGATTCCGACCATCTCCAACGTGATCTCGGAAACCACGCTGGAGCGGCCCGAGCTGCGCGTCGAACCGCGCGCCGATCTCGCGGCGCGGCTCGGCGTCTCGACCGAAAGCCTGTCGCAGACCATCCGCGTCGCCACCATCGGCGACGTCGGACCCGCGCTCGCCAAGTTCGACGTCGGCGACCGTCTGGTGCCGATCCGCGTGCAGCTCGAGGATGCCGCGCGCGGCAATCTGAAGACGCTGGAACAGTTGCGCGTGCCGCTCGGCGAGCACGGCGAGAAGGGCGGCGTGCCGCTCTCGGTCATCGCCGACGTCAAGCTCGACCAGGGTCCGACCAGCATCAACCGCTACGATCGCGAGCGGCAGGCGACGGTCGCCGCCGACCTCGTCGGCTCCGCCGCACTCGGCGACGCCACCAAGAAGATCTACGATCTGCCGGTGATGAAGAGCCGGCCGAAGGGCGTGAAGGTCTCTCCCTCCGGCGACGCCGAAAGCCTCAACGAACTGTCCGACGGCTTCGCCACCGCGATCACGGCGGGCCTGATGATGGTCTACGCCGTGCTGGTGCTGCTGTTCGGCACCTTCCTGCAGCCGATCACCATCCTGTTCTCGCTGCCGCTCTCGATCGGCGGCGCGATCGCGGCCCTGCTCCTCACCGGCAAGCAGCTGACCACGCCGGTGTGGATCGGCATTCTGATGCTGATGGGCATCGTCACCAAGAACGCGATCATGCTGGTGGAATTCGCGATCGAAGCCATTCACGCCGGCAAGCCGCGCGAAGAGGCGATGATCGACGCCGGCATGAAGCGCGCCCGGCCGATCGTGATGACCACGATCGCGATGGCCGCGGGCATGATGCCGAGCGCGCTCGCGGTCGGCGCCGGCGGCGAGTTCCGCTCGCCGATGGCGCTCGCGGTGATCGGCGGCCTGATCTTCTCCACCATCCTGTCGCTGGTGTTCGTGCCCGCGATGTTCATGGTGATGGACGATTTTGGCGCCCTGATCTGGCGCTTCGCCAAGCGGCTGATCGTGCACAGCGAGGACGCCGAGACGGACAGTCATCACGGCGCGGCGCCGGCATCGAAAGACGTTGCCCACCGTGCTGCGGAGTAAGATTTCAGGCGAGTGGCCGGAGGGGCGCGTTAACGCAGGGCGCCTCAAGGCGCTATGTTACCCCAATAGCCTTCACGCGGATCACGCTCGGCCCTGGGTCTGCACCGGCAAGCCCTGCATTCGCGGGCTGTGCGGCTGAGCCCTACTCGTTCCGCGCGATCGCGGTCAGCTTGGTCATGTTCCTGAGCAGGATGCGGCCACGCTGAAGATCGAGGATCGCTTCCTTGCGCCAGGCCTGGAGCTGGCGGTTGACGCTCTCGCGGGCGGCGCCGACGAAGACGCCGAGCTGCTCCTGCGAGATGTGGACCTCGGAACCGAAATCGGCGGCCAGCGCGCAGAGCCGCCGTGCGAGGCGCACCGGCAGCGGCTGCAGCATCGATTCCTCCATGCGCTCGCTCTGCCAGCGAATGCGCTGGCACAGCAATGCGATGATCTTGATCGCGACCTTCGGCTCGCGCTCGAGGAAACTGAGGAAATCTTCGCGCCGCAGCACGAACAATTCGCTGGCCTCGCCCGCGGTCGCATCCGCGGTCCGATTCTGGCCGTCCAGCACCGCGACTTCGCCGAACAGGTCGCCGGGGCCCATGAAATTGAGCGTCAGCCGGCTGCCGTCGGAGGCACCTGTCTCGATGCGGACCTGTCCGCGGCGCACGCCGAACAGCGCGTTGCCGGGATCGCCCTTCTGGAACAGCACCTCGCCATTCCCCAGATGCTGGGTGTGACAGAGATTGGACAGCCGCTGGAGCTCGTCTGCACCGAGATCCGCGAACATCGCGTTCATCTTCAAAATGACCGCAAATTCGGCCTGCTTGCTCATTTCAATGTCCTTGTGAAGTCCTGGTCAGTCATCTTGTCAGACGCTTGGCAAATCGCTTGAAACCATCACCATCAGGATCGCGTAAAACCGCGCCGGGGAAGTGTGTCATAAGTCACATAACTTTGCAGCACCCCCAGACTATTTTTACGCGCTTGGAGCCGCTTCCCGTCCGGGGATAAACTCGGCCGCGAAGGATGGATAACCGGCGGGATTCGACGCCGATTGTCCGTCAGTGGAAAGTCGAGATGAGAGCAGTAAAATTCGCCAGCGCGGCATTGGCCGCCGTCATCATCGTGATCGCACTCCTGCTGGTGGTCGGAATCCCCTCGGGCTTCCTGACGTCGACGATCGCCTCGCGCGTCGAGAGCGCGACCGGCTATCGTCTGTCGATCGACGGCACCACCAAGATCAGCCTGTGGCCGACGCTGAACGTCACCCTGAACGACCTCTCGCTTGCCGATCCCCGGGATCGCAGCGGCATCACGCGCCTGACGATCGACAGCGTGCAGGCCGACATGTCGCTCTCCAGCGTGTGGTCGGGCCGCCCTGAGATCCGCGAGCTGATCGTCACCCATCCGGTGCTTTACCAGCCGCTGCTGCGGGAGCGCCTGCCGAATGCGGGAGGCTCGTCGAGGCCGCCACTCGCGCTCGACGCGGATGGCGCGACCATCGACCGCGTCAAGATCACCGACGGCGAAGTCGCATTCTCGCGCGTGCGCGACCGCGTCGAGGGCCGCATCAGTGCCATCAACGCCGACGCGACCATCGGCCGCGACCGCAAGGTCAATGTCACTGGCACCGCGCGCGTCGGCGACCACCCGACCAAGTTCGACATCAAGGCGACCACGCCAGCGCCGCCGGCCGACCGGCCGACGATCCCGGTGGATTTCGCCATCGACATGCCCGACGTATTGAAGTCTCAGCTCAGCGGTCATGCCGAAATGCGAATGAACGGCGACGTCGTGATGATCAACGGCGTGAATGGCCGGCTCGGCGATGGCACATTCAACGGCTGGGCTTCGGTCGACATTGCCAGCAAGCCGCTGGTCAAGCTCGACCTCGACTTCCAGCGGCTGGCGATTCCGCTGGCGAAATCGCCGGAGGGCGCCGCCGGGCAGCCCTGGAGCAATGCGCCGATCGACGTCTCCGGGCTCAATTATGTCGATGCGCAAGTGCGGATCTCCGCGAACGAAGCCGTGATCGGTGATGCCCGCATCGCGCCTCTGGCACTCGATGCGAAGCTCGCCGGCGGGGTGCTGAAGGCGGGGACCGCCAATCTCGGCGCCTATGGCGGCCAGGTCTCCGGCGAGGTGATCCTCGATGCAACCACCGGCGCGCCGAGCTTTGCCATGCATTCCGATCTCGTCGGCGTGCGCGCGCTGCCGCTGCTTCAGGGCCTCGCCGAATTCGACCGCATCGACGGCAAGCTGCAGGCCAAGCTCGCCTTGCGCAGCGCGGGCGCCAGCCAGCGCGCGCTGATGGCGAACATGCAGGGCACGGCCTTCGTCAATTTCCAGGACGGCGCCATCCGCGGCATCAATGTCGCGCAGATGATCCGTTCGCTGACATCGGGCACGCTGTCCGGCTGGCAGGACAACCAGAATGCCGGCCAGGAGCAAAGCACCGACCTGTCGCAGCTTTCGGCCTCGTTCCGCATCGACAAGGGCCAGGCGGTGACGACCGATCTCAACCTGATCGGGCCGCTGGTGCGCGTCACCGGGGCGGGCACCATCGCCCTCGACACCAAGATGATGGGTTTTCGCGTCGAGCCGAAGCTGGTGATGACGACCGAAGGTCAGGGCCGCGCCAATGAGCCTGTTGGCTTCGGCATTCCCGTGATGATCCAGGGCAGCTGGTCGCAGCCCAAGATCTACCCCGACATGGCCGGCATGCTGGACAATCCCGACGCCGCTTATGCCAAGCTGCGCGAGATGGGCAAGGGCCTGTTCGGCCCTGACGGCGCCGGGCTCGGCAACATTCTGGGCAGCCTTGGTCTCGGCGGCACGACTGCGCCCGGCGGCAATGCGGCCGGCAACGCCAATCCGCAAGCCCAGCAGCCGGGCCAGAACAATCTGCTCGGCGGTCCGCTGGGGGAGGCGATCGGCAATTTGATTCAGCAGGGGCTGTCCAGCGGCGCGGCAAGCAGCACTGGCGCCGCGCCGGGCAGTGGCCGCAGCCGGAGCCTGCCGGCAACGCCGTCCACGCCGACACCGCAGGCCTCGCCCGCGGCTCCGGCCCTGGACGACCCGCCGGTCGCGCAGCAGGACAGTCAGCCAATGAACGACGTGCTGCGGCAACTCTTTAACCGGTGATTGGCGGACGGGCGGGCTTAGCTCCACGGCAATCCCCTTACATCAGCTTCCCCGTCATCGGCTTCCTCCGAACGGATGAGGCTGCGGCAACTCACCGGCCTTTCGCCGGCCCCCGCGTCCACAGGGAGTAACCACGCCGGCCGGTCCCCGGCCCGCGCGGCGGTCCTTTGCCCCAAATTGTGATAGAACGGCCGGGAAGGGCCTGCATGGCCCGTGAGCGCCGGCGTCGATGGCGGCGCGAGAGGATCGGGATGGCAGGAGCGAACGACAAGACACGGTTTCTGCGCGAGGGCCTGTTCGCCAAATACGTCGTCTCCCTCGTCGGCCTCGTCGTGTTCGTGCTCGCCGTCAACGGCGCGATGGAGACCTGGATCTCCTACCGCGCCACCAAGACCCAGCTGACTGACGGGCTGGAGGACAAGGCGCAAGCCGCCGCCCGGCGGATCGAGCAGTCGATCTCGGAGCTCGATCGCCAGATCAGCTGGGTGACGCGGGCGAGCCAGGACACCCTCGAAAAGCGCCGTGCCGACTACGCATCGCTGCTGCACCAGGTCTCGGTCGTCAACCAGCTGTTCCAGCTCAACGGCGAGGGCCGCGAGGTGCTGCGCGTCTCGCGCCAGTCGACCACCACCGGCAGCAATGCCGACCTCTCCCGCGACATGCGCTTCACCGACACCGTCGCCCGCGGCGTCAGCTATGCGCCGGCCTGGTTCGCCGACCGGACGCCATTCATGTCGATCTCGGTGGCGCATTCCGGCTTCAATGCCGGCGTCACCGTGGCCGAGATCGACCTCAGCTTTCTCTCCGACTTCCTGTCCGACGCGCAGGTCGGCAAGGCCGCCTTTGCCTATGTCGTCGATCCCCGCGGCCGCGTGCTGGCGACGTCGTCGAAAGGGCCGGATGTCGGCAAGGATTTGTCGAAGCTGCCGCAGGTGGCGGCCGCGATCGCGCCTGGCCATGAGGGCGACAGTTCGGGCACCGACTTCAACGGCCATGCGGTGATGAGCGCCGCGAGCACGGTGCCGAAACTCGGCTGGAGCGTGCTGTTCGAGCAGCCGACCACGCAGGCGCTGACGCCGATCCGCGACCAGCTGGTGCGCATCGCGCTCTTGATCGGCATGGGCCTCATGGTCGCGATCCTCGCCGGCACGCTGCTCGCGCGCCGCATGATCATCCCGATCACGGCGCTGCGCGACGGCGCCTACAGGCTCGGCGAGGGCGATTTCAATCACCGCATCGAAGTACGCACCTCGGACGAGCTGGAAGACCTCGCCGGTCAGTTCAACCGCATGGCCGGCCAGATCCAGGAGACCTATTCGGACCTGGAGACCAAGGTCGAGGAGCGCACGCGCGATCTGGCGCAGTCGATCAACGAGCTGAAGGTGCTGGAGGAGGTCGGCCGCGCCGTCGCCTCCTCGCTCGATCTCAACGCCGTGCTGCCGACGATCGCCGCGCGCGCGATCGAGATCACCCATGCCGATGCGGTGCTGATCTACGGCTTCGATGCCGAGACGCGCCGCTTCAACCTGGTCGAGGCCAACGGCATCGACAAATCCGCCGACGGCGCCCATGTCACCATCGACGAAGGCGAGAACATCCTGAGCGATGCCGCCGAAAGCGGCGAGCCGATCGCGATTGCCGAACTCGGCGCCGCCGCCGAGCAGCCGCTGCGCGAGGTCGCCATCGCGGCCGGCTTCCACTCGGTGCTGGTGGTGCCGCTGGTCGACCAGCAGGGCACGCTCGGCTCGCTGGTGGTGCTGCGCCGCGCGAACGGCGAGTTCGCCGCCAGCATCATCGGCCTGATGCGCACCTTCGCCAACCAGGCCGTGCTGGCGATGCGCAATGCGCGGCTGTTCACCGAGGTCGACCACAAGAGCCACGCCCTGGAGACGGCGAACGAGACCGTGCGCGCCCAGGCCGACAAGCTGCGCGAGCAGACCGAGCAATTGAAGAACTGGAACAAGTCGCTGGAGGAGCGCGTCAAGACCCAGCTCGGCGAGATCGAGCGCATCCGCAAGCTCGAGCGTTTCCTGGCGCCGCAGGTGGCGCAGCTGATCGCCTCCTCCGACAGCCCGGAAGGACTGCTCACCAGCCAGCGCCGCGAAGTGACCGTGGTGTTCTGCGATCTGCGCGGCTTCACCGCGTTCACGGAAGCGACCGAGCCGGAAGAGGCGATGAACGTGCTGCGCGAATATCACGCCGCGCTCGGCAAGCTGATCTTCAAATATGAGGGCACGCTCGACAAATATGCCGGCGACGGCGTGATGATCCTGTTCAACGCGCCGATCCAGTTCGAGGACCACACCAAGCGCGCCGTGAAGATGGCGGTGGAGATGCGCGACACCATCGGCCCGCTGACCGAGCGCTGGCGCAACCGCGGGCACAGCCTCGGCTTCGGCATCGGCATCGCGGTCGGCTATGCCACGCTCGGCCAGGTCGGCTTCGAGCAGCGGCTGGAATATGCCGCGATTGGCAGCGTCACCAACCTCGCCTCGCGCCTGTGCGGCGAGGCCAAGCCCAACCAGATCGTGGTGAGCCGCCGCGTCTACGGCATCGTCGAGCCCTGGGTGGAGGCGCGCGCCCTCGACGATCTCCAGCTCAAGGGTTTCAATCACCCTGTGCTCGCCATGGAGATCTTGAACTGGCGCGAGGAAGTCGAGAACGTGGTGGATGCCTCGGCGGTGCGACGAAGGGGGTAAAGCTGGCGTTGGCGCTGGTGTAGCCCGGATGGAGCGAAGCGAAATCCGGGGTCGTGCCACAAGCGACGGCAGTCCCGGATTGCGCTTCGCTCCATCCGGGCTACAGGCCCTTGTATCGCTCACCGACAGTATTTCACGATCCCGCGGCACATTGCGCCCGGGTTTTGCTTGGGTCACGGCACCCTTCAAAATGGAAGGGCGCAGGGAAGACCGGGCACCGGCTGGCACCCGCAAGACCCCTGTGCATGAGTGCGTGGTATTCGCTCACAGGGGAGAAACAGGTGCGGCCGAATGCCCGGCCTTCCCTGCGCAGTGGTTGAAACGGCTTATGTCGCGCTCTCGCCGGTGAGTCGATCCCTTTGCCACCGTCGTCTTGCAGCTTTCGAGGGATGCGCAGGTCCGGTCGGACCAGCGCACCGCTGCAAGACTTGACGCCGGATATTCGGGCGTCACGACCACACGATTTTGCCGTACGCGAGGCAAGCACCGTCGTACACGCGCCCGCTGATCGCTCACGGGGATACCCCGCCCTGCGACCGCATCTGGCGCCAACGCCACCCGCGTCCACCGCCCCTCATCCCACGAACCCTGACGATCGCGATCCGTCCCTTACCATGGGATGAGTTGGGAGGAGCATAGGGTGTTTCGTTTTTCCAGTAAAGCGAATTTTGGATTATTCGAATGACAAATTCGGATATCGAGCAAACAACCCCATGCACAGTAGACGGGGGTTGTCGGATCAATGGGTTATGAGAGACAGTCGAGGCGACCGACCTCTATCTGGACGACCACAGCTACAGGTGACCCATGCTGACGACGAAGCGCAAGCCGGCCACGGTCGGCGATCCTCATCGAGCGACGTCGATCCGCTCGATGACGGGCGCTGTGGGGACAGTGGACTCCGGGGTCGTCCCGGCGTTCGCCGGCACGACAGCGGAGCTTGAGGCGACGGCGGTGCCGACAATCCCCTTCCCCCGAACCATATCCCTTCTCCCCGCGACTAACCCTCGCCTCAATGGCGAGCAATTCCAATGGAGACCACCTGTGGCGCTTGCCTTGCCTTCGCGCGCTTATGACTTGCAGATGCTGGACCGTCCCGCCGATCGCGCGCGTGACCACGGCTGGGTCTTTGGCCTGCCGCCGGGCATCAGCAGCGAGCAATGGCCGCTCGATCCCGTCACCGGCTATCCGCTGATGCACGGCTTCACCTTGCTGCTGCCGGAGGATTACCGCGTCCATGGCGAGGACATCGTCGCATTGTCATTCTTTGCCACCGCGCCCGATCACAATGACGGCGGCGCGCCCGATGACCCTGAAATCCGCGAGGCCGTGCAGGCGCGCACCTCGCATCCGCGGCTGTCGCGCATGACCGATATCCTCGACTACGAATATGCTGCGCTGCTGCTGACCAGGGCCGAATATGACGGCCCGTTCGCGACACCGCCGGCGCCGCTTGCGCTGGCGACGGCCGACCGGCCGCGCTGGCTCGATATCGGCGGCGCCAGTGCCTTCTTCGAGACCGCCGCGCCGTTCGCGCAGAAGATGTTCGCCGGCCCGCCGCGTGCCGAGCTGGCCGCGAACCTCGCGATCGCGCTGACACCGCGCGCAACCGATCCCAACGCCGGCAAGGCTCCGCAGGACCCGCACATTCCGCGCGACCCGCCGACCGGCTATCAGTCCTACTACTACTTTGAGGGCGGCGTCCCGACCGCCGACAATTACCGCCTGCACGATTGGTGCAAGGACCACGCCCGCAACCATCTCGGCGGCACCATGCGGCCGTGCCAGGCGGTGCCGGAGATGAGCCCGTTCTACATCGAGTTCGAGGAATATTTCGGCGGCTACAATTTCGGCAGTGGCAACGCGCAGCTCGACTTCAAAGACATGAAGTTCGACTGGGCGTGCGACTGATCACGCCCCCCGCTTCGGCCCGATCGCCTCGAAGCCGGCCTTCTGCTCGTCGCTCAAGTCGGCCTCGAAATCGTCGAGCGCATCGGTGACGCCGTTCACGGCTTGCAGCATCGTCTCCAGCCGCGCCTTTGCGGCGGTGAGGCGCGCCTGCGGAGTCGCAGCGGCTTCCGCCGGGCAGGCGCTCAGCGTCTGCATCGTGCGCAGCGTGGTGTCCTGCAGCACCTCGAAGCGGGCGCGGGCGGTCTCGTCGAGGCGGAGCGTGGTGGCAATGTCGCCCGCGGGCCATTGCTGCTGCACGAGCTGCTCGTACTGCCGCTGCAGCTTCTCGTCATAGCGCGGATCGCTGTCGGGGTCGCAGGCGTTTGAGGCCTGCGCATCCTTGCTCGTATCCTTGCTCGTATCTTTGCGCTGCATGGCCGCGAGCGCGGCGCGGCGCTCATTGCCGAGAGCGTTGAGCCGGGCCTTCTGATCGTCATCGAGCGACCTGGTAAACTTCGCCAGCGGCGCCTCGATGGCGTCGGTTGCCTTGATCATGGCCTCGAGCCGCTCGCGCATCAGGCCGAGGCGCTCCGCCGCGGTCGCGGGCACTTGCGATGGGCAGGCGGCACGGATGCTGTCGCGGGCTTCGCTCCAGGCATTTACGAGCTCGTCGAGCGTGGTGCGTTGCAATTCGTTGGGCTGCACGGTGGCGGCGATGCGATCCACCGGAAAGCCGGGGGGATCGCTGGCATCGCAAACGTTCTGCGCCGACGGAATTCGGCGCGCGCGTTTGCCTTGCGGTGCGGTGTAGGCGGCTAGCTCGGTCGCCGCATAGGGCGCGAAGAGCGCGGCGTAGATGTCGCCATAGCCGTAGAGCGAGAGGCTGGTCGCATCGCCGAACACCACGGCATTGGTGAGGTCGTCATGCGCGAACGGCCAGAACACCGGCCCGACCCAGCCGTAGCTGCCGTCGGGATGGCGCCACCAGCCCTGCGGGCGGCGACCGCCCTGCCAGCCCGACAGCGCCGCTTGCGCGGTGAGCGCCGCGCGCAGGACGTAAGGGTTGGCTGGCTGGCCGCGCTCGGCCCCGCGCGGATCTTGTGATCTCAACGCGGCGGAGCGGTATCGGCCGCCCCGAACTGCCATGCGGGAATGGCGCAGCCGCGACATGCCGATCATGTGGCCGACGGCGAAACGGGCGACACCAAACGGGCCGCCACGCAATCCGAACTGCGCTTCAGCCTTACCGGGCAGCAGCAGGGCCGCAATCAGGATGGTCGCGCCCGCCAGCGCCAGTCCCACGCGTCCTGACACGACCGCTGACCTGACCAATTCGGCCTCCTCCCAGCCAAGCGCGCACTGCGTCGCATTGAGATGACGCGCCGGGGAACCAAATGTTCCTTGGGGATACAGGGCAAAGCGTCGCGGTTGATCTCCCAGGCTGGGCAATTGCCTGTGGTGCAGGATCGGCGCTCGGCTTCCTCACCCGCAAGCGGGAGAGGAAGAGCAAGACCGCCCCCTCACTCCGCCTTTTGCGGCATCACAAACGTCTGGCCGGGATAGATCAGATTGGGATTGTGGATCTTGTCGCGGTTGGCCTTGAAGATCACGGCGTAGCGGGCGCCGTCGCCATAGGCGAGCCGGCTGAGTGCCCACAGGCTGTCGCCGCGGGAGATCACCCGGCTGCCTGTCTCTGCCGGCGCAACGCTGAGGGCGTCCGCCGGCGAGGCAGATGCAACGGTCGTCGCCGCCGGCGCCCTCGCCATGACCCGGGGCTTCGGCGCGCCGCCCAGCCTCGGCCGGACCGCGGGCCTGTCGGATGCCGAGGCGGGGTGCGGCGAGGCCGACTGCAGGGATGCCACGACATCCGATTTGTCGTCCGGCTTCTCGGCCTGCTTCGTATCTTGCCTCACGTCTTGCCTCGCGACCGGCGCCGGACGCGCGGGCGGCGGCGCCACCTCGGCGATGGTCACCGGCATGGTCCGGCTGGACTGCGTGACCGTGCCATCCGGCGCCCTGGCGCGGAGCGTCAATTCATAGGAGCCGGCGGGAAGCTGCGGCGGGGTCATCACGAACTGGCCCGAGGCGTCGGCAGTCACCGTATCGAGCGGCTTGCCGTCGCGCAGCAGCTCGACCGTTGCCCCCGGCGCGGCCTGGCCCGCGATCACCGCGGCCTCGCCGTGATCGTCGACGCGGGCGACGTCGAAACGGGGGCCGGTGTCGGCGACCGCCGGCGATGGCTTGACCGGTGCAAGATCGGCGAGCGCGGCCGTGACCTGCTTCTGGGTCTCGGCCAGCGCCCCCGCCTTCGGCTCGGGGGCTGGTGCGGGCGCAGGCGGCGTGGCGGCGGCAAGCTTTGGCTGTTCCGGTTTGGATTCTTCCGGTTTCGGGGCCGGCTTGAGTTCGGCCTTGGCCTCGACCTTGGGTTCGACCTTGGGTTCGACCTTGGCCTCGGGCGTGGCTGCGACGACGGTCTTGGTCCCGTCCGGCAGCAGGCGGCGCAGCTCGGTCGGGCCGATCACCAGCACGGTGCCGACCAGGGCGAGCAGGCAAAGAGCAATGAAGGCCTTGGATGCGGTCATCATCGGAAAAGAACCTTGGATGGCAAATCAGCCGAGGGGGCAAGGTGCGCCGAATTGGCTGCGGCAGCAAGACGGTCGATGGGATGAGACCGCCGTCCCCGCACTCAGGGATGAACCGGTGCCACCCCGCCGGCGTCAAATCACGCGAGACTGAATCGCGGCATTTTTTGAGGAATTTTCCCGTGACCGCATTTTGCCGTTCCGCCCCAAATCTGGCGCTCGGTCTGACCCTGGCCCTCGGGCTGGCGCTTGCCCTGACGCTCACAGCTTCCCCAGCGCTCGCAGCCTCCGGCCCGCCGCCGGGCTTCGTCCTCACCGACAATGCCGACCTCGCCTTCACCTCGCCCGACGGTGCCACCAGGCTCGAGCAATACATGAAGGACAGTGAAGACCTGTTCGAGGTCAAATGGCAGGTCTGGGCGCGACGCGGCGACCAGATGACGGAGCTGAAACCGGAGCAGGGCTACGGCGCGGGCTTCCGCTTCACCAGCGACTCGCAATGGCTGGTGCGGATGCAGAAGACCGGCTCAGGCTCGCAGGATCTGTTTCTCTATCATGTCGAGAACGGCGCCTTCGTCAGCGCGACGAAACAATCACTCAGCGATCTCGCTTGGGCCTATTTCCACAGCCGTGCCGACACGAAGAAGATGAAGCTCGACTACCATATCTCGGCCAATCTGATGAAGGGCACCGAAACTGCCTATCGCTGGCTCGGCGTTGACTGGCCCAACAACCGCTACCTCCTGATCTCGCTGTCGGGCGAAATGGACAAGCATCCGAAGAACGTCGCCGTGAAAGGGCTCGCGGACTGGAAATGCCGCTATGACCTCAAGACCGGCCAGTTCGATGTCCCCAAGATGTTCGCCAAGGGCAACGCGGAAGCGCTGAACTGGGAGATCAAGCGGTGAATGGTGGTCTCGTAGGGTGGGCAAAGCGTAGCGTGCCCACCGATCACGTTGGATGATGCGGATAGGGGTCGTGGGCACGGCGCGAAGAGCGCGCCTTTGCCCACCCTACGGCAGCTTCCGCGATCGATGGAACCAACCCACTGATTCCGTTCCGATTCATAGTTCCCTAACCTTCGCTGGTAACGGGGTCTTGTCGGTTTTGCTGCACCTTGCATCCCACGGGAGGGCTGCATGGGCACATCGATCCGATGGACCGCGCGCATGCGCGCGCTGCTCCGTCGCTGGCGGGGAGCGCCACTGACATGGCTGATCGTCGGCGGCTTCGTGCTGATGGCCGCGACCGCAATCGGCACCGCGCTCACCGTCGACCGCTTCCGGCAGAATGCGATCGAGAGCGGCCGCGACAGCCTTGAAAACACCGTGCGCCTGCTGGCCCGGCATTTCGACCGCGAGTTCGAGGATTTCGCGGTGCTGCAGAAGAGCATCATCACCGAGCTCGAGAGCCGCGGCATCGAATCCGCCGACGTCTTCCGCAGCGAGATGGGCACGCTCGCCATGCACGAGGTGCTGCGTGCGAAAGCCAGCGGCTGGGCCGACGTTGCCGGCGCCAATGTGTTCGATGCCAGGGGCTTGCTGATCAACTCGTCGCGGCGCTGGCCGGTCGCCAACGTCTCGGTCGCGGACCGCGGCTATTTCAACCGCCTCAAGAACGATCCGACCGCGCAGGAGGACGTGGAGGTGGTGCACGGCCGGATCGGCAACGGACCGGCGATCGTGTTCGCGCGGCGCGTGTCCGGCCCGCATGGCGAATTCCTTGGGGTGGTCTCGCGCGCGATCGCGCCCGAGCAGCTCGAATCCTTCTTCGCCTCGACCGGGCTCGGCGAGGAATCCTCGATCGCGATGCACCACCAGAACGGCCAATTGCTGGCGCGCGTTCCGCGCGTCGATGCGATGATCGGGCATAACTTTCGCAAGGGCACGCCGGAGCAGATGGCGGTGTTCGACCGCACCTTCGTCTCGATGCAGATCGCCAGCCCGATCGACGGCAAGGACCGCATCGTCGCCTCGCGCCTGCTCGCCGGCGAGCCGCTGGTCGTGGTCGCGACCAAGTCGCTGGATGCGACGCTTGCGACCTGGCGCACGCAAACGAAATTCTTCGTCACCATCGCCGTGCTGTCGATCAGCCTGCTGGTGCTCACGCTGTTCCTGATCTTCCGCCAGGTGACGCACCGGCTCTCGCTGGAGAAACAGCGGCTCGACACCGCGATGAACACGATGACGCAAGGACTCCTGATGTTCGATCAGGACGAGCGGCTGATCGTCTGCAACCGGCGCTACATCGAGATGTACGGCTTGTCCCCCGAGGTGGTGAAGCCCGGCGCCACTTTCCGTGACGTGATCCGGCACCGCCACGACACCGGCTCGTTCCACGGCGACGTCGAGACCTATTGCGACGACATTCTGAGCCATATCGGGCGCACCCAGAGCGCCATCGTGGAGACCGCGGATGGCCGCCTGGTCGAGATCAAGAACCAGCCCGGCGCCGCCGGCGGCTGGCTCGCGACCCACGACGACGTCACCGCGCGCATCCGCGCCGACGAGCGCATCGCGCATATGGCGCATTACGACGCGCTGACCGACCTGCCCAACCGCGTGCTGCTGCGAGGCCATCTGGAGCGGCGCGTCGCCGAGCTCAGCCAGGGCAAGCCGTTCGCCATCCTCTATATCGACGTCGACGAGTTCAAGGGCGTCAACGATTCGCTCGGACACGAGGTCGGCGACGAGTTGCTGCGGCAGGTGGCGAACCGGCTGCGCGCCTGCGTTTCCGGCAACGACCTCGTCGCGCGGCTCGGCGGCGACGAGTTTGCCATCGTCAAGGCCGGCACTCGCGATCCGGCCGAGCTGTCGGCGCTGGCGGAAGATATCCTCAAGGCGCTGCGCGCGCCGGTGGACTGCAAGGGCCAGGACATCCCGACCGATGCCAGCATCGGCATCGCGATCGCGCCCGACCACGGCGACAATCTCGACGACCTGCTCAAGCGCGCCGATCTTGCGATGTATGCGGCGAAGTCGGAGGGGCGCCGCACCTACCGCATCTTCACGCCGGAATACGACGCCAAGGCGAGGCTGCGCCGTCAGCTGGAGCTCGATCTGCGTCAGGCGCTGGCTCGCGGCGAGTTCGAGGTGCACTACCAGCCGCTGGTCGATCTCGCGGCCAATGTCGTGACCGGCTGCGAAGCGCTGCTGCGCTGGCGTCATCCCGAGCGCGGCATGGTCTCGCCCGCGGACTTTATTCCCGTGGCGGAAGACACCGGGCTGATCGGGGAGATCGGCGAGTGGGTGCTGAAGCAGGCCTGCCGTGAGGCCGCCTCCTGGCCCGGCCAGATCCACATCGCCGTCAACGTCTCGCCGGTGCAGTTCCGCACGCGGACGCTGGCGCTGAAGGTCGCGGCCGCGCTCGCAGAGTCCGGACTTGCGCCCGGACGGCTCGAGCTCGAGATCACCGAGACCGTGCTGATCCGCGACGACGAGGAGGCGCTGACGATCCTGCAGCAGCTGCGCGAGCTCGGCGTGCGTATCGCGCTCGACGATTTCGGCACCGGCTATTCGTCGCTGAGCTATCTGCACCGCTTCCCGTTCGACAAGATCAAGATCGACCGCAGCTTCATCAGCGACATCGGTCAGTCCGAAGATTCCTCGCCGATCGTGCAGGCCGTGGTGCACATGGCCGCCGCGCGCCACATGGCGACGACCGCCGAAGGCGTCGAGACCGAAGCCCAGCGCGAGGTGCTGCGCCAGCTCGGCTGCAGCCAGATGCAGGGCTGGCTGTTCAGTCCGGCGGTGCCGGCGTCGAAATTGAAGCAGCTGCTGGCGACGCAGGCGGTTGCGGCTTAGCGGCGCCACGTCTGGCTTTAGGGTCAAATCCGGACTTGATGAGCCGCACCCCTGCTCAACAAACTCATGGTTGCTGGCTTGCCTCGCTCGTTACCGTGAGGAAGTGCTTGATCGACTCTAAGGCGTCAATGGCTGGAATACTCTCGCAGGCCTGGGCGCTTGAACACCAGGGATACGGCAAGGCCGCGAGCCATTGCATGATCGGCTTCGACATCTCGGCTGGAAGTACACTCATGACTTCGATTTCGATCGCGAGCTTCTCGACGCGGCCGCCATGGCCGGAACCGAAGCGCCAGTCATAGCGTCCGCAGCCGACGCGAACCGCACCACCTTGCCTTGCCGACATCCCGACGAGCCAATCGCAACGGAAACGCGGTAGCTGCTGTGAGGTCGGACGGGAGAGGCAAAAAGTCCGGACGTTCTGGTATTGATCGCCGAAGCTCGTCACCAGTACTTCGGTAACTTGCTCCAGCCCTTTTGCGGAGCTTGGGAATGAGATGGCGTCGGTCTTTACGACCATCTCCAATTCGCAGTCTGAGGCAAAGGCGTCCCTCATCATCTGCGGTCGATTGCCATCCTTTGCAAAGACGTACGTGCTGATCGCGTCGGCGGCGCTGATGGGTGCGGATGGGCTCATTCAATTTCCCCTGGCACATCCAAGCCGGACCAAAGCCGGCGCCGGCGATTGAAGCTGAACAAGCCAATCGAGACAAGGCTTCAAGGCGTCCGCAAAGGGTCACAGGCGGTCGTCGCCGACGACGCCTGGCGCGGGCTCAGAGCTTCTGTTTTGCCGCGGTGATCTCGACGAGCTCCGCGTCGGGGTGGCTGACGATGGTGGCGACCATGATGCCGCTGATAATCAGCGACCAGGCGGTGTTCCAATAAATCCAAAACACGAGCCAGCCTCCGTTTTGATCTGTCACGCCCGCGGGACCGGGGTAACGGCACAGCGATGCCGCCGTTCCCGACTCGCGGCGCGGCACGGCCGCGCGGCGAGGCGCTATTTTGATTTGGTCGGCGGCGAGGCGTGATCGGTTTGGCCGGTGTGGCGCTTTGCCACGACGTCCTCATCGTGTTCGCCTTGGTGTGGGCGCGGCGGCGACTTGGGCTGGCCGGCTTGACCGCCATGCTTGCCGCCCATGTCGGGCTTACCTTCGAGATCGTTTTCACGGGGCATGTCGGTTCAATGCGCTCGCGCGGCATTGGTTCGCCTTGCGCCCGCCGTTTTCGCCTGTGAACGAGTTCATAGGATTGCCGCGGTTTGCAGTGCACGATTCCGGGTGCCCCGCGACTTCATGACAGCGACGGATTCGACCAGATGCGGAAACGGCTCATCGCCTGGACCATCCTGACGTCCGCTCTGGTTGCGGTCGCGGTCTGGGCCGTGCTCGGACCACCCGCGCATCCGTCCAGCCCGCATCTGCCCTCCCGAACCGCGGCGATGCGGTAGTCCCTCCCCGGCGACCGATACAATTTCGGCATCGATCAATCCCAACTGGAATTTGGTGCGGCGGCGCGCCGCCCGCTATCCTCGCCGGCAAAACGACAAGGCCGCGACCGGCCCTCAGGAGGAGCCCATGTTGAGACCGACCCGACGCATCGCATCCAAAGCGCCACGCGCTGCAATCGCCACCACCCTGTTCGCAGTCCTCACTCTCATTTCTGGAGTCCACGCCGGCATGGCCGAGACCTTCGCCTATGTCGGCAACGCCGACAGCAACGACATCAGCGTGTTCAAGATGACCGAGAGCGGCGAGATGATTCCGGTGCAGACGGCCGCCTTCAAGGGCGTCGACAAGCCCGGCTCCTCGACGCCGCTCGCGATCACGCCCGACCACCGCGTGCTGATCGCCGGTGTCCGCTCGCAGCCGTACCTCGCGGTGAGCTTTGCGATTGATCCCAAAACGGGCCAGCTCAGCCATATCGGCAACGGGCCGCTCGCCGACAGCATGGCCAATATCGCGATCGACCGCAGCGGCAAGTTCCTGTTCAGCGCCTCCTATGGCGGCAACAAGGTCGCGCTGAATCCGCTTTCCGCCAACGGTGTCGCCGGCGAGCCGAAACAGGTGATCCCGACCGGGCTGAACGCGCACGCCTTCCTGCCCTCGCCCGACAATCGCTTCGCGTTCGCGACCAATCTCGGCTCCGACCAGGTGCTGGCCTTCGCGTTCGATGCCACGGCCGGTACGCTGACGCCGAGCGATCCGCCAGCCCACAAGGTGCCGGAGAAATCGGGCCCGCGGCACTTCGTATTCCATCCCAATGGCAAGTTCGTCTATCTGATCCACGAGTTGAACGGCGACGTCGCCGCGTTCACCTACGAGGCCAGGAGCGGCGCCTGGGACGAGATCCAGCGCACCACCGCACTGCCGGAGGGCTTTAACGGAAAAGAGTCTGATAAGAAGCCTTGGGCCGCCGACATCCACATCACTCCGGACGGCCGCTTCCTCTACGCCTCCGAGCGCACCACCAACACGCTCACCGCCTACAAGGTCGATGCGGCCAGCGGCAAGCTGACCACGATCGGCAGCGTGCCGACCGAGAAGCAGCCGCGCGGCTTCCACATCGATCCGACGGGGCGCTACCTCGCCGCGGTCGGCGAGCTCTCCGATAGCATGACGGTCTATGCGATCGACCAGGGCAGCGGCGCGCTGGCCAAGCTGAAATCCTACCCCACCGGCAAGAAGCCGAACTGGGTGGAGTTCCTGAACCTGCCGTGAGGGGCGCCGCCGCCGACCTACGTAATCATCCGTAATTTCGGAAAGCGCGCCTTGTCGTCATATCATCGGTCATGGACCGTCAGATCGTCTTCAAATGCCCGCAGACCGGCATGAACGTGCAGCATCGGCTCGGCGACGAGCCGGCCGACCGCACGCATGTGTCGGTGTCCTGTCCGGCCTGCACGCGCCTGCATTTGATCGACCGGGCCAACGGCAAGCTGCTGGGTGAGCGCCGCGGCTGACGGGCCGTTTACGCCCGCGCCGCGACCTGTGCCGTTGACCGATGAGAGGACCGTGATCGACGGCACTTTGGAGTAGTGCCGACCCGCGGCGCGCCGCCCGGGAAATGCGAACCTGTTCTCCAATCCCGCGACTAATCAAAGGCTTGCTGCGTCGGCCCGCGGTGGCGTGGCCTTCTTTTTGGGACAACGCTGCCGTAGTCCGCAGCCCTGCCATCTGCTATCGATTGGAGGCATAGAACCCGTGGAATTTCCGATGCGTCATTTGCCCCGTGCCGTCGTTCGAAGCCTGTGTCCCGCAGCCGTCGCCGGCATGCTCATCCTCGGTCCATATCCGGCCCGAGCCGCCGATGACGACGCGCCCAAGGGGCCGGCGGTCACGGTGCTGAAAGTCGCAAAGTCCTGCTTCTCCGACATCGTCGAGGCCACCGGCACGATCATCGCGCGGGAGGAAACGTCGGTGCGGCCCGAGCGTCCGGGCCTGAAGGTCACCGACGTGCTGGCGGAAGCCGGCGACACCACCACCGCCGGCCAGGTGCTGGCGCGGCTGGCGCTCCCCGAGGGCGGCACCCTGCAGGTCACCGCGCCGGTGGCGGGCGTGATCGCGACGTCGACCGCCCAGATCGGCAACTTCGCCTCGGCCAAGGGCGAGGCGCTGTTCACGATCGTGGCGCGCAGCGAATACGATCTCGTCGGTCTGGTGGCGACCACCGATATGCGCAAGCTCGCGGTCAATCAGCCGGCGACCGTGCGGATCGGCGGCGCCGGCGACATCGACGGCAAGGTGCGCCGCATCGGCCCGACCGTGGAGCCGAACATCCAGCAGGGCATGGTCTATATCGGCATCTCCTCGCAGAAGCGTCTGCTGCTGAAGGCGAGCGGACGCGCGCTGATCAAGACCGGGCAGAGCTGCAATGTCGCGGTGCCGCTGACCGCCGTGCAATATTCATCCGCCGGCACCGTGGTGCAGGTGATCCGCCGCAACCGGGTCGAGACCAAGCGTGTCGAGGTCGGATTGATGTCGGGCGGCAATATCGAGGTCCGCGACGGCCTCAACGACGGCGATGTCGTCGTCGCCCGCGCCGGCGCGCTGCTGCGCGAAGGCGATCCGGTACGCCCGGTGATGGCCGCGGAAGCAGCGAAGTAGCCGGCGGTCTCGTAGGGTGGGCAAAGCGAAGCGTGCCCACGTCTTCTATCGAAATGACGGAGAAAAATGGTGGGCACGGCGCTTTGCGCCTTTGCCCACCCTACGAGAGCTCGCGCGCCCTCGAAAAAACTAGCCGCCGGCTTCGCCGAAATGGACGTCTTCGAGCAGCGAGGAGGAGACGGTCGGGACCTGGTCGCCTTCGCTGGCGCGGGAGATGGCGACGCGGGTCTTGTTGAAGACGCTTTCGGCGCTGCCCTTTGCACTGAGGTTGTTCAGGAACTCGCTGACCAGCACGCTGTGCTCGCCCTTGCCGTCGTCGACGACCTTGCCGGGCGAAGCCGAGGACAGGATCAGCGCATTGTCGGACGCGTTGATCGGCGCGAGGCCGTGGCTGTAGGAGCGGAAGCGACGCTCGTAAGGGTTACGGCGAGAGGCATCGACGACGACGAGCTTGGCCTTGGCGCCCTGCTCCTTCATCATGTCGATCACGCCGTCGATCGAGACGCCCTGGCGGCGGACGTCGCTTTCCTTCCAGATCACGGCATCGACCGGCAGCATGTAGCTCTCGCGTCCCGCCTGCACGCCGTAGCCGCCGAAGAACAGCATGACGACGGTGTCGCGCTTGATCCGGGACTTCAGGCGATTGACGGCGCGGACCATGTCGTCCTTGGTCGCGTCTTCCACCATGTCGACGTCAAAACCGTTCTTGCGCAGGGACGAGGAGAGCGCGCGGGCGTCGTTGATAGACTGCGTCAGCGGCGCGCTGGCGTCGGGATAATGTCCATTGCCGATGACGAGGGCGAGGCGCGAGGTCTGGGCGATCGAGCCCGTGATCTGGTCGGTCGAGACGGCCTTGGCGGCGTCGATCGCGCGCATGTTCAGAGCAGCATGGGCGCCGATCACGAGCGACACCGTGCCGATGAGGGCCGCGGCCAACGCGATCGTGCGTCGGGAAATGTCGAGCTGCCTAACATTCATCTCGCTTCATTCCTGTCAGTGCCAAAGACCAGCCAAGCGCGCGCACACTGTTTGAGTAGCGCGATAGCGTCTTTAGGTTTGAGGGATTGGCCGGGGATGTGCCCCCGAATTGCGCGCAATTTGCGGCGCCGCACCAAACAAACCCTTAACCGGATATCGCCTCCCCGGCAATAGATTGCCCAAAAATTGAGCTAAGCGACTGAAGATGTTCGTTAATTCTCCAAGCTAGATTTGTGCGTTTTTGCCCCTGGCACCCCATTTCGAGCCTCGATCATGCAGCCTTCGTGCCGGCTTTTTCCGTGACCTCCATCACATTTGTATTTCCTGCGAATCCGGGTAGCCTTTTCAACGACTTGGCAAGGGGGCGGCGCGCAGATGGGAGTGTGCCGGCCCCCGACCAAGGCCCCGCGACCAGGTATTTCATGAGCCTTCATTATTTTGCCGGCGCCGCCTGCCGGGCGCTGACCGCCCGGAAGGACGGCCCCTCGCTTTACGACGTCTGCGACCCCGTATTGTCTGTTACGGCCAGCGGCGATCCGCATCTGGCCAAATTCTACAAGACCGCGCTCGGCAATCCCGCGTTGCGGGTGCTGCTGCGGCGGGCTGGACTGCCCGAGCTGCGTGACGAGGCCAGGCTGACGGCGCTGCGCGAGGCGCTGGTTCGCGCCCGCGACGAGGCCGAGCCCGATTGGGCGGCGGTCGGCCAGCCGGTCGCCGATCTCGTCGACAGCATCGCGCTCGACCACCCCAAGCCGCCGCCGGCCATGTTCACCGGCTCCGCGCCGCCAGAGTCGCAGATCGACGGCGTGATCCGCGACTGCGCGCAGCATCTGCTCGGCTCCTACCGCAAGAACGGTTTCCTGCCGACCTACGCCGCCTTCAACCTGATCGGCGATCCTGACTTTCGCGGCCGCGAGCTGACCATGGCGCTCACGGGCCTCAACGCGCGCGGCTACAAGAATTCCTCGCTGCTGTTCAACCTCGCCCGCGTCTTCATCGCGCGCTCGCCAGCCCGGGCCGTCGTCAATCCTCCCTGGCGAGGGGTCGCCGAGCCGATGTGGGAACCGGTTCAGATCCGCCACCGCTCGGCCTATTACGATGCGTTCTTCATCGAGGCGCTGCTCAGCTATGGCGAGACCGGGCTCGCCTCCCAGGCCGACAAGATTGCGGCCGAACGCGCCATCGCCGACATGGTGAATTTTTGCGTCAACATCAGCCGCGAGGAGGTCGAGGGCATCGACGGCGCGCGCTTCAACGTCGTCACCGCCTTGGCGCCTCCGCCGCATCCGCGCTTTTCGCGTTACTTCGCGCAGATCAAGCAGGATCTCGGCTTCGGCGTCTACGTGCCGGATTGCGACACCACGGCGTGCTCGATCTCGGCCGCGACGCAGGCCGGCTGCCTTGATGAGATCATCGACCAGCCGCTGCTGGATTTCTACGCCGGCTACCAGGTGCGCGCCGGCGTCAACGAACCGCGCGTGACCGTGCCGCTCAACGACAATATCGACTATGAGGGCGGCGTCGCGACCTGGATCGACAACCTCAAGGGCGAGCGTCCCTATGGCAACGATCTCGATCCGACGCTCAATCTCGACATTCTCGAGGTGAGCTTTCGCAACCTCGCGCGCTGGAAAGTCCTGGAGACGCCGTCGCGGCTCGCCACGGTGCATCGCATCATCGGCTTCCAGAAGAGGCTGGCGGCGAGCGGCGCCTTCGCCAATCCGCGCTCGCACATCTATTATCTGCCCGAGCTCTACAGCGCGTATTTCGGCCGCTGCTATGCGGCGTTCCTGGCACTGCCGCTGGCCGCGCAGGCCGCGATCGATCCCGCCGGCGATTTCGACTTCATCCGCCATCGCGTGCTGTCCTACGTCAAGGGCGAGCTGATGGCCGCTGAGATGAACGTGTTCGACGCGGCGCTGGCGCTGATCGCGCTCGGCCATCTCGGCGCCGACCCGCGCGCCTTCGCGCCGGCGCTGAACGTGATCGTCGCCGGTCTCGGCGAAGGCGGCCGCCGCGGCCCGTTCCGCGCCTATGAGTGGAACAAGATGAAGACGCCGACGCGGATTTTGGTGGGCGGCCCGGAGGTGACGTCGGCGTTCGTGCTGATGGGGCTGGCGGTGGCGAAGCGGGCGATGACGGGGCGGGGGTAGGTTTCGTGCCCGGACGCAGATCTCGTAGGGTGGGCAAAGGCGCGCTCTTCGCGCCGTGCCCACGATCTCTCGCCACGAAAGACATCGTGGGCACGCTTTCGCTTTGCCCACCCTACGGGACCTTCGACCAATGACGGGAAGTTGAAAGCCTATCTGTTAGGCATACGCTGGCCCGACGGCCAAAAGCCGACCACAATTGCGCGATCTATCGAGATTTTCATCACACGCGGACCGGCATGCTGCGAAAAATCCTGATTGCGCTGTCCTTGCTCGCCCTGCCCTCGCTGGCTGAGGCCACCGACATCACCGGCATGGCCAAGGTCCGCGCCGGCGATGCTGTCGTGATCGGCAACATGCGGATCCGGCTCGGCGGCATCGACGCGCCTGCGGTCGACCAGCTCTGCCTCAACACCAAAAGCGAGCGCTGGACCTGCGGCGTCGCGGCGCGCGACGAGCTCGCCAAATATGCCGAGGGCAAGAGCTGGGTCTGCCACACCCGTTCAATCGACCGGCGCGGCCGCACTGTGGCGCGCTGCGAGGTCGGCGGCGAGGACATCCAGAAATGGCTGGTGCGCAGCGGCTGGGCGCTTGCCTACACCCGCATCTCCAAGGACTACGAGCCCGACGAGGCCGCTGCGCGCGAGGCAAAAGCCGGGATGTGGCAGGGTGCCTTCATCGCGCCCTGGGACTGGCGCGTCCGCAACAAGAAGACCGCCATCCTCGGCGCCACCAAGCCGCCCGACGGGGCGCATGCGGTGCTGCTCGCCTCGGCCTCGGGACCGGTCGCGCCTTCCCCGGACTGCACCATCAAGGGCAACGTCAACAGCGCCGGCGAGTGCATCTTTCACCAGCCGACCAGCCGCTGGTACACCCAGATCAAGATGAAGATCAGCAAGGGCACTCGCTGGTTCTGCTCGGTCGAGGAGGCGGAAGCCGCCGGCTGCCGCGAGACCAAGAGATGAGAGCCCCAGACCTGCGTTTTGCGTGCTTTTCTTGGGGGTTCACGGCGCGTAAAACGTGAATCAGCAAACCCACCAGTCCGTTCTCAAGCAACAAGGACCAACAGCAATGACCGTTCGCGCGGGCCGGGAATTTCTGGCCATCCCCGGGCCCACCACGATGCCCGACGAGGTGCTGCGGGCAATGCACCGTCCGGCGATCGACATCTACTCCAAGGAGATGCTCGACCTGACCGAGAGCCTGCTCAGTGACATCTCGAAACTGTTTGCGACCAAGGGCAAGTCCTACATCTACATCGCCAACGGCCACGGCGCCTGGGAAGCAGCGCTGAGCAACGTGCTGTCGCGCGGCGACAAGGTGCTGGTGCTGGAGAGCGGGCGCTTCGCGATCGGCTGGGGCAATGCGGCAGCGCTGATGGGCGCCGAGGTCGAGGTGCTCAAGGGCGACTGGCGCCGCGCAGTGCGGCCGCACGAGGTCGAGGAGCGCCTGCGCCGCGACAAGGAGCACACCATCAAGGCCGTCGTCGTGGTCCAGGTCGATACGGCCTCGGGTGTGCAGAACGACATCGAGGCGATCGGCAAGGCGATCAAGGCGAGCGGCCATCCGGCGCTGTACATGGTCGACACTGTCGCCTCGCTCGGCTGCATGCCGTTCGAGATGGACAAATGGGGCATCGATGTTGCGATGTCGGGCTCGCAGAAGGGCCTGATGACGCCGCCCGGCCTCGGCTTCGTCGCCGCCAATGCGCGTGCGCTCGAGGTGCACAAGAAGGCCGACATGTCGACGCCCTATTGGAGCTGGAGCGAGCGCGAGGGCACCGAGAATTACCGCAAATACGCCGGCACCGCGCCGGTGCACCTGTTGTTCGCGCTGCGCAAGGCGATCGACATGCTGCACGAGGAAGGCCTCGAGAACGCCTTCCGCCGCCACAGCCTGCTCGGCGAAGCCGCACGCCGCGCGGTTGGCGCATGGTCGGAAGGCCAGGTGCTCGGCTTCAACGTGGCGGAGGCCAACGAGCGCTCCAACACCGTGACCACGGTGACCATGAGCAACGGCCACGATCCCGCGGTGCTGCAACGCTATTGCAAGGACAAGTGCGGCGTCGTGCTCGGCACCGGCATCGGCGACCTCTCGGGCCAAGCCTTCCGCATCGCCCATATGGGCCACGTCAACGCGCCGATGTTGCTCGGCACGTTAGGGGTGATCGAGATTGGCCTGAACGCCCTGAAGATTCCGCACGGCAAGGGCGGACTGGAAGCGGCGGTGTCGTATCTCGGCGAAGAGGTGGCGGTGTAGGGCGCCAGCCACAAACGCCACTGTCGTCCCTGCGAACGCAGCGCTCCTTTCTTCCTTCTCCCCTTGTGGGAGAAGGTGGCGCTAAGCGCCGGATGAGGGGTTGTCTCCGCAAACTCAATTTCGAGATCGATTCGCGGAGAGATACCCCTCACCCGTCTCGCCGCTCCGCGGCGAGCCACCCTCTCCCACAGGGGGCCTGTTGCGTTATCGGTCTTGGAGGCTGAGGACATGAGGAGAGAGGGCCGTGGTTACGGCAATTGCCAGCCAAGTCTGTAGTGGTCGCCCTCGGCGGGCGGCTCAGGCCGCGATCGTGGCCCACCGCCTCATGTTGAAGGCGATCGAGGCGAGCAGGACCTGCCCGCTTGCCTTCATCAGACCAACGTAGCGGATGCAGGTCAGTCGCATGCGGCGTTTGAGAGTGGCGAAGGTGGTCTCGACCTGGGCTCGCCGGCGCGCGATGAGGCGGTTGTAGCGTTTGAGCCTTGGCGGCAGTTCCGGATGATGTCTGTTGGGACGGAACGCGATGCGGGGCTTTTTGCCTTCCGCTTTCAACCGGGCTCGTCTGGCATGGGTGTCGTAGGCCGCATCGGCCCACACCGCGGCTTCATCGCCGCGGATCAAAGCATCGGCTGGCGTGGTGTCGTTGATGTTGGCAGGCGTGGTCAACACCGCGCGGATCAGGCCGGACCCCTCGTCGACCCCCACATGGGCCTTGTAACCGAAGGTCGAGCCGCTCTTGCCCTGCCGCTTGGTGAAGCGGGCGTCGGGATCGTTTGAGGGACGATCCTCCCTCGGAGGAGCTGACACCGCCTGGATCAAGGTTGCATCCAGCATCGTGCCGCGCTTGAGGATGACGCCGGCATTCTCAAGCTGGCGATCCAGTTCGCCAAACAGCTTCTCCAGCAGGCCTTGTTCAACGAGCTGGTTCCGGAAGCGGTTCAGGACCGTATGATCGGGGGTGGCATCCTCGAGGCTCA
>NZ_FOUS01000001.1 GCF_900114915.1 Bradyrhizobium sp. Rc3b
ACCGGCGACGGCTGCCGCCGCGACGCCGACGGCTATTACTGGATCACCGGCCGCGTCGACGACGTCATCAACGTGTCCGGCCACCGCATGGGCACCGCGGAAGTCGAGAGCGCGCTGGTGGCGCATGAGAAAGTCTCGGAGGCTGCAGTGGTCGGCTTCCCGCACGACATCAAGGGCCAGGGCATCTACGCCTATGTCACCTTGATGGCCGGCGTGCAGCCGACCGAGGACCTGCGCAAGGAGCTCGTCACCTGGGTGCGCAAGGAGATCGGCCCGATCGCATCCCCGGATCAAATCCAGTTCGCGCCGGGTCTGCCCAAGACCCGCTCCGGCAAAATCATGCGCCGCATCCTGCGCAAGATCGCCGAGGACGAACCGGGCAGCCTGGGCGATACCTCGACGCTGGCCGATCCCGCCGTGGTCGATGATCTCGTCAAGAACCGGCAGAACCGGAAGCCGGCGTAAGGCAAGCTCGTGCCCCGGACGCAGCGCAGCGCGCACTTCGCGGTGCGCTGCTGAGCCGGGGCCCATCGAGCCGCGCACGAAGAGAAGAACTGGGTGCCGGCTCTGCGGCGCACCGCTGCGCGCTGCGCCTTGTCCGGGACACGAGACTGCCTTTCACACCGAGGCCCCAAAACAACGGCCGTTCACATCCTCACGCACTCGTCAGCGGGCGGGCCGGTGCGGCCGCATCTTTCCCGCCGAGTGTTGTTTTCAGGTCATTTACTTTATTTCGAACATTTCCTTTGTTCCCCCTGCTGACTGGCCCTTGGCAGCCGTGCGTGGAAACCAACCGGTTAACGGGCGCGGTTAAGAATGTCCCCTGACAAGGACGTGGCCAGCTGGCGATTGCCGGTTCTGCGTAATTTTGGACGATCCGTTCGGGCTAGGGGAAAATCGATGTCGATTAGGATTGTAGTCGCGCTCGTCGCCACCATCGGGGCTGGGGTCTTGATGTCGACGGCGGCGCAGGCGCGGCCGGAAATGGTTGGGGCACATCTGGCCGACTATTCTCCGGGCACGATCGTGGTCAAAACCAGCGAGCGGCGGCTTTATCTCGTCCTCGATAACGGACACGCCGTGCGCTATCCGGTCGGCGTCGGCAAGTCCGGCAAGCAGTGGGCCGGCACCACCCGCATCGACGGCAAGTACCGCAATCCGGCCTGGTCGCCGCCCGCCGAGGTGAAGCGCGACAAGCCGAGCATCCCTGACGTCATTCCCGGCGGCTCGCCGCGCAACCCGATGGGCGTCGCGGCGATGACGCTGGCCGGCGGTGAATACGCCATCCACGGCACCAACGTGCCGGGCTCGATCGGCGGTTTCGTCTCCTATGGCTGCATCCGCATGCTCAACGATGACATCACCGATCTCTATGGCCGCGTCTCCGTCGGCACGACGGTGGTCGTGACGCGCTGATCGCCGGGATCAAGGCAAGACAAGAAAAGGCCGCGTCCGGAGACGCGGCTTTTTCGTTACCAGAAGCGCCAGCTGCGCGCGCACCAGCCGTCGCGATGGCCGCCGTTGTAGCTTCGCGCAAAACCGCCGGCGAGCAATGCCGCCGAAACGTTCGCAGTCCGCCGGGTCGCGACGTCGGCGAGAACGCGGCCGTATTTGTCAGGGCCGAGATTGGCGATCGTCACGTCGCCCTGACCGAGCAGATCGCGCAATGCGCGGGCCGCGGCTTCGGCCTTGTCCTGCTCCTCCCGGCAAGACGCTTTCATCTCGGGCGCGTCGATGCCGCGCAACCGAACCCGCACGACGAGATCGCGGCCGCCGCGCTGACGAACCCGCGCGAGAAAGGTGTCGCCGTCGACGGTGCGAATGACGTCGACCGGCTCGCGAACATCGGGATGGCGCGCTTGCTCGAGAACGATCTCGGCGTTCCGCGTGCGATCGCCATCCGTGTCCGGAATTAGCCAGCCCATTCCGTGGCGGAAGGTGAGCACGACGGCCAGCGCGATGCCCACCACGAACATCCACGGCAATAATCCGGAGAAGCGCCGACCGAACGGCGAGCCGCCGAATTGCGGCCGATAGGAATTGGGTCGGTCCTGGAAACGCATCAACTCACGCTAGGACAGAGTCGGGGGAACTCAAAGCACGAGCGCGCACATAGCGGAACCATGCAGGAAAATTCCATTGTCGGATACGTCGGCCGTAGTTCTACTGGAGATCCGCGAATATTACCCAAATCTCAATCATTGGTTGCGAATACCTGTTATACAGCAAAGCGAGGAGATGAGCGGTGGGGTCATTCAGGTTTCGCATTGGAACAAAGCTCGGCATCGTCACCGGCGTGAGCGTTGTGCTGGTCTGCGGCATGCTGACCAACCAGATGCTCGGCAACCGGTCGATCGCCGAATCCAATCGCCTGGTCACGATCAACTATCTCAACAAAGGCAATGCGCAAGCGGCGCAGACGGCAATGGCGCGGGCGCAGCTCGCAGCTCTCGAGATCAGCTCCGCCTCGTCAGCCGGAGAGGTTGACAAGCTCCTCGAGAATCTCCGCGCGCGAGCAGGCGAAGCCGGCGCGGAAATCGATGCGGCGACCGACCGGGCGACCCGCAAGGTCACCCAGGACGCCTATCGTGAGACCAAGAAATTCGTCGATGCGTATCTGGCCAGCGGCATTGAACTGGCGGGGGCGCAAAAGTCCGTCATTGGCGCCCCCTCCGGCGGCGCCAGGACTGCGGCAGACTCGACGAAGGCAACCATTCTCGCAGAGCGTATGCGTCCGGCAGCCCTGGAAGTCAGCAAACGGATCGACGATCTGGTCGGCGTTGCCAACGAATTCGCGGCGCGCCGCAAGGGCGAGATGCTGGCCGAACTCGACCGCGTCGCCACCTTCGCATTGATCGTCGGCGTCTTCGTCGTTCTGACGTTGATCGGGTCCGCCGTCTTTTCCGTGTCGAACATCGCCCGGCCGATCCGGCGCATCGGCGACGTGCTTCTCCAGCTCGCCGGCGGCAACAAGGCGGTCGAGATTCCCTACACGCGCCGCGGCGATGAGGTCGGCGACAACGCTCGCGCGGCTCAGACCTTCAAGGAAAACCTGATCCGTATCGAGCAGATGGAGGTCGAACAGAAGAATCAGGAAGCCGCTGCGGCCGCTCAGCGCAAGGAAGAAATGGCCCAGCTCGCCGGCGTGTTCGAAGCCGCGGTCGGCGGCATCATCGACTCCGTGTCAGCAGCCTCCCAGCAGCTCGAGGCAGCCGCCGGTACGCTGTCGGGAACCGCGGAAGAGACCCAGCAACTCTCCGGAATGGTCGCGGCGGCCTCGGAGGAAGCCTCCACCAATGTCGGAGCGGTCGCGTCCGCCGCCGAGGAAATGAGCACCTCGGTCGTCGAGATCGGCCGCCAGGTCCACGATTCCAGCCGCATCGCCAGCGAAGCGGTCAGGCAGGCGGAGCGCACCGACGTCCGGATCAATGAACTGCTCAAGGCGGCGGGCCGAATTGGCGACGTCGTCAAATTGATCACCGCGATTGCCGAACAGACCAACCTCCTGGCGCTGAACGCAACGATCGAGGCGGCGCGCGCCGGCGAATCCGGCCGCGGCTTTGCAGTCGTGGCGAGCGAGGTGAAGGCGCTCGCGGCGCAAACCGCGCGAGCGACCGAAGAGATCAGCGCGCAGATCGCCGGCATGCAATCGGCAACCGAGGACTCCGTCGGAGCGATCAAGGAAATCGGCGCGACCATCGCCCGCATTTCAGACATTTCGTCCACCATTGCAGCGACGATCGAAGAACAGGGTGCAGCGACGGCCGAGATTGCGCGCAACGTCAGCGAAGCCGCCAAGGGAACCGTCGAAGTCGCAGACAAGATCGCCCAGGTCAGTCATGGCGCGAGCGCGACCGGCGCGGCGTCGGGGCAGGTGTTGGCATCGGCGCGCTCGCTGTCGAGTGAAAGCAGCCTCTTGAAGACGGAAGTCGAGAAGTTCCTCACCACCGTGCGCGCGGCATGAAACGGCGTAGCGGCGACGAGCAGTTCTTCAATGCTCGTCGCATATGGATAGCGCCTCCGGGATTCCCCGGAATTGTCCGGCACCATGGACAACTGTAGGTTGGAAGAGATCTCACGAGCAATCGCTCGTGGAACTCCCTGCAGTGGGCCCCCGACATGAACATCGACGCAATTTCCGCCGATTCGCTCGAACGAATGGCCGATCTCGTTCGGCAGCAGCACAGTTCCCTCGACACCATGCTGCTGTCCCCAGTGGGCGAATTCCAGACCAGAGCCGTCGCGCTCGCGACGTTGATGCGTGAAGTGACGGACTGCCTCGCCGAGGATTTCCTGCATCGTCCGGCGCAGGACTTTCCGATGCTCTATTTTGCATGCGGCAAGGCCAGAGTCGGATCGACCGCCCTCAGCAATCTGTTCGGCATGACCGGCATGCCTTCATATTATCAACCGCTGAAGGCGATCCTGCGCGACGCGCTCGTCGGCCGCCCGCTGGCGCCCTGGATCATCCCCTCGGCAAGCGACGAGCCGCACATCTTCAGCAAGGAAACGATCGGGCCCTACGTCCTTGCCGAGAGCTTGTTCAATCCGCTGCAGCTCTTGGTGGAGGCAGGCTATCCGCGCCACCGTCTGCATCTCATCATGCTCGACCGCGAGCCGGCGAGTTCGCTGGCGTCATGGCTCGAGAAGCTGATTTCGCGCGCGCCCGAAGACACATTGCTGCGGCACTATGTCGTTGCCGCACTGAGCGCGGCCCGCGTCGCAAGTTACGCGCAACAACACGGCGTTCCCGTCACGCACTACGTCTACGAGGTAAGCAAGGAGGCGCTGTCGTCGGTGCGCGTCTTGTTCGACCGCCTCGGCCTTTCGAACAGCTTTACCGAGAATGCCGTGACGTCATGGCAGGAACCGGGAGACGCGCAAGCAAACAACGCGCGCGTCATCTTCCCGAGCGAAGCGACGATCTACAAGGTGCCCAATCTGCACACCTCCGATAGCGCCTATCGCTACCAGCGTCGCGCGACGGCCTCGATGAGCGAAGCTCAGCTGGAGATTCTGGAGCGCTGCGGGGTCAATGACGCCTATCGAGCTTCGGTCGCGGCGTGCGTCCGCGACCTCGGCCTGAATGCCGCAACGTCGGCGCATCTGTTCGGCGAATGGTTCGCCGAGGCCGCGTGATCAGCATGCTGGACATTCCCACGAGCACCGAGCCCGCCCTCCTTGAAAGAACCGGCCGCGAGCCGCTTCACGCCGCCAGTCATCTCCGGCGCCTGGAGGCGGAAAGCATCCACATCTTGCGGGAGACGGCGGCCGAATTCCGCAAGCCGGTGATGCTGTATTCGATCGGCAAGGACTCCTCGGTGCTACTGCACCTGGCGATGAAGGCCTTTCATCCCGGCAAGCCGCCGTTTCCGCTGCTGCATGTCGACACGACATGGAAATTCCGCGAGATGATCGCGTTTCGCGACCGCCGCGCGCGCGAACTCGGCATCGACCTGATCGTCCATACCAACAATGACGGCTTGAGCCAGGGCATCGACCCCTTCACCCACGGCTCAGCCCGCTACACCGACGTTATGAAGACGCAGGCGTTGCGGCAGGCGCTGGACCTCCACGGCTTCGACGCCGCGATCGGAGGCGCGCGGCGCGACGAGGAGAAATCGCGCGCCAAGGAGCGCGTGTTCTCGCACCGGAGCGCGGCACATCGCTGGGATCCGAAGAACCAGCGGCCCGAGCTGTGGAGCCTGTACAACACGATGCTGGCGCCCGGCGAGAGCATGCGGGTGTTTCCGCTGTCGAACTGGACCGAGCTCGACGTCTGGGACTACCTCCTCGCCGAGGACATCCCGATCGTTCCGCTCTATCTGGCGGCTTCGCGCCCGGTGGTCGAGCGCGACGGCGCGCTGATCATGGTGGACGACGAACGGATGCCGCTGCTTGCAGGCGAAGAGCCGCGATGGCGCTCCGTCAGGTTTCGCACCCTCGGCTGCTATCCGCTCAGCGGCGCCACGGTCTCGACCGCGGCAACATTGCCAGAGATCGTGCTCGAGATGATGGCGTCGCGCACCTCCGAGCGGCAGGGACGCATGATCGACCGGGACAGTCCCGCATCGATGGAGCGCAAGAAAGCGCAAGGCTACTTCTGATGTCCTATCACGAGGCCCCCACGATCGCCGCCTCCGATGCGCCGCGGCTCGAACAGGATGATCGTCCGACGCTGCGTTTCGTCACTTGCGGCAGCGTCGACGACGGCAAGAGCACGCTGGTTGGCCGGCTGCTCTACGATTCCAAGACGCTGCTCGACGATCAGATCGACGCGCTGGCGTCCGAAAGCCGGACGATCGGCACCACCGGTGGCGATTTCGATTTCGCGCTGCTGGTCGACGGCTTGCAGGCCGAGCGCGAGCAGGGCATCACGATCGACGTCGCCTACCGCTTCTTCGCGACCAAGCTGCGCCGCTTCATCGTCGCCGACACGCCGGGGCATGCGCAGTACACGCGCAACATGGCGACCGGCGCCTCCAACGCCGAACTTGCCGTGGTGCTGGTCGATGCCCGCAAGGGCGTGATCACGCAGACGCGGCGCCACAGCCACATCCTGTCGCTGTTGGGTATCCGTCACGTCGTGCTCGCCGTGAACAAGATGGACCTGATCGGATTCGACGGGGATCGCTTTGCGGCCATCACTGCCGAATACCTGACCATGGCCGGACAGCTCGGAATCCCGCAGGTCCAGTGCATTCCGGTCGTCGCACGCGACGGCGACAACATCGTCACGGCCAGCGCGCGGATGCCCTGGTACACCGGGCCGACGGTGACGGCCTATCTGGAATCGGTCGACGTTTCCGGCGATGTCTCGCAGCGGCCGTTCCGGTTGCCGGTGCAATGGGTCAACCGGCCGCATGCGGAGTTTCGCGGCTTCTGCGGCCGGATCGCCAGCGGAACGATCGCGACCGGCGAGACCATCACCGTGCAGCCCTCGGGCCGCCAGACGCGCATCGCGCGCATTCTCACGCCCGGCGGCGAGCGCGATCGGGCTGCGGCGGGCGAATCGGTGACGCTCACATTGACCGACGAGATCGACGTCAGTCGCGGCGACGTTCTGACGGCGGGACCCGCGCCACAGGTCTCCGATCAACTGGCGGCGCATCTGGTCTGGTTCGACGACGAGGCCATGGTCGCGGGCCGTCGCTATTTGCTCAAATGCGGCGCGGCCTCGACCGGCGCGGTGATCACGACGCTCAAGCACCGCATCGCCATCGACACCATGGCGCATGAAAACGCCGCCACGCTCGACGCCAACCAGATCGGCTACGCCCATCTCAGCCTCGACCGTCCCTTGGTGTTCGAGGCCTATCGCGACGACCGCGACATGGGCAGCTTCATTCTCGTCGATCCGATCAGCCACCGCACCGCCGCAGCGGGAATGATCGACCTCTCGCTCCGCCGCGCCACCAACATTCATTGGCAACGGCTTGCCGTCGACAAATCCGTGCGGGCGCGGCTGAAGCAGCAGCGGCCCTGCGTGCTCTGGTTCACAGGGCTGAGCGGTGCCGGCAAATCGACAATCGCCGATCTCGTCGATCGCAGGCTTGCCGAACTCGGACGCCACGCCGTACTGCTCGACGGCGACAATCTCCGTCACGGCATCAACCGCGACCTCGGCTTCTCCACCGCGGACAGGGCGGAGAACGTCCGACGCACCGCGGAGATCGCGGCGCTGTTCGTCGACGCCGGCATGATCGCGCTGGTCGCGCTGATCTCACCGTTCCGCAGCGAGCGCGAGCTGGCGCGCGGGCGGGTCGAGACAGGCGAGTTCATTGAGATCCATGTCGCGACCCCGCTCGCCGAATGTGAGCATCGCGATCCCAAGGGGCTCTATCGCAAGGCACGGGCGGGAGAGCTGCCGTCGTTCACCGGCATCGATCATCCCTACGAGACGCCGCAGGCGCCGGAGATCACCGTCGACACGTCAGAAATGTCGACTGACGCGGCCTGCGAGCGCATCATCCGCTATCTCAGGGAGAATGATTACCTTTAGTGGCAAGACCTTTAGCAGCAAAGGCGGACAGCCTTCGGACCGGCGATCGCTCAGAAGTCGGAGGCGATGCCCTTGCGCTCCCAGTCGCCGTAGCGGGTCGGCTCGGGTCCCTTGGGCCCCTGCAATTCCTTCGGCGCCGCCTTGCCGTCCTCCTTGGCCTGCACGGCCGCGGCCTGCCGGCGCGCCTCGGCTTCGGCCAGCGCGCGCTTGGCTGCCGGCGTGAGCTGTTTGCGGTCGGAAACGGGAGACTGGTCACTCATCGTCAGGCTTTCTAGCGCAGGACGAGCCGCAACGCGATGTCCAATAACGCATTCCTGAAATCGGCCCGGAAGGGCTGAAAAAGCCGGAAGCGATTCTTACATTTGGCATATTCGCGTGCCAGAGATTGGGTTCTCAAGGCATGCGCCCATTGCGGCGGAACTGCCGCTCGCTCAGAACCTTGCTTCCGCATGCCATCTCAACGTTTCGCCCCTCCGTCCGAAGTGCCCGGTCTCGCGGCGCGACGGATTGCCGCCGACATCGTCGACGGCGTGCTGCACAAGCACCGCACGCTCGATGACCAACTCGACGGCAGCGGCGCCCATCCCGGACTGAAGACGCTGGCCGACCGCGACCGCGCGCTGATGCGGCGCCTGGTCGCCACGGTGCTGCGCCGGCTCGGCACGCTCGGCCATGTGCTGTCCCGCCTGCTCGACAAGGGCATCCCCTCCGATGCGCCGCGCGCGCAAAGCGCGCTCCTGATCGGCGCGGCGCAGATCCTCTGGATGGACGTGCCGGATCACGCGGCCGTCGACCTCTCCGTTCGCCTGGTGCAATCCGACCGGCGCGCCGCGCGCTATGCCGGCCTCGTCAATGCCGTGCTGCGCCGCTGCGCGCGCGAGGGCACGGCGCTGGTCGAGGAGGTCGCCGCGCAATCGCTGGATCTGCCGCCATGGCTGCTCGCGCGCTGGAGCGCGCATTATGGCGAAGCAACCGCAAGGGAGATGGCGCTGGCGCTCGGCCACGAGCCGTCGCTCGATCTCACGGTGAAATCCGATGCCGCGCAATGGGCGAGCCGCCTGCACGGCGAGACGCTGCCGACCGGGACGGTGCGGATGCTGCTGCACGGCTCGGTGACCATGCTGCCCGGCTTTGCCGAGGGACAATGGTGGGTGCAGGACGCCGCCGCCGCGCTGCCGGCCCTGCTGTTCGGCGACGTCAAGGGCAAGTCCATTGCCGATCTCTGCGCCGCCCCCGGCGGCAAGACCGCGCAACTGGTGCATGCCGGCGCGCATGTCACGGCGATTGACCGCTCGCCAGCCCGGGTGACGCGGCTGCGTGAAAACCTGGCGCGGCTGTCGCTCCAGGCCGAGACCGTCGTCGCTGACGCCGTGGAATGGGCCGGCCCTGCCGAAGGCTTCGACGGTATTTTGATCGATGCGCCCTGCACCTCGACCGGCACGATCCGCCGTCATCCCGATGTGGCATGGCTGCGGCAGGAATCCGATGTCACCGCCATGACTGTGCTGCAGCAGCGGCTGCTGCGAAAATCGGTATCGTTGCTCAAGCCGGGCGGCACGCTGGTCTACTGTACCTGCTCGCTGGAACCCGAAGAGGGCGAGCAGGCCGTGGCCACGCTGCTGGCAAGCGAACCCGCGCTTCGCCGCGTCCCGATCGAGGCGTCGGAAGTCGCGGGCCTCGACGAAATCATCACAGGGGACGGCGATCTGCGCACCCTGCCCAGCCATCTGCCGAACGCCGATCCCAAGCTCGGCGGGCTCGACGGGTTTTTCGCGACCCGGCTCATTAAATCCTGATTTTGCACCGGATTTTGCGGCCGCGACGCTGATTCGCACACGTTCAAGGTGGTGTCAGACGTCCGATTTTGGGATTAATAGGGATTCGTCGGAATCCTCTCCCCCTTCAAGGCAAAGCGTGTCGGTCGCTCAACGCAGACGTATCTCGACGCTGGTCATGAACCGCTTCGCGCGGAACATGCTCGCGCGCGCGAGCGGCGGTTCCGTTGCGCTGTCGCGGGTCTGGCCCGGCCGCACCGACCGGCTGATCATCGCGCCGCATGATCTGCGCACCGCGGATGCGACTCGCGCCGCTGAAATCTATGCCGGCCGCTTCGTCTTCGCCGGCAAGATCGTCAATTGCCACGGCCGTTCGATCTTCGATCTCGAGCCGCCGTCGGAGGATTGGGAAGTCGCGCTGCTCGGCTTCGGCTGGCTGCGCCATTTGCGCGCCGCCGACACCGCGCTGACACGGGCGAATGCGCGCGCGCTGATCGAGGACTGGATCGCCAACCCCGCCAACAAGCGCCGGCCGGTCGCCCGACGTGCCGACGTGCTGGCCCGGCGCGTGATCTCGCTGCTGTCGCAGGCGCCGTTGGTGCTCAACGAGACCGACAACAAGTTCTACCGCCGTTACCTGCGCGCCCTCGCGCGCGAGATCCGCTTCCTGCGCTACACCATGGTCAACATTCCCGACGGGGTGCCGAAGCTCCAGGTGCTGATGGCGCTGTGCTACGCGGCCTTGTGCCTTGCCAACCAGGCGGGCCAAATCCGCAGCGCATCGAAGAAGCTGTCGGACGAATTGCAGCGGCAGATCCTGCCCGACGGCGGACACATCTCGCGCAATCCGGGGGCGCTGATTGAACTCCTGATCGACCTGCTGCCGCTGCGGCAGACGTTTGCTGCGCGCAACATCGCACCGCCACCGGCGCTGCTCAACGCGATCGACCGCATGATGCCGATGCTGCGCTTCTTCCGCCACGGCGACGGAAATTTCGCGCTGTTCAACGGCATGAGCGCGACATCGTCCGACCTGCTCGCAACGCTGCTCGCCTATGACGACACCCACGGCGCGCCGATGGCAAACATGCCGCATACCGGCTTTCAGCGCCTCGATGCCGGCCAGACCACTGTGATCATCGACACCGGCCCGCCGCCGCCAGCCGGCGTCAGCCACGATGCCCACGCCGGCTGCCTGTCGTTCGAACTGTCTTCCGGCATCAGCCGCATCGTCACCAATTGCGGCATGCCGACCACGGGCCGCGACAATTGGCGGCCGTTCGCCCGCGGCACCGCGGCGCATTCGACGCTGACCTATCACGATACTTCGTCGTGCCAGTTCGTCGAGATGTCGGCGATGAAGCGGCTCCTGCACGGCTCGCCGGTCACGAGCGGGCCCGTCGGGGTCGAGAGCTATCGCGAGATCGTGCAGAACGGCACGCTGCTGACGACCTCGCATGACGGCTATCTTTCCAAATTCGGCGCGATCCACCGCCGCGTGCTGATGATCGCCAATGATGGTGCGCGCATCGACGGCGAGGACACGCTGTCGCCGCCGCAGGGCGGACGCTTCAAGGGCGCCGACGCTGACTTTGCGCTGCGCTTCCATCTGCATCCGGCAGTGAAGGCGAGCCGGCTGTCGGATGCGCGCGGCGTCATGCTGATGCTGCCGAACCGCGACGTCTGGACCTTCGAGGCGCTCGACGACAAGGTCGACCTCGAGGACAGCGTGTTCCTGGCCGGCAATGACGGGCCGCGCCGCACTGCCCAGATCGTGATCCGGCAGGACGCGAGGCAGGCGCCTTCGATCCGCTGGAGCTTTGTCCGCTCCACGGCATCGCCGACCGTCACCAATGCCCGCCGCAACGCCCGGCGCGAACCGGAACTTCCGCTGTAAACGCACGGATTCAGCCCTATCTGATCGTTGTGAAGCACGCCGAAAACTGCTATCGAGCCCTCGCTCGCGCGACTGGCGACCTTGGATGGAGCACCATCGGGAAGCGCGACACATATCTGCCGCGCGCCTGGGCATAGACACTCCTTACGACAGAGGATCTTGCTCATGACTGACCATCCCCGCCGCGTCACCCGCGCGCTTCTTTCCGTCTCCGACAAAACCGGCCTGATCGAATTCGCAAAGGCGCTCGCCGCCCATGATGTCGAGCTGGTTTCGACCGGCGGCACGGCAAAAGCGATCGCCGCGGCCGGCCTCAAGGTGAAGGACGTCTCCGACCTCACCGGCTTCCCCGAGATGATGGACGGTCGCGTCAAGACCTTGCATCCGAAGGTGCATGGCGGCCTGCTCGCGATCCGCGACAATAAGGAGCACGCGGACGCGATGAAGGCGCACGGCATCGCGCCGATCGATCTTCTCGTCGTCAATCTCTATCCGTTCGAGGCGACCGTCGACAAAGGCGCCGGCTTCGAGGATTGCATCGAGAATATCGACATTGGCGGCCCCGCGATGATCCGCGCCGCCGCGAAGAACCATGATGACGTCGCCGTTGTCGTCGAGGCAGATGACTACAAGGCCGTGCTCGACGAGCTCGCCGCCAACAAGGGCGCGACCACGCTGAAACTGCGGCGGCGGCTTGCCGCGAAGGCCTATGCGCGCACCGGCGCTTACGATGCCGCGATCTCGAACTGGTTCAATCGCCAGCTCGAGATCGACGCGCCCGACTTCCGTGCCTTCGGCGGCAAGTTGATCCAGTCGCTGCGCTACGGCGAGAACCCGCACCAGACCGCGGCCTTCTACGCGACCCCCGACAAGCGCCCGGGCGTCTCCACCGCACGGCAGCTCCAGGGCAAGGAGCTCTCCTACAACAACATCAACGACACTGACGCCGCCTATGAATGCATCGGTGAGTTCGACGCCAGACGCACCGCCGCCTGCGTCATCGTCAAGCACGCCAACCCCTGCGGCGTCGCGGAGGGATCGAACCTCGTCGACGCCTATCGCAAGGCGCTGGCCTGCGATTCCACCTCGGCCTTCGGCGGCATCATCGCGATGAATCGTCCGCTGGACGCAGATACGGCCCGCGAGATCACAAAGATCTTCACCGAGGTGATCATCGCGCCCGACGCCACCGAGGAGGCGATCGCCATCATCGGCGGCAAGAAGAACCTCCGCCTCCTGCTCGCCGGCAGCCTGCCCGATCCGCGCGCGCCTGGCATCACCGCCAAGACGGTCGCCGGCGGCCTGCTGGTGCAGAGCCGCGACAACGCCGTCGTCGACGACATGACGTTCAAGATCGTGACCAAGCGTGCGCCGACCGACGCTGAAATGCGTGACCTCAAGTTTGCGTTCCGGGTCGCAAAACACGTCAAGTCCAACACCATCATCTACGCCAAGGATCTCGCCACCGTCGGCATCGGCGCCGGCCAGATGAGCCGGGTGGATTCGGCGCGCATCGCCGCGCGCAAGGCCCAGGATGCGGCGAGCGAGCTGAAGCTCGCCGAGCCGCTCACCAAGGGCTCGGTGGTGGCGTCAGATGCGTTCTTCCCCTTCGCCGACGGCATGCTCGCCTGCATCGAGGCCGGCGCCACCGCGGTGGTGCAGCCCGGCGGCTCGATGCGCGACGACGAGGTGATCAAGGCCGCCGACGAGCACGGCATCGCCATGGTGTTCACGGGCACGCGGCATTTCCGGCACTGAGCCTTTCACCACAAGCGTAGCCCGGATGGAGCGCAGCGAAATCCGGGTCAGCGCCTCTACGGAAACAGGTTTCCCGGATTGCGCTGCGCTTCATCCGGGCTACGAAGGCCCGCGGCTAATCCCGCACCCGCATCAACAGCCCCAGCCCAGCGACGAAGAACACCACCAGCACGGCCATGCCGGCCTTCTGGCTCGCGGTCACCGCCGTGATCGTGCCGATCAGCAACGGTCCGATGAAGGACGTCACCTTTCCGGTCAGCGCGAACAGGCCGAAATACTGCGCGATGCGGTCCTTCGGAGCGAGGTGAATCAGCAGCGTGCGTGAGGCCGCCTGGAGGGGGCCGCCGGCCGCACCGATGAAGCAGCCCAGCACGAGATAGGCGCGCTCGGCCGCGCTCGAGAACAAGGGAGCGTCTGCTTGCGGCGGCGCGACCTTGATGAACAACACACTGTCCTTGTCGACCAGGAGAATCGCCGCCACGGACAGCAGCAGCACGAGCAAGCTGCCGGCGATGACGCGCTTCGGCCCGAGACGATCATCCAGCTTGCCGCCGAACCATGCGCCAAATGCGCCGGCAATCGCGAGCATGATGCCGAAGGTGCCGATCTGGATGGTGTGCCAGCCGAAGGTGCCCGCGGCATAGATGCCGCCGAAGGCGAACAGCGACACCAGACCATCCGTATAGATCATATTGGCGAGCAGAAATGCCGCCAGCGATCTCTGCTGCGGCAAGCCTCTGATCGATTGCCTCAGCTCCCACAGCCCCTCGCGCAACGCCTCGCGCACCGGGCGCTTCGCCGGATAATCCGGCGTGAACAGGAACAGCGGTGTCACGAAGACGATGAACCACAGCCCGGTCAGCGGCCCCACAATGCGATCGCCCTGATGGCTGACCGGATCGAGCCCGAATAGCGGCGTGAAGCCCAGCAATGTGCGGCCGGTCTGCGGGTTGGCCGCGAGGAAGCCGAGCACGATGATCAGGCTGACGATCCCGCCGACATAGCCGGTGGCCCAGCCGGTGCCGGAGAGCCGTCCGATCCGCTCCGGCGGCACCAGCGTCGGCATCATCGCATTGTTGAAGAGGGTGGCGAATTCCGCGCCGACGCTGGCGAGCGCGACTGCGGTGAGCAGGGGCGGAATGATGGAGGGATCGCCGGGCTTGCCGATCCACAGCGTGCAGGATGCCGCCACCAGCAGCGCACCGAACCCCGCGATCCACGGCTTCCGGCGGCCCGAGGCGTCCGCGATGGCCCCCAGCACCGGCGACATCAACGCGATCGCAAGGCCCGCGGCCGCCATCGCAAATCCCCACAGCGATTGGCCGGTGGCGGGGTTCGGCGCAATGCTGGTGGCGAAATAGGGCGCGAACACGAAGGTCGTGATCAGCGTGAAATACGGCTGCGCGGCCCAGTCGAAGAAAATCCAGCTGACGACGGCGGCGCGCGGCGGATAGGTCCGCGCCACGCCGGCCATGCGCACATCCGGGGCGATCGTCGTCATCGCGCAGTCCTCATCACGAACAGTTTTGCCTCTCTTGGGGCAAACCGTATAGCATTGCAGCGAGGCATGTGAACTGGTTCGAAGCCACGGCGGAAGCTTGATGATGTCGTCATATTCGACAAGGCGGACATTTTTCGCCTTCATAGCCGCCCTGGCGTTTGGTCTGTCACCGGCAGCCGCCCAGGATGCGCGACGGGCCTATGTCCCAGCCGCGCCTGACACGGTACGCGCCGTCGCCGCCGAGCACGGCATGGTCGTAGCGCAGGAGAAGATATCCGCGCAGATCGGTGCCGATATCCTGCGGAGCGGTGGCAATGCGGTCGATGCTGCGGTCGCGACCGGCTTTGCAATGGCCGTGACCTATCCGCGTGCCGGCAATATCGGCGGCGGCGGCTTCATGGTGATCCATTCCGCGGACCGCAACGAAGACATCACGATCGATTACCGCGAGACGGCGCCGGCGGCGACCACGCCGCAAATCTTCCTCGGCGCCGACGGCAAGCCCGATATTGCGAAGTCACGGGATTCCGCGCTCGGCGTCGGCGTCCCCGGCACGGTTGCCGGTCTTTCCCTCGCGCTGGAAAAATACGGCTCCGGCCAGTTCACGCTGGCTCAATTGCTCGCGCCCGCCATCGCGCTGGCCCGCGACGGCTTCGTCGTCGGTGACGACATGGCCGACACGATGCCGGCCTGGCACCGGCGGCTGGCTCGCTGGCCGTCTTCGGCCAAAATCTTCTCGCGGCCCGACGGCACGCCGATCGGTGAAGGCGACAGGCTGGTGCAGGGCGATCTCGCTGAAACGCTGTCGGCCGTCGCCGCACTGGGGCCACGCGGCTTCTATGAGGGACCGGTCGCGGATAAGCTCGCCAAGGCCGTGGCGGACGCCGGCGGCATCATGACGCCAGCCGATTTGAAGGCCTATCAGGCCGTGACCCGCACGCCGGTGCGCGGCACCTATCGCGGCTATGACATCGTGTCGATGCCGCTGCCTTCGTCGGGCGGCGTCGTGCTGGTGGAGACGCTCAACATCCTCGAGGGCTTTCAGCTTGCCGATCTGAAGCAGGGATCGCCGGCATCGCTGCATCTTCTGATCGAGGCCATGAAGCGCGCCTATGCGGATCGCGCGCGCTATCTCGGCGACCCCGCCTTCGTCAACGCACCGATCGAGACGCTCGTCGCGAAGGACTACGCCGCCAAGCTGCGCGCCGGCATCTCCGCCGAGCGCGCCACGCCGTCAAAGGAGCTCGTTTCCGCGGCTCCCTCGCCGCGCGAGGGCAGCAACACCACGCATTTCTCCGTCGTCGATGGACGCGGCAATGCCGTCAGCAACACCTATACGCTGAACTTCAGCTACGGCGTGGGCCTCGTTGCCGACGGCACCGGCGTGCTGCTCAACAACGAGCTCGACGATTTCACCGCCGCAATCGGCGCCTCCAATGCCTACGGTCTCGTTGGCTTCGAGGCCAATCTGCCGGGCCCCGGCAAGCGGCCGCTGTCCTCGATGTCACCGACCATCGTGCTGAAGGACGGCAAGCCGGTGCTGGTGACGGGCTCGCCCGGCGGCAGCCGCATCATTTCAAGCGTGTTGCAGGTCGTCGTCAACGTGCTCGACTACAAGATGGATGTTGCGGCCGCCGTCGCAGCGCCACGGCTGCATCACCAATGGTTGCCCGATGAAGTGCGTGTCGAGAGCGGCTTTCCCAGCGATGTTCTGGATAAGCTGAAGGCGATGGGCCACGTCATCGTCGAGCCGATGGGGCAGACGTCGGTCAATTCGATTGTCGTGACACCCAACGGACCGCTCGGCGCGCCCGATCCGCGCACGCGGGGCGCAGAAGCTGCGGGGCAGTAACAACGTCATCTGCATGGCACGGGAGCGCGGATCCGCTAGCTCTCGCTGTCACGCGTGCTATCGCGACATGAACACGCCGGAGCGCCGGACGTACTGGGCCTACGCGGCGGGCTAGGCGCTCGACGGCATGACTAACTACCGTCCCACCTGGTATGGCCCGCCCTTTTCAAGCGCGCGCGCATAGGCCGGGCGCGCGTGGATGCGCTCGAGAAACGCCATCGCCTTGGGATGGCCCTGCTCGAGCCCGCCGCGCGCTTGCGCCGCTTCCAGCGGAAAGCTCATCTGGATGTCGGCTGCGGTGAATTCGTTGCCGGCAAACCATTCGCTCTTGCCGAGCTCGCCTTCCCAGTAATCCATGTGCTGCTTGAGCTGCGGGTTGACCAGCGTGGTGAGCGCCTGGTTCGAGACCTTGCGCACCAGCGGACGAAGCAGCGCAGGCGCGCGCTTCGGCATCAGCGTGAACAGCAGCTTCAGCAGCAACGGCTGCATCGCAGACCCTTCGGCATAATGCAGCCAATAGGTGAAGCGCAGCCGCTCCGGCGTGTTCGGCGGCGGAATCAGCCGGCCGTTGCCATAGGTCGCGATGAGATATTCGATGATCGCGCCGGACTCGGCGATGGTGTTGCCGTTGTCGGTGATGACGGGCGACTTGCCGAGTGGATGAATGGCGCGCAGCTCCATCGGCGCGCGCATGTCCGGCTGGCGCTGATAGCGCACGATCTCGTAGGGCACGCCCAACTCTTCGAGCAGCCACAGCACGCGCTGCGAGCGGGAATTGTTGAGGTGGTGAACGGTCAGCATTGGCGAGGTCCCCGGGGCTAGGCGTGGTGGCTAGGCGTGGTCGGTCGGCGGCGCCGTTCGTGCCAGCCCGAGATCACAATGTCGAGCCATCAGGACGGATATTTTCACCCGGGTATATTGACGTCGATAATTTACCCGGGTATTAAATGGCCCAACGTCGTCAAAATGGCAATGATTCCAATGCAGAAGAATTTCACCGCCTTCCAGGGGCAGCGCCGCCTGGTGTCCGGGCCGGCAGGCGAGGTCGCGCTGGTCGTCAAGCGGGTGGCGACGCGGCCGGACGAGCCCATCATTATCTTCGAGGACGGCACAGGCCGATCGATCGACTTCGATCTGCGCGGCGGGGATCGCGAGGTCCTGGCGCGGTTGGCGAAGCTTGTGCCGCCGCCGGTCGAGGAGAGCACGCCGCCGAGCGAGCCGCGCGGGCGCGGGCGGCCGAAGCTCGGCGTGGTCGCGCGCGAGGTGACGTTGCTGCCGCGACACTGGGAGTGGCTCAACGCACAAGCGGGCGGCGCCTCGGTCGCGCTGCGCAAGCTCGTCGATGAGGCCAGGCGCGCCAGCGGCGACAAGGACCGCGAACGGCAGGCGCGCGATGCGGCCTATCACTTCATGTCGACCATGGCGGGCAACCTGCCGCAGTTCGAGGAAGCCTCGCGCGCGCTGTTTGCCGATGACCGGCGACGCTTCACCGGACTGATCGCGGACTGGCCGACCGATATCCGCGACCACATCGTCAAGCTCGCCTACAGCGACCGCGCTTAAGGCGCTCTGTCTCGCGTTCCCATCGACGGCCGAGCCGCGCATTGCGCGGCAACGGCTTCGCACGCCCTGATGAAAGGCCAATCCATGTCTGCCCCCAAGCCGCTCTGGACGACATTCCTCCGCTTCCTCGCACCCTTGATGCTGAGCAACGCGCTGCAATCGCTGTTCGGCACCGTCAGCAACGTCTATCTCGGCCAGATGATCGGCATTGATGCGCTCGCAGCTGCCTCGACGTTCTTCCCGGTGATGTTCTTCCTGTTCGCCTTCGTCATGGGGCTGAGCACCGGCGCGACCGTGCTGATCGGCCAGGCCTTTGGCGCGGGCGAGCATGGCCGGATCAAGAGCGTCGTAGGCACGACGCTCGCGATCGGCCTTCTGCTTTCAATCTCAGTGGCGCTGATCGGCGGGCTCTTCAGCCGTCAGCTGATGATGGCGCTCGCCACGCCCGCGGACATTCTCGACCAGGCCAGCGCGTATGCGCAGATTATGCTGCTGACGATGCCGCTCGGCTTCGTCTTCCTGCTGATGACGGCGATGATCCGCGGGGTCGGCGACGCGCTGACGCCGCTGCTGGCGCTGGCGTTGTCGACCGCGATCGGCCTGATCCTGACACCGTTGTTGATCCGTGGGTCGTTCGGACTGCCGGCGGCCGGCATCACCAGCCCGGCGTGGGCGGCGGCGATATCGAACGCGCTCACGCTGATCGTGCTGGCGTTCTATCTGCTGCGAAAGAAACACGCGCTCGCGCCGGACGCGGCGCTGCTGCGTCACCTGCGACTCGACCGCGCCATGCTCGGAAAGATTCTCGGCATCGGATTGCCAAGCGCCATCGGCATGGTGGTGATGGCGATCGCAGAGCTGGTCTTGCTCGGCCTCGTCAACGGGTTTGGATCGGACGCCACTGCGGCCTATGGCGCCGTCAACCAGGTGATGGGCTACACGCAGTTCACGGCGATGTCGATTTCGATCGCGGTCTCGATCCTCGGCGCGCAGGCTGTCGGCAGCGGCGACAGGGCCCGGCTCGACGGCATTGTGCGGACCGGGCTCGCTTTCAACTTCGTTTTGACCGGCGGGCTCGTGGCGCTGATCTATCTCGCGCCGCGCGCGATCCTCGGCATCTTCATCACCGATGCCGCCGTGGTCGATCTGGCAAGAGGCCTGCTCGACATCGCCCTGTGGAGCTCGGTGCCGTTTGGCCTCGCCACAGTGTTCTCAGGTGCCATGCGCGCGGCCGGCGTCGCATTGACGCCCATGCTGCTCTCGATCTTCGCGATCCTCGCGATCGAGCTGCCGGCCGCGGTGATCCTGAGCCACACGATCGGCCTTGCGGGCGTGTGGGCCGCCTATCCCATCGTGTTCTGCGCCATGTTCGTTTTGCAGATGGGCTATTACCTCCTGGTCTGGCGCAAGCGGGCGATCCGGCGGCTGGCCTGATTCCCAAAGTATTATGCTCATCATTAAACGGTAGACCCGCAGGGCACGCTGCGTCACAATGCGGGAAAAGCCAGATCAAAAAAGTTAGGTCACGGAGAACGATTTGCCCCGCACAGCCCCGCAGTTCCTGTTCGATTTCGGCAGCCCGAATGCCTATCTCAGCCACCTCGCGATCCCCGCGATCGAGCAGCGCATCGGCGTCAAGTTCGAATACGTCCCGATTCTGCTCGGAGGCATCTTCAAGTCGACCAACAACAAGTCTCCCGCCGAGACGCTCGCGGGCATCAAGAACAAGCGTGAATTCCAGCAGGTCGAGACCGAGCGCTTCATCAAGCGCTTCCATGTCCAGCCCTATGTCTGGAATCCGCATTTCCCCGTCAACACGCTGAACCTGATGCGCACGGCGATCGCCGCTCAGCTCGAGGGCGTGTTCGAAAGATACGTCGAGGCGGCCTTCCACCACATGTGGCGCGAGCCGAAGAAGATGGACGATCCCGAGATCGCGGCGAAGGCGCTGGCGTCCTCCGGCCTCGATGCCCAGAAGCTATTTGCCCGTGCCGGAGAGCCCGAGGTGAAGGGCAGGTTGATCAAGAACACCGAGGAAGCGGTCGCCCGGGGCGCGTTCGGCTCGCCGACCTTCTTCGTCGGCAACGAGATGTTCTTCGGCAAGGAGCAGCTGCGCGAGGTCGAGGAGATGGTGCTCGGGACCTAGCCGCTCATTCTCCGGCGACAGAATGTGATCGCCGCAACATTCTGGACTGCTTCGCTTCGCTCGCAATGACGATTATAAGTGGCCGCCAACAGCAATAATCAAGAGCAACAATGGAGTATCCCATGCGTATCCTCGTGGTCGGCGCCGGCGCCATTGGCGGCTATTTTGGTGGCAGGCTGTTGCAGGCCGGCCGCGACGTCACCTTCCTGGTCCGGCCGCGCCGCGCCGGCGAGCTCGCAAGCGCCGGCCTCGTCATCAAGAGCCCGAACGGCGACGTGACCTTGAAGAATCCGCCGACCGTGCAGGCCGACGCGCTCAAGGACAAGTTCAACGTCGTGCTCTTGAGCTGCAAGGCATTCGATCTCGACGACGCCATCAAATCGTTTGCGCCGGCGGTCGGATCTGACACGGCGATCATCCCGATGCTCAACGGCATGAAGCATCTCGATATCCTCGATGCCAAATTCGGCAAGGAGCGCGTGCTCGGCGGCCTCTGCGCCATCGCGGCGACCCTGAACGAGAAGCGCGAGGTGGTGCAGCTCCAACCGATGCAGTCGCTGAACTACGGCGAGCGCGACGGAAAGCTGTCAGATCGCGTCAAGGCGATCGACGAGGCCTTCAAGAGCGGCATCACCGGCGCCGCCGCCAGCCAGAACATCATGCAGGACATGTGGGAGAAGTGGGTGTTCCTGTCCTCGCTTGCGGCCTCCACCAGCCTGATGCGCACCTCTGTCGGCAACATCCTCGCCGCGCCCGGCGGTCGCGATTTCCTGCTCGGCATGCTGGACGAGACCACCGCCATCGCCACCGCGTCGGGCTATACGCCGGGCGGGCCGTTCTTCGAGCGGGTGAAGGGCAACCTCACCGCCGAGGGCTCGCCGATGACGGCCTCGATGTTCCGCGACATCAAGGCGGGGCTGTCGGTCGAAGCCGATCACGTCATCGGTGATCTCATCGCGCGCGCCGATGCCGCCAAGGTGCCGGTGCCCAAGCTGCGCATCGCCTACACGCATTTGAAGGCCTATGAGAAGCAGCGGGCGGGGTAGGTCGCAGGCACACACTCCGCTGTCGTCCCGGGGCGCGCTAAGCGCGAACCCGGGACCCACCAGACGGAGCAGTGTGACGCGACCCTCCCACTCCGACTCTTCCCAAAAACAGCATCCTGTGGGTATGGGTCCCGGCTCTGCGCTTCGCTTGTCCGGGACGACAGCGGAGCTTGTGGCAACGGCTCCGCGCTATTTCAAATGCGACAGATAGTGCGAGACGGCGGTGATTTCCTCGTCGCTCATGTGATAGGCGACATCGGCCATCGCGGCGACGCCGCCGCCGACGCGCTGGCCAGCTTTGTAGTCGCGCAACGTCTTGACCAGATATTCCTCGCGCTGGCCAGCCAGTCGCGCCACGCCCTTGGTCCCGGCGAAGCTGTCCGTATGGCATGAGGCGCAGCGACGGCCGGCGGAAACTTGCGCACCTTTCTTCGACAGGTCCGGATCGCTGTCCTCCGGTCCCTTCGGCGGCGTCAGCTGCGAGAAATAGGCGCCGAGATTGCGGATGTCCTCATTGGTGATCTCCTCGACGATCGGCTGCATCTGGTCGTTCTTGCGCGAGCCCGCTCGGAAGAACACGAGCTGCCACTGGATGAACTGATCAGGCTGGCCGGCCAGCGAGGGGATGTTCTCGGTCTGCGAAATGCCGTTCTCGCCGTGACAGCCGGAGCAGACGGCTGCCTTCTCCTTGATCGCAGCGTTGTCCGCAGCCTGAGCCGGGACGAATGCGAGCGCTGCAAGCGAAAGCGCGCCGATGGCGTACGAAGAAAACTGGCGGCGCATCGTGGGAATTCCGATCTATCTAGCTCATTCCAGGGCGTGCGAAGCACGAGCTGAGATGCGCAATTGCGCATCTCAGACTCCATAACCCCGATTCGTGGTTATGGGTTCCGGACTTGCGCTGGCGCGCAATCCGGAACGACAGCGTGGCTTTGAAATGAAAGAGACTGCGGCACCTTCCGGCCACCGCAGCCTCGTATCGTACCCGTGCTACTTCTTGCTGTAGCTGATGCGGTAGATCGCGCCGGCCCAGTCGTCCGCGACGAGGATCGAACCATCCTTGTCGAGCAGGATGTCATTGGGACGGCCGAGATAGCCCTGGTCACCCTCGAGCCAGCCGGAGGCGAAGATCTCCTGCTTGGGATTCTTGCCGTCGGGCCCGACGATTACGCGCACGATGCGCGCGCCCTGGTACTTGTGACGATTCCAGGAGCCGTGCTCGGCGATCAGGATGTTGTTCTTGTAATCGGCGGGGAATTGATTGCCGGTGTAGAACTTCATGCCGAGCGGAGCAACATGCGCGCCGAGATTCAGCACCGGCGGCGTGAACTCGGAGCACTTGTGGCCCATGGCGAACTTGTCGTCCGGCAGGTTGCCCTGGTGGCAATAGGGATAGCCGAAATGCTCGCCGATCCGGTTGATCATGTTCAGCTTGTCCGAGGGCAGATCATCGCTGATCCAGTCGCGGGCATTCTCGGTGAACCAGAGCTTGCCGGTGCGCGGATCGACGTCGCCACCGACCGAGTTGCGGACGCCCAGCGCCCAGATTTCGGCGTTGCCGGTCTTGGGATCGACACGCCGGATCTGCGACACGCTGGTCGGTGGGATGCCGACGTTGAAGGGAGGTCCGAACGGCAGGAAGAACCAGCCTTCCTTGTCGACCGCGATGTATTTCCAGCCATGCGCGGCATAGGACGGCATGTCGTCATAGACGACCTTGCCGTCGCCGAGCTTGTCGAGATTGGCCTCCGCATTGTCGTAGCGGATCAGCTTGTCGACGGCGATGACGTAGAGCGCACCGTCCTTGAAGGCGAGACCGGTGGGCATGTTCAGGCCCTTAAGGACGGTCTTGACCTCCTTCTTCCCGTTGTTGTCCTTGATGGCATAGACGTTGCCGAGGCCGAACGAGCCCACGAACAGCGTGCCCTTGTCACCCCAGGCCATCTGCCGCGCGGCCAGCACGCCGGAGGCGTAGACCTCGATCTTGAAGCCTGCCGGCAGCTTGATCTTCTTGACGATGTTGGCGAGCTCGGCATCGGACGCGCCGGTCGGCGGTCCCGAGGGCGGCGCGAGGCCCTTCTGCGCCTCGGTCTCGTCGCCGAGGAACCAGTCATCGGGCGGATGGGTCCAGAACTCCTTGGTGCCGGATTCGTATTTCTTCAGCGCCCGGTTCTTGTCCTGCTGCTGCGCATTGCCAGCGCTGGTCCCCGCGAGAAAGGCAACCGCTGCAAGCGCCAGAACGGATTGAAAGACGGATCGATGGAATTTCATCGCGTCACTCCCCTAAGGCAGCCGTCAGGGCTGCGCATTATTTTATTTTGCTAGTCGAGAGGCGAAGTTTTAAGTCCGACGGCACGACAGACGCAAAAAGGTTAGCACATCTGCGACCGGTGAGAAGCGCGCCGCGTGCGCCGCCGTTGCGCTCCGGAAAAATTGAGACGGAATGTCAACGGACGAACGCCGCGACACCGCTCTCGCTGCAGCGCGGAATCAATTGGCGCGCGGATCGTTCGCAGCCGGCAGGAGGGGGTGGACCTACAAAAACGCGAAAACAACCCCATGCACAGTAGAACGGCTCAAGCGGCTTGCTCCCGGCGAGACCAGACAGACATCTGACGCGTCGAGCAAAACAGCAAATCCGGCGCCTAAGAGGCGACCGGGTAGGGTCCGTCGTCGAACACCGCGTCATGATAGCCCTTCGAGCCGATCTCACGCGCCAGCGGGCTACGGAAATCGCGCTCCGTGCGCAGGCTGTGCAACACATGCGCGAAATCGAATTCCGGCCGCCAGCCCAGCTCGCGCCGCGCGCGTTCGTTGACATAGACACGGTCGATCTCGGGGAGGAGGTTCCAGCCCCGCGCCGCGTAAAGCTGCGCGCAATCCGGGTAGAGCTCGCGCACGACACCGGCCGCATCGCGCGCAAGCGCGGCGAGATGGCGCAGCTCGAACGGGCTGGTGGCGGAGACGATGTAGCGGGCGAAGCCGATCTTCGGGGCGCGTTCGGCGGCGAGCAGATGCGCACTCACGGCGTCCGCGATATCCAGCCGGCGATAGAGCAGCTCGTTGGCCTGCGCGTTCTCCAGCGTGTAAGCCGAGCGCATCGCCGGATCGTCATCCTCTTCCGGAAAGAAGCGCGAGGTCCGCAAGACGACGACCGGCAGGGCGCGCTCGCGATAGAACAGCTCGCACAGGGTCTCCGCCATCAGTTTTGTGGTGCCGTAGATGTTCTTCGGCACCGGCGGCAGATCCTCGGTGACCCAGACCGCCGCCTGCCCGGCCCCGGAGCGGAGCTGCGAGCCGAACGCGCTGGTGGTGCTGGTGAAGACGAAGCTGCGCACGCCGGCGCTCGCCGCCGCCTTGAGCAGGTTGAGCGTGCCGGTGACGTTGGTATCGACGAAGTCCTGCTTGCCGTGGGTTGCCACATGCGGCTTGTGCAGCGTCGCGCTGTGGATGACGGCGGTGACGCCGTCCATCTGGCTGCGCACGAAGCCGGGGTCGACGATTGAGCCGACCGCGTCGGTGAAGGGCGAGGGCTTCAGGTCGATCCCGCGCGCTGGGGAACCGCGCCCGCGCAGGGTGCGGAGGATGGCTTCGCCGAGATGGCCGGCACTGCCGGTGACCAGAATTGTCATGTGATCCCAACTGCCCCTATCTGAACGGCGGAAGGACGTTCCGCTGAGGAATTCTGGCGAGGCGCGCTGCCAGCCACCCCTGCGGACGGAACAAAGAGGAAACCAATCGATTGCCAAGCCCGTTCAGTCGATCCTATATTGACCAGGCAATCAGATAGTGACGCAGATGAATATCCCCGTCCTGGTTATGGCAACCGTGAATGCGCCGTATCGCAAGAGGCTGAGCGTGCAGGAGCTTGTTCATTGCCTGCTGGACCACTCTTCCGCGAAGGCCGCCTGCGGTCCGATGTCATCGTTTTTTGGGGATGTCCACCCCGACTTGCAAGTCGCCTTCGCTGAGATGCATGGCATCAGCCACGAGCAATTGGTTGCCGCGGCGAAGGCGTTTGCAGAGTTTTCGGGACAAACCTATCCGCTTGCGGCGTAGCCGGTGAGCGCTCAATCAGATTGGGCGCAACTGTTTCGCATTGCCGTCGCGATGATTCGGCAGGTGAACGCCGAACAAGAAATCATCGATCGTTGGACGTTCGGCGGCGGCACGGCGATGATGCTGCAAATCGATCATCGGATAAGCCACGATGTCGATATCTTTCTCCCGGATCCTCAAGTTCTTCCGTTCCTGGATCCACAGAAGCATGACTTCGATTTCGAGGTCAGACCTACTGACTACAGGGGAGACGGCGCACGCCTCCTGAAGCTTGGCTTCGAATTTGGCGAGATCGATTTCATCGTCGCACCGTCGCTGACATCCTCACCGACAACGCGAGCAACAGTTGAAGGCGAAGCGGTGCTGCTGGAGACGATCCCAGAGATCATTGCAAAGAAAATCCATTACCGGGGCAAGAGCATTGCCCCGCGCGACATATTTGACATCGCAGCTGGCAGCGACAAACACGCGGAATCGGTTATCAGGGAGTTGGCCGGCTATCGCGACAGCGTCTCAAATACGCTGGCCACAATCGAAAACCTGAAGCCTGATTTCGTGAGTGCGGCGATCAATCAACTCTCGATCAAAGATCCATATAGGCTGACCGCGGATGTAGCGCTGGAAAGGACCAAAGAGCTGCCGCGCGCTGTATAGCTGGGGTCGGCCACCCTGAATTCCGGATTGGCGCCCAATCCAGCCTTGGGACCTGGAGCAGCCCTCACAGCCTGGGACAAAACAGTGCGTCGACTCGCCCCGACGGGAATCGCCCATTCCTTTCGGATGCTTTGGGAAAAATTGGAGCGGGCGAAGGGGCTCGAACCCTCGACCCCGACCTTGGCAAGGTCGTGCTCTACCACTGAGCTACACCCGCATCCTGTGTCGGTCGCGTGACGCGCCGGCAACGGCTGTCGTATGCCAAAAGCGGGAGGGGAATGCAACAGCTACCGGCGACCTAGATTCGGTTCTTGGGACCCCATATGGAGCCTGAATGCGGCCAAATGGCCCGAAACTGCCCCGGAACTGGCGAATCGGCCTCGGTGGATTGAAATTCGGCCGGCCCGGCCCAATTTAGGAGCCGACAGCGAAGCATATGAAATGGCAACGTGCTAAAGACCCGCCATTCCGGACATAGACGAGGGGATCCCCGTGACGATCATCGACCAGGGTAACGGAGCGGCGGGCCCGGCTGCGGCCGATCTGATCAAGGACACGACCACCCAGACCTTCGTGAAGGACGTCATCGAGGAATCGAAGCGCCAGCCGGTGCTGATCGATTTCTGGGCGGAGTGGTGCGGCCCCTGCAAGCAACTCACCCCCCTGCTCGAAAAGGCGGTCAAGGCGGCCAAGGGCAAGGTCAAGCTGGTCAAGATGAACATCGACCAGCATCCGGCGATCCCGGGCCAGATGGGCATCCAGTCGATCCCGGCCGTGATCGCCTTCGTCAACGGCCAGCCCGCCGACGGCTTCATGGGCGCGGTGCCCGAGAGCCAGCTCAACGCCTTCATCGAAAAGCTGACAAAAGGCGTGACCGCGCCGGGCGAGCCCAATATCGCCGAGATCCTGCAGGAGGCTGAAGCCGTGCTCGCCGAGGGCGACCCGGCCGCAGCAGCGCAGATCTACGCCGAGGTGCTCCAGCATGATGCCACCAACATCGCGGCGCTCGCGGGCCTCGCAAAATGCTATGCCGTCTCCGGCGCGATGGAGCAAGCCAAGCAGACGCTCGCCATGGTGCCGGAATCCAAGCGCAGCGACCCCGCGGTGAAGGCCGTGCAGACCGCGATCGATCTCGCCGAGCAGGCGCAATCGCTCGGACCGGTCGCCGAGCTGGAACAGAAAGTCGCCGCAAACCCGCTCGATCATCAGGCCCGATTCGACCTCGCGACCGCGCTGAACGCGCAAGGCAATCGTGCGGCCGCTACCGAGCAGCTGCTCGCGATCGTCAAGCGCGACCGCAAATGGAACGACGACGGCGCCCGCAAGCAGCTGGTGCAGTTCTTCGAAGCCTGGGGCGGCACGGATGATGCAACCGTCGAGGGGCGCAAGCGCTTGTCGACGATCCTGTTTTCGTAGGCGCGGTTGACCAAGTCAGCGGGGACCGGGACCAGATGCCGATCAACATCGAATATCGCGGACCCGCCGACCTCCCGGAGATCATTCCGGTGTTTCCGCTGCCGGGCGCGCTGCTGCTGCCCCGCGGCCAGATGCCGCTCAATATCTTCGAGCCGCGCTACCTGTCGATGGTCGATGATTCCTTCCGCGACGGCCATCGCCTGATCGGCATGATCCAGCCTGATGTCGCGCACTCGCCGAAGAATTCCGACAAGCCAACGCTGTTCCGCGTCGGCTGCGTCGGCCGCATCACCCAGCTCGCCGAATCCGGCGATGGCCGCTACATCCTCGAGCTCACCGGCGTTTCGCGCTTCAAGGTGGTCGAGGAGCTCGAGGTGCTCACCGCCTACCGGCAGTGCAAGGTGGATTTCTTCGCCTTCGTCGACGACTTCACCGCGCGCATGGGCGAGGACGAGGTCGACCGCGAGGCGCTGCTGGCCGTGCTGGCGGACTTCCTGAAGGCCAACAATCTCAAGGTTGACTGGGAAGGCGTCGAAAGCGCGCCCAACGAAGCACTCGTCAACGCGCTGGCGATGATGTCGCCCTATGGCCCCGCGGAGAAGCAGGCCATGCTGGAAGCGCCCGACTTGAAGACCCGCGCCGAGATTCTGATCGCGGTCACGGAGATGGATCTCGCCAAGAAGCGCACCAGCGGCGATCCTCCGCTGCAGTGAGGATGCGGGTACTCACGCAGCGCAGACGGCTGCCTGGGTACCTCGCCTCAGCATTTTCGCAATGTTGGATGCAGGCATCGGCCGACCGAAATAGTAGCCTTGCGTTTCGACGCACCCCTCTTCACGGAGGACGTCCAGCTGCTCCTTCGTTTCGACGCCTTCGGCGGTGGTCGTCTTGCCGAGGCTGACTGCGAAGCGAACGACGGCTCGCGCGAGATGGTGCGCGTCAGCCCTTGCGCTGGACAGTTCGTTGACGAAGCTGCGATCGACCTTGACCTTGTCGAACGGAAATCTTTGCAGAAAGCTCAGCGACGAATAGCCGGTGCCGAAGTCGTCCAGGGCGATTCGCACGCCGAGCTCGCGCAGTTGACCAAGTGCCGCGAATACGGCTTCGCTGTCATGCATGATCACCGTCTCGGTGACCTCGAGCTCGAGCCGGTGTGGCGCAATTCCCGAGTTCGCCAGTGCATCGACAATGACCGGAACAAGCTCCTTGCTCCTGAATTGAGCGGGAGACAGGTTGATCGCGATCCTGAGATGGGCAGGCCATTTGGCGGCTTCCGCACACGCCGTCCTCAAGATCCATTCTCCCAGCGGCACGATCAAGCCGGCCTCCTCCGCGAGCGGAATGAATTCGCCGGGCAAGACCAGACCACGCCTCGGGTGATGCCAGCGCAGCAGGGCTTCGAAGCCGCGGATCTCGCCGGTCGCGGTATTGACGAATGGCTGGTAGTGCAGCTCGAATTCGCGACCAGCAAGCGCATCCCGCATGTCGCGCTCCAGGTTGCGTCGCGCATGCATGAGCTGGTCGAGTTCCGGCTCGAAGAAGCGGAATGCGCCACGTCCACCGCTCTTGGCCGAGTAGAGGGCGAGATCTGCGCTCTTCATCAGAACGTCGGAATCACTGCCATCGCGCGGCGCGATGGCAATGCCGATGCTGGTGCCCACCGTGACCCGATGATCGCCGAGATCAAAGGGTTCACAAAGCGCCTTTCTGATGTTCTCGGCGAGGGTGGCGGCCTCGACGGCCGGGTTGGTCACGTAGTCGATCACCGCGAACTCGTCGCCCCCCAGTCGCGCGATCAGCGCGGTTTCCGTGGTGCATTCGCGCAGACGCGCGGAAACGGCGCGCAGCAGGGAATCGCCCGCCGGATGTCCGAGCGTGTCGTTGACTTCCTTGAAGCGATCGAGGTCGAGCATGAGCACGGCCAGATCGACGCCGCCGCCACGCGTAACCGCAATGGCGTGCTCCATCCGCTCCCTGAGCAGCACGCGATTTGGCAGATCGGTCAACGCATCGTGTTGCGCCATATGAGCGATCCTGGCCTCGGACCGGCGTTGCTCGGTGACATCAAGATGCGTGGCCACCCACCCGCCGCCGGCCATTGGCTGTCGCGTCACGCAGATCAACCGGCCATCCGCGAACTCGTCGATTCTGCTCGAGACTGCATCGAACGGCAACGCTGCCAATTTCGACAGGAACTGCTCGGCTGCGCCCTCGCTGGTGTCGCTCTTGAGAATGCCGGTCACGACGCGATGCCTGATGATGTCGGCGTGCGGGGTCCCCGTTGTCAGCAGTTCCGGCGGCAACCGATAGAGCCGGGCATAGCGCTCGTTGCAGACCACAAGTCGCTTCTCCGCATCGAACATGCAGAGAGCCTCGACCATGTTGTTGATGGCCGTATCCAGCCTGAGCTTCTGGTCCTGCAGTTCGTTCTGCGAGCCTTCGAGCTGCTGCCGGGCGACCGAAAGCTGGTTGATGATCTCCTCGAACCTGGCGGTCCGGGTCGCCAGGCGACGATCGGCCAGCACGCCGATCAGGCTCATTCCCAGCACGGACAGCGCCACGCCGGCGATAGCAAGCGCGAGGAAGGCCGGAGAAAGCGAAAGGCTATCCGTCGTCGCTCGCGTTGGATCTGGCGTGATCTGCACCGCCCCCATGGCCGTGAAATGATGCGATACGATGGCGAGTGTCAGCAGGACTGCCGCCGCAAGCGTGCCCCGGTAGCCCTGGTACCTGAGCGCGACAGCCAGCGCGGCGCAGCCGAGACACATACCTAGAATGATCGAGACGAACACGAGGTCCACCGACCAGGCGACTCGACCCGGCACTTCAAGTGCCCACATTCCGAGATAGTGCATGCTGGCAATGCCGCCGCCGATGATGATGCCCCCTGCCATCGCGCGCCACAGGCCGGAGGTGCCGACTGCAACGCCGAAACCGACCGAGGTCAGGAGCATTGCCGCAGCGAGAGAAAACGCGGTCGGCACGATGCCGTAGCCCGTTGGAACGCCCGGCTCGTAGGCGAGCATCGCGACGAAATGCGTTGCCCAGATGCCGTATCCGATGGCCGCGCCGGCAATCGTGATCCAGATCCACCGCCTTCTTGCGCGCGTCGCGATCGCACGATGAAAGATGCTGACCGCGACAATACTTGCAGCGAAGCAGACCAGACCAGCGAGTACAACGAGCCGCCAATCGTGCTCGACCGCAAGGCAGGAGAAAACGCGGAACATTCAGCAGCGCTCCATCGTCGATTGTTATCGATGGTGGATCGGCTAGACGCCATTCACGTTAATTTTGTGCCGTGCATGATTGCATGCTTACCGGCATGTTAACGGTGCTCGTACAACTTGATCTGACGAACGGCCTGAGGCCATGCGGCGACCGTGCCCGAGCCGGGTGCAGGACGCGTGCAACGATCGGCAATGATATTTAGGAATGGCCGCGGATGCGCTTGCGCCCGGTGATCATCGCGCGGACCAGGCTCTCGCGCTGGAGTAGCCCCATCAGCACCACACCGAGCACGTGCAGCACGACCAGGACGATGACCGCATCCGATGAATAATGATGGGTGTCCTCGACCCACCAGACGCCGAAGAAGGTGGTGGTAACCGACATCGCGCCCGTAATCGTCGAGACGGCGAGCGAGGCCAGCAGCGCGACCAGCATCAGGGTGCCGGCGGGATTGAGCCCGATATAGCGGCCGGTGATGCCGCGGCGCAGATTCCAGAGATAGCTTGGCGCCGCCCGAAGCCTCACTCTGATCATGCGGAAGCGCGAATAGCGACTTCCCCAAAACCCCCAGGCAAGGCGAAAGGCGAGAAGTCCGAGCACCGCATAGCCGACGATGCGGTGAGTCCGGTCGTAAACGGTCGGCGTGAACCACGCGGCCAGAACGCTAGCCGCGAGAGCCCAGTGCCAGAGGCGCAGCGGGAGGTCCCAGACCGCGACCGTCCGCGAAGCGGTTCGATCCGCGGGGGTCCGGTCGGACACCCCGCGCGCTTTTGGCATCGCTTCTTCGATCAAGCGAAGACCATCCTCAAGCCTTGCTTTGCGCGGATCAACTCGCGCAGTTTACTTCGCGGTTTACTTGGCGATCGTGTGCTTCAGGCTGAGATCTTCGGGGCTGTAGAACAGCTCGTAAAGCTTGCCTTCCTTGACGCCATAGACCTCATAGCAGGAGCCTTCGATCTTGGAGCGCCGCACCTCGTAGCCGAGCGCCTTGGCCTTGGCTTCGGCCTCGCTGGCCGGCTTCCATGACGCCTTGTCGAGCTTGGTGCAGTCCTTGAATCCGTCGGCCATGGCCGCCGACCCCATGCCCATTCCAACCGTCAGTGCAATGGCAACAACACGAATGACCTTCACGAACGTCTCCTCCTCTGTCGTGCGCGCTACGCGAGCCGCGAAGCCGGACTGAAGGAAGCAAAGGTGATGGTGAAGTCAATCCGGTACGGGGCCAATTGGATTTAGAGTTGTTCTAACGACCGCCAAAAGATCAGCGCTGTCCGCACGCAGCCCGCCTTCGCAGGGGCGATGCGGCCTTACGCCTCACGGCCGGGATGAACCGCCGACTTTGCCAATTGCGCTAGGCCGCACTTCGCATTCCGGGTACCTGCGCTGCAGCCAGTCCGCCCAGCGGAGACGCCCGCGCACGCCCTGGCTGACGACAAAGCCCATGCCGCGCGCCTTCGCCTCGGACAGGCCGATTGGCAGGATTTTCCGGTGCAATCTCCTCGCCGCCTGGTATTGCCGGGCGAAGGCAACGAGATCGAGAGCTTCGGGGCCGCCGATCTCCGCACGTATGCCGCGCTGCCCGTCGAACGCGCAAGCCAGCACGTGATCCGCGACGTCCGACGTATCGACGGGATTGAACAGCGCCGTTGGCACAGGCCACACCGGAAGCCAGGCGAGGCCCGCGAGCAAGCGGTCGAGCAGGTAATAGAATGGCATCGCGCGAACGACGGACCAGGACAACGCAGACGCACGCACCAGCCGTTCGCCGGCGAGCTTGACCCGGGCGTAGGGCAGGGTCGCCTGGTCGAGCCCGACGATCGAAACGTGCAGCAAGTGCCGAACCCCGGCCTCCCCGCAAAGCGACAACAGCCGCTCCGTACCCGCAACATCCACGGCGGAGGGCGATCTAAAGAAGTCCATCGGACGGATGCCGCCCCGCCGTGCGATCGGCGAATCCGTCGCCGCATTGATGACCGTATCGACCTCACGCAGTGCCTCGCGCAAGCCGGCGCCTGTAGCGAGATCGCCGATCGCCCATTCGACATCCGACCGCGCGCCCCGCGACCGCGCGAAAATCCGGACACGATGTCCGTCGCCAAGGAGGCGATCGACGACGTCCTGCCCGAGATGCCCCGTGCCGCCGGTGACGAGTGTCAGTGGCATGCCTCTATTCCCATCGATCCTGCGCAGCGGTTAGACGCCGCGAATGCGTGGTACCGGGTTCGAAGCCCAGGGTCGCAGTCATGCGTGGCTTGTCGTTTCGGCGCTCAGTAGCCGGCGACCGTCATCGCCACGACGGCGCTGAGCGCCATCCAGCCGAAATGCCGGCCGCGCGTGGCCCAGGCATTGGCGAAGGCGGCGAAACCGAGCACGCAGGCGAGCGTGATGACGATCCAGTGCCGCGCGGGCTCGGACGCCATCCAGGGAGTCGCGAGCAGCAAGACGCCGCCGCCGATCCACGCCACGGTCGAGGTCTGCCAGACCAGGCGGATCAGGGTGCGGAGCCGTTCAGGCTCGATGCGGGCATGGGCGAAGACCTTGGTCTCGCCGAGGACGCCATGAATGAGGGCTACGGCGATGGTGGCGAGGCCGGCGGATTGCAGCAAGAGATCACGCATCATCATCTCTCCATACAGTTATGTATGGTGAGATAGGCGCTGGCCTGCGGCCTGTCAATACACTAGTGTATGGTTCGCCTCCGGGAACCCGAGATGACCGAACAGCTCTCCGCCGACGACTGGATCAAGGAAGGTCTCAAGGCGCTCGCCAAAAGCGGCTTCACCGCGCTCAAGGCCGATCCGCTGGCAAAATCCATGGGCGTGTCGCGCGGCAGCTTCTATTGGCATTTCGCCGATCTCGGCGCGTTCCAGGCCGCCGTGCTGAAGCGCTGGCGCGAGATCGCGGCCGAGCAGATCATCGCCGATGTCGAAGCCGCCGGCGACGAACCGCTCAAGGCGCTGCTGCGGAGGTCATTCGGCGCGCGGCTCGAGCTCGAGCGCGCGGTACGCAATTGGGCGGCCTTCGATGCGGCCGCGCAAGGGGCCGTGCGCGCAATCGACCGCCGCCGGCTCGACTATATCGAGGGGCTGCTGGAAAAACGCGGGCTCACCCCGGCAACCGCGCAGGCCCGGGCGCAGATCCTGTACTGGACTTTTCTCGGCTTTGCCCTGTCGGGCCCGCCGGTGCCGGCAGCACGGCTCCAGGCCCTGCTCGACGAGGTCTTGACGATGATCGCAGCCTGAGCCCGCGATGGGCGGACGCGAATTTCTGTGCTAGAGGCAAGCGATGCCGGAGACCCCAATGAACGCGCCTACCGAACGTCCCGAAGCCAGCGTCGATCCCAAATTGCTGGAGATTCTGGTCTGCCCGCTGACCAAGGGCCCGCTGGAGTTCGATTCCGCAAAGCAGGAGCTGATCTCGCGCAGCGCCAAGCTGGCTTATCCGATCCGTGACGGCATCCCGATCATGCTGCCGGAAGAGGCAAGAAAGATCGATTGAGGTCGTGACGACTGCCCCGGATTACGCTTCGCTCCATCCGGGCTACGAAGTTGGTGTGCGATAGCCGCGCAACATCCTCGGTGTCGTCCTGGCGAAAGCCAGGACCCATAACCACCGAATTGCGTTGTTGTACGCGCTGGTAACTCCGAGTCCTCGCAACACTCTTGCTGCGGAGTATGGATCCCGGCCTTCGCCGGGACGACGACGGGGTGTGTGGCGCCAGCGAAAACCTACAACGCCTCGCCCTTCAGCAGCCGCGGCACCTCGCCCGTCAATCCCGCGGCCTGGCGGATGAAGAGGTTCTTCAGCGGCGGGGCGCGGTCGACGAGGCCGAGGCCGATGTCGCGGACGGTGCGCAGCAGCGTCGACTGGTTGGAGAACAGGAAGTTCAGCGAGTTGGTCGCAACGCCCATCGCCATGGTGTCGAAGCGGCGCCAGCGCTGGTAACGCTCGAGCACGTCGGCGGCGCCGAGATCCATGCCGAGCCGCGCGGCATCGACGACGACCTCGGCCAGCGCGGCGACATCCTTCAGGCCCATGTTGAGGCCCTGGCCCGCGATGGGATGGATGACGTGGGCGGCATCGCCGACCAGCGCGAGGCGGGTGGCGATGAAGGAGCGCGCGACGAAATAGGACAGCGGAAACGCGCGCGGCTTGTCGAGCGCCTTCACCTCGCCGAGATGCAGGCCGAAACGCTGCTCGAGCTCGGCGTGAAACTCTTCGTCGCTGAGAGCAATGATGCGCGCGGCCTCAGCTCGCCGCTCGGTCCACACCAGCGACGAGCGTTTTCCCGAGAGCGGCAGGATCGCGAATGGGCCGGCCGGCAGAAAATGCTCTTCGGCGCGGCCCTCGTGATCACGCTCATGGCCGACCGTGACGACGATGCCGGATTGGTCATACTCCCAGCCATGGGTGGCGATGCCGGCGCGCTCGCGCAGCTTTGACCTCGCACCATCGGCGGCAACCAGCAGGCTGGCCGCGATGACGCTGCCGTCCCCGAGCGTCACGTCGATGCCCTCGGCGCGCGCATCGTAGGATGCGACCGTGGTGGCGCGCAGATCGATGCCCTCGGCCTCGGCACGCACCACCAGCGCATCAATCAGGCGGCGGTTCTCGACCATGTGCGCGAAGGGCTCGCCCGGCGCGACATCGCCGGCAAAATTGAGGAAGACCGGACGAGTGGCATCTTCGAGTTTCGAGTCTGTGACGACCATGTGGAGGATCGGCTGCGCCTCGCTCCTGACGTCGTCCCAGGCGCCGATCGCCTCGAACAGGCGGCGGCAGGCCGCCACGATCGCGGTGGCGCGGGGGTCGCGGCTCGGCCGCGTGGCGAGGGCGGGATCGGCGACGATGACGGGAATCTCGGGCCCGAGCCCCTGTCGCAGCGCCAGGGCCAGCGCAAGCCCTGCAAACGCGCCGCCACCAATGACAATGCTACCCTGTACCGACATACCCAAATTCCCGGTCAAATCCTGGTCTTGCTAGCAGACTTGAGGTGGGCGAAACAGTGCGGTGAAACAAGGGCGGAACGGCCCATTGTGTCATTCCGGACCATCCGCCCCGGAACGACGGCGAGAAAGCTCACTCCATGTCCAAAAGCCTGATCGACCTCATTTCGATCCTCGACCTCGAGCAGCTCGAGGTGAATCTGTTCCGGGGCAACAGCCCGAAGACCAGCTGGCAGCGGGTGTTCGGCGGCCAGGTGATCGGGCAGGCGATGGTCGCGGCCTGCCGCACGGTCGAGGGCCGGCTGCCGCATTCGCTGCACTGCTATTTCGTCCTGCCGGGCGATCCGCAGATCCCGATCATCTACCAGGTCGAACGCCTGCGCGACGGCAAGAGCTATTCGACCCGCCGCGTCACGGCGATCCAGCACGGCAACGCGATCTTCTCGATCATGGTGTCGTTCCACGCCGAAGAGGAGAGTGCGTTCGACCATCAGGACAAGATGCCCGACGTGCCACCGCCGGAGAAGCTCACGGCGGAGGAGGTGGCGAAGCAGCCGATGTTCAAGGAGATGCCGGAGTTCATCCGCCGCTATTATGAATCCGATCGTCCGATCGAGCTGCGTCCGGTCGAGCTCGGCCGTTATTTCGGCCAGAAGATCGACGACGGCCGCATCCACGTCTGGATCAAGACCGCCGCGAAGCTGCCTGACGATCCAGCGCTGCACATGTGCGCGCTCGCCTACGCCTCGGATTTCTCGCTGCTGGATGCAATCATGGCACGCTATGGCCGCACGCTGTTCGACAAGCGCATGATGCCGGCCAGTCTCGACCACGCGATGTGGTTTCACCGCCCGTTCCGCGCCGACGAATGGCTGCTCTACGCGCAGGATTCGCCGAGTGCGCGCGGCGGCCGCGGCCTGACCCGCGGCTCGATCTTCAAGCCGGACGGTACGCTGGTCGCCTCTGTCGCGCAGGAAGGCTCCGTGCGCGAACGGAAGTCTTAGGCATTGGCGGCAGTGCTGCGCTCAATGAGCACGAATTGCGCCATGGTCCAGGTGAAGTACCAGCGCAGCAGCCACGGAATCGGAATGATGAAAAGACAGCCGAGGCAAAACGCGACTGTGCGCCAAAGCAGATCAAGACCGGTGGCGGTGAAGACCATCTCGCGGCGCGTCCCGCTGACGTTGCGGCAAATCCACCGCGTCCACGCGGCCATGACCCAAGCCCAGCCGATGATCGTGAAGACCGCGAGGAACGTCAGGATCTGCCAGCCGACGAAGCCCCAGACGCTGCCTGTGAACGTCATCCGCATCGGCTGACCGTTCGAGCTGATATTGGCGACCACCCAGCGAATGAGCACCCAGGATAAAACGGCCTGAACTAGCACTCCGAAAATCTGGAGGAGGCTGTCGATATAGCCCAGACAGCCCGCCAGTCCCATCGCGATGAAGACGTACCAGATGTCTCCAACCTGTCCGGTAAAGGCGAGGTTCGGCCGCTGCGGAACGTGCATGCGCGGAAACAGCCAGCGATAATATCCTGTCCCGGTCCAGGGCGACGGGATCACCAGCAGACTGCCGATCATCACCAGGATCCACCATCCCGTGAACGACCAGACCGGCAGGTCCACCGATAGCGGACCGCCGCTGTCGCTGCCCGGACTTCCACCGACCGGCAATGACGGCGGCGCTGCGGCGCCGGAGATGATGCCCGGCACCTCGCCGGCTTTCTGCCAACCCGCCATCCCTTCCGCCCAGACCAGCGTATCGGCGCGCACGATGCCCTGGGCGATGAGGTCGCGAAACTGCGGCTCGGGAAACGGCCCCTTCTGCTGGCTGCCCGACGCGTGAAACCAGATGCGGTTCGACATCTTGTCCGTTCGCTACAAGCGGCCAGCAGCCATTACATGGCCGCCTGCGACCCGCGCGGCGCAAGAACGGTCTCCGACGCGAACCAGTTCATGATCCAGCGATACACCCACGGAATCGGGATGATCAGACTGCACAGGATCGCGGCGACGATGCCGCGCCACAGGATGCCGAGACCACTGCCCTTGAACACGATTTCGCGCCGCGTGCCTTCGATGCTGCGGCAGAACCAGCGCATCTGGGCTGCGGCAACCCAGGCCCAACCGATGATGGTGATGATGGAGATCCCGAACAGCAGGCTCCAGCCGATATAGGCCCAGATCGAACCCGTGAAGCTCAAGCCCAGCGGCTGTCCGTTGGAGGCGAGGTTCGCGACCATCCATTTGATCAGGAGCCAGTAGAGGACGATCTGGACGATGAAGAGCAGATTGCTCAGCAGCTGGCTGCCGACGAAGGCGAGCGCGATGGCGAGAACGATGAAGCCGAAATACCACGGCACCAGCGTCATCGCGCTCCCGGTGAAGCTGAGGTTCGGCCGCCCCGGGACCTTGACGCAGGACACGATCCATTGCGTGTACCAGACGAACGCCCACGGCGCCGGAATGACGAAGATCATTCCGATCATCAAGACGATGCTGCGCCAGGTGAACTCGAGGACGCCGAAATCGACCGCCAGCGATCCCGCCACTCCGCCTCCGCCGCCGGCATAACCACCGGAGCCCATCATCGGCGGGCCGCCCGCGGGGATCATTGGCGGCGCGCCGCCGCCCCCGACCAGGCCGGGGATTTCGGCGGCCTTTTGCCAGCCGGCCATGCCCTCGGTCCACACCAGCGTATCCGGGCGCACGACGCCCTGGGCGACGAGATCGCGGAATTGCCCTTCCGGAAAGGGCCCCTGCTGCTTGCCCTCGGATGCGTAGAACCAACTCGCCATGAAGCGTCCCCTCAAAATACTTATGTACCGCTTGGCAGGCGCGGGTTCACCGCATCCATGCCAAAAATGCATTGTGAAGGATGAACGGATGCCCTGTACAGAGGCGGCCGTTCATAAGCTCAAACGTTTTTCCGCTTCAGTCTGCAACTTTTTTGTGCCATTTGCCCGGAAAGATGCCAGATTGACGCTGCGCCGGGGACATACGGCGCGGCGCATCCCGGGGAATAGGCCTGACCATGAAACTCGTCGTCGCGATCATCAAACCTTTCAAGCTCGATGAGGTCCGCCAGGCCCTGACGGCGATCGGCGTCCACGGCATGACCGTGACCGAGGTGAAGGGTTATGGCCGGCAAAAGGGCCACACCGAAATCTATCGCGGCGCCGAATATGTCGTGAACTTCCTGCCGAAGCTGCGCATCGAGATCGCGGTCGCCTCCGACGTCGCCGACAAGGCGGTCGCCGTGATCACCTCGACCGCGCGCACCGGGCAGATCGGCGACGGCAAGATCTTCGTCACGCCGATCGACCACGCGCTGCGCATCCGCACCGGCGAGACCGACAGCGACGCGCTCTAGATCTTAGTTTTTGACGCGTTTTCTTCACGCGAACCGATATCCACTTCGCTTGAAAACGCTTTGATCTTCTTCGATCGCACCGGGCAACGACGCCACAATGTGCGACGCCAATTGATGCCGGGGGGAACGACATGGCGGGATATTTGCGCCGCGCAGCTGCCATGGCTGCGCCGATCGGACTTGTGTCGATCATGGCTTCGCCGGCGCGCGCCGCGGCCTCCGAGATCAACACGGCCGACACCGCCTGGATGATCGTCGCCACCGCGCTGGTGCTGATGATGACGATCCCGGGCCTGGCGCTGTTCTATTCCGGCATGGTGCGCAAGAAGAACGTGCTCGCCACCATGGCGCAGAGCCTCGCCGCGGTGACTTTGATCTCCATTCTCTGGGTCGCGTTCGGCTATTCGCTGTGCTTCGTCGGCGACGGCCCGTGGATCGGCACGCTCGACCGCTGGTTTCTCGCCGGCATGACCATGGACAGCGTCAACCCGGCCGCGAAGACCATCCCGGAAGCGCTGTTCATGCTGTATCAGATGACGTTTGCCATCATCACGGTGGCGCTGGTCGCGGGCTCGGTTGCGGACCGGATGCGGTTCTCCGCCTATCTCCTGTTCTCCGTCGCCTGGTTCATCTTCGTCTACATTCCGCTGGCGCATTGGGTGTGGGGCGGCGGCTTCCTCGCCAGCATGGGCGTCTTGGATTTCGCCGGCGGTCTCGTGGTGCATCTGTCGGCCGGCACCGGCGGCCTCGTTGCGGCAAAGGTGATGGGGCGCCGTCACGGCTACGGCACCGAAAATCTCTCGCCGTTCGATCTTTCGCTCGCGGTGATGGGCACCGGCCTGTTGTGGGTCGGCTGGTTCGGCTTCAACGGCGGCTCGGCGGGCGCGGCCAATTCACGCGCCGTAATGGCGATCATCGCGACCCATCTTGCCGCCTGCTCCGGCGCGCTGACCTGGGGCGCGATCGAGTGGTCGACGCGGCGCAAGCCGTCCGTGCTCGGCATGATTTCCGGCGCGGTGGCCGGGCTCGGCACCATCACGCCGGCCTCCGGCTTCGTCGCACCCTGGCACGGCATCGTCATCGGCATCATTGCGGGGGCGGTTTGCTATTGGGCCTGCACCTGGCTGAAGCATCGCTTCAACTATGACGATTCGCTCGACGTGTTCGGCGTCCACGGCATCGGCGGCCTGACCGGAGCCCTGCTCGCCGGCGTGTTCGCAACCAGCGCCATCGGCGGCACCGCCGGCCTGCTGGAGGGCCACCCGCAGCAGCTCCTGATCCAGTTCTATGGCGTCGCCGTCACCTTTGTCTGGTCGGCTGGCCTGAGCTTCATCCTGCTAAAGCTGGTCGGCCTGTTCGTGCCCTTGCGCGTATCCCGTGAGCACGAACTCGAGGGGCTCGATATTTCGCAGCACGGCGAAGCCCTGCAATAAGCGGTGACGCTACTTAATTACCTCTACACTGCCCGACGCATGAGCAATATTGTGTCGGCAGCCTGTCATGCTCGCATTTTGAGCAGGCATGACCACGTTTTGGGCGCGACGGAATAGCGCACTGCACCGCAATGCGCGTTCATCGCGAAAACACCCGTTTTCATAGCCCGTTAGGCAACGCGCCCGATCTGGCACGGCATTTGATTCTAACGGTCCAGGCTGTGCCCGCGTAGTGAACTTTCTCCCTCGTGGCGAACCAGTCGAGAACGCCCGGCCACGTCCGGACCGGGCCCAAGCGGGGATAGGACCCATGAAAATTGTTATGGCGATTATCAAGCCATTCAAGCTGGAAGAAGTCCGTGACGCCCTGACCGCCATCGGCGTTCACGGTCTCACGGTGACGGAAGTCAAGGGATATGGCCGCCAGAAGGGCCATACGGAAATCTATCGCGGCGCCGAATATGCCGTGAGCTTCCTGCCCAAGATCAAGATCGAGGTCGCTGTCGCCTCCGACCAGGTCGACAAGACCATCGACGCCATCACGTCCGCCGCGAAAACCGGACAGATCGGCGACGGCAAGATCTTCGTCATCAACCTCGACCACGCGGTGCGCATCCGCACCGGCGAGGCCGATGCCGCGGCCCTTTGATTTCGCGCTCAACCTTTATCCAATCAGGAGTGAATAATATGACGTTCAAGCGTCCCTATGGCGCGGGATTGGCGGCTCTCGCAGTCGGCCTGTTCGCTGCGACCGCAGCCTACGCCGAGCCAACGGTCAACAAGGGAGACAACGCCTGGATGCTGACATCGACAGTGCTGGTGCTGTTGATGACGATCCCCGGCCTCGCGCTGTTCTACGGCGGTCTCGTCCGTTCCAAGAACATGCTCTCCGTCCTGATGCAGGTGTTCTACACCGTCTGCGTCGTCACCGTGATCTGGGCCGTGTACGGCTACAGCCTCACCTTCACCGGCGGTTCCGACTTCATCGGCGGCTTCTCCAAGGCCTTCATGATGGGCGTCACCACCGATACGAAGGCCGCGACCTTCTCGGTCGACGCCAACATCTCGGAGCTCATCTATGTCTGCTTCCAGATGACCTTCGCGGCGATCACGCCCGCCCTCATCGTCGGCGCCTTCGCCGAGCGCATGAAGTTCTCGGCGATCGCCCTGTTCATCCCGCTCTGGGTCACGCTGATCTACTTCCCGATCGCGCACATGGTCTGGTACTGGCAGGGTCCGGACCTGATCCAGGATGCGGCCAAGGCGCTCGCTGCCGCCACTGATGCGGCCGCGAAGACCGCGGCGCAGGCCAAGCTCGACGAGATTAATGCCGACGCCGGCTGGATCTTCAAGAAGGGCGCGATCGACTTCGCGGGCGGCACCGTGGTGCACATCAACGCCGGCATCGCAGGCCTCGTCGGCGCTCTCCTGATCGGCAAGCGCGTCGGCTACGGCAAGGAGCTGATGGCCCCGCACTCGCTGACCATGTCGATGATCGGCGCCTCGCTGCTCTGGGTCGGCTGGTTTGGCTTCAACGCCGGCTCCAACCTCGAAGCCAACGGCGGCGCCGCCCTCGCCATGACCAACTCCTTCGTCGCCACCGCAGCCGCCGCGCTGTCGTGGATGTTCGCGGAGTGGATCATCAAGGGTCACCCGTCGGTGCTCGGCGTCATCTCCGGCGCTGTCGCGGGCCTCGTGGCGGTCACCCCTGCGGCCGGCTACTCCGGCGTCATGGGCGCGATCGTCCTCGGCCTCATCGTCGGCGTGGTCTGCCTGTTCTTCTGCACCGTCGTGAAGAACGCACTCGGCTACGATGACAGCCTCGACGTGTTCGGCGTGCACTGCGTCGGCGGCATCGTCGGCGCCATCGGCACCGGCATCCTCGTCAACCCCGCCCTCGGTGGCGCTGGCGTCATGGACTACACCGCGATCCCGCCGAAGGTCGGCGACTACGACTTCGCGGCGCAGATGATGTCCCAGATCTGGGGCGTCGGCACCACGCTGGTGTGGTCGGGCATCGGTTCGGCGATCCTCTACAAGGTCGTCGACGTGATCGTTGGGCTGCGGACCAATGTCGAGAGCGAGCGTGAAGGCCTCGACATCACCGAGCACACCGAGCGCGCCTACAACATGTAAGTCTCCTCCCGGGCGTGGTCTCCTCGGAGACCACGTCCAGAACTACGGTTCGGGCACATACCCGGCAATGCCCTGACCGTTGAGGGGCTCCAGCGCAAGCTGGAGCCCCTTTCTTTTTGGCAGGGTGCTTTTTGATTTCACAGCCAAGAAAAGGATTGCCATTCCGCACCGCCGGCGCAGAAATATCGACCACAAGAAACGATAATCGGGAGGTCGTCATGCGCTTGGAAGGCGGATGCTATTGCGGCGAAGTGCGTTACAAAGCCGAAGGTGATCCGATGATGCAGGCCCAGTGTCATTGCCGCGAGTGCCAGTACATCTCGGGCGGCGCACCCAACACCTTCATCGCGATGCCGGCGGCCGGCTTCAGCTACACCCTGGGGCAGCCCAAGCAGTTCACGCGCAAGGATCTCGAACGCGCCGTCACGCGCGAATTCTGCGCCGAGTGCGGCACCCATCTGGTGACCAAGGTTCCCGGACTGCCGGCGGTGGTCGTGAAAGTCGGCACGCTGGATGATCCGACCCAGTTCCATCCGCAGATGGCGATCTACACCTGCGACATCCAGGAGTTTCATGCGATCCCGGCGGGCATGAAGACATTCGAGAAGCTGCCGGGGCGCTGAAGTTCGAATCAAACCAAGGTGACGGTGCGCTCCCTCTCCCGCTTGCGGGGGAGGGCGGGGTGGGGGTGCCTCCGCGGGCGAGAACCCCCAAGAGGAGAGAGCCCTCACCCGGCGCTACGCGCCGACCTCTCCCGCAAGCGGGAGAGGTCGGGGGCCTCGCATCCCGTTGTTATCCGGCCTCATTATTCCTGCTCTGGACGGACCCGCCCGCCGATGGTTAATCGCGTCTTAACCTCGCCCTATCTATGGTGAACTGAACCGCTTCCCGCCGGGGCCTTCGCGCGACCGGCTGTTCCGAGAGTGCTGGCGCCCAGAATGGTCATGACCGCTTCATCCCGTGCGCCACAGGCCAGTGGAAGCTCCGATACCGGACGCTCGCCCTTCGTCCGGCTGAACGAGCTGCTGGCGCCGCATCAACCCGGCAAGCCTTTGATTTCGCTCGCGGTCGGCGAGCCGCAGCACCCCGTGCCTGATTTCGTCGGCCCGGTGCTGGCCAAGCATATCGCCGATTTCGGCCGCTATCCGATGAACCAGGGCACCGACCCGTTCCGCCAGGCCGCGAGCACCTGGCTATCATCGCGCTTCAAGCTGCCGCGACCGCTCGACCCCAAGAGCGAGATTCTCGTCCTCAATGGCAGCCGCGAGGGGCTGTTCCTCGCCGCGATCGCGGCCGTCCGCTATGTCGGCCCGCGCCCCGGCAAACCGGCGATCCTGATGCCGAACCCGTTCTATCCGGTCTACGGCGCCGGCGCGGGTGCTGCAGCGTGCGAGCCGGTCTATCTGCCGACCACGGTCGAGAACGGCTTCCTGCCTGACCTCGATGCCATCGACGAGGCGACGCTGGCGCGCACGGTGGCGTTCTATCTGGCCTCGCCGGCCAATCCGCAGGGCTCGGTCGCCTCGCGCGACTACTTCACGCGCCTGAAGAGCCTCGCCGATCGCTATGGCTTCATGATCCTCAGCGACGAATGCTATTCGGAGATCTATACCCGCGAAGCGCCGGGCAGTGCGCTCGAATGCGCCGGCCCCGATTTCACCCGCGTGGCTGCGTTCCAGTCACTGTCGAAGCGCTCCAACCTGCCGGGCCTGCGCGTCGGCTTTGCCGCCGGCGACAAGAAATTCATCGGCATGTTCCTGGAGCTGCGCAACATCGCGGCGCCGCAGGTGCCGGTGCCGCTCCAGCATGTCGCGACCTTTGCCTATGGCGACGAGGCGCATGTCGAGGAGAACCGCCGGCTCTACCGGATCAAGTTCGATCTCGCCGACCAGATCATCGGCAACCGCTACGGCTATCGCCGGCCTGATGCCGGCTTCTGCGTCTGGCTCAACACGTCCGAGATTGGAGATGACGTGTCGGTAACGCTGAAACTCTTCAAGGAAGCAGGCGTGCGCGCGGTGCCCGGCAGCTTTTTGGCGCGGCAACAGCCCGACGGCTTCAATCCCGGCGCAGGCTATATTCGCCTGGCGCTGGTGCAAGATGGCGAGACCACGGCGCAGGCGCTGCACCGGCTGGTCGAGACTCTGGGTTAGGCGGGGCCCATGAGCATGTCGGCAATCGAACGTGTCATTCCACTGGTCGGCCATCTGCCGCCCTCGATCCGCGAGGGTCTGGCGCGGCGCGTGCGCGAGCTCACCGGCTTCGGCCTGATCGCGTTGTCGGGCGTTGCCTCGGCAGCGCTGATGACCTGGTCGGTTCAGGACCCCAGCCTGAGCCACGCGACCTCGAGGCCGATCCGCAACATTCTCGGTTATGCCGGCGCGATCGGCGCCGACCTTGCGATGCAGATCCTCGGGCTCGGCGCCATCATGCTGGTCCTGACCGTCGCGGTCTGGGGCTGGCGTATGATGACCCACCGCCCGTTCGACCGCGAGGCGCTGCGGCTCGGCTCCTGGATTCTCTGCACGGTGATCGCGGCAGGCTTCGTCAGCTGCTGGCCGCATGGCGGCGCATGGCCGCTGCCGACCGGCCTCGGCGGCGTGGTCGGCGATGCGCTCGTACGCGCGCCTGCAGTGATTTTCGGGCCGGCCGGCACGATCTATCGGATCGTGCTGGGCACGATCCTGTTCGCTGCGATGGCCGCGACATTCCTGATCGCATGCGGTCTTAGCGCCCGCGAGCACGACGACGAGCTCTCGGAGATCGAGGACGACGACAAGCCGCTCGACGAGGACGAGGAGAACGATCGCGGCTCGGTGTCGCTGGGCTGGCTGTTCCATGCGCTGATGAGCACGAAGGCGCGGCTGATCTGGCTGTGTGGTGCCGCTTACCGCTCGCTGGTCTCGAGCGGCCCGAAGACCAAGGCCGTCGCGTTCAGCCGCCAGGAGCCGAATCTGGGCGGCGGCCGCGCCGCACCCTCGATCTCGCCGCAGGACGAGGACGAGGACTACGAGGATCAGCACGAGGAAGAGGAAGAAGACGAGGAGGAAGAGGAGGAGCCTGCCGCGCGCGCCCCGCGCAAGAAGGCTGCCCCGAAAGCCGCCGCGAAGAAATCCTCCGACAAGTTCGAGCTTCCGTCCGTCTCCGTGCTGGCCGCGCCCAAGGCCGGCGATCGCCAGCCGCTCAGCAAGGCCGAGCTGGAAGCCAATTCGCGTTCGCTTGAAGGCGTGCTCCAGGACTTTGGCGTGCGCGGCGAGATCGTCAAAGCCAATCCGGGCCCCGTGGTCACGCTGTACGAGCTTGAGCCGGCGCCCGGCATCAAATCGTCGCGCGTGATCGGGCTCGCCGACGACATCGCCCGCTCGATGAGCGCGCTGTCGGCGCGCGTCGCGGTCGTGCCCGGCCGTAACGCCATCGGCATCGAGCTGCCGAACGCGCATCGCGAAAAGGTCTATCTGCGCGAGCTGCTGATCGCCAAGGAAGCCACCGAGACGGTGGCGAAGCTGCCGCTCTGCCTCGGCAAGACCATCGGCGGCGATCCTGTGATCATCGACCTCGCGCGCACGCCGCACATGCTGATCGCCGGCACCACCGGCTCCGGCAAATCGGTCGCCATCAACACCATGATCCTCAGCCTGGTCTACCGGCTGCGTCCGGACCAGTGCCGCCTGATCATGGTCGATCCGAAGATGCTCGAACTCTCCGTCTATGACGGCATTCCCCATCTGCTCACGCCCGTCGTGACCGACCCGAAGAAGGCGGTGGTCGCGCTGAAATGGGCCGTGCGCGAGATGGAGGAGCGCTACAAGAACATGGCCAAGCTCGGTGTGCGCAACATCGACGGCTACAACACGCGCCTGCTCGAATTGAAGGCCAAGGGCGAAGAGCCGACGCGCACCGTGCACACCGGTTTCGACAAGGAAACCGGCAAGGCGATCTACGAGGAAGAGAAGCTCTCGCTCGATCCGCTGCCCTACATCGTCATCATCGTCGACGAAATGGCCGACCTGATGATGGTCGCCGGCAAGGACATCGAAGGCGCGGTGCAGCGCCTCGCGCAGATGGCGCGCGCCGCCGGCCTGCACGTGATCCTGGCGACGCAGCGTCCGTCGGTCGACGTCATCACCGGCACCATCAAGGCGAACTTCCCGACCCGCATCGCCTTCCAGGTCACGTCCAAGATCGATAGCCGCACCATTCTGGGCGAGATGGGCGCCGAGCAGCTGCTCGGCCAGGGCGACATGCTCTACATGGCGGGCGGCGGCCGCATCAGCCGCGTGCACGGACCTTTCGCCTCCGACGACGAAGTCGAGAAGGTGGTGCGTCACCTCAAGACGCAGGGCCAGCCGGAATATCTCGAAGCCGTCACGGCCGAAGAGCCCACCGAGGACGAGGACGGTGCGGTGTTCGACGCCACCGGCATGGGCGGCGATGGCGGCGGCGACCTCTTCCAGCAGGCCGTTGCGATCGTCAAACGCGACCGCAAGGCCTCGACCAGCTACATCCAGCGTCGCCTGCAGATCGGCTATAACCGCGCCGCATCCTTGATGGAGCGCATGGAACTGGAAGGCATCGTCGGACCCGCCAACCACGCCGGCAAGCGCGAGATTCTGGTCGAGGAAGAAGACAGCCATATGTGAGGCAGCCGCCTCCAGACATCATTTCACGCGAAATCGTTATCTGCTTTTGCCCGAAATCACGCTAAAAGACGCCCAGCCACGTTAGGACGACGCGTTGATCAGACATCCGGACATTCGATTCGCTGCCACCATCGCTGCGCGAAGCGCGCGCGTGGCCGGCGTGCTTTTCGTCACCGCTGCGATGGTGACGGCGTCCTCGTTCGCGCAGAACGTTCCGGTGCCGAAACCCGCGCCGAAGGGCCGCGACGGCGGAACGTCCGCCGGCGGGCCCGCTGTCACCGGTGCGACTCAGGCGCCGCCGAATCCGGTGATCCCGGATCCGCGCCGCAACGTGCCTAGCAGCATCTTCCAGACCTTCGATGCCAACCAGAAGGCGCAGGCGGCCAAGGTCAGTGCCTATCTGTCGTCGCTGTCGACGCTGGTCGGGAATTTCGTCCAGGTCGGCCCCGACGGCAGCAAGACGCAAGGCGATTTCTACATCCAGAAACCGGGCAAGGTGCGCTTCGAATATGACGCGCCGAGCCCGATCGACATCGTCGCCGACGGATCCTCGCTGGTGGTGCGCGACCGCAAGCTCGCGACCCAGGACGTCTATCCGCTGTCGCAGACGCCGCTGCGTTTCCTGCTGTCGGATCGCATCGACCTGATGAAGGACACCAATGTCGTTGGCGTCTCGGCCGACGACGTCTTCGTCAGCGTCACCATCGAGGAGAAGCAGGCGCTGGTCGGCACCAGCCGCCTCCTCTTGATGTTCGGCGCCAAGGACGGTCAGTTGAAGCAATGGACCGTCACCGATCCGCAGGGCTACGACACCACGATCGCGGTCTACAATCTGGACTCGAGCAAGAAGCTCGATCCCGGCATGTTCAAGATCGATTTCACCAATTACGGCCCGGCACCGGGATAGGTCTCGTAGGGTGGGTAAAGGCGCACTTGCGCCGTGCCCACGATCTCTCGCCTCATGGCAGGCACGTGGGCACGCTTCGCTTTGCCCACCCTACGAGAGCGCGCTGTGGACAAGCATTTTCCCCGCGTTAATCCATGCTAAGACGCATCCCCCATGCGTTTTTCCCTGACAACCTGGAACATCAATTCGGTGCGGCTGCGCATCGATCTGGTCGCGAAATTCCTCAAGAGCGCGCGGCCGGACGTGCTGTGCCTGCAGGAGACCAAGTGCATCGACGATGCCTTTCCGCTGAAGCGCTTCAAGCGGCTCGGCTATGAGCACGTCGCGCTGAACGGGCAGAAGGGCTATCACGGCGTCGCCATCGTCTCGAAGATTCCGTTCGAATCGACGGACATCCGCACCTTCTGCGACAAGGTGGATTCGCGTCACATCTCCGTATCGTTCGGCGAGAAGGCCAACGTCGCAAAGCCGCTGGTCGTGCATAATTTCTACGTGCCCGCCGGCGGCGACATTCCCGATCCCGCACTGAACGAGAAGTTCGACCACAAGCTTCGCTTCCTCGACGAGATGAAGGCGTGCGAGCCGTTGCATCCGCGCGGAGAGGATCGCCACATCCTGGTCGGCGATCTCAACGTCGCCCCGCACGAGAACGATGTGTGGTCGCACAAGCAGCTTCTGAAGGTGGTCTCGCACACGCCGATCGAAACCGAAAAGCTGCAGGCCGCGCTGGCCGCCGGCGAATGGGTAGACGTCGCGCGCGAGCGGATTCCGATGTCGGAAAAAGTCTACACGTGGTGGAGCTACCGCTCCGCCGACTGGACCGTCGGCGATCGCGGCCGCAGGCTCGACCACATCTGGGTCTCGCGCGCGTTGAAGGATGCGGTCAGCGATTTCAGGATCCTGCGCGATGCGCGGAGCTGGGAGCGGCCGTCGGACCATGTCCCGGTGACGGTGACGCTGGAGGTGTGACCTCCCGTAGCCCGGATGGAGCGACAACCTCTCACGACGTCAGCTTCGCACCCGCCATCAGGATATCGCTGGCAATCTGGCTGGAGCGGACCGCGAATTCATCGCGCAGCCGAACCGCTGCGGCGGGGTCGCTTTCGAGCACGCGCTGAAACAGGCTGCGTGCGACGCGAATGACGGAGGAATGCTCCAACGCGATCGCGCTCGATGGCCGCTTCATCGGCACCACCAGCGCAAGCTCGCCGATCAGCGCGCCGGGACCTGCGATCATCTCGGCGCCGGCGCCGTCATCGACCCGAAAGGCGCCGCGCTGGACTACGAAGCCGGCATCGGCGTCGTCGCCGAGATTGAACAGGGTATCGCCGCGGACGAAGTTACGCTGCTCGGAGCCGATCGCCAGCATGCGCAACGAGGCGTCTCCCAACAGGCGCAATGTCGGGACACGCTCGAGAAGCGCTACGTCGTCGTCGATTGACATTCAGATCCGAGGCTCAAAGGCATGCGATCTAAAACGATTCGCACGCCCTTCGAGCGTATCACGGCACCAGCTTGTAGCCACCGGCTTCCGTGACCAGGATTTCCGGGTTGGCGGCATCCTTCTCGATCTTCTGGCGGAGGCGGTAGATGTGGGTTTCCAGCGTGTGGGTGGTGACGCCGGAATTATAACCCCAGACCTCCTGGAGCAGGGTCTCGCGCGAGACCGGCATTTGGCCGGCGCGGTAGAGGAAGCGGAGGATCGCGGTCTCCTTCTCCGTCAGCCGCACCTTGCGCGCATTGGCGGCGGTGAGCATCTTGGAGCCGGGCCGGAAGGAGTAGGGGCCGACCGAGAACACCGCGTCCTCGCTGGCTTCGTGCTGGCGCAGCTGGGCGCGGATGCGGGCCAGCAGAACGGCGAAACGAAAGGGCTTTGCCACATAGTCGTTGGCGCCGGATTCAAGCCCCAAAATCGTATCGGAATCGGTGTCGTGCCCGGTCAGCATGATGATCGGAGCCTTGAAGCCGCCCTTGCGCAAGGAGCGGACCACCTCGCGGCCGTCGGTGTCGGGCAGGCCGACGTCCATCAGGACGAGATCGGGAGCATTGGCCTTGGCCGCGCTCGCGCCTTTGGCGCCGGTATCGACCGCGGAAGCTTCGAATTCTTCGTGTAGCGATAATTGCTCCACCAACGTGTCGCGCAGATCGGTATCGTCATCCACGATCAGGATCTTGCGGGCATTGGCCATAGGGGGTCATCCTTTTGGGGTCCGGCTCGGCGCGCATCCATGCTGCACCCAGCCGTGAGGGGAAGTTTAGGGGTCGCTGTTATTATTGTTGTTCGTGTTGAAGTAGTGGGCTGTTACCGATTCACAAGCCGGAAGCACTCTAACTCAGAATAGCAGGCCGGTTTGATGAATGTCCTGTAATGAATTCGACATTGCACGTTCACATGAAAAATAAAGCAGCTTCAGTTAGTTACACCAAGAATCGAAGCGCCGGACCGCTCTCTGTGATCCGCGTTAAGCCTGCGGCCGGGAATCCGCGCCGAGGCTGGCTGACGGCGGGATCGCTGACCATACCGGTTGCGCTGGGGCGGGGCGGCATCCTGGCCAACAAGCGCGAGGGCGACGGCGGCACCCCCAGGGGCAGCTTCCGTCCGAGGCGCTTGTGGTGGCGGGGTGACCGGCACAGCCGTCCGCAGAGCTTCCTGCCCGCCCGGATCATCACCGCAGAAGACGCCTGGTGCGAGGACCCCAGGGATCGCCATTACAACCAGGGAATCCGGCTCGACGAGGGGCAGGGCGGTGACCGGCTCAAGCGGGCCGACCATCTCTATGACTTCATCATCGAAATCGACCACAACACGCGACCGCGGGTCGCCGGCCGCGGCAGCGCGGTATTCTTGCACCTGGCCCGCGACAATTTCGGCCCGACCGCGGGCTGCGTCTCCATGACGAAATCTGCGATGCTGCAATTGCTGCGGCGATTGGGGCCACGAACAAGAATCATCATCGGGTGAGGATGCATGCTCGACAGGGATCAGATCGCGGCCGCCTCGCGCACCCTCGTTCAACATTGGCGCGACGGCACCAAGCTTGAGGTGCTGGAGTCGCAGCTGCGGCCGCAGAGCCGCACGGAGGGCTATGCTATCCAGGCCGGGCTCGAAACACTGTCGCACGGGACATTGTTCGGCTGGAAGATCGCGGCCACGAGCGTATCAGGACAGAAGCACATCAACGTCACCGGACCGCTGGCCGGCCGCATCATGAGCGACACCGTGATCGCCGATGGCGGCACTGCGTCGATCAAGGGCAACGAGATGCGCGTCGGCGAACCTGAATTCGCCTTCCGCATGGGACGCGATCTGCCGCCGCGTGCAACGCCCTACAGCGTCGATGAGGTGCTCGCCGCCGTCGACACCTTCCATCCTGCGATCGAAATTCCCGATTCGCGGTTTGCCGATTTCGCTGGAGCGGGCGAGGCGCAGCTGATCGCCGACAATGCCTGCGCGCATCTGTTCGTGCTGGGCGCGGCGACGACTGCGAACTGGCGTGGGATGGATCTGGTCGAGGAACGGCCACAGATCACGCTGCGCGGCGAGCGCTATGTCGGCCACGGCAAGAACGTGCTCGGCGATCCCCGCGTAGCGCTCGCCTGGCTCGCCAATGAGCTGGGCGGACTTGGATTGACCTTGCGGGCAGGGGAGGTGGTGACCACAGGCACGTGCCATCCGCCGCTGCCGATCCAGGCCAGCGATCATCTCGCGGCGGACTTTGGCGTGCTCGGGAAGGTATCGGTGGGGTTTGTGTAGGCCCGACCCACTCCGCCGTCGTCCCTGCGAACGCAGGGACCCATAACCCCAGGGAGAAGTTTGGCGAGGATTGGGAGTTACCTGAGTTTCGTCGGTACGAAGACCACCTATCAATCGGAGATCACGCGGTATGGGTCCCTGCGTTCGCAGGGACGACAACAACTATCTATGCCCGAAGATCGCACTCCCCACGCGCACATGGGTGGCACCTAGCATGATGGCATTGGCGAAATCCGCGCTCATGCCCATCGAGAGATTGGTCAATCCATTACGCGCGGCGATCTTGGCGGTCAGCGCGAAATGCGCCGCCGGCGGCTCGTCGACCGGCGGGATGCACATCAATCCAGAGATCGTCAGCCCATAGGTGTCGCGGCAGCTGGCGAGGAAGGCGTCGGCCTCGCCGGGCGCGATGCCGGCCTTCTGCGGCTCCTCGCCGGTGTTGATCTGGACGAAGAGTTGCGGGTGCTTGTTCTGGGATTCGATTTCCTTGGCTAACGCCTGGCAAATGCTCGGACGGTCGACCGAATGGATCGCATCGAACAGCGCGACCGCCTCTTTCGCCTTGTTGGATTGCAGCGGACCGATCAGATGCAGCGCGATGCCGGAGTAAACAGACGTTAACGCAGGCCACTTGCCTTTGGCCTCCTGTACCCGATTCTCGCCGAATACGCGCTGTCCGGCGTCGATAACCGGGGTAATTGCATCCGCGGCGAAAGTCTTGGACACCGCGATCAGGGTCACGGAGGCGCGATCGCGTCGCGCATCCTTGCAGGCACGGGCGATTTCGGCTTCGACCGCGGCAAGCGCGATTGGTGAATGGCCGGTTACCGGCGCGGCGTTGGCTTCTGTCATGACGTCGATTGGCTATGATCCTGACCGAGGTAAGTCCAATTTTACCGAGTTCAAGAAAGAGTTTTTGAACCCTTCGCTTTACCTTGGCCGACGGGGTGGGTAGCGAAGATGGCAACAATCAGTCTCAACCGCAAACGAGCGAAACTCAAGCAGGTTCTCGGAATCCGGGCGCGGCTTGCATTGCTCGCGGTGATTCTGGTGGCACCCTTGATGCTCGAGCGCATCCGTTCGCTCGAAGATACCCGCACCCGGCAGATCGCACAGGCCACCGTTGAATTCACCACCGTCGCGCGGCACAGCGCCGATGCGCAACGCGAGGTGATCTCGTCGGTCGAGACCATCCTGAAGTCGGAGGCCTTCATTCGTGCCTCCGCCGGCGGCGTCAGCAAGAGCTGCGACGTGCTGCGCGCGAGCCTGCCGTCGAACCTGCCCTGGATCCGCACGCTTTTGATCGCCGGCGCAGACGGGCGCATCCAGTGCGCGACGAACAATATGTATGTCGGCCTCGACCTGAGCGACCGGCCCTACTTTCAGCAGGCCCAAACGAGCGGCCGCTTCGTGCTGAGCGATTTCATCCTGTCGCGGCCGATAGCAGCACCGACGGTGATGGCGGCTTATCCCGTATCGGCCTTCAGCGGCGTGTCCGATGCCGTCGTCCTTGCCACGGTCAATCTCGACTGGATGTCGAAGGTCATGAGCAATCTGGGCGGCCGCGCCGGCATCACGGCCGTGCTGGTCGACAGCGCAGGCACCGTGCTGGCCGCGCCGGCCGATCAGCACAGCGCAGTCGGCCGTCCGCTCGACAACATGCCGCTGATGTCGGCGATCGCCGACAGGGCGCTGCGTTCCGATCAGGATGAAGGCTCACTGTCTTTCCTCGCCGCCGACGGCTCGCGCCGCGCGGTCAGCTACATCCGCATCTCCGGCACCAACGCCCGCCTGATCGCCAGCATCGACGAAGACAAGGTGTCCGCGGCGGTCAACCGCGACATCCGCACCGCCTATCTCCAGCTCGCTTTCGTCGTCGTGTTCGTCCTGCTCGGCGCGCTGATCGCCGCCGAAAAGCTCGTCATCAAGCCGATCGAGATGCTCGTCGACATGGCCAAGCGTCTCGGCGAGGGCGATCTGTCGGCGCGCGCGGCGCGCAATCGCCTGCCGGCCGAGTTCGTGCCGCTGGCCCGCGCGTTCAACGCGATGGCGGCGCAGCTGAGCCAGCGCGAGCGCGAGCTGATCGCGAGCAACGACCGGCTGACGGTGATGGCCTCGATCGACATGCTGTCGGGGCTCGCCAACCGGCGCGGCTTCCAGAGCCGGCTCGACTTCGAGTGGATGCGCGCGCAGCAATATGGCAGCGACCTCGCGCTGCTGATGATCGACGTCGACCATTTCAAGCTGTTCAACGACACCTATGGCCATCTCGAAGGCGATTCCTGCCTGACCAGGCTCGGCGAGTCGCTGTCCGGCATCGCCGCCGACACGATGGGCTTCGCGGCACGCTATGGCGGCGAGGAGTTCTGCCTGCTGCTGCCGAACACCGACGTGAACCGCGCCGTCGAAATCGGCGAGCTGGCCCGCGCGGCCGTGCTGAAGCTGTGCCTGCCGCACATCACCTCGGCCCACATGATCGTCACCGTCTCGATCGGCGTTGCCGCGACGAAGCCGAACGAGGCCTTGCGTCCCGGCGACTTGATCGAAGCCGCCGACGCCGCGCTCTACGCCGCAAAACACCGCGGCCGCAACAATGTCGTCGAGCACGGCGTGCAGGCGATCGAGACCGGCGCCGTCGAAATGATGATGGCGGCGAGCGCCTAACCCGCAGTCCCCACGCGATCGAGCTCGGTTTCCGTCACCACGCGATTGCGGCCGCTGCCCTTGGCGAGATAGAGCGCGCGGTCGCAGCGCTCGATGAGATCGTTGACCGCTTCGCCGGCCCGGTACTGCGCCACGCCGATCGACACGCTGATGCTGGGCAGGACCTCGCCGGTGGAGCGGCGGGTGATCGTGCACTCGGCGAGCGCGCGCCTGATCCGCTCGGCAATCTCGGCACAGGTGGCGAGATCGGCATCCGGCAGCACCGCGATCAGCTCCTCGCCGCCATAGCGGGCCGGCAGATCCTGCTCGCGAACCTTTTCACGCAGCACCTTCGCCATCAGGCGCAGCACTTGGTCGCCGACGCCGTGGCCGAAATTGTCGTTGAAGGTCTTGAAGTGGTCGATGTCGAGCATCAGCACGCTGAGCGGCTCGCCCCACGCCGCAGTCGCCCGCGCCTTGCGCAGGAATTCGTCGAGCGCCCGCCGGTTTGCGAGGCCGGTCAGCGTGTCGGTCCGGGCGCGCTCCTCGGACCTCGATAGCGAATCGCGGATCACGTCGAGCTCGCGGGTCTTTTCCGCAAAGCCTGCTTCCAGCCGTGTCGCCCGTGTGGCGGCCCGCGCCAGCTCGTTCATGAGCTGGGCAACCAGCGCCTTCGGATCGACGCCGGCCTTGCCCTGGTCCGCCACCTCGCTGATGACCTGCATCTGCGAATGATTGTCGGCGATCGCGGTCGCCAGAAACTCCTTCGCGGCCCCCATGAGCGCCTGCAGCCGCTCGGACGTGTCGACCACGGCGGCACTCACCTGGGGCGCGACATAGGTCTTGAACAGGTCCTGATTGGTTCGGGCGTCGAACGGACGATTGTGGTCGATCAGGAGATCGATCGCGTTGCGCAGATCCTCGTGGCCGTCGCCGAAATACAGGAACCAGACGGCAAAATTGGCCGGGGTCGGCGCAATCCGCTGTTCGGCCATGCTCCGCATCGCCCGTCCGGCAATGGACGCGGCATAGTCGTAATCGGGCTCGTCGAAGCTGGAATCCATCGCACTCATGCGGTCTCGTCGGGCCGCAAATTGGCATTGACCCCTTAATCACACCCCAACGTCGACCTTCGTAGTTATGCGGAGGCGCCGGCAAGGTTCCAAACTGCGGCAACCCATTGACCCCCTAAGGACTTCTATGGCCTAGTCCGCCGTCTTGAGACGGCCGAACCCACGAAAACCCCAACGATTCCATGACCTCCGAACGCTATAACGCCCGCGACGCCGAACCGCGCTGGCAACGCCTCTGGGACGAACAGGCGATCTTCGTCTCCAAGAACGACGATTCGCGGCCGAAATATTATGTGCTCGAGATGTTCCCCTACCCGTCCGGGCGCATCCATATCGGCCATGTCCGGAATTATACGCTCGGCGACGTGCTGGCCCGCTTCATGCGCGCCAAGGGGTTCAACGTGCTGCATCCGATGGGCTGGGACGCCTTCGGCCTGCCGGCCGAGAATGCCGCGATCGAGCGCAAGGTCGCGCCGAAAGCCTGGACCTACGACAACATCGCCGCGATGAAGAAGCAGCTCCGCTCGATCGGGCTGTCGCTGGACTGGTCACGCGAATTCGCGACCTGCGACCCCAGCTACTACAAGCATCAGCAGAAGATGTTCCTGGACATGCTTGCCGCCGGCCTCGCCGAGCGCGAGAAGCGCAAGCTCAACTGGGATCCGATCGACATGACCGTGCTCGCCAACGAGCAAGTGATCGACGGCCGCGGCTGGCGCTCCGGTGCGATCGTCGAGCAGCGTGAGATGAGCCAATGGGTCTTCAAGATCACGAAGTACTCGCAGGAGCTGCTGTCCGCGCTCGATGGGCTCGATCGCTGGCCCGACAAGGTGCGGCTGATGCAGCGCAACTGGATCGGCCGCTCGGAAGGGCTGCTGGTTCGCTTCGCGCTGGATCAGGCGACGACGCCCGCCGGCGAGAGTGAGCTGAAGATTTTCACGACGCGCCCGGACACGCTGTTCGGCGCGAAATTCATGGCGATCTCGGCAGATCATCCGCTGGCGCAGGCAGCCGCCGCGAAGAACCCCGAGCTTGCGGAGTTCATTGCCGACATCAAGAAGATCGGCACCGCGCAGTCGATCATCGACACCGCGGAGAAGCAGGGCTTTGACACCGGCATCCGCGCCGTGCACCCGTTCGATCCGTCCTGGAAGCTTCCGGTCTATGTCGCGAATTTCGTGCTGATGGAATACGGCACCGGCGCGATCTTCGGCTGCCCGGCGCATGACCAGCGCGACCTCGACTTCGTCAACAAGTACAACCTCGGCAACACGCCGGTGGTATGCCCCGAGGGCCAGGATCCGACGTCGTTCGTCATCACCGACACCGCCTATGACGGTGACGGCCGCATGATCAATTCGCGCTTCCTCGACGGCATGACCATCGAGCAGGCCAAGGACGAGGTCGCCAAACGTCTGGAAAGCGAGCTGCGCGGCAACGCGCCGGTCGGCGAGCGCCAGGTGAATTTCCGCCTGCGCGACTGGGGTATCTCACGCCAGCGCTATTGGGGCTGCCCGATTCCCGTCATCCATTGCCCGAAATGTGATGTGGTGCCGGTACCGGATGCCGATTTGCCGGTCACGCTGCCTGACGATGCGACCTTCGATAAGCCCGGCAATGCGCTCGACCATCATCCGACCTGGAAGCACGTCACCTGCCCCAAATGCGGCGGCAAAGCCCAGCGCGAAACCGACACCATGGACACCTTCGTGGATTCGTCCTGGTACTTTGCGCGCTTCACCGATCCCTGGAACGAGACCGCGCCGACGACACCCGCCGTCGCCAACCGGATGCTGCCGGTCGACCAATATATCGGCGGCGTCGAGCACGCGATCCTGCATCTGCTCTACAGCCGCTTCTTCACCCGCGCGATGAAGGCGACCGGGCACATCGCGCTGGACGAGCCGTTCGCCGGCATGTTCACGCAAGGCATGGTGGTGCACGAGACCTACCAGAAGGCCGACGGCACCTATGTGCAGCCGGCCGAGGTCAAGGTCGAGGTCGGCGGAAATGGCCGCCGCGCAACGCTATTGACGACGGGCGAAGACATCCAGATCGGCCCGATCGAGAAGATGTCGAAATCGAAGAAGAACACGGTCGATCCCGATGACATCATCGAGACCTACGGCGCCGATGTCGCCCGCTGGTTCATGCTGTCGGATTCCCCGCCCGACCGCGACGTGATCTGGAGCGACGAGCGCGTCCAGGGTGCCTCGCGTTTCGTGCAGCGGCTGTGGCGGCTGGTGAACGATTCCATTGAGCTCGGCAAAGCCGCGCCGGCGGCCCGGCCGGCCAGCTTCGGCCCGGACGCGACTGCCTTGCGCAAGGCCGCCCATGGCGCGCTCGACAAGGTCACCACCGGAATCGAGCGGCTGCACTTCAACGTCTGCCTGGCCCATATCCGCGAATTCGCCAATACCTTCTCGGAGATCCTGCAGCGACCCGGCCAGCCCGCTGCAGATTTGGCCTGGGCGATCCGGGAAGCCAGCCAGATCCTGGTCCAGCTGTTCTCCCCGATGATGCCGCATCTTGCCGAAGAGTGCTGGCAGGCTCTGGGCCAGAGCGGGCTGGTTTCCGAGGCCAATTGGCCGCAAATCGAACGCGATTTGCTGGTTGAAGACAGCGTGACCCTCGTGGTCCAGGTCAACGGCAAGAAGCGGGGTGACGTCACAGTTGCAACAGCGGCCCAGAATCCGGAAATCGAGGCTGCCGTTTTGGCTCTCGATGCAGTAAAACTGGCCCTGGACGGCAAGCCCGTCCGCAAGGTGATCATCGTCCCCAAGAGGATCGTAAATGTTGTCGGCTAGGATCCGCATCGCAGCCCGCTTGCTGGCGGTCGCCGCATTGGCGGCGCTGACGGCTGGTTGCTTCCAGCCGATGTATGCCGAGCGTGGCGACGGCACCCCCGGCTTGCGCGAGAAGCTGATGGGGGTCGAGCTCCCGCCGATCGCCAAGCCCAATGCCTCCCGCGAGGCCCGCATCGGTGTCGAAGTCCGCAATGCTCTCGCCTTCAAGCTCTACGGCACTGCGACGGGAATGCCACCGACCCATCGGCTGGACATCCGCTTCATCTCCAGCCGTTCTTCGCTGATCGTCAGCGCCACGACGGGATTGCCGACCAGCGAAAACCTCGGCATCGACGCCCAGTACAATCTGATCGAGGTCGCGACCGGCAAGTCGGTGATGACCGGCACCACGTTCTCGCGCGTGTCCTATGACATGCCCGGGTCCTATCAGCGCTTCTCCCGCACCCGCGCCGTCCGCGACGCGGAGGATCGTGCCGCCAACGAGATCGCCGAGAACATCACGACCCGGCTCGCCTCGTTCTTCACCGCTGGCACCTGATTATTCCCGTCATTCGGGGCTCGCGAAGCGAGAACTACGGTGCGCAATTGCGCACCTGAGAATCTCGTTTCCCAACCTCTGGATTCCGGGTTCGCGCTTCGCGCGCCCCGGAATGACAAGGCAACAGGCAACATGGTCGCGCTGCGTGGAAAAGAGATCGACGCCTTCCTCGCCCGCCCCGATGCGGGCCGCCCGATCATCCTGCTCTACGGTCCCGATGCCGGCCTGGTGCGCGAGCGCGCCGATGCGCTGATCGCATCGGCAGTCGATGATCCCAACGATCCGTTCTCGCTGGTCAAGCTCGACGGCGACGAGCTCTCCGCCGAGCCCTCGCGCCTCGTCGACGAGGCCATGACGGTGCCGCTGTTCGGCGGCCGCCGCGCCATCCGCATCCGCGCCGGCTCGCGCAGCTTTGCCAGCGGCATCGACACGCTGGCCGAGATGAGCGTGAAGGATTGCCGCATCGTGATCGAGGCCGGCGAGCTGCGTCCGGACTCGCCGCTGCGAAAAGCCTGCGAGAAGGCCAAGGCCGCGGTGGCGATCGGCTGCTATCCCGACACGGAGCGCGACCTCGCCAAGCTGATGGATGACGAATTGCGCATCGCCAATTTGCGCATCGCGCAGGATGCCCGTGCGGCGCTGATGTCGTTCCTCGGCGGCGACCGCCAGGCCTCGCGCAACGAGCTGCGCAAGCTGACGCTCTACGCCCACGGCAAGGGCGAGGTCACGCTGGATGACGTGATGGCCGTGGTCGCCGACGCCTCCGAGCTGAAGCTCGACCCGATCGTCGACGGCGCCTTTGCCGGACGGCCCGACATCGTCGAGACCGAATTCGCAAAAGCCATGATCGCCGGCACCTATCCCGGCGTGATCATTTCCGCCGCGCAGCGCCAGGCTGCGTGGCTGCACAAATCCGCGCTCGCGATCGCCGAGGGTCAGCCTGCCTCCGCTGTGCTCGACGGCGGCTATCCGCGCCTGCATTTCTCACGTAAGCCCGCGGTCGAAACGGCGCTGCGAAATTTCAGCGTGGCGCGGCTCGCCGCCATTATCGAGCAGCTCGCAACCGCGGCGCTCGACACCCGCAAGCAGTCCACGCTAGCCGCCGCCATCGCCCAGCGGACATTGATGGCCATTGCTGCGAATGCAAAGCGGCGGGGCTGAGCCACGCTGTCATCCCCGCGAACGCGGGGATCCATAATCACAGGAAGTGGTTTGGCGAAGACTTGCAGTCCGGTACTGCGCCCCCGGCCCGATCGCTAAATCACGCGGTATGGGTCCCCGCGTTCGCGGGGACGACAGCGAGGGCTTGGCCTACAGCGCGCCCTTGGCCAGCCGCTTCATCACCTCGTCGAGCTGATCGAGGTTGCGGTAGCTGATCTGGACCGAGCCGCCGGGGTCGCGGTGATTGACGGTGACCTTGAGACCGAGCGCGTCGCTGACGCGCTTCTCCAGGTCGATCGTGTCGGGGTCCTTTTCCTTGCCCCCGATAGCGCGCGCCTTCTGCGGCTTGCGCTCGGGCACGCCCTCTTCATGCGCGAGCGCTTCGGCCTGGCGGACGTTGAGGCCCTCCTCGACGATGCGCTTGGCGGCGGCGAGCGGATCCGGCACGCCGATCAGGGCGCGGGCGTGACCTGCGGTCAGCTCGCCGGTCGCGATGAAGGCCTGCACCTCCGCCGGCAGCTTCGTCAGCCGCATCATGTTGGCGACGTGGCTGCGGCTCTTGCCGACGACTTTTGCGATGTCGTCCTGGCTGCGTTTGAACTCGTTGGCGAGCGCGTGATAGCCTTGCGCCTCTTCCATCGGGTTGAGGTCCTCGCGCTGCACGTTCTCGACGATCGCGAACTCCAGCGCATCGCTGTCGCTGATGTCGACCGGGACGATCGGCACCTCGTGCAGGCCGGCCATCTGCGAGGCGCGCCAGCGCCGCTCGCCGGCGATGATCTCGAAGCGATCCTGTGCGCCCTTCACCGGACGCACCACGATCGGCTGGATCACGCCGTGCTGCCTGATCGACTCGCTGAGCTCCTTCAGCTCGGTGTCCGAAAAGGTGCGGCGCGGATTGCGGGGATTGGCCTTGATGAACTCGATCGGCACCTTGCGCTGCGCGCGCGGCCGATCGACATGCTGGGCCTCGCCGCCGACATCACCGATCAGACTTGCAAGACCCCGGCCCAGTCGCGAACGCGCTTCGTCGGCCATCGCCAGCTCCCTTGGATTCACGCTACAGCACTCCAGAACTGAATTTCGAACGTAGGGTAGGCAAAGCGCAGCGTGCCCACCGGTTGCTTATGCGGTGAAGATGGTGGGCACGGCGAAGACGCCTTTGCCCACCCTACGGCACCGTCAATGCGTGACGCGTAGCTCGCGCTCGCGCTGAATCACTTCAGTGGCAAGCCGCAAATACGCTTCGCTGCCGACGCATTTGAGATCGTAGACCAGCACCGGCTTGCCGTAGGACGGCGCTTCGGAGATGCGCACGTTCCGCGGGATCATGGTCTTGTAAACCTTCTCGCCCATGAACTGCCGGACGTCGGCGACGACCTGGTTCGAGAGGTTGTTGCGCGAGTCGAACATGGTCAGCACGATGCCGTGGATCGACAGGTTCGGATTGAGCGTCGAACGAACCTGCTCCACCGTCTGCAGCAATTGCGACAGACCTTCGAGCGCGAAGAACTCGCACTGCAGCGGCACCAGGATCGCATCGGACGCCGCCATCGCGTTCACCGTGAGCAGGTTGAGCGAGGGCGGGCAGTCGATCAGTACATAGGTGTAGTCGGCGTCCGGAGAGACGTTGTTGTTGAGCGCTCCGATCGCGTCGCGCAGCTTGAAGGCGCGGCCTGGCGTGGTGCCGAGCTCGAGCTCGAGGCCGGAGAGATCCATGGTCGAGGGCGCGATGTGCAGCCGCGGCACCGCGGTCGAGACCACGGCCTCGCGCAGCGGGGCTTCACCGATCAGCACGTCATAGGTCGAGCATGAGCGGTTGCGGCGATCGATGCCGAGGCCGGTCGAGGCGTTGCCCTGCGGATCGAGATCGACGATCAGGACGCGCTCGCCGATCGCAGCGAGCGCCGTGCCGAGGTTGATCGCTGTGGTTGTTTTTCCCACACCGCCCTTCTGATTCGCCAGCGCCAGGATGCGCGGATGGCCATGCGGCACCTCGCTGGTCGGTTCTTGGGTCTGTTCTTGCTGCGGCTCGTCAATCACGGTCATCGAAATTTTCCCCACTCAACCCCTGAGCGCCTCAGCTGCGCCGTTCGGCGGCATCGAGCTCCACGATCCAGCCGTCACCCGTGCGGCTTTGGTGGAGCCGAGGCTCGATATTCCAATATTTAGCGGCTTCGGTCAATTCAGCCTCTACATCTTGACCCTTAGGAAATAACGCCTTTGCGCCCTGGCGCATCAGCGGCTCCGCAAAGCCGATGAGTTGATGTAGCGGAGCCAGCGCACGCGCGGTGACGCAATCGACGGGGCCGGTGATTCTATCCACATTATCCCCGATCTCAGCGAGATGTACGACTCCCGGAGATGTGGTGACGCGAATTGCTTCGCGCAGAAATGCCGCCTTCTTGGCGATTCGCTCGACGAGGTGAACTTTCGCGTCCGGCGACGCCGCCATAGCGCAGGCCAGCACGACGCCGGGAAAACCGCCGCCGCTGCCGAGGTCAGCCCAGCGCTTTGCGGTCGGCGCGAGATCGACAAGCTGGAGCGAATCGGCGATGTGCCGGGTCCAGAGGTTTGGCAGGGTCGAGGGCGCGACGAGATTGGTCTTGGCCTGCCACTCCCGCAGCAGCGCAATGTAGCGGTCGAGCCGTATCTCGGTTTCACGTGAAACGGGCGCGAGTTTGAGCGCCGCGATCTTGTCCGCGGCGATGATGGCATCGAGCGACTGATCATTGGCGCTGCTGGCCTTGTCGATCTTCGGTCTTGCCGGCGGTTCGCTACGCCGCCCAGCGCCCTCACCCGTTCCGGGTCGTCGCGATAGCGGTCTGTCCCCGCCCGGTCCGCGCTGTTTCACGTGAAACGCCTATGCGATTGCCTGGGAAGTCTTCCGTGCCTCGCGGCGGAGATAGGCCGCGAGAATACCGAGTGCCGCCGGCGTCATGCCATCGATGCGGCCGGCCTGACCGACCGTGAACGGCCGTGCCTTCGCCAGCTTGGCGCGCACCTCATTGGAGAGCCCGGGCACCTGCTGGTAATCGACGTCCGCCAGCACCAGCCCCTCGTCGCGCCGGAAGGCTTCGACGTCGGCGCTCTGGCGCTCGAGGTAGACATCGTACTTGGCGTCGATCTCGAGATGGGTGGCGATAACAGGGTCGATGGCCGACAGCTCCGGCCAGATCGCGCGGATCTGGCTCCAGCCGATATCCGGGTAGGCCATCAGCGAGAACGCCGACCGGCGTTGGCCGTCCCGATTCAGGGACAGTCCGTGCTTGATCGCCTCGTTCGGGGTGATCGCCAGCGACTTCGAGAGCGTCCTGGCCGCGTTCAGGGCGTCCATCTTGGCACGGTGATGCTGGGTCCGGGCACTGCCGACGCACCCCAAAGCGATCCCCTTCTCGGTCAGGCGCTGATCAGCATTGTCCGCCCGCAGTGTCAGCCGGTACTCGGCCCTAGATGTGAACATTCGATAGGGCTCGCTGATCCCGCGGGTCACGAGGTCGTCGATCATCACGCCGAGATAGCCATCGGCGCGGTCGAACACGGTCAGTGCGGCCCCGCTCGCAGCCAATGCCGCGTTCAGGCCGGCCACGATGCCCTGCCCGGCGGCCTCTTCGTATCCGGTGGTGCCGTTGATCTGTCCGGCCAGGAACAGGCCGCGCAGACGCTTGGTCTGCAGGGTCGGATCGAGCTCGCGGGGATCGATATGGTCGTATTCGATGGCATAGCCCGGGCGGACCATCTTGACCCGCTCCAGGCCAGGAATGCTGGCGAGGATCGCGAGCTGGACTTCCTCGGGCAGCGAAGTCGAGATGCCGTTGGGATAGACCGTGCTGTCGTCGAGCCCTTCCGGCTCCAGGAAGATCTGGTGACCGTCGCGATCGCCAAAGCGGACGATCTTGTCCTCGATCGAGGGGCAATAGCGGGGACCAGAGCTCTTGATCTGGCCGGAGTACATCGGCGAGCGATGAACATTGGCCCGGATCACCTCATGGGTCGCGGACGTGGTCCGGGTGATGCCGCACTGGATCTGCGGGGTCGTGATCCGCTCGGTCATCACCGAGAACGGCTCCGGCGGCTCGTCGCCGGGCTGCATTTCGACCGCCGACCAGTCGATCGTGGTGCCGTCCAGACGCGGCGGAGTGCCGGTCTTGAGCCGTCCCAGGGTGAAGCCGGCGCGCTCAAACGAGCCGGAAAGACCCATCGCGGGCGCCTCATCGACGCGGCCGGCCGGCCAGTTCTTCTCGCCGAGATGAATGAGACCGCGGAGGAAGGTGCCCGTGGTGACAACCACAGCCCCTGCCCGAAGCTCACGGCCATCGGCCAGGCGCAGACCGGTGACTCGGCTATCGGCCACGATCAACTCGTCAGCCTCGCCCTCGATGACCGAGAGACCCTCGGTCTGCCGGATCGCGGCCTGCATCGCGGCGGCATAGAGCTTCCGGTCTGCTTGGGCGCGAGGACCGCGGACGGCGGGACCTTTGCGGCGATTGAGCACGCGAAACTGGATGCCGCCGGCATCGCCCACGCGACCCATCAGACCGTCCAGCGCATCGACCTCCCGAACCAGATGACCCTTGCCGAGGCCGCCGATCGCGGGATTGCAGGACATCGCACCGATCGTGGAGAAACGATGCGTCACCAGAGCGGTCGTCGCGCCCATCCGGGCGGCCGCAGCCGCGGCTTCACAGCCGGCGTGGCCGCCGCCAATCACGATGACGTCGAAGCTTTCTCGCACTGTTCGCATGGCGGACTTCTAGCTCAGTGTCGGGAAAGCCGGAAGAAGAAACTCGTGGGCGGATGTTTCACGTGAAACACGGATCAGGGGGCCCAAGCGATTTCGCGAAAACTACCCCATGCACAGTAGAATGACAGTTGGATTGGCTCGTGTTTCACGTGAAACGAAATCGGCATTCCCCGGACAAAGTGCCGACCGGTGGATGTTGGGTCCGCTCGCCGCCACACTCTTCATTGCGAACAAAGCGCAATCCAGAATCCCTCCTCAGAAGGCAGTCTGGGTCTCTTCGTCGCGAGGTTCCTCGCAATGACTGGGCGAGCGTAGCGCCGCTGAAGCGGTCCTTTGTGCACAGAGAGAGGGAACTTCCATTCGCCGTGCTCGCGCTGTGCCCATCCGAACTTCAAAGCGGATCCAGATATCGAGCGACAACGAGCCCTGGAATGTTTCACGTGAAACACAAAGAATGGAACAAGGGCTAGTTCTACAATGAAGAACTAGACTTACTTTCCGATACAGAACTTTTGGAAGATGGCTCCGAGGACGTCTTCGACATCCACCCGGCCCAGCAATCGGCCCAAGGCATAAGCGGCAGCGCGCAGCTCTTCGGCCGCAAGCTCCTCGCCGTCTTCTACAAGGTCCAGGCTCCGGCGCAAGCTTTCTGACGTCCGGACCAACAGATCCCGCTGGCGAGCCCGGGTCACCAGCGCGCCCTCGGTGGCTCCGAAAAACTCAGAGGCGAATTTAACCAGCGCGTCCACAAGGTCCGGGACACCATCCCCCCGGCTCGCGGAGATCTCGAACTCGGCCCGCGGTACGACGCCCTCGCTCAGGTCGATCTTGTTGCGGACGATCCAGACCGGTCCACCGGACGGATCGCCCTCATCAGACGTCCGCGGCGACCGCATCGCACTGGGATCGACGGCCTGCTCCGCCTCCACCAGCCACAGCACGAGGTCGGCGTCTTCGGCGCGGGCCCTCGCCCGGCGCACGCCCTCCTGCTCGACCGGATCATCCGTCTCGCGAATGCCGGCAGTGTCGATCACCGTGACGGGATAACCATCGAGATCGAGCTGGACCTCGATCACGTCGCGCGTCGTGCCGGCATAGGGCGAGACGATCGCGACCTCGCGGCGCGCGAGCTGATTCATCAGGGTCGACTTGCCGACATTCGGCTCGCCCGCGATCGCAACCACGAGGCCCTCGCGCAGACGTTCAGAATGTCCCTGTGCTGCAAGGACTTCTGCAATTTCATCGTGCAGCGCTTTGATCGCTTGCACCGCCGGCGCCCTTAGCTCCGCCGGCACATCACCCTCATCGGAAAAATCGATGCCGGCCTCGATCAGCGCCGACGCCTCGATGATGCGCTCGCGCCAGTCGCGCGCACGGTCCCCGAGCAGGCCCTGCAGCTGGCGCAGCGCCTGACGGCGCTGGCGGTCGGTGTCGGCGTGGATGAGATCGTCGAGGCCCTCGGCTTCGGTGAGGTCGAGCTTGCCATTCTCGAAGGCGCGCCGCGTGAATTCGCCGGGCTCGGCCGCACGCGTATTCGGAATTACAGAAATAGCAGCAAGCAGCGCGGCCAGGACCGCGCGGCCGCCATGCACGTGGAATTCGGCGACGTCCTCGCCGGTCGCGCTGGCCGGCCCCGGAAACCACAGCACGACCGCATCGTCGATCGGCTGGCCCGCGCCGTCACGAAGCAGCCGGCGGCTGGCCTGCCTCGACGCCGGCAGCTTCCCCGCCAGGGTCGTCAACGCCAAGCCGGCCTGTGGACCCGAAATGCGCACCACGGCGATCGCACTCGGCGCCCGGCCGGACGACAGTGCAAAGATGGTCTGGTCTCGCGGATGCATGGCCTATTTGTCCGGCTCGCGACGAAAAGGCAAACGGGGCCATTCCCTAGACCGCGGCGGGTCGGTTTTGCTGCGATTTTGCCGCAGCAAAGATCATATTGCATTGCAGCAAAGACCCAGGAATTTGCTGCAAAAATCTCGCCGATTGGAAGGTCCACCCAACGCACGTCAAATATTGTGTAGACATATCAACATCTTCCGAGCAGCCCGGATCTGCGCTTCGATATAGCTCCATGCTGCACCTTCGCTGCAGCAAAGCTGCACAACAAAAAGGGCGCCCGAAGGCGCCCTTAAATTTCATATTGCACTGCAATCAGGTGTTCATGGAGTCGAAGAACTCCGAATTGCTCTTGGTCGAGCGCAGCTTGTCGAGCAGGAAGTCGATCGCGTCCATCGTGCCCATCGGGTTGAGGATGCGGCGGAGCACGTACATCTTCTTGAGCACCTGCGGATCGGTGATGAGCTCCTCCTTGCGAGTGCCGGAGCGCGAGATGTCGATCGCCGGGAAGGTGCGCTTGTCCGAGACCTTGCGGTCCAGGATCAGCTCCGAGTTACCGGTGCCCTTGAACTCTTCGAAGATGACTTCGTCCATGCGGCTGCCGGTATCGACCAGCGCGGTCGCGATGATGGTCAGCGAGCCGCCCTCCTCGATGTTGCGGGCGGCACCGAAGAAGCGCTTCGGGCGCTGCAGCGCGTTGGCGTCGACACCGCCGGTCAGCACCTTGCCGGATGACGGCACCACGGTGTTGTAGGCGCGACCGAGCCGCGTGATCGAATCGAGCAGGATCACGACGTCGCGGCCATGCTCGACCAGACGTTTTGCTTTTTCGATCACCATCTCGGCGACCTGGACGTGACGCACCGCCGGTTCGTCGAAGGTCGATGACACGACCTCGCCCTTCACCGAGCGCTGCATGTCCGTGACTTCTTCCGGACGCTCGTCGATCAACAGCACGATCAGATAGCATTCGGGATGATTGTGCGTGATCGAGTGCGCGATGTTCTGCATCAGCACGGTTTTACCCGTGCGCGGCGGCGCGACGATCAAGGCGCGCTGGCCCTTGCCGATCGGCGCGACGATGTCGATCACGCGTGCAGACAAGTCTTTCCGCGTCGGATCGTCGATCTCCATGCGGAAACGCTGATTCGGAAACAGCGGCGTGAGGTTGTCGAAATTGACCTTGTGCTTGGCCTTTTCCGGGTCCTCGAAATTGAGCGTATTGACCTTCAGCAGCGCGAAATAGCGCTCGCCCTCTTTCGGGCTGCGGATGTGGCCTTCGATGGTATCGCCGGTGCGCAGGCCGAAACGGCGGATCTGCGACGGCGAAACGTAGATGTCGTCCGGGCCCGGCAGATAATTCGCATCGGGCGAGCGGAGGAAGCCGAAGCCGTCGGAGAGAACCTCGACGACGCCCTGGCCGACAATATCGGTCTCGGCGAGCGCGAGCTGCTTGAGGATGGCGAACAGCAGCTCCTGCTTGCGCATGGTGCTGGCATTCTCGACCCCATTCTCCTCCGCGAACGAGACGAGCTCGGCCGGCGTTTTGGACTTGAGGTCTTCGAGTTTAATTTCCCGCATTGGGGTGGTCCTGTGGGGTAACCTTGGGAGGGGTGCGAGGAGGCTCTGAAATGCGGACGTGAGAAGATAAGGTCCGCAGGTCTGGCAAGGTTAAGTGCCGATGAGGCTTCAAACCTGATGCGGTGTCCGGCCTCTGGAAAGCTCAGACACAACCACATCCGCCTGCGTTGGGTGGGATATCGATAATATAGAAAATCGCTCCCCGCTCCGCAAGCCGAAGCGCTGAGCTAATCGTCGCGCGTCTTGCCTAGAACGGCTTCACGATCACCATGATGACGATGAAAATCATCAGAACGGTCGGCACCTCGTTGATAATTCTATAGAATTTCTGGGTCCGAGAGCGCCGGTCGGCGGCGAAATCCTTCAGCCAGCGGGAAAAAAAGCCGTGGACCGCCGACATCGCCAGGACCAGTGCCAGTTTTACGTGCAACCAGCCGAATGAGAACCAATGGCCGGACCAGGCAAGATAAAGGCCGGCGAGCCAGGTGACGGTCATGGCCGGGTTGATGATGGCCTTGAGCAGCCGGCGTTCCATGATCTTGAACGTCTCGGACTGTTTCGAGCCGATTTCGGCCTCGCTGTGATAGACGAACAGCCGCGGCAGATAGAGCATGCCCGCCATCCAGGCGATGACCGCAATCACGTGCAGCGCCTTGATCCAGAGATAGACGTCTTCAAACATTTTCTGCTTCCGGATTTCCGACCCAGCCGAGGGAACGCTGGGGATAGTAAGAACTCGTTAAGGTCTTGCCTGCACACATATCCGTCCGTAGCGCCTTCCTCAAATCTAGAATCTTAGATTCTTAAGGTTTGAGTCTATGTGACCGTGGATTGGACTCACGCAATTCCGTCCGCGCATTCACGCGCGCTTGTTCACATCCATCAACATATCCCTGATCGCTCTGGCGACTTGCGATAAGTCGGCCAGCTTCAAAGGCTTGCGCCTTTCTGTCGGCAGCTTATCAAGGGGGTTGTCCGCGCAATCCCGTTTCCCTGCAGCGAGGGCGCCGGACTTGTCCTGACGGGCAGCGGTGTGAAGAAAATTGGCACTTGTCCCGCCCCTGGTGTCGCGCAACCCTTTCCGAGGGGTTAAGCTCCACAGAAATCCACAAATCACCCCGCCTTCATCCAAAGAGTTTTCGTGCCAACCTCGAACAATTATTTCCATCTGCACCTCGTGTCCGACTCCACCGGCGAGACGCTGATCACCGTGGCCCGGGCCGTCGCCGCGCAATACGCCAACGTCACCCCGGTCGAGCACGTCTATCCGCTGGTGCGCAGCCAGAAGCAGCTCGACCGCGTGCTCGACGAAATCGAGGAAGCGCCGGGGATCGTACTGTTCACGCTGCTGGAGAAGGATCTGGTCTCCAGGCTCGAGGACAAGTGCAAGGAGATCAATGTTCCGAGCCTGTCGATCATCGGTCCGGTGATGCAGCTGTTCGAAGCCTATCTCGGGGCTGCGACCACCGGCCGCGTCGGCGCCCAGCACGTCCTCAACGCAGAATATTTCAAGCGCATCGATGCGCTGAACTACACCATGATCCATGACGATGGTCAGCATGTCGAAGGCCTTGACGATGCCGACGTCGTGCTGGTCGGCGTGTCCCGCACTTCCAAGACGCCGACGTCGATTTATCTGGCCAATCGCGGCATCCGCACCGCCAACGTGCCACTGGTTCCCGGCATCCCGGTGCCTTCGCAACTGGAGACGCTGACGCGGCCGCTGGTCGTCAGCCTGCACGCGACGCCGGAACGCCTGATCCAGATCCGTCAGAATCGCCTGCTCTCGATGGGGACCGATTCCGGCAACGACACCTATACCGACAGGCAGTCAGTCACCGAGGAAGTTGCGTTTGCGCGCAAGCTCAGCGCCAAGCACGATTGGCCGCTGCTGGACGTCACGCGACGCTCGATTGAGGAAACCGCGGCGGCGATCATGAAGCTCTACAGCGATCGTCAGCGCAACCGGCCTTCCGGATAGCTTTCGCGATGGGTCTGTGGCTCGGCAAATCTCCGTTGATCCTGGCCTCGCAGAGCAGCGCGCGAAAAATGCTGCTGGCCAATGCCGGGCTGGAGTTCAAGGCTGTTACCGCCGATATCGACGAGCGCGGTATTCAAGCCGCTTCAGCGCTTTCAAATCCGCGCGAGATCGCTCTGCTGCTGGCGCGCGAAAAGGCCAAGGCGATCTCGGCCAATCATCCCGGAAGCTACGTGATCGGGGCCGATCAGACACTGGCTCTTGGCAACCGTCTTTTCAACAAGCCTGCAGGCCGTCCGCAGGCATTGGCGCAATTGCGCGATCTCGCCGGCAACAGCCATGAGCTGAATTCCGCCGTGGCCGTGGCACATGACGGCCAGATTGTTTTCGAAGACGTCGCGGTCGCCCGCATGACCATGCGCGAGATGACCGAGGACGAGCTTTCAGCCTATCTGGACGCTGCCGGTGACGCCGTCACCACCAGCGTCGGGGCCTATCAGCTTGAAAGCCTGGGCATCCATCTGTTCGAGCGGATCGAAGGCGATCATTTCACCATTCTCGGTCTGCCGCTGCTGCCGCTGCTTGCGTTCCTGCGAGGCGAGCGGCTAGTTGCGGTGTGAATGACAGACAGGGCTGAGCGCTGATGCGGATCCTGGGACTGACCGGCTCGATCGGGATGGGAAAATCCACCACCGCGAAACTGTTCGCGGAGGCCGGCGTGCCCGTCTACGATGCCGATGCAGCCGTGCATCAGCTCTATGAGGGGGAAGCGGCGCCCGCCATCGAGGCAGCTTTTCCCGGCACCACCGCGAACGGCAAGGTGGACCGGCCAAAACTGTCGGCGCGCGTCGTGCACGATCCGGCCGCAATCAAGCAGCTCGAGCAGATCGTCCATCCGATGCTCGGTGCGTCCCGGCAAAAGTTCTTCGCCGCGGCGGAAGCCGCCAAGGCGCCGGTCGTGGTGCTGGACATCCCGCTGCTGTTCGAGACCGGCGGCGAGAAGCGGGTCGACGCCGTGGTCGTGGTCTCGACCTCGCCGGAACTCCAGCGCGAGCGAGTGCTGGCCCGCGGCACGATGGACGAGGCCAAGCTCGACGCGATCATCGCCAAGCAGACGCCGGACGCGGAGAAGCGCAAGCGGGCCGATTTCGTGGTGGATACGTCACATGGACTTGACCCGGTGCGCGCGCAAATCGCCCACATCCTGGCCGAGGTCGTTAAGATGCCGCAGCGGCGGGCCTGATTCGCCGCCGCACACGGCTCTCAAGACGCTGCTCTCACGCCACTGATCTCAAGACATGCGCGAAATCGTTCTCGATACCGAAACCACCGGCCTCGATCCGCTTCGCGGCGATCGTCTGGTCGAAATCGGCTGTGTCGAGATCCTCAATCGCATGCCGACCGGGCAGACGTACCACGTCTATATCAATCCTGAACGGGACATGCCGGCGGAAGCCTTTGCGGTGCATGGGCTGTCGGCCGAATTTCTGTCGACCAAGCCGCTGTTCCACGAGGTCGTCGATGCGTTTCTGGAGTTCATCGGCGATGCGCCGCTGGTGATCCACAACGCCTCGTTCGACATCGGCTTCATCAATGCCGAGCTCGACAAGATCAAGCGCGCGGCGATCCCGCGCGAGCGGCTGGTCGATACGTTGCTGCTGGCGCGGCGCAAGCATCCCGGCGTGTCCAACCGGCTCGACGATCTCTGCTCGCGCTATGCGATCGACAATTCACACCGCACCAAGCACGGCGCGCTGCTGGACGCCGAGCTGCTGGCCGAGGTCTATGTCGATCTGGTCGGGGCGCGGCAGTCGCAGCTGCTCCTGGCGTCGGACGCTCAGGAGATTCGCGTCAATGCGGCTGGCGATGCGCCGCGGCGGCAACGTCTGGTGCCGCTCGCGCCGCGGGTTTCCGATGCCGAGCGCGAGGCCCACAAGGCCTTCATTGCAACGCTCGGCGACAAGGCGATCTGGAACGAGTTTTTGCCCGCTCCATCTCCTCCGGCTGGTTAGGCCTGGCCGCTCGGCTGAGCGGCCATTTGCCGCTCCATGTTCTGGCGGTAGAGACCGACGAAGTCGACCGGATCCAGCATCAGGGGCGGGAACCCGCCGTCGCGCACCGCGGTCGCGATGATCTCGCGGGCGAACGGGAACAGCAGGCGCGGGCACTCGATCATGACCAGCGGATGCAGATTCTCCTTCGGCACGTTGGCGATGCGAAACACGCCGGCATAGGCGAGCTCGAACGAGAACATGATCTTGCCCGCGGTCTCGGCCTTGCCTTCGACCGACAACGTCACCTCGAACTCCTGTTCGCTGAGATTGTTGGCGCTGACATTGATCTGGATGTTGATCTGGGGGGGCTGGCTCTGCTGCTGGAGCGAGCTGGGCGCGTTCGGATTTTCGAACGAAAGGTCCTTGGTATATTGCGCCAGCACGTTGAGCTGGGGAGCCTGGGCCGCCTCGGGAGGGGTGCCGTTACCGTTGGTCATGAGAGTCTCTCCTTACCCGATTTGGGCTGAATTTCGCGGCGGTTGGCTAACATAGGGCCGCCTCGTTCCACAAGGACGAACGGTCCCGGAGGCGGGATTCCGGCCGCGCCGCAACTGCCGCGTTCATCCTGCCTTTTCCGCAAATCTGCGCCTTAAATGATTGAAGATGCGCGATTTCCGGGCAGGATCGGGTTTCCCCTTAAGCATAAAACGCGCTACACTCGGTGCTGTGCCAAAAGGCGCCATTGGCCGGGCAAGATTTCGTGCCTACATCCCACGGACCTGACGCGGACCTAAAATGGTGATGTAGACTTGCCGTTCCCGTATGGAACGGTCTACTGGCCGGATTGATTTTCCCGGCGACGACCCCAAAGCAAAGACCCAGAGCAAAGACCAGAAAGCGAATCCGACGTGGACATCTACACCATCATCTTCCTGGCGCTGGCGGTCTTCATCTTTCTGCGGCTGCGCAGCGTGCTCGGGCAGCGGACCGGCAACGAGCGGCCGCCGTTCGATCGGACTGCCGCGCGCAATGCGCTCGGGGGTACCCAGGACAACAACGTCGTGACCATGCCGGGCAAGGTGATCGACCAGGCCCCGCTGGCGCCGACGGCCGAGCCGACCCCACCCTCCGATCGCTGGAAGGGCCTGACCGAGCCGGGCACCGCGCTGGCGCAGGGCCTCGATGCCATCGTCGAAAAGGATTCCACCTTCGACCCGCGGCATTTCATCTCGGGCGCCCGCGGCGCCTACGAGATGATCGTGCTGGCCTTTGCCAATGGCGACCGCCGCGCGCTGCGCGACCTGTTGTCGTCGGACGTCTATGACAGCTTCGAGGCCGCGATCAAGGAACGCGAGAAGAACGAGCAGAAGACCGAGACCCGCTTCGTCTCGATCGACAAGGCCGAGCTCGTCGGCGCCGAGCTGCGCGACCGTACCGCCCAGCTCACGATCCGCTTCGTCTCGCAGATGATCTCGGCCACCCGAGACAAGGCCGGCAACATCGTCGACGGCAGCGCCGACACGGTCGCCGACATCACCGATATCTGGACTTTCGCCCGCGACGTCACCTCTCGCGATCCGAACTGGAAGCTGGTTGGCACCGGAAGCGCGAATTAAGGTCTATCTGAAGACCGGCGCGACGGCGCTTTGCGCAGGTGTCGTCGTGCTGTCGTCGTTTTCGCTCGGCGCCGAGGCGGCGCGGCGCCACTATCGCAGCCATCACCATCATGCTCCAGCGTTGCCTGCCGCTCCGCCGCGGGCCTTGCCCTATCCGCAGCTCCCGCTGCCGTTCGAAATTCCGGGCGCGCAATATCTGCCGCTGGCCTGGGCGGACGTGAAAGGCTGGAGCGATGACAATCATCTCGCGGCGTACAAGACGTTCCGCGCCAGTTGCAAGACGATCAATGCACAAACCGGCGCGACTGAACCGAAGGCGCTGGCAGGCTCGCTGAACGAACCTTGCCGGTCGGCAAAAGCGCTCGATCTCAGCGACGACGCCAAGGCAAAGACCTTCTTCGAGGAGAACTTCGCGCCGCTGCGGATCTCGCGACTCGGCGAGCCCGACGGTTTCGTCACCGGCTATTACGAGCCGGTGTTGGAGGGATCGCGCACCCAGACCGACGTCTACAATGTTCCGGTCTACCGCCGTCCGTCGAATCTGTTCGTGCGCGGCTACAAGCAGGATTCGGTGAGCCTGCCCAACAAGGGCCCGGTCTATCGCAAGATCGGCCGCCGCAAGCTGGTGCCCTATTACGACCGCGGCGAGATCGAGGACGGCAAGATCGCGGGCCGCGGGCTCGAGATCGCCTGGCTGAAGGATCCGACCGATCTGCTGTTCGCGCAGATCCAGGGTTCGGCGCGGATCAAGTTCGACGACGGCAGCTCGGTTCGGCTCAATTACGACGCTTATAACGGTTATCCCTACACCGCCGTCGGGCGCATCCTGATCGAGCGCGGCATCATTCCGAAGGAAGAGATGTCGATGCAGAAGATCAGGGAGTGGATGACGCAAAACCCTGATGGCGCCAAGGAGCTGCGGCGCGCGAACCGCGCCTACATCTTCTTCCGCGAGATCAATCTCTCCGACAAGGACGAGGCGGTGGGCGCACAAGGCATTCCGCTAACGGCGGGACGCTCGATCGCGGTCGACAAGGCGCTGCATGTCTACGGCACGCCGTTCTTCATCGAGGGCGAGCTGCCGATCGATTCCGAGCGCTCCAAGACACCGTTCCATCGGCTGATGATCGCGCAGGACACCGGCTCGGCCATCATCGGACCCGCGCGCGCCGATCTGTTTTTCGGCGCGGGCCAAGAGGCCGGCCGCGTCTCCGGCCGGCTGCGCCATCCCATGCATTTCGTGATGCTGGTGCCGAAGGGCCTCGATCCCTCGGCGCGGGCTGTGCGGCTGCCGGTGCCCGATCCGCGGCCCTCGGAGAAGATCGCAAAGCTGTTTCCGCAGACCGATCCTGGGAAGGTGACGGCCAAGCCCGCTGCTGCCGCCGGTCCTGTGGAAGCCAAGACCGACACGGTCGCTATCGCGGGTCCAGTCCCGCTGCCCACGCCGCGTCCCGTGATCGAGCCCGCTTCCGAACCGCAGCGGCCGGCGAAGAAACGTCCCCATCGGCAGCAATGAAGCGATCGTCCCGTCCGCCCGTGCTGGAGCCTCGCCCCTCGCCGCGCCGCCGCGCGCTGAGCGAGGAGGAGCGCGCGCTGTGGGAGGTCGTTGCCAAGCAGGTCAAGCCGCTGCGGAAGCACCGCGCGGCGAAGGCGCATGCCGCTCCGCGCACAGAGCCTTTGCCCGCAGCCCCGGTCACGCGGCCTGCGTCATCGCCACGGCCGGTCGCTGCTGCACCGGCGCCGCGCGCCGCAAAACCGGCCGTCCCGCCTCTGGCGCCGCTCGGCAAGCGCGAGCGTACAAAACTGTCGCGCGGCCGCAGCGAGATCGAGGCGCGGCTCGATCTGCACGGCATGACCCAGACCCGCGCGCATCGCGCCCTGACCGGCTTCCTGCACCGCGCTCATCACGACGGCATGACCTTCGTGCTCGTCATCACCGGCAAGGGCCGCAGCGGCGGCGAAAGCGGCGTGCTGCGCCGCCTGGTGCCGGAATGGCTGAGCCTGCCGGAATTCCGCGCCTTCGTCGTCGGCTTCGAGACGGCGCATATCGGCCATGGCGGCGAGGGCGCGCTGTATGTGCGGATCAGGCGGGCGAGATTCTAAAACGGCCGGATGATTCCGACGCGCGGGATCAGCGTGAGGATCAGGCCGAAGACGTTGGTCTTCCGATCCTCCGTCGGGATCAGCGCTGTCTCACGCGCGGCCGGCAGCATCTTCACGGCATGCAGGATCAGGAACATGCAGACCGCCCAGTTCGAGATCCAGCGCGAATAGTCGAACACCATCGCGAACATCACGAGATAGGCGAGGCTGACGCCGGTCAGCGCCGCGAGCACGAGGCGGCGGTGCGTCTCGCTTGCGAGCGCGGCGATCAGCCTGGCAAAATAGCGCCACAGCGGCGTGTGCAGCCAGATCAGCAGCGCGAACACGGGCACGCCGAGGATGTTGTGCGGCAGGCGCCCCCAGGTATCCGAGACCTCCTTCGCCAGCGGCTGGTACCAGATGTAAGCGAATTGCAGCAGGTCGGTTCGCGACGGGTCGGCCATCCGCGTTTTCAGATACGCGACGAAATCCGCTTCGGGAATTGGCATCGTTCCCAAAAATTGCGCCGCAAAGAACAGCACCGCGACGATGAGCAGGGCGACGATGCCGAAGGCGACGTTGCCGCGATTGAGCCCGCAAGCGAGATAGTGCCTGATCACGACGATGGTGACGATCGTCGGCACATACATCAGCAGGTGAATGTGGTGGATCAGCACGAGAACGATCGCGAACAGCGCAGCCGTCGCCACGAACAGCAGCGATCCCGCCGGCATCAGCAGCAGGACGATCGCCAGCGCACAACCATAGATGTCGAAATGGCCGAGCGTGTGCATGAAATTTTTCAGGAAGAACGGCGAGCCCGCGACGAAGACGAACAGCGGCAACGTCTTTGCGGTGAAGCCAAAGCTCTTCTGAAACAGCCTTGCGTAGAGGGCCAGCGTCACCAGCCACGTCACCCCGCCGATCGCGAACACCGACCAGACCGGCACCTTGTCCGTGAACAGCGCGACGATGGCCCCGATCAGCGCGCGCTTGATGAAGCCGAAATGGTAGTCGACCACGAGATGGATGTAGGGGACGTAAGGCGGCAGCTGGATCTTGTGAACGAACACGCCGACGAGGATGGCGGCGTTGACCACGAGCAGAAGGCGCCAGGGATTTTTCTGAATTTGAGCGATCACGCCGCACCTGAGCTGGCGCGATCGACCACCGCTGTCGTCCCGGGCAAGCGAAGCGCGACCCGGGACCCATAACCACAGGACGCTGTTTGAGCCAAGGCTGGAGCCGCCATCTTTTCTAACAAGGACCGCTGGTGGTTATGGGTCCCCGCGCCCGTGCGCAATAGCGCACTAGGCGGGGACGACAGCGGAATAGATAGCGGACTGAATCCAAATTACAAAATAAACCGGCTCAAATCCGCGTTCTTGGCGAGATCACCCACGTGCTTCTGCACGAAATCCGCATCCACCTTGACGGTCTCGCCGCTGCGGTCGGGCGCGGTGAAGGAGATCTCGTCCAGCACCCGCTCCATCACGGTCTGCAGCCGGCGCGCGCCGATGTTCTCGACGGTGGAGTTGACGGCGACCGCGACGTCAGCGAGCGCGTCGATGGCGCCGTCGGTGATGTCGAGCGTCACGCCCTCGGTCTGCATCAAGGCGACATATTGCTTGATCAGCGAGGCCTCGGGCTCGGTCAGGATGCGGCGCATGTCGTCGCGGGTCAGCGCCTGCAATTCGACGCGGATCGGCAGGCGGCCCTGCAATTCCGGCAGCAGGTCCGACGGCTTTGCGACGTGGAAGGCGCCGGAGGCGATGAACAGGATGTGGTCGGTCTTGACCGCGCCGTGCTTGGTCGAGACCGTGGTGCCCTCGATCAAGGGCAACAGATCGCGCTGCACGCCCTCGCGCGAGACGTCGCCGGCGGCACGGCCTTCGCGCGCGCAGATCTTGTCGATCTCGTCGAGGAACACGATGCCGTTGTTCTCGACCGCGTTGATCGCCTCCAGCGTCAGCTGATCGGTGTCCAGCAGCTTGTCGGATTCCTCGTTGACGAGGATCTCGTGCGAGCCCTCGACCGTCAGCCGCCGAGTCTTGCTGCGCCCGCCCAGCTTGCCGAAGATGTCGCCGATCGAGATCGCGCCCATCTGCGCGCCCGGCATGCCCGGGATCTCGAACATCGGCATGCCGCTGCCGCCGCCTTGCGTCTCGATCTCGATTTCCTTGTCGTTGAGCTCGCCGGCACGCAGCTTCTTGCGGAAGGATTCACGCGTCGCGGAAGAGGCATTGGCGCCGACCAGCGCGTCGAGCACGCGCTCCTCGGCGGCGAGCTGCGCGCGGGCGTGCACGTCCTTGCGCTTCTTCTCGCGGACCTGGGCGATCGCGACCTCGACGAGATCGCGCACGATCTGCTCGACGTCGCGGCCGACATAGCCGACCTCGGTGAATTTGGTCGCTTCCACCTTCAGGAACGGCGCATTCGCCAGCTTGGCGAGTCGCCGCGCGATTTCCGTCTTGCCGACGCCGGTGGGGCCGATCATCAGAATGTTCTTCGGCAGCACCTCCTCGCGCAAGGAGCCTTCCAGCTGCTGCCGGCGCCAGCGGTTGCGCAGCGCGATCGAGACGGCGCGCTTGGCGTCGGCCTGGCCGACGATGAAGCGGTCGAGTTCGGAAACGATTTCGCGGGGAGAGAAGTCTGTCATGTCTGTCTAGCTAGGGCGGGAGGCGGTTAAGGACAAGTCGCTTTTTAGCTCAGATGATGGGCGGACCCGATTGCCATTGCTTCACGGCTTCGATCGGATGGATCAGCATCAGGATATTGAGCGTCAGATTGTCGCGAATGTGCAGCGCCAGCATGATCTCGAAGGCGAGCCCGAGCAGAACCGTCGCACTGACAGGCAGCGCGCGTGCAGCGAGGAACCCCAGGATCATGGCCAGATTGTCGGAGACCGAATTGACGATGCTGTCGCCGTAATAATCCAGCGAAATCGTGCCGGCGCGGTAGCGCTCGATGATGAAGGGCGAGTTCTCGACGATCTCCCAGGCGCCTTCGATCAGCATGGCGATGATGAGGCGGGCCGGCCAGGACAGAGACAGCAGGGGCAATCGCGCAAACAGCAGCCAGGTCAGGCCGTAGAACAGGAAGCCGTGGAGGACGTGCGAGAAGCTGTACCAGTCGGCGATGTGCTGGGAGTTCTCCGAGCTGTTCACCACGCCGTGCCACAGCTTGACATAGCCGCAGGTGCAGATCGGCACCCGCCCCATCGCGAACAGGATCGCAGCCTGCAGCGCCAGCAGCAGCAGCGCGATGCCGGCCCAGGCGAGCGGCGGAAACGCTGTCTTGACGGTGGTGGTTGCGGCAAGCGTCATGGCTCTCGGATCATCAGGAGGGCGGGACCATCGGGCGTAACGATCTCGTGCTGCGGCACGAATCCAGCCTTCTCATAGGCACGAATTGCGCGCGGATTGGCGGGGCTGGGGTCGATCACGATGCGCGGCACGCCGCGGGCAAAGAGCTGGTCGATGAAAGCGCGGATGAAAGCGGAGCCGTGGCCGCATCCGAGCATGTCGGCCTCGCCGATGAACTGATCGAGGCCGCGGGTCCCTACGGGCTGCGGGCCGAAGCTGACATGCCAATCGCTCATCTGGTAGCACTGCAGATAGGCGAAAGACCGGCCGTCAAGGCTGACGATGAACTGCGCCAAGTCGGGATGCTCGAGGTCGCCGCCGACGAGCTCGAGCGTCTCCGGATCATGCCACCATTCGGCAACATGCGGCGCGTCCAGCCAGCGCCGGATCATCGGCAGATCGGCCGCGGTCATCGGGCGGAAGGTGTAGGCAGGCGCCATGGCCTATCCCGCTGCCAGGCTCTCGATCGTCAAATTCCGGTTGGTGTAGACGCAGATGTCGGCGGCGATGTCGAGGGAGCGGCGGACGATGGTCTCGGCGTCCTTGTCGGTGTCGAGCAGGGCCCGTGCCGCCGCCAGCGCGTAATTGCCGCCGGAGCCGATCGCCATCACGCCGGCCTCGGGTTCGAGCACGTCGCCGGTGCCTGTCAGCACCAGGGAGACTTCCTTGTCGGCCACGATCATCATGGCCTCCAGCCGCCGCAAATAACGGTCGGTGCGCCAGTCCTTGGCCAGCTCGACCGCGGCCCGGGTCAGCTGCCCCGGATATTGCTCGAGCTTGGCTTCCAGCCGCTCAAACAGGGTAAAGGCGTCGGCGGTGGCCCCGGCAAAGCCGCCGATCACGTCGCCCTTGCCCAGTTTCCGGACCTTCTTGGCGTTGGACTTGATCACGGTCTGGCCGATCGAGACCTGGCCGTCGCCGCCGACCACCACCTTGCCGCCCTTGCGGACGGTCAAGATCGTGGTGCCGTGCCAGCCTGGCGAGCTGTTCTGGGAATCCTGCATGAATGATCCTCGTTGTTCGGCCTGATTTAGGCGGTCGGGGGCGGGGGCACAACGGGCCGTTCCGGGCCGAATTTCGCTCACCATAGGTGGAAGTGCCGGCCTGCCAAGGCGATCCCGCGGTAGCGAAGGCGTCATTTGGCTGTTAAAAGACCGGCGTTTTCGGCCCCGAGCCAGGATGAGAGCTAGTTTCAATGCGCACCGCGACGATCAAGCGCAAGACCAAGGAAACCGACATCGAGGTCTCCGTGAACCTCGATGGCACCGGCGTGGCCAACATCACGACCGGCATTGGCTTTTTCGACCATATGCTCGATCTCCTCGCCCGCCATTCCCGTATCGACCTCACGGTCAAGGCGGTGGGCGATTTGCACATTGATTACCACCATACCACCGAAGACACCGGCATCGCGCTCGGCCAGGCGGTCAAGCAGGCGCTCGGCAACATGGCTGGCATCACCCGCTATGCCGGCGTGCACATGCCGATGGACGAGACGCTGTCGCGCGTGGTCATCGACATCTCGGGCCGCCCGTTCCTGGTGTTCAAGGCCGACTTCCCCCGCGACAAGATCGGCGAGTTCGACACCGAGCTGGTGCGCGAGTGGTTCCAGGCCTTCGCCATGAACGCCGGCGTGACTCTCCACGTCGAGACCCTATATGGCGATAACAGCCACCATATCGCCGAGTCCTGCTTCAAGGGCCTGGCGCGGGCGCTGCGCACCGCGGTCGCGATCGATCCGAAAGCGGCGGGAGAAATCCCGTCCACCAAGGGCTCGCTCGGCGGCTGACCTCTTTCGGCTAGCGGCACGCGCCGCTTGCGGCATCACTGAATCCTTAAGAACGGGGCATTACCATGCCTGTCTACACAGTTCATGCTCCCTCCCCTGCCGGAGCCGATCTGCGCGCGACCGACAAGTTCGTGTTCGTGCGCGACGGATTCCATTTCTGGGCGATGATCCTCGGCCCGTTCTGGCTGCTGTGGAATCGGCTGTGGCTGGCGCTGATCGGCTGGGTGGTTTTCGTCGCGGCGTTCAACGCCGGACTGTCCAGCCTCGGCGTCGGACGCGGCTCGATCTTCTTCGCCGATCTCATCGTCGCGCTTCTGATGGGCTTCGAGGCCTCGAGCCTGCGCCGCTGGACGCTGTCGCGCGGCAAGTGGCGGCAGCTCGACGTGGTGGTTGGCGATGACGAGGACACTGCCGAGCGCCGCTTCTTCGAGCGCTGGAGCCAGAAGCAGCACGGCATCGTCAACGATCAATGGGCCGTCGATCGCGGCGGCCCGCCGCCGACCCGCAGCGTGCCGGGTCAGCAATTCTCGAATCCGCCGCCGCTTCCGGCCGGCGGCATCATCGGGTTGTTTCCAGAACCGGGAGGGTCAAGATGAGCGTCGCCATCATCGATTACGGTTCCGGCAATCTGCATTCCGCCGCCAAGGCGTTCGAGCGCGCCGCGCGCAGCCTCGAAAATCCGCAGAAGGTCTTCGTTACCAGTGATCCCGATCAGGCCTATGAGGCCGACCGTCTGGTGCTGCCGGGCGTCGGCGCCTTTGCCGATTGCCGGCGCGGGCTCGACGCCGTCAACGGCATGGTCGAGGCGATCACCGAAGCGGTGCGCGTCAAGGCGCGGCCGTTCTTCGGCATCTGCGTCGGCATGCAGTTGATGGCGACCCGTGGCAAGGAGCATGTCACGACCGATGGCCTGAACTGGATCGGCGGCGATGTCGAGAAGATCACGCCGCGCGACGAATGCCTGAAGATCCCGCACATGGGCTGGAACACGCTCGACGTGCTGCAGGAGCATCCGGTGCTGAACAAGCTGCCGCTCGGTCCGAAGGGCCAGCACGCTTATTTCGTGCACTCCTACCACCTCAACGCCGCCAACGAAGCGGACGTGCTCGCGCGCGCCGATTATGGCGGGCCTGTCACCGCGATCGTCGGCAAGGACACCGCCATCGGCACCCAATTCCACCCCGAGAAGAGCCAGCGCTTTGGCCTCGCTCTGATCTCGAACTTTTTGCGATGGAAACCGTGATGCCTACCGCTCTTGTTACCTCCCCCCTTGTGGGGGAGGTCGAATGCGCAGCATTCGGGAGGGGGGTAGCGGCAACGGCGGTGCCCGTGGCTTACCCCTCTCCCCAACCCTCCCCCACAAGGGGGGAGGGAGCGCACCCTGTGCGCGGAAAAATTCTGGCTCAATCATGATTCTCTTTCCCGCGATCGATCTCAAGAACGGCCAATGCGTGCGCCTCGAGCAAGGCGACATGGCGCGTGCGACGGTGTTCAACCTCAATCCTGCCGCGCAGGCGCAGAGCTTTGCCGAGCAGGGCTTTGAGTATCTCCACGTCGTCGACCTCGACGGTGCCTTCGCCGGCAAGCCGGTGAATGCCGAGGCCGTCGAGGCGATGCTGAAGACGATCAAGATTCCGGTGCAGCTTGGCGGCGGCATTCGCGATCTCGCCACCGTCGAAGCCTGGCTCGACAAGGGCATCACCCGCGTCATCATCGGCACCGCCGCGGTGCGCGATCCGGAGCTGGTGAAGGCTGCCGCGAAGAAATTCCCCGGCCGTGTTGCGGTCGGGCTCGACGCCCGCGACGGCAAGGTCGCGGTCGAAGGCTGGGCCGAAACCTCGCAAGTGACCGTGCTGGAGATCGCAAAGCGCTTCGAGGATGCCGGCGTTGCCGCCATCATCTTCACCGACATCGCGCGTGACGGCCTGCTCAAGGGCCTGAACCTCGATGCGACCATTGCGCTGGCTGATGCCATCTCGATTCCCGTGATCGCCTCCGGCGGCCTCGCCTCGATCGAAGATGTGAAAGCCATGCTGACGCCGCGCGCCAGGAAGCTCGCCGGCGCGATTGCCGGCCGGGCGCTCTATGACGGCCGGCTCGATCCAGCTGCGGCCCTCACCTTGATCCGCGACGCGCGCAGGAGCTGACACATGTTCAAGGTGCGCGTGATCCCCTGCCTCGACGTCAAGGACGGCCGCGTCGTCAAGGGCGTCAACTTCGTCGATCTCAGAGATGCCGGCGACCCCGTCGAAGCCGCCATCGCCTATGACGCCGCCGGCGCTGACGAGCTCACTTTCCTCGACATCACCGCGACCCATGAGAACCGCGGCATCATGCTGGACGTGGTCCGGCGCACGGCGGAAGCCTGCTTCATGCCTGTGACCGTCGGCGGCGGCGTGCGTGAGGTCAACGACATCAAGACGCTGCTGCGCGCCGGTGCGGACAAGGTCTCGATCAACAGCGCCGCGGTATCCCGGCGCGAGTTCGTCAAGGAAGCGGCCGAAAAATTCGGCGAGCAATGCGTGGTGGTTGCGATCGATGCCAAGCGCGTCAAGCGCCCCGGCGGCGACCGCTGGGAGATCTTCACCCATGGCGGGCGCAACTCGACCGGCATCGACGCGATCGAATATGCCCAGGAAGTGGTCTCGCTCGGTGCCGGTGAAATTCTGCTGACGTCGATGGACCGCGACGGCACGAGGCAGGGATTCGACATCCCGCTGACCCGGGCGATCGCCGACAGCGTTGCCGTCCCCGTGATCGCCTCGGGCGGCGTCGGCAATCTCGACCATCTCGTTGACGGTATCCGCGACGGCCACGCCACGGCCGTGCTTGCCGCCTCGATCTTCCATTTCGGGGAATTCACCATCCGCGAAGCCAAGGAGCACATGGCCCGGCGCGGACTGGCCATGCGCCTCGATGCATGACGACTCCCGTTCATAAAAGTGCTACATGAGGTAGCGGGGAATGGCCTCCGTGGCCAAGTGTGTTGCCAAGCGTGTTTCCGAGTAATTCCGATGCCGCGTTTCACGATCCACGATCTGGCCGAGACCATCGACGCCCGTGCGGCGGCGGGCGGCGAAGCGTCCTATACCCGCAAGCTCCTCGACAAGGGCGCCGAGCATTGCGCCAAGAAGTTCGGTGAGGAAGCAGTCGAAACCGTAATCGCAGCAGTCGAAAACGATCGCGCGCATCTGATCGCGGAGAGCGCAGACCTGCTCTATCACTTCCTTGTCTTGCTCAAGGCCCGCGGCGTAAAGCTGGAAGAGGTGGAAGCGGCGCTCGACAAGCGGACGAATATGTCAGGGTTGGAAGAGAAAGCGTCGCGTAAGGGCTAGTATAAGCCGCAACGGAAAGGTCGCGTTATGGATATCCGCGCACCCGAGCAGCAGTATAATCCGTACCGCATCTATTCGCGTGAGGAGTGGGCGCGTCTGCGCGACGATACGCCGATGACGCTGGAGCCGGGCGAGTTCGACCGGCTGCGCTCGCTGCACGATCGCCTCGATCTCAAGGAAGTCGAGGATATTTATCTTCCGTTGTCACGCCTGCTCTCGATCTATGTCGATGCGATGCAGCGCCTGTATTATGCGGAGCGCCAGTTCCTCAACATCCGCGACCGCAAGGTGCCCTACATCATCGGCGTCGCCGGCTCGGTCGCGGTCGGAAAATCCACCACGGCCCGCGTGCTCCAGGCCCTGCTGGCGCGCTGGTCGCCGCGTCCGAAGGTCGAACTCATCACCACCGACGGATTCCTCTATCCGAACGCCGTGCTCGACCGGCAGGGCATCATGCAGAAGAAGGGCTTTCCGGAAAGCTACGACCTGCCGCTGCTGCTCAGCTTCCTGTCCGACATCAAGTCCGGCCGCCGCCATGTGCGTGCGCCGGTCTACTCGCATCTGACCTACGACATCGTGCCGAACCAGTGGGCCGAGATCGACCAGCCCGACATCCTGATCGTCGAGGGCGTCAACGTGCTGCAGACCGGCAAGCTGCCGCGCGACGGCAAGGCGGTGCCCGTGGTCTCCGACTTCTTCGATTTCTCGGTCTATATCGACGCCGACGAAGCCGCGCTGCGGCAATGGTACATCAAGCGCTTCCTGGCGCTGCGCGACACCGCATTCACCAATCCGAAGTCCTACTTCAACCGCTATGCGCTGTTGTCGGACGAGGAAGCCACTGCCACCGCGATCGCGATCTGGGAACGCACCAACCTCGCCAATCTCGAGGACAATATCCTGCCGACCCGCCCTCGCGCGACGCTGATCCTGAAGAAGGGCGCCGACCACACCGTGGAGAGCGTGGCGCTCAGGCGTCTGTAATCGCGGCGGTCGGCGGATCCTGCGCGTTCGTGCAGCGGTATCTTTTGTTGCAGACCGACGAGAGGTATTGGGCTAAGACCTTGGAAAACGCGAGGTCTCGATGGTTGATCGTCTCAGAAGTGCTGCGGAACAACTCGAAGCACCGACCTGTCCGGATTGCCATGTCGAGATGAGGTGGTTCCGCTCGGAACTGCTCGCGGACGAGCCGGTTCCGGTGATCGCGCATCTCTTCGTATGCCCGCATTGCAAGCGGGCGGCAAAAACGGACACCGTCTTCCAGAACACTCCGGGGCCGCCCGACAAGCTCTCCGCGCCGCGCTTCATCGCTTACGCCGCGTAGCAGGTCATTTCCGGGCTTCCTGTTGCTCTTTCGAGCGGACGTAGACCTGCCAGGCCGTCAGGAACATGGCCGCGACGAGTGGGCCGATGACGAAGCCGTTTGCACCGAAAGCCGCAAGGCCGCCCAGGGTGGCGAGCAACACAATGTAGCTTGGCATCCGGATCGACTGCCCGACCAGGATGGGGCGAAGAAAGTTGTCCGCAAGGCCAATCACGAAGGTGCCAAAAGCGAGCAGGATGATTCCCTTCGTGACTGAGCCTGCCACGAGCAGATAGAGCCCGGCCGGAAACCACACCAGTGCGGAGCCAAGCACGGGCAGAAGCGAGAGCAGCGCCATCAGCGCGCCCGCCAGGAGCGGTGCGGTCAGTCCGAGCAACCAGAAGATCACCCCGCCAAGCGCGCCCTGAATCAGGGCAACGAGGATGATTCCCTTGATCGTCCCGCGTACCGCCAGGGTGAACGCAGTCAGAATCTCGGCGCTGTGGCTCGCACGCAGCGGCAGGGCGTCGCGGATGCGCGCGTTCAGCTCGTCACCGTCGCGCAGCAGAAAGAACAGCAGGTACAACATCACGAGCAAGCTTGCGACGAATTCGAGGGTCAACTGACCGATGTTGATCGCGTGCCCGGCCAGCTGTTGGCCGGCCGGGACGAGCAGACCCGACAGGCGTTCCTTCAGGGCCGAAAAATCGATGCTGGCGAGGCGATCCGCCATGGGAGCAGCCCAGTCAGGCAGTGCGGATTTCAGCTGCTGAAGCGGATGAGCAAAGCTGATCTCCCCCGACTGAACCCGCTGATACAGCTCCCCTCCCTGGTCGATGAGCGAGGCGATGACGATCGCGACAGGGATCAAGACGATCACCACCACGACGACAACGGTGGAGAATGCGACAAGGTTACGCTTTCCCGGCAGGGTTTCCAGGAAGCGTCGATAGAGCGGGGCGAAGATGATGGCCAGCAGCGTGGCCCACAGCAATGCTCCGGAGAAAGGCCAAAGCACCCAGCCAAACGCGACCGTGATTGCGGCAAGCAATGCGAGAAATGAGCGGTCTTCCGATGTTCTCACCTGTTCGCCAGCCTTTCAGTCGGAACTCGCAAGACGTGGGTATCACAAGACGATCGTGCGGGGGCAAGTCGGACAAGGTCAATCTGTCCGCGGCGTGTCGGCAATGTCTCGGCAAATCTCAGTTGCCGAGACATTGGCCGGATACCCTCCACGTGAGCCGGCTCGTCGAGGCCGGGGAAATCCGGCCCCTCCATCACACCAGCGAACAGGGTCGAATGCGGGCGCTTCACTTGCCGGCTTTGGCGCTCCAATCCGCAGGCTTGATGCGTCCGGCAAAGGTGGCGGGGCCGGCGCTGCCGGCCTTGTAAACGAAAGCCTCGCCTTCCCCGACGTCGCCGGCCTCCTTGCCAAAGGCATCGGCGATGTTCGTCTTGTGGGTGACCAGGAAATTGTTGGTACCAGCTTTCGGCGGCGCGTCGACGAGCTGGCGCACCGCCTGTCCGGCCTTTGCATTGGCGCCGGTCGGGTTTGCCATTCCCGATGCGCTGGCGTTGCTGCTGTCCGTCAACGCGTCAACCGGCTTGACCTCGCGGCCGGAGATCAGCTTGCCGGCCTCGATCGCACGGTTGAGTCGGCTGGTGTAGACATCGCCGATCGGGATCTCGAGGTCCTTGACCGCTGCCCCGATCTGGCGCGCCATGTCCCTGCCCTTTTCGCTGAGCTGACGCTGGGCGCTCATGTCGTCGAACTTGAAGGGGTAGACGTCCTTTTGACTGTCGTCGGTGGCGGTGTGCCGAAAGATCAGCACGTAGCCGCCTTGCTTGAGCGAGGTGATGAGCTCCGGCGTATCGGCCGCGGCGTGTCGGGAAAATCCAGCGAGAAGAACAATGAATACGAGGCGGCAAAGCACGTTCATGCGCGAAACCCTCCTGCAAAGGCCCCCGGAGAATGGTGGCGCGCAACGCGGTCGATTTCAATTATCGATTGCTGATGGGATGAGGTTCCCGTGAGGTTTTCGGATCAGACTGCCAGCCGCCGTGACGCCGCCAGCCCTGCCAGCGCTTCGTCCAGCTTGTCGCGATCGAGCGGCTTGATCAGGAATCCGTTCATGCCCGCCTCGAAGCAGGCATAACGGTCCTCCACCAGCGTATTGGCGGTGAGCGCGAGGATCGGCGTGTGGTGGCCGCCGGTCGCGGCCTCATGCGCGCGGATGCGCTTCGTCGCCTCGATGCCGTCGAGCTGCGGCATCTGGATGTCCATCAGCACGAGATCATAGGGCGTGCCGGCCGATGAAGCGGCGAGCCAGGACTCCAGCGCGGCCTCGCCGTGCACGGCGATGACGACGCGATGGCCGAGCTTCGTCAGCAGCGAGCGCATCAACAGCGCGTTGATCTCGTTGTCCTCGGCGACGAGGATCGACAGGCCTTTGGTCGCTGCTTTGGCCGGTGTCGCGCCGGCAGCTTCCGCCGGCGGTTCCGGCGCCAGATCGGGCGAGGCCACCTCCGGCGTCATCGCAAGGCGCGCGGCAAGCGAGGCCGCCCGAAGCGGCTTCACCAGAAAACCGGTGAAGGCCGGCGACAGCTTTTCGTGGCGCGAGCTGGAGGTCAGCAGCACGAGGCGCTGCAGCGCATGCGCGCGGGCCAGTTCGCCCAGCTGGTCGGCCGCGGCAGGGCCGATCGCACGATCGATCAGCACCGCGTGCCATGAGCGTTCCGGCAGCAGCGCTTCGGCGACCGCGGCATCCGCAACCATGCAGGTCTGGCCACCCCAGCGCTCGAGGCGCCGCGCGATCAGCGAGGCCTCGATGCCGTCGGCGACGAGGAGCATCGACTTGCCGGTGAGGTCGGGGCTCGGAAAGGCCGTCTGTCCCGCACTGGCTTGCGAGGGCGGAAGCGGCACCGCGATCTCGAAGGTCGAGCCTTTGCCCGGCTCGCTTGCGAGCGTGATCCGGCCGCCCATGCGCTTGACGATGCGTTCGCTGATGGCAAGGCCAAGCCCGGTGCCGCCATAAGTGCGGGCGACGCGCTCGTCGGCCTGCTCGAATTCGCGGAAGATGCGCTGCTGCGCCTCCGGCGCAATGCCGATACCGGAGTCGCGGACCAGGAAGCTGATCTCGTTCGGCCAGATACCGGGCTCGACGATCAGCGCGACGCCACCGCTCCCGGTGAACTTGATGGCGTTGCCGGCGAGATTGAGCAGCACCTGGCGCAGCCGCGCCGCATCGCCGACCACCTCCAGCGGCAGGCGCTCGTCGACATAGGCGGCGATCTCCAGCGTCTTGGCCTGCGCGCGGGGCGCGAGCAGCTCGGTGATCTCCTCGACCAGGGTCGAGAGCGCGAAGGGACGCTGCTCCAGATCAAGCTTGCCGGCCTCGATCTTGGAATAGTCGAGCAGTTCCTCGATCAGCGCCATCAAGGCTTCGCCCGAGGTTTTCACCGCCCTGGCGTACGTCCCCTGCTCCGGAGTCAGATTGGTGTCGAGCAGGAGGCCGCCCATGCCGATGATGCCGTTCAGCGGCGTGCGGATCTCGTGCGAAGCCATCGCGAGGAAGCGCGATTTGGCGCGGTTGGCAGCGTCGGCCTGGTCGCGCGCGTCGGATAGAGCGCGTTCGGTCTCGGTGCGGTCGGTGACGTCGCGCCCCACGCTCTGCAATTCGGCGGGCTGTCCGGCATCGAGGCGGACATAACCTTCGCGCCAGGCGATCCAGCGCGCGCCGAGCGGGGCTGCGATCTTCTGGTCGTGGATGCGTGTGCCGCTGCTCTCGCGGGCGCTGTCGCCCTGCTCCAGCACGTCGAAATCGAAACGCGTGCCGACCAGCGCGCTGCGCGCTTGTCCCGCGAGCGCGCAATAGGCTTCGTTGGCAAAAGTGATGCGGCCATCGGTAGCGCGCAGCACGATGAGGTCGCCTTGCTGCTCGAACAGACTGCGGGCGCGTTCTTCCGCCTCCTTCAGCTCCCAATTGCGGTCGATCAGCGCCTCGTTGTGGGCGGCGAGGGTGCGCAGCCGCTTGTTCACGAAACGCAGGCGCATGCTCAGCGTCGCAAGGCCGAGGCAGGCGAGCGCGAACAGGAAGCTCGCGCCGATCGCAAAGGTGTGGGGATCGTAGCCGGAACTTTCGGACCGGCTGCCGGACACGAAACCATAGGCGCCGCCGAACGTCGCCGAGAAGATCATGAAAGAGCGGATCGCGAAGGCGATGCGGGGATGCTGTCGCCTGAAACGGCGCATGCGCACCTTGATCCGGAACGTCCGACCCATCGCACCGACCCCGACTCTTTTTCGAATTCCGCCACCCGCCGTCTGCGACGATGTCGCGCCGACCTTGCGAACAGCTTGAGGCTTTGGCGCTGCCTCCAAACAGGGTTGACGAGGTGTTAACGCTTCAGAGCGAGGCGGCCTGGAGCGGGAGCGGGCGATGGCCACCATGGGCGCCGACGATCAGCGCCGCGGCCTCGCGCTGCGAGAACGACTTCGAGCGCACATAGATGCGGTAATCCGCCGGCCCTTCGGTGGAGAGATAGATCACCTGGCCGCCATCGACGGGCTGAGCGGCAATCGAGACCAGGCGCGTCGAGGGATTGGCCTGACAGGAATCCGGCTCGGAACCGAGACCGTCGTCGACCACGGCGAAGTCCGCAGTATCGGCATCGTCGGTGATCTGAACCCGCACTGTGGCCCGGGCGGGATCTTCGGTGAAGGCGACATGGACGGCGGCCGTCCAGAACAGGGAGGTGAGCTCGACCGAGGTTTCGCCGAGGGCGATGCAGGGATGCGAGACCGAACCGATCTCCGCGCGGGCGAACACCGCAGCCGCCAACAAGGGAACAACCGAGGCCAGGAACTTGAAACGCAACATGACACTCTACCCGTCCGGGCCCGGGGAACTCATTGGGCCTTATGGTTTGCAGAGCGTAAAGGAAACTCGTTACCGCCGGGTTGATGCGCGGAATGATCAAGCCATCTGCCGCACATCCTCCGCGAGTGCGCGGTAGGACAAGGCTTCGGCGAGATGCAGCCGGCCGATCTTGTCGGCGCGATCGAGGTCGGCCAGCGTGCGCGCCACCCGCAGCACGCGGTGATAGCCGCGCGCCGACAGCCGCATGGTCTCGGCGGCGTCGCGCAGCAGCTTCTGGCCCTGCGCGTCCGGCTTTGCGATCTCCTCCAGCACGGAGGCAGGAGCCTCGGCATTGGTCCGAACCTTGGGCAGGCCGGCATCGGCATAACGCGCGAGCTGAATGTCGCGCGCCGCGGCCACGCGGGCGGCGACCTCCGCGGAGCCTTCCGCCGGCGGTGGCAGGATCAGATCCGCCGCGGTCACGGCCGGCACTTCGATGCGCAGGTCGATGCGGTCCATCAGCGGGCCGGAGATGCGCGCCTGATAGTCGCCGGTGCAGCGGTCGACGCGGCCGCGCTTGCAGGCATAGCCCGGCTCGAACGCGTTGCCGCAGCGGCACGGATTCATCGCCGCGACCAGCATGAAGCGGGCAGGATAGGTGACGCGGTGATTGGCGCGCGACACCGCGACTTCGCCGTTCTCCAGCGGCTGCCGCAGTGAATCCAGCACGCGCGGATCGAACTCCGGCAATTCGTCGAGGAACAGCACGCCCTGATGCGCCAGCGAGATCTCGCCGGGTTTTGCACGCATGCCGCCGCCGGTGAGCGCGGCCATGCTGGCGGAATGATGCGGCGAGCGGAACGGCCGCCGCGCGGTCAGCGCGCCGCCCTCGATCTCGCCGGCGACGGAGGCGATCATCGAGACCTCGAGCAGTTCGCTCGGTGACAGCGGCGGCAGGATCGAGGGCAGGCGCGCCGCCAGCATCGACTTGCCGGCGCCGGGCGCGCCGATCATGAGCAGATGATGCCCGCCGGCGGCGGCGATCTCCAGCGCGCGCTTGGCACTTTCCTGACCCTTGATGTCGCGCAGGTCGAGCGTCGAGGCCGCGGGCTCATGCACCTTCGGTGACGGCCGCGACAGCACCTGCGTGCCCTTGAAGTGGTTGGCGATCTGGATCAGCGAGCTTGCTGCGATGATCTGGATGTCCGGGCTCGCCCACGCCGCTTCAGAACCGCACGAGACCGGGCAGATCAGCCCTTCCTCGCGCATATTGGCGCCGAACGCGGCGGGAAGAACGCCGGCCACGGGCGCGATCGAGCCGTCGAGGCCGAGCTCGCCGAGCACGGTGAAGCCGGTCAGCGCATCCGGCGGGATCGCGCCGATCGCCGCCATCAGGCCGAGTGCGATCGGCAGGTCGTAATGACTGCCTTCCTTCGGCAGGTCGGCCGGCGCCAGATTGACGATGATCCGCCGCGCCGGCAGCGCCAGGCCGGAGGCGATCAGCGCCGAGCGCACCCGCTCGCGCGCCTCCGACACCGCCTTGTCCGGCAGGCCGACGATCGCAAAGGCAGGTCGTCAATGACAAATATTTGGGTCCCATCTGGTCGCGTGGACCCTATTTTGGCCTTTCCCACCCTCTCGGCTTCAAATCTACTTGCCTTTAAGGTGCTGCCGCCGCCCGGCTCCAGCCTGCCGACAGGTTCCGGTCGAGGCGTAGCCGTGATACCAAGTTCGTCGGTAATCGCTGCCGTAAGGACGGTCCCTCCCAAAGCCCATGAATTGGTCAGCATTCTTTCCTGTTCCCGCCTTCATCAACGGGGCACGCAGCACCGTCCTGCAAACGCTTTCCTGGATGATGGTGCTTCTCATCACAGCCCTCGTAGCTTCTGGTATCGCCCACGTATCCGAGTGGCTTCTTGTGCTGCTCGCCGTTCTGCTCTCTATCAACTTCCTCGTGTTCATCCTTGCCTATTTGTATTTTGCTAAGACCAATCCGGAATTCCTTCGGTCCGAGCAGTTCGCAATTCGTAAGCTGGAAATCGAGCACCGGCTTGTGGGCGACGACACCACCGGCCCTATGGAAGACATAGTGGACGGTGAGGTCATTGAGGAGCCTCGTAGGCTCGGGAGGCCTCCGCAACTCATTAGCGCGAAGCCTGCAGCGTCGAAGCGGTCCAAGCCGAGAGGCACCAAATGAGCCGCTTCATTGTTGCTACAGACGACATGACTAAAGACCAAGAGCGCGCGTTCCTTGAGTATCTCAAAGAGAACCGGGTGGGCTGGTGGCACTACCTGAAAAACCTCTGGCTGGTCGATACCACTCGCTCGGCGTTCACTGCCGCTGCAATTCGGGACAAGTTGGCCGATGAAATTGCGCCCGGTGTGAACCTTTTGGTCTTCCGCATAGACGGGACGACCGACTGGGCGGGCATGGGCCCGGACGATGAAAAGAGAAGCATGTTTCGGTGGCTCCTCCACAACTGGAAAGACCCGACTTAGTTTGCTCCTCCTAAGTGCTTAGACGGGCCGAGTTTCTCAGCCCCTGAATGGGTCCCCTTTTTACTACCGGGCCCCTTTCAGAGCGACCCGGCCCCCCCGACTTCAAACTGCTCGGCTTCAAGGGGCGGCCGCCGCCGAACTTGCATCAGCGGCTTCGCTCCCCGATCTCCGGAGTTGCGCAACAGGGCTTGTATTGCGTTAAGTTGCAATTCAATAAATTGTCGTACTGATCAGCGCTCGCGTGGGGCAAACGGGTCTCGAAATGCCAACGGTTTCGCCGTACGCGGCGACCTCTCACAGACAGGATGAGTTCTCAGGGGCCTACATTCGGGCGGTGTGTGCCGCTGCCGGGTGTTCGCTGTCAGTGCCCAGCATCGATCACGACAAGATTGACTACTCCGTAAAATCGCGGGTGATAGGGTTGGTCAGGACAAAGCCTCAAATTGACATCCAAGCTAAGTGTCAAATGAGCGGCCTCGCGTCATCGGACCCGATTTCCTATCCGCTGGATCTTGAGACTTATGACAATCTGCGGGACCCATTGGTCAGCATTCCAAGAATACTGGTGCTGGTCTTAGTTCCGCCTAACGTCAACGAGTGGCTTAGTCAGTCGCACAGGGAGCTTGTAATGAGCCATTGCGCCTATTGGCTTTCGCTCAAGGGCGCCGCCGAGAGTTCGAACACCACCACGCAAACGGTTCATCTTCCGAAGAACAACGTCTTCAATCCGGCCGCCTTGCAAGTCATGATGTCCAACACGAGCAACGGATTAGACCTCTCGTGAGAGCAGTCATAAAGGACGCACAGGCTATTGGCTCGCTGACGCCAATCAATGTCGTTGGCTACCTGCGTTCGCGTGGCTGGCAAAGGTTCAGCGAGGTGCCCGGAAAATTCTCTGTGTGGTTCCATAGCGCACATCCGGAGGCCGAAATCCTCGTCCCCGCAACGAGAGACGCGCGGGATTATGTCACTCAGATTTCTGAGGCGCTCCAAGAACTGGAGACCGTCGAGAACCGATCCCAGCTCGACATCCTCAAGGACCTGCGCAATTCCGGGTTCGACGTCATTCGGCTCGCTGCGCGCGGTGCAAGCACTCAAGACGGTACTGTCCGCATCGATGCTGGCGTGCGGCTCTTCGAGCAGGCACGAGAACTCCTTCTTTCCGCTGCATGCGCTACGGTAAGGCCTCGGCCCGTATTTCACTCGCGAAAGCCTCAGCCTGCACTGGAGTACATGTCGAAGGCCCGGCTTGGCCAAACCGAACACGGAAGCTACGTGCTAACGGTGCTCTCTCCAGTATCCCCCCAGCTCACCTTCCACAGCGACACCGACCTCTTTCCGGAGGAGCCCTTTGAACGCTCGGTCGTCAAAATGCTTACCGGAGCGGTGGAGCGAGCGATGAACGCCGCTGCAGCTTCTTCGATTTCTGAGGAGCAAGACTTCGGGCCTTTCCAACGTGCTGTTGACGGCGGCGTTAGTGCCAACCTGTGCGAAGCGATTGCCGGCTTCTTCGGGCCCATCGATGCTTCTGCGATTGATCTTACGGTAGCGTGGTCTCTTAACCGGCCTCTTCCTGCGGACAGCGTGCCAGCGAGGGTGCGGATAAACTCAGATTTTGTGCCCACCCTCCAGGAGGCGGCGCGTCTTTTTCGGCAATACGACAGGCTCGGGGGCTATTTGATAGAGGGCCCGGTCGTGAAGTTAGAAAGGGACGATGGGGACGACTTTGGGTTCGTTACGGTGTTCGCGCGGGTAGAGGGCACGATGCGCAAGGTTACGGTCGCCCTACCCGATGCCGACTATAATAGAGCCTTGATGGCGCATCGCGCATACCGTCCTGTAAAGGTCACGGGCACGGTCGTACGGGAGGGGCGCTCGTATAGGCTTTACAACCCCACGGCCTTGGAGATTGCGCACGATGACGAGGATCCTGCCGAGGAGGCTTAGCTGACACTACCGCACGGGGTCCACGGTGGCCCTCGACGGTTTCGTTAGAGCATTATCGCCACCTCAATATCCCGAAGATAGTCATAAACTGGGACTGCAGGGCCGTCCGGCGCTTGCGCTGGGTGGAGTTAGCCTTGAGGGAGGCTTGGCTTCCTCTCGCGATGTAATATTAGTTCCGTTTCGGCCCTAAAGCCAGCGTATTCCGAGGGTGCAATTTGCACGTCCTGTATTTGCACTCCTTCAGAACTCGAGGTCCGGAGGTGGGTTGGTGATCCGTGCTGCCAGCTCCGTGATCAGCTCTGGATAGTCCCCGGCCCATTCTTCGATCAGAGCTTCAGGCAACCTCTCGCTCAACATCCTAAGCGCCATGGCAGCAATCTCGATGTCTGCCAGCAACCCAATCTCAGCATTGTGTCGCCTGATAAGTTCAGCGACCTCTTCCGCCTTCTTTTCCTTCCAAGTATCAGCGTCAAAGTCCGCGTCTGGCTCGATCCCTTCGCGGAGGTCTCTGGCCGCCTTCCAAGTTATCGTCGGGAGCTTCTCCCGCTGCTCATCGCTTAGGTCCGTGCGCGCGTTCAGCTCCTTCCAGACCTGTTTCATGGCGAATGCGGTCCGGCGGGAAATGGTGGTGTGCTCGGCCACCTCGTCGGCGGTCAGGTTTCCGATGTTTTCCTTTGTGATCCTCCAAGCCGCTGCGCTCTTTTGGCCCGGCGTCATGCGTAGCTTGTCTCGGACATTGCCTGCGATAGCCCGCAGCCGCGCCTGATCCAATGTGCCGGTGAATACCTCCACCGGGATGTCCTTCTTCCACTTCGCGGTGTCATACGCGCCAAGGCGATGGTGGCCATCAATCACGTAAAATCTTTTCCCTACTTGCCAGACCAGTAGGCGCGTTAGGGGTGCCTTTTGGTTTCGCAGGTCTTTCGCGAGTGTGTAAATGTGGTTCTCGCGCTCCCAGCGGTCTTGCTTTGGACCCCCGCGCCACTGGAAGGCCTCCTCGGCAACGTAAATGGCGCTGCGCGGCAGCGAGCGCTTCACCGGCCCTTGTGTCGGCTTTGCCTTCTCGCTGTCAGCCTTCAACTCTGCGGCCGTCTTCCCGCTATCCTTTGGCATTACGATGTCAGCACGTGTCACGCGTGGGCCTCGCGGTGCCCGCTGCACCTTCTTGTTGGTTTTCTTGGCCACTCGGCTCACCCTTCTTTCGTGTTCGTTGGATGTGTGTGGTCAGGAAACAATGCGCGCATTGGCGGCTTCGTTTCCCGAAAGTCTTCCCAACTCATGTGTCGAGTAGCACACGGAACGTCCTGCACTTCGTCAGAGTGGTGCCACCGGACCCAGAGGTGTCCCTGCTCCGGATCGAGCACAACGCGTCGTATGGCGTCCCTCAGGACCCCATTGATCTCCACGGTGTCTGTGTTGCCGCTCAGTGCGCGTTCCACCGCCTTGAGGCGGTCCTTAACGCTGGCGGTGGTCAGCGTGTCCCTTTGAGCCCTCAGGTCCCGAAGTTCCTTCTTAAGGCTCTTGAGGCGCTGCTCCACCTCTCTCAGTTTTCGCGACGCTGCCGTCGCCTCAGGTGTCCCCCGCTCTTCGGCGATTAGCTGCAGCAAATCGGATGCAAGGGTTTCCATTCCGTCCGCCTCAGCCTGCGTCCGCTCAATCAGCTTTTCCAGCGCTGCGGTGCTCTTCCCTCTGGGCGCATCCTTGACCAGCCGCCGTGCGTTCTCTCTCAGCGCCTTCTCGACGGTGTCATACCGCACGGCCTGATAGGGGTGTCCGTCCGCTCGCATGTTGGCTCGGGAGCACACGAGGTACACGTACTGACCCTTGGCGACCCTCGTGACCGCGTGTCCGCAAGTGGCGCAGAACACGATGCCGGCCACGATGGATTTCGGCGCCTGTCTGGCGTTGCGCCCGCGTGCCGCCGTTGTGCTGAGCTTGCGGTGAACTCTCCAGTATGTGTCCGCATCGACAGCGGCCGGAAACAGGTTCTCCACGGGTGCCATAGGTTCGTCACGGCGCGCTCGGGTAACCTCATCATGCGTTGTAGTGTGTGGCGTGAAGGTCCCAATAGGTGCGGTACTCGTGAGCACCTTGCGGATGTAGCTCGTGCGCCAGTGATCTGCGGTTCTCTGCTTTCCGCTTCTGCCCCACGTCGGGACGCCGCGTTGGTTGAAGTCGCGGGCTATGCGCTCAAGCCCGTCACCCGCGTCCATGCGCTTAAACATTTCGCGCACGAGGTCGGCACGCTCCTTGATCAAGGTGTATCGCTGATCGTCCTCAGACCACCTGATCCAAGCGGGTGTCTGCCGGGTGTATGGCTTGCCTTCAAGTCCGTGTTCTGCAAGTCGCTTTTTCTTTCGCGCCTTGGCGTCGCCGATGAGTTGAGCTTTCCGCACGCTCTCTTTGTTCGCGCGGATCAGCTCCAACACAACGAGCAAGAGGGCCTCTGGCTCGCGTTCGAGGCGCGCCAATGAGTAGGCCTCAAAGTTCGTCAAGGTGACCACGGTGATGCCGCTGACGATCAGTTGGCTGAACAGCGCCTGTGCGGTGATGATGTCGGCACGCGACAGACGATCCATGTTCTCGATCAGCAGGTAGCTTCCCCGCTCGACATAACCTTTCCGAACGGCCTCAAGGAACTCCCCGAGCGCCCCTGTGCGGGCGTTCTTACCGCGGAACGCGGACACGCCCAGGTCGGTCATGTTCAACTCGGTGTCCAACGTCAGCCCATGCTCAAGTGCATACTTGGCCGCCTTCTCGCTCTGACGCTGCAGGCTGGCTCCAGCGGCTTGCGAAGGTGTCGAGAACCTGACGTATGAGTACGCCTTGGTCTGGGCTTCGGTGTACGGAGGGGCGTCCATGGCTCAGCCTCGGTCCGTAGCGTCGGCTCTCAGGGCTTCCAGCGGCTCGGTCGTATCCGCCAGTCCCCCGTACGCCTGCCGCTGTACGACGCGCTCTCCAAGGCTCCCAAGGCCTTCCAGCGGCCGCGCCACCGGAGCCATGACACAAACAGGCTTACTGGTGCTCTTCAGCGCAACGATGCTAACCGGGTTCCAAAATTCCATTGCAATCTCCGTGTGATACTGATTGCCGCCGCCGTATAGCGTTGGCATTCACACTCTGCAATGGCGAAGGCCGGCAAGCCCGGCGCGACCTGCACCTGCACGTCGACCGCACGGGCCTCGATCCCCTCAAAGGCGACGGTGGAAACCCGCTGAACCATGCTCAAACCAGCCTGCCCCTCTCGCACAATTAGGGGTAGCAGAGGCGGGCCGCTTCCGCAAGAACAATACGGGAACGATCCCGAACGGGCAGCAAGCCCTAACCAAACGTAAACACCACGCCGACACTAAGCCTCGAATGCCAGCTTCTGTCCTCAGCACATTCCAACGAATGTCCGCTACTCCTAAGGCTGCGGGATGGGCCGTGGTCTAACGGGTGAACAATTCAAATGCTTGCAAATCGCCGGAGAAGCGAACGTCGGGTATGCAGCCGGCTCGCCAAGATCCATTTTGGCGCGGGCTCGCTGCCGCGGGACTGCACGATCACCGATATTTCGGATGGCGGCGTGAAAGTGGTGGCGGAATTCCTGGAAGTGCCGCCGCAATTCACCATCATCTTCGCACCCGATTATTCCCGCCAGTGCCGCCTGCGCTGGCGCATCGGCTGCGAATTCGGTGCCGAGTTCACCGACTAAAGCGCGACGCGATGAGGATGAATCGCATCGCGCTTTAGGTTGTTGTTCAAGCAAGGTCTTTTCGGAAAACCGCTGCGCACTTTTCCGGATCATGCTTTGAGATCTCCCAAGCCGCGTCCTTAACGAGAATTTAGCGTTAATCGGTAAGCATCTCTGATCAGTTGCCGAGTGATCAGAGTATGTCCAAGCGTTCGTCCCTCGCCTCTCCCCCGGCGAGATTGCTGCTTCCCGCACTTCTGGTGCTCGCCTTGGGTGGCTGCCAGACCGCCGGCATCGAGGATGTGACCGGCGCGCTCGGTGTCAGATCGGAAACGGCCGTCAAGGCCGATGCCAAGCCGGAAATGGATGCGTTGCGCGAGCGCTATCGCGCCAAGCCCAGTGATCCCAACATTGCGCTCGCCTACGGCAAGGCGCTGCGCGAGTCCGGCCAGCGCGCGCAGGCGGTTGCGGTCATGGAGCAGGCGGTGCTCGCCCATCCCAGCAACAAGGCGCTGCTCGCCGGCTATGGCCGCGCGCTCGCCGACAGCGGCAATTTCCAGCAGGCCTTCGACGTCCTCAGCCGCGCGCATACGCCCGAGGATCCGGACTGGCGCATCCTGTCGGCGCAGGGTGCGGCGCTCGATCAGCTTGGCCGCAACGAGGAGGCGCAGCAATATTATGCCGCGGCGTTGAAGATCGTGCCGGACGAGCCGACCGTGCTGTCCAATCTCGGCCTGTCCTATATGCTGCAAAACAATTTGCCGAAGGCCGAACAGGTGCTCGGCCGCGCTTATCAGCGCAATCAGAACGATGCGCGGGTCCGCGCCAACCTCGCGCTCGTGCTGGGATTGCAGGGCCGCGAGGCCGAGGCCGAAATCCTCATGAAGGCCGATTTGCCGCCGGACCAGGCCGCGGCCAAGGTCGCGGCGCTGCGGCAGCTGCTGGCGAAGAAGCAGCAGCGGGCGGACAAGTAATCCGCCCCTTTTGGTGTACGCTTACGACGCCTTGCGATGCGGCGCCGAGTTGCGGCTTGACTTGCCCTTCAGCTTCTTCAGCAGCGGTCCGAGCAGCGAGCGCTTCGGCTTCTTCACCTCGCCGCGCCCGGCGAGGCGGTTCGCCATGTTCTGGAACAGCTCGGTGGTGCGGTGGCTCTTGGAGACCTCCGCGATCATCTGGCCGTTATTGGCTGCGGTGGAGAACAGTTTCGAATCGAACGGGATCACCGCGATCGGCTGGCTTTCCATGGTCTTGGCGAACGCCTTGACCTCGATCTCTGCGCGCTTGTGCATGCCGACCTGGTTGAGGCAGTACAGCGGTGGCCGGTCGTTCGGCCGCGCCGCCTTCAGCACGCTCAGCATATTCTTGGTGTTGCGCAAATTGGCGAGATCGGGCTCGGCCACGATGACGATGTCGTCGGCGTTCACCAGTGCGCGCCGCGTCCAGCCGGACCATTGGTGGGGAACGTCGAGCACGATGCAGGGCGTGGTCATGCGCAGCGTGTCGAACACGGCGTCGAAAGCTTCGGCGCCGAAATCATAGACGCGGTCGAGGGTGGCAGGCGCCGCGAGCAGGCTGAGGCGCTCGGTGCATTTGGAGAGCAGGCGCTCCATCAGCGCCGTGTCCGGCCGGTCCTGCGACAGCACCGCGTTGGCGATGCCCTGCACGGGGTCCTGGTTGTAGTCGAGGCCCGCGGTGCCGAAGGCGAGGTCGAGGTCAATCACGACGGAATCGAGCGCGAGGTCACGCGCGATGGTCCAGGCCACATTGTGCGCGACCGTGGAGGCGCCGACGCCGCCCTTGGCGCCGACCACCGCGATGACGCGGCCGGTGATGATGGCCTCGGAGGCCGAGAACAGGCTGCAGATCGAGCGGACGACGTCGAGGGTTTCGACCGGTCCCACCACGTAATCGTTGACGCCGCGGCGCACCAGCTCGCGATAGGGCGCGGTGTCGTTGGGATTGCCGATCACGACCACGCGGGTGCCGGGGTCGCAGACGCCGGCGAGGTCGTCCAGTCCCTCGAGAATGTCGCGCGTACCGTCGGATTCGATCACGATCACGTTCGGCGTCGGCATCGATTCATAGACTTCGATCGCCGCGGCAAGGCCACCGTCCTTGGCGGTGAGGTGCGCCTTGGCGAGCCGGCGGTCCTGCCCTGCCGCGGTCACCGCGGCGAGCGTCTTATCGGTCTCGCAAAAAGCCTGCACCGAGATGCGGGGAACCGGCGCAATGTGTTCCTCGGGGTGCTGCGGATCGTCCGCTTCTTCGTCGTGAATGCCCGTCATTTGCCTGTGTCGCTGAGCTTGGCCTTGTCGGCCTCGGAATTGGGAGTCGAGATCGCAGTGCCCTTGCGATAGCGATCAAAGGCGATGTCGCGCCGCGCGGTATAGGCCGGCGTCTCGGATCGCGGCTGCTCCAGGTCGGCCGGATTGTCGATCATCGCGGCGAGATTACGCTGGCTGGCGCAGCCCAGATTGAAGTAGGGCCGATTCTCGTTGTAGCCGGGATCGAGGATGTTAGGACCGAGGTCTTCCGGCCACAGCCCGCAAGGGCCGGCGACCGCGGCGATCTTCGAATAGCTCAGACGGATGGTGGGCAGCAGCCCGGGATCCTCAGGGCGATAGGGGTGCTGGACGATGGCACGCGACGGCACGCCACCGGATGCGAGCACGGAACGGATTTCCCGATAGGTCGCAGCCGCCGCGCGCGAATTCGCGCTGTCGACGGGAACGTCGACGACGACGGAGCCGGTGCCTTCTCGCACCCAGTCCCGGGCGATGCCCGCGACGTCCGAATGCTGCGCGGCCGACAGGCCACCCCTCGCCTTGCCGACGAAGATCACGATTGACTTCTTGCCTTCCTGCACCGCGATCGGGTGGCGCTGGCGATAGTCGGTCGGCACCGTCTGGGTGACGATCTCGCCGGTGGTGTTGCAGGCGCCCAGCATGAGGGAGAGTCCCGTCAGTGCCAGCGCGACGCCCAGATTGCGACGTCGATCGGCTGTCGTCTTCGTCATCGCTTCATCCCCTCTTGCCCCAAATCCCGCCCCGTTCCCCAGCCGTCCGTTCGTCTCAGTCGATGATGAAGCCGAAATCGCCGGGCGCGCCGGCGATCGGATCGACGCGACGCGCGATGCCATAGAGGCGGTTCATACGGCCGAGCAGCGCGGTCTGCGCGTCCGAGGCCGGGGCGAAGCCGTCGTCGGGCCGCGCCAATTCCTTCTGAGCAACCGCGCGCACCACATAGGGCGTCACGATCACCATCAGCTCGGTCTCGTTGTTGACGAAGTCCTGGCTGCGGAACAGCGCGCCGATGATCGGCACCTGGTCGACGCCGGGCAGGCCGTTGATCGCCTGCTTGGTCTGTTGCTGGATCAGGCCGGCCATCGCCATCGAGCCGCCGGAGGGAATCTCCAGCGTCGTCTCGGCGCGGCGGGTCTGGATCGAGGGGATGGTGATCGAGTTGCTCGAGGTCGAGGACACCGCCTGCGTCAACGTGATCGAATTCGTATTCGACAGCTCCGAGACCTCGGTCATCACGCGCAGGCTGATGCGGCCTTCGCTGAGCACGACCGGGGTGAAGTTCAGGGAGATGCCAAACTTCTTGTAGGTGACCTGGGTGGTGCAGACGTGGGTGACCGGATCGCAGGAATAGCCTGCCGGAATCGGGAATTCGCCGCCGGCAATGAAGGTGGCGGATTCGCCTGAGATCGCGGTCAGGCTCGGTTCGGCGAGCGTGCGCATGACGCCGGCGCTTTCCATTGCGCGCATGGTGGCGCTGACGGTGGCGACGCCCTTGGCGAGGCCGGCAACGCCGAGCCCGTTGCTGCCGACGATCGGGCCGCCCGAGACCGAGAACGGGTTGGAATTGTTGAAATTCACCACCGCGGTGCCGGCGTTCAGGCTGGCGCTGAGATCGACGCCGAGCTGCTTGACGATGTCGCGGCGCACTTCGCCGACGACGACCTTGAGCATCACCTGGTCACGGCCGCGCACGACGATGCTGTTGACGACCTTGTCCGAGCCGCCGACCAGCTTTGCGGCGACCTCGCCGGCCTGCTGGGCCTCGACCGGGCTCGACACCGATCCGGTCAGCATCACGCTGTCGCCGACGCCTTCGATCTGGACGCCCGGCAGCGACTGGCGCAGGGCCGCGCGCATGCCGTTGAGGTCGCGCTTCACTGCGATGTCATAGGAGGCGACCTGCTGGCCGTCGGCGGTGAAGAACACGACGTTGGTCTGGCCGACCTGACCGCCGATGATATAGGCGCGCTGGGCCGAGCGGATCACTGCATTGGCGATCTTGGGATCGGCCACCAGCACGTCCTTGACCTCCCGAGGCAGGTCGATGACGACGGACTTGCCGACGCCAAGCGAGAGAAAACGCGTCTTCGCCGGTGCGATGGTCGCGACCGACGACACGCCGAAATCCGGTGCCTGCATCGGCGCCTGGTCGCCGACCGGCGCATCCGTCGCGCTGACCAGGTCGGGGGCTGCGAGCAGCCCCAGCATCAGCATCGTCCCCGTCCAGAACGAGCGCGTGCGCTTCCCCCGAGGGCGCACGCCCGTCCGATCATCCCCGTAGTTCATGCTATCCCCATCATCACTTCTGTGACGTCAATTGCCGTGCCTGCACCCCGTAACGGATTACGTTCACGCCGCCCGCACGCTTGATCCCCTGGTCCTCAGGCGTGCCGTCCACTGCGTTGGCATCGACGATGCTCCGCAGCGCGAGCTGGAGCGTGCCGCCCTGACGCGCGGCTGCGAGCACTGCGACCTGGTCGGGCCGGAGCTCAAGCGTGACGGTCTTGCCGACGACGGCGTTCTGGCCGTCCTTCTCCTTCGGCGCCTGGTCGATCGCGAGCACGCGGATATTGGTCAGGATGACCTCGGACAGGACGAGATCGTTGCCGCCGGTCGGACCGTTGTTGTTGGCGCCGTCGGGGTTCTTCAGGCGGCGGGTCAGGACGATGTCGACGCGGTCATTCGGAAGGATGAAGCCGCCAGCGGCGGTCTCGGCTGAGATCTCGGTGGAAACGGCGCGCATCCCGGCGGGCAGGATCGCGGCCATGAATCCGGAGCCGTCGGCCTTGACCAGCTTCTGCTCGCGGATCGGCTCACCCTGCATCAGCGGGACGCGGGCGATCGAGCCGGCGATCTGGGTTTGCGCCTCGGGCCTGCTGTCGCGGCGGATGAAGGCGCTGCTCGCGGTCGCTGCCGGCCAGGCCTGCCATTGCAGGTCCTCGGGCTTCACGGCCTGGCCGAGCCCGATGTCGGACTTGGCGACGAGGACCTCGACGGTCGGCAGCTTCTCGGCGGCGGGCAGAACGATTGCGGGCTTGTTGTCGAAGCCGCTCGCCAGATACGCCGCGACGCCGCCGGCGCCCAGCGCGATGACGAGAACGACAATGCGTGCGGTATTCATACGCTTTTACTCATACGCGGGGCACTCGAACCGCACCTGGCGTGTTCCCCCGCGTCGATGAGTAGGGAGTAAAAGTATAAGGGGTGTTGCGAGGCCGAATGCGATGGCCGGCCACGATGCTGGTTTTCGGCAGATGGTGAACGCGGCGTTATCCGGTCGGCCAGCGGCCCCGTAGATTCACGCAGTACGGAGCGTCCGTTCGAATGACATGCGCGGCGTCATGGTGAATGGGTGGTTAGTGGTGGGTGGGTGCGATCATGCCAATGGGATCGCAGCAGCGCTCCACAACATCGGTGTCGTCCCGGCGAACGCCGGAACCCATAACCCCAGGGAGCAGTTTGACGAAGATTGAGCGCCCGGTACCGCGACCAAGCTCCCCGGATAGATTCCGCAGTATGGGTCCCGGCGTTCGCCGGGACGACGTTGAGGAGAGTTCGCGCGCTCCCCAACGTCATCATTGCAGAGTGCTACTTCGCCCGCTTCTGCTCGATCACGTCCCACACCTTCGCCGCCACATCCGGCCCGCCAAGCCGCGCGATCGCGCGGATGCCGGTCGGCGAGGTCACGTTGATCTCGGTGAGATTGCCGTTGATGACGTCGATGCCGACGAACAGCAGGCCCTTCTCGCGCAGCGCCGGGCCGACGGTGGCGCAGATCTCGCGCTCGCGCGGGGTGAGCTCGGTCTCCTGCGCCGCGCCGCCGCGCACCATGTTGGAACGGAGGTCGTCGGTGGCCGGCACGCGGTTCACTGCGCCAGCGAACTCGCCGTTGACCAGGATGATGCGCTTGTCGCCGTGCTTCACCTCGGGGATGAATTGCTGGATCACCCAGGGCTCCCGGAACGTCACCGAGAACATGTCGAACAGCGAGCCGAAATTCATGTCCTGCGGCATCACGCGGAATACCGCCGCGCCGCCATGGCCGTGCAGCGGCTTCATGACGACGGCGCCGTGCTTGTCGCGGAACGCGTTGATCTCATCTAAGTCGCGCGAGATCAGGGTCGGCGGCATCAACTGCGGAAAATTCATTACGAACAGTTTTTCCGGCGCGTTGCGCACCGAGGCGGGATCGTTGACCACCAGCGTCTTCGGATGGATGCGCTCCAGAAGATGCGTCGAGGTGATGTAGGCGAGGTCGAACGGCGGGTCCTGGCGCAGCAGCACCACGTCGAAGCCGTTCAGCGCCTCGCGCCTGGGTTCGCCGAGCGTGAAATGGTCGCCGGACTCGTCGCGCACGGTCAGGAGCTGAACCGGCGCCACGATCTCCTCGCCGACCATCGAGAGCTTGTCGGGCGTATAATAGGACAGGCCGTGGCCGCGCTTCTGCGCCTCCAGAAGCAGCGCAAAGGTGGAATCGCCCTTGATGTTGATGCGGGCGATGGGGTCCATCTGGACGGCGACGTTCAGTTTCATGGTCTGCCTTTCAGGTCGAGGCGTCGAATGCCGCCAACACATGGCGCGGAAGTGAGCGCGGCGCAATCAGCATGGCGTCGAATCGCAATTCGAATTCGGCATGCTCGGGATGCGCCACGAGCCAGCCTTGCGCGGCGGCGATGATGCGCTGCTGCTGGCGCGGCGTCACGGCGAAGGCGGCGTCATCCAGCGTGGCCCGCGCCTTGACCTCGACGAAGGCGATCAGATTGCGGCGGCGTGCCACGATGTCGATCTCGCCATGCGGGGTGCGGTAGCGTTTGGCCAGGATGCGGTAACCCTTGGCCATCAGATAGGCCGCTGCGCGGCTCTCCGCGGAGATGCCGGTGTGAAACGCGGCGACGCGCTCGGGCGAGGCGACCTTCGGTTCCGCCGGGACCTCAGTCTTTGCCATCGCCGCCCCTTAAGTCTTTGGCAAGCTCGAGCGCGCGGGCATAGACTTCGCGGCGCGGCCGGCCCGAGAGCGCGACCGCATGCGCCACGGCGTCCTTGACGCTGTGCGCGGCAAGCTGTTCGCGCAGGAGATCGTCCAGCGCATCCGATGTCAGCATCTCGGCGTCGGCCGCTGGCGGAGCGATCACCAGCACGAACTCGCCGCGCGTCTCCAGCGTATCGGCCTCGCGCGCCAGCTGGCTCAACGGTGCGCGCGAAATCTCCTCGTGCAGCTTGGTCAGCTCGCGGCAGATCGCGGCCTCGCGCGCTCCCATGATCTCGGCGAGCTCTGCGAGCGTGTCCTGCACGCGGTTGCCGGACTCGAACATCACCAGCGTCGCATCGATGCGCGCGAGCTCGGTCAAGCGCGCCTTTCGCGCGGCTGACTTCGCCGGCAAAAAGCCTTCGAAAAAGAAGCGGTCGGTCGGCAGTGCCGCGACCGACAGCGCCGCCAGCACCGAGGACGGGCCGGGCAGGGCATACACCGCATGGCCGGCGGCGCAGACCTCGCGCACCAGCTTGAAGCCGGGATCGGAGATCAACGGCGTGCCGGCGTCGGAGACCAGTGCAATCGAGCCGCCCTGCCCCAGCGCCTCCAGGATTTTTGGACGCGCGGCTTCCGCATTGTGCTCGTGATATTGCTTGAGCTGCGCGGCGATGGCGTAGCGCTCGGTCAGGCGCCGGGTGATGCGGGTATCCTCGCAGGCGATGACATCGACGCCAGCGAGGGTCTGGAGCGCCCGCAGCGTGATGTCGCCGAGATTGCCGATCGGGGTTGCGACCAGATGGAGGCCCGGTGCCGCCTTCGGCGCCGCAAGCCGATGGGCATCGATGGAGAAACCGCGCGAGGCGGCGTCTTGAGCTTCAGGCGTATTTATCGGGGCCGGCTTTGCGCGCATAATGAAAGCAACTTAGGCACGATCCGCAGGGCTGGGAACCGGCTCGCCGAAAAAGATCGTGCCGAGGTGAGGGGCGAGGAACGGACGGGAATGTGATCGATCCAGGATCACGTCGAGGGGGAGTGAGGGCTCTCACGCCATATTCGCGACCGAAACGCCGCCTTGATGCTGAATGAGCGAGGGCAAACAGCTGCCGGGACAGCAAGGCGGCCGCGTTAAGCGGCTATTATCCTTTTGTTTCGGTTAACTATTTGCCGACAATATGCCTGAATCCGCGGCTTGTGTCGTGGAAAGAATGTCGTGACTGGCCGGCGCCGGCGGGTCAGAAGAGAAGCTGAAATGGTGGGCCCGCTTCATCCAAAATCTCCCGTTCCGGGGTCCCTGATGTCAGGGGCGACCCGCCGGAGCGCGCTCGGCCTGTTGCTCGGCACGCCCCTGCTGTCGGCCTGCGCCGGCGTGCAGCAGAGCCTGAGCCAGTTCTCCAACCCGTTCTCGAGCTCGACGCCGCCGGCTCAACCCGCAGGTCCCCCGCAACAGGCGACGACCGCCGGCACCGGCGGCGTGAAGGTCGCCGTGATCCTGCCGCTCTCGGCCGCCGGCAATGCCGGCTTGGCCGCACAATCCATGCGCAACGCCGCCGAGATGGCGCTGGCCGAGTTCCAGAACCCGAACATCCAGCTGCTGATCAAGGACGACAATGGCAGCCCGCAGGGCGCGCAGGCGTCCGCGCAGCAGGCCGTCGACGAAGGCGCCGAGATCATTCTGGGACCGCTGTTCGCGCAATCGGTGCCGGCGGTGGCGCAGGTCGCGCGCACGCGCGGCATCTCGGTGATCGCGTTCTCGACCGATTCCAGCATCGCCGGCCGCGGCGTCTATCTGCTCTCCTTCCTGCCAGAGTCCGACGTCAATCGCATCGTCGAATATTCCGCCAGCATCGGAAAGCGTTCCGTCGCCGTGCTGGTGCCCGACAATGCCTATGGCAATGTCGTCGAGGCCGCGGTGAAGGCGGCCGTGCCGCGCCGGGGCGGGCGCATCGTCGCCTTCGAGAAATACGGCGCCGATCGCGCCACACCGGCGCGCACCGTGGCGCAGCAGCTCGGCAGCGCGGATGCGTTGTTCATTGCCGATGACGGCGATGCCGTGGTGACGGTCGCAGATGCGATGACCGCGGCGGGCGCGAACTTACGCAACATCCAGCTGCTCGGCACCGGCCTGTGGGACAATCCGCGGGTCTATGCGAATGCGAACCTGCAAGGCGGCCTCTATGCCGCGCCCGACCCGGCCGGCTTCCGCGCCTTCTCCGGTCGCTACCGCACCAAATACGGCGCGGAGCCGATTCGCACCGCAACGCTGGCCTATGACGCGGTCGCTCTGGTCGCCGCGCTGGCGCGGACGCAAGGCACCACGCGCTTCTCGCCCGACGTGCTGACCAATCCGTCCGGCTTCGCCGGCATCGACGGCCTGTTTCGTTTCCGCGCGGATGGCACCAATGAGCGCGGGCTTGCGGTGATGAAAGTGACGAACGGCGGCGGCGTTGCGGTCGCGGGCTCGCCGAAGAGTTTTGGGGCGTAGCTCAGGACGACGGTGCCGTAGGGTGCGCAAAGCGAAGCGTGCCCACGAACTTCATGCGAATTGCTGAGAGAAGGTGGGCACGGCGCAAGTGCGCCTTTGCCCGCCCTACGGCATCTCGCTACGCCGCGAGATCCGCGACCACCGCATCCAGCACCGGAAAACCGCTGCTGGTCACGCGCAGCCGGCCCGTCGCATCCACCGTGATCGCGCCTTCCTCGCGCAGGAGCGCGATGCGCTTCGGATCGAGCGGGCGACCGGAGAGGGCTTTGTAGCGCTCGGGGTCGATGCCTTCGGCGAGACGCAATCCCATCAGCAGGAATTCGTCGGCGCGCTCTTCGCTGTTGAGGAGATCGTCGGTGACGACACCATGGCCGTTGGTCTCGACCCGCATCAGCCAGGCCTCGGGACGCTTCTCGGTGGCGGTCGCATGCCTGACGCCGTCGATGTCGAGCCGGCCATGCGCGCCGGGGCCGATGCCGGCATATTCCTCACCGCGCCAGTAGACCAGATTGTGCCGGCACTCGGCGCCGCGCCGCGCGTGATTGGAGATCTCGTAGGCGGGCAGGCCGAGCTTGTCGCAGGTCTCCTGCGTGACGTCGTAGAGCGCGCGCGAGACCGCTTCGTCCGGCGTCTTCAATTTGCCGGCCTGGTGCAGGCCGAAGAACGGCGTGCCCTCCTCGATCGTCAATTGATAGAGCGACAGATGCTCGGCCGCTTCGTCGATAGCGAGACGCAGTTCATCGGCCCACATCGCCGGCGTCTGGTCGGGACGGGCGTAGATCAGATCGAACGAATAGCGATCGAACGAGCGGCGCGCGATCGCGACCGCATCGAGCGCCTCGCGCGCGCTGTGCAGGCGGCCCAGAGCTTTCAGCGAGGCATCATCGAGCGCTTGTACGCCGAGCGAAACGCGGTTTACGCCGGCGGTGCGATAGCCGGCAAAGCGCGTGGCTTCGACGCTGGTCGGATTCGCCTCCAGCGTCACCTCGACATCGCCGGCGACGGTCCAGTGCTTGCCGATCGCGTCGAGCACCGCGCCGACGGTTGCGGGCTGCATCAGCGAGGGCGTGCCGCCGCCGAGAAAGATCGAGGTGACTTCACGGCCGGGCGAGCGCTCGGCGGTGGCCGCGATCTCCTGCGCGAAGGCGGATGCGAAGCGCGCCTCGTCGATCGCGGCGTGACGGACATGGCTGTTGAAGTCGCAATAGGGACACTTCGACAGGCAGAACGGCCAGTGCACGTAGACGCCGAAGGCTGCGGATTCTTGTTTTGACGCGTTTTCCTGGCGCGAACCGGTATCCACTTCGCTCGAAAACGCTCTATCGCGGCTCAAGGCAGATCTCCGCCAGTTTCACGAAGGCGCGGGCGCGATGCGACAGGCCGAGGCCAAGCGGCGGCAGGCCGTGCTTCTCGATGCTCTCCATCTCGCCGAAGGTGCGATCATATCCGTCAGGCAGGAACATCGGATCGTAACCAAAACCGGCGGTGCCGCGCGGCGGCCAGACCAGCGTGCCGTCGACGCGCGCCTCGACCTCATCGAGATGATCGTCGGGCCAGGCGACGCAGAGCGCGGAGACGAAATGCGCCTTGCGCTTCTCCGGGCTCGTCGCGCCACGCTCCTGCAGCAGGCGTTCGATCTGTGCCATCGCCGCGTTGAAGTCTTTGCCTGGGCCGGCCCAGCGCGCGCTGTAGATGCCGGGCGCACCATCCAGTGCGTCGACCACGATGCCGGAATCGTCGGCAAAGGCGGGAAGCCTGGTCGCCTGCGCCGCCGCGATCGCCTTGATCGCGGCATTGCTGCGGAAATCGTTGCCGGTCTCGTCCGGTTCGGCGAGGCCGAGCTCACCGGCCGACACCGCCTCGATGCCGTACGGCGCGAGCAGCTCCTTCATCTCGGCCAGCTTGCCGGGATTATGGGTGGCGATGACGAGCTTTCCGGTGATTCGGCGGTGCATGGGCCTATTGACTACGCCACAGCCAGTTTCTGCAAGTCCACGAGACGCGCGATGCCTTTTTGCGCCAAGGCGATCAGCTTCAGGAACTCGTCCTGCGTAAAAGGCTCGCGTTCCGCGGTGCCCTGCACCTCGATGATGCGGCCATCGCCGGTCATGACGAAATTGGCGTCGGTCTGGGCTTCCGAATCCTCGGCGTAGTCGAGATCGAGCACCGGCGTGCCGTTGTAGATGCCGCAGGAGATCGCGGCGACGTTGTCGCGCATCACGTTGGCCTTGATCATGTTGCGCGCCTTCATCCAGTTGATGCAATCGGCGAGCGCGACCCAGGCACCGGTGATCGAGGCCGTGCGCGTGCCGCCGTCGGCCTGGAGCACGTCGCAATCGACCGTGATCTGGCGCTCGCCGAGCGCTTCGAGATCGACGATGGTGCGAAGCGAGCGGCCGATCAGGCGCTGGATCTCGACGGTGCGGCCGCTCTGCTTGCCGGCGGAAGCCTCGCGGCGGGTGCGCTCGGAGGTCGCGCGCGGCAGCATGCCGTATTCGGCGGTGACCCAGCCGCGGCCCTGGCCCTTCAGCCACGGCGGCAGGCGATCTTCCAGCGTGGCGGTGACCAGCACATGGGTGTCGCCGAACTTCACCAGGCAGGAGCCTTCCGCATATTTGACCACGCCGCGCTCCAGCGTCACGGGGCGCAATTCGTCGGGCGCACGGCGGCTTGGCCGCATGGGAAATCCTCCAAAACTCGTCGGTATAGGGCTGTTCGCGGTGCTTGTAGGTGGGGTGAGGGTATGCGGCAAGGGGAAAGGACAAGGCTTTTTCACCCTCGGTTTTCCACCCTGCAAACGCGACGCTTGTCAGAACCCTCCTGGATGGACAAATTATGAGCATCTGAGAGGAGTTACCGTCTGTGGCCCATCACGATCCGATCCATCTGATCGCGCCGCGCGCAGGCCTCGCCCAGCTCAACGAGCGTTCTCGCGACATCTTTCGTCAAATTGTCGAAAGTTATCTCGCGACCGGTGAGCCCGTGGGCTCGCGCAATATCTCGCGCCTTATCGCCATGCCGCTGTCGCCGGCCTCGGTCCGCAACGTCATGGCCGATCTGGAACAGCTCGGTCTGATCTACGCCCCGCACACCTCCGCCGGCCGGCTGCCGACGGAACTCGGCCTGCGTTTCTTTGTCGATGCCCTGATGCAGGTCGGCGACCTCAACGAGGCCGAGCGGCAGTCGATCCAGAGCCAGCTCACCTCCGTCGGCCAGGCCCAATCGGTCGAGGCAGCGCTGGACCAGGCGCTGACGCGTCTGTCCGGCCTCACGCGGGCCGCCGCGGTGGTGCTGACGCCGAAATCCAATGCGCGGCTGAAGCACATCGAATTCGTCCGGCTGGAACCCGAGAGGGCGCTGGTGATCCTGGTCGGTGAGGACGGCCAGGTCGAAAACCGCGTGCTGTCGCTACCCCCCGGAGTTCCCTCCTCGGCAATCACCGAAGCCGGCAATTTCCTCAATGCGCGCATCCGTGGCCGCACTCTGGCCGAGGCGCGGCTCGAGCTCGAGACGGCACTTGGACAGGCCCGCGCCGAGCTCGATCAGCTTGCACAGAAGGTGATTTCCGCCGGCATCGCCAGCTGGTCCGGCGGCGAGAACGAGGATCGCCAGCTCATCGTCCGCGGCCACGCCAATCTGCTCGAAGACCTGCACGCGCTGGAGGATCTGGAACGGGTGCGCCTGCTGTTCGACGATCTCGAGACCAAGCGCGGCGTGATCGACCTGCTGGGACGCGCCGAGACCGCCGAGGGCGTGCGCATCTTCATCGGCAGCGAGAACAAGCTGTTTTCGCTGTCGGGATCCTCCACCATCATCTCACCGTATCGGGATGCCGCCGGCCATATCGTCGGCGTTCTGGGCGTGATCGGGCCGACACGGCTGAATTATGCCCGTGTGATCCCGACCGTGGACTACGCCGCCCGCATCGTCAGCCGCCTTTTGGGAGGCTGACCGGCGTTTCCGCCGATCACGGGCGCTTGATTTTCGGCGCTTTAGGCACGATATCCGGGCCAACAATCCCTGGAAACGAGTTCGAGATTAGAGCCGATGACCGAGCAAGACCGGCAACCCGAAGACACGACTGCAGCGACCGGCGAGCCCGTGGTGTCAAAACCCTACATCATGCCCGACGATCCCGAGCCCGGCTCGGTCGAGCTGTTGCAGAAGGAAGCCGCCGAGGCGCGCGACCGCATGTTGCGGACGCTGGCCGAGATGGAGAATCTGCGCAAGCGCACCACCAAGGAGGTCGCTGACGCCCGGCTCTACGGCATCACCGGCTTTGCCCGCGACGTGCTCGACATCGCGGACAATCTCCAGCGCGCGCTCGATGCCGTCCCGGCCGAGGCCCGTGCCGCGGCCGATCCCGGCCTGATCGCGCTGATCGAGGGCGTCGAGCTCACCGAGCGTTCGCTGCTCAACGCGCTGGAAAAGCACGGCGTCAAGAAGCTCGATCCGCAGGGCCAGAAGTTCGACCCGAACTTCCACCAGGCGATGTACGAAGTGCCCGATGCGTCGGTGCCGTCAGGCACCGTGGTGCAGATCATGCAGGCCGGCTACACCATCGGCGAGCGCGTGCTGCGCCCGGCCTTGGTCGGTGTCGCCAAGGGCGGCGCGAAGGCGGCGGCCGCGGCGAACAACAACGAGTCGAGCGGCGCGGCGAATTGAGTTTCAGACCCTCATGGTGAGGAGCCGCGCGTTTGCGCGGCGTCTCGAACCATGAAGGCCAAGATGTAACGGCGGGGCCTTCATCCTTCGAGACGCGCGCGAAGAAGCGCGCTCCTCAGGATGAGGGTCTGACAGTGTCGCGCGTGTCCTACGCGCTCACCGCGATGTCCGCAGACTGAATCCGCTTCACGCCGGCCTTGGCCATATCGGCCCAGGCTTTTGCCAGCGAGCCCTGATTGTCGATGCCGCGGCAGGCGTCTTCCACCACATAGACCTCGAAGCCAGCCTTGCGCGCGTCGAGCGCGGTCCAGGCGACGCAGAAATCCGTCGCGAGCCCTGCGACGAAGACGCGCTTGATCTTGCGCCCCTTGAGATAGCCGGCAAGTCCGGTCGAGGTCTTGCCGTCGGCTTCGAGGAAGGCCGAATAGCTGTCGACGTCCTTGTGAAAGCCCTTGCGGATGATCAGCTCGGCGTGCGGGATCGCAAGGTCCTTCGACAGCGAAGCGCCGTCGGTGCCCTGCACGCAATGGTCGGGCCACAGCACCTGCTTGCCGTAGGGAAGGTCGACGGTCTCGAACGGCTTCTTGCCGGAATGCACCGACGCAAACGAGATGTGGCCCGGCGTGTGCCAGTCCTGCGTCATCACCACGTTGGCAAACGCCTTCGAGATCTTGTTGATGACGGGCACCACCTGCTCGCCTTCCTTCACGGCGAGGCTGCCGCCCGGCAGGAAGCAGTTCTGCACGTCGATCACGAGCAGCGCGGAGGCATCGTCCGGCTTGATCGATGCCGCTGCAAAGAGCGCGTTGGGCGCGAGAGTCACCAGCGCCGTCGTTCCAAGCATTGCCAAGACTTGTCGCCGATCCAGCATCGTTCGCCTCCCTCCAGGATGATCCAACGGAGACGAAGCCTAGTTCCGTTCGTATACGAACAGAAGCCCGAAAATGCGGCCGGTAGTGGCGAGGGGGGCTCTTGCCGCGTGCTCGGTGCAACCTCTCCCGCTTGCGGGGGAGGTCGCGCGAAGGGCCGGGTGGGGGCTCTCTCCACATCGGGAGTGCCCCTATGCGGAAGCACCCTCTCCCCAACCCTCCCCCGCAAGCGGGGGAGGGAGCGCATTTCGTTCGGAGATGTAGCCTAGCCCTTCGGCTGAATCCCGTCGCGCACGGCGCGGAAGCGGGTGAAGGCGGCCAGCCACTGGTCGCGCGGCGCGCTGGCGATGATGCGCAGCGAGGCGCCGCCGCTCGAGAAGCGGATCCACTGCACCACGGTCACCGGGACCTTGTCCTTGCCGCTGACGCCGTCGATCCGGGTCTCGAAGCCCTGCTGGCCGTTGATGCGGATCGGCTCGGACATGGTGACGCGCGATTCACGCACGCCGGGGATCTGCAGCGCCGCCTCCTGGGCGAAGCGGGCGCGGTCGTCGGCGGCTTGCGGCGTGGCGCCGATCAGACCGAGGATCATGAATGGCTTCGACTCATAGCCTGCGCTCTCATTGCCGTCGGCGAGGATGATGCTGCTGCCCGGCGCGAGGGTCCGGATGTCCTTGAATTCGGCGAGATCGGTGATCCTGAACGGCATCAGCGCGATCTGCTCCTCGACCGAGACCTGCTTGCGGGTGACGGTGCTGGCGAACATCTGCCGCACCGCCTCATCCGTGTAGATCTTGGTCGCATTCTCCGGGACCTGCACCGCGACATAGCCGGAGAAGCCGGCGCCCGGCACGATCATCGAATAGCGCTTCACCGGGGTGTCGCCGGCCTTGCCGCTTTCGGTGGTGAAATAGGCGAGGCCCGCCGGCGTCTCGATCTTGTCCTGCTTGACGCCGCCGGCGCCGGCCGGATTGGAATTGAAGGCGCTCACGACCTCGCCATAGGCCGCCGGCGGCAGCTCGGTGATCAACACCTTGACGCTGCCGTCCTCGCTCTCGAAGCCCGGAAAGGTTTTTGCCGTGCTGAGACCGACCAGCGGCACCATGCCGAGGCGCAAGCCGGGCGGAAACACGGCATCGGCGGCGAGGGCCGGAAACGCGGAGGCGATCAGGAGGGCGAGCGCGGCGAGGGGGCGGTTCAGCTTCATGGGCACTCTGATTGGTTCACATTGAGGCCGTTCGATGGTCGGCCACCGGGCCGCATTGTCGCGCGAAGCAGCTGTGGCGGCTGACCGGCCGGTCCGCCTTTTACCGGGTTTGGGCGTGCGGCAACAGGGCGGGCGGACTTGCGGTAGCGGGGGCTTGCTGAAGCCTGAACCTGTTAATAATTCCTCACCCGCAAGGGCGGTTGAGCCCGGATATCATCGTCCAAAACCCAATGTTTTCACGGCAGAAACGTAGCTTCGGTCCTTGCGGGCCCCTCCCCCCCTCCTATATGAGCCTCAATCATCGCAATATCGCGGATGTTTGATCTTAGGGGGTTTCGGTCGGGTGCCTTCTGGGCCCAGCCAACCTGCCGCAAAAACAAGGATATCAGGACCATGGGAAAGGTCATTGGGATCGACCTCGGCACCACGAACTCGTGCGTCGCCGTGATGGATGGCAAGAACGCCAAAGTCATCGAGAATTCCGAAGGCATGCGCACGACGCCTTCGATCGTCGCCGTGACGGACGACGGTGAGCGCCTCGTCGGCCAGCCGGCCAAGCGCCAGGCCGTCACCAATCCCGAGCGCACCTTCTTCGCAGTGAAGCGCCTCATCGGCCGCCGCTACGACGACCCGATGGTCGAGAAGGACAAGAAGCTCGTCCCCTACAAGATCGTGAAGGCTTCCAACGGCGACGCCTGGGTCGAGGCCGACGGCCAGACCTACTCGCCCTCGCAGGTCTCGGCGTTCATCTTGCAGAAGATGAAGGAGACCGCGGAAGCCCATCTCGGCCAGAAAGTCGATCAGGCCGTCATCACCGTTCCCGCCTACTTCAACGACGCCCAGCGCCAGGCGACCAAGGACGCCGGCAAGATCGCGGGCCTCGAAGTGCTGCGCATCATCAACGAGCCGACCGCGGCCGCGCTCGCCTATGGCCTCGACAAGACCAAGACCGGCACGATCGCCGTGTACGATCTCGGCGGCGGCACGTTCGATATTTCGATCCTCGAGATCGGCGACGGCGTGTTCGAGGTGAAGTCGACCAACGGCGACACCTTCCTCGGCGGCGAAGACTTCGACATGCGCCTGGTCGGCTATCTCGCCGACGAATTCCAGAAGGAGCAGGGCATCAACCTGCGCAACGACAAGCTCGCCTTGCAGCGCCTGAAGGAAGCCGCTGAAAAGGCCAAGATCGAGCTGTCCTCGACGACGCAGACCGAGATCAACCTGCCGTTTATCACCGCGGACCAGACCGGCCCGAAGCATCTGACGATGAAGCTCACCCGCGCCAAGTTCGAAGCGCTGGTCGACGACCTCGTCCAGAAGACCGTCGAGCCCTGCCGCAAGGCGCTGAAGGACGCCGGCGTCACCGCCGGTGAGATCGGCGAAGTGGTTCTGGTCGGCGGCATGTCGCGCATGCCGAAGGTCCAGGAAGTCGTGAAGCAGCTGTTCGGCAAGGAGCCGCACAAGGGCGTCAACCCGGACGAAGTCGTGGCGATCGGCGCTGCGATCCAGGCCGGCGTGCTCCAGGGCGACGTCAAGGACGTGCTGCTGCTCGACGTCACCCCGCTGTCGCTGGGCATCGAGACGCTGGGCGGTGTGTTCACCCGCATCATCGACCGCAACACCACGATCCCGACCAAGAAGAGCCAGGTGTTCTCGACCGCCGAGGACAACCAGAACGCGGTCACCATCCGCGTCTTCCAGGGCGAGCGTGAAATGGCGGCCGACAACAAGATGCTCGGCCAGTTCGACCTGATGGGCATTCCGCCGGCTCCGCGCGGCATGCCGCAGATCGAGGTGACCTTCGACATCGACGCCAACGGCATCGTCAACGTCTCGGCCAAGGACAAGGCCACCGGCAAGGAGCAGCAGATCCGCATCCAGGCCTCCGGCGGCCTGTCGGAAGCCGACATCGAGAAGATGGTCAAGGACGCCGAGGCCAATGCCGAGGCCGACAAGAAGCGCCGCGAGGCCGTCACCGCCAAGAACGAGGCGGATGGTCTGGTGCATTCGACCGAGAAGGCTTTGGCCGAGCACGGTTCGAAGGTCGGCGAGACCGAGCGCCGCGCCATCGAGGATGCCGTCGGCGACCTCAAGGAAGCGCTGAAGGGCGACGATGCCGAGGCGATCAAGGCCAAGACCCAGACGCTGGCCCAGGCTTCGATGAAGCTCGGCGAGGCCATGTACAAGCAGCAGGCCGAGGCCGACGCCAAGAAGGACGCGGCCAAGGACGACGTCGTCGACGCGGAATTCACCGAAGTCGACGACGACAAGAACAACAAGAAGTCCGCCTGAACCCCAAGAGGGTCATGATGCGGACGGCTTGGACCCCACACGCTCTACCGGCCTCCTCCTTCGCGGGGGAGGCCGCCGTGTCGGGACGGACGGGCGGGTCGCCCGTTACGATCGATCAATTCCCAGCCGTTATGCTGAACGCCGCCACGCCGCCCTCTGCCGCCAAGCAGAAGGCTGCCTATATCGTCGTGTGGCGACGTCGTTTCGCTCCGACTTGAATCGCGATTGGATAGACCGAGTCCCACATGTCCACGTCCACCAAGCGCTGCTATTACGAAACCCTCGAAGTCGAGCGCGATGCCGACGAATCCGTCTTGAAATCGTCGTTCCGCAAGCTGGCGATGAAGTTCCATCCGGACCGCAATCCCGGGGACGACACCAGCGAAGTCAAGTTCAAGGAAATCAACGAGGCCTACGAGGTCCTCAAGGACAAGGACAAGCGCGCCGCCTATGACCGTTACGGCCATGCCGCCTTCGAGCAGGGCGGCGGCGGCGCCGGCTTCGGTGCGGGCTTTGCCTCTTCCTTCTCCGACATTTTCGAAGATCTGTTCGGCATGGCCGGGCAGCGCGGCCGCGGCGGCCGCGAGCGCGGCGCCGACTTGCGCTACAATATGGAAATCACGCTCGAGGAAGCCTTCGGCGGCAAGACCGCGCAGATCGAGATTCCGGTCTCGGTCACCTGCGAGGCCTGCTCGGGCATCGGCGCCAAGGCGGGAACCAAGCCGAAGACCTGTTCGAGCTGCGGCGGCGCCGGCCGCGTGCGGCAGTCGCAGGGCTTCTTCACGCTGGAGCGCACCTGTCCGGGCTGCCAGGGCCGCGGCCAGATGATCGAGGATGCCTGCCCGTCCTGCTCGGGCCAAGGCCGCGTGACCCGCGAGCGGAATCTTTCGGTCAACATTCCCCCGGGTGTCGAGGACGGCACAAGGATCAGGCTCGCCGGCGAGGGCGAGGCCGGGGTTCGCGGTGGTCCGCCCGGCGACCTCTATATCTTCCTGTCGCTGGCCCAGCACCAGTTCTTCCAGCGCGATGGCGCCGATCTGCATTGCCGTGTGCCGATCTCGATGGTGACGGCCGCGCTCGGCGGCGAATTCGAGGTGCCGACCATCGAGAAGAGCAAGGCCAAGGTGAAGGTGCCGGCCGGGACCCAGTCGAACCGCCGGTTCCGCATTGCATCAAAAGGCATGCCGGTGCTGCGGTCGCGCCAGATGGGCGACATGTATGTTCAGGTCGTGGTCGAGACCCCGCAGAACCTCACCAAGAAGCAGCAGGAATTGCTGGCTGAGTTCGAAAAGCTGTCCTCCGGCAACACCCAACCGGAATCCGAGGGCTTCTTCGCCAAGGTCAAGGATTTCTTCGGTAATCGGGCGAGTTGACCCGGCTTGACCATACCGCTTTCGGCCTATACGTCTTTATGACCATTTTCTGACACGCGGTCCCGCGGTCCCGTCCGGTCCTGACATGCCATTGCCATCGTCCGCGCGTGCGTTGAAGAAGCCTCGTCTCGATGACGAGGTGCGCTTCCTCAGATCATGGATCGAAAAGCCCCTGCACATGGGCGCCGTGATGCCGTCGGGCAAGCTGCTGGCCCGGACCATGGCCCATTATGTCGATGTCGATTCAGACGCGCCCGTGGTCGAGCTCGGGCCTGGCACCGGCGCCATCACCTCAGCCCTGATCGAACGCGGCGTCGACCAGAAACGTCTCGTCCTCGTCGAATACAATCCCGGCTTCTGCGCGCTGCTGCGCGACCGCTATCCGCACGCCAAGGTTGTGCAGGGCGACGCCTATCGCCTGCGTGACACGCTCTGGAACGTCCTGAGCGCGCCGGCCTCCGCGGTCGTCTCCGGCCTGCCGCTCGTGACAAAACCGATGCTGACGCGGCTGCGGCTGATCCGCGACGCCTTCACGGCGCTCGCGCCGGGCGCGCCCTTCGTCCAGTTCACCTATGCGGTGGTACCGCCGATCCCGAAATCGCTGCCCGGCGTGTCCACAGAGGCGTCGGAACGGATCTGGATGAACCTTCCGCCGGCCCGCGTCTGGGTGTATCGCAAGGACTAATTCCGCCGGCTTGGTTCTTTGCGCGGCGGGCTCGTTTCGCCGAACGCATTGGATTGAATGTCAGCTCCCAAGATCCTGATCATTCCCGGCTCGCTGCGCACCGGCTCGCACAATGCGAAGCTGGCGGCCGTCATAGCCTATGAATTCGCCCGGGCCGGCGTCGACGTCACCCGCATCTCGCTCGCCGATTTTCCGCTGCCGATCTATGACGGCGATCTCCAGGCCAAGTCCGGCCTGCCCAAGCACGCGATCAACCTCAAGCGCATGATCGGCGCGCATCATGGCGTGCTGATCGTCTCGCCCGAATACAATGCCTCGGTGCCGCCGCTGCTCAAGAACGCGATCGACTGGGTCAGCCGCGTGCACGATCTGCACGAGGCGCGCGGCGATGTGTTTCGCAACCGCGCCTTCGCGCTCGCCGGCGCCTCGCAGAGCCGGCTCGGTGCGGCTCGCGCGCTGCAGGCGTTGCGGCTGATCCTGACCTCCTGCCACGCCAATGTGATTGCCAGCCAGCTCACGCTCGCCTTTGCCGACCAGGCCTATGACGATATGGACAGGCTCAAGAACGAGGGCGACATCGCCGCGTTGAAGGAGCTGGTGGCGCGATTGATCGACATTTCTCAACGCATGATGTGAGGTGACATGACGCCAGCCGAGATCGCCCCCAAGGACCGCCTGATCGTCGCGCTCGATCTGCCCAGCGTCGATGCCGCGGAGGCGACGATCAACCGCCTCGGCGACAGCGTCAGCTTCTACAAGATCGGCTACCGACTCGCTTATGCCGGCGGATTGCCGCTGGTCGGCAGGCTCGCCGACAAGGGCAAGAAGGTCTTTCTCGATCTCAAGCTGCACGACATCGGCAACACCGTGATGCAAGGCGTCGAAAGCATCACCAGGCTTGGCGCCACATTCCTCACCGTGCACGCCTATCCGCAGACCATGAAGGGCGCGGTCGAAGGCCGCGGCAATTCCAGCCTGAAGATCCTCGCCGTCACGGTGCTGACCTCCTACAACGAGGACGATCTGCACGCGGCCGGCTATCGGCTCGGCGTCTCCGAGCTGGTCGAGGCCCGCGCGCAGCAGGCCCAGGTGCTTGGCATCGACGGACTGGTGTCCTCGCCTGAGGAGGTTGGGGCCTTGCGCAAGATCGTCGGGCACCAGATGCATCTCGTCACCCCCGGCATCCGGCCGGTCGGTTCGGCGACCGGCGACCAGAAGCGCATCATGACGCCGGGCCGCGCGATCGCGGCCGGCGCCGATTATCTCGTCGTCGGACGGCCGGTCGTCGAAGCCGCCGATCCGAAGGCGATTGCGGAAGCCATCCAGGCCGAGATCGCGCAAGCGCTCGGCTAATCAACAAACAAGGGAGAAGAACAATGGCAAAAGGCTACTGGATCGGGCGCGTCGATGTGAGCAGTGACGAGGGCTACAAGCCCTATGCCGTCGCCAATGGTCCGATCTTCAAGAAGTGGGGTGGCCGCTTTGTTGTCCGCGCCGGCAAGTTCACCACCGTCGAAGGCGCTAGCCGCACCCGCAACGTCGTGATCGAATTCCCGGACTACGAGACCGCGATCGCCTGCTACAATTCGCCGGAGTACCAGGCCAACATCAAGGTGCGCCAGCCCCACTCGGTCGCCGATCTCATCATCATCGAGGGCTATGACGGTCCGCAGCCGTCTGACTCGTAGATTTCGACTGCGGCGCTCTCTTACCCTCCCCTGGAGGGGGAGGGTCGATCGCGCGCAGCGCGAGCGGGGTGGGGTGATCTCTCCACTCGGGCACTGTGCGCCGGGGAGAGACCGTCACCCCACCCCGCTGTGCATTCCGCTTCGCTGCATGCCCAGCGACCCACGAGCGAGCTACGCTCGTCTCGGACCCCTCCCAGGGGAGGGTGCAAGCATGCCGCGCGTTCCTGCCCCTCGGTTGCCGGAACTGCGTCCCCCCGCTACAACGGCCGTGAGAGGATCACACCATGTCCGACATGCGCCTGATTGTTGCTGGAGCCGGTGGCCGGATGGGCCGCGCGCTGGTGCGGGCGATTGCCGAGAGCAAAGGCGCGGTGCTGGCCGGCGCGCTCGAGGCCCCCGGCTCGGAGCTGCTCGGCAAGGATGCCGGTGTGCTCGCAGGGCTGCCGGCCAACGACATCAAGCTCTCCGCTGACCTCTGGGCGATGTCGAAGGAGGCCGACGGCATCCTCGACTTCACCGTTCCGGCGGCGACCATCGCCAATGTCGCGATCGCGGCACAGCGCGGGATCGTGCATGTCGTCGGCACGACCGGGTTGTCCGGCTCCGACAACGCCGTGATCAAGAGCGTCACCAACCGCGCCGTCGTGGTGCAATCAGGCAATATGAGCCTCGGCGTCAATCTGCTGGCCGCCGTGGTCAAGCGCGTCGCCAAGGCGCTCGACCAGAGTTTTGATATCGAGATCGTCGAGACCCATCACCGCATGAAGGTCGACGCGCCATCCGGCACCGCGCTGATGCTGGGGCAGGCCGCAGCCAGCGGTCGCGGCGTCACCCTCGATGACCATTCCGAGCGCGGCCGTGACGGCATCACCGGCGCGCGCAGGCCGGGCAATATCGGTTTCGCCTCGTTGCGCGGCGGCACCGTCGCCGGCGATCACAGCGTCACCTTCCTCGGCCCGTTCGAGCGCCTGACGCTGTCGCATCAGGCCGAGGACCGCATGCTGTTCGCCCATGGCGCGCTGAAGGCGGCGCTCTGGGCACACGGCAAGAAGCCCGGGCACTACTCCATGGCCGACGTGCTCGGCCTGTCCGACATCTAATCGAACTTAACGGAAAGCAGTCAATGAGCGAACGTCTTCTCGTGCTCGTGCGCCACGGCCAGAGCGAATGGAATCTGAAGAACCTGTTCACGGGTTGGAAGGACCCTGACCTCACCGAGCTCGGCGTCAAAGAAGCCACGGAAGCCGGCCGCAAGCTGAAGGCGCAGGGCCTCGTGTTCGACGTCGCCTACACTTCGGTGCTCACGCGCGCGCAGCACACGCTCGACCTCATTCTCGGCGAGCTCGGCCAGGAGGGCTTGCCGACGGCCAAGAACCTCGCGTTGAACGAGCGCGACTACGGCGATCTCTCCGGCCTCAACAAGGACGACGCGCGCAAGAAATGGGGTGAGGACCAGGTGCTGATCTGGCGCCGCTCCTACGACGTGCCGCCGCCCGGCGGCGAAAGCCTGAAGGATACGCTCGCGCGCGCGCTGCCGTATTACGTGCAGGAGATCCTGCCCGGCGTGCTCAACGGCAAGCGTACCCTCGTCGCCGCCCACGGCAATTCGCTGCGCGCGCTGATCATGGTGCTGGAAAAGCTCTCGCCCGAAGGCATCTTGAAGCGCGAGCTGGCGACGGGTGTGCCGATCATCTACCGCCTCAACGCGGATTCGACCGTGGCCTCGAAGCTCGATCTGGCGGGTTAAGGACGGTCCCGTAGGGTGGGCAAAGGCGCACAGCGCCGTGCCCACGATCTTTCCATGATAGCTGACGTAAGGTGGGCACGCTTCGCTTTGCCCACCCTACGGCAGTGTGCTTGCGGTGCCTACTGCATCCCCAGCTGTCCGGCCTCCCAGCCCAGCATCGCCTGCTTGCGGGTGATGCCCCAGTGATAGCCGGTGAGCGTGCCGCTCTTGCCGAGCGCGCGGTGGCAGGGCACGACGAACGAGACCGGGTTCTTGCCGACTGCCGCGCCGACGGCACGCGAGGCCTTCGGGCTGTTGATGTTGCAGGCGATGTCGGAATAGGACACCGCGCGCCCCATCGGGATTTTCAGCAGCGTCTCCCACACCCGGACCTCGAAATCGGTGCCGATCATCACCACGCGCAGCGGCTGGTCCGGCCGCCACAGCTTCGTATCGAAGATGCGCGCAGCGAGCGGCGCCGTGCCTTCGTGATCCTCGACATAGGTGGCGTTCGGCCAGCGCCGGGTCATGTCAGCGAGCGCAATCTTCTCCTCGCCGTGATCGGCGAAGGCAAGCCCCGACAGGCCGCGGTCGGTCGCGATCACGATCGCGGTGCCGAACGGCGAGGGGTGAAAGCCGTAACGCAGGGTCAGGCCAGCGCCGCCGTTCTTCCATTCGCCTGGCGACATGGCTTCGTGGGTCACGAAGAGATCGTGCAGCCGTCCCGGGCCTGACAGCCCGGAGTCGAGCGCGGCGTCGAGAATGCTCGCGGAATCGCGCAAGAGGCCTTTGGCGTGATCGAGCGTCAGCGCTTGCATGAAAGCCTTCGGCGTGATCGAGGCCCAGCGGCGGAACAGATGGTGCAGCTCATCCGGCGTGACCCCGGCCGCATCCGCCATCGCCTCGATGGTCGGCTGCGCGCGCCAGTTCTCCGAGATGAAGGCGATCGCCCGGCGCACCGAATCATAGTCGCGCAGCGCGGCGTTCTGGGTGCCCGGCCTGGCCAGGCGCTGGTCATGTATGGCGAGTGTCATCATGACTGGAAATGTAGGAGAGGGACGGGTGGGAAACCACCCGATTTCTGACTGCGCTCAGGTCACCGGATTGTAGGTCGGGCCGCGCCGGGCGGCATTCAGGGCGCCGACCAAAGCATTGTAAAAACTCGCTTTTTCCTCCGGCCCGAGAAAGCCGGCAATGAGAATCCGGCGGCCGCGCGAGATCAGATAGAGGTGCTCGATGCCGTATTCCTCGTCGACCTCCTGGTCGATCCGGACCCAGAGCGGATTGAACGTCCATTCCGAGACCTGGCCGCGATGGCTGACGCGGCGCACGCGCAGCTCCGACGGCGTGACCACGATCTCCTCGCTGGCCCGCGCCGCGCGGAAATTGGCCTTGAAGGCCCACCAGATCACGAGAACGTCGAGGCCGAAGAAACCGAACACCGGCCAGGCACCCATCATCAGGAAGGCGAGGCCCGTGACGAAGCTGACCACGCTCAGGAACAGCATCACGGCGAGGAAGCCGGTGCGGTTCAGCGAGCGGTGCGGCGTCAGCAGCGCGGAGAAGATCTGCGCGTCGCGCGGATCAGGATCGCTGCCGTCAATTTCGTTGCCTGTGCTCATCGTCCCTCAGTATATCCCGATCATGGCGAAAATCACCCGCAAGCCGGCTCCGCGCAAAGCGCCGGTGCCGAAGAAGAAGGCAAAGGCGGTCGTCGCAAAGCCGAACGCGCCCACCAAAAAGACGCTCAAGGCGATAAAGCGCTGGACGCCCGCCGAGGTCCATGAAGTCTTCAGCCGTTTCCGCAAGGCCAATCCGGAGCCGAAGGGCGAGCTCGAGCACGTCAATCCGTTCACGCTGCTGGTCGCCGTGGTGCTGTCGGCACAGGCAACCGATGCCGGCGTCAACAAGGCGACGCGCGCCTTGTTCGAGGTCGCCGACACCCCGCAGAAGATGCTCGATCTCGGCGAGGAGTCTTTACGCGAGTACATCAAGACGATCGGCCTCTACCGCACCAAGGCCAGGAACGTGATCGCGCTGTCGGCCAAGGTGCTCAGCGAGTTCGGCGGCGAGGTGCCGCGCACGCGCGCCGGGATCGAGTCGTTGCCCGGCGCCGGCCGCAAGACCGCCAACGTCGTGCTCAACATGGCCTTCGGCGAGCACACCATGGCGGTCGACACGCATGTCTTCCGCGTCGGCAATCGCACGGGACTTGCGCCCGGCAAGACGCCGCTCGAAGTCGAGCTTGGTCTCGAAAAGGTGATCCCGGCCGAGTTCATGCTGCATGCCCATCATTGGCTGATCCTCCATGGCCGCTATACTTGCCTCGCGCGCAAGCCGCGCTGTGAGGTCTGTCTGATCAACGATCTGTGCCGGTGGCCGGAGAAGACGGTGTGATGGCGGTGAGAGCAGAGCGTCTTGGGGTAAAATCGTGAGTCAACAGGAACAAGTCCCACCCCCGGCTGCCGCTGCAACGCCTGTCCCACCACCGAAGCCGACGCAGCGGCCAGCGACTTCGCTGGGGAGCCGGTTCGCGATCCCGCTATTCGCTGTGATCGTCGCGCTCGGCTTCGTCGCGCTGGCGACGCTGCGCTTCGACGAATGGGTCGGCAATGCCGTGATCCAGACCACGAATGATGCCTATGTGCGCGCCGAGCTGACACGGCTTTCGAGCCGCGTCTCGGGTGAAGTGCTGACCGTCGCCGTCACCGACTTCCAGCGGGTCAAGGCCGGTGATCTCCTGATCCAGATCGATCCCGCCGATTACGAGGCCCAGGTCGCGCAGTCCGAAGCTTCGGTCGCCGCCGCTCAGGCCGCGCTCGACAATCTGGCCAACCAGGTCGAGCTGCAATATGCGACGATCGCGCAGGCGCAGGCGGCGCGGCTTTCCGCGGAAGCCATGGAAGTCGAGGCACGGCAGGAGCAGGAGCGTCAGCAATCGCTGTCGCAGACCGAATCCGGCACGCGGCAGCGGCTCGAGCAGGCGGTGGCTGCTTACGCCAAGGCGCAGGCCGATGTGCGTGCGAGCCGCGCCGTGATCGCCGCCCAGCAGCACCAGCTCGAAGTCCTGCAAGGCACCCGGAAGCAGCGCGCCGCCGATGTCGCAGCGGCCAAGGCAACGCTGGCGGGTGCGAAGCTCAAGCTCGGCTACACCAGAATATCGGCGCCGTTCGACGGCGTCGTCGGCGAGCGCCAGGTGCAACCTGGCGACTACGTCAATATCGGCACCAACCTCATCAACGTGGTGCCGCTGCCGCAGGTCTATGTGATCGCGAATTACAAGGAGACCCAGCTCACGCACGTGGCGCCGGGCCAGCCGGTCGAGATCACCGTCGACAGCTTTCCGCGCGAGACGCTGCGCGGCAAGGTCGAGCGCATCGCGCCGGCGACGGGATCACAGGTCGCGCTGCTGCCGCCTGATAACGCCACCGGCAATTTCACCAAGGTCGTGCAGCGCATTCCCGTGCGGATTCAGCTCGACGACGGCCAGCCGCTGCTGGCGCGGCTGGTGCCGGGCATGTCGGTCGTCACCCGTATCGACACCAAGGCTGCGAATGGCGGAAAATGACGACGCCGATCGCGGACCGCTCTCGCGCGGCGGCGTCGCGCCGCGGCCGCTGTTCGCCGTGGCGGCGGTGCTGCTCGGCTCCTTCCTCGCCAATTTCGACAGCCGGCTAACCACGGTTGGCCTGCCCGATTTGCGCGGCGCGTTCTCGCTCAGCTTCGACGAAGGCGCCTGGCTCTCCACCGCCGGCATCGGCTCGCAAATCTTCATCGCGCCCGCAGTGGCATGGCTCGCGACCGTGTTCGGGCTGCGCCGCGTGCTTGGCATTCCGAGCCTGATCTATGCCGTCGTCTCGCTGATCGTTCCCTTCGTGCACGACTATCCAACGCTGCTCGCGCTCAGCGTCGTGCATGGCCTCCTGCTCGGCACCTTCGTGCCGGCGACGCTGATGATCGTGTTCCGCAATCTGCCGATCCGGTGGTGGCTGCCGGCGATCTCGATCTATTCGATCCGCGTCGGCTTTGCGCTCGATACCTCGAGCTCGCTGGTCGGCTTCTATGTCGACCATCTCGGCTGGCAATGGCTGTACTGGCAGAGCGTCGTGATCGCGCCCCTGATGGGGCTGATGGTCTATCTCGGCACACCGAACGAGCCCGTGAATCGCGCGCTGCTGCGCGAGGCCGATTGGGGCGGCATGCTGCTGCTCGGCGCATCCGTTTCGATGATTTATGCCGGGCTTGATCAGGGCAATCGATTGGACTGGCTCGGCTCGGGGACGGTGATGGCGCTGCTCGCCAGTGGCGCGGTGCTGTTCGCAGGCTTCCTCCTCAACGAGTCGCTGGTGCGGCAGCCCTGGGCGCATGTGAACGTCTTGTTTTCGCGCAATATCGGATTGGGGCTGGTGCTGATCCTGCTCTACACGTTGACGAGCCTGTCCAACGCCTCGCTGGTGCCGAACTTCCTTGCCGCCATCGCGCTGCTCAGGCCGGAGCAGAGCGGCTTGCTGCTGCTCACCTATGGCGCATTGCCGATGTTCGTGCTGGTGCCGCTCTCGATCTGGCTGCTCAGGCATTTCGATACGCGCACCGTGATTGTCGTGGGTTTCGCCTGCTTCGCCGCCGCCAATCTCTGGGGCACGCAGCTCACCCATGACTGGGCGCGCGAGGACTTTGTCGGCATCGTGCTGCTCCAGGCGATCGGGCAGTCGCTGACCTTGCTGCCGCTGATCATCACGCTGCTGTCGAACTCCGATCCGAGCCGCGCCACTTCCTTTGCCGCCTATATCCAGATCATGCGGCTCGGCGGCGCCGAGATCGGTGTGGCGCTGATGGGAACATGGCTGCGCGTGCGCGAGCAGGTCCATTCCTTCTATCTCGGCCAGAACCTCGGCGTCGGCGACGTCGATGTGGTCCGCGTCCTGAAGCAGCTTGCCGATCACTTCGCTGCCCACGGTGCCGGGCTGGCGCAGCCGCGCGCGCTCGGCACGCTGGCGGGCATCGTGCAGCGCGAGGCCAATGTGCTCGCCTATATCGACGGATTCTGGCTGTGCTTCTGGCTCGCGGTGGCCGCGCTCGGTGTCCTCGCGTTGATCACCCGTGCGCCGGCCGGCCCGTTCACGCCGGCGCCATTCGGCTTCGCCAAGACGGTGCTGCGGAAGTGCGGGATGCAGGTGACGTGAAGCGCGTTACCGCATCTGCCGCGCCGGCTCGATCAGCTCGGGCCTCGGGCCCGACAGCCGCTTGTGCATGTGGACCATGAAGGCCATGCCGAAGATCGGCGTCGCCAGATTCACGATCGGGATCGAGACGAAGGCGGCGATGAAGAGGCCGGCGGTGAAGATCGTGGCGGCATTTTCGCGCCGCATCGCCTTGGCCTCTTCCGGCGGTCGGAAGCGCATCGCGGCGAGCTCGAAATATTCGCGGCCGAGCAGCCAAGCGGCGGCGATGAAGAAGATCAGGAAGCCTGCGCCGGCGAAAAGCACCAACGGCAACGCGATCAGATAGACCAGGATGGTCAGGAGCGCGGTCTTGATGCCCTCGAAGATGGCCTGGCTGAACGGCAGCGCGAGCCCCGGCTGCTCGGCGGGATAATGCTCGCGCTCGACGATGTCGGCGACGTCGTCGACGAACAGGCTCGCCACCAGCGAGGTGATCGCGGGCATCAGGAAGACGCCGCCGAACACGACGCCGAGGCCCGCCGCGATCGAGACGATCCAGGACAAGACCTCGAGAGAGGTGTGCCAGCCCGGCCCGAGCAGGCCTTCCAACCAGACCTCGCCATGGGTCGCAAACCAGCTGAGCAGCCGCTGCAAGCCGATCGCCAGCGCGGTGATCAGCACGAGCGCAAGCCCGATCGACCGCCACAGGATCGAGCGCATCGGCGGCGAGATCATTTGCGACAGCGCCTTCACGGCGGCGTCCAGCATCGGAGGGGCCCTCTGAGGTAAACACTGCGCGAGAGGTAGACACCCAATGCGGGTTCGGCAAGGGCGGGCTTGCCGCGCTGCTGACGGCCGCAAACGCGGCGCGAGCCCTTGCTTACCTCCCCACGGGCACTGTTCGACGCGGAGAGACCGTCATCCCACCCCGCTCGCGCTGCGCGCGATCGACCCTCCCCCTCCAGGGGAGGGGAAGAGCCGCTACGCTCTCCTAGAATAGCCTACTCGTGCCGGTGCCCATGCTTTCGCGCCTTCACCGCCTTGCCTTCGCCGGTCGGGATCATCATCACGCGGCCGTAGCGGACGCCGCGTTCGGCGATGATATGGTCGGCGAAATGCTTGACCTCATCCGCCGACCCCCGCAGCGCCGTCATCTCCATGCAATTGTTGTCGTCGAGATGGACGTGCAGGGTCGCCAGCGCGAGGTCGTGATGACCGTGGAATTCCTGCACCAGGCGTTTTGACAGATCGCGGGCGGCGTGGTCGTAGACATAGACGAGACCGGCCACGCATTGGCCGGTCTGGGCGGTGTCCTCGGTGCTCTGCTGCAGGCCGGCGCGGGCGAGGTCGCGGATGATCTCGGAGCGGTTCTGGTAGCCGCGCGCTTCCGCCGCCGCATCGATCTCGGCCAACAGATCGTCCTCGATCGTGATGGTAATTCGCTGCATCAGATATTCCCCGCGTGCCTCGCCTGTGTCCCGTGAACCGTAGCCCGGATGTAGCGGAGCGCAATCCGGGACGGTGCCAATTTGCGGGCAGGACCCCCGGATTTCGCTTGCGCTCCATCCGGGCTACGCAGTGTCCTCACAGCCGCGTCGCCCGCAGCCGCAGCGCATTGCCGACCACGCTCACCGAGGACAGTGCCATCGCCGCCGCGGCGATGATCGGCGAGAGCAACAGACCGAACGCCGGATAAAGGATGCCGGCCGCGATCGGAATGCCGGCGGCGTTGTAGATGAAGGCGAAGAACAGGTTTTGCCGGATGTTGCTCATCGTCGCCTGCGACAGCTTTCGCGCCCGGACGATGCCGACGAGGTCGCCCTTGAGCAAGGTCACGCCGGCGCTCTCCATCGCCACATCCGTGCCGGTGCCCATGGCGATGCCGACTTCCGCGGCGGCCAGCGCCGGCGCGTCGTTGACGCCGTCACCGGCCATGGCGACGCTGCGGCCGGCCTTTTGCAGCTTCGTCACCACCGCGCTCTTCTGATCCGGCAGCACCTCGGCCTCGACTTCGGCGATGCCGAGCCGGCGCGCCACCGCTTCCGCCGTGGTGCGGTTGTCGCCCGTCAGCATGATGACCTTGATGCCTTCGGCAGCTAACGCCTTCAGTGCCTCCGGGGTCGAGGCCTTGACCGGATCGGCGATCGCGAACAGGCCGGCGAGCCGGCCGTCGACGGCCATGTTGATCACGGTGGCACCATCGCCGCGCAGGCGCTCGGCCTCGGCGTCGAGCGTTTTGGTGTCGATCCCGATCGACGTCAGATACCTGGCATTGCCGAGCACGATGGTCTTGCCGTCGACCTTGCCGGTGGCGCCCTTGCCGGTCGGCGAGTCGAAGTGCTCGACCTGGCCGAGGGCCAGTTGCCTCTCCTTGGCCGCGCGCACGATGGCATCAGCCAAAGGATGCTCGCTGGCGCGCTCGATGCTGGCGGCAAGCTTGACGATATCATCCTCCGCAAAGCCTGACGCCGGCACGATCGCGACCACCTTGGGCTTGCCCTCGGTCAGCGTGCCCGTCTTGTCGACCACCAGCGTGTCGATCTTCTCCATCCGCTCCAGCGCCTCGGCGTTCTTGATCAGCACGCCGCCTTGCGCACCGCGGCCGACGCCGACCATGATCGACATCGGGGTTGCGAGGCCCAGCGCGCAGGGGCAGGCGATGATCAGCACGCTGACGGCGGCGACGAGACCGAAGGCCAGCCGCGGTTCCGGACCAAACCAGGCCCAGGCGCCGAAGGCGGCGAGGGCGACGACGATCACCATCGGCACGAACCAGCCCGCGACCTGATCGGCCAGCCGCTGGATCGGCGCGCGCGAGCGCTGCGCGTCTGCGACCATCTGCACGATCTGCGACAGCAGCGTCTCGCGTCCGACCTTGTCGGCGCGCATGATGAAGCTGCCCGACTGGTTCAGCGTGCCGGCGATCACCTTCGCGCCGCTCTCCTTGGTGACGGGCATGGATTCGCCCGTGACGAGCGATTCGTCGAGCGAGGAGCGGCCCTCGAGGATCACGCCGTCGACCGGCACCTTTTCGCCCGGACGGACGCGCAGACGTTCGCCGGCATGGAGCGCATCGATTTCGACCTCGTGCTCGCTGCCGTCGTCATCGACGCGGCGCGCGGTCTTCGGCGCAAGCTGAAGCAGCGCCTTGATCGCGCCGGAGGTTGCGTCACGGGCGCGCAGCTCCAGCACCTGGCCGAGCAGCACCAGCACGGTGATGACGGCAGCCGCCTCGAAATAGACGGCGACCGCACCCTCATGGCCGCGGAACGTTGCGGGGAAGATCTGCGGCACGACGGTGCCGATGATGCTGTAGACATAGGCAACGCCCGTGCCCATCGCGATCAGCGTAAACATGTTGAGGTTGCGCGTCAGCAGCGACTGCCAGCCGCGAACGAAGAACGGCCAGCCGGCCCACAGCACCACGGGGGTGGCGAAGGCGAGCTGGATCCAGTTCGACAGCGTCTGATCGATCCAGCTGTGCGGGCCCGCGAGATGGCCGCCCATCTCCAGCACCACGGCCGGCAGCGCCAGCGCGGCGCCGATCCAGAACCGCCGCGTCATGTCGGCAAGCTCGGGGTTGGGGCCGGTCTCCAGGCTTGCCACTTCCGGCTCCAGCGCCATGCCGCAGATCGGACAGCTGCCGGGGCCGACCTGGCGGATCTCCGGATGCATCGGGCAGGTGTAGATCGTGCCAGCCGGCATCTCCGGCTCCGGCGCCTTGTCCTTGGCGAGATATTTTGCGGGATCGGCGGCGAACTTGGTGCGGCAGCCGGCCGAGCAGAAATGGAAGGTCTCGCCGTGATGATCGAAGCGGTGCTTCGAGGTCGTGGGATCGACAATCATGCCGCAGACGGGATCGTGCACCTTACTGACCGCATCGCCATGGTCATGCGCGTGATGATGGTCGTGGCCGGCATGATCGCCGTGCCCGCCGCAGCAGGAGGCCGCCGGCTCGGCCGCTTCCGTCTTGGCCGCTTCCGATTTGGTGGAGCAACCGCATCCGGAATGTCCGTCCGCGCCCTGATGATGCCTGTGTTCGTTCATTGCCTTGCTCCGGCCTTGTACCCTGGGTCTTGCAACCCATACCCGGTAGGGGTATATAGACCCCATGCGCAAGGACATCAAGGCATCTGTCGGAAAACGCCTCGGCCGGATCGAGGGCCAGGTTCGCGGCCTCTCGAAAATGGTAGAGGAGGACCGCTACTGCATCGACATCGTGACGCAGATCTCGGCGGTGCGAGCCGCACTGCGCCGGGTCGAGGAAGAGGTCCTGAAGGATCACGTCGCCCATTGCGTCGAGCACGCGATCGCGAGCGGCGACAAGGCCGACCAACGCGAGAAGATCGCGGAGCTGATGGCGGTGATCGGACGGGCGGAGCGGTAGGTCTTTACTCCCGTCCTTGCGAGCGAAGCAATCCAGACTGTCCCCCGAGAAAGTAGTCTGGATTGCTTCGTCGCAAGAGCTCCTCGCAATGACGGTCGTTGAGGTGCTCGCGCCACACTCACAGGCGTCGTCCCCGCGAACGCAAGGATCCATAACCCCAGGGAAGGGTTTGACGAAGACTGGGAGTTCGGGATTTCTACCGTGCGCAGCCGATAGATCACGCGGTATAGGTCCCTGCTTTCGCAGGGACGACAGCCGTTACGCCGCCCTCTCGCGCACCCGGCCACGGCGCCTCGGGCGGTACATCGCCAGCTTCTTCAGCAGCGGGACATGCCCGGGAACGCGTTCAGACGTCCCCGCAAGGCACTCACTCATTTGCGCAGCCGGAATTTCAGCCGGCGCTTCTTGGTCAACCGCCTCAGGAACGAGCGGCGGCGCACTGATCGTTTCTGGAAACACACTGAATGTGCCCGCTACCTCCTCGAGCGGCTTCTGCTTGTCGGCCCAGTGCAGGGCGGTGTAGTCGAACCCGTGCACGATGGTGGGTTTGACGACTTCGAAATAGGGCGAGATGTCGAAGTCGCGGGGCATGTAGAGCGAGGAATCGCGGATGTGCAGGATCTCGCGGCGGGCGGCGCGGCTGCCGGCCTTGGTGATCTTGGGCAGGATCGGATAGCGCACCGCGTCGAACGCCTGTGCGATCAGCGCCGAGCAGATGATCTTGGTCGGATCGCCCGAGCCGATCGCGATCATGCGTCGCCGCCAGCGCTGCGGTACCGGCAACGGGAACAGAAAGCGCATGAGGTCGACGATGTTCTTGGTGTCGTAGCCGAAGCCGATGCGGTTGATCGCATAGCGGCAGACGGTGGTGCGGTCCTCGTAGGACAGCCCGACCGGGCGGCAGAGGCGGGTGTGATAGGGGAAATATTTCGACAGCGGCGCAGAGGTGACGCCTTCGCCGATATTGGCCTCGATCAGCACATGCGGTTCGCCGTCAGGCTCCGCGGCGCCCTCGACCGGGCCGACATAGAGCGCGGCATGCGACCAGGTCGACTGCGTCAGATATTTGATGATGCCGGAGATGCGGTTGTTGCCCTCGACCAGCAGCACGTCGCCTGGCTCGATCACGCCGCGCAGGTGCTCCGGGTCGCTCGGCGTGAACGGCTCGTAGCCCGGCACCTCCTTGGAGAGGTACGCGGCAATCAGCTTGCCGACTGAATCTAGGACCGTCCCCATTTCCAACTCCCCCCACGGCCTTTTGCGGCCGTCTTTTTCCCTTCTCTATCATGGTCGAAACGTGTTGCAATTCGGTTCATCACTCCGTGACATCAAGCACGATTGATTCACCATGATGGTTGCCGTGCAACATCAGATGCGGCAAGGTTCGCTGACTGTTCCCGTTCGCCGCAAGTCCTCGGAAACCATGACATGACAATCACGCGCCGCGGTTTTCTTGTCGCGTCGGCGGGCCTTGCCGCGATGCCGGTCCTGCGCGCATCCGCCGCGCCTCTGCCGCGCGAGGCCGACATCGTCGTGATCGGTGCGGGAGCCGCGGGAATCGCTGCGGCGCGGCGCATCATGGCGACGGGCCGCAAGGTCGTCGTGATGGAAGCGGCATCGCAAGTCGGCGGCCGCTGTATCACCGACAGCACAACCTTCGAGGTGCCGTTCGACCGCGGCGCACGCTGGATGCACAATCCCGACACCAATCCGATGATCCGGCTGGCGCGCAGTGTCGGGCTGGACGTGCTGTCGGCGCCATCGGGCCAGAAGATGCGCATCGGCCGCCGTAACGCGCGCGCGGGCGAGACCGAGCAATTCCTGGCGGCGCTGGTGCGCGCCAACCGCGCCATCGACGATGCCTCGCGGGCTAAGCTGGATACCTCTTGCGCCTCCGTGCTGCCGAAGGATCTCGGCGACTGGGCGGGCGCGGCCGAGTTCATGCTGGGCGCGGGCTTTGCCGGCAAGGACCTGAAGGAGCTGTCCGCGATCGATAAGGGACGCGCGCAGGATCGCAACGCGGCGATCGCCTGCCGTCAGGGTCTGGGCACGCTGATCACCAAACTCGGGGAGCAGGCGCCGGTGGCGCTGTCGACGCCGGCGAGCCGCATCAGCTGGAGCAACCGCGACGTCAGCGTGGAAACGCAAGCCGGCAAGATCGCCGCACGCGCCGCCATCGTCACGGTCTCGACCAACGTGCTGACATCGGGCGCGATCAAGTTCACGCCCGACATTCCCAAACGCACGTTAGACGCGGCGTCGAAGCTCGGCCTCGGCAGCTATGATCGCATCGTGCTGCAATTGCCGGGCAATCCGCTCGGCCTGTCGCGCGACGATATCCTCATCGAGCAAAGCAATTCGACACGCACGGCGCTGATGTTCGCCAATATCGGCGGCTCTTCGCTGTGCTCGATCGACGTCGGCGGCGCGTTCGGCCGCGATCTCTCCGAGCAGGGTGAGAAGGCAATGGTCGCCTTCGCCAGGGAATGGATCACGAAATTGTTCGGTAGCGAGGCTGCGGCTACCGTCGGGAAGACCAGCGCCACGCGCTGGAACGCCTCGCCCTACGTCCTGGGTGCGATGTCGGCGGCTTCCCCCGGCGGTCAGCTGTCGCGAAAAATCCTGAGCGAGCCGATCGGCAATGTGTTCCTCGCCGGCGAAGCTACGCACGAGACGCTGTGGGGCACCGTCGACGGCGCCTGGGAAAGCGGCGAGCGCGCCGCGGACGCAGCCTTGCGCAAGATCGGTGCGCTCAAGGACGATTCGGCGGATGTGCCGACGCAGTCGACGAAGAAGCGGCGGGCGCCAAGGTAGTAAGGCAGTCAAGCCGCCAAACACTCCGCCGTCGTCCCTGCGAACGCAGGGACCCATAACCACAGGGAGACGTTTGACGAAGCCTCGCAGTTGAGAGATCGTCGTCGGGACTGTCACTTGTGTCTTATCGATAGATCACGCGGTATGGGTCCCTGCGTTCGCAGGGACGACAGCGGTAATTACCGCAACACCCCGTCCAGCACCGGCAGCCCTGCAATCACCGCCAGCGCAATCAGCGCATAGCAGATGCTGCGAAACACCTGCTCGCTGGCGCGGCCGAACAGTGAGGCGCCGAATGCGACGCCGATCGCATAGACCGGGCCGACGATCAGCGAGAGCGCGAGCGATTCGCGGCTGATCAGCCCCGTGGCCGCGTAGCTGATCATCGAGAAGAAGTCAGACGCGCCGAAGAACAGCACGATGTTGGCGCGCGCGACGATCGGCGCGATCGGACGGCCGAGCCAATAGCCGACGATCGGCGGGCCGCCGGTCTGCGCGAGACCGCTGCAGAAGCCGGAGAGGCCGCCGATGCCGACCGAAAGCCAGGTGTGGTCCTTGCCACGATAGCGCCAGCCCGACAGCAGCAGGAGCAACAGCGCCGCGACGAAGCAGGAGATGATCCAGCGCGTGGTGACGGGTTCGAGTACGCTGAGAAAGTATGTGCCGACGGGCACGCCGACCAGCGCGCCCAGCACAATCACCGCGGTCGCCTTGCGGTCCGCCTTCCGCCACGCGTCCGGCAGCAGCGGCGCCGCCGCGACGAAATCGATCACCAGAAGCAAGGCGGCGACGAGCCGTGGCGCAGCAATGCTGCTTGCCAGCGGCATGAAGATCAGCGCCGAGCCGAAGCCCGAGAAGCCGCGTGCAGTGCCGGAAACGAAGGCGACGGCGCAAAGCGCCATCGCAATGGTGAGGCTGACGTCCTTCGGAAGGAAGTCCGCAAGGGTCATGCTTTATTTCTGGAGCATGATGTTGTCCGAAAACCGCTTCGCACTTTTCGGCATCATGCTCTCAGCGTGCCGCCGGTCTTCTTCGTGACCTCGGCCACGACCTTCGCCGCGACAGCCTCGATCTCCTGATCGGTCAGCGTCTTCTCGCGCGGCTGGATCGTCACCGCGATTGCGATCGACTTCTTGTCGTCGTCGATGCCCTTGCCCTCGTAGACGTCGAACACGTTCACGCCGGTGATCAGCTTCTTGTCGACACCCTGCGCGGCGCGAACGATGTCGCCCGCCTTCACGGTGCGATCGACGATGAAGGCGAAGTCACGCGAGACCGGCTGGAACGCCGAGAGCTCGATCAGTGGCTTGGCGCGGGTCGGCTTCTTCTTCGCTTCCGGAATACGGTCGAGGATCACCTCGAACACCATCAGCGGGCCGTCGGCGCCGAGCGCCTCGAGCGCTCTGGGATGTACCTCGCCGAAATGGCCGAGCACGTTCTGCGGTCCGATCTGGATCGTGCCGGAACGGCCCGGATGCAACCATGCCGGACCGCCGGCGACGATCTGCAGCGCCTGCATCGGCGCACCGGCCGCAGCCAGCACGGCCAGCGCGTCCGCCTTGGCGTCGAACACATCAGCCTGGGCCGAGCCCGACCAGTGCCGTCCGAGACCTTCAGAAGAGGCAAAGCCGCGGCGCACGCCGCTCGCCGCCATGAACTGATCCTGCGGGCGATCGCCCTTGAAAATTTGGCCGACTTCAAACAGCGCGACATCGCTGACGCCGCGATTGGCGTTGGCTTGTGCGGCCGCGATCAGGCCCGCGAGCAGCGTCGGGCGCATGTCGGAGAGATCAGACGCGATCGGGTTGGCGACTTCGAGCTCGCGCTGGCCGCCGCCGAACAATTTTGCCGCGGACTTCGTGATGAACGACCAGGTCACCGCCTCGATGATGCCGCGGCTCGCGAGCGCGCGCCTGGCGCGGCGGGTGCGCAGCTGCAGTGGCGTCAGCACCGGTTTGCGCGCGTCCTCGCCGCGCTCGAACGGCGTCATCGGCACCTTGTCGACGCCGAAGATGCGGACGATCTCCTCGACGATGTCGGCCTTGCCGTGGACGTCCGAGCGCCAGGAGGGCACCGCGACCTTCACGATGGGGCCGGGGCCCGCCATCATGAAGCCGAGATGGGTCAGGATGCGCTTCATCTCGACCTGCGGCACCTCGATGCCGGAGAGGCGCTTGACCTCCGTCACAGGGAAGTCGATCACGCGGTCGTCGCCGAAGGATTTGCCGACCACGACGGTCTCGGACGGCGTGCCGCCGCACATCTCCATCACCAGCTTGGTCGCCAGCTCCAGACCCGGCACCATGAAGGCCGGATCGACGCCACGCTCGAAGCGGTAGCGCGCGTCTGAATTGATGCCGAGCTTGCGGCCGGTCTGGGCGATGTTGATCTCGTTCCACAGCGCCGATTCGATCAGCACGTCGGTGGTGTCATCGTCGCAGCCGGAGGCTTCGCCGCCCATAATGCCGGCGAGCGATTCGACGCCGTGCTCATCCGCGATCACGCAAATGGCGGGATCGAGATTGTAGGTGCGGCCGTCGAGCGCGAGCAGGGTTTCGCCCTCACGCGCGCGGCGCACGACCAGATTGCCCTTCACCTTCCTGGCGTCGAACACGTGTAGCGGCCGCGCGCGGTCGTAGGTCATGAAGTTGGTGATGTCGACCAGTGCGTTGATCGGGCGCAGCCCGATCGCGGTCAGCCGCTTCTGCAGCCATTCCGGCGACGGACCGTTCTTGACGCCACGCACGAGGCGGAGCGCGAAGCCCGGACACAGCGTGGAATCCTCGACCGTAACCTTCACGGGGCACGCGAATTCGCCCTTGATCAGCTTGATCGCGGGATCCCTGAACTTGCCCATGTCGGCGGCGGCAAGGTCGCGCGCGATGCCGTGCACGCCGGTGCAGTCCTGCCGGTTCGGCGTCAGATTGATCTCGACCACGGGATCGCCGAGCGCGGCCCAGTCGGCATAGCCGGCGCCAACAGGCGCATCCGCCGGCAATTCCATGATGCCGTCATGGTCGTTGGAGATCTGCAGCTCGGCCGCCGAGCACAGCATGCCGCGGCTCTCGACGCCGCGGATAGTGCCGACGCCCAGCGTGATGTCCTTGCCGGGAATGTAGGTGCCGGGCGGCGAGAACACGCTGACGAGACCCGCACGCGCATTCGGCGCGCCGCAGACGACCTGCACCGGCGCGCCGCCGTCGCCGGTATCGACCATGCAGACGCGCAGGCGATCCGCATTCGGATGCTGCTCGGCCGAGATCACCTTCGCGATCGTGAAAGGCTTCAGCGCCTTCGCCTTGTCCTCGATGTTCTCGACCTCGAGCCCGATCATGGTGAGCTTCTCGGCGAGCTTGTCGAGCGGCTCGTCGGTCTCGAGATGATCCTTCAGCCAGGAGAGGGTGAATTTCATGGCTGTTTCTTCTCCACGGAGACGGTCTGCTCCCTCTCCCGCTTGCGGGGGAGGGTTGGGGTGGGGGCTCTCTCCGCGACGGTGGTCGCGATGGTTTCGAGAACGCCGCCACGATTTGTCATGACATCGAGATTGCTGAAGCGGAGCACCTTGAAGCCCATCGCTTCGATTGCGGTAGAGCGACGCGCGTCGGCGCGCTCGCCATCATTCGAGAAGTGTTGGCCGCCGTCGAGCTCGATGACGAGCTTGGCTGCGTGGCAGATGAAATCGGCGATGTAATTCTCGATCGGCACTTGGCGGCGAAAGCTCACGCCATTCAGCCGGTTGCCACGTAGCTCCGACCAGAGGATTCGCTCTGCATCTGTTGAGTCGCGCCTGAGCGCACGAGCATTGGTTCGCAGCTTGGCCGAGATCTTCCAGTCCGGATGCTTGGGATCAACCATCGGCAGCCCCATTGCGGAGAAACCCTCTCCCCAACCCTCCCCCGCAAGCGGGGGAGGGAGCTCGACCTGTCGAGCGACAGGAGAATACGTACCCATACGACGAACGCCACACACTCGCTCTATCCATTCCCTCCCCCGCTTGCGGGGGAGGGGCAGGGAGAGGGCTGTCTCCGCAGAGGGAACGGAGAGAGTCTTCGCAAGCTCTGGCGCGAGGGCGAGCATCACGAGCTCAGCCCCCCAGCCAGCGTCGGCACCTCCAGCGGCTTGAAGCCGTAGTGGGTCAGCCAGCGGACGTCGCTGTCGAACAGCTGGCGGAGGTCGGCGATGCCGTATTTCAGCATGGCGATGCGGTCGATGCCCATGCCCCAGGCGAAGCCCTGATACTCGTCGGGGTCGATGCCGCAGGCGCGCAGCACGTTCGGGTGCACCATGCCGCAGCCGAGAATCTCCAGCCAGTCCTCGCCCTCGCCGAAGCGGATCTCGCCCTTGTCGCGGCGGCACTGGATGTCGACTTCCAGCGACGGCTCGGTGAACGGGAAGAACGACGGTCGGAAGCGCATGTTGATGTGGTCGACCTCGAAGAACGCCTTGCAGAACTCGTGCAGGATCCACTTGAGGTGGCCGAGATGCGAAGTCTTGTCGATGACGAGGCCTTCGACCTGGTGGAATTGCGGCGTGTGGGTCGCGTCCGAATCGATGCGGTAGGTGCGGCCCGGGCAGATCACGCGGATCGGCGGCTTCTGGCTCAGCATCGTGCGCACCTGCACCGGCGAGGTGTGGGTTCGCAGCAGCATGCGCGAGCCGTCCTCCTTCGGATGGAAGAAGAAGGTGTCGTGCATCTCGCGCGCCGGATGGCCTTCCGGAAAATTCAGCTTGGTGAAGTTGTAATCGTCGGTCTCGATGTCGGGGCCTTCGGCAACCGAGAATCCCATGTCGGCGAAGATGGTGGTCAGCTCGTCCCAGACCTGGCTCAGCGGATGAATGCGGCCGGCTTCCGTCGGCGCATCGCGCAGCGGCAGTGTGACGTCGACGGTCTCGGAGGCGAGCCGCGCATCGAGCGCGGCCGATTTCAGCACGTCGCGCCGGGCGGCGAGCGCCTGGGTGACCTCGTCCTTGGCCTGGTTGATCGCAGCGCCTTGCGTCTTGCGCTCGTCCGGCGACATCTTGCCGAGCGTTGCAAGCAAGGCTGAGATCGAGCCCTTCTTGCCGAGCGAGGCAACGCGGACGGCTTCGAGGGCCGCTTCGTCGCCGGCAGCACTGATCTGCGCGAGGATGGATTGAACGAGACTGGCGAGGTCGGACACGGTCGGATCCCTCAAACTTGCAAAAGGCTGCCGGGTTGTGGCCGCAGCCGGGGCGGAACGTCAAGCCGAATGGACGTCGTAAATGCGGGGCATTTGAACCGTAAAGGCATGGCTGGCACCAACCTGAACGCGAAGGAGGGGACGATGCGTTTGCGATCCTGCGTGGCCGGCCTGGCCCTGGTTCTCTTGCAAGGCTTTCTGGGAGGCGCAGCTCTCGCCGCCGAAGAATGCCAGGCCAAATCCACGTCGATGGATGACATCATCGTGGCCCTGAACGCGGCGCCGGGCTGCGAGCGTGCCATGAAGCAGTTCGAAGCCTGCGCATACGGCGCCAGCGGCGACGTACAGTTCGGTGAGGTGGTCGAGAAGAAGTGCGAGGCCGATTTCATCGGTCAGCTGCAGCCGCCACAGAAGCTCAGCTACCAACGCGAGTTGCGGGTCTGCGACCAGAAGTACCGGAGCAAGTCCGGCACCATGTATATCTCGGCCACGGCCTTCTGCCGGGCGGAGGTCGCCCAGCGCTACTCGCAACATGCGCTGAAGGCCGGCAAAGCCGGCCGCTAGCGCCGCAGGGCTCAGGCGGCGAGCGCAGCCTTGGCCTTCTCGGCGATCGCCTGGAACGCCGCGGGCTCGCTGATCGCGAGATCCGACAGCACCTTGCGGTCCACGGTGATCCCGGACTTGGCCATGCCGTCGATAAATCGGCTGTAGGTCAGGCCGAACGGACGGACGGCAGCGTTGATGCGCTGGATCCAGAGCGCGCGGAAGGTCCGCTTCTTGCGCTTGCGATCACGGAACGCGTACTGCTGGGCCTTTTCCACGGCCGGCTTGGCGGCGCGGATGGTGTTCTTGCGGCGGCCGTAGAAACCCTTGGCGGCCTTGTAGACTTTCTTGTGCTTGGCGTGGGCGGTCACACCGCGTTTGACGCGAGACATGACAAAATCCTTCAGAGGTGACTTTGGTTATCGGATTGCCGCGCAAGACGCGGCACGGTTGGCAATGATCGTGGACGCGATCAGGCGTTCGGCAAGAAGTACTTCTTGACGTTGTCGCCGTCGGTCTTGAACAGCACCGCGGTGCCGCGCAGCTGACGGATCTGCTTCTTCGTCCGCTTGATCATGCCGTGACGCTTGCCGCGATGGGCGAACATCACTTTGCCGGTGGCAGTCACCTTGAAGCGCTTTTTAGCGCCCGATTTGGTCTTCAGCTTGGGCATTTGGCTCTCCTAATGGCCACAGAGTTCCGCCCGCGAAGGCGGCTGGCCGTCAAAATGCTCGTTAGAGCGTTGATTGTGCTCAGGTTTTACGAACAAGCGCAAACCCGCACGAAACACCGCCACGGCAGCCCTTAATCAGCCGGGCGATGAAGGCTGGGCTTATGACAGAGGACAGGCCGATTGGCAACGATGAACCGGCAGAACCAGCCCGGCGACTATTCGGAATTGCGACCCTCATGTCCAAGCCCGTCGCCTGGAGCAGGACCAAAATGGCCCATTTTTCCCGATCACTTCCCTCTTTGCCTGCTTTCGCCCGTCCGCGCCATCTGGCGCTTCTGGCCGTGCTCGCCACGGCCGCGCTGCCGTCGACGGCCGATGCCCGCGTCGGCGGCTATGACGGCGTCTGGAATGTCACCTTCGCCACCACGCGGGGCAATTGCAGCTCCGGCTACAGCGTCCCCTTCACGGTGACCGGCAGCCGGGTGTCGTCCGCCGGCGGCGGCCGGGTCTCCGGCAAGATCAATCGCGGCGGTGCCGTTGCGGTCCAGGTCTCGGTCGGCGCGTCCCATGCCAGCGGCGGCGGCCGGCTCGCCGGCGTGAACGGAGCCGGCTCGTGGAGAGGTGTCATTTCCGGTGACCAGTGCAGCGGCACCTGGCAGGCGACACGGACGTAGCTGTCGCCGGGAAAGCTGCTGCGCACCTCCCTGCCTGCAGGGAGGTGAAAACAAAACGGCCCGCCGGAGATCCGGACGGGCCGTTGAACTCTTGAGTTCCAAACAACCGGCGTCAGCGCGGCGCCAGAACCATGACGACCTGACGGCCCTCGAACCTGGCGTCCTGCTCGACCTTGGCGAGCTCGGCGACGTCGGTCTTGATCTTGTCGAGCAACTTGGTGCCGATCTCCTGGTGCGCCATTTCGCGGCCGCGATAGCGCAGCGTGATCTTGACCTTGTCGCCCTCTTCGAAGAACCGCTGCATCGCGCGCATCTTCACGTCGTAATCGTGGTCGTCGATCATCGGGCGGAGCTTGATCTCCTTGATCTCGACGATCTTCTGCCGCTTGCGGGCTTCGGCGGCTTTTTTCTGGGCCGAATACTTATACTTCCCGTAGTCCATGATCTTGCAGACGGGAGGGCTGACGTTCGGCGAGATCTCGACCAGATCCATGCCGGCTTCCTGGGCCATCCGGATGGCCATGACGGTCTCGACCGTGCCTTTGTTGTCACCGGCCTGATCGATCAGCTGGATCTGCGCATTGCGAATATCATCATTGATGCGCGGCCCATCTTTGCTGGCGACGGGCGGGGCTTTATTGGGACGGCGAATGGGTGGTTCTCCAAAGTTGTGAAAGAGGCTGCTATTTTGCAGGAAGATGCGTTTGCCGGCAAGCAATTCGCTCCTGCGCGAAACGAAAAACCCTCAAATGCGAGGTATTTCGGCCACGCCTGGGCACGCTGACCGACATAGACACCTTGCTTCCGTTCCGCAAGCGTCCCAAAGGGACAATGCCGGTCTCCGGCGCTGCGGAAGACGACCCGACAGTTCAAACCGCGCAGCCAGGTTAAACGTTCCATGAGCCATGCAATTCCCGATGCCGTACTCGATACCATCGACGTGGGTGAGGGCCCGTCAGCACGCAGGATCGCGGTGCGCAGCCGGCGCGGGCAGGGGCCCGGGCTGGTCTGGCTCGGCGGATTCAAATCGGACATGCAGGGCAGCAAGGCCCTGGCACTGGACGCCTGGGCCCGAGACCACGGCCGCGCCATGGTCCGGTTCGACTATTCCGGTCACGGCGAATCCGGCGGCGATTTCGCCGATGGAACCATCGGACGCTGGCTGGAGGAGTGCGTGGCGGTGTTCGAACGGTTCTGCGACGGCCCGCAGGTCCTGATCGGCTCCTCCATGGGCGGCTGGATGGCGTTGCTGCTCGCGCGCGAGATCAGGAAGCGATCCAGCAAGGGATCGCTGGCAGGCCTCGTGCTGATCGCGCCGGCGCCGGACTTCACCGAAGAGCTGATGTGGAAGAATTTTTCGCCAGCGGTGAAGCAGGAGATCGAGACCAAGGGTCTCTGGCTGCGGCCATCCGAATATGGCGACGGCTCGCCCTATCCGATCACGCGGAACCTGATCGAGGAAGGCCGCAATCATCTCGTGCTCGGCAGCGCCATCGATCTCGGCTGCCCGGTCCGCATCCTGCAAGGTGCGAAGGATCCTGATGTCCCCTGGCAGCACGCTTTTGCGCTGACGCATCGCCTGCCGGCCGACGACGTCGTGCTGACCATGATCCAGGACGGCGATCACCGCCTCTCGCGCCCGCAAGACATCGCGCGCATTCTTGCCGCGGTGGCTGAGATCGGGTGAAGTGCCTTCTTCCTTCAGGAGGCAATCAATGACCACCACCGCCATGCTGCGCGCCTTCTGCGATGCTGTCGAGCAGCGCAACGGCAAAGCGTTCGCCGAGCTGTTCACCGAGGACGGCGTCTATCACGACGTGTTCTACGGCGCCTTCGCAGGCCGCGAGAAGATCGCCGAGCTGATCGACGACTGGTTCTATCGCACGGCGACCGATTTCCGCTGGGACATGCACGATCCCGTCACCGACGGCACCACGCTCTATGCGCGCTACACCTTCAGCTATCGCTCGATCTTGCCGGAAGCTGGCGGTGCGCGGGCGATGTTCGAGGGCGTTGCGATCATGACGCTGAACGGCGGCAAGATCGTGAGCTATCACGAGGTCGCCAATACCGCGCCGGCATTCATCGACCTGAAGTTCGCACCCGAGCGGATTGCCAAGATCGTCGCCAAGCAGGGCGCGGCGCTGAAGGCGCGGCCGGAGATGCAGCGGCATCTCGCCTAGTCGTCATTCCGGGGCGCGCGGAGCGCGAACCCGGAATCTCGAGCTTGCTGCGCGAGATTCCGGGTTCAGCCCTGCGGGCTGCCCCGGAATGACGGCAAGCTCCTATCGCTTCGAAGGATTGGCCATCGGCTTGCGCTGCGCTAGCGCGGCCACCGTCGCGGTGCCGATCGGACCCTGTTCGTCATAAAGCCAGCATTCGCCGATCGCGACGCCGTCGGTGGCGTGATGGTTCACCACCTCGAAGCCGATCCAGTTCGTCACCGGCAGGCGGTGCAGATAGATCGTCACGTCGCTGTTGATGTAGCCGAGCCCGTTGTCGCCGGCGTTGGCAAAGGGGCTGGCGAAATCGGCGCCGGTGGCAACGTGGACGAACGGCGTCATCGGCACGCCAGCGACGAGCTCGCGCACCTCGCTCATCCAGAGTTTTCGCGGACCGAGCGAGCCCATATGACCGACAATGGGGCGCGTCGTCCATTTGCCGTTCATGCCGAGCCTGGGATCGGTGGGTTTTGGAATGTCGGCCGGCTTCGGCACGTCCCAGTTCGGCGGCGACCAGACATTGCCATCAGGATTTTGCGTCTTGCGCAGCAGCTGGCACGAGGCCCGCGCCATGCTGACGCCGCCGGAGACGAATTCCGCTTCGACCACGCGGATGCGCAGGCCGTCACGCACGAGGCGCGTCGTTACCTCGATCGGCTTGTCGATGGTCGGCAGCCGAAACATGTCGACGGTGAGCCGCGCCGGCACCAATTCGGGACCCGAATGGCGCTCCTCGATGGCGAAGCCGAGCAGCCCGACGACGACGCGCCCGTGCAGCGATTTCGGATCCCACGGACCGTTGGCGGCTTCCGTCGGATGGAATGTATCGCTGTTGCGGGTGAAGAAAGGCAAGTTTGTCATGCGCGCGAGATTGAAGAAACGCGCGGGGAAATCAAGGGTGGTGGTGCCGTCGTGAGAGTCAGGCCGCGCAAGCTATCGCCACAACAACAGGTGTCATCGCCCGCGAAGGCGGGCGATCCAGTACTCCGAGACCGCGGTGATTGAGTCGAGAAGCCGCGGCGTACTGGATTCCCCGCCTTCGCGGGGAATGACACCGAGGATTAGGCGACGGTCTGCCACTCCTCGCGCACGCTGTCGTCGCGTTCGTGATCTAATGCAGCGACCTTCATTGCCTCAAACTCTTCCCGTCCTAGCAACTGCCCCAGCGCCCACACCGCAGCGCCACGCACCAGCGGGCTCGCATCCTCCAGCAACCGTCGCGCTTCCTCGGCCAGCGCCGCCTCGCCCGAGTTACCAATCGCAATCAGCACATTCCGCAAGAACCTATCGCGACCAATCCGCTTCACCGGCGACTTCGTGAACAGCGCGCGGAACGCGGCGTCGTCGAGGCGTGCCAGCTCGGCGAGTCCAGGCGCGCGCAATTCGCTGCGCGCGGCGAGCTTGGCTTCGCGCCCCTCCCGCGCGAACTTGTTCCAGGGACACGCAGCGAGGCAATCGTCGCAACCATAGATGCGGTTGCCGACGGCTTTGCGAAACTCGTGCGGGATCGGTCCCTTGTTCTCGATGGTGAGATAGGAAATGCAGCGCCGCGCATCGAGCTTGTACGGCGCGGGAAACGCCGCCGTCGGGCAGATGTCGAGACAGGCCTGGCACGAGCCGCAATGATCGATCTCGGCGGCGTCGCGCGGCAGCTCCAGCGTGGTGTAGATCGCGCCGAGGAACAGCCACGAGCCGAATTCGCGCGAGACGAGGTTGGTGTGCTTGCCCTGCCAGCCGAGACCCGCGGTCTGCGCCAGCGGCTTCTCCATCACCGCGGCGGTGTCGACGAACACCTTCACGTCTGACGGCGCGGTCGCGACCAGCCAGCGCGCCAGCGCCTTCAGCCGCTTCTTGATGAGATCGTGATAGTCGTCGCCCTGCGCATAAACCGAGATCGCCGCGCGCGCGCGCTGCTCGAGAATCGCGAGCGGATCCTGGTCCGGGCCGTAATTGACCCCGAGCATGATCACCGAGCGCACGTCAGCCCACAGCCCGCGCGGATCGACACGACGCTCCGGCTGCGCTGCGAGCCAGTCCATGTCGCCATGACCGCCGGAGGCAATGAATTCCAGAAAGTATTTGCCGGCGCTCTCGATCGTGCCTGGCATCGTGATGCCGATGCAGTCGAAGCCGAGCGCGCGCGCCTCGCGCGTGAGCGCCGCCTTCAGTTCAGTCGGATCGGAGTTCAGAAATCCAGGTCCACGTAGGTCCGCGACGCCGGCACGCCGGCCAGCCATTCGCTCAGCAGCGGACGGAACGACGGGCGGGATTTCACCCGCGCGTACCACGCCTTTGCTGCGTCGTCCTCGCTCCATGGCACGTCGCCCAGATAGTCGATCGCCGAGAGATGCGCCGCGGCGGCGAGATCCGCGTAAGTGAGCCGGTCGCCGGCGAGGAAATTACGGGTCTGCGCCAGCCAGCCGATATAGGCCAGATGATAGCGCACATTGGCCTTGGCGGCGCGCATTACGTCGGCCGAGGGCGGCCCGCCGCCGTTCTCCTCGCTCATGAAGCGCTTGTAGATGCGCTCGGTGACGAGAGGATGCGAGACCTCCTCGAAAAATTTTTCGTTGAACCAGGCCATCAGCCGGCGAACCTCGACGCGCTCGCCGATGGATTCCGGCATCAGGCGCTTGGGTCCCATCTCGGCGCCATAGGTCTCGTCGACATATTCGGCGATGATCGCAGCGCCCGGGATCGGCGGCTGCTCGTCGTCCACCATCACAGGCGTCGTGCCTGCCGCATTGAGCAACAGAAACGCCTCGCGCCGCTCCCAGCTGCGCTCCTCGACCAGCTTGAGGTCGAGCCCGTATTCGCCCGCGATCAGGCGGATGAAACGCGAATGCGGACAGAACGGATGATGAAACAGCGTAAACATGAAGCCTTTGACTATTTGATGGTGCTTAAGATTCCATCAATGTTTGTGCGGCGCCACACTAGTCCTTCAAAACCGCGAGGCAAGGGCGTGATTTCGCATTTTGCGATTGCGGCATGGGGACGAATAGGCGAGAAGGGCCCCGCTTTTCCAGCCGAAATGGACCGTAAATATGTCAGACGCAATACGGGCAGTGATCCTCGGCATCATCGAGGGTGTGACCGAGTTCCTTCCCGTATCCTCGACCGGCCATTTGCTGCTCGCGGAACGCTTCTTCCATCTCGGCGAAGGCGCCTTCTGGGATTCGTTTACGGTTTTGATCCAGCTGGGTGCGATCCTCGCGATCGTCGGGCTGTACTTCAAGAAGCTCTGGGATGTCGTGATCGGCTTCTTCACGGGCGACACCTATTCGCGCCGCTTCGTGCTCGGCGTGCTGGTCGCGTTCCTGCCCGCTGTGATCGTCGGCCTCGTCGCCGGCAAATACATCAAGAGCGTGCTGTTCAATCCCTGGGTCGTGTGCTTCACGCTGATCGTCGGCGGCGCCATCCTGCTCTGGGTCGACAAGCTCGATCTCAAGCCGCGCGAGCATGACGCCACGAGGTTTCCGCTGCTGATGTATCTCTATATCGGCATCGCGCAGTGCGTGGCGATGATCCCGGGCGTGTCGCGTTCCGGCGCCAGCATCGTAGCCGCGATGTTCCTCGGCGCCGACAAGCGCGCGGCGGCGGAGTTCTCATTCTTCCTCGCCATCCCCACCATGATCGGTGCGTTCGCCTACGACTTCTACAAGAGCCGCTCCGAGATGACGATGGACCATATGGGCATCGTCGCGATCGGCTTCGTGGTGTCGTTCATCACCGCGATCATCGTGGTCAAGTCGTTCCTGGAATATGTCACCCGCCACGGCTTCGTGGTGTTCGCCTGGTGGCGCGTCATCGTCGGCACGCTCGGCCTGATCGCGCTGGCGCTGGGGCGGTAGGTGTAGGCCTGTAGCCCGGATGAAGCGCAGCGTAATCCGGGGCCAGCGTTCCTTGTGGCAGGATCCCCGGATTGCGCTGCGCTCCATCCGGGCTACGACTCCACCAGGCCTTCAACGCAAAATAAGCTTTTGATCGGTAGTCAGTTCCAACGCCGGGCGGCGCGCGCCCGGCACAGGAGCTGAGCCATGACCCTCGTCAGCGGCTGGGGCCGTTTCCCGGTCGTCGATAGCGACGTGCTGCGCCCGCGCTCGTTCGCGGCGGTCGGCGAGGCTGTCTCGGCCGGCACCGTCGCGCGCGGCAATGGCCGCGCCTATGGCGATGCCGCGATCGGCGCCGTCAGGACCGTCACGATGACCGGCTTCGACCGGGTCAGGTCGTTCGATCCGGCAACCGGGCGCATCCGCCTGGAAGCCGGGGTTCTCCTGTCGGACCTGATCGACACCTTTGGCCCGCGCGGCTTCCTGCCCTTCGTCGTGCCCGGCACCCGCTTCGTCTCGATCGGCGGCGCCATTGCCGCCGACGTCCACGGCAAGAACCATCATTGCGAGGGCGGCTTCGGCCGCTATGTCGACAGCCTCCTGCTGCGCACCGGGCAGGGCGAGGTCATCGAGGCCTCGCGCGAACAGAACTCCGACGCCTTCTTCGCGAGCGTCGGCGGCATGGGCCTGACCGGCATCATCCTCGAAGCGACGATGCGGCTGCGCCGGGTCGAGACCGGGTGGATCCGCGAGCGGGTGATCTCCGCGTCCGATCTCGATGCCGCGATGCGCGCGCTCGAGGCGGGGGATGCCGCGACCTATTCGGTGGCCTGGATCGATTGCGCGGCACGCGGGCGCGATCTCGGCCGTTCGCTGATCTATCTCGGCGAGCACGCGGGCAGGGGCGAACTGGCGGAAGGCGTCGATGCATTTCCGGTCGGCAAGGAGTCTCGCCTCAGCGTGCCGGTCGACCTGCCGTCGATGGCGCTGAACCGCACCAGCGTCCGCGCCTTCAACGAGCTTTACTATCGCATGGGCGCGCGGCGCGCCGGCGGCAGCCACGTGGTCTCGCTCTATCCGTATTTCTTTCCGCTCGACAGCGTCGGTGAGTGGAATCGCATCTATGGCAAGCGCGGCTTCCTGCAGCATCAATGCGTGATCCCGCAAGCCGGCGCGCGCGCCGTGCTCGGCGATATCCTCGATCGCGTCGCACGGCGCGGCGATGCCTCCTTCCTCGCCGTGCTCAAGAAGCTCGGACAGGGCGACGGCATCCTGTCGTTCCCGCTGCCCGGCTACACGCTCGCGCTGGATTTCCCGGTGAAGGGCGACATCCTGAATTTCCTCGACGAGATCGATCGGCTCGTCGTCGCCGCCGGCGGCCGGCTGTATCTGGCGAAAGACGCACGCCAGTCGCGTGCGACCTTCGCGGCGGGCTATCCTGCCGTGCCGCGTTTCAACGCGATCCGCAAATCGCTCGATCCCGCCGGCAACATCCGCTCGAAACTTTCACAGCGTCTGTTTGATGAGGTCTAGGCCGTGACGTCACGCAAATCTGTATTGGTGCTCGGCGGCTCCTCCGACATCGGCCGCGCCGCCGCGCGTGCCTTTGCCAAAGCCGGCTACGATGCCGGCCTCGCAGGCCGCGACGTCGCCGCGCTGGAGCCTGACGCGGCCGATCTGCGCGCGCGTTACAATGTCGACGTCGGTCTCTACAAGTTCGACGTGCTCGACACCGCCACGTTCGAAAGCTTTGTGAACGGCCTGCCGGCATTGCCCGACGTCGTCATCTCGATCGTCGGCCTGCTCGGTATGCAGCAAAATGCCGAGAGCGATCTCGCCCACGCCACCGCGATCATGCGCTCGAACTACGAGGGCCCGTCGCTGATCCTCGGCCTGTTCGCCGAAAAATTCTTGGGCCGCGGCAGCGGCACGCTTGTCGGCGTGTCCTCCGTCGCCGGCGACCGCGGCCGTGCCTCGAACTATGTCTATGGCTCGGCCAAGGCTGGCTTCTCCGCCTTCCTGTCGGGCCTGCGCGCCCGCGCCAGCCGTGGCGGCGTGCATGTCGTCACGGTCAAGCCTGGCTTCGTCCGCACCAAGATGACTGATGGCATGAAGCTGATCGGCCCGCTCACCGTCGAAGCGCCGGTCGTCGGCGATGCCATTCTCCGGGCGGTCGAGAACAAGACCGACGTCGTCTATGTCAGCGGCAAATGGCGCCTCGTGATGCTGATCATTAAGACGCTGCCGGAAGCGGTATTCAAGAAGCTGAAGTTCTAAGTCGCCGGCCGCGCCGGTGGTGCACTCCCTCTCCCGCTTGCGGGGCTGGGGAGGGGGTAGCTCCGCGGGCGAGAACCCCCAAGAGGAGAAAGCCCTCACCCGGATTGCTTCGCAATCCGACCTCTCCCGCAAGCGGGAGAGGTGACACCACCCTCACACGCTCATACGCTGGAACTGACCGGCGGCGCGGAAGCGCCAGAGATATTGCGGGGCGATCGCTTCCAGCGAATCCGGCGTAATGCCGAGCCCTTCAAGCGTGAGCCCGGCGGCCTTGGCCGCGTCCGACACCACATTGTCGCGCTCGAGCATCGTGACCTGGTCCGGCGTCAGCTTGAAGGCGCCCGGCGCGAATTGCAGGAAGTTCGCCTGGAAGCGGGCGAGGCCGAACGGCAGCGGGATCAGCGCCGGCTTGCGCGCGGTGATCTCGAGGATGGCCTCGATGATCTCGCGCATGGTCAGCACTTCCGGCCCGCCGAGCTCGTAGGTCGCGCCCGCCTTGGCCTTGCCGTCGACGGCGTCCGCGATCGCGGTGGCGACGTCGCCAACATAGACCGGCTGCATCCTGGTCTCGCCGCCGATCAGCGGCAGCACCGGCGACATCCGGGCCAGCGCGGCAAAACGGTTGGTGAACTGGTCCTCGGGGCCGAACATCAGGGAGGGGCGGAAGATCGTCGCCGACGGCACCGCTGCCCTCACCGCGGCTTCGCCGGCCGCCTTGGCCTTGGCATATCGCGAGGGCGATTCGGCATCGGCCCCGATCGCCGAGACATGCACCAGGCTGGCGCCGGCCGCGGCCGCCGCCTTGGCGACGGTTTCGGCGCCCTTGGCCTGGACCGCGTCAAAGGTCTGCGCGCCGCTCTCGGTCAGGACGCCTACGAGGTTGATGACGACGTGCGAATCACGCAGCGCCGCCTCGACCGAGGCCGGATAGCGTAAATTCGCCTGCACGGTATGGACCTGCCCGACCTTGCCGGAGGGCTGGAGGTATCCGGCGAGTTCCGGCCGCCGCACCGCGACCCGGACCCGGTAATCCCGCTTGCACAGCGCGCGGACGACATTCCGGCCCAAAAACCCCGATCCGCCGAAAACCGTGACGAGCGTGTCCAGATTCGATGCCATGGGAGCCGTTCCTGCGGAAAAGAGTGCGTCTTGTCAGGCTTGTATCGGGCCGGTTTGCGATGCGCAATCGGCATCCCCAAACCCGGGTCACGCATGAATTGACAACGGCGTCACCGAACCGTAGTAACCGCCTCCGTGCCCCAAACGGCATGCCCAGGTGGTGGAATTGGTAGACGCGCTGGCTTCAGGTGCCAGTGGCTTAACGGCCGTGAAGGTTCGAGTCCTTTCCTGGGCACCATTTTGCGGAATTCGGACGCAAATTAAGACGGCTCCCGATCCGCGAAGATAGCGGAGCGGCGATTGCTGCATCGCCGTCGCGACGGTCCCCCGGTACGCCAGTTCGTCCCGTTTCCCCTTACACCACCCTTTTCCCCGTCCGCTCCGCCACCGCCCTCTGCACAAAATACATAGCTACCAGCGAGACGATCGCCGATGCTACGACGACGTAGCCGATCCGGTCGAAATGGATCAGCGAGCCATCCGCCCCTTCCGTGATGATGCCGGCGGCGAGCACCGAGCCGAGGCCGCCGGAGAGCTGCTGTAGCGAGGCGCTGACCGCGCTGAACGAGCCGCGCTGGTCGGGATCCGGGATTGCGGACATCAGGGCCTGCGACGGGATCATGCGCGAGAAGATGCCGACGAACATCAGCACGTTGACGAGGATCGCGGTCACCAGCGTGACGTGGCCGAGATGGGTGTAGATCAGCACCATGATGACGGACACCACGCTGCCGAACACGAAGGTCGGGTATTTGCCGAACGCATCGCTTGCCCTGCCGACCAGCGGCCCCGTGACGATGCTGAACAGGCCTGAGACGAGATAGATCGTCGGCAGATGCGTGATGTCGATGCCGAGATTGTGCACGGTGAAGGCGCTGGAGAACGGCATCAGCATGTAGCCGCCGGTCGCCAGCAGCGTCGTGACGAAGAAGGCCAGCGTGTAGCGCGGCTGCCCGACGGTCGAGATCAGATGGTGGAACGGGTTCTTGTCCTGTTTCCGCTTCAGATGCGCGTCGACCGGCTCCATGGCGAAGGCGATGATGGCGATCGCCGCGATCGACACCACGACGATCGCAATGAAGCAGACGTGCCAGCTCCAGTGATTGGCGAGAAACAGGCCGGCGGGAATGCCGAGCACCTGGCTTGCTGCAAACGCGGTCTGGATGAAGCCCATCACGCGGCCGCGCAGATGTAGCGCGAACAAATCGGTGACGATGGCGAGCACCACTGAGCCGATCACGCCGCCGAACAATCCGGTCACGATCCGGCCGAGCAGCAGCACATGATAATTCGGCGCGATCGCGCAAAGCAGGGTCCCGAGCGTGAAGCCGACATAGAAGAACAGCAGCAGGCGCTTGCGATCGAAGCGATCGGCAAAGCCGGCGGCCAGCACGCCCGAAATGCCCGCGCTGAACGCGTAGGCCGACACCGCGACGCCGAATTGGCCGGCCGTGATGTCGAGCGCGGGCATCAGGATGGCGCCGAGCGGCGACATGATGATGAAGTCGAGGATGATCGTGAACTGCGTGAACGCGAGCAGCGCGATCAGAAGCGCCTGGTAGCGCGAGAAGCCGCGTTGGCGTTCTGACGGGTCGTCGATCGGCGCGGCGAGCGTCTGTTCGGTCATGGATCTCGATTCATGGGTCGCGGGGAGGGAAACTGGCAGATGGGGTGGGCCCGCACGATTTCCACGGGCCGCGCGCCACAGGCTCCGCCGAAACGGGCAGTTCGCGCGCCGCTGTGGGTTCCGTGCAACAGCCCTGTTCTCGCGGCTTCCGGCAGCCCGATTAAGCCGCCCTTAGCGAATGCTCCCCTAGTGTCATGACCGTCCATTTCCCTGCTCCCCGGCCCTGAGCCGGTCAGTTTGCGGCAAGTCAGAGCGTATTCGGATGGAGCAGCCTGCCCGGCAGTATGATCCTGGCGTGCCCGAGCCGTTGGTCACGGCGGCGGCTGCGCGGACGCTCGTCATCGATCTCGAAGGCGGCCTGCTGCGGTCCGAGCTGCTGATGGAGGCGCTGTTCTCCAGCCCCGGCCGCATGCTCGCCCGCTTCGGCGCTGGCGGACGTCCGGGAATGGCGGCACTCACGGATATCCTGGCGCGCGCCGAGATCGACTACGCCCATCTGCCCTACGAGCCCGACGTGCTGAACCGGGCTCTCGCGGCGCGGGCGCGGGGCGCGAAGATCTATCTGGTGGCCGGCCGGTTCACCCACCATGCCGCCGGCGTTGCCGCACATCTCGGCTTTGACGGCGTCGTTGCGCCGGCTGATCTGGCTGCAGGCGAAAAGCTGCCGTTCGATCCCGGCGCTATCGAGCGCATCGCCGCGCGCAGCAGCAAGCGTGCGAGCCTCAAGATCTGGGCCAAGGCGCTGCGTGTCTATCAATACGCCAAGAACACGCTGGTGTTCGTGCCTGTCATCACCGCGCATCAGCTGAATTTTGCCAGCTTTGGCTCCGCGCTGCTGGCGTTCCTGGCGTTCTCGGCCTGTGCGTCGGGCGCCTATCTGATGAACGACCTCCTGGATCTCGCAGCGGACCGGCAGCATCCGACCAAGCGCCATCGCGCGCTGGCGGCCGGAGATCTGCCGATCTCGTCCGCGCTATCAGCGATCCCTGCGTTGTGGCTGTTCGCGGTCGTGGCCGGCCTCTGCATCTCGCCTTTGTTTCTCGGCGTGCTCGGCGCCTATCTCGTCACCACGATTGCCTATTCGCTCGCGCTCAAGCGCAAGATGCTGGTCGACATCGTCACGCTCGCCGGTCTCTACACGCTTCGCATCGTCGCCGGCGCGGTCGGCGTCGGCGTGGTGCTGTCGGAATGGCTGTTGATCTTCTCGCTGTTCGTGTTCACCTCGCTGGCGCTGATCAAGCGCTTCAGCGAGCTCAGCATGCGCGAGAGCGCCGGCCTTTCCGATCCTTCCAACCGCGACTATCGCGTCACCGACCTGCAAATCATCGCGGCGATGGCGGCGGCGAGCGCGATGAACGCGGTGACCGTGTTCTCGCTCTACGTCTCCTCGACCGCGGTGACGCCGCTGTACAGCCGTCCCTGGCTGCTGTGGCTGCTCAATCCGCTGCTGCTCTACTGGTTCGGCCGCGCCCTGATGATGGCGCATCGCCGCGAGATGCCCGATGACCCGATTCTGTACGCCTTCCGCGACGGCCCCAGCCGCATTGCGGTTGCTGCGATGATCTGCATCATGCTGGCGGCGATCTGAGCGAAGCCCGTGCTTGCGCGGCCCGCCGGCAATGGCTACATCGCGGGCAATCCGAATTCGCTATTGTGCCGACGCACCGATTAGACCCGAGGTTTTGAAACGCCATGACCGTACGCCTGCATCGCGGCGACCTGCCCGACCTGTCCCGCTACACCGGAGCGGTTGCGATCGACACCGAGACCATGGGGCTGAATCCGCACCGCGACCGGCTCTGCGTGGTGCAGCTCTCGCCCGGCGACGGCAGCGCCGACGTGGTCCAGATACCCAAGGGCCACACCGACGCGCCGAACCTGAAGGCGCTGCTGGCCAATCCCGCCATCACCAAGATCTTCCACTTCGCGCGGTTCGATGTCGCGGTGCTGTACCAGACCTTCGGCGTCATGACCGGCCCGATTTATTGCACCAAGATTGCCTCGCGCCTGACCCGCACCTACACCGATCGCCACGGCTTGAAAGACCTCGTGCGCGAGGTGCTCAATGTCGATCTCTCCAAGCAGCAGCAATCCAGCGATTGGGGTTCCGACAGCCTGACCGAGCCGCAGCTCGCTTATGCCGCCTCGGACGTGCTGCACCTGCATGCCTTGCGCGAGCGGTTAGATGCCATGCTGGTGCGGGAGGGCCGCACCGCGCTGGCCAAAGCCTGTTTCGACTTCCTGCCGACCCGCGCCCTGCTCGACCTCCAGGGCTGGGCGGAGGAGGACATTTTCGCGCATTCCTGAGCCCTCGACCGCCGGTTAGACTTCGGGCTGCGCCCCGTTTCGGACACTTTCGTGCGGCCTGTCCGAGCCTGATATGTCCAAGGCTGATATGTACAAGGCTGCATATTGCGGCGCTGACGGGTACAATGGAGCGGCCTGCAACCCGGCCTGGCGAGCGGCACCTCAGGAGCTCAGGTGAATTCGGCCCACAATCCCACCTACGACGCCGCGCTTGCGGCGAAGTTTGCCAGCGCGGCGCGCCACAGCCGTCTGGTGCGGATTCTGCGCCTCGCGGTGCCGGCTGCAGTGCTGTTGTCGATGGCCGCCATCGTCGGCGTCTCGGTCTTCAATCCGTTCCGCATGCTGATGCCGAAGCTGCCGCTCGATTCCGGAAACCTGGTGGTGTCGGGCACCAAGATCACGATGGAATCGCCGCATCTGGCGGGCTACACGCCGGACCAGCGACCCTACGAGCTCTGGGCCAAGACCGCGACGCAGGACATCACCGATCCCGATCATGTCGATCTCTCCGACCTGCGCGCGAAGGTGCTGATGGAGGATCAATCCACCCTGTTCCTCGATGCCCGCACCGGCCGCTTCGACAACAAGCAGCAGCAGCTCGATCTGCACAAGGACATCTTCCTGCGCACCTCGACCGGCTACGAGGCGCGGCTGAACTCGGCCTTCGTCGACATGGGCAAGGGCACGGTCTCCTCGGACGAGCGTGTCGACGTCAAGCTGACCAACGGCACGCTGACCGCGGACAAGCTGCGCATCACGGAAGGCGGTGACGTCATCCGCTTCGAGGGCAATGTGGTGATGCATCTGGACAAGCTGGATGACCCCGCCGCCGCTCAGCCTGCGCCAGCCGAGCCCGCGGCGAAGACGCGCACGCCCCAGAACAAGTCTGCCAACTCAAGATGATTTCCATGATCAGGTTTTTTCCGCGCAACGACAACAAGCGCAGTGCCATCATCCGTGCGGCTGTGCTGGGCCTAGGTCTCTTGATCGTAGCCGATGCGGCGCGTGCACAGAACTCGACGAATGCGCCGAACAACGCGCTTCAGGGCTTCTCGCAGAACCGTGATCAGCCGATCCAGATCGAAGCGGCCTCGCTCGAGATGCGCGACAAGAAGAAGGAAGCGACCTTCTCCGGCAATGTGAAGGTCATCCAGGGCGACACCACCATGACATCGAAGACACTGGTGGTGTTTTACGAGTCGGGCGGCGGCGACAAGCCGGCGACACCGCAGCAACCGGCGGCGAAGGGCGCAAAATCGACGGCGCCGATGCAGTCGGCGCAGCCGGGTCCGGGCGGCAGCTCCTCCATCAAACGCTTGGAGGCGCACGGCAATGTCGTGGTCACCCAGAAGGACCAGGTGGTGACCGGTGAGACCGCCGTGTTCGACACCAAGACCAACCTCATCACCATGTTCGGCGGCGGCTCGGGCCAGGTGGTCATGACGCAGTGCAAGAATGTGATGCGTGGCGATCGGCTGAAGGTCGACATGACGACCGGCGTGTCGCGGGTGGAATCTGATAGCGGCCGGGTGCAGGTCTTGCTGCCGCAGGGCGCCGGCAACGATTGCGGTTCGGGCAAGCCCGGCGGGGCGCCGCCTTTGCAATTGCCGGGCGCAACTAAACCGAAATAAATTCAATGGCTTGGTCCGGACGCTCCCGAACCGAGGTTGAAGCTTGGCCGGTGAGACTGTATCTAGCGCGCAGGGCTTTCGAAGCGGGGTCCGCCGCTTTTCGGGCGTGTTTCACTGGGCATGAGACATCCCTTCACTCATGCTGCATCGGCCAGTCGAACGGCCGGTGCGGCAGATCGCGCGAATTCGCGCAGGATCGTCGCGAAAGGCTTAGAAGGCGGGGATGGTCGATCTCTTCAGCATGTTCCGTCGGCGCCCCGCCAAGCGCGGCCGGCCAGGATTTGCGCGTCAGGACATCACCGCGCTTGGTGACGGCGTCGGCGGGCTCGTGACGAGCCCGATCCGGGACGCGCCGATGGCCCGCGACCAGGCGATCCATGCGCCCGATCAGTTCCAGGGTGACTATCAAGGCGACTATCAAGCCGAGGCGCCGCGTCAGCCGGCAGTTCACCCCGTCAGGGCCGCCGCCAAGCCGAACGGCGGTGGGCCGCAGCTCCTGAAGCGGCCCGGCTTTCTGGCTGTGCATAGCGTGGAAAAGGCCTTCGGCAGCCGCCAGGTCGTGCGCGGTGTCAGCATCTATGTGCGCCGCGGCGAAGCAGTCGGCCTGCTCGGTCCGAACGGCGCCGGCAAGACCACCGTGTTCTACATGATCACCGGCCTGATCAAGGCCGATCGCGGCGCCATCGAGCTCGACGGCCACGACGTCACCAAGCTCCCGATGTATCAGCGCGCGCGGCTCGGCATCGGCTATTTGCCGCAGGAAGCCTCGATCTTCCGCGGCCTCACCGTCGAGCAGAACATCCGCGCCGTGCTCGAAGTGGTGGAGCCCTCGCGCAAGAAGCGCGAGCAGCAGCTCGATTCGCTGCTCGACGAGTTCAACATCACGCGGCTCAGGAAATCGCCCTCAATCGCTCTGTCGGGCGGCGAGCGCCGCCGCGTCGAGATCGCGCGCGCCCTGGCGACGCGGCCGAATTACATGCTGCTCGACGAGCCCTTCGCCGGCATCGACCCGATCGCGGTCGGCGACATCCAGGACCTCGTCCGCCATCTCACCAATCGCGGCATCGGCGTCCTCATCACCGACCACAATGTCCGCGAGACGCTCGGCCTCACCGACCGCGCCTACATCGTCTATGCCGGCGAAATCTTGACCGAGGGGAGCCCGGATGAGATCGTCGCCGATCCGGACGTGCGCCGCCTTTACCTTGGCGAGGAATTCCGCCTCTAGCCCGTTTTTGCGTTCGTCAAGACGTGTACATCGGGCTCGGACTAAGATAAGCAAAAATCGGACCAATTTTTGGGAACGGTTCTTGCTTCATGGCTCTCACGCAGAGATTAGAGTTCCGGCAGTCGCAGTCGCTGGTCATGACGCCGCAGTTGATGCAGGCGATCAAGCTGCTGCAACTGTCCAATCTCGATCTCACGACCTTCGTGGAAGAGGAGCTCGAGCGTAACCCCCTGCTGGAACGGGCCAATGACGAGGCCCCCGCGGGCGAGCCCCCGGCCGAGGCCGGCCAGTACAGCGATGGCGAGGAGTCCGGCGGCCAGGGCGATGACGGCTTTGGCGGCGGCGACGCCTTCGAGCCGGGCCAGGAAGAATGGATGAGCAAGGATCTCGGCACCCGCGCCGAGATCGAGCAGACCCTCGACACGGGCCTCGACAACGTCTTCTCCGAGGAACCGGCCGAGGCCGCGGCGCGCAACGCCCAGGATGCCGCGCCGACCACCTATACGGAATGGGGCGGCGGCGCCTCCGGCGACGAGGACTACAATCTCGAGGCCTTTGTCGCGGCCGAGTTGACGCTCTCGGACCATCTCGCCGAGCAGCTCTCGGTGGCCTTCACCGCGCCTGCCCAGCGCATGATCGGCCAGTATTTGATCGACCTCGTCGACGAGGCCGGCTATCTGCCGGGCGATCTCGGCCAGGCCGCCGAGCGCCTTGGCGCGACGCAAGCCGACGTCGAGAGCGTCCTTGCCGTGCTGCAAAAATTCGATCCGCCCGGGGTCTGTGCGCGCAATTTGAGCGAATGCCTGGCGATCCAGCTCCGCGAGCTCGACCGCTACGACCCCGCGATGCAGGCTCTGGTCGAGCATCTCGATCTCCTGGCCAAGCGCGACATCGTGGCCCTGCGCAAGATCTGCGGCGTCGATGACGAGGACATCGCCGACATGATCGGCGAGATCCGCCGCCTCAATCCCAAGCCCGGCATGAAGTTCGGCTCGGCGCGTCTGCAGACCATGGTGCCCGACGTCTATGTCCGCCCGGGTCCCGACGGCGGCTGGCATGTCGAGCTCAACAGCGACACCTTGCCGCGCGTGCTGGTCAACCAGACCTACTATTCCGAGCTGTCGAAGAAGATCGGCAAGGACGGCGACAAGTCCTATTTCACCGACGCGCTGCAGAACGCGACCTGGCTGGTGCGCGCGCTCGACCAGCGCGCCCGCACCATCCTGAAAGTTGCAACCGAGATCGTGCGCCAGCAGGACGGCTTCTTCACCCATGGCGTGGCGCATTTGCGGCCGCTCAATCTGAAGGCCGTGGCCGATGCCATCCAGATGCATGAATCCACGGTGTCGCGTGTCACCGCCAACAAGTACATGGCGACCAATCGCGGCACGTTCGAGCTGAAATATTTCTTCACGGCCTCGATCGCCTCGGCCGACGGCGGCGAGGCGCATTCCGCCGAAGCCGTCCGCCACCACATCAAGCAGCTGATCGATTCGGAGGAGCCCGCGGCGATCCTGTCGGACGACACCATCGTGGAACGCTTGCGCGCCTCGGGCATTGATATTGCCCGCCGCACGGTCGCGAAGTACCGCGAAGCCATGCGCATTCCTTCCTCGGTGCAACGTCGCCGCGACAAGCAGAGCGCTCTTGGTAACGTCCTCACCACCGCCTTGTCCGATCGCTCCCGCAACACCGAACCGGCCTGATTGCGCTGGCGCGAAATCGCGCTACTCTCGACCCCCCGTCGAGACGGATCCAAGCACACGCATGATCCGGAAAAGTGTCCAGCGGTTTTCCTTCCCGACAAACGCCGAAGGCGTTTGCGGGGAGAGCATGCGCAGGAAATCTTCCAAAGGTGCGATGACGTGGCATCGCACCGCGAGCACGTGAACCAAGCGAGGCATCACATGACTCTCAGAATCTCGGGAAAGAGCATCAGCGTCGGCGAGGCCCTGCGCGGCCGCGTTTCCGACCGCACCGACGAGGTGCTGCGCAAATATTTCGACGGCAATTATTCCGGCCACATCACGCTCAGCAAGGACGGCTTCGGCTTCCGCACCGATTGCGCCCTGCATCTCGATTCCGGAATTACGCTGGAGGCCGATTCGAACGCGCCGGATGCCTATGCCAGCGCCGACCAGGCGCTGCTGATGATCGAGAAGCGGCTGCGCCGCTACAAGAACCGGCTCAAGGACCGCTCCGCCCGCAAGGCCCATGTCGCCTCCGAAGCAATGGCTGCGCTCGATGCCACCAGCTACGTGCTCGAGGCGCCGGAGGGCGAGGACGAGGTCACCGGCTACAGCCCCGTCATCATCGCCGAGGCCACCACTTCGCTGAAGCCGCTGTCGGTCAGCGAGGCCGTCATGGAACTCGACCTGAGCGGGGCTCCCTGCCTGGTCTTTCAGCACGGTTCCAGCGGCCGGGTGAACATCATTTACCGCCGGGCCGACGGCAATGTGGGCTGGATCGACCCGCCCGGAGCCAAAACGGATGCCGGCGCGGATGGCAAGGGGAACAGCGCGGCCGGGGGATAGGCAAAGCCCGGCCCCGTACCATCCGCAGGCCTTAACAATGACCGGGGCAAAGCCGCACGCGGGAGTTGGCACCGGGATTGCGTTGGAGTAGAAGCGCCCCACATCAGGACTTAACGGGATTTGGGCTAAGTCCTCCTCCTGCTTGACCTTCTTGACGCCGGCCCGGCGTGGTTTCTCTCCAAGCCGGCCAATTCGGAACCTGACGGTTTAATTCACCTCGGAAACCCTCCATGCCGATTACCGATCTGGTCGCACCCGAGGCGATTCTCCCGGCATTGAAGGTCAACAGCAAGAAGCAGGCCCTGCAGGAGCTCGCGGCGAAGGCCGCCGAGCTGACCGGGCAGAACGAGCGCTCCGTGTTCGAGGTGCTGCTGCAGCGGGAGAAGCTCGGCACCACCGCGGTCGGCTATGGCGTTGCCATTCCGCACGGCAAGCTGCCCAAGCTCGAAAAGATTTTTGGCCTGTTCGCACGTCTCGACCGTCCGATCGATTTCGAGGCGATGGACGGCCAGCCGGTCGATCTCGTCTTCCTGCTGCTCGCCCCCGAAGGCGCCGGCGCCGATCACCTCAAGGCCCTCGCCCGCATCGCCCGCCTGTTGCGCGACCAGGACATCGCCAAGAAGCTGCGCGCTTCGCGCGATGCCCAGGCGATTTACTCTGTGCTGGCACTGCCGCCGGCCACCGCGGCGTAACTTCGCGGTCAAAGGCCGGATCGACTCTGGCCTCCCGGATCGCCCGGCATTGCCGGCGTCGCGCCCTGCCCTGGGGGATCTGCAGGTAGACGCTCCGAAATTTTTCCCGCTTGAGACGCACGGCATATTGGGCGGCGTCAAAATCCGCTAACAGTCGTTCGAAGCTGTGGACTGAGCGGACGTGATTTGGAATGGAAATGCGTCGTTGCGCATTGGCGCGGCGGGGGGAGAACGGCGCGGGGAACCGGGCCTCGGCCGGCGGATGCCCGGCGTATCGTCCAGAAGCTACCCGCCTGGCAAGACGCCCAGGAGATCCCCTCGGTGCCGGCGTTGGAGCCGGCGACAAACCGCCAATCATCGATATCGTTGGGTTCAGGCTGCGCTTTTGCTCGAATTGATGTCCGGGCCAATCGAGGCCCGCTCGCGGCGCACGTCCCGGGAATGTCGACCGCGCGAAGGCGGTCGCGACGCTCGGTAGGGGACATCGGCCGTGCTTCAGGAAGGTCAGCTCAGGGCCAGCCCACAAATCGGTTCGGATTCCGAGGCATACGAAAGCGCGATCTGGAAAGCGCGCAGCGTCGGTGTGGAGAAGCTTGCCAGAAACGTGATCCGCGGTTCGATCACCGTCAACGTGGTCGCGTCGATGGGGGTCTTCCAACCCGCGCTGCTTCCCGCAGAGTGGAGCAATCTGCAACAGGCCGTTGCGCTCGTGATGTGGGTCATCCTGATCTACGCCAGTGTCTTCGTGCGTCCACGCGTACGCGTGCAGCCGAATCCCGATCTCATCGCGCTGGTGGCATTCTATTCCCTCGCTGCCATTTCCGTTCTCTGGACCAGTCTCGCCGTTGCGGCGATCATGAAGAGCGCGGCACTTGTGGTGACGACCTTCGGTGCGTACTGCCTCATTACCCGTATCGACGTGGACGAGATCGTCGGATCGACGGCACTCGGGTTCTTCATTCTGGTCGCCGCCTCGGCCTTGTGTGCCGTCTTCGTGCCCGAGATCGGCGTCGACCAGAGCTGGATGCACAATGGCCAGTGGCAAGGAATCTACGAATCGAAGCAGACGCTCGGTTTCATCAGCGCATATCTGATGTTCTTTGCCTGCTATCAGAAGATGACCGGGCAGGGATGGATCGCTTTTCTCGCGACGTTTCTCTTGGCGTCGACGTGCGTCATCGCCTCGGAATCCCGTGGTGCCGGCGCCGTTGCCGTTGCCGCGTGTGGGCTGCTCGTCACCTCGATGTGGTCGATCCGCTGCATGAGAGTCTATGCGGTGCTGCCATTCATCATGTGCATTCTGGCCGCCCTGCTGTTTCTGTATTTCTATCTGACGGGGTACGATTCCTTTCATCTCGGCGGCGAATCGACCATCGACTTGACCGAGCGGACTTTCATTTGGCAGTACGCCATCAGCCATTTCAACGACGCGCCCCTGCTGGGCTTTGGCATCAACGGATTCTGGACGCGCCCCGCGATTTACGACTACTTCAACCAGAACCATGGCTGGGTGCTCGACAATTATCATAGCGGTTACATCGCGGTGGCGATTGAAACGGGATTTCTGGGATATTTGCTGTTTGTCGCGAGCGTCTATCTGTTTTCGGAAAAGGTCCTGTATTTGATCGCCACCCGGTCGATCGATCGTTCCCATTGCGCTCTCATCATCGGATTTGTCGTCCTGAGCTTTCAATCGAATTTCACGGAGACGATGTTCCTCCGCTCGACGATGTTCACGTCGGTGCTTCTCGTCGCGTTCTTCTTCGCGGTGTGCAGGCCGGTGCCGCAGCAATCCCTGCGGCCATGATGGAGAAAGCAGCATGAATGCCATCTGCGCCCGCTGGTTGGTGACCTTCCGTCTCACCTTGGCGATCGCCATGCTCGCGATCTGCTCTCAGGCCGACGCAGCCAAGCAGGGCACCGCGCGCACCCCCGGAGAATTGGGGCGCGGCATCAACATCCTCGGCTACGACGGCATCTGGGAGGGAGGCCGGAACGCGCCATTTCGTCTGGACAACCTCACTGCGATCAGAAACGCCGGGTTCTCGCACGTTCGGATCAATTTCTTCGGCTTCAAGTTCATGGGCGAAGGGAATCTGCTGGATGAAATCGTCTTGAGACGGCTTGATGCGGTGATCGAAGACGTGCTCGCCCGGAAGCTCATCCCCATTCTGGACGAGCACGATACGGATACTTGCCAGCGCGACGTGTCCGGATGCGCCGAGAAGCTGAAGGCATTCTGGACGCAAATCGCCGGGCGCTATGCCGGAAGATATCCGAAGCTTGTCTTCGAGGTCCTCAATGAGCCCGGCGGGCAGATGACGTCGACCAGCTGGAACGCCCTTCTGAACGAGTGTCTCGGCATCATCCGCACCAGCAACCCCGGACGGACGGTCATTGCTGCCGTTCTCAACGTCGATGACATGCCGGTCGAGGAACTGGCCCTGCCATCAGGTGACAGAAATCTCATCGTGACGTTTCACTATTACGCGCCGATACGTTTCACGCATCAGGGTGCGCCGTGGTCCCCAACGTTCTCGCGGCTCGGGCCACTCGATTGGGGCAGTCCGGAGGACGAACGGAAGGCTCTCGCCGACTTCGAAAAGATTCGTATCTGGTCCGAAAAGGAAAAGCGCCCGATCTATCTCGGCGAGTTCGGCGTGTACGAGCGCGCTCCGACGGACGCCCGGACGCGATATCTGTCGTTCGTGGCGCGAACTGCGGATCGGCTTGGCTGGGCATGGGCCTATTGGCAGTTCGACCATGATTTCGCGGCCTTCGACAGCGCGCGTCAAACCTGGAAGCCGGACATCCTGCGGGCGTTGATCCCGGCGGTGCATTGAAGCGCGTGTTCGGGATCGAGAGTTGAGCCTACTGCGGCCTCACGCACCGTCATTGCGAGGAGCGTCATCGTGTCAAAATGAAAACGGGCACGCCTTCGCAAGAAGGCATGCCCGCTGGAAACTCTGTTCGTGCGACGTGCGCTCAGTGCACGCTGACGGCTTGCAGCTCGTTGCTCCAGGCGTTCGCGATCGCGGCTTCGCGGCTGTCGGTCAGCATGATCGGCGTGCCGTCGGCGGCGTGGAGCGCGAAGAGTTTTAAGCCCGGCGCGATTTTCGGCGCTTCGGGAAACAGGCCCGGCACGTCCTCGGAGCGGATCTGCTTCACATAGGCGATATGGCCTTCGCCAAGGGTTGCCAGCGTCTCCGGGGAGACGTTCTTGGCTTCGTATTCGAACGCAACGTGACCTTCACTCATGGTCTCGACTCCTCTGGAACACTAAGCGGTCGAGTCCGCTACTCGTTCCATTATTCGTGCTCATTGATAGCGATTGTCTTAACGATCCTCTCCGGTTCAGGCCGGGCCAGATCGATCGACAACAACCCGTTCTTCAGATCCGCACCCAGCACCAGCATCCCCTCCGCCAGCACGAAGGTGCGCTGGAAGTGGCGCGCGGCGATGCCGCGATGGATGTATTGCCGGGACTTGTCGTCCTGCTGCCGCCCGCGGATCACGAGCTGGTTTTCCTCAATGGTTACATCGAGTTGGTCGCGCGTAAATCCGGCGACCGCCAGCGTGATACGTAAGCGCTCGGGCTGGCCGTCCGCGCCGCCACACCTCTCGATATTGTAGGGAGGGTAGCCGTCGGCGCCTTTGACGACGCGATCGAGCACGCGCTCAATCTCGTCGAAGCCTAGAAGGAACGGACTGGATAACGTGGGAACACGAGACATAGTTTACAAAGTCCTCGCAGAAGCGACTTTGGTGCATCAGGGCCCGTAGAGGCGCCCCTTGATCAGCAATATGGGCATGTTCCTGTGCTGGTTCAAGCAGGTAGCCGGGGAGCTGTGGATTGGCCATCTCCAGCCGTCATGACTGGGACGAGCCCGGGCATGACGAATTCAGCTGGCGATTTATCTCAACAAAAACAGACCCCCTTCTACTGTGCATGGGGTTGTTTTTGCGTTTTGTGGTTTCCGGCCCCTCGGAACGGATCAGGCCTCCAGCCGCGTCCGGCCGTCGCCGCTGAACAAATGCAGCTTCGTCCGCACCGCCGCCACCCGGATTTTCGCGCCGATCGCTGGGGCCTCGGTTCCGGGAATGCGGACGATGATCTCGCCGGGCGGCAGCTCGCCGGGGGTGGCGGCGACGCGCTGCTCCTCCTGCTCGCGCGAGCCATAGACGAAGGTCTCGGCGCCGACGCGCTCGATCGCTTCCACCGTCAGCGGCAATGCGACGCCGCCGGCCGGGGTCTGGTCGGTGATGACGAAGTCTTCCGGGCGGATGCCGAGGATGCCGGCGTCCGCCGCCGCGCTGCCGGCGAGCTGCGATCTGATCTCCTCGGGGCGCGTCGACATCAAATTCATCGGCGGTGCCCCGATGAAGGAGGCGACGAAGGTGGTCGCCGGCTTTTCGTAGATCGCGAGGGGATTGCCGACCTGCTCGACCTGGCCGCCATTCATCACGACGAGAATGTCGGCGAGCGTCATGGCTTCGAGCTGGTCGTGGGTGACGTAGATCGACGTGGTGTTGAGCCGGCGCTGCAATTTGCGGATTTCGACCCGCATCGCGATGCGCAGTTTCGCATCGAGATTCGACAGCGGCTCGTCGAACAAAAACACCTTCGGCTGGCGCACGATGGCGCGGCCCATGGCGACGCGCTGGCGCTGGCCGCCGGAGAGCTGGCGCGGCTTGCGTTCCAGCATCGGTGACAGCTCGAGCACGCGCGCGGCTTCCTCGACGCGGGTTTTGATCTCGGCTTCCGCCATGCCGCGGTTGCGCAGGCCGTAGGCCATGTTGTTGTAGACGCTCATATGCGGATAGAGCGCGTAGTTCTGGAACACCATCGCGATGTCGCGATCGGCGGGCTCGACCTGGTTGACCACGCGGCCGCCGATGTCGATCTCGCCGCCGGTGACGGTCTCGAGGCCCGCGACCATGCGCAGCAAGGTGGACTTGCCGCAGCCGGAGGGGCCGACCAGCACGCAGAACTGTCCGTCGCCGACATCGACGTTGACGCCCTTGATGGCCTCGAAGCCGCCGAGATAGGTCTTGCGGACGTTGCGCAGGGTGACGTTAGCCATGTGTTGCACCAGCGAATAGCGAATAGGGAGTGGCGAATAGGGAGTAACGAGAGAGCAAGGCAGAAGCAGCGACCCCATTCGCTACTCGCCATTCGCAATTCGCCATCATCACTTTTCCGTCTCGACCAGGCCGCGCACGAACAATTTCTGCATGGCGACGACGACGAACACCGGCGGCAGCATGGCCAGCATGGCGGTCGCCATCACGATCGGCCATTCGGTCAGCGCGTCGGTGGTGGTGATCATCTTGCGGATGCCGACCTGGATGGTCTGCATGTCGTCGCGGGTGGTGATGAGCAGCGGCCAGAGATATTGATTCCAGCCGAGGATGAACAGGATCACGAACAGCGCCGCCATGTTGGTGCGCGACAGCGGCAGCAGTGTATCCCAGAAGAAGCGCAGGGGACCCGCGCCGTCGATGCGCGAGGCCTCGAGCAATTCGTCCGGCACCGTCATGAAGAACTGACGGAACAGCAGCGTCGCGGTGGCCGAGGCGATCAGCGGCAGCGCGAGTCCCGCGTAGCTGTCGAGCATGTGCAGATCGGCGACGATCTTGTAGGTCGGATAGATGCGGACCTCGACCGGCAGCATCAGCGTGATGAAGATGATCCAGAAGATCGGCATCCGGAACGGAAAGCGGAAATACACGATCGCATAGGCCGAGATGATCGAGATCGCGATCTTGCCGACCGCGATCAGCAGCGCCATCACCAGCGAGTTCAGCATCATGTTGCCGACAGGCTCGCGGGTCGAGCCGCTCGTGCCGACGAAGATGGTTTGATAATAGGTCTCGAAGAAATGACCGCCCGGCAGCAGCGACATCTGCCCGTTCGCGATCAGCGCGTTGTCCTGGGTCGAGGCGACGAACGCGATGTAGACCGGGAAGGCGACGATCGCGATCCCGATCCAGAGAATGATGTGCGCGACGTAGCGCCGAAAGCCCTCTTCCTCGACCATCAGTAGGTCACCTTGCGTTCGACGAAGCGGAACTGGATTCCCGTCAGCACGATGACCATGACCATCAGGATCACCGATTGCGCCGCGGAGCTGCCGAGATTGCCGCCGAGCAGGCCGTCGGAATAGACCTTGTAGACCAGCGTTTCGGTCGACTTGCCGGGTCCGCCGCGGGTCATGGTGTCGATGATGCCGAACGTGTCGAAGAAGGCGTAGACGATGTTGACGACCAGCAGGAAGAAGATGGTCGGCGACAGCAGCGGAAAGGTCACGGTCCAGAACCGGCGCATCGGGCGCGCACCGTCGATCGCGGCGGCTTCGAGCACGCTTCGCGGGATGCTCTGCAGGCCGGCGAGGAAGAACAGGAAATTGTAGGAGATCTGCTTCCAGGCGGCGGCGAGGACGATCAGCGTTGCCGCCTGGTCACCGTCGAGCAGCGGATTCCAGTCGATCCCGAGCGCGCGCAGGTAGCGCGCGATAACGCCCAGCGAGGGATGCAGCATGAAGATCCAGAGCACGCCGACGACCGGTGGCGCCACCGCATAGGGCCAGATCAAGAGGGTGCGGTAGAGCATCGAGCCGCGCAGGGGCTTGTCCGCCATGACGGCGAGCAGCAGCGCAAAGGACAACGACGAGACCGCGATGGCGAACGAGAAGAAGAAGGTGCGGAGGATCGCCTCGAAATAGGCGGGCTCCCTGAACAGATCGAGATAGTTCTCGAACCAGACGAAGCTCGTCGACAGGCCGAAGGCGTCCTGGAGCAGGAAGGACTGGATCACCGCCTGCAGGGCCGGCCAGTAGAAGAATAGCAGGACGATCGCGAGCTGCGGCGCAACCAGCACGTAAGGCAATAGCTTGGATTGGAAAATGGCTTGCTTTTGCATGGTGTCCGCCGAAAGCGGCAGGCCGGGGGACCGGCCTGCCGCTCATCGCCTCACTTGACGGCGGTCTTTTCGAACTGCCGCAGCATCGTGTTGCCGCGCTCGACGGCGGCATCCAGCGCCTGCTTGGCGGTCTTCTTGCCGGCCAGCGCCTGCTCGATCTCTTCCGACCAGACGTCACGCAGCTGGACCATGTTGCCGAGGCGCAGACCGCGCGAGTTCTCGGTCGGCTCCTTGTTGGTCAGCTCGAGCAGCGGGGTCTCGAGATAGGGCTGGTCCTTGTAGAAGCCCTCGGCCTTGGCCTTCTCATAGGCCGCCTTGGTGATCGGCAGATAGCCCGAGGCCTTGTGGATGTAGACCTGACGATCGGTGTCCGAGAGGAAGGTCAGGAATTTTGCGACGCCCTTGTATTCATCGGCCGGCTTGCCGCCCATGACCCAGAGCGAAGCGCCGCCGATGATCGAGTTCTGCGGCGCGCCCTTTGCCTCCGGATAATACGGCATCGGCACAGCGGTGAAGTTGAACTTGGCCTGGGCCTTGACGTTGCCGAAGAAGGCCGACGAGGTCAGGTAGATCGGGCATTCGCCCGAGGTGAAGCGGCCTTCGCCGGTGTTGGTGCGGCCGGCATAGTCGTAGACCTTGGTCTTCTGGAGCTCGACCAGGTTTTCGAGATGCTTGACCTGGAGCGGCCCGTTGAACTCGAGCTTGGTGTCGAAGCCGTCGAGGCCGTTGGCCTTGCTGGCGAGCGGCACGTTGTGCCAGGCGGAGAGCTGCTCGAGATTGACCCAGGTGACCCAGGAGCCGGAGAAGCCGCAGGTGTCATGACCGGCAGCCTTCAGCTTCTTGGCGGCCTCGAACGTTTCGGGCCAGGTCTTCGGGATCGCGACATTGGCCTTCTTGAGCTCGTCGAGATTGACCCACATCACGGTCGACGACGAATTGAAGGGGAACGACAGCATCTCGCCCTTCGAGGTCGAGTAGTAGCCGGTGATGGCGGGCAGGTAGATCTTGGGATCGAACTTCTCGCCGGCCTCGGCCATCAGCTTGTAGACGGGCTTCACGGCGCCGGTCGCAGCCATCATGGTGGCGGTGCCGACTTCGAACACCTGCATGATGTGCGGCGCGTTGCCGGCACGGAACGCCGCGATGCCCGCGTTCATGGTGTCGGCGTAATTGCCCTTGTAGGTCGGAACGACCTTGAAGTCGCTCTGCGACGCGTTGAAGTCGTTGGCGAGCTTGACGATGACGTCGTTGTTGGCGCCGGTCATCGCGTGCCACCACTGGATTTCCGTCACGGCCAGCGCCGGCGAGGCCGTCATGCCAACCGTGAGTGCAAATGCGGCAGCCGCCCCAAAGTGTCGAAGAGCCATCAAGTAAACCTCCCTTGGCCGTCAAAAGAAGCGCTTGCGCTAGCAGCGCCATATGACGTTCACATGACTGTGTAAGCGGCCGAAACGAAAGCGGCAAGCGCTGGAAAAGGGAAGCCGGCAAATAGGCGAAGACGGCACGGGCGGCCGCATTGGTTCGCGGTGCACCTACGTGGGTCGCGCCGCAGTGCGGCATTGATGTGAGGCAGGCGATCAGGCTGCGGGCTCGAAAACCTCTCCCGCTTGCGGGAGAGGTCGCGCCGAAGGCGCGGGTGAGGGTTCTATCCTCTAGGGGATTGTCCCGTTGCGGAGGCACCCTCTCCCCACCGCAAGCGGGAGAGCCACCTAGCGCTTGCGCTCGGGACCGCAGACGGTGCCCTTCTCGACCATCGCGTCGATCTCGGCCTTGGAGTAGCCGAACTCGCCCAGCACCTCCTGGGAGTGCTGGCTGAATTTCGGCGGCAGCCGGCGCAGGCTCGGCTTGCTGCGGTCGAGCCGGATCGGCGAGGCCACGCCCTTGTACCAGTCCTTCTCGATAATATCGCCGCGCGCGATCGTGTGCGCATTCGTCAGCGCCTGGTCGATCTTCTGCACGGGCCCTGCGGGCAGGCCCGCGGCGAGCAGGCGATTGCACAGCGGCTCGGCCTCGTGCTGGCTGAACACGGCGGCAAGCTCGGCGCGCAGCGCCTCGCGGTTGGCGATGCGGTCCTTGTTGCGGGCAAAGCGCGAATCGGTGCCGAGCTCGGGCTTGCCGATCTCCTTGGCGAGCTTGCGGAAGGTGCCGTCATTGCCGACGCCGATAAAGATGTTGTCGGTCTTGGTCGGGAAGATCGCGTAAGGCACGAGGTTCGGATGCTCGTTGCCGGTGAGGCTCGGCGGCTTGCCATGCATGAAATAATTCGCGGTGTGCGGATGCATGATGGCAAGGCCGGTCTCGTATAGCGTCGTCTCCAGGAATTGGCCCTTGCCGGAACGCTGCCGCTCCGACAGCGCCATCAGGATGCCGATCGCGGCATAAAGTCCGGTGGTGATGTCGACCAAGGGCACGCCGATCCGCATCGGTCCGCTCTCGGGCGAGCCGGTCGCGGCGATCATGCCGGTCATGGCCTGGATGATGGCGTCATAGCCGGGATTGCCGCCGCGCGGGCCGTCGGCGCCGAAGCCGCAGATCCGGCAATGCACGAGGCGCGGAAATTTCTTGCTGAGCACGTCGTTGCCGATGCCCCATTTCTCCAGGGTGCCCGGCTTGAAATTCTCGATCAGGACGTCGGCTGTCTTCAGCATCTTGAGCAGCACGGCACGTCCGCCCTCGGAGGCGAGGTCGAGGCCGATCGAGCGCTTGTTGCGGTTGATGCCAACGAAATAGGCCGCGTCCTCCTCGTGGAAGGGAGGGCCCCATTCACGCACCTCGTCGCCCGCGGGCGGCTCGACCTTGATCACGTCGGCGCCGTGATCGGCGAGGATCTGGGTGCAGTAGGGGCCGCCGAGCACGCGCGTGAGATCGATGACGCGCAATCCGCTCATTGCGCCCAATGCGGCTTCAGAACTGGCGGCTTCAGAACTCATGCCTTCGCTTCCCCTGTGTCGATATTTGGTCCCAGGCCTAGCGAGGTTCGCACAAGCCAGCAATGGCCTGTTGCGTAGGGGCGTATGCAGTGCCCGACCGCATGCCGCGGCGTGGCAAATCAGGATTGGCAGATCAACGGAAGCGGCCGGCCCGAGGGGGATCCCGGGCCAGCCAATCCGCCGTCGCGATCAGACGACCGTCAGGCGAACGTCGACATTGCCGCGCGTGGCATTGGAATACGGGCACACCTGGTGCGCCTTCTCGACCAGCGCCTCGGCTTCCGCGCGGGCGAGGCCCGGCAGCGAGACGGCGAGATCGATGTCGAGACCGAAGCCGCCCTCGGAGCGCGGGCCGATGCCGACGGTCGAGGTGACGGAGGCATCGGCCGGAACCTTCGGCCCGCCCTGCGACGACACGAACTTCATCGCGCCGATGAAGCAGGCGGCATAGCCGGCCGCGAACAGCTGCTCGGGATTGTTGCCGGCGCCGCCGCCGCCGCCGAGCTCCTTCGGCGTGGTCAGCTTGACGTCGAGCGCGCCGTCGAGCGTAGCAGCATGGCCATCGCGGCCGCCGGTGGCCTTGGCGCTGGTCTTGTAAAGGACGTTCACGGACATTGTCGTCTCCTCGGGTCTTCCGGTTGGGGTGCGCTCTGTATCGCAAGCAATTTGATTGTGCGCAATCTAAATTAGCATGGCTCACATTTAATTGTTCGCAATTGAATAAGCCGCCCGCCGGCCCCAGAATGGGAGGAAATCCCGTGAGATTCTCCATGCCCCGGAAGCTATCGACCCTCGATCCGCAACGCCTCGACAACCAGATCTGCTTCGCGGTCTATTCGGCCGCGCACGCCTTCAACCGCGTCTACAAGCCGCTGCTGGATCGGCTCGGCCTGACCTATCCGCAATATCTGGTGATGCTGGTGCTGTGGGAGCGCGACGACGTGCCGGTCAAGGACATCGGCGAGCGGCTGTTCCTGGATTCGGGCACGCTGACGCCGCTGCTCAAGCGGCTCGAGGCCGCCCATCTCGTCAAGCGCACCCGCTCGAGCGAAGACGAGCGTCAGGTCCTGATCGCGCTGACGGCGCAGGGCCATGCACTGAAGGAAAAAGCCCGCAGCGTGCCGCAGTCGATCCTGGCGGCGTCGGACTGCTCGGTGTCGGAACTGGTCACGATGAAGGACGAGATCGTCGCGCTACGGGACCGGCTGAATGCGGTGATCGGGGAGTAGGGGGTTCGGCGATCAGAAATGCTTCTTTGCGAAAGCGCGTCCTGAGCCAGATTTCAGATATCGCTCGAACGCAACAGCGCGTGCAGCGTCGAAGGCGAAATAGGTCCTAATTCGCCAAGGTCCAAATTTGGAGGTGTGCGGTACTTCGCCTGCGTTGTGCTTCGCCAAGCGTGCCCGCAAATCATCCGTGATGCCGACATAGAAGTGCTCGGAATCGAGACTTTCGAGGATATAGACGTATTTCATTCTGCTTCCTCCCCGGAGGGTAGGATAGCAGCTTCAAGGCACGTTTAGCGTGTTGCTTCGATGCAGCGTGGATATCAGCTTGAGCCCGCCGACGCCCTTCGGGCTATGGCGGGGCAGCCTTCGCTCACTTCGCTACGAGAGACTTCCCCAGGCTTGCCTAGCCGAAGCTCGCGAAGCGAGCGAAGGCTGGTGGAGCCAGGCGGGATCGAACCGCCGACCTCTTGCATGCCATGCAAGCGCTCTCCCAGCTGAGCTATGGCCCCTTAGTCCTTGCGGGGATCCTGGTGGATCACCCGCACCGGCGAGTCCTGGTGACTCGCGCGGTGCACCCTTTTTCACAGATCAGGGCTGATCTCAAGTCTCTTCATCACCTCCGACATCACCAATGATGTCGGTCACGTCCTCATCGCCCTCTTCTTCGTCGGCAATGAAGGTCGAATCATCGTCATCGTCGTCATCGAGGGTCTCATCGACCTCGATATCGTCCTCGGATTCGGGCACGGCGGCCTTGACCTTGCCGGTGTTCTCCTCGGCGTCGGCCTCCTCGAGCGAGACCTCCTCGACTTCTGCCGGCTCCGGCGTGGCGTCCGCCGTCGCTGCGTGCCGGGCTTCGGCGCCGCGGGGCATGCGCGCGGGCGCGACCGGGGCGATCGGCACGACTTCGCCGGTATAGGGCGAGATCACCGGATTCTTGTTGAGGTCATAGAACTTCTTGCCCGTGGTTGGGCAAATACGTTTGGTTCCGAGTTCGGACTTGGCCACGGCAGGAATCCTGGGAATGTCTGAAAAGCGGTGTTTCACTTGGCTAGTTGGCGGCCCGCTGTCAATAGCGCATTACGGGAGAACGACATGCCCGTGACGGGGCGCAGACCATGTGGTACCTGCCCCCAGCCCCTCGAGGGCGCATCCAAGGACACAATCGTGACCCATTCCGACCAAACGAGGCCGCTCCAGGCACGCGCCAGCGGGCCCCTGACCGGGAAAGTACGGGTGCCCGGGGACAAATCGATCTCCCACCGTGCCCTCATCCTCGGCGCGCTCGCTGTTGGCGAGACCAGGATTTCGGGCCTGCTGGAGGGCGAGGACGTCCTCAACACCGCCAAATCGATGCAGGCGCTGGGCGCCACCGTGGAGCGGACCGGCGATTTTGCCTGGAAAGTGCAGGGCGTCGGCGTCGCGGGCTTCGCCCAGCCCAAGGAAGCGCTGGATTTCGGGAACTCCGGCACCGGCTGCCGGCTGGTGATGGGCGCCGTCGCCGGCTGCCCGATCTCGGCGGTTTTCGACGGTGACGCCTCGCTGCGCAGCCGCCCGATGCGCCGGATCCTCGATCCCCTGGAAAAGATGGGCGCCAAGGTCATCTCCGGCAGTGAAGGCGGCCGTCTGCCCCTGACCCTCCAGGGCGCGCGCGATCCACTGCCGATCACTTACAAGACCCCCGTCGCCTCGGCCCAGATCAAATCGGCGGTGCTGCTGGCGGGCCTCGCCGCCCCTGGCACCACGACGGTTATCGAGACCGAGGCCAGCCGCGACCACACCGAATTGATGCTGAAGCATTTTGGTGCCGACATCACCTCGGCACGGGAGGGCGTGCACGGCCGCCGTATCACGCTCAAAGGCCAGCCCGAGCTGCACGGCGCCAATGTGGTGGTGCCGGCCGATCCCTCCTCGGCGGCCTTCCCGGTGGTCGCAGCGCTGATCGTCGAGGGCTCCGATGTCACCCTGTCGGATGTCATGACCAATCCGCTGCGCACCGGCCTGTTCACCACACTGCGCGAAATGGGCGCCTCGATCGAGGAGAGCGAAGTTCGCGGGGACGCCGGCGAGCCGATGGCGAAGCTGCGCGTGCGCGCCTCGAAGCTGCGCGGCGTCGTGGTGCCGCCGGAGCGCGCGCCCTCGATGATCGATGAATATCTCGTGCTGGCTGTGGCAGCCGCCTTCGCCGAGGGCACGACGATCATGCGCGGCCTGCAGGAGCTGCGCGTCAAGGAATCGGACCGCCTGGAGGCCACGGCCGCCATGCTCCGCGTCAATGGCGTGAAGGTCGAGGTCTCCGGCGATGATCTGATCGTCGAGGGTCGCGGTCACGTCCCCGGCGGCGGCACCGTCGCGACCCACATGGACCATCGCATCGCGATGTCCGCCTTGGTGATGGGCTGCGCCTCCGATCAGCCGGTGACCGTCGACGACACCGCCTTCATCGCCACCAGTTTCCCGGACTTCATTCCGATGATGCGTTCGCTAGGGGCCGAGTTTTCATGATCATCGCCATCGACGGACCCGCGGCCTCGGGCAAGGGGACGCTCGGCAAGCGTCTCGCCCACCATTACGGCTACCGTCATCTCGATACCGGCGTGATCTATCGCGCGGTGGCCTATGCCCTGATGCAGTCCGGTCACGATCTCCGGGACGAGGCGGCTGCGGTCGCCGCGGCGCTGGAACTTGATCCCGAGAAGTTCGGCAATCCGGCCCTGAAGACCCAGAAGGCCGGAGAGGGCGCCTCCATCGTCTCGGCGATCCCTAGGGTTCGCGAAGTCCTGGTCAATTTTCAGCGGCAATTCGCCGCCGATCCACCTGGAGCGGTGCTGGACGGCCGGGACATTGGAACCGTGATCTGCCCGCATGCCGACGTGAAGATTTTCGTCGTCGCCGACCCAAAAGTCCGGGCCCGCCGCCGGACCATGGAGGCCAAGGCGAGGGGGGAGGAGGCCGACGAGGCCGCCGTGCTGGCCGACATCATCCAGCGCGACGAACGCGACAAGAACCGGCCGATTGCCCCCCTGAAACCGGCCGCGGATGCTTACTTGCTAGATAACTCCCAACTGGATATAGAAGGCGGCGTCCGGGCCGCCATCGACATTATCGAGGCCGTCCGAGCGGGCCGGTCGCGGGGTTAAGCCGCCGCCGTCATTGGAGGAAGTGCCCGCTCCCGCTCTTTGAGGTCGATACCTCGGTCCCCTGTTTGGGGCCGACGCGATCCAGGCTCCGGACACAAGATTTCCACGTACCGAACGCGCGGGCCTCAGCCGGCCCGCTTCCGCTGTTCCGCCTCTCAGGCCGGAGCAGCGAGCGGTCGCTCGAAGGTCTTGCGGACCTTCCGACACTGCGCGTGCGATGCGCCCATGAACCCAACGGCCGGCACGACATCCGCAACTGGAGAACAAATGGCTTCGACTTCTGCTGATACCTATAGCCCGTCGCGCGACGATTTCGCCGCGATGCTCGACGAGTCCTTCGCAGGTGGCAACCTGCAGGAGAGCTCCGTCGTCAAGGGCAAGGTTGTTGCAATTGAAAAGGACATGGCCGTCATCGACGTCGGCCTGAAGACCGAGGGCCGCGTCGCCCTGCGCGAATTTTCCGGCCCCGGCCGTGACAGCGAACTGAAGGTCGGCGACGAGGTTGAAGTGTTCCTCGATCGCATCGAGAACGCGCTCGGCGAAGCCGTGCTGTCGCGCGACAAGGCCCGCCGCGAGGAGAGCTGGGGCAAGCTCGAGAAGGCGTTCCAGAACAACGAGAAGGTCAACGGCGTCATCTTCAACCAGGTCAAGGGCGGCTTCACCGTCGACCTGGACGGTGCCGTGGCCTTCCTGCCGCGCTCGCAGGTCGACATCCGTCCGATCCGTGACGTTGCGCCGCTGATGAACAACTCGCAGCCGTTCCAGATCCTGAAGATGGATCGCCGCCGCGGCAACATCGTCGTGTCTCGCCGCACGGTTCTCGAAGAGACCCGCGCCGAGCAGCGTCAGGAGCTGGTGCAGAACCTCGAAGAGGGTCAGGTCATCGACGGCGTGGTCAAGAACATCACCGATTACGGTGCGTTCGTTGATCTCGGCGGCATCGACGGCCTGCTGCACGTCACCGACATCGCGTGGCGCCGCGTCAACCACCCGACCGAGGTGCTCTCGATCGGCCAGACCGTGAAGGTCAAGATCATCAAGATCAACCACGAGACGCACCGCATCTCGCTGGGCATGAAGCAGCTGCTGGACGATCCGTGGCAGGGCATCGAAGCCAAGTACCCGCTGGGTGCCCGCTTCACCGGTCGCGTCACCAACATCACCGACTACGGTGCGTTCGTCGAGCTCGAGCCGGGCATCGAAGGCCTTATCCACGTCTCCGAGATGTCGTGGACCAAGAAGAACATGCACCCCGGCAAGATCGTTTCGACCTCGCAGGAAGTCGAAGTGCAGGTGCTGGAAGTCGATTCCGTCAAGCGCCGCATCTCGCTCGGCCTCAAGCAGACCATGCGCAACCCCTGGGAGGTCTTCGTTGAAGGTCACCCGACCGGTTCGACCGTCGAGGGCGAGGTCAAGAACAAGACCGAGTTCGGTCTGTTCCTGGGTCTCGAGGGCGACGTCGACGGCATGGTCCATCTCTCCGACCTCGACTGGAAGCTTCCGGGCGAGCAGGTGATCGACAACTACAAGAAGGGCGACATGGTGAAGGCCGTGGTGCTCGATGTGGACGTCGAGAAGGAGCGCATCTCGCTCGGCATCAAGCAGCTCGAAGGCGACCCCTTCGCCGAGCCGGGCGATGTCAAGAAGGGCGCGGTCGTGACCTGCGAAGTGCTCGAAGTGAAGGAAAGCGGCATCGAGGTGAAGATCACCGGTACCGACTTCTCGACCTTCATCAAGCGCTCCGAGCTCGCCCGTGATCGCAACGACCAGCGCGCCGAACGCTTTGCCGTCGGCGAGAAAGTCGATGCCCGCGTGATCCAGTTCGACAAGAAGGCCCGCAAGGTCCAGGTGTCGATCAAGGCGCTCGAAGTCGCCGAAGAAAAGGAAGCCATCGCGCAGTACGGCTCCTCCGATTCGGGAGCAACGCTCGGCGACATCCTCGGCACCGCGCTCAAGAACCGCGACAGCAAGTAAGCGAGACGTTCGTTTCGCTGCATCAAAGCCCCGGCGTGAGCCGGGGCTTTTTTGTTTGCTGTCTCCACAAACTTCGCTGTCGTCCCGGACAAGCGCAGCTTAGATTCGGGACCCATAGCCACCGGATTGAGTTTGGCGAAGACCCGGAGTGCGAGCTTTGCACGACAACTTCTCCCTGTGGTTATGGGTCCCTGCGTTCGCAGGGACGACAGCAAGGGTGTGGCGGGGTACCGGGCTCCCACCGCGCTCACAGCCTTGTTTTCTTCAAATTGCGCCGCAATTGATGTATCCAGATAGGGCGTTGGTCACGCTGTGAGGGCACAACGCGTTCGGCCTTTCATTTGGAGATATCTAGATGTCGCTCGATTCGGACATCATCGTCGATCGCCGCAGGATCCGCCGCAAGCTGACGTTCTGGCGCGTGGTGGCTGCGCTGATCGCGATTGCGGCGATTGCGGGCTTTGCGCTGGTCGTGACACCGGGTACGCGGGGCACGTTCGCGTCCGCCGGCTCGATCGCGCGGGTCCAGATCGAGGGCCTGATCCGCAGCGATTCCGATCGTACGCAGGCGCTGGAGCGGCTGGAGAATTCGCAGGCCGCCGCCGTCATCATTCACATCAACTCGCCGGGCGGCACCACCGCCGGCTCCGAGCAGCTCTACGATTCACTCGTCCGGCTGAAGGCGAAAAAGCCGCTCGTCGTGGTGGTTGAGGGCCTGGCTGCCTCCGGGGGCTACATCACGGCGATTGCGAGCGACCACATCATCGCGCAGCAGAGCTCGCTGGTCGGGTCGATCGGTGTGCTGTTCCAATATCCCAACGTCAGCGAGCTGCTGAAGACCATCGGCGTCAAGGTCGAGGAGGTGAAGTCGTCGCCGCTGAAGGCTGCGCCCAACGGTTTTGAGCCGACCAGCCCGGAAGCACGGGCCGCGCTCGATGCGCTGGTGAGGGATTCCTATGCCTGGTTCAGGGGATTGGTGAAGGAGCGGCGTGGCATGGATGACACGCAGCTCGAGAAAGTGGCCGACGGCCGCGTCTTCACCGGACGCCAGGCGATCGACCTCAAGCTGATCGATCAGATCGGCGACGAGAAGACGGCGGTGACCTGGCTGGTCGAGCAGAAGGGTGTCAAGAAGGGGCTCTCCGTGCGCGACTACAAGCTCCAGCCGCGCTTTGGCGATCTGCCATTCCTCAAGACGGCGGCCGCCGTTACGCTGGAAGCGCTCGGTTTGGGCTCGATTGCGCATCAAATCGGGCAAACCGGCGTCGCGCAGGCGGTCGATCGGTTCGGAATGGATGGAATGCTGGCCCTGTGGCAACCGGCCACCTCAAATTGAGGGGGTTGGGCGAGCGCCTGAGGGTTTTCCCGTTTGACGGGCGTCGGGCCAGCCCGCTTTTTCGGCATTTGTCACGCAATTTCACGACGCTCAACCTTGATTTAGCGTCTTGACAGATCAAGGTATTTTCACGGAAATGGTCATCCGCACGCTTCCGGGTCCTATCTCTCGATGATCAAATCCGAACTTGTTCAGCGTATCGCCGAGCACAACCCGCATCTGTACCAGCGGGATGTCGAGAACATTGTGAATGCGATTCTCGAAGAGATCGTAGCGGCCCTCGCGCGCGGTGACCGCGTCGAGTTGCGCGGCTTCGGTGCCTTCTCGGTCAAGCACCGCCCCGCACGCGCCGGGCGCAATCCACGCACCGGCGCGCATGTGCCCGTCGATCAGAAGAGCGTTCCGTTCTTCAAGACCGGCAAGGAAATGCGCGAGCGGCTGAACCGCGACCATCCGGATCCCGGCGCGCCCGACTGAGGCTGTCGTCGTCGGGGTTTAACCTGATAGCCGCATGATGCGGCCGCAAGCTTGATTCAAGACGAGCGATCGCGATGCGAAAGTTCCTGACCGCGCTGATCGTGATTCCGCTGGGCCTGATCCTGGTGGCCTTCGCCGTTGCCAACCGGCACTTCGTCACGGTCTCGTTCGACCCGTTCATTGCGAACGACCCGTCATTGTCGGTCACGCTGCCGCTGTTCCTGCTCCTGATCCTGGTCGCCGCCCTCGGCGTCTTCGCCGGCGGCTCCGCCGTCTGGCTCGGTCAGCGGCACTGGCGCCGCGCGGCGCGCCGGCACGAGGGGGATTCGCGGGCGGCCAAGGCCGAACTGGCCGATTTGCGGGCCCAGGCGGCCGCGGCAAGGCCCGGCTCGCAGCGCCTGCCCGTTCCCTCCGGGGTCGGGCTTTACGGGCCCATCGGGCGAGACAAGCAGCGCGCGACGTTGTAGAAGCGGCCCCGACCGAAAACCCTGTTTTCCGGCCGCACCTTGCGGCCTCCATTTGCTTTGAGACCATGTCCCTGCTCGTCAAGATCTGTGGCCTGTCCACGCGCGAGACGCTTCAAACGGCGCTCGAGGCGGGTGCGGATATGGTGGGGTTCGTGTTCTTCCCGCCTTCGCCGCGGCACCTGTCCCTGGAGCTTGGTCGCGACCTCGGCCGCCAGGTGAAGGGGCGTGCGCTCAAGGTGGCGCTCACGGTCGATGCCGACGATGCGACGCTCGACAACATCATGGACGCGCTGTCGCCGGACATTTTCCAGCTGCACGGCAAGGAGAGCGTGGCGCGGCTGCGCGACATCAAGCAGCGGTTCGGCCGCCCGGTGATGAAGGCGGTCCCGGTCGCGACCGCGGCGGATCTCGCCGTGTTGCCCGGCTATGCCGCGATCGCCGACCGCATCCTGTTCGATGCCCGCGCGCCGAAGGATGCGACCCGGCCCGGCGGCCTCGGGGAGCCCTTCGACTGGCACCTGCTCGAAAACCTCGACCTGAAGCTACCCTACATGGTCTCGGGCGGGCTTCATGCCGATAACCTCGCGGAAGCTCTCCGCGTCACCCGCGCCGGCGGCGTCGACGTCTCCTCCGGCGTCGAGAGCGCCCCTGGGGTCAAGGATCCCGAGATGATCAAGGCCTTCATTCGCGCCGCGCGCGCCAGCCAAGAGCCCCGTCAAGAGTCCAGCCAAGAGTTGAGTGTTCGATGAACGTCGCCAAACCCAATTCCTATCGCAGCGGTCCCGACGATCGCGGCCATTTCGGCATCTTCGGCGGCCGCTTCGTCGCCGAAACCCTGATGCCGCTGATCCTCGATCTGGAGAAGGCCTACACCGAGGCCAAGGCCGATCCGGCCTTCCAGGCCGAGATGAACGGCTACCTCACGCATTATGTCGGCCGGCCCTCGCCGCTCTATTTCGCCGAGCGCCTGACCGAGCATCTCGGCGGCGCCAAGATTTACCTGAAGCGCGAAGAGCTCAACCACACCGGCTCGCACAAGGTGAACAATGTGCTCGGCCAGATCATGCTGGCGCGGCGCATGGGCAAGAAGCGCATCATCGCCGAGACCGGCGCCGGCCAGCACGGTGTCGCCACCGCGACGCTGTGCGCGCGCTTCGGGCTCGAATGCGTGGTCTATATGGGCGCCGTCGACGTCGAGCGGCAGCAGCCCAACGTGATCCGCATGGAGATGCTGGGTGCGACGGTGGTCCCGGTGCAGTCGGGCACGCGCACGCTGAAGGACGCCATGAACGAGGCCCTGCGCGACTGGGTCACCAACGTGCACAACACCTTCTACTGCATCGGCACGGTGGCCGGCCCGCATCCCTATCCGACGCTGGTGCGCGACTTCCAGTCGATCATCGGCAACGAGACCAAGGCGCAGATGCAGGAAGTCGAGGGTCGCCTGCCGGATTCGCTGGTCGCCTGCATCGGCGGCGGCTCCAACGCGATGGGCCTGTTTCACCCGTTCCTCGATGATCCTTCCGTCGAGATCTTCGGCGTCGAAGCCGCGGGCCATGGGTTGACGCAACTGCATGCGGCGTCGATCGCGGGCGGCCGTCCCGGCGTGCTGCACGGCAACCGCACTTATCTCTTGATGGATGCCGACGGCCAGATCCAGGACGCGCATTCGATCTCGGCGGGCCTCGACTATCCCGGCATCGGCCCCGAGCATTCCTGGCTGCACGAGATCGGCCGTGTGAACTATCTCTCCGCGACCGATGACGAGGCGCTCGCCGCGTTCCAGTTGCTGTCGCGCCTCGAAGGCATCATCCCCGCGCTCGAGCCCGCGCACGCCATCGCCAAGGTGATGGAGCTCGCGCCGAAGCGGCCGAGAGATCACCTGATGGTCGTCAACCTCTCCGGCCGCGGCGACAAGGACGTCCCGCAGGTCGGCGATATCCTGAGGGGCAAGAAGTGACCACGCGTATCGACACCCGTTTCGCCGAATTGAAGAAAGAGGGCCGCGCGGCCTTTGTCACCTATGTGATGGCCGGTGATCCCGATCTCGCGACGTCGCTCGAGGTCGTCAAGGCGCTGCCCAAGGCAGGCGCCGACGTCATCGAGCTCGGCATTCCCTTCACCGATCCGATGGCGGATGGCCCGTCGATTCAGGCTGCAGGTCTGCGTGCGCTCAAGGCCGGTATGACCTTGAAGAAGACGCTCGACCTCGTGCGCGACTTCCGCAAGGACGACAACATCACGCCGCTGGTGCTGATGGGCTATTACAATCCGATCTACATTTACGGCGTCGACAAGTTTTTGGCTGACGCCAAGACGGCCGGCGTCGACGGTCTCATCATCGTCGATCTGCCGCCGGAGGAAGACGACGAACTCTGCATTCCCGCGCTGAAGGCGGGCCTGAACTTCATTCGCCTGGCGACCCCGACCACCGACGACAAGCGTCTGCCCGCGGTGCTCGCGAACACATCCGGCTTTGTCTATTACGTCTCGATTGCCGGCATCACCGGTGCAGCGGCGGCGGACGCGAATGCCGTCGGTGAAGCTGTCGCGCGCATCAAGCGGCATACCAAGCTGCCGATATGCGTTGGTTTTGGCATCCGCACGCCGGAGGCGGCGCGCGCCATTGCGGAGAAGGCCAATGGTTCGGTGGTCGGCACCGCGCTGGTCGATGCGCTCAAGAACAGCCTCGACGCCGAGGGACGGGCGACCGGCAAAACCGTTAACGCCGTGGCCGAGCTGACGGCCGCCCTGGCTCAAGGCGTCAAGGGCGCGCAGCAGGCGGCGGAATAGGCCATAATTCCGCTTTAGCTCTTGAGTTTGAGCATGATCTTGTCGGAAAACCGCTTCACACTTTTCCGGATCATGCTCTAAGGCGGACGACACGGCGGCTTGCCGGGCAGCGGCCTGGTCGCCATATATCCCTTCAGGCGATCCGCGAGGCGGCATCGCACATCGGAGCAAACCATGAACTGGCTTACCAACGTGGTCCGGCCGAAGATCCGCAACATGCTGCGGCGGGAGACGCCGGAGAATCTGTGGATCAAGTGCCCGGATTCCGGGCAGCTCGTGTTCTACAAGGACGTCGAGGCCAACCAGTTCGTCATCCCCGGCTCGAACTACCACATGCGCATGGGCGCGGTGGCGCGCTTGAAGTCGATCTTCGACAACGAGACCTGGTTCGACGTCGCGCTGCCCGAAGTCACGCCCGATCCGCTCAAGTTCCGCGACGAGAAGAAATACGTCGACCGCATCAAGGACGCGCGCGCCCGAACCAATCTGAATGATGCGATCAAGGTCGGTTACGGCAAGCTCGAAGGCTCCGCCGTGGTCGTCGCCGTGCAGGATTTCGATTTCATGGGCGGCTCGCTCGGCATGGCCGCGGGCGAAGCCATCGTCCGCGGGCTCGAGCTCGCAGTCGAGAAGAAGTCGCCGTTCATCGTGTTCGCCGCATCCGGCGGCGCACGCATGCAGGAAGGCATCTTGTCGCTGATGCAGATGCCGCGCACGACGGTCGCGGTGCAGATGCTGCGCGAGGCCAAGCAACCCTATATCGTCGTGCTGACCAACCCCACCACCGGCGGTGTCACCGCGTCCTATGCGATGCTCGGCGACGTGCAGATCGCCGAGCCCGGCGCGCTGATCGGCTTTGCCGGCGCCCGCGTGATCGAGCAGACCATCCGCGAGAAGCTGCCTGAAGGGTTTCAGCGCGCCGAATATCTGAAAGAGCACGGCATGGTCGACATGGTCGTGCATCGCCACGAGCTGCGTCCGACCCTGGCGCGGCTCTGCCGTCTGCTGACCAAGGCGCCGGCGCTGGAGACCGCGTCGAAGCCGATGCAGCCGGTGCTCAGCCCGGCGCAGATCGTATCGGCCGCCGAGACGGCGCCGGCTGCGCCGCACGCGTGAACGCGTCCTCTGACAGCGCGAAGACGCCGCTCGGTGAATTGATCGGGCGGCTGTCGGTCCTGCATCAGAAGCGCATCGATCTCGGGCTGGAGCGGATGCACCGCCTGCTCGAACGGCTCGGCCACCCCGAACGCAAGCTGCCGCCGGTGATCCACATCGCCGGTACCAACGGCAAGGGCTCGACACTCGCCTACCTGCGCGCGACGCTGGAGGCCGCGGGCTTACGCGTCCACGCCTATACCTCGCCCTATCTCGTCAGGATCAACGAGTGCTTCCGGCTCGGCCGCGTTGGCGGCGGCATGCTGGTCGGTGACGACGAATTGCGCGCGGCCCTGGAAGAGGTCGAGCGCGTCAATGCCGGCGAGGCCGCGACATTGTTCGAGCTGAAAACGGCGGCTGCCTTCCATCTGTTCGCACAGAACCCGGCCGACGTAGTGCTGCTCGAAGTCGGCCTCGGCGGCCGGCTCGATTCGACCAATGTGGTCGATACGCCCGCGGCCTGCGTGATCACGCCCGTCAGCATGGACCACATGGATTTCCTCGGGGACACCCTGACAGCGATCGCCGGCGAGAAGGCAGCGATCATCAAGCGCGGCGTGCCCGTGATCTCTGCGGAGCAGGCGGGCGAAGCCATGGCGGTGATCGAGGCGCAGGCCAGGCGCATGCGCGCGCCGCTGTTTGCGGCGAACGAGAGCTGGCACGTCAATGTCGAGCACGGCCGCCTGGTCTACTCCGACGATCGCGGCCTGATGGATCTCACCGCGCCGCGGTTGTTCGGCCGCCACCAGTTCGACAATGCCGGCCTCGCGATCGCGACGCTGCGGGCGATTCCGAACTTTGGGATCAATCAGGCGGCGTTTGAGGCCGGCATCGTCGGTGCCGAATGGCCGGCGCGGATGCAGCGCCTCACCTCCGGCGAGCTGCTCGCTCTCGGACCGCAGGGCTCGGAGATCTGGCTCGATGGCGGGCACAATGCCGAAGGCGGCCGTGTCGCGGCCGCCGCGCTCGGCGATCTCGAGGAGCGGGTGTCGCGACCGCTGGTCGTCATCGCGGGCATGATGGCCAACAAGGACGCGCAGGGCTTCCTCGCCAATTTCGCCGGCCTCACCCGTCACATCATTGCGGTGCCGATCCCCGACACCGAGAACGCGATGCCGGTCGATCGCCTCGCCGACGCCGCGCGCAGCCTCGGCATGCGCGTCGAGACCGTCTCGGGCGTCGAAGCCGCACTGCGTGGCCTGTCGAAGCTCGCCTACGAGGTGCCGCCGCGCATCCTGATATCAGGCTCGCTGTATCTGGCCGGCCACGTGCTGGCGATCAACGGCACGCCTCCTGCATGAGGCTTCAATGCGCTTTGCCGCCATCGCCGACGTCCACGGAAACTATCTCGCGCTGGAGGCGGTGCTCGCCGACATCCGGGCCCACGGCATCACTGACATCGTCAATCTCGGCGACATGCTGAGCGGGCCGCTCGATGCGCGCCGCACCATCGAGATCCTGATGCAGCTCGACGCCGTGCACGTGCTCGGCAATCATGACCGCTACCTGCTGGATCGTCCGCCGGAGAAAATGGGCTCGTGGGATCGTCCCGCCCACGCAGCGCTCAACGCCGCGCAACTGGACTGGCTCCGCGCGCAGCCGATGACGCGGGTGTTTCGCGAGCAGGTGTTCCTCTGCCACGCGACGCCCGAGAACGACGAAGCCTATTGGCTCGACACCGTGCATCCCGACGGCACGGTGGCGCTGTCGCCGCTCGACCGGATCGAGCAGTTCGCGCAAGGCGTCACGCGGTTGCTGATCCTCTGCGCCCACACCCATCTCGCCCGCGCGGTGCGACTTCGCGATGGCCGGCTGATCGTCAATCCCGGCAGCGTCGGCAGTCCCGGGTATCGCGATAAGCATCCGTATCCGCATGTGGTGGAAGCCGGCACGCCGCATGCGCGTTATGCCATTCTCGAGCTTGCGAATGGCGCCTGGCAGGTGACGTTCCGCAATGTCGCTTATGATCACGAGGCGATGGCGGAGCTGGCGCGGCGCAACGGTCAGCCGGAGCTGGCGAACGCGCTCGCGACGGGATGGATCAATTAAGACGGCACGGGCTGCTCACTTCAGCAGCTTCATCGGATCTGCGGCCTTCTGCTTCAACTGCTCGAAGCTGCATTGCCGCGGCGCCTTGTCGGGGCGCCAGCGCAGAATCGAGGTGCCGTGGCGGAAGCGTTCGCCGCTGAAATGGTCGTAACAGACCTCGATCACCAGCTTCGGTTTGAGCGGACACCATATTGCCGAGCGCTCGGTGGACCAGCGGCTCGGCCCGCCCGGCGCGTTGCCGGTGAAGCCGGGCTCTGCGATCAGCGCCTCCACCCGGTCGGTCAGCGCGGGCTTCTGGTCTGCCTTGATCGCGGATGTGAAGCCGACATGGTGCAGCAAGCCACCATCGTCGTAGAGCCCGAGCAGCAGCGAGCCGACCATCTTTCGCCCGGCGATCTTGTTGGTGGCGTAGCGGAAGCCGCCGACCACGCAATCGGCGCTGCGGAATTTCTTGATCTTCTGCATGCCGTCGCGATTGCCGGCCTGATAGGGCAGGTCGACGCGCTTGGCGATGACGCCGTCCGAGCCGCCGCCGGATTGCGCCAGCCATTTTTTCGCGGTGGCGTAGCTCGTCGTCGCCGGTGACAGGCGGAAGAGGCTCCCCTTCAGATTGGCCTTCGCAAAAGCCTCCAGTACTGGTCGGCGTTCGCTGAGCGGTTTGCTGGCAAGCTGCTTCTCCCGGGCAGTCGCGAGAAGATCGAAGGTGAGATAGAGCGCCGGTGTCTCCTGCGAGAGCTTCGTCACGCGGCTTGCAGCCGGGTGAATGCGTTGCAGCAGCGCGTCGAATGAGAAGCTCTTGCCGTGCGGTACGACGATCTCGCCGTCGAGCGTGAAGCGGTCGGCCTTCAGCTTCAGCGCGGCAGCGACCACTTCCGGGAAATAGCGGGAGAGATCCTCGCCGGATTTGGAGCGCAGATCGACATGGCCGCCGTCGCGCGACAGCAGGCAGCGAAAGCCATCCCATTTCGGCTCGTATTGCCATTCCTTGCCGCGTGGAATTTCGTCGACCGACCGCGCCTCCATGGCAACGAGAGAGGTCGATCTTCGCGCGCGCTTTGTGGGAGGGGCAGGCAAGGGCCGGGACTCGTCATACGCTGAACACGTCCCGTCAACGCAAACGGCCGGCATTTCGCCGGCCGTTGTCGAAAATAAACTTGTGCGAGGCGGATCAGACCGCGGAGGTGATCCACTGCTGCAGCTTCGCCTTCGGCGCTGCGCCGACCTGGCGGGAGGCCATCTCGCCACCCTTGAAGATCATCAGGGTCGGGATCGACATCACGCCGTACTTCGACGCGGTCTTCGGGCTCTCGTCGACGTTGAGCTTGACGATCTTGACCTTGTCGCCCATAGCGCCGGCGATCTCGTCGAGGGCGGGCGCGATCATGCGGCAGGGGCCGCACCACTCGGCCCAGAAATCGACGACCACGGGGCCGTTCGCCTTGAGCACTTCGGCTTCGAAATCGGCGTCGGAAACCTTGCTAACGGCCATTGGAGTACCTCACTCGGTTGAAAGAATCGGCGCGCATGGGAATCGCGCCCGGGATCATGGGGTCAACCTATGAACGGCTCCTTGCCGGGTCAAGGACGCTCACACCGAGATGAAGGGATGCCAGCGCCGCGTCCAGCGCGGGGGCTGAAATCTCCATATATTCAAGGGCCTCCGTCCAGAGCAGGACGGCGCGGATGGGCTTTTGGGGATAAAGCTGTGCCAGCACCGCCCGGTACAGCGCAAGCTGCCGGACATAGGCGGCGGGCGCTGCGGCCGCGTTCTTGGGCGCCGCCTGGTTGGTCTTGAAATCGACGATCAAAACCTCCTCTGGACGAACGACCAGTCGGTCGATCTGTCCCGACACCAATGCTGGAGTACGGCCCGGCCGCTCCAGCCGGCCGGCGATGGCCACCTCGGCCCGGCTGCCGGCGGCAAACACCGGCGCAAAGCGCGGTTCAGTGATCAAAGCCAGCACCTTGTCGGCCAACGCGGCGCGGTCGGCCTCGGTCCAGTCGGAGGCATTGCGCGCCATGAAGCCGAGCGCGGCCTCGCGCCGGCGCTCCGCGGCGATATCAGGTAGGGATTGCAGCAGCCGGTGCACCAGCGTGCCGCGCTGCAGTGCCAGCGCGCGCGATTGCACCGATTCGCCTGTCCGCACGCTGCGGCCTTCTTCAGCTGACTGGCCGGACGGACGCACCAGATCGTCGTCAACGGTCTCGTGCGGCGCCGGGGTTCGCAGCCAGGCGGGCAGCGCGACCGTCTGGTCCATGGTCGCCGCCGGGATACCCAGCGCGGCGACGTCCTCCGGTCGGGCGAATCGGGTCACCTTGCCGAGCGGCGTCTCGATCGTCTGCTTGTCCAGGCCCGAGCCGGCGAGACCAGTGTCGACCAGGTCGTACCAGCTGAGCTTGCGGACCGTCTTCATGTTGCCGGGCATGCAGCCGCCGACGATTAGCCGGTCGGCCGCACGTGTCATCGCGACATAAAGCAGGCGGCGATATTCGTCCTCGGTTTCCTCGAGCATGGCCCTGCGCGCGTCGGCGACAGGCTTGGGGTCGTCGGCCTTGCGACCGGCCCAGACCACGACCTCGCCGCCATTGCCGCGCGGCACGTGGATCAGCCGGACCCGCTGCGAATCCGCGGGCGACGATGTGGTGTCGACCATGAACACGACCGAAGCCTCCAGGCCCTTGGCGCCGTGCACGGTCATCACCCGTACCTCGTCGCGCGAGATCTCCATGTCGCGCTTCACCTCGGTGTCGGCCGAGCGCAGCCAGGCCATGAAGCCTTGCAACGATGCCGGCGCCTTGCGCTCACAGCTCAGCGCCAGTTCCAGGAATTCGTCGAGCGCGTCGTTGGCTTCAAAGCCGAGCCGGCGCAGGATGCGCGCACGTCCGCCGTCGCCCCCTAACAGCCAGGCGTAGAAGGCGAACGGCGTCTCCTCGCGCGCGCGAATCTCGCAGGCTTCCAGCCGCCGCAGCACGGCCGCAAACTTCTCGCTTCCCTTCGCATGCTCGCCGAGCGCGCGGCGCAGCGATCCCTTGCGGTCGTGGGCAAGCTGGAACAGATCGTCGTCATCGAGGCCGAACAGCGGACTCTTCAGCGCCACCGCCAGCGCGAGATCGTCCTGCGGCAGCAGCAGGGCATCAGCGAGGTTCATCAGGTCGATGATCGCGATGTGCTCGGTCAGCTTGAGCCTGTCGGCGCCGGCCACCGGAACGCCAGTGTGCTTCAGCGCCTGGATCACGGCATCGAAGGCATTGCCGCGGCGGCGCACCAGGATCAGCATGTCGCCATAGCGCAGCGGTCGGCGCTCGCCTTCGTGCCCGGTCAGCGTGCCACTCTCGACCAGCCGCTTGATCTCGGCCTGGATGCGGCGCGCCAGCTTGACTTCTGGGCTGGTGACAGCGACGCCGTCAAACGGCGCGCGCCAGCCTTCGATCTCCTGGCGGTCGTCGGCGACAGCCAGATCCCACAGCTCGATCACGCTCGGACCGGCATCGGCGAGCGCGTTGTGCAGGGGATGGCCGATCTCGACCGAATGGATGCTCTTGTAGATCTCCTGCTCGCGGAAGACGTGGTCGACCGAGTGCAGGATCGCGGCGCCCGAGCGGAACGAATAGGTGAAGGCCACGGGGTCGAACTTCAGCCCGGCGGCGGTGAACTTGCGGTGCAGCTCTCGCCGGCGCGCATCGAATTCGTGGGGGGCTGCGCCCTGGAACGAGAAGATCGACTGCTTCTCGTCGCCGACCGCGAACACCGTGCGGTTCAGCCCCTCGCGCGCGCCTTCCCCGGCGGTGAATTCGGAGATGATGTGCGCGACGATGTCCCATTGCCGCGGGCTGGTGTCCTGGGCTTCGTCGATCAGGACGTGATCGACGCCGCGGTCGAGCTTGTAATGCACCCAGCCCGACGAGACGCGATTCAGCATCGCCAGCGTCTTGTCGATGAGGTCGTCGTAGTCGAGCAGACCGCGCTCCTGCTTCTCGCGGCGGTAGTTGGCGGCGGCCGCGGTCGCGATATGCAGCAGGGCCGCGGTGCGGTCGCGCATGGTCACGGCGCGGCGCTTCTCGATCAAGCCGCTGATGCGCTGCGCCTCGTTCTCGAACAGGCGGGCGACGGACGGATTGTGGTCGCCAAATTTTTTCGTCAGCACGGCCTTGCGCGGCAGCTTTTCGTCGGTGAGGAAGACGCAGAGATAGGCATCGACCTGCGCGCTGCCGGAGAACGCCTTGGCCTCGCGGAGCCGGCTGGCCTGGTCGTTGTCGGACTTGCTGCCGTCCTCCAGCGCAAAGGCGATGTCGTCCCAGCGCGATCGCGGCAGATAGGGTCCATCGAGAATCTCCGTCTCGACGTCCTCGATGCGGTCGCTCGCATCAACGCCCAGCGCCGACGCCATCTGCGTCGCCGCGGCTTCGGCGTTGCCGGCCTCATCCGTCCAGGCCATGAAGTGATCGCGGCTCAGGCACGCCTCGCGCACGACCTCCTTGAAGGTGACGTCGGCGGCGCTGGCCATTGCGGTCAGCAATGCGCGGCCGGTGACGCTCTCGGGATCGCGCGCGGCCTCCAGCAGCACCTTGAGATTGGCGCGCTCCATCATGTCGGTCTGGTCGCGCTCGTCGATCACGGCAAAGCGCGCGGGAACGTTGGCCTCGAACGGGAATTGCTGGAGCAGGCGCGTGCACAGCGCGTGGATGGTCTGCACCTTCAGCCCGCCCGGCGTTTCCAGCGCGCAGGCGAACAGTTTTCGCGCGTCGCGCCGAATTTTCGCGCTGGGATGCGGAATGCCGACAGCGCGGATCGCTGCGTCGAGCCCGGTATCATCCAGCGTCACCCAATGACCGAGCGTGGTGAACACGCGCTCGGCCATGTTGGCGGCGGCGGCTTTGGTAAAAGTGATGCAGAGGATCTTCTCCGGCGGCACGCCCGACAGCAGCAGGCGGATCACCCGCTGCACCAGCACATGGGTCTTGCCCGAGCCGGCATTGGCCGACACGAACGCCGACGCGGTCGGATCGGACGCACGCGCTTGCCGCGCGCGCACCTCGTCGGGAATGGGACGTGGCAGCTTCACCATTCCTCGATCCCCAAACCGCCGGCCGCAGACCATTCCTTGATCCGGGCGAGATCGTCATAGGTGCCGTAGCGGTTGGACCACATCGGCAGGTTCAGCGAGGTGTAGGGCTGGTTCTCGTCATCGAAGGCACGGATCAGGGCCTCAAGCTTGGCGCGCGCTTCGGCTGCTGCTGTGTCCGGCGGCTGCGGCTCGTCGCCGGGTTTGTACTTGAGCTCGAGGATGCGCTCCTCGCCCGGCGGATTGTTGCCGCTCAGGCGCACATAGACGAGCTGGCTCACCGACGCGCCGGCGTCGATATCGGGAAAGCCACCCTCGCGCAGGATCGCGGCCTCCAGGGTGAGCTGCGGCGACAGGCCCATGCGAACCTGCTTGCCGGTCGGCGGCTGTCCGGTCTTGTAGTCGAGGATGGCATAGCCGCCGCCCTGGCGCCGCTCGATGCGGTCGGCGCGTGCCGAAAGACGGAAGCTGCGCGCGCTGTCGAGCACGATTGAAATCTCGCCGCGCGTCTCCGCGACGATGGCCTCGATCGCGTCGCGGCGCGCGGTCTCCCATTCGCCGAACCAGCGCGCGATGCGCTGGAAACGCGGCCACCACAGCGCCCGCGCCTCGGGTCGCTCCATCAGCGGCGCGAAATGTTTCTCGCCGATCGTGCGCAGCACGCGCGCGGGATCGTCGGGCAGACGCGCGGCATAGCTCTCGGTGAACTCGCCGATCGCATCATGAATCGCCGAGCCGCGGTCGGCGGCCGACAGCGGCATGTCGACGGGATCGAGCGCATCGAGCCGCAAAATGTGTTTTGCGTAGATCGTGTAGGGATCGCGCAGCCAGTCTTCGATCGCGGTCACCGACATCCTGAGCGGCCGCGTCGCCCGCGGCGGCCGCGGCTCCGGTTGCTTGATCGGCCGGACCTCGTCCGGTTGGTCGAGCGCGCCCGCGAACTGCACATATTTCTCGCCGGCGCGAACGGCCGCCTTCCAATGATCGTCGCCCGCAACCGCCTCCAGCCGATGAAGGAAGCGCGAAGCCACCGCAGGTGCGCCGCCGGCCTTGGCGGAATGGGTGAGGATCACCTCGTCGCCGCCGAGCAGCTGAGCAAAGTCGTGGGCGGAGAGGCCGATGCGGCGCTCCGGCAGATCGAGACCGAGCTCGTGCCGCATCGGCCGGCTGAGCCAGGGGTCGATGCGCGGAGCCGGTGGCCAGACGCCTTCGATCAGGCCGCCGACGATGATGCGGTCGGCCTGCATCAGGCGCGATTCCAGCGGGCCGTAGATCTGCAGCCGCGCGCCCGGCTTGTCTCGCCGCCTCACGGCGCGATCGCTGAAAGCGGTCTGGAAGACGTCGGCATAATCAGGCAGCGTCACCATCAATCCGCTGATCGTGCCGCCGCGCAGGAGATCGTCGAAGGCGCCGGCGAGCGCGAGGCCTTCGCGCTCCTCGAAGGCGAGCGGGGTGCCCTGCTCGTCGCGCGACAGCTCGATCATGATCTCGCGATGCCGGTGCGCGAGTTCGGCAAAGTCATATGGCTTGGCCGACACCAGATTCTCGATCGGCGCCAGCGCCTTCTGCAAGGTGTCGATCAGCGTCTGGATGCGGTCGATATTTTCGACCTTGAGACGCGCACGGGGCTCGGCCTTGTGAAGCGCGGAGACCTCGCTGCGCCACAGCTTTGTCAGCTCGTCGCGAAAGCGGTTGAATTCGCGCAGCAGGCCGCCGGTGCCCGCGGGCGGGCGCGTGCCGCGCAGGACTGCAAGCTCGAGATCTTCGATCGCCGCCTTCCATGCGCCAGGCAGCCGGCCGAGCCGGCACAGCGGATGCTTCAGCATCGCCAGCAGCGTCGGTGGCTCCAGTCCCTTGGTCGCGGCTTCCGCCGTGAAACGCGCAAAGACGCCGGCGGATGTTTCCATCAGCACGTCGCCGCCGGAATCATCGAAGGCGAGATCCCATCGGGTCAGCGCGGCCATCACCCGCCGCGCCAGCGCGCGGTCCGGCGTCACCAGCGCTGCCGATTTGTCGAGATGCCGTGCTTCGCGCATGGCGATGGCAATGGCGAGCGCTTCCATTTCAGGATTGGGTGCTTCGACGACAGCGAGATTCTTCATGCCACCGGCGATCTTCGCCGCGACGTCCGGCTGCTTCAGCCGATCGTGCCAGACTTCCGTCTTGGCCGACGGCCGCATCGATTCCGATGCGAGCAGATCGCGGCCGCCGTCCGTTGGCGGCTGGAGAATCTCGACGTCACTGCGCTTGATGCCAAAACGATCCAGCAGTGCGTTCATCGCGTATTGCGGATGGTTTGACGCCGGATGCTCCGCGAACTTGCCGAGCGAGTCGCGCACGCCGCCGATGCTGCGCCAGGCGTCGTCGTCGAGATCGGTGTCGAGGCCCGGCAGCACCACTGCGCCATGTGGCAACGAGGCGACCGCATGCAGGAATTTCGCGGTGGCCGGCATCGAGCCGGTCGAGCCCGCTGCGATCACGGGCCCATGGGGATGTGCGGTCAGGCGCTTGGCTTCCGCCGCGATCAGGAGATCGCGCCGGGCTGCGGGTTCAATCCGGTTGATCTCGGTGAGATGACCGGGCCAGGCGATGCGTGCGATCCGCAAAAATTCGAGCGAGTGCTGCCAATAGCGGTCGAGGTTGTCAGGTACGAGACCGTCGAGCGCGCTCCAGTCGACGCCGCGCGTCACCATGTCGTCGATCAGGCGCGCGAGGTCGCCGGCGAGCGCCAGCGTCGAAGCGGGCCCGCCGACCACCAGTGGCGACAGCACCGGGCCCTTGGCCCAGGCTGCGACCAGTTGCGCCAGCGTCAGCCGTCGTTCGAGCTCGCCGAGCCGCGGCGGTATGTCGAGCGGCGTTGCGCCGGAGAACTGCTCGCCCTCGTCGGCGAAGGCGAGCTCATCCTCGTCGATGTCGCCGAGCGCGACGATGCGCGGCAGCACGACGGCATCGGCCTTCATCTCGTCGAGGAAGATCTCGCGCACCACGCGCATCGCGCGCCGTGTCGGGAGGTATAGCGTCGCATCCGCCAGACGCGCTGGTTCCTTGCGCGCCTCGAATCCCTCGACCAGTCGTCCCTCGAGCAGGCTCGCGACGACCGTGCGCAGGAACGGAACTGAGAGGGGGACGCTGAAGACGCGCATGAGCTGCCTGATTCGAAGGATCAGGCAATATAGGGAGGCGGGGTCAAATGGTCATGGGGCGGGGCGAAATCGTCCCCGCTGTTCGCGCGCTTCGTAGCCCGGATGGAGCGTAGCGCAATCCGGGATTCGTGCCACAAGTGATGGTGGCCCCGGATTACGCTGCGCTCCATCCGGGCTACGGCACTGTTCGCGGCGCCACCGCTCTCGTGCCCCGGACGCAGCGCAGCACGCAGTGGTGCGCTGCTGAGCCGGGGCCCAATCTGCTTTCCGAAAGTGAGGATGGAGTGGGTCCCGGCTCTGCGGAGCGGCACTTCGTGCCGCACCGCGTCCGAGACAAAAGACCGGCCTTACGCCACGCTCTCCAGAAACGCCTCTTCCGCGGCGTGCACGGCGTCGGGCGTGCCGACATGCATCCAGACGCCGTCGAGGCGGAGGCCGAACAGCCGCTCCTGCTCGTTGGCGCGGTCGAACATTTTTGTCAGCGAGAACTCGCCCTGCGGCGCGCCTTCGAAGATCGACGGTGACAGGATCGCAGCGCCAGCATAGACGAACGGAACGACTTCCTTTTCCTTGCGCTTGCGCAGGGCGCCGTCGGGCAGCATGCCGTAGTCGCCGCGACCGCCGTAGCCGATGCTGGTTGCGGTCGGCGCCATCAGCAGCAGGATGTCCATGCGCGCGGGGTCGAAATTTTCGGCAAGCCGCGTCAAATTGGAGCGCACGCCGTCGATCCAGAGCGTGTCGGAATTGACGTGGAAGAACGGCGCGTCGCCGAGCAGCGGCAGCGCCTTGACCACGCCGCCGCCGGTGCCGAGCACCTGGTCGCGCTCGTCCGAGATGGTCACGCGCGGAAGCTGGCGCGATGCGACGTGATCGATGATCTGGTCCGGCAGGTAATGCACGTTGACCACGGCCTCGGTCACGCCCGCCTGGCCGAGCTTGTCGAGCACGTGGTCGAGCAGCGGCTGGCCGGCCACCGGCACCATCGGCTTCGGCATCCTGTCCGTCAGGGGACGCATGCGCAGGCCAAACCCTGCAGCGAGCACCATGGCTTTGGTCGGTTTGACGGACATCCTTCGCTTTCTCAGACCTTTCGCGTTCGCAGCAATCCTAACACGAGGTTCGATCAGCCGCACCGCATCTCAACCGCCTTAGCCACCCGCCGTGACGGTTGTACGACGGGTGTTGCCATCATGCCCCGACGGCTGTGGAACGCGCCTTTTTCTTCTTGTCGCCGAGCTTGAGGAAATTGACCCCGATCTGGTCGCCATTGACCCAGGCCAGCTCGCAACGCCGGTACGCAAGTCCGGTGGACGACAGCAGCAGAAAGAACTCCTTCAGATGGAGGCCCTCGACCGAGCCGTCGATGGTCAGCTTGGCGCCGGTCTCGGAGACGTCCTCCATGGTGCAGTCGCGCCGCCAGGTGCCGTCGATCCCCATCATCTGGGCCGAGATCCCGCGCTCGAAAACGACCCGGCTGTTGCCGCGCTGGTCCGTCTTTACCGCCATCTGCCCGCTCCAGCCCGTAATGATCCGGCTGCCTGGCCGCCAGAATACCGGCGTCTTGGCTAACAGCTGGTAAATCGGGCCCCGAATCAAGCCTTTGGCGGCCTTTGGGGCGGCGGGACGTTGGCGAGATACCAGTCGCGCAAAGAGCTCAGCGCGGGATGCGCCAGCGAGCGCTCGAGATAGGTCCAGATCCGCGGCTGGTGACGCAAATAATGCGGCTTGCCATCGCGGCGGTTGAGGCGGGCGAAGGTGCCGAGCAGCCGCGTGTTCCGCTGTGCCGACATGATCGCGTAGAGCTCGGCGAAACCGGCCGGATCGAAGCCGGCATCGCCAGCGCGCCGCGCCTTGATGTAGCGCGACAGCAGCGTCAGCTCGAGGCTTTCGGGCACGTCGATGCGGGCGTCCTGGAGCAGCGACACCACGTCGTAGGATTGCGGACCGAGTACGGTGTCCTGGAAATCGATCACGCCGACGCGCGCGATGCCGGTGCGATCGCCAAGCCAGATCAGATTGGGCGAGTGATAGTCGCGGATGATCCACGTCTTCGGCGCGGCCAGCGGCTTCTTCAGCAGCTCTCGCCACATCGCGAAAAATTCGGCGCGCTTCTCTTCGCTCAGCGGCGCGTTGCGATCGGGCAGGTACCATTCCGGCATCAAGCCGATCTCGATCAGCAGCGCCTCGGTATCGAAGAGGGGAATGGCGTAGCTCTGATCCGCCAGCGGCAATGTTTCCGGCAGCGTCTTGCCGTGCAGCACGGCCAGCACGTCGGTCGCAGCTTCGTAACGTTCGGCGATCGGGCGCGGCGGATCGCCTTCGATTACGCCTTCGCTGCCAAAATCCTCGGAGATCAGGAAGCCGTGGTCGAGATCGTAATGGTGGATCGCGGGTGCCGAGACGCCGACTACGCGCAAGCCTTCGTCCATGGCAACGAAAGGCCTGATGTTCTCCGCAAGATGCACCGCGGCGCTGTAGGACTTCCCGTTGTACATCGCCGCGCCATCTGGCCGCTGCGGAGAGTTCATGAGGATGACGCTCTCGCCCTCGCGCAGCAGCCGCGCATAGGAGCGCGTCGAGGCATCGCCCGCCATGCGCTTGCGCGTCGCATCCAAGTAGCCCGCTGCGTCCAGGAATTCACGCAATGCCTGCAGCCGCGCGACCGTGGCCGCGCTCTTGCCGTGACCGGTGATGTCGGCGGCGCGCGCGTTCGAGCCCAATGCGGGACGATGCGTCAGCGCGATGTCGATGCGATCCTGTGGCATCGCCGACGGCGCGCGCTCCGGCCATTCGATCAGGACGAGTGTGGCATCGGGCAGGGGCGACAGCCCGATCTCCTCGAGCTCGCTCTCGTCCTCGACGCGGTAGAGATCGGCGTGCATCACCGGGAGCGGCGGCAGCTCATAGCCCTGCACCAGGGTGAAGGTCGGGCTCGGCACCTCCAGCTCCTCGTCGCCGGCGAGGTAGCGGATCAGCGCGCGGGCGGCAGCTGTCTTGCCGGCGCCGAGATCGCCAGTCAGCGTAATGACATCGCCAGGGCCGACCAGCAGCGCGAGGTCGGCCATCAATTGTGCGGTGGCCGTCTCGTTGTGAAGCGCGACGGAGAATGTGGTGGGCGCGCTCATTCGGCGGCGTCGCGATGCGCCGCCTGGTCGGTCGGGAAGTCGCAGATCACGACCGTGCCCCGGCCGACGATCGAATCCACCCGCACCTTGCCGCCATGCAGCTCGACGAAGGAGCGCACCAGCGACAGGCCGAGCCCGGCGCCGCGGTGACGCGAGCCCTGCGAGCGGCTTTCGAACCAGTTGAACACCTTGTCCTTCATGTCGGCAGGTATTCCAGGCCCGGAATCTGTCACAGTGAAGACCACGCTGCGTTCGGTGCGGCGCGCGCTGATGCCGACCGTGGAATCCTGTGGAGAAAACCCGACGGCGTTGGCGAGGAGGTTATAGAGCACCTGCACCACGCGTTTCTCGTCGCCGACGAAGCTTCCGACATCGGGCGCGATCTCGACCTTGAGGCGGATGCGGTCGGTGGCGAGTCGGTCCTGGATGCCTTCGGCCGCGAGCTCGATGGTCTTGCTGACGTCGACCGGGCCGAGTTCCAGCTTCATGGCGCCGGCGTCGATGGTGGCGAGATCGAGGATGTTGTTGGTCAGCGCCAGCAGCGCGTTGGTCGATTTGGTGACGTAGTCGAGATATTCGGCCTGCTTCGGCGTCAGCGGCCCGGTCGAGGGATCGCTGAGGAAATGCGCGAAGCCGATGATGGTGGTGAGCGGCGAGCGCAGCTCGTAGGAAACGTGGTGGACGAAATCCACCTTCATCTGGTCGGCAGCCTCCAGCGCCTCGTTGCGCTCGCGCAGTGCGCGCTCGACGTTCTCGGTGTCGGTGATGTCCTGGAACGTCAGCATGGTCGCGCCGTCATGCAGCGGGCGGATCATGCCGTCGAGCACGCTACCGTCCTTGCGCTCCAGCTTCAGCGGCACGTCGGCGCGGCTCTCGATCGAGGTTACGGCCTCGCGGATCTGACGCCAGACCGTGGGGTCGTCGAACAGCTGATGGCACCAGCCTTCCACCGTCTGGATGTGCGGCTCGTCGCGCATGGCATCGCTCGACAGCTTCCACATCCGGACGAAGGCCGGGTTGAACAGTTGCGCCTTGCCGTTGCTGCCGAACACCGCGACGCCCTCGGCGAGGCTGTCCAGCGTCTCGCGCTGGACCCGGATCATGCCGTCGAAGCGGCGGGCGAGCTCGAGGCTCTCGGTGACATCGTCGAACAGATAGGTGACGCCGCCTTCCGGGTTCGGCGTGGTCACGACCGAGAGCGCGCGGCCGTCGGGCAGGTACCAGGTGTCCTTGGTGGTCTCGACCGCGCGATAGGCCTCGTGCAGCTTGGATTTCCAGGCACGGAAGTCCGGCTGCTCCGGCAGCTTGCGCGCGGCGCGGAGCTGGTCGAGCACGCTGGAATCATCGGGATTGGCGTCGAGGAAGGTGCGGTCGAGGTCCCACAGCCGGCGGTAGGAATCGTTGTAGAAGGCGAGCCGACGCTGACCGTCGAACACGGCAACGCCGGAGGAGAGCTGGTCGAGCGTGCGGCGATGCGCCTCCGCCATCCGCACCAGCGCCGAGCTGAGCGCATCCGCCTCGCTGGCATCGATGGCGACGCCGACGCTGCCGCTGCCGACATTGACCGCGCGCACGTCGTAGATGCGGCGCTCGCCGCTGATCACGATCGGCAGCCGCGCGTTGAAATTGGCGGTGTCTTTCAGTCCCCGTTCCATCGCGGTGCGATCGGCGCTGTCGAGCAGCTCGAGCTTGCGCTCCTGCGCGTCGGTGACGTTGTTCGCCTCGGTGGCGCGGACATAGGCCGGGTTGGCGTAGGTCAGCGCGCCGTTCTCGCCCTTGGCCCAGATCGGCCAGGGTGCGTTGGCGGCGAAGCCGCGCAGCATCTCGGTCTCGTCGGAGAGCGCGTTGTAGCGCAGATTGGTCTCGGCCAGATCGCGGCGGAGCCCCGAGAGCTCGCGAATCCGGACAATGGCCTGGCCGCCGATGGCGCGGCCGATGGCCTCGAGCGTGTGGCCATGCGAGGTGGTCAATGTCAGCTGGAACCCGTCGCCGCGGTCACGCAGCGCATCGACGGCATGATCCATCTGGAGCGCGGGTTCCGGCGGCAGCCAGGTTCCGAATGCGAGCACGCGTTGCGGCGAGGAGTCGCGCGGCAACACCATGGAGATGTCGCCCGAGATCTGCGCGCGATTGTCGCCGGCCGGCCAGGAGATCAGGATCTGCGGCTCGGCGAACAGCAGCGCGCCGAAACGGTCGGCCTGGAGCTGGAGTTCCCCGATTCGGGCACGCAGCCGCGCCTCGTTCTTCGCCGTGCGCACGCGCGTGCGCATCAAGAGAATCGCAGCCACCACCGAGAAGCCGAGCAAGGCCAGCGCGGTGGCGAGCACCGCGAGTTCCTGCCGGTTGAAATCCAGCATGATGGAGAGGGTGTCGATGAGGTCGGCCGCCTCGGCCGGCGCAGCCGGCAGCAGCGCTGCAAGAGCGCCTCCCAACAAGCCGTTGCGCACGAGCGATGTGCACGACAGCAGCGTCCGACGCATCGACACGATCACGCCTGACATAGTTGCCCCAAGATCGCACAGATTTGCGCGCGGCGACCCCCGTCGCGCGCGAATCAAACGACAATACCCTCACCGCGACTCCGGCGGTAAGAGTCCAGATCGTGAACGCAAAGGCGGCCCCAAAAAAATGCCGGGCTCAATGTTCCACCTCACGTAATTCTTCGGATGATTCGGCTGGAACTGCCGTGCGTTAGCGCCTGAGATGAGACACCACGGGCTCTCCGACGGAGGTGCGTTCCCTCCCCCCTTGTGGGGGAGGGTTAGGGAGAGGGGGTAGCCCAGGAAGAAGTGCCAATTATTGACGATGCAAAGAGAAACGGTGCGCGATTGAAAGAGTCCCCCCTCCCTGCCCCTCCCCACAAGGGGGGAGGGAGCGGAGAGAGCGCCCGATTGATCGGACTCTGTTCGAGTTCAACCCACCACGACTTAGCGGCCGGTCGAGCCGAAGCCGCCGGCGCCGCGATCGGTGGCCGACAATGTGGCCACCGGAACCAGCGCGGCCTGCACCACGGGCGCGATCACCATCTGGGCGATGCGCTCGGCGCGCTTGATCACGAACGGCGCCGTGCCGTGATTGATCAGGATCACCTTGATCTCGCCGCGATAGTCCGCGTCGATCGTGCCCGGCGAGTTCAGCACGGTGACGCCGTGCTTGGCGGCAAGCCCCGAGCGCGGTCGCACCTGCGCCTCGTGCCCGGCCGGCAATGCGATCGCAAGGCCCGTCGGCACCAGCGCATATTGGCCGGGGGCGAGCGTCATCGGCTCGCTGTCCGGCACCGCCGCCATCAGATCGAGGCCGGCAGCCTCGGTGGTTTGATAGGCCGGCATTGGCAGGCCTTCCGCATGGGCCAGGCGTTGCAGTTCGACAGTGACCTTCGTGCTCAAGATGCCGGCTCCAGGGATTTGTCGGTCACGCTTCGGGCGACATGCGCGACCAGTTCGATGGCGACCTGTTCCTTGGTCATCACCGGCCAGGAATCAACTGCAATCTCGCCGTCCTTCTCACCATTCTTGCGACTGATCAGATGCACGGTGTTGCGGTCGCCGCCCATCACGCCGGTGGCGGGCGAGACGTCGTTGGCGACGATCCAGTCGCAGCCCTTGCGGGCCAGTTTTGACTTGGCGTTGTCGATCAGGTGCTCGGTCTCGGCGGCAAAGCCGATCACCAGCGGCGGGCGCTTGTCGGTCAGCTTCGAGATCGTGGCGAGGATATCGGGGTTCTCGATCAGCTGAAGCGGCGGCATGCCGGCCGAAGTCTTCTTCAGCTTCTGCTCGCCTTCATTGGCAACGCGCCAGTCGGCGACCGCGGCGGCAAAGATCGCGATGTCGGCGGGAAGCGAGGCCTGCACCTGCTCCAGCATCTGCCGCGCCGATTCGACGTGCTTGACGGTGACGCCCTGGGGATCGCTGAGGTCGACCGGACCGCTGACCAAAATCACCTCGGCGCCGGCGGCTTGTGCGGCGGCGGCAATGGCAAAGCCCTGCTTGCCGGAGGAGCGGTTGGCGATATAGCGCACCGGATCGATCGGCTCGTGGGTGGGACCTGCGGTGATCAGCACGCGCTTGCCGGCAAGTGGCTTCGGCACCGGCGGCCGCAGCAGGCGCTCGGCAGCGGCGGCGATCTCGATCGCTTCCGACATGCGGCCGACACCAGCTTCGCCCGCTTCCGCCATCTCGCCGGAATTGGGTCCGATCAGCACCACGCCGTCGCGCTGCAGCTGCGCGACGTTGCGGCGCGTCGCCGTATTGTTCCACATCAGCGGGTTCATTGCCGGTGCCAGCAGCACCTTGCGGTTGGTCGCGAGCAGGATGGCGCTGGCGAGATCGTCGGCGTGGCCGTTGGCCATCTTGGCCATCAGGTCGGCGGTCGCGGGCGCGACGACTATCAGGTCGCAGTCGCGCGCGAGCCTGATATGGCCGGCGTCGAACTCGCTCTGCGGGTCGAACAGGTCGGTATAGACGCGCTCATGGGAGAGGGCGCTGACCGCCAGCGGCGTGACGAATTGCTGGGCCGCCTTGGTCAGGACGCAGCGGACCTCGACGCGGCGCTCCTTCAGCCTTCGGATCAGGTCGAGCGATTTATAGGCCGCGATGCCACCGCCGATGATCAGGGTGACGCTGGCCTCGGGAACGGCGCCGGTGCGCTGGAGTGCGGGGGCGGCGGATGCCGCGGGTGGTACCGCAAACGGCGTCAGCGGCTCCTCGCGGCCCTCGATCAGCTCCCGCAGGATGACCCGGACCTCTTCCTCGACCGACCTGCGGTTCTTGGCCGAGCGCAGCCGCAAATAGGTTTTGACGGCGTCGTCGAGCTTGCGGATGGTCAGGCTTGCCATGACGCCCCTCCAGCACGGAATGATAGCGATGCTATCACTTGTGTGATTTCAATGCAATCAAGCTTTTGGCAATCACAGATTCCGGACGGCGATCAGGATCCCGATGAAGGTCGCGGCGATGATCCAGAGCGCGACGGTGCGCCAGCGATTCTTGCGGCCCTCGGTGCGGCCCATCGCGGCGATGCTCTCGGGCGACAGCCTGATGCCCTCCCGCGTCATGGTCTCGAGCTGCTCGAGCACCTTCACGGACCGCTCGGCGATCTCCGGCATGCGCATCAGCACGCGCGCGATGTCTCCGGTCCCGGCGAGCGCGCCTTGCACCCGGCCGATCGGACCGAGATTGCGCTCGATCCATTCGCGTACCACGGGGTCGGCGACCTTCCAGATGTCGAGCCTGGGATCGAAGCCGCGCGCCACGCCTTCGACCACGACCATGGTCTTCTGGAGCAGGATCAGCTCGGGGCGCGTGGTCATGTCGAACAGGCCGGTGACCTCGAGCAGCAGCGTCAAGAGCCGCGCCATCGAGATCTCTTCCGCCGTGCGGTTGTGGATCGGCTCGCCGATGGCGCGAATCGCTTGTGCGAAGTTCTCGACCGAGTGATGTGCGGGCACGTAGCCCGCCTCGAAATGCACCTCGGCGACGCGGCGATAATCGCGGGTGATGAAGCCGAGCAGGATTTCGGCGAGGAAGCGCCGCTCCTTCATGCCGAGCCGGCCCATGATGCCGAAATCGACCGCGACGAGCCGCCCCGCGTCATCCAGGAACAGGTTGCCCGGATGCATGTCGGCGTGGAAGAAGCCGTCGCGCAGCGCGTGCCGCAGGAAGCTCTGGATCACCTTGCGGCCGAGATCGGGCAGGTCGACCTGCGATTCTGCCAGACGCTTGTGATCGTTCAGCGCGATGCCGTCGATCCACTCCATCGTCAGCACGTTGTGCGTGGTGCGGTCCCAGTCCACGGCCGGCACGCGGAAATCAGGATCGCCCTGCGTGTTCTCCGCCATCTCCGACAGCGCCGCAGCTTCCAGCCGCAGATCCATCTCCATCGCGACCGAGCGCGACATGGTGTTGATGACCTCGATGAGGCGCAGGCGCCGTGCTTCGGCCGAATAAGCCTCGGCCTTGTGCGCGACGAAGAAGAAATCGGAGAGGTCGCGGCGGAAGCGCGTAGCGACGTTGGGCCGGAGCACCTTGACCGCGACCGACTTGCGGATGCCGGCTTGCAAGATCTCGCCGCGATGCACCTGCGCGATCGAGGCCGCAGCGACGGGAGGGCCGAAGCTCACAAACACGTCCTTCAGCGGCCGCTCCAGCGAGGTCGCGATCGCGGCTTCGGCTTCGTCCTGCGGAAACGGCGGCAGGCGGTCCTGGAGACTTTCGAGGTCGCGCGCCATGATGACGCCGACGACGTCGGGGCGTGTGGCCAGGAATTGTCCGAGCTTGAGATAGGCGGGCCCCATCCGCGTCAGCGCGCGCGATATCCGCGGGCCGTGCTTGACGCCACGTCGTTCGACGAGGCGCGCCAGCTTCAGAGCGAGCTGTCCCGGCGGCGGCACCAGGCTCGGATCGACCGAGCCGAACACGCCCTCGCGCGCAAACACGAACGCGGCGCGGATCAGGCGCGCAATGTGGGTGAAGGCAGAGATCACAAACGCCAGCCCGAATGCAGTGCGACGATGCCGCCGGACAGGGTCTGCCAGCTGACGCGGGCGAAGCCGGCGTCGCGGATCATGTCGGCGAAGGCGTTGGGTTTCGGAAACTTGCGGATGGACTCGACGAGATATTGGTAGGACTCGGCGTCGCCCGTGATCATCCGGCCGAGCGGCGGGATCACCTTGAACGAGAACAGGTCGTAGATCCGGTCGAGCCCGGGCATCTCGACGGTGGAGAATTCCAGGCACAGGAAGCGGCTGCCGGGCCTCAGCACGCGATGGGCTTCGCGCAGCGCCAGATCGATCCGGGGTACGTTGCGAATGCCGAAAGCGATCGTATATGCGTCGAAGCTGCGATCGGCGAAGGCGAGTGCTTCGGCATTGCCTTCGACGAAATCGACCCGGGTGTCGAGATGGCGCTTCGCGGCGCGCTCGCGGCCCACCGCCAGCATGTCGGTGTTGATGTCGCAGACGGTGGCATGGAAGCCGGGCCCCGCGGCCTTGGCGGCACGGAACGAGATGTCGCCGGTGCCGCCGGCTACGTCGAGCAACGCGAACGACCGGTCGCTCCTCGGCGGGTCGAGCGCGGTAATCATGATGTCCTTCCAGACCCGGTGCAGGCCACCGGACATCAAATCGTTCATCAAATCATAGCGCGACGCCACGCTGTGAAACACATCGTTCACCAGCGTCTGCTTGTCCCCCAGGGGGACGTCCCTGAAGCCAAAATGCGTGGTTTCGCCCGGCCGATCCATTACTCTACTCCACTGGGCGAACCATAGCGCGCCCGCCGCAATGGCGCTATCACACCGCCCTCATAAGGTGAATGCCTGACCATGCCTGAATTGCCCGAAGTCGAGACCGTCCGCCGCGGCCTTCAGCCTGTGATGGAGGGTGCGAAAATCCTGGTGGCGGAAGCCCGCCGGCCGGACCTGCGCTTTCCGTTCCAGCCGGATTTCGTGGCCCGGCTCCAGGGGCAGGTCGTCACGGGGCTCGGCCGCCGTGCAAAATATCTCATGGCCGATCTCGCCTCCGGCGATGTGCTCTTGATGCATCTGGGCATGTCGGGCTCGTTCCGCGTCATCAAGCCGGACAACGAGGCAGCTCCCGGCGAGTTTCACTATCCGAGGGGTAAGGACTCCACGCACGACCATGTGCTGTTTCGGATGTCTTCCGGAGCCGACGTCGTCTTCAACGACCCGCGCCGCTTCGGTTACATGAAAGTGATCGCGCGTAACGCACTCGACGAGGAGCCGCTGCTGCGCGACCTCGGCCCCGAGCCGCTCGGCAACGAATTCGACGCCGCGATGCTGGCGCGGTCCTGCGAAGGCAAGACCACCAGCCTGAAGGCCGCGCTGCTCGACCAGCGCGTGGTGGCGGGGCTCGGCAACATCTATGTCTGCGAAGCCCTGCATCGCTCGCATCTGTCGCCGCGCCGGATCGCGGCGACGCTCGCGACCAAGGGTCGCAAGGGCGTTGGCGGCGGCGAGCCGACCGATCATGCGAAGCGATTGGTGAGTGCGATCCACACGGTGCTGAACGACGCCATCAAGGCCGGCGGCTCGTCCTTGCGCGACCATCGTCAGACCTCGGGCGAGCTCGGCTATTTCCAGCATTCGTTCAAGGTCTACGACCGCGAAGGCGAGAAATGCACGACGCCGGGCTGCGGTGGCACCGTCAAGCGGTTCACGCAGAACGGACGCTCCACCTTCTGGTGTCAGAAGTGTCAGAAGTGACCTAGCCCGTAGCCCGGATGGAGCGCGGCGAAATCCGGGGCGAGCGTGACCGCGGAGAGACTTCCCGGATTGCGCTGCGCTCCATCCGGGCTACGACACGAAAATAGAGCGTCGACAAAACCGCGAAGCGAAGCAATCCGGCCGGGCTGGTGGCCGGATCGCTTCGTCGCTGGGGCCCTTCCGGATGATGAAGGGCCGACTGCCGTCAGAGCGATGCCCCGCTCAGGACGCCAGTGTCGTGGTCTCGTCCGCTGAAAGATCGGCCGCGACATGCAGCATGCCGTCCGCAGGCGACATCACCTGGTTGATCAGGACATTGGTCGTGGCTTCGAGCTCGAGCCGGGTTTCGATCCAGCGCCACAGGCCGCGGATCTCGTTCGCCGACTTGCCGTTCGGCGCGAATTCGCTGACGGCAAGGCCGCTCGCGAGCGAATCCTGGTGATCGTTGCGCATCACGATCAGCGGGCGCGCGAGCACGTCCGAAAGATCGAGCGCGGCTTCCTCGGCGAGCGTGTTGGCGGCATTGTCGATGCGCTGGCCGCGGATCGGCGTCTGGTTGAGCACGAAGCTGTAGGGCCGCTTCCAGGCTCGCGCGACGCTGAGCGTCGAGGCGGTCGCCTCGATGTCGGCGACGCTCGGGCGGGCCGGGATCAGGCAGAGATCGGAATGGCGGATCGCAGCGGTGGTCGCGGCGCTGAGGCCGGCGGCGGTGTCGACGATCGCAAGCTGCAGGCCGCCGTCAGCCAGCATCTTCAGGCGCGGCTCGATGTCGGCGGCATGATAGATCGGCTCGACGACGAGATCATCGGTGGTGCGGCGGCGCTGCCAGTTCGACAGAGTGCCCTGCGGGTCGGTCTCGATCAGGCGGACGGTGAAGCCGGCCTGCTTGGCCGCGAGCGCGAGGCCGATGGCGAGCGTGCTCTTGCCGCTGCCACCCTTTTGGGTGGCCAGTACGATCGTGTGCATTTGAAGATCAATCCTTTGGAATGCTTGGGTCAGGAATACGCCACGCGAACGTGCATCGATCTCGATGCTGAGCCTTCTCGCTCAGGACGTGCCGGCCCGATCCAAAGGGGGATCGCGGAGGTCCGAATCAACAGTAACGATGATGGCGGAATGGGGATGGCCAGCTAATCCGTACCATTACTGGACCAGTAGTCGTACGTGTGATGATGCTCGCCGAGGAGTTGATCTCGTGCCCCGGACAAAGCGCAGCACGTCAGTTATGCGCTGTTGAGCCGGGGCCCAGAAAGCTGCCAGCTCGGCTTCGGAGACGTGGGTCCCGGCCAGCGGAGCGGCATGTCACGCACCGCGTCCGGGACACGAGAGAAGCGCTATCCTTGCGGAGGTTTACTTCCGCACGCAGATCACGCGCACGACGGCGGCCTTTGCGTCCGTCGACGTACCGTTCACCGTGACCTGTTTGGCCTTCAGGAAATCGCGCACGGCGTCCGCGGACACCATCACGGCCTGCGAGGCCGGCACCGATGTCGCGGGTCCTGCCACCATGGTCGGCTTCAACAACGCAATGCCGGCGAACTTGCCGTCGCCATCGATCGCCGGACCACCGGAAAATCCCACCGCCGGCGGAGGCGACAGTGCGGACTCGCTGCTCGTGACCGGTGCGAGTGCGCCCTTGACGGTCGAGACACCCGCCGCGCCGCCCTGGCTCTGCGGATCGGCGATGCCGACGACATCCACGTTCGTCTTGGCCGCGCCGCCAGTAAGGCTGAGCGGCTTCAGGCCGCGTGCGCCGTAGATATGAAGCAGTGCGAGACCGCGCTCCTTGTCCTCGGCGAGGCGATCGGCGCTGCCATAGCCGGCGATCGTGATCGCGAGGCAGCCGTCGGTGACGAGCCGGTCGGCGACAATCGCGCCGTCATCGCTGACGACGAGGCCGGTGCCGTATTCGATGGGCTTGCGCGGCGGCGGCCCGGCTTGCGGTCCGGACGGAAACGCGTTGAACGCGCTCGACATCGCGATCACGACCGGCTCGACCGTGTTCTCGGTCGCCTGGTCGTAGAGGATCGTCATGGTGCGGACCTCGTCACCTCTAAAGGTGCCGCGGATGTAAAACTTCTTCAGGCCCTGCAATCCCGAGAGCACGAAGAAATCGGGCTTCACCACGGTGTAATCGACCTTGCGCCCGGACGGCTCCTTCTCCAGCTCCGCGAGTTTTGCCGCGGTCGGGTTCGCCTCCTTGCGGCGGCTGAGCAGCACCTGAACGGTTCCGGTCGGCGAGGTCCATTTCGAGCCGTTGGCGTCGCTCGCCTGCTGCGGCACCAGTTTCGAGGGGATGCCGAGCCGGGCGCCGCTGGTCGGCTCCGTCACGATCTTCCAGCCGACGCCGTCCTGCTTCTTTCGCGCCATCTCGGCCAGCGCGGCGCGCTCCTGCGGATTGAGCACGCCGGTCGGCTTGCCGCCCTTGGCCTTCTGGTATTCCTTGATGGCGTTGACCAGGCGCGCGCTGACGTCGCCGGTGATGGCGCCGTTGTACTGGCCGACCCAGGCGAGGTCGGATTGCAGCGACAGCCGCTCCGCTTGCGCCATCGCATCCGCCGTCGCCGATGGCGTCTGCGTGGCCGGAGGCCGGATCGGCACGGTCTGGACCAGCTTCGGCTTGGTACCGGGGATCTGCGGCGTCGTCATCTGGGCGTGCGCGCCTGTGGCAGCCGCAAACATCAAGGTTGCCGCAAGCATCGATCTCATGACAAATCCAACCAGCCCATTGAACGCAATGCCATTGAAGCACATCTCGTTGGTCGCGAACAATGTTGAGGTGGTTCAGGCCTAAGGTCGAGCCGCGTACAGTGAGAGCGACGGCTTGGTAGGAGAGGCGTACGACGATGCTGAGCCCGGACGAACTGGAACGCTATGCCCGCCATATCGTGCTGCGCGACGTCGGCGGACCGGGCCAGGCGGCGCTGAAGCGCGCCTCTGCGCTGGTGATCGGCGCCGGCGGGCTCGGCGCGCCGGCGCTGATGTATCTGGCCGCCGCCGGCATCGGCACGCTCGGCGTGGTCGATGACGACGTGGTGTCGTTGTCCAATCTGCAGCGCCAGGTGATCCACACCACGCCCGATATCGGCCGGCACAAGGTCGAGAGCGCCGCCGAGCGGATTGCGGCGCTCAATCCGCATGTTCGCTTCGTCGGCCACGCCACCTGGCTGAATGCGGACAATGCGCTCAGCTTGATCGGCGACTACGACCTCGTGCTCGACGGCTCCGATAATTTCTCGACACGCTATCTGGTCTCGGACGCCTGCTTCTTCGCGAAGCGGCCGTTGATCACGGCCGCGCTCGGCACCTTCGACGGCTCGCTCACTACCATCCGCGCGCACGAGACCAACGAGCAGGGCGAATTCAATCCGACCTATCGCTGCCTGTTTCCGGAGGCGCCGCCGCCGGGTACCGTTCCTGCCTGCGCGGAAGCCGGCGTCATGGGTGCGCTGGCGGGCGTGCTGGGATCGATGATGGCGATGGAGGCGATCCGCGAGATCGTCGGTTTCGGCGACGGCCTGGTCGGCCGCCTCCTGATGATCGATGCGCGCGCGATGCGCTTCGAGACGCTGCGCTATTCGCGCGATCCGGCCAATCCGCTCAACGGCGACGGGCCTGTGGTCACCGACCTCAGCGCCCATCGCACGTGATGGGCTGCGTTACGCCGTGGCCGGCTTCTCGCTATCGAGATGGGCCATCTGCTCGGCGGCGTAACGCGTGCCCGAGGCGACATCCGGCGGAAACGCCTTGGCCAGCGCCGCAAGATGCGCCGGTGTCAGCGTGACCCTGGTCGCGCCAAGCGCTTCGACGAGACGGGTGCGGGTCTTGGCGCCGACCAGCGGCACGATCTCTTTTCCCTGCGCCGCGACCCAGGCGATTGCGACCTGCGCCGGCGTTGCGCCGATTTCGCCGGCGATGGTACGCAGGGACTCCACCAGCGCGAGATTGGCGTCGAGATTTGCGCCCTGGAAGCGCGGCGTCATCAGCCGGTAGTCCTTGCCGGCCTTGCCCGAATCCTTCGACCAATGGCCGCTGATCAGGCCGCGCGCCAGGACGCCATAGGCGGTGATGCCAATGCCGAGCTCGCGGCAGGTCTTGAGAATGTCGCGCTCGATGCCACGCTCGATCAGCGAATATTCGATCTGGAGGTCGACGATCGGATGCACGGCATGCGCGCGGCGGATGGTGTCGGAGCCGACTTCGGACAGGCCGATATGCCTGATGTAACCGGCCTTCACGAGATCGGCGAGGCCGCCGATGGTCTCTTCGATGGGAACGTTGGGGTCGAGCCGTGCCGGGCGGTAGATATCGATATAGTCGGTGTCGAGCCGCTGCAGCGAATAGGCGAGGAAATTCCGGATCGCGGCCGGGCGACAATCCATGCCGGTGAATTCGCCGGCAGGGCCGCGTAGCGCGCCGAACTTGACGCTGATCTGCACCCTGTCGCGCGCCACTTCCTTCAGCGCATCGCGGATCAGCATTTCATTGTGACCCATGGCGTAGAAATCGCCGGTGTCGAGCAGCGTGATGCCGGCGTCGAGCGCCGCGTGGATCGTGGCGATGCTCTCGCCGCGATCGGCCGGGCCATAGGCGTCCGACATGGCCATGCAGCCGAGACCAAGGGCAGAGACGCGGGGGCCGGTTGAACCGAGTTTGTGCTGTTCCATGATGGCTCTCCTCGAAAGGCGGCAGGCTGATTGCGCCGCGCGACGGGCTGGATATGCACCTGGTCCATTGCGCCGATAAGCTGGACAATGCCGAATGGCTTGTTCATTGTAACGAACAATGACTGAGCCTGATCTGCGCGATCTCGACGTCTTCGTGGCGGTCGCCCGCACCCGCAATTTCCGGCGGGCGGCGGTCGAAATTCGCGTGTCGGTGTCGAGTCTTAGCCAGCGCCTACGCGACCTCGAGGAGCGCCTTGGCGTCCGCCTGATGAACCGCACCACCCGCAGTGTCGCCTTGACTGAGGCGGGCGAGCTGCTGCTGTCGCGGGTGGCACCTGCGCTACGCGACGTCGGCGATGCCCTGGCGGAGGTGCGGGGCCTGCGCGAGGTGGCTTCCGGCCGCCTGCGCATCAACGCGCCGCCCCCGGCGGTCGATCTCGTGCTGGCGCCGATGGTCGGCCCGTTCCTCGCAGCGCATCCGCAGGTCGATCTCGACGTCGTGTCCGAAAGCGGTTTCGTCGATATCGTGAGCGGGGGCTACGATGCCGGCGTGCGTTATGGTGAGCATCTCGCGCAGGACATGGTGGCGATCCCGCTGAGCGGTCCGCAGCACTATGTCGTCGTCGCCTCGCCCGATTATGTCGCGCGCCGCGGCGAGCCGAAGCATCCCAAGGATCTGCTCGATCATGATTGCATCCGCGCCCGGTATTCGAGCGGCGTGATGCATGATTGGGAGTTCGAGAAGGCCAGCCAGATCGTGAAGGTCGATCCGCCGGCAAAGCTGATCTCCACGAACATGACCCTTGCCCTGCGAGCCGCGCTCGATGGTGTGGGCGTCTGGGCAACGATCGACGGTTATGTCGGCGATGCCGTGAAGTCCGGCGCGCTGGTCAGCCTGATGGAAGATTGGTGCGAGCCGTTTCCCGGCCCGTTCCTGTATTACCCGAGCCGGCGCCAGACGCCGCCCGCGCTGCGCGCCTTCATCGATTTCGTCGCCGACTGGCGCAAGCGCGAGACGCGCGGGAAATAAACCTCAGAGCATGCTCGGCAGCACGCGATCCGGCGGCTTGTGCGCGTCGAGGAAGGTGCGGATGTTGATGATCACCTTCTCGCCCATCTCGACGCGGCCTTCGATCGTGGCCGAGCCCATATGCGGCAGCAGCGTCACCTTGCCGGCCTTGGCAAGCCGCACCAGCTTGGGGTTGACTGCAGGCTCGTGCTCGTAGACGTCGAGCCCGGCGCCGCCGATCTCGCCGCCTTCGATCAGCTTGATCAGCGTGTCCTCGTCGGTCACCTCGCCGCGCGCGGTATTGACGATGTAGGCGTCCTTGCGGATCAGCTTCAGCCGCCGCGCCGAGAGCAGATGATAGGTCGCCGGCGTGTGCGGGCAGTTCACCGAGATGATGTCCATCCGCGCCAGCATCTGGTCGAGGCTTTCCCAATAGGTCGCGCCAAGCTCTTCGGCGATCTTCGGCGCCACGGGGCGGCGGTTGTGATAGTGGATCTGCAGCCCGAAGGCGCGGGCGCGGCGCGCCACCGCCTGGCCGATGCGACCCATGCCGATGATGCCGAGCCGCTTGCCGCCGATACGGTGGCCGAGCATCCAGGTCGGCGACCAGCCCGGCCAGGGTTTTCCTTCGGTCAGGATCGAGGCGCCTTCGATCATCCGCCTGGGCACGGCGAGGATCAGCGCCATGGTCATGTCGGCGGTGTCCTCGGTCAGGACCTTCGGCGTGTTGGTGACGGTGATGCCGCGGGCATGCGCGGCCTCGACGTCGATATTATCGACGCCGTTGCCGAAATTGGCGATCAGCCGCAGCTTGCAGTCGGGCTGGTTGATGATGTCGGCGCTGATATGGTCGGTGACGGTCGGAACCAGCACGTCGGCGGTGCGTGCGGCTTCCGCGATCTGGTCGGCGGACATCGGCGTGTCCTCGAGATTGATCCGCGCGTCGAACAATTCGCGCATCCGCGTCTCGATCGAATCCGGCAGCTTGCGCGTCACCACGACGAGGGGCTTTTTCTTCACCGACATGTCCTGCTCTCATGAGGCGTCGCAAGCCGCCTCTGTCGCCAAAGGCCGGTCGTTGAGGTCTCATTAACCCGGTTGTTCGACACTGCCCTTGCCGTGTCCGTCCCCGGCGTTTCCTTCAAGCTCTCCCGATATTTCCGGCCGGAAAATCGGGGCAAACTGGTTGTTCAAGTGCCCGTCCTCTCTAGCAGAAGGCCGGGCCAAGACAAGAACCACGGGTCAAGGCTTCAAGGAGCCCGGTTTGGGGAACACCCGCGTGGGGCGGGTCAGGGGATTGCGCGGCAGGTTTTGGAATTTGGGGTGAGGACCGGGCTCGGGCCGGGTCTTCGACAGGAGACGGGTTGATGGCGTTGGGGCGTTTTTGTTCGGTAATGGCGCTCGTTTGCACCTGGTTGAGCGCTTCGGTCGGCCCCTCGCATTCGGCCAAGGACACCACGCCCCAGACCGCCAGCGGCCTGCCGGTGCCGCGCTATGTCAGCCTCAAATCGGATCACGTGAACGTCCGTGCCGGCCCGACCAAGGACAATGACGTGGCCTGGGTCTACACCCGTTCGGGCCTGCCGGTGGAAATCACCGCCGAATTTGAGAATTGGCGCCGGGTGCGCGATTCCGAAGGCGCCGAGGGCTGGGTCTATCACTCGCTGCTGTCGGGCCGCCGCACCGCGGTCGTCACCATGAAGCACAAGGACGACCTCGCCCCGATCTACGATCGCGCCGATCTCGACAGCGCGGTTGCAGCAAGACTCCAGGCCGGCGTCGTCACGCAGGTAAAGAAGTGCGCTGCAAACTGGTGCCGCGTCACCGGCAACGGTTTTGACGGCTGGATCCAGCAGGAGCGCCTCTGGGGCGTGTATTCGGACGAGCAGGTCAACTGACCCGAAGGGTCATCCCGGGGCGATGCGCAGCATCGAGGATTTCGAGATTCCCCGGTGCGCAATTGCGCGCCTGAGGTCTGGTGCTGCGCACCATCCCGGAATGACGGCCTAAAACGACAATGGCCGGGACGAGCCCGGCCATGACGATCGCATCAGCAATCTAGAATTAGTTCAGCGCTTCTTGCGCAGGCGCACGACCATGTCGATGCGCGCGATCTCGTAACCCTCCGGCACTTCCGGCATCTTGGACAGCGCCAGATGCGGATCCTCGATGTCGACCAGCTCATGGCTGTTCTCGAGGTAGTAGTGATGGTGGGTGGTGACGTTGGTGTCGAAATAGGTCTTGGTGCCGTCGACGCTGACCTGGCGGAGCAGGCCGGCATCGGTGAGCTGGTTCAGCGTGTTGTAGACCGTCGCCAGCGACACCGGAACCTTGGCGAGCGTCGCTTCCTCGTAGAGCATTTCAGCCGTGAGGTGGCGAGCACCTTTGCCGAACAACAGCCAGCCCAGTGCCATGCGCTGACGCGTCGGACGGAGCCCGGCGGACTGGAGCATTTCGTTGACGTCGTGCCAGGGGCAGCCGGTGAGAGCCGGCTGGCGGCCGGACAGCAGGGCCGCGGAGTGGACGTCGTCGTCGTGATGGGGCGCAGTATTCTCGCTCATTTCCAGATTTCGGGCACGCGTGAACAATATCTCTCAGCAATATAAGAACAGAAAGATGCAGATGCAAGTTTCTCGCAACTAGAGAGGTTCTAATAAGGCTTGGAACCGGGCCGGTATCGCGTCATTTTACCTTCATGGATGCACTTTGCTACCCGAAATGGCCTGTGTTAGAGAGCGCGCGGTTCCGCTTAGCCGATTTTGGCGCAGCCGGGCACGAGGCCCGGTCCGCAGTCCATCCGGGGCATGCGGACGCAGCGCCTGACAGTGGCAATTGGCGTTGCTCTCCGACCGAGACGGGGCCCATTTTCGCCAAAAAGCGCCGCTCAATCGGAATTCAAACAGAGGCTCTGCATGCTGAACAGGCGCAACGGTTACGAATACGAAGATCTGCTGGCCTGTGGCCGCGGCGAGATGTTCGGCCCGGGCAATGCCCAGCTGCCGTTGCCGCCGATGCTGATGTTCGACCGCATCACTGACATCAACGACAATGGCGGCGAGTTCGGCAAGGGGCTGGTGCGCGCCGAGCTCGACGTGAAGCCCGACCTCTGGTTCTTCGGCTGCCACTTCAAGAACGATCCGGTGATGCCCGGCTGCCTCGGCCTCGACGCGCTTTGGCAAATGGTCGGCTTTTACCTGGGTTGGACCGGGGGTGAAGGTCGTGGTCGCGCGCTTGGCCTGAACGAGCTGAAGTTCAGCGGCCAGGTGCTGCCCGAGGCCCGCAAGGTTGTGTACAACGTCGATATCAAACGCGTGATGCGTTCAAAGCTGGTGCTCGGTATCGCCGACGGGTGGCTTTCGGTCGATGACCAGATTATTTATCGCGCCAAGGACTTGAAGGTCGGCCTGTTCAAGCAGGGCACGAGCCTGGGCTGAGCGCATCACCAAGACAACAACGATTGAGGCGAGGCTGTCATGAGGCGGGTTGTGGTCACCGGGATGGGCATCGTCTCGTCGATCGGAAACAACACCCAGGAAGTGCTTGCGAGCCTTCACGAGGCGAAGTCGGGCATTTCGCGGGCTGAGAAATATGCCGAGCTCGGCTTCCGTTCGCAGGTAGCGGGCGCGCCGTCGCTCGATCCCGCGACGGTGGTCGACCGCCGCGCGATGCGTTTCCTCGGCCAGGGCGCGGCGTGGAATCACGTCGCGATGGAGCAGGCGATCCAGGACTCCGGTCTGTCGCCTGACGAAGTCTCCAACATCCGCACCGGCATCATCATGGGCTCCGGCGGCCCCTCCGCCCGCACCATCGTCGAATCCGCCGACATCACCCGCACCAAGGGACCGAAGCGCGTCGGACCTTTCGCAGTGCCGAAGGCGATGTCGTCCACGGCCTCCGCGACGCTTGCGACCTGGTTCAAGATCAAGGGCGTGAACTATTCGATCTCGTCGGCCTGCGCGACGTCGAACCATTGCGTCGGCAATGCCTATGAGACGATCCAGATCGGCAAGCAGGACGTCATCTTCGCCGGCGGCTGCGAGGAGCTGGACTGGTCGCTCTCCGTGCTGTTCGACGCCATGGGCGCGATGTCCTCGAAATACAACGACACGCCCGCCACCGCCTCGCGGCCCTACGACGTCAACCGCGACGGCTTCGTCATCGCCGGCGGTGCCGGCGTGCTGGTGCTGGAAGAGCTCGAACATGCCAAGGCGCGCGGCGCCCGCATCTACGGCGAGATCGTCGGCTACGGCGCGACCTCGGACGGCTACGACATGGTCGCGCCCTCGGGCGAAGGCGCCGAGCGCTGCATGCGCATGGCGATGTCGACGGTGAAGACCAAGGTCGACTACATCAATCCGCACGCGACCTCGACGCCGGCCGGCGATCCGCCGGAGATCGATGCGCTCCGCCGCGTGTTCGGAAGTGGCGAGAAGTGCCCGCCGATCTCGGCGACCAAGGCGCTGACCGGCCACTCGCTGGGCGCCACCGGCGTGCAGGAGGCGATCTACTCGCTGCTGATGATGAATAACGGCTTCATCTGCGAGAGCGCACATATCCAGGAGCTCGATCCCGTGTTCGCCGACATGCCGATCGTGCGCAAGCGCATCGACAACGCCAAGATCGGCACCGTGCTGTCGAACTCCTTCGGCTTCGGCGGCACCAATGCCACGCTGGTGTTCAGCCGGCTGGATGTGTGATTAACGACCCTGTCATGCCCCGCGAAAGCGGGGCATCCAGTACGCCGCGGCTTCTCGATCGATCATGACCGTCACTGGAATACTGGATCGCCCGCCTGCGCGGGCGATGACCTCAGGATAATGGGAACGACAATGGAAGGTCTGATGAAAGGCAAGCGCGGTCTGATCATGGGCATCGCCAATGATCATTCGATCGCCTGGGGCATGGCGAAGACGCTGCACGCGCACGGCGCCGAGCTTGCCTTCACCTTTCAGGGCGAAGCCTTGGGCAAGCGCGTCAAGCCGCTGGCGGAGCAGCTCGGTGTCGACCTCGTGCTGCCGTGCGACGTCGAGGACATCGCCAGCGTCGATGCGACCTTCGATGCGCTCCGTGAAAAATGGGGCAAGCTCGATTTCGTCATCCACGCGATCGGCTTTGCCGACAAGAACGAGCTGAAGGGCCGCTATGCCGACACCAGCCGCGAGAACTTTTCACGTACCATGGTGATCTCCTGCTTCTCGTTCACGGAAGTGGCGAAGCGCGCCGCCGAGCTGATGACCGAAGGTGGCAGCATGATCACGCTGACCTTCGGCGCCTCCGAGCGCGCGATGCCGAACTACAATGTGATGGGCGTGGCCAAGGCGGCGCTGGAAGCCTCCGTGCGCTATCTCGCCTCCGATTTCGGACCGCGCGGCATCCGCGTCAACGCGATCTCCGCGGGCCCCATCCGCACGCTCGCGGGCTCTGGCATCGGCGAGGCGCGCGCGATGTTCGCCTTCATGCAGAAGCATTCGCCGCTCCGCCGCGGCGTCACGCTCGACGAGCTCGGCGGCTCGGCGCTGTACCTGCTGTCGGATCTCTCCGGCGGCGTGACCGGCGAGATCCACTATGTCGATTCCGGCTACAACATCGTCCTGATGCCGCGGCCTGACGATTTGAAGACGGAATAGACGAAGCTGCCGTAGGGTGGGCAAAGGCGCGCAAGCGACGTGCCCACGATCTCTCAGCGGTCGCCATAGATAGAAGACGTGGGCACGCTACGCTGTGCCCACCCTACGATAGTTCGGCTAACCCGCCGCGATCTTCTCCGCGCGCTGGAACGCGGGCCGAGCCATGCAGCGCGCGATATAGGCATCGAAGGCGGGGCGCGACGGCACCATCTTGAACAGGCGCACCGCGTAATTCAGGCCCGAGCCGATCGTGATGTCGGCGGCCGAAAACTCCTCGCCGAGAATCCACGGCCCCTTGGCAAGCGCAGCCTCCAGCACGTCGAACACCTGCGTCGCGCTGCCCCAGGCGGCGGTCGAGGTCGGGATCTCGATCTTGGTGAAGATCTGGATGATGGCGGGCTCGATGCAGCCCGGCGAGAAGAACAGCCATTGCAGATAGCGGGCGCGGCGCGGATCGGTTACGGCAGGCGCAAGCTTCGTCTCGGGATAGCGGTCGGCAATGTAGGCGCAGATTGCGGCGGCTTCGCCGAGCGCGGCGTCGCCGTCGCTGAGCGCGGGAACCTTGCCCATCGGATTGATCTTCAGATAGTCCGGTGCCTTCTGGGCGCCGGTCGAGATGTCAGTCAGCACGCGTTCATAGGCGAGGCCGCTCTCTTCCATCAGCCAGAGCGTCGTGAACGAACGCGAGCGGGGTGACCAATAGAGCTTGATCATGGCGCGGAACCTTCCATCTGCGTGAGGCGGGCGAGGCTATTCATCGCGTGTCTGCTTCGAAATCGCAACGCACTACGGTTGGTCTGATGCAGCGTTCGGTGGTCAACATCTTGGTCGACGCGAATGAGTGCGTGTCAGTCTTGCTTCAGATAGCCGGGAAGCCCCCGATCGAGCCTGTCGGTGATGAGCGCCCGCGTTCTCTCGCGCAGGATCGCGCTGCTCGAAGCGGTCGCGGGCGGGTTGGGGAACTGGTCATTGTCGAGCTTGTTAAGCGGGTCTTCGGTCAGTCGCATACTTGCGGCGAAGTTCGCGCCGAAATTTACAAAGGGGCGCTTGATCTCCTCGTAGCTCCGGCCGTCGATCAGGTTGATCGAGATGTTCGCGAACAAATGCGAATGCCGGATCAGATTTCCGAGCCCTTGATTGAATGTGCCGATGCCGTTCAACATCATGCGGCTGCCCGGCAATTCTCCCTTGTACGTCGTCGCAACCAGATAGCGATCGCAGCTCACGTTCGGCGTGATGCCACGCACGATCGCTGGCAGGCGTTCGTTGGGATCGGGAATGAATCGCGATTTCGGATGATAGAACGGTTCGAAGGCACCCTTGGGGTAGGCGATCCTGCGAACACCGGGATCGCCGCCTGTTGCCGCTTTCACGCGCGCAAATACGAGATCGTCGAGACCCCAGTCGATAGGAACTTCGGCCTCCTCGTTCTCGAAGATGGTCAGCCCGAATTTCTGGACGGAGTAGCGCTCCCCGATCACGGAGATTACGCCGAGCTTGCAGGGGCCGACGTCCACCGCTTGCGGCTTGTTCGCTGCCGGCTGCTTGGACTTCGGCGCAGCCTTTTTCGCAACAGGCTTGGCTGTTGCCGGGGGTGTGGCAGTTGGTGGAGCGGAGGGAGATTGGGCCCATCCGGTCGATGCACAAAGCGACGCGAACAGGGCGGCGACGGCGAGATTGCGTAACATGAATCGGTAGCGGAAGTTGCTGAGATGTAATCCGCAAACTAGAGCGTGCGGGGCGCCTCCGCAAGCAGAACCTATGACGTCTTCTGCCACCGGTAATATTTCATCATGAACCCGTTCGACGGCTCGATCTCCTCTTTCTCGAACACAAAACCTTCGCGCTCGTACCAGCGCCAGGCTTTTTCGTTCTCGCGGACGCAGCGCAGATGCATCTCATCCGGCATTTGCGTGCGGGTGAAGGCGAGCAGCTTTCGCCCGAGCGACTGCCCCTGATAAGCGGGTCCAACGAAAAGCATATCCAGATAGAGTTTTGGCACATGCAGCGCCAGCATGGCGGCGATCGTGCCGCGATCATCGGCGACGAACAGGCTCCAGCCGTTCTCGATCTCGCGTCGGATGCGGGCGCGGAGATTGGCGAGCAGAAAGTCGCTGGCCTCGCCGAGCCCGGTCGAGACCCAGCTCTCCATCCAGACGCGGCCGACCTCGTCATATTCGTCGGCGCAGGCGAGGCGGATGATCGGTTGCGACATTGGAGCCTCAGGCCCGCTGGCTGCGTACAGGTGGGCGTGCGCGCACCTTGCCGGCCGACAGGCACACCACTTCGGAGATTTGCAGCAGTTGCCGCGCCAGCGGGCTGGTCTTGCGCCAGACCATGCCGATGGTGCGGGATGGCTGCGGATCGCGGAAGCGCGCGAGCGAGACCGAGGCCGATCGTGTCTCCACCGGCACCGCCATCTCCGGGATCAATGTGACCCCGATGCCGGCGCTGACCATCTGGACCAGCGTCGACAGCGAATTGGCATCCAGCATCTCGCGCGGCGGCGCCGACTGCATGTTGCAAAACGACAGCGCCTGATCGCGGAAGCAGTGTCCCTCTTCGAGCAGCAACAGCCGCATCTCCCGCATCATCTCGCGCGACGGCGCCGAGGTCCCTTCATCCGCGCTCGGCCGGACCAGCAGGAATTTCTCCTCGAACAGGGCGACCTCGGTGAGCGAAGGCTCGGACACCGGCAGCGCCACGATGGCGGTGTCGAGCCGCCCTTCCACCAGCTCCTGGATCAATCGCGGCGTCATGGTCTCGCGCACACGGATGTCGAGCTCCGGATGCATGTGCGTGAGATTCTTGGTGATGGTGGGCAGCAGATACGGCGCGATCGTCGGGATCATGCCGATGCGCAGGCGGCCGGCGAAGCGGTCCTGCGAGGCGCGGGCGAAATCGCCGAGCTCATCGACCGAGCGCAAAATGTCGCGGACGCGTTGCGCGAGCTCCTCGCCGAACCGCGTCAACGCCACCTGCCGGGCGCTGCGCTCCAGCAGCAGGCCGCCGAGCGTCTCCTCCAACTCCTTGATCTGCATCGACAAGGCCGGTTGCGAGATGGAGCAGGACTCGGCCGCGCGGCCGAAATGGCCGTGACGCGCCAGAGCGTCGAAATACCGGAGCTGGCGCAGCGTCAGGTTTATCATCAGAAAATCCTATCGCAGCGATCATTAAAGTCAACTTTACCTGATAGGACGCGACGCTTAGAGTGGTTCTACCTGGTCAAAGGCGCGAGTTCGACGCCACCAGAGGAGGTATTCATGGACGACACTTCGAAGTGCCCGTTTTCGGGTGGAAAACGCGTGCCAGCGAACCGCGATTGGTGGCCAACTCAGCTCAGCATCGAGATGCTGCACAAGAATTCCGGCCTATCCGATCCGATGGGCGACGAATTCGACTATGCCAAGGAATTCAAGACGCTCGACCTTAAGGCGGTGGTCAAGGACCTGACCGCGCTGATGACGGACTCGCAGGAGTGGTGGCCCGCCGATTTCGGTCACTATGGCGGTCTCATGATCCGCATGGCTTGGCACAGCGCAGGCACCTACCGCATCACCGACGGCCGTGGCGGCGCCGGTGCCGGCCAGCAGCGTTTCGCGCCGCTCAACAGCTGGCCCGACAACGCCAACCTCGACAAGGCGCGCCGGCTGCTGTGGCCGATCAAGCAGAAATACGGCCGCAAGCTCTCCTGGGCCGACCTGATGGTTCTCGCCGGCAACGTCGCGCTGGAATCGATGGGCTTCAAGACCTTCGGCTTTGCCGGCGGCCGCGCCGACGTCTGGGAGCCGGAAGAGCTCTATTGGGGTCCCGAGGGCACGTGGCTTGGTGATGAGCGCTACAGCGGCGAACGCCAGCTCGCCGAGCCGCTCGGCGCGGTGCAGATGGGCCTCATCTACGTCAATCCGGAAGGCCCGAACGGCAAGCCGGATCCGGTCGCTGCGGCCAAGGACATCCGCGAGACCTTCGCCCGCATGGCGATGAACGACGAAGAGACCGTTGCACTGATCGCCGGCGGCCATTCCTTCGGCAAGACACACGGCGCCGGCGATCCTTCGCTGGTCGGTCCGGAGCCGGAAGCGGGCGCGCTCGAGGATCAAGGCCTCGGCTGGAAGAGCAAGCACGCTTCGGGCCTCGCCGGTGATTCCATCACCAGCGGTCTCGAAGTGACCTGGACGGCGACGCCGACCAAGTGGAGCAACAACTTCTTCGAGAACCTCTTCAACTTCGAATGGGAGCTGACGAAGAGCCCGGGCGGTGCGAACCAGTGGACGGCCAAGGGCGCCGACGCGATCATTCCCGACGCCTTCGACAAGTCGAAGAAGCATCGGCCGACCATGCTGACCACCGACCTCTCGCTGCGCTTCGATCCGGCCTACGAGAAGATCTCGCGTCGCTTCCTGGAGAACCCGGATCAGTTCGCGGACGCCTTTGCCCGCGCCTGGTTCAAGCTCACCCATCGCGACATGGGGCCGATCCAGCGCTATCTCGGCCCGCTGGTGCCGAAGGAGACGCTGATCTGGCAGGATCCGATTCCGGCCGTGAATCACGAGCTGGCCAGCGAGCAGGACATCGCTGCGCTGAAGACCAAGATCCTGGCGTCGGGTCTGTCGGTCTCCGAGCTGGTCTCGACCGCCTGGGCGTCGGCCTCGACGTTCCGCGGCTCGGACAAGCGCGGCGGTGCCAACGGAGCGCGCATCCGCCTTGCCCCGCAGAAGGATTGGGAGGTGAACCAGCCGGCTCAGCTCTCCAACGTTCTCGGCAAGCTCGAAGCGATCCAGAAGGACTTCAACGCGTCTTCAGGCGCGAAGAAGGTCTCGCTCGCGGACCTCATCGTGCTCGGCGGTACCGCCGCGGTCGAGAAGGCCGCCAAGGATGCCGGCGTCGACGTGAAGGTCGGCTTCACGCCGGGCCGCATGGATGCCTCGCAGGAGCAGACCGATGCTGAGTCCTTCGCGCCGCTCGAGCCGCGGGCCGATGGCTTCCGCAACTATGTCGGCAAGAAGCATCAGTTCCTGCAGCAGGAAGAAGCCCTCGTCGATCGCGCCCAGCTGCTCAGGCTCACCGGTCCGGAAATGACGGTCCTGCTCGGTGGTCTGCGCGTGCTCGGCGCCAACGCGAACGGTTCAAAGCATGGCGTTCTCACTTCGAAGGTGGGCACGCTCAGCAACGACTTCTTCGTCAATCTGCTCGACATGAGTGCGCAGTGGACGCCGGCGGCCGACGGCAGCTACGAGGCCCGCGACCGCAAGACCAACGCGGTGAAGTGGACTGGCACGCGCGTCGATCTGATCTTCGGTGCGCACTCCCAGCTCCGCGCCTTCGCCGAGGTCTATGCCACCTCGGACTCCAAGGAGAAGTTCGTAAAGGACTTCGCCAAGGCCTGGACCAAGGTGATGAACCTCGACCGCTACGACATCGTGGGCTGAGGTCGGCTGATCTCACCTCGGGCTCGGTGCAACCTCTCCCGCTTGCGGGGGAGGTCGCGCCGAAGGCGCGGGTGGGGGCTCTCTCGTCGTTGGGAGTCTCTTTGCGGAAGCACCCCACCCCAACCCTCCCCCGCAAGCGGGAGAGGGGCGCATCTCGCCCGGAGCGGCACAAACAAAAAGGGCGGCCTTTCGGCCGCCCTTTCGTTTTCTGCAGTGTAGGGAGGCTTACTCGCCGGCTGCTTCGCGCGGGGCCTTCTCGCCCTCGCCGCCCTTGTCCTTGCCCTCGAGGTCTTCGCCGGTGGTCTGATCGACCACCTTCATCGACAGGCGGGTCTTGCCGCGATCGTCGAAGCCGAGCAGCTTGACCTTGACCTTGTCGCCTTCCTTGACGACGTCGGAGGTCTTCTGCACGCGGGCCGACGCGAGCTGGCTGATGTGGACGAGACCGTCCTTGGAGCCGAAGAAGTTCACGAAGGCGCCGAACTCCATCACCTTGACGACAGTGCCGTCATAGATCTGGCCGACTTCCGGATCGGAGGCGATCGACTTGATCCACTTGATCGCAGCCTTCATGGCCTCGCCGTCGCTAGAGGCGACCTTCACGGTGCCGTCGTCCTCGATGTTGACCTTGGCGCCGGTCTTCTCGACGATCTCGCGGATCACCTTGCCGCCGGTGCCGATCACTTCGCGGATCTTGTCGGTGGCGATCTTGAAGGTCTCGATGCGCGGCGCGTATTCGCCGAGCTCGGCACGGGCGTTGGTGAGCGCCTTGGCCATCTCGCCGAGGATGTGGATACGTCCATCCTTGGCCTGGGCGAGCGCGACCTTCATGATCTCTTCGGTGATGCCCTCGATCTTGATGTCCATCTGGAGCGAGGTGATGCCTTGCTCGGTACCGGCGACCTTGAAGTCCATGTCGCCGAGATGGTCCTCGTCACCGAGGATGTCCGAGAGAACCGCGAAGCGCTTGTCTTCGAGGATCAGGCCCATCGCGATGCCCGCGGTCGGCCGCTTCAACGGCACGCCGGCATCCATCAGCGCGAGCGAAGCGCCGCAGACCGAAGCCATCGAGGACGAGCCGTTCGACTCGGTGATCTCCGACACCACGCGCGTGGTGTAGGGGAATTCGTGGTGCGGCGGCAGCACCGGGTGGATCGCGCGCCAGGCCAGCTTGCCGTGGCCGATCTCGCGACGCTTGGTGCCGCCGAGGCGACCGGTCTCACCGACCGAGTAGGGAGGGAAGTTGTAGTGCAGCAGGAACGTCTCTTTGTACGTTCCCGACAGCGCGTCGATGTACTGCTCGTCCTCGCCGGTGCCGAGCGTGGTCACGACCATCGCCTGGGTCTCGCCGCGGGTGAACAGCGCCGAACCGTGAGCGCGGGGCAGCACGCCGACTTCGGCGACGATATTGCGCACGGTCTTGCTGTCGCGACCGTCGATGCGCTTGCCGGTGTCGAGGATGTTCCAGCGAACGATCTTGGCTTCGAGCTCCTTGAACACGCCGGCGATGCGCAGCTTGTCGTATTTCGGCTCCTGCCCTTCCGGGAAGTAGTGGGCGATCACCTTTTCCTTGACCTTGCCGACCGCAGCGTAGCGATCCTGCTTGACCGGAATGGCGTAGGCGGCGCGCAGCTCCTGCTCGACCAGGCCGAGCATTTCCTTCTCGAGCGCCGAATTGTCGATGACGGTGACTTCGCGCGGCTCCTTGGCCGCCTTCTCGGCGAGCTCGATGATCGCGTTGATCACCGGCTGGAAGTGGCGGTGACCGAACATCACGGCGCCGAGCATGATGTCTTCGTTCAGTTCCTTGGCTTCCGATTCCACCATCAGCACCGCGTCGGCGGTGCCGGCGACGACGAGGTCGAGCTGGGTGTCGACCATCTCGTCGAGCGTCGGGTTGAGGATGAATTCGTCATTGGCGAAGCCGACGCGAGCGGCGCCGATCGGGCCCTTGAAGGGCGCGCCGGACAGGGTCAGCGCAGCGGACGAAGCCACCAGCGCGACGATGTCAGGGTCGTTTTCCATGTCGTGCGACAGCACGGTGGCGATCACCTGGGTCTCGTTGCGCCAGCCGTCGACGAACAGCGGACGGATCGGACGGTCGATCAGGCGGGAGACCAGCGTCTCCTTCTCGGTCGGACGGCCCTCGCGCTTGAAATAGCCGCCGGGAATGCGGCCCGCAGCGTAGGTCTTCTCCTGGTAGTCGACGGTCAGAGGCAGGAAGTCGACGCCTTCGCGCGGCGCCTTCGCCGCGACGACGGTGGCGAGCACCACGGTCTCGCCATAGGTGGCGACGACGGCGCCGTCGGCCTGACGGGCGATCTTGCCGGTTTCCAGCTTGAGAGTGCGTCCACCCCAGTCGATCTCGACCGAATGCTTATTGAACATAGATGTCTTCTTTCATGGGTTCTCGAAAGAAGGACGGCTCGAAAAACAAAAACCATGCGCAAGATTGCGGGGCGCTGATCGAAGCGGGTGATCAGCGTCCTGCGATCCTGCCATGGTTTTTAGATTTCGGATGGCGTCCATCCTTTCGGGTCATACGGGCGCCTTGCCCGTTGTGCCCAGCCGCCGGATTGCTGCTGGACTGTCAGTCGGCACGAATGCGAACACCGAACCGCGGTCTTCGCTGATCGTGCCCCGGATGCGAATCATCAACGATCCGTCTCCGACGTGCGCGCAACCTCGATCAAAAAGCTAAAAATAAGCGCTTTCGTTCGAAACCACGTGCGAAAACGCGCGCCGTTGGCGCGCGCAAGAACTCTTAACGGCGAATGTTGTGCTTCTCGAGCAGCGCCTTGTAACGCGCCTCGTCCCGCTTCTTGAGGTAGTCGAGCAGCGAGCGGCGGGTCGAAACCAGCTTCAAGAGGCCGCGACGCGAATGGTTGTCCTTCACGTGGGTCTTGAAATGGTTGGTGAGGTTGTTGATGCGTTCCGACAGGATCGCGACCTGAACCTCGGGCGAGCCGGTGTCGCCGGCCTTGTTGGCATTCGTCTTGATGACTTCCGCTTTGCGTTCTGCGGCAATCGACATCGTCAATTTCTCTCGTTGCGACCGGGGCTGGCAGTCAGGCCGGTCAGGTTGAACACACGCTTGGGGATGATTTCGCCATTGCCGACTTCAGCAAGCGCGAGAAGACGGCCTGCCACCGTGACATAGACTGTGCCGCTACAAGTGGGCGCATCCCGTCCGCGCAACAAAACGGCCTGGCCCCGATGGAGCCTTGCCGCATCAGCCCGTGTGACGGCCAGTGCCGGGATGTCGTCCAGCGCGGTCTCAACGGGCATAAGCGCGTCGGCGAGGCTACCCTCGCCGGACGCGGCTCTATCGCACAAAGCCTCCAGCCGATCCAGCGGAATCATGTCGTTTTCGCCAAATGGGCCGACCAGGGTCCGCCTGAGCGCGCAGATATGGCCGAAAGTGCCGAGAATCCGGCCCATATCGCGGGCCAGTGCCCGGACATAGGTGCCCTTGCCGCATTCGGCCTCGAATACGGCCCGATCTCTATCCGGTTGATCCACAAGGGTTAATTGATGAATCTCGACCGGGCGGGGGGCCAGCTCCACGACCTCGCCGTCGCGGGCGAGGTCGTAGGCGCGCTCGCCCTGGACCTTGATCGCGGAATAACGCGGCGGGATCTGCTCGATCACCCCGGTGAAGCGGGGCAACAGGGCCAGGATGGCCTCGCGGGTCGGACGCTGGTCGGAGGTCGCGGTCACCCGGCCCTCGATGTCGTCGGTGTCGCGCTCCTCGCCCCAGCACACCGTGAACTGGTAGCGCTTGCGGCCGTCCATGACGAAGGGAACGGTCTTGGTGGCTTCCCCGAGCGCGATCGGCAGCCCGCCCGAGGCGAGCGGATCGAGCGTGCCGGCGTGTCCGGCGCGCTTGGCGTTGAACAGGCGCTTGAGCACCGCGACCGCCTGCGTCGAGGTCATGCCGATCGGCTTGTCGAGCACGACCCAGCCATGGACGTCGCGCCGGTCGCGGCGAACCTGGTTGCCCTTCTGCTTGGCATTGGCACGCGGATCGTTGTTGACGCGGCGCGGCTCCTGATGCGGCTGGGAATTGCCGCCCAGGCCCGCAAAATTGTCGTCCGCAAAATTATTTTTCTGCACGTCGCGCTGATCGGCCTGTTCGCCGCTGATCGTGTCGTGAGCCGGGTCCATCGTCATCGTTCTTCTTCCCGATCCGTCTCCGGATCCTGTTCCAAATCCTGTTCGAGGTCCTTCTGAACCGCAGGTGTTCGCAAAAGCTTCTCGATCCGTTCCGCTTCGTCGAATCGTTCGTCGACGCGGAAACGAAGATCAGGTGCAAATTTCAGGTTAACGCGCCGCGCGACCTCGCCGCGCAGAAACTTCTTGTTGCGTTCGAGCGCAGCAATGACGACCGCGGTGTCGTGGCCACCGAGCGGCATCACATAGACTGTCGCGAGCTTCAGGTCGGGCGACATCCGCACCTCCGGCACGGTGATGATGTGACCTTCGAGATCCGCATCATGCACATTGCCTTGCGCCAGAATATCGGCCATCGCGTGGCGAACCTGCTCGCCGACGCGCAACTGACGTTGCGAGCCTCCGCCGGATGCGGAATTTTTTTTCTGATGATGGCGTGGCATTCTCGAAAATCACCTCGTCATGCCCGCGTTTGGGACACGAGCATTGTCATTTGTCCTGTTGAAACGAATGCGGTGCGATGGCCGGAATAAATCCGGCCATCGCACTCCCGCAATTTCAGCTCAAAAAGATCCAGTCGCTTCGGTAAGATTTGGACTTACAGGGAGCGCTGGATCGTCTCCACGCGATAACACTCGATGACATCGCCTGCGCGCATGTCGTGGTAGTTCTCGAAGGCCATGCCGCATTCCTGACCGGACTGGACTTCCTTCACTTCGTCCTTGAAGCGCTTCAGCGTCGATAGCTTGCCTTCGTGCACGACGACGTTGTCGCGGATCAGGCGCACATTGGCGCCGCGTTCCACGGTGCCATCGGTGACGCGGCAGCCGGCGACCTTGCCGACCTTGGAGATGTTGAAGATCTCCAGGATGGAGGCATTGCCGAGCATGGTTTCGCGCAAGGTCGGCGCGAGCAGGCCGCTCATCGCCTTCTTCACGTCGTCCACGAGGTCGTAGATGATGTTGTAGTAGCGGATCTCGATGCCGTTGCGCTTGGCGGCCGCAGCGGCCTCCTTGTTGGCACGAACCGAGAAGCCGATGATCGCGGCGTTGAAGCCTTCGGCCAGCGTCACGTCGGATTCCGAGATGCCGCCGACGCCGGCATGCAGGATGCGGGCTGCGACTTCGTCGGTGCCGAGCTTCTCCAGCGAGCCGAGGATCGCTTCCAGCGAGCCCTGCACGTCGGCCTTGATGATCAGCGGGAATTCCTTGCGGCCCGCGGTCTTCAATTGCGACATCATCTGCTCGAGCGAGCCGCGCATGCCGGAGATCGAGGCAGCCGCGTTCTCGCGCTTCTGGTGCGCACGGTAGCTGGTGACCTGGCGGGCGCGGGCTTCGTTCTCGACCACGGCGAGACGATCGCCGGCTTCCGGCGGACCGTTGAAGCCGAGCACTTCGACCGGCACCGAGGGACCTGCTTCCTGCACGGTCTCGCCCTGATCCGAGATCAGCGCGCGGACGCGGCCCATCTCGGCGCCTGCGACGATGATGTCGCCGACCCGGAGTGTGCCGCGCTGGACCAGCACGGTCGCGACCGGACCGCGGCCGCGGTCGAGCTTGGCCTCGATCACGGTGCCCTCGGCCGGCCGTTCCGAATTGGTCTTGAGGTCGAGGATGTCGGCCTGGAGCGCGATCATCTCGAGCAGCTTGTCGAGATTGGTCTTGTTCTTGGCGGACACTTCGACGTCGACGACTTCGCCGCCGAAGGATTCCACCTGCACCTCGTGCTGGAGCAGCTCGGTGCGCACGCGCTCGGGCTTGGCATCGGGCTTGTCGATCTTGTTGATGGCAACGATGATCGGCACCCGCGCCGCCTTGGCGTGGTTGATGGCTTCGATCGTCTGCGGCATGACGCCGTCATCGGCCGCAACCACCAGCACGACGATGTCGGTCACCTTGGCGCCGCGGGCGCGCATCGCGGTGAACGCAGCGTGGCCGGGCGTGTCGATGAAGGTGATCTTCTTGCCGCTTTCGGGCGACAGCACCTGATAGGCGCCGATATGCTGGGTGATGCCGCCGGCTTCGCCGGAGACGACGTTGGCATGACGGAGCGCGTCGAGCAGCGAGGTCTTGCCGTGGTCGACGTGACCCATGACGGTCACCACGGGCGAACGGGTCTCGGTGTCGGTCGAATCGTCGATGGCGTCGAACAGACCCTCTTCAACGTCGGACGCAGCAACGCGCTTGACGGTGTGGCCGAGCTCTTCGGCAATGAGCTGCGCGGTGTCGGCGTCGATCACGTCGGTGATCTTGTGCATCGCGCCCTGCTTCATCAGCATGCGGATGACGTCGACCGCGCGCTCGGCCATGCGGTTGGCGAGTTCCTGGATTGTGATCGCTTCCGGAATGACCACCTCGCGGATGAGCTTTTCCTTCGGCTCGTTCGAGGCGTGGCCCTTCAGGCGCTGGGTACGCCGGCGGAACGAGGCGATCGAACGCTCGCGGACTTCGTCGGCATTGAGCGCGGTGACCACGGTCAGGCGGCCGCGCTCCTTCTGCGGGCCGGGCTTGTGGGTGGGTTTGGGGGCTACCACGGGACGCGCGGCGCCGCCGGGACCGCGGCGGATCTGGCGCGGACCATCGTCCTCGTCCGGGCCGGCAGCAACCGCGGGAGCGCGGCCCAACGGGCCACCTGCCGGTCTCGCTGTGGTCGTTCCCGGGCGCGCGGTCGATGTTCCCGGGCGTGCCGTGGTGGTACCAGGGCGCGCTGCGGGGGCGCCGGGGCGCGGCGCCGGAGCGGCCGGGGCGGCGGCTGCGGGGCGCGGCGCGGATGCCGGCTGCTCGCCTTCGCCAAAACGCTTCTTGGCCTCGGTCTCTGCCTTGCGCTTGGCTTCGTCCTCGTGACGGTGACGCTCTTCCTCGGCCTTGCGGCGGGATTCGGCAGCTTCGCGCTCGACGCGTTCAGCGGCTTCGCGAACAGCGCGGCGCTGGGCCTCTTCCTCGGCCTGGCGGCGCTCTTCGACTTCGCGCACCTTGGCATCGGCCAGCGCGCTGGCGCGGGCGGAACGTTCGTCCTCGGTCAGCGTACGCAGCACCACGCCGGATCCGGCGTTGCGCGGCGGCGCGGGGCGCGACGGAGCGGGCGTCGGAGTTGGCGCGGCCGGCGCCGGCTTCGCGACGACCGTGGGAGCCTGCGGTTCGGCACTGCCGTCGATGCGGCGCTTGCCGCGCTTCTCGACCACGACCTGCTTGCTGCGGCCATGGCTGAAGCTCTGGCGGACAGTGCCCGTTTCGACGCGCGGCTTGAGCGATAGCGTCTTGCTCGGAACGCTCAGCTTCTTGTCGTCAGGGGTCTTGGTATCAACCATTCAGCAGTCCTAATCCTGATTTATCAGTGTTGTGCGTTGCCGCACCGTCCTATCGGGTCGTCGTATCTCTCAGAAATCCTGGCCGGGCTTTTCGGCAGTCTTGTCAGCGTCCGCCATCCGGTATCGGACCAGCATCTGGCTACGTGACAGGAATGACTTGCTCGCCGGGCCCGCGAGCAGGGCAGCATGTATCACATTTGACCGGGTCAGTGCCAAATCCAATTCTAACGATTTCAACGCGGTGACGACGGGAATCTGCGGCTTGGCGCCGCGATTTCCGGCATTTTGACGCGCCAGCATGTCCAATTTGCGGATTCCGTCCGCGGCCCCGTCGCTGGCGTGGATCAGGACCCCGGCCGTGCCTTCCCGAAGGGCGCTTTCGACCTTGCCGAAGCCGGCCACGACCTGACCCGCTTTGGCGGCGATCCCAAGGGCTTCCGTCACGCTCCGAACCAGGAGCGCCTCGATATCGGCAGGAAGCGTCTGAGGGATGCGCAGCTCGCGCTTGAAGGCCTTGCTAAATTGGTGACGCCGGACGGCTTCCGCAACCACCCCGCGTGAGGCGGTGAGCCACATGCCGCGTCCGGGCAGCTTGCGCTTGAGATCTGGAACTACGTCGCCTTGCGGCGAAATGACGAAGCGGATCAGCTCGTCGATCGGGCGGACCTGCCGACTGACCGCGCACATCCGCATGGTCGCGGACCTTTCGGTCCGCGGGCCATGGTCGAGTTCGGGATCAGTATCGGTGAGCATCCGGGCGACATTCTCCTTTGCCCTTAAGCCGGCTGATCTTCGGTCGCCTCAGCCTCCTCGGCGGGCTTGGCCAGATCGGCCTCGGTGATCCAGCCGGCCTTGACGCGGGCCTGCATGATCATCGCCTCGGCATCGTCACGGGAGATGTCGATACCGTCGAGCGCGCCGGGGAACTTGGTCTGCTCGCCGCCTTCCTTGCGTTCGGTCCAGCCGACCAGATCGTCGGTGGCGCAGCCGGCGAGGTCGTCGACCGTCTTGATGTCGTTCTCGCCGAACTTCACCAGCATCTTCGAGGTGACGCCGGGCACGTCCTTGACCGCGTCCTCGACACCGAGCTCCTTGCGCCTGGCCTCGATCTCAGCTTCCTGCTGCTCGAGATATTCGCGGGCACGGCTCTGCAGCTCCTGCGCGGTCTCCTCGTCGAAGCCCTCGATGCCGGCGAGTTCCTTGAGGTCCACCATGGCGAGTTCCTCGACCGAGGTGAAGCCTTCGGACGCCAGCAGCTGGCCGACCACTTCGTCGACGTTGAGCGATTCCATGAAGACGCGGGTGGAGTTCTCGAAGTCGGCCTGGCGGCGCTCCGATTCCTCCTGCTCGGTCAGGATGTCGATGTCCCAGCCGGTGAGCTGCGAGGCCAGACGCACGTTCTGGCCGCGGCGGCCGATCGCCAGCGAAAGCTGGTTGTTGGTGTCGGGCACGACCACCTCGATGCGCTCGCGGTCTTCGTCGATCACGACCTTGGAGACTTCGGCCGGCGCCAGCGCGTTGACCACGAAGGTCGCGATGTCGGGCGACCACGGAATGATGTCGATCTTCTCGCCCTGCAATTCGTTCACCACGGCCTGCACGCGCGAGCCGCGCATACCGACGCAGGCGCCGACCGGATCGACCGAGGAATCGCGGGAAATCACGCCGATTTTCGCGCGCGAGCCCGGATCGCGGGCAACCGCCTTGATCTCGACGATGCCGTCATAGATTTCCGGCACTTCCTGCGCGAACAGCTTCGCCATGAACTGCGGATGGGTGCGGGAGAGGAAGATCTGCGGACCTCTCGTCTCGCGGCGGACGTCGAAGATGTAGGCACGGACGCGGTCGCCGTTGCGGAAGACTTCGCGCGGCAGCATCTCGTCGCGGCGGATGATGGCTTCGCCGCGGCCGAGGTCGACGATCACGCTGCCATATTCGACGCGCTTGACGACGCCGTTGACAATGTCGCCGATGCGATCCTTGAATTCCTGATATTGCCGGTCGCGCTCGGCCTCGCGCACCTTCTGCACGATGACCTGCTTGGCCGATTGCGCGGCGATGCGGCCATATTCCAGCGGCGGCAGGGTGTCGGCGATGGTGTCGCCGACCTGGGCACCGGGATTGGCGCGTTGCGCGTCCACCAGCGAAATCTGGTTGGAATGGTTTTCGACCTTCTCGACCACCAGCATGTGGCGCGACAGCCGCAGCTCGCCCTTCTTCGGGTCGATCTCGGCATGAACGTCAGTTTCGCTGCCGTAACGGGCGCGCGCCGCCTTGGCGATGGCGTCCTCCATCGCCGCGATGACGATGCCGCGGTCGATCGATTTCTCGCGCGCAACGGCATCGGCGATCTGGAGCAACTCAAGTCGATTGGCGCTGACTGCCATGGCTAGTCTCCTTCGTCAGGCTCGATCTCGCCCCGTCGCGCGCGTTCGGCGGCCAGGCGATGCTTCTTCGTATTGGTCGGGGCCGGCTTCTTCTTCGGCCTGGTGTTCTTGGTGGTCTTTTCGCTGATCTTGGCGTGCGGCGCCTGCGGCGGCTCCAGGCCGAGATCGCGGCGCATCTGGCGCTCCTCGGCCTTGCCGCGGCGCATCGATTCGGCGATCAGCTCGTCGGTCAGCACCAAGCGGGCCTCGCCGATATCCTCCATCGTCAGGAGCACGTCGGGATCGTCGCCCGCCTTGACGTCGTCGCGACGCAGATGCACGCGATCGCCTTCGACCGGACCGATCATGCCGCGGAACCGCTTGCGCCCCTCATGGGCAACCGCCATCTCGATCTTCACCAGATGGCCGGAATAGCGCTCGAAATCGGAACGGCGGACCAGCGGCCGGTCGATTCCCGGCGAGGAGATTTCCAGCCGGTAGGCGCGATCGATGGGGTCGGCAACATCGAGCACGGGCGACAGCGCCCGCGAGATCGCCTCGCAATCCTCGAGCTGCATCGAGCCGTCCGGCCGCTCGGCCATGATCTGCACGGTGCAGCCGGCTTCCCCGGAAATGCGGATCCGCACCAGACGGTAGCCCATGCCCTCGAGCACCGGTGCTGCGACCGCGGACACACGTGCTGCCACGCCCGGCTCGACCACGAGCCTCGGCTCGGCCAGCAACTCGGCATCCGTGGAACCAGTGTTCGGTTCGGTCATATCAGGGGTCAAGGCGCTCGATGGTTAAGGCTTGGTTACGATTTTCAAAGCCCGCTTCGGAACTTCCCGACAGCGCGTCGGGCCGCATCTTCCGCCAAGCCGCGTTCGGGTAATAAAAAAGAGCGGGTCCTTTCGGGCCCACTCTCACTACGCGGATCGTATGAGAAGATGAATTGGCGCTGATATAGCGCTTTCTGTCCTCCCGGACAAGGCCCATCGCGGGCCAGACGGGGCTTTTTGCGCCCGATTCGCGGCGCCCCGGGCCTAACGCTTCCTTCACCTCGGGGGGCTAAATTCCCTGATTGTGGGGCGGCTTGGACCAAGGGCGCGCCCGCGGCGTGCCCCCTACGAGTTGCGTTTTCATGACCGTTGCCACGTCGCTCATTCCCGGACTGGACGATATCGTCAAACGCGGCGATCCGCGGCGACGCGGCGAAATCGCGCGCGCCATCTCCGAGCTGTTCTTCCAGGATTCCGCCAATCTTCGGCCCGAGCTCATCGATCTCTTCGACAACCTCCTGATCGATCTCGTCCCGCATGCGGAGCTTGCCTCGCGCGTCGACCTCGCCGAGCGCTTCTCGCACCTGAACAACGCGCCGCCGCATCTGGTCAATCAACTCGCGCGCGAGAACGAGATCATGGTGGCCGGCCCCGTGCTGCGCCGCTCGCCCGTGCTCGATGATGCCGCGCTCGTCGAGATTGCGCGGTTGAAGGGCCAGGGACATTTGCTTGCGATGACGGAGCGCCCGGCTTTGTCTCCCGTCATCACCGACGTGCTGGTGGAGCGCGGCGATCGCGACGTGGTGCGCCGCGCCGCGGGCAATGCCGGTGCGGTGTTCTCGCCTGGCAGCTATTCCGAGCTGATCAAGCGTGCGGCGCAGGACGGTGTGCTGACGCTCAAGATCGGCCAGCGTCGTGATCTCTCGGGCGAGAACCTGAAACAGCTTCTCGACGGCACGCTCGACGTCATCCGCCGCCGGCTCTCCAGCGTGGTCAATCCCGCGCGCCAGGTCGAGATCAAGCGCGCGATGGTGGCCATCGAGGAGGCCGCGCTGCCGCCGGGACCGCGGCGCGATTTCTCCGCAGCCCAGCGCACGGTGCTCAACCTGCATCGCGAGGGCCATCTCGGCGAGAGCGCACTGCTCGGCTTCGCCAAGGCGAACAAATACGAGGAATCGATCGCCTCGCTTTCGGCGATGTCCGGCGTTCGCCTCTCTGTGCTCGACCGCCTGATCGCAGGCGACCGCTACGACCCGATCCTCATTCTCGGCCGCGTGCTGAATCTCGGCTGGCCCACGGTGCGCGCGCTCATCCTGCTCTGGTACGGTCCGCATCGCACGCCGGCCGATGCCGATATCGAGGCCGCGCGCGTGAACTTCACGCGCCTGATGCCGACGACCGCCGAGCGCGTCGTCAATTTCTGGCGCAACCGGCAGACGATCTAGAGTCGTCTGAACCGCAAATACGCAGCCTTCCGTCCTTCGCGCGCGGCCTTCCGGCCGTAGCGCGTCATGGTGTAGCCCGCCCACGGCTGCCTGAAATCGTCGGAGCGTTCGGCCAGCCAGACGAAATCCTGCGAACGCGCAAGATGCGACAGCGTCCAGGCGCAGTAATCGTCGATGTCGCAGACGAAGCGGAATTCGCCGTTCGGCTTCAGCACGCGCGCCATCGCGGCGATCGTCCTGTCCTGGACGAAGCGCCGTTTCCAGTGCCGCCGCTTCGGCCAGGGATCGGGATGGATCAGGTCGATCCGCGACAGCGATGCCTTGGGCAGCCAGGCCAGCAGCTCGGCGGCATCGCCCGCGAACAGGCGGATGTTGCCGATGTTGGCGGCCTCGATCTGCGCGAGGATCTTGGCCATGCCGTTGACATAGGGCTCGCAGCCGATGAAGCCTGTCGTGGCGAAGCTCTGGGCCTCGGCCGCGAGATGCTCGCCGCCGCCGAAGCCGATCTCGAGCCGCACGTCTTCGGTCGCGGAGCCGAAGATCTCGCTTGCATCCGCCGGCGCCTCGCCGTCGATGTCGAGCGCCAGATGCGGCAGCAGTTGACCGATCAGCTCGGCCTGATGCTGCCTGAGCTTGTGCCCCTTGCGGCGTCCGAAGAACGCGCGCTCGCTGTCATCGCGACCGGGCTCCGATTTGCGCTCGCTCATCGCAGCGTCTGGTACAGGCGGTGGAGCAGCCGCGCGCGCGGCGCGAGCGACGAGATATGGAGCTGCTCATAGTGAGTGTGCGCGCCCTTGCCGTCGACGCCGAGGCCGTCGAGCGTTGCGGTATGGGCCGCGGTGAAATTGCCGTCCGAGCCGCCGCCGGTGTGGGTGTCGACCAGATCGAAGCCGATCTCGCCGGCGAGTGTCTTCGCGTGCTCGTACAGCGAGGCGCCTGCGTTGCTCTTTTCGTAGGGCGGACGGTTGAGCTCGCCGGTGACGGTGACGGTGACGCCGTCGGTCTTCGACGTCAGCCCAAGGATCTTGCCGACGAACTCCTCGGCGTCCTTGAGGCTCAGCACGCGCAGATCGACCTCGGCATAGGCCGCTTCCGGCGTGACGTTGGGGCGCGTGCCGCCACGCACCACGCCGACATTGACGCTCACGCCGCGTGTCAGGTCGTTCATCCCTTCCAGGGCGAGGATGACGTTGCCAAGCTCGCGCACGGCGCTGCGGCCGTCTTCCGGCCGCGAGCCGGCATGCGCGGGCACGCCCTTGATGAACACCTTGAAGCGTCCGACGCCCTTGCGCCCGGTGACGATCTTGCCGCCGTCGCGCGCCGGCTCCGTCACCAGCACGTATTTGGCCCTGCGCCCTTCTGTCTCGATGAGTGCGCGCGAGGTGGGACTTCCGATCTCCTCGTCGGAGGTGAACAAATGCGTGATGCCGAGCGGCGAGCGATCGGCTGTGGCACACAGCGCGGCAAACGCGTGATGGGCGATGTAGGCGCCGCCCTTCATGTCGTAGATGCCGGGACCGTACGCGACGTCGCCTTCGACCTTGAACGGCAGACGTTCGATGAATCCCATGGGATGGACGGTATCGAGGTGGCTCAGCACCAGGATGCCCGGCCGGTCCTGCCCCCAATTCGAGCGCGCCATGAGATGATCGCCGCAACCATCGACGCCGGCGACGCGTTCGAGCGTGACAGGCAGATCGCGGTACTGCTCCGCGACCATTGAGATCAGCCTGTTGACCTGTTCGGGCGCTTCCGTCGGCGTCTCGACCTCCACCCAGCGGCGGATGCCATCGAGAATAGTTTGGGAATCGAACCAATTGGAGCTGGCCATGGACGCATCTGTGCCTTTGAATCGCATCATCGAAGCGGACGCGCATCAAAGCGCGGCCACAAATGACGACATAGGCCAGATTTGACGCCGTCTCAAATCGCCATTGAGCTGGCGATCAGCGCTTGTCGGGACCTTCGCGAGCCGCAATCTGCTCGACGAGATCGACGATCGAGCGGCGCATCTTCGAATCGGTAATTCGCGTGAACGCCTTGGTCAGTGCAAGTCCTTCGGACGTCGCGAGAAAGTCCGACACATAGGAAGGCGAGGCGCCTTCGCTGAAGCCATCCGGACCCGGCACGCCGCTCGGGCCGCCCTCGAACAGGAACGACACCGGCACCTGGAGAATTTCGGCGATCTGCTGGATGCGGCTCGCACCGACCCGGTTCGTGCCCTTCTCGTATTTCTGGATCTGCTGGAAAGTCAGGCCCAAAGCTTCACCGAGCTTTTCCTGGCTCATGCCCAACATGATGCGGCGCATACGCACGCGACTGCCGACATATTTGTCAACAGGGTTGGGCGCTTTCGACATTTCCTCAGCCCTCCAAACACCACCTTCAGCGCAATCAACTGGAGTGCCTCAGGTGCAAGCATCGTCAAATCAGACCCTCTTATTGGGAAACATTGCGGAGAAATTTAGCAATGCCCACTGTCTTTTGCAGCCGGTGCAGAATGGGGAGCCCATGTGCAGTCTGTCAACCGTGGGACTACGGTTGTCAAAAGTTTCCGGCCGCCTCCGCGGCGACGGCGCGATCAGGCCTTCCGCTTGGTGACACGTCGGCGGACCGCTAGAATCACGGCCAGCGCGACGAGCATGGCGGCCGGCACATCGCCAACCCGCGCATAGACGGTCGGTGATATCGCGGCAGGCAGGCTTGCATCCAAAATGCCTTCGATGCCGAGACCGAGGCTGGCGACGGTGCGGCCCATTGGATCGATCACCGCAGAGATACCGGTATTGGCAGAGCGGACCAGCGGCAATCCCAGCTCGATCGCGCGCATGCGCGACTGCTCCAGATGCTGATAGGGGCCGGTCGAGATGCCGAACCAACCGTCATTGGTGAGGTTCACGATCCAGCCCGGACGTTCGTTGCGTCCAGCCACCTCGCCGGGAAAGATTGCCTCGTAACAGATCAGCGGTAGCGCGGGCGGCGCGCCGGGCACCTGCAGCGCATGCCGCACCGTGCCGGGAATGAAGCCGCCGCGCACACGCGTCAGTTGCTCGAAGCCGAGCTTCTCCATCAGTGCCTGGTAGGGAAGAAATTCTCCGAACGGCACCAAATGCAACTTGTCGTACACTGCGAGCACGCTGCCGTCGTGATCGATGACGTAGATCGAATTATAGGCACGCGTGATCGGCGTGCCGCGCGGCAGGTCGGGCGCGCGGACCGACCCCGTGATCAGCACCGTGCCCTTGGGCAGAAGATCGGCGATCTGTGCCATCGCGTCGGCTTCGCGGGTCAGGAAGAACGGAAATGCGGATTCCGGCCAGATCAGGATGGTGGCATCGCGCACGCCGGTCGATTGCGGGCCGGAGGCGCGGTCCGACAGCGCCAAATATTTTTTCATCACCTCCGACTTGGCGGCGTAATTGAATTTGGCGTCCTGCTGCAGGTTCGGCTGCATCAGGCGCAGCTTGGCGCCTGAGACCATCGTGGTCGGATGCAGCGACAGGCGGATCGCGCCGAAGATGCTCATGACAAGCAGGAGCGCGATTGCAGCCGCCGGCGCCCGCCACGCCAGGCGGCGATCGGGCGTGCGGTCGATCAGCGTCGCGGGGCTCGCGAAGATCGCAACCGTCAGGAACGTCATGCCCCACAGGCCGACCAGCGAGGCCGTCTGCGCCAGCGGCAGCGGCTCGGACAGCGCATAGCCGAACGCGTTCCAGGGAAAGCCGGTCAGCAGGTGGCCGCGCAGCCATTCGCTGATTGTGAGGCTTGCCGCAAGTGCAAGCACGCGGGTGGCGTTCTTGGTCCAGAGCAGGCGCGCCAGCGCAAAGCCGATCGCCGTGAAGATGGACAGATAGGCCGGCAGGCCGAGCACGGCGAACGGCGTCAGCCAGGCGAACACGTCGGCCTCGACGAAGAAGGCGTAGCCGATCCAATAGAGGCCTGGGACGAAATAGCCGAGCCCGAACCAGTAGCCGGTCAGCGCCGCGGCGGGGACGCCGCGATAGCGTCCGGCGCCGGCGCCGTCGATCAGCCAGACCAGCACCGGGAAGGTGATGAACAGCACCGGGAAGAGGTTGAACGGCGCGAGCGCCAGCACCGACAGCGCTCCGCACCCCATGGCGATGACGGCGCGTTTCCATCCCCAGGCAAGGATGATGGCAAGCGCAATCTGCCGAAGTCGCTGGAACGGGCTCACTGTTGGCCGGTCCCGTCGCTTGGCGGCGGGCTGGGCGTGTCATTGGCCGGCGAAGTACCGCTGTCCGGCGCAGCCTCGCGGCGCCGGCTCTCGCGCTGAGTGCGCGGCGCGGGACGCTCCTTCCGCGTCGAGATGCGCAGCCGCTTGACGCGGCGCGGATCGGCATCGAGCACCTCGATCTCGTAATTGCCGGGACCCGAGATCACCTCGCCGCGTACCGGCAGGCGCCCGACGAAGCTGACGAGATAGCCGCCCAGCGTCTCCACTTCCTCGCCGGCCTCGCCGGTGACGAAATCCTCGCCGATCACCGAGCGGACGTCGTCGAGGCTGGCACGGGCGTCAGCGATGAAGGCATTGTCGGGCAGGCGCACGATCGAGGGCGGCTCGTCGCTGTCGTGCTCGTCGTCGATCTCGCCGACGATCTGCTCGACGATGTCCTCGAGCGAAACCAGCCCGTCGCTGCCGCCATATTCGTCGACCACCAGCGCGAGGTGAATGCGCGTGGCCTGCATCTGCGCGAGCAGGTCGATCGCCCGCATCGACGGCGGCACGTAGAGCAGCTTGCGGATGATGCGCGCTTCCTCGAGCGGCAGCGCGAGATCGACGGCGCGGAGGTCGAGCCCGGCCGGCAGCGGCTTCTTGCGCTTGGTCTTGGTGGCTTCCGACACGCGCGCACGCGCGGTCATGAAGGCGAGCAGGTCGCGGATGTGGACGATGCCGACGGGATCGTCGAGCGTCTCGTTGTAGACCACGAGGCGCGAATGGCCGGCGCTCTCGAAGCGGTCCATCAACTCGCCGAGCGGGATGTCGCGCTTCACCGCGACGACGTCGGCGCGATGGACCATGACGTCGGCGATGCGGCGCTCGTGCAGACTGAGGATGTTGCGCAGCATGGTGCGCTCGACCGCCGAGAAGCCGGTGTCGTCGGGCGTGGTCGCATCGAGCACGACCTGGAGGTCGTCGCGCACCGATCCCGCCTTCCAGCCGAACAGCGTGCGGATGGCGCGCAGGAGCCAGCCATCGGCGGTCGGGCGCATCACCTCGCCCTGGGTCACCACGGCCGGCAGATTGGCCGTGTGGCGTGGGTTGTCGTGAATCGGGTCGGAGTCCGGCATCTCAGTGCGTCCCTGCGCGGTCTGCATAGGGATCGGGAATTCCAAGGTGAGCCAGGATCTGCGTCTCCAGGGCTTCCATCTCCTCGGCGTCGCTGTCGTTCTCGTGATCGTAGCCGATCAGGTGCAGGAAGCCGTGCACGGCGAGGTGGCTCAAATGGTGGTCGAACGGCTTGTGTTCCTCGTCCGCCTCGCGCCGCATGGTCTCGTAGGCGATCGCGATATCGCCGAGCATGCGCGGCGCATCGCCCGGCTTCCACTCGCCCTCCGGCTGGAGTGCGGGAAACGACAGCACGTTGGTCGGCTTGTCGATGCCGCGCCAGTTGCTGTTGAGGGTGCGGATGCCGGCATCATCGGTCAGCATCACCGCCACTTCCGCGTCGGCGACGTCTTCGTCGACACTCTCGGCGGCGGCCGCAACCGCGCGCTGGATCACGGCTTCGGAATTGGGCTCGCGCTGCCAGCAATCGGCGACGACGAGGACCTCGGTCATGGGAAGGTTCGGATGTGACATTGTCTTTGTTCGGAACGGTGAGGCGCCTTCATCCGCGTCCTCTGGGTCCGGCTGTTGCCTCGTCAGGATTTGCCGGCGGCCGGCCGCTGCGGCGAGCCTTCGTAAGCGGCGACGATTCGCGCCACGAGTTCGTGGCGGATCACGTCCTCGGCTTTGAAATGAACCTGGGCAATGCCCTCGACGCCGCCCAGGAGGCGGGTCGCCTCGGCCAGGCCCGAGGTCTGGCCGTTCGGCAGGTCGATCTGCGAGGGATCGCCGGTCACGATCATGCGGCTGTTCTCGCCGAGGCGCGTCAAAAACATCTTCATCTGCATCGACGTGGTGTTCTGCGCCTCGTCCAGGATGATGGCGGCGTTGGTGAGGGTGCGGCCGCGCATGAAGGCGAGTGGCGCGATCTCGATCTCGCCGGTCTGGAGCGCGCGCTCGACGATGCGCGCATCCATGAGGTCGTAGAGCGCGTCGTAGATCGGGCGGAGATAAGGATCGACCTTCTCGCGGAGATCACCGGGCAGGAAGCCGAGCCGCTCGCCGGCTTCCACCGCCGGCCGCGACAGGATGATCTTGTCGACCTCCTTGCGCTCGAACAGCTGCGCGGCATGTGCGACCGCGAGCCAGGTCTTGCCGGTGCCGGCCGGGCCGATGCCAAACACCAGCTCATGGCGCTTCAGCGCGCGGATATAGGAGTCCTGGGCGGCGGTGCGCGCGCGCACCGGACGCTTGCGCAGATTGATGCTGTCGAAGGTCGCCCCTTTGGCCGATTTGGCGTCGAACTCAAACAGCGAGCCTTGCGCGATGACCGCGCGGATCGCGCCCTCGACCTCGCCCTGGTCCAGATCCTGCCCCTTCACGGCCTGCGCGTAGAGCATCTCCAGCACGCGGCGTGCGGCGTCGCAGCCGTCGCGCGTGCCGCCGATCGTGATGTGGTTGCCCTTGGAATCGACGACGACGCCGAGCCGCCGCTCGATCTGCGCCAGATGCTGGCCGTAGGGGCCGACCAGCGCGGAAGCGGCGCGGTTGTCGTCGAAGTCGATGACGACCTGGGTCTCGGGCGGAACTTGCATGTCGCGGTCAAATTTGCGGCTGGGAGCGAGAGAAGACGAATCCGATGCGCTTTTTGGCAAGGGTTCAGGCTCCGATGGCTGGCGATAAAGCGGGCTCGCGCGCCCCACGCGGCGTCACGAGCTCACCGAGAAAGCTGTAACGTTCGAGGCTGTCGATCCTGACAGGCAGGATGTGTCCGATGATGTCGGGCGAGGCCATCACATGGGCGGGCTGCAGGAATGCGGTGCGGCCGACGATCTGGCCGTCCTTGCGAGCCGGACGCTCGAACAGCACGTCGACCGTTGAGCCAATCGCGGCCTTGTTGAAGGCCGATTGCTGGCTGTCGATCAGTTCCTGGAGCCGCTCCAATCGCTGGTCCATCTCGGCGGGGGACACCGTCTCCTGCATATCCGCGGCCGGCGTTCCCGGCCGGGCGGAGTATTTGAACGAATAAGCCGCAGCGTAGCCGATTTGCGTGACAAGCGCGAGGGTGGCGAGAAAATCTTGCTCGTCCTCGCCGGGGAAACCCACGATAAAATCTGATGAAAAAGCAATGTCTTGGCGCGCGGCGCGGAAACGGTCGATGACCCGCCGATAATCATCGGCGGTATGTTTCCGGTTCATGGCCGCCAGAATGCGGTCCGAACCCGATTGCACCGGCAGGTGCACGAACGGCATCAGGGCACCGAGATCGCGATGGGCGGCAATCAGGCTGTCGTCGACGTCGCGGGGGTGGCTGGTCGAATAGCGCAGCCGTGCGATGCCGGGAATTGTCGCCAGATGCTCGAGCAGCCTGCCGAGCGGCCAGGTTTTTCCGTCCGGTCCCTCGCCATGATAGGCGTTGACGTTCTGTCCGATCAGCGTCAGCTCGCGCACGCCGTTGTCGGCGAGCCGCTTCACATCGTCGACGATCTTGGCGACAGGGCGCGAGACTTCCGAACCGCGCGTGTAGGGCACGACACAGAAGGTGCAGAACTTATCGCAACCTTCCTGCACCGTGACGAAAGCGGAAATGCCGCGCGCCCGGATCGCGTCAGGCCTGGGTTGAGCCAGGAAGCCGAACTTGTCCTGGGCCGGAAACTCGGTCTCGATCGCGCGGCCTTCGTTGCCGGCGCGCTTCAGCAGCTCCGGCAGGTGATGATAGCTCTGCGGTCCGACCACGACATCCACGACAGGCGCGCGGCGCACGATCTCCTCGCCCTCGGCCTGCGCGACGCAGCCCGCGACCGCGATCTGCATGGCTCGCCCGCCGCGCGCAGCCTCGTCCTTGGCGACACGCAATCGGCCCAGCTCCGAATAGACCTTTTCGGACGCCTTCTCGCGGATGTGGCAGGTGTTGAGGATGACGAGGTCGGCGTCTTCAGCGCTGGCCGTCTCCACGAATCCTTCCGGAGCCAGCGTGTCCACCATGCGCTGGGCATCGTAGACGTTCATCTGGCAGCCATATGATTTGATGTGCAGCTTGCGCGGCGGCGTCATGGAACCTGGAATGGAGGTGGAGAACGGCCTTCAAATATAGGTTGGAGGGACGAAAATCCAGCGAATGGAGCCTCTTGAGCCGTCATTCCGGGGCGCGACGCAGTCGCGAACCCGGAATCCGGGAGGTTTTGGGCGAGATTCCGGGTTCACGCCTCCGCGCGTGCTCCGGAATGACCGGGAAGAAGCCCCTCAGCCCGCCAGGACATCCGCGCCGACCCGCCGGACCAACTCCGGCAATTGATGCATGTCGGCAAAGGTCAAGTCAGCGCCGGCCTGACGCAGGGTCTCGGCATGGCCCTCCCCGCAGTGGCTGCCCCCGTAAAAGCCGAACACCGTCATGCCGGCGGCCCGGGCGCCGGCAATTCCGGCCAGGCTGTCCTCGATCACGACACAACGTTCGGGCGGCAGGCCCATTTCGTTCGCCGCGAACAGGAACAGGTCCGGCGCCGGCTTGCCGTTCTTCACCTGCGAGGCCGAGAAGATATTTGGCGCGAGACGTTCGTAGAGGCCGGTGCTTCCCAGGCTGACGCGCATGCGCTGGTGCGAGCCGCTAGAGGCGACGCAGACGGCTTGCGTGACGACATCAAGCACATCGCGAATGCCGCGGATCGCCTCGAGGTCGGCCTCGAACGAGCGGAACAGCTCGTCCTGCAGATCGCCGTGATAGGCCTCGGGCAGCTTGCGGCCAAGCTCGGTCTCGATCTCCAGATTGGCCTGCCGCGTTGAGCGGCCGAGGAAACGTTCGAACACCTGCTCCGAGGTGATCGGATAGCCGTGCCGCGTCAGCACGTCGGCATGGGCGCGACAGGAGATCACCTCGCTGTCCACGAGTACACCGTCGCAATCGAAGATGATGAGGTCTATCGGCACTAAGGCATGATCCGGAAAAGTGTGTAGCGGTTTTCCCGCGCGATAAACGCGAAACGCGTTTGCGCGGAGATCATGCCACTCAAGACGTCGGCTTGTCGTCGTCGAGCGGGACGCAATAGAGCTCGAGCCGGTGATCGACCAGCCGGTAGCCGAGCTTGCGGGCGATTTCCGCCTGCAGCTTCTCGATCTCCTCGGAGGTGAACTCGATCACCTTGCCGTCGCGCAGATTGATGAGGTGATCGTGATGGCTGTCGCGCATCTGCTCGTAGCGCGCGCGGCCCTCGCGGAAATCATGGCGCTCGATGATGCCGGCATCCTCGAACAGCTTGACGGTGCGATACACGGTCGAGATCGAGATCTTGTCGTCGACGGCAACGCAGCGACGGTACAGTTCCTCGACATCGGGATGATCGATCGCCTCCGCGAGCACGCGGGCGATGACCCGGCGCTGCTCGGTCATGCGCATGCCGGTGGCGGCACAGCGCGCCTCGATGCCGGACGCCTTGGACGCGGAAGAAGGTTTCAGTGCGGTCATAGTTTGTCTGCCTGGCGGGGGCGCTTTCTGCCACCAATGTTACGACAAGTCACGTCGCATCAGAAGGGCGTTCAATTGTTCCCCGTTCGGCTGCTTATAGTAGCGTTCGCGGCGCCCGACCACCACGAATCCGGCCCTCTCGTAGAGCCGCCGCGCCGGCTGGTTATTTTCCTCAACTTCGAGAAATATTGTGCGCACGCCGCGCCCCGCGAGGTGGCCGAGATGGGTCATCAGTAGCGTGCGGGAGAGGCCGCGGCCGCGATAGGCCTCGTCCACCGCGATCGAGAGGATTTCCGCTTCATCCGCCCCGATCCGCGACACCGCAAATCCGACGGTCCTGCGGCCGAGGCGCAACCGGTGCACCAGCGTGTTGCGCTCACTGAGCATGCTCTCGAATTCGCCCTCGCCCCAGCCGCGCGCGAAGGAGGCGCCGTGAAGCTGCGCCAGCTGCGCGGCGTCACGCACGGATGCGGGCTCGACGGCGGCGGTGCCGCCGCGCCACCATTCCGACAGCCATCTCATCATGGGGTCGCGGCTTGTGCTGCAAATGGCGGCTGTGCCGCCGGCTTGGCGTCGGGTGCCTTCAGATAGAACGGCCGCGCCGGATTCGTCGTGGGATCGGCGGCAGCGCCGAGCCATGCGACCCAGCCGATATCGGGCGCGGGCTGCGCGTCGACCGCGACCGGCTGCGGGACATCCTTCGGCCAGCGGTCGGCGAGGATGTTTGCTGCATTGCCGACCAGATGCGGCGCGCCGAATTGCGAGGCCGCGATCGCATCGTCGATGGGAGCGACGCTCGGCCGCACCAGCTGGCTGCCGTCGCCGGCGACGATCTGGAAATAGACGTGGTCATGCCGCGCGTCGATTGCAGAGATCACGGGTGCCGATTTGCTCTGGCCGACGATGGCGGCGGCATAGGCCGACAAGGTGGTCAGGCCGATCGCCGGCCGCTCGGCCGCAAGCGCAAGGCCGCGCGCCGCCGAAATGCCGACGCGCAGGCCGGTGAAGCTTCCGGGGCCGATAGTGACCGCGATGCGGTCGAGCGAGGTGAAGGCGAGATTGGCCGATTGCATGACGCGCGCAATCATCGGCATCAGCGCCTCGGCGTGGCCGCGCTTCATCAGAAGCTGCTCCTGCGCAACGAGCTCGGCCGTTTCGGTGTCGAGTACGGCGACGGAGCAGGCGTCGAGCGCGGTATCGATGGCGAGGATCAGCATGGACAAGCGAATGGCGAGTGGTGAATGGCGAACAGTCTAGCGAACCAGTCGCCGATACGCCATTCGTCACGCACGATTTGCAGGCCTCCGATATGACTTACTTCGTAGGGTGGGCAAAGGCGCACTTGCGCCGTGCCCACCACCTTTATCTTATGGCGGAAATGGTGGGCACGCTTCGCTTTGCCCACCCTACGGCACCTACGATGCCGCGCTTACATCGGCCGGACTTCGACCACGTCGGGCACGAAGTGCTTCAGCAGGTTCTGGATGCCGTGCTGGAGGGTCGCGGTCGATGACGGGCAGCCGGAGCAGGCGCCCTTCATGTTGAGATAGACGATGCCGTCCTTGAAGCCGCGGAAGGTGATGTCGCCGCCGTCATTGGCCACCGCCGGCCGCACGCGGGTCTCGATCAGGTCCTTGATCATGTCGACCGTTTCGGCATCGGCCTCGTCGAAGAACTCGTCCTCGTCGTCGAGATCGGCATCGCTGTGCGCTTCGCCTCCGGCGAGCAGCGGCGCGCCGGACATATAGTGCTCCATGATGGCGCCGAGGATCGCGGGCTTGAGCTGCTGCCATTCACCGTTCGCCTTGGTCACGGTGATGAAGTCCGATCCGTAGAACACGCCGGTGACGCCGGGCACCTCGAACAGCTTTTCGGCCAGCGGCGAGCGGGCGGCGGCTTCGCGGCTCGCAAATTCCATCGGGCTGCCGTCGACCACGACGCGGCCCGGAATGAACTTCAGCGTGGCGGGATTGGGGGTGGCTTCGGTTTGAATGAACATGGTTTTCTCCAGACGTCGCCGGTTCAAGGCCGGCGCGTGCTCTATCCACTAGCAGATGGCGACGGAGAACGCACGATCAAGGGGATGTGAGATATTAGTCTATGAATTTCAGAGGGTTGGCTTCGCTTTACCCTCCCCTGGAGGGGGAGGGTCGATCGCGCGCAACGCGAGCGGGGTGGGGTGATCTCTCAACACGGGCAGTGTGCGAGGTGGACAGACCGTCACCCCACCCCGCTATGCATTCCGCTTCGCTGCATGCGTAGCGACCCTCCCCCTCCAGGGGAGGGTAAGAAGAGCAGCAGCCTACGATAGCGAATCCACGCTCTGGTCGCTGAGCGCGCCGGAAATGATGGTCACGGGAATCGGGAAGGTTCCGACCGCGTGGGCCAGCAGCGCGACCAGGGGGCCAGGCCCTTCCGCGCCCGGATTGGCGGCGAGCACCAGCATGGCGATATCAGGGTCCTCGTCGATCACTGCCAGCAGTTGCTCCATCGGCACACCCTCGCGGATCTCCCGCTCCGGCGTGATTGCGGCGATGCCGTTGGCGCGGCCGGCGGCACGGTCGAGCGCGGCCTCCGCCGCTTCCTGCGCTTCGGCGCGCATGATGTCGGCGACCCCCAGCCATTCCTGGCTCTGCTGTTCGGGTTCGATGATGCGCAGCATCACTACGCCGCCGCCGGCGCGGATCGCCCAGCGGCTGGCATAGTAGACCGCGCGATCCCATTCGGCGGTGTCGTCGACGACGACGAGGCATTTGGGCTTGTGACCCGGCTCGAAGCAAAGGCGCTTGCTGGTCATGCATCTCCCGGCATGTGCACGGCCGGCATGCTGCCACACTCCCGCAGGGTTGGGGAGAGGAGATGCGGCCGGCGCACTGCGCCGACCGTCTCTATCGTCGGCGGATGAAGCCGACGATGTCCTTGGAGAGCTTCATCGTCTCGTCGGCGATGGCGCGGGCCCGGTCGGAACCTTCATTCAGGATCGAATCGATATGGCCGGGGTCGGCGACGAGGCGCTTCATCTCGCCGGCGATCGGCGCCAGCTTGGTGACGCACAGCTCCGCCAGCGCGTTCTTGAAGCTGGAGAACTGGCCGCCGCCGAATTCGCGCAGCACGTCCGCCTTGGGGCGGCCGGCGAGCGCGGCGAAGATGCCGACGAGGTTGTCGGCCTCGGGGCGGGCTTCCAGGCCCTTCTCCTCTGACGGCAACGGCTCCGGATCGGTCTTCGCCTTGCGGATCTTCTGCGCGATGGTGTCGGCATCGTCGGTCAGATTGATGCGCGAATTGTCCGACGCATCGGACTTCGACATCTTCTTGGTGCCGTCGCGCAGGCTCATCACCCGCGTCGCGGGGCCCGTGATCAGGGGCTCCGGCAGCGGGAAGAACAGCCCGTCATTGGCCCCGAGGTTGCGGATCGAGTCGCCAAAGTCGTTGTTGAACTTCTGCGCGATGTCGCGCGAGAGCTCGAGATGCTGCTTCTGGTCCTCGCCGACCGGCACATGGGTGGCGCGATAGAGCAGGATGTCGGCCGCCATCAGCACGGGATAGTCGAACAGGCCGACGGAGGCATTCTCGCGGTCCTTGCCGGCCTTTTCCTTGAACTGGGTCATGCGGCCGAGCCAGCCCATGCGCGCGACGCAGTTGAAGATCCAGGCGAGCTCGGCATGGCCGGAGACCTGGCTCTGGTTGAACACGATGTGCTTCTTGGGATCGATGCCGCTCGCGATGAACGCCGCGGTCACCTCGCGGGTGTTGCGCGCGAGCTCGGCCGGCCCGCCCCAGACGTCCACCCCTTGCGTGATCGCGTGCATGTCCACGACGCAATAGATGCAGTTGTGGGTTTCCTGCATCTTCACGAAGTTGACGATGGCGCCGAGGTAATTGCCGAGATGCAGATTGCCCGTCGGCTGGACGCCCGAAAAGACCCGTTCAACGAATGGCATGGTAAGCCTTCCCATAGGTATTCGGCCGTCGTTTCCAACAGCGGCGCTGCCCCGTCAAGGGCAATTCGCAATTGCAGCCCGTTCAGGCGGGCCGCTTCAAGGCGGCAGCCGCCTCGCGCCACGAGGCCGCGCCCAGGATCTGCAGCAGCAGGCCATAGACCGCGATGCCGGCCCCGATCTGCAGGCCCAGCACGACGAAGCGGATGAAGCCATGCGCGTCTGAAGGCACAAGGCCCGTGGTCAGCCAGAGCAGGGCGCCCATGGCGGCTGCGGCGAGCACGATCCGCGGCAGCCGGTTGCGGGCAGCAGTGTCGACCGAGAATCCGAACTCCCTGGTGCCCTTCCGAAGCAGCGAGAGCGCGCCGCTCCAGGCGCCGGCCGCGATGCTCGCCGCGATCCCGCTGGCGCCAAAGAAATGGTCGAGCAGCACGGCAAGCACGACCGCGACCGCAATGCCTATGGCGGTGGCCCTGAGCGGCGTCATCGTGTCGCTGCGGGCATAGAAGGCCGGCGACAGCGCCTTGATCAGCACATGGGCCGGCAGACCCAGTGCCAGCCACATCAGCGCGTGCGCGGTCGCCATGCTGTCCCCGGCGCCGAAAGCGCCATGCTCGAACAACAGCCGCACGATCGGCTCGGCCAGCACGATCAGGCCGAGCGTGGCGGGGAGTGCCAGCCCGGTCGCAAGCTCCAGCGCGCGCGATTGTGCATGCGCCACCGCATCACGGTCACCGCCGCTCACGGCGCGCGTCAGTTCCGGCACCAGCACGGTGCCCATGGCGACGCCGACAATGCCGAGCGGCAGCTCGATCAGGCGGTTGGCGAAATAGAGCCAGGACACCGCGGACGGCGTCGCCGATGCGATGATCGCGCCCGCGACCATCAGCCATTGCGGTCCCGAGCTTGCGATCATGCCGGGGATCGCCTTGGCGAAGAAGCTGCGCATCTCCTTGTCGAAACTGACGCGCAGAGGCGTGGCAAGGCGCGCACTGCGCTGCGACAGCAGCATCAGGAGTTGCAGCAAGCCGGCGATGCCAACGGTGGCCGCCAGCAGCCACGCGGCGAAGCCGGCGTCGGCGTGCCAGACCAGGAGCAAAGCGATCGCGGCGATCAGCGCGATGTTGAACAGCAGCGGCGAGAACGCGGTGAGCGCAAATCGCCCTTGCGCATTCAGCAGGCCCATCAGCACGGTGACGGGACCGGCGAAGGCGAGATAAGGCAGCATCAGCCGCGCGTTCTGGACCGCGAGATCGAGCGTGCCGGTACCGAGAAAGCCGGGCGCGATGACCGTCATGATCAGCGGCATCAGCAGGGCAATCACGAGCGAGATCGCAATCAGCGCCGCACTGACCGTGCCGAGCACGCGTCCGGCGAACGCCGCCGCAGCCGCCGGGCCGTCGCGGTCACGGATGCGCAGCCAGGCCGGGACCAGCGCCGCGTTCAGCGCGCCTTCGCTGAGCAGGCGGCGCACCACATTGACCAGCTGGAAGGCAGCCAGGAATGCGTCCGCCACGGCGCCGGTGCCAAGCAGCGCCGCGATCAGGGAATCGCGGGCAAAGCCCAGCAGCCGCGAGGCCAGTGTTCCCGTCGAGACGGTCAGGAAGGAGCGGATCATCGGCTCTTTATCATACCGTTGCTTGCTCGCGCAGGCCCGGTCGTGATAGGCCGCGAGCCAGATTTCAGGCCGACAGGAAGCGGATTTCCGCAGGGTTCGCAATCCGCCAAACAGGATCAAGGTGAATGGCTGACGTGAAATATGACGTTCTCGGCATCGGCAACGCGCTGTTCGACGTGCTGGTCAGGACCGACGAGGCCTTTTTGGGCAAGCATGGCATGACCAAGGGCAGCATGTCCCTGATCGACGAGGCGCGGGCGGCCGCCATCTACAAGGACATGGGGCCGGCCACGGAAGTCTCGGGGGGATCTGCCGCCAACACCATCGTCGGCATCGGCAGCTTGGGGGCACGTGCCGCCTATGTCGGCAAGGTCAAGGATGACCAGATCGGCAAGCTCTATGTCCATGACATCCGCGCTGCCGGCGTCGCCTTCAACACGCCCGCCGCGCAGGACGGCCCCGCCACCGGCTGTTCCTACATCCTGGTCACCGGTGACGGCGAGCGCACCATGAACACCTATCTCGGCGCCGCCCAGGATCTTTCGCCCGCCGACATCGATCCGGCGGAGATCGCCGGCGCCGGCATCGTCTATCTCGAGGGTTATCTCTGGGACCCCAAGAACGCCAAGGACGCCTTCGTCAAGGCGGCCAAGATCGCCCATGATGCCAAGCGCAAGGTGGCGCTGACGCTGTCGGATTCCTTCTGCGTCGATCGCTATCGCGACGAGTTTCTCGCGCTGATGCGCAACGGCACCGTCGACATCGTCTTTGCCAACGAATCCGAGCTGCATTCGCTCTACATGACCTCGGATTTCGACACCGCCCTGAAGCAGCTGCGCAACGACGTCAGTCTCGGCGTGGTCACCCGCAGCGAGAAGGGCTGCGTCGTGGTGACGCCGACCGACGCCGTCGCAGCCCCGGCCTCGCCGGTCACGAAACTGGTGGACACCACCGGCGCCGGCGATCTCTTCGCAGCGGGCTTCCTCTACGGCCTTTCACGTAACCTCGCGCACAAGCAGTGCGGCGAGCTCGGCGCGCTCGCGGCCGCCGAAGTGATCCAGCACATCGGCGCACGTCCGCTTGTGTCGCTGAGGGAGCTGGCCCAGCAGCGCGGGCTGACGGTTTAGAAAAGTCGCGCACCAGCCTCGCTGTCATCGTCCGGCTCGACCGGGCGATCCAGTATTCCAGAGGCGGTTGTGATTGAATCGAGAAGCTGCAGTGTACTGGATTCCCCGCCTCCGCGGGGAATGACAGCGATTGCGTGGCAAAGTGTTCAGTCCTCACGCTGTCTTCGCCGCTTTCAGTCCCAGCCGCTCCTCAACGGCATCGCGCATCACGAATTTCTGGATCTTGCCCGTGACCGTCATCGGGAATTCATCGACGAACTCGACGTACCGCGGGATCTTGTTGTGGGCGATCTGGCCGTCGCAGAAGGCGCGGACCTCCTCGGCCGTCAGCGTCTCGCCCGGCCTGACGCGGATCCAGGCGCAGAGCTCCTCGCCGTAGCGGGTGTCGGCGACGCCAAAGATCTGCACGTCCTGGATCTTGGGGTGACGGTATAAAAACTCCTCGATCTCGCGCGGGTAAAGGTTCTCGCCGCCGCGGATCACCATGTCCTTGATGCGGCCGACGATGTTGCAATAGCCGGCGGCATCGATGGTGGCGAGGTCGCCGGTGTGCATCCAGCCATTGGCGTCGAGCACGTCGGACGTTTTTTCCTTCTCCTCCCAATAGCCCAGCATGACGCTGTAGCCGCGGGTGCAGAGCTCGCCGCGTTCGCCCCGCTTGACGATTTTGCCTTCGAGATCGACGACCTTGACCTCGACGTGTGGATGAATGCGCCCCACCGTGGAGACGCGCCGTTCGAGCGGATCGTCAGTCGCGCTCTGGAAGCTCACCGGGCTGGTCTCGGTCATGCCATAGGCGATGGTGACCTCGCGCATGTTCATCTCGGTGTTGACGCGCTTCATCACCTCGATCGGGCAGGGCGCGCCGGCCATGATGCCGGTGCGCAGTGATTTCAAATTGAAATTCTTGAATTCGGGGTGATCGAGCTCCGCGATGAACATGGTCGGCACGCCATACAGCGCGGTGCATTTCTCCTGCTCGACCGCGCGCAGCGTCGCGAGCGGATCAAAGCCCTCGCCCGGGTAGACCATGGTGGTGCCGAGCGTGACCGAGGCAAGGTTGCCCATCACCATGCCGAAGCAATGATAGAGCGGCACCGGAATGCAGATGCGATCCTGCTCCGTCAGCCGCATCGCGCGTCCCGTGAAATAGCCGTTGTTGAGGATATTGTGGTGGGTCAGCGTGACGCCCTTTGGCGATCCCGTGGTGCCGCTGGTGAACTGGATGTTGACGGGGTCGTCGAACTGGAGCGCAGCACCGAGCGCGGCAAGTTTTTCGCGATGCTCCGCTCGGCCCATGCGCGCGACCTCCTCGAACGCGACAGTGCCTGAGGCCGCCGGGCCGCCGATCTGGATCACCATCCGCAAGGCCGGCAATCGCGCCGCCTGCAGCTGTCCGGGCTTTGCGCCCGCCAGCTCCGGCAACAGCGTGTTGAGCATGTCCATGTAGTTGCTGGTCTTGAACGCGGTTGCCGTGACGATTGCAGCGCAGCCGACCTTCTTCAGGGCGAATTCGAGCTCGCTGAGGCGGTAGGCCGGATTGATCGTCACAAGGATCAGGCCGGCTTTGGCGGCGGCGAATTGGGTCAGCGTCCATTCCGGCCGGTTCAGCGACCAGATGCCGATCCGCTCCCCGCGTTCGAGCCCGAGCGCGAGAAAGCCGGCGGCGAGCGCATCGACCCGCTCGGCGAATTCTCTCCAGGTCCATCTGACGCCGTGGCTGGGCGAGACCAGCGCCTCGCGATCGCCCCAGCGCCGCACGGCGCGGTCGAGGCTGCGGCCAATGGTGTCGCCGAGCAGCGGCGTGTCCGAGATGCCGCAAACGTAGCTGTCGGCTTTATGTGCCAGATCGTCCGCCAAGTTCGTCTCCTCAAAGCTGGTGCCTCGTGCCTGAAGCCGATGGCCTTGGGCACGAGGTTATCGATTGCGGCGAAGGCGCGCGACGCCGCGCACCTCATACTAAGTGGCTAGGCCGCCTTCTGCCCGCTCCCCGCATCGAGCCCGGCGTACACCCCGCGCTCGAAGCCCGCGAATGTCTCCAGGCACTTTCCATCCGCGAACGGCAGCAGCTGCATCAGGATCACCCCGGTGACGTCACGCGCCGGGTCGATCCAGTAATAAGTGTTGGCAAGGCCCGCCCAGGCGAGGCTGCCGGCGCTGCGGCCTTCAGCCGTCTTGGCGGTGTTGATCATGAAGCTGAGGCCCCACTTCTTGACCTGCTCCGGATAGAGATCGACGTCGTTGGTGTACATGGGCGCCGCCGTCGTCATCTTGGTCATGTTGAGATCGCCCATCTGGTTCTGGCTCATCATGGCGATCGTATCGGCCTTCAGCACCTGGTTGCCGTTGCCGCTCCCCTTGTTCAGGATCATCTGGGTGAATTTGATGTAGTCGGCTGCGGTCGAATAGAGGCCGCCGCCACCCATGTGGAATTCCGGATTCTGCTCGAGCTCGAACGGGATCGATGCGAGCTGCCCGTCCTCGCCGCGCGCGTGCATGCCGACGAGGCGCTTGCGCATGCTGTCGGTGATCTTGAACGCCGTGTCGCTCATGCCGAGCGGCGCGAAAAGATTGTCGCGCAGGTAGGCGTCCAGCCGCTTGCCGCTGACGGCTTCCACGGCCTTGCCGACGAAATCGATGTTGGTGCCGTATTCCCAGCGCGTGCCGGGATCGGTCATGACAGGCGTCTTCAGCGCCGCGTTCTGGCAGGTGGTGATCGCGGGAATGCCGTTCTTGTCGAGATAGACCGCCAGATCGCCGTTCCACATGTTGTAGCAGAAGCCGGCGGTGTGGGTCATCAGCTGGCGCAGCGTGATCGGCCCCTTGGCCGGCCGTAGCTTCGCCTCGCCCTTGGCATCGAAGCCCTCGAGCACTTGCGGATTGGCGAGATCGGGCAGCACGTCGCCGATCGGCGCGTCCAGCGACAGTTTGCCCTGCTCGACCAGCTGCATCGCGCCCGCCGATGTCACCGCCTTCGTCATCGAGGCGATCCAGAACACGCTGTCCGCTGTCATCGCGTCGGGCTTGGACAGGTCGCGCTTGCCGAACGAGCCCTGATACAGCACGTCGTTACCGCTGGCGGCGATGGCGACGACGCCGGGGATCTCCTTGGCGTCGCTCTTCTGACGCAGAATCTCGTCGATCTCAGCTCTGCTTTGCATGGCGTTTCCTCGAGTTTGATTATTGTTGGCAGTAATCGATTGTCCTCCCGCACGCTCCGCGCGGCAAGCGCGTCCAGATGCCCGCTTCGGTCGCGATGTCGTGACTTGACGGTCCGTGCCCCACGCAGGACGACAAGCAGGCCGAACGGCAACACTCCGTCACAATCTGCGGTGGATGACCGCATCTCGCCGTGACCGTGAATGGGCGCTGGCGATATGATTCCTGTGTTTGAAGCACTTGAAACATTTTGTGCGTTGCGGCGTTCAGCACTCGGCCAATCGACGGCCGACGTTAAGACTTGATGCAAATTTGGCGGTCGCCGAGCGGCCGCGAGGGGGGACCTCAGATGATTTCGACCTGGAGCGAATGGAAGCGCTATCCCCGTCCCGGACGGGGCGAGAACCTGGAGGCGCCGATCTCGCCTGGGATCTACGAGGTGCGGATCGCCGGGACCGGCGCGCTCTATTCCTTCGGTGCAGTCGACAATCTGGCGCAGGCGCTGGCGCTGCTGCCGGTGGGCTCGAAGAACTGGTTTGGCCGCCGCAACCCGTCCGACGTTCCCGATCTCGAATACCGTACCTGCGCAACCTCGTCGAAGGCCGACGCCAAGGCCGCAGCCGAACGCATGATCGGTCGCCGCGAGACCTATATGAGCGGCGCGGCCTAAGGCCGCTGCCGGTTTAGCTCCCATCAGATGTGCGTTGTGGGACGGTGCATTGCGCGCTGCTTGTCCCTATATTCCGGCCGATCCGATCGCCCCGAAATGATCGTTCGAGGAGTAACGCCATGACCCCGCCCGCTGCCGCACGCGCCACGCAAGCCACCGCCACCCTGCGCGACCGGTTGAAAGACCCCTCGCTCCTGAAGGAGGCCTGCTACATCGACGGCACCTGGGTCGGCACGCCGCTCTTTGCCGTCAACAATCCCGCGACCGGTGTCGAGCTTGCAAAAGTGCCGCAGCTCGGTGCCGACGATACCACCAAGGCGGTCGAGGCCGCTCAGCGTGCCTTTCCGGCCTGGGCCAAGCACACCGCCAAGCAGCGCTCCAACATCCTGCGCAAATGGTTCGAGCTGATCATCGCCAACCGCGAGGATCTCGCGCTGATCCTGACCTCTGAGCAGGGCAAGCCGCTCTCGGAAGCGCTCGGCGAGGTCGATATCGGCGCGGCCTATATCGAGTTCTTCGCGGAGGAAGCCCGCCGCGTCTACGGCGAGACCATTCCGACGCAGCGGCCCGACGCGCGGCTGCTCGCGATCAAGCAGCCGATCGGCGTCTGCGGCGCGATCACGCCATGGAATTTCCCGAACTCGATGATCACCCGCAAGGTCTCCCCGGCGCTCGCCGCCGGTTGCACCGTGGTGCTCAAGCCCGCCAACGAGACGCCGCTGTCGGCCCTGGCGCTCGCCGTGCTTGCCGAGAAGGCCGGAATCCCCAAGGGCGTGCTCAACATCATCACCGGTGACGCGCCGCCGATCGGCAAGGTGCTGTGCGAGCATCCGGCAGTGCGCTTCGTCGGCTTCACCGGCTCGACCGCCGTCGGCAAGATCCTCTACCAGCAGGCCTCCGTCGGCGTGAAGCGGCTTGGCCTCGAGCTCGGCGGCAATGCGCCCTTCGTGGTGTTCGACGACGCCGATATCGACGCTGCGGTCGAAGGCGCCATCGTCTCGAAATATCGCAACATGGGTCAGACCTGCGTCTGCGCCAACCGCCTCTACGCCCAGGACAAGATCTACGACGAGTTCGTGCAGAAGCTGTCGAAGAAGGTCGCCGCGATGAAGATCGGTGACGGCACCGAGAGCGGCGTCACGCAGGGCCCGCTGATCAACCTGAAGGCGGTCGACAAGGTCGAGCGCCACATTGCTGATGCGGTGAAGCGCGGCGCCAAGGTCGTGACCGGCGGCAAGCGCAGCGAGCTCGGCCGCTCGTTCTTCGAACCCACCGTGCTGGCCGACGTCAAGTCGGACTCGCTGGTGTCGCAGGAGGAAACCTTCGGCCCGCTCGCGCCGGTGATCCGCTTCAAGGACGAAGCCGACGTGGTCGCGATGTGCAACGCCTCGCCGTTTGGCCTGGCGTCGTACTTCTACTCCCGCGATCTCGGCCGCGTCTGGCGCGTCGCCGAAGCGCTGGAGTCCGGCATGGTCGGCGTCAACACCGGTCTCATCACCACGGAAGTCGCACCCTTCGGCGGCGTCAAGGAAAGCGGCCTGGGGCGCGAGGGCTCACGTCACGGCATGGAAGAATATGTCGAGATCAAATACGTGATGATGGCTGGGATCTGACCGGCAATCGAGGCTCCCGCGCCGGCGATTTGGACTCGCCGGCGCGAAGGCATCAGCGGCACACGTAGGCGCCGTTCACATAGACGCGGACGCATGCTGCGCCGGCGGCTGCCGCACCCACAGCCGCGCCACCGACGACCGCGCGCCGCGTGGTTCGGCGTGCAACGCCGGCAACGCTCGCTGGGGTGGCCGGTCGGCCGACCCTGGCTTCGGCGCTTGAAACGCCGAACACGATGCCGGCGTCGTTTGACCATTCGGTTGAGCCGAAAATTCCGCAGCCCAGAACGGCTGCAAAAAGTAGCGTTCGCTTGATGCCGACCAGCCTCATGGCAACCTCCCTCGTTGTTGTATCAAGCCGAGGTGATCAGCTTCCTTTTATCGTTGGCTCCCGGTTTGATCTGGATCAATGGAGTCGAGATCGCAGCCCAGATGGGGCCAAAGCGCCGCCCTAAGGACGAGCTCCACTTAAATCCGAATTCTCTGCTCGTCGGACGGTTCCCGATCTGCGCTACGCTTGTCCGGGACGACAGCGAAGTGTGAATGACGGTCGACGTAGGAGGCGGGGCGTGCGGCAGTATCGCGCCTAGATCTTCAGCTCCGTGCCCGTCACCCGCCGATACGCCTCCAGATAGCGCTTGCTGGTCGCGTCCACCACGCTTGCCGGCAATGGCGGCGGCGGGGCGTCGCCGTTCCAGCGGCCGGCACGGCGCTCGACGTCGAGATAGTCGCGTAGGGGCTGCTTGTCGAAGCTCGCCTGCGGCTGGCCGGGCTTGTAGGCATCGACCGCCCAGAAGCGCGAGGAATCCGGCGTCATGACTTCGTCGATCAGGATGATGCGGCCGTCCTTGTCCTGGCCGAATTCGAACTTGGTGTCGGCGATGATGATGCCCTGCTCGCGCGCCAGCTCCTCGCCGAGCGTGTAGATCGCGCGCGTCATGCTCTCCAGCGTGTAGGCGACCTCGTCGCCGACGACCTCGCGCATTTTCGCAATCGTGATGTTCTCGTCGTGGCCGGTCTCGGCCTTGGTCGCCGGGCTGAAGATCGAAGGCTCGAGCTTCTCGCTCTCGACGAGGCCGGCCTTCAGCTTCTCGCCCGCGAGCGTGCCGCTGGCGGCGTACTCCTTCCAGGCCGAGCCTGAGATATAGCCGCGGATCACGCACTCGATCGGGAATACGGTGGTGCGCTTGCACAGCATGGCGCGGCCAAGGATCTCGGCGCGGTGCGGTTTCAGCGCCGGCACGGCCGCGATGATCTCGTCGGTATCGGCGCTGATCATATGATGCGGCACCACGCCTTCCAGCTTGCCGAACCAGAACGCGCTGATCTGCGTCAGCACCGCGCCCTTCATCGGGATGGTCTCGCCCATCACCACGTCAAAGGCGCTGATGCGGTCGGTGGTGACGAGCAGCAGGCGGTCGTCGTCGACGGCGTAGATATCGCGCACCTTGCCGCGTCCGATCTTGGTCAGGGGCAGGTCGCTGGAGAGCATGGTGGTCATCGGCAAAGCTTTCGCGGACTTGGCTTTCAGGCAGGATATCCGGCCGCACTGGACAGCACGGCCGGCAACCGGGTTAGCCTATTCCGGCAGCGGAATGAACTCATGTTCCTGCGGAACTGCCGCGAAACGGCCGGTTTTCCAGTCCTGCTTGGCCTGCTCGATCCGCTCCTTGCTGGAGGACACGAAATTCCACCAGACGTGGCGCGGCCCCTCCAGCGCATCGCCGCCGAGAAACATCATCCGGGTCGCTTTCAGCGCCTTCACGGTGATGCGGTCGCCCGGGCGGAAGATCAGCAGTCGCGGCGCCTCGTAACGCTCGTTTGCGATCTCGACCTCGCCGTCGACGATATAGATCGCGCGCTCCTCATGATCGGGATCGAGCGGCACGCTCGCGCCGGCGGCGGCCGTGACCTCGGTGTAGAACCAGGGCGACACCATCGCCACAGGCGACGTGATGCCGAACGACGTGCCTGCGATCACCCGCGCGGTGAAATCGCGCTCGGAGATCATCGGCAAATCGCCGGCGCCGTAATGCTGGAACGACGGCGCGATCTCTTCCGATCCCGCCGGCAGCGCGATCCAGCTTTGCAGGCCCAGCATTTTCTGGCCCGAGGCGCGCTGCGCTTCGGGCGTGCGCTCGGAATGCGCGATGCCGCGCCCGGCCGTCATCAGGTTCATCGCGCCGGGCGCGATCTCCTGGACGTTGCCCTCGCTGTCGCGATGCATGATCGCGCCATCGAACAGATAGGTGACGGTGGCAAGTCCGATATGCGGATGCGGCCGCACGTCCATGCCCTTGCCGGAGACGAACTGGACGGGGCCGAAATGGTCGAAGAAGATGAAGGGCCCGACCATCTGCCGCTTGCCATGCGGCAGCGCACGCCGCACCGCGAACCCGTCGCCGAGATCGCGCGTGCGCGGCACGATGACGAGATCGAGCGCATCGCAGGACATGGGATCGCCGAGCACGGGATCGTTCGAGGGTTGCCAGCTCATGGTGGATTCCTTCCGTATTAAGCGAGCGCGATCGTAGCAGGATTTGACGTCGCCGTCGCGACAAAGGCCGGGGGCCGTCGCCGGGGGCAATAGCTCCACATACTCCGCTGTCATGCTCCGCGAAAGCGGTGCATCCAGCCGTAGGGTGAGCAAAGGCGCGCTAGCGCCGTGCCCACCATCTTTCTCTGATCGAGAAGAAGCGGTGGGCACGCTTCGCTTTGCCCACCCTACGATCTGTGAAACCGGGCGCTGACTGTTTGTGAGTAAGGATGGTCCTTGAAAAAATAACGCCAACGAACGATGTTCGGCTGGTTCCGACCACTCCCGTTCGCCCCAGCCGATGACCCTTGCCGCAACCGAGCTCGCCTTCCGCGCTGCCAGCGTTGCGCTGCTACTGATGCTGGCGGCGTCGCTGTTGCACGACTTTCGCAACGTGCTGGCAGCCCGCCTCGGCGCCGCCTTCGCGCTCAGCTCGGCCGCGCATGCGGTGAGCTATTCGGTGGATGTCACCTCGCCGATCGCGCTCTGGCATGCACCGCTGATCGCGTTGTCGACTGGCACCATCGTGGTGTTCTGGCTGTTCACACGCTCCCTGTTCGACGACGAGTTTCACCTGCGCTGGTGGCACGGATGGGTCTGGGCGCTGGTGACGGCCTTCAGCTTCGCAGGCTGCGTCTGGATTGCGCCCAACGGCCATGTGCGCTTCTCGGTGACGGTGGTCAATCTGATCGTGCTCGGTTTCATCGCCCTTGCAGTCGGGCAGATGATCGCCTCCTGGCCGGTTGACCTGGTCGAGCGCCGCCGCAGCGCTCGTGTCTTCGTCGTCTGTGCAATCGCGCTTTATGGCGGGCTGAACGCGGTGCTCCAGATCGCCGTCGTCGGCCACCACGTCGGCGATGTCGCCGAAACCATCAATGCCGGCGTGCTCGCCTGCACCGTCGCGGCGATCGTCTATACCATGATGCGCATCGATGGAGCGGATCTGTTTCCGGCCGCGGTGGCGCCCGCCCCGCCGGTTGTTTTCAGTCAGCCTGCGGCCGATGATTCCGCCGATCAAAAACTCATCGACGCCCTGATGCGGCTGATGGCGGACGAGCGGATCTATCGTCAGGAGAACATCACCATCGGCGTGCTGGCGGGTCGGCTGAAAATTCCGGAATACCGGCTGCGCCGGCTGATCAACCAGCGGCTCGGTTATCGCAACTTCAATGTGTTCCTGAACAATCACCGGATCGAGGAGGCCAAGGCGGCGCTTGCCGATCCCGCCCAGGCCGAGGTCCCCGTCATCACCATCGCGATGGATGCCGGCTTCCAGTCGCTCGGCCCGTTCAATCGCGCTTTCAAGGCGGTGACTGGGGTGACGCCGACGGAATATCGGCGGCTGAAGGTGAATGCGGCCTAGATTTTTAGACCTTTGAAATCACGTAAGAATTCCGAAATCGACTAGCCTCGATCAGTTTCGACGAGGTCATTTTTCAAATCCGGCGAGCGCGTATCGCCAGCCTCCGGCCTGCTCTCCCGCACTCGCCCCAAAGCCGGAGAAAGTCCGTGACCCGCCGCCGCAAGATCATTCTCCTCACCACCACCATCGCCTGCGCCGGCCTCGCGCTCGGCGCCGCACGCGCCCGCGACGCGCCGAAGGTTGCGACCGGCTTCATCGCCCACACGCTCTGCTCGGAGATATTCGTCTCCGGCCTCGATCTCATGCGCGACCTCGCCGAGACCACCGACGCGATGCCGGGCGCGGGTCTGCTCACCTGGGCGATGGATCTTCGGGTCGATCGCACGCGCAAGGATGTCACGGTGTCCCTGTTCGGAATCGGCCGCAGCCATGCCGTCTATCGCGAGGGACTTGGTTGTACGCTCGAGCACGGGCAGGGGACCGCCGATGTCGCGTTGCCGCCTGACGACAGGCAGCCCGCGCTGCTCCCCGAGATCGCCGGCCCGGGGATCGTGCCGCCGCAGAGTGACGGCCTGGCAGCCGCGCTCGACCGCGCCTTCGCCGAGCCCGCGCAGCCGCCCTATCGTCGCACCCGCGCGATCGTCGTGATGAAGGCCGGCCGCATCATTGCCGAGCGCTATGCCGACGGCATCGGGCCGGAGACGCAACTGCTCGGTTTCTCCATGACGAAGTCGGTGATGTCAGCGCTGACAGGCATTCTGCTGCGCCAGGGCAAGTTGAAGCTCGACGGTCCCGCGCCCATCGCCGCCTGGCAAAATCCGGATGATCCGCGTCATCCCATCACCGTCGATCAATTGCTGCGTCACACCGCAGGCATTGCGCTCGGAAGCTCGCTGGAGGCCTCGCTCGGCGCCGCGCTGGAACCGGTCAACACCATGAAATACGCCGAAGACGATATGGCCAGCTTTGCCGAGCGCGCGCCGCTTGCGACCGCGCCGGGCACGGCGTGGAATTATCACGACGGCAACTTTCTCGTCCTCGCGCATCTGCTGCGGGATGCCGCTGGCGGCAAGCCCGCTGATGCGCTCCGCTTCGCACGCCGCGAATTGTTCGCGCCACTCGGCATGGTCAACGTCACGCTTCAGCTCGACGCTTCAGGCACGATCGAGGGCTCCGGTGAAATGCTGGCCTCTGCGCGCGACTGGGCACGCTTCGGCCAGCTCTATCTCAACGACGGCGTAGCCGGGGGCAAGCGTATCCTGCCCGAGGGCTGGGTGACCTATTCGGCCACGGCCACGCCAAATGCCTGGGTCGGCATCGGCGCCGGCTTCTGGACCAACCAGGGCGGCAGCATTGGTGCAAAGTTTCGCATCGCGCACGGCTGGCCGCGCGATGCCTTCTTCGCCAAGGGCACGATCGGGCAGTACGCGATCATGATCCCGTCGGAGAAGTTGGTGATCGTGAGGCTCGGTCGCTCACCGAACGGGCCGCTGGGGGCCGATGGCGTGTTCGATCTGGTGCGGGATGTGGTGGCCGCGACGCGCGAGAAGGGGAAGCTGGCGGGGGTGAATTGAAAGTAGAGCTTGGCGCTACTTCCCCTCTCTCCTTGTGGGAGAGGGTGGCTCGCCGCGTAGCGGCGAGACGGGTGAGGGGTCTCTCTCCGCACGCCTCCCATGCAGTTGATTGCGCGGAGACGTACCCCTCATCCGGCGCTTCGCGCCACCTTCTCCCACAACAAGGGGAGAAGGGAAGGAAAGAGCCGTCGCTTCTACCGCCCCAGCTCCGTCGCCTTGGCCACGCGGTCGAATCGCTCCAGCGTCATGATCGCATCCGCGAATTTCTCCGCGCGCGCGTTCAGCACGGGGCGCGCCAGCGTCAGGAATTTCTGCTGCATGGCCTGCGCGTCCGGGAACGAATTCGGCTCGCCGGACGGGTCCGCATAGAGCCGCTCATGCACACCATCGTCCGTCGTGATGCTGACGCGGGCGCCGAACGGATGGGTGCGGCCGATCTCGAGCCGGTCGTCCTGCACCACGTCGAACTTGTCGGCGAGCGCGTCGATGGCGGCATCGCCGAGGCGGTTATAGTCGTCCCAGCCGAACGAACCCTGGTCGAGCGCGAGCGCGCCGGTGAAGAACATCGAGAACTGGCCGCCGACGATCGAGGTCGGATGACGCTTGGTGGCGGCATCGCCGGTCAAGGTGATGCCGTTCCGATGCAAACCGATCTCGACGCGCTTGACCTGGTCGGGCGTCAGATTGTGCTCGCGACGCATCGCGATCAGCGCGTCGATCGCCGCATGGGTATAGCGGCAGCTCGGATACGGTTTGACGCCGATCTTCATGGTCTCGTAGGTCTTGCCGAGCTCGGCCACCGCCTTGTCCGGATGCGCATCGTCGGTGTAGCCGGCGAGCAGGCCGTGCTTGCCCTCAACTGATTCCGTCGCGCCGACGAAATCGTTGCGCGCTAGCGTCGCGGCGATCACGCCGTTCATCGCGGCGGCGCCGACCTGGTAGCGCTTGTTCCAGGCGCCGTTGACCAGGAATTGCAGCGAGCCGGCGGCTTGGCTGCCGGAGACACCGAAGGCGGCGATGAGCTGCTGCTCGGACAGCCCGAACAGTTTGCCAGCGGCGGCCGCCGCGCCATAGGTGCCGGCGGTCGCGGTCGGGTGGAAGCCGCGCGCATAATGCGAGGTCGGGTCGAGTGCGTTGCCGAGCCGGCAGCAGACCTCATAACCCGCGACGATCGCGGTCAGCACGTCGCGGCCCGATGCGCCGACCATCTCGCCGACGGCGAAGGCAGCCGGAACGACCGGCGCGCTCGGATGCAGCGAGGAATCCGCGTGGGTGTCGTCGAAGTCGAGGGAATGGCCGAGCGCGCCATTGAGCAGCGCGGCCACCGCGGGCGTCCAGGTCTTGGAGTCGCCGAACACGGTGGATTCGCCCTTGGTGTCGAGCGCCAGCGCCACCAGCATTTTCAGCATCGACGGGGTCGACTCCGCCTCGCGCCTGGCCCGGATCGCGCTGCCGAGGAAGTCCAGCGTCAGCACCTTGGCGCGATCCAGCACCTCGGCCGGAATATCCTGGTATTTCAGGTTGAAGACGTAGGCGGCGAGCGTTGCGGTTTCGTGGGCCATCGTGTTTCCTCGTTTTGGCGCGCAAGTTAGGCGGGCTGATTTGGCCTTTCAAGCGACCTTGGGGCCGCGGGCATCAGCCATGCTTTTGCTTGGCCTCAGAAGATTGGGACGTCTGACGATGGCATTCGCAGGACAGGTGTGGGAGCGGATCAGGTCGCGGCGGACGCAGCTCGGGCTGGCGATCCGGGTCACGGTGGCCGCGACCGCGGCCTATGCGCTGGCCACCGCGCTGCATCTGCTATTGCCGCTTTGGGCGGTGCTGACCTCGCTGATCGTGACCCAGATGAGCGTCGGCCGCTCGTTGAAAGCGACGCGCGACTACATGCTCGGCACCATCGGCGGCGCCATCTATGGCGGCGCCATCGCGATCCTGATTCCTTATTCCAGCGAGGCAGGCCTGCTCGGCCTGCTGGTGCTCTCGGTCGCGCCGCTCGCCTTCATCGCCGCGATCAATCCGAGCCTCAGCGCCGCCACCGTGACCGCCGTGATCGTGCTCCTGGTTCCGACCATGCATCATTCCGATCCCATGACCTCGGCGATCGATCGCGTCAGCGAGGTCGCGGTCGGCGCCATTACGGGATTGCTGGTCTCGTTCCTGGTGCTGCCCTCGCGCGCGGTGCGGCAGATCCGTGCCAGCGCCGCGATCCTGCTCGAGCTGATCGCGGACGCGTTCACCGAGCTGCTCGCGGGCCTCACCCGCGGCCGCGACAACGACGCGCTGCACCGGATCCAGGACGGGATCGGCATCGCGATGGTTGGTCTCACTGCGATCGGCGCTGAAGCCGAGCGCGAGCGCGCCGCGCGGCTGTCGAGCGGTCCGGACACCGGGCCGCTGTTGCGCACCGTCCTGCGCCTGCGCCATGACGTCGTGATGATCGGCCGCGCCACCGTGGTGCCGTTGCCGATCGAGGTGCAGACGCGGCTCGCAGCTCCGCTGACGGAAGTGTCGGCCGTGATCGCACGCTTCTTGCGGTCGGCCGCGGCGGCCTTGCGCGAAGGCGCCGGCGCGCCGCCGATCCATCCCGTCCATGTCGCGCTTCAGCACTACGCCGAAGCGGTCGCCGCCGTCCGCCACGACGGCCTGATCCGCGGTCAGCCCGGCGACACTGCCGAACGCTTCTTCGCACTCGGCTTCTCGCTGGAGCAGATGCACCAGAATCTCTGCGACCTCGATCGCGTCGTCGGCGAATGGTCGGAGGCCTCGGCCGACAAGTCCGCGCGCGTTGCGGAGTGAGTTCGGCGCGTTCTCGTGAACGTCGGCTTTCGACAGCAATGCGCATGTCGTGCGGCTTGCTCTGATCGACTGCCTGCGACCCTTGAGACGATGCGCGCGCAAGGTTCCATCGGGTCATGCTGCTGACGCAATCTCTGTCTTAGTCGGTGTGAAGCAAAAACACGACGTGAGGACCACCCCGGTTCCCACGACGGTTCCGTAGCCAGGGGTTGGCTCGAATCCGCAAAACGATTGGCGCAAGTTCATGAACGCTTCTGCGTTCGCTTGACCACGTTTGCGGTTCTGGAACCGGACAATCCAAAAAATCACAGGACTTATGATGCTATTCCGCTCGAGCGCCGCAATTTGCGGCGCCCTGGTTGCGCTCGCCTTCTCTGTTGCCGTTGCTCGAAGTGAAACACGCGGGGATCACTCAAGTGACGTCGTCGATGCCGCCTCCGGCGATGCGATCGTTGGCGCGGCGTCCACATACAATCCGTTCAAGCCCGGCAAGGAGGAGGGCGGTCCGAAGACAGCCACCGGCGAGCGTTATGATCCCTCTGCCTGGACGGCTGCCATCAAGACGAGCTTGCGTCGCAAATTCGGTGGGGTTCAATTTGGCGCGAGGCCGAAATATGCCCTCGTCGAAGCCGTGGGCAAGAAGGTCATCGTCAAGATAAATGACGTGGGGCCACTAAGACCTGGCCGCATCATTGACCTCAATGAGCGGACGATGCGCCATTTCGATCCAAGCATGGACCTCGGGGTCATTCCCGATGTGAGAGTGAGTCCGCTTGCAGGGGACAATTGGACCCCGGGGCCGGTGGGCTGAACACGGGCGGTGTTCGTCAATGTCGGCCCGGACGCTTCGTCAGCCCCTTGCCCTGCATGCGCCAGAGCAAGAGATCGATGCGGTCCTGGCCGAAGAACGGCTCGTTCTCGAATACGAAGGTCGGCACGCCCCAATGGCCGGAGGCGGCGTGATCCTTCTCGTTTCCGGCGATCACCTGCTCGTAGCGATCCGCGTCGGCGCTGATCGCTTCATCCATCGCGGCGAGGTCGAAGCCGGCGCTCTCGGCGGCGCGCGCGAGATGATCGCCTTCGTTCCAGCCCGCCACCGAGCCGTCCCACAGCACGCGCGCGATCGCGGAGGTGAATGCGAGCGAGCGTCCCTCGAGCTGCGCCATGGCGCCCAGGCGGGTCAGGCGGTGGATGTAGGGCTGCTCGGCCGCGACATCGAACGTCGTCTTGTCCTGCACGATCGGATCGGGCCGGGGAAAGCGGAACGGAATGCCCTCGTGCTGCGCCACGCGCGTGCTGTCGAGCACCACATAGCGAATGAAGTTCGGGCTGGCCTTCTTGAAGAAGCCGGGCACGCGGACCGCGAGCGGATAGACCGGCCGCAGGTTGACCGCGAGATCGTAGTCTTCGACGAGCTTCAGCGTCTTCGGCAGCGCCAGATAGCTGAAAGGGCTGCGGAAGGAGAAGAACAGGTCGACGGACAGCGTCATCGCGCCGGCTCCACGATCCGCCCCATCATGGCGCGGACGACGAGCTTGTGGAAGGGTGTGATGAGGGCGAGGTAGGTTCGGCCCAGAAGATTATGCGTCCGCACCAGCGTGGTCGAGGTCACCTGCCGGCTTGTGGCACCTCCTGCAACATCGACCACGATGCGGAAGTCGAGGTGGTAATCGTCGAAGCCCGCGACCAGACGCTCGGGCGTTTCGTCGACCACCGGAAACAGGCCGATCAATCCGTGCGGAGCCGGTGCGCCTTCGCCCGATGTCTTCAGCCCGAACGGCGTCACCAGAATGTTGCGCAGGCGCAGCAGCACGTCGATCCAGCGCGGTCCATGCAGCACCATCCGGGTGCAGGCCTCGCGGGCATTCACCGTCGCTGCGCCGATCTCGACGCGAAACGCGTCGACGAATTGCGCGCCTGCCAGCAGCGTGATGGCATCGACCTCGGGCGTGACTTCGCGGACGGTCCCGTTCATCCCGCCAGTCTGCGCGTCAGCATCCGGAAGCGCAAGATCAAGAGCCCGGCATAAACGAACGTCCCGAGCGAAAACCCGACCCAGACGCCGACCGCGCCGAGCCCGGCGTTGAAGGCCAGTACCCAGGCGATGGGAAAGGCGATGCCCCAGTAGCCGATTGCCGCGAACAGCAGCGTCATTCTCGTATCGTTGATGCCGCGCAGCGCGCCGCCCATGATGGTCTGCAGGCCGTCGGCGATGAAGAAGGTAGCGCCGACCAGCAGCAGCGTTGCGGTCAGCTCGATGGTGGCCGCGCTCGCCTCGCCGCTGCCGAAGAACAGCCGGCCCAGCTGATAGCGGCCGAGGATGATGGCGATCGTCAGGGCGGACACGAGCGCCATGCCGAGCACGGCGGCGACGAGCCCGGCGCGCTTCACCGCCGCCGGCTCGCCGCGGCCGAAGGCATGGCCGACCCGCACGGTGGCCGCCATGCCGATGCCGAGCGGCACCATGAACAGCACGGCGGTGATTTGCAGCGCGATCTGATGCGCGGCAATCGCGGCGGTCGAGATCAACCCCATCAGCAGCGCCGCCGAGGAGAACAGGCCATATTCCAGCAGCAGCGAAAACGAGATCGGCGCGCCGATCGCAATCAGCTGGCGCATCAGGGGCCAATCGATCCGCCATAGGCGGGCGAGCGGGCGGTAGTCCGAAAACGGCTTGCACAGCCCTGCGATGGCGAGCACGGCGATGAACGTGCCGAGATTGACGATCGTGGTCGCAAGTCCGGCGCCGAACAGGCCGAGCTCCGGCAGGCCGAACAGGCCGTGGATCAGGGCATAGACCAGCGCGGCATTGACCGGAATCGCCGCGAGCGTGATCCACAGCGGCGGCTGCGGCCGGTTCACTGCGCTCATCATGCTGCGCAGCGCGATGAAGCCGAGCGCCGGCGCGATGCCCCAGGCCAGGCCGTTGAGATAGCGCTGCGCCAGGGCGGCCGATTGCGGCGCCTGTCCGAGCGCGAGCAGGATCCGCTCGCCATAGAGCGGCGAGGCCATCATCGGCAGCGAGATCAGCAGCGCGACCCACAGGCCGACGCGCAAGGAGCGGCGGATCAGCCTGACGTCTCCGGCGCCGAATGCCTGCGCGGCCAGGGGCGACACCGCAGCCATCAATCCGAGCCCGAAGGTGAAGCTGACGAAATAAACGGTGTGCGCCAGCGCCGCCGCGGCTACCGCATCCTCGCCAAGCCGTCCGATCAGCGCGAGATCGGTCGTGATCATCGCGATCTGCCCGAGCTGCGTCAGCATCATCGGCACGGCCAGCCGCAGCGTCTCGACGAATTCTTCGGCGAGATGGTTTTGCGGCACGCCGGCTTGCGGCTGCGATCGATGTTGCACGGTGTCGAGCATTGCGGCTCATTAGCACGGCCGCGCGACGAAAACATGGCCCGTGAGAACGAGAGGTGAGGTGCTCTATCCGCTAGCTCGGTCTCGTAGGGTGGGCAAAGGCGCGTTTGCGCCCGTGCCCACCACCTCGTCAATATTGCAACAGAAGCGTGGGCACGCTTCGCTTTGCCCACCCTACGATACTGTGGTTGGGATGAGGGCGAGCCTCAGCCCTTCCGCTCCGGCACGCGCGTGATCTTCGCGCCCAGCGCGTTCAGCCGTTCCTCGATGCGCTCATAGCCGCGCTCGATCTGGTCGGCGTTGTTGATGGTGGAGGTGCCCTGGGCGCACACCGCGGCCAGCAGCATCGCCATGCCGGCGCGGATGTCGGGTGAGGTCATTGTCGCGCCGTGGAGGCGGCTGGGCCCTGCGATGATGGCGCGGTGCGGGTCGCACAGCACGATGCGCGCGCCCATTGCGATCAGCTTGTCGACGAAGAACATCCTGGATTCGAACATCTTCTCGAACATCAGGATCACGCCCTCGCATTGCGTGGCGGTGACGATCGCGATCGACATCAGATCGGCCGGGAAGGCCGGCCAGGGCTGGTCTTCCAGCTTCGGCACGTGGCCGCCGAAATCGTCCTGGATCTTCAGCGTCTGGTTCGCCGGCACGATCAGATCGTCGCCCTCGACGCGGCAGACGATGCCGAGCCGCTCGAAACCCATGCGGATCGAGCGCAGATGCTCGACGCCGGCGCGCGTGATGCGAAGCGGCGAGCGCGTCACGGCGGCAAGCCCGATCAACGAGCCGACCTCGATATGGTCGGGCTGGATCCGATAGGTCGCTTCTCCCAGCGTTGCGGGCCCATGAATGATCATGGTGTTGGTGCCGATGCCCTCGATCTTCGCACCGAGCGCGACCAGGAAGTTGGCGAGATCCTGCACATGCGGCTCGGAGGCCGCGTTGCGCAAATGGGTGACGCCGTCGGCGGCGACGGCCGCCACCAGCGCGTTCTCCGTCGCGGTGACGCTCGGCTCGTCCAGGAACACGTCCGCGCCGGCAAGCTTGGGCGCGCGGAATTCGAGCCGGTCGGTCGCGGTGACCCTGGCGCCGAGCTGCTCCAGCGCCAGCACATGGGTGTCCAGGCGGCGGCGGCCGATGACGTCGCCGCCGGGCGGCGGCAGCATCACCTCGCCGCAGCGCGCCAGCAGGGGGCCCGCGAGCAGGATCGAGGCGCGGATGCGCACGCACAGCTCAGGGTCGAGATCGGCAGCGCGGATGCTCTTGGCATGGATGTGAAGCGTGTTGCGCCCGGTCCATTCCGCCGCCGCGCCGACCGAGCGGATCAGCTCGACCAGCGTCTCGGTGTCGCGGATCCGTGGCACGTTCTCCAGCGTCACCGGATGCTCGGTGAGCAGCGCCGCGGCGATGATCGGCAGCGCCGAATTCTTGTTGCCGGACGGCTCGATCGAGCCCGAGAGCCGGTGACCGCCCTCGACGATGTATTGGATGGGCGCCACGGGGTTCTCGCTGTCTTGTTGGGTGGGCGGGCCTGTTTCGGGCGGAAACTACAAAGAATTGAGCAGGGGAGCAATTCCGCACTTGTTGCGGCGGAAGGCCACTCGGCGGCCGAGGAAACCCGTCGGACCCGCGTTTAGAACAGACCGATAACATTCGCCACCACATAAAGGATGACGATCAGCATCAGCACGCCCATGGCCAGGAAGGAGATTTCGACGGCAATGGCGCCGGCCCCAAGCGCGGCCGCGACGCCGGCCAGCAGCCGCTCTTCGCGAAACACCAGCGCGAGGACCGAGAGCAGGATGGCAAGCAGGCCGAGCGAGATCGCAGCGATCGAGGACGCCTCCCTCAATTGGCTCCCCGTCGACTTCTCCCGCGGCGGGGCTTGGTACTCGACGCCCTTGACGCGTGCGATCAGGCGATCCTTCAGTCGATGGCCGGTGTCGACGATCACTTTGTCCGCCGGCGGTGGCGGGTAGATCGCAGGTATGACCCAATGCGGCAACACGGCCGCGATCAGCGCCAGCACGCCGACGATGCTACCGATCACGCCGAGACGGCGGGATGGCGCGGCGGAACTGGTCGTTGCAGAGGCGGTCATGGCGTGACACTTCCCGGCCGGAATTGGCCTTGTGGGTCGGTTCAGGGAGCTGCGGTGGACAAGCGAGAGAGGTCCGCCGCGCTTCAATTGCGGAACAAGTTGATGACGCCGCCCTCGCCTTTGACTTCGAAATACATCAGATCGATGTAAATCGCAGCGGCAAGAACCAGCGCTCGCTCATCTTCCGTCAGACCGGGGTCTAGATATTCCACGAGAAAACTATCGCGGTCCGTAAACAGTTCGGAGGCAAGGCCGGACCATTTTTTCGCGACGCGCGCGTGCTCGTTCGCTCCACGCATGAACGGGAACGTCCACACGCGCCAAAATGGCGAACTGACCTCGAGCACCACTCTCCCCTGCGCATCGATCACATGGAATGTCTTGGTGAGAATCGTAAACTGACGCTCGATCGTTCCGATGAGCCGGCCGTCGCGCGAATGCAGTTCCAGACACTGAAAGAACCAGCGGAAGGGATGAACCCCGCGCATGACCGGCTGTCGGGTGTTGTCGAAAAAATGGATCTCGAAAGAGCGCCAATGTCCAAATACTTGGCGCCCCAAGAAGCCGAGAAGTCCCTTTTGCTGTTCAGCCGCATAGAGCAGATCGCGACCATTTTGATCGCAGATGCGGTACTTATTGCGGGTTTCCAAACCGAAGAGCTCGGCCAATTCGAAGGCCTGCTGCACGAACATTTGGCGCTGGCCAGCTAAAGTCGACAACATTCGTTCGGACCTCTTCCAGTGCCGGCTACGTCATTTTGTCGCGATGGCAGGTGGGGAGGTTCAGGTGATGGTGTTGCGGTGAAGGTGGTGCGCCCCCTCTCCCGCTTGCGGGGGAGGGCTGGGGTGGGGGTGTCTCCGCATCGGGATTGTTGAATTTACCGAGAGTATCCCCGCGAGGAGAATGCCCTCACCCGCCGCGCTCTGCGAGCGCGTCGGCCTCTCCCGCAAGCGGGAGAGGCGAAGCAAACCTCAGATATCGATCGTCGCGCTGAGCGAATGTTCCTGGATGAAGTCGCGGCGCGGTTCGACCACGTCGCCCATCAGCTTGGTGAAGATGTCGTCGGCCTCGTCGACCTCCTTGACCTTCACCTGCAGCAGCGAGCGCACGTCGGTGTCCAGCGTCGTCTCCCAGAGCTGCTCCGGGTTCATCTCGCCGAGACCTTTGTAGCGCTGCAGCGAGATGCCCTTGCGGCCGGCCTCGGTCACCGCCTCGAACAGGTCGACCGGGCCATGGACCATGTGCTCGGTATCCTTGCGACGCAGCTTGCCGGAGCGGGCGTAGACGTCCTGCAGCTTCGTCGTGTACTCGTCGAGCTTGCGGGCTTCGGCCGAGCCCAGGAAGGCATCGTCGATCACAGCGGCTTCCTTGACGCCGCGCACGGTGCGCTCGAACAGGAAGCCCTGGCCTTCCACGTATTGCCCGATCCAGCCGCGCTCGACCTCTTCGGCCTGATTGTCCAGCCGGCTCGCGATGTATTGGGCGGCGGCCGCGGCGTTCTCGGGATTGCCGTAGATCGATTTGTTCAGCACGCCGGTGATGGCGGCCTGCTCGATCACCTTGCGGTTATAGCGGCTATGCAGGTTGCGCAGGATGCTGCGGACCACGCGCGCGTCCTCGACCAGTGAGCGCAAATCGCGGCCGGTGCGGTCGCCGCCGGTACCGGGAATGTAGACGCAGTCATCCAAGCCGGCGTCGATCAGATAGTCTTCCAGCGCCCGTTCGTCCTTCAGATACTGCTCGGACTTGCCGCGGGAAACCTTATAGAGCGGCGGCTGGGCGATATAGAGATAGCCGCCGTCGATGATGTCGCGCATCTGCCGGTAGAAGAAGGTCAGCAGCAGCGTGCGGATGTGGGCGCCGTCGACGTCGGCGTCCGTCATCACGATGATCTTGTGGTAGCGCAGCTTCTCGACCGAGAATTCGTCGCTGATGCCGGTGCCGAGCGCGGTGATCAGCGTGCCGATCTGCTCCGACGACAGCATCTTGTCGGGACGGACGCGTTCGACGTTGAGGATCTTGCCGCGCAGCGGCAGTACCGCCTGGAATTCGCGGTTGCGGCCCTGCTTGGCGCTGCCGCCTGCCGAGTCACCCTCGACGATGAAGAGTTCGGATTTGGCCGGATCCTTCTCCTGGCAGTCGGCGAGCTTGCCGGGCAGCGAGGAGACCGAGAGCGGGCTCTTGCGCGTCAGCTCGCGGGCTTTTCGCGCGGCCTCACGCGCGGCGGCGGCCTGGATCACCTTGCCGACGATCATCTTGGCTTCGCTCGGATGCTCCTCGAACCAGGCCTGGAGCGCCTCGTTGAGGACGTTCTCGACCACGGGACGCACTTCCGAGGACACCAGCTTGTCCTTGGTCTGCGACGAGAATTTCGGATCGGGCACCTTCACCGACAGCACGGCGGTGAGGCCTTCGCGGCAATCGTCGCCGGTCAGCGCGATCTTTTCCTTTTTCGCATTGGCCTCGGCATAGCCGTTGACCTGGCGCGTCAGCGCGCCGCGGAAGCCGGCCAGATGGGTGCCGCCGTCCCGCTGCGGGATGTTGTTGGTGAAGCACAGCACGTTCTCGTGGTAGCTGTCGTTCCACCACAACGCCGCCTCGACGCCGATGCCGTTGGCTTCCGCGCGCACCATGATCGGCGCCGGCACGATCGCCTTCTTGTTGCGGTCGAGATATTTGACGAATTCCTCGACGCCGCCGGAATAGTGCATCTCCTCGCGCTTCTCGACCGCGTGACGCATGTCGGAGAGGGCGATGTTGACGCCGGAATTGAGAAAGGCGAGCTCGCGCAGCCGATGCTCGAGCGTGGCGAAATCATATTCGATGTTCTTGAAGGTCTCGGTCGAGGCGAGGAACGTCACCTCGGTGCCGCGTTTGCCCGGCGCGTCGCCGACCACCACCAGCGGTGCGACGGCATCGCCATGGGCGAACTCGATGTAGTGCTCCTTGTTGTCGCGCCAGATGCGCAAGCCGAGCTTGCTCGACAGCGCGTTGACGACGGAGACGCCGACGCCGTGCAGGCCGCCGGAGACCTTGTAGGAGTTCTGGTCGAACTTTCCGCCGGCGTGCAGCTGGGTCATGATGACCTCGGCCGCCGAGATGCCTTCGCCCTTGTGGATGTCGACGGGAATGCCGCGGCCGTCGTCGCGCACGGTGACGGAATTGTCGGCATTGAGCACGACGTCGACACGCGTGGCGTGGCCCGCCAGCGCCTCGTCGATCGCGTTGTCGACGACTTCGTAGACCATGTGGTGCAGGCCGGAGCCGTCGTCGGTGTCGCCGATATACATGCCCGGGCGCTTGCGGACGGCATCGAGACCCTTGAGCACGCGGATCGATTCCGCGCCGTAATCGCTCGCGGTGGAGGGCTCGTTTTCGGCAGCGGGCTGCCGAGCAGGTTCTGTCATGAGAGGCCTTCGAGATGTCGCCCGAATCAGCGGCGCAAAAGGCGCTGATTTGCGAGCTATTTGTGCCACGAAAGAGGGCCTGCGCCTAGCGCAAAGTATCTTCCGTCAACCCTTTGACTAAATGGGGTTTTTAGGCCGGTTTTCAAGGCGTTCGAAGGCCGATTCCGAGGCTGGCCAAAAGCCCGATTCGAGGCCTCTTTTGGGCCCGCTGAGGCGGGGTTTTTGCGGGCGCGCGCAGGCCTGTTCCGAGGCGGCGCCGTGGTGTTCCGGAAGAAGCCTGGGTTCAGTAGATCTGGTCCGACTTGCTGTCGTCACTCAACCTGAGGGACCAAGCCTCGCCTGCGGCCAAAGTGATGGTGTCGGTGTGCACCATGTGACCCGACACGCGTAGCGCGTAGGAGTACGTGCCGGGCGGCAGATCCAGCACTTGTGGATGGTTGACGCCGCCCGCGATCTCGATGGTCTGGTCGTTGATCGTGAGCGAGGCCACGTCAGGTACGAGATAGCCGAAGATCAGCCGCGCGTGTCCTGCTATCGGCAGGAAGTTTGCCTTGGCCACGACCTCCGTATTTCGCTGCACGAGGTCGACCGTGGTCTCGCCCTTGGCGCGGTCGAGCGTCAGCATGCCCGGCCCTTTCGGCGAGGCGAAGACGAGCAGCGCGTGATCGGCGGCGACCATCGCGCCATCAGGCTTCTCCTGCCAGCCGCGCTTTCCGAGTTCCGCGCGATAGAAGGCCAGTACGTCGCTGAGTTCTGCGGGCACATGGGCTTTGAGCTCGAGCCGGAACGGGATTTCGATGCCGGACGCGTGCGCGGTGCTGAAGCTTGCGTGACTGGCTCGCGTCGGCACGGGCATGTCGGCGTGGGAATCTGCTGCGGTAAGCGGCTCCTGCGAACAAGCTGCAAGAAGAGGGAGGCCGCACATCAATAGCCACCACCGTGACGGGACCTTCGTCCCGCGCCTTACCGTCGTCATGCCTACTCTCCAGGAATGCCGCGATCTTCGCGCAATACAGCGGCTGCGACACCGTCGCCGCCGCCTCTCGACGACTAGTCGGCCCACGAACCGGACAGGTTCAACCTGGTCGTTACAGGCGCAAGCGGGGTCAATACATCTGCAACGGCAGTACGTCACCGCTCGGCCCCACCAGCAGGCCCCAGGCGTCACCGGCAGCGACGGTGAGGGTCTCGGTGTGGGCCGGGCGCCCGGGCATGCGCAGGGCGTACTGGTAGGTGCCCGGCGGCAGGTCGAGCATCGGGCCTTTCGGCGATTGCGGACCGCCGGCGCCGGCCGCGATCTTCACCGTCTGCTTGTTGATGGTCAGCGAGGCTTCCTTCGCCCCGATATTGCCCAGCATCAGCCTGGCCTGGCCGGGCTTCGGCATGATGTCGGCCTTCACAGCGGCATCCGGATTCTTCTGCGCCAGACTGACCGTGGTCTCGCCCTTGGCGCGGCCGAGCTTGAGCACGGCCGGGCCTTGCGGCGAGGTGAAGTCGATCTGCGCGCGTTCGGCGGACACGGTGGCGCCGTCGGCCTTTTCCTGCCACCCGAGCTTGGAAAGCTCGGCCCGGTAGAAGGCCAGGACATCGCCGAGCGGGGCCGGGATGCTGGCTGCCAGCTCGCGGCGGAACGGCATCTCGCTACCCGGCATTTTGGTGGTGGCGAGCGAGGTCGAGGACCGCTGCGTCGGCACGGGGAGCTGGGATTCAGGGTCGGGCTTGAGCGGCTCGGAGGATTTGGCCTGCACGTCCGCGGTGGCCGCCGGCTTCGCGGCGACCATCACCAGCCCCGATCCGTCGGCGCGCACGCTCACCTTCGGACCCATCTGCATCACGGTCATCGAGATCGATTTGCCGCTCTTGGAGAATTCCATCACCGCCATGTTGGGCTGGTTGATGACGGAGGGCTGCTCCTTCCAGCCGGCGGGCTTGAGCGATGCGCGATAGAACGCGGTGAGCGCCTTGACGCTCGAGGCGGAGGAGAATTCGAGATGGCCGTCGTCGCCCTCGAATTTCACGCCTTCGGCGTTTTCGGGCAGCGGCACCGGCGTGTTGCTGCCCGCGAGCGCAGTGAGTGGCGCATCCGACAGGGAGGCGGCCTGTGTCTTGCGCCTGGCCCCGTCGGCGGCAATGAGCTGCTGGGCCGCCCCCAAGGCATCGCCGAGAAATCTCTCGTCGGCCTCCTTCTTCGCCTTGGCGCGGGCCGCAAGTGCGGAGTCCTTCACCTGCGCGGTCAGGCTGATCATGGTGAAATCATATTTGCGGCCGAGCCGCAGCACGCCAGTTTCCTCGGCGTTGGAGATCTTGATCGCGACGTCGTCGCCGGGCGCGAGCGGCGCATTGCCATCTTCCTGCCAGCCACGCGCGGCGAACTCGCGGTGATAGAACGCGAGCACGGCGGGCAGCTCGGCCATCGCGGCGGCCGACATCTCGCGCTTGTTGGAGCTCGCGCTGCCGAGGCCTCTCGCCGATTTGGTCGGCTTCGGCCGCGGCAAGCCCGCCATGTCATCGTCGGCCTCGAGCTCCTGGGGCAGCGCGAACGGCGCCACCCGGATGTCGACATTGGTGCGGCCGTCGTCGCGTCGTGTCAGGGTCAGCATCACCGGCTTCTGGTAGATGTGCGTCGCGTCGCGATCGGGGTGGTCGTAAAAGACGCGCACGCCGTTCGGGACGGTCCCGTCAAGATCGGCGTTCGGCCAGCGCGAGGACGTTTCAGGCGTGAGCTTGCGCCATCCCATGGCCGCCATGTCCTTGGCAAAGAACTCGGAGGTCGCCTCGAACGCACCGGGCGCGATGCAGCCGAGATAGGGTCGGGTCTCGTCGAACACGAGATCGGTCGCGCCGTCCGGGAACGGCACGTTCGCATAGATCCGGTTCGGCGTGTAGAACACGGCGGATTGGTCGGAGCGCCCGCGTGCCTGTGTGAAGGAGACGCGCAGCCCCTGCTGTCCTTTCTTGAAGGTCAGCGCGGCACTCTTCTCGTCCAGCGGATACACATAGGGCACCCAGCCGTCGGCGCTCAGCAGCTTCTTCGTGGCGTCGGACGTGGCGGCAAGGGCGGTCGGGACGGTGTAGATGACGCGATAGGTGTCGGGGCGCGAAGTATCCTCCACCGCGCCGTCCAGCCGTGGCAGCGTATGGACGTCGACGAAGCTGTCGTCTGCCGCGTCCGCGGGATACGACGTGCTCGCCATCGCGAGAACGCCGCAGGCAAGCAGCAGCCATCTTGCCGGGACTTGCGCCCCAAGCGGGATCATCCGCATCGTCAAACTCCTGGGTGTTGCGCGGGCCGTCGCCCTGCGCATGGGCAGGCTGCGACACCTCGGCGCGCGGCCTCAGACGAGAAGTCGCGATGGGAACCGGAGAGGTTCAACGGACGGCGTACGAGCGGCGTCATGGGCCTGATCAGGCAGGCATGGCTCAATACAGCTGGAGCGGCGGCCAGGCGTCTCCGTCGCGTCCGATCGTGAGCTCCCAGGCATCGCCGACGGCAAGGGTGAGGACGTTCGTAGTGGCTGAATGGTCTGGCCCGCTCAGTTCGTAGGAATACTTGCCGGGCGCCAGGTCCAGCGATACCGCATTGGCGCCGGCGGCGCGCTTGACGGTTCGTGCGTTGATCGTGAGCGCCGCGTCCCTCCCGCTGATGTTGCTGAACACCAGTTTCGCCTGGCCGGGTTCGGGCATGATATTGGCCCGGGTCGCCGCATCGGCGTTCTTCTGCACGAGATGGATCGAGGTACTGCTGTCCTTGCGGGCGAGCTGCAGCGCGGCCGGCCCCAGCGGGGAGGCGAAGGCGAGCTGGGCGTGATCGGTTGCGATCACCGCGCCATCGGTCTGTTCCTGCCAGCCAAGCTTTCCAAGCTCCGTGCGATAGAAGCTGAGGACGTCGCCGAGCTCTGCGGGCACGGTGGTTTCGAGCCTGGTGCGGAGCGGGGCTTCGACGCCGGGCATCACGGTGGTGTGGGTCCCTCGATAGAGGTAGCGGGTCGGCGCGGGCAGCCGCGCATCGGGATCCGGCGTGAGCGCGGCCGAGAACAGTGGCGACAAATTCGATACCCAGGCGCCGGCGCTTGCCGCGAGCAGGCAGCTCGCGAACAGGGCGAGGCCGCACGCAAGAAGTTGCCATCGCGCTGGAGCTGTCGCCCCATGCCTTACCGTCGTCATGCCTATGCTCCAAGCATCGCGTGTGTGTGAAATACTGCGCGATTGCACAACGGCGACACCGTCGGCGCCGCTTCAGACAGCTAGTCGCTGATGGAACAGGGCGGGTTCAACCCGGAGGCCTAACGTCGAGACGAGACCTGTCCGCTCTCGACGTCGAAGACTTCGCCTCCAGCGCCGATCTCGGTGAAGGCCGCCGGGTCCGCGCCGGTCAGCCACACTTGCGCGCCGAGCTTGCGCAGCTCGTCGAACAGCGCGGCGCGCCTGCTAGGATCGAGATGGGCGACGACCTCGTCGAGCAGCAGCAGCGGCACGATTCCGGTCATCTCGGCGACCAGGCTCGCATGCGCCAGCACGAGACCGATCAGCAGCGCCTTCTGCTCGCCTGTGGACGCATCACGCGCGGGCATGCTCTTCGGCGCATAGATCACCTGGAGATCGGTGAGATGCGGACCGTCGGTGGTGCGGCCGGCGATTGCATCGCGCGGCCGGTTGTCGCGCAGGATCTGGCGGTAGCGATCCTCGACCGACGTCGCCGTCTCAGTCAGCAGCGCGTTCTCCATCCAGCCGTCGAGCGCGATCTGCGCCGAGGGAAAGGCGGAGGCCTGCGCGCGCGCATTGAGCATGCCGGTGAGCCTTGCTGCGGTCTGGCCGCGCGTCGCTGCGACCGCGACGGCAAGCTCCGCGGTCTCGCGCTCGATGGCGTCGCACCAATGGTCGTCGTAATTGCGGGTTTCGAGCAGGCGGTTGCGCGAGCGCAGCGAGCGCTCCAGCGCGTTGATGCGGCTCGAATGCTCATTGTCGATCGCCAGCACCAGGCGGTCGAAGAAACGCCGCCGCTCCGAGCCCGCGCCCATGAACAGCCCGTCCATCGCCGGCGTCAGCCACACCATGCGGATATGGTCGCCGAAGGCCGTCGCGGACCCCACCGGCTCGCGGTCGATGCGGCAGCGCCGGCTCACCGCGCTGTCGGGGCGCGGCGCATCGATACCGGTGCCGAGCGTGGCCAGCCCCAGCGCGCCCTCGACCTGCGCCGAGACGGCCCAGGATCCGTCGCCCTGGTTGTCGGCGACGTCTTCCAGCGTCGCCCTCCGCAAGCCGCGTCCGGGCGACAGAAACGAGATCGCCTCGATGCAATTGGTCTTGCCCGCCCCGTTCGGCCCGACCAGCGCCACCATGTCAGCCGCCGTCTCGAGCCCCGCCGCCCGATAATTGCGAAAATGCGTCAGCGTCAGGCGATGAATGCGGGAGGGGGTCATCAGTTATTCGATCTGGCGCGATTCTTCCCCCTCTCCCCTTGTGGGAGAGGGTGGCGCCTCACGCAGTGAGGCGACGGGTGAGGGGTATCTTACCGCCCGGCAAGCTTTGCAAGGATATCCTCTAATACAGAAGCGGGCTGCTGTAGCACGTCGTTGTTCCAGTAGCGCAATGTCCAAAACCCTTCGGCAGCAAGCGTCGCCTCTCGCGTCGCGTCACGTTGTGATTCTACGTGCTGGCTACCGTCGATCTCGATCACAAGGCGCTTTTCGAAACAGACAAAATCGAGAATGTAGTTTTTGAATGGTACCTGTCGGCGAAACTTGAAAGTGGAGACCCGACGATCCCTCAGCAAGCGCCACATTGCGGTTTCAGCATCGGTTGGTTCGTGCCGCATGTTCTTCGCGAATTGGCGGAGACGCTTGGCGACTGGCCGATGGGATGGCTCCTGCGGCACGAACCCCTCACCCGACTGAGTGTGTATCCGCCACCGGAGCTGCCCTCTCCCACAAGGGGGGAGGGCACAACAACGTGCGTCGCGCTTGTGGCGACAGGAAAGGCTGTAGCTTCACCCTCTTCCCTCGTGGGAGAGGGTGGCTTCGCGCACCGAAGCCGGGTGAGGGGTTGTCTCCGCGTACAAGGTATCGCGAGAGGGGGAGCACGTCCCTCACACCCGCATCGGCATCAGCACATACAGCGCGCTCTTGTCGTCGCGGTCTTGGACCAGGGTCGGGGAGCCGGGATCGGCGAGCCTGAGTGTTGCGACGTCGCCTTCGATCTGGGCGGCGATGTCGAGCAAATAGCGCGAGTTGAAGCCGATATCGAGGGCGTCGGAGGCGTATTCGACTTCGAGCTCTTCGGTGGCGCTGCCGGAATCCGGATTGGTCACCGACAGCACCAGCTTGCCCGGTGACAGCGACAACTTCACCGCCCGGCCGCGCTCGCTCGAGATCGTCGAGACGCGGTCGACCGCGTTCTCGAAATCCTTCTTGTCGACGACGAGCTCCTTGTCGTTGCCCTGCGGGATGACGCGGCCGTAGTCGGGGAAGGTGCCGTCGATCAGTTTCGAGGTCAGCACGACATTCCCGATCGTAAAGCGGATTTTTGCCTGCGACAGCTCGATCGTCATCTCGGCGTCGGTGTCCTCGATCAGGCGCTGCACCTCGCCGACGGTCTTGCGCGGCACGATCACGCCGGGCATGCCCTCGGCGCCTTTGGGCTGCACCAAATCGAGCTGGGCGAGGCGGTGACCATCGGTGGCGACGCCGCGTAAGGTCGCGGCCTTGGGCGTGCCGGCGGCGTGCAGGTAGATGCCGTTGAGATAATAACGGGTCTCCTCGGTGGAGATCGCGAACTGGGTGCGGTCGATCAGCCGCTTGACGTCCTTGGCGGCGAGCGAGAACGAGTGCGACATGTCGCCGGCGGCCAGATCCGGGAAATCATTCTCCGGCAGGGTCTGCAGCGTGAAGCGCGAGCGACCGGCGCGGATCGCCAGCACGGCGCGGTCGCCGTCGGCCTCCAGCACGATCTGCGAGCCGTCCGGCAGCTTGCGCACGATGTCGTAGAACATGTGCGCCGGCACGGTGGTGGAGCCCGCGGTCGCGGTTTCCGCCGGCAGCGTCTCCGTCACCTCGAGGTCGAGGTCGGTCGCTTTCAGCGACAATTTGGCGTTCTCGGCCCGGACCAGCACGTTGCCGAGGATCGGAATCGTGTTGCGGCGCTCGACCACGCGGTGGACGTGGCCCAGTGACTTCAGGAGTTGCGCGCGTTCGACCGTAACCTTCATTGCACTACTCGCCCGATCCCCAAATGAAGAAGCCGGGCGGTCGAAAAGCCCCGCCGCGGCACCGATGACCCCGGCAGGTCAGGGCCATCCAACCGATATGACCAAAGCCGCCAGGGTCGCGCAAGGTGGCTCGGATGGCCCCCGGATTCAAGGGATCGGGAGCCAGTTCCGCACGATTCCCACGATTTACCGCCCAAACGAAAGCCGCCGCCCAGGCATGGCCGGGGCGGCGGGAGAATGGCAGGAGCGCCTTAGGCGTTTATTCCTGAAGCTGGCGCTTCAGCGACTCCACTTCCTCTGACAGTGCGGTGTCCTTGGAGACCAGGGACTCGATCTTGCGCACGGCGTGCAGCACCGTGGTGTGGTCGCGCCCGCCGAAGCGGCGGCCGATCTCGGGGAGCGAGCGCAGGGTCAGCGTCTTGGCGAGATACATCGCCACCTGGCGCGGGCGCACCACATTGGCGGTGCGGCGGGAGGAGAGCAGGTCGGAGCGGCTGACATTATACTGCCGCGCCACCACGCGCTGGATGTCCTCGATCTTGATCCGCTTCGGCTCCTGCGGCCGGACCAGGTCGCGCACCTCGTGCTCCGCCATCTCCAGCGTCACCGGCCGGTTGTTGAGCTTCGAGTGCGCCAGCAGGCGGTTGATCGCGCCTTCGAGGTCGCGGCCATTATGGGTGATGGTGCGCGCCAGATAATGCAGCACCTCCTCCGGCACCTCGAAGGTCGCATGATGGGCGCGGGCCGCGGCGACGCGCGACTTGAGGATGCCGTGGCGCAGCTCTTCGCCGAGCGAGCCCATCTCGACCACGAGGCCGCCGGCGAGCCGCGAGCGGACGCGGTCGTCGAGGCTTTCAAGATCGGACGGCGGCCGGTCGGCCGCGATCACGACCTGGCGGCCGGCATCGATCAGCGCGTTCAGCGTGTGACAGAACTCGGCCTGGGTCGACTTGCCCTGCAGGAACTGCAGATCGTCGATCACCAGCACGTCGATGCCGCGCAGCGCTTCCTTGAAGGCCAGCGCCGTCTGCGTCTTCAGCGCGGCGACGAAGCCGTACATGAATTTCTCTGCGGTGAGATACAGCACCTTGCGCTCGTTGCCGGAATTGCCGGCCCAGGTCACCGCCTGGAGCAGGTGCGTCTTGCCGAGGCCGACGCCGGCATGGATGTAGAGCGGGTTGAACATCACGGGGTCGCCGCGGCGACCTTCGGCGACCTGGCGCGCGGCCGCATGCGCCAGCGTGTTGGAACGGCCGACGACGAAGCTCGCGAAGGTCAGGCGCGGATCGAGCGGCGAGCCGCCGAGCGCATCATGATTGGCCGACACCGGCGCGGTCGCGGTCGAGCGCAGCTCCGGCGTGGGCGTGCGTCGCGTCTCGACCGGCGCGGGGGCTTCCTTCGGCTGTATCACCGGGCGCACGGCCGAACGCACCGTGAGGTCGATGCGATGCACTTCCGGCATCTCGGCCTGCCAGCACGACAGCACGCGCTCGGCATAATGAGCCTGAATCCAGCTCTTCAGGAACCGGGTCGGCACCGAGAGCCGCACGCTCTCCTCCTGCACGCCTTCCAGATCCATGCGCGCAAACCAGCTCGTGTAAACGTCTTCGCCAACGCTCGAGCGCAGCCGACCCTTCACGCGTGACCAGCGATCCTGTTCCATTGTCATCGTCAGAAAACTTCTCTTGAGAGATAAGGTTGCGTGGTGAGCGCCAAGCAGGGTTTCCTGTCATGGCGCGACCTCAAGCGAGTCCATCGTCAGGCATAGCTCGACCGTTCGGCGCAAACGCCGCAGGTCAGATCAGCGATGTCGGAGATGGAGAGTTCGCGAGGTCAGCGCGTACTCGACGCGCTCTCGCATGTGGGAGGCTGAACGCAGGACGGATCGGAGACGGCATCGTTGAACGATGGAACTTGTGTCAATACCGCGTTGAATCCGTAGGACATGATACCTCCCCGTCCTGCCGTGATCGCTCACGACAAGGTCCTGCTTCTGAAGACGCCCGCGACGAAAATCGCTGATGCCCCTGCCCGTCTGCACTGCTCGTCCGCTCGGCTTCGCCATCGCTCGTGTCGGGGTAACTTTGCGATGTCCGTGCGCCTCGCGAGATCGGGATACGCAAGATCCCGCTAGGAGACATTCAGACAAAGAGATACCATTCCCATATTGCTATGGGTTTTTGATCCGACATTCGCTTTTTGAAGCGTCGCCTACGTGCACACCGCCGCCGATTTGCACGCTCGCCCCGTTTCCTAAACCGCGCTGGTCTGAAGATCGTGGGCGCCGCTGACGACTTAAGGAATACACTATGCGGAAAGACTCGCAACGAAATTGATTCACACTTGAGGCGTCAAAAAACTTGACCTCGGTTAACGCCGCGCGGGAGTTGTTCACAGGCTCGGAAGCAAGTTTTTGGATTCGTGCACAGAATCGAGAATGCCGGGCATCATGTGACAATTCTCCGTCACTGCTAAAAAAATTTTTACAAATTCGTCACGCGCCGGACGTGTCGGCGAATTTTTCAAATGCTTGCGGTCGCTATGTCGATAAGTGATTAGCGAGACATCGCTTTTTGAGTCTCGTTTCACAGGGTAACTCCAAGCCGTGCGCGTTCCGGTGAATCTACGGTGTGCAGAACTTCTTGCGCGCGCGAATTCATCTTAGCCCCGCAGCACAGGGGTTTTTGCAACGCGGTGAAAGTTTCCACTGTTGCAAGTTACCGGCAGGTAGAACTACGGAACGAAGAATAGCGCAGGCGGTGCAAACCTTCCGATCGAAGATCGACTGTGGCGTGACCGGTTGCGTGAATATGACGGGCAACAAAAAAGCCCGGCGCGATGCCGGGCTGTTTGACGCATGCGATGTTCGATCGGATCGGCCGACCGATTGGTTCGCCGTTACCTGGCTCGTTACTTGGCGAGCTTGGCGATCTGCGCGGTGAGGCGCGAGACTTTGCGGCTGGCGTTGTTCTTGTGAATGATGTTGCGCTGGGCGGCGCGCATCAAGGCGGGCTCGGCATTCGCCAGCGCCTTCACGGCAGCGGCGCGGTCGCCGGTCGCGATGGCTTCTTCGACGTTACGCACGGCACCGCGCATCTGCGTGCGGCGCGACTTGTTGACGGCGGTGCGGCGGGCGATCTTGCGCGTCGCTTTCTTGGCGGAAGTGGTATTGGCCATGGTCTCAATATCCTTTGCGGGTACCGGTCGCGTCTTGGTCGGGTAGCGCCGGCTTGCTTGACCGCGGAATCGACGCTCGGATTTAGGGTGTTCGGTTGCTGGGCTGTCCCCGGAACATGAGGCCGCAAAGAGCTCTAAGCTCAAGGAGCCTGCAACTGCTCAAAGAACAGCGGCGGCAGGATTGCGCCCGCCGCCAGTTGGCGCCCTTATAGAGAGGGTCTTCGGCACCGTCAACGCTTTCCAGGCTGGAAAAGCGGCCTCCGGGGCCGTCCAGGGGCGTCGTAACGCCCTGAAGAGGTTGAATTTCTGCCGTCTCCCGGCTATTGGCTGGCGGCGTTTTGTCGGCTCCTCCGATCGGACGACCATATAAGGTGAGGCATGATCCGCGGTTTTTTCCGACTGATTGGGCTGTTGCTGCTCGCTGGCGGGTTCATCTTCATGGTCTATGACGGTGCCCGCTGGGTGGCCGACCAGACCCTCAGATTCACCCGGTTCGGCCAGTTCTGGAACGACATCAATCAGGCCAGCCAAGCGGCATTCCGCACCTGGGTCGAGGCCAAGGCGCCCTGGCTCTGGACCTCGGTGATCCGCCTGCTGCTGGATCAGCCGGTGTTCGCCGTCCTCGGCATTCTCGGCATCCTGCTGATGATCCTGTTCCGGCCGCGGAAACCGCTGATCGGCTATTCCCGGGATTGATCTTCAATCCCCCGGGATTGATCCTCAATTCCCGCCGGGATTGAGTGCTCGCCAGCCGCGCGGCGTAACAAGGCTGCCCACGCCAGCGTAGATCCCTATATTCCCACCTGATCGCGAGCACGCCGCCTGAACATCTGGCTCGGGCGACGGACGGCTCGTCTGCGGAGATCCAATCATGCTGTTCATGCGCAAGACCACCGCGTTGCCGAGCGCAGCCGAGGCGCTGCCCGGCCGTGCGCAAGCCATTCCGACCGCGACCTTCCATTTCGTCAACGGCAGCAAGCTCAAGCCGCCTTATCCCGCCGGCCTCGAGCAGGCCGTGTTCGGGCTCGGCTGCTTCTGGGGCGCCGAGCGCAAGTTCTGGCAGCTCGGCGATGGCATCTACACCACCGCCGTCGGCTATGCCGGCGGCCACACGCCGAACCCGACCTATGAAGAGACCTGCTCGGGACGCACCGGTCACACCGAAGTGGTGCTGGTCGTGTTCGATCCGAACAGGATTTCTTACGAGACGCTGCTGAAGACGTTCTGGGAGAGCCACAACCCGACGCAGGGCATGCGTCAGGGCAACGATGTCGGCACGCAATATCGTAGCGCGATCTATACCTATTCCGATGCGCAGAAGAAGGCGGCCGATGAGTCGAAGGCGCTCTATCAGAAGGCGCTCGCAGCCAAGGGCCTCGGTGCCATCACCACCGAGATCGCGCCATCAGGCGAATTCTATTTCGCCGAGGACTATCATCAGCAATATCTGGCGAAGAATCCCGCCGGCTATTGCGGCTTAGGGGGCACCGGCGTGTCCTGCCCGATCGGCGTCGGTGTGAGCGCGTAAGCGAGACGACACATCTTGCTTACCCTCCCCTGGAGGGGGAGGGTCGCTACGCATGCAGCGAAGCGGAATGCGTAGCGGGGTGGGGTGACAGTCTCTCCACATCCAACAGCGCGCCAGTGGAGAGATCGCCCCACCCCGCTCGCGCTGCGCGCGATCGACCCTCCCCCTCCAGGGGAGGGTGCGACGGTCACAGCCGCCCCGCTCAACGCTTTATTAACCATAACCGGTGCATCACTTAAGCCGTCTCGTTTCGAGGGATTGGTCCGGTGCCGGTTGCACGCGCGTTTCGATGGTCGATCTTGGCAGCGTCCCTGGCAGCGTCCGCCGCGCTGACCCTTGGCGGCTGCATGCAGACCGCCGGCCCCGTCGCGGTGATGCAGCCCCGCGCCGATCTCGATTCCATGGCCTATGGCCAGCCCTACAATGCGCCGCAACCGGTTGTCGTCGCCGACGGCGGCGGCGCCATCGGCGCGCTGCGCAATTCCTTTGCCTCTTCGCCCGCACCCATGCCGGTCGGTTACGCCGCGCCGATGGCGCCGGTGCGCTACGACGCCTCCTACCATCTCGACGCCGGCGACAAGCTCCGCGTCGTGGTCTACGGCCAGGAAGGTCTCACCAACAGCTACGCCATCGATGCGGGCGGCTCCATCACCATGCCGCTGATCGGCGCGGTGCCAGCCCGCGGCCGCACCACGGCGGGCCTTGCCGGCGAGATCGCCGCGCGCTTGCGCAATGGTTACATCCGCGAGCCCTCGGTCGCGGTCGAGATCGAGGCCTATCGCCCGTTCTTCATTCTCGGCGAAGTCACCGCGCCCGGCCAATATCCGTACGTGCCGAACATGACGGTCGAGAGCGCGGTCGCGATCGCCGGCGGCTTCTCGCCTCGCGCCAAACGCGACGTGGTCACCATCACGCACACCGAGAACGGCGGCTCCATGCGCGCCGTGGTGCCGCTCGGCACTCCCTTGAATCCCGGCGACACCGTGTTCGTCGGCGAGCGCTGGTTCTAGCTCACCGCCTGAAATCCAGCCGCCCCTCCGGAAAGCATCCGTCGATCCTGTTAGCGTCGACCACGCGCCCGACCCATGGCCGTGTGATCGCCGGCGTGGTCAGGTTGATATATTTTCCGACCAGCCGATCCGCGCCCTCGCGCGCGGCCTCGATCAGACCGTGCCGGCGGCCATTGTCCCAGTCGAAGCGCAGATAGATCCGGCTGCCCGTGATGCGCACTTCCGCGCGCCCTTGTTTCCACTTCTCCGCGGTGTCGCCGGCGATGGTCGGATCGGCGCCGCCATTCCAGCGGCTCGCCCAGCTGCCTTCGAGCGGATCGGATGGCGCCGCGATCGCTGTCCAGGCCGCCGCATTGCCGTCCGCGGCGTCGCCAGCCAGCCTGGCCGTCGCGGCATAATCCATCACCTCGGAATCATCGGGTGAGGGGACATCCATGGTTCCGAACGGATTGCGGATGACGAGGTGCGTGATGGCTTGCTGCATGGCAATCTCCCGGCGTGAGCTGGCTTGATTGGCCAGCTCTATCGCCGGGCGGCAGGATCCGGCCACCCGATTTCCGCGAGAGGACGCAGCGTGGTTGTCTCTCCTTGTGGAGAGAGTTCGTCCCTATTTCAAATGCTTCGCGAAAAAGTCCATGCTGCGCGGCCAGGCGATGTCGGCGCTGGCCTTGTCGTAGCTCGCGCGCTCGTCGCAATGGAAGCCGTGCTGGGCGCCCGGATAGACGAACACCTCCACGTCCGGCCGCTTCGACTTGATGGTCTCGACGTCGGTCAAGGGGATGCCCGCATCCTTCTCGCCGAAATGCATTTGCGTCGGCACCTTCGGCGTCTCGTCGGCGAAGCGCACGACCGCGCCGCCGTAATAGCCGATCGCAGCCTTCAGTCCCGACAGCCGCGTCGCCGCGACAAAGGCGATGCTGCCGCCCAAGCAAAAGCCGATGATGCCCACCGGGCCCACGCTCTTCACCGCATCGATCGCGGCCTGGGTGTCGCGCAGCATCGCGGCCCAATCGGGGCTGGCGACGAACTTGCGCGCTTCGGCGACCTCATCGGGCGAATAGCCCGACTGGAAGCCCGGCGCGGTCCGGTCGAAGATCGAGGGCGCGATCGCGACATAGCCTTCCCCGGCGAGGCGGTCGCAGACCGAGCGGATGTGGTGATTGACGCCAAAGATCTCCTGGATCACCACCACCGCGCCCTTCGGCGTGCCATCGGGATCGGCGCGATAGGCGCCAAACTGGAAATTGTCGGAGGCCGTCAGCTTGATGTCTTGTCCCACGCGGGTTGTCCTTCTTGGTTGTCACGGAATTCACTCTCTTCCCTCATCCTGAGGAGCGCGCTCTTCGCGCGCGTCTCGAAGGATGCAAGGCCGGGATGCAGCGGCGGGGGGCCTTTCATCCTTCGAGACGCTTGCTGCGCAAGCTCCTCAGGATGAGGGGCGGTACCTATTCCCACATCCAGTTCTCGCCGTAATCCTCCTTCCATCCTGCCAACCGTCCATGACGGAATTGCAGGAACAGGCGGTGGCGGTAGGGGATCAAGCCGCTGCCGCCGATGTTGCGAAGCGCGAGATAGATCTCGTTGCCGGGAGGCCCGCGCACATATTGCAGCGGCTGCCCAAGGGCGCGCGCGGTCTGCTCGGCATCCATGCCGAAGGCGAGCGGCGTGTTATTCGACAAGGTCGTGACGAAGGGCTGGCGCGGCGGCACTGTGCCGAACGGTTCGGCCTGCGCTGCCGACAACAGCGCCGCCATTGCGCCCGCCGCGAAGATCGCTCGCATCATGGTCGCCGTCCTCATTGCCTAGCCTAGGCCGGCAAGTTCTTCAGGAAAGGCACGACCGCGTCAACAAAAGCCTTGGGCTGATCGATGTTGACGGCGTGGCCGGCCGCGGGGATCACGACCTTTTGTGCGCCCGGGATTTTTGCGGCCATGTAATCGGACGCGGCGAGGAACGGCGTGTCGTCGGCGCCGACCACGATCAGGCAGGGCACCTTGATGTCGGGCAGCAGCTCGATCACGCGCGCATCCCGCTGGGTCAGCATGCCGCGTGCGGCGAGCGCCAACCCCCTGGCGTTGCGATGGCTGGCGGTAGCGCGTTCGCGCGTCGCCGATTTCAGCATGTCGAGACCTTCGCGATCGAGCTTGTCGGCCGTGCCAAGCGCCCGCGCGTTCCAGGCCTCGCGGGCGTCGTCCTTCTTGAAGCCGGGCCCGGTATCGATGATCAGCAGCGCACGGGCGGCTTGCGGATAGGTGCGATAGAACGCGAGCGACATGTAGCCGCCGAGCGAGAGGCCGCCGATGATGGCACGCTCAGCGCCGACCGCGTCGAGGATCGCCGCCATGTCGTCGACGGTCAGAGTTTCGCTGTAGGCGTTGGGATCATCGGGATAATCGGACTGGCCGTGGCCGCGCATGTCCCACAGGATCAGCGTGTGATCCTTCGCGAGCGCATCGACCTGCCCATGCCACATCGCCGACGTCGAGGAATAGCCGTGGGTGAGCAGCAATGGCGGACCGTTGCCGTGGACCTCGTAATAGATGTTGACACCGTCCCGATTGATCTTTGGCATTGCTTCCGCCTCTTTCTTTTTGTTTTAGCCGTGATCTCAGTGTTTCATCCTCCCCTGGAGGGGAGGGTAAGGTTCGTGGTTGGCTGCATTCTACGTCGCCAAGTTACCTGGAAGAAACTGCCTGAACGCGATGGCACGCATGTCTGACGCACGCGCTATTGTGTCCAGTCGCTGCGTCGGCGTCGTTGGCGCGGCGCACAACGAGCAAGTCTAGAAGCGGTTTTTTCGACTCGTTCCAAATTGCATTTGCCACGGCACCCGAACCCGATCATGCTCGCGGCCAAGGCTGACGCCAGCCCGGTGGGCGTCCGCCATTCAAGTTGCCGCCGTAAGCGGCTTCATGCACCGGCAGGGGAAGACGCCTATGCCAACTCTCACCATCAACGGGCGGAGTCTGTCCGTGGATGCGGCGAACGACACGCCGCTCCTCTGGGCAATCCGCGAGCAATTGCAGATGACCGGCACCAAGTTCGGCTGCGGTGCCGGGTTGTGCGGGGCTTGCACCGTGCACGTCAACGGCGAAGCCGTGCGCTCGTGCCAGACCATGCTCAGTGATGTCGCCGGCAAGAAGATCACCACCATCGAAGGCCTCTCCGCCAAGGGCGATCATCCCTTGCAGAAGGCGTGGGTTGCCGAGCAGGTGCCGCAATGCGGCTACTGCCAGTCCGGGCAGATCATGCAGGCGGCCTCGCTGCTGTCGAAGAATCCCAATCCGACCAAGGAAGAGGTCGTCGCGCATATGGACGGCAATCTCTGCCGCTGCATGACCTATTCGCGGATCCAGAAGGCGATCATGCGCGCCGCATCCGAGATGCGCACCGCATCCGCCACCTCCACCGAACGGAGGCCCACATGAATCGGCACGTCAAGAACGTCACCCCCGCGACGACCGATCTCAGCCGCCGCTCCTTCCTCGTCGGCACCGCCGCAAGCGGCCTCGTGCTCGGCTATGCCGGCGTGCCCGGCATCGATTCAGCCTCGGCCGCGGCTCCCGCGAATTTCGAGCCGAGCGTCTGGTACGCGATCGCGCCGGATGGTCTCGTCACCGTGACCTGCGGCAAGGCCGACATGGGCCAGCACATCGCCTCCACCATGGCCCAGATCGTCTGCGAGGAGTTGGGCGCGAAATGGAGCGACATGCGCGTGCAGCTCGCCTCCAACGATCCGAAGTTCAACGATCCTGTGCTCGGCGCGCAGATCACCGGCGGCAGCTGGTCGACCATGATGAACTTCGAGGCGATGAGCCGGGCGGGTGCGGCCGGCCGCATCGCGTTGACGGAGGCCGCCGCCGCCGCCATGGGACTGCCGCCCTACTTCAAGGACCAGCTCGTGGTCCGCGACTCCGTGATCTCGCATCCGAAGTCGAAGAAGCAGATGACCTTTGCCGAGATCGTCAAGAGCGGCAAGGCGACGAAAACCTTCACGCCGGACGAGTTGAAGTCGATCAAGCTGAAGACGCCGGACCAATACACCATGATCGGCGTGTCGGTGCCGCAGCTCGACATCCCCTCCAAGACCAACGGCACGGCCAAGTACGGCATCGACGTGATGTTGCCGGGCATGGCCTACGGCAAGGTGGTGACCCCGCCGGTACGCTTCGGCGCCACCGTGAAGTCGGTCGACGACAGCGACGCCAAGAAGGTGCCCGGCTTCATGAAGGCCGTCATCCTCGACGACAAGACTGGAACCACCTCCGGCTGGGTCGTCGCGGTCGCCAGCACCTACGCCAACGCGCGCAAGGCGGCGGATGCGCTGAAGATCGCCTATGACGGCGGTCCGAACGCAAAACTGTCGAGCCAGTCGCTGCTGGACGAGGCCAAGCGGCTTCAGGGCCTGGAGGATTCCGGCCAGTTCTTCGTCAAGGACGGCGATCCGAACGCGGCCTTCGGTTCGGCGGCCAAGGTGGTGGAAGCCGAGTACACCACCAGCATCAACATCCACGCGCCGCTGGAGCCGATGAACGCCACTGCGGAGTTCAAGGGCGACATCCTGCACATCTATTCCGGCAACCAGTTCGCGACGCGCTCCGGCGCGATCGCTGCGGGTGCGGCCGGGATCGATCCGAAGTTCGTCGTCATGCATCAGCATTGGCTCGGCGGCGGCTTTGGCCGCCGGCTCGATGCCGACATGATGATTCCGGCGGTGCAGGCGGCGAAGGCGGTCGGCAAGCCGGTCAAGGTGATCTACTCGCGCGAGAACGACATGACGATGGATTTCTCGCGTCCGCTCACCTACCAAAAGGTCAAGGCCGGCGTGGACGGCGACGGCAAGCTCGTCGCGCTCAGCCACGACGTGGTCTCGGCCTGGCCGACCGCGCGCTGGGGAATCCCCGATTTCCTGACGCCCTCGGTCGACAAGAAGGGTCCGCTCGACAGCTTCACGGTCAACGGCGCCGACTTCTTCTACACCGTGCCCAACCATTATGTGCGCGCGATCAAGAACGAGCTCGCGCACAACGCCACGCCGTCCGGCCAGCTCCGCTCGGTGGCGCCGGGCTGGACCTTCTGGGCGGTCGAAAGCATGATCGACGAGATCGCGGCTGCCACGGGCAAGGATCCCGCGCAGTTCCGCATCTCGCTGCTCGACGGCGCCGGCAAGAACGACGGCGGCGCGCAGCGGCTGCGCAACACACTGCTCGCCGCGATGGGACTGTCGGGCTACGGCACCAGGCCATTGCCGAAAGGCGAGGGCATGGGGGTCGCCTGCGTCTCGTCGCAGGAGCGCGCGACTGCGAGCTGGACGGCGTGCGTCGCCCATGTCGCGGTGGCGCCGTCGGGTGCGGTCACCGTGAAGAAGCTCACGGTCGCAACCGACGTCGGCACGCAGGTGCATCCCGACAACATCCGCGCCCAGGTCGAGGGCGCGGCGCTGTGGGGCCTGTCGCTAGCGATGTACGAGAAGGCGACGCTGAAGGACGGTGGCATCGAGCAGACCAATTTCGATAGCTACACGCCCTTGCGCATGAGCCAGATGCCCGAGGTCGCGGTTACCGTGATCGCCAATGGCGAGAAGGCCACCGGCGTCGGCGAGCCCGCGGTCACCGTGGTCGCCCCCGCCATCGGCAACGCCATCTTCAACGCCTCAGGCGCCCGCGTGCGGGCACTGCCGATCACGGCGGAGGCCGTGAAGGCGAGCATGAAGGCGTAAGGCCGAGCGCGATTGCAGAATGAGATCATCCGCCGGAGGGCAACCTCCGGCGGATTTGTTTTGGTGGCTGTCTCCCCAATCTCGATGTCATGCCCGCGAAGGCGGGGCATCCAGTACGTCGCGGCTTCTCGGTTCCGGCCGCAGCGCCTCGGCGTACTGGGTCGCCCGGTCCCGGCTCCGCCGAGGCTCACACGAGTGCTCGGCGCGCCGAAGCTTCAGCGAAGGCGGCAAGCCGGGCGATGACAGTGGGGGAGCGCACTCAAAATTCCCCTTATCTTTCAATGCCCCTTCTACTGTGCATGGGGGTTGTTGTTTTCGCGATTTTTGCCGTTCCCCTTCCGGAACGGAAATCCGTAAAATTGCACCCAATTCCAGAAGGTTCCATTGAGCACGCCTCTTAAGGGCCGGAGAACCTGATCCGGCTTAGGCTGACGCCAAATCCAATCCCGTGCTTTGGGGAAGTCATGAACGCCTCAGCCAAAACCGCCGCCAAACGCCGGCTTCTGCTCGCCTCCGACCGGAGCGACGAGAGCACCGAGCTCGCCAGCATCCTGAAGGCGGTCGGCGATGTCTCGACGGTGACGACGCAGGGCATTCCCGAGCAGCCCTCACGCGATCTCTCCGGCCTCGTGGTCGATATCAACCTGCGCTCGCCCGAGAGCGTGCAGCGGGTGCGCAACAAGCTGCGCGGCGATGCCTATCGTTCGATGCCGCGGCTGTTCGTGCTTGCCGATGCCCTGCATCACGGCACCATGCAGGCCTGGGCGCTGGGCGCCACCGACACGATCTCGCGGCCGCTCCAGGCGGACGCCATCCTTCAGCGTATCCGCGCTGCCTTCCCGGACACCGCCGCCTATGACGCGACCGACCGCGGCAAGACGCTCAACCGCGGCGTCGAGGCGGCGCACGCGGTGCTGGCGAAGATGTTCGAGAAGCTGCCGCTCGGCGTGCCCCTGACCTTCGACGACGTGATCGCCGCCGAGAGCAAGATCCTGAAGGCGATCAAGCACTCCTCGCTGCGCGAATGGCTCACCACGGTGGGCTGCCACCATGTCGGCAGCTACCGGCACTGCCTGTTCGTCACCGGCTTCGCCGTCTCCTTCGCGCAGCACCTCGGCATGCGCGAGGACGACCAGCGCCGGTTGACCCGCGCTGCGCTGCTGCACGATGTCGGCAAGGCCTTCGTTCCCTCCGCGCTGCTCGACAAGCCCGGCAAGCTCACCGACGAGGAGATGGCCGAGGTCCGCCAGCATCCGCGCCGCGGCTATGACGCGCTCGCAGCGCAAGGCGGCTTCCCGCCGGAGATGCTCGACGTCGTGCTGCATCACCACGAATTCCTCGACGGCTCCGGCTATCCGAACGGCCTGTCGTCGAACCAGATCAGCGACATCGTCCGTTTGACGACGATCGTCGACATTTATGCCGCGCTGGTCGAGAAACGCGCTTACCGCATGCCCTTCACGCATTCCCGTGCGTTCGGGATGATGGAAGGCATGGGCGGCAAGCTCGATCAGCAGCTGCTGCAGGCGTTCAGGCCTGTGGCGCTGGGGTCGTTCTAACGCGACGTTCTCCGCTGCCGTAGGGTGGGCAAAGGCGCAAAGCGCCGTGCCCACGAGCTCTCTCCGATCACACTTTGAATGGTGGGCACGCTTCGCTTTGCCCACCCTACGGCAGCGCGCCGTGTGGCCGTGCGCTACCCCACCATCTTCCGCAGCTCCGCCTTCGCCACCTTCTCCAGCGTCGAGCGCGGCATGTCGTCGACGAGCCTGATCTCGCGCGGCACCTTGAAGTCGGCAAGGCCCTTGCGGCAGGCTTCCATGACGCGCGCGTGCAGATCTGGCGCAGCACCGGCGACGCCGCCTTGCGGGATGATGAAGACGACCGGTACCTCGTCCAGCATCGGATGCGACTTCGCCACCACGGCGGCCTCGCGCACGCCCGGCACCAGCGCAATCACCTGCTCGATCTCGGAGGCCGCGACGTTCTCGCCGCCGACCTTCAGCATGTCCTTGGCGCGGTCGCCGAACTTGATGGTGCCGTTCGCGAGTCGCTCGACGCGGTCGCCGGTGAGGAAGAAGCCGTGCGCGTCAAAGCTCTCGCGCGTCGCTTTCTCGTTGTGCAGATATTCGGCGAACAGCGACAGGCCGGGGATGCCCTTGATCGCGAGATTGCCGGTGTCGCCGACCTCGGTCGGCCGTCCCTCGTCGTCGGTGATGCGGATTTCATATTCCGGCGCCGCGCGGCCGATCGACATCGGTATGTTGGGCTGGTCGACCTCGCCGACGATGCCGTGGGTGATGGTCTCGGTCATGCCCCACCAGCCGATCATCTTGATCCCGAAGGCGGCAAAGGCCGGCGGCTCGTTGATCGCGGTGCCCCACAGGCGGAATTTGTGATCTCTCGGGATCTCCTGCTCGAGCAGCGCCTTCATGCAGAACGGAATCGTCGAGGTCCAGGTCGCGCCGTGCTCGCGCGCGACGCCCCAGAACCGGCTCGCGGAGAAGCGCGGCTGGATCACGCAGGTGGCGCCGACCCACAGCGTTGCCAGCATGGAGTAGGCGAGGGCATTGGTGTGGAACAGCGGCAGATAGGTCTGGTGCACGTCGCTGGCGTGCAGGTCCTCGTGCGCGGCGTTGATCTTGGCGCCCCACAGCGCGTTGGCATGGGTCCACAGCACGGCCTTGGGGCGCGAGGTCGTGCCCGAGGTGTACTGCACGCTGCACGGCGCCAGCGGATCGGCCACGCGCCTGGGGCGGTCGGCACTGTCGGCGAACAGGGATTCAAAACTGTCGCCGCGCGAGACGCCGTGCGCGGGCGCTGCGCCCGCATCATGCGAGGTCACTGCCATCCAGCTTATGTTGCGGCAGTTCTGCGCGACAATCTCCGCATAGGCTGGCTGCGTGATCGCGGCGACCGCGCCGCAATGATCGGCAAAATACGCGATCTCGGCCGGCGCCGAGCGGGTGTTGGTGGTGACCGCAATGGCTCCTAACTCGACACAGGCAAACCAGGCGAGCAGCGCTTCGATGCAATTATCCAGATGAATGAGCACATATTCGCCCGGCTTGACGCCGCGCCGTGCCAGCCCTGCCGCGAGCGCGCCGACCCGCTCGTGAAATTCGCCATAGCTCCAGCGCTGCGCCGGCGCATCGAACGGCGCCCAGATCAGGAACGGATGGTCACGCCGGACCTCGGCGCGCATCCTCAAGAGCCAGGGCACGTCGAGCCCGTCGAATGGGCCGACGATCCCGGCTGCGGTCTGTTGAAGTGGCATGGATCCTCCCCGTGCAGCCTGCATCTTGATGGCGGCTGTCTTCTGATGATTGCGTCTTCCTGCCATCGGACGGCGCCGGGCGCAAATCGGGATGAGTGCATCGTACCTTGTGAGACGCGCGCACTCTCTCCTCAATCCCCGTACGACGAGATCTCGATCAGGCTGCCGTCCGGATCCCGGCAATAGACCGAGCGCAGCGTGCCGCGCGCACCCTGCTTGGGAACCGGGCCTTCCTCGATCGCGATGCCGTGTGCCTGCAAATGCGCCACCACCTCGTCGGGCGCGGCGGAGGTGAGGAAGCAGAGGTCCTCGCTGCCGGCGGTCGCCTGGTCGGCGGTAAACCACTCCACCTTGTCGGCGTCGCGCGGCCGGATGTTGATCTTCTGGTTACCAAAGTGAAGCGAAGTCCGCGGCGCTTTGCCGCCGCCGGGATCGAACACCTTGACTTCCATGCCGAGAATTCTGCGGTACCACTCCGCGCTGGCCGCGACATCGGCGACGTTGATTACGAGATGATCGAGGGCCTCGACTTTAACAGGCATGTCTTATCCTTTCGTCGTGATGCGCCCCGTGCACTTTCCGCGCTCCGCAAGCTTTGTTACAACCCCACCGACGCCGGGTTCAAGCAATCTGGCTTCAAGAACAACACGTTGGGAGAACCCTTGAGATGATCACTCGCCGTACCGCGCTGGGCCTGCTCGCCGCCAGTCCGCTTGCAGCCACCCCGCTGTCGAAGGCCTTTGCAGCCGATTATCCGGCCCGCCCGGTGAAATGGGTGGTCGGCTATCCGCCGGGCGGGGCCACCGACATCCTGGCGCGGCTGATCGGCCAGCGCCTGTCGGAAAAGCTCGGCCAGCAATTCGTGATCGAGAACAAGCCGGGTGCCGGCAACAACATCGCCACCGAATCGGTCATCAATGCCGAGCCCGACGGCTACACGCTGCAGCTGGTCAATCCGGCCAACTACATCAACGCCTCGCTCTACACCAATCTGAAGTTCAACTTCGTGCGCGACATGGCGCCGGTCGCCTCGTTCCAACGCGTGCCGAACGTGATGACCGTCAACAAGGACGTGCCGGCCAAGAACGTCGCCGAGTTCATCGAATACGTGAAGGCCAATCCGGGCAAGGTCAACATGGCCTCGTCCGGCAACGGCACCTCGGTGCATCTGTCCGGCGAGATGTTCATGGCCATGACCGGCTGCAAGATGCAGCACGTGCCTTATCGCGGCGCCGCGCCCGCGATCACCGACATGCTCGCCGGCCAGGTGCAGGTGATCTTCGACAACATGCCTTCGATCATCCAGCACATCCGCTCCGGCTCGCTTCGCGCCATCGGGGTCACCACCACGGAACGCTCGGCGCAGCTGCCTGACGTGCAGCCGATCGCCGACACCGTCAAGGGCTATGAGGCCAGCGCACTGTTCGGCATGGGCGCGCCGAAGAACACGCCGAAGGAGATCATCGCCAAGCTCAACGCCGAGGTCAACGCGGTGATCAAGGAGCCCGACATGGCCAAGCGTCTGGTCGAGCTCGGCGGCGAGCCGCGGGTGCAGACTCCCGAGGCGTTTGGCGAGGAGATCAAGGCCGAGACCGAGAAGTGGAAGAAGGTCGTCGAGTTCGCCGGCCTAAAGGTCGAGTAGCGGCCTTGTGATCGTGAGGATAGGAGCCCTGCCGTTTGGCAGGGCTTTTTTCTTGCGTGCCTCGTTTCGTTGATCTGGAATAAAACCGCGTTGCGAAACCTGATAATAGATGGCGCCGTATCTCGGGCCAGCTAGAGAGGAGTTGGATCATGCGCAAGAAGCAATTGATGCTGCTGACGTTCAGCGCGGCGGTCCTCGCGGGTTTCGCCACCGTCACGCCCGCGGCTGCGCGCGACTATCCATGGTGCGCCCAGGGCGGTGACTATGATTATCCCGGCGAATGCGCCTACGCTACCTACGAACAATGCCAGGCCAGCGTGTCCGGCCGGCTCTTGTACTGCGATCGCAATCCGCGCTTCGCCTACGGCCAGGTGCTGCCGGCGCAACCGCGGCCGCCGCGGCGCGTGCGGCCCGTCGCTCCGTACTGAGGGCGGAGCGGTTTACCGCTTCGCGTCCGCCTGCTCCGTGCCGGTACACGAGATCAGCATCGTGTAGGCGCGGGCGTTGGCGGCGATGTCGGCTGTCTTCAGTTCGCCCTTGGGCTCTGCGGTCTGGTAGGGCACCACGGAGTTGTCGAGGAAGTCGCGCAACGCGCCGGTCTTGATGGCAAAGTTGATATTCTCCGTCAGCTGCCCGGTCTCCTTGATCATCCTGAGCGCGTTGAGCTTGGCAACGACGATGCCGGCGACCTGGCCGGACAAGTCGAACAAGGGGCCCCCACTGTTGCCCGCTTGAACAGCCGCGCTGATCTGCAAGCGTCCGGTGTGATTGCGGAAGCCGCTGAGTGAGCTGACGATTCCCGTCGTCACGGTCAGGTCGGAGGAGAGATAGCCGTGCAGCGGGAAGCCGATGGCCACCACTGAATCGCCGGAGTGCATCGAGCGGTCCCGGATCTTCGCAAAATCCTTGAATACTGCCGTCGCCGGCGCCTGCAGCAGCGCGAGATCGTTTGTCGCGTCGCTGGAGACGACGCGCAGAACCATCGCGGCCTCGCCGGCGAGATTGCCCTTGATATCTCCGGTGCAGCTATCGATCACGTGACTGTTGGTGACGACATGCCCGTTGGGGCTGACTACAAAACCAGTGCCGGTGAAGGTTCCGGTTCGTCCCGGTTTGGCGGGAGGCGCACCTTGCTTGTCGCCGGCCACTGCGGGCTTCGCCGCAACCTTGGTGAAGTCGCCGGCCTTGTCGAGCCCGTCGGCTTTCACCTTGCTCACGCAATTGGCCAATGCCGCGATCACCGGCCCGGTCGATGTCAGGTCGAAATTCAGCACGGTGCGGCCGCTGGTTGCGACCATCAGGCTTGCCTTTTGAAACGTACGCACCACGTTGGCGGGCATGACCGCCGTGAGCATGTTCGGCTGATTGGCCGTGGCGAACAGTCTCGCCTGCTCCTGTCCGTCGAAGATGACGTCGATCGCGGCGTTCTCACCTTGCTTGAAGCGGTAGCTCGGGCTCGCAAAGGCCAGCGACCAGGTGCCGACAGCGTTGTAGCCGACAACCAGGATAACGCCGTTGAGGTAAGGCGTCGTCGCGGCGCAATGGGAGAAGGCGCCGGTCTGGTCGTTGCTGAAGGCGCCGCCGATCCAGTTGCCGACATTGACGCTGCCGAACGGTCCCGCCGCATTAGCGGCTCCGGCGATACCTATTTGCAATAGAGATGCGAGAATAAATGACTTGAGCCACATACCAGCCCCCGGACGCTTTTGGACCGCATCTTATCTACGGGAGCGGGGCGTGCGCAACCGGCAGTTGTCTGTGCCGGCGGAATCCTCTCGCGGCGACTTTCAGGCTTGCGTTTGCTTTGCAATGCCATATACTTTGCATTACAAAGTAACGGGACGAGCAATCCCGGAAACACGGGCGGAGCGAGGTTCTGGCGTTGCGCGATCTCGACAAGGCACTGGCCGACATCGTGGCGATCCGCAGCCAGATTGCGGCCGGCACGGCATTCCGCGGCTATGGCCCCGCGACGATGGCGGCGACCGGCGCTGTCGCGCTGCTCACCGCGATCCTGCAATTCTGGCTGCTGGGCGATCCCAACAGCGAGCCGCTCGGCTTCTTCTTCGGTTGGTTCGTTGCCGCCGCGCTGTCCGGCCTGATCATCGGGATCGAGATGCGCGCGCGTTCGCGCCGCCATCATTCGGGTCTGGCCGACGCCATGATCCACCAGGCGGTCGAGCAGTTTCTGCCGGCGGGCGTTGCCGGTGTGCTGCTCGCGGTGGTGATGTGGAAGTTCGCGGGCGAGACGCTGTGGCTGCTTCCGGGCCTGTGGCAGATCCTGGTGTCGCTCGGCATCTTCGCTTCCGTCCGCTCGCTGCCGCGCACCGTCGCGCTCGCCGGCGCGTGGTATTTCGTGTCCGGCTTCGCCGTGGTGGTGCTCGCGAGCCAGACGCACACGCTGTCGCCATGGACCATGGGCCTGCCCTTCGTGATCGGGCAGTCGGTGATGGCGGGCATTCTCTATGTCGCATCTGGAGACCATGATGTTGAAGGCTGACAGCGCGCCTTTCTCCTATGAAGGGCTCGACCGCGTGATCCACGAGAAGGCGAGGCTCGGGCTTCTGACCTCGTTGATGGCGCATCCCAAGGGGTTGGCATTCGCCGACCTCAAGCAGCTGTGCGGCCTCACCGACGGCAATCTCAGCCGGCATCTCGGCGTGCTGCAGGAGGCCGGCCTCGTCGAGGTGACCAAGGGCTACGAGGGCAACCGCCCGCACACCACCTGCCGCCTCACCAAGGCCGGGCGCCGCCGTTTCCTCGACTATCTCGCCGTGCTCGAACGCCTGGTGCGCGACGCTGCGAAAGCCGCCGGCCGCGAGGCGCCGCCGCTCGGCCGCCTCGGTATCGTCTCGACCTGATCCCCCCCTTTTTGACCGGAGACTTTGCAATGCAAAGTGACCTTGCGTCCCGCAACGAAAAGCTTCATGTCGGCATCATCATGGACGGCAACGGACGATGGGCGACGCGGCGGGGCCTGTCGCGCGTGCGCGGCCACGAGGCCGGCGTCGAAACCATCCGCCGCATCGTCGAGGCCGCGCCGAAACAGGGCATAGGCACGCTGACGCTCTACGCCTTCTCGACCGACAATTGGCGGAGACCAAAGGCCGAGGTCGCGGCGCTGATGACCCTGCTGCGCTTCTATCTCGCCAACGAGGTGCAGAGCCTGGTCAAGAACGGCGTGCGCCTCACCGTGATCGGCCGCCGCGACCGCTTGCCTGACGGCATCGCCAATGCGATCACGCGAGCCGAAGACGCGACAGTTGAAGGCTCAACGCTGCACTTGCGTATCGCCGTCGACTATTCCGCGCGTGATGCCATCCTCAATGCCGCGGCGAAGGCGGCCGCGCTGACGAGCCTCACCCGCGAAGCCTTCTCGCAGCTCGTCACCGGCGAAGCCGGCCTGCGCGACGTCGATCTCATCATCCGCACCTCGGGCGAGAAGCGACTGTCAGACTTCCTGCTCTGGGAAGGCGCTTATGCCGAGCTGCACTTCACTGAGCGGATGTGGCCTGAATTCGACGCCAGCGATCTCGCCGCCGCCCTGGCCTCCTTCCACGGCCGCGAGCGCCGCTTCGGCGGCCTTCAGGCGATCGTGCCCGAGGAGGTGCCTTCGCTCTCCCGTGTGTGACGCGCGGCACATGAAAACGAGCTGTTCGTTTTCATCCGTATGATTGGCAGCTCCGTCCAAGCGGACGGTGAGCGGCCTCGGCTAGGTCTGCAAGTCCCAGCAACCTGCCGAGAGCATCACGCATGTCACAGCTGTTTCCGGGAGCCGTCGTCGAGCCGGTCGAACTGGCCGACGCAAACGGCATGGTCTGCATCAGGACCGCGAGCGCATCCGACGTGGAGAATCTGTCGGTCTATTTCACCGGCCTTTCCACGACATCGCGCAACAAGCGCTTCAGTGGTGCGCGTTCCGACCTCGGCGTGGTCGCGGCCGAATGCATCGCCAAGAGCGGCGGTCTCGACAACTTCACCTTGCTCGCCGAGCTCAGGGAGGAGGGACGGGGCAGGATCATCGGCGAAGCGCTATACGCGTACGATGCGACGGCCCGGCACGGCGAATTTGCGATCTCGGTTGCCGATGCCTTCCAGCGCATGGGGCTCGGCCTTCAGATGATGACGGCGATGGAAACGCGCGCGATTGATCTCGGGCATGAGATGATCGCTGCCGAGACCGCGCGGGCGAATGCTGAGATGCGCGGCCTCGCCAGGAAAGCGGGATTCAACGATACCGGGCTCGGAGACTGGCAGTCGGTTCATCTAGCCAAGCGCCTGTCGCGCTAGCGGGGGTCTTGCCGAAAATTTGAGCAAGCAGGCGATGCCGATCGTGCTCTACTGTCTCCCGTGATCGGAGCTTTCAGCGATGCGCGCAGTCTTGGACTATTGCCGCGGCGGAACGGAACGGCAGGTGGCGGCCGGCACGTTGATCGTCACCGAGGGTGGCACCAGCGGCCATCTCTACGTGCTGATGAAGGGCAGGCTCGAGGTGCTTAAGGGCGAGATGGTGGTCGCCACCGTCGCCGAGCCAGGCGCGGTGCTGGGTGAAATGTCCGTGCTGCTCGAGCAGCCGCATACCGCGACGGTGCGGGCCTGCACCGACGCGGTCATCTACGAATTCGAGGATGCAGCATCGGTTCTCAGGCAGGAGCCGGGCGTCGCGCTGTTGATCGCGCGGATGCTGGCACAGCGGCTCAACGTCGCCAACACCTATCTCGCCGATCTCAAGCGGCAATATGCCGGTCACGGCACGCATCTGGCCATGGTTGGCGAAGTGCTCCAGAGCATGATCAACTTGCCGCCGCTTGAGGTCTCGCCAGGGTCGGATCGGCAATCCGATCCAAGAATGTGAGCCAGTCGGCCGGCGCCTCGATAGGGGCAGCGGGCCGCTTCAGCGGCGCGCCGAGGTCGATCCATTGGGCTTCGCCAGCCGCGAGCCAGAACGCCTGGTCTGCGTCGAGGTCCAGCACGATGCAGGTCGGTGGCCGGCCCGGCTGCAGTCCGGCGTTGAACACCCAGGTCTCGCCCAGCCGGTCGAACCACGAGCCGTCCTTGATGAAAGGCGACTGATGCACATGACCCGAGATCACCATCGAAGGCTGGTACTGCGTGATCCATTGCGCCAGCTCGACATCGCCGAAGAACCGCTTGCCGCCCCAGCTGGTCGGTGAATCGGCCGGTGGCGCGTGATGTGCCCAGATCCAACGCCGCGGCCGGAGGGCCGCAGCGTCTCCGAGCTGCGTGGCGATGAGCTGCTTAATTTGTGGTCCGTCCCACCACGGGCAAACCGTCAACAGCGTGTCGCCGATGGTGAAGCTGTCGCCGTCACAGGCAATGCCCAGCTCCCGCACCTCCGAGATCCAGCGCGAGATCTTCTCGCCTTCTGCACTGCGCTCGTCGAGGTCGTGATTGCCCGAGCAGAGGATCACGCGCGTCTTCGCGGCAAGCAGCGCGAGGTACCTCTTCACGACCACGATCTGCGCGCGAAAATCCACCGTTGAGCCGATGTCGAGCGCATCGCCGGCGAAGATCACGAGGTCGAATTGCGGCGCCGCGCTGACCAGCCAGTCGAACTGGGGCAGCGAATAGTGCAGGTCGGCGACGACCAGGCAGCGCATCGAAATCCGTTCGGAGCAGGTTGAAATGTCTGGAAATTCCAAAAATCACGAAGCAAGAAGCAGGCCAGCTCGGCCCGTCCTTCCGGCCAGGCAACAGGCGAAGGCATGCGCCGGCCGGCGCGCCGCCGAGACCCGGCGCCGCAGGGCTGGACCGGATCGCCGAATTCTGATGTCGTGGCGTGCCCTCAATTGCCCGTGTCAGATGCCCCCCTTCAAGACCATTCGCGCCCGCGCCGAGAAACGCAAGGGCGGACCCAAGGCCCTGGAAAAGCTGATGCCGGCGAAGCCCGACCTGAAGCGTCTGGCGAAGCTCGGCGACGATCGCATCCTGGCGGAGATGACGAAGCGTGTGTTCTGCGCCGGCTTTGCCTGGAGCGTGATCGAGACGAAATGGGACGGATTTGAAGACGCTTTCCTGCGTTTCCAGCCGGCCAAGCTCAGCTTCCAGCCCGAGGATTATTGGGAAGGCCTGCTGCGCGATGCGCGCATCGTGCGCAATGGTGCCAAGATCATGTCGGTGCGCGACAACGCTGCCTTCGTGCAGGAGATCGCGAAGGAGCACGGCAGCTTCGGCAAGTTTCTGGCGAAGTGGCCGTCGTCCGACGAGATCGGCCTGCTCGATCTCATGACCAAGCGCGGCAGCCGGCTCGGCGGCAATACCGGGCAGATGCTGCTGCGCTTCGTCGGGTGGGACGGCTTTGCGACCTCCGCAGACGTGGTGGCTTGCCTGCGCGATGCCGGTCTCGACATTGCCGAAGAGGTCAAGTCGAAGCGGGATCTCGCCAAGGTGCAGGCGCAGTTCAATGCCTGGGCCGAGGAGACCGGCCTGCCCTACACATATCTGTCACGCATCTGCGCGCTCTCGGTCGGTGAAAGCCGCAGCGCGTAGCAGGTCCCCCGATAAATCGTGTGCATCTTGTGGCGATCTCGTGCCGCGAGCGCGGCAGATGCAGCGCCCGATCACGAAATACATTTCTCGGGAACATTTGAGCGCAGCACCTGTTCGGAGTCGAGCCAGGCGGACAAAGGCGCAGGGAACGCGTGCTCCCGCCCTGGCCAACGAAACCGGACACAGAAACGGAGCAGCTCATGAAGCTCACATCCGAACAGGTGAAGCAGACCGTCAACCAACTCGGCGCTCAGGTGCTGCCCGACGAACACCCGGCCATGCCGCAACTCAACAGCATGTTCGGCGAGCATACCTTCTTCGTCGACGAAATGGGCCTCAAGGTCCTCGAACCCACACCATCGCTCGGTGCCGACCGCCAGAGCGGCGAAGTCGTCAGCCTCGCCGATTGGGGCGATTCCGACCTGACGCGCCTGATGGCGCACGAGCCCGAGCCGACCGGCGTGATCGTGGTGTTCGAGCACGTGAGGCATTGATTGCCCCGAGCGGGTCGAATTCCATCGGTGACGGGGCCTGAAAATCCCGTCACCATCGGCCGCGTGCCGCCTTGTGAGGCGGCTCCAGGAGCCGCAGCATCATGCTTCGATCGGAATTTCGATCGCGATCTGAGTCCCTGGACCCTTCCTGCTCTCTAGTCGCAGGCGCCCGTTCAGCGACGAGGCCACCAAATTGAATGCGATGTGCAGCCCGAGGCCGGCATGTCCGCTCTCACGACCGGTGGTGACGAACGGATCGAAGATCCGCGCCTGTAATTCCTCGGGTATCCCAACTCCGTCGTCGGCGCAGACCAGCCGGACCCGTTTCGCGTCCGGCTGGCTGACGGTGATTGCGAATCTGCCGTCTCTCTTGTCCGGGTACGCATGCCCTGCGGTATTGAGGGCGAGATTGCTGATCACCTGGGCGAGCGCTCCGGGGTAGCTGTTGAGCTTGATGCCCGCCGGGCATTGGACGTCGACCGCCAGAGCATGATGCGATAGCAGCGGCCCAAGCTTGGACATCAGCTCAGCCAGCCAATCCTTAAGCTCGAACGTGCGCCGGTCTTCATCGGCCTGGTGGACTGCGACCTGCCTGAAGCTGTGCACCATCTCGGATGCGCGATGCAGATTGTCGAAGGTCAGGTCGAGCCCCTGCTTGAGCCTGTCAATTCCCTTGGTCAGATCGGATCGGCGCACCGACGCTCCGCCCAATGCGTCGGCCATTGTCTGCAGATCGGTCTGCATGGTGGTCGAGGTCGTCAGGGCGAGGCCAAGCGGGGTGCTGACCTCGTGAGCGACACCGGCCACCAATCGACCAAGCGAGGCGAGTTTTTCTGCCTGCACCAGATGTTCCTGGGTCGCGCGCAGATCTCGCAGCGATTTCTCCGAGCGTTCCTTCTCCCGCTGCAGCGCCTCCGACGTTCGGAATTGCTTTCGCGCCCGGTATTCGCGCGCGGCCACGGCGTAGAGCGACAATGCGTAGGCGTTGCCGACGAGAGAATGATTGATGAATCGCAGGCCGATCGGCATCGTCGGTGCGAACGTCTCGGCGACCAGCAGCGCCAGCCACGACAACAGGCAGAAAATCGCCAGCGAGCCGATCCGCAATGGCAGCATGGTGGAGACGAACAGAATGATCATCATCATGCCGGGGGCGGCAAAGGTGAAGCCCGACGGCAGGACGAGATAGATGCTCGGAAGGATGCAGCCGGGAATGACGCAGTAGACGAGGAAAATCGTCTCCGCCCATGGCTTCATCAATCGCCGTGACAGTAACGCGGTCAGCGGGAGCAGCACGAACAGGGCGGTGCCGCCACGGATGGCCAGCGTGGTTGGAACGACTGCGGGATAGAGCACCCAATCCCAGAGGGTGTAGCCGGCATAGGTGGCGGCGCCGAGCAGCATCGCGATCTGCGTCCACCCGAGACTGCCTCGGACGTATTGGTCGACAAACCGGCGCTCCTCGATGCGGTCTTCGAAGCGCAAACCGAGGCGTATCAATAGAGCAAGCATTCCAGCATCAATCGCGAAAAACCGTGTTCTGGTGTCTCTACGACAGGTTTTGAGCCGCGTCGCGGATAAAGATGTCGCGTTCGCCGAGGGCCTGCCGGCCCCGTTCAAATGCCCAAGGTCAGCTGCGGCTCCGCCTCGTCCCCGATCTGGAGCGCGGACAGCGAGACACCCAGCAGCCTGACGCGCTTGGGCAATGGCATCTCGACTTCGAGCAGGCCGCACGCCAGCCGCTCCAGATCGTCCCGCCCCGCGACCGCCGCTGCGACAGACCTGCTGCGTGTGATGATCTCGAAGTCGGCAAACTTGATCTTCAGCGTGACGGTGCGGCCGCGATTGCCGGTCGCCTCGCAATGCCGCCAGACCTTGTCGACGAGAGGTCTTAGCTCGGCGGCGAGCGCGTCATATTCGGCAAGGTCGGTCGAGAACGTGGTCTCCGCGCCGATGGACTTGCGGATCCGGTTGGCCCGGACCGGCCGATCGTCGACGCCGCGTGAGATCCAGTAATAGTACGCACCTGACTTGCCGAAATTCGCATTCATGAACTCCAGCGTCTGGTTGCGAATGTCGAGACCGGTGAACAGGCCGAGCGCGTTCATCTTCGCAGCCGTCGCCGGGCCTATGCCGTGGAACCTGCCGACCGGCAGCGTCTCGACGAAAGCCGGCCCCATCTCAGGCGAGATCACGAACTGGCCGTTGGGCTTGCGATGATCGGAGGCGAGCTTGGCCAGAAACTTGTTGTAGGAGATGCCCGCCGACGCGTTGAGGTCAGTCTCGGCCTTGATCTTCCCGCGGATCTTCAGCGCGATGTCGCGCGCCAGCGGGATTCCTTGCAGGTTCTCTGTCACATCGAGATAGGCCTCGTCGAGCGACAAGGGTTCGATGATGGGCGTGTGCTCGGCAAAGATGTCGCGGATCTGCCTGGAGATCGCCTTGTAGACCTCGAAACGCGGCTTGACGAAGATCAGATCGGGACACTGCCGCTTCGCAGTGACCGATGGCATCGCGGAGCGAACGCCGAACTGGCGGGCCTCGTAGCTGGCGGCCGCGACGACGCCGCGTTCCGCGGAGCCTCCGACCGCGACCGGCCTGCCGCGCAGCTCCGGATTATCGCGCTGCTCCACCGACGCATAGAAGGCATCCATGTCGATATGGATGATCTTGCGGACGGGCGAGGCTTCGCCGGTCACCGTGTCGGATTCGCTCATGGAAGGATGATACAATTGCGCGATGAAATGCGCGAGGTGATGGATGCTGCAGCTGTTGTTGTTCGTGGTGGGCGTGGTCGGCACCGGCTGGCTGATCGGCGCAACCAATCTCCCCGGAGACTGGTATGCCGGCCTCGCCAAACCGGCGTTCGTGCCACCGAACTGGGCGTTCCCGGTGGCCTGGACCCTGCTCTACATCATGATCGCCATCGCGGGCTGGCGGACCTTTCGCCGTGAAGCCGGGGGCAAAGCGATGACGGCCTGGGCTGCGCAACTGGCGCTCAACTTCGCCTGGTCTCCGGTCATGTTCACGATGCACCAGATCGGCGCTGCGCTCGTCATTCTCATCGGCCTGTTCGTCGCGATCGTGACCTATATCAGTCTCGAGGCATCACGAGACAGGCTGGCCGCCGCATTGTTCGTGCCCTACGCAGCCTGGGTCGCGTTTGCCGGCGTGCTCAATGCGGCCATCTGGCGTTTGAATTGAGGCGTTCAGTCTCGACCAGTTCAAAGAGCAATCTCAGGCTTGTGAGTGGCAAGCATGGTCGCGCGACCTAATATGAGCGCACGGAGGACAGCCAATGCAATACAGCTCCGAGCTCATTCACACGATGCGTCAAGCGCTGGAGACCGTGATGGCGAGCGTACCGGCCCATCAATCGGTGTTCGGCCTGAAAGCGGCTGTGGCCGAATGCATCCTAAATGCCGCCGCACATGGCCAGACGTCATATGACGGGCTGGTCTCGTCCGCCTCCGACCAGCTCCAGGCGATTGTCGCGATGCTGACGTGAGCGTCGGCCTGAAACGGCCGTAGGACTGGCGCGCCACGGCCGATGAAGATGGGCACTATTGCTTCGCCGTAGCGCTATGACGCGGCGGCCGGCGACGCGATCACGCCCGATAACCAGCGACGGACTGCGATCTTGTGCTACGCCTCATAGGCTGTTGTCCTCCCGATTTCGCGGTTGCGGCCATTTCGATCAATCTCGGGAACAGCGCGGTGGGCCAAGAAGAGGCATCGCTATCTTCCCCGCTCGTCAAGAATGTTTAGGGCACGGACCTGTTTCCGAGTTACGGTCGCTTAGTTTGAAAAGCCGCACGGCACAGTCCGTTAACTCGGCACGATTTTCGCCAAGCCTTTAGAGACCGTTAAGTTAAGAAGACATTCTCCTAAAAGTTGTAAGGCGCCCAAACAGGCAACCAGATGTTAGGAAACGCTGTCCAGTGTTGGCCAGAACGGATCCAATTTTTCGCCGATGACCAACTAAGGGTGAATGCCGTGCCGGCAAGTCTCAGGATTCCAGGCCGCTACTATTTTGCAATTTTTGTCTTGGCCTGCGCTACTCTTTCTTTCCAGATCCTGATCACGCGCTTTTTTAGCGTGATGCTATACTACCACTTCGCGTTCGCGGCCATTTCGCTTGCGATGCTCGGACTGACGCGCGGCGCGATGGAGGTCTACAACAACGCCGAGCGTTACGGGCCCGAGGCAGTGGGCCCCGAGTTCGCACGCCACGCCTCGTGGTTCGCAGTCTCGGGTGTTGGCGCGATGGTCGCCTTCCTCTGCGTGCCTCTCGTGATTCCTGCAGTCCTCGCGCAGGGCGCTCTCGCGCTTGCGGCCCTGGCATTCGTGATCCCCTTCAGCGAAAGCGGCATCTGCATCACGCTGCTGCTCACGCGTCTTCCGTATGCCGGTGGCTGGCTCTATGCCGCGGATCTGACCGGGGCCGCGTTCGGATGCCTCGGCATCATCTTCGCTTTGCTCGTCGTCGATCCCGTCAGCGCCACGTTGTGGCTCGGTGCCTTTGCCGCAGGTGCGGGCTGGATGGTGGTCCGCAGCGGCGGCGATGTCGGCAGCCGGCGACTGAGCGGTGTGGTCGCGCTGACGCTGGCGACTACGGCCGCCCTGCATACTGGTCTTGATGTTGCTGGCAAAAGTCACCTTGGAGTGTTCTGGGCCAAGGGGCGGGAGGAGACCGGGACACTGTTCGAGCGCTGGAACACATATTCCCGTGTACGAGTGAGGCCGCTCGGAGAGACAGTTCCGTTCGGCTGGGGCTTTGCCCGCGATCCCAAGGTAAAGATCGACCAGAACTATCTGGATATCGACTCCGACGCGGCTACCGTCATCACCCGGCACGACGGCGATCTCGACAAGCTGTCCTATCTGAAAGACGACGTTATCAATGCGGCCTACCTAGTTCAGCCGCCAACAGACGTGGCTGTCATCGGCGTCGGCGGCGGGCGCGACATCCTTTCTGCACTTTTGTTTGGCGCGAAGCGCATCCGCGGAATCGAGATCAACCCCGCCATTTTCGAGGTCCTGACCGACAAATTCGCCGAATTCTCCGGCCATCTTGATCGTCAGCCGGGTGTGAAGCTGGTGAACGCCGAAGCACGCAGCTACATCAATCATTCTTCCGATCGGTATGATCTCGTCCAGATTTCGCTGATCGACACCTGGGCCGCCACGGCCGCCGGCGGGCTGACGCTGACGGAAAATCGCCTCTATACCGTGGAGGCCTGGGGCGACTTCTACCGTGCCTTGAAGCCCGGCGGGCTGCTGTCGATCTCGCGTTGGTACGATCCCACGAATCATAGCGGAGAATTTTACCGGCTTGTGGCGATCGCCGCCAACGCACTACAGCGGCACGGTGTACCCGTGGGCGAACTCGCGCGGCATGTGATCGCCGTCAACGCTGGTCCTATCGTGACCGTCATCACCCGCCCCGACGCCGTCACGGACGCCGAATGGCAAAGCGCGCGGGTAAGACTTGCTGCACAGGGCTTCAAGATTATCCTGGCACCCGACGTCGCTTTCGACGCCATCACTTCTAAATTGCTCTCCGGCAACGCAGGCCCTGCTTTCTTGGCGTCATTGCCGGAGAATATCACCGCTTCGACCGACGATAGTCCGTTCTTCTTCTTCACGCAGCGCTTTACGAATTTCATCACCAAACCGTCGTCCACCGTCACGAACAACAATGTGGCCATCAGCATGATCTTGCTGGTGCTCGGTGTCGCGCTCGGCGCTTGCGCATATTATATCGTCGTTCCGTTTGTGCGTCTGGCACGACAGATGCCGCTATCGAGACTGACGCCGCCGGTGGTCTATTTCAGCGCGATCGGCCTCGGATTTATGCTGATCGAAGTCTCGCAGATGCAGCGGTTAATGGTCTTTCTCGGACATCCCGTTTACGGATTGAGCGTCGTTCTCTTCACCATTCTCATCTTCAGCGGTATCGGCAGTGCGACGGTTGGTGCGCTAACCCCTCATCGCGGCGTAGTGCTCGGCCGGGTGGCTGCTCTCCTCGTCACGCTCACCGTGGCGGGCTTCCTTACACCGCTGGTGAGCACCTGGGCGCGGTCGGAAGCGACCGACATCCGGATACTGATCTCCGTCTCCTTGTTAGCGCCGCCGGCGTTCTGCATGGGCATGATGTTCCCGCTCGGCTTAAGCATCTGGCGCCGCCACTCGGAAATACTTCCGTTCCTTTGGAGCGCCAACGGCATTACCTCGATGCTAGCCTCGGTGCTGGGCGTGACCCTTTCCATCCTGTTCGGCATCGCCTCGACATATGCGTTGGGCGTCGCCCTCTACGTTGTCTCTGCCGCCCTGCTCGCCCTCAGGCGTAAGGAAAGTCATCCCGTTCTGCCTGTGGTCGAGCTGATCCAGGGACCAGGACTGGTACCGGACGACGTTGCCTCTCCGATCGGTTCGCCCATTCCGTCGCCGCAGGCCGCCGCGAGGACGTGAACGAGCTGATCGCGCTCGCGAAGGCGAAGTCCGGCGCGATCAATGTCGGGGTGTCGGGGAACGGTACGACCAATCATCTCGCCGGCGAGGACGCAGCGCCCGCGAAAACGCCCGCGCGCGTCCTTAACATCACCAGTTTTGTACCGACGTGGCGCACCCGACACGATTCGAACGTGTGACCTTTGCCTTCGGAGGGCAACGCTCTATCCAGCTGAGCTACGGGTGCAGTGCTCGCTCATTTAGCCGATTGGCGCGGGGCGGGCAACCGGTTCTCGCCACATTGCGCTTAAGCGGTTTTGCGCTGGAAAGGGCCTGGAACCGCTGCGGCCTCCCTACCGAGGCTTGCGAATTCGGCGAGCACCCTTTCGGCGCAGATGACGCGGTTGCGGCCGAGGCGTTTGGCCACATAGAGCGCCTCGTCGGCCGCGCCCAGCAGCCGGTCGGGCCCGCCATCGGCGCCGCCGGGAATGTGGCTGGCGACCCCGACGCTGAGGGTGACGTGGTCGCCGGCGCCGATGGCGCCATGGGCGATCCGCAAGGCGATGACGGCGCAGCGGATCTCGTCGGCGATGACGCAGGCGGTATCGCAATCCATGTCCGGCAGGATCAGCGCGAACTCCTCGCCGCCATAACGGCTGGCGAGATCGAGCGGGCGCACGGCATGCCGGCTGACGACCGAAGCGACCGCGCGCAGGCATTCGTCGCCGATCTGGTGGCCGTGGTGGTCGTTGAACAGCTTGAAATGATCGACGTCGACGAACAGCAGCGCAAGCGGCTTCTGCGTGCGATGGGCGCGGGCCCATTCGGTCATCAGCATCTGGTCGAACGAGCGGCGGTTCGACAGGCCGGTCAACCCGTCCTTGGTGGCGAGCTCCTTCAGCGCCATCTCGGCGCGCTTCTGGTCGGTGAGGTCGCGCAGCGTCTCCACCACGGCGATCAGATGGCCGGCCTCGTCGTGGATCGGGCCGGCGTCGATGGCGAGATAAAGCTGGCTGCCGAGCTTCGGCATCGTGCACCAGTTTTCCGCGGAAAAGCCGAGCCCGTTATGGCCGCGCGCGGCGTATTCCGAATAGAACTCCGGAAGCCGCTCGGGCCGGTCGAGCGCGACGAGATCGGCAAGGCAGGGGCGTCTCGTCTCGTAGAAGGCCTGCCAGTGCTTGTTGGTGCCGATCACCTCGGATGCGGCGAGGCCGGTCAACCGCTCGCAGGCCCTGTTCCAGATCACGACGCGGCGCTTGGGATCGATCACGAAGGTCGGCACCACCAGATGCTGCATCAGCCGCACGGCATAGGAATCCGCGACGTCGACCGTCTTGGCCGAAATCTTCGCCGAAGGCTTGCGCGAAGACTTGGCCGACGTCTTGCTCGACGACTTCACAGATTTCGTCATCAGGCCACCGCCGCCACCGGCAAGGCTCCGGGCAAGCCATTGCCCGAGCCGAACAGTTTCCGCACCTCGCTGGCCGGCTTCGGCGGGCTGAACAGATAGCCCTGCATCTGCGTGCAGCCGAGCGCGCGCAGCATCTCGCGCTGCGCCTCGGTCTCGACGCCCTCGGCGACCGTGGTCATGCTGCTGGCGGCCGCGATGTTCACCACCGCCTGCACGATCACGGGTGCACCGCTCGTCTCCGCGATGTCGGCGACGAAGCAGCGATCGATCTTGATCTTGTCGAACGGGAAGCGCTTGAGATAGCTGAGCGAGGAGTAGCCGGTGCCGAAATCGTCGAGCGCGATGCGTACGCCGATCGAGCGGAGCTGGTGCAGGATCGAGAGCGCAGCTTCGTCGTCGCGGATCAGCACGGCCTCGGTGATCTCGAGCTCGAGCCGGCGCGGGTCCAGCCCGGAGGCGGCGAGTGCGCCCGCGATCCGCAGCGCCAGCGTGTCGCATTTGAGCTGCACCGGCGACACGTTGACCGCGACGCGGATATGCGTCGGCCAGGTCGCGGCCTCGTTGCAGGCCATGCGCAGCACCCAGTCGCCGAGCTCGTTGATCAGGCCGGTGTCCTCGGCGACGGGAATGAACTCGGCCGGCGAGACCATGCCGCGTTCGGGATGGCGCCAGCGCAGCAATGCCTCGCAGCCCGCCACGTCGTTGGTGCGCAGGTCGACCAGCGGCTGATAGTGAATCTCGAAGCCGCCGTTCACCAGGGCCTGCCGCAGATCCTGCTCCATGCTCAGGCGCGCCTTGGCGTAGGCATCCATCTCCGGCTCGAAGAAGCGGTGGGTGCGGCGCCCCTCGGCCTTGGCGCCGTACATCGCGAGATCGGCGTTCTTGATGAGCTGGTCGAGATCGGTGCCGTCCTGCGGCGCCAGCGCGATCCCGATGCTCGCGTCGGTGGAGAGCTGATGGCCGAGACAGTGATAGGGCTGTCGGATCGCCTCGTAGATCCGCGTCACGAAGGCCAGCACGTCGGCAGGGGACTGGATGCCGGTCTGGATCACGGCGAACTCGTCGCCGCCGAGCCGCGCGATCAGGTCGTCCTGCTTGAGGCAGCCGCGGAGGCGGCCTGCGATCGCCTTCAACAGCTCGTCGCCAACGTGGTGGCCGAGCGAATCGTTGATGCCCTTGAATTCGTCGACGTCGATGTAGAGCAGCGCGAACTGCGCGCCATCGGCGACCTTCGCCAGCTCGCGTTCGATCTGCTCGCGGAACAGCGTGCGGTTCGGCAGGTCGGTCAGCGCATCGTAATGCGCCATATGCGCGATCTTTTCGTGGGCGCGCCGCCGCTCGGTGACGTCCTCGACGACATTGATGATGTAGCGCGGCTCGCCGGACTTGTCGCGGATGCCGATCCGGGTCGAGGTGATATAGCGCCGGCCGGTGGCCGGGGTATTCCAGATGTGCTCATCCAGGAACAGGCCGTTCGGCGATTGCAGCAGCTTGTCGTCGTCCCGGGTGATGATCTCGGCGTCTTCCGTCGGGTAAAGGTCGAACGCGCTCTTGCCGACGATCGTCTCCGGCGTTTCGCCGAGCTGTTGCTCGGCCACCTGGTTGGCCAGGAGGTAGCGCCGCGTTCGGGCATCCTTCACGGTGATCCGCGAAGGAATATGGTCGATGATCTCGCGCAGGAAGGTGTGGTTGCGATCGCGCTCCTGTTCCAGATGGCGGCGATCGGTGATGTCTTCGATCGTCGCGACCCAGCCGCCCTGGGCGAGCGGGGTGTTGATGACCTGGAAGGCGCGGCCATTGGCCAGTTGATGAATTCGCGTGGAGACCGTGCCTTCGGCGACGACCCTCATGACGTCAGCGCAAAATTCCTCGACGTCGCCGTCAAACGCGCCGCGCTCCTGACGATGATACATCGCCTCGCGGATGTGACAGCCGGGCTTGATGACGTCGTGGGAGAGGCCGAACATGTCGGCGTAGCGTCGGTTGCAGGTGACGATGGTGCCGCTCGCGTCGTAGAGGATCAGCCCCTGCGTCATGTTGTTCAAGGCGGTGTCGAGCCGCAGTCGCTCCGCTTCCAGCCGTTCCTGCGCTTCGCGGTTCTGCCGGTTGATCAGGCGGATGATCAGATAGAGGATCAGCGCGATCACGGCAGCCGAAAGCGCGGCGGTCGTGACCATGAAGCCGGTCTGCTGCCGCCAGTCCGCGAGGGCCGCGACTGTCGTGTTGGTGGCGACGATGACCAGCGGAAAATGCGTCAGCGACGCCGCTGAGCCGAGCCGCTCCTCGCCGTCGAGCGGGCTCCTGACGCGGAGCGTCTGCTGACCGCCCTTGGTCAGCACCTTCCGCATCAGCGGTGCATCCTTGAAGCTCCGTCCGATCAGCTCCTCATGATGCGGATAACGCGCCAGCATCTTGCCTTCGCGATCGAACAGCGAGATGGCCGTGCCCTCGGCAAGCGCGACCGATGCGAAATAATGCTGGTAGCTGTCTGGATCGATCCGGCGGACCATCGCGCCGAGGAAGGTGCCGTCCGCACCGTTCAAGCGGCGCGCCACGATCGTGGTCCATTTGTTGATGATGAAGCTGCGGACTGATTCCAGCAGCACCGGTTCGGACTGCGGATTGGTCTTGAATGTCTGAAAGTAGGCCCGCGACGAAACGTTGATCTTGGGCAGGGGCTGGGCCCGCGACCAGTTGATCAGCTCGCCGTCGGCATCGTAGATCGCGATATCGCCGAGGTAAGACACGGAGCTGATCTTGCTGCGCAGCATCTGGTTCGCCGCAGCCCCGGACATGCGCTCGCGGAACATCGCCGGCGAGGTGATCTCCGTCAGGCTCATCTGATTGATCAGATCGGCGGCGACGACGTCGGAGTCCTCGAACTGCTGATCAAAATGCCGGGCGATCAGCTGGACCGTGTTTTCCAGCTCGCGCTCGCGGTTGGCCAGGGTGCGCTCGCGAAATTCACCGACGGCCACGGCCGTCACACCGAAGATGCCCGCGACCAGCAACACGCCGCACAGGATCAGCCACAGGACAGGACCACGTCGCGCCAAGGCCTCCCAGCCGTTCCTTGCGGCTAGAGACATTCCGGCTGCCACCGTGGAAAAGACCTGGCGCATTCCCCCTCCCTGGAGGAACACGAATACACCGCACAAATGGCCTAAACCTTAGGAAAGCCAGTTACCTAAGCATTAATCCAGTTGCGCAATCGCGCCCGTATGCAGCAGAGCGGGAATCGCGTCGTGGTTGTGCGGTGGGTATAGCAATCGCCGCACTGCATCATTAATCGCGCCTTAATGCGAACTGCCGGCGCTCTTGCCGCCAGCGGGATTACGCAGCCGCCCGACCACGCCGGTCGGGAAGAAGTAGACGCTGGCGATGAACAGCAGGCCGAGCCACAGCAGCCAGCGGTCGGGATGCAGCAGCCCCGGCAGCAGCGGCAAGCCGGCCTCCGACGCCGCCGTGGAGGCGACGCCCATCAGCGACTGCAAATAGTTCTGGGCGAGGATGAAGATGGTGGCGCCGATGATCGCGCCGTAGATCGTGCCCATGCCGCCGATCACGACCATCAGCAGGATGTCCAGCATGATCGAGAAGCTGAGCGAGGTGTCGGGACCGGCATAGCGCAGCCACAGCGCATTCAGGATGCCGGCACTGGCGGCGACCAGCGCGGCGATGCAGTTGGCATAGGTCAGGTGGAACACCGTGCGGAAGCCGAGTGCCTCGGCGCGAAAGCGATTCTCGCGGATTGCCTGCAGCACACGCCCGAACGGCGAGTTCACGACGCGCAGCAGTGCGAGGATCATCAGGGCCGAGATGGCGAACACCAGGTAGTAGGTCAGGATCCGGCCGTTGACCTCGAAGCCGACCAGGCTCTTTGGGATCAGCACCGTGCCGGGGCGGAGCAACTGGGGCAGCTGGAAGCTGCGCCCGTCCTCGCCGCCGGTCAGCCAGGACAGCTGCGAAGCCAGCACCTGGAAGGCGGAGGCGACCGCGAGCGTGATCATGGCAAAGAAGATCGCGGCGACCCGCAGCGAAAACAGCCCGATGGCGAGCGCGAGCAGGGCCGCGAGCGGTAGGCCGACGACGATGCCGGTGGCGACCGCCGCCCAATTCGGGCCCATCCCGTACAGCGCGATGGCGATCGCGTAGCTGCCGATGCCGTAGAACATGGTGTGGGCGAACGACACCGAGCCGGTATAGCCGAGCAGGAGGTCGTAGGAGGCGACCAGCGCGGCGAAGACGCAGATCTTGGCGGCGACGTTCAATGCCTTGGCACCCGGAAACAGGAACGGCGTCGCCGCCAGCGCCAGGATGATGACGACGAGAACGAGGGTGAGGATTCGGCTACGCGGCGGATCGCCTGACAGGATCATCATCGGCTGGTCACCGCATAGAGGCCGCGCGGCCGCCACATCAGAATGGCGACCATCAGCAGGATGTTGGAGACGAGGGCAAGTTTCGGCACCAGGAAGCCGCCGTAATTGGCAACCATGGCCACGAGGATCGCACCGATGAAGCAGCCGCCGATCGACCCCAAGCCGCCGATGATGACCACGATGAAGATCAAGACGGTGAGGTCGTCGCTCATGGAGGCATGGACCTGCTCGCGATAGAGCGCCCACATCACGCCGCCGAGGCCGGCCAGCGCCGATCCCGTCATGAACACGCCAAGAAACAGCCGGCGGATGCGATAGCCGAGCGCTTCCACCATCTCGCGGTTCTCCACGCCGGCGCGGATCAGGAGCCCGAGCTTGGTGCGGTTGAGCACGAGCTGGATCGCGATGAAGACGGCAAGGCCGATCAGCATCGCCAGCACGCGGTATTTGGCGATCGCGACGTCGCCGAGGATGAAGGAGCCGCGCAGCGAGGCCGGTAGCGGCATCGGGATGATCTGCGGCCCCCACAGCGCATAGAGGGTCTGCTCGGCGACGATCAGGCCGCCGGTGGTCATCAGGATCTGCTTCAGGTGCTGGCCGTAGACCGGCAGGATCAGCACGCGCTCGACGACGAGGCCAAGGGCGCCCGACACCGCCATCGAGAGCAGAGCGGCCGGCGCCAGCACGGCGAGGTTCATCCAAAGCGAATCCGCCTGAATGGAGGCTGCGAACGGCGCCAGCACCAGGGTCGCGACATAGGCGCCGACGGCGATGAAGGCGCCGTGGCCGAAATTGAGCACGTCCATCAGGCCGAACACCAGCGTCAGGCCCGAGGCCATGATGAAGATCATCATGCCCATGGCGAGGCTCGCGGCGGTCAGCGTCAGCCAGGTGCTGGGCGAGCCGATCAGCGGGATGGTCACGAGTGCGAGCGCGACCGGCAGCAGGATCGGCGCGATGTCGCGCTTCGGCTTCGGCAGCGGATCGGTTGCGGCAAGGTCAGTCACTGATGCGCCTCCAGGCTCAAGCCGAGCAGCCGCTCCTGTAGCGGCACGTCGGCGGCGAGCGCCGCCATCTCGCCGCGATGGACGATGGTGCCGTTGTCCATCACGAGCACGTTGTCGCCGAGCTCGCGGGCGGCAAAGAAATTCTGCTCGACCAGGAGGATGGTTGCGCCCTTGCGCTTGATCTCCTTCAGGCACTCGATCAGCGCCATCACGATCGCCGGCGCGAGCCCCTTGGTCGGTTCGTCGATCAGCAAGAGCTTGCGCGGCTCGATGATGGCGCGCGCGATCGAGAGCATCTGTTTCTGCCCGCCCGAGAGGCTTCCCGCCCGCGACAGCCAGAACCGCCGCAGCGCCGGGAAGAAACCAAAAATCCAGTCGAGCTGCTTGTCGTCCAGCGGCCCGTCGCGCGCCGCCAGCACCAGGTTTTCCTTCACGGTGAGATCGGAGAACACCGCCATGCTCTCCGGAACGTATCCGACACCGAGCCTTGCGATGTCGGGCGTGGCACGGCCCTCGATACGATCGCCGGAGAGGCTGATCTCGCCCGATGAAGCTTGCCACAGCCCCATGATGGTACGCAGCGTCGTGGTCTTGCCGGCGCCGTTGCGGCCGAGCAGCATCGTGGTCTGCCCCTGCGGGACGGCGAGGTCGATGCCCTGGAGGATGTGGTAGCGGCCGATATGTGTGTGGACGCCGGAGAGTTTCAGGAGATCGGTCATGCCGCGCTCCCTGCAGCTGTCTTGGGCGCGACACCGAGATAGGCTTCCTGCACGATCGGCGAGGCGATCACTTCGGCAGGCGGGCCGTCGGCGACGAGCTGGCCGTTATGCAGCACGATGATGCGGTCGGCGAGCGAGCGCACCACGTCCATCTTGTGCTCGACGAGAAGGATGATCTTGCTCCTGTCCTGCTTGAGCTGCGCGATCAGGTTGAGCACCACAGGCACCTCGTCGATGCTCATGCCGGCGGTCGGCTCGTCGAACATGAACACTTTCGGCTCCAGCGCGATCATCAGCGCCACCTCGAGCTTGCGCTGGTCGCCATGCGACAGCGCGGTCGCGGCGACGCCGCGGCGGCTGCCGAGCGCGACCTGGTCGAGGATGGCGTCGGCGTGGGCGATCAGCTCGCGGCGCACCATCCAGGGCCGCAGCATGTCGTAATGGGTGCCGTTCGCCGCCTGCACTGCGAGGCGGACGTTCTCTTCCACGGTGAGGTTCGGAAAGAGGTTTGTCAGTTGGAATGCGCGCCCGAGGCCGGCGCGCGTCCGCATCGGCGCGGAGTGCTGGGTGATGTCGGTGCCGTCGAAGAGGATGCTGCCGTTCGAGGCGCGTAGCTGGCCCGAGATCAGATTGAAATAGGTGGTCTTGCCGGCGCCGTTCGGCCCGACGATCGCGGTAAGCTCGCCCGGACGGAACGTGCAGGTCACGCTGTTGACCGCAACATGGCCGCCGAAGCGGATGGTGAGGTCGCGAGTTTCGAGGGTGAGCGTCATTGTTTGGCAAATGATGAGATGAGGAAGTATCCGCGATCACAGTGGGCTCCCTCCCCCGCTTGCGGGGGAGGGGTGGGGAGAGGGTATTTCCGCACGCGAGAACCCCCAAGGGGAGAGAGCCCTCTCCCGGCTCCCCCGCAAGCGGGGGAGGTGAAGTAAGAAACGTCAGCGCTTGTTGCGAACGGGAACGTCCATATCCTCGATCTTCAGCTCGCGCACCGGCTCGAGCACGGCCCAGGCGACGTTCGGATCGACCTTGACCTTGAAGGCGTACATGCTCTGCAGCGCCTGATGGTCTTCCTTCCGGAACACCATCTTGCCCTTCGGCGTGTCGAACTCCAGGCCTTCCATCGCCGTGATCAGCTTCTCGCTGTCGGTCGACTTCGCCTTGGTGACGGCGGCGACGACGGACATCGCGGCGGCAAAGCCGCCCGCGGTGAAGAAGTCCGGCGGCGCGTTGAAGCGCTTCTGGTGCTCGGCGACGAGCCAGTCGTTCACAGGGTTTTTCGGAATCTCGTAGAAATAATAGGTCGCGCCTTCCATGCCGGGCAGGCCCTTATAGGCGGCGAGCGCCGGCAGGATGTTGCCGCCGGTGGAGAGCTCGATGCCGTAGCGCTTCGGGTCCATGTCTTGCAGCTTGGCCAGCGGATTGCCGGCGCCGGCCCAGATCACCCAGATGACCTTGCGGCCCGGCTTGTCCTTCAGCGCGTCGAACAGGCGCTGGCCGACCGCGGTGAAGTCGGTGGTCGAGGTCGGGGCATATTCTTCGGCAGCGAGCGTCGCGCCGGTCTTGGCGAGTGCCTCCTTGAAGGCGGCGACGCCATCGCGGCCGAACGCATAGTCCTGCGCCAGCGTTGCGACGGTGACGCCCTGCTTGCCGATCGCGACCGCATTGGAGATCGCGTCCTGCGAGGAGTTGCGCGCGGTGCGAAAGATGTAGCGATTCCACTTCTCGCCGGTAATCTGGTCCGCGACGGCGGGCTCGACGATCAGGATCTTCTTGTTCTCCTCGGCGACCGGGAGAATGGCGAGCGCCGCAGCCGACGAGGTCGTGCCGATCGCGATGTCGGCCTTGTCGTCCTGATAGGCTTCGGCGAGCGCGGCCTTGGCGAGGTCCGGCTTGCCCTGGTCGTCCTTGGTGATGATGACGATCTTGCGGCCATCGAGGGTCATCGTGCCCTTGGTGGCGTATTCGAAGCCCATCTTCAGGCCGGTCTCGGTCTGCTTGGCGTAGGCCTCGAGCGGACCGGTCTTGCCGTAGATCAGCGCGACCTTGAGATCGTCGGCCTGCACGGAGGTGCCCGCAGCGAGTCCGAGAATGGTTGTTGTTATGATGAGTGATCGACGCACGATGGTCCCTCCTGATTTAACGTTTCTCGGCAACAGCGATTTGCATAACACTACGAACATTGCAATTGAACCTTCCGGCCGAGCGCGTCGGCCTTTCGAGCATGCATCATTTTTGGGCTGGCCGCGCATCGCCGGCTCCCTCGGCCTGACGCCGATCCGACTGCGCCTCATCAGCGCTTTCGAAAATGTGCGGCGCGACGCCGCGCTTCTCCAGGGCTTCGCCGAGCTTGATGCGCAGGAAGCCCGACGTGGTGTAGCGCGACACGCCGGAATAGAAGCGATCGACCAGGCTGCGCACCATCGCCGAATAATCGTCCATCAACTCCGGCAGGATGGAAAAATTGTCATAATTGACGATGGCGTAGACCCGGCGGCCAAGCGGAGCGAGCCTGGCTTCGACGATACCAGCGATGGTGTCGATCTCGGCCTTGCTGCGTAGCGGATAGCGCTCGAGATTGACGAAGAACAGGTTCTGCTGCTCGTCCAGCGTGAAGCGCTGGTCGAGCGGGATGGTGAGCAGGCGCTCGCGCAAATCCATCAGACCTTCGCGGAAGATGCGATCGTCCATCAGCGCCGGGTCGCGCGGGATCAGCGGCTTGAAGTCCATCAGGCGCAGAATGTCGCGCTCGATGTCGATGCCGGGCGCGACTTCCGTGAGCTCGAGCCCGTCGGGCCTGAGCTCGAACACGCAGCGCTCGGTGACATAAAGCGTGCGCTGCTTGCGCGCGGCCGCGAACGGGCCGCTGAAGGTGACGTGCTCGACGCGGTCGACGAACTTGCGTGATGTGGCCTCGTCGAGAATGACGAGCTTGCCGTCCTTCACGGCGATGCGCTGCTTGCCCGCGCCGAAGGTGCCGACGAAGATGACCTCCTTGGCGTTCTGGCTGATGTTGATGAAGCCGCCGGCGCCGGCAAGCTTCGGCCCGAACTTGCTGACATTGAGGTTGCCGGCGCGATCGACCTGGGCGAGCCCGAGGAAGGCGGCGTCCAAGCCGCCGCCGTCGTAGAAGTCGAACTGATAAGGCTGGTCGATCACCGCCTGGGTGTTGATCGCCGCGCCGAAATCGATGCCGCTCGCGGGGATGCCGCCGATCACGCCCGGTTCGGCCGTCAACGTGATGAGGTCGATAATCCGCTCCTCATTGGCGACGGAGGCGATCCCCTCGGGCATGCCGATGCCGAGATTGACGACGCTGTTGGCCTTCAGCTCCAGGGCGGCGCGACGGGCGATGATCTTGCGCTCGCTGACCGGCATCACCGGCAGCGAGGCGGCACGGACGCGGATCTCGCTGGAGAAGGCCGGATTGTATTGCGTGCCGAAGGTCTGCCAGTGATTCTCGGGCCTCGCCACCACGACGCAGTCGACGAGGATGCCGGGAATCTTGACTTGGCGTGGGTTGAGGCTGCCGGCCTCGGCCACGCGTTCGACCTGGGCAATGACGATGCCGCCGGAATTATGCGCTGCCATCGCGATGGCGAGCGCTTCCAGCGTCAGCGCCTCCTTCTCCATGGTAAGGTTGCCGTCGGGATCGCCCGTCGTGGCGCGGATGATCCCGACTTGAATCGGAAACGTCTTGTAGAGCAGGCATTCTTCGCCGTCGATCTTGATCAGTTCCACAAGCTCTTCGGTGGTGCGCGCATTCAGCTTGCCGCCGCCCTGCCGCGGATCGACGAAGGTGCCCATGCCGACGCGGGTGATGTGGCCGGGCCGGTGCGCCGCGATGTCGCGAAACAGATGCGTGATCACGCCCTGCGGCAGATTATAGGCCTCGATCTGGCTCGCGATCGCAAGCTGCTGCAATTTCGGCGCAAGGCCCCAATGTCCGCCGATCACGCGGCGGACCAAGCCTTCATGCGCGAAATGGTTGAGGCCGCGATTCTTGCCGTCGCCCTGGCCCGCCGCGTAGACCAGCGTCAGATTGCGCGGCTTGCCCTGCGTATAGGGGGCATCGCCCTCGTGGGAGAGATAGAGCTCTTCCAGTGCGATCGCGATCTCCTCGGCAAAGCCGATGCCGACGAAGCCGCCGGTCGCGACCGTGTCGCCGTCACGGATCAGCATGACGGCTTCCGCCGCGGTGACGACTTTGCCCTTCTCGGAATTGCGCAAATAGGGCAAGGCAGGATGCTGGCTCATGGCATTCCCTCCCATGTCTGTTGCGGACCGCATGCCGGCTCTTCTCGTTTGCCTCTATTCGTATCGCGCGGAGCGGCTGGCGACCAGCCACTCCGGCGTCGCGGGGGCCGCACTCAGCCCGTTCAGGGCTGGGCGACCTTGCGTGTTTCGGTGGCGAAATAGACCGAGACGATGGTGATCAGCGCCAGCGCGATCATGTAGAGCGAGATCGGCCAGGTCGCCGGCGCGTAGGCCGTCATCAGTCCCGTCGCGATCAGCGGCGACAGCGCGCCGGCGAAGATCGAGGCCAGGTTGTAGCCGAGCGAGACGCCGCTGTAGCGCACCTTGGTGCCGAACAGCTCCGACAGGAAGCTCGCCTGCGGGCCGTACATCGCGGCATGACCGATGGCGAGGCCGAGCACGATCGCGATCCAGGCATATTGCGGGTTCCTGGTCGCCAGCAGCGTGAACAGCGGGAACGACATCAGCGCCGAGAACACCGCGCCGAAAATGTAGATCGGTCGCCGCCCGAGCCGGTCGGAGAGTGCACCGAAGGCCGGGATGGTGAAGGTCTCGATCGCCGCGCCGATCAGCACGCCATTGAGCATGTCCTGCTTGTTCATGCCGAGCGATTGCGTGGCATAGGCGAGCACGAAGGTCGCGTAGATGTAGAAGAAGCCGTTTTCGGCGAAGCGCGCGCCCATCGCGAGCAGGATGTTCTTGGGATACATCCTGATCGCCTCCAGGATCGGCATCTTCACTTCCTGCTTGGTATCCTTGACCTTCTGGAACTCCGGGGATTCGGCGATGGTGAAGCGGATCCACAGGCCGACCAGCACCAGCGCGATCGAGAACAGGAAGGGGATGCGCCAGCCCCACGCCAGCAGCTGCGCGTCGGTCAGCATCGCCGATACCACCGAAAAGACCAGCGTGCCGAGCACGAGGCCGAGCGGTGCGCCGAGCTGCGGCCAGCTGCCGTAAAAGCCCTTCTTGTCCTCGGGCGCATGCTCGACCGCCATCAGCACCGCACCGCCCCATTCGCCGCCAAGGCCAAAGCCCTGGATCAGGCGGCACGTGACGAGCAGGACCGCGGCCCAGATGCCCGCGGTCTCGTAGGTCGGCAGGAATCCGATCGCCGCGGTCGCCACGCCCATGATCAGCAGCGTCAGATAGAGCATGGTCTTGCGGCCGATCTTGTCGCCGTAATGCCCGAACACGACGCCGCCGAGCGGGCGCGCGACGAAGCCGAGCGCGTAGGTCGCGAACGCCAGCAGTGTTCCCATCATGGGGTCGAAGGTCGGAAAGAACAGCTTGTTGAAGATCAGCGCCGCGGCGGTGCCGTAGAGGAAGAAGTCATACCACTCGATGGCGGTGCCGATCAGGCTCGCGGTGGCGACTGTGACATGCGAGGGCTGCTTCGCCTGAAGCTGATGGACCGAGATCGCTTCACTCATCCTTGCGTCCTCCCTGATTTGCGAAATGCGCATGTGCAGCATGCGTCATTGTGCAAAGCGAAGAGCAAGGTCCGCGCCAGATGCTGTTGGCTCGCGCAAACCGGCTTAAATTCCGGCAATTTCCGCATTGGTGCCCGGACAGAGCCGTTCGGTGCCTTGTCCGGAATCCGAGACTCCGGACAGTCCATTGTCTCGAAACTCAGACGGAGGCCGGCCCTGCGGCGAGGCCGAACTTGGCGAGTTTCTTGTAGAAGGTCGCGCGCGAGATCCGCAGCATCCTGGCGGCCTCGGAGATCTGGCCGTTGCTGGCGGCGAGCGCCTGCTCGAGCGTGTGCTTCTCGAATTCGGCCTCGGCTTCGGCATAGGGCACCACGGGTCCGGCCGGGCGCGCGGATGCTGAGGGCCTGACGTCGGAGCCGACGGGAAGAATGCGGGCGACGTCCTCGCCTGTCAGCCGGCCGGAATCGCTCAGGATCAGCGCCCGCTCCAGGATGTTGCGGAGCTCGCGGACGTTGCCCGGCCAGTCATAGCGTGCCAGCGCGGAAAGCGCGCTCGGCGTGATCTTCGCCTTGACGTAATCGCCGGAGGCGCTGATGTCCTCGAGCAGCCGGGCGCAGATGTCGGGGAGATCATCCAGGCACTGCCGCAGCGGCGGCAAATCAATCGAGAGCACGTTCAGGCGATAATAGAGGTCGGGCCGGAACGCGCCGTCGCTGACGCGCTTGCGCAAATCCACATTGGTCGCCGCCACCACGCGCACGTCGACTTTCGAGATCTTGTCCGAGCCGAGCGGCTCGATCTCGCGCTCCTGCAGCACGCGCAGCAGCTTGGCCTGCAATTGCAGCGGCATCTCGCCGATCTCGTCGAGGAACAGCGTGCCGCCGTCGGCGATCCGGAATTTTCCTTCGCGTCCCCTGCGGTCGGCGCCGGTATAGGCGCCCGGCGCGGTGCCGAAGAACTCCGATTCGATCAGCGTGTCGGGAATCGCGGCGACATTGACGCTGACGAACGGCTTCTCCGCACGCGAGGAGGCGTTGTGGATCGCCTGCGCCAGCATCTCCTTGCCCGTTCCGGTCTCGCCGGTGAGCAGCACGGTGACGCTTTGCCGGGCGGCGCGGCTTGCAAGCTGCTTGGCCTGCGCGATACCAGGCGTGGTGCCGACGTAGTCGGCGAAGGTGAAGCGCGCCGCCCGGGCGTTGGACAACTGCCGCCGCGCCAGCCGCAGATCGCTCTCGAGCTGGGCGACGCGGGCAAGCAGGGGTTTGAGGCTTTCGAGGTGGTCATAGAGCACGAAGCCGATCGCGCCGATCACGGTGCCGTTCTCGTCCTCGATCGGCATGCGCGTGACCACGAGCTGCTCGCCGCCGAGCTCCATGATGTCGAGCAGGATCGGTTCGCCGGTCTCGGCCACCTTGCGCATCAGGCTGTTCGGGATGACCTCCTCGATCGGCCGGCCGATTGCCTCACTGGTCCGCTTGAGGCCGAGCGCCGCGAGATATTTTTCATTGACGTAGACGACGCGCCCGCCGCGGTCGATCGCGATCGCGCCCTCGCAGAGCTTCTCCAGCCGCTCGAACAGCGTCTCCATCGCGCGCGCGCGGAGATAGGCGGGATCGCTGATCGAGGCGGAAGAGGCGGACATGACATATCCCGGGGGAAGTCTGTCTGTGTATTAGCAAAAGGGCGTCGATTTCAAAGGGGGAATTGGTCGGTCGCGAGGCGCCCCATACTCAGTCGTCGTCCCGGACAAGCGAAGCGTAGATCCGGGACCCATACCCACATGGCATAGTTTGGCGAACATTCGGAGTTGGCAGCTTACTCCATACCACGCCCTGGGGTGATGGGTCCCGGGTTCGCTTCGCGCCCCGGGACGACAGCGGTAATGTTGTCCCGCTTGCACCCTACCTTCGATAGCCGCTCGCCCGCGAATAGCCCTGGCGGTTCTGTTGGTGCGGGCGGCTTAAGACGCTGGCGCGCGACTCGCTCGAGGCCGGCGTCGCGAGCTTGAGCTCCTCCAGGAAGATCGGGCGCGAGAAGTAATAGCCCTGGGCGTAGCGGATCTTGGTCGCGGCCTGGAGATAGGCGAGCTCCTCGTAGGATTCGAGGCCTTCGGCGATCACGGTCATGCCGAGCGCTTCGCTCAAGGACTCGATCGCGCGCAGGATGCCCTGGCTGCGCGGGCGCTTATGGATGTCGGTGATGAAGGAGCGGTCGATCTTGATCTCGTCGGCGGTGATGTCGGCCAGCGCCGAGAGCGAGGAATAGCCGGTGCCGAAATCGTCGATCGAGATGCCGACGCCGAGCTTGCGGAACATCGGCAGGATCTCGTCCTGGAAATGATTCTTGGCGACGAAGGCGTCTTCGGTCACCTCGATCATGAAGCGCTGCGGAAAGCCGGTGTCGTCCAGCGCCCGCGCGAAGCTGCGCATGAATTCGGGGTTGCCGGCCTGCTTGGCCGCGACGTTGATGCTGATGGTCGCTTCCGCGCCGAACGTCTCGTTGATCAGGTCGATCGATTTGACGATTTCGGCGAGCACGAGATGGGTCAATTCGTCGATCAGCCCGAGCTCGCTGGCAAGATTGATGAAGGATCCCGGCGCCTGGATCACGCCTTCGTCGTCGCGCAAACGGACCAGGGCCTCGATGCCCTTCACCGCCTGGGTGCGGATGTCGACCTTGGACTGGAAGGCGCAGCAGAAGCGCTTTTCCAGGATAGCGAGCCGCAGCGACTGCTCGATCTTCATCCGCGCCAGCGCCTCGCGCTCCATGCTGGAATCGAAGAAGGCTGCCGATCCCTTGCCGTCGTTCTTGATGCGGTACATCGCGATGTCGGCATTCTGGCGCAGCGTCTCGAAGCTGCGTCCGTGATCGGGATAGAGGCTGATGCCGACCGAGGTGGAGGCAAAGAGTTCCGAATGGTCGATGAAGAACGGCGCCGTCAGCCGCTCCAGCGTCGATTGCATGAATTCGGCGACTTCCTCCTGGCTCTGGATCGGAGAGAGCAGCAGCAGGAATTCATCGCCGGAGATGCGCGACAGCATGTCGGAATCGCGCAAGTCGCGCCCGAGCCGCTTCGACAGCTCGACCAGCAGCGCATCGCCGACGGCGTGGCCGTAATAGTCGTTGATGTGCTTGAAATTGTCGACGTCGAGGAAGGCCAGCGCGAAACGCTCGCCGCCGCCATTCTCCGCCAGCAGATTGTTGGCGTGATGTTCGATCACGCGCCGCGAGGGCAATCCCGTCAGCTCGTCGAAATAGGCCGAGCGGAACAGCTGGTCCTCGAAATTCTTCTGCTCGGTGATGTCGGAGGACGCCGAGATCAGCAGCTCGCGTCCGGCGAGGCGAACGGGACGGTGGGTCGTGAGCAGCACCTGGCGCGCGGCGCCGCCGTGAAGCGCCTCCTCGGTGACGACAGCCTGGCCGGCGCTCAGCGCCTGGCGGCAGGCTTCGCGGCGCTGCGCAAGATCGGGTGAAGGGCGACTGCCGTCCATGCCGAGCTGCGCGGCGGCGGCATCGTTAACCAGCAGAAGCTCGCCATGCGCATCCTGCACGGTGAGGCCGGCCGGCAGCATTCTAACGATTTCCTTGAGAAAACCGAGCTCGGCTTCAGTCGCGCCGGAATATTGGTTGTCGTTCATAGAAGTCATGAATCTTGTTGTTTCAGCGCGCCTTTGCAATGGGCGCGATCTTGCGCGGTTCCCTCTTAGGTTTGGTTAAGGGGTACGGAGAAATACGGGGGTGTTTTGGAGAAAACTTGCGGCGATGCGACGCGCGCAGAAAATCGTCATTAACAGAGGGTCAACAGCCCATGCGAAACTGCGGGCGGGGTGCGCGGGCCGGCTTTCGCTTGACGCGCGATGCTATTCGCTTCGGGGGATGCGGCACTGCATGATGCAATGCAGCCCGGTCTTCAAGTAAGAGATCTCGGTCCTGCCATCGAAGGACGACAGTGCCGATTTCAGCAGCTTGGTGCCGAAGCCGGGCTCGGAGACCTTGTCCACGCTCGGACCCTCGGTCTCGTCCCAGGTGATGATCAGGCGGTCGTCGCTGACGGTCCATGACACCTGCAGCAGACCGCGCGGCGCGGAGAACGCGCCGTACTTGCCCGCATTGGTGGCCAGCTCGTGAAACATCAATGACAGCGTGACCGCGAGCTTCGGCGGCAGGAATAGGCGGTCGCCATTGAGGGTGAAGCGGACATGGCCATAGGGCCCGAGCTCCGAGATCAGGAGGTCGCGGATGTCACAGCCGGCCTTGTCGATCCGCGAGATCAGATCGTCGGTCGCGGCCAGCGAGCGCAACCGCGGATCGACCCGGTCCCAGACCTGGGGGTGGTCGTGCAGCACCTGGTGCAGCACGGCGTGCACCGTCGATAGCTTGTTCTTCAGCCGGTGCTGGAGCTCGTCGACCAGCAGCTTGCGATACTCTTCTTCCTCGATCAGGCGCTTGGAGATCCGGCGCTGCTCCGCCAGCATGGTGCGATAGTGCTCGACACCCCAGATGGTGAGCGCACAGACCGCCCAATACAGTGCCAGCAGGGCAAACCGCGCCCGATCGGCAAAGGCATCGCCGAAATTCACGACGACGCCGAGCATGCCGCCGACCAGCGCGGTCACGATTCCGATCCGGAAGCCCCCGAACGCGGCGGCAAAGAACACGGCCGGAAAGTAGGGGGTGAAGTAGACGTCGGGCCGCACATGGGCGAGGGCCCAGCGCGTCAGCGTCGCAATCAGCAGGCAGGCCACTGCAAAGGCAATGCTCAGACCAAGCGATGGCGGCGCCGCACCCTGCCAACCCCTGCGGAATTCCTCGATCAGCTTCCCCATGCGCAGCCCAGTTGCGATATGCGTTCGAAAATCGAGCGGCCCATCAGGATGTTACGCATCCCGTCCGCGCAAGCATAGCTTGCCTTGCCGCAGACAGGCAGAGATAGTGGCCACCGCTGCAATGGCAGCGGCCGATGTTCGCCATTTGGCATCAAATCGTTCGAAAACAGGAACATTCCATGGGCAGGCTGGACGGCAAGGTTGCGGTGATTACGGGGGCGACGAGCGGGATCGGATTGCGCACTGCGGAAGTCTTCGTTGCCGAAGGTGCCAAAATTGTGATCGCGGGGCGGCGTCTACCGGAGGGCGAGGCTCTGGCCAAGCAGCTCGGCGCCAACTGCATCTTCCGCCAGACCGACGTGACGGTCGAAGCACAGATGCAGGCGCTGATCGCGCTCGCCGTGGACAAGTTCGGCCGGATCGACTGCCTGTTCAACAATGCCGGCGGCCCGGCGCAGACCGGCGGCATCGAAGGCCTTGAGGTCGAGCGCTTCGATGCGGCGATGGCGACGCTGGTGCGCAGCGTCATGCTCGGCATGAAGCACGCCGCGCCCCACATGAAGAGGCAGGGCTCAGGCAGCATCATCAACAATGGCAGCATCGCAGGCCGCCTCGCCGGCTTCTCATCCTCGATGGTCTATAGCGCGGCCAAGGCGGCGGTGATCCATCTCACCAAATGCGTGGCGATGGAGCTCGGCGAGTCCAACGTGCGCGTCAACGCGATCTCGCCGGGCGCGATCGCGACCGGAATCTTCGGCAAGGCGCTCGGGCTCTCGACCGATGCTGCGGAGAAGACGCCGGCGGTGATGCGCGAGGTCTACAAGACCGCGCAGCCGATCCCGCGCGCGGGCCTTCCCGATGACATCGCCCAGGCCGCGGTGTTCCTGGCCAGCGACGAATCCAGCTTCATCAACGGCCACGACCTCGTCGTGGATGGCGCCATGACCGGCGGCCGCAACTGGAGCCAGCAGCAGCAGGGCTATGTGGCCTTGCGCAAGGCGTTCGATCAGGGGGCGTAAGCGACGGAGACGGTGCCGTAGGGTGGGCAAAGGCGCGCTCTTCGCGCGCCGTGCCCACCAACCCGTTCCATAGCGGCAAATCGTGGGCACGGCGCTCTGCGCCTTTGCCCACCCTACGAGATCTCGTGCCCCGGACGCAGCGCAGCGCCCCCGGCGATGCGAAGCATCGTCCGGTGCGGTGCGCTGCAGAGCCGGGGCCCATCTCTCCACCTACTCGATCGCAGCATTCTGGGTCCCGGCTAGCGCTTCGCGCGTCCGGGACACGTGAGGCTAAACCGCCCGCACTCTCACCCGCAACCCGTCCCGCGGCTTCGGGATCGGCCACATCTGCCAGTCCGGCTTGTAACCGGGCTCCAGCGACACCTCGATGTTCTGCAAGAAGTGCCGCGCGAAGCATTTTGCCTGCATGTAGGCGAAGTGCAGCCCGAGGCACATATGCGCGCCGCCGCCGAACGGGACCCAGGCGAAGCGGTGGCGACCCCGTTGCGCCTCTTCGGTGAAGCGCAATGGATCGAAGCGATCCGGCTCCGGCCAGATGTCCTTCATGTGATGGGTATAGAGCGGATTGACGCCGACTGCGGTGCCGGCGGGAATCGTAAAGCCCTTGAAGGTGAAATCGCGCATGGCGCGGCGCGGCATCGAGGGTACCGGCGGCTTGATCCGCAGCGCTTCCTTGAACGCCATCTCGGACAGCGGCATTCTTTCGAGATCGTCGAAGCTGCTGGGCGCGCCTGGCGCGAGCCCGAGCGCGAGAACTTCCGCGCGTAGCCTGTCCTGCCAGTCCGGATTGGCGGCGAGCTCGCCGATGAAGGAGGTCAGCGACGAGGTCAGCGTGTCGTGCGCCGCCATCATCAGGAAGCTCATATGGTCGATGATGTCCTGCTCGGAGAGCAGCGCGCCGTCCTCATGGGTGGCGCGGCAGAGCTGCGAGAACAGATCATCGCCGCCATGATTGCCGCGGCGAAGCGGGATCTGCTCGCGAAAATAGGCGACGATGCGTTTGCGCCCCCTGACGCCGGCGGCCATCTGGGTGCCGGGAAGGGGGCGGCGGATCGGCGCGACAGCGGCGGCGACCATGTCGACGAAGGCGCGGTTGATCTCGTCGACCTCCGGCCCGATATCGGCGCCGAGGAAGGACGCTGCGGCGAGGTCCAGCGTGAGCTGCTTCATCGCGGGGTAGAGCTGCATCTCGCCGGGCTTGGCCTTCCACTGGGCGACCCGCGCGGAGATGCCGCGGTCGAGATCAGCGAGATAGGATTTCATCGGCCCGGACTTGAACGCGACCGACAGCGCCTTGCGGTGCAGCCGGTGCTCGTCGAAATCGAGCAGCATCAATCCGCGCGGAAACAACAGGCCGAGCACCTTGTTCCAGCCGTGGGTCGAGGAGAACAGCTTTTGCTGGTCGAACATCACGAGCTCGTTGGCCTCGGGCCCGAGCAGCACGACATTGGTCTCGCCGAACACATGGGTGCGGTAGACCGGGCCGTATTTGGCGCCGTTCGCCTCGATGTGGCCCTTGGGATCGGCCAGCACCTGGAAGGTCTTGCCGATGATCGGCCATCCCTCGTCGCCGGGAATGTGCGTCAGGGCGTTGCGCTTGGGCGCGGTATAGTCGGGCGCCGGTGCGGCCACATTCTGCATCGACATGACGATTGCTCCGGTTGGCAGGCGCCGCGAACATAGCACGATCCGGCCGCGATGAGCTGCGGTCGTCTTACGCACAAAATCGTCACACCCACCGCCGTCGTCCCGGGTTCGCGCCACGCGCCCCCCGGGACGACGAGTGGAGTGCGTCCTACCGCTTCGCCGCTTCCTTCTGCAGATCCGGCGCATTGACGGCGGGGATGGCGACGCGGCCGGGGCCGGTCATCTTCAGCGCCTCGGCGGCCTTCTCGTTCTCCATGATCTTGGCCATCACGGCCTGGCCCGCACGCTCGAAGATGGCGCGGTTCTCGATCACGAATTTTTGCGACCTGCGCAGGCCATCGATATAGCCGTTGATCTCCGGCACGACGTAGCGCGCCACCATGTCCCAGCTCCGGCGCGTCGCTTCCGGATTGGCCCAGTCGTGCACGAAACCGATGATGGCGCCGACGCCGCCGGAGACCTGCATCACGTTCTTGATGGTTTTGACGAGATCGTCGGGCGTGCCGATGGTGGAGGCCGCGCCCTCGACGAAGGCGGTCTTGTCCACGGCTTCGTCGGGCGAGGAGAACGCAGTGAGGCCCGGCCGCTGCAGCGTACCGACATTATATTCGTTGTGCCAGCGCATCAGCCCGACGCCGGCTTCCTTGCGCGCCTGCTCGCGGGTCTCGGCGATGTGGAAGGTCAGCAGCACGCGCCAGTCGGCACGGTCGACCTTGGTGCCGTGCTTCTTCGCGGCGTCCTCCGCAAACTGCCATTGCTGCTGCAGCGACATCAGCCCCTGCGTCGTCATCGAGCCCAGCGAGATGATGCCGATGCCGTATTTGCCGGCCAGCGTCATGCCGGAGGGCGAGATCTGCGAGGCCACGACGAACGGCATCTCCGCCTGCAACGGCAGGATCTGCAGCGCGGCGTCGTTCATCGTGAACCAGTCGCTCTTCGCCGTGACGCGCTCGCCGTTGAAGAGGCGGCGGATGATTCCGATGGCCTCGTCCTGGCGGTCACGCTGCGTCATCGGGTCGATGCCGAGCGTGTGTGCGTCGGAGGCAAGCGCGCCGGGGCCGGAGCCGAAGATGGCGCGGCCGCCGGTCATGTGGTCGAGCTGCACCATGCGCTGGGCGACATTGTAGGGATGATGATAGGGCAGCGACACCACGCCGGTGCCGAGCTTGATCCGCTTGGTGCGCTCGCCGGCCGCGGCCAGGAACATCTCGGGCGAGGCGATCATCTCCCAGCCCGAGGAATGATGCTCGCCGCACCAGAACTCGTCATAGCCGAGCGCATCGAGCTGCTCGACCAGGTCGAGATCGCGCCGGAACTGGAGCATCGGATGCTCCCCGATCGGGTGATGCGGGGCAAGGAAGGCTCCGAACTTCAGGCGCGCCATGGCGTTCTCTCCGGCTTTGATTTTCTGTTTGTTGAGGCGGTGAAGCTACGTGCCGGAAGGCGCGAACGCAATCGCGCGGTGTCCCGCGCGGCGGAATGCAGGCATGCGTGCGTTGAGTCTTCCCCCTCGTTCTTACGGGGAGAGGGTTGGGGTGAGGGGCCACTTCGCCAAATTCGGTGGCATTGGGACTCGCGGAAGCTCCCCCGAATTCAAACTGCGTTTGAATCCCGCCTCTCCCCGCAAGTGGGGAGAGGCGAAACAGCCGTGCCTCGAACGAAGCACACGAATCCTACCTCCGAGGTAATCGTGACACCGCGTCAGACCTGAAATCATCGGCACGGTAATCCAGGGTCACGCGCCGATGCATCAGATCGTCACACAACAAATCGATTCGTCCCGCCGCTGGTGGGTGCTGGCCATCGTGGTGGCTGCCCAGTTCATGTTCGGCGTCGATGCCTTCATCGTGAACGTCGCCATTCCGACCATTGCGGTCGATCTGCAGGCTACGCCGGCGCAGATCGAATCCGTGATCGCGATCTACCTGATCGCCTACGCCACGCTTGTCGTCACCGGGGGCCGGCTTGGCGACGTCCACGGCACCAAGACTATCTTCCTGGCCGGCGTGCTCGGCTTTACGGCGACCTCGCTGTGGTGCGGGCTCGCGCAATCCGGCGTGGAGCTGATCATCGCCCGCCTGGCGCAGGGCGCGACCGCGGCGCTGATGGTGCCCCAGGTGCTGGCGACGCTTCATCTCCTGTTCACGGACGAATCGCGCAGCCGCGCCTTCGCGATCTACGGCATCGTGCTGGGGCTGGCCGGTGCCGCAGGCTTCCTGCTCGGCGGTCTGCTGGTCACGATTGATCTCGCTGGCACCGGCTGGCGTTCGGTGTTCTTCGTCAACGTTCCCTGCGGCCTCGTCATTGTGGCTGCCGCCTGGCGCATCATGCCGTCGGTGCCGCGGCGATCAGGGACGAGGCTCGACATCAAGGGCAGCATGGTCCTGTTCGCGGGGCTGCTGTGCCTGATCGGTCCGCTGCTGTTTGGTCACGATGTCGGCTGGGCTCCCTGGCTGTGGGCCGTGATGGCGATCGGCGGCGCCGTCCTCGTAGCGTTCCTGAAGCTCGAGCACGCAGTCGCGCGTGCCGGCGGCATGCCGTTGATCGACCTCACGCTGCTGGCGGATGCCGCTTTCTTGCGCGGGCTTGGCGCCGCCTTCTTTTTCTTCCTTGCCAATCTCTCCTTCTACCTCGTCATGACGCTGTTCATGCAGCGCGGCCTGAAGATCCCGCCGCTGTCGGCCGGCATGGCCTTCATCCCGCTCGCGCTGGCCTTCGTCGTGGCCTCGCGCCACAGCGGCGTGCGGGCGCGCCATCGCGGCACCAAGGTGTTGATCGAAGGCTGCGCGCTGCAGATCGCAGGCCTCGCCGCGCTCGCGCTTGTTGCAGCCTGTATCGATGCGCCATCGCCGCTTCTGCTCGCGCTCGTCATGATCATCTTCGGCTACGGTCAGGGACTGGTGATGGCGCCGCTCTCCGGCGCGGTGCTCTCGACCGTCAAGCCCGTCGCCGCAGGCTCGGCCTCCGGCATCTACGGCACCACGGCGCAGATCGGAAATGCGGCCGGAGTGGCCGCAATCGGCGCGGTATTCTTCGCCGTCGATGCCTTGCAATCAGCGCGCGCAGGATTTCTGGTCTCGCTTGCGCTGTTTGTGACATTAATCCTGATCTGCGCCGCATTTCTGTCGTGGATGCATCGCGCATCTGCATGAAGTTGAGGCATTGCGGTTAATACGTGCGGATTTCGGCGGGATTTCCCGTGATTTTCGTGGATGGACAGCGCACGGTCTTTTTATTTTGCAATGCAGCAACTATCTGGTTTGGCTGAACGTTGAAAGTCGCCCACCAGGAAGTTGCCGTGTCGTTAGCCAAAAATGTTGATCTGTTGAGACGTCTGCCGAGGCTGGACGGTCTGCGCTTTGCCGAGCTCGGCCGCAGCGCGGATGCGTCCAGTCCATTGGAAGAGGTCACCGGCTTTGGCGACAACCCGGGCGCCTTGCGCATGTTCGCGTTCGTGCCTGCGCAGTTGCAGAAGCCGCGCGCGCTGGTCGTCGTGCTGCATGGCTGCGGGCAGACGGCAGCCGGTTACGATCTCGGCGCGGGCTGGTCGACGCTCGCGCAGCACTATGGCTTCGCGCTGCTGATGCCCGAGCAGCAGCGGATCAACAACGGCAACACCTGCTTCAACTGGTTCAATCCGGAAGATACGGCGCGGGACAGCGGCGAGGCGCATTCGATCCGCGAGATGATCGCGCACATGGTCGAGGCGCATCGCATCGATCCCAGGCGCATCTTCATCACCGGCCTGTCGGCCGGCGGCGGCATGACGTCGGTGATGCTCGCGACCCATCCGGAAGTCTTCGCAGCCGGTGCGGTCATTGCCGGACTGCCCTATGGCATCGCCTCGAATTTGCGCGAGGCGCTGGACGGCATGTTTCATTCCCCGGTGCGTCCCGCGCGCGAGCTCGGCGATCTCGTGCGCAATGCCTCGGATTATCGCGGCCCCTGGCCGAAAATCTCGGTGTGGCACGGCAGCGCGGATCGCACCGTCAATCCCGGCAATGCCAACGAGATCGTCAAGCAGTGGCTCGATCTTCATGATCTGCCGGAAGCGCCGATGGCGGAGACCAATGTCGACGGCTATCCGCGCCAGGCGTGGTGGGGCAAGGACGGCGAGACGCTGGTCGAGTCCTACGCCATCACCGACATGGCGCACGGCACGCCGCTCGGGCTTGCCGACAACGACCAGCGGTACGGCGTGGAAGGCGCATTCCTGATCGAGGCCGGTATTTCCTCGTCCTATCACATCGCAAAGTTCTTCGGCCTCACTGGCTGGATTGCAGATGCTGCAAAGGCGGAGGCCAAGCCTACAAGCAAGTCTACAAGCAAGCCTGCCGCGCAGCCGGCCTTGACGCCCGCGCCGCATCTCGCCCGCTCGATCCGCGCCGCGGTCGCCGAACAGCCGGCCGAGCCGACGCGCGAGGAGGCTCGCGGCTTCGATCTCGGCCAGATCATCACGCGCGCACTGACCGCCGCGGGGCTGATGAAGTAGTTCAGGCCGTCTGACCGATCCATTCGATCGGCGTCACCGTCACCTCGCCGCCGGCGACCTTCCGCGTCATCTCCTGATAGGCTTTGAAGAAGTCGCGCGATTGCAGCGCTTTTTGCGCGGCATCGTCAGCGACGCTGGCGAGATGGAAATAGCTGCCGTCGTCGCGGTTCTTCAGGACACGATAGCCGATCCGGCCCGTCAACTCCGGATCGCCGTCGATCGCCTTGATGAAGCGGCCGACCTCCTGGTGCCAGGCCTCCGTCGTACCGTTCCTGAATTCATACTTGATCATGAAGTGCTTCATGTGACGCTCCCTGTTCGTCGTGTGCGTCATCATCTGCGGCTTGCAAGCGATCCTGCAAGTATGGACAAAATTGATAGTATGGACTTTTTCGACGTCGCTCCTATCCTGAGGTGTGGCTAACGCGTGGAGGAGACGACATGGCGAAGGCGAACCCGGCGCGCACCTGTCCGGTCGCGGCCTTTCAGAAGATGATCAGCGGCAAGTACAAGCTGCGCATCGTCTGGGATCTCAAGGACGGCCCGCGCCGCTATGGCGAGATCCGCAGCGGCCTTTTGCGCGGCGCGGAAGGCAGCGCCGAGATCACCCCGCGCGTGCTCAGTCGTGAATTGAAGGCCCTGACCGCGAGCGGCCTGATCGATCGCAAGGATTTCGGCGAGGTGCCGCCGAAGGTCGAGTATCGCCTGACCCGCAAGGGCAAGAGCTTCGTGCCCGTAGTCGCGGCGATCCGCGAATGGGGCGATCGTCACCTCAGTGAGACCGCCACGCTTGTGGACGCAGCGGAATAAACCTCACATCTCGCCGGTGATGAACGGATTGGTCATCCGCTCCTGGCCGATGCTGGAGCCGGCGCCGTGGCCGCAGATGAAGCCGACGTCGTCGCCGAGCGGCAGCAGTTTTGTCAAAATCGAGTTGATCAGCGTGGCGTGACTGCCGCCGGGCAAATCGGTGCGCCCGACCGAGCCGGCGAACAGGACGTCGCCGACATGAGCGAAGCGCAGCTCCTTGTTGAAGAACACCACGCTGCCGGGCGAGTGGCCGGGGCAGTGGAAAATATCGAATTGCAAGCTGCCGATCGACACGCTGTCGCCTTCGGCGAGCCAGCGGTCCGGCGCGAAATTGCGCACGCCGGTCATGCCGAAGCGTGCGCCGCTCTCGACCACATTGTCGAGCAGGAACTTGTCCGCTTCATGCGGCCCCTCGATCGGCACCTTCAGCGCATCGCGCAGATCGGCCGCGCCGCCGACATGGTCGATATGGCCGTGGGTCAGCCAGATCTTCTCCACGGTGACGCCGGTCTGCTTGATCGCGTCCAGGATCTTCGGCACGTCCCCGCCGGGATCGATCACCACGGCCTTCTTGCTGGGCTCGTCCCAGATGATGGTGCAGTTCTGCTCGAACAGCGTCACGGGAACGATGATCGCGCCGGCCTTGGCTTGCGAAGAGTCTTGGCTGTTATTTTGCTCGGTCATGGCGCCACAATGCCGATTTTTGCCAGGCCGCCAAGCAAAAGATTCGCCGCCGCGCCCGGGAACAATCGTCACACGGCCGTCCCAATTGGCCTGCCAATTCGAACCGGGGCGGTGTTGTCGCGTTCTCCCGCGCAAGACGCAGATTATGGGTGGTCTTCCCGCATGGCTCAGAGCAACGAAAACTGGTGGCGCGACGGCATCTTCTATCAGATCTACCCGCGCTCCTTTCAGGACTCGAACGGCGACGGCGTCGGCGATCTCGCCGGCATTTTGCAGCGGCTGCCTTACGTCAAATCGCTCGGCGTCGATGCGATCTGGCTGTCACCGATCTTCCCCTCACCGATGGAAGATTTCGGCTATGACATCGCCGACTATACCGGCATCGAGCCGCTGTTCGGCACGATGGAAGATTTCGATGCGCTGATCGCGGCCGCCCACGACAACGGCCTGAAGCTGATCCTCGACCTCGTGCCGAACCACACCTCGGACCAGCATCCCTGGTTCGTCGAGAGCCGCGCCTCGCGCGACAATCCCAAGCGCGACTGGTACATCTGGCGCGATCCGGCACCCGACGGCGGAGTGCCGAACAACTGGCTGTCCGAGTTCGGCGGCAGCGCGTGGCAGTTCGACGAGACCACGGGGCAATATTATTACCACGCCTTCCTCGCCCAGCAGCCGGACCTGAACTGGCGCAATCCCGACGTCCGCGCCGCGATCTACGACGTGATGCGGTTTTGGCTTGAGAAGGGCGTCGACGGCTTTCGCGTCGACGTGATCTGGCACCTGATCAAGGATGCCGAATTCCGCGACAACCCGCCCAATCCGCGTTACGTCGAGGGACGGCCACCGAATGAAAGGATCATGACGCAATACTCCACCGACCAGCCGGAGGTGCATGACGTGATCTCGCAGATGCGGCGTGTCACCAATGAATTCGGAGCCCGCGTGCTGATCGGCGAGATCTATCTGCCGCTGCACCGTCTCATGGCCTATTACGGCAACGATCTCACCGGCGCGCAGATGCCGTTCAATTTCGCGCTGCTCTCGACCTTCTGGAGCGCGCGCTCGATCGAGACGATCATCGAGGATTACGAGAAGGCGCTGCCGCGCGGCGCCTGGCCGAACTGGGTGCTCGGCAATCACGACCGCCCGCGGGTCGCAAGCCGCGTCGGGTCCGAGCAGGCCCGCGTCGCCGCCATGCTGCTGCTGACGCTGCGCGGCACGCCGACGCTCTATTACGGCGACGAGATCGGCATGCACCAGGTGGCGATCGCGCCGGAGGACGTCCGCGACCCCTTCGAGAAGAACGTGCCCGGCATCGGTGTCGGCCGCGACGGCTGCCGCACGCCGATGCAGTGGGATGCGACCGAATTCGCCGGCTTCTCGGCGGCGCGGCCGTGGCTGCCGCTGCCGGAGCACTATGTGCGCGACAATGTCGTCAATCTCGAAGCCGATGCGCGCTCGATCCTCAACCTCTACAAGCGCCTGATCACCCTGCGGAAGAGCGGTCCGCCGCTGGTCGCCGGCGATTATCATCCGATCGCGGCACAAGGCGATCTCCTGATCTATCGCCGCGAAGCCGAAGGGCAGGCGGTGATCGTGGCGCTCAATCTCGGCCCCGATCCGGTCGCGGTGACCACCAGCGCGATCCGTTTCGGCAGCGAGATCTTGCTGTCGACGTTTCTGGATCGCGACGGCGAGCGCATTGAAGGCGTGTTGGATCTGCGTGGCAATGAGGGGGTGATTGTCGCCCCACCCTAGCTGTCGTCCCGGACAAGCGCAGCGCAGATCCGGGACCCATCACCACAGGGAGTTGCTTTGCGAAGACTCGGAGTGACCAGCGCGCCCCACACTTCTCCCTGTGATTATAGGTCCCCGCTTTCGCGGGGACGACAGCGGAGGGTATGGCTGCGATGGAGTATAGCGATGCGTAGATACTCTTACCCCGGATGCTTCTTCCCCCGCACCGTATCCCCGTCGATATCGCTCCGCTTCAACAGATAATCCAGCCCGCCGACGCGGTACCAGCGATACCCATACGGCTCGAGCACGATCCGGTGCTGGCCGCGCTTGTCGGCGTGGCTGTGGTCCTCCGCGAGCAGATTGATCAGGTGCGCGCCGGCCTCGTCCGGCAGCCCGGCTGAGAACGCGATCTCGCGCGGCTTCTCGTCGAGATTATGCACGAACAGCACCGAATTGTTGCGCCAGTCGTAGCGCATGATGAACACGGCGGGATCGCGCACCGGAATGATGGCGAAGTCGCCCCAGCCGACCTCCGGCACTTCTTTCCGCATGCGGACGATGCGCTCGGTCCAGTTCAGCATCGAGTTGGGGTCGCGCCGCTGCTTGGCGACGTTGACGTGCGGGTAGCCGTAAGGCCCCTTGTCGATCACGGGGCAGGCCGGCTTGTTGCTCTTGGTGAAGCCGCCATGCGGTTCGGTCGACCATTGCATCGGCGTGCGCGCGCAATTGCGTTCCGGCAGTGAGAGATCGTCGCCCATCGCGATCTCGTCGCCATAGCGGATCACGGGTGTTCCCGGCAGCGTGCACATCAGGCTGTAGGCGAGCTCGAGCCGTCGGCGGTCGCCGCCGAGCATCGGCGCGAGTCGCCGCCTGATGCCGCGGTCGTACAGCTGCATATCCTTGTCGGGACCGAAATTCCTGAACACGGTGTCGCGCTGCGCCTTGGTCAGCCGTCCCAGATCGAGCTCGTCGTGATTGCGCAGGAACAGGCCCCATTGCGCGGTCGCCGGCCGCGGCTTGGTCGCCTTCAACGCCTTCGCCAACGGCCGCGAATCTGCGGATGCCAGCGCATAGAACAGGTGCTGGTTGACGTGGAAGTTGAACATCATGTGCATGCGGTCGGCATCGCGGCCGAAATATTCCATGTCCGTCTTCGGCAGCACATTGGCTTCGGCGAGGATGATGGCGTCGCCCTGCCGCCATTGCAGGAATTCGCGGAACGCGCGCAGCATGTCGTACTGCTCGACCGGCTTCTTCACCTTCGCGCCCTTCGTCGCGATCACGAAGGGCACGGCATCCATGCGGAAGCCGGAGACGCCGAGCTGGATCCAGAACCCCATGATCTTCAGGATCTCGGCCTGCACATGCGGGTTCGAGGTGTTGAGGTCGGGCTGGAAATCGTAGAAGCGGTGGAAGTAATACGCGCCCGCTTCCTTGTCGCGCGTCCAGGTCGTTTTCTGCACGCCGGGAAACACCATGCCCTTGTCGGCACCGGCCGGCTTCTTGTCGGACCACACATACCAGTCGCGATACGGCGAGTTCTTGTCGCGCCGCGCCTCCTTGAACCAGTGATGCTGATCCGAGGTGTGGTTGACGACGAGATCGATGATGATGCGGATGCCGCGCTGCTTGCAGCCATGGGCGAACTCGACGAAATCGCCGAGCGTGCCGTAACGGGCATCGACGCTGTAATAGTCGGCGATGTCGTAGCCGTCGTCGCGGCCGGGCGAGGTCTGGAACGGCATCAGCCAGATCGTGGTGATGCCGAGGCCGTGCAGATAATCGAGCCGGCGGAGCAGGCCCTTGAAGTCGCCGACGCCGTCGCCGTTGGCGTCCATATAGGAGCCGACGGAAAGGCAGTAGATTACCCCGTTCTTGTACCAGAGATCGTCGATCATCCGCGCAGCCTCGGTGGTTCCGCCGAGGTGCGGCGGCTGCGTGATAAGTTCGTGGGGGAGGGGAGGTTCCGCGTCCCACACACTGTCGTCCCGGGGCCGCCACTTGGCGCGAGCCCGGGACCCGACGGGCGGAGAGAGTGTCCGCCCCAAACGGAATCGGCTATCCTCCCTCCATGGACAATCCCGCCCGTAACATCGCCCTGGTGCCGCCACCCGATCGCCGCCAGTCGGAAACGGCGCTCGCGGTCGCGCGCGGCACCGCGCGGCTCTTACGTTCGCTCGGCTTTACCTGCATCAGCGAATTGCCGCTGCCCTCGGGCCGGCGCGCCGACCTGGTGGCGCTGAACGAGCGCGGCGAGATCTGGATCGTCGAGATCAAATCGTCGGTGGAGGATCTGCGCGCCGATCAGAAATGGCATGAATACCGTGCCCATTGCGACCGGCTGTTCTTCGCCTTCACGCAGGACCTGCCGTGCGAGATCTTTCCGGAAGGCACCGGCCTGATCATCGCCGACGCCTATGGCGCGCACCTGCAATGCGAAGCGCCCGAGCACAAGCTGGCTGCCGCGACGAGGAAGCAGATGACGGTGCGGTTTGGAATGGCGGCAGCCTTACGCATCAACCGCCTGGTCGATCCGCAGGGGCATGCGGAGTTTTGGGAGTAGCGGCGCCGCAAACATCGGTGCCGTAGGGTGGGCAAAGCGAAGCGTGCCCACGATCTCTATCCAGCTCTTACAGATCGTGGGCACGGCGCTTCGCGCCTTTGCCCACCCTACGAGACCTGTCGTTCCGTCATCCCGCGATGTGGCCTGGCCGTTGCCCTTCGAGGGCCGTTGAAGGAGCGGCCACCTCAGGGTGACGGGGATAGGTTGCTGATTGCCGTAAATTACCGCGGCGCGCGTTTGGCCAAAATGCGCTGCAACGTCCTGCGGTGCATGTTGAGCCGCCGCGCCGTTTCCGAAACGTTGCGGTTGCACATCTCGTAGATGCGCTGGATGTGCTCCCAGCGCACGCGGTCGGCGGACATCGGGTTGGTCGGCAGCTCGGATTTCTCCGCGCTGGTCGACAGCAGCGCCGCGACGACGTCGTCGGCATCCGCTGGCTTGGAGAGATAATCGATCGCGCCCATCTTCACCGCGGTGACGGCGGTGGCGATGTTGCCGTAGCCGGTCAGCACGATCGCGCGCGCATCCGGGCGCTTCTTCTTCAGCGCCGAGACCACGTCGAGGCCGTTGCCGTCGCCGAGCCGCAAATCTACTACGGCGAATGCCGGCGCTGCCTTGCCGATCTGCGCAAGACCATCCGAGACGGTGTCGCATGACGTCACCGCAAAGCCGCGCGTTTCCATGGCGCGCGACAACCGCTCCAGGAACGGCTTGTCGTCCTCCACGATGAGCAGCGAGCGGTCGGTCTGTTCGTTCAGTTCGGCGATGGCGTTCAAGGTTTTGTCCTCTCTCCAACGCGACTACATATGGCCTCGCAATCGAGCGGTGCCAAGGCCGCCGATAGTCGATCGGCCCTGTTGTGCGACGCAAGGTCGCGGCCTATCCTATTGTTTCTTCGAGGCTCTCGATAGCCTCAAAACGCTGTCGCGGCCAAGTGATCTGCACCACCGCGCCGTGTTCCGGAAAGATCCGGTTGGTAAACAAGACCTTGGCGCCGGTGCGTTCCAGCAAGGTGCGCGCGATGAACACGCCCAATCCGAGACCGCGTCGCTCACCGCCGCCGTCATCCGTGGTTCGCCGCCGCGACAGATAGGGCTCGCCGATCCGGTTCAGGATATCGGGCGGAATGCCGGGGCCGTCGTCGGAGATCAGAAGCTCGATCGTGTCCTTGTTCCACCACGCGTTCACCTCGACGGTGGTATGGGCGAAATCGACCGCGTTCTCGACGATGTTGCCGACGCCGTACAGGATTGCCGGATTGCGCGAGCCGACCGGCTCGGACACGGCGGCGACCGCGATCCGCACCTTGATCTCGACGCCGAAATCGCGGTGCGGGGCCACCACCTCCTCGATCAGCTCCGACAGCTTCATGCGGTCGAACGGCGCGCCGGTGGAGGAGAGCTGGGTGATCTTGCTCAATATGTCGCGGCAACGCTGGGTCTGCTCGCGCAACGTCTTCAGGTCGGCGGCAAAGCTGGCGTCCTTCACCGTCTTCTCCAGCTCGCGCGAGATCAGGAAGATCGTCGCGAGCGGCGTGCCGAGCTCGTGCGCGGCCGCGGCTGCGAGCCCGTCGAGCTGGGTCAGGTGTTGCTCACGCGTCAGCACCAGCTCGGTCGCGGCCAGCGCGTCCGCAAGCTTGCGCGCCTCCTCGGTCACTTGGAAAGAGTAGAGGCTAGTGACGCCGATCGCGAGCACGATCGAGAGCCAGACGCCGACGAGATAGATCGGCGGCAGCACCAGGGGATCATCGGAATCCCAGGGCAGCGGCAAATGGAAGAAGAACAGCACCGAGGCGCAGGCCACCGCAAGCACGCCGAGGCCGAACGTGAAGCGCGCCGGCAGTGCCGTGGCCGAGATCAGCACCGGCGCCAAGAACAGGAACGAGAACGGGTTCTGCAGTCCGCCGGTGAAGTACAACAGACCGGCCAGTTCCACGATGTTCAGCGCGAGCAGTCCGGCCGCCTGCATCGGCTCCAGCCGCTGCATCGGATTGGCCGCGGTCTGGAGCGCCAGATTCAGTGCTGCCGACAAGGCGATGATGCTGACGCAGGGGACGATCTCGACGTTGAATTCCAACCCCTGCGCCACGATGAAGATCGCGGCGAGCTGGCCCAGCACCGCCAGCCAGCGCAGCCGTAGGATCGTGTCCAGGCGGATATGCCGCTGCGCGTGGCGAAAGTCGGAAGCAGCAATTTCAGTCAGATCGGCCAATGGGGGTGCCTTCCAGATCACAAACGCTGGGCTCGCGGAACCACCGGATTTACAAGCCTTGCGCTATCCGCTGCAATAGCAGAAGAACGACCAGCATGACCGAGAATGACAAGGCTTCAAGTCGGCCCACTGTCGCGGAGCGCAGCTCGTCCGCGGCGATCGCGGTCGAGCACCTCGTCAAGATCTACAAGCAGACCCGCGCGGTCGACGATATCTCCTTTTCGCTGACGCGCGGCAGCATCACCGGGCTTCTGGGCGGCAACGGCGCCGGCAAGACCACGACCATCGCGATGATCATGGGCCTGGTGCTGCCGACCTCCGGCCGCGTGCAGGTGCTCGGACATCGGATGCCGGAGGAGAGCGCTGCCGTGCTGGGGCGGATGAATTTCGAGAGCCCCTATGTCGATATGCCGATGCGGCTCACGGTGCGGCAGAATCTCACCGTGTTCGGCAAGCTCTATGCGGTGAAGAACCTCGCCGGCCGCATTGCCGAGCTCGCGGACGATCTCGATCTCACCGATTTCATCGACCGCGCCAACGGCAAGCTGTCCGCCGGGCAGAAGACCCGCGTCGCGCTCGCCAAGGCGCTGATCAACCGGCCCGAGCTGCTGCTGCTGGACGAGCCGACCGCCTCGCTCGATCCGGATACCGCCGACTGGGTGCGGGCGCATCTGGAGCGTTATCGCAAGGACAACAACGCCACCATCCTTCTGGCCTCGCACAACATGCTCGAGGTCGAGCGGCTGTGCGATCGCGTCATCATCATGAAGCGCGGTCGCATCGAGGACGACGACACGCCGGAGGCGATCATGGCGCGCTACAACCGCACCACGCTGGAGGAGGTGTTTCTGGACGTTGCGCGCGGCCGGGTGAACGGCGCGAAGGAGGCAGCAAGGTGAGCGGGAGCCGTCTTCGTAGCCCGGATAAAGCGAAGCGTAATCCGGGACCCCTGTCGCATGTGGCACGATTCCCGGATTGCGCTGCGCTCCATCCGGGCTACGGGAGCGTGCCATGACCGGCCTCGCCGTCCACCGCGGCATCTCCGTCCATCGCATCGGCGCGATGATCCTGCGCTACTGGTACCTCCTGCTGTCGTCCTGGCCGCGGCTGCTCGAATTGCTGTACTGGCCGGCGCTGCAGGTCATCACCTGGGGCTTCATCCAGTATTACATCGCCGAGAATTCCAATTTCTTCGCGCGCGCCGGCGGCACGCTGATCGGCGCCGTCATCCTCTGGGACATCCTGTTTCGCGGGCAGCTCGGCTTCTCCATCTCGTTCCTGGAGGAGATGTGGGCGCGCAACATCGGCAACCTCATGATGAGCCCCTTGCGGCCGATCGAGTTTCTGCTGTCGCTGATGGTCATGAGCCTGATCCGGCTTGCGATCGGGATCATTCCGATGACCTTGCTCGCGCTGTTCATGTTTCAATTCAATGTCTATGCCCTGGGCCTGCCGCTGATCGCATTCTTCTGCAATCTGATCTTCACGAGCTGGTCGGTCGGCATCTTCGTGTCGGGTCTCGTGCTGCGAAACGGCCTCGGCGCCGAGAGCATCGTCTGGACCCTGATGTTCGCGATCCTGCCGCTCGCCTGCGTCTACTATCCCGTCAGCGTGTTGCCGGTCTGGCTGCAATACGTCGCTTGGGCGTTGCCGCCGACCTATGCCTTCGAGGGGATGCGCGCGCTGCTGATCGAAAACACCTTCCGCGCCGATCTGATGCTGGAGGCGCTGGCCATCAACGCCGTCTTTCTGGTTGCATCTTTTGCATCATTCCTTGCCCTTTTGCGCAGCGCCAAACGGCACGGCTCGCTGCTGTCGGGCGGTGAATAACGTCACTTTCCCGTGGATTCAGGCCGATTTACCCGTCTCCGCCACGTAGATGTACGGAACCATGCATTGACGCAATATTGCGCATTCGGCAGTATGCTGCGATGCGAAGAGGGATATAGCGATGCCTATTGGTGAGTTCGGCGGCGCACCGCCCCTGGCTGCAGAAGGCAGTCCGGTCCTGACGACGCCGATGTACTGGATGTACGAGATGGCGCACGCCTCTCTCAATCCGGCACGTGCGGTCACTGACGCGACCAAGCTGCTGTTTCAGAATCCTCTCAACCCCTGGGCGCGCACCGAGGTCGGCAAGTCGGTTGCCGCGGCCTGCGAATTGTTCGAGCGCACCACGCGCCGCTACGGCAAGCCGGAATGGGGCCTCAACGACACCGAGGTCAATGGCATCCGCGTCCCCGTCGAGATCCGCTCGGTCTGGGAAAAGCCGTTCTGCCGGCTGCTCTACTTCGATCGCAAGTTCGCTCGTCCCCTGCGCAGCCCGCAGCCGCGCGTGCTGATCGTGGCGCCGATGTCCGGGCATTATGCGACGCTGCTCCGCGGGACGGTCGAAGCCTTCCTGCCCGCACATGAGGTCTACATTACCGATTGGGCCGATGCCCGCATGGTGCCGCTCAGCGATGGCCGCTTCGATCTCGACGATTACATCGACTACGTCATCGAGATGCTGCACGTCCTCGGCGGCAACACCCACGTCATGGCGGTGTGCCAGCCCTCCGTGCCGGTGGTCGCCGCCGTTTCGATCATGGAAGCGCGGCGCGATCCCTTCGTGCCGACCTCGATGACGCTGATGGGCGGCCCGATCGACACCCGTCGCAATCCGACGTCGGTGAACAATCTCGCCCAGGAGCGCGGTATCGACTGGTTCCGCAACCACGTCATCACCAAGGTGCCGTTCCCGCATCCCGGCATGATGCGCGACGTCTATCCGGGATTCCTGCAGCTCAACGGCTTCATCAGCATGAATCTCGACCGGCACATGGACGCCCACAAGCAGCTCTTTGCCCATCTGGTGAAGGGCGACGGCGACCTCGTCGACAAGCATCGCGAGTTCTATGACGAATATCTCGCGGTGATGGACCTCTCCGCCGAGTATTACCTGCAGACGGTCGACACCGTTTTCGTGAAACATTCGCTGCCGAAGGGCGAGATGACGCATCGCGGAACACGCGTCGACCCCTCCAAGGTCACGCGCGTGGCGTTGATGACGGTCGAAGGCGAGAACGACGACATCTCGGGTCTCGGTCAGACCGAAGCGACGCACACATTGTGCAGCTCGATCCCCGATCATCGCCGCGTCCATTACGTCCAGAAGGGCGTCGGACATTACGGCGTGTTCAACGGTTCGCGCTTCAAGTCGGAAATCGTTCCGCGGATCCATGACTTCATGGTCTCAGCTGCGAATCCGAGCTCATTGCAGGCTCTCGCGGCCGAATAACCTTCGTTTTCGGCTTTCCCGTCGAAAATTCAGGCCCCGCCGGAGGCTCCGGCCGGGCCTGGTTCTCTTCAGATTCGCGGTATTTAGGTAGCTTTATAGGAGTGAGTCTTCCCTCACCCCTTGGGGGTGCCGCATGCGTCCAGCGGGGGGCGAAAAAAGCCGGTTCCAACCCCAGTCTGTAGGGTCTCCCGGACGTCAGACCGCTGTATATTGGGCAAATGATTTGTTTTTGCGCCGAGTGCTTTCCCTGGCGGCGGTTATGGCAGAATCCGGGCGCCCTCCTGCCCCCCGGACTGACAGACATGGCCACTCGCGCTCTCCTCTATCGGCGGCCCCACGAACCCAAGACCGTCCTGATCACCCATGGATCGCAATTTTTTGCCATCCGATTGCGCCGGCACCGCCGTGCGCGCCGCTACACGCTGAGAATTCACCCCAGCGATCGCGAAGCCATCCTCACCATGCCGCCGCGCGGCACGCTGGCCGAGGCGAAAGACTTCGCGCAGCGCCACGGTGCGTGGATCGCGGCGCGCCTCGGTCGCTTGCCGAAGGCTGCGCCGTTCCAGCCGGGCACGGTGATACCGCTCCGTGGCACCCCGCATCGCATCGTTCATCGCGCCGGCACGCGCGGCACCGTGTGGACCGAGATGCGCGACAGCGGTGAGCGCATTCTCTGCGTCGCCGGCGGGCTCGAGCATGTCGATCGCCGCGTCAGTGACTTCCTCAAGCGCGAGGCGCGCCGCGACCTTCAGCGATCGGCGGAGGCTTACGCCGCCGAGCTCGGTGTCAGGGTCAAGCGCCTCTCGATCCGCGATCAGTCCAGCCGCTGGGGTTCCTGCACCTCGGCCGGATCGCTGTCGTTCTCCTGGCGCCTGATCCTGGCGCCGCCCTTCGTGCTCGACTACCTCGCCGCGCACGAGGTCGCTCATCTCGTCGAGATGAACCACTCGGCGCGGTTCTGGCGCGTGTGCGGAAAAGTCTGCCCGTCGATGGAGCGCGCCAAGAAGTGGCTCGATACCTACGGCAACGATCTGCACCGGTATGGGGTCGAGGATTAGGGACGCGCTGCAAACGTCTTGAAAGGTGTCATCGCCCGGCTTTGACCGGGCGATCCATTAGGCCGAGACGGCGCTGATTGAATCGAGAAGCCGCGGCGTGCTGGATTCCCCGCTTTCGCGGGGAATGACAGCGGAGAGTGGAGCGGCTGGTGTTTTTGCTTTTGGGGAGTAGCTCACCTCGGTTGATCCTGCCGTGATTGGCAGGATTTGTCGAAGTGGTGGAGCTGACTCGAGGCGCAGTTCAGGCGTCTGTGCGGCCCGCGCAAGCCGTTGATATCGTTAGCGCGGGCTACTGTGCATGGGGTTGTTTTCGCAGTTTTTGTCTTGAGGCCACGCGGACCTCAGGCCGCGCCTAACGGTTTCCGCCAAACAGCCGGTCCATCAGCCAGCCATCGAGCCCTGCCGCAGCCTCCGGCCGCGCATTGGCGCGCGTCGGCGGTGGGCGATAGCCGCCATTGCTTGCGGGTGCCGGCCCGGGCGCTGCCACTGTCGGCGGCGACACCTGCGAAGCCGCCTGCGCGAGGTTCGACAGGCCCCAGCCACCTTGTGTGCTCGGCAATGCCGCCACCGGCACACCCTCGTGCGCGGTGCGCATGAAGCGCGACCAGACTTCCACCGGCAGGCCGCCGCCGGTCGCCTTCTTGGTCGGCGAATTGTCGTCATTGCCGAGCCAGACGCCGGTGACGAGGCTTGCGGTGTAGCCGATGAACCAGGCGTCGCGGTAATCCTGGCTGGTGCCGGTCTTGCCGGCCGCGGGCCAGCCCGGGATCTCGGCCTTCTTGGCGGTGCCTGATATCAGCGTCTCGCGCATCATCGCGTTCATCATGCCGACATAGCGGGGGTCGATGACCTGATTGCGCTCCTCAGGCTGGCGCATGTAGAGCAGCTTGCCGCCCAGCGTCTTGATCCGCGTGACGACGTGCGGCGTCACCGCGAGACCGCCATTGGCGAAAGGCGCATAGGCGCCGACCAGCTCGACCACCGAGACTTCCGACGTGCCGAGCGCGATCGAGGCGTTGGGCTCGAGCTTGGAGGAGATGCCGAGCCGGTGAGCGGTGCGCACCACATTCTTCGGTCCGACCTCGAGGCCGAGGCGAATGGCGACGGTGTTGAGCGACATCGCCAGCGCCTGCGTCAGCGTCACCGCGCCGAAATATTCATGAGTGTAGTTCTCGGGTCGCCAGCCCTTGACCTCGATTGGCGCGTCCTGGCGCATCGTATCAGGCGTCAGGCCCTGCTCGAGCGCGGTCAGATAGACGAACGGCTTGAACGAGGAGCCCGGCTGGCGCTTTGCCGTCACAGCGCGGTTGTACTGGCTCTCGGAATAGTTCCGCCCGCCCACCATGGCGCGCACCGCACCATCCGGCGTCATCGCCACCAGCGCTCCCTGGCTGACATTGAACTTCACGCTCTTGGCCGCGAGCTCGTCGATGATGGCGGCTTCCGCCACGCTCTGCAGTTTCGGATCGATCGTGGTCTCGACCTTGATGCTCTCGTCGATCTGGCCGACCAGATCGTCCAGCACCTCGCCGATCCAGTCGGCGACGTAATTGACCGTCCCGGCGCCGACCGGTTTCACATTGTAGGAGGGATGGCCGATCGAGGCCTGCGCTTGTGCATCGGTGATGAACTTCGCGTCCGCCATCGCCGCGAGCACGATTTGCGCGCGGGCTTCGGCGCCTTCGGGGTTGCGGTTCGGCGCGAGGCGCGAGGGCGATTTGACAAGACCGGCTAGCATCGCGGCCTCGGCAACCGTGACGTTCTTCGCCGACTTGCCGAAATATTTCTGCGCGGCGGCTTCGACGCCATAGGCGCCGGAGCCAAAATAGACGCGGTTGAGATAGAGCTCCAGGATCTCGTTCTTGGAATGCTTGCGTTCGAGCCAGATCGCGAGCTCCACCTCCTGCAGCTTGCGCTGCATGGTGCGCTCCTGGGTCAGGAACAGGTTCTTGGCGAGCTGCTGCGTCAGCGTCGAGCCGCCTTGCGAGACGCCGCGATGCATGACGTTGGTGACGAGGGCGCGCAGGATGCCGATCGGGTCGATGCCGAAATGCGAATAGAAGCGGCGGTCCTCGATGGCGATGAATGCCTTGGGCAGGTAAGGCGGCAGGTCCTTCAGCGAGACATTGGCGCCGGCCATCTCGCCGCGTTGCGCCAGCATGCTGCCGTCGATGCCGACGATCTGGATCGTCGGCGGCCGCTTGGGGATCTCCAGCGACTGGATCGGCGGCAGATGGGCGCCGACATAGATGACGACGCCGATCACGGCGATCGCGCCCCACAGACCGAGCACCGCGCCCCAATAGACCAGGCGGCCGATGCTGGCGCCGATGCGCGATTTGGTGCGCCGCTTGGCACCGCTGCGGCTGGCCGGCGCCTTCCGTTCGCGCGGCGGCTCGTCGCCGGAATCCTCGTTTTTGCGCTTGGCGGATGATTTCGTTGATTTCTTCGGCTTGTCGTCGCCGCCGGGAATGCGGTCCGCAGGGGTCAGGCGCAGATCGGCGAGCGCCGCGGGCAAGCCGAACAGCGGCTCCTTCCGCCCACCCTTTTTCTTTCCCCACGCCATACGCAAAAACGCCCGGTCAGCCCGCCCCGCCGCACGCTAGCGGTCGCTGTTTAAGGCCCGGTTACCCCGGCGTTAACGCGTGATTAGGAGGTGAGGCATTCGCACCCCGCAGTTCCGCTGTTTTGGCGCCGGAGCTAGGATCAGCGGCACAAAAAGAGGGAGTGCTCATGGGCCATATCGATCCGACCAAGGAGATTTTCGCGCAATTCCGGGAGAACGACCGTCCCGGGCCGATCCACATGCTCAACCTGGTGCGTCTGCGCAAGGAGGCGGCCTATCCGGATGGCCGCAAGGCAAGCGGCGCCGAAGCCTACGCGGCCTATGGCCGCGAGAGCGGCCCGGTGTTCGAACGCCTCGGCGGCCGCATCATCTGGCAGGGCAGATTCGAGCTGATGCTGATCGGCCCGCAGGACGAGCGCTGGGACCATTGCTTCATCGCCGAATATCCTGATGTCGGAGCCTTCGTCGAGATGATCCGCGATCCCGTCTACCGCGAGGCGGTCAAGCATCGCCAGGCCGCAGTGGAGGACTCGCGGCTGATTCGGCACGCCGTGCTGCCGATCGGGAAGAATTTTGGAGAGATACCGGAGTAGCTCGTAGGGTGGGTAAAGCCCCGGGGTGCGCGAATGCGCATCCCGGGGCGTGCCCACGACTTTCGTCGCGATTGTGGAGAGATGGTGGGCACGGCGCTTGCGCGCCTTTGCCCACCCTACGAAGTGCGTGCGAAGCTAACCCGCCGGACCCGCATCCTCCAGGATCGGGCCGAACAGCTCCCAGCGCTCGCCGTTGAACTTCATCATCTGAAGCTGCTTGTTGACGCGGTAGTCGGTCGCCGAGGTGTTGGCCTTGATGCCGGGCAGCGCGGTGTCGCCGATGAAGTCCTTCAGCGAGGCGGCCTGCTTCATGACATTCTCGCGCGTCAGGTTGTCGCCGCACTGCTTCAGCACGTGCACCAGCAGCTGGGCGGTGCCGTAGCCATAGGTGTTGAAGCTCGAATCCTTGTCGCCGTCAGGATAGTACTTCGCCATGAAGTCGAAATATTTCTTCATGCCGGCATCGTCCTTCCAGGCCGGATCGAGCGGATCCTTGCCGTAGTTGACGCTGATCACGCCCTTGGATGCCTCCAGGCCCGCCGGCTTCATCACCGCACCGACCGAAGTGGCGTTGATGTCGACGATCTGCACCGGATGCCAGCCCATCTCCGCGATCTTCTTGATCGCCTGCGCGGCCTGCTTCGGCGTGGTCGCGCTGAAGAACAGGTCGGCGCCGGCATCCTTGATCTTGAGAATCTGCGAGTCGACGGTCGGATCGGAGACCTCGTAGGACGCTTCCGTCACGATCATCTTGCCAGCCTTGTCGCCGAGGCCGGCCTTGATGCCGTTCAGATAGTCCTTGCCGAGATCGTCGTTCTGATAAAGCACGCCGATCTTGGCGTTCGGATGCTCCTTCAGGACGTACTGGCCGTAGATGCGGCCCTCGACGAAATAGTTCGGGTTGTAGCCCATGGTCCAAGGGAAGTTCTTGGGATCGGTGAACTTCGAGGCGCCGGTGGCGGCGAACAGCTGCGGCACCTTCTTGGAGTTGAGATATTTCTGCACGGCTGCGTTCGACGGCGTGCCGACGATCTGGAAGGTCAGCAGCACCTCGTCGCTCTCGACGAGCTTGCGCACCTGCTCCACCGCCTTCGGCGGCGAATAGGCGTCGTCATACTGGATCAGGTTGATCTTGCGACCGTTGACGCCGCCCTGGTCGTTGATCATCTTGAAATAGGCGGCCTGCGTCTTGCCGATCGTGGCATAGGCTGATGCCGGCCCCGAGAACGGCACAGTCTGTCCGACCTTGATCTCGGTGTCGCTGGCGCCCGGATCATATTTCTTCTGGGCATTGGCCGCTGAAATTGACAGCGCCAGAGCAAGCGCCGTGGCCGCGGCCAGATGCAGCATTCCATTCCTCATTCGCAATTCCCTCAGTTGTTATTGCCGATGATCTCTCGGCGCGCGCTTGCGCATCCGATGCCATCGCTGAGGGCGAGTGTGGAGGAACGATTGTTGCGACGCAAGGTGGGCGTTCGTAGGGTGGGTTAGCCTTGCGGGCTGCGCGAAGTGCAGTCCGCTGGGCGCAACCCGCCCTACGAGATCGGGACTAGCCCGACGGTCCCGTGTCCTCGATGATCGGTCCGAACAGCTCCCAGCGTTCGCCGTTGAACTTCATCATCTGCATCTGCTTGTTGACGCGGAAGTCGTTCGGCCCGGTATTGATCTTGATGCCGGGCAGCGCGAAGCTCGGCGTGAAGTCCTTGATGTTGGCGACCTGCTTCATGATGTTCTCACGGGTCAGATCGTCGCCGCATTGCTTCAGGACCTGCACCAGCAGCTCCGCCACGGAATAGGCGTAGGTGTTGACGGTGTTGAGCTTGTCGCCTTCCGGGAAATACTTGTCCATGAAAGCGAAGAAGGCCTTCACGCCGGGATCGTCCTTCCACTGGGGATCGCTGGGCTCCTTGCCATATTGGGTCGAGATGATGCCCTTGGAGATGTCGAGGCCGGCCGGCTTCAGCGTTGCCGAGATCGGGCTCGCATTGATGTCGAGGATGTGCACCGGCGTCCAGCCGAGGTCGGCGAGCTTCTTGATCGCCTGTGCCGCGAATTTCGGCGTCGAGGCATCGAAGAACACGTCGACGCCCATCGACTTCAGCTTGACCACCTGGGAATCGACCGTCGGGTCGGTGACCTCGTAGGAGACCTCGCCGACGATCATGCTTGCGGCCTTGTCGCCGAGGCCGCTCTTGAGGCCCGCGAGATAGTCGCGGCCCATGTCGTCGTTCTGGTAGAGCACGCCGATCTTGGCGTTCGGATGCTCCTTGAGAATGTATTTGGCGTAGATGCGTCCCTCGGACACGTAGTTGGGATTGTAGGCGATGGTCCAGGGATAGTTCTGCGGATCGTTGAAGCGGGCCGCGCCGGTCGAGGCCAGCAACTGCGGCACCTTCTTGCCGTTGAGATATTTTTGCACGGCGGCGTTGGCCGCGGTGCCGATCAGCTGGAAGGTGAACAGCACCTCGTCGCCCTCGACGAGCTTGCGCACCTGCTCTACCGTCTTCGGCGGCGAATAGGCGTCATCATACTGGATCAGATTGATCTTGCGGCCGTTGATGCCGCCCTGATCGTTGATCATCTTGAAGTAGGCGGCCTGGGTCTTGCCGATATTGGCGTAGACGGAGTAGGCGCCGGAGAACGGCACGGTCTGGCCGATCTTGATCTCGGTGTCGGTCGCCCCGGTGTCGTATTTCTTCTGGGCGAAGGCTTGGCTTACGAAGGCTTGGTTCGCGGAGAACGCGAAGGCGAGCGCTGTCGTGGCAGCTAAGAAGGCTCTGCGATTGGTCATGTTGGTTGTTCCTCCTGACGGAATTTTCGGCCGATGGTCTTTTCCCGTCGATTGCAACGGTCGCCATCGCTGCCGAAGATTGTGGAGGAAGGTTCGCCGCCGCGCAAGGATCGCGGCGCTGCGCCGTAGCGTCTCAGGCCGAGGGGGCAGGCGTCTCAGGCCAGGAACAACGCGACCAGCGCGACCGCCGCCGGCAGCGCCTGCACCATCAGGATGCGGCTGCTGACGGTCGCGGCGCCATAGGCGCCGGCCACGATCACGCAAAGCAGGAAGAACGCCTTGATCTGGAATGCGAAGGCCGGGTTGCCGTGGACCAGACCCCAGATCAGGCCGGCGGCGAGGAAGCCGTTATAGAGGCCCTGATTGGCGGCCAGCACCTTCGTGATCTCGGCCTTCTCCGGCGTATTGCGAAACACCTTCAGGCCCTGCGGCTTGTCCCAGAGGAACATCTCCAGGATCAGGAAAAAGACGTGCAGCGCGGCGACCAGCGCCACCAGGATATTGGCGATCAGGATCAAGTTGAGCTCCCCCAGCGTCAGCTTTCGGGTGGACGATAGCACGGCCGGCATGGCAAGTGCGATGGCATGTTTCGATGCTATGGTGCCACCATGCCCGGGCGATCAACCAAACCGTCTGCAAGCTTCGGCCTCGATCGCCTGACGACGCCGATCGGGATTGCTCTGCTCGTCACCGATGCCGAGGGTGCGCTACGCGCACTGGACTGGGAAGACTATGAGCATCGCATGCGCGAGCTCTTGCGCTTGCACTACGGTGCGGTCGATCTCAGCGACCGGCCTGCGCCTGCATCCATGCGAACGGCGTTATCGGGTTACTTCGAAGGCGATCTCGGTCAGCTCTCGGCCATCGCATGGCGTATCGCCGGCACGCCGTTTCAGCAGAAGGTCTGGAACGCGCTGGCTCACATCCCCGCCGGCACCACGATGAGCTACAGCGCGCTGGCCGCAAAGATCGATGTGCCAAAAGCCATTCGTGCCGTCGGTCATGCCAACGGCTCCAATCCGATCAGCGTGGTGCTGCCCTGCCACCGCTTGATCGGCGCCGACGGTTCGCTGGTGAAATACGGCGGCGGGCTCGAGCGCAAGCGCTGGCTGCTGCGGCATGAGGGAGTGCAGGTTTAGGTCTCTCTCCTCGTCATTCCGGGGGCGCCGCGCAAGCGGCGAGCTATGGTGCGCAATTGCGCACCTGAGAATCCATCCTGCCACCGACTCCGCGGATGAATGGATTCCGGGTTCGCACTACGCGCTCCCCGGAATGACAGACTATATCACGCCGCCGGCTGGACCGCCTTGTCGCCGGCCATCACATGGGTCAGCGCGCTCTTGATCGCGGCCTGGCGGGTCGGCGCGCTGATCTGCGCACCCAGGAGGTCGGTGACGTAGAACACGTCGCGGGCGCGCTCGCCGAAGGTCGCGACATGGGCGGAGGCGATGTTGAGGTTGAGCTTCGAGATCGCGGTGGTCAGCTCGTAGAGCAGGCCGGGCCGGTCGAGGCCGGAGACCTCGATCACGGTGTAGCGGTCGGACCATTGGTTGTTGATGGTCACCTCAGGCTCGATCACGAAGGGCCGTGCCTTGCTGCGCACCGTGCGCCGCGCCACCACTTCAGGCAGGCGCAGCTTGCCTTCCAGCACGTCCTCGATCATCTCGCCGATGCGTGTGGCGCGCCGTCCCTCGTCCTCGTCGCGGTCGTATTCGCGCGAGATCGAGATGGTGTCGAGCGCGCGGCCGTCGGTCGTGGTGTAGATCTGGGCGTCGACGATGTTGGCGCCGGCCGAGGCGCAGGCGCCGGCGATGATCGACAGCAGCCAGGGATGGTCGGCCGCGAAGATCGTCAGCTCGGTGACGCCGCGCACCTCGTCGAAGCCGACATTGATCGCGAGCTTGTGGCCGGCCTGTTCGCTGGAGCGGACGAAGCGGGCGTGGCGGATTTTTCGCGGCAGCTCGACCTTGAGCCAGTAGGCCGGATAGTGCCGGCCGATATAGGCATCGAGCTCCTCCGCCGGCCATTCGGCGAAGGCATTTCGGAATTCAGCGTAGGCGGCGGTGAGGCGCTTGCCGCGGTCGACCTCCGAGAAGCCGCCGGTCAGCACCGGTTCGGTCTCGTAGTACAGCGAGCGCAAGAGCTGCGCCTTCCAGCCGTTCCACACCCCGGGACCGACGCCACGGATGTCGGCGGTGGTCAGGATCGTCAGCAACTTCATCTGCTCGACCGACTGCACCACGGCGGCGAAATTCTCGATGGTCTTGCGATCCGAGAGGTCGCGCGACTGCGCGACCGTGGACATCGTCAGATGCTCCTCGATCAGCCAGGCGATGAGCTCGGTGTCGGCCGGGCTGAACCCAAGCCGCGGGCACAGCCGCCGCGCCACCTTGGCGCCGGCGATCGAGTGGTCCTCCGGCCGGCCCTTGGCGACGTCGTGCAGCAGGGTTGCGATGTAGATCACCGACCGGTGCTCGGGCCGGGACTTGCGCATCAGGTCGCTGGCCAAAGCGAATTCCTCGATGCCGCCGCGCTCGATGTCCTGGAGGAAGCCGATGCAGCGGATCAGGTGCTCGTCGACGGTGTAGTGATGATACATGTTGAACTGCATCATCGAGACGATCTTGCCGAAGGCACGGATGAATTGGCCGAGCACGCCGGTCTCGTTCATCCGCCGCAGCACGATCTCGGCGTTGTCGGAGGTCAGGATCTCCATGAACAGCCGGTTGGCCTCGGGATTCTCGCGCATCTGCGCGTTGATCAGGCCGAGCGACCGCGTCACGTCGCGCATCGCATCCGGATGGAAGGCGAGGTTGTTCTTCTGCGCGAGGCGGAAGATCCGGATCAGATTGACCGGGTCGTGCTTGAACACGTCGGGCGCGGCGACATTGATGCGGTTGTTGTCGACGATGAAGTCGTCGCTGTCGGGGACGCGCCGCTTCGCCGCGGTCGGCCGCAGCCGCGCCATCATCCGGCTCAGGACCGGCGCGGGCTTGGCCTGCTGGTCCTCGAGCTTGGCGCAGAGGATGGCGGTGAGGTTGCCGACTTCCTTGGCGACCAGGAAGTAGTGCTTCATGAAGCGCTCGACGTCCTGCATGCCGGGATGCGAGGTGTAGCCGAGCCGCACAGCGATCTCGCGCTGGAGGTCGAAGGAGAGACGCTCTTCGGCGCGGCCGGAGTAGAAATGCAGATTGCAGCGCACCGACCAGAGGAAATCGGCGCAGCGGCGGAAGCTGCGGTATTCCTGCGCATCGAACACGCCGCGCTCGACCAGCTCGCCGGTGTCGCGGACGCGGTAGACGTATTTGGCGATCCAGAACAGCGTGTGCAGGTCGCGCAAGGCGCCCTTGCCGTCCTTGACGTTGGGCTCGACCAGATAGCGCGACTGGCCGCCGCGGCGGTGCCGCTCTTCGCGCTCGGCGAGCTTGGCTGTGACGAATTCCGATGCGGTGCCCTGCACGACCTCCTTGTCGAAGCGCGCGACCAGCTCCTCATAGAGCGGCTTGTCGCCGGTGAGGAAGCGCGTCTCCAGGATCGCGGTGCGGATGGTCATGTCGCCGCGCGCCTGCCGGATCGACTCGTCCACTGATCGCGTGGCGTGGCCGACCTTCAGCCCCATGTCCCAGAGGCAATAGAGGATAGCTTCGGCGACCTGCTCGCCCCAGGCGGTCTGCTTGTAGGGCAGGATGAACAACAGGTCGATGTCGGATTCGGGCGCCATCAGGCCGCGGCCGTAGCCGCCGGTCGCGACCACCGCCATGCGCTCCGCGCCACTCGGGATCGGCGAGCGATAGAGATGGCGGGTCGCCGCCGAATACAGGATGCGGATGATCTCGTCCTGCACATGACAGAGCCGCTCGGCGCAGCGACGGCCGTGGCGGTCCTTCAGAAGGATTTCCTGTGCCGCGGCGCGTGCCGCGATCAGCTCGGCCTTGAGCAATTGCGCCATGGCCGTGCGGAACGCGTCCTCGCGTCCCTGGTGCTTTTCGGCAAGCGCATCGACCGCGGCGGTGATCCGCGCAGTGTCGAAACGATCATCCACCTCGGCCTTGTGCTCAGTCGCGACGCTGTCCATGTCCCACCGGATATAAGAGGTGACAGGCGCTGTCACCCGCCATTCTCTGGCAATAGTCGTTCCATGCTGGAAAGGCGCGGCTTTGGGCAAATCTGTTCTCGGCCGGCGCGCTTTCGAGGGGCGGATTTTCTCGTTGACCTCTAGATATAACTCATTGAAAAACAATGAAGTTTTGGAGGAGGCTGGGCATGACCGGAATTACACGACGCATTCTGTTGGCGGGAGCGGTTGCGCTCGCCGTGACCCCCGCGGCCAAGGCGGCCGATCCGCTCAAGGAAATCCGCATCGACTGGGCAACTTACAATCCGGTGTCGATGGTTCTGAAGCAGAAGGGGCTCCTTGAGAAGGAGTTCGCCAAGGACGGCATCACCGTCACCTGGGTGCAGTCGGCCGGCTCCAACAAGGCGCTCGAATTCCTCAATGCCGGCTCGATCGATTTCGGCTCGACCGCGGGTTCGGCGGCGCTGGTCGCCCGCATCAACGGCAACCCGATCAAGTCGATCTATGTCTATTCGCGCCCTGAGTGGACGGCGCTGGTGACATCGAAGGATTCCAAGATTGCCGGCGTCGCAGACCTCAAGGGCAAGCGCGTCGCGGTGACGCGCGGCACCGATCCGCACATCTTCCTGGTGCGCGCGCTGTTGGGAGCGGGGCTCACCGAAAAGGACATCACCCCGGTGCTGCTCCAGCACGCCGACGGCAAGACCGCGCTGATCCGCGGCGACGTCGATGCCTGGGCCGGCCTCGATCCGATGATGGCGCAGGCCGAGGTCGAAGAGAGCGCAAAGCTGTTCTACCGCAAGGCCGAAGCCAACACCTGGGGCATCCTCAATGTGCGCGAGCAGTTTTTGAAGGACTATCCCGACGCTGCCCGCCGCGTCCTCGCCGTGTACGAAGAGGCGCGCAAATATTCGCTGGCCAATTACGACGAGCTGAAGAAGACCTTCATCGCGGTCACAAAACTCCCCGAGGCCGTCGTCGACAAGCAGCTCAAGGAGCGCACCGAGCTCACCCACAGCCGCATCGGCGCGCCCCAGCGCGAATCGATCCTCGCCGCCGGCCTCGCCCTCCAGCAAGCCGGTGTCGTCGATGCCAAGGTCGACGTGAAGGCGACGCTGGATGCGTTGATCGACGATCAGGTCCCGCTGCCGACGAATTGATCTTCTCTTACCCTCCCCTGGAGGGGGAGGGTCGATCGCGCGTAGCGCGAGCGGGGCGGGATGATCTCTCCTCTCGGGCAGTCCCGTGAGGAGAGGTCACCCCGCCCCGCTGTGCATTTCGCTTCGCTGCATGCCCACGACCCTCCCCCTCCAGGGGAGGGTAAGAGGCACCCTTGCATTCCCTGACCGGACGCGCTTGCTAATGGCCATGATCTCCGACGCGCCAGCCTTGCAACAACCCTCGGAACCCGCCGAAAGCGCCGCCGCGCCCTCGCGCATGGCGCGCTATGCGCGGCCGATACTGGGGCTGCTGCTGCCGCTCGCGCTCGCGCTTGGCTGGGAGCTCGTGGTGTGGCTCGGCTGGTCCAACGGCCGGCTGGTGCCGCCGCCTTCGCGCGTCTTTGCCACCATCGCCGAGCTTGCCCGCTCCGGCGAACTGGTTCGCCACGTCATAGCGACGCTGTGGCGCGTCGGGCTCGGCTTCGCCTTCGGCGTGATCGCAGGCACGATGTTGGGGGCCGTCTCCGGCTACTGGTCGCTGGCGCGCCGGCTGCTCGATCCGACCGTGCAGGCGCTGCGCGCGATTCCCTCGCTCGCCTGGGTGCCCCTGTTCATCCTCTGGCTCGGCATCTTCGAGACCTCGAAGGTCGCGCTGATCGCGGTCGGCGTGTTCTTTCCGGTCTATCTCGGCGTGATGGGCGCGATACTCTCAGTCGATCGCAAGATCGTGGAGGTCGGCCGCACCTTCCGCCTGTCCGGCCCGGCGATGATCCGCCGCATCCTCTTGCCGGCGGTGCTGCCGGCCTATGTCGTGTCCTTGCGCGTCGGTCTCGGCCTCGGCTGGATGTTCGTGGTCGCGGCCGAGCTGATCGGCGCCTCCGAAGGCCTCGGCTATCTCCTGCTCGACGGCCAGCAGCTCGGCAAGCCCGCGCAGATCCTCGCAGCCATCGTGATCTTCGCCATCCTCGGCAAGCTCACGGACTGGTTGATCGAGGTCGCGGCCGCGCCTTTCCTGCGCTGGCAGGACGCCTTCGGGCGCGCGAAGGGAGCTTGAGGCGATGCTGGCGCTCGACCGGGTCAGCAAGACCTATCCCAACGGCGTGCAGGCGCTTTCACGCTTCTCCGCTGAAATCAGGCTGGGCGAGATCATCGCCATCATCGGCGGCTCCGGCTGTGGCAAGTCCACGCTGCTGCGTGCCATCGCCGGCCTCGATCGCGCCAGCGCTGGCACGGTGACGCTCGACAACGAGGCGATCGTCTCGCCGCATGCCAAGATCGGCATCATCTTCCAGGAGCCGCGGCTGCTACCCTGGCTCAGCGTCGCCGACAATATCGGTTTTGGACTCGCCGATCTGCCCGCGGCCGAGCGCCGCGAGAAGGTCGCGCGTGCGCTCGAACGCGTCGGGCTGGCGGAAAAGGCGCAGGCCTGGCCGCGCGAGCTCTCCGGCGGACAGGCGCAGCGGGTTGCGATCGCACGCGCGCTGGTGCCGCAGCCGGAGGTGCTGCTGCTCGACGAGCCGTTCTCCGCGCTCGATGCCTTCACCCGCAGGGATCTCCAGGATCATCTGCTCGACCTCTGGGCGGACACGCGGCCGACCCTCATCCTCGTCACACACGACGTCGACGAGGCCGTGGTGCTGGCCGACCGCGTGCTGGTGATGCGGCCGCGGCCGGGCCGGTTGTTCGACCAGATCGAGATCAATCTCGGCCGGCCGCGCGACCGCAATTCGCCGCTGTTCGAGAATTTCAAGCGAAGTGTGCTGACGTCACTCGACCGTTCGCTTGACCGCAACGTGCCCGACCGTGACGCAACCCAGGGTCCCGGTCAGGCCATGTGGTGGTGACAATTTCGCTCTGAACCGGTACATCGAGGGTCAATTTTCCGGGAGAGAACGAAAATGGACGCTGCAGAGCTGCGCCAGATGCAGGCTCCGATCAAGGAGCGCTACAAGACCGATCCCAAGACCGCACTGATCACGCTGAAGGCCAAGGGCTCCACCGACAGCGAAGGCATCGCCTGCAAGGTCGAGACCGGCCGCGCCATCGCGCTTGCCGGCCTGCATCCGGCGACCGGCGGTTCCGGCCTCGAGCTTTGCTCCGGGGACATGTTGCTCGAGGCGCTCGTCGCCTGTGCCGGGGTCACGTTGAAGTCGGTCGCGACTGCGATCGAGGTGCCGCTCAAGACCGGCAACGTCTATGCCGAGGGCGATCTCGATTTCCGTGGCACGCTCGGCGTCGACAAGGAGACCCCGGTCGGCTTCGCCGAGATCCGTCTGCGCTTCGAGGTCGATACATCGGCGCCGCAGGACAAGCTCGATCTCCTGCTCAAGCTGACCGAGCGATATTGCGTGGTCTATCAGACCATCAAGAACGGCCCGAAGGTGTCGGTGTCGATGCAGCGGATGTGAGTCTCTTACCCTCCGATCGCGCATAGCGCGAGCGGGGTGGGGTGATCTCTCCACTCGGGCACCGTCGCCGTTGAGAGACTGTCACCCCACCCCGTTTCATATTTCGCTGCGCCCAATATGAGCCGACCCTCCCCCAGGGGAGGGTAAGAAGCCAAAAATGTCCCCCGATCTCCACTTCTTCCTCTTCCTTCTCCTGCGCATGGCGATCGCGGCGGCGTTCGTCGTGACGGCCTCGATCATCACTGAGCGCGCGGGTCCGGTGATCGGCGCGCTGGTCGCGACCCTGCCGATCTCGGCCGGTCCCTCCTACGTCTTCCTCGCGCTCGACCACGATGCCGCGTTCATCGCGCAGGGTTCGCTGGCGAGCCTTCCGATCAATGCGGCGACGATCTTCATGTGCCTCGCTTATGTCGTGCTGGCGCAGCGGCATGGTTTCGCGGTGAGTTGTGGAATCGCGGTTGCCGTCTGGATCGTGCTGGCCTCGATCATCCGCCAGTTCGACTGGTCGCTCACCGCCGGGCTCGCCGCTAATCTGATCGCCTTCGGCATCTGCATTCCGCTTCTGGCGGGCTATCGCCATGTGAAGATGCCGCTGGTCACGCGTCGCTGGTACGACGTGCCGATGCGGGCTGCGCTGGTCGCGACCCTGGTCGCCATCGTGGTCTCGACTTCGGGCTGGGTCGGCCCCCGCATCAGCGGCATCATCGCGCTGTATCCCGTGGTGTTCTCCAGCATCATGGTGATCCTGCATCCGCGCATCGGCGGCCCGCCGACCGCGGCCGTGCTCGCCAACTCCGCCTGGGGCCTGCTCGGATTCGGCACGGCGATTGCCGTCTTGCACGTTGCGGTCGTGTCGTTCGGCTCGGCCGTCGGTCTGTGTCTCGCGCTCGGCACCTGCATCGCCTGGAATCTGACGCTGTGGGGAATCGGCCGGCGAACGATGCACAAGGCGCGGCAAGGACCGTGAGACTACGGACACGCGCGACACCGCGTCGCGAAAGACATGTCGGAGATGGCAACTCATGCCGACGGGCAACGCGGCATCTTCCCAAGCTATTGAATGAGAAATGTCATTTCAAGTCGCAGGGGCGCGGGTGGCGGCTCTCGACGCCCGCCGGATCGTTCCCTGTTCTGCTGGTTTCCGACAATTCTATTAGAACTTTGTTCGAGCTTTTTCCGTACGAATAATTTCACGTACCCGCTTCCGCCGTCGTCGGCGTGAACTCGTCCGAGCTGCATCCGAGTGCAGGGACTCGCGGGAATTGTCGATTTGAATACGGCTGTGTTGCCGCAGCGGTCACTTCCCCTACGGGCTGTCCACGTTACTTCGAGATGGAGATTGTTTGATGTTCGGTCGCAAGTCCCACAGCGATGCACAAGGGCGGCTCGACGCCATAGGCCGTTCGCAGGCCATGATCGAATTCAATCTCGATGGCTCGATCGTCACGGCCAACCAGAATTTTCTCGACGCCCTCGGCTATCGGCTTGACGAGATTCAGGGCAAGCATCACTCCATGTTCGTGCCGGCCGACCAGCGCGATACCGCCGAGTACAAGGCGTTCTGGGCTGCATTGAACCGTGGCGAGTATCAGGCGCGCGAGTTCAAGCGGATCGCGAAGGGTGGCCGCGAGGTCTGGATCGAAGCATCCTACAATCCGGTGCTCGACGGCAACGGCAAGACGGTGATGGTCGCCAAGATCGCGACCGACATCACGGCGAAGAAGATCCGGAGCATGACGGATGCGTCGAAGATCGCCGCGATCAGCCGCGCCCAGGCCGTCATCGAATTCAAGCTCGACGGCACCATCGTCAGCGCCAACGAGAAATTCTGCAAGACGCTCGGCTATTCGCTGGCCGAGATCGAGGGCAAGCATCACAGCCTGTTCATGCCGCAGGCCGACCGCGACGGCGCGGCCTATCGCGAGTTCTGGGCTGCACTCAACCGCGGTGAATACCAGGCCGGCGAGTTCAAGCGCATCGGCAAGGGCGGCCGCGAAGTGTGGATCCTCGCCTCCTACAACCCGCTGCTTGACGAGAACGGCAAACCTTACGGCGTCGTCAAATTCGCAACGGACGTCACCGCGGAGAAGCTGAAGAACGCCGATCTCGCCGGCCAGATCGCGGCGATCGACAAGGCCCAGGCCGTGATCGAATTCAACATGGACGGCACGATCATCGCCGCCAACGCCAACTTCCTCGGCGCGCTCGGCTACTCGCTGGCCGAGATCAAGGGCAAGCACCACAGCATGTTTGTCGAGCCCACGGAGCGCGACGGCGCGGCCTATCGCGAGTTCTGGGCCGCCCTCAACCGCGGTCAGTACCAGGCGGCCGAATACAAGCGCATTGGCAAGGGCGGCAAGGAGGTCTACATCCAGGCCTCCTACAACCCGATCCTCGATCTCAACGGCAAGCCGTTCAAGGTCGTGAAATATGCCACCGACACCACGCGTCAGGTGCTGGTCCGCATGGGCAACGAGCGCGTGCGCGGCATGATGGAATCGGTCGCCGCCGGTTCGGAAGAGCTGAACGCTTCGGTGCGGGAGATCTCCGAGGCGATGACCAAGTCCCGCGAGACGGCGATGAGCGCGGTGGAGCAGGTCGCCTCCGCCGATGCTCAGGCCCAGCGCCTCACCGAGGCGGCGCAGTCGATGAGCGGCATCGTCGAGATGATCAACAGCATCACCGGACAGATCAACCTGCTCGCGCTCAACGCCACGATCGAATCCGCACGGGCCGGCGAAGCCGGCCGCGGCTTTGCGGTGGTCGCCTCCGAAGTGAAGAGCCTCGCCAATCAGGCCAAGCAGGCCACCGACAAGATCGGCCAGGAGATCGGCAGCCTCAACGGCATCTCCGGCGACGTCGTCAGCGCGCTCGGCTCGATCAAGCAGGCGATCAACAATGTCAGCGAATATGTCACCTCGACCGCCGCTGCCGTCGAGGAGCAGAGCACGGTGACGAACGAGATGTCGACCAGCATGCAGCGCGCGGCTGCGGAGGCGGCTGCGATCGCGGCAAGGGCGTAGCGCTCAGCGCACGGAATCGTAGGGTGGGCAAAGGCGCGCACTTCGCGCGCCATGCCCACCATCTCTTCCCGATCTCGTCCAAAACGCGGTGGGCACGCTTCCGCCGTCGCTCTTCGAGCTATGGCGGACAAGTCGCTTTGCCCACCCTACGGCACCGCTACTGCTTCGGCAGCTTCGCCTTCAACGCATACAACGCATCCAGCGCCTCGCGTGGTGACATCTCGTCCGGATGCAGCGCCTTCACGGCCTCCATCAGCAGTTCGGCCTCGCTCGGCGGCGCGGCTTCGGCCGCCGCGCGTGAGGGCACGGCGAACAGAGGCAGATCGTCCACCAGCGCGCGCGCGGTCTGGCCGCGGTCCTGCGCCTCCAGCTTGGACAGCACGGATTTTGCGCGCGTGATCACGGCCGGCGGCAGGCCGGCGAGCTTGGCCACCTGGATGCCGTAGGAACGATCGGCCGAGCCCGGCAGCACCTCGTGCAGGAACACGACGTTGCCCTGCCACTCCTTCACCCGCACCGTGGCGTTGAACATCCGCGGCAGTTTTGCGGAGAGCGCGGTCAGCTCGTGATAATGCGTGGCGAATAGCGTGCGGCAGCGATTGCTTTCGTGCAGATGCTCGATCGCGGCCCATGCGATCGAGAGACCATCGAAGGTCGCGGTGCCGCGGCCGATCTCGTCGAGGATCACGAGCGAGCGTTCGCCGGCCTGGTTCAGGATCGCAGCCGTCTCGACCATTTCGACCATGAAGGTGGAGCGGCCGCGGGCGAGATCGTCGGCGGCGCCGACGCGCGAGAACAGCCGGTCGATGATGCCGATCCGCGCGCGCGTGGCCGGCACGAAGCTGCCGATCTGGGCAAGAAGGGCAATCAGCGCGTTCTGACGCAGGAAGGTCGATTTGCCGGCCATGTTGGGACCGGTGAGCAGCCAGAGCTGGCCGGACTTTTGCGCCGGGCTTGGCGACAGGTCGCAGGCATTGGCGATGAACGGCTCGCCATTGCGCTTCAGCGCCTGCTCCACCACGGGATGGCGGCCGGCCTCGATCGCAAAGCCGAGGGAGCCGTCCACGTCCGGCCGCACATAATTGTCGTCGACCGCGAGCTTTGCCAGTGATGTCGCAACGTCGAGCAAGGCGAAGGCGTGCGCGGCGGCGCGCAGATCGTCGCTGATCGCCATGGCCTTGGCTGACAGCCGCTCGAAAATCTCGAGCTCGAGGCCGAGCGCGCGATCGCCGGCATTGGCGATCTTGGCTTCGATCTCGCCCAACTCGGAGGTGGTGAAGCGCACCTGCCCCGCCAGCGTCTGGCGATGGATGAAAGTCGCGTTCAGCGGCGCCGACATCAGCTTGTCGCCGTGCTGCGCGGTGACCTCGACGAAATAGCCGAGCACGTTGTTGTGCCGGATCTTCAGGCCTTTCACGGATGTCGTGTCGGCATAGCGCGCCTGCATCGAGGCGACGACGAGACGCGAGGCATCGCGCAGGTTTCGGGCTTCGTCGAGCGCGGGCTCATAGCCCTGTCGAACGAAGCCGCCGTCGCGCTTGATCAGCGGCAGCTGCTCGTCGAGCGCGCTGGCGAACTCCGCCGCGATCTCGCGCGAGGGACGCTGCAAGGCCGCCCTCACCGCGGCGATTTCCTGTGGCGGCTGATCGAGCTCGCCAAGCCGCGCCAGCACCTGGTCGGCGGCGATGATGCCGTCGCGCAGACCTGCGAGGTCGCGCGGGCCGCCGCGGCCGACTGACAGGCGCGCCAGCGCGCGCGACATGTCGGGCGCGCCGCGCAGCATGCTGCGGATGTCCTCGCGCGCGGCAGAATCGGCGACGAAGACGCTCACCGCATCGAGCCGGCGCGCGATCGCCGGCGCATCCGTCAGCGGCGCGGCCAGGCGTTGGGCAAGCAGGCGCGAGCCCGCCGAGGTCACCGTGCAGTCGATCGCATCGAGCAGCGAGCCGCGACGTTCGCCTGCAAGCGTCCGCGTCAGCTCGAGATTGGCGCGTGTGGCCGGATCGATCGCCATGGTCGCGCCCGAGGCTTCGCGCGCGGGCGGCGACAACGGCGGATGCTTGCCGACCTGGGTGCGGTCGACATAGGTGACGGCGGCTGCTGCTGCCGTGGCCTCCAGCCGCGTCAGCTGCGCCAGCCCGTCCATGGTCGCGACGGCGAAATAATCGCAAAGGCGCTTCTCGGCAGTGGCACCGTCGAAGACGTCGCGCGTCAGCGGCGTCACGGCCGGCAGCTCGCGCAAGGTCTGTCCGAGCTCGCTGTCGTTATAGAGCGCGTCGGTGACGATGGCCTCGTTCGGGTTGATGCGCGCCAGCGTCGCGGCGAGCTCGCCGCCCGAGCATTCCATCACGGTGAACTCGGCGGTCGAGATGTCGATCCAGGCGAGGCCGAAGCGGTCGCCACCGCCGGAGGCGCGGGCGCGCGCGATCGCGAGCAGATAATTGTTGGCACGCGCATCGAGCAGCGTGTCCTCGGTCAGCGTGCCCGGCGTGACCAGCCGCACCACGCCGCGGCGAACCACGCTCTTGTTGCCGCGTGCCTTGGCGGCAGCAGGATCTTCGGTCTGCTCGCACACCGCGACGCGGTGGCCGGCCGAGATCAGGCGGTGCAGATAGTCCTCGGAACGCTCGACCGGCACGCCGCACATCGGGATGTCGGCGCCCTGGTGCTTGCCGCGCTTGGTCAAGACGATGCCGAGCGTCCTGGAGGCGATCTCGGCATCCTCGAAGAACAATTCGTAGAAATCGCCCATCCGGTAGAACAGCAGCAGGCCCTGATGCGCCGCCTTGATCTCCAGGTACTGTTCCATCATCGGCGTGACGCGCGCGACGGCTTCCGTTGGCGAAGCGGGCGCTTCGTCGGGGGGCGGTACTTGTATCGGCTGTTGCATGGTCATGGGCGGCGCAACCTACAAAATTTCGCCCCCTGCTCCTATCGCTTTGGCCGGAAGGAGCGGGTTTTCCACGTTGTCCGCATTGCGGCATGCGTGGCCGGCGTGCGGCCCCCTCGGAACACGCGTGTATCAGTCAATTGACCTGCTGCGGGCGCCCTCCTAAAACTCCGGCGTCATTGAAGAATTTGGGCCGAACCGCGGCATTCAGGGAGAACAACGATGCGTGACGTCTTTATCTGCGATGCCGTGCGGACCCCGATCGGCCGCTTCGGCGGCTCGCTCGCCAAGGTGCGTGCCGACGATCTCGCCGCAGCCCCGATCAAGGCACTGATGGCCAAGCACCCCAATCTCGACTGGGCGCAGGTGGACGAAGTCTTCTTCGGCTGTGCCAACCAGGCCGGCGAGGACAACCGCAACGTCGCCCGCATGGCGCTGCTGCTCGCAGGTCTGCCGGACTCGGTTCCCGGCCAGACGCTCAACCGGCTCTGCGCCTCGGGCCTCGATGCGGTCGGTGCCGCCGGCCGCGCCATCCGCTCCGGTGAGATCGAGCTTGCCATTGCCGGCGGCGTCGAATCCATGACCCGTGCGCCGTTCGTGATGGGCAAGGCGCAGGAGGCCTTCTCGCGTTCGGCCGAAATCTTCGACACCACGATCGGCTGGCGTTTCATCAATCCGCTGCTCAAGGCGCAGTACGGCGTCGACGCCATGCCGGAGACCGGCGAGAACGTCGCCGAGGAATTCCAGGTCTCGCGCGCCGACCAGGACGCCTTCGCCATCCGCTCGCAGCAGCGCGCCGGCAAGGCGATCGCGGCGGGCTATTTCGCCGAGGAAATCGTCCCGATCACCATTCCTGGCGGCAAGGCGGGTCCCATCACCGTCGACAAGGACGAGCATCCGCGTCCCGAAACCACGCTCGAAGGTCTGGCAAAACTGAAGCCGATCGTGCGCAATCCCGGCACGGTGACCGCCGGCAATGCTTCCGGCGTCAATGACGGCGCCGCCGCGATGATCCTGGCCTCGGAAGCTGCGGTGAAGAAGCATCGTCTCACGCCCCGCGCGCGCATCCTCGGCCTTGCCTCGGCCGGCGTGCCGCCGCGCATCATGGGCATTGGTCCCGTGCCGGCGACCCGCAAGCTGATGGAACGGCTCGGCAAGAAGATCAGCGATTTCGACCTGATCGAGCTGAACGAAGCCTTCGCCTCGCAAGGCATCGCCTGCATGCGCCAGCTCGGCGTCGCCGACGATGCGGATTTCGTCAATCCGCATGGCGGCGCAATCGCGCTCGGCCATCCCCTCGGCATGAGCGGCGCGCGCCTCGCGCTCACCGCCGTCCACGGCATGGAGAAGCGCGGCGGCAAGCTGGCGCTCGCCACCATGTGCGTCGGCGTCGGCCAGGGCGTCGCGGTCGCGATCGAGAAGCTGAACTGAACTCTCTCCTCCCCCTCTCCCCGCTTGCGGGGAGAGGGTTGAGGTGAGGGGGAGTCTCCGCAAGGACGGTGATAGTTGGACTCGCGGAGAGTCCCCCTCACCCGCCGCGCTTCGCGCGCCGGCCTCTCCCCGCAAGCGGGAAGAGGCGAAGAGTCCGGGTTCGCTCGTTTCTCTCGCGTCCCGGAATGACAGGGAGAAAAAGCCAGCATGATCATCGAGCGCGAGCAGGACGTCACGGCCGCGGCACTGGCGGTGATGGAGCGGACTTCCGATCCGCGCATGCGCCAGATCATGATCTCCCTGGTCAAGCATTTGCACGGCTTCGTGCGCGACGTCCGCCTGACCGAGAAGGAGTTTCGCGATGCCACCGCTGTCATCGCCGAGCTCGGCAAGCTGACCACCGACACGCACAACGAAGTGGTGCTGATGGCGGGCTCGCTCGGCGTCTCGCCGCTGGTCTGCCTGCTCAACAACGGCGACCAGGGCAATACCGAAACCGATCAGTCACTGCTCGGGCCGTTCTGGCGGTTGAACTCGCCGCGGGTCGAGAATGGCGGATCGATCGTCCGCTCCGAGACCCCGGGCGCGCCACTGTTCGTGAACGGCCGCGTCGTGGACAAGGACGGTCGTCCGGTCGTCGGCGCCGAGGTCGATGTCTGGCACGCCTCTCCGGTCGGCCTCTACGAGAACCAGGATCCTGACCAGGCCGACATGAACCTGCGTGGCAAGTTCACGACCGACCAGGATGGGCGCTTCTCCTTCCGTTCGGTGATGATGGTCGGCTATCCCATTCCGACGGACGGCGTGGTCGGCCGCCTGCTGGAGGCGCAGAGCCGCCATCCCTATCGCCCCGCGCATCTGCATGCCCTGATCTTCAAGCCGGGCTTCAAGGTCCTGATCTCGCAGGTCTACGATCCCAACGATCCCCATATCGACAGCGACGTGCAGTTCGGCGTGACGCAGGCGCTGATCGGCAAGTTCCTGCGCCATGACGCGCCACATCCGACCGAACGCGAGGTCGCGACGCCCTGGTATTCGCTCGACCATGTCTACCGGCTCGAAGTCGGGGAAGCCTTACTGCCGCGTCCGCCGATCAAATAGGGCTCAAACCCGCTTCCCCCAATTAGTTATATCCTATAATGATTGGCTGAAGCGTTGTCCGGCCGGACCACATGGCCGGGGAGGAGTCCGCCCATGACATTCATCTATCCCACTGACAGCAACAAGGCGCATCCGCTGCCGCTGTCGCCCGACTACAAGAGCTCGATCAAGCGTGCGCCGAACAAGCCCTTGATCCCGATGCGCCATACGTTGTCGGAGCTCACCGGCCCGGTCTACGGCCACGAGACCGTGCGCGAGGGCGACAACGACCTCACCACCCAGCACAAGGGCGAGCCGATCGGCGAGCGCATCATCGTGCACGGCCATGTGCGCGACGAGGACGGCCGCGGCGTGCCGAACTCGCTGGTCGAGATCTGGCAGGCCAATGCCTGCGGCCGCTACGTCCATGTCCGCGACCAGCATCCGGCGCCGCTCGATCCGAATTTCACGGGGGCCGGCCGCGCCCAAAGCGATGCCTCCGGCTATTATCGCTTCGTCACCGTCAAGCCGGGTGCTTATCCCTGGGGCAATCACCACAATGCCTGGCGTCCCGCGCACATCCATCTGTCGGTGTTCGGCCATTCCTTCGTCACGCGCCTCGTGACGCAGATGTATTTTCCGAACGATCCGCTGTTCCCGTTCGATCCGATCTTCAACTCGGTGCCGGACAAGAAGGCGCGGGCGCGGATGGTCTCCTCGTTCGATCTCGAGAACACCCAGCCCGAATGGGCGCTGTGCTACCGCTTTGACATCGTGTTGCGCGGCAAGAACGCCACCCCCATGGAGAATCACTAAGTGCAGGATTCTGTGACGCCCGACGGGATCACCCCATCGCAGACGGTCGGCCCGTTCTTCAAATACGGCCTGACGCCGAGCGGCGAGTACGCCTGGAACGACGCGTTCACCAACTCGACGCTGACGCCAGATGTCACCGGCGAGCGCATCCGCATCGAGGGTCGCGTATTCGACGGTGACGGCGTTGCCGTGCCGGATTGCATGCTGGAGATCTGGCAGGCGGACGCGCAAGGCCGCTTCGCCGACCCGCAGGACAAGCGTGCGCTGCCAAATGCAAGCTTCCGCGGCTTCGCCCGTTGCGGCACCGACAAGGACGGCAATTACGCGTTCGAGACCATCAAGCCGGGCACGGTGCCGGATCCCGATGGCAAGCCGCAGGCGCCGCACATCCTCCTTGCGGTGTTTGGCCGCGGCATGCTCAGGCATCTCTACACCCGGATCTATTTCGGCGACGAGGCCGGCAACGCCGCCGACCCCGTGCTGGCGCTGGTGCCCACCGAGCGCCGCGCCACGCTGACCGCGGCGCGCGAGGCCGGCAAGCCGGTCTACCGGCTCGACCTGCGGCTGCAGGGCGACAACGAGACGGTGTTCTTCGACGTGTGAGGCAACGCGTGCCGGGGGAGGCTTGCTCTTCGGCGCGCATGTCTCATCTGGCGCATCGAGGCCGAGGCTGCCTCCGGCCGAAACGATTCTCCCGCACGTGTGTGCGTCAGCCTCGCTGACTCAAATACCGATGGCTTGACGTCGAATTCCCGTAGTTAGACGGGGTTCGCGCGATACAATTTCGGCGCGAAGCAATCCCGTATTTACCGTATTCGTCTAGGGTGGCTGCAGTTTTGACACCGCCCTGGATTGTTTTCATGAAATTTCGTCTGTCGTTGTCATCTGCGATCATTGCGTTCGGCATCGTTCTCGCCATCGGTTTTGCCGCCGTGGTTTCGACCAGCCTGTACGCCTTGAAAGAGCTCAAGGTCGGCGGTCCGCTCTATTCCGACATCAAGCTCGGCAACGACCTCATCGCGGACATTCTGCCGCCGCCGGAATATGTCATCGAGGCCTATCTCGAGGCGACCCTGGCCATGCGCGAGCCGGACCAGCTGGCGGCCCACGGCGAACGCCTGGTCCAGCTCCGCAAGGATTACGACGAGCGCAAGGCGTTCTGGGTCACCTCCAGCCTCTCGGCCGACCTGAAGACGGTGCTGGTGTCGAAATCCGATGCTGAGGTGCAGAAGTTCTGGAAGGCGTCCGACCAGCTCCTGCCGGCCCTCAAGGCCAAGGACGCCGCTGCGTCCGAGCGCATCTATGCGCAGGTGAAGGACGCCTACACCGCGCATCGCGCCGTGATCGACAGCATCGTCGAGAACGCCAACAAGCAGAATGCAGCCATGGAAAAGCTGGCCGCGGACCGCGACAGCTCGATGCTTTATATCCTCCTCGGCGTCTCCGCCGCGGTCCTGGCTTTCGTTGCTGCGGGCCTGCTCGGCGTCGCACTCGGCGTGGTGCGGCCGATCGTGCGCATGACGGGCACGATGCAGAAGCTCGCGACCGGCGATCTCGCCGCCGACATTCCTTTCGCTGACCGAAAGGACGAGGTCGGCTCGATGGCGGGGGCGCTTGTGGTGTTCAAGCAGGCGGCGGTCGAGAATTCCCGCCTGCGCGAGGAGCAGTTGCGGCAGGAGCAGGAGGCGGCGCTCGCCAAGCGCTCCGCCCTGCACCAGATGGCCGAGACCGTCGAGCGCGAGACCGGCCGATCGGTCGACACCGCCGGCGCAGCGACGCAAGGCGTCGAGCGGGCGGCGTCCAGCCTGTCCGATATCGCGAGGTCGCTCTCCGCACAGTCGCAGGCGGTCGCGGCGGCCTCCACCCAGGCCCTCGGCAGTTCGCAGACCGTCTCGGCCGCGGCCGAACAGCTGAGCGCCTCGATCCGCGAGATCGCAAGCCAGGTCGTGCGGACCAGCACTGTCACAAAATCGGCGGTCGCCGGCCGCGAGCAGGCGCGTTCGACCATCCAGGCACTGGCCGGATCGGTGAAGAAGATCGCCGAGGTCTCCGACCTCATCGGCGGCATCGCCGGCCAGACCAACCTCCTGGCGCTCAACGCCACGATCGAGGCCGCCCGTGCCGGCGAGGCCGGCCGCGGCTTCGCCGTGGTCGCCGCCGAAGTGAAGTCCCTGTCAGACCAGACCGCCAAATCCACCGAGGAGATCACGCGGCTGATCACCGAGATTCAGGCCTCGACGCAGGCCGCGGTCGATGCCGTCGAGACGATGGGAGGGCGCATCGTCGAAATCGACGGCGTGGCAACCTCGGTTGCCGCCGCGATGGAAGAGCAGGACGCCGCGACGCGGGAGATCACGCGGTCGATTTCCGAATCGGCTTCCGCGGCCAAGGAGGTCTCGGCCAAGATCGGCAATGTCAGCCGCGACGCCGCTTCCGTGAACGAGCGCGCCGCCGAGGTCAGGCAGGCGATCGCCGGCATGGCCGCCAATCTCGAACAGCTCCGGTCGGTCGTGGTGCGGACCGTGCGCGCCTCGACCGAGGCGGCTTGAGCGCGGCATCGGTTCGGCCGCTGGTGCGTGGGGTCATGATCGTGCAATATGGCGCGGGACAGGGGCATCGTGAATTTCATGACACCTCCACAACTGCCTGATGTCGTTGAGCCCGCCCGACTGACGGCGGCACTGCGCAGAGGCGGCGTGCTCGACGCAGGCGCGGTCCGCGAGGTGAAGGTACTGCATCAGCGCGACACCGTCGTGTCGCACATCGTCCGTCTCGGTCTGCGCTATGTGGGTGAATCCGGCGGCGCGCCGCAGACACTGATCCTGAAGACGCCGCATGCCGATTTTGCCAAGACGCTTGCGCATGGTGGCCGGCACGAAGTGGCCTTCTATGCGAAACTTGCACCGAATATGCCGCCGGGGCTGGTGCCGCGTTGCTTTGACGGACAGTTCGATGAGGAAAATGTCAGTTGGCATCTGCTGCTCGAGGACCTCACCGACAGCCATGAGGTCGCGGCCCCGTGGCCCTTGCCGCCGTCTCGCGAACAGGCGATGGCGATCGTCACGACGCTCGCGGGCTGGCACGCGGCATGGTGGGACCACCCAAGTCTCGGCGACACCATTGGCAGTTGGATGAGCGCCGATGATACGTCAAGGTTGATGGAGACCTTTGCTGGCCATTATGATCGTTTTGCCGATCTTCTCGGCGACCGTCTGAGCGAAGAACGACGCATCCTCTATCGTCGGTTCATTGAGCAGTCGGATCGTTTGCTTGAGCGCTATCATTCCCATCGACATCTCTCTATTGCCCACGGCGATGCCCATACCTGGAATTTCCTGCTGCCGCGCGCGGACATCGCCGACACCGTGCGGATTTTCGACTTCGACCAGTGGCGCATCAACGTGCCGACCCACGATCTCGCCTACATGATGGCGACGCAATGGTATCCGGAGCGCCGCCAGACGCTCGAGCGCCTGCTGCTCAACCGCTATCATGAGACCCTGATCTCGCACGGCGTCAGCGGCTACACGCGCGGCGCACTTGACCAGGATTATCGCCGGTCGGTGCTCTGGCACATCACCAAGCCGGTCTGGCAATGGAGTGTCAATCTCCCGCCGCTGATCTGGTGGAATAATCTGGAGCGGGTGTTTGCGGCGGTGGATGATTTGGGCTGCGAGGAGTTGTTGTAGGGCGCGCCGCAATTTCGGTGTCGTCCCTGCGAACGCAGGGACCCATAATCACAGGGAGTAGTTTGGCGCGAGACTGGTAATTCACAGTCTTCGCCAAACTACTCCCTGTGATTATCGCGACGAGCGCAAGCGCTCGCGCTGAGATCCCGGATCTGCGCTCCGCTTCGCCGCGCTTGTCCGGGATGACAGTGGAGATTGGGAGATCGAGCGTGCGTTACTCCATCACCGCATGCTCCGGTCCCGCCGCCTGCTTGCGCAGCGTGGCCTTGGTCGAGCCGATCAGCAAGGCGAGCGGGATAGTGCAGAGGATGAAGAACATCACCAGCTGATAGTCGTAGGCGAAGGCGATGATCTGCGCCTGGACGCTGACCATCCTGTCGGCCATGGCGCGGCCGGCGTCGGTGGACAGGTTGATCAGGCCCCTGACGTCGGGCATCTGCAGTGCATGGTTGAACGGGTTGATGTGCTCGGACAGGATCGCATAGGTCCGCCGCGTCCCCTGCGTCAATTGGGCGATGACGACGGAAATGCCGACCGAGCTCGCGACGTTGCGCATCAGGGTCAGCATCGCGGTGCCGTCGGTACGGAGGTCGTTCGACAGTGTCAGGAAGGCCACGGTCGATAGCGGCACGAAGACAAGGCCGAAGCCGAAGCCTTGAATGACGCTGACGGTGACGATCTCCGGCACCTGGGTCAGATCGGTCCAGCCGGTCATCTGGAACAGCGAGCCTGCGGTCAGTGTCAGGCCGGCGATGATCAGCGTGCGCGCCTCGAAATAGCGCATCATCCGGCCGACCAGCATCATCGCGAAGAAGGTGCCGAAGCCGCGGCTCGCCAGCAGCAGGCCGGCGGTGATGATGGGATAGCCGATCACGTTCTGCATATAGGGCGAGGCCAGCGCCATGGTCGAGAACAGCACGAGCCCCATCACGATCATGAACACGCAGCCGGTGACGAAGTTGCGATCCCGAAACAGCGCGAACCGAATGAACGGGGTCGAGGTCGTGAAGGAGTGCGCGAGGAAGAAGTAGAAGGCGACCGCCGAGACGATGAACTCCGCGAGGATCTCATTGGATTCCAGCCAGCCCAGCTGCTCGCCGCGGTCGAGGGCGAGCTGAAGCGAGCCGATCGCAACCGCCAGCGCGGCGAAGCCGAACCAGTCGAATTTGAGGCTGAGATTCTTGTCGGTCTCGTCCATGAAGACGATCAGCCCGAGCACGGTGATGAAGCCGAATGGCAGGTTGACGAAGAACACCCAGTGCCAGGAATAGGTCTCGGTCAGCCAGGCGCCCAGCGAGGGCCCCATGATCGGACCCATCATCACGCCCATGCCCCAGATCGACATCGCCTTGGCACGTTCCTGGAGCGTGTAATAATCGAGCATCACCGATTGCGACAGGGGCACCAGGGCGGCGCCGAACACGCCTTGCAGCAGGCGGAACAGCACCATCTGGTTGATGTCCTGGGCGAGGCCGCACAGCACCGAGGCCATGGTGAAGCCGGCCGAGCAGATGATGAAGATGCGCTTGCGGCCGAAGCGGTTGGCGATCCAGCCCACCGGCGCCGTCATGATCGCGGCGGCTACGATGTAGGAGGTCAGCACCCAGTTGATCTGGTCCTGCGAGGCCGACAGCGTGCCCTGCATGTAGGGCAGGGCGACGTTGGCGATGGTGGTGTCCAGCGCCTGCATGATGGTCGCGGTCATGGCGCAGATCGTCACCATGTTCCGGCGCAGGCCGGGGACCATCAGGCTGGCATTGGGACCGGACATCGGATCAGTCCTTGCGTTCAGTCTTTATCCTGGCTCGCGGTCGCCGACAGGCCTAGCAGGCCGGCGAGCGAGCGCTGATGGCCGGTGTCGATGGTGGCGTAGACGCTCATGCCAGCCTTCAGCTTCCGGACATATTTGTCGGTCTCGTCGAAATAGATGCGGATCGGCACGCGCTGCACCACCTTGACGAAATTGCCGGTGGCATTCTGCGGCGGCAGGATCGCGAATTGCGCGCCGGTGCCGGGCGAGAGCGAGCCGATCTTGCCCTTGAAGACGTGGTTCGGGAACGCGTCGACCTCGAGCGTGACGGGCTGTCCTTCGGTGACGTGGGTGAGGTCGCTCTCCTTCGGATTGGCGTCGACCCAGGGGTGGGCGACGTCGATGATGGAAAACACCGGCGTGCCGGCGGCGACATAGCGGCCGAGCTGGATCTGCTCGACCTGCGTCGCCACGCCGTCCATCGGCGCGCGCAGCACGGTGTGGTCGAGGTTGCGCTGGGCATCGTCCAGCTTGGCCTTGGCCTGTGCGTAAGGCGGGAATTGCTCCAGTGGCAATTCGGGGTCGCCGAGCAGCTGCGTCCTGGCGTTGGAGAGCTGTTGCTTGATGTATTGCGCCTGCGCGCCGGCGGTGACCAGCGCATTCGAGGCATTGTCGAGATCGAGCTGCGAGCCGTAATTGTTCTTCACCAGCGCCTGCTTGCGCTCGACGTCGCGCTGCTTCAAATCGATGCCTTGCTGGGCGAGGCCCAGCATGTCGCCATAGATCTTGATGTTGGCGACGAGGTTGTCGTAGGTCGTGCGGGCCTGCGCGAGCTGCGCCTTGGCTTCGACCACCGCGTGGCGAAACGGAGCGGGGTCGATCTCGAACAGCTCGTCGTCCTGCTTGACGGACTGGCCTTCCTTCACGACGACCTTCTGGATCTTGCCGGAGATGTCGGGCGTCACCAGCACCTTCTGCGCGCCGACATAGGCGTCGTCGGTGCCGACATAGCGGCCGCCATGCAGGTAGAAAGTGATGCCGCCGATGGCGGCGATCACGGGCAGCACGACCAGGAGCAGGAAGCGGCGGTAACGCCGCAGGCCCGCGACCAGGCGGCGGCGCGGGTCGGTGCCGGCTTTCTTGGTGGGCTTGCCGCTGTCGGTCTTCTGCTCGGGCTGGAACTTGAGGACTTGGTCAGCCATAGCGCTGCTCCTTACGCGCCTGTTCCGCGCCGCTGGTCTGGATCGCGGTACGCACGTTTTCCTTGATGGTTTCGAGCTGGGTCAGGAGGCGATGGGCGTCCGCCGGCGTGATGCCGTCGAGCGCGTTGGCCGTGAGCTCGGACTTCAGCCCGCTCATCCGGCCCAGCAATTGCCGGCCGGCCTTCCTCAGATACAGGCGCTTGACGCGGCGGTCCGAAGCGTCGCTGCGGCGCTCGATCCAGTCATTATCGCAGAGCTTGTCGATCAGGCGGGTCAGCGTGATCGGCTGCATCTCGAGCAGCTCGGCGAGTTCCGACTGCTTCATGCCCTCGCTGCGCTCAACCTTGGCCAGCACCGCCCATTGCGCCCGGGTGATGCCGAACCGCAAGGCCTCCTTGTCGGCATAGACGCGCAACAGGCGGTAGAGCTCACCGAGCGTGAACAGGAAGTTCTGGTCGACAGACCCGCGGGTCATGAGCTTGGTCTCCAATAAGCTTGGGATATAATAAGCAAGCTTATGATTATTCCACGGCGGATATCACGATGCTGTCCCGCAGCGCGAGCATGGCTGGCAGCCGGTCGCAGGGTCGTGCTTTGGGTTCCCGGGCCCAAATGCTAGAACGTGCCCGCATGACCCTCGCAAAACCGGCATTTCCCGCGCCCGACCACGATCACGGCCGCTGCACCGCGGATGCGCTGGCGCATGCCGAAGAGGTCTGCAAGCAGCGCGCACAGAAATTCACGCCCATACGCCGTCAGGTGCTGGGGGCCTTGCTCTCCAGCCATCGCCCGCTCGGAGCCTATGAGGTGATCGACGAGCTCGCCAAGTCCATGTCGCGGCCGGCGCCGATCACGGTCTATCGCGCGCTTGATTTCCTGATGGCCAATGGCCTTGTGCATCGCATCGAGAGCCGCAATGCCTATCTCGCCTGCGCCGCCCACGACCACGACGCGACCTCGGCGGTGGCGTTCCTGATCTGCGAGCGCTGCGGCCTGGTCGGCGAGATCCCGTCGGCGTCCTTTGCCCGGGACCTCAATGCCGCCGCGCGCAGCTCGGGCTTTGCGCCTAAATTGTCCGTGGTGGAGATCACGGGCGTCTGCACCCATTGTCAGAAAGCTGCATAGAGCAACAACGGCGCAAAGCCGGTAATCGGGAAGAGATGTCCTCACCACAAGCCTTACATTCCGCCGCACGTCCCCTCAGTGCCGGCGCCATCGCCCTGATGCTCATGCTGTGCCTGACCTGGGGGTTCAACCAGATCGCGGTGAAGCTGGTGCTGCCGGACATTCCGCCGATGCTGCAGGCCACGATCCGGTCGGCGGGCGCGCTGCCGGTGCTGCTCCTCATCGGCACGCTTCGCGGCGTCAAATTCTTCGAGAATGACGGCACGTGGAAGCCGGGCCTGATTGCCGGGCTGATGTTCGGCATCGAATTCGTGCTGATCTTCCAGGGGCTGCGCCTCACGTCGGCCTCGCGCGCGGTGGTGTTCCTCTACACCGCGCCGTTCTTCGTTGCGCTCGGCTCCTACCAAGTGCTCGGCGAACGGCTTGGCGCCTCGCAATGGCTGGGTCTTGCCATCAGCTTTGCCGGCGTCGCGCTCGCCATCGGCGTGCCGCAGCCCAATGTCGATTCGCATGTCCTGCTCGGCGACCTCATGATCGTCGGCGGCGCCGCGCTTTGGGCGGCGACCACGCTGGTTGCCAAGGGCACGCGGCTGCGGTTTGCCGCGCCGGAGAAGGCGCTGGGCTATCAGGTTGCGATCTCGATCCCGATCCTGGGACTGGCGGCCGGGCTGTTCGGCGAGACCATCACGCATACCCCGGCGCCGCTGTCGCTCGGCCTGATGGCCTTCCAGGCGATCTGGGTGGTTGGAACCACGTTCACGCTTTGGTTCGCGCTGGTGAAGGCCTATTCGGCCAGCAAATTGTCGGCTTTTACCTTCATCACCCCTTTGTTTGGCGTCGTCGGTAGCTATTTCATCATGCACGACACCCTAAGCTTGGCGTTCGGGGCGGCAGCTGTCCTTGTAATTGCTGGGCTTTTTCTCGTTAACCGTCCGAGCCAAGTCGCTGCGGCGCCGCGCGATGCATTGCTGAACGTCACCAAAACCTGATATTTGGACCCCATGAACAAGCCCGAAACCACCATCGATTCCGACATCGCGGGGCCAGCGCCGCGTTACCATACCACCCAGGTCAAGGTCGGCGACGTCGCCGTCGGCGGCGGTGCGCCGATCGTCGTGCAGTCGATGACCAACACCGATACCGCCGACATCGACGGTACCATCGCCCAGGTCGCAGCGCTCGCGCGCGCCGGCTCCGAAATGGTCCGCATCACTGTGGACCGCGAGGAAGCCGCGGCCGCCGTGCCGCACATTCGCGACGGCCTCGCCAAGCGCGGTATCACCACGCCGCTGATCGGCGACTTCCACTATATCGGCCACAAGCTGCTCGCGGCCTATCCGGCCTGCGCCGAGGCGCTCGCCAAGTACCGCATCAATCCCGGCAATGTCGGCTTCAAGGACAAGCGCGACACCCAGTTCGCCGACATCATCGAGATCGCCAACAAGAACAACAAGCCGGTGCGCATCGGCGCCAATTGGGGCTCGCTCGACCAGGAGCTGCTGACCAAGCTGATGGACGAGAACGCCGCTTCCGCCAATCCGCGCGACGTGCGCGCGGTGACGCGCGAGGCCATGGTGCAGTCCGCGCTGCTCTCGGCCGCGCGCGCCGAAGAGCTCGGCATGCCCAAGAACCGCATCATCCTCTCCGCAAAGGTCTCGGCGGTGCAGGATCTGATCGCGGTCTATCAGGATCTCGCTTCTCGTTCCGACTACGCCATCCATCTCGGCCTGACCGAGGCCGGCATGGGCACCAAGGGCATCGTGGCGTCGTCCGCCGCGCTCGGCATCCTGCTGCAGCAGGGCATCGGCGACACCATCCGCATCTCGCTGACGCCGGAGCCTGGCGGTGACCGCACCCGTGAGGTGCAGGTCGGTCAGGAGTTGCTGCAGACCATGGGCTTCCGCACCTTCGTGCCGCTGGTCGCTGCATGCCCCGGCTGCGGCCGCACCACCTCGACCACGTTCCAGGAACTGGCGCGCTCGATCCAGGATTTCATCCGCGACGAGATGCCGACCTGGAAGACGAAATATCCTGGTGTCGAGGAACTCAACGTCGCGGTGATGGGCTGCATCGTCAACGGCCCCGGCGAATCCAAGCACGCCAATATCGGCATCTCGCTGCCCGGCACCGGTGAAGCGCCGGCCGCACCCGTGTTCGTCGACGGCAAGAAGTTCCGCACGCTGCGCGGCCCGACCATCTCCGCCGACTTCAAGGCGCTGGTGATCGACTACATCGAGCAGCGTTACGGCCAGGGCGCCAAGGTGCCGGTGACCGCGGCGGAGTAGGCGTTCAGGTCAGCATGTAATCGTGCTGACCTGGCCTGTCTCGCCATATCTCAGCATCAATCCGTCCCGGGTAATCACGCTCGCGCCAAGGTCGCGAGCAGTTGCAATGATGATTCGATCCGCAGGGTCACGCGGCGGGGCGCCGGGCAAGAATGAAGACGCGATCAAAATATTGGGCGTGAGTTCGGCGAGCCGCACTCCTTCGACGGCAAGCAGCCGTTGAAACCAGAGTTCTGGTCTCGTGGAGAGGCCCAGCCTGTTGCGTGCAACGAGCAAGCCGATTTCCCATGCGGTGATTGCAGAGACGAAGATGGCAGATCCTGCGCGATAGGCGGCTTCAATCGCCTCGCTCGCCTCGGTGGCAATAGGTTTGTCTTCTGCAATCCAGATCGCGGCATGCGTATCGAGCAAAAGAGGCGCAGGATCACTCATACACTTGGCCCCAATCGGGATCGGCCGGCTGTGTCAAATCAACGCCGGGTGGGATGTGTGCCAATCCTTTGAGGGCGCCGAACAGCGGAGGGCGGCCGAGCTTCTTGACGCGCGACGGCGCCGGTTCTGCGGAACTCAATTCGACCCGGCGAAACACGACCTTGCGAGCCTTCGTGTCGACCTGCTCGGTACGAAAGCCGGCGGCCAGCCAGACCTTGGTCATCACATTGTTGGTCGGATTATTGCTCCACCAGGCCGGGTATTGAGGAGAGTTAGGAGGGAGCTTGCTTCCAATGACTCGCTCGATTTCGGCAAAGGTCATAGGGACCTCTTTGGCCCGTTGGGACTTCAGGAACGCGCCAAGTCGCTCATATTTACCCATCGTGGAAGCCTCTTTTCCTTCTACACACTATTAAAGCTTTATAAGTGTGTCAAGATTCGCGGGTTGCTATCTTTGCGTCTGCGCTCCCGAGGCCTAGGATAGCAAGCAACGAACAACAGATCGGGAGACACGCCATGAGCTCACTCGCCGGCAAGCAGGGCCCGCGCTATCGCCACACGGCTGACGACGGCGCGCTCTACGAGACCATCGCGGTCGAAAAGCTCACCCCCATCATCGGCGCGGAAATATCGGGCGTGGACATCGGCGGGCTCGTCTCCGACGACGCGCGTTCAAATCAGCAGATGGACGAGATCCACCGCGCGCTCGCCGAAAACCTCGTCATCTTCTTCCGCGACCAGCAGATCACGCCGCAGCAGCATCTCGCCTTCGGCCGCAAGTTCGGCGAGCTGCATTTCCATCCCGCCGCGCCGCATGAGGACGAAGACCCGGCGCTGATGAAGATCTACGCCGACAAGAACTCGCCGCGTGCCAACGGTGAGGGCTGGCACTCCGACGTGTCCTGCGATCTCGAACCGCCGATGGGCTCGATCCTCTACATCAAGCAGTGCCCGCCGCGCGGCGGCGACACGTTGTTCGCCAACATGTACGCCGCCTATGAGGCGCTGTCCGATCGCATGAAGACCTATCTCGATGGCCTCACCGCGCTGCATGATGGCGAGCCCATCTATCGCGGGCTCTATGCGAACTACGGCGTTGCCGACCGTCCGTCCTATCCGAGCGCCGAGCATCCCGTTGTGCGCACGCATCCGGTCACCGGCAGAAAGGCGCTCTACGTCAACCGCGGCTTCACCCGCCACATCAACGGCATCCCGCGCGACGAGAGCGATGCGATGCTCGCCTATCTCTACCAGCACGCCGAAAACCCACTGTTCCAGTGCCGCTTCCGCTGGACCGAGAACGCCATCGCGTTCTGGGACAACCGCTGCACCCAGCACCGCGCGATGTGGGACTACTGGCCCCACACGCGCTCGGGCACGCGGGTGACGGTGAAAGGCGAGCGGCCGGTTTAGGAGACAGTGCGGTAGGGTGGGCAAAGGCGCGTCAGCGCCGTGCCCACGTCTTCTCATCAAATAGGCAGGACGTGGGCACGCTTCGCTTTGCCCACCCTACGAGAGCCGTTCTTGCGTTGACGTCTTCCCGCGTCCGCGCCAATCTTCCCGAAAATATTCGGGAGGATCAGCCATGCTCCGCGCCGAGGACAACAAATTCCTGACCGAGGCCGGCCCTGGAACAGGCATGGGCGAATTGCTGCGCCGCTTCTGGATTCCCGTCCTGCTGTCCGAAGAACTCCCCGAACCAGACGGCGAGCCGAAGAAGATCACCGTGCTCGGCGAGGAACTGCTTGCCTTCCGCGACACGCGCGGCGTCGTCGGCGTCATCGACCAATATTGCCCGCATCGCGGCGCCAATCTCTGGCTGGGGCGAAACGAGGAATGCGGCATCCGCTGCGTCTATCACGGCTGGAAGTTCAACACCGACGGCCGCTGCCTGGACATGCCGACCTCCTATCCCGATCTCAACGCCAAGGACCTGATCCGCATCAAGTCCTATCCGGTGCGCGAATGGGGCGAGATGATCTGGGCCTATATGGGTCCGATCGAGGCCATGCCCGAGCTGCCCGATCTCGAAATGGCGCTGCTGCCGGCCTCGCACCGCTACGTCAGCAAGAAATGGCAGGACTGCAACTGGGTGCAGGCGCTGGAAGGCTCGATCGACACCGCGCATTTCACCTTTGCCCATCTCTCCTTCGACAAGGAGGAGAACGAGATCCTGGACATCAAGAAGCACTTTGTGAATCCGATCGCGCGGATGTCGAGCGATCACATGCGCTGGATCGCGGAAGACCCGCGGCCGGTGATCAAGATCAGCCCGCACGAGGCCGGACTGACCATTGCCGGTGGCCGGCTCACCGGCAGCGACAGCATCTACTGGCGCATCGCGCAATTCCTGATGCCATTCCACGCCTACGCGCCGAGCGCGATGCCGGGCGAGAGCATTTTTGGCCAGACCTTCGTGCCTGTGACCGACACCAATTGCTGGATCTACACCTATGCCTGGAATCCGGAGCGGCCGTTGTCGCAAGCGGAGCGCGACGCCTACGACCGCGGCAACGGCGTGATCGCGGAGGTCGACGACAATTACGTGCCGCTGCGCCATAAGGGCAACGACTATCTGATCGATCGCAAGCTGCAGAAGACCAGGAGCTACACCGGCATCAAGGGTGTCTCCGAGCAGGACGCCGCCGTGCAGGACAGCCAGGGGCCGATCGCCGACCGCACCCGCGAGCATCTCGGGCCGACCGATCTCGGCATCATGCATTTTCGTAAATTGGTGATGGATCTGGCGCGGGCGCTGCAGCAGGGCGAGGCCCCGCCGCAGGCGACGCATCAGGATCGCTATGCGGTGCGCTCCGGCGCCTGCGTCACCAGCAAGTCGAAGGATCTGTCCGCGGTCATGCTCGAACGATTCGGCGATGTCGCGGGCTTCGTCGGCCGGCCACGCATCGCGGCAGCGGAGTAGGATTTGTCGTCAGGGCGGGACATCGTCGCAATTCTCCTGGTGTCGCTGGTCGCGTTATTGCTTCCGTCCATCGATGCGGGGCAGGCTGCCCCGGCCCGAAAGGTCGCGAAAGCAAGGCCCAAGCCTTCGCCCGCGCCGGCCAAATGTGAGATGCCGAAATTCCGGGTCGTCGTGGATGTCGGGCATACGCCGGACTCCTACGGCGCATTGAGCGCGCGCAACGATCCGGAGTTCGGCTTCAACTTCCGTCTCGCAAGACTCATCACGGCGAAACTCAAGTCCGAAGGCTTTGCCGCAACACGCCTGCTCGTCACGGACGGCAAGGCGCGGCCCAGCCTGTTTAAACGTGTCGGCAACGCCAATGGGTCGCACGCCGATCTCTTCCTGTCGATCCATCATGATTCGGTGCCGGACAGGCTGCTCGAGACCTGGGAATTCGATGGCGCGAAGAGCTTTTTCAGCGATCGCTTTTCGGGCCACTCGCTGTTCGTGTCGCAGCGGAATTCGCACTTCGCCACCAGCCTGATGCTGGCACGGATGATCGGCAGGCAGTTGAAGGAGCAAGGCCTGCACTATGCCAGCCAATACACTTTGCCGCTGATGGGCCGTTACCGGCGCCAGTTGCTCGACAAGGACGTCGGCGTCTACCGCTATGACGGGCTCGTCGTCCTGTCGCGGACCAGCAGTGCCGCAGTGCTGCTCGAGGCCGGCTCCATCATCAACCGCGACGAGGAAATGGCGATGAACGCACCCGAGCGGCATGAAACGATTGCGGCGGCCGTGGCGTCCGCCATAGCGGAGTTTTGCGCAAGGCGGTAATTGCTCCCGCCGTCATTGCGAGCCAACGGGTCCGCGCCTAGCGCGACCCGAGGACAGGCTCCGCGAAGCAATCCAGAGTCTTTCCGTGGAGGCGGTCTGGATTGCTTCGTCGCAACGGCTCCTCGCAATGACGGGAGGCTACAGCGGCGTCCGCCGATACTCCCGGTTCGCCAGGCTCGCTTCCTCCAGATCCAGGTCGCGCTCGATTCGCCGCCGCGTCTCGTCGGTGATCTGGCCGTCGCGCAGCAGGTTGTGAATGAATTTGCGTTCGGCGGCGATCAGGTCGCGGGTCAGCGCGGTACCGGCGGCAGAGACGTCGTGGTGGGTGGGATCGAGTGAATCAGGCAGTTGGTTGACGCGGATGTCATGGCGGGCACGCAGGAGCCGCATCACTTCGTCGGACACCTCCTTCTCCTCGGTCAGCGCGTCGAGCGATTTCAGCGCTGCATCCAGCGCCTGACGGCGCGCGGCGATCTCGGCTTCGTGCTCGGCGGCATGCTCGTTACGGCCGGCCTCGGCGACGCCGAGCCATCTCACCACCGGCGGCAGCGTCAGCCCGACGCCGATCAGCGTGACGAAGATGACGCCGAAGGCCACGAACAGGATCAGGTCGCGATACGGAAATGCATCGCCATCCGGCAGCGTGAACGGCAGTGCCAGCGCGGCCGCCAGCGACACCGCGCCGCGCACGCCGGTGAAGGCGAGCACGAACGGCCATTGCCAGGGTGGCGACGGATCGCGCTGGCGCAGCGATTTGCTGAGCATGCGCGGCAGGTAGGTTGCAGGATAGAGCCAGGCGAAGCGCGCGACCACGACGATCACCAGGACCACGGCAGTTGCGATCAGGATGTCGTCGAGCGGGAACGCCTTCGATTTCTCGTAGAGCGCGCGCATCTGGAATCCGGTGAGCAGGAACAGCACGCCCTCGATCAGGTAGATCACGAGGTCCCAGAAGAAGATGCCCTGCAGGCGCGTTGCCGACGAGATCAGCAGCGGGCCGTTCCAGCTCACATAGAGGCCGCAGGCCACCGTCGCGATCACCCCGGAGCCACCGATATGCTCGGGCAGCCAGTAGGAGACGTAGGGGGTGATCAGCGACAGCGTCAGTTCGACCTGCGGATCTCCGGACCATTTGCGGAAGCGAAGGGAGAGCCAACCGACGCCGATGCCGAAGGCGATCTCGCTGGCGACAATGAGGAGGAATTCGCCGGCGGCGAGCGGCAGCGAGAAATGTCCGACCATGATGGCGGCCAGCGCGAAGCGGTAGAGGATCAGCGCGGTGGCATCATTGGCGAGCCCTTCACCCTCGAGGATGACGAGGAGCCGCCGCGGCATGTTGAGCCGGCGCGCGATCGCGAGCGGTGCCACCACGTCGGGCGGCGCGACGATGGCGCCGAGCAGGAAGCCGATGGTCCAGGGCAGGCCGATCATGTAGTGCGTGGCGGCCGCCACCATCGCTGCGGTGAAGATCACCGCGCCAACCGCGAGCAGCACGATCGGGCGCAAATTGTTCTTGAACTCACGCCAGCTCATGGCGACGCTCGCCGAGTAGATCAGCGGCGGCAGTACCATCAGCAGCACCAGCTCGGGAGGCAATTCCACCGGAGGCATGCCAGGCACGAAGGCGAGGCCGACGCCGGCCAGCATCAGCAGGATGGCGGGGGCGACGTTGAAGCGGCGTGCGGCCAGCGCCACGCCTGCCAGCACGGCGAGCAGGATGAGAAAGGTCTGAAACTTCGCTTCCATGATGGTCTGTCTTGACCCGGAAGCGACGGCTACGTCAATGTGCGCGGCTTACGCCAGCCGCTCGGCCGCCATCCGTCCGATGCGTGCAAAGGCGGCTTCGATCTGCGCCGGATTCGGCGTGCCGCCCTGGGTATAGACCGCGATCAGGATCGGCGTCCCGGGCTTGGGCCAGGCGACCGCGATATCACCCGAAGCGTCCTTGCCGTTGTTGCCGGTCTTGTCGCCGATGGTCCAGCTTGCAGGCAGGCCGCCGCGCAGCCGGTTCGCGCCAGTCTTGCAGTTCACCATCCAGTCGGTGAGCAGGGCCCGCGAGGCCGGCGACAGCGCTTCGCCCACCACCAGGCGCTGCAAATTTCCCGCCATTGCTGCCGGCGTCGTGGTGTCGTGGGGATTGCCCGGCGGCGAGCGGTTGAGTTCTGGCTCGTTGTGGTCGAGCCGGGAGGTGGTGTCGCCGAGCGATCGCCAGAAGGCGGTGAGGGCGGCGGGTCCGCCGATCCGCGCCAGCAGCAGATTGGCGCAGGTATTGTCGCTGAGCTCGACGATCGCCTTGCACATGTCGCTGACCGACATCGCGCCGGCCGCAAGATTCTGTTTGGCGACCGGCGCGTAGTCCAAGAGGTCGGGCTTGCCGTAAGCGATCATGGCCGCAAGCTGGTCCTCGCCGCGGTCGACCCGGGCCAGCATGCAAGCCGCAAGCGAGGCCTTGAAGGTCGAGCACATGACGAAGCGCTCGTCGGCGCGCCAGGCGAGCTTTTTGCCGGTCGCAAGGTTCTCTGCATAGACCCCGATCCGTCCTCCGCTCTCACGTTCATAGGTTTCGAGCTCAGGCGGTGCCTCAGCGGCCAACGCAGGAGAGGCGGCGATCCAGCAGAGAGAGGCGAGCAGGGAACGGCGATCGAGCGGCATGGGGAGCTTTCATGAGAAGAGATGGAAGAGATTACGCACGCGTCATCCGCGCCGTCATTGCTTCGCTGCGCTCGAGCTCCTCGCGCGGCGAGAGTTGTGCTTGCAATGGTGCAGAATGGAGGGCGAGCGCGTCCGAATTCAGGAAGCGGGACGTCAGGCCGTCCTCACTCCCTCAGGTCATACCGATACGATTTCGACACGATCTGCCAGCCGTCGGCGAGCTTCATCGCCACCAGATAATCGGTGAAGAAACGCGGCGGCAGCTGGCAACGGACCTTGATGAAGGCGGTCTTGTCGTCCGAACGGTCGATGGTGACGATGAAATCCTCGCGCGGCTTGCCCTCGGCCTTGGCGGAGGCGCGCTTGCGGACGCGGTCGAGCCAGTCGGGCACGGTCAGGACCTGAAGCTCGCCCTTCTCGACCCAGCGCAAGTCAGCGGAGGGATGGAAGATGGTGCCGAGCTTCTCGGCGTCGCCCTCGTAAAGCCCGTCGAAATAGGATTGCACGACGGCTTCGACACTCGAACGGTTCTGGTTCATAGGTCATCCTTTTGCATGATGGCTTGGGCGGAACTTAGTCGTACACATCGAAATGCGCTATGGGTGTCTCTTGCCAATCGCGCAAGGACGCTGGAATGACCGGATCAGAAACTTCGAACGCTCGTATCCTGATCGGCGAATGCTACTGCCGCGCCGTGCGGTTTGAGGTGACCGACGCGTTCTCCTATGCGATGAACTGCCACTGTTCGAACTGCCGTCGCACCACTGGCTCCGCCTTCAAGCCCTTCGCCGGCATCGCGCAGGATAAGCTCCGCATTGTCCGGGGAGGGGACCAGCGGATGATTTTCGGCGACGACACCACCCATGACGCCCATTGCTCCCGGTGCGGCTCGCTGCTTTATTCCCGGGTACGTGAAGGACAATGGGTCCATGTCGCCATGGGAACCCTGGTTGATGCCCCCTCGATCCGGCCGAGCGCCCACATCTTCGTGGCCTCGAAGGCGCCCTGGCACGAAATTACGGACAATCTGCCGCAATATCGGGGGCATATCGGCGATGCCTAGGGGAATTCGGTCTGCTTGCCTGTTTGGCAGCGAACCGCGACCGCGCTGGCGCGACAAACATAGGGGGTCCTTCGGGCTGTCGCCGGCGCGGCCTTGGTGACCTCCATCACAAGCGCCGGCACCGGATCCTGCTAAAGCGGTCCCAAGGGGGACCGAAACGTCCCGAACTTCGGAAGTCGTGTCATGCGCAATCTGCTCAGACTCTGCCCGCTTCTCCTCGCCGCCGTGCTGTTGTTCGGCATGGATCCCGCTCTTGCCGGCAACCGCGTCGCGCTGGTGATCGCCAACTCGGCCTATCAGCACGCGCCGTCGCTCGCCAATCCCGTCAATGACGGTGCGGTGATGGCGAAGACGCTGAAAGAGGCCGGTTTCAACAGCGTCGATTTCCGGCACGACCTGTCGGCCCTGGATACCCGGCGCGTGCTGCGCGATTTTGCCGATGCGACCCGCAATGCCGACATCGCCGTGGTCTACTATGCCGGCCACGGCATCGAGGTCGAGGGGTCGAATTATCTGATCCCCGTCGACGCCAAGCTCGAGCGCGACACCGACGTCTATGACGAGGCGCTCTCGCTCGACCGCGTTCTGGTCGCCGTCGAACCGGCAAAACAGCTTCGGCTGGTGATCCTGGATGCCTGCCGCGACAATCCGTTCGGCAAGACCATGAAGCGCACGGTGGCCGCGCGCAGTATCGGCCGGGGCCTCGCCCAGGTCGAGCCGACCAGCCCCAATACGCTGATCGCCTATTCGGCGAAGGCCGGCTTCACCGCTCAGGACGGCGACGGCGCCAACAGCCCCTTTACGGTCGCGCTGTCGAAGCATCTGACGACGCCGGGCCTCGACGTCCGCCGTGCCTTCGGCTTCGTGCGCGACGACGTGCTCAAGTCGACCGGCAACAAGCAGGAGCCGTTCGTCTACGGCTCGCTCGGTGGCGAGGACGTGCCGCTGGTTCCGGTCAAGGTGACGGCCGCAGCAACGGTTGCGCCCGCGCCGAACCCGCAGGCCGATATCCGCCGCGACTACGAGCTCGCGCTCCAGGTCGGCAACAAGGCGGCGTGGGCCGCTTTCCTCGCCCAGCATCCCGATGGCTTCTATGCGAGCCTCGCCAAGCTTCAGGTCGAGAAAATTGGTGCCGAGCAAGCCCATGCGGCTGCCACCGAGAAGGCGAAACAGGCCGAGGCAGAACGCGATCGTCTCGCCGCGCTCGGCGCGCAGAAGGATGCGCAGGCCAAAGCCGCGGCCGATGCGAAGGCCGCCGAGCAGGCGCAGCTCGCTGCGCAGAAGGCCAAGGAGCAGGCGCAACAGCAGGCAGCTGCCGCCGAGCAGCAGCGCGTCAATCTCGCCGCTGCGGCGCCGAGCGCTGCGCCGGCCAGCACCGCGAGCCCCGCCGGCACCAACGTTGCCTCTCTGACGCCGGCGACCGCGCCGGCCGATCTCAGCCGTTCGGTGCAGACCGAGCTCGGCCGCGTCGGCTGCTTCTCGGGCACTGCCGACGGCAATTGGAGCACATCCTCGCAGCGCTCGCTGTCGCAGTTCAACCGCTATGCCGGCACCAAGCTCGACGTGAAGGTGGCGAGCACGGACGCGCTGGATGCGGTCAAGGCCAAGCCGTCACGCGTCTGCCCGCTGGTCTGCGAGCACGGCTTCAAGGCCGATGGCGACAAGTGCACCAAGATCGTCTGCCGTGAGGGCTATGCGGTCAACGACGACAATGAGTGCGAGAAGAAGCGCGCCGCCAAGCCGGCCAAGCCTGCAACGGCGAAGCGCGATGACGGTGATGAACGTCCCGCCCGGCAGCGTCCTCAGGCCGGCGGCGCGGCGGGCGGCTATGGTGCCGCGGCCGGCATTGCGGCCGCTGCCGGCGCCGGTCGCGCCGCAGGTGGCGGGCAAGTCATCTGCAATAGCACTGGCTGCCGTCCGGTCAGCCGCGGTTGCCACCTCGAATATCGCGGCGGCGGCGGCCCCGGCAACGATGCCAATGCCGAGGTGTGTCGTTAGGGCATGCATGATCCAGGTCGTCGTCCCGAAAGCCCGGGACGACGTCAGGTCGCAATCGCGCTCGCCGCGATGTTGACCGTCAGTGCCAGCAAGGCCGTGTTGTAGATGAACGATACGATCCCGTGCGCCGTGGCCGTGCGGCGGATCGTCTTGTCGGTGATGCCGACGTCGGAGACCTGCGCGGTCATGCCGATCACGAACGAGAAATAGACGAAGTCCCAGTAGTCGGCGTGGTCTTCTTTGTCGCCGCTCGGGAACTGAAGGCCGCCCGGCTTGGCATTCCGATAATAATCATGCGCGTAGTGCAGCGCGAAGGTCGTGTGCACGGCGGCCCATGACAGGGCGATGGTGCTGATTGCGATGGTCAGCTCCAACACGCCCCGATGCGGTGTGCCGAGTTCTGAGACGATCGCGGCGATGCTGGCGAAGGCGCCGGTCGCCGTCACCAGCAGGATCACGAAACGGCCGTCGTCCTGCATCGCGGCGGCGCGCCGGATATGGTGATGGTCGTTGCAAAGCATCATTGCGTAGACCAGCACGAGATAGACCGCGATCAGCGCATCCCAGCCGAACAGGAGCCGTGTCACCAGCCGGTGCGAGCCCGGCAGCAGCAGACAGACCAGGACGCCAGCCGCGAGCGCGATGAAGGTCCGCGGCCGCGCGTAAAGCAGCCGCATCGGCCGCGACATCTGGCGGAAGCGGACGAGGACGGGATCTTCTTTGCCCTCGGCCGCCATCGATGCGTGTCAGCTCTTCCGCTCGGCGACAAACCGCGCGGCTGCCTGCAGCACGGCGGCGCGCTCACCGAAGATCGAGACCGCGCTGTCGGCCCGGGCGAGCAGGTCGCGCACGCGCTGCTTGGCGCCTTCGATGCCGAGCTGGGTGACGAAGGTGGTCTTGCCGAGCGCGGCATCGGCGCCGGCCGGCTTGCCGAGGGCCGCCGCATCGCCCTCGACATCGAGCAGATCGTCGGCGATCTGGAAGGCTTCGCCGAGCGCGCGGCCGTAATCGTCGAGTGCCTGATATTCTTTCTGCGAGGCCTGGCCGAGGATCGCGCCGGCGATGCAGCCGTAACGCAAGAGCGCGCCGGTCTTCATCTGCTGAATGCGGGCGACATCGATCGGCTCGTTGCCGCCAAAGCGGCCTTCGCCGGCGAGGTCGAGGATCTGGCCGCCGACCATGCCGCCGATGCCGGCGCAGCGCGCCAGCGCGCGCGTCAGCAGCAGCCGCACATTGGCGTCGCGATGGATTTCGTCACGGGTGACGATGTCGAAGGCCAGCGTCAGCAGACCGTCGCCGGCGAGGATCGCGGTCGCGTCATCGGTCTGCTTGTGCAGGGTGGGGCGGCCGCGGCGCAGGTCCGAATTGTCCATGGCGGGCAGATCGTCGTGGATCAGCGAATAGCAGTGGATGCATTCGAGCGCGGCGCCGACCAGCAACGCGGCTTCACGGGGAACACCGAACACGGCCGCGCTCTCGACCACCAGGAACGGGCGCAGACGCTTGCCGCCGTTCAGGCTCGAGTAGCGCATTGCGTCCATCAGTCGCTTGGGCCGGGCGATCTCATCGTGCAGGATGTCGTCCGACAACAGGCGCCCGAGCAGGGCCTCGGTGTCATCAGCGGTCTTGTCCAGACGCTTGGCGAAATCGGACGGGGACGTGCCGGTCATCAAGAAGGGCTCCAGAACTAAAATTCGGCGGACAATCCTTTATGCGCCCGCCCCAGTCAATCGTTTGGAAGGCCTAAAAAGTGCTGGAAAAGGCCCGAATTATCACAGACTTAATGGGGAGAGCCGTGGCCGCGTTTCGTTCCATGCCGGAAAGGTCGATTTGCGCATCGTCAAAATCCTGCTGGTAGCGCTCGCGGTCGTCATTCTCGCGCCCTATGTGATCGCGCCGTTCTACCGAACCGGCCATCCGGTTTCGACACTGATGGCGTGGCGTTCGCTTCGCGGCGCGCCAATGCAGCGGGAATGGATCGATCTGGCGGCGATGTCGCCCTATCTGCCGCGCGCGGTGGTGGCGGCTGAGGACGCACATTTCTGCAAGCATCACGGCATCGATTGGGGGGCGCTGCGCGAGGCGATCGATGACGCGCAAGAGGACGGCACGCCGTTCCGGGGCGCCTCCACCATTACCCAGCAGGTCGCAAAAAACCTGTTCCTCTGGCAGGGGCGGGATTTCGTCCGCAAGGCGCTCGAATTCCCGCTGGCGCTCTGGATCGATCTTGTCCTGCCCAAGCCGCGGATCCTGGAGATTTACCTCAACATCGCCGAGCTCGGCCCGCAGGGCCAGTTCGGGGTAGGGGCGGCCAGCGCCTATGCCTTCGGCAAATCGGCCGCCGCCCTCTCTCCGCGTGAGGCGGCCCTTCTAGCCTCGATCCTGCCGAATCCGGTCAAACGCAGCGCCAAAACCCCCGGTCCGGGCGTCCGGCGGCTGGCAGGGACCTATGTGGCAAGGGCGCAGGCCTCTTCGCTTGCGACCTGCTGGCGGGAAAATCGCTGATTTTGGGCCCTTTTCGGGCGCATTTTCCGGCCCAAGAGCCTAGCTTTGCAGCCAGCCTTCCTCTATAAGCGCGACCTTGATCGGCATTCAGCTCGCCTCGGATTGCGGGTGCTGAGCCGTCCCTCGCGGACGATGCCCTGATAACACCAATCCCTAGAGGATATTGAAATGGCCGTTCCGAGAAGAAAAACCTCGCCGTCGCGCCGTGGCATGCGCCGCTCGGCAGACGCCATCAAGAAGCCGACCTATGTGGAAGACAAGGACTCCGGCGAGCTGCGTCGTCCGCACCATCTCGACCTCAAGACCGGCATGTACAAGGGCCGCCAGGTCCTGAAGAAGAAAGAGTCCTGAGTTAAGGACCTTTCTCCAGGCGGGATGATTGCGCCTGCCTGATTTCGGCCAACCCATGAGATATGACAGTGGCGGCGGCGGAGCTAATGCTTCGCCGCCGCATTGTCCTGTCTGGATATCTTGATCGAGAAGGCATTTCGCCGATGGTCGGTTTCCCGCTGCTTCTGATTCCGCTCGCGGTCTACAACATCATCGCCTTCCTGATGCCGACCGTGTCCTTCACGGACGTGCTGTTCAAGGTGCCGATGGTCTCAGGCGAGACCTGGCCGGTCACGCTCGCCGATGTGATGCTGGCGCTCGGTATCGTGCTGCTGCTGCTCGAAGTGGTGAAGGGCGCGCGGCCGGGCTCGAAATTCCTGATGGATCATCTGCTGTCACTGATCCTGTTTGGTGCTGCCGCTGCCGAATTCGTGATGTGGCCCAAATTCGGCAACTCGACCTATTTCCTGCTGGTGCTGCTCGCGATGGCCGATTTCCTCGGCGGTATTGCCCAGCGCACGCGCCGCCGCGTCACTTATGTCGCCGAGACAACGGTGCCGGCGTCACGCAAGGCCAAGCGCCAGGTGGAAGCTCCGGATGCCGTGGCCGAGCCCAAGTTCGAACCGGTTTCCGCGCCGATCGCAGCACCGGCGGCACCGCCCGCGCCCTCGGCACAGTCGGTCGCCGAATCCGTGCTGATGGATCCTCCCGCACCCAAGCCGGTGCAGAGCACGCCCTCGCCGGAAGTCCCCTCGCCGCATTTGCAGCCGGGCGACGGCACGTCTCCGTCCCCCGACACGCCGCCGCGCTGACCGATCTCAAGCCACCTGCCGCGTGCGCGCGCTGACGCTTTGCAGCGGGCGCTTGTCGCCATAGGCCGTCTGCGCATCTTCGGAAGAGGCGCGGCGCAGCCGGCTCGCCTGGGGCAGATGTTCGGCATTGGCGATCAGCTGGGCGACGAAGCTCGGATCGGGGCGCGGCAACGGCGTCTTGTGGACCCATTGCAAAATCGGCAGTACCGGCACCAGGGCCGTGCCTGTGCCGCTATCCGCCGCGTCCGATCGATCGGTACTCAACATCGCTATCACCGTTGATCCGGCAGAGCCTGTCGCGTTTCGGGACGCTGGTGCCGGGTGCGTGTCAGTACTCGCAAGGCCTATGCCGGACGGGCCGGTTTGGTTCCCCCGGCTTGTAGAAACGTGGTTTCCAAATTGTTTATCAACTTTGCCTAGGTTTGGGGGCGAATCTAGCTCTATCCTGTGTCAGCTCAGGACTTTCCCGCTGTCCCGAAACGAGGCGATTTTGATCCCCGCATTACCGCAAGCCTCCGATATCCTGGCCGCCCTCGGCCAGGCCGTGTTTGCCTGGGACATTGGCAGTGATGCGATCGTCTGGGGTGACCAGGTCGGCAGCGTCTTTCCCGGCATTCCCGCCGAGCGGCTGGCGACGGGGGCCGAATTCGCCAAGCTGATCGAGCCCTCGCCAACGCTGCGGACCGCCGCGCTGGCGCAAGCCTATGCCGTGCATGGTGCCGACGGCACGCCCTACCGGGTCGAGTACGGCGTGCGCATGAGCGCTGCCGATCCCGTGATCTGGATCGAGGAGACCGGCCGCTGGTTCGCCGGCCCCGACGGCCGCCCGGTGCGCGCGATCGGCTCGGTCCGAATCAACAATGAACGCCACGCCCGCGACGAGGAGCTGACCAAGCTGGCCCGGCTCGATCCGCTGACCGGCGAGCTCAACCGCTCTCATCTGATTGCCGCGCTGGCCGAGGCGATCGAGGAGACGACCCGCTTCCGCTCGACCGCGGCCTTCATGCTGGTCGGTATCGACCATCTTGCCCGCGTCAACGACGCCTTCGGCTTCGACGTTGCCGACGCCGTGATCCTCGACATCGCCAAGCGCATCCGCTCGCGCCTGCGTGGCGGCGACGTGCTCGGCCGCTTTTCCGGCAACAAGTTCGGCCTGATCCTGAAGAACTGCACCGTCGACGACATGAATGTCGCCGCCGAGCGCTTCCTCGCCGGCATTCGCGACGAGGTAGTGCCGACCAAATCCGGTCCGGTCTCGGTCACCGCCTCGATCGGCGCGGTCAGCGTACCGCGCTATGCCCGCAACACCGACGAGGCCGTCAACCGCGCTCATGAGACGCTGGATGCCGCCAAGCGCCGCCGCGTCGGCTCGTTCGCGGCATGGCGTCCGGACGCCACACGCGACGCGCAGCGCCGCGTCAACATCCGCGTTACCGACGAGATCGTCACCGCGCTGAACGAGCGCCGCATCAAGCTCGCCTATGAGCCGGTGGTCTCGGCCGTCTCCCGCGAGCGCGCATTCCATGAATGCCTGGTGCGGATGGACCAGGGCGACGGCCAGGTGCTGCTCGCGCCCGACATCGTGCCGGTCGCCGAACGGCTCGGCCTGATCCGCCTGGTCGATCACCGCGTGCTCGAGCTCGTGGTCGCCGAGCTCGCCGCCGCGCCCGACATCTGCCTCAGCCTCAACATCTCGCCTGATACGACGATGGATCCGGACTGGTGGGCGGGCATCGAATCGCTGATGCAGGCCCATCCCGGCGTTGCCGAGCGGCTGATCGTCGAGATCACCGAGACGGTCGCGATCCAGGACATCGATGATGTCCGCGCCTTCGTTGGCCGCCTCAAGCATTTCGGCAGCCGCATCGCCATCGACGATTTCGGCGCCGGCTACACCTCGTTCCGAAACTTGCGCAAGCTCGGCGTGGATATCGTGAAGATCGATGGCGCGTTCGTGCAGAACATCACTCATTCCGCCGACGACCGCGCCTTCGTGCAGACCCTGATCGATCTCGCCCGCCGCCTCGACATCAAGACCGTCGCCGAATGGGTGCAGGACGAGGAAGCCGCAAGCATGCTGCGCGATTGGGGCTGCGACTACATCCAGGGCCGCCTGATCGGGCTTGCGTCTGGCGAGCGTCCGTGGGGGACTTCAACGGATAGTGCGCTTCCTGCTGCATGCTGAGGTCTCGTAGGGCGGGCAAAGGCGCACTTGCGCCGTGCCCACCATTCCTCCGTGATGGATACAGATCGTGGGTACGCTTCCGCCTTCGCTCTTCGAGCTACGGCGGACAAGTCGCTTTGCCCACCCTGCGAAACTTCACGCCCCCTCATCCAGCGCCACCAGCTCGCGCTTCTTGCGCAGCGACGGCAATAGCGGCGCGATCAGCAGCACCAGGGCAAACACGAGACAGACCCCCGAGATCGGCCGCTGTACGAAGGTCCAGAGATCGCCCTGCGACAGGATCAGTGACTTGCGCAGATTGTTCTCCATCATCGGTCCCAGCACGAAAGCCAGCACAAGCGGCGCTGGCTCGTAGCCGAGCTTGCGCATGAAATAGCCGATGATCCCGAACGCGATCATCACATAGACGTCGAACACGTTGTTGCTGGAGCAGTAGACGCCCAGGATCGTGAACAGGATGATCAGGGGGAACAGGATGTTGTACGGCAGCTTGAGCAGCTGCACCCACATGCCGATCATCGGCAGGTTCAGGATCAGCAGCATGACGTTGCCGATATACATGCTGGCGACGATGCCCCAGAACAGGCCGGGGTTCTGCGTGATCAGCAGCGGTCCCGGCTGCAGGCCGTGGATGACGAAGGCGCCGAGCAGCAGCGCCATCACCACGTTCGGCGGAATGCCGAGCGTCATCAGCGGAATGAAGGCGCCGCCCGCCGCGGCGTTGTTCGCCGATTCCGGTCCGGCAACGCCTTCGATCGCGCCATGGCCGAAGCGCTCCGGCGTCTTCGACAGCCGCTTCTCCAGCGCGTAGGAGGCAAAGGACGCCACCACCGCGCCGCCGCCCGGCAGGATGCCGAGGAAGAAGCCGAGGATGGTGCCGCGGCCGACCGGACCTGCGCTCGCCTTCCAGTCCTCCCTGGTGGGCAGCAGATGGGTGATCTTGGTGTTGATGATGTCGCGCTTGATCGCCTGCTCGGTGTTGAGCAGCACCTCCGCAACGCCGAACAGGCCCATCACGACGGGCACCAGCCCGATGCCGTCGATCAGCTCCATGCGGCCGAAGGTCAGACGCGGCTGCGCCGTGATGCTGTCGAGCCCGATCAGTCCGAGCACGACGCCGATGCACGCCATCAGCAATGCCTTCGGCATCGAGCCCTGGGTCAGGAAGGTGAGCACCACGAGGCCAAGCACCATCAGGCTGAAATATTCGGCCGGGCCGAACGCGATGGCAACGCTGGCCAGCTTCGGCGCGACCAGCATCAAGGCGATCAGCGCGAATGTGCCGGCAATGAAGGAGCCGAAGGCGGAAATACCGAGTGCAGGGCCAGCGCGTCCCTGCTTCGCCATCTGGTGGCCGTCGATGCAGGTGACGACGGAGGCCGCCTCGCCGGGGATGTTGACCAGGATCGAGGTGGTCGAGCCGCCATACATCGAGCCGTAATAGATCCCGGCCATCATGATGATGCCGGATTCCGGCGTGCCCGACAGCGTCACGGGCAGCAGGAGCGACATCGCCGAGATCGGCCCGATGCCCGGCAGCACGCCGACCAGCGTGCCGATGAAGACGCCGATGAAGCAGTAGAGCAGGTTGACTGGCAGCAGCGCGACGCCGAACCCATGCGCGACATTGACAAGCGTATCCATAGGGTCAGCCGATCCCGAACAGGCCCGAGGGCAGCTGGATCAGCAGCAGCCGCTTGAGCACCCACCACATGCCTGATGGCACCAGGACGGCGATCGGGATCGCCAGCGTCCAGCGGACGGGATCGATCAGCCGCAACAGCAGCAGCACCAGGGGGATCGACGACAGCAGGAAGCCGAGTGGTTCCAGCGCAATGGAGAATGCCACGAGACAGGCAATCAGCAGGAGCGGCTTGCTCCAGCGCACATTCTCCCAGCGCGAGGCCAGCGTCGGCGCGCCCTCGGTGACCGCCGAGACGATGATGGCGCCTGCGAACACGCACATCAGGATGCCCGTGTAGAACAGCACGTAGCCGGAGCCGGGATCGTTGATGGTGCCGAGCTTGAGCTTCATGCCGGACCAGATCACGAATCCGCCGAGCGCGAGCCCGATCAGCCCGCCCCAGAGCTCGGAATTGCTGAGGCGGAGTTTGACGTTGGTGTCGTTGTTCATGTGAAGCGCCTTGAGATCACCGTCGTCCTAAGGTGGCGGAGCGCAGCGTAGCCCTCGAAGGGCGACGGTGCCCCGATCCATCCTTCGAGGCGAGCCGCAAGCGCGGCTCGCACCTCAGGATGACGTCAGCATGTGTGGTGGGACAAGCTACTTCTTCGCGAGCCCGAGCGTATCGATCACCTTGCGCTCGGACTCCGTGACCTCGACGACGAACTTCTTGTAGTCCTCGGTGTTCTTGTAGTTCGGCACCATGTCGTATTTGGCGAGCGTCGCGACCACCGCTGGATCCTCGACCGCCTTCTTGAAGGCATCGTGCAGCTTGGCGACGATCTTTGGATCCATGCCTTTCGGGCCGGCGATGCCGAAGGGGGAATCATAAACCATGGGATAGCCGAGCTCCTTCAGCGTCGGCGCGTCGGGATAGTTCGGCGAGCGTGCGCCGGTCCACACCATCAGCAGCCGCAGCTTGCCGGCGTCGACCAGCGGCCGCCATCCCGTGGAGTCCGCCTGAAGCATCGTGTGCTGCCCCAGCACCGCGGCGTTGGTCTCCGCGCCGCCCTTGAAAGGAACTTGCGTCAGCTTGATACCGGACATTCCGGCGATCTGCTCCATGCCGATATGCAGCGAGGTGCCGGCGCCGGGCGTGGCATAGGTCACCTTGCCCGGATTCGCCTTGGCGAACTCCACGACGTCCTTCCAGCTCTTGAACTGCGACTCCGCGCTGGTGGTCACACCGAAGGTGTAGCCGGTGAGATGGATGATGTAGGTGAAGTCCTTGGCCGGATCCCACGACACTTCCTGCATCAAGGGCAGGCGGAACACTGTGATCGGAATCTGCGAGATGGTGTAGCCGTCCGGCTTCGCGGCCGCTGCCATGGTCGCGGGGCCCACCGTGCCGCCGCCGCCGGCCTTGTTGTCGATCACGATCGGCTGCCCCAGCACCTTCGAGGCGCTGTCGGCGATGGCGCGCATCGAGATATCGGTCGATCCGCCGGCCGGCCATGGCACGATCAGCGTGATCGGCTTGCTGGGATAGTCCTGCGCGCTTGCGGCAGTCGAGAGCAATGCGCCCATGACAGCATGCATCGCGGCAAATGCGATCGTCTTCAGCCCGTATCGCGGCATCGAAACTCCTCCCCTCGCGGCGGCCTCTTTGCGGGTCGCCGTTTCTCGTTCTTGCGCGGCGATTGTTCCTGAAATCGAGGGAGAAGAAAAGCGCATTGCGCGGACCGCGGGCGCCGGGCGGTGCGGCAATCCCGGTCGAGGCGGCACATGCGACAATTCGTCGTTTGGTCGTGTGCCGAGAGACGGAATTTGAGGGAGCAGAAAGCCGCTACGCCACGCGCCGGACCGTGTTCAGCGTCTCGATGGCGCGGCCGACCTCCGATGCGGGGCACGGCCTGCCGAAATAATAGCCCTGTACGGCGGTGCAGCCGCATTCGCGGACGAAGTCGAGTTGCTCCTCGGTCTCCACACCCTCCGCCGTCGTCTCGACGCCGAGCACGGAACCGAGGCTTGCGATGGTGCGGACGATGGCAACGCTCTCCGGACTTTCGCCGAGCGTGCCGACGAAGGAACGATCGATCTTGATGCGATCGAACGGAAACTTGCGTAAATAGCTCAGCGAGGAATAGCCGACGCCGAAATCGTCGAGGCTGACGCGCACGCCTAACGCGCGAAGCTGGTGCAGGATCTCGATCGTCGCCTCGCTGTCGTCGAGCAGCGCCGTCTCGGTGACCTCGAGCTCGAGCCGTTGCGGCGGCAGGCCGGCTTCGGCAAGTGCGCTCGTGACCATCGCCACCAGCCCGCGCGAACGGAACTGCACCGGCGACAGATTTACCGCGACGGTGACATCGGGCCAGGACGCGGCGGTCGCACAGGCGCTGCGCAGCACCCATTCGCCGATCGGAACGATCAGCCCGGTCTCTTCAGCGATCGGAATGAACTCGGCCGGCGAGACGAAGCCGCGCGAGGGATGTTTCCAGCGCAGGAGTGCCTCGAACCCGGTGAGCTCGGACGAATCGAGCCGCAGCTGCGGCTGGAATACCAGATGGAATTGACGCGCCTCGAGCGCGCCGCGCAGATCGTGCTCCAGCGCGTGCCGGCTGCGCGCCTCTTCCTCCATCTCGGGCTCGAACAGCTGATAGGCGCCGCGCCCCTTGGCCTTGGCCTGGTACAGCGCGAGATCTGCGCATTTCATCAGTTCGTCGGCATCGAGCCCGTGGTCTGGTGCGATCGCGATGCCGACGGAGGCGCCGACATGGATCGACTGGTTTTCCAGTGGCGGCGGATGACCGAGAACCTCGACCAGACGCCGGGCCAGCTTTTCCGCCGCTTGCGGCTGCGGTCCGCGCTGGAGCACGGCGAACTCGTCGCCGCCGAGCCGTGCGACGGTATCGTGCTCGCCGACATTCTCCTTCAGCCGCGCCGCGACCCAGCGCAGCAGCCGGTCGCCGGCGGCGTGGCCGAGGCGGTCGTTGACGGTCTTGAAATTGTCGAGGTCGAAGCACAGCACGGCCATGGCGCCGCCGGCGATCGCGACCTGGTTCAGTCCCTCGCCCATCTTTTCGCGGAACAGCGTGCGGTTGGGCAGGTCGGTCAACGAATCGTGCCGCGCCATGTGCGCGACGCGCGCCTGGGCCTTGTGGCGCTCGGTGACGTCCTCGTAGGTGACGACCCAGCCGCCATGCTCCATCCGCTTGTGATTGAGCTTGATGATGCGGCCGTCGCTCAAATGGCGATGCAGCGTATGCTCGCCCTCGCGCAGCCGCTCGACATAATCGGCATAGAGCCGCGCGGCTGTGGTGTTCTGATGGATGCCGAGCTCGCAGCTGTGCTCCATGATCTCGCGCATCGAGACGCCGGGCTTCACAATGTCAGGCGACAGGCCGTACATCTCGATGTAGCGGCGATTGCACACGATGACGCGCAGGCTCGCGTCGAGCATGCACAGGCCCTGGCTCATGTTGTTCAGCGCCGCGTCGAAGCGGCGATACTGCTCGCTCAGCTCCTCGATCGCGTGCTCGCGTTCGGTGATGTCCTCGTAAGTGGCGACGAAGCCGCCCTCGGGCAGCGCGCAATAGCGCACCGAGATCACTGTATCGTTCGACATGCGCCGGCGCATCGGCGAGGAATCGCGGTTCGCGATCCTGGCGCTGGCGGCTTCCAAGAGCTGCCGGGGGCTGTACTCGGACGAGAACGCGCCGTTCGCCATCGAGCGCTCGATCAGCTCGGCGAGATGCGTGCCGGGCCTGGTCTCCTCCGGCGACAGCAGGTAGATCTTGCGGTAGGTGGTGTTGCAGACGCGAAGGCGCATGTCGCTGTCATAGAAGGCGAGCCCGTGCGCCATGTTCTCCATCGCGGCATCGAGAATAAAATTCTGTTGCCGCAGCGTCTCTTCATATTGCAGCCGTTCCGTGACGTCCTCATGCACGGTCACCCAGCCGCCGTCGGGCAGGAAGCGCGAGACCGTCTGCACCATGCGTCCGTCATAACGCATCACCAGCAGGGACTTCGCCTTTCTGGTGCGCACGTCCTCCAGCCTGGATTTATGGAATTCGTCTGTCGGCATGCCCGGCAAATTGCCGCGCGATACCCAATGATCGAGCACCTCGCGATGCGAGGCGCCCGGCCTTACGATGCTGGGATCGAGGTTGTAGAGGTTCAGGAAACGTTCGTTGCAGACGACGACGCAACTGTCGGCATCATACATGATGAGGCCGTGCGACATGTTGGCGAGCGCGTGCTGGCTGCGCTCGGTCTGCACGCGCAATTCCGCCTCGAGCCGGGCGAGGCGGGTGACATCGTCGCAGATCGTCATCCAGCCGCCGCCGGGAAGCGGCTTCAACTCGAGCGACATGACGAGGCCGCTCGCCAGCTGCTGCTCGGTCCGGAACGGCTTTCCCCCAGCGATCTGCGCGATCCGCGCCGAATACAGCGTGTCGAGCTGGTTCTGGGGAAAGTTGCCGCGCATCGCACTATGCGCAAGTACCTCGCGGTAGCTCGTGCCCACGCGCACGATGTCGGCCGACATGTCGAACAGCGACAAGTAACGCTGGTTGACCAGCACGATCCGGTTGTCGGCATCGTAGACGCAGACGCCCTGTTCCATGTGGTCGAGCGCAAGCTGGCTCAGCGCGACCAGGGCCTCCGGGCCCTGCTCGCGGCGTGCACCAAGCTCGTTGTCGCGGGTCGACGTCATGGGATCGGCGGGATCTCGGCGAGCAATAGACTTAACGCAACCTAATTCAGCCGCCGAGGGTAGCGAAGAGGCCGGAAAATTCCCTTAAGCGCAGTAGTTTACGGAGGGTGACTGGCGATGGAGAGCGCGTCGGAAATGCGGAGGTGCGCGCGAGAGTTGGGCGGGAGGGCGCGTCAAATGAAGTGTCGTCCCTGCGAAAGCTGGGACCCATAACCACAGGGAAAGGTTTGACGAAGATTGGAAGTGAAGGGGCCTTCCCGTGGTACCAGCATTGCGGCTTAGAGACAGATCACGCGGTATGGGTCCCTGCGTTCGCAGGGACGACAGCGGTGGTCTGGTCCGACAGCCTTCCCTACGGCCCGTACAACACCAGTTCCGTATCGGTGAGGTCGCCGAGCTGCGGCCGATCCGGGCCCTTGAAGTATTTGCGACCGCGCCGCTCGGTATAAATACCGACCAGGCCGGGAAGCGGTCCATTGGAATCGATCGCCACCGCGATCTTGCCGAGCCGAAGCAGCAGCCGGCCGATACGGCCTGCGCAGGCGGCGTATTCCGCGGCGCTACGGCAATAGATCAGCTTCATCGCAGGAGGCGCGATGAAGCCGCGGCGGATGCGCACCGGTTGCAAGATGAAGGGGAATGTTCCCTTCGGCGTGCGGCAGACCAAGCTGAGGCAATTGTAGCGGGCATGCCGCGTCAAGAGCTCGGTTTCGGCTTCGGACAGCCCCTCGATCGTCTTGGCGTGAGGCGAGATGACCTCGATCTCGCTCCAGCGCGGGGGCCGTGCCAGGGCGGGAACCGAGAAGAATATGCCGCGGCAATAGGCGCGAAAGCCCTGCGTCTCGATGATCGGCCAGGTCCACGGCGCCGGGCTGATGTTGAAATAGGTCACATCCTTGTGCCGCTGCGCGATCTTGGTCAGCAGCGGGGCATAGTTGCGGTAGGCCGGATCGACATACCAGCTCGACAGATTGCACTGGATGGCGGTCTCTTCGCCGTTCTTCCGCGCCGTGTAGATCAGCAGCAGCACGCCGACCGGCGTGCCGTCACTCTCGAGCATGTAGCCGAAGCGCGGATAGCCCTCCGGCACGGACCGGAAGGCCTGCCGGCGCAGACCCTGGATCCAATAGTTCCGCGAGCGGCCGACGAAGCCGCGCGTCAGCAGGTCCGCGACCGCTTCGGCGTCGGACTCGGTGATCTCGCGGCATCGCACCTTGGTGTGAATCACGCTCGTCTTACCCGTGGAAATGACAGGCCTCGTTTGGTCTATTGTTTCAGCATGATATTGTCGGAAGACCGCTTTGCACTTTTCGCTGACGCGGTCCTTCGGATCCGGATCATGCTGCTAGCGCCAGCCTTCGACATGGGCATCGGCCGTGACCCGCGGCTGCAGGCCCAGGACGTCCTGCACCTTGGCGGGCCAGGCGGAAAGGTCCGTGCCGTGGGTGTGGAACATGGCGACCGCCAGCCGGTCCATGCCGAAGGCGACGCAGCCGGTGTGGGCTGGCTCGCCGCCGGCATCCTGAATTCCCCAGGTCGTGCCGAAATGCTCGCGGTGATAGTTGAAGCTCATGCAGGCCGTCGGCTGCTCTTCCGAGCGCAGCGGAATGAGCAGCTCGAACTTGAGCTGCTGCTGCTTCTGGCTCACCGCCTTCATCTGGCCAACGCGGCCGAAGAAGGGATCGCTGGCGTAGTCGACGCGGAAGGTGAGGCCGAGGTCGGTCGCGATCTTCTGCGCGCGCACCATCCAGCGCTCGCGGAAATCGGCGACGTCGTCGGGGCTGCCGATGCAGACATATTCGCGCATCCGGAACGATTGCAGCCGGTCGAGATGCTTCGACGGCTCGCGGCGGAAGCAATCAGCGGCAACGTCGAAGCGCAGGCCGCCCTTCGGCAAGGGGCCGCGGCTCGCCGCGATCGGATAGACCGGATAGCAGGCGGCGGGCGACAGCACGAGATCGGCGGGAGACAGTGAGGTGGTCCAGTCGCCGCCGGCATCGAAGCGGCTCACCGCGGCGTTGATCTCGCGCTCGGTCCCGTGCAGACCGCAAACGCAGCCGAGCAGGTTCGGAAAGCTCTTGAGATAGCCGGATTTTTCCAGCTGGGCCCGGCTCATCACCGGCGGGAAACGCATCACCTCGGTGCCGCTCTCGCGATGGCTGGTGATCAGCGCGGCGAGCTTCTCGACGACGCCTTCATAGAGCGCGGTGCGGGCGTAGACGCCATCAGCGCCCATGCGGTGGAACAGCTTGTCGGCGAGATGATCGAGCGGATCGATCATCTGCGGCGCGGTCGCGGGCGAGTCGGGGAGGATGGCAATGTTCATGGCGCGATGTCCTGCTATCTCAAAATTGTTGTTGTTGATTCAGTCGTGAAGGCTTGTCGGCACGCCGCTCATCAGCGTCGATGTCGCGGCATTGGCCAGAATACGGTCGTTGTTGATCATGATCGGGGACGACAGCACGTCGCGGAGGTGCCGGCCCATAGTGAACTCGCCGTCGTTGCGGTAGCCGGAGAGGCCGGCTGTGCGCATCGCATGCATCACGGTCTCGACCGCGAGCTCGGAGGCCTGCACCTTCAGCAGCGTGATCGAGGACTGGAAGTCGAGCGAGCCGAGGGCGCGCTCGTCATGCTCGGCGCGGGCAAAGGCATCGATATTGGCCGACAGCAGCGCGCGCAGCTTCGCCAGCGACATCTTGGCGGCGGTGAAATGCGCCGCGGCCGGCGGCATCTGGCCGCCGGAGGTGCGGGCCGCCTTGCGGATGAAGGCCTGCGCGCGGGTCACCGCTGCGGCGGCGATGCCGGCCCAGGCCGACGACCAGCACAGATGCGCGAACGGCGTCATGGTCTGGGCGTGGATCTTGTCATAGGATTCCGGGAAGACGCGGTCGGCGGGACAATCGACCTTCAGCTCGAAGCCGGTCGAGCAGGTGCCGCGCATGCCGAGCGTTTCCCAGCCCAGCGTCCGCTTCAGCGAATAATCGTCCCTGGCGAGCGCCAGCAGCACCTGGTCGGAGGCGGCGGCCTCGGTAGCGCGGCGGGCGATGGTGACGAGGCCGTCGGCTTCGGCGCCGTAGGAGATCACGGTGGCGTCGCGCACCAGCGAAACGGTGTCGCCGGCGTGATCGACGGCAGCGGCGCTGGCGCGGATGTTGCCGCCGTTCTGGCCTTCGGTGGTGGAGGAGGCGAGCAGCCACTGGTCGCGGGCGACCCGGCGCATCATGGTTTCCATCCAGGGGATGCCGTGGCCGTGCCTGATGACGCACGCAACCTTGGTCTGGTGCATCGCATAGATCATCGCGGTCGAGGCGCAGGCGCGTCCGAGCGTGTAGCAGATGTCGGTGACGTCGTAGATGGAGGCACCGAAGCCGCCGAATTCGACCGGGATCATGACGCCGAGCAGCTTCTGCTCGCGCGCGACCTCGAAAGCCTTGTGCGGGAAACGGGCGTCGCGATCGACCCCGTCGGCGTCGGCCGCGGCAGCTGCGGCGGTCCGGGCGGCGCGCTCGGTCAGGGAGGGACCCTGCTCGAGGAAGCCCGTCTGCGTTTCGTCGACAGTGAGGACTGCTTCACGCACGTTCATACTCGTCCGCCTCCGGTTTGCCGTTCGAGATCGCCGGCATCATTCGCGATGCGCGTAAGCGATCCTCCGGCCATCTTTGCTTGTGAGACGAGGCTACGGATTTAATTCAAATTCGTCGATGAAATAGAGGGTAAACAAAGCCCAATTCCGAACGAACAGTTAAGGTCCGGTTGTTTGCATCACCCGTTTTTCCAGCATCGCGTTAGGACTCTGGAAGAAGCCTGAATTTCAGACAATCTGAGTCATCGTTTACTAAGAAACGCGAAGTATTGGTGTCGCCCATTGCGGGACCGGCAGGCCGTGCCCATCGTAGCGGCAAGCCGGTTCGACCTTTGACAGACAGACGGGAATTTGCCGATGCAATCCTTTGATACCGACGTACGCAATCGCATCATCAAGCTGGTGAAGGGCATCCTCGAGCAGAATTCGCTCATGGCCGATGTCACGTCGTCTGCAAAGCTGGTCGACGTCGGCCTGACCTCGATGGACATGGTCAATCTGATGCTCGGCGTCGAAGCCGAGTTCGACTTCACCATCCCGCAAGCCGAGATCACGCCGGAGAATTTCCAGTCCGTCGAGACGCTGGAGCGGATGGTGGCGACCCAACTGCAGCTGGCGAACGCGGCTTAAGCCCACCACGACTGTCGTCCCTGCCTAGTGCGCAATTGCGCACGGGGCGCAGGGACCCATACCGCGGAATCCCTCGATCTGGCGGTCCAGTACTGAACTACGAGTCTTCGCCAAACCACGGCCTGTGGTTATGGGTCCCTGCGTACGCAGGGACGACACCGGATTTGACGCGCCATTCCGCGCCTCTCACACCACCGACATCGCCCCACCACCCCGTTCCAAATCCGCCGCAAAACTGGCATAGCTTAACCATGTCGCACGTGGCGAACAGGGTGGAGCAGGCATGACGCAGGCGGTATTGGGCATCATCGGCGGCTCGGGCATCTATGATTTGCCGGGCCTTGAGGGTGCGCGCGAAGAGGCGATCGAGAGCCCCTGGGGCGAGCCGTCGGCGCCCGTGCGCCGCGGCACCATCGCAGGGTTGCCGATCGTATTCCTGCCGCGGCACGACAAGGGGCACCGGCTGTCGCCCTCCGACATCAACTACCGCGCCAATATCGACGTCTTGAAGCGGGCCGGCGTCACCGATCTGATCTCGCTGTCGGCCTGCGGTTCCTTCAGGGAGGAGCTGCCGCCGGGCACCTTCGTTCTCGTCGATCAGTTCGTCGACCGCACCCACAAACGCGAAAGCTCGTTCTTCGGCCGGGGCTGTGTCGCGCATGTGTCGATGGCGCATCCGGTCTCTCCACGTTTGCGTATCCATCTTGCCGCGGCCGCTGAAGCCGAGAGCATCGCGATCGCGCGTGGCGGCACTTACGTCTGCATGGAGGGGCCGCAATTCTCCACCTATGCGGAGAGCATGACCTACAAGACGCTGGGCTATTCCGTGATCGGCATGACCAACATGCCGGAGGCGAAGCTCGCGCGTGAGGCGGAAATCTGTTACGCCACGGTGGCGATGGTGACGGATTTCGACTGCTGGCATCCCGATCACGATGCCGTCACCGTGCAGGACATCATCCGCGTGCTGACCTCGAACGCCGACAAGGCGAAGGCGCTGGTGGCGCGGCTGGCAAAGGATTTTCCGCGCGAGCATGAGTCGTGTCCGATCGGTTCGGACCGCGCGCTCGACACCGCGCTGATCACGGCGCCCGAGGCGCGCGATCCCGAGCTTCTGAAGAAGCTCGATGCGGTGGCCGGGCGCATCCTGCGAGTATGAGAAAGGCAGAATGCCATGAAGGTTGACGGCAAGCATTTTCGCAGCATCTGGCGCGAGCATGACGGCTGGTCAATCGGCGCGATCGACCAGCGCCGGCTGCCGCATGAGTTCGTCGTCGCGAAACTCACATCCTGCGAAGACGCAGCCGTCGCCATCCGCGACATGCTGGTGCGAGGCGCGCCCCTGATCGGTGCCACCGCTGCCTACGGCATGGCGCTCGCCATGCGCGAGGACGCTTCCGACGCCGGCCTGAAGCGCGCTTACGACACGCTCGTGGTGGCGCGGCCGACGGCGATCAATCTGAAATGGGCGCTGGACGAGATGCGCACGGCGCTCGCGCCGATCGATCCGCTGGAGCGCGCCGAGGCAGCCTATGCGCGTGCCGACGAGATCGTCGAGCAGGACGTCGAGATCAACCGCGGCATCGCCGGCAACGGCTTGAAGCTGATCGAGGCAATCGCATCGAAGAAGCGGGGCGAGACCGTCAACGTCTTGACCCATTGCAACGCCGGTTGGCTCGCCACCGTCGACTGGGGCACGGCGACGGCGCCGATCTATCTTGCGCATGAACGCGGCATCAAGATCCATGTCTGGGTCGACGAGACACGTCCGCGCAACCAGGGCGCCTCGCTCACGGCCTGGGAACTCGGTCATCACGGCGTTCCGCACACGGTGATCCCCGACAACACCGGCGGGCACCTGATGCAGCACGGCATGGTCGACCTCGCCATCGTCGGTACCGACCGCGTCGCCGCCAATGGCGATGTCTGCAACAAGATCGGCACCTATCTGAAGGCGCTCGCCGCCCACGACAACGGCGTGCCGTTCTATGTCGCGCTGCCGTCGCCGACGATCGATTTTGCCGTCCATGACGGCATCCGCGACATTCCGATCGAGCAGCGCAGCGGCGTTGAGGTCACCGACATGACCGGCCGCACCGCCGATGGAAGGCTGGAGACGGTGCGCATCGTGCCGGAGGGATCGCCGGTCGCGAATTACGCTTTCGACGTGACGCCGGCGCGGCTCGTGACCGGCCTCATCACCGAGCGCGGCGTGCTGAAGCCGGATCGCGACGAGCTGGCGGCGGCGTTTCCGGAGCGAATCGCGGCGGCGGCAAAGTAGGCTCCGCCGTCATTGCGAGCTCCCGTAGGGTGGGCAAAGGCGCGAAAGCGCCGTGCCCACCATCTGCTTGTGGTGGGCACGCTCCGCTTTGCCCACCCTACGGCATTTGCGAATTAGGTCAGCTTCAGCCCAGTTGCTTTCTCGAGCTCGGCGATCGCCTGCGCTCCGCTCGTCACCTTGATCGTAGTCATGCCCATCTCGCGCGCGGGCTTCAGATTGACGCCGAGATCGTCGAGATAGACGCAATTGTTCGGATCGACCTTCAGCGTCTCGACCATCAGCCTGTAGATTCGCGGATCAGGCTTGCGCAGGCCGATCTTGGCGGATTCGATCACGTGGTCGAACAACACCATGACTTCGGCGATGTAGAGGGAGCGCCCGGTCATGCTGCCGATGGCATTGGCAGGCAGATTGTTGGTGATGCAGCCGGTCTTGAATTGCGCCTTGATGCGCTTCAATGCCTCGACCATCTCGAGGCGCAGATCGCCCTGCAGCAGCGGCAGCACGTCGCGGCCGCGCACCTCCGCGCCGAGTGCGAGCGATTCCGTGGCGAACAATTCGTCGAAGGCGTCGATATCGACCTCGGCCCGCTCGAACTTGGCCCAGGCATTCTCCAGGTGATTGGCGGCGTTGGTCCGCCGTATGATGTCCACGGGCAGGCCGCGCTCGGTCTCGAACCGCGCGAATGCCTCGAACGGCGAACTCGTCAGCACGCCGCCAAAATCAAAGATCACCGCCTCGATCGCCACTATCCTGCCCTCGTCAATTCCTTTCCAAGAGGGCTAGCATGCGCTATCGGCAAGGACCAGTCCGAAGCAATCTGCCGCCGCCAATACCGAAGCGTGTTCCCATGAAGAAGCTTGCCACGTTCATCACGACTGCGCTGCTGCTCGCCACACCCGCCCATGCCATCGTCGGCGGCGGCGCGCCGCAGGCCGATGGCGTCGCGCGCGCCGTCGTCACCATCGTCGGCTCGCGCGGCAATTCCTGCACCGGAACTCTGATCGCGCCGAAGATCGTGTTGACCGGCGCTCACTGCGTGCCGCCGGGCGCGGACTACAAGATCGTCGATCGCAGCGGTGGCGAACCGCAATTGCTGAACGTGCGCACCATCGCGATCCATCCGGGCTACAAAGCGCAGGTGCATCGCGCCGGCGCAGACGTGGCGCTGCTGCAACTGGAAATTCCACTCAAGGGAAAATCCACGGTGCCGGTCGGCGCGCCGAATATTCCAATCCAGGTCGGTAGCCGTTTCGTCATTGCCGGTACCGGTGTCACCGTGCGCGGTGATGGCAGGAGCGGCGGGGCCACGCGCGTCGCGGGCCTTGTCGTCACGGGCCAGCCCGGCACGCTTCAGATCCGCCTGGTCGATCCCGTAACCAACGGTGTTCGCGACGGAATTGGCGCTTGTACCGGCGATTCCGGTGGTCCTGTGTTCGAGGACAAGCCGAACGGCGCCGTGCTTGTCGGTGTCATCAGCTGGGCGACGGGACCGAACGCCGGCGATGGCTGTGGCGGATTGACCGGCGTCACACCGCTCACGCTCTACCGCGACTGGATCTTGCAGACCGCGCGGAGCTGGGGTGCGGCGCTGTGATTTGACCGCGGCTTGATCTATGTCATTTTGAAGCGGAAGCGCGGCGGGTGATTATGCCGGCCGCGGAGGAAACGCGTCGTCCGTCAAGGGCGGCCACAAAAACAAGCAAGGCATAGAAGCAACAATGAATGTCGCTGTTCGCAGTCACGCCACCGCCAAACAGGCTTCTGAACATTTCGACGTGCTGATCGTCGGCGCCGGCATCTCCGGCATCGGCAGCGCCTATCACATCGAGAAGCAGCTTCCGGGCACGAGCTATGTCATCCTGGAGACGCAGGCGACGTTCGGCGGCACCTGGAGCACGCATCGTTATCCCGGCATCCGCTCGGACAGTGATCTCCATACGTTCGGCTATAGCTTCAAGCCCTGGGTCGGGCCGCCGATCGCGACCGCCGAAGAAATCCTCACCTATATGAAAGAGGTGATCGACGACAACGGTATCGCCAAGCACATCCGCTACAAGCACAAGATCAATTCCGCCAGCTGGTCGAGCGAGCAGAATCTCTGGACTATTGAGGCGGTGACGACCGACACCGGCGAGCCGAGGACGTTCACGGCGAACTTCCTCTGGATGTGCCAGGGCTATTACCGTCATTCGGAAGGCTACACGCCGGAATGGAAGGGCACCGATCGCTTCAAAGGCCGCATCGTCCATCCGCAGACATGGCCCGATGACGTCGACCTCACGAACAAGAAGGTCGTTGTGATCGGCTCGGGCGCCACAGCGGCGACGCTGGTGCCGAACATCGCTGACCAATGTGCGCATGTCACCATGCTGCAGCGTTCGCCGACTTATTTTCGCCTCGGCCGCAACGCCATCGAGATCGCGGAGGAACTGCGCCGGCTTCAGGTCGATGAGGCCTGGATCCACGAGATCGTTCGGCGCAAGATCCTGTTCGAGCAGGATGCCTTCACGAAACTCTGCGTGTCCAAGCCAGAACAGGTCAAGAAGGACCTGATCGGCCAGATCAGCGCGGTGCTCGGTCCCGACTACGACGTCGGGACGCATTTCACGCCGACTTACCGGCCGTGGCGGCAGCGCATTGCCTTCGTGCCCGATGCCGATCTGTTCAAGGGCATCGCCAGCGGCAAGGCCTCCGTCGTAACCGACGAGATCGAATGCTTCGTCGAGAACGGCATTCAGCTCAAGTCCGGCAAGCTGCTGGAAGCCGATGTCATCGTCACCGCGACTGGCTTCAATCTCGCGGCGCTCGGCGACATCGCCTTCGAGGTCGACGGCAAGCCGCTCGCCTTCGGCGATACCGTCACCTATCGCGGCATGATGTTCACGGGCGTTCCGAACATGGTCTGGGTGTTCGGCTATTTCCGCGCCAGCTGGACGTTGCGCGTCGATCTCGTCGCCGACTTCGTCTGCCGGCTGCTCGGCCATATGAAGACCAAGGGCGCCAAGAAGGTCGAGGTGCGCTTGCGTGCCGAAGACCACAACATGCCGATCCTGCCCTGGATCGATCCGGAAAACTTCAACCCCGGCTACATGATGCGCAACATGGATCTGTTGCCCAAGCGCGGCGACAAGCCGGAATGGCAGCACAGCCAGGATTACTGGACGGAGAAGGACGAGATCCCGAAGACGGATCTGGATGACAAGGCGTTTGTGTACGGGTGAGGGCGTCCGGGGGTGTAAGGGGCGGTAACGATTGCCACATCCTCCACTGTCGTCCCCGCGAAGGCGGGGGCCCATAACCACAGGGAGTAGTTATGGAGCGCTGCTAACTCCGAGCCTTCGCCAAACATCGGCTGTGGCTACGGGTCCCGGATCTGCGCTTCGCTTGTCCGGGACGCGTGGGATCAGTAGCGCACCAACTCATCCGCACTGCGCTCACGAGTTCTTTCGCGTCGCATTCGCCGCAATCGCCGCCGCCGCCGTCCGGTTCTCCACGCCGAGTTTTGCGTAGATCTGCTCGAGATGCTTGTCGACCGTGCGCGGGCTGAGGCCCAGGATTTGCGCGATGTCGCGATTGGTCTTGCCCTTGCTGAGCCAGGCCAGCACCTCGCCCTCGCGGGTGGTGAGGCCGAGCTCGCTGGTGAATTCTGGCGGCAGCGCGGTGCCGGACTCCCTGGAGAGCCGCAGCAGGAACTCGTTCGGCGCGGTTTCGCCCATGTAATAGAGCCGAAGCTGGGGATTGTCGGGCAAGCAAGCCGCCTGGGATTTCGAGCTGCCCTTGGCCCTGGCCTGCTCCAGCCATTGCAGCAGCGATGGCGGCAGGACGAAGTCGTCAGCCTGTGCGCCGTGATGATCGGACAGCAGCTTCTGCGCCTGCGGCGTTGCCCACAGCAGATTGCCATGGCGGTCGACCGCGAACAGGAAGCGGCCGGAGACGTCGAGCGCGGCGCGCGCACTCTGGGTCAGCCGGGCATTGCCGAGATGGACGCGGATGCGCGCCAGCATCTCCTCGATCACGATCGGCTTTGTCACGTAATCGACGCCGCCGGCCTCGAGCCCGCGCACGATATGCTCGGTTTCGGCGAGGCCCGTCATGAAGATCACGGGGACATTGGCAAGACCCGCATCGCGCTTGAGCCGACGGCAGGTCTCGAAGCCGTCGATGCCGGGCATCACGGCATCGAGCAGAACGATATCGGGCGTGATCTGGTCGATGATGCGTATCGCGGCCGCGCCGTCGAGCGCCACCATCACCGTCATGCCGGCGCCGTCCAGCGCGTCGGTGAGCAGCCGCAGCGTCTCGGGAGAGTCATCCACGACGAGCGCGACGTCACGCTTTTTCGACTCAATGTTCATGCGCATGCAACGTCTTCAATGTGGCCATGTACTGCTCGAGATCGAAGCGGTCGACCAGCGACCGCATCTGTGCGACGAAGTCGGTGTGCTCCGGATGCTCGCTGCCGATCTCGTCCAGCTTCAATTGGATGCCCTTGACGTAGCCGATCTGGCCGAGCCCGATCAGCGCCTCGATGTGCCGCGCCGGCGGCCTCGATCCGCTTTCGAGGCGCCAGAACGGCACCGCGATCTCGTCCGAGCCGTATTGCCATTCGATCTTGAGGAGCTGGCGGATCGTCTCCAGGAGCCTCGGGATGTCGATCGGCTTCATCAAATAGCCGTCATGGAAGGGCTGCGCCAGCGGCGCCCCGTGGGCCTCGATCGCGCTGGCCGACACCATCAGGATGCGGGCCTGGTGATGGCCGCTCGCGCGCAAGGCCTCCGCGACGGCCCAGCCGTCCATGGCGGGCATCGAGATGTCGAGCAGGAACAGATCGGGCCGGCAATGCTGCGCCAATGCGAGGCAGCCGGGGCCATCCGGCGCGCTGAGCAGGATGAAGCCGAGCGGGGTCAGCACCTCGCGCAGGAGGTCGCGATGCACGGGGTCGTCGTCGGTGATGAGGATGGTCTTGCGCGCGCCGTGATAGCCGGAGACCGGGGCCTCCACCGGCGCGATGAGCTGCGGATTGGTGACCTCCGAGAGCAGGATCTTGACCTTGAACGTTGAGCCGGTGCCGACCGTGCTCATGACCTTGATATCGCCGCCCATTACGCCGGCGAGCAGACGGCTGATGGTCAGGCCGAGGCCGGTGCCGGTTTGCGGCTGCGAGACGCCGAGCGCACCGCGCTCGAACGGCGCGAAGATGCGTTCGAGATCGTCGCCCTGGATGCCGGGACCGGTGTCGATCACTTCGAACTCGGCAACGGGGCTGCGATAGTGCACCACGAACTGCACGCTGCCGGTCTGGGTGAACTTGATGGCGTTCGAGAGCAAATTGATCAACACTTGGCGCAGCCGCTTCTCGTCGGCATAGACCACCAGCGGTAAATACGCCGGCCGCCTGAACACGAAATCGATGCCCTTGGCAGCGGCCTGAAGGCGGAACATGCCGACCACCTGATCGAGGAACTCGCTGAAGCGCACCTCGTCGCGCGACAGATACAGCCGTCCCGCCTCGATCTTGGAGATGTCCAGAATGCCGTCGATCAGGCCGGAGAGGTGGTCGGCGCTACGACGGACGACGCGGACCTGGTCGCGCGGCTTGGTGTTGAGCGTCGTGTCCTGCTCCAGGAGCTGGGCATAGCCGCTGATCGCGTTCAGCGGTGAACGCAGCTCGTGGCTCAGGCCCACCACGTAGCGGCTCTTGGCGAGGTTGGCGGATTCGGCGACTTCCTTGGCGCGCTGCAGCTCGGCGTCGGTGCGCTTGTGCGCGTCGATCTCCTGGATCAGCAGCGCGGTCTGCCGTCGCGTCTCGGCTTCCGCCGCGCGGCGGCTCTGCTGCGCCAGGACGAACAGCCACGCCACCACGCCGATGATGATGCTGAGGGAGAAGAACACCTTCCAGAGCACGTCGGAGACGAGCGCGTTCTCGCCATGCACGCTCGCCGAGGTCTGCAGATAGATCAGGCCCAGCACCAGCGCGACGAGGCCGGCGGAGACCACGAACACGCCGACATAGTGGCCGAGTTGCGAGTTGATGCGCGCGTAGATCGGCTGCGGCATCAGCTTGCCCAGCGTCTCCGATACCTGCGCCTGGATCCGCGCGTGCGGCTTGCAGAGATCGTGGCAGCGGGCATCCAGCGAGCAGCACAGAGAGCAGATCGGGCCGGCATAAGCGGGGCACGAGGCCATGTCCTCCGGCTCGAACGCGTGCTCGCAGATGCAGCACTGGATCGCCTCGATGTCCTGCCAGCTCCGTTTCGGCTTGCGCGCGATGTAGTATTTGCCGTCCGTGGTCCAGGCAATCAACGGTGCGGTGAGGAAGGCAACCGCCAGCGCTATGAAGGCCGACAGCGCCTTCGCGGTCGGCCCGAACAGGCCGTAAAAGGCACTGATCGAGACAATGGTCGCGATCGTCATCGCACCCACGCCGACCGGATTGACGTCGTAGAGATGCGCGCGTTTGAATTCGATCTGCTGTGGCCGCAATCCAAGCGGCTTGTTGACGATGAGATCCGCGACCAGCGCACCGACCCAGGCGATCGCGACGTTCGAATAGAGCGCGAGCGTCTGCTCCAGCGCCTTGTAGACGCCGATCTCCATCAACAGCAGCGCCACGATGACGTTGAAGACCAGCCAGACGACGCGGCCGGGATGGCTGTGGGTCAGGCGCGAGAAGAAGTTCGACCAGGCGATCGAGCCGGCATAGGCGTTGGTGACGTTGATCTTCACCTGGGACAGGATCACGAACGTGCCGGTCAACGCCAGCGCGAGGTCAGGCTGCGACAGCACATAGCGGAACGCTTCGAGATACATATGGGCGGGCTCGGCGGCCTCCTCGGGCGGCACCCCGTGGCTGAGCGCGAAGAAGGCGAGGAACGAACCCGCGAGGAGCTTCAGCGCGCCCAGCGCGATCCAGCCCGGTCCTGCGCTCATCAGCGCCACCCACCAGGAGGTTTTGGACGCGCGGCGGTCGCGCGGCAAAAATCGCAGGAAGTCGACCTGCTCGCCGATCTGCGCCACCAGCGAAAACACCACCGAGGCCGCGACCCCGAACAGCAGCAAGTCGAAATGCCCGTTGAGGTCGCCGTGCTCGCCCGAGAACTTTCGCCACTCCGTGAAGGAATGCGGGTTGTGCCAGGCGATCGCCGCGAACGGAATGATGTGGAGCACGATCCACAGCGGCTGCGTCCACAATTGGAAGCGGCTGATCAGCGTGATGCCGTAGGCCACCAGCGGGATGATGACGACGGCGCTGATGAGATAGCCGATCGGCCGCGGAATCCCGAAGCACATCTCGAGCGCGGACGCGAGGATCACGGCTTCGATCGCAAAGAAGATGAAGGTGAAGGACGCGTAGATCAGCGAGGTGACGGTGGACCCGATATAGCCGAAGCCGGCGCCGCGCGTGAGAAGGTCGATGTCGATGCCGCATTTGGCGGCATAATAGGCGATTGGTACGCCACAGCAGAAGATAATGGTCGAGACCACGAGGATGGCGGCGGCCGCGTTGGTGACGCCATAGTTCAGCGTGATGGTGCCGCCGATCGCCTCCATCGCCAGGAACGAGATCGCGCCCAGCGCCGTATTGGCGACCCGGGCGGCGGACCAGCGGCGCGCGCTCTTCGCCGTGAAGCGCAGCGCATAGTCCTCCAGCGTCTGGTTGGCGACCCATTGGTTGTACTGGCGCCTGACGCGGTCGATTCGCTGCCGCCCTGCCACGCTCTACCCCACTCCTGATACGGACCCGGAGCCCTCGCAAATTCCGTACCAAAAGCCTACGTCGGCATTTTGCGGTGCAGTATACGCGATCTTGCGTATGCTGGCGCTCCATCAATCCGAGCCATCCTCACGGCACCAATCGCGTGTCCTCGAACAAAAGTGGGGTGCTCATGTCAGACGAACCAAACAAGGGCCTTTTGTCGCCGCTCCGGCGCAAACTATTGATGGGAATGGCCGCCGTGCCCGCCATCACGATGCTCCCGCGGGCGTCCTTTGCGCAGGCTCCCGCGACCTCGGCGGTCAACACCACCGGCCTTGCGGTCACCGACACCGAGGTCACGGTCGGCATCCTGCACTCGGCGACCGGCACCATGGCCATCTCCGAGACCGGGTCGATCGAGGCCGAAAAGCTCGCCATCGAGCAGATCAATGCCGCCGGCGGCGTGCTCGGCCGCAAGATCAAGTTCATCCAGGAAGACGGCGCCAGCGACTGGCCGACCTTTGCGGAAAAGGCCAAGAAGCTGCTGGTCAACGACAAGGTCGCGGCGATCATGGGCTGCTGGACCTCGGCCTCGCGCAAGGCGGTGCTGCCGGTCATGGAGCAGTATAACGGCATGCTCTATTACCCGACCTTCTACGAAGGCCTCGAGCAGTCCAAGAACGTCATCTACACCGGTCAGGAAGCGACCCAGCAGATTCTCGCCGGCCTGAACTGGATCGCCAAGGAAAAGGGCGCCAAGTCGTTCTTCTTCATCGGCTCCGACTACATCTGGCCGCGCACCTCGAACAAGATCGCGCGCAAGCACGTCGAGAACGTGCTGAAGGGCAAGGTGGTCGGCGAGGAGTACTATCCGCTCGGCAACACCCAGTTCAACTCGGTCATCAACAAGATCAAGCTGACCAAGCCCGACGTGATCTTCACCGACGTCGTGGGCGGCTCCAACGTCGCCTTCTACAAGCAGCTCAAGGCCGCCGGCATCGACCTCTCCAAGCAGGCGCTGCTGACGATCTCGGTGACCGAAGACGAGATCGACGGCATCGGCGGCGAGAACATCGCGGGCGCCTATGCCTGCATGAAGTACTTCCAATCGCTCGACAATCCGAACAACAAGGCGTTCGTGCCGGCGTTCAAGAAGGCGTGGGGCGAGAAGACAGTGATCGGAGACGTCACCCAGGCTGCCTATCTCGGCCCGTGGCTGTGGAAGTTGACGGTGGAGAAGGCGGGCTCCTTCGACGTCGACAAGATCGCGGCGGCCTCGCCCGGCGTCGAGTTCAAGGGCGCGCCGGAAGGCTATGTGCGCATCCACGAGAACCATCATCTCTGGTCGAAGACCCGGGTGGGGCGCGCCAAGCTCGATGGCCAGTTCGAGCTGATCTATGAGACCGCCGATCTCGTCGAGCCGGATCCGTTCCCGAAGGGCTACCAGTAAGAAGCGCTCCCAGTCGCGCTTTCGTCCAAATACCAAGCCTCTCCCTGGCGTGGACAGCAAATCCACGCCCAAGACCCCCGCGTCGCGAACCTGCATCGCGACGCGGGACCCTTATCCCCGACGGAGGACATCGATGTTCGGCGACTACTCGCTTGGTGACCTTGGCTCCATCTTCGTCATGCAGGGCTTTGCAGGACTGATCCTGTTCTCGGTCTACGTCCTGATGGCGCTCGGGCTTGCCATCATCTTCGGCCAGATGGGCGTCATCAACATGGCCCATGGCGAGTTCATGATCCTCGGCGCCTACGTCACCTGGATGACCTCGAACGTCTTCCAGTCCTATTTGCCGGGCTTGTTCAGCGGCTATTTCTTCCTTGCGATGATCCTGGCCTTTGTCGCATCCGGCGCATTGGGGATGCTGGTGGAGTGGGTGCTGATACGGCATCTCTACAAGCGCCCGCTGGATACGCTGCTTGCCACCTGGGGGCTCAGCCTGATGCTGCAGCAGGCCTATCGCTCCGTGTTCGGCGCGCGTGAGGTCGGGGTCGAGCTGCCGCAATGGATGCTGGGCTCGCTGCACGTCACCGACAGCATCGAAGTGCCGATCAACGGCGTCTTCGTGATGTGTCTCACAGTGTTGATCACTCTCTCGGTCGCGTACGTCATGTACATGTCGCGCTGGGGCCGCCAGGTCCGTGCGGTGGTGCAGAACCGCATCATGGCCGGAGCGGTCGGCATCAACACCGAGAAGGTCGACCGCTACACCTTCGGGCTTGGTTGCGGCATCGCCGGTATCGCCGGAAGCGCCTTCACCATGATCGGCTCGACCGGGCCGACCTCCGGACAGCTCTACATCGTCGATACGTTCCTGGTCGTCGTATTCGGCGGCGCGGCCAGCCTGCTCGGCACCATCGCCTCCGCGTTCTCGATCTCGCAGACGCAATCGACGCTCGAATTCTTCATGTCGGGCTCGATGGCCAAGGTCCTGACGCTGCTCGCTGTCGTCGGCATCCTGATGCTGCGGCCGCAGGGTCTCTTCGCCCTCAAAGTCCGCAAGTAAGGAGAAGCAGGCAAGTCATGATCATCAACTCACGCTTCTTCAATCGCTCCGAGCTCATCGGCTTCATTGTTCTGGCCGCCGTGCTGTTCGTGATTCTGCCGCTGTCGCTGGATGTGTTCCGCCTCAACCTGGTTGCGAAATACCTCACCTACGCCTTTGTCGCGCTCGGCCTCGTGCTGTGCTGGGGCTATGGCGGCATCTTGAGCCTCGGCCAGGGCGTGTTCTTCGGTCTCGGCGGCTACTGCATGGCGATGTTTCTCAAGCTGGAGGCTTCCAGCGTCGAGAACACGAAGATCCAGTCGACGCCCGGCATCCCCGATTTCATGGACTGGAATCAGATCACTTCGCTGCCGCTGTTCTGGCAACCATTCCACAGCCTCACCTTCACCATCCTCGCCATCATCCTGGTCCCCGGCCTGTTCGCGCTGATCATCGGCACCGCGATGTTCAAGCGCCGTGTCGGCGGCACCTATTTCGCGATCATCACCCAGGCCGTCGCCGCCATCCTCACCATCCTGATCGTCGGACAGCAGGGCTACACCGGCGGCATCAACGGCATGACCGACCTGCGCACCCTCAAGGGCTGGGACATCCGGCCCGACCACGCCAAGGTCATCCTGTACTTCGTCGAGGTGGTGCTGCTGTTCGCCTGCATCGGCATCGCGCAGTTCATCCGCCTGACCAAGCTCGGCCGCATCCTGGTGGCGATGCGCGAACAGGAGGATCGCGTCCGCTTCTCCGGCTACAGCGTCGCCAACTTCAAGATCTTTGCCTTCTGCATGGCCGCGGTCTTCGCCGCGATCGGCGGCGCCATGTTCGCACTCAATGTCGGTTTCATGTCGCCGTCCTTTGTCGGCATCGTGCCGTCGATCGAGATGGTGATCTACACCGCGGTCGGCGGACGCATGTCGATCTTCGGCGCGATCTGGGGCGCCATCCTGGTGAATTTCGCCAAGACCAGCCTGTCGGAATCCTTCCCGCAACTCTGGCTGTTCGGCCTCGGCGCGCTGTTCATCGCAGTCGTGCTCGCCTTCCCGAACGGTTTGTCCGGGCTCTGGGCCGATTACGTGCAGCCGCGCATCGACCGACTGTTCGCCTCTCGCAAGCGGAAGCCGGGCTGGAACGACAATTCGGTCGCCGACGGCGCACCGGCAGAGTGAGGAAGCCATCATGCTCGTTGGACACCAGCCCAAGGAATTCCTGCTCGCTGTCTCCGGACTGACCGTCTCGTTCGACGGGTTCAAGGCGGTCAATGATCTCTCCTTTTACGTCGAGGAGAACGAGATCCGCGTCATCATCGGTCCCAACGGCGCCGGCAAGACCACGGTGCTCGATCTGATCTGCGGCAAGACCAAGGCGACCTCGGGCTCGATCCAGTTTCGTGGCAAGGAGCTCACGAAGATGAAGGAAAACGAGATCGTGCAGACCGGCGTCGGGCGCAAATTCCAGACGCCGTCCGTGTTCGAGGATCTCACCGTGTTCGAGAACCTCGAGATCTCGTTTCCGCGCGGCCGCACCGTGTTCGGCTCGCTGACCTTTCAGCGCGACCAACTGGTGAAGGACCGGGTCGAGGAGGTCGCGGAGATGATCTTCCTCAAGGACAAGCTCAACACTTATGCCGACGAGCTCAGCCATGGCCAGAAGCAATGGCTCGAGATCGGCATGCTGCTGATCCAGGACCCTGATTTGCTGATGCTGGATGAGCCGGTCGCCGGAATGAGCGTGTCCGAGCGCGCCAAGACCGCCGAGCTCCTCAACCGCATCATCAAGAACCGCTCGGTGCTGGTGATCGAGCACGACATGAAGTTTGTCGAGGACATCGCCCACAAGGTCACCGTGCTGCACCAGGGCCAGATCCTCTCCGAGGGGACCATGGAGAAGGTGAAGAACGATCCCAAGGTCATTGAAGTGTATCTGGGGCACTGACGATGGTGAAAACCAATGAGTCCGTCGAGGCATCGACGGTGCACCTCTCCCCTTGTGGGAGAGGTCGGATCGCATCGTCAGATGCGATCCGGGTGAGGGGTATCTCTCCGCAGATCAAGCTGCCGCTCGGATCCGCTGATGCATACCCCTCATCCGTCGCGGGCTCCGCCCGCGCCACCTTCTCCCACAAGGGGAGAAGGAAGACGTACCGAGCCTAGGAGCACGCTGATGCTGGCAATTTCCGATCTCCACGTCGCCTACGGCCAGAGCGAGGTGCTGCACGGGCTCAACGTCAAGGTCGCGCCCAACGAGATCGTGGCGATCATGGGCCGCAACGGCATGGGCAAGACCACGTTGATGAAGTCGCTGATGGGCATCCTGCCGGCCAGGAGCGGCTCGGTGACCATGGACGGCGCCGAGCTCGGTAACCTCAAGAGCTACGAGCGCGTCGCCAAGGGCCTCGCCTATGTGCCGCAGGGCCGCATGATCTTCTCCACCATGACGGTGAAGGAGAACATCGAGACCGGCCTCGTCGTTGCGGGCGAATCCGAGGTGCCCGGCGACATCTACGAATTGTTTCCGGTCCTGCTCGAGATGAAGGGCCGCCGCGGCGGCAATCTCTCCGGCGGCCAGCAGCAGCAGCTCGCGATCGCGCGTGCGCTCGCAACCAAGCCAAAAGTCCTGCTGCTGGATGAGCCGACCGAAGGCATCCAGCCTTCCATCATCAAGGAGATGGCGCGGACCCTGAAACGCATCCGCGACGAGAAGGGGCTCTCGATCGTCGTGTCCGAGCAGGTCCTGAGCTTCGCGCTCGACATTGCCGACCGCGTGCTGGTGATCGAGAACGGCGAGATCGTGCGCGACGATCCGCGCCACGCCGTCGATGCCGCACAGGTCTCGAAATATCTGTCCGTCTAACCAACCGTGTAAAAGGGGAGCATCTCGATGCCAGAGACACTGATCAAGGTCGATCTGACCAAATCGGCTTACGAAAATGACATGGTACACAACCGCTGGCACCCCGACATCCCGATCGTGGCCTGGGTCAATCCCGGCGACGATTTCATCATCGAGACCTATGACTGGACCGGCGGCTTCATCAAGAACAACGATTCCGCCGATGACGTGCGCGACATCGACTTGTCGATCGTGCACTTTCTGTCGGGTCCGATCGGCGTCAAGGGCGCCGAGCCCGGCGATCTCCTCGTCGTCGATCTGCTCGACGTCGGCCCGATGAAAGAGAGCCTGTGGGGCTTCAACGGCTTCTTCTCCAAGCAGAATGGCGGCGGCTTTCTCACCGACCATTTCCCGCTGGCGCAGAAATCGATCTGGGACATCAAGGGCCTCTACACCTCGTCCCGACACGTGCCCGGCGTAAATTTCGCCGGCCTGATCCATCCCGGCCTGATCGGCTGTCTGCCCGATCCAAAGATGCTGGAGACCTGGAACAAGCGCGAGTCCGAGTTGATCTCGACCAATCCGACCCGCGTGCCGGGCCTTGCCAATCCGCCGTTCGCGCCGACCGCCCATGGCGGCCGTGCCAAGGGCGACGTGAAAGCCAAGATCGGCGCGGAAGGTGCGCGCACGGTGCCGCCGCGCGAGCATGGCGGCAATTGCGACATCAAGGATCTCTCGCGCGGCTCGAAGATCTACTTCCCGGTCTATGTGCCGGGGGCAGGTCTTTCGATGGGCGATTTGCACTTCAGCCAGGGTGACGGCGAGATCACCTTCTGCGGCGCCATCGAGATGGCGGGATGGCTGCATCTGAAGGTCGAGGTGATCAAGGACGGCATGTCGAAATACGGCATCAAGAACCCGATCTTCAAGCCGTCCCCGATCACGCCGAACTACAAGGACTATCTGATCTTCGAAGGCATCTCGGTGGATGAAGCCGGCAAGCAGCACTATCTCGATGTTCACATCGCCTATCGCCAGGCCTGTCTCAACGCCATCGAATACCTGAAGAAGTTCGGCTACTCCGGCGCACAGGCCTATTCGATCCTCGGCACCGCGCCATGTCAGGGCCACATCTCCGGCGTGGTCGACGTGCCCAACGCCTGCGCCACGCTGTGGCTGCCGACCGAGATCTTCGACTTCGACGTGATGCCGTCGGCGGCAGGTCCCATCAAGCACATCACCGGCGATATCCAGATGCCGATCTCGCCGGACAAGTAGTCGGTGCGCTCCCTCTCCCCGTCCTTACGGGGAGAGGGTTGAGGTGAGGGGCTATCTCTGCACGAACGGTGCAAGCGAGCTCCGTTGAACAGGCAAGAGCGTAGGGATGATGCGATGCCGGTCTATGAATATCTCTGTGACGATTGCGGTCCGTTCAAGGACCTGCGCCCGATGGCCGAGTGCGACGATCCACAAAGCTGCCCGCATTGCGAGACCATGGCGCCGCGCGTCATTCTGACCGCGCCGAATTTCTTCTGCATGCCATCAGACAAGCGCAAGGCACACGCCATCAACGAGCGCAGCTCGCACGCGCCGCAGACGCTCGCGCAATACAAGGCCTCGCACGGTCCCGGCTGCGGCTGCTGCTCTTCGGGCAAGACCGTGAAGGACAAGAACGCGATCGACAAGAAGAAGCCGGCGCGGCTGGTGACCAAGACGAAGAGCGGCGCCAAGGGCTTTCCGACTGCGCGGCCGTGGATGATCAGCCACTAACGCACCTCAAACCAATAAACGACAGGAGCGCCCAACATGCTTCACGGTGACATTTCCAGCAGCAACGACACGGTGGGCGTCGCCGTGGTGAACTACAAGATGCCCCGCCTGCACACCAAGGCCGAGGTGCTCGACAATGCCCGCAAGATCGCCGACATGTTGGTGGGCATGAAGGCCGGCCTGCCCGGCATGGACCTCGTGATCTTTCCCGAATATTCCACGCAAGGCATCATGTACGACTCCAAGGAGATGTACGAGACGGCGTGCGCCGTGCCCGGCGAGGAGACCGCGATCTTCGCCGGGGCCTGCCGCAAGGCAAAAGTGTGGGGCGTGTTCTCGCTGACCGGCGAGCGACATGAGGAGCATCCGCACAAGGCACCCTACAACACCCTGATCCTGATGAACGACAAGGGCGAGATCGTGCAGAAGTATCGCAAGATCATGCCATGGGTGCCGATCGAGGGCTGGTATCCCGGCAATTGCACCTATGTCTCCGACGGCCCGAAGGGGATGAAGGTCAGCCTGATCATCTGCGACGACGGCAACTTTCCGGAGATCTGGCGTGATTGTGCCATGAAGGGCGCCGAGTTGATCGTGCGCTGCCAGGGCTACATGTATCCGGCCAAGGAGCAGCAGGTCCTTATTTCCAAGGCGATGGCGTGGGCCAACAACGTCTATGTCGCGGTCGCCAATGCCGCCGGTTTCGACGGCGTCTACTCCTATTTCGGCCACTCCGCGATCATCGGCTTCGATGGCCGTACGCTCGGCGAGTGCGGCGAGGAGGATTACGGCATCCAGTACGCCCAGCTGTCGAAACATCTGATCCGTGACGCGCGCCGCAACGGCCAGTCACAGAACCATCTCTACAAGCTGGTCCACCGCGGCTACACCGGCATGATCAATTCCGGCGAAAGCCCGCGCGGCGTCGCGGCGTGCCCCTATGACTTCTACAAGAACTGGATCAAGGATCCCGAAGGCACGCGTGACATGGTCGAGGCGATGACCCGCTCGACCCCCGGCACCGACGAATGTCCGATCGACGGCATCCCGAATGGGTCGTCGCCGAGCAATTACTGAGCCCCTGCCGGCACCATGAGTTGGACGGTCACCCCTTGATGTGAACGGCGGTCCACAAGTGCGCGAACGTTCTGATGCGTCCGTATGTGCGCGGAATGGGAATGGCGCTCGGCAAAACCGTGGCGCGGTTACAACATGGACTGTTGAATCTGCCCGAGTTGGGGTCCATTTGGGCGGATTCTCGATGCCCCGTAGTTCTACCGCCCATCCTCTTCGCCTAAGTTCCCCGCGGCGCCGCTGGGGAGCGCCGCGGGGTGGGGAACGAGCGTGGGGGCTTGGTTGCGATCGAGCGGGGGGAGTTGCCCGCGCCGGAGTGCTGCGGCAAAGCGCGCGGCATTCGGGGCCGGCCTCGTCGTGACCGCGATCGCTGTGGCGAGCCCGGTCGGGGCCCAGCAGGTTTTCAACGGATCACAGACCACACCGAACGGCACCGTCAACGGCGGGGGCGGCGTCTGGGACAACACGACGACCAACTGGACCGACGTCTTTGGCGCGACCAGCACCGCCTATGATCCCGCGTCAGCCGGCACGCTGTTCGGAAGTAGCGCTCCCTCGACGCCGGCGACGGGCGGCACGGTGACGGTTACGCCGGGCGGCGTGCAACTCACCAGCCTCGTGGGCTTCGACCTCACCGCCGACGGCTCGATCTATACCATTCAGGGCGGCGACCTCAGGCTGGCTGCGGGCGGCACCACGTTCGTCACCAACGATGTGACCGGCACCAGCGATCCCTCGGCCGCGATCGTTTCGCGTATCGTCGGCAGCGACGGCATCAATGTTCAGGGACCAGGTACCCTGGCGCTGTTCGGCGCGAACTCCTATACCGGCGGCACCTTCATCTGCAATTGCGGATCCCTGCAGCTCGGTGACGCGACCCACACTGCGAGCATGGTCGGCGCCGTCACCAACGAGGGCCTCTTCAGCATCGTCAATGCCGACACGTCGGGAATCACGTCGATCCTGAACGCCTTCTCCGGCACGACGATGTTCCTCAACGCAAGCTCCGCCAGCTCGATCGTGATCACCAACAACGGCCAGGTCTATTTCGGCGATCCGCTCGGGGGTGGAGCCGACACCGCGACGGCCGGTCGGGCCACCATCATCAATGACAGCGGCCTGATCGGCTTCTTCGGACGGACTAATGCAGGCGCGGCCAACATCACCAACCAGAATGGCGGCGGCACGATATTCATCGAGCAATCTTCGGCGGGCTCGGCGACGATCGTGAACAAGGATTTTGGCGGGACCGTGTTCGGGACGTTCGCCGGCTCCGACACGGCGACCGCCGGCAATGCAACCATCATCAATGAAGCTGATGGTCTCACCGATTTCGGCGCGTTCACCACGGCCGGCAATGCCACAATCATCACCAAGGACGGCGGCAGGACCGAATTCTTCGACAACTCCACCGGCGGCAACGCACGCTTCATCACCACCGGGACCGGCGTCGTCGATTTCGGTGGAGGCACCGGTCCGGCCGGCGATGGTCGCATCACCGCAGGATCGATCGAAGGCAGCGGCTTCTACTACATCGGCGGCGGCAATACCCTCGTCGTCGGCGGTAACAACCTCTCGACCGAGGTCAGCGGCGTCATCGGTGATACCTGCGGTTGCGGTCCCGTCGGCCCCGGCTCGCTGGAAAAGGTCGGCAGCGGCACGTTGATCCTCTCGGGCGCGAATACCTACACCGGCACGACCACGGTGAACGGCGGCATCCTGCGGGTCGATGGTGACATCTCGCAGTCGAGCCTGACCACCGTGAATGCCGGTGGTGCCTTGTTCGGCGCCGGAATCGTTGGCAATACCCTCATCGCCAACGGCGGCATCTATGCGCCCGGCGACGGCGGCCCGGGCTCGAGCATGCAGGTTCAGGGCGATCTCACCCTTCAGTCCGGCTCGGTCTATGTGGTGCAGGTCGGTAGCGGATCCAGCACGAGCCACGCGCTCGTCACCGGCAATGTCGCGCTGGACGGCACTGTCGGCGTCGCGCTGTATCCGGGCGCCGCGGTGATGAAGCACTATTCGATCATGAACTTCTTCGGCACCTCCGGCGGGAATTTTTCGGGCGTTGCCGCGCCGGGTGGCCTCATCGGCACGACGAGCGTCGGATCGAACGAGGTCTTCCTCGATTTCACGCTGAACTACGGCGCGAAATACGCGCTCAACGTCAACCAGCAGAACGTTGCCACGACGCTTCAGAAATTCTTCAACACCAACGGCTTCCTGCAGGCCGAACTCGCGGGTCTTGGTCCCGGGGGCCTGACGCAGGCCTCGGGTGAATCCGCAACGGGATCGCAGCAGACGACGTTCAATGCGATGAACCTGTTCATGAGCCTGTTGACCGACGTCTTCAGCTCTGGACGCAGCGGCACGGCTGGCGCCTCGTCATTTGCCGCGGACGCGAATGCGCGCGACAAGAGCGCGCGCGACGCCTTCGCCTCGATTTACCGCAAGGCACCGGCAGCAACCTTCGAGCAGCGCTGGGATGTGTGGACGGCCGGCTATGGCGGCTCGCAGACCACGGACGGCAATTCCGGCCTCGGCTCGAACAACACGAGCAGCAGTGTCTACGGCACTGCCGTGGGCCTCGATTACCGCTTCTCGCCGTCGACGATTGCGGGCTTTGCTCTCGCAGGGGGCGGCACCGCCTTCAACGTCAACGGGCTCGGTTGGGGGCGCTCCGATCTATTTCAGGCCGGCGCCTTCGTGCGTCATACGGCCGGACCGGCCTACATCACAGCGGCGCTCGCCTATGGCTGGCAGGACGTCACGACCAACCGCGTCGCAACGGCTGCCGGTTATGACCAGCTGCGTGCGCAGTTCAACGCCAACGCGATCTCGGGCCGCATCGAGGGCGGCTATCGCTATGCCATGCAGTGGGCTGGCGTCACGCCGTATGCGGCGCTCCAGGCCACCTTGTTCAGCCTTCCGACCTATGCAGAGGCTGCCGTGGTCGGCAGCAACGTCTTCGCGCTCAACTATGCCGCCAAGGACGTCACCAGCACGCGCACCGAACTCGGCCTGCGCGCGGACAGATCGTTTGCCGCGGCCGGTGGCCTCATGACCCTGCGCGGCCGCCTCGCCTGGGCGCATGACTACAATCCGGACCGCACTGTCGGCGCGGTGTTCCAGACCCTGCCGGGTTCGGCTTTCGTCGTGAACGGTGCCGCCCAGGCGCGCGATGCGGCGCTGACCACGGCATCAGCGCAGATGAACTGGATGAACGGCTGGTCTGCATCGGCGACGTTCGAGGGAGAGTTCTCGAACCTCACCCGCTCCTACGCCGGCAAGGGCGTCGTGCGCTACGCGTGGTGAGGCATCGTCGCCTCCCTTGAGAGGGAGGATAGGGGAGGCGTCACTGCTTCTTCTGCGGCGGCTTGCGCGGCGGGCGCGGGGCGGCAGTGGGGGCCGGCGTCCCGCTCATCTTGTTGGCGGCCTCGCTGACGTCGAGCAGCGAGCGACGGATGTCCTCGAGGTAGCCGGCCGATTTTTTCCTCATGGTGTCGGCGAGCTCGTGCAGCCCCTGTATCTTCTCGAACAGCTCGTCGGCCTTGCCGTCGACGAAGCCGGGCACCACGCCCTCGAGCTTCGTGACCGCCTTGTCGAAGCCCGCGAAGGCGGTGTCGACCTTGGCCATGACGGAGTCGATTTCGCCACCCTTGCTCCGGAGGTCGGCGGTGTAGTCCTCGAACGTGCGCAGGCCCTCCTTGATCGCGGGGGCGTTGCTGACGATGGTGCGGTCGACACTGTGCAGGGTGTCGACGATGGACTCGGCGTCGCTGAGATCGGCGGTCAGCACGGGGATGCCGTCCGAGTCCAGCGGCACCGGCGGCGCGGAGGGCGCGCCCCCGATCAGCGAGATCGCGGCGACGCCGGTGAGGCCCTGGAACTCGATGCCCGCCACGGTGTCCTTGCGGATCGGCGCGGTGTTGTCGAGCATCACCAGCGCCACGATCCTGCGCGGATTGTCCAGCTTGATCGACAGGATCTGGCCGGCGGGCACGCCGTCGAAATTGACCGGTCCGCCGCGGCGCAGGCCGCTGGCGGACCCGCCTTCGAATACAACGCGCAACTGGCTGCGGCTCTGGATGGTGCGCCATTTCTGCACGCCGAGCAGGCCGCCGAACGCCACGGCAATCACCGCCAGCGTTGCCGTTCCGATCACCAGATTACTCGCGCGTGCCATCAGGCGATTCTACGGCCAAAGCGGGGAAGTTGGAAGAAGCCCCCAATGGTACGTAGGGCGGGTTAGCGAAGCGTAACCCGCCGTTTTCGCCTCAGCAGTCGTATAGTTTGGCGGATTACGCTGGCGCTAATCCGCCCTACGGCTTCAATGCCCGGCAACTCGCCTGGCAGCAGTATTGTTCAGCACGATCAGGGCGTCGACCGCTACGCCCGTCCTGGTGTTGATCAGGAACGGGTTGATGTCGATCGAGGCGATCCGGTCGCCGGCATCCGCGATCAAATTGGACAGGCCGACCAGCGCCTTCACCGCGGAGGTCTCGTGCAGGGCCGGCTTGCCGCGATAGCCGCGCAGCTTGATGCCGGCCTTGGTGCGGCCGATCAGGAGCCGCGCCTCGGCTTCGTCCAGCGGCGCGCCGGCAAGCGCGACGTCTTTCATCAGCTCGATGTCGATGCCGCCGGTGCCGAACAGCACGACAGGTCCCATCTCGGCATCGAGCGAGGCGCCGACGACGAGCTCGAGCTCGGCCTTGACCTGCTGCGCGATCAAAATGCCGTCCAGCTTCGGCTTGCCCTTCAGCTTTGCGACCCGTGCGGTGATGTCGGCGAACGCCGTCTTCACCTCGGCCGGACTGTTCAAGTTCAACACCACGCCGCCGATGTCGGATTTGTGCAGGATCTCGGCGCTGACGAGTTTTGCCACGACCGGAAAGCCGATCTGCTTGGCGATCTTCACCGCCTCGGCCGCGGTCTGTGCGATCGCCTCCTTCGAGATCGGAATGCCATAGGCCTTCAGGAGCTTCTTCGAGGCGACCTCGTCGAGCGCGGCACCGTTCGCTGACTTCAGCGCCTTCTCCAGCACGGCGCGCGCGGCAGGTTTCGAGCTCGGGACGATATCGGGCACCTCCTTGCGCAGCCTGGCGTAGTCGAGCAGCGACTTGATCGCGGTCACCGCCCGGTCCATGCCCTGCATGACCGCGAGATGCGGCAGCGATTTGCGCAAGGTCTTGGTGAACTCGGTGAAGCCGATCGACATCGCGCTGATATAGATCACGGGCTTGCCGCCCTGGCGCGCCATGTCGTCGACGATACGCAAATTGCGCTCGCGAAGCTCGTGCGGGGCTTTCGGCAGCTCGGCATCGACGATGACGATGTCGATATCGGGGTCGTCGATCATCAGCTTGATCGACTTCATGTAGACGGAGGGATCGACCACTGCGGCAAAGCCGGCATCGAGCGGATTGCCGACAATCGACCCCGGGCCGAGCATCCTTGCAAGCTCGGAGCCGACGTGCGGGCTGAGCGGCGCAAAGTTCAGGCCCTCGGCATAGAAGGCGTCCAGCAGCATGCCGCGCTTGCCGCCGGACAGCGTGACCGCCGCGAGCCGGTCGCCTTTGGGCACGCCACAATGAACGAAGCATTCGGTGGTCTCGATCAGCTCGTCGAGGCCGCCGACGCGGATGACGCCTTCGCGCGTTGCAATGGCGTCGAACGTCTCGATCGAGCCTGCAAGCGCACCCGTATGTGCCATCGCCGCGGCGCGGCCACCCTCGGACGCGCCGAGCTTGAGTGCGATCACGGGTTTGCTGGCAGCGCGCGCTGCCTTGCAGGCCTCGCGAAAGGCCTTGGTGTTGCGCACGCCTTCGAGGTAGACGACGATCACCTTGATGCTCGGATCCTCGGCGAAATAGCGCATCAGGTCCGGCGTCTCGAGCCCGGCCTCATTGCCTGATGTCACCATGTAGCCGACGCCGACACCCCGATCCTCCAGCGCTTGGCGGATCGCCATGACGATCGCACCGGACTGTCCTGCGATCGCCACCGCGCCCTGTTCCATGGTGACGATGCGGTCGTCGATGTTGGTGAAAAGCTTCTCGCCGGCGCTCAGATTGCCGAGGCAGTTCGGTCCGGTGACCGCAAGGCCCGTCTCGCGTATCGCCGCCTGCAATTCGGCGGCGAGCTTCTGGCTCTCGTCATCCTGCAACTCGCTGAAGCCCGAGGTGACGATGGTGGCCGACCGTGCGCCGGCGGCCGCGGCATCGCGGATCACCTGTACGGCAAAGCGCGCCGGCACCAGCACCAGAACGTGATCCGGCTTTTCCGGGAGGCTCGCAAAATCCTTGTAGCAGGGGACGCCCCAGATGGTTTCCCGCTTGGCGTTGACCGGATAGAGGCCGCCCTCGTAACCGTACTTGATCAGGTTATTCCAGATGCGTTCGGCATAATTGCCGGGCTTGTCGGTCGCGCCCACCAGCACGATGTTGTGCGGGTGCAGCATGGCGTGGATGCCCTTGACGATCTCTCCGGCATCGGGCGATGGAGACCATGGGCGCGGAGAAACCGATGCGGCGGGCACTTGAGCTTCCATGCGCTTCCCTCACTTCTTGTTCTTGTTGCAACGCGCGCCCGCGCGCCGGCTTCGGGGGCTGATCGTGGCCGCTCCATGCCGCGAGACGGAATGGGCAGGATCTGACGATAAGGCTAGCATCACGAGACTTTTGGCGAAAGTGCGAACGGTCCGGCAAGATGCTAGGAAACCGTGACCCTCATTCTTTCAAAATGGTGATCATGCCGCTGCTGTCCATCGTGGTGCCGACCCTCGATCGTCCCGACACGCTTCGCCACGCGCTCGCGACCATGGCGTGCCAGCCTGCGCATGCAGATTGCGAGTTCATCGTTCAGAACAATGGCGGCAATCCCGAGATTGAGAAGATCGTCGCAGACCTCAGGGACGATCGCTTCAGGCATTTTGCCAGCGAGGTCGTTCTGACCATGACGGACAATTGGGAGACGGCGCTCGGCCACGCCTCGGGCGAGTACGTCGCCTTCATCGGCGACGACGACGGGCTGATGCCCTATGCATGCGCCGCGGCATCGGAGATGCTCTCCGGCCGAAACATCGATCTCCTGAGCTGGAGCGCCTACACCTATCACTGGCCGAGCTACTACCATCCAGCCTTCCGCAACCGGCTGCTCGCCGAGATCGACCTCACCTCGTCCGCACAGCGAGTTTCGTCGCGCGACGAACTGAGGCGCATCTTCGGTTTCCAGGCGAACTATGCGCATCTGCCGATGATCTACAATTCGTTCGTCCGCCGCAGCGTCATCGATCGAATGCGTGCGATCGGCGGCCGCTATTTCATCGGTCTATCGCCCGATGTGGCGTCCGGCATCGCCAACGCTGCGCTGACCGACAGTTTCATCCGTCTGTCGCGGCCGCTGAGCATGGCCGGATTCTCGCAGCACAGCACCGGTCACGCGCTGTTCTTCGAGACCACTGATCTGCTCGAGACGCCGCGAGGAGCGCGCGATTTCGGACCTATTGACGAGGATCCCCAACTTCCCGATCTCAACGCGCTCCAGCTCTTCATCGCCAAGGACATGCTTGTCCTCAAGCGTCTGCTGCTGGCGGATCACGACGAGGTGCGGCTCGACTTCAAGGCGCTGGCGCAGGCGCTCGCGACCGACATCAACCATCGGCCGCCCCTGTATGATCGGACCGTGCAGACCATCAGCGAACTCGCGCGCACGCATGGCTTCGACGTCGCCGACATCATCATTCCTGCCCGCCATGCGGACCGGCCGCCACCCGGCCGGGGTGTTCGCGTGACCGGACCGAACCGTGTGGCTTACGAGCTGGATGGTTCTGCGCTTGGGCTCAATTCGATTGCGGATGCAGTGCGCGTGATCGCGCAGTTCGTTCCGGATCAGGGGCCGTTCGATCCGGCCGCTCTGAAGGCTCCCGTGTCCGCGCCGGTCCTCGGCGCAAAGCAGCTCGAATTCGCGCATGGCGGAGCGGGCGTCGCCGCGTTGATCGAGGGATGGAGCGAGCCGGAGCAATGGGGCACCTGGTCCATTGCCAGGAATTGCGTGCTCCGGTTCGAGGTCCATCCCATTCCGTCACGGCCGGTTGAGCTTGTGCTGGCGTGCCGGGCCTTCATTTCCGAGAGGAATCCGCAATTGCAGGCGGCATGCCGCGTCGGCAATGGAGCGCCGCAGCAACTGACATTCTCGAGAGAGGCGTTCGCGGGCTTGCGCAGGTTGATGCTCGATCCCGCCGCGATTGCCGCCGACGGGACGCTGACCATCAGCCTGTCGCTATCCGATCCACGCTCGCCCGCGGATCTCGGACTGAGCCCCGACGCGCGACCTCTCGGCATCGGGCTCGAGCGGATCTGGCTCGATCACGATGACCATGCGGCACGAGGTGGGTGATCGCCGCCCGCTCAGTATCCTAGCAGGCTCAGCTTGTGGGCGTAGTGAAAGATGACCTGCCTCGCGAGATAGGGGGCGATGGCGCGGCGAATCTGAATCTGTGTCGGATCGAAGCCGAGAGCGCGGCGCCGCAGTATGCCCATCTCCCGGACGCCGATCGCGTAGGTCGATGCCGTCTTCTGGGCATCATGGATTCGGAAGCAGGCGAGAAATCGCGGCAGGCGCACGAATTTGAATCCCGCGGCCTGCGCCCGCAGGATGAAGTCCCAATCCATCGCGTAGTGGAAGCTCTCGTCGATCGGACCGACTCTGTCCCACACGCGCCTGCGCCAGAACATCGTCTCCTGCGGGATATAGTCGGCATATTGCAGCGCGCGCCCGTCATGGGGCGGCAGCACGGCACGGCCAACCTCGAGTCCCTCGCGATCGACGAAGACGCGATGGCCATAGACGATGTCGACATGCGGATGCGACGTGAAGTAGTTGGCGACATAGGCCAGCGTCCCCGGCAGCAGCATGTCGTCGCTGTTGAGATAGGCCATGATCTCGCTGTCGACGCCGGCGAAGCCGAGATTGATGGCGTTCGATTGCCCGCTGTCAGGTTCGCTCTTCCAGCTGATGCTCTCGCCGCGGCCCTTCAGGAGATCAGCCGTGCCGTCGATCGAGGCGCCGTCCTGCACGTGGTAATACAGGTTCGGATAGTTCTGGCTCACGATGCTGTCGATCGTGGCGTCGAGATATTGCGCGTGGTTGTAGCTCGGCGTGACCATCGCGATCCGCGGTGCATTCTCATGGATCGAGGGGGCTGGCGGGAAAGCCCTCAGGTTGAGCAGGCGCGGTGGATATTGCTCGAAGGTCCACATCGGCGGACGCCGCCAGAGGCTCCGGAGCGAAGATCTTCTTTGTCCGGCGGCGATGAGATCCTGATTCCTTTCGAGCAGCGCGACGCGATTTTCGAGCTGCTCCAATCGCTGTTCGAGGCGCTGCCTGAACTCGTCGTCCATCTATCGAGCTTTCGCAAATTACGACGTCCAAAAACAATGGAACCTTCTTACAGGTCTCTGGTCGGCGGCGCCAGTTCACGGTCGCGTCAAACGCGATGGACCCGGCGTGTCCGGCGCGGTTTGAGAAGGCTCGATCGTTCCCGGATGGGTCGATTGCGAACCGCTATTCACGCGTTTCGATCAAGGTGGCATGCAGGACGTAGCGCTCCGGGCCGGACGTAACGGCGTCGAACGGCCAGCAGGTCGCGAGCACGAGTTCCACGCCCTGCGTCGAGGGGGCGATGCCCGACGCGTCGAAACGGACAACGGCCGAAGAATCCGCCCGATAGCGAAAATGCTTGCCGTCGCGGCGGGTGACCTCAACGACGTCTCCGACGGCAACATTCCGCAAGAAGCGGAAATGGGTGTCACGATGCGCTGCGTATACGGCAACTCCACGCTCGCCGGCATCAACCGTTTGATGGATGTGGCCCGGCCCGAAGGCGAGCGCCTGGCCGCTCGTACCTTCCAGCACGATCGCGCTGGCGCCTATCCGTTTCACCTCGATCCGCGCGACCGGCCAGGTATCGGCCCATGCCCATGGTTTGATCGCCTCGCCCGTCGCAAGGCTCTTGTCGAACGCGCGCTCCAGCAGCACCTGCGCCAGCCACGCCTTGGCATGGATGTAGGCGCCGTCGCCGAACAGGATGAGTCCGATCAGTGCCAGAACCAGGGGAGATAAGAGGCGGAGCATGACATCTACTCTCGTCACTTCGCTCGTCACAATGACAGAGAAAAAGGCGCGCGCGGCCGTTGGTATGGGACGGGCAGCCGCGCGCGCTAACAGAGGAGCTCGGGGAGGCTCCTCTCTCAAGCGGCGTCGGTGAGCAAGAGCCGACGCCGGTTGAACACGAACAGGATCAGGGCGAGCACGATCAGGACCAGGCCTGCGATCATCTTCAGCTCGGCCGAAGTTGCTGTCTTGGGCAGACGGATCGCGTCAGGTGCTGCGGGTGTCGGACGCCGCGCGGCGGGTGAGGTGCGCGCATCGGCGTGGCGTTCACGCAACTGCGAGGGGATCTGCGGCCGTTCGCCGAACATCTTCTCGAAATCCCAGCCGGCCGGCAGGTTGATCGGCAATTCGCTGAGCTTGAGCGGCGCGCCTTCGGGCCGGCTCGGCGTCTTGTCGACGGCGACAAGGCTGGTCAGGCGCGTGACGATCTGATGGTCGAGCGCCAGCGCCAGGATCGCCTTGTCGGCTTCCTCGGGCGCGAGCTCCCGCATGGCGCGCGCCACTTCGGCGTCACCGATCTTGCGCCTGGCCCAGAGTTTCGACAGGCCGTTGCCTTCGGCGGCATTTTGCAGCGGCAGGGTTACCGACCATGGACGATCGCCGACCCGCCCCTTGATCTCGAGCGAGCCCGCGAGCTTGTCGAGCTTTGCCGCCAGCACCAGCGGCTCGTCGCGATAGACGTCGGGGATGATCGCCGGGGTGATGTCGGCGTTGGCCCCGGAGAATTTCGCGGTAAGGCCGGTTACGGCCGGGTTTTCCAGCTTGGCGAACAAGCCGCGCATGCGCTCCTCCACCTGCTCGACGGAACCGATATGGGTGAAGGCGCCACGGCCGAGCTCGGCGGCGCGCGTCATGAGATAGGTGTTGGGCGCCGACCCGATGCCGACCATGAAGACGCGCGAGCGGCCGCGCATCGCCGTGATGGCTTCGAACAATTGCTGTTCGTTGCCAATTGCGCCGTCGGTCAGGAAGACGACCTGGCGAACCATGCCGGTGTCGCCGAGCTTGTCGGCCAGCGCGGCGCGCATCGCCGGCACCATCTCGGTGCCGCCGCGTGCCTGCAACGCGCTCACGAACGAGGTGGCATCACCGACATGGGCCGCGTCTGCCGGCACGGAGGCGGGAAACAGCACATCCATGGTATCGTCGAAGCGGATGACGTTGAAACGGTCGGTCGGCTGGAGGCGAGACAGAGCGTAGGCGAGGCTCGCCTTGGCCTGGACGATCGACGTGCCGCCCATCGACCCCGAATTGTCGATCACGAACACGACCTCACGCGGCAATGGCTTTTGTGTCGTCTGTTCTGCGCTGGGCGGAGTGACGAAGGCGAGCAGGTAGTCGGCATCACCGACATGTTCGCGGAACAGGCCGACCGACGGCGCCTTCTCGGCGGCGGGCTTCCAGGTCAGCTCGAAGTCGCGGTCGGCGGGGACCGCACCGTCGGCGAGCGTAATGACGCGATCCGTGTTGTCCGGACTTTCGATCTTGACCTTATGGTGGTGGCTCTTGACCTCGCCGAGCGCGAAGCCGGCCTTCAGGCGCACCGTGATGCTGGTCGGATTGACCGGTGCATTCCTGGCGGGATCCAGCACAGGCGGCGAGATGCGGTCACGGTCCGGGACCGGGTCCGAGGTCGTCGCGCCCCAGCCCGATCCGTCCTTGCGGAAGTCGACGCTCTGGACGATCGGTGCCGGATTGTAGCGCGGTCCGACCACCAGCGGCAGGCGCAGCGAATATTCGTTGCCGGATTGATGCACGGGTTCCTGATATTCGATCTGCACCAGCACGGTCTCGCCGGGGCCGATATTGGCAACCGAATTGGTGAAGATGTTCGGCCGCTCCTGCTCGGTGAGCGCGGCTCGCTGACCGGTGCGGCGCGCCTCTTCGTAGATCACGCGGGCCTGCTGCCGCTCCTTGATGTCTCCGACGATGACGCGGTCGCCGACCACCATCTTCAGCGTATCGACGGCGCCGCTGGTCGCGAGCGGATAGACATAGGTTGCTTCGACCCAGTCCTTGGTCGGGTTGCGGAAGATTTGGGTGACGCGCGCGCGCAGCGTCGGGCCCGAGACGGTGATGTCGATGTCGGTGCCGAGGCGGATCGCTTCGGTGGTGGCGCCATCCTCCTTGAGGAAGAGGGAGCCGGCCTTGGCGTCGCCTGGCTGGAGCAGGCTGGCCTGATCTGTCGTGGCCGACCAACTGGTCCCGAAGCTGACGAGCAGGGCCACGAAGGCCATCAGCATCACCGCGATGCCCTGCGCGAGAAGAAACAATCCGAGCTTGATCAGCCCCTTCAGCATGGGGTGCTCGTCGTTGTCGGCTGTGTCGTAGGTGTCCATTGGCCTGCTCCCGAAAGGACGTTTGCTGGCTCTGAGCATTCGCTGGGAGGGATCGATTTCGCGAGCAGAATGATCGGTCATGTTCCGCCGCGGCCGGCCCGCGCAGGCCGCCGTGGGGCGCCCATGTGCGGTTTTGTGCTGGTTTGTCCGCCCTGCTAGAATGGCCGTGCTGGAGCAGGGTTAGCGATGCAGATTCAGGACAAATCCGCCGACAAGCAGCTTTCGGACGAGCAGAGCCGCGAGATCGCCGAGACCATTCGCGAGGAGCTCGCCAGACGCCGGATCTCCCGGCAGGCGCTGGCCGAGCAGGCCAAGCTCAGCCTGTCGACGCTGGAGAAGGTGCTCGGCGGCCGACGGCCGTTTACGCTGGCGACGACGGTCCGGCTGGAGCAGGCGCTGGGCGTCTCCTTGCGCAAGAGTCCCGTCGTGGCGGCGCCTCAGGCCGCCAACGATGTCGCTCCCGACAGTCTTGGCTCCTATGCGCATCGCGCCGTGACCTGGCTCGAGGACGTCTACATCACGCTGCGGCCGTCGTTCGGCGACAAGGACGCGATCTTCGCGTACCGCACCGAGATCGTCTGGGAGCCGAAGGTGTCTTCGCTGGTCTTTCGGGAGGGCGATCGCACCGATACCGCCTACGAGCATACCGGCGAGGTCGCCGTCCCGCATCAGTCAGGCTTCATCTACCTCGTCATCATCAAGCACGGCCAGCATCGCGTGATCACGGTGTCGCGGCCGACGGTCGCCGGCGAGATGTACGGCATCATCTCGACGCTCCGCGCCGGGCCTGGTTCACAGCTCACGCCGATCGCAGCGCCGATCGCCTACGTACCGCTCCGGAACGTCCCGAAGCCGTCGCTGGGGAGGGTCGGGCCCGGCGACGCCAACCATGCGTTGTACGGAAAGCATCTGCGCCGCACGGTGGAAGAATCCTTCGCACTGTTTCTGTCGGTATAGTCCGCAAGAAAGAATCCGGAATGGCGTTGCTTGCGTCTATAAGGGGGTATGCAGAACGCGCGCGCCCCATGCCTCGGCGAATCTCCGCTGTTCTCCATCATCATCCCGCTCGAATATCATCGCGGGCAATGGGAGCAGTCCTGGCTCGGCTGGACATCGCAGACCGCGGACAAGTCGCTTTACGAAATCATCCTGGTCGTGCCACCGGATTTCAAGACGCGCGAGGCGTTGAAGGCGCTGGCCGGCGACGAGGCTCGCCTCGAGTTCACTGATTCCGAACACGATATCGGGCTGTGCGCATTCGGCGCAACCAAAGCCCGCGGCAGCTATCTGTTCTTCACCGAATCGCACTGCTGGCCCGCGCCCGATGTGATCGAGCTGTGCATCCGCGCCATCGAGGCTCATCCCGAGTGGGCCGGCTTTTCCTGCCATTCGGTTCCGATCTGCCACAATCGATTGTCCGTGGCGGAGGCTGCGATGTACCAGGCCGACATCGAGTTCGGCATGAAGCGGCATCCCTGGCGCAAAGTGCTTGATCAGTGCTTCGTGACGCGGCGCGACGTTTATTGGGAATGCGGCGGCCTGCGCGAGGAGCTCGGCCATTTCGCAGAATGGGTGCTGGCTGCGGCATATCACGCGAGAGGCCATGCCATTGGTTATCTGCAAGAGGCGCGCTTCCATCACTATTACATAGGCAAGATCGGCGAGCTGAAGACGTTCACGCTCGATTTCGTTCGGGGCGAGATCCGCTATCTCGGCGAGGCGCACCGTGATCCCGGTAGCGAGCTGCTGGAAGTGCCCACCGAGTGGAGCAAGCGCGACGATTTCGACACCGCGCTTGCGCGGAGTGCCCTCGGCGCACGGATGCGATCCGCTCGAGTGAACGGCGAAAGCGTGCAGGCGCTCGGGCGCTGGGGCGTGATCGCGTTGGTCGGCGGCCGCTCTGCGCGCAGTTCAGCGCGCCTCTCCGCAGTCTATGCCCGCTGTGTGCTGACCATGCTCACCATGGGCGGCTCTCCCGACAGCATCGCGCGTTGGCTGAAGCGCTATATCGCCTCACTGATTCACTTTCAGCGCCTCGATTGCATTCAGGGCGGCAGCGAGCCCGCTGGCACGAAGCTGTCGCGTCTCGGGGATGAGGTGATGGCGCAAGCCGGCTTCCACGCGTGCGAGGTCTGGCAGGGCCACAGCTTTCGCTGGAGTGAGCCGGAAGCTGCCTTGCGGATCAAGGTGTCGCCCGGACGCAGCATCATCCGCATCGTATCGCCCGAGATTCGCGAGCCTTTGGATCGGATCGGGGTAAGATTTTATCTCGACGGCATGCGGGTCGCCGATGCAGCGATCGCGATCGACGCCGGTGCTTTCGTCCTGCAACTCGATCGACCGTCATCAGGCACGGCGATACTGGCATGGACATGTCCGCGCTTTGCGGCCGCCGGCGACGATCGCCGGCTGGGTCTGCCGGTGGCGGAGATCCGCATGGCGGCGGGCGAAGGCGCGAGCTGCGCGCCATCGCCCACGGCCATCATGTGCAACTAACCGCCCGTTTCGGCGCTGATGATATCGCCGAACAGCTCCCACTGGCCGGCCTTGAAGCGGATCATCTTGAGCTGCTCGATCGGCGCGAAATCGTTGGCGCCGGTGTTGATCTTGATGCCGGGGATCAGCGTATCGGGCGTAAAGTCCTTCAGGCTGGCGGCCTGCTTCATCACGTTCTCTCGCGTCAGATTGTCTCCGCACTGCTTCAGCGTCTGTGCCAGGGTCTGCGCGGCGGCATAGCCGTAGACGAGGTTGGTGTCGGAGACGTTGGCGCCCGGCATGTATTTGTCGATGAAGGCGAGAAACTTCTTCATGCCTTCGTCGTCCTTCCATTGCGGATCCGACGCGTCCTTCAGATAGGTCGCCGACAGCACGCCTTCCGACGCGTCGAGGCCCGCGGGTTTCATCACGGCGCCGATCGAGATCGAGACGTCGGTCATCACATGCATCGGCTTCCATTCGAGCTCGGCGATCTTCTTGATCGCCTGTGCCGCGAATTTCGGCGTCGAGATGTTGACGAAGACGTTGGCGCCGGTTCCCTTCAGCTTGACGATGTGGGAATCGATCGACGGCTCGGTGGTCTCGTAGCTCTCCTCCGCGACGACCAGCGAGGAGGCCTTGTCGCCGAAGATCTCCTTGATGCCGGCGACGTAGTCCTTGCCGAAATCGTCATTGGCATAGAAGATCGCAACCTTGGCATCTGGCTTGGCCTGCAGGATGTATTTGGCGAAGATCCGCGCCTCGACCCGGTAGCTGGGCTGGAAGCCCATGGTCCAGGGAAAATTCTTCGGGTCGTTCCACTTGCTGGCGCCGGTGGCGAGGAACAGCTGCGGCACCTTCTTGGCATTGTGATATTTCTGCACGGCGGTCTGGGTCGGGGTGCCCAGCGCGTTGAAGATCAGGAATACTTCGTCGCTCTCGATCAGCTTGCGGACCTGCTCCACGGTCTTGGGCGGCGAATAGCCGTCATCGTAGGAGATCCAGTTGATCTTGCGGCCGTTGATGCCGCCCTGGTCGTTGACCATCTTGAAATAGGCTTCCTCGGTCTTGCCGATGATGCCGTAGGCGGAGGCCGGACCGGAATAGGCCTCGACGTTGCCGATCTTGATCTCGGTGTCGCTGGCGCCGGTGTCGTATTTCTTCTGCGCGAAAGCGCCCTGGGTGGAGAGTAGCGTCAGAGCAGTTGCCGCGGCGAGCAGGACGAGTTTCTTGTTCTTCATGGAAATTCCTTGGGGTTTCTTGTTGAGTCGAGCAGGCACTTCAAAAAAGAAAAAAGCGCCCGCGAGGGGCGCCTGGATCAGGCGTTGGCGACTTTCTTGTCGACTTCGGAGGCCACCGAGAACTCCTTGCGCAAGGTCGGCTTGTGGATCTTGCCCGTGGCGTTGCGCGGCAGGGCCTCGACGAAGCGGATCTGGCGCGGACATTTGAAGCGCGCCAGATTGGCCGCGCAATGCGCGAGGACATCGACCTCGGTCAGCTTTTGGCCCGGCTTGACCGCGACGATAGCAAGGCCCACTTCGCCCCATTGGGGATCGGAAATGCCGATCACGGCAGCTTCGGCAACGGCCGCGAGCTGATGCAGGACGTTCTCGACCTCGGCCGGATAGACGTTCTCGCCGCCGGAGATGTACATGTCCTTCCAGCGGTCGACGATGTAGTAGAAGCCCTCCTCGTCGACGCGCGTCGCGTCACCGGTGTGCAGCCAGCCGTCGGTGAAGGAGGTCTTGTTCGCCTCCGGCCTGTTCCAGTAGCCCGGCGTGATGTTCGGCCCCTTGACCCAGAGCTCACCGAGCTCGCCGACATCGGCATCGCTGCCGTCAGGGCGCACGATGCGCACTTCGGTGTGCAGCACGGGCTTGCCGGCGGAGCCGGCCTTTCGCGCCGCATCCTCGCGGTCGAGCACCAGCACGGCCGGCGAGGTCTCGGTCATGCCGTAGCCCTGCTGGAGCGCGACTCCGCGCGCCTCCCACACTTTCAACAGCGGCACCGGCATCGGCGCGCCGCCGACGCCGCCGACGATCAGCCGGCCGAGATCGGTCGTCGCGAAGGCGGGGTGCTGCGCCATGAACTGGTAGATCGCGGGCACGCCGAAGAACACGTTGATGCCCTGCGCGGGATCGTTGATCAGGCCGAGCGCGGTGCCGGGATCGAACGCGCGCATGATCATCACGGTGCCGCCGGCATGCAGCACCGGATTGGTGTAGCAATTCAGCCCGCCGGTGTGGAACAGCGGCAGCACGGTGAGCAGCACCGAGGACGGCCCGATACAGGCGGGGCCGCCGAGATTGACGCAATTCCAGAAGGTCATGCCATGGGTGATGGTCGCGCCCTTCGGATGTCCCGTCGTGCCCGACGTGTACATGATGGTCGAGACGTCATCGAGCGTGACCTGCTCGATCGCCTCGAGCGGCTTTGCGCCGGCGATGCCGGCCTCATAGGCCCCGCGGGGCCCGAGCAGCAGGCTGGTCGCAATGCCGCACAGCTTTGCGACGCTGAGCGCGGTCTCGGTGAGATCGGCGTCGTGGATCATCACCTTCGGCGCGCAATCGCCGGTGATGAACTGAAGCTCGGGAACGGTGAGCCGGGTGTTCAGCGGCACGAAGATCGCGCCCAGGCGGCCGCAGGCGAACTGCACCTCCAGCGTATCGGTCGTGTTCAGGGCCAGCACCGCGACGCGGTCGCCGCGTGAGACGTTCAGCGTATGGCGCAGGAATGAGGCGAGGCGCGAGACGCGGGCATCCAGCTGCGAATAGGTGAAGCGGCGCTCGCTCGCAAGATCGACCAGCGCGACCTTGTCAGGCGTGCGGCGGCCATGGTGAACGATCCAGTCGTAGTAACGAACGGCCAAGAATTCCTCCCTCGGCGGCCTTTGCCGCCAGCATCCCTATTGCCGTGCACCATGCCCGGCGTGGCCCTGGGGACCAGCCGGAGTTGGTGCATCGACGTTTTTTGACTTGGAGTTGGCGCGCGAGGGGTCAAAATCGTCTTGCGTTGAGTTGCTAGGCCATGGCCTGCGCCGCAGTGGTTCTTTGGTCAGCCACTCTGCGCAAGTGAGCAGCCGATGTTCCGGCCATGGTGAACGAGACGAATCCGTCCGCGAGGCGAGACTGCGATGAAGAGCCCGTTCTATACCGCCGAGCACGATGCCTTCCGCGAAATGATGCGCCGCTTCGTCGAGAAGGAGATCTCCCCGTTCGCCCATGAGTGGGACGAGGCTGGCGAATTCCCGCGCGCGCTCTATCGCAAGGCGGCCGAGATCGGCCTGTTGGGGCTGGGATTCCCCGAGGAATATGGCGGGATTGCTGCCGACCAGTTCATGAAGATCGTGGCCAGTCAGGAACTGGCGCGCGCGGGCGCCGGCGGCGTCAGTGCCAGCCTGATGAGTCACACCATCGGCTCGCCACCGATTGCGCGGGCGGCACGGCCGGAGGTAAAGGCACGCGTGTTGCCGCAGGTGCTGTCAGGCGACAAGATCTCCGCGCTCGCGATCACCGAGCCGGGCGGCGGCTCCGATGTCGCGAACCTCGCCACAAGGGCGCGGCGCGACGGCGATCACTACGTCGTGAGCGGTGAGAAGACCTTCATCACCTCAGGCGTCCGCGCCGATTATCTGACCGTTGCGGTGCGCACGGGCGGCGAAGGTGCCGGCGGGGTCAGCCTGCTCCTGATCGAGGGCGACACGCCCGGCCTGTCCAGGACCAAGCTGAAGAAGATGGGCTGGTGGGCCTCCGACACCGCGACGCTGCATTTCGACCAATGCCGCGTCCCGGCCGAAAACCTGATCGGCGAGGAAGGCCAGGGCTTCAAGATCATCATGCAGAATTTCAACAGCGAGCGCATGGGCATGGCGGCCGGCTGCACCGCCTTCGCGCGGGTTTGCCTGGACGAGGCGATCGCTTACGCCAGGGAGCGCAAGACTTTTGGAAAGCCGCTGGCGCAGCACCAGGTCATCAGGCACAAGATCGTCGACATGGCGCAGAAGGTGGCGGCGTCACAGGCGATGCTGGAGATGCTGGCCTGGCGGCTCGAGCAGGGCGAGAGCCCGGTCGCCGAAATCTGCATGATGAAGAACCAGGCGACGCAGACCATGGCGTTCTGCGCCTCGGAAGCCGTGCAGATCTTCGGCGGCGCCGGCTTCATGCGCGGCATCAAGGCCGAGCGCATCTACCGCGAGGTCAAGGTCAACGCCATCGGCGGCGGCACCGAGGAGATCATGAAGGATCTGGCCAGCCGGCAGATGGGGTTGTGACCCTCTGTCATTCCGGGGCGTGCGCAACGCGCACGAGCCCGGAATCCATCGGGCTCCAGACTCTGCAGAGGAATGGATTCCGGGTTCGCGCTGCGCGCGCCCCGGAATGACGAGAGGACAAAATGCTATTCACCGCCGACCACGACGACATTCGCCGTAGCTTACAAAAGTTCATCGCCAACGAGATCAATCCTCATGTCGATGAATGGGAGAAGGCCGACATCTTCCCGGCGCATGAGCTGTTCAAGAAGATGGGCAGCCTCGGCTTCCTCGGCCTGAACAAGCCCGTGGAGTTCGGCGGCTCCGGCCTCGACTACTCCTATGCGCTGATGATGGCGGAGGAGCTGGGCGCCATCAATTGCGGCGGCGTGCCGATGGCGATCGGTGTGCAGACCGACATGGCGACGCCTGCGCTGGCGCGATTCGGCTCCGACGAGGTGCGGCGCGAATTTCTGGCGCCCTCGATCTCGGGCGATTTCGTCGCCTGCATCGGCGTCTCCGAGCCCGGCGCAGGCTCCGATGTCGCCTCGATCAAGACCCAGGCGCGCTCCGACGGCGACGATTACGTCATCACCGGCGGCAAGATGTGGATCACCAACGGCACCCAGGCCGACTGGATCTGCCTGCTCGCCAACACCGGCGACGGGCCCGTTCACCGCAACAAGTCGCTGATCTGCGTGCCCATGAAGAGCAAGGGCGTCACCGTCGCCCGCAAGCTCGACAAGATGGGCATGCGCTCCTCCGACACCGCGCAGATCTTCTTCGACAATGTCCGCGTGCCTAAGCGCAACCGGATCGGCGAGGAGGGCAAGGGCTTTACCTACCAGATGATCCAGTTCCAGGAGGAGCGGCTCTGGGGTGCGGCGGCCTGCCTGAAGGCGCATGAATACATCATCGATCAGACCATCGAATATACCCGCAACCGCAAGGCCTTCGGGAAGTCGATCCTCGACAACCAGGTGGTGCACTTCAAGCTGGCGGAGATGCAGACCGAGGTCGAGCTGCTGCGCGCGCTGATCTATCGAGCCGCCGAGCAGCTGGTGGCCGGCGAGGACGTGACGAAGCTCGCCACCATGGCCAAGCTCAAGGCTGGCCGGCTCGGCCGCGAGCTCACCGACGCCTGCTTGCAATATTGGGGCGGAATGGGCTTTACCAACGAGACGCCGGTCAGCCGCGCCTATCGCGACAGCCGCCTGACCTCGATCGGCGGCGGTGCCGACGAGGTCATGCTGATGGTCCTGTGCAAGATGATGGGCACGCTGCCCGGCAGCAAAGGAAACGCCTGATGATCACGCTCTATCACTGCGACGCCGCGCGCTCGTTCCGCCCGCTCTGGATGCTGGAGGAGATGGGGCTGCCGTATGAGCTGAAGATGCTGCCATTCCCGCCGCGGGTCTTCGCCAAGGAATATCTCGCGCTCAATCCGCTCGGCACGATTCCCTTCATGGTCGACGGCGAGACGAAGATGACCGAATCCTCCGGCATCTGCCACTATCTCGGCATCGAGCATGGCCCGACGCCGCTGATGGTCGGGCCGGAAGATCCCGCCTATGGCGCGTTCCTGAACTGGATGTATTTCAGCGACGCCACGTTAACCTTCCCGCAGACGCTGGTGCTCCGATACACCCAGCTCGAGCCGGAGGAGCGGCGCAATCCGCAGGTCGCCGGCGACTATGCAAAATGGTTCCTGGGCCGGTTGCGCGCCGTCGAGGCCGCGACGGCCAATGCCGAAACATTGTGCGCCGGCCGCTTCACCGCCGCTGACATTGTCATCGGTTATGCGCTTCGGCTGGCCGACAACATCGGGCTTGCCAAGGATTTTGGGCCAAATGTCGCAGCCTATTGGGCCCGCCTGCAGCAGCGGGACGGTTTCAAGCGTGCGGTTGCTGCGGAACAGAAGGCTGGCGCCGAGCAGAATGTTGCACCGCGCGTGAGGGCGTAAGTTTTAGGTCGTCATTCCGGGGCGATGCGCAGCATCGACTATGGTGCGCCCTTGCGCAGCTGGGAATCTCGAGGTTCCCGGTGCCCAATTGCGCACCTGAGGTTCGGTCCTACGGACCGCCCCGGAACGACGGCGCGTGTCTTTTGACAGCGCTATCCCGTCGTGACAGCGCCCAAATTTCCGCTAAGGTGACCTCCGTCCGCAGCGGCCAGAGAGCCGCGCGAGGAGGATCCCAATGGAAGATAAAGGTCGCGAATCCGACCATCTGATGCTGATCACGCCGGAGCGGGTCTTCTATGCCGGCCTGCTCGGCCGCCCTCGCAAGCGGACCCCCGGCTGCTGCCATATCTACGTCGCGGTGAAGGGCAGCTTGCATCTGACGATCGACGACGTCCACACGTCGGACGAATTGATCGTGACCCTGCCGAACCAGCGGCATTCCATCGCCAGCGACTACCGCACTGCAATCAGCGTGACCCTCGAGCCGGAAAGCATGCCGGATGGCGTGATCGAGGCCTTGGCCGAGCGGCTGCGCGGGCCGGACAAGGCTCTCTATGCCCGCAAGATCCTCGCCGCCTACGCGCTGCTCCGCCAGCGCCGCTACGGCGACATCACCACCGCCGAGTTTGACGAGATGTGCTTTGGCGAGGCGCTCGCCCGCCGCGAGCTCGATCCGCGCGTGACCCGCGCCGTCGCCCGCATCGAGCGTTTCTCGGGCGAGCCGGTGACGGCCGACACCTGTGCGGCGGAAGCAGGGCTCTCGGCTTCGCGCTTCCTGCATCTGTTCAAGGAGGAGACCGGCATCTCGTTCCGCTCCTTCCGCGCCTGGAAGCGCGCACGGCATCTGCTGCACTTCGCCAACCAGGACCTCAACCTCGCCCATCTCGCGCAGGACATCGGCTATCCCGACTCCACGCATTTCAGCCATTCGATCCGCCGCTTCTACGGATTGAAGCCGCGCGCGATCTTCGTCGGCTCGCGCGACCTTGCGATCTATCGCAGCACCGAGACGGTGAGGCTCGCGGAGGCGAGTTAGGCTCGCTCTCGTAGGGTGGGCAAAGGCGCTCTTGCGCCGTGCCCACCACCTCTCGGCAACTGGCAAAGATGGTGGGGCACGCTTCGCTTTGCCCACCCTACGAATTCGTCGTGTTTTCCAGCTTCTCCGCGCAAGAAGCCGCATGCCACCCATCCCATGATCGCAAGCGTTGAATTCTCAACGTGCGAGATATCCAAGGCATGAGCGACAAGGCCGTCATCACCTGCGCGCTGAACGGCGTGCTCACCGACCCCAAGCAGCACAATGTGCCCGTGACGCCCGAGCAGATGGCGCGCGAGGCCAAGGCTGCGTTCGACGCCGGTGCGTCCGTCATGCACATCCACCTGCGCCAGCAGGCGCCGGGCAAGGGACATCTGCCGTCCTGGGAGGTCGCCGTCAGCAAGGAGATCCAGCAGGCGATCCGTGAAGCCTGTCCCGGCGTGATCATCAATCACACCTCGGGAGTGTCAGGGCCGAACTACTCCGGCGCGCTCGACTGCATCCGTGAGACCAGGCCGGAGATCGCCGCCTGCAACGCTGGCTCGCTGAATTATCTGAAGGTGAAGGCCGACAACACTTGGGCCTGGCCACCGATGATGTTCGACAACGCGGTCGAGAAGGTGAAGGACTATCTCGACGTCATGAACGCGGTTGGCACCATCCCCGAGTTCGAATGTTTCGACGTCGGCATCGTCCGCTGCGTCGGTATGTACACCCAGGTCGGCATGTACAAGGGACCGCTCGAGTATAATTTTGTGATGGGCGTCGCTTCTGGAATGCCTTCGGATCCGGAGCTGCTGCCGATCCTGATCAAGCTGAAACGTCCCGAGGCGCATTTTCAGGTCACCGCGATCGGCCGCGAGGAGATCTGGCCGCTGCACCAGCGCTGCGCCGAGCTCGGTGGCCACCTGCGCACCGGTCTCGAGGACACCTTCTATCTCGCCGACGGCAAGAAGGTGACGTCGAACGGCCAGCTGATCGAGGCCGTCGCCGCCTGTGCCCGCCGTGCCGGCCGCGAGATCGCAAGCCCCGCCGAGGCGCGGAAGATCTTTGGGACGAATCGCTGAATGTAGCCCCAGCCGTCATTGCCAGCGAAGCGAAGCAATCCAGAGTGCATCCGCGGAAACAGACTGGATTGCTTCGTCGCTTCGCTCCTCGCAATGACGGGTAGGATAGAGTCATGTCCATTCTCGAAAACACCATCTCCCCCGGCGGCGCCGCCTACCACGCCAACCGCGACGGCATGCTCGGCCTCATCGACCGCATGCGCGCGCTGGAAGAGCGCACCCGCGCGGCGTCGGCGGCGGCGAAGGATCGCTTTCACAAGCGCGGCCAACTGCTGCCGCGCGAGCGCGTCGCGCTGGTGCTAGATCCCGGTGCGCCTTTCATCGAGCTGTCGACGCTCGCCGGCTACATGTTCGATGTACCGGACGCGACCAAGAGCGTGCCCGGCGGCGGCGTCATCGCGGGCATCGGCTTCGTCTCGGGCATCCGCTGCATGGTCAGCGCCAGCGATTCCGGTATCGATGCCGGCGCGCTGCAGCCTTACGGCCTCGACAAGACGCTGCGGGTGCAGGAGCTCGCGTTGGAGAACAAGCTGCCCTATGTGCAACTGGTCGAAAGCGCCGGCGCCAACCTGTTGCGCTACCGCGTCGAGGACTTTGTCCGCGGCGGCAACATTTTTCGCAATCTGGCGCGGCTCTCTGCGGCAGGCCTGCCCGTCGTCACCGTCACGCACGGCTCCTCGACTGCCGGCGGCGCCTATCAGACGGGCCTCTCCGACTACATCGTCATGGTGCGCGGCCGCACGCGCGCCTTCCTCGCGGGGCCGCCGCTGCTGAAGGCCGCGACCGGCGAGATCGCTACGGAAGAAGAGCTCGGTGGCGCCGAGATGCACACGCAAGTGTCCGGTCTCGGCGACTACCTCGCCGAGGACGACCGCGATGCCCTTCGCATCGCGCGCGAGATCATGGCGGCGCTGCAATGGGAACGGCCGGGCAGGACGGCGTCGGAATTCAAGCCGCCGCGCTATGACCAGGACGAGCTGCTCGGCATCATGCCGATGGACCACAAGCGCTCCGTCGACATGAAGCAGGTGATCGCACGTATCGTCGACGATTCCGATTTCACCGAGATGGCGCCGAATTACGGCCCCGCCACCGTCTGCGGCCACGCCCGCATCGAAGGACAGGCGATCGGCATCATCACCAACAACGGGCCGCTCGATCCCGCCGGCGCCAACAAGGCGACGCATTTCATCCAGGCCTGCTGCCAGACCCGCACGCCAATCCTCTATCTCAACAACACCACCGGCTACATGGTCGGCAAGGCCTATGAAGAAGCTGGCATGATCAAGCACGGCTCGAAGATGATCCAGGCGGTGACCTCGGCGACGGTGCCGCAGATCACCATCTATTGCGGCGCCTCGTTCGGCGCCGGCAATTACGGCATGTGCGGCCGCGGCTTCCATCCGCGCTTCTGCTTCTCCTGGCCGAACGCCAAGACCGCGGTGATGGGCGGCGAGCAGGCCGCCGAGACCATGGCTATCGTGACGGAAGCGGCCGCCGCGAGGCGCGGGAAGCCGGTCGAAAAGGACAAGCTCGATGCCATGAAGGCGCAGATCATCGGCGTGTTCGAGGGCCAGATGGATGTATTCTCGACCAGCGCGCGCGTGCTCGACGACGGGGTGATCGATCCGCGCGACACCCGCGCGGTGCTGTCCGAAGTGCTCGCGATCTGCCGCGAAGGCGACGCACGGACGCCGCAGCGCATGCAGTTCTCGGTGGCCCGCCCATGAGGAACGGATCAGTGCAGCACCGGCCGTTCTTCAAGGTCCTGGTCGCCAATCGCGGCGAGATCGCATTGCGCGTGATGCGCAGCGCCCGGCAGCTCGGCCTTGGCGTCGTCGCGGTCTATTCGGATGCGGATCGCGATGCGCTCCACGTGCAGCGGGCGGATCAGGCCGTGCGCATCGGCGAAGCCTTGCCGGCGCAATCCTATCTCAACATCCCCGCGATCATCGCCGCAGCGAAAGCGAGCGGCGCAGATGCGGTTCATCCCGGCTACGGCTTCCTCGCCGAGAACGAGGATTTTGCGCGCGCCTGCAAGGATGCGGGCCTGGTCTTCATCGGCCCGTCGCCACAGGCGATCGAGGCGATGGGCAACAAGGCCGGGGCCAAGGAGATCATGAGGAAGGCCGGCGTGCCCTGCGTGCCCGGCTATCAGGGTGCCGATCAAGGCGATGAAGTCATGCTGGCGGAGGCCAGGAAGATCGGCTTTCCCGTGATGATCAAGGCGGTCGCCGGCGGCGGCGGTCGTGGCATGCGGCTCGTGACGGACGCGGCGTCCTTCCCGGATGCGCTGCGCAGTGCGCGGTCGGAGGCGAAGGCGGCGTTCGGCGACCCCACCGTCATTCTCGAACGCGCCATTCAGAACCCGCGCCATATCGAGATCCAGGTGTTCGGCGACAGCCATGGCAACGCCATCCATCTCGGCGAGCGTGACTGCTCGGTGCAGCGGCGGCACCAGAAGCTGATTGAGGAGGCGCCGTCGCCTGCGGTGACGCCGGTGTTGCGCGCGAAGATGGGCGAAGTCGCGGTCGCCGCGGTGAAGGCGCTGCGTTACGAAGGCGCCGGCACGCTGGAATTCCTGCTCGATGCCGGCGGCGAATTCTACTTCATGGAGATGAACACGCGTCTCCAGGTCGAGCATCCCGTGACCGAGGCGATCACCGGGCTCGATCTGGTCGAGTTGCAGCTGCGTGTCGCGCGCGGCGAGCCGCTGCCGGTGAAGCAGCAGGACGTGAAGTTCTCCGGCCATGCCATCGAGGTGCGGCTGTGCTCGGAAGATGCCGCGCACGACTTCATGCCGCAGTCGGGCCGCATGGCGCGCTGGCAGGTGCCTGACGGCATCCGCGTCGAGCACGCGCTGCGATCGGGCTCTGAGATTCCGCCATTCTACGATTCCATGATCGCCAAGGTGATCAGCCATGGCGCCACGCGCGAGGAGGCAAGGGGGCGGCTGATCGTCGGCCTCGAGCAGCTCACCGCGTTCGGCGTGACCACCAACCAGTCGTTCCTGATGTCCTGCCTGCGTCATCCCGGCTTTGCCAGGGGCGAGGCGACGACGGCCTTCATCGGCGCACACCGCGACGAACTGCTGGCACCGCGCGCGAACGCGGCATTTGACTTGGCGCTGGCGGGCCTGCTGCTCTATATCACCAACCCGCGCACACCGTCATGGCAGGGCGGGCGGAGCCTCGCTGCCACCTTTCCCCTGCCAGCGAAGATCGAGATCGCCGGTCAGACATACGAACTCGAAGTCACGCGCGAGCGCGATGGTAGCTACACCGTTGCCATCGACGGCCGGCGAAACACATTCGAAATTGATCAACTCGACGTCGACGCCGTCCGCTTCCGCCACGATGGCTTGATGGATAGTGCAAAATTCCTCCGCGACGGTGATCGGCTCTACCTTCAACACCGCGGCATCCCGCTCGCGGTCGGCGATCTCACGCTCGCAGCGCCGAAGGCCACTGCTGCCAATGGCGGCGACGGCAAGGTGCGCGCCGCCATGAACGGCCGCGTCGTCGCTGTCCTGGTCAAGCCGGGTGACCGCGTCACCGCTGGCCAACCGGTTCTGACGCTTGAAGCGATGAAGATGGAGCACGTCCACAAGGCCGGCGTCGACGGCGTGGTGGCGGCTATCGACGTCGCCGAAGGCGAGCAGGTGACGACGGGCAGGATCGTTGCGGAGATCGGGGCAGGTTAGCGCAACGAACGCGATATCGTAGGGTGGGCAAAGGCGCAAAGCGCCGTGCCCACCATCTCGCGCTAATCGCAGAAAAGTCGTGGGCACGCTCCGCTTTGCCCACCCTACGGCATCTCGCGTGCGATAAAAATTCCCTTATTAATTCAGTTGCTTAATTGCGTATTGGCGCAAGGGGGAAATTCAATTTGAACGTCGTTCATTTTCCAGCTACAAATAATGAACCTTGTTCAATTTTGGAGCCGGCATGTTGCGCGTCAATGATCCCGCCCAAGCGACCAATCCGACGCTCCCGTCGGTATCCCGCCGCCCCACAACTCCGCGAGAGATACCTGATTGGGGCCCTCTGCGTTCTGACGCTGTCGGCGCTCCTCGCCCCCGCGCTGCCCGCCGCCGCTTGGCACATCCCGCACTTCGTCGACAGTCGCACCTGGCTCGGCGTGCCCAACGCAGGCGATGTGCTGAGCAATCTCGCCTTTCTCGCGATGGGCGTCTGGGGCTCGGAGCGGATCCGCGCCCGCCATGATGCGCCCGTGGGTGCAAGCTGGTTTTTCGTCGGCTTGATCCTCACCTGCCTGGGCTCAGGGTTCTATCATCTGGACCCCGACATGCCGCAACGGCTCGTGGCTGATCGTCTCGGCATGGCCGTGGCATTCGCGGGCTTTCTGGGCATCGCGGCCAGTGAGCGCATTAGCGTGCGTGCCGGCGAGGCGGTGTTGGTGCTGATGATGGTTGCGGGCTTGCTTGCTGCCTGGGTGGCACGCGAGAATCTCACGCCATGGGTGGTTGTGCAGTTCGGCGGCATGGCACTTGCCGTGGGACTGGCGTTGACGCGGCCGCGGCCTGGCGCGCTCGGCGTGCAGCTGGGCGGCGTGATCTTCTTTTATGTGCTGGCGAAGCTTTTCGAACTCGGTGACGCGCTCATTTTCGAAGCGACAGGGCATATCGTCTCGGGCCACACGCTCAAGCATGTCGCTGCTGCCTTGGCGGCGTGGCCGGTGATCAGGTCGTTGGCGCCAGCTGGCTCCGCCCCGTGCCCTCATTGAGCAGACACGCCACCTGATGCCCGTCGCCCGCGTCCAGCAGCGCCGGCCGCTCCGCCTTGCAACGCTCCATCGCAAATCGGCAGCGGGTGTGAAACGCGCAGCCTGAGGGTGGATTGACCGGGCTCGGCACATCGCCGTCGACCAGCGGCGCGAGCTTCTTCGCGAGCGGATTTGCGACCGGAACTGAGGCGAGCAGGGCCTGCGTGTAGGGATGGCGCGGATTGCGGAACAGATCGTCCTTGCCCGCGATCTCGACGATGCGGCCGAGATACATCACGGCGACGCGGTGGCTGATGTGCGCGACCACGGCGAGGTCGTGCGCGATGAACAGATAGGAGAAGCCGTGCTGGCGCTGCAGGTCGATCAGCAGGTTGATCACCTGCGCCTGGATCGAGACGTCGAGCGCGGAGACCGGCTCGTCGCAGACGATCAGGCGCGGCTCCAGCGCCAGTGCGCGCGCGATGCAGATGCGCTGGCGCTGGCCGCCGGAGAATTGATGCGGGAAGTTGTCCATCTGGTCGGCTCGCAAGCCCACCTGCTCGAACAGCGTTGCGACCCGCGCCTCCAGTTCCTTGCCGCTGGCGAGCCCGTGCACCGCAAGCGGCTCGCCAACGATGTCGCCGGCGGTCATGCGCGGATTGAGCGAGGCGAACGGGTCCTGGAAGACGATCTGCATCGAGCGCCGGTGCGGGCGCAGTGCTGCCTTAGACAGATGGGTGATATCCTCGCCGTCGAGGTGAATCTGGCCCGAGGTCGGCTCGACCAGCCGCAACACGCTGCGCGCCACCGTCGACTTGCCGCAACCGGACTCGCCGACGAGCCCGAGTGTCTCGCCGGCATGCAGCGAGAACGAGACGCCGTCGACCGAGTGCACGGTGCCGACCTGCCGGCGCAGCACGCCGGCGCGCACAGGATAGTGCTTCTTGAGGTTGGTGACTTCGAGCAGAACGTCGCTCATGCCACCTCCGCGACTTCTTCAGCACGCCAGCAGGCGGCAAGATGTCCGCCGCCCCAATCCGCCAGCGGCGGATATTCAGCCTCGCAGCGCTTGATCGCCAGCTTGCAGCGCGGCGCGAAGGCGCAACCCTTCGGCAGCCGCACCAGCGACGGCACGGTGCCGGGAATTTCGTTCAGCCGCGCCTGCGCCGCGACGCCGGCGGCCGGCACGGCCGGGATCGAAGCCATGAGCCCGCGCGTGTAGGGATGTTTTGGTGCGGCGAACAGCGCTTCGACGCTGGCTTCCTCGACCTTGCGGCCCGCATACATCACGATCACGCGCTGCGCCGTCTGCGCGACCACGCCAAGATCATGCGTGATCAGCACGAGTCCGGTGCCGAGCTCCTTCTGCAGATCGAGGATCAGCGCCAGAATCTGCGCCTGGATGGTGACGTCGAGCGCCGTGGTTGGCTCGTCAGCGATCAGCAGCGCCGGTCGGCAGGCCAGCGCCATCGCGATCATCGCGCGCTGGCGCATGCCGCCGGAGAGTTGATGCGGATATTCCTTCGCGCGTCGCGCCGGCTCGGGAATGCGGACCAGGCGCAGCATCTCGACGGCGATATTCTGGGCCTCTTTGGCCGGGATGTTCCGGTGCAGCCGCACCGCCTCGACGATCTGGTCGCCGATCCGCATCACCGGATTGAGCGAGGTCATCGGCTCCTGGAAGATCATCGAGATGCGGTTGCCCCTGATGGCACGCATCTCCGCCTCGTCCAGCGCCAGCAGGTCGGTGCCTTCGAGCGAGACGGAGCCGCCGACGATGCGGCCGGGCGGGTCGGGCACCAGCCGCATCAGCGACAGCGCGGTGACGCTCTTGCCGCAGCCGGATTCGCCGACGATCGCCAGCGTCTCGCCGCGCTTCACGGTAAAGGAGACGTCGTCGACCGCTTTGAACAGGCCGGAATTGGTGAAGAATACCGTTTTCAGGTTCTTCACATCGAGCACGAGGTCGGGTTTGTCAGCCATCAGCCGCGTTGCCTCGGATCAAGAATGTCGCGCAAGGCGTCGCCGAACAAATTGGCGCCGAACACGGCGAGGCTGATCGCGATGCCCGGGAAGATCACCAGCCACGGCGCGGTGCGGACATATTCGGCGGCCGACTCCGAGAGCATGCGGCCCCAGGATGGATAAGGCTCGGGAATGCCGAGGCCGAGGAAGGAGAGCGAGGCCTCGGTGAGGATGGTCGAGCCGAGCTGGGCGGTCGCGAGTACGATCAGCGGCGCCAGCGTGTTCGGCAGCACGTGGCGGAGCGCGATGCGCACTTCGCTCATGCCGATCGACTTGGCGGCTTCGATAAAGGGGAGTTCGCGCAGCGCCAGCGTGTTGGCGCGGATGACACGCGCGACCGTCGGGATCAGCGGAATGGCAATCGCAATGATCACGTTCGGCAGCGATGGGCCCAGTGCCGCCGTCATCACCAGCGCCAGGACCAGCAGCGGCAGCGCCTGGAGGACGTCGGAGACGCGCTGGAACACGAGATCGACCCAGCCGGAGAGATAGCCGGAGGTGAGGCCGACGATGACGCCGATCGTGCCGCCAAGCGCGGTCGAGCCGATCCCAACCGCCAGCGAGATCCGCGCGCCGTGGATGATGCGGCTGAACACGTCACGGCCGAAGGAGTCCGTTCCCATCCAGTGCGCCAGGCTCGGGCGGGCGAGAGCGCGGGCCGAATCAATCGACAGGGGATCGTAGCGCGCGATGAAATCGGCGAAGACGGCCGTGAATACGAACACGGTCATGATGACGAGGCCCGCGGCGCCCAGCACATGCCGCTGTGCCAAAAACAGTACGCGGCGCCAGCCCCCGGTCGCATGCGCGCCGGCCCGCCTCAGTTCAACGTCGAAGTCGATCGTGGCCAAATTGATCTCCTAATCCGTGTACCTGATGCGCGGATCGAACACGGCGTAGAGCATGTCGACGATGAAATTCGCGCTCACCACCACGACGGCGATCAGCATCACGAGGTTCTGCACGATCGGATAGTCGCGCCAGCGGATCGCCTCGACCAGGAAGCGGGCGACGCCGGGGATGTTGAACACCGTCTCGGTGACGATGAGGCCGCCGATCAGGAACGCAGCCTCGATGCCGATCACGGTGATCACCGGAAGGATCGCGTTCTTCAGCGCGTGGTGATAGTTCACGGCGGCATCGGAGGCGCCCTTGGCGCGCGCGGTGCGGATGTAGTCCTGCCGCAGCACCTCCAGCATCGAGGATCGCGTGATGCGCATGGTCAGCGCGGCGCTGCGGAAACCGACCGCGGCGGCCGGCACGGCGTAGGTGGCGAACGCCTCAAGCCAGGTCTTCGGGTTTGGATTGAAGATCGGCATCTGGCCGAACATCGCCACCGACGCAGTCAGGATGAGCAGGCCGAGCCAGAACGAGGGCAGCGACAAGCCGCTCAAGCTGACGACACGCAATGCGTAATCCAGCCGTGTGCCCTGCTTCACCGCGCTGATGACGCCGAGCGGAATACCGATCGAGGCCGAGAATAGCAGCGCGAGGCCGGCTAGCTTTGCCGTGATCGGAATCCGCGGCAATATCTCCTGCAGCGCGGGCTTTTCGGAGACGTAGGAGTAGCCGAAGTCGCCGTGCAGAAAACCGCTGATCCAATGCCAATATTGCACGATCAGCGGCTGGTCGATGCCGAGCTCCTTCTCCAGATTGGCCTTGTCGGCGGGATCGACATAGCCGGCGGCTGCGAACAGGATGTCGACGATGTTACCGGGCACGATGCGCAGCAGGACGAAGATGACGACCGAGATCCCAAACAGGGTCACGAGCATCAGGAACAGGCGTCGCACCAGATAGGCAAACATCCTTCGCCCTCCGCGAGCCGCTAGAGCATGATCCGGAAAGGTGCGCAGCGGTTTTCCGACAAGATCATGCTCAAAACCAAAATCCCGAAGCCTTCAGCCTGCCGCGCTACTTGTCGAGCCACGCGTCCTCGTAGCGAAAGCCGTTATAGGAGCTGTTCGACATGATCGTGATGCCCTTGACGTAGGGCTGCCAGCAGGTGCCGGCCCGTGCGTGGAAGATGATCGGACGGGCAACGTCCTCCTGCAGCTTCTTGTCGATGTCCCACACCAGCGGCTTGCGCTTGCTGGCGTCGGTCTCCTGCGACTGCACGTCGAACAGCTTCTCGATCTCCTTGTTGCAGTAATTGGTGTAGTTCCGCTCCGACCCGCAGGAATAGTTTTCGTAAAAGGACTGATCGGGGTCGTCGACGGAGTTGCCGGTCAGGTTGAGGCCCAGCATGTAATCCTTGCGCGCGACTTTCGGGAACCAGTTCGCGGTTTCCACGACGTCGAGCTCGCCGTCGATATAGATGCTCTTGAGCTGGTCGATCAGGATGACGGCGGGGTCGCGATATTCCGCCAGATTGCGCGTCGAGACCTTCACCGCGAGATGCTTGTCAGGACCGTAGCCCGCCTTCTGCATCAGCTTCTTTGCCTCTTCCCGATTCGCGTTCACGTCCCGGCCGTAGCCCGGAATGGTCTCGAGCTTGTCCTTGGGCATGCCCCAGATGCCCTGAGGCGGTGGCAGCATGGTGCCGCCGATATCGGCCTGGCCTTCGAACAGGATGTCGACGAAGGCCTTGCGATCGAGCGCAAGTGCCACCGCCCGGCGAATATCGATGTTGTCGAACGGCGCGGACGTCGAATTGACGATGATGTTGGTCGAAACGTTGGTCGGCTCGACGACGCAGGTCGCGTTCGGCGCCTGCGACTTGATGTCCTTCAGGAGCGGGATCGTGATGTGCGTCGGGAAGGTCATGTCGAACTTGCCGGCGACGAAAGCGAGAATCGCGGTCGAGCGGTTCGTGATGATCGTGTATTCGATGCCGTCGAGATAGGGCAGGCCCTTTTTCCAATAGTCCGGATTTCGCGTCAGCTTGATCGATTCATTGGCCTTGAACTCGACGAACTTGAACGGTCCGGTTCCGACCGGATGGGTGCGCATGTCCGCGGGCGAGACGTGGCAGGGATAGATCGGCGTATAGCCGGACGCCAGCATCGCGAGCAGCGAGGGTTGCGGCCGCTTCAGGTCGAAGGAGACCTCGAAATCGCCGCTCGTCGTGATCTCGTTGACTTCGTTGTACCAGGCTTTGCGCGGATTCTGCCGAAGCTTCTGCTGCGATTTGCCCATCAGGAGATCGAATGTGCATTTGACGTCGGCCGATGTGAAAGGCTTGCCGTCATGCCATTTGACACCCTGGCGCAGCTTGAACGTCAGCTTCTTGTTGTCGTTGCCCCAGGACCAGCTTTCAGCCAGTTCGGGCCGGAGGGTCTCAGGACTGTTCTGCGCGATGTGCTGGTCATAAATGACGAGGTTATTGAAGACGCCCATGAACGGCACGTTGACCGAATAGGTCGCGCCCTCGAGGATCGACGCGTTTGCCGGACTGTCGCGGTGATACATCCGCAAGGTCCCGCCCTGCTTGGGCTCGCCGGCGAGCGTGGTGGTTGAGGCCGTCAGCACAGATAGCGCCGCCATTGCGGCGAGCGCCCACACGCTCCGCATGCTCATCCTCCCTGGACATCAGTCTTTTTGGCCTTTGCGGCCTGTTTGTCGCGACGATAGCACGCGAGTCGAGGGAGGCAACCGGTAAGGCCGCATGCCGCCTCGACAATTCGGATGACCGAAGGCCGCAGGTCTTCATGCTCACGATATGAGAGTGCAGGTGCGAAGAGATGGTTCCGGTGCTGGCGTTGCGCGCAATCGTATCAACAAGCTCGCCGCCGCGCCCTCACACGATCCGCGACGCCTTGTTCCCCCAATACCGGTCCCGCAGCAGCCGCTTGTACAACTTCCCGGTCGGCAGCCGCGGCAATTCCTTCTCGAAATCGACCGAGCGCGGCACCTTCTGCCGTGACAGCGATTTTGCGCAGAATGCGATCAGCTCTTCGGCGAGGGCCTCGTCCGGCACGACATCAGGCATCGGCTGCACCACCGCCTTCACTTCTTCGCCGAGATCGGGATTGGGGACGCCGAACACCGCGGCATCGGCGACCTTGGGATGGGTGATCAGCAAATTCTCGCATTCCTGCGGGTAGATGTTCACGCCACCGGAGATGATCATGAAGGTGGCGCGATCGGTGAGGTAGAGAAACCGGTCGGCGTCGACATAGCCGACATCGCCGACCGTGCTCATGCTGCCGTCGGCCGAACGCGCCTCCTTGGTCTTCTCCGGATCGTTGAAATATTCGAACGGCGAGGCGGTCTTGAACCAGACCTGGCCCGGGGTTCCGGTCGGGCATTCCCGCATGTTCTCGTCGAGGATGTGGAGGTCGCCGAGCAGCACCTTGCCGACGGTGCCGCGATGGCTAAGCCATTCCTCGCTGTTGCAGGCGGTAAAGCCGAGGCCTTCGGTGGCGCCGTAATATTCGTGGATGATCGGGCCCCACCATTTGATGATGTCGTCCTTGACCAGAGCGGGGCAGGGCGCGGCGGCGTGGATCGCGATCTCCAGCGAGGACAGGTCGTAGCGCTTGCGCACCTTCTCCGGCAACTTCAGCATGCGCGAGAACATGGTCGGCACCAGCTGGGTGTGGGTGATACCCCACCGCTGGACGAGCTCGAGGTAACGCTCGGGATCGAAGCTCTCCATGATGATCACGGTGCCGCCCATGCGGATCGTGAGGTTCACGGCCGCCTGCGGCGCCGAGTGATAGAGCGGGGCCGGCGAGAGGTAAACCATGCCCTCGCGGTAGTGCCAGAGCTTGGTCAGGAAATCGAACAGCGGCAGATTATGCTTCGGCGGCTCCTCCGGCAGCGGCCGCAGAATGCCTTTCGGCCGTCCCGTCGTGCCGGACGAATAGAGCATGGCCGTGCCGAGCCACTCGTCCGCGATCGGTGTCGCCGGCATATCCGCGGTCACGTCCGCAAGTCCGACGATGCGCTCGCTCTCGCCCGGGCCGTCGGCGACGATGCAGAGCTTGATATCGGGGCAGGCCTTGATCGCCTCGCGGGCGATGTCGAGCTTCGCCACCGAGGTGATCAGGATCTTCGACTGGCTGTTGACGAGCAAATAAGCGAGCTCGCCTGGCGTCAGGAAGGAGTTGATGCAGGTGTAGTACAGCCCGGAGCGTTCGCCGGCGCCGCAGGCCTCCAGATAGCGCGAATTGTTCTCCATGAAGATCGAGTAATGGTCGAGCCGCTTCAAGCCGTGCTGGCGGAACAGATGGGCCAGCCGGTTGCTGCGCGCATCGAGCTCGCGATAGGTGACGGCCTCGCCTGTGGCCGCCATGATGAAGGCGGGCTGCAGCGGGCGTAGGCGGGCATGCTGACCTGGGTACATCTATCCTCCGGCTTTGGATTATGCGGCGAGAAGCAGGATTTCGCGCACCTGCGCCGGGCCTTCGATCTTGCGCGGGTTGCGCGGGATCCAGTTGGTGCGCATCGCCTGCTCGGCGATTGTCTCGAAATGCTCGGGCGATACACGCACCTCCGCGAGGCTGCGCGGCATGCCGAGCGAGCGGATGAAGGCATCGAGCACGTCGGCGGCGTTGTGGCCGGGATAGCCCATGGCAGCGGCGACAATCATCTGGCGCTCGGCGTTGTCCCTCGCGTTCCAGCGCATCACCGCCGGCAGCATGATGCAGGACGTGTAGCCGTGCGGCACGTCGAAGGCCGCGCCCAGCACGTAGCCGATGCCGTGGCTCGCGCCCATGGGAACGCCGGCCGCGAGCGCGCCCATCGACAGCCAGGTGCCGATCTGCGCATCCATCCGCGCGTCGAGATCGGCGGGGTCGGCTTTCACCCGCGGCAGCGCGTCGGCGAGCATGGCGAGGCCCTTCACCGCTTGCGCGTCGGCATAGGGATGCGTCTCGCGCGAGCAGATCGCTTCGACGCAATGGTCGATGGCGCGGATGCCGGTCGACAGAAACAGCCATTCCGGCGTGTGCACGGTGATGGCGGGGTCGAGAATGGTCGCACGCGGAACGCTGAGCGGATGCCGCAGCATCTGCTTCACATGGGTGCTGAGGTCGGTAACCCCCGCGATTGAGCTGAACTCGCCGCCGGCGATCGTGGTGGGCACGCTGACCTGGCGCACCGTCGGCGCCGTCATCTCCGGTGCGACGCCCTTGTGCACGCGGATGCGATCGATGTCGGCGATGTCGTTGATGCCATTGGCGAGACAAAGCTGCACCGCCTTGGCGCCGTCGGTGATCGAGCCGCCGCCGACGGTGACGATCAAATCGGCGCCGGCCTCGCGCGCCGCGTTGGTTGCCGCGATCACCGCCTCGCGCGGCGTGTGCGCCGGCATGGCATCGAACAGGCCGGCGCAGCGTGGTCCCAGAGCTTCCTTGATCTTGCTGATTTCGTCGGTCTGCCGGTTCAGCGTGCCCGAAACCATCAGGAAGGCGCGGCGCGTTCCCAGCCGGTCCATCTGCGCGACGATGGCCTCAGTTGCAGCATGGCCGAACACGACCTCCTCGATCGCGCCGAAAACGACACGTCCCTGGTGCACGCCTGTCCTCCCGGACAATTCGTCTTGTTTTGTAAGGGCAATCTAGCCGAGCGGATGGCGTTCGTCATGTGCGAAGGCGCTGGCTCTCTCTCTCTCTTACCCTCCCTCCAGGAGAGTAGGGCGATCGCATATGGTGTGCACGATGCGGCGGCATTGGCAGTCGGCTCCCTCTCCCGCTTGCGGGGGAGGGCTGGGGTGGGGGCTGTCTCCGCATTGGGATTGTTGAGAATTGCGGACGATGTCCCCGAGTGGTGACAACCCTCACCCGCCGCGCTCTGCGAGCGCGTCGGCCTCTCCCGCAAGCGGGAGAGGCGGAGCAAGCCCGCGGCCCTCACGAAATCCATACGCGATAGCCCTACCCAGGGGAGGGTGGCGTCGTGCCTTCGTCACCGGTCTCGTATCGCGCGAGAGAGCTCCACTCACCCCCTGTCAACCCGCCATCCGGTCAGGGCGCGCTCGGAAGCCCTGCACGCGCTTTGGTCTTGAAGTGGTCATCAACTCCACCCATCTTGGGACGCCCGCGGGTAAATGCCTACCCTGCTTTTTCCGCGGCTTTTGACATGCGGACGATGCGAGGACCTGGGATGGCTGGACCGGATGGAAGCGAGCGACTTGTCAAAAAGCACGAATTCGTCCAGCCGCGGCATTGCGCACTAGCGGGTCTCCTCGTCGCTTCATTCGCGCTCACTGGTTGCGGGCAGCCCGCCTCGCAAGGCGCTGCCCCGCCGCCGGCGCCCGTGACGGTCGCCCAGCCGGTCAAGCGCACCGTTACCGATTGGGACGAGTTCACCGGCCGCTTTGAGGCGGTGGAGGAAGTGCAGGTGCGCCCGCGCGTCGGCGGCTTCGTCAACTCGGTCGAATTCCAGGACGGCGCCATCGTGCGTCAGGGCGACCTGCTCTACGTGATCGACCCGCGTCCGTTCGAGGCGGTGGCCACGCAGGCGGAAGGGCAGCTGTCGGATGCCCGCGCCAAGGTGGAGCTTGCCAAGCGCGAGCTCGACCGCGGCCTCAGCCTGGTGCAGACCAGCGCCGTCTCCGAGCAGGTCGTCGACCAGCGCCGCCAGGCCCTGCAAGCTGCGCATGCGGCGGAGGTGCAGGCTGAAGGCGCGCTGAAAGCCGCCAGATTGAACATCGAATTCACCCATGTGGCGGCGCCGTTGACCGGCCGCGTTAGCCGCCATCTCGTCAGCCCCGGCAATCTCGTGCAGGGCAGCGACAATGGCTCTTCGACCCTCCTGACCTCGATCGTCACGCTCGACCCGATCTACGTCTATTTCGACATGGATGAGGCGACTTTCATCAAATACAGCAAGCTGTGGTTCGAGGGGCGGCGTCCGAGCTCGCGCGATACGGCGAACCCGGTGCAGGTGACGCTGGCCGGCGAAACCAAGCCGTCGCATGAAGGCACCATCAACTTCCTCGACAACCGGCTCGACGTCTCGACCGGCACGCTACGCAGCCGCGCCGTGGTCAAGAATACCGATCTGTCGATCCTGCCGGGCCAGTTCGGGCGTGTCAGGCTGATCGGCAGCGCGCCCTATGAGGCGTTGCTTATTCCGGATGCTGCCGTCGCGACCGACCAGTCCCGCAAGATCGTGTTCGTGGTGAAACCCGACGACACCGTCGAGGCGCGTCCCGTGGTGCTCGGGCCGCTCGATGACGGCCTGCGTGTGATCCGCGAAGGATTGAAGGCCGAGGACCGCGTCATCGTCAACGGCATCCAGCGTGCCCGAGTCGGCGCCAAGGTTGCCCCGCAGACTGCGCAAGCCCCGGCCGGTGGCAAGTCATGAATCTCGGCCGTCTCTCCATCAACCAGCCCATCCTGGCGATGGTGCTGTCGATCGTTCTCCTGATCGTCGGCGCGATCGCCTACACCACGCTGCCGGTCTCCGAATATCCGCAAGTGGTGCCGCCGACCGTCGTCGTCACCACGCAATATCCCGGCGCTTCCGCGCAGACCGTTTCCGACACGGTCGCAGCTCCGATCGAGCAGGAGATCAACGGCGTCGAGGACATGCTGTATCTCTACAGCCAGGCAACCTCGAACGGCCAGCTCACCATCACCGTCACCTTCAAGCTCGGCACCGATCTCGACAAGGCCCAGGTGCTGGTGCAGAACCGCGTCGCGATCGCGCAGCCACGCCTGCCCGAGGAGGTCCAGCGCAACGGCGTCACCACCCGCAAGAACTCGCCCGACATCCTGATGGTCGTGTTCATGCTGTCGCCGGACGACACCTTCGACCAGCTCTACATCTCCAACTACGCGCTGCTCCAGGTCCGCGACCAGCTCTTGCGCCTCGACGGCGTCGGCGACATCCAGATCTTCGGCGCGCGCGACTATTCGATGCGGCTGTGGCTCGACCCCGATAGAATTGCCAATCTCGGCCTGACCTCGGCCGAGGTTCTGGCCGCGATCCGCGCCCAGAATGTGCAGATTGCGGGCGGCCAGATCGCCGAGCCGCCGATCGCCGATCGCGCCTTCCAGCCGAACCTCACCTTCACCGGGCGCCTGAAGGACCAGAAGCAGTTCGAGGACATCCTGATCAAGGCCGGCTCCGACGGCCGCGTGGTGCGGTTGCGTGACGTCGCCCGCATCGAGCTCGGTGCGCTCGCCTACAGCACCAACAGCTTCCTGCTGCGCAAATCCGCGGTCGCCATGCTGGTGACGCAGCGACCGGGATCGAACGCGCTCGCGACGGCAAAGAACATCTCCGATACCATGACGAGGCTCAAGGAGAGCTTCCCGAAAGGCCTCGACTACAATATCGGCTATAACCCGACCGAGTTCATCGCCCAGTCCGTCCACGAGCTGATCAAGACCATCTACGAGGCGATGCTGCTCGTGGTCATCGTCGTGCTGGTGTTCCTGCAGGGCTGGCGGCCCGCGATCATTCCGATCATCGCGATCCCGGTGTCGCTGGTCGGCACCTTCGCGGTGATGGCGGCGCTGGGCTTCTCGATCAACAATCTCACTTTGTTCGGTCTCGTCCTCGCGGTCGGCATCGTGGTCGACGATGCCATCGTGGTGGTCGAGAACGTCGAGCGCCATCTCGAGCACGGCATGAGCCGGCGCGACGCCGCGCTCAAGACCATGGAGGAGGTCGGCGGCGCGCTGGTCTCGATCGCGCTGGTGCTCTGCGCGGTGTTCGTCCCGACCGCGTTTCTGGGCGGTATTTCCGGGCAGTTCTTCCAGCAATTCGCCGTCACCATTGCGGTCGCGACGGCGATCTCCTGCTTCTGCTCGCTGACGCTGTCGCCGGCGCTGGCCTCGCAGATCCTGGTGCCGCACGAGGAGAAGCGGCCGCCGGCAAGCTGGAATGTCATCGCGCGGGCGTGGGGCGCCTTCACCGCGGTCTTCAACCGTGTGTTCGACCGGCTGGCGCATGGCTATGCCGGCCTCGCCGATTTCGTCATCCGCCATGCGGTGGTGATGATCCTGATCTACGTCGCGCTGATCGGCAGCGCCGGCTGGCTGATCGTGACGACCCCGCAGGGCTTCATCCCCGCGCAGGACCGCGGTTATGTCATCGTCTCCGTGCAATTGCCCGGAGCGGCATCGCTGGCCCGCACCACCGAGGTCGTGCGCGAGATCGAGCGGATCGCGCTGGACACGCCTGGCATCGTCCGCGTCGCGGCCTTTGCCGGCTTTTCCGGCGCGACGCGCACGCAGGCGGGTAATGCCGCGGCGCTGTTCCCGGTGTTCGATGAACCGGAGGCGCGGATCAAGAAAGGATTGACGGCCAACGCCATCACCGGCGAGCTGCGCAAGCGGCTGCAGGCGATCCAGGGCGCCTTCATCATCGTGATTCCGCCGCCGGCCGTGCCTGGCATCGGCACCGGCGGCGGCTTTACCATCCGCATCCAGGACCGTCAGGGCCGCGGGCCTGAGTTGCTCGCCGCGGCCACCGACGAGCTGGTCGCCGCGGCGCGCAAATCGCCGTCGCTGCTCGGCCCCACGGTGTTCTCGCCGTTCTCGGCCAACACGCCGCAGCTCTTCGTCGACATCGACCGCACCAAGGCGCAGAAGCTCGGCGTTCCCATCTCCAATATCAACGACACGATCCAGAGCTATTTCGGATCGACCTATGTCAACGACTTCAACCTGTTCGGCCGCACCTATCACGTCACCGCGCAGGCCGACTTCCCGTTCCGGAAAGAGCCCAGCGACCTCGCACGCCTGCGCACGCGCAACGCCGCCGGCGACATGGTGATGCTCGGCAGCGTGGTCGAGTTCAGGGACGTCTCGGGTCCCGACCGCGTCGCGCGCTACAATCTCTATGCGGCGTCCGAGCTCCAAGGCGAGCCGGCACCGGGCACCAGCTCGACCACGGCGCTCAACACCATCAAGAAGCTGGCGGACGACACCTTGCCGAGCGGTTTCACCTTCGAATGGACCGATCTGTCCTATCAGCAGATCACCGGCGGCAATGCCGGCCTCTACGTGTTCCCGATCTGCGTGCTGTTCGTCTACCTCGTGCTCGCTGCGCAATATGGCAGCTGGACCCTGCCGTTCGCGGTGATTTTGATCGTGCCGATGTGCCTGCTCGCTGCCACCATCGGCGTGCGCATCATGGGCCAGGACGTCAACATCCTCACCCAGATCGGCTTCGTCGTGCTGGTGGGGCTGGCGGCCAAGAACGCGATTCTGATCGTCGAGTTCGCGCGCGACATCGAGAACGAGGGCAAGCCGCGGCTGGAGGCGGTGATCGACGCCTGCCGCTTGCGCCTGCGACCGATCCTGATGACGTCCTTCGCCTTCATCCTCGGCGTGCTGCCATTGGTGATATCGAGCGGCTCCGGCTCGGAGATGCGGCAGGCCGTCGGCGTCGCCGTGTTCTTCGGCATGATCGGCGTCACCCTGTTCGGCCTGTTGTTCACGCCGATCTTCTACGTGGTGGTGCGGAACCTGGCGGAAGGGCGGAATGAGGGGAAGAAGCCGCAGGTGGCGGGCCCCTAGTTGTCGGTGGCGGCCACTTGCGTCCCCTCACTCCCAGTGTCGTCCCCGCGAAAGCGGGGATCCATAGCCACAGGGAGCAGTTTGGCGAAGACTCGGAGCTGCGAGGTTCGCCCCAAACCTCTCCCTGTGGTTATGGCGACGAGCGCAAGCGCTCGCGCCGGGATCCCGGATCTTCGCTTCGCTCGTCCGGGACGACAGCTCATTTTGTCGCGCCACCCGCGATGCCAATTGGCACACGCCCATACTAACGACCAACTTGAAATGGATGGGCAGGCGCGGGGTTCTTCACTAGTATCCGCGCGATTTCAAAACAGAAAACTGCTGGGAGCTAACAGATGAAATCAGGACTTTTGGCCGCCGTCGCAACCTCTGCTCTGGTGCTGGCGGCGCCGGCCTCCGCGCAAGGCGTCAAGATCGGCATCCTCAACGACCAATCCGGCGTCTATGCCGATTACGGCGGCAAATGGTCGGTCGAGGCGGCCAGGATGGCGATCGAGGATTTTGGCGGCGAGGTGCTCGGCCAGAAGATCGAGCTCGTCACCGCCGACCACCAGAACAAGCCTGACCTCGCGAGCTCGATCGCGCGGCGCTGGTACGACGTCGAGAACGTCGACATGATCACGGAGCTGACGACCTCCTCGGTCGCGCTCGCGATCCACGAGCTCTCCAAGGAAAAGAAGAAGATCGACATCGTCGTCGGCGCGGCGACCTCGCGACTCACCGGCGATGCGTGCCAGCCCTACGGCTTCCACTGGGCTTACGACACCCGCGCGCTCGGCGTCGGCACCGGTGGTGCGCTGACCAAGGCCGGCGGCGACACCTGGTTCTTCCTCACCGCGGACTACGCCTTCGGCTACGCGCTGGAGAAGGACACCAGCGAGATTGTCACCGCCAATGGCGGCAAGGTGGTCGGCTCGGTGCGCGTGCCGCTCAACTCGTCGGACTTCTCCTCCTTCCTGCTGCAGGCGCAGAGCTCGAAGGCGAAGATCGTCGGTCTCGCCAATGCCGGCCTCGACACCACCAACTCGATCAAGCAGGCGTCCGAGTTCGGCATCGTCGCCAGCGGGCAGAAGCTTGCCGGCCTCTTGATGACGCTTGCCGAAGTGAACGGCCTCGGCCTGCAGGCCGCGCAAGGCCTGGTGCTGACCGAGGGCTATTACTGGGATCTCAATGACAAGACCCGCAATCTCGGCGAACGCTTCCTCAAGCGCACCGGCCGGATGCCGAGCATGATCCACGCCGGCACCTACTCCGCGACGCTGAGCTATCTCAAGGCGGTCAAGGCCGCCGGCACCAAGGATCCGGAAGCCGTCGCCAAGAAGCTGAAGGAACTCCCGGTCAACGATGACTTCGCGCAGGGCGGCAAGGTGCTCGAGAACGGCCGCATGGTCCACGACATGTATCTGTTCGAGGTCAAGAAACCCTCGGAATCGAAGAAGCCCTGGGACTATTACAAGCTGCTCGCCACCGTCCCCGGCGACAAGGCCTTCTTCACCGCCAAGGAAAGCGGCTGCCCGCTGACGAAGTGACGGCTCTCGTGTCCCGGACGCGCTGCAGCGTGAAACGCTGCTGCGCAGAGCCGGGACCCACGCTCGTGCCACACTCTGTCGTCCCCGCGAAGGCGGGGACCCATAACCCCAGGGGGAAGTTGTCGCGCGGGCTGATAACTTCGAGTCTTCGCCAAACCTCTCCCTGTGAGTATGGGTCCCGGATCAGCGCTCCGCTTCGCTACGCTTGTCCGGGACGACAGCGAAACGTGGGGCTGCAGATCATCCCTCACACCATCCGCAACACCACCGCTCCAAGCGCCCCCGCCCACAGCGCCATGGCGGCGAGCGCCTGGATCGCAAAGCCGGTGCCGCGCTTGGCTGCCGCCTTCGTATAGCCGATGAAGTAGACGATGCGGCCGATGATCCAGACCGCGCCGATCGCTGCCGCGGTGCCGTCGCCGATATAGATCGCGAACAGCCAGAGCGCCGGCAGGACAATCGGCATCCATTCCAGCGTGTTCATCTGGATGCGGAAGGCGCGTTCGAAATCCGGATGGCCGGACATCGCCGGCACCTTGACGCCGGTCTTGGTGCGCGAGCGCGACACGTTGATGGCGGTGAAGAAATAAAACGCGATCGCCAGCAGCGTGACGAGGGCGGTGAAATGATACATCGCTGGTTCCTTCAAACAGACCGCGCTTCAATACCCGGTCAGCTCGAGATAGCCAACGCCATCATGCGTCCCGGCAAAGCTGATCGGCCCCTCCCAATAGGAGAAGCCGGTCCCCATCCAGGCCCTGGGATTGAGCGGCTTGCAGTGGATCGAGAACGATCGCGACGGGATCACGATCTGCCATTCCACGGGCAGCTTGCGTCCCGCAACCTCCGCCGTCGCCTTCGGGATCATCTGAATGTCGTCGCCCGCGATCATCTGCGTTTCGCCGGCAGCGTTGATCCAGTTGCCGAACGGATAGTCTTTGCCGTCCTTCTGTCGCAGCCGGTACAGCATCAGCTTGTCGCCTGACGACAGATGCAGCGACAGCCAGTCCCAGCCGGTCTGGTCGGCGTCGAGCGGCTGGCTGCTCCATTCGCGGTCCATCCAGGCCTGGCCCGTCACGTCCACCGGTTTGTCGTCGATGGTGAGCGTGCCGCGGGCGCGGTAGAACGGCTGGCTGTAATAATAGGACGCCTGCCCACGCTCCGACTTGCGGCTGTAGCCGCGATCGCCCTGTAAGACGACCGGCCGGTCGGCCTCCAGCGTCAGCGCGTAGCTGAAATCGGTGCTGGACGCCTTCAGCGCCACCGGCGCCAAAGTGCGATCGTCGGTGCGCTCAAAACCCTTCATCTCCCAATCATCGATCCAGGCATCGAACGGCTTTGCCGTGACGCCGGCCTGCCCCACGCCGCCGCGTGAAAAGACTTCGTTGAAGCGGTGGGTGTCGGCGCGCGTCACCGCGGCGTGCGCCATCCACACCTGCTGATTGGCCCAGCCTTCGCCTTGCGGGCCCGGCTGCGCCGCCTGACGGAACAGCGTCCATTGCAGGCCGCACGCCGCGCCGCTGCCGTCGACGAGGTTTGCCGTCAGATACCACCATTCGATACGAAACTCCGGATGCGGCCCGTGATCGCCAGGAAAGGCAAACAGCTTTCCCGGCGTCACCTTCCCAAAGCCATCCGCTTTCTCACCGAGCCCGGCATAGCCCTGCGCGCTGGCGCGGCGTGCGAGGGCCAGCGCGGCGATGCCGCCGGCGAAGGCGCGGCGCGACATGCGATCAGCGCTCATTGGCAAACACCTTGACGAGATTTTCCGGCTGCATCCGCGCCAGCCGTGCCACCGGCAACAGCGCCGCAAGCAGCGACGCGAGCAGCGCGACCGCGACCAGCTCAACCAGCTGCAGCGGGAATACGTGGAAAGGCAGCCGCCAGCCGAACGCCTTCACGTTCACGATCGCGATCAGGCACCACGCCACCAGGAGGCCGAGCGGCACGGCGAGCAGCGCCGTGAACAGCGCCACCGACAGCGTCTTGGTCAATTCGATCGCGGCAAGGCGCGGCCGGGTGATGCCGATCGCCCACAGTGGCGCGAGGTGCGGCAGGCGGGAGTTCGCCAGCGTGAGCAGACTCGTGAACAGCGCGATCCCGGCGACACCGAGCGTGAACGCATTCAGCGCCGAGGTCACTGCAAAGGTGCGGTTGAAAATGCGGATCGATTCCGCCTTCACCGTCGCCTGGTCGGCCACACTGCGGTCGTCGAGCGCGAATTGCTTCTGCAAGGCCGCGATCAGGCCGGGAATGTTCTCCTTCGCGACGATCAGGCCGATCCGCGTCTGTGGCGTCTGCGGAAACTGCCGGATCAGCGCCGCGACGTTGACGGTGAGTTGCCCCCTGGGATTGCCGTAATCGGCATAGATACCGACGATGTCGAGTTCCCATGTCCCGCTAGGTGCCGGCACCTCGACGACGTCGCCGATGCGGACGTTGAGGCGGCGGCTGAGCTGCTCGCTGATGAAGGCGGCATTGCCCGGCACGAGCCGGCTCCAGCCGCGCGGCGCAGTTTCCAGCAGCGGCCAGCGCTCGCGATAGAGCGCGTGGTCGGGCAGGCCGAGCAATTCCACCGGTTGGCCCTGAACCTGCGCCTCGGCGCGGCCGCCCGACAGGATCGCCTGCACGTCGCTGCGCTCGCGCAGCCAGTTGCGGATGTCAACGCCTTGCGCATTGTCGGAGGCGCTGATGTAGACGTCGGCTGCGAGCCGTCCGTTCAGCCAGCCGAGGAAGGTGCGGCTGAAGGTTTCCACCATGGTGGACACCCCGACATTGACGGCGAGCGCGAGCAGCAGCGCCATCAGCGCGAGCGACAATCCAGAAAGCTGCTGCCGGCTGTCCGCCCAGAACCACAGCGCAAGCGGCTTTCTCGCGGCGCGCTGACCCGCGAGCAGGATGATCTCGAGCAGCGCCGGCAGGATCAGCGCCGCGCCGAACATCAGCGCCGCCAGCACGCCAAAGCCCGCGATCAGCGATTGCCCGTATTGAAGCAACAGCAGCGCGACCGCGAACACGGCGCAGGCCGCGCAGCTCTGCAGGACCAGCCAGCGGCGCTGCCTCTGCTGCCAGGCGTGCGGCTGCGCGGTCGCCAGCACAGGCATCCTGATCGCCTTGATCAGGCTGGTCGCCGCCGCAACAAGCGCGCCCGCAATGCTGATGCCGATGCCGGCGAGCCACCATTCAGGCTGTAAGGTCAGTTGCCCCGGGATCTGTGCGCCATAGAGCCCGCGTAGTGACGCCGCGACGTCGGGCAGCAGCACTGCCGCGATGAAATAGCCGCAGACGAGCCCGATCAGGCCGGCGATCAGCGCCAGCGCCACGAGCTCGACCACCAGCACGGCGTTGACCAGCCGCGCCGAGGCGCCGCAGGCGCGCAGCGTTCGCAACATCGGCAGCCGCTGCTCGAAGGCGAGGCCGACAGCCGAGTTGACGATGAACAGGCCGACGAAGAACGACAACAAGCCGAACGCCGTGAGATTGAGGTGAAAGCTGTCGGTGAGGCGTTCCAGCTCGGTCTCCGCGTTCGGCTCGACCAGCTGCAACCGGTCGCCGACCACGCTGGCCAGCGGCGCAGGCTTGCTCTTCGGCTTGCCGATCAGAAGCCGCGACAACTGATCCGGCTTGTTCAGCAGACGCTGCGCCACGCCGATATCGACCACCAGCACCCCGGGCGCGAGCTGCGGCAGCACGCGTAGCGGCGGCAATCTTGTGCCGTTGCTGATCGGGGGCGCCGCGCCTTCTGCTTCCTGCAAGTCGCTCAACGTCTCCCGTGCCACCAATGTCTGGCCCGGCGGTGCAACAAAGCTGCCTAAATCCGCAGCACCGAGACGCGGTGCGTTGCCGATTTCGAGCGGCAGCGTCACCGGCTCGATCCCGAGCAGCCGCACCGAGCGTCCGTTGATCTGGACCCGGCCCTCCAGCGCCGGCGACACCGGCCAGCCGGCGCGGCGGAGCTTGATGAACAATTCCTGCGGAAAGGTCGCTGCCTGGGGCGCCACCAGCATCGCGGTGCGCACGCCGCCGAACGTCGCCGCCGCGCGGTCATAGGCGTTGCGGGCCTGCTGGTTGATGGCCTGCACGCCGCTCCACAGCGCGGTCGCCGCGATCAGCCCGACCAGCAGCGTCGCGAACTGCATCTTGTGACGCCGCCAATGGCTGAGCAGCACCGCGAGGACCCAGAGCGCGCGTCTCATGCGATCCGCCCCGCATGCAGGGTGAGATGGCGGTCGAGCGTGCCGGCCAGATGCAGGCTATGGGTCACCATCAGGAAGCCGCAGCCGGTGCGCGCGACCAGGTCGCGCGTCAGCGCCAGCACGTTCTCGGCGGTGGCCTCATCGAGATTGCCGGTCGGCTCATCCGCCAGCAGTAGCGACGGCCTTGTCGCCAGCGCCCGGCCGATCGCGACCCGTTGCTGCTGGCCGCCGGACAATTGCTCGGGATAGCGCTTCAGGAGAGCGCCGAGCCCGAGCCGTTCGACCAGCTCCTTGGTCCAGGCTGCATCGTGACGGTCGGCGATCCGCGCCTGAAAGGCCAGATTGTCCGCGACCGACAGGCTCGGGATCAGGTTGAATTGCTGAAAAACCAGACCGATCCGGTCGCGCCGCAAGCTGGCGCGCCCTGCGTCGGACAGCGCGGTGACCTCTTTGTCCTCCAGCCGGATCGTGCCGCCATCGGCGGCGTCGAGTCCCGCGATCAGGTGCAACAATGTGCTCTTGCCGCTGCCGGACTCACCCGTCAGCGCGACGCGTTCGCCGGCCCTGAGGTCGAGATCGACGCCGCGCAGCACATGGACCGGCTCGCCGGCCGAGGAGAAGGTCTTGGAGAGATTCTTGATGCTCAACACGATGAATGGCGCCGGGCGGAATGAGCGGAATCGCTGCGTAGCACACTTGCTGCGGAAATGCCGGGTTGCGTTGGTCTCGAAGCCGTTGTTAGCTCCCAAGACAGCCAAATCAAAAAAGTGCCAAAAGACATCGACGGGGGAGAATCATGAGCGTTGAGGGAACGACGGAGGTAGCCGGCAAGGCGATCGGGACCAAGGGAACGCCAAAGGGCGCCTGGACCGTCACGTTTCTCCTCTTCCTCTTCATGGTCGTGAACTTCGCCGACAAGATCGTCGTCGGTCTCGCCGGCGTGCCGATCATGACCGATCTGAAGCTCACCCCGGAGCAGTTCGGCCTGCTCGGCTCCTCGTTCTTCTTCCTGTTCTCGATCGCCGCCATCGTGGTCGGCTTCATCGTCAACAAGGTGCCGACGCGCTGGGTGCTGCTCGTGCTCGCAGTGATCTGGGCGCTGGCGCAGTTTCCGATGGTTGGCACCGTCTCCTTCACCACGCTACTGATCTGCCGCATCGTGCTGGGTGCCGGCGAAGGCCCGGCCTTCTCGGTCGCCGCGCACGCCATCTACAAATGGTTCCCCGACGAGAAGCGCACGCTGCCGACCGCGATCCTGTCGCAGGGCTCGGCCTTCGGCGTGATCCTCGCGGTGCCGGCGCTGAACTGGATCATCGTCAACCATTCCTGGCACTACGCCTTCGGCGCGCTCGGCGTCGTCGGCCTGATCTGGGTGTGTGCCTGGCTTGCGCTCGGCAAGGAAGGCCCGCTGGAGGACACGCAGGTCCTGGCCGCGACCGAGCAGAAGATCCCTTACTTGCAGCTTCTCACCTCTCGCACCTTCATCGGCTGCGTCGCCGCGACCTTCGGGGCTTATTGGGCGCTCTCGCTCGGCCTGACCTGGTTCACGCCGTTCATCGTCAAGGGGCTCGGCTTCTCGCAGAGCCAGGCCGGCTTCATCTCGATCCTGCCCTGGGTGTTCGGCGCCACCATCGTCATTCTCACCGGGTGGATCTCGCAGGTGATGATGGCGCGCGGCTACAACACCCGCGTGGCGCGCGGCGTGCTCGGTTCGGTGCCGCTGGTGATCGGCGGGTTGATTCTGGCGACGATGCCGCACGTTCAGGGCGCGGGCCTCCAGATCGCACTGCTCGTGGTCGGCTCTGGCCTGTGCGGGGCGATCTATGTGGTCTGCCCGCCGATGCTCGGCGAGTTCACGCCGACGTCGCAGCGCGGCGCGATCCTCGCGATCTACGGTGCGCTCTACACGCTGGCCGGCATCATCGCGCCGGCCGTGATGGGGGCGATGATCCAGCGTGCCGGCAGCACGGTCGATGGCTACATGGCCGGCTTCACCATCAACGCCGTGATCATGGTCGGCTCCGGCCTGCTCGGCCTGCTGCTGCTGTGGCCGAACTCGGAAAAGGCCAGGCTGACGCGCGGTGCCGCCCCGCAGCCAGCTGCGCTGAAGGGCGTGGTGTCGCCGACGTAAGGGGCTGCTCTTTTACCCTCCCCTGGAGGGGGAGGGTCGATCGCGCGAAGCGCGAGCGGGGTGGGGTGATCTCTCCGCTCGGGCACCGTTGGTTGGGAAGAGACTGTCACCCCACCCGTCTCACATTTCGCTGCGCTCCATGTGAGCCGACCTACGGGCGAGCTACGCTCGTCCCGGACCTTCCAGGGGAGGGTAAGCAACAACGCCGCTAGCTCGCGAGCCCCTGCGCCCCACGAATCAACTTCCCCGGCCGCCTGCCCGTGGCCTCGCCGTGTCGCCGCGTCACCACGCCTGAGACGATCGTCGCCTCATAGCCGTCGACGTCCTGCAACAGCCGCCGCCCGCCGACCGGCAGATCGTAGTGCACCTTCGGCGGATGCAGATGCAGGCGGTCATAGTCGATCACGTTGACGTCGGCCTTGTAGCCGGGCGCAATCAGGCCGCGATCGGTGAGGCCGACCGAGAGTGCGGTCTTGCGCGACTGCGCCGCGACCACGAACGGGATCGACAGTTTCTCGCCGCGCGTGCGGTCGCGCGTCCAGTGCGTCAGCAGATAGGTCGGGAAGCTCGCATCGCAGATGATGCCGCAATGCGCGCCGCCGTCGGACAGGCCCGGCACCGATTGCGGGTCGATCAGCATCTCGCGGGTCGCGTCGAGATTGCCGTCGGCATAGTTGAGGAACGGCACGTAGAGCATGCCGCGGCCCTCGTCCGACAGCATCGCATCATAGGCGAGCTCTTCCGGCTGACGGCCCTGCTTGCGCGCCTGCGGCCCCAGTGCGTTCTCCGGCGGCTGCTCGTAATCGGGGGGATCGCCGAGCAGAAACATCTTGTCGTAGTTGGGCCGGAAGAACAGTGGATCGTCGGTGGCGGTTGCCGTCTCGCTCAGGATTGCCTTGCGCACATCGCTCTGATGCAGCCGTGCCAGCCGCTCCTTCAAGGGAAGATGCGCGATCGCCCTGTAGCTCGGATGGGTCTGGAACGGATTGCGCGACAGCTCGAGCCCGAGCAGCAGGCCGACCGGGCGCGCCGCGATCTGGGCGGTGATGGAGAGACCGCGCTTCGCCGCCGCATTGATCTCGTCCAGCGTCTGGCGCCAGCGGTTTGGCGATCTGTCGTTCTGCGTGATCGAGAACGAGATCGGGCACTTTGTGGCATCGGCCACCCGCAGCATCATCGGCAAATCTTCGTGGATGGTGGAGAGATCGAGCACGAATTGCAGCACGCTACGGCCCTGGCTGTGCATCGCCCCGGCGATCGCGGTGAGCTCGTCCTCGCCGGCCTTCAAGGTCGGCGTGAAGTCGCCGGTCGAGGTGCGGTGGTTGAGTGTGCGCGAGGTCGAGAAGCCGAGCGCGCCGGAACGCACCGCTTCGCCCGCGAGCTTGGCCATTGCGGCATTGTCTTCGGCGGTCGAGGGATCGCGGCGTGCGCCGCGCTCGCCCATGACATAGACCCGTAGCGCCGCATGCGGCAGCTGCGCGCCGACATCGATGTCGAAATCGCGCTTGGAGAGCCAGTTCATGTAGTCCGGAAAGCTCTCCCACGCCCAGGGAATGCCGGCGCTCAGGACAGGCTCGGGAATGTCCTCGACGCCTTCCATCAGCTGGATCAGGCGGGTGTGGTCGGCGGGCTTGCACGGCGCGAAGCCGACGCCGCAATTGCCCATGATCGCGGTGGTGACGCCGTTCTGCGAGGACGGCGTGATGTCCTGGCTCCAGGTGACCTGGCCGTCGTAATGGGTGTGCACGTCGACGAAACCCGGCGTCACCAGCTTTCCGCGTGCGTCGATTTCCTCGGCACCTTTGCCAGAGACCTTGCCGACCTCGCTGACCTTCCCGCCGGTGATGGCGACATCAGCCTCGAACAGCTCGCCGCCGCGACCGTCCGCGACGGTGCCGCCGCGGATCACCAGATCAGGATTGTTCATGTGTTTCTTCCCGTTTTGTTTCTTGTTTCTTGTCGTCGTCCCGGACAAGCGCGCCCTAAGCGCGCGCAGATCCGGGCCCCATAACCACGGGGAGATGTTTTGCGACGACTCGGAGTGACCACCTCCTGCCGCAAATTCTCCCTGTGGTTATGGGTCCCCGCGTTCGCGGGGACGACAGCTCAATTTGTGGCGATACCGGCGACTCAATTTGCCTTGGCCCGCTTCCGCTCCGTGAACGGCGACAGCGCCACCGTCGCGACCATGAAGATCACCGACGCGCCGAACACCCAGTGCGGTGCGCTCTGATCCATGATCCAGCCGAACAGTAGCGGGCTGATAATGCCGCCGAGATTGAAGCCGGTGGAGACGATGCCGAAGGCGCGCCCCGCGGCGCCGGGAGGTGCTGCGTTGCGCACCAGCATGTCGCGCGAGGGGGCGATCACGCCGGAGAGGAAGCCTGCGAGCGTCATCGCGGCAGTCAGCGCCCAACCCGGCAGCGTCACGAGCGCGATCAGCAGCACGATTGCCGCGTTCACGGCAAAGCAGGCCGCGGCGACATAGCCGTGGCGTTCGGTGTGGTCGGCGAGAAAACCGCCGGCCAGCACGCCGGCGGCGCTGGCGCCAAGGAATGCCGTCAGCATGACGTTGGCGGCCGAATAGGACGTGCCATAGCCGCTCATCAGCGCGACAACGCCGAAATTGTTGATACCGGCGACCGAGAGGCTGAGCAGCATGAACAGCGCCGTCAGCACGATCAGCGCCGGCGTGATGACAGCCTGCTTCGGTGCGTTCTCCGTGCCCGGTTTCTTCTTGCTGGCGCCGGCGTCGGGAATGTTCATGACGAGCAGCAGCATCGCCACCGCAATGCCGATCGCACCCGAGGCGATCAGCGCGCCGACGCCGCCGGACAGGGTGACGAGTGCAGCCACGATCGCGGGCGCCACCGCGCCGCCGAGAAACCCGGCAAAGGTGTGGATCGAGAAGGCGCGGCCCATCCGTGCCTCGTCCATGTGCTCGGCCAGGATCGCGTAGTCGGCGGGGTGGTAGACGCTGTTGGCGAGGCCCAGCAGCACGGCGCAGGCGATCAGTGAGGCGTAGCTGAGGTGCAGACCAAGCAGGATCAGCGCGAAGCCGCCGAGCGTGAGGCCGGCCAGCAGGATTCGCCGCGCGCCAAAATGGTCGACGAGATAGCCGGTCGGCGCCTGCGTCAGTCCGGACACCACCGCGAACACGGTGAGCGCGAAGCCGAGCTCGATATAGCCGACGCCGAGCTGCGCCTTGAGGAAAGGGAACAGCATCGGCAGGACCAGCAGATGGAAATGGCTGACCCAATGCGCGATCGAGATTCCGGTCAGCGTGCGTAGCGCGCTGTCCGCCTTGCCTTGCTGCGGTGCGGCGAGAACGTCGACCATTGCAATTCCGGTTTCACTCCCTGGAAGGCGCGCAAACTATCGGGGAGAGCGGTTATTTGTCCATGAACGCAGGCGCATGGCAGGTAGTGCGGGTGGTAGAAGAGCGCGTTGAGGTGCCTCCACGCCGTCGTCCCTGCGAAAGCAGGGACCCCCATACCGCGTGATGTCTCGATTGTGATCGGTTGAAGTGCCGAACGACGATCTCCGCAAAACTCCTCCTTGTGGCTACGGGTCCCTGCGCCCCGTGCGCAATTGCGCACTAGGCAGGGACGACAGCGGAGTTTGGGGCCGCCCTCACAACGGGTCGTCATCCGGACCGTAGCGGTCGCGTTTGGGCGTCGCGATGTCGCCGTCCTCGTAGTCGTCGTCATCGAGAGGAGGCGGCGGTATCTTCACCTTGTCTTCCGCCCGCTTTTTGTCAGCGATTTTGGGCGGCTCGCTTGGCTTGCCGATCTTGGCCATGGCTGTTCCCGGATGGTGATGCTGCATCCGATCCTATACGGAACATATGTGTAGTTTCTGACCTATCGCAAGCGGGCCGTCAGTGCACCAGCGGCCCGCCCGCCTTCTTCCAGGCATCCACGCCGCCGGCGATATGGGCGGTGTTGGAAAGGCCGGCCGCCTTGGCGGCGGCCACCGCCATCGCCGAGCGCTCGCCGAAGGCGCAGAAGAACACGATGCGGCGGCCGGTGGCGGCGGCGACCTCGCGCAGCATGCCGCCGGGCTTGAGGCTCTCCTCGACGGACGGATAGGGCGTATGCAGCGCGCCTTCGAGCATGCCGTGCTTCATCCGCTCGTTGGTCTCGCGCAGATCGACCAGCAGCATGTCGGGCCGGCCGAGAATGCGGATCGCCTCGACCGCGCTGAGCGCGCGGCCTTCCTTCTCCAGCTCCTCCTGATGCAGGCCGACATGCATGTTGGCGGGCACCGCCACGTCCATCATCTTCGGATTGGGCAGCTTCAGATTGGCCATCAGCTCGATATATTCGTCGACCGAGCGCACCTGGAGCCGCGGGTTGTAGCGCTTCTCCTCGCCGATGGTGGAGACGGTGTCGCCCTTGTAGTCGTGCGCCGGGAATACCATCGTCTCGTCCGGCAGCTTGAGCAGGCGGTTGAAGATCGATTCGTATTGCGCGCGCGATGAGCCGTTCTGGAAATCGGTGCGGCCGGTGCCGCGGATCAGCAGCGTATCGCCGGTGAAGACGCGATCGCCCATCAAATAGGAATAGGAATCGTCGGTGTGGCCGGGCGTGTACATCACGTCGAGCGACAGGCCCTCGATCGTCACCTTGTCGCCGTCGGCGACCCGCATCGCCACCACGTCGGCCTTGGTCTGGTCGCCCATCACGGTCATGCAATGGGTGCGGTCGCGCAGCTCGCCGAGGCCGGTGACGTGGTCGGCATGCAGATGAGTGTCGACCGCCTTGACCAGCTTGAGGTCGAGCTCGCGCAGCAATTGGCAGTAGCGGTCGACTTTCTCAAGCACGGGATCGAGGATCAGCGCCTCGCCGCCGGGGCGGCTGGCGAGGACGTAGCTATAAGTGCCTGAAACGCTGTCGAAGAGCTGGCGGAAGATCATGGCGGGAAAGTCCGGCGGTGGAACTGGCTTCGAGGATTCTACTACGTTTCGGGCCGGAAAGAGAAGTAATTCACTGGGCGGATCGCAAGTTTTGGAAGATTTTGCTTTGCAAGATCGAATCTCCGATTGGACGCGATGGCCGTCCCACAAGTTCAGTGTCGTCCCTGCGAATGCAGGGACCCATAACCCTAGGGTGGAGTTTGGCGAAGACCAGCCGTTCGGTGCGCCTGCCGCCGCGATCGAGAGATCACGCGGTATGGGTCCCTGCGTTCGCAGGGACGAGAGCTGAGTGCGACGCGGGAGCGCAGCGCCCCCTCAGGGGCCTCACCACCGTATATCCATTCTCCGCCAGGAACAGGATCTGCCCGACGCCCACCTGCACCGGGGTCGCGGCCTGGATGAACTCCGGCCGCTTGCCGGTCTCGCGCTCGATCGTATCCACCGTGTTGAGGCAGATGTCGAAGCGCACGCCTTGCGCGATCAGGCTTTCGACCTGCTTGCGACGCTCGCTGCTGGACAACAGGAGATCGATGCCGGGGCCGAACGCCACCACTTCGATCGCGATCTTGTCGGGGTCGTACGCCTTCAGGAGATTATTGGCGACGCTGAGCACCAGCGCCTGCTTCCTGGCGTCGCCGTCGGAGAGTTGCAGCACGATCTTGTGCTCGGCGAACGGCTTGTCCTGCAGCGGTACCTGCTGCGCTGAGGCCGTTGGGATCGCGACCCGGACCAGCAGCGCCAGCATCAGCGCGCAAAAGATCGGACCCCGAATCATCCCTGTCCCGCAATGCCTGGATTGTCCTCGACGCCCTTCAGCGTGACACCGGGGCCAAGCCGCTTCTCGTCGGCTTATCAGGGTGGACCGGACGTGAGCGGACGGCCGGTGGCGATGGGGCGGGCTTGAAAAACGCTGTTAGCGGCGGCAATCTCGGCCTGATTGAGGCTTCGATCTGACGAATCTCGGCTTATGCCGACCGATGCGAGGATCGACGATGAAGCAGCGGCCGATAGTGTGGCTTGCCGTTGTTGCAGGCGTGGTCCTGGTGCTTGCTGTCGCCTGGGCCGCCATCCTCTGGACGCGCCCAGAGCCTATTCGCATCGCGTTCGCCAATTCGCTCTCTGGCCCGTCCGCCCCGATCGGGGCGGAAAGCCTGGTCGCTACGCAGCTTGCAATCGACGAGGTGAACGCCAAGGGGGGTGTCAACGGACGGCTGATTGAGCTCGTTCTGTTCGACGACGCAAGCAATCCAGCTGTGGCGCGCGCGAATGCGCAGGCGATTGCCGACAGCCCGTGCGTCGCTGTGCTCGGACATTATCTTAGCTCCGCGTCGCTCGCGGCGGCGCCGATATACAAGGATGCGCGGATACCGGCACTCACGGGAAGCTCGGCTGCCGACGATCTGACAAACAACAGTGAATATTATTTTCGTGCGCTGTCGCCGGTCTCCGTACAGGCGCGCTCGATCGCGGAACATCTGCGCGCCGTGATGAGGGAGCCAAAAGTCCGTCTCGTTCACACGCGCGATTCCTACGGCAAGAGTTTTGAGCATGGATTTGCGACGGCCTATCCGGCGGAGCAGTTGCGTGTGTTCGGACTGGACGTCGCAGCCGGTGAGATCGGATCGACGGATGAGGCGCTGGACGCTGCCGCGCAGGAGCCCGGGCCCGGTGTTATTGTCGTCGGCGCGGCAACCGATTTTAGCGCAGACATCGTCAAGGCGCTCCGCCGCCGCGGTATCAAGGGAATGATCATTGCATCCCAAGCCGCAGCCCGCGAAAGCTATTTGCAGAATTTCGCCAATGAGCCCGAGGAAAAAGCGCAGCCGGGTTTCTTCAGCGAGAATCTGTATGCTGCTTCCTCGCTGATGTTCGACAGTGCCGGCGTGGCAGCGCAGGTCTTTGCCGCCGACTACAAAGCGAAAGCGGGAACCTTGCCAAGCTGGGTTGCCGGCGGCTCGTATGACGCTGCGCGCCTGATGATCGATGCGCTAAAACGAGCTGCCGTACATCCCCGGTTTATGGGGCAGGGAATTCAGAAACGATCCGACAGCAAGGTCGCAGATCGCGACCGTGTGCGCGTCGCGCTCGCCGCGATCAACGATCCGAAATCGGCGGTCGTCGGGCTGACTGGGCGGCTCTATTTCAACGCGAACCGCGACATTCCGCGCCCGATTCGACTGGGTTTCTTCCGTTACGGTTTGTTCGTCACTGCGCCGCTGCAACTCGTGCGCATCGATCAGCCCAAAGGAATCGATCTCGCCGCGGAACGAGAGAAGGGCCATGTCGTCACGTTCGGCGACCGACACTACTGGATTCAGCGCGTCGTTTATACCGGCATCGACATCATTCGCGTCAGCCGGGTCGACGTGAAGCAAAATTCGTTCAACGTCGACTTCTATCTCTGGATGCGGTTCGCCGGAGACGATGAGGCGCAGACGCACGTCGAATTCCCGGCCCTGTTGGATCGCGGGGCGTTCGATCCGGCTCGGCCGATTCAGATTGGACAGGAAGACGGCCTGAGCTATCGGCTCTATCGAATCAACGGCGATTTCAAAGCCCGTTTCGATCTCCATGATTATCCGTTCGACACGCAGGAATTGCGTCTACGTTTCCAGAACACGGAGCAGCGGCGGGAACTCATCACCTATGTCATCGATCGGTTCGGCTTGCGCCTCGCCGGCGACGGAAGCTCGCGGGCCGAGGATGGGGCCTATTCCGGACTTCAGCTCTGGCGATTTCTCGGACTGAACTATTTCGTCGAATCTCAGTCCAGCGGATCGACGCTCGGAAAGGCGTCCTCGTTTGGTGCCGAGGCAATGACGGAATTCGCAGGCTTCGATGCGACCATCATGCTGCGCCGCAGCTCCGCCATCTACATGCTGAAGAACCTATTGCCGCTGTTTCTGCTCGTGCTCGTCGTGTTCGCGACCCTGTTCTTTCCCGAAACCATGTTTCGTGAACGCGTGACGATTCCAGTGACCTCGATCCTGGCGAGCGCGGTGCTGCTCGTGACGGTCGCCAGCCAGGTCGGCGATGTCGGATACACGGTGGTCGTCGAAGAGATGTTCTACATTTTCTTCATACTATGCCTGATGACGATATTGGCGGGCTACAAACATGAAAAACTTCGAGACGCCGGCCGAAAGCGCGCCGCTATTGTTTTGGATCACGCAGCGCGGATCATTTATGCCGGGACGGTACTCGCTGTAATCGTTGTGCTCTACCGGCGTTATGCCGTGTGAGGCAAGCGTGGATACCTCGCCGGGTCCGCCACACCTTCTTGAAATTCGCAGCATGAGTCCGGATCTGGTCCTTGGCCGACATGACCAAGCGCGCCTCCTTTGTCTGTTTCCGACGGTCATGCGGACGTCGTCCGCCGGGCGGATTGGGTACACGCCCTAGACAGGGACGACAGGGGAGTGTTCGGCGGGACGCCCCCCCTACGGCCGCACCAGCGTGTAGCCATTCTCCGCCAGGAAGAGGATCTGCCCGACGCCCACCTGCACCGGCGTCGCCGCCTGGATGAACTCCGGCCGCTTGCCGGTCTCGCGCTCGATCGTATCCACCGTGTTGAGGCAGATGTCGAAGCGCACGCCTTGCGCGATCAGGCTTTCGACCTGCTTGCGGCGCTCGCTGCCGGACAGCAGGAGATCGACGCCGGGACCGAACGCGACGACCTCGATCGCGATCTTGTCGGGGTCGTAGGCCTTCAGGAGATTATTGGCGACGCTGAGCACCAGCGCCTGCTTCTTCGCATCACCGTCGGAAAGCTGCAGCACGATCTTGTGCTCGGCGAACGGCTTGTCCTGAAGCTGCACCTGCTGCGCCAAGGCTGGCAGGATCGCGGCCTGGACCAGCAGCGTCAGTAGCATCGCGCGAAACATTTGCGCCCGCATCATCCTTGTCCCGCAATGCCCGGATTGTCCTCGACGCCCTTCAGCGTCACGCCGGAGCCGAGCCGCTCCTGGAACATCCGGCCCGAGCGCAGATATTTGCCGACGACGTCCCACACCGGCGCGCCTTGCTGGCCGTTGACCGAAGCCCAGCCTGCGACCTTGTAGCGGTGGCTGGCGCTGAGCGCCTTGCCGCCATGGAGCTTCACTTCCGAGATGCGGCCGCCGATCGCGGCGGTCGGCGTGCAGGTGTAGCTGAGCCCGCCGGCACGCACCATGTCGCCGCCCTGCTGATAATAGGGATCGGCGTTGAAGAGATTGTCGCAGACGTCTTCCAGCACGTCCTTGATCTGGGCGCCTGTCATCTCCTGCACATAGGTCTCGGGATAGGTGATCGCCGTCTCCGTGAGCAGATCCTCCATGGTCAGCGCCTGGCCCGACAGCGCGGTGACGCCCCAGCGGAACCCCGGCGACAGCGCGATCTCGGCATCGAGCTCGGTGCGCAGCGCCGTGCAGATCAGCTCGTCGACGGGCCCGGAGAAATTGCCGCGCCGATAGAGCAGGCGGTCAGGCGTTGCGATCTTTGCCGACCAGTCGGTCACGTGCGGCGCGCGCAGCCGGCCGATCAGCTCGGCCATTCCGGGGTCGGGCTTCAGCAGCTCGGAATAAACAGGAAGCAGATGATAATGAATGTCGCTGACCTTGCCCTTGTCGATCGCAAGATCGAGCACGGCCAGGAATTTTCCGTTGGAGCCGGCATTGGTGACGAGCGTGGTCCCGCCGGCGTTCTTCACGGCAATCGGCTGCGGTACGGCGTCATGGGTATGGCCGCCGAGAATGACGTCGATGCCCGTGACGCGGCTTGCGAGCTTGAGGTCGACATCCATGCCGTTGTGCGACAGCAGGATGACGGCGTCGACCTTGTCGGTGCCGCGCAAGGCATCGACATGCTTCTGCAACTCCTCCTCGCGGATGCCGAAGGTCCAGTCCGGCGTGAACCGCTTGGGGTGCGCGATCGGCACGTAGGGGAAGGCCTGGCCGACGATCGCGACCCGGTGACCGCCGATCTCCTTGATCATCGAAGGCTTGAACACGCGTCCCGTGGCCTTGTCGAAGGCGGGAGCGTCGTTGAACGCGGCTTCCTCGGTCAGGAACACGTTCTGCGCCAGGAACTCGCCCTTGAAGCGCTCGAGATTGTCGCGCAGCGTCTGCTCGCCATAGGTGAATTCCCAATGCCCGGTCATCGCTTCGATGCCGAGCAGATTGGCGACCTCGACCATGTCGCGGCCCTGCATGACGTTGGCAAGCCCGGTGCCCTGCCAGAGATCGCCGCCGTCGACCAGCAGCGAACGCTTCTCGCCGACATCGCCACGCAAGCGATCGACCAGCGTCTTCAGATGGGCAAAGCCGCCGAGCTTGCCGAAGCGGCCTGCCGACTTCTCGAACTCGACGCAGGTGAAGGCATAGGCATCGGCGCTGTCGGGACGGATGCCGAAACGATCGAGAAAGGCGCGGCCGACCAGATGCGGTGGCCGCCCGGCCATCTCGCCGACGCCGATATTGATGCTGGGCTCGCGGAAATAAACCGGGTTGAGCTGCGCATGCGTGTCGGTGATGTGCAGGATGCGCGCGTTGCCGAAGCGCTCAAGGTCGTAAATGCTCGCGGACTCAGTGCCCCGCGCAAGCCGCGGCAGACTGAGCGATGCAGCGGCAAGGCCTGCGCTCTTCAGGAAATCGCGGCGGCGGATCGCCATACCAAAATTCTCCGCGCCCTCAATGTCGCAAGACTGTTTCAGTTCAGGCCAGTCTAGCGGATTTCCATCGCCTTCCAGGCTTCTTTTTCGGACGCCGCCTGGAAGATCGACGCCTTTGCCAGCGCCTCGGCCTCCCTGGCCGCGGCGGTGGCGCGGTCGAAATCGCCGCCATCCGCCGCTTTCTTGGCCGCGGCCAGGGTCGAGACGGTCACGGTCCACTGGTTGCGCAAGCCGGCAGCCTCCTTCGATGCGGCTTCCGCGGTGGCATAGGCCGCCTTGTAGTCCGCTTCATTTGCCGCGCGCGCCGCGGTCGCGAGGCCGAACGCCAGCAGCATGGCGAGGGGAAGTGACCGCTTCATGGCCGCGCTCCCGGTCCTGATATCGGCAGGCCGTTGGCGACATAGGACAGGAAATATTCGACGTCGCGATATTCGTCCGATTGCGGCTCCAGCGGAACCGCGCGGGTCTGGCTGTTGCAGGTGACGAAGCGGCGGCTGGTGGTGCCCATGCCGCTCCATTCGGAGCGGTAGATCGGCATCGCGTTCAAAATGCCGAGCGCCGGCGCCAGGACCTCGGCGCGGATGCGCTCGCCCGGGCTCTGCACATGGCAGCTGGCGCAGGAGAAATTCATCTGGCCGCGCCGCGTATAGAAGTAGCGCTTGCCGTTCTCGAATGCCGCGAGCGCACGGGGATCGTCGGGAATCTTGATGTCCATCGGCTTGCCGCGCGAGGTGAAGGCCATGTAGGCGGTGAGCGAGGCCATCTCGTCCTTGACGTAGGAGTAGGGCGCCTCGCCATTGGCCTCGCGGCAGCGGTTGAGCGCGAGCTCCAGCGTGACGACCTTGCCTTCCTTCTCGTCGAAGTAGGGATAGTTCTGGCGGATGCCGACGCCCCCATTGGGGAAGCAATCGGCATAGGTCTTGCCGTTCTTGAACGGGGTGGCGAACATCTCCTTGCCGGCGTCGAGCGCGAACTCGTAAGGCGGGAATTCTTCCTTCTCCTGCCACTGCCGCTTCATGTCCGCGTTCATGGAATACGGACCGTTGACGAAGTCCTCGTGCTTTACGTCGGGAAACTTCTGGAAGAAGAAGTTCTGGAACGCCTTGGCGTCGGCAACGGGATCGACCTTGTCGGCCGCGACGACGCGCGGAGAGGTGAGGGCGAACGCAACGAGTGCGGCGCTGAGCGAGCCAAGCAGCAATGCAGACCGGGTCTTCATCACGCGATCTTCGCGGTGGTCGTATCCGACGCACCCTTGTTGTCGGTCCAGGAGATCTTGAGGTCGTCGCCCTTCTTGGCGCCCTTGAAGCTGAACTTCACATAGGGGTCCTTGGAGACCGCAGTGCCCCAATCGGCGACGAAGACGTCCTTGCCGTTACATTCGAATTTCAGCTGCTGGATGTAGTGCGCGGGGATCAGCTCCCCCTTGGGATCCTTGACCAGGCCGGTATCCATGGGGTGCTGGATCAGCGCCTGCACCTCGGTGATGTCGCCGTTGGATGTTGCGCGCACGCGAATGCTTGATGCCATCGGACCGATCCTCCTAGCCGCCGCAGCCGCCGACGGTGACCTTCACTTCCTTGGTCGCGCTGTAGAGCTTGCCGTCAGCCTCGACGATGGCGACCAGTTTGGTGGTCTTGGCCATTTTCAGCCGGTTGGCGACGCCCGGAACGGTGCCGTCGGCGACCTTGTAGGACGCTGCGAGCGCGTACGGGTTCTCGGTCACGAGGAACGAGATCGAGCTCACCTTGTCGAGCGTCGTCGTCACCGAGACCGGCACGACGCCGCCGTTCTCGGCGATCTCGGGCGCATCCAGCTTGACCTTGTCGGAGGGCTCTGCGGTCTTGCCATAGAGCGCCTTGATCGCGTCGGCCTCGTTCTTCTGCTTGAAGGCCTCTTCCGGATATTTGTCGTTGGCCGCGGCGCGCGCGGGCGTGGCCGCGAACGGCAGATTGCCAAGGCCGAGCAGGGCGACAGAGGCCGCGCCCTGAAGGATCAGGCGCCTTGTCGCAAGCGGGCCGGTGGTCGTGGTCATCTCAAATCTCCTGGCAGCCGGCCGTTACAGCGTCTGCAGGAAATCAACGATCGCGCTGATCTCCTGTTCGGTCAAAATCCGGTTCCGGCCGAACGGCGGCATCATGGTCTGCGGATTGCGCTTGGTCTCGTCGAAGATGATCGCGGTGAGCTCGTTGCGATCAGGGTATTTGGCCTTGAGGTCCTTCAGTTCCGGCCCGATTGTTCCCGGCAGGTCGCCGCCTTTGATGACGTGGCAGGTCAGGCAATTGCCCTTGCCGCGATCGAAGGCGAGCTTCTGGCCGTCGGCGACAGCGGATTGTGCCCGCGCTGGAGCCACAGCCGCGCCGGTGGAGAGGACCAGCGCCACCAGGACGGCAAGCTTGCAAGGAAAGGCGGTCAAGGCATCGTCCCAAGCGTTATGTCGATGATCTCGTTTGCGGAAATGTAAGCGTTCCAAAGCACAAAGGGCATCGCCTGACAATCAAGACTATGCACGCGGCAAAATGGAGTTAATATCCCGCGCATTGCAACCGATGAGATAGTTTGTTCATCCTAACAGGTTGACACTAGCAAATTATTCTAGGGCGTTTGGCCCTTACGGGCCGTCTTTTCTGTTTCGCATTCATTGGGGACTGACTTGGCTGAATATGTCGTCGAATTTGGCAGGGATGGCGGGCGGGTCGAGCCGGATGGACGGCTCGATGCACCGGCGTTCCATCGCAACCATGTGCCGATCTGGGCGGCGCTGGAAAAGCACCTCGCTGGCCTGACCGGCAACGTGGTCGAGCTCGGCAGCGGAACCGGCCAGCACGTGGTCTATTTCGCCCGCCACACGCCCGGCCTGATCTGGTGGCCGAGCGACCTCAACCAGCGCCACCTCAAGAGCATTGAGGCCTGGCGCGTCCATACAGGCCTCGCGAACATCCGCAGCCCCCTGCGGATCGATCTCACCGATCCCGACTGGTGCGAGGAGATGAAAAGCGGACGGGCGCCGACGAGCCTTGCGGCGGTGTTCTGCGCCAATGTCATTCACATCGCGCCCTGGGCCGTGGCAGAGGGCCTGTTCGCCGGCGCCGGCCGCTACTTACGCCCCGACGGCAAGCTGTTCCTCTATGGCCCGTTCAAGCGCGACGGCAAGCACACCGCGCTCAGCAATGCGGTGTTCGACACCTCCTTGCGTGAAGGCAATCCCGAATGGGGCGTGCGCGACATCAGCGATGTCGAGCTCCTCGCGCGCGGCGCGGGCCTTCGCCTCGTCGATACGATCGACATGCCCGCGAACAATCTGACGCTGGTGTTCGAGCGGTAAGCGACTCGGAAGGTGTGCTCCCTCCCCCGCCTGCGGGGGAGGGTTGGGGAGAGGGTGTCTCCGCAACGGGACATCCCCCAGAGGAGAAAACCCTCACCCGCCACGCTCTTCGAGCGCGTCGACCTCTCCCGCAAGCGGGAGAGGTAAGAGCCGGCCTTGGTCTGCACCGACCAAACGAGTCCCATCACCCTTCTTCCCTCCACCCGATCTTCTCCTTCAAGAACCGGAAGCCGAGCACCTCGAAGCCGGCGCGTTCCCTGTTGTCCTTGCCGTAGCCGTGGCCGCCGGCTTCCGGCTCGTAGAACCAGGCCTCATAGCCCATGGCCTGCAGCTTGGCCGTCATCTTGCGGGCGTGGCCGGGATGAACGCGGTCATCGCGCCTTGTGGTGGCGATCAGGATCGGCGGATAGGTCTGGCCGGCTTTCACGTTGTGATAGGCCGAGTAGGTTTTCAGCCACTCCCATTCCTCGGACTTGTCGGGGTCGCCGTATTCCGCGATCCAGCTCGCGCCCGCGAGCAGTTTCGTGTAGCGGCGCATGTCGATCAGCGGGATGGTGCAGAACAGCGCGCCGAAGTGCTCGGGGTAGCGCACCAGCATGTTGGTGATGAGGATGCCGCCGTTCGAGCCGCCCTGTGCCGCAATGCGCTTCGGCTGCGTCACGCCGCGGCGGACGAGATCGGCCGCAACCGCGGCGAAATCGTCGTGCGAGAGTTTCTTGCCGGCGAGGCGGCCGGCGTCGTGCCAGCGCGTGCCGAACTCGCCGCCGCCGCGCAAGTTCGCCTGCACAATGGTGCCGCCGCGCTCCAGCCACAGCTTGCCGAGCGAGGAATTGTAGTACGGCTTCACCGAATGGGCGAAGCCGCCATAGGCGCTCATATAGACCGGCGCCTCGCCGGTCTCGCCTGCCGGCCCGGTCTGGACATAGGGAATGCGCTCGCCGTCAACAGAGACCGCCTCGTGCTGCGTCACCACGAGCCCGTCGGCGGTGAACGTCTTCGGCGCCTGCTTCAGGACGATCGGGCTGGCGACGTCGCGCTCGATCAACAGCAGTGACGGCGGGGTGAGTGGATCCTGCACATTGGCGAGCAGATCGCCGTTGCTCTCGCTGGGATGACGATCGAGCGGCCAGACGTCGACGACGCCGATTTGCGGCAGGCCGGCAAGCGTCTCGCGGCTCCAGCCGGTGGCGGATGGCGTGCAGATCTCAAAGCGCGGACGCAGCTCGTCGAGGATCGACAGCACGAGCTTGCCCGCCGCCCAGAACAGGCCTTGCAAAGCGCGCCGCGGCGCCGGCTCGAACAGCACCGCAAAATCGCGGCTGCCGTTCAGGAACGCCGACAGTGAGATGCCGAGCACGGTGTCGGTGGCGTAGGTCCGCCCGCCGGCCGTCCAGTCCTTGCGCAGCTTCATCGCGAACCAGTCGCCATGGGCCTGCAGCCAGATGCCGGTCGGCAGATCGAGCTTGGTCATGCGACCGGCAGCATCGCGCAGCCAGACCGCGTGATTGAAGAAGTCGATCTGCTCGACGATCCAGACCCGCGGCTCAGGTCCGGTGTCGTCGGCGCCGCCATAGATCATCATGTGATCGGCGGTGGTCTCGGCGATCATCTCGGCCTGATCGACCGGCTGGCCGCGCCGCCACAGGCGAACTGTCCGCGAGTATCCGGAGTCGGTCACCATACCCTCGCCATGGGCACTCGACAGCAGCAGCGTATCGGCATCGAGCCAGTCCGCGCCGCCCTTGGCTTCCGGCAGTGTAAAGCCGTCCGCCACGAAGCTCTTCGCAACGAGGTCGAATTCCCGCAAGGTCACGGCGTCGCTGCCACCGCGCGACAGGCTCAAAATGGCGCGCGAGCTTCCCGGCGTCGTGGCGATCCCGCTCAGCAGCCAATCCTCGCCTTCGCGCGCTGCGAGCTGGTCAATATCCAGCATGGTCTCCCACGCAGGATTGCTCTTGCGAAACTCCGTCAGCGTGGTCCGCCGCCACAGGCCGCGCGGGTTGGCAGCGTCCTTCCAGAGATTGTGCAGGTCGCTGCCGCGCCGGCTGACATAGGGAATGTTGTCGGGGCGATCATAGATCGCTGCGAGGATGTCGCGGTCATGCCCGAAGGCTTTGCCGCCGAACGCCGCGAGCGTCAGCTGGTTCTGCCGCTCGACGAAATCGAGCGCTTGCGTGCCCTCGATCTCCTCCAGCCAGAGCCAGGGATCGTCGTCGGGAGCGCTGAGCGTGGGCCTGTCGTCGACGGTCATGAACGAATCTCCGAAAAATCGCGGCGGATAGGATTTGATCGAGCGCAAGCCGTCAAGTGCGCGGCCTGCTATGATCGCACCGATTGCGTCAGAGGCATGGCCAGCGCCCGTTTGCGCCGGTTGTCCGGCCACTCGCGTCCCTCCATAGTGCCGGGAATCAACAAGCCCTTGAGCCCGTTCGGGCAGAAAAAGCCGATGCTTGACGTGACTTCTGCCCATGCAATCGCCGACGACGCCCGCGTGCGCGCCAATGTGGTGCGCCTGGCTGCAGCCCAGGCGCTGACCGGTGCCAATTCGGCGGTGATCTTCGCTACCGGCGCGATCGTCGGCTCCACGCTCGCGCCCGACATGTCGTTCGCGACGGTGCCGATCTCGATGTATGTGGTCGGACTCGCCGCCGGAACGCTGCCGACCGGCGCGATCTCGCACCGCTTCGGCCGCCGCGCGGCCTTCGTCATCGGCACCGCTCTCGGCACGCTCACCGGCGTGCTCGGCTCGTTCGCGATCCTGCACGGCTCGTTCGCGCTGTTCTGCATCGCGACCTTCCTCGGCGGCCTCTACGGCTCCGTGGCGCAATCCTATCGCTTCGCGGCCGCCGACGGCGCCAGCGCGGCCTACCGGCCGAAGGCTGTGTCCTGGGTGATGGCGGGCGGCGTGTTCGCCGGTGTGCTCGGTCCGCAGCTCGTGCAATGGACCATGGACGTCTGGCAGCCTTATCTGTTCGCCTTCAGCTTCCTGGTGCAGGCCGCCGTGGCGCTGATCGCGATGGGCATCGTCGCCGGCGTCGATATGCCCAAGCCCGCACCGGCCGATCTGCATGGTGGCCGGCCGCTGCTCACCATCGTGAGCCAGCCGCGCTTCATCGCCGCGGCGCTGTGCGGCATCATCTCCTATCCCATGATGAACCTCGTCATGACTTCGGCGCCGCTCGCTATGAAGATGTGCGGCCTGTCCGTGTCCGATTCCAATTTCGGCATTCAATGGCACATCGTCGCGATGTACGGGCCGAGCTTCTTCACGGGCGCGCTGATCGCCCGCTTCGGCGCACCGAAAGTCGTGGCCGCCGGCCTGCTGCTGGAGGCGGGCGCTGCCGGCATCGGCCTCTCCGGTCTCACCGCGATGCATTTCTGGGCCACGCTGATCGTGCTCGGCGTCGGCTGGAATTTCTCCTTCATCGGCGCCTCCGCCCTGGTGCTGGAGACGCACCGCCCGCAGGAGCGCAACAAGGTGCAGGCCTTCAACGATTTCCTGGTGTTCGGCATGATGGCGATCGGCTCGTTCTCCTCCGGGCAATTGCTCGCCAGCTACGGCTGGTCGGCGGTGAACCTGGTGGTGTTCCCGCCGGTGGTGCTGGGCCTTGCCGTGCTCTCGCTGGTCTCCTGGGCCCGCCGCCGCAAGGCTCGGCTGGAGGCGGCGATGGGCGAGTTCCCGGATGCGATCTGACTGGCAGGAGGCTGTCAGCAACCTTGATACTTCGATCCAGGTCGAAGTGATTTTAAGGTAAGGGCCATTTAGATGTCGTCATGGCCGGGCTTGTCCCGGCCATCCACGTCTTAGGTGCTCGGATCGAACAACGTGGATGCCCGGGCATGACGGAGTAAGCGGCGATGCTCGACAATCCTCAGACCCCAGCGCTGGACGAATCCTCCCTTCGCTACGAAGGCTGGCGCATCGTCGCGGTCTGCTTCCTGCTCGCGACCTTCGGCTGGGGGCTCGGCTTCTACGGCCAGAGCGTCTATGTCGCCGAGCTGCAGCGCGCGCGGGGCTGGCCGACCACGCTGATCTCGTCAGGCACCACGTTCTTCTATCTGTTCGGCGCGCTGCTCGTCGTGTTCGTCGGCGAAGCCGTCAGGAGATACGGCCCGCGCCTCTGCCTGATCGCCGGCACGCTGGCGATGGCGGCAGCTAGCGTCGCGATCGGCGCGGTGCGCGAGCCCTGGCAGCTTTATCTCGCCAACGCCGTGCTCGCCTTCGGCTGGGCCGGCACCAGTCTCGCCATGATCACCAACACGATCAGCCTGTGGTTCGACCACAAGCGCGGCATGGCGATCAGCCTGGCGCTCAATGGCGCCAGCTTCGGCGGCATCGTCGGCGTGCCGCTGCTGGTGACCCTGATCGGCCATGTCGGCTTCGCCAGCGCGATGTACGCTGCCGCCGGCGCCATGCTGGTGCTGCTGCTGCCGGTGATCCTTGTTCTCGTCGGCCGGCCGCCCGATCACCATGGCTGGCACGCGGCGGCGAAGGCGAAGCCGCAATCATCGACGCAGATTCGCGCATGGGCGCTGCGCGACGTCGGCTTCCTCACGGTGACGATTGCGTTTGCGCTGGTGCTGTTCGCGCAGGTCGGCTTCATCGTGCATCTGATCTCGTTCCTCGATCCCGTGATCGGCCGCGAGCGCGCCGCGGTCGCCGTCGCGGTGCTGACCGCGATGGCGGTGGTCGGCCGCGTGCTGTTCTCGCTGGTGATCGATCGTCTCAACCAGCGGCTGGCCTCCGCGCTGTCGTTCCTCAGCCAGGCCGCGGCGCTTCTGGTCGTCATCAATCTGCACAGCGATTACGTGCTGATCGCGGCCTGCGCGGTGTTCGGCTTCTCCGTCGGCAACCTCATCACCCTGCCGTCGCTGATCGTGCAGCGGGAGTTCGATTCGGCCTCGTTCGGCGTTCTGATCAGCCTCAACACCGCGATCAACCAGGTGACGTATGCTTTCGGCCCCGGTGTCGTCGGGGCCTTGCGCGATTGGTCCGGCGGATACGCGTTGCCGTTCTATCTCTGCATCGCGCTGGAAGTGGCGGCCGCCGCGCTGATCATGGTGCGCGGGACGCCGCGGACGAAGCTCCCGTAGGGTGGGCAAAGGCGCAAAGCGCCGTGCCCACGATTTTTCGATGAGTCAGCAGGGTTTCGTGGGCACGCTTCGCTTTGCCCACCCTACGAGACTATCCTTGCCGGTCCCTCAGCAGTCCCTCCACATCCAGCCGTTTGGTGAACATCGCGAGCTTGCCATCCGGCTCGAACGGCCATTGCTCCCTCGGCTTGTCCCAGTACAGCTCGACACCATTCTCGTCGGGATCGCGCAAATACAGCGCCTCGCTGACGCCGTGGTCGCTGGCGCCATCCAGCGCAATGCCGGCCGAGCGCACGCGGTGCAGCGCATCGGCGAGAGCTGCGCGCGTCGGATAGAGGATCGCGGTGTGATAGAGCCCGGTGGTACCCGGCGGCGGCGGCGAGCCGCCCTTGCTTTCCCAGGTGTTGAGCCCGATGTGGTGATGATAGCCGCCGGCCGAGATGAAGGCGGCGCCCGAGCCCATCCGCTGCATCAGCTCGAAGCCGAGCACGCCGCAATAGAAGCCGAGCGCGCGATCGAGATCGGCGACCTTGAGGTGAACGTGGCCGATCCTGGTGCCGGCGGCGACGGCTGGGCTTTGCGACATGGGAATGCTCCGTTGAAAGCATGCACATAGGGCGGGCTCCGGGGCTGTGCTACGGCCGATCCCGAAACCCAGCGTTTCCTGATGCGCAATTGCGCATCGGAAGCAGAAACTAAGCCAGTTCCGGCACCTCACCCTCGGGTAGCTCGAACTCGAACGTGTTCAGCGTCATCGACACCAGCGTGTAGTAGCCGCACAGTCCGATCACCTCGACCACGCCGCGCTCACCGAGAAGCTTCACCGCCTCATCATACAGACCCTTCTCGACGCCGTGGCCCTCGTGCAACGATTTCGCCACGTCGTAGATCATTTTGCCCTTGGGATCGTCGAACTCGGGCGTGCGGCGATCGCGGATCGCGTTGATGATCTCAGGCTTCATGCCGCCCGCCAGTGCCAGCCGCTTATGCGCGTACCATTCGTAATGCGCGGTCCAGTGCCGCGCCGTCACCAGGATCGCGATCTCCGAGAGCTTTGCCGGGAAGATGGTATCGTAACGCAGCACCTCGCCGAGCCGCGTGGCGTGACGGGCCATGTCGGGGCTGTTGAGCCAGGCCATCATCGGCGCCGGCGGCTTGCCGCGCTTGCCGGCGATCGACTCGTCGTAGGTCTGCCGCTGGCTCTCGTTCATTTCGCCAGGCGAAAGAAGTTTCAGGCGCATCGTCGTTTCCTCTTTGTTTTCAAGCACCGTCTTGGTCGCGACTATAGCGGAATGCGGGCTCGCGGAAGTGGTTGAATTCCGCGGGAGCTTGGCCCAGAGTCGCGCCCAACAAGTCGATTGATTGATGGAAACGACCAATGACTGACTTCAAAACCAGCGAATCTGAGACCGCCGATCTCGAATCATTCCGCAACGAGACGCGCGCCTGGCTGGAAGCCAATTGCCCGCCGGAGATGCGCAGGCCCGCAACGTCGGATGCCGACGTGTTCTGGGGCGGACGTAACGCAAAGTTCTCGTCCGAGCCGCAGCGCATCTGGTTCGAGCGCATGCGCGACAAGGGCTGGACCGTGCCGGATTGGCCTAGGGAATATGGCGGTGGTGGCCTCAGCGCTGCCGAGCACAAGGTGCTGCGCGCCGAGATGGCGCGGATCGGCGCGCGCCCGCCGCTGTCGAGCTTCGGCATCTGGATGCTCGGGCCGGCGCTGCTCAAATACGGCAATGAGGCCCAGAAGAAGGAGCATCTGCCCAAGATCGCCGCCGGCGAGATCCGCTGGTGTCAGGGCTATTCCGAGCCGAACGCCGGCTCCGATCTTGCTTCACTGCAGACCCGCGCCGAGAGCGATGGCGACGATTTCGTCATCACGGGTTCGAAGATCTGGACCTCCTACGCCAATTACGCCGACTGGATCTTCTGCCTCGTCCGCACCGATCCCGCCGCGAAGAAACATGACGGCATCAGCTTCATCCTGTTCGACATGACCTCGAAGGGCGTGACGACCAAGCCGATCCTCTTGATCTCCGGCTATTCGCCGTTCTGTGAGACCTTCTTCGATGGCGTCCGCGTGCCGAAATCGCATGTGGTCGGCACCGTCAACCGCGGCTGGGACGTTGCGAAATATCTGCTGCAGCACGAGCGCGCGATGATCTCCGGCATGGGCGAGCGCGGCGTCGGCCGTCCGCTCGGCCAGATCGCGGCCGATTCCGTCGGCACCGATGCGCAGGGGCGGCTCGATGATTCCATGCTGCGCGGCAAGATCGCCAGCTTCGACGTCGATGAAGCCGCACTTGCGGCCTGCGCCGAGCGCGCGGTCGATCTCGCCAAGGCGGGACAGGCGCATCCGGCGTTCTCCTCGGCGATGAAATATTACGGCACCGAGCTCAACAAGCGCCGCTACGAGATCCTGATGTCGGCCGGCGGCGTCGATGCGCTGGAATGGGAGAGCGAGCGCTCCAAGCAGGGCGCCCGCCCGCGCGCCTGGCTGCGCACCAAGGCCAACTCGATCGAGGGCGGCACCACCGAGGTGATGCTCGGCATCGTCGCCAAGCGCATCCTGGATTTGCCGGGGGCGTAGGGCGCAAGTTCTCACCACCCGTCATCCCGGGCGCGCGCGGCGCGAGCCCGGAATCCATACTCCCGATCGTGGTTATGGATTCCGGGCCTGGCCCTTCGGGTCATCCCGGAATGACGAACCAAATAGATTTCGAATCGGAAACACACCATGGCCCTCGTCCTCACCGAAGAACAATCAATGCTCCGCGATAGCGCGCGCGGGCTGATCAGCGACAAGGCGCCGGTGTCGCACCTGCGCCATTTGCGCGACAGCAAAGACCCCACCGGCTTCTCCAAGGAGTTTTGGCATTCCTTCGCCGAAATGGGCTTCGCCGGCCTTTTGGTGCCGGAAGAGTTCGGCGGCAGCGGGCTCGGCTATGTCGAGGCCGGTGTCGTGATGGAGGAGATCGGCCGCACCTTGATGCCGTCGCCGTTTCTCGCCACCTCAGTGGTCGCGGCCTCGGCGCTGAACCGCGGCGGCAATGCTGCGCAGAAGTCGGAATATCTGCCGAAGATCGCGAGCGGCTCGCTGCTTGCGACACTGGCGATCGACGAAGGCCCCAAGCATCGCCCGCTGCAGACCAGTCTGCAGGCCGTGCGCGCCGGCAACGGCTTCAAACTCTCCGGCGCCAAGGCGCTGGTCGTCGATGGCCATGTTGCTGATTTGCTTATCATGGCAGCGCGCACTGCCGGTTCCGCCGGCGAGCGCGAAGGCCTGACGCTGTTCCTGGTCAACCCCAAAGCCAAAGGCGTTGTGATCGAGCGCACCATCATGGTCGATTCGCACAACGCGGCGCGGATCGAGCTCACCAATGTCGAGGTCAATGCCGACAGCGTGCTCGGCGAGATCGATCAGGGCGCCGCGCTGCTCGACGGCGTGCTCGACATCGGCCGTGGCGCGGTCGCCGCCGAAATGGTCGGCCTCAGCGAAGAAGTCTTCAACCGCACTGTCGAGTACCTCAAAAACAGAAAGCAGTTCGGCAAGCTGATCGGCGAATTCCAGGCGCTGCAGCATCGCGCCGCCGAGCTCTATGTCGACATCGAGATCACCCGCGCCGCCACCATGAAGGCACTGCAGGCGCTGGACGGCGATGTCGCGAAGGCCGCCTCAGCCGTCGCCGTGGCAAAGGCGCGCGCCGGCACCACCGCCACCCGCGCAGTGCAGGAAGGCGTGCAGATGCATGGCGGCATGGGCATGACCGACCAGTTCGACATCGGCTTCTTCATGAAGCGCGCGCGGGTGTGCGAGGAATTGTTCGGCGACGCCAATTACCACACCGAGCAGCTGGCGCGGGCGCGGGGGTATTGAGGCGATAGACGTGAGACGCGAGCGCGCGCCTCACCCCTCGCTGTCGTCCCGGCGAACGCCGGGACCCATAACCCCAGGAAGTACTTTGACGAAGGCTCGGAGTTTAAAGAGTCTTTCCGCGGTACTGTTACCTGTGCTTATCGATAGATCAGCGCGGTACGGGTCCCGGCGTTCGCCGGGACGACAGCGGAGAGAGCTGCCTCTTCCTTACCTCATCGGCGGCGCGTACTGCACGCCACCCGCGTTCCACAGCTGGTTCATGCCGCGCGGGATCTTCAGCTTCGACTTCTCGCCGATGTTGCGCTCGTACATCTCGCCGTAATTGCCGACGTGGCGGATGATGCGGACGGCCCAGTCCTTGGTGAGGCCGAGCTGCTCGCCGTAATTGCCTTCGGTGCCGACGAGGCGCATCACTTCCGGCTTCTTCGACTTCAGGGCCTCGTCGATGTTCTCCGAGGTGACGCCGAGCTCTTCGGCGTTGATCATCGCATAGAGCGTCCACTTCACGATCATCATCCAGTCGTCGTCGCGCTGGCGCACCACGGGGGCGAGCGGCTCCTTGGAGATCATGTCCGGCAGGATCATGTGGTCGCCGGGCTTCGCCAGGTTGATCCGCAGCGCGTAGAGCTGGGAAACGTCGGCGGAGAGGGTGTCGCACTTGCCGGTGTCGTAGGCCTTCACGACCTCGTCGAGCTTGTCGAACTTCACCTCGTCATACTTCATGTTGTTGGCACGGAAGTAATCGGTGACGTTGAGTGCCGTCGTGGTGCCGGCCTGGACGCAGACCTTGCTGCCGGTCAGGTCCAGCGAGGTCTCCTTGTTGCGCGAACGCGGCAGCATGAAGCCCGCGCCGTCGTAATAGGCGACCGCGGGGAAATAGAGGTCGTAGTCGAGCTCGCGCGCCATGCTCCAGGTCGAGTTGCGCGAGAGGATGTCCACCTTCCGGCTCTGCAATTCCTTGAAGCGCTCGCCGGCATCGAGCGGGATGAACTTCGCCTTGCCCGGGTCGTTGAAGATCGCCGCGGCCACCGCGCGGCAGAAATCCACGTCGAAGCCGGTCCAGTTCTTGTTGTCCTCGGAGTACGAGAAGCCCGGCAGGCCCTTGTTGACGCCGCACAGCACCTCGCCGCGGCGCACGGTGCGCTTCAGCGTACGGGTGTCGTAGAATTCATAGATGATGGCCAGAACGGCGACCAGCACGGCGACCGCGAGCCCGATCAGCAGGCCGCCTCGAAAAGTGCGCATCATGTTGCTCTCTCGAAAAATCGGGAAAAGGAATCAGGAGGGAAGGCGACGAGCATGGTCCGGAGGACCATGCCCGGATCAAAAACCTCAGAGCTCGGGCTTCTGCCGGATCACCACTTTGGTGCCGACGGGGACGCGCTCATAGAGATCGGCGACGTCGTTGTTGACGAGACGGAAACAGCCCGAGGACACCTTGGTGCCGATCGTGTCGGGGCGGTTGGTGCCGTGGATGCGATAGACCGTGGTGCCGAGATACATGGCGCGGGCCCCGAGCGGATTGCCGGGGCCGCCGGCCATGAAGCGCGGCAGATAGGGCTGGCGCTGGATCATTTCCGGCGGCGGCGTCCAGTCCGGCCATTCCTTCTTGTTGGTGATGGTCACGAGGCCTTGCCACTGGAAGCCGTCGCGGCCGACGCCGATGCCGTAGCGGATCGCACGCCCGCCCGGCTGCACCAGATAGAGGTGCCGTTCGGCGGTCGAGACGATGATGGTGCCCGGTGCCTCGGTGGTGCGGAAGTAGACGACCTGCTTCTGCCATTCCGGCTCGAGCTGGTAGCCGTCGTCGGCGACCAGGCCCGGCTCGTCGCCGCGGTCGGGCTGCTGCGCGATGGCCGGCGGTGCGGACAGGATCAGGCCGATCGCGGCCACGAACATCCCGGTCAGGCGACGAAAATCCGTCATTTCAAGCTCTCCCCACTGCCACGGCGCAAATCATTCGGAACCATCAAACCTGAGGGGCATGTTCATGGCAAGTTGATGGCGCGCCACCCTGATATGTCACGAGAATGCTTTGGTTTTTTGACGCCCGCCCGGCAATGCCACAAACAGGGGATGGCGCGAAAAGCCTAGGATGCTGCGGCTGGGCGGGGGTGCGCTCCCTCCCCCGCTTGCGGGGGAGGGTTGGGGAGAGGGTGTCTCCTCTAGGGAGACTCCCCCAGAGGAGAGAGCCCCCACCCGGCGCTACGCGCCGACCTCCCCCGCAAGCGGGAGAGGTTGCAGCGAGCCCGCAGCTAGATCACCTGAGCCAACAGGCATCGATGTCAGATCTTGTTGCTCTCCGCCGCGATCCCGAGCCGCCGCACGATCTCCGTCCCCACCGCGCGCGCCTCCACCCGCGAGCCGATGCGGGGGCTGCGAAACCTTCGCCCCGAGTGCAACCGGATCGTGACGATGCAGTGCTCGTCCTCGGACCGGCCGCGGCGCTCGACGGTGATCGTCTTCACGTCGCGCCCCTCGATCTGGTCGGCGCGCGGCGTGCCGTCGCCCCACAGGCGTTCGACGCGGATGTCGTCCTCGCGAATGATCCAGAACGCGCCGGTGACGAGGTTGGCATAGCGATGCACGGCGAACGCCGCGATCACGCCAAGCGGAAGCAGCAGGATATCGACATGGGTGGGCGGCCACCCGCGCCACAGCTTGTAGGCATAGGGCAGGGCGGACAATGCGACGGCGATCAGGGACACGATGCGGATGTCCCGCGCGGAAAATGCCTCGAGCGGCTCGCCGAGATGCATCTCGGGATTGCTGGCATCGAGCGGGTTGACGGGCTCCTCGACATTGGGAACCTCGAACTGCGTCGCGATCCGGGCCACGGTATCGCGAACATGGGTGACGTCGGAGATCGGCGGGGACGTCAGGCGCTCTCCCGAACTCAGCGTGAAGACGAGCTGAAAGCGGGCCTTCACCCGCTTGCTGCCGGGAACCTGCAACGCCGTGATGTCGTCTTTCGCGACGATCCGCGTGCGCAGCTTGCCGAACGGACTTTGCCGCCCGATCAGGATCTCGCCAGGCGTGATGATCCACACCACTGCCGGCGCCATCATGATGCCGACGACGAACCCGGCTCCCACCAGCAGCGCGACCACCGAGATGATGATCTCCAGCGTGTCGCGCGTGAACAGGCCGGGCGTGAAGCACAGCGCAACGGCCGCCGCAAAAGCGGACATCACCAGCCGCTGCGCGATCGAAGAGCCTTCACGAAGGCGGATGTCGGGAGCGGTCGTTGTATCGTCCATCGCGGGCGGCTGATTCCGTCGCGTTGGAAACTCCACGGACGGGTCCGTGGAGTCAAGCAACAAGGGCGAGACTCGCGCCGGTCATGTGACTCAGCGGCACACCCCTTCAGGAGCGATCCCCAGCCGTCGGGCAATCTCGTCGCTCACCGCCTGCGTCTCTTCCTTCGTTCCGATGCTCTGGCTGAGGAACTTCTGCCCACTCAAAAGGTCGATCCTGACGACGTAGAGCTCCCCCTCGGCCCTGCTGTCGGGCGCCAGCCCAATCGTAGCAACGTCGCTGCCTGTGATCGTATCAACAATTGGCTTGCCGTCACGTGTCAGCCGTTCGACGCGCAGTTCGCCGTGGTCGACAATCCAGAATGCGCCGGCGGACGTGTGCGCATATCGAAAAGAGAGGAGGGCAATGACGGCGACGGCCACCCCGAATATGATTTCGGCAGTCGTGAGAGGCGCGCCGTTCCAGAATCTGTACGCATAGCGAATGGCGCAGAGGCCCGCGATGATCAGGGCGACGATTCGCCGCTCCGTGCCGGCGGCCTTTCGGACAGGTTCGCCGATCCGCATCTCCAAATTGGTGGCGTCAAGCGGGTTCACCGGAGGGTCGATATCGACGAAGCTTAGCTGTTCGGCGATCCGCGCTGTGGTCTCACGGACGTGCGTGACCTCCGGAAGCTGCGGCGAGATCAGGCGCTCACCTGACGTCAGCTGCAAAGCGAGGCGGAAGCACGTTGGGTCGGCCTTGTCGCGATTGATCCGAATTCCAGATATCTCCTCTCTCCGGATGAATCGGGTGTTAGGCTGGCCGAATGGTCGCGTCTTTTCGACGACGATCATGTCTAGGGCGATGGTCCAAAGCTCATCGGCGCCGAAGGCTGCTTCGTAGAGCGTCGCAACGCCGATCACCAGGCCGACCAACGCTGCAACGATTTCTGCGTATCCGTTCCAGGTCGCGAGGTTGCAAACAGAAATAAACAATACGAAGGCCGCCAAGCCAGCCCCAACAAGGCGACCTTCGGAAGATGTATTCTTGCGGAGACGAACTTCGCTTCCGGTCGTTACGTCGGTCATTGCGTGCGTCAAACTCCCCCGTCGCGGCGGAAGCTCCGCGAACGGCCCGGGGGAGTCAAGCAAGAAGAGTGTCTGGTCCCTGCCGCAACCTCAGGATTGGCCGTCGTGCTCAGCTGCTGGCGTTGAGCAGCTTCGCCACGGTGCGGTCGATCTCGTCGTAGCGGCCTTCGCCGGCGTGCTGGAACACGATCTTGCCGTGCTGGTCGATGATGTATTGCGCCGGCCAATATTGGTTGCGGTAGGCGTTCCAGGTCTTCGAATCGTTATCCTGCGCCACCGGATAGGTGATGCCGTGGCGCTTCAGCGCGGCCTGCACGTTCGAGGCCGAGCGCTCGAACGGGAATTCCGGCGTGTGCACGCCGACCACGACCAGGCCCTTGTCCCTGTATTTGGCGTAGAGTTCGGTGACGTGCGGCAGCGTGTTGACGCAGTTGACGCAGCCATAGGTCCAGAAGTCGACCAGCACGACCTTGCCGCGGAGGTCGGCCATGCTCAGTGGTTTCGAGTTGAACCAATTGTTGATGCCGGCGAAGTCGGGCGCGGTCTGCTGGCCTGCGGCGGCGGTGACGATTGGCGCGGCGCGCGCGGCCTCCTCGCAGATGCCGGGGATGACAGCGCCGGTAACGGTGAAGCCGATCAGGGCGGCCGAGACGGCGAGCAGCTTGAAAGTCATGGAAGCGTCCTCCGGTGAAGATGAGGGATGATCACAGGCCGATCTGGCCGGTGGGATAGAAGCCGGTGAGCCACGCCACGATCAGCGTGTCGTATTGGAAATAGGCGGCGACCGCGAAGCCGATCACGACGATGCCAAAGCCCTGCTGCAGCCGCGGCGAGATCCGCGCCAGGCTGCGCACCCGCGTGGTCGCGGCCTGCCCGCCATAGGCGATCCCAAGCATCGGGATCGCGGCGCCGATCGCATAGGCGATCAGCAGCGTGCCGGCCCAGCTGAGGTTCTTGGAGGTCGCAACCAGCGTCAGGATCGAGCCGAGCACCGGGCCGGCACAGGGCGTCCACACCAGGCCCAGTGTGGTGCCGAGGATGAGCCCGCCGAGCGCACCCTCGCGCTGGGTAGCGCCGGTGTTGCCGAGATCGAGCCAGCCATTGAGCCGGCTCGACAGCCATTCGAACGGCGCCGGCCACAGCATCAACAGGCCGAAACCGATCAGCAGGACCGACGCGGCCTCGCGCAGCACATTGGGATCGAAATCGAACAGCCGCGTCAGCGCGCCGAGCAGCAGCGCGACCGCCGAGAAGGAAACGACGAAGCCGAGCGCGATCATGAGGGGACGTAAGTGCCCCGCGCGCCCGATCGAGGCGCCAAGCAGGATCGGCAGCATCGGCAGCGTGCAGGGCGCGGCGATGGTGAGGATGCCGGCAAGGACGGCGAAGACAAGTTCGAGCATGGGGCACTCGTGAAGGAGGTCACGAGGATGGTTCGGGCGGCATGGAGCGGTCGTTACGGAGCGTCACGGCTTCGTGACGGGGAGCTGCCAATCGCACGGCCGATGCGCTCCCTCTCCCGCTTGCGGGGGAGGGCTGGGGTGGGGGTCTCTCCGCGACGGGACATCCCCCCAGAGGAAAGAACCCTCACCCGCCGCGCGCGGGACGCTTCGCATCGCCCGGGGCGCGTCGGCCTCTCCCGCAGGCGGGAGAGGCCGGAGCCCGCGGCTGCCACTTCAAGCCCAAACACAAAACGACCCGGAGGGGGGCATCCCGTCCGGGTCGTAGAGGTCCTTGGGAGGTTTAAGCAAAACCGTATGTGAGCTTTATAGGAGGGAAATTTTTCCGCCTGATGTTGTGCTTTGTTTCAATTGTTTCGTCGGCGGTAACACTTCCGTGTCCCGGGAGAGGGGCCAGATCGGCGGCCCTATCCCTTTGAATTCATTTAGCTTAGGCGGCGAAGCGCTCGACGCCGCAGCCCTTAAGCAATTCGGCCAGCTGCTTGCGGGCGTAGAACATCCGCGTCTTCACGGTGCTCTGGGGGATGCCGATGATCTGCCCGACCTCCTCCACCGACTTCTCGTGGTAGTAGACGAGGGTGATGATCTCGCGATGCGCGGGCGACAGCTTCTGCACGCAGGCGCGCAGGATGGCGCTGGTGTCGCTGCGGTCGAGCGAGGTCTCCGGCGTGTCGGAATCGTCGGGGATCTGGCGCACGTCTTCCTGGTCGATGTCCTCGAAGCGGCGCTGGCGCATCGCGGTCAGCGCCTTGAAGCGGGCGATCGAGAGCAGCCAGGTCGAAACCTGCGAGCGGCCTTGGAATTGGCCGGCGGTCCGCCACACGTCCAGGAACACCTGGCTGACGAGGTCTTCCGCCGCGGTGGCGTCACGCACGATGCGCAGGATGAAGCGGTACACCCGCACGCTGTGCCGGCAATAAAGGATGTGCATCGACGTCCGGTTGCCGTCGGCAATGCTTTCGAGAAGCATGTCGTCCGAAGTCGCCTGAGCGGCGATGATGCTCTGGCTGGCCTGGGCGTTGATGGCGATGACGTTCCGCATTGACTTGGCTCCCCGTAGCGCCGCGACCGAGCGGCGTTTCCTTGGACCAAAGTGTTAATGAGCCAACGTTTCGGGACGTCTGCACGAAAAGCGGAAAATGGTTTCGTGCGCCGCCAAATTGTTTCGTCGGAGAAGGGATGACGAAACATTCGGGACGAAAAAGCGTGGAATTTCAATGTACGGAAAATACGGGGGTAGGGTTTTGAGCCGGACGGAGGCGCCACGGAACGAATCTCGGTGACTTGCGTTCGGTCGCGCCAGACCCACTGCCGTCGTCCCGGGGCCGGCACAGGCAGCCGGGACGGTGATCTCGTAGGGTGGGCAAAGGCGCGCGTTTGCGCGCCGTGCCCACGATCTTTCCGATATGGCGACAGACGCGTGGGCACGCTTCGCTTTGCCCACCCTACGGCACCGCGGCTGCCGCCCGCGCGACTTACGCCTTCTCGCCCGCCGGCGAGAACAGATAGCCGCCGCCGCGGATGGTGCGGATCACGGCGGGTTTTGCCGGATCGGGCTCGATCTTGCGGCGGATGCGCATGATGCGGAGATCAACGGCGCGGTCGAAGGCTTCGGCGTCGCGCGCGTTGGCCAATTCCAGCAGGCGCTCGCGCGATAGCACGCGCTTCGGATTGGCCGCGAACACTTTCAGCAATCCGAACTCGGAGGCGGTCAGCGGATGCTCGTTGCCCTCGTCGTCGCGCAAGGCCTGGGCTTCGAGGTCGAGCCACTTTGTCCCGAACCGTACCAGCTGCTCCTTGTCGGATTTCGCCGCCGCCGCATCAGGCGCGGCGGCCTTGGCCGGCCCGCTCCGCCGCAGCACCGAGCGGATGCGCGCCATCAGCTCGCGCAGCTCGCAGGGCTTGGCTACGTAATCGTCGGCGCCGAGCTCGAGCCCCACCACGCGGTCGATCGGGCTCGCGGTTGCCGTCAGCATGATGACGGGCACGTTGATGCGGCTCTTGAGGTCGCGGATGATCGAGAGACCGTCTTCCTCGGGCATGTTGAGGTCGAGCACGACGAGATCAGGCATGCTGCCCTGGATCGCGGCGCGCAAGGACTTGCCGCCGTCGCACAGCGTCACGGTGAAGCCGTGCATCTTGAGATAATCGCCGACCATCTCCCGGGCCGGGGCTTCATCGTCGACGATCATGATGTGCTGGCTTTGGGTCATGGTCTTGAGATCACGGCATTTCGGTCGCGGGGAGGGTGATGGTGAAGGTCGAGCCTTTGCCGGGCCCTTCGCTGTCGGCGGTCACCTCGCCGCCATGCATGTCGACAATACGCTTGACGATGGAGAGCCCAAGCCCCGTCGAGCTCTCGCCTGCGGTCGGCTTGGCCGACAGCCGCTGGAACCGGCCGAACAGGCGGCCGAGATCTTCCGGCGACAGGCCGGCGCCCTCGTCGCTGACGCGGACGACGGTGTCGCTGCCCTCGTGGCTGACGACCACGTCGATCCTGCCGCCGATTGGCGAGTATTTGATGGCGTTGCTGATGAGATTGTCGATGGCTTCGCGGATGCGGTCGGTGTCGCACATGGTGACGATGTTGGCCGGCGCGGCGACGCTGATCGCCTGCTGCTTGTTGACGGCGAGCGGCTGGTTGGCCTCGGCGACCTCCTTGACCAGGGCGGCGACGTCGACCGGCTCGCGGCGGATGGTGATGTCGAAGGCGTCAGCCATCGCATCCGAGATCAGATGGTCGACCATCGTGGTCAGGCGCTTGGTGGCGTCGCGGATGTGGTCGACCTGGGCGACCACGCCGTTTTCCGAGGCGCCGGTCGAGATCAGCTCCTTCAGCATCTCGGTGCGGCCCAGGATGACGCCGAGCGGATTTTTCAGATCGTGCGCGACCGTGCCCAAAATCTCGTTCTTGAAGCCGTTGGCGCGCTGCAGCCGCAGCCATTGCGCGGAGAGGCGGCGGTTGGCCTGCATCAGCGCGCGGGTGCGCTGGGCGACGCGGTCCTCCAGCTGGGTGTTGGCGGCCTGCAGCTGCTGGTAAAGGATGACGTTGTCGAAGGCGATCGAGAGCCTTGAGGAGAAGATCTCGACCAGCGAGCGATCGGTCTCGGACAATTCGCGCTCGGCCTGCAGCAGCACCACCACCTCGCGGCCGGATCCGGTGCGCAAATAGATCACGCTGCGGTGGTCGGCGAATTCGTTCTTGCGGCGCTGGAACGCGGCCTCCACCATCTCGCGCAGCTCGGGGTCGAGCGCCTTCGATGTCGTGGTGCCGATGAAGCGGCTGTAGCAGCCGCTGCCGGCGAGCACCGAGAGCTCGGGGTCGATGCCGCCATTGTCGCGCAAGACCAGTATACCGGCGCAATCGACGTTGAGCAGCGAGGCGAGCTGGGTCAGCACGCCCTCGGCGAGCCGCTGCATCGACTTGAAGTCGTACAGCGTCGAGGCCGCGTCGATGATGATCTCGAGCCCGCGCCTTGTCTGCACCATGCGCTCGAGCTGCTGATAGGAGCGCAGCGCCGCGGTCAGCGAGGTGAACAGCTTGTCGGCGGTCAGCTCGGTCTTGGCCTTGTAGTCGTTGATGTCGTACTGCACGATCACGCGCCGCTCGGGCGCCTGGCCGGGCTGTCCCGTGCGCAGGATGATGCGCACCGTCTCGTTCCGGATCTCGTTGCGGATGAACTCGACCAGCTCGAGGCCGGCGACGTCGGTCTCCATGATGACGTCGAGCAGCACGGCGGCGATGTCGCTGTGCTCGGCCATCAGCTTGCGGCCTTCAGCCGCGGAATAGGCCGACAGGATCTCCAGGCTCTGGCCGTTGAGGCTGTAGTCGGACAGCGCAAAACGGGTGCCGTCATGCACGGCCGGATCGTCGTCGATGACGGCGATCTTCCATTTCCGGGCGTTGGCATCCTCCGACGCGGTACCGGTATCGTCGATCAGGTGGAGGACATCGTCCTGTTCGGCCATTGAGAAGTCCCGTCACTTTCTGTGCTTTGCGCGCCGCCCTTGGCGACCCGCGGCATGATAATGCGAAAAGTGGTGCCTTGTCCCAGCTTGGATTCCAGCATCATGCGCCCGCCGAGCTGCTGGGTGACGAGGTTATAGACGATATGAAGCCCGAGTCCCGTGCCGCCTTCATTGCGCCGGGTGGTAAAGAAAGGGTCAAAGGCCTGGCGCTGCACGTCGGGGGTCATGCCGGCCCCGTCGTCGGTGAAGATAAGCTCGACGTCCTCGGTCCCGCGCGGCCGCGCCTGGATGATGATCGTGCCGGCACGCCCGTCGGCGAAGGCGTGGTTGGCGGCGTTGAGGAAGAGGTTGGTCAGGATCTGGCCATAGGAGCCGGGATAGCCGTCGAGCAGCAGCCCCTCCGGCACGTCGACCTGCAGCGTGATCGGCGAGCGCTTCAGCACCGGGCGCAGGCTGGCGATGATCTGGTCGGTGGCCTCGCTGAGCGAGAACTGCCGCCGCTCGGCATGGGAGCGGTCGACTGCGACCTGCTTGAACGACTGGATCAGCTCGCCGGCGCGCTGCAGATTGGCGACCAGCTGCTGCGAGGCGTCGCGCGAGGACTGCACGAACTCCTCCAGCTGCGAGCGGCGCAGGCCGCCGTCGCCCTTGAGCTGGGCCTCGAAGATCTCGGTGCGCCGGGCAAAGCTCGAGGCAACGGTGAGGCTGATGCCGATCGGGTTGTTGACCTCATGCGCGACGCCGGCGACGAGGCCGCCGAGCGCTGCCAGCCGCTCGGCATCGATCAAATTCTGCTGCGCGGTATTGAGTTCGAGCAGCGCGCTCTCGGCCTTCTCCTTCGACGCGCGCAGCTCGTCCTCGGTCTCGCGCTTCGCGATCGCGTTCTCGCGGAACACCTCCACCGCACGCGCCATGGCCCCGACCTCGTCGCGGGCCTTGGTGCCCTGCACCTCGCGGTCGAGATCGCCGAGCGTGATCGCGCGCATCGCCGCCATGATCTGTTGCAGCGGCAGCCGGATCGACAGCGCGATCATCACGCCGGCGGTGAGGATGATGCCGAGGAAGATCACCGCGATGGAAAGGACGCGGCGAGAAATATCCGCCAGCGTGCGGTCGAAGGTCTCCTGCGCCTTCTGCTCGCGCTTGCGCATCTTGGTGGAGAGGTCGTCGATGGCGCCGATCGCCTCGGCCTGGCTGGCGTCGATGCTGTTGCGGAGCAGCTCGGTGCGGCTGGCAAGCTGCTCGGAGAGCTTTGCAAAGCCCTCGCGCAGCGCGGCGGTGCGGGCCCCGAGCCTTCGCAAGGCCATCTTCTGCAGATCGTTGTCGGCGAGATCGATCATCACGGGGATGGTCTTCTCGATCGTCTCGGTGTTGCGGCGCGCGTCGTCGGCCGCGCCCGCTGACAGCGACAGATAATAGGAATTGGCCGCCACCAGCATCGCGGTGAAGGCCTCGCGGGATTTTCCGAGCGAGGGCCAGATCAGCGCGTCGCGATGGCCGGTGGCGCCTTCGATGATGGAATAGAGGCCGGCCATGTCCCGGGCCGGGCCCTGCACCTGGTCCTCATAGGTCTTGGCGATCGTGGCCTGCACGCTGCGCAGCTCGCCGAAACCGTTGAGGAAGCGGTCGGTGGTGCGCTCCAGCTCCTCGACCGAGCCCGACAGCATCGGGTCCTTCGCGGCGCGGTTGGTCAGCGTGCCCAGCACAGCCTCGCGCAGCAGCAGGATCTCGGCGAACAGGTCGGGGCTCGGCTGGTTGATGTAGCGGTGGATCAGATTGTGCAGGCGTCCGGTCTCGCTTTCGAGCAGCGCCAGGATCCGGTCGGACTCGCGCACCTGGCGGACGTCGCCCCAGGCCGAGCCCAGCACCTGCGCGCCGTTCCAGATCATCCCCACCAGCACCACCACCACGGCGGAGTTCAGCGCGGCGATCGACAGGATGCGCCAGCGGATCGGCACCGCGCGCAGCACGCCGACCAGGCGTGCGCGCAGCCGTCCGATCGGGCCGGACGGCCGGTCTGGGTGCTCGGTATGTCCAAGTGCAGCCAACGCGGCTCACTCCACCTTGCGAATACGTTCGATCAGCGCGACCGCGGCGGGATCGCGCCCGGCCTTGGCGTAGATCGGGGCCATCGCGTCCTCGAACGGCTTGCGGTCGATCTCCCTGATGATGGTGACGCCGGCCTCCTGGGCCTTGCGCTGCGACTGCTCCTCGAGGTCGCGCCATTTCTCGCGCATGAACCGGCTGGAGCGCTGCGCAGCCTCCCGGAAGATTTTCTGGTCGTCCGGCGACAGGCTCTGCCAGGCCTTCAGCGAGATCACCAGCACTTCGGGGCTCATCGTATGCTCGGTGAGCGTATAATGCCCGGCATGCGTGTAATGATCCGTCGTCACGAAAGATGGCCAATTGTTTTCGGCGCCGTCGATCAGATGGTTGGCGAGCCCGGTGAGCACCTGCCCATAGGGCATCTCGACCGGCTCGGCGCCGAGCGAGCGGATCATCTGGCTCATCAACTCCGACTGCTGCACCCGGATCCGCAATCCCTTGAGATCCGCGATGGTCTTCACCGGGCGGGCGCCGTTGTAGATCGACCGCGCCCCGGAATCGTAGAAGGCGAGCCCGACGAAGCCATAGGGCTCGAAGCTGTTCAGAATCTCGCCGCCGATCGGGCCGTCCAGCACCTTCTGCATGTGCTCGATGGACCGGAACAGGAACGGCATGGCGAGCACGTTCATCGCCGGAACGAAGTTGCCGATCAGCGCGACATTGGTCCGGTTCAGGTCGATCGCGCCGGCCCGGGTCTGCTCGATGGTCTCCTTTTCCTCGCCGAGCTGGCGGGAATGGAACACCTTGATCTCGTGGCGGCCGCCGCTGCGCTCGGCGATCAGCGCGCCCATGTAGCGCAGCGCCTGGACGGTCGGGTAATCCTCGGTCTGGGTATCGGCGGCGCGAAATTCGCGTGCGACGGCACCCGTCGCACAGACGGCAAGCAGAAGCGCGACGACGATCACTCCGGTCCGCGAGAGTTCGGCACGGCTCAACACTGGCACACTCAACCCCTCAGTGGTGGAGTCTATGGCGGAGGCAAAAGGTTCAATGCAATCTAGCAGATGGTCGGGGGAAGGCCATCCCGCCCGGCGCGGCCGTGTAATTGTGCGGCGCGGCCGGCGCTCATTCCCGGTTGAAACCGCAAATGCCGCGCCTTAAGCAGAGCAGCCGCCTTTGTCGCGCGGCATGGGAAGCGCCATCGTGAGTCCAGCATTGCGCCTTTTGCAGCTCGTCGCCGCCTTGGCGGCTCTCTCATTGGCCGCGCCCGCGCGCGCCGCCACCGACATCGCGTGGTGGCACGCCATGTCCGGCGAGCTTGGGCGGCAATTGGAAAAGCTCGCCTCGGACTTCAACGCCTCGCAGTCCGATTACCGCATCGTGCCCGCTTACAAGGGCAACTACACCGAGACGGTGACGGCGGCGATCTTCGCCTTCCGCTCGCGCAGCCAGCCCGCGATCGTCCAGGTCAACGAGGTCGCCACCGCCACCATGACGGCCGCCAAGGGCGCGATCTATCCGGTGTTCAGCCTGATGCGGGACCAGGGCGAGCCGTTCTCGCTCAATGACTACTTGCCCGCCGTCTCCGGCTACTACACCGATGCGGCCGGCAACCTGCTGTCGTTCCCGTTCAACTCCTCGACGCCGATCCTCTACTACAACAAGACCATGTTCCGCGACGCGGGCCTCGATCCGGAGACGCCGCCGAAGACCTGGCCGGAATTGGGGGCCGCTGCAAAGCGCCTGCGCGACCGCGGCGCTGCTTGCGGCTTCACCACATCATGGCCGTCCTGGATCCATGTCGAGAATTTTTCCGCCTTCCACAATCTGCCGCTGGCGACGCGCGGGAACGGCTTTGCCGGGCTCGATGCCGAGCTGACCATCAACAATCCGGTCGTGGTCAAACACATCGCCCAGCTCGCCGAATGGCAAAAGACAAAACTGTTCGACTATGGCGGCCGCGGCCAAGCGGCCGAGCCGCGCTTCCAGAGCGGCGAATGCGGCATCTTCATCGGCTCCTCGGCGACGCGCGCCGACATCAAGGCGAATTCGAAATTCGAGATCGGCTACGGCATGATGCCGTATTGGCCCGACGTGAAGGGCGCGCCGCAGAACTCGATCATCGGCGGCGCCACGCTCTGGGTGCTGCGCGACCGGCCGCGCGAGGAATACAAGGGCGTGGCGCGGTTCTTCGCCTATCTGTCACAGCCCGGCGTGCAGGCCGCCTGGCATCAGAACACGGGCTATCTGCCGATCACCCGCGCCGCCTCCGAGTTGACGCGCGCGCAGGGCTTTTACGAGCGCAACCCGGGCTCGTCGATCTCGTTCGAGGAGATCACGCTCAACCCGCCGACGGAGAATTCAAAGGGCATCCGGCTCGGCTCCTTCGTCCTGATCCGCGGCGCGATCGAGGACGAGCTGGAGCAGGCCTTTTCCGGCCAGAAGAGCGCGCAATCCGCCCTGGATTCCGCCGTCGAGCGCGGCAACAAGCTGCTGCGCCAGTTCGAGCGCGCCAGCCCGGAACGGTAGTGCATGTTGCGATTGGGCTTCGCTGTGGCCGCGCGGGAGGCGCGCTCCCTCCCCCGCTCGCGGGGGAGGGTTGGGGAGAGGGCTCTCTCCACGCTGGGATTGCCTGACGTCTGCAGAGAGTGTCCCCGCGGGGAGAGAGCCCCCACCCGACGCTTCGCGTCGACCTCCCCCGCAAGCGGGAGAGGTGCACCGTCTCCTCGGCTCGCACTGACGAATCAATCAAGCTCGTAACGATGATGACTAACGCTCCATCGCAAACACTGCCGGCCTTCGCCGACGAGGAAAGCTTCCGCGCCTTTCGCTCCGCGCCCTCGCAATGGCTTCCGATCGCACTCGGCATTGCGCGCAGCCACGGTCTCGATACCAGCGCGCCGCATGTGTTCGCGACCGGCACCAACCTCGTCGTCGGCCTCGGCGAGGGGCCGATCCTCAAAATCTTCCCGCCGATGCTGTACGCACAATTCGTCTCCGAGCGCGGCTCGCTGATGCAGCTCAAAGGCCATCTCGATCTGCCGATCCCCGAGATCGTCGCGGAAGGGATACGCGACGGCTGGCCCTATCTCGTCATCACGCGGCTATCAGGCACGCTCGGCTCGGAGGTGTGGCCGCAGTTGCCGGAAGCGCAGAAGGAACGCCTGCTGCGCCAGATCGGCGAGACCATTGCGAGCGTCCAGCGCGCCCCGCTCGGGCCGCTTGCAGAGATCGAGCCGCGCTGGGACGATTTCATGCGTGCCCAGATGCAGGGCTGCAGGGCGCGGCACACGCGTCTCGGCCTCGCGCCGAAATTTCTTGCCGGCCTCGATGATCTCCTGTGCGATGCGGAAAAGCTCATCCCGCTGGATGCGCCGCCGGTCTTTCTGGTCGGCGAGTACATTCCGGAGAACTTCCTGCTCGCCTGCGATGACGGCCAGTGGTCGCTCAAAGGCCTGTTCGACTTCGGGGACGTGCTGGCGGGATGGCGCGATTACGACCTGCTCGGCCCCGGCGCGTTCATGGCGGCGGGCCGGCCGGGGAGGGTGAAGAGCCTGCTGGAAGGCTTCGGCTATGCGAAGCTCGACTACGCGCTCAAACGCCGGCTGATGGCCCTGATGCTGCTGCACCGCGCCAGCGACCTCAACAGCCACATCTGTATTGCGGGCTGGCAGGAGCAGGCGGACGATCTGGTCGAGCTGCAGGAGCTGATCTGGGCGGGGTGAGCGCGGGCCCCACCTCTCTCCATCATTCCGGGGCGCCGCAGAGCGGCGAGCCCGGAATCCATGGTCCTGCGCGTGCTGCCGCCCCGACGGATTCCGGGCTCGATGCTGCGCATCGTCCCGGAATGCCAGCTGTGCTCATTGGGCGGGCGCGGATCAAGTTAAGCTCATGAAATAGGCAAATCTGTATCTTTGTATGCAATTCCGGGAGATCGAGACGAAGGCCGCGGCGCGCCAAAATCGACATTTCCTAAGCGATGTCAGTTCATTAACTTGATCGTAACTGCTCGTTAAGCTCTGGCACAAACCTTGCGAATCCGGTTCCAACCAAAAACGTTGTGTTGGAGCGATTTCATGAAGCGCCGCGATTTCCTCAAGTCCGTTTCCGGATTGGCCGCCGGAGCGGCGCTTCCGGCGATGCCCCAGATGATCTCCTCAGCCTATGCCGACGCCCGTTCGGAGACGCTGCTGATCGTCTCGGAAGGCGGCCCCAACAATCTCGACATCCACGGCGTCGGCACCAACGTGCCCGGCTATGAGGTGTCCTGGAATTGCTACGACCGCCTGATCAGCCACGCGATGAAGAGCGGCCCGGGCGGCGTGCCCTATTACGACCGCGACAAGTTCAAGGGCGAGCTCGCCGAGGAGTTCAGGATCGACGACATGTCGGTCACCTTCAAGCTGAAGAAGAACGCCAAATTCCACGACGGTGCGCCCGTGACCGCCAGGGACGTGAAATGGTCGCTCGACCGCGCCGTCAGCGTCGGCGGCTTCCCGACCTTCCAGATGAGCGCGGGCTCGCTGACCAAGCCGGAGCAGTTCGTCGTGATCGACGACTACACCGTGCGTGTCGACTTCCTGAAAAAGGACAAGCTCACGATCCCCGACCTCGCCGTGATCGTGCCCTGCATCGTCAACTCCGAGCTGGTGAAGAAGAACGCCAGCGAGAAGGACCCCTGGGGTCTCGAGTTCACAAAACAGCAGACCGCGGGCTCCGGCGCCTACAAGGTGACGAAATGGACCGCGGGCACCGAAGTCATCATGGAGCGCAACGAGGATTGGGTCGGCGGCCCCTTGCCGAAGATCAAGCGCGTGATCTGGCGCATGGTGCCGCAGGCCGGAAACCGCCGCGCGCTGCTTGAGCGCGGTGACGCCGACATCTCCTACGAGCTGCCGAACAAGGACTTTCAGGAGATGAAGGCCAACGGCAAGCTCAACGTGGTGTCGCTGCCGTTCTCCAACGGCATTCAGTATATCGGCATGAACGTCACCAAGCCGCCCTTCGACAATCCGAAGGTGCGCCAGGCCGTGGCCTATGCGCTGCCCTATCAGAAGATCATGGACGCGGTGATGTTCGGCCTCGCCAACCCGATGTTCGGCGCACCTGCGGACAAGGCCACCGAAGTCGCCTGGCCGCAGCCGCACAAATACAACACCGACATGGACAAGGCGAAGGCGCTGCTCACCGAGGCCGGCTACGCAGGCGGCTTCGAGACCACGATCTCGTTCGACCTCAATTTTGCCGGCGTCAACGAGCCGCTCTGCGTGCTGGTGCAGGAGAGCCTTGCGCAGATCGGGATCAAGACCACCATCAACAAGGTGCCCGGCGCCAACTGGCGCACCGAATTGAACAAGAAGGAGATGCCGCTCTTCACCAACGTGTTCTCGGGCTGGCTCGATTACCCCGAATACTTCTTCTACTGGTGCTATCACGGCAACAATTCCGTCTTCAACACCATGAGCTACAAGTCGGCGGAGATGGACAGACTGATCGAAGGCGCCCGCACCGCCGCTGCGGCCGGCGATACCGCGACCTACGACAAGGACGTGAAGGGCTTCGTCGATCTCGCCTACACCGACATCCCGCGCATCCCGCTGTACCAGCCCTTCGTCAACGTCGCGATGCAGAAGAACATCAGCGGTTATCAGTATTGGTTCCACCGGCGGCTGGATTACCGCGCGTTGGTGAAGGGGTGAGGCGTGGGTGAGGTGAGCACGGCTCTCTCTTACCCTCTCCCCTTGTGGGAGAGGGTGGCTCGCCGCGTAGCGGCGAGACGGGTGAGGGGTAGCCACGAACGCCGACCTCGCTTGGGGCTACCCCTCACCCCAACCCTCTCCCACAAGGGGAGAGGGGGCGCAGCGGAGTGCGCGGCGCCATCTCATTCCAACATCAGGAGCACCCCATGCTGACCATGATCGGCAAGCGTCTGATGTTCGCGATTCCCTCGCTGATCGGCGTGGTCATCGTCACCTTCCTGCTGACGCGTGCGTTGCCGGGTGATCCCGCCGCTTATTTCGCCGGCCCCGCCGCGACCAAGGAAGCCGTCGAGCAGATCCGCAAGAAGCTCGGTCTCGACAAGCCGCTGATCGAGCAGTTCTTCCGCTACACCAACGATCTTGCCCACGGCGATTTCGGCAACTCGCTGACGACGGGACAGCCGGTCGCCGCCGAAATCCGCAACCGCCTGCCGGCCTCGGCTGAACTCACGCTGCTCGGCCTCATCGTCTCCGTCGTGATTGCAATTCCGCTCGGCGTCCTCGCGGCGACGCGGCCGGGATCGTGGGTCGATCATTTATGCCGCGTCACGACGACAGCCGGCGTCTCGCTGCCGGTGTTCTTCACTGGCCTCGTGCTGGTCTATGTCTTCTATTTCCGGCTCGGCTGGTCGCCGGCGCCGCTCGGGCGTCTCGACGTGTTCACCAGCGCGCCGCCGACGGTGACGGGCTTCTACCTGATCGACACCCTGATCGCGCGCAATCTCGAAGCGTTCCGCTCGGCGCTGAGCCAGCTCATCCTGCCCGCGACCACGCTTGCGATCTTCTCGCTGGCGCCGATCGCACGCATGACGCGCGCCTCGATGCTGGCGGTGCTGGCATCCGAATTCGTCCGCACCGCGCGCGCCAGCGGCCTGTCGCCGTCGACCGTCATCGTCACCTACGCCTTCCGCAACGCGATGCTACCCGTCATCACCACGCTCAGCATGGTGTTCTCGTTCCTGCTCGGCGCCAACGTGCTGGTCGAAAAAGTGTTCGCCTGGCCGGGCATCGGCTCCTATGCGGTGGAAGCGCTAATCTCGTCGGACTTCGCGCCGGTGCAGGGTTTTGTGCTCACCATGGCGGTCATGTACGTGCTGCTCAACCTCGTGATCGACATCTTGTACGGCGTGATCGATCCGCGCGTGCGGTTGGAAGGGTAGACCGTCATGATCTCGCCCAATACGAGCCACGCGAGCGGTCCGCTCCCTCTCCCGCTTGCGGGGGAGGGCTGGGGAGGGGGGTGTCTCCGCGGGCGAGAGCCCCCAAGAGGAGAGAGCCCTCACCCGCGCCTTTGGCGCGACCTCTCCCGCAAGCGGGAGAAGTGAAGCGCGCTCGCCGCTTGGCCGTTCGTCCCCACGCTCAGAAGCTCCAGGAGTAAAGCCATGAGCTCCGTTGCGCCTGCTGTTGAACCCGTCGGTCCCGCGCGCACCTCCGGCCTCGTCGCGGTGCTCGAACAGACCCGCTATGTCCTCAGCGAAAACAAGGTCACGGGCTTTGCCTTCGCATTGCTGATCCTGATCCTCGCCGCCGCGATCGTCGGCCCTTATCTCGTGCCCTACGATCCGCTCGCCTCCGACACCGCCGCGGCGCTGAAGCCGCCGTCGGCCGCGCACTGGTTCGGCACCGACCAGCTCGGCCGCGACATCTTCAGCCGCGTCATCGTCGCAACACGGCTCGATACCTTCATCGCGGTCGCCTCCGTCGTGCTGGTGTTCCTGATGGGCGGCCTCGCCGGCATCGCCGCGGGCTATTTCGGCGGCTGGACCGACCGCATCGTCGGCCGCATCGCCGACACCATCATGGCCTTTCCGCTGTTCGTGCTGGCCATGGGCATCGTCGCAGCGCTCGGCAACACCGTGCAGAACATCATCCTCGCCACCGCCATCGTGAACTTCCCGCTCTACGCCCGCGTCGCGCGCGCCGAAGCGAACGTGCGCCGCAACGCCGGCTTCGTGCAGGCCGCGCGCCTCTCCGGCAACGGCGAATTCCGCATCGTCCTGGTGCACATCCTGCCCAACATCATGCCGATCATGATCGTGCAGATGTCCTTGACCATGGGCTACGCCATCCTCAACGCCGCGGGCCTGTCCTTCATCGGCCTCGGCGTCCGCCCGCCGACCGCCGAATGGGGCATCATGGTCGCCGAGGGCGCCGGCTTCATGGTGTCAGGCGAATGGTGGATCGCGCTGTTCCCCGGCCTCGCGCTGATGATTGCCGTGTTCTGCTTCAATCTCCTCGGCGACGGCCTGCGCGACATCGTCGACCCCCAGCGGAGGACGTGATGATGGTTGGGGGCAGAGAGAAGATCGTGACGCTTGGGAGTGTGGTTGCCACGGCTCTCTCATCCCCTCCCCCCTTGTGGGGGAGGGGAAGGGAGGGGGGTAGCCACGAACTCCGACTTCGCTTGGAGCCACCCCTCTCCCCAACCCTCCCCCACAAGGGGGGAGGGAGCGAGAGGCCGGTGCCTGCCTCACGCGTAAATCTACGTCAAAAATTCCCCAACGAATCCAACCTCTTTCTACTGTGCATGGGGTTGTTTTCGCGTTTTTTGATCGGCAGGCTCGCATGACCGCCCAGCCGCTGCTCGATGTCCAGGACCTCACCGTCGAATTCACCACCCGCCGCGGCATCGTCAAGGCCGTACAGCACGTCAATATTTCCGTCGCCAAGGGCGAGACGCTCGCCATCGTCGGTGAATCAGGCTCCGGCAAGTCGGTGACGTCCTATGCGGTGATGCGCATCCTCGACCGCGCGGGGCGGATCGCCGAGGGCTCGGTGATGTTCTCCGGCATCGACGTCAAGGCCGCGACCGAAGACCAGATGCGCGATCTGCGCGGCCGCGAAGTCTCGATGATCTTCCAGAACCCGCGCGCGGCGCTGAATCCGATCCGAAAAGTCGGCGACCAGATCGAGGACGTCTTGCGCACCCACGTGCAGCAGGCCCAGGTCAAGGATCACGGCGAGAAGGCGATCGAGGCGCTGGAGCAGGTCAAGATCGCGCGCCCGCGCGAGCGCTACCATGCCTATCCATTCGAGCTGTCGGGCGGCATGTGCCAGCGCGTCGTCATCGCGCTCGCGCTCGCCTGCAATCCGCAGCTCCTGATCGCGGACGAGCCGACCACGGGCCTCGACGTCACCACGCAGAAGGCGGTGATGGATCTGATCGTGGAGCTGACCAAGCGCCGCGCGATGTCGACCATCCTGATCACCCACGATCTCGGCCTCGCCGCCGCCTATTGCGACCGCGTCGTGGTGATGGAGAAGGGCCGCGTGGTCGAGACCGCCAAGGCCGCCGACATTTTTGCGAACCCACAACACCCCTACACCAAGAAGCTGATGCGCGCGACGCCGCGGCTGGGTGTGTCGTTGCGTGATCTGCTGCCGGAAGAGGAGGGTGCTTCCTTCGCCTCTCCCCGCGTGCGGGGAGAGGCCGACGCGCACAGCGCGGCGGGTGAGGGGGACTCTCCCAGCACCGTGATCGCGGAAGCAGCCCCTCACCCCAACCCTCTCCCCGTGAAGGACGGGGAGAGGGAGCAGACCAGCGCAAGTGGCAAACCCCTCCTCCTCGTCGAAAAGCTCGTCAAGGAATACCCGCGCCAGGGTGCCACCGCGACGCTCGGAAAGCTGTTCGGCCGCAAGCCGCCGCTGGAGCCGGACGTGTTCCGCGCCGTCGACGGCATCAGCTTTTCGATCGGCCATGGCGAGAGCGTTGGCCTGGTCGGCGAGTCCGGCTGCGGCAAGTCGACCACGTCGATGATGGTGATGCGGCTTCTGGACCAGACCTCCGGCCTGATCCAGTTCGACGGCGAGGACATCGGCGCTATCCAGCCTGCGTCCTTCGCCCGGCTGCCGCAGCGCAGCCGCATCCAGATGGTGTTCCAGGATCCGACCGACAGCCTCAACCCGCGCTTCACCGCAGCGCGCGCCATCGCCGACCCGATCATGCAATTGGGCGACATCAGGGGCCGCGATGCGCTCCGCGCCCGCTGCGAGGAACTGGCGACCATGGTCGGCCTGCCGCACAACCTGCTGGATCGTTTCCCGCATCAATTGTCCGGCGGCCAGAAGGCCCGCGTCGGCATTGCCCGCGCCGTTGCGCTGCATCCAAAACTGGTCATCCTGGATGAGCCGACGGCGGCGCTGGACGTCTCGGTGCAGGCTGTCGTTCTGAACCTGCTTCAGGATCTCAAGGCGCGGCTAGGTATGAGCTATCTGTTCGTCTCGCATGATTTGAACGTAGTGCGCTTGCTGTGCGATCGTGTCATTGTGATGCGGACCGGTCGAATCGTCGAAGAGGGCTCTTCCGAAAAGGTCCTGAGCGATCCGCAGGACGACTACACCAAGGAGCTGCTGACGGCGATCCCGCATCCGCCGTTGCAGGTACACTAGAGCATGATCCGGAAAAGTGCGCGGCGGTTTTCCGAAAAGATCATGCTCAAATAACAACCTAGAGAGATAGTTTGGGAGCGTGATGGCCGAGCCGCTGGACGACTATATCGACGCCGTATCGAAAGCGCTGGCGCTGCCGGTCGAGGAGGCCTGGAGGCCGGCGGTGCGCGCCAACCTCGAAGTCTCGCTGCGGCTCGCCCGCCTGGTCGACGAATTCGCGTTGCCGGACGAGACCGAGCCGGCACCGATTTTCACGGCGTGATGCTGCCATGACCAGTATGCCAGAGATGACGGCCGCCGAAATCGCGAGTGCAGTCGCGGGCCGCAGGATGTCCGCGCTCGATGCCACGGAAGCCGCGCTGTCGCGCATCAAGCAGCACGACGGCATCCTCAATTCCTTCACCGACGTCACCGCCGAGCGCGCCCGCGCGAAAGCGCGTGCCATCGATGCCGACATCGCCGCCGGCAAGGAAGTCGGCCCGCTCGCCGGCGTGCCCTTCGCGGTGAAGAACTTGTTTGACGTCGCCGGACTTTCGACGCGCGCGGGCTCGAAGATCAACCGGGACCTCGCGCCCGCTAAACGCGACGCCACGCTGATCGAGCGCATGGAAGCGGCCGGCGGCGTGCTGGTCGGTGCCCTCAACATGGGCGAATACGCCTACGACTTCACCGGCGAGAACGTCCATGACGGTCCCTCGCGCAATCCGCATGACACCGCGCGAATGACCGGCGGCTCCTCCGGCGGCTCGGGCAGCGCGGTCGGCGGCGCGCTGGTGCCGATCGCGCTCGGCTCGGACACCAACGGCTCGATCCGCGTGCCGTCCTCGTTCTGCGGCATTTTTGGTTTGAAGCCGACCTATGGCCGGCTGTCGCGGGCGCGCTCGTTCCCGTTCGTCGCGAGCCTCGATCATCTCGGCCCGTTCGCGCGCTCGGCCGCCGATCTCGCGCTCGCCTATGACGCGATGCAGGGCCCGGACGCGGAGGACAGCGCCTGCACGACGCGCGGTCTGGAGCCGACGCTGCCGCTGATCGCCAACCCGGTCTCGGATCTGCGCATCGCCATCGCTGGCGGGTATTTCCAGAAGAACGTGTTTCCGGAAGCGGTCGAGGCCGTCAGCCGCGTTGCCAAGGCGCTTGGCGCAACCAAGGTGGTCGACGTTCCCGAAGCCGCGCGCGCCCGCGCGGCAGCCTATGTCATCACCACCACCGAGGGCGCTTCGCTGCATCTCGATCGCCTGCGCAAGCGGCCGAACGATTTCGATCCGGCCGTGCGCGACCGGCTGATCGCGGGCGCGATGGTGCCGGCGCCGATGGTCGATCGGGCGCAAAAATTCCGCCGCTGGTATCGCGCGCAGCTCGCCGAGATCTTCAAGACCGTCGACGTGCTGCTCGCGCCGGCGACGCCCTGCACCGCGCCAAAGCTCGGCCAGGTGAATTTCAACCTAGACGGCGTCGAGCTGCCGGTCCGCGCCAATATCGGCATCCACACCCAGCCGATCTCCTTCATCGGCCTGCCAGTGGTCGCCGTCCCGGTGCCGCTCGAGCCGCTGCCGATCGGCGTGCAGATCATCGCGGCGCCCTGGCGCGAGGACATTGCGCTCCGCGTCGCCTACGCCCTGGAAAAGATGGGCGTCGCCACAGCGCCCGCGCCGAGAGGATTCTGACATGGAGATCGATCTCCCCGAGGTGATCGCGGAAGTCAAAGCCGCGTTCGATCGCTATGAGCAGGCCCTCGTCAGCAACGATGTCGCCGTGCTCGGCGAGCTCTTCCGCAACGATCCCCGCACGCTGCGTTACGGCATCGGCGAGAATCTCTATGGTTATGAGGCGATCAGCGGTTTCCGCGCCGGCCGCTCGCCGGTCGGCCTGAACCGCCGCACCGCAAAGACCGTCATCTCCAGCTACGGCCGCGACACGGCCGTGGCCTCCACTTTGTTCTATCGCGACACCGCGCCCGGCAAGGTCGGCCGGCAGATGCAGACCTGGATTCGCTTCCCGGAGGGCTGGCGCGTCGTCGCTGCCCATGTCAGCATCATCGACGAGCCGAAAGAGACCTGACCGTATGACGCTTGAGGATCTTCCGCAGGGAGCACTGCCGGCCGAGCCGGTGGTGCCGCGCGTCGACCGCGCCTCGCCATCGGTGCTGAAGGTCACGCGCGCAGAGGAGTTGCGGCTGCAACTCGCCGACGAGATCGTGCGCGGCACCCTGGCCCCCGGTGCACCCTTGGACGAGACCGACATCGCGCGCCGCTTCAGCGTCTCGCGCACGCCGGTGCGCGAAGCCTTGCGTCAGCTCGTGGCCAGCGGCCTCGTCGAAGCGCGTGCCCATCGCGGCGCGGTGGTGGCGCAGCCCTCGATCGAGCGTCTGACGAGCATGTTCGAGGCGATGGCCGAGCTCGAGGCGTTGTGCGCCGGCCTCGCCGCCGAGCGCATGTCGGCGGCCGAGCGCAATGGCCTGGAGGCCATCCACGAGGAGCTGCGGGTGCTGAGCTACACCGGCAATCCCGATCGCTTTCACGAGGTCAACGAACGCTTCCACAACGCGATCTATGCCGGTTCCCAGAACGGCTACATCGCCGAGATCACGCTGGCGACGCGGGTGCGCGTGCAGCCGTTCCGCCGCGCCCAGTTCCGCAACCTCGGCCGTCTCGCCAAATCGCAAGCCGAGCACGACCGCGTCGTCGTCGCCATCATGCGCGGCGACAAGCAGGGCGCAGCCGCCGCGATGCGTGCGCATATCGAGCTGGTGCGCGGAGAGTACGAGATGTACGCGGTGTCGGTGTAGCGCCGCGCGATCGGTGCCGTAGGGTGGTCAAAGGCGCAAAGCGCCGTGCCCACGGTTTCTCAGGAAGGTCGGGATCGTGGGCACGCTTCGCTTTGCCCACCCTACGACCTACTTTGTCGCAGCTTCCTTCATATACGCGCGCCATCCCCCATACGCGGTGATGTCGCGCGCGTCGCCCAGCACTTCGGGCTCGACGAGAAACCCTTTCACGCTGCGACCATCGGCAAGGCGCACCGTGCCGATCGCCATCGGCGAGGGAATCGCATTGACGAACTTGCCGAACGCGGACGGCGACAGCGACCAGATCTCCAGCTCGATCGAAGCGCCCTTGCCGGCTTCCACGCGCAGCATGCCGGGCTTCGGCGGCGTGGTCTTGAGCGCGTAGAGCTTGTAGTCGGGCGCGGTTCTTGTCGCCTCGATCAGGTTTGCGTCCAGCGCCTTCAATTCGCCGTTGAGCACCATGCCGGACAGATGCGCACCGACCACGGCGATGGGGATCTCGTCGCCGCTGCTTGCCGGCAGCGGCGCGAGCGGCGCCTGCGCGGTGCCCTTCGCGCCGAGGCTCAGCTTGGTATCGGCATGGAAGACGCGGCCGATGCTCGCGAGCCGCGCGTCATGTCCCGCGGGCGCCAGCAACGTGATGCCGAACGGAATGCCGTCGGCGCGCATCGATGCCGGCACGGCGAGGCCGCAGAGGTCGAGAAGATTGACGAAATTGGTATAAGTGCCGAGCCGGCTGTTGAGCTCGATCGGATTGGCCAGCACCTGCGCGGTCGTATAGGCCGTCGGCGCCGTCGGCAGCACCAGCGCGTCGATATTGGCAACCGTGCGCTCGGCGATCTTGCGCAGGCCCTGCAAGCGATAGAGCGCCGAGAACGTCTCCGCAGCGGTGAGCCGCGCGCCGGCCGCGGTGATCTCGCGCGTCACCGGATGGATCGTATCAGGCGCGGACGCGAGCAGGTCCTTGATCACGATATAACGCTCGGCGACCCACGGGCCCTCATAGAGCAGCCGCGCCGTCTCGTAGAACGGCTCGAGATCGAACTCGACGAGCCTGGCTCCAAGCGCAGTCCAGCGCTTCAGCGCATCGGCGTAGGCGGTTTCCGCCTTCTTGTCGCCGAAGAAGATCAGTTGTCCGTTGCGCGGCACGCCGAGGCGCAAGCCTGCCTGGAACGGCGTGAGCGCGCCCAGTGGCCGGGCGCGCGAGAACGGATCGGCCGGGTCCGGCCCCGCCATCACGGAGAGCGCGAGCGCAGCATCATCCACCGTCAAGGCGAACACCGAGATGCAGTCCAGCGTGCGGCAGGCCGGCACTAGGCCCGCGTTCGAGATCATGCCGAGGCTCGGCTTCAGCCCGACGATGTTGTTGAGCATCGCCGGCACGCGGCCGGAGCCGGCCGTGTCGGTCCCCAGCGACAGCGGCACGAGCCCCGCGCCGACCGCCACAGCGGAGCCCGAACTGGAGCCGCCGGGAATGAGATCGTCGCGGATCGAATTTTTGGGAATGCCGTAAGGCGAGCGCACGCCGACGAGGCCGGTCGCGAACTGGTCGAGATTGGTCTTGCCGATGATGATCGCGCCGGCGGCACGCAGCCGCGCCACCGCAGTCGAGTCATGCGTCGGCGTGGTGGAGAAGGCCGGGCAGGCCGCCGTGGTCGGAAAGCCCAGCGCGTCGATATTGTCCTTTACCGCAACGGGCACGCCGTAGAGTGGCAGGTTGGCGGCGTCCTTCGTAGCAAGCCTCTCGGCCTCGGCGATCGCATCCTTCTCGTCGCGCAGACTGATGAAGATGGCGGGATCGTTGTGATCGCGGATGCGCTGATAGGTCCGCGCGACCGTCTCTGCCGGCGTCAGCGCGCCCGCGCGATGCGCGGCCACAATCGCGGCGATCGTTTCAGGCTGCTCAGCCCCCATTTCAGCCCTCATGGCGACAAAACTCCGGCAACTGCTTCATCCGGAGTGAAGCAAGCGATGTGCCATTGTGTACATTATCCGGGCAGGAATGCTGCTGCGGATATTATCCGTGTGATCAGTGGCTTGGGGGATATTTCGACAGGCGGGCAGGCAGCGATGTCAGCGCCCTGCGATGGGCATCTGCTCAAATCATAGGCAGTCGAGATCAGGTGAAGCCAGCGAGGATCCGCAGCAGCTGCGCCCGGTTTTCCTTGCCGATCTTCTCTTCGACATGCCGCTCGTGCTCGGCCGCCAGCCGCTTGAATTTCGCCAGCGCCGTCTCGCCCTGGGTCGTCAGATGCAGCGCGTGGGAGCGACGATCCGCCTTCGATTTGACCCGCTTCACCAGCTTGCGCTGCTCGAGGCTGTCGAGCAGGTGCACCAGCCGGGCGCGCTCGATGCCGAGGCGCTTTGCCACCGCCATCTGCGACAGGCCCGGATTGGCGCCGATCACCGTCAGCACCGAATATTGCGTCGGCCGGATGTCGACATCGCCGAGCGTCCTGATGAAGTCCTGAAAGATCCAGATCTGGAAGCGCCGCACCGCATAGCCGGCGTGCCCGACCAGTGCGTCGAGGCCGATATCGTCGGCGATATCGCGCGGCGCCGCGCCGTTGCCGGCGCGCTTGCGTGGGGAGCTCTGGGCTGCGGTGGCTGTCAAATCGCGTCTCCTGCCGCACCTGTTGTAGCCTCTCTGTTGCCCGGGCGAAAGATTGTTGTTGACGACAACAATTGTCATGCCCAACATTATGGCCAAAGCAGCCCGGAACGAGGCTGCGGCCGATCCGGGGGCCGGGCGGAGGAGGAAACACATGACAGTCGCGCCACACGGCGACGCTGCAAGCCTGTTCGCAACACCCAGAACCGTCGCCGAGCATCGCGCCGACGGCAGCATCGTGCTGCGCTCGCCCGAACCGTTGCGCGATGGCGCGCGCTGTGTCGGCGACTGGCTGGAGCAATGGGCGCGGCAAACGCCTGACACGATCTTCCTTGCCGAGCGCGGCCACGTCGATGCACCCTGGACCAACGTCACCTATGCGCAGGCGCTGCGCCAGGTGCGTGCGGCGGCGTCCTGGATTCTGGCGCAGGGCCCCAGCGCCGAACGCCCGCTCGCGATCCTCTCCGACAACAGCATCGACCACGCGCTGCTTGCGTTGGCCGCCCAGCATGTCGGCGTGCCCTCGGCCGCGATTTCGCCGGCCTACTCGTTGATGTCGAAAGACTTTGACAAGCTCAAGAGCATGATCGCGCTGCTCGAGCCGGGCGCGATCTATGTCTCCGCCACGAAACCATTTGCGGCAGCGCTGGCGGCGATCAAACCGCTGCACAAGGCGCAGATCATCAGCGGGAACGCTGACGATGTCGATGCGCTCGCGTTCCACACCATCGCCGCGACGCCCGAAACGCCCGACGTCGCAACGGCGTTCGCCGCGGTGACGCCCGATACGATCGCAAAACTCCTGTTCACCTCGGGGTCAACAGGTGCGCCCAAGGCCGTCATCAACACCCAGCGCATGCTGACCTCGAGCCAGCAGGCCAAGGCGCAGACCTGGACCTTCCTCGAACAAAGCCGCGGCGACCTCGTCATCCTCGACTGGCTGCCCTGGAGCCACACTTTCGGCGCCAACCACAATTTCAATCTCGTGCTGCGCAATGGCGGCTCGCTCTATATCGACGGCGGCAAGCCGGCGCCGGGGCTGTTTGCGACGTCGCTCGCCAATCTGAAAAGCGTGATGCCGACGGTCTATTTCAACGTGCCGCGCGGCTTCGACATGCTGATCGCGGCACTGCGCGGCGACGAGGAATTGCGCCGCCGCTTCTTCAGCGAGGTGAAGTTCGCCTTCTATGCGGGCGCGGCACTGCCGCAGAATCTCTGGGATGCGCTCGAAGACCTCTCGATCAAGACCGTCGGCCGCGCGATGCCGATGGTTTCGGCCTGGGGCTCGACCGAGACGTCGCCGCTCGCGGCCGACTGCCATTTCCTCGCGGAGCGCTCCGGCAATATCGGTGTCCCCATTCCCGGCACCGAGTTGAAGCTCGTCCCCTCCGGCGACAAGCTGGAGGTGCGGGTGCGCGGTCCCAACGTCACGCCGGGCTATTGGAAGGCGCCGGAGCTGACGAAGCAGGCCTTTGATGAAGAGGGTTTTTATCTCATCGGCGATGCGGTGAAGCTTGCCGATCACGCGCGGCCGGAGCGCGGACTGTTCTTCGACGGCCGCGTCGCCGAGGATTTCAAGCTCAATTCCGGCACCTGGGTCAGCGTCGGCACACTGCGTGTCGCCGGCATCGCCGCGCTGGCACCGCTGGCGCAGGACATCGTCGTCGCAGGTCATGGCGGCGACGAGGTGCGCTTTCTGGTGTTCCCGAACATCGCGGCCTGCCGTGCCCATGCCGGCTTGGGCGAGACGGCGGATCTGCACGAGGTGCTCGCGCATGACAAGGTCAGGAGCGCGATCGCACACGGCCTGGCGAAACTCAGGCAGCAGGGCCCCAACTCCTCCGGCCACGCCACGCGCGCGCTGCTTCTCGCCGAACCGCCATCGGTCGATGGCGGCGAGATCACCGACAAGGGCTACATCAACCAGCGCGCTGCGCTGACGCGCCGCGCCGATGCCGTGGCGCGGTTGAATGATGATGCGTCGGCGGAGTGGATCGGGCTGTAGCTGGCCGCGTTTCCCCTCTCCCTTGTGGGAGAGGGTGGCTCGCCGCGCAGCGGCGAGACGGGTGAGGGGTTCTCTCCGGGTCTCACACTGCCACGTGTAGTCGCGGAGACAACCCCTCATCCCCGGCGCTTCGCGCCACCTTCTCCCACAAGCAAGGGGAGAAGGAAGCAAGCGAGACCTCTCACCCATAGGCCAGTGACCCTGCCGCAATATATTGCTGATTCTTTTGTTGCCTAAGCAACTAATTTATGCGAACCGTTCCAGAGAGCGACGACGGCGGGAAAACCGCCGCGTCTGATCCTGGAGGAAACGATGCTCGGCCCGAACGGTGCCGTCGGCAAGCGCCGGCGCATGCCTGGACATGACGGAGGACGGTGCCGGAAGCGCGCCCCGTCAGGTCTCGGTGCCGCCGGTGACCGCGCCGAGATTCTCGTGCAGCCGGCGGAGCAGGCCGATCAGCACCTCGCGCTCGTCCTTGTTGAGGCAGGACAACAGTCGCCGCTCGCGTTCGAGCGCGGCGGCGATCACCTTGTCATGGGTGGCGCGGCCCCTCGCCGTCAGGGAAATCGAATGGGTGCGGCCGTCGTTCGGGTCGGTGCGGATCGAGATCAGCCCGCGCTTCTCGAGGCCCGCCAGCGTCCGGCTCACGGGCCCCTTGTCGAAGCCGATGACGTGACAGATGCGCGAGGCCGGAATGCCGGGCTCGATCGCCAGCAGCGACATGACCCGCCATTCCGTGACGTTGACGCCGAACTCGCGCTGATAGAATGCGGTCGCGCTATTCGAGAGCTTGTTGGCGATGAAGGTGACGAAGGCCGGGACGTAGCGCTCGAGATCGAGCGTCGGTCCGGCCTCTGCGGGCGCAGGCTTGTGGCGGGGTCTGGTCGAAGGCGCAGGCATGTCGGCGTTCTGTCTCGCGGTGAGGCCACCGACCTAAAGGCATGCGCCGCGCTTTCACAAGATCAAAATGAGGGAGGTCTCCCATGACCGCATCCGGCAGCCCTGCATCGACAGGCTCTGCGGCCGTCCCGCATCTCGACATCGATCCCTTCGACATGAATTTTTTCGCCGATCCTTATCCGACGCATCAGCGGCTGCGGGAGGCCGGACCGGTGGTCTATCTCGACAAGTGGAACGTCTATGGCGTGGCGCGCTATGCCGAGGTCCATGCGGTACTGAACGATCCCGCGACCTTCTGCTCCAGCCGCGGCGTCGGCCTGTCCGACTTCAAGAAAGAGACGCCGTGGCGGCCGCCGAGCCTGATCCTCGAGGCCGATCCGCCTGCGCACACCCGCACCCGCGCCGTGCTGTCGAAGGTGCTGTCGCCGACCGTGATGAAGCAGGTGCGCGATCGCTTTGCCGCCGCGGCGGAGGAGCGCGTGAACGCACTGCTGGACAAGCGCAGCTTCGATGCGATCACCGATCTCGCCGAGGCCTATCCGCTCTCGATCTTTCCGGATGCGCTGGGCCTGAAGGCGGAGGGGCGCGAGCATCTGATCCCCTACGCGAGCGTCGTGTTCAACGCGTTCGGCCCGCCCAACCAGTTGCGCCAGGAGGCGATCGCGCGCTCGACGCCGCACCAGGCCTATGTTGCCGAGCAATGCCAGCGCGACAACCTCGCGCCCGGCGGCTTCGGTGCTTGTATCCACGCCCGCGTCGACGCCGGCGAGATCACCGCGACCGAGGCACCACTGCTGGTGCGTTCGCTGCTGTCGGCCGGTCTCGACACCACCGTCAACGGCATCGGTGCCGCCGTCTATTGCCTCGCGCGCTTCCCCGACCAGTGGCAGCGCCTGCGCGCTGATCTGACGCTGGCGCGCAACGCCTTCGAGGAGGCCGTGCGGTTCGAAAGCCCGGTGCAGACCTTCTTCCGCACCACCACGCGGGAGGTCGAGCTCTCAGGCGCGACGATCGGCGAGGGCGAGAAAGTGCTGATGTTTCTCGCCGCCGCCAATCGCGATCCCAGACGCTGGGACGAGCCTGATAGTTACGACATCACCCGCCGCACTTCCGGTCATGTCGGCTTCGGCTCGGGCATCCATATGTGCGTCGGCCAGCTCGTCGCCCGCCTCGAAGGTGAGGTGATGCTGACGGCGCTGGCCCGGCGCATCGCGAAGATCGAGATCACGGGCGAGCCGAAGCGCCGCTTCAACAACACGCTGCGCGGGCTCGATAGCCTGCCCGTCACCATCACCCCGGCCTGACCAGGAGCTTTGATGCCCGCCATCACTTTCATCCATCCCGACGGCAAGTCCGAGCGCGTCGAGACCGCGGACGGCGAGAGCGCTATGCAGGCGGCGACTCGACTCGGCCTCGACGGCATTCTGGCCGAGTGCGGCGGCAACGCCATGTGCGCGACCTGCCATGTCTATGTCGACGAGAGCTGGCTCGCGCGTCTGCCCGGCATGGCCGACGATGAGGATGCGCTGCTCGACGGCACTGCGAGCGAGCGGCTGCCCAACAGCCGGCTGTCATGCCAGATCAAGATCACGCCGGGGCTCGACGGGCTCGTGGTGAAGCTGCCGGAGCGGCAGGTCTGAGTCGACGCGCCGGCAACGACCGGCGCGGCAAACCATCAAACAGGGGAGGGAACGATGAAACATCTGAAATGGACGCTTGCGCTGGCCGCAAGCCTGGTGACCGGCGCGGCGAGCGCCGAGATCTCGGACAATGTCGTGCGCGTCGGCGTGCTCAACGACATCTCCGGCATCTTCCAGGACACCAACGGCATGGGCTCGGTGGAAGCCGCGCGCATGGCCGCGGAGGATTTCAACGGCGGTGGCAAGAACATCAAGGTCGAGATCGTCTATGCCGACCACCAGAACAAGGCCGATGTCGGCAACGCCATTGCGCGCAAATGGCTCGACGTCGAGGGCGTCGATGCCATCGTCGACGTACCGAACTCGGCGGTTGGTCTTTCCATCAACACGCTGCTGCGCGACAGCCGCATGACCTTCCTGGCGTCGTCGACCGCAAGCTCGGATCTCACCGGCAAGGCCTGCTCGCCCAACACCATCCAATGGGTCAACGACACCTGGGCCACCGGCAACACCACGGCGGCTGCGATGATGTCGCGCGGCGGCAAGGACTGGTATTTCCTGACCGTCGACTACGCGCTCGGCAAGGGCATCGAGGCGGAGGCGCAGAAATATATCGAGGCGCATGGCGGCAAGGTGACCGGCTCCTCCAAGCACCCGCTCGGCACCTCCGACTTCGCCTCCTTCCTGTTGCAGGCGCAGAGCTCGAAGGCGCAGGTGATCGGCCTCGCCAATGCCGGCGGTGACACCATCAACGCGGTGAAGCAGGCTGCCGAGTTCGGCATCCAGCAGAGCGGCCAGAAGCTTGTCGCCTTCCTGCTCTTCATCAACGACGTTCACGGCATGGGCATCAAGGTCGCCCAGGGCCTGCAGCTCATGGAAGCCTTCTACTGGGACATGAACGATGACACCCGCGCCTTTGCAAAACGCTTCGCCGCGCGGCCTGGCATGAACGGCAAGATGCCGAGCGGCAACCAGGCCGGCGTCTACGCCTCGACGCTGGCTTACCTCAACGCGGTTGCCGCGACCGGCAGCGACAATGCCAAGGACGCCGTGCCCGAGATGAAGAAGTTCAGGGGCAAGGACAAACTGTTCGGCGACACCACCATCCGCCAGGACGGCCGCGTCGTGCATCCGATGTACTTGTTCGAGGTGAAGAAGCCGGAGGAGTCGAAATACCCGTACGATTATTACAAGCTGGTCTCGACGATTCCCGCGGAGCAGGCGTTTCGGCCGCTGGCGGAGGGTGGATGTGAGCTGGTGAAGTGAATTTAGCGAAGGGCACCGCTGCACCCTCTCCCCTTGTGGGCGAGGGTGGCTTCGCAAAGCGAAGCCGGGTGAGGGGTCTCTCTCTTCACGAGCGGTCGTGCGAGTGGACACATACCCCTCATCCGGCGCTTCGCGCCACCTTCTCCCACAAGGGGAGAAGGAAGAAGGCTACACCACCTTGCTTGATCCCTGCGTGATCAATCTCGCCGCGCGCTGGTCCCGCGCGTAGATCCAGAGCCAGCTCAGCGCAACACTGAGGCGGTGGCGCAGGCCGATCAGGAAGTAGATGTGGGCGATGCCCCAGATCCACCATGCGATCGCGCCGCGCAGCTTGAAGCGGCCGAAGTCGATCACTGCGAGGCGCTTGCCGATCTGGGCGAGGCTGCCGGCATGCTTGTAGCGGAACGCGCCCTTCGTCTCGCCTCGCAGCCGCGCCTTGATGGTCTCGGCGACGTGACGGCCCTGCTGCTTCGCAGCCGGCGCGATGCCGGGCACCGGCTTGCCGTCCCAGGCGTTGATGCTGACGGTATCGCCGATCGCAAAGATCTCGGGATGGCCCGGTATCGTCAGGTCGTCTTCCACCTGCACGCGCCCGGCGCGATCGGCTGGCGCGTCCAGCCATTCTGCGGCGGGCGAGGCGCGCACGCCGGCCGCCCAGATTCGGGTCTTGGCCTCGAGCAGCTTGCCGCCGAACACCACGCCCTCGCGATTGATCTCGGTGACGGCCTGTCCCAGCACGACCTCGACGCCGATCTTCTCCAGCGAGGCCTGCGCATAGGCCGAGAGGTCGTCGGCAAAGCCTGCGAGCACGCGGGGCCCCGCCTCGATCAGCACCACGCGCGCCTTGGTCGTGTCGATGTTACGGAAATCGCCGGGCAGCGTGTGGCGCGCCATCTCGGCAATGGTGCCGGCGAGCTCGACGCCGGTCGGGCCGGCGCCGACGATGACGAAGGTCAGCCGCGCGGCGCGCTTGGCTGGATCGGTCTCGCGCTCGGCCCGCTCGAACGCCACCAGGATATGGCGGCGCAGCGTGGTGCCGTCCTCAAGCGTCTTCAAGCCAGGTGCGAACTGCTCCCATTCGTCGTGGCCGAAATAGGCGTGCCGCGCGCCGGTGGCGAGCACCAGCGTGTCGTAAGGCACCTCGCTGCCGTCGTCGATCAGCACGCAGCGCCTTGCCGCATCGACGCCGCTGACGGTCGCGAACAGCGTCGTCACCTCGGGCCTGTCTCGCATCAGGTGGCGGATCGGCCAGGCGATCTCGCTGGTCGCGAGCGAGGCGGTCGCGACCTGGTACAGCAGCGGCTGGAACAGATGATGATTGCGGCGGTCGATCAGCGTGATCTCGACCGGCGCACCCGCAAGCCGGTAGGTCGTCTCCAGCCCGCCGAAGCCGGCGCCGACGATGACGACGCGATGCGGTGTCGTGGTCATGATGTGCCCTCGAATCTCGCTGCTCCACACTCCCATTTAAGTGCGGATCGGACACTGCGGTCCAATAGCTGTCATCAATCGCTGCATAGGCCGGATGTATCGATCGGACGCGAAAAAGCGCCGCAGGGTTGGTCGAAGTGAGTAGAATTATATTTCTTGCCATCGCCGATTGGGGCGAAATATGGTGCAGCAGCGGCCGCTGAGCCATTGGCGGCGCGACAGATTTTGCGTTCAATAGAGACAGGCCCGGGGCGGCGATCACCCCGTTTTCCGGGACCGATAATAAGGAGGGGAGTGGTTATGAGGACGGCATTCTGGCTGGCGGGCGCAGCGGCGCTGGTGCTGGCGAGCCCGGCATTCGCCGGCGACACCATCAAGATCGGTTTCGTTTCGACCTTCAGCGGCCCGACCGCCGTGATTGGCAACGACATGCGCAACTCCTTCGAGCTCGCGCTGGACCACATGGGCCGCAAGATGGACGGCAAGCCGGTCGAGGTCATCTACGAGGATGACGGGCAGAAGCCCGATGTCGGCAAGCAGAAGACCGAGAAGCTGGTGCAGTCGGACAAGGTCGATTTCATCGTCGGCTACATCTGGTCGAACGTGCTGCTGGCCTCGCTGAAGACCGCGGTCGACTCGCAGACCTTCCTGATCTCGGCCAATGCCGGCCCGTCGCAGCTCGCCGGCGAACTCTGTTCGCCTTACGTGTTCTCGACCTCCTGGCAGAACGACCAGACGCCGCAGGCGATGGGCCTCTACATGAACCAGAAAGGCGTCAAGAGCGTGTTCCTGATCGGGCCGAACTACGCGGCCGGCAAGGACATGCTCGCGGGCCTGAAGAACACGTTCAAGGGCGAGATCAAGGGCGAGGAATACACGGTGTGGCCGAGCCAGCTCGATTTCTCCGCCGAGCTCTCCAAGGCGCGCGCCTCGGGCGCGGAGTCGATCTTCGTGTTCTATCCGGGCGCCGCCGGCGTGCAGTTCCTCAATCAATATGCGCAGGCCGGCCTGAAGAGCACGATGCCGCTCTACACCGCCTTCACCGTCGACGAGCTGTCGCTGCCGCTGCAGAAGGAGAACGCGCTCGGCGTTCCCGGCGCGCAGGAATGGGTCAACGACCTCCCGAACGAGCAGAACAAGCGCTTCGTCGCCGACTACCGCAAGAAATATCCCGGCCTGCGCCCGACCTATTACGGCGCGCAATCCTATGACGCCGCCCAGCTCATCAACAGCGCGGTGGTCGCGGTGAAGGGCGACACCAGCAAAAAGGACGCAATGAAGGCCGAGATGGAGAAGGCCAACTTCAAGTCGCTGCGCGGCGCGTTCAAATACGGCAAGAACCACATCCCGGTGCAGAGCTTCTATCTCCAGGACGTCGTGAAGGACGCCGAAGGCCAGCTCTCGCTGAAGACGGTCGCGACCATCGTGGAGAACGACCAGGATCGTTTCCACGACAAGTGCAAGATGAAGTGAGGTGTTAGCCACGCGCGACGTTGCCCCTTCTCCCCTTGTGGGAGAAGGTGGCGCGAAGCGCCGGATGAGGGGTATCTCTCCGCAGATTCCCTGCGAGAGTTGATCGCACGGATAGAGACCCCTCACCCGTCTCGCACAGGGGGAGAGGGGAAGAAGTGCCTACACTCTTGGCATGCTGACGGGCCGCACTTCGCGGGCCTGGGCTGCTAGCCTGATCCCGGCATTCGCCGCGCCGAACCCCTGATAATCCCTGCGCTCGACGATCTCGAAGAAAAACCGCTCGTCGAAAATGTGGGTGTAGACCTGGAAGAACTCGCCGTCGCCCTCGCGGTCGTAGAGGATGTGGTTGGCGCGCAGCTGCGCCATCAGGTCGGGTGCGAGGTCGTATTTGGCCTCGATGTCGTCGTAGTAGTTGGCGGGGATATCCAGGAAATCGGCGCCGCGCTTGCGCATCTCCGCGACCGTCGCAAAAATGTCCCGGCACGAGAACGCGACGTGCTGCACGCCCGAGCCGAAGAACTCCGAGATGAAACGTGCCGGCAACGTCCGGTTGGCGGAGGAGCCGTTGAGCACGAAGCACAGGCTCTGGTCGGCGTTGATGATGGCCTGGCTCTGCACGAGGCCTCGGGGATCGGCGATCTCCATCTGCGGCAGGCGCTTGAGGTCGAGGATGCCGGTGTAGAACAACAGCCAGGACAGCATCTCGTCATAGGGCATCGACTGCGCGATGTGATCGACCGCGAGCAGCGCGTCCGCGCCTTCGTCGCTCGCAACAGGCTCGAAATCCGTGTCCCAGTTCTTGCCGGCCTGGTCCAGGAAATACAGCAGGCTGCCGCCAACGCCGTGGATCGCCGGGATTTCGAGTTCGCCCGGTCCGACCGGCTGGTAGAAGGTGCGCGCCTTCAGCATCTCGGCGCGCTGCATGGCAAGGCCGGCATTGTCGACATCGAGCGCAATCGCGCAGACGCCGGGCCCGTGCGTCACATAGTGCGAATGCGCGAAGCCGTCAGTCTCGCTGTTGATGACGAGCTCGACCTTGCCCTGCGACCAGCGCTCCACCGCCTTGCTGCGATGCGCGCCGGTCTTGCGGAAGCCGAGTTGCGCAAACAGGCGGCCGAGCTCGCCCGCCTTGGTCTCGTTGACGGCGAACTCGACGAAGCCGGTGCCGCGGCTCTTCGCTTTCGGCGCCAGCGGCTCGGCGGCGAATCTCGGCCAATCCGGCGCAAGCTGGTCTTCCAGCAAGATCAGCGAGCGCAGGCCGTCGAGCGCGGTCTGCGCGGCCGAGCCGGCGCGGAACTGGTCGTTGAAGATCTCCAGCGACAGCGGCCCGGCATAGCCGGTTGCTGCGATCGCCGCCATGAACTCGCCGACCGGCAGATCGCCCTGGCCGGGGAAGGAGCGGAAGTGCCGGCTCCACGACAGGATATCGAGATCGAGCTTCGGCGCGTCGGCAAGCTGGACCAGAAAAATCTTGTCGCCGGGGATCGAGGCCATCGCACGGGTCGGAAAGCCCGGTGCCAGGGCATGAAAGCTGTCGAGGATGACGCCAATCGCGGGATGATCGGCGCGGCGCACGATTTCCCAGGCGTCGCGATAGTCGTTGACATGGCGTCCCCAGGCCAAGGCCTCGTAGCCGACGCGCAAGCCGCGCTTGGCGGCGCGCTCGCCGAGCTCACGAAAATCGTCCGCAGCACGATCAATGCCGCCGAGCGAGGCGGGCGAGACGTTGGAGCAGATCAGCAGCAAATCGGTGCCGAGCTCCTGCATCAGATCGAACTTGCGTTCGGCGCGGGCAAAGTTGCGCGCGCGCTGGGGCTCGGGCATGCCTTCGAAATCGCGGAACGGCTGGAACGCGCAGATCTTCAGGTTGAGATCGCGGCAGAGCTTTGCGATGTCGCGCGGGCCGGCGCCGAACGACAGCAGATCGTTCTCGAAGATCTCGACCCCATCGAACCCGGCGGATGCGATGGCGCGGAGCTTCTCGTCGAGGGCGCCTGAGAGGGAGACGGTTGCGATCGAGCGCTTGTTCATGTTGCCTGCTCCATGATCCGCCCCGGTGAGATTTTTTGGCCCGTGCGTGCCGCTTCGCTGACGGCTTCGACGACGGCGAGTGTCGCTGTCGCATCCTGGACCGGAATCAGAGGCTGTTCGCGGCCTGCGATCACCGCCAGGAAATGCCGGAGCTGTTCAACGAGTGGATCGTAAGCGGAGAGTGCGACGGGCTCGCGAACCAGCGGTGCGTGCCAGCCGGGATTCTGTGGATAGGACCACAGCTCCATATTCGGCACCGACAGCGAGCCGCCCGTGCCGGCGAGGATGTAGCAGCGCTGATCCTGCTTCGGATACGCGGCGTTCTCGCCCGAGGTCAGCTCCCAGCTCCACGGTGCGGGCGTCGCGTCGGAGACCGTCATGGTTCCGAGCGCGCCATTGGCGAAGCGCAGCAGCAGCGCGGCCGTGTCCTCGACGGCAAAGCCGCGCACCATGTTCGACGTCAGCGCCTGCACCTCGGCGATCTCGCCGCAGATGAAGCGGAGATTGTCGATGTCGTGGATCAGGTTGATCAGCAGCGGCCCGCCGCCGTGCTCGCGCCGCCAGGCAATCTCGAAGTAATCGTCGGGCTTCTTCAGCAGCCACAGCCCGGCCACGGCGGTGAGCTGGCCGAGCTTGCCGGCCACGACGGCCTCGCGGGCGGCCTTGATGATGGGATTGTGGCGGCGATGGTGGCCGACCAGCATCGGCACGCCGCTGCGCTTGGCTGCCTCGCAGAGACGACGTGCCGCCGCGACGCTGTCGGTCACCGGCTTCTCGATCAGCGCGGGCACGCCCGCCTCCACGCAGTCGAGCGCCAGCTGAAGATGCAGCGCGTTGGGCGAGGCGATGATCAGGCCATCGGGCTTTTCCTGCTCCAGCAATGCGCGGTGATCGGCGTACCAGGGCGCGTTGCGTGCTTGCGCAAATTCCCTGGCCGCAGGCGAGGGGTCGGCAATGCCGGCCAGCACGCAATCCCCGGAGGACTGGATTAGTTCAATGTGGCGGCGGCCGATCAGGCCGGCGCCGGCGACGGCGATGCGCATACGCCCGCTCATGCCGCGCTCTCCTCCATGGCACCGCCGAGGAAGAGCTGGCCGATGCGCGGATCGTTCAGGATGCGCTTGGCGTCGTCGACCATGCGGGTCTGACCGAGCTCGAGCACGATGCCGATGTCGGATATCTCCAGCGCCGAGCGCGCGTTCTGCTCGATCATCAGGATGGTGACACCACGGTCGCGCAGGCTCTTGAGGATGTCGAAGGTCTGCTGCACCATCAGCGGCGACAGGCCGATCGAGGGTTCGTCGATCAGCACCAGTTTTGGCTCGAGCAGCAGCGAGCGGGCAATCTCGAGCTGCTTCTGCTCGCCGCCTGATAGCGTGGACGCCTGCTGCGTCGATTTGCGGCGCAAGGCGGGGAATAGATCGAGGGCCGCCTCGATCCGCCTGGGCAGGTCGAGGCCTTTGCCTGCGGCGACGCCGCCGAGCTCGATATTGTGGCGCACCGACAGCTCGGGGAAGATGTTGCGGCCCTGCGGCACGTAGCAGATGCCGGCATTGAGCAGCGCGCGTTGGCTCAAATTGGTGACGTCGCGGCCGGCAAAGCTGATCTTGCCCTCGCGCAGCTTCAACAAGCCGAAGATCGCCTTGAACACGGTGGATTTGCCGGCGCCGTTCGGGCCGATGATCGTGGTGATGGTCGCCTGCGGCACGGCGAAATTCGTGCCGTTCAGGATCGTCATCTTGCCGTAGCCGCCGACGAGATTGTGAACCGAGAGGATTGGCTCGCTCATGATCGGCTCCTCAATGTCCGAGATAGGCTTCGATCACGGCGGGGTTCTTGCGGACCTCGTCGGGCCGTCCCATCGCCAGCACCTTGCCTTCCGCCATCATCATCACGCGCGAGCACAGCGACATCACGAACTCCATGTTGTGCTCGATCACGACGAAGGTGGCGTTCTTCTCGCGGTTGATCGCGACCAGGCGGTCCTTCAGGTCCGCCAGCATCGACGGGTTGACGCCGCCGGCGGGCTCGTCGAGCAGCACCAGGCGCGGGCCGCCCATGAAGGCCATGGCGGCGTCGAGCAGTTTTTGCTGGCCGTAGGACAATCCGCCGGCCGGCTCGTCGGCGAGATGATCGAGCTTGAAGAAGCCGATCATCTGGTTGGCAGTCTCGGTCAACCCGGCATCGGAGCGGCCGACCAGGCGCGAGGCCATGTTGCCCTGGTGCTCCTGGCCCGCGAGGATCAGGTTCTCGCGCACCGAGAGCTTTGGAAACACCTGCAGCAGCTGGAAGGTGCGGCTGACCCCTAACTTGTTGAGCTCGGACGGGCGGAGGCCCGTGACGAGCTTGCCGTCGAGCCTGACCTCACCGCCCGACGGCGTGAGCTGGCCGAGGATGCAGTTGAACAGCGTGGACTTGCCGCAGCCGTTCGGACCGATCAGGCCGAGGATCTCGCCCTCGCGGACGTCGAAGGAGACACCGTCGACGGCGCTGATACCGCCAAAGTTCTTCTTGATATCGGTGACTTCGAGGACCGCACTCATTGCACCGTCTCCAGGCGGGATTTTGCGACGGCGCGCAGCGCGGAGGCCGCCTTGGTCCGGCGTTCGGCGAGATAGCGGTCGAGGATTCCCAGAATGCCGGTCGGCGACCAGATCAGCAGCAGCATCACCGCGACCGCGTAGAGCATCAGATAATAGCCTTCGGTGAAGCGCAGCCATTCCGGCAGCAGCACCGCGATCATCGCGCCGAGGAAGGGACCGAAATAGAAGCCCGCGCCGCCGACGATCACCATCATCAGGAGATCGAGCGAGAGCGACAGGTTGAAGGGCACGGGGTCGATATATTGCGTCAGCGGCGCATAGAGCGCGCCGGCGACGCCGCCGAGCGCCGAGCCGATCGCGAACGCCATCAGCGTGTAGCGCCTTGTGTCGATGCCGAGCGATTGCGCGCGCAGCGGATTCTCGCGCAGCGCCATGAAGGCGCGGCCCCAGGGCGAGCGGATCAGCCACCACACCGCCAGCGACACGATCGCGAGCGAGCCGAGGCAGACATAGTAGAACGGCAGCGGCTTGTTGGTCGCGAAACTGAAGATATGCGGACGCGGGATGTTGGAGATGCCGTAGATGCCGCCGGTGAGCCAGCTCTCGTTGCGGAACACGAGGAAGGCGAGGGTGGAGAAGGCCAGGGTGACGAAGGCGAGGTAGTGATGCTGCACGCGCAGCGCGGGATAGCCGAGCACCCAGCCGACTGCGAAGCTGAGCACGATCGCAACCAGGATCGCCGCCGGCAGCGGCCAGCCATGCGTGGTCATGATCGCCGCCGCATAGGCGCCGATGCCGACGAAGGCGCCCTGCGCCAGCGAGACCTGGCCGGCATAGCCGAGCGTGAGGTTCAGCCCCATCGCGGCGATGGTCATCACCGCCCATTGGCTCAGGATGAACAGGCCGTAGCGGTTGAAGTTCATGGGAACGATGATCAGGCCGGCGATGACAATGAGGCCGAGCGCGATCTTCAGGGGCTTGGCAAAGCTGCTCATACCGTGCGCTCCTCGGCGCGACCCAGCAGTCCTTGCGGCCGGAACAGGATGACGACGATCAGGAAGATCATCGGCACGGCGGCGCGGTACTGCGTCGAGACATAGGCGGCCGCGAGATTGTCGAGCACGCCGATCAAAAGGCCGCCGGCGATCGCGCCGCGGACCTGGTTGAAGCCGCCGACGATCGCCGCGATGAAAGCCGCCTGTCCCAGCACCTCGCCGGAGGAGAATTTTGCGAGGTAAATCGGTGTGATCAAAAGCGACGCCAGCGCGACCAGGAAGGCGTTGATCAGGAACGTCAGAAGGATCATCCGTTCCACGGGAACGCCGATGATGCGCGCGACCGTCGGGTTCTGCGCCGCCGCCTGCATCTGGTGGCCGAGCGAGGTGCGGTTGAGAAGGGCGGTCAAGCCGAACACGGCAACGATGGCAACGGCCAGGACGCCGATGCTTTGCAGCGAGACCGCGTGTCCGAGGATGGAGATGTCACCGGTCGGCACGATCGAGGGAAAGGGCGAGGCCTCGGCGCTGAAGAACTGCTTGACGGCTTCCTTGAGGCCGATCGCGAGCGCCATGGTCGCGATCGCCAGCGGCAGCACGCCATGGCGCATCATCGGATCGACCAGCAGCATCTTGAAAGCAAGGCCCAGCAGGATCATCGACAGCAGGATGCCGAGGATGATCGCGAGCCAGAACGGCGCGCCGGCATGCATCGCCGCCAGCATCAGGAACGCCGGCAGCATCACGAACTCGCCTTGCGCGAAATTGATGGTCTGCGAAGTCTGCCACAGCAGCGTGAAGCCGACCGCCACCAGCGCATAGATCGCGCCGGTGGCCAGTCCCGCGACCAGAAGATCGAATAGGTTGGACATGTTCCCCTCCTTCCTCTCCCTCTCCCCGCTTGCGGGGAGGGGGTCGGGGTGAGGGGGAGTCTCCGCGAGGTCGCTGATGGTTGGACTCGCGGAGGCTCCCCCTCACCCGGATCGCATCTTCGATGCGATCCGACCTCTCCCCGCAAGCGGGGAGAGGTGAAAGATCGCGCGCCTCACTTCACCTTGGGCAGCACCTGCTTCACCACCTGCTTGCCTTCGACCACCTCGACCAGGAAGCTCTGGCGGTCGATGTCACCGGTGTCGCTGAAGGTGACGTCCATCAGGATGCCCGGCTGGTCCGCGGCCTTGATGGTGAGGCCGTGCAGCGTCTCGGCAAACTTCTTCGGGTCGACCTTGCCCATCTTCTCGGTGGTGGCTTTCACCATGTAGACCGCGAGATAGCCCTTCAGGCCGTTATGGTCAGGGACATAATTGTACTTCTTGGAGAACTTCTCGCGGAACGCCTTGATCAGATCGACCGGTGCATCGGTGGTGAGGCCGACATGGCCGCGTGCGCCGTTGGCGGCGTCGCCGGCGAGCTCGATCACCTTCTGGCCGATCAGCGTGGTCTCGCCCATCAGTGGCGCGGTGACGCCCTGGCGCTTCAGCTCCTTCAGGATGCGCGCGCTCTCTTCCTCGTTCAGGTAGACGAACACGGCATCCGGATTGGCGGCCTTGATCTTGCCGACGTCGGCGGCGAAATCGGCCTGGCCCGCCTCGGTCGAGAGGTCGGCGACCACCTTGGAGCCGAGCCGGTCGAGCTCCTTGACGACGACGTCGCGTCCGCCGCGGCCGAAGTCGTTGTTGACCCAGACCACCGCGACCGTCTTCGCCTTCATCTCGTCGTGGATGTATTTCGCGACCTTCGGCATCGAGGATTGCTGGCCGAACGAGGTGCGGAACAGGAATTTGTTTCCTGCCTGCGTCAACTCGGCGGCCTCACCACCCATGATCTGCGCGATGCCCGCTTCGGCGGCGAGCGGCGCGGTGACCTTGACCGAGCCGGAATAGCCGGGTCCGAGCAGCACATAGGGCTCGGCGTCGAGCGCCTTCTGCACCTGGGCGCGGGCGACGCCGGGATTGGATTGCGAGTCGGCATGGCTGACTTCCAGCTTGCGGCCGAGCACGCCGCCCTTGGCGTTGATCTCCTCGATCGCGAGATCGATGCCATTCTTCCAGTTGGTGCCGACGGTGGCGCCGCCGCCCGAGAGCTCGGCGACGTTGGCGAGCTTGATGGCCTGGGCGTGGACGCTGGTTGCAGTCGCGATGGCAAGCAGGGCGCCTGCCAGCAGGGTCGATTTCATGGTTTCTCCTCCCATTTTTCGTCGAGATTGTCCGCGGCCTTGTGTCGGCCGCTTCGGTTACGCAGCGTGATAGGCCGAGCTTCGTGCCGCCATCACCTCGTCGAATGCCTGTCCCATGATCTCGGTCGATGGGGCAAGGCCCGTGAACAGTTCGAAGGCGTCGGCCGCCTGATAGATCGCGAGCTCCCGCCCGGTCATGATCCGCGCGCCCTTGGCTTGCGCCGCTGCCAGCAGCGGCGTGATCAACGGGGAGTACACGGCGTCGGCGACCCACAGGTTTTCGCGCAGCAGCGAGGCTGGGACCGGGATGTCCCGGTTCGGCAGCATGCCGACCGGCGTGCCGTTGACGAGGCCGGTTGCGCCACGAAGCGCGTCTTCCACGCTCGTAGCCACCCGCGCGCCGCCGTGCCTGGCCAGCAGCGCGGCGAGTTTTTCGGCGCGTGCCGGCTCGCTGTCGAAGATTCGGAGGTTCGTCACTTTCAGGCTCGCCAGCGCAAAGGCAATCGCCTTGCCGACGCCGCCGGTGCCGATCACGGCCACCGCATTTCCGGAAGACGCCAGCAGCGGCGCGACGGCGCGGGCAAAGCCGGTCGTGTCGGTGTTGTGGCCGATCAGCCGGCCGTCTCTCACGACGACGGTGTTGACCGCCGCCATGGTCGCCGCAGCCGGTGCCAGCTCGTCGAGCAGTGGCACCACGGCCTCCTTGTAGGGGTAGGTGACGTTGACGCCGGCAAAGCCGAGCCGCCGCACGCCCTCGAGCATCATGCGAAGCCCGGCCGCATCGGCGCCGGCGACCTCGATGAGCTGGTAGTGGCCGCACAGGCCAAGCGCTTCGGCGGCGCGCTCATGCATGGCGGGGGACGCGGAATGCGCGATCGGCGCGCCGATCAGGCCGGTGAGGAGCTTCTTGCTGGCGGCGTATCCGCGCTTGGACATGGTTCGCTATCGTCTCGTTGGGCCCGTTCGGTCCCGGCCATTAGCGGGGAAATCTCCGCAAGTCCAAGGGAGTTCCAGCTGCGACGATAGTCTTTCCCCCGCCTAACACAATTACCCTTTTATCCGACAAACCTAACATGATGTTATTTCTTCCGTCCGCGCGCACCGGCGGCCTTGCCGTTGCCGCGGGATGGCTCGACCGCCCGCATCTCCGCGCGCAGCGACTCGATGAAAGACTCGGCATGGAGCGACAGCGGCGCGCCGCGCTTGACCGCGATGTAAGTGTCGAACCGCGTCGGCTCGGTGATCTTCAGAAGCTCGATCCCGGGATAGCCGCCATGGGCCACGGTGAACTGGTCGATGATGGCGATGCCGAGGCCCGCCTTCACCAGCGCGCAGACCGTGGTGCCGAAGCGCGCGCGGATGGTGATGTTGTAGGCGAGACGGTTGCGGGCAAAGATCTCGGCCATGATCCGCCCGTAGGGATCGTTGGGATCGATGCCGATCAGCGGATAGCGGGTGATCTCGGCGGCCGAGACCTGCTTGCGGCCGGCGAGCTCGTGCCCCGGCGGCACGATGCAGTACAGCTCGCCCGAGGCCAGCGGCATGAAGTCGAGCCCGGAATGCTCCAGCCGGTAGCTCATCGCCACGCATTCGCCGCGGCCGAGCATGAGATAGTCGATGGCCTCCTCGAGCTTGAGGATGTTGATGTCGATGCCGAGATCGGGATAGCGGCGCCGGACGCGCTCGATCGCGCGGGGCACCATCACCTGCGAGATGCTCGGCACCGAGCCGATGCGCAGCTCGGACAGGCCGCCACGGCCGATCTTGGAGATGATCTCGGAGAGATCGTCGACCTTCTTGTAGACGCCGTTGATCTGCTCGAAGATGTTCTCGGCTTCCGGCGTCGGGAAGTACCGCCCATTCTGGCGCTGGAAGAAGCGGATGCCGAGCGAGCGCTCGGTGTATTTGACGAGGCGGCTGATCCCGGGCGCCGAGACGTTGAGCAGCTTCGCCGCACCGCCGATGGTGCCCGTCACCATCACGGCACGGATCACTTCAACCTGGCGCAGCGTCATCATGCTCGTGAAATGTCCTTGGCATCCGAAAGATGATCATGGCGGCAATCATCTCACGAGAGCTGCGCTGTCATCCAGCGGCAAGTGTGGGTGGATGTGGATGGCGGAGGGGAGCTTTCCCCCTCTCCCCTGGGGGAGAGGGTGGCTCGCCGCGAAAGCGGCGAGACGGGCGAGGGGTCTCTCTCAGCGAGTCGGGTGGGCAAAAGCGCACTTGCGCCGTGCCCACGTCGTCTCACCAAATAGGCAGGACGTGGGCACGCTTCCGCCGTCGCTCTTCGAGCTATGGCGGACAAGTCGCTTTGCCCACCCTACGATACTGCACTTGTCGATAGAGACCCTCATCCGGCGCCATAGCCGAAGTTTCGCTTCGGCGTCCACTTAGAACGGCGGCCGAAGGCCGCCTATGCCACGTTCTCCCACAACAAGGGGAGAAGGGAAACTCAAGTTCGCTGTCGGATTGTTTTCGACTAAAATCAGCGCGTTCGAACAGAAGGGCGGCGGCGCTCGAATTGGTTCGTCGGCGCTGCGGTTGTGTCTCAGCTCGCCGGGCCCTCGGGCAATACGCTCTCGGCCAGCTCCTCGCGCTCGCCTTCCAGCACCGCGCGCGCGAACTCGATGATCTTCTGCTTGTTTGCGGTTTCGCGGACGGCGAAAAACACGCGGTTCAATTCCAGGCCGAGCACGCTGTTGAGGGCAATGTCCTCGTCTTCCATCGTGGTGTTCCCGCTTCGGTCGCCTCAGGTGTATCGTGAGGGCAATTCTGCCACAAGTAGTTTAAATCTTCAGAGCAGATGAGCACCGGGAAACTACGGCCGCAGCGAATTGAGGCAGTCCCCAAATACGTGCTATACGAGGCGGTGTGGGGCAGGAAACGCACCGATGTCCGCCGTAGATTATGGCCGGGAGGCGCTCGACTTCATTGAAGGCCTGGGGACCTATCGCAAGGTGCCCGATGCCATGAATGCGCTCGAGACGGCGTTCGGTCGCTTCGGCTTCGAAACCATCATCGTGACGGGATTGCCCAATCCCGACCAGCGGTTTGCGCAGATGGTGCTTGCCAAGCGCTGGCCGGCGGGCTGGTTCAGCCTCTACACCCAGAACAATTACGACCGCTTCGATCCGGTGGTGCGGCTGTGTCGGCAATCGGTCAATCCGTTCGAATGGTCGGAAGCGCCCTATGACGCCGAACTCGAGCCGAACGCGGCCGAGGTGATGAACCGCGCCACCGATTTTCGCATGTCGCGGGGCTTCATCGTGCCGATCCACGGGCTCACCGGCTATGAAGCGGCGGTGTCGCTTGGCGGCGTTCATCTCGACCTCAATCCGCGCAGCAAGCCGGCACTGCATCTGATGGCGATGTATGGCTTCGACCACATACGCCGTCTGCTCGAGCCGACGCCTTATCCCTCGACGCGCCTCACCCCGCGCGAGCGCGAGGTGATCTCCTGGGCCTCGCAGGGCAAGTCGGCCTGGGAGATCGGTGAGATCTTGCACATCACGCAGCGCACGGCGGAAGAGCATCTTGCAACTGCCGCGCGCAAGCTCGGTGCCGTCAACCGCACGCATGCGGTAGCGCTGGCGATTCGGAACAAAATCATCAATCCGTAAGCGCCGTACTGGGAAATTTCCCAATATCGAATCCGGCTCTTTTCGCAGACTCTGCCCCCATTGAGGATGATTGGGGGTTTTCATGATTCACGCAATTTCTGCGGTAAATCGTCACCTTTATGAAGACGTGATCGAGCAGCATTTCCGATTGCGCCACGATATCTTCGTCGAGGAGCGGCGCTGGGAGACGCTGCGCAGGCCGGATTGCCGCGAGATCGATTCCTATGACGACGAGGATACCGTCTATCTGCTTGCGTTGGAGGGACGGCGCGTCATCGGTGGCCACCGGCTCTACCCGACGACCAAGCCCTCGATGATGAGCGAGGTGTTCCCGCATCTGGCGTCGGTGCGCGGCTGCCCCGCGGATCCGCTGGTCTGGGAATGGTCGCGCTACTTCGTCGTGCGTGATCGCCGCGACGGCGCGCTCAACCTGCAACTGATGGCGGCGGTGCAGGAGTTCTGCCTCAATCAGGGGATCGCGCAGGTCAGCGCGATCATGGAGACCTGGTGGCTGCCGCGCTTCCACGAGGCCGGTTTCATGGTGACCCCGCTTGGCCTGCCGGCTCTGGTGGAGGATGCATGGACCATGGCGGCGACCATCGACATTCGTCGCGAGACACTCGATGCCCTGCACGATCGTATCGGCATGACCTCGGTCGTGCGCCAGGACGGCCCGCGTCTGGACGCCGTCGCCCGTGCCAACCTCTGCGGCGCTGCTGCCGCGCAACGAAAGAGCGCCTGAGATGTCGAACATGATGCGGGACAGCCAGATCATGGCGCAGATCAGGGACGAGAATCTCGGCTACATGTCCGACATGGCGCTCGAGCTGGCGCAGATGGCGGAAGACACCGGATTGGCGACGCTCGCCTATCTGTTCCGGATGGCGGCGCTGGAGGCCTCGACGGCCAACAGCGTGCTCGCTGAACCGGACGATCTTCCCCAGCAGATGACGTCGCACTAGACGTAATCCTTCCTTGCATTCCGACGAAGTCGCACCCTCTCGCCGGCCACCGGCGAGGGGGTCATCGTTTGGGTGCGGCAGGTTGCCCCAGCCTGCACGGCAGCCTTCTTGCAGGAGCGTCTCGACCGCATGCACCCGCATGCAACAAAGTGCATGTTTGGTGTCGAATCGCTCTTGCCTCTGAACGATACTGCCATTACCCATTTTTCCGCCTTGAACAGGCAGGGGGAGCTCTTTCACTGATGGCGACCGTGTTCGAACATCGGCGCGACACCGCGTGCGCCTGAAAGAGTCTTGATGCTGCTCGTCGTCGAACAGTTCCTGAACGGATTGCAGTTCGGCCTGCTGCTGTTCCTGCTCGCCGCCGGCCTGACGCTGGTGTTCGGGATCATGGATCTCGTCAACCTCGCGCACGGCTCGCTCTACATGATGGGCGCCTATTTCGCCGCGACTTTCGCCGCGTGGACCGGCAGCTTCCTGCTCGGGGCGCTGTTGGCGCTGGGGGCTACGCTGGTGCTCGGCATCGTGCTCGAGATGAGCGCGCTGCGGCATCTCTACGGCCGCGACCATCTCGACCATGTGCTGGCGACCTTCGGCCTGATCCTGTTCTTCAATGAAGCCGTGCGGCTGATCTGGGGCCCGGCCGGCCTTGCGCTGCCGCTGCCGGCCTGGCTCACCGTGCCGGTGCCGATCCTGCCCGGTATTCATTATCCCGCCTATCGGCTCGCCATCATCATCGTGGCGCTGCTGGTGGCGCTGCTGCTCTATCTCGGCGTGATGCGCACCCGCATCGGCATGCTGATCCGCGCCGGCGCCTCCAACCGCGAGATGATCGGCGCGCTCGGCATCAACATCAAGCTGCTCTACACGCTGGTGTTCGGCTTGGGTGCCGCGCTCGCCGGCCTTGCCGGCCTGATGCAGGCGCCGATCCTCACCGTGCAGATTGGCATGGGCGAGAACATCCTGATCCTCGCCTTCGTCATCATCGTGATCGGCGGCATCGGCTCGATCCGTGGCGCGTTCCTCGCCGCGATCTTCGTCGGCATGATCGACACGCTCGGCCGCGCCTTCCTGCCCAATTTGCTGCGGCAGGTGTTGAGCGGCGCCGCTGCCTCCACCGCCGCACCCGCGCTGTCCTCCATGCTGATCTATCTCCTCATGGCGATCGTGCTGGTGGTGCGGCCGGAGGGGCTGTTTCCGGCCAACCGTCGATGAAGTCTTTCACTGTGAGCAAGGCCGTCACGGCCCTGGTGCTGGCGGGCCTCGTGCTGCTGCCGCTCTATTCGCAGCTCTCCGGCAACATCTTCATCCTGACGCTGTTCACCCGCATCATCATCCTGGCGCTGGCGGCGGCGAGCCTCAACCTCATCATGGGTTTTGGCGGCATGATGAGCTTTGGCCACGCCGCCTATCTCGGCATCGGCGGCTACGCCGTCGGCATGCTCGCCCAGGAAGGCGTCGGTTCCGGCTTCATCCAGTTTCCGGTCGCGCTCGCGGCGTCCGCAATGTACGCACTGGTGATCGGCGCGCTCTCTTTGCGCACCCGCGGCGTCTATTTCATCATGATCACGCTCGCTTTCGCGCAGATGGCCTATTACGTCGCCTCGGGGCTGGCGCGCTACGGCGGCGATGACGGCCTCACCGTCTACAAGCGCAGCGACTTCTCCGGGCTGATCGACCTGTCCAACCGCACGCAGTTCTATTATCTCTGCCTCGCCTGCCTCCTCGGCGTCGTCTTCCTGATCTGGCGCATCGTCAATTCGCGCTTCGGCCTCGTCGTGCAGGGGCTGCGCTCCAACGAGCAGCGCATGCAGGCGATCGGCTTCCCGGCAAAGCGCTACCAGCTGGTCTGCTTCGTCATTTCAGGCACCATGTGCGGCCTCGCCGGCGCTCTGCTCGCCAACAACACCGACTTCGTCAGCCCGGCCGTGATGTACTGGACGCGCTCCGGCGACCTCATGGTGATGGTGATCCTGGGCGGCATGGGCACGCTGTTCGGCCCGATCATGGGCGCGGTGGTGTTCCTGCTGCTGGAGGAATTCCTGTCGCAGATCACCGAATATTGGGCGCTGATCATGGGCCCGCTGCTGCTGCTGATCGTGCTGTTCGGCCGTGGCGGCATCATGGGCATGCTGGGGAGAGCCGGCCGTGGCTGAACCCTTGCTTCGCGTCGAAAAGCTGGTGCGCCGCTTCGGCGGCATCGTTGCGACGGATAATGTCTCGCTCGACGTCGCCGCGGGCGAGCTGCACGCCATCATCGGCCCGAACGGCGCCGGCAAGACCACGCTGATCAGCCAGCTCACCGGACATCTCGAGCCGCATTCCGGCAGCGTCTCGCTGGCGGGGCGCGACATCACCTATCTGCCGGCCTATCGCCGCTGCGCGCTGGGCCTTGCGCGTTCGTTCCAGATCACCTCGCTGCTGCTCGACTTCACCGCCGCCGACAACGTCGCGCTGGCGGCGCAAGCCCATGCCGGCACCTCGTTCCGCTTCTTTGCCAATGCGCGCAAGGAGCGATCCCTGCGCGATGCCGCCCACGCCGCGCTCGATCGCGTCGGCCTGTTGCATCGCGCCGACGTCGTGGTGAACCGGCTCAGCCATGGCGAGCGGCGCGAGCTCGAGCTCGCGGTGGCGCTTGCGAGCAAGCCGAAGCTGCTGCTGCTCGACGAGCCGATGGCGGGCTTAGGTGTCACCGAATCCCAGCGCATGGTGAAGCTGCTCCAGGAGCTGCGCAAGGAAGTCTCGATCGTGCTGGTCGAGCACGACATGCCGGCGGTGTTCGCGCTTGCCGACCGCATCACGGTGCTGGTCTATGGCCGCGTCATCGCCTCGGGCGATCCGGCCGCGATCCGGGCCAACGAGGACGTCAAGCGCGCCTATCTCGGCGACCAGCACGTGGTGACGCATCATGGCTGACACGCTGCTCGAGGTCGACGGCATCGAGACCTGCTACGGCCTCTCCCAGGTGCTGTTCGGCCTGTCGCTGTCGATCAAGCCGGGCGAGATGGTCTCGCTGATGGGCCGCAACGGCATGGGCAAGACCACGACCATCCGCTCCATCATGGGCCTGACGCCGGCGCGCGCCGGCAGCATTCGTTTCGCGGGCGCCGAGGTCAGGCAGCTTCCCTCCTACAGGATCGCAAAGCTCGGCGTCGGCCTGGTCCCCGAGGGACGCCAGATCTTCCCGAACCTCACCGTGCGTGAAAACCTGGTCGCGGCCGCCGCCGACCGCTTCGGCAGCCCCAATCCCTGGACGCTGGCCGCGATCTACGTGTTGTTTCCGCGCCTCGCCGAACGCGCCGCCAACATGGGCAACCAGCTCTCCGGCGGCGAGCAGCAGATGCTCGCGATCGGCCGCGCGCTGATGACCAATCCAAAACTCCTGATCCTGGACGAAGCGACCGAAGGCCTCGCGCCGCTGATCCGCGAGGAAATCTGGAACTGCCTGTCGCTGCTCAAGAGCCGCGGACAGTCGATCCTGGTCGTCGACAAGAACGTCGACCATCTCGCTCGCATCTGCGACCGCCACACCATCATCGAGCGCGGCAAGACGGTGTGGAGCGGCACGTCCGATCAGCTGATGGCGGAACCGGATCTCCAGCACAAATATCTCGGCATCTGACGCGCGTTCCTGCCGACCGCGTGCGACGCGCAAGATTCTCTTCGAGCAAATCCAGTTTCGAATCCCTCCAAACCGCGCGCAGAGCTCTTGAGCGCGCCGCCGCCAGCGGTCAAAGAAGCCGCGGCGTAAGCGGATTCGATGCGGGACTTCTACGATCAAATTGTCGGACGGCCTCAAGACGACATCGGTTCCGCACAGCCGGGCGCTTCGACAGCGCAATGGCTGGATTTTCCGGGCTGCGTGTTTGTCAGAGGCGAGTTTCGAGCCGATGCCGGCGGCTCTGCGAGCGCAGCCCCGGGCCTGTTCATCTCGGTCTCCGTTGATGGTGGCGCAGGCCGCGGCATTCTGACGCGCAGCACCGGTTGCGAAGGGCAGATGACGGCAATTGCCGTGCGCGAACCCTGCGCATCGGAACGCGCGGTTCATTCCGGCGAGCGTTCCGCGATCGGCCTGGCGTTTCCCCAAACCTCGATCGATGGACTTGGACTCGGCGATGAGTTTCGGGCGCTGTTTGCGAACGACGTCTCAGGCGCAGCGATCGTCTCGCTGAGGGCATCTGCGCGCATACAGGCGGTCGCGGCAGAAATGTTTTCGCCGCCGGTCACCGGCAGCGCGGCGCAATTGCTGCTGTCGGCGCATGCCGCCGAGATCGTGGTCCACGCCCTGTTCGGCGAGCGCGGCCGGATTGCCGCCGATCCCACCACCGATCTGCAGTGGACGCGGTTGCGATCGGTGAAGCAGCGGATGGACGCCGATCTCGCCTATCCCTGGAGCATCGACGAACTGGCGCGGAACGCGGGGCTGAGCCGCAGGTCCTTCAACCAGAAATTCCGCATGGCATATGGCCAGAGCGCGATCGACTATCTCAGGGCTCAGCGGCTCGATGCCGCACGTGCCTTTTTGATTCATCAGCGCTTGTCCGTCACCGAAGCGGCCTATCGGGTCGGCTACGCCCATCCGGCAAATTTCGCGACGGCTTTCCGCAGGCGCTTCGGCCATTCACCGAGCCGCTATCAGTAAACTCGAAAGCCTCCACGTGTGATCAAAGGTGATTTGCGCGCGCGCAAAGGCGGCCGCCGCTTTGATCTGGTTACACCCGGGTTGTTGAACATGGAACTCGGGGAAGACGATGAGGCGGAACGACGGGCAGACGCTCGGCTGGGAACGGATGGTGAGAACTGGTCTGGGAGCGGCCGGTTTGGGAATGGTCCTGCAAGCGACTCCCTCGGCCGCACAGGTCTCCGGAACCAATTCGCCTTCGACGGCGGGCACATTGCCGCCGGTCACGGTGGAGGCACCGAGCCAGGCGCGTCCGCGTGCCCAATCTGTCCAGCGCGCCTCACAATCGCAGCGTGGCCGCGTCGCGACGCCGCGCAATGCCGGGTCCGGACAAGCCAGAAACGTGGACACGCGCGAGGCGGGAAGCGGCCGCGCCAATCCGTCGAGCGAGAACAGCTATGTCGCAAGCAGCAGCTCGGCGGGCACCAAGACGAACACGCCATTGCTCGAGACGCCGCAGTCGATCTCGGTCGTGACCCGCAAGGAGCTCAACGATCGCGCCGTGCAGACGCTGACGGAGGCGGTTGGCTATGAACCGGGCGTCCGCATCGATGCTTCAGGCTACGATCCGCGCTTCGACGCCATCTCGATCCGCGGCTTCGACATCACCTATAACGGCATCTATCTCGACGGCCTGCGCCTCGTCGGCGCCGGTCTCGGCGTGTTCAAGACCGAGCCTTACGGCGTAGACAGCATCACCGTGGTGCGCGGGCCGAGCTCGGCCCTCTACGGCCTCGGCTCGCCCGGCGGATTGATCGACCTGCAAAGCAAACTGCCGACCAGCCAGCCGTTCCACGAGGTGCAGACGGTGTTCGGCGACCGCGAGCGCGTGCAGGGCAATTTCGATTTCTCGGGTCCGGTCGATCCCAACGGTCAATTTTCCTATCGATTGACCGGCGTCGTGCGCGACGCCGACGTGTTCGTGCCAGGCGGCAAGGACAATCGTGTCTATGTCGCTCCCGCCGTCACCTGGAAGCCGGACCAATCGACGACCCTCACCATTCTCGGCGCCTACCAGAAATCGAAGACGCCGGGCTCGATGTTCACCTATTCCACGGGCACCGGTACCACGACGGACATCTTCACCGGCAGTCCGTCCTACAATTCGCTCGACCAGGAGCAGGGACGCGTCGGCTATTTGTTCGAGCATGCGTTCAACAACGCCGTGACCGTTCGGCAGAAATTCCGCTATGTCGATGTCGATGCGGTCACGCGCTATGTCGGCTTTCTCGGCGCTCCCGTCGGCAATGTCGTCTCGCGCTATACCGGCTACGTCCACGACACGCTGCAATCGGCCATCATGGACAACCAGGTCGAGGCAAAGCTCTCGACCGGCCCGGTGCAGCACACGCTCCTGGTCGGCACCGATTACACGGCGTCGAAATTCAACGACAAGCAGGGCTTCGGCTTCGGCGTCTCCGACCTCAATCTTGCCGCCCCGGTCTACGCGCCGGAATCCATTCCCGATCCCGCGATCTCGTCCTCGACGCAGCAGCGGCAGACCCAGTCCGGCGTTTATATTCAGGACCAGGCCAAGCTCGACCGCTGGATCCTGACGCTGAGCGGCCGCAGCGACTGGGTTCGCACCACGGGCGAGGATCAGTTCGCGCTGACCCGCCAGCAGCAGTCCGAACAGGCCTATAGCGGGCGCGCCGGGCTGACCTATGTGTTCGACTCCGGAGTTGCGCCTTATGTCGCCTATTCAACCTCGTTCTTTCCCAATCTCGGCGTCGATCCCACCGGCGCCTTCTTCAAGCCCACCACCGGCAAGCAGACCGAGATCGGCGTCAAATATCAGCCGCTGGGGACGAGGAGCTTCATCACTGCCGCGGTGTTCGACCTGACCCAGAGCGGGGGCCTCGTCACGACCGGGACCGGCGTCACGGTCCAGCGCGGCGAGATTCAAAGCCGCGGCTTCGAATTGCAGGCGCTGGCGAGCCTCGGCGGTGGTTTCGACATCACCTCGTCCTACACCTATCTCGACATGGTCACCAAGCAGGCCGGCGACAGCGCGCAGATCGGCAAGTTTCCGTCGGGCAATCCTCCGCACACCGCGACGCTGTGGGGCAACTATGCCCTGCCGCTGGCCGGCCCGTTTGCCGGGCTGAGCATCGGTGGCGGCGTGCGTTACATGTCCTGGAGCTATGGTGACGATCTGAACACGTTCAAGAACAGCTCGGTGACCCTGATTGATGCTGCGCTGAAATATGATTTTGGCCAGGCGGCGAAGGAGCTAAAGGGCCTGCAGTTCCAGGTCAACGCCAAGAACCTGTTCAATCTGCACTACACGACGTGCCAGGTCGGGTACTGCTATCGCGGCGCACCGCTGACCGTCATCGCAACGCTCGGCTATCGCTGGTGAGCGGGATCACCAATAGATCCCGTGACGGTGCAACTCGCGCACGATTCGGGCCTCGGTGGGCGACTGGTGCCGCTTCGGCTTGGTCGTTCCGGCCGTGCTTGCCGGCGGCGGTGATGGCGTGGCTGATGCCTTCGTGGCCGCCGGTGCCGTCGCTGAGGTTGGTGCGGTGGTCGCAGTCTGGACGTTTGCCGGCTGCGACGGCGCCTGGGCGGTTTGCGGCGAGACCGCTGCCGCCGTGGCGGGCTGCTCAGTCGCCTGCTGGCTTGAATTGCTGGCTGCCAGGCTGAGGCTCCGCGACCCACCCGCATAGGCCTGGCTTGTGAGCAGAGACACCGTTGCGATCAGGATCAGCTTGCGCATGGAAACGCTCCTAATCTGGTCAATCCGTCTTACCTATCGCGCATCCATTGAGTTTCAGCGCGCCAGACGATGCACACCGATGTTGATCAAGGTTGTCCGGCAGGACAGACGGTAGATCAGACTGAATAATTGTTCCCACATGATCGAACTCCACTGTTGATCACATGCGGGAATCCTAGCGCAGGATTCTTTCCGTGGGTTTTCGCGGGGATGGAAAATGGCTTCGTCCGGCAGCGATGCGATGTCGTCGGAACCGGCGCGACGAAGCCGCTTCACACGGCCGTGAGCCGTACTCGCCTTGAGAGGAATCCCCAGGACAGGATGTCAAAACACCTCGAAATATTCGCGGTGCTCCCAGTCGGTCACTTCGGACAGGAAGCGGTCGATCTCGGCGCTCTTGATGTGGGTGTAATAGTCGACGAACTCCGGCCCGAACTTCTCGCGGAAGAACGGATCGTCCTTCAGCGCGCTGACCGCATCGCGCAGTGATTTCGGCAGCAGCGGCGCCTTGGTCTCGTAGGGCGTGTCGGCGGAGGGACCGGGATCGAGCTTGCGGTCGACGCCGTCGAGGCCCGAGAGGATCTGCGAGGCCATGTAGAGATAGGGATTGGCGGCGGGCTCGCCGATGCGGTTCTCCAGGCGCGTTGCGACATCATTGGCGCCGCCGAGCACGCGGATCATCACGCCGCGATTGTCGCGGCCCCAGATCGCACGGTCCGGCGCCAGCGAGTAGGAACGGTAGCGCTTGTAGCCGTTGATGGTCGGGGTGGTGAACACCGTCGAGGCGCGGGCGTGATCGAGCAGGCCGGCGAGGTATGAGCGGCCGAAGGCGCTGAGCGGCTCGCCGCCGTCTTTCACCATGAACAGATTCTCGCCGCTGGCGCGCGAGACGATCGACTGGTGCAGATGCCAGCCGCTCGCGAACACGTTCGGCAGTTTCGGCCGGCACATGAAGGTGGCGTGATAGCCGTGCCGCCGCGCGATCTGCTTCACGGCGCTCCGAAACAGCACCATGTTGTCGGCGGGCTCGATCCCCTTCCGCGGCGCGAAGGTGAACTCGCACTGGCTCGGCCCGAACTCGACCTCGACCGAGCGCAAGGGCAGTCCGAGCGCGACGATGTCGCGGCGCAGGATCTCCAGCACCGGCTCCATCTGATCGAAGCGCTGCTCGGTGAGATATTGATAGCCGTGGCTGAGCAGGCTCACTGATGGTGGCGTGCCCGGCTGGCCGGCGTCCTCGGGGCGCATATGCGGGTCGTCGAGCTTGAAGATGTGGAATTCGACTTCAAGACCGGCGACGAAATCGTGTCCGCGCGTGCCGAGTTCGTCCAGCGCGCGCTTGTAGAGCCCGCGCGTCGCGAACGGCACCGGGCGGCCGTCATTGAAGTAGAGGTCGCACAGCACCCAGCCCGTGGTCGGCGCCCACGGCAAGACGCGAAACGTCGTGGGGTCGGCGACCATCAGCACGTCGGCCGCGCCTTCCATCTCCTTCATGCCGAAGCCGCCGCCCGCGGTGAACACCGGGAATACCGTGCGGTGCGAGGTGTCCTTGGCCAGCATGGTGGTGGTGATGGAGCAGCCGCTCTCCAGCGAGGCGATCGCCTCGGAGGCGATGATGGTCTTGCCGCGCAAGATTCCGTGCTGGTCGGGGAAGGCGAGGCGGATGACCTCGAGATTCTTGTCCTCGACGATGCGGCGCATGCGCGTCGCCGCGTCCCTCTGCTCATCCGACCACAGCGCATGACGCGCGACGAAAGTCACTGTGCTACTCCCTCAACTGCCGTAGGCTGGGCAAAGCGAAGCGTGCCCACGCAGTCTATCATCTGAACGCAAGTGCGGTGGGCACGGCGCTTTGCGCCTTTGCCCACCCTACGGGAGCGGCGCACGAACGTCACTCCGCCGCCGTCAGCCGGTGCACGTTGTCCGCGATCTCCTTCGGCACCGGTGCGGCCCAAGGTGCGCCGCGGCGGCGCTTGACGTCGACCTCCATCCAGTAGAGCTCCCACCCCTGGGTCGGCCCGATGCCGTCCATGGTGGCCGGTCCCTGGATGCTGCGTGCTCTGCTCTCGTCGAGAAACAGCATCGGCTTCTCGCCGCCGGAGACCTTCTCGATCTCCTGTCGCAGCAGGCGGCGATATTGCACGATCGCCTTGTCGCTCGAGCCGAGATGCTCCTTGGTGCGATCCTGAATCGCGCCCATCGATTCCACCGCCCATTGGTCGTGGACGTTGATGTCGGTGCCCATGCCGGTATAGGTCGCGGTCTGCTGCTCGTGCGGATCGAAACCGTAATCGTTGCTACGGTTCTTGCGCGAGACGTAGTCGGGCAGCTCATAGAGCTCGAGCCGCTGGTCGCGCATCTTCTGCTTGTCGACCGGATTCGAATAGCTGGTGAAGATCGCGTACCAGTAGCAGTTTTCGTCGTCGACCGGCACGTGCCACTGCGTGATTGTCATCTCGGTGCTCATGGGGATGACGAAGCCGTGCGGGAACAGCTGGTTGGTGACGCGCACATGGGTGCGCTCCTCGTCGATCTCGCGCAGCGCGATCAGCCGCAGGCCATATTCGGTGTGCTCGACATTGATGATCGGGCGGTCGTATTCGCGCAGGATTTTCGTCATCGGCAGGTCAGACCCGGCAGATGCGCCGCGGAACTGCTTGCCGTAGGCGGTCGAGGTGTCCTCGTCCTCGAAGAAGCGATGCAGGTAGGAGGCGTGCGCGGGATCGATGCCGACTTCGAGCGCCTGCAGCCAGTTGCAGGCCATGTGGCCCTTGAACGCAAAGGTGTGGGTATCAGGGGCGACGAAACAGTCGAGCTCCGGAAAAGCCGGCGGCTCACCCTCGCCGAGATAGGCCCAGAGGATGCCGCTCTTCTTCACCACGGGATAGGAGCGCTGGCGGATGTTCTGGCAGAGCTTTGAGTCCTTCGGCTCTGCCGGCGTCTCGATGCACTGGCCGGTCGCGTCGAACAGCCAGCCATGGAAGGCGCAGCGCAGGCCGCCGTGCTCGAGCCGTCCGAACGCGAGGTCGGCGCCGCGATGGGCGCAGTGGCGGTCGATCAGGCCGTAGCGTCCGGTCTCGTCGCGAAACAGCACCAGGTTCTCGCCGAGCAGCTTGATGGGACGGATCGGCCGCTCGCCCTCCAGCTCATCCACCAGCGCCGCCGGCTGCCAATAGCTCCGCATCAGCTTTCCGCAGGGGTCCTTCGGACCGGTGCGGGTGATCAGGTCGTTCTGCTCCTGGCTCATCATGGCAGTAGCATCCCTTTGTGGAGTGGCGTTTGTTCGCCTATTGAACGAATGGGCGAATTATGACATGCCTTGGGGCAGCAGCAAGCACTATTTTGCAGGATTGTCCCGGACATGCCCAAGCTGAAGCGCAGTGAGAGCGACGAGCGCGCGACGGATTTTGTCGAGGCGCTCGATCGTGGCCTGCGCCTGCTGCAATGCTTCGGCACGACGGCAGGCCCGATGACGCTGAGCGATCTCGCCCGCGCCGCGGACCTGCCGCGCGCGACCGCCCGGCGCATGCTGTTCACGCTGCAGCGCGGCGGTTTTGTCAGCGGCGATGGCAAGCTGTTCTCGCTCACGCCGCACGTGCTGACGCTGGCGGCATCTTACTTGCGTTCCAATCAGCTCGTTGCGGTGCTCCAACCCGTGCTCGATCGCGTTGCGACCGCGGCGAACGAAATCTCCTCGCTCGCGGTGCTCGACGGTGATGACGTCGTGTTCATTGCCCGAGGCAGCCCGGCGCGCGTTTTCTCGGGCGGGTTGGAGATCGGCTATCGGCTGCCTTCGTTCTGCACCTCGGTCGGCCGCGCCATGCTCGGCCAGCTCGACGATGCCGACCTTGCCGCACGCCTGAAGGCGATGATGCGCGGGGCGCTGACGCCGCAGACGCAGACCGACCCGAAGGCGCTGCTCGCGCGCATCGCCGCCGATCGCACGCAAGGCTATTCACTGGTCGACCGCGAGGCCGAGCCGCATTTCCGCTCGATCTCGGTTCCGGTGCGCCGCTACGACGACGTGATCGTCGCCGCCATCAACATGGGAGCCCATGTCGACCGCGTGCCGGCGCAGGAATTGATCGACCGGTTCCTGCCGCTGTTGCGGGAAGGCGCGGACTCCGTGCGTTCGCAACTGCTCTAGCTGTAGTCCGGGCGAGCGTCGCGATACCCCGGGAAGCATCGCAAGGCCCCGGATGTCGCTTCGCTGATCCGGGCTACAGGACTATAATGCCCGCAACGCAAGAACCCAGGGAGCACGCCATGCAACACACCATGGTTCCCAGTGATCGCGTCGAACACGTCGCCGTCTATGGGTGTGACGGCACGAAGCTCGGCACGATCGAGCGATTGATGCTCGACAAGGTCAGTGGAACGGTCGCTTACGCGGTGGTCAAGACCGGCAGGCTGCTCGGGACACATCATCATTATCCCGTGCAGTGGAGCGCGTTGAAATATGATCCGGGACGCCAGGCCTTCCAGGCCGACCTGACGCCGGAGCAATTGAGTAGCGGTCCCTGCGAATTCGATGGCGATGAGTTCGACTGGGGCGATCGCTCGCGGCCGTACCAGCATCCGAACTACTGGTCGATCTAGCCAGCAAGACGGCCCGGCCGCCCGCATTCCCGGCGCGGACGCGGCTGGGCTCGAGCCGCGGCCGCCGAGCAGTCGCTGACGTGAGTCCACCTATCCGGCGAGCGGCTGTTCGCCGACTTTGGGCCAATAGGTGCCAAAGCTCCAGAGGCCGCCCTCCGGATCGCGCGCGGCGAAATCGCGGCTGCCATAATCGGTCGTGTAGGGCTCCATCTCGATCTCTGCACCAGCGGCTTTCACCTTCGCATAGAGCGCGTCGGGATCATCAACGGCCATGTAGACGGCATCCGTCCGCCGGCCGCCGATGTCGCCCACAACTTTGGCGTAGGCATCGTCGCGATGCGCGCCCAGCATGAGGATCGACGATCCGAACGCCAGCTCGGCGTGAACGACCGTGCCCTCGTTGCGGTACACCACGCGTTCGGCGAAGCCGAGAACGTTCTTCAGCCAGGCGATCATCGCCTCCGCATCCCTGCAGCGCATGGTGTGGTAGAGGCGCGGCGCTTCATAGCCGTTCGGCTGGTTCATGAAACTCTCCAGGTTCGGTACGAGACGTTCGATGCAAGTGCTTGCAAGCTTGCTGCAGAGCTGACCCTAGTTCGGATCACGGCGGCTGGCTTGAACAAATGGGACTTGACCGTCTCGGGCCGTCTGGCCGCTGTTTGGCGCTAGCCCCCGCCGTCGCGCATCAGGCGGGGATCGACGACGTCGAGCCGCGCGGCCCATCCGGTCGGCGTCTCGCCGCTGAAGATCCGGAAATCGCGCGCGAGATGCGCCTGGTCGGCATAGCCGGCGTCCGCGGCAATGGCCGCCCAGCCGCCCGTGCCGTCCGTCCGGGCCAGCGCGCAGGCTCGATGAAAGCGCAGCATCTGGGCCAGCGTCTTGGGCGCAACGCCGATCTCGTTGTGGAAGCGGCGCGTGAGATGCTTGCGGCTCCAGCCGATGTCGGAGGCGATGTCGGCGATCCTGACCGCGCCCGCGCCTCGCCAGAGCATCTCCAGGGCGAAAGCCACCGCAGGCGAGGGCTCGTGCACGGCGCGGCGACGCACGAAGTCTTCCACGATCTCGAATCGCCGCTGCCAGCCGACCGCCTCGGCCACCCTGGCGCGGAGGTTCTCGCCATCCCGTCCCAGAATGTCGTCGAGGCCGACCATGCGCGCGGTCAGGTCGGGCACGGCGCCTCCGAAGAAGCGATACGCCCCGAGCGGCGTGAAATCGACCTGAACGCATTCGGCGCGGCCGTCGGATTCGATCACGACCGGTCCGGGAAACAGACCCGCCGCGAAGCTCGGCTGCGCGTCGGCACGATCCGGTTGGTGTCCGAGCGCAATGCGGAAGGGCGTTCCCAAATTCACCAGCAGCGGCAGCGCGAGCGGCGCGGCGTGCCGGAAGGCGGAAAGGCCGAGGCCGCGCTCGCGATAGAACGAGATGCTCGAGATCAGCCGCGCAAGGCGCGGCGAGGCCGGTCGACGGATGACATCGGCAGGTGCGTCCATCGTGTGCTACCGCTCCGCCGCTTCGCGCTCCATGTCGCGGCCCGACAGATCCTCGCCCTGCATGTTGGCGTAGTCGCGCGCCATTTCGCGCATCAGGAATTTTGCGGGCACGTCGTGATAGGTGCCGCGGTCGTTGACATATTGCATGTAGGCGCGCCCCTCGCCGTCGAACGGATGCAGCAGCGCGTCGGTATGGCCGTCGAAATCGAGCGGGGCTACGCCGACCTTGGCGCACAGCATGTCGTTGAAGGTCGGCGTCGCCTTGCGCCAGGCGCCATCGACATGCACCTCGGTAAAGCCGTGCCAGGTGAAGATGTCGGTGCCCATGCTCGCGCGCAGCTTCTCTGTGGTGAGATGGTTCTTCACGTCCGCAAAGCCGACCCGTGCGGGAATGCCGTGGACGCGGCAGGCGGCGGCATAGAGCGCGGCCTTGCCGACGCAATAGCCCTGGCCCGCGGCGAGAACGCTCGAAGCACGAAACGTCTCGGCGACGCGCATGCTGACGTAAGGATTATAGCGGATGCCATCGCGCACCGCCTTGTAGAGCACGCTCGCTTTTTCGCGCGCGCTCGCATCCGCGCGCACGGCGTCGGCCGCAAATTGCTGCACGGCCGGATGATCGCTGTCGATGTACTCGCCGGGATCGGTGTAGAGGCGGCGGATGGTATCGGGAAGGATGTCCGGTCATGTCAGGAGCTTAGCAGGCGATCGCCGCGGAACTCAAATCACGCGATGCGGGTCCATGATACGCCTTCGAATTGCGTCGAGGCGCTGCCGCCCTCTCACTGCCGGTTACGCATCCAGTCGGCGAGGCCCGATATCGCCTTGTCGAGCTCCAGCCGCGCCGCCGTGTCGGTCACCGTCTCCTCCATCGCGCCGCGCATGCAGAGCATCCACGCATCGCGCTCGGCATCGCCGATGGCAAAGCCGATGTGGCGCTGGCGCAGCCGCGGATGGCCCTTCTCGGGGGTATAGAGGCGCGGGCCGCCGGTCCATTCGGTGAGATAGCGCTTCAGCACATCCCTGATCAGGCCTAGGTCGTCCGCATGCATCGCGCGGATGATCTTCGCCTCCGGCAGCGCGTCCATGCGGTCGTAGAAGCGATCGACCAGGGCGTCGATCGTCGCACTGCCGCCGATCCGCTCAAACATGGAGGTGGTGACGTCGGTGGAGGTCATTAGTGGGTCTCAATGCCTATTGATGGGCGTTAATATAGTGTTGCTAACGGTCGCGCAAAATCCTCCGCTGTCGTCCCTGCGAACGCAGGGACCCATAACCCCAGGGAGCAGTTTGGCGAAGGCTGGCCGTTTGGGATTAGCAGCCCGGATCAATCGATAGATCACGCGGTATGGGTCCCTGCGTTCGCAGGGACGACAGCAGAGCGTTTCGATGCAGCTCGCCTACAGCGCCACACTGCGCAGGCCGAAGCTGCGGGCCTCGTTCTGCAGCACCGGACGCACCGCATCGATCAGCCGTGCGGCCGCCGCATCGACGGAGAGACCTGCCGTGTCCACCACTGCCGTCGCGCGCGAGTACAGCGGCTCGCGGCTGAGCAGGATGTTGCGCAGCTCCGCCATGGCGGAGCGGTCGTCGGCCATCGGGCGCAGGTCGCCCTGGCGACGGACGCGGGCCATGTGCTCCTCGGGCTCGGCCTTCAGCCAGATCGTGTAGAACGAGGTCAGGATCTGGTCGAACGTCAAAGGCTCGGACACGATGCCGCCGCCGGTCGCCAGCACCATCAGCTCGTTGCGCGCTAGCAGCTGCTGCAGCGCCGCCTGCTCCATGCGGCGAAAACCTTCCTGGCCGTACAGCGCGATGATCTCGGCGACCGAGAGACCGTTCTGCTGCTCGACCTCCTTGTTGAGCTCGACGAAGCTCCAGCCGACTTTCTTCGCCAGCATGCGCCCGAGCGTCGACTTGCCGGCGCCGCGCAGGCCGATCAGCGCGATGCCGCAGAACGGAGCGCGTCGCGGCGCCGAGGCGCTGCCCCCAGTGAGCAGATCTTTTGCCTGCGCGATCTGCGCAGGCGTGGCCTTGCGCAGCAGGTCACGAAACATCTGCCAGTCCGGTGTCGGATCGGCGCTGGGAAGCAGATCTTCGAGATGCGCGCCCATCGCGTCCGAGACGCGGCGCAAGAGCACGATGGAGACATTGCCCTTGCCGCTTTCGAGCTGCGCGATGTAGCGCTCCGAAATCCCCGATACCTTGGCGAGCACTTTGCGCGACATGCCGCGCAACGCGCGCATGGTGCGCACGCGCTGGCCGAGCTGTTCGAGAAAGCGGGATTCGGCGTCGGGACTGTCGGTCATGAGCCTTCTTTAAGGGATGTCTTTTTTGAAGGGTGTCCTGCGGCGCATTTTAATGAAACATAATGCCTGCTAGCATTGACAGCAAGCCGCCGCGGTGTCTTTCTATGAATTATAATTCTAAATCCGGGGGAGAAGTCCAGTGAGCGAGGGATCCTATAACGCGGTGACCTGGCTGCTCGACCGTAACGTCGAGGAGGGCCGCGGCAACAAGCTGGCCTTCGACGACACCGTCTCGCGGCTCACCTATGGCGAGCTTCAGCGCGAGAGCCGACGCACCGCCAACATGCTGCGCCGGCTCGGCGTCCGCCGCGAGGAGCGCGTGGCGATGATCATGCTGGATACGGTCGACTTTCCGGTCGTGTTCCTGGGCGCGATCCGCGCCGGGATCGTGCCGGTGCCGCTGAACACGCTGCTGACCGCGGACCAATACGCCTACATCCTCGCCGACTGCCGCGCGCGTGTGCTGTTCGTCTCCGAGGCGCTCTACCCTGTCATCAAGGACGTGGTCGGCCGCATGCCCGATCTCGAGCATGTCGTGGTCTCCGGCGCCAAGCAGAACGGGCACAAGCAGCTCGCTGAAGAGCTTGCGGGCGAGAGCGATCAGTTCACCACCGCCGCGACGCATCCTGACGAGCCCGCGTTCTGGCTCTATTCGTCCGGCTCGACCGGCATGCCCAAGGGCGTGCGCCATATCCATTCGAATTTGCAGGCGACCGCCGACACCTACGCAAAACAGGTGCTCGGCATCCGCGAGAGCGACGTGTGTCTTTCCGCCGCAAAGCTGTTCTTTGCCTATGGCCTCGGCAATGCGCTGACCTTCCCGATGTCGGTCGGCGCCAGCGTGATCCTCAACAGCGAGCGCCCGACGCCGGCGCGGATGTTCGATCTGATGAATCGCTACAGGCCGTCGATCTTCTACGGCGTGCCGACCTTGTTCGCGGCCATGCTCAACGACGAGACCATGAAGGCCGAGCGTGGCGGCGGCGCCTTGCGCATCTGCACCTCGGCCGGCGAGGCGCTGCCGGAATCCGTCGGCACCAGCTGGAAGGCGCGCTTCGGCGTCGACATCCTCGACGGCGTAGGCTCGACCGAGCTGTTGCACATTTTTCTCTCGAACGCGCCCGGCGACATCAAATACGGCTCCTCCGGCAAGCCGGTGCCGGGCTATGCGGTGCGGCTGGTCAACGAGGCCGGGCAAGACGTTGCCGACGGCGAGGTCGGTGAGCTCCTGGTCGATGCACCCTCGGCCGGCGAAGGCTACTGGAATCAGCGCCACAAGAGCCGCCGGACCTTTGAGGGACCGTGGACCCGCACCGGCGACAAATATGTTCGCGATGCAGATGGCCGCTACACCTTCTGCGGCCGCGCCGACGACATGTTCAAGGTCTCCGGCATCTGGGTCTCGCCGTTCGAGGTCGAGAGCGCGCTGATCACCCATCCGGCCGTGCTGGAGGCCGCCGTCGTGCCCGAGGCCGATCCGGAAGGATTGCTCAAGCCGAAGGCCTTCGTCGTGCTGCGCCCCGGCGCGACGACGAGCGATCTTCAGGAAATGCTGAAGGAGCACGTCAAGCAGAAGATCGGCCCGTGGAAATATCCGCGCTGGATCGACGTGGTGGAGTCCTTGCCGAAGACGGCGACGGGCAAGATCCAGCGGTTCAAGCTGCGGGAAGGGGCGAATTGATGGTGCGAACTGCACTTGCTTACCCTCCCCTGGAGGGGGAGGGTCGGCACGCGATCGAGCGCAGCGAGATGCGTGACGGGGTGGGGTGATCTCTCCACGCGGGCACTGCATCTGCGGAGAGACTGTCACTCCACCCCGATTCACATCTCGCTACGCTCGCTGTGAATCGACCCTCCCCCTCCAGGGGAGGGTAGGCATCTCGGCCTTGGCTAGGAATGGGACTTCGACCATGACCAACCTCACCCCCACCGGCTTCCTCAGCATCGGCGGCGCCAGCCTCGAATACAAATGGCTCGCGCCTGCATCGGCCGACGCCCCCACCATCGTCATGCTGCATGAAGGGCTCGGCTCGGTTGGGCTCTGGGGCGATTTTCCCGAGAAACTGCAGCAGGCCACCGGTGCCGGCATCTTCGCCTATTCGCGCGCAGGCTACGGCCATTCGAGCCCGGTGACATTGCCGCGGCCGCTCGACTACATGCAGCGCGAGGCGCTCGACGTGCTGCCGAAGCTGCTCGACGCGATCGGCTTCAAGCGCGGCCTGCTGCTCGGCCATTCCGACGGCGGCTCGATCGCGACGATCTATGCCGGCGCGCATCAGGATCACCGCCTGAGCGGCCTCGTGCTGATCGCGCCGCACTTCATCGTCGAGGACATCTCGGTGAAATCGATCGCGGAGATCAAGACCAGCTTCGAAACCACCGACCTCAAGGCCAAGCTGGCGCGCTGGCACAAGGATGTCGACAACGCCTTCTACGGCTGGAACGGCGCCTGGCTCGATCCGAAATTCCGCGATTGGGACATCTCGGAATATCTGGCCTATATCCGCGTTCCCATGATGGTCCTGCAAGGTGCAGGCGACCAATATGGGACATTGCGTCAGGTCGAAATTGCGCAGGAAGAGTGTTATTGTCCGATAGATTTTAAAGTCATTTCAGACGCGGGCCATTCCCCGCATCGTGAAGCGCCGGGGGCGACGCTTGACGCGATTGAGCAATTTGCAAAAGCGGCCCTGCGCGACGATCAGGGACTCCAGGGACGCGCCGCATGACCATGCGGAGGCACATCGATGAATGTGCCTTCACATGCGACCGGCCAATTGCCATGGCCGCAATGGGCCTATGTGCCGGGCGAGACCGGCGCCATCGAGGCCGATGACGAAACGCTTCGCTTGGCCAAGGCGCTGGTGCCCTCGGCCTTTCGCGGCTACGTGCCGGCCCGCCATCCGGCGCTGCGCTACGGCCTCGCGCTCAACGATCGCGGCTATTTTTGGGAAGCGCAGGAGGTGCTGGAGACGGTGTGGGCCGCAGCCCCGCAGAGCGGCCGCGAACGCATCCTGCTGCGCGCCTGCATCCACATCGCCAATGCCAATTTGCGCCTGCGCATGCAGAAGGCGCATTCGGCCGCGCGCCTGTTCGGCGACGCTCTGACCGAGCTGCGCGCGTTGAGCGCACGCAAGGTCGCCAGCGGCGGCGACGGTTTCGTCGAGAGCTTTCCGGTCGCGGCCCTGGTGGCGCTGCTCCAGGCCAAGATCGGCCGCCCGCAGCTCGCAAAGGGCGACTGGATCGCGCTTGGCGCGATCGTGCGGTCCTGGCCGACTGCATGAAACAAAGTGCATGAGCCGGCAGTTAAGGGCTAGACGCATCCAAAAAGATGCACTATTGTGCATCTAACGCTAAACCAAAACGAGCTCAAGGGTGGCCCATGGCCGGGGAAGATCGGCGCCTCGCAGGCGGCGCGACATTCATCGATTTCCAGACCGAACCGTCCCGCTACAAGCACTGGAAGCTCGCGGTCGAGGGTGACGTCGCGACGCTGACCATGGACGTCGACGAGAATGGCGGCCTGTTCGAGGGCTACCTGCTCAAGCTCAATTCCTACGATCTCGGCGTCGACATCGAGCTGGCGGATGCGGTCCAGCGGCTGCGCTTCGAGCATCCGGAAGTGAAGGTCGTGCTGATGCGCTCGGCCAAGAACCGCGTGTTCTGCGCCGGCGCCAACATCCGCATGCTCGCGGGCTCGACCCATGCCCACAAGGTCAACTTCTGCAAGTTCACCAACGAGACCCGTAACGGCATGGAAGATTCCTCCGAGAATTCCGGCCAGCGTTTCATCACGGTGGTGAACGGCTCCGCCGCCGGTGGCGGCTATGAGCTGGCGCTCGCGACCGACCACATCATCCTCGCCGACGACGGCTCGTCGGCGGTCGCGCTGCCCGAGGTGCCGCTGCTGGCGGTGCTGCCGGGCACCGGCGGTCTCACCCGCGTCGTCGACAAGCGCAAGGTGCGCCGCGATCATGCCGATTTCTTCTGCACCATCGAGGAAGGCGTCAAGGGCAAGCGCGCCGTGCAATGGCGCCTCGTCGACGAGATCGCGCCGAACTCGAAGTTAGAGGCCAAGATCGCCGAGCGTGCCAAGGAGTTCGCGGCCGCCTCGAAGCGCAAGGGCAGCGGCAAGGGCATCGCGCTGACGCAGCTCAAGCGCCTCATCGACGAGACCAGCATCCGTTACGGCTTCGTCACGGTCGATATCGACCGCACGGCCCGCATCGCCACCATCTCCATCAAGGCGCCGGAAACCGCGCCGCCCGCCGACATCGACGGCATGATGGCGCAAGGCGCCTCGTTCTGGCCGTTGCAAGTGGCGCGCGAGCTCGACGACGCCATCCTTCACCTGCGCATCAACGAGCTCGAGATCGCCATGCTGGTGTTCAAGAGCCATGGTGATCGCGCCCATGTGCTCGCGCACGACGCGTTCCTCGAAGCCAACAAGGCGCATTGGCTGGTCAACGAAATCCGCCATTACTGGAAGCGCGTGCTGAAGCGCATCGACGTCACCTCGCGCACGCTGGTGACGCTGGTCGAGCCCGGCTCCTGCTTTGCCGGCACGCTCGCCGAGCTCGTCTTCGCCGCCGACCGCTCCTACATGCTGATCGGCACGCGCCAGGGCGACAACCGCCCGCCGCCGTCGATCGAGCTCTCCGCCATGAATTTCGGCCCGTATCCGATGAGCCACGGCCTGACGCGGCTGGAGTCGCGCTTCCAGGCTGATCCGTCGGATGTGGAGCGCGCCGAAGCCACGATGGGCACCGCGCTCGACGCCGAGCAGGCCGAGGAGCTCGGCCTCGTCACCTTCGCGCTCGACGACATCGACTGGGACGACGAGGTCCGCGTGTTCCTGGAGGAGCGCGCCAGCTTCTCGCCGGACAGCCTCACCGGCATGGAAGCAAGCCTGCGCTTCGTCGGCCCGGAGACGATGGAATCGAAAATCTTCTCGCGCCTGACTGCGTGGCAGAACTGGATCTTCCAGCGCCCCAACGCGGTCGGCGAAGAAGGCGCGCTGCGCCGCTACGGCAGCGGCCAGAAGCCGAAATTCGATATGACGCGAGTCTAGCGAGTAGGGAGTGGCGAATGGCGAATAGGAGTTTCCATTCGCTACTCGCCATTCGCCATTCGCCCCTTTAACGAGCTAGTCCCCCACGGGAGGTCCACATGAACATGAACATCATGAACGTCGACTACTCGACCAAGATTCCGAACAACGTCAATCTCGCCGAAGACCGCCAGGTGCTCAAAGCACTCGAGGGCTGGCATCCCGGTTACATGGATTGGTGGAGCGACATGGGGCCGGAAGGCTTCCAGGAATCGCTGGTGTATCTGCGCACCGCCTATTCGGTCGATCCGCGCGGCTGGGCCAAGTTCGACTACGTCCGCATGCCCGACTATCGCTGGGGCATTCTGCTTGCGCCGCAGGAAGAGAACCGCGTCGTGCCGTTCGGCGAGCATTATGGCGAGCCGGCCTGGCAGGAAGTCCCGGGCGAGCATCGCGCCATGCTGCGCCGCCTGATCGTGATCCAGGGCGACACCGAGCCGGCCTCGGTCGAGCAGCAGCGCCATCTCGGCAAGACCGCGCCCTCGCTCTACGACATGCGCAACCTGTTCCAGGTCAACGTCGAGGAAGGCCGCCACCTCTGGGCGATGGTCTACCTGCTGCAGAAATATTTCGGCCGCGACGGCCGTGAGGAAGCAGATGATTTGCTGCGCCGCCGCTCCGGCGATGCCGATGCGCCGCGCATGCTCGGCGCCTTCAACGAGGCGACGCCGGACTGGCTGTCCTTCTTCATGTTCACCTATTTCACCGACCGTGACGGCAAGATGCAGCTGCACTCGCTCGCGCAGTCCGGCTTCGATCCGCTGTCGCGCACCTGCCGCTTCATGCTCACGGAAGAAGCGCACCACATGTTCGTCGGCGAGACCGGCATCACCCGCGTCGTGCAGCGCACCTGCGATGCGATGCGCGAGGCCGGCATCACCGATCCGACCGATATCGCAAAAGTCCGCGCGCTCGGCGTGATCGACTTGCCGACCATCCAGAAGAAGCTGAACCTGCACTACACGCTGTCGCTCGATCTGTTCGGCTCGGAGGTCTCGACCAACGCAGCCAACGCCTTCAATGCCGGCATCAAGGGCCGCTATCACGAGACCCAGATCGAGGACGATCACCAGCTCAAGAACGCCACCTATCCGGTGCTGAAGTTCATCAACGGCGAGATCAAGCTGGTCGACGAGCCGGCGCTGACCGCGCTCAACATGCGCCTGCGCGACGATTACAGCCAGGATTGCGTCAAGGGCATGCTGCGCTGGAACAAGGTGATCTCGACCGCGGGCTACGACTTCAAGCTGACCCTGCCCAACGTCGCCTTCCACCGCCACATCGGCGAGTTCAAGGACGTGCATGCGACGCCCGACGGCCTCCTGATCGACGATGCCACCTGGGCGAAGCGCAAGGACGAATGGCTGCCGTCGACCGCCGACGGCGACTTCATCACCTCCCTGATGCAGCCCGTCACCGAGAGCGGCAAGTTCGCATCGTGGATCTCGCCGCCGAAGGTCGGCATCGACAACAAGCCCGGCGATTTCGAGTACGTGAAGATCGAGTCGTAGGCGTCAGGGCCGCCGCCGGCGCAACACAAATGGTGTCATCACCCGCGAAAGCGGGTGATCCAGTATTCCAGAGGCGTCAGAGATAAATCGAGAGGCCGCGGCGTACTGGATGCCCCGGTCAAGCCGGGGCATGACCGCGGAGGGTGAGGTGAGGGCGAACTACCATTCGCCCCCTCAGCTATCCCATCCGCTCCCCTTGATCCCCGGGTTGGCATAGACGATGCCGCCGTCCACCGCGATGGTCGCGCCCACCACGTAATCGCCCGCGCGCGAGGCCAGATAGATTGCGGCGCCCGCCATGTCCTCGTCGGTGCCGATGCGCCCCGCAGGCACGCGCGTTGCGACTTCGTCGCCATGGTCGCGCGCGGCGCGGTTCATGTCGGACTGGAACGGGCCCGGCGCAATCGCCGTGACCACGACGTGGTCGGAGATCAGCTTCACCGCCATGCGCCGGGTCAAATGGATCAGCCCGGCCTTGCTCGCGGCGTAGGAATAGGTCTCCATCGGGTTGACGAAGATGCCGTCGATCGAGGCGATGTTGATCACCTTCGCCGGCCGCTCCGCGCTTGCGGCTGCGCGCAGCGGGCCGGCCAGCGCCTTGGTCAGGAAGAACGGCGCCTTGACGTTGAGGTTCATCACCTTGTCCCAGCCGCTCTCCGGGAATTCGTCGAACTCCGCGCCCCAGGCGGCACCGGCATTGTTGACGAGGATATCGAGCTTCGGCTCGCGCTTCTTGAACTCGGTTGCCAGCAGCTCGGCGCCGGCGAGCGTCGAGATGTCGATCGGCAGCGCGATGCACTCGCCGGCATATTGCGCGGTGAGCGCCTTGGCGGTCTCCTCGCACGGTCCCGCCTTGCGCGCGGTGATGTAGACCTTTGCGGCGCCGGCGCTGAGAAATCCCGCCGCGATCATTTTGCCGATGCCGCGCGAGCCGCCGGTCACCAGTGCGACGCGGCCTTTGAGCGAGAACAGATCGTTGAACATGGTGCCTCCTCCCTTGGTTGGCGATGTTTTGGGCGGGGAGGGGTGGGGAGTCAAGAAAGGCGCTGGATGCGACAGGAGTGTGGCGCGAGAGCGCTCCATCCAAGGCGGTGTCGTCCCCGCGAACGCGGGGACCCATACCCACAGGGAGTAGTTTGGCGAAGGCTGGTCGTTCGGTAGGTCTACCGATCGCAATCGATAGATCACGCGGTATGGGTCCCTGCTTTCGCAGGGACGACGGCGGAGATTGGAGCAGCAGCTACGCCGCCGCGATCCGGCGGAAGCCGTTCCACATCGCGGTCGCGGCGCCCGAGGTCAGAACGGGGAGGATTCTTGCGTCCTGGTAATTGCCGTTGAGCGAGACGCGCGGCAGCGCTGTCATGTGGGTGGCATTGTCGGCGAACAGCATGCCGGGCCGCGTCGTCACCGCGGTCTTGAAGCCCGCGGTTGCAGCAAGGCCGAATTCGCGCATCCCCGCGGCCTCGCGGTCGCCATAGGGATAGGCGAGATGCAGCACCGGGCGCTGCAGCGCCTGCTCGATCCGCGCGCGGCTCGTGGCGATCTCCCGCGCGACGACGTCTTCGGCCACCTTGGCGAGATTGCAATGGCTGACGCTATGCGCGCCGATCGTGACCAGCGGGTCGGCGGCAAAGCTCTTCACCTCGGCCCAGGACAGGCAGAGGCTGCGGCACAGCGCTGCCATGTCGACGTCGTATGTCGCGCAGAGCGCCTCGATTTCTCGCGCCAGATCGTGTTCGCCCGGTAGCGCGCGCAGCCAGTCGTGCAGGCGGTCGAAGGTTGCCTGCTTGGCGGCGGGGCTCGTCGCATCGAGCCGCAGCGCGGAATTGCCTATTCTGACGTCGACTTGCTCGGCCTTGGCGATCACGGCCTCCAGCGCCACCCACCACAACCGTCCAGTGCCCTCGGCAAAATCGCTCGCGACATAGACCGCCAGAGGCGCGTCAAATTCCCGCAGCACGGGCAGCGCGTAGTCCAGATTATCGCGATAGCCGTCATCGAAGGTGAAGGCGGCGAAGCGGCGGTCGAACCGGCCCTGCACCAGCCGCTCATGCAGATCGTCCATGCTGACGATGTCGATGTCGCGCGAGCGCAGATGGCACAGCGTGGCGCGCAGGAATTCGGGGGTGACTTCGAGATGCCGGTTCGGCTGGAACACGGCCTCGCGGGCCGGTCGCACGTGGTGCAGCATGAAAATGGCGCCGACGCCCGACAAAAGCGGGCGCAGCAGGTGGTGCGCCCCGCTGAAATAGAGTGCTCCCAGCCCGGCGCGGATGACGTTGTTACGCAGTTGTTTCATGACCCGCTGGCGGACTCTGGCATTCCGCTTTCAACTTACGGAAGAACCCTTGAAGAAAAAGTTATTCCGATTGTCCGGGTGAGGCCTTCGCAAGGGCAACATTTCCGGTTTGACAGCCTGCCAAGGGTTTGTTTTGTCTCCGGTTCCAGAGTTCGGGTCGTCGAATGAAGAAGCTTTTTAGGTGGGCCAGCAAATGGTGGCCGGGGCTGATCCCCTTGGCCGTCATGTGGGGATTTGCGGCTTGGAATAATACCTTACCGGTCGAAGCCGACCTGTCGGCGCGCAGCTCGGCTGCGCTGAAGGACACCGTCCTGGACAAGACCCGAATCGCGGTCGATGGCCGCGATGTCAGCCTGGCCGCGGACGCCTTCTCCGAGGAGGGGCGGCGGGATGCCGTGATGGCGGTGGAGACCGTCCCCGGCGTCCGCCTGGTCGACGACCGGACCCGCCTTGTTCCCGAGGCCAAACCCTTCGTCTGGAACGCCGAGCGCGACGTGGTGCGGGTGACGCTGTCAGGCTCCGCGCCCTTGCCATCGATGAAGGGCCGGCTGACCGAGGCGGCCCGCAAGGAGGTCGGCGGCGTCGAGGTGGCCGACCAGATGGGGCTGGCGCGCGGTGCGCCGCCGCGGTTCGAGGCCGCAGCGACGCTGTTGCTGGACCAGATCGGCAAGCTGAAGGACGGCAAGATCACGATCACGGACACCAAGGTCAATCTGTCGGGCATGGCGCGCGATCTCGGTGGCCGCGAGGCCATCGTGGCAGCTTTGAAGAACCTGCCCGAGGGCTTTTCGATCGCCGCCAACGACGTCAAGGCGCCGCCCTATATCTTCCAGGCCTACAAGGATCCGGTCGCCGCGACCGTGACGCTGACCGGCTACGTTCCCGACAACACCATCCACGCCGCGATCGCCACCAGCGCCGCGCGAAAATTCTTCACCGAGAAGGTCGTCGACAATCTCAAGGCCAGCATCGGCGCGCCCGGCTCCTTCAACACCGCCGTGATTGCCGCACTCGGCGCGCTGTCGCGGCTGTCGACCGGCACGCTCGTCGTCTCCGACCGCGAGGTGAAGCTGTCGGGCGATGCGCTCTACGAGGGCGCGGCCAACGACATCCGCGCAGGCCTCGGCAAGGACTTCCCGAAAAACTGGCAGTACAAGCCGGAGATCACCGTGAAGCCCGCGGCAGGCCCGGTCGATGGCACCGTGTGCCAGCAATTGTTCACGGACCTTCTGGCCAAGGGCAAGATCCGCTTCGCAGCCAAGCGCGCCGACATCGATCCGGATTCCGCCGCCATTCTCGACCATCTGATCGAGACGGCGCTGCGCTGCCCCACCACCAATGTCGAGGTCGCCGGGCATACCGATGCCGACGGCGAGGACGGCTTCAACCGCGCTCTCTCGGAGAAGCGCGCACAGGCGGTGATCGACTATCTGGTCAAGGCCGGCCTGCCCGCCAGCCGCTTCACCGCGGTCGGCCATGGCAGCACGCAGCCGCTCGCCGGCAACGACACCGACGAAGGCAAGGCGCAAAACCGCCGTATCGAATTCCTGGTGAGGTGACGATGCCCTATCTCGTCTCGTTCCATCTGGGCTGGCTGATCGGCTCGCTGCTGCTGGGCTTTTGCATGGGCTGGATCTCGGTGGTCCAGCGCGGCAACGGCACCTCGAAGGTGACGGCGCGCTGGCTCGCCGCGCTTGCCGCCGCCCTGGTCGCGGCCTCGTTCGCACACATTGTCCCCGGCCGCCTCGGCTACTGGCTCGATCTCGGCCTGATCATGTTCGCCTGCTACCTGGTCGGCTGCACCATCGGCGCCTGGCTGCGCGACCGCGTGGTCTCGCGCAGCATGCGGACCGGCTGAAGCTCCGCCGCCAACCCCCTTTTTCTGTTTGGACACGTCGTTGAGAGAGACGTCAAACGCTCCGCTTGACAATAATACGCACGTACGTATTATTCCTCCATGCCCAAGCCCTCGCTCAAAGACGCCATCCTCGACGCCGGTCTCAAGGTCATGTTCCGGACCGGCTATCACGGCACCAGTGTGCGCGATGTCACCACTGCGGCAGGCGCCCCGCAGGGGTCCTTCACCAATCATTTTCGCTCCAAGGAAGCGTTCGCCTCGGAGGTGCTCGATCGCTATTTCGAGATCACGAAGGGATTGGTCGCGGAGGCCCTTGAAGACGCCTCTCTGACCCCGCGGGCGCGGCTCAAACGCTATCTCGACATCATCACTGGCCGGCTCGAAGCCGACGGCTATGGACGCGGCTGCCTGATCGGCGATCTCAGCCTGGAAGCGGCCGGCAGCAGCGAGATGCTGCGCGCCCGCCTTGCCGAAATTTTCGCCGAATGGCGCATGCCCTTCGCCGCCTGCATCAGCGAGGCGCAGAGAAGCGGCGAGATCGATTCCGAATTCGAGCCCGAGGAGCTTGCCGATTTCCTGCTCGCGTCCTGGCAGGGCGCGATCCTGCGCATGAAGGTCGACCGCACGCCCAAGGCGCTCGAGCGCTTCAAGACCATCGCATTCAAGACCGTCTTCAAGGAGCCGACATGAGCCAGCATTCCGAGATCCAGATCCGCAGCGCCGCCGTGCTGGGAAGCACGATGGCCTATCGCGACACGGGCACGCAGGATGCGCCGGTCGCGCTCTTCCTTCACGGCAATCCGACGTCGTCGCATATCTGGCGGAACATCCTGCCGCTGGTGGCGCCTGTGGCGCGTTGCATCGCGCCCGATCTCATCGGTTTCGGCCGGTCCGGCAAGCCCGACATCGCCTACCGCTTCTTCGACCATGTCCGCTATCTCGACGCGTTGATCGACGAGCTCGGCCTCACCTCGGCCTATCTCGTTGCGCAGGATTGGGGCACGGCGCTCGCATTTCATCTCGCGGCGCGCCGGCCGGCCTTCGTGCGCGGGCTCGCCTTCATGGAGTTCATCCGGCCGATGCCGACGTGGCAGGATTTCCACCAGGCCGAACCCGCGCGCCAGGCTTTCCGCAAATTCAGGACGCAAGGCGAGGGAGAGGCCATGATCCTGGAGGCGAACGCCTTCGTCGAACGCGTGCTGCCCGGCGGCATCATGCGCACCCTGAGCGACGACGAGATGGAGCCGTATCGCGCGCCCTTTCCGACGCCGGACAGCCGCCGTCCCGTTCTTGCATTCCCTCGGGAATTGCCGATCGCCGGCGAACCCGCCGATGTCTATGAAGCGCTGCAATCGGCTCATGCGTCGCTCAAGGCGTCTGCATATCCGAAGCTGCTGTTCGCAGGGGAGCCGGGGGCCGTCGTCGCTCCCGAATTTGCCGAGACCTTCGCGGCCTCGCTGCAGCACTGCGCGCTCGTCCGCCTCGGGCCCGGTCTGCACTATCTCCAGGAGGATCACCCCGACGCGATCGGCCGTTCCGTTGCCGGCTGGATCGCCGGCATTGAAGCGGTGCGTCCCCAGCTTGCGGCCTGAAGGAGGACGAGATGTCCGAGGTAACCATCATCTATTGCCGGCCGTGCGGATACGAGAAGCGTGCCAAGGAGGCGGCCGCGGCTTTGCGCCGGCAGCTAGGGCTGGAAGCGGATCTCGTCCCCGGCAAGGGCGGCGTTTTCCAGGTCAAGCTCGGCGACCGGATCGTCGCCAGCCGCAGCAAAGGACATTTTCCGGACGGCGACGAAATCGTCGCTGCCGTCACCGCCGCGCGGCACTGAGCCGGGGAGGCCTTCGCGATGTCGATTGTCTGGGCCGACGATCTCGCCGGGATCGACTGGGATGAGCTATCCGAGCTCTATCGCATCGCGCCGCTCGGCAACAAGGCGCCGGCCGATCTCGCGCTGGTGTTCGGCAACAGCATGTTTCGCGCCTTCGCCAATGAGGATGGTCGCATCGTGGCTGCGGGACGCGTCCTGGCCGACGGCCGTGACTGCGCCTATCTCTGTGATATCGCCGTGCACCCGGACCGCCAGGGGCGAGGTCTCGGCCGCGACATTATCGAGCGTTTGCTTGTGCGTTGCCGCGGCCATCGCAAGATCATCCTCTACGCCGTCCCGGGCAAGGAAGGGTTTTATGAACGCCTGGGTTTCAGGCGGATGGCCACGGCCATGGCGATCTTCGAAGATCAGGCCGCAGCCTATGGCCGCGGCTATTTGACCGCGCCTTGAGGCTGCGCCCCGGGGCCCGCGACCTTCCGGCGCATCGAATAACCCGTCGGACGGACGCCGGGATTGCCCCCTCTTTCAACAGGCGGGCGCGGTCCATAGATTGACGTCGGCTTAAGGCGTGAAGGAACATTGTGCGGCCGAAATCATCAAAACTTCATGGCGCCTGCGCAGGATCGCCATGGAGATTCGCCTCAAGTCCTGCCGCCGAAGGCGTCAAACCGTGCATCAGGAGCCCGCAACCCTGCCTAAAATATTGAATGCACGTGTTTTTGTTCGAATTGGCGAATTCCACTCCGCGCCAAAACGCGCTAGTGGAGGGGCAGGGGGCATGCGCGATACCGGAGCCGGCGGCGAGGGTTCGTTGAGTGCCAGTGCGTCGTCCGCCTGTTCGCCGGCCACCCTGGCCGCTGAAGCGTTGTTCGAGGTCTAGATGCTGGAAGCCATACGCAGGGCGACGTCGTTTCTGCGCCAGAAGCAAGTCCTGCATAAGCTTGGCGTTGTGATCAGCGTCGCGGTCATCGGCATCGCTTGCTATGTGCTCTACCACATGTTGCGAGGCATCGATTTCAACGAAGTCCTCGAAGCGATCAAGAGCACCGAGCCGACCCAGATCGCGATGGCGGCGCTGTTCGTCACCGCGGGCTATTTCACCCTGACCTTCTACGACCTGTTCGCCGTGCGCGCGATCGGCCATGCCCATGTGCCCTATCGCATCAACGCGCTCGCGGCCTTCACCAGCTATTCGATCGGCCACAATGTCGGCGCATCCGTCTTCACCGGCGGCGCGGTGCGCTATCGCATCTATTCGGCCTACGGGCTGAACGCGATCGACGTCGCGAAGATTTGCTTCCTCGCCGGCCTGACCTTCTGGCTCGGCAATGCCGCCGTGCTCGGCCTCGGCATCTCCTATCATCCGGAGGCCGCCGCCTCGATCGACCAGCTGCCTCCATGGCTGAACCGGACGCTGGCGCTGATGATCATCGTCGGGCTGGTCGGCTACGTGGTCTGGGTCTGGACCCAGCCGCGCGTGGTCGGCCGCGGGCCCTGGACCGTGGTGCTGCCGGGCGGCCCGCTGACGCTGCTCCAGATCGCGATCGGCATCGTCGATCTCGGCTTCTGCGCGCTCGCGATGTACGTGCTGGTCCCGGACGAGCCCAATCTCGGCTTCGTGGTGGTCGCGGTGATCTTCGTCTCGGCCACCCTGCTCGGCTTCGCCAGCCACTCGCCCGGCGGGCTCGGGGTGTTCGACGCCGCCATGCTGGTCGGTCTCTGGCAGATGGATCGCGAGGAACTTCTGGGCGGCATGCTGCTGTTCCGCGTCCTCTATTATCTGTCGCCCTTCGTCATATCTGTAATCTTGCTGACGTTTCGCGAAGTTATCATCGGCGCACGATCGAAGCGCTTGCAGCAGGCGGCGCTCAAGCTCGACCCCGGCCCGGCGCGTGAAGCCGCTTATGTGAGAGAGCGCAGCGACAGCGGTGCCTGACGGCGCCAAGCCTTATTTGACAGGCCTTCAGACAAGCCCCAGGAGAAGTCCGCCCCGATGGCGATCGACGCCCCATCTTCTCCCTCCGCGCAGCCCTGGTCCGACCGGCTGCGGCATTCGACCGTGATCCTGATCGCCGCGGCGCTGGCGCTGTCCGTCGTCGTCTCGCTCGGCGACTTGTCGGCGCTGCACGCCGCCATCGTGTTCCTCTGTATCGCGGCGGCCGCGCTGATCCCGTGGCGGCTGCACGATCCCGCCGCCTCGCGCGACGACGTCAGGCGCATCAACCCGGTCGAGAGCGCGGCGGTGGCCGCCGTCGTCGCCGGCATGCCGGATCCGGCGGTGCTGCTCGACCGCGCCGGCCGCGTCATCCATCTCAATGCCGCCGCCGCCCAGCTCGCACCGGCGCTGCGCCGGAACGAGCTGGCCCAGTTCGCGCTGCGCTCGCCCGAGATCATCACCGCGCTGCGCGAGGCGATCGCGACCACCGAGCCGCGGCGCGCGACCTATCTCGACCACGTCCCGGTCGACCGCTGGCTGGAGCTCATGATCACGCCGGTGCCGGTGCCGACCAGCTTCGGCGGCGCCGACAAATGCATGCTGATGACCTTCCACGACCAGACGCCGCTGCGCCGGGTCGAGGAGATGCGGGCCGACTTCGTCGCCAATGCCAGCCACGAGCTGCGCACGCCGCTGGCCGCGCTGTCGGGCTTCATCGACACGCTGCAGGGCCAGGCCAAGGACGATCCCAAGGCGCGCGAGCGCTTCCTCGGCATCATGCACAACCAGGCCACCCGCATGGCGCGCCTGATCGACGATCTGTTGTCGCTGTCGCGGGTCGAGCTGTCGGCCCATGTCCGGCCCGACACCCTGGTCGACCTGCTGCCGATCATCCGCCAGGTCGCCGACGGGCTCGAGCCGCTGGCGCGCGAGCGTCAGGTCGAGGTCGAGATCCATCTACCCGAGGGACCGGTGATGATCGCGGGCGACCGCGAGGAGCTGCTCCGCCTGTTCGAGAATTTGATCGAGAACGCGCTCAAATACGGTGCCTCCGGCGGACGCGTCATCGTGTCGCTGACCTCAGCCGCAGCCACTGATGGAACTCAGGAAATCCGGATCATGGTCCGCGATTTCGGTCCCGGCATCGCGCCCGAGCACCTGCCGCGGCTGACCGAGCGGTTCTACCGCGTCGACGTCGGCGACAGTCGCTCGCAGGGCGGCACCGGGCTCGGATTATCGCTGGTGAAACATATTCTTAACCGCCATCGCGGCCGGCTTTTGATCGAAAGCGTGCCCCGTCAGGGGGCCACTTTCACCGCCTGTTTTCCCCAGGCTAAGACTTTAGTTTAAGCCTGAAACTCCAGCGATTTCAATCGCTTGAGTGTGTCATCCGACTGTCACGAAACCTTCGTAAAAGCACAGCCGACCGCTCCTAAAGGGGCGGCGCGGGGAGCGCGATCGGGCGCGGTTGGCGCTTCGCTCCCCTGTATGGAGACCAGCATGAATTTCATCAAAACCATGGTCGCTGCCGGCTTGCTCGCCGCATCGACGACAGTGGCCTTCGCTGCCGACATCACGGGTGCCGGTGCCACCTTCCCGTTCCCGATCTATTCCAAATGGGCTGACGCCTACAAGAAGGAGACCGGCAACGGTCTGAACTACCAGTCGATCGGCTCCGGCGGCGGCATCAAGCAGATCCAGGCCAAGACCGTGACCTTCGGCGCCAGCGACGCGCCGCTCAAGGCCGAGCAGCTCGAGAAGGACGGCCTCGTCCAGTGGCCGATGGTGATGGGCGCCATCGTCCCCGTCGTCAACCTCGAGGGCGTGAAGCCCGGCGAGATGGTGTTCGACGGCGAGACGCTCGCCAGCATCTATCTCGGCAAGATCACCAAGTGGGACGACGCCGCGATCAAGAAGCTCAATCCGAACGTGAAGCTGCCCTCGGACGCCATCACCGTGGTCCGCCGCTCGGACGGTTCGGGCACCACCTTCAACTTCACCAACTACCTCTCCAAGGCCAGCGCGGACTGGAAGAGCAAGGTCGGTGAGGGCACCGCGGTCGAGTGGCCGGTCGGCGTCGGCGCCAAGGGCAATGAAGGCGTGTCGGGCAACATCAGCCAGACCAAGAACTCGATCGGCTATGTCGAGTACGCCTATGCCAAGCAGAACAAGCTGACCTACACCGGTCTCGTCAACAAGGCCGGCAAGCCGGTGCAGCCGACCGTCGAAGCCTTCCAGGCGGCCGCCTCCAACGCCGACTGGGCCAAGGCGCCCGGCTACTACGTCATCCTGACCGACCAGCCCGGCGAGAAGTCCTGGCCGATCACCGCGGCGACCTTCATCCTCATGCACAAGGACGCCACCGACAAGGCGGCCTCGCAGGAAGCCATCAAGTTCTTCCGCTGGGCCTTCAAGAGCGGCGGCAAGGCGGCTGAACAGCTCGACTACATCCCGATGCCCGAAGGCGTCGTGACCCTGATCGAGAAGACCTGGGCTGCCGAGATCAAGAGCTAAGTAGGGCTCTCGCGTCCCGGACGCGGCGCGGCCCTGGCGATACGAAGCATCGTCCAGCGTGCCGCTCCGCGAGAGCCGGGACCCGCAAGACTTCCGCTCCGGATCGGTCACGCCGTGTCCGGAGCGCGAGACCGACAAAAAGACTGACAACAAGCGTATATTATCGGGCACAGGGGATCGGCGTGGCAGAAATGGCCGTTCAGAGCGATGTAATCGACGACGCCGGACCGTATGACCGCGCCAAGGCCTTGAGCGCGTTCAAGCTCGGCGACGTTGCCTTCTACTGGATCACGCGGCTGTCCGCGATCTCGGTGCTCCTCATTCTCGGTGGCATCATCGTCTCGCTGATCGTCGGCGCGTTCCCGGCGATGAAGGAATACGGCTTCTCCTTCCTGTGGACGCAGCGCTGGGCGCCGTCGGCCGATCCGCCCGTGCTCGGCGCGCTCGGGCCGATGTATGGCACGCTCGTCACCTCCTTCATCGCGATGCTGATCGCCATTCCCGTCGGTCTCGGCATCGCGATCTTCCTCACCGAGCTCTGCCCGCAATGGCTGCGTCGCCCGATCGGCATGGCGATCGAGCTGCTCGCCGGCATTCCCTCGATCATCTACGGCATGTGGGGCTTCTTCGTGCTGGGCCCGTTCCTGGCCAATACCTTCCAGCCCTTCATGATCAGGATCTTCGACGGCGTGCCCGTGCTGGGCGCGATCTTCGCAGGTCCGCCGTCCTATCTCAGCACGTTCAACGCCGCGCTGATCCTCGCCATCATGGTGCTGCCCTTCATCACCTCGATCTCGGTCGACGTGTTCAAGACGGTGCCGCCGGTGCTGAAGGAGGCCGCCTACGGCGTCGGCTGCACCACCTGGGAAGTCGTCCGCAGCGTGGTGATCCCCTACACCCGCGTCGGCATCATCGGCGGCGTCATGCTGGCGCTGGGCCGCGCGCTCGGCGAGACCATGGCGGTGACCTTCATCATCGGCAATTCGTTCCGCATCTCCTCATCGATCTTCGCGCCGGGCACCACGATCTCGGCGGCGATCGCATCCGAGTTCGCCGAGAGCGACGGCCTGCACCAGTCCGGCCTGATCCTGCTCGGCCTCTTGCTGTTCGTGCTGACGTTCTTCGTGCTGGCCGCAGCGCGGCTGATGCTGATGCGGCTGGACAAGAAGGCGGGGAAGTAACGTCATGGCGCTCAATCCGATCTATTCGCGTCGTCGCCGCAAGGATATCGTCATCCGCGGCCTCTGCTTCGCCGCGGCTGCCTTCGGCGTCACCTGGCTCGCGCTGATCCTGGTCACGCTGCTCTTCAACGGCCTGGCCGGCCTCAATCTTCAGATCTTCGTCGCGGATACGCCGCCGCCCGGTTCGACCGAAGGCGGCCTGCGCAACGCGATCGTCGGTTCGATCATCATGACGTTGATCGGCGTCGGCATCGGCGCGCCGCTCGGCCTGTTCGCCGGTACCTACCTTGCCGAATACGGCCGCAACGACAAGCTGACCTCGGTGATCCGCTTCATCAACGACATCCTGCTCTCGGCGCCCTCGATCATCATCGGCCTGTTCATCTATGGCGCGGTGGTGGTGCCGATGCGTGGCTTCTCCGCGATCGCGGGCGCGCTCGCGCTCGCCGTCATCGTGATCCCGGTCGTGCTGCGCACCACCGAGGACATGCTGCTGCTGGTGCCGAATCCCCTGCGCGAGGCGGCCTCGGCGCTCGGCCTGCCGCGCTCGCTGGTGATCAAGCGTATCGCCTATCGTGCGGCCCGGTCGGGCCTCATCACCGGCGTGCTGCTCGCCACCGCCCGCGTCGCCGGCGAGACCGCGCCGCTGCTCTTCACCGCGCTGTCGAACCAGTTCTTCAGCCTCGGCCTGAACAAGACGATGGCCAACCTGCCGGTTACCATCAACAACTTCGTCCAGAGCCCCTATGCCTATTGGAAGCAGCTCGCCTGGAGCGGCGCGCTGCTGATCACGCTCACCGTGCTTGCCCTGAACATTGGCGCGCGCATCCTCGGCGCCGAGAGGACTGCAAAATGACCGACCTGTCCGTATCCATGAGTTCCAACGCTCATCTGGCCTCGCAGCCGCTGCCGGAAGCTCCGGCCAAGGTGACGGTGCGCAATCTCAATTTCTATTACGGCGAGCACCACGCGCTGAAGAACATCAACCTGACGCTGGGCGCCAACCGCGTCACGGCGTTCATCGGCCCGTCGGGCTGCGGCAAGTCGACCCTGCTGCGCATCTTCAACCGGATGTACGATCTCTATCCGGGCCAGCGCGCCACCGGTCAGCTCATGCTGGACCAGACCAACGTCCTCGACCCCAGGCTCGACCTCAATCTGCTGCGCGCCCGGGTCGGCATGGTGTTCCAGAAGCCGACGCCGTTCCCGATGACGATCTACGAGAACATCGCCTTCGGCATCCGCCTCTACGAGAAGATCTCGAAGTCCGAGATGGACGACCGCGTCGAGAAGGCGCTGCGCGGCGGCGCGCTGTGGAACGAGGTCAAGGACAAGCTCAACGCCTCCGGCCTGTCGCTCTCCGGCGGCCAGCAGCAGCGCCTGTGCATCGCCCGCACCGTCGCGGTGCGCCCTGAAGTGATTTTGTTCGACGAGCCCTGCTCGGCGCTCGATCCGATCTCGACCGCCAAGGTCGAGGAGCTGATCCAGGAGCTGTCCGAGAACTACACGATCGCGATCGTCACCCACAACATGCAGCAGGCGGCGCGCGTCTCCGACAAGACCGCCTTCATGTATCTCGGCGAGCTGATCGAATTCGACGACACCAGCAAGATCTTCACGTCGCCGAGCGACCGGCGCACGCAGGATTACATCACCGGCCGGTTCGGCTGAGGAGACGCGACATGGGTACTGAACATACCGCAAAAGCTTTCGACACCGACCTCCAGGAGCTCACCCGCCTGGTCGCCGAGATGGGCGGCATCGCCGAGCGCATGATCGTCGATTCCGTCGGCGCGCTGATCCGCCGCGACGTCGCGCTCGGCCAGCGCGTCGTCACCATCGACGCCGAGCTCGACGCGCTGCAGAAGCGCATCGAGGAACGCGCGGTGCTCACCATCGCCCGCCGCCAGCCGATGGCGGTGGATTTGCGCGAGATCGTCGGCGCCATGCGCGTTGCGACCGACCTCGAGCGCATCGGCGACCTCGCCAAGAACATGGGCAAGCGCGTCGCCGCGCTGGAGACCGACTTCCATCCGCTGAAGCTGTTCCGCGGCCTGGAGCACATGACCGACCTCGTGCAGCAGCAGGTCAAGTCGGTGCTGGACGCCTATGCCGCGCATGATCTGCCGGCGGCGATGGCGGTGTGGAAGGGCGACGAGGAGGTCGACGCGATCTGCACCTCGCTGTTCCGCGAGCTCCTCACCTACATGATGGAGGATCCGCGCAACATCTCGTTCTGCATCCATCTGATGTTCTGCGCCAAGAACATCGAGCGGATCGGCGACCACGCCACCAACATCGCCGAGACCGTGTTCTACATGATCGAGGGCCAGGCGATCACCGACAAGCGGCCGAAGGGCGACATGACCACCTTCGCCACGACGGTCCCGAATACCTGAAGACTTGAAGGAGCGACGACCCGATGGGCGCACGCATTATGGTGGTTGAGGACGAGGAAGCTCTCACCGAGCTGCTTCGCTACAACCTCGAAGGCGACGGCTATGACGTCGAGACGGTCATGCGCGGCGACGACGCCGACACCCGCCTCAAGGAGCACATCCCGGACCTGATCGTGCTCGACTGGATGCTGCCGGGCCTGTCGGGCATCGAGCTGTGCCGGCGCCTGCGCACCCGGCCCGACACCAAGCAGCTGCCGATCATCATGCTCACCGCGCGCGGCGAGGAGAGCGAGCGGGTGCGGGGACTTGCGACCGGCGCCGACGACTACATCGTCAAGCCGTTCTCGGTGCCGGAGCTTTTGGCGCGCGTGAAGGGCCTGCTGCGGCGCGCCAGTCCTGAGCGGCTCGCGACAGTGCTGGCCTATGGCGACATCGAGCTCGACCGCGACAAGCGCCGCGTGGCGCGCTCGGGCCGGCCGATCGATCTCGGCCCGACCGAATATCGCCTGCTGGAGTTCTTCCTGGAGCATCCCGGCCGCGTGTTCTCGCGCGAGCAGCTGCTCGACAGCGTCTGGGGTCGCGACATCTACATCGATGAGCGCACCGTCGACGTCCATATCGGCCGCCTGCGCAAGCTGCTCAATCTCGGCCGCGAGCAGGACCCGATCCGCACCGTCCGCGGCGCCGGCTACGCGCTCGACGATCGCTTCGCGAAGGCGGAGCAGACGTAAGGTTTGCAGGCGTTGGGTTTGGTGGGCTGCCGCCGCGTTCTCCGGTGTCGTCCCTGCGAAAGCAGGAACCCATAACCACAGGCAGTGGTTTGGCGAAGACTCGGAGTGACCATCTCGCGCAACAACTGCGCCCTGTGGTTATGGATCCCCGCGTTCGCGGGGATGAGACCGAGTTGGTTGAGCCGTCATCGTATGACGGCTGCCGTCGTTGCGATCAGTTAGATCCGCTCAGCGCGGGCCCGGCTTTGCCGGGGCGCGACGGCGATCCGCCGCCGGCTGATACGCCACGCGCGAGTGCTGGGCGCAGTAGGGCAGGCCGGAGAGTGCCTTGCCGCCGCAGAAGAAGAAATCCGGGCTCGAGGGATCGCCGACCGGCCAGTGGCAGGTCGCCTCGTTCAGCTCGAGCAGCGACAGCCGCTGGCTCATCGGCACCACGTTGTCGTAGGTGACGGGTTCAGCCTCCACCTCGACCTCGAAGGCCTGCGCCAGCGCGGTGTTGCCGCGCGCGATGGGACGGGTCACCCGCATCATGTGCTGTGCGGGGCGCGCCTTGCGCGGCCGGGGCGCTGCCGATGAAGGGCTCTTGGCGCGGCCGGACAGACCGAGCCTGTGCACTTTGCCGATCACGGCATTGCGGGTCACATTGCCGAGCTCAGCTGCGATCTGGCTGGCCGAAAGTCCGGCCTCCCAGAGCTTTTTCAGCTGCTCGACGCGATCGTCGGACCAGGTCAAAACCGTCATTGCACCCTTTCCCTCGCTACGCGCCAGCCATCCTGGGGCCTCGCAGCGATTGCCTAAGCCTTCAAAAACCCGTGCCGTCAGAATCCCTTAAGGCTCGCCGGGCGCGTGACTGACGCCCGAACGTTTACGCCGGTACAAGAGGACTCTTGGGATCAGAACCGCTGCACGAGATGTCGTATCTGACAATCCAAACGCTACAATATGGCGTGACTCCCGCGCAAGAGTCCGCCGACTCGCTTCCACATGTTCCGTGGTGAAAACCCGCAAAATCGGCACCGCAAGACTACGGATTCAGCGTTTCCTGAGGCTTTCCGGGCGGCATTGACACCCGTCTTGCCAAGCATAAGATAGTCCCGCGTGCCGCCCTTAAAAGGCGGCACGTTTCGTTTTCCGGGCCGGTCGATGGTGCGTTGCGCAATGCACGCGTCACACCGTCCTCAACATTCAAGTGACATCATGACTAACAGCGCAGCGCCGCATTTGCTCCCCGTTTTCGCCAGAGCCGACCTCGGCTTCGAGCGCGGCGAAGGCTGCTGGCTGATCGCGACCAATGGCGATCGCTATCTCGATTTCACCTCGGGCGTGGCTGTGAATGCGCTCGGCCATTGCCACCCGCATCTGATCAAGGCGCTGCAGGAGCAGGCGACGAAGCTCTGGCACATGTCGAACCTGTTCCAGAGCCCGGACGGCGAGAAGCTCGCGGACCGGCTTTGCAACGAGAGCTTTGCCGACTTTGTGTTCTTCTGCAATTCGGGCGCCGAAGCGCTGGAGGGCGTGATCAAGCTGGTCCGCCATCATCACTTCTCCAAGGGCCATCCGGAACGTTATCGCATCGTCACCTTCGAAGGCGCCTTCCACGGCCGTACGCTGGCAACGCTCGCCGCGACCGGCTCTGCAAAATATCTCGAAGGCTTCGGTCCGCCCATGGAAGGCTTCGACCAGGTGCCGCATGGCGATATCGAGGCCGTCAAGAAGGCGATCGGCCCGCACACTGCCGGCATCCTGATCGAGCCGATCCAGGGCGAGGGCGGCGTGCGCTCGGCAACGCCGACCTTCCTCAAGGCGTTGCGCCAGCTTTGCGACGAGAAGGGCCTGCTGCTCGCCTTCGACGAAGTGCAGACCGGCATGGGCCGCGCCGGCGATCTGTTCGCTTATCGGCGCACCGGCGTCACCCCTGACGTGATGTCGCTGGCGAAGGCGCTCGGCGGCGGCTTCCCGATCGGCGCAGTGCTGGCGACTGCGGATGCGGCAGCCGGCATGGGACCCGGCTCGCACGGCTCGACCTTCGGCGGCAATCCGCTGGCGATCTCCGCGGCCAATGCGGTGCTCGACGTCATGCTCAAGCCCGGCTTCTTCGACCACGTGAAGAAGATGTCGCTGCTGCTGAAGCAGAAGCTTGCTTCCGTGATCGACCGTCATGGCGATGTCGTCAGCGAAGTGCGCGGCGAGGGCCTCCTGATCGGCATCAAGGCCGTGGTGCCCTCCGGCGATCTCGTCGCGGCACTGCGTAACGAAAAACTGCTCACGGTCGGGGCCGGCGACAATGTCGTGCGTTTCCTGCCGCCGCTGATCGTGACCGAAGCCGAGATCGAGGACAGCGTCGGGCGGCTCGAGCGCGCCTGCGTCGCAATCTCGTCCAGCCAGACCAAGCGGGCGGCAAGCTGATGAGCAAGTCCCCGAAGCACTTCCTCGATATCAACGAGCTGCCGCTGTCGGAGCTCAAGACCATGCTCGCGGCGTCCTCCGCCATGAAGGCGAAGCAGAAGGCGCAGCAGCCGGTCAGGCCGCTCGAAGGCAAGACGCTGGCGATGATTTTCGAGCGCCCGTCGACCCGGACACGCGTGTCGTTCGACGTCGCGATGCGTCAGCTCGGCGGCGAGCCCATCATGCTCACCGGTGCCGAGATGCAGCTCGGCCGCGGCGAGACCATCGCCGACACCGCGCGCGTGCTGTCGCGCTATGTCGATGCCATCATGATCCGTATTCTCAACCATGACGCGCTGCTGGAGCTTGCGGCCAACGCCACCGTGCCCGTCATCAACGGCCTGACACGGCGCTCGCATCCCTGCCAGGTGATGGCCGACCTCATGACCTATGAGGAGCATCGCGGCCCGATCGAGGGCAAGACGGTGGCCTGGACCGGCGACGACAACAACGTGCTGGCGTCCTGGGCTCACGCCGCCGAGCGCTTCAAGTTCCAGCTCAATGTCGCAACGCCGCCGGAGCTCGCGCCGAAAAAAGCGATGCGCGACTTCATCAAGGCGACCGGCGCGCCGATCATGCTCGGCACCGATCCGGAAGCCGCCGTGCGCGGCGCCGACTGTGTCGTCACCGACACCTGGGTGTCGATGGGCGACAAGGAAGGCGAGCACCGCCACAACGTGCTCAAGCCCTATCAGGTCAACGGCAAGCTGATGTCGCTGGCCAAGCCCGATGCGCTGTTCATGCACTGCCTGCCCGCCCATCGCGGCGAGGAGGTCACCGATGACGTGATCGACGGTCCGCAATCGGTCGTGTTCGACGAGGCCGAAAACCGCCTGCACGCGCAGAAGGGCATCCTGGCCTGGTGCTTCGATGCGGTGAAGTAAGGGCGCTGCAAGCCCGACGGCCGCCTCACACACAACTGTCGTCCCTGCGAACGCAGGGACCCATACCGCGGAATCTCTCTTGTGGCGGGCTGGCGGAGGCGAGCGGTCTTCGCCAAACCGCATCCTGTGGTTATGGGCCCCGGAGCTGCGCTTACGCTTGTCGGGGACGACATCGAATTTGCCGCAACGTTGTGCAACCTTATCGCCCCCGAACCCACCACCCCGCGCCCCTTCCATTTCCCACCCTCCGACCCCAGATAACGCCCCATGGTTTCCCAATCCCCTCAGATGAAAGCCGGCCCCGAAGGCCCGGTTCGCGCGCCATCAGCGGTTCCGATCGATGACGCGGTGTTGCCCTACGAGGTCGACGCGCTCGACGTGCGCGGGCGCCTGGTGCGGCTTGGCCCGGCGCTCGACGAGATCCTGACCAAGCACGATTACCCGGCGCCGGTCGGCAAGCTGCTTGGCGAGGCCATCGTGCTGACGACCCTGCTCGGCTCGGCGCTGAAATTCGAGGGGCGCTTCATCCTGCAGGCCCAGACCGACGGCCCGGTGTCGTTTTTGGTCGTCGACTACATGGCGCCGGATCGCCTGCGCGCCTATGCGCGCTTCGATGCCGCGCGTCTCGGCGATATCAGGGATTCCGGCACGCTGCTCGGCCGCGGTCATCTCGCCATGACCATCGACCAGGGCCCCGACATGAGCCGCTATCAGGGTCTGGTCGCGCTCGACGGTGGCAGCCTGGAAGATGCCGCCCACGAATATTTCCTGCGCTCCGAGCAGATCCCGACGCGCGTGCGCCTCGCGGTCGGCGAGGAGTGGCGCTCCAACGACGGCGGCAAGCATCGCTGGCGCGCCGGCGGCATGCTGATGCAGTTTCTGCCCAAGGCGGCGGAGCGCGCGCGGCAGGCCGATCTGCATCCCGGCGATGCCCCCGATGGCGTCGAGGTGCACAGCGTTGCCGAAGACGACGCCTGGGTCGAGGCGCGTTCGCTGATCGAGACCGTCGAGGACGTCGAGCTGATTGATCCCGAGCTCTCCGGCGAGCGGCTGCTGTTCCGCCTGTTTCACGAGCGCGGCGTGCGCGTGTTCAATCCGATGGTCCTCAAGGCGCAATGCTCCTGCTCGCGCGATGCGGTCGCCGCGATGCTGAAGAGCTTCTCGCCCGACGACCGCGCCGCCATGGTCAAGGACGACAAGGTCGTCGTCACCTGCGAGTTCTGCAGCTCGGTGTATGATTTCACGCCGGACGAGGCGGGCGTCGAAGGCGCGTAGCGAGCTCTCGTAGGGTGGGCAAAGGCCTACTTGCGCCGTGCCCACGAGCGCTCGACGGCGGCGAAAGACGTGGGCACGCTTCGCTTTGCCCACCCTACGGCGCCTGCCCTGTGTCGCGCTCTGTCAATCCGCTTCGCTAAAAATATTCCACTTTACCGAAATTCGGTTTCGGCGTATGTGTCGTCCATCCCGGCTCACCCAAGAGGGGCGACTATGTGGTCGTCACTGTCGCGAGCCGGGCTTGCGGTGGACGCGGCAGCGTCGGCACGAGAGGTGCGGGCAGGGCGGGTAGTCCCTGTGAGCCCGAGGCTTCGTGCGGATGAGCGGCGCTGTTAGCTTCGTCTCGTCTGTAAGTTTCCGGCTTCGTCGACAGGGCTGGAAAAACTGCGGCGAAATGGCGGGCCGCGCGTACGGCAAAACCGTGTGGTCCTGGCCGTCGTTGCTACGGTCAAGTCCTCGCGAAGGTGCGAGCGAGCCCAACCGGGCAGACTGCATCATCCAAATTCGCGGGGCGAGGGAGGGCCAGAAGGAATGGTCGGCTCCCGGGAGATCACGGCATAAGCCGTCCAGCCATCGCGCAGGGAAGGCCGAGTGATCGGCACCACCTGTATGCTGCTGTGCGGTTCTTCCTGCGTGTGCATTTCGCGCAGCGGACCGCGGGTGCGAGCCGGCACCCGGCCTTCCCTGCGCCCTCTTGGATTAGAGGGCAGCGAGACCAAGCAAAGCTCGGGCGAATGAAGCCGCGAGGCCGAAGAGGCATGTCCGTGAGCTGAGCTGCGTGCCACAAACTCGATATCGTAGGGTGGGCAAAGCGCAGCGTGCCCACGCCTTGTCGCTTATGAAGAGAGATCGTGGGCACGGCGCTATGCGCCTTTGCCCACCCTACGGCAGCGCCGCTGGGATCTGCATCGGAGCATCGCAATGCGTGCGCCCCTCCGATCTCGTGCCCCGGACGCTGCGCAGCGTCACTACGTGCCGCAGCGCGTCCGGGACACGAGAGCGAGGCCCTAATTCAACACCCTCTTATTGTCCGGGCTATCCAGCGAAAACGCCGGCACGTCGATCTCGAAGCGCTCGCCGCTTTCGGTGACCATCTGGTAGCGGCCGGTCATGAAGCCGGAGGCGGTCGAGAGCGGGACGCCGGAGGTGTATTCGAAGCGCTCGCCGGGGGCCAGGATCGGCTGCTCGCCGACCACGCCCTCGCCCTTCACCTCCTGCTGGCGCCCGGAGGCATCGGTGATGATCCAGTGCCGCGTCTTGAGCTGCACGGTCTCCTCGCCCGAATTGACGATGACGATGGTGTAGGACCAGAAGTAGCGGGAGCGGTCGGCCGACGACTGCTCCGGAACAAAGTTCGGCTCGACTGTCACTTCGATCTGGCGGGTCACGGCGCGGTACATGGTTGCTATCATACCGAAATCCGGCGCTGGAACCAAACGCCCGAGTCGGCTTTGGCGACATCGTCCCGCCAGAATTCGAGGGGAATGACACCTGGACGTGATCCGGCCGCTTTGCGAGATGACGACCGGACCGATACACTCCTCAACGTCGCGATTTGCGGAAGGGTTTCTAGGCCCCGATGACCATTGCCGACCATGTGACGGGATCGACGATCGCGGGAACCGCCAAGCCTGCAGATGCCAAGCCTGTAGACAGCAAGTCTGTAGACAGCACTCCTGGGGACAGCAAGCCCGCGGGGGCGAAGCCGCGCGCGACCGTGCCGGCCATCACGCTGCCTGCCATCGGCGAGCGCGAGCTCCGGCTCGACCTGTTTCGCGGGCTGGCGCTGTGGCTGATCTTCATCGACCATCTGCCGCCGAGCCTGCTGACCTGGTTCACGATCCGCAATTACGGCTTCAGCGACGCCACCGAGATCTTCATCTTCATCTCCGGCTACACCGCCGCCTTCGTCTACGGAAGGGCGATGCTGGAGAGCGGCGTCGTCATCGCCACCGCGCGCATTCTGCGCCGGGTCTGGCAGATCTACGTCGCCCACGTCTTCCTGTTCACGATCTTCCTCGCCGAAATCTCCTATGTCGCGACCAGGTTCGAGAACCCGCTCTACACCGAAGAGATGGGCATCATGGACTTCCTCAAGCAGCCCGACGTCACCATCGTGCAGGCGCTGCTGCTGCGTTTCCGCCCCGTCAATATGGACGTGCTGCCGCTCTACATCGTGCTGATGCTGGCGCTGCCGCTGATCCTGTGGTCGATGAAATGGCGCCCCGACGTCACGCTCGGCCTCTCGGTCGCGCTCTACGCGGTCACCTGGGAATACGATCTTTACCTGTCGGCCTATCCTAACGGCTTCTGGGCCTTCAATCCCTTCGCCTGGCAATTGCTGTTCGTCTTCGGTGCATGGTGCGCGCTCGGAGGTGCGCGACGGATGTCGCGTATCCTGGCTTCGCCCGTGACAATGTGGATCGCGATCGCATACCTCGCCGCGGCGTTCTACGTGACGCTGACCTGGTACGTGCCGCAGCTCTCCCAATTCATGCCGAAGCGGGTCGAGAAGTGGATGTATCCGATCGACAAGACCGATCTCGACGTGCTGCGCTTCACGCATTTCCTGGCGCTGGCCGCGCTCACCGTACGCTTCCTACCCCGGGATTGGCCGGGCTTGAAATCGCGCTGGCTACGACCATTGATTCTATGTGGCCAGCATTCTCTCGAGATCTTCTGCCTCGGCGTCTTCCTGGCCTTCGCCGGGCATTTCATTCTCGCCGAAGTCTCCGGCGGCGCGGCCATGCATGCGCTGATTAGTCTCTCCGGGGTCCTGATCATGTGGGGCGTGGCCTGGGTGATTTCGTGGTACAAGCGCGTGGCTGACAAGAGCGGTGCGAAAACCAAAAACGCCGTCGGCAACGCCGATCTGGCGGGAGGGGGCTGATGAAGGCGAAGGTTCTCCTGAGCCTGGTCCTGCTATGCGGTAGCCTCGCCGCGCCTGTGGCGCGCGCGGGCGATGCTGCGCCTGGCGCTGCCACCGCGCCCGCGGCGTGCGAATTGCCGTCTTATCTGCTTACCAGCGAAAGCCAGCTTCCCAAGGTCGCCGAGGCCGTCAAGGCCGGCAAGCCGCTCGAAATCCTGGTCGTCGGCAGCCGCTCGACCACGATTCCGTCCTCGGAGGGCAGCTCCTATCCGGCGCGTATGGAAGCGATTCTGAAGGAAAAGCTGCCGCCGTCGGAAGCGGTGCACGTCTCCGTAGAAATACAGAGCAAGCGAACGGCGGAGGAGGCCGCCTCGACCTTCGTTAAGTTGATGGAAGCAAAAACCCCTACTTTGGTCGTCTGGCAGACCGGGACCGTGGATGCCATCCGATCCATCGATCCCGACGAATTTCGCAGCGCCGTCACCGAGGGGGTTGTTGCGTTGCAAAAGGCAGGGGCCGACGTCGTCTTGATGAATTTGCAGTACAGCCCGCGTACCGAAACGATGATCTCGGCCCAACCGTTTCTCGATAATATGCGCGTCGTGGCGCAGGAGCATGATATTCCGCTGTTCGATCGTTTCACGATCATGCGGCAGTGGAATGATCAGGGTCAGTTCGACCTGTTCAGCCCGTCCCGCGGGCCCGAACTGGCGAAGCAGGTTCATGATTGCCTTGGCCGGGCGTTGGCACAGTTCGTGATCGACGCAGCCCATCTGGAGCCGGCCCAGCAGCAAAATTGAGGTCTAGCGTTAATGAGTTCTCTCCGCCCTTTTTGCCTGACGGCATGGCTGACCGCGCCTGCAGCAGCAGTGCTTTTGTTGCTGGCGCCGGCCCCGCAGTCCCATGCGCAGACCCAAGCCGCGCAGGCGACACAAGCACCGGCGCAGTCGGCTGATCCCGCTCCCGCTTCGCCGTCCCAGACCACCGTTGCCGTGACCTCGCCCGAGCAGCGCGGCATCACCGCGCGCGCCATCGACAAGGTGAAGCAGGTCGCCAAATCCGCCGGCGACGTCTTCAACCGCGTGCCCTGCCTGCCGCCGAAGGGCGGCTCGAAGGCGATGGGCTCGCTGCCACATGTCGCGGGCAAGCTCGTCGCCGGCCAGCCCGTCCTCATCGTCGCGTTCGGCTCGTCGTCGACCGCAGGATTCGGCGCGAGCTCGCCGGAGTTCAACTATCCGAACCGTCTCGCCGCCCAGCTGCGCCGACACTATCCGACCGCCGACATCACCGTCGTCAATGCCGGCGTCGGCGGCGAGGATGCGCCCGAGATGATGAAGCGCCTCCAGACCCAGGTGATCGACGTGCATCCGGATCTCGTGATCTGGCAGGTCGGCACCAACGCGGTGCTGCGCAATCTCGATCCCGGCGACACCGCCAAACTGGTCGAGGACGGCATCAGCCGCATCCAGGCCGCCGGCGGCGCCGACATCGTGCTGGTCGATCCGCAATATTCGCCGGCCGTCAACCAGCGCGGCGAAAGCGCCGGCAAGATGGTGAAGCTGCTCGGCAAGGTCGCCGAGCTCCGTCACGTCGGCATCTTCCCGCGCTTCGAGGTGATGCGCGACTGGCACGAGAACCAGTCGATTCCGGTCGAGAGCTTCGTCATCGCCGACGGCCTGCACATGAACGATTGGGGCTATGCCTGCTTCGCCCAGCTGCTCGGCGACGACATCATCCGCTCGGTGGGGCAGATCAAGCTGGGCGTGAACGTGCCCGCGGACGTAAGAACGTATCGGCCGATGTAGGCACGCTGCCGTAGGGTGGGCAAAGGCGCAAAGCGCCGTGCCCACCATCGTTCAGTGATACGAAGGAAGAAGACGTGGGCACGCTTTCGCTTTGCCCACCCTACGAGATCTCGCTTCGCCTCACGCCTTCTCCAGCGCCGCAGTCAGATCCTCGATCAGGTCGTCGGCATGCTCCAGCCCTGCCGAGAAGCGGATGAACCCTTCGCTGATGCCGAGCGCGGCGCGGTCCTCCGGCTTCAGACGCTGATGCGTCGTGGTCGCCGGATGCGTGACGAGGCTCTTGGCGTCGCCGAGATTGTTGGAGATCTTCGCCAGCTTCAATTCATTGAGCACGCGGAACGCCGCGGCCTTGCCGCCCTTCACCTCGAAGCCGACCAGCGTCGAGCCGCCGCGCATCTGCTTTTTCACCAATGCTGCCTGCGGATGATCGGCGCGGCCCGGGAAAACCAGTCGCGAGATCTTCGGATGGCTCGCCAGCACGTCGGCGATGCGCGCGGCGGTATCGGTCTGCGCGCGCACGCGCACGCCCAGCGTCTCCAGGCCCTTGAGCAGGACCCAGGCGTTGAACGGCGAGATCGACGGACCGGTCTGGCGCATGAAATTGTGGATGTGCTCGGCGATGAAGGCTTCCGACGACAGGATGATGCCGCCGAGGCAGCGCCCCTGGCCGTCGATATGCTTGGTCGCGGAATAGACCACGACGTCGGCCCCGAGCGCGAGCGGGCTCTGCCAGATCGGGGTCGCGAACACGTTGTCGACGACGAGTCGCGCGCCGCCCTTGTGCGCGATCTCGGCAATCCCGGGAATGTCGAGCACGTCCAGCGTCGGGTTGGTCGGGCTCTCCAGGAAGAACGTCTTGGTGTTGGGCTTCACCGCGCGTTGCCATTCATCGAGATTGGCTCCGTCGACCAGCGTGGTCTCGATGCCGTAGCGCGGCAGCAGGTCCTGGACGACGTAGAGGCACGAGCCGAACAGGGCGCGCGAGGCCACCACGTGGTCGCCGGCCTTGAGTGGCGCCAGGATCGCCGTCGTCACCGCGGCCATGCCGGTCGCCGCCGAGCGTGCGGCTTCGGCGCCTTCGAGCTCGATCATGCGGCGCTCGAACATCGCGATGGTGGGATTGGAGTAGCGCGAATAGATGAAGCCGGGATCCTCGCCCTTGAACCGCGCCTCGCACTCCTCGGCGCTGTCGTAGACGTAGCCCTGGGTCAGGAACAGCGCCTCCGACGTCTCGCCATATTGCGAGCGCAGGGTGCCGGAATGGACCAGGCGGGTTTCGGGACGGTAGTTGGTGGTCGACTTCGACATAGGTACCTCCGACATGACCGTCTCGTCGAAAACGGTCACAAAAAAACCGGCCTGGATATATCCACGGGCCGGGATCACAGAGGTCCCCGGCCTGTTTAGCGACTTATTTAACGTGGCTGCAAGCCGGCCGGCTCAAATCACCACGGGATAAGTGATGCTCATATTCCGCAATGCCCTTTCCGTCAAGGCGTCCATCGGATAGCCGTAAAAGACTTGTATTTCCGGCATGTCCGGATGCATCTGACCCCATGAGGACCCCCGGTTGACGTTCACGGTTGCGCCCGACGCCAATGGTATCCTGCCCGACCGCATGATCGCGGCGATGGCGGCGGCGGGGCTCATCCTGCCCGCCTATGACTTCGTCGAGAGCCAGATCCAGCCGGCGAGCCTTGATCTGCGTCTCGGCGACATTGCCTATCGCGTCCGCGCCAGCTTCCTGCCCGGTCCCGGCGCCACCGTCGCCGAGCGCATCGACGAATTGAAGCTGCACGAGTTCAGCCTCGCCGACGGCGCCGTGCTGGAGACCAACTGCGTCTACATCGTGCCGCTGCTGGAGAGCCTCGCGCTGCCGCCGGAGATCGTCGCGGCGGCGAACCCGAAGAGCTCGACCGGCCGGCTCGACGTCTTCACCCGCGTCATCGCCGACGGCACCCGCCGCTTCGACATGATCGGCGCCGGCTATCACGGCCCGCTCTATGCCGAGATCAGCCCGAAGACGTTTCCGGTGCTGGTCAGCGAGGGCTCGCGTCTGTCGCAGGTGCGCTTCCGCACCGGTGACGCCATCCTCAACGCCGACGAGCTCGATGGCCTGCATGCGACCGAGCGCCTCGTCGACATCGACGATGCTGATCTCTCGGGCGGCGTCGCCGTCTCCGTCGATCTCTCCGGCGAGAAGGCAAACGGCTTCGTCGGCTACCGCGCCAAGCGCCACACCGGCGTCGTCGACGTCGATCGTCGCTCCGGCTACGCGGTGGAAGATTTCTGGGAGCCGATCTCGGCCCGCCCCGACGGCAGCCTGATCCTCGATCCCGGCGAGTTCTACATCCTGGCGTCCAAGGAAGCCGTGCAGGTGCCGCCCGATTACGCCGCAGAGATGGTGCCGTTCGATCCGCTGGTCGGCGAATTCCGCGTGCACTATGCCGGATTCTTCGATCCCGGCTTCGGCTATGCCGGCGCGGGCGGGCAAGGCGCGCGCGCCGTGCTGGAAGTGCGCTCGCGCGAAGTGCCGTTCATCCTCGAGCACGGCCAGATCGTCGGCCGCCTCGTCTACGAGAAGATGCTGGCCCGTCCCGACGCGATGTACGGCCAGCGCATCGGCTCGAACTACCAGGCCCAGGGCCTGAAGCTGAGCAAGCATTTTCGGGTGTAATTCCGTAGCCCGGATGGAGCGAAGCGCAATCCGGGACACCCTCGCTTGTGGCACGATCCCGGATTACGCTTCGCTCCATCCGGGCTACAGTCCACACGAGGTGGTGACATGACCGATCAATCCGAGGTCGACGCAAACATCCTCAACGACGTCGCGGATGCGCTGATCTATTCGGATCGCTCCGGCACGATCATGCGGTGGAACCGTGCAGCGGCGGCGCTGTTCGGCTTCTCCGCGACGGAAGCGCTCGGCCAGAATCTCGACCTGATCATTCCCGAGCATCTGCGCGCCGCGCACTGGAAGGGCTTTGAAGCTGCGCTGGCCAGCGGCAGCATGAAGCTTGCGGGCAGGCCGACCCTGACCCGCGCGCTGCACAAGAGCGGGCGCAAGCTCTACATCGAGATGACGTTCGCACTGGTGCGGGATTTCGGCGGCACCGTCCTGGGATCGGTCGCGATGGCGCGCGATGTCACCGAACGGGTCGAGCGAGAGCGCGCGGCCAAGACGCCACCGCAGCAAACTTCGTGATGCGGAATTGACGGGTGGCCGCGCAGGGCGCTCTGCACGGGCGTCATGTTGCCTGCCGGAAGGCGCGGTGACACACTCGATCGCAACAACGATCGGGAGCGAAACGAATGACCGCCGCAGCTGACGCAGCGCAGGAAGCCCAATGGAAGCGCTGGCGGGCGGTCGCCGACCTCTACCACGCCTATTTCACCGGCCTCATCCTCACCGTCGTCACGCGGCGCGGCACTGCGGATGCAGCGGAGTTCGTCTTCCGCGTATTCCGCCGCCAGCAGCAGGAGCGCTTCCTGCCGGGGCTTAGGAAGCTCGGGATCGATCATCTGCCGCCGGCGGTGGCGGCCGCGCAATATCACTATCTCTCCAACTGGATCGGCGGCGTGCACGTCGAATACATGTATGAGAGCGACGCCAAGGCCTGGATCCGCTATCCGCCGCCGCGCTGGATCTGGAAAGGCACGGCGATCTGCGGCGTGCCGGGCGAGGTCTCCCGCGCGATGCTGCGGGGATGGCACGCCAATAATGGCGTTGCGCTCGGCGATCTCAGGCTCGGCTTCGTCTGCACCAAGCAGAGCGTCGACGGCCAGGATGGGCTGGAAGGCTATTATTGCCAATACGATCATCCGCTAGAACTTGATCAGCGCCTGGTGTTCGCGCGCCACCTCGAAGCGCCGCTGTTCGATGCGAAGACTGCGCCGGCTTTGCCGGTTGCGAGCTGGCCGAAACCGCGCCTCGAAAAAGCCTATCGCAATTACGCGATGGAATATGTGCGCACGGCGGCGCCCGTGATGGTGCAGCTGTTTGGCCCGGAAGACGCCGGCTATCTGCTGCACCTCACCGGCAAGCTGATCGGCATGCAATATTTCGACGAAGTCGCCGCCGCGCTGGCGATGAGCCGCGGCGGGGCAAACGAATTCGCGTCGTTCCTGAACGCGCTGTTCGCGGCGCAGGATGACACGGCCGAGACCTCGCAATCCGAAGGCACGTTCGAAATCCGCCAGCAGAGCTGGAAGCTGATGGACGACGTTGCCGACTATCACGGCGCCTGCGCCAAGGTCCTGGAGGGATTGTTCGAAGGCCTGGCTGCGGGATGCGGGCGGCACATCGGCGTCCACATGCGCACTGCTGCTGGCGGCCGTCCGCCGCTGGTCTGGACCGTGGAATAGGCGATGGCGCCGCCGCGCGCTTCGCCTCTCCCCGCGTGCGGGGAGAGGGAGAACAACAGGCGCAATTTCACGGGCTGAAATGCGCTGCCGCAGGGCACGCCTGCAGCTGGCGCAGGAGAAATCGCGGCGGGCCGTGCTAACAAGCCTCTCGCCGCGCCTTCTGCGCGAAGAAAATAATTGGCACAGCTACGCATTGCCGCGCCGCAAATGGCGCCCCGTGCCCCGGAGAGGACATGTCCGACATCGCCGAAATCCCGGTCGATGAGCAAGAGCGTCCGCTGCCGCCGCCCCCGCGGCCGGTGCGAAGCGCGCTTGTAGACGGGCCGATTCTGCGCACGCTGCTCTCCCTCGCATGGCCCAACGTGATCGCGCTCTCTGCCGGCACCTGTACGGTGATCGCGGAGACCTCCTATATCGGCCGGCTCGGCGTCGAGGCGCTGGCGGCGATGGCGCTGGTGTTTCCGACAATCATTCTGACCATGACGATGTCGGGCGGCGCCATGGGCGGTGCGGTCGCGTCCGCCATTGCACGCGCGCTCGGTGCCGGCGATCGCGAGCGTGCCGGCACGCTTGCCATGCATGCGATCCTGATCGGCATCAGCTTCGGTCTCGTCTTCATGCTGGGCATGCTGATCTTCGGGCCGCGGGTGCTGGAAATGCTTGGTGGCCGCGGCGATGTGCTGACTCATGCGGTCGCCTACACGCAGGTATTTTTCGGCGGCGCCGTGCTGCCCTGGCTGCTCAACACCATGGCGGGCGTGCTGCGTGGCACCGGCAACATGAAGCTGCCGTCGTTCCTGATCCTCAATTCGGCGGCCTGGCAGATCGTGCTCGGCGGCACGCTGGGCCTTGGGCTCGGGCCGGTGCCGCAGTTCGGCATGCGCGGCGTCGCGGCCGGCGCGCTGATCGCCTATTCCATGAATATCTGCATCATGGGCTGGTACCTGTTCTCCGGCCGCGCCCGGGTTACACCAAAGCTGCGTGGCCTGCGCATTCAGTGGGCGATGTTTTTCGACATCCTGAAGGTCGGCGCGATCGCCTGCTTCTCGCCGCTGCAATCGGTGCTGACGATCTCGATCTTCACCCACATGCTGGCGAAGTTCGGCACCACGATCCTCGCCGGCTACGGCATCGGCGCGCGGCTGGAATTCCTGCTGACCTCGATCGCGTTCTCGTTCGGCATCGCCTGCGTGCCGATGGTAGGCATGGCAATCGGCGCAGGCAACATCGCGCGCGCACGGCGCGTCGCCTGGATCGCCAGTGCTGCCGCCTTCGTGGCCGTCGGCGCGCCGGCATGCGTCGTTGCGATGTTCCCCGATCTCTGGATCAACATCTTCACCGATAGCGCGGCCGTGCGCGCGGCGAGCCATCAATATCTCTCGACGGTCGGACCGTTCTACGCCTTTTTCGGCATTGCCACGACGATGTATTTCTCATCGCAAGGCGCGGCCAAGGTGATCGGGCCGGTGCTGGCGCAGACGGCGCGGCTGATCTACATCTCGGCGGCCGGCTGGTGGCTGTCGACGCACGAAGCCACCGCACAGAGCTTTTTCTGGCTGGCCGCGAGCTCGATGGTCGTGCTCGGCCTGCTCTCATTCTCCAGCGTGGTGCTGACGCGTTGGGACCCGCGCGCGAGCAAGGCTGCGATCAGGCCGGCTCTCTCGGGCGCTGCCGACTAGCGATGTTTGTGGCGGCGATAGCCGCCACCGCCGACATTGGCGAGCCGCATCAATTGCGGGATCATCGCCATCATGTCGCCGCCTCCGGCACCACCGAGCATGCCCATGACGTCGCCGCCACCAACGCCGCCATAACCGGCCGGCATGGTGCCGCCAGCCATCGGGGTGTAGCCGCCGTAATTGGTTGCGCCGAAGCCGCCGCCGAGATTGCCGCCGCCGAGGCCACCGAGGCCGCCGCCGCCCATCATGCCACCAAGCCCTCCGCCGCCATTCTCCATCATGCGGCCCATCATTGGGCCCATGGTCTGCATCATCATGGCGAAGCGGCGCTTGCCCATCTTCGCCTTCATCATCTCCAGCATCGGGGCCATCTGGGTCATCATGTCCTCGCCGCCGGCACCTCCGCCGCCGAAGAACTGCGCCTTCGCCGGCGAGCTCGCGACTGAAAACAGCAGCAGCACGGCGGCCGCCTGGCAAATCACCTTGTCCGCACCTCGCATGGTATGCTCCTCGCGTCTCGCGGCGCCGCCGGGAGAGCGGAGCCAACCGGACGCACGCCGCGATGGTTACGGCTGACGAGGGCGGAGCTCTGTGAAAAAACTCACAGAGCCGCGTGGGCCGCCGCTAGGCTGCAGCGGGCGGGAACGCTTTATGTATCGCAACGACGGCGTCCTTGGTCTGGTCCTGGACGTAGGCTGCAAGCTCGTTCGGCAGCATGTCGATGATCCACAGCAGGCGGCTTCTCCGCTCGCCGTCGGCGATCACCTGCACCGAGGCGCTGTAATGCTTCAGCCGCTCGTTGTTGATGGCATAGACGAGGCGCCGCCGCGCGTCGTCGCAATCGACCAGCACTTCGCGCGCCACCGAACCGTTGGCGAAGGTGACGATACGCGCATCGCCGTCGAGCGTGCAGGCGGTGACGAAGCCGGGCGCCAGCCGTTCATGCAGCGCGCCGAAATCGCGCACCGCATCCCAGACGTCGCGCGCCGGGGCATTGATGGAGATGTCGTTGTGGATGGAGGCCATGGAGTTTCCTCAAAAGCAGTTTTGTAGGGCGGGCAAAGGCGCGTAGCGCAGTGCCCACCATTTGGATTGACGGGGACAGTTGGTGGGCACGCTTCCGCCTTCGCTCTTCGAACTACGTCGCACAAGTCGTTTTGCCCACCTACGAGTGCTCGTGCGCGGCGGCTTCTACACACAGACCGCCTCGACATTGTTGCCATCAGGGTCGATCAGGAACGCCGCGTAATAGGTCGGGCTGTAATCCTTGCGCGGCCCGGCGCCGCCATTGTCGCGGCCGCCGCTCTTCAGGCCTTCGCTGTGGAACGCCTTGACCGCGTCATGATTCCCGGCGCGGAACGCAATGTGTGCGCCGTCAGCCTTGCGGCCCTTGTTCAGGTGCAGCCACAGCGCCGGCTCGCCCTTCGGCCCGAAGCCGGCATAGCCGTCGCCGCTGGAGCACAGGACGTAACCGAGCGGCGCCAGCACCGCGGTATAGAAGCGCGTGGCGGCGTCGAGATCGGCAACGCGAAGTCCGATGTGGTCGTACATGATCGTCTCCATTTGCAAAGCGCGCCGAAAATGGCGCGCGCCGGAGACAACCCTAGTCGGGGTGAGGCGGGCGACTCTTGGAGAATCTTGCGCTCGGTAGCCGGCTAAAGCATGATCCGGAAAAGTGCGCAGCGGTTTCCGAAAAGATCATGCTCAAACAATAGACTAAAGCGCGATGACGATTCATCCTCATCGCATCGCGCTTTAGCTCGCCGGCACCTCCGACTGCCACCGGATCACCCGTTTCAGGTGATAGACGTGAACCCACATGTTCGTTCCGATCACGCTGACCGTTGCGACGATCAGGGCCGTGAGCTTCTGCGGGTCATGAAGGGCGAGGACGAGCAGGAACGCGGAGAGGGCGGCCGTGACGCCGAAGCTGAACCAGAGCCCGATGAGGCGTGGTGCAAACCAGGCCGGCTGACCGTCGGTGCCCCATTGCATCGGAATCCTGCGCGAGGTGATCTGGCGGCCATAATAGACGGCACAGCCGGCGATGAAAGCGAGGCCGACGGCAAGCGCGATCAGTGTGGCCGCAATCACGTCACTCGGGGCACTGTTCATCTGCCGGGTCGCCGCACTCAAAGAGCGTTGATTCGCTCTTTGGTTGTAATATCGCGCGGCGTGCCGTAAGCCCAGTACGACGCGCCCGTCTGGTCAACAGACTATTACCCCGCCATTCCGCCGACCTGTCTCAGTTGAGGACGAGGCGTTCAGCGAAGACGCTGCGCTCCCCGCGCGAGGCCTGGCGAAACTTGGTCGGCGATACGCCGGCAGCGCGGTGGAAGGTGCGGACGAAGTTGGAGAGATCGCCGAAGCCGACGTCATAGGCGACGTCGGTGACCGCGATGTCGTCATCGGTGAGCAGCCGCGCGGCGTGCCGCAGCCGCGAGCGCACCAGATATTGATGCGGGGTGACTCCGAGCACGCTCGAGAACAGCCGCAGGAAATGGAACGGGCTGAGGCCCGCCTGCTTGGCGGCCTGTTCGAGATCGACCTCGGCATGCGAGTTGTCGTCGATCCACAGCGCTGCCTCGACCGCGCGGCGGCGGTCGCGGGCGGTGGGGGTGGCCGGCTTGCGCGCCCTGCCCGAAACGACGTCGATAAAACGGCCGGCCAGGATCTGGCCGACTTCGTCGAGGCCGATATCGCTGTTGCCATCTGCCGCCGTCTGGGCGAGCTCGCCCAGCACCATCAATTCGGGCAGCGGCGGCGTGGCACCGACCTGCCAGATCTCGCGCCTCCCGCCGAGGGCATCGACCATGTCCGCGCTGAGGAAGAACGACAGGCAGACATCGCCGCTGACATGCTCATGCGTGCAGGTGTATTCCTCGCCGGGCGCGCCGACCAGCATCGAGCCCGCCACCAGATCGAAGAAGCCGGCGCGGCAATGGCAGCCGAAGCTGCCCGAGCGGACATAGGCAATGGAATGCCCGGTGCGGCATTCGGCAAATGGCGTGTCGTCCGGTCCCGCGTCGCAGCGAAACTCGGAAACGATCATCGATTGTGACGTCAGCAGTGTGGTCGCGTCCATCCCGCCTATCTAGGCATGATCCGGACAAGTGTGTAGCGGTTGTCCGACAAGATCATGCCCAAAAAAGCTAGGGTGCGACCATGATCGCGCCCTAGCTGGGCGCGCGCGGCGGAGCAACGGGGAGCAGCACCTCGAACAGCGTCTTGCTGGCGACCGGTTGGGCGCCCTCGAGCGCCAGCAGCCGCCGCTTGGAGATAACCCCGCCATACGGCGAGAGCCGGTCGGTGTAATTGCCGGCCTCCAGTACCCGGTGGCAGGGCACGATCAGCATGTAGGGATTTTTGGCGATGGCCTGTGCCACCGAATGTGCCGCGCCTGAAGCCCCCAGCGCCTTGGCGACCTCGTGATAGGTACGCGTCTCCCCGCGCGGAATGGAGCAGGCGAACTCATAGACGCGGCGGTTGAAGCCGGGCACCCCGCCGGCATCCAGGCTGACCTCGGAAAAATCGGGATCATTGCCCTGCAGCAGGCTCACGATGCCCTCGATCGCAAGCTCGGCATTGTTGGAAGGGCGCTGCTCGCGCGCCTCGGGATGGATCGCAAAAATGCGGCGGCGGGTGTCGATCTCCCGCGCCTCCGGCAACTGCACGGCCACCACGCCGGTGTCGCTCCAGATGATGCCGCAGCGTCCGATCGCCGTGTCGAATATCGCGTAGCCACGCCCCACCATGCACACGCCCCACTCAGTGCACGTCTCTCCCCAGACACGCGATCATAACACCGCCACAATCCGACGCACCCAAAATCTTGCCAAGACGTTAATAACCGGCCGGCTGGCTGCGCCAAACCGCTTGGCGGGAGGCGCCGTCTCGGCTAATCAGGATGGGCGCGCAAGCCGCGCATAAGCGGGCGTAGTTCAATGGTAGAACGGCAGCTTCCCAAGCTGCATACGAGGGTTCGATTCCCTTCGCCCGCTCCAAGTTTCCCCGATTGAAATGCCCGTTCGACAACCTGACAATGCGTGCATTCGCGGTGCATGAGATTCCAATATCTTAGCTCCTCGCTCCCGGCGTTGACTGCTTACTCGCCCTAAGCTGCTCTCGCCTGGCGGCTTGTGGTCCTTGTACCGGGCCATGTTCGGATGAGGGCCAAGACCGGAAAAAATGGACCAGCAGAAACTCGACCGCGCGATAGGTCGCCGCTTGAAGACGCTGAGGACGCAGGCCGGCATGACCTTGAACGAGCTCGCCGCGCGCTCCGGCGTCAGCCGCGCCATGATCGGGCGGGTGGAGCGGGCGCAGAGCAGCGCGACGGCTGCGCTGCTGGGACGACTCTGCGCGGCGCTCGACGTGTCGCTCAGCGATGTCGTCGCGCTCGCCGAGAAGCCGCCGGAGCGGCTGGTGCGGCTTGCCGACCAGCCGCACTGGCGCGATCCCGACAGCGGCTATCGAAGGCGGCACGCCTCGCCGACGGATGCGGCGAGCGGCATCGAGATCATCGTCGTCGATCTGCCGGCCGGCGCGCGGGTGCCGTACAGCCCCTGGGGCCGCAACGCCTTTACCCAGCAACTGCTGATGCTGGAGGGTGCGATCGCCGTGCACATCGATGCCAAGGCGGTGCGGCTGCGCGAAGGCGATTGCCTGGATTTCGACGTGATGCGCGCGGTGATCTTCGAGAACGAAACCAGGCAGGACGCGCGCTACGTCATCATCACGCGGCGCGGCGCCTCCTACGGGAAGATGTGAGATCAGAGCAGGCCTGTCAGGCCTGTCGACAGGTCCGTCAATGCTCAGGCCGGTTGCGGGAGCGCTTGGACCTGTTTGCCGACCCAGGAGCTCACGGCCCTCAAAATGAGTTGCGTACCTCAAAACACCTCTGCTAACCTTCAGCGATGGCCGAGACCCTCACCGCGACCGCGCTGACGCTGAAGGACATCGCCCGCGAGGCGGGCGTTAGCCTGGCGACGGTCGATCGCGTGCTGCACAACCGCCCGGGGGTGCGGCCGGACACGGTGCGGCGCGTCCAGGCGGCCATTGAGCGCAACGCGTTCCAGCCCCATGTCGCCGCCGCCGAGCTTGCCCGTGGCCGCGCCCGCCGCTTTGCCTTCATGATGCCCTCGGGGCCTAACCCATTCATGCAGCAGATCGAGGCCTATCTCGGCGAGATGTCCGCCTGGCTGTCGGCCCGCCGGCTCAGCGTCGAGATGGTCGCGACCGACGTGTTTGACCCCTCCGTGCTCGCGGCCTCATTGGAGACGCTGTCGGGCGATTACGACGGCGTCGCCGTGGTGGCGCTGGATCATCCGGGCGTCCGCGCCGCGATCAACGATCTCGTCGATGCCGGCACCAAGGTGGTGACGCTGGTTTCGGACGTGCCGTCGTCGCGCCGCCACCATTATGTCGGCATCGACAACATTGCCGCGGGCCGCACCGCCGGCGCGCTGGTCGGGCGGCTGGCCGGCCAAAGGTCCGGCAAGGTCGCGATCGTCGCGGGCTCGCAGGGCCTGCGCGACCATGCCGAGCGCATCTTCGGCTTCAACCAGGTGATGGCGTCGGAATTCCCTGCTCTCAGCGTGCTGCCGGTGCTGGAAGGGCGCGACGAGGACGATCGGTCGGAACAGGTGCTGGCGCGGCTGCTCGGCAAGCATACCGACATTGTCGGCCTCTATAACGTCGGCGCCGGCACCCAGGGCGTCGCCAAGGCCTTGAGTGACAAGGCGTTGAGCGATGCCGGCCGCGACAAGGTCGTGTTTGTCGGTCATGACGTCACCGTGCTGACCCGCCGGCTGCTGCTGCAGGGCGTGATGGATGCCGCGATCTCGCAAAACCCCGGACACGAAGCGCGCGCCGCCGTGCGCGTGCTGCTCGCACTCGCCCGCGGCGAGCCGATCTTGCGCGAGCAGGAGAAGATCAGGATCGACATCGTGATGCGGGACAATCTGCCTTAGCGGCAGGTGGATATCGAACGGCCGTGGCGGAGAGCGTGACGTCAAGATCGCGCCTCGCAAAAGGGTAAGAGGAGGACGATTTGTATCTCGGACTGGACATCGGCACGTCCGGCGTGAAAGCGGTGCTCGTGAGCGAAGCCGGCGCGATCCTCGCGACGGCGGCGCGCGAGCTCGCGCTGTCGCATCCGGCGCCGCTGTGGTCCGAGCAGGATCCCGATTCCTGGCTCGATGCTGCCATCGGTGCGGTCGACGATCTCGCCGCCCGCCATCAGCGCGAGGTGGCGCGGGTCCGCGGCATCGGCCTGTCGGGCCAGATGCATGGCGCGACGTTGCTCGACGAGGATGGACGGCCGCTGCGTCCGGCGATCCTCTGGAACGACGGCCGCTCGCAGGCCGAATGCGCCGTGCTAGAGCAGCGGTGCCCCTCGCTGCATGCGATTGCCGGCAATCTCGCTATGCCCGGTTTCACCGCCCCGAAGCTGTTGTGGGTCGCGCGGCATGAGCCAAAAATCTTCGCGCGCGTCGCAAAGGTGCTGCTGCCGAAGGCCTATGTACGCTATCGCCTGACCGGCGAGATGATCGAGGATATGTCGGATGCGGCCGGCACGCTGTGGCTCGATGTCGGTCTGCGCCGCTGGTCGCCGCTGTTGCTGCATGCCACGGGCCTCGATCTTCACCACATGCCGCGCCTCGTCGAGGGCAGCGCGGTCAGCGCGATGCTCGCGCCGGAATTCACGCAGCGCTGGGGCATGGCGAAAGACGTCGTTGTCGCCGGAGGCGCCGGCGACAATGCCGCGAGCGCGATCGGGCTCGGCGCGATCGCGCCGGGCGATGCATTCCTGTCGCTGGGAACGTCCGGCGTGGTGTTCCGCGTCACCGATCGCTTCGCGCCGGCGCCTGAAACGGCGGTGCATGCGTTCTGCCACGCGCTGCCCGGCCTCTGGCACCAGATGGGCGTGATGCTCTCGGCGGCGGCCTCGCTGGCCTGGCTCGCCGGTGTGATGGAGACCCCGGCCGCAGCGCTGCTGGCGCCGCTCGGCGAGCGCGTCGATGCGCCGAGCCCGATCAGATTCCTGCCCTATCTCGACGGCGAGCGCACGCCGCACAACGATGCCGCAGCCAGCGGCGCCTTCGTCGGCCTGCGCGGTGCGACCGGGCGAGCGCAGATCGTTCAGGCCGTGCTCGAAGGCGTCGCCTTCGCCGCGCGCGACAATCTGGCGGCGCTGAGCGCGGCGAGCGGACCTGTTGCCGCGCTCGATCTCGTCGGTGGCGGCTCGCGCTCCCCGCTGTGGGCGCAGATCTGTGCCGACGTGCTCGGCATTCCCGTGCACCGCGTCGAGGAAGGCGAGGTGGGGGCGGCCCTCGGTGCCTCCAGGCTGGGCCGGCTCGCTGTGACCGGCGAGAGACCCGCAGCGGTCTGCACCCGCCCGCGGCGGCTCGCGAGCTTCACGCCCCGCGCATCCGTCACGGAAGCCTATGACGAGGCTTATCGGCGATGGCGCGAGCTTTATCCCGCATTGAAGGAGTCTCCTTAAGTGAACGCGTCAGCCAAATTCTTCGATGCAAATGCTCCTGTCGCCTTCGCCGGCAAGGATGCGGGACAGGCGCCCGCGTTCCGCTGGTACGACAAGGATCGCCTCGTACACGGCCGCAGGCTTGAGGATCATTTGCGCTTTGCGGTCTGCTATTGGCATTCGTTCTGCTGGCCGGGCGGCGATCCCTTCGGCGGTGAGACGTTCCTGAGGCCGTGGCACCAGGGTGGTGACGCGATGGCGCAGGCGCGGGCCAAGGCCGATATCGCCTTCGAGCTGTTTCGCCTGCTCGACGTGCCCTACTTCACCTTCCACGACGTCGATGCAGCGCCGGAGGGCGCTTCGCTCGCCGAGTCCGTCGCCAATCTCAATGCGATTGCCGATCTGTTCGAAGCGAAGATGGCCGCGAGCAAGGTGCGCCTGCTCTGGGGCACCGCCAATCTGTTCACGCATCGCCGCTACATGGCGGGCGCGGCGACCAATCCGGACCCGGAGATATTCACCTATGCCGCCGGCCAGGTCCGCGCCGCGCTGGAGGTGACGCACCGGCTCGGCGGCCAGAACTACGTGCTGTGGGGCGGGCGTGAGGGCTATGAGACGCTGCTCAACACCGATCTCAAGCGCGAGCTCGACCAGCTCGGCCGCTTCATCTCGCTGGTGGTCGAGCACAAGCACAAGATCGGCTTCAAGGGGCCGATCCTGATCGAGCCGAAGCCCAAGGAGCCGACCAAGCATCAATATGATTTCGACGTCGCCACCTGCTACGGCTTCCTTGCGCGCTATGACCTCTTGAAGGACGTCAAGCTCAACATCGAGCAGAACCACGCCATCCTCGCCGGTCACTCCTTCCACCATGAGGTCGCGCTGGCCGAGGCGCTCGGCGTGTTCGGCTCGCTCGACGTCAACCGCGGCGACGATCTGCTCGGCTGGGATACCGACCAGTTCGCGATGAACGTCCCGGAGCTGGCGCTGGTGTTTCACGAGATCCTGAACCGCGGCGGCTTCACCACCGGCGGGCTCAATTTCGACGCCAAGATCCGGCGGCAGTCGATCGACCCGGACGATCTGATCCACGCCCATGTCGGCTCGATGGATGCCTGCGCGCGCGCGTTCCTCGCCGCCGCCGACATGCTCGATGCCGGCGCCCTCACGGCGCCGCTCACCGAGCGATACGAGGGATGGGCCGGCACTGAGGGCCGGGCCATTCTCGGCGGTCAGCGTTCGCTCGCCGATCTCGCCGATCGCGCGCTCCGTCCCGGCTTCGACCCGCAGCCGCGCTCGGGCCGGCAGGAATATCTGGAATCCCTGGTCAACCGCTATGTCTGAGCGAGGCTGCTGATGGCAAACGCTGACGCGACACCGGTCCTCGAGCTGACCGGCATCGGCAAGGAGTTCGGCGCGATCCGCGCGCTGCATGGCGTCGACATGCAGGTCATGCCGGGCGAGGTGGTCGGCCTGATGGGCGACAACGGTGCCGGCAAGTCGACGCTGGTCAAGATCATCGCCGGCAATTTCCGCCCCAGCCACGGCGAGATCCGCTTTGCCGGCAACGCGGTTCATTTCAACCGGCCGGTCGATGCCCGTGCCGTCGGCATCGAGGTCGTCTACCAGGACCTCGCGCTATCGGACAATCTCACGGCGGCGGCCAACGTGTTCCTCGGCCGCGAGCTGAAGCGCAGGTTCGGACCCATCGCATTGCTCGACCACAGGGCTATGGCGGCGCGCGCGCTGGAGCTGTTCGGCGAGCTGCGCTCGGAGACGCGCCCCGACGACCTCGTCAAGCAGATGTCGGGCGGCCAGCGCCAGGCGGTGGCGATCGCGCGGACGCGGCTCTCCAATGCGCGGCTGGTGATGATGGACGAGCCGACCGCCGCGATCTCGGTGCGCCAGGTCGAGCAGGTGCTCGGCCTGATCCACCGGCTCAAGGAGCAGGGTGTCGCCGTGATGCTGATCTCGCACCGCATGCCGGACGTGTTCGCGGTCTGCGACCGCGTCATCGTCATGCGCCGCGGCGAGAAGCGGGCCGACAAGCCGATCCACCAGACCTCGCCAGAGGAAGTCACCGCGCTCATCACCGGCGCGAAGGAGGCGGCGTGATGGCCATGCCCATGGAATCCCCGATCAGCTTCACCAATGTCGGCCGGATCAGATGGTGGCAGCGCGGCATCTTCGCCTCCCAGACCGGTTACGTGCTGCTCGCGCTCGCGGTGCTGCTGGTGATCATGCATTTCGCCAGCCCCTATTTCTTCACCGAAGGCAATATGCAGAACGTGGCGAAGAATTTTTCCTTCATCGCCATTGCGACGCTCGGCGTCACCTTCGTCATCATCACCGGCGGCATCGATCTGTCGGTGGGATCGATGATGTGCTTCTCGGCCATGATCACCTCGATGGTGATGACCGAGCTGTCGGCGCCCGGCTCGCCGGCGGGCGCGCTGTTCGTGCATCTGGCGGCCGACGGCAAGACCGTAATTGCCAACGTGCCGGGCCTGATCCTGCTGATCTCGATCCTCGCCGGCCTCGGCGTCGCGCTGATCGCCGGCCTCGTCAACGGCTTCTGCATCGCCGTGCTCGGCCTGTCGCCCTTCGTCACCACGCTCGGCATGCTCTCGATCGTGCGCGGGCTCGGCTATGTCGTCTCCAACGGCCGCGGCAGCTTTCCGGGCGGACCCGATGCCGATCGTTTCTACGCGCTCACCTCGGGCGACGTGCTCGGCGTGCCCGTGCCTTTCATTTATCTCGTGATCCTCGCACTGACGATGGCCGTGGTCCTGCATCACACCTCGTTCGGCCGCCACGTCTTCGCACTCGGCGGCAACGAGAAGGCCGCCGAATTGACCGGCATCCCGGTCGTGCGGGTGAAGATCGAGGTCTATGTGATCTGCGCCCTCGCCGCAGGCCTCCAGGGCATCATCATCTCCGGCTGGCTCGGATCGGCGCCCGCCAACATGGCGACGTCCTACGAACTCAACGTGATCGCGGCGGCCGTGATCGGCGGCGCGAACCTCGCCGGCGGCATCGGCGGTCCGCTCGGGGCCATCGTCGGCTGCGTGCTGCTGGAAGTGATCCGCAATGGCCTCGTGCTGGCGCAGGTCTCCTCCTACTGGCAGCAGACGCTGGTAGGCGTGATCATCATCCTGGCCGTGCTGGTCGACCGCATCCGCTCGCGGATGAGCTGAAGGTGACGTGGTTCCGGGAAAACAACGAAGATGCCGCCTGTCCGCTTCCCGGACGTTTCAAAGAGGATGGGCACCAGAGAAGGGTGGAGGAGACAATGAGGAAACTTCTTCTTGCCGGCATCGCCGTCGCAATGATGGCAACGCCGGCGTTGGCCGCGAACTACCGATTCGTCATCGTGCCCAAGGCGATGAACAATCCGTTCTTCGACTTCGCGCGTGACGGCTGCCTGAAACGCGCCAAGGAGCTCGGCAATATCGAGTGCATCTACAAGGGACCGGTCGAGCATGAGCCGGCGACGCAGGCCCAGATCATCCAGGACTTCGTCACGCAGAAGGTCGATGGTCTCGCCATCTCGGTCGCCGACGTCGCGGCCATGACCAAGTCGATCGAGGCGGCGACGGCCGCCGGCATCCCGGTCATCACCTTCGATGCCGATGCGCCGGGCTCCAAGCGCATCGCCTATATCGGGACCAACAACAAGGAGTTCGGCGTCGCGCTCGGCAAGCAGCTCGTGAAGATGCGGCCCGATGGCGGCAAATACGCCATGGTCTCGGGCGGCCCCGGCGCCAAGAACCTCGCCGAGCGTGTAGACGGCGTGCGCGAGGCGCTGAAGGGCTCGAAATGGACGGAGGTCGCGGGCTCTCCGACCTTCTGCAACGACGATCCGGCACTCGCGGTTCAGCAGATGACGGATATGCGCACCGCAACGCCGGATCTCGCCGCGATCGTTCCGATCGGCGGCTGGCCGATGTTCGCCCCTGAAGGCTTCAAGGCCTTCGCGTCGAGGAACAAGAAGGACATCGATTCCGGCAAGTTCACGCTTGTCGTCGCCGACACGCTGAAGATGCAGCTCGAGCTGCTGCGCGACGGCTATGCCAACGCGCTGGTCGGCCAGCGTCCGTTCGAGATGGGCGAGAAGGCGATGGACACGCTGCTCGCCATCAAGAAGGGCGAGAAGGTGCCGGAGATCGTCTACACCGGCCTCGACCTCGTCACCAAGGACAACGTCGCGCAGATGTTGAAGTAGGAGCGTCCGCCAGCCCCGCGCTCCTGCATGCCTCCCCCGCTTGCGATTTTTGCAAGCGGGGGAGATGATCTGGACTGTTGGAATGAAGACAAGGCAATGGGAATGAAACGGTCGCGGCTCGGCTCGCTCGACGTCACTTCAATCGGTCTCGGTTCCGCCCCGCTCGGCGGATTGTTCAGCCCGGTCAGCGATGCCGATGCGGAAGCGACGATCGCGCGCGCCTGGTCGCTTGGGGTGCGCTTCTTCGATACGGCGCCGCTCTACGGCTTCGGCCTCGCCGAGCGGCGATTAGGGGCCTTCCTGCGACAGCAGAAGCGCGAGTCTTACGCCATCTCGACCAAGGTCGGCCGCCTGCTGCGCGCGCCAGATGGCGGCGCCGCCGAGGACGAGCACTATAAGGGTACGCCGCGCGAGCGGCCCGTGTTCGATTTCAGTCATGACGGCGTGCTGCGATCGGTGGAGGAGAGCCTGGGTCGCCTTGGGCTCGACCGTGTCGACGTCCTCCTGGTGCACGATCCCGACGATCACTATGACGAGGCGGTCAATGGTGCCTTTCGCGCGCTCCAGCGCTTGCGCGAGGACGGCACCGTCAAGGCGATCGGCGCCGGCATGAACCAGTCGGAGATGCAGGTCCGTTTCGCCGAGGCCGTGCCGGTCGACTGCTTCCTGCTGGCCGGGCGCTACACGCTGCTCGACCAGGGGGCGCTGGACGCGTTGTTTCCGCTGTGCACCGCCAAGAACATCGGCATCCTGCTCGGCGGCATCTACAACAGCGGCATTTTGGCCAATCCGCACACCAGTGCGAAGTTCAATTATCAGGACGCCGACGCAACGCTGGTGGCGCGAGCGCTGGAGCTCGACGCGCTCTGCCGCAAGCATGGCACCGAGCTGAAAGCCGCCGCGCTCCAGTTCTGCATGGCGCATCCGGCCGTCACGGTCGCCGTGATGGGCGCGCGCAACGCGGCGGAAGTTTCCGACAACATCGCGATGTCGGAGAGTGCGGTGCCGGGCGCGTTCTGGCAGGAGCTGCGGGCACGGAACCTCGTCGATGCGCGCTCGCCGCTGCCGGGCGGGGCGTAAGGCATGATCATCGACGCCCATCAGCACTTCTGGGATCCGGCGCGCGCCGATTATCCCTGGATGGCAGCGGACGAGCTGGCGCCGATCCGCCGTGCCTTCGGTCCGGCCGATCTCGCCCCGCTGTTGAAAGCGAACGGCATCGGCGCCAGCATCGTGGTGCAATGCCGCTCCGCGCTGGAGGAGACCGAGGAATTCTTGCGCATTGCGCACGAAAATCCCTTCGTCGTTGGTGTGGTCGGCTGGGCTGATCTGACGGATGGTACGCTTGGCGAAACGCTTGATCGGCTTCGCGCTTCACCCGGCGGCGGCAAGCTGGTCGGCATTCGCCACCAGGTCCACGATGAAGCCGATCCCGATTGGCTGCTGCGCGAGGACGTCCAGCGCGGCCTCACCGCATTGTTCGCCCGCGACCTCACCTACGATTTCCTCGTCCGCGCCCGCGAGCTGCCGTCGGCGATCGCAACCGCTCAGGCCTTTCCGCAAGCGCGGTTCGTGCTCGACCACGCGGCCAAACCGCCGATCGCCGACGGCGGCAGCGCCGAGTGGGCCGATCGCATCGCCGCGCTTGGAGCTTGCGGCAATGTCTGGTGCAAGATCTCCGGGCTCGCGACCGAAGCGGTCTGGAACGACTGGGATGCGGAACGCCTGTTTCCGTTCGTCGCGCACGCCGCGAGGTGTTTTGGCGAAGACAGGCTGATCTTCGGCTCGGACTGGCCGGTGTGCCTGCTTGCGGGGAGCTATGGCGAGATCAAGAGCGCGCTGGAAGCCTGTCTGGCGCGGCTTGGCCCGCAGCTGCGGGACAAGGCTTTTGGTGCGAATGCGACGCGGGCGTATCGGCTGGCGATCGCGCCTTAGCGTCTGAGCGCGCTCTTGCTTCCTGCCTCTCCTGGCAAAGCAGGAGAGGGGAAGCAGCGGCGTGCGCCCCAGCTTACTCCGACATTGGCTTGTCGGAGATGTCCCAGTCCTTGCCGGTGAAGGTGGAGATGAAGAGCGTCTTCATCGGCGTGTAGTCCCCGGGCGTGTAGCTGTAGGTAACGCCGTCGAGGAAGTAGGGCGAGTGGAAGCCCGCCAGCGTCGAGGCTTGCTTCAGCACGTTGGCGCGGGTGAGGTCGTCGCCGCAGCGACGCAGGATCTCGCCCATGGTCACGGCTTGTCCATAGCCGGCGAAGGCGATGGTGTTGTCGGGGTCGATGGCCGGCGTGTATTTCTTGCGCAATTCCTCGAACGCCATCACGTCGGGGTCCTTCTCCCATTTGGGCAGGCCGACCTCCTTGTTGTAGCGGATGGCGACGATGCCGGTGGCATTCTCGAGGCCCGCGGCATTGAGGATCGAGCGGCCGGTCGAGCCGGCGGAAAGAAGCTGCAGCGGCTTCCAGCCGAGCTCGGCGACCTTGCGGATCGACTGCGACGACGCCTTGCCGGTCGAGATGTTGTAGAAGACGTCGGCGCCCGACTTCGAGAGGTTGATGAGCTGGGAATCGACGGTCGGCTCGGTGAGATCGTAGGTCTGCTCCATGATCACCTTTGCGGTGCCGCCGGCGTCCTCCAAAACTTTCTTGAAGGGACCGAGGAAGTCGCGGCCAAAGTCGTCGTTCTGGTAGAGGATGCCGATCTTGGCATTCGGCTTCACGCTGACGACGTGCCGCGCCAGGATGCGCGCCTCGGTCGGATAGAGTGGCAGGCCCGCCATCGTCCATTTGAACTCTTTCGGGTTATTCCACTTCGACGCGCCGGTGTTGAGCAGCAGCTGCGGCACGCCCTTGGAGTTCAGGTATTTGTGCACGGCGGTCTGCGGCGCGGTGCCGAGCGAGCCGTACAGCGCGAGCACTTCCTCCTGCTCGACCAGGCGCCGCGTCGCCTCGACGCATTTCGGGGCGCTATAGGCATCGTCCATGGTGAGAAACTTGACCTTGCGCCCGTTGATGCCGCCCTTCTCGTTCAGCATCTGGAAATAGGCCTCGCCGATGCGCCCGAGCACGCCGTAGAGCGAGCCGGGGCCGGAATGCGGCACGGTCTGGCCGATCTTGATCTCGGTGTCGCTGGCGCCGGCATCGTATTTCTTCTCCGCAGCCCAGACGTAAGGCGCGGGCAAGGTCGATGCGGCGATGGTGGCGAGCGCGGCGGCGCTGAAATCGCGCCGCGATGGATTTTTGGTCATTGTTGTTTTCTCCCTAATGCCCGCATTGTGCTGGCAGGGCCGCGCGGCTCGCAAGTGGGAAGTCACGGCTTTGCGACGCAATGACGCTCAAATCACGGGGCGTTAGCGCCTAAACTCAAGTTTTTTCGGCAACGATCACAAGGCCGCGCACCGGCTCGTTGTTCTCGATCCGAGGCGAGGCCGGCTCCAGCGTCAGCAGCTTGAGCCCGGCCTTGGCGATCGCGCCGCGCACATATTCCGCCGAATGGGCATAACGCAGGCCTTCGCCGAGAACGATGCCGCTGCCGTCATGCGTCTCCAGCGTGAAGGCGAGCACGCCGCCGCATACGAGCACGCGCCTGGCTTCGCTCAGCACCGGCGCGAGATCGGAGAGATAGACGAACGCATCCGCAGCGACGACGAGGTTCGCGCATCCGTCGTCCTTGCTGCGCAGGCCGTCGATCATGTCGGCGACTTCGAGCTCGGCATAGAGGTTGATGGCGCGCGCCTCCTTGATCATGCCGGGCGACAGATCAATGCCGATGAAATGGTCGACCTGTTTGGCGAAGGCGGCGGCCGCGAGGCCGGTGCCGCAGCCGAGATCGATGGTGCGCTTGAAGAAGGCTGGCTTCTTCGCCGCGACGCGCGCGGCCAGCACCGCCTTGAAGATCAATGCGGGGGCGCGGTAGCCGAGATCGTTGATCAGCGCATGCTCGAAGCGTGGCGCGTATTGATCGAACAGCGCCTGCACGTAAGCCTTGGGCATCTCCGACATCTCGGCGTCGCCGAGCCGCATCAGATGCAGGCCGGCGCCGTGCTGGTCATCAGGATCGGAATCGCGCGCCTTGCGGAAAGCCTCGATCGCCTTGTCGCGCTCGCCGAGCTGCTGACGGATCTCGCCGAGCGTGAACCAGGCCGAGGTGAAGTTCGGCGCAAGCTCGATCGCCTGCTCTATGAGGTCAGCGGCGGCGGGCAGGTCGCCCTTGAGCTGGAGGTCGCGCGCGAACTCGAAGCGGCGGTCGGCCATGAGATCGCCGGAGGTCTGGAACAGGCGGAGGGGCATTGGGAACCAACACTCGTCGTGCCGGCTCGCCGGCAATCCATCAAAAAAGCAACTGTTTAAGTGGATGGAGGCGCGGGTCAAGTCCGCGCATGACGGGTGAATTGGAGGCGCTCGCTTCCTATATGACCACCATGCGCCCCCAAGACATCCTGCTGCCAGTTGCTGCCGGCCTGTGCTGCAAGCCCGGCGGCTTCCATATCGACCCCGTCCGCCCGGTCGAGCGGGCCGTGATCACCCACGGCCATTCCGACCATGCCCGCGCCGGCCATGGTGCGGTGCTGGCGACGCAGGAAACGCTGGACATGATGCGGCTGCGCTACGGCGAGAATTTTGCCGGATCGACGCAAGCCATCAACTATGGCGAGGAGATCCGGCTCGGCGACGTCTGCGTGAAATTCCACCCGGCCGGCCACGTGCTGGGATCGGCGCAGATCGCGGTGACCTGCAAGGACACCTGCATCGTCGCTTCCGGCGACTACAAGGACGCGCCCGATCCGACCTGCACGCCGTTCGAGCTGGTGCCCTGCGACGTCTTCATCACCGAGGCGACGTTCGGGTTGCCGGTATTCCGGCATGGCGATGCGAGCGACGAGGTGAATAAGCTGCTCGCCTCGGTCACGCTGTTTCCGGAGCGCGCGCATCTCGTCGGCGCCTATTCGCTCGGCAAGGCCCAGCGCGTGATCGCGCTGCTGCGCGCGGCCGGCTATGACGCCCCGATCTATCTGCATGGCGCGATGGAGAAGATCACCGAGTACTACCAGAGCCGGGGCATCGATCTCGGCGAGCTCAGGCCAGTGAAGGGCGTGAAGAAGGCGGCGCTCGCCGGCACCATCACGCTGGCGCCGCCCTCGGCCACTTCCGATCTCTGGACGCGGCGGTTTCCCGATCCCGTCACCGCGTTCGCATCGGGCTGGATGCGCGTGCGCGCCCGGGCGCGGCAGCGTGGCATCGAGCTGCCGCTGGTGATCTCCGATCATGCTGACTGGGACGGCCTCACCGCCACCATCGCCGCGACCGGCGCCGGCGAGATCTGGGTCACGCACGGCCAGGAAGATGCGCTGGTGCATTGGTGCCAGAGCAGGGGCCTGCGCGCGCAGCCGCTCGATCTCGTCGGCTATGGCGACGAGGAGGAGAGCGAGACACCGGCCACAGACGAGGCCGAAGCATGAACCGCTTCGCCGAACTCCTGGACCGTCTCGCCTACGAGCCCGGCCGCAACAACAAGCTGCGGCTGCTCACCGGCTATTTCCGCGAGGTTGGAGACCCCGACCGCGGCTACGCGCTGGCCGCGCTCACCGGCGCGCTCAGCTTCAAGCACGCCAAGCCCGCCCTGATCCGCGATCTCATCGCCGCGCGCACCGATCCGGTGCTGTTCGGTTTGAGCTACGACTATGTCGGCGATCTCTCGGAGACGGTGGCGCTGATGTGGCCGAAGGCGCAAAACAATTCGCAGTCTTTTCCGGGCCACCCCTCTCCCCCGCCCTCCCCCACAAGGGGGGAGGGAGCGCAGCGCAGTGCGGCGTTGTCAGCGAGCACAACATCTCTCAGCGATTTCCAAAGTGAGGGACGCACGAGCCTCTCCGTTCCCTCCCCACTTGTGGGGGAGGGTCAGGGAGGGGGGTCCCGCGGGCGAGATGCTGATGAGTCCCCTCACGCCCGCAACCACAACAACCCGCCGCCGCCGACTCTGACCGAGGTCGTCACCACGTTGCGCACGCTCGGCAAGACCGAGCTGCCGAAGCAGCTCGAGCGCTGGCTCGACGAGCTTGATGAGACCGGCCGCTGGGCGCTGCTGAAACTCGTCACGGGCGCGCTTCGGATTGGTATCTCCGCGCGACTGGCGAAAACGGCGGCGGCCGCGCTCGGCGACAAGGATCCGCATGAGGTCGAGCTGATCTGGCCTGGCCTTGCGCCACCCTATCTCGACCTGTTCGCATGGCTGGAAGGCCGTGCCGAAAAGCCGGTCAACCGCGATCCCGCGCCGTTCCGGCCCGTGATGCTGGCGCATGCGATCGAGGACAGCGATTTCCAAAGCCTCGATCCCGCCGACTACATCGCCGAATGGAAATGGGACGGCATCCGCGTGCAGGCGGTGGCAGGCCGCGATGATCGCGGCCACATCACGGCGCGGCTCTATTCACGCACCAGCGAGGACATCACGGGGAGCTTTCCCGATCTCGTGCCGTCGCTGCGCCTGCCCGGCGCGATCGACGGAGAGCTCTTAATCCTGCGCGAGGGCCGTGTGCAGAGCTTCAACGTCCTGCAGCAGCGGCTGAATCGCAAGGTTGTCTCGCCAAAGCTGATCAAGGAATTTCCGATTCACCTGCGCGCTTACGATCTGCTCGGCGACGACGAGAACGATTTGCGCGAGCTGCCGTTCGCGGAACGGCGCGAGCGGTTGGAGACGTTCGTGAGGAAGCTCGACGATCCCCGCATCGATCTGTCGCCCACCGTTGCCTTCTCAAGCTGGGACGCGCTCACCGCCGCACGCGCCGATCCCGCAAGCGCCGGTGCCGGCGAAGACGCGGACGCCGTCGAAGGCGTGATGCTGAAGCGACGCGATGCGCCGTATTTGCCGGGCCGGCCGAAGGGCCAGTGGTGGAAGTGGAAACGCGATCCGCACATCATCGATGCCGTGCTGATGTATGCGCAGCGCGGCCACGGCAAGCGCTCGTCCTATTATTCCGACTACACCTTCGGCGTCTGGACCGCGGGCGAGGGCGGCGACGAGCTGGTGCCGGTCGGCAAGGCCTATTTTGGCTTCACCGACGAGGAGCTCTTGCAGATCGACCGCTTCGTCCGCCGTAATACCACGGAAAAGTTCGGCCCCGTCCGCCACGTCGTGCATGAGGGCGACAAGGGCTTGGTTCTGGAGGTGGCGTTCGAGGGCCTGCAGCGGTCGCCGCGCCATAAATCCGGCGTCGCCATGCGCTTCCCCCGCATCAGCCGCCTGCGCTGGGACAAGCCGCCGCGCGAGGCCGATCGGCTGGAGACGCTGGAGAGGATGCTGAAGGCGGAGGCGGCGGAGATTGAGATGTGAGTGCGTTTTATGAGAGCGCTCGATTGTCGCCGAGGCGGAGATGCGCTCCCTCTCCCGCCTGCGGGAGAGGGTTGGGGAGAGGGCTGTCTCCGCGATGGGACAATCCCCTAGAGGAGAAAGCCCTCACCCGCGCCTTCGGCGCGACCTCTCCCGCAAGCGGGAGAGGTTGGCGCCCGCGGCCGGCAGCGCTCCCAAACCGAGGCTACCCGAATTAAACTCCCGTAACCCGATTGACGGTCCGTCACGGGTTCCCCATGTGCCTCGCCGTGCCCTGTAATGGGTCGAATCCGCCTACAGGAGTTTGAGATGGTCCAAGACGTCAGAGATTTGCCGGCCGGCCGCAACGACGGGCTGAACCGCTTTCTCGGCGGCTCGCCGCTGGCGGTCGCGTTTCGCCTGGTCCTGCTCTCGATCCTGGTCGGCGTCGTGCTCGCCGCGATCGGCTTCGATCCCTGGAACATCCTCACCAGCATTCGCCTCTTGTTCCAGCGTCTCTGGGATCTCGGCTTCGACACCATCAACTGGCTGTGGCGCTACTTCCTGCTCGGCGCAGTCATCGTGATCCCGATCTGGCTGCTCTCGCGCGTGTTCGGCACGCCGCGCGGCCGGTGAGATTTTGAAGGTCCGCAGCCGATGCAATTGCGTTTTGTCGGCTGCGGCGATGCTTTCGGCTCCGGCGGCAGGCTCAATACCTGCTTCCATGTCTCGGGGCGCGAGGCCAACTTCCTGATCGACTGCGGTGCGTCGGCTCTGCCGGCGCTGAAGCGGCTCGAGATCGCGTGCGAGGACATCGATCTCATCCTGATCACGCATTTCCACGGTGATCATTTTGCCGGGCTGCCGTTTGTCCTGCTCGACGCGCAATTCTCGCGGCGGACGCGGCCGCTGACGATCGCGGGCCCGCAAGGCATCGAGACGCGGCTCGGCGAGGTGATGGATGTGTTGTTCGAGCATTCCTCAAAGACGAAGCAGCGCTTCGAGCTCTCCGTCGTCGAGCTCTCGCCCGAGCAAAACCGGACTTTCGGTGCCGTGACGGTGACGCCCTATCCGGTCGTGCACGGCGAATCCGGCGGCCCCTTCCTCGCCTACCGCGTCGAGGCCGAGGGCCGCACACTCGCCTATAGCGCCGATACCGAATGGACGGAGACGCTCATTCCGCTGGCGCATGGCGCGGATCTTTTCATTGCCGAGGCCTATATGTACGAGAAGGTGGTGAAGAACCATCTCAGCCTGAAGACCTTGGAACAGCATCTGCCCGACATCGGCGCCAAGCGGCTCGTCCTCACCCATATGAGCGACGACATGCTGTCGCGCCTCGACACGCTGCCCCATATGGCGGCCGAGGACGGCATGGTCGTCGTGTTCTGAACCATGCACGCGCCCGTCCATCCCAAAGTCAGCACACGTGAAGTGTTCGCCATCGCCGGGCCGGCGATGGTCGCGAACCTGACCACGCCACTGATCGGCATTGTCTCGACCACGGCGATCGGCCGCCTCGACGATGCCGCGCTGCTTGGCGGCGTCGCGATGGCCTCGGTGATCTTCGACTGCCTGTTCTGGCTGTTCGGCTTCCTGCGGATGAGCACGCTCGCCTTCACCGCGCAATCGCTGGGCGCGGGCGACACGCGCGAGCCGACCGCGATCCTGGCGCGCGGCTTCATCGTTGCCGGCCTGATCGGCGCCGCGCTGATCGTGCTGCAACTGCCGCTGGCCGCCGCGCTGTTCGACCTCATGGGCGGCAGCGAAGGTGTGACGCAGGCCGCGAAGACCTACTTCAAGGTCCGGATCTGGTCGTCGCCGTTCGCGCTCGCCAATTACGTCATCCTCGGCTGGCTGATCGGCCAGGCGCGCGCCAGTTCGGCCTTGATGCTTCAGGTCGTCATCAACCTCGTCAACATGGCGGCGACGATCCTGCTGGTGCTGGTCTACGACTCCGGCATCGCCGGTGCCGCGATCGCCGCGCTGTTGTCGGAAGCGGTCGGGTTCGCCCTCGGCGTGATCGTCTGCCGCCATTATGCCGATGGCGGCTTCGCCGTGCCGTACGCGACCCTGCTCGACCGCGACAAGCTGTTGCGGATGCTGGCGGTGAACACCGACATCCTGATCCGCACTGCGGCGCTGATCGCCGTATTCCTGTTCTTCACCGCCAAGGGCGCGCAGGCCGGCGACGTCACGCTGGCCGCCAACTCCGTGCTCAACAATTTCCTGCTGGTCAGCGCTTTCTTCCTTGACGGTCTCGCCAACGCAGCGCAGCAGCTCTGCGGCCGCGCCGTTGGCGCGCGCGATGCAAAGGGCTTTGCGGATTCGACCCGGCTGGTGCTGCTATGGGGGCTCGGCTTCGCGCTGGTGGTGTCGGGACTGTTCGCGCTGTTCGGGCCCGCCTTGATCGATTTCATGACGGCGAGTGACGACGTCCGCCGTGCCGCGCGCGAATTCCTGCCGTTCGTCGTGCTCGTGCCCATCCCCGGCGTGTTCGCCTTCGGCTTCGACGGCATCTATATCGGCGCGACCTGGGCGCGCGAGATGCGCAATCTGATGCTGGCTTCGCTGCTGATCTTCCTCGCCGCCTGGTGGGCGCTGCAATCGCTCGGCAATGCCGGGCTGTGGTCGGCGCTGATGGCCTCCTACCTCTCGCGCGGCGGCTTGCAGGCCGCACGCTATCCCGCGCAGTTCAGGGCGACGTTTTCGAAATCGTAGAAGAACCGTAGCCCGGACGATGACTGCGTTCGGGGCACGAGACTTTCCTACATCCCCGGCCAGTCTTCCGCTGTGAGCGTCGCCGCATCGGCGCCAACGATCTCGGACAGCGAATCCCGGCCGGTGCGGAGCAGCGTCGAGGTGAGGTCGCGCTTGATCTCGTCGACGAGGCCGAGGCCCTTGTAGATCAGCGACGAATAGAGCTGGATCAGGCTCGCGCCGGCACGGATCTTGGTCAGCGCGGCACCGCCCGAATCCACGCCGCCGACGCCGATCAGCGGGAACGCTCCTTCGACGCGCACATAGGTCTCCGCGACCATGCGCGTCGACAGGCGGAACAGCGGCCGGCCGGACAGGCCGCCTTGCTCCTTGGCGCGCATCCCCTCCCGCAGCGTGCTCGGCCGCGCGATCGTCGTGTTCGACACGATCATGCCGTCGACCCGGCGCGAGCGCGCCACCTGCACGACGTCGTCGAGCTGGGCGAGGCTCAGATCCGGCGCGATCTTGAGCAGCACCGGCGTGTCGCCGGCCTTCTGACGCACACGCTCGCGCGCGTCGATCACCCTGGCCAGGAGATCGTCGAGCAGGGCGCCTTCCTGCAAATTGCGCAGGCCCGGCGTGTTCGGCGAGGAGACGTTGACGGTGAAATAGCTCGCGACCGGCGCAAAGGTCTCGATCAGCTTGACGTAATCGGCGACGCGGTCCGGCGAATCCTTGTTGGCGCCGACATTGACGCCGACGATGCCGCCATGCTGCGCGCGCGCGGCGAGCCGGCGCAAGGCGACGTCCGCCCCGTCATTATTGAAACCCATGCGGTTGATGACGGCCTCATCGCGCTCCAAACGAAACAGCCGCGGCCGCGGATTGCCGCTCTGCGGCCTCGGCGTCACCGAGCCGATCTCGACGAAGCCGAAGCCGAGCCGCAGCAACGCGTCCGGCACCTCGGCGCTCTTGTCGAAGCCCGCGGCCATGCCGATCGGATTGGGAAAGTTGAGCCCGAAAGCGCGCATCGCAAGCTTGGGATCGTCAGCGCGCGGCTTGACCGGCGGCAGGAAGCGCAGGCCCTGGATCGCGAGGCGATGGGCGTCTTCCGGATCGAGCCAGCGCAGCACCGGCAGCGAAAAGGCGTCGAAAGCGCGGATCACGGCAGCAGCTCCGGAGTGTCGTGGCCGCCGTCCGAGCGGATGTTGAGGTTCATCACCGACAGCACCGCGCCGAGGTCGAGCTCGCCATAGAGATGTGGAAACAGCTCGTCATTGCGCGAGCGCTCCCAGCGCAATTCGCTGCCGAGCGCGTCGCCGTCGACCTCGACCAGGAACAGCGCGCGCTGTCCGACATAGTGCTTGCGCAAGGTCTCGGGAACCTGAGCAGCGGTCGAGAAATGGATGAAGCCGTCGCGCGCATCGTCCGCGCTGCCCCGGTAGACACCCTGCCGTTCCGCCTCACGCCAGGCCGAGGCCGGACAGATTTTGTAGATCTTGACCACCGCTTGCGCAGCCCTGTTTGCTCTTTGAGTCAGCTCTTTGAGTTTCTTGGGTTTTTTCGCCGCGTGCGGGCCCCCGAAACCCGGGCGCGACCGTAAAGGCCGCCCCTTCCGAACTCAAGGCTTAGAGCCTATTCCGCTCCGATGAAATCGGAACGGGTCTCTAAATTCCTGTTTTGGCGCGTTTTCTTGCGGCGTTTTCCTGGGGCCAGCCGGTATCCATTTCGCTTGAGGGCGGCTGCCCCGCTGCCTCTTGCGCGAAAAACGGAAAACCGGTTGATTTGAGGATAGTTTTCCTGAGTTGCGACGGGCTGGACCTTGCATGGTCAGGCAGGCCAAAGCGCAGAGGATACTGACGCACGACCAGATCTGGGTCGCCCTGGATCGGTTGGCGGCGCGCGCCGGTCTGTCGCCGTCCGGTCTTGCCAAGCGCGCCGGGCTCGATCCCACCACCTTCAACAGGTCCAAGCGCGTCACCTCCGACGGCCGCGAGCGCTGGCCCTCGACCGAATCGATCGCAAAGGCGCTGGCCGCGGCCGAGTCCTCGATCGAGAGCTTTGCGCGGCTGATCGACGATGACGCCGGCGACGGCCGCTCGGTACCGCTGCTCGGCTTCGCGCTGGCCGGCGCGAGCGGCGCTTTCGATGAGGCCGGCTTTCCATCCGGCAAGGGCTGGACCGAAATCGCGCTTCCCACCGAGGACAGCCACACCTTTGCGCTGGAGATTTCCGGCGATGCGCTGCTACCCGCCTATCGCGACGGCGACCTCATCCTGGTCTCACCCGGCGCACCGATCCGCAAAGGCGATCGCGTGGTGGTGAAGACCAGGGCGGGCGAGGTGATGGTCGCGACGCTGGGGCGCCGCACCGCGAAGGCGCTGGAGCTTCAATCGCTCGATGCGTCGCAGGCCGGGCGCACCATGGCGGCGAGCGATGTGGCGTGGATGGCGCGCATCATGTGGGCGAGCCAGTGAAGGCGAGGGGACTGCTCACGTGCAACGTACTCAACGGATCCACGGAAGCTCTCACAGCACCTCGAAGACCTTGTAGGCGACGGCGCCCTCGACGAGATAACCCTTGCCGACACAGACGATGTCATTGACCCAGGCGTAGGTCTGCGAGCCGGTCTCGAACAGCGGATTGGTACGGAAGTAATATCCGGCGGGATCGACCTTGGTGCGTCGCGCGGGATCCGCCATCTCAGCGCGCAAAGCCTGCGGCGTCACCCAGCGGCCGCCATAGGTCATGTAGATCAGCTCGCCATCATGCGTCCGCAGCGACAGGCGGACATCGAGCGTCATGGTGCCATCGGCGCGGAACAAGGCCCAGTCGCCGCCGCCCCGCAGCACCTCGCCGCGCAGGCGCGGGCCTTCGAACGAGCCCTTGGCCGCCCCGAACAGCACGCGCTGCCCGACCGGCCCGGCGCCGAAATTAAGGCGCGGATCGAGGTCGACAACGATGTCGAAGAGAAGTCTGGTCGCGAGGTCACCGACGGGCTTGATGCGGGGATCGGCCATGATCTGACGCTCCTGTTGCGTGGATGGAGTTACGCCGCCTGCGTCGCTTCGCCGAACAGCTTGCGCCTGACCGCGTCGGTCGAGACGCCGGATTGGGCGCAGAGCTCGGAGAGATCGAAGACGAAGCGCTCATACGCGATCTTGTCGTCGCGAAAGGCGAAGGCGATGAACACCGGCAGCTCGGCGCGACGGCCGTTCGGCACGGCCCCGAAGCGATCCCCCGTCATCGTCATCCGCGCGGTGCCCCAGCAGACCAGCGTGCCGGCGGAATTGGCGTGGCCGTCGAGGGTGACGTGATAGTCCGGGAAGGACTTGAAAAAGCTTGTCAGGATGCGCTTGTTTTCGGCAAGACCCTGCGCCCTCGTGCCGAAGGCCGGCGTCTCCAGCACCATGTCGGGATGCAGAACCTCCAGCGCCGCAGCGACATCCTGCCGGCTCTTCGCGATCGCCAGCCCTTCCGCCAGCTCGAACATGCGTTTGCCGTCCATGGCTACCTCGACAATTTTTACATTCTGTTCGTCTAATACATACATCATGTATATTATATGCGGTTTGATACCGACGCGTCAAGCGTTAGGTTGCGCGCGATGCGGGCGAAGGATCCTCCGAGAAGTCGTCGGGAAGAGTACAGCGAGGCCACCAGGCAGGCGCTGCTCGATGCCGGCCGCGAAGCGTTTGCAGCCCACGGATTTCAGGCCGCCGGCATGGAGGCGATCTCGCGGGCGGCGCGGGTCACGCGCGGCGCGTTCTACCATCACTTCGAGGACAAGAAGGCGCTGTTCGACGCCGTCGTCGTCGCCATGCAGCGCGAGGCGGCCGGCAGAATCGAGATCGCGGCGCGCAATGAGCGCAAGATCTGGGATCGACTCAGCGCCGGCATCGACGCCTATCTCGACGCCTGCGAAGAGCCGGACTACGCGCGCATCGTCATCCAGGAAGCGCAGGCCGTGCTCGGCGAGCCGCGCTATCGCGAGATCGAGGAGACCTACCCGACCGCGCTCCTGATCGCGACGCTGCGGGCGCTGAAGCGCGATGGCGAGTTGCACGTGGACGATGTCGATCTGCTCAGCCGGATGATCGACGCCATGATCTGCAAGATCGGACTGCTGCTGCCCCACGCCGAGGATTCCAGGAAGCTGCGCAGAAACGGGCAGAAGATCGTCGCGGCCATGCTGGAGACCTTTCGCCAGAAGGTCTGAATCGCTTCCGGCTCGCGTCACTCTTGCATCGCCATTGCGACTCACCGCCGCTCTCGCATAGGTTGCGGCCGATATTGCCAGTCAAATTCATCTCTGGGGGAATACGATGAATCGCCGTCGCGCATTGAAGGCTCTCGCGGGTCTTGCGCTTTGTCCGCTCTGCAAGCCGGCCTTCGCAGCCGAAGGCGCGCATTGGAGCTATGAGGGCGTCGGCGGTCCGGCCAAATGGGGCGATCTCGATGCGGCCAACAAGGCCTGCGCGGTCGGCCTGCAGCAGTCGCCGATCGACATCGAGGGGACGATCAAGTCGCAATTGCCGGTTCTGAAGCTGAACTGGGGCAAGAGCGCCGACACGATCGTCAACAACGGACACACGATCCAGCTCAACTTCGCCGAGGGCAGCACGTTGATGCTCGGCGACGTCAAGTACAAGCTGCTTCAGGTGCACTTCCACCGGCCGAGCGAGCACATGATCGGCGGCAAGAATTTTCCGATGGAGGCGCATTTCGTCCATCGCAACGAAGCCGGCGGCCTCGCCGTGGTCGGCGTGCTGATGGCCGAGGGCAGGCCGAACCCGGCGTTCGGCAAGATCGTCAAGACCATGCCGGCGGCGGAAGGCCCGGCGGTGAAGGCGGATGCGAGCATCGATCCGCACGCCATGCTGCCGCAAAAGCTGAGCTACTTCCGCTATCCCGGCTCGCTGACGACTCCGCCCTGTTCGGAAGTGGTCGAATGGCTGCTGTTGACCACGCCGATTCAGGTGTCCGCCGCTGACGTCGCCGCGTTCGCAAAACTCTATCCGATGAACGCGCGCCCAGTGCAGAAGGACAACCGGCGCTACGTGCTGAAATCGATTTGAGCTGAAGCAAACGGTCCGTAGCCCGGATGGAGCGCAGCGTGATCCGGGACCAGGCGTGCAATTTGCGAGAACCCCGGATTGCGCTTCGCTCCATCCGGGCTACCTCTTGCCTCACGCGCTCCGCGCCAGCGCGCCGTCGATCATGTTGACCGCGTTCTGCACCCCGTACACCGCGACGAAGGAGCCGAAGCGCGGGCCCTTCTCCTGGCCGAGCAGGACCTGATAGAGCATGTTGAACCAGTCCAGCGTGACGCCGGGACGGCCGTCCTTGCCCTTCTTGACCTGATCGAGGAACGGCTCGCGGCGGCCGATCTCGTAGACGACGTTCTGGATGTCCTCGGCCGATGCGTCCTGCGCAAGCTGTGACAGCGCATCGCGCAGGTCCTGCAGCGCGCTGCGCTCGGTGTCCGAGGGCACGCGGAACTGCTTCGTCGGCGCGACGAAGTCGCGGTAGTAATTGATGGCGTAGCCGACCATCGCATCGAGCTTGGGATGCGTCTGCGGCGAGACGCCCGGACGATAACGGCCGATGAAACCCCACAGCGTCTCGGCATTCTCCGCGTTCGACGACGACACCAGCGTCAGCAGGAGCTGGAAGGTGACGGGCATGTCGCCCTGCGGCGGCTTGCCGTTGTGGATGTGCCAAACCGGATTGCCGAGCTGCTGCTTGCCATCCTGCCTGGCGAAGCCGTCGATGAACTGCTGATAATCGTCGACGTTGCGCGGGATGACGTCGAAATACAGCCGCTTGGCCGCCTTGGGCTCGCGATACATGAACAGCGACAGCGATTCCGGCGAGGCGTAGCGCAGCCACTCGTCGATGGTGAGGCCGTTGCCCTTCGACTTCGAGATCTTCTGGCCCTGCTCGTCGAGGAAGAGCTCGTAGTTGAAACCTTCGGGCGGCGTGCCGCCGAGCGCCCTGGCGATCGCGCCCGAGAGCTTCACCGAATCGATCAAATCCTTGCCGGCCATCTCGTAGTCGACGCCGAGCGCGACCCAGCGCATCGCCCAGTCGGCCTTCCACTGACACTTGACGTTGCCGCCGGTGACGGGCGTCTCCACTTCCTGGTTCGTGTCGGGGTCGACATAGGTCACGGTGCCGGCGGCGACATCGCGGCGGATCATCGGCACTTGCAGCACGACACCATTGGTCTTGCTGATCGGCAGGAACGGCGAATAGGTCGCGCGGCGATCGGGTCCCAGCGTCGGCAGAATGATCGCCATCACCTTGTCGTAGGCAGCCAACATCTTGAGCAGCGTCGCGTCGAAGCGGCCGGACGTATAATAGTCGGTCGAGCTCGCGAACTCATAGTCGAAGCCGAAATGATCCAGAAACGCGCGCAGGCGCGCGTTGTTGTGCGCACCGAACGAGGGGTACTCGTTGGAGAACGGATCCGGCACCCGCGTCAGCGGCTTGCCGAGATGCGCGGCCAGCATCTCCTTGTTGGGGACGTTGTCCGGCACTTTGCGAAACCCGTCCATGTCGTCGGAGAATGCGAGGAGGCGCGTCTTGACCTTGTCCTCGGTCAGCACGCGGAAGGCATGCCGCACCATCGAAGTGCGCGCGACCTCGCCGAACGTGCCGATATGCGGCAGGCCGGATGGTCCGTAGCCGGTCTCGAACAGCACCTCGTTCTTCGGGCTTTTCTTCAGCCGCGCGACGATGGCCTTCGCCTGTTCGAACGGCCAGGCGTTGGATTGTTCGGCGAGCGCGCGCAAATCGCTCGGGCTCATGTTGGGATCGATAACGGACATCAAGGGGGCCTCCGGGCCGCGGAAAATAGCGATTTCCGGGCAGAATGCAAAAGTTGCGGAGCAACTATCGCGGGGATCGTAGGGTGGGCAAAGCGAAGCGTGCCCACCACCTCAAAGACGTGGGACACGGCGCTGACGCGCCTTTGCCCACCCAACGGCAGTTTGCTCGTCGCGAGCGCAGGGCTAAAACGGGCTCACCGAGAAATACCGCAGCCACAGATCGGTGTAGCGGCCTTTTTCCCAGACGCGGAACAGGGCCCAGTTCAGGGCCTGGCGCAGCACGTCGTTGCCCTTGCGCACGGCGATGCCGATGCCTTCGCCGAAGAAACGGCTCTCGACGAAGGGGCCGCCGGAGAAGGCGCAGCAATCGCCGGAATCGGTGCCGTTGATCCAGAACGCCAGCGAGATGGCGTCGCCGAAGATGAAATCGACCTCACCCTTGCGAAGGGCGGCGCGCATTGCGTCGTCGTTGGGATACGGGTGCAGCTCGGCGTCGGTGAACATCGCCTTGAGATAGGCCTCGTGCGCGGAGCCGGCGATGACGCCGACTTTCTTGCCCTCGAGATATTCCGGGCGGATCTCCGGCATCACCGCGTCCTTGCGCGAGGCGAAGCGCGCCGGCACGCGGTAATAGGGGTCGGTGAAGTCGACGCGGGCGCGCAGCTGCGGGCTGACCGCCATCGAGGCGATGATGGCATCGCCGCGGTTGGAGGAGAGCGCGTCGACCAGCGTCTCGAAGCGGCGCATCTGCACGGTGCAGGTGACCTTGATCTCCTCGCACAGCGCGCGGGCCAGATCGACGTTGAAGCCGGCCGGGTTGCCGTCGGCGCCGGTGAAATTGAACGGCGGATAGTCGGTCTCGGTCAGGAAGCGGATCACGGTCAGGCGCGACAGGTCCGGCCGCTCCGGTCGCCGCCGCGGGTCCCAGAACCCGGGCACGGCCTGCGGGGCGGCCTGGGGCGCGACCTGCGGCGTGGCCTGAGGCGCCGCCGGGGGCCGCTTGGCGGGCGCCTGGGCCTGGGCGTCGGGCAAGCCCATGAGCAGGCAGGCGCCGACGGCCAGCCCCGCCAGCAAGCTACGGGCAGATTTGGGCGATTTCGCCTGTTGCGATGGAGCCATCGGCCGGAAATGAACGAATTTCATTGGGATCGGAGGGCGTTATAGACCATCCCGACGGGAACGCGAGCATGGAATGCAGCCAAGTCGAGGTGCGCTCCCTCTCCCGCTTGCGGGGGAGGGCCGGGGTGGGGGTATCTCCGCGGGCGAGCCCCAATGTGGAGAGAGCCCCACCCGGCGCGCTGTGCGCGCCGACCTCCCCCGCAAGCGGGAGAGGTTGCACCGAGAATGCCGCTCGATCCTGCGCTCTTCTCAGAGATACTTCTTCAAATCCGCCGCCGCCTCGTCCGGCGTCCGCTTCAAATTGAACGGCGAGACGAACCGGCCGTCGCGGTCCATCAGATAGATCAGCGCGGTGTGGTCCATGGTGTAGTCGCCGTCCTTGGTCGGGACCTTCTTGGCGTAGACCCGGTAGGAGGTGATGACCTTGGCGGTCTCGGCGGGATCGCCGGACAGGCCCTCGAGGTGCGGATCAAAGCTCGACAGATATTCCTTCATGGTCGCCGGGGTATCGCGCTCGGGATCGACCGAGATGAAGACGGCATTGACCTTGTCGGCATCCTTGCCCATCGCGCGCAGCACTTCCGAGATCTCGAACAGCGAGGTCGGGCAGACATCTGGGCAATGGGTGTAGCCGAAGAAGATCAGGGTCGGCTTGCCCTTCAGGCTCTTGTCGGTGACGGCCTTGCCGTTCTGGTCGGTCAGCTGGAACGGGCCGCCGATCGCGGCCGGCTGCGCCACCTTGCTGACCCCGCCCATGGCCCAGAACATGATCAGGAGGCCGACAACGAGGCTTGCGGCGAAGGCGGTCGCAATCACCAGCGGACGGGCGGCGGAACTCATGAGCGAAAAACTTCCTGTGGCGGATCAGAAGCAGGCGGCGAAACCGGTCCTGATCATTTCGAAGAACATCTGCGTGCCGTAGTGGAACCACAGCGCCAGCGCGCCGAGCACGAGCAATCCGCCGAGCCCCGCGCCCGCCAACAGCAGCACGAACGGCGTGCGGCCGGCAGTGGGCGAATTGTCCTGTAGCGGATGCGAGGGGTGCAGCGGTTGAGCCATGACAACGATCGGGGCGAAGGTCGGGGTTCCCTGCCTTTCAAATAGGCGCTGGGGCGTGGCCCGGCAAGCGCGGCGGCCGGGAGGGGGATCACGGGGTGCGGAAGTACGTCCCATTCTCGTCATGCCCGGGCTTGTCCCGCCTGCGCGTCCGAAGCCGCTTCGGCGCGGCGAAGGGCCGGGCATCCATGCGCTTTTCACCGAGCCCAAAAACGTCGATGGCCGGGACAAGCCCGGCCATGACGAAAGAGCAGCGCTGGAAGGGACGAATGTGCGCCTACCGCGACGACGGCTTGTTGGCCGAGGCTTGCGCGTCCAGGTAGCAGGGCTTGTACATGGCCTGGAGCTGCTTGCCCTTCAGGAACAGCATGTGCGGGGTGAGGCCGCCGCGCTGACTGATCCAGCGTTTCACCTGCGACGGATACATCGCGTAGAGCATCTGGGTGGCTTCGGCGTTGGTGACGGCGCGGCCGTTGGTGCCGAAATCCCACGCGGCGTGGAAGCCGAGCGTCGCGTGCGAGGTCACGCAGATGCGGTCGTGCGGGATGGCGCCGAGGACAATGGTGCAGGCCGAGGCGCAGAGGCCGTCGATGATGACGGTGTCACCTGACTGCCGCAGGTCCTGGTATTTGTCGACATAGGTTCCGATCCGGCCACCGCGGTCATCCGCGATCCGAACCACCGCGTGAGAAGCCCCCATGCAAGCGATCAGGAGAATCGCCGCAAGCAACCCCGTCAGAAACTTCATTGTCCCCCGCCCCAGTCGAATTCGAATCTGCGTGTTCGGTGGTGATGCGCGACTAGCGTCTGTCGTAACCGCGGTTTTGTCTAGGCAGGCCGGCTCGCTCAAAACAAATTCAAATCCAGTGTTGCGTCCGCGCTGCACCCGATGGGTCTCTATCCCAAAGTGGAACAAGTTAATGATGTCTTATGCGCCACACCCTTGATCTCAGTTACAACCGCTGGCTTCAATCCGGGCGACTACAGGGAGGAACCTGTGGCGGGGGAATCATGGAGGGGGAAACACATGGCTGAAGAGACTGACGTCATCGTTGTCGGCGCGGGCCTATCGGGACTGGTTGCCGCAACCGAGATCGCGGATGCGGGCAAGCGCGTGATCGTGGTCGACCAGGAAGGCGAGCAGTCGATCGGCGGCCAGGCGTTCTGGTCGTTCGGCGGATTGTTCCTGGTCGATTCGCCGGAGCAGCGCCGGCTCGGCATCAAGGATTCCTTCGACCTGGCCATGCAGGACTGGATCGGGGCCGCCGGCTTCGACCGCGACGAGGACTTCTGGCCGCGGCAATGGGCCGAGGCCTATGTGGCATTCGCGGCCGGCGAGAAGCGCGCCTGGCTGCGGGCGATGGGCCATCGCATCTTCCCGGTGGTCGGCTGGGCCGAACGCGGCGGCTATGACGCGATGGGCCACGGCAATTCGGTGCCGCGCTTTCACGTCACCTGGGGCACCGGGCCCGGGCTCGTAGAGCCGTTCGAGCGCCGTGCGCGCGAGGCGATGAAAAGCGGCCGGCTGAGCTTCAGGTTCCGCCACCGCGTCGATGCGCTCTCGATCACCAACGGCACGGTGGATGGCGTCAGCGGCGCTGTCCTCGCCCCCGACACGATCGAGCGCGGCAAGAGCTCCTCGCGCAACGTCGTCGGCGAGTTTGCGCTGAAGGCGCAGGCCGTGATCGTGGCGTCCGGCGGCATCGGCGGCAATCACGAGCTGGTGCGGCAGAACTGGCCGAAGCGGCTCGGTGATCCCCCGAAGTTCATGATCTCCGGCGTGCCCGAACATGTCGACGGCCGCATGATCGGTATCACCGAGAAATCAGGCGCGCGGCTGATCAATCGCGACCGCATGTGGCATTATGTCGAGGGTATCCAGAACTGGAATCCCATCTGGCCGCGCCACGGCATCCGCATCCTGCCTGGCCCGTCCTCAATGTGGTTCGACGCCACAGGCACGCGGCTGCCGGCGCCGCTGTTCCCGGGCTCCGACACGCTCGGCCAGCTCAAATACATCATGTCGACCGGCTATGATTATTCCTGGTTCATCCTGACCCAGAGCATCATCAAGAAGGAGTTTGCGCTGTCGGGCTCGGAGCAGAATCCCGACATCACCGGCAAGAGCTGGCGCATGACCTTGCGCCGCGCTACCAACAAGGGCGCCCCCGCGCCGGTCGAAGCATTCAAAAGCCATGGTGTCGACTTCATCGTGCGCGACAAGATCGAGGACCTTGTTGCGGAGATGAACAAGCTTGCCGGCAGCGACCTTCTCAAGCTCGAGCACATCAGGATGCAGATCGAGGCGCGCGACCGCGAGATCGCCAACGCTTACGTCAAGGACGCGCAGGTGATGAACATCCACAATGCGCGCCGCTATATCGGCGACAGGCTGATCCGCACCGCCTCCCCGCACAGGATCCTGGATCCCGCGCAAGGGCCGCTGATCGCGGTCAAGCTCAACATCCTCACCCGCAAGACGCTGGGCGGCTTCGAGACCGATCTCGACTCGCGTGTGTTCGGCGGCGAGGGCGCCGTCATTCCCGGCCTCTATGCGGTCGGCGAGGCCGCCGGCTTCGGCGGCGGCGGCGTGCATGGTTATCGCTCGCTGGAAGGCACCTTCCTCGGCGGCTGCCTGTTCTCGGGCCGCAATGCCGGCCGGGCCGCGGCGAAAGCGGTGGGGTAGGTCATGCGGCGGTGGATGCTGCGCATCGGCGCGCTGGTCGCGGCATTGGCCGCCGCGTCAGTCGCATCCGCCGAGACGGTCGACGTCAACGGCGTGAAGCGGTCCTACACCGCGCAGCTTCCCGCGAAGAAGCCGGCACCGCTCGTGATCGTGCTGCACGGCAAGACCCAGCGCGGCGCCGACATGGTCACACGGACGGCCTGGCCGCAGGTCGCAAAGCGCGAGGGCCTGGCCGTGATTTTTCCGGACGGGCTCAACAATGCCTGGGCGGACGCGCGAACCAAGGCGGGGCCTGCGCTGCGCGGACCGCCCGCGGGCACCGACGACGTCGCCTTCCTCGCAAAGCTCGTCGAGAAGCTGGTGGCCGACGGCACGGCCGATGCAAAGCGCGTCTTCGTCGCGGGCGTCTCCAATGGCGGCGCCATGGCGATGACCATGGTCTGCGCCCGCGCCGATCTGTTTGCGGCCGGCGCGAGCGTGATCATGAATCTCACCGACGAGGCCGCCGTCACCTGCCATCCGTCAAGGCCTCTGCCGATGCTGCTCATGAACGGAACGGCCGACCAGCTGGTCCCGTATGAGGGCGGTCGCGGATCGAGCTATTTTGCCGCGGACGGGTTCTGGTCGACCGAGGAGACGCTGGCGTTCTGGCGCAAGCTCAATGGTTGTGAGACCGACGATGCCAGCGTGACCGACTTGCCCGACAAGGCGCCTGCAGACCAATCGACAGTGACCCGGATCTCATCGCGCTGCCCGAGGGGACACGACGTCGTGCTCTATCGCATCAACCATGGCGGCCACCGCATGCCTGGATTTTCTCCGGATGCCCGCTTCCCGAGGGTCGCAGCCGGCCTGCTCGGGCCGCAGAACGGCGACATCGATGGCGCCGAGACGATCTGGGCTTTTTTCAGTCAGTTTCCATGAGGCGCACATGCTCGGCGTTGACGGCATGCGTGCCCGGCAACGCATGCGCCGCAGGCAACGCATGCGTGCCCGGGGTGGCACGGCGCGAGGTGCTGGGCTAGACAGGGCCGCCATTCCAGTGAGGAGATCCGTAAATGAGCATTCAGCGTTTCGAAACCGGCCCGCGCATGAGCCAGGTCGTCGTGCATGGCAACACCGTCTATCTCGCCGGCGTCGTCGCCAACAAGGCCGCCGGCGAAAGCGTGACGAAGCAGACCCAGGACATCCTGGCGACCATCGACGGCCATCTCGCCAAGGCCGGCACCGACAAGTCGAAGCTGCTCTCGGCCACGATCTACATCACCGACATGAAGACGTTCGGCGAGATGAACGCAGTGTGGGACGCCTGGGTCTCGGCCGGCAATACCCCCGCCCGCGCCACCGTCGAAGCCAAGCTGGCGGCGCCGCAATACACCGTCGAGATCATGGTCACGGCCGCGAAGTAATCTTCACGATCAATTCGCATGCGAATGGAGCGCGATGACAACATCATCGCGCTCCATTTTTTTCGCGCGACTCAGTTCTTTTTGCGCATGATTTGGCCGGAAAACCGCTCTACACTTTTCCGGATCATGCGCATGACCTACGAGGTAATCGATCGGCGCGCGCGATCCTTCGATAGTCAGGGACAGCCAACCACGGCGTCATTGAAGGAGAGCACCATGACCGACCCCATCACCATCGCCCGCCGCTACATCGAGCTCTGGAACGAGCGCGCCGCCGGCCGGCGCCGCGAGCTGCTCAGCGAAAACTGGACGAGCGATGCGAGCTATGTCGATCCCCTGATGAAGGGCGACGGCCGCGACGGCATCGAGGCGCTGATCGCAGGCGTGCAGCAGCGCTTTCCCGATTTCAGGTTCAAGCTGATCGGCGAGCCCAACGGCTACGGCGATCACATCCGCTTTTCATGGGGACTTGGTCCCGATGGCACCGACAGCCCGATCAAGGGCACGGATTTCGTCGTGCTGAAGGACGGCCGCATCAGAAGCGTGACCGGATTTCTGGATCAGGTGCCGGCCGGGGCGTGAGACCGCTGGCCCTCCTCGCGCAGGCGGGGAGGGCGGCACCCCTCGACGAAGCGATCTTCACGGCTTACCTGTCATGCCGTGCCGCCCCGTATCCTCCAAACATCGGCCGAGCCGGCCACGCTGCTGCCGAGCCGCTTCCAGCAATGGTTCGCAGCCCGCGGCTGGTCGCCGCGCGCGCATCAATTGGCGCTGCTGGAGAAGGCGCGCGAGGACGCTAGCGCGCTGCTGATCGCACCGACCGGCGCCGGCAAGACGCTGGCGGGATTCCTGCCGACGCTGGTGGAGCTTTCGACCGAGGCGGCCGAACGGAAGGCGGGTGAGAAACAGAGCCTCGTCTCCACCGGCCGCAGCGTGCAGCGCACCGGCGGCCTGCATACGCTCTATATCTCACCGCTGAAGGCGCTTGCCGTCGACATCGCGCGCAATCTGGAGCGGCCGATCGCGGAGATGGCGCTGCCGATCAAGGTCGAGACCCGCACCGGCGACACGCCGGTGTCGCGGCGGCAGCGGCAGCGGCGCTATCCGCCTGATGTGTTGCTGACGACGCCCGAGCAGCTTGCCTTGCTGCTGTCCTCGGATGACGCGCCGTTCCTGTTCTCCTCGCTGAAGCGCATTGTGCTCGACGAGCTGCATGCGCTGGTGACGTCCAAGCGCGGCGATCTGCTCTCGCTCGGGCTGGCGCGGCTGTGGCGGCTGGCCCCGCAGATGCGCGCGATCGGCCTGTCGGCGACGGTCGCCGAGCCGGATCAGCTCGCGCGCTTCCTGGTGCCGCAGCCCGACGGCGAGGAGCGAGCAGCCGACATCGTTATCGCCGGCGGCGCGGCGCCACCGCTGGTCGAGATGCTGGATACGCGCGAGCGCCTGCCCTGGGCCGGCCACAGCGCGCGCCACGCGCTCCCTGAGATCTACGAGCTGATCAAGGCGAACAAGACCACGCTGGTCTTCGTCAACACCCGCAGCCAGGCCGAGATGCTGTTCCAGAATCTCTGGAGCATGAACGACGACGGCCTCGCGATTGCGCTGCATCACGGCTCGCTCGACGTCGCCCAGCGCCGCAAGGTCGAGGACGCGATGTCGGCGGGGCGCCTGCGCGGCGTGGTCTGCACCTCCTCGCTCGACCTCGGCGTCGACTGGGGGGATGTCGATCTCGTCGTCAATATCGGCGCGCCAAAGGGCTCCTCGCGCCTGATGCAGCGGATCGGCCGCGCCAATCACCGTCTCGACGAAGCTTCGCGCGCGGTGCTGGTGCCGGCCAATCGTTTCGAAGTGCTGGAGTGCCGCGTCGCTATCGATGCCATTGCCGAGAACGCGCAGGACACGCCGCCCCTGCGCACCGGTGCGCTCGACGTGCTGGCCCAGCACGTGCTCGGCTGTGCCTGCGGCGAGCCGTTCCTCTCCGATGAACTCTATGCCGAAGTGCGCACCGCAGCGCCATACGCCGACTTGTCGCGGCCGGATTTCGACGACGTCGTCGATTTCGTCGCCTCCGGCGGCTACGCGCTGAAGACCTATGAACGCTTTGCCCGCATCAAGCAGGACAAGGAGGGGCGCTGGCGCGTCGCCAATCCCAAGGTGCGGCAGAGCTACCGGATGAATGTCGGCACCATCGTCGAGGATGACATGCTGAAGGTGCGCCTGGTGCGCTCGCGCGGCGGCGGAGCGGGCTCGACCGGCGTCATCGCGCGCGGGGGGCGGTTGCTCGGCGAGATCGAGGAGGCCTTCATCGAGGGCTTGAGCCCCGGCGACACCTTCGTGTTCTCAGGCGAGGTGGTGCGCTATGAAACGCTGGTCGAGGACCAGGTCTATGTCTCCCGCGCCAACGACAAGGACCCGAAAGTGCCGTCCTATATGGGCGGCAAGTTTCCGCTCTCGACCTATCTCGCCGAGCGCGTGCGCCGGCTGCTCGATGACGGCCGCGCCTGGGGCGGCTTGCCGGAGCAGGTGCGCGACTGGCTGTCGCTGCAAAAGGACGTCTCGCGCGTGCCGGCGGTGCGCGAGCTGCTGGTCGAGAGTTTTCCGCGCGCCAACAAGCACTACATCGTTTGCTATCCGTTCGAGGGCCGTCTCGCGCATCAGACCCTCGGCATGCTGCTGACGCGCCGGCTGGAGCGCGCCCGCGCCCGGCCGCTCGGCTTCGTCGCCAACGAATATGCGGTCGCGATCTGGGCGCTCGGTGATCTCTCCTTCATGATCCGTGATGGCCGGATCGATCTCAACGCGCTGTTCGATCCTGATATGCTCGGCGACGATCTCGAGGCCTGGCTTGCCGAGTCCGCCCTGATGAAGCGCACGTTCCGCAACTGCGCGATCATCTCCGGGCTGATCGCGCGCCGGCATACCGGCGAGGAGAAGAGCCGCCGCCAGGTGCTGTTCTCGACCGATCTGGTCTACGATGTCTTGCGAAAACACCAGGCCGATCACGTGCTGCTGCGCGCCGCCCGCGCCGATGCCGCCACCGGCCTGCTCGATCTGCGCCGCCTCAGCGACATGCTGATGCGCATCCACGGTCGCATCACCCACCGGGAACTCGACCGCGTCTCTCCGCTCGCCGTGCCCGTGATGCTGGAAATCGGCCGCGAGTCAGTTTATGGCGAAGCTGCAGACGAGCTCTTGGCCGAAGCCGCCGATGAGCTCGTCAAAGAGGCGATGGATAGAAGCGGGTAAGACGTGACGATTGGCGCGCAGGTTTCAGGAGATGTCGACGACATGCGCGTGTCCACAGTCACCATCAGCGATGTAACCTTCGCCGCCGATCTCTCCGGCGCGCTGTTCTGGGACGAGCAGCGTCTGCTCGTGGTCTCCGACCTGCATCTGGAAAAAGGCTCCAGCTTCGCCACCCGCGGCGTGCTGCTGCCGCCTTACGATACGCTCGCGACCCTGAGCCGTCTCGCTGCTGTCATCTCCCGCCATGATCCGCGCACCGTCATCGCACTCGGCGACAGCTTTCACGACCGCACGGCGCATGAGCGGTTGTCGGCCGACGATCGCGATGCCGTCGCCGCGCTCCAGACCGGCCGCGACTGGATCTGGATTTCCGGCAATCACGATCCCATGCTGCCGCGCGATCTCGGCGGCACCGTCGCGGACGAGGTCGCGATCGGCCCGATCACCTTCCGTCACGAGCCGACCGGTGCGTGCGGCGAGATCGCCGGCCATCTCCATCCCAAGGCGCGCGTCTCCGCGCGCGGCCGCTCGTTGGAGCGCCGCTGCTTCGCCTCCGATGGGATGCGTGCGGTGATGCCGGCGTTCGGCGCCTATGCCGGCGGCCTCAGCATCCGCGACGTTGCCTTCGCAAAGATCTTTCCGGCCAATGGTTTTGTCGCCCATTTGCTGGGCGACCGCCGCGTCCACGCCATCGCGGCCTCACGCTGCTTCTGACGCCAAAAATTGGGACAGCACTACGTTCAGTAGTTTTCCGGAATCGCCCAAGCCCGTTGCCGGTTCTAACGTTACGCTTGCCGGGGCTGGAATTTCTCATCCCGAACAAGAATTGTAACCGGCGAGGGGCCGCTGCGAAGCGGCCCCTTTCGATTCTGGCAGCCCGTAGCCGGCTTCGGGGCTGTCTCCCGCTCCGCCATAGAACGAATTAAGAACACTTTAGCAAGTCTTTGATATATCATTGTGATTCGGCGCGTCGCCGACACAATATCTAGCGTCTGTCAGACTTTGCGAGGACTACATGTCCACCATCGCCTTCGATCAATTTGCCCTCACCCGGATCGCCGATTTCGCGCGCTCGCTGTCGCGCCTGCATCAGGCGGCACGACGCCAGAGGGTCGACGACGACCAGTTCGACCGCGAGTTCAACGCGGTGTGCCAGTCGATCTGGGGCTACACCATCGACGACGTCAGCGACGATCTGTTCTCGGCCGAGGATCATCTGTTTCTGGACACGCTGGATGAAGCGCAGGCGCGCATCTTCGCGGCCGAGCAGGGCTACGACCTCGTCGGCGATCAGGGCATGCTGACGGATTGGTGGGGCTTCTGCTGGATGATCCTGGCCGAGAAGCGCGGCCTCTTGACGCCGGAAAACCGCGCCGCCGCGCGCGCGGCGATCGAGGAGAAATATCTGGCGGCGCCGAACGTGATCGGGGTGATCATCGGACGATAGTCTCGTGCCCCGGACGCAGCGCAGCGCTCTCCCGGCGATGCGAAGCATCGTCCGGTTCAGCGGTGCGCTGCAGAGCCGGGCCCATGCTCGCGGCATTCTGGGTCCCGGCTCTGCGCAGCAACGTCATTGAGCGTTGCAGCGCGTCCGGGACACGAAAGCGACTTTAATCCAGCCCCGCCCGCTTCGCCGGCTTCTGCGCCGCCGTCTTCGGCACCGTCACATCGGGCAGTGTCTCCCGCACGATCTCCGCAGTCGGCGCATCTGCCGACACCGTCTCTGCCCGCACCGGGGCCACCTTCATCTCGCCGAGGCGGGCGCGGACTTGCGCGGTGAGGCCGGGATAGGAGGCGACCGGGGTGAAGTCCGCAGCCTGGTCGTTGCCGACGCGGATGCCGGTATAGGCGACGAGGCCGTCGGTGGTGGCGATCACGTCGCCGGCCTTCAGGGAGGAGTCCAGCGCGAGATCGACCGGGGCAAGGCCGACCGGCTCGCGGCCGTTGCAGGTGCAGTCGGCGCGCAGCGCCTTGCGATAGGCGAACGCGTTCTCGCTGTCGGCGTAGCGCTCGCCGGTTTGCGAGGCGGCACCGTCGATCGAGGAGCCGAAATAGACCTTGGTCGCGCTGGCAGGACAGAACGCCTGACACATCTGGGCCGGCGAGGCGAGGCCGCGCATCAGCGGAAAATATTTGCCGTCGCAGCTGCGTACGCAGAAGGCCGGACCGGAGCCGCCGGCCGCCGCCGCGCGGGTCGGCGGCACATATTGCGGAGTTGCGGCATTCTGTTGCCCGGTGAAGGGATCGGCGTAGGGGCTCGCCTGCTGCGGCACCTCGCGCTGCGGCCGCTGCTGCTGCATGCCGCCGAAGAAGAAATCGAACAGGCCCTCGGCCGAAACCGGGGCCGGAGCCGCAAGTGCTCCAAGGGTGGCGGCCACAAGCATCGCGCGACGCCGCCGGCGCGCATGGGACAGGACTGTACGCAAACGCTTACTCCACCCGACGCTTCCGAACCGGCTGGGACCTCAAGGGGTCTCAGCACATGATTCACCATAAGGCGCGATGGTAAATGAGCAGTTGAGCGGAGGCGGTTTCAAGACGAGGCGGTGGCCTCTTTAGGGCCGGGCGCAGCTTTGGACGGATGGTTGCTTCCGGGGCACACTGAGGCATGACGGCAAGGGATGTTTCGCCGCGTCAGGCCTTCAAGAATTCCGAGGCCTTGTACAGCGAGCGGAACGGCAGGCCGGCCGCACCGAACGTGTCGGTGGCGCCTTCCTCGCGGTCGACCATGGTCAGCACCAGCACCACCTCGGCGCCGGTCTCGCGCACCGATTCCACCGCCTTCATCGCCGAGCCGCCTGTCGTGGTGACGTCCTCGACGATCACGACACGTTTGCCGGCGAGCGTCTCGCCCTTGGGCAGGCCCTCGATCGCGAGTTTCGCGCCATGCTCCTTCGGCTTCTTGCGCACGAAGAACGCCGCGATCGGATGGCCCTTGATCCAGGAGATCTGCGCCAGCGCGCCGGCGAGCGGCACCGCGCCCATCTCGAGGCCACCGATGAAATCGAGATTGTCGTCCTTCAGTGCCTCATAGGTCAGCTCGGCGAGCAAGGTCGCCCCCTCGGGGTCGAGCATGGTCGGCTTGAGGTTGAAGTAGAAATCGCTCTTGCGGCCCGACGCGAGCGTCACCTCGCCGCGACCGAATGAGCGCCGGCGGATGATTTCGAACAGGCGGGCGCGGGAGGCTGATTTCGACACGGCGGTCCCTCGGGAGCGTTTTTGGAGGAGGCGGAATTTATCCGCGACGGCCGCGACATTCCAGAGGGGGCGTCCCTAGTCAACAGGGATCGGCCATCCCGGACCGCCGGTTGTGGGGGCGCGACCTTCTGGAGTAGGTGGAATGCCAATCTGTTGGGGAAGGACATGGGAATGACCATTGAGCTGCACACCTGGAACACGCCGAACGGCCGCAAGATCTCAGTCGCGCTGGAGGAGATGGGGCTGCCCTACAAGGTGATCCCGGTGAACATCACCAAGGGCGAGCAGATGGCACCGGGGTTCCTCAAGCTCTCCCCGAACAACAAGATCCCGGCGATCGTCGATCCTGAAGGCCCGGACGGCAAGCCCGTCAGCATCTTCGAATCAGGCGCGATCCTGCTCTATCTCGGTGAAAAGACCGGCAAATTCCTGCCGAAATCGCTGGGCGCCCGCATCCCGGTCTATGAATGGCTGATGTGGCAGATGGGCGGCTTCGGCCCGATGCCGGGCCAGGTGCACCATTTCATCGCACTCGAGAACGAGCAGGACCGTGCCTACGGCCTGAAGCGCTACATGGCGGAGACGCGCCGGCTCTACGGCGTGCTCGACCGCCAGCTGGACGGCCGCGACTTCGTCGCCGGCGAGCTCTCGATTGCCGATTTTGCCATCCTGGGCTGGACCTGGCGCCACCCTCGCCACAAGGTTGAGCTGACCGACTTCCCCAACGTCAAGCGCTGGTACGAGACCCTGATGGCCCGCCCGGCGGTGAAGCGGGGCATGGACGCGAAGCTGGATTGATCTTCGCTTCCCCTCCCCTGGAGGGGGAGGGTCGATCGCGCGCAGCGCGAGCGGGGTGGGGTGGTCTCTCCGCTCGGGCACCGTTGGATGGGAAGAGACCGTCACCCCACCCCGTCTCACGTTTCGCTCCGCTCCACGTGAGCCGACCCTCCCCCTCCAGGGGAGGGTGAAGAAAGAACATCACACTTTCTTCGCTTCGACCGCCATCCGCACCGCGAGGCCGGCCAGCACCGTGCCCATCAGCCAGCGCTGCACCAGCATCCAGCTTGGCCGGTTCGCCAGGAATAGCGCGATCGATCCCGCCGCGAGCGCGATCATCGCGTTGACGCTGACGCTGATCGCAATCTGGATTGCGCCGAGCACGACCGACTGCGTCAGCACGCTGCCGGCGGTGGGATCGATGAACTGCGGCAGCAGCGCGAGATACAGCATCGCGATCTTCGGGTTGAGCAGGTTGGTGACAAAACCCATCGCGAACAACTTGCGCGGGCTGTCGACCGCGAGCTGCTTCACCTGGAATGGCGAACGTCCGCCCGGCTTCACCGCCTGCCAGGCAAGCCAGAACAGATAGCCCGCGCCGGCAAAGCGCAGCGCGTCATAGGCGAAGGGAATGGCGAGCAGCAGCGCCGTGATGCCGAACGCCGCGCACAGCATGTAGAACACGAAGCCGAGCGCGACGCCGCCGAGCGAGACGATGCCCGCCGCCGGCCCCTGCGTGATCGAGCGCGAGATCAGGTAGATCATGTTCGGCCCCGGCGTGAGCACGAGGCCAAGGCAGACGAGGGCGAAGCCGAGCAGGGCAGAGGTGTGGGGCATGGGTGAACCGGTGCGGGAGATGCGACGGTTCTAATATGCGAGGCGAGGTGGGGCCATCGCGCAATTGCTCGGAGGACAATTCAGGTTCTCGCATGTCACTCCAACGTCGTCCCCGCGAACGCGGGGACGACACCGACTGTGTGGCGTCAGCGAGCGCAAGCGGGGAGAAGTAAAAGAAGAACTAATGCGCCTCGTCCCAATTATTCGCGGCGCGCGCATCGACATGCAGCGGCACCGACAGCAGCACCGCCGGGAACGGCGCGTCCTGCATCACGTGCTGCACGACCGGCAGCGTCGCCTCGACCTCGGCGTCGGGGACCTCGAAGATCAATTCGTCATGCACCTGCAGCAGCATTTGCGCCGACAGCTTCTTCTCGGCGAGGGCATCCTCCACCCGCGTCATGGCGCGGCGGATGATGTCGGCCGCGGTGCCCTGCAGCCGCGCGTTGATCGCGGCGCGCTCGTTGAAGGCGCGCACCGAGGCGGTTGAGGCCTTGATGTCGGGATAGTGGCATTTGCGGCCGAACAGCGTGGTGACGTAGCCATTCTGCCGGCAGAAATCGCGCGTCTCGTCCATATAGGCGCGGATGCCGGGGAAGCGCTCGAAATATTTCTTGATGTAGGCCGAGGCCTCCTCGCGGGCGATGCCGAGCTGGTTGGCGAGGCCAAAGGCCGAGATGCCGTAGATGATACCGAAATTGATCGCCTTGGCGCGGCGGCGGATCTCGCTCGGCATGCCCTTGATCGGCGCGCCGAACATTTCCGACGCCGTCATGGCGTGAATGTCGAGACCGTCGCGGAACGCCTGCTTCAGCACGGGAATGTCAGCGATCTCCGCCAGCAGCCGCAGCTCGATCTGCGAATAATCGGCGGACACCAGCTTGTGTCCCGGTGTCGCAATGAAGGCGCGGCGGATTTTTCTGCCATCCTCGGTGCGCACCGGAATGTTCTGCAAATTCGGCTCGTTCGACGACAACCGGCCCGTCGTCGTCGCAGCCAGCGCGTAAGTCGTGTGCACGCGATGGGTCTGCGGATTGACGTAGGTCGGCAGCGCGTCGGTGTAGGTCGATTTCAGCTTCGAGACCTGGCGCCACTCCAGGATCTTCTTCGGGAAGTCGTGGCCCTGCTCGGCGAGCTCGTCGAGCACCTGCGCGGTGGTCGACCAGGCCCCGGTCTTGGTCTTGGTGCCGCCTGACAGTCCCATCTTGCCGAACAGGATGTCGCCGATCTGCTTCGGGCTGCCGACATTGACCGGCTCGCCCGCGATCTCCTGGATCTCGGCCTCGACGCGCGCTGCGGTCTGGGCAAAGTCGCCGGACAGGCGCGACAGCACCTGGCGGTCGATCGAGATGCCGCGCCGCTCCATGCGCGCAAGCACCGCGACCAGCGGCCGCTCCAGCGTCTCGTAGACCGCGGTCATGTGCTCGGCGACGAGGCGCGGCTTCAGCACGCGCCAGACGCGCAAGGCGACGTCGGCGCTTTCGGCCGACAGCGCCGCGGCCTTGTCGATCGGCACCTGGTCGAAGGTGATCTTGCCCTTGCCGCTGCCGAGCAGCTCGCTCTCCTTCAGCATGGCGTGTCCGAACCAGCGCTCGGACAGCGATTCGATCGCATGCGAGCCGCGGCCGGCATCGAGCACGTAGGAGATCAGCTGCGCATCGTCGGTGTTGCGCAAGGTGATGCCGTGCTGCGCCAGCATGACGGCGGTGAATTTGAGGTCGAAGCCGATCTTGATAATGCCCGCCGATTCCAGCACCGGCCGCAGCGCTTCGATCGCATCCGTGTGCTTGATCTGATCCGGCGCAAGGCCGGCGTCGAACAGGCCGGCGCCGCCGCCGGACTGCTTGTGCGCCAGCGGCAGATAGCAGGCCTCGTTCGGCGCCAGCGCCAGCGCGATGCCGCAGAAATCGGCCTGCATCGGATCGATCGAGTTTCCGCGGATTTCGACCGCGACATGACCGGTATCGTGGATGCGCGCGATGAAGGCGTTGAGCTCCTTGAGCGACTTGATCGTTTGATATTTGGCGCGATCGACCGGAAGCTTGCGCAGCGCCTCTTCGCGCGCGGCGGCCAGCGAGATCGGGGCGCCCTTCGCGCTCGCAGCCTTGTCCTCCTTGCCCGCTGACTTGTTGGGCTCTTTCGCCCGGGCTTGCGCCGACGTATCGCCGCCCGGCGCAGGCACGACATCCGAGGGCGGCAGCGTCGTGAACACGCTGGCGCCGCTGGCATAGCCAGGGTCGGCATCGACATTGGCGGGATCGATTTGCGAATATTCGGCGACGCGCCGCGTCAGCGTCGTGAATTCCATGGCTTTCAGGAAGGCGACCAGCTTGCGTGCGTCGGGCTCGTGGACCACGAGGTCGTCCAGCGGCACCTCGAGGTCGACCTTGTCGTCGAGTAGCACGAGCTGCCGCGAGATCCGCGCTTTCTCGGCATTCTCGAGCAGCGCCTCGCGCCGCTTGGGCTGCTTGATCTCGCCGGCGCGGAACAACAGTTGATCGAGGTCGCCATATTCGGTGATCAGCTGCGCCGCCGTCTTGATGCCGATGCCGGGCACGCCGGGCACGTTGTCGGTGGAATCGCCGGCCAAAGCCTGCACCTCGACGACCTTGTTCGGCGGCACGCCGAATTTCTCGATCACCTCGGGGATGCCGATGCGGCGATCCTTCATGGTGTCGTACATGGTGACGCAATCGGTGACGAGCTGCATCAAATCCTTGTCGGAGGACACGATGGTCGCGCTGGCGCCGCGCTCGCAGGCCTGTCGCACATAGGTTGCGATCAGGTCGTCGGCCTCGAAGCCCACTTGTTCCAGGCAGGGCAGGTCGAAGGCGCGGACCGCCTCGCGGATCAGCGCAAATTGCGGGATGAGATCGTCAGGCGCCGGCGCCCGGTGGGCCTTGTACTCGGGGTAGATCTTGTTGCGGAACGTGACCTCCGACTTGTCGAAGATGATCGCGAGGTGCGTCGGCCGGTTGTCTTCCGGCATGTCGCGCAGCAGCTTCCACAGCATGTTGCAGAAACCGAGTACGGCGTTGACCTGCAGGCCGTCGGACTTGCGGTTCAGCGGCGGCAGCGCGTGATAGGCGCGGAAGATGTAGCCGGAACCGTCGACCAGGAAGACGTGGTCGCCCTTGCCGGCCGCCTTTGCTGCAACCGGTTTGGCAGCAGCTGGCGCGGCGGGCTTGGTGTCGGCGCCGGCCTTGGGCGCGGCAGCCTTGGTGTCAGCTTTGGCGGTCGTCTTCGGGGATGTTTTGGGCATGGCCGCAATGTATGAATTTTTGCGGGCTTTGACAGCCTTGGGAGGGGGATTTTTGGCTTGCTGGTGCCACTATCCCCCGCTGTCATTCCCCGCGGAAGCGGGGAATCCAGTACGCCGCGGCCTATCGGTCGACAACGACTGCTTCTGGAATACTGGGTCGCCCGGTCAAGCCGGGCGACGACTGCGAGAGCGTGACTACTCCGCCGCCTGCAATCGCACGCCAGCCTTCTTTGGCGCGATCCAGAAGGCGTCCGGCCGTTCGAACAGGAAGCGGGCATTGAACAGCAAGGCGCCCCGCCAGATCGCGAGCGCTCCGACCACGCCGACAATGGTGACGATTAGCGACACCGTGCCGATATCGGGAATGATGCCGGTGCGCAGCAGCAGCGTCCGCGTCGCCGCCATCGGCAGGAAGAAAGCGAGATAGATCACGATCGAATGCTCGCCGCAGAAGCGGAAAAAGTTTAGCCATTGCGCGCGCGCGAGCAGCGTGCCCATCGTGATGATGGCGCAGGCACCGGCAAAGCCGAGCACGAGCGAGACGATCTTCCATTCGCTGGCCCCCGACCCGACCAGGCCGGCATTGACCAGCACCCAGGTCGCGAGCGCTGCGAGCGCAAGGGCGGGATGTTTCCGCGCGCGATCGGACAGCGCGAACACGTAAGGTGCGAACAGATAGCCCGAATAGAAATAGACGAAGCGTGAGCAGAACTCGTCGATCGCGGTCCAGCCGGTCGAGATCCGGGCCGTCTCCAGGGCGGCGGCGACCAGCCAGATCGCGAGCGGCGGGAATTTGCGTGTCAGTTTTGTGACGATGAAGAAGACCGGCAGCAGATAAATGAACCACAGCGTGCCGAACGGCTCGATGAAGGATTCAAGATACAGGAGGCCAACGTGATGCCAGCTGGACTCCGCCGCGAAAGCCGGCGCCTTGAAGCCGAACTGGATCGTCACCCAGACGACATAGAAATAGGCGAAATGCACCACCTTGCGGTCGAGATAGGTTCGCCAGTCCCGATCGATCACCAGCGGCAGGAACAGGCCCGAGATCAGGAAGAAATCCGGCATCCGGAACGGCTTTGCGAAGGCCACGGCGACATGCATGAAACCGGTCTCGCCGGCGGCGAGCTCGACCCCCAGCACCGAATGCATCATCACGACCATGATGATGCAAATGCCTTTAGCGTAGTCGATCCAGTCGACACGCGCGGCAGAAGGGGCTTGGCTGCCTCCGCTCCCTGCGATTGTGCCAGATGGTGCCATGGTGTCTCTTTTCGAGGCGCGTTCCGCCCGTCCTGTTCGGGGGCGGGGCAGTGTGGGGCCTGCACGGTTTCCGACTTCTTTACCGGTTCAATTCCCATGCCGCTTTTTTGCCTGCGGACTGTTCCCTCCCCTCGGGAAAATGCTAAACCGCCCCGTGTCGGGGTTTCGTTAACCAATCTAAAACAGGGATTTTCATGCGCATCGCGATGATCGGCACGGGTTACGTGGGACTGGTGTCCGGAGCCTGCTTTGCTGATTTCGGTCACGACGTCACCTGCGTCGACAAGGACGAGAAGAAGATCGCGGCGCTCCATCGCGGCGAGATCCCGATCTACGAGCCCGGGCTCGACGAGCTGGTTGCGACCAACGTCAAGGCCAAGCGGCTCGACTTCACCACCGATTTGTCCAAGCCGGTCGCCGATGCCGATGCCGTGTTCATCGCGGTCGGCACGCCGTCGCGCCGCGGTGATGGCCACGCCGACCTCTCCTATGTCTACGCCGCAGCGAAAGAGATCGCGCGGTCGCTCACCGGTTTCACCGTCGTGGTGACGAAGTCGACCGTGCCGGTCGGCACCGGCGACGAGGTCGAGCGCATCATCCGCGAGGCCAATCCCAACGCCGACGTCGTGGTCGCCTCGAACCCCGAGTTCCTGCGCGAAGGCGCGGCGATCCGCGACTTCAAGTTTCCCGATCGCGTCGTGGTCGGCACCTCCGACGAGCGCGGCCGCAAGGTGATGGGCGATATCTACCGTCCGCTGTCGCTGAACCAGGCGCCGCTGATGTTCACGGAGCGTCGCACCGCCGAAATGATCAAATATGCCGCGAACGCATTCCTCGCGACCAAGATCACCTTCATCAACGAGATCGCCGATCTCTCCGAGAAGGCCGGCGCCAACGTCCAGGAGGTCGCGCGCGGCATTGGCCTCGACAACCGCATCGGCACCAAATTCCTGCATGCCGGTCCCGGGTTCGGCGGCTCGTGCTTCCCGAAGGACACCAAGGCCCTGATCAAGATCGCTCAGGATTACGACGTCTCCTTGCGCATCGTCGAATCCGTGCTGGCCGTGAACGAAAATCGCAAGCGCGCGATGGCGCGCAAGGTGAGCCAGGCGCTCGGCGGCTCGCTGCGCGGCAAGACCATTGCGGTGCTCGGCCTCACCTTCAAGCCAGACACCGACGACATGCGCGATGCGCCGTCGATCCCGCTGGTGACGGGCCTGATCGACATGGGCGCGAAGGTCAAAGCCTTCGATCCCGTCGGCATGGAGCAGGCCAAGGGCGAGCTGCCCGATATCACCTATTGCGAGGACGCCTATTCCTGCGCGCAAGGCGCTGATGCGCTCGTCATCGTCACCGAATGGGTGCAGTTCCGTGCGCTCGATCTCGACCGGCTGAAGAGCGTCATGGCGCAGCCCGTGGTCGTCGACCTGCGCAACATCTACCGCCCCGAGGACATGGAAGCCGCCGGCTTCACCTATGACAGCATCGGCCGGCCGCCTGTGCAGGGCTGATCGCCACACACGATTGTCATACCCCGCGAAGGCGGGGTATCCAGTAATCCCGATCTTCGTGATGATCGGGATCTGAGTTGACTGGATCACCCGCCCGGCGCGCAAGGCGGGTGATGACGGATGCGAGATCTTGCCCCGCAGTTTCGACACGCCCCTCCCGATCGATGCCGTGCTCGACGATTTGTCGCGCACGCTGGAGTCCAACAATGCCGCCGTGCTGGTGGCGCCGCCCGGGGCCGGCAAGACCACGCGCGTGCCGCTGGCGCTGCTCGATGCGCCCTGGGCGAAGGACAAGAAGATCATCGTGCTGGAGCCGCGGCGCATCGCGGCGCGCGCCAGCGCCGACCGCATGGCCAAATCGCTGGGCGAGCGCGCCGGCGAGACCGTCGGCTACCGCGTCCGGTTCGGCTCGAAGATCTCGCGCACCACGCGCATCGAGGTGGTGACCGAAGGCATCTTCACCCGCCAGATCCTCGACGATCCCGAGCTGTCAGGCGTTGCCGCCGTCCTGTTCGACGAATTCCACGAGCGCTCGCTCGATGCCGACATGGGCCTGGCGCTCGCCCGTGACGCCCAAACCGGCCTGCGCGAAGATTTGCGCATCCTCGTGATGTCGGCCACGCTCAATGGCGCGCGCGTTGCAAAGCTGCTTGGCGATGCGCCCGTCGTCGAGAGCGAGGGTCGGGCCTTCCCCGTCGAGACGCGCTATCTCGGCCGCAAGGCGGATGTGCCGATCGAGCGGCAGATGGCGGATGCGATTGCATCCGCGCTGCGTGCCGACAGCGGCTCCGTGCTGGCGTTCCTGCCCGGCGCCGCCGAAATCCGTCGCACCCAGAATTTCCTCAGCGAGCGCGTGCAGGACGCCAGCATCGAGATCGTGCCGCTGTTCGGCGCGCTCGATGCCGCCGTGCAGGATCGCGCCATCGCGCCCGCGCCCAAGGGCACGCGCAAGGTGGTGCTGGCGACGTCGATCGCGGAGACCTCGTTGACGATCGAAGGCGTGCGCATCGTGGTCGATTCCGGGCTTGCCCGCGTGCCGCGCTATGAGCCTGACATCGGGTTGACGCGGCTCGAGACCGTGCGCGCCGCGCGCGCGGCAGTGGATCAGCGCCGCGGTCGCGCCGGCCGTACCGAGCCAGGTATCTGCTACCGGCTCTGGGACGAGCCGCAGACGGCTTCACTCGCGCCGTACACGCAACCGGAAATTCTCAGCGCGGATCTCTCCTCGCTGGTGCTCGATCTCGCGCAATGGGGCGTCAGCGATCCTGCCGCGCTGTCGTTCCTCGATCCGCCGCCGGCGCCCGCTTGGAAGGAGGCAAAAAGCCTGCTCTCCGAGCTCAACGCACTCGATGGCGATGGCCGCATCACCGCAGAGGGAAAAAGCCTGCGTGCACTGGCGCTGCCGCCGCGGCTGGCGCGCATGATCGTGGATTCGCATCGCGCAGGCGAGGGCGAAGCCGCCGCCGAGATCGCGGCCATCATCACCGAGCGCGGGCTTGGCGGTGACAGCGTCGATCTCGAGCACCGGCGCGATCAATTCCGCCGCGACCGCTCGCCGCGCGCCGGCAGCGCCCGCGATCTGGCACGGCGCTGGGCCTCGCAAGTGGCGGCTTCGGAGAAGGCGGGACCGCAGGATGATCTTTCGACGGGTTTGATGCTCGCCTATGCGTTCCCGGACCGCGTCGCGCGCAATCGCGGCAATGGCAGTTTCGTGCTTGCCAACGGTCGTGGCGCTGCCGTCGAGCAGACCTCCTCGCTCGCCCGCGCGCCCTATATCGCGATTGGCGAGATGACGGGAACGGCGGCGAGCGGGCGCATCCTGCTCGCTGCGCAGATCACTGAGAGCGAGATCGAGCGGCATTTCGCCGAGCATATCGAGAGCGCCGACGAGATCTCGTTCGATCGCGGGGCGATGGCGCTGCGCGCGCGGCGCAAGCGCGTGCTGCACGCGATCACGCTGTCCGAGGCGACACTGGCCGTGTCGCCCTCCGAGGACACCGCGCGCATTTTCGCGGATGGATTGATCGCCGCCGGCCTTGATCGGTTGCCCTGGTCGAAGGCTGCAAAGCAATGGCGCGACCGGGTGATGTTCCTGCGCAAGGCCGAGGGCGACAGCTGGCCAGACCTGTCCAACGAGGGATTGATCGCGCGCCGCGACGACTGGCTGGTGCCGGCGCTCTACGACAAGATCGCACTCAAGGACGTCTCGCCCGGCGATCTCTCCGACGCGCTGATGGCGCTGCTGCCGTGGGAGATGCGCGCGCGGCTCGAGCGCGAGGCGCCGACGCATTTCGAGGCGCCGACAGGAAGCGTGCTCGCGATCGACTACGAGGCCGAGCAGGGGCCGACCATCGCGGTGCGGCTGCAGGAATTGTTCGGCCTCAACAGCCATCCCTCGATCGCGGCCGGCAAGGTGCCGCTGGTGCTGGAATTGCTGTCGCCGGCGCAGCGCCCGGTGCAGGTGACGCGCGACCTTCCCGGTTTCTGGCGCGGCAGCTATGCCGCGGTCCGTTCCGACCTGCGCGGCCGCTATCCCCGTCATCCCTGGCCGGACGATCCGGCCAGCGCAGTGCCGACCCGACGCGCCAAGCCGCGCGGAACGTGAGGGCGCGTTAACCGTCCGCTCATCCTTTTCGTCAAAATAGCATCGCTCTGGCCGCAGCAATGCTCGCGGCCTGGCGTGTCGCGTGTTGAAATCGGGCTTTCCGGCACGGAAGTGGTGTGATGCGTAACATTATGATCATCGCAGCCGTCATGATCGGCCTCGGCACCTTCATGGCGCAGATGGCGGACAAGATGAGCTCCGCCTCCGCAAGCTCGGTGCCGCGCACCACAGTCGCCGTCGCGGCGACTGCACCCGCCGGGGGCCGCAGCCTTGCCATTTCCCGCGATGGCCGCGGTCATTTCCAGACCGAGGGCCGGATCGACGGCCAGCGCATCGGCTTTATGCTCGACACCGGCGCCTCCGTGGTTGCGCTGAATGAGACCTCGGCCGCCCGCTTCGGCCTGCGTCCCTCGCGCGGCGATTACAACGCCACCGTCTCCACCGCGAACGGCACCATCAGGGCCGCGCGCACCCGTATCGCGATGCTCGAGGTCGGCGGTCTGGTCGTGCGCGACGTCGATGCCATGGTGCTGCCCGACGAGGCGCTGTCGGAGAACCTGCTCGGCCTCTCCTTCCTCTCCCGCCTGAAGCGCTTCGAATATTCCAACGGCCAGATGGTGCTGGAGCAATAGGCGGAGCCTTTCGCGATCAAGCGCGTTCCATTTCAAGATAGCTATTTGCCTCGACCGCCCTCGCGGTAACGTTTCTTCGTTACCAAACTGCCGCAATTATCGGCCATAAGCCTTCATTCCCGCCTTCCGCTGCGGCCTGGCATTCGCTAAGGCTGCATCAATTCCTGCCCTTTTTCACGAGACCGTCTCAATGTTCCCCAAGCCGAAATCCGTATTGCTGCCCAACACCTACGCCTTCGAATCCGAGCCGATGGTGAAGCCCACGGGCTTTCGCGAATACGACGCGCGCTGGTTGTTCCAGAAGGAAATCAACCTGATGGGTGTGCAGGCGCTCGGCATGGGGCTGGGCGCGCTGATCGCCGAACTCGGCATCAAGCAGGAGATCGTCACTGGCCACGACTTCCGTGGCTATTCGGCCTCGATCAAATACGCGCTGATCTCCGGCCTGATGGCGGCCGGCTGCAAGGTGCACGACATCGGCCTCGCTGTGACGCCGATGGCCTATTTCGCGCAGTTCGATCTCGACGTGCCCGCTGTTGCGATGGTGACCGCCTCGCACAATGACAATGGCTGGACCGGTGTGAAGATGGGCGCCAACCGTCCGCTGACCTTTGGCCCCGACGAGATGACGCGGCTGAAGGAGATCGTGCTGGGCGCCGAATTCAAGAACAAGGCCGGCGGCTCCTACCAATTCCACGAGAACTATCCGGCGCGCTACATCGCCGATCTCACCTCTCGTTCGAAGCTGAAGCGCAAGCTCAAGGTCGTTGCGGCCTGCGGCAACGGCACCGCCGGCGCCTTCGCGCCGCAGGTGCTGGAGGCGATCGGCTGCGAGGTGATCCCGCTCGACACCGAGCTCGACCACACCTTCCCGAAATACAATCCAAATCCCGAAGACATGGAGATGTTGCACGCGATCCGCGATGCGGTGCTGCATCACAAGGCCGATGTCGGCCTCGGCTTCGACGGCGACGGCGACCGCTGCGGCGTCGTCGACAATACCGGCGAGGAGATCTTTGCCGACAAGGTCGGCGTGATGCTGGCGCGCGACATGTCGGCGATCCACAAGGACGCGCAGTTCATCGTCGACGTGAAATCGACCGGCCTGTTCGTCACCGATCCGGTGCTGCAGAAGCAGGGCGCGAAGGTCGCCTATTGGAAGACCGGCCATTCCTACATGAAGCGCCGCACCAACGAGACCGGCGCGCTGGCAGGCTTCGAGAAGTCCGGCCACTTCTTCTTCAACAAGCCGTATGGACGCGGCTATGACGACGGCCTGGTGTCGGCGATCGCGATCTGCGACATGCTCGACCGCGCGCCGGGCAAGTCGATGGCGGACCTGAAGAACGCGCTGCCGAAGACATGGTCGTCGCCGACCATGTCGCCGCATTGTGCCGACGAGACCAAATACGGCGTCATCGACCAGGTGGTGAAGCACTTCGAAGGCTTGCAGGCCAAGGGCGCCAAGATCGGCGGGCAGGCAATCCGCGATCTCGTCACCGTCAATGGCGTGCGCGTCACGGTCGAGGACGGCAGCTGGGGCCTGGTGCGCGCCTCCTCCAACAAGCCCGAGCTCGTCGTCGTGGTCGAGAGCCCGGTCTCCGAGCAGCGCATGCACGACATGTTCGAGATGGTGAACAGCGTGCTGCGCACGCATCCCGAGGTCGGCGAGTACAATCAGAAGATTTGAGGTTGCTCGAGTGAGGCACGATCCGTGCCTGTCTCTCCGCTGTCATTCCCCGCGAAAGCGGGGAATCCAGTACGCCGCAGCTTCTCCGTATCCAATCGCTGTCTCTGAAATACTGGATCGCCCGGTCTTCGCCGGGCGATGACAGCGTCTGTGTGGCGCGACCTACGCCGCCACCACCGCCGGGATCGGTAGCGCGGTGACCGACTTGATCTTCTCCATCGCGAAGCGCGAGGTGACGTTCTTCAGCGGCACGGCGCTGATCAGCTTCTTGTAGAACACGTCATAGGCCTGCATGTCCGCGACCACGACGCGCAGCATGTAGTCGACGTCGCCGGCCATGCGATAGAACTCCATCACCTCGGGCATGGCGCTGACCGCTTCGGCGAATTTCTTCAGCCAGGCGTCGGAATGATCGGAGCTTTCCACCGAGACAAACACGGAGATGCCGAGCCCGATCTTGTTCTGGTCGACCAGGGCCACCCGCTTCAGGATCACGCCGTCAGCCTCCAGGCGCTGGATGCGCTTCCAGCAGGGGGTCGAGGACAGCCCGACGCGGTCGCCGATCTCGGCGACGGACAGAGAGGCATCCTCCTGCAGAACCATCAGGATCTTGCGGTCGATGGCATCGAGGCGGCGGCTGGTCTCGGGGATCTGGACGGCGACGTCGGTCATTTGAAGAACTTTGTTCCATTTAAGAGGCTGATTTCCCTGATATAGAGAAAATCTTTCCCCAGCAAGCCCATAATCTCGGCTCATCAATGGAATTGCTCTAGGGCCTTCCTCGCAAAAACTCTTCAACTTCAATGCGTTGGGGTGCAACCATGCCACCGCCATGGCGAGTGCATTTCAGTGCTGCCGCGGCCGCGGCGAATCGCAGCGCCTGCCGCACGTCGCCGCTCTCAGCGAGGCCAAGCGTGAAGGCGCCATGAAAGACGTCGCCGGCCCCGAGCGTATCGACCGCCTGGACCGGGAAGGCCGCGGTCTCTTCCAGCTCGCCTGTCTCGTTCAGCCAGATGGTACCGAGCGGGCCGCGGGTTGCGGCAAGTAAGGCCGGCGTCAGCCTGGCCAGGCGTTGCAACGCTTCGGCGTCGTCGGCGATGCCGGCGGTCTCCTGCACCTGCTCGCTGGCGAACAGCAGATGCGAGCCGGCGGTCAGCAGGCCGTCCTGCAACGACATCGCGCGATCGACGCCGACGATGACTGGAATGCCGCGTCGCCTCGCCTCGGCGCAGAGATCAACGCAGAATGAGGCACAACGGCTTTCGACGAGGACGGCGCGGCAGTCGGTCAGCAATTCGTCGGCATTGGGCAACTTCACGCTCCACAGGCCGGGATCGCGATAGATCGTGAGCGTCCGTTCGCCCGAGGGCTCGATCATGATCGCCGAGACCGGCGTGGCCACATCAGGCATGCGCACGATGTGCGTGGTGTCGATGCCCTCCTGCGCCATTTGGTCGAGGATGAAGCCGCTCGACGTCTCTCGCGCATCGCCCATGGGGCCAGCGAAAAAGACGCGGCCACCAAGTCGCGCAATCGCAATCGCGGCATTGAGCGCGTTGCCGCCGCAGATCTCGGCGAGATGGCTGGCGTTGGCCTTGCTGCCGCGCGCCGGCACGGCCTCGACCCGAAAGGTGAGGTCGCGCACGGGAATGCCGATGCAGAGGATGCGCGGCGCGATTCCGGATGCGGCCATCGGCGGTCAGCTCTTGTCGTGCACCCAGCGGCCGAGCAAATGATGGGCGATGGCGAAGGGATGCGGGCCGGCGAGCCCGTCCGGATGCGTCCGCGTCAGCATCAGGGCGGCCTCCTCGCGCGTGAACCAGCGCGCATCCTCCAGCTCCGAGTGATCGACGACGATGTCCTCGCTCACAGCCCGCGCGCTGCATCCGATCATCAGCGACGACGGATAGGGCCAGGGCTGCGTCATGTAATATTGCACGTCGGTGCAGCGGATCCCGGATTCTTCCAGGATCTCGCGGCGCACCGCGTCCTCGATGGTCTCGGCGGCCTCGACGAAGCCGGCGAGGCACGAATACATCCCTGCCGGAAACTGCTTCTGGCGGCCGAGCAGGCACTTGTCGCCGGAGGCGACGTGCATGATCACGACAGGGTCGGTCCGGGGAAAATGCTCGGCCTTGCAAGCCGGGCACTCGCGCTTCCAGCCGCCTTCCTTCATCGCGCTGCGAGAGCCGCAATTGGCGCAATAGCCATGGCGCTGGTGCCAACCGACCATCGACTTCGCCATCGCGATCGCCGACAGCTCCTCGGGCGGAATCGCGCCCTGCATCGCCATGCCGCGCAGCTCGGTCACGGTGTAGTCCTCGCGTCCGACCAGCTTCTCGGCCGCGGCCTGCGACAGGCCCATGCCGAACATCGCGGCGCCGTCCCGCAGCCCCAGGAAGATCGTGCCGGGATTGGCGCCGCACTTCAGCGCCTCGTCGATCGAGAGCAGCGCGCGAATCTTGTCGCCCTCGCGCTTGATCAGGAGCGAGTCACGGTAAACGACATAAGCGCGCGAGGAGGGCTTCTGCTCCATCGCGAACAGCTTTTGGTCGTCGCGGCGCAGATGCGCGGCGCGATCGAGGATGTTGGTGACGAAGGCCGGCTGTCCCAGCGGAAATGCGTTGAATGCTGACATTATCGTTCTTTCAACCCAACCAGATCTTGCGGCGAAGCGCGCTGATGAAATTCTGAACCTCTGCGGCGTCATGCGCCAATGGCGGCATCACGCCCCAGACCGGCCGCGGCCAGGCCGCATCGCTGGTGCGCCGCGCGATGATGTGGACGTGAAGCTGCGGCACGAGGTTGCCGAGCGCCGCGACATTGAGCTTGTCGCACCTGGTGATCTCCTTCAGCGCGCGCGAGACGCGGGAGATCTCCGTCATCAGCTGCGCCTGCTGTACCTCGTCGAGATCGATGATCTCGACCGCGTCGGGCCGCCGCGGCACCAGCAGCAGCCAGGGATAATGCGCGTCCTTGATGACCAGCACCTTCGACAGCGGCAGATCGCCGATGTCGATGGTGTCCTCTTTCAGGCGGGAGTGCAGCGTCCAGGCGGGTTCGGGCATGAAGGTTTCCGGATGGCCCGATGGGGTCGGGCGTGTTTGGCCCGACCATACGATAGGGAGTTGGCAAGGGGAAGGATGGCGCCCCGCTCTTGCTGCATACACGGTCGTCGTTTGAAGCGTCGTTCCGCGGTACAACGACCTATGTTCATCGTTAGATCACGCGGTACGGGTCCCGGCGTTCGCCGGGACGACAGCGGAGTTTGTAGCTGCGACCGCAGGCTCACGCCTCCGCCAGCACCCTTGCATTGGCGCGGATCGAGGCCTCGCTGACGCGAATGCCGAGGCCGGGACCGTCGGGCACCACGACATGGCCGGCGCGGTTGGCGACGCGCTCCTCCAGCACGTCCTCGGTCAGCACATGATGGGGCATGTAGAATTCGCAGCCGAGCGAAATGCCCGGCGTTGCCGCGATCAGCTGCGTGCCGGCGGCTAGGCCAATGCCGCCTTCCCACAGCGTGCCGCCATAGCCGGGCAGGCCGGCGATGTCGGCGATGGCCATGATCGCCTGCGCCTCGAACAGGCCGCCGGCCTTCATCAGCTTGATCGAAACGGCGTCGGCCGCCTCGCGGCGCACCACTTCCATCATGTCGCGGCGGTCGAAGCAGCTTTCGTCGGCAAGCACGGGCGTTTCCAGCGCCGCGGTGAGCTGGGCCATCACGTCGAGATATTTGCGCGGCACCGGCTGCTCGATGAAGGTCGGCGCGAACTCTTCGACGTCGCGCAAAATCTTGATGGCGCCGAATGGCGCGAGAGCCTGGTTGTAGTCGACGCGCAGATCGACCTTGTCGCCGAACTCCTTTCGGATCGCTTCGAGATGATCGAGATCCTCACGATGCGGCTTCACGCCGGTCTTGACCTTGTAGATGACATTGCCGTCCGGAACCATCTTTCGCATGCGCTCGAGATCGGCGGCGAAATCCGGATCGGCGATGGAGAAGGAGAGGGGAATGGTGTCGCGCACGCGGCCGCCGAGGAGGTCGGCGACCGAGAGCCCCGACGATTTGCCGACGATGTCGAGCAGCGCCATCTCGATGGCGACCTTGGCTTCGGCATGGCCGACCAGCGCGCGGTCGAGCTCGGCCATCAGTGCGCGGATGCGGCGCACCGGCGTGCCGAGGACGATGGGACGCAAGTAGATATCGAGCGCGGCGAACGCGGCTTCCGGCGTTCCCGTGAACACTTCCCACGGCGCCGCCTCGCCCCAGCCGACCACGCCGTCGCTCGCGGTGAGCTCGATCAGCACGCGCTTCACCGTGCCCTTGACGTTGCCGACGCCCTGCAGGCGCGCCATCTTGATCGGGCTCTCGATCAGGAACAGCCTGAGACGTTCGACGGTTGCTTCGCTCATGTCAGGCCTCCATTGACGTGCCAGACCTGGCCGGTGACGTAGGATGCTTTTGGGGATGCCAGGAAGGCGATGATCTCGGCGACCTCTTCCGGTCGCCCGCGGCGGCGCATCGGGATCAGCGCTTCGGTCGCGGCGATCTGCTCGGGCGACAGCCGGCTCTCGCTCGGCTTGTCCTTGACGATGAGGCCGGGCGACACCGCGTTGACGGTGATGCCGTCGCTGGCGAGCTCGATCGCGGTCAGTCGCACCAAGGCTTCCAGCGCGGAACGGCTTGCGGCCGTTGCCGCGAACGGCGCGAATTCGGGCCGGATCGCGTGCGCAACGAAGGAGGACACGGCGACGATCCGTGCATCTTCCCCTGCGCGCAGCAGTGGGAGCGCCGCTTCGACCATTCGCGTGAAGGCCAGCGCTGACTCATCCATCGCCTGCCGGAATTGATCGGCCGGCGTGCCGATCGCGCTGCCGCGGCGGGCATGGCCGCCGACCAGGATCAATCCGTCGAGCCGGCCGAAGGCGGCTTTCGCAGCGGCGATGGCGTCGGTGGCCGCGCTCTCCTCGGCGAGATCGCCAAGGCAACTTGCCGCCACGGCGCCCTTCGCTTCAATGTCCGCCGCGGTGGCTTGAAGACCTTCTGCGTTCGATCGCGTCTGGAGCAGAAGCCCTACGCCCGGCGCGGCGAGCAGTTTGGCGGTGGCGCGGCCGATGCCGCTGGCGGCACCGGTGACGAGATAGACGCGGTTGATATCGGACATCACGATGCCGTTGTGGCTGGCGGCAGCGCGCCGGTGCGGTGGAAATGGCTGAGGAAAGCGCGGGTGGCGGCTTCCCTGGGATTGTCGATCACCTGCCGCGCGGGGCCTTCTTCGACCACGACGCCATCGCGCATGAAGATGAGGCGGTCGGCGACCTCGCGAGCAAAAGCGATCTCGTGGGTTACGATCACCATGGTCATGCCTTCGGAGGCCAGTTGCTGGATCACATTCAGCACCTCACCGACCAGTTCGGGATCGAGCGCCGAGGTCGCCTCGTCGAACAGCATCACGTCAGGCTCCATCGCGAGCGCGCGCGCAATCGCGACGCGCTGCTTCTGTCCGCCGGACAGCGTCGCCGGATATTGGTCGGCCTTCTCCGCAAGCCCCACCTTGGCGAGTTGCGTCCGCGCAAGCTTTTCGGCGTCGGCCTTGGCCATGCGCCGCACCGTGACCGGTCCCTCCATCACGTTCTCAAGCGTCGTCATGTGCGGGAACAGATTGAAATGCTGGAACACCATGCCGGTGGTGGCGCGGAATTTTGCCAGCGTCTTCACGTCGGGCGGCTTCGCACCGTCACCGAACGCAAAGTGGGTGTCGCCGACACGAACGCTGCCGCCATCGGGCACGACCAGCAGATTGATGCAGCGGAGCAGAGTCGACTTGCCCGAGCCTGATGGCCCGATCAGCGCGACGACACCGCCCTTGGCGACGCCGAGATTGATGTTCTTCAAGACCTCGTTGCTGCCGAAGCTCTTGCGCAGGCTCCGGATCTCGATCTTTTGCGTCTCGCTCATTCGCTGACCGCCAATCGCTTCTCGCCGCGGCGGACGAGGATGGTGAGCGGGATCAGGATCGCCGCATAGGCGACCGCGACCGCGGTGTAGGTCTCCAGAGGCCGGTAGCTGTCATGGGCGGCGACCTGGCTCTGATAGACGAGGTCAGGCACCGCCAGCACCGAGACCAGCGAGGTGTTCTTGAACTGGATGATCGACTGGTTCATCAGCGCCGGGATCATGCGCTTGATGGCCTGCGGCAGCACGATGCGCCGCATGGTCTGGATCGGCGTCATGCCCAGCGCGGCGCCGGCTTCGGACTGCCCGCGGTCGATCGAGATGATGCCGCCGCGGATGATTTCCGAATAGAACGAGCCGCCATAGAGCGAGAGCGCCAGCGCCGAGGCCGTGATCGGTGTCATCTCGACGCCGGCGAGGATCGGCAGCGCGTAATAGAACCAGATCAGCTGCACCAGGATCGGCGTGCAGCGAAACGCCTCGATGAAGGTGAGGGCGAGCAGGCGCAGCGCCTTGAAACGCGACAGGGTGCCGAACGCCCCAAACAGGCCGAACAGCAGCCCGCACACGACGATGACCACGGTGAAGCCGACGGTGACGCCAAGCCCGTTGAGAAAGAGCCAGCGATAGCTCCAGAGGATGCCGAAGTCCCACTGATACATGTGTGTCTTTACTCAGCCGGCGAAAAGCTTGGAACGGTGTCGCGTCGTTCTGGGTGCACCTCTCCCGCTTGCGGGGGAGGTCGACGCGCTCGGCAGCGCACTTGCGCGCCAGAGCGCGGCGGGTGGGGGCTCTCTCCTCTGGGGGAGTCTCTTTGTGGAGAGACCCCCACCCCACCCCACCCCACCCCACCCCAACCCTCCCCCGCAAGCGGGAGAGGGGGCAGAGCGGAGTGCGCGGAGATAGCCAGCCTAACCTTACCGGTTGTTACAGCGAAACGCCCGGCGGAATGTCCGCTTCGGTCACGCCCACTAGCTCCATGTTTGTGATGATCGCGTTGCGGATGAAGCCGAGGCCCTTGTTGAAGTCGATCCAGGTGTTGACGTAGTCGCGCCAGGTCTTGTCGGTCTCGCGGCGGAAGCCGGCATTCGACGTCGTCGCGAAGATCGGCGTCGGCAACACGAGCTGGCCGAGCGAGGGGTTCTTCTTCAGCACGGTCAAGGACAGCATGGTGATCAGGCACTGCGCGTCGACGCGGCCGGTCTGCAGCGCGGCGGTGGCATCGTCCGCGGTCTTCAGCCGCGTGATCTGCGCCTTCGGTGTCAGGCGGCTGACGACCTGATCGTGCGAGGAGCCCTGGTCGACCGCGATCTTGATGTCGGGCGAGTTCAGCTCGGCCCAGCTCTTCGGCTTGAAGTCCTTCTTGCAGAGGATGGCGAAGGCGTTGTTGAACACCGGCACCGAGAAGTCGACGACCAGCGCGCGCTTCGGGGTCGGGTTGAGGCCGAAGAAGATGTCGATCTTGTTGGCCTGTAGATCGAGCACCGAATTGCCCCAGGTGGTCTCGGTGATCTCGAGCTCGGCCTCCATGTCGTCGGCGAGCCCCTTGGCGATGTCGATGTAGAAGCCCTTCCACTGACCGCTGGAGAGATCCTTCATGTAATAGGGCGCGCCGCCGCCGACCGCGCCGATCCGCATCTTCTTGGTCCGGCGGATCCGGGCGAAGGTCGATTCGTTCGGATCGGCGGTCTGGGCCACGGCGGGCGAAGCCAGCGCGGCCGCGGTCATCGCGCCAAGTCCGACAATCGATGCAACATCACGACGTGTAACCATTGGGATCAATCGCTTTTCTGGTTGGGGCAGGTTCCGGCAGGTTCATACCAAGGTCGCACTTTCAGTGAAAGCACAGCCTATCGGCTGGGCAGATCGGCAATTGCCCGGATGCTGGGCAGGCGTCGTCGATCAAGGGCGATCGCCGCTTGCTTTCCGCCCCTTTTGGCCCCAAATAGGGACCGGGAGATTGGCGGTGGACGAGCCACTCGCCAACCGGGTCAGGTCCGGAAGGAAGCAGCCCTAACGAGGTCCGGATCGGGTCGCTCGTCAGTCTCCTACCTGTTTTTCGAGCGAACCAGCGCCGGCGGCACCGGCCGCCAGCGCGCTCCTTTCCGCAAAAGCCGGCCAAGAGACATTTCATTGCGGATCGACCGATGACCGACGCTGGCGCCCCTCCCAACCCCGACAGCGCCGGCTCGGGCAACGCGCCCTACCGGGTGCTGGCGCGCAAATACCGTCCCTCCAGTTTCGACGATCTGATCGGCCAGGAAGCGGTGGTCCGCACCGTCTCCAATGCGTTTGAGACCGGGCGAATTCCGCAGGCCTGGATCCTCACCGGCGTCCGCGGCGTCGGCAAGACCACCACTGCGCGCATCCTGGCCCGTGCACTCAACTACGAGATGCCGGATGGTTCGGTGAAGGGCCCGACCATCCACATGCCGACCCTGGGCGTGCATTGCCAGGCGATCATGGAAAGCCGGCACATGGACGTGCTGGAGATGGACGCGGCCTCGCACACAGGCGTTGACGACGTCCGCCAGATCAATGACAGCGTGCGCTACGCGCCGGCCAGCGCGCGCTACAAGGTCTACATCATCGACGAAGTCCACATGCTGTCGACGGCGGCGTTCAACGCCTTCCTGAAGACGCTGGAGGAACCGCCGGAGCACGCCAAATTCGTGTTCGCGACGACCGAGATCCGCAAGGTTCCCGTCACCGTGCTGTCGCGCTGCCAGCGTTTCGACCTGCGCCGCGTCGAGGCCGACGTGCTGATGAAGCACCTCGCCAATATCGCCGCGAAGGAAAGCGTCGAGATCGAGCCGGAGGCGCTCGGCATCATCGCGCGCGCCGCCGAAGGCTCGGTGCGTGATTCGCTGTCGCTGCTCGATCAAGCCATTGCCCATGCGGCAGGCACGGTGAAGGCCGACGCGGTCAGGCAGATGCTGGGGCTCGCCGACCGCACCCGCGTCATCGACCTCTTCAATTCGCTGGCGCGCGGCGATATCGCCGCCGCCTTCAAGGAGTTCCGCGACCAGTACGACGTCGGCGCCGATCCCATCGTCGTGCTCTCGGACCTTGCCGAATTCGTCAATTTCGTCACCCGCGTGAAGGTCATTCCGGCGATTGCCGACAACGTCGCCTATGGCGAGACCGAGCGGGTTCGCGCCAAGGAGTTCGCCTCGAAAATCTCGATGCGCGTGCTGTCGCGGATGTGGCAGATGCTGCTCAAGGGCATCACCGAGGTGCAGGCCGCAACGCGCCCGGCTGCGGCCGCCGAGATGGTGTTGGTGCGCATCGCCTATGTCGCCGACCTGCCGACGCCGGACGAAGCGATCAGGATGCTGGAGCAGAACGGCGGCGGCTCGCCGGCCGCGAGCGGCGGCGGCGCTGCACGCAGCGTACCGGCCGCGCCGACGGCCTCCGCAGCGCCTGTTCGCATGCCGACCTCGTCGCCTTCATTTGGCGGTGGTGGTGCGCGGCCGCAGATGGCCGCACCTGCGCCGGATCCGCAAGGCGCGGCGCCGGCGTTGCGCATCACGAGCTTCACCCAGCTCGTCGCGCTGGCCGGGCAGAAGCGCGACATCATGACCAAGAGCGCGCTCGAAGGCGACATGCGCCTCGTCCGTTTCGAGGAGGGCCGGCTGGAGGTCGCGCTCGAGCCGAACGCCTCCAAGACCATGATCTCCGAGCTCGCGAGGAAATTCGAGCTGTGGACCGGCCGCCGCTGGACAGTGATTGTCTCCAACGAGCAGGGCCAGCCGACGCTGCGCTCGGTGAACCAGGCGGCGAAGCAGGAGCATGCCCGTACCGCGGAGGCCGATCCGCGCGTGCGGGAGGTGCTGTCGCGATTCCCCGGTGCCAAGGTTGTCGAGGTCCGCAGGCTTGCCCCCGAGACGCCGGAAGCCAATATAAACGCTGACTATGGCAGTGACGATCCGCCCGACGGTTCCGACGGCGACGATCTCTGAGCCCATCTTTTTCCAAGGACGAGCACCGATGGCTGATTTTCTCGGCATGATGAAGCAGGCGGCGCAGCTGCAATCCAAGATGCAGGAGATGCAGGAGCAGCTGGGCAATGTGGAAGTCGAGGGCATCTCCGGCGGCGGCCTCGTCGCCGTGCGCATGACCGCGAAGATGGACGTGAAGGGCATCAAGATCGACCCCTCGCTGATGAAGCCGGAAGAGCGCGAAGTGCTCGAAGATCTGCTCGTCACCGCGCTCAGTGATGCCCGCCGCAAGGCGGAGACCGCGATGCAGGAGAAGATGCAGTCGCTGACCGGCGGTCTCGGCCTGCCGCCGGGGTTGTTCGGCCAGTAAGATGGGCGCGGTTGCAGGTCCCGAAATCGAGCGGCTGGTGCAGCTTCTCGCGCGACTGCCGGGCCTCGGTCCGCGCTCGGCGCGGCGCGCGGCGCTGCATCTGATCAAGAAGCGCGAAGCGCTGATGATGCCGCTGGCCTCGGCCATGCAGGTCGCGCTCGACAAGGTCCAGGTCTGCAAGACCTGCGGCAACATCGATACGCAAAATCCCTGCACCGTCTGCACCGATCCCAAGCGCGATGACGCCATCATCGTCGTCGTCGCCGACGTCGCCGATCTCTGGGCGCTGGAGCGCGCCAATGCGACCCAGGGTCGCTATCATGTGCTGGGCGCGACATTGTCGCCGCTCGACGGCGTCGGCCCGCAGGATCTGACCATCGACGCGCTGGTCGCGCGCGCACATGATTCTCGGGTGCATGAAATCATCCTGGCGCTGAATGCGACGGTAGACGGCCAGACCACGGCGCACTACATCACCGACCTGCTTCAGGACGCCAACGTAAAAGTAACCCGGCTGGCCCATGGTGTGCCTGTCGGTGGCGAGCTTGATTATCTCGATGAAGGTACGCTATCGGCCGCGATGCGGCAGCGTACCCTGTTCTAGCCATCCAGACTTTACGGAACGGACGACATGACGAAACTTTTCGCCACACGCTTGGCTTTGGTCGCGACGATGATGCTGCTGGCGAGCCCGGCCATCTCCGCGCAGCAGGACGACGGGGCGCCGCCGCCGTCCAAGCCCGGCAAGCCGATCAACGCCGGCGAGGTGTTGTCCGGCGAGTTGAACGCCTTGAAAGTGCGCGACGTCAAGAATGCCGGCAAGCGGGTTGCGACCTACCAGATCACGTCCGAGCCGCGCCGCCTGCCGCCGCCGAACGGATTGTGCAATCTCGAGACCGGGCCCGAGACCTTCCAGCTCGTTCCGAGCGGCGATGCGCAAGCGGCGCAGCTGAAGACGTTCGTCGGCAAGGAAATCTCGGTCAAGGTCGACGAAGTCGCCTGCGCCAGCGACCCCGGCCAAATGAGCGAAGCCGTGATCACGAAGTGGAGCCTGATCAAGAAGCAGTAGGGGCGGCGAGGCGAGATGCCGTAGGGTGGGCAAAGCGAAGCGTGCCCACCACCTCTTTCGAATTCCTGGCGCGATGGTGGGCACGGCGCGTCGCGCCCTTGCCCACCCTACGAGACCTTCAAACTACGAGACCATCACACCCTGACTGGCCCCAGCGCCTCAAAATGCCCGCGCTTCTGCAACCAGGCGAGCAGCAGCAGGCTCGGGATCGCCACCAGCACGCAGATCACGAAGAACAGCGGCCAGCCCGTCGTCTCCGCGACATAGCCCGCACTCGACGACAGATAGGTCCGCCCCACCGCCGCGAGCGCGGTGAGCAGCGCATATTGCGTCGCCGTGTGCAGCGGGTTCTGGCAGAGCGCCGACAGGTAGGCCACGAAGATCACGGTGCCGATCGCGCTGGTGAAGTTCTCGGCGCAGATCGCGAGCGCCAGCGCCCATTGATTGGTGCCGACCATTGCGAGCCAGGCAAAGGACAAATTGGCCAGCGCCTGCACCACGCCGCCGATCCAGAGGCTGGTCGCGAGCGAATAACGCCGCGCGACGAAGCCGCCGGCAAACCCGCCGATCAGGGTGGCGGCGAGGCCGACGCCCTTCACGATCGCCGCATAATCGTTGCGGGTGAAGCCGAGGTCGATCACGAACGGCGCCGTCATCGTGCCCGAGAAGGCATCGGTGAACTTGAACAGCACGACGAAGGCGAGCGCGGCGAGTGCGTCCTTGCGCGACAGGAATTCGGAGAACGCGCCGATCGCCGCGCTCAACACACGCGCAAATGCGGTCTCGGTTTGTGTCGCAGCTTCCGCCTGTGCGGATTGCGCCGGCTCGGTCGCGGCCAACGCGGTGATCGTGCCGATCAGCACCATCGCGGCCATCACCACATAGCCCCACATCCAGGCAGACGTGCGGGCTATGCCGGTGCCTTCGAAGCCCGAGACGATGAACAGCGCGCCCGCGGTCGAGACCAGCATTCCGATGCGGTAGGCCGCAACGTAAGCCGCCATGCCGGCGGCCTGCTCGCTCTCCGGCAGGCTCTCGACGCGGAAGGCGTCGACCACGATGTCCTGCGTCGACGACGTCGTCGCCACCAGCAGCGCGCCCAGCGCGACGTAGAACGGCGAGCTGGCCGGGTCGGTCATCGCCAGCAGCAGGATCGCGACGATCAGCAGTAGTTGCGAAAACACCAGCCAGCCGCGCCGCCGCCCGAACGCCCGGGTGAACAGCGGCACGTGCAGCGCATCCACCAGCGGCGCCCACAAGAATTTCAGCGTGTAGGGCGTGCCGACCAGCGCGAACAGCCCGATCGTCTTCAGGTCAACCCCAGCCTCGCGCATCCACACCAGCAGCGTCGAGCCCGACAACGCCAGCGGCAGGCCGGAGGAGAAGCCGAGAAACAGCACGATCAGCACCCGCGGCTGCAGGTAAACGGCAAGGCTGTCGCGCCAGGAGGCGGCGGGAGCGGAGGTCGCGGCGGGGGAGGTCGCGTCGGGAGCGGTCATGGGACGGTGTTAGCAGATTCTGGGGGCCACAAGTGAGGTGTCGTCGCCCGGCTCGACCGGGCGACCCAGTATTCCAGAGGCCGGAGTTATGGAGGACCTGCAATCTCCGGATAGAGATCGTTCCAGTCCGGATTGTCCTTCTCGATCAGCGCGATCTTCCAATCACGCTTCCACTTCTTCAGGCGCTTTTCCCGCTTGATCGCATTCTCGGGGTCATCGAACTGCTCGAAGTAGACCAGCCTCACGACGCCGTAGTCTTTCGTGAAGCTCTCGATGAGCTTCAGCTTGTGTTGTGCGACCCGGCGGATGAGGTCGTTGGTGATGCCAATGTAGAGTGTTCCGCCAATCTTGCTGGCGAGAATGTACACGTAGTAGCAGCGAGGGCTCATCTGCCGTCTCTGGGATACTGGGTCGCCCGGTCAAGCCGGGCGACGACAGTGAAATTGGGCCGGCAGCGTACCTGATCTCAGAAGAGAATCACTCCCCCGCCTGGAGCTTCCGCGGGAACAGCTCACTTGCGCCCGTCGCCACCAGCCGCGGCCCTTCCGCATCGCTCTTGCTGAAATCGAGCTCCTCAATCCTTCCGGCACGCTTCTCGATCTTGTCGGCGGAGATCAGGATCTGGCGGACGTCCTCGTTCGCATCGGAAAAGTGTTTCTGCAATTTGACCACGCGGTCGCGAAGACGGCCCAGATCGTCGCCGAGCTTGATCACTTCAGTCTGAATCTGGTCGGCGGCATCGCGCATGCGCGCGTCCTTCATGATCTGCTGCATCACCTGGATCGCGAGCATCAAGAGCGAGGGCGACACCAGCACGACGCGGGCGCGATAGGCCTTCTGGATCACGTCGTCGAAACCGTCATGGATCTCGGCGTAGACCGATTCCGACGGCACGAACATCAGCGCCATCTCCTGGGTCTCGCCGGTGACGAGATATTTTTCCGCGATGTCGCTGACATGCTTCATCACGTCGCCGCGCAGCCGCTGCGTGGCGACGCGCCGCTCCTCGTCGGTGCGGGCGTCGTGCAGCGCCGTCATCGCCTCCAGCGGAAATTTCGCGTCGATGCAGAGCGGGCGCTGGTCGGGCAGGAACACGACGCAGTCCGGCCGCTTTCCCGTCGAGAGCGTGAACTGGAACTCGTAGGCGCCCTTTGGAAGACCGTCCTGGACGATCGCCTCCATCCGCGCCTGGCCGAAGGCGCCGCGCGACTGCTTGTTGGCGAGCACGTCGCGCAGGGTCGTGACCTGGGTGGTGAGATCGGTGAGGTTCTTGTGGGCGCTGTCGATGATGCCGAGCCGCTCGTGCAGTGCGCGCAGGCTCTCCATGGTGTTGCGGGTCGAATGTTCCATCGACTGGCCGACGCGATGGGTCACCGAATCCAGCCGCTCGTTGACCGCGCGCGCCATCTCGGCCTGGCGTCCCGCCAGCGCCTGGGTCATGGCGTCGACCCGCCCTGAGGATTCGCTCTGGGCGCGCAGCACCTCGCTGAGGCGCTCCTCGAGCTCGTCGGCCCGGATCGCATGCGCCATCGCGAGTTCCGCGCCGCGTCGGCCCGAGCGGGCGATCACGACGGCGATGACCACCAGGAGGATGAGGACGAGGGCGCCGAAGCCGATCAGCGCATCGATCGTGCGCACCGGCCAGTCGCCCAACATGAAAATGATCTCATTCATGCCGCCCTTCTAGCCGATTCGCTGGCTCCCGCGAACGAAGAGGGAACGTTGACGGTTAATGGTCCCCTAATTTTCATGGTTAATGAAAAGCGAAGTTTTATGGTTAGCGGAGAGTTAACGGGGTTCCCGGCCGCATTGACCGCACCCGGCGCGGGGCTTAAATCGCGGCCATGGCCCTCAGAGAAATCATCATCCTGCCCGACAGGCAGCTGCGTCTGGTCTCCAAGCCGATCGAGAAGGTCACCTCGGAGATCCGCAAGCTTGCCGACGACATGTTCGAGACCATGTACGACGCGCCCGGCATTGGCCTCGCCGCGATCCAGATCGCGCAGCCGCTGCGGCTGATCACCATGGACCTCGCCAAGCGCGACGAGAACGGCGAGACCACGCCGCTTCCGCGCGTCTTCATCAACCCCGAGATCATCGCCTCGTCCGAGGAACTCTCGGTCTACGAGGAAGGCTGCCTCTCGATCCCCGAATACTACGAGGAGGTCGAGCGCCCTGCGAAGGTGCGCGTCCGCTTCACCGATCTCGACGGCAAGGTGCACGAGGAGGACGCAGAAGGCCTCTATGCCACCTGCATCCAGCACGAGATCGACCACCTCAACGGCGTCCTGTTCGTCGACTATCTGTCGAAGCTCAAGCGCGACCGCGTCATGAAGAAGTTCGAGAAAGCCGCCAAGCGCGCGGAGTGAGTTTTGGTGCTGCCCGCATTCCCCTGCGCTCCCTCCCCCCTTGTGGGGGAGGGCGGGGGAGAGGGGTAGCCCAGGCGGAAGTCTATCCGTCATCTGAATCGAGTGCGTGCCGCGAACGCTCGTGCCGAAAGAGCGCGTCGTGTGGCACCCCTCTCCCTAGCCCTCCCCCACAAGGGGGAGGGAACGCATCGAGTCCTTGTCATGCCCCTCCGCCTGATCTTCATGGGCACGCCCGATTTCTCCGTGCCGACGCTGCTCGAGCTGGTCGCGCACGGCCATGAGATCGTCGCCGTCTATACCCGCGCGCCGAAGCCCGGCGGGCGGCGCGGGCTGCAATTGCAGCCGACGCCGGTCGAGGAGGCCGCGCGAAAGCTCGGCATTCCCGTGCTGACGCCGAAGACGCTGAAGACCCAGGAAGCGCTCGACGAGTTCAGCGCGTTCGATGCCGATGCCGCCGTGGTCGTCGCCTACGGCATGATCCTGCCGCAGGCGATCCTCGATGCGCCAAAACTCGGCTGCTACAATCTGCACGCCTCGCTGCTGCCGCGCTGGCGCGGCGCAGCGCCGATCAACCGTGCGATCATGGCTGATGATGCCGAGAGCGGCGTGATGGTGATGAGGATGGATGTCGGCCTCGACACCGGCGATGTCGCCATGGCCGAGCGCCTCGCCATCACCGACAACATGACTGCACTCGATTTACACGATCGTCTCTCCCGCCTCGGCGCCGATCTCATGGTGCGCGCGATGGCCGCACTCGCCCGCGATGGGCTCCAGCTCAAGAAGCAGAGCGAGGACGGCGTCACCTACGCCGCCAAGATCGACAAGGCCGAGGCGCGAATCGACTGGACGGGGCCGGCGCGCGCCGTGCTGCGCCACATCCACGGCCTGTCGCCGTTTCCCGGCGCATGGGCCGAGCTTGGCGGCGTCAGCGAGAATGCGCGCGTCAAGATCCTGCGGTGTGAATTGGTAAAGGGGTCGGGCGCGCCGGGCGAAGTGCTCGATGACAAGCTCACCATCGCCTGCGGCGAGGGCGCCATCCGCATCATCGAGCTCCAGCGCGAGGGCAAGGGCCGGATGCAGGCCGCGGACTTCCTGCGCGGCGTGCCGTTGAAGGCGGGAGCGAGGTTCAACTAATCAGCGATGCCCCGCTACAAGCTCACCATCGAATATGACGGCGCGCCGTTTTTCGGCTGGCAGGTGCAGGACACGCTGCCCTCGGTGCAGGGCGCGCTGGAGGCGGCCGTGAAGGCGATGACCGGCGCGGATTTGCGCGTGCATGGCGCCGGCCGCACCGATGCCGGCGTGCACGCGCGCGGCCAGGTCGCGCATGTCGACATCGACAAGCAGTTTCCGCCGGGCCGGTTTCGCGACGGGCTCAACGCGCATCTGCGCCCGCATCCGATCGCGGTGCTGGAGGCGGAGATCGTGCCTGACACCTTCGAAGCGCGCTTCTCGGCGGTGAAGCGCCACTACCGCTACCGCATCGTCAACACCCGCGCCAATCTCGCGCTCGACATCGGCCACGCGTGGCGCGTGCCGCGCCGGCTCGATGCCGATGCGATGCATGCGGCGGCACAGCGCCTGCTCGGCAAGCACGATTTCACCACGTTCCGCGACACCGAGTGCCAGGCCAAGTCGCCGGAGAAGACGCTCGACCAGCTCGACGTGCTGCGTGACGGCCGCGACATCACCATTGTCACCTCGGCGCGCTCGTTCCTGCACAGCCAGGTGCGCTCGATGGTGGGCTCGCTGGTCTGGGTCGGCGAGGGCCGCTGGACCGCTGACGATCTCTCCGCAGCGCTGGAGGCGCGCAACCGCGCCGCCTGCGGCATCGTCGCCCCGCCGGATGGGCTGTATCTGATGAAGGTGGATTATTAGAGGTGTGAGAGCGCAAAGGCTGCGCGCTCTCTCCACACCCTCGCTGTCATGCCCCGGCTTGACCGGGGCATCCAGTACGCCGCGGCCTTTCGGTTCGATCACTATCGTCTCTGGAATACTGGATCGCCCGGTCCTAGTGCGCAATTGCGCACTGGCCGGGCGATGACAGCGGAGTATTAAGCAAAATACCGCGTCAAAATCCCGCGATAGACCTGCGTCAGCTTCTCCAGATCCTTAACCGGCACCCGCTCATCGACCTGATGCATGGTCTGGCCGACCAGCCCGAACTCGATCACCGGGCAATAGCTCGAGATGAAGCGCGCGTCCGACGTGCCGCCTGACGTCGACAGCTCGGGCTTCCGCCCCGTCACCTCCTCGATCGCGGACACCGCGAGATCGGTGAACGGGCCGGGCTTGGTGACGAACACGTTGGAGTTCGAGGGCTCCCAGACAATGCGGGCCTTGATGCGGTTGCCGCAGGCCTTTGTCAGCCGCGTCTCGACCAGCTCGCGCAAAGAGGCCTGGGTGTGGTTGTCGTTGTAGCGGATATTGAACTTGGCGCGAGCCTCGCCGGGGATGACGTTGTTAGCTTTGTTCCCGACGTCGACCGAGGTGAACTCGAGATTGGAGGCCTGGAATTGTGCGCTGCCATGGTCGAGCGGCTCGCCGGAGATCGCCACGATCAGCCTGGCGATGTCAGGCACCGGATTGGAGGCGCGGTGCGGATAGGCGACATGGCCCTGCACGCCATCCACATACAGCGTGCCGGATTGCGAGCCGCGGCGGCCGACCTTGATGGTGTCGCCGAGCGTCTCGACATTGGAGGGCTCGCCCAGCACGCAATGGTCGAATTTTTCGCCGCGCTCGGCCGTCCATTTCAACAGCTTGATGGTGCCGTTGATGGAGACGTCTTCCTCGTCGCCCGTAATCAGGAACGAGATCGAGCCCTTTCCGTCGCTGCGCGGCTGGCCGCCGTTGGCGGCGAGATGCTCCAGCACCGCGGCCACCGAGCAGGCGATACCGCCCTTCATGTCGACCGCGCCGCGGCCGTGCAGGACGCCGTCCCTTACCTCACCGGAGAACGCGCCGACGCTCCAGGCGCTCTCGTCACCTGCTGGTACCACGTCGGTGTGGCCGGCAAAGGTGATGTGCGGGCCTTCAGTGCCGATCCGCGCATAGAGATTGTCGACGTCGGCAGTGCCTTCCTCGCTGAAGGTCACGCGGTGGCAAGTGAAGCCGGCGGCGGTGAGGGCTTTTTCGAGCACCCCGAGCGCACCGGCATCTTCAGGGGTTACCGAGGGGCAGCGGATCAGATCGCGGGCAATGGACAGAGCATCGGTCATGCGCCCCGCTTAACATGCATGCCGCCGGGTGGGCTAGCGCGGGGCGGGACAATTTCGATCTCGCGGCTCTGGTCCCAGCTTTTCGCAGGGGGAGCGGCGGATGCGGAGCCATCGTCGAAGTCGGCGAGCGGATCGGGGCCGAACCGGTTGTGGCCCGCAGTGCCGGGCACGATGAACAGCTCGATGATTCCCCACAGCCACAGAGCGGACGCGGCGAGGCTGAAGGGAAGCACCCAACTGGCGTCGGGCAGCAGGTCCGAGAACTGGCTGAACAGCCCGGGCACGAAGAAGAACAGAACGATCCACCAGCCGCTCCTGTCGCGATCGTGCAGCCGCTTGATGGCCGTCGCCAGGAAAATCCATAAGAACAGCGAAAGGCCGGACGACTTCAGGATCAGATCCGTGCGGTCAAAGGAGGCCAGCGACCGATAGGTCCGGGGATCGACCAGCTTGAAGAGGTCGTCGAGCCCGAAGTCGAAATCGAGCTTGATGGATAGCTTCAACGATCCGTCGGCATTGAGGAGGTGGATCTCCTGACCGATCACGCCGAGCAAGCCCGCCAGCAGCGCGACGATCAGCAGCGCCTGCCACAGCAGGGCGCGGTTGATGCGACCGTCGAAGCGGAACAGATACCAGGTCCAGTCCATGCGAACGGCTCCGGGCGGGAGGAGCCGCCCGAAGATTGGTCGCGATGGAAGAAGGGTGGGTTCGATAGGGCTCTAAGACCCGTCATCCCCGCGCAACGGCGAAGCCGTTGTCGCTGGAGGTGCGAAGCATGGGACGCGACGCGTCCCATGGTGAGCCTCGAAGGATGAACGGCCCGCGATGTCGCCGCCAGCCGGGCCGTCGCCCTTCGAGGGCCGCTGAAGGAGCGGCCACCTCAGGGTGACGGGGATGGGTCTGGGATCGTCGCTCTAACTCAATCCCGCAGCAGCTCGTTGATGCTGGTCTTGGAGCGCGTGCGCTCGTCGACGCGCTTGACGATGACGGCGCATGCGGTGCTCGGGCCAATCTGGCCGTTCTTCATCGGCTTGCCGGGCAGCGCGCCGGGCACCACCACCGAATATTCGGGCACTTCGCCGATGAAGACCTCGCCGGTCTCGCGGTCCACGATCTTGGTCGAGGCGCCCAGGAACACGCCCATCGCCAGCACCGCGCCCTTGCGCACGATCACGCCCTCGGCGACCTCGGAGCGCGCGCCGATGAAGCAATCGTCCTCGATGATCACGGGCTCGGCCTGGAGAGGCTCGAGCACGCCGCCGATGCCGGCGCCGCCGGAGATGTGCACGCGCTTGCCGATCTGGGCGCAGGAGCCGACCGTGGCCCAGGTGTCGACCATGGTGCTCTCATCGACATGGGCGCCGAGATTGACGAAGGACGGCATCAGCACGACGTTCTTGGCGATGAAGGCCGAGCGGCGGACGACGGCGCCAGGCACCGCACGAAAACCGGCGTCGCGAAAGCGGTTCGGGCCCCAACCTTCGAACTTCGAGGGCACCTTGTCCCACCAACTCGCCTGGCCGGGGCCGCCGGGAATGACGTCCATGTCGTTGAGGCGGAACGACAGCAGCACCGCCTTCTTCAGCCATTGATTGACCTTCCACTTGCCGTCGGCCCCGCGCTCGGCAACGCGTGCCTCACCCCTGTCCAGGGTCTCCAGCGCCTGGTCCACGGCTTCGCGCACCTCACCCTTGGTCGACGTCGAGATGCCGTCACGCGCGTCGAAGGCACTGTTGATGGTGGATTCGAGGGCTGCAAGAGACATCGGGATTTCCTCTGGGGGAAGGCGTGGTTTCGTGTGAATTGGAGCGCTTTTTCGGGATTTGGCGGGGGAGAGTCAAGGCATACTCCGCTGTCGTCCCGGGGCGCGAAGCGAGCCCGGGACGACAGTGGCTATTTGGGCGACAACCCCGCCAAAAACCCCGTCAGATCATCCGTGACGTGGTCGACATGGGCAGCATCCCGGCCTTCCAGTTCCCAGTCCTCCCGCACCACCTCCTTCGTTCCGTCCGGCACCACCAGCACGGTGGTCATGCCGAGCTGGTGCGGGACGGTGAGGTTGCGGGCGAGGTCCTCGAACATGGCGGCGCGGGTCGGATCGACCGCGTGGTCGGCGAGGAATTTCTGATAGGTCTGCGCCGCCGGCTTCGGCTCGAACTGGGCGGCGATGATGTCGAACACGCCGTCGAAATGCGTTGCCAGGCCGAGACGCGCCAGCACGGCATCGACATGGTCGACCGAGCCATTGGTCAGGATCAGCTTGCGCCCCGTTAATTTTGCGATGGCCTCGCCGAGCGCAGGGTTCGGCTCCAGTGGCGAATGGTCGATCTTGTGGACGTAGGCGAGATAGTCGTCGGCGGACACGCCATGCAGGGTCATCATGCCGCGCATCGTGGTGCCGAAACGTAGGTAATAATCCTTCTGCAGTTTTCGCGCTTCCGTCGGCGTCACCTGCAGCCAGCTCGACACGAACTCGGTGATCCGCACATCGACCTGCTGCCACAGATTGACGTGATGCGGATACAGCGTGTTGTCGAGGTCGAATACCCAGGTGTCGACATGGGCAAAGGTGCGGGGTTGGTTCATATCAACATTCTCAGCTCGTCGTCCCGGACAAGCGAAGCGCGATCCGGGACCCATCACCACAGGGAGTGGTTTGGCGAAGATTCGGGGTGACCAGCTTCGCGCCACAACCACTCCCTGTGGTTATGGGTCCCTGCATTCGCAGGGACGACAGCGGAGTTTGTGGCGCCGCCACCATCACAGCAACACCATCACGGCACCGCAAAGCGGAGCGTCTTGCCGCCGCTCGACATGTCCACCGCGCCAAATCCCGTCGCCCCGAAACCGCGCGCGCCGCAATCGGTCTGCTCAACGGTCTCGAACTTGGTCTCGCGTGTGCAGAGCTGCCTGTCGCCGCCCCAGTTCAGTGGCCGGTCCTTCAGCTTGACGGCGCGGTTGTCGGCGTCAACGGCCTCCGCGAAGCTGAAGATCTGCTTCGGCTGGCCGGTCACGTCAGGATGCAGGCACGTCTTGGGATCGATGCGATACCAGCCGCGGCTGGTCACGGACTTGCCGTCGTCGGTCGCGATCGCCGCCATCACCTTGTGCGGCGTATCGTTGCACCAGGTGAGGCCGGTCGCGGACGGCGTCTGCACCGCATCGACCATGGTCTTGAAGAAGTTTTGCGAGCCCACGATGTCCGAGGACAATCCGCGGCTCTTCAGGAACGCGGCCAGGGCTGCCTGCGTCTTCGGCCCGTCGACGCCGTCGATCGGCGCGGCGTCGTAGCCCGCGATGACCAAAAGCCGCTGGATGCCGGCGAGGCGGGCCTGCTCGTCGTCATATTCGGAATCCTCGGCGAGATAGGCAATGAGGTTGCCGTCCGCGCTTTGCGTCGGGGTGACTTGCGTAAACGCGGCCTGGGTCTGGCCGCTGCGGCATTGCCGGGCCGCAGCAATGACGAAATTGTCCTGCGCGACACAGAGCATGTCGCTGCCGTTCTGCGGAATCGGCGAGGCGCCATAGACACCGAGCGCGCGGGCATTGAGCAGGATGCGGTCGGCGGTCAGCGTGCCCTGCACGACCACGCGGCAGGTGGCGGGATCGACCCTGAACCAGCCGCGCGTCGCGGTCGCCGCCTTGTCGTCGATGCCGATCGCTGCCTCGACGACGTAGGACATGCGGTTGCAGATCTTCAGATCGGCGAAGGCCGGCACCGAGGAGAACAGGAACGAGACGGCCGCCGCCGGCAACGCCATCAGGAAGCGGGTCACGGGCGAGCGGCGATTTCTCCGCTCTCTCCGCTCGTCATGGCCGGGCTTGTCCCGGCCATCCACGTTCTTGGCGCGGATCGAAAGATCGTGGATGGCCGGAACAAGCCCGGCCATGACGGTTTTCTTTGTCCGCTCGTCTCTCACTTGTGGATCAGTGTTCCCGTGCCCTGGTTGGTGAAGAGCTCGAGCAGCACGGCGTGCTGCATCTTGCCGTCGATGATGACGACGCCCTCGACGCCCTGCTCGAGCGCATAGATGCAGGTCTCGACCTTCGGGATCATGCCGCCGGAAATGGTGCCGTCGGCGATCAGCTTGCGGGCATCCTTCACCGACAATTGCGGGATCAGCTTCTTCGACTTGTCGAGCACGCCGGGCACGTCGGTGAGCAGCAACAGCCGCTTGGCCTTCAGCGCGCCGGCAACCGCACCGGCAAAAGTGTCGGCGTTGATGTTCAGCGTCTGGCCTTCCTTCGAGGTTGCGAGCGGCGCCAGCACCGGGATCAGCTCGTAGCCGATCAGCTGGTTGAGCAGCGTGAGGTCGACCTTCTCGGGGTCGCCGACGAAGCCGAGATCGATTGCCTTCTCGATGTTCGAACCAGGATCGATGATGGTGCGCGTCGTCTTCGACGCCTTCACCATGTTGCCGTCCTTGCCGGACAGCCCCACGGCCTTGCCGCCGGCCTCGTTGATGTAGCCGACGATCTGCTTGTTGACGGAGCCGGCGAGCACCATCTCGACGATCTCGATGGTCGCCGCATCGGTGATGCGCAGGCCGGCGGCGAATTCCGAGACGATGCCGAGGCGCTTGAGCATGGTCGCGATCTGCGGCCCGCCGCCATGCACCACCACCGGATTGATCGCGGTCTGCTCCAGCAGCACGATGTCGCGGGCAAAATTCTTCGCGGTCTCCTCGTCGCCCATGGCATGGCCGCCATATTTGATGACGATGGTTTCCTCGTCATACTGCTGCATATGCGGCAGCGCTTCCGACAGGATGCGGGCCTGGTCGAGCGGGGAGATGTCGGTCATGTCGCGGATCTCGCTGGCGGGACTGGAGCGGCCTGCGTTCTATCCGATTGGCGGGCGTGGCGCAAAGTGGTCTTACCCTCCCCTGGAGGGGGAGGGTCGATCGCGCGTAGCGCGAGCGGGGTGGGGTGATCTCTCCACACGGGCATTACTTCTATGGAGAGACTGTCACCTCACCCCGCTACGCATTTCGCTTCGCTGCATGCCTAGCGACCCTCCCCCTCCAGGGGAGGGTAAGAAGGCGTATCACTTCCTCGCCGCCACCGCCGCCGCACTCACCGCCAGCCAGCCCAAAATCATCACCGTCCCGCCCGTCGGCGCCGCCATCGGAAACAGCGAGTGTCCGGCAAATTGCCGCAAGGTGAGGTCGCCCGCGAACAGCATGGCGCCGATCACGAAGCCGAATGCGCCGATCAGGCCAATTCCGCCGTGCAGAAGGCCGCGCGCGAGCAAGGCGACAGCTGCAAGTATGGCAGTTGCATGAAACAGCAGCATCGCGCTGGCCGAGGCCAGCCGGCTCGCATCGCCGCCATGCGCCGAGGCGGCGGCCAGCGCGACGCCGGCGGCGCCCATCAAGCCGGCAAGCCCGATCAGCAGGCGCTGCGCCACCATCACGAGGCCCGCTCTTCCAGCAGCTTGGCCATCGCGGCGCGCAAGCTCTCCATGCCGGTCGAGCTGCGTGACGAGGTCGCGAGCACGTTCGGGAACGCGGCCGGATGCTTGGCCAGCGCCGCCTTGGTCTCGGCGATGCGCGATTGCAGCTCGGAGGCCTTCACCTGGTCGGCCTTGGTCAGCACGATCTGGTAGCTGACCGCCGAGCGGTCGAGCGTCTTGAGGACCTCGAGGTCGACCTCCTTGAGGCCATGCCGCGCGTCGATCAGCACGTAGACGCGCGCAAGCGATGCGCGTCCCAGCAGGAATTTGTGGATCAGCTCGGTCCAGGACGCGACCTGGCTCTTGGGCGCTTTGGCATAGCCGTAGCCGGGCATGTCGACCAGGCGCAGGTCGGTCTTGCCGGGGACCTCGAAGAAGATCAGCTCCTGGGTGCGTCCCGGCGTATGCGAGGTGCGCGCCAGCGCGTTGCGCCCTGTCAGCGCGTTGATCAGGCTCGACTTGCCGACATTGGAGCGCCCGGCAAAGGCGACCTCAAGCCCCGCCATCGGCGGCAGCGTCTGGATCGAGGGCGAGGCCCAGATGAACTGCCAGTCGCGCGCGAACAGCTTCCGCCCGGCCTCGATCAGCTTCGCATCTTTGTCGTCGGTCATGCGAAGCTCTTTGCTTCCTGTCATTCCGGGGCGATGCGAAGCATCGAGCTCTGGTGCGCTATTGCGCACTTGAGAATCTCGAGATTCCGGGTCTGGTGCTTCGCACCATCCCGGAATGACAGAGTGTGAGACTTACGTCGCCTTCTTCGCGAACGTCGCCTTGAGATTGTCGAACAGCTCCACCTTCACCCCGTTGCGGCGCATGATGTAGCTCTGCTGGATCACCGAGAGCAGGTTGTTCCAGGCCCAGTAGATCACGAGGCCCGCCGGGAAGCCCGCCAGCATGAAGGTGAAGATCAGCGGCATCCAGTTGAAGATGATCTGCTGCGTCGGGTCCGGCGGCGTCGGGTTCAGCTTCATCTGGAACCACATCGTGATGCCCATGATGATCGGCCAGATGCCGAGCGCGAGGTAGTGGCCGAACACCGGGATCGTGGTCGGATCGAACGGGATCAGCCCGAACAGGTTGAAGAGGTTGGTCGGATCCGGCGCCGAGAGGTCCTTGATCCAGCCGTAGAACGGCGCGTGCCGCATCTCGATGGTGACGAACAGCACCTTGTAGAGCGAGAAGAACACGGGGATCTGGATCAGCACGGGAAGACAGCCGGCGACTGGATTGATCTTCTCCTTGCGGTAGATCTCCATCATCTCCTGCTGCTGCTTCACCTTGTCGTCGGGGTAGCGCTCCTTGAGCGCCTGCAGCTGCGGCTGAACCGACTTCATCTTCGCCATCGAGGCGTAGGACTTGTTCGCCAGCGGGAAGAACAGCAGCTTCACGATCACGGTCACGAGCAGGATCGAGATGCCGAAATTGCCGAAGAAGCGGTAGAAGAAGTCGAGGCCGAGGAACATCGGCTTGGTGATGAAGTAGAACCAGCCCCAGTCGATCAAGAGATCGAAATGGTTCAGCCCCAGCTCCTTGTTGTAGCCGCCGAGGCCGGCGAACGGAAATACGCCGACCACGCCGGCTTCCTTGGCGCCGGCGAACAGCCGCGCGTTCGCGGTCGCAGTGCCGCCGATCGCGACGGTGACGGGGTCGAGCAGGTAATCGGTCTGGTAGGTGTGGACGTTGCCGGATGGGTTCGACGAGAAGCGCGCCTGCAGCTGGGCATTGGTATCGGGCAGCAGCGCCGAGGCCCAGTACTTGTCAGTGATGCCGAGCCAGCCGTTGGTGACCTTGAAGTCCACCTTCTTGCTTTCGTCGATCTTCTTGTAGGCATATTCCTGCAGGCCCTGGTCGCCGAGATAGCCGATCAGACCTTCATGCAGGATGTAGTAGCCGGAGACCTGCGGCGCACCGTGGCGCGAGATCAGCGCGAACGGATAGAGCGTAACCGGCGCATTGCCGACATTGCTCACCTCGTCCTTGATGGTGAAGAGATAATGGTCGTCGACTGCGATGGTGCGGCGGAAGGTGAGGCCATCGCCATTCTCCCATTTCAGCACCACCGGCGTCGTCGGCGTCAGGCTGCCGCTGCCGTCCTGCTGCCAGACGGTCTGGGCATCAGGCATCTTCGCCGTCACGCCTGTCGCCGCCACCCAGCCGAATTCGGCGTAATAGGGCTCCGCGGTGCCCGAGGGCGAATAGAGGATGATCGGCGGCGACTTCGGATCGACCGTTTCGCGGAATTGCACCAGCGCGATGTCGTCGATGCGGCCGCCCTTCAGCGCGATGCTGCCGGCAATCCGCGGCGTGTCGATCTTCACGCGCGGGCTGGCTGCAATGGCGGCCTCGCGCGCCACCACGGGCTGGGCCTGCTGGTTCGCGCCCGGCGTTGCCGGCTGAGCGGCGTTGCCCGGCTGCTGCGGCGCCGCGCCCGGCGTCGCGGAGGCCGACGGCTGCGGCGTGGTCTTCTGGAGCTCGGCCTGCGTCTGCTGCTGGGCGCGCTGCTTCTCCATCTGCGGAACATTGTAGAAATATTGCCAGGCGATCAGGACGAGGCCCGACAGAATGACGGCGAGGATGGTATTGCGATTGTCGGTCATCTCTGGGGTCTCGTCATCAATCCGGTTTGCGGCTGGCAGCAGGAGCGGGGCGGGGCCCGGTACGGTCAGTCCTCGGGCCGCGTCCCTTCGCAGGTCCCTTGGCCGTATGCCGCGCCGGCTTCGTGAACGCCATGCGCAGATCGTCGAGCATGGTGGCGAAGTCGCGCGAGAGCGCGCCGCTTCGTCCGACCAGGACATAATCATGATGGGGCTGCATCGACACCGGATCGAGCCGCTTCACCAATTCGCGAAGCCGGCGCCGGATACGATTGCGCGCGGGGGCGTTGCCGTTCTTTTTGGTAACGGTGAAGCCAATCCGGATCGGGCCGCCGTCATCGCGGGGGCGGCTTTGCAGGACGAACGCGGGACTGTTAACCCGCGCGCCATTGGCAACGGCGAGGAAATCCGCCCGCTGCCTCAGCCGATCCATGATGAAATCCCGGAAAAGGGGGTCCGGCTCAGGCGCTCAGACGCTTGCGGCCGCGGGCGCGGCGGGCGGCGAGAACCTTGCGGCCGCCGGCAGTGGCGAGACGAGCACGGAAGCCGTGACGGCGCTTGCGCACCAGTTTGCTGGGTTGATAAGTCCGCTTCACGGGTTTTTCTCCGCTGACCGGGCAATTTGCCTGTAGAATTGATGGTAAAGTCCGGAAGATGCGGCCCAAAACGAGCCGTTTCCGGCCCCAAGAGAGCCGCTCCCGGTGTCGCACCGGGTCATCGCGGACAATTTGCGCGGCTTATAAGGGAGTGCCTTCTTTTCGTCAACGCCGCACAAGCGCACGATTCCGGTGAATATCGCTGTTTGTGCGGGGTTTTTAACCCTTGAGGTGGCGACTCGCGATATCAGCGCTTACATCCCACCTCGGCAGATTAGCGATCCGTAATTTGACCGGACCGGGGTCGGGTCGCATCTTCATACCGCCAATCCTTTACCGGCCAAAGGCAGCGAGGGCGACTTTCGTGGCAGCGACAGACCTCCAGCCGATCCAGGATCAGGATCAGCCGGACCAGCCGGCGATGCGCCCCCGCGGGACGCGCGGCCTCGGGCTGTCAGGCAAGCTGTTGTTGCTCACCGTTCCCCTGGTGATGATCGCGGCCAGCCTGCTCTATGTGCCCGCCATCGCCAACTTCTGGGTCAATCGGCTGAACGACCGCGTCGCCGCCGCCAACACCGCGGCGCTGGTGCTCGATGCGGCGCCGCTCGGCATGGTTCCTGATTCGCTGTCGCGGCAGATCCTGAAGAGCATCAATGCTCGCGCCGTCGCCATCAAGATGGGCCAGCAGCGCCGGCTGCTCGCCAGCGACAACATTCCGGCTGCCATCGAGCATGACATCGACCTGCGCGACATGACGGCATGGGAGGCGATCACCGGCTCGTTCCGGATGATGCTGGAGACCGGCAATCAGGCCATCCGCATCGTCGGGCCCGGCGTCGGCAATGCCCAGTTCATCGAGATCGTCACCGACGAGCTGCCGCTGCGGCAGCAGATGTACCGGTTCTCCCGCAACGTCGTGGTGGTCGCGCTGATCATCGCGGCGCTGACCGCGGGCCTCGTCTACCTCGCGCTTCATTATCTCTTCGTGCGCCCGATGCGGCGGCTGACCGCGAGCCTGGTCGGCTTCCACGAGAACCCCGAAAGCTCAGCGGGGATCATCGTGCCGAGCCAGCGCAGCGACGAGATCGGGGTCGCCGAGCGCGAATTGTCGGACATGCAGCGCGATTTGATGTCGATGCTGCATCAGAAGAGCCGGCTCGCCGCCCTTGGCCTCGCCGTGTCCAAGATCAACCACGATCTGCGCAATCTTCTGGCCTCGGCCCAGCTGCTGTCTGACCAACTCGCCAGCGTGCCGGACCCGCGGGTGCAGCGCTTCGCGCCAAAGCTGGTGCGCTCGCTCGAGCGCGCCATCGCCTTCTGCCAGTCGACGCTGTCTTACGGCCGCGCCCAGGAGGCCGCACCGGACCGTCGCATGATCCTGATCGAGCCTGTCGTGCTGGAGGTGCGCGAGACCGCGGGCCTCGCCTCCGACGCCTCGATCGCCTGGGTCGCCGCGATCGATCGCGGTCTTGCGGTCGATGCCGATCCCGATCAGCTGTTCCGGGTGCTGCTCAACCTCGTCCGCAATGCCGCCCAGGCGCTGGAAAGTCACGCCTCCGGCGAGGGCGGGGTGCAGCAGATCCGGATCACGGGAAAACGCGAGGGCGCGGTCGCAATTCTCGAGGTTTCCGACACCGGCCCCGGTGTCCCCCCGAAGACCCGGGAGCACCTGTTCGAGGCGTTCCAGACCTCCGGCCGCCCCGGCGGCAGCGGCCTTGGCCTCGCCATCGCCGCCGAGCTGGTCCGCGCCCATGGCGGCGATATCCACCTGGTCGAAGGCACCATCGGCGCCACCTTCCGCATCGTCATTCCCGACCGCCCCGTCGAGCTCCTCTCCATCCGCAACGAGCGGCAGAGGGCGTAGTCGGCCAGAGGCCTATAATCTCCCTTCATTCCGGGGCTCGCGTAGCGAGAACCCGGAATCCCGAGCATTGGCGCGAGATTCCGGGTTCGGCGCTGCGCATCGCCCCGGAATGACATCCAAACCGTCATTTCCCTGCAAAATCTCCCCATCCCGGACCTTGCCAATCGGGGCAAGAGCGGTTAGTCAGAGCGCTCTTTCGCACCCCCTCCGGCTTTGCCGGGGGCTGCCTGCGGGCCAAGCCCGCGCTGTTTGCGAAAAACGCGCCCGTAGCTCAGCTGGATAGAGCATCAGACTACGAATCTGAGGGTCGGACGTTCGAATCGTTCCGGGCGCGCCATTCTTCGCCGAAAGGTCAGGACCTAGCAGCATCTGGTCGCCAGACGGGCCCGAGACCGGATGGTGACGCCGTGTGAGGAGCGGAATGAAGATATCGCAAGCGTTCAAGTTCGAGGCGGCGCATCGGCTGCCGAACGTGCCCGAGACCCATCGATGCCGCCGGCTGCACGGTCATTCCTACCGGGTCGAGGTCCAGTTGGACGGGCCGGTCGACCCGCATACCGGCTTCGTCGCGGATTTCTTCGACATCGAAAAAAGCTTCGCCGACATCCTGGGCGCGCTGGATCACCACTGCCTGAACGAGGTCAAAGGCCTCGAGAACCCGACCGCCGAGAATATCGCGATCTGGATCTGGGACCGGTTGAAGCCGAGCCTTCGACAGCTGTCGGCGGTCCGTGTCTATGAAACGGCGGACTGCTGGGCCGAATATAACGGGCAGTAGCGATGGCCCTGCGCTGATCCGGCGCGGGCCGTCCTTGGCTCGGCTGGATAGAGCATCAAAGGACGGATCTGAGGGGGGCGTTCGAATTGTTCCGGGCGCACCGTTTCGGTAGTAAGTACGTCCCATGCGTACCATCGATCGCCTGCTCTCCTGCCTCGTTCTGTTCCTTGCAATCGCAGCCATCCCCGCGCTTCCCGCGCGCGCGGCTGAAACCTGCCCGTTCATCAGCGCCAAGGATCTCGCCGCCGCGATGCCGGCGCTCAAATGGTCGCTGATTTCAAATCAGGACGGCCGTGGCTGCATCTACCAGGCCGGGCGCGGCGACACGATGATGCTCTCCGTGTTCCGCAACCCGGACAAGGACCGCGCCAGGGAATTGTACGCGACCTTCGTCAAGACGCTTGGCGAGCGCATGCCGCTTAACGCAGTCGCCGGGATCGGCGACGAAGGCCAGGGCGGAACGAGCGCGGCCGGCGCAGAGCGCCAGGAGGCCTCGGTCGTCGCCTTGTCCGGCGATTACATTCTGCAGATCACCGTCTATCCGGTCGGCCGGCGTGCCGACGACGCGCTGCTCGGGCCGGTCACCGAAGCCGCGCGCGTGGCCATCGCCAGCGTGAGCAAGAGCAGCGAGCGGTTCGGCAATTGCGAGTGGCTCACGGCCGCGGATGCCGACGGCTTTCTCGACAAGAGCACGCTGACGGTCCAGCGCACCGGCGCGGGCAGCTGCATGATGTTCGATCGCGACGCCAACACCATGATCGTCGCGGTGATCGCGACCTCGCGGGACACCGCCATCGGCATGATGAAGCGCGCAGGTCCCTGCAAGCACGTGGCGATACAAGAGCTCGGTGGTGAAGCGTTCGGTGAGCATTCCTGCACCAAGGGCAACGGCAACGCCGTCACCATCTATGTCTGGAAGAACGGCAGGCAGGCTTCGATCGTGTTTGCCCCGGTCAAGCCGCATCCGGAATCCGGCTCGGTCGAGCGCCTGAAGGCGGTCGCCGGGCGGGTCTATGGGAAATTGTAGCGGCGGCGTACGACATTGCCGGCGAGAGATGCGCCTTTGGCTCACCGTCCTAGATTAGCCCGTAGGACGCTGGCCAGCGTCAAATGACGCCGCGCTCCCTCAGAAGGGTCTGCTCGTCCCCCGACACCCATCCGAAGACCTTGGGCTCTGCGCCCAAATGCTGGACGAGGTAGTGGACGTCGAAATCAATCACGACGTCGGATTGGTTCTTGCGGACATACATCGCTCTCCAGGAGACGTGGGCGACGCAATGGTGTTCGTCCAATGGCGCGATGCGGAGCCCCCGCATCTCCATCGCCTTTGTTCCGATAGCGCGGTAGTGGGCATAGCCCTTAGCAAGGACCTGCTTGAGATGCTCGTCGTTCTTCCCAGTCATCACGCCGGCGGGTGTGGCCGCGATGAACTCCGAGGCGTAGAGCGCGGCGACTTCATCCATGTTCACGTCGCCGCGCAGAGACGCCTTGGAGATACTCTCATATCGCTCGAACAGCTTCCTGACGTTCGTCTCCATCGTCTTCATAGTCGCCTCCAACGCGTGTCGGGATCGGAAGTCTCCGCTGACGTCACTTTCGCAGGACCAGCTCGCCGTGCGTGGGTTCGTCAAGGTTACGTTGTCGAGCGCCTTGATCAGCCATTTGCCGTCCCGGCGAGTCAGCACTCACCGACGGCGATCGCAGCTAGAGGTCCCCGATCTTGACGTTGCCGCCGTCTTCTCCGGATCGTGTTGAAGCTCAACGCATCTTGAAACGGAAAGTTGCCGCGAGCTTAAGCCAAGGGCGCGTAGGGCCAGTCGGTAGCGAAGCGGCGGCCAATCGGCTTCACTGGCCCGCCAGCACCTCCTTGCACTTTGCCGCAAACGCGTTGAGGTACGCGCCAAGTTCGCCGGCCAGCGCATCGGACCGCTCGACATTTTGCAGGCTCATGTTGAGGGCGTAGACCGGAAGCCCGGCCAGCACGATGGGTGTGGCAACGGCGAGAACGCCGGGTTGCCACGACACTGCGCAATAACCGTTGCGTTCGACTGAGCGTATCGATGCCCTGACGTCCGCAAGCAGCGCCTTCGTGGCCGCCGCGCTACGCCGCTTGAACTGCCTCAGCAATCGCTCGCGCTCGGCCTCGGCAATGCCGGCCAGATAAGCGCGCCCGAGCGACGTCAACTCCATCGGGACCTGCTGACCCGCGACGACGTTCCGCAGTGCCGCTCGGGGGCTGTAGCGGATCGACTCCAGGTAAACCATCATGGCTCGATCCGCCGTCGCGAGGCCCACGTTGAGCCGGCGCTTGGCCGATTCGGCCCGCATCATCGGTCCGATCGCGTTGAGCACCGGTGATCCCGTCCGCATGGCGTGACCGATGCTGATGACGGACGCGGCAAGCCGGTAGGTCCGCATCGCGCGGACTTCGTCGAGCATCCCGGAATTGACCAGCGTTCGCGTCAGCCGGCTGACCGTCGATCGCGGCAGTCCTGTTCGCTCCGCAATCTCGCCGTTGCCCAGCGTGTCGACGCCGGGCCGGAACGCCCGGAGGATTTCGATGCCCCGTTCGAGCGACCGGTTGCCGTCAACCCCGCCCGCATATGTGCGCAGCTGCGCCACATCAGCCTCCGTCCGGCGTTTCCACTAAGTGGAATTAGGGGGATGTTCCGGCGGGCGCAAGCCGCTATCAGCACCGGGAAGAAGAATGCCCGGCCGTGCTGGGGCTCAACGAGGAAACGGCACCGCCGAAATCGGCATTCGACATCCGCAATGCGTCGCGGTGATCGATCCGACTCGAACCAAGGAGCTTGCCATGTCCTATCAGCTCATCGAATTTTCAGTCGCGGCGGGTGTCGCGACGATTGCATTCAACCGGCCGGACCGACGCAACGCCATGAGCGACGACATGCGCTCGGAGTTGGTCGCTGCGCTCGAAACCGTGGCCCGGGACAAAGCGATCAAGGCTCTGGTGCTGACGGGGCGCGGCAGTGCGTTCTGCGCCGGCGGCGACATCAGCGGAATGAAGCGCCGGCTCGAGGCGCCGCAGGGCGACGTCGCATTCAACGGATGGAGCCGTCAGCAGGGCGTGCATCACGTGCAGTCGCTGCTGCTGGGCCTGCCGAAACCGACGATCGCCGCCGTCAACGGCGCCGCGGCGGGTCTCGGCGCGGACACTGCGCTGGCCTGCGACTTCGTCATGGCAACGGAGCGATCGAAATTCACCTGGTCCTACATCAAGCGCGGTTTGATCCCCGACGGCGGCGGCCTGTATTTCCTGCCGCGCCGGGTCGGGCTTCCCAAGGCCAAGGAGCTGATCTTCACCGGACGCGTCGTCGAGGCTGACGAAGCGCTCGCGCTCGGCATCGTCGATCGCAAGGTGGCCTCGAGCGAGCTCCTGCCGGCCGCGCAGGCCTGGGCGGCCGAACTGGCTCAAGGCTCTCCCACCGCGCTGGCGCTGGGCAAGAAGATCCTGAACGAGACGTTCGAGCATTCCGCCAACGACATCTTCAGTCTCGGCAGCCAGGCGCAGGCCATCTGCTACACCAGCGCGGAGCATCGCGACGCGGTGACCGCGTTCCTTGCGCAATCCGCGTCGAAGGATTGAGCCATGGATGCGATCGAACGCCTGATCCGGCCCCGCAGCGTCGCCATCATCGGCGCTTCAGCGGACCCGAGCAAGACGTCGGGGCGGCCGGTGTCCTATCTCCGGCAGCATGGCTTTGCGGGCGCGATCTATCCCGTCAATCCGAGAGTCGCGAGCATCGGCGGTCTGACTTGCTACCCCGACATCGCCTCGCTGCCCGATGTGCCTGACGTCGGCCTTGTCCTGCTCGGTGCCGAGCGCGCGCACGTCGCGGTGCGCGAATTGTCCGAGCGGGGCGCCGCCGCGGCGATCGTCCTTGCCAGTGGCTTCACTGAAACAGGGGCGGAAGGCGCCGAGCGGCAGAAGCAGCTCATGCAGGCCGCCGGCTCCATGCGGATCCTCGGGCCGAACACGATCGGCCTCGTCAATCTCACCGACAATATCGTGCTGTCGGCGTCGGGCGCGCTGGCGATGGATGACTTCCCGGCGGGATCCATCGGATTGATCTCGCAAAGCGGGGGCATTCTCGGCGCCTTGCTGTCGCGCGCCGCGGCGCGCGGGGTCGGTCTGTCGAAGCTGGTGTCGACCAGCAACGAGGCCGATCTCGACCTCGCTGATTTCATCGATTTTCTCGCCGACGACAGCGCAACCAAGGTCATCGCGCTCTATGTCGAGGCGATCCGCAATCCGGCTCGCTTTCGCGAGTCGGTTTTGAAAGCGCGCCGCGCCGGCAAACCAATTGTCGCCTTCAAGATCGGTCGATCGGAAGCGGGCGCACAGGCGGCGGTCTCGCACACCGGCGCGCTGGCCGGCTCCGATCGCATGTATGACGCCTTGTTCAGGCAAGTCGGCGTGATCCGCGCCAAAACGTTCGAAGACCTGCTCGATATTCCCGCAGCCCTTGGTGCGGGACGGAAGCTGTCCGGCCGGCGTGTTGCGATCCTCACCTCGACCGGCGGCGCCGGCACGATCGTATCAGACAGTCTCGGCGTCGCCGGCTTTGTGACACCCGCCCCCGATGCTGAGACGGCCGCGCAATTGCGCGCGCTGCAGTCGGGACCGCAAGCCAACCTCGATCGCAACCCGATCGATGTGACCCTCGCCGGCCTGCAGCCGGATCTGCTGCGCGCCGCCATCCGCATTCTGCTCGCAAGTCCCTCCTACGATGCGCTGGTCGTCATTGCCGGCTCGTCGGCTGTGGGATCGCCGAGCCTGATGGCCGATGCCATCCACGACTGCCTGCCGCTGAGCGACAAGCCCGTCATTGCCTATGTGAGCCCCTACGCGCCCGAGGTGGTTTCCGTCCTCACCCGCCGAGGCGTCCCGGCCTACACGTCCGCCGAAAGCTGCGCCGCTGCGCTCGACGGGCTCTTGCGGGCCGGAGTGCCGGAGCAGGTCCAGAGACCCACCTTGCCCCTGACGGCGGCCGATGTCAGCGACTTCCCGGCGGGATCGCTGGATGAGGCTCAAGCCAAGGCGTTGTTCGCCCGCTTTGGTGTTCCGGTCGTGGCGGAGAAAATGGTCGCAACGGCGAGCGAAGCGGAACAGGCCGCACGAGACTTCGGCGGCCAGGTCGTGCTCAAGATTCTCTCTCGCGAGATCGCGCACAAGAGCGATGTCGGTGGCGTCGCGGTCAACCTGACTGCCGAGACGATCAGTGGCCGCCTGACGGCGATGGCAGACGAGGTCGAGGCCAGGGTCGGGACGCGGCCCGACCAATTCCTGGTTCAGGAGATGGTTTCCGATGGCGTCGAGATCATTCTCGGAATGCATCGCGATCCCTTGGGAACGGCCATCCTCCTCGGAATGGGCGGCGTCGCGGCCGAACTGTTCAAGGACACGACGATGCGCCTGCTGCCACCGGACGGCAGCCTCGGCCAGGCCGAGGCCTTCGCGATGGTGCGTGATCTCGTCACCTGGCCGTTGCTGGACGGTTTTCGGGACCGGCCGAAATGCGATGTCGAAGCGCTCACAGAAGCGGTCGTCGCTTTCTCGCGCATGGTTGCGCAGCTCGGTGATCGCCTCGTCGAGGCCGAAATCAATCCGGTCTTCGTGCTGCCGGCGGGCCGGGGCGTGAAGGCGGCAGACGGATTGGTTGTTCTCAATGTCTGAACAAAATCGGATGGAGCTTCTTATGGCCAGTGGCGAAATCATCAATCATGATCGCGCGCGCGGAAAGGGTGTCGTCGTGCGGCGCCGGCGAGGTCTCGTCGTGCTCGCCTGTGCTGTCGTCTCGGGGCTCGGACTGACGCCGGCGCGCGCCGAATATCCCGACAAGATCATCAAGATCGTGGTGCCCTTCGCAGCCGGCGGCGGGACCGACATCATGGCGCGAACGACGGCGCAGGAGATCCAGACGGATCTCGGCAAGTCCGTCATCATCGAGAACAAGCCCGGCGCCGGAACCATCATCGGGACCCAGACGGTGGCGACCAGCGAGCCCGACGGCTATTCGCTCCTGATGGCGACCTTCGCGCACGCGGTCAATCCGAGCCTGTACAAAAAGCTGCCGTTCGATCCGCACAAGGATTTCGCGGCGGTATCGCTGATCGCGCGATCCTTCAATATTGTCGTCGTCAACCCGGCCTCCAAGATCAACTCGATCTCCGATTTGATCGCAGAAGCCAAGGCCAATCCGGGCAAGCTCAATTTCGGGACATTCGGCACCGGCACCTCGGCCCATCTCGCCGGCGAGCTGTTCAATGCGATGGCCAAGGTCAAGATGACGGCGGTGCCCTACAAGGGTGCGGCGCCCGCGATCAGCGATCTCTTGGGCGGCCAGATCGACGTGATGTTCACCACCGTGGCAAGCGCGGCCTCGCTGGTGGCTGCGGGCCAGCTCCGGGCGCTGGCTGTCACGTCCGCCGAACGTTCGGCGGCATTTCCGCAATTGCCTGCTGTCGCCGAGGCCGGGGTGCCCGGCTATGCCGCCGAATCCTGGTACGGATTGTACGCTCCGGCCAAGACGCCCGCGCCGGTGATTGCGCGTCTCAATCAGGCAATCGCAAAGGCGGTTCAGTCCGGCGCGTTCAAGAAGCTGGAGGCCAAAAGGCCTCATCATGGTCGGCGGCGCTCCGGAACAGCTCGATCGCTATGTCGGGCAGGAGGAGGAACGCTGGCGCAAGCTGGTCAAGGACGCCAACATCGAGGTGCAATAGGACAGCAGGAGGGCGCCTGCGCATTGCCGGAACATTGCGCAAGCACGCTCCGCTATCTGTCCTCGCTAGAGTGTTTTGCTCGGTCGGATGACAGCCCTCATTCGGAGACGGCGAGAACGGTCAGCCCCCTGGTGCGCTTGTCCGGCGTCTCGAACTCGATCCGCTGCCCCACCGAGAGGCCAATCAGGGCCGCTCCAACAGGCGTCAGAATCGAGACCCGGTTGAGTTCGATGTTCGCCTCGTGCGGATAGACCAGCACGATCTCCCGGCTGGCACCTGTCCCGTCATCACGATAGGTTACTTTGGAGCCCATCCTGACCACGCCGCGCAAATCGTTCTCTGCGGCGACCGACGCCCGTTCCAGTTCGCGCGCCAGAAACTGGGCGACACGAGGGAACAGATCCATGGTCGAATTCGCCAGCGAGCTGAGACGCCGCGATTCGTCTTCAGTGATCTTGATCGGCGGCAACGCCGGCTGGTCTCGCCGAATCTCGGTTTCGAAGTTGTGCATTTGATGTCTCCTATGCTGCGGTTGGTCCGGGATCGTCATCGAGCGGCTTGCGCCGATGAGCCCGGAAGAGCGGGACGACGTTGGGGCTTGATTGGGTCACGTTCTGAACCCTGACGACGTTCAGGCAGCCGGCGAGGATGTATGGCATTTGGTCGCCGACCTGCAGGCCGATCAAGGCTGCCCCCAAAGGTGTCAGAACCGAAATGCGGGCGGGATCCGACCCACACTCCTCGGGCCAGACCAATTGCACGACGCGACGCGGAACGCCCCAATTCGTGCAATAGGTGACCCATGATCCAACGGTCACCCGCGAACGGAGATCGTCCCAATCGTTCGGTACGATGTCAGCGCGGTTGATCTCACTGATGAGAAATATCCCGTCCAAATCGCCTTTTTGGGCGGCAAGGCGGGCAAGCTGTTCGAGTCGCGGATAGTCCGATGCGGTGAGCGCGATTTTTGGAAGAGGCAGCACGGCACACTCCTTCTGCTTCAAGACGACCTCTCAGGGCGAGGTCACGAAAGCTGGAAAAGAGCCCGGACGGTGCAAGCACCGTCCGGCTAACCGCCTGCTTGGAGGCGGCCGGCGTGAAGACCGAAGCGCGCGGTGCGCGCATCTATGTCGACGACATATGCCATGACATTCTGACTATAGTGATTCATTTCGCCAGCAACATTGCGGCTAAACCGCACAGTCGCGAGCGATCGAATCGCTGCAACGGCCATAATTCGACGGTGATATGAGCTTCAGTTTTGGCACTGGCCTTTCACCGCAGCCCCTGCTCGTCGATCAGGATGCGGTGGATCTCGATGCGCTCCGGCAGCTCGATCAGGAATTCCGCGTCGCGCGCGAGATGATGGACCTTGGTCGGCTCGCCCTTGGTGAAGGCCGTCATGTCCTTGATGTCCGCCCAATAGGAAATGGTCGTGAACCACGTCTCCTCATCGCGGTCTTCGCGCAATTGCTGCACACCGAGCGCGGTCTTGAGCAGCGGCGGAATGCCCTCGGACTGCAGATAGGCTTGGTAGGCATCGGCAAGATCGCGGCGGGTGCGACCGCGCCAGATGCGAGCTATGGTCGGCTTGGTCGGCATGGTGGACTCCTTCCGGGCGAAACGCCGTGCTTCGCAGTCCCGTTCCATGCGCCTCCCTGTCGCTGCCGGCAGCGGAACCTGTGCCGGCTGCTGACGGTCCCGTCTCGGAATTCCCCATCATTGATCTGAAGCAATGATGATCCCGACCACCAATGCTAGAACGACTCGCAAGTTGCGACTCAGGGCTTCCCAGCCGGTCGCGACAATCGCAGCGCGTGCTGGAATCTGAGGGCTCAATGGGACGACTACTGAATATCGTGACGCCGCTGCATACGGCGACCAAGCGCGACTACATGGGCCGCATGAACGACGACAAGATCGGCTGCTCGCTGAAAGCGCGGGAATACGAGGCCGACTATTGGGATGGCGACCGCCGCTTCGGCTATGGCGGCTATCGCTTCATCGAGGGGCGCTGGGCGCCGGTCGCCAAGGCGCTGATCGAGACCTATGGCCTGAAGGATGGCTCGAGCGTGCTCGACGTCGGCTGCGGCAAGGGCTTCCTGCTGTACGAGATGCAGAAGATCCTGCCGGGCTTGAAGGTCGTCGGCTTCGATATTTCCAAGCACGGCCTCGAAAATGCGCACGAGCAGGTGAAGCCGTACCTCTTCAATTACCGTGCCCAGGACATCTATCCCTATGGCGACGACAGTTTCGATCTCGTCATCTCGCTCGGCACGCTGCACAATCTCCGGCTCTATGAGCTCGAAGCGGCGCTCAAGGAGGTCGAGCGGGTCGGCAAGAACAAATACGTCATGGTCGAGGGCTACCGGAACGTCGCCGAGTTGCACAACCTCGAATGCTGGGCGCTGACGGCGGAGTCCATCCTGCACACGTCAGAATGGATCTGGCTCTACGGCAAGCTCGGTTACACCGGCGATTACGAATTCATCTATTTCGAGTGATCGGGCGCGCCTCATGGATATCAAGACCGCCAAGGCGGCCATTCTCGTCGAATCCGGCAAGCCGCTGATCGTCGACGAGTTCACCTTGCCCGATAGGCTCGAACACGGCCAGGTGCTCGCGCATGTGCACACGTCGAGCATCTGTGGTGCGCAGATCAACGAGATCGACGCCGTCAAGGGCGTCGACAAGTTCCTGCCGCATCTTCTGGGGCACGAAGCGCTGGCAACGATCATCGAAACCGGACCCGGCGTCGTCTCCTGCAAGCAGGGCGACACCGTCGTCATGCATTGGCGGCCCGGCAAGGGCATTCAGGCCAATACGCCGGCCTATTCCTGGCGCGGCAAGCGCCTCAATGCCGGCTGGGTCACCACCTTCAATGAATATGCCGTGGTCTCGGAGAACCGCGTCACGCCCGTTCCCGCTTCGATCGATCGTACAAGCGCGCCGCTGCTCGGCTGCGCGGTGACGACCGCGCTCGGCGTCGTCAACAACGACGCGCAAATCGCCATCGGCGAGGCGGTCGTCGTGTTCGGCGTCGGCGGCGTCGGGTTGAACATCGTGCAATTCGCCGCGATGGTCGGCGCCTATCCTGTCATTGCGATCGACCGCCTCGACAACAAGCTGGCGATGGCGAAGGATTTCGGCGCCACCCACATTATCAATTCCGAAGCGGTCAAGGATGTCGCTGCCGAGGTTCGCTCCATCACCGGCACTGAGGGACCCGACAAGGTCGTCGAGACCACCGGCGTCAAGAATCTGATCGAGCTCGCCTACGAGATCACGGCGAAGAAAGGCCGTTGCATCCTCGTCGGCGTTCCCCGCGAGAAGGCCGAGATCTACACGCTGCCGCTGCACTTCGAGAAAGTGCTGAAGGGCTCGGAAGGCGGGCAATGCCAGCCGGCGCGCGATATCCCACGTCTCGTTCGCCTGAGCGACGCCGGCAAGGTGAGCTACCGCGGGATCGTGACCCACGAGTTCGCGCTCGACGACGTCAACGACGCACTGGATTTGATGCGCAGCGGCACATCGGGGCGGATCCTGCTGAACATCAGCTAGGCCGCGGCGAAGGCGCCGACGGCACATCGACGCTGGCGCTGCAGCAGCCAGGCTGTGATCGCCATGTTCACGATATTCCAGGCGATGCCATTGACCAGCGCCGAAGCGTAGGAGCCGGTCCAGTCGTAGATCGCGCCGGCCATCCAGGCCCCCAGCGCCATGCCGGCGAGCGTGACCGAGATGGCGAGGCTGACGCGAAAGCCGGCCTCCCTTGCCGGGAACAGCTCACGGATGATCACCGCATAACTCGGCACGATGCCGCCCTGCGCCAGGCCGAAAATGGCGGACACGACGTAGAGCGAGACCAGCCCGTTGAACGGCAGATAGAGCGCGAGTGCCATGGCCTGCATCGCCGAGCCCAGCAGCAAGGTCGGCAGGCCGCCGATGAGGTTCAACACCCAGCCGAAGATCAGACGGCTCGCCACACCAAAGCCGAGCATCACCGCCAGCATTTCGGCGCCGCGCGCGGAGCCGTAGCCGAGGTCGCCGCAATAGGCGACCAAATGGACCTGCGGCATCGACATGGCGACGCAGCAGCACATGCCGGCCAGGGCCAGCAGGCCCTGGGTGACGCCCGGAGACAGGCCGATGGCCTGCATTGTGTTGCCGCAGCTCGCCGCTTGGTGCGCAACCTTGTGGAATACCGGTCGCCGCCGCAGAACCAGACAGAGCGGCAGCATCGTTGCGAGGCAGAACAGGCCGATGCCGATATGGGTCTGCCGCCAACCGTGCGCGGCGATGGCATGCTGGACGATGGGTGGCCAGATCATGCCGGCAAGAGAGCCGCCGGCCGTGGCCAGGGAAATCGCAAGGCCCCGGTGCCTGTCGAACCACAGCGATGCGTCGGCCACCAGGGGCGCGAAGCTCGCCGCGCCGCCGAGCCCGATCGTGACGCCTGAGATCGTCGCGAACACGGACAGGTTAGGGGCAAAGGCGGTCAGGACATAGCCGAGGCTCATCAGGATCGTGCCGCCGGTCAGTGGCGGCAGGATGCCGAAGCGATCCGCCAAGCGGCCGACGATGATGCCACCGATCATGAAGCCGATGATGGCGAGCGTGTAGGGCAGGGTCGCCTCCGCGCGAGGCGCATTGAAATCGGCCTGCAACGCCGGCAATGCCACGATCAGCGACCACATGCCAACGCAGCCCAATGCGCTGAGGGCGATGGAGGCGGTGAGGCGAATCCAGGAATACGATTTTTCGATCGACGGCATGTCAGGCACTGCGGCGGGTTTCCTGGGGCTGCATGGAGATCGGCCCTGGGGTATCGCTCGCCGTCAGCGGCGACAAAGCAGGATTTCTCTTTTGTCGAGCGAGCGAAACTCATGCATCCTCCCGGCCTTCCCGCATCGCCCGGAGCCGGCCATGACGTATCTGCTGCCGCCACTCAATGCCCTGCGCGCCTTCGAGGCCGCCGCCCGCCATCTCAGCTTCAAGCAGGCCGCTCACGAGCTGCACGTCACGGCCGGTGCGGTCAGCCAGCAAGTCCGCCTGCTGGAGGAACGGCTGGGGGTGCAGCTGTTCGAGCGACGGACACGGCAGATCATTCTGACCTCCGCCGGCGAAACCTATCTGGCGCGGGTCCGTGACGCCTTTCGTTGCCTTGCCGAGGCCACCGCCGAGCTCAAGCCCGAGGGCGTCACGAGCCTGCTGCATATCGGGCTCCACGCCAGTTTTGCCGTCGATGCGTTGCGGGCGCGCCTGGCGCAGTTCCGCCGGGCCCAGCCCCAGCTCGCCATTCGCATCAGTCAGCCGGCAGGGCTGCACGAGCTGCTCGAAGGCAAGGTCGACGTCGTGATCGCGGACAGGGTGCAACGCTGTCCCGGCTACAAATGCGAGCCCCTGGAGAGCGGCTTCCTGATCGGGCCGCTGGGCACTGCCGATTGTCCGGAGATCGAAACCGTGCGGTCCTGCCTGCTTGGCGATGTCGAGCGCGCGCGGCCGGCCACGCCGAGGGCGCCGCTGGCTGCCAGTCCGGCAGGGCCGGCACGCAGACCATCCAAGCCGTTCTTTTCCGCCTGAACGGGCCTGTTCTCAGGTTTTGCCATGACCGGCTTCGCGCGCCGGCCGTAACCGGCGGTTAACCATGGATATTTACGGTGTCGAAAGCCTCTGAACTGTGACTGTCAGTTGATTTCGAGTCGAGCCCATGGCGTTCGGTAGCCGCGCAACTCCGCGAAGTATCGCCCCGACGGAGCCTGCGGCTTCGTGGGAAGCGCCGCGGGCTGCGCGGACCAAACCTGACGGCGCCGCGCCGGCGCTGATCAAGGGATCGCTGACCGTCACCGGAGTGCTGTCTTTCCTGCGCGAGAACGGCCGGCGCATTCTGACGCTGGCGCTGGCGTTGTTCGCTCTCGGCGTCGTCGTTCTGATGATTCTGCCGGTCCGGTACGCCGCGACGGCCCTGGTCGTGCTCGATCCCCGGGAGCTGCGCGTGACCTCGGATCAGGAGGTGCTGCCGGGCATCGGCCAGGACGCCGCGGCGCTTCAGAGCCAGATCGAGATCGCCAAATCGGACGGCTTTCTCCGCCCCTTGATCGAGCAGCTCAAGATCGCCGATGACGATGATATCGCGGGCGGTCATACCGACATGACGCGCCTGCTCGAAAAATTCCGCAACCGCCTCGAGATCACACGCCGCGGGCTCACCTACGTCATTGCGATTTCCTTCACTTCGAACCGCCCCGAGCGGGCCGCTTACTACGCCAACGCCATCGCCGAGGCGTTCGTTGCCAGCCAGGGCCGCGTCCGCACCGAGGCCACGGACGAGGCGGCCGACTGGCTCAAGAACCGGCTGAACACGTTGAACGAGCGGCTGCGCGCATCGGAAGACGCCGTCGCCGCCTTCAGGCTCGAGCACAAGATCCTCAATGCCGGCAAGGATTCGACCACGCAGCAATTGCGGGTGACCGATCTCAATCAGCAGGTCTCCGCCGCTCGTCTTCGCACCGAGGAAGCCAAGGCGCGCTACGAGCAGGTGCAGCGCGATCTCAAGGCCAATGTCGAAGGTCCCGTGAAGCAGGACCTGTTGAGCATGCTGCGTGCGCAGCGCTCGACCCTGAACGACCAGATTGCGCAAAAGAAGGCGGTGTACGGCGACCGCCATCCCGACCTCGCGATCTCCTACAGCCAGCTGGCCGATATCAACCGGCAGATCGAGGTCGAGCGGAAAAAGAACATCGACACGGCGAAGTCCGAATATGAGGCCCAGCTGGAGCAGCAGAACGCGCTGGAGAAGCAGCTCAAGGCGGTCGAGACGCAGATGCTGGTCGACGGCCAGGCGCTGGTGAAGCTGCAGGAGCTGCAACGGGACGCCGATGCCAACAGGAACATTTACGAGCAGTTCCTGTCGCGGTTCAAGACGACCAATGAGCAGCGTCAGCTGCAGAACTCCCAGACCAAGATCGCTTCGCCCGCCATTCCGCCGCTGCGCTCGACCCGTCCGCCGCTCGCTCTGCTGCTGGCGGCGCTGGCGATCGGATCGCTGCTGACATCGACCGCCGCCACTGCGGCGATGACGAGCATGTCCGGCGGGCCTGCGCCGGCCGAGGCTGCCGTGCACGCAGCGGCGCAGGATACGCAAGACGGGCAAGTCCAGCAGCAGCTCCAGCCGCAAGTCCAGCAGCCCGCCGCTGCCGCGCCCCGGCCCGAGGCGGTGCCGCGCCTTCCTGTCTGGGCCCGCATCCCCGATCTTTCGTCCGGAGCCGGGACCAACACCAACACCGTCTGGCAAAGACCGATCGCTGCCTCAGTGGAGCTCGATCTCGGCGCCTATCTGCGGCCTCTGCTCGAGCGGATCGATCGCGTGCCGGTGCGCGGTTGCAAGGTCGCCCTCGTGCTGTCGGTCGGCAAGAGCGCCGGCGGCAACACCGTTGCGCGTTCGCTCAATCGCGCCGCCGTGAACAGCGGCATGATGAGCGTATTGATCCGGCTGCAGGGCGAATTCGCAGGTCACCAGCCGCCGGTGACCGAATGGAACGACGGCTCGACCACGGCAGGACTCCAGTCGATCGACGAGCTCCTCAGTGCCGGCCGAAAGGCCGATGCGAGGCCCGAGGACGATATTCGTTCGGAGTTCGATCTGATCATCGTCCATGCCGGCAATCTCGCCTTGCAGCCCGACGCCATCGCGCTGGCGGCGCATGCGGACCTGATCGTCCTGGTGACGCGCGCCGGCGAGCTCGGTTCGGCGGCGATGCGCCGGGTGACCGCCGCGCTGTCGAGGTATGAGACCGTGCCGACGGGTTTGGTCGTCAATCACGCGCCTGCGGGCTCGACGGCGCCGCACCCCGAGGGCGGCGCATTGGGCCTTGCGGTTTGACGGTGAAAGCGGCGCGCCGTCGTCTGCTGACTGCTGCGATGCTGCTGTCGATCTCGTTCGGAGCGCCGGCCTTCGCCGACACTTGCGTGCCCGTGCCGCAGACGGTGGCGCCGGCGAGGCTCGCCGCACTGTCGCGCGGCTTCAATGCCGACGGCTGGATCAACGGCGAGGTGCCAAGCCGCGAGTTGCTGCAGCAACTGCGCAGCGCTGGAATGACTCACGTCCGGCTGCCGGTGCCGGCCGAGCGCGTGATGCCCCGGTTCGCTGAGAAGGCCGAACGCGACGAGACGCTGCGCGCGCTCGAGAAGGCGCTGAAGCAGCTCACCGCGCTCGGCTATGCCACGTCCGTCGATCTTCATCCCGGCGAGCGCTTCAATCGCCTGCACAAGGAAGATCAGGACGCGGCGCTGCGTGAGATGCAGGACGCCTGGGGCAGCCTCGCGGGAGTCATTCGCTCCTATCCGGCCGATCGCGTCTTCGCCGAGCTGCTCAACGAGCCCGATATCGACGCTGACACATGGCAAAGGCAGGTCGATACGCTCGCCGGCTTCGTCCGCAAATTGCTTCCCGCCACCACTCTCATTGTCGGCCCCGTCAACTGGCAGCGCGCGGACTCGCTGCCGCGGTTTCGTCCGCTGGACGATCCCGACATCGTCTATGCCATCCACTTCTATGATCCCATGGTGTTCACCCATCAGGGTCACTGGGATGCGCAGGATCCGCTGCACGACATCATGGATCTGCCTTATCCGATCAACGCCGGCGATCCCAAAGTGCAGGCGCTGCGCCAGGATCTGCAGGCGAGGGGCGCGACCAAGGCGCTCGGCATGCTCGACACTGCAATTGCCGCCGCCAAGGACAAGCCAGGCGCCGATCGCTGGCTCGCGCCCGCGCTCGCATGGCAGCAGCAGTTCAAGCGGCCGATCATCGTCAACGAGTTCGGCGTGCTGAAAGCCGGTGCGCCCAGACAAAGCCGGTTGCGCTGGCTGGCGGACGTCACCGCTTATGCCAGGGAGCATTGCTGGGGCTGGACGCATTGGGAGCTGGCGCAAGGCTTTGGCCTCGTCGATCGCAGCACGGGCAAGCCCGATCCCGACGTGATGCGGGCGCTGCTTGGCGGCGCGCCCCGGCGCGCCCGGCGCTGACATCGCACGGGTTCGCTATCGTTAACGAATCCTTACACATCGCCCCGCTATCGTGCTCGACGCGCGCTGCCAAAGGACGATTGATGGGTGCCGGGGACTTGACCCAGGTTCAGACCGTGCCGGCCGAGCCATCGCCGCCGGCCTGGCGCGAGCTGGTTCCGACCCTCTGCATCGCCGTGGCAGCGATCGGCTTTGCTCCGGTCCTGCATTTGGCCTATCCGGCCCTGGCCATCGTGGTCGAGGTCCTCATCGGCATCGCTATCGTGCTGGCGGTCCCGACCTATGCGCCGGCCATCGCGATCTTCGTCCTGTTCTTCCAGAACCTGTTCGTCTCGATCCTGTCGCCGCTGGTCCCGCTGCCGTCCGATCTCGATTTCATCAAGGGCTACAATTTCCTCGTCTGCTCAGTGATGTGGCTGGCGACGTTCGGCCTTTACGCGCTGGGCCAGAGGAAACAATCGGCCGAGGTGAACCAGATCATGCGCTGGGGTGTCGTCACCCTCGCCGTGGTGTCGCTGTATTTCGCGATCGGCTTCATCCAGGACGGACAGCCGGCGGCGGTCTATCTGCGCAATATCGTGCTGCCGCTGTTCCTGTTCCAGCTCTCGCTTCTGACGGCCGCGACCTATGAGGTGCGCATCACGCCGTTCCTGGTGATGCTCGCGGTCATCCTTCTGCTGTGTGGCTATGTCGAGCTCGTCTTCCGCGATCTCTGGCTGGCCATCACCAACAGCTATACGTTCTGGGGTTTCGACGAGCTCAAGGCGACCCATTCGGGTGTCTGGGAAGCCCAGATGCGGGCCACCGGTAACGTGCCCGTCGACCTCAAGGACCGCTTCAGCTTCGATTTTCTGAACACGCCCTTGCTCGAAGGGTTCGGCCTGTCGAAGATGCTGCGCATCAATGGTCCGAACATGCATCCGATCAGCTTCGCTTACGGCGTCGGCTTTCTCGCCCTGTTCCTGTTCTCGGTGGGACGACCGCTGCTGGCCCTCGCAGCATTGCCGCTGCTGATCTTTTGTAGCGTGAAGGGCGCGCTCATCGTGGTGATCTTCGTGGTCGCGGCCTGGATCGCGACCCGTCTGATCGGCGCCGTGGTGACGTTGTTGCTCGGCTTCCTCGGCATGGCCGCCTTCGCGGTTCTGGCGATCCGCCTCGGGCTGCAGATCGGCGACTATCACGTCATTGGACTGATGGGTGGTTTGGACGGCTTCGTGCAGAGACCTTTCGGCCGGGGCCTCGGCATTGGTGGCAATTTGTCGGAGAGCTATTTCTCCATCGACTGGAGTGCCGCACAGGCGGCCGGGACGATCGACGGCGCCGTCGAGAGCGCGATCGGCGTGCTCTTGTACCAGATGGGCGTTGGCGCCTTCGTGCTGCTGGCCTTCTATTTCGCGATGGCGCTTAGGGCATGGCGCCTCTACGCCTCATCGGGCTATCTGACGCAGGGTCTCGCCGGCTTCGGCGTCATGGTCGTGCTGCTCAACGGATTGTTCCAGGAAGAGGCCTTGTTCGCGCCACTCGCGCTCGGGCTCATGCTCTCGCTCACGGGCCTCGTCATCGGCAGTCATGTGAGAATGCAGAGTGCCGCCAGCGAGCAGGCGGAGTTGAGGCACCTCACGCGCTACCAGCCCGTGGCGTAGCTCAGCGCCAGGCGCCCACACCTGAACGCTCTGACGCAGGAACTTCCGATTTTTCCCGGCGTTGGTCCCGTGTGTCGCATGAGCGGCCGGTCCGCACGATGAAGAATTTCTCCAACGCTGAATTTTCACCCGGGGTGATCGCGATCATGACGAGCGCCCTGGAAGCCGCGGTTGCGAGCCTGCCGGAGCCGGTGCAAGCGTCGCACGTCAACATGCTCGCCGAATCCATCCTGCGCACGGCCGGCGCGGGCGAGCGCAACGTCGCCGACCTGCAAAGGATCGCCTTGATGGAGCTGCAACTGATGCCGCGCGAGTGATGAGGCGGACATGAGGACGACCTCTGTTGCGATTGTCGCGATGCTTGCCACTCTGTCTGCCGCCCAAGCAGACAGCTGGACGACTTACCGCATCGCCGAGACCGGGACCTCGGTGGACATTCCCGCTTCGCTCTTCAAGGAGATGGCCGGCAAGCCCGATGGCTACGGCCAGCAATTTCGCACCTCCGACGGCAGGGCCGATCTCACCGTACAGGCCGTTTCCAACGGCCAAGGTCTTTCGCCGGCTGCATTCCTGGCCAGGAAGAGTCCGCCGTCCGGCATCATCTACAAGCGTGTTGCCGCGAAGTTCTTCGTGGTCTCCAGCATCAAGCGCGACAAGATTTGGTACGACCGCTGCAACTTTGCGCGCGGCTATGTGCACTGCGTGCTTATCAATTATCCCGCGGCCGAAAAACGGCAATGGGACCGCGTCGTCACACGGATCAGCCACAGCCTGAGCGCCGACTAGACGGGGCGCCATAAAAACCTGCCCGAACTCACTCAGGCACCAGATTGCGAGCCTGGCGCTAGGTGATTGACGTTTGTGCAGGCGACCATGGCCGGGCTTCGCGCCATGGGCTGTGCCGAACGTGCAGGTGAATCGGTCACGCCAGGAGCACGATTGCCTCGCCCGGCATCATCGAACTGTCATCGCCTTGTCATTCGCGCTCTACTGATCGCTGCTCCTTTCGCCGCGCATCGTGGAGACTGACATGCATCTGACCAAATCCATTTCGTCCGACCGCCGGTCGATCCTCAAGGGCCTCGCGGCCGCAGCCATGGCGCCGATTGCTGCGCCGGCGATGGCGGCCGAGGGCCTTCCGGCGCAGCCGGCTGGTTCGGCCGCCGCGATCGCCGCCGACAAGGCCTATTGGGCGGCAGTGAAGGGGCTCTACGCCGTGACGCCCGATGTCGTCAATTTCGAGAACGGCTATTGGGGCATCATGGCCGAGCCGGTGCGGCGCGAGTTCATCCGCCAGTCCGACATGATCAACTTTCAGAACACCTATTACGCGCGGCAGCGCGCGGGTGCGGATTTCGAGGCGGTGCGCGCCAAGGTGGCGGAGGCGGTCGGCGCGGCGACCGAGGAGATCGCACTCACCCGCGGTGCGACCGAAGCGCTGCAGCTCCTGATCGGCGGCTACAACAGGCTGAAGCCAGGTGATGCCGTGCTCTATGCCGATCTCGACTATGATTCGATGCAGTATGCGATGAACGCGCTGAAGGGGCGCCGCGGCGTCGACGTGGTCAAGTTCGACGTGCCGGAGCCCGCCACCCGCCAGGCGGTGCTCGACGCCTATGCCCGCGCCATCGAGGCGAACCCGAAGACGCGACTTCTGCTCCTGACCCATGTCAGCCACCGCACCGGCTTCGTCATGCCGATCGCCGAGATCGCCCGCATGGCGAAGGCCAAGGGCATCGACACCATCGTCGACGCCGCGCATTCCTGGGGGCAGATCGACTTCCGGGTCGGTGAACTCGAGGCCGATTTCGTCGGCTTCAATCTGCACAAATGGATCGGCGCGCCGCTCGGCGTGGGCTTCCTCTACATCAGGAAGGACCGCCTCGCCGCCATCGACCGCGACATGGGTGACGAGGATTTTGCGGAGGCCGATATCCGCTCGCGGGTTCACACCGGCACAGTCAATTTCGCCACGGTGCTGACGGTGCCGACGGCCGTGGCGTTGCATCAGCAGATCGGCGCCGCGGCAAAGCAGGCCCGCTTGCGCCATTTGCGCGACTATTGGGTGAGCCGCGCCCGCGGATTCAAGGACATCGAGATCCTGACGCCGGACGAAGTCGGCTCATACGGCGCGATCACGTCGTTCCGTCTCACCGGCAAGACCAGCAAGGCCGACAACGAGGCCATCGTGGTGAAGCTGCGGGACAGCCACAAGGTCATGACGGTGCGCCGGGCCGGCGTCGCCAGGGGCCAATGCATCCGCGTGACGCCGTCGCTCTTTACCGATGAGGCCGATCTCGATCGCCTCGTCGAGGCACTGGCGGTGATCACGGGGACGAAGACGGGGTAAGGCCGGGCGGGGCGCGGTCGCTCGTGTGTCAGCTGCGCTTGGCTGATTGGATCAGGTCCCAGCGGTTGCCATAGAGATCCTCGAAAACCGCCACCACGCCATGGGCCTCATGCCGTGGCGCCTCGACGAAGCGCACGCCGGCGGCGATCATGCGCGCATGATCGCGCTCGAAATCATCCGTCTCCAGGAACAGGAAGACGCGTCCGCCGGTCTGGTCGCCGATGCGTGCCATCTGCGCCGGACCGTCCGCCCGCGCCAGGAGCAAGCTGGAGCCAAAATTGCCCCGCGGCCGCACCACCACCCAGCGCTTGCCGCCACCGAGCGGCGTGTCCTCGCAAAGCTCGTAATTCAGCGCGCGCGTGAAGAAGGCAATCGCTTCATCATAGTCAGCGACCACGAGAGTGACGAGGGACAGATGCTGATTCATCACGCAACCTGGTGGATGGCGGGAAGCTCGCTGTCAGGAAGACAAGGGTAGCATCGCATTGGCCCGGCCGGTGTAGCCCTCATGCGCCAAGCATCACGCACTTGCAATCAAAAATTGTGTTGATAGGATTTGCGCCAAACTTCAGGGCGGGGGGCAGAATGAAGAATTCCTATCAGGTCACGGGCACCAATGCGAACGCGCCATTCACCCTGAAGATTCATCGCGGCGACGGGATGTTGCTGCTCGCGATGAATTGGCGGCAGGGCAAGCCACCGCGCGATTTCGTCGGCTTTGCAATCGAGTACAAGGAGCCGAAGCAAGATCGGTTTTGGCCGGTGCCCAACCGCATCGGCTTTCCGGGTCAGCGCAAGAAGCCGAGCGACCCGATGCTCCCGAGTACGATTGCGCCGATTCAAAAATTCCGCTGGGTGCATTTCCCCTGGCACGCCGACAAGGACGGACAATTTCTCTATCGCGTGACACCCATGTTCATGGACAAGTTGGGAACGCTCAGTCGAGGCGAACCGCAGGAAGCCTCGATCGCCCTGATGCGCGAGACATTACCGGGCAAGCTGAATGTTGCTTTCACGCGCGGTTATGTGTCCTCGCAATCCTTTGTTGAGAAGTTCGCGCCCGACCGCAAGCTCGGCAGCCTCATTCCAGATGATGCAAAGGATGGTTTGACCTTCAAGCCCACGAACAAGAAGGCCGAGGAAGCCTATAAGTGGATGGGCTTCGAAGCGCGTGCGTCGATCCTCGACGTGCTGGATGAGGCGATCGCCGCCAAGGCCAATGTTCGCGTCATCGCTTATGACTTCAACATGCCCGAAATCCTGACCCGTCTCGAAAAGCTCGGAAAAAGGCTGAAGGTCATCATCGACGATTCGACGGCCAAGGGCGGCGGGCACAAAGCCAAGGATTCGCCCGAGAGCGTCGCTGAGAAGCGCTTACGCAAATCGGCCGGGGCTGACAACGTCAAGCGCCAGCATATGGCGAACCTGCAGCACCATAAATCCATCGCGGTTTCCGGCAAGGGAGTGCATAAGGTCGTGTACGGCTCCACGAACATGAGCTGGCGCGGGTTCTATGTGCAGTCGAACAATGCGGTTATTGTCAACAGCAAGAATGCTGTCGACGATTACTTCAAGGTTTTCGATAGCTATTTTTCGGCGGAAGCCGCCGGCGACTTTCGCGACTCCGAGGTGGCGACGGGTTGGCGCGATCTGGGAGTGAGCGGACTCGGCGGAAAGGTCGCTTTTTCGCCGCATACCGAGGAGAACGGGCTCCTGGCCGTGGTGGGCAAGGACATAGCCAAGGCGAAATCCAGTGTTCTTTTTTCTTTGGCGTTCCTGGGTCAGATGAAAAATGGACCGATCGGTCCTGCCCTAGGTCGCGCCATCAAGAGCAAGACGGTGTTCGCGCTTGGCATCGCCGATGCGCGCGTGAAGGAAGGGAATTTGGGCGTCACCGTATTGACGGCCGACAACAAGAAGCGCGTCGTTCGTTCGTCGGCGCTGACCGGCAATGTGCCGGCTCCGTTCAGTACGGAACCGTCAGGACTTGCCGGCAGCGACGGTCAGCACCGGGGTACTCGGATGCATCACAAATTCGTCGTGCTCGATTTCGATACCGACGATGCACGCGTTTATCTGGGCTCATACAATTTCTCTGAGTCCGCCGATACTGACAATGGCGAGAACCTGTTGCTGATCAAGGATCGCACGGTCGCGACCAGCTACATGATTGAAGCATTGCGCATCTACGATCACTATCGTTTCCGCTCCGCCCGCGAGGACGCAAAGGGCAAGAGCAAAAAGGTGCTCGAGCTTCAGTTGCCGCCCAAAAAGGCTTCAGAGAAGGCGTGGTGGCAGAAGGATTGGGACGATCCGATCAGCAGGAGAGACCGGGAGCTATTTGCCTAAAGCATGATCCGGGAAAGTACGCAGCGGCCTTCCGAAAAGATCATGCTTAAACAGCAACCTAAAGCGCGATGACGCTTCATCCTGATGGCATCGCGCTTTAGCGCTCGGAATCCAGGCCAATGTGGCGCCAAGGTGGACCACTCGCTCACCGCCACCCCAGCGCCGGTGCGACGTGCTTCAGGATCGCCTCGATCGCATGCGCGCAGTAATCGACCCCTAACTGGTTCGGGATCGTCAACAGCAGCGTGTCCGCCTCCGCGATCGCCTCGTCCTGGCGTAGCTGCTCGATCAGCGCATCGGGCTCGGCGGCATAACTCCGGCCGAAGATCGCCCGTGTCTGCGGGTCGATGAAGCCGATCTGGTCCTCGCCTTCGCCGCCCCGGCCGAAATAGGCGCGATCGCGATCGTCGATCAGCGCAAAGATGCTGCGGCTGACGGACACGCGGGGCTCGCGGGCGTGGCCGGCCTCTTTCCACGCCGCGCGATAGGCGCGGATCTGCGCGGCCTGCTGCACGTGGAAGGCTTCGCCGGTCTCGTCGTTCTTCAGCGTCGAGCTCTGCAGATTCATGCCGAGCTTTGCCGCCCACACCGCGGTGGCGTTGGAGCCGGCGCCCCACCAGATCCGCTCGCGCAGGCCTTGCGCGTGCGGCTCGATGCGCAAGAGGCCCGGCGGATTGGGAAACATCGGCTGCGGATTGGGCTCGGCAAAGCCTTCGCCCCGGAGCAGGTCGAGAAACACCTCCGCATGGCGCCGGCCCATGTCCGCATCGCTCTGGCCCTCGGCCGGGCGATAACCAAAATAGCGCCAGCCGTCGATCACCTGCTCGGGCGAGCCGCGGCTGATGCCGAGCTGCAGCCGGCCGCCGGCGATGAGATCGGCGCTTCCGGCGTCCTCCACCATGTAGAGGGGGTTCTCGTAGCGCATGTCGATCACGGCCGTGCCGATCTCGATTGTGCTGGTTCTGGCGCCGACCGCCGCGAGCAGCGGAAACGGCGAGGCGAGCTGGCGCGCGAAATGATGCACGCGGAAATAGGCGCCGTCGGCCCCTAACTGCTCGGCCGCGACCGCAAGCTCGATCGATTGCAGCAGCGTGTCCGCCGCCGAGCGGGTCTGCGATTGCGGTGAGGGGGTCCAGTGTCCGAAGGAGAGGAAGCCGATCTTTTTCATGAGGGCTAGGTATGCATGACCGGAAGAATTTGCGAGACGTTGGCCGAGGGAAAAGTGGCGGCAAGGCGTGTGCCCGTAAGTGCCTCCAGGAGGAAGCAGGCCCGGGTTCGCACCACGACGTCAGGTCGTTCGACTTTGATCCGTCGTGCCCGGAAAGCGGCCTCAGATTTCGCAACCGGTCAAATTCAATGCCTTGAGCAGGCCGCCGAACGCCTTGAGTCGACAGGGCTCGGTCTCGCTGGCGGCCTTTGCACGCTGAGCATTGGCAGTTCGCTTGGCAACAATTGCCTTTGGTTTCGGCCTGGGACGTTCAGCGGTCGCGATCTTCTTCGTATCGCGCCGATGACGGACGATTGGTTCCGGTACGGTCGAACCGACTTGGATGTCTTGCGGAGCAACAGGGTTCTCGACCGGAGCGTCCTGTGTCGGCATCGCGCTGCTCACAGCGGCAACCTCGAGGCGATCGGCCTTCGGCAACGCGTCATGTGACGCAGAGACGCTAGCGCTCTGCTCGGCAAGCGGCTGAGCGATCGCGACGGCGCGACGCGGTGGAGCGCTCAGCTCCATTGCCGAAAGCACGCCTGCGCTCAACAGGATGAGGAGGCCCAACAACGCCATTTTCAGCATAAAGCGCCTCTAACCTAAGTTAGTGCCGCTGAAAATTCTCCGCGCCAATAAGGCAACTTGTCGGCGATTGCCGACCTACGGCGAATCATTTGCCGACAGGGTTAACGTCGGTGCTGCTTCTGCGGCCGCTGAGAATAGACCGTACAGCTGGGCACCGCCTGACCGATTGGGCGACCGCTGCTTTTGACCCAATGCAGACAAGCTCCCCTTCGACGGCAGCGAAGCCTCGCCAAGTCCCTCTCGTCGCGGAGCTTAGTTGACCGCAGGGCACGAGGTCAGATCGATCGTTGGCTGGTAAACCCTTCTACCAGAGTCTCCGGCGAGATTTTGATCCGCCGTGTTGCATCGGCGGTCAGCCAGTTCATCGCAGAGGGTCCAACCCACGGGCCTGGCCCTTTTCGTCCGCGTTCGACGCTTGGCTCGACGCCAGCTCTCAGGGCATGGCGGACTAGATTTTCTCATACCAAGTTTCTTCGCAGTTCGGCGGGCATGGGTCGACGTCCAGCTCAAAAATTTCCAGGAACCATTTCCGTTCCGAACCATCCAAGGGGTGCGCGGCAATCACCGACAGGCCTCCGGACGGCAACGCGCACGGCGGCCGTTGCACGGGATATGCTGGCTGCAATGCCTCAGGAAACCGATGTAAGGAGGTGCCCATGGCAAGGCCTCGTTCGACTTCCATCAGCAGACGAAGTGTGGTCGCAGGACTGGCGCTGACCGCCGCCCCCGTGGCTTTGGCCGGAGCCAATCAAGCGCGTGCGCAGGCCCAGCAAACCACTCCGGATCAAAGCCTGTATGAACGACTTGGCGGCGTCTTCGCCATTGCAGCGGTCGTGGATCACTTCAGCGACGCTGTCGTAAAGAACGCCGTCGTCGGTCAGAAGTCAAAAAATCCGCAGTTGAGGGAATGGCACACCAAAAATCTGAAACGCTTGCCTGGTCTCAAGTTCATGCGAACACTTTGGGTCTGTGACGTTTCGGGTGGGCCGTTCCAGTTCAAAGCCACCAGGCCGGGGACGACGCCCCTTGGCCTTGAGGAGGCGCACCGGACATTGCGGATCTCTCCGGCGGAATTCGACGAGGTCGCCGCTGAACTCGGACGGACACTTGACTTCGCCAAGGTCCCGAAGCGCGAGAAGACCGAAGTACTAGCTGCGTTCGCCAGCCACAAAGATGAGGTGACCGCCGGTTACGTATCGAGAGCCAAGCGCGGTTGAAGCATCCCGTGATGCCGAACGACGAATTGCGACCTCACGCATAGGCGACCCAGCCGCGGAAGGCGAAGCCGGTATAGAACAGGGTTGGGTCGGAGAAGCCGGCCTCGCGCAAGATCACCTCATCCTGCGCGGGCGCCAGAATCTCCAGATGGTTGGTGACGGCATTCCGCGCGGCTGCCGCCTGCTCGGGCTCGACGCCGGAGGCGGCCAGGAACGCCGAGTACCGCGACAGCCACAGCGGGCGCTCCTGCTCGCCATTGGGCGCGCTCAAATGCGCGACCACGAACGGCGCGCGCGGCTTGAGGCGGCGACGGACCTCCGAGGCGATGCGGCGCCGCTCCTCGACGCCGACGAAGTGCAGGGTCAAGAGGCAGGTGGCACCGTCGAACGGTCCCTCCGGGGCATCATCGATATAGCCTTGATGAAGGCGTGCACGGGATGCGAGCGATCCCAGGGTTTGCCCGGCCAGCGCCAGCATCGCCGCGGACGGATCGACGCCGTCGAAGCGCCAGCCGGGATGCGCTTGCGCAAACGCTTTGAGCTCCAGGCCGCCACCCGCGCCGAGGACGAGCACCTGCCCATCGTTTGGGACGCTTTCGGCGAGCAGAATCGCCGTCATGGACTGCATGGCGTCATAGCCCGGCACGAAGCGCCGCGGCCCCTCGGTGTATCTCGCCACGAATTGCGGATCGGAAAATGCGGCTTGCATGTCGGTCATGATGTTGTCCCCGTGAATGGAGCCGTTCACGCGCGATGCGCGCTGATGTCGTGGATCTTTCGGGACCCGAGCCGCTTGCGCAGGTCCTCGCCCAGCATCGCCAGCGTCACCTCGCCGAGCCGCGCCAGCAGCAGCGCCTCCGCATCGTCAAAGGCCTGATCGAGGGCGGCATTGACGGCCTGCTCGACCAGACAGCCGGGCGCCTCGGTCCGGTTGCCCATGGCCAGAAGCGGGGGATTGCCGAGCGCGGCATAGACGTCGCGCAGCGTCACCTTCGACAGGTCGCAGGCGATGGTCCAGCCGCCGCCGTGCCCCTTCTCGGAGCGCACGTAACCGATCTCCCGCAGGCCCGCCATGATGCGGCGGATCACCACCGGGTTGGTGTCCATGGCCTTGGCCAGCGTCTCGGACGTGAACGGCCCAGGCTGCTGCGCCATGTGCAACAGCACGTGCAGAACGCCGGAGAGTCGGGAATCTCGTTTCATGTAACTTTATATGTTACATGATGGCGGCGGCGTCAAGCGGGCCCCACGCAGGTCTTTCCGATCCCATAATTCGACCGCGAGCGAAGGACCCGCCGTCAGGCTTGTGCACAATCGCGCCGCGGGGCGCAGGCTGTCGACAAAGATGCAGAACGGCACGTTTTATGGTTGGCGAGTCGTCGCGGCGAGCTTTGGTCTCGCCGTTCTCGGCCTTGGTTTCGGCTTCTATGGTCCGCCGATCTTCCTGAACGCGGTTTGTGAAGCCAGGGGTTGGCCGCTGGCGTTGGTCTCGATGGCCGTCACCGTGCACTTCCTGATTGGATCGACCGTGACCGCCAATCTGCCGGCGCTTTATCGGCGCTTCGGCATTGCAGCCGTGACGAAGGCCGGCGCCCTCGCGCTGGCCGTCGGCATCTTGGGATGGGCGAGTGCAACAACGCCGTGGCAGCTGTTCGGCGCGACGTTGCTGAGCGGCGCGGGCTGGGTGACGATGGGCGTCGCCGCCGTCAACGCCATCGTGTCGCCCTGGTTCGTCCGCCACCGCCCTGCGGCGCTCGCCGTCGCGTATAACGGCGCGAACGTCGGAGGGATCATCTTTCCGCCGCTCTGGGCCGCGGCCATTGCAATGTACGGCTTCGCCATCGCAGCGGCCGTCCTCGGCGTGATCATGGTTATCCTGGTGTGGATGCTCGCAAGCACCGTGCTGTCACGCACGCCTGCGCAGATCGGATCGCTGCCGGACGGAGCGGAGCCAGCCGCGGCGACCGGGCCTGCGGACGCTGCGCGGCGGCTCCCGGGATCGCTGATCTGGCGAGACCGAAAATTCCTGACGCTCGCGGCCGGCATGAGCCTCGGGCTGTTTGCGCAGATCGGCCTGACCGCGCACCTGTTCTCGCTGCTGCTGCCCGCGCTCGGCACGCAATGGGCCGGACTGGTGGTCGGGTTGATCGGCGCTATGGCGATCATGGGTCGAACGCTGCTGGGCTGGCTCATGCCGGAGCGCACCGACCGGCGGCTGATTGCCTGCGCCAGCTACACGGTTCAAATCATGGGCTCGATGATCTTCATCGCCGCGGCTGGAACGAACGTTCCGCTGTTGATTCTTGGCGTCGTCCTGTTCGGTGTCGGATTCGGCAACGGCACGTTCCTGCCGCCGTTGATCGCCCAGGTCGAATTTGCACCAGAGGACGTACCGCGTGTCGTCGCGCTGATCGTTGCGATGTCGCAAGGCGCCTATTCATTCGCGCCGGCGGTCTTTGGCTTGATCCGCGAATGGTTTTCGGCCGCCGCCTCTGGTGCCGCGCCAGGCTTCTATGTCGCCACGGCGTTGGTGCAGGGATTGGCGATCTACGCTTTCTGGGCGGGGCGCCGTGCGCCGCGCTGAAGCCGTCAGGTCCGACACGCAACACCGGGCGCGCCGATGATGTCATCCTGTTCCTGTTTTGCCCGACGGATCAATGATCGTCTCGTAAAATCAGGAATTCTCGCCGCGAATTCCGAAAGGATCATGCTCTCTTGCCGCGTCCTATGCTGTTGATTTTGCTGTCCCCGGCTACTGTGCATGGGGTTGTTTTCGCACAATTCTGTCCTGCGATCAGGAAGGCCGGGATAGACCATGCTGATTTGTCACGGTGACGCCGCCGCGCGCGGGGACAACAATCAGCCAGGGCGACCGTAAGGACAGACTTTTCGTCCTCACCTCGCGCGGCGCCCGTTTTTCATCAGTCCATTTTTCGGAGGCGCATCATGCAGGTTTATAATGTGGTCAGGTTCAAGGTGAAGTCGGGCGAGGAAGCTGCCTTCCTCGACGCGCATCGGAACGGCAAGGCCAAATGGCCGGGGCTGGAGCACGGCGTCATCATCAAGACCGGCGAGCAGACCTTTTGCCTCATCGGCACATGGGCCAGCCAGGACGCGATGGTCGCGGCGCGACCCGCGATGCTCAAGACCCTCGACAGTTTCCGGTCGGTGCTCGAGGACCAGGGCAATGGACGCGGGGTGACCGACGCCGTTTCAGGGGCGGTGGTGCTCGATCTCTAGCAACGCTGCGGCGCGCGCTCACTTCATCACCCGCAGCCCCTTGGTCGTGAACCGCTGGGTCTTCTCGCCCGGCCGCACCGGTCGCCGCGTGCCGGCGGCCTTACCGGTGCCGGGGGGCTGGTGGGCGGGAACGAGCTGGTGCGGCTGCGAGCCGATCAGGTCGCGGCGGCCCATCTCGATCAGGGCCTCGCGCAGCACCGGCCAATTGTCGGGATCGTGATAGCGCAGGAAGGCCTTGTGCAGGCGGCGCTGGCGCAGGCCCTTGATCGCCTCGACCTTGTCGCTGCCGCCATGGCGCACGCCGCGCAGCGGATTGACGCCGGTGTGGTACATCGCAGTGGCCGTCGCCATCGGCGAGGGCAGGAAGGTCTGCACCTGATCGGCGCGATAGCGGTTCTTCTTGAGCCACAGCGCGAGGTTCATCATGTCCTCGTCGGTCGTGCCCGGATGCGCCGCGATGAAATAGGGGATCAGGTAATATTTCTTGCCGGCCCGTTCGGCCGCTTCGTCGAACATCCGCTTGAACTTGTTGTAGGCGCCGATGCCCGGCTTCATCATCTTGTCGAGCGGGCCGCGCTCGGTGTGTTCGGGCGCAATCTTGAGATAGCCGCCGACGTGATGGGTGACCAGCTCCTTGATGTATTCCGGGCTCTCCACCGCAAGGTCATAGCGCACGCCGGAAGCCACCATCACCTTCTTGATCCCCTTGGTCTCGCGCACCTTGCGATAGAGCCTGATGAGGTCGTCATGCGAGGTGTTGAGGTTCGGGCAGATCTCGGGGAAGACGCAGGACGGCCGCCGGCATGCCGCCTCGACCTTCGGGTCCTTGCACGCCATCCGGTACATGTTGGCGGTAGGGCCGCCGATGTCGGAGATCACGCCGGTGAAGCCCGGCGTCTTGTCGCGGATCTTTTCGATCTCGCGCAGGATCGAGCCTTCCGAGCGGTTCTGGATGATGCGGCCTTCGTGCTCGGTGATCGAGCAGAAGGTGCAGCCGCCAAAGCAGCCGCGCATGATCGTCACCGAAAACTTGATCATGTCCCAGGCCGGGATCTTTGCTTCGCCGTAGGACGGATGCGGCGCGCGCGCGTAGGGCAGGTCGTAGACCGCGTCCATCTCGTCGCTGGTCAGCGGGATCGGCGGCGGGTTGAGCCAGAGATCGCGGTCGCCATGACGCTGCACCAGCGGCCGCGCATTGCCGGGATTGCTCTCCCGGTGCAGCACGCGCGATGCGCGGGCATAAGCTTCCTTGTCCTGCTCGACCTGCTCCAGCGCCGGCAGGCGGATGACGGTCGCACCCTTCTGGCGGGTCGCGCCTTCGTCGGCGGAATCGAGATCGTCGGCGTGCAGCTCGGTGTAATCCTCGGGGACCTTGCGGAACAGCGCGACGCCCCTGATGTCGTCCAGCGCGCGCGGCGCTTCGCCGGCGGCGAGCCGCTGCGCCACCTCGACGACGGCGCGCTCGGCATTGCCGTAGAGCAGCAGGTCGGCCTTGGCGTCGGCCAGCACCGAGCGGCGCACCTTGTCCGACCAGTAATCGTAATGCGCGATCCGGCGCAGCGAGGCCTCGATGCCGCCGAGCACGATCGGCACGTCCTTGAACGCCTCGCGGCAGCGTTGCGCATAGACGACCGTGCAGCGGTCCGGCCGCTTGCCGCCTTCGCCGCCGGCCGTATAGGCATCGTCGCTGCGGATGCGCCGGTCCGCGGTGTAGCGGTTCACCATGGAGTCCATGTTGCCGCCGGTGACGCCGAAGAACACTTTTGGCTTGCCTAATGCCTTGAACGGCTCGGCCGAATGCCAGTCCGGCTGCGAGATGATGCCGACCCGAAAGCCCTGCGCCTCCAGTAGCCGGCCGATGATGGCCATGCCAAAACTCGGATGGTCGACATAGGCGTCCCCGGTCACCAGCACGATGTCGCAGGCGTCCCAGCCGAGCGCGTCCATCTCGGCGCGGCTCATCGGGAGGAAAGGTGCCGGCTTGTGCGGCTGCGCCCGGGCCATCAGCGGCTTTGCGGCGGTGATCATCTGGGTGTCCATGGCGCCAAGGGATAAGTCCCCACGCCTCCGAATTCAACCGACGGGCGCGTGAAAGTTGAGGTTCCCGGGCCGCAGCCGGGGCGTCGTCAGGGTTCTCACCGCGGCCGACATCGGATATCCGGTTGCTCCATGGGCAAGGAAACCTCCGACGGCGGTCATGACGCAGTGGGCAGCGTATCGCCGTCCGCGAATGCCTGGCTTGGCGTGATTGCGCTGGTCGGCTTCATCCTGGTGGCGACCGCGCAGGCCTCCAATCAGATTCTGGCGCGCGGGCTCGCAGGCTCCGTCCCGCCCTTCGCGCTCGCCTTCTTCCGCTGGAGCATCGTCGCAATCGGGCTCGCGCCGATCGCGCTCAAGGAGATCCAGGGCGGCCGCGTGCCGCTCGGCCGAAACGTCTGGCCGATCCTCGCCGCCGGCTTCATGGGCATGTTCCTGTGCGGCGGTCCGGTCTATGCCGCGGGCGTCTCGACGACGGCGATCCACATCGCGCTGATCATGGCGCTGTCGCCGATCACGGTGCTGCTGATCTCCGCCCTGCGCGGCATGGAGCATGTCGGCCCGCTGCAATGGCTCGGCACGGCCCTGGCGCTCGCAGGCGCGCTGCTCATCATCTCCGGCGGCCATCCGCAGACACTGATCGAACTTCAGACTGCGGCCGGCGACGGCCTCGTCGTGATCGCGATGCTCGGCTGGTCCGGCTACACGCTGCTGCAATCGCGCGCCGCGCCGAAGGCGTCGCTGCTGGCACGCATCAGCCTGTTCTCGGGCGCCGGCGCCCTGTTCTCGCTGCCGCTCGCGGCCATGGAGATGTGGGCGACGCCGGGACAGGTCTTCAGCACCAAGGCGCTGTCGGCCTATGTCTTCGCCGGGATCGTTCCCGGTCTGCTCGCCTATGCCGGCTTTGCCTGGCTCGGCGGCAAGTTCGGCTCGGTGCGGACCTCGCTCGTGCTCTATCTCGGGCCGATCGCCAGCGCGCTGCTGTCTTTCGCCATCCTCGGCGAACCGCCGCAGCTGATCCATCTTTTCGGTGGTTTGCTGATTTTGAGCGGCGTCTGGGCCAGTTTGCGCCGCTAGTTCCATCCGCATGGGTCCGGGTTCACCCGCAGGAACCATCGGCCTTCGCGGACATTCTGATGAGGGGTTGCCGCGAGCCCGGCTCGCGCGCACTCGCGATGTTCGCCTCTGGCGATGGGGGAGCTGTGAGTACAGTCATAGAGAACCTGCTGTTGCGAAAGCAGAAGCTCGTGGAGCAGCTCGAAGAGGCGCCATCGGTCGAGGACCGCGACAGGATCGAGCACCAGCTCGAGCAGATCAATACCGCGCTGGATTTTCTGGACAGGCCGGGACCGAGGGAAGGGCGCTAGAGGCGCTCATTCCACCTTCAGCGCCTCCACCTTCAAGGCCTTGGCATAGACCACGCCTGAATTGGTGATATGCGTGGTCATCAATTCTTCGAAGGCGGCGAACGCGCCGCGCGCGAACAAATCGAGCAGCCTGCGATGCTCGTCGAACGAGGTGCGGGTGCGCACGTCGATCGGCGAGGTCAGATTGGTGCGGAGCGCGGCGACGCGGCCGGAGACCAGCTGATAGGATTCGGCGAGGTAGCGGTTGCCGCAATGGGTGAACAGCGCCTCGTGAAACGCGGCATCGGCGCGGCCATAGGCGATGTTGTCCTTTGCCGCAACCGCCGGCTCCATCGCCGCGATGGCCTCGCTCATTGTGGCGATTGCACCGTCACGATCGTGACGATAGGCGAGCTCGGCAGCCTTGGGTTCGAGCGCGATGCGGAAGGTGCAGAGCGCGTTGATGTCGTCCGCGCTCGGCGTGAAGACAAAGCTGCCAACCTGCGGCCGGATCACCACGAGGCCTTGCGCCTGCAGCTGGCCCATCGCCTCGCGCACCGGCGTGCGGCTGACGCCGAAGGAATTGGCCACCATCTCCTCGGAGATGGCGGCGCCGAGCACGAACTCGCCGTCGATGATCGCCTGCCGCAGCCGCTGCATCACCCGCTGCGACAGCGATTTCGGCGTATCGAGCTTGAGCGAGCGCATTGGCGTTTCTCAGACCACCTTGCCGGGATTGAGCAGATGGTCGGGATCGAGCGCCGCTTTCAGCGTCCGCATCAGCGCGATCTCGGCGTCGCTCCTGGCGTGGCCCAGCCACTTCTTCTTGAGCGTGCCGATGCCGTGCTCGGCCGAGATGCTGCCGCCGAGCTCGCGGACCAGGCCGTAGATGATCGTGTCCATCTCTTCCTTCGGCTGCTGCTCGACGGAAAGGCCGGTGACCCAGGAGACCAGATGCAGATTGCCGTCGCCGATATGGCCGTAATAGACGCTCTCGCAGCCCGCGATGCCGGAAGCAAGCGCCGCCTTGCAGCGCGTGACGAACTCGTCCATCCGCGCAACCGCAAGGCCGATATCGTGGGAGATGTGCGGGCCCAGCACCTGGCCGAACTCGGCGCAGATGTCGCGCACCCGCCAGAAGCTTTGCGTCTGCGCCAGCGATTGCGCCACGGCGGCATCCGCCAGCAGCCCGCGCTCCATCAGCTCTTCGAGCCAGGCCTGGAAGCGCGGCGCGTCCAGGCTCTCGTCGGTGCCTTGCGCCTCGACCAGCACATAGAGGCCGTGACCTGCGGCGACCGGCGGCTTCACGCCGGCGCGAGTCGTGATCACGTCCCAATAGTCCGGCCACATCACCTCGAACGCCGACAGCAGCGGCCCGAGCCCGCTGCGCGCCGCATCGAGCAGCGCGATCACCGCGGCGTAATCCTTCAGCGCGCAGAGCGCCGCCATGGTCGAGCGCGGCTTCGGGAACAGTCTCAGCACCACGCGGGTGATGATGCCGAGCGTGCCTTCCGAGCCGATGAACAGATGCTTCAGATCGTAGCCGGCATTGTTCTTCATCAGCTTGTTGAGGCTGGTGATGATGGTGCCGTCGGGCAGCACGACTTCGAGACCGAGCACCAGCTCGCGCGTCATGCCGTAGCGGATCACGCGGTTGCCGCCGGCATTGGTCGAGAGGTTGCCGCCGATGGCGCAGGAGCCGCGCGAGCCAAGATCGAGCGGAAAGAAGAAGCCGGCTTCGTCCGCGGCCTTCTGGATCGTCTCCAGCGGCGTGCCTGCTTTCACCGTCATCGTCGCGGAAGCGCGGTCGATCTCCTCGATGCCGCTCATGCGCTCGAGCGAGATCGCGACCCAGCCGGCTTCGGGCGAAGCGCCGCGGCACAGCCCGGTCAGTCCGCCCTGCGGCACGAACGGCAGCTGCGCCTGCCGGCAGGTCGCAATCGCATCGGCCACGCCCTGCGCATGGACGGGACGGATCACCGCAAGCGGCGTCTGCGGCAGGCTCGCGCTCCAGTCGTTGCAATTGCGCGCCGGCACGTCGGTGCCGATCAGGACGGCGGCTGCGCCGAGCTTGTCGCGCAGGGCGCCGAGCAATTGGTCGGGACGCTTCACCGGGGTCACCATGATCATGCGAGACCTTCCTGAATCTGGCTGCGCCCATGCGCGCCGTGACGGTGGAAAGGATTTGCCTCTTTCTTGTATGTAAGGTACAAGGCGGAAAGTAAAGCAAAAACAAGGCTCGGAAGCCTCCTTAAAGACCATTGGGAGATCAGGGGCTTGGTCCGAGATCGCAGCTTAGAGGGCGGTGTGATGACAGAGGCAATTCGCGGGTTCTGGGTGGCATCGGCGACGCCGCTGGCGGCCGACGGCAGCGTGGACTCCGCCAAGCTGGCGGCTCACGCCAAGCAGCTCTTCGGCAAAGGTGTCGACGGCGTCGTGCTGTTCGGCACCACCGGCGAAGGCACCTCCTTCAATGTCGCCGAGCGCATCGCGACCATCGAAGCCGTGCTCAAGGCCGGTGTCGCGCCGGAACGCATCGGCATCGGCGGCGGCTTCCCCGCCATCACCGACGGCATCGCGCTGACGCGCGCCGCGCTCGGCCTCGGCCTGCGCCACGTGCTGGTGCTGCCGCCTTACTTCGACCGCAGCGTCGCGCCCGAAGGCATCGAGGATGCCTTTGCCGCGATCATCGACGGCGTCGCCGACGATCGGCTGCGCGCCTATCTCTATCACATCCCGCAGACGTCGGGCGTTGCGATCCCAACCGCCGTCGCCGCGAACTTGCGCAAGCGTTACGGCAAGGTGATTGCCGGCCTGAAGGACTCCAGCGGCGACTTCAAGCAGTTCCAGGCGTTCCGTGCCGCGGCTCCCGAGCTCGCCATCACCGTCGGCAATGAAGCCGATATCACCCGAGCGATCGCCGCCGGCGGTGCCGGCACCATCTGCGGCATGGCCAATGTCGTGCCCGAGCTGGTCAAAGGCATGGTCGAGGGCAAGGATGTCGAAGCGCGCATGCAGGCTGCGATCGACGTCGTGCTGAAGACGCCCTCGTTCACTGCGACGCTGAAAGCAATCCTGGCGGCACAGACCGGCGATGCGGCCTGGCAGCGCGTGCGCCCGCCGCTCCGCGCCTCGTCCGACGGCTCCGCGTTCAAGCGGAAGCTCGACGAGTTGACGGCTCCTGCCATCGCCTGAGACCGCACAGAATCGTGACACGCCGCGAATTCGCGTGTTGCGTGTTGCGACCGGCACGACGGCAATTGGAGATTGCCGTTCGATGTCGCTCCTTCTTAGAACGATTCAACACTAGAGCGATTCAACTCTGCCTGCGGTTCTCTTCGGGCACCGCGGCTGTTAGACGCGCCAGCTTCAATGCTGCGTCTGACCTGGAAGTGAATCGAACGTGCGTGCCCATCTGGATGGCCAGCGTGTCTGCGGCCATCGAACTCATGCCGGCAAGAGCCGTGCAGGTCTTCTCATCGGAGCGGCCGTGCTGCTCGCCGAATGCCCCTCCATCATGACGACCGCGCAGGCGCAATCGGCCCTGCCCCCGGTGACGGTGGAGGCGCCGGCGCAGCGGCCGAAGCCGGCGCGCGCGTCGGATCAGGCGTCACGCCGCACGCAGACCGCCGCGCGCCAGCGCAATCGTAACCCTGCGCCCGCCGTACCGACACTCTCGGAGCGCGCGGCCGCGGAAGCCGCCGCGCAGCAGGCCGCAAAGCTCGGCTACCGCGCGATGCCGAGCGCGACGACGCTGCGCAGCGGCGCCTCGCCACTCGACACCTCGCAGTCCGTCAACGTCGTGCCCGAGCAGGTGTTGAAGGACCAATTGCCGCGCAACATCGACGACGCGCTGATTAATATCAGCGGCATCACCCAGACCAACACGCTTGCCGGCACCCAGGATGCCGTGATCCGCCGTGGCTTCGGCGACAATCGCGACGGCTCGATCATGCGCAACGGCATGCCGCTGGTGCAGGGGCGCAGCCTCAATGCCGCCGTCGAAAGCGTCGAGGTGCTGAAGGGACCGGCCTCGCTGCTCTATGGCATCATGGACCCCGGCGGCATCGTCAACACCATCAGCAAGCGTCCGGAGCTCTATCAGCACGGTTCGATCACGCTGCTCGGCTCGGCCTACAGCTCGTCCAAGACAGGCGCCGACGGCACGCTCGACATCACGGGCCCGATCGGCGACGGCGGTCTCGCTTATCGCTTCATCGGCTACGGCGTCAGCGAGGACTATTGGCGCAATTTCGGCCGCCACAGGGAAATGCTGGTGAACCCGTCGCTGGCCTGGTACGGCGACACCACGACGGTTCAGCTCACCTATGAGCACCGTGAGTTCATCACTCCGTTCGACCGCGGCACGTCCTTCGTCAAGGGGGCGCCGCTGGCGATCCCGGCTACGCGCCGGCTCGACGAGCCCTTCAACAATATGTGGGGCACCTCCGACCTGATGCAGGCTTCGGTCGAGCAGAAACTCGACGACAATTGGAAGGTCACCGCGGCTTACAGCTACAATACCGAGACCTTCAGCGCCAATCAGCTCCGCATCACCAACGTCAACGCCACGACCGGCGTCGAGACGCGCAGCAACGACGGCACCCGTAACTCGCTGAGCAACGCCAGCTACGGCACCGCCTATTTGCAGGGCGACGTCTGGATGGGCGGCTTCCGCCACGAGATCCTGTTCGGAGGCGAAGCGCTGTATCGCACGATCGATCGCCACGACTTGATTCGGCAGGCGACGCCGAGCTTCAATTTCTACAACCCGGTCTACGGACTGATCGTGCCGGGAACGACCGTTTCGGCAACCGACAGCGAGCAGACCGACAAGCTCGGCACCCGCGGCTTCTTTGCTCAGGACACCTTCCATCTGACCAACTGGCTGTCCGTGGTTGGGGGCGTGCGCTGGATGGAATACGAGCAGCTCGCAGGAAAGGGCCGGCCTGTCTTCGTCACGAACACCAATCTCGCAGGCGACAAGGTGCTGCCGCTCGGCGGCGTCATCGTCAAGCTGAACGAGCAGCTCTCCTATTACGTGAGCTATACGCAGTCGTTGAAGCCGACCTCGACCATCGCGGCTTTCACCACCGGATTCGTCGTCGACTCCACCATTGCGCCCGAAGAGGGAACACAGTGGGAGACCGGGCTGAAGTTCGATGTCAACAAGCGGCTGTCAGGCACCCTGGCGGTCTACGACATCGAGAAGAAGAACGTGCTGGTGCTCGATGACATCGGCAACGGCAAGTCGGCGGCGCGCACCTCCGGCGCGGCCCGGTCGCGCGGCGTCGAATTGGACGTGACCGGCAAGCTGACCGACCAGTGGAGCATGATCGGAAGTTACGGCTATACGGATGCGCGCCTGATCAATGATCCCGTCGTCGGCAACGCAAAATTGCTGAATGTCGCGATGAACACGGCCTCACTCTATCTCGTCTACGATTTCGGCGACGCGCTCGCTGGACGTCTGCGACTCGGCGGCGGCGCGCGCTATGTCGGTGACCGGCCGGGCGACGCCGCCAACACGTTCTTCATGCCGGCCTATACCGTCGCAGACATCTTTGCGACTTACGACACGAAGGTCGATAATCTGCCGGTGACCTATCAGTTCAACGTCAAGAACCTGTTCGACAAGGTCTACTATACATCCACCACCGGAAACGCCCTGAACGTCGCGATCGGCGATGCGCGGCGCGTCTCGCTGTCTGCCACGGTGAAGTTCTAGCCATGGCAGCGCGGCTCGGACACACCATCAAGGCGGTCCTGTTCCAGGTCCATTCCATCGCGGGTCTGGTCCTTGCTCTGCTGGTGTCCCTGATCGCGCTGACCGGCGCGATCATGAGTTTCGAGGACGAGATCGTCGATCATCTCAACGCCGGCATCATGCAGGTCGCGCCGCGTCAGGCGCCGGTGCTGATGCCTGATGAGCTGGTTGCGCGGCTGAAGGCTTCGCAGGATCTCGGCAAGGTCGCCGCCGTCACACTGTCGAGCGATCCGTCTGCGGCGGTTCATGTCCGCTTTGCGCGTGACGGCCGGGGCGACCGGCCGACTTCGCTCTATGTCGATCCCTATGACGCTAGCGTGCTCGGCTCGCCGCGCGGCGAAGCGTTTTTCGCGACTGTGCGCCGGCTGCATCGCTGGCTGCTCATTCCCGGCGATGGCAAGGGCTGGGGACGTCCGATCACCGGCACGGTCGCGCTCGGCCTGATCGTCATGCTGGTCTCGGGCCTCGTGCTGCGCTGGCCGCGCCGTGCAGGCAGCGTGAAGATGTGGCTGAAGCCGAATCTTGGGCTCGGTGGCCGCGCTCTGCACCGGTCGTTGCACACCGTGATCGGCACCTGGGTCCTTCCGGTCTATCTGACGATGACGCTCACCGGTCTGTATTTCTCCTTCGAATGGTACAAGGACGGCGTGACCTGGCTGCTCGCGCGTCCGCACGTCACAGCAGCGAAAATGCCCGCAAAGCTGCCGCGTGCGGCCAACTCCGAACCGGCGGCGCCAATTGGATTCGATCAGGCCTGGATGACGTTCCAGCGTGAGGAGGGCGATCGGTTCTCCAGGGCTTTGCTGACGCTGCCGGCGCAGGGTACGACGTTGCGGATCCGGTCGTGGGGGAAAGCCTCGTTGCTGGAGACCACGCGCGACGAATTCCGCATCGACGCCGTGACCGGGCAGCTGGTCTCTGCGGAGCGCTTTGCTGACAAGACGTTCGGCGAAAAGATCATCGCGGCCATCTACGACATCCATCGCGGCGAGATCCTGGGCTGGCCGGGCAAGCTCGCGTTCATGATTGCCGCGATGTCGATGCCGTTGTTCGCGATCACCGGCATCCTGCTCTACCTGTCGCGCCGCAAACTGCGCCGTCCGGCACAGCAGCCGCTCGGGCGGCTCGTTCCTGGCGAGTGAGCGGACGAGGCTAGCCAACGCGCTTCTAATCGGTCAAAAGCTTCTGGCCCTCTTCTCAAGGTCCGTGCCATGAAGCTTCCGACCGTCACCCCCGCCGATATCCGCCGCACACTGCTGCTGCGCGAAGAAATCGCGCTGCTCGATCTCCGATACGAGGCAGGTTTTGCGACCGGACATCCGCTGTTCGCAGCCAACATGGCCGTGGATCGGATCGAGGTCGAAGCCGAGGTGCGGCTGCCGCGCAAGGACGTGGCGATCGTGCTTTACGATGACGGCGAGGGGCTGGTCGAGGCCGGCGCCGAACGTCTCGCCGCGCTCGGCTACACCCATATCAGCGCGCTCGATGGCGGCCTGAAGGCCTGGCGCGAGGCGGGCTATCAGGTGTTCGAAGACGTCAACTCCTATTCGAAGGCGTTCGGCGAGCTGGTCGAAGCGCGGCGGCACACGCCGTCGTTCAGCGCCGACGAGGTGGCAAAGCTCATCGCGGACAAGGCCAACATCGCCATCCTCGACGTCCGCCGTTTCGACGAATATGCCACCATGAACATTCCGGGCTCGATCAGCGTGCCCGGCGCGGAGCTGGTGCTGCGGGCGGGGCAGGCCGCGCCCGACCCTGAAACCACCATCATCGTCAATTGCGCCGGCCGCACCCGCTCGATCATCGGCACGCAGTCGCTGATCAATGCCGGCGTGCCCAACAAGGTGCGGGCGCTGCGCAACGGCACCATCGGCTGGACGCTGGCGCGGCACACGCTCGACCACGGCGCCGACAGGCGTGGCGCGATCGGCTCGTTCGAGAGCGGCCCGGCCAATGCGCGCGACGTCGCCTATCGCGCCGGTGTTCGCCATATCGGCGCAAGCGAGATGGCCGCGCTCGTCGCGCGGACCGATCGCACGCTCTACCGTTTCGACGTGCGCGATGCCGAGGAATATGCGGGAGGCCATCTCCCGGGTTTTCGCCATTATCCCGGCGGCCAGCTCGTCCAGGAGACCGACATGGCCGCGCCCGTGCGTGGTGCGCGCATTCTCCTGAGCGATGACAAGGGTGTCCGTGCCGACATGACCGCATCATGGCTCGCCCAATTGGGCTGGGAGGTCTATGTGCTGAAAGGGGGCTATGACGCCGCGCTCGAAATCGGCCCGCCGCGCGTGCTGCCCAAGCCCGATCCGGCCCACCGTTACCGCCGCCCCTATGAAGGCACTGACGTTGCCGAGCGCGCGATGCAGGCCTATCTCGATTGGGAATATGGGCTGGTCGAGCAACTCCGCCGCGACGGCACGCACGGGTTTTTTGTGATTTGACCTTGAACGGGTGGATTATCCGTCACCCTGAGGTGGCCGCTTCTTAGCGGCCCTCGAAGGGCGACGGCCCAACCTCTCCGCGCGGCTGCATCGGGGCCGTGCATTCTTCGAGGCTCGCCCAGCGGTGCATTCGCACCGCAGGGCTCACGCCTCAGGATGACGGAGTGGCTGATGCGAGCATGATGGGCCACCCGCCATTTTCTCCCCGTATCCGACCCCTATTGTGCCGCGCACCGTCCGCGGTCTATGAGCTGCGACAAAGCTCATCATCTATGGAGATACCATGCCAGCCCCAGGCCAAAGCCCTGAGCGGAGTGCCAAGGCGCTGCTGCTCGAAGGCGTCAATGACAGCGCTGTCGACCTTTTCAAGAGCGCGGGCTTCACCAATGTCGAGCGGCTGACCAAGGCGCTGGACGGCGAGGATCTGCGGCGCGCGCTCAAAGGCGTGTCGCTGCTCGGCATCCGCTCGCGCACCCAGATCACCGATGACGTGCTCGCGGCCGCCGACCAGCTTCTCGCGGTCGGCTGCTTCAGCGTCGGCACCAACCAAGTGGATCTCATGGCGGCGCGCAAGCGCGGCATTCCCGTCTTCAACGCGCCGTTCTCCAACACGCGCAGCGTCGCCGAGCTCGTGATAGGCGAGATCGTGATGCTGCTGAGGCGCATCTTCCCGCGCTCGGTGTCGGCCCATGACGGCGGCTGGGACAAGTCCGCGACCGGCAGCCGCGAGGTGCGCGGTCGCACGCTCGGCATCGTCGGCTACGGCAATATCGGCTCGCAGCTGTCGACGCTCGCCGAAGCCATCGGCATGCGCGTGATCTATTTCGATCGCACCGACAAGCTCCGCCACGGCAACACCGAGCCGGTCGAGAGGCTCGAAGAGCTGCTCGCGCAGAGCGACGTCGTCAGCCTGCACGTGCCGGAGACGCCGGAGACCGCGGGCATGATCGGCGAGAAGGAGCTGCGGGCGATGAAGCCTGGCTCGTTCCTGATCAACAACAGCCGCGGCACCGTGGTCGATCTCGACGCGCTCGCGCGCTCTTTGCGCGACGGCCATCTTGCCGGCGCGGCCGTCGACGTGTTTCCGGTCGAGCCGTCGTCGAATTCCGATCGCTTCAAGAGCCCCATTCAGGGCCTCGAGAACGTCATCCTCACCCCCCATATCGGCGGCTCGACCGAGGAGGCGCAGGAGCGCATCGGCGGCGAGGTCGCGCGCAAGCTGGTCGACTATTTCATCACGGGCTCGACCATGGGCGCGGTGAATTTCCCGGAAGTGCAGCTGCATTTGCGCCCCTCCGGCGCGCGCTTCAGCCATGTCCATCGCAACGTCCCCGGCATGTTGCGCCGGCTCAACGAGGTCTTCCTCCAGCGCGACATCAACATCGCCGCGCAATATCTGGAGACATCAGGCGATCTCGGTTACGTCGTGCTCGATGCCGATCTCGGCGGGCAGGATTCCGCGGCGTTGCTCCAGCAGATCCGCGCCCTCGACGGCACGGTCGGCGCGCGGCTGGTGTTCGAGCACTAAAGCGTGATCCGGAGAAGCGCGCAGCGGTTTTCCGAAAAGATCATGCTTAAACAACGACCTAAAGCGCGATGACGATTCATCCTCATCGCATCGCGCTCTAGACGGCGCGGGGCCCACGTTCCGGTTGCATTTCTTCGCCAAGGCTCTCTACACTACGCCATCGACTTCGACGCGCACGTGACAAATCGCGTCGGATTTGAGCTTCAGTTGCGTGAGTGCCGCGATGGAACCGGACACCGTACTGATTGATCTCGCGCTTCAAGGCGGCGGTTCGCATGGCGCCTTCACCTGGGGCGTGCTCGATCGCCTGCTGGAAGAGAAGCGGCTTACGATCGCCGCGATCTCCGGGACGTCCGCGGGCGCGATGAACGCAGCGGTGCTGGCGGATGGGTGGACGGCCGGTGGCGCCGAGGGTGCGCGTGACGCGCTCGAACGATACTGGCGCCGCGTTTCCAAAGCGGCGGCCTTCAGCCCGCTCCAGCGCTCGCCGCTCGACCGGCTGATGGGGCGCTGGACGCTTGATACCTCGCCGGCCTACATCCTGACCGACCTGATGTCGCGGGTGCTCTCTCCCTACGACCTCAATCCGACCGGCTACAATCCGCTGCATGCGGTGCTGGCTGAGAGCATCGATTTCGAGCGCCTCGCGCGCTCGCCGATCAAGCTGTTCATCACTGCGACGCGGGTGCGCACCGGGCGAGGACGCATCTTCCGCAACGCGGAGATCACGGCTGACGTGTTGCTCGCGTCGGCCTGCCTGCCAACCATGTTCCGCGCGATCGAGATCGATGGCGAACCGTATTGGGATGGCGGCTATGCCGGCAACCCGACCATCACACCGCTCATTCGCGAAAGCGACGCGCACGACACCATCCTGGTGCAGATCAATCCGACTGAAAAGCCGGAAGAGCCGCGGACGGCTGCGGAGATACTCAATCGGCTGAACGAGATTTCGTTCAACTCGCCGTTGATGAAGGAGTTGCGTATGATCGCGTTGCTGCGTCAGGCGGCCGACCCGGGAAGCGGCGAGGGCGCGCGCTGGGCGAAGATGCGGACCCACCGCGTCAAGAGCGACATGCTGGCGAAGTTCGGCGCCTCGTCCAAGCTCAACGCCGAATGGGAGTTCGTCTCGATGCTGCACGGCGAAGGACGTCGGGCGGCCGAAACGTTCCTCGACGAGCACGGCCCGGATATCGGTCGGCGCTCGACCGCCGATCTCGACATCCTGCTGTCGGAGTGCTGAGAGGTGGGGCTTCTCGGCATTCTCGTCGGGCTTGGCCTTCTCGTCCTATTCGCCTTTCGCGGCTGGAGCGTCCTCCTGCTGGCGCCGTTCGCCGCGCTCGTCGCGGCGCTGTTCGGCGGCGAGCCGCTGCTTGCGAACCTGACGCAGATCTTCATGGTGAATGCTGCTGCATTCCTGGCGCAGTTCTTCCCGATCTTTCTGCTTGGCGCCGTATTCGGGAAACTGATGGACGACAGCGGGGCGGTCACCTCGGTTGCCGCCTTCATGGCGAGACGTCTCGGCCAGCGCCGCGTGATCCTGGCGGTCGTGCTCGCCGGTGCGATGGTCACCTATGGCGGCGTCAGCCTGTTCGTTGCGTTCTTCGTGATCGTCCCCATGGCCCGCTCGCTGTTTCGTGCCGCCGCGATTCCGCGGCGATTGATTCCGGCCGCGATCGTGCTGGGCACATCCACCTTCACGATGTCGGCCTTGCCGGGCACGCCATCGATCCAGAACGCGATCCCGATGCCGTTCTTCGGCACGACGCCTTTTGCCGCGCCCGGACTCGGCATCATCGCCTCCCTGATCATGGTTGGCGCGGGATTGTGGTGGTTGCGCCGCGCCGAAGCCGCGGCTCGACGAGCGGGGGAAGGCTATGGCGAGGACATGGAGGGTGCGGCCGAACGTGCCGTCGACGACGAACTGGTCCGCGAATACGCGACCACCGCACGGGAATTCGATCCGGCCGAGATCCGGCATGGACGGCGCGGTGAAATGTCTGCTCCGGTGGTGAGTGCCCTCCTGCCGCTGGCCGTCGTCGTTGCTGTCAATCTCGTGATGTCGCTGCTGGTGCTGCCGCGGCTCGATGTCTCGTATCTGAGCGAGCAGCGCTTCGGCGGTACATCGTTGGCGGCGGTCGCTGGTGTGTGGTCGGTCAGCACCGCGCTGGGTGCCGCCATCGTCACGACCATCTTCCTCAATTGGGCCCGGCTTCCCTCTCTGCGGCAGACCATGGACGCCGGTGCCAATGCATCGGTTCTGCCGGCGCTCAGCGTCGCCAGCCTCGTCGGATTCGGCGCGGTCATCGCGGCGCTACCGGCTTTCGAAACGGTGCGCGACTGGGTGCTTGCGATCGAAGGTGGCCCGTTGGTCTCGCTCGCGGTTGCGACCAATATTCTGGCCGCGCTGACCGGCTCGGCATCCGGCGGCTTGACGATCGCGCTCGACGCGCTCGGCCAGACCTATGTCGAGATCGCCGCGCGCAACGGCATCGACCTTGCGCTGATGCATCGCGTCGCGGTGATCGGTTCGGGGACGCTGGACATCCTGCCGCACAACGGTGCGGTGGTCAGCCTGCTCGCGATCTGCGGCCTGACCCATCGCGACAGCTATCTCGACATTGTGATGGTGGGCATCGTGACGTCGCTATTGGCGCTGGTGGCCGTGATCGCCTTAGGGAGTGCGCTCGGATCATTCTGATGGCGGCTCGGCGTGAGCGATTGACGGGAGGACGAAGGTTGCATTGAATGCGGCCAGCCGTCGACGCAACAAATCGAGAAAGCCGGGTGGAAACGATGACGCGAAAGAGAGCGAAGCTGTGTGCGTTGCTTGTAAGCGCGGTGGCGACACTGGGGACGGGCACGGCGTCGGCGGCAACGCTGGCGGAAGACGCCGATGCGGTCTGCAAGGGTCTCGTCGGCGGGGCCGATGCCGTGAAGATCGACTCTGCAACCTTGCAGGCGCCCTCGCCGATCGCCGTTGCCGAACGCGGACCGACGCCGTCAGGGCGCGTCACGCCGGCCAATCCGGCCTTCTGCAAGGTGCTCGGCCATATCGACCCTGTCGATCCCAAGGCGCCGCCGATCAGATTCCAGGTTAACCTTCCCGTCGAATGGAACGGCCGCTCGCTGCAATATGGCGGCGGCGGTTTCAATGGTGTGCTGATCACCGGCCTTGCGCTGCCGCCGGCCTATCCCTTCGACAAGCCGTCGCCGCTGGCGCGCGGCTTCGTCACCTATGGCACCGACTCGGGTCACGAGACCAAGCAAGGCGAGCCGCCACAGGTCTTCGCGCTCAACGACGAAGCCTTCGAGAATTTTGCTCACCGCGCCTACAAGAAGGTGCGCGATGTGGCCGTTGGGCTGATGGAGCGCGCCTACGGCAAGAGACCTGAGAAGCTGTACTTTATGGGTTCGTCCGAGGGCGGCCGTGAAGGCCTGACCATGGCGCAGCGCTACCCGGATGACTTCGATGGGATCTTCGCACGCGTGCCCGTGATCAACTGGGTCGGCCTGCAGCATGCCGGCACGCGTTCGGGCCTCGTCACCATGGGCGCGGGCTGGATCAATCCGGCGCAGGTGAAGCTCGTCGGCGATGCCGTGCGGGCGGCTTGCGACAAGGCCGATGGCTCCGACGATGCGCTGGTGCAGGATCCCGTCGCCTGCAAGGCGGCCTTCAAGGTCGAGACGCTGCGCTGTGAGGCCGGAAAGAGCGGCGATCAGTGCCTGACCGATGCACAGATCAAGGCGATCGATACCCTGCACGGGACCTACAAATTCCCGTTCGCGCTCGCCAACGGTCTCGACGATTATCCCGGCTGGGGCGTGTCGGGTGAGGATACGCCGGCGATCGGCCCGACCGGCGGCTGGGTGGCGTGGTGGCTCGGCACCGCGCCGCCGGCGCAGCCGCCTGCGCCCAACAACGGCATCGCCTGGATCTATGGCGCCGGCGGCATTCAATATGTCTTTGCGCGCGATCCCAAGCTCGATGTCACCAGCTACAAGGTTGAGGAGCACAAGGCGCGGCTGCTCGAGGTTTCGAAGCTGATGGATTCGACCGATCCCGATCTCAGCCGCTTCCACGCCCGCGGCGGCCGTCTGATCATGCTCGAGCACATGGCCGACTACGCGCAGAGCCCCTATGCCGGCATCCGTTATTTCGAGAGCGTCGAGCGCAAGCTCGGCAAGACCGAGACGGCGGAGTTCGCGCGGCTCTACACCGCACCCGGCGTTGACCACGTCGGCTCCGGTGCGCCGGCCAATGTCGACATGCTGAGCGTGCTGGTCGACTGGGTCGAGAAAGGCAAGGCGCCCGGCGATCTCGAAGTCAGCGAGCCGAAGATCGAGGCGCCCTCATTCGCGACGCTGCGCGCGCTGCCGCTGTGCCGCTGGCCGGCCTGGCCGCACTACAAAGCGGGACCGGTAACGGAGGCGGCAAGCTTCACCTGCGCGCCGTAAGGCGGCACAGGCCGGATGGATGACCGCGAAGTCACTCCGCTGCCATCGCCTGCGCCCCGCCGAGCAGACGCGCATTGAGCCGGCCGCCAGAGAACAGCATGTCGTCGAGGGCTTCGTCGATATCGGCCGAGACGATCGACTTGCCGCCGTCGCGCGCCAAGCTGGCTTGCGCCAGCCGCCGCATCAGTTCCTTGATGAAGGCGCAACTCGTCCCCTCGCTGCGGCGGGCAGCCTCGATGACGATCGCGTCGTCGAGCGGCAATCCCTTGCCATAGAGGCGCACCAGCTTGCTGCGGCCATTTTCATCCGGGAGCGGCACTTCGATGGCCTGGTCGACGCGACCGGGGCGACCGGCCAGGGCAGCTTCCAGGTCCTGTGGCCGATTGGTGGTGAGAACGAAAAGGATGTCGGCATCCGGCTTCAATCCGTCCATCTCGTTGAGCAGCCTGTTGAGCATGGTTTCTTCGCACGGCCCCATGTTGCGGCGGTCGCGCGCGATCAGGTCGACGTCCTCGATCACCACCATCGCGGGCTGCAGCAGCCGTGCCAGGCCCATATAGGCGCTGAGAAGGCCGATCTGCCCGGCCGTGATGATCAGGGTCGTATGTCCAGGCAGATGCGTTGCGAGATAGCGGATCGTATGGGTCTTGCTTGTGCCGGGCGGTCCGTAAAGCAGGATGCCTTTGCGCGTCGATTGTCCGAGCCGCCGCAGTTGCTCGCGCGTCCCAACGAAATTCAGCACGTTGCGATCGAGCAGCCGCAGAGTCCGCTCCGGCAGGATCACCTCGTCGCGTCGAACGGTCGGTAGCCGGTGCACATTGATGCCGCGGGATTGGCCGCGGTAGTCGGAAGATTCCTCGAGCGACAGGATCTTGCCGCGATAGGTGCGCGCGGCCTGCACGGCGTCTTCGAGCGCGCCGAAGCAATGCTGCACCACGGCCGCCCCCGTGCTTCCCGCGGACACCATGATTTCGATCCGGATGCCGGGCTCGCGACGGGGGTCGCGGTCGGCGCAGAGCAGGACGGCATGGCGCACGCCGTCGTGCTCGCAGAGCCACAAGCCGTTGTCGAGGCACCGCGACGGACTGCTCTCGCCGACATCGACGTCGGAATATTGCAGCGGGGCGATCGCCACGGCGCTCCGATCGTCGCGGAGCAGGCGCGCAAACGACAGCGTTTCGTAGTGTTCCTCGGCAAGTCCGAACAAGTCGACGTGCGCTGCAAGCAGCTTGTCGAGGGCGGCTTGGACGTCCACTCGCATGTGGCCGGGAAACTGCCGGGTGGTCGTGACGAGCTTGCTGAGCGGAACGCCATGGAAGTACGCGTCCAGAACCCCGAACGCATAGGCGAGTTCGCCTTCCGTTTCGTGTTCTTGGTCTTGCTCTTCCGCTTGCTCCAGCTTCTGCGCCACGGCTCACCTTTCTGTTGCAACTAGAACGAGTTTGGAACAAATAAGGAACATGAACGCGCGAGAACGTCAAGCGCTTTGACAAAGAGACCGACAGGCGCTATTTGCTTCGCATGCGAAATAAACCGGCCGACGCGCGGCATCATCGGCTGATCTACCTGCTGAGCGTCGCGCAGCGCCGGCTGCAGCGCTGGATGGCGGCGCGGCCGGAGAACGCGGTGACGCCGGCGCAGGCAGGGCTGCTGTTCATCCTCGGCAAGCAGGATGGCGTGCTGATGGGCGAGGCGGGCGCGGCGCTCGACATGGGGCCGGCGGGCATTTCCGGCCTCGTCGACCGCACCGAGGCGGCGAAATTGATCGAGCGGCGGGCCGATCGCGAGGACGGGCGCGCCTGGCGCATCTTTCTGACGCCGAAGGGGCGCACCGCCCTGGCGCAGGCGAAAGCCGGGGCGGCCGAGGTCAACGCCGCCCTGACGGATGGATTCACGGCGGCGGAGATCGACATCGTCGCGCGCTGGCTGACGAGCATTCAGGACAAGTTTCCAAGGCCTTCAGATACAAGATCTTCAGAAACAAGACATTCAGACGAATAAAAGGAGAGAGCGATGACCGAGCACGTCCGGATCGAGAACAATGGCGGAATTCTCACCCTCACGCTGGCGCGTCCCGACAAGAAGAACGCGCTGACCGATGCGATGTACGGCAAGCTTGCTGACAGCATCGAATCCGCCGAGTTCGATCCGTCGACCCGCGTGATCCTGATCCGTGGCGAGGGCGACATGTTCACCGCCGGCAACGACGTCGGCGAATTCGCCGCGGTCGCGGCCGGCAAGTCCGAAGGCAGCCGCAACGTCGTGCGCTTCATCCAGTCGCTGGCGCGCTGCACCCGGCCGCTGGTCGCCGCCGTGCAGGGCCGCGCCGTCGGCGTCGGCACCACGATGCTGCTGCATTGCGATCTCGTCGTGCTCGCCGACAACGCGCAATTGTCGACGCCTTTCGTCAGCCTCGCATTGGTGCCGGAGGCCGCATCGAGCCTGCTGATGCCGGCGCGTATCGGCCATGCCCGCGCCTACGAGATGTTCGCGCTGGGCGAGACCGTACCGGCGAAGGCCGCGCTGGAATGGGGCCTCGCCAACCGCGTGGTGCCGCTCGACAAGCTCGATGCCGAGGCGCTCGCGCTGGCGCAGCGCCTTGCCCGCCAGCCGGCCGGTGCGCTCACGGCGACCAAGAAGCTGATGCGCAACGGCGAAGCACTGGTCGCGCAGATGCAGGCCGAAGGCGAGCAGTTCGCGCAGCGCCTGCGCACCGCCGAGGCGCGCGAGGCGTTTACGGCTTTTGCCGAGCGCCGTCCGCCGGATTTCACCAAGGTCGCGTGAGGGGACGCGGCCCGCTAGGAGGCGCGGTGCACAACCGCAGGCACTTGATTAAAGTCTTAACCAAACCTTGGCATGTCGCGATGCAAGGTGGCCGCTCGTGAAGAGTAGGCCCCCGACCCATGGCAATGTTTAAGAAATCGGTAAGCTCGCTTCTCCTGACGCTGATGGCCCTCCTTGCTGCCGGCGCGCTGGCCTCGACGGCGTTCCAGATGGCCGGGGCTTTTGGCCGCTACAGCGAAAGTCTCGAGACCGAGCGGCTTGCCGCTGCCGATAAGGCGATCTTCCAGGGCGTGCTGTCGCTGCGGACCAATCGCGGCGATGCCCAGAGTGCGTTGCTCGGCGAGGACGATCCGCGCGCCAAGCTCGAAGCGGCGGAGAAGGCCGAGCAGGTCGGCTATGAGGCCGTCGGCGCTGCGCTTTCGACCGTCGACTTCGCCCGCCGCGACGAGCTCGCCGGCACGCTGAAGCAGCGCTGGAGCGAGACCGCGCCGCAATTCCAGCTGTTCTACGACGAGGCCAAGCGTCCGCGCGCCGAGCGCAAGCTTGAGCGAACCAACTCCTGGTACGATTCCGTCACCAAGGTCATCGACACCGCGAACCTCGCCTCCACGGCGGTGTCGAACCGCGCCTGGATGAACGATCCCTATATCGCACGCATGATCCAGGTCCGCCGCTTCGCCTGGCAGGTGCGCGACCGCTATGGCATCCATTGTTCGTCGCTGCGCTCGAACGTCAACAGCAGCAAGCCGCTCGACGACGCCCAGAAGCGGTCGGTGGCGCAATGGGACGGCATCATCACCTCCGCATGGGCCGGCATGGCCGAGCTGCTGGCTGCGCCCGGTGTGTCGGCGGAGCTGGTCACGGCAGCGACGGACGCGAAGGCCAAGACCGATGGCGTCCTCAAGCAGATCAACGAGCTCACCAAAAATTTTGACGGCAGCGGCAAACCGGCGCTCCCTGCGGCAGAATGGAATACGCTCTGCCAGTCACCGTTCGCGCTCATTGTCGGCGTCGCGACCAAGGCGCTGGATCAGTCGATCGCGCGTGCCGAGGCCGTTCAGGCCAAGGCTCTCACCAACCTCATGGTACAGTCGCTCGCCTTCCTGCTCGCGCTCGCCGTGACCCTGACCGGCGTATACGTGGTGCGCAATCGCCTGATGCGCCCGGTGCGCGCCATTCTCGACGCCATCGCCCGCGTCAGCGCGCGCGACTATGCGACGCCGGTGCCGCAATCCCGGCATCCCGACGAATTCGGCACCATGGCCGCGGCGCTCGAAAGCCTGCGCGAGAGCGCGGCGACCGCCGAGCGCCTGGGCCGGGAGCGTGAATCGCAGCAGGCCTTGCAGCTGGCCCGCTCCAGTACCGTCGACGAGGCCTGCCGCAGTTTTGATGACACCGTGCAGGCGGTGATCCACAGCGTTGTGGCCTCGACGCGGGAGCTCGATGCCACCGCAACCGGCGTGCGCTCGCTGGTGTCGGAATCGAGCAGCCAGACCGCGGCGGTCTCCTCCGCCGCCGAGCAGGCCACCAACAATCTGGAGACCATCGCGGCGGCGACCGAGGAGCTCTCCGCATCGGTCGGCGAGATCTCCGCGCAGGTGCAGTCGAGCGCCCGCGAGGCTCGCGAAGCCGTGTCGCAGGCCGAGCAGACCAACGCGACGGTCGAGATCCTCGACCAGACTGCAAGCCGCATCGGCGAAGTCGTCAAGATGATCAACGCCATCGCCGGCCAGACCAACCTTCTGGCCTTGAACGCCACCATCGAAGCCGCGCGCGCCGGCGAAGCGGGCCGGGGCTTTGCCGTGGTCGCGGGCGAGGTCAAGAACCTCGCCGCACAGACGGCGACGGCGACGGAAGAGATCTCGCGTCAGGTCGAGGAGATCCAGGGCGCAACTGGCCAGGCCGTGACCGCGATCCGCGCCATCGGCGGCGCCATCAGCGGCATCGACGAGAAGATGACGGCGATTGCCGCCGCCGTCGAGCAGCAGCGCGCGGCCACCACCGAGATCTCGCGCAATTTCCAGCAGGCCGCGCAGGGTACGCGCGAAGTCACCGATACCATCGGCAGCGTCGCCAGGCTCAACCAGGAGACCGGCAACGCCGGCACGGTGTTGTCGGAATCCGTCAAGAAGATGTCAGCCGACGCCGACCGCCTCCGCGTCGCGGTCGAGGGCTTTTTGGGCGCGGTCAAGACCGCGTAGTTTCGCCTTATTCTTCCAACCTGACGTCGTGGGTTCGGCATTGCCGCCGGTCCGCGCGGCGGCTACATCTGTGCCGCCGCATCAACTATGCGGCGCCAGACGTAAGACAGATCAGGGATGGAGAGTTCGATGCCGGTCACCCCACACAAGGCCCAGCGCCCGTATCGCGGCGTGTTCCCGGTCGCGCCCACCATCTTCGACGAGCGTGGTGAGCTCGACCTCGAGGGACAGCGCCGCTGCATCGATTTCATGATCGATGCCGGCTCGAACGGCCTCTGCATCCTCGCCAATTTCTCCGAGCAGTTCGTGCTCACCGATGCCGAGCGCGAGACCGTGATGCATGCGGTGCTGGAGCATGTCGCGGGCCGGGTTCCCGTGATCGTCACCACCACGCATTTCAGCTCGGCCGTCTGCGCCGCGCGCAGCCAGCAAGCCGAAGCCGCCGGCGCCGCCATGGTGATGGTGATGCCGCCCTATCATGGCGCGACCTTCCGGGTCCCTGAGAAGGGCATCGTCGAATTCTTCAAGGTGCTCTCGGGCGCCATCACCATTCCGATCATGATCCAGGATGCGCCGGTCGCGGGCACGCCGCTGTCGGTCGACCTGCTGGCGCGGCTGGCGCGCGACTTCGCCAACATCCGTTATTTCAAGATCGAGGTGCCGGGCGCGGCCTCAAAGCTCCGCAGCCTGATCGAGGCGGGCGGCAAGGACATCGAGGGACCCTGGGACGGCGAGGAGGCGATCACGCTGCTCGCCGATCTCGATGCCGGTGCCACCGGTGCGATGACTGGCGGCGGCTATCCCGACGGTATCCGCCAGATCATCGATCCCTATTTCGCCGGCAAGCGCGAGGAAGCGAAGGCCGCCTATGAGCGTTGGTTGCCGCTGATCAATTACGAGAACCGCCAATGCGGCCTGATCGCCTGCAAGGCGATGATGCAGGCCGGCGGCGTGATCAAGTCGGACGCGGTGCGCCATCCGCTCCAGCCGCTGCATCCGGCCACGCGCGCGGGCCTGCTGGAACTCGCCAAGGAACGCGACGCGCTGGCGCTGCGGTGGGGGAAGTAACGGTACCAAACGCGTCGCTGTCGTAGGGTGGGCAAAGGCGCGGAGCGCCGTGCCCACCATCTTTACCGACGGCGACAGGTGGTGGGCACGCTCCCCTTTGCCCACCCTACGAAGTGAATATTTCAGCTGTCGTCCCGGCCTTTGCCGGAACGACCCCGAAGGGGAGTTGCGCGCTCGCCTCATCTCATCCGCCCCTTTCGCCTGACGGCGTCGAATTTGCGCGATTCGAGCCGTTTCCCGCGGCCCGGCGATGAAGTAATATACGTCGCCAACCAGGCCCCGCGGAGCATCTCGAGCCATCGTGTAACACCTCTTCATAATGCCGTTATCCCGAGCCAGGTTGGCGCGAACCGACAGATCAGGGAGGCAGTGCCATGACGATGAGGCCGGACCCCACCTTTCACGCATCGCCCAGGCTTGCGATGGAAGCACCTGCGGAGAACTTTGCCTACACGTTGCTGCTCAGTCCGGATTTTTCGAAGCCGGATGCTCTCGCGGTCATCGACGTCAAGCCGGGATCGCCGACCTACAGCCAGATCGTCCACACCGTGACGATGCCCAACAAGGGCGACGAATTTCATCACTTCGGCTGGAATGCCTGCTCCTCCGCCCTGTCGCCGCTCGCCGGACACGCCTTCATCGAGCGGCGCTATCTCATCATCCCCGGAATCCGTTCGTCGCGGATCTACATCATCGATACCAAGCCAGATCCGACCCAAGCCAAGATCCACAAGATCATCGAGCCCGAGGAAATCTTCAAGAAGACCGGCTACTCGCGTCCGCACACCATCCATTGCGGGCCGGACGGCATTTACGTGAGCACGCTGGGGGGCGGCGGGAAGGACGGCACCAACGGGCCTCCAGGCGTCTTCATCATGGATTGCGAGACGTTCGAGGTCCTCGGACGATGGGAGATCGACCGTGGCCCGCAGACGCTGCATTATGACTTCTGGTGGAATCTGCCGCGAGATTACATGGTGACGAGCGAATGGGCGCTGCCGCCGCAGTTCGAGAACGGGATCGTCCCGGAGGATCTGCTGGCGAATAAATATGGCCATCGTCTCCACTTCTGGGATCTCCGCGCCCGCCGCAATGTGCAGACCATCGACCTTGGCGCCAATCATCAGATGGCGCTGGAGGTGCGGCCTGCTCACGATCCGGTTCGCGAATACGGTTTCGTGGGCGTCGTGGTCGACACCACCAATCTCGAAGCATCGATCTGGACCTGGTGGCGCGAAGGCGGGAAATTCCATGCCGAGAAGACGGCAACGATCCCGCCCGAACCCGCACCAAAGGAGAAGCTCCCGCCGCTGCTGCAGGGATTTGGCGCCGTGCCACCGCTGGTCACCGACATCGACCTGTCGATGGATGACCGGTTTCTCTACGTCTCGTGCTGGGGCACCGGTGAAATGCGCCAGTACGACGTCAGCGATCCCAGAAAGCCGAAGCTTGCGGGCTCGGTCCACATCGGAGGCATCGCACGCCGTACAGCGCATCCGAATGGCAAGGCCTTTGCGGCCGGCCCGCAAATGGTCGAGATCAGCCGCGACGGCAGGCGCGTGTACTGGACCAATTCGCTCTATTCCACCTGGGACGACCAGTTCTATCCGGATGGGGTTCCGGGCGTGGAGGTCATGGCCAATGTCGGTCGCAACGGCGGCCTCGAGCTCGACAAGGACTATTTCGTGAGCTTCCCGGACGGCTATCGTGCGCACCAGATCAGGCTGGAGGGCGGCGATTGTTCGACGGACTCCTTTTGCTACCCGTCGGTCTAGATTGGGGGCACGCGAGCCCGGCGCTTGGCTGGCTGTGGCTCGCTCTTGTTGCGAGCGGCCTCTATCACGGAGTCAATCCTGGGATGGGATGGCCGCTCGCCGTTTCGGCCGGGCTCATGGACAAGAGCCCATCCGCACTCTTCCGGGCGTTGTGGGCCCTGTCGGCCGGGCATCTCCTGGCAACATTTCTCGTGCTGCTGCCGTTCGCGTTCCTGCTCGTGCTGGTCGAGTGGCAGCGTTCGATCCAGATTGGCGCAAGCCTCCTCGTCATCTGCTTCGGCGTCTATCGGCTGATCGCGCGGCGTCATCCCCGCGCGCTGGCCCGAATTCCGCCGACGCAATTGGCGCTCTGGTCATTTGCCGTCGCCATTGCTCACGGCGCCGCCTTGATGCTCGTGCCGATCTATCTCGGGCTCTGCCAGGCTTTCGAATTCGATGCCGGCCATGAGGCGGCCGGCGCGCTGATGAAGACGAGTCTTTTTAAGACAAGTCTCGGGATGGCGCTGCTGGTGTCCCTGGTGCACGTTGCCGCCATGGTCGGCGCCGGCGGATGTCTGGCGTGGCTGGTCTACCGCCATCTGGGATTGAAGTTCGTCTCGCGAAGCTGGTTCAATCTGGATGCAGTCTGGGCGGCCAGCCTCGTTCTGGTTGGCGCGGTGGCGCTCGGCTTGAATCTTGCGAGCTGGCGCTGAGGTCTATCGCGCCAGCGGCCACTCGTCGACGATGTGGAATCTTGCCGATGCATCATCCTGCCGAAACAGCGCGATGCGGTCGATCGCCAGCGTCTCGATCCCCAGCGCTGCAAACCGCGTCCGCAGCATATCCAGGATCGGCCCGCGGCGCTCGGCATCCAGCCGTCCCGTCAGCGTCATGTGGAAGCGGAATTCTTCCATCACGTAAGGGTAGCCCCAGCGGTCGAGATAGTCGCGCTGCCGTTCGCTCAGCTTCTCGGGTTTGCGTCGCGCGCGGTCGTCCGCCGACAGCGCGGCGCGGAAGGAATCGAAATCGCGGGCGCAATCGGCGGCGAGTTGCTGCAGCGCCTCGACCGGCTCGGCTGGAATGACGGCGATGAAGCCGCTGATGGAATCGACCACCGGCCGGATCACGGGAAGCGGCCGCGGCCTGCCGGCGAATGCGGCGCAGGCGGCCATCATCTCCGCTTCGGTCCTGCCTGATACGAGCGCCATCGGCGCCTTCAGCGTGGCGTGAAAGCCGTATTTGCGGGGATCGGCGCTGACGTCACGCCAGTCCGGCGCGACGCGCAATGCGTCGGCGGGAAAGGCCAGTTCGTTGCCGGAGTAGGCATCGTAGCCGAGCAGTTCGGCGCCGAAGCGGGAGAGGGCGCTATCACTGCCGGCGGCAAAATAGATCGCGTAGCGGGGGAAACCTGTCATCGCCTCAGCATAACCAATTTAGGCCGCGACGACAGTCTCGCGCGGCGTCGCCATAGCAGTGAGCATCCGCGTCGCATCGGTGAGATGGACAAGCTTTCCGCCCGCGATCACCGCAATCAGCCGTGGCCGCAGCGGCACGGTGTCGTCGACCAGCAGAATATCGGCGCGGCGTCCTTCCGCGAGCACGCCGCGATCGGCAAGACCGGTGGCGCGCGCCGGGCCGGCGGAGACCAGATTCCAGGCGTCCGTCAGCGGCAGCACGCCGTCGGCGGCGAGGCGGAACGCTGCGAGCAGCTGCGCAGGATAATAATAGTCCGAGGCCAGCACGGAACAGAGCCCCTTGGCGATCATGTCGGAGGCCTTGGTCCAGCCGGTGTGGCTGCCGCCGCGCACGACGTTGGGCGCGCCGTAGACGATGGCGTCGCCGTGGCTTGCCGCCGCCCGCGCCGTCTCCTCGTTGATCGGAAACTCCGCGATGTCAGCGCCGAGATCGCGAAACTCCTGGCGCATCGCCGGCGTCGCATCATCGTGCGAGAGCATCCGCACCTCGGCCGCGCGCGCCGCGGCGGCCAGACGCGCAACCGAAGCCGGCACCTCGTCGGCGCGCGAGACCACGCGTTCGACCAGCCGGTCGAATTCCTCAGCTGAAAGCCCCGTGCGCTCGACCATACGGTTGCGCTTGCGCGGCTTGGCCATGTCGGCGACGGTGCCATCCATGTGGTCGTTGAAAGCGAACAGATCGACGCGGCCCTCGGTGAGCCATTGGCTGATCTCGGCCTCGGCGTCGAGATTGTAGGTTTCGTGCCGCAGGTGGAAGCGGGTGTCGGCGGCGAATTGCGGACGCTGCCGCTCGATGGCCTCCATCAGGCCGCGCGCGTTGCCGGCGCTGCGCAGGCCCGGCTCCCACGAACAGGTTGTGGCGTGAAACACCGTGGTGATGCCGTTGCTGATCGCCTGGCGGTCACTGTCGGCGAGCGCGACGTCGATCGGGAAGTCGACGCCGGCGCGCGGCATCATCTGCCGCTCGAAGGCATCGCCATGCAGATCAACGATGCCGGGGAGCACCAGCAGGTTGCGCGCATCGATCGCCAGCCGCGCCCGGCCCCGTGAAGCATCGATCTGGGCGATGTCCTGTCCGGAGACCGCCAATGACGATTCGACGACCTCAGTGCCGATCAGGGCCCGGCCGCCTTCAAGGAAAATGTCTGTCACGCGACCGCGTTTCGTTTGCTGGTAAGGGATCTGGTCTGGGGAGTCGCCCGTGCTTCGTATGTCGCGAGAAAATCTTCAATCCCGAGCTTGCGGAAATCGGGCAGCGCTTCGCGCAATTTGTCGTGATCCCAGTCCCACCAGGCGAGCTTCGCGAGCCGTCCGGCGATCTCCTCGGAGAATCGCCGCCGCACGATGCGGGCGGGATTGCCGGCGACGATGGTGTAGGCCGGCACGTCCTTGGTGACGATGGCGCCGGCCGCGATCACCGCGCCGGTGCCGATGTTGCGGCCCGGCAGCACGATCGCGCCGTGGCCGATCCAGACGTCGTGGCCGATATGGACGTGGTGCTGCCGCCGCCAGTCGAAGAACTCGGCATCGTCGCTCTCGCCTTCGAAGTAGGCGCTGGAGCGATAGGTGAAATGCGCCTGCGTCGCGCGGTGCATCGGGTGATTGCCGGGATTGACGCGCGTCATCGCCGCGATCGAGCAGAATTTTCCGACGGTGGTGTAGGTGATCTGGGAATCGTTCACGACATAAGAGTAATCGCCCATCGCGACGTCGTGCAGGATGGTGCGCGCGCCGACCTCGGTATAGGCGCCGAGCCTGGTCTCGTGCAGCTTGGCCGAGGGGTCGACGGTCGGCTGGACCGAGAGAATCTTGGCGGCCATGTTGCATCCGATGCGCGAGGGCGGGCGTTCCTCTTCGAGCGGCTTGATGACGATGTCATGACATGGCGATGACAGGGGATGAGCTGTGTAGGATCGCCGCACCGCAACGCCCGTGTCACACAAGTGTCAAGCGCGGGCGTTAGCGGTTGGCTCCAGCTAATCTGGAGTCCCGCATGCTGGTGGTGGAAGGTCTGACGTGTCGCTTCGGCGCGAAAGCCGCGGTGGACGACGCTTCGTTTCAAATCTCCCCCGGCGGCTTCGTCGGTGTGATCGGACGGTCCGGCGCCGGCAAGTCGACGCTGCTGCGAACCATCAATCGTCTCGCGACGCCGACGCAGGGCCGCATCCTGTTTGACGGCATCGACGTCACCGCGCTGCGCGGCAAGGAGCTGCGGCAGTGGCGGGCGCGGTCGGCCATGATCTTCCAGCAGTTCAACCTGGTTGGCCGGCTCGATGTCCTCACCAACGTCCTGATGGGACGCCTTGCGACGATGCCGGCCTGGCGCTCACTGTCGCAAGTGTGGCCCGAGCAGGACAAGGCGCTGGCGATGTCGGCGCTCGAACAGTTCGACATCGCATCGCTCGCCGCCCAGCGTGCCGACCAGCTCTCCGGCGGCCAGCAGCAGCGCGTCGCGATCGCGCGTGCGCTGGTGCAGCAGCCCGACATCATCCTTGCCGACGAGCCGATCGCATCGCTCGATCCGCGCAACACCAAGATCGTGATGGATGCGCTGCTGCGCATCAACAAGCATTTCGGCATCACCGTGCTCTGCAATTTGCATTCGCTGGATCTCGCCCGCAGCTATTGCGACCGCCTGATCGGCATGGCGGCGGGCCGTGTGGTGTTCGACGGCGCGCCGTCCGCGCTGACCGAGCACGTTGCGCGTGAGCTCTACGATCTCGAAGCCGCCGACGTCATGGGCACCGTGCCCGTCCCGGCGCCCGAGGGCGTCCCGGCGCTCGGAACCGCCGCGGCCGCCTGAGCCGCGCCACCTGTTTTGTTGCCAGTTTTGCGTCCACCGACCCCAACGGATGAAGAGGGTATCATGATCACTCGCAGATTAATTCTTGCCGGCGCCGCCGCGCTCGCGTTCACCGCCTCCGCCTCCGCCGACGATTGGAAGGCGAAATATCCCGAGCTGACCTTTGCGGTCGTCCCGGCCGAGAACGCCTCCGGCGTCACCGAGCGCTGGGCGCCGTTCGTGAACTATCTCTCCAAGGAACTGGGCGTGAAGGTCACGCTGCGCATCGCCAACGACTACGCCGCCGTCATCGAGGGCCAGCGCGCCGGCAACATCCACATCGCCAGCTACGGCTCGGCCTCGTTCGCCCGCGCCCGTCTGACCGGCGTCAAGTCCGACGCCTTCGCCAACGACATCAATGCCGACGGCTCGACCGGCTATTACTCGGTGTTCTTCGTCAAGGCGAGCAGCGCCTACAAGAGTGTCGACCAGCTCAAGGGCAAGAATCTCGGCCTCGTCGATCCGAACTCGACCTCCGGCAACAACGTGCCGCGCTTCGAGCTGGACAAGATGGGCATCCCCGATGCCGACGGCTATTTTGGCAAGGTCGTCTTCACCGGCAGCCACGAGAACGCAATGCTGGCGCTGTCGCAGGGCACGGTCGACGTTGCCGCCAACCAGTGGACCAGCGACGACGATTCCACGCTGGCGCAGATGCTGACCAAGGGCATGCTGAAGAATGCCGACGGTTCGGCGATGAAGAAGGACGACTTCCGCATCATCCACAAGTCGGCGCCGATCATCAACGGCCCCTATGCCTACAATTCCGACCTGCCGGAAGACGCCAAGGCCGCCATCGCGAAGGCGTTCGTCGACGCCCCGGCCAAGGACAAGGCCGCGTTCGACCGCCTCTCCGACGGCCAGAAGAAGGGCTTTCATCCCGCCACCACCAAGGACTGGGATGGCACGATCGAGCTGATCAAGTTCGTCGATGCGTTGCGTAAGAAGAAGGCGTCCTGATCTCAGGGCGATGCAACTGGAGCCGGGTCCCTGGACCCGGCTCTTTCTTTGACGGAGCTCGTCTCAGGCCGATGACAACAGCGGTTTCGATCCTCCCCGAGCAGCAGCTTGCCGTGCTCAACGCCGCTTATCGCCAGGCGGTCGGGCGCAGGCGGCTCCGCCTGCTGTTAGGGATCGCGGTCTTCGCCGCCGCGCTGGCTCTCGCGGGAATCGGCGCGGAAGTGAATCTGCGCACGCTCTTCACCTATTTCGGCAATTTCATCAGCTATTTCGACCGCATCCTCACGCTCGACAACGGCCAGCGGGTCTGGACCGATGTCGGCGAATGGCTCTGGGGCTGGCGCAAATGGCTGAAGATGCTCGGCGAGACGCTGCTGATCTCCTATGTCGGCACGCTGATCGGCGCGACCTTGGCATTTTGTCTGAACTTCTTCGCGGCTGAAAACACCTCGCCCGCACCCTGGCTGCGCTTCGTCGTCAGGCGCCTGCTCGAGTTCGCCCGCACCGTTCCGGGCATCGTCTTCGCGCTGATCTTCGTGATCGCCTTCGGGCTCGGACCGATGGCGGGTGTGCTCGCGATCGCGATCCACTCCACCGGCGCACTCGGAAAGCTGTTTTCGGAAATCGTCGAGAACGCCGACATGAAGCCGGTCGAAGGCATCCGCTCGACCGGCGCGAGCTGGCTGTCCTGCATGCGGTTCGCCGTCGTGCCGCAGGTGACCGCGGGTTATGCGAGCTACGCGCTGCTGCGCTTCGAGATCAATGTCCGTGAAGCCTCCGTGATGGGTTTCGTCGGTGCCGGCGGCATCGGCCAGGAGCTCGTCGTCGCGATCCGCAAATTCTACTATTCGGACGTCAGCGCGATCCTGCTCACCATCATCGTCACCGTCTTCATCATCGACATCAGCACCGGCTGGCTGCGCGGCCGCCTGTTCGGCAAGGAGGCGCGGACGTGACGAGGCGGCAAGCGGTCGACACGCGAGAGCTTCGCGCGCGCTATCCGGATGTGTTCGACCGACCCGCCTCGGCGCGGCTTGCCACGCCGGCGATGATCGTCGCGGCGTTCGCGATCCTCATTTACGGCCTGGTCGATCTCGACTTCTCGCCGTCGCGCTTCTTCGCAGGTCTCAGCCAGCTCGGCTGGATCACCTTGATGATGATCCCGCCCGATCCCGGCTCGTCGCTGCCGATCTATCTGAAGGCGCTCGGCGAGACGCTGTCGATCGCGCTGCTCGGCACGACGCTGGCCGCTGTCTTCGCGCTTCCCGTCAGCCTGCTCGCGGCGCGCAACGTGGTGCCGTCGAACATCCTGCGCTTCCCGGTTCGCCGTGTCCTGGATTCGATCCGCGGTGTCGACACGCTGATCTGGGCGCTGGTGTGGATCAACGTCGTCGGGCTCGGCCCGTTCGCCGGCGTGCTCGCCATTGCGGTGTCGGATTTCGGCGCCTTCGGAAAGCTGTTCTCGGAGGCGATCGAGGGCGCCGACCAGAAGCAGGTCGAGGGCATCCGCGCCTCCGGCGGCAGCCCGCTGCACGAGATCCGCTTCGGGCTGTTGCCGCAGGTGCTGCCCGTGATCGCCGGCCAGGTGCTCTATTTCATCGAATCCAACACCCGCTCGGCCACCATCATCGGCATCGTCGGCGCCGGCGGCATCGGCCTGCAGCTCGCCGAGCAGATCCGCGTGCTGGAATGGCAGAAGGTGTCGTTCCTGATCCTGATGATCCTGGTCGCGGTCGCCGCGATCGATTTCATCTCGGGCAAGCTGCGCTTTGCGATCATTGGGCGCAGGGCCGTGGCCTGATCAAAAGTGCCGTAGGGTGGGCAAAGCGCAGCGTGCCCACGATTTTTAACGATCGAGAAGGATCGTGGGCACGGCGCGAAGTGCGCCTTTGCCCACCCTACGGCTCCGGTTTTCTTGGAGAGAGCCCCTACGACTCCACCAGAAACTCCACGCGCTCCGCGGCGAAGCGCGAATGCTTGGTCATCAGCGGCTTGCCGTCAAGATCGTGGTCGGTGGCATCGACCACCAGGATCGGCCGTCCGAGCGCGAGATCGAGCCGGGCCGCATCGGTGGCGTCGACGATGCCGGCGGTGATCCGGGTCGCGCCGCGGCGATAGTCGCGCACCCCGTAATGCTCCAGCAGCTTCGTCATCGAGCGCGTCGCCGCGAACACGGCACCGGCGCCGGGAAACAATTCCGCCGACAGCCATGTGGTGGAGACGCAGATCGGCGTGCGGTCGGCAAGGCGAATCGCCTCGATCCGCACCAAGGGCGCGCCGGCCTTCAATCCGAGCTCACGCGCCAACTCGCGGGTCGCGACATCGTCGGTCGCCTCGATCAACTGACCGCGCGGCTCGCGGCCACCGGCGCCGACGATCTCGGAGAAGCGCGTGCGCGAGCGCAGGGGATAAGCGAGCTTCTGCGCTTCGACATAAGTTCCGCTGCCGCGCTCGGCGCGCACCAAGCCGCGCTCGGCAAGCGCTGCCAGCGCGCGCCGCACGGTGTGGCGGTTCACCCGATAGGTTTCGGCGATCTCCATCTCGCCCGGCAACTTGTCGCCGGCCGCAAAGCGGCCGTCGGCGATGCCGCGCTCGATGCCGTCGGCAACGAGGCGCCATAGCGCGACGCCGGACGACGCAGTGTCTTGCATGCTCATATCGCCGGCCAGCCTAGCCCAGAAATCACAGCTTTGTCACGAAACAGTCATGGCGTCCTCGTATGAAGTTGTCTATTATAATAGACAACTTCGATGCGGCAAGTTCTGTCAAAGGTTCGGTGGATCAGGTGACCCTGCACAACAACCAGCAAGCCCAGCGCCAGGCCGCCATGGCCGTGCTGGCGCACGCGGAGGCGGGCGAGATCGCCGCCCGCCTCCGCAACTTGGCGCTCCCGGCCCATCAGGATCTGCGCGCGCCCGAAAACGGTCTCGTCATGCTGCGCGGCCGGGTCGGCGGTGACGGCGCGCCGTTCAATCTCGGCGAAGCCACGGTGTCGCGCGCCGCGGTGCGGCTGGCGAGCGGCGAGGTCGGGTTCGGCTACACGCTCGGGCGCGACGGCGAGAAAGCGCGGCTGATCGCTTTGTGCGACGCCCTGGTGCAGTCGAGGGATTTTGGCGGAGCGGTGGAGCGGGACGTTATCGCCCCGTTGCGTGAGCAGCTTATGGCTGGCCGCGCGCAGGCGGCGGCCGAGACCGCTGCGACGAAGGTTGATTTCTACACCATGGTGCGCGGTGAGGGGTGAGATCATGACCACGATTGCGGAACTGCCGCCGGGCTTCGCCGACAAGGTGCTGTCGGCGCAATCGACATTTCGCTCGGTCATGGACGCGATGGCGCGGCCGGGCTCGGTCCAGCGCATCGTCCCGATGGCTGGAACGGCAGGCTCGATGATGCGCGGCACGGCCGCGATCGCGCTGACGCTGTTCGACCACGACACGCCGCTCTGGCTCGACGCGCGGCTGGCGGAGAGCCCGAACGTGGTGAAATGGCTGAAGTTTCACACCGGCGCGCCCGTGGTGCAGGATTCCTCGATCGCGAGTTTTGCGCTGATCAGCGACGGCGGTGCGCTGCCGCCGCTCGAACGCTTCGCGCTCGGAACCAGCGAATATCCGGATCGGTCCACCACGGTGATCCTGCAGGTCGATAGCCTCGACTCCGGACGGAGCTTCGAGCTGCGCGGTCCCGGCATCGACGGCGCCGCCATGCTCAATGCGTCAATCAAGCCGTTCGATCTGTTCGAGCGTATGCACATCAACGAGGCACTGTTTCCGCGCGGCATCGATGTGGTGCTGGTGGCCGATGACGCCGTGGTCGCGATCCCCCGCACCACGCGAATCGTGAGCAAGGGAAGCTAGAAGCATGTATGTCGCAGTCAAAGGCGGCGAACGCGCCATCGAGAACGCCCACCGCCTGCTTGCAGACAAGCGGCGCGGCGACCAAGGCGTTCCGGAGGTCACGCTCGACCAGATCTCGGAGCAGCTTGGCCTCGCCGTGGACCGCGTCATGAGCGAAGGCTCGCTCTATGATCGCGAGCTCGCGGCCCTCGCGATCAAGCAAGCGCGCGGCGATTTGATCGAGGCGATCTTCCTGGTTCGCGCCTTCCGCGCCACGATGCCGCGTTTCGGCGCGAGCGAGCCGGTCGACACCGGTGCGATGCGCGTGCAGCGGCGGGTGTCCTCGACCTTCAAGGATATTCCCGGCGGCCAGATCCTCGGGCCGACCTTCGACTACACCCATCGCCTGCTCGATCCCGCGCTCGCGCAAGGCTTCGTGCCGGAGGCGCCGGCAACGGCGGAGGCATCGACGGCGCCGACGCCGCGCGTGACCGACATCCTCGGCCGCGACGGGCTGATCGAATCCTCGCCGCAGGCCGAGGAGGGCGCGAGCGTCGGCGACCTCACCCGCGAGCCGCTGAATTTTCCTGCGGACCGTGATTTGCGCCTGCAGAATCTCGCGCGCGGTGACGAAGGATTCTTGCTGGCGATGGGCTATTCCACCCAGCGCGGCTATGGCCGCAACCATCCCTTCGCCGGCGAGATCCGCTTCGGCGAGGTCGAGGTGGAATTTTCGGCGGAAGACGTCGGCTTCGCCGTGCCGCTCGGCTCGATCGAGCTCACCGAGTGCCAGATGGTCAACCAGTTCAAGGGCTCCGCGACGGAAGCGCCGTGCTTCACCCGCGGCTATGGCCTCGCCTTCGGCCAGAGCGAGCGCAAGACCATGTCGATGGCCCTGGTCGACCGCGCGCTGCGTGCCCGCGAGCTCGGCGAGGAGGCACTCGCCCCCGCGCAAGATGAAGAATTCGTGATGTCGCATTCGGACAACGTCCAGGCGACCGGCTTCGTCGAGCATTTGAAGCTGCCGCACTATGTCGACTTTCAGTCCGAGCTCGGCCTGCTCCGCAAGCTGCGCAAAGAGTTCGCCGATGCCCAGACGCCTGATGCCATGAAGGAGGCCGCGGAATGAACGCGCCCGCCTACAACTTCGCCTATCTCGACGAGCAGACCAAGCGGATGATCCGCCGCGCGATCCTGAAAGCGATCGCGATCCCCGGTTATCAGGTGCCGTTCGCCAGCCGAGAGATGCCGATGCCCTATGGCTGGGGCACCGGCGGCGTGCAGGTCACCGCCGCGATCCTCGGTCCCGCCGACGTGCTGAAGGTGATCGACCAGGGCTCCGACGACACCACCAACGCGATCTCGATCCGGAAATTCTTCGCCAAGACCGCGGGCGTTGCCACGACGACCGCAACTGACGAAGCGACGGTGATCCAGACCCGCCACCGCATCCCCGAGGCGACGCTGCACGCAAACCAGGTGCTGGTCTATCAGGTGCCGATCCCGGAGCCGTTGCGCTTCCTCGAGCCGCGCGAGACCGAGACGCGGCGGATGCATGCGCTGGCCGAATACGGCCTGATGCATGTGAAGCTCTATGAGGACATCGCCCGCTTCGGCCACATCGCCACCGCCTACGCCTATCCGGTCAAGGTCAATGCGCGCTACGTGATGGATCCGTCGCCGACGCCGAAATTCGACAATCCCAAGATGGACAATTGCCCGGCGTTGCAATTGTTCGGCGCCGGCCGCGAGAAGCGCATCTATGCGATCCCGCCTTACACGAAGGTGGTGTCGCTCGATTTCGAGGACCATCCGTTCGAGCCCTATCGCTTCAACGCGCCCTGCGCGCTGTGCGGCGCGGAGAATTCCTATCTCGACGAGATCGTCACCGACGACAAGGGCGGACGGATGTTCGTGTGCTCGGACACCGACTATTGCGAGAGCCGCCAGGCCGCCGGCCATCACGGCAGCCTCAGCGCCGCGCCGTACAAGGAGAAGGCGCAAGGAGGCACCAATGGTTGATCACGCCGCGCTCGAAAACGATCAGCCGCTGCTGGTCGCGACCTCCCTCAGCAAATCCTTCGGCCGTATCGCCGCGTGCCGTGACGTCTCCTTCGCGCTGTATCCCGGCGAGGTGGTGGCGATCGTCGGCGAATCCGGTTCGGGCAAGTCGACGCTGCTGCAACTCCTGTCGGGCCAGCTCGCGGCCAGCGGCGGCCACGTGTCCTATCGGATGCGCGACGGTGTCGCCCGTGATCTCGCCACGCTCGGCGAAGCCGAGCGGCGCTTCCTGTACCGCACCGATTGGGGTTTTGTGCATCAGGATCCCGCCCAGGGCCTGCGCATGGCGGTCTCGGCCGGCGCCAATGTCGGCGAGCGGCTGATGGCGGTGGGTTGGAATCACTATGGCCGCATCCGCGAGACCGCGTCCGACTGGCTCACCCGCGTCGAGATCGACACCGCCCGCATCGACGATGCACCGCGGACCTATTCCGGCGGCATGCGCCAGCGTCTCCAGATCGCGCGCAACCTCGTCACCGAGCCGCGGTTGGTGTTCATGGACGAGCCGACCGGCGGGCTCGACGTGTCCGTGCAGGCGCGCCTGCTCGACCTCCTGCGCAGCCTCGTCGCCGAACTGCACCTCGCGGTCATCATCGTCACCCACGACCTCGCGGTGGCGCGGCTGCTCTCGCACCGCGTGATGGTGATGAAGGGCGGCCGCGTCATCGAGACCGGTCTCACCGACCAGGTTCTCGACGATCCCCGCGAGCCCTATACGCAGCTTCTCGTCTCCTCGATCCTGCCGCCATGAACCTTTCAATATGAGCTTTCCAATGACCGCCATGATCGACGTCACCGATGCCAACAAGACCTTCACCATGCACCTGCAGGGCGGCATCGAGTTGCCTGTCGTCAGCGGCGTGAGCTTCCAGGTCAACGCGAGCGAATGCGTCGTGCTGTCGGGGCCGTCAGGCGCCGGCAAGTCCTCGATCCTGAAAATGATCTTCGGCAACTACCGCTGCGATAGCGGCCGCATCGGCATCCGCCACCGCGGCGCGCTGATCGATCTCGCCAGCGCCGAGCCGCGCCAGGTGCTGAACGTCCGTCGCGCCACCATCGGCTATGTCAGCCAGTTCCTGCGCGCGGTGCCGCGGGTGGCCACCATCGACGTCGTCGCCGAGCCGCTGATTGTGAACGGCATGCCACGCGCCGACGCGCAAGCCCGCGCCGGCGATTTGCTGCACCGCCTCAACATCCCCGAGCGTCTGTGGCAGCTTCCGCCCGCGACCTTCTCCGGCGGCGAGCAGCAGCGCGTCAACATCGCGCGCGGCTTCATCTCGGACCTGCCGATACTGCTGCTGGACGAGCCGACCGCCTCGCTGGATGCCGCCAACCGCGCGGTCGTGGTCGAGCTGGTCGCCGAGAAGAAGCGCCAGGGCGTCGCCATGGTTGCCATTGTCCATGACGACGAAATCCGTCATCTGATTGCCGACCGCATCGTCGACGTCACCAGCTTTGCCGCCGCGGCCTGAAGGAAATGGAAATGAACGCCAAGCCGAAGGACATTGTGATCGCCAACGCCCGGATCGTGCTGGCTGACCGGGTGATCGAGCAGGGCTGGCTCGCTCTTGCCGACGGGCGCATCGCCGAGATCGGCGATGGGACTGCGCCTGCGGGCGCCGAGGATGCCGGCGGCGATTTGATCATGCCGGGCCTGATCGAGCTGCACACCGACCATCTCGAAGCCCATTACGTGCCGCGGCCAAAGGTGTTCTGGAATCCGGTTGCGGCCGTGATCTCCTATGACGGCCAGCTTGCGACTTCGGGCATCACCACCGTGTTCGATTCGCTCCGGGTCTGGCGCGAGGACGGCGCCGAGGAGGTCGACGGCCGCGCCGGCGTGCTCGCCGCCGCGATCACGACCGCGCGCGACGCCAGCCTGTTGCGCGCCGACCACTTCCTGCATCTGCGCTGCGAGATCCCGATGCCGAGCGTGGTCGAGGAGGCCAGGGAGCTGATCGACCGTCCCGACGTCAAGCTGATGTCGCTGATGGACCACACGCCCGGCCAGCGTCAGTTCCGTGACGAGGTCAAGCTGCGCGACTATTATCGCGGCAAGGGCGGCGGCAAGACCGATGCCGAGCTCGACGAGCTGTTCGCCAAGCGCTTCGAATATCAGAAGCTCTATGCCGCGAGCAACATGCGCGAGATCGTGGCGCTGGCGCATCAGTACAAGATCCCGCTCGCAAGCCACGACGACACCACCGAGGAGAACGTCGCGGATGCCGTGCGCGATCGCGTCTCGGTGGCGGAATTCCCGACCACGCTCGAAGCCGCGCGCAGCTTGCATGAGGCCGGCATCGACATCCTGATGGGCGCGCCGAACGTCGTGCGCGGCGGCTCGCATTCCGGCAACATCGCCGCGGTCGATCTTGCCCGTGAGGGCCTGCTCGACATTCTGTCGTCGGACTACATCCCGTCGAGCCTCCTGATGGGGGCGCTGCAATTGCCCGAGCACGTGCCCGCGATCGGCCTTGCCGCGGCGATCCGCACCGTGACCAAGGCGCCGGCGGAGGCGGTTGGCCTCACCGACCGCGGCGAGGTCGCGATCGGCAAGCGTGCCGACCTCATTCGCGTGCATGTCGCGGGCCACGTTCCCGTCGTCCGCAGTGTCTGGCGCGAAGGACACCGTGTCGCATGAGCGAGAGCGCAACCATGGCGGGCGGGCGGACCGGCGCGATCGGACCTGGACGGCTCGTGCTGGTGGTCGGTCCCAGCGGCGCCGGCAAGGACACGCTGCTGCGGCTGGCGCAAGCGGCCTGCGCTGATGATCACGACATTGTCTTCCCGCGCCGAATCGTGACGCGTGAATCCTCCGCCGACGAAGACAATGTCGCGCTTGGCCCCGACGAATTCCGCCGCGCGTGCGAGCATGGCGATTTCGCCGTGCATTGGGATGCGCACGGGCATTCCTATGCGCTGCCGCTCGACATCAACGACGATATCCGCGCCGGCCGCACGGTCGTCGCCAACGTCTCGCGCACCGTGATCGGCGCGCTGCGCCAGGCCTATGCTGACATCGTGGTGGTTGCGATCACGGCGCCGCCGGATGTGCTGGCCGCACGGCTGGCTGCCCGCGCGCGACAAAGCGACGGCAACATCGCCGAACGTCTCACCCGCAGCGTCGACGACAGGTCGGCGCAGGCTGATGTCACCATCCTCAATGCCGGCGGCGCGGACTATCATGCGCGCCAGCTCGTGCGCGTGATCAGGAATGAAGGCCGGCACGATTAGCCAGTACAGCAAGGAGAATGGAATGTCGGTGATTGAAACGATCGAACAGCTGGAGGCCATCTACGGCGCCACCAACGACGCCTCGACCGTGAAAGTCGCCGACCACGTCACCCCGCTCTACCGCGTCTTCATCGAGAAGGCGCCGTTCGCCGCGCTTGCCACCATCGGCCCCGAGGGCATCGACTGCTCGCCGCGTGGTGACTTGCCCGGCTTCGTCCGTATCCATGATCCCAAGACGCTGATGCTGCCGGATCGTCGCGGTAACAACCGGGTCGATTCCTTGCGCAACATCGTGCGCGACCCGCGCGTGTCGTTGATGTTCCTGATCCCCGGCTCCGGTAATGCGGTTCGCGCCAACGGCCGCGCCCATCTCTCGGTCGATCCCGAGCTGCTGGCCTCGTTCAAGGTCGAGGGCAAGGCGCCGCGCAGCGTGATGGTGATGAAGGTGGCCGAGATTTACTTCCAGTGCGCTCGCGCCATCGTCCGCTCCGACCTCTGGAATCCCGACAAGCGTATCGATCCCAAGACGCTGCCGACGCCCGGTCAGATCCTCGCTGAGATGAGCGACAACAAGGTCGGCGGCGCGGAGTACGATCGCATCTGGCCCGAGCGCGCCGCCGCGACGATGTGGTGAGACTTTCTTCCCATCTCCCCTTGTGGGAGAGGGTGGCTCGCCGCATAGCGGCGAGACGGGTGAGGGGTTCTCTCCGCGCGCTAGTCTCTCTCATTTGAACCTGCGGAACGAACCCCTCATCCGGCGCTTCGCGCCACCTTCTCCCACAAGGGGCCTGTTGCGTAATCCGCCAGTTGTGATTCCCTAGGGCAAAGCCTTGGAGGTAACGATGGCGGTGAAGCGGACAGGACAGCCGAGCTTTGTAGAAGCGCTGATGCCGAAGGGCGCCGGCGCCAATGCGGCGCTGGATCGGTTGGCTGGCCTGGTCAAGTGGTACCGGTTCGAGAAGCTGATCGGCCATTTGCGGGATGAAGGGAGTCCCGGTCGTCCAGGCTATCCGGTGCTTGTGCTGTTTCGCGCGGTGCTGCTGCAGTCGCTCTACGGTCTTTCGGAGCGCGAACTGGAGGAGGCGCT
>NZ_FOUS01000007.1 GCF_900114915.1 Bradyrhizobium sp. Rc3b
CACATAGTCGCCCCTCTTGGGTGAGCCGGGATGGACGACACATACGCCGAAACCGAATTTCGGTAAAGTGGAATATTTTTAGCGACGTGGATTGACAGAGGGCGACACAGGCTCTCGGCGCCGTAGCCCGGATGGAGCGCCAGCGTAATCCGGGACGGTGCTAGATGCCGGGGCGAGCGGCCCCGGATTGCGCTTTGCTCCATCCGGGCTACGGCCACGATCGGCCGCTCAGGCCGACATCGCTCGCTTGCGTCCGGCCGGATCGACCAGGCGCACGATCTCACAGATGGCGACGAGGCCGGCGAGCCAGACGGCGCTGGTCAGTCCAATGCGCGTCACGATCGCGGCGGTGAAGGCGCCCTCGCCGCCGAGGAACGGCGTCGCGGCGAGCAGTGCGAGCTCGTAGATCCCGTAGGCGGCGACGAGCGTGATCGCCAGCATCAGTGGCGTGCGGCGCTGCGGCAGCAGGCCGAGCACCGTCGACGAGGCCGCGGTCGCCAGAAGCGCAGCCGCGCCGATCAGGAAGCCCCAGGCAATCGTGTTGGCGTCAACGGGATAATGCAGCACGCCGAAACCGATGGTCTGGTTGACGAGCCAGGCGCCGGTGACGACGAGCAGCGCCCGACGCTGCGGCAGCATCGCCGCGGCAATGACGGCGAAGGCCGCGAACGGCGTGGCGCAGGCGAACGCAAAACTTGCGAGCACGCATGACGCCGTCAGCAGCGCAAAGCAGAACATCGGCGCGAGGCGCGGCGCGACCGGGTGAAGCCGGAAGCGATCGCCACCAGACGGCAGGATGCTGAGAGCCATGGTTGAATCTCCTTCTTTCGAATTCTAGTCCATTTAGGGGCGCGTGACGAAAATCAGAACGTTGCGCCGGCCTTGAGCAGATAGGTGCGGCCGGGCAGCGGATAGGCGCTGAAGCGGCCGTCCGTGAAGGTGCTCGCGATGGCGTAGTCGTAGTAGAGCGCGTTCAGCACATTGTTGATGCTGACGGACCAGAAGTAGCGCTCAACCTGGCCGCTGAGCTTGAGATCGATCGTGCCGTTGGCGGGAATCGGCTTCTGGGTGCCCGCCTGGTCGTTGTCCATGCGTCGCTCGCTCCAGAAGCGCGCGGTGGCATCGAGCACCACGTAATTCTGCCAGATGTTCCAGGTGACGCCCGCACTCGCCGTGTAGCGCGACACCAGCGGCACGTCGTTGCCGGCCCAGATGCCTTCGCGGAAGACCGCGCGGGTGTAGGCCACGCCGGAGCGCAGCAGCAGGGCATCGTTGACGCGATAGGACAGGCTGGTCTCCGAGCCGTAGCGGCGGGTCGGATCGAGATTGGTGTTGTAGAACAGGACCGGATTGAAATGGACCTCGTTGGTGAGATCCATCAGATAGAGACTACTCTGCAGCTGCAATCCGCCTCCCTTGATGCGAAAACCGCCCTCGATATCCCAAGAGGTCTGGGTCTTGAGCTCGAACGTTTGCGGGATCGCAGCGAAGGTCAAGGGATCGAAGGAAGGCCCCGAGGACAGGCGCTCGTCGACATCAGGCGTGCGGAAAGCGCGCGCAACGCGGCCGAACAGCGAGACCTGGTCGTTGAGGCGATGCTCGGCGCCGAGATGCAGCGCATATTGGGTCTCGTTGCTCGTCAGCGGCAGCGCGCCGATGTCGGCGTTGAAGGGAGCTGCCGGGTCGAAATTGTCGCGTGCCGCAAGTCTGACGTTCTGCACCCGCGCGCCGTAGGAGATGTCGGTCGTGGGCGCGATTCCCAATGTGTGCTGGAAATAGCCCGCAACCGACTGCTGCCTGAGGTCGTAATTGTGCCATGGGGAGAGCCCCTGCCCGGCGCCGCGATTCTGCTCAAAGCTCGCATCGTAATAGTCGATGCCGGTCAGGAGCTGCGACGGCATGCCGAGCAGCAGGCTCTTCACGCTGAGCCGCGGCGTGATCGACCAATTCGTCAGATGGGAACCGACATAGGTCGACGTGAAGAACGCCGGAACCGGCGTCGGGGTGGAAAAGAACGCACTCTGCTGCTTCTTGTCGCGCACGCCGCCGTCGACGATGAGATCGACGCCGTTGACCAGGGTCTTGGTGAAGCCCGCAGTCGCGCCAAAACCCTCCTGGTTGGCGTAGTTGAACGGCGTGCTGGTCCCTCGCCGGTTGGCCCTGAGCTCGTCGAGGCCGATGGAGGGATCGACGGTGCGGCCGCCCGGCAGCCGCAGCTCCTGATTGTCGCCGGTGACGGTGAGAAAAGCACTCAGGCTCGGCGTCGTGTAATTGAGATTGCCGACGCCGTTCTGCTGCGAATAGCGATTGTTGTCGCGGTAGCCATCGGTCCTGACCGTATTGCCGTAGAACGAGGTCGACCACGGGCCGGAATTGAGCGAGGTCGAGACATTGCCGAGCCTGGTGTTGAACGAGCCGAAACCGGCCTCGATGCGCGCGGTCACGGGCGGTCCGCCAACGCCATTTCTTGTAACGATGTTGATCACACCGCCGACCGCGTTGTCGCCGTAGAGCACCGCGCCGGAATTTCCCCGCGTGACCTCGATGCGTTCGATCGAATTGAGCGGGATGGTGGAGAGGTCCACCTGCGCCATGTCGACGTCGTTCAACCGTCGTCCGTTGACCAGCACCAGCGTGTTGGCGGTGGCAAAGGCGCCGAAGCCACGCAGGTCCACGCTGGTCTTGGCGCCGATCTGGCCGCCATAGAGCGTCGTGATCTGGGCCCCCGGCGTCTGCGTCGCGATGATCTCGGCAAGCGTCTGCGATGGCGAATGCGCGATATCCGCGGCCGTGATGACGGTCGTGGCGGCCCCGACGATGGCGCCGTTGCCGACGGCAGCCTTACCGCCGGAGCCAGATGAGCCGGCTCCATTGCCTGCCGGCGCGACATTCGTCCTCGCCCGCTGCCGCGTCGCCTCGCCGTCACCGATCGCCCTCGCCCGCGTGCGGTTGTGATCGTCGGGCTGCGTCACTTCGATCGGCGGCAATTGCTCGGCAAGCGCGTGCTGGGCGAAGGCGGAGGACAGATCGAGCGAATGGAAGGAAACGGATACGAGCAGGCCGACGGCAAGGCGCCTGGCGGCAGAGACGAGACGGGACACAATTGTAACCTCGGTATGACGTCAGTGGCACGTCACAGCGAACGAGGTTTCACGGCAGAGCGATGGATTGCTCCGGTGAAGCTAATGTCTGTACTCCCCGACCGACATCTTCGCGTGTGACCACGGCTGACGGCAGGTCTCCTGGCTCGCGGGTCGTGACCTCGCGTCGCCTTCCCAGGACCGAGTTTCCCAGTGGCATGAGACGAAAGATTCACCGCTTACAGTTGCGGGGGCAGCCGTGGCGTTGAGACAGATCCCTGCGTTGGGACAATCCCGCACCACATTCCCTTTTGATCTCCCTGAGGAGAACCGTCGCCGATCATTTACGAGCCGTTGGCCCCGGGAGTCAATCGACCGATGGGTGCCGGGCGCTCAGGTCCGCCCTCGCACACGTTGCGCCTGGGCCCAGGCGACAGCGACGTCGCGCGGCGGAACATCGACGCGCTTGATCGGGGTCAATTCGCCGGAGGCCGAGACGATCGCGGTCTCCTCGCGACGACAGCGCGTGCAGACAAAGCGGACCTCGTGCGGGGACGCCGACCAGCTCGACCGCTTCACATTGGCCGCCATCGGCCAGGCATCACAATGCGAGCACGACACCAGAAATCGACCGGGATCGAGCATACCCATTTCCATCGGACTCCGCGTCCTGCCCACCTGCTTCAATGATTAACCCAAGTGAATCGTTCCGGTGCCCCAGCACCGCCGCTGGGTGCGCCGGAGAAAGCGGTAGCCTCAGCGCGCGCCCTTGAGGGTGCAGGAGGTGGTGCAGGTGACCGTGGTGCCGCGATCGCACGATTTGCACGCACTGACGCACTGGTTCATGTCGCGGGGATTGTAGCTGTAGTTCCGCATCGGGCAGGTCGGCGTCGAGCCGGTGATATCCTGCTCCTGGTCGCAGGCCGCCGTCATGAGCGCGACTATGATCACGGCAACGAGGCGCATGTGATTGCCCTGTCAAGCATGGCAAATGACACTCGCGGGGTGCGCTGCAATGCAGCGAACCCCGGCCTTTCCATCACGAGCGATCGCTCGCGACGTCAAGGATGCGCGCCAAACCTTAAGAACGGATTGCAGCCGGCGTCACGCCGCAGCCTTGGTCGCGATCGCCTGCCGCATGTCCACCGCCAGCTGACGGTACTGTTCCGAGAGTTTCAGATAGAACTCGCGCTTGGTGCTGTCGGTGGCGAGCTTGGCGATCAGCTCGCATTCGGCGGTGAGCGTCTCGAACCGTTCCAGCCTGTCCTGAAGTTCCGTCATCGGCGTGTCCCCGTCAAACGCCTCAAGGACATCCAACCTAAGCCCGGGAAATAGGTCACGGCGAACATCGTTATCGAGTAGAAACGTTTTTTCCGGACAGGGCGGGCCGGCCCAACAAAAACGGCTATTTCTGCTCCAGCCGCCAGGCGCCGTCCCACCCCTCTTCCGGCGGCTTGGCCTCGAATTGCGCGATGCGGCCGAGCATCGTGCGCGAGGGGCCGTCGCCGGGGACGGCTTCGAGCGCGGCGTTGAAGGCGGCGCGCGCCTCGTCGAAGCGGCGGGCCCGATAGGCGGCGAGCGCTTCGGCATAATGCGTGCGCAGGCTGTCCTGCGCGGCGGTGAGCGCGCCCGCCTGCGCCATCACCTCGAAGATCGGCTGCGGCGCGCTCTGGCCGGCGACCGCCAGACGATCGATCTCGCGCAATTCGAGCCGCGCTCCGATCGCATCAGCCGTGGCCAGCGAGATCAGGATGCGGGTGCCGTAGACCTTGTTGACGGCCTCCAGCCGCGAGGCCAGGTTCACGGCGTCGCCCATCACGGTGAAGCTCATCATCAGCTCGGAGCCGATGCTGCCGGTCAGGACCTCGCCGGTGGCGATGCCGATCCGCAGGTCACACGGCGCCGGCATGGCGCGGATGCCGAGCAGGTCGGGCAGCTGCTTCTGCAGCGCGGGCACCTGGTCGACCATCTCGGTTGCGGCGATGCCGGCCAGGAGCGCCTGCTCGTCCTCCTCGATGAAGGGCGGGCCCCAATAGGACATGATGGCGTCGCCGATATATTTGTCGATGATGCCGCGATTGCTCCTGATCGGTCCGGACATCACCGTGAAATAGTGGTTCATCACCCTGACGAGGCCACGCGGGGTCATGCCCTCGCTCATCGAGGTGAAGCCGCTCATGTCGCAGAACATGATGGTCATGACCCGGCGCTCGCCGTCGATCGCAACCTCGGGCCGGTCGATCAGCCCCTGCACCACCTTGGGATCGATGTAGCGGCCAAAGGTCTCGCGGATGCGCTCGTTGTGCCTGAGCTGCTCGGTCATGCGGTTGAAGGCCGCGGCGAGCTCGCCGATCTCGTCCTGCGTGGAGACGGTGATGGTCTTGTCGAAGCGGCCGGCCTCGACCTCGCGGGTGCCGGCGAGCAGCAGCCGCACCGGGCGCGTGATGCCGCTGGACACCAGGAGCGCAAAGGCAAAGCCGACGATCGCCGCGAGCAGGGTCACGACACCCGAAACGACGATCGCCTGATGCTGGCGGCTGATCACCTGCGACGTCGAGAAGAACACCTGCGTCAGCATGTCGGCGCGGATCGCATCGACCTTGCGGTTGAACTGATCGCGTAGCACGTCGATGTGTTCCAGCGTGCCGCGGGCCTCGGCCATCTGCCTGGCGTCGACCTGCTTGAGCAGCTTTGCATGGTCCTCGTTCAGATCGCGCCGCAGCTCGGTGACGGCGGTCTCGATGCGAATATCGATCCGTCCCAGCGCGGCATTGTCGGAATACGTCCTGGGGTCGTCGATGATCGCGTTGACAAGCGAACGCGCGGCCTCGGCCTCCTCCTCGATCTTGCGATCGGATGTCTCGAACTCGCGAAGGCGCGCCGCATAGGCCTCTTCGTCCGACGGTGACTCCATTTTGGTCATGACCATCCGCCGTAGCGCCAGCCCCCGCTCCAGCGAGCGGATGTTGGCGCGGGCCAGATGGCTGTAGGCGGGGATGTAGCGGTTGGTCAGCTCGTCGAGCAGGACGCCGACCTGGCTCGACATCACCATCGACAGGATCGAGGTGACCAGCATCAGGACGATCAATCCGAGGGCGATACCGACGATCTTGCGCCTGATCGACTGGTTGAAAATCGGCATAGCTGCAAGGACAAAGGCCAAAAGGGAAGGAGCAAGGGAACTCCATACACCGGATCGGGCTGCGGGAACACGCGCAATCTGGTTCCTCCTGACGCCCTGAACCAGGCGCGGCCATCGCGCAGGCCTATCGTTAACAAAGGTTAAAGAAGCTGACCTTTGCTCCCCAGCCGAAGTTCCCTGGTCACATCCGTATTTCGCCGCATTGTTGCGACAGCGTGAGGAATGCGAAACGATGCCGTGGCATCGTTCTCGATGTCGTTGATTCTCAAGCCGCATGTCGTCGCGGACCTTGGTTTGTAGTGGTTTCGCAGGGGGACCATGGGATGAACCAGTGCCTACGCTCGCTCGCGTGTCTCGTTGCCGTGGCCGCAATGGCCCTCCTTCCGACCGAGCTGGCGGCCAAGAGCAGCCACAAATCGTCCGCGCCGAAGAAGTCGCATGAGGCGAAAGCCGGCAAGCAGCGTCATGCCGCGGTGAAATCGCGCCATGGCAAGCATGCCGAGGCCAAGCGCAAGTCGAAGAAGACCGGCGGCGAGCCGTCCGAGAAGCCGGCCGCCCCGCCGCTCACCGGGGACCTCGCCGCGCTGAAGGATGCGATCGACCTCGCGCGCAAGGGCAAGACGGATGATGCGAGCGCGGCGCGCGACCGCATCGCTGATCCCGCCGGACAGAAGCTCGCCGACTGGTTCATGCTGCGCCATTCCGAGAGCACCGCCAATTTCAAGCGTTATGCCGCCTTCCTCGCCGCCAATCCGGGTTGGCCGAGCAGCGCCCTGCTTCGCCGCCGAGCCGAGGCGCGGCTGTGGCAGGAGAAGGCGGACGCGGCCACCGTGCACAAATTCACCATGGACCGCCCGACCAGCGCCAAGGGCAAGTTCGCCCTCGCCCGCGTGCTGCTCGCTGAAGGCGACGCCGACAGGGCCGCGCGGCTCGTGCGCGAGGCCTGGCGCACCGACGAATTGTCCGAGCGGAGCGAGGAGGATTCCTACGAGGCGTTCCGCGATCTGCTCAGCTCCGAGGATCATCGCGCGCGCATGGACAAGCGGCTCGGCGCCAAGGACTATGCGGCTGCGCGGCGCGCCGCGAAACGACTCGGCGAGGATGAGCTCGCGATCGTCAAGGCCTGCGCCGCCGTGACCGGCAAGGCCAGCAAGGCCAAGGATTATCTCGAGGACGTACCGACTGAAGCGCGCCGCGATCTCGGCTATGTGCTGTGCCGCGCCCAATGGCACCTCCAGAAGGACCGCATCGACGACGCCGCCGAGGTAATCCTGGCCGCCGCGCCCGACACCATGGCCGCGCAGGACACCGACGCCTGGTGGCGCGAGCGTCGCATGCTCGCGCGCAAGCTGCTCGACCAGGGCAAGTTCAAAACGGCGTATGACGTGGTGCGCACCGCCGCGGTGCCCGAGAAGGAAGTCTACCGCGTCGACTATCATTTCATGTGCGGCTGGATCGCTCTGCGCTTCCTGAATGATCCCCAGGCGGCCATGGTGCACTTCGCCGCCATCGATGCGGGCTCGGCCAATCCGATCGCGCTGTCGCGTGCCCATTACTGGCGCGGCCGTGCCGCCGAGGCGATGGGTGCTGTGGCCGATGCTCGCATGAGCTACCGGGCGGCCGCGCGCTATCCGACCGCCTATTACGGCCAGCTTGCGCGCGCCAAGCTCGGCCTCGATCGCATCGAGCTGCGACCGCCCTCGCCCGTGCTGGCCGCGCTCGACACTCCGCCCGCAGACGAGCGCGTGCGCGCCGCCGACATGCTCTACGGCATCGGCGAGCGCGACACGGTGTTCTATTACGCCGAGGATTTCGCGAAGGAGAGCACCGACGTCGCGGCCCTCGAGGGCCTCGGCGAACTCGCCGGACAGCGCCGCGATGCGCGCGTGATGCTGGAGGTCGGCAAGTCGGCGCTGGCGCGCGGGCTCGCGCTCGACCATTACGCTTTTCCGACCATCGGCATCCCCGAGCACCAGCAGGTCGCGCCCGCGATCGAGACCAGCGTGATCTATTCGGTGGCGCGCACCGAAAGCTCGTTCGACCAGCGCGACAAGTCGCCGGCCAATGCGGTCGGGCTGATGCAGGTGACACCTGAAGCCGGCCGCGACACCGCCAAGCGCTTTGGCCTGACCTACGACTGGGACAAGATGGTCTCCGATCCCGTCTACAACACGCAAATGGGCGCGGCCGAGCTCAGCGCGCTCCTGTCGGAATATCGCGGCAACCAGATCATGACGTTTGCCGGCTACAATGCCGGCCGCGGCCGCGTGCGCGAATGGGTGCAGGCCCGCGGCGACCCCAGGGATCCCAACGTCGATCCGGTCGACTGGGTCGAGCGCATCCCGCTGTCGGAGACGCGCAACTACGTCCAGCGCGTGATGGAGAACGTGCTGGTGTACCGCGCACGGTTCGAGGGCAGCAGCATGGTCGCCGGCAAGTCCGACCAGCGCGTCACGACGCAGGAAGTGAGCGCGGCACCAACGGGATCGGCCGCAGCCCCCTCACCCTAGCCTCGCCGCCGCCGGGGCTGGACGCGGCGCGGGCTGGACGCGGGACTGCGGCCGACTTTTCTGCGCGGCCGTCATCGAGCTAGCCGTCACCTCCTTCCGTCGTCAGAAGGTCGTACTCGCGCAGATATGCCTCGGCCAATGCGCGCGACAGCGCGCCGATCTGAATCATCCAGCTCCAGCTCGAGATCGCCGCCAGCGCCGCGATCGTCTCGAGCGAGCTGCCGGGCCACAGCATGTCCATGGCCGTCTGCTGACGGTAGCAACCGTAGTCGCAATACCGCTCTTGCTTGGACACATGACGGACGTAACTCGTACCCAGCGGCCGGGCGCATGCGCGGCAGACGCCGCCGTGGCAGGGATGTTCCTGATTGACGAGCATGAATCTCAATGCCGTGTCCTCTCCTGCCGAATGCGTCCTGCCAGCCCGACTACTCAAGATGCCGCGCGCGTACGTCCCTCGATCAACGGCGCGGACTCGTGATGAAGTGCGTAGCAGTCGTAGCCGCAGTAGCGCAGCAGCGTCCTGGCGTCGCGCAGATAACCACCATCGATCTCCTCGCAGCACCAAAGGCACGACGTCTTGCGGAACGGGGTTCTGCCGTTCACCAATATGAATCTCACGTGGCACCTCCCAACGCGAAACAGTAGACCAGGTCGACCAGAGAGGCGGACGGCGGTGGCGCGCAGATATGGTTGCGGCCGTCGGGATTGTCTCTGTTGCGCTCGACCTTCTGCGACGGGATCAGGATGTATTTGCCGTCTTCCCGGCGCCGCGCGTAGATCCTGCCGTCGACGTAGCGAATCTCGGTCGGGTAGCAATCGGCGTTGTTGCAGCAGCTCAGAACCGGATTATCCGGCATGTGCCAGCTCGAATAGAACTTCTCGTGCAGCAGTTGATCCTGAGGCGGATGGTGACGATGTGAACCATCCGGTCCGGCTTCGTCGGCCTCCACGCCCGTCACCAGCGAAAGTGGCAGCGCGATCGCCAACAGGAGCTTGCAGGTACGGTTCAACGCAGCCTCCCGACGAAGAAATTGCCTGAGGTGGCAGACGCGGCGGCTGGTCCTCAGGCCGCCTGATATCGGAACAACCAGCGACGGTCGCGCTCACGGCGCGCCCTGAACCGGTCGAGGCATTTCCTCGAGCAGACCGGCGTCCGCCAGGAATAGTATCGGATCAGGCCAAACTTCGCCGCGCAGACAGCACAGCCTTTGGACTCGGGACGGCGCTCGGAGTAGTCGGGGCTATCGCACATCATCCTCTCCTCTTGACCTCTTAGGGGTCCCGGCTTCCTTGTGCGCAAGCACGGGTCGCCACGGTCGTCACGGAAAATGCGGCTTCTCAATCGTGACTGCCAATTCATCGGCAAGTCAGGGGGCGGACGCAGAGCCTGGCTCTTTTGGGGGCAACACCCCCGGAGCCTTTCAGCAATTTGTGCTCCGCAATCGTCTCCTCTCGATTGGCTGCCAAACTAGGCCGGCTGCAACGCATCGCTCAATTGTACGGAGGTAAATGCGCGCTAGAACTAGGGTTGTGCGAGCTATACGTAGGTTTGGGCCGTAGTTTTGCGGACCTCTGCCCGCCCGCGCAACGAGACGGAGCAACGCCCGCAAGCTGCACGGCAACCGGGAGTTTTGCCGGCAATCCGACTTTGGTCGGAGCCAATTGCCCCTGTTCGGGCAAAGTGCTCTACTCGCCTTGACGCTGGCGCGCCGGGACGCTTGCGATGATGCCTGGCCAGATCACGAAAATCGGGACTTCGGCCGCACAATTCCTGCTCGGCGGCCTTGCGGCGCTTCGATCATTCGGCAACGGCGAGAAGGACCGGTCCGCGGTCGCTGAGGCCTCGCGGCAGAACGCCGATCTGCGTGACGCCATGAAGCAATGGCGCGAGGTGTTCGAGCACAACCCGGTCATGTACTTCATGGTCGATCCGGCCGGAACGGTGCTCAACGTGAATACGTTTGGCGCCGCACAACTGGGCTACACGACGGCCGAGCTGATCGGCCAATCCGTGCTGAACGTCTTCTTCGAGGAAGACCACGACTTCGTTCGTCAATGCGTCGCTTTGTGCCTCACGACCGTGGACCAGTCGCATACCTGGGAGATTCGCAAGTTCCGGAAGGACGGGTCGGTGCTCTGGGTCCGCGAGAACGCCAAGGCGATGCTGCGCGGCGACGGCACGCCGATCCTGCTGGTCGCGTGCGAGAACATCACCCAGCGCAAGGAGACCGAGGATGCGCTGCGACAGAGCGAGGCCTACCTCGCCCAGGCCCAGGAATTGAGCCACACCGGCAGCTTCGGCTTGAACCTCGCCACCGGCGAGGCGGTCTGGTCGAGGGAGACTTTCCGCATCTTCCAATGCGACCCTGCGACGAAGCCGACCCTGAACTTCGCCTTTCAGCGCATCCATCCGGAAGATCGCGACACAGTCCGCAGCACCCTTGATCGGGCCTACCGGCTGGCGGAGGATTTCGACCACGAATACCGCCTGCTGATGCCCGACGGATCGATCAAATATCTCCATTCCGTGGCGCGCGCCGTGCGGCACCCATCCGGGCGCATCGAGTTCGTCGGAGCGGTGACCGATGTCACGATTGCGAAGGAAGCGGAACAGAGGCTGCGTCGCAGCGAAGCCTATTTGGCCGAAGCCCAACGCCTCAGCCATACGAGCAGCTGGGCCTGGGACGTTCATCGTCAGGAGTTCGCCTACCGCTCGACTGAACTGTACCGACTGTTCGGGTTTGAGCCGGACCAGACCGATGTCCCGGCCCGGGCTTTTCAGCAACGTATCCTGCCGGAGGACTTTCGGCGGATTGTCGAGGTGGAACGTGAAGCTGTCAGGCAAAAGCAGCCCTTCCAGATCGACTTCCGGATTGTGCGCCCCGACGGCTCGATCAGACGCGTCCACAGCGAGGGACATCCTGTGATCGGCCGCGACGGCGAGGTGATGGAAATCATCGGCACGCACGTGGACGTCACCGAGCAGTTCGCGGCGAAAGATGCGCTGCATAAGGCGTTCGACGAGCTCAAGACATCCGAACAGCGGTTCCGCGACTATGCCGAAACCGCATCCGACTGGTTCTGGGAGACCGGTCCGGACCACCGCATCACCAGGATATCGGAGCATGCCGAAACCTCCAGCGCGGCGCCGAAGGGCCTGATCGGCCTGACCCGCTGGGACATTCCGCCCGACGCCGAGTTCGAGCCGGAGAAATGGGAGCAGCATCGCGCGGCGCTCGATGCCCACGTTGCGTTCCGCGATCTGATCTACCGCAGCAGGGATGGCAACGGATCTCCAATCTACGTTCGGACCAGCGGCAAGCCGTTCCATGATGCGGCAGGCAATTTTCTCGGCTATCGCGGCGTCAGCAGCGACGTCACGGCGGCAATCCGCGTCGAGCAGGCGGAAGAGGCGCTGCGCAAGGCGCAAGGCGAGCTCGCCCACGTCACCCGCGTCACGACGCTCGGCGAACTGACCACCTCGATTGCCCACGAAATCACCCAGCCCATTGCCGCGGTGATCTCCAACGCGGACGCTTGCATCGCTTGGCTTGACCGCGACCCCGCCAACCTGAAGGCCGCGCGCCGTTCCGCAGAATGGATTGTCGAGGACGCCAACCGGGCAAGCGAGGTGATCCGCCGGATCAGAGCGCTTGCGAAGAAGACCGAGATCGAAATGGTTCCACTCGACATCAACCAGGTCGTCAGGGAGGCCGTGGCGCTGGTTCGGCGCGAGCTCGCGATCCATGCGGTGTCGGTGCGAATGGAGTTGGCGTCCGACCTGCCCAGGATTTGCGGCGACCGGATCCAGCTGCAGCAGGTCCTGATCAACCTGGTGGTGAACGGCATCGAAGCCATGCATGCCAATGTCGACCGCCCGCGCGAGCTGGCGATCCGCTCGAGCCGGACGGACGACGACCGCCTGCTCCTCACCGTGACGGACCGCGGTGTCGGCCTTGGCAAAGACGTCAAGGAACGCATCTTCAACCCCTTCTTCACGACGAAATCGGGCGGTCTCGGAATGGGACTCTCGATCTGCCGATCGATCATCGAGGCTCATGCGGGCCGGCTTTCGGCCATTCAAAATGAAGGGAGTGGTGCAACATTCCAGATCGCCCTGCCCTTGCCACACAAGGACACGTCGTGACTGATCATGCCAAGCAGGCCCAGGCGAGCGCCGCTGATCCGATCGTCCTGATCGTCGATGATGATCCGTCGATGCGCCGTGCGCTCACCAATCTCTTTCAATCGGTCGGTCTCAAGGTCGAAGCCTTCAGTTCGGCGGCGGAGATCATGGAAGCCAAACCGCCTGCGGTCCCCAGTTGCCTCGTGCTCGACATCCGCCTGCCAGGCTTGAGTGGCCTCGACCTCCAGGCGGACCTTGCCAAAGCCAATATTCACACCCCCATTATCTTCATCACCGGTCACGGCGATATTCCCATGACCGTAAGAGCCATGAAGAGCGGTGCCGTCGATTTTCTGACCAAGCCGGTGCGCGACCAGGACATGCTGGATGCGGTGCAGGCTGCGATCGAACGCGATCGCAAGCGGCGCGATGCCGAGCAGTCGATCTCGGGCGTGCGATCCCGTTACGAGGGGCTGACGGCGCGCGAACGCGACGTGCTCGCCCTGGTTGCATCCGGCCTGATGAACAAGCAAGTCGCCGCCGAGCTGGGATTGGCTGAAATCACCGTGAAGATCTATCGCGGCCAGATCATGCGGAAAATGGCAGCGAAGTCGTTGGCGGACCTCGTCAGAATGACCGACGCGCTCGGAATCCCGCGCAACAGGGGTCATCTGCAAACCTAAGTATGCTTTCCAATCTCGCTCCGGTGGCCCACCTTGCCTCGAGCGGCTGAATCGCGGCCGGCGGCTCCCCGTGCAGGAGCGATCATATTGTCAGCGTCTTCGATCATTTCCGTCATTGATGATGATCCCTCCGTTCGTCTTGCGACGAACAACCTCCTGACGTCGCGCGGGTATACGGTCCACACCTTTGGCTCGGCTCACGAATTTCTCCAATCCGCCGAACTTGAGACGACCTGCTGCGTGATCACGGACGTGCAGATGTCGGTCATGAGCGGCGTCGAGCTGTTGACGCATATGCGCGGTCTCGGGCACGTCACGCCTTTCATCTTCATGACGGCTTTTCCGGACGAGTCCGTACGCGACCGCGCACTCAGGGCCGGCGCGATCTGCTTTCTCGCCAAGCCATTTTCGACGCCGGCCCTGATGCAGTGCCTGGAGACCGCACTGTCGGACCCCGGTGACGCCACGATGTGATGCGGCGGCGCCGGAATTCCACGGCCAGGACAGACCTGCGGCCATGCGACGTGCTCAATCCACCTTGATGTTCGCCGCCTTGATCATCGGCCACCATTTGGCGATCTCGGCCTTCTGGCGGGTGCCGAGCGCTTCGGGCGTGAGCTGATCCTTGGGCGTCATCTCCAGCCCCTGGCTTTCGAGCTGCTTCTTCACGGCGGGATCGTTCAGCGCCTCCACCGCCGCAGCATTGAGTTTGGCAACGATTTCCTTGGGCGTTCCCTTCGGCACCCACATGCCCGACCACAGCGTCATGTTGAAGCCCTTCAGACCCGCCTCCTCCGCGGTTGGGATCTCGGGCGCCGAGGACAGGCGCTTGCTGTCGGTGATGGCGTAGGCGCGGATGGTGCCGGCGCGGACCTGCGCGATCGAGTTGGACGTCTGGTCGACGATGACGTCGATCTGACCAGCGATGAGATCGTTCAACGCGGGCGCGGTGCCGCGATACGGCACGTATTGCAGCTTGATGCCGGAGACGCTCTCGAAATAGACGCCGGCGATATGGCTGCCGGAGCCCGCGCCGGCGGTGCCCGCTGTCGGCGCCGACGGCCGCGACTTCAGCCATTCGATCAGCTCTTTCAGCGAGGTCGCGGGCACCGCGTTCTTGCTGACGACGATCATCGGATTGCTCGGCAGCAGCACCACCGGCTCGAGGTCGGCCACGAGGTCGTATTTGAGCTTGTAGACGGCGCCATTGGCGACGTGGGTGCCGAGATGGCCGAAGGAGATGGTGTAGCCGTCCGGCGGCGATTGCACGGCACGGCCGACGCCGATCGAGCCGCCCGCGCCGGTGACGTTCTCGACCACGAGGGGCTGGCCGAGCGCAGTTCGCATCCGCTCGGCGAGCACACGCGCCATCGCATCCGACGGGCCGCCGGCCGAGAAGGGCACGATGATGGTGATGGGACGGGAGGGATAGTCATCGGCGCGCGCGGCGCCGGTCACAGCGAGAATAGCAAACAGCGCAGCCCAGACGGCCTTCGTCATTGTCTTCTCCCCAGCGATGTCGTTCTTGTTTTTCTTCATCTCGCCCCGCTTGCGGGGAGAGATCGAATTGCGAAACAATTCGGGTGAGGGGGAGTCTCCGCAAATTCAGCTGTCACCGCCCCCGCGGAGACTCCCCCTCACCCCAACCCTCTCCCCGCAAGCGGGGCGAGGGAGAAGCAAGCTAGAACTGCGTGTAGTCGATCGGCTTGTGACGGTCGAGCGTGCGGGTGACGGGCGGCAGCGGGTATTTCAGGCCGGTCGCGCAATTGAACAGCATGACGCGGTCATCCTTCGAGACGCGGCCGTCGGCGAGGCTGTCCTTGTAGGCGGCGTAGGTGGCGGCGCCCTCGGGGCAGAGCAGCAGCCCCTCCTCGCGCGCGACCTCGTTCAGCGCCGACGAAATCTTGTCATCGTCGACCGCGATGGCAAAGCCCTTGCTCTCGCGCACCGCGCGCAGGATCAGGAAATCGCCGATCGCCTGCGGCACGCGGATGCCGGACGCGATGGTGTGAGCGTCCTCCCAGCGCGTCGCATGCTCGGTGCCGGCGTCATAGGCCCGCACCATCGGCGCGCAACCGGAGGCCTGCACCGCGACCATGCGCGGGCGTTTTGAGCCGATGAAGCCGATCTTCTCGAGCTCGTCGAACGCCTTCCACATGCCGATCAGGCCGGTGCCGCCGCCGGTCGGATAGAAGATCACGTCGGGCACGTCCCAACCGAGCTGCTCGGCGAGCTCGAGGCCCATCGTCTTCTTGCCCTCGATGCGGTACGGCTCCTTCAAGGTCGAGGTGTCGAACCAGCCGACTTTTGCCTTGCCCTCGCCGACGATCTTGCCGCAATCATCGATATAGCCGTTGACGCGGTAGACGGTCGCGCCCTGCAGCTCGATCTCGCTGACGTTCACCTCCGGCGTATCGGCCGGGCAGAAGATCGTGGTCTTGATGCCGCAGGACGTCGCATAGGCCGCGAGCGCCGCGCCGGCATTGCCGTTGGTCGGCATCGCCATGTGCTTGATGCCGAGCGCCTTGCCCATCGACACGGCCATCACGAGACCGCGCGCCTTGAACGAACCGGTCGGCAGCCGTCCCTCGTCCTTGACGATGATCTCGCCGCCGCCGAGCTTCTTGCCGAGCTTCGGCAGCCGGATCAGGGGCGTGGTGACTTCGCCGAGCGAGACGATGTCCTTGCATTTGCGCACCGGCAACAGCTCGCGGTAGCGCCACATGTCGCCGGGCCGCTGCGCCAGCGCGTCCTTGGTCAGCGCCTTCTTCACGCCCGCGAGGTCGTAGCGGACGAGCAGCGGCTTGCCCGCCTTGGAGAGGTTGTGGATCTGGTCGGCCGCGTAGTGATCGCCTTCCATCGCGCATTCGAGATGGGTGACGAAGGTCGGGCGTTCGATGGTGAGGTTGTCGTTGTCGTGCATGGGTTCATTCCCTCTTCTTGTTTTCGTATTTCTCTATCAAACCCGTCACCCTGAGGCGCCGGAACGAAGCGGAGGCCTCGAAGGGCGACGAGCCCGGCTGCTGCAGCTCGGCCCTTCATCCTTCGAGCTCGGCCAGCCGTGCTATGCACCGCTGGCCTCGCACCTCAGGATGACGGGTCCCACAGCCCGCTGGCTCATCCATCAGATATTCAACACCCGCCCATACGCATCCAGCACGGCTTCCTTCATCATCTCCGACAGGGTCGGATGCGGGAACACTGTGTGCATCAGCTCTTCTTCCGTGGTCTCCAGGTTCATGGCGACGACGTAGCCCTGGATCAGCTCGGTCACTTCAGCACCGACCATGTGGGCGCCGAGCAACTGGCCGGTCTTCTTGTCGAAGATGACCTTGACCAGGCCCTGGTCCTCGCCGAGCGCGATCGCCTTGCCGTTGCCGACGAAGGGGAAGCGGCCGACACGGATCTCGCGGCCGCTCTCTTTGGCCTTGGCTTCGGTCAGGCCGACGGAGGCGACCTGCGGCTGGCAATAGGTGCAGCCCGGGATCAGGTTCTTGTCCATGGGATGCGGATGCAGGCCCTTGATCGCCTCGACGCAGATCACGCCCTCATGCTCGGCCTTGTGGGCGAGCATCGGGGGCCCCGCGACGTCGCCGATCGCATAGATGCCGGGGACGTTGGTCTTGCCGTAGCCGTCGATCACGATGACGCCGCGGTCGGTCTTCACGCCGATTTTTTCCAGGCCGAGATTCTCGATATTGCCGACGACGCCGACCGCCGAGATCACGCGCTCGAACTCGGTCGTGACAGGCTTGCCCTTGCCATCGTCGATGGTGGCGACGACGCTGTCGGCCTTCTTCTCCAGCTTGGTCACCTTGGTCGAGGACATGATCTTGATGCCCTGCTTCTCCAGCCGCTTGCGCGCAAGGCCTGCGATCTCGGCGTCCTCGACGGGGAGGATCTGCGGCAGCACCTCGACCACCGTCACGTCCGAGCCCATGGTGTGGAAGAACGAGGCGAACTCGATGCCGATCGCGCCGGAGCCGACCACGAGCAGCGATTTCGGCATCTTCTCCGGCACCATGGCCTCGAAATAGGTCCAGATCAGCTTCTTGTCGGGCTCGAGCCCGGGCAGCACGCGCGGCCGCGCGCCGGTCGCGACGATGATGTGCTTGGCCTGATAGCTCCCCTCGCCCAGCGTGCCCTTCGGCGCCTCGACATCGGACTTCTTCACAGTGACCTTGCCGGGCGCGTCGATCGAAGCCGCGCCCCAGATCACGCTCACCTTGTTCTTCTTCATCAGGAAGCCGACGCCGTCGTTCAGCCGCTTGGAGACGCCGCGCGAGCGCTGCACGACGGCCTTCGGGTCGAACGAGACCTTCTCCGCCGAGAGGCCGTAGTCCTTGGCGTGCTGCATGTAGTGATAGATCTCGGCGGAGCGTAAGAGCGCCTTGGTCGGGATGCAGCCCCAGTTCAGGCAGATGCCGCCGAGATACGACTTCTCGACGATCGCGACCTTGAAACCGAGCTGAGCGGCGCGGATCGCGGTGACATAGCCGCCGGGACCGGAGCCGATGATGATGATGTCGAAGGATGTGTCGGCCATGGCGGCTCCCGTTCAACTCAAGAGGCGCCGCGGGCGCGGCGCTTGACCAGAAAAGACCTCACCAGCCATTCGAGCATCAGCGCCAGGACCATGACGGCCAGAGCAATGAGCACGATGGGCTGGGCGATGTTCCGTGCCAGCTGCTCGCCGGCAAAGAACGCAGAGTGCAGAAAATCGAGCCCGATCGGGTTGAGCGCGACGACGGCTCCGAGCAGCAGCGATATCCATGGCCAGCGGGTACGGACATGCAAAATTGCGCCCTCTGCCGCCGCGTCAGACCATCATCATGACGGGGTTTTCGATCAGCTGCTTGAACGCGCCGATCAGCTCGGCGCCGAGCGCGCCGTCGATGGCGCGGTGGTCGCAGGACAAGGTCACGCTCATCATGTGCGCGATCTCGATCTTGCCGCCGCGCACGACGGGCCGCTCCTCGCTGGTGCCGACCGCGAGGATGGTCGCATGCGGCGGGTTGATCACGGCGGTGAAGTGGCTGATGCCGTACATGCCGAGGTTGGAGACCGCCGTGGTGCCGCCCTGGTACTCCTCGGGCTTCAGCTTGCGCGAACGGGCGCGCGCGGCGAAATCCTTCATCTCGTTCGAGATGGTGGACAGCGTCTTGGTCTCGGCCTTGCGGATGATCGGCGTGATCAGGCCGCCCGGCATCGCCACAGCGACGCCGACGTCGGAATGGTGGTGCTTGACCATGCCGCTTTCGGTCCAGCTCACGTTGCAGTTCGGGATCTTCTGCAGCGCCACCGCCATCGCCTTGATGACGAAGTCGTTGACCGAGATCTTGTAGAGCGGCTTCTTCTCCTTGTCCTTCGGCGCGGCAGCGTTGATCTCCTCGCGCGCAGCGAGCAGCTTGCCGATGTCGCAGTCGATGGTCAGGTAGAAGTGCGGGACGTTCTGGATCGATGCGGTCAGGCGCTGGGCAATGGTGCGACGCATGCCGTCATGCGGGACGATGTCGTAGGAGCCGGGCTCGAACAGCGACAGGATCTGCTTGTCCGACATGGTGGGCGCGATCGAGGGCGCATCGGACGGTGCCGCGGCAGGCGCCTTGAGGCCCTTGCCCGACTTGGCCTGCTCGACGTCGCGCGCGACGACGCGGCCGTGCGGGCCGGTGCCTGATACCATCGCCACGTCGATGCCGGCGTCCTTGGCGAGACGCCGCGCCAGCGGCGAGGAGAACACGCGACCACCTTGGCCGTTGCTCTGCGCGGCCGGTGCGGCGGCCTGCGGCGCGGGAGCCGCTGCGGGCGGCGGTGCAGCCTTGGGCGCGGCGGGCGCAGGCGCCGGCGCCACAGCGGGAGCCTCCGCAGCTTTCGGAGGTGCGGCCGAAGCACTGGGCTTGGCGGCACCCGCAGCCTTCACGTCCTCACCTTCGCCGGCGAGCACCGCGATCACGTCGTTGACCGGGACGTCCTGCGTGCCCTCGGGCACCAGGATCTTGGCGATCGTGCCCTCGTCGATGGCCTCGACCTCCATGGTCGCCTTGTCGGTCTCGATCTCGGCGATGACATCGCCGGATTTGACCTTGTCGCCTTCCTTCTTCAGCCACTTGGCGAGGTTGCCCTTCTCCATCGTTGGCGAGAGAGCGGGCATCAGGATGTTGATGGGCATGCTGACCTCAAGAAGAACTTTGCAAAATGTCGCCTCCGACAGCGGAGACGAACAGACCAGGTTTAGTTGCCGATGTCGCCCTGCCACAGGCGTTCATTGGCAGGGATGGAACGCCAATTCTTCATCATGGTGATGGAGCGATCGTCGGCAAGGTCGATCCAGGGGACGCCGAACTTGTCGAGGATGTCCTTGGATCCCTCGAAGGTGACGGATTCCCCGATCACCACGAGCTTGACCTTGAACAGCCCCAGCGCGCCGGCGCACATCGAGCATGGCGACAGCGTGGTGTACATCACCGTGTCGTGGAACGAGATCGCGCCGGCTTCGCGCAGGCAGCTCATCTCGCCGTGCAGGATCGGATTGTTCTCCTGCACGCGGTTGTTGTGGCCGCGGGCGATGATCTTGTTGTCGCGCGTCAGCACCGCGCCGATCGGCAGGCCGCCCTGCGCGATCGAGGCCTCCGCCTCGCGGATCGCCTCCAGCATGAAATCGAAATGATGGGATTCGATCGCCACGGTCAGTGTCCCTTGCCGCGCGGCGTCGTGGTGCCGGTGTCGGTAGGACGCTCGATCTCGGCCTGGAACATCTCCAGGATCCGGTTCAGCGCGTCCTCTTCGGTATATTCGCTCTCGCGCGCATAGGCGCGCGCGGCGTGGCGGGCGAGATCGACGAGCAGCAAGCCCCACATGTCGGGCTCCTCAAAGGCGCGCTGGAACGCCATCGACAGCCCGCCGTCCAGCACGAACACGCGCAGGATCTCGACCGCGTCGTCGCGGGTCATGACGTCGGGCGGAAGTGGCTGCTCCTTCGGGCCCGCCATGGTCTACCTGTAGCAGACGGCTTTAGCGGCCTCGACGACTTCTGCCGCCGAAGGCAGCGCGAGCTTCTCCAGATTGGCGGCATAGGGCATCGGCACGTCCTTGCCGGAGACGCGCGCGACCGGCGCGTCCAGATAATCGAAGGCGTTCTCCATGATGCGCGCGGCAATCTCGGCGCCGACGCCACTCTGGGCCCAACCCTCTTCCACCGTGACGGCGCGCCCCGTTTTCTTCACCGAGTTGATGATGGTCTCGGTGTCCATTGGACGCAGCGTGCGCAGGTCGATCACCTCGGCCTCGATGCCCTCCTTGGCGAGCTCGTCGGCCGCCTTCAGCGCATAGGTCATGCCGTTCGACCAGGAGATGATCGAGACATGGCTGCCGGAACGCACGATGCGGGCCTTGCCAATCGGGATCACGAAATCGTCGAGCTTCGGCACCTCGCCGGTGTGGCCGTAGAGCACCTCGTTCTCGAGGAAGATCACCGGATTGGGATCGCGGATCGCGGCCTTGAGCAGGCCCTTGTAGTCGGCGGCCGAGAACGGTGCGACGACCTTGAGGCCCGGGACGTTCGAATACCAGGCCGAATAATCCTGGCTGTGCTGGGCGGCGACGCGCGCAGCCGCACCGTTCGGTCCGCGGAATACGATCGAGCAGCCCATCTGTCCGCCGGACATATAGAGCGTCTTGGCCGCGGAGTTGATGATCTGGTCGATCGCCTGCATGGCGAAGTTGAAGGTCATGAACTCGACGATCGGCTTAAGGCCCGTCATCGCGGCGCCGACGCCGACGCCGGCAAAGCCGTGCTCGGTGATCGGGGTGTCGATGACGCGCTTGGCGCCGAACTCCTGGAGCAGGCCCTGCGTGACCTTGTAGGCGCCCTGATATTCGGCGACCTCTTCGCCCATCACGAAGACGTCGGCGTCGCGGCGCATCTCTTCGGCCATGGCATCGCGCAAGGCTTCGCGGATGGTCTGTGTCACCATCTCGGTGCCCGCGGGCACTTCCGGATCCGGCTCGGCGACGGCCTGCGGCGCAGGAGCGGCCTTGGGTGCGGGAGCCTCGGCCTTCGCCGCGGCGGGCGGTGCGGACTCGGCAGCCTTCTGCGCGGCCGGTGCAGGCGCTTTGGCAAGATCGGCGGCGCTTTCGCCGTCGGCGAGAATGGTCGCGATCGGCGTATTCACCGCGACGTCGGCGGTGCCCTCGGGGATCAGGATCTTGCCAAGCGTCCCCTCGTCGGTCGCTTCGACCTCCATGGTCGCCTTATCGGTCTCGATCTCGGCGATGACATCGCCGGACTTGATCGTCTCGCCCTCTTTCTTCAGCCATTTGGCGAGGTTGCCCTTCTCCATCGTGGGCGACAACGCGGGCATCAGCACTTGAATTGGCATATCGACTCCAAAAGAAAGCTTGCGCGCGTTCAGCGGTAAACGTCGGTCCAGAGCTCGGCGGCATCCGGCTCGGGATCATGTTGGGCGAAATCGGCGGACGCGTTGACGATGTCGCGCACCTCGGCGTCGATCGCCTTGAGATCGGCCTCGCTGACCTTGGCGGCCAGGAGGCGGTTGCGCACCTGCTCGATCGGGTCCTGGTCGTGGCGGACCTTCTCGACCTCCTCGCGTGTGCGATATTTTGCAGGATCGGACATCGAGTGGCCGCGATAGCGATAGGTCTGCATCTCCAGGATGAAGGGACCCTTGCCGGCGCGGCACCAGGCGGCGGCTTCGTCGCCGGCGGCCTTGACGGCGCGGACGTCCATGCCGTCGACCTGCTTGCCGGGAATGTTGAAGGACGCGCCGCGCTTGGAGAAATCCTGCTGCGCCGAGGCGCGCGAGACCGAGGTGCCCATGGCGTAGCGGTTGTTCTCGATGACGAAGATCACCGGCAGCTTCCAGAGCTCCGCCATGTTGAAGCTCTCGTAGACCTGGCCCTGGTTGGCCGCGCCGTCGCCGAAATAGGTGACGCTGACATTGTCGTTGCCGCGATAGTGATTGGCGAAGGCGAGACCGGTGCCGAGCGAGACCTGGGCGCCGACGATGCCGTGGCCGCCGTAGAAGTGCTTCTCCTTGCTGAACATGTGCATGGAGCCGCCCTTGCCCTTGGAATAGCCGCCGCGGCGGCCGGTGAGCTCGGCCATGACGCCGTTGGCATCCATCCCGGTGGCAAGCATGTGGCCGTGGTCGCGATAGCCGGTAATGACCTGATCGCCCTGCTTCAGGGCCATCTGCATGCCGACCACCACGGCCTCCTGGCCGATATAGAGGTGGCAGAAGCCGCCGATCGCGCCCATGCCGTAGAGCTGGCCGGCCTTTTCTTCGAACCGCCGGATCAGGAGCATGTCGCGGAGCGCCTTGAGCTCCTGCTCCTTCGTGAATTCCGGGGGCGAACCGCCGTCGGTCTTGTCCTGTGGAGTGCTTGCGGCGGCTTTCTTGGGTGCGGCCATGGGAATTCCGGGTCAGAGAAAACTTTCGTCCTCTCTAACCCAACTCAAACGCCCTTGGAAAGCACCGCAGCGGCATGGCACGACTTTCATTATGCCGCAGTGCAACGTGGCCGAAATATTGGAAAATCTTTGGCGCTGATCGGGCAACAAATCTATGCGCGCCACGTGCGCGTGCAGATTCGTGGCCGGATCAAGAACTATGGACCATGCCGATCCGGGCCTTCGGAGCGGACGGCGCCAAGATGGCGCCGCCCTCTCCGCACCTCGATCAGAAGAAGCCGAGCTTCTTCGGGCTGTAGCTGACCAGGAGATTCTTGGTCTGCTGATAATGATCGAGCATCATCTTGTGGGTCTCGCGACCGACGCCCGACTGCTTGTAGCCGCCGAACGCCGCATGGGCGGGATAGGCGTGGTAGCAATTGGTCCAGACCCGGCCGGCCTGGATGGCCCGGCCGAAGCGGTAGCAGCGGTTGGCATCGCGGCTCCAGACGCCGGCCCCGAGGCCGTAGAGCGTGTCGTTGGCGATCTCGAGCGCCTCCTCGTCGTTCTTGAAGGTCGTGACCGAGACCACGGGGCCAAAGATCTCCTCCTGGAAGATTCGCATCTTGTTGTGGCCCTCGAACACGGTCGGCTTGACGTAGAAGCCGCCGGCGAGATCGCCACCGAGCTCGGCACGTCCGCCGCCGGCGAGCACCTTGGCGCCCTCCTGCTTGCCGATGTCGATGTAGGACAGGATTTTTGCGAGCTGCTCGCCGGATGCCTGCGCGCCGATCATGGTGGCGGCATCGCGCGGGTCGCCCTGCTTGATCGCGGCGACGCGCTTCAGCGCCCGCTCCATGAAGCGGTCATAGATGTCGGCGTGGACCAGCGCGCGGCTCGGACAGGTGCAGACCTCGCCCTGGTTCAGCGCGAACATGACGAAGCCCTCGATCGCCTTGTCGAAGTAATCGTCGTCCTCGGCGGTGACGTCGTTGAAGAAGATGTTCGGCGATTTGCCGCCGAGCTCCAGCGTGACCGGAATGAGGTTCTGGCTGGCATATTGCATGATCAGCCGGCCCGTCGTGGTCTCGCCGGTGAAGGCGATCTTGGCGATGCGCGGGCTCGATGCCAGCGGCTTGCCGGCTTCGAGGCCAAAGCCGTTGACGATGTTGAGGACGCCTGGCGGCAGGATGTCGGCGATGATCTCGGCCCAGACCATGATCGAGGCCGGGGTCTGCTCGGCGGGCTTGAGCACGACGCAATTGCCGGCGGCGAGCGCGGGGGCGAGCTTCCAGCAGGCCATCAGCAGCGGGAAGTTCCAGGGGATGATCTGGCCAACCACACCGAGCGGCTCGTGGAAATGATAGGCGATGGTGTCGTGGTCGATCTCGCCGATCGAGCCTTCCTGGGCGCGAACGACGCCGGCGAAGTAACGGAAGTGATCGATGGCGAGCGGGATGTCGGCGGCGCGGGTCTCGCGGATCGGCTTGCCGTTGTCCCAGGTCTCGGCGATGGCGAGACGCTCGAGATTTTCTTCCATGCGATCGGCGATCCGGTTCAGGACCGCGGCGCGCTCGGCGACGCTGGTACGGCCCCAGGCGCCCTTGGCGGCATGCGCCGCGTCGAGGGCCAGCTCGACGTCCTGCGCGTCCGAGCGCGCGATCTTGCAGACGACCTGGCCGTTCACCGGCGAGGCATTGTCGAAATATTTGCCGGAGATCGGCGCGACGAATTTGCCGCCGATGAAGTTGTCATAGCGTTCGGCAAAGGGAACTTTGGTGACGCTGAGGAATTCCACCTTGTTCATTGATCACTCCCGATGTTTGCTGTTTGCGCAATTCGTCGCGTGACTCGCGACTTGCGCGGACGATGTCGCGGGAGGTGTTTTCTGTCAGCCCCGATGGGAGCGATGGCGGAGCCGACCTGTCGCAGTTCTGCGACACACACTCGTGTCCCGGCGCATTCTCGTGTCCCGGACGCGCTGTAACGCTCTTCGCGTTGCTGCGCAGGGCCGGGATCCAGGCGACACGGGAGAATGCTGATACATGGGCCCCGGCTCTGCAGCGCACCACGTCGCAAGTGCGACGCGCTGCGCTGCGTCCGGGGCGAGACCGGAATTTCGAGCGCAGGGTTTCAGGGGAAATAGCTCGGCCTAATGGTTCAGTTCGAACCGCTTGAGCTTTCTGTGCAGCGTGGCACGGCTGACGCCGAGGGCCTTGGCGGCCGCCGAGACATTGCCGCCGGCGCGAAGCAGCGCCCGCTGCACCACCGCGCGCTGCCCGCCGGCGAGATGATCGCGCGCGGTATCGCCGCCGAGCAGATCGGCCGCGGGCACCGGCTGCAAGGCCCGGCCCGGCGCGATTCCGAGCGCCGCCCGGGCGGAGCGGGTTGCGCCGATCACGAGATCGTCCGCATCGACCGCAATGAGGCCACCGCATTGGCCGTCCGCAGCTTGCGTCAAGACGATGCGGGCATGGCTGAACGCACTGCGGAACAGATCGGCCTCGATACGCTTGGCCGCCTCGCCCGTCGCAAGCGCGATCAGACTGGAAAACGCGTCGGTGCGATCGGCGCGGCAGGAGGAGACGTCGAGCACGCCCGCAAGCGCCGCTTCATGGTCGTAGATCGGAACGGCGGTGCAGCTCAAAAGCGTGTTGCGGGTGAAGAAATGCTGGTCGCGGTCGATCGTCAGCGGACGCTGCTCGACGAGGCAGGTGCCGATGCCGTTGGTGCCTTCGTGCTCCTCGCTCCAGAGCGCACCGGTCCACAGCCCCCAGGATTGAAACGTGGCGTCATCCGCCGCCGTGCCGCGACGATCGACCGGCACGCCCTCGCCGTCGGCGAGCAGCACGCAGCAGCCGCTCGCGCCGACGGCCTGATAGAGCCGGTCCATCGCGCCTTGCGCCGCCGCCAGCAGCGGCGCGATGCGCTCGCGCGCCTGATGCAATTCGGCTTCGGTCAGCCGCATCGGCGAGGTGCGGCCGCCGGGATCGAGATGATGCAATCTGGACGAACGGCGCCAAGAGGCCACAAGCGCGGATCGTGCCGCCTGGCCTGACGCGATGGCGGCCTCGACACGGGCCGCGTGATGCCGGGGCATTGACCCATTCATCACTGTTTCCTCCGGATGACAGACTAGAACGTGCCGGCCCTGCCCGCTTGATCTGCGTCAACTTCGGAAGAGTGCCACCAGAAGCCATGGGCCCGCCGCGGCACTGCCGTCAAGGCGGCCGCCCGGTTCCGGACTTACGACCTTCGCAGGAGGAAAGGCACTGTGGTCGGATTTCGGCAGCGGCTTTCGTTGTCGGTTTCGAAAGCTGCGGAAAGCGCTAATGCGCCGGGATCATCCGGACGAGATCGCGCGGATTGACGTAGTCGAGCTGGAAGCGCGCCCGCTCGTCCAGCATGTCGGGGTCGATCCTCTCGGACCGCAGCAGCGACACCCGCTGCTCGCTCCTGGCGCGCTCACGCTTGAGCTGGGCCAGTTCGCTGGTCAGCGCGATGATCTCCTGGTCGAGCTCCTGGCGGGCGTTGAGGCCGTATTTGCCAGTATAGGCGTTGACGCCGAAATAGCCGACGATGGCGGCCGCCATCGCGTAGAGGGCAAGACCGGTCAGGATCGATTTCAGGCGCGCGCGGGAGACCATCTTGGGAAGATGGGACAGGTTGGTTAAGGCGGCATTAATTGCCCCTGCCGACGATCGTCATGCCAGGGCTTTGCCCCGCCTGCGCGGCCGAAGCCGCTTCGGCGCTGCGAACGCCCGAGCATCCACGTTCTTGGTGTCCGCAAAGACGTGGATGGCCGGGACGAGCCCGGCCATGACGGAGCGTGTTTCGCCTCAGCCGTGGTGCTTGGTCACATGCGCGGCGAAGGCGTCGATATAGGCCTGGAGCACGGGCTTCAGCGAGTCCTTGGTGAGGTTACCTCCGGCGTCGAAGGCATCGCCGACCGCGTTCAGATAGATCTCCGGCTGCTGCATGATCGGGCCCGCAATGCCCGGCAGGATGTTCTGTAGAGTCTTTGCGGCGCTGACGCCGCCGAGCGGGCCCGGCGAGTTCGAGACGATGCCGACCGGCTTGCCGTTGAACGAGCTCTTGCCATAGGGCCGCGAGGCAACGTCGATGGCATTCTTAAGCACGCCCGGGATGGCGCGATTGTATTCGGGGGTGACGAAGATGACGCCGTCCGACTTCTGGAGCTTGTCGCGGAAGGCCAGCCAGTCCGCGGGCGGCGCGCCCTCGAGGTCCTGGTTGAAGAACGAGATGCCGGCCGGCGTGACGACTTCGAGCTTGAGCGAGGCTGGCGCAAGCTTGGCCAGCGCATTGGCGATCTTCAGCGAGAAGCTGTCCTTGCGCAGGCTGCCGGCGATCGTGACGATGTTGTAGGCCATGGATTGTCCTTGAGGGCTTGAGCTGGAGTGCCGGGCGGCACTTAAGCGATCCGGATCATTTAATGCAAGTGCATGAACCGGCCCGATTTGGAAACGCTGTGTTTCGCGAAAGCAGATGTTTGGGACGTAGCCTGGATGGAGCGCAGCGCAATCCAGGGACCTGCCCCAAGCTACGCTGGTCCCGGATTACGCTGCGCTCCATCCGGGCTACGATTGATCCGCGACATTCGTTCCAAACAAATCAGGCCGCCAAGCGGCGGCCCGATCTTTCGCACGAACGGCTAACCCCGATCAGATCGTCGGATTCCACGCCGACGGGACCAGGCGGTATTTGGCGCCATCCTTCACGACATGACCGACCGCCGGGAACGTGAAGTGGAAGCCGACCACGGTCGCTTTCTCCGCCGCCGCCATGTCGTAGAACTTGTGGCGCGTCGCCTGCGCCATCGCTGCATCCATGTCGAAAATCACGTGCCAGTCGGGATTGCGCAGGAAGAATTCCGGGATGTTAGTGACGTCGGATTGGATCAGCACCTTGGCATCGCCCGATGCGACCGCGAACGAGGTGTGGCCCGGCGTGTGACCCGGAGTTGCGATCGAGGTGATGCCCGGCGCGACCTCCTTGCCCCACTCGTACTTCGTCACCTTGGACTCGAGGCCAGCGAAGATCTTCTTCACGTTGGCGAAATTGTTCTTCAGCGCCTGATTGGACTCGGCCTTGGCAGCGTTCTCCTCACTGGCCCAGAACTCCCACTCCTTGCCGGGCACCATGATCTCCGCATTCGGAAAGGCCAACGCGCCGTCGGCCAGGCGAATGCCGTTGATGTGGTCGCCATGCATATGCGACAGCAGCACAACGTCGACGTTCTTGGGGTCGACGCCAGCAGCCTGGAGGTTCTGCAATGTGCGGCCGACAGCGCCTTTGCTCGCCTCGAGATTGGCAATGCCGTTTCCCGTGTCGATCAGGACGAGCTTCGAGCCGGTATTGATGAGCTGCGGGTTGAACGGAATCGTGACCATGCCCTTCGGCATGTAAGCCGCCTCACCCGCCGCCAGCGCCTCGTCCTTCGGTATGTTGGCGACGAACTTATCCGGCATCGGGAAGGTGCGCGCACCGTCATTGATCGAGGTGCACTCGTAGCTGCCGACCTTGTAGCGATAGAAGCCTGGCGCTTGCGTGCCGGTCGGCGGCACTGAGGCATTGGCCGCGGTCGGTCCGAAGCCGGATACGGCAGCCGCACCGAGGGCAGCGGCGCCCGTGAGCAAATGACGGCGATTGAGATCAGTCATGGAGAGGTCCCCTTCTGAGCGCCCCGCGGTTTTTTCCGCGTTCAAATGGCGGCGGAATAATCTCCGGCTTCGCTCAGAAGGCAAGACCTTCCTTCGGTGACCTGCGGTCGCAGATCACGATTATTTATTTGGGTTGATGAGGAATTTTTCGCCGGTGGCGCGTTTGGCGTACACCGCGATATTGGCGGGATCGAGCACCTCGGTCAGCGACACCACCTTGGTGTAGTGACTGGCGAAGGTGGTCTTGAGCTCGGACGCGACGCGCTGGCGCAGGCGACCGATCTCGGCCGGACCGATGTTCTGGAGGAACGGCGTCAGCAGCCAGCCGCCGACGCCCCAGGTCAGTCCGAACGACCGGCTCAATTCGGTCGGACGGTTGTCGAGGCTGCCGTAAATGTAGATCTGCTTGTACACGTTGGAGCCGTAGCGGCTGTATTCCTTCGCCGTCTTGTTGGCGGCAACTTCCATGGCGGTCAGAATCTGGCTGGCCAGCTTGCCGCCGCCGATGGCATCGAAGGCGATCGTGGCGCCGGTCTCGACCAGCGCATTGGTGAGATCGTCAGTAAAGCTCGGTGCGCTGGAATCCACGACGTGCTTGGCGCCGATCTTGTACAGGATATCGGCCTGCTCCTTGCTCCGGACGATGTTGACGAGGCCGATGCCGTCCTTGATGCAGATCTTGTTGAGCATCTGGCCGAGATTGGAGGCGGCGGCGGTGTGCACGAGCGCCTTGTGGTTCTCCCGCCGCATCGTCTCGGTCATGCCGAGCGCGGTCAGCGGATTGACGAACCAGGACGCGCCGTCCGCGGCCGTGGTGCCCGCCGGCAGCTCCATGACGTCGCGGACCTTCAGCACGCGGTACTGCGTGTACATCGCGCCGCCGATCATCGATACGGTCTTGCCCATCAGCGCCTTCGCAGCATCCGACGATCCGGCCCCGATCACCGTGCCGGCGCCCTCGTTGCCGACCGGCAGCGACTGATCGAGCCGGGCTCCCATCATCCGCATCGCAGCCTCCGGCATCGTCGCGGTGATGACCGGCATCTCCTTCGTGCCGGAGGCCTTGGCGGCCGACATGTCGGCGGGCCCGATCAGGAGTCCAAGGTCCGACGGGTTGATCGGTGTCGCCTCGACGCGAACCACGACCTCATCGTCGGCCGGCTCCGGGGTCGGGACATTCACGAGGGACAATTCCAGCTCGCCGCTCTTCTTCAGCAGCGAACGCAGTTGCAGTCCGGTCTTGCCGTCGCTCATGTCGATCCTCCCCTGTCCGTCTTTTCTCGAGTCGAAGCGCTGGCTTATGCCAGCGCTTTCAGTGCGGCCTTGCCACCATACAGCGCCTGCTTGCCGAGCTGCTGCTCGATGCGCAGGAGCTGATTATATTTGGCGGTGCGGTCGGAACGAGCAAGGGAGCCGGTCTTGATCTGACCGCAATTGGTGGCGACCGCGAGGTCGGCGATGGTGGAATCCTCGGTCTCGCCGGAGCGGTGCGACATCACCGAGGTGTAGCCGGCCTTGTGCGCCATCTCGACGGCGGCGAGCGTCTCGGTCAGCGTGCCGATCTGGTTGACCTTGATCAGGATCGAGTTGGCGCGGCCGGTCTTGATGCCGTCGGCGAGGCGCTTGACGTTGGTGACGAAGAGGTCGTCGCCAACCAGCTGGCACTTCTTGCCGATGAGGTCGGTCAGCTCCTTCCAGCCGTCCATGTCGTCTTCCGACATGCCATCCTCGATCGTGACGATCGGATAGCGCGAGACGAGGTCGCCGAGGTACCTGGCCTGCTCGGAGATCGAGCGGGTCTTGCCCTCGCCTTCATAGACGTACTTGCCCCCCTTGAAAAACTCGGTCGAGGCGCAGTCGAGGCCGAGTACGATGTCGCTTCCCGCCTTGAATCCGGCCTTGCCGATTGCGTTCATGACGAATTCGAGCGCGGCATCGGCCGACGGCAGGTTCGGGGCAAAGCCGCCCTCGTCGCCGACATTGGTGTTGTGGCCGGCCTTCTTCAGCTCCGACTTCAGCGTGTGGAAGACCTCAGCGCCGTAGCGCAGGCCTTCGGCGAAGGACGAGGCGCCGACGGGCAGGATCATGAACTCCTGGAAGTCGATCGGGTTGTCGGCGTGCACGCCGCCATTGATGATGTTCATCATCGGCACCGGCAGAAGGCGTGCCGAGGTGCCGCCGACGTAACGGTAGAGCGGCATGTCGAGCGAATTCGCAGCCGCCTTGGCGCAGGCGAGCGAAACGCCGAGGATGGCGTTGGCGCCGAGCCGGCTCTTGTTCGCGGTGCCGTCGAGGTCGATCATGATCTGATCGATCTGGGCCTGCTGCTCGGCATCGAGACCGCTCAAGGCCTCGAAGATCTCGCCGTTGACGGCACCGACCGCCTTGCTGACACCCTTGCCGAGATAGCGCGCCTTGTCGCCGTCGCGCAGCTCCACCGCCTCATGGGCGCCGGTGGAGGCGCCGGACGGCACCGCGGCGCGGCCGAGCGCGCCATCCTCCAGCACGACATCGACCTCGACGGTGGGATTGCCCCGGCTATCGAGGATTTCGCGGCCGATGATGTCAATGATGGCGGTCATGATGTGCACTTCCGTTCGTTGGAGCTGATCGGTTCGCCGCGGGTCTTACACGGGCCGCAAGCAAATGTGAACGCTTGAGGGTGGCACTTCGACTGACGCGTGAAGGCGCCAGGATTAAGGTCGAGGGCATCGGTCTGTGCGTGCATCCTCAATCCCAAGCAGTCGGGGTAACGCCATGAATCGCCGCCAGTTTCTTGCTTCCAGCACCGCCCTGTTCGTGGCTCGCCCAAGTTTTGCCCAGGAGGGCCCGTTCCGGACAAAATACTTCCCGATCAGCGCCGGTATCGGCCTGCACGATCTGACGCCTGCCCCTGACGGTTCGGTCTGGTTCACGGCGCAGGGCAAGGGCTTGCTCGGCAGGCTCGATCCCCGGGATGGCAGTTTCAAGACGGTCGGCCTCGGTCAGGGCGCCGCGCCGCATGGCGTGACCGTCGGCCCCGATGGCGCGCCCTGGATCACCGAGGGCGGCCAGAACGCGATCGCACGGGTCGATCCTGGCGATCTCAAGGTCACGCTGTTCCGCCTGCCGGAAAAGTTCGCCTCGGCCAATCTCAACACCGGCGTGTTCGACAAGGAAGGCACCTACTGGTTCACCGGCCAGTCCGGCTATTACGGCCGCCTCGCGCCGAAGTCTGGCGAAATGAATGTGTTCAAGGCGCCCAAGGGCGTCGGCCCCTATGGCATCACGGTGACGCCCAAGGGCGAGGTCTGGTACGCCTCGCTTGCCGGCAGCTATATCGCGAAGATCGACCCGGCAAGCGGCAATGCCGCTGTGGTCGCGCCACCGACGCCGAACCAGGGATCGCGGCGCGTCTGGTCGGATTCGAAGAGCCGGATCTGGGTCAGCGAATGGAACAGCGGCCATGTCTCGGTGCACGATCCCGCCGACGGATCCTGGAAGAGCTGGAAGCTGCCGGGCGAGCGTCCCCGCGCCTACGCTGTCTTCGTCGACCACAAGGACAAGGTCTGGCTGACCGATTTCTCTGCCAACGCCATCGTGCGTTTCGATCCCGCCACTGAGACGTTCAACGTCTTCGCCAGCGACAGGGCCAACGCCAATGTGCGCCAGCTCGACGGCCGACCGGGCGAGCTCTGGGGCTGCGAATCCGGCAACGATCGCATCGTCATGATCCAGACGATCGCGGCCGGTTGACGGCAGCTGCATTTGCGTCCATCCCGGCATCCGAAACAGGATGTGACGACGATGGCGAAGAAATCCCTCCAGCTCGGCCGCGCGGTCGAATGGCCGCACACACCGGAAGACGCCCAGCTCGACCGCGTGCCCAATCCGCAAAAGGGCACCGACTATCTGGTGCGCTTCACCGTGCCGGAATTCACCTCGCTCTGCCCGGTCACGGGCCAGCCGGATTTCGCGCATCTGATGATCGATTACGCGCCCGACGCGTGGCTGCTGGAATCGAAATCGCTCAAACTCTACATCGCAAGCTTCCGCAATCACGGCGCCTTCCACGAGGACTGCACCGTGATGATCGGCAAGCGCATCGCCGGCGAGATCAAGCCGAAATGGCTGCGCATCGGCGGCTACTGGTATCCGCGCGGCGGCATCCCGATCGACGTGTTCTGGCAGACCGGCCGCGTACCCAAGGGCCTGTGGGTGCCCGAGCAAGGCGTCGCGCCCTATCGCGGGCGGGGCTAGCCTCAGCGCGCGTCGGACGGTGCCCGCGCCTTGAGCAATTGAGCGCAGACGAAGCCAAGCACGACCATGATCGCGGCGCTCGCGAACAGGGTCGGCATCTTGCCGGCATGCTGGAGCCCAAAGCCATAGGCGAGCGGTCCCACCGTCTGCCCCATGAAGAAAAAGAACGAATGCAGCGACAGCGCGGTGGCGCGCGCCTCGACCGAGAGCTCGCTGGCGAAGACCTGAAGACAGCCATGGGCGATGTAGAAGCCCCATCCCATCACGATGAGATTCAGCGCCTGCACTTCCCAGCGCGGACCGAACGCGACGGCGACGAGTTGCGAGGCGACCAGCGTCATGCCTGCGATCATCATGCCCTTGACGCCGAGCCACGGCAGCAGACGCGACACCGTCAGCGTGTAGAACAGGCCGCCGACCGCAAAGCCGGCGATGACCATGCCGGCGATCGACAGCGAGGTCTGCCCCAGCTCGAACAGGAACGAGGCGATGTAGGGAAACAGGCCGAGCACGCAGCAGCCTTCGATGAACACCGCCGAATAGCAGACATAGGCATTCGGATTGGTGAAGATGGTGCGATAGCCGGCCTTCAGCGCCGACAGGCTCGTCTTCGGCGGGTGCTTGACCTTGGCGCCGCGAAAGCCGGCGGCAACCGCGATCGACGCCACGATCACGAGCGCGCCGAGCACCGCGAGCACGCCGCGCCAGCCGAGGAAATCGCCGATTAGGCCGGAGGCCGAGGCACCGAGCAGGTTGCCGGTCATGGCGCCGGCAAGCGTGCGGCTGATCGCGACCTGACGTTTCTCGGGCCCGACGAGATCGCTGGTCAGGCTCAGCGCCACCGGAAACACGCCGCCGGAGCCGATGCCGGCGAGGATCCGGGTCGCAAACAGAACCGAGAACGAGGACGAGAGCGCGCCCAAGATGTTGGCAAGACCGAGCAGCGCGAGGCAGCCGATCATCAGCCGCGTCTTGCCGAACAGATCGGCGGCGGCGCCGACAATGGGCTGGATGATCGAGAAGGTGAAGGCGAACACCGCGGCAAAGCCCGCGGCGGTGGCAATGCTGACGCCGAAATCCTCGGCGACGTGTGGCAGCACCGGATCGAGTGCGCGCGCCGAAAGCGCCGCGGCGAAGCTCGCTCCTGATATGACGTAGAGCGCCGTGGGCAGGCCGTGATCGTGCGGCCGCGCCTCGCCTTGCTGCATCAGCGCGGGTTCTTTGCCAGCGCGTCGAACGCCATCAGCCTGGCGATCAGCGCCTCGAACTCGCGCAGCGGCACCATGTTGGGGCCGTCGGAGGGCGCACGATCAGGATCCGGGTGGGTCTCGATGAAGACGCCGGCGACGCCGACCGCCACGGCCGCGCGCGCCAGCACCGGCACGAATTCGCGCTCGCCGCCCGACGAGGTCCCCTTCCCGCCCGGCTGCTGCACCGAATGGGTGGCGTCGAAGATGACGGGCGCGCCGGTGGTGCGCGCCAGGATCGGCAGCGCGCGCATGTCGGAGACCAGCGTGTTGTAGCCGAAGGAAGCGCCGCGCTCGGTGACGAGCACGTTGGGATTATCCGCGCTGGTGATCTTCGTGACGACATTCGCCATGTCCCACGGCGCGAGGAATTGCCCCTTCTTGACGTTGACGACCTTGCCGGTCGCGGCGGCAGCCAGCAACAGATCGGTCTGCCGGCAGAGGAAAGCGGGAATCTGGAGGATGTCCACGGCCTGCGCCACCTCGGCGCATTGCGTGGCCTCGTGCACGTCGGTCAGGACAGGCAGGCCGAGCGAGGAGCGGATTTCGGCGAAGATCGGCAGCGACTGCGCCAGCCCAAGGCCGCGCGCCGCCGACGCGCTGGTGCGGTTGGCCTTGTCGAACGAGGTCTTGTAGACGAGCCCGATGCTCAGCCGCGCAGCGATCTCCTTCAGCGCGGAGGCGACCTCCAGCGCATGCTGGCGGCTTTCGAGCTGACAGGGTCCTGCAATGATCGAGATCGGCAGATCATTGCCGAACTCGACCGTGCCGATTGCGACGACCGGCGCCGCTGAATTCGAAGAGCTCAAGGCCAATCCCTCGTTTCGGCGCGACCATAGCCGCGATGAGGGTCGGATCAACCCTATTCGGGCCGGGCTGCTTGAATAACAGGGTTGCGCCGGGGCTCCCCGGCGCCTCCCTTGCAGGAGCTGCTACTTGACCGAGGAGAAGGCGGTCGGCGCCAGAATCTGGCTGTCGATGTTGGCGACGATCTGGCCGTCGGCTTCGCTCTCGGTGCGCGCTTTCATCCAGTCCGGATCGGCGATGAACTTGCCCCACTTCGTCTCGCGCTCGGCAAGCGACTCCCAGGCGAGGAAATAGGTTAGATCCTGGTTGGATTCACCGATCACGGTCGTAAAGAACCCGGCCTGCTTGATGCCGTGCTTCTCCCAGATCTTCAGCGTTGCGGTCTCGAACCGCTTCAACAGCGCGGGCAGCCGGCCGGGGACACAGCGATAGACGCGCATTTCGTAGATCATTGGAGTTCACTCCTGCATTGTTGTTCTTGCAGGGAGCTTGTCGCAACAAAACGCGCAATCGTCAAAGGGAGAGCGTGCGCTACACCAGCCGGCTCTGCACCATCGCCGCCCGAATGAACGACGCGAACAGCGGATGCGGCTCGAACGGCCGCGACTTCAGCTCGGGATGGAACTGGACGCCGATGAACCAGGGGTGATCCTCGTACTCGACGATTTCAGGCAGCACGCCGTCCGGAGACAAGCCTGAGAATTTCAGCCCGTGCTGCTCGAGGCGATCCTTGTAGGCGGTGTTGACCTCGTAGCGATGGCGGTGGCGCTCGGAAATCTCGGTCGCGCCGCCATAGACCTGCGAGACGCGGCTGCCGCGGTTGAGCGCGGCGGGATAGGCGCCAAGCCGCATCGTGCCGCCGAGATCGCCGGCCTGCGAGCGCTTCTCGAGCTCGTTGCCGCGCAGCCACTCCGTCATCAGGCCGACCAGCGGCTCCTTGGTCGGGCCGAACTCGGTGGAGTTGGCGTCCTCGATGCCGACGAGATTTCGCGCGGCCTCGATCACCGCCATCTGCATGCCGAAGCAGATGCCGAAATACGGCACGTCGCGTTCGCGCGCGAACTGCGCCGCGCGGATCTTGCCTTCCGCACCGCGCTGACCGAATCCGCCGGGCACCAGGATGCCGTTGACGTGCTCGAGGAACGGCGCGGGATCTTCCTTCTCGAAGATCTCGCTTTCGATCCAGTCGAGGTTGACCTTGACCTTGTTGGCGATGCCGCCATGCGAGAGCGCCTCGATCAGCGACTTATACGCATCCTTCATGCCGGTATATTTGCCGACGATGGCGATGGTGACGTCGCCCTCGGGATTGCGGATTCGTTCGTTGATCTGGTGCCAGCTCTTGAGCACCGGCGGGATGCGCGATTCGATGCCGAAGGCGGCAAGCACTTCGTCGTCGAGGCCCGCCGCGTGATAGGCTTCGGGCACGGCGTAGATGCTGTCGGCGTCGCGCGCCTCGATCACGGCGCTTTCACGCACGTTGCAGAACAGCCCCAGCTTGCGCCGCTCTTCCTTCGGAATCTCGCGGTCGGTGCGGCAGAGCAGGATGTCCGGCTGGATGCCGATCGAGCGCAGCTCCTTCACCGAGTGCTGCGTCGGCTTGGTCTTCAACTCACCGGCGCTCGGAATGTACGGCAGCAGCGTGAGGTGGATGTAGATGGCGTGATCGCGCGGCAGCTCGTTCTTGAGCTGGCGGATCGCCTCGAAGAACGGCAGGCCCTCGATGTCGCCGACGGTGCCGCCGATCTCGACCAGCACGAAGTCGTAATCGTCATTGCCGGAGAGGACGAATTCCTTGATCGCGTTGGTGACGTGCGGAACGACCTGGATGGTCGCGCCGAGATAATCGCCGCGGCGCTCCTTGGAGATGATGTCCTGATAGATGCGCCCCGTGGTGATGTTGTCCTGCTTGGTCGCAGGACGGCCGGTGAAGCGCTCGTAGTGACCGAGATCGAGATCGGTCTCCGCGCCGTCATCGGTCACGAACACTTCGCCGTGCTGATACGGCGACATCGTTCCGGGATCGAGGTTGAGATAGGGGTCGAGCTTGCGGAGGCGGACCTTGTAGCCCCGGGCTTGCAACAGCGCACCGAGTGCCGCTGAAGCCAGACCCTTGCCGAGCGAAGAAACCACGCCGCCGGTGATGAATATGTACCGCGCCATGGGACTTAACCTCTAATCCCTCGAATTCGATTCGCCAAAGCGATTCGTATTCCGCCCCAAAGATTTTGCGGGCCTGTGGGTGAGCCAAAATTAAGAGTAGTGACAGTGCCTTGATGGGGATTGTTGATGCAGGACGGTAGCCACCGCCCTGCATGGCCCCCCTGCTTTATTGCGAACGAGGCACCTGCGGGCCGCTCGGAGCCGGCGCCTGCTGCTGCTCGTCGGCCTTCTTCAGCGAATCCAGGATGCCGCCCGACGTCGGCGGCGCGATCGGCGATCCGCCGGCCGGCTGGCCCTGCGAGGCCGGGGTGCCGATGATCGACGACGGCGCGCGGCTGTAGCCCGCATGCCAGGACAGGAACATGCTGGTGAGGAAGAAGCCGGCGGCGAGGATCGCGGTGGTCCGCGTCAAGAGGTTCGCGGTGCCGCGGCTCGACATGAAGCCTGCGCCGCCGCCCATGCCGAGGCCGCCGCCTTCCGACTTCTGGAGCAGGACGGCGCCGATCATGACGGCGACGATCATGAGGTGGATGACGATGACAACGGTCTGCATAGTATCCTTCCGTCACAAGCGGGCGGCGCCTGACGGCGGCCGATCGCGCTTCGCGGGTTTTCCTGAAGTTGCGCGGTGTTACACGATCAGAGGGGGCATTGCCACCCCCGATCGGGTCCGGATCAGCCGCATTGAGGTTAGCTAGGGGCAGCCCTTGGCGATCGCAAGGAAATCGGCCGCCTTCAGGCTGGCGCCGCCGACCAGGGCGCCGTTGACGTTCTTGACCGCCATCAGCTCGGCCGCATTCGAGGGCTTGACCGAGCCGCCGTAGAGGATGCGCATCTTCCCCCCGTCGGTCTTGAACCTGGAGGTCAGGACCTCCCGGATAAACCCATGAATCTGCTCGACATCCTTGGCCGTGGGGGTGAGCCCGGTGCCGATCGCCCAGACCGGCTCATAGGCCACGATGAGATTCGCGGCCGTCGAGCCATCAGGCAGGGAGCCGGCGAGCTGCCCGCGCAGGATGTCCAGCGTCTGGCCGGCGTCGCGCTGGCCTTGCGTCTCGCCGATGCAGACGATCGCCGTCGCACCGGCGCGCCAGACGGCCTCGGCCTTCTGCCGGATCAGGGCATCGCCCTCGCCGTGGTCGGCGCGGCGCTCGGAATGGCCGACGATGACGGCGGTCGCCCCGGCATCAGCCAGCATTTCGGCGGCGATATCGCCGGTATGGGCACCGGAGGCCTTGGGGTGGCAATCCTGGGCGCCTACCGCGACTTTCTTGCCGCGCGCCTTGTCGGCGAAGGCCGCAATCAGGGTCGCAGGCGGGCAGACCAGCAGATCGGCCTTGCCGGTCACCTCGGCCGCACCATTGAGCATGGCGTCGAACTCGGCAGCCTGGGCCTTCAGGCCGTTCATTTTCCAATTTCCGGCGATCAGGGGGCGGATGGCGTCGGTCATGTCAATTTCCAGCAAAATGAGGTTTGTGCATGCGCTAGCAGAGGACCTGCTGCAGTTCCAGAGACCAGAGGCTTTTAACCGCAGCCGCAAACGGTCGCCGGACCCGAGGTTGCGGGGGGAAAGCCACCACTTTATGATGATTGATCAATTTGGTGACGCGCTTTTGCTGAATCTGCATTAAGACGCGCTCCCGTTCCCCTCCTGCTCAAACAAGTTGGACCAAATGCTTCGAGGAATGCGCAAGGCCTCATCAAACTGGCTCGGCAAGACGATTATGGCCGTGGTGATGGGCGTGTTGATCGTCAGTTTCGGCATTTGGGGAATCGCCGACATCTTCAAGGGCTTCGGGCAGTCCACGGTGGCCAAGGTTGGCAGCACCGAGATTTCGCTGAACGAGTTCCGCCAGATCTACACGGACCGCCTGCAACAGATCAGCCGCCAGTTCGGCCGTCCGCTGACGCCCGACCAGGCGCGTGCCTTCGGCCTCGACCGCCAGGTGCTGCAGCAGACGATCGCGGAAGCCGCCCTCGACGAAGAGGCGCGCCGGCTCGGGCTCGGCCAGTCCGACGACCAGATCCGCCAGCTCATCATGAACGACCCCAACTTCAAGGGCGTCGGCGGCAGTTTCGATGCGAACCGGTTCCAGGCCGTGATCCGTAATTTCGGCTATACCGAGCAGCGCTACGTCGCCGAGCAGCGCAAGGTGTCGCTGCGCCGGCAGATCACCGGCACGATCGGCGCCGGCCTCGAGCCGCCGAAAGCCATGATCGACGTGCTGACGCGCTTCCAGAACGAGCAGCGCGCCATCGAGTTCGTCAGGCTCGACGCCGCCCAGGCCGGCCAGATCGACGCGCCCTCGCCCGAGGCGCTCGCCGCCTATTTCGAGGATCACAAGGTTCAGTTCCGCGCGCCCGAATACCGCAAGATCTCCTTCGTCGTGGTCTCGCCGGAAGAAATCGGCAAGTGGAGCGAGGTCTCCGACGAGGACGCCAAGAAGATGTTCGAGCAGCGCAAGGACCGGCTCGGCACGCCGGAGAAGCGCCAGATCCAGCAGATCGTGTTTCCCAACGTGACCGACGCGCAGGCCGCACGCGAGCGCCTCGTCGGCGGAATGTCGTTCGAGGATCTCGGCAAGGAGCGCGGGCTGAGCGCCTCCGATGTCGACCTCGGCCTCGTGACCAAGTCTTCGCTCGCTGCCGCCGTCGGCGATGCCGCCTTCGCGCTTCCCGTCGGCGAGATCAGCCAGCCGATCCAGGGTGGGCTCGGCGTCGCGATCGTCAGGGTCGACAAGATCGAGCCGGGCAAGGAGGCGGACTACGCCAGCCTTGCCGGCGACATCAAGCGCGAGATCGCCACCGAGCGCGCGCGCGTCAAGGTCGCCGATCTCCGCGACAAGATGGAAGACGAGCGCGGCGGCGGCGCCAGCGTGATCGACGCTGCGCAGAAGCTCGGCCTCACCGCCGTGACCATCGACGCGGTCGATCGCTCCGGCCGCGCCCCGAACGGCCAGCCGGTCGCCAACATTCCGCAGGGCCTCGACGTGGTGTCGCAGGCCTTCAACACCGATGTCGGCGTCGACAACGACTCGATCTCGTTCAAGGGCGGCTATGTCTGGTACGACGTGCTCGCCATCACGCCTTCGCGCGACCGCAATCTCGACGAGGTCCGCGATCAGGTCGAGGCGCGCTGGCGCCAGGACCAGATCGCCACCAAGCTCAAGGCCAAGGCGACCGAGATGGTGCAGAAGCTCGAAGCAGGCGGCAAGCTCGCCGATGAAGCCGCAGCGATCGGCGCCAAGGTCGAGACAGCAACCGGCTTCAAGCGCGACGATACGCCCGCCGGCGTGCCCGCGGCCGTCGTATCGGCCGCCTTCCGCACCGCCAAGGACGGCGTCGGACAGACGCCGGTGACGGGGGGGACCGAGGTGATCGTCTTCCGCGTCACCGACATCGTCGAACCCGCGGTCGACGCCGCCTCCGACGCGATCAAGAAGCTGAAGGAAACCCTCGACCGTGCCCAGACCGAGGAGCAGGTCGCCTCTTACGTCAACAAGCTTGAAACCGACATCGGGACCACCATTAATCAGGCCGCCTTCGCGCAGGTGACCGGCGCGAACCAGTGAGTTGAAAGCACGCGATGGACGACCTGAAATCGATCATTGGAAAAGTGGCGACCGGCGCCAGCCTGTCGCGTGAGGAAGCGGCTTCCGCCTTCGACGCCATGATGTCGGGCGAAGCCACGCCCTCGCAGATGGGCGGCCTGTTGATGGCGCTGCGGGTGCGCGGCGAAACGGTGGACGAGATCACCGGCGCCGTTACGGCGATGCGCTCCAAGATGCTGAGCGTGACGGCACCGCCGGAAGCCGTCGACATCGTCGGCACCGGCGGCGACGGCTCCGGCTCGGTCAACGTCTCGACCTGCGCCTCCTTCATCGTCTCCGGCGCCGGCGTGCCGGTGGCCAAGCACGGCAACCGCGCGCTGTCGTCGCGCTCGGGCGCCGCCGACGTGCTGGCCTCGCTCGGGGTGAAGATCGACCTCAGGCCCGAGCAGGTCGGCCATTGCGTGCGCGAATGCGGCATCGGCTTCATGTTCGCGCCCGCTCATCACCCGGCCATGAAGAATGTCGGCCCGACGCGAGTCGAGCTCGCGACACGCACGATCTTCAATCTGCTCGGCCCCCTGTCCAACCCGGCGGGCGTGAAGCGGCAGATGGTCGGCGTGTTCTCGCGGCAATGGGTGCAGCCGCTGGCGCAGGTGCTGAAGAACCTGGGCTCTGAATCCGCCTGGGTGGTGCACGGCTCCGACGGCCTCGACGAGATCACCCTCACCGGTCCGACCTTCGTCTCCGCGCTCCACAACGGCGAGATCCGCAATTTCGAGGTGACGCCGGAGGACGCCGGCCTGCCGCGCTGCGAGGCCGGCGCGCTGAAAGGCGGTGACGCCGACGCCAATGCAATCGCCCTGCAGAGCGTGCTCGACGGCAAGCCGAGCGCCTACCGCGACGTCGCGCTGATGAACGCCGCCGCCGCGCTGGTGGTGGCCGGACGCGCCAAGGACCTCAAGGAGGGCGTCGCGATCGGCATCAAGTCGATCGACAGCGGCGCGGCCAAGGCGAAGCTGAAGCACCTGATTGCGATCTCGAACGGCCAAGCCTGACATGTCGGACATCCTGACCAAGATCGAAGCCTATAAGCGCGAAGAGATCGCCGCCGCCAAGCGCGCCGAGCCGCTCTCGGCGGTCGAGGCGAAGGCCAAGACGCAAGCTGCGCCGCGCGGTTTCATGCGCGCGATCAAGGCCAAGCACGCCAATGGCGACTACGCGCTGATCGCGGAGGTGAAAAAGGCCTCGCCGTCGAAGGGGCTGATCCGCGCCGATTTCGATCCGCCCCAGCTCGCCAAGGCCTATGAGGCCGGCGGCGCGGCCTGCCTGTCCGTGCTGACCGACACGCCCTCGTTCCAGGGCCATCTCGACTTCATGGTGGCGGCGCGTGCAGCGACGGCACTGCCGGTGCTGCGCAAGGATTTCATGTTCGACACCTACCAGGTGGCGGAAGCGCGCGCGCGCGGCGCCGATTGCATCCTGATCATCATGGCCGCGCTCGATGATACCACCGCCAAAGACCTCGAAGACGCCGCGCTCGCCTACGGCATGGACGTGCTGATCGAGATCCACGACCGCGCCGAGCTCGACCGCGCGCTCAAGCTCCGCTCGCCGATGATCGGGGTCAACAACCGCAATCTTCGCACGTTCGAGACCACGCTCGCGACCAGCGAAACGCTGGCGCCGCTGATCCCCGGGGATCGACTGATGGTCGGCGAGAGCGGCATCTTCACGCCCGCCGATCTTGCCCGGCTCGAGCGCGTCGGCATGTCGACCTTCCTGGTCGGCGAGAGCCTGATGCGGCAGGCCGACGTCACCGCCGCGACGCGCACGCTGCTCGCGCGCCAGAGTGCGGCGCGCGCGACGGGCACGCGCTGACATGGCGCGCAAGCCGGCGAAAAAAGCCGTCCCGGCCCTCACCCATATCGGCGCCTCCGGCGAGGCGCGGATGGTCGACGTCTCGGACAAGCCCGCGACCGAGCGGCTTGCGGTCGCGGAAGGCCGTGTCGTCATGACCAAGGCGACGCTCGATCTGATCGTATCCGGCAACGCCAAGAAGGGCGACGTGCTCGGGACCGCCCGCATCGCCGGCATCATGGCCGCCAAGCGCACCTCGGAGCTGATCCCGCTCTGCCATCCGCTGGCGCTGTCGAAGGTGACGCTCGACATCGAGCCAGACGCGAAATTGCCGGGCTGCCTCGTCCGCGCCAGCGTCAAGGTGACGGGTCCGACCGGCGTCGAGATGGAGGCCCTCACGGCCGTCTCGGTCGCCTGCCTCACCATCTACGACATGATCAAGGCGGTCGAGCGCGGCGTGCGCATCGAGGGCATCCATCTGGTCGAGAAGCTCGGCGGCAAGTCCGGCCATTACCGCGCCTGACTGCGCAATCCGCTCTATTTCGCCTCGCGCTGCCGCTCGCGATAAGCGCGCGTCTTCATCCGGTTGCCGCATAGCGTCGACATGCACCACCGCCGCGTCGATGGTTTCGACCGGTCGAAGAACACCCGGCGGCATTCCTCCGACGCGCACATCTTCAGCCGGTCCAGCGTTCCCACGAGGGTTGCGTCATGAAGCTCGATCGCGATGGCCGACAGGCCGGCGAGCGCATCCTCGCGCGCCGCTGACAGCGTTGCGCCACGGCCTGCGAGCGCCTCGACCCGCAGCGGAAACGGCGCCAGCGCGTCATTGAGCGCGCCAAGAACGCTCTTGTTCCGGAGCCGCTCGCTCGGCTCACACTGCAGATAGGCACGCAACGCCCCGCGCAGCCTCAGCGCAGTCTCGAACATTGCCGGCGTGACATGGCCGCCCTTGGCGCCAAGGCCGCGTTCCCGCATCCAGTCCGCCAGGTCCTTCGGGCCACTGAGCTCATCGCTCTCCGGGTGCTCCACGCCGAAATGCGTGAAGTGGCGAACATCGAGCGTGTTGGCGAAATCGTAGAGGTTTGCCAACGCGTCGGGAACCTGGAATTTGCGCGACACTTTCGACATCGGAACACCAAAGATTTGAACACCAGTAAAACAGATTTACTGGTTGACAGCAAGCGACACCTGTATCTTACTTATACTGGTGTCGAACGATCCCTCGGGATCGAACGCCTCTGCTATCACCGGAATGGAGAACCGAGCCGTGGCCGACGCCCTGCACTATCTCGAACTCACCGCGCTCGCGGCACACCTCAAGGCGCGCGAAATCTCGGCGCTGGAGGTGACGCGCGCGCAACTCGACCGGATCGACTCCATCGACCGCGATCTCGGCAGCTACGTTCACGTGATGGCGGAAACGGCCATGGCCGAGGCGGAAGCCGCGGACGCCGACATCGCGCAGGGCCGGTATCGGGGGCCCCTGCATGGCGTGCCGATTGCGCTCAAGGACCTGTTCTGGACCGAGGGCGTTCCGACGGCGGCAGGCACGACGCTTCATCGCGACTTTCGTCCCAGTGAAGACGCAACCGTCGTGCGCCGGCTCAAGAACGCGGGCGCCGTGATCCTCGGCAAGGTGCAACTCACCGAGGGCGCCTATGCCGATCACCATCCGCTGGTGAAACCGCCGAAGAATCCGTGGAATGCGAGCTACTGGCCGGGTATCTCGTCCAGCGGCTCGGCGGTCGGGACGGCTGCCGGACTTTGCTTCGGCTCGCTCGGCTCCGACACCGGCGGTTCGATCCGCTGGCCCTGCGCCGCCAACGGCCTGACCGGATTGAAGCCGAGTTGGGGCCGCGTCAGCCGCCACGGCGCCTTCGAGCTTGCCGCGACGCTCGACCATGTCGGACCGATCGGCCGCAGCGCGGCCGACGTCGGTGCGCTGCTCGGCGTCATCGCCGGACACGATCCGAACGACCCGACGTCGCTGGTCGATCCGGTGCCCGACTATCTGGCCGCCGCCGCACAGGACGTGCGGGGCCTGCGGATCGGCGTCGATCCCGCCTGGAACAGCGACGACGTGGACGTTGCGACCCAGCGCGTGCTGGCGGACGCCATCGATGCCTTCCGCGCGCTTGGCGCCGACACCGTCAATGTCCGATTTCCCGACGTCACGCAGGCGATCGCCGACTGGACGCCGAACTGTGCGGTGGAAGCTGCGGTCGCTCATGAGGCGACCTATCCCGCTCGCAAGGATGAGTATGGTCCGATCCTCGCCTCCGTGCTCGAAACCGGCCGCGCTCTATCTGCTCTCGACTATCAGAAGATCCTGCTGCGGCGGCTGGCGCTACGCGGCCGGGTGACTGCGCTGTTCGAGACCATCGACCTGCTGCTGATCCCGGTGCACCCGTTCCCGCCAGTGACGCTTGCCATGATCCAGACGCTCGGCGAACAGCCGGATCTGATCGCGAAGCTGCAGCGCTACACCTGCCCGTTCGACATGACCGGTCATCCCACCATCACGCTGCCAGGCGGTGCGTCGACGGACGGGCTGCCGATCGCGTTCCAACTCGTCGCCGCCCATCTGGACGAGGCCACGCTCGTGCGCGCCGGCGCGGCCTTCCAGCGGGCCACGTCCTGGCACCGTCGCCATCCTTCCCTCACCTCGCGGAGGCCGCATTGACCATTCAATCCACGCTCGCTCAGCGAGGTATTTTCCATGGCTGGTTCGTCGTCGCGGCGGCGTTTGCCGTCATGTTCGTCGGCTTCGGCTCCGCCTACACGTTCAGCGCATTCCTCGAGCCGCTCCAGCGCGATTTCGGCGCCTCGCGCGGTTCGATCTCGCTGGTGTTTTCGATCGCGGGCTTTCTGTACTTCGCGCTCGGCCTCGTCAGCGGTCCCCTCGCCGACCGGTTTGGCTCGCGTCCGCTGGCCGTCGCCGGCATGATCCTGGTCGCGGTCGGACTCGCGGCTGCGAGCACTGCCCGGTCCGTCGTCGAGGTCTATCTCGCCTACGGGCTCGGCGTCGGCCTCGGCGTCGGCTGCGCCTATGTTCCGGCCATCGGCGCCGTGCAACGCTGGTTCGTCAGGCGCCGCGGCTTTGCCTCCGGGCTCGCGGTGAGTGGCATCGGGCTCGGTACGCTGGCGATGCCGCCGCTCGCCTCATTGCTGATCGCTTCGGTGGGCTGGCGCGGAGCCTATCTGGTGCTGGGCGCGATTGCGCTGGTGCTGGGCGGCGGGATGTCGCTGCTCATCGAGAACGATCCGAAGCACCGCGGCCTCGGACCCGATGGCGATCCGCCTCGCGATGCCGCGGGCGCCAACAACGCCGGCGGCGCATCCGTGCGCGAGGCCATCCGGTCGACGCGGTTTGTCGCCCTCTACCTGTCGTGTCTGGTCTGCTCGTTCGGGGCCTTCGTCCCGTTCGTCCATCTCGTGCCCTACGCGCGCGATCACGGGGTCGCGGCATCCTCTGCAGTGCTGCTGCTCGGCGTGATCGGGGCCGGCAGCACCGCAGGCCGCTTCTTTCTCGGCGCACTCGCCGACCGGATGGGCCGCGACCGCTCGCTGATCATGGTCCTGACCGGAATGGCGCTCGCGATGGCGATCTGGGCCATTGCCGCTGAGGTCTGGACCCTCGCCGCTTTTGCCTTCGTCTACGGCGCGTTCTACGGCGGCTGGGTCGCGGTGCTTCCCTCTGTGGTCATGGACTATTTTGGCGGACGCAATGTCAGCGGAATCATCGGCATTCTCTACACCAGCGTGGCGTTCGGCACGCTGATTGGCCCGAGTGCAGCCGGCTTCGCCTACGACGTCAACCACAGCTATACGATGCCGATCCTGGTCGGTGCCGCCGCGAACATCGTCGCGGCACTGATCGTGGTGGCGATACTGGCACGCAGCGGAGCCCACGCGATCAGCGCAGTGAAGAGCTGATCGCAGTGAATTTGCTGTTGAGCTTGGAGCCCATGCCGTTCACGACGGTGATGATGGCCAGCGCGATTCCGGCCGCGATCAGGCCGTACTCGATCGCGGTTGCCCCACGCTCGTCGGCGAGGAAGTTCTTCAGGGTGTTTTTCATCGTTGCGTCCTCTCTGTGTCGTCAGCAGGCATGTCGTCGTCAGCAGGCATGTCGCAAATCACGTGCCAACGCCGATTTGAGGCTCCCCAACACGTTAGATGGTTAGGGCGTGGTTGATTGTGGCGTGGCCGGCAGGAATTGACCGGCGCCCTCCAATGCCTTCGGCAATTCCTGCCCGCTGTAATCGCGGACCTCGGTTGCATTTGCGCGCGGCCGTTCACACAGCGTTAACCGCGCTTCCTAACTTCGCCTCCACACCGTTCCCGTAAACCAACGGATGTTTTTGGGGCCAAGAATTGATCCTGACGTGTGCACGGCAACGATCCAGCATGATGACGAGATTCGGCAGCCGCCTCTTTGACCAGGCCTTCGTGCGCAGCGGACCGATCCGCTGGCTGGTCGTGGGCGGCACGCTGCTGATCGCGGCCATCGCCGTCGGCTCTGTCCTGATGGCGCAGAATTTCCGCGAGCGGGCGCTGCGCAACTCCAGCCGCGAGCTGGAAAACACCGTGCTGCTGCTCACCCATCATTTCGATCAGCAATTGCAGGACTTCGCGGTCATCCAGAAGGATTTCGTCGACCACGTCCGCACGACCGGAATCACGACCGTCGAGGACTATCGCAAGCGCCTTTCGGGCCAGGACATCCACCGGATGCTGCGCTCGAAGATCGAGGCGCTGCCCTACATCGGGGGCGTCAACATCATCGATGCCGAAGGCAATCTGATCAATTCGTCGTCGGCATGGCCGGCTCCGAAGGTGAGCGTTGCCGATCGCGCCTATTTTCGCACCTTCAAGGATGATCCCAATTCGCCGGATGTCCTGATCGAGCCGCTGCACAGTCGCATCTCCGGCGCCTGGACCGTCCTGATCGTGCGCAAGATCGTCGGGCCGAACGGCGAGTTCCTTGGCACCGTTGGACGCGGCATCGAGCCCGCCAATTTCGAGAAATTCTTCGCATCCGTCGCGCTCGGTGAGGGTGCGACGATCTCGATGCTGCATCGCGACGGGACGCTGCTCGCCCGCTATCCCCACTCCAGCGAATTGATGGGGCGGAATTTCAAGTCTGGTCCGGTGCAGCATCAGAGGGTTTTCGACCTCGATCACTTCGCCGGCCGTTTCACGAGCCCGGTGGACGGAGAAGACCGGCTGATCTCCTCGCGCGCGTTGCCCCATTTCCCGATCCTGATGATGGCCACCACGACGCGCGCCTCCGCCCTGACGGACTGGCGCGAGCAGATCGGCATGCTGATCTCGATCGCCGCCTCTTCCGCACTCGCCATCGCAGGCTTGCTGATCGCGATCGTGCGCAAGCTGCTGGAGCAGCACCGCCTCTCGCGGGAACGGCTGACGCTGGAAAAGCAGCGGCTCGATCGCGCCGTCAACAACATGACGCAGGGACTCTTGCTGTTCGACGCCGAGCAGCGGCTGGTGGTCTGCAACCAGCGCTATCTCGAAATGTACGGATTGTCGGCCGAGATCGTGAAGCCCGGCTCGAGCTTCCACGACATCATCGCCCATCGCAAGGCGACCGGCTCGTTCACGGGCGACGTCAACGACTATGTCGTGCGCGTGCTGAAGGGCGTCCATACGCGCAATTCCATGGTGGTCGACACCTCCGACGGCCGCTCGATCCACATCCTCAACGAGCCGCTCACGGACGGTGGCTGGGTGGCAACCCATGAGGACATCACCGAGCGCCGCCGGATCGAGGAGCGCATCACCCACCTCGCCCATTACGACGCGCTGACCGACCTGCCGAACCGCACCATGTTCCACGAGCATCTGCGCGAAGAGCTGGCCGCGGTCGGCAACGACGAACAGATCGCGGTGCATTACATCGACATCGACGAGTTCAAGGGCGTCAACGACGCGCTCGGCCATCTCGTCGGCGACGAGCTGCTGAAATCGATTGCCGCAAGCCTGCGCCGCTGTGCCGGCCCGGCGGATTTCGTGGCGCGGCTCGGCGGCGACGAGTTCGCCATCGTCCAGAGCGCGGTGGCATCGCTCGACCAGGTCAACGAGCTCGTCGCACGGGTCTTCGCCGCCATCCGCGCGCCGTTCGACTGCATGGGCCACCATCTCACCACCGACGCCAGCATTGGCATTGCGCTCGCGCCGGAACACGGCACGGCGCTCGACCAGGTCCTCAAGAACGCGGACATGGCGATGTACGCCGCCAAGTCCGCCGGACGCCGCACCTATCGCTTCTTCGAGCCGGAGATGGATGCCAAGGTCCGCGAGCGCCGGCAGCTCGAGAGCGACCTGCGCCACGCCATCGCCCAAGGGGGGCGCGACGGCGGCCTCGAGGTCTATTACCAGCCCTGCCTCAGCCTGAAGGACGATCGCATCACCGGCTGCGAGGCGTTGGTGCGCTGGCGCCATCCCGCGCGCGGCATGGTCTCGCCGGCAGAGTTCATCCCGATCGCCGAAGATACCGGCCTGATCAACGAGATCGGCGAATGGGTGCTGGCGACCGCCTGCCGGGACGCTGCGAACTGGCCCGACGATATCCGCCTCGCCGTCAACGTCTCGCCGGTGCAGTTCAAGAGCGGCACGCTGGCACTGAAGATCATGGCGGCGCTCGCTGCTTCCAACCTGCCGGCGAGCCGGCTCGAGCTCGAGATCACCGAGGCGGTGCTGATCCGCGACGACGACACGGCGCTGGCGATCCTGCATCAGCTGCGCGCCATCGGCGTGCGCATCGCGCTCGACGATTTCGGCACCGGCTACTCGTCGCTGAGCTATTTGCACCGTTTCCCGTTCGACAAGATCAAGATCGACCGCTGCTTCGTCGACGACATCGCCGGCCCCGACGGCTCGGCCAGCATCGTCCAGGCCGTCGTCAATCTCGCGGCCGCGCGCCGCATGACCACCACGGCCGAGGGCGTCGAGACCGAGGAGCAGCAGCGTCTGCTCCGCGCGCTCGGCTGTTCCGAGATGCAAGGCTATCTGTTCAGCGCCGCGAAGCCCGCCGACAAGGTGCTGGAGCTGTTCGCGCTGCATCGCAGCCGGCTCGCCCAGCGCGGCGGCGCGAAAGCCCGCCGCCGCGAGGCGAGTTAGGTCCGCTGCAGACACCGCTAAGGTCCCAAACGAAATCGCCCGGGAGCGGTCGTCCACTCCCGGGCGATATCGATGTCTCGACGTCGTAAGCCTAGTTCGGCACCGCCGCCTTCGACGCGGGCTTTGCGGCTACTGCATTCGCGCTCACGCCGTGCAGGAAGTCGTACGCGGCATGCAGGGCCTTGTCGTCCTCCTCCTTCGGCGGAACGTAGGACTGCGATCCGGTCTGCTCGCCGCCCTCGCCGGCTGAGAGATGCCCGCGCATCTGGGACTCCGCCATGGTGTCCATGCGGCCCTTCAGCTCCGGCGGCACGTCCTGCAGGATCTCTATGTCGGGAGCGATGCCCTGGGCCTGGATCGAGCGGCCCGACGGGGTGTAGTAGCGCGCCGTGGTCAGCGCCAGCGCGCCATTGCCGGCACCGAGCGGAATGACCGTCTGCACCGACCCCTTGCCGAACGAGCGCGTGCCGATGATGGTCGCGCGCTTGTGGTCGTGCAGCGCGCCGGCCACGATTTCGGAAGCCGAGGCCGAGCCGCCATTGACCAGAACCACCAGCGGCTTGCCCTTGGTGAGGTCGCCGCCATGCGCAGTGAAGCGCTGGGTCTCTTCCGGACTGCGGCCGCGGGTCGAGACGACCTCGCCGCGCTGGAGGAAGGCGCTCGACACCGACACGGCCTGGTCGAGCAGTCCACCCGGATTGTTGCGCAGGTCCATCACGTAGCCGGTGAGCTTCTCCTGCGGCACCTGCTTGGAGATCGCGGCGATCGCCTTCTTCAGGCCGTCGGTGGTCTGCTCGTTGAACGAGGTGACGCGGATATAACCGATGTCGCCGTTCTCCACGTGGAAGCGCACCGGGCGCACATGGATGATCTCGCGCGTGATCGCGACGTCGAGCGGCGCGTCCGCGCCCTTGCGCACGATGGTGAGCTTGGTCTTGGTATCGACCGGGCCCTTCATCTTGTTGACGGCCTGCTCGAGCGTCATGCCCTGCACGGCCTCGCCGTCGATCTTGCTGATGAGGTCGCCGGACATCAGGCCTGCCTTCGAGGCGGGCGTATCGTCGATCGGCGAAACGACCTTGACGAGGCCGTCTTCCATCGTGACCTCGATGCCGAGGCCGCCGAACTCGCCGGAGGTGGTCTCCTGCATCTCGGTCCAGGCCTTAGCGTTCATGTAGCGCGAATGCGGGTCGAGCGAGGTCACCATGCCCGTGATCGCGCCTTCGATCATCTTGGCGTTGTCGGGCTTCTCGACATAGCTCGCCTTGACGCGCTCGAACACCGTGCCGAACAGGTTGAGCTGGGAATAGGCATTGTCCGCGCTCGCTGCCGCCCGTGCCGCCCATACACCACCGTGCGGGCTGGCGACCAGAAGGGTGAGACACGCTCCGGTGAGCGCGCCCAGAGGGAACAGCAGGGTTTTCCGCATGGATGGGCTTGCCTTTTTGCTTGGCGGTTCGCTTGAGCTTGCTTGGGCTCGTCTCTCGAGACTTGGGAAGCAGACTTGGGAGGCGCCATGCAATTGGCGATCCAGTCCACTTCTCACAATACCATTCTGGTTTCTTCAAGGCCGGGACGCACCGCCGACCGGTACACCGCAGAAATCGCTTCGTTCGGACCTAAACTTTTGGCAACGTTGCAGGACTGGCCCGCCCCCAAAGGTACCTAAAGGGGCGATCGGTGCGCCCGTCCACGCCGCGCAGCCATGCCATTTTAGGATGGTTTTGGAGCGCTGGACGGGTTAGGCGATGACACAAGGCTTCAAATTCTCGGGAGGATAACAATGAACGAAGCACCCCGGATCCGGCCGGAACGGAACGTCGAGCTCGGCGCCAGCAACGAGCCGTTCCAGAACCTGCACGAATTCATTCGGAAAGCGCGGGCCAACCTCAACCAGAACGCCTGGGACTACATCGTGGGCGCCGCCGAGACCGAAACCACGATGCGCCGCAACCGCATGGCGCTGGACGAGATCGCCTTCCGCCCGCGCGTGCTGCGCGACGTCCGCAAGGTCGACGGCTCGGTTCAGCAGTTCGGCCGCAGGATGCGCCTGCCGGTGGTGCTCGCCCCCGTCGGTGCGCTCGAGATCTTCGATCCGGATGGCGCGGCGAGCGTCGCGCGCGCTGCCGGCACCTTCGGTGCAGCGCACATGCTGAGCTCGGTGTCCGAGCCCGGCCTGGAGCAGACCGCCGAAGCCGCACCCGATGCGCTGCGGCTCTATCAGCTCTATGTCCGCGGCGACGACGCCTTTGTCGCCGATGTCGTCAGCCGGGCCGAGAAGAGCGCCTATGCCGCCTTCTGCCTGACCGTCGATACCGCCCATTACAGCCGTCGTGAGCGTGACATCGCCAAGCGCTACGTTCGCGAAAGCCGCCTGCGTGCCACCGGCGGCGATTTCCAGAAGGGCCTTGAGTGGCGGACCGTGAAGATGATCAAGGACAAGTTCAGGATTCCGCTGATCCTGAAGGGCATCGCCACCGCCGAGGACGCCCTGATCGCGGTCGATCATGGCGTCGAATGGATCTACGTCTCCAACCATGGCGGCCGCCAGCTCGACCACGGCCGCGGCGCCATGCATGTGCTGCCCGAGATCGTCGAGGCCGTGAAGGGCCGCGCCAAGATCATGGTCGATGGCGGTGTCTGTCGCGGCACCGACATCGTCAAGGCGATCGCGGCGGGCGCGGACATGGTCGGGATCGGCCGGCTGCAATGCTGGGCGCTGGCGGCGGCTGGCGAGGCCGGCGTCGCGCGGATGCTGGAGCTGCTGGAGGACGAAGTGCTGCGCTGCCTCGGCCTTTTGGGCGCCACGTCATTTGCCGAGGTCGACAAATCCTGCCTGCATCCGGCGACCGCCACCAACGCGCCGAGCGTCTTCAGCGCATTCCCGCTATTCGACCACGATCCCTATCGATACTGAGTGAAAGGATGCAAGTGAACTCGCTTTCTCCCGGCAGCGCGGATGCGCTGCTGTTCGATCTCGGGCGCGTGGTGCTCGACATCGACTTCTCCAAGGCGATCGCCTGCTGGGCGGGACATGCCGGCTGCCAGCCCGAGGCCATCGTCGCGCGCTATGTGCGTGACGAGGCTTACCGGCTGCACGAGGTCGGCAGGATCAGCGACGAGGACTATTTCGCCTCGCTGCGTGCTTCGCTCGGCATCGGCATTTCGGACGCCCAGTTCCTGGAAGGCTGGAACGCGATCTTCGCCGGCGAGATGCCTGACATCGCCGAGCTGCTGCCGCGCGCGGCGAAGCAGATGCCGCTCTACGCCTTCTCCAACACCAACCGGCCGCATGTCGACTATTTCTCGAAGGAATACTGCGAACTGCTCGGCCATTTCCGCGCGCTATATCTGTCGTCCAGCATCGGCCTGCGCAAACCGGATGCGGAAGCCTTCGACCATGTCGTCGCCGCCATCGGCGTGCCCGCAAGACGTATCGTTTTCTTCGACGATCTCGCCGAGAATGTTGAAGGCGCGCGGTCGCGCGGGCTGACAGCGGTGCATGTGACGTCGCCGCGCGACGTCGGGAACGCCTTGAAGGCATTGGGCATCTGACGATCTCCGCGCAGCGGGAGACGCCAACGTCGCCCAAGTCTTCCGGAACCAATTTTGCCCAAAATGAGGAACCAGAGCGCTTTGTGCATTTTTGTACGGAGTTCCGGGAACGGAATGGCCCCTTACGGACTCTTGAGTCCGTTGGGACTTCTACACCGGACTTATGCACGTGCTGGGCAAAACCTATCTCACCAAGCAAGCCTCTCTCCTGCTTGAATTCGCAAGAACCACCTCGGATTCTGACCTTTCCGCCAAGCTGATCAGCAAGGCCGCCGACCTGAAATCCCAGGCCGATCCGCTGCCCGACAAGGATCAAGGGCCGAAGGCTCCCGACGTCGCGCTGGACGCCGGGCCGGACCGGCCGAGCGGGAGTTGAGCGATGCTGGCTGTGGCGCTCGTCATTCTCGTCCTCGCCATGGCCACCCTCCTGCCGATCGGTCTCGTTCTCTGGATCATGCCACGCCAAGCCTGAGCCTGCCTTCCATTCTGGGCCGGAAGCGGCAGGATAAATCCTGCCCGCTCCGCCATTTTGCCTCTGCCCCCGCGCTCGGCTAGAAGACTGTCGGAACATTTCATCCGAACGTGCCGAGCAGGAGTTTCGCCCGTGGCCTTGATGCCGGTTTCCGACGCCCTTGCTGCGGTGCTGGCGGGTGCAGAGCCGCTGCCCCCAGAGATGGTTTCACTCGACGAAGCCTACCATCGCGTGCTCGCGCAGGACGTCGCTGCGCGGCGCACCCAGCCGCCCCAGGCGATGTCGGCGATGGACGGCTATGCCGTGCGTGCAGCCGACGCGGCAACAATCGATTCCAGGCTGACCATGATCGGTGAGGTCGCAGCGGGCCGTCCGTTCACGGGAAAGGTCGGCGCCGGCGAAGCCGTGCGAATCTTCACCGGCGGCGTCGTTCCGGACGGCGCGGATGCGGTCGTGATCCAGGAGGACACGATCGCCGAAGGCAAGCACATAACGATCAAGGAAGCCGCGATCGTGGGTCGGCACATCCGCCCCGCCGGCGTCGATTTCCGCGAGGGCGACGTTCTCCTGCGCAAGGGAACCCGTCTGACGGAGCGCGATCTCGCCCTCGCCGCCGGAATGAACCACCCGCAGCTCGCCGTTTGCCGCCGTCCGAAGGTCGCGATTCTCGCCACCGGCGACGAACTGGTGATGCCGGGCTCAACGCCCGGGCACGGCCAGATCGTCTATTCCAACGGCTATGCCCTGCACGCGCTCGCCCGCAGCGAAGGCGCCGAGACCATCGACCTCGGTGTCGCCGCCGATACGCTGGAGGCCACCACCGCCGGCATCCGCCGCGCGCGCGAAAGCGGCGCCGACATCCTGGTCACGACCGGAGGCGCATCGGTCGGCGACCACGATCTGGTCCAGCAGGCGCTCAAGGACGAAGGCATCGCGATGGCGTTCTGGAAGATCGCGATGCGGCCCGGCAAGCCGATGATGCACGGACGGTTAGGGGCAATGGGCGTCATCGGCCTGCCCGGCAATCCCGTGTCGTCCTACGTCTGCGCCTTCCTGTTCATGGTGCCGCTGATTCGCGCGCTGTCAGGCCGTTCGGTGATTCATCATCATCGCGAGCGCGTCGTGCTGGGCCGCGATCTCGGCGCCAACGACCAGCGCGAGGATTATCTGCGCGCGCGCCTGGAAATGCGCGACGACGGCACGCTCGTTGCCCTTCCCGTCAGCCATCAGGACTCCTCTCTGCTTGCGAATCTTGCTGCAGCACAGGTACTTCTCGTGCGCGCACCGTTTGCGCCGAAGGCCGAGGCCGACAGCCCCTGCGAGGTGCTGCGGCTCCCCGTCTGAACTGCGCCGCCACACGCATTCCGTGAGTTTCGTTCTGTTCACGGTAAATTAAGCAGTTGCGGAACACATATCGAACATATAGTGTCCGTTCATGATTTGTTTCGAGATGTAGCGGCTTATCGCTGAACTCATCGTCTCGGAATCGAACGACATCAACCGGGGGACTTTGTTCGAGATGTTAACGCGCAAACAATACGAGCTTCTGCGGTTCATCAGCGAGCGCTTGAAGGAAAGCGGCGTGCCGCCGTCCTTCGACGAGATGAAGGATGCGCTCGACCTACGCTCGAAGTCAGGTATCCACCGCCTGATCACCGCGCTCGAGGAGCGCGGCTTCATCCGCCGCCTGCCCAACCGCGCCCGGGCCATCGAAGTGATCAAGCTGCCGGAGCTCCAGGCTGCCGCCGGCAACCGACGCGGCTTCACGCCAAGCGTCATCGAGGGCAATCTCGGCAAGCTACGCGCGAGCTCCAGCCCGTCCGCGGACGAGGGCGAGCGACCCGTTGCGGTGCCCGTGATGGGCCGCATCGCGGCCGGTACTCCGATCGAGGCTTTGCAGACCCGCAGCCACACGATCAGCGTGCCGCCCGACATGCTCGGCTCCGGCGAGCATTACGCGCTCGAAGTGCGCGGTGATTCCATGGTCGAGGCCGGCATCCTCGACGGCGACATGGCGCTGATCCAGCGCAACGAGAGCGCCGATACCGGCGACATCGTGGTGGCACTGATCGACGACGAGGAAGCCACGCTCAAGCGCTTCCGCCGCCGCGGCGCCTCGATCGCGCTGGAGCCCGCCAATGCCGCTTATGAGGTGCGCATCCTGCCGCCGAACCGCGTGAAGATTCAGGGCAAGCTGATCGGGCTTTACCGCAAGTACTGATACCGGAAGTACTCGATACCGAAGTCTTTAGCGCCTCGCGCGCGCCTTCGATCGGCCTCGCCGATCAGAGATTGGAGCGGATAACGGTCCGCTCCGGCTGGATAGTCTTTCTGGTATCGCACAGATTGTCCGGCCCCTCCTCCTTGCGCGACATCCTCGGCAGGCCGCGCGACGCAACATCGCTTCGCGGCCTTTCGAGTTCGAGGGGGACGGCCCAAATGCGCAGCTCGTTTGAGTGCAACCGCAGCAACGCTGATCGCAACATCAGCATCGCAAGCCGTTGCTGCGCAAGCGCATCACTCCGCCGGTCGTTGACAGGCGCGGTTGTCGAGACGCGGCTGCCAAATGCACGGAAGCCGACTTTGTTCCTAACAAATTCGGAAAAGATGGAAAAGATAATGTGATCGGGGCTCGCGGATCCCAGCCGCAGATTTGCCTACAACCGAGCAGACCGTCACGTGCTTCCACTCTGGTAGGGGCCTGCGCCTCCGAAAGAGGTGCGGGTCGCTATCTCTGCATTGAGGAGCACCCGATGTGTGACTACAGCCTGCATGCCGTCGCGACGCGCCCCGCAGAAGTCGGCGAGACGATCGTTACGACAACATTCCGCGGCACCTCGACGCGCGGCTTCGCCTCCGAAGCCGATCTCTCCGTCGCGGTCTGCCTGCTGCCGGGGACGGAGCTCGCCTTCGCCGACGACGTCCGTTACGACAACCGCTGGATCTGGACGCGCACCGTCAACTCCCGCGTCGGCAAGTTCGGCAAGATCGATCCGCACATTCCCGATCGCCATCATGACGCGATCGAATTCCCGGACGGCAAATCCGTGCTGGTGACGCAACTGGTCGAAGGCCAGCGCGCAACCGTGCTGCAACTGCCGGTGACCCAGCCGATCGGCGAGCGCGAGCACAAGCCGCAGATCATCGCCGACAGTCGCCCGACGGTCACACGACTGCCGATCGGCTGACGCCCTCCGCCCGATAGGCCGAGGGCAAGGATTGAAATGCCGTCGCCGGCCGAGGCCGGCGAGCCCGGTGGGTTTTTGTTTCATGAAATTCGATCGGCGAGCGCCGCCGCCTCGCCTCGTCGCCGCACGAAGTTTGAGCCGTGCTGCCTGAATTTTGAACGTCCGCTCCGCAGCCAAATGACCGATGCTGTCGTGGTTTGAGGCGGCGGACACGCTCGATGAAAACCTTCATTCGCGTCGTTGAACTCTGGGTGCCTGACCGGACGCGCATGCGGCTGGAATTCGGCGGCGGCCTCTACGATGAAGGGCTGTCCGCGTTCAAGGCCGTCAGCGAAGAGCTGCACTTCGGATATGACGAGGGGCTTCCAGGCAAGGCCTGGGCCTGCGGCCATCCCGTCATCCTCACGAAATTCGCCAACTCCTATTTCAAGCGAACCGATCAGGCCGTCGCGGCCGGCCTCACCTGCGGCGTGGCGGTGCCGCTGTTTGCAGGCGAATTCCTGCAAGCCGTGATGGTGCTGTTCTGCGGCGACGACGAGGCGCATGTCGGCGCGATCGAGCTCTGGCACAACGATCCTGATCTCTCCCACGAGATGGGCCTCGTCGACGGCTATTACGGCGCGGCGGACATGTTCGAATTCAACTCCCGCCACACCAGGTTTCCTCGCGGCTTCGGCCTGCTCGGACGCACCTGGAAGGCGGGCCTGCCGCTGATCATCAAGGACCTGCACGACGCCAAGAGCTTCCTGCGCTGGGAGGACGCCGCCAAGGTCGGGATCAATCTGGGGGTCGGCGTACCCTACCGAACCGGCACCGACCAGACCTGGGTTTTGACATTCGTCTCGGCGCAGGCAACGCCGATTGCGCGACGCTTCGAGATCTGGGTCCCGAACGAGGCCCGTTCGGCACTGGTCTTTCGCGCCGGCGATTGCAGCGCGCAGACCGACCTTGCCGCACGCTATGCGGACAAATCCATCGCCCGAGGCGAAGGCAGCATCGGCGGCGCCTGGGCCACCGGCATGCCCGCGCTCAACGACGATCTCACCCATGACGGCTCGATCGCCGGGTCCGAGGCCTGCGCAGCCGGGCTGAACCGGATGGTGGCCCTGCCAGTCATCGGCAACGCAAGGCTCGAGGCCGTGCTGGCCTGGTATCTGTAATCGATCGCGTCAATCGTCGGCCTGCAAGTCGGTCTCCGATGGCGTTGCGTCGCGGCTGCGGGGAGCCGCCTTCGGCACAAGGCTGCCGTCGAAATCACCTTCGCCGACACCAGCCGGTGACCACGGGCGGTTCGTGCCGCTCGCCCTCACCGCCTGAACCGAAAAGCCGTCGCCGCGCTGCGTCAATGCCAGCGCGCCCTGGCGAGCGAGGCGCTGCCGATCCACCACCATCGCGGCACAATCCGGCGGCGCGGGCCGCGACGTCACCACCAGCGCGGCGCGGCTGCAATCGTCCGCCAACGCGTCGATGCGCGAGGCCAGCGCGACCAGCCGTCCGTCGGCGAGCGGTGTCACGCAGCCGGACTCGTCGCACGATATGCCGCTCGCCAGCGCGCTACTGCCGGCATCGCGCGGATCGGCGTCGGCAGACAACCACTCCTTCAGCAGGAAATTGTCCTTGCCTGCCCTGATCAGATGCAAACGCCCGTCCGCGCCCCGCACCGCGACGCTCGCGCCGTCCCCGGCGATCAGGATATCGGGCTGCCGCACCGAAAGCCCCCAGCCGATGGAAACCAGCAGCACCACGGCACCGCCCCAGCGCAGGGGCGTGCGCAACAGGCCCATCACGATGACCCCCAGGCTCGCTGCGATCAGCGGCGCGATGCCGAAGGCCGGGATGCGGCCGACCGCGCCCGGCAGTGCCGCCACCCAGCGCGAGACCGCGACCATCCAGTCGATCCCGATCCCCATCAGCCACCAGAACACGCCGTCGAGCCCGAACGGCGCTGCGAGCAGGCCCAACAGCCCCGCCGGCATTACCAGCGCAGAGACCACCGGCATCGCGCCGAGGTTGGCGAGCACGCCGTAGGGCGTGACGCGGTGGAAGTGGAAGGCGGCGTAGGGCGTGGTCGCAAGCCCTGCGATCAGCGAGGCCAGGAACAGCATCGCGATCTCGCGGCCGCCCCACAGCGCGATCCGCGCTGTCGCCGAATGATCGGGGGACGCAAACAGGTTCGGCATGCCGATCTGCACCAGCGCAACAAGTCCGAGCGTCGCGGCGAACGACATCTGAAATGTGGAATGCGGAATGCAGCTTTGCTTTTTAATTCAAGCCTTTATCCGGCGTCCGCAGCTTGCTCCGGGACTTTTTCCGGGACTCTGCGAGCCGCTCGACCGCTTCGGCAACGTCCTCGTCCAGCACATGCGCGTATCTCAAGGTGCTTTTGATGTCTCGGTGATTGAGCGCCTTTTGCACCAGCTTGAGGTTGCCGCTGTCGCGCAAGAGCTTGGTCCCGAAGTCGTGCCGGAAGTCGTGAAACCGGAAATCGGCTAGCCCAGAGTTGGCTCTGAGGCGCTGCCAGGCGGTCTTGGCGCCAGTGTAGGTCAGAGGGTAGCGTTGCCCCCTCACCCTACCCAAGCGCTTGTTTCCGTAGACAGCCACGTAGGTAAAACAGAACTCCGGGTGCTGTCCCCGTAGCGGGAAGAGTATCTCGCGAACCGCTGGCGTGATCGGGAACACCACACGACGGCCGCCCTTGCCGAGGCGAACAATCTGCCGGGTGCCGAAGTCCACCTCGGACCACCTCAGCGTCACGCATTCCTTTAGCCGCATGCCGCTGGCGCGGACGAAGTCAAAGAACGGCCCATAATCTTCACGCATGGCCTCGTCGAGCGCCTCGGCCTCCTCGATCTTTAGTTCTCGGACACGCTCCTCAGGCTCGGCCAGCAGCAGGTCTTCCCACTTCGGCTCGCTCTCGAATACCGCTCTCTCAGCCTTGGCAAAGGTGAATAGCCGCTGCAGCACCTTGGTCGTGGAACGATTGACGGTGGCATTCGACACTAGCGGTAGGGCCTGCTCCTGTTCTTTGGTCCGCTTGCCACGTCGCGAGACGCGATGCCCTCGCCGCCACGCCACCAAGTCCTTGGCCGCCTTGTGATCGATCTCCGTGAGCGGCTTCTCTTTGCCAAAGTACTCGATCAGCCGCGTCAGATTGGTCTCCGTGGCCTTTGGTTCTGCGTCGTACTGCGCGCTGTCGTTCCAGAGTCGATCGGCGACGTCATCGATCGCTAGCGACGCCTTGGCGCGCCTCGTCGCCTTCACCAGGGCTTTGGCCTTCTCTAGTTCTGCAGCCTCAAACCTTTCCGCGTCGCGTCGCGTCGTGCATTTCGTGCTGCCGTGAAACCGATTGCCGGCGTGCTGGAAATCGAACGAGTAGTACGGCGAACGCTTGTCACGGTAGACGGACACGGCACTTCCCTCCTGCGGCGGGCTTCAACGAACTCGTTTAAATCCGTCTCGGTGAAGCGCCGCCGTGGACGCTTCTTTCCGAGGCCGACGTTGATGTATCCGATGGCGCCCTCGCTAACGAGGTCGCGGAGATGTTCTTCGGTGATGTTAAGCCGAGAAGCCGCTTGCTCGGGCGTGAGCAAGCGGCTGTTGTCGTTCGCTGGATTGGGCAAGGCGCGCGCCTGAAATAAGTTGCTTTGCTCACCTCGCCGGCCTGAGCCGACGCACAGGGGGCGCGGCTGGTCCCCGGGGGCGATTCAGCCGCGCTAGCCGATATTATACCACAGCCGGATTAGGCCGCTCTGGGCGTGCCCAGCCGCTCTACATCGGCCCTCAGGCTACCCCGGATTGCATCCAGCCAGCCGGTGGTGGGGTCGGTCGTCAACTCGTTGATGAGAAGACATGCCTTGGCGCCGAACTCAGCCCAGTTCGCCGCGGGCGCGTCCACTATTTCTTTCTGGATGCCGGCAGCTGCGTCGAGATCCGCAGCGGTGCGATGCGACATAATGAGGTGCGAAAGGCGATCGCCTGCGGTCAGTGTGGTGGTGGTCATGTGTGATGCTCTTCGATTTGGCTGTTCAAGGCCGTCGCCGGTTACAGACCGGCAGCCGGGAGTTGAACACCTGCCGAAGAGACAGGCCGGCGCACTTTTAAGGGTTTCCCCTCTGGACATGGCACGCCGCTCCCGGCCATAATGGCCAGGTCGGCGCACCCGCCAAGGTGCAGCCAAGCGCATAAAGCCCGCCAAGGCTCGTAGCGCATCTATCGGCAGCCACCCCCGCCAAGGGTCGGCCGCCTCATCTTCGGTCCGGGTGTTCAAGCCCACGGACAGCTTCCCACGATTCGGTAAAAAATCCAGCCCTACCTTGGGGCGCTTCAGCGCGTCCACAGATGCGCGAGCGGTTGTGGGAAACCCGCCACAATGACTTGCCTCCACAACACAGTAGCTTGAGCATTCGTCCGGGGCGCGCCTTGGGAATGCGCAATGGTCACCAAAGAAGAACTGTCCGAACTAGTTTGGTCCAAGCCTTTGGCTGAGGTCGCTGAGGAGTTGGGGGAGTCTCGCGGCTCCGTGATTAGTATGTGCAACATCTACGGTGTTGCTAGACCCAAGCAAAGCTATTGGGCGAAATCTCCGGACGGAAAAACACCCAGGAAGGTCCGGCTCCGACCGCCGCATACTCATCGGCTGATTCGCGATGCCAAAGAGCACTTCGAACACTGCAGGCCGCTCAATAGCGACGGCATAATGGGCTTGTTCAAAAGCAGCTACTTAAAGCCATACAAAAAGCTTCTGGTCGACATAACGACATCGAAGGGCACTCTCGATAAAGCCCTCAGATTTGCCAACGATCTCTTCAGCAACCTCGAATCTGCTGGTCATCGCGTGACGCTGGCTCGGCGTGGAGAAAACCTGAGACGAGCCGCAATTGATGAGCGCGAGACTCGAGGGAAACGCCCCCGCAGTTATTTCGATAGTCTCTGGTCACCCATGGCACCGACTGTTGTCTACATCGGTAGCGTGGCAATCGGACTGGCGGTCGTCGAAATGTCTGAAGAGGTGCTCCTCCGATACGTTGGAGGCAAATACGTTCGAGATTCCGACTGCGCAATGTCCGCATACCTCGTAGATCGCACCCGGACAACCACACAGGATGCGCCCTCTGGCCGGCTTCGATTGCTAACCTACTCCCCCTATTACCGCGTCGAGTGGTCAACAACCTGGCAAGACACGAAGGACTCTTCAATTCAGTCGAGCCTTAAGCAAATCGTAAAGTCGCTAGAAGGCGCAGCCAGTGAGATTGCCATAAAACTAAAAGAGGAGGATCGAAAGGACGAAATCGCTCGTCTAGAGCGGCTTGCTGCCGAAGAGAGGTATAACCGAGAGGAAGATAAGCGCCGCGCACAGCAGTCGATTAAGGACAGCCAAGAGCACCTGGGACAGATCATTCAGCAATGGTCGAATGTGATGAACGTTGAGCGGTTTCTCGCCGGAGCGGCTGAGCGCGCAACCACCCTGCCAGAGGCCGAGAGAAACACGATGCTGGAACGCCTGAACCTCGCGCGGCAATTCCTGGGCACACAAGATCCGCTAGATTTCTTGCGATCGTGGAAAACGCCAGACGAACGTTATCAGCCCCTGTTTCCATTAACAGACTAGTTGACCCGAATGCCAACCACGTGCCGCGCTATCTCAGCCCTCGCGGCGTCGAGCACCAACACGACCGTGCCAGCACCGCGGTCGAATTCCGGATCGCTCCCGATATCGCGTGCGATCTGCGCGCCGTATTGCCGCGCGATATCGGGCGAACCAAACACCTCCCCCGCGTTGTCCGGCTGTAATTGCCCCTTGTGGATGATTGGAAAATAGTACCGCTGCACGCGTGGCCTCCTATTAGGCCCATCATGCGCCAAGTTGCGGTGGGACGAGCCTGTCCAAACCGACAGGGTAGCTTGGCGCTTCAACACCTAGCCAGAGTTCGCCGTTCGATCAGTGCGTTTCGGCTTCGAGAGGTACACTCACATCTGGCTGTGAATAGCACGGATAACTCGCGTATCCCGCTTACATCACAACCGGGGGTGACCATCCTGATATTATTACACGAATCAGGAGGTTCATCATGAGCGTTTTTTTAGTGACTTGGGATTTGAACAAACAGCGCACGAACTACAACGAAGCGCGGCAGGCGCTGGTCACGCATCTTGCGCGCTACAACCACACCAAAGACCCTGGGCTGGACTCGGTGTGGTTCATCGAATCGTCGGCCACAGCGGACGCGGTTTCGACAGACATCCTGACGAAGATGGATAAGAACGATCGGCTAATCGTGACCAAGTTGGTAAGCGGGCAGCATCAAGGCTGGCTCGATAAGTCGGTATGGGATTGGATCAACCCTCGACTGTAAGGCCGACGCTCTGCCGCAGTAATTTTCTCGCCCTTGGCCGCGCGCTCTTCGACTTGTTCGCGGACTTCTGGCTCAGCCGTCGAAAGAGAAAGAAGCGCTCTGTAATTCGAATCGGCAACATGTTGCCGATTTTCGCCGAATTGCGTGCAAATCTGCATATAGTTGCGCGCAGTGCGTTCGCTCATCCCAAACTCAGCATCAATCCATGGCAGAAAAATTGCCGTGCCCAAGCGAAGACTTCTGCTGAGGCTGCCCGGCTAAAAAAGTGGTTTCTGCGGAATTTCCAATTCCTGCTGCCGATACTCAAACATCTTTACTTCCTGTACAGCTGTTCGTCGAGCTACAGCGAGACCTTCAGTCGGCAGACAGCCAACTTCGGACAATCGCCAAACAGCGGCGATGAACGAAGATCCTGACGTAATGAAGTCATCAAACAGAAGAACCGGCCTATCGGGTTTTTGGATGACTTGGAGATTATCAAATCGCCGCTCGGGAGAGCGAGCACCACCCTGCTTGTGAATGGCGCCCGAAGCGGCCTTCCAGCGTAGCGCATCGAGGGCTATCAGCTTACCGCCCGATGCCGCCGCTATCGCCTGTGCGTACAGCAGCGTCTTGTAGCTCGCCGGTGCACCAACAACGCCGGCACTATTAGGAATCGGGACAATTGCAGTGGACTGGTTCGGCGAGCTGAAAGACCGACCTAACGCGGACCATAGATGGTCCAAAAAGCCCTGCCGATTTCGTTCCTCCAGTCGGAAGTTGATGCCGGCAACGGTAACTTGAGCGTAGCCCTTAATGGGCTCTCCCTTCAGACATTTCACAACTTTGTTGGTGTCCCAGTCTTCCTGACGAGGTTTGATTCCGTTCCAATCCGTCAGGTAGTAGCAAAGGTGCTGCACGAGCATGTGAAATGCCGAGGGTCTGAAAAGAGCTTGCGTAATTCGATTGTAGCACAACCGCCTTCGGTTGCTTCAAAGAACTGTTGGACAAGCCGAGGGAAGTCCGTTGACACTGCATTTTTTGGGTAAAACTGTGCCGGAAAGGTGATTCGGCGAATCAGGTGAAACCCGATGAAGCGCTGGTATCTTAACGAATTTGAAGAATTTGGAGACGATGAGATCTCTGCGTTCGGATATTATCACCCGTACCGCCAGCATATGGCGCTGCATGGCGATCGGTCGACCTATCCGACCTACAGCGCAAAACTTTTAGACCTGAAAGAAAAGAGGCATGGAGGGATTGTCTATTTCTTCAATAGGATTGAGCCACTGATCCGAAAGGACGTGGCATTGGCAACAGTACCGTCACATGATCCGCAAAAGAAGATCAATGGCATCCGGGAGCTCGCGCAGCGGATCTGCATCGACGATCCACGTTTAGATGCGACTGAAGTACTCGTGAGAAAACAACCTGTTGAAAAGCTCGCTCATGGTGGCGATCGAAGCAGGCACAACCATCTTAAATCAATAGCAGTTGAGTCACCGCACCTGATCCGCGGTCGCAGAGTCTTGTTGCTTGACGATGTTGTCAGCACCGGCAACTCGCTCAGGGCCTGCCGAGATTTGCTACTTTCCGCCGGTGCTCGGTCGGTCTACTGCGCAGCGCTTGGCAAAACTACCTAGCGCCGACGCGCGTCAACACGTCGTCGACCGAGGTCAGAGCAGCAGTCTTTTCATAATCCAAGAAGCGTGCCGGCCACTTAAGTGACTTATCATCCAGAACCGACTTGGCAATGAAAAGCCAGCGGTTGAGCTTAACGCATTCTGCAGCCTGGTGAAGTGTGCCACTGGTATCCGACGCCTCAATAATCACCGTGGCGTCAGTGATCGCGGCCATGACTCTGTTTCGGACCGGGAAATTGGACTTAAAAACGGGAGCGCCATTTCGGAATGGCGAGAGCAACAAATGATGCGCATAGATTGTCTGCTGGAGATCGGCGTTCTCGGCGGGATAGGCCTTGTCCAGCGGCGTGCCGATGACGGCGACCGCGTGACCGCCATTGTCGACGACGCCCGTCAAGGCGGCGGTGTCCACACCCTTTGCAAGCCCACTGACCACCGTCACCCCAGCGGCAGAAAGCGAACGCGCCAGCTGATAGGCGCGCGTCCACCCCTTTTCCGAAACCTCACGCGTGCCGACAATTGATACCGCTGGGGAGTCGAGTAAATCGAGGTGTCCCGAATAAAAAATGCTAACGCGACCATCGACGTCAGGTCGCAACATTTCTAGCTGCCGATCCTCAAGCTCCGCCCTTCCGATTCTCTGCAATAAATCGGCAAGCTGATACTGATGCTGATCGTCCGGGGGCGCGTACCGAGGCCGCCCTCGACTGCCTTTTTGTGCCGCCGCTTTATGTGCCATGGGTCCTAAAAGCACCGAGATATCCCCTCCGTCAAAACAGAACATAAAGAGAACATACATGCCTATCCACAGGATGTATACCCTTATCAGCTTGATTCGCTTCAAATATCCCTAATGTCCCCCGCCTCCGCTATGCGGCTGGGTGGCGTCTTCTATGCCGACTCACCCCCGTAATTCGTGGCAAAGGGCCTCACAGAACCCTCCCTGATTTCGCCCGCCTAACGGCATCGACCACCCTGCTCGGTAGCTCGGCATTCTGCTGCGCCATGGCCGCCCTAATCAGCGCAACCGTCTTCTCGCTCGCGTCGCCCTGGATATTGACGGAGCCGGCGTGAACGGTGATGCCGCCACCACCCACCCCACTGCGCAACACATCGTTCGGGATCACCTGCGCGCCACGGGGGATGTTCACCAGCTCGGGGCCTTTCTCACCCACGATCGATAGCCCACCAGGTGCGGAGTTAGTGCCGGCGGCGAACATCGGGAATGGCAGGCCACCCGTGCCGGCGCCGAGGCCAGTTGCGTTTGCAACCTGGCCATAATTGCCAACACCGCCACCACCGAACAGGCTGCCAATGTTGAAGCCCCCGCTCCCACCACCACCAAATGCCGATGACCAAAGCTGATCCGCAGCCATCTGGGCTAGCTTGTCTGAAATCTTGGTAAGTGCGTTTAGGCCGGCCGTCTTCAGGGCGTCCATTGCGGAGGCGCCGTTGCGGATCTGCTGCGTGAAGTCTGTGAAGATACCGCGGTTGATGTCCTGGGCCGTCTTCGAAATATCAGTGAGCGCGTTCACCATCCGCATGGCGGCGGCTTCGCTGCTGCCCAGCGCCGCAGTGACGTCGTTGCCGTAAACACCCGCAAGCTGGCGGGCGATGCTCACGTCTTCGCTGGTCAAGAACGCAGTCTTGGCACCGAATTCAATCGATGCCGCCACCCTCGCCTTCTCCAGGGCCGTTGCAGCCTCGCCTGTCCGCTTGGCGTAGTCCGAGATTTGCGCGGCCACCTGTGGCGTGACTTTTCCGTAGGCCTGCATCGCGGCCGTCGTCAGCGTTGCTTCTGCGCGCATCTGCGCTTGAGCTGCTGCGCCGAGTCCCTCGGCCTGGGCGTCGGCCTGAAGACGGGCGATGTGCTTCTCGATCGCCTCGGTGGCTCGATCGTACGCGTCCGCCTGCTCGTCGACCTTCTTTGCCGGATCTTTGGACGTGTCGCCGCGAACCGATGTCGCAATATCCTGAGCCTGACGCATGGCTTGCGTCACCGCCGCATAGTTCTTTAACGCGGCGCCCAGCTTATCCGTGGCTGGCGCCATCTGCACATCGCGCGGGTCTTTCGTAATGCCGTAGTAGTCTTCCGCAGCCTTGCGACTCTCGGGAGTCGTGGTCGCATCGGTGATGGACTTCCAGACAGATGCACCGCCGATCCGGTTAGCAAACCAATCAGGCACCTTTCCGAGAGCGGTGTATAGCTGCGTCGCGTAGCCGACCGCTGCCGCCAAGTCCTCTGTGATGGCAACCCAGGATTCGTGATAGTTCATGCCGAGCTTGGCAATGTCGTCCTGTACCGGCTTCCATTTATCGGCGAGGATCTTTTGCGCCTCATCCATCCGTCGCTGCAGATCCTGCGCGCGGCCGAGGTCTTCGTCGCTGATCAACTGCGTTTTGTTTACCGCATCAGCACGCCTAAGCATGTCGTCGAGATAACCGCTATCGGCGCGCAGTGCCGCAGCGACCTTCGGGCCGAACGCGGTCTCGGTCAGGTCAAGCGCGGCCAGGCGCTGGCCCTTTTGCATGGCGTCATCGATCAGGGCGACGACGCTACGGAGCTTTCCTTCCCCGTCATTGCCGCCGATTGCTCCGCCAGGGAAGTTGCCGACCTTTTGCAGCTCGTCCAGGCGCTTCTGTATGGTCGATCCGCCGAGCTTATCAGTGCTGGCAGAGTTGAATTGCTTCAATGCCTCGGTCAGGTCGATAATCTTGTCGCGAGCCTCACCACCGGACTTTGTAATCCGCTGGAAAAAATCCGTGCTGAATCCGGTCGCGTTAGCCTCAGCCGTAACTGCGTTAAACTCTTCTATCTTCGCCTTCGCCAATTCGGTGGCGTACGACATTAGCTTGAATGCGTCACGTATGGCCGTGATCGCCAGCAAGACAGGAGCTGCCGCTCCAAGCAACCGACCAAAGGCCAGCGTCGCCGCTCCCGCTGCGCCTTGCGACACCAAGAAGCCGGCTGACATTTGAATGGTCTGCTTCGTAATCGCCAGCGTCGCCTTCTTGGCGAGGCTGGTTGTATCGTCCATCGCGCGCTGAAACTTGCTTATGTCAGCGCCAACCTCAGTGATAAGTTGCGGCCCCGCCATTAGGCGGCCTCCGCCGCGCCGACGAAGAGCGCCGAAATCACTTCGCTGGCGATAAGAGCGTTCCCAGCAAGGGGCTTACCGGTCACTTGTTCTTTGACAAGCTGGAACGCTTCATCGGCAGCCATGCCACCTCCAATGAGGCCAAGCGCGATGACGTTCTCAATATCGGAGACCGAGTAAACCTGTTCGAGAAACCGCCTTAAGCAGGCTGCAGGCGTGTCGCCGAATTGACCGCCAAGCGGACGCCGGCCGCCGAACTTCATCAGTAGCTGGAGATTCCGCAGATCCTGCCCGCCTGCAATGGTGGCCAGCACGGTGGAGTCATTGAGGTTGAACGTGCGCACTTCACCAGCGAATTTAATCTGGCGGGCGCAGGGATTAATCGTTGAGGACATCTTGGACGGCCTTTGCAATGTTGGAGTTGATATCCGCCTGCATTGCGCGGGCGGTCGGATAAAAAAATGGTTGAGCTGATGTTTTCCGCGTGCCGTACTCGGTAAAGAGCGCGTAGTCGGCCTCGCCGTGCGGGCCGCATTCGCCGTGGGTAGTGCTCTCGCCGCCCGCGGTGACTTCTAACGTGAGATCGCGTTTGGTGCGGCGGACTTTCACGCTATCGCGCAGCTTGCCTGTTCGCACAGGCGCCGCATTCTTGATCGCTTGCGCCAGCCTGTCGGCTTCCTGCGCTATAGCTGTCGCCAGTTGACGTTTAAGTTTGAATGGAAGCTGGCTGATCTGCCGGTTGAAGTCGTCGTTGGGCAATGATTCTCCTGTGCAAGGTTGCGCGCTGCGCGCCATGTTGTTAGACCGCGCTCCTGAACATCAAAGGAGCGCCGGTCTTGGCCAAAAAGACAAAGAAAACTGTTCGCCGCGAGTGGACGAAGGAAGACATCAAGGATCTGAAGGCGCACTCGAAAGCGCGGACGCCGGTTGTCAAAATCGCTAAGATGACAAAGCGGACTGAGGGCGCGCTACGCCAGAAGGCTATCGTGTTGGGTATCGGCCTGGGCCATCAGCGGTAAATGATGGGCGCGCTTGCTGCCGCGCGCTGTACCCGCGGCAGCGTTTATCTACTGTCGGACCTGGGGGATGCCCCCGCCCGCGTGGTCGTCTCAGCCGATCCTTAGATTTTCCGCCGAGTCTTTCCCGCGATTGTTCACGACGTCGAAGCTAACCTTGGCCCCCTCGGCGAGAGAGCTAAAACCAGCCTTCTCGACTGCCGAGATGTGAACGAAGACGTCTTTGCCGCCGTTGTCAGGTTGAATGAATCCATAACCCTTCGTCGGGTTGAACCACTTAACTGTCCCCATAGCCACTTTGAATTCTCCATTTTTCAAAAACCAAAACTAGTGCTCGAATTCCGACAAAAGAAAGGCTGCATCACCTCGTTTAATACGCAGATCTGCTATATCTCCAACCAATCGTCTGCACCTCAAGATCGGTGGAAGCGTTATTTGCCACGTAGGAAATTGCCCCTGCGCTTGTCTGAACTGACGTTTTGAAGCCGGTACGCGCATTGATCGCCGTTACGAATGAACCAAGCGGCGAGGCGTTAGTGGCAGGCGCTGCTGTCGATAAGTCTGTGTTGTAGATATAAATTGCAGTGGTCGCGCTTGTATTGGCGCCCACGATGTTCACCAAGGCCTCAACGTTCAGCGGCGGTACAAGCAAGGAAGAGGACTGCGGCGTTGTTCCGAGCGCGCTCCCGGTCGATACGTCGAGTGCCGGGAGCGTCTTCCACATGACGACGTTGCCGCCGTCATAAACCACCATCGCCAAAATGTGCGATGAAGCGTCGGTTCTGAATGCGCCGATAAATCGCGACTTGGTGTAGTTCGTTGGCAACGTAGGCGCCGAGAAAGATTTCGACGTGAGGACGTCAACGACGCCGGTATCCGTGCGTTCGATCAAATAGACGGCATACCAAGTCGAGGCGCCGAGAGTCGTATAGCTTGCGGCGCCATCCGCTGATCCGTTGCCCGTCCCGACCGCCCAAGCCGCGTTTGCATTTTTGGTAAAAGCCGCCAGTTTCATCAACGTCGTTGCATCGGACGAGACACATGCGCCAGCCGAGATGTCGATGACCGTGTTGGGTGTCGACGCATCGTTCGTAACGAACAAGCCATTGATAAAGCCACGGAGATATGTGGGATCGACCAAGAGAACATTCGTCGCGTTGGTAAGGCCCGCGCCAAGCGTGAAGGCACCTGTGTTACCCGCGATCGACGAAACGCCGACCGTTCCCGGCTCACCGCCCACATTGAAATTCCAATCGGCATGCGTGCCGCTACCGTTGGTCTTATCGACACTGATAGTTAGGCTGGTGCCGCTGTAAGTCGCGACACCTTCCATCCAGTCGGTCGTCGGATTGGCTGCCGAGCTGGCACGCACGCGCGCGCCGTTGGTGTAGGCGAGACCGGCTTGCGTGGTGAATGCCTTGGAGCCTGTGCCTATCGCAAGCGACGTTGTCGACGTACCGCCATAGCCGGCGCCGGTCGGTCCTGTGCTGCCGGTGTCGCCCTTGCTCGCAAGCAACTGCCAATATGTGGCATTCGGAGCTGTATGTCCCGAACCTGGCGTGGCGTTGATCCAGACGTAGGACGAGCCGGCATCAGTCATTACGTCGCCGACTGAATACGTCGTCGATCCGTTGTAGGCCCCGGTGAAATTGAATCCTTTGTAGATGCCGAGATAAGCCCAGACGCCGGCCGATTTGACCCACGTCTTGCCGGTGGTCGGCTGGAACGCATATTGCCCGTCATCGCCAAGCGACGGATCCGGCTCGGTCGCGTCGATGTCCACGAAAACGAAGAATCCTGACGTACGGAACGCCGCCACTAACTGATTGACCGTCGCCATCGCCTCGGCGCCGGCAAAGCGCTGCGGCGAAACCTGCCAAATCGTATAGGCAACGCCGGTCTGCGCACCACCGCCCCACGGCGGAATGACCAGGTGCGTCGTGTCGGTGACATCCGAGATGACCGACTGAAAATTGCCGATCTGGAAAATGTCGCCGGGCTTGATGTTGGTTCCTGACCAGATCGTACCAGATCCCGTGATGGTCGTTCCGCCCGCGGAAACGGAGGCGGTGCCGGTGGAGTATGAATTAAGTGCGGTCAAAGGGATTTCTTCCTTGCTTCAACAATGGCATTTGCTTCGGCGATCGGCAGCCATTTGCCGTCGATCTTGCGCCAGCTTTGCCCGTGGACGGCTGCCAAGCTAGCCAGCCGCGCGCCTCATGCGGCGGCTCGGTGAGTTCGGGCGGAAGGTCGTGAAGTTGGGTCATCTAATCTCGTCCGGCCATCGCTTCACCAGCTTTATCCGGATGCCATCCGCATCGACCTGCGTGTGTTGAGCGAAGCCTCCGACAACTCTCCCGATAGCGCCCGCGCCGAATGTGCCTTCGGCGGCTTGTTGACACTTCGTTGCATACTGTTTTTCGAGCAATCTCAGTCCGTCCTCAGGGAAACGCATCTCACTTGAGCCGTCCACGCGGGGCCGGATGTATCGCTCGACTGCCCTTCCCTTGAAGATTTCGTGCTCGAAATAGCATTCGGTGACGAAGATCAACGGCCCTGCATTCTCAGACCAGCCTGCCAGCACGACTTCGCACCGGCCGGTCAGATTGTGGCCGACTGCCTTGCCGCGTGTGCAACACGCCTTAACCAGGTCAGGCATTGCGTCGGCAAGCAATCGAAGATCAGCGAACTGAGTTTCCAATAGCTGTGCCGACAGCAGAGTCGGCACAATCAACGGTCCGGTCACCCCGTACACAGCGTTGTGCTCCGGAATCGTGTGGACTTTGGTTCCGATACCACGCAATTTGCCAGACAGGTGAAAGGCACCATCGGAGAAGACGTGGACTGCGTCCAAAGATTTGAAGACGTTAATCGCCGTCATTCTTCGTCTCCCTCTTCATCCTCTGATCTTTCTTCGATCTCGACGATTTCCGCTTCGTCGATGAAGGTGCCAGCGGCAAGCCCTGTTATGGCCACCGCGGCTGCAGTAAAAATGGGCATTATGTGTCTCCCTTAGATTGATAGTCCCGCCGACTTCATCAGCGCCGCTCTAAGCGCAAGCACCGCTTCCACCGGCTCGGTGTCACCACCGATCAACGACCTTGGCTCGCTATCGAGCGGACACGCAGCGAACTTTGAACGGCCTAGCGCTGCTGCCAGTGCGATCCTGTCGGCACTGGTTGGCGCTTTGTGCGCGCGCCTGAATATCTCGACCGCCGTTGGCGTGATCGACGTCCGGTGGCGCCGCTTGTCGCGTTTCACGCGTGCGGGCATTTAGGGTGGCCCGAACCGTTGTAGCGCCCAAGGAACGTGGCTATCGGTGAACTGCGCCATGAACTCGGCGCCGAACCGCTGCCATGCTGCGCGCGCCTCCTCCAGCTCGGGCCGGCCATGGGCGTCCGTCTCAACCCCTGCGTCCGCCAGCTCGCCAAAGAAATCGAATTCGCTAGAGAACACGCACTCCCAGGCATCGAGGCCGGCAGTTGCGTGCCTCTTGTTTTTGCGCTTGCGAACGGGCATCAGCGGCGGTTTCCGTAATCAGCCGTGCGAGGCGCGCGGGGCGCCTCTGGAGCGTCCACACCATCAAGGGCCAGCTCCCGGAGCAGCCGGGCGAACGAGATCCGGGCATTTTGCAGGATGCCGACTTCCGGCCTCTCCTTTGGCTGACCGAACCGATCGAAGAAGGTTTGGCCGTCACGGTCGAGAACTTCGCGTGCGGTCTGAGCCTGGTCCCAGGCTTCCGCCGCCAATTGCAACAACCGCAAGTGATGCGGCTCCAATTCGAAGTCCGCGACCACATTTTTCCACCATTTCCGCGTCGCAGGTTTGAGATGCGAGGGTGGTCTTGCAGCGATCAATTAGACCTCCAAAATTTTATCTGAACCGGGGCAGCAACCACGCGCGTTGAGTGATGGCGCCGGTAGCTAGAAGCCGAGGCTGGAAAGATCTGACCCACCCCTCTGGGGCCGCTGCCCGGCCCGAGCTAATGGTGCCTTCGCGAGAGAGGGTACTGATCCCTAAGACGAGAAAGGGGGCTGCTCTTGGCCACAGCGACTCGCTCAGTCTCACCGGGGGCCAGCCCACACTTGCCGCCAACAAGCGGTTGTCGGACCAACAAATGCGAGCGCACCTGCAAAGAAAACGAGCGGCAATTCGCCGAAAAGAGATGGCGACGCCGGTAGTGGCCAGCGCGCCGAAGTCTTGCACGTCACGTTGAGAGCGTTGCCCTCGTCGAAATACGTTCCGAATTATGATTAGAATGTGTTCTTAGGCCACAAGGGCAGCATTCTGCGAGCGCTTGCGCCGCGACCTTCGGCGCCTGCCAGCGGGCTCGTTGTCGTTCGCTGCGACAGTCGGCGCACGCTGGGCATCGATCAATGCGATCATCGCATCTTCAGCCGCGTCGAACTTAATCTGGCGTCCACCGACAGAGGGGGTTGTCTTGCCGCCGAGGAATTCCGCGCCTTCCGCGACGGTCGATGCGTAAAGATGGTACGGCGCGCCCACGTCTTGACCCCGATAAAGCAGAGCCGGTCGCGCCGGCTTGCTCGGCTTGACGAGCCGTCTGCTGCCCTTCTGTTGGCGATATCGTTCGACGCAAGCATGCCAGCGGCCGTCGCTGCCCAGCCACTTCGAAAAATCAGCGTTGAAGGTTTTCCGAGCAGCTTCGTCCAATTGCCAGCCATGGGCCGGCCCGATGCCCGTGAAGCGGCGATGAAGCAGCCGGTTCAATTCCTGCGGAGATGGGCGGATCTCCATCACGCGGTCAGCGGCTGGCATGTTGTCGTTCGCGTGTCTCAACGAAACCTCGTGACTTGGTGTGTGCGGGATCCGGCCATCTGCGCGGCTTTAATTTGGAAATCGGCCCAAAGGCCCAAGAGATCAAATACTTGCCTACGAAAACAGGGCCGAAGGAAATCAGGGGGGCCGACATGCTCCCCTACTCCGTCACGCCTTAAAGCCTCTCAGTTCGGAGATACACCCCATCCCGCTCGGCACGGCAGGCGTCCACCGTCTCGGCACCAAAACGCTCTATGAGTAGTTCCTGGTCGAGCCTCCTGCTGGTGCGATTCTCCAACACAACTGACCACGTATGGCCCACCAACTCGACGCGGCCTGTACTCAAGATCTGCTGCCTCAGCTCTTCACGGCGCACCTTCAGTCGGCGCAGCGCAGCATCAACCTCACCGAACTGGTCAGCCAATGAAACCCTTCGCGCGGGAGCTGGCGGCGGCTCCAGGCCCAGGTTGAGGTGATAGGTGACGGTTGAAGCGTCATCGTCCGCGCTGGTGCGGTGCAGGTCGGCATAGGCCATTTAATTTGTCTCTCTGCTTCAAAAATCAGGTTGTCTTCTTCCACACCACCCATTTGCTACGTACCTCCCCACCCACCCCCTTAAAGGGGGGGGTGGTAGAGGTTGAGCACGTAGCGCGCGCAACTACTTAGCTAGAGGGTTGCGCAAGGTTGCGCAGGGTTACGCAAAAAGTGCAGTTCGAGTGATCGACGTCTATGATGCAACCTCTACGTGATCGAAGGATTTCCGCTTTATTGGGTCAATGCGCGAAACTTTGATCAGCAGGCCGACCGTAATCATGGCATCGAGAATGGCCTGCACGCGCCCCTTTTCTGAAGTCAGCTTCTTGCCGTCGTCCACCTCGATCCCAAGAACGCTTGCGATCTCGTTGCCGGCCCAATTTGACGATTGGTAGTTGTACCTCACGTCACGATTCCTTATGCCGATCAGAATGGCGGCAATCTGATCCTGCTCGACTGCTGCAAGAGTCATCTCCGCACGCTCTTCGGCCGAGGCATCTGGAGCCATCCAGCGCCTGACCGCAGGGGCGAATTCCTGTGGCCTGGCCAGACCATCGCCATTTCCCAGAGGCACGCTCTCGATGCGATACCAAGCCCCGGTTCCGACGCGCGAGAGATTCCCCTTGTCGATGACCGCGTTGAAGTACTCCCGACGTAGCCCCTCCGGGATGTTCCACCTTTTTGCTTGATCTTCGGTGAGCGGATTGATGACTCGTACGATGCGAGCTTTGTCTTTCAAGGCACTGCCACCACGGCCCGAGTTTGCCGTGACGGGACCCTCGGATTTTACGACATGGTGGGCGAGATCAATCGCGCAATTTAGCCTGTCTGCGATCGTCACCCAGAGCGTCGCAACCTGCTGAATCGCATTGTTGTCGTTCTCGCTGACACCGTGGGTGGATACGAAGGGGTCGATGATGATTGCGTCGGGTTTGAATTCGCCCCCGATTTGGGCGATACCCTCTACCACTGGATGATTGATCCGGAATCCAGTCCTTTTGTCTTCGGTCGCAACCACAAAATTGGACTCGCGTCCGCTCGACCACATCAAGCGACCACCGATGTCATCATTGGTGATGCGGTGCAGTGCTGCGGCCGTTTCGAATTGACGCTGGATAAGCTCTGGTGGATCTTCAGTGTTGACGTACCAAACTCGACTTCTCTTCTTGTGCCCGACACCCAACAAATCGCGGCCCGTCACCATGTCCAGAGCTTCCGCAGTTAGCAACGCTGTCTTCCCGCCACCGCCCGGCGCATAAATAGTCGAGATGTATTTTCGGACTCTGGTTTTCCCATATACAAATTCAAGTTGCGGGAGGGTCTCTGTCCCGCTCAGCTGTAGGATTGTGGTCTTGGGACGGCCATCTCCAATGGTATTATCATTCGCAGGCGATAGGAAAGTGTGCAGCACGGGGCTGTGCTGTTCGCCATCATCATAGTCCGCGCAAACGCGCGCCCCAATAACCTCGCGCACTGTCGCGAAGCCGAACTGCTGATGTTTTACGCGATCGCCGGCTTGGTATGGGTTATCGGCCTCTACTGCGGTGGTCGTCACTGGTCTGAAGCTCCTTGAAGGCAAGATCTGCAATCGCCCTGTTGAAGGACGGGGAAAAGCCAGCGACACGTTGCTGGAACGCATTAGGAGCGACGACGTGCGCAGGCCCGTCACCGCTTTGGCGAAGCGCCAAGTTGTAGAGACGCAAGTGGTCGTTCAGCTCAAGGTCGAAACGAGCGAGTGTGGCCGAGCCTGGTGGGCTCGGTCTGCAATCCAAGATCCTCACGCTCCGATCCTCTCTTCTGAGCCTCGTGCAACCCCGTACACTATGCGGTCGCCATCAATGGCGCAGAAGGTCCACTCCTCACGGATGATCACGCGTTCCCGTGGTGGCTCATACGGAAGATAGCGACGCCTGAAGTCTTCACAGATCTGCTGGCCGAGCGTCACAGATTGTCTCCTTGGGTTAGACCCGCTGCAAACTAGTAGGGTTGGTGGGGTGAAACACTAAATGCGCTATGACCTAGAGCGATCAGCTGGAGACCTTCCGATCAGCACCGGTTGCCCCATCGTGCGGCTCAGGCTCGCAAGCGCGCACGCCTTCTTCTTCGAAACGAGCGCATGCTCGTCCGAGGACAGCTTCATAGCCATGGGTTGTTGGACTATCAGGCCCGGAAAAGTGCAATTAGCGGGCGTCGTCTAGGGACCGATGCTTCCTGGGCAGAAGGGCCAGTCGAAGCTGCGACTCATATCGCGTAGGTGTCATCAACATGGCCGACAAGTTCGCTATTGACAACTCAAAGACCGTACAAAGCACGCTTTTTATTTTCTGCGATTCCGCTCGATCTATGAACGGATGCCGTCCTCGGGCGGTTTGTGCCGCCGTGAGCGGAGTGCTGGACAGAAGTGGCTAGCTGCTAGGCAAGCGCAGGCCCACGCGGCCCCGCCAATGCCCTTGCGGCCGGCTTTCGCGAACTATGCCGCCGCGTTCAATGACCCGGCGAACTCCCCCTACCCGCCGACCGGCCCTGATAAGCCCTCCAACGCTCACTCAATTGCCGGGCGCAAAGCGGCCGACGGTGCATTTCATGTTATCGAGCGAATGACGGTCGTTGAGCCCGCACGGCTCCAGGATCATTTTCGTCGAGCTGGACATAACCTCGCCTCACAAGGTCATTCGGGTTGCACTCGACGCAGCCCATCCTCCTGCCAGGCTCGTCGGAAATCAGACAAACAGCCTAGCGCCTGCCCACCGCGCCCGGACTTTAGTCTGATAGCGACATTGTGCCTTGCAACCGGCGTGCCGCAGCCTATACGGACACTTGGGCTGGCGCTCTACCTCCTGCTGTCTACCGACGCTGCCGGAGGGTCCCGGGGAAAATACGTGAGAAACGTTCGAATACTGCTGTCCATGGCCGCGCTAGGGGCTGCTATCGCTTTGGTGCTTTACAACAGCGACGTCGAGTCCCTAAAGCTTGCCGCGCGCAACGTTTCAGTTCCTACTGTCGTTGAAGTGTCGATCGCCACTGCCATCGGCTATTTGATCGCGAGCGCCCGCGTCCGAATGTTGGCAGCCTACTCGGGTCACTCGCTTGGATTCAGACAAGCGGTGGCAGCGGTCAGCGTTGGCCAGATTGCGTCCAATCTGTTTTTTCAAGTCATTGGCCAAGTGATTGCAAGAGGTTTGCTGTTCTCTCGAGCTGGAATCCCGCTGGCGACGACGGTCGTCATCACGGGATACGAAAGGCTGTTTGCCCTGATCGTATCCGTGCTGCTCGCGGCCTCTGGCGCGCTGTACCTGTTCGGAGTTATCAGCGTCGATGGTCAATCGGGTGGATATGATCTGGCTAAGTTGTTCGTCGGAGCAATTATGGCCCTGATTAGCGGCGCTTGGTTGGGATGGGGAGAAATCGCTCGCTCCCAGTTACCCACGATCGATCGCGGTCACATCGGCCAGTTCGCGGCTGCATTCCTGTTAAGCGCGGCCATCCAGCTATCAACCATGATGGCCTACATCTTCGTTGCTCATGCGCTCGCACCGAATACCCCCCTTCTCCATCTTGCCGCAGCTACCACTGTCGTCATGCTGGCTGCCAGCCTGCCGATCAGTCTCGCCGGCTGGGGCATCAGGGAAGTGAGCGCTGTCTTCGCGCTCGGCGCGGTTGGCCTATCTCCGGGCGAGAGCCTGGTGTCCGCGGTGACCATCGGTGTCTTATCCCTGCTCGTGGCGGCAGTTCTCGCTGGCATCTCGCACAAAGCATGGAGATCGACGGGCGCGGTCTCTAATGTCGACGAAAGAACGGCTGGCCGCGATTTCGGAACCGCCCTCGCGAACTGGCTTCCGATCGCAGCAGCAACAGCCGTAGCTTTTCAGGTCTACCTGCCATCCGGCCACGGACGGATCAATGTCAATTTCGCCGATCCGGTGGCCATTCTCGGCGGCGCACTCTTTGCCATTTGGCACATCCGCGACCGCACTTGGCCGCACTGGCGCGTCCCGTTCGTGAACGCATTCCTGATCTTCTTTTCGATCGATACGCTCATCGCGCTGGTCAACGGATATTTCCAGATAGGCTGGACCTCGTGGGCGTTCACGAACAAGGGGCTCGGCTGGCTCGTTCTCATCGCTTACTTCTTTGTGGGGGCCTTGGTCGCAAGTCTCTCTGAAAAGAAAGGGTTCAACATCCTGTTTGGAACGTTCGTTGGGACGGTAACGGCCATCGCAGCTCTCGATCTCTTTCTTCTTATTTTGCGTAGTGCTGGTGTGCCCGTTCCCGAGAGCCTACTTCCGTTCAGGATATCAGGGTTCGCCCAGAACCCTAACGCGTTCGGATTTCAACTTCTCCTGGCGGTTGCGGCCACAACCGTGTTGGATATTGGCCGCGTGAAGAAGGCCTGCATAGCAGCTACGCTTTTTGCTGCGATTTGGTTTTCGGGATCTCGCGCATCCTTCGGTTCGGCGTTGGTACTATCTCTCGTCATTCCACCAGCGTTCTGGGGACTCAGCAGGAAGACTTTGCTTCGCGGAGCTCTAATCGCTGTAGGTCTCGCCGTTTTGTCGATGGCGCTTGTCCTCGTCTTCAATAACTGGACCAAGCAAGGCGATGTTCTCTACTCGTTGCTCTACAACCAAGACGGAGAGCGATTCCAAAGTCTCAAAGGAGGTTTTGCACTGTTCCTCTCCAGTCCAATCTTCGGAGTTGGGCTCGGGACGTTTGTGCATGACTACGCTATGCAGACGGGCGATTTCCTTCCCATTCACTCAACGCCAATCTGGCTTTTGGCCGAATACGGAATAGTCGGGTTCCTCATCATCTATGGTGCCGTCGTTTATCTCTGGAAGCGTTCCGCCGGCAACGCATGGACTGGCGATCCAATCGACAGGTTTGTGTTCTTGCTATTGACAGTTTTCGCAACGATGTCCGTCGCTCATGAAATGCTATACCAGAGAAGTCTATGGCTTCTTCTCGGCGCCGCCCTCGCTGCTCACGGCACGTTTCGATATGCGGCGGAATCCAGATGATACCTAAGCACGTTCGCGCTGCCCTGGAGAATGCGCGCTATATCACAGCCATTGCAACAGCCTTCATGATTCCAATCAGCACAAGCGGATTGGCGATCACACTGGGGATCTTTACTTTATTGGCGCTGCTAACAGCGAGACCGTCGGCTTGGTCGGTGACCATGCAGTCCGCGGCGGCAATCACACCGGTGCTTATCTTCGCGCTGGTAGCGATCGGAACCCTATGGTCCCATCAGCCCCTCGGTCCCGGAGGCTTAAGCCACTACGTAAAGCTGCTGCTCATTCCTCTCGTGATGGCGACGACATTCAACCGGCAAGAAGCGCTCCACCTGGGCTATGCGTTCGTGGCCTCTTGCCTAGTCATACTCATACTGTCGCTTGCCTCATTGGCCTGGCCGTCTGGGCCATGGAGCTGGTTTAAGACACCGGGCGTTCCGGTGAAAGATAATGCCGTGCAAAGCACCTGCTTTGCGCTCTGTGCTTTCGGATTGGCGCTATTGGCGATTAAGGCCTTTGCTGAGGGTCAAAAAAGGCGAGCCTTGGTCGCGGCAGTTCTTGCTCTGCTTTTCTTTGCCGATATCTTCCTAATCTATCTCTCCAAGACAGGTATGCTGATCAGCGCCGCACTACTTGGTCTCTTGCTGGTAAGAATTGCCGGCTGGCGCAAGAGCGCAGTACTCGTGCTGCCTCTGGCAGTCATTGCTGTTGCGGCGACGATGCTATCGAGCGAAGCTCAGCGTCGCATCGTTCAGATCACGACCGACGTTCGCTCGCTGAGCGGCGATGACTCAAAAGCAGGACCAACTCTCTCGACTGCCAGTCGCATCGACTTCTGGCAAAAAGCAATCGGGATGATCCGCGAAGCTCCTCTTCTCGGACATGGAACAGGCAGCACAAAATCACTTTACCAGAGGTTAGAGGCAGAAACGCCCTCTCCTTACGGCGAGGCAGTTCCTGACCCGCATAACCAATTCCTAGCGATCGCTATACAGGTGGGGCTCCTTGGCGGTGCGCTTTTACTGGCAATGTGGATCAGCCACTTCCTGCTTTTCGAGGGGGTGAGCGTCTTCGCTATGCTGGGACAAGCTGTTGTCTTCCAAAACGTACTCGGCTCGCTATTCAACAGTCAGCTTTCCCAGGTGACGCAAGGAACGTTGTACTGCCTTGCGGTGGGATTGTTGGGTGGCTTGGTGGCCAGGACCAAGACCGACAAAGATGCGCCTCGGCGAGAGTCGGCGGGCCGGCGGTGAGTTTCGCAGGATAGGATAAAGAAAAACCCGCCGGGAATAGCGTGAGCCTGCAAATCAGCCTTTGGGCGGGAAAATCGTATAGCCCTTCCGCGCCATGCATTCCGAAATGATCCCGTGAGTCCATACGGTGTCTATGGTGCGGGCGATCTTCCCGTGGGTGCAGGCCGAGAGGACATGCGCGGCATGGGAGTGCGCGGCGTCCTCGTCTACTGCCACTGCGGCCATCACGTCGCCCGAAGCGCCGATCCCTGGCCGGACGAGATGCGACTATCCGACCTCGAGCCGCGGTTCATCTGTCAGGGCTGCGGTAATCGTGGCGCTGATGTAGCCGGACTTCCAGAGTGGAAACCAAAGGCTTGCAATCAGGTCCGTGGCGACCCCAGCATCGGGCCGGGGGGCGTAATGATGCTGGGGCCTCCGGACAGGCTCTTGCCCCGTGAGACCGAGACCGTCGCCGGTGCAACAAGCCAGGTGCCGAGAGGACGTTCCCGCCCCTCTCTCAATCTCTTCAGCTGTGGCGCAATTCCCACACAGCGCGCGTCGCGTGAACCAGCGGCAATCTTGCCATCAGAGCGTCAAGCTAGTCGGTCAGAAAACAGCAGAGCGGCAAGAACGCCGACCACCATGAGCGGAATGAGCCAAAGTTCCATGGTTCCAATAGGATCGATGGCTCGACTAGCACTAGAGGTAATAGGCGAAATTGGTTAAGCGTGACACGACAATCGAGTACGCTTGGGGGACAGGCGATGGATTGGGTTCTCGGGTTGATCGCGGTGTTTTTCTACGCCGCTGGTTTTAGTTATGCCGCATTCGCCGTTCTTGCTGCGGCTCTAATCTGCAGCGCCAGTACGTTCGCTCTCAGATTGAGGGCTAGAGCTCAGGGATCTTTTCCTGATGATAACTGGATCGCGCCGAAGCTGTTCACCGCTATGGTCCTCTTTGCTGCGACCTGGTGCCTGGCCGCAAAGACGGGCATTGTTGGAGGGTAGATAAGCGGCGCGCACGGAGGTGTCGTGACCGAAAAAGAGCCTCCGCTTGAGTGGCACGGCGTCGCTGGACTTCGGCTTATTGTGCCGCACGGCAGGCCCGACGTGATGCTCGTCGAGATCAAGACGATGTCCGGACCTATCCGATTATCGATGCCAAAGAGCATTGCTCTTACGGTTGGCCGCTCCATCTTAGAGGAAGCGGAAAAGCTTGCGCCGGACCCGTTCGACTCCTGAGTGTGAGACGTCGAGCCCTTGCCCTTAGACTTCCCAAGCTCAAAGAAAACCGGACGCCTCTGGTAGCCGGCGGGTTCTCAATGGCTTCGTTCAGGTTTGCTTGCCGCGCATGCAGCTGATGACAAACTCTCGCTTTGCGCGACCTTGTCCCTTCATTATTCCGCCCGCACTCGAGAACCCACGCTCGGCAGCAAGCTGCTTGCAGCTATCTAAACTGCGGACAAAGCCTTTACGAGACATGCCCTGCTGAGCCTGCACGGTGCCGGCGGCCAGATCCAAAGCGACGGAAACAAGTAAAATCAGCCTAATCATTCCCACTCTCCATGTCTGAAAATGAGATGGCCTGGGCCCCGATCGGGGTCTCACGCCCGATTCAATCACCTGCAAAAAATGCGGAGCTACCGGCAAAAACATCAGCCGAGAGATGCCGATCGCCTTTATCGCTCTTGGATCGTAACATGATGGCTGCCAGTCTCGGAAAAGAAAAACCCGCCGACCTTTTGACCCGGCGGGTTCTCAATGCCCACCATACCGCGGTACTCGTCACCAATCCCTGAAATCCGATTAGATAGCGCGCGCATTGAGCGCACGGGTTCCCGACTTTGCGGGATGACGCAGAGCTCTCGCCTCTTAAGGCGAATGAGCTCGCCGCAGATCTGCATCCGGTCCAGCGCGTCATTGTACTCCGACGAACCCTCCCCTCAGTGGCTACCGCATCATCCCTGGCTCGCCGCCGTTCGTCAGCGCATTCACTAAAGCGGTGTCAGCAAAGATAACGCGCGTTGATGATGTTGTGGCGCGGGAGCTTTGGGTCCCAGTGGACGAGCGCGGACAGGATCTGCCGCCGGATATTGCGGATACTGGATCCGAGCCACCTCCTAGGGAGTAGGCTTTGCCCGACCTTTCGCTTTGTCGCGGCCGAAGCCTTTGCTTCCGGGCCGAAAGCCCGCAGTACTGCAAAAGCCGAGCTCTTCAAGAGCGACGCCGGCGCCGGTTGGCTCTAGCGTCTGTTGGCCAGGTCCAGCAAGCGAGCTTCGTACTCGGCGCTTAGAGGGGATCCGACAGCGCCGGCCGCCGCCAAAAGGAGAGACGCGAGAAAGGAATCATCGTTCCTGGTCTCGGCTATGGACCTTCGAAGCGCGGGCACGGCCTGCATAGGTTGCGTCAACCGAAATGTCTCATGCCCGACGATCCTCGCCCACTGCCCTCTAAACCAGATTGCCAACAGAGGAATAAGAGCATTACGAAACCCAGAAAGCTGCAGTCGTTCGAAAAGCCTTAGTCCAATTTCCCATATTCGGCGCGGCGTTAGGTATAGACCCAACTGGAGATCGTCCAAGGCTTCACTCACAATTTGATTCAAGGGCGCTAAGGGGGCACCAAACCCCTGCCACTTGTTCAATATGATCTTACCTGGATAGTCTGCACCGATAGCTAATGTTAAAGCGTTATCGAGTTCGCGAACTTTATCCGGCATGCCTTGCAGCACGGCCCTCGCCCTGAAGGCCAAAAGAGCGTCGATCGCAAGTTCTACGCAAGACGGCTCTGCAAGATCGGCGTCGCTCAAAGGCGGGATATCGCCGCGGGGTGGTGATAAGCCACCGAAGCTTTCTCCCGCCGCTCGACCCTCTCGCCGCATATACTCAATTCCCTCCACGTACTTTACCAGGTGGCGCGAGAAGCCCGAGGTATCGGACCTCAGAACATCCATGGTAATCTGTTTGTGCCGAAGATTTATTTCCATCGAAACGATCGGGCCGTCCAACAATCGCGTGCGCAAAGAAGACCCGATGCCAACGTCAATGGCGGCGGAGATTTCCGCTTCCGCGAGCATATACCAAGCAACATCAATCGGACCGAGCGGCAGCTCGGTGATGGAAGCTGGAGGCTGCGGATTGCTGCAAGTGCCGGGAAGCATCTCAATTGGCTTACCATCAATCGTCGTTTCGCGTTGAGCAACGCTGGATTCCATCCAGAGAACCGTATGGCGTATCACCCGATGAGAGTAGGCCGCTCGAAGCGATTCTTCGGGAAATACCTCGCGAAGGCGCTGCAAACATGAGGCTATAGCCCGTAGCGCCGCTTCGACATCTCCCGACTGCAACATTGCGACTGATCGATCGGCCTCGAGCCCTATCGACATAATTTGCATTTCGCGTGTGCCGGAGGCGGCGGCTGATTTTTCCGCCTCACCAAACCATATGCCTGCTTGACCCCAATCGTTGATTTTTGCCGCGCTTATGGCCCCTTCACGTAAAGCGAATGCACGATCGACCTGGCTCTCGCGACCAAGAAGATGCGCGATGTCTCGTACAATCTTTACGGCTTCTTGGTGCCTATTGCGGCGCCAGCAGATGCGCGCTCGAGCGCGAGAGGTCGCAACATCTTCTCCGAGGGCTGCCACGGATAAATCGAGCGCGTCGCCTGCGCCCTTTTCGTCATCCATATACTCGTCAAACATGACGGCCCGAGCAATATAGCACTCGATTGCTAGTGCCCGGAGCCCCCATTTTAGGGCTAGTACGGCCATGCGTTCGTAGCGCTCGGCCGCATTTGCCGCGTCCAATTCAGCTTTACTTTGTTCTATCGTCCAAGGCGGGTTGATTAACAGCGAATAGTCCACGCTTTGGAGCCAAGTGGCGCGATCGGCATCTGAAAGCCCATCAAGATCGTTGAAGATCTCTTCGAGACGCTTCACCGTTTTTAGCTGGCTTGATCCGATACTGAACAATGCTCCATGAAAGGTGAGGCCAGTCGACTGAGCGGCTGCAAGAGTCGAGTTTTTGAATGCTTCTAGAACCTGGTTTGTTTCCAGAGCACTCTTGAAACGTTGAAGCAGCGCAACCCAATCCGAAATCGATGAAGCAATCCCTATGGTATTCAAAATGGTCGCTAGCGCTACCCCTTCAAGCACCGTGCGCAACTCGGCGATACCTAATCCGCCAATCTCCTCGAACAAACTATCGGCGCATCGGGCGATGCGCTCATTTTCATTGGATGCGGCCACCAGTTTGAACTGAGCCAAACGCAGCATGATCGAGACGGCTGGGCTTTCGGAAAAGATTGGTTGGTCAAACCGAAAAAGCGGTAGCACGAAAAGGTTTTCGATCAGCGCTTCAGCCGCCTCTCCCACCGTTGTGAGAACTGCATAAGCTAGCCTGAATAGGCTATGGGGCTCCTTTCCGAGAAGCCCATGCATAAGAATGCCGTTGGCATCACTGGCGGAAATTTTTCCGCTAGCTAACATTTGGGCTGCAGTAGCTGCATGGATTGCCTGCTGCATGTCGTCGGTTAGCATGCCCCTGCCCGCATGTGCGGCGAGCGGTGAGACGCGCAGAGAGTCCTTGCCGACCAGCTCAAGCCACGGGCCGATAAGGCTGTCCAACATTTCGCCGGCGCGAGGAACCGGAGGAGACACCTCCGCAAGCCTCAACGCTAAAGTTCGTCCGAATCGACCAATGACCAAGCTAAGGCGATAAAGTAGATTTCGTGCTTCCTCTGGCAACGCTGCGACCATGTTCCGTCGCGCCGCATCTCGCTCTGCATCAATGTCGTCCGACGAAAAGCCACCGACCACAATTTCCCGAACGTCGGATCGCGGCCATTTTCGGGCAGCCATACCCATTACGAATGCATGTACAAGCTGCGGGTGACCTTGCGCACCGGAGGTGAATGCAATTCGTCCCCACCAATTAGGATCGCCATTAGCAAGTCGGACAACTTCTTCGGCCTCCTGCTCGCTGAAGTAAGGAATTTCAATTACGGCGTCGGCATCAATCCCCAACTCAGATAGCGCTTTGTGGGACGGACGGCGATAAGCGGTGACGATAGACGTTCGGTCTCGCCTCCGCAGAGCCTGGACGCAGCGAACGAAAGCCACACGTGTCGAGGAGTCTTCGATTTGATTGAAATCATCGAATATAAGACAGCTGAAATGCAGAGCACCGATGCGTCCGAGAGTGAGATTGAGCCGGCGTGTCGTCTCCTTTGCGTCGGCTTCACGAAGATCAACTGTGACAAATCCCTCAGGGCGTTCGCAAGCCGCCTGCCGCGCAACAAGAGATTTACCTAAGCCACTACCTCCCACCAGAACAACTTGACCCTCCTCCGACAGAGCTTGGATTATTCTTCGCTTCAGGTCCTGTCTTTCAATGACTCCCCGCGGTTGCGGAAAGTCAGTGCTTGAGATCAGCCAGCTTGTGTCGACCGCAGAAACAGTTGCAACTGACCGCCCGTCGGCCAAAGCTGCTGTGAACGAGCCCATGTCGAGCAATGAACCGACGAATTGTCGTGGCATGCTGATCTGCGTCGCGGCATCGATGACGTTAAACAGATCCGCCCGGGTCAATGCACGATCCGCTGGGCTCTTCAGAACGCTCTTCTTCAAAGCGTGATACGGTAGCAGAATTGCAAGCTGCTTTGCGTCGGCGGCTGGAAGACCAAAGATTTCCCGACTCAGAACTATCAGGCGCTCCTCTATTTCCAGCATGACGCCCGCTAGATCAGGCTTCCCACAATCCCAGAAGATTTTCTGCAACAGCTCCCGTCGAAGTGTTTCGTTATCGCGGGCTTCGACAAACGCGTGTACGGCTGCGGAGAATTTTGGACTCATCAACGCATTTCTTAGCGGCTGAACGTCCGCTCCTGCCGCTGCTCTCCGCCAGTATAGAAGTCCGGCTTCGCCCGCGGGACGATCAGATATCTTGCGCTCGATGCCAATGGATGAGGTCGTCAAAAACCTCAGTTGCACCCTGCGGTCTTGGTTGCTGGCTACAAGGCTCACAAAGGTATGGATCGCTTCGCGAACTGATTCAGTACTTAGAGTAATCGAGCCAGACTCTGCGGTGTCCTTGACTTGAACAGCGTCCAGAGAACGCTGCGCGACGGTGGCGTAATCCTCAGCTACTTCCAGATAGATCCTCTCTTTTGGTCCAAGATCAATCCAAGCAAGGGTCGCGGCAGCAATTTGATAAGCATATCCCCTGAGCGAAGCGACAGCTTGGCGTTCCACTTCGCCAATAGGTGGACTGCCAATGGATGGCCCCGGGGTGAATTGAGCGGGCATTAGCAATTGGTCATTGAAGGGTTCGCTCAGCTAACGATCGGGTGTGCAGTACGAACGTTCGCAGCCGAACCCCCAAGCTTCACAATAACCGCTGAAGGACTAGTCGCAACCCTCTAGGTCGCGGAGTACAGCCCTCCCCTTGACCGACTTGCGGTATAAGCCTGTCCACCTGGGCCCAAGACCTAGCGGCTTGTCTCTCCCCGCCGTTCGCGGAATCAATCGGGTGTGCCCCCGGCCCATCTGCTCGATCATGCCTCGCCCTGCCCAACGCCAAACGCCCACCCACCCTGATGGCAGACCGATGAAAATTACGTTCGGCCAGATGCGTACGATGGGCCTGAGCGGCATCTTGGTCTTTTGCCACTGCGGTCACCATATCGCCCTGGACGGTGCCCAGTGCCGGGACGAGGTGCGGCTGTCGGACATTGAGCCCCGTTCGTTTGTCAGGGCTGCGGCGCCCGCGGCGCTGATGTTCGGCCCGACTTTGAGCGAGGTAATCCAAAGATGGCGATCATAGGCAACCGACCGAAGGGCGATGGAGAATGACGAGGTTCGCAGCCCAACGCCCTTATGCAGATCCTGAAGCTGCGGCGCGACAGCTAGTCCAACTCGCCGCCAGCGTCGAAGCGGTTCAGGACGGGCGCATTCATATCGAAAAGATCAACGCGCCGTTTCTCTTCACCCTGCATGGCGCCGCGCCAGAGTTCGGCGCGGGCCTGGAATATGCCATCCAGAAAGGCTGGATCGAGCTGCACGAGAGCGGGTCATATGTGCGCCTTCTAAGTCCAGGCAAGAGCCTGCTGACATAGCAACTTCGGGGTCCTCCCCAGCCACAATTCGGCGCAAAAAACGGCCCCAGCTTTTTGGCGGCGACTGGGGCCGTTGGGACTACTCCGGCCCGCAGGGGGCATGGAGCCGGAGCACAGCACCAAGCCCGAGGATTGCCGGTAGTTCCTAGGGAAGAGATTGCGCCAAATGCGAGAACCGGCCCATCGCCAAACGCGCGTCTGACGACGGACCGTCCCGGGTGGATGGCACGTCTAGATCACGCCACAGACCGAAATCTCAATCCTGGTGGCCGGAGAGTCGTTCCCTTGTGCCAGATCTCCCGAGCGGGCCGGGAGGCTCTGAAGCGGGCTTACTTCGGCTTCTCGGCGTGGATGTGAAGGACGTAGAGGGTGTTCTGGAACTCGTCCACTACCTCCATCCGCCATCCTCGGTCCGGCGTTAGCTTCCCGTCGAGGCTTTGGAGTATCTGCCCAGCCGTCACCGTGGCTTCATGCCAAGCGGCGTGCTTGTCGGGCAGTTCCTCGCCTTCGAGGTCGGGTTCGTGGCGTTCGTGGGTCACATGGAAGAAATAGCGCGGCATGCGTCAGTAATGCTGACACGCGGACGCCCGTTCCACCCACCGAACAAACCGGGAAGCGGGATTCGCAACCAGTGAACCTCCTCTTCAAACCCTCGGGCGCCTCGGTGCCTCAATCCTCCCAGAGCCCACGGGACACGGAGTCGCCGCGGGTGGCGGTACCGTCCTCGAAAAGCTGCTCGTCTAGTGACACCAGTAGGCTATCGCCGAACTTGCGATACTTTGTCGGGAATTGCTTCTCCTGGTCAGCGACGGACTCGGCGCCGGCATCAAGCATGCAATTGAGAAGGGCTGGCTCGAGCTGCACGAGAGCGGGACTTACGTCCGGCTCTTGAAGGCCGAGCCCACGATTTGAGGCGCCCTCAAAAAAAGTGAGCCCGGTGTGCCTAGGAGGCCGGGCCCATAGCCTCAGCAACGGCTGCACCGTCGTTCGGCTATCAGCCCCTTAAGTGCCAAAGAAAACATTCGTTCCTTCTGGAAATTAGAACACCTTTCAAATTCAACTTAGGGCATCTGGGCTTAAAAATGCGGACAGTAATTGACGGCGGTAAGAACGTTCCGTGGCGAGAACAAGCGGCCGCAGGCGCCGCCTTGTGCGACAGCTCCTGCGGCCGGCGCCGTCACGTTCCGCACGATCGCCACGTCACCTTCTGGTTAACACATAGCTCTGCCAGCGTGCACTGGCGGGCGGCCTTTACTGCCTCAGCTGGAGCTGCTCCAGTCCATCCTCGATCACTCGGAGATCCTCAAGTAGCGCATCTCGAGACTCAGCCGGGTTGATGCTAGATGTGGACTGTAGCTGTTCGAGCAACTGGCGCCGAAGATCTCGCATATTCTCCAAGGCTTGCGGGTTCTTCAGACGTACATAAGCCGAAACGATCCTTTGAATGCTTGTTGCCAATGAGTAGCTCCAAAAAGAAAATTCTAAAATAGGTTGCATCGTAACCCCTGCAGGAGATAACCCGCAAGCCGCTATCACAACGTGAAGCTCTCGGCCGACCAGGTCGACAAGTGGCCTGATGAGCTCCGGCTGTCTCAGCTCGAGCCGCGGTTCGTGTGCAAGGCAGCCGGCAAGCGCGGCGCCATTCTCAGAGGCGGCAGCCAAGAGAAAATGACGGCTATTCATTAGGAGCCAAAAGCCTCCCCGCGGATTGAAGCGACGCAAGCCCAAAGAGATCAGCGCCGGTAGATTCCTGCTTTTCGCGGCCGCGCTGCTCATTTTTGTCCTGGCGGTTCCGCGCCGGGTTTCGGATTCGTAAAATGCGCGGTGAGTGCCTATCTCCCGCCCATGCGTATGGCGTATGTCTCTGCCTGGCCACTGCCGCCAAGCAAGTCCCGTCAGGGCCTGACTGGATTCACGAAGTGAAGCACGACGGCTACCGGATGCTGGTTATCCGGGAGAACGAGCGCGTGCGCCTCCTCTCTCGCAACGGAACGGACTGGACGAAGCGCTATCCCTGGATTGCTGAAGCGGCCCTTAAGAACCGGCAAAAGCGCTTCGTGATCGATGGCGAGGCTGTGATCCTGGGCGTAGACGGCATCTCTGATTTCAACGCCCTGCACTCGCGCGAGCACGAGCATGAAGTGCAGCTCTATGCCTTCGATATCCTCGCGATGGGGGGCGACGACCTGCGGTCGCTACCCCTCCACAAGCGCAAGGCCAATCTAGAGCAGTTTTTGGCCCGCCGGCCGGACGGCATCACCGTTGCACCGTTCGAACGGGGCGAGATCGGGCCGGAGCTGTTTCGCGCGGCATGCCGCATGGGTCTCGAAGGGCTCGTGTCCAAGCACCGCGATCGGCCGTACCGAGGCGGTCGGCAGAAGCATTGGGTGAAGGTGAAGAACCGTCTGCATTCAGCAATGGGACGGGAGCTTTAGAACCGAGCCACAGGCGCCGCTCTGGTACGCCCCCCAGCCGTGGGGGGTATATGCGGCTCTGCTCAGAGGTGAAGGCTCGCCAGCTCCGGCGGGCCTTCCCTGACCTTGATGCATGTTAATCCTGCTGAAAATTGTGAATTGGATCATATTGCGTCCCAGGAATGCTGCGGTACGGTCAGCGTCACCGGGGCTGGCTGCATATTTCATATAGATCTTTTCACCCGGCTTTTTTGACCATCGCGCCGGCTGCAGCAGTCCCCTGCTGCGGCCTAGGCTGCGTCCGATCCCCAAGTAGATTTGTTCTCCGCCGCAAGTTTTCCGTTTTTTGCTCGATCATTTTTCCGGCGTCCAAATTGCCATTGGAGACCTTTATGGCCAAAGAGCATTGCCTGATTGTTCGTGCTGCCGGGAAACAGCTTGACCTGCTACGAGGCGAAGCCTCCCGCATCGCAAAGGGAGCTAACGTCGCTTGGTGGACCGACCGAGCGGAGATCGGCACCAGGTTCTGCTTCGAAGATTCCAAATCGAAAGATTCATTTGCCCTCACCTGCGACGGGCTCGGCATCAGCTGCCAGGACGGCTAGCCCCAACCCGTCGACTTGGGAGTCGACGGGTTCTTTGACCTCGCGTCCCGCGGTACTGAGCGATCGAAGAAGTTCCCGCCTCGTGCGACCGGCCCCTCCACACGAAGCCATTTTGGCCGTCGCACGAAGCAATGTTGAAACAATGCGATCCGATCGTCAGGGAATTATCGCCCGTGAAGGAGGGTTGAATGCGTAGCTTGATCTTCGGTGTTTTGCTCGTAGCGCTGGCAGCGATCGGATCTTCATCATTTATTTCGGCCGCCCTTTCTGCAGCGCGGGATGCGAAGGCCGCAACGTTTTCAGAACGGCTCGCGCCAGCACTAAAGGTGCCCTCTGGCACCTAGGCCTGCCGGCTGCGGCTGGATGAGCCAGTGGACGAGCGATGCTTGCAAGTTCTCAGGCGAAACCGAATACCAAGTTACCGCGGCGGGCGGCGTGGCTTTGACCGATTAGCGAGTGCGATCCGGGTTACTTGCGCTATCCTGCAAAAGCTCGGGGACATTCCGGCGTTAGGTCAACGCATCTGCATTTTCCGAATCGACGTTCCATGGTCGCTCTCCCATGCGTCACGTTCAGGGGTGCAGCTGTGAGCCAGTTTCTGTCGATGCTGCTACTAGCAACAGCCGTGGTTCTGACCGTCTGCTTCGGCGTGGCGGCCTGGCGTCTCTCTGATGAAAAGGACGTCGACATCACTGGCCAGATCCCGCGCCATTCCTATGGATGGAAGGGGTCGCCCACCCGATAGTCCTCGCGCGTTCAGCGCTCTCTGCCTGAAACCCGGTTGCACTCACTCCGGTGGCACGGTCCTTGCGGATCCAACCAATCTCCGTCGGTCCTGGCAGGGAGCCGTTTCGCGATGAAACAGAAATCTCGAGTCCTAAAGCCGCGCAAACCCACTCTGAAACACATGGTCGCCGATCTGGTGAGATTGCTTGAAGCAATGGCGGTCCTTGAGAGATTGAGAGAGAAGATCCGGCTTGCTGAGAACAACCGGAGACCCATTAACCCGCACCGACCAGAGAATCATGACAGAGTTGTTCAATCAGCTGCAGGGGGAAAACAACAATGGCCAAAGTGATCACTATGTTCGATCAGTATTTATTCCAGCTAGGATGCGGCCACGCCGTGGTGCTCGGTCGCTTTCAAAATGCGCAATCGTGGACTAATTGCGGCAAGAACACCGACTTGACCGCAACGCCCTTCCGAGAACGTTTGGTACACGATCTCGATACGGCGACCCAGATCGACCTGCAGGAAAAGGATAAGGGCAACACGGCTGTCAGAGCATGATTGGCTCTGGAGTTAGATAACAGCCCTTAGCGGACTCTAGACCTTGGACGCCCTGTCCCGCCGAAGTCCGCTCCTGGGCCCATTGCTGACCTTATGCCAGAGCGCCGCGAGGACCGCTTTGGAGAAGTAAGCCGACCAAGGTAGTGCTGCCTCACGAGGGCAGCCTTTGACCCATTGCATCGATTACTGTTTCTGGGTAACCTGAACGATCTGAACAGTCGCCCGAGGCTCGTCTGCCTACCCCCGAAAATCAATGCTCCGCAGCACGATCCCTGGTGGCGTCCCTTCGAATTCGCAGGCGCGGTATTTGCTGGCGGCGCAGGCTTCGATGCGGTCGCGCAGGCGGGCGAACTGGGCTTCGCGGTGCTCGGGCGCGACCTTGGGCCCGCGTTCGAGATCGTCCATCGCGGAGGTCGAGATCGCGCAACCGATCTCGCGCGGGCCGTCCTGCATGGAGAACAGCACGATCATACGGTCGTATTCGAGGCCGATGTAGCGGCCGCTGGTGAGGGTCATGACGGGCTCCTGTGCGGTCGGTTCGCTGCCTTCTTTGTCCCCCGCCTTCGCTGGAGCTACGGCGAGGCAAGCCCGCTTTCACCCACGGCCTTCGCCAAGGCTGCGGCCCTGCAAGCCGCAAGTTAGGCGACCGCCCGCATCGCGTCCGCGTCTTCCCGCGGGCGACGGGAACTGAGGGGCCGAAATCGCCTCAGCTCTCCTCCGACAGCCGGGCGAAATCGTCGAACAGCGCGGAGACCAGCGCGCGGTGGCGCGTGTCCTCGACCGGCAGGCTGGCGGCATAGAGGTTGAGCAAATAACGCGCCTTCACCGCGGCTTCGGACCAGGACGCGGCGGGCACTGTCATCAGGCGATTTTCGAGATCGGCCTCACGCTCGCGCAGCTGCCGGACATTGTTCTCGACGTCGGCGAGCGCGCGGCGCAAATCGGTCGCCTTCTGCGCGGCCATGCCGCGATGCTTGTCGAGCTCGACGAGATGATCAGTCATTGGCGAGGCCCGCGTCGTCGACGACCGCCGCCTCAAGGTCGGCCGCGCGGATCGGGAGCATCTCGACCGAGCCGAGCACGCCTTCCCCGGGCACGATGATCGAGGTGCCGACGCGGCGCCAGGCCGAGACGGTATCGCTGTCAATCTTCTCCTCGTCAGTAATCACCGTATAGACGCCGGCGGGCAGCATGCGCTCGATGCCGTGAATGCGGAATGGATGCCTAAACGCGATGGTTGCCCGCCGCGAACGGATGGTCATGCACGCCTGCCTTGCTGCGACAGCGGCCCCAAACCGACGCCGGTGATCGCAACCATGCGCCTCCTCAGCAGCAATAGCCAGCATTATCGTCGCGCGGCGTTTTAGTCCTCGCTATTGGTGCGCGGCAGGCGTAGGCTCTGATCCATCACCGCATCTTCCGCTACGGCCTCGACCGGTGACTGAGGGTCACGTGCGCTCCCGCCGTCAAATCAGTCGTCAGGGCGTCGCCTCGTCGTGCCCGCGCAGGAGCATGCGATGTCGCGCTTTCGCGCCTCAGAGTGGATCGTCCCGCCGGTGATCGTTCCGCTGTTTCTTTTGTTGCTGGTCTGCGCGGCGGCCCTGCTCAATGGCTAAACGCACGCGCGTGCCCTGGCTCGTCAGCGGGACGAACGAATACGGCAGCGCCAATCTCGGGCGCAGCAGCGCCACTGCCGCATTGCGGCTGGCTCGCAAACTGCTGCGCGACGGCACCATGGACGTGCGCGTCTGCACGCCGCGCGGGCGCGTGCTGCAGGCGAATGAACTCGGTGAACTCGACCCCCAGCAAAGCGACATGGCACAGCAACGCGGCAACCGCGAAGCCAAGAAGCTGAAAAGAAGGCCAAGGTTATAGTGACCGCACCGATCCCCAAAGATGCTGCCTCGCAGCCGCATTTCGGACTGGCGAAGAAAAAGGAGATGGCGTTTTCGCGCTCCATCAGTCTACGGGGTCGCCCGCGGCTGGCGTCCGACAACGGTACTTCGGGACTCCAGGCGCCGCGAAGATGAATGTCGCCAGCTTGCACAAGCTATCTGCGCTGACAATTGCAATCACTAAGCTGCAATCCAAACCGGAAAAGGATGAGTTGATCTGCAAATGCCGGGAATGACAAAATTGCTCACCACAGTCCTACTCACGGCCCTCCCTTTGTTGGCACAAGCCGGGCAAATTGCCGAAAAGCTGCCGCTGTCAGACCGTGAGCAGGTTAAGTCTGACCGTGCGAAAGCGGCTGAAGAGGAGAAAAACTCGACAGCGGCCCGGCCTTGGGATCGCGACGCTGACGGCAAGCGGCCATGGGAGCGGAAGACCCCCTCGCCTTCAGCAAATCCAAAACCATGACCGCCGCGGCGAGCCTGACCATATTTCTTGGCTATGCAAATGCCCGTCGCGCTTGGCCAATGTGCTGCTAAGCACTCTAGTCGACGTAGCCTCAGCTTGAGGAACATGATCAAAGCCGCCGGCAGTATTTGGAGTTGGCTCGGTGCCGGGCTGATCATTTGGCTCACATACCAAATGGTCGTTGTCGGAATGCCGGCAGCAAAGCATTTCCTCGATGTGTGCCACCTCAGAGAACTGGAAGCTATTCCACGACCCCCGACCCAGCTCGACTATCACAAGACCGTTGAAACATGTGACGAGCTAATCCGAGCCACCCAGCCTCAAAAAATTCCCTGACGTCCGCGGCATGGGCCGAAACGCTCGGTGAGACCGATGCGCCTCGAATAGGGATAATTTCCTTAGGAACGCATCGGGAGCTTAAGGCTTGTTCTTAGCCGCGCTGACCCGGCGCGTTGCGGCAAAAATGGATTACATGAGGAAGAACGCAAACAAGCGCCATGACGCTCGGACCGTTTGCTTTCGGCCTTCTCAATCCTTGCTAGGAGCCGTCACGGCATGGATGGCGCATCGGAACGATCTTCCGAGCTTGTCCGAAGCGATTAGCCGCCTGGTTGAGCTTGGACTTGCATCCGATACCCACCAGGATCGGCAGAAGCGGCGCGCCCGGAAAATGGCTGGCGATACGATAGATGGTATCGGCGACATGGCGACGACGGCAGACAACCGCGCAAGCGCAAGGGCGATCTGATCGATGGCCCCGAGGAGTTCGACCGGGTGCGGCTCGATCGCCGGAGAAACAACAGCGGGATCTGAGCGGGGGGAGCCGCCAAGATCGGGCCACCCGCTACACAAGATTGAGGATAAAGATGAGACAGCAATATCGAACGGCCGCGATCGACGCGGCGAATAAGTTTTTCAAGGAAACGTCACAGAATAACGCGACCGATTACGAGAAGGCTCAACTGGCTCTTCACGCGAATAGGAAGCGGCTGAGGGCTGAACCTCTGGCAAAGGAGGCCGAGCGGCAAGCCCGGCGCGACTGGGCGCAATAGTCGTGGCGCGATTTTACTTCGACATACGGCATGGGGAGGCGCTCGCCGTTGACGAAGAAGGCTTGGATCTGCACAGTCTGCGGGCTGCCGAGATCGAGGCAGCTCTTTCTCTTGCTGATATTGCCAGAGAACTCGATCGAGCAGCGAAGACCTGGCCATCGAAGTTCGGGATAAAAACAGCGTCGTTGTCCGCGCGACATTTATTCTCGAGAAAGCGCGCCTAATCAATTAAATCATCGAGAGCACGACAATTCCATTCTCGAGCTCGCCCGAAGCAAGACGTGCCCTCGCCTGACGCTCAAACTCCGTTCGGTGCTTCTGGAGATAGCTGAATGCCTGCTTCTGGGTGCTGAATGTCGTGGCAAGCCGGCACAAATGCCGATCTGCGCCGGAGGCCAGAAAGAAGATGATGGTTCCGTGATCCGGCTTGATCCTAGGCACGATCTGCAGTCTCCGGCATTTGACCGGCTCGTCGAGTTTCGCCGGCAGCGTCGAGCACGACTATCGCGCCTGTTTCTTCGAACGCTTCTTCAGAGTCGGCTCGGGCGTCAGACGAGCTTCCTCCGCTTCCTTTGCCTCACGGGCCTCTCGGAGGCGTGCCATGTTCTTGCGAACTTCGATGCCTCGCCTCTGTACATCGGCCAACGCCCGCGCCCCTTCTTCTGCGGCCAGGCGCTTGCGTTCGAAACGTGCGACGCTTTCGGGTGACAATTCCGCCGTTTTCTTCGTGATCATCGTTCACCCGGCTCCGTAAACGACCAAAACCCGCTCAATCCTGGGATCGAGCGGGCAGAGACACCGTTTCAGTACATCCGTGAAACGGCAGCACGATATCAAGCCAGCGAGAGGTTCTCGGCGCTGACTTTGCCTCGCATCTTATCAGTCTTGGTCTCGAAGTTGACCTTTTGGCCCTCTGCGAGGCCGGCGAGGCCAGCTCGTTCAACGGCGCTGATGTGAACGAACACATCGTTGCCGCCGTCGTTGGGTTGAATGAATCCAAAGCCCTTCTGGCCGTTGAACCACTTGACCGTACCTGTCGTCATTCTCTTCTCCAAAGCGCGCAAGCGCATCCCGCCTGACAATCAGGCGGTTATCTTCAACTTCGTCGATGTCTTTGGAAAAGGAGCCCGCGGGCGCATTCAACAAGGCACAGCGGCTGATCGAACAAATTCAATATATACTACCTTTACGAGTTTGCAAGGAGCGAAGCCAGTTTGTTTTGTCGCAACCGTCTTCCTCTGTTCCAATGAACTTGCGCCGCGCCTGTCCACTCATGTTGGCACAACGTAACCGATTGACAGCGCTGCACAGCGGTGCTCACGTTCTGGCTTCAAGACTGCTCGCCCTCACGGACGAATGACTCGGCCGAGCTGCGACGAACACGCCGTACGATCTCTTCCAGATCAGAACGAAGCTCCTGCGCAATTGGCTGCCTGCAGGACGTGTCGCATTAGCAGCCCGGGAGCATCAATTTGCAGGTACTCGTTAGAGACAACAATGTTGAGCAGGCACTTCGTGTTCTCAAGAAGAAGATGCAACGCGAAGGCGTCTTCCGGGAGATGAAGCAGCGCCGTTCGTACGAAAAGCCTTCTGAGAGAAAGACTCGCGAAAAATCAGAGGCTGTTCGTCGCGCTCGCAAGCTCGCCCGAAAGCAGGCGATCAGGGAGGGATTACTCCCGGCTCCCCCGAAAAAGAAACCATTCGAACGGAAGCCGCCCTTGCCCGAGATCAAAGCCCGGGCGGAGTAGACGCAAGCGTCGTTGTGAGCCGACCGCGCGTCGGAGCATGTCTCGTATCTTTACATGAGTTAAGCTCCCAGTTCGCCCTGGAGTGAAGTCCAACGTCGCCAGATGACCGGGAATGGCTACGTGATTCCATCAAAGCCCCGCATGGGCCGAAACCGCGTCAAAGAAGCCATGACGCACGAGTTGCGGCGCCGGTCCCGACAGGCGCTGGCGCGCTCAGAGGAATTGCTAAGATTGTCGGCGCCGATCGTCTGGCACCCCAAGCCGTCCAAAGGAGTAAGGCCGCCTCAGTTACCCGCCATCCCTTGATCTATCGCAAGCGGTACCGGCTTCTGGGCAGGACCATCGGGGCAGCCCGATCCCAACAAACCGACTGAGGATAAGGAACCCAAGCCATCCCGCTTGGACGAGGCGCGGCGCATCATCGAGGACTACGCCGCCGACCTCCGCGAGATCATCAGAAAACTGGCGCACAAGCTGCATTGAGGCCGCCTCGGTTGGGGCCTTTTCAGTCCCGCCAGTACTGACTTCCGCTGTTGGCCCGTGGCTGGCCTCCCCTCTTGGCCTCGCACGGTCCGCTTCCAAGGGCTGACCGGAACGCCGTCGTGTAGCTGCCGAGGGGAGCCTTTGACCCCAAGCGGTCATCGAGCACAGCGAAACGGATTTAACTTGCACGACAACAACGCTTAACCAGACCGCCGTTACGCCGCTAAAATTTTCGTCACCCTCTTGAAACTTTTTTGCTCGTGGCAGATTTTTTTGATCGCCGCAGACATGGCGGCCGGGGCGCCTTCGGGGCCCCGCAATCAAGGCGGGCGCCGGAAGGTGTCCGGGGCCAGCTCGTACCCAACTTGCTCTTTGGAGGATTTGGCTATGAGGTATGATTGGACTCCGCTGTGGAGGTCGACCATTGGGTTCGACCACCTGTTTGACGTTCTCGACGAGGTCCAGCGGACCGCCGAAGAGACCTATCCCCCCTATAACATCGAGCGGCTCGACGAGAACCGCTTCCAAATCTCGGTGGCGCTCGCCGGCTTCTCACCGGACGAGGTGGGCCTTACGATGGAGCAGAATGTCCTGACGTTGGAAGGCCATAAGGCCGAGAAGGACGAGAAGACTTTTCTGCATCGCGGAATGTCGACACGGTCGTTCAAGCGCCAGTTCACCCTGGCTGACCACGTCGAGGTCAAAGGCGCGCACTTCGAGAACGGTCTGTTGGTCATCGAGCTTCAACGCGAGATTCCCGAGGCCATGAAGCCGCGGCGCATCGCCATCGCTGGCGCAAGCGCCGGGCAAGTCAAGCAGATCGAGGGCAAGGCCGCCTGACCTACCCGCGGCTGGGTTCCGATCGTCGCCGCGCGGGTGCTCCCGCGCGGCCACCTTAATGCGTCTTATGATGGGAGGTTAGCCATGCGGACGACGCCCGCACGCGACAACGTCTTCGATTTCAATGCTCTTCTTCACCCCGGCGCGGTGTTCTCGCATCCGGGCGAGGTCGTCGCTGACCCGAATTTGAGTCTGGCCGAGAAGCGGGCCATCCTTGCGTCATGGGCCTCTGATGCTTCGGCGATCGCGTCCTGTCCAGCGTTACGCTCGCCGGACGGACTAAAGGCGCCGGTTCATATCGACGAGGTTCTGGAAGCGCTACGCGCGCTAGACAGAAACGGTCCGCGCAACCCAAACCCGCCGGGCGGCAAGCCCATGCGTCTGCGCTCGACCGAACGTTGCGCAGCGGCGTGAGCGAGGGTCTGCAAATGATTCCATGATTGACGTCACACAGCTGCTTCCAGGTCGCTTCTATTGGGTCCTTGTCGGCTCAAGCACGAAAACTCCCGAGTGGCAGCCGGCACGCTTCACCGGCGCTACTTGCGGAGGCGACGGCGCGAAGTGGGACTTCATCGGCTTCAATCGCGACGTCGCTCATCATTTCATCGAGGTCGTCGACATCGGCCCAGAACTACTGTCCTGAACGCTCGCGTTAAGATGCCTAAGAAGCCTAGCGACAGCGCAGCTATCGATCCGCTGCGCGGATTCCCGATGTCTGTACAATCGCTGCGGCGCTGTCCTTTCTGCGGCGGTTCGGAGGTTTGGATCAACGGCGACATCGATCCAAAATTCGTAGTATGTAAAGAATGTTCAGCTTTCGGGCCCAATGCGCCGACCGTTAGACAGGCGGCCGAGCGCTGGAACAAACGCATCACCCCCTAAGGTGAAGACGACCCTCCGGCTCTCTAGCTCTCAATCAGCGGCCGAACGACCAGGCTTGGAGCGTGGCGGTCGCCGCTGCCGCGCCGCGTGCCGAGAGATCATCTCGGCCATCGCCTGTTTGCCACGCGCAAATCCGCGAACGTGCCTATCTCCGCGGAGCAACGCGCCCGGGCTGTGCCTACACAGTCGCCCATGACACTCCGGTCTCACGCACGGCAACAGCTTACGCCGTAACCTGCGCTAACTCGCCACGCCTTCTTGCACTGGAACTTAATTTAATAGGCTGATTTAATATTGGCAGTGGAATAAATTAAATAAATTGTGAGAGTGAACGTCATGAACAGCTCGGAAGACGACGACCGCCGCGAGTTCCTCAAGACTTGCGGCAAGTTCGCCGCCGTGACACCTCCCGCCATTACCCTCCTGCTGTCCACCTCTCTCACGTCTGACGCAATTGCAAAATCCGGCGCCAGCTCGGCCGGCCCTAGCGGCAACAACGGCAAAGGCAACGGCGGCGGGGACGGCAGCCCGAATGGCAAGCCCGACAAGGATCGCTGAGGTAGTCGACGCAAGCCCTCCGAAGGGAGATACAATGCGAGCCAGCCGCCGCGACGTAGATTGGCACTTCGCCTCTATTGTTGTGACGCTGCTCTGGCTAGCGTTGCTATCGGCCGCGCTTCTCGCGGTTCTTTTTCGTGAGCACCCCTGAACGGAGCGAACTGGTACCCTGAGAGAGGCAGGCCAGAAAGCTTCCTTTAGGAGAGATCGCTGCTTTTGCCATGGGACGGCGCGGCGACCACCTCAACCGTTGCGGACACGGTCATTACGCAGGACGAGAGCTGACGATGCACGTGTCGGATCTTCGGGAACGGTGGCAATTAGTCGGAACGTTCGAGGAGTTGGCTGGGTTAAAAGTGATTGCTGCGTGCTTCCGCTCTGCAGACATGCAACCGCAACACGGTCGCGTCGAAGCGTGATGGAGAAGACTGCACTATTTGACGAGTTGAGGCGGATCGAGCGCGATGTGGTCGAAGGAGAACGACGGCTCGCGGAGCAAGAGGCTCTGATTGTAGATTTTAAGCGCCAAGGCCAGGACACAGCCAAAGCCGAAGCCGAACTTGAACGGATGCGCCAAGAGCAGCGAAGTCGAGATCAGGATCGACAACGTCTCCTCTCGCGGCTGCAACCCTGAACGTCTTCGAGCGAAAGGGAATGCCGATTACGCATTGTAGCGAAGTTCCTAGATGCCCCTCTCCCCCTGATTGCGCGGCAGCTCTTAAACATCTGGCTGGTGACTGGTGGCGCCCTGCCGTCGCGCCGCGCCACGGAACGATCTAGCTGCACTTAGCGCTGCACCTGTTGGATCCGCCGACTAAATTTCGGGTATGGCAACGTGCGATTCACATATGTAGATGCTGGAACAATGTCGTGCGGTTTGAGTCGCGATTGCATCATTTTCCCGATTGGCCCAGCGACGGGCTATGATCCAAGTTTGTTCCAAAGCTTGGTTGGGGTTACACGAAATGCGTGAACACCATGGTCTTGCGGTTGACGCCACTGTGCTGCATGCGCGTCTTGAACAGCTCACGTCTCAATTATCCGAATTGAAAAGGCTTCGCGCCCGCGTGCTTGAGGCGGACGGAGTGCAGAAAAGTGGAGCATCGGAGGGTCCTCTTCCAGTGGAAGCAACAACTCTTTCTAGACCTTGGTCGCCTTCCAGACTCCGCTGCACCTAGCAGCGCCGGAATAGCCACTCCAAGATCCCGTTCCACTTGTCGGTGCCAATCTGCCGGCGCCAGCGGCATGCTTGTCCTGAACGGTTACAGAAGCGCGCACTGCGCCGGTTCTCGATACGCGCCCCCGAAATCTGACAAGGTTTGGATGAGAGATGTTGCCATTCGAGATGTTCACGTCGAAATTGTAGCTTGCATCGCAAGATCCGGACCGCGTCTCGAAGATCAGGTGCCACACACCATCGAAGGCGTGTAATGGATAGGAGCGCGCCTCGGTGTAACCGGCATAGGCGAGGGTTAGACAACCCGCCGTCAAGTTAGCAACTAATCGCATCATCGTCATCGCCTCAAACCCTGGGTGAGTCTCGCTATTTGCCGCTCGTCAGAGGAGTGCCCTCTGGCTCCAGTAGCTTGAGAGCGGTTTCAATCTTGGCGAGCAGCGCCTGAATTTCAGCTCGCTCATTGGGGCCGGGATGAGCTTCGAGTCGCGCCAGCAATTGCTCTTTCTGTACTATCAGGTTTGCAAGAGCGGACATTGTTTACCCAAGATTGCCAGCGAAAGGGCCGCTCTTCGAGCGGCCCTTTGTCTGGTTCACCAGCTCCGGGTGCCGAAGCTGAACCCGATGCTCGGACCACCGCCGTAGTAGCCGTAGCCGCGATCGTAATAGCCAGGCCCACCGTAGTAGCCGTAGCTGCGGCGAACCACGTATCCGTCATCGCCACCGTAGTAGCGCTGAACGTAACGAGGGCCGCGGGTGCGGTAGCAGCGACCGTATTCGTTGCAGACCAGGCGGACCTGGTCGATGCCCGAGACTTCCGCCGAGCCGATAACGGTCGGATTAAGCGGAGCGGCGACCGCCGCCGATCCCAGCAGCGCCGCGGCCGCGGCGCCAAGTGCGATTGTCTTCATGGTCGTTTCTCCTCTTTGCGAACTCAGTCGATCTCTTCAATAATGCGACGATCACCCGGTTCGACGATGTAGGTGCGGCTGTCGCGGTTGATGTACCGGTATTCACGAAGCGTCGGCGCTTCGCGATAGACCTCCTCCGGGAAGGCCTCGATCTCCACGCCCTCCGGCACGCGCGCTCCAGTGCGGATTTCGGTCCGAACCGAGCTGCCGGTGGTGACCCGCTTCTCGCGCTCGACCGGACGCGCCTTGGCGTGCTTGCGGATCACCTCACGATCGCGGTCAGTGAAAGTCGTCTTGCGCTGCTCCGTCCGCGCCGGAGCGGCGGCCGTCGAACGGCCGGAGTACGGCAGGACCGTCACGATCTTGTAGGTCGACGGCTCGACGATCACGATCTCGTCCTTCACCAGGACGAAGTTGTAGCCGCGATACTGCGGCACGATCTCGACGACATCGGCCGGCAGCGGCTGCAGGCGGACGTCGCGAGGCACGACCGTGCCAACCGACAATGAGAAGTTCACGTTGGTGAGCGGCTGCACGTTCAGATGCGAAATCGACGCGCTGATACGGGTCCGCTGCTGATCGTTGATATTCACCGAGGCATTCACGTTGGTGTTCGACGAACGATCTGCCGTGTTCTGCTGAGTGTTCGGCTGCTGGGCGGTGTTGGTCGAACCGCTACCCGACGGCGACTGCGCCTGGTTGGTGTTCGAGGCAGGCGGATTGGCGTTCTGCGTCTGGGTGTTCGTATTCGACGGAGATTTGGTCTGCGCCTGGTTGGAGGGCGTCGTGGTTTGGCCCGATGGCTGATTGGTCTGGGCCTGGTTGGTCGGATTGTTCGAGGCCGGCGCCTGCGTCGTGTTTATCCCGGTCCCGGAATGGGAGGACTGCCCAGCGGCGGTCTGACCGCTAGACGGAGACTGGGTCTGGGCCGAATTCGTCGAAGAATTGCTCTGCGAGGATCCCGAGGACGAGCTGGAGGGCGGGGTCGATGTCGAATCCTGCTGACGCTGGGTGGCGGGCGGATTGGAGCTCGACGTGCTCGGAGAGGACTGCGCGAAGGCCGAACTCGCGAGGGCGACTGCAGCGGTGGTAGCCAAGAATAAACGCTTGTTCATCTGAAACCTCCTCAATGCGGACGTCGATCAACCCTTGACGCGATGCGCGGTTCCGAATCGGGAAAACTCGGCATCGGGGTTGCGTGCATTTCTTTCCTGAGGCCGAGGATGTCGCTGTAGCGAAATGACACGTCCTCTCGGCTACTCGGGAACAATCGGAACTTCGATTGCGCCCTCTCGTTGGCAATGACTACTTACGCATCTTTTGAGGAGGACATCATGAAGAAGCTGATCGTTTGCGGCGCCCTCGCCGCTTTCGCCCTCGGCACCCAGGCCGCCAGCGCCGCCGAGTTCTACATCGTCCGCGACGCGACCACTAAGAAGTGCACCGTTGTCGACACCAAGCCGACGACCACCACCACGACGGTCGTGGGCAACGGCGTCTACAAGACCAAGGTCGAGGCGGAATCCGCCGTGAAAACCACCAAGGTCTGCACCGAGCAGTAAGCGAACATTCGTAGGCCGAAGGAGGCCTGCGAAGCGTACTGACAGCAATTGGAGGAGAAAATGCCCGTATTGATTCTGTGGTCCGTTCCTGCCGTCCTCGTTGTTGGCGGCGTCGGCTATTTCCTGGTTCATATGCACTGAGCTAATGGACTTCCGCACAAACGGCCCGCCCGGCAGCCCGGGCGGGCCGTTTTTCTTTGGCCAAGTTCATACTAGCCCAGAGAAAAAGGGCCTCCGATGGAGGCCCTCAATCCGAGAACGCTTGGTACCGTCAGTTGTAGTCCGAATACTTGAACTGCGGGAGCGCCTTCAGCTGCTCCTTGTTGCCGCTCATGACGGCGTGGTCGGGGACCCAATCGTTCGCGTTGCGGCTCGTCGTGTTGGTCGAAGCCGCGCCGGTGGTCGTGTCGCGTGAAGTGGTGGTGGTGCTGGTCGAGCTTGTCCGGACAGGCTCCTCGATGAACTTCAATTTGTCCATGGAGACGGCGATGTCGTGTTCGCCCATGCCCAGGAAGCCGCCGATTCCGATCACCACCGCGTTGATCTTGCCGCTCTTGTCGACGAGCAGCTCGTTGATGTCGCCGAGCTTCTCGTTGTTCTCGTTGTAGACGTTCAGCCCCATGAGCTTCGAAGCGCGCCAGTTACCCTTGAACGCTAACTTCGCGTCGGTCGTGTGAGTGGTGACAGCCGGCGCAGCGCGATCCGCCGGTTGAGTGGATTGGGCTATGGCCGCGCCGCCGATCATGGCGGTGCCGAGCAGAGCCACGGCAAGAATGCTTTTCATCGATTTATCTCCTCCAACTGAGAACTGTATCCGTTCGGATGCCAGCCCCAACGCCCGGAATTGCCGCTTGTTCCCGATGCCGGAACTCGGGGAAGATTCGGCTTTCGCTGTTCGCGCTCCTACCGACGCTGTGGTGACCACGCGGACGGAAACGCCCCTACGTTCGGAACGGAGGCAGGCATCCGAGAGATGTGGCCACACCTGCTTCGAGCAGTCGGCCGCTTCAATCCCGGACTCCCGCACCTGCTGGACCTTTGGTTGCTGAGAAGGCGCTTCGCCCGCGAGAGCCCGCGTTGCAAGGAAAGCGAAAGCTGCTGCGGAAAGGGTCATTTTCATGCCGGCCTCCTGTTCGGCAACTCAACGACCAGAGACTGAAGCCGTTCCGGCAGGCATCGAAACGAGGCTCCGTTCGCGAATCCTTCGCGCTCAATGGGACCGGGTCACGCCCGACGTCTTCCGCAAGCGGCCAACTCGCGGTAGCGGCTCTCGTACTCCTTGGCCATCCGGCTCGCGACGAAGCGCTCTTCGAACCTTGCGCGAACCCTTCTTCGGTCCAGTAGGGCGACTTCCTTTACCGCTTCGATCGCCTGCTCTTCGCCGTCCACGATGAGGCCGGTGACGCCGTCCTCGACGACTTCCGGCACCGATCCGGAGCGGTAGGCAATCACGGGTGTCCCGCACGCCATCGCCTCGATCATGACGAGGCCGAACGGCTCCGGCCAGTCGATCGGAAACAGCAAGGCGGCGGCCCCAGCGAGGAAAGATTGCTTCCGGATTTCGTCCACCTCACCGACCAGCCGGATCGTCTCGCCATCGATCTCGGGCTCGAGCTTCTTCTTGAAGTAGGCCGTCTCAGCTCGGGGTATCTTGGCCGCGATCCGGAGCGGCATCCGGACGGCGCGGGCGATGCGTATAGCAGCTTCCGGCCCCTTCTCCGCCGTCAGCCGCCCGAGAAAAGCCAGGTATGACCCGGCTTCGTAGGAGGGGCGAAACAGGTCCTTGGGCAATCCGTGCTGAATCGTCGCGATCCAGTTAGCGCCGGGAAGCGGACGACACTGGTTGTCCGAGATGGAGACGAAAGGAGCGTCGGCGAACGTTCCAATCACGTCGGGCAAGCCCGGAAGGTCCAGCCGGCCGTGCATCGTCGTCAGAAACGGCACGCCGGTCCTGCTCAGCACCGGCAGCGGCAGCCAGTCGACGTGGGAATGAATGACGTCGAATTCGCGCGCACGTTCAGCGACGGCCTCGATCAGCAACGAGCAGGCGGCGTTGGCGTCGACACCGCGCCGCCCCAGGCGCAGCGCGCGCGGCCACACCGCGTGAAGCTTGGCTTTCGTTCTGGAATCGCCGCTTGCGAACAGGGTGACGTCATGGCCGAGGTCGACCAGTTCGTCCACCAGCCAGGCGATCACCCGCTCGGTGCCACCGTACAGCTTCGGAGGGACGCTCTCCGCCAACGGGGCAAGCTGGGCGATCCGCATCGAACTAGAGTCCGACCGCGACGCGCAAGCCGACCACGATGAACGCCGAAATGAGGAAGGAGATCGCGAGCAGGGTCCAACTCGGCCTTGTGCTTCCGTTGGCAACGCGCGTGACAAGCATTTTCATGCTCGTCAACATTCGTCTCTGGGGAGCCGGTACAGGTACGCTAACCCGAAGGTGGCGAGTTCTTCGGTATCGCTCTGTCGCTCTTCCCATCTCCGATGCAGATGGCGCTCCATGAGGCAGCGCCGGCCATCATGCGCGTCGACATCAGGGTGTCGCGCCCGATACACGGTCCAGGCCGTATCCGTGGCGTTCTTCAAGACGACGTCGTCGGCCATGCTCACTCTCCGGAGACGAACCTAGTCGCTGCCAACTCAAGGCGCTTCGGAAAGTTTCCGGTTTTTCCCGGTCCTAGACGAAGAGCGTACTCAGGACGCCTTCGCACGCGCTCGCGCTGCGCGGCGGCGCTGCAGGCGCTGGCTGCGGTCGACTCTTGTAGAGGCGAGAAGTCTAGGCGCTGGTCCTGCGGTCGCGAGATCTTCGACCGAAGCATCGCGTTCTCGCTGCGGCCCGGACGACCTGTTCTCCATGAAGTCAAGCACCGCCCGGCCCTTCTCGGTAATCCTCCATCCGCCATTAAGGCGCTCGACGAGCGCCTGCGAAAAGATATCGAGGTCGGGCATGCGTGCGGCGAGGCGCTTGGTTCGCTCGGCCCAGTCCCGCCCGCTCGTCGCCAGGATCGCCATGTCGCGCTTGAGGTCCGCCACGACGGCGAATCCATCGGGATAGCTCACCAGGATCTTGAGTACCGTGACCTGGAAGTTCACGCCTCCGCGCCCCGCGCTATCGCCACATGGTCGGCGCGTCGTGAAGCGCTTCGCGGCCGACCTGCTTCAGGCTGTCTGCGGCGATGTCGCCGTTTGCGGCGGCTTCCAGAATTCGCGAAGCGACGCGCGTGCGCGCACCGGTTTCCAAACGCGAGATGTCCTCGCAGACCTCGTCGAGTACGGCGCGCAGAAGCGCGGTCGTGGCCGGATCAAACATGGGAAACCCCCAAAGGAAAACACATCATAGCGCGACCGAACGGCCGCCGAATTCAATAGTGTTAAGCACGGCAAATATCCATCAACTCTACAAGCAACGCTCGGCAGTGCAATCTCTGGGATTGCCGCGCCGCAGGAGGGCCGCGCTGGGACGGCTGGGCCTTTTCGTTGCATGCGTCAGTAGCTCAGCTCACCACAATCCGCTTGCGAAAAAGTCGTGCCGATCGAACGCCAGCCGTGCCTCAGGCGATCTTCTCGGCAACTTCGCCGATCGCCTGGTATGGCACGAGCTTCTGCACGACGGCGCGCTGGCGGTTCTTTCTTGGTCTCGGGAGCCGGGGCAGCAGGCATTGCGGCCAGCGCCTCACGCGCCGAGCCTAGGCGCTGTTCTGCAGTCGGCTCCGCCGCTGCCACCGCCGGATTGTCCGGGCGAAAGCGCGTGTCGAAGATGATCTTCTCCGGAAGGCTTCTCGCCGAGCGGATCCGGATCGTGGTCCTGTCGAGGTCAGCCTCGCCGGCGCGCTCGATCGGGGCCGGCAGGTACCGGTCGGCCGCGAAGAGCAGCGCGAGCAGAGCCCCGCCCACGGCTACGAAATATCGGATGATCGGCATCTGACCGCCATTCGCAGAGTCAAGGAATCGCTTCTCGGCGGGTATCGGACGCCGGCTTGCGGCGGGTCGCCTCCTCTGCGCGACCCGCCGCGGCGGACTTAGTCCACCTCTTGGACCACGGTGCGTGTCGACGGATCGACCAGCATTACGCGCTCGCCGGAATAGACATAGCGGTACTTGGTGAGCGAGGGACCCCACTCGGCGGGCACCGCCTCGAGCTCAACCTCGCGGGGCACCGGTTGGCCGACCACGATCTTCTCGCCGGTCTGCACCGGGCGCACCTTGTGTTCCGTCACATAGGTGCGGATCTTCGTGCGGTATTCCGGCTCGATCTGCACGGCGGCAGCATGACCCGTGCCGGTGGTGGTGACGACCGTGGACTGCGCCATTGCACCGGTCGAAAGCATAGCCACCATCGCGACCGTCAAAAGAAGCTTGTTCATGTTGTTCTCCTCGCCGTCATATGCGGCATGCGAGAACCCGCGAAATGAGGGCAAGGTTCCGGAACGCGGCAGGATAATTGCCTGATTTTCCCGAACTCAGGGGCGAGATCGCCGTCGCCGGAAAGTTGTCTCGGGGTCAAGGACCAGCTCGAGCCCATGCGGGGTCCGCCCAGCGCTCGGTGCGCGTTCATCGCTTCTGCAACACAGTCGAGAGCGCCGAGCCGTCGTTCAAGATCGAGAAGACCTCACGCGAAGACAGATGCGCGGCAGCCTCCTCGAAAGTATCGCTGGCATCGACCCTGGCGCGTCCGACTGCGAAGTTCGCATCGACCGTGTCGGGCCGGACAACACGAGGGGACGGCAGCTGGGCGACGTGAAAGGCCAGCAGCACGGCGTCTTCGCGCAGCTCCACCAAAGCGGGTTTGATGCCGACCTCCGCCGTCGCGCTCAATTCGTTGGCCCGGCGCAGCACCGCAGGCGGCTCTCGGTCTTCAGGGGTAGCAAACAGTTGGCGGGAGGCGGGCCTGGCCGTCAGCGCCCCGATGGGAACGGCGAACAGCAGCCCGATGATGACCGGCGACATCCAGAGCAGAAGGGGCAGCGAAACGGCGTATGCGCTTGCCGCCATCGCGATGCCGCACAAGGTCGGGATGCCGTACTTCCGATATAGCTCGCGGCGCTCCACCGTGCCGTCCTCCCGCCTTTGCGTCTGCCAGCCGGCATCGCGGCCCGCCAGAATCTCGACGACGGCGATCGACTGAAAGATCATCATCACCGGCGCCATCAGCGCCGATACGACGATCTCTGCGAGAACTCCGGCCGAAGCACGCAACGCGCCGCCGAATTGACGTCTCACCGAGCCCCGCATCCAAACAAGGACGAGGCTGAGCAGCTTCGGCAGCAGCAGCAGTCCCATCGTGGCGACGAAGACCCAGATGGCGAGCACGGGATCCTGGGCCGGCCAAGCCGGAAACAACGAGAAACCCTTCGGAAAATACTCCGGACGCACGAAGCTGGCCTGCAGCGAGATCAGCATCCCCAGCAGCAGGAAGAGCAGCCACAGCGGTGCCGTCAGATATGCCCCAATCCCAACCATGAAATGCAGGCGCGACACCCAGTGGAGACCCCGCGCTGGCACGACAGCCAGATGCTGGAGATTACCCTGACACCAGCGCCGGTCGCGCGCTGCGAAATCGAGCAGTGAAGGCGGCACCTCTTCGTAGCTTCCACCGAGCGTCGGCAGCATGTAGATGCCCCACCCGGCCCGCCGCATCAGGGCGGCTTCGACGAAATCGTGGCTGAGGATGTGCCCGCCGAACGGCTTGCGCCCGCCTAACTGGGGCAGCGCCGCCGCTTCGGCGAACGCCTTCACTCGAATGATCGCGTTGTGGCCCCAGTAATTGCCTTCGGAGCCGTGCCACCAAGCGACGCCCGCGGCGATTATCGGTCCGTACAGTCGGCCCGCGAATTGCTGGACGCGGCTGAACAGACTTCGGGCATTGACGATCATGGGAAGAGTCTGGACGAGGCCGGCGGTGGGGTTGGTCTCGATGGCATGGACCAGTCGGACGATGGTCTGTCCGCTCATGAGACTGTCGGCGTCGAGCACGATCATGAAGTCGTAGACGGCGCCGAACCGCGTGATCCACTCGGAGATGTTGCCGGCTTTGCGCGCCGTGTTGTCGGCGCGGTGACGATAGTACAGGCGTGGCGCCCCGACAGCCTGCCGCAGCGCGAGAAGCGCCTTTTCCTCGGCGACCCAGATGTCCGGATCGGTGCTGTCGCTCAGAACGTACCAGTCGAATAGCTCTCCGTGCGGGGTCGCCTCCAAGGATTCGATGATCGCACGAAGCCGCGCAGTCAATTGGTGAGGGTCTTCGTTGTAGGTGGGAAGCAGCATGGCCGTGCGGCCCGCGATCGCCGGCAGTTCCGCGTCTGGCTCGAAGACGTCCGGACGGTGGGCCAGCAGCACGAAGAAACCGGCCAGGGCGGAAGCGAACGAAAACGCCACCCAAGCGAGCAGGACCAGAAAGTGCGCCAGCACCATGGCTTCAAGGATGGTGACGCCGCCGACCTGCAGCACGCGATACATCTCATGCCCGCCCGCCCCCGTGAGCGCAGCCGTCGAGAGCAGGATGAGGATGCGCCGCCAGGCCATCCTGGACGAGACCGGCGCAGGAACACGAACCGCTACCCGGTTCTTGCCGAGGTCGCCGGGAGCCATCGGAAGGGGGGACTCGCTCGGTAGCAGGCGCTGGGTCGCGATATCGCTGACAATTGGCCGCGGTGCCGTGCTCAGGGTGCCCATCGGTAGACCCAGATTTCCGACAATGGCTTATCGCCTTCTGCCAGAAACGCCCGCAGCTCGATCGGCTCGCTTTTCACCTGGCACTGGAAGCTGAGCCGCCACCCACCTGTGTGGGGATTGGGCTGCGTGACGATGTTCTTAACCTCGGACTTTTCCGCCGTCACGACGCCTTTGACAGCGGCAGGATCGACGCCCTTGAGGTTGTCGCCGAGCAGATCGAGCACGAACAGGCGTGCGTCCTCACCCCTCGCCCCGATGCCGGTTCGCGTGAATCTGGCGAGCGAATGCGGCTTCGGGCTATCCGGCCCCCAATGCAGCCGATGGGTGTAGTTGTGCTCGCCCTTGGCCCGCAGCGGGTTTTTCGGCCGCCAGAATGCGGCGATATTGTCGTGAACCTCCTCCTTGGTCGGTATCTCGAACAGGGTGACGCTGCCCTCGCCCCAGTCCCCGATCGGCTCCATCCAGAGACTTGGACGTTTTTCGAAGCTGGATTCGATGTCCTGGTAGGCGAAGAAGTTTCTCTCCCGCTGCATTAGCCCGAAGCCACGCGGATTGAGATCCTGAAAGGTACTGATCTGGAGATCGCGAGGATTGCTGAGCGGCCGCCACAGGCTTTCGCCCTTCCCGTTGAAGATCGCAAGGCCGTCGGAATCGTGGACGGACGGACGGAAATCGTCGATGTCGTTGCGGTCGTTCGAACCGTAGAAGAACATGCTGGTCATGGGCGCAAGCCCGGCCCGCGCCATCTCGACGCGCGGGTAGAGCGACATCTCGACGTCGAAGACCGTCGTCTCCCCGGGGCGCACGGTGAATCGGTAGCTCGCGGCGCAGCTCTTGCTGTCGAGCAGAGCATGGATCACCAAGGAGGTCGCACGTGGCGCCGGCCGCTCGAGCCAGAACGTCTTGAAGAGCGGAAATTCCTCGCCCTTGGCTTCGCCCGTATCGATCGAGAGCCCCCGGGCGGAAAGCCCGTATGTCTGCCCCTTGGCCACGGCGCGGAAATAGCTCGCGCCCAGGAACACGCAGACCTCGTCGTAATAGTCGGGACGGTTCATGGGTGCATGGATGCGGAAGCCTGCAAAGCCGAGATCGCTGTCCTCGAACGCCGGGACTTTCTCGCCGAAGGAAAAGTCCGCCTTGCGGTACTTGAGCTCGGTCGCCTTTCCGTCCGCGACCTCGAAGATGTTCACTCTGTTCTTGTAGAAGAAGCCGCGATGGAAAAACTGGGCCTCGAACGGAAGATTCTTGCCGCGCCAGAGCGCGCGCTCTGGCAAAAAGCGGATCGAACGGTACTGATCGTAGTCGAGGTCCTTCAACCCGCCCGGCAGCTTCTCGTCCGGCGCCTCGAACGGCTTGCTTGCTATCGTACGGGCGAGATCCCTCACCGTGGACGGCCCGAACGAGGCATCGGACGCAGCGGCAAAACCGCTGCGCGAAGCGAGCAGCAACGCCGGCAGCAGCGCCGACCCTTGAACAAGCTGGCGTCGGTTCACGTGCTCTCCTCGCTACTGCTGCCGCGGCCAAGCAACGAGCGCCACGCCCGCAAGTTCCATCGCCGGCCATCACTGGCGAAGATGTGTGGCGGCGAATGATGGATTTTCTGGAGTCCACATCCGCGTAGCGGAGGTCTCGCCGAGTGCTCTCGGAAGCTCTGGAGCGGATCGAGCCTCACGTCGAGACTGCGATCCCGTTCCGTTCTGCCGGGGTAAGCACGGCCGGATTTGTGACACCCCACTGTGCCCCCGATTCGGCTCGCCTGGCCGTCATCCTCGGCCGATTTCGAGGCACTCAAGAACGGCCCTCAGCGCTTGTCGCCCGCCCTCATCGTTGCGAACGACAGGACCGCTGGTGTCCACGCGGGCGCGGCGTGTCGAGCCCGGCGTGCAAAGACTGACCGCCTTCACCCGGTTCTCCGGCCGGACTTGAGGCGGCCACGCTGACTCACCGGCCGAGACGCTTCTCGACGCGCTTGCGGGAATTGCCGACCTTCTTGACGGCCTTCTTCACGGCCGATGCCGAGCGCCCGGTCTTCTTGGCTTCGTACCGGACTTCGTAGTCCTGTCCCTTCGCGACGCGGGCGCGGTCCTGCTTGCGCCCACGCGCGGTCTTCTTCGCTGCGGCCATCGGCTCCTCCTCTTGAGAATGTTGATGGCGATGCAAACGCCGCAAGGATTCGCGGGTTCCGGAAACGAATCCTGCCGTCCCGGCTTGAGTCCGCGAGTTGTTGAGTTGGAGTTCGTTGCGTGGCGTTTCAGCGGCGTAAACCGGCGGCGAGCGGCGTGAAGGCGCCCTTCCCTGGCTTTATCGAACCGGCCCTGGCATCCTCCGTCGAGAGAGTGCCGTCCGGGGAGCGGTGGAATCATGAAATCAAGTTCGACGGCTACCGCGTACAGATCCATCTGGCGAACGAAGCCGTGAAGGTCTTCACCCGCCGAGGTCACGACTGGACCAACCGCTTCAAGAAGGTCGCCGATGACGCCTGGCACATCAAGGCGGGGTCGGCGATCGTGGACGGCGAAGTCGTGGTCCCCGCCGCGGACGGCACGACGGACTTCTCAGTCCTTCAGAACGAACTGAAGGGCAGGTCGACCAGCATCGTACTGGTCGCCTTCGATCTCTTGTACCTGAACGGCCGCGACCTCCGGAAGCTACCGCTTTTCCAACGCAAGACTGAACTCATGAAGATCGTCGACGGCACCGAAATCCAGTTCAGCGAAAGTTTCGAGCTTGAAGGCCGCGACATGTTCGAGCACGCCTGCAGGATCGGACTGGAAGGCGTTGTCTCGAAGATACGCGACAGCGCGTACGCCAGCGGCCGCGGCAACAACTGGGTCAAGAAGACCTGCGCGCAGCGCGAGACCCTGACGATCGCCGGTTTCGCGCTCGACGAAGGCAAGTGGGATGGCATCTATCTTGGTCGGCGTAAGGGGGACGACCTGGTCTACGCCGGCAAGGTCGACCACGGCTTCGACAAGTCATCAGCCGACGAACTGCGCAAGCGCCTGGAGCCGCTGGTCCGTAAAACCCAACCCTACACAAAGCGCATCGCTCACAAAGGCACTTGGGTCGAACCGAAGCTGCTCGCTGAGATCGAGTACCGCGCCAAATCAGCCGAAGGCAAGGTGCGGCATCCCTTCTTCAAGTGCCTCCGGGAGGACTTATGACCCGCGTCGGCCCCAAGCTTCGCTCAGAGAAGCGGGTGTTGCTCGCCATGCCGAACATCATGGCACGCCACGTCGAGCCGGGCGGCCTCGACGAAAGAGCTACGATCGACGCCTTGCTTACTGTGCTGGATTGACGAGGAGGTCGTCGAGGCCGTGCGTGAACTGGAGCGCACTCTGCGTTAGTTGCCTTCTATCGCGAGAATCCGTTTCGTACGGGGACATCAAAGGCGCCCTGGTCACTCGACGCGCCGATCTATGACGATGGCGAGGCAACCCTAGCTGACCGCGCAACCGGCGTTATATCGGACGAAGTGCCGATGTAGGGGATGGATGGGGCGCGCGCAATTGAGCGAATAGGCCCGCCGGTTTCACGCCGGCGGGCCTCTGTGCTAGCCTGGACGTGCCGGGCCGATCGTGCGGACAGTCGCGGCGCGGGCGCGGGTGCGGAACCTTCTCGCCCTGGAGGCACCCACCGGTCGCGCGTGAGCTCTGGTCCGGCTCGAAAAGCTCATCCGGCTATCATCGCAAAAGGCACGCCACTCTGGTCATCCGTCCTTGTAGTTCCCTGAGTTCTGAACATACTTCCGCCTCCTCGACTGCGTTAAAAACGCCAGTACAGTTCTGGGTAGCTGTGTAAAAAAACGACGTGACGTGCGGCTCCATGCTCACCTTTAGGAGAGTTTCGCAGGCTCAAAAACCATCTGAGTCCCGTTGAATTTTAGCTCGCCCTAGCGCAGATGCGGATCGCTCTCAGGCGGGTGCCATTGAATTTGATATGGAGCGCCAAATGGATTCCACGCTGGGCGACAAGCTCGCGGAAGAGCAGATCACAAAAAGCTTGGAGGAGCAGTTTTCTAAACTGGTCAACCCAGCGCGCGAAGAGGAAGTCGGTCCGTTGGCCCCGCCGACCAGGAGGAAGATATCTCGCGCCACGCCAGCAACGATTCATCGCTCGGCGGGTTGGCGCTACGTGGTTTGCGGTTCTCTATTGGCAGCATCCATCGGTGCGGCTGCCTGGCGGTGGTCACCCTCCGTTGATAAGGCGATGGTGCCCCCCTCAGAACCAGCACCTTTGACACAGGCCGCGCAGCACGCCGCCGCGCCGACTGCAGTTGCCCTGTCTTCCGAACTTGCGCGGCAGCTCCAACCGATGGTGCGCGATTTCGCTGTCTTGAGGCAAACGGTCGAACAACTCGAGGTGAGACAAGAACAATTGGTGCGCGACAATGAAAATCTCGTAAGCCAGATCAAGGCGAGCCGGGAAGAAATGGTGCGTAACAACACTACCATCGACCAGATCAAGGCGACCCAGATTCAGATGGCGCGCGACAGCCAAACGCTCACCGAGGGGCTCAACGCAAGCCAGGAACAACTCGCCCACGTCATCGCCAACGCCTCAGAGCCAAATGTGATGCATGAAGAGCCAAAAATGAGCCCCGAAGAGCCAAAGGCGACGTCCAAAATACCACTGCCCCGGACGCGGCAGTCGGCCAATGTCGCCCAGACGCAAAAGCCGGCGCCAATCCCCGCGCTGCCGCAAGTCAAAAAACCGCAAACATCATCGGCCTGGCCCTGGTCGATGCGCTAACGCGATCGGAACCGGTCAACCGGGCCCGGCGAGTGCCCGAGACCCCTCTACATAGCTTGCTCGATCTGCTCGGCGGGGGTGAGCGGGGGGCGATGTTTGCAGATCCTCGCGCAGGCCCTTGAAGCCGGCGGCTCGAAATTGATCGGGCACGATCTCGCCTTCGAAAGGCGCCATGATGATCCCGTCCGGCCGGCGAGCCGGTAGCTGCTCGAGGTTTGTCTTACGGAGATGCAAAGGCAGAGCGCCCACGTCGTCACCGCCCATCGCAAGAATGTCGAAGGCGTAAAGCTGAGCTTCGTGATCATGCTTGCGGCTGTGCAGCGCGTTGAAGTCGGAGAGCCCGTCCATCCAGGATCATAGCCTCCCGATCGATCCGCTTTGCTTCGCCGATAGTCTGATTATGGCTCAACGATAACCAACCAGCGCCACTCTACACTACGCTATGGTGGCAAGCATCGAATTACCCCGCCGTGGGCGAGGTTCCTATTAGACCGTTGCTCCTAGGATTATTTCGGCGGTTGCAGCCCTGTCGAGCGAGCGACCTTGGGCGATGGGACCACGATGTATTCTGTCGACAAGACATTTCATCGGGGAGTGATCCTCGAATTGTCCAGATTGATTGCGGCCAAGTTCGTCCCCTCCTGCGGGGCGCTTTGGCGCGCTGGAACGTTTGGTGCCGCGGCGCGTCCTTGAGACATCTTGCTGGGTCGACCGATGGACACAGTAGCTGCCTATGCGATCTCGGCCTTTATCGTCGGCTTTGGCATCGGGATCTTCATTGCCGGCCTAAACTCTGGCGCGCCGGCTTTGTGGGCCTGCGTCGCCCTGATACCCGTCGCGATCGGGCTGCTGAGTGCTTTCGGTCCCAAATAACAAATCCATCTCGAAAAAACGGCCCCAGCCGTCTTGGCAGCGACTGGGACCGTTGGGACTACTCCGGGCCACGGGGGCATGGAGCCGGAGCACAGCACCAATCCAGTCGCTTGCCGGTAGTTCCTAGGATGAACTGCCGCCCAACTCAGGCGGCCTTACTTCTACGTGTTGCGCTTATAAATACACGCCTGGGGAACAAATGCTGACCTATTTAATTTCCACGGGTGTTCTTACCCGGAGAACTACGGACGCAACCCTAAAGCGATTTATAAGGTTGTGCGGTTGTGTTTTAGCGAACAAGTCGGGAAAATTGACCACGGCCAAGCACTGAACACCACGTGAACGCCCGCCAATCACTCCGGGACTTTTTCCGGAACTCTGCGCCACCAATCCGGGGTTTCTGCCCAGTTTTGAGCGGCTTTCGTTCCGGGGGAGCGATGCCGGCAACCCAAAAAACCACAGACAATTCAATGGTTTTGTTGCCCTAGACAGGGGTTAAGACACTGACGCATTCCGGCTCTGAAAACTCGGATGCACCAGCGCCTCCGGTGCGACTGCGAGCACGATCAGTGCCGCCACTGCGAGCGTGCGGAAGGTGATGGCGCGGCGATCGACCATCACTGCGATCAGCACCACCGCCGTCATGAAGAACGATCTCTGCGTCGCGACCTCCGCGCCCGACAGCAGCAGATAAAACGCAGCCGCGACCAGCGCTGCGGCCGCCGACCATTTCTTGATGGCAAAGCCGGCCGCAAGTCCCGGGATCAAGGCCAGCAATGCGCGCACCGCGAAGAAGACCACGCCGGCGACGACCGCCATGTGATAGCCGGAGATCGAGAGCACGTGCCCGAGCCCCGAGATGAACATCGCGTCGTTGACCGGCGTGGAAATCGCATCGCGCCGCCCGGTGAGTAGCGCTGTCGCGATCGCGCGGTTATCGCCCTCGAGCGTGGCCCGGATGCGCGCATCGATCGTATCGCGCAGGCCTTGCATGAAGGCGGCATAGCGCAGCCGCAGGCCACCGGCATCGGGCGGGATTGAAGCCGTGATCGCGCCCATCACGAAGCCGGAAGCGCCGATGCCCTGAAAGAACATGTCGCGCGAGAAATCGTAGCTGCCGGGGCGCACCGGCGAGAGCGGCGGCATCAGCCGCGCCTTGAGCTGCACGAAGCTACCGACCTCGGGCGCAGTGCCCTTGCGCACCGACAGGCGGACCCGTTCCAGCTTGACCTCGCTGCGCTGCGCCTCCATCGCGGTGACGCGCAGCACGAAACGATCGGTGCGCTCGCGGATATCGCGGGCCTCGACGAAACCCGACAGCGACACCGAATAGAGCGGCTTGGCCAGCACGGGATGGGCGATGCGCGCCGTCTTCCAGGTCGCCACGGCAAAGCCGGAAGCGACCGCCGCAATCATGATCGCAGGCGCAAAGAGCCGGCTCCGCCGCAACAGGATCGCGCCAAACGTGAGCGCGATCGCCGTCGCGGCAACGACCCACAGCACTGGCTCATGATCGGCGGCAAAATAAAGGGCGATACCGCCGCCAAAGGCGACCGGCACCCACGGCAACAGTCGCCCCGCGCCGGCCTCGGCGCGGGCCCATTCACGCAGCGTCTCGACGATTGCCGGCCAGGCTCCAAAGCCCGCGGGGGCAAAGCCGCCAGCCGGTGCAGCACGGCCGACCGGCCACGTCCCGGCAACTCCCTGGGAGCGTATTGGCCGGCCCGGCTCCGCCATATCCCTGCACCTAACGCGACGCGACTGGCACAGAGGCTACCGGAACGTGCGACCGCGCGAATAGCGGTACAGATCGGGAACGCAAGAAGGCGCCCCTACTTTTCCTCTTCCATGGTCACGGCGACCGACGCCTTGGCAGAGAGCCGCACCTTGTTACCCTCGACATCGGCAACGAGACCCTTGTCGATGAAATGATGATGGCCCTTGTGGCTACCCTCACCGCTGTCCTTCTTGGTCAACTTGATGCGATTGCCTTCGACGCGATCGACCGTGCCGACGTGGACGCCGTCGGCGCCGATGACTTCCATATGCTCTGCGATGTTCTGCATGGTGGGTTCCTTTTCCGGCTCCCTCACAACGCCTGAGACGCCTTTCCGTTCGCTGATTACCAGACGTCGCGGACAATTCGAGTCCTTGCGATCTCTGTCGCAAAAACGCCCCGTGTCAGATCGATTGAGCCGAAAGTCTCATAAGTTGGCAGCCCGTGGTGGGATTACACTACGGTTCCCCGCCTCCCTGACAGACGGGCAGGCAGTGGTGGCTCGCGGCTCTAAGACCGCCGGAGCTCTTCTCAGGTGGCGCCAAACGCGCCTGAGGTCAGACGTTGCCGACGCAACTCTTTGAATTGGCGCCTGCAACGCCGCGCATCACGCTCTCCGCGAGAAGATCGACGCTGAATCAAGCGAGGAGGCGTTTTGAAACCATAGGAGGCGCACATGCAGGTACCGAGCGATTTTCGCCGCGTGATCATCGCTGCGTCGGTAGGAAACATCATCGAATGGTATGATTTCTATATCTTTGGCAGCCTGGCCGCAGTTCTATCGGTCAAGTTCTTTGAGCAGTCGCACCCCATCGCCGCCCTGCTCAGCACGATCGCGCTGTTCACGGCAGGATTTCTGATCCGTCCGGTGGGAGCATTCCTGTTCGGATGGATGGGTGACCGGGTCGGCCGCAAATATACGTTTCTCGTCACGCTCAGCGGAATGGGACTGGGCACGGGAGCGATCGGATTGATCCCAACCTACCAGTCGATCGGGCTGACGGCTGCGATCCTTCTCTTCGGCTTGCGCATGATCCAGGGGCTGTGCCTGGGCGGCGAATATGGTGGCGCCATCACCTATGTTGCCGAGCATGTGCCTGACGACAAGCGCGGCTACTACACCGGCTGGCTACAGACCTCTCCGACTCTCGGGATCGTGGTATCGCTGGCAGTCATCATCCTGACCCGAACCTATGCCGGCAATCAGGCCTTCGATGAATGGGCGTGGCGCATTCCGTTCCTGGTGTCCTTCCTGCTGGTGGCCATCGCGATTTATATTCGCCTCCAGCTCCAGGAGACGCCGATCTTCCAGGAGATCAAAGCCCGCGGACAGATGACGAGGAATCCGTGGAAGGAGGCCTTCCTCAGTTCGAACATCAAATACATCGGGATCGCCATCGTGGTCCTGATCGGACAGGGCGTGGTCTGGTACAGTGGTCAATTCTGGGCGCTATACTTTCTGCAGCAGGTCTCCAAGGTGGACCCGCTGACCTCGGCCTACATCGTGGGAGCAGCATTGCTCATTGCAACGCCGAGCCTGATTTTCTTTGGCTGGCTGTCGGATCAGATCGGCCGCAAGCCGGTGATCCTCGGAGGCATGCTGCTCGCCGCGATCACGTACTATCCGCTGTATCTGTGGCTGGGATCGGTCACGCAGCCCGGAAACATCAACTATCCGACCGCTATCTTCATCATCTTCATCCTCGTTTGCTACGTCGGGATGGTGTACGGCCCGGTCGGCGCATTTCTGGCAGAATTCTTCCCCGCCAGGATCAGGTACACATCGGTCTCCGTGCCGTACCACATCGGCAACGGCTGGGGTGGCGGATTGGTGCCGTTCATCACCTCGGCGGCATTCGCCGCGACCGGCAGCATCGGCTACGCACTGATCTACCCGATCGTGGTCCCCGCGGTATGCTTCGTGCTCGCTGTCTTCCTGATGCCGGAGACGCGCAAGATCAGCATCTGGCAACCGATCGAGCCCAGAGCCGCATTGTGATGGCTTGTGATGGGATGACCTGGTGCAGGACCGCGAGGCCCTGCACCGCACATTTCCTTCGGAATGCCGGAGCCAAATCCCCCCTCTCCGACCGTCATTGGATAGAGGTCGGCGAAGTTCGGCTAACCGCTCTTGTCAGCCGGCTGGATGATGCCAGCGATCGTGCCACCAGGCGGTGAAGTCACGATCGGTCATCAGTTCCCAGCCGCCGAGCAAGATCACCAATATGCCCGACAATACGCTGCTCACCGTGGCTGACGCTGACTCATAGCCAATGGTCCAAGGCGCCAGCACAAGAGCCAGACCCAGCAGCATTTCTCCCCACTCTTCCAGATATGACGGGATGACAAACGCTTCTACGGCAAAGAGCACGACGCCGAGCCCGAGCGCGATGGTGATCCAGACAGCCGCTCCGGACAAGCCCAGGATGAAGGACGACAGGACCAGCCATACGCCGACCAACAGGCTGGCAGCATCTTGCCAATGTTGGATGCGCATAATGCTCACCTCCCCTCTTCCAATTAGATGGGGCGCACCGATGAAAATGCATCCATCCAACCTGCGTTATGTTGCCGCTGCGCTGATCCGGGGCGCCAATCCTGACACGTATGTCGCTGGAAAGGGCCCCAGCAACCGCCTTGCGTCAGGACGCAGGACGTTCCGCTGCCGCTAGATCAGCGATGTCCGCGACGAGGCGTGGTGATTGACGATCTTCCAACCGCCGTCCTCGCGGACGATCACCCAGCTCATCTTGACGATGAGATCGTCCCGCTCGCCCGCGAGATCGAACGTGATGGTCGCGGCCATGTTGATCAGATCAGGGCCGGCCTGCGCTGCGTTCACATCGGAAAACACAGCGCTTGGCTTGCGCCAGCGCGGCAGGCCGTTGAAATAATCGGCAACGCCGTCCCTGCCCCGATAGAGTCTTGGGTTGGAGCCGAAGAAGAACGCGCTCTTCGAATAGAGCGATGACAGCGCGGCCGCATCGAGAGTCGCGAAGCCGGCGCACCATTTCGCGATGATGGCGGAAACGATGGCGTCGGCTTCGCTGCTCATGTGCGCCTCAACCTTTCGCGACTTCCTTCGCGAACGTGTCGCGCAGGCCGATGGTGCGTGAGAAAACCGGCTTGCCGGGCGTCGAGTCCTTGTCGCGCACGAAATAGCCCTGGCGCTCGAACTGCATCGGCTCGGTCGAATTGCTCTGTGCGACCGATGCCTCGATCCGCGCGTCCGCGAGGATCTCCAGCGACTGCGGATTGAGATCCGCTGCGAAATTCGAGGCGTCCGGGCTCGGATTGGCGAACAGCTGGTTGTAGATGCGGATCTCCGCGGGCACCGAATTCGCCGCCGGCAGCCAGTGCATCGTCGCCTTGACCTTGCGGCCGTCGGGCGCGTTGCCGCCCTTGGTCGCGGGATCGTAGGTGCAGCGCAGCTCCACCACCTCGCCCTTATCGTTCTTGATCACGCCCGTGCACTTGACGAAATAGGCGTAGCGCAGCCGCACCTCGTTGCCCGGCGACAGGCGGAAGAACTTCTTCGGCGGATTCTCCATGAAGTCGTCCTGCTCGATATAGAGCTCGCGGCCGAACGTGATTTTCCGCGTGCCCGCCGAGGGATCGTCCGGATGGTTGATCGCCTCGAGCTCCTCGGTCTGCCCTTCCGGATAGTTCTCGATCACCACCTTGAGCGGGCGCAGCACGCCCATGCGTCGCTGCGACGTGCGGTTCAGCTCCTCGCGGATGCAGAACTCGAGCATGCCGACGTCGACCACGCTGTTGGCCTTGGCAACGCCGATGCGCTTGACGAATTCACGCAGCGCGGCCGGCGGCACGCCGCGGCGGCGCATCCCCGCCATGGTCGGCATGCGCGGATCGTCCCAGCCTGCGACATGGCCGTCGCGGACGAGCTGGGTCAGCACGCGCTTGGACAGCAGCGTATAGGTCAGGTTGAGCCGCGCGAATTCATACTGGTGCGGCTGCGACGGCACCGGCAGTTTTTCGATGAACCAGTCGTAGAGCGGCCGGTGGTCCTCGAACTCCAGCGTGCAGATCGAATGCGTGATGCCTTCAATGGCGTCCGACTGGCCGTGGGCGTAATCGTAGCTCGGATAGATGTGCCACTTGGTGCCGGTGCGCGGATGATGCGCATGCAGGATACGGTACAGCACCGGATCGCGCAGATTGATGTTGCCCGCGGCCATGTCGATCTTGGCCCGCAGCACCCGCGTGCCGTTCGGGAATTCACCGGCCTTCATGCGGCGGAACAGGTCGAGGTTTTCGTCCACACTGCGGTCGCGGAACGGCGAATTCTTGCCGGGCTCGGTCAGCGTGCCGCGCGCGAGGCGGATCTCCTCCTGGGTCTGGTCGTCGACATAGGCGAGCCCGTCGCGGATCAGCTGCTCCGCCCATTCGTACAGGCGCTCGAAATAGTCCGAGGCAAAGAACAGGTTCTTGCCCCAGTCGAAGCCGAGCCAGCGCACGTCGGCCTGGATGGAATCGATATATTCCTGCTCTTCCTTGACCGGGTTGGTGTCGTCGAAACGCAGATGGCAGCGGCCCGGAAACTCCTGGGCGATGCCGAAATTGAGCGCGATCGACTTGGCATGGCCGATATGCAAATAGCCGTTCGGCTCCGGCGGGAACCGGGTCACGATCTCCCTGTATTTGCCCTGATCGAGGTCGGCCTGGATGATGTCACGAATGAAATCGCGCCCAACCTCAGCTGCCACCGGTTCTGTCATTACGAAAATCCTGTCGGGAAATCAGCGGTTCTTCTGCCAAATTCGGGAGGCTGAGCCAAGAGCTTAAGCAAGGCACCAAGCAGGGCCTGGCAGGTCCGCCAGCGGGCTTTGTTTATGTCCCGTTCCTGCTATACACCACCGCCTCCAAAGCATAGGCCCTGCCAAGAATGACCGATTCCGTCGTCACGCGCTTCGCTCCCTCGCCGACCGGCTTCCTCCACATCGGGGGTGCCCGCACCGCGCTGTTCAACTGGCTGTACGCGAAGAAGCACGGCGGCAAGATGCTGCTCCGGATCGAGGACACCGACAGGGAGCGTTCCACGGAGGCTGCGATCGGCGCCATTCTCGACGGTCTGAAATGGCTGGAGCTCGGCTGGGACGGCGAGGTCATCTACCAGTTCAGCCGCGCCGCGCGCCACCGCGAGGTCGCCGAGCAGCTGCTCGCCGACGGCAAGGCCTATCGCTGCTACGCCACCGCCGAGGAACTCGCCGCCATGCGCGAGAAGGCGCGCGCGGAAGGGCGCACCCGCCTCTATGACGGGATGTGGCGCGACCGCGATCCCGCGACAGCCCCGTCCGACGTCAAGCCGACGATCCGCCTGCGCGCGCCGCAGACCGGCGAGACCGTGATCGAGGACCAGGTCCAGGGCCGCGTCGTCTGGCAGAACGAGAACCTCGACGACCTCGTGCTTTTGCGCGGCGATGGCAACCCGACCTACATGCTCGCTGTGGTGGTCGACGACCACGACATGGGCGTCACCCATGTGATCCGCGGCGACGATCATCTGATCAACGCCGCGCGCCAGAAGCAGATCTACGATGCGATGGGATGGGCTCTGCCGAGCATGTCCCACATTCCGCTGATCCACGGCCCGGACGGCTCGAAGCTCTCCAAGCGCCACGGCGCGCTCGGCGTCGATGCCTACCGCGCCATGGGATATTTGCCGGCCGCGCTACGCAATTACCTCGTCCGGCTCGGCTGGAGCCATGGCGACCAGGAGATCTTCTCGACCGAGGAGATGATCGCGGCGTTCGACCTCGCCAGCGTCGGCCGTGCCGCCGCCCGCTTCGATTTCGCCAAGCTGGAAAACCTCAACGGCCACTACATCCGCCACGCCGACGATCAATCACTCGTGAAGATGTTCGAGGACGTGCTCGACCATCTCGTGCCCGCACGCGACGAGCTCAAGGCCAAGTTAAACGACACTACGCGCGCCCAGCTTCTCAAGGCCATGCCGGCCCTGAAGGAGCGCGCCAAGACGCTGATCGAGCTGATCGACAGCGCTTATTTCATCTTCGCCGACCGGCCGCTGGAGCTCGATCCCAAGGCGCAAGCGCTGCTGACGCCAGAGAACCGCAAGCTGATCGGCCAGCTTCATTCCGCGCTGGAGAAAGTCGAGACGTGGAGCGGCGCCACCACCGAAGCTGCGCTGCGCGCTTTTGCCGAGGAAAATAGTCTCAAGCTCGGCGCGGTCGCCCAACCCTTGCGGGCCGCGCTGACCGGACGGACGACGTCGCCTGGTATATTTGAGGTTTTGGACGTCCTGGGACGCCAGGAAAGCCTCGGCCGGCTTAAAGATCAGTCTACGACGTAAGTCGAGCATGCGTGCGGCGATCTTGCAGCGCACACAGCAATAATATACCCATCTCCCCCGTACCTTCTGGAACATCCGGCCTGCCCCATCATCTCGCAAAGGGGGCCTCCGGCTCCGGCCCGCTTCACATTTCATCGGGGACCTACGATGGACGCAAAACCGAGCAATAAGACCGCTACGCTGACGGTCGGAAACAAGAACTACGATCTCCCGATCCACAGCGGCAGCGTCGGGCCTGATGTCATCGATATCGGCAAGCTCTACGGTCAGTCCGGCCTGTTCACCTACGATCCCGGCTTCACCTCCACCGCGAGCTGCCAGTCCAAGATCACCTATATCGACGGCGACGCGGGCGTGCTGGAATACCGCGGCTACCCGATCGAGCAGCTCGCCGAGAACGGTGACTTCCTCGAGACCTGCTATCTCCTGCTGTTTGGGGATCTGCCGACCGCCGCGCAGAAAAAGGATTTCGACGACCGCGTGACCCATCACACGATGGTGCACGAGCAGATGGCCCGTTTCTTCCAAGGCTTCCGTCGCGACGCCCATCCAATGGCGATCATGGTGGCTGCGGTCGGCGCGCTCGCCGCGTTCTATCACGACTCCACCGACATCAACGATCCGAAGCAGCGCATGATCGCTTCCATGCGCATGATCGCCAAGATCCCGACCCTGGCGGCGATGGCCTACAAGTACACGGTCGGCCAGCCCTTCGTGTACCCGAAGAACTCGCTCAAGTTCGCCGAGAACTTCCTGCACATGTGCTTCGCCGTGCCGTGCGAGGACTACAAGATCAACCCAGTGCTGGCTGACGCGCTGGACAAGATCTTCATCCTGCACGCCGACCACGAGCAGAACGCCTCGACCTCGACGGTGCGCATCGCCGGCTCGTCCGGCGCCAACCCGTTCGCCTGCATCGCCGCCGGCATCGCGTGCCTGTGGGGGCCGGCGCATGGCGGCGCCAACGAAGCAGCCCTCGCGATGCTCGCCGAGATCGGCTCCGTGGACAAGATTCCCGAATTCATCGCCAAGGTGAAGGACAAGAACTCCGAAGTGCGCCTGATGGGCTTCGGTCATCGCGTCTACAAGAACTACGATCCGCGCGCCAAGATCATGCAGAAGATGTGTCACGCCGTGCTCAAGGAGACCGGCCATGGCGACGATCCGATGCTGAAGGTGGCGCTCGAGCTCGAGAAGATCGCGCTCAGCGACCAGTACTTCATCGACCGCAAGCTCTACCCGAACGTCGACTTCTATTCGGGCATCACACTGAAGGCGATGGGCTTCCCGGTCTCGATGTTCACCGTGCTGTTCGCGGTCGCCCGCACCGTGGGCTGGATCAGCCAGTGGAGCGAGATGATCGAGGACCCGCAGCAGAAGATCGGCCGCCCGCGCCAGCTCTACACCGGCGTCACCCGCCGCGACTACGTCGCGATCAAGGATCGCAAGTAAGCTCCAAGCCGATACGGCTTTCGAAGCGGCGCCATCGCAGGATGGCGCCGTTTTTGTTTTGGGGCGGTGCCGTAGGTGGGCAAAGCGCAACAGATACGAAGTCGTGGGCACGCTTCGCATTGCCCACCCTACGAGACCAATCGGGCCGTGACACTCTTGCTGCCGCGCACAACAACAAGTCCACGCTTACGGCTGCAAACGCCTTGACAGTCAGAGCGCTCCGCGCGCAAATTCTTACACTAAGTAAGAATGACGACAGGGATGGAAATGCCGGAGCAGCCGAGAAGTCGGCGGCAGACGCGCGCTGCCATTTTGACCCATCTGCTCCAGTCGGGCGGCTCGTTTCGCCCGCCGCTGGCCAAGGCCGTGCGCCTGTCCGAAGCGAGCCTGTCGCGCATCCTGCTTGACCTGAAAGCCGAAGGCCTGATCGAGGAAGTACGGCGCCCTGCCCCTTACGTCGGCGGCCCGACTGGCCTCGTGTCGCTGGATGGAGCGGTCGCCCTCGCAGCCTTCGAGCTGACCGCTCAGCACCTCAGCGTCGGCGTCGGCGGCCTGTCGGGCGAGCTGCACTACACCGAGCGCGTACCGCTGCCGAAGACGCCGACCGTCGAGACCGTCGGCCGGGTCTTTCGCGAAGCGATGACATTGTTGCGCGACTGGACGCGGCGCCGCCACGTCGTCCTTTCGCAGGTCGGCGTCTCCATTCCGGGCCTCGGCCGGCTCAGCGCCGCGGGTAATCCCATCATTCCCTGTGACGTCGGGCGCATCAGCGACATGTTCGGCGAGACGTTCGCCGACGTGCCCGTCGAATTCACCAATTCGGTCGTGGCGCACGCCACATTCCATCGCTGTCGCACGGAAAACTATCCGTTCAATGACACGCACCTGTTCGTGTTTGTCAGCCATGGCGTTGCGGGCGCCTGGATGGATGATCCCGCCGAGACCGACGCGCTCCAGCCGATCGAGCTCGGTCACATGGTGTTTGGCGAAGGCGGACCGCGCTGTCGCTGCGGCCACCTCGGCTGTGTCGAGGCTTATACCTCGCTTCCGGCGCTGGCCGAGCTTCTCGGCGTGCCCGAGCCGGAGTTGCTCCAGCTCGGCAGCGATTGGGTGACTGCGATCCCGATCTCCTCGCGCGTGCGCCAGGAGCTGCGGCATCGCCTGTATCGCCTTGGGCTCGCGATCGGCAACACGCTGAACGTCAAGCCCTGCCACGGCGTCGCCATCTCCGGCTGGCCTTCGCTCCTTGCGGAAGGCGATCGGAAAGCGCTGGTCGAGGGCGTCGATGCCTGCCTGCTCGGCGGCCGCAAGCATGCGCAGGTGTCGCTGGCTTTCGTGCCGCCGTCGAACGGCAATGATCCCAGGGCCGCGCTGTCCTTCGCCGCGTTCTGCCTCGCCTGCCGCGGCGGCATGCCGGCCGCGTCGACGGAGGCCGCCTGAGATGGCCTGAAGCTGCGCGGCTCGCGCGCAAGAGAGTTCACACCGGGAGGAACTGCCATGCCGATCACGACAACAAGGCGCCGTCTGCTCGCTGGATCCGCTGCCGCGCTCGCACTGCCCGCCTTTGCCCGCGCGCAAGGCGCGGTCAAGCCGCGCCTGACCGCGATCTCACAATGGTCCGCGGGCAGCGACGGGGCGGCCATCACCGCGCTCGGCAAGAAGTTCGAGGAGAAAGGCGGCGTCTGGCAGCACTCGCCCGTCCCCGGTTTCACCACCGAGATGATGAACAAGCTGCGCGCTCAGATCATGGCCGGCGATCCGCCGGCCTGCTCGCAGCTCAAGGGTCCCGAGATCGCAGCCTGGTCGAAGATTGCCCCGACTGTCGATCTCGACGCCGTGGTCGCGGCCGCCGGCTATGAGAAAGTTGTCGCGCCGGACCTTGCGAAATTGCACAAGCCGGGCGGCAAATGGATCGCACTGCCGTTGCAGATCTACAGCACCAACATGCTGTTTCTCTCCAAACGCGCGATGGACAAGGCCAAGGCCGACAAGGTCCCCGTCACCTGGGCTGACTTCAACGACCTCGCCGACAAGATGAAAGCGGGCGGCGTCCCCTATCCCGTCGCCAACGGCGGCACCCGCCCCGACGACGGGCAAAAATTCGAGGCCGCCCTGGCCGGCATTAGTCCCCTCGCATACCGCGCCGCCATCATGAATCTCGAGAAGAAAGCCCTGGAGGGCCCCGAGATCAAGGCTGCGTTCGCGCAGGTGCGAAAGATCGCCGACTGGATGGACCCCAATGTCGGCGCCCAGCACTTCTCGACCAACCTCAAGCGCTTTATCGACGGCGACATGGGCATGATGATCATGGGCGGCTGGGCGCAGGGCGTGTTGCGCAATGCCGGCTTCAAGTTCGAGGACTTCATGATCGCGCCAGGTCCGAGCGACAATAGCAAGCCGGTGTTCCTGTTGAACGCCGATGCCTTCATCTTCTGGCAGCGCAAGGAGCCCGACCTGCAGGCCGGCCAGACCCTGATGGCCCAGCTCGTCATGGATCCGGCGATCCAGACCATGTATTCGCAGATCACGGGATCGATCCCCGTGCGCACCGACGTCGATTTGTCCGGCGAAGGCTGGTCGGACGGTCAACGGCGGACCGCGGCAGCCCTGAAGGACGCCATCGCCAGCAACCAGGCGGTCCTGAGCCTTGCGCACAACATGGCGCAGGAGAACGGGATGACCGCGGCGATGATCGACGTGATCACGGAGTACGTGAAGAACAAGACGATCAAGCCCGAGCAGGCGGCCACCCGCCTCGCCGAGGCCGTCGAGGGCGCGCGTTGACCAATGCCGCCGCGATAAGACCGGGCCGGCCGGCGCTTCCCGAATGGGTGCGCCGGCTGCCCGAATATCTGATGATCTGGGTGCCGCTGCTGCTGTCCGCCGCGCACCTCGTCTCGTTCTCGCTGTGGACGATCTGGATCTCGTTCACGCCATCGACGCTGATCCCCGTCTCGGGCTGGGTGGGGCTGCGCAACTACTCGGCGGTCGCGGCGTCGCGGAATTGGCAGATCGCCTTCGACAATCTGCTGCTTTTTGGCAGCGCTTTCGTGCTGCTGAGCTTGGTGACCGGCCTCGCTCTTGCGATCCTGCTGGATCAGCGCATTCGCGGCGAGAACCTGCTGCGATCCATCTTCCTCTATCCCCTTGCGGTGTCGTTCGTGGTCACCGGCACGGTCTGGAGCTGGCTGCTCAATCCTGGCCTTGGAATCCAGAAGCTCGTCCACGACCTCGGCTGGACCTCCTTCAAGTTCGACTGGCTGATCGACCGCGACATGGCGATCTGGACCATCGTGATCGCCGCGATCTGGCAATCCTCGGGCTTCGCCATGGCGCTGTTCCTTGCCGGCCTTCGCTCCGTCGACACCGACATCATCAAGGCCGCGCAGATCGACGGCGCGGGACCGATCCGAATTTACCGGCGCATCATTCTGCCGTCGCTTTGGCCGATCACCATCACCGTCGTCGTGATCCAGTTGCAGTTCGCGATTTCGACGTTCGACCTCGTCCGCGCGCTCACCAATGGCGGGCCGGGAATCGCGACCCAGCTGCCGGCACTCGTCGTCTACGACCTGATGTTCCAGCGCAGCCTGCTCGGCCGGGGCGCGGCGGCGGCGGTTCTCATGCTGCTCATTCTTCTCGCGGTGCTGCTGCCGTATGCGGCGTGGCGATATGTTCAGCGACGGCGGGCCGCCCATGCGTGAGCGGACCTTCGCACCAAGCCGGATCTTGATCTACCTCATCGTCCTGCTGATCGCTGCGGCATGGCTCGCGCCATTGGCTGTTGTAGTGCTGAACTCGCTCCGCAGCAACGAGGAAATCGCGCAGGGCTCGATGATCGGCTGGCCGCAGCACTGGGCCTGGAGCAACTACCTGGCTGCCTGGAGCGGCTTCTGCGTCGCCGAGACCTGCGCCGGCATCCGGCCGTACATGCTGAACTCCGCCCTCGTCACGATTCCTGCGACGATCTTCTCGACCATGCTCGGTGCCGTCGCCGGCTACGCCGTGTCGCTCTGGCGTTTTCGCGGCGACACCTGGATCTACGGCATCGTGACCCTCGGCCTGTTCCTTCCCCAGCAGATGCGCCTGCTGCCCTGGACCATCGTGCTGCGCGACATCGGTCTCATCAACACGCTGGCGGGCCTCGTGCTGATTCACACGATCCAGGGGCTCTCCTTCACCACGCTGTTCTGCCGCAATTATTATGTCGCCATCCCCCATGAATTGATCAGGGCCGCGCGCATCGACGGCGCCGGGTTCTTCCGCATCTTCTGGCGCATCATCCTGCCGCTCTCGCCGCCGATCCTGATCGTCACCGTAATCTGGCAGTTCACGCATATCTGGAACGAGTTCCTCTATGGCGTGACGTTCACGAGCGGCCAGCAGCAGCCTGTCACCGCCGCTCTCATCGCGCTGTCCGCTGCAGTCGCAGACATCCCGCAGCACGGCGTGCAGAGCGCCGCGGTGATCATCGCGGCGCTCCCGACGCTGTTGATCTATCTCCTCGGCGGCAAATACTTCGTCCGCGGCCTGACTGCCGGGGCCGTGAAATGATGGAGTTGTCATGGCAGCACTGAGCATTCGAACCCTGTCGAAGCGCTACGCCAATCTGGAGGTGCTGAAGGGCGTCGATCTCGACATCGAAAGCGGCGAGTTCACGGTGCTGGTCGGGCCATCCGGCTGCGGCAAGTCTACGCTGCTCAACATCGTCGCCGGGCTCGATCATCCGAGCGCAGGGACCGTCGAGATCGGCGGACGCGTGGTCAATGACGTCCCGCCCAAGGATCGGGACATCGCCATGGTGTTCCAGTCCTATGCGCTCTACCCGTCGATGACGGTACGCCAGAACATCACCTTCGGCATGGAATGCCGTCACGTACCCAAAGCGGAGCAAGACACTGCGGTCGCGAATGTCGCGAAACTGCTCCAGATCGAGGCACTGCTCGGCCGCAAGCCATCGCAGCTCTCCGGCGGCCAGCGTCAGCGGGTGGCGATGGGCCGTGCGCTGGTGCGCGATCCCCTGCTCTTCCTGTTCGACGAGCCGCTGTCCAATCTCGACGCAAAACTGCGCGTCGAGATGCGGATGGAGATCAAGCGGCTGCACCAGCGCATCGGCGCGACCATCATCTACGTCACCCACGACCAGATCGAGGCGATGACGATGGCGACCCGGATCGCCGTGATGCATCGCGGCGTGGTGCAGCAGTTTGCCGATCCCGATACCGTGTACCGCTATCCCGCCAATCTGTTCGTCGCACGCTTCATGGGCTCGCCGCCGATGAACACCATGCCGGCGCGGCTCGAGGCTGACGCCGGTGGTCCTGTGGTCGTGATTGGCGCGGGGCGGCCGGACGAAGTTCGCCTTCGTCTGCAGGGATACGATGCCGCAGCACCTTATCTCGGCCGCGAGGTGGTGTTCGGGATCAGGCCGGAATGCATCGCGGAGGGCAACCGCGTGTTCTCCGGCGGTGCACCCATCGTCGTCCACGCGCCGGTGGAGATGGTCGAGCCCACCGGCGCCGAAACCATCGTGCTGCTGCGGCTCGGCGGCGAGTCCGCGCTGGCGCGCATCACGCCGGACATACGCCCCCCGCCGGGGACGGCGGCCCCCTTTGCGCTCGATACGCGCCGCATTTGCCTGTTCGACCCCGAGACGGAGCGACTGATCGCATGACAAAGACGAGCTATGCCGGACTTGCGGACCGCGTCGTACTGATCACCGGCGGCGCCAGCGGCATCGGGGCCGCCTTCGTGCGCGCCTTCGTGGCGCAGGGGGCGCGCGTTGCGTTCCTCGATGTGGATGAAGAAGCCGGCGGGGCGCTGGTCGCGGAGGTGAGCGCTGCGTCCGAAACCGCGCCCTTGTTCTTGCCATGCGACCTCCTGGACATCGAGGCCTTGCGCGCCGGCATGGCACAGGTGCAGCGATCGCTCGGGGATGCCGCAGTGCTCGTCAACAACGCCGCTAATGATCAACGCCAGGTGCTGGCCGAAGTGACGCCGGCAGAGTTCGACTGGATGATCGGCGTTAATCTCAAGCACGTCTTCTTTGCCGCGCAAGCGGTGGTGCCGCAGATGCAGGCGCGCGGCGGCGGCTCGATCATCAACATGTCCTCGATCGCCTGGATGCGCGGGGCGCCGGGGCTGCCGGTCTACGCCGGGGCAAAGGCGGCGATCGTCGGTTTCACCAACTCGCTCGCCCGGCTGGTCGGCCCCGACCGCATCCGCGTCAATGCGATTGCACCGGGCATGGTGATCACCGAGCGCCAGCGCCGGCTGTGGTATCCGGACGAGCAGGTCATCGTCGAGATGCGCTCGCGGCAGGCCGTACCAGACGCAGTGACGCCCGAGGACGTCGCCAATATGGCGCTGTTCCTCGCCTCCGACGAAAGCCAGCGCATCACCAGCCAGTGTTTTCGGGTGGATGCAGGACTTGCGTAGAACTTGATCCGGCCACAATGGCGCAACGTTCACGGTCTCGTAGGGTGGGCAAAGCGAAGCGTGCCCACGAATTCTTCTCATCGCGACGAATCGTGGGCACGGCGCGACGCGCCTTTGCCCACCCTACGAGACCTCTGTTACCGCCGTCCTTTGCGCATCGTTGCCAGCACGATGTCGGCCGCAAGCACGCTCGGTGACTTGTTGCCGGTCGACATGATCTGATCGAGCTGGGCAAAGGCCTCGACCTGCTGCTTGCGCAGCGGCGAATCCGTCAGCACCTCGGCGAGCGCCGGCGCCAGTTTCTCCGGCGTGCACTCCTCCTGCAGATACTCCGGAATCACATCCCTGCCGATCACGAGATTGGCGAGGATCACCGAGGAGACGCGGATCGCGCGGCGCAGGATGAAGGCCTCGATTGCACCGACGCGGTAGGCTGTCACCATCGGAATACCCGACAGTGCGAGCTCCAGCGTCACCGTACCGGACTTGGCCAGCGCCGCACGCGCGATCCGGAACACGGCGCGCTTCTCGTTCTCGCCGGTCACAACCCTTGGCTTGACCGGCCAGCTCGCGATGCCCTCGCGGATGGTGGCTTCCAGATGCGGCATCGTCGGCAGTATCAGTTCGAAGGCACGGCCTTCCGCCTGCAAGCGGCCGAGCACCCGGCCAAACACGTCGAGATGGTGCCTGACCTCGCTGCGGCGGCTGCCGGGCAGCACCAGCAGCACCGGCGGCTCACTGTCGCGGCGTGCCTGCTCCTCTGCGTTCGGCCGCAGCGAGGCCAATTGCTCGATGAGGGGATGGCCGACATAGCTGCATGGCGGTCCGCCGAGCTTGCGGTATTCCTCGGGCTCGAACGGCAGCAGACCGAGCACATGGTCGACATATCCGAGCATGGTCCGCGCCCGCCCCGGCCGCCACGCCCAGAGCTGCGGCGAGACGTAATCGACAACCGGGATCTCAGGATTCTTCGCGCGCACGCTGCGGGCGACGCGATGGGTGAAGTCGGGACTGTCGATGATGACGAGCGCGTCCGGCGCCGCCTCGGCCACGGCGTCGGCCGTCTCGCGGATCAGCCGCAGAATTTTCGGCAATTGCTGCACCACCGCGGCGAAGCCGACGATCGACAGCTCCTCGATCGGAAACAGCGATTCCAGCCCCTCGCGCGCCATGGTACGGCCGCCGATGCCGACGAACTGCACGCCGTCGCCGAGGCGCTGACGCAGCACCTTCATCAAGGCACTGCCGAGCCGGTCGCCGGACTCCTCCGTGGCGATCAGGAAGATCTTGCGCTTGGGATCGCGCGACTGCATCACGCCGGCAGTCCGATGACGAAGAGATATTTGGCGTCCGCGAGGCCGATCATCGCCTGCGGTTCGGCGGCGATGGTGTTGCCGGCGATGACGGCGAGGCCCGCAAGGCCGGCCGCCGCGACGCCCTCGATGGTGCGCGGGCCGATCGTCGGCAGGTCGAAGCGCAGATCCTGGCCGCTCTTCGGCGCCTTCACCAGAACGCCGCGGCCGGCGGCCGCGCGAATGCGTCCCTCCTCGCGCAGCCGCGCGACGCGCGCGAGCAGCGCGTCGGTGCCCTCGATGTCCTCGACCGCCACCACATGGCCGTCGATCACCACCGCAGCCTGGCCGATGTCGAACGGGCCGAGCGCGGTCAGCACCGCGCGGCCGCGCGCGATGTCGGTCTTGCTGGTATCGCTGGGCCAGGCGCGACTGATGCAGCCTTCGGGCATCAGGAGATCGGGTGCGAGGTCCTTGATGCCGACCATGCGAAAGCCGTCCTGCTCGAGGATGCGGCCGACGCCGGACAGGAGATGATCGTCGCCGCCGCGAAAGGCGCGGATGACATTGCCGAGCAGCCGCATCGTCTTGACGTCGAACCGGATCTCGGAGAGCGAGGGCCGCACCAATGTGCCGATGAAGATCAGGTCGCGGCACCCCTCCTCGCGGAACAGCCGCATTGCGCGACCGAGCTGGCCGACCGAGATCCAGCGATGGCGGAATTTCTCCACCCGCGCGGGATCGCAGGCCCCGCGCAGCGGAAACAGCACCGGCGTGATGCCGCGGGCGGCAAGCGAGTCGGCAACCGCAAACGGCATCGCGCCTCCGCCGGCGACGATGCCGACCGGCGATGAGATGTCCGACGCCGCCGATGTCATGTCCGCGGCCATCCCGAAATCACTTCGCAATGGCGGGAAGACAGAGCGGGCGCTTGCCCTTGCCGATGAAGTCGAGGATTTCGGCGATCGCCGGATCTTCGCCCGCGAGCGGGCGCGCCGACTCCAGCCGCTCGGCGAAGGTACCGGGCCCATGGAAGAGCTTTTGATAGAACCCGCGCACCGTCGCCAGTCGCTGCTTGGTGAACTTGCGCCGCTTCATGCCGATCAGGTTGAGGCTTTCGAGCACCGCATACTGGCCGTTAACGAGCCCATACGGGATGACATCGTCGCGCACGCCGCAGACCCCTCCGACCATCACATATGGACCGATGCGCGTGAACTGGTGCACTGCGGAGAGGCCGCCGATATAGACGGCGTCGCCGATCTCGCAGTGCCCGCCGAGCGTCGCCGAGGTCGCAAAGATCACGTTGTTGCCGACTATGCAGTCATGGCCGACATGGCTGTTGTTCATGAAGTAGCCGCCGTTGCCGACGCGCGTTAGGCCGCCGCCCTTGATGGTGCCGACGTTCATCGTCGCGCCTTCGCGGATGACGCAGCCAGAGCCGATCTCGAGCCTCGTCGGCTCGCCCTTGTAGCTGAGATCCTGGGGCGCGCCGCCGAGCACCGCGAACGGCGAGATCACGCCGCCGTCCCCGATCGATGTATGGCCGATGACGGTAACATGCCCAATGAGCTTGCAGTTCGCGCCGATCACGACATTTGAGCCGATGATGCAATACGGCCCGATCTCGGTGCCCTCGCCGATCACGGCGCCGTCCTCAACCCGTGCGGTGGGATCAATCTTGCTCATCAAGCAATCTTACTCGTCAAGAAGGTCTGGTTATGCATTGAAGTCGCTCAGTTTTCCGGTGGTTAGCGCGACTATGCCCGATCTGTCCAGTGACGTATCATCTCTGCCTGTTTCAAGTACCGGATGAGGTGCCTTCCCGGCTCCTCAACAACTTCATGCGGAGCTTCAGCTTTCATGGTCAGGGCCCTGGCACTTCTGCTCGCACAGCTCGCGGCTGCACCGATCGTGTCCGAGACGGTCGAGACCGGCGAACGCCACCCTATCGACCTCGCGACATTCGAATGCCGCGACATCAACCGCAGCACGGTGCTTCAGCGTGTCTGCTACGACCGTACGCAGCGCGACCTCGTCGTCGCGACTGGCGGCAGCTATACGCGCTATTGCGGCGTCGCGGCCGAGACAGCCGACCGTCTCCTGGGCGCACCGTCCATGGGCCAGTTCTTCAACCAAAACATTAAGCGCGAGGCACCCGGCGGCCGCTACGATTGCGGCGCGTGAGGAATCCGTCCAGCGCGGCCCGCGTGCCGCTCAGTCCGTCAGCATGGCGCCGACGTCGGCTTCCGCAACCACCTGCCCGTTGACCTTGGCGTCGCCGTGAAACCACCACATGGCCTTGCGGCGGCCGACCGAGCGCATGTGATACTCGATGGTATCGCCGGGCAGCACGGGCTTGCGGAATTTGCACTTGTCGATGGTGAGGAAATAGACCGCCCGCGGCTTTTCGGTCCCTTCGACTGACTTGATGCCGATCACGCCCGCGGTCTGCGCCATCGCCTCGATCATCATGACGCCGGGATAGACCGGGCGCTCCGGGAAATGCCCCTGGAAGGCCGGCTCGTTGAAGGTGACGTTCTTGATGCCGATGCCGCTATAGTCGGCGCGGATGTTGATCACGCGGTCGATCAGCAGCATCGGAAAGCGGTGCGGCAGCGTCTGGAGGATGGCATTGATGTCCACCAGCTCGAACTTAACAGGTGATTCCGCCGTCATTCCCGTCCCTCATCCTTCGGATCAGCCCTGCTGTCGCGTACCAAGCGCTCCACCGCGATGATCTCCTTGAACCATTGTTTGGTCGGCTTGGCGAAAAAGCCACCCCAGCGTCCGCCCGGCGGGATGTCGTCCTTGACGCCGCTCATCGCGGTCACCTGGGCCCCGTCCCCGATCTTGAGGTGGTTGTTGATGCCAACCTTCGCTCCGAGTGCCACGTTGTCGCCAATGGACAGGCTGCCGGCGAGCCCGATCTGGGCAGCCAACAGGCAGTGCCGTCCGATCGTGACATTGTGACCGATCTGGACCTGATTGTCGATTTTCGTCCCCTCGCCGATCACGGTGTCGCGCAAGCTGCCGCGATCGATCGTGGTCCCGGCGCCGACCTCGACGTCGTTCTGAATCAGCACCCGCCCGGTCTGGGGCACCTTCAGATGGCCCTCGGGGCCGAAGAAGATGAAGCCGTAGCCGTCCTGGCCGATCGAGCAGCCGGGATGGATCAGCACATTGTTGCCGATCAGGGCGCACTGGATCGCGGTGCGCGCGCCGACATTGCAGTCCCGGCCGATCTTGACGCCGGGCCCGATCACCGCCCCGACGCCGACCACCGTGCCGCTGCCGATCTCCACATCCGGGCCGATCACGGCCAGGGGATCGACGATCACGCCGTCCTCGAGCCGGGCCGAGGGATCGATGATCGCCGACGGCGCGATGCCGTCATTGCCGACCCAGGATTGCGGCCTCAGCGCTTCGCCGTGCCATTCCCGCGCGATCCTGACAAAGGCCCGGAACGGCTGCGCCGCTCGCAGCACGGCCACGTGCGCGGGCACCTGGGGCTCGAAGCGCGGGCTCACCAGGCAAGCGCCAGCCTTGGTCGCCTTGAGCTCATCGGCGTATTTGAGGTTGTCGAAGAACGCCAGATGCATCGGGCCCGCTTCGTCAAGCGAAGCGAGGCCCGTGATGATGTGGCCGCCCCTGGCGGGATCGACCAGCTGCGCCTTGGTCAGCGTGGCGATGTCAGCCAGCGTTGAGGCAGGCGGCTTTGTGAAGAAGGTCGGCTGCGCCATTCCACCCCGTCGCGGTCCGGCTTCGGCATGAAGCGGTCGAGCCGCATCATGCTCCATCTCTTGGATCGGCACGATCCCTTTCGGAAACCGGTTCCAGTGATCCGGATCGTGCCGTGCTGATCGAATTAGAACGTGGTGCCGCCGCCGAACCGGAACTCCTGCGTGCGATCGTACTTGCCCTTGCTGAGCGGCACGGCGTAGTCGAAGCGCAGCGGACCGAACGGCGACTGCCAGATCAGGCCGACACCAACCGACGAGCGGACCACCTTGCTGTCGTCATACACGAGGCCGGTACAGGTTCCGGCGCTCGATGGATTGATCGACGACGGGATACAACCAGGTGCATTGACTTCGTTGGTGCCTGAGACGCCATTAAACGCCCAGCTGGTTGGTCCTTGGTAGTCGTAGAGGCCGCCGGCATCGGCATAAACCGCCCCCTTCAGACCCACTTCCTTCGGCAGGAACCAGAACGGCATCTGCAGTTCGAGCGAAGCGCCCCAGTACTTGGTGCCGCCGAGGGCGTCCTGCGTACCGAACGGATTCAAATCGCGCGGGCCGATGCCGTTCGGAGCAAAGCCGCGGACGAGGTTCGAACCCATCTGGAAGTGATCGAGCATGCGCAGATCGCTGCCCATCTTGTTCAGCATGCCGCTCTGCAGGCGGACGAGGCCGACGATGTCCGACACCAGCGGAGTGTAGTACTTCGCATCGATGACCGACTTCATGTAGGAGACGTCGCCGCCGACGCCGGCGAAATCCTGACGGAAGTCGATGAGCAGACCGTCGGTGGGGTTCTTGTTGTTGTCCAGCGTGTTGTAGGTCAGCGTGTAGCCGAGCGCCGAGGTCAAAGTCTTGCCGTTGGCAAGCTCCTTGCGCACCGGCAGCGAGGCTTCACCGTCGCTGTAGCAGCCGAGGCCGTTGGTGGAGACAAGACTGATACCGTTAGCGGCGGCGTAAGCCGGGCTTGGATTGAATGCCGCTGAGCCGGCAACGTTGTTACAGTTCGCCAGGTAGTTCGGCAGGGTGATTTCCTGCTGGTAGATCGAGTAGCGCAGCTGGAGCGCCAGATCTTCACGCAAGGAGAAGCCGAGGCGCGGCGAGAAGCCGAGCGTCTTGGTGCCGTAGGAGATGTAGCTGTTGGACAGCTGCTGGCGCTGATAGAGGTCGAGGCCGAGCGCGACGCGGTAGTCGAGCAGATACGGCTCGACGAACGACAGCGAGTAGCCGCGTGCGTATTGGCCATAGGTCACCGACGCCTTGGCGAACAGACCGCGGCCAAGCAGGTTGCGCTCGGAGATCGAGACTTCGGCCAGCGCGCCGTCGGTGGTGGAGTAACCGCCCGAGATCGAGAAGTCGCCGGTCGATTTCTCTTCCATGTCGACGATCAGGACGACGCGATCGCTCGACGAGCCGGGCTCCGTCGTGATCTTCACGCTCTTGAAATAGTCGAGGTTCTTCAGGCGCCGCTCGGCACGGTCGACCAGGGCGCGGTTGTAGGCGTCGCCCTCGGAGATATCGAACTCGCGGCGGATCACGTAATCGCGGGTACGCGTGTTGCCGCGCAGGTTGATGCGCTCGATATAGGTGCGCGGACCTTCGTCGATGTTGAACACGACGGAAACGGTGTGCGCCTCGAAATTGCGGTCGCCGCCGGGCCGGACCACGGCGAAGGCATAGCCGCGGCGCGAGGCCTCGATCTGCATCTCCTCGACCGACTTCTCGACCGATTCGACGTTGTAGAGCGAGCCGACATTGACGCGCGAATAGGCGCGCATCGACGAGGGATCGAAGTTCGGAATGCTGGAGCGGAAGTCGATCGCACCGACGCGGTACTGAGATCCTTCCTCGATCTTGAAGGTGACGTTGAAGCCCTTCTTCTCCGGATCGTATTCGGTGAGCGCGGCCACCACCTGGACGTCGGCGAAACCGTTCTTGAGATAGAAGCGGCGGATCAGGTCGCGGTCGGCTTCGACGCGGTCGGGATCATAGATGTCACCGCTGGCCAGGAAGCTCAGCAGGTTCGATTCGCGGGTCTTGATGACGTCCCTGAGGCGATAGGACGAGAATGCGACATTGCCGATGAACTCGATCGACTTGACGCCGGTCTTGGCGCCCTCCTCGATCGTGAAGATGAGATCGACGCGGTTGTTCGGCTGCTCGATGACCTCAGGCGTGACGCGCACGTCGTAGCGGCCGGACCGGCGATAGATTTCAGCGATTCGCAGCGTGTCGGACTGCACCATAGCGCGGGAGAAGGTGCCGCGCGCCTTGGACTGGACCTCAGTGGTGAGCTGCTCGTCCTTGATCTTCTTGTTGCCCTCGAAGGCGATGCGGCCGATCACCGGGTTTTCCACCACGGAGACGACGATCTGGCCGCCGCCGCCGCGGTTGATTCTCACGTCCTGGAACAGGCCGGTCTCGATCAGGGCCTTGAGGCCGTCGTCGATGGCGCCTTGATCCAGGCGGCCGCCCGGACCCGGCTTGAAATAGGAGCGGATCGTCTCCACCTCGACCCGGCGATTTCCTTCGACGGAAATCGACTGCACGGTCTGAGCGAGCGCAGACGAAGACACAAAAACAGCCCCGACCGGGGCAATCACCGGCGCGCCGAACATGATCAGGGTTGCGAGCAAGCCCCCCCGGAGTCGCAGTCCAAACTTCATCGCGCAACGCGCCCTTATCATTCCGAGCCAGACCCAACCCCAACGCCGGTCTGGAAGATTCCCCAAGTTCAGGCCGCTTGTAGCCAATTTCACCGACGCCGCAAACGGCCGAAAGCGCCGTAATTTCAATTTCATTCCAAGACGTTGCTCATCAGCAACGCCACAAAAAAGCCTCCATCAAGATGCCGCCATCCGCAGGATGTCGTTATAGGTCGCAAACACCATCAACATCAGCACCAAACCGAGCCCGATTCGGAACCCCATCTCCTGAGTCCGCTCGGACAGGGGCCGGCCGCGGACGACCTCCGCCGCATAGAACATCAGGTGACCGCCATCGAGCAGCGGGATCGGGAACAGGTTCAGCAGGCCGATCGACACCGACAGCACCGCGCACAGATTGATCACGAACTGGAACCCGGCGCTGGCCGCCTGCCCCGACATCTTCGCGATGCCCAGGACGCCGCTGACCTCGTTGGGATTGCCGTTTCCGACGAACAGAGAGCCCAGGAACTTGAAGGTGCTGGTGATGATGAACCAGACCTGCTCGACCCCGATCTTGAGCGCCTCACCGATGCCCACCGGGGCGGTCGAGGCCTCGCCGGCCTGCGATTTGTGCTCGACGCCGAGCACACCGAGACGGTGGCTGTTGCCGAACGGATCCTTGCGCTCGAGCAGGGCCGGCGTTGCGGTCAGCGAGACGATGGCGCCGTCCCGCTTCACCTGGAAGGCAAGCGCCGAACCCGCATTCATCGCAACGATTCGCTGCATGTCGGCAAAGCTCTCGATCGGCTTGCCGTCGATCTGGACGACGACGTCGCCGATCTTGAAGCCGGCCGCGGCCGCGGCGCCATCGGCGACGACGCCATCGACCCGCGCGATCGTGCTCGGCTTGCCGTAATACAGCGCCATGCCCGCGAAGATCAGCGCGCCCAGGATGAAATTGGCGATGGGTCCGGCCGCGACGATGGCCGCGCGCGGGCCGACCTTCTTGTGGTGGAAGCTGCCGGCGCGCTCCTCGGTCGTCATGGCCGCGAGCGTCTGGGCCGAAGGGGTCGAGGCCTCGCTCTCGTCGCCGAAGAACTTGACGTAGCCGCCGAGCGGGATGGCCGAGATCTTCCAGCGGGTGCCGTGGCGGTCATTGAAACCGACCAGCTCAGGTCCGAAGCCGAGCGAGAAGGTCAACACGCGAACGCCCGCCCAGCGCGCGACCAGGAAATGGCCGAGTTCATGGAAGAACACGACGATCGTCAGGACAAACAGGAAGGGAACCGCGTAGCCGAGGAGCCCATGGCTCAACGTATTGAAACTATGGACAAAAAAGTCGATCATCGAATTCCCTCATCCAGCGCCGCAAGGCCCTGGCCCCGAACCATCTAGGATGCCTTTAAGGCAATTTGAGGCAATAGGGCGGCAGCTCTATTTCGAGCAACATGGTCAACAGAGATTGCATCATCGGCGGACGTCAGGGGGGCCTGGTTCCCGCTGCGGATCCAGTCGTCCAGTGTTGCCTCCACCAGCCGGGCGATCGCGCCGAACCGGATCTTGCCGGCGATGAACGCGGCGACCGCGACCTCGTTGGCCGCGTTGTAGACGGTGGTCGCCCCCTTCCCGGTCCGGAGCGAGTCGAAAGCCAGCCGTAGTCCGGGGAAGCGCTCGAAATCGGGCGCCTCGAAGGTCAGCTGGCCGATCTTGGCGAGGTCCAGCTTGGCCGCCGGCCCCTTGATGCGGTCGGGCCAGCCCAGGCAGTGCGCGATGGGGGTGCGCATGTCGGGCGCGCCGAGCTGGGCCATCACCGAACGGTCGGAGAACTCGACCATGCCGTGAATGATCGACTGCGGATGCACGAGGACGTCGATCTCGTCGGGCGACAGCGCGAAGAGGTACGACGCTTCGATCACCTCGAGCCCCTTGTTCATCATCGACGCCGAATCGATCGTGATCTTCTGGCCCATGCTCCAGTTCGGGTGCTTCAGGGCCTGCTCGAGCGTCGCCTGCTCGATGTCGGCCGGCTTCCAGGTGCGGAACGGGCCGCCCGACGCCGTGATGATGACACGGACGAGTTCGTCCCGATTGCCCGAGGCAAGCGCCTGAAACAGCGCATTGTGCTCGGAATCGGCCGGCAGGATGCAGGCGCCGGCCTTGGCCGCACGCTGCATGAAGAAATCGCCGGCGCAGACCAGACATTCCTTGTTGGCCAATGCCACATGCGCACCGCGATCGACCGCGGCGAGTGCCGGCTTCAATCCGGCAGCGCCGCTCACGGCCGCCATCACCCAATCGGCCGGACGCGCGCCGGCCTCGATCACCGCGCTTTCGCCGGCACCGCATTCGGTGCTGGTCCCGGCCAAGGCGGCCTTGAGCTCGGCGAGCTTGGAGGTGTCGGCGATCGCGACGTAGCGCGCGGAGAATTCCTTGGCGAGCTTGGCCAGCGCTTCGACATTGCCGTTCGCCGTCAGCGCCTCGACGCGATAGCGCTCGGGCGAGGCACGCAGCAGATCCATCGTGCTGTCGCCGATCGAGCCGGTGGCGCCGAGAACCGTGACGCTGCGGACGCTGGACGCCGCAGCCTTGTTATTACGCAATGGAACCGCGCTCATATCCTCACCAAACCATAAGACCGCTTCCGGCGCTATGCACACCATGGCGGAGAAAGCCGATAATCCATGCCGCCAGGATGGCGGCGACAAAACCGTCCAGGCGGTCCAGAAGCCCGCCATGGCCGGGAATTAAGTGACTGGAATCCTTGACACCGAAGCGCCGCTTCACCGCCGATTCGAACAGATCGCCCAGTGCCGACACCACCGAAAGGATGGCGCTGACGAGCAGCAATGGTCCCATCTTTCCGAACCCGCAAGCCGCAAAGCCCACCGCAACCAGAAGGCTTGCGACGAAGCCGCCCAGCGCCCCGGACCAGGTCTTTTTCGGGCTCACGCGCGGCCAGAGCTTCGGCCCGCCGATGCTGCGACCGGCAAAATAGCCGCCGATATCGGTCGCCCAAACCACCAGCAGCACGAACATCAGCGCAGAGAAGCCGTTGAGGAGATCCTTCCGCACCAGGATCGAGGCCAGCAGCGCTGCCGCTGCATAAGCGAATCCGGTCGCCGCCCAGAGGAACTTGCCGCGCGCGATCAGCGTCACGATCGCGCCGCCGACGAGGCCGACGATGATTGAGGTCTTCAGCCCGCCAAAAGCGACGGCGGCCCCCATCATCGCGATGACGATCGTCCCCGCCCCGGTCAGCGCGGCCGAGCCCGCGCCCACCACCGTCAGCCATTCCGCGAACAGCCCGATCGACACCAGGGTGACGAGCAGCGCCCACAGCCAGCCGCCGGCATAAGCGACCGCGATGGTCAGCGGCGCCAGCACCAGCGCTGCGAGGACCCGCATCACCAGATTGTTCGGGGCAGGCTTGGCGCCCACCGGTGCGGCGTCTTGTTCGCTCACGAGGCGGTTTTCGCGACCAGGCCGCCGAAACGGCGCTCGCGCCTGGCGAATTCGGCGATCGCGCTTTCCAGCGCCGCCTTGTCGAAATCGGGCCAGTGGATCGGCACGAACACGAGCTCGCTATAGGCGGCCTGCCACATCAGGAAGTTGGACAGGCGCTGCTCGCCGCTGGTGCGGATGATGAGATCGGGATCGGGAATGTCGGGCGCATCGAGATGCGCGCCCAGCGTTTCGGCGTCGATCGTGGCAGGATCGCGCTTACCTTCCGCGACCTCGCGCGCCAGCTTCTGCGCCGCCTTCGCGATCTCCTGCCGCGAGCCGTAATTGAAGGCGACGACGAGTGTGAGGCGCGTGTTGTCGCGCGTCAGCTCCTCGGCCTCGTTGAGCAGCGCGCAGATGTCGCTCTCCAGCCCATCGCGTTCGCCGATGATGCGGACCTTGACGCCGTCGCGATGCAGGCTGGCGAGATCGTTGCGGATGAAGCGGCGGAGCAGACCGAAGAGATCGCCGATCTCGCTCGCTGGACGCGACCAGTTCTCCGACGAGAAGGAGAAGATGGTGAGGTAGCGGATGCCGAGCTCGTGCGAGGCACGCACGACGCGACGCAAGGCCTCGACGCCGCGGCGATGCCCTTCCGCACGCGGCAGACCGCGCGCGGCCGCCCAACGCCCGTTGCCATCCATGATGATGGCGACATGCGCGGGCGCCTCGGACCGATCGGGTCCTTCCGTTGCGGGCGCGGCGGCGTTCGACATTGAAGGTGGCCTTAAAGCATGATCCGGAAAAGTGCGAAGCGGTTTTCCGAAAAGATCATGCGCTTACAATAACCTGAAGCGCGATGACATTCATCGCGCTTCAGACGGTGAGGATTTCTTTTTCCTTGGCGGCCAGCAACTGGTCGATTTCGGTGATCGTACCGTCGGTCGCCTTCTGCACCTCGTCGGCGTGGCGCTTCTGGTCGTCCTCGGACATTTCGTGATTCTTCTCGAGCTTCTTGAGCACGTCGAGGCCATCGCGGCGGACGTGGCGCGCGGCGACCTTGGCGGCTTCCGCATATTTATGCGCGACCTTCACCAGTTCCTTGCGCCGTTCCTCGTTCAGCTCGGGGATGCGCAGGCGCAGCACCTGGCCTTCGGTCGCGGGCGACAGGCCGAGGTTGGAATCGACGATCGCCTTCTCCACCGCCTTGACCATCGACTTGTCCCAGACCTGCACCGAGATCAGGCGGGGCTCCGGCACGCTGACGGTGGCGAGCTGATTGAGCGGCATGTGGCTGCCATAGGCATCGACCTGCACCGGATCGAGCATCGAGGCGGAGGCGCGCCCCGTCCGCAGGCCGCCGAGCTCGTGCTTGAGGGACTGGACGGCGCCCTGCATGCGGCGCTTCACTTCGTTGAGGTCGAAAGTACCGGTGGGCATCACGTTTCTCCTTCAAGATCCCGGCGACCGCTCCCGCGACCTTCCCTAAAGGCGCGCGACGGATGAGCGGTCAGCCGGCGACAATGGTTCCGTGGCCGACGCCACGTAGAATCGCGCCGATCGAACCCGGCTCCGCGATCGAGAATACGATGATAGGCAGAGACGTCTCGCGGGCAAGCGCGAAGGCGGTCGCATCCATCACCTTGTAGCCGCCCTCGATCGCCTGCGAATGGGTCAGCCGGTCAAACCGCGTGGCGGACGGATCCTTCTTCGGATCGGCCGAGTAGACACCGTCGACATTGGTCGCCTTCAGCACCGCCTGGGCGCCGATTTCGGCGGCGCGCAGCACCGCGGTCGTATCGGTGGTGAAGAACGGATTGCCGGTTCCGCCGCCGAGCAGTACGATCCGGCCCTCCGCGAGATATTTGTGCGCCGCAGTGCGGGTGAACAGCTCGGAAATCTCGGGCATGACGAAGGCCGACAGCGTGCGCGCCGGCGTGCCCTTGCGCTCGATCGCCGCTTCCAGCGCGAGGCAGTTCATCATGGTGGCGAGCATGCCCATGGTATCGCCGGTCGGGCGCGACACACCGCGGGAGGAGACCTCGACGCCGCGCACGATGTTGCCGCCGCCGATCACGACTGCAACCTCGGTGCCGAGCTTGCGGGCCGCGATCAGATCGTCCGCAACCCGGTCGACGGTCGGCTGATCGATGCCAAAGCCTTGCTGTCCCGCGAGATATTCGCCGGACAGCTTGATCACGACGCGACGATAGACCGGATCAGACATGAGCACTTTCCTTGTCCGAGCGCCGCTTCCGGCGGCACGCCGGAAGGAACGTTCCGGCGCTTACTTCTTGCCGCTGGCCGCAGCGACCTCGGCCGCGAAGTCGCTTTCCTGCTTCTCGATTCCCTCACCGAGAGCATAGCGCACAAAGCCGGCGATCTTCACAGCGCCGCCGACCTTGCCTTCGGCTTCCTTCAACGCCTGCGCCACCGACTTGCCGGTGTCGTGGATGAAGGCCTGCTCGAGCAGGCAGACTTCCTTGTAGTAGGTCTTGAGGCCGGACTCGACGATCTTCTCGATCACGTTCTCGGGCTTGCCCTGCTGGCGATATTTGTCGGCGAGCACGTCCTTCTCGCGCTTGACGACCGCCGGATCGAGGCCGGACGGATCGAGCGCCAGCGGATTCGCGGCGGCAATGTGCATCGCGATCTGGCGGCCGAGCGTTGCGAGCTCATCGGCCTTGCCGGGCGATTCCAGCGCCACGATCACGCCCATCTTGCCGGCGCCCTCGACGACCGCGCCGTGGACGTAGTTCGACACCACGCCCTGGCTCACTTCGAGCGAAGCTGCGCGGCGCAGCGTCATGTTCTCGCCGATGGTGGCGATCGCGTCATTGATGGCGGCTTCGACGGTGACGTCGCCGACCTTGGCGGCCTTGATCTTCTCGACATCGGAGCCGGCGTCGAATGCGACCTGGGCGACCATCTTGACGAGGCCCTGGAACTGACCGTTGCGCGCGACGAAGTCGGTCTCGGAGTTGACCTCGACCACGACACCCTTGGTGCCCTTGGTCAGGGCGCCGATCAGGCCCTCGGCCGCGACGCGGCCCGACTTCTTGGCGGCCTTGGACAGGCCCTTCTTGCGCAGCCAATCCTGCGCCGCTTCCATGTTACCGTCGTTTTCGGTCAGCGCGGCCTTGCAGTCCATCATGCCCGCGCCGGTCGACTCGCGCAGGTCCTTGACCATCGCAGCTGTGATCGTTGCCATCGTTGAAAATCCTTTGTGCCTGCTGGTTCGCCGCGGCGTGGCATCGAAGCGCCCCGCCGCGGTCCATCTCAGGGATTCGCGTCAACTGAAATGGTGGCCGGATCTTGTCCGGCCAACCCATCGCTCTCTTGACTATTCCGCTTCCGCGGTCAGCGCCTTGGCCTTGGCCACCCAGGCGTCCGCACGGCTCGGCAGACCGACTTCTTCGCCGATCGTGTGCGCGGTGTCGTGATCGAGCTCGGCGAGCTGCCAGAAGTGGAAGATGCCGAGGTCGTTGAACTTCTTCTCGATCGCACCCGACACGCCCGGAAGCTTCTTGAGGTCGTCGGCGGTGCCGCGCGGACCTGCGAGGCCCTGGAAGCCGCTCGACGAAGCCGCCGGCAGCTCTTCAGCGAGCGGACGGGCCGAAGCGCCGACGTCGATACCCGAATCGCCCTGGGCGCGGGAGATGCCGTCGATCGCGGCCCGCGCGATCAGGTCGCAATAGAGCGCGATCGCACGACCGGCGTCGTCATTGCCCGGCACCACATAGGTGATGCCCTTCGGGTCCGAATTGGTGTCGACGATCGCAGCGACCGGGATGTTGAGCCGCTGGGCTTCCTGGATCGCGATGTCTTCCTTGTTGGTGTCGATCACGAAGATCAGGTCGGGCAGACCGCCCATGTCCTTGATGCCACCGAGCGAGCGGTCGAGCTTGTCGCGCTCGCGCTGAAGCGTCAGGCGCTCCTTCTTGGTGTAGGAGCTGGCATCGCCGCCCGAGAGCACGTCGTCGAGGTGACGCAGACGCTTGATCGAGGCCGAGATCGTCTTCCAGTTGGTCAGCGTGCCGCCGAGCCAGCGCGAATTGACGAAATACTGCGCGCAGCGCTTGGCAGCGTCCGCGACGCCGTCCTGCGCCTGGCGCTTGGTGCCGACGAACAGGATGCGGCCGCCCTTGGCGACCGTGTCGCTGACCGCCTGCAAGGCGTTGTGCAGCATCGGCACGGTCTGCGCGAGGTCGACGATGTGAATGTTGTTGCGAGCGCCGAAAATGAACGGAGCCATTTTCGGATTCCAGCGGTGAGACTGGTGACCAAAGTGCACGCCAGCTTCAAGCAGCTGACGCATGGTGAAATCGGGTAGCGCCATCGTTCTAATTCTCCGGTTGGTTCCTCCGGAAACGTGTGAGCAAAACGGAGCGTCCTCGCCCCGGTTGCCACCGGACGGCCTTGTGAGCCATGTTTCCGTGTGAGATGGCGCGCTATATAGCGCCATTTCGGCCAGAAGCAAGGAAATAAGGGCCGTTCAGAGGCGGTTTTCGCCTCGAGAGGCCCTTTCCCTGGAGACCGGGCCTCTCCTAGCACCCGATTAGCATCTGGGCTGGTTCGGCGGGCACTTCTTGGCCGCCGGCGGCGGAGGTGCGGGACGCGGCGGAGGCGGCGCGGCCGGGCGCGGTGGGGGTGGTGGCGCAACGGCCATACGCGGCGGCGGCGGGGGTGCCGGTCGGGCCACCGGCGGCGGTGGAGCGGGCCGCGCCATGGGCGGAGGCGCCGGCCGCGCGACGGCAACCGGAGGAGCCGGGCGTGGCGGCGGAGGTGCGGCCATCCTCGGTGGCGGCGCCGACACATGCGGCGGGGGTGGTGGCGTGGGCCGCGCCACGGCCTGCGGCCGCGGCGGCGGTGCAGCCGGCCTGGCCGCCTGCGGCGGGGCCGCAGATGGCAAATGCTGCGGCCTGATCGGCTCACGTGCCGCTGAAGGCGGCGGCGCGATCGGCCTCCCGGCCGCGGCCGGAGGTGTCGCCGGCGCGCCTGCACCGGCGGGCGGCGAGCCAGCAGGCTCACGGGTCGCAGACTTGGCGCGATCCGCAGGCCCGGTGCCGGGCGGCGTCTGCGCCACCGGCGGCCTGGGGGGCTGGCCGGGCACAGCAGTCGGGTTGGTCACGGCGGGCGCAGCGGTTGCCGGCGCGGCAGCCGTTGGCGCATTGGAATGAGCAGGCAGTGTTGTGCCGGGACCGGCCGTTGTGCCGGGAGCAGCTGTGGTCGGCGCCGCCGGACGAGCCGGCGGTGTCACACCGGGTGCGGTCGCCGTCGGCGGTACGGGCCTTCCGCCCGGCAGAGGCCCTGCCCCCGCTGGCGGTGGCGGCGGGCCGCCATGGGCACCAGGAACCGGCAGCGTGTTGGCCTGGGGCAGCCTGGTCTGCGGAGCAAGTGTCGGCGCCGTCTGCGGCGCAGCCGTTGGCGCTGCGGTCGGCGCGACTGCCGTGGTCGGCGTCACCGGAGGCGCGCCGGGCCTCGCCGTCGGCTGGATCGTCGCGCTTGGCGGCATCGGCGCCTTGCCCTGCTGGATCAGCGCGGCGCGCTGCACGACCGCCTGCGGAACGGCAGGCCCGGCTGGGTTGGCACGGCCGGCAATCGCTGGCGCCAGATTGCCCGGTCCGGCCCCTGCCCCGGTAGCCGGTGCTGGTGCCGGCAGGCGGTTGATCACGGTGTTGATCACCGTCGTATTATGGATGTTCTGGTAGATGATGTTGTTCGGCGGCGGCGCGACATAGACCGGCGGCCTGACGAACACCGGGATCGGCACGAACACCGGCTGCGGCAGCACGAACAGGCCGACCACGGGCAGCGGCGGCGGCAACACGACGAAATCCGGCGGCGGCGGCGGCAGATAATAGACCGGAGGCGGCGGTGGCGGCGCGAAGCCGAAATCGGGATCGCTGAAATACAGCACCGGACGGTCGACATAGACCACCTCCTCCGGCGGCGGTGGCGGCACGTCGTAGTCGATCATCGCAAAGCTCGGCGGCGGCTCGGCCGGCGCCGTGAGGATCGCGAGGCGCCGGCGCGCGTCCGCCGCATGCGGCCCGCGCGGATAGCGGCGCAGATACGACCAATAGGCTTCCGGCGTGTCGTTCCGGTAAGTGCGTCGCCAGGTGATCGCTTCGCGGCGCGCCGCGACGATCGCCATCACGCGCTTCGCCAAGGGATCGCCGGGATAGGCGGCGAGAAACTCCTCATAAGCCGGCAGCGTGTCGCGCTCGAGCGCGGCGGCATAGGCATCCCGCACGCCGAGGTCGCGGATCGGCTTGCTCCGGATCGCGGCGACCTGGTCGGGCGCGGCCTCCGGCGGCGGCGCGTCGGGTCCGCGCTCGAAGAACGAGAATGGCGCCGAGATCTTCTGCTCGTTCCAGGGTACCTGCGCGCCCTTGGAGGCCTCGTTGACGCGCAGGCGAACGCGGTCGAACACCTCAGGCAGCGGCAGGCCGCCGGTCCGGATCATCTCGGCGAGCGACTGGGCGTAGATGCCGTAAGGCCCCGGCTCCTCCGGCGCGACCGTGCCGGGCGCGGCGTTGAACGCGATCAGCATGTTCGGCTCGGGCTCGACCAGCGCCAGACCGCTCGCGATCGGCTGGCCGCCCTCGATGAAGGGCTGCGCGCGGGCCGCGTCGAGCACGACGATGTTGGCCTTGAGCGGGATCGAGGCGAGCTGGCGCACATAATCACTGATCCGCAACGCCTCGGTCGGAACGTCGGTGTCGCGGGTGATGTTGGAATCGACCGGGATGAAATAGTTCTCGCCGGCAAGCTGCACGCCGTAGCCGCCGAGATAGATCATCGCGACCGTGCCCGGCCCCGAGGCCTGGGCCTTCTGGATGAAGTCGCGAAAACTCTTGCGCAGCGTGTCGCCGTCGAGATCTCGGGCACCGACGACGTCGAAGCCGGCCGCCTGCAGCGTCTGCGCGATCAGGCCGGCGTCGTTCGCAGTCGTTGCCAGCGGCGACTTGGCATAAGCGCCGTTGCCAACCACGAGCGCGATGCGCTTCTCCTGCTGCTGCGCGTTTGCTGCTCCCGGCGTGCCAGCGGCAAGGGCCACGATCGGCAGGAGAAGGCAAATGAAGACTCGGAACGTCCCACGCATGGCTTGCTTGCCCGCTACTGTAGTTGAGGTGCCACCACGCATGAGGCGCGCAGCCGGCTGAACGGCGGTTGAACGAAAAGCTCGGATTGAGGCAGTGGCGTGGCCACGCCGCTGCTGGCGTCCGCTTCAGGTCAGCCTCACCTTACTCCACAGCTTGCAGCTCGGCGAGCTTCGTTCGCGCGGTCGCCTCGTCCAGCGCAATGAGTTCGGCCGGCCCGGGATTCGCCTCTCCTGCCGTCGCGATGGAAACAGCCGCAAGCCCGACCAGGCCGCCGAGGACCGCGCCGCCCGTCGCGGCGTCGTGCCTGGGGCTGCTCTTGATGAGATAGAAATGCGTCCGGCCGGCTTCCATCACGATCTCGCGCTTGGTGTCGCCCGGAAACATCAGCTCCGTCACCAGCAATTCATGGCGACCCGCGGGACGATCGGCATAGGCATATTTCCCGGCGACGATTTTGCCGAGTGCAGCACCGTCGAGCTTCACCTCGCAGGCGCAGATCGCCATGCTGAGGCCATTCCGCTTGTCCTGGAGCAGGACGACGCGGGAGTGCCCGGCGCGCGGAGGCCCGACCTTTCTTGACACAGAGGCAAAGTCGGTCCCGACCTGATCGCTGACACAGCCCACCAGCATCACACCAATGGCCAACAACAACGCGCCCCGTCGCAGCATCGCACACCCCAGTCCATTCCCCGGGATTCATGCTAGCTGGAATCAGCGACAGGTCGCAACAACGCCCGGCAACCATCGCGTGGATGGCGCGGGCCGGGCGTCGGAGCTGCTGCACACGACGCCCGATGCTCCAAACGCCGGGCTTTAACCCTGGGCAATCAACTCGACGGTCCCTGTACGCAACCGATAGATACCGCCGACCACCTTGAGCTTGCCCTGTTCGACCGCTGCGTTGAGAAGCGGGGCGGCCGATTTCAGCTTGGCAACGTTGTCGATGACGTTCTGGCGAATAGCGTTGTCGAGCGCGTTTCCGCTCTGCTGGGCCGCCGTCTTCACCGAAGGTGCGATCGCCGCGACCAGCGTCGGGATGTGTCCCGGCAGCGGCTTGTCGTCCTTCAGCGACTTGATGGTCGCATCGACCGCGCCGCAATTGTCGTGGCCGAGCACCAGGATCAGGGGCGTGCCCAGCACGGCGACGGTGTATTCCATGCTCGCAACCGTCTCGTCGCCGGCAAAGTTTCCGGCAACGCGGCACACGAACAGATCGCCGCGTCCGCTGTCGAACGCATATTCGGGCGCGATGCGCGAATCGGCGCAGCTCAAGACGGCGGCGTAGGGATTCTGACCGCCGACCAGCGCTTCGCGCTCATGCGTGAAGTCGTGGCGGCGCGACACACCCGACACATAGCGCGAATTGCCCTCCATCAGCCGCTTGAGCGCCGCATCGGGCGAAAGCACGTTCTGGGGTTTGGGCGGCGCCTTCGCCTCCTTGGCTAATGCGGTCCCGCCAAACGCCGCCACTCCGAGTGCCGAAGCGGCAAGAAGCATCATCGAGCGCCGGGAGGGGGCAACCGATTGATGCAGATTTTCAGAGCATTTGTCGCACATGGCTGTTGTTCTTCCTGGCTTCGCCGATCGAGATTCTCGGAACAACAACTAATAGCTGCGTGCGAGCGACTTCGAAACCGGGCGGGAGCCAAATAGTTAAGCTTTGGTTTGCGGGGGCGCCGGCAATGTCAGAGCTGCTGCACGTCCACCACGCCCGCGACCGCCTTGATCGCGCCGGCAATCTGCGGCGAAACCTTGAAACGGCCGGGCAGCTTCATCTCCACCTCGGTCTCGAGGTCGAGCATCATCACCAGCGAGACCTCGCCGTCGCCATTGGAGCGCGGCGCGATACCGGGACTGCCGACCTTCGGCGCGGCGCCGTTCGAGGCGGCCATGTCGGGACCGGCCAAGCGCTTGGCGATCGATTCCAGCGGCTTGGTGTCGCGCAGGAAGATGCGCAGGCCCTTCTGCGTCTTGGCGGCGGCGTCATCCAGCGGCTCGGCATGCAGCACGCGGGCGCGGACGTCCTCGCCCTGCAGCTCGGCGCCGAGCTGCAGCAGCACGGCAGCGCCCGGCTCCAGCACGTCGCGATATTGCGCGAGACCTTCGGAGAACAGCACCGCCTCGAAGTGGCCCGTGGGATCAGAGAGTCCCATGATGCCCATCTTGTTGCCGGTCTTGGTGCGCCGCTCCATGCGCGAGACCACGGTGGCTGCGACCTTGCCGGCGGTGGCGCCGGTCTTCACCGCGCGCGAGAACTCGGCCCATGACTGCACCCGCAGCCGCTTCAGCACGGTGGCGTAATCATCGAGCGGATGGCCCGACAGGAAGAAGCCGACGGCGTCGTATTCGCGGCGGAGCTTTTCGGCCGGCAGCCAGGGCTCGATCTGCGGCAGCATGATGGTCGGCGCATCCGCCGACATGCCGAACATGTCGTTCTGGCCGATAGTCTCGGCCTGATGCGCGCGCTGGCAGGCGGCCAGGATCGAGTCCGCGCCGGCGAAGACGCGGGCGCGGTTCGGCTCCAGCGTGTCGAACGCGCCGGCGGCGGCGAGACTTTCGATGATGCGCTTGTTGATCGCGCGCGGATTGACCCTTGCCGCGAAGTCCGCGAGCGAGGTGAACAGCCCGCGCTTGGTGCGCTCCTCGATGATCTGCTCGATCGCCTGGATGCCGACGCCCTTGAGCGCTGCGAGCGCATAGTAGATGACCTTGTCGCCGACCTCGAAGGTCGCGCCGGAGCGGTTGATGTTCGGCGGCTCGACCTTGATGCCGAGGCGCTGCGCCTCGGAGCGGAATTCGGAGAGCTTGTCGGTGTTGTTGAGATCGAGCGTCATCGACGCCGCGATGAACTCCACCGGATAATGCGCCTTCATATAGGCGGTGTGATAAGACACCAGCGCATAGGCCGCCGCGTGGCTCTTGTTGAAGCCGTAGTCGGCGAACTTCGCCAGGAGCTCGAAGATGGTCTCGGCCTGCCCCTTCGGCACGCCGTTCTTCACCGCGCCCGCGACGAAGATGTCGCGCTGCTTGTCCATCTCGGCGCGGATCTTCTTGCCCATGGCCCGGCGGAGCAGGTCGGCGTCGCCGAGCGAATAGCCCGACATCACCTGCGCGATCTGCATCACCTGTTCCTGGTAGATGATGACACCGAAGGTCTCCTTCAGGATCGGCTCCAGCACGGGATGCAGATACTCCGGCTCCTCGTCGCCGTGCTTGCGCGCGCAATAGGTCGGGATGTTCGCCATCGGACCCGGGCGATACAGCGCCACCAGCGCGATGATGTCTTCGAAACGGTCGGGGCGCATGTCGACGAGCGCGCGCCGCATGCCCTGGCTTTCAACCTGGAACACGCCGACCACCTCGCCGCGCGCCAGCATCTGGTAGCTCTCGGCGTCGTCGATCGGCAGCGTCGCGAGATCGACGTCGATGTTGCGCGGCTTGAGCAGCTTGCAGGCGACATCGAGCACGGTCAGCGTCTTCAGGCCTAGGAAGTCGAATTTGACGAGGCCCGCGGGCTCGACCCATTTCATGTTGAACTGGGTCACCGGCATGTCGGATTTGGGATCGCGGTAGAGCGGCACGAGCTCGCTCAATGGGCGATCGCCGATCACGATGCCGGCGGCATGGGTCGAGGCGTGGCGGGTGAGGCCTTCGAGGCGCTGGGCGATGTCGAAGGCGCGCGCCACGATCGGATCTTCGTCGCGGAACGCCTGGAGTTTTGGCTCGCTTTCGATTGCGGCCGCGAGCGTGACGGGCGCGGCCGGATTCTGCGGCACCAGCTTGGTCAGCTTGTCGACCTGGCCATAGGGCATCTGCAGCACGCGGCCGACGTCGCGCAGCACTCCGCGCGCCTGCAGCGTTCCGAAGGTGATGATCTGCGCGACCTGGTCGCGGCCGTAGCGCTCCTGGACGTACCTGATCACCTCGCCGCGGCGGTCCTGGCAGAAGTCGATGTCGAAGTCCGGCATCGAGACACGTTCGGGATTGAGGAAGCGCTCGAACAGCAGGCCGAACTTGATCGGGTCGAGGTCGGTGATGGTCAGCGCCCACGCCACCAGCGAGCCTGCGCCGGAACCGCGGCCCGGCCCGACCGGAATGCCCTGGCCCTTCGCCCATTTGATGAAGTCGGACACGATCAGGAAGTAGCCCGCGTATTTCATGCGCATGATGACGTCGAGCTCGAACGCCAGGCGCTTGCTGTAATCCTCGTCCGTCGTGCCCTGCGACAGGCCGTGGACCCGCAGGCGATTGGCGAGCCCCTCCTCCGCCTGGCGCTTCAGCTCCGCGGCCTCGACTGCAGCGGCATCCGAGCTCGACGCAGCGCCGACGGTGAAGAACGGCAGGATCGGCTTGCGCGTCATCGGGCGGAACGAGCAGCGCTCGGCGATCTCCACCGTCGAGGCCAGCGCCTCCGGAATGTCGGCGAACAGCACCGCCATCTCGGCGCGGGTCTTGAAACGATGATCCGGCGTCAGCTGCTCGCGCTCGGTCTCGGCGATCAGCCGCCCGCCGGCAATGCACAGCAGCGCGTCATGCGCTTCGTAGTCGTCGGTCGCAGCGAAATATGGCTCGTTGGTCGCGACCAGCGGCAGTCCCTTGGCGTAGGCGATGTCGATCAGGCCGCTTTCGACGCGCCGCTCCTTCTCGGTGTTGTGGCGTTGCAATTCGATGTAGAGGCGGTCGCCGAACAGGCCGGCCAGACGCTCGCAGCGCAGGGCGGCAAGCTCGGCATGACCGCCGGCAAGCGCCAGCGAGATCGGCCCGTCGGGTCCGCCCGTCAGCGCGATCAGCCCTTCGGTCTCGCCCTCGAACCAGTCGAGCTTGACGAACGGCGCGTGGCTATCCGGCGACTCGAGGAAGGCGCGCGAGTTGAGCCGCATCAGGCTGCGATAGCCGCGCTCCTGCGCGGCCAGCAGCACCACGCGCGACGGCCCCATCGCGTTGCGCGCATTCGGATCCTGGTCGCCGAAATCGATCGCCAGCTCGCAGCCGACGATCGGCTGGATGCCGGAGCCCGCCATCTTGTCGGAGAACTCCAGCGCACCGAACAGATTGTCGGTGTCGGTCAGCGCCAGCGCCGGCTGGTGGTCCTTCTTGGCAAGCTCGGCCAACTTGGCGATCTTGATCGAGCCCTTGAGCAGCGAATAGGCCGAGTGAACGTGAAGGTGGACAAATCCGGCGCTCGGCATGGTCGCGTGACGGCCTCTTGCAGATGGAATGGAGCGGTCGCCGGCTCCTCAAAGGCATCATGCACTCGCCATTTGCCTTCGCTTGCCGACTCGCCTCGCAATGGTGAGGTGTCGCAGCTTCAGAGTCCACGCCGGAGCGGCCAATTGGCCGCGTCGTCCCGCTTTTCCCCAAGGGGGCACCGGTCGGGAGAGCATCGGTTTACAAACCGCTGCCCCTAGAGCTGCGGTATGACCTGCGCCCAGATCGCGATCATCCCGACGAACAGCGTGATCGACGCCAGTGCGGCGGCCTCTTCCACGAAAACCCTGAACATGGCTTGCTCCCTTGTTGGAACGTATACAGAACATTGTTCTCATTTCGTTCTCAAGAGTCAAGCCTGGCGGACGACCTCCAAAGGCAATGGTTAACTCGCTGAATTCACGCAATAAAAAAGCCCCGGCCTAAGCCGGGGCTTTTCGAGGACCGCTCGTTGACGAGCGGTCAGTCTCAGTAACGGCCGAGGATCGGACCGCCGAACTTGTAGTTCAGGCGGACGAGACCCATGTCGACGTCCTGCTTGACGCGCTCGACAGCGCCGCTGGCAAAGGTGATGTCGTGGTCGCCGAGGAAGATGTGGTTGTACTCGACGCCGACCGTCCAGTTCGGAGCAAAGCCATACTCCAGGCCCGCGCCAACCGTGGCACCCCAGCGGGTCTCGTCAGCCCGGTCGAGGTTTGCACCCGTAACAGTGCTGTAGACGTCGTACTTGTTGCTGACGACAGCCGCACCGCCCTTTGCGTAGAGCAGGACGTTGTTCCAGGCGTAGCCAACCTGGCCGGTGATCAGACCGAACGAGTCGACGCGCGTACGATTCCGGAATCCGGTGATGCCGCTGATGTTGTCACCCGAGAAGTCGGCCCAGTTGCCCTGGCCTTCGAGGCCGAACACGAACTGGCCGGACTGCCAGCGGTAACCGACCTGACCACCGACCGTGCCGCCGGTCGAGTTGTGCGAGCCTTCCGCACCGAAGTTAATCAGGTTCCACGACGTGTCCGCCGAACCGCCGCCGCCGTTGACGCCGATATAGAAGCCGCTCCAGTCATAGACCGCGGCGATCGCCGCCGGCGGTGCCTTGGTGTACGGCCGAGCTGCGAGGTCAGCAGCCAGCGCCGGCGCAGTCGCGCTCAGCGCGACAAGGCTCACAGCGGCAAGCAACAAATTCTTCTTCATTTGAGTCTCGTTCCAGTTTCGTCGTTAGGCCCCCTGGCCGCAGCGTGGTCATAACAGTGATCGACGGAATTGCTGTAACCTCGACGCAACAGTTCGCTCCAAAGGCCCGCGCTTCATTAATGAAGATTTATCAGCGCGTTCTGGAAACCCTTTGAAATAAGTGTTTTCTGTAGTTCCATTGTCGGCGACACGAGATAAATTGCATGCGCGCGTAACAACGTCGCGCGCACATTCGCGTGATGGAGAATTGAAGATGCGCAGACGAATTGCCCTCCCCATTGTCGCCACACTTTCGCTCGCACTCGCCACATTCGCATTCGTGTCGAGCGCATCAACACCCGCGCGCGCGTTCGGCATGCATCATCCATTCTGCCTCACCGGCGATGAATGGCCGGGCCTGAGCAATTGCAGGTTCGACACCTATGCGCAGTGTCAGGCGAGCGCATCGGGACGCGCGCTGACCTGCATCGCCAATCCGTATTTCGTCGGACAGAGCGACGACCCCTACGCCTATCAGAATCGTCCGCGCGCGCAGACGCAGGGCTATTCACCGGGCTACTTCCTGCCGCGCTGAGATGCGCTGCGCTCGACTCGCACTGGCCGTGATCGGCCTGCTTCTCGCGGGCGGATCTGCATGCGCGCAGACCTATGATCCGAGCTATCCCGTGTGCATGCAGATCTACGGCCAGGTCGGCTATTTCGACTGCCGCTACGGCTCGCTCGAGCAGTGCCGATATCTCGCCGTCGGGCGTTCGGCGACATGCGTGATGAACCCGTATTTTCCGCTGAAGAAACCAACGCGCCCTCGCCGCTCGAGCCCGCCGCCTCGCCCCGGATCCTAACCGTTTAGTTTCCGGCGGAGATAGGGCGGCGTAGGCGTGCGGCGATCGGCTCAGCTCTGCCAGGGCGTGCTGCGGATGCGCGTGCACGCATTCGGCTTGCGGAAGCTGGGATCGTGATCCTCGATGTAGTCGAAATTGACCGTCCCGAACGTCGTCTGCGGCTTCTTCAGCGCCGAGCAGGTTTGCACCTTCAGGAACTCGTTCTTGAAGTCACCGCGCGGAAACGCCGAGATCACCTGGGCGCGCTGCTCCGGCGTGTAGTCGTCATACCCAATGCCGACGACGTCCACCAGGACACCCGCGTTGGTGAGCGCGATTTCCGGCCGCATGAATTGCGGAATGCCGGGCGTGGTGTGCAGCGCGATTGCCTCCCACACCAGATCGGCTTGCGGCTCGGCGATGCCGCGCGCCCGCAAGAACTCACGCGCAGCGTCGGCTCCGTCAACCTCAAATCGCTTTGTCTGCGTGTGGTAATGGTCGACGAGGCCGAGATCGTGAAACAACGCCGCGACATAGAGAAGTTCGGGATCGAATTTAAGCTGCTGACGCAGCCCCTTCATGGCGCCGAAGACGTAGACCCGGACGGAATGGTTGAAAAGCATGTCGTCTTCGTAGCTGCGCACCAGTTCAGCCGCCTCGCGCGCCAGCTTGCTGTCGGGGATTTTGACGCCGGAAATCACACTCATCATCTTCAAGCTCCTGCTTTGCGTTTCGGCTGATGCCGCGCGATCCGTCAGGCCGCCTTCTCGAGCGCGGCCTGCGGAGTATTTCGGAAGCTGATCGACATGCGATTGTAGGCATTCATCAGGCTGATTGCGATCGTAAGATCGACAAGCTCGCGCTCGCTGAAGACCTTGCGGGCGGCTTGATAGGCCTCATCGGGCACGTTGGTCTCGGCGACGCGGGTGACAGTCTCGGCCCAGGCGAGAGCCGCGCGCTCGCGGTCGTCGAAGAGATCGCCGCCCTCGGCCCAAGCCTGCAGCAGCGCGAGCTTTTCGACCTTCACACCGCTCTTCAGCAGATCCCGCGTGTGCATGTCGAGGCAGTAGGCGCAGTTGTTGATCTGGGAGATGCGCAGGTAAGTGAGGGTCACCAGCGTCGCGGGAAGCCCGCTCTGCATCACGTAGCCATAGACGCCGCCCAGTGCCTTCGCGCCTGCCGGCGCAATGTGGTTGTAGTTGAGACGTTCACTCATCCGCTTTCTCCTTGATCATCGAGGAAGCCCCTCTTTCCTCCCTCAGATGCCCCTGTCGTGGTCTATAAAAAAGAACCAAGAACGCGAGAAAATCGTGTACCAAGGGTCATGACCAGATCGCTGCGGTTGAAGCTCGACCGATCGGCGAAGACGCCGCTGGCGGAGCAAATCCACAGGGGGATCAGGGCCGCCATCGAGCGCGGCGTGCTCGCCCCGGGCGCGCGCCTGCCCTCATGGCAGGATTTGGCGGCCCAGCTTGGCGTCGCGCGCGGCACCGTGCGCTCAGCCTATGACAAGCTCTCATCGGCCCAACTGATCATCGCGGCCCGCGCGACAGGCACGCACGTCGCCGACCGACCGTCCATTCCCGTGCGGCGGGACAAGGCGCCGGACCCCGGCTCGTTCATGGAGATGTACCAGGAGCTCACGGCGGGGCCGGCGATCTTCCAGATGGGCGTGCCTTCGCAGGAGACCTTTCCTGCGACGCTGCTCGCGCGAATGCGCGCACGGGCAATTCGCGTCGAGATGAGCGCACCTGCGATCTACCCCGATCCGCGCGGCGAGCTGGACTTGCGCCGCGAGATCGCGGCCTATCTTGCGCTGGCGCGCGGGATCGAATGCGCACCGTCCCAGATCATCATCACCAGCGGCTTCAGCGGCGGCCTCGGCCTGGCGCTCCGTGTCCTCGACCTCGGGCAAAGGAAGAAAGTCTGGATGGAGGATCCCGGCTTTCCCTTCACCCGGCACGGCCTCGAACTTGCGGGATTGTCGATCGTGCCAATCAAGGTTGACGCAGATGGGATCGATGTCGATGACGGCCTGCAACAAGCGCCCGACGCCACGCTGGTTGTCGTGACACCGGGGCAGCAGGCGCCGCTCGGATCCACGCTGTCACTGGCACGTCGATCGCGCCTGCTCGACTGGGCAACCCAAAACAACGCGTGGGTGATCGAGGATGACTATCTCAGCGAACTTCAGCTCAAGGGCCGGGCCACGCCGGCGCTCGCCTCGCTCGATCGCGCCGGCCGCGTCATTCACATTGGCTCCTTCAGCAAGACCGTAACGCCTGCCCTACGGCTTGGCTTTGTCGTTGCACCGGCCGCTCTGGCGTCGCGATTTGCCGAGACTGCGGCGTGCCTCGCGCCGGCACCCGGACCAGCGGTGCAGCTCGCCACGGCAGACTTCATCCGCGAGGGCCATTATCTGCGGCATCTGCGGCGCACCAAGCGCGCCTACACCGCGCAAGGCGATGCATTGCTGAAGCAGCTTCGAACGCGCACCACGAACGTTGCGATTGCAGGACTGGCCGCGGTCCTGCGCTTGCCGGACGGAGCGCCTGATCTCGCCATCGCCAGGCAAGCTGCATCGTTCGGACTGGCGCCCACGCCGCTCTCGCTCTGGTATGCCTCGAAGGCTTCGGCGCGTCCGGGACTGTTGCTGGGCGTCGCGACGTCTCCACTCAAAAGGATCGACGCGTCCTGCGACCGGCTCCTTCAGATCATCGACCGTCTGACATGATCCGACTCCGACCTCGGCGGCCTCAACCCGCCCTCGTCACGATCAAAGGTCCGTTGCGGGTGGCGACAACCGTGTGCTCGTATTGAACGGTCGGCGCCTCGGGGCTGCTGTAGAGCGTCCATGGGTCGTCGCCATTCTCCGCCCATTCGGCACCCATGGAGAGGAACGGCTCGACGGTGAACACGAGGCCATCCTTCATGATGCGGCGTTCGGAGCGGTCGGGCCAGGTTGCGATCTCCGTCGGCTCCTCATGGAGCGACAGGCCGACGCCGTGACTGGCCAGATTCCTGACCAGGCTGTAGCCGTTCTTTCGCGCAAATGTCCCGATCGCCTGGCCGATGCCGGCAATCGGCCTGCCGGCGCCAACCTGCTGCAGGCCGGTCCACATCGCCCGCCGGCCGTCCCGGCAAAGACGTTCGATCGCGCGGTTTACGGGGGGAACGGCGAACGAGGCTCCCGTATCGGCAAAGAAGCCGTTCTTCTCGGCTGACACGTCGATGTTCACGAGGTCGCCGCGCGCGATCCGCCGTTCGCCCGGAATGCCGTGAGCGATCTCCTCGTTCACGCTGATGCAGGTCGCCCCGGGAAAATCATAGGCCAGCTCCGGCGCCGAACGCGCGCCAGCGGCCTCCAGCAACTTTCGCCCGATCTGATCGAGCTCGGAGGTGCTCATGCCCGGCTCAATCGCCTTCCCCATCGCCTCCAGCACATTGGCGACGATGCGACCGATCTCTTTCAGGCGCGTCAGGTCGTTGTCATCGGAGATTGTCATGTCAGGGCTCTTGTCCGGGAGGCCCGGACATAGCCCCTGCGAGGCCGGCTTGCAAACGCAGCATGTACGCCAGAATCGTTCGCGCAGCCGCGTCAGCGTTCCGCCAACGCGGGATCGCAAGTCCTGCCAGATCTACATGAAGCCCGGATTGCGCGGAAGGTAACTAACCCAATCTCCGAACTGTCGATTGGACATCAGCAGCATCGGGAACGTCAGATGCATGCCGTGGTCGGTCGCCACCTTGAGCGCCGGCTCGCTCGAACCCGGCAGGAAGGCCGAGATGGTTGCAACATCGCTCCGCGCCGCCAACGAAAGCGCAGCTGCCAAGGCGGGGCCAACCAGATCCGGCCGGCGGACCGCGAGCGGACCAATGTGACCATCCGAAATATAGACATACCCGACGCACTCGCGGCCGGCGTGAATGGTGAACCCGTTCGTCGTGCTGTCGCCGATGAGATATCGATGATGCTTCGCTCTGGAGACGCCGAGAGCGCTGACATCGATCGGCACCAGGTGCTCGAACCGGGCCGTCGCGGCGGCAAGAGGTTCAAGACGCAGCGGCGGCTCGGCCAACCGTGACGCCAGGCGTTCACGAGGCACGCTGACCATGTAGATCAGACAGCGCGGGAATAGTCCGTGACGGATGTAGAGGCCCTGCGACACGTTGTTGAAGGTGAAGGTGATCAACGCTTTGACGGATGCTCCGCGCGTTACCGCGTGAGCGAATGACTTGCCGAGCAATTGATTGCCAATGCCGTCGCTCTGCCGATCAGGCGCCACGAACAGCTGCGCCAAGAACCAAAGCTCGCCACACACCCAACTCCACGCGAAGCCGACAATGTCTCCGTCGTCCTCGGCAACCCATAGACCTTCGGGATCATCGGCGAGCGAAAAGGCTTGAAAATGCTGCGGGCGAGAGGAAGCCATCTTGCCGAACCCCCGCCGTTCCGTGAGTTCGTTGATGCTGGCGACCACGAGCTCGTCGGCTCTCGCCAAATCGTCGCTACAAGCGGGTCGGCACACGACAGCCATTCTCGAATTCTCCCGAAGACGGCCATGAGAGCGACGAAATCCTCAACCGGCCATCAGGCCAGGGGCCGGATGTTCTGGTTCATCCGGAAGAAGTTCGTCGGATCGTATTTCGCCTTGATCCGCTGCAGGCGCCGGTAGTTCGGTCCATAGGCCGCCGCGACAGGATCGCCCGTCTCGTCATCGTCGAGATAATTGACATAGCGGCCGGAGGCGAAGAAAGGTCGCATCCTTTCGTAGGTGTCGCGCGCCCAGGATATGCAGCGGCTGGTATCGCTGGCCTGCATCCACTGCGCGAGAATCAGGAAATTATAGCCCTCCTGCCGATGCGGGAATGCCGTATCCCCGGCATCGACGCGGGCCGCCGCGCCGTGGACGTGTTCGACCAGGAACTGCCCCATGGGAGTCGGGCAGCGCGCGAAGCATTCGATCATGGTCGCAATCGCGCCATCACTGAGCTCCGCGAGGAAGTTCGATTTCCAATAGTTGAAGGCGCCTTTCGGATAGTTGGCGTCGAGCATGCGGTTGAGGTCGCAATAGGGAATCGGCCCGACTGCATCCAGGATCGGAGTCCCGAACTGTTTCAGCGGCCGCACCGCTCGTTCGGCATCCGCCAGCGGTCCGCAGTGACTGGTGACCAGGACCGCGACCTCCGTGCCGGAGCCGTCCGGCGCATGCGTCAGGGATGCAAACAGCATGTGCTCGTCCGCGAGCGACCGCGTGCTGGTCCGGAAGAATTCGAGCACCTCACGGGAGCGTTCGATGGGATGGACAATCGGACCGCCGGTCATGATCGGTCCGACCGTATGAAGATCGTATTCGAGACTGGTGGCGATCCCGAAGTTTCCGCCGCCGCCGCGGAGGGCCCAGAACAGATCGGGCTCCTCTTGCCTGCTGGCGCGCAAAACCTTGCCATCGGCGGTGACGAGTTCGACGGCTCGCAGATTATCCAGTGCCAGACCGTACTTGCCCATCAGCCAGCCCAGTCCTCCGCCGAGGGTCAGGCCGGCAATCCCGGTGGTCGAGACCACGCCGCCGGTGACCGCAAGTCCGTGAAGTTGCGTTTCGCGATTGACCTCGCCCCAGGTGGCCCCGCCCTGCGCCCAAACGGTCTTGCCAACAGGGTCGACCCGGACACCCTTCATGGGCGAGAGGTCAATCATGATCCCCCCGTCGATGGTCGCGCGTCCTGCTACATTGTGGCCGCCGCCGCGAACGGCGACCTCGAGGCCGAGCTTGGTCGCAAGAGCGACGGCGTCAACGACGTCGGCCACGCTGCGGCACCTGGCGATCAATGCCGGCCGCTTGTCGACCAGCCCGTTATGGACCTTTCGCGCCTCCTCATAGCCCTCGTCCGCCGGTTTGAGGAGTTGCCCTCCAAAGGAGGTGCCAAGATCGGCGGCAGCGCTTGCGACAGATGCGATGGACGACATGACCTGATCTCCTCAGCTTGACCCGCCATATCCTTGACCGCGCACTATCTCCGCGCAAATCCGAAGAATTCAGGTGACGATGAATTAGTTTCACCTAGACTGGACGGCATGCACAAGCTCCCGCCCCTGATCGAGCTTCGGGCTTTTGAAGCCGCCGCCCGCCATCTGAGCTTCAAGAAGGCAGCGGCAGAACTCGGCGTGACGCCAACGGCGATCAGCCACCAGATCGGGTTGCTCGAGCTTTATTGCGGTCGCGCTCTGTTCCGCCGCAGACCAAGGCCGCTCTCGTTGACCGATGCCGGAGCGCGGCTTTTCCCCGCCATACGCGGCGGGCTCGAAGTGTTTGCCGCGGCCATTGCGAGCGTCAAGCAGGAAGGCGCCCAACAGCCTCTCCGAGTGACGACAACCAACGCATTCGCCAGCCGCTGGCTCGTGCCCCGCCTGCCCCTGTGGCGCAAGTTGCATCCCGACGTGCCGCTGGAGGTCATCGGCACCGACACGGTGCTCGATCTGCAGGCCGGAGACGGCGACGTCGCCATTCGCTACGCGACCAGCCGAGTACGGCCGACAGACGGCATCGTCGAAGATCTCTTCACCGATACATTCTGGGCCGTCTGCAGTCCGCGCCTGCTTGCAACGGGGCGCGTGATGCGACCGGTCGACCTCGCAAATCACGTCCTGATCCACTCTTATTGGTCGCCGGCCGATCGTGAGCCGCCCACCTGGCAGCGATGGCTCTCCGCGGCTCAGCGCAGATGGCGTGATGTGCCCCCGTTCAAGGACATGCAGCATCTGAGTTTCCGCGAGGAATTGCACGCCATCGAGGCGGTGATCGCAGGACAAGGAATCGGAGTGTTCAGTGATGTGCTGACGGCACACGACCTTGCCGCCGGTACGCTCGTGAAGGCGTTCAAGTTGAGCTTGCCTGGCTACGGCTTCCATGTGGTCAGCAAGGCAGGCCATCCGCGCGAGAGAACCATCCGCGCCTTTTCGGAATGGTTACGGTCAAATCCTTGATCCGCGTCCCTGTGCCGTTCGAGATGTCCACTCCGTGTCCAACGAAAAAACGTGGACCGCCATGCCACCGCAAGTTGTGACCACGCCGATCGTCGTATAGCGTCAGTCACGGTCCCTCACCATACGTAGTCGATCGCTCCATGCTCGCCCGAATATTGCTTCTGCTGGCCTTGCTGTCGCTTCCCGGCGCATTGCGTGCCGAAGGAACCCCGGCCGAGAAACCCGGCTTTGCCTCCAGGCTGACGATCTATCTCGCCAAGGGCGCGCCCGACGCGTGCGGGCCGGGCTGCGACCGCTGGATCGCGATCGAAGGCCAGATCGATCAGGACGCAGCGTCCCGCATTCGCCGCTTCCTCGCCGGCGTCAAGGACCTGCAGCGCCCGATCTACCTCCATTCGCCCGGTGGAAACGTTGAGCAGTCCTATGTCATCGCCCGGCTGCTGCGCAGCCGCAAGGCGATCGCCCGGGTTGGCCGGACGATCGCAACGGCGTGCGCCGCGGGCACGCAGATCGACGCCGCATGCCTGAAGATCAAGAACGCGACCGGCGAGGTCGAGGCCGAACTCAGCACCTATCACGCGATGTGCAACTCGGCCTGCGGCTACCTGTTTCTCGGAGCGACCTCTCGCGAGGTTGCGCCCGATGCCGCGCTGGCGGTCCATAACTCCAGGCTGATCCTCCGGTTTCGAGGCGATCCGCCTCCGGAAGTGGTCGCCGAAGCGCGGCGGCGCCGGATCGCCGGCGCCGACCGCGACCGCGCCGCGTTCATTGCGGCGATGGGAATCAGCCGCGAGCTCGATGCGCTGATCAGCACCGTGAAGTTTGAAAGGCTGCACGTGCTGACGCGGCCCGAGCTCTACCGGTTCGGGATCGACACGCGACCGTTGGCCGAGACGACGTGGCGGCTGGAAAAGGGAGCGCGGCCCTTCATCAGCAAGATCGCCGCGGTGAAGAAGGAGAGCGACGCCTCGTTCCGGACCATGGAATGGCGCCTGTACTGCGAAAACAAGAAGCGCGTGCCGCTGATGTTCGCGGGTGAGATCGACGCATCGGCCGCCGGCAAGAAAACGATTCTCATCGCGGCCAGCGCCGACATGAGCAAGCAAGCCGGAGGGCCTCCGGTGCGGTTCGGGAAGTACGAGGTCTGGAACGGCGCCGTCGACCCCGACATGGTCAAGGCGGTACTGGCCTCGCACTCCCTGCAGGTCCGGGAAACCACGCCGGAACCAGAGGGACGGGCTGACGTCACGAGCTTCAACATCGACACGACCGGTTTGGCCTCGGTGTGGACGCAGCTCGGGACGTCCTGCACCTCGGTGGCGACAGGCCCGGCAAAACCCTGGCCGGCGAATTCTCTGCAGCCGACACCCTGGACGGACAATCCATGGACAGCAGGCGGTACCCTGCCGAACGCCAGCGCAACGCCCGCGGCCACGCAGTCGCCGTAGCGCGCAGGCTTGCAAAGCAGTCTTCAAGAGCTGGAGCCTGCCCCTCCCTCAGTTCTCGACCGGCGTGTAGATCACCAGCTTCAGCGCGGGATCGTCGTTGGCCTGGAAGCTGGTGTGCTCGAACCGGAGTACACCCCTGGTCGGATGGTTCATGGTCTTGAGGCCCGCGGCGGTGCTGCGGATGTCGTGGGCTTCCCACCATTTGACGAATTCCGGACTGCCCTGGCGCAGCCTTGTCAGCAGTTCAGCGAATGCGGGATCGCCGGCCCAGACGTCGTGATTGGCGCGGAACATCGCGACCATGCTCCTGGCGACGTCGGTCCAGCTCGCGCCGTAGAATTTTCGCGTCTGCTTGTTGGTCATCACCAGCAGCAGCGTGTTGCGATCCTGCTCGGGCAACTGACCGAAGGCAAAGACCTCTTCGGCCGCCGCGTTCCAGGCCAGCACATCCCAGCGGCGCCCGGTGATATAGGCCGGCTGGGGCAGGCTCTCGATCATCCGCCGAATGGGCGACGGCACGATCTCGCGCGTGAACGCCCCCCTGGCGCCGTCGCGCGCCAGCGCCTTCAAATGCGCGTGCTCGGTCTTGCTGAGGCGGAGTGCGCGGGCCAGCGCATCGACGGTGGTCACCGACGGGCTGACGGTGCGGCCCTGTTCGAGGCGGATGTACCAGTCGACGCCGATGCCGGCGAGCTGCGCGACCTCCTCGCGGCGCAGCCCCGCGGTGCGCCGGCGCCGGCCGACCGGAAGGCCAACGGTCTTCGGCGACAGCTTTTCGCGGCGAGACCTCAGGAAGTCGCCGAATTCAACGCGGCGCGGATCGGCCATGATGTCGCTCCCGCATGGAGGGTCCTTGGAATACTAGGATAATACCAGGCCTTCTTGGCCCGTCCAAGGCGGCGCATATGGGATTCACCGCTTTGAGGTGAACATCCATGAAAGCTGCCGTACTCAAATCCCTTGGATCGCCGCTGGTGATCGAGGACGTTCCGAAGCCGACCATCGGAACCGGTGAGGTTGTCGTCGACATCGTCGCCACGCGCGTGCTGTCGTACATGAACGAGGTTTTTGACGGGACGCGCAATTACGCGCTCGATCTGCCTGTTATCCCCGGTCCCGGCGGCATCGGCCGGGTGCGCGCGATCGGCCCGGATGCCACCAAGCTCAGCGTCGGCGACTGGGTGTTTTGCGATCCGACGGTGCGCTCGCGCGACGACACCGTTGCGCCCGATATCGCCCTGCAAGGGCTCACCGCCACCGGCCCCGGCGGCATGCGCCTGCAACAGCATTTTCGCCACGGCTCCTTTGCCGAGCAGATGCGCTTGCCGACCGAGAATGTGAAGCGGCTCGGCGCGATCGCGCCGGAGGAGGCGACGCAATGGTGCGCGCTCGGCACGCTGCTGGTGCCTTACGGAGGCTTTCTCGCTGCCAACCTTAGACCAGGCGAGACCGTGCTGGTGAGCGGGGCCACCGGCAATTTCGGCAGCGCCGCCGTTTCGGTCGCGCTCGCGATGGGCGCAGCCGGCGTGGTCGCGCCCGGCCGCAACGAGAGAATCCTGGCCGACCTCGTCCGCCGCTTCGGCAACCGCGTGAGGCCGGTCAAGCTTACGGGCAATGAAGATCACGACCGCGAGGCGATGAAGCGCGCAGCGCCCGGCCCGATCGATTGCGTGTTCGACATCATGCCGCCCTCGGTGAGCACGGAGGTCGTGCGCGCGGCGATCATGACGGTGCGCCCCTATGGACGCGTCGTGCTGATGGGCGGCGTCGGCATGGCCGGCGGCGCGGGCCTTGAACTGCCCTATCCCTGGATCATGCGCAACTGCATCAGTATCCACGACGTCTGGATGTACCCGCCCGATGCCGCGAGCCGTCTGATCGCGCTGGTGCGCGCGGGGCTGCTCAGGCTGGAGGAATATGAGACGATGGCCTTCGACCTCGACCACGCCAACGAGGCGGTGGCGCACGCCGCGGCCAATGGCGGGCCATTCAAGCTGACGGTGATCCGGCCTTGAGTCTCAGGGTGCGGCGCAATGGCGATTTTTTTCGCAAGCCCCGCCAAGCACTTGGCTACTGTGCATGGGGTTGTTTTCGCGTTTTTTACTCGAGCTCGATCACCTGGCCGTTCGACAGCGAGACGCGCCGGTCCATGCGCCCGGCGAGCTCCATGTTGTGGGTCGCGATTAGCATCGACACCTTGGTCGCCTTGACCAGCTGCATCAGCGCCTGGAACACGTGATCGGCCGTGTGCGGATCGAGGTTGCCGGTCGGCTCGTCCGCAAACAGCACCCGCGGTGCATTGGCAACCGCGCGCGCGATCGCGACGCGCTGCTGCTCGCCGCCGGACAGCTCGGCCGGGCGATGGGTGATGCGGTCGCCGAGGCCGAGATAGCCCAAAATCTCCTTGGCGCGCTTGACGCTCTCGGACTTCTTCAGACCGCGGATCATCTGCGGCATCATGACATTCTCCAGCGCCGAGAATTCCGGCAGCAGCCGGTGCGACTGGTAGACGAAGCCGATATCGGTGCGGCGGAGCTGGGTGCGCTCGATGTCGGGCAGCTGCGAAGTCGGCGCGCCCGAGACATAGACCTCGCCGGAATCGGGCGCTTCCAATAGCCCCGCGATGTGCAGCAGCGTCGATTTGCCCGAGCCTGACGGAGCGACCAGCGCCACCGACTGGCCGGCCCACAGCGCGAGCTTGGCGCCATCGAGGATCGTCAGCGGCACCTCGCCCTGCAAGTACTGCCGCTTTATCTCGTGGAGATAAATGACCGGAACGTCTTCCGCCCCCTGCTGCTGCTCCATCAACCCCTCACTCGTACCGCAGCGCTTCGACGGGATCGAGGCGCGCGGCGCGCCACGACGGATACAGCGTCGCCAGGAACGACAGCGTCAGCGCCATGATGACGACGGCCGTGGTCTCGCCGACGTCGATCTCGGCGGGCAGTTTCGACAGGAAATAGAGCTCTGGCGAGAACAGCTCGGTGCTGGTCAGCCATGACAGGAATTGCCGGATGGATTCGATGTTGAGGCAGATCACGAGGCCGACGACAAAGCCGACCAGCGTGCCGACCACGCCGATCGAGGCGCCCGTGATCAGGAAGATGCGCATGATCGAGCCCTGCGAGGCGCCCATCGTGCGCAGGATCGCGATGTCGCTGCCCTTGTCCTTCACCAGCATGATCAGGCCGGAGACGATGTTGAGCGCTGCGACCAGCACGATCATGGTCAGGATCAGGAACATCACGTTGCGCTCGACCTGGAGCGCGTTGAAGAAAGTCGAATTGCGCTGCCGCCAATCCACCAGGAACACCGGCCTGCCCGCAGCCTCGGTCACGGCCTGACGGAAGGCGACGATCTGATCGGGATTGGTGGTGAACACCTCGATCGAGGTGACGTCGTTGCTGCGGTTGAAATAGGCCTGCGCTTCCGCAAGCGGCATGAACACGAAGCCGAGATCGTATTCGGACATGCCGATCTCGAACACGGCGACGATCTTGTACGGTTTTATGCGCGGCGTCGTGCCCATGGGCGTCACCGCACCCTTCGGCGCCACCAGCGTGATGCTGTCGCCGGCATGCAGCGACAGCTGGTCGGCGAGGCGCCGGCCGATCGCGACGCCCTGCCCGTCGTCAAAGCCCTCGAGCGAGCCCTGCTTGATGTTCTTGGCGATCGAGGTGAGGTTGTTGAGGTCGTCGGAGCGGATGCCGCGCACCAGCACGCCCGAGGCGTTCCAGGGCGAGGACGCCAGCGCCTGGCCGTCCACCACGGGTGCGGCGAGCCGGATGCCTTTGACCTGGCTGAGGCGGTCGGCGACGTCCTTCCAGTCGGTCAGCGGCGATTCCAGCGGCTGAACCAGGATGTGCCCGTTCAGCCCCAGGATCTTGTCGAGCAGCTCTTTGCGGAAGCCGTTCATCACCGCCATGACGATGATCAGCGTCGCCACGCCCAGCATGATGCCGAGAAAGGAGAACCCGGCGATGACCGAGATGAATCCCTCCTTGCGGCGCGCCCGCAAATAGCGCGCCGACAGCATCCACTCGAATGGCGCAAAAGGCGCGGTTTGCACGGTTTCGGTCATGGTCTCATCCATCGCTCGATAATCCCATGATTCGGGGTCAATTGTGGCCGGATTGGCGGCCGCGATATCGGGCGATGAACAATATTCAGCCGACCAGGCTTATCAGCCCACAAGTCTTGCGACCGCGTCTGCAGGCGACATGGTCTCGCGGGAGCCGTCGGCTCGCCGCTTGATCTCGACCTTGCCGTCAGCGAGCCCCTTCGGGCCGATCATGATCTGCCAGGGGATACCGATCAGGTCGGCGGCGGCGAATTTGGCGCCGGCGCGCTGGTCGGTGTCGTCATAGAGCACGTCGACGCCCTTGGCGGTGAGCTCGGCATAGAGCTTCTCGCAGGCGGCATCGACCGCGGCATCGCCCTGCTTGAGATTGAGAATCGACACGCGGAACGGCGCGACAGCCTCCGGCCATTTGATGCCGGCATCGTCATGGCAGGCCTCGATGATCGCGCCGAGCAGGCGCGAGACGCCGACGCCGTAGGAACCGCCATGGATCGGCACATCGACGCCGTCGGGACCCGCCACCAGGGCCTTCATCGCGTCGGAATATTTGGTCCCGAAATAGAAGATCTGGCCGACCTCGATGCCGCGGGTGTTCACCCGCTTGTCCGCCGGCACTTCCTGCTCGAAGCGCGCGGCGTCGTGGACGTCCTCCGTGGCGGCGTAGACCGAGGTCCATTGCTTGATGATCGGCGTCAGGTCGCTGTCGTAGTCGACGTCCTCGCCCGGCACCGGCAGGTCCAGCACGTCGCGATTGATGAACACACCGGATTCGCCGGTTTCGGCCAGCACGATGAACTCGTGGCTGAGATCGCCGCCGATCGGGCCGGTCTCGGCGCGCATCGGGATCGCCTTCAGCCCCATCCGCGCAAAGGTGCGCAAATACGCCACGAACATCTTGTTGTAGGCGACGCGCGCCGCGGCTTCGTTGAGGTCGAACGAATAAGCATCCTTCATCAGGAACTCGCGGCCGCGCATCACGCCGAAACGCGGACGCTGCTCGTCGCGGAATTTCCATTGGATATGATAGAGATTCAGCGGCAGGTTCTTGTAGGACTTCACATAGGCGCGGAAGATCTCGGTGATCATTTCCTCGTTGGTCGGCCCGTACAAGAGCTCGCGCTTGTGGCGGTCGGCGATGCGCAACATCTCCGGACCATAGGCGTCATAGCGGCCGCTCTCGCGCCAGAGATCGGCAAGCTGCAGCGTCGGCATCAACAGTTCCAGCGCGCCGGAGCGGTCCTGCTCCTCGCGCACGATCTGCTCGATCTTCTTCAGCACGCGGAAGCCGAGCGGCAGCCAGGCATAGATACCGGCGGCTTCCTGCCGGATCATGCCGGCGCGCAGCATCAGCCGATGCGAGACGATCTCCGCCTCTTTCGGATTTTCCTTCAGGATGGGCAGAAAGAACCGCGACAACCGCATGGTAATACTCTGGGAATCAGTGATGGGTTGCAGTGAAACCGGATTGAGAGCGAAAACACAAGACCGGGAATGAGGAAAAGCCGCTAACGCAACGGAATTCCTGTCATTTTTCCGTCGGACTTCAGGTTCAGGCCGAGCTGCGTCTCACGGCGGCGTGACGTCGAGTTCATCTTCGAGCGTGATCTGCTCGAAGTCGGTCACCAGCGCGTCGATCCGCACGTGCCAGCGGCCGGCAAAGGGCAGCTCGACCTTGCGCACATGCCAATAGCCATCGGGCCCGAGCGAGGCCCTTCGCTCCATCGGCTCGATGCCGCGCTCGGGCAGGCTCAGGGTCAACGTCGCCTCCTTGGCCGCCAGCGGCGTCCCTTCGCCGGTCATGAGCTGGAGCACGACATCATTGGCCCCCGCCTTGCCTGGCGAGACCAGGACCTGGAACATCGCCTTGTCGCTATGGATGTGGATCGCCAAAGGCGTCTCCGGCACGATCGTCCGCGGCGGCGGCGTGAAGCGCCAGCCGGCGACCACCGCCAGGATGGCGAGAGCAATCGTACCTTCCAGCACGATCGAGCGCTTGAGCGCGGGCGTCCCTGTCTCGTTCCGGGCCAGAGCCGGAGTCAACCGGAACCGATTGAGCGCGGCCAGCGCCAGCAATCCCGTGACCAGAACTAGCTTGACCGAGAGGATCAGCCCGTAGCGAGTCTCGACCAGCGCTCCAGGCTTTTCGAGCTGCACGATCGCGAGTGCGAGGCCGGTCAAGGCCAACACGCCGACCGCGAGCGCAGCAATGCGGGAAAAGCGGTTCACAATCGCGAGCGTCGCAATCGTCGGCTTCGACACCAGCGCCACGAGCGGCGCGAGAGCACCGATCCAGATGGTGACACCGAGGCCATGAAGAAAGATTGCAGGCCGGGTCAACGCCTCAGGCGGGGCCGTTGCGGCGTGCCCGGTCATGGCGAGCGACAGACCGACGCCGACCAACGCCATGATCGCAAGCGCACGCGCGTACCACGCACTGCGCAGCGCCATCAACGCGAGTAGCATCGCAAGCAGGGCAACCAGCAGCGCAGGGCCGGCGCTGGTCGCGAGGGCGACTTTCCAGGGAGCAGCGGTCGCGAGGGCTGTCAGCGGCAGCCCGAGGAGATCGAGGCCCAAGGCGCCGACGGACGCCAGCGCGCTCGGGAGACCGAGGACGAGCGCCATGCGCGGGACAGCCATGCCGGTCATCGACCACGCAACCCAGCGCGCGAAGAACACGCCGCCGACGCCGACGAACAGCCCAACGTACAGGCCGACGCGCGCCAGCCAGATCAGCGCGTTCAACCCGCTATCCTCAGCGGCGGCAGGCTTCGTCGCGGTCGGCATGCCAATCGAGAAGATCACCGATCCGGTGACGGGATGGCCGTCCTGCGAGATCACGCGATAGCTGACGACCGCGGTCCCCTCAGGCAGATCCGCCGGCATCGCGACCGAAATCGTCTCGCCCGATGCGCTGACGCGCGCATCATCCCGCGCCCTGCCCGCACCATCGATCAGCCGGATCGCGCCCGGCGTTACCGCCTCGTTGAAGCGCAGCTCCACCGCCTTGGGCCCGGTCGCAAGCATGCTGCCGCTCGCCGGCTCGACCGAGACCAGCGCCGCATGCGCCGATGCACCGCTTGCGAAGCCGGCAACGAGGAGCAGCGTCGCAAGCGCGGCGAAGAGGCGCATCAGGGTTTTGGCAGCAGTTTCACGCCCGGCGCCGGCGACTTGCCCTCGGACTTGCCCTCATGTGAATGCCCTGCCCCCGCCGCCGGAATTTCGATCCAGCGGCTGACGCCGGCCTCGCATTCCTGAACGACGGGGAAGTACAGAACCGTGTTCGGCTTCAGGCTGTCGGTCAGGAACGTGCTGAGGACGAATTCGTCATAGTTCTTGTCCGGCAGCTTGCCGCCGGACCACGCCACCTCCTTGACGCCGGAGGAGAGCTTGTTGCCGTGATAGTCGTATTCCCCGGCATATTTGCCCTCGACGACATCGATGGTCCAGCCGGCCTTCGGCATCGGCTTCACCGCGATCACCCCTTCCGGAATCTGCACCCGGATCTTCACCGTCGGCGAGCCCGCGCAGCCATGCGGCACGGTGAAGACGGCCTTGTAGGACGCGCCGACCGTGGCTTGCTTGGTCTCGATCGACACGTGCGCCGCCGCCGGCGAGGTGGCGAGCGCGGCAACCAGGATCAGGCAGGATTGCTTCGACATGTTCGGTCTCCCGAGAGTCCAGATCAATCTCATTTCATCTTCATTCCCGAGTGATCCGGCATTTTCTTCATGTCCATATGACCTGAATGCCCGGCATCGCCAGGCGCCTGCGCGCCGACGCCCTGGACGTCGAGTGAGACCGCGACCTTGCCGGCCTTCTCGAATTGCAGCGTCACCGGCACCTTGTCGCCCTGCTTGAACGCGCCCTTCAGCTCCTGGAGCATCAAATGATTGCCGCCGGGCGCGAGCTTCACCGTCTTGCCGGCATCGATGGCGAGCCCCTTGTCGAGCGGGCGCATCTTCATCACGCCATTGTCCATCGCCATCTCGTGAATCTCGGCCTTGCCCGCGATATCGGCGGACACGCTGACCAGTCTGTCGGCCGCCGTGCCCTTGTTCTCGATGGTCAGATAGCCGCCGGCGACCTTCGCGCCGCCCGGCGTCGCCCGGCTCCAGGCCTGCGAGACGACGAGATCGCCGGCCTTGACGTCGTCGGCGACCGCCGGTGCTGCGGAGATCGCGAGAGCGAACGCAGCGAACAGCACGTTTTTCGAGATTGTCTTCATATCGGTATTCCCTTTGCAGACTGAACTTCAGTGTTTTGAGCGTTGTTGCGCTGACCATTTTTCGAGATCGGCAATTTCAGCCGAGCCTTCGATGGTCGTGACGGTCCCTTCCCGGGAGATGAGCATGGTCCTGGGGATGTCGCCCTGCCAAGCCGGATCGATCTCGAACCGCAAGCGCTCGACAAAGCCGTCGTTGAAGATGAAATTTTCGGTCGACGACAGACCCGCCTTGTCGAGCATCGATTGCGTGGCGGCCGGCAGGTTCGGCACGAGATCGGCGCTGACAGTGACGACGTCGACGTCAGGATGATCCTTGGCAAACTGGCCGAGCAGCGGCAGCTCGACCTTGCAGGGGCCACAGGTCACGCCCCAGAAATGCACGAGCACGGGGCGGCCGGCGTGCCCCCTAAGGACGCTTTGCCAAGTGCCGCGTTCGAATGGCTTCAAAGCGGGAGATGCGGCAAGCGCAGCCACTGAAGCGATCAGAACGACAAGACCCGCAATGCCTACAAATCGAAATCTCATGGTTGGTCCTCGATAGCCTTGAGCCGATAGCCATCCGCCTTCGTCATCCACGACAGGTAAGTCTGCTTGCCGTTGGAGACGAGCAAAGGATGGTCGGACGTGTCGGTCGTGCTCGATATCGTCTTCGGCGGCGACCACGTCTCGCCATCGTCGCGGGAGATCGTCATCTGGACGGAGGTCTTCTCGCCGTCGAACTCCTTCCAGACCATCACCGTTCCCGCCGCGCCCGCGAGCACGAAGGGGCGCGTCGGATTGCGATCCGGCCGCCCCAACGCCATCGGCGAAGAGAACGTGCGGCCTTCGTCGCGCGAGTGCGCGTAGAACAGTCCCTTCCGCGCCTTTCCGTTGGTGTACCAGGCGACGTGATAGGTGCCGTTCGGCGCAACGGTGAGGCTCGGCCCATGGTGTGGGCAGGCATTGATCTGCCAGTCGTCGTTGCTGACCCGGCGGACTTCGCCTGGCGTGGCGACGTCCGTGAAGGTCATCACCGCGTGGTCGCGCACGCCGCCCTCAAAAATGTTCCTGAAGATTGCGACCGGCCGCCCGGACGCAGCGAATGCCAGCCCCAACCGGCAGCATTCGCAGGTGCCCTCACGCGCCAGCTTCGCGTCTGCGTAGGTGGTACCGCCGTCGCTGGACGACGTGAAGAACAGCCCGGCCCCCTCGTACTTCTGTCCCGCTTCCTTCGCAAAAATGCGATTGCGCTTGTCCAGCCACGCCGCAAAGACCGTTCCATCCTGATCGAGCGCCAGCGCCTCGAAACGTTGGCTCTCGTTGCTGGCGGTGATCGGCTTCAGCTCCGCGAAGCTTTTCCCGCCGTCGGCCGAGCGCGTGGTGAACACCTGACCGTTGAAGGCCTCGTCCCTGAAGGTCGAGAACGCGAGCGCGATGCCCCCCTTGCGGTCGACCACGATCTTCGGCCGCGCATCCGGCCCCCAATCGAGGTTCAGCCGCTTCGTCGTGACTTGAGTGGGCGTCGAGAAACTTCGGCCCTCGTCCTGCGAACTTGCGACCGAGACCTGCCCTCCCGCCATCCAGACCAGCCACAGCGTCCCGTCCGGACCGAAGGCGGGCGTCGCCTTGGTCGCACAGCGCAGCGTCGGCTCCTCGCACGCAGCTTCGGACGCGTGCTTGCCGTGCATCTGCCCCAGCGCCGCACCTTGCAGGCATGCGAGAGCGGCTATCGCGAGCAAGCCAGTTCGGATCATGGCCCTATTCCCTTCGAGAGCCCGGATTATTTGAAGGCCACCTTCATACCTGCAACGAACAGGCGTGGCGAGCCCGCATAGATCGACCCCGGTGCCGTGCTTGCGAGCGTGTTCCCTGGAATTTGCAGGCCGGCCGCCGTCACGGTGTTTGCGATGTTGTTTGCCGACGCAACATAGGTGCGATCGAATACGTTCCTGACCTCAAGAAACAGATTGAGTGACTTGAAGGTGTCCGACACCAAGTCGGTCTTGTAATGGACGTTCACATTGACCAGTTCGTAGCCCGGCGCCTTCAGCAGATTCGCGTTGTCCATGTAGAAAGAGTCCTTCCACTGGACCTCGACGAAGCCACCGAGACCTGCCAGCGACCCGGCGAACTCGTCGTAGCCAATTCGAGCCGTCAGCTCGTTAGGCGAGATACCGGGAATTTTATTGCCGGCACGGTTGAAGCTGAAGACGGCGCCATTGGTGATGTTCTCGACATATTCGGTGTAGACCTCGTCGAGATAGGTGTACGCCGCCATGAACCGCCAGCCCGGAGAGAACTTCCAGTCGGCGGCAAGCTCGAGGCCCCGATGCTCCGATCGCGGCGCGTTGAACGAGTAGTTTACACCCGCGACCGACGTCGCCTGGTTGACGATCTCGTTACGGAAAAACTCGTAAAAGCCGGTCGCGCTGAGCTTGAACGCGCTGTTCGGCGTCCAATCGAAACCGAGATCGTAGCCAAGATTCTTCTGGGCCTGGAGCTGGGTATTGTTGCCCGGCAATCCCGTCTGAGCGACGAAAAGATTTGAGACCTGCGGTGTGCCATACCCCGTGGCAACGCGTGCCCGGAACAGCCATTCGTTGTTGAGGTTGTAGAGCAACGCCAACTCTGGCGCAGTATTTTGAAACTGCCGGTCCGCGGTCGTCGGCGTCGTCGTGGTGATGCCGGTGGGACCAGCATATGAATAGGCCGTGTTGGTGCCCTTGAGCAAGGTCGTCTCCCAACCGATGCCCGCAACGGCCGTTAGCGACGATGTAAGCTTGAGCTCTTCCCTGGCACGAACACCATAATTGGTCGTCTCGCTGTAGAGATTGCTCGACAGCCTGCCGAGCGTCGCGTTGCCTCCCGGCATCACGTTTCGCGTATCGCTCGATGCCGTCAGGGTGTTGTAGAAGGCGCCGAAGAACGCGGTGGACTCCAGGCCGAGAATCTCTCCTCGCTTGGTGAGATCACTCATGTAGTTGTAGGACGGGAAGTCGCCGATCGAGCTGGTGGAGCCAGTTGGCTGACTGATGTTCCGGTCGTCGAACACGAACTGGTTGCGCCAGGTCGTATTGTTGTCGAAATCGTGCTCCCACCGGCCCCCGACGATGGTGCGGCGGTCGTTGCGGCCGAGCCCGGCCTGTACGGCCGTCTCCGTATCGGTCCCGGCGGTCGCGTTGAAGCCATTGTTGAACAGCCTGACCGTACCGCATCCGGGCGCCGCCGTGGCACCGGTCGCACAGCCCTGCTGGAAGGGATTGGTGTAGAATTGGTTCAGCGACTGTCGAAGCGGCAGCCGCGCGCTGAGATCGTTGTTGATGATCTTGACCGTGAAGCGGTCGTCCGGCGTCGCCTTGAGCGTGCCGAGGAAGTTGACGGTCTGCGTATTGAACCAACTATTGCCGATATAGCCGTCGCCTCGGGTGTCGCTCGCAAACAGAGAACCCTCGAAATTCCCGACCTTCTTGCCGGCCGCAAGGTAATTGTTGAGGTAGCCATAGCTGCCGCCGTCGACGCCGTATTCGACGCCGTCGATCGTGCCGCCCGGCCGTGTGCGGAAATTGAGCGCGCCGCCGGTCGCATAATTGCCGTAGAGCGCCGATGAGGGGCCGCGGATCACGTCGATCGCGCCATAGGCATGGGGATCGATCAGGTCGCTACGCGACAGTCCGTCCGGCTGCGTGACGGGGAAACCGTCGTCGAAGATCACGAGATTGCGGATGCCGAAACCGTTTCGGGCGTTGGATCCGCGAATCGAGATGCCGAAATCGCGCGGACCATTACCCTGCTTGATCGAAATGCCCGGACTGTCCCGCAAGACGTCGCTGACCGAAAACGAGGGCCGGTTGTCGAACTGGCTGCGATCGATGGTCGTCGCGGTCTGACCGGCCGGCGCCTGATTGAGACCGGCCCGCACTGCGCCGGCGGACATTGTGTTGTTCTGCCCCTGGGCGCCATCGGTCGCGTTCGGCGCGACCGGCCTCGCTGCGCGCGCCGCCGAAGTGGAGCGCTGCCGCGTTGACCGGGTGATTGGCTTGGGACGGGACGTCTTGGGCGCCTCGACCGTCACCGCGGGAATCGCTTCCGAGGCAGCCTGGGCGAGCGCGTCTGAACCGATCGGGGACACCAGTCCGAAAAGCACGGGCAAGCCCGCGCGCCCGATCGCACGAATGCGTAACATCTCTTGAATTCCTGACATCCGGCACCTCGACCGGTCCATTGAGCACGCCCATCGGCACAGCAACGGCGCGCGCCAATGGTTCGGTTTGTCGCTACGTCAGGAAAATTGAGGTGGGGCGCGGGCCTGGGCGCTCGACCCCCTGGGAGCGGCGATGGCGGACGCATCCGCCGGCTGCCACACCACGCGCGCGGCATGGCGGAAGGGAATCGAGAGTGCCGCGTGCGTCGGCGAATCCAGCGACGCGCCCGCCTGGGCCAGGCAACACAGGGCGCACGCACCCGCATGCGCGGTCGGGGTCCCCGTCCGTTCGTCGAGGCCACCCTCCTCGCTCACGCTGTGGCAGATGACGGCGGCAGACAGCGGATCGGCGATGGCTTGGCCCGTCGCCCAGCACGCGGCAATCGGCGCCAGCACCTGCATCACCAAGGCGAGCAGGACCAGGGGTAGGAATTTCTGTAACCGCGCGCGCATCCGCCGAACCGTTCGTTCGTCTGCTAACTAAACACCGCGCCGGGCCCAAGTCGAGATCAGTTCCGCCGCCTTCTTGGCCCAGCGCAAATTTGTCGGAAAAGCGTGGTCCGGACGACCTCACCATGGGCTCGGGGGCCGGCATTTGAGCCAAATCAAACGGCCCGACATCCACAGATTTCTTATATTTGTCATATACTTGCGGGGAAAAAAGCCCGATCATTTCGTCTATTGCTCGAATTTTGAACATTCGTTGCCGAAAATGATGACAAGTGAGAAAAGTTGATCTAGCATCCCCCTTGCTCAGGCTGGCCGTGAGGTCGAAGTCTGGTGGTCCAAGTCTCGGGAGGAGCCCCTGGCGCGCAAAACGCAGCGTCGCCCCGTCAATCAAGAGCAAATCTTAGAATCGGGGATAATAGGGTCGACACAATTTTTGAGCGGGGCCAGGGCCCCGCTCTTTTTTTGTCCGCATGGCACTTTCGCCGATGAATATGCCCTCCAATCCAGTCGAACTCAGCTTTGAACTCGCGGCCTCGCGCTGCGCGGATCTCACGCCCCTCGTCTACCAGCGCCTGTTCGACGAGCATCCCGAAACGCAGGCCATGTTCCGCTCGGAGGGCGGCGACCTCGTGAAGGGATCGATGCTCGCGCTGACGATCGAGGCGATTCTCGATTTCGCCGGGATGCGTCATGGGCATTTCCGGCTGATCGCCTGCGAGGTTGCCTCACACGACGCCTATGGCACGTCGCCCCAGCTGTTCACCGCCTTCTTCACCATTATCAGGGATACGCTGCGCGATCTGCTCGGCGATGAATGGTCGATCGAGATCGCGCAAGCCTGGGACAAATTGCTCGTCGACATCGACGCACTCGCCGGCACGACGGCCTGACGCTTTGCGCTGCACCAACGCGGCGTGCTGCGATGGCGCGTGTGATTGCAGATTGAGTGGCATCAACTCTTGTGAGACACTTTCGACATCGGTTGCGCAATCAATGACGCGCCGACGATAAAATTTATGGGAGCGAGCGATGTCCGGGACGAAAGATTTCTCGACGACGAGGCGCGATCTTCTTCAGGCGGCTGCGACCGCCGGCGCCGGAGCTGCCCTCCTCGGCAGCATGGGCATAAACCCCGCATTGGCCGCCGAGGTCGGGCGAAGCGAGAAGCCGTTGAAGGCGGCGTTCTCCAATGCGGGCCTGCAGGCTACATGGTGCGCGCAAGGAAAGCAGGCCGCCGAATTCTGGGGCAAGCTGTTCAACGTCGAAGTCACCTGGTTCGACGGCCAGCTCGACGCCGTGAAGCAGCGCGCGGCCATCGACAACATGGCCTCGCAGAAATGGGACTTCGTCGCGATCCAGGCGTTCGGTATCGGCACCCTCACCCAGCCCGTGCAGAAGATGATCGACGCCGGCACGCCCGTGATCGACATGGACACGCTGATTGCGCCGCTCGACCAGATCAACGTCCACTCCTTCCTCGCTCCCGACAACGAGTTCATGGGCGCCTCGGTGACCCAGGCGCTGTGCAACGCGATGGGCGGCAAGGGCAAGATCATCATGACGCAGGGCGCGCTCGGCCACACCGGCGCGCAAGGGCGCGCAAAGGGCTTCACCAACACGGTGAAGCAATTCCCCGGGATCGAGGTGCTCGACACCCAGCCGGCCGACTGGGACGTCTCCAAGACGGCGCGCCTCTGGGAAACCTATCTGACCAAGTATCCGCAGATCGATGCGGCGTTCTTCCACAATGACGACATGGCGCTCGCCGCGGCCAACATCATGAAGGCACGCGGCCGCACCAACATCCTGATCGGCGGGGTCGATGCCATGCCGCCGGCGATTCAGGCGGTGAGCGAAGGACGCATGTTCGCGACCGTCCGCAATCCGTCCTGCCGCATCCATGGCGGCGCGATCATCGCGGGCGTCTCCGCCGTGGTCGGCGGCGAGAAGAGCGGACAGGGCATTCCCAAGAACGTCGTCACCGACGGCCCGGTCGTGACCAAGGCCAATGCCGCCGGGATGCAGTGGATGCAGGATCACTTCCTGATCTGAGCTTCCATGCCCGAGGTGCGTTCGCCCATCCTTGAACTGCAGGGCATCACGAAGAGCTTCGGCGGCGTCGAAGCGCTTCGTGGTGTCGACTTCGCGCTCCATCCCGGCGAGATCCACGGTCTCGTCGGCGAGAACGGGGCTGGAAAAAGCACGCTGATGAAGATCATCGCCGGCGTGCACACCGAATTCTCCGGCCGCTTCCTGATCGATGGGAAGGAGACGCATTTCCGCTCGGCGCGCGATGCGCATGCGGCCGGCATTGCCATGGTGCACCAGGAGCTCTCTGTCGCGCCCGACCTCACGGTCGCCGAGAACGTCTTCCTGGGCAACCAGCCAACCAACGCCCTTGGCCTCGTGCAATGGCGACGGATGGCGCGCGAGGCCGGCGAGCAGCTCGCCCGCTTCGGCATCGACGTCGATCCGATGAGCCGGCTGGGTGACTTGCCCATCGGGCTGCAGCAGCTGATCGAGATCGCGCGCGTGCTGTTCTCCGGTGCCCGCATCGTGATCCTGGACGAGCCGACCTCCGCCCTCTCCCCGCCCGAGGTCGAGCGGCTGTTCGCAACGCTGCGGCGGCTGCGCGAAGAAGGCACCAGCATCGTCTTCATCTCGCATTTCATCGAGGACATCCTGCGCGTGTCCGACACGGTGACCGTGTTCCGCAACGGGCGGAAAGTCGCGGAGACGGCCAGCGCCGCCACCAGCAAGGGCGCGCTGATCGAGGCCATGATCGGCCGCGGCGGCGAAGCGCTCGAGCACAGCTACACCGACGACCTGCTGCTGCCGCAACCGAGCGACAGCGCGGTGGTTCTGAAGGTCGACCAGCTGACGCTCGCCCGCAGCCTGAAGGACATCTCCTTCGAGGCCCGCGCTGGCGAGGTGCTCGGCATCTACGGCTTCATGGGCTGCGGCCAGCAGGAGCTGTCGCGCATCCTGTTCGGCAAGCTGAAGCCTGATAGCGGCGCGCTTCTCGTCGAGGGTCAGCCAAAAACCTTTGCCAGCACGGCGGCGGCGCGGCGCGCCGGCGTGGCGCTGGTGCCGGAGAGCCGCCGCGACATGCTGTTCCACCAGGAGCCGGTCTACAAGAACATCTCGATCAGCATTTTGGACCGCATCTCCTCCCTGCTGCTCAAGCCGGCGCAGGAGCGCGATATCGCGAAGCGTCAGGTCGAGCAATTGCAGATCCGGCCGCCGGTGGTCGGCCTCGATCTCGGCATGCTCTCCGGCGGCAACCAGCAGAAGGTGGCGCTGGCAAAATGGCTGACCTATCCGCCCAAGCTCCTGGTGCTGTGCGAGCCAACCCGCGGCATGGATGTCGGCGCCAAGAACGACGTCATCAACATCGTTCGCGACCTCCGCGCCAAGGGGCTTGCGATCATCGTGCTGTCGACCGAGCCGGAAACGGTGCTGTCGCTGGCCGACCGCATCCTCGTGCTCAAGCGCGGCGCACTGGTGCGGGAATTCAGGAACGAGCCGGTCAGCAAGGACCGCCTGCTGGAAGCGGCGTGACGGAGAATCACAATGACGAGCAGTGAGACGGCTTTGGCGGCGGGGCAACGGGCGCGCGGGCTGGCGCCCTTCCTGCGCTCGCAGATGCGCAACATCGCCCCGTTCCTCACCCTGATCTTCCTGTCCGGCTTCTTCGCCTTTGCCAGCCCCTCCTTCGCGACGCTCGACAATCTCGGCAACATCCTCACGCAAGTGTCGGTCACCGGCATCATCGCCGTCGGCCTCACCTTCGTGATCCTGTGCGCCGAGATCGACCTCTCGATCGCCAGCATCGCCAATGTCACGGGCATCGCGGTCGCCTATTTCACGCTGCAGGAATCCTACGTCAACATCGCCAACATTCCCCTCCCCGGCGCGGTCGCCATCCTGCTATCGATCCTGCTCTGCGCCTTGCTCGGCCTCGTCAATGCGCTGGGGCTGACCGTGATCGGCATCCCCTCCTTCATCATGACGCTGGCGATGATGCAGATCGCCGCCGGCATCTCGGCGCTGCTGGTGCGCGGCCAGATCGCCTACAAGGTTCCGAGCCTGATCACCACGCTCGGCTCAGGCTCGATCGGCGGCATCCCCTGGCTCGTCATCATCGCCGCGCTGATGCTGCTCGGCGGGCATCTGGTGCTGACCTACACGCGCTTCGGCCGCTACGTCTACATGGTCGGGGGCAATCGCGAGGCGGCCGAATATTCCGGCCTCAACGTCAAGCTCATCCTAGGCGCGGTGATGGTGATCTCGGCGGTGTGCTCGGGCATCGGCGGCATGCTCGGCGTCGCCCATTTCGGCAGCGCGCAGCAGAACGAGTTCGACACCTATCTGCTCGACTCCATCGCTGCTGTCGTGGTCGGCGGCACCAGCCTGTTCGGCGGACGTGGTGGCATCGGCAACACCATCGTCGGTTTGTTCGTGCTCGGCGTCCTCAATAACGGCCTCGACCACGTCAACATCGATAGCTTCCTGAAGATCCTGATCCGCGGCCTGATCCTGCTGGCCGCGCTGGTCATCAACGTCTACGCGCAGCGGCTGAGGGAAAAGGCGGCGGACTAGACAGCCCTCAAAACAAAAAACGCGAAAACAACCCCATGCACAGTAGAAACTGTAAGAAAATTCAGCTGCTTATCGAAGCCGCAAGTGCGTGAGCCCACCGCACCGGGATTGACCCGTCGGGCAAAACAGAAGCAGAAGCGACAATGACCCCGTCATCCCTAAGGTGCGGAGCAGGCGATGCGACAGCATCGCATGCGGAGCCTCGAAGGATGAACGGCCACGCTGCCAGCCGGGCCGTCGCCCTTCGAGGGCCGCTGAAGAAGCGGCCACCTCAGGGTGACGGTGATAGGGCAAGGCTCGCTGCACCGATCTCGTCTGCCCGCCAGCACCTCACCGCGTGTCCATCGGCTCGCGTCTCCAGCAGCGGCCCCGGCTCGTGCCGGCACACCGCCTCCGCATAACGACAGCGCGGGCTGAAGGCGCAGCCGTTCGGGGGATTGAGCGGGTTGGGCAGGTCGCCGCCCGTGGTCGCCAGCGGGGCACGGTGTAGCGGATCAGGAATCGCAGCGATCAGGGCCTGCGTATAGGGATGCGCCGGGCGCTCGAAGATCTCGCGCCATTGGCCGTTCTCGACGATGCGGCCGAGATACATCACGGCGACGCGGTCGCTCATGTGCTCGACGACGCCGAGATCGTGGCTGATCATGATATAGGACAGACCGAGCGTGTCCTTCAATTCCAGCAGCAGATTGATGATCTGGGCGCGGATCGAGACGTCGAGCGCCGACACGGGCTCGTCGCAGATGACGATTTTGGGGTTGAGGATCAGCGCGCGGGCAATGCCGATGCGCTGGCGCTGACCGCCGGAGAATTCATGCGGATAGCGGCCCGACTGTTCGGGCCGCAAGCCGACATGCCGCAGCATGGTCGCGACGCGGTCCTCGATCTCGCTTTTCGCGGTGACGCCGTGCACACGCAGGGGATCCTCTAGCGTGCGGCGCACGGTCTGGCGTGGATTGAGCGAGGCGTAGGGATCCTGAAACACCATCTGCACGGTGCGCGCCAACGCCTTGCGATCGCCGGATTGCCTGCTCCTCACGACCTGCCCGTCCAGCACGATGCGGCCGTGCGTCGGCGTCAGCAGGCCAAGGATCGACAATGCGACCGTCGACTTGCCGGAGCCGGACTCGCCGACGAGGCCGAGGCATTCGCCGCGCTTCAGCTTGAGATCGACGCCATCGACGGCCCGGAGCATCCGCTTGCCGCGGCCCAGCAGGCCGCCACCCAGAGGAAAATGAACCGCCAGATCCTCGACGCTGAGGATGAGGTCATCGTCCGGCCTTCGGTCACCCAGCATGTCTTGCGGCTCATGCATGGTGATGACACCTGACCAGACCGCCCGCCGCCAGCAGATCGGTCTCCGGCGCGACTCTTCGGCAAATATCCGTCGCCTGCGCGCAGCGCGGATTGAACCGGCAGCCATCAGGGAAATTCGTGATCGCCGGGACGACGCCGGCGATCTCCTTGAGCCTGGTGCGGCCGAGGGCAGCGCGGCTGCCGAGCCTCGGCAGCGAGGCGACCAGGCCTTGCGTATAGGGGTGCGAGGGGAAACGGAAGATATCGGCCGAGCCGCGCTCCTCGACGATCCGGCCGGCATACATCACGGCGACGCGGCGGCAGACGTTTGCGACCAGGCCGAGATCGTGGCTGATCATCAGGATCGCCGTTCCACGCTCGGCGCACAAATTTCGCATCAGCTCGATGATCTCGGCCTGCACGGTGACGTCGAGCGCGGTGGTTGGCTCGTCGGCGATCAGGAGATCGGGACCGCAGGCGAGCGCGATGGCGATCATCACGCGCTGGCGCATGCCGCCGGAGAGCTGGTGCGGGTAATCGTTGACGCGGCGCTCGGGCGCGGGGACGCGGACGCTGGCCAGCGCCTCGACCGCCAGCCGATTGGCTTCCCGCCAGCTCTTGCCCTTGTGGAGCACGAACATCTCGGCGATCTGCCGGCCCACGGGCGAGACCGGGTTCAGCGCCGTCATCGGCTCCTGGAAGATCATGGCAATGCGGTTGCCGCGCAGCTCCCGCTGCCTGGCGGCGGAGAGGTGCTGGATCTCCTGCCCCTCGAACCGGATGACGCCGCCGCCGATCGAGAGCGGCGGCCGCAACAGCCCGATCAAGGCGAGCGCCGTGATGCTCTTGCCGCAGCCGGATTCGCCGACGAGGCCGAACGTCTCGCCGCGCGAGATGCGGAACGAAACGCCCTCGGCCGCCGCGACGCGCCTCGATCCGTCGTCGAGATCGATGCGCAGGTCCTCGACTTCGATCAGCGGTGCGCCGGTCATGTCCGCCGGCTCCGCGATTGGGGATCGAGAATGTCGCGCAGGCCATCGCCGAGCAGGTTGAGGCCAAGCACCGTCAGGAAGATGGCGAGGCCCGGAAATACCGAGAGCCACGGCGCCGTCGTGATCTGCTCGCGGGCTTCCGACAGCATGCTGCCCCAGCTTGGAAACGGCGGGCGAACGCCGAGGCCGAGGAACGACAATGCGGCTTCGGACAACACCGCGCTGCCCATGCCCAGCGTGCCGATAACGATGATGGGGCCCAGCATGTTCGGCAGCAGCTGGGTGATCATGATGCGCAAATCGCCGTAGCCGAGCACGGTCGCAGCCTGCACATAGCCCTGGCTCCGCAGCGACAGTGCCGAGGCCCGCGCGATCCGGCACGTGAAGGACCAGTTGGTCAGCCCGAGTGCGATCAACAGGCTGGTCAGGCCGGGTCCGAGCACCGCCATGATCGCCAGCGCGAAGATCAGCGAGGGGATCGCGAGCATGAGATTGGTCAGGGCGTTGACGACATCGTCCCACCAGCCGCCAAAATAGCCAGCGCTCAGCCCCAAGGCCACGCCGATGACGCTGTTGATGAGCTGCGAGATGATACCGACCGTCAGCGAGACCCGCGCGCCATACACGACGCGGGAATAGATGTCGCGGCCCTGGTCGTCGGTCCCGAACCACCAGGTCCAGCTCGGGGGCTCCTCCGCATTCATCAAATTGGCGTCCATCACGGGATCGGTGTGCGCCAGCCAGGGTGCGAGCAGGCCGACCAGGATCGCCAGCGCGAACAACACCCCACCGATGACGAGATTCGCGCGGAGCTTCATTGCAAGCGCTCCACCGCGAAAAGGATAATCGTGTGTGGCTTTAGCGAGAACTCGCCGCGGGCGCGTTTGGCCTCTCCCGCTTGCGGGGGAGGCCGACGCGCTCGGAGAGCGCGGCGGGTGGGGGCTCTCGCCACACAGGGAACCCCGATGCGGAGACACCCCCACCCCAACCCTCCCCCGCAGGCGGGAGAGGCGGCGCAGCACCCGTGACGCCACACCGCGCGCCTCGTATGCGATTGCCTTCCCGTCCAAGCGTGATGGAGCCCGCCAGCGCTCATGCGTATCTGATCCTGGGATCGATCACGCCGTAGAGTACGTCGATCAGCAGATTGATCGCGAGAAAGGCCAGCACGACGACGAGAATGGAGCCCTGGACCGCCGGAATGTCGCGCTGCAAGACACTGTCGACCAGCAATGAGCCGATCCCCGGCCACGAGAACAGTTTCTCGACCACGACCGCCTGCCCCATCAGGCCACCGAATTGCAGGCCGACGGTGGTGAGAATGATGACGAGCGCGTTGCGCATCACATGCCACTTCACCACCCGCGTCTCGCTCATGCCCTTGGATCGCGCGGTGCGGACGAAATCGGCGGTCATGATCTCGAGGACCGCGGCGCGCGTCGTCCGGGCAAACAGCGCCATCGGCGAGACGCCGAGCGTCACCGCTGGCAGGAGCAGATATTTCAGTCCGCCATCGCCATAGCCGAAACTCGGCAGCCAGCCGAGCTTCAACGCGAACAGGTACATCAGAACCAGTCCGAGCCAGAATTTGGCGATGGAAAGGCCCGACACCGCGACGACCATGGCAAGCGTATCGACGATGCCGCCCGGTCGCAGGGCCGCGATGAAGCCAAGCGGCACGCCGATCACGACCGAGAATGCCATGGCCGCGAAGATCAGTTGCAGGGTCGGCCAAGCCCGCTTGGCGATCATGGTCGTGACAGGCTCACGGGTCCGGAACGAGGTGCCGAAATCACCGGTCGCGAGCTTGGCAATGTAGACGCCGAAACGCACGTAAACGGGATCGTCGAGGCCGAGCTGCTTCTTCATGCGCAGCTCGACCTGCGGATCGCTGTCGTCACTCATGGAGGAGACGATGCTGCCGGGAACCACGCTGAACAACACGAAGACCAGCAGCACGACGGCAAGCACGGTCGGAACGGTTTGCAGCAGGCGACGGAACAGGAAGGAGAGCATCGGCACTTTTCCTCTCTCCCTCCATCGTCTGTGGCGACGGAGGGAGCGCGAGAGCGCATGTCACTTCGCGGGCGAGGTCTCGTCGACCCAGAGGTCTTCGACGTTCTGATGGGTCAGCTCCGTCGCGTTGAGCTGAATCCCCTTGAGCCACGGCTGCACCGCCATGACCGCCTTGTTGTAGTTGAAGAACCAGACCGGTGCCTCCTCATAGAGCAGCGCATTGGCCTTTTGCAGCAGCTGGGCGCGCTTTGCTGGGTCGTCGGCCTGCCCGGCCTCGTCGACGATCTTGTCGAAATCGGCGTTCTTGAAGATCATGTAGTTGCAGGCTGGCTGCGGCGTCGACGAGTGGAAGCATTTGAGGGCCGCCTGCGGATCCGGACCGCTCGCCTGGGAATAGATAAAGGCCTGGTAGTCGCCGGTGCGAACCACCTCCGCCAGCACCGCGGTCTCGACCTGCTTGACCTTCGCCTTGATGCCGACCTTGTCCAGCATCGGAATCACGGCCGAGACGATCGGCAAGCCCCAGCTCTCGTTCTGGCTGGTGGTCCATTCGAACTCGAAGCCGTTGGGATAGCCGGCCTCGTTAAGCAGCTGCTTGGCCTTGGCGGGATCGTAAGCGTACGGCTTCATCGCCTTGTCGTAGGCGGGCGAGGTCAGCGGCAGCCAGCTGGTGGCGCGATAGGCCTTGCCCTTGACCAGCTTGTTGATGATCAGGTCGGTATCGATCGCGTAGTTGATCGCCTGTCTCACGCGCTTGTCGGCGAACGGCTTGAATGATGGATTCATCCCCATGTAGCGCGTGAAGACCTCGGCGACCTCGACGATGGTGCCCTTGAGATTGGCGTCGGACTGGTAGGCCACATATTGCGCGGGTCCGAGCACCGAGGTGTCGACCTCCTTGTTGCGGAAGGCGACATCGCGCGCCGCGGCCTCGCCCATGATCGACACGACGATCTTGTCGGCGTAGGGCTTGCCGGGCTTGTAGAACCGGTCCCACCGCTCCAGGACAATGCGCGACCCCGGTACGTGCTCGACGAATTTGAAGGGCCCGAGACCGATCGGCTTCTGGATAAAACTCTCCTTGGCGCCCTCGTCGGCGGGATAGATCGAGGTCAGCGCGGTGAAGAAGTAGAAGCCGGGATCGACCTTCTCGGTCAGCTTCATCTCGACGGTGAAGTCGTCGATCTTCTTCAGCCCGGAGATTTCCTTGGCCTGGCCCTTCTCGACCGCGGCCGCGCCCTCGATCACGCGGACAAACCGCGCGCCGGGATAGGCCTTGGTGCCGTCCATGATGCGGGTGTAGGACCAGATGACATCGTCGGCCGTCATTTTGCGGCCATTGTGGAAATAGGCGTCGTCGCGCAGCTTGAAGGTGTGAACGAGGCCGCCGCCCGAGACCACATCCTCCTTGGCAAGCTCCAGGACCGGCTTGCCCTCCGCGGAATTCCAGATGTACAGCGAGCGGTGCAGCGCCTTGGCGTAGATCTCGTCCTGGGCGCGCTGCGTGGTGTGAATGTCCAGGCTGGTGAAACTCGAGCCATAGGGCGCGGTCATCCGGATGGTTCCGCCCTTGCGCGGCGTCTGGGCCTCCGCAGATCCAGCGAGCGCCAGTCCCAAGCCCGCGACGATCGCCATCATCCTGAACATCATGTGTGTCCCCACCAGCGCAGGTATTCCGATCAGGGATTTGATCATTCGTAGCCCGTCGAATGCAAGCTTCGTTTTTGATGGAGACCAATGTCAGTTCCGGACGGCGGCCGTTCGGCGATGCCTTCGGGGCCGGTTGCATCTGCCCGGCGATGCAAGCCCTCGATTGACGCGGTGCGTCATCGAGCAACGGGAATAGTGAACATTTCTCGCGATCGGCGCGACCAAGCTCAGGACCGTTATCTGAGCCCCAGGGATCGCGGAAAACAAGGATCGCGGAAACAATGAATCGCCTAGGTATCCTGCTCGCCGGCAGTCTGGTCGCCGCGACAGCGGCGATGGCGATCCCCGTCACGCCGGACCCTGCCCGCGACGGCCCGACGAAAAACATTCAAATCAATTGGTCCCACACCAAGCGGTCAAACGGGTTTGTCGACGATACATGGTGGGCACTCAGGGGCCGTTGCGCCCCGGACTATCTTGGCGAGCGCCTGCTCTGCGACACTGTCGGGCTTCTGACACAAGCCACGAGCCGGACATTCGAGACCAAGATGTCCGACGACATGGGCCTGCCGCTGGTCGACCGTTGGACCCTGATGACCGCGAAGAATTCGCCCTTCATGAGGTCGGCTCACGTCGAGACCCCGCTCGGTCTCGAGGCCGTGCTCGGCTTCTATCGCGCTGCACTCGAAAAGCGCGGCTGGACCGAGAACGACGGAGCGGTCGTCGCGCCAGACAGGGCCGTCGTCGCCTTCACGACGTCAGACGGGCCGGCGCTGCTCCGGCTTGTCCGTCAGGACAACACAACGATCGCCGACCTTGCGCTGCGCAAGCCGTTGGCCGCCACGGCCAAAATCCGGCCGGCGCCGGGACAAGTGATGTTGTTGCTCGGCAACCAGACGGATGAAGCGGCCGACATCACCGTCAACGAGCGAACCATCAGACTGGCGGCTCACGCCGGAGAGGAACTGATCGATTTTGACGCCGCCGCGGATGAGTTGCCTGATAGCCAGAAGATCGATCTGCCGCCGGGCCAGTACAAGGTCACCCTGAAGCTCAAGGGCAGCGCGGCCCAGACGCGTGAGTTCGAGGTCGCGGCCAACGAGACCTGGGGTCTGCTGGTCGGCCCCGAAGGCGCGCCGCTACCGATGCGGATGTATTGAGGGCGCTCTGGCGTCTTGGACCGTCATCCCGAGGTGCGAAGCATGCGATGCGAACGCAGCGCGTGCTGAGCCTCGAAGGATGAACGGCCGCGATGCAGCCGGGCTGTCGCCCTTCGAGGCCTTCGCTACGCTCCGGCACCTCAGGGTGACGATGAAGCAATTGCGCCTGTTGCTCGGCTTTGTCATTGCGAGCGCGAAGGCGCGCTCCTCGCCATGAACTCTCTCAACCCGTTAGCTCCGGTATCCAGTCCCGCAGTTTTCGCGCAGCACCCGTAACGTCGGCGATCGTCCGAAACGTCCCCGTCTCCACCATCATCGCCCGTGCGAGCCGCACCGCGCGGGCTTCGCTGACGGCGCGCTTCCTCGGGTCCTCGATCAGCTCGAAATCGATGTTGTGGGCGAGGCCGAAGATGCGGCGGATGGTCTTTGCGGCCGCGAAGCCGACCGTGTCGGCGAACAGGCGCTGCATGTAGACCTGCCGCTCGGCCTCCAGGCGCGCGGCGCCCTGCGCGCCGGCAAAGAGTGAGACCGGATAGGCATCGCCAGTGCCTTCCGCCCGCCAGAGGTCGAGGAATTTGCCGGCGAACTCGTTCCAGACCTGCTCGATCGTCTCCAGCACCCAGGCCTCGAACGCGGCCCGCTCCCCCGGTGCGCGCTCGTGGCCGGCGGAGGCAAAATAGGCCATCACAAGGTTGGCCAGCACGGCGCCGACGTCGAACCCCATCGGGCCATAGAATGCGAATTCCGGATCGATCACCCGCGTCTGTTTGCCCGTCACCATGATCGAGCCGGTGTGGAGGTCGCCGTGGAGCAGCGCCTCGGGGCTTGCCATGAACTTCAGCTTCAGCCGGGAGATCGCGACATGCAGCTCCATGTCATCGCGCAGGCTTGCAGCGAGCGCATCGAGATACGGCGCAGTCCAGCGGTTTTGCTCGGCGATGCGGTAGGGATCGGTGAAGATCAGATCCTCGGTGATCTTGCAGAGCGCATGATTGCCGGCGAAGGCCGCAATGCCCTCCTTCTTCTCGGCCGCGGACAGCGCGAGGTCGGAGGTGAAGAACAGCGTTCGCGCCATGAAGGTGGTGATGTCACCGACGAAGCCCGGATATTGCGTTCCCGCAACCAGCCCCTTGCGCATGATGATGTGGGGTTCGAGCAGCTCCATCACCGTCAGCGCCAGGGCCTCGTTGTGATGCAGCAAAGCCGGCACGAGGCCGGGCGCGAGCTGGGCCTGTCGGGACAGAGCCAGATATTCGTAATGGGCCCGCGACAGCGGCAGCGGCCAGCTTTCGCCGACGAGGCGGACATAAGGCAGCGCCTGCTTGACGGCGACGCCGCCGCGCCCGCCCTTCATGATGAAGACGAGATTGAGATTGCCGTCGCCGACCTCGGTGATCTCCCATGAGGCCGGCTCGCCGCCGAGGAGTGCGGCGATATCGGGAAGGCCTGCGAGATAATCCCGCAGCGCCGCTTCATGCAGAATTCGATAGTCCCCCGCCCGGTCCCCGGTCATGACGATCCCACCCCATGCTTGGCATGGCCTGGTCGTTACTCCCGCTTCTGGCAAGCTTGGGCGATCCCGGCCATTCTTTTGGTCGGATCGTAATCGCAATCAAAGCGGTCCGCCACCCGTGTATCGCCGGCGCACCCCGGGACCAGTTGCACCGAAAGTTCTTCGTGTCGGACGACCAAGCCGGGGGTCGCGAGCCCACCATTTGCCGATTTTTGGAACACAAGCGGGCTGAGGCAGTTTTGCGTGTCTGAGATTTTGAAGGAGTTAGCGATGAGCCGCGGAATGCCCTCCATGACTGCCCTTCTGGCGATGCTGGCCATGGCCGGCTATCAGAACCGCGACAAGTTGGCAGAGCTGCTGAAAGGTGCGACCGGCGGCTCATCCGCGGGCGGCCAGCAGCCGCCTGGGGGAGTGCTTGGTAATCTCGGCGGCATGCTCGGCGCGGGCGGGATCGGGGGCCTGCTCAATGGCGGCATTGGCGAGCTCCTGGAGCGGTTCAACCAGAACGGCCAGGGCGAGGTCGCCGATTCATGGGTGAAGCCCGGACCCAACAAGGAGATTTCGTCGCCTGAGCTGAGGAATGCGATCGGCTCCGACGTTCTGGAGAAGCTCGAACAGCAGACGGGGCTCTCGCAAGACGAGATCCTCACAAGGCTATCCCGGGAATTGCCCTCGGCGGTCGACAAGTACACGCCGGACGGACGTCTGCCTGAGGCATAGTTGTTGCCGCTTAACCTGGAAGAGGTGTGGAAATGGGTCTTCTCTGGACAATCATCATCGGCTTCGTCGCCGGCGTGATCGCCAAGTTCATCATGCCTGGCGACAACGAGCCGTCCGGCTTCATCCTGACGACCATCTTGGGGATCGTCGGCGCCTTCGTTGCGACTTACCTCGGGCAGGCGCTCGGATGGTATCGTGCCGAAGAAGGTGCCGGACTGATCGGTGCGGTCGTCGGCGCGATCATCGTGCTGTTCGTCTACGGGCTCTTCGCCGGCCGACAACGCCGAGCGATCTAGCCCGCCTGCGTGAGCGGCTGATCGGGCGTGCGCGAACTCGCGCCGCATCGAGCAGGCGGCGGCGCGCTCATGCCTGCCAGCGCCGGATCGTTACTCCCGCTCCAGGAAGCTCGACCCGATCTCGGCCTTTCTTTTGATCGGATCGTAATCGCAATAGACACTGTCCGCCACCAGCGTGTAGCTGGCGCTGACCGTGTATTTGTCGAGCTTGGCCGAGTTCAAGCCGATCACCGAGGTGCTCTTGCCTCCGTTCCATTTGAACGGCGTCGAGCTTTTGGCCTGCTCGCAGGCCATCACCGCCTCGTTGAAGACATAGCCCTCGACGAACGCCTTCAGGGTGCGCACCTGCGCGGCCATCCGCCATTCGAAATAGCCGATGGCACCGATGCCGGCGACGATCAGCACCAGAAGTGCAATGACGATCCTCTGAAAAGTCATTCGGTCCCCCAAACAATGTCGTCAGCAAAAACGTCTAGCAAAAACGTCTAGAAAGGCATTCCCATCAATTTCGACAGGCGCTCGATCGAGAGATAGCCGGCGTGATAGGCGACCATGCCGAGGCCGTAGATGATCGCCGAGATGATGGTGGTCCAGATCAGCTTGCGGCCCATCCGCGTCAGGATCGGCGCACCGGGGTCGGTGCCGGGCGCCCCGACGCCATCCTCGTGCTGGCTGCGTACGCCGAACGGCAGCGTCAGGAACAGCGCGACCCACCAGATGACGAAGTAGATTGCGATCGCGGTTGAGATCTGGATGGCCATGGTTCGGCCTTATGCCTGCTCGATCTCGACCAGTGCGCCGGAAAAATCCTTCGGGTGCAGGAACAGCACCGGCTTACCATGGGCGCCGATCTTCGGCACGCCGTCGCCGAGCACCCGCGCGCCCTCCTTCACCAGCGTGTCGCGCGAGGCGATGATGTCGACGACCTCGTAGCAGACATGGTGGATGCCGCCGTCGGGGTTACGCTCGACGAATTTTGCGATCGGCGAGGCCTCGCCGAGCGGTTCGATGAATTCGATCTTGGTGTTGGGCAGCGTCGCGAACACGGTGATGACGCCGTGCTCGGGCAGCGGCACGGCTTCCGAGATCTGAGCGCCGAACGCGGCGCCATAGATCCTGGCGGCCTTGACGGCGTCCTTGGTCGCGATCGCGACATGGTTGAGCCGGCCCAGCATGTGTCTTCTCCCCTTACACTGTCAGTACGTGTACCAGACAGGGGGGCTTTTTGCCCCAATGTTCGTTGATCACGGCCCGGACAGCACGTCGCACCGACTCGCCCAATGCGTCGGGGTCGCGGCGGCGCGCCTTCGGCAGGCCCTCGATGGTGGAGACCACGGCATCGAAGACGAGGTCGTCGAAGGGCTCGCCTGCCCTGTTCTTCTCGGGGATGCCGACCAGATCGACCTCGGGATCGTCGACCAGCTCGCCCTGCTCGGTCATGGCAATGGCGACGAAGGCACAGCCGGAAAACGCCATGCGCCGCCGCTCGACCACGGCGCGGGACTTGGAGTCCTCCAGGATCGTGCCGTCCTTGTAGAGGCGGCCGGAAGGCACTTCGCCAATGATGCCGGGATCACCCGGGCCGAGCTTGATCAGGTCGCCGTTGCGGACCACCAGCACGCGCGGCACGCCGGCGGCGCGCGCGAGCTTGGCGTGCTCGTTCAGGTGCAGCGCCTCGCCGTGGACGGGGATCAGGAGCTGCGGCTTCACCCAGCCAATCATGTCGCGCAATTCGTCGCGGCGGGGATGGCCGGAGACGTGGACCAGATGGTCGCGGTCGGTGATGATCTCGACGCCCTGCAGCACGAGGTTGTTGATGATCGAGCCGACGGCCTTCTCGTTGCCCGGGATTGTCCGCGAGGAAAAGATGACGCTGTCGCCGCGGTTGAGCGTGATCTCGGGATGGTCGTCATTAGCGATGCGCGCCAGCGCCGCGCGCGGCTCGCCCTGGCTGCCGGTGCACAGCGCCAGCACCTTGTCCTGCGGCAGATGGCCGTAAACCTCGGGCGAGCGGAAATTCTGCACGCCATCGAGATAGCCGCATTCGCGCGCGACCTGCACCACGCGCTCCATGGCGCGACCAACCACGACGACCTCGCGGTCGGCGGCCCTGGCAGCAGCAGCGACGGCCTTGATGCGCGCGACGTTGGAGGCGAAGGTCGTGACCGCAACGCGGCCCTTGGCTGATTTTACCAGGTCGATGATGGTGCGGGCGACCTCGGCTTCCGAGGGTGAACGGCCGTCGCGCACTGCGTTGGTGGAATCGCCGATGAGGGCGAGCACGCCCTCCTCACCGAGCTCGCGCAGCCGCTTCTCGTCGGTGGGCGCGCCAAGCGTCGGGGTGGGGTCGATCTTCCAGTCGCCGGTGTGCAGCACCGTGCCGGCTTCGGTGTGGATCGCCAGCGCATGCGCCTCCGGAATCGAATGCGCGACGGGAATGAACTCGACGTTGAACGGGCCGACGTCGACGCGGCCGCCGGACGGCACAACCGTCACCGGAATCTTCGGCGCGTTGCGCTCGGCGGCACATTTGGCCTCGAACAGCGCAGCACTGAACTGCGTCGCATAGATCGGGCATTTCAGCTTCGGCCAGAGATCGATGATGGCGCCGAAATGGTCCTCATGGGCGTGGGTCAGCACCAGGCCCATCAAGTTCTTGCGCTCCTTCTCCAGGAAGCTGATGTCGGGCATGATCAGGTCGATGCCCGGCAGATGCTCTTCGTCTCCGAAGGAGACGCCGAGATCGACCGCCATCCAGGCGCGCTGCTGGCGGTTGCCGAGGCCGTAGATCGACAGGTTCATGCCGATCTCGCCGACACCGCCGAGCGGCGCAAACACCAGTTCGTCGGGCTTGGCCATCACGCAGCTCCCACGGAGGCGGCCGAGCCGAAGAACACCTCACCCGCGGCGACCGGTACCCGGCGGCCCTCCGCGGTGCGGACGATCAGGCAGCCGGTGTCGTCGATGGTGTCAAAAATGCCTTCCAGCGTCATCGTCCCCGTGTGGATTGCGACCCGCTCGCCGAGGCCGGCGGCGCGCTCCAGCCACAGCTTGCGGATCTCGGCAAAGCCGCTTCCATTGTCCCAGATGCCGCGGAACTCGACCCAGGCGTCGGATAGTGCCGAGAACAGCTCCTCGGCACTGATCTGCACCCCGAGCGCCGCCAACGACACCGCGGGCGTCGGCACGCCCTCGGGCGCTGCAACGACATTGGTGCCGATGCCGACGACGACGGCCAGGCGGTCGCCGATGGCTTCGGCTTCGAGGCCGATGCCGACGAGCTTCTTGCCCCCGGCCAAGACGTCGTTCGGCCATTTCAGGGCGTAGCGCGGACGATCAGGGCCGAGGCGGATTGCGGCCTCGAGGCTGACCTTCTCCAGCGCGGCCTCCTCGGCTAGCCCGGCGGCAAAGCCGAGGGTGGCGGCGACGGCCGGCGCGACGTCCATGACTTCGAGGATGCTGGCGGCGAGGTTGCCGCGCGGCGCGATCCAGGCGCGTTGACGGCGGCCGCGGCCGGCGGTCTGCTCTGACGTGACGAACCACATCGGGCCGAGCTCTCCGGCCCTCGCACGTTCGATCGCCTCGGTATTGGTCGAGCCGGTCCGCTCGAACGCCGCGAGCCTGTAGCCCGCGGACGATGCGCGAGGACCGAGCGCGAAATTCATCCTAGAACAGCGACTTTGCCGCGGCAGAGGCGACGCTCACCACGGGACCTGCGAACAGCGCGAACAGGATGTTGAACAGGCCGAAAACCGCCAGCACCGTCTTCACCTCGACGCGCACCGGATCGACCTGGCCGGCCGGCTCGTCGAAATACATCGTCTTGACGATGGCGAGGTAGTAGTAGGCGCCGACCACGCTGGTCAGCACGCCGACGACCGCGAGCGTGAACAGGTTCGCCTTGATGGCGGCGACGAAGACGTACCATTTGGCAAAGAAGCCGGCGAGCGGCGGAATGCCCGCGAGCGAGAACAGCAGCATCGCGAACATGAATGCGAGCAGCGGATTGGTGCGCGACAGGCCGGCGAAATCGCTGATCTGCTCGACCGCCTGGCCGTTGCGGCGCATTGCGAGGATGATCGAGAACGAGCCCAGCGTCATCGCGACATAGATCACGATGTACATCAGGACGCCCTGCGCGCCCTCGACGGTGCCGGAGGCAAGGCCGACCAGCGCGAAACCCATGTGGCCGATCGAGGAATAGGCCATCAGGCGCTTGATGTTGCTCTGGCCGATCGCGGCGAAGGAGCCGAGCGCCATCGAGGCGATCGCCACGAACACCAGGATCTGCTGCCACTGCGAGACGATGCCCGGGAAAGCGGTGAGCGTGACGCGGGTGAACACGGCAAGCGCGGCGACCTTGGGCGCCGACGCGAAGAAGGCGGTGACCGGGGTCGGCGCCCCCTCGTACACGTCAGGCGTCCACATGTGGAACGGCACGGCCGAAACCTTGAAGCAGAGGCCGACGAGCAGGAAGACCAGACCGAAGACGAGGCCGACATTCGAGATCGTCGCGGCCGCCGCGATACCGGTGAAGCTGACCGTGCCGGTGAAGCCGTAGATCAGCGAGGCGCCGTACAGCAGCATGCCCGAGGACAGTGCGCCGAGCACGAAATACTTCAGGCCGGCTTCGGTCGACTTGGCGTTGTCGCGGTTCGAGGCCGCGACGACATAGAGCGCCAGCGACATCAGTTCGAGGCCGAGATAGAGCGAGATCAGGTCGCCGGCCGAGATCAGCACCATCATGCCGAGCGTCGAGAGCAGCACCAGGATGGCGTATTCGAAGATCCGGCGCGAGGGGTCGGACAGGAACTCGGTCGACAGCACCAGCGTCACCGCCGAGCCGATCAGGGCCAGGATCTTCATGAAGCGGGCGAAGTCGTCGACGATGAAGCTGCCGCCGAAGGTCACCTGCTTGCCCGCGGGCAGCATGTATTCGAGCACGCCGACCACGACCAGGAGCACGACCGCCAGCGAGGTGACGGCACCGGTCGTCCCCTGCCCGCGATAGGCGCCCAGCATCAGCAGAGCCATGGCGCCGACCGCGAGCACGATCTCGGGCAGCACCGGCGCCAGTTGATAACCTGCAGTCTCAAAGCTCATGGCGATATCCTGAACCTGCCCGATCACTGGAGCAGTGCGGCGGCCTTCACGGCCGTCACAGCGGTGTTGTAGTTGTTGACGAGTTGCTGGACCGAGGCGGCCGACATGTCGAGCACCGGCTTCGGATAGACGCCGAACAGGATCGTCAGCGCGATCATCGGGAACAGCGTCAGGCACTCGCGGAAGGTGAGATCCTTCATGCTCGCCAGCGATGGCTTGACCAGCGCCCCGAACACGACCTTGCGGTAGAGCCACAGCGCGTAGCCGGCCGAGAGGATCACGCCGAAAGTGGCGAAGAACGCGGTCGGGATCGAGACCTTGAAGGTGCCGAGCAACGTCATGAACTCGCCGACGAAGCCTGATGTGCCGGGCAGACCGACATTGGCCATGGTGAAGACCATGAAGGTCAGCGCGTAGAGCGGCATCCGGTTGACGAGGCCGCCATAGGCCGCGATCTCGCGGGTGTGCAGGCGGTCGTAGACGACGCCGACGCAGAGGAACAGCGCCCCGGAGACGATGCCGTGCGAGATCATCTGGAACATGCCGCCGGCGACGCCCTGCATGGTGCCGGCGAAGATGCCCATGGTGACGAAGCCCATATGCGCGACCGAGGAGTACGCGATCAGCTTCTTCATGTCCTCCTGCATCAGGGCCACCAGCGAGGTGTAGATGATGGCGATGGCCGAGAGTGTGAAGATCAGCGGCGCGAAGTCATGCGAGGCCAGCGGGAACATCGGCAGCGAGAAGCGCAGGAAGCCGTAGCCGCCCATCTTCAGCAGGATCGCGGCGAGGACCACGGAGCCCGCCGTCGGCGCTTCGACGTGCGCGTCGGGGAGCCAGGTGTGCACCGGCCACATCGGCATCTTCACCGCGAAGGAAGCGAAGAAGGCGAGCCAGGCCCAGGTCTGCAGCGACCGCGGCACGGCAGTGTGCATCAGCGTCGGAATGTCGGTGGTACCACCATTCCAGTACAGCGCCATGATGGCGAGCAGCATCAGGACCGAGCCGAGCAGCGTGTAGAGGAAGAACTTGAACGATGCGTAGACCCGGCGCGGACCGCCCCAGACGCCGATGATCAGGAACATCGGGATCAGGCCGCCTTCGAAGAACAGGTAGAACAGCACGAGATCGAGCGCCGAGAAGGTGCCGACCATCAGCGTTTCCAGGATCAGGAACGCCATCATGTATTCGCGGACGCGGTTGGTGATCGCCTTCCAGCTCGCGAAGATGCAGAACGGCATCACGGCGGTGGTGAGGATCACCAGCGGCAGCGAGATGCCGTCGACGCCCATGTGGTAGGTGATGCCGGTGGCGAGCCAGTTCGCCTTCTCGACGAACTGGAAGTCGGGATTGGCCGGGTCGAACCGCATGACCAGGATCACCGACACCGCGAAGGTGATCAGCGTGGTCCAGAGCGCGATCCAGCGCGAGTTGCGCTTGGCCGCCTCGTCATCGCCGCGGCTGAGATAGACGATCAGCGCGCCGACCAGCGGCAGGAACGTCGTGACCGATAGGATGGGCCAGGTTGTCATTTACTGGCCTCCAAAGCCGAACATGAACCAGGTGATCAGGCCGGCGGCGCCGATCAGCATGGCGAATGCGTAGTGATAGAGATAGCCGGTCTGGATCTTCACGACGTTGCGGGTGACGTCCAGGACGCGAGCCGAGACGCCGTCGGGACCGAGGCCGTCGATGATGAAGCCGTCGCCCTTCTTCCAGAGCTGATAGCCGATCCACTTCGCCGGACGGACGAAGATGATGTCGTAGAGCTCGTCGAAGTACCATTTGTTGAGCAGGAACTGGTACAGCATCGGCTGCTCTTTAGCGAGCTGCACAGGGATGTACGGCCGGCGGATGTAGAACAGGTACGAGACGAGGAAGCCCAGCACCATCATCACCGTCGGCAGGAAGGCGATGGTCTCGGGGATGTGGTGCATCTCCTCGATGATGTGCGGGTTCATCTTCACGGATTCGCGGAAGAACTCCTCGATGCCGTGACCGGCGAACAGCTCCTTGAACGGGAAACCGGCGACGATGGAGCCGACTGCGAGCACGCCGATCGGGATCAGCATCCAGATCGGAGCCTCATGCGCGGCCTCATAGTGATGCTCGTCATGCGGCTCGCCATGGAAGGTCTTGAAGATCAGGCGCCAGGAGTAGAACGAGGTCAGGCCGGCGGCGACGACCGTCATCAGGAAGCCGTACATCGCAAACGGAATGTGCGAGGCGTAGGCGGACTCGATGATCGCGTCCTTGGAGAAGTAGCCGGCGGTGAGCGGGAATCCGGTGAGCGCCAGCGTGCCGACCACCATCACCGCATAGGTGTAGGGGATCTTCTTCCAGAGCCCGCCCATGTTGCGGATGTCCTGCTCGTGGTGCATCGCGTAGATCACCGAGCCGGAGCCCAAGAACAACAGCGCCTTGAAGAAGGCGTGCGTGAACAGATGGAACATGCCGACCGAATAGGCCCCTGCTCCCATCGCCACGAACATGTAGCCGAGCTGCGAACAGGTCGAATAGGCGACGATGCGCTTGATGTCGTTCTGCACGAGGCCGATGGTCGCGGCGAAGAACGCGGTGGTCGCGCCGAAGAACATCACGACGGCCTGCGCATTCGGGGCGAGCTCGAACAGCGGCGACAGGCGCGCCACCATGAAGACGCCGGCGGTGACCATGGTCGCGGCGTGGATCAGCGCCGACACAGGCGTCGGGCCTTCCATCGCGTCCGGCAACCAGGTGTGCAGCAGGAACTGCGCCGACTTGCCCATCGCGCCCATGAACAGCAACAGGCAGGTCAGGGTCAGCGCATCGGCGTGCCAGCCGAGGAAGTTGATGGTCTTGCCGGTGAGGCCCGGCGCGGCATGGAAGATGGTCTCGAAATCGGTCGAACTGGTCAGCATGAAGATCGCGAAGATGCCGAGCGCGAAACCAAAGTCGCCGACGCGGTTGACCACGAAGGCCTTGATCGCGGCCGCATTCGCCGACGGCTTCTGGTACCAGAATCCGATCAGCAGATAGCTCGCCAGACCCACGCCTTCCCAGCCGAAGAACAGCTGCACGAGGTTGTCCGCCGTCACCAGCATCAGCATGGCGAAGGTGAACAGGCTGAGATAGCCGAAGAAGCGCGGCCGGTTCGGATCCTCGTCCATGTAGCCGATGGAATAGAGGTGCACGAGCGAGGACACGGTGGTCACCACCACCAGCATCACGGCCGTGAGCGTGTCGACCCGCAAGGTCCACCAGACCTGAAGATCGCCGGAGAAGATCCAGGGCAGCAGCTGGACCCTGATGTCGTGATGCATGAAGCCGACATCGACCAGCGTCATCCAGGACAGCGCGGCCGAGACGAACAGCAACGCGGTGGTGATCAGCTCGGCACCGCGCGACCCTGCCGCGGCCGGCTCGGTCGGGCCGTGGCCGTGATCATCGTGGGCGTCGTCGTGATGGCTCTCGTGGATGACGGACGCATCCTCGTTGATCGTATCGGACGCATGGGCGTGCGCGTGGCCGTGGTCGCCATGATGCTCGACCTCGTCGCCCGACGGGTTGCGGGCATGCGCGCCGAACAGCGCGATCAGGCCGGCCAGAATGGCGCCCAGCAGAGGCAGAAAGACAATTGCCTGAACCATGACTGAGCTCAGCCCTTCATCAGATTGACGTCCTCAACCGCGATCGAGCCGCGGTTGCGGAAATAGACCACCAGGATGGCGAGACCGATCGCGGCTTCAGCGGCAGCGACGGTGAGCACCAGAAGCGCGAAGACCTGGCCGACGATGTCGCCGAGGAAGGTCGAGAACGCGACGAGGTTGATGTTGACCGAGAGCAGGATCAGCTCGATCGACATCAAGATGACGATGATGTTCTTGCGGTTCAGGAAGATGCCGAGGATGCCGAGCGTGAACAGGATCGCGCCGACCGCCAGATAGTGTCCGAGCCCGATCGTCATTTCACCCACTCCGCCGCGTCAGAGTCCTGGAGCCCCTGCCCCGGCGCCACCTTGCGCATCGCCATCGCCATGTCGGGCGTCCGCGCGTTCTGAACGTTGATGTCCTGCCGCTTCACGCTCGCCTTGTGCCGCAGCGTCAGCACGATGGCGCCGATCATGGCGACCAGCAGCACCATGCCCGAGAGCTGGAAGTAGTGGATGTACTTCGTATAGAGCACCAGCCCGAGCGCCTCGGTGTTCGAGACGTTGGCCGGGATCGCCGCCGTGATCGTCTTGGCGACGCCGGGGTTGATAACCCAGAAGCCGACGGTGAGCAGCAGCTCGAACAGGAAGATGCCGCCGATCACCAGGCCGACCGGCAGGTACTCGATGAAGCCCTCGCGCAGCTCGGTGAAGTCCACGTCGAGCATCATGATCACGAACAGGAACAGCACCGCGACGGCGCCGACATAGACGACGATCAGGATCATCGCCAGGAATTCGGCGCCCATCAGCACGAACAGGCCGGAGGCGTTGACGAAGGCCAGGATCAGGTACAGCACGGAGTGCACGGGATTGCGCGAGACAATCACCATCACGGCCGAGGCGACACAGACGCCGGCGAAGAGATAGAAGAACAGCGCGGGAAGGATCATGCCCTCACCTCACCGGTACGGCGCGTCGAGCTCGATCGCTTTCGCGATCTCGCGTTCCCAGCGGTCGCCGTTGGCGAGCAGCTTGGCCTTGTCATAGAACAGTTCCTCGCGGGTCTCGGTCGCGAACTCGAAGTTCGGACCTTCGACGATGGCGTCGACCGGGCAGGCCTCCTGGCAGAGGCCGCAATAGATGCACTTCACCATGTCGATGTCGTAGCGCACGGTGCGGCGGGTGCCGTCGTTGCGGCGCGGGCCGGCCTCGATGGTGATGGCCTGTGCCGGGCAGACGGCTTCGCACAGCTTGCAGGCGATGCAGCGCTCTTCGCCGTTCGGATAGCGGCGCAGCGCATGCTCGCCGCGGAAGCGCGGCGAGATCGGGCCCTTCTCGAACGGATAGTTCAGGGTCGGCTTCGGCTGGAAGAAATAGCGCATGGCGAGGAAGAACGCCGAGACGAATTCCGACAGCAGAAGCGAGCGTGCAGTGGCGTTGACGTTGATACCCATGACGGCCCTCACTTCGGCGCGATGCCGGCGAAATGCAGCACGCCGGCCACCACGATCACCATCGCCAGCGACAGCGGCAGGAACACCTTCCAGCCGAGGCGCATCAATTGATCGTAGCGGTAGCGCGGCACGATCGCCTTTGCCATCGCGAACAGGAAGAACATGAAGAAGACTTTGAGCGAGAACCAGATGATCCCCGGCACCCAGTTGAAGGGCGGCAGGTCGACCGGCGGCAGCCAGCCTCCGAGGAACAGGATCGTCGCCATCGCGCACATCGTGACGATCGCGACATACTCGCCGAGCATGAACAGCAGATACGGCGTCGAGCCGTACTCGACCATGAAGCCGGCGACGAGCTCGGATTCGGCTTCCACGAGGTCGAACGGCGGGCGGTTGGTCTCCGCCAGCGCCGAGACGTAGAACACCACGAACATCGGGAACAGCGGCCAGACGTACCAGTTCAGGATGGTGAGCTGCGGCAGTCCGATCAGGCTGGCGAGCCCGCGGACATGCTGGGCCTCGACCACGGCCGACAGGTTCAGCGTGCCGGCGCAGAGCAGCACGGTGATGATGACGAAGCCGATCGAGACTTCATAAGACACCATCTGCGCCGCCGAGCGCAGCGCGGCCAGGAACGGGTATTTCGAGTTCGACGACCAGCCGGCCATGATGATGCCGTAGATCGACAGCGACGAGATCGCGAAGATGAAGAGGATGCCGACATTGATGTCGGAGATCGCCCAGCCGAGATTGGTCGGGATCACCGCCCAGGCGGCGAGCGCGAGCACGCACGACACCAGCGGGGCCAGCAGGAACACGCCCTTGTTGGCGCCGGCCGGAATGATCGGCTCCTTCAGCACGAACTTCAGAAGGTCGGCGAAGGATTGCAGCAGGCCCCAGGGGCCGACCACGTTCGGGCCGCGCCGGATCTGCACCGCCGCCCAGATCTTGCGGTCGGCGAGCAGGATGTAGGCGATCGCCACGAGCAGGACGACGAGCACCAGGACGCTCTGCGCGACCATGATGATCAGCGGCCAGAGGAACCCGGTCCAGAATGCGCTTTCGAAGAATTCCATCAGATCACGCTCACTCCGCTGCGGTCAGCATGTGCCCGGAGGCGAGGCGCGAACATTCCGCCATTACGGCGGACGCACGCGCGATTGGGTTGGTCAAATAGAAGTCCTCGACCAGCGGCTTGAACGGCGCCTTCTCGGGCGAACCGCCCTTCCCCGCCAGCTTTTTGATCTGGTCGGCCGAGCCGGGCTCGATCTGGTCGAGGCGGATCAGGTGCGGCACGGCCTTGAAGATCGCCTGGCGCAAGGCGGCCAGCGAGTCATAGCCGAGCTTCTTGCCGAGCGCCTCCGACAGCGCGCGGACGATCGCCCAGTCCTCGCGGGCTTCGCCCGGCGGGAACGCGGCGCGGCCCGTCATCTGCACGCGGCCTTCGGTGTTGACGTAGATCGCGGACTTCTCGGTATAGGCAGCCGCCGGCAGGATCACGTCGGCGCGATGCGCGCCGCGGTCGCCATGGGTGCCGATATAGACAACGAAGGTACCATCAGGCGCGTTGATCTCGTCGGCGCCGAGCAGGAACAGCAAGTCCAGCGTGCCGAACGTCGTCATCTGCGCGGCGTTCAGGCCCCCGCCGGTTGCGGAGAAGCCGATATCGAGCGCGCCGACGCGCGAAGCGCTCTCGTGCAGCACGCCAAAGCCGTTCCAGCCGTCCTTGACCGCACCGACATCGAGCGCGAGCTTGGCGGCGGCGGCGAGAATGGCGGCGCCGTCGTGACGCGAGGCCGCGCCCGCGCCGACCAGGATGATCGGATTCTTGGCGTTCTTCAGCACGTCCATGAACGAGTGCTTGCCGGCCGCGAGCTCACCGAGCGTATCGGTGCCCGCGCCGAGATGGTCATAGTCGTAGGTCAGATCGACCTTCGGGCCGATCACGCCGACCTTGAAGCCGCCGGCACGCCAGCGCTTGCGGATGCGGGCGTTGAATACGGCCGCCTCTTTCCGCGGGTTCGCGCCGATGATGAGCAGCGCATCCGCCTGCTCCACACCCGCCAGCGTCGGGTTGAAGATGTAGGAGCCGCGACCGAGCGCGGGGTCAAAGGCGTCGCCGCCCTGCACCGCCAGATTGCCCGAGCCGTACTTGGCGAGAAGATCCTTCAGCGCGAACATCTCCTCGACGCCGGCGAGGTCGCCGGCGATCGCGCCGATGCGCTTGCCGTCGGTGCGTGCTGCCTTGGCGGCGATCGCGGCGAAAGCCTCGGTCCAGCTCGCCGCGCGCAGCTTGCCGGCCTCGCGGATGTAGGGCCGGTCCAGGCGCTGGGTGCGCAGGCCGTCGACGACGTGGCGGGTCTTGTCGGAGATCCACTCCTCGTTGACGGCCTCGTTGATGCGCGGCAGCACGCGCATGACTTCGCGGCCGCGGGTGTCGACGCGGATCGCCGACCCGACGCCGTCCATCACGTCGATCGACTGGGTCTTGCCCAGCTCCCAGGGACGCGCCGCAAAGGCATAAGGCTTCGAGGTCAGCGCGCCGACCGGGCAGATGTCGACGAGATTACCTTGAAGCTCCGAGGTCAGCGCGTGCTCGAGATAGGTCGTGATCTCCATGTCCTCGCCGCGCCCCGTCGCGCCCATCTCGGGGGCGCCTGCGACTTCCGCCGAGAAGCGGACGCAGCGCGTGCACTGGATGCAGCGGTTCATCGAGGTCTTGACCAGCGCACCGAGATATTTGTCCTCGACCGCGCGCTTGTTCTCGGCGAAGCGGCTGGTGTCGACACCATAGCCCATCGCCTGGTCCTGCAGGTCGCACTCGCCGCCCTGGTCGCAGATCGGGCAATCCAGCGGATGGTTGATCAGAAGGAACTCCATCACGCCTTCGCGTGCCTTCTTCACCATCGGCGAACGCGTCGAGATCTCCGGCGGCTCGCCCTTGGGGCCCGGACGACAATCGCGCACGCCCCAGGCGCAGCTCGCGACCGGCTTCGGGCCGCCCTTCACCTCGACGAGGCACATCCGGCAATTGCCGGCGATCGACAGCCGCTCGTGATAGCAGAAGCGCGGAATCTCGGCGCCGGCCGCCTCGCACGCCTGAAGCAGCGTGTACTCGGCGGGGACATCGATCTCTTTGCCGTCGATGATGAGCTTGGTCATTCTTCTTACTCCGCCGCGACCATGTTCACGGGATCGCGGACGCCGATATCGTCGACATCGGCCTTATGCGAATACTGGTCGATGCGCGCTTCGATCTCGTGACGGAAATGCGCGATCAGGCCCTGGATCGGCCATGCCGCGGCATCGCCGAGCGCGCAGATGGTGTGGCCTTCGACCTGCTTGGTGACTTCGAGCAGCATGTCGATCTCGCGCTTGTGGGCGCGGCCTTCGGCCATGCGGGTGAGCACGCGCCACATCCAGCCCGTACCCTCGCGGCACGGCGTGCACTGGCCGCAGCTCTCGTGCTTGTAGAAATAGGAGATGCGGGCAATGGCGCGGATCAGGTCGGTGGACTTGTCCATCACGATCACGGCCGCGGTGCCGAGGCCCGAGCGCAGCTTGCTCAGGCTGTCGAAATCCATCGGCGCGTCGATGATCTGCTCGGCCGGCACCATGCGCACCGACGAACCGCCGGGGATCACGGCCTTGAGGTTGTCCCAGCCGCCGCGGATGCCGCCGCAATGCTTGTCGATCAGCTCACGGAACGGGATGCCCATGGCCTCTTCGACGTTGCAGGGCCGCTCGACATGGCCGGAGATGCAGAAGAGCTTGGTGCCGACATTGTTCGGACGACCGATGCCGGCGAACCAGGCCGCGCCGCGGCGCAGGATGTCCGGCGCGACCGCGATGGACTCGACGTTGTTGACGGTGGTCGGACAGCCGAACAAGCCGACATTGGCCGGGAACGGCGGCTTCAGGCGCGGCTGGCCCTTCTTGCCTTCGAGGCTTTCGAGCAGCGCGGTCTCTTCGCCGCAGATATAGGCGCCGGCGCCGTGGGCGACGTAGATGTCGAACGGCCAGCCGTTGACGTTGTCCTTGCCGACCAGCTTGGCTTCATAGGCCTGGTCGATCGCGGCCTGCAGGTGCTCGCGCTCGCGGATGAACTCGCCGCGGACATAGATGTAGCAGGCATGCGCGTTCATCGCGCAGCTCGCGATCAGGCAGCCCTCGATCAGGAGATGCGGATCGTGCCGCATGATCTCACGATCCTTGCAGGTGCCGGGCTCGGATTCGTCGGCGTTGACGACGAGATAGCTCGGCCGGCCGTCGGTCGATTCCTTCGGCATGAACGACCATTTCAAACCGGTCGGGAAGCCGGCGCCGCCGCGGCCGCGCAGGCCTGACGCCTTCATCTCATTGATGATCCAGTCGCGGCCCTTGTCGATGATGTTCTTGGTGCCATCCCAGGCGCCGCGGCGCCGCGCACCCTCGAGCCCCCAATCGTGGAGGCCGTAGAGGTTCTTGAAGATGCGGTCCTTGTCCTCGAGCATATCAGTGCTTTCCGATCAACGAATGGTCTGCTTGTAGGCAAGTCCGGCGGCGCAGACGGCGAAGGTCAGCGCCCAGAGCAGACTGGATTCCAGCGACGCGTTCAGGCCGAAACGCTGCAGCAGGAAAATGAAAGCGGCCGCCACGGCGGCGTGCAACGCGATGAAGCCCCACTTTTTCATGGCATCGCTCTCCTGCACGGAAGGCTGCGAGAGATCACCCATCAGGTGCTCTCCTTCAGCGTGGTCGGCCCGGTGATCGGCGCCGAAAACTGGCGGCCGTTCTGCGGACCGGGCTTGGGCGGATTGCCCGAGGCGAAACCGTCGAGCACCTTGCCGAAGCTTTCCTTGGTCAGGTCCTCATAAGTGTCCTTGCCGATCAGCACCATCGGCGCGTTCACGCAGGCGCCCAGGCACTCGACCTCTTCCCAGCTGAAATTGCCGTCCTTGGAGAGATGGAAGGGCTCGTGATGGATGCGGTGCTCGCAGACGTGGATCAGATCCTCGGCGCCGCGCAGCCGGCACGGCGTGGTGCCGCAAACCTGGACATGGGCCTTCTTGCCGACGGGGGCGAGCTGGAACATGGTGTAGAAGGTCGCCACCTCCAGCACGCGGATGTAGGGCATGTCGAGCATGTCGGCGATGACGCGGATCGCGGCTTCCGAGACCCAGCCGTCGTGCTGCTCCTGGGCCCGCCAGAGGATGGCGATGACGGCGGAGGCCTGACGTCCCGCCGGATATTTCGCGATCTGCTGCTTGGCGAATGCGAGGTTCTCCTCCGTGAACGCAAAGCTCGCGGGCTGGACTTCCTTCGGTGCTAATCGGCGAACGGACATCTCTTCAATCTCTCACTGCATGCGGCGCGCTGTTTTCGCATTCAGGGCTTCGATCCTGTCCTGCCAAAATGCGCTTGCGGTGCCGAAAACGTTGTAGCCGACATGGGTCGAGACCTTGATGCGGTCGAGGATCGACAGCTCGGTCACGGTCTCCATCCGGTTGCTGCGCGGATCGAACACGATCAGCTTCAGCGGGGTCTGTTCGAGGATGAAGCGCGACACTGCATGAGAGCGGTCGCTGCCGTGCTCCTCGCACATGATGACGCTGTCGGCCTGGAGCAGACGCGCGCCGCCCTTGATCGCCTCGATCTCGACGCCCTCGACGTCGAGCTTGATCAGGTATTTGCCGGCGCTTGCCACCTTGCCGTCCTCGATCAGATTGTCGAGTGCGATGACCGGCACGTCCTCACCGCCCGCGGAGGGATCGCCGGCGATGCTGAAGGCCTCGTGCTTGGTGCCTGAGAGACGCGCGGTGCCGCGGGTGGCGCCGATCGCGCATTTCATGGTCTCGAAGCGATTGCCGTTGACGCGGGCGTTGTTGGCGAGCTTCGGATAGTTCTGCCCCGACGGCTCGATCGCGATCGCCTTGTGCGAGCCGAACGGCTTGCTCGACACCAGCACCGACCAGTAGCCGTAATTGGCACCGCAATCGAGCAACGTGTAGTCGACGTCGACGCTATCGGCGAACAGCAGCTCGAGCTCGTCTTCGTAGTTGTAGGAGCGGTTGAGCAGCTTGCTCCAATAGCCGTCGCCGTAAGGGAACTCGAACACGGCGTCGGGATTGAGCCTGATCGCGATGTTCCGCTCGGGCAGCGTCTTCCGCAGCAAATTCGCGCAGGCGATGTAGCCCATATGCGAGAAGTGCGAGGAGATCTTCGATCCCGTCACCAGCGCCAAGGCAGCCGTCCGCTCCCACAGGTTGGCCCCTTCAAGGGCCCCTGAGGCGCGGTCAAACTGGATTGGCGCCTGCTGCCCCATCACCGATCGACCTCTCCGAACACGATGTCGAGCGAGCCGAGGATCGCCGAGACGTCGGCGAGCAGATGGCCGCGGCAGATGTGATCCATCGCCTGCAGATGCGCAAAGCCCGGCGCGCGGATCTTGCACTTGTACGGCTTGTTGGTGCCGTCGGAGATCAGATAGACGCCGAACTCGCCCTTGGGCGCCTCGACCGCGGCGTAGACTTCGCCGGCCGGCACGTGAACGCCTTCGGTGTAGAGCTTGAAGTGGTGGATCAGCGCTTCCATCGAGCGCTTCATCTCGCCACGGCGCGGCGGCGCAACCTTGTTGTCGGCGACGACAACGGGGCCCTTCCCGTCGGGCGCGTTCAGCTTCTGGATGCACTGCTTCATGATGCGGATGGACTGACGCATCTCTTCCATGCGGATCAGATAACGGTCGTAGCAGTCGCCGTTCTTGCCGATCGGAATGTCGAAATCCATCTCGGCATAGCATTCATAGGGCTGCGACTTGCGCAGGTCCCAGGCCGCGCCCGAGCCGCGCACCATCACGCCCGAGAAGCCCCACTCCCAGGCCTCCTTCAGCGGCACCACGCCGATGTCGACGTTGCGCTGCTTGAAGATGCGGTTGGCGGTGAGCAGGCGGTCGAGATCGTCCACGACTTTCAGGAACGGATCGCACCAGGCCTCGATGTCGTCGACCAGCTTCTGCGGCAAATCCTGATGCACGCCACCGACGCGGAAGTAAGCCGCATGCATGCGGCTGCCCGAGGCGCGCTCGTAGAACACCATCAGCTTCTCGCGCTCTTCGAAGCCCCACAGCGGCGGGGTCAGCGCGCCGACGTCCATCGCCTGCGTGGTGACGTTGAGCAGATGCGACAGGATGCGGCCGATCTCGCAATAGAGCACGCGGATCAGCTGGCCGCGGCGCGGCACCTCGATGCCGAGCAGCTTTTCGGCCGCCATGCAGAAGGCGTGTTCCTGGTTCATCGGCGCGACGTAGTCGAGCCGGTCGAAATACGGGATCGCCTGGAGGTAGGTCTTCTGCTCGATCAGCTTCTCGGTGCCGCGGTGAAGCAGGCCGATATGCGGATCGACGCGCGCGACGACTTCGCCGTCCAGCTCCAGCACCAGACGCAGCACGCCGTGCGCGGCCGGATGTTGCGGACCGAAATTGATGGTGAAGTTGCGGAGATTTTCAGGTTGCTCGTTCATGATCAGACCTTCGGTCCCGCTTTTTCATCCCCCGGAAGCACCGGATAATCGGCCCCCTCCCACGGAGACAAAAAGTCGAACTTGCGGAATTCCTGGTTGAGCCGGACGGGCTCGTACACCACCCGCTTCTCCTGGTCGTCGTAGCGGACCTCGACGAAACCCGTGGTCGGGAAGTCCTTGCGCAGCGGATGGCCCTCGAACCCGTAATCGGTGAGGATGCGGCGCATGTCGGGATGGCCGACGAAGAACACGCCGTAGAGGTCGTAGGCCTCGCGCTCGAACCAGTCGGCGCCGGGGAACAATTCAATCAGCGACGGCACCTGGGTGGTCTCGTCGGCCTGGGCCTTGAGGCGGATCCGCGCGTTCAGGGTCGGTGACAGGAAGTGATAAATCACGTCGAAGCGCTTCTCGCGCGAGGGATAGTCCGCGGCCGTGATGTCGGTGAAGTTGACGAAGCGACAGTTCGGATCGTCGCGGAGGTACTTGACCACCTCGACGATCTTGCTGGCCTCGACATCAACCGTGAGCTGGTTGAAGGCCACCGAATGACCGATGGCGGCGCCCGGAAGCGCGCTAACGATCGTCTGCCCCAGTCCGTCGAGCTTGGCGTCGTCCATGACGTAAAACCTTAGCGTTCGATGGTGCCGGTGCGCCGGATCTTCTTCTGCAGCAGCAGCACGCCGTAAAGCAGCGCTTCCGCCGTGGGCGGGCAGCCCGGCACATAGATGTCGATCGGCACGATGCGGTCGCAGCCGCGCACGACCGAGTAGGAATAGTGATAGTAGCCGCCGCCGTTGGCGCAGGAGCCCATCGAGATGACGTAGCGCGGCTCGGGCATCTGGTCGTAGACCTTGCGCAGCGCAGGCGCCATCTTGTTGGTCAGCGTGCCGGCGACGATCATCACGTCGGACTGGCGCGGCGAGGCACGCGGCGCGAAGCCGAAGCGCTCGACGTCGTAGCGCGGCATCGACACCTGCATCATCTCGACCGCGCAACAGGCGAGACCGAAGGTCATCCACATCAAGGAGCCGGTGCGGGCCCAGGTGATGAGGTCGTCGGTCGCAGCCACGAAGAAGCCCTTGTCGGACAGCTCGGAATTGACCTCGAGAAAGAACGGATCATTGGCCCCGACCGGCCGGCCGGTCGACGGATCCAGGATGCCCTTGGGGGCCGGCGCGATAGCCGGACCTGTGGACGACACGGGGTTCAATCCCATTCGAGTGCTCCCTTCTTCCATTCATAGGCGAACCCGACCGTCAGCACGGCGAGGAACACCACCATGGACCAGAAGCCGGTCGCGCCAAGCTTGCCGAACGCCACCGCCCAGGGAAACAGGAACGCCACCTCGAGATCGAAGATGATGAAGAGAATGGCGACCAGATAGAAGCGGACGTCGAACTTCATGCGCGCGTCGTCGAAGGCGTTGAAACCGCACTCATACGCCGACAGCTTTTCCGGGTCCGGCTGCTGGAACGCCACGACGAAGGGCGCGATCAGCAGCACGAGGCCAATGAGGCCCGCTACCCCTATAAAGACGACGAGTGGAAGGTAGTTCTGCAGAATGCCGCTCATGGCGAGCCCTTTTTCCCGCAGCCTCGGGACAGCCACGGATTCGTCCGATTTGGAATTATTCTGAGCCTTAGCGCAGTGCACCAATGGGCGCAAGACACGCTCTTTTCAGGCCCTTTGCCGCCCCCAGAACGGTGAAAATCCCGGAATCACCCCGCGTTGGTATGGAGCAGATCGTCAGGGCCAGCAAGGGCGGTTCGGGCCCGCGGCCGTGGCGTCTGCTGTTTGGGAAGGCCCACTTTATGTAGGCCGCGGCGCGGCAAAATACACATTAAAACGACGATTGCCGCTGGTCGGCCGCATTCCCACCCACCAAGCCCGCAGCCGCTCCGAGCAGCCTATCCACAGGCAAGGCAGGCACGAGCCATGCATCGCGCGGGGGGCGAGCCCCGCCTCAGGCGATATATTGCAGTCCGGCCGGGGTCCAGCCGCGAGCGCGGCGACGGCGACATCCTGGGCCGTCGCGCGCGCCGCGCTCGGATGAGCTTCGGGCTGGGGGGCATAGCCCGGGAGCTCATCTATCTCGTGAGGAAGAGCGGCGGCGCCAGATGGCGCTGCCCTTTTCCCGCCCTCACCATTTGTAGGAGACGCTGGCGGTGACACGCCGGCGATCGCCGTAGAAGCACGACGTGGCCGACGCGCAGCTCGCGACATAGATCTTGTCGGTCAGGTTGATCACGTTCAGCGCCGTACGCCAGTTCTGCCATTCATAGTGGAGCGCGAGATCGCCGAGCACGACTGCGGGAACTTCGAGGGTGTTTGCAGCATCCGCCCAGGACGGGCCGATGTAACGCACGCCACCGCCAAAGCCGAACCCTTCCAACGGTCCATCCTTGAAGGTGTAGTCGGCCCATCCCGATACCAGAAGCTGGGGCGTATTGGTCGGCGTCTTGCCGACGAGGGTCGGGTCGAGGTCTTTGCTGTTGAAGAGATGATAGGACGTGAAGGCGCCGATGAACTTCAGCTCCTTCGTGGCATTGGCCACCGCTTCCAGCTCGATGCCGCGCGAGGTCACCTCGCCGGTCTGGTTCTGCAAGACCGGAACGCTGCCCGGTAATGTCGTCGCGACGTTTTGACGGACCAAATCGAAAGCCGAAACCGTGAAATAGCCATCGAAGCCTTTTGGCGCGACCTTCACGCCGATTTCGGCCTGCTTGCCGGTCTCCGGCAGGAACAGCTGGTTCGTCGCATTGAGGCCGATGATCGGATTGTAGCTCGTCGAATACGAGACGTAGGGCGCGATGCCGTTGTCGAAATTGTAGATCAGTCCGGCGCGGCCGCTGAACCTGCTGTCGTCACGGCTGGCAACGGTTGCGCCGGTGTCCCGCGCTTCTTGCGTCGTTTCGACCCAGTCATTGCGGCCGCTCAGCACCAGCGTGAAGTTGCCGAGCTTCATCTGGTCCTGGAGATAGGTGCCGGCCTGCTTCTGTGTGATGAGGAAGTTACGGAACGGCGCGCTCGGCAACGCAACCTCGGCTCCCCCATAGGCCGGATTGAAAACGTTGATCGAGGGTACGCCGAATCCGAAGGCTTGATAATCGTCGATCTGGTAGCCTCTCAGATCGACGCCGAACAGCATTGTGTGTCTGACCGGACCGGTGTTGAAGCGATACTCGAGCTGATTATCGAGATTGGCCTGGTTGGCGGTGTTCTTCGCGTACCAATTATATCGTCCCATCGTGGCGGTGTTGATGCTGTCCCAACCGTTGCCGACATAGCCGCGGTAGCTGATGTCGACATGCGCAAAGCGGGCGTTCTGGCGGAACGTCAGGTCGTCGGTAAGATTGCGCTCGAACTGATAGCCCAGCATCTCCTGCTCGCGCGTGAATTTGTCGACGGTTGGATCTCCGACGAAGAAGCTCGTGGGAATCTTGCCGAACGGCGCGTTCGTCACCGTGCCCTGGTAGGGCAGGAAGTTGATGCCGCGGGTGTCCTGCTTCGAGGCAGACGCAAGCACCGTGAAGCTCGTGTCGGCATCCGGCTTCCACGTGAACGACGGTGCGATGAAGTAGTTGTTGTCCGGCGTGAAGTTGACCTGCGTGCCGCCGTTCTGGACCTGGCCGACCACGCGCGCGAACAGTTTGCCGTTCTCGGGGCTCGTCGCGACCGGACCGCCCATGTCGAAACTGACATAGGCATTGCCGAAATTATTGACGCCGGCCTCGATGTAGCGGATCGGCTCGGCCGGCGGCATCTTGCTGATGACGTTGACGATGCCGCTCGGGCTTGATCCCCCGTAAAGCACCGCCGACGGACCGCGCAATACCTCGACCCGCTCCATGTTGGGGGTCTGCAGTTTCCAGCTGGCATAGGACGTGTAGAACAGCTGCATGCCGTCGAGAAACAGTCCGATGTCCTCGGACTTGAAGCCGCGGATCAACCACCAGTCGTTGCGGGTATCCGTGCCGAAAGTCCCTGCGCGCACGCCGGCAGTGTAGCGCAGGACCTCATCGAGCTTGTTGGGCTTCTGGTCGCGGATCTGCTCGGCGCCGATGACGGACACTGACTGCGGCGTCTCGATGATCGGCGTGTTGGTCTTGGTGCCGGACGAACTGCGACCCGCGACGTAGCCGTTCACTGGGCCGCGCGGCGTCTCGACGAAGCCGACGTTGCGCTGCGGCTGCGGCCTGTTCCTGTTGGCGATCTGCTCCGACGACCGCGGCGCACGGCGCTGAGGGGTCGTGGTCGCGCGGCGGCGCGCTTCCGGCGCGGTGACGGTCACCGGCGGCAGGCTCGCTGCGCCACCCTGCGCGGACGATTGTGCAAGCGATGCCTGCGGCATCAAAACCCAAGCGGATGCGGTCGCCAGCACGGCCGACCGCAGCATTCCAAGACTGTTCAACGCGCCACCCCAAAGCTGCATGTTCGATGCGTCATGCCGCCTGTCCCCGGACGGCATGCGCTTGGAGGTGACGCTTATGGGAGCGCGCGAGAATTCCCTAATTGAAAGCTTCTTAGAAAGACTCTTAGAAGCGATCCAACATGTTCAGAGATTGCTGGATGATCAGCGCGCGTTCTTCTCGCTCTCGAGCATCTCGGCGGCGATCGCCGTGAGCTGGTCGACCTGCCCCAGCAGCGTGTGGAACTCGGCTTCGCTCAGCTGTTCCAGCAGGCGCCGATTGCGCTCCTGCGCGCCCTCGACGATCGCATCATGCGCGGCGAGCCCCGCTGGGGTCAGCGAGATCAGCACCTCGCGGCTATCTTTCGGATTCGCGGTCTTTGCGATCAGCTTGCGCGAGAGCAGATTGGCCAGCGCGCGGCTGATCTGTCCCTTGTCCTGGCCGACGGCTTCAGCGAGCCGCGCCACGCTCATCGGCGGCCGGCGGCCCAGCGAGGCGACGAGACCGAACTCGACCGAGGACAATCCGGTGAGGCGCTTGTAGCGCAGGATCGCGCCGCGCTTGAGCAGATTGGCAAGCACCATCAGTCGCGACGACAGCATCACGGTGATCGGGGCCGACGGTTCGCTCTCGTCCGCTGCGGGCGACGTCGCCCCGCCCCTGCTCTCGGTCTGGCTCATGATCCACCTCTGCCAAGAAAGCCCAAGCCTGCCAAGCCCGACGCTGCCAAGTCCGGGCCTGCCAAGTCCGAGCCTGCCAAGCCCGGCCGGACGCTTCATCAAATGCGATTAAGAGGCATTTGGAAGATCGTTGACATTGTCATCGAATTATCTTTCACTGGATCCAAGGTGCCGAAAAGGCCCGGCCATCACGGCCAAAGCGGGAGGAACCAGGTATGACCATCACCCAGCGGGATCGTGACCTCGGCACGGCCTACGCGATGAAGCCGGCGCATACCCGCACTGAGCTCACCTCGGTCGCGCGCGGCACGCCGATGGGCGAGCTGCTGCGCCGTTACTGGCACCCGGTCGGGCTCGTCGGTGACGCCACCGACACACCTAAGAAGGTGCGCGCGCTCGGCGAGGATCTGGTGCTGTTCCGCGACAGGCATGGCCGCGCCGGCCTGTTGCACGCCCGATGCTGCCACCGCGGCACCACGCTCTACTATGGCAAGGTCGAGGAGGACGGCATCCGTTGCTGCTATCACGGCTGGAAGTTCGACACCGAGGGCCACTGCCTGGAGCAGCCCTGCGAGCCCGACGGCGGCCAGTTCAAGGACAAGGTGCGCCAGCCCTGGTATCCGGTCGAGGAACGCTACGGCCTGATCTTCGCCTATATGGGCCCGGCCGAGAAACGCCCGGTGCTGCCGGCTTACGAATGCCTGGAGACAATGGACGACGGTGAGCTGGTCGAGGCCGATGATTCCTCGATCGGCGGCGGTGGCCCCGCCATCATCCCCTGCAACTGGCTGCAGCATTTCGAGAACGTGGTCGATCCCTATCACGTGCCGGTGCTGCACGGCTCGTTCTCGGGACCGCAATTCACCAACATGATGGCGTCGATCCCTGAGGTGAAGTTCGAGAAATCACCGCGCGGCGTCCTCGTGCGCTCCGAGCGCAAGCAGGACGACGGCAAGGTGTTCTATCGCGTCAGCGAGGCTGCGCTGCCGACGCTGCGCGTCGTGCCGAACCCGCGCGTCGCGCAGTTCGCGCGCGTCGAGTCGATCGGCTGGGTGCTTCCGATCGACGATGGCTCCTTCCGGATCTACGTCGCCGGCCGCGTCAAGAACTCCGGCGACATCAGCCGCATGCGCTCGAAGTTCAACGGCAAGTTCTGGTGGGACATGACCGAGCAAGAGCACCAGCAATTTCCGGGCGACTATGAGGCCCAGGTCGGCCAGGGCGAGGTGACGATCCATTCCGAGGAACATTTCGGCCAAAGCGACCGCGGGATCCTCATGATCCGGCGCATGCTGAGCGACCAGCTCGACGCACTCGCCGCAGGCCGCGACCCGATCGGCGTCTCGTTCGATGCCAGCGCGCCGCCGGTCGACTTCGAAGCGGGGAATTACATCCGCGAAGGCTGACCTTCCAGCCGCTACTTCCGGGCTGGACCATTAACGACAATAAACACAAATTGGGGGAAGCGATGGTCGATGTGACGTCACAGATGTCGGTGCAAACGGCTGCCGCGGCAAAGCCCCCGGCGCGGCGCTATTACGTGCTGGGGCTGCTCACCATCATCTACGCGCTGAACTTTCTCGACCGCACGATCTTCAACGTCCTGATCGAGCCGATCAAGAAGGAGTTTGCGCTCAGCGACACCATGATGGGCCTGCTCGCGGGCTTCGGCTTTGCGCTGTTCTATTCCCTGCTCGGCATTCCCATCGCGCGCGTCGCCGACCGGCTCAACCGGCGCAACATCGTGGCCGTCGCCTTTGCATTCTGGAGCGCGATGACGGCGCTGTGCGGCGCGGCCACCAGCGTAACCTCGCTGGCACTGGCGCGCATCGGCGTCGGCATCGGCGAATCCGCCGGCTCTCCCGCCTCGCAGTCGATCGTCGCCGATCTCTTCGCCAAGAACGAGCGCCCGCGCGCGCTCGGCATCTACGCCATCGGCACCTATCTCGGCGTCTTCCTCGGCTATTTCGTCGGCGGCTACGTCAACCAGCACTATGGCTGGCGGATGGCCTTCTATGTCGCCGGCCTGCCCGGCATCCTGCTCGCACTGGTGCTGTGGCTGACGATCTCCGAGCCGAAGCGCGGCGCGATGCAGGAGAGCTTCGTGCCCGAGCCGCTCGGGCCAACGCTACGTTTCCTGGCGTCGCAGCGCAGCTTCATCATCGTCCTGATCGGCTTCTGCCTCACCACCTACACGAACTACGCCACCGCGGCCTGGATCCCGCCGTTCCTGGCGCGCGTGCACCATCTGTCGAGCGCGGAGATCGGCACCTATGCCGGCACCTTCAAGGGCCTCGCCGGCATGGCCGGTACCCTGCTCGGCGGCTTCGTGGTGGCGCAAGTCAGCCGCCGCGACGACCGCTGGAAGCTGTGGGCGCCTGCGATCACCTCGGGCCTCGCGGGCCCGGTGTTCGCGCTGTGCATGCTGACGCAGGATTTTGCGATGATGGTCGCCATGCTGGCGCTGACCTCGTTCCTGGTCGGCTTCCATCTCGGCCCGATCTTCGCGATCGCGCAGACGGTGGCCAAGCCCAGCATGCGCGCGCTCGCTTCCGCGCTGATTGCGCTCACCGCCACCTGCTTCGGCCAGGGCGTCGGCCCGCTCGCGGTCGGCATGGTCAATGACGCGCTGAAGGGCAGTTATGGCGCAGAGGCCGTGCGCTATTCCCTGCTCTCGGCGGCGGTCACGACCACGCTCGGCGCCCTCTTGTTCATCTGGGCCGCCCGCGCGATCCGGGACGACATCGGCCGGGCCGCGGCCTGAGATCGACCCGGTGGGCCCGCCCGGCAAAACCAGCCGGGCGGCGAGATGAAACCATTTTGCGGAACCCGCGAAACCATCCGGAAACAGATGGTCCTTAAGACATGAGCCTACAGACGGCGGCAAAGCCCGTCGGGAGGCTCAGATGAACCACTCAATTCACTCTGCTGATCGTGCGACCCACCTGAAGATCGTGGTGGTGGCGCTGGTGGCTGGCATCACAGTGGCGGCCTTCGGCATCGCAGCCCGCACCAATGCCGATTACAGTCAGACCGCCCAGTCCACCCACGTCATCAAGGCCGGCAAGCCGGTGGTGGTGACGAGCGCGGGCACGTCCGAGATTCGCTGATACGTCCTCTTCCGGGCTGACCGATGGCCGCCTCCGGGCGGCCTTTTTCGTTTTCCAGAGCAATGCTTAGCCGAGTTGCACCGGTGAAGCGCAACGTCCTTGACTTCACTCAGCCCCGCCTTTAATTCCCCCCTCGTTCCGCGCGCATCGAGCGAACCACGCGGGAGTAGCTCAGTTGGTTAGAGCGCCGGCCTGTCACGCCGGAGGTCGCGGGTTCGAGCCCCGTCTCTCGCGCCATTTTGGCAATCCCTTCATAGTCTTAGCTTGAACTTCTAGACTTCCGCCGCATCTGCGCCGGCGATTGCCTGCCGCTGGCGGGAACTCTCGGCATAGTCAGCCCGCGCCCGAATCGTCTACGTCTCAAAGGACTTAGAGGGATCCCCACCCATTCTCGGCTTTTCCAGGGATACCCTGTCATTGGACAACCGAGGAGGCCAGTCATGGCTAAGAAGGATCCGGCCAAGAAGGATTCGACAAAGAAGGCAGCCGCTCCCGCCACCATTACGCTCAAGCACCTCGCCGCCGATATCGCCGAGAGCCAGGAGCTGTCGAAAAAGCGCGCCGAGGCGGTCCTGACCGACATGGTCGATTTGATCGCCAAGCACCTTAGGAAGGGCGACCGGGTCCGCATCGTCGGGCTCGGCATCCTCCAGGTCCGCAAGCGCGCCGCCCGCACCGGCCGCAATCCCGCCACCGGCGAGCCGATCCACATCAAGGCCAGCAAGAAGGTTACCTTCCGTCCGGTCAAGGAACTGAAAGAGGCAATCTGAGGCTACCCTTCGTTAAGCCTGATCCCACCTCCTTCCTGCCGCAACGCGGCCCGCTTTTCTGGTATACCGGCTGCTTCCCTGACCCCGGCGGTTTGACCAGAAATGTCCTCCCTCACCTTTTCGCATACCGTGACCGAGCGCTTCCTGCGCTACGTCACCATCGACACCCAGTCCGATCCGGAATCCCCTCGCTCGCCCTCGACCGAGAAGCAGAAGGATCTCGGCCGCGTGCTCGCCGCCGAGCTCAAGGCCATGGGCGTCGCCGACGCGCATCTCGACGATTACGGCTACGTCTACGGAACGATCCCGGCCACCACGGACAAGAAGGTGCCGGTGATCTGCTTCTGCTCGCACATGGACACTTCGCCCGACGTCACCGGCAAGGACGTCAAGCCGCAAGTTCTGAAGAACTATCGCGGCGGTGACATCACCCTGCCAGGCGATGCCAGCCAGGTGATCCGCTTCACTGAGCACCCTGCGCTGAAGAACCAGATCGGCAACGACATCATCACCACCGACGGCACCACGCTGCTGGGCGCCGACAACAAGGCGGGCGTTGCCGAGATCATGGATGCCGCGCACTTCTTCATCAACAACCCCGATGTGAAGCACGGCACCATCAAGATCCTGTTCACGCCGGACGAGGAGATCGGCCGCGGCGTCGACAATGTCGATCTGAAGAAGCTCGGCGCCGATTTCGGTTACACCATGGACGGCGAAAGCGCCGGCTGCGTCGAGGACGAGACCTTCTCGGCCGACGGCGCCACCATCACCATCAACGGCGTCAGCGCCCATCCCGGCTACGCCAAGGGCAAGATGGAGCACGCGATCAAGATCGCGGCCGCCATCGTCGAACGGCTGCCGAAGGAAGGCTGCTCGCCGGAGACGACCTCGGGCAAGCAGGGCTTTTTGCATCCGATCGGCATCGAGGGCGCGCTGGAGCAGGCAAGACTCTCTTTCATCGTCCGCGACTTCACCGAGGAAGGACTGAAGGAGAAGGAGGTCCTGCTCGAGACCATCGTCAAGGACGTGATGAAAGACTATCCGCGCTCGACCTACACGTTCGAGGTGCGGGAGCAGTACCGCAACATGAAGCAGGTGATCGACCGTCACCCGCACGTGCTCGAATACGCCATCGAGGCGATCCGCCGCGCCGGCCTGCGCCCGATGCGCACCGCGATCCGCGGCGGCACCGACGGCTCGCGCCTGTCCTTCATGGGCCTGCCCTGCCCCAACATCTTTGCCGGCGAGCACGCGTTTCATTCGCGGCTCGAATGGGTCAGCCGGCAGGACATGGAAAAGGCCGTGCAGACCATCGTGCATCTGGCGATGATCTGGGAGGAGAAGGCCTGACGCCCCCCATGGTTATGCATGCCGAAATGGCCGGGCTTGCCGCTCGGCCATTGCTTTGGAGCTACGGCACCGGCATTGCGCGCGGATTGCGATGGAAGCGATTTGAGCTCGCCATCCAATTCGGCAATGGTTCTCCATCGCGGTGTCGTCCGCCGGCCACCGCCGCCGCCCACGCCACCGCGGCACCGATCAGGGTCGCGGCCGCGACCGAGAACGCCACGATGATCGAGTTGCGCCGCGCACGGTTGATGGCGGTCTTGGAGTCCGCGATCAGCGCATCGACCCGCCGTTCGGCGTCGGGGGCCTGCAGCCCCGTCAGACCAGCAACCTGCTGCACCAGATAGGCTCGGTCGTCGGTGCTGACTCCGCTATGGCTGGACGACGTCATCAGAATCCGTCCCGCCTCAGCGCGTGCCTCCCTCAGATCGATGTTTGGGGCGCGACGCGGCGCGCGGAACAGCTTGTCGAGCTCATAGCTGAGCAGCGGCTCGGCCGCGGACGTATTGCTTGCCGAGCTGCGCATCGGCGAACGGTCGATCGCGGCAGCGCCGAGCAGCGCGAGCAGAGCCGCGCCAGCCAGCACGGCCAGGGCCCAGGAGGTCAGCCCGTGCAGGCCGTCCCGTCGTTCGCCATCGTCTTCGATCGTCGCCAGCGCGGGCGCCGGTCGCGTCGTCCGGCCGGCGATGTAGCCGCCGAACCCGAAGCTGATGATCGCCTGAATGATCAGGTACAGCCCGGACAGCAGCGCCAGCGCCACCGAGGCATCGCGCCATGTCGGCGAGGCTGAACTGACACCCAGGCCGACCGCGACGCCAAAGCCGATCAGGATAAACGACATTGCACCGGCGGCGAGAGCGCCTGCGAACACCGAGCTCCACTGGATGGTCCGGCGGTTGTCGGACGCCGCCCCGCCGCCCTCCATCATGTCTTCCCGTACGAGCGTTTCCATTGCCGTTCTCTCAGCGCAGGCCGAAGAACGACAGGATCGCCATGATCACGACGATCAGGCCGATCAGATAAATCAGTCCGTCCATAGTCCCATCCTCCTCAAACATTCCTGATCGCTAATCGGGACGAATGAGGAACGTTCCTAATTCGGCATCGAAGTGCGGAACGAACCGGCCCGATGCGCATTGTCTGCTCAAGTCCCAAGGATGAAGATTGTGAGCACGAAGGCCTCAGCCGGTCAGCCCCGGGCTGGGGCCTTCCTTTTGCGTTTCCTGTCCTATGTTAACGACGCCGGCTCTGCGATCATAAAGGATGCCACCGGGGCGGAACCTCCGGATCGGGGAGAGCCGCGTGGACCGCAGAACGGCGTGCCTTCATCAGGCAGATGCATTTCGGGAAAAGGCGATCGCCGATCCCGAACAGCACGACAGATGGATCGATGAAGCCATCAAATGGCTGGAGCGGGCGATGGAAGCCGGCCGTTGCGCAATCGTCCCGGCCGAGGACGGCGACACCGGCGATCTTCCAGAAGCGGCAGCCGACGCTCAACTGGGCCTGATCACGCGCCAATGAGAAGCGCTGGCATTTGCGGCCAGCACTGCGGCAATTCTTCAAGGGACGTAACAATGTTGCGGGTCGACACTGTTCCCGCCCCCATGCTAGGCCGGCACAGACCGCAACCAGAGTGACGTCGTGCCCGCGAACCGCCAGCCCTCAGGAACTTGCCGCCGGCGCAATTGGCGCGGGCTCCTGTCTGTGCTGATCGCGGTCGTCTATCTGCTCGCGGGCGCGCTGCATGGCTCGCACGACATCGACGTCACCACGCCCGGCGGCGGCTCGGAGATCGCCGCGGTCCTTGATGGCCCCACGGGCCATGGTGACCACAAGGCCATCGGCGGACATCATTGCCATGGCTGCTTCTCGCTGACCGTGACACAGCCGGCGCCTGCGGCCGCATCGGTCGCGCTTGCAGCTGCATCGAGCCCGCAGCATGCGCCCCGGCTCGCCGGAATTACCCCCGATACCGATTCTCCGCCTCCCAAACATATTGCCTGAACGGATTGGTCGGGCGTGCGCGCCCATTAGGTTCATCCTTCACAGGTCGGTTTTATGTTTCGCAGGAGAATGGCCGCGCGCCTGGCGTGCGCGGTGGCGTGTCTGATTGCCGGATCGGCGATTGCGCCGTCGCACGCCCAGACTTTGACGATGCGAAGCGCGCTGTCGCGCGCGCTGGCCGCGAGCCCACGGCTGACGGCGGCGGAGCGCGACGTCGGCATCGCCACGGGCCAACGGATCCAGGCCGGCGCCCTGTTCAATCCGGAGCTGTCTTACGAGCAGGACGATTCATTCGGTTCCGGCAAGTACCGCGGGACGCGTTCGGCCGAGACCACGCTCCAGATCAGCCAGGCCTTCGAGCTGTTCGGCAAGCGCGACGCGCGGATCGCCGCCGGCGCGGCCGGTATCGAGGTCGCCGCGATCCAGCGCAAGGCGGTGAGGCTGGAGGTGCTGTCGGAGACTGCGATCGCCTTCCTCAGCGTGCTCGGCGCGCAGCGGCGCATCCAGATCCTCGACGAGCAGATTGCCGCGATCGACCGCTTGACGCCGCTCTTGCGCCGTCGCGTCGAGGCCGGCGCCTCCTCGCCGGCGGAGACCGGCCGCGCCGAAGTCGCCTCCGCCCTGGTGAAGGCCGATCGCGAGCGCTTCAAAGCAACGCTGGCCAGCGCCCGGCGCGAGCTTGCGGTGCTGATGGGCGAGGCATCCGCGAAATTCGGCGAGGTCTCCGGCCGGCTCGACACCATGGGCAAGCCGCCGACGTTCCAGTCGGTGGTCGCCGCCATCGACGCCAATCCGCAGCTGGTGCGCTGGACCGCGGTCTTCGCCCAGCGCAATGCCGAGCTCTTGCTGGCACGGCTCAAGCCCTATCCGGACGTGCGGATCGCGGCCGGATGGCGTCACTATAACGAGACCAATGACGATGCGGTGCGGCTCTCCCTCTCGGTGCCGATCCCCGTGTTCGACCAGAACCAGGGCAACATCCTCTCGGCGCAGGAAAGCCTCGCCAAGACCAAGGCCGAGCGCGAGGCCAACCGCAACGCGCTGATCGTGATTGCCGGCCGCGCCTACGACTCGCTCCAGGGCTCGCTGCGCGAGCTCGCGGTGCTGCGCGAGACCGCGATCCCCAAGGCCGTCGAGGCGTCCGAGGCGATCTCGCAAGGCTACGGCCAGGGCCGCTTCACCCTGCTCGAGGTGCTCGACGCGCAGGCGAGTGTCACCCAGGCGCGGCTGCGCGAGCAGGAGGCGCTTCAGAATTTCCACGCAGGCGTTGCGACCATCGAAGGCCTCGTCGGCAATCCCTTCACGCTGGCGCGGGAGAGCGCACGATGAAGACGTCCTCCACCATTCTCGTCGCCATCGTTGCCGCCGCCCTCGGCGCTTACGGCTATTCCCTGCTCGGGCCGGCCACGCCCGCGCATACCGAGCACACTGAGCATTCCGAAAAGAAGCCGAACGACCATGTCGAGCAGGATGAGCATGGCGCCGACCGCATCCGCATCTCCGACGTCAAGCTGGCAGCCGCAGGCGTCACGCTGGCCGAAGCCGCGAGCGCGACCCTGACCGACACGCTCGCCTTCAACGGCATTCTGCGCGCCAACCAGGAAGCCGTGGTGCAGGTGACGCCGCGCTTTCCGGGCCTCGCCAAATCGATCCAGAAGCGCATCGGCGACAAGGTCGGCAAGGACGATCTGCTCGCCGCGATCGAGAGCAACCAGAGCCTCACCGTCTACGAGCTGAAGGCGCCCATAGCCGGAACCATCATTGAGCGGCAGATCTCGCTCGGCGAATACGCCTCCGAGCAGAAGCCGGCCTTCGTCGTCGCCGACCTCTCCACCATCTGGGTCGACCTGTCGATCTACCGGCAGGACCTCCGGCGCGTCCACCTCAACGACGAGGTGCTGATCGATCCCGACGATGGCCGCGGCGAAATCAAGGGCACGATCTCCTACATGGCGCCGATCGGCTCCAGCGAGACCCAGACCGCGCTTGCACGCGTGGTGCTGCAAAATCCGGACGGCCGCCTGCGGCCCGGCCTGTTCGTCACGGCACGGCTGATCCTCGCCGCACGCAACGTCGCGGTCGCCGTGCGCAGGAGCGCGATCCAGACGCTGGAGAACCGGACCATCGTGTTCGTTCGCGAGGACGGCGACAAGATCGAGGCACGCCCGGTCGAAACAGGCGATTCCGATCCGCGCCATGTCGAGATCAAGGCGGGTCTGTCGGCCGGCGAGCACTACGTTGCCGAGAACAGCTTCGTCGTGAAGGCGGAGATGGGCAAGGGTGAGGCCGAACATGATTGAGCGCCTGATCGCCGTCTCGCTGCATCAGCGCTGGCTGATCCTGCTGTTCGCGCTCGGCGCCATCGCTTTCGGGACCTGGAATTTCCAGCGCCTCCCGATCGACGCGGTGCCTGACATCACCAACGTCCAGGTCCAGATCAACACCCGCGCGCCCGGCTATTCGCCGCTCGAAACCGAGCAGCGCATCACCTTCCCGGTCGAGACCGCGATGGGCGGCCTGCCCAAGCTCGACTACACCCGCTCGCTGTCGCGCTACGGCCTCAGCCAGGTGACGGTCGTCTTCAAGGACGGCACCGACATCTTTTTCGCCCGCCAGCTCGTCGGCGAACGCATCCAGCAGGTCAAGGACCAGCTTCCGGCGGGCGTCGAGGTCGCGATGGGTCCGGTCTCGACCGGGCTCGGCGAGATCTTCATGTACACCGTCGAAGCGAAAGCGGGCGCCAAGACGCAAAGCGGTCACGACTATTCGTTGACCGATTTGCGCACCGTGCAGGACTGGATCATCAAGCCGCAGCTTCGCAACGTGCCAGGGGTGATCGAGGTCAACACCATCGGCGGCTTCGAGCGGCAATTCCACGTGCTGCCGGACCCGGGCAAGCTGATGGCCTACCGGCTCGGCTTTCGCGACGTCATGACGGCGCTCGCCGCCAACAACGCCAATGTCGGCGCCGGCTATATCGAGCGCAACGGCGAGCAATATCTGGTTCGCTCGCCGGGCCAGGTCGGCAATATCAGCGAGATCCAGGACATCGTCATCGGCTCGCGCGGCGGCAATCCCGTCCGGATCAGGGACGTCGCGACCGTCACGGAAGGCCGCGATCTGCGCACGGGCGCCGCAACGCGCGATGGCGAGGAGACCGTGCTTGGCACCGCCATGCTGCTGATCGGCGAGAACAGCCGCACCGTGGCACGCCGCGTCGCGGCCCGTCTGGAGGACATCGCCAAATCGCTGCCCGATGGCGTCGTGACGCGAACCGTCTATGACCGCACCGATCTGGTCGAAGCCACCATCCGCACGGTCAAGAACAACCTCCTCGAGGGCGCGGCGCTGGTGGTGGCCGTGCTGTTCCTGATCCTCGGCAACATCCGCGCCGCGCTCGTGGTAGCCTGCGTCATTCCACTGTCCATGGCGATGACGATCACCGGCATGGTCGAGACAAAGGTCAGCGCGAACCTGATGAGCCTCGGGGCGATCGACTTCGGCATCATCGTCGACGGTGCCGTGATCATCGTCGAGAATTGCCTGCGCATGCTGGCCGCGGCCCAACGCGAGAAAGGCGGCTTGCTCACGACCTCCGAGCGGCTGCGCGCGATCCTGCGCGGGTCGAGCGAGGTGATCAAGCCGAGCCTGTTCGGAACGCTGATCATCGCGGTGGTCTATCTGCCCGTGCTGACGTTGACGGGCGTCGAGGGCAAGATGTTCACGCCGATGGCGTTGACCGTGCTGATGGCGCTGGGCGCAGCCGTGCTGTTCTCGATCACCTTCGTGCCGGCGGCCGTCGCCATCTTCGTCACCGGCAAAGTGTCCGAGCACGAAAACCTGTTCATGCGGATCGCCAAGCGCGCCTATCTCCCCCTGCTCCGCTTTGCCATCGACAACCGGCTCGCGGTCGCCGTCATGGCTGCATTCATCGTGGTGGCAAGCGGCATCGCCGCTTCGCGGATGGGCGGCGAGTTCATTCCAAGCCTGGACGAAGGCGACGTGGCGCTGGCCTCGATCCGGATTCCCGGCACCAGTCTGACGCAATCGCTGGACCTGCAGAAGGCGCTGGAAAAGCGCATCACGCAGATTCCGGAGGTGAAGGAGTTCTTCACCCGCATCGGCACCGCCGAGATCGCCACCGACCCGATGTCGCCGGCGCAGACCGACGGCTACATCATGCTGAAGCCGCGCAGCGAATGGCCTGACCCGGGCAAATCGAAATCGGAGGTGATCGAAGCCATCGACAAGGCCGCCGACGACATTCCCGGCAGCGCCTATGAGATCTCCCAGCCGATCCAGTTCCGCGTCAACGAGCTGATCTCGGGGGTGCGCAGCGACGTCGGCGTCAAGATCTTCGGCGATGACCTCGACATCCTGCAAGGCGCAGCCAAGCAGGTCGAGGCCGCGATCCGCGGCATCCGGGGCGCCAGCGACGTCAAGATCGAGCAGGTCGCAGGGCTTCCGATCCTCACCGTCCGTCTCGATCGCCAGGCGCTCGCCCGCTACGGCCTCAGCGTCGGTGAGGTGCAGGGCATCGTCGAGATCGCGGTCGGCGGCAAATCGGCCGGCAAGCTGTTCGAGGGCGATCGCCGCTTCGACATCGTGGTTCGCCTGCCGGAGCATTTGCGTGGCAATCTCGAGGCGATCCGGGCGATCCCGATCCCGCTGCCGCCCGGCGAGGACGCAGCAACCGGCACGGCCGTTCGCACCGCGCTGTCCGCCTCCCCGCTCACCCAGATGCGCTATGTGCCGCTGTCGTCGGTCGCAACCGTCGATGCGACGCCCGGCCCGAACCAGATCAGCCGCGAGAACGGCAAGCGGCGCATCGTCGTCACCGCCAATGTCCGCGCGCGCGACCTCGGCTCCTTCGTCACCGAAGCCGAGACGGCCGTCGCCGAGAAGGTCAAGCTACCTCCGGGCTACTGGATCGGCTGGGGCGGCCAATTCGAGCAATTGGTCTCCGCGACAAAACGACTGATGATCGTGGTGCCGGTGGCGCTTCTGCTGGTGTTCCTGCTGCTGTTCATGGGCATGGGATCGGCGGCGGACGCGGCGCTGGTGTTTTCCGGCGTGCCGCTGGCGCTGACCGGCGGCGTCGCCGCGCTCTTGCTGCGCGGCATTCCCCTGTCCATCAGCGCCGGTGTCGGCTTCATCGCGCTGTCGGGCGTCGCCGTCCTCAACGGCCTCGTCATCATCGCCTTCATCGAGCGGCTGCGCAGCGAGGGGCGACCCCTCGTGGAGGCCGTGCGCGAAGGCGCGCTGACGCGGCTGCGCCCGGTGCTGATGACGGCGCTGGTCGCCTCGCTCGGCTTCGTGCCGATGGCGCTTGCGACCGGTGCCGGCGCCGAGGTGCAGCGGCCGCTGGCGACCGTGGTGATCGGCGGCATCATCTCCTCGACCGTGCTGACATTGCTGGTGCTGCCCGCGCTCTACGTGCTGTTCCGCCGTGACGCCGCAAACGAAACGCCTACAATGGCGCCTGATTTGGCGACGTCCGGGGAGCGCTAGAATTGGGCAGCCACGACCATCACGGTCATCACCACCATGATCATGGCGACCATGGTCATGGTCACGACCATGTCCATGCCCCCGCCAATTTCGGCAAGGCGTTCGCGCTCGGTATCACGCTTAACACCGCCCTGGTCGTGGCCGAGGCGGTCTACGGCTATCTCGGCAACTCCACCGCCCTGCTCGCGGACGCCGGCCATAATCTGTCCGACGTCCTCGGTCTGGTCGTGGCCTGGGGCGCCTCGATCGCGGCACGGCGCGCGCCGAGCGGCCGCTTCACCTACGGCTTTCGGGCCTCCACCATCCTGGCGGCGCTGGCCAACGCGGTGTTCCTGCTGGTCGCGAGCGGCGCAATCGGCTGGGAGGCGATCCTGCGCCTGCGCGAGCCGCAGCCGGTCGCGGGCGTGACCGTGATGGTGGTCGCCGGCATCGGCATCCTCATCAACGGTTTCACCGCCCTGCTGTTCGCAAGCGGACGCAAGGACGACATCAACATCGAAGGCGCCTATCTGCACATGGCCGCCGACGCTGCGGTCTCGCTCGGCGTCGTCGTCTCGGCCGCGCTGATCATCTGGACCGGCTGGCTCTGGCTCGACCCCGTCACCAGCCTCGTCATCTGCGCCACCATCCTGTGGAGCACGACCAGCCTCTTGCGCGGCTCCATCGACATGTCGATGGCGGCCGCGCCCAAAGGCACCGACCTCGCCGCGATCAGAGCCTTCCTGCTCGCGCGTCCCGGCGTGTCGGCGATCCATGATCTCCACGTCTGGCCGATCTCGACCACCGAGACGGCACTGACCTGCCACCTCGTCATGCCCACTGGCGCCGGCGATGCCTTCCTGATGGAGACGGCGCAGCTCCTGAAGGCGACCCATCGCATCGGCCACACCACGCTTCAGATCGAGACCCATCCGGACAATGGCTGCGCGCTGGCGTCGGATGATGTGGTGTGAGAGGGGTGCGTAGCCGCTCCAGTCTCCGCTGTCGTCCTGGACAAACGAAGCGCAATCCGGGATCCATAACCACAGTGCGTGGTTTGGCGAAGACTCGGAGTGACCAGCTTCGCGCCAAAGTTCTCCCTGTGGTTATGGGTCCCTGCGCGCGCGGGAACGACACGGAGTGTCGGCACACTACGTCGCGAGGCAGCGAATCCTACCCCGCCTTCGCGGTCACGATCCAGATCGCGCCCTGCAACGCGACGCTCTGCCCCTTCAGGAACGGCGCCAGCATCTCACGGATCGAGGCTTTTGCAGCCGCGTACGTCTCCGGCGGATGTCCCTGCAGTGCGCGGCTGGCGGGGCCGATCTGCAAGGCGCCATCAACCGCGGCATCGAGGCCGCCGCCGATCGCCACATCCATCGCCAGATTGCGCGGCTCCATCGCCATGTCGACGAAACCCGCTCCTTTCAGGATGCGCATCACGCGCTCTTCCGAGGCGAAAGCGAACGGGCCCGGCTCCTCCGGCCCGACCGGCGGCATCTTCGGCACGTGTTTGTAGACCGCCATCAGCGGCGCCATCATCCACGGATTTTCCTTCGGCTCGCGCCAGCATACGAAGGCGAGCCGCCCGGTCGGCTTCAGCGCGCGCCGCAGATTGGTGAAGGAGGCAATGGGATCGGCAAAGAACATCACGCCGAAGCGCGAGGCCAAGAGATCGAAGCTCGCCGGCTCGAACGGATGCACGGTGGCGTCGGCCAGCACGAAATCGAGCGGCAGGCCCTTTGGCGCAAACGCGCGCGCCTGTGACAGCATCGGCTCGGACACGTCGAGGCCGAGCGCGAACCCATCGGGCGCCACCGCCTTGGCGAACGCGAACGTCGTCGCGCCGGAGCCGCAGCCGACATCGAGAACGCGCTCACCGGGCCTTGGCTTGGCGCGGTCGATCAGCGCCTCGGCAATCGGTCCGAGCAGGCTCTCCTGGGCCGTGTGGCGATCGGCCCAGCGCTGGCCGCTCGGGCCGTTCCAATAGGCGATCTGGTCAGCGTTTTGCTCGTGTCCGCTTGGCTGCTGCATGGTGTTCCCGGTCATTCCCATTCGCGATGCCCACCCGTCGCGGTTTTGCAACCGCACAGGGGCGATACCACGTCGGGATGGCGGGCGCACCCTTCAAGGAGTTAAGGCTGGTCGCGCTCCGGGGCCCGGAACTACGAGATTACGCTGGTCGAACGGTCCTGGCTGATGCGTCGCGCTTGCCGCAGACAAGCCCGGCAGACATGTCGGTAGATGAGATCGAGCAGAGCACACATTGGCCAACCCTCCGTTGTGACTTGCGGGCGGACATTGGCCGATGCCGGAAGGGGCGCCTGTGATGTTCGTCACATTAGGCGCCTTTGCCTCCAGGGCACACTGCGACTACTCTGATCACATTGCGATTTGGGGCTGCAATGGGCGCGATTCGGATTTTTCTATTTTTTCTGACGATATTCTGCCTGGGCTGCGGATCAGCGCACGCTGAAAAGCGCGTCGCCTTGGTGATGGGCAATTCCGCCTACAAGAGCGCGCCTCGGCTGACCAACCCGGTGAACGACGCCTCGGCGGTCGGCGGCATGTTGAAGAAGGCCGGGTTCGACCTCGTCGACATCAAGCTCGATCTCAATGCCGCCGAGATGCGGCGGGCGCTGCGCGACTTCGGTGGCAAAGCGCGTGAGGCCGACGTCGCCGTCGTCTATTATGCCGGCCACGGCATCGAGCTTGACGGCACCAACTATCTGATCCCCACCGACGCAACGCTCGAGACCGACAGCGACGTCCTCGACGAGACGCTGCCGCTGGACCGCGCTTTGTTCGCGGTCGAGCCGGCCAAGCAGCTCCGCCTCGTCATCCTCGATGCCTGCCGCGACAATCCCTTTGCCAAGACCATGAAACGCACGATCGCCGCGCGCGCCATCGGCCGCGGTCTCGCTAAGGTCGAGCCGACCAGCCCGAACACCATGGTCGCCTTCGCGGCGAAGGCGGGCTCGACGGCCTCAGACGGCAACTCCAAAAACAGCCCGTTTGCCGCAGCGCTGGTCGAACGGCTGCCGACGCCGGGGCTCGACCTGCGCAAGGCCTTCGGTTTCGTTCGCGACGATGTCCTCAAGAACACCGGCTACAAGCAGGAGCCTTATGTCTATGGCTCGCTGGGCGGCGACGACGTGCCGCTGGTTGCGACGAAACCGGTCGTCGCCGGCCCCCAGGCCAACCCCGACAGTGAGATCCGGCGCGACTACGAACTGGCGCTTCAGCTTGGGACGCGCGACGGATGGACCGCCTTCCTCAACCGCTTTCCGAGCGGCTTCTATACCGATCTCGCCAAAGGCCAGTTGAACAAGATCGCCGCCGAGGAAACCCGCGCGACCACGGCGGACAAGGCCCGGCAGGCGGAAGAGGAGAAGGCCCGGCTCGCAGCCGAGCGCGCCACCAAGACCGAGCAGGAGAAGGCGGCGGCCGCGGCCAAGGCGGCCGAGGACAAGCGTCTCGCCGCCGAGAAGGCCAAGCAGGTCGAGGAAGCCAAGGCGGCCGCAGCCGAGCAACGCCGGAAAGAAGCCGAGGCGGCAGTCGCGAAGGCAATGGCCGAGAAGCAGGCTGCCGAGAAGGCGCTGGCCGAGAAACTCGCGAGCGACAAGGCCGCAGCTGAGCTCGCCGCCAAGCAGGCCGCCGAGAAACAGGCCTCCGCCAACACGGAGCAGAAAGTGGCAGCGGTTGCGCCCTCTTCGACTCTGCCGGCGATGTCGCCGCAGGAAACGACAAAGCTGGTGCAGTCGGAGCTCCGCCGTGTCGGCTGTCTGACAGCTTCCGCAGACGGCGATTGGAATGCCTCGTCACAACGTTCGCTGGCGCTGTTCAACAAATATGCCGGCACCAAATTCGATGCCAAGCTCGCGAGCTTCGATGCGCTGGACGCGATCAAGGCCAAGCCCGGCCGCGTCTGCCCGCTGATCTGCGATCGCGGCTTCAAGGCAGACGGCGACACATGCACCAAGATCGCCTGCCGCGCCGGCTACCGCGTCAATGACGACAATGAATGCGAGAAGGTGCAGGACAAGAAACCGGTTGCGACGCGCGAGGACGCCAAGAAGCGGGATACTGAGCGCAAGCAAACGGAAGCCAAACCATCCAAGCCTCAGGCAAGCGGGCAGCTTATATGCGGCAACGGAGGCTGTCGTCCGGTCAAATCGGGATGCCGGGTCGAGAGTGGGAGCTCGTCGGGTGCGGGATCGGTCGGATACAGGGAAGTGTGTCCCTAACTCTTCGGCAGCTTCAGGAGTTTAGCCGGGTCGAATTTTGGTGCCGGCCCGTCCGGCCCCAGAGTTGGCTGTTCTTCACTTTCCTGGTGCCAGCATTCCGCTCCCTCTCTAATCGTTGCCGATCTCGCTCAAGGCCGCCCCCCGCGTGCATTTCATTGGGCCACCGCCTGTTGCGGAGGTGGATATGCCTGCGGTGCACGTCGCTCCCGGTCGCATCGTGCCTGTCGAAGTGAACGCCGCGGGCGCAGCGCGGCGAAGGCGAGTCTTGCAAACTGGAACACCTGTCCTCGTCGAGTGGTTTGATTGCTGTTCGACCTTTTGGCGTCGACGTTGAAGTGTTGCCTCGCTTTCGAGCAAAGGCGGGTGGGCGGTCACGGATTCGAACCGCGGACCCTCTCGGTGTAAACGAGATGCTACCCCCTTGCCGTAGACATCACCGAAGCCTGCGCAGCCGGTCTCATCCGCGCGCATTACGGCCGCATTGGTTTCACCGAACGGCCACATCGGAATCAGATGCCAACCAGATTTCGTCGATAGCTTTCGCCGTTCCTCAAACTGGAAAAGGCATGCCCATGCGCAGATTCACCGCGTCCGTCATCGTTGCGGCTCTCTCCCTCGGAACACCGGCTCTCGTGCAGGCACAGGGCGCATCGTCGCAACCCGGCGCGGAACAGCCGTCCACTCAGTCCAGCACGGAGATCCGCAGCATCCAGGTTGTCGACGTCAAGGAATTGCAGCCGGCCGTCCGCGCGAAGGTCGATGAACTCGTGGCGCACACAAGCGACAAGGACATCCAGTCGCTCCGGCAGTCCATCGACGCCACACCACAGGCGGCCTCCGTGCTCAAGGCCAAGGGCTTGAGCTCGTCGCAAGTCGTCGCGATCAATATCGCCGACGGTGTCCTGACGATGTTCACCAAGACAGCCTGACAATCAGGCGGGGTTCCAGGCCGAGGCGTTGCGCAGCGGCGGCGAGCACGATCGCCGCCTCCTCGGGCGCGCTCGGCCCTTGCTCCGACACCCGCCGAGGCGCTAAAGAGGCGCCGTGGGGCGGTTAGCTCAGCTGGTTAGAGCATCTCGTTTACACCGAGAGGGTCCGCGGTTCGAATCCGTGACCGCCCACCAGCCTTCGCTCGCTTCGCGAGCTACGGCTCGGCAGGCCGGCATTCGTGCTCGTGGCGCGAAGCGAGCGAAGGCTGCCGCGCTGAAGCCCAACGGGCGAAGGCGGGCCTGTCGCAAGCCAACCTCAATCCTGCGGCCTCCCTGGCAGCAGCGGCACCGCGTCGATCCACACCGCCGCAGACTGGCACCAGATCTGCCGGACGGGGCGCAATTTGTCGCGCTGGCGGATAGAGCCCCAGCGGATGCCCCAATCATCAGCCTGGTCGCCCTCGCCGCTGGTGAACAGCGGGGAACCGCAATCGGCGCAGAAGTGCTGGAAGCGCATCCGGCCGTTGTCGCCGCGCTTGCCGTAGATCTTGGGTGTGCCGCCGGTCAGGCGGACATCAGCGCCGGCACAGACGGCGGTCACCCGGAACGGCGAGCCGGTCAGCGTCTGGCAATCGGTGCAGTGACAGACCGAGACGGCCTCCGGATCGACCTCGGCCTCGAAGGTGATCGTCCCGCAATGGCATTGCCCGTCGACCTGCATCGGCCTCCTCCCCCTGCCCCCAAAACAAAAACGGCGCCCGAAGGCGCCGTTCTATCATCTTTTCGCTGAGCCTCAGTGAGCGGTCAGGCCGCCGGCGGCTTCGTCGCCGTCCGGCTTCACCGTCACCTTGGTGTCCTCTTCCCAGACGATCGGCACCGGCTTCTTCACCAGCGCCTTGGCGACGACGTCGTCGAGGCGCGAGACCGGGATGATCTCCATGCCGCCCTTGATCGCATCGGAAATCTCCGTGAGATCCTTGGCGTTGTCCTCGGGGATCAGCACCGTCTTGATGCCGCCGCGGGCCGCAGCCAGCAGCTTCTCCTTGAGGCCGCCGATCGGCAGCACCCGGCCGCGCAGCGTGATCTCGCCGGTCATCGCGACATCGTGGCGGACCGGGATGCCGGTCATGACCGAGATGATCGCGGTGGCCATGGCGACGCCCGCGGACGGACCGTCCTTCGGCGTCGCGCCCTCCGGCACGTGCACGTGGATGTCGCGGCGATCGAACATCGGCGGCTCGATGCCGTAGTTGATCGCGCGCGAGCGGACGTAGGACGCCGCCGCCGAGATCGACTCCTTCATCACGTCACGCAGATTGCCCGTGACCGTCATCTTGCCCTTGCCGGGCATCATGACGCCTTCGATGGTCAGCAACTCGCCGCCGACATCGGTCCAGGCAAGGCCGGTGACGATGCCGACCTGCGGCTCGCTCTCGATCTCGCCGAAGCGGTACTTCGGCACGCCGAGCAACTCTTCCAGAGTCTTCTCGGTGACCTTGACCGACTTCTTCTTGGAGATCATCAGCTCCTTCACCGCCTTGCGGGCGAGTGTGGAGAGCTCACGCTCCAGGTTACGCACGCCCGCCTCGCGGGTGTAGCGGCGGATCAGAAGCAGCAGCGCGTCGTCGTCGATCGAGAACTCCTTGGAGTCCAGGCCGTGCTTGGACACGGCGTTCGGGATCAGATGCTTGCGCGCGATCTCGACCTTCTCGTTTTCGGTGTAGCCGGCGATCCGGATGATCTCCATGCGGTCCATCAGCGGGCCCGGAATATTGAGCGTATTCGCGGTCGTGATGAACATCACGTTGGACAGATCGTAGTCGACCTCGAGATAGTGGTCGTTGAAGGTCCCGTTCTGCTCGGGGTCGAGGACCTCGAGCAGAGCCGAGGACGGATCGCCGCGGAAATCGGCGCCCATCTTGTCGATCTCGTCCAGCAGGAACAGCGGATTGGACGACTTCGCCTTGCGCATCGACTGGATGATCTTGCCGGGCATCGAGCCGATATAGGTGCGGCGGTGACCGCGGATCTCGGCCTCGTCACGCACGCCGCCAAGCGAGACGCGCACGAACTCACGCCCCGTCGCCTTCGCGATCGACTTGCCGAGCGAGGTCTTGCCGACGCCGGGAGGACCGACGAGGCACAGGATCGGGCCCGTGAGCTTGTTGGCGCGCGACTGCACCGCCAGGTACTCGACGATACGTTCCTTGACCTTCTCCAGCCCGTAGTGATCGGAGTCCAGTATGGCTTGCGCCGCTTCCAGATCCTTCTTCACCTTGGACTTCTTGTTCCACGGGATCGACAGCAGCCAATCCAGATAGTTGCGCACGACGGTCGCTTCCGCGGACATCGGCGACATCTGGCGCAGCTTCTTCAATTCATGCTGCGCCTTCTCGCGCGCTTCCTTGGAGAGCTTGGTCTTGGCGATCTTCTCTTCGAGATCGGCGAGCTCGTCGCGACCGTCGTCGTCGCCGAGTTCCTTCTGGATCGCCTTCATCTGCTCGTTGAGATAATACTCGCGCTGGGTCTTCTCCATCTGGCGCTTGACGCGTGAGCGGATGCGCTTCTCGACCTGCAGCACCGAGATCTCGCTCTCCATCAGGCCCAGCACCTTCTCCAGGCGCGTGGTGACGGACAGAGTCTCCAGGATACCCTGGCGATCGGCGATCTTGACCGCGAGATGCGAGGCAACGGTGTCGGCGAGCTTGGCGAAATCGGTGATCGCCTGCACGACGCCGACGACCTCGGCCGAGATCTTCTTGTTGAGCTTCACATAGCTCTCGAAGTCGGACACGACCGAGCGCGCCAGCGCTTCCGCCTCGACCGACTTCGCATCGGTATCGGCCAGCGCAATGGCGGTCGCTTCGTAATAGTCGGCGCGATCGGTGTATTTCTGCACGCGCGCACGCTCGAGCCCTTCGACCAGCACCTTCACGGTGCCGTCGGGAAGCTTCAAGAGCTGCAGCACGCTGGCAAGCGTACCGGTCTCGTAAATGGCGTCGGGCGCCGGATCATCGTCGGACGCGTTCTTCTGCGTCGCGAGCATGATCAGCGCGTCGTTCTTCATCACCTCTTCGAGCGCGCGGATCGACTTCTCGCGACCGACGAAGAGCGGAACGATCATGTGCGGGAAGACGACGATGTCGCGCAGCGGCAGCACGGGATAGGCGTGCGTTTCGCCATGAACGATGGTTGGCCTGGGTTTTGGATTAGTCATGGCCTTTTCCTTTTGCTTTGCCCCCTTGCACGCAGCCCGCCATGCTCATGCGCAACCGCCACAAGGTGCCGAGGTGATCCGCAAAACCGATCGGTCCGTTTATCGCGTTGGACCGGCTCGCCGGATCGGAACTGAGGCGAATCTGGAAGAGAATTTTCGCTCGCCGCCGACATTAGGTGGCTATCGACCCGGGGGGTGTCAAGTCATTGAAAAACGCGCGCCATCAGGCGCTTACGCAACGCGGTAAGCGACGCAACACCGGCTGCGGAGATACATTTCCGCAGCCCAGTTTGAGGATACAATTGGAGCGTTCCAGCGCCGAAAGATCAGGCGCTGGCGTTCTCGACGGCGCGATCGGACCGATCGGCGTAGATGTAGAGCGGACGCGCCGTTCCTTCCACGACTTCGCGCGAAATCACGACCTCTTCCACACCTTCCAGGCCCGGCAGATCGAACATGGTCTCGAGCAGGATCGCCTCGAGGATCGAACGAAGGCCCCGCGCACCGGTCTTGCGCTCGATCGCCTTGCGGGCAACCGCGCCAAGCGCCTCGTCGGCGAAGGTCAGCTCGATGTTCTCCATCTCGAACAGCCGCTGGTACTGTTTCACCAGCGCGTTCTTCGGCTCGGTGAGGATCTTCTTCAGCGAGGTCTCATCGAGGTCCTCGAGCGTCGCCACGACCGGCAGACGCCCGACGAACTCGGGGATGAGGCCGTACTTCAGGAGATCCTCAGGCTCGACGTGGCGGAAGATCTCGCCAGTCCGGCGGTCTTCCGGCGCCATTACCTGGGCTGCGAAGCCGATCGAGGTCGACCGTCCGCGCGCCGAGATGATCTTCTCGAGGCCGGCGAAGGCACCGCCGCAGATGAACAGGATGTTGGTGGTATCCACCTGCAGGAATTCCTGCTGCGGATGCTTGCGGCCGCCCTGCGGCGGGACCGAAGCCACCGTACCTTCCATGATCTTGAGCAGCGCCTGCTGCACGCCCTCACCCGACACGTCGCGCGTGATCGAGGGGTTGTCGGACTTGCGGCTGATCTTGTCGATTTCGTCGATGTAGACGATGCCGCGCTGGGCGCGCTCGACGTTGTAGTCGGCGGCCTGGAGCAGCTTCAGGATGATGTTCTCGACGTCCTCGCCGACATAGCCGGCCTCGGTCAGCGTCGTCGCATCGGCCATGGTGAACGGCACGTCCAGGATGCGGGCGAGCGTCTGCGCGAGCAGCGTCTTGCCCGAGCCGGTCGGACCGATCAGCAGGATGTTCGACTTCGCGAGCTCGACGTCGTTGTGCTTGGTCTGGTGGTTGAGGCGCTTGTAGTGGTTGTGCACCGCGACCGACAGGACCTTCTTCGCATGGCTCTGGCCGATCACGTAGTCGTCCAGGACCTTGCAGATTTCCTTCGGCGTCGGAATGCCGTCGCGCGACTTGACCAGCGAGGATTTGTTTTCCTCGCGGATGATGTCCATGCAGAGCTCGACGCACTCGTCGCAGATGAAGACCGTGGGACCCGCGATCAGTTTGCGGACTTCGTGCTGGCTCTTGCCGCAGAACGAGCAATATAGCGTGTTCTTGGAGTCGCTCGTGCCGACCTTACTCATTCATGTCTCCGTCCGCGGTTCGATCCCGTTCCGCTCGATCGCTCCATTCCGACACGATGGTCGGCATGAAGCTTAAGTAGAGCAAATTCCGTACCAAAAAAGACCCTACGCGTTACATCCCGTGCGAATCACGGTCACTCGATTCTCCGCGATCATAGCCGATCAATCGTAGCCAACCATGCTGTCACCCGACTATCAAGAATTCGCTAATCGGGGGTCGCCGGCTACCCGTGACAATACCGTGATTTCCGGTCTTGGCACGGGCGAAGTGATCGAAATCACCCCGGCGTTGCTGGATTACCACGAAAAACAAGCACGAAAGCGGAACTTTCTGCTTGTCGCAGGGCGCAAATACCGTTTTGCGACGCGCGCACGCGTCCATAGCGTGAACGCCAACTGACGGTATGAGGCGATCCCAAGGAGTTGCCCAAGGGCCTGACAAGGGATCGCCGCAGAGCCCCAGTAGTGCTACGGGGTCTTCGCCGCCGCCGGTTCCTCGGCACGCTTGTCGATGACCTTGTCGACCAGGCCGAACTCCTTGGCGTCGTTCGCGGTCAGGAACTTGTCGCGTTCCAGCGCGTCCTCGATCGCCTTGTAGGTCTGGCCGGTGTGCTTCACGTAGATCTCGTTGAGCCGCTTCTTCAGGTTCAGGATTTCCTGCGCGTGCAGCATGATGTCGGTGGCCTGGCCCTGGAAGCCGCCGGAGGGTTGATGCACCATGATGCGCGCGTTCGGCAGGGAGAAGCGCATGTCCTTCTCGCCGGCGGCGAGCAGCAGCGAACCCATCGAGGCCGCCTGCCCCGTGCACAGCGTCGAGACCGGCGGGCGGATGAACTGCATGGTGTCGTAGATCGCAAGGCCCGACGTCACCACGCCGCCCGGCGAGTTGATGTACATCGAGATTTCCTTCTTCGGATTTTCCGCCTCGAGGAACAACAGCTGTGCGACGACCAGCGTCGACATGCCATCCTCGACCGGACCGGTCAGGAAGATGATGCGCTCCTTCAAGAGGCGCGAGAAGATGTCGTAGGCGCGCTCGCCACGGTTGGTCTGCTCGACCACCATGGGCACGAGGTTCATGTAGGTTTCAACCGGATCGCGCATGAGTCACCTAGGGTTTTTAAGAGGCGGACATCGCCAGGCTTGACTGCCAGTTTGAGCTGGATCTGCTGAAGGCCGATGGACGTCCCGTGATGCAGGAACTTGGTAGAGGTAGAAGGCGTACCGACAGATATAGCCCAATTCGCGCCTGACAAGTGCGGAGCGCATTAAGGCTTAATCCGTCGGGCAGTTGAAGCTGATTCGCACAAAGAGGCCCAGCCGGCCATCTGGCTAGCTGGGCCTCTTCGCTGATCATCCTTAATGGATGGCTGCCTCAGAGCCCCATTCCGATGGTATCGGAACGGGCCTCAGGCCGCGGTCTTTTCCGCTTCGTCGTCCTTGTAGAGGTCCTCGCGCGAGACCTTCTTCTCGGTCACGTTGGCGAGCTCGAGGATGAAGTCGACGACCTTGTCCTCATAGATCGGTGCACGGAGCTGGGCCAACGCCTGGGCGTTGCTGCGGTAATAGTCCCAGACCTCCTTCTCGCGGCCGGGCATCGAGCGGGCGCGCTCGATCACGGCGCGGCCGACCTCGTCGTCGGTCACGGTGATCTTGTTCTTCTCGCCGATCTCGGAGAGCACGAGACCGAGCCGCACGCGGCGGTCGGCGATCTTGCGGTACTCCTCCTTGGCCTTGTCTTCAGTGGTGTCCTCGTCGGCAAAGGTCTTGCCGGCGGAGTCCATCTCGGCCTTGACCGAGTTCCACATCAGATTGAACTCCTCGTCGACCAGCGAGGGCGGCGCCTCGAAGCGATGGGCTTCGTCGAGGCGGTCGAGCAGCGCGCGCTTGACGCGCTGGCGCGTCGCGCCGGCGAACTCGACGTTCAGACGCTCGCGCGCGGCTTCCTTGAGCTTGTCCAGCGATTCCAGGCCAAGCGTCTTGGCGAACTCGTCGTCGATCGCGATGTCCTGCGGCGCTTCGATCGAGGTCGCGGTGGTCTCGAACTCGGCCGGCTGGCCGGCGAGCTTGTCGTTCATGTAGTTCTTCGGGAACGACACCTTCAGCGTGCGGGTCTCGCCCGCGCCGATGCCGATCAGTTGCTCCTCGAAGCCGGGAATGAAGGTGTTGGAGCCGATCACGACCTGGATGCCTTCGCCGGTGCCGCCCTCGAAGACTTCGCCGTTGATGGAGCCCTTGAAGTTGATGGTGACGCGGTCGCCGGAGGCGGCCTTTTCGCCCTCGGCCTTCGCGGCATAGCCGCGGTTGGTGTCGGCGATGCGCTTGATCGCCTCGTCGACATCGGCGTCGGTGACATCAGCGACGGGCTTCTCGACCTGGAAGGACTTGAAGTCGGCGAGCGCGATTGCCGGCACCACCTCGATCGCAACCGTGTAGGTGAGATCGGTCTTGCCGCTCAGGAGCTCCTCGACCTCGGCCTGCTCGCTCGGCATGGTGATCTTGGGCTCGGTCGCAAGGCGGAAGCCGCGCTCGGAGAACAGCTGCGTGTTGGTGTCGCGGATGGTCTGGTCGATGGTCTCGGCCATCACCGAGCGGCCGTAGACCTTCTTCAGGTGAGCAACCGGCACCTTGCCGGGACGGAAGCCGTTGATGCGGACCTTGTCCTTGAGGTCAACGAGCTTGGCACCAGCCTTGGCGTCGAGATCAGACGCGGGAACGCTGATCTTGAACTCGTGCTTCAAACCTTCCGAGAGGGTCTCTGTGACCTGCATGGCGTCCAATCTTCTTCTCGTTCGGTCCCGGCGCGCATGCATCGGGACGCTGTCATCAATCGATCCGGCGCGAGGCAAACGCCTCAACGCCGGTGCTTCATCGAACCGGCTCCCGGCGGACAAACTCCGCGCGAAAGCAGGTCTCGTAATCCGTGCAAACGCGATAAGCGCTTGGTGCGGGCGGAGGGACTCGAACCCCCACAACTTTCGTCACTGGAACCTAAATCCAGCGCGTCTACCAGTTCCGCCACGCCCGCGTGAATTTGCATCCAAACCGGCCGCGATGCCGCGGGCGGCCGGGCTTATAACATGTGCCTGACTGTTCGCAGCAAAAAAATGGCCCGATGGAGGCAGGCTTTACGTAGGCACGATGGCTGGACTTATCCAGCGTGGCGTGGTCCGGATCGGCCCATGAAAACGCGGTTCTTTGACCCGACCCGACGTGAGCTTTTGGCCGGCCTTGCCGCCGGGCTTGGCACCGGGCTTGGCGCCTCGGCGGCCGGGTTGGTCGCCAGCAGTGCCGCGCCGGCCCTGACCGCCCAGCTTTCCCTTCAGGCAAGGCCGCAAACCCTGGCTCTCAGGCCGGGTCAGCCCGCTACACCAATCTGGGAGCTGGCCGCCGTAAGCCACCTCGGGAACGTCCGTCTCAAGCGCGGCGATCGCTGCGAGGTGGTGTTTCGCAACGACCTGCATGTCCCGCTTGCCCCAACCTGGTACGGCCTCAATGGCCCAGCCGCGGCCGACCCGCTGCGCGGGCGCGCGCCCGCCCCGCCGGGGACGACCGAAACTTCAATTATTTCAGTACTAAACGCGGGAACCCTGCTGGCAGACTTCCGCCTGTTCGAGGACGTCCTGGCGCGGCCAGCGCGCCCGCTTCCGGTCATCGCGCAGGAGGCAAACGCTAGCGCCGTCGATCGCGACGAGGTCCTGCTGATCGAGGAGTGGCGGCTGCGGCCGGACGGCACGGCACTCCCCCCGGGACGCGCTCCAAAGGACGCGACGCCGCTCTATACGCTTAACGGGCAGACTTCATTTGAACTCTCAGCTGCAGCTGGCGAGCGTTTGCGGCTGCGCTTTATCAACGGCTCCCAACGCACTGTTCTGGCGATCAGATTAGAAAACCACGACGTCCGGGTGATGGCCCTGGACGGACAACCAGCCGAACCGTTTCCGGCGCGCAATGGCGCTCTGGTCCTGGCCCCGGGCGGGCGTGCCGATGCCATCGTGGATGCGGCCAGCTCGGCCCCGATTCTGCTCCATGACGGCAAGGAGGCGCATCCGATCGGCTCGCTTGCCGTCTCCGGCAGGCTGGAGCGCCGCGCGCCGCTGTTGCCGCCGCAGCCGCTTCCTTCCAACGACCTGCCCGACAAGCTCGATCTCAGAGGCGCCCTGCGGTTCGATGTCGCGCTCGGCGCGGCCGATGCTGGGTGGGCACGGTGTGCCGACTTCTCCAGATCCTCCGCCCCGGCCTTCCGCGCTAAGCCCGGCCGCACCGTCGTGCTGGCCCTCAAGAACCCCGGCCCAATGTCGACCGTCTTCCATCTGCACGGCCACCACTTCCGCCTGCTCGACAAGCTCGACGACGGCTGGAAGCCCTACTGGCTCGACACGCTCGCGGTCGAGCCCGGCCAGACCCAGCGCATCGCCTTCGCGGCGACCGCATCCGGACAATGGCTGATCGAATCCGTCGTCACGGACTGGGCCGCGCCGCGGCTGGTGCGCTGGTATGGGGTGGAGTGAGCTAAGCGCGCTCAGCGCTCGGCTCCGGTAGGGTGGGCAAAGGCGCTCTTCGCGCCGTGCCCACCATTTTTAATTTTTCGGGAGGCACGTGGGCACGCTTCGCTTTGCCCACCCTACGGGACTGCTGCGGTGGTAAGTCTCTTGTAGGATCGGTCTCGCTGCGCTCTACCCATCCTACCCGCCGTAGCGAACAGCTTAGTACTCCACCCCCAGCGCATCATAAATCCGCCGGTGCACGGCCGGCAGCGTCTCGGTCAGGTCCTCTGCGATCAGGCCTGGCCCGGCTTCGCGTCCCGCCTCGCCATGCATCCAGACGCCGATGCTGGCGGCCTCGAACGCCGGCACGCCTTGCGCCAGCAGCCCTGCGATGATGCCGGCGAGCACGTCGCCGGCGCCCGCGGTGGCGAGCCAGGGCGGCGCGTTGGCGGCGATGGTCGCGCGGCCGTCGGGGGCGGCGATCGTGGTGTCGGGTCCCTTCAGGAGCACGACGGCGCCGGAGCGCTCGGCGGCATCTCGCACGCGCTCCAGCTTGGAGCGGCCCGGAAATTTGTTGCTGAGGTCGGAGAACAGGCGCGGAAATTCGCCCTCGTGCGGGGTCAGCACCACCGCAATGTCTTGCGAGGACTTGATCGATTCGAACAGGCGCTCGGGGGTTGCGGCAAAGCTCGTCAGGGCATCGGCATCGAGCACCAGACGACGCTGCGCACCGAGCGCGGTGTGAACGAGATCGCAGGTGCGCTCGCCGATGCCCGCGCCGGGGCCGATCATGCAGGTGTTGTAGCGCTTGTCGCCGAGCAGCTCGCCGAACTCGACGACGGTATCGACGGGGCGAACCATGACGGCCGTGAGCGCGGCCGCATTGATCGCGAGCGCATCGCGCGGGCTCGCCAGCGTTACCAGGCCCGCCCCTGCCCGCAGTGCACCGCGCGCGGCCAGCCGCGCAGCGCCGGTCGCCGCCGCATCGCCGGAGACCGCCAACACATGCCCCCGCGCGTATTTGTGGCCGTCGATACGCGGCACCGGAAAAGCGGCGCCCCAGACATCCGGATCGTCCTCGAACGTCTGCGGCGCGATCTCGTCGAGCACCTGCGCGTCGATGCCGATGTCGGCGACGCGCACGCGGCCGCAATGCATCCGGCCGGGGAGCAAGAGATGCGCCGGCTTCTTGCGGAAGAAGGTGACGGTCTCGGTGGCGTTCACCGCCGCGCCCATCACCGCCGCACTGGTGCCGTTGATGCCGCTCGGCAGGTCGACCGCGAGCACGGGGGCGCCGTTGGCGTTGATCGCCTCGATCATCGCGCGCGCCTCGCCATCGACGGGACGGCTGAGGCCCGCGCCGAACAGCGCATCGATGATCAGCGCCGGCCGTCCGATCGCCTGCGGATTGAACGGAAGTACCGGGTGCTTCCAGCCGCGCGCGGCGGAGGCCGCGTCGCCCTGGAGCTGGTCGCGCTCGCACATCAGGATGACTGAGACCTCCCGCCCCTGCGCGGCGAGCTCGGCGGCTGCGACAAAACCATCACCGCCATTGTTGCCGGGGCCGGCCACGATCAGGATCGGCCCCTCCTCCACCAGCGCCTGGGCGGCATCGGTGACGGCCTGGCCCGCGCTCAGCATCAACTTGAAACCGGGCGTGCCGGCCGCGATGGTGAGCTGGTCGGCGCGCTGCATTTCAGCGGTGGTCAGAACTTCCATGCCACTTCCCTGGTCCAAACGCCTTTTCAACAGGCACGTTCCGTGCCGCCCCACCCTCGGGAACATCGATCTGCACACATATTGAACCGTTTGCCTATTTCGTAGTCTTCGGTATTTTGTGCAGGTCGGCACCACTACTCAGAGATGCTCGTTAAAAGGCTGATAACGCTCCAATAATCAGGGCATTTGCAACTTGGCATAGACCCTGCTTTCGAGGAAGCCGCTTCGGTTCGTCGTGCTCACTGGCATTTATCAAAGTGTGGCCGGCCGTTGTTGCCGGATTGGTCAGGGATCCCGGCATAGCGAAGACAAGATCGTGCGTTAAGAAAAGCGCATCCTGACGAAGACGTTGCTATTTGATCGAAAGGCCGGGAGGCGCGCAGTGAAGAAAATCGAAGCCATCATCAAGCCATTCAAGCTCGACGAGGTGAAGGAAGCGCTTCAGGAAGTCGGCCTTCAGGGCATCACCGTCACCGAAGCCAAGGGCTTTGGCCGGCAGAAGGGGCACGCCGAGCTCTACCGCGGCGCAGAATACATCGTCGACTTCCTGCCCAAGGTGAAGATCGAGATCGTGATCGGCGACGATCTGGTCGAGCGCGCCATCGACGCCATCCGCCGCGCAGCGCAGACCGGTCGCATCGGCGATGGTAAGATCTTCGTCTCCAACATCGAAGAGGCGATCCGCATCCGAACCGGCGAATCCGGGCTGGACGCTATCTGAGACGGGTGCTATCCCGAATTTTGCGACACTCCGACTAGAAAGAAGGCTGCTTCGGCGGCCTGATTTCGTTTGTGCGGTCGCGCAAAACTCGCCCGAGCGAGAATAATTTTGCTCATCTGGAAACCGACCCGCAGAGCCAAAAGGGGTATGCATGAAGACCGCCAAAGACGTCCTGAAATCGATCAAGGACAACGACGTCAAGTACGTCGACCTGCGCTTCACCGATCCGCGCGGCAAGTGGCAGCATGTGACGTTCGACGTCAGCATGATCGACGATGACATCTTCGCCGAAGGAACGATGTTCGACGGCTCCTCGATCGCCGGCTGGAAGGCGATCAACGAGTCCGACATGTGCCTGATGCCCGATCCGGTCACCGCGACGATCGACCCGTTCTTCGCCGAGACCACCATGGTCATCACCTGCGACGTGCTCGAGCCGACCACCGGCGAGCCCTACAACCGCGACCCCCGCGGCATCGCCAAGAAGGCCGAGGCCATGGTGAAGTCGATGGGCGTGGGCGACAGCGTGTTCGTCGGACCCGAAGCCGAGTTCTTCGTGTTCGACGACGTGCGCTATTCGGCAGAGCCCTACAAGACCGGTTTCCGCCTCGACTCCTCGGAGCTGCCGACCAATTCCGACACCGAATATGAAGGCGGCAATCTCGGCCACCGCATCCGCACCAAGGGCGGCTACTTCCCCGTGCCGCCGCAGGACTCGGTGCAGGACATGCGGTCGGAAATGCTCGGCGCCATGGCCAAGATGGGCGTCAAGGTCGAGAAGCATCACCACGAGGTCGCTTCAGCCCAGCACGAGCTCGGCATGAAGTTCGACACGCTGACGCTGATGGCCGACCACATGCAGATCTACAAGTACTGCATCCACCAGGTCGCGCACATCTACGGCAAGACCGCCACCTTCATGCCGAAGCCGATCTTCGGCGACAACGGCTCGGGCATGCACGTGCACCAGTCGATCTGGAAGGACGGCAAGCCGGTGTTCGCCGGCAACAAATACGCCGACCTGTCGGAGACCTGCCTGCATTACATCGGCGGCATCATCAAGCACGCCAAGGCGATCAACGCCTTCACCAACCCGTCGACCAACTCCTACAAGCGTCTGGTCCCGGGCTATGAGGCCCCGGTGCTGCTCGCCTACTCCGCGCGCAACCGCTCGGCCTCCTGCCGCATCCCCTACACCGCTTCGCCGAAGGCCAAGCGCGTCGAGGTGCGCTTCCCCGATCCGATGGCCAACCCGTATCTCGGCTTCGCCGCGATGCTGATGGCCGGCCTCGACGGCATCAAGAACAAGATCGATCCGGGTCCGGCGATGGACAAGGACCTCTACGACCTGCCGAAGGAAGAGCTGAAGCAGATCCCGACCGTGTGCGGTAGCTTGCGCGAGGCGCTGGAAAACCTTGACAAGGACCGCGGCTTCCTCAAGGCCGGCGGCGTGTTCGACGACGACTTCATCGACGCCTATATCGAGCTGAAGATGACCGAAGTCGCCCGCTTCGAAATGACCCCGCATCCGGTCGAGTTCGAGATGTACTATTCGGGCTAAGCAGCCCGGACGTCTGCGACAAGCAAAAGGCGCTCCGCAAGGAGCGCCTTTTCGTTTGAATCGTAGCGTGTACGACCTGCCCGCTACCAGGTCGCCGTAAAAGCCTTCTGCAGCTCGGCCGGCGCCGTCACGCCGCCCGCGATCAGCAATTGCGTGAGCACGCGCGCCTTCTGCGGATTGAGGTCCTCGGACACGACGAAGCCGTTCTTGTCGTCGTCGACCTCGACGTTCCTCGTGACGAAACCCGAGCGAACCCGCGTCGAGCGAACCACGATGATGCCCTTCTTCGCCGCCGCTTCGAGCGCGTCGAGCGCCGGCTTCGAGGTGTTGCCGTCGCCGACGCCGGCCAGCACGATGCCCTTGGCGCCGTGCGAAATGGCATCCTCGATCGGAACGGCGTCCATGTTGGCGTGCGAGTAGACGATCGCGACGCGCGGCAATTGCTCGCCGGCCGGAAGCTGATAGGTCGCGCGCTTGAGACCTTGAGCCTGCGCCATGAAGCGAATGCCGCCGGCGGTGTCGACATAGCCGACCGGGCCGTCATTGGCGGAACTGAACGTCTCGATGCTGGTGGTGTTGGTCTTGGTGACCGAGCGCGCGCCCTGAATCTTGTCGTTCAGCACCGCCAGCACACCGCGGCCGCGCGAGCGCGGGTCGGCCGCCACCTGCACCGCCTCGTAGAGATTGCCGGGACCGTCGGCGCTCACCGCCGTCGCCGGCCGCATCGAGCCGACGATCACCACCGGCTTGTCGCCGCGCACCACGTTGTCGAGAAAGAACGCGGTCTCCTCCAGCGTGTCGGTGCCGTGGGTGATGACGATTGCATCGGCCTCGTTCTTGTCGAAGGCCTCCTGGATGCGACGGGCCAGCGCAAACCAGACCTTGTCGTTCATGTCCTGGGATCCGATCGACGAGATCTGCTCGGCATTCAGCTTTGCGAGCTTGTCCAGGCCCGGCACCGATTGCATCAGCTGCTCGCCCGTGATCTGGCCGGATTTGTAGGCGCCGGTCGCACGCGCGTCGGCCTGGCCTGCGATGGTGCCGCCGGTCGCAAGCACGAGAATACGCGGCAGGCCGGCAGATTCCGCAGCCAGCGCCGTCGCGATCCCCCACGACCAAAGCGCGAGGGCGATCAGCGGAACGGCGAGGATTAACGGCCGATTTCGGCGGTGGATTGCGGGTCTGGCGGCATGCTTCGTCATCGAATTCTCCTCCCGTTCAAGTTGGGAGCGATATTCGACACGCCCAATGGGGCCGAAGATGGGTCAGCCCAATGCTTGTCGCTAAGGATTATCCCGCCGCGGCATAAAATGGTCGAGCAAGCCCGTCGGCAGCGGAAAGACCACAGTCGACGACCGTTCGCCCGCAATATCGTGCAGGGCCGCAAAATAACGCAGCTGCATCGCCTGAGGCTCCTGCGCGAGAATCCGGCCGGCCTCGACGAGCTTTTCGGCAGCCTGCTGCTCGCCCATCGCATTGATCACCTTGGCGCGCCGCAACCGTTCCGCCTCCGCCTGTTTGGCAATCGCGCGCACCATGGTTTCGTTGATATCGACGTCCTTGATCTCGATGCCGGTCACCTTGATGCCCCAGACGTCGGTCTGCTTGTCGAGGATCTCCTGGATGTCGGCGTTCAACCTGTCGCGCTCGGCAAGCATCTCGTCGAGCTCGTGCTTGCCGAGCACCGAGCGCAACGTCGTCTGCGCGAGCTGGCTGGTGGCGGCCATGTAATCGCCGACCTTGATGATGGCACGTTCGGGGTCGACGATGCGGAAGTACAGAACGGCGTTGACCTTGACGGACACGTTGTCCCGCGAAATCACGTCCTGCGGCGGCACGACCTGCACCATTACCCGGAGGTCGACCTTGACGAGTTGCTGCACGACCGGAATGAGGATGATGAGGCCCGGGCCCTTCACGCCGGTAAAACGGCCGAGCGTGAAGATGACGCCACGCTCGTATTCGCGAAGGATTCGAATAGCCTGGGATAGAAACATGATGACAAGCAGCAGAAGCGCCGCATAAGTCAGATATTCCAGCATCATGATGTACCTCCCTCACCGGTCCTGGCCGGTGCGCGCCGTATCAGCAGCGTCAGGTCGACGACGTTCGCGACTTCGACCGTCTCTCCGGGCTTGAACGTTTCGGCGCCGCGCGCCTGCCAGCGCTCGCCATGAGCGAAGACGTGACCTTCGCTCCCACTCCAGTCGAGAACCTCGGCGGGCAAGCCTCGCATCGCCTGCGCGCCGACCCGCTCCGGAGCCCGGGCGGCACGTCTAAGCGAACCAAGCACGACCAGAGCAAAGCCGGCGAACACGGCTGCCGTGGTGCCGATCACCCACCACGACAGGTGGTAGCCGGGCGCCTCGACCCTGAAGAGCATCAGCGCTCCCAGCACGAAAGCGATGATCCCCCCGAGACCGATCACCACCGTCGGATTGAAGGCTTCGACCGTGAGAAGCACGATGCCAACCAGCATCAGGGCAAGGCCGGCATAGTTGATCGGCAGCAAATTGAGCGCATAGAGACCGATCAGCAGGCAGATCGCGCCGACCACGCCGGGAGCGACGGCTCCGGGAGACATGAACTCGAAGATCAGGCCGTAGATGCCGACCATCAGGAGAATGAACGCCACATTCGGATCGGTGATGACCGCCAGGAAGCGGGATATCCATCCGGGGTCGATGGCTTCGACGACCGCATCCTTCGTCGCGAGACGTTGCGTCTTGCCGCCTGCAACCTCGACCACGCGGCCATCGAGCTGCCTCAGCAATTCAGCCTGATCGCGTGCGACGAGTTCGATGGCATGGGACTGCAGCGCACCGTTGGCAGAGAGAGTGGCGGCCTCACGGACCGCCTTCTCCGCCCAGTCCGCATTGCGGCCACGCAGCTCCGCAAGGCTGCGGATGAAGGCAACCGCGTCATTGGTCACCTTTGCCGTCATCGCATCCTTGAACTGATCCTTGGACGGATCCTTGGGCTCGCTCTGCTGGTCGCCGTCCTTCTTGTCCTTGCTGCCCTTGTCCGGTGTACCGCTCGGCAGCCCCGGCAGCGGTCCGCCAATCTGCACCGGCGTTGCCGCACCGATATTGGTGCCCGGCGCCATCGCCGCGATATGGGTCGCATAGAGGATATAGGTCCCCGCGCTCGCCGCGTGGGCGCCGGAGGGAGCGACGTAACCGACAGGGACGGGCGAGGCCAGCACATCCGCAATGATCTCGCGCATGCTGGAATTAAGACCGCCGGGCGTGTTGATTCTCAGAAGCACGACCTCGGCGCGCCGTTCGCTTGCCTTGGCCAAGGCCTCCTTCACGTAACTGGCCGACGCAGGGCCAATGGCCCCTTCGATCGACACAATCAGTGCAAGGCGGCTGTTCTCCTCCGCTGAGCTGGGAAGGAGGCAGCAGATCAAAGCAACGACGCCAATCGCCGCAACGAGGGCCGCCTTCATGGTCTGCACGGCAGGGCTCCCTTGCAGAGCATATGGTGTTGGTCTCTCGAACCTCAATGCAGCCGTGTGCTGGTGCAGGCCCCTGTCGTGATTGTGCGATGCAATGGAAACCGCCCCGCAGATCGGTTGAGCAACGGGGCGGCGGCTGGCGGACCATGCCTTGAGCTGATCCGCCCACGCATTCCGCGCTGCTAGCGCCGCGCGATCCGCACCCCGTCCGTCCCGATCGCGCCGAACGTGCTCGCGATGATCTCAGCTGTCGGCTGCATGCCGCCGAGCGACCAGTGCGTGGGCTCCTGCTCCTCGATCCTGACCCAGACGTTGCGGCGGAAATCCGGGCTGCCCTGCCCTTCGACCTCGACCAGGAGGTCGACAACGCAGCCGATCAAGGCGATCGCGCGCACGACCGGCTATGAGGACGAGAGCAGCTTTCGCAAGGCGTTCCGCAAGCTCACCTTGATGTCGCCGCAGGCCTATCGCGCGCGACGGATGGAGCGGACGATGTGAGGCGGCTTCGAGCCATCCACTTTCGTTCCGCATCTGACTCCACTTCGTTCTCAAAGAACAAATCAGAGCCGCAAAAATCGGGGCGGACCAATTCCTACTGATTGGTTTACGCAGGGCGGATTAGCCGAAGGCGTAATCCGCCGACTGCTGGTGACGCTCACGCGCTCTCCAAAGTCGCCATCCGTGCTGCCGTCTCTTGCCCAGTCCTCCGGAAATAATCCGGACTGTACGTCTCGGGGCATTGAAGCTGCCCCATCAAGACAAGATGGCGGATTACGCCAATCCGCCCTACGGCGCGCTTTGGGCCAATGCGGCGGATGCGAGCAGGAAAAGGACGGCGACGGTAGCGCTGCGCTTCATCGCGAGGCCATCCCGTCGCGGGAGAGATTCGGCCATTGAGCTGCCCTTAGCGAACAACGCCAGCCGCGTCGTCGCCGCTCGGAATCAGCCAATCGAGCCCGATCAAGCACGCTTCGAGGATAACGAACGCGACAATGCCACCGACCCAGCCGAAGAAGACGATGGAAAAGGTCCCGAGCAAGATTGCGCAAAACAGGTCGGAAAGCACCTTGCAGACGCGGAAGTCTCGGTCATGTCCAGATGGGAGATACGGCATCGGGCTCCCCTTTCGCTGCTCTGGACCTGGACTTAGCCACAGCGCGACGCGACCGTCTACTCCGCCAGCCTGCTGATCAGTTGCGCCGTCGCAATCGAGGTCCGCGGCTCCCTGCGCAAGGGCAGCGTTCGCAGGTCACCGACAGCCCTGCAATATTTTGGGATCAATCCCCGGGCGGGGACCTTTCTCAATTCTTCGGCTGGCCGAAATCGAGCGGCGGCGGCAGCTCGACGTCGGGAATTTCGATCTTGATCTTGTCCAGATCCACCTTGATGGGAGCATCCAGCAGCCCGGTGACCGTGATCGGGAATGCGATGACGACCGCAACCATGATCGCCTGCAGGCCGATCCAAGGCATCGCGCCCCAATAGATGTCCGAGCTCTTGACCTCTTTCGGCGCCACGCCCCGCAGGTAGAACAAGGCAAAGCCGAACGGAGGATGCAGGAAGGAGGTCTGCATGTTGACGCAGAGCATGACACCGAACCAGATCAAGGCGGCATCCGCCCCCACCACGGGGGTGAGCAGCTTCTGCGCGATCGGCGCGATCATCGGGATGATGATGAAGGCGATCTCGAAGAAGTCGAGGAAGAAGGCGATGAAGAAGATGAACAGGTTCATGAAGATCAGGAAGCCCCAGACCCCGCCCGGCAGCGATGTCAGCATGTGCTCCAGCCAGACCCCACCGTTGCAACCGAGAAAGACGATTGAGAAGCAGGTCGATCCGATCAGGATGAACGTCACCATGCAGGTGATGCGCATCGTGGTCTCGTAGCCCTGCTTGACCAGCATGCGCAGGTCCGGAATCCTGATGGCCTCGATGCAAACCCAGGCGACGGCGAGATAGGCAATCGCGAACGCGATCTTGAACGGCAGATTCGGCGTGAGGTAGATGCCGATGATCGTGCCGACGCCCGCCGCCGCAACGCCGACCAGCAGCACCTTGTGACCAGCCGAGCTGAAATCCTTGTGATGGATGACTGCAAGGACGATCGCGCCGACGGCGCCCATCGCGCCCGCTTCGGTCGGGGTGGCAAGGCCAAGCATCATCGTGCCGAGCACCACGAAGATCAGAACGGCGGACGGGATGATGCCCAGAAGGCATTTGCGCCAGAGCGCCCAGCCCGTGAGCGTCCTTGCTTCCTTGGGCACCGCCGGGACGTGGCCCGGCTTGATCACGCTCAGCGCAAACGTGTAGCCGGCGAAGAGTGCGATCTGGAGGATCGATGGGCCCCAGGCGCCCAGATACATGTCGCCGACCGACTTCCCGAGCTGGTCCGCGAGCACGATCAGAACCAGCGAGGGAGGCACCAGCTGGGTAATGGTGCCGGAGGCTGCGAGCACGCCGGTGATGTAGCGCATGTTGTAGCCGTAGCGGATCATCACCGGCATCGAGATCAGCGCCATCGCAATGACCTGCGCCGCCACCGTCCCCGTGATCGCACCGAGGATGAAGCCGACGATAATCACGGAATAGCCAAGACCGCCGCGAACCGGGCCGAACAGCTGCCCCATTGAATCCAGCATATCCTCGGCGAGGCCGCATCGTTCGAGGATCGCGCCCATGAACGTGAAGAACGGAATTGCCAGCAGCAGCTCGTTGGCGAGAACGCTGCCGTAGATGCGCTCCGGAATGGCCTGGAGAAAGCTGAATCCGAAAAATCCCTCGTGGATCGCGAGGAATCCAAACGAAAGCCCGAGGGCAGCCAGCGTGAACGCGACCGGAAATCCGATCAGCATGGCCAGGACCAGCCCGCCGAACATCAGCGGCGGCATCATCTCAATCGTGATCATTGGGTCGGCCGCTCATATTTTGCGTCGATCGTGACTTCACCGCGCAAGGCGGCGGCGCGTTTGATGGCCTCCGAGACGCCCTGCAGAGCGACCATGAAGAACCCGGCCGGCAGCACGAACTTGATCGGCCACCGCAGGAGGCCGCCCGCGTTGTTGGACATCTCTCCGATGATGAACGAGTTGTAGAACATCGCCCATGAGAGGTAGCTGAGGAGCAGGCACGCCGGGACGAGGAAGACCAATGTCCCGATCAGGTCGAGCCACAGCTGGCCACGCTCGGACAGCATGAGGTAGAGGATTTCGACGCGCACATGCTCGTTGCGCTTGAAAGTATAGGACGAGCCGAACATCACGATGACGGCGAACATGTACCACTGCGTCTCGAGCCAGCTGTTGGAGCTGTAGCTGAAGGCATACCGGATCATCGCATTTGCGGCGCTGACCACGCAGGCCGCGAGCACCAGAATATTGCAGACGCTACCGACCTTTTCGTTCAGCCAGTCGATAGCCGTACTCACCGCCAACAATGGGCGCATCGATGCCTTGTCCCCCTTGCTGAGTGCTACCCCCGAACGCGCAGGACCATGGCGCTGTATCAGCGACCATCCAGGTCTGCGCGGGAGCTAGTTCACCCTCCTGATGCTTCCGCTCGTTCTTGTTGTCGGTTTTCGCCGAGATGTGTTCGGGTCTCGGCCGCGCGTGAAGCACGGCACCTTTACCGTCAGCAATTTCGTGGTCAACTGGAAAATGGACAGTTTGCCGCAGCGATCGCAAAAATGGGTCACTGTGCCTAATTTGGTCGATGCACGGGGCAGCCGGCAATCCGGCTCTCGGACCCGCCTAACCCTCGACGTCGTACTGCTTGCAGAGGTGATCGCCGATCTGGACAAGCATGGCGACGCATTCGGGGTAGCCGGGCCGATCCGAGGTGGCCCGATCTGCGCTGGCCCGAAACTCCCAGGAACGACCCTCGCGGAGGATCGAAATCGTCATTCCATCGGGACAGTCGGCATGAACCTTCAACTCGGCCTTGGCCATGGCGATCAGCTCGCTTTCGGTCTTGCAGGTCTGCTCATGAAAGTCATCCTCCGTCGCGGGACAGAACTTAAGGTGTATCTGCCGAACCCACCAAGCAAGTCTTTCCGATAAAGCGGCTCCCGGCATTGGGATAGCGCAATGCGTCCCTGCCATGGCCAATCCCGCGAAGCGTCGGGCAAAACACCCGGTCAAGCCCTCCGCGTAAAAATATTCCACTTTCCCGAATTTCGGATTTGTGGCATAAGCGCCTCATCCCGGCCTGCCAAAGGGGCGCTTCGCGATCGTCACGAGATGCGGGCCGGGTGGCGGTGGACGCGGTAGCGCCGGCGCGGCTCGGCATGATGACAGGGCGGGCAACCGTGAGTCCTCAGGCGACGCGATACGACCCGGCGCGGTCACAGCGGTTTCGTCGATGCCTGGGGGCGAGCACACGCAAGCTTCCGGATATTCCGGCGGGATCGTCCGCGGACGGAGAAGTCGTGTGGTCCTGACGCCCGGGGTCTGTGCGTCAAGGCTTGCGGTGATGCGGCGGCCCGACCGGGCACGCGCATCGATCATTCCCGCAAGGCGACGGGGGCAATAGTGCATCGCTCCCCGGGGAGAGCACGAAGGACACCGTTAAAAACCAGCCGCGCAGGGAAGGCCGGGCGACCGGCATCACCTGCGGTCCACCCCGTGTACATCTTCGTCGCGCACGGACTTGCGGGTGCCGCCGGCGCCCGGCCTTCCCTGCGCCCTTTGGCTTTCAAAGAGCGCGACGACAGCAAGCCTCGGGCGAAATGCGCCGCGAGACTGCGAAGGCGTGTCTGCACACTCACTCACCGTCATCGCCCGGCCAGTGCGCAATTGCGCACTAGGACCGCACGATCCAGTATTCCAGAGACCGTTGTGATAGAACCGATAAGCTGCGGCGTACCGGATTCCCCGCTCCAGTGCGCAATTGCGCACAAGGCGGGGAATGACAGCGTCCCTGGAGAAGCAAGCTGTCACCTCATACTCCGTCATTGCGAGGAGCTCTTGCGACGAAGCATTCCAGAATCCCACCGCGGAAAGACTCTGGATTGCTTCCGCCTTCGCCAAGGCTTCGGCGAACAAGTCGCTGCGCTCGCAATGATGAGCTTGACGCAGCTGTGCGCCAGATTTCGCTCTCGTGCCCTACGCCGCCGCGCGCTGCCGCGCGACCAGCGCTTCGCCGAAGGCTTCGAACAGCTTGCGGTTGACCGGATTGCGCTGGGGATCGTATTCGGCGTGCCATTGCACGCCGAGCGCGAAGGTCGGGGCTTCCGCGATCCGGATCGCCTCGATGGTGCCGTCCTCGGCAACACCCTCGATCAGCACGCGCTTGCCGGGCTCGAGGATGCCCTGGCCATGCAGCGAATTGACCCTGATCTTCTCGCAGCCGAGCAGTTTTGCGAACGCCCCGCCCGGCGTCAGCTCGACGTCGTGACGGTCGGCGAACACCACGGTCGGATCGGGGTGGATCTCGCCGTTCTCGAGCCGGGGCATGCGATGGTTCATGCGGCCGGGAATTTCGCGGATCTCGGGATGCAGCGAGCCGCCGAAGGCGACGTTCATCTCCTGCAGGCCGCGGCAGATGCCGAACAGCGGCACACCGCGGGCGACGCAGGCGACCGAAAGCGCCAGCGCCACCTCGTCACGATGGATATCGTACGGCTCGTGGCGCTCACACGGGTCGACATTGAAGCGGGTCGGATGGACATTGGCGCGCGCGCCGGTGAGCACGATCCCGTCGACCACGTCGAGCAGCGCGCCGATATCGGTGATATCGGGCGCACCTGCGAACATCATCGGCAGGCCACCGGAAACCTCGGCCACGGCGCGCAAATTGCGCTCGCCGACCATCTGGACCTGAAATCGATTTTCGACGCGATGGGCATTCCCGATCACGCCGACGACCGGCTTTCTCATCTGTCGTTCCGCGCCTCTCCGATAAGAAGATTCTCCAAACATGCCCTTGGGCTGGAACAAATTCAACAGAAGGGATCGCGGGACGGCAATGCTATTTTCGCGCAAATGCCTCCCGGGCCTCGCCCCCGGCGGGCAGCCCGGCGGCCTGCAGTGCGGTTGCCGCCGGATCGCCCGGCGCGGCCAGCCATGGCAGTTTCGCGTCGATGCCGCGCGTCACGGGCTCTCCGAGCGCCCCACCGAAATCAACCGGCCAGAACCCGTTGGGCACGACTTCGACCGTGAGGCCACGGATCGCATAACCCTCGCCCAGAACCGCCTCCGCGTGGTCGGCGGCGACAACGCGCGCCGTCTTGGGATCCTTGGGATCGCCAAAGCTGACGAGCACCGGCACGAGGTCTCCCTGCACCGGGACAACGCCGGTCTGCCGGTGGATATCGTTGAACGAGACGCGGTTGCCGCGCGCGGCGCCATAGGCACGGAGCGCGACATAATTGATGTCGTCGAAGTCCAGCTTCGCGTCCTGCCGGTGCGCCAACAATGCCACCAGATTCTTGCCTTTGGCGCCGGCTTGGCCGAGGTCGACGAACACGGCCTCCCCGCGCGTGGTGGTGCGGCCGCCGCGGTTATAGTTGCGGTCGGGCACGACGGCCAGAACGCCGGATCCGGTCTTGATGCCGTCAGGTGTCGTGACCTCGACCGTGAGACGAAATTTGTGGCCGGGCCGGTTGATCCGGATCTGGTCGCCGACCACGATCACGGCCAGAAGCCCGAGCAGACCGGCCCATTTGCTGATGAAGCTCAAACCGCCCCCATTGTTCTTTCCTCATCGCTCTGCACCGTCGGCGCGCCGACGTCAAACCAGCGCGTTGACGCGGTCTTGATCCGAAGCGCGTTTGTCGAGAGAGTGCGGCGCGCATTGCGCTGAAAAGGACCCGATGTGACCATGTCCAAAGATGAACGCTCCCGGACCCGCGGCGACCTCGCTTGGGCGATCTCGGTCGGGGGCATCGGCGTCGTGCTGTTCACCGCGCTGCTCGCCTTCACCTGGTATTTCGCCGCCACCCTGCTGCTGATCTTCACCGGCATGCTGCTTGGCCTCGGCCTCAACGCGCTGACGGGCGCGCTCGGCCGCCGCGTGCCCCTGCCGCATCCGGTGCGGCTCGCGATCGTCTGCACCGCGCTCGCTTTGATGCTCGCCGGCATCGCCTATCTCGGCGGCGCCACCATCGCCGAACAGGCTTCGCTGCTGAGCAAGACCATCAAGTCGCAGATCGGGAACGTGAAGTCGTTCCTGGACAACCACGGCATCGACACCAGCTTCTTCGATTTCGGCAACGGCGCGACCGACGCCTCGGCCACTGCGCCCTCGGAGACGGCGCCCGCACCAGCAGCGCCCTCGCGCGGTCCCCTGCCCGGCGCCGGCGCGCTGGCCTCCAGCGGCGGCGCGATCGTGAGCCAGACCTTCAAGCTGCTGCTCGGCACCATCCACGGTGTCGGCAACATCTTTATCGTGCTGTTCCTGGGCTTCGCCTTCGCCGCCCAGCCGGCCGTCTATCACGACGGCCTGCTGTTCCTGGCGCCGGCGAGGCACCGCACCCGCGTCGCCCTGATCATCGACCGCACAGCCGAGACGCTGGAGCGCTGGCTGATCGCGCAGATCATCGTCATGCTCGCGGTCGGCGTGGTGACCTGGATCGGGCTTGCCGTCATCGGCATCCCCAGCTCGTTCATCCTGGGAATTCAGGCCGGCCTGCTCGCCTTCATCCCGACCATCGGGGCCATCATCGCCGGCGTCGTCGTGGTGCTGGCGAGCCTCGCCTCGGGCTGGATCCCGGCGCTATCGGCCTTTCTGCTCTTCATGGGCGTGCACGCCATGGAGAGCTACGTGCTGACGCCGATCTTGCAGCGGCAGGCGCTGGACATCCCGCCGGCCACGCTGTTCGCCTTCCAGATCTTGCTCGGCGTCGTGTTCGGCATCTGGGGCCTGGCGCTGGCACTGCCGCTAGTGGCCATCGCCAAGGTCATGATCGACCATTTCAAGACCTATGAGGCGGCGCCTCTGGCAGAAGCGGCGTAGAGCATGATCCGGAAAAGTGTGCAGCGGTTTTCCGATTAGATCATGCTCCAGAAATAAGCCCTCAGGTCGTGAGCACAGTCTCGGTGTGCTCGACCTCGGGCGGCGAGGCAAAGTACTGGCCAACGAGGCCGCGCCATTCGGTGAAATTCTCCGAGCCGCGGAAATCGACGGTGTGGTTTTCCAGCGTCGCCCATTTCACCATCAGCCGGTAGCGCTGCGGCTTTTCGATCGATTTGTGCAGCTCAAAACCGTGAAAGCCCTTGGAGCGGCCGAAGTCGGCCTTGGCCTTGGCGACGGCGGCCTCAAAATCCTTCTCGCTGCCCGGCTTGACGTCGATTTGCGCGATCTCGGTGATCATCGGTTTCCACCCGTTTTTTGTTCGATAGGCGTGTCTAGCGCAGCCGGCGAAAAAGAAAAAGGCGCCGAAACGGCGCCCTGGTCGGTCCAAAAATGCAGGTCTCTCAGATGAGCAGCAGAACGCTGCCCGCCACGATCAGGACGCAGCCGATGAACAGCGCGAGCGGCCAGTAGCTGCGGCGGCCTTGCGTGTAACGCCCCTGCGCGCGGCGCTCGGTGATCAGCGCGCTCTCGTATTCATCCGCAGTGGAGAACAGACAGGCGAAACCGCTGCGTGCCGAGGCTGCAGCGGCTTCGAGCGACATCAGGGCAGCTTGCGGATTCTGTCGACGGATCGATTCCATGACCGCAATGGTAGGGATCGAATGGTAAACAGAGGATTACCGCGATGCTGCCTTGCGTCTCAGGCGGTGGCCGGCCGCGGCTGCGGCGCACTGATCCGCGCGGCGCTCTGGCGGCGCCAGTTCTCCAGCGACAGCGGCAGCTCCTCCGCCGCCTCGACGCGGTTACGGCCGCCGCGCTTGGCCTGGTAGAGCGCGGTGTCGGCGGATGCCAGCAGCACCTCGAGCTCGGTGCCGGCGGGCCCGCCGGCGACGCCGATGCTGACGGTGGTGTCGACCGGGCCTTCGTCGACCACGACGCCAGAGGTCTCGAACGCCTCGCGCACGCGCTCGGCGACCAGCACGCCCTCCTCCAGCGAACACGGCAGCAGCGCGGCGAACTCCTCGCCGCCGATGCGGCCCGACATGTCGGTGATGCGTAAGTTGCTGACGACGACGGTCGAGAACAGTTTCAGCATCTCGTCGCCGGCGGGGTGGCCGAAGCGGTCGTTGATCGACTTGAAGTGATCGATGTCGAAGATCATCACGGTCACGGGACGTCCGGCCTTGGCCTCGCGCTCGATCACGCGGCCGCAGGCTTCCGAGAAGCCGCGGCGGTTGAGCATGCCGGTCAGGGGATCGGTCGACGCGGCGGTGCGGTGCGCGGTCACGGTGCGCTCGGACACCAGCATGAAGATCACGAACACGGTGCCGACGGCATAGAGGATCAGTTCGACCGCGAACACCTTGACCCAGATGCTCTGGGAGAAGCCGGCATCGTGCGGACGCAGGAAACTGCCGATCAGGACCGGCAGCATCAACACGCAGCCATGCATCACCGGCATCACGAAGGCGGGCCAGCGCCGCTGCAGGCTCTTGCGCCGTTCGGTCCAGAGCTCGCTGGCGGTCAGTGCCGCATAAACCGAGACGATGCCGGCGCCGACGATCATCCGCAACATGGATGCCTCGGGGGCGAGCAGCGTGACGGCGGCGACCCAGGCGAGCGCACCGAGCACGAGACCCGGCCAGTTCGGCTTGCGGCCGTGGAAGACGCGCGCCGCATTCCACACCATGCCGCAGGCGACGAAGCCGACCGCGTTCAGCGCAAGGTAAAGATGCGGGCCCAGCCTGTCGCCGGCTGCGGTCCACAGCGCGACGGAGGCGGCACCGAGCAGATACGCGGTGCCCCACCATTTCAGTGCAGGGCTGTTCTCCTGCCTGCCGAAAAACACCATCATGGCGCCGAGCAGTGCGGCAACCATGGTGGCGACCAAATAGAGCGTGATGCTATCGAGCGACATCATGTCGGCCCCCTTTAAGACATAGCAGTTACGCGACCGGCCCCAGCCGTTTGCGCGCCCTTCCGAATGCGACGCTAGGTCGCGCGAGTTCCATTCAGGTTTTCGCGGGAGGCCAAGTTTTCGGGAAACACGCCATCAATTTGCATACAAACGAACAACAAAAAGGGCGCTGAAATCAGCGCCCTTTTGCATCTCATTGAAGCCGCTTTCGCGGCGAATGTGACCGAAGCGATTAACGCTTCGAGAACTGGAAGGACCGGCGGGCCTTGGCCTTGCCGTACTTCTTGCGCTCGACCACGCGGGAGTCGCGGGTCAGGAAGCCGCCCTTCTTGAGCACGGAGCGCAGCTCCGGCTCGAAATAGGTCAGCGCCTTGGAGATGCCGTGACGGACCGCGCCGGCCTGGCCGGACAGGCCGCCGCCGGCAACCGTGCAGATCACGTCGTACTGGCCCGAACGCTGGGCCACGGAGAACGGCTGCTCGATCATCATGCGCAGCACGGGACGGGCGAAATAGACCTCGACCTCGCGCGAGTTGACGGTGACCTTGCCGGCGCCCGGCTTGATCCAGACGCGGGCGACCGCGTCCTTGCGCTTGCCGGTGGCATAGGCGCGGTTGAACTTGTCGACCTTCTTCTCGTGCTTGGGCGCATCGGGCGCCGCCGCCGTCTTGAGCTGCGAGAGCTGGTCGAGCGACTGGATGGATTCGGCCATATTATGCGGCCCTCGTGTTCTTGCGGTTCAACTTGGCGATGTCGATCTTCTCGGGCTGCTGCGCCTCGTGCGGATGATCGGCGCCGCCGTAGACACGGAGGTTGCCCATCTGCACGCGACCGAGCGGGCCACGCGGGATCATGCGCTCGACGGCCTTCTCGAGCACGCGCTCGGGATGCTTGCCCTCGAGGATCTGGCGCGCGGTGCGCTCCTTGACGTGGCCGACATAGCCGGTGTGCTTGTAATAGGTCTTCTGCTCGCGCTTGCGCCCCGTGAGGACCGCATGCTGCGCATTGATGATGATGACGTTGTCGCCGCAATCAACGTGCGGGGTGTAGGTCGGGAGGTGCTTGCCGCGCAGGCGCATGGCGACGATGGTGGCGAGGCGGCCGACGACCAGACCCTTGGCGTCGATCAGCACCCACTTCTTCGTCACCTCAGCCGGCTTTGCCGAAAAGGTTTTCATGTCAGAGTTTCCGTGGACGGGGAGCATCGGCGCGAACACCGCGCCGGACTGCGCGGTTTTCTAGAGAAGAGACGCACAACGGTCAATGCCCATGGACCGAAATTAGCATCGCAATATCAACGACTTAAAAATATGGTGCTATATTACCTGCAAAAAGCTCAAACATTTGGAATGGAATAGGTCGAGGTGACATGGGCGATCGGATCGGGCGAGCTGCCGGACAGCAGTTTCACCTCCCCGACCGCCAGCCGCTTGCCGAGCTTGAGCAGCCGCGCCTCCGCCAGCACGTCCTGACCGGGCTGCCCCTTGCGCAGGAAGTTGATGTTGAGATTGGTGGTGACAGCGAGCCCGACCGGCCCGATCGCGGACAGCAGCACCACGTACATCGCGAAATCGGCCAGCGCCATTAGCGTCGGGCCGGACACGGTTCCGCCCGGCCGCAGCATCCTTTCACTGTAGCGCTGGCGCAAAAGGCAGGTCTGGCCGTCCGCGCTTTCTATCGTGATGTCGTCGCCGCTGAAGGCCTGGGGAAACTCGTGACGGAGGAACTGCTCGACCTCTGCCACGCTCATTTTCGCTGACGCCATGCTGTTCCCCACCCTCGCTTCGCTTGCCCTGTTACATTAAGTTATCTGCGTCATTCAAATGCAATAATCCAACGGAAACGCTTCGATGTCCGCCCAGGCTGCCCGCGCCCCCTCCCCGCAACCGCCGATCCTGCTGCGCGAGACCGTAGGCCCGATCGCCGTGCTGACGCTGAACCGCCCCGCCGCGCGCAACAGCCTGTCGGCGGCGATGATCGCCAGCCTGCATGCGGAGCTCAACGAGATCCGCGATGACAAGGCCGTCCGCGGCGTCGTGATCGCTGCCAACGGTCCTGCCTTCTCCGCCGGCCACGACATGAAGGAGCTGACCGCGCGCCGCACTGACCCCGATCGCGGCCGCGCCTTCTTTGCCGAGATGATGACCGCCTGCAGCGCGATGATGCAGGCGATCGTGCACCTGCCAAAGCCTGTGGTCGCTGCCGTCCAGGGCATCGCGACCGCGGCCGGCTGCCAGCTCGTGGCAAGCTGCGATCTCGCCATCGCCTCGGAGGCAGCACACTTCGCCACGCCCGGCGTCGACATCGGCCTGTTCTGCTCAACACCAATGGTGGCACTGTCGCGCAACGTGCCGCGCAAGCAGGCGATGGAGATGTTGCTGACGGGCGAGCCCATCCCGGCGACCCGCGCCCGCGAGATCGGCCTCATCAACCGCGTGGTGCCCGCCGGCACTGAACGCGACGCCGCGATCGAGCTCGCGCAACAGGTCGCGCTGAAATCCGCCTACACCGTCAAGCTCGGCAAGGAAGCATTCTACCGCCAGGCCGAGATGAGCCTTGCGGATGCCTATCGCTATGCCGCAGAGGTGATGACCGAGAACATGATGGCGCGCGACGCCGAGGAAGGCATCGGCGCCTTCATCGAGAAGCGCACGCCGACATGGCGGGATGAGTAGCTATATTTCTTACACCGTCATTCCGGGGCGATGCGAAGCATCGAACCCGGAATCTCGAGATTCCGGGTCGGCTCTTCGAGCCGCCCGGAATGACGAATGAAGGATCACATGAACCACGACGCCTATTCCGACAATTACATCCGCGCCATCCTCAACACCGTGAAGTCGATCGCGATGGTCGGCGCCTCGCCGGTCAACGTGCGACCGAGCTATTTCGCGTTCAAATATCTGGCGCAGCGCGGCTACGACATGATCCCGGTCAATCCCGGCCATGTCGGCAAGGAGCTGCTCGCCAAACCCTTTATCGCCTCGCTCTCCGACATCGGCCGTCCCATCGACATGATCGACATCTTCCGCAATTCCAGCCACATCATGCCTGTCGTCGAAGAGGCGCTCACGCTCGACCCGCTGCCGAAGGTGATCTGGATGCAGCTCGGCGCGCGCGATGACGTAGCGGCGGCGAAGGCGGAATCGGTCGGTATCAAGGTGGTGATGAATCGCTGCCCCAAGATCGAATATGGCCGCCTGTCATCCGAGATCTCCTGGATGGGCGTGAATTCGCGCACGCTCAGCTCCAAGCGCGCGCCGGCACCGACGCAAGGCATGCGGCTATCCCTCAATCGGATGAGTGTCGGCGGCGGCGACACTGCGGCCTCCGATCGCGCGGCCAAAAACAAGACCGAGCAAAGCTGACGCAATTGCGAGGGATTCATTTTGCCAACGCGACAATGCGTAGCAAGATCATTCCCAAATGGTCTTGACGTGAAGCGGCGCCTTGACGGCGAGCGCGGCGCCCATCAGCATGCCGCGCGATTTCAGACCAAGAGAACAGGACGCCCTCAATGAGCGATCGCCTTCCGGGATTTTCAACCCTCGCCGTGCATGCCGGTGCACAGCCCGACCCCACCACCGGTGCGCGCGCGACGCCGATTTATCAAACGACCTCGTTCGTGTTCAACGATGCCGACCACGCCGCCTCGCTGTTCGGTCTGCAGGCGTTCGGCAACATTTATACCCGTATCGGCAATCCCACCAACGCCGTGCTGGAAGAGCGCGTCGCCGCGCTCGAAGGCGGCACGGCCGCACTTGCGGTGGCCTCGGGCCATGCCGCGCAGGTCGTGGTGTTGCAGCAATTGATGCAGCCCGGCGACGAGTTCATCGCTGCGCGAAAACTCTATGGCGGCTCGATCAACCAGTTCACGCACGCCTTCAAGAGCTTCGGCTGGAACGTGGTGTGGGCCGATCCCGACGACGTCGCGAGCTTCGAGCGCGCGGTGACGCCGCGCACCAAAGCGATCTTCATCGAGTCCATTGCCAATCCCGCCGGCAGCATCACCGACATCGAGGCAATCTCGACGGTGGCCCGGAAGGCGGGCGTGCCGCTGATCGTCGACAACACGCTGGCCTCGCCCTACCTGATCCGTCCGATCGACCACGGCGCCGACATCGTCGTGCACTCGCTGACGAAGTTTCTGGGCGGTCACGGCAATTCGCTCGGCGGCATCATCGTCGATGCCGGCACCTTCGACTGGTCGACCGGCGGCAAATATCCGATGCTGTCGGAGCCGCGACCGGAATATCACGGCATCCGGCTGCAGGAGACCTTTGGCAATTTCGCCTTCGCGATCGCCTGCCGCGTGCTGGGCTTGCGCGACCTCGGCCCCGCGCTGTCGCCGTTCAACGCCTTCATGATCCTGACCGGCATCGAGACGCTGCCGCTGCGCATGCAGAAGCAATGCGACAATGCCAAGGCGATCGCCGAATTCCTCGCCGGCCATCCGGCGGTGGCGTCGGTCAGCTATGCCGGCCTTGCGAGCGACAAGTACAACCAGCTCGCGCGCAAATACGCGCCGCGGGGCGCAGGCGCCGTGTTCACCTTCAGCCTGAAGGGCGGCTATGACGCCGGCGTCAGCCTGGTGTCGAAACTGCAGCTGTTCTCGCACTTGGCCAATGTCGGCGACACCCGCTCACTGGTGATCCACCCGGCCTCGACCACGCACAGCCAGCTCGACGACGCCGCCAAGGTGAAGTCCGGCGCCGGCCCCGACGTGGTGCGGCTCTCGATCGGCATCGAGGACAAGGAAGACCTGATCGCCGATCTGGAACAGGCGCTGGGGGCGTAGTCACCGCCGTCATTCCGGGGCGCGCGGCAGCGCGAGCCCGGAATCTCGACGTAGCATCAGACGTAGCATCATAATCTCTAGATTCCGGGTTCGGTGCTTTGCACCGCCCCGGAATGACGGTCGCTTTGGCGACCGTCAGTTAACGATCATTAACCATATCTGCCCCATACATCGTCTTTGGATCGCCCCTTTGATTCGGAGCCGACGATGCTGCGCTGGATGGTGCCTGCCCTTGCGGCGATGCTGACGGTTTCAGCCGCCGTTGCCGCCGACTTGCCGGCCACGCCGAAGCGGCGGGCCGCAGTTCCACCGCAGGAGCCGCCGCAGGTCTATGTCGATACCGATCCGGATGCGCTGATCTCGCCGGCCTATGGCGTCGGCAGCTACATCCGTAACCTGCCGGGCACACCGCTGCTGCCGGGCTCGCACACCCTGCCGGGCTATTATGGCCGCCCCTGGAGCTACGACTATCAGGGTGCGTATTACGGTGGGAAGCAGGCCGATTATTTCTGGCGCCTGCCCTATTCGTGCGGCATCTACGGCTATTGCTGATCAGCCGGGCTGGCCAACTGGAACCGCGCGCGGCTGCGCCTCCGCAGGTCGCCGCGAAGCGAGCCGCTCCACCTGCATCACCGCAAGCGTCAGCACGACGATTGCGACCGCCTGGTGAGACAGCGCGAGATCAATCGGCACCTGGTTGAGCAGCGTGAGAATGCCGAGCACCGCCTGCAGGCTCACCGCCGCGAGCAGCCAGAGCGCGCCGCTTGCCGCTGCACCTGCGCGCGAGCGCACCGCGTCGACCGCGTGGAGCGCGGCCAGCGCGAACAGCGCATAGGCGGTCATGCGGTGCTCGAACTGCACCGTCAGCACATTGTCGAACATGTTGCGCCACCACGGCGTCTCGAACCACAGCCGCTCGGCCGAGGGAATGAACGCGCCGTCGATCTGCGGCCAGGTGTTGTAGGCGCGCCCCGCGCGCAGGCCCGCAACCAGTGCGCCGAAATAGATCTGCACGAACGTCACGACGAGCAGCAGCGCGCTCGTGAAGCGCAGCCGCGCCGGTGCTGCGATCTGCGGCCGCTCCTTGAGCCGCCGCACCGTCCAGACAATGCCAGCGAAGATCAGCAGCGCGAGCACGAGATGCGTCGCCAGCCGATATTGCGACACCTCGACCCGTCCCGTCAGGCCCGAGGCCACCATCCACCAGCCGACCGCGCCCTGGAGCCCGCCAAGCGCGAACAGCAGCCACAGCCTGCGCTTCAATTCACCGGACAGGCCACCGCGCCACAGGAAGAACAGGAACGGCAAGAGATAGGCGACGCCGATGAAACGACCGAGCAGCCGGTGGCTCCACTCCCACCAGAAGATCTGCTTGAACTCGGACAGGCTCATCCCCGCATTGAGCTCGCGATATTGCGGGATCTTCTTGTAGGCCTCGAACGCCTCGGTCCACTGCGCCTCCGACAGTGGCGGCACGCTGCCCGTGACCGGCTTCCATTCGACGATCGAAAGGCCGGATTCCGTCAGCCGCGTCGCGCCGCCGACCAGCACCATCAGCGCGATCAGTGCGGCGACCGAGATCAGCCACCAGCGCACGGCGCGATGCGGGTTGGTTGGGACAGAATTCGTCGTCATTTCAGAGGTTAAAACCAGGGCTTGAACCGGACTGCGTGCCCCTTATAGTCCCCCGCTCCCGCAGCGCAAGTTACGCGAAAGCCGCTAGTAGTCCGTCATGACGATCCGCACCCGCAAGTTCCTCGGCGCCATCCTGCTCCTCGTGCTGGCCACGGTCTGGGCCCTGCTCGGCATGGCGGCGGCGCAGATGCCGTGGATCGCCGAGTCCGGCTGGCGGCAGGCGATCTATTACGTGGTCGTGGGCATGGGCTGGGTGCTGCCGGCGATGCCGATCGTGAGCTGGATGCAGCGGCCTGATCGCGTCAAGTCTGGCTCGTAGCGGTCGGCCTCACCGGCGCAAACGCAACACCCGACACCAGTACGCGCAACATGCGCAGCGAGCGCACGCGGCCATCCCAGGAAATCCGCGGCAGCGCGCGCAGATTGGTCCGCCCCTCCGCGTCCACGATGCCCGGGATCGTCGACACCGCGCTGGCAAAGCCGGCCTCCTCCGCCATCACGACGTGGCTGCGCCGGAACGAGGTGCGGTCGCCGAACGGAAAGGCGAGATGCCTGACATCGCGGCCGAAAGCGGCTTCGGCAACGGCCCTGCCCATCGCCATCTCGCGCAGCGCCGCACTGTCCTTCATGTTGGCGAGAACGGGATAGTTCACGGTCGCGCTGCCGATCGTGACGAGTGGATCGGCAGCCAGGTTCGCCAGATCCTCCCAATCCATCGACGCCTCGCGCGAGAGCGCGGCAAGATCAATGCGGTAGCGCGTACAGAGATCGGCGATCGCGGCCGATAGATCCGCCGGTGACAGCGAGTGCAGCCAGCTCTCGAGATGCGAGAACAGCGCCTGCTTCTCGGTATTGCCGGTGACGGTGAAGCGCTGCTCCCTCTCGCCCATCATCAGGCTGATGCGGCTCTCGCGCGCGATCACCTGTTCGAGCCCGAGCCACCAGGCCTGCCCGACACCATCGGGAAACGCGGTGGGCACGTAGACCGTGAAGGGCACGGCGTGATGCGTCAGCACCGGATAGGCGAAGTCGATGAGATCCTTGTTGGCACCATCGAAGGACAGCGCCACGAAACGCCGTTTCTCCGGCAGTGTCACCGCGCGCCGGCAGACCTCGTCCATGCCGAGAAAATCGTAGTTCCAGCGCTTCAACGCGCGAATGGCACGGTCGAGAAATTGCGGCGTGATCTCGTTCGCGCACAGCGGCTGAAACCCGCCGCCCCGCCGTGGCCGCACCCGCGCAAAGCGCAGGATGGCGCCGGCACCTCGGCTGCGCAGCGCGGCCTGGCCGGTGAACCAGGCCAGCTCGAGGCGCAGCCGTTCCAGCCATCTGTCGTCGGATGCCAAGATCCCACCTTCGCGCCCCCAGGGCGCCGTTCCCTCTCCATTGTCCTTACCCTTTGTTGACATTTCTTTGCAAAGGTCGGCCACAGGCCGAATTACGTCTATTTTGATTTCTCGACAGGTTTCGCGAATGACCATGGCTGCGGCGATGCAAAGCCGGACGGCAGAAGCGCCAGCGCGGTCGAAAGCGAGCCGTATCGCGCATGTCGATATCGTCACCGATCTCGGCGCCGCCGAGGCGGTCTGGCGCGCCTTCGAGGAGCCCGGCCATCTCTTCACGCCCTATCAGCGGTTTGATCTGCTGAGCCCCTGGCAGCGACTGGTCGGCGAGCGCGAGGGCGCGCGGCCCTTCGTCGTGATCGGTCGCGACGCCGATCGCAAGCCGGTGCTGCTGCTGCCGCTCTCGCTGCGCCAGAGCCACGGCGTGCGCACGGCCGCTTTCATGGGCGGCAAGCACACGACCTTCAACATGGGCCTGTGGGATGCCGCGTGCGCCGCACAGACCAGCGCCGCCGATCTCGAAGAACTGCTGGCGCCGCTGCGCGAACATGCCGACGTGCTCGCGCTGACACAGCAACCGCTGCGCTGGCGCGACCGGCCGAACCCGTTTGCGCTGCTGCCGCGACAGAGCGCGATCAACGGCTGCCCGCAGCTGGTGATGGAGCCCGGCGGCCCGCCGCCATCGCGGATCAGCAATTCGTTCCGCCGCCGCCTCAAGAGCAAGGAAAAGAAGCTCCAGCACCTCGCCGGCTATCGCTATCATCTGGCGACGTCCGATGCCGACGTCACCCGCCTGCTCGACTGGTTCTTCCGCGTCAAGCCGGCGCGGATGGCCGAACAGAAGCTCCCGAACGTCTTCGCCGAGCCCGGGGTCGAACAGTTCATCCGCAGCGCCTGCCTCGCGCCGCGCGGCGAAGGCCGCGTCATCGACATCCACGCGCTCGAATGCGACGACGAGGTGATCGCGATCTATGCCGGCGTCGCCGACGGCCAGCGCTTCTCGATGATGTTCAACACCTACACGATGTCCGAGCACGCACGCTACAGCCCCGGCCTGATCCTGATGCGCTACATCATCGATCGCTACGGCGAGCGCGGCTACCGCTCCCTCGACCTCGGCATCGGTTCGGACGACTACAAGCGGATGTTCTGCAAGGACGACGAAGATATCTTCGACAGTTTTGTTCCGCTGACCTCCCGCGGAAAACTCGCAGCGATGGCGATGTCATCTCTCAGCCACGGCAAGCGGCTGGTGAAGCAGAACCAGATGCTGTTTGATCTGGCCAGACGGCTGCGGCAGGCGTTCGGGTAAGAATTCACAGCTCGCAAGCTGCCCTGCTCCTGCAAGGCAAGTATCGTAGGGTGGGCAAAGCGAAGCGTGCCCACGTCTTTTGTTACCGTATCGGACAGGCCGTGGGCACGGCGCAAGTGCGCCTTTGCCCACCCTACGATTTCGCGTGTGCGGAGAGAGAAAGAAGAAGCCTACGCCGCCACCACGCGGGGCGCATCCACCGCACCCGAAGCCTGCACCGGCTTGCTCAACATCGTCACCTCGCTGAAGCCGACCGCCCTCAGCTGCTCGCACATCAGCGTACGCGCATCCGCCGTCATCGACGCATCGGGCACCACGACGGCGCGGGCATGCGCCGTCAGCAGCTCGGCCGGAAGGTCGGAGGCGCTGCCGGCGTCGATCAGCACGTGATCATAGGCGCGCAGCAGCGCGTCGATGGCGAGCGTCACCCGCGGCGATTGCAGCACGCTGCGGTCGAAGCCGGGACGGCCGGCCATGACGAGATGCAACCGCGACAGCTTGTCCCGGGTGATGATTTGCGCGAACGACGCCTCGCCCTGCATCAGCTCGGCAAGGCCGGGCGCCGAAGCATCGACCGACACCGCGGCAATCGTCGGCGAGGACGCGGCGAGATCGACCACGACGACGCGCGCCTCGCGCGCCAGATGCCGGGCGAGCGTCAGCGTCGACAGCGTAATGGCTTCGCCGGAAGCGGTGCCGAGCACCGTGATCTTCCTCGCCGCCGCGCCCGCGGCGCGCAGGCTGCCGGCCAGATTCTCGATCTCGGTGAATTCGGTGACCTCGGCATCATCGGTCATCTCCGGCTGAAGCGGCGCGGTCTCCGCCATGACCGGATCGGCGATCGGCTCGACCTCGGGCCGGACAACTGGCTGGACGACAGGTTGGACGACCGGTTCCTGGCGCAGCGGTGCCTGCGTTTGCACCGGGCCGAACGCGGCCACCGTGCGCGGCGCGGTCTGGCGCAACAGCTCGCCGGTGACGACGACGCCGGACGAGAGCAGCAGCGTCGCGATCGTCGCGATCAGCACGATCGGCAGCTTCTTCGGATAGGCCGGCGTGTTCGAGACGATGGCGCGCGAGATGATGCGGCCGTCGGTCGGCGCCGTGTCGATGGTCTCGCGGGTATTGGCCTCGCGGTACTTGGCGAGATAAGTCTCGAGCAGATCGCGCTGCGCCTTGGCCTCGCGCTCCAGCGCGCGGAGCTGGACGTCCTGGCCGTTGGTCGAGGTCGCCTGCTTCTTGAGCTGCTCGAGGCTCACGGTCAGGCCATCGACCCGGCCGCCGGCGATGCGCGCGTCGCTTTCCAGCGAGCGGGAGATCTTGGCCGCCTCGTCGCGGATTTGATTGTCGAGATCGCCAAGCTGCGCCTTCAGCTCCTTGATCCGGGGGTGATTGCCAAGCAGTGTCGACGACTGCTCGGCGAGCTGCGCACGCAGCGTGACGCGCTGCTCGGACAACCGCCGCATCAACTCGGAGTTCACGACCTCGGAGGCCTCGATCGGCTTGCCGCTCTGGAGCATCTCGCGGATCAGGCGCGCCTTGGATTCCGCATCTGCCTTCAGCGCGCGCGCATTGTTGAGCTGGGTGTTGACCTCGCCCATCTGCTGGTTCGACAGCGTGGTGTTGTTGGTGCCGACGAACAGGCTCGACTTGGAGCGGAAGTCCTCGACCCTGGCCTCGGCGTCGGAGACCTTCTTGCGCAGGCTCTCGATCTCGCCGGCGAGCCACTGGCTGGCGTTCTTGGCCTGCTCCTGGCGCGCGCCCTGCTGGAGCACGAGGTAGCCGTCGGCGATCGAATTGGCGACGCGCGCTGCAAGGTCCGGATCGGCGGACTGGAATTCGACCACGATCACGCGCGACTTGTCGACGGCGTAGGCCTGGAGACGATCGTAATAGGCATCGAGCACGCGCTCTTCCGGCGTCATCGAGAACGGATCGCGGCCGATACCGATCATCGCGGCCAGCGACTTCAGCGGCGAGATGCCTTGCAGCACGGGATCGAATTCGGGGCGTTCGGCGAGCTTGTTCTTCTTGATGATCTCCCGCGCCAGATCGCGCGACAGCACCAGCTGCACCTGGCTGGTGACGGCCTCGGCGTCGAGCGCCTGCCGCTCCTCGGTGCGGTCGCTGCTCGGACGCAGGAACACGTTCTCGCGGCCATCGATCAGGATGCGCGCTTCGGACTTGTAGCGCGGCGTGACGAGATTGACGACGGCAACGGAGGCGACGAGCGCCAGCACCGTCGGCACGATGATCCAGCCGCGCTTGCGCGCCAATGCCGCGCCGAGCGCGTGCAGATCGATATCGCCGGATTCGACTTGTGCCTGCTTGGTGACGATCGGCGTAGGCTTTGCTTCAAGCCTGACTTCAGCCTTGGCCTCGACTTTGGTCTCAGGCTTGGTCTCAGCCTTGGGCGCGACTTCGGGTTTGGCCTTTGAGACGGCTCGCGCAACCACGGCCTTGTCCTTGCCGGCACGCCAGAACGCTAAACGCATCGAACACTCCCGCAGGGGCAACGCCACTAAGCTACCTCAACCGTGGCGATTACACTCCATTAAGGTTGCCGCTGGGTTAATCGCGGCATGCGGCGACGTGCGCAGGCGCACTCGTCACCGTTTGTTAACCACGAGGCCCCTTAATCCGTCTCGATATTTTCCTCGGAATTGTTCGGCATTCGCCGTCGCGCGCTGGTTTTGATTCATGCCCCCCTCTCCTGACCGGCCGCTTCGTATCCTGCACGCCGTGCGTGCTCCGGTCGGGGGCATTTTCCGCCACATCCTCGACGTCGCCAACGGCCAGGTCGATCGCGGCCACCATGTCGGCATTCTCGCCGACAGTCTCACCGGCGGCGAGCGCGCCGACAAGGCCCTTGCCGAGCTCGCGCCGCGGCTGAAGCTCGGCGTGCACCGGCTCGCGATCCGCCGCGAGCCGTCGCCGGACGATGTCCTGGTCTGGCTTCGCATGCGGCGCCTGATCGCCACGCTCAAGCCCGACGTCATGCACGGCCACGGTGCCAAGGCCGGCGCCTTCATCCGCATGCGGCGACGCTCCGACGACACCATCCGCATCTACACGCCGCATGGCGGCTCGCTGCACTATCCCCTCAACACCTTCAAGGGTGAGTTTTACGCGCGGCTGGAGCGGACGCTGATGGACGCGACCGATCTGTTCCTGTTCGAGAGCGCGTTCGCCCGCGACACCTATCAACGCATCGTCGGCACGCCCAAGGGCGTGGTGCATTGCGTCTTCAATGGCGTCACGCCCGAGGAATTCGAGCCCGTCGTGACCACCGACGATGCCACCGACCTCGCCTATGTCGGCGAGTTCAGGCACATCAAGGGCGCCGATCTCCTGGTCGATGCCGTGGCGCGCCTGCACGAGGGCGGCAAGAAGGTCACGCTGACGCTCGGCGGCGACGGCGAGGAAACCGCGGCGCTGAAGGCGCAGGTCGAGAAGCTCGGCCTCACCCATGCGATCCGCTTCATCGGTCACGTCAAGGCGCGCTACGGCTTCTCCAAGGGGCGGCTGCTGGTCGTCCCCTCGCGCGGCGATTCCATGCCCTATGTCGTGATCGAGGCCGGCGCGGCCGGCATTCCCATGATCGCTTCCCGCATCGGCGGCATTCCCGAGATCTTCGGCTCCGACAGTCCGGCCCTGTTCGCGCCGAGCAATTCCGAGGCCATGGCCGAGGCGATTGCCGCGGCGCTCGATGATCCCCAGACCACCGCGCAGCGCGCCGTGTCCTTGCGCGAACGCATCTCGGCGCATTTCTCGCAAGCCGCCATGGTCGACGGCGTGATCGCCGGCTATCGCGACGCATTTGCCAATCATTAACCATCCTTAAGCCCGCTTTAGAAAATCTTCCGATTTGTTCGATAATCGAAGGACCAGGGGATGCCGCCCGGGGCGCCAACGCTATTGGCCCGCGGGTGCTTGAAATGGACGTGGAAGCCCGTGGAACCGCTCAACGCACGCTCGATGCTCGATGCCGCGACCAGCGCCGCGGCCAAGCCCGCTGACCAACCCTTCGTGGAGCGCCGCCGCCGGCTCTCACCCGCAGCCCTCGACGTCGTCAACCAGAAGGTCGCCCGCGCCTATTCGCCGATCGTGATCGCCGGTTTCGTGCGCGTGGCCGACTTCGCGCTGCTCAGCCTCGTCGGTATCGCGCTCTATGTCGGCTATGTCATGCCGCTCTCCGGCTTCAGCTGGGTCTATCCCGCGGAAGTCATCGCCGTATCGATCGCCGCCGTGGTCTGCTTCCAGGCCGCCGACATCTATCAAGTGCAGCTGTTCCGCGGTCAGCTCCGGCAGATGACACGGATGATCTCGTCCTGGTCGTTCGTCTTCCTGCTGTTCATCGGCATCTCCTTCTTCGCCAAATACGGCAGCGAAATCTCGCGGCTGTGGCTTGCCGCCTTTTACTTCCTCGGTCTCGCCGCGCTGCTCGCCGAACGCCTGGTGCTGCGCTCGCTGGTGCGCGGCTGGGCGCGCCAGGGCCGGCTCGACCGCCGCACCATCATCGTCGGCTCCGACAGCAATGGCGAGCAGCTGGTCGAAGCGCTGAAGGCGCAGGAGGATTCCGACATCCACGTGCTCGGCGTGTTCGACGACCGCAACGACAGCCGCGCGCTCGACACCTGCGCCGGCGCGCGCAAGCTCGGCAAGGTCGACGACATCGTCGAATTCGCCCGCCGCACCCGTGTCGATCTCGTGCTGTTCGCGCTGCCGATCTCGGCGGAAACGCGCATCCTGGAAATGCTGAAGAAGCTCTGGGTGCTGCCGGTCGACATCCGCCTCTCCGCGCACACCAACAAGCTGCGCTTCCGGCCCCGCTCCTATTCCTATCTCGGCGAGGTGCCGACGCTCGACGTGTTCGAGGCGCCGATCACCGACTGGGATCTGGTGATGAAATGGCTGTTCGACCGCGTCGTCGGCAGCCTCGCGCTGCTCGCGGCCCTGCCGGTGATGGGCCTGGTGGCGCTGGCGGTGAAGCTCGACAGCCCCGGTCCGGCGCTGTTTCGCCAGAAGCGCTTCGGCTTCAACAACGAGCGCATCGACGTCTACAAGTTCCGGTCGATGTACCATCATCAGGCCGATCCGACCGCCTCCAAGGTCGTGACCAAGAACGATCCGCGCGTCACCCGCGTCGGCCGCTTCATCCGCAAAACCAGCCTCGACGAGCTGCCGCAGCTCTTCAACGTGGTGTTCTCCGGCAATCTCTCCCTGGTCGGCCCCCGCCCGCATGCCGTGCAGGGCAAGCTGCAGAGCCGGCTGTTCGACGAAGCCGTCGACGGCTATTTCGCCCGCCACCGCGTCAAGCCGGGCATCACCGGCTGGGCCCAGATCAATGGCTGGCGCGGCGAGATCGACAACGAAGAGAAGATCCAGAAGCGCGTCGAGTTCGACCTCTATTACATCGAGAACTGGTCGGTGCTGTTCGACCTCTACATTCTCCTGAAGACGCCGATCTCGCTGCTGACCAAGAACGAGAACGCGTATTGAGCTTCCGTCATGCCCCGGCTTGTGCGCGCTTGCGCACTGGAACGGGGCATCCAGTACGCCGCAGCGGCAGCTGTTTTGCGCAATGGCCGCCACGGCGTACTGGATCGCCCGGTCGAGCCGGGCGATGACAGCGGAATTTGTGACGACGAGTTGCGTAAGCGTATGAGCATGTGATGGCGTATGCGGCGACAGCCGATGGAGTGAACGTAGCCGTGCCGGCTGCGCCGGGCGTGCTGGCCCTACAGCGCGCACTGGTGTGGCTGGTCGGCGCCTCCGGCGCGGTCGTCTTCATCGAGCCGAGCCCCTACGAGATCATGACGCTGCTCGCGGCCGTCACGTTCTTCGCCACCGGCCTGCGGCTGCGGCTCGCGCTGATGCCGCTGGTGCTGATGCTGGTCCTGCTCAATGTCGGCTACACGATCAGCGCGATCCCGCTGTTCGAGCAGTCCGAGGTGGTGAGCTGGATCGCGACCTCCTGGTACATGGCGGTGACCGTGGTGTTTTTCGCCATGGTCACGTCCGAGGATACCGCAGCCCGGCTCGACATGCTCCGCCGAGGCCTCGTGGTCGGCGGAATGATCGCCTCGCTGCTGGCGGTCGCTGGCTATTTCCACCTGGTGCCCGGCGGCAACGACCTCCTCACGCTCTACGGCCGCGCGCGCGGCACGTTCAAGGACCCGAACGTGCTCGGCGCCTTCCTGATCCTGCCCGCGCTGTTTGCGCTGCAGAGCGTGGTTTCGGACAGACTGGGGAAGGCGTTCCGCAACGTCTTCGCCTTCGGCATCATGTCGCTGGCGATCCTGCTCGCCTTCTCACGCGCCGCCTGGGGCGGCCTGGTGCTGACCTCCGCCTTCATGCTGGCGCTGATGGTGCTGACCAGCCGCACCAACGCGCAGCGCTCGCGCATCATCATCATGGCGATCGTCGCCGCCGTGCTGGGGCTGGCGCTGATCGCGGTGCTGCTGTCGTTCGATTCCACCGCCGAGATGTTCAAGCAGCGCGCCAGCTTCGACCAGAGCTACGACGAGGGCCGCTTCGGCCGATTCGGCCGCCACATCCTCGGTGCGGAAATGGCGCTCGACCTGCCGTTCGGCATCGGCCCCCTGCAATTCCACCGCTTCTTCCCCGAGGACACCCACAATTCCTATCTCAACGCCTTCATGTCCGGCGGCTGGCTCTCCGGCGTGTGTTATCCCGCGCTGGTCTTCACCACCGTCATCATAGGCTTCCGGCACATCTTCGTCCCGGTGCCCTGGCAACGTGCTTATCTCGCAGTGTTCGCCGCCTTCGTCGGCACCGTCGGCGAGAGCTTCGTGATCGACACCGACCACTGGCGGCACTTCTGGATGATGCTGGGCGCGATGTGGGGCATGATCGCGGCCGCGCAGATCTACAAGATCAGGGACGACGCTTCGTCAACTTGAGAGCCGGACGCTTTTCCGGTGGCGTGTCGAGCAGGCCCTTCAGCGCCTCGGTCGCCGCGAGCACGCCCTTGTAGCCTTCGTTGGCGAAACGCAGCAGCAGCCGCAATTCCTCGTCGGAATAGCCGCCGAATACCTTCTCCATCGCCTGCTGCATCGGCACGTAGAATTGGCCGATCTTCATCGCCGCGTCCGGCACGACGGCGATGAAGACCTTGCGGCGGTCTTCCTCATCCCGCTCACGGCGCACCAGCCCGGCCTTTTCGAGCCGGTCGACCACGCCGGTGATGGCGCCCGTCGTGAGGCCCGTGACCTCGGCGAGCCTCCCTGCGGTGACGCGTCCCTCGAGATACAGGATGTCCATGCATTCGAGATCGGAATTGGCAATTCCGGCAACGTTGGCAACGGTTTGGCCATAGAGCACGCCCTGCGCCGACGACCGGCGCATCGCCTCCTCGAGCTCCTGCAGCAGCGCGTTGCGCGCCTTCGTCCTTGACAAGGCCGACCTCATCTCTTAGGCGATATATATCTTAGTCACTAAGATATTTAGCGACCGTAATTCCTCCTAGCACCGCGGAAACGTCGGGAGCAAGCCATGTCCTATCGACCCCGCAAGGCCCTGATCATCGGCGCCGGCATTGCCGGCCCCGTGGCCGCGATCCTGCTGCGCCGCGCCGGCATCGAGTCCGCGATCTACGAGGCCTGGCCCTATTCCAAGGGCATCGGCGGCGGGCTGCAGATCGCGCCGAACGGCATGCATGTGCTGGACGAGATCGGGCTGGCGAATGAATTGATCAGCCGAGGCTCGATCGCCGAATCCTTCGACTTCTATTCGCAGGGCGGCGCGAGGCTCGGCTCGATCAACCGCGACATGGAGCGGCGCTTCGGGCAGCCCGCGGTGAACGTCTGCCGCGCCACGCTGAACGAGATCCTGATCGACAAGGCCTGGTGCGCCTGCGTTTCGCTCTATTTCGAGAAGCGCTTGATCAAGATCGAGGACCGCGGCGACCAGCCGATCATCGCCTATTTCGCCGACGGCACCACGGCCGAGGGTGACTTCCTGATCGGCGCCGACGGCGTGCACTCGATCACACGTCGACAGGTGGTGCCGGACGGACCGCAACCCTTCAACACCGGACTGATCGGCTTCGGCGGCTTCGTGCCGCACGCCGCCCTCGACGGCAGGCCGATCGGCCGGCACGTCGAGACCACGTTCGGCCAGAGCGGCTTCTTCGGCTATGGCTATTGCAGCCCCGATCCCACGGACGGCGTGATGTGGTGGAGCACGCAGCCCGCGCAGGGCATGGACGCGGCGATGTTCCGCGCGCTCGACCCGTCGACGCTGAAGCAGCATCTGCGCGGCTTCCACCGCGGCTGGCACGACCCGATCCCTGATATCATCGAGGCCGCCGAGAACATCGTCGTCACCGACACGCTCGACGTCGCGACCCTGCCGACCTGGTCGCGCAAGCGCTCGCTGCTGATCGGCGATGCCGCGCACGCGACCAGCCCTCACGCCGGCCAGGGCGCCTCGCTGGCGCTGGAGGACGCGATGCGGCTTGCCCGCCTGATGCAGGAGGGCCAGGAGCTCGGCGCCACCTTTAGGGCATTCGAGGCGGAGCGCCGCCCGCGCACCGAGAAGATCGTCGCCATGGCGCGCCGCAACGGCAACAGCAAGCGCGAATTCAGCGCCGGCGGCGCGTGGATCAGGAATCAGATGATCAAATTGTTGTTGCCGTTGGGATCAAAGAACATGGATTTCATGTACGCATATGACGCGCGGGCAGCGTAGCGGCACGAACGCTGCCGTAGGGTGGGCAAAGGCGCAAAGCGCCGTGCCCACGATCTCGTCCTAATCGCGACAATGGTGGGCACGCTTCGCTTTGCCCACCCTACGGCACCGAGCTAGCTCTCCACGGTGAACGTCAGCCCCGCATTGTCCCGCAGCCGCTTGATCAGCTTGTGCTGCATCGCTGCGCCCGGGGTCCAGAACCCGGCCGGAACGTCCCCCGCGTCGCGGAGCAGGCAGATCGCGCATTCGGAGATCATCTTCGAGGTCGAACCATAGCCGGGATCGCGGTCGCCGGTGACGCCGGCGCGGACCTGGCGGCCGTCCGGCGCGATCGCGACATAAAGCAAATTGAAGAGTCCGTTCTCGCGCTCTTCCTTCGACGGCCCCTCGCCCGGCTTCGGCGCGTTCGGGCCGGTCTTCTCGGCATTGACCGCCATCACGCGCTTGGCGTTGGCCTCGCCCTTCTCGCCGGGACCGGTCAGAACCATCTCGTCGTAGACGAAGTCCTGGCCGTAGGGAAAGCCCATCAGCATGTTGGAGCGATGGACGTTGCGCGTGTTGATCAGTGCCATCATGAACGGCGCGGCCCAGGATTGCAGATCCTCCTCGTAGGCCGCTCTGTTGCCTTTCGGCTGCTTCGGACCGGTAAATCCGGGCGTCAACGCAAAATGGTCGTTGAGAATGGCGACGAGGCTGAGATCCTTGGCGACAGCATCGAAGGTCGCTTTCGCGCTCGCCGCGGTGCCGCCCGACAGGGTGCCGCGCATGTCGCGCACGCGGCCCTTGACGCGCGCAGCCGGCGCACCGAACACGCGCCTGGCCTCTTCCTGCACGAAGAACGTGCCAAGCTCGAACGGCACGGAATCGTAGCCGCAGGAAAACACGATGCGCGCGCCGCTCGCCTTGGCCGCCGCATCGTACTTGTCGATCATCTGCCGCATCCAGACCGGCTCGCCGCAGAGATCGAAATAGTCTGTGCCCGCAGCGATGCAGGCCGCGAGCAGGTCCTCGCCATAGAATTGGTACGGACCGACCGTCGTGATCACCGATCTGGTCTGCGCCACCATCGCCTTCAGCGAGGGAGCGTTCGACGCATCCGCCACGATCAGCGGCGTATCCGCGGGCGCGCCGATCGCGTCACGCACCGATTTGAGCTTGTCGAGACTACGGCCCGCCATCGCCCATGTCAGCGCCTTGTCGTCCCTGTAATGTGCCGCCAGATACTCGGCGACGAGCTGGCCGGTGAAACCGGTCGCGCCGTAGACGACGATGTCGAATTTCGCAGAGCTCATGATCGGCCTTTACTTTTTCGCGTAACTTACGCCCATGCCGGCGCGGACGTCGCTTTGAATGCCATAGGGCGGGATCGGATAGCGCAGGCCGTTTTTGGCCAGCGCCTTCATGCCTTCAATTGCCTTGGCGAGATGCGAAGGCTTCAAGGCCATCAGCATCTCCTCGTCCGGCACGCCGCCATAGCGCCGTTCGGCATAGCATGGCAAGGACAGGCTGGGCTCCCCGGTCTTGAGCGCCCGGCCCCAGGAATCCGCGCAAGCCGTCTCGCCGACGACGCCCCATTCGAACTTCTTGTAGCCGGTATATTGCAGCCCGTTGATCAGGATGATCATCTGCCCGGGGGTCGCATAGACCAGGCAGATGTCCGGCGGATCGAGCCGTCCGCTCGCGAGCGGACTGACGGCAAGCGCCTCATAGTGTCCGAACGGAACCACGTCCAGCGCCTCCTGGCGCTTGCGCGCGTCCTCCGCGGTGCCGTGCCAGACCCCGACATAATTCTCGCCGGCGAGCCATTTGTCGTCCTGCGGCGCAAGGCCGATCACCGCGCGGCATTGCGCGCCGACAAGGTCATCGGCGGTGATGCCGACGGTCCAGCCCAGGCGCGCGGCCATGCTGACGATCTGGTCCGTGGTGTGGATCGCATTCGGCCGCCGGATTTTCGGGATCGCCTCCATCTCTGCCGCTTGCGCGAACAGCTTCATGCCGATCACTGTCGTCTTCAGCCGCAGCAGGCTGTTGAGATCGGCGACGAGGCCGCCAAGATCGATGCTGTCTGCACTCTGCTGTTGCATGGCTTCCTCCGGCCCGGCGATCGTGCGCCGTGTGTTCTTGTTTTACGGTTCTCGTTCTAGTCCTTGCCCGGTCCCGGAAGCAACTCGCCGGTCCGGCCCATCAGACGGTAGGCCACCAGGCCGATCCACTCGCGCACAGCAACTTCGGTTCGGCCCAGCCCGTCCGCGCCCATATTGGTGAAGGAGAAGAGATCGTCACGGCCGCCCATCCGCCAGTCCACGGGATAGGCCTCGACGTCAAATCCGGCCTTGCGGAAGATTCCCATCGAGCGCGGCATATGAAAGGCCGACGTCACCAGCAGCCAGCGCTCGCCCGGCTTCGGCGCCACCAACTCTTTCGTGAAGATCGCATTCTCCCAGGTGTTGCGGGAGCTGCGCTCCAGGATGAGGCGCTGCTTCGCAATGCCCAGATTTTCCAGGATCGGCGCGGAGTAGTCGGCTTCCCGCGCGTCGGTCGCGACCAGGTTCGCGGTCCCCCCGGTAAAGACGATGCGCGCATTCGGATAGCGGCGCGCGAGCTCGGCCGGCGCAAACAGACGATCGGCGGCGTGCGCGACCACGGGCGTGCGATGCGCCGCCGACAAATCGGTGTCGACCGAGCCGCCAAGCACGATGATGCCGTCGGGCGCGCCGCGCGAGGGGTCCCACGCCGGAAAGCGCGACTCCAGCGGATAGATCAGGAGGTTGCCGAGTGGCGAGAACGCCGCCAGCGCCAGCAGCACCAGCGTGGTCACCGCAAGCTTGCGGCCGAGCGCGGCAAAGCGCGTCGCCATCAGCACCAGCGACAGGATACCGAGCTCGACCATGAAGTTGATCGGCAGCAGCGCGGTGCCAAGCGTCTTGGAAAGCACGAAAAACAGGGGAGCCTCGCTGGAATGAACTGGCCGGTCCGCGGGGCTTGACCTGCCCGGCGATCTTCAGAAATCTTCTTGAAAGAGGATCGATCGCCGGGTCAAGCCCGGCCTGATGAAAGCGACCGGACGCGGCAAATGACCCATCACCACCTGCATTCCAGCCCCAAAACCTGCCATTGGGGCTTCTTCGAAGCCGCGCTCAAGCCCGTGCTGACGATCAAAAGCGGCGACGAGGTGACAGTCGACACCATCAGCGGCGGCCCCGACATGCTGCCCGATCGCGACAAGTTTCACATTCCGCCGGAGATGTTCGAGGTTCATGCCAATAACGAGCGCATGCTGCCCGGCCACATTCTCACCGGCCCGATCGCGGTCGAAGGCGCCCAGCCCGGCGACGTGCTCGCGGTCGAGATCCTCGATGTCCAGCTCCGGCAGGATTGGGGCTGGAACATGATCAAGCCGCTGTCCGGCACCCTGCCCGACGATTTCCACGAGACCCGCATCCTCAACATCCCGCTCGACCGGGCGCGGATGGTCGGCCGCATGCCGTGGGGCCTCGATCTGCCGCTGAAGCCGTTCTTCGGCGTGATGGGCGTGTCGCCGCCCCCTAGCTGGGGCCGCATCTCCTCGCTGATCCCGCGCGCCATGGGCGGCAATCTCGACAACAAGGAGCTCGGCGCCGGCGCGACGCTCTATTTGCCGGTGTTCGTGCCGGGCGCGATGTTCTCCTGCGGCGACGGCCACGGCGTGCAGGGCGACGGCGAGGTCTGCGTCACCGCGATCGAGACCGCGCTGCAGGGCCGCTTCCGACTGACGCTGCGCAAGGACCTGAAGTTCGACTATCCCCGCGCCGAGACGGCGACCCACTACATGACCATGGCGATGGATCCCGACCTCGACCAGTGCGTCGTGCGCGCGTTGCGCGACATGATCGCGCTGCTCGGCGAGACGCGAAACCTGTCGCGCGAGGATGCCTACACGCTGTGCAGCCTGGCGGCCGATCTGCGCGTAACCCAGACCGTCAACGGCGCCAAGGGCATCCACTGCATGATCGAAAAGGCGATCGTGCACGGCTGAGCCGGCCCGCTCCTCCCGACCTATCGACGCCACGCCGCCGCCGGGACTCTCGCGCGGCGCGCCTCGTCGCGTCTAATTTCCCGTGCGATTCCAACATGCTGAGCATCAAGCTCAGCCTGCATTTGACTTCCACCCCCGAACCTAAATAGAGTCTTAATCGTTACTTTTATGTACCCGAGTAAGAGGCTAGCGTTCGGGCCATGGCCACCGAAAAAGCCGAGACTGACCGTATTCCCGTAACCTTGGCGCTCTCGACCATCACCTATTTGGAGAAGCTGGTGAGACAGGGCACCCACGGCACCAGCGTTCCCGGCGTCGCACGTACCCTGATCGAGGAAGGCATCCGTCTCGCCATCAAGGACGGGCTTTTGTCGATTCGCGACAATGGCAGGACGTGAGCGCGCGCCGAACGTGAGGCGGACGGATCTCGGAAGGCGGATGGCTACATCTGCAACCTGGGACCGTGACACATGCCTGTTCTTTCACCCACCTGGACCGACGATCGCATCGAACTTCTGAAGCGGCATTTCGAGGCCGGCCTCTCCTGCCGCGAGATCGCCGCCGATATCGGCGTCAGCCGCAACGCGGTGATCGGCAAGCTGTCCCGCCTCAATCTCACGCGCGGCCGCACCATCGACGAGCGCAAGGTTCAGGACCGGCCGGCGCGGGCGCCGAGAGCCGTGCCGCGGCTGCAATATGAGATGCTCGCCACGATCTATGGCGACACCGACGCACCCGTGGCCACAGGTCCGATCGACGACGCCAATCGCTGCTCGCTGATGGAGCTGGCCGAGAACCGCTGCCGTTGGCCGATCTCGACGCCGGGCGCCGAGGATTTCTGCTTCTGCGGCAATGCCGCGCCCGACGCTCAGCCCTATTGCGCCGGCCACAGCCGCCTCGCCTACCGACCGAACGGACGCGCCCGCGTGATGCGCGGGTAGCATCTGTTTGACGCGCTTTCTTGACGCGAACCGGTATCCACTTCGCTCAAAAACGCTTGCCCCCAAAAACGAAAAACCTCCGGCGGGGCATCGCCGGAGGCTTCTGGAGGCTTAGCGTGAAGCTAAGAGCCGCAACTTTCGTATTTGGCTTGGAGATATATAGCTTAGTAACTCATGTAAGTAAATAAATCTGAGGCGATTGAATCGCATAGCTCGTCTTCGCCGTCTGCACGGACGGTTGGATTGCGAAAGATCTCCACAAACAAAAAGCCCCGGCGGTCTCCCGCCGGGGCCCTGTCGCATCGAGGGACGTCAAGCTCACCAGTTGCGCTGGGCGCGCAGCAGCATGCTGTAGGTGTCCTGGTCCTTCAGCTCGTAGGTCGCCGCCGGCTTGGCGACGCCCGTCAGTGCTCCGGTCGTGATCACACCCGAATACTTCTGGTCGAGATGGCTGTAGGTGAAGTCAGCCGAGAAGGTCAGGTTCTTCACCGGCGTCCAGCGGGTGATGACACCGACCTGGCCGATGTTGAAGTCCGGGTTGCAGGACCCGGTCAGGGTGGCGAACGCCGCGCTGCCACAGATCATGCTCTTCGCCGTGCCGCTGTAGTTGACCGCAGCCCACGCGCCGTACAGCGCCGTGTTCCAGTACGGGCTCCAGTTGTGGGTGAAGGCCCCCCGGAAGCCGTAGGTCTTGGTCAGCTCGAGCTGGCCGCCCGGTCCGAACACCGCGTCGGACACGCCGGCGAAGCCGATGCTCTGATAGGCGGCGTTCGAGCTGCCGAACATCGAGTAGCTGGTCGCGGCCAGCTCCTGGAAGTTGTAGCGGCTGGCGCCTTCGGTGTAGACGCCCGAGATGTTGATCACGTCGCCGGCGCCGGTCGGGATGTTCTTGATGCCCAACGCGAGCTGAACGGCCCAGCCCCATTTGTCTTCGGGATGACCGGTCACTTCGGTCGCACCGTAATAGGCGACATGGTTGTCGTGCGCGGCGACCGACGCCTGGAACAGGCCCCAGGCCTGGTCGACGCGAACCATGGCGACGAGGTCGGGCGAGCGGGTGCCGCCGAGGTCGTTGGAGCCGTAGGCACCGCCGAGAACGCCGGTGGTGGACATGCCCGCGGTGTTCCAGATGTTGGTCTGGAAAACCTGCGTCTGGTCCTGCGCCGAGAACGCGGCCGTCACACCCTGGCCGAAATCGGCGGTGTAGGTGAACTGGGTCACGCCGTTGGTGGTGCCGCTGCCGCCGACGAGCTGGTCGAAATTGTTGCCGGGATAGTTGATCCAGGGCGCGTCGAACTGCGACACGGCCTTACCCATGGTGAAGCCGGCGAACTGGACGAAGGCGTAGTAGACGCCGAGCGCGCCGCCGGAGAGATTGCCGTCGGTGCCGTTGATGTTGCCGCCGCTCGAGCCGGTAAGGCCGGTGCCGGCCGCGTTGAGGCCGATCGTGCCGCTGTACTGGGTCGCCCCCGTGCCCGAACCGGTCCCGCCATAGCTGCCGGTCGTCCAGGTGAAGACCGCGTCGAAATAGGTGCGGACCACGCCGTACTCGGTCGCGGTGCGCGTGTCGATGTTGAGGTCTTCACGAGCGCGCATCGAGTAGTAGTTGGTGAGGCGGTTGTTGGCCGCGAACACGCCGTTGTACTGGGCGCTGTAATTGCCGCCGGCGTTGAGCGCCACTTCGGCACGCACATAGCCGCCGAGCTTGATGCAGGTGTCGCTGCCCGGGATGTAGTAGAAGCCCGCGCCGTACAGCGTGCAGATCTTGACGTACTCGACTGCCTTGGCCTTGACCGGAAGATCGGCCGCCTGGGCTCCAGCGACGGCGATCAGACCCGCCGCAGTGCCGAGCAAAAGGCTCTTCACCACTTTCATCTCAAAAACCTCCAAGTTGCTCATTTTACGGAGACCGGACCGTGAGGCCCCCCAAGATCCCCGTCTCCATCAATCCGCTCGGCCGCTTTCGGACACACCCGCTTTCGACGCGAGCAACGTGAGCGAACCACCTGCAACGGGACGATCGAGAACCCCCCACCGTCAGGACCAATATGCCTGCGTCGTTCACTAATCAAAATACTTTATTAAGTCAGCTTTCCGGTTTTCGCTAAGCCTGTGCCCCGCGCGCAACACCGGGCCGGGCCAATCGCTGACCTGATCATCTTTGTAGTTTTAGTGACGAAATTACCCTGCCCTGCACTTGCGTCAGAGCAGGCTTGCGTGGACTATGGCCCTCCACGAACACCGGCCTGAACAATCGGTTCACGGGAGTGACGCTGTGTCCGCGACGAGGAAGGAAGGAGCGCGCCTGCGCTCGATCGGCAATCTGGATATCATCAGGCGCTTCACCTGGGAGATATCGTCGATCAACATGTATCTGGAGGAGCTGCGTCAGTTCTGGGCGAAGACGCTCGGCATCAGCGGCCCGCAATGGCTGATCCTGATGGCCATCTCCGATCTCGACAAGGACGACGGCATTCCGGTCAACGTCGTCTCCAAGCTCCTCCACGTCGATCCGTCTTTCGTCACCACCCAGTCCAAGCTGCTCGAAAAGAAGGGTCTGCTGCGCCGTCGCCCCTCGCCGACCGACGCCAGGGTGGTCCGGCTGTCACTGACCGACAAGACCCAGAAGCACATTGCAAGCCTCAATGAGCAGTACAAGACGATCCGCGAGTTCGTCTTCCAGGAGTTCGACGAGAACGAATTGACGGAATTCACCGGCAAGCTCGCGACGCTGAAGAACCGCCTCCAGAAAGCCTGCGTCCGGATCTCGCTCGACTTCTAGGGTCCTGGGGCCCCGCGCTCAGATCCGCCGCGCGGCGGTGCCGAGCCGCGATTCGAGCCAGTCGAAGATGTATTCGTTGGCAAGGCTCGGATTGTCTGCATGGGCCTGCGCCGCGCCGGTTTCGGCCGCGGTGAACACCTTCAGCATGACATCCGAGGTGGCGAGCCGGGAGCTCTCGACGATCTGACGCGCCCGATCGGCCTTGAGCCAGCCGTCCTCGCCGAGCGTGATCAGCACCGGACAGTCGGCGCTGGAGGCCATCAGCGGCGCATGCGGCACCGGCACGATGCTGACGTCGCTCATCGCAAATCGGCTGGCAAAGAAGGCCCGCTCGTGCAGGTCCCACAGGCCGCCGTCGCAGACGGCGGCGGCAAGCCGCGGCTCCTGCAACACCGCGCGCGCTACGAAGGACGAGCCCCAGCCGTCGGCGATGATCCCGACCCGGGCGAAATCGATGTCGCCGCGCGTCTCCAGATAGTCCATGACGCCGGGAATCGCGCTCTCGAGATCCCGGCGCCGCAACAGCGCGTCGAGATAGTCGTCGCGCTGGTCGCCGAACAGGTCGAGCGCCAGCATCGAGAATCCACGCTCGCGCGCATGCGGCACGAGCTTGAACAGGAATTCCTCCTTGCGATGGCCGGGCTCGCCGATGCAGATCACGGTCGGAGCCCGTCCGCTTCCCGACGGCGCGGGAAGGAAATAGCCCTGCAACGCATGTCCGTCGAGCCAGGGGATCGTCACGACTTCGCCGGCCGGGCCGCGCGCCGCGAGGTAGCGGCGGGCACATTCCTGCATCGCGAGCACCGCGACCCAGCGGCGCTCGTCGGCCGGGTCGAGCGGCATCGCCGCCGCACCGTAGTAGTTCATGGCGCGCAGCCAGTTGCGCTGCGCGCTCGCCATGTGGCCTTCCGCGAACGCGGCCTCTGCGCGCTGCCGATTGGCTTGCGCGAGCTTCTTCCACTCGCGATGCCATGACCGGTCGTCGCCGCGCTTCAGCTGCCGCGCGATCATCAGGCATTCGGCGATCGTGGCGCCGCCCTCCTGGGCCGCGGTCAAGAGCCGCGTAAATTCAGCGGAGATGTCCTCCCGCTCCGGGCAAAGGATCCAGTCGTCGGAGAGGCATGCGGGAATCATCGGAGCTACGCTCTATCATCGCGTTATCCCTGATTGACTAAACTATTCCAGTTTACCGACCAAGCAGCCGTGCACCGAATGAGAGCCGTTCGAGATCACCATCGCTTGAACGAAACGACCCCCTCGCATGCGTGACATTCCAATTCGTCATGAGGCGATGAACATTGGCAGGAGGTGGCACGTACAATTATCTGCGCACCTCTTGCCATGATGATTATCATACCTATATCCGCGCGCCTTTCGAGGCGATCTCAACCGAGCCGCCAGCCGACCTCCTGCGTAAAGCTATCGTAGAAGGCGCGGTCATAGGCCTGCTCCGGCGTAGCGCGCACGCGTTCGTCGAGACGCTTGGCGTCCTCGCCGACGAGGATGCGCCATCGCTCCGCCTTGACCCCGTCGAGAATGATCTTCGCGGCCTGTGCCGCCGTCGTCGGCGCATCCTCCAGGAAGCTGCGGGCGCGCTCGGCGAACGCCGCCTGGATGTCCTCGTCCGACATCTTGTCGGCATCCGGCACGCCGGCCGCGACCATGCGCTTGCGGGTCAGCGCGACCTCGTCCGCGTTGAGCCGCTCCGACCCGTCGGCGCTCTGCACCTTGCGCGAATTGGAGACGATCGAGGTGCCGATGTGACCAGGCATCACCACCGAGCATTTGACGTGCGGGGCGTGCAGTCGGAGGTCGTTGATCAGTGCTTCGGTAAATCCCTTCACCGCGAATTTGGCCGAGCTGTAGGCGGTGTGCGCCTGGCCCATGCCGATCGAGGCCCAGAAGCCGTTGACGCTCGCGGTGTTGACGATGTGGGCCTCGTCCGCCGCGACCAGCATCGGCAGGAAGGTGCGCACGCCGAGATAGACGCCGCCCCAGCAGATGTTGAAGGTGCGCTCCCACTGCTCGCGCGTGTTGGTGAACAGGCTGCCGCCACCGCCGATGCCGGCGTTGTTGAACAGCAGATGGATCCTGTCGGTCTTCTGCTGCTCGGCGAGCTCGTCGCGAAAACGCTTCAGATGATCCTCGATCGAGACGTCGGCGACATGCGTCGTGACGCGCAGGCCTTGCGGCAGCTTCTCGATCTCGCAGAGCCGCTTGGTCTCCGCCATCGCGGCTTGCGAGACGTCGCACATCGCGACATTGCAGCCCTCGGCAACGAGTTGCCGCGCGAGCTCGCGCCCCATTCCCGTGCCGCCGCCGGTGATGACCGCGATCTTTCCTGCGAAATCCTTCATGGGACTTTCGGCCCCTCCCTTGTCGGTATGTTTCTTCACAGCGCCGCTTGCCGGACGCGCGCACGAAATGTAGCAGCGCCGCATCCGCAAATGAAAGCGGATCGGGGATGCAATCTTCGGCATCAATTATTTCGGCGTGCGGACTATTGGCCTGCAGTCGCCACGCGGTCGTTGCAGATGAGAGGAGACCGCGACGCGGTTGTCTCGAAGGACGAGGCGCTTGCTCAATCGTCGCCGGAAGCACACGCGATAGCCCGGCCGTTGCGCGGGAGCGTCCGCGGCGCTGCTGCCACAGTTGGGGCAAAAGTGCCCGGTTCCCGTATTTGTCCGGCTTCGGTTTATGGGTAATTTTTTTACAATCCGAATCATCAAATGGACTCCGGACGCTGGGTCGAGTCGGCCAGGCCAGCGTGTTGTTTGCGTGTCACAGGCTCTGGCACTCCGCTTGCATCCTCTTCGTGGTCTGAAACTACCGATGAGGTGACAGGAATGTTCGTGACCGTCGTTGCCGTGCTCTGCCGGCTGAGTGCAGCCAGCTCAGGCAGTTGCATCGAGGAAATCGTGACCGACAGCAACATGACGCCCGAGATGTCGTTGATGCAATGTGCGATCGGCGCACAGGCGCCGTTGGCGAAATGGATGGGCGAGCATCCGATCTATCACGCCAATTGGCGCCTGGATCGGTACAAATGCGTGCCCGGCCATTACGAGATCAAGGGCCACGCCTAAGGCCCCGCAAAACTACTGATCCGAAGACGACGGATACGAGGAAACGCCCGGGGGCCGCTTGTCCCTTCGCGGGCACTGCCAGCGCCAAGCCCCAGCGAGGCGGCGCGCCCTGTGACCACGGTCACACGCTTCTCCCATCACGCCACCGCGCGCATGATGAGCGCCCGCGCCTTGCGCCCCTCCGGGGTCGGCATCAGCGCGTAATTGTGCGGCTGGTCACGCAGCAGATGCAGCTCGACCGGCACGCCCACCGCCATCGCCCGCTCGGCGAGATCGACGCTGTCGGGGTAAAGCAGATCGCGCGTCCCTGCGAAGATCGTCATCGGCGCAAGCGCGCGGAAGGCGCCGTTGAGCGGGCTGACGAAGGGATGGCCGATATCGAGCTCGCCGGCGTAGAGTCGCCCGGCCTCGACGATGCCCGGAATGTCCTGGATCGGATCGCGCTTTGCGATCTCGATCTGCTCCGGACGGCTGACCGAGGCATCGGCCGCGGGCGAGATCAGCACCATCTGGTCCGGCTGCCGATGCCCGCGATCGCGCAGCCATTGGCACGCCGCGAGTGCGAGCCCTACGCCGGCCGAGTTGCCTGCTACCGTGACCTTCGCAGACCCGGCGTCTTCCAGCAGCATGCGCAACAGCTCGGCCGTCGCCGGCACGACATCCTTCGCGGTGGCGCGCGGCGCCAGCGGATAGATCGGTACGACGCACACGACGTTCGCCTTGCGCGTCATCTGGCCTATGAGGCGCCAATGCGCCGGCACGATCTCGTTGATGTAGCCGCCGCCATGCAGGAACATCACGAAATTGCAGCCCTCATGTCCCGACGCCGGCGCGGTGTAATAGACCGGCCAACCGCCCATCTTCGTCAGCGTCACCTCAACGTCGCGCCCCAGGTTCGGCGGCTCGAACGAAGCCGCCTGCAAGGCGAGCTTCTGCACATGCGCCTGCACCGCTTCGGCTGATGCCAGCTGCTGCTTGTAGGGCAGCAGGGCGAGCAGCGCGTTGAAGCCGCGGCTCTGCAGGCTCGGCCCGGGCTCACGGCTCCGAGGCGCGCAAAGATCTGGACAAAACTGCAGGGCCGACACGATCCTTGCGACGCTCATGGACAGTTCTCCGCCTGGCTGGGCATCCATATGGCGACGAAGAGGCTTGCCGACAGGTCGCCATATGCGCGTATAATGCGAGCATTCGCTCGCTTTTCCTACTCGCATTCGGATCGCAAAGCCCATGGCGCGCACGCCGCCGACAAAACCCCGGAAAAACGCTTTGCAGGCGCGCTCACGCGCCACCGTCGACGCGTTGGTCGAGGCGACCGCTCGCATTCTGGTCCGCGACGGTTTCGAGAAGGCCAGCACAAACCGCATCGCCGAGATCGCCGGCGTCAGCGTCGGCTCGCTCTACCAGTATTTTCCGAGCAAGGAAGCGCTCGTCGCCGCCGTGATCGACCGTCACAACGAGGAGATCATGGGCATTGTCCGCACCGCGCTCGCGGAAGTCGCCGACCTACCGATCGACAAGGCGGTGCGAAAGCTCGTCACCATCGCAATCGAAGCCCACCGCATCGACCCGAAACTGCACCGGGTGCTCGCCGAGCAGATCCCCCGCACCGGCCAGCTCAAAGACGTCGAAGCCTTCAACCGCGAGGTCCATGACCTCGTGCGCACCTATCTCGAAAGCCGCCGCAAGGAGATGCGCAAGATCGACCTCGACGTCGCGACCTTCATCTGCGTCAGTTCGATCGAGGCGGTCGCGCACAACACGGTGCTGAACGGACCCGAAATGCTGTCGGAGAAGATGGTGCGGACGCTGGTCGACGAGACGACGCGGATGGTCGTGGGGTATTTGAGGTAGGCGGCCCTTAGAGAGATCTGATCTAGGCTCAAAAGTGATAGTTCACGCCCACTCGCGCCACGTGGAAATCCGCCCGGCCGAAATTCGCCGTGTATTTGGACAGGGTCGGGCCAATGCCCGTTGCGAGTGCGGTGGCCGTCACTGACGATTTGCCGAGGTCGACGTAGAGATATTCGGCCTTGAAGCTCCAGCGAGGCGCAAAGCGCCATTCGCCGCCTCCACCCACCGTCCAGCCAGCTTGAATGCGGGAATCGGTGCCCGTAAAGCAAGTCGATCCGATCGTACAGCTGAATGAAGTGCCGGCGACGGAGACACTGAAAGCGCCACCCGGTCCGTTCGCGATGTAGTCGTCGAATGTCGCCACTCGACCAAAAGCAAAGCCGCCGGTCCCATACAGAAGAACGCTAGGCGTGACCAGCGCCCCCAGACGCCCACGAATGCTCCCCCACCAGTCAATCTTTTGCTCGGCCGAGATGGTCTGCGCGAAAGCTGGGGGCAGAATCGGCGTTGTTTCGCGACCGCTTCCGCGCAAGCTGGATGCGCTCAAGTCACCTTCAACGCCGACGAGCCATTTGCCACCCAGCTGCCAATTGTAGCCCGCTTGCAGGCCCCCCGTGACACCACTCATCGAAAAATCGTGAGGGTTGGGAGCAACCTGCCCCGCAAACGGAGGCGCAATCGGAACTCCAGGATTGAAGATGAAAGCGGAGGCCGCGTCACCGGTGAAATTCACGGTCCGGTCTGCCCATGCGCCGCCAACGTTGCCGCCAGCATAGAATCCCGTCCAGCTTGGGCTGGAGTCAGCCGTGCGCGCTTTCGTGAAAAGTGCGGGGCTTTGGTCAGCAGCTTCCGCCCCCGACGCGACACTCGCCAAGACTGCTACAGCAGCCAGTGCTCTTCCCACGGGACGCCCCCTCCGCGATTCCAACGCGCCCGAAATTCTTAAATCATGTTGACGCTGCACGCTGTGACGCCAGGGCAACACTCGCGGAACGTTGCAACCCAAGCGGAAACGTGCGGCCCACGGTAAACCCGGCCGAAAAGGAATTTGATTCTTTGAAAAATGGTCGGAGCGAGAGGATTTGAACCTCCGACCCCTAGTCTCCCAGGCGACGGCAGATCGTTGCTTCTACGGGAGAATTTTTGGAAACGACGGAGCGGCTTCGGTTTGCAAAGACAGGGTCTTTTACCGAAATTGTAAACCGATCGGGAGGCTGCACACGGCGCCAGCGAACGGCCGAGCGTGGCTGTGCTTGATACACACTTTGCTACACATCGCCGGGAATTTGTTCTCTCTGTGTTCTCATGCCATAACGCCGCCCATGACCGACGAACTCTCCCTGCGCCGCGCCGTGATAGGCGGTAAAACCGCGCCTGACGACCATGTCGTGATCTGGGACCATCTTCACATCGGCCGCATTTTCAGAACCACTGCCGTCGGCGGCGGCGCCGATTGGTCCTGGTCATGCTTTCTGCCCAACGTGCCGCAGCGGAGTGCCCATCGCGGCCACGCCGCCAGCCTGGACGCGGCCAAGATGGCGTTCCGATCCGCTTGGGCGGCTTTGCAATCGGACCCTCAGTTACGACGAGATCAAGCAGGCGCGCGTGACCGACGCCGACCGCAGCCGTCCCTGGCATAAGGGCGCATGACGGGAGCGCCGGCGAGTTCGACGAGCCGATCGCGCTGGCTTTCCAGGAACGAAGGCCCGGGGATGAGATTATGAGTCTCGCTGGCTTGCCGCCGAGCTGGCGGAGCGGACCCCGGCCCATACCCCCCTAGCGCCCCTGCGAGCCGGGGCCGTCTCTCCGCTGCTTTTGTATCGGAGTATGCGTATGCGTTCCTCGCCCTCGATCGTGCCGGCCGATCGCCTCGACCGCGACATCTACCTGGTGCTTGAGGATTTCGGCGCGGGTGCCGGGTGCGCATGGCGTGAGACCGACGAGGCCGACACCGATCTCGAGACCGTCCTACAGGACATCCTCTCCGGCCAATATGCCTATCCGCTTCGGATCGTGCGCTTCAATGCGATCGAGCGCTGGTCCCGCGACGCGACGTCCGACCTTGCCGACGCGCTGGCCGAGCGCGCCGCCAACTCCGACGCCGAGATCTCGCCGGCTCTGCAGGATTTCATCAACGCCAACGCGACGCGACGATTTGACCTGCAGCTCGCCCTGCCCCTGCGCGGCGCTGCCCGATGACATCTGAAGGCAGGCCTGTGGGCTCGGCGAAATGCGCCGCGGCCGGCCGGCGCGCGGGGCGAACATGCCATTCACGGCCGCGTGTACGAAGCCAATTGAGGCCTCCAACGAAGCGAAGCTGAAACAATGCAATCCGATACTGCGACGGTAACGACCGTTGCGGGAGGCTCAAATGCGTAGCCTGATTTTCGGTACGGCTCTCCTGGCGCTGGCGACCATCGGATGTTCCACGTTTATTTCCGCTGCCCTTTCTGCCGCGAGGGATGCAAAGGCCGCAACATTCTCAGAACGGTTCGCGCCGGCAATGACTCTCCCAGCCGGCTAGGTCCGCCAGCGTGAAACGGCGAGTCGATTGCGACCGCCTTAATGGGGAGCTTTGCCTTCTCGGTTGAGCAGCTCCAGTCGTCGTTCTAGCTCTTGCTTCTTCGCCGCAAGCTTCTCCGCCAAAACATCATTGACGACGGTGTGGAGTCGCCACAGCTCTTCGAGAGACATGCTCTCAAGAGGCTTCCGATCCATGAATCCCCCCGACTCACGTATCGCACAAGGTTAGCGACAAGAACGAGACACTGCCACTTTCTCCCGACGAGATTCACATTTGCGAATGAAGGTACAAAGGTGAATGCCCTCCCTTAGCTTGCTGGGCATATTGGTTGGGAGCATGCTGCATTGACTGATAACATTCCGGCGCAGAGCCGATATTTCGTTCGAATGGGCGGCAAGGGTTGGATGGTTTACGATCGAGTACGCAAGGGCCCGACACTGATAGGGACCGCCTGGGCAGCCAATTTGACAAAGGAGCAAGCCGAACAAATCCTACGCTCGCTTACTTCTTCGGCCGCGGAGAAGCCACTTTCTGCAACCGACCGAGGCCCACAGTTCCCGATCTCGCAAATTGAGCGGGAAGTCTTATTTTCGGTCCATGCGTATGACGTACGAGCTCTGCTTGGCTACCGCCGCCAAGCACGTCCCTTCAGGGCCTGACTGGATCCACGAGGTAAAGTACGACGGCTACCGAATGCTGGTCATTCGGCAGAACGAGCGGGTGCGCCTCCTCTCTCGCAACGGTACGGATTGGACCAAGCGCTACCCCTGGATCGTCCAGGCCGCGCTGAAGAACCGCGAGCGGCACTTCGTCGACGGAGAGGCCGTGGTGCTCGGCGTCGACGGCGTCTCCGACTTCAACGCCCTGCATTCGCGTCGGCATGATGACGAGGTGCAGCTTTACGCCTTCGATATCCTTGTGCGCGGCGGCGAAGATCTGCGGCCCCTGCCCCTCTCGCTGCGCAAGAGCAACCTGGCGCGCTTGCTGCGCGGCCGGCCTGACGACATGTTCGTTACGCCATTCGAGGCAGGCGAGATCGGGAGCGAGGTCTATCGCGCCGCGGTTCGCATGGGCCTCGAGGGGCTGGTCTCCAAGCGTCGCGATCGGCGCTATAGCAGCGGTCGCTCCAAGGACTGGATCAAGGTCAAGAACCGGACGCATCCCGCGATGTCGCGGGTGATGGACGCCCTCAATAGCCCTTCCGTTAGATGCGGTAGTGGTCCCGATCTGAACACGGGAAAGCCGCTGTCATGTCAGCTGTCTGGAGAGGACCGAACGTCACATGATCGTTCGCCTGACGGCTGCTTATGACCCAATTCGGACTTGGTTTGCCATGGGCGATTCAAGCCCTTCCGAAAATGAATTTAAGCGGTTCAGTCTGAGTATTTTTGTAGTATCCTGTTGGACCCTCCAGCTCCGCAATATTTGGAAGGAGGTTTGGATGAACAAGTCCTTTGCCGGTGCCATTTTGATCGCGTTGGCAAGTTCTGCGATGGCTCAAGATGCGATGAAGGTGGTCAAGCCCGATGGGTTGACGTGGATAGAGCATCCGGTCTTCAGGGGCGCGCAAACCGCCCTCTTGATCGGTGACCTAACAAAGGCCGAGACGATCGTCCAGCGGGTCAAATTCCCGCCGAATTATAAAGTTCCGCCGCATACTCATCCCTATGCCGAGGTCGTCACCGTGATGAGTGGCAGCTTTGGGAACGCCATGGGGGAAAAGTTTGATCCCTCGAAAGGCGAGATATTGAAGCCGGGCTCCGTCTTCACGCTGCCGGCGAAGCACCCCCACTATGTATGGACGACAAACGAAGAAACGATGGTCCAAATTGTATTCACCGGGCCGGGGGGCATTGTGTTCATCGATCCAGCCGACGATCCGCGCAAGAAGTAAAAACGAAGCGCCGAAGCATAAAAAGAGGCCACCTCAATCGGGTGGCCTCTTTCGTCATTCCGGCACCGGCGCGATGTCGGCTGTTGGCCCTTAGCGGACCTTCACGGGGATGCTCGCTGAGGGCCGCTTGTGACCCAAAGCGGTCCTCGTTATCGGTCATTCAAAGTTGAACATTCCGGGACAGACAGAGTAGATAAATTCGCCTTATGCAACCGGAGCAGCAACCTTGTCGCGGTGCGTTCTTTGTGCCGTTTAGGATCAGTAGCCGAATGAAGCGACCACGTCCGCAACCGCCAAAAGACGCACCTCCGGACGCAGCATGGCTTGGGGGGCCGATCTCTTGGTTCTCGATTTCGCTGACCGTTCGGGCGGATGATCTCCATCCTGAGCATGTGACCCATCTTTTCGCTGTCGAGCCAACCCATTCACAAGTCAAAGGCCTACCGCGTTCGGCGAGGGCAAACGCACCTCCCGCCACGTTCGGTTCCTGGGCGGTTTGTCTAACGTCGGAAGAGACCGACGAATGGGACGTTACGGAAGCAGTTAGAACGCTGATCGCCCGCTTTCCTCAAGCGCCCACTGTCTGGGAACAGCTACCTGTGGGGGCACAAATTCGCTTGAGCTTTGGTCTCCACCTCGAAACTAGAAATCAGGGATTTTCGATACCTGCTGACATCCTCAAGTTCGCGGCCGACCGCAACATCGAGCTTGATTTCGACATATACAGCGAGCGAACGGCGACTGTATGAGGACCGCTTGTGGCCCGTGCCAGACCTCGGCCCGGAGCATCGCGAGGTTCCGCTTACTGAAGGTGATCTGAACAAGGCGATGCGGCGAGCTAATGCGAGGGCGCGATGCCAGACGATAACCAAGGGCCTCAACCGTGCACTTGCACCTTCAAAGAGCAACTGCACTGCCCCAGATTCCGGTCCGGCGAGTGCAACCAAAAGACAATTCCCGGAACCTTCGGGCATCGTAAGTCCAGATTTGGGCGCATCTCGCGACCAGCGTCAGTCCCCAAGAAGGCAAACACCCGCAGCGCGCGCGCTGAAACTGAGTAGGTAGTCGTGCAATTCACTGGCGCCGGGCACTGAGCCGGGTCTGGTATTGGCCCATAGCTGACCAACCTCGGCATGGTGCGTGATGGCAGCTTCTGACCCTAAGCGGCCTTCGCGGCCGTGGCATCACTCTGGTTTCCCCAGTTTTTGCCGGTACCTACGGGTAGGGGGCAGTCAAGCCCGTCAAAAGTCCCACTAGCCTGACGCGGAATGTGATACGACACTCGCGCAGCGTGGTTTGTCCCGCAGTAGGCCAACATGGCTGACATCCCGACCACTCACTACGTCAAAAGTGACGACGTCCATATTGCCTATCAGGTGATTGGCGACGGTCCACGCGACCTGCTGTTCGTCCCCGGTTTTGTCTCCAATGTTGAAGCGCTTTGGCAATCGCCAGGCCGCGCCTATTTTTTCCGCAGGCTTGCAACGTTTGCGCGAGTCATCATTTTCGACAAGCGCGGCACCGGAATGTCTGATCGCGGTTCCCAGATCTTCACACTTGAACAGCGGATGCACGATGTGCAGGCGGTGCTGGACCAAGTCGGTTCCCAGCGGGCCACCTTGTTTGGCGTATCCGAGGGCGGTCCGATGTCGCTGCTCTATGCCGCGACGTATCCCGAACGCACGTCCGCTCTGGTTCTTTGTGGCACTTATGCGCGACGCGCGTGGGCTCCTGACTACACATTCGGATGGACTGATGCGCAGTGGAGCACTTTCCTCGATGACATTGAGCACCACTGGGGCACGACAGATGCAATGAGTTTGCTGATGTGGGCGCCCAGCCTTGCCGGCAATACGCAGGCACTTGAGCAAGTTGCTGCCTACTTCAGGGCCTCAGCAAGCCCAGGGGCGGCATCCGCGATCATGCGCATGAACCGGGAAATTGATGTCAGAAATATCCTCCCCGTCACGCGTGTACCGACCTTAATTTTGCATCGCACCGATGAGCGCGTCATCGACGTGAAGCATGCGCGCTACATGGCGCAGATGATTCCTTCCGCCAAACTGATTGAGCTCAGTGGTCAGGACCATGTGGTCTGGGTAGGCAGTCAGGACGCAATCCTTGATGAGGTCGAAGAATTCGTCACTGGGCATCGGCAGGCAGCCCAGCCAGATAGAGTGCTTGCGACTGTGCTGTTTGTCGACATTGCGGGATCGACGGAACGCGCCGCCATGCTCGGCGACGGCGCCTGGCACGTACTGCTCGACGCGTTCTATGCCAAAGCGCGGGGCGTGCTCGGCCAGTATCGCGGGCGCGAAATCAACACCGCCGGCGACGGTTTCCTTGCCACGTTCGACGGACCCGCGCGCGCCGTACGCTGCGCCAGCGCAATCCGCGATGCGGTGCGCTCGCTCGATCTGAAGGTCCGTTGCGGTTTGCATACCGGTGAGTGCGAATTCGTCGCGCACGATATCGTTGGCATTGCCGTGCATATTGGCGCGCGCGTGGCGGCGCTAGCTGCGCCGGGTGAAGTTCTGGTCTCACAGACGGTTCGCGACCTCGTAGCAGGCTCCGGATTGACGTTTGAAGAGCGCGGCCGTCACACTCTCAAAGGCGTGCCTGACGAATGGCGTCTGTTCCGTGCGGTGATTACCTAGCCCGCTTTCACCCCGCCATGTGGTCAGAGCACCGAAGGACCGCTTTTGGCCCTTCAGCGACATTGGAAGATTGCTGCTTCTCCGCCGCTGTTCGGGCTTAAGCGGACATTAGCGGCGGCCAGCCGCTTAATGAGTACACGGACTAGTCATCGAGCTTTTCGGACGTGATCGCGCCGGTCTTGGCGTCGGCGTGAAATTCCATTCTCTGGCAGCAGCAAGCATCCATGAACGCCAAGAACGTGGCATAGTCCCCCCAGTTGCGATTCCATCCCATGCTATCGCTTCGAGTTTTAGTGTCGCAATACACGCTGGAAGAAGTCCCTGATATTCTCTTCCGATTCTTCGCCCGCGAACTATGCCGGAGGTAGCGGCTCGAGCTCTTCCTTGCCGTAATAGCCAATCACGCGGTAGGAGACGACTTTGCCCGATGACCGCGATACAACAACATCCACAAAATAGATTGCTTGATAAGGATTTTCTTCGTCCCCGATCATTTGCTTTTTTAGATGGCTCATCTCGTCAGTGAAAAACACTGCATGCGGCTTTTCATCTATTTCCTCTATCAAAGCACGGTCTGGAGTTGTTTTGGCTTCCGACTTCACGGAGTCTCTGTCCAACCTTTTCCAAACCATAGGTACGCGCTGCAAAACCTCCGCCTTCGGATTCTGAAGTAGCGTCTTTTCGAGCGCAGCGGTTTCAATAATCGATGACGCTTCCTGAGCTGTGACAGTCAACAATTGAACGGTAACCGGACCGTTGATCACATTGAATGTCTGCGATCCGCCGTGACTTGCGATCGGTTTCACTATGTTCGTTGCATCGTCGCAGTCTTTAATGGAGATATTGTCGGCTGCTGTCGCCTCTCGCTTCTTAGCAAAAAGGTCGATCAGAGACTTAAGATGCTTGCCGAACTTTTCGATCAGCTCGACCTTGTCGATTAGTGGTGCCAGCAAGGGGCCGGCCATTGCCACGGTTGAGACGAGGTCGGGTACTAAGTTGATGTCGATACTGCCGGGTTTGACAACCGACACCAGAAGGCGCGCCTCTGAGTTCTTAGTGGCTAACTCGTTCTCATGTTTCTTTAGGACGCGTCCTAAATGCTGCTCCCCTATGCACGACTGAAGAACAGCGCCAGAACGATTATTGTAAACTGCCTGTAAAGCGGCGGCTCTTTAATAACCGGCCGGCCCACGGGACCATTGAAATATTTGAAGAATTTGGTCGGAGCGAGAGGATTTGAACCTCCGACCCCTAGTCTCCCAGACTAGTGCGCTAACCGGGCTGCGCCACGCTCCGAACGTCGTTCCATTAGCTAGGATCGGCGCGATGCGCAAGGCGAGGCCGCAGCATTTTGCCGTCCCGGCCACAGTCCCCGGAACTGCCCGCAAGCCGGCGAAGCCCGCCCCTACCCATCCTTCAGCGCCTGATCCAGCATCTCGCGGCAGGCGACGAGGTCGGCGAGGACGCGCCCTAACCGTTCCCGGTCGATGGCGCTGGGGCCGGCCGGGGCCGCGGCAGCCGTGCCGCCCTTGCGGAAGGTGGTGAGGATTTCCTCGTCGTCGACCTCGGTGAAGCGGAAGTCGATGCCTTCCTCCTCATCACCCTGGTAGTCGTCATCGTCGGTGTCGGTGACGCCCTTGATGGGCGCCTCCTCGTCGTCGGGCTCCATCAAGCTGGCGCCGATGGCGTCCTCGATGGCGCCGAACGAGACCGCGGCGGCGCTGTCGGCAAGGCCCTGCACCGATTTGACGCCGTGCTCCTTCAGGATCCGCTGTACCCCGCGGATGGTGTAGCCCTCCCCGTAGAGGAGACGGCGGATGCCCTTGAGCAGGTCGACGTCGTCGGGGCGGTAATAGCGGCGGCCGCCGCTGCGCTTCATCGGCTTGATCTGGGAGAATCGGGTTTCCCAGAACCGCAGCACGTGCTGCGGAATGTCGAGCTCCTGCGCTACTTCGCTGATGGTTCGGAACGCATCCGGCGCCTTGTCCAAATGCCAAATCCTTTGCGAGAGGCGTTACGCCTCTTGTGGAGCCTTGCTGGCGTCACCGTTGGCGCGGTGCTGGCCGTTGATCCGCTGCTTCAGGATCGCCGACGGCTTGAACACCATGACGCGGCGCGGCGAGATCGGCACCTCGGTGCCGGTCTTTGGGTTGCGGCCGATGCGCTGACCCTTCTTGCGGACCATGAAGGACCCGAACGAGGACAGTTTCACCGTCTCGCCCTTTTCCAGGCAGTCGGTGATCTCCTTCAGCACGAGTTCCACGAAGGCGGACGATTCCGTGCGCGACAGGCCTACCTTCTGGTAGACGGCTTCGCACAGATCGACACGCGTTACGGTTTTACTTTGATCGGTCATCGCCCTGCCCCACATCACGGCGAACAATTGTTGTCTGAAATTATGAGGTTACGATACGGCGGTCAACAGCGCTCATCAATGCACACGCATCGATAATCGGCGCTGATTCCGGCAAAATTTTATCGACTGTGGCCCTACCAGCGCACGAGCGCGGAGCCCCAGGTGAAGCCGCCGCCCATGGCCTCCAGCAGGACCATGTCGCCTTTCTTGATGCGGCCGTCCTTGCGGGCCACCGACAGCGCCAGCGGAATCGAGGCGGCCGAGGTGTTGCCGTGACGGTCCACCGTCAGCACCACCTTCTCCGGCGCGATGTGGAGCTTGTGGGCGGAAGCGTCGATGATTCGCTTGTTGGCCTGGTGCGGTACGAACCAGTCGATGGTCTCGGCATTGAGCCCGGTCGCCTGGAAGGCATCGACGATGACGTCGGTGATCATGCCGACTGCGTGCTTGAAGACCTCGCGGCCCTCCATGCGCAGATGGCCGACGGTCTGGGTCGAGGACGGCCCGCCGTCGACGAACAGCTTTGCCTTGTGGCGGCCGTCGGAGCGCAGATGCGTGGTGACGATGCCGCGGTCGGTCGCGGCCTTGCCCGGCTGCTCCTGCGCCTCCAGCACGACCGCGCCGGCGCCGTCGCCGAACAGCACGCAGGTGCCGCGGTCGTTCCAGTCGAGGATGCGCGAGAAGGTCTCGGCGCCGATCACCAGCGCGCGCTTGAACGCGCCGGTGCGCAGGAAATTGTCGGCGGTGGCGAGCGCGAACACGAAGCCGGAGCATACCGCCTGGAGGTCGAAGGCCGCGCCGTGGGTGATGCCGAGCCCGTGCTGCACGGCAACGGCCGTCGCGGGGAAGGTGTTGTCGGGCGTCGAGGTCGCGAGCACGATCAGGTCGATCGACTGCGCGTCCATGCCGGCATCGGTGAGCGCGGCCTGCGCCGCCTTGATCGCCAAATGCGAGGTGAACTCGCCCTCGGCCGCGATGTGCCGCTCGCGAATGCCGGTGCGCTGCACGATCCACTCGTCGGAGGTGTCGATACGCGCCGCCAATTGGGCGTTGGTCACCACCTGCTCCGGCAGATAGGAGCCGCAGCCCAGCACGACCGAACGAATTTGAGTCACGAAACAGCCTCCTGCGCGGCCTGCACGGAATTGAGTGCACCGCCCTCGCGGTTGAGCATCTGATTGATCTTGTTCAGGAGATCGTAGTGAGCCATCTCATAGCCAACATCGATCGCATAGGCAAAGCCTTCGGCGCTGGTTCCGCCGTGGCTCTTGACCACTAATCCGTTCAAACCCAGGAACACGCCGCCATTGGACTTGTTCGGGTCCATCTTGTCGCGCAGGGCCTGGAAGGCGCTGCGCGCAAAGAGATATCCGAGCTTCGACAGCCAGCTCCGCCGCATCTCGTTGCGGAGTAAGTCCGCCATCTGCCGGGCGGTTCCCTCGGCGGCCTTGAGCGCGATGTTGCCGCTGAAACCTTCGGTCACGATGACGTCGGCCAGCCCCTTGCCGATACCGTCGCCCTCGACGAAGCCGATATAGTCGAGCTCCGGCAGGTTCCTCGCCCGCAGGATCTCGCTGGCCTCGCGGATCTCCTCGTGCCCCTTGATCTCTTCGGCCCCGATATTGAGCAGCCCGACCGTGGGGCGCTTCTTGTCGAACAGCACGCTCGCCATCGCCGCGCCCATCACCGCGAGCGACACCAGATGGTGCGCGTCGCCGCCGATGGTGGCGCCGAGGTCGAGCACGACGGACTCGCCGCGCCTGGTCGGCCATATCCCCGTGATCGCGGGACGGTCGATTCCGGGCAGCGTGCGCAGGTGGAAGCGCGACATCGCCATCAGCGCGCCGGTATTGCCGGCGGAGACCGCGACATCCGCCTCGCCCTTCTTCACGGCGTCGATGGCAAGCCACATCGAGGAGGTCTTGCGGCCGCGCCGCAGCGCCTGGCTCGGCTTGTCCGAGCCGCTGACGGCCACGTCGGTGTGGATGATCTTCGAAGCCGCTTTGAGCGCGGGATGCTTCTCGAGCTCGGGCTCAATCCTGGCGCGGTCCCCGACCAGCAGGAACTCGGTCTCGCGATGCCTCTGAAGCGAGATGGCGGCGCCGGGAATGACCACGGCGGCGCCGGCGTCGCCCCCCATGGCGTCCAGCGCGATGCGAACCTTGCTTGGCATAAAAGTCCTGGAAACCTGGTCTGGTGCGGTCTTGGATCAGCGGGACCGCAAAATGAGTTCGCCACGGACATGGCGGCCGGCCAAGCGCCACGCCGCACCCGGGCCGGGGCGCGACAATAGCGTTTTGTACCCCCGAAACAACCTCTTGCCCCCAGCCTTTTGCATCCGGGGCGATCCGGCCGCGAACTCCTGAATCTGCAAGAAATGCACTGAAATCAGCCAGATAAAGAAGGCTTTGAAACCATCCCGGCAAATGCCTCGCGCACCGCCGCAAGACGATCCCCGGGGAAATGCCCGGCTATTGGCCCTTCTTGTTGTCCTGCAGCGCCTTCAGGGCCGCGAATGGATGGTCCTCGGGATCGGGGGCGGTGACCTCCGGCTCGAACACGACCCCCTCCTTGCGCGGATAGGGATCGATTGCCAGGAACAGGGCGTCGGTGGCGAGCCGGCCAAGGTCGATGATGCCACCCACGATCGCCTCGGGCGGGTCGGCGACCTCAGGCGGCGCCTCCTCGTCCTGCCCCTCCGCGATCAGGTCGGCCAGGCGGCGCGCCTCGGCCTCGGGGGCGAACACCAGGTCCACCTCCTCCTCGATCTCGCTTTCGATCGGATCGAGCGTGACCACGCAGGTTTGGCCGATTCGGGCCCGGACGGTGCCGGTCACCTGGACCCGGCCGCCGCTCCTGGGCACCACGTCGAAGTCGGCCTGAGCGGACAGGATCTCGCGGAGGCCGGCGACCTCCGCCATGGCCTGCCGCTCGGCAGCTGAGGCCTCAAGCTTGCGGTGCAGGCCGGTGTCGGGGATTTGCGCGACGATGACGGGGGCCCGCCAGGGATCGGGCTCGGATCCGGTATTGGGTCGGCTCATGGCGTGTCGCCCTCGAGAAGCGCTGGAGGAAACCTGAAGGAGGCGCGCAGCAGCGCGGCCTCGTCGGCCCGGCCGAGATCGGCCTCGGTGGCCCGGGCATAGGCCGCGAGCCGCCTCGCCTGGTCCGGGCCGGTCCCATTCAAGATATTCTTGCAGATCGCCTCTGCCAGGGCCTCGCCGCCGGCCTCGATGGCCTGGTCATAGGCCTGCACGCGGCCGTAAAACGCCTCGCCGAACGCCCGCATCCGCTTCGGCACGGTCTGGTCGCCGACCCCCATCTCGCGCAGATTGTCGTCCATGTCCTCGCAGAAGCGGTCGAACAGCGCCTGCGACAGCTCCGAGGCTCCTGCGGTGGCGCCCTGGACCGTACGCAGGCGCCGCAGCAGCAGCCACAGATGCAGCAGCAACAGGTCGAAACGCCCGTTAACCGTATCGGGCACGCCCAAGTCGCGGTAAAATATGGGTTCTCGCGCCTGCGTCACGATCATGCCATAGATGGCTTCAATGGTGCCCGACGGGGTTAGCCGGGGTTTCCTGAAGTGATTGAACGGCCAAAGCATTGTGGTTTCCGCAAGCGGGCGCGCGCGAGTTGCATTCAGACGCCCAGCCCGGTACTTCAGCGCCTCGCGCGACGCAAGGGGACGGAATCAGTTCCGCTATGACGACAACGAACCAGATCAGCCTGCGCGCGGGTACGCGGCGCGGCCTTCACGCACGCTGGCGCGGCTTGCGCATGCTCGCCGCCGTCGCCCTGGTCGGCGCCGCGCTCACGGGCTGCACCGGCGAGCAATTCCAGAAGGGTTACATCCTGCCGCCCGGTGCGCTGGAGCAGATTCCGATCGGCGCGAGCCAGGATCAGGTGCTGATCGTGATGGGCACGCCCTCCACGGTGGCGACCCTCGATGGCGAAGTGTTCTACTACATCTCCCAGCGCTCGGAGCGCATGGTCGCCTTCATGAACCAGAAGGTGGTCGACCAGCGCGTCATCGCGATCTATTTCGACAAGAACCGGCGCGTGCGGCGCCTCGCGAATTACGGCCTGCAGGACGGCAAGATCTTCGACTTCATCAGCCGCACCACGCCGACGTCGGGCCAGGAGATGAGCTACCTCACGCCGCTGTTCAAGCTGCTCAGCTTTAACTGAGCCCCGGAGCGTTTTCGGGCGAAGCCGGCGACCGGCTCGCTTCAGGAAAACGCTTCAAGACAAGCATCCAGAACGCCTTCCAATTCCGCCGGAAGGTATATGCCCCTCGCCTGCGGCGTCGTGCCGCCCTCCGCGCGGCACTGACCGCCGCGCGCGACTTGCCGTCGCATCTGCGGTTTCCTACGCTCCCTGCAAAGAAAGAAGCAGGGAGTGGATTCGTGCCTAAGACTTTGTCCCGACGTCGCGTGCTCACCGGAGTGGCCGGCCTTTCGGCCGCAGCGATCCTGCCGCGATCGAGCCTTGCCGACTGGAAGCCGACCGAAAACGTCCGCCTCGTGGTGCCGGCTGCGGCCGGCGGCTCGACCGACGTGTTGGGTCGGCTCCTGGCCGCGCATCTGCAAACCGCCTGGGGTCAGTCGGCCGTCGTGGAAAACCGCTCGGGCGGCGGCGGCACCATCGGCACCGCCGAGGTGGTTCGTGCCAAGCCCGATGGCCACACCATCCTGGTCGGCAATCCCGGTCCGAACGCGATCGCCTACAGCATCTTCAAGAATCTGACCTACAAGCCGGACCAGCTCCAGCCGGTCTCCAACATGATCCGGATCCCGAACATCGTGTCGGCGCATCCGAAGACCGGCATCAAGTCGATCGCCGAGCTGATCGCCTATCTCAAGGCCAATCCGGACAAGCTCAGCTACGCCTCCTCCGGCGTCGGCCAGAGCCCTCACCTCACCGGCGCCTGGTTCCTCCAGCTCACCGGCCTCAAGATGACGCACATCCCGTTCCGTGGCGCCGGACCCGCGCTCCAGGCGGCGCTGGCGGGCGACATCCAGATCCTGTTCGACAACCTCTATCCGAGCCTGCCGCAGGTGCAGAACGGCACGCTCAACGGCCTCTGCGTCACCACCACCGAGCGCAGCGACCTTGCGAAAGACCTGCCGACCATGCGCGAGAGCGCGCCGGAGCTGGCGAATTTCGACGTCTCGTCGTGGTTCTCGGTCTTCCTGCCGAAGGGCGTCTCGCCCGAGGTGCTGAGCGCGCTCAATCTCCAGGTCAAGGCGATGCTGGAGCGCGACGACATCAAGAAGCAGATCGCGGCCATGGGCGCCCGCGCCGACTACGGCACGCCCGAGCAGTTCGCCGCCTTCGTGGATGCCGAGACGAAGAAGTTCGCCGGCATCATCCAGAAGGAAGGGCTGCAGATGGACGTGCAGTGACGCACGGCCGCGATCTGTAGGGCGGATTAGCGAAAGCGTAATCCGCCTTCGATGCGGTTCGGGCGATGGCGGATTGCGCTTCGCTAATCCGCCCTACGCACTGTCACTACAAACAAAAACCCCGCGGCTCGCGCCGCGGGGTTTTGCCTTGTCTTGTCTCGTCTCTCGCCGCTTAGTGCGCCAGGATCGCCAGCAGCAGCAGGGCCACGATGTTGGTGATCTTGATCATCGGGTTCACCGCGGGACCCGCCGTGTCCTTGTAGGGATCGCCGACGGTATCGCCGGTCACCGCCGACTTGTGGGCGTCAGAGCCCTTGCCGCCGAAATGACCGTCCTCGATGTACTTCTTGGCGTTGTCCCAGGCGCCGCCGCCCGAGGTCATGGAGATCGCGACGAACAGGCCCGTCACGATGACGCCGAGCAGCATGGCACCGACGGCGGAGAACGCCGCCGACTTGCCGGCCACGCCGCCGCCCGCGATCGCGTAGATCAGGAAGTAGACGACGATCGGTGACAGCACCGGAAGCAGCGAGGGGATGATCATCTCCTTGATCGCCGCCCGGGTCAGCAGGTCGACCGCCTTGCCGTAATCCGGCTTGTCGGTGCCCTGCATGATGCCCGGCTTCTCGCGGAACTGACGCCGAACCTCCTCGACGATCGCGCCGGCGGCACGGCCCACCGCGGTCATGCCCATCGCGCCGAACAGATACGGCAGCAGGCCGCCGAACAGCAGGCCCACCACCACATACGGGTTGTTGAGCGAGAAGTCCGGATTGACGCCGGCGAAGTAGGGATGGCGCGCGGAGTCTGCAACGAAGAACTTGAGGTCCTGGTTGTAGGCCGCAAACAGCACGAGCGCGCCGAGACCGGCCGAACCGATCGCGTAGCCCTTGGTGACCGCCTTGGTGGTGTTGCCGACCGCGTCGAGCGCGTCGGTCGACTTGCGCACCTCCTTCGGCAGGCCCGCCATCTCGGCGATGCCGCCCGCGTTGTCGGTGACAGGGCCGAACGCGTCGAGCGCGACGACCATGCCGGCCAGCGCCAGCATGGTGGCAGTCGCGATCGCGATGCCGAACAGGCCGGCGAGGCTATAGGTGACCAGGATGCCGGCGATGATCACGATCGCGGGGAGCGCGGTCGCTTCCATCGAGACGGCAAGGCCCTGGATCACGTTGGTGCCGTGGCCGGTCACCGAGGCCTGGGCGATCGACTTCACCGGCCGATAGTCGGTGCCGGTGTAGTATTCGGTGATCCAGATGATCAGCGCGGTGACGACGAGGCCGACCACGCCGCATTGGAACAGCGCCATGCCGGTATAGTCGACGCCATCGAGCTTGCCGAAGCCGATCAGGTAGTAGATCACCAGCGCGATGCCGATCAGCGACAGGACGCCGGTTGCGATCAGGCCCTTGTAGAGCGCACCCATGATCGACTGGCTCGGCCCGAGCTTGACGAAGAAGGTGCCGATGATCGAGGTGATGATGCAGATGCCGCCGATCGCGAGCGGCAGCGTCATCATGTTGGCGAGGATCGGCGTCTTGGCGAAGAAGATCGCGGCGAGCACCATGGTGGCGACCGCGGTCACCGCATAGGTCTCGAACAAATCGGCAGCCATGCCGGCGCAATCGCCGACATTGTCGCCGACGTTGTCGGCGATGGTGGCCGGGTTGCGCGGATCGTCCTCGGGAATGCCGGCCTCGACCTTGCCGACGAGGTCGCCGCCGACGTCCGCACCCTTGGTGAAGATGCCGCCGCCGAGACGGGCGAAGATCGAGATCAGCGAGGCGCCGAAGCCGAGCGCCACCATGGCGTCGATGACGGTACGGCTGTCAGGCGCAAGCTTCAGCGAATGCACCAGGAAGCCGAAATAGAGCGTCACGCCGAGCAATGCCAGACCCGCGACCAGGAGGCCGGTGATCGCGCCGGCCTTGAAGGCCAGCTCGAGGCCGCCGGCGAGCGAGGTGGTCGCGGCTTGCGCGGTGCGCACGTTGGCGCGGACCGAGACATTCATGCCGATGAAGCCGGCCGCCCCCGACAGGACGGCGCCGATCAGAAAGCCGATGGCGACGTAGATTCCGAGGAAATAGACAAGCAAGAGGAAGATGACCACGCCGACGATGCCGATCGTCGTGTACTGGCGCCGCAGATACGCCTGTGCACCCTCAGCGACCGCTCCCGCGATCTCCTGCATGCGCGGCGACCCCGCATCCGCGCTTAACACCGAAGACGTCGCCCAAATCGCGTAGACGACGGAAAGCACTCCGCAGAGCACTATCAACCATAATGCTGTCATGTGATTTTTGCCTCAGATCCTTGATGTACCCCCGGCGCCTTTTGTTGTCCGTCGAGCGGTGCGGCGCCTTGATTTCGAACAAAGCCGCCCCTTGCCCAAAAGGGGCGGCCTTAGTCGGTAGCAAGCTTGCCAAAATCAAATTGAGGGTGCAACGCCGGATAAGGCCGAAAACGCCGATCTCGGCAGGTATTTAGGCCAAGTGCAGCGAACTAAGATGCCGGTTTGGAGCAATTCCTAGAAGTGGCTGTAGGACAGCCGCTTCAAAACCAATTCCTGGCCCTGCCCGTCCAGGAAACGCGGCCCCTGCTTGCCCGCGACGATCGTGCCGATCGCGGTGACGGCAAGGCCGGCCGCCCGCCCCGCGGCCATCAGCGCATCGCCCTGCGCCGGCGGGACGGTGCACAGCACCTCGTAGTCGTCGCCCCCCGCAAGCAGCGTCTCGACGCAAACCACGTTGCGGGCAACCAGGCTTGCTGCCGCGGCCGAAAGCGGCACGCTCGTCACGTCGACCGTGGCCGAGACCCCGGACGCCGCACAGAGTTTGGTCAGATCGCCGGCGAGCCCGTCGGAGACGTCCATCGCTGCGGTCGCATGATCGCGCACGGCCCGTGCCAACGGGTTGCGCGGTTGCGGCACGCGATAGCGTGAGATCAGGGCTTCCCTTGCAGCGGGATCGGTCGTGAGCGCAGCCGCGGCAGCACCGCCCGTGAGCACGTCGAGGCCGAGCGCAGCGTCGCCGATCGTGCCGCTCACCAGGATGCGATCGCCTGGCCTCGCGCCGGTCCGGCCGACCATCCGCCCCTGCGGCACGCGGCCAAAGGCCGTGATCGAGATCATCTGCGGGCCCGGCGTCGAGACCGTGTCGCCGCCGAGCAGCGGACAAGCGAATTCCTTTGCATCCTCGCCCAGCGCGTCCGCAAAGGGCCGGAGCCAGGCATCCTCCTGGCTCCGCAGCGCCAGTGTCAGCACGAATCCCGCCGGCGTCGCGCCCTTGGCGGCGAGATCGGACAGGTTCACCCGCAGCGCCTTGCGCGCGACGGTGTCAGGGGGATCGGTGGCAAGATAGTGCACGCCTTCGACGACGGCGTCAGTGGTGACGACGATGTCGTCGCCGGACGACGACAGCACCGCCGCGTCATCGACCAGACCGAACGCACCGGGATCGGTCGCCAGCGGCTTGAAATAGCGCGCGATGAGGGAGTCTTCGGGGGAGGGGTTTTGCGGAGTGGTCATCGATGCAAGCCCCACCCCCCGCTGTCATCGCGCGGCATGACCGGGCGATCCAGTATTCCAGAGACGATCGTGTGACATCGACAGGCCGCGGCGTACTGGATCACCCGCCTTCGCGGGTGATGACAGCGGAGTATGGGGCAGCCGTCTCGCATGAATTCACCGCCCTCGCCGGAAATTACCCCCGCCCGAACTCGTCGCCGCGAAACTGGCGGCCGATCTGGTCGAGCACGGCGTTGACCATGCCGGTCTCCTCGCGGTCGACGAAGGCGTTGGCGACGTCGACATATTCGGAGACGACGACGCGGCCCGGCACGTCCTTGCGGTGCTCCAGCTCATAGGCCCCTGCCCGCAGCACCGCGCGCAGGATCGCCTCGATCCGCTTCAAGGGCCAGCCCTTCGACAGCGCCTCGTCGATCAGGGGATCGAGCTTCTTCTGGTCGCGCACGACGCCCGAGACGACGTCGCGGAAGAAAGCCGCTTCGGCCGGCAGGTAGGTGTCGCCCTCGACCTCATTGCCGAGCCAATGGCTCTCGAACTCGGCAAAGATGTCGTTGATGCCGGCGCCGGCAATATCCATCTGGTACAGCGCCTGCACGGCCGCGAGCCGCGCCGCGCCGCGCCGGTTTGCCTTCTTCTCGTTAAGCCCTGCCGGCTTCTTGGTGGGATCAGCCATGGCTCAGGCCCGCGCCATGCGGCGTTTGATGCGCAGCATCGCAAGCGCCGCACGCGCGGCATCGCCGCCCTTGTTGAGCTCGCTGGCGCGCGCCCGCGCCCAGGCCTGCGCCTCATTATTGACGGTGAGGATGCCGTTGCCGAGCGGCAGCTTTCGCGCCACGGCAAGATCCATCAGCGCGCGCGAGGATTCCTGCGACACGATCTCGAAGTGAATGGTGTCGCCGCGGATCACGCAGCCGAGCGCGATCACAGCGTCATAGGGCTTGCCGTTCGCCGCCGCCGCGTCGATGGCGATGGCGACCGCGGCCGGAATCTCCAGCGCGCCGGGAACCGTGATGACGTCGTGGGTCAGGCCCGCCGCCTTCAGCTCGGCGATCGCGCCGTCCAGAAGCGCGTCCTGGAGATCGTCATAGAACCGCGCCTCGACAATCAGCGCGCGCGCGCCGGAAATGTCAGTCTGGTCCTTCAGGGGTGCGCGCCGCGCGTCTGCCATCGTCTCAATCCGTTTACTGGGGTCGGCGCGTTATGTAGTCGCCGCAGGCACGTAAGCCAAGTTTTAAAGACACTGTCATTCCGGGGCGATGCGAAGCATCGAACCCGGAATCTCGAGATTCCGGGCCTGGTCCTGCGGACCATCCCGGAATGACGGCTCTGCCGTCACTTCATTTCCGTCAACCGCGCCGCATAGCGGGCCATCAAGTCGACCTCGATATTGACCTCGTCCCCCGCCTTCCAGCCACCGATCGTCGTGACCGAGAGCGTGTGCGGGATGATCAGCACCGAAAAAGTCACGTCCTTGACCGTATTGACCGTGAGCGAGACGCCGTCGAGCGTGATCGAGCCCTTGGTCGCGATGAACCGCGCCAGCTCCCGCGTGGTCGAGAGCTCGAACCGCGCCATGTCGGGCAGATCCTCGCGGCTGACGAGGGTCGCGATACCGTCGGCGTGGCCGGCGACGATATGCCCGCCGAGCTCGTCGCCGATCTTGAGCGCGCGCTCGAGGTTGAGCCTGGTGCCGACCTTCCAGTGCTTGGCCGTCGTGAGTGCCAGCGTCTCCGCCGCAGCATCGACGTCATACCAGGTCCTTTGCTCAGAGTCCTTGCCGCCTGCGACGCCGGACGCAACCACGGTCAGGCACACGCCGTTGCTGGCGATCGAGGCACCGTCGGCGATGGTGGTCTGATCGAAGCGGCAGGCGATGCGCAGCCGGTGCAGCTGGCCCTGTGCCACGGGCGTGAAGCTGACGATCTCGCCGATATCGGTGACAATGCCGGTGAACATTACGCGCGCTCGTAGATGGTGAGAGTATCCTTGTCGAATGTTTCGCTAGCATGAACCTTGTAGGCCTGCGACTGCGTGATTTTCGACAGGGGCAATGCATCGAGCGCATCGACGCCGCCACTGCCGACCGCTTCCGCGCCGCGGAACAGCCAGATCTCGTCGACGAGGTCGGCCGCGACGAACGAAGCCGCAACGCGGCTGCCGCCCTCGACCATCAGGCGGGTGATGCCCTTCCCGGCCAGCGCATGCAGTGCGGCCGGCAAATCGAGCCCGGAGGCGCCTGCCGGCGGGATGCGGATCACTTGCGCGCCGGTCGCGCCGAGACGTGTTGCTGCCGCGGCTTCCGCAAGGTCGCAGCCCATCACCCAGAGCGGCGTCTCGCGCGCGGAGCCCACAAGCTTGCTCGCCCCGGGAATACGCAGGCTCTGGTCGAGCACCACGCGCACCGGCGAGCGCGCCGCCATGCCCGGCAGGCGGCAGGTGAGAAGTGGATCGTCCGCCAGCACCGTGCCGATGCCGACCAGGATGGCATCACTCTGCGCGCGCAGGAGATGCACGCGATTGCGCGCCCCCTCCCCCGTGATCGCGACCGGCTTGCCGCCGGCGGCGCCGATCTTGCCGTCGGGCGACACCGCAAGCTTCAGGATCACGTGCGGACGCTTGTCCCGGATGCGGCGGAAATGCCCGGCGTGATCGAACGCGGCTTCCGCCGCGCATAGGCCCACGTCCACATTGATCCCGGCCGCGCGCAGCCGCGCGTGCCCCTGCCCCGCGACCTCAGGATTGGGATCCTCGATCGCCGCCACCACCCGCTTGATGCCGGCCGCGATCACCGCGTCGGCGCAAGGCGGCGACTTGCCGAAATGCGAGCAAGGCTCGAGCGTGACGTAGAGCGTGGCGCCGCGTGCGGCTTCACCTGCGCGCCGCAGGGCTTCGGGCTCGCCATGCGGCCGTCCGCCTGGCTGGGTCCAGCCGCGGCCGACGATGACACCGTCCTTGACGACGACGGCGCCCACGGCCGGGTTAGGCCAGGTGCGTCCCTGCCCGCGGCGTCCAAGCGCCAGCGCCAGCTGCATGAAACGAAGATCGGCGTCCTTGGCCTCGCGCGCCTTCTGCGCGAACTGATCCTCCAGGATGCGGAAGATCATTTGCGGATCGCGGCGAGCCGCGCTTCCTCCTCACCGGAGAGCTCGCCGAGCACGTCGGCGAAATCCTTGGCCTCGCGGAAATTGCGGTAGACCGAGGCGAAGCGCACATAGGCAACGTCGTCGAGGGTGCGCAGATGCTCCATCACGGTCTCGCCGATCACCTCGGAAGAGATCTCGGCCTCGCCTCCGGTCTCGAGCTCGCGCACGATAGTGGAGACCATCTTCTCCACCCGCTCCGGCTCGACCTGCCGCTTGCGCAAAGAGATCTGCACCGAGCGCATCAGCTTGTCGCGGTCGAACGGCACGCGGCGGCCGTTGCGCTTGATCACCGTGAGCTCGCGCAATTGCACGCGCTCGAAGGTGGTGAAGCGGAAATTGCAGGCGACGCACACGCGCCGCCTGCGGATCACGGAAGAGTCCTCGGTCGGACGCGAGTCCTTTACCTGCGTATCGAGACTGTTGCAGTTCGGACAGCGCATCCGCGTGACCCAGCTTTACTGATAGATCGGGAACCGATCGGTGAGCGCCTTGACGCGTTCCTTGATCGCGGCTTCCACCAGCGGCGCCTTGCCGTCGTCCGACTGCGCGATCGCGTTGAGGACCTCGGCGATCATGCCGCCGACCTGCTGGAATTCAGCGACGCCGAAGCCGCGGGTGGTCGCCGCCGGCGTGCCCAGACGAATACCGGAGGTCACAAACGGCGACTCGGGGTCGAATGGAATGCCGTTCTTGTTGCAGGTGATGGCGGCGCGGACCAGCGCCTTCTCCGAGGCGTTGCCCTTCAGGCCCTTCGGCCTGAGATCGACCAGCATCAGATGGTTGTCGGTGCCGCCGGAAACGATGTCGAAGCCATGGCTCTTCATCGCCTCGGCCAGCGCCTTGGCGTTCTCGACGACGTTCTTGGCGTAAACCTTGAAGTCCGGACGCAGCGCCTCGCCGAAGGCGACCGCCTTGGCCGCGATCACGTGCATCAGGGGGCCGCCCTGCAGCCCCGGGAAGATCGCCGAGTTGAACTTCTTGGTCAGTGTCTCGTCATTCCACAGCATCAGGCCGCCGCGCGGACCGCGCAGCGATTTGTGCGTCGTCGTCGTGGTGATGTGGGCGTGCGGCACCGGCGAGGCATGCACGCCGCCGGCGACGAGGCCCGCGAAGTGCGCCATGTCGACCAGGAGGTACGCGCCGACGCTGTCCGCGATCTCGCGGAAGCGCTTGAAGTCCCAGGCGCGCGAATAGGCCGAGCCGCCGGCGACGATCAGCTTCGGCTTGACCTGTTCGGCCTGCTTGGCAACCGCATCCATGTCGATGATCTGGTCCTCGCGGCGCACGGTGTAGTGCGCGGCCTTGAACCACTTGCCGCTCATGTTGACGGGCGAGCCGTGGGTGAGATGGCCGCCCGCCGCGAGGTCAAGGCCCATAAAGGTGTCGCCGGGCTGCAGCAGCGCCAGGAACACCGCCTGGTTCATCTGGCTGCCGGAGTTCGGCTGCACGTTGGCGAATTTGGCGCCGAACAGCTTCTTGGCGCGGTCGATCGCGAGGTTCTCGGCGACGTCGACCCACTCACAACCGCCGTAGTAGCGCGCGCCGGGATAGCCTTCCGCGTATTTGTTGGTCATCACCGAACCCTGCGCTTCCAGCACGGCCCGGCTGACGATGTTCTCGGAGGCGATCAGCTCGACCTCATGGCGCTGCCGGCCGAGCTCGCCCTTGATGGCGGCGGCGATTTCCGGGTCGGCCTGCTCGAGCGGAGCGGTGAAAAACGAATCGGGCGCGGAGGCGGTTTTGGGTGCGGTCATCTTGCGAATATCTCCACCGCCGCAGCCTTTTGGCGGGCTACGGGCGGTCTGGTGTGGCGATCGGAAGCGGCGAGCGCGATCTACCACATCGCCCGCAACAGGCCAAGCATTTGCGGGTCGGGCCTGATATTTATGCAAGATATGGTGGAGGGTGGCGGTTTTCGGCACTTGGGCCGGCTCTGGAGAGCCGCCCGTCCACCCCTCCCGAATGGGGCCGCTTTGGGCCCTAACTCCTCATCCGTGGAGCCGCCGGCTGCCTGTCACAGCCCGGTATACCCCGCCTTCACCGGGTCCACGCTGCCGTCGAGCTGGCGCAGATAGGTCAGGCCGCAGACCGTCAACCGGTGGGTGTCCTTCTCGCCCGCTTCCATCAGGATGTTGAGATAGTTCGTGACCTTCTCCCTCGCCTCCTCGCTGGCCGCGGCGGTGCGGTTGGCGAGAAGGTCATAGGTCTGCATGATGCGGTCGATGGCGGCTTCCATGGCACCCTCTGGTTCGTGCGATATTCTGGCTTCGTCGGTATTTTGGGACTGTTGATCAGGCAACGGCGCGGGCCTCGGCCTGCGCCTGGAACCGGGCGATCGCCGTGTTGGCGAGCCGGATCTTGTTGAACTCCCCGTTCTGGAGCAGCTTGATGATGATCCCGAGCAGGCGTTCGTCGGTGACGAGCGTATCGGGGATCGCGCCGGAACGGCGAAGGTAGTTCGCGGCGATGGCGTAGGCCTCGCTCACGAGTTCCACGTTCATCGCCTGCAGCCCGCGCTCGACCAGCATCGACCTTTCTCCGATCCGAAGGAGATAAGCGCCAGGCCCGGAACTGGTTCCTCGGGTCGCAAAATTTTCTTCGCAGGTGCAAAATGCAAAACGCACCGGTCCGGGGCAACTCCGGGCCGGCGCGCTGGGGAAGTTAGGCACGTTCGGGCGGCTTGCCGGTCTTGTTGCGGGCCGGCTTGGCCTTATCCCTTGGAAACTCAGAGCCGATACAGGATCTGGTCGGTCCAGAACCGCTCGAGGCGGTGCAGTGACTTGTTGAGGGTCGAGAATTCCTCGCCCGAGATGCCGCCGACCTGCTCCACCGTCTTGACGTGCTTCTGGTAGAGCGCATCGACGATGCGGCGGACTTCCTGGCCCTGCGGGGTCAGGCGAATGCGCACCGAGCGGCGATCAACGCGCGAGCGCTGATGGTCGAGGAAGCCGAGCTCGACGAGCTTCTTCAGATTGTAGGAGACGTTGGAGCCGAGATAGTAACCGCGCGTGCGCAGCTCGCCCGCGGTCAGCTCCTTGTCGCCGATGTTGTAGAGCAGGAGAGCCTGCACCGAGTTGATGTCCGCGCGGCCGCGGCGATCGAATTCGTCCTTGATCACGTCGAGGAGCCGGCGATGCAGCCGCTCCACCAGAGTCAAAGCTTCCAGATAGAGCGACTGCACCGAACCCTGCTGGCCGGAGACGCGCTCTGCGGTATCTGCCGCAGTTGCGACGGCTTTCATCATGACACTTCCCCTGTTGTCGTTTTTATCGACACTTATTCGACGAAACTTGTGTCCCGTCTGATAGGCGCAACTTAAGGGGCTCGTTTGAAGATCGGCTTAAATAAGAGAATAAAGAGATCATGAATTTAAGACAGTGAATTGCGGATTAAGCCTGTGCCACAAGCACTTTTCGAAAGCCTCTGTTGACCTTCGCAAGGTCCTGTTCACCCTCCGTCCGCCGCAACTGTCGCATTCCAGAACAGCCCCGCTCCGTTTCGAAACGGGCGCGTAACGGCTGTGGCGGAACCGGCTGGTCAACGAAAACTTACCGCAAATTTTAGGCAACCAACGGTCAACCAATCCGGCACAACTCCGCGCCTCCGCTCTCGTGTCCCGGACAAGCGCAGCGAAGCGGAGCGCAGAGCCGGGACCCAGAGGGCCACAAACGAGATCGCGGAGAGATGGGCCCCGGCTCTGCAACGCATCACGCCACAAGCGCGGCGCGCTGCATTGCGTCGGGGCACGAGAGCGCGCGTTGTGCTACGGCGGCCGTTCGCGCGCGGCCATCCAGGCGAGCGCGAGATAGGCGGCGAGCATGAAGGCTTCGACGCCGACGACGATCAGGCTGCCGCCGTAGATGCCCGGGAACATCAGCTCGATCACCGCCATCGACACCACGGTGGTGAGCCACACCACGGCGCCCCACGGCGTTGCCAGCCACAGGCCGACCGCGGCGACGAGCTCGATCACCGCGAAATAGACGGTCGCGGCCTGCCAGGCCATCGACTGGTTCTCGAACGCCTCGTCCTCGCCGCCGACGAAGCCCGTCACCTGCGCCCAGTGATAGAGACCCTTCAGGATCGAGAGCAGCGCCATCACCCGCAGGAACAGCACGAGGCGGCGCGTCCAGACATTGTCGTCGGACTCCGAGCGCTCCGACGAGATCGCAGCCACCGACATCGCGCTGTCTCTGGCGCTGTCTCTGGCGCTGTCTCTGACGGCGTCCCTGGGGCTGCCGTCACGGGCCGCATCGCGGGTGGAAATCTCGGACATGGCCCCCTTCTGGCTGCTTCGGCCCGCAAAATCAATCGGCGCCCAAGCTCGACGGCCAAGGTCAGCTCAATTCTGCCTTGCGGCAGGTCAAGCCGCGGTGGCGGGAACCATGCGAGCTGGTATAAGAATAATTCCAGCCGGAGGAAGAGTGATGGCGATCAAATACGGACGTCCGATCGAATTGCGCGAGGTTTCGCGCCGCGAGGGAGCGGCGGTGCCCCATGCCCTCGATCTGACCGTCCGCCCGCGCCGCAACCGCAAGGCCGAATGGGCCCGGCGGATGGTGCGCGAGAACGTCCTCACCACCGACGATCTGATCTGGCCGCTGTTCCTGATCGACGGCCACAACAAGCGCGAGCAGGTTGCCTCGATGCCGGGCGTCGAGCGCCTCAGCGTCGACCAGGCCGTGCGTGAGGCCGAGCGCGCCATGAAGCTCACCATCCCCTGCCTCGCGCTGTTTCCCTACACCGAGCCGTCTTTGCGCGACGAGGAAGGCTCCGAAGCGACCAACCCGAACAATCTGGTCTGCCAGGCGGTGCGCGCGATCAAGAAGGAGTTTCCGGAGATCGGCATTCTCTGCGACGTCGCGCTCGACCCCTTCACCAGCCACGGCCATGACGGCCTGATCTCGGACGGCAGGATCCTCAACGACGAGACGGTCGCCGTGCTGGTGCGTCAGGCGCTGGTGCAGGCCGAAGCCGGCTGCGACATCATCGCGCCCTCCGACATGATGGACGGCCGCGTCGCCGCGATCCGTGAGGGGCTGGACCGCACCGGCCTGCTCGACGTGCAGATCATGGCCTACGCCGCGAAATACGCCTCGGCCTTCTACGGCCCGTTCCGCGACGCCATCGGTTCGGCCAAGACGCTGACCGGCGACAAGCGCACCTATCAGATGGACAGCGCCAACACCGACGAAGCGCTGCGCGAGGTCGAGCTCGACATCGCTGAAGGCGCCGACATGGTGATGGTGAAGCCCGGAATGCCCTATCTCGATGTCGTCCGCCGCGTGAAGGACACGTTTGCGATGCCGACCTTCGCCTACCAGGTCTCGGGCGAATACGCGATGATCGCAGCCGCCGCCAACAACGGCTGGCTCGACGGCGAGCGCGCCATGATGGAAAGCCTGCTCGCCTTCAAGCGCGCCGGCGCCGACGGCGTGCTGAGCTACTTTGCCCCGAAGGCGGCGGAGAAGCTGCGCGCGCAGGGATAAGGTGCCGTAGGGTGGGCAAAGCGAAGCGTGCCCACCAATCCATCCATCGCGCAAGATAGCGGGCAATGGTGGGACGGCGCTACGCGCCTTTGCCCAGCGATCGTTTATCTTTGACCTGTTCCATGAGGAATGGCCTGCCGCGGTTTGCACCCCGCGACAGGCCGCTGGCGATCGGATCGAGCCCACCCAGAGCAGTTTATGGCTGCCCCGTAGCGTGATCGCGTCAGCACCTTCATCGGACCCGGATGGTTGCCGGAACAACTTGGTTCGCTTCACAAGGCAGGGTCGAGGAAGATGATACAGACTAGCATAACGACGGCTGGGATCGATACGTCCAAGGCTAAGCTCGATATCGCGGTTCACGGTCTAACCGAACGCTGGCAGGTCGCCAATGCCTTGCCGGGCTGGCGCGCTCTGGCAGCAAATCTGGTCAAAGCCGGCATCACGCGGGTCGGGATCGAGGCGACTGGCGGCTATGAACGTGGCGTGGTGGAGCATTTGCGGTCGGCCGGCTTCGCCGTGCTGTTACTGCAGCCGCTTCAGGTCAAGGCGTTCGGCCAGGTCCATTTGCGCCGGGCCAAGAACGATGCGCTCGACGCGGTCTTGATCGCGGCCTGCGCCGCAGCGCTCGATCCCCCAGAGGTCGCGCCGGATCCGCGATTGACCGAATTGGCCGACTATCTGACCTTCCTCGAGCAGATCGAGGAGGACATCAGGCGCTTCAAGACTCGGCTTGAGCACATCGACGAGCCTGCCTTGCGCCGCATCGTCAACAGCGACATCGCCAGGCTGAAGGCACGCAAGTCGACCCAGATCCGTGACATCGCCAAGCGCCTTCGCGCCTATGACGATCTGGCCAAGCGGCTCAAACTGGTGCTGAGCATTCCCGGCATTGGCGAGCGCACGGCGCTGGCGATCGTCATCCGCATGCCGGAGCTCGGCCGCGTCAGTCGAGAGGAAGCCGCAGCATTGGCCGGGCTGGCTCCCTTCGATTCGGATAGCGGCCAGCACCGCGGACAGCGCAAAATCGCCGGAGGCCGCAGCCGCCTGCGGCGCTCCTTGTTTGCGGCGGCCCTTCCGGCAGCATTCCGTTGGAACAGGGCCCTGATGGCGCTGTACGCCCGTCTCATGGCCAGGGGCAAGGTCCACAACGCAGCACTCATCGCCTGCGCCAGGAAGCTCCTCATTTACGCCAATACTGTCGTACAGCGCGGCACGCCATGGATCGAAAAAGAAGCCTAGCTCTTAATGGTTGCTACGTCACCGGTTTCCTGCGCGTCAGCGCCGCGCCCCATCCGCCCCCGAATCGCCGGAATATTTCGGCTTGTTAACGTCCCTGCGCCCTTGGCAGGAGAAGAGCCTGTTCCCATGTCCTGCCTTGAGGGTTTTCCTTCTGTTTCCCTCTGGGAGGACGGATCATGTCGTATGACTCGGGCAATTCGGGCGCCTGGCGCAATGACGGCGGCGCGCAGCCGCACGCCTACGACCCTGACCTGCATCCGGAATTGTTTCGCGGTGTCGCGACGCGGCGAGCGTTCGCCTTCCTGATCGACATGGTCATCGTCTCAGTGCCGGTGATCCTCGGCTATGTCTTCATCTTCGTATTCGGCGTGGTCACCCTCGGCTTTGGCTTTCTCCTGTTCGGGATCGCCTGGCCGGCCTCCGTGGTCTGGGCGATCGTCTATTACGGCGCCTGCATTGGCGGTCCCTCGTCCGGAACGATCGGCATGCGGCTGATGGATCTGGAGCTACGCACCTGGTACGGCGCACCCGGTTACTTCGTGCTCGGCGCCACCCATGCCGTGCTGTTCTATGTGACGGTCTGCTTCCTGACGCCTTTCGTCGTGCTGCTCGGCCTGTTCAACGGCCGCCGGCGCTTACTGCACGATTTCGTGCTGGGAACGGTCGTGATCAACAATTCCGTCCGCGCGCCGGTGCCGCAGGCGGCAAGGACCTGGTGATCAACCGCCTACTAACCGGGATCCACTAAGGTGACAGCTGACCTGACCTGCCGAGCTGACCAATTGACCGGGGGCTTCCGTAGCGCGATGCTGATACTCACTTTGGAGGCCCACGACGTCCCTTGACCCAGCACTCGCGCGATACCCCCCAATTTTACCTTACGGCGCCGTCCCCCTGCCCGTATCTGCCGGGTCGGCATGAGCGCAAGGTCTTCACGCACCTCGTGGGAGAGCGCGCCGGTGACCTCAACGACCTCCTGACCCATGGCGGCTTCCGCCGCAGCCAGTCGATCGCCTACCGGCCGGCCTGCGACCAGTGCCGCGCCTGCGTCTCGGTCCGGGTCATCGCCAACGAGTTCCGCCCCTCCCGCAACTTCCGCAAGGTGATGGCGCGCAACGCCGACATCATCGGCGAGCAGCGCAGCGCGGTGCCGACCTCCGAGCAATATTCGGTGTTCCGTGCCTATCTCGACGCCCGCCACCGCCATGGCGGCATGGCCGACATGACCGTGCTCGACTACGCCATGATGGTCGAGGACAGCCATGTCGAGACCCGCATTATCGAATATCGCAAGCGCGGCCCCGACAGCGGCATCACCGGCCGCGGCGAGGAGCTGATCGCGGTCGCACTCACCGATGTGCTCAGCGACGGCCTGTCGATGGTCTATTCATTCTTCGAGCCGGGCCAGGTCAGCCGCTCGATGGGCACCTTCATGATCCTCGACCACATCGCCCGCGCCCGTCGGCAAGGGTTGCCTTACGTCTATCTCGGCTACTGGATCGAGGGCTCGAAGAAGATGGACTACAAGGCCCGCTTCCTGCCGCAGCAGCGCCTCGCGCCTTCGGGCTGGCTGCGCATCGACGCGCAGGGCGACGCGGCGTCCGAGCCGCAGGATTAACCCTCAAGATTGACCCTTCGGCCTCGCGCCGGCTTTCAGGGCGCCAAGGCTGCGACGGCCTCTGAGCCGACCGCTTTGGAGGTGCCCTCGCGGCCGAGGATGAATTTGAGCGCAGAGATTCCGGGAAGGAAGAAATAGCCTCCCCCCAGCGTCCGCGTAAAAGCAGCCAGCGACACTTCCTCGCCGCTTGCCAATCCCGGCATGGAGAAGCTCCTGGTGGCAGCGGGCTTGCCGACGAGAGGGTCGTCCTGGTCGTTGAGGCAGACGAACCGGGGATTTCGCAACCAGCGCTGGTAGATGAACTCGAACTGCCGCTCGAGATCGGCGTTGCACGCGATGAAGAAGATGCCCTTGCGCGGCTTATCGTTCGCAACCTCCTCGCGATAGGGCCGACCTCGGCGCAGCAGCCGGTGCAGCTTGACCGACTTGATGCTCGATTGCACGTCGATGCCGAGCGTATCCCTCGGATTGACCCGGCGGATATGGGCTCCCTTCGGACAGCCAAAGCCGTTCGCGTCGTCGACACGAAAGCGAAATGCATCGGCTTTCGAATCCGAAATCGAAACGTCGGGATCGCCCTGCCACGACAATGGCTTTCCATTCTTTCGACGGCCCATCACCTTCTCGCAGACGGCCTGGCCGTAGACCGCTTCAAATTTCGCGAACGCGTCGACATCCTGCTCGATCTGGCGAACCGCGAGATAGGTTCCGTTCAGCGCGAAGCGGCCGCTCGTATACGTGGCATCGCCCGGCCATCGCTTGACGTTGGGGCAATAGGTCAGCTCGTCATATTCGTTGCGATAGCCCAGAATGAATTCCCCCGGGGCGACGACGCGATCCTCGTACAGGATGCCGGCATCCCGCCTGATCTTCCTGCGCTCGGCGCCGCGCTCTTCCCTAAGCTCGCTGATCACAGGCTGCGCGAGGCCATCGCGAAACCCGAAGGACTCGTACAATCTCTCTTCTTCGTCGCCCGCCTTCTGCTGGAAGGCGCAGGGATCGTTGTCGATCTTGATGACATCGAACACGCTGGGATCAGGATCCAGTTCTGCTGACTTCTCCGGCGCGCTCGCCATCTCGGCAGCGCTCCGTCGCATTCTCCATTCGCCAACCAGGACATGCACGGGGTCGCCGGCACCGCCTTCAACATCGGACCAGCGCCATTCTCGCGGGCTGTCCCTCAACAGCAACGCGCGCAGGTCGCAGCCCATGCCGCTGCTGAACGGGGACGGGAACGGATGCGCAGCAGTCTCGTCGCATCCGAGCTTTGCCAGCCCCAAATAGCTGAAAGCGATCGCGACGGCATCGTCGACGGGGTGGGTCCTCGATTTCCTGACGTCGGCGGCACTGACGACCAGCTTCTTGTCGACGAGCCCTGCGAGCCACGCCCGGGCATCGTCCTCGCGGCCCGCCTTGATCGTCAGCAGCCAGAAGCGGCTGGTCTTCAACCAGCCAAAGCCGCTTCCGAGCATTCCCTGAATGTCCTCGAGCTGTTCGGAGAGATGCGAAGCCTTCATGTTTCGATCGCCCTCATGATGAAGTCGTCGTTCCTGTCGTTGCGCTCGCCGAACAGGGCATCGCGCAGCCCGGTCGCGAGGTCGATCTCCTCGATCGTCGCTTTGCACGCGTCGAAGCGATACATGTGCGGAAGCATGCTGTCGCGGGCGTAGGACTTGAATTTCAACTCGCACTTCACCCCGCGAAAAAGCACGAAACGCGTCGGCGGAAAATCGCGCGGCACCTTGATGTCCGGCTGCCCGACCGCCGCCGATCCCCGCGGCCTCAGCGTCGTCCATCGCCAGGCCAACGTAGTCCCGATCGTCGCGCCGTTGATGAAATCGTCGAGGTAACCGCCGAAATTGCCGTCATAGTTCGAGCAGAATAGAAAGCGCCGGCCGTCCTCGATAATGTGCCAATGGCCGAAATGGATACCCGGTGCATCACCGAGCCGCCCCTCGGTGAAGAACACCCGCCCAAAGAAGGTCACGACACGCAGGGACACACGGATCCACCAGGCACTCCATCCGTTCGGGCTGCGGATATCAGTCAGGCTGACCATGTGCGCGGTCCCACTGGCCAACAGCGCTTCGCACTGGTCGATTGACGGATGAACCTGCTGGGCCCGGGCAACATCGTCTTCGTAGGGATGGAAGAACCACTTGCTCAAGGCCTCAAACCGGCGATTGATCCAGGAGAAGAAGGTCCCGATGCAGAGCAGCGCGACGATCGCAAGCACGCCGAAGAGGGCGAGCTCCCATCCCGGAACCCGCGCAGTCAAAGCCGTGATCCCTTCCATGATCGGCTTGGGATAGAAGACGAAGACTACCGCGCACACCAAAATGGCAACGAGCAACGGCACGACCACGATCCAGCCGACCACACGGGTGGAGAATGACGACCACGTCTCGGTCGGCCGTTCGAGTTCGCGGCGGACGCTGTCCACCCATCGCCGCCAGGGCGCGAACAGGGCCGGCAGCGCGACCAGGAGCAGCCACCCCAGGAACAGCAGCGCGACAAAAGCGAGAAGCGCCCTGACGCTCGCCCACACGATCTCCATGCTCACAGTGCTTATGACGTCCACCACGGACTGCATCGGGGGATTGGATGCGCCGACGAACCAGGTGATCGCGCCGAACAATCCTTTCGGCAGCGCGCCCACGAGCCAGACCAGGGCCAGCCACAAGCCGAAAATCGTGAGCCCATAGCCGACCTTTGCCGAGATGCTCGCACCCTTCCCGCGCCAATAGGACCGCGGTGCAGGCTGCATCGCCCAGTCGAAGCGCGGGTCCTGGAATGCCCGCTGCGCCAGCGCAAGCGCGAACGATGCACGGTCATCGCCGTACATGGCTCTCAACTTGCGTCCCTCGTCCCGGGTCCATATCAGGAGGTCATGCTCCTTCCTGATCTGGCGGGCCGTTCGGTCGCGAGGACCGACGAAACCGCCATCGGCGAGACTGAGCCACCCGATCAGCTTGTCGAACAATTGTCCGTTGCGCGCGCTCACCAGCGGAGGCCCGCCGCCGGGCCAGTAAGAGCTGAAGAGCGACCACATCGCGCCGCTGGGATGATGGACCAGCCTGTACAGCATGTCCTTGGGATCGATGCCTTCCTCGACGGCAAGCTCGAGCATCAGCGACGGCGCCTGCTCCTGTGCATCCGTGCGCGCCGGCAACAGTGCGATGGACGCGAATTGAATGACCGCAACATCCTCAAACAGTGCATTCAGCGCGGACTGCATGTCTCCCGAGTCGGAAAAATCCACCGCGCCGCGCCAGCCTGGCGCAATGATGCAGATCATCTGCTGACGGACCATTTTGAGCATGGACTGTCCTTCCCAATCCGTCAGACGAAGTTCACGCGCATGCGGGACATCAATGGGCCGTCATAGGCGATGGCCTTGCCCTCGCCCCGCGTGAGCCGCAGCTCGGGCAGGATCAGCAGACCAATGAGCGCACTTGTCAGGATCTCGACCGCGTAATCCTTGGCGGGACATTGGCGGGTGCCGTACCCGAACATCAGCCAGCGCAAATCCTGATGCGGCCCCCAATTGCGGGCGGGACAGAACTGACGGCTCTTCTTGACCACCCTGGAATCGAACAGGGCGGCGATCGACCAGATTGCCATCTTGCCGCCAGCGGAGCACGGCGCGTTGTGCCGCGCCCCGGTCTCGAATTCCGTATCGCGCGGCACGTCGCGCGCGAGCAGCGGAAAGATGGGCCGAAAGCGCATCAGCTCGAGCACGTGCTCGCGCACCAGATCGCGGAACTTGGCGTCTTGCCAAACGCGGGCCGGCCCGAGCCGCTCGGCTTCCGCCCGCAAGGCCCGGTGAACCCCGGAGCGCCCGAGCAACTCCTGCACGGCCAGCGCCCCCGACTGCACCGTGACCGGATGCGAAATCCAGGCAAGACCGGCGGCATTCCGCGTGATGGCGCTGGCGGTGCTGTGGACACCCCAAGCCTGTTCGATGTCGCGGCTCACGGCGGCGATACGTGCCCGCAACGCATCCGAGCAAAGTTCTGCCCGTCGCTGGACCCTCAGCGTCGCAGTGCTTCCGGCAAGGAGCTGGCCTGCGACATATCTGATTTCCAGGAGATATTGCCGTTGCAGCCCGGGGTCGTTGAAATTGCCATGCGCGCCCGCGACCACCTTGCCCGTTGCCGCCCCGAACAGCGGATCCATCGCTCGAAACACGATCCACATCAGGTAGTCGTCAATGAGGTCGAACGACTTGTTCGTGCCGAGTTGCCCAAGCTGCTCGACGCGTCGCTGAACCTCCTGATCGGCCGCGGCCGGCAAGCTCGCAGCCAGCAAAGCCAACCGGGCATCGAGCAGACGCCGGTCGTCGTGGTAGGTAGGGCCCGGATCCATGCCAATCAGGTAATCGCCGGCGGCCAGATTGGCCGCATGGGCAGAGTTCGAGAAACTCTGCGGCCTGGTCAGGACACTCTTGACCGCACTGGCGCGCGCCGCCATGCCGAACCAGCCCCCCGCAAACGGCCAAAGCCGAAACAGGGCACCGACGGCTCGCAACGCCCTCGGACGGCGATTGGCCCAACAGAAGATCCCATAGGAGAGGCTGCGGAGCCCCGGCGGCATTGCATCAGGAGTGCCAGCTGAGATTTTCATGCTGCGTACCCGTCCTTCCGCCAATCTGCGAGCGCCGCGGCGGCCCGCATCCGGTAGTGAGGCATGCCCAGACGCTCCGCCGCCTCGGCGGTTCGCTTGAAATGCGCTTCGGCCCCGGCCTGATCGCCGACTTGCCGCAGCGTTTCGGCGAGCTCGTACAGGGCTTCGGTCTGGTGTCCGTATTCCTCGGCGGCCTGCTCGACCGCCTTGCGTCCGACGGCGATCGCATCGTCCAGTCGTCCGAGCTTGCGATAGGCGACACCCAGGCTGACGCGCATGAACGTCCTGCCATAGGGGCCGGCCGCCTCGTAGATGCGATCGGCGAATCCCTTCTCCAGCATGGGCACCGCTTCGGCAGCCTTGCCATTGCGCGCCAGCGCGCTGCCAAGAACGCCGGTGCAGACGGACAGCATGGTCGGCACGTTGTGCGTCATGCATTGCTGCACACCCGTGCGCATCAGGGACTCGGCACGGTCGAGCTCCTCGCGTTCGACCCAGATCTGCGATTGGACCGTGTCGATCAACAGACGGGAATATGGGTGATCGATGTTCGACAGAATCTCATAGCTCTTGGCGAAGAAATCGTCCGCCGCACCGCCATCCCCGAGGCGCCACAGCGTGCTGGCATGAAATGCGTACAGGTTGATGATCGGAATCGCCGCCCAGCCCGGCTGGACATAATGCGCCGACAATTCCGGTTCGTAGTCCGACAGCAGGATGCGGCCTTCGGCCGCCGCGTCCGCGTACCGCCCGAGCGCATGCAGATGCATGAGGCGGGTCTGATGCGCCGCCATCATCATGTGACGACGCTGTGCGAGGCGAGCCGCTTCCAGTCCCTGCGAAGCGTAGCCCAGACCTTGCTCGAAACGTCCGCGCATCCACAGAAACACTGCCGTCTCGGTCGAAACCGCCGCTCGTGCACGCTGATCGTTCAGTTGCACGGCGATGGCTTCAGCCCGCTCCATGTTGTCGAAGATCTCGTCGATCTGCCCGAGAGCCAGCATTGCGCCAATGGCCTCCAGCCGGAGCGCGAGCTCCAGGGTCTGGGCGGTCGTCGCGCCCTCGACGCGCCGTGCCGCCTGGATGCCCTTCTCCAGCAATTGGACGGCCTCCCGATTGGCCGAGCGCGAGATGGCACGCGCCATCGACTTGACGGCGAATCTTGCCGCCTGCTCCCATTCCTCGCCCCCGAAGGCATGATGCGCCAGTGCCGGCGCGGCATCGACATCGGCGGCCCCGGGCTGGGCGTGCAGCGCCAGGAAGGCCTGGCGATGCAGCGCCTTGAGCCTGGCGCGCGTGAGCACCCCAAGCACGACGTCACGGACCAAGGCATGGCGGAACGCGAAGGCGTGCGATCCGTGCGAGCCCCTCGCCTGATCCGGACTCGTCAGCAATCCGGATGCGACACAAAGGCCTAGCAATTCTTCGGCGCGATCGAGGTCCACGGCCTGCATCGCGGCAACCAGATCGCGCGTGATGGGATCACCAAGGATGGCCGCAGCCTCGAGCGCCGACTTTGCGGCTTCGGGCAGCCTGTCGACCCGCGCCCCGATCACCGCCGCGATGGAGCCCGGCACCCGCAGCTCTCCGAGAGGCCTCTGCAAACGGTAGGCGCCGGGGGTCCCTTCCAGCGACCCGTCATCGATCAGCGTGAAAACCAGTTGCTCCAGGAAGAAGGGATTGCCGTCGGCGCGCGCGACCAGTTCGGTCATGACGCCAAGCACGGACGGATCATCGCCGAGACAGGCGCGCGCGAGCTGGAGCATTTCTCCGTCGCCCAGCGGCTCGATCACGCGCTCGGAAAACCAGGACGCCCGACGCCACTGATGGTCGAAATCCGGGCGATAAGTGACGCAAATCAGGACCGGCATCGCCTGAAGTTTTGGAAGCAGGCCCTCGAACAGCCGCCGGCTCTCGCGGTCGGCCAGGAAGACGTCCTCGAGCACGAGCAGGAAAGCGCCGGACCGCACGCGTCTGCGCACGAGCCAGAGCAACGCCTCGCCGATCCGGCGCCGTCGTTGCGCCGGGTTCAGCGCCAGCCAGGCCTCATCCGGCGCCGCAAGTCCCAAGAGATCATTGACCGCCGCCAGATGCTCGGCGCCGTCATCGGGCCATTTCGCAATCAACGCCTGCTTGGCGGAATGCCGAATGTCTGCCGCGCTGGTTTGCGCAAGCCCGACCAAACTTGCGGTCAGATCGGTGGCGGTGCTGTAGGCCCGCGTGCTCGCATACCCTCTCGCCTGCGAAAAGCAGACGTCCACGCCCTCTTGCGCGAGGCTGTCCATCCAGTCGACGATCAGGCGCGACTTGCCGATCCCGGCATCGCCACACAACCCGATGGTTCGCATTCCGGACTTTTGAACGGTCTCCAGGGTCCCTTCCAGGACCCTCAAGGTGTCTTCGCGTCCGATCAGAGGCGCCCAGCGCGGCTTCCGCGTCAATGGCGCGGCCGCCGAACTTTCGGTCTCCACCACGACTTCATGCACTTCGATCGGAACATCCAGTCCGCGCACGATCCGCACGCCCGCCGTACGCGTGTCGATCTGCTGCGCGACCAGCCGCTGCGTCGCGGCGCTGATCAGGATGCCGCCGGGCGGCGCCATCTTCTCAAGTCGCGAAGCGAGATGGATTGTCTTTCCGTCCGCGCCGTAGTGCGACCACCGGTACTGTCCGACGATACCGACCAGCACCTCGCCCGAATTGATACCGATGCGCAGCGTCGGGCTGACGACGCCTCCGATATCTTGGGCTGGAATGGATGCTCTCTGCATCTTGAGAGCGGCAAGGCACGCCCGCAGGGCGTGGTCCTCCTGCGCCACGGGCGCGCCGAACAAGGCGACGAGGCCATCGCCGAGCAACTGGCTCACCGTGCCGCCATAGGTCTCGACCGCGTCAGCCAACCGGTCCAATGCCCTGCCGAGATAGGCGCGGGCTTCCTCGGGGTCGACATGCTGCAAAAGGGAGGTCGAATTGCAGACGTCGACGAACAGCACGCTGACCTGCTTGTTTTCAGTCAGCATCTGCGAGCGAACGGGAAGATGATGGTGCAGCTGGACGACGTGCGCATCGCGCTCGGGGGCGCCCGGCTCCTCCGCGTTACGATTGAGACTCGCGCCACATTGAGAGCAGAAGCGATGCTCGCGGGAAATACGGGCTGAACAAGCGGGACACCTGGTCACGGCAGCACACACTCATCAATGACTTGAACGAAATTACCAACGCGTTCTGGCTTGAACATCGCCCCTTCGAGGCGTGAACCCGCTCAGCAGAAAAACAAGCTGTCGAACAATCCAAACGATCAAATCAAAAATTTCGTGCGCCAACTCTATTCGCGCACAACCGATAGATGAGTCCGGAGAATTGCAGTGGCCGCTCTTGGTCCGGCGCAGGATCCGCCGATCATCCCGCCGGAAGCAAAATCAATGCTGAAACAGGGGTTATTATTGTACGCCCGGTCAGCAATTGCAACTAGTATACGCGCGCCGCACAAATTGAAAAGTGACAGTTTGCCAAATCGAGTTCCGACTCCAGGTTTTGCAACCCCTGCGCGCGAAATCGAAAGCAAAGTCGCCAGCTAAGACATCTAACGGGGCAGATGCTCACTTTCGCAAAGGTCACGCTCGCTGCCTGATCTGGGGCCGTTCGAGCAAGGCCCACTTGAACGGGCCGGATAGATAGCCGCCGCCCTCACCCGAACAGCGTATCTACCAGCAGCTTCACGTTCAAAATCACGATGACGCCCGCGACGATCCACGCGATCGCCGCGACATATCCCGGAATCGCGAACTGCCCCATCTTGCGACGGTCGGAGACGAAGCGGACGAGCGGGATCACCGCAAACGGCAGCTGCATCGACAGCACGACCTGGCTGAACACCAGCAGATCAGCGGTGCCGCGCTCGCCATAGATCGCCGTCACCACGATCACCGGAACGATGGCGATGCCGCGGGTGAGCAGGCGGCGCGCCCAGCTCGGCAGGCGCAGGTCGAGAAAGCCTTCCATCACGATCTGGCCGGCGAGCGTCGCCGTCACCGTCGAGTTCAGGCCGGAGGCGAGCAACGCCACCGCGAACAGCGTCGAGGCGATGCCGAGGCCGAGCAGCGGCGACAGCAGCTCGAAGGCCTGGCCGATCTCGGCAACGTCGGAATGGCCGCTCTTGTGGAAGGTTGCGGCTGCGACCACCAGGATCGCGGCATTGATGAACAGCGCCAGCATCAGGGCGATGGTCGAGTCCGTCGTCGCCCATTTGATCGCCTCGCGCCGGCCGGTGTCATTGCGCTCATAGGCGCGCGTCTGCACGATCGAGGAATGCAAATAGAGATTATGCGGCATCACTGTCGCGCCGATGATCCCGATCGCGATGTAGAGCATCTCGGGGTTGGTGAAGATCTCGCTCTTCGGCATGAAGCCGTGCAGGACCTCCGCAACCGGCGGCGCCGCAGCCACGATCTGGACCGCGAAGCAGACCGCGATCACCGCCAGGAGTGCGATGACGAAGGCTTCGAGGAAGCGGAAGCCGCGATTCATCAGCAGCAGCAGCAGGAACGCATCGAGGGCCGCGAGCAGCGCGCCGCCGATCAGGGGAATGCCGAACAGCAGCTTCAGCGCGATCGCGGTGCCGATGACCTCGGCGAGATCGCAGGCAATGATCGCCGCCTCGCAGGCGAGCCAGAGCAGGAAATTCACCGCCGGCGAATAGGTGGCGCGGCAGGCCTGCGCGAGGTCGCGGTCGGTGACGATGCCGAGCCGTGCCGCCAGCGACTGCAGCAGGATCGCCATCAAATTCGAAAGCAGGATGACCGACAGCAGCGTGTAGCCGAACTTGGAGCCACCGGCGAGGTCGGTCGCCCAATTGCCGGGGTCCATGTAGCCGACCGAGACCAGATAGCCCGGGCCGACAAAGGCGAGCAGCCGGCGCCACCAGCGGCCCGCGGCCGGAATGGCGACCGTGGCGTTGACCTCGGCGAGACTTTTGGTGACGGGCGCATCAGCGCGCCAGCCGGCGACGTCGGGACTCAAATCAGGCGATCGGGCATCCATGGGGCGAGAATACCGAAATCGAGTCTTATTGCAACTCATTTGCAACTGCATCTAGCGGCATGGGTTCCCGTTCCTGCCGTTATTCGCCGCCGTGTCGGGAAGCGGGTGGGTTTGGCGGCCGTTGGCGCCGGATACTGGCGCCAACCCGACTTTGCAGGAAATGAGCCATGTCAAACCCGCCTCGCCTCCCCGACACCTTTGGCCGCCTCGCCTGGTCCAACCTCGCGGCGCAGTCGGCCGAGCAGATCGCGCTGGCCGCAGCTCCCATCGTCGCCGTGCTCACGCTCGGGGTCGCGGAAGGCCAGACCGGCCTGCTGCAGACCGCGCTGACCCTGCCCTTCGTGCTGTTCGCGATTCCGGCCGGCCTGCTCGCCGACCGCATCTCGCGCCGCTCGCTGATGGCCGGGGCCGAGGCGCTGCGGGCGGTGGCCCTCGGGACAATCGTGCTGCTACTCGCGCTCGGCGCCCTCAATCTTCCGCTGCTGGCGCTGCTCGGCTTCGCAGCCGTGTGCGGCACCGTCGTCTACAGCGTGGCCGCGCCGGCGCTGGTGCCGTCGTTGGTGAGCTCCGACCTCCTGCCGGCGGCGAATGCCCGGATCGAGCTGGCGCGCACCGTCGCCTTTGCCAGCGGACCCGCCCTCGGCGGCGCACTGGTGGGATGGTGGGGCGCGAGCCCGGCGTTCGGCTTCGCCGCGGCGCTCTCGGCGATTGCGGTGGTGCTGCTCTCGGGCATCTTCGAACCGGCGCGCGCGCCCGCCCCGCGGCGACATCCGTTCCAGGATATCCGCGAAGGCGCGGCCTTCGTATTCCATCATCCGCTGCTGCGGCCGGTGTTCATCACCCAGTTCATCTTCAACACCGGCTGGTTCCTGCAGATCGCGGTGTTCGTGCCCTATGCCGTGCGCCATCTCGGCCTCACCGCCGCCGGCGTCGGCACGGTGCTGACCATGTACGGCGTCGGCATGGTGATCGGCGCGCTGTTCGCGACGCGCGTGATGCAGCGCGTGGCTTTCGGCACCGTCGTCGGCCTCGGCCCGGTGACGGGCTTCGTTGCAGCTGTGGTGATGGCGCTGACGGTGCTGGTCCCCTCGCCCTGGCTCGCGGCGTTGAGCTTCTTCCTGCTCGGCGTCGGGCCGATCCTCTGGGTGATTTCGACCACGACGCTGCGCCAGTCGGTGACGCCGCCACGCCTCTTGGGCCGCGTCTCTGCCATCAACATCATGAGCTACGGCGCGCGCCCGCTCGGCTCGGCGCTGGGCGCGGTCGTCGGCGGCCTCTGGAGCGCCGAAGCCTGCCTTTATCTCGCGGCCGCCGTGTTCGGCGCGCAGGCGCTGGTGATCTGGCTGTCGCCGGCCGTGGCGCTGGATCGGCAGCCGGACATGGTGGGGGATGAAGTCGCGGCGCGGTGCTAATTCGCCAGGTACCGCTCGTAGCTGCCCGTCACCGGCTCGCTGGCGTCGACCTCGGGATCGAGCGTGTAGAGATCCTGCGCGCGGCCGATGCCGCGCAGCGCGTAGCGGCCGGTGGAGACGAGATAGCGCCGGCCGGCGGCATCCAGGCCCTTGTAGAATTCCGCCGATGCCAACAGCTCGCGGTCGACCGAGCGGCTCATCGAGGCGATGCGGCTGACCTCGTTGACGGTCGGGCCGACCACCGTGAAATCGAGCCGGTCCTCGCTGCCGATATTGCCATAGAAGACCTCACCGACATGCAGGCCGATATAGGCCGACGTGGTCGGACGGCCGTCGGCCTCGCGCCGCTTGTTCAGCGCCGCGACGTTCTTGCGGAACAGATGCTCGGCGCGGAGCGCAGCGCGCCGCGCATCCGCCATGTCCTCACCCCAGAACATCGCGAGCACGCCGTCCCCGATCAGCTTGAGCACGTCGCCGCCGGCCTCGTGGATCGCGTCGATCACGGCCTGCGCGTAGTCGTTGAGGAACGGGATGATCTCGTCGGGGCCGATGCTCTCGCTGATTCCGGTCGAACCGCGCAGATCCGAGTACCAGAGCACGGCGTTGATGCGCTCGGTGACGCCGCGCGAGATGCGGCCGCGCAGCACCTGCTCGGAGGCGTCGCGGCCGAGATAGACGCGCCCGAGCGTGCGCGCGATGTCGACCTGCTGGGCCGATTTGATCGCGAGCCCCAGCACCGGCACGAGATCGCGCAGCGCTTCGAGCGCGCCGCCGGAGAAGCCGCTGTCGCGGCGCGTGGTCCAGCAGGAGTAGAGGCAGTCCATCAGGCCGAGCGCGCCGTTCTCGCCGAAGCGATGCACGAAGGCGAGATAGTGCTTGTGGCCTTTTTCGGCGAGCTCGCCGATCTGGGAGAAATCCATCGACGGCGCGTCGGCCAGATCGATCACCATCTCGTCGTGGCCATGCTCCAGCATGTGGAAGAACACCGAGCGGCGCCAGCTTGCGGCGGCGTCGCCCTCGGCGGTCGAGCGGTATTCGAACGCGTCGCTCTCGTTGCTGGGACGGTCGCTCCAGCGGAAGCCGCGGCCCTCATAGATCGGATGCAGCGTGTCGATCACGACCAGCGCACGCGACAGCTCCAGCCCCTCGGCGCGGCAGCGCTCGCAGAAGCCGCGGAGCAGTTCGTTTTCGGGAAGGCCCGTGAGCCCCTGGCCGGTCAGCCAGTTCATCAGCGCAAGGCGCGAGGTCAATTGCATGCGCCATTATGGCGTGCATTCGTGACGGGCGAAAGGCCGCGCGCGAACGTGCGCAACGAGGCTCCCGCCCGCAGCAGGTCGAATATGCCACAGGCGCGGTTGACGCGCTGTCGTGCCGGCTGCAAATGGAACCGATGTCACTGCCGACCAGAAATACAGGAATATGAGCCAGCGCCAGCTTCCGATCATCCTGGCGCTCGGCACCACGCAGACCCTGGCCTGGGCGTCCAGCTATTATCTGCCGGCGCTGATCGCCGATCCCATGGCGCGTGACCTCGGCGTCTCTTCCAACTGGATCTTTGGCGCGTTCTCGGCCTCGCTGGTGATCTCGGCGATGCTCGGCCCGCGCATCGGCCGTCAGATCGATCTCGTCGGCGGCCGGCAGGTGCTGTCGGCTTCGAACCTGACCATTGCCGCCGGCCTCGCGCTGCTTGGCTTCGCACATTCCGTCCCGGTGATGGTGTTCGCCTGGCTCGTGCTCGGCATCGGCATGGCGATGGGGCTCTACGACGCCGCCTTCGCCGCGCTGGGGCGCATCTACGGCACCGAGGCGCGCAGGCCCATCACTGGCATCACGCTGATGGCGGGCTTCGCCTCCACCGTCGGCTGGCCGCTCACGGCCTGGGGCCTGTCCCATATCGGCTGGCGCGAGACCTGCTTTGCCTGGGCCGCTGCCAACATCCTGATCGGCCTGCCGCTCAACTTCTTCATGCTGCCGACGATCAAGGGCGCCAGGCAGGCGGCGGCGGCCGAGAAGCCGCATCTGCCGCTCGACCGCACCATGGTCCTGCTCGCCTTCATCTTCGCGGCGGTGTGGACCGTCACCGGCGCCATGGCCGCGCATTTCCCGCGCATCCTCGAGACGACAGGCGCAACGCCGGTCGAGGCGATCGCCGCCGGCGCGCTGATCGGCCCGGCCCAGGTCGGCGCGCGCATCCTGGAAGCCGGCTTCCTCAGCCGCTTCCATCCACTGTGGTCGACCCGGCTTGCCTGCCTCACCCACCCGATCGGCGCAGTGATCGTGGCGATCTTCGGCGGCGCCGCGGCGAGCGCGTTCGCGCTGTTCCACGGCTCGGGCAACGGCATTTTGACGATCGCGCGCGGCACGCTGCCGCTCTCGATCTTCGGCCCGAAGGATTTCGGCTACCGTCTCGGCATCATCGGCGCGCCGGCACGGATGGCGCAGGCGGTGGCGCCGCTGACCTTCGGCCTGCTGATCGACCTCATGGGCGCCAAGGTGCTGATCGTCTCGTCCGCGCTCAGCCTCTCGGCGCTGGCGGCGTTGTTCCTGATCCGCACCAAGCCGCGGCCGGATTGACCATGCCCGAGGTTTCGCGCACAAGCAGGCCATGACCGAGGACGCTGGCCCGCCCCGCACATTCAAAAGCCTCCTGCGCTGGGCCACCACCCCGCCGCAGGCCTGGGGCGTCTACCTCCTCGCCGTTCTCTTGATCTGGCTGGTCTCATTCTACGCCGGCACCCTCAAGCCGAAGAAGACGCCGGACGCGAGCCCGCCCACAGTGACGGCACCAAAAGGCTGATCCGCCTTAGTCGTAAAACTCCGGCGCCAGCTTCTGGCTGTCGCGCTGGGCCTTGTCGTGGTTGATCCAGAGCTGCGCCTTCTCCTTGGCCAGGGTGTCGGCGATCTTCTGCATCGAGGCCGCGGTCTGGTCCTTGTCGACGTTCATGCTGGGCACGCGGCGGTTGTCCCAATTATCCCTAAAATGGACGGCGTCGCCCGACAGCACCACCGCGCCGGTCTTCGGCAGTTTCACCAGCAGCGACTGATGCCCGGGCGTGTGGCCGGGCGTCGACAGGATGGTCACGCTGCCATCGCCGAACACGTCCTTGTCGCCGTTGAGCAGCTCGACCGGGTGCGATGGCTTGAAGCGCGGCTGGTTGTTGGCGCCGGGCCAGTCATATTCGGCCTTCTGCACGTAGAGCGTGGCCTGCGGGAACAGCTCGACATTGCCGGTGTGGTCGGGGTGCGTGTGCGAGACGGCCATCGCCTTGACGTCATCGGGCTTCAGCCCAAGCTGTTCGAGCTGGGCGGCAAGCGTCTTCGGCCGGCGCCAGGTGACGGCCTTGGGATCGGCGGGCACGAGGCCGTCGGGCATGCTCGCGACGGAATCGGCGATGCCGGTGTCCCACAGGAACCAGCCCTTGCTGTGCTTGACGAGGTAGCAGGTGTCGACGAAGTCCATCGACTTGCCTTCGTTCAGGCCGGGCGTCCAGCGCGAGATATCACCTGCGGTGCCCTCGCCGCAGTTGAGCACATAGAGCTTCTCGACGCCGGCCTTTTCCGATTGCGCCAGCGCCGCGGGGCCGGACAGAGCGAGCGCAGCGAGGGCGACAGCGAACGTGATCCTGGGCATCATTGTTCCTCCGGTACAGCCATGCGGGCTGCGACCGAGGATCAATCCCGGCCGCATCGCAGAATTCCGCTCGCGCGGTTCACGTCAATGCAGGCAGGTCTCGACCTCCACCGTGACGTGGCTAAGGCCCTTCAGCTCGGCGAGCCGCTGCTTGTAGACGGCCGGCTGCTTCGGCTTGTCGGACACCACCGAGAGCAGCACGGCGCAATGGCCGGGACCGACCTGCCACAGGTGCAGATCAGTGACGCGGTCGTCGCCGACCTCCATGCGCGCCCGGATCACCCGCTCCAGCTTCTCATCGGCGCGCACGTCGAGCAGCACCGCGCCCGACGTCTTGATCAAGCCGAACGCCCAGCTCGCGATCACCACGCTGCCGATCAGGCCGACCGCCGGATCGGCCCAGACCCAGCCCGAATACATGGCGACGGCAAGAGCTGCGATCGCCAGCACCGAGGTCGCGGCATCGGCCATGACATGGACATAGGCCGCGCGAAGGTTGTTGTCGTGATGGTGGTGATGGCCGTGATGATCATGGTCGTGATCCCCGTGGGCATCATGCGCATGGCTGTGGCCGTGATCATGGCCGTGATGGTGATGATCGTGGCTGCCCTGCAGCAGCCACGCGCTGGCGAGGTTGACGCAAAGTCCGAGGACGGCCACCGCGATCGCCTCGCCATATACGATCGGCACCGGATTGATCAGCCGCAGCACGCTCTCATAGGCGATCTCGACCGCGATCAATCCCAAAATGATCGCGCTGGCGAAGGCGGCGAGATCGCCGAACTTGCCGGTGCCGAAGGTGAAATGCGCATTGCCCAGATGCCGCCGCGCGAAACGATAGGCGAAGGCGGCGATGCCGAGCGCGGCCGCATGCGTGCCCATGTGCCAGCCGTCGGCGAGCAGCGCCATCGAACCGAACAGCGAGCCGGCGACAATCTCACCGACCATCATGACCAGCGTCAGGACGACCACGAACCAGGTGCGCCGCTCGTTCTCGTCGTGCTTCTGGCCGAGAAAGGCGTGGTCATGGGTCCATTGTTCGATGGAATGGGAATGCATCGAATTCTCCAGGGGATTCAGGTCTTCTGGGTTCAGTATAGACCGGCGGGCAGCACTTTTCGAAGGTCCAATCGTCCTGCGGATTGACAGTGCTTCTTAGTTTCGATGTAATCTGCGCCATGGGGATTTGAGCGATCTCCCCACGAGGCGACACGCCCAAGCATCGCGTCCCGTTCGGTTCTTGCGAGGACGCATCATGTCTACATTCACGACCATATCGTCTGACAAATTGGCACGGTTGATCGGCACGGCGAACACGCCTGTCCTGATCGACGTGCGGACTGAAGAGGATTTTGCCGCCGACCGGCGGCTGATCCCCGGCTCTATCAAGCTCAGCCACGAGAATGTGACCGACTGGGGCGGCGACTTCGCCGGCCGCCGGGCTGTCGTCTCGTGCTTCCGCGGCGAGAAGCTCGCGCAGGGCACGGCGGCCTGGCTCCGCCAGCTCGGCGTGGAGGCCGAGACTCTCGAGGGCGGCTTCGAGGGCTGGAAGGCGGCCAAGCTGCCGCTGGTCGACGCCCGCAAGCTGCCGCCGCGCGATGCCAAGGGGCGCACGGTCTGGGTCACGCGGGCGCGGCCGAAGGTCGACCGCATCGCCTGCCCCTGGCTGATCCGCCGCTTCGTCGATCCCAATGCGGTGTTCCTGTATGTGGCGCCGTCCGAGGTGGTCGCCGTCGGCGAGCGATTCAATGCTGCCCCCTTCGACATCGAGAACGTGTTCTGGAGTCACCGCGGCGAGCTCTGCACCTTCGACGTGATGATCGAGGAGTTCGGCATTGCGACGCCGCCTTTGCTGCGGCTGGCCACGCTGGTGCGCGGCGCCGACACCGCGCGGCCCGACCTCGCCCCGGAGGCGCCCGGCCTGCTCGCGGCCTCGCTCGGGCTATCGCGGATGTATGACGACGACCTCGCGCAGCTCGAGGCCGGCATGACGCTCTACGATGCCTTCTACCGCTGGTGCCGCGACGCCACCACCGAGACCCACAACTGGCCGACCAACAAGGTGAAGGCGTAATGGACACGCGGAATGTTCAAGCAGGAGCTGATGCCGGTCACGGCATCAGCTTCAACGAAGCGTTCCGCGTCTGGCTTCGCGTCGCCTGCCTGAGCTTCGGCGGGCCCGCGGGCCAGATCGCGGTGATGCACCGCATCCTGGTCGAGGAGAAGAAGTGGATCTCCGAAGGCCGTTTCCTGCATGCCCTGAATTACTGCATGCTGTTGCCGGGACCGGAGGCGCAGCAGCTCGCCACCTATGTCGGCTGGCTGATGCATCGCACTGCCGGCGGGCTGATGGCGGGGGGGCTGTTCATCCTGCCCGGCATCATCGCCATCATGGGCCTCAGCTACATCTACGCGGCTTTCGGCAACGTCAGCTTCGTCGAGGCGCTGTTCTTCGGCCTCAAGGCCGCCGTGCTCGCCATCGTCATCGAGGCCGTGGTACGCGTCGGCAAGCGCGCGCTGAAGAACCGCATCATGATCGCGCTCGCGGCAATCGCCTTCGTCGCGATCTTCTTCTTCGCAGTGCCCTTCCCGATCATCATCATCGCCGCCGGCCTTATCGGTTATGCCGGCGCGCGAAGCGGCCGCGCCGAATTCGCGCCGGCCGATCACGGCCATGGCGCTAGCGGCGCCGCGATCGACAGCATGCTCGGCGAAGCCGTGCCCGACCACGTCAAACCCAACATCGCGCGCGCGATCCGGGTCGGCGCACTGTGGCTGGCGCTCTGGCTGGTGCCTGTCATCGCACTGCTCCTGGTGCTCGGGCAAGGCAACGTCTTCAGCCAGATCGCGCTGTTCTTCTCGAAAATGTCGCTGGTCACCTTCGGCGGCGCCTATGCGGTGCTGGCCTATGTCGCCCAGCAGGCCGTCGAGCACTATCACTGGCTGAAGCCGCACGAGATGCTCGACGGCCTCGGCATGGCCGAGACCACGCCGGGGCCGCTGATCATGGTGCTCCAGTTCGTGGGCTTCATGGCGGCCTATCGCGACCCGAGCGGCCTGTCGCCGATGCTGGCGGCGACGCTCGGCGGATTGCTCGCGACCTGGGTCACCTTCACGCCGTGCTTCCTCTGGATCTTCGTCGGCGCCCCCTATATCGAGCGCCTGCGCGGCAACACCGGCCTCGCCGGCGCGCTCAGTGCGATCACCGCCGCCGTCGTCGGCGTGATCCTCAACCTCTCGATCTGGTTCGCGCTCCACACGCTGTTCCGCGAGACCGTGCCGGTGCATGCGTTTCCGCTGAACTTCGATATGCCGGTGCTGAGAAGCGTCGATTTGCCGGCGCTGCTGCTGGCGATCGCAGCAGCAACGGCGATCTTCCGGCTCAAGCTGGGCATGCTGACGGTGCTGGCGGGCAGCTGCGCGGCGGGCGTGGCGCTAAGGCTGGCGGGGGTGATTTGAGGCACGTACTCGTCGGTTCGTTGGTCCGGTTTGCTGTTGGAAGGCGACATCGAAGCCGACGCGGCTGCATGGCGGCTTTGGGCCAACAAGAGACTCGTGCATCGCACTCGGCCGTGGTCGCCTGAACTATCGGTAGAGCCACGCCGAGGTTGCGCGCCGTACTGGGCACCTCATCGGCCAACAACAGCTTATGCATCGGGTTGTCGGGATTGACCAGGATCGCGATTTGCGAGGCCCCGGGCACCAATTCCCGGAGGATTTCTATTCGCTTTGCTACGAAATATTGCGTCGCAAAGCGGCGCGAAGCGACCCCGCCGGTCGTCGCCAGATCTGCGCCTCATCGTCGTCCCTCTGTTTGAGCTCTTAAAGTCCATGTCAGCGTCGCCAGGCTGGTCATCGGCGCTACGACCGTTACGCCTAACGCAGGAACACCCTCGGAGCGGCAGAGTTAAGCCGACAAACCACCTACCCCATGAAGGAGAAAAAGTCATGGCCCGCGCAACAGCCCATCCGGATCATCACTGCATCTCAAGCGAAGACATTCAAGGAACCGAGGTGTATGGAGCAGATGGAAAGAATATCGGTGAGATTGATCACCTAATTATCGACAAGGTGTCAGGTCGCGTGGCTTATGCCGTTATGAGCTTCGGCGGATTTGTCGGCTTGGGTCACAGCCATTACCCCATTCCCTGGGGCGCTCTGACGTATGACACGTCACTTGAAGGCTTCCGAACCAATATCACGGAGCAACAGCTGAGGGACGCGCCTGAGTTTAGCGATGACTCCTGGGAAGATCGAAATTGGGAGACCCAAACCCACCGGTATTACGGGACGCCCACCTACTGGGAAGGGCGAGGTGGCCTATAACGCCGACTAGATCAGCGATTTCCGATCGTGAGTGCCGTCTGAACTGATCGGCCGGCCCCCACGCGGTCGGATCAGATCTGGCAGGTTTTGATTTCGTCCCAAGGTTAGGAACCCCAATCCGGTCGCCAATGGCGGCGAGGTCTCAAGCTTGGATGACGTTCGCTGCCGCATTGTCGAGCGAAACTCTGGCCTGTTCCTGATCCATTGGCGCAGCCTTGCCAGCCGCACTGTGGGCCCCCCGATGTCCCGTTCGGGTCACGAGTGCCATTTGGAATGGTAGGCTGGTTGCTTTCGGTCTCCCCAATGAGCCTCCTGGCTTTCGCCCTACCGGCTCGGCGCGAGAGCGTACGTACGCCTAAGGAAGAGGGATGACTGTTTCAGAGGAAGTCCGAGTTTGGCGGTTACGAGCGCGAGTCTTTGCGGTTGCTGGAGCCCTATGTCTCGCCTTGATTTTCTTGCTGAAGATTCTCGATCCAACCGAGTTCGCGAAAGGCTTGATTGGTCCGCTTGTTCTGGTGCTCGTCTTTCTTTGGCTGTACGGGCTGTTTTGCACCTATCGGTATTGGAAAGATTTTAGAGAAGATGAAGTACGGCGCGGCGGATCAGCGGAAACCGCGCGTGAAAAATGGCATAACTGCACCCGCCCCCAGGCTAGATGCCGGTGGGCCGCAACGAGCCAAAAGCAGCAATAAACGCCATCCTGGATTGCCGTCGGGATTGCCTCTGAAAGCCGAACTGACACGGGTTCGAGCCATCAGCTGCTAAGGGTCATATCCGGACTCATGCAGCGCAGCAAATTCTATTCAATCACTTCATCCGCGCGAAGGAGCAACGAGGTCGGCACGGTGACGCCGAGCGCTTTGGCAGTCTTCATGTTGATCACTAGCTGGAATTTGGTCGGCTGCTCGACCGGCAGATCGGAAGGCTTCGTGCCTTTGAGGATCTTATTGACGTAACCGCCTGCACGGCGGAACAGATCGGCTATATCGGGGCCATAAACGACCAATCCGCCATTCGCGAATTCTCGTGAGAGATGAATAGCGGGCAAACGATGTTTCGCCGCGAGCGCAACAATTCGGGGGCCCTGGACTACAGTCAGAGGGTCGCCAAGAACGATCATTGCATCGGGGCGCTGGGCGGCGGCTGAGGCAAAGGCGGTATCGAGCTGCTCAGCCGAGGTCGCCTCCACTATCGGCAGAGCCACGCCCAGGTTCCGGGCTGTGGGAGGAACCTCCTCGACTAATATCAGCCTGTGCATTGGATTGCCCGGATTGACTAAGAGCGCGATTTTCGAAGCGCCGGGCACTAGTTCGCGGAGGATTTCGATTTGCTTTCCGATTGTTACCCCTGCGGAGGTCGCGAGACCCGTTATATTGCCGCCTGGACGCGATAGGCTTTGCACGAGGCCAAGCCCCACGGGATCGAACACTGCCACGAATACGATTGGGATGGTGGCAGTTGCGGATTTCAGGGCTGTGGTTGCCCGCGGCGCCGCAGCGACGAGCACATCGGGACTGAGAGCAATCAGGTCGGCAACTGAAGCTGGCAGTCGGTCTGGGGGTTGGGAAAAACGATACTCGACAATCAGGTTTCTTCCATCGATCCAGCCGTGCTTTTGCAGCCCATCAAATAACGCAAGCTCGGCTTGATTGAGGGCCCGCCCGCTCCCATCACCTATAGCAAGGAAGCCAAGTCGATGGTGTCTACCCTGCGCCCACGAACGTCTCGGCGAAACGAGCAGCGCCGCAGTACCCGCTATGAACTCCCGCCGCTTCATTCGATCCTCATCGCAGCTTGAGGACGAGGTGACGCAGCGTATCACGCATCGATGGTCGTCGCACCTGCTGAGGCGGCAATTGCTGCGTCGCAATTGCGGGGCATCGTGCAAGACGGCTACGGGTCAAAGGCCGAAAGTCTCGCTGAGAGCAAATCTGGTCTGAACTACCACGGATGGCAGACGTCGATTCGGCCGTGAGGATTTCTCAGTCGAGCCAGGAGCCGAAGTGTCGCTTGTCGCGTTCGTATGTTCTATTCGTCGCAGTTGCGCCGTTGACCGCGGCAAAAAACAAGGAGCCCCAATGACCCGATCCGTCCATGTTGCTGCAGGGCTCTTTGATAGCCGGCCGTATGGTTTTGCTCAGGTTACAGTCATTCGGACGCCGTTCGGTGACGTGGTAAATGTGTCCGGCCAGGTCGCTTGGGATGCCGATCGAAACATCGTCGGTGCCGGTGACATCGGGCGTCAACTTGAAAAGAGCCTAGAAAACCTGGCTGTCGCATTGGCATCGGTTGGCGCGACGCTCGATGACGTCGGCTCACTCCGACTCTACATCAGGCTAAGTCACATGCATGAAAGTGGAGCGATCACCACCGCTCTCAGGGCGGCGTTCGGCGAGAACCCGCCCTGCGCAACCTGGATCGGGGTGCCGAGCCTCGCCAACGACGCTTTCCTGATCGAGGTCGAACCCTCTAACGTTTTTCTTGCGCGCAAGTAGATGGCTGACGGCAGCAATGGGTCATAAGCCGTCGATGATGACCAAGCTGGGCGACTTCCGTCTTGCTCTTGGAAGCTGTCATTCACGAGCACCCGTCCTCAAGGAAAAGCTCGTCGCAGCGCGCCCGTCGGGCAAAACAGCCCGGTCAGTTTGACCAAGCCGCCTGTCAAGCCCTACCTCGCAAAATATTCCACTTTACCGAAATTCGGATTTGTCGTACACACTGCTCACCCTGGCCCGAGACAAGGGGCGGATCGCGATCGTCACGAACCGCGGGCTGGGTAGCGATGGACGCGACGGCGTCGGGCGCGAGCGGGCATTGCAGGGCGGGACACCGTGAGCAATGGCTTCGCGCAAACGACACGACGCCGACAGCGTCTTCGTATGGCTTCGGGGGCGAGCACACGCCACCCTTCGAAGTCCCAGCGAGGACGTGCGCGGACGGAGAAGTCGTGTGGTCCCGGCGCCCGGGGTTCTGGCGTCAAGCCTTGGCGGTGATGTGTGGCCGACCGGCACGCGCATCGACTATCCGCAAGGCGACGGGGGCAATAGTGCAACGCTCCCCGAGGAGAGCACGAAGGACACCGTTAAAACCATTCGCGCAGGGAAGGCCGGGCGACCGGCAACACCTGTGGTCCCCCCGTGTGCATTTCGCTCGCGCACGGATCTCGGGTGCCAGCCGGCGCCCGGCCTTCCCTGCGCCCTTGTCTTTGTCGAGGGCGGCACCTGGAGCAAGACTCGGGCGAGACGCGCCGCGAGAAGGCGATGGTGCGCCTGCTTGATGCCTCCGTCAGAGTTTTAGAGCCTTCTCAAACCTATCCCGCACCAAGAGCGAAGGCTGTAAGCTACCTCACAGCCAGCCAAGATCTTCGACATGGCCGAGGGCACCCGCCGCATGCCTGCGTGCTGCCAGGGGTTCGACACGGGCCGCTTCCTTCTTGCCACCCGCTCAATCGGGGTGGCAATTCATCGTGGAGGAGCGGCAGGCGGCGCGAAAATCTCGTCCGCGTTCCATTGCAAAGGTGCAGATCGAAGCCGACAACCTGTCTGCGCGCGAGCGAGTTTCGGCTTGCTCGGCCCGGCACCGGCAAGCATCCTTTCCGTCGCAAGATGAAATGGACCCGGAATAGAAGCGGCAATCCCAGCAACAACGGACTTGCCCAACGATGTCGCTGCAATCGTGATGGTCACCACAGATACGGCGACGACAAGCACATCGGTCACAATGCGCTTCGAAAGGTGCCTTGTCATGAGTGGGACCCTCACAACCAAAATAAAGCACTGCGCAACTGGAATCTTGCATCGTAGGCAAATGGGTATCGAAGCGTGCTCACCGCACGTGAAGTGCTTGAGGCGGTTATACGCCGGTGATGAACAATGGTGTAGCAGCGATCCAGACCTAGTCTGGTGCGAAACGCGCAACAGGTTCTGCGGCTCCCTGGCGCTCGCGAAACTCGACTCTCGTAACCAGAGATCGTGTCGTCGATAATCTCAAGATCGTGGATTGTGTTAGCGACCTCGAGAGATAGGGAAGTGCGGTCGGTCTGTGAACTGATGAGCAAGGTCCCGCCACTTGCTCGGTCGTTGCGAGCGTAGCGAAGCAAGCGGTGCGTTCCCATCCATCACCGTCACCCTGAGGTGGCCGCTTCTTCAGCGGCCCTGGAAGGGCGACGGCCCGGCTGGCGCTGCCAAGATATCGAAGCATCTCGGCCGTTCATCCTTCGAGGCTCGCGGCGCGATGCTTTTGCATCGCGCCACTCGCACCTCATGGCGCGGCCAAACTACCGCATCATCATCCGCACGATCGCTTCGCCGATCACCACCGTGGTGAAATGCGTGTTGGCGCGGCAGTCGGACGGCATGATCGAGGCGTCGGCGACGCGCAAGCCCGCAATGCCTTTCACGCTGCCGTCAGGATTGACCACGCCGTCGGGCTCGCCGGCGCCGGTCATGCGACAACTGCCGGCGGCGTGCTGGATGTCGCCGGTCTCACGGCGCAGCACCGCATCGAGTTCATGATCCGGCAGCGCTGCCGCCTGCGGCAGCGTCAGATCGGTGTCGGCGAGCCGAATCCAGTCCGCGATGCCCGCCAGCGCCGGCTGCGACGTGATCACGGCGAGCCGCCTCACCGCATCCATCATGCGCAGCATGTCGCGGGGATCGGCGAGCATGTTCTCCTCGACGACGGGATCGATCGCCGGATCGGTCGAGGCCAGCTTCAGCGTGCCGCGCGAATAGGCGTTGAACAGGCCCGCGCCGATCGCCCCGGGATTACCGATGCCGCGATGATTGAAGGCGATCAGGATCATGTCGCGCTTGCCGCCCTCGGCGAGGCCCGAGGAATAGGTCACGCAGCAATTGGTGTGACGGGTGTCGGGGTCGGTGGGACGCAGCTCCTCACGAAGCTGAATCGTCGTGCGAAACAGCGGGTGATCGAAGTAGTGGCGGCCGACCGGGAGGTCGCGGGCGACGCCAATTCCCATCGCCTTCAATTCCTCGGCAGGGCCAATGCCCGAGCGCAGCAGGATCGCCGGGCTGTGGATCGCACCGGCGCACAGCACGATCTGCCGCGCACTGATCTCGTGAGTGCCCTGCCCTTCGATATGGACACGGACGCCGGTGGCGCGGCCATCGCTGATCAGGATGCGATCGACCAGCGCATAACCGCGGATTTCCAGATTGGCGCGGCCTCGCGCCGGCTCGAGATAACCCTCATTGGTGCTGATGCGGCAACCATCGCGGCTGTTGATGGGATAGCAGGCGACACCCTCGCCGTCGGGGCCGTTGAGGTCGGCGCACCAGGGATAACCGCTGGCGAGCGCGGCATCGCGCAAGCCGCGATCGATCGCGCCCCAGGTCTCGGGCGGCGCGCGATAGACCGGCAGCGGTCCGCCGCGGCCATGGCCTTCGGCGGCGCCGAATTCAAAATCGTCCTCGATCACCGAGAAGAGCGGCATTACCTCGCTGGCCGACCAGCCGGTGCAGCCATGGGCGGCCCATTCGTCGAACGCATCGGCAACGCCGCGGATCGCGATCTGGCCGTTCATCATCGAGGAGCCGCCAAGCCCCTTGCCGCGCCAGTAGAAGCGCGGCTCCTGCCCGGCGACGCGACGCGACAAGAGATCTGGCCACTGCCATTTCTCCTGGTACTCGCGCTTGTGGATGATCGGGATCGGGTTCGGCGTCCGCACCTCCCAAGGCGCCTCATCGGCGCGCCAGTCGCGCCCCGCCTCCAGCAGCAAGACGCGCCGGGCGGGATCCTCGGACAGCCGCGCCGCAACAGCCGCGCCAGCGGAGCCGCCGCCGACAACTATGACATCGTACATCGCGTTATTTCTCGACATTCCAGAACACCGGCCTGGCGAACGGTATCAGACCGCGCGGAGTGTGCAGCGCGTCCGGGACACGAGCCCTACCCGATCACCTTGCCGAACTTGTTCGACTTCGGGAAACCCTTCGGCGGCAGGCGGCCGGCGTCGGCGCGGGTGCCTTGCCACTCGCTGAGCTCCTTCATGGTCGCCGAGAATTCGCGGCCCGCGGAGTCCTTCCAGGTCAGACCCGCCTTGGCCTCGAACACGGCAACGTCGGAGAGACCGCCGTCCTTGTACTTCTGCAGGCGGACGCCGCGGCCGCGCGCCATCTCCGGCACCTGGTCGAGCGGGAAGATCAGCATCTTGCGGTTCTCGCCGATGACCGCAACGGTGTCGCCGATCACCTCGGTGACCGTGCGCGCCTCGTTCGGCATGTCGACGTTGAGGACCTGCTTGCCCTTCTTGGTGGTGCCGACGCAATCGTCCTCGTTGACGACAAAGCCCTGGCCCTCGTGGCTCGCGACCAGGAATTTGCGCCCACCCTTGTTGACGAACAGCGCGACCGGCGCGGCCTCCTGCTCGAGGTCGATGAACAGGCGGATCGGCTCGCCGTGGCCGCGGCCGCCCGGAAGCTTGGCGACGTCGAGCGAGTAGAATTTGCCGTTGGTGGCGAACAGCAGCAGCTTCGAGGTCGTCTCGGCGAAGAAGGCGAAGCCGAGCTTGTCGTCCTGCTTGAAGGCAAGGCCCGAGAGATCCTCGACATGGCCCTTCATGGTGCGGATCCAGCCCTTGTCGGAGACGACGACCGTCACCGGCTCGCGTTCGACGAAGGCCTCCTCGATCGCGGCGAGATCGTGCTCGGGCGCATCGGCAAAGGTGGTGCGGCGCTTGCCGAGCGGCGTCTTCGGTCCGAACATGTCGCGGACCTTGCCGACCTGCTCGCCGACCTTCTTCCACTGCTCGGCTTCCGAAGCGAGCACCGCGTTGATGCCCTTGAGCTCGGCACGGAGGTTCTTGTCCTCGGTGCGGATCTCCATCTCCTCGAGCTTGCGCAAGGAGCGCAGCCGCATGTTGAGGATGGCTTCGGCCTGCACCTCGGTGAGCTTGAACTCCTTCATCAACGCCGGCTTCGGCTCATCCTCCGTGCGGATGATCTTGATGACCTTGTCGATGTTCAGATAGGCGATCAGGAAGCCGCCGAGGACTTCCAGCCGGTGCTCGATCTGCGCCTTGCGGTAGTTGCTGCGGCGGATCAGGACGTCGCGCAGATGGTCGAGCCATTCGCGCAGGCACTCCGCAAGACCCACCACCTTGGGCACGCGGCCCTTGATCAGCACGTTGAGGTTCAGCGGAATCTTGTTTTCGAGCTCGGTGAGACGGAACAGCGATTCCATCATCAGCGCGGGATCGACGTTCTTCGATTTCGGCTCGATGACGATGCGGACGTCTTCGGCCGACTCGTCCCTGATGTCGCCGACCAGCGGCAGCTTTTTCTGGTCGAGCAGCTCGGCGACCTTCTCGATCAGCCGCGACTTCTGCACCAGGAAGGGAATCTCGGTGACGACGACGACCCAGGCGCCTCGCGCGCCCTCCTCCTGCTCCCACCGCGCGCGAACGCGGAACGAGCCGCGGCCGGTGGTGTAGGCTTCGGCGATGGCCTGCTTGGAATCGACGCAGATGCCGCCGGTCGGGAAATCCGGGCCCTTGACCCACCGCATCAGCGCCTTGGACTTGGCGTCGGGCTTCTCGATCAGATGCAGCGCGGCTTCGCAAAGCTCGGCGGCGTTGTGCGGCGGGATCGAGGTCGCCATGCCGACCGCGATGCCCTGCGCACCGTTGGCGAGCAGGTTCGGGAAGCCGCCGGGCAGCACGACCGGCTCCTTCGACTGGCCGTCGTAATTGGCGCGGAACTCGACGCCGTCCTCGTCGATGCCGTCGAGCAGAAGCCGCGCGACGTCGGTCATGCGCGCTTCGGTGTAGCGGTAGGCGGCGGGATTATCGCCGTCGATATTGCCGAAATTGCCCTGGCCGTCGACCAGCGGGTAGCGCGAGGAGAAGTCCTGCGCGAGGCGCACCATGGCGTCGTAGATCGCCTGGTCGCCGTGCGGATGGAACGAGCCCATCACGTCGCCGACGATTTTGGCTGATTTCTTGAAGGCCGTGCCGGGGTCGAGCCTGAGCAGGCGCATGCCGTAGAGGATGCGCCGGTGAACCGGCTTCAGGCCGTCGCGCGCGTCGGGCAGCGCGCGGTGCATGATGGTGGAGAGCGCATAGGCGAGATAACGCTCCTCGAGCGCTTCACGCAGCGGCACCTCGTGAATTTCGGCCGGTTCTTCCGGCGGAACGATTCGTTTTCCCATGCCGCCCGGTTAAACCGTGGAAGCGAATCGGGCAAGGATGGATTGGTTCCCTGTGGGCGCCTAATGCCCCGCCCAGCCGGCTGTCACGGTCTGGGTCTGGGTCCCACCAGGCGTTTGGGCAGGCGCCGGCGCATTGGTCAGGCACCGCCGGGCGGCCTCGATTTCGGCCTCCGTCGCTCCCTTCGACCTCGCCCATGTCTCTGCGGCCGCAGCAGAATATTTCGCCACATAATACCGGACGACCGTGCAGGACGCCCGGCGAAACACGCCGGGTTGCGGCTCGCCGGCCATTGCATCAGGCGCAAACGTGAGCAGCGCCGCGGACAAGGCGAATCCTCTGATCAACATTTAGGCTGTCCCCGCTATGGAACCTGAGGAAGCGAACTCAACCAGCCCTACTTCGTTCCGCCGGAACTCCATATCCGGAGGCAAGGCAGAGTCCCGCTCCGCTCATGGCGCGGGAATCGCCGCCTTCGCCTGCTGACGGATCAAGGCGTTGATGAAGCCCGCGCGCGCGTCGGAATGGCCCTGCCCGCGCGGCTCCAGCACATGGCGCAGCAGGAACAGGCCGGTGAGCCGAAAACCGTCCTGGAGATCCTGCTCGGTGAGGTCGCTTGCGGTTTCGCCTTGGCGCAGAAACGGCGGCAGGCGCAACAGGCGGTCACGCCACGGCTCGCCAGCGCCGCGCGACACCGCGCCGCCGGATTTCGGCGAGACATAGATCAGGTCGGTGGTCTCGCCGGTCACGGCACAGTTTTCGAGGGCCAGCCCAAAGCCGAGCTCGGCGAGCATCGCCAGCTCGAAATGGATGAGGTGCACGGCTGCACCACCGATATCCTCGAAATCGTCGAGCGAATGCTCGAGCAGCGCGAAGATCTCCTCATGCGGATCGCGCTCCGGCAAGAGGCGCGCAATCGAGGCGAGATGGGTGACGCCGTAGACGCCATGGGACGAACCCAGCAGCGCCGCCGCGCGCAGCTTAAGCCCTTCGATGGCGTAGGTGCCGAGATGCTCGTCGAGCCGCGCTCGCCATACCGCGCTGACGCTGTTCCCCGGCTGCAGCAAGGGCCGCATCCGCGAGCCGGCGCCGCCGCGGACGAGGCCGAGATGGCGGCCGTGCGCGCGCGTCAACAGCTCGACGATGGCGCTGCTTTCGCCATGCCGCCGCACGCCCAGCACGATGCCTTCGTCGGTCCATTCCATGAAGGAAGTTTAGCGCATTTAAAGCTGCCGTAGGGTGGGCAAAGCGAAGCGTGCCCACCAATTTGATCGACGGCGCGAGATGGTGGGCACGGCGCGCAAGGGCGCGCCTTTGCCCACCCTACGGCACCGCGCAACCTCACGCGTTGAACCAGCCCTGCGCGTCGCCGCTGAAGGAGAAATACAGGCCTACCGTCGTCAGCGCGCAGGAAACGATCTCGATGGCGCTGTCGAGCTCCAGGCCCTTCTGGCCGATGATCTGGCCAAGCGAGATCACCGACAGCACGAGCGCCGCCGCCAGCACCCAGCGCGGCCAGTTCTTCCGCTCATGCGCGGCGAGCCTGACGAAGTAGACCAGCAGCAGGATCATGCCGCCGGCGAGCAAGGTCCCCGTCATGATCATCTGCTCGGTCACCTCGGCACTGGGCGTGCGATCCTGCACCGCAACGGACAAGGCATCCAGCATCAACGATGCATAGAGCAGCGCTTCGAAGCGCCGGACATTGCTGGGCACGCTCATCGGATACCGATCTGTTCTTGGTTATTCTCTCGGAAAGTCCAGGCCCATCTCGCGGTAGCGATCGGGATCGTCGCCCCAATTCTCGCGCACTTTGACGAACAGGAACAGATGCACCGGCACGTCCAGGATCTGCATCAGCTCCTTGCGCGAGTCCGCGCCGATCGACTTGATGGTGGCGCCGCCCTTGCCGAGCACGATCTTGCGCTGGCTCTCGCGCTCGACGAAGATCGTTTGCTCGATCCGCACCGACTTGTCCTTGCGCTCCTCCCACTTGTCGGTCTCGACCGTGGACTGGTAGGGCAATTCCTGGTGCAGCTTCTGATAGATTTTTTCGCGCGTAATCTCGGCCGCCAGCTGCCGCATCGGCGCGTCCGACATCTGGTCCTCGGGATAGAGGAACGGACCCGGCGGCACCATCTCGGACAGCGTCTTGCGGATATCGTCGACACCGTCGCCCGAGATCGCCGCGATCATGAAGGTCCTCGCGAACTTCATGCGCTCGTTGGCGGCCTGCGCCAGCGCCAGCAGTTTCTCGCGCTGGACCAGATCGACCTTATTGATCACCAGGATCTTCTCGTGATTGACGCTGGCCGCCTTGGTGAGGATCGCCTCGGCTTCCTCGTCGATCCCGGTCTTGGCGTCGAGCAGCACGCAGACGAGATCGGCATCATGCGCCCCGCTCCAGGCGGTCGAGACCATGGCGCGGTCGAGCCGGCGCTTGGGCAGGAAGATGCCGGGCGTGTCGACCAGGATGATCTGCGCGTTGTTCTCGATCACGATGCCGCGGATCAGCGCGCGCGTGGTCTGCACCTTGCGCGAAACGATCGTGACCTTGGCGCCAACCAGCGCGTTGACCAGCGTGGACTTGCCGACGTTCGGCGCGCCGATCAGCGCAACGAAGCCGCAGCGCGTGGCAGTGGGCGCCTCGCCGCTTGTTTCAGCCGTCATTGCCGCCGCCAACGCCTTCACGTTCGATCATCACTGAAGCTGCTACTTTCTCTGCCGCGCGCTTGCTGCCGCCGATGCCCTCGGCCGGCGCGAGCCCCGGCAGGTCCACCGCGACGCGGAATTGCGGATCGTGGTGCGGGCCGGTGCGCTCGACCTCGCGGTAAACCGGCGTCGGCAGCCCTTTGCCCTGCGCCCATTCCTGCAGCACGGTCTTGGGATCGCGCAAGGGACGGCGCGGCTTGTGCATGCGCTCGGTCCAGTTGCGCTTGACGAATTCGGCGGCCGCCGCATGGCCGCCGTCAAGGAAGATGGCGCCGATCACGGCCTCGCAGATGTCGCCGAGGATGGACTTGCGCAGGCGCGCGTCGGCGCTGGAGCCGACCGAGCCGAGCTTGATGTCGTCGAGCAGACCAAGCGACTTGGCGACGTCGGCGCAGCTTTCCTTGCGCACGAGCTCGGCAAGACGCTTGGACAGCTCGCCTTCGTCGGCGTTCGGGAAGGCATGATAGAGCATGTCGGAGACGACGAGCCCGAGGACGTGGTCGCCGAGGAATTCCAGGCGCTGATAGCTGTCGCCGCGCTTGCGCCCGGACTTCAGCGCCGAGACATGCGTGATCGCCTGCATCAGCATATTCGGGTCGACGAAGCTGTGGCCGATGCGCGCCTCGAGCGCCGCGTTGGCATCGGTGCCCTTGGCCTTGCTGCTCCTCGTCCGCTTCTTCTTTGCAGGCGTCTTCGCTGCAGCTTCGCTCTCAGGAGCGGCTTGCGCCTCGGTCGGTTGGATCGCGATGTCCTTGGCTTCGTCTTTCATCGGACGATTTTGAAGAACCGATTCCAGCGCACCGCCCACGGCCAGCGCCAGAACATCCAGGCATGCTCGCCTTCGGCGATGGAGAAGAAGATCATCTGGGCGCGGCCGATCAGATTCTCCTGCGGCACATAGCCGACCTGGCCGAGGAAGCGGCTGTCGGTGGAATTGTCGCGGTTGTCGCCCATCATGAAGAAATGGCCGGCCGGCACAGTGTAGACGTTGGTGTTGTCCACGTAGCCGTTGTCAGCGCAGTCGAGCGTCTCATAGGACACGCCGTTCGGCAGTGTTTCCTTCCAGCGCTTCACGCGGGAGATACCGCCACCTTCCGAGCCGCAGGGCTCCTCGCCGACATATTCGCTCATGCGCTGCCGCTCGACCGGCGTGTCGTTGATGTAGAGCAGCCCGTCCCGCATCTGGATGCGGTCGCCTGGAAGGCCGATCACCCGCTTGATGTAATCGGTGGAATCGTCCTTCGGCAGCCGAAACACGACGATGTCGCCGCGGTTCGGATCGGAGCCCCAGATCCGCCCGGAGAACAGCGGCGGCGAGAACGGAATCGAATAGTGGCTGTAGCCGTAGGAATATTTCGAGACGAACAGATAGTCGCCGACCAGCAGCGTCGCCTTCATCGAGCCGGACGGGATATTGAAGGGCTGGAACAGGAACGTGCGGATCACCAGCGCGATCAGGAGAGCGTGGATCACGACCCGGATCGTCTCACCGACGCCGCTCTCAGTTTTCGTTCCTGAAGTCACGCTCATTGCTCTCTCAATTCCGGCCGGCGATCACAGAGCGCCCTCCTCCCGCGAACGGCCCACCGGTTCGCGGCGCAAGGAGATTGTCCTGATTCTGATAGTGAGGGCCAATTCCGGCGTAAAGCCGAATTCGCCCAAGCTGATTTGCGTCCGCGGACTTTTAGACGGTTGTCGGAGGCCACGCAATCAAGGATCGCATCAAAACTGAATAAGGCATTGATTTAAAACACAAATCATAAAATCGCCGGGGCCCCCTCAGGGTTTCGGCAGCGGGACGGCCGAAATGATCACGAAGGCCTGCGCCAACGGCCAATCGTCGGTGATCGACAGGTCGATCCGCGCCTCGAACCCCTCCGGGGTCAGGGTCTGGAGCCGGGCCAGCGCCCCGCCGGTCAGCTGCATGGTCGGCCGCCCGCCCGGCAGGTTGACCACCCCCATGTCGCGCCACCAGACGCCGCGCCGGATCCCGGTGCCGAGCGCCTTGGAGCAGGCCTCCTTGGCGGCGAAGCGCTTGGCGTAGGTCGCCACCACCATCTTCTCGTTCTTGGCCCGCCGCTCCGCCTTGGCCCGCTCGGCCGCGGTGAAGATGCGGTCGAGGAAACGCTCGCCGTGGCGCTCGATCACCTTGGCGACGCGGGTGATGTCGATCAGGTCGGAGCCGACGCCGATGATCATGCCCGGCTCCGGCCGCGGTCCATCGCCGCGCGCATGCTGCGCACCGTCTCGGCAAGACCGACGAACAGTGCTTCGCCGATCATGTAGTAGCCGATGTTGAGCTCCATGATCTCTGGAAGGGCGGCAATCGTCTCCGCCGTCGCATAGTCGAGCCCGTGCCCGGCATGAACCTCGAGCCCGGCCGCCTTCGCCAGCTTCACGCCCGCCACGATCCGCTGCCATTCGGCCTCGGCCTTGGCGGTGTGGCCGTCGACGACGGCATCGCACCAGGCGCCGGTATGGATCTCAATAACAGGCGCGCGCAGCCGCGCCGCCATCTCGATCTGGGCGGGATCGGCGGCGATGAACAGGGAGACCCGAATGCCGGCATCGTTCAGTCGCGCGATATAGGGCGCGAGCGCGTTGTGCTGGCCGACCACATCCAGCCCACCTTCAGTGGTCACTTCCTGCCGGCGCTCCGGCACCAGGCACACCGCGTGCGGCTTGGTGGCGAGCGAGATGCGCATCATGTCGTCGGTCGCCGCCATCTCGAAATTGAGCGGCTTGGAGATCTCGGCCTTCAGCCGCGCCATGTCCTCGTCGCGGATGTGGCGGCGATCCTCCCGCAAATGGGCGGTGATGCCATCGGCGCCGGCTTCGATCGCCAGCAGCGCCGCGCGCACCGGATCGGGATGGCGGCCGCCGCGCGCGTTACGCACGGTTGCGACGTGATCGATATTGACGCCGAGGCGAAGCTTCGAAGCGGGCATTTCAGAACTCACGAAATCGGAGGGACGGACGGCTGCGGAGGAAGCCTATCCATTAACACGTTCGACTTTGGCGACGACCGCCTTCGCGCGCAGCTGGGCCAGGATCGCGCTGAGGTGCTTGAGATCGTAGACTTCGAGATCGATCGTCGTCTCCGTGAAATCAGGCGAGCGGCGCTGCATGCTGATGTTGTCGATATTGCCGTCGTGCTCGGCGATCACGGTCGCGATCTGCGCCAGCGCGCCGGGCTCGTTGACGTTCTCGACCTTGATGCGGGCCGGAAAGCGCTGCGGCGCGGAGTCCTCGATGTCCCAACGGACGTCGAGCCAGCGCTCCGGCTCCTCCTCGAAATCCTTCAGCGCCGGCGCCTGGATCGGGTAGATCGTAATGCCCTCTCCCGGCGTCACGATGCCGACGATGCGATCGCCCGGCACAGCGCCGCCATTCGGTGCGAACTTGATCGGCAGGTCGGAATTGATGCCGCGGATCGGGATCGCGACCGGGCTGCGCGGCGGCTCCGACGACTTCTCCTTGAGCTTGGCGGCAAGCCCCTTCTTCACGCCGTAGCGCGCGATGCGCTCCTCCTTGTAGTCGGGGTACATCGCACGCGCGACGTGGGAGGCCTTGATCTCGCCGCGCCCCACCGCCGCCATGACGTCCTCGATCGAGGTGCGCGCGAGCCGCGGCAGCGCGCCCTTGAGCTTGTCGTCGGCGTATTCGATCTTGGCGCGCTCGAACAGGCGCTCCACGATGCGCCGGCCGAGACCGGCGTATTGATCGCGCACCGCCGTCCGGGTGGCGCGGCGGATCGCGGCGCGCGCCTTGCCGGTGACCGCAAGCGTCTCCCAGGCCGAGGGCGGCGCCGATTGCGCTTCCGAGGTCAGCACCTCGACCTCGTCGCCGTTCTGAAGCTCCGAGGACAGCGGCGCGAACTGGCCGTTGATCTTGCAGCCGACCGCGCTGTTGCCGACGTCGGTGTGCACGGCATAGGCGAAGTCGATCACGTTGGCGTGGCGCGGCAGCGCGATCAGCTTGCCCTTCGGGGTGAAGCAGAACACCTGGTCGTGAAACAGCTCGAGCTTGGTGTGCTCGAGGAATTCCTCCGGATTGGCGCTTTCCGAGAGGATGCCGATGGTGTGGCGCAGCCACGCGAACGCATTGGATTCGCGCTTGAGGAATTCGGTCGGCGAGCCGACGCCCTCCTTGTAGAACACATGCGCGGCGATGCCGCGCTCGGCGATCTGGTCCATCGCCTCCGTGCGGATCTGCAGCTCGACGCGCTGGTTGCCGGGGCCGATCACCGTGGTGTGGATCGAGCGATAGTCGTTCTGCTTCGGCGTCGAGATGTAGTCCTTGAAGCGTCCCGGCACGACCGGCCAGGTGGTGTGGACGATCCCGAGCGCGCGATAGCAGGCCTCGATGTCGTTGACGACGAGGCGGAAGCCGAAGATGTCGGACAATTGCTCGAAGCCGACCGACTTGCGCTCCATCTTGGTCCAGATCGAGAACGGCTTCTTGCGGCGGCCATAGACCCGCGCCCCTAAGCCCCGGTGGCGCAGATTGTTCGAGAGCTGGTCCTCGATCTCGCCGATCAGATTGCGGTTGCGCTCGGCGAGCGCGTCGAGCCGCTGCATCACCACCGAATAGGCTTCGGGATCGAGGGTGCGGAAGGACAGATCCTCCAGCTCCTCGCGCATTTCCTGCATGCCCATGCGGCCCGCCAGCGGCGCATAGATGTCGAGCGTCTCCTCGGCGATGCGCCTGCGCGATTCCGTCGGCACGAAATCCAGCGTGCGCATGTTGTGCAGGCGATCGGCGAGCTTGACCAGGAGCACACGGACATCGTCAGCAATGGCCAGCAACAATTTGCGCAGGTTCTCGGCCTGCTTGGCCTCCCGCGACACCAGCTCGAGCCGCTTCAGCTTGGTCAGACCCTCGACCAGCGCGCCGATCTCCGGCCCGAAGATCTGGTCGATCTCGGCCCGCGTCGCTTCGGTGTCCTCGATGGTGTCGTGGAGCAGCGCGGCCACGATGGTGGCGTCGTCGAGCTTGAGGTCGGTGAGAATCGCTGCCACTTCGAGCGGGTGCGAGAAATACGGATCGCCCGAGGCGCGGGTCTGCGAGCCGTGCGCCTTCATGGCGTAGACATAGGCGCGGTTCAGCAGGTCTTCGTTGGTGTTGGGATTGTAGGACCTGACGCGCTCGACGAGGTCATATTGACGCATCATGCGCGCGCGCGGCTTGGCCGGGCGCGCGACCGGCGCAGTCGGGGCCACGGCAACCGATTCGGTTGCGGCCTGCATCTGCGTGGATCTGCGGCGCCGATATACCATCCCGTCCTGCCTTCAAACGAGCCCGAGCCGGCCCGCTGTATACATCTTAGCTCCGATCGCGCTTGTGTCCGATCAATTCAGTAACAGGACGCATCGCCAGCTACAACGCATGGTAACCACGAAAACGTCAACAAAAGCAAAGGCCCGAACACCGGTTCGGGCCTTTGATAAAATCACAAGAAATCGACGATCGCGACGGACGATTTACTCGTCTTCCTCGGGCTGCTCCTCGGGCGGCGCGAGGCCTTCGAGACCCTTCAGGAGCTCCTCTTCGGTCATGCGCTCGACGGCGACTTCGGTATCGTCCGCATCGACGCTCGCGCCCGCGGAACCGATCAGCGGCACCGTATCCGGCTCGGGCTCGTCGACCTCGACGAACTTCTGGAGCGAGTGCACCAGCTCCTCGCGCAGGTCCTCGGGCGAAATGGTCGTGTCAGCAATTTCGCGCAAAGACACAACAGGGTTCTTGTCGTTATCGCGGTCAACCGTTAGTTGTGAGCCGGACGAAATCATGCGGGCACGGTGGGCGGCCAGCAGGACCAGGTCAAACCGGTTGTCGACCTTGTCGATACAATCTTCTACGGTGACGCGAGCCATGGACTGTCGCTCCGTTGTGGGTGGGACGAAATATGTGGATGATTGGGGCTAGTTATAGGGGCTGGGGCCGTTTCGCAAGGCCAATTTGTGATTTGGCCTCGCCAAACGGCTCTGCTACCCCCACATTGGGGCTGGGATGGGCGGTTACCCGGGCTGCCATCGAGGGCGGCGCCGGGTCTATGAAAGTCCGCCATAACTATACCTTGTTTGCCCCGACTTCTCCGGATTTGCGGCTTCGACGGATTTCGGCGGCACCCTAGAACTGCGCGGCCTGCTGCCGCCGCGCCAACAATAAACGATCAATCACGAACACTACGCGAGCAAACTGAATGTCACCTTCCTCCACCGACAAGATCGCGCTCTTCATCGACGGAGCCAATCTCTACGCGACGGCGAAAACTCTGGGCTTCGACATCGACTACAAGCGCCTGCTGAAGGAGTTTCAGAGCCGCGGAACGTTGCTTCGGGCGTTCTACTACACCGCCATCATCGAGGATCAGGAATACTCCTCGATCCGCCCGCTGATCGACTGGCTGGATTACAACGGCTACACCGTCGTCACCAAGGCGACCAAGGAGTTCATCGACGCCTCCGGCCGCCGCAAGGTCAAGGGCAACATGGACATCGAGCTCGCCGTGGACGCCATGGAGCTTGCCGAGCACATCGACCAGATGGTGCTGTTCTCCGGTGACGGTGACTTCCGCTCCCTAGTCGAGGCCGTGCAGCGCCGCGGCGTTCGGGTCACGGTGATCTCCACCATCGCCAGCCAGCCGCCGATGATCGCCGACGAGCTGCGCCGCCAGGCCGACGTCTTCACCGACCTCGTCGAGCTGCAATCCAAGCTCGGCCGCGATCCCTCCGAACGCCCCGCCCCGCGCGACCGCGGTGATCGCGAGGCCCGCCACCACGCCCCACAATTCCTCCAGCGCGCAACCACGATGGCGCCGAGGGGCGATGACGACTTCGAGGAGTGAGGCGGCCCGGTCAAGCCGCCAGCCTCCCACCCTCGTTCCCGACCGCAATTGTCCGCTCTGTCCGCGCTTGGTCGCCTTTCGTGAGGCGAACCGGGCGCGTGAGCCGTTGTGGCACAATGCGCCGGTTGCGCCCTTCGGCGACATCAAGGCCCGCCTGTTGATCGTCGGCCTCGCGCCGGGGATGCAGGGCGCCAACCGCACGGGACGGCCGTTCACCGGCGATTACGCCGGTGACCTGCTCTACGCCACCCTGCTCGAATATGGATTTGCCAAGGGCACCTATCAGGCGCGTCCCGATGACGGCCTGAAGCTGGTCGACTGCCGGATCGCCAATGCCGTGCATTGCGTTCCGCCACAGAACAAGCCGCTGCCCGTCGAGATCAACACCTGCCGCCAGTTCCTCGTGGCGAATCTCGAGACGATGCCGAAGCTGCGCGCGATCATCGCGCTCGGGCGGATTGCGCACGACAGCGTGCTCAAGCCGCTGAACCTGAAGGCCTCGCAGGCCCCCTTCGGCCACGGCGCCGTGCATCAGGCCGGCGCGTTCAGGCTCTACGACAGCTATCATTGCTCGCGCTACAACACGAACACCGGCGTGCTGACGCCGGACATGTTCCGGTCGGTGTTCGCGAAGGTGAAGGCGGATCTCGATTAGCGCCCTGGTTCAGGCCTTGGCCGGATTGGCCTTCAGCCAGTCCAGGACGTCGCCGGCGTTCCGGTCGGGCGGAAACACCGGGTAGAACAAATGCGTGATCCTGGCGTCGTCGATGATCAGCGCAAGACGCTTGATCAGCGTCAGGCCCGCGACCTCCATCGTCGGCAGATTGAGCGCGCGCGTCAGCGCCAGCTTCTCGTCCGACAGCACGGGGAACGGCAGATGCAGCCGTGACGCCATCTCAGTCTGGTACTCGTTGCTCTGGGTCGAAAGGCCGAACACGTGGGAGGCGCCGGCGCCCTTCAGTTCGGCGAACAGATCGCGAAACGCGCAAGTCTGCGGCGTGCACCCGCGTGCACCCGGGATCATGTCCCAATCGTCGACCAAGGAAATCTTGCCGGGTTCGCCGGTGCGGGGATAAGCGAACACCACGGTCCGGCCGCGCAGCGCCGACAGCGTCACCGAGGTGTCGTTGGTCGCGAGCAGGCCGATTGGCGGCAGCGTCACGCCGGTCAGATGCGCGGCGCCGCCGTCGTCTTCAGGTGCGGGAATCTGGCTCCAATCGACCTCGAGCAGGTTCCGTTGATTCATCTCGCTATCCCCTCGCCCGCATCAGGCGGCCCTTCTCCCGGCTCCAGTCGCGCTTCTTCTCGGTCTCGCGCTTGTCGTGCAGCTTCTTGCCTTTTGCAACCGCCAGCTGCAACTTGGCGCGCCCACGCTCATTGAAATAGAGCTTGAGCGGGATCAGCGTCATGCCCTCGCGGTCGACGGCGCCCATCAGCTTGTTGATCTGCCGGCGATGCAGCAGCAGCTTTCGCGGCCGCTTCGGCTCGTGATTGAAGCGGTTTCCTTGCAGATATTCGGGAATGGTGGCGTTGATCAGCCAGATCTCGCCGTCCTTGGAATCGGCATAGGACTCCGCGATCGTGCTCTTGCCGTTGCGGATCGACTTGACCTCGGTGCCGGTCAGCGCAATCCCCGCCTCGATCGTATCCTCGATCGCATAGTTGAAGCGGGCCTTGCGATTTTCCGCCATGACCTTGATCGGACGTTCGTTCTTTTCAGCCATGGCGACGAAACCTGAGCGCGATGCGCAGCGATGCTAACAGTTTGGATGAAGCGCGCGCGTCACTTCTTGAGGAGATCGCGGATCTCGGTCAGCAGCACGACCTCCTCCGACGGCTTCGACGGCTCCGCGGGCTTGGTCTCTTCCTTCCGCTTCAGTGTGTTCATGGCGCGGATCACCAGGAACAGCACGAAGGCGACGATGATGAAGTTGATCGTCAGCGTCAGGAAGCTACCGTAAGCAAGTACGGCGCCTTGCTTTTTCGCATCCGCTAAGTTGGTGGCGGTCACCGACTTCGACAAGGGGGCGAAGTAGTTCGAGAAGTCGAGGCCGCCGGTCGCAGCGCCGATGATCGGCATGATGATGTCACCGACGAGCGAGGTGACGATGGCGCCGAAGGCCGCGCCGATGATGACGCCGACCGCGAGATCGACGACGTTGCCCTTCATGGCGAACTCACGGAACTCCGTGAGCATCCGCCTGCCCTTTTCGTCGACGCTCATGAACGGCCTCCCCGATAGGTCAACCCATCAGTTGATCAGGCCAGCGTGCACCATGGCGCTGCGCACGGCAACGCGGGTCGGCTCGGAGACCGGCACCATCGGCAGCCGCATCGTCTCGTCGAGCTTGCCGAGCAGCGACATCGCGTACTTGATCGGCGCCGGGTTGCTCTCGATGAAGAGGTTGTTGTGCAGCGGCATCAGCTTGTCGTGGATCTTCAGCGCGGTGGCATGGTCGCCCTTGGCCCAGGCGGCCTGGAACTCCGAGCACAGGCGCGGCGCGACGTTCGAGGTCACCGAGATGCAGCCGTGGCCGCCATGCGCCATGTAGCCGATGATGGTCGCGTCCTCGCCCGAGAGCTGGTTGAAATCCTCGCCCATCGCCGCACGCTGCTGCGACACGCGCACCATGCTGGCGGTGGCGTCCTTCACGCCGGCGATGTTCTTCAGCTCCCATAACCGCTTCATGGTGTCGACGGACATGTCGATCACCGAGCGCGGCGGGATGTTGTAGATGATGATCGGAATGCCGATTGCGTCGTTGATCGCCTTGAAGTGCTGGTACATGCCTTCCTGGGTCGGCTTGTTGTAGTAAGGCGTCACCACCAGCACGGCGTCCGCGCCCGCCTTTTCGGCGTGCTGAGCGAGCTCGATCGCCTCCTTGGTCGAGTTGGAGCCCGCACCCGCGATCACAGGCACGCGGCCCTTGGCTTCAGCGATGCACCATTCGACCACCTTCTTGTGCTCGTCATGGCTGAGCGTCGGGCTCTCGCCGGTGGTGCCGACCGGCACCAGGCCGTTGGTGCCCTCCGAAATCTGCCAGTTGACCAGGGATCGGAATGCCGCCTCGTCCAGCGAGCCGTTCTTGAACGGCGTGACCAAGGCGGTGAACGACCCCCGGAATTTCGTCTTGGCTGCCATGGACTTCCTCCGTACGCGGCTATCTCTTGAGCAAGCCCCTTTCATATCGGGTCTACCCCGCCGGTAAAAGGCCCGCTTCCGTGTGACGCACCGTTTAGGCCGCGATTTTGCCGCGGTAGTGGTGCAAATCGGCCCGCGGTAAGCGGCTGTTGGTATTTTGTCCGCATATTCAATCAAATACAGCTAGATCTTGAGCCACTTGACTGATTCGGGGCGACCAAACCCGTGACCTCATTCCCTCGTGCCGCCTGGCGATCCACCGGTCTCATCGTGTGCCTGATGGCAGGGCTATCGGTCGGCTGCGCCGCCCTCGCCAAGTCCAATGAGACGACGGCGGAAGCTGGCAAGGACAGCGCGAAGGGCTCGTCCAAGGGAACCGGCAAGGAAACTTCGAAGGACGCGGCCAAAGGAGCAAGCCAGGGAGCAAACAAAGGCGCAAGCAAGGGTGCAGCTCCTGCCCCGGCCAAGGACGCTGCGAAGAAACCGGCCAAGGAGGCAGGCAAGGACGCCGGCAAGAGCGCCGGAAAAGAGCCCGCGAAGGACAAGCCCAAGCCCGCCGCAGCGGCCCCTGCGCCGAAATCGCATCCGGCCGCCAGCGGTTCGCCGCCGAAAACGGCCCCCGCGCCGGCCGTGACGGCTACCGTCAGGCCTTCCGCCCCCGTCGCCAGACCGGCCGCAGCGCCGGTGCTGGCCCCGGCGACGCGCCAGCATGCCGCGCCGCGCAAGCCGGTCATACCCGCCGCGGTCGCAGCGACGTCGTCGACGCCCCAGGGCGACAAGGACGCCCTCGAGAGCGTCATCGAGCTCGTGCGCAAGCGCAAGGCGGGTGAGGCCAGCAACGTCGCAGCGGGCATCTCGGATCCGGTCGCGCGAAAACTCGCGGAATGGATCATCCTGCGCAGCGAGGACAATGGCGCGACCGTGGAGCGCTACCGCGCCTTCCTCTCCGCCAATCCGAGCTGGCCGTCGCAGACCTTCCTGCGCCGACGCCTCGAGGCCGCGATGTGGGACGACAGGCGCGACGATTCCGTCGCGTGGTCGTGGTTCGAGAACGAATCTCCGATCTCCGCCAAGGGCCGCTTCACGCTCGCCAAGGCGATGCTGGCGCGCGGCGACCGCGCCAATGCCGAGCGGCTGGTGCGCGAGGCCTGGCGCAGCGATCCGATGTCCGAGGATACCGAAAACAACGCGCTCGACCAGTTTGGTGCCCTGCTGACGCCGGGCGACCAGAAGGCGCGGATGGACACCCTGCTCTACGGCAGCGAGAACGAGGCGGCGTTGCGCGCCGCAAAGCGCCTGGGCGCCGGCTATGTCGCACTTGCCAAGGCCCGCATCGCCGCCGTCAAGAAGGCGCCGAACGCGCGCGCGCTGCTCGACGCCGTGCCCCGCGAGCTGCACAACGACCCCGGCTTCACCTTCAGCAAGATCCAGCTGCTACGCCGCGAGGAGAAATTCGCCGAAGCAGCCCAGCTCATGCTGTCGGCGCCGAAGGATCCGAACCGGCTCCACAATCTCGACGAATGGTGGATCGAGCGGCGTCTTTTGGCGCGCAAGATGATCGACACCGAGGAATTCCGCAGCGCCTATCTGATCGCGCGCGACGCCGCACTGCCCTCGCGCGACATCTACAAGACCGAGCAGGAATTCACGGCCGGGTGGATCGCGCTGCGCTTCCTCAACGACCCCGCGGCCGCCACCCAGCATTTCGCCCGCATCGGCGTCGGCAGCGTCAATCCGACCGCGCTGGCGCGTGCCGGCTATTGGCAGGGCCGCGCCGCGGAAGCGGCGGGGCGCCAGCAGGAGGCGCGCAACGCCTATGCCCGCGCCGCCGAACAGTCGACCAGCTATTACGGCCAGCTCGCCCGGGCCAAGCTCGGCCTGCCGCAGATCGAGCTCAACAGCCAGCCGCGCGGCCGCGGCGCCGAACGGCTGGAGATCGTGCGCGCCGCGCACCTGCTCTACGAGCTCGACGAGCGCGAGATGGCGATACCGCTGCTGGCCGACATGGGCGAGAACGGCGATCCCGAAGCGCTCGCCGGCCTCGGCGAGCTGACCCAGCGTTACAACGATGCGCGCGGCATGCTGCTGCTCGGCAAGGCCGCGCTCAATCGCGGCCTGCCGTTCGACTTCTATGCCTATCCCGTTAACGGCATTCCGCAGTTCACGCCGATCGGTCCCGAAGTCGAGCGCAGCATCGTCTATGCGATCGCGCGGCAGGAGAGCGCATTCAATCCGTCAGTGGTCTCGCCGGCCCAGGCCTACGGCCTGATGCAGGTGACGCCCGACGCCGCGCGCTATGTCTGCAAGCGCCACGGCGCGACCTACGATCTGGGACGGCTGAAGAACGATTCGGTCTACAACGCCACGCTCGGCTCGGCCGAGCTCGGCGGACTGCTCGAGGATTATCGCGGCTCCTACATCATGACCTTCGCCGCCTACAATGCCGGCCGCGGCAGCGTGAAGAAGTGGGTCGAGCGCTACGGCGATCCGCGCGATCCCAAGGTCGATGCGGTCGACTGGGTCGAGCTGATTCCGTTCTCCGAGACGCGCAACTACGTGCAGCGGATCATGGAGAACCTTCAGGTCTACCGCGCCCGCTTCGGCGGCGGCACGCGCCTGCAGATCGAGGCCGATCTGCGCCGCGGCGCCGGCAGCGTGGAATAGCGATCCGCTCTTTCGATTCAGCCGCGAGCATGGGTGGCAAGCGCCGCAATTGCCTCGCGTGCAGATGAAGGCGCCTATCGCCACCGCTGCAAAGGCAGATCAGCGAGGCGTTGCACGGCCCCACGCCGGCCAACGACAGTCCTCCCCCAGCGCGCCGCTGTCAGAGATGGGAAGCGCGGAGCTCCCCTCTCCCAACCAGAGCAATCGCAATTGGGAGCGACTTCTGTGTGGCCATCCTTCGAGACGCCCGCCATTGGCCGGCTCTCAGGATGACGGGTGCGCGGCGGCAGACTTGACGGGCATCGACGCCGCTTGGCCTCCAGGAGACCGCCGCCGGGTCCGCGCAAAGCGCTTTGAAGGACACGGCGCGCGCTCAGCTGGCGTATGCGATTGCCCTGCTCTGGCAATGCGCCGAACTTGACCCATTGCGCCAAGCGAGAAGGCAAGCACCGGGGCAAAAGAAAAGCCCCGGCGGTTTCCCGCCGGGGCTCTCTGTCAGGTCGTTAGACCGAACTTACCAGTTGCGCTGAGCGCGGAGGAGCAGGGTGATGGTGTCCTGATCCTTGAGCTCGTACACGGCAGCCGGCTTGGCCGTCGTGCCGGCACCAGCGTAACCAACCGTACCGGAGTACTTCTGGTCGAGATGGGTCCAGTTCAGGTCAGCCGAGAACGTGAGGTTCTTGACGGGGGTCCAGCGGGTGATGACACCGACCTGCGCAACGGCGAAGTCAGGATTACAACCCGTCACACCGACCAGGCCACCGAACACGCCGCCTGCACCGCCAGCGCCGCAAAGCGTGGTCTTGGCGAGCGAGCCGAACTGCGCCTGAGCGTAGGCACCGTACAGCGCGGTGTTCCAGTAGGGATCCCAGTTATGGGTGTAAGCGCCGCGGAAGCCCCAGGTCTTGACGGTTTCCTGCGAGCTGCCGGTCACGAACACAGTGTCCGGAGCAATGGCGAAGCCGACGCTCTGGTAAGCAACGCCCGAGCTGCCGAACATCGAGTAGCTGCCGCCCGCGAGGTTCTGGAAGTTGTAGCGGGACGCGCCGTCGGTGTAGACGCCCGAAATGTTGATCACGTCACCCGCACCAGTCGGGATGTTCTTGATCGACAGAGCGAGCTGAACAGCCCAACCCCACTTGTCGTCGGGGTGGCCAGTCGGCTCGGTGGCGCCGTAGTAGGCAACGTGGTTGTCATGAGCAGCGACCGACGCCTGGAACAGACCCCAAGCCTGGTCGACACGGACCATACCGACGAGGTTCGGCGAACGCGAACCGCCGATGGCGTTCGAGCCATACGAACCGCCGATCATGCCAGCCGCCGAAGCGCCGGTCATGTTGAGGTTGCCGGCCTGGTAGTAAGCCGTCGCGTCTTCCGCCGAGAACGACGCCGTCACGCCCTGACCGAAGTCAGCGGTGTAGGTGAACTGGTTGACACCAGTGACCGTGCCGGAACCGCCGACGAGGCTGTCGAAGTTGTTGCCGGGATAGTTGGTCCAGGGCGCGTCGAACTGCGACACGGCCTTACCCATGGTGAAGCCAGCGAACTGGATGAAGGCGTAGTACACGCCGAGCGAACCGCCCGAGGTGTTGCCGTCGGTGCCGTTGATCGACGAACCAACGAGCGCCGGGGTGGCGCCGGAGGTGTTGAGCGCCAGCGTGCCGCTGTAGGCGGTCGTGCCCGTCGCGCTGCCGGTGCCGGCGTAGTTGCCGGTGGTCCAGGAGAACACGCCGTCGAAGAAGGTACGGACGACGCCGTACTCGGTCGCGGTGCGCGTGTCGATGTTGAGATCTTCACGAGCGCGCATGGTGTAGTAGTTCGTCAGACGGTTACGCGCGCCGTTGTTCGACGTGAGCTGACCGCTGAAGCTCGAGTTGGTGTTCAGCGCGACTTCAGCGCGCAGATAACCACCCAGCTTGATGCAGGTGTCGGTGCCCGGGATGTAGTAGAAGCCCGCGCCGTACAGCGAGCAGATCTTCACGTATTCGACCGCCTTGGCCTTCACGGGCAGATCGGCTGCTTGAGCTCCGCCCACGGCGATCAGACCCGCCGCTGAGCCGAGCAAAAGGCTCTTAACCAACTTCATGTTAAACCTCCAAGTTGCTCTTCAGGGAAGGTCACTGACCGGACGGCCAATTCCCCAACCCCCTCTAAATCACCGCTCCGGGCTCCTTCGCGTCTTCGGACACACCCGCATGAACGCGAGGGACTTAAGCGAAATGACCTAAACGGGACGACCTCGGGATGCCCCCCTCCGTCGCTCAGTCACAATTACCGAACGTCCTTGCACACACAACAAGAGAACGCTTGGAAACGGGCCTATGAAGCTTGTTTTCCGACGGGTGTTGCACAAATAACACGCAGATGTGATCGAAGCGCCCTCGCAACCAATTGTTTTCATTGATGTTTTAGAGACGGTTCCTTCTGCCATCAAAGTTCCCCACTTAAGGCACGGCAAGCGAGATCTCGGCCTGGAGGGGCTTTGACGCACTCGAATCGTGGAATCGCAGGGAGACTCAAGGAGAACGTATCGCCCTGCTCCGCACCTCCCAACCTGATGCAGGCACGGCTTTAAAGGGGTGGACGAGCACCCTTTGTGGATAGCGACCGTTATTGGGCCGGTTGGCGGATGACACGAATCGAACCTTCAGCCGCCCGCTCCCCGCACCGCATTGATTTTTCCAGTAAAATCAGTCTCTTACGCGAGAAAAGACGTTCTCATAGGCAAAAACCATCTTCGAGATGCGCCGGACGCTCCAACTCTGTGCCTCATTCTCGCAACGTTATGGTCACGCCCCGGGAGCAAAGTGCTTTGTCGCGAAAATCGCTGGGAATATTCGAGCGAAAACACACGCTTCCAAATTGACCCGCCCAAGTAATTAGATGCATAAGGCTCGCACCGGAGAGGTGGCCGAGTGGCTGAAGGCAACGCTTTGCTAAAGCGTCATACGGTCTCAAGCTGTATCGAGGGTTCGAATCCCTCCCTCTCCGCCACCCAGCAGCAGAATCAATCAAGGTCTGAGCGTTCTTTCAGCTGAAAGCGCTCCTGTGACCGGCGCGAAAGCCCGGCGCAAGGATCGGCGCGGCCGTTCAGCTCGATTCGCACCATCTTATATGTGTGGCTATGTGTGTGGTCCGTGCCTAGCGCTGGAACCGCCAGATCCGCCAATGCGAGGGCGAAATCAGCACTGCCTCGCCGGCCCAGACGTTGTACCAGACGCCGGACCTGCGCCGGCACGGAAACGACCAGGGCAGAATCCCCGTCTTGTGCGGACGTCCGAGTTCCAGATCGCACTCATCGGGAGCGATCTGAATCGGCAGCCATCGTCCATTGGTATCGGGCTCGCTCATGCCGCACGGGTCTATGTGGCGGCACGACGAAGAAACTTGATTCAGCGCAACCAGGCCCACCCGTGCGAACACGGGTGCGGATGCGATTCTCGGTTCAGTGCGTGGAGACCCACGCCCTCGCCTCGCGCTGCGCGGCCGAGATCTCGGCATCCGACATCTGCCCGGCGACTTCCTGGCGCAGCGTCACGGCGTCCTTGCGGCCCTTCAGGGCGGCGAGGTTGAACCATTTGTGCGCGGCGACGAGATCGACGAGCCCGGAACGGCCGCTCGCCCAATAGATCCCGCGCTCGAACAGCACGTCCGACAGCGCGGTCGCGTCGATCGGCGTTGCCGTCTCCAGATCGAAAGTACCCTGAAACATAACGCATCCCCTTTTTTCTTGTGCCTTGCTCCCCCGAGCGCGGCTCCCGTCCAACTCTGATGTGCATGACCCTTGCTGGGACCGCGCACTGTTCAACTCATCCCTTGGGCTTCTTGCCCAACGCCGTTTGCCGGCTTGTTGGAGGCGATGATGGCGGGCAAATTTGAATGGCAGTTTAAGTATCGCGATGAAGCAGACGTAAACGCGAGCGCGCGGCGCCGGCGCGCAGAATTCAAGAAGTCGCTGATTTGCAGGCACTTCTGCGTTTCGTCAGATTTGGTTTACCTTGGGATTTTGGGACATCGATAACCATCGCGCGCGGTGGACGCATCCTGCGGCGTCCCCACTCGCTATCGTCGCCCGCGCCCGGGCTATCGCCAAGGCTTCGCCTGGCCCCGTCGTCCTTGAGCGCCGAGCTTCGGCGAAGGCGGCAGAAGGGTGACCGGCACTCCAGAGATGGCAATGTCGCACGAGCAGCCCGGCGTACTGGATCGCCCGGCCGGAGCGCGGCGATGACACCGCGAAGAATGGCGAAAGCGGCGTGCGAGCAGCGCGCAATCAGGCCCCAGCCTTCGCCTGCCCAAGGTGGAGCGGCCAGCGCAACGATGACGCCGTGGTCAGATCAGCAATGTGGAGAAAAGGAAATGCCGGCAATACCCCGGCCTCAGGAGAACGAGGGCGTCGGCGAACACGTCAGGACCAGATTCCACTTTGACCGCGAGGCCACTCGTGAAATTGCAGAACCGGAGAACCGGCCCCGCACCGAACGAAGAAAACTAGTTTCTTCTGCCGGACCGCAAAGAGAACGGTCCGACCGTTGACCTGATGTCTCGCCGACACCCTCTATCGCCGACCAGAACCTCTAGGAGGCGCTGATGACGTGCCGGCTGCTGGAGCCGGCAACTTCAGAAGCGAAGTTACTTCTTCTTCTTCGCGACCTTGCGGGTCTTCTTCGCAGTCTTCTTCACTGCGCTCTTCGCCTTCTTCGCCTTCTTCGCTTTCTTGGCCATGTTGCCCTCCGATGTGTGAGATGGCTTTAATCGCTGCGTGCAGTCGGGGATCGAATGCACACTCATCCCGAATACACCAACACAACGAAAAAAACAGCGTCTCGCTTAAAGAAGTGTTGACGACGCAACGCGCGTGCGCTTGGCGAACGCGATGCAAGCGCACCGAACGACGGGTGCGAGCGACCGCAGAGCGTACGCGCAGCATCGACGTTCGCGGCAGATGCGATTGCAGAAAAACACTATGCAGCAAGTATTTTTCTTTGCGTGCGCATCGCGCGCGATCATCGCGATGATGCGCATCGCCGATCCCGCGATCACCTCGCAAGGGCGCTTCGCGGACTCTGAGTCGCGATTTTTGGCAACGAAAATATTTTCATGCTTAACGGCGCGAACGCTCGCCGGAGCGTGTGCGAGCCGCCGTTTTGCGCGAATCGCGTGACGGCGATTCGGCCGTTGCATCGCGTCTGGTCGGGATGAAGTTTACCGCCGAGGGTGCGCGCGAGCGTCGCATCGAGAACCGACAGCGAGGTGACGGAGCGTGTCCGTCACCTCGTTCGAACGCGCGAGGTTAGAGGCCGAGCTTCGACTTGAGCACGTCGTTGACGCTCTGCGGGTTGGCCTTGCCGCCGGACGCCTTCATCACCTGACCGACGAACCAGCCGAGCGACTGCGGCTTGTCCTTGACCTGCGCGGCCTTGTCGGGATTGGCCGCGATGATGTCGTCGACAACCTTTTCGATCGCCGAAAGATCCGTGACCTGCTTCATGCCGCGGCTTTCCACCAGCGCGCGGGGATCGCCGCCCTCCTGCCAGACGATCTCGAACAGATCCTTGGCGATCTTGCCCGAGATCGTGCCCTCTCCAATCAGGTCGATGATGCCCGAGAGCTGCTCGGCGCTGACCGGAGAGCCCGTAATATCCCGGCCTTCCTTGTTGAGACGGCCGAACAGCTCGTTGATCACCCAGTTCGCCGCCATCTTGCCATCGCGCGCGCGGTTGCCGAGCTTGTCGAGCACGGTCTCGTAGAACACCGCGCTCTCGCGCTCGGCGACCAGCACGCTCGCGTCGTAAGCCGACAGGCCGAGATCGGCGACGAAGCGCGTCTTCTTCTGGTCCGGCAGCTCCGGAAGCTTCGCCTTCAGCTCGTCGACGAATTCCTGGCTGAACTCCAGCGGCAGCAGGTCGGGATCGGGGAAGTAGCGATAGTCGTGCGCCTCTTCCTTGGACCGCATCGAGCGGGTCTCGCCCTTGTTGGGATCGAACCGACGCGTCTCCTGCTCGATCTGACCGCCGTCCTCCAGGATCTCGATCTGGCGCCGCGCTTCATACTCGATCGCCTGGCCGATGAAGGTGATCGAGTTCATGTTCTTGATTTCGCAGCGGGTGCCGAGCGGCCCACCGGGCTTGCGCACGGAGACGTTGACGTCGGCGCGCAGGCTTCCCTTCTCCATGTCACCGTCACAGGTGCCGAGGTAGCGCATGATCGAGCGTAGCTTGGTCACATAGGCCCTGGCCTGCTCGGCGTCGCGGATGTCCGGTTTCGAGACAATCTCCATCAGCGCCACGCCACAGCGGTTGAAATCGATGTAGGACAGCGACGGAGACCGGTCGTGCAGCATTTTGCCGGGATCCTGCTCCAGATGCAGCCGCTCGATGCCGATGGAGACACTGCGGCCGCCGTCGAGATCGACAATCACCTCGCCCTCGCCCACGACAGGCGACTTGTACTGGCTGATCTGGTAGCCCTGCGGCAGGTCGGGATAGAAGTAGTTCTTCCGGTCGAACACCGAACGCAGATTGATCTGCGCGTTGAGACCGAGCCCGGTCCGGACAGCCTGCCTGACGCATTCCTCGTTGATGACGGGCAGCATGCCCGGCATCGCGGCATCGACCAGCGACACCTGCGTGTTCGGCTCGCCGCCGAACGCGGTCGAGGCGCCCGAGAACAGCTTTGAGTTCGACGTCACCTGGGCGTGAATCTCCATGCCGATGACCACCTCCCAATCACCGGTGGCGCCCTTGAGAAGCTTGTGCGTGGCCGTGCTCATGTCGTGCTCCCGAGCAGCGTGACAGCGATCCGCTCCCACTCCGCTTCCAATGAATCCTTTGCCGCGGGCTGGCCGGCCTGGCGGTACCAGTAGCCGGCATTGCCGAGATCGCCCTCGACGCGGTGCAGATAGGCGTGCACCCAGGCCGCGTCACGGCCGTTGTCGTCCTGGACGATCTTGTGCGCCTGATCCCAATCGCCCTTCGCGGCCCACCACAGGCCGGCGAGCGGCGCGCTCAGGTGTCGCGCGGGCGCCGCGCCGTCGAGGCTCGCGATGAACGCGGCGACATTCACCACCACCTCGCGGGCGTGAAGCGGCCGGCCGCCTGCTCGATCACCTCGCCGAGCGAGAACAGCGTCTCCTCCTCGAACGGACGGCCGATCAGCTGCAGGCCGAGCGGCAGGCCTTGCGCGTCCTTGCCGGCGGGCACCGCGATGCCGGGCAGGCCCGCCATGTTCACGGTCACCGTGAAGATGTCGTTGAGATACATCTCGACCGGATCCGCGCCGCCCTTCTCGCCGATGCCGAAGGCCGCCGACGGCGTCGCCGGCGTCAGGATCGCGTCGACGCCCCGCGCGAAGCAATCCTCGAAATCCTTCTTGATCAGCGTGCGAACCTTCTGGGCGCGCAAATAATACGCGTCGTAATAGCCGGCCGAGAGCACATAGGTGCCGATCATGACGCGGCGGCGAACCTCTGCGCCGAAACCTTCGGCGCGGGTGTTCTCGTAGAGCTCGACAATGTTCTTGGCCTGCTCGCGCAGGCCGTAGCGGACACCGTCATAGCGTGCGAGGTTGGAGGACGCCTCCGCCGGCGCCACGATGTAATAGGCCGGCAGCGCGTATTTGGTGTGCGGCAGCGACACCTCGACCAGCTCGGCGCCGGCCGCCTTCAGCCAGGCCGCGCCTTCGCTCCAGAGTTTCTCGATCTCGGCCGGCATGCCGTCGAGACGATACTCCTTGGGGATGCCGATCTTCATGCCCTTCACGGACTTGCCGATCGCGGCCTCGTAATCCGGCACGGCGATGTCGACCGAGGTCGTGTCCTTGGGGTCATGGCCGGCCATCGAGCGCAGCAGCATCGCAGCATCGCGCACGCTGCGCGCGATCGGGCCTGCCTGGTCGAGCGAAGAGGCGAAGGCGACAATGCCCCAGCGCGAGCAGCGGCCATAGGTCGGCTTGATGCCGACGGTGGCCGTGAACGCCGCCGGCTGGCGGATCGAGCCGCCGGTGTCGGTCGCGGTGGCGCCCATGCACAGCAGTGCCGCCACGGCCGAGGCCGAGCCGCCGGACGAGCCGCCCGGCACCAGCGTGGTGTTGCTGCCCTCGCGCCGCCAGGGATTGCCCACGGGACCGAAGCACGAGGTCTCGTTCGCCGAGCCCATCGCGAACTCATCATTGTTGAGCTTGCCGAGCATCACCGCACCGTCGCGCCACAGCTGCGAGGTGATGGTGGACTCGTAGGTCGGCACGAAATTGCCGAGGATCTTCGAGCATGCCGTGGTGCGCACGCCCTTGGTCGCGAACAGATCCTTGATGCCGAGCGGAATGCCGGCGAGCGGGCCGGCATCGCCCTTGGCGATCTTCTCGTCCACGGCCTTGGCCATGTCGCGGGCCTGCTCCGGCGTCTCCATCACGAAGGCGTTGAGCACGCGCGCGGCTTCGATCGCGCTCAGATGCGCGTCGGTCAGCTCGAGAGACGTGAAAGTCTTGTCGGCGAGACCCTTGCGGGCCTCGGCGAGCGTCAGCGATGTCAAATCGGTCATTTATTGATCGGGCTGCAGAAGAACGGAGACAGGGTCTTGTCGTTGGCCGGGTCGTCTTTTTTGGCGGCCGCATTCGCAGCGGCCTCGATCTCGTCGAGCACGGCATTGACGGCGACGTTGGGATCGGCAGCCTTGCCCTGCCGCTCCATCTTGTCGAGATAGTTCATGTAGGCCTGATAGGCCTTCTCATCGTCGCAAAGCAGGCACATCGGATCTAACCTGTTTATTCAACGACCTTGGGCACCAGGAAGAAGTGACCTTCGGTCGCGGGCGCGTTGGCAACGATATCGTCGGCGATCTCGCCGTCATCGACCACGTCCTGCCGCTTCTTCATCTGCATCGGGGTGACCGAGGTCATCGGCTCCACGCCCTCGACATTGACCTCCGAGAGCTGCTCGACAAAGGCGAGCATGGCGTTGAGCTCGCCCTGCAGATGCGGAACCTCGCCCTCGGAAACCGCGATGCGCGCCAGATGCGCGATGCGGCGGACGGTAGCGGCGTCGACGGACATTATATAAGGCCTCTCACGGCAAAACCTATGTGCCGTATAGCAGAGGCCGGTTTTGCGCCGCAACCGGCGCTAGCGCATGATCCGGAAAAGTGTGAAGCGGTTTTCCGAAAAGATCATGCGCAAACAAGAACCTAAAGCGCTTAGCTGGCCAGCGCTTTCATCCGGGCCAGCGCCGATTTGGCAAAATTCCGGGTCAATTCGGCCGCAGGGACCTCGCGGCCCAGCGCCACAGCCTGTCCGGCCCAGAGATTGGTGAAATCCACCCTGCCCTGCTTTTCCGCAGCCGTCTTCAATGGTCCCAGCGCGGTCGCGGCATGAGGAAACGGCGGGGCGTCCGGCGAGATCGGGCCAGCCTCGCGCATCAGGCGGTTCTGGACGCCGCGCGCCGGCCGGCCGGTCATGACATTGGTGATCACGGTGGAATCGTCCCGCGCTTCAGCCAGCGCCTTGCGGCCGCCGGCGCTGACCTTGGACTCCGGACAGCGCAGATAGGCGCTGCCGATCTGCACGCCCGAGGCACCGAGCGCGAAGGCGGCGGCGATGCCGCGCCCGTCCGCGATGCCACCGGCCGCGATCACCGGCACCTTCACGGCATCGGCGACCTGCGGCACCAGCGCGAACGTGCCGGGCTGCTCGGAGATCTTGTCGGTCAGGAACATGCCGCGATGGCCGCCGGCCTCGGCGCCTTGCGCAATGACGGCATCGACGCCGCGCTGTTCGAGCCAGACCGCCTCCTTCACCGTCGTCGCCGACGAGATGACGAGGCAGCCAGCGGCCTTGACGCGCTTGAGCAGCGCCTGCTCCGGGAGACCGAAATGGAAGCTAACGATCTCGGGCTTCAGTTCCTCGACGACCTCGCAGAAGGCGGCATCGAACGGCGCGCGGTTCGCCGCAGCGACCGGCGCCGCGGGATCGAGACCATGCTCGATGTAATAGCCTGTGAGCCGCTGCTTCCAGCGCGCTTCAGCCTCTGTCGAAAGGTCAACCGGCGTGTGGCAGAAGAAGTTCATGTTCACCGGCGCCTTCACGCGCTGGCGGATGATGTTGACCTGCTCGCGCGCCTTCTCCGGCGACAGCATCGCGCTCGGCAACGAGCCGAGCCCACCGCCCTCTGCCACGGCGATCACCAGCTCCGCATCCATCACACCCGCCATCGGCGCCAGCACGATCGGAAATTCGGTCTTGAATAGGTCGATCAGTCGACGGTCAGGCCACATCGTTGTTCTCTCTCGTTTCTCTTACCCTCCCCTGGAGGGGGAGGGTGAAGAATCCTACCCCGCGACTACCGAGTTCCGCCGCCCGGCAAGAAGCTGCCCGGCCTCAATCGCAATCCGCTCGACGATCTCGGCTGCCGGTGGAATATCATGGATCAGGCCGACCGCCTCGCCTGCGATCACGGCGGCGACGTCGAAATTGCCGGCTGCCTTGGCCGCGGCATAATCCGCCGCGACCCCAGCGACATTCTGCATCAACTCGACTTCGCGACCACTCCAGCGCCGGGCATGATCATTGACCAGACATCGCCCGGTAAACGGCGCCGGCCAGACATTGTTGCGGGAGAGATCGAAGATGATGCCGCGCACAGTCGAGCCGCTGCTTGCCGCGCAGATGCGCCGCTTGGCCTCCTCTGCACCGTCGGCCTCCTCACTCGCATAGAAGCGCGTGCCAAGCAGCACGCCACTCGCGCCCAGCATCATCATCGCAGCAAGCCCACGCCCATCGGCGATGCCGCCGGCCGCAACCACCGGCACGCCCGCGGCAAGATCTACGATTGCGGGCACGAGATCGACCGTGGAGCGGGAGGCGCCGTGACCGCCCGCCTCCGTCCCCTGCGCGATCAGGATATCGGCGCCGGCTTCGAGCGCCTGCCGCGCCATCGCCTCGTCCTGTACCTGGCAAATCAGACGCGCCCCGGCCGACTTGATCTTGTTCGCGAACGGCGCAGGATCTCCGAACGATAGCATGATCGCGGATGGTCTTGCGCCGAGCGCGATGTCGAGAAGCTCGGGCCGCTTGGCGAGGCTCCATGTAATGAAGCCGATCCCGAACGGCGCGGACAGCGAAGCGAGCTTCGCGGTCTCCCGCTCCAGCCACGTCCTCTCGCCATAGCCGCCGCCCAGAATGCCAAACCCGCCGGCGCCGCTCACGGCCGCGACCAGACGGCTGCCCGCGATGACATCCATCGGTGCCAGCAGGACGGGATGGCTGATCTCAAGCAGCGTGGTCAGCGGTGTCGCAATGGGCATGGTCCTTCCCCGATCTGGACAGCGAGAGTAAGTGCGATTAGCATTCTCGAAAATTGAATTGTTGCGAACGCTACCATCTCAAACGCGAAACGGTACGATGGAACTCAGCGATCTCCAGACCTTTGCGGCCGTCGCCCGCAGCGGCGGCATCACCCGTGCCGCGGAAGAGCTGAACACCGTGCAATCCAACGTCACCCAGCGCGTGAAAGCGCTGGAGGCGGAGATCGGCACGCAGCTGTTCGAACGCCATAGCCGCGGCATGACGCTGACCGGCGCCGGCAAGCGCCTCCTGCCCTATGCTCAGCGGATGGCCGCGCTGTCGCGCGAGGCCGTGCTTGCCGCGCGCGACGACGGCGAGCCGAAGGGACCGCTCGCGATCGGTTCGATGGAGACCACGGCGGCGGTGCGGCTGCCGCCGCTGCTCGCCGACTTCCATCGCCGCTTTCCCGCGGTGCGCCTGTCCTTGCGTACCGCGCCGACAGCCGACCTCGTCGCGAGCGTGCTCGAAGGCGCGCTCGATGGTGCCTTCGTCGCAGGTCCGATCGCGCACGACGACCTCACTGCGACGAGCGCCTTCCGCGAGGAGCTGGTGCTGGTCAGCGCGCGGCGCTGGACCTCCCTCGCCGAGCTGCGCGCCGGCACGCCGGAGTCCGGCCCGACGGCACTGGTGTTTCGCACCGGCTGCACCTACCGCCAGCGGCTCGAGCAGGTGTTCGTCGAGTTCGGCTGGCCCTCAGCCACGCGCTTCGAGCTCGGCACGCTTGACGGCATGATCGGCTGCGTCGCCGCCGACATGGGCGTGTCGTTGCTGCCGCGTGCCGTCGTCGAGCGCAGCGCAATGAACGGCAGCGTCTCGATGCACACGCTGAGCACCTCGCACGCGCGCGTCGAGACACTCTTCATCCAGCGCCGCGCCGGACATCAATCCAGCGCGCTGAGCGGATTTGCCGCTTGCCTGAAGTCCGATGAGGACGTCATCGCGGCCTGACGCGGTGAGACGTTCCATCGCACGAAATTCAACGTCACAAATCTGCCGTACTTGAATCCGTCGACGTCGCGCTGCGTTCGGCGGCCGCAGCACCGCGCGCTGAAATATTTTGAAGCGCAGACGCCTTTGACGTTAGGATGCGGCACTGCCAGCGCAAATTACCATAACGAAGCCAAAACATCGGGAGGACTATCGATGCGCAATACGTTCGTGTTGTGCTGCGTCGCCGCGTTGTCGGCGATGTCAGGAACTGCAAGCGCTCAGGACTGGACGAAATCGAAATGGGGGCCGAACGACGAGATCGGCGCCGCCAACTACATGACGCCCGAACTCGTGCTGAAGGCAGCATCGCTGGTGAAGACCGGCAAGACCTACGCACTCGGCATTCCCGTCACGCCGCAGACGCCGGCCTATCCGCCGCGCGCCTTCAAGCTCACCATCGTGCAGCCCGGACAGGCCGGCATTCCAGGCCTCGGGCCCAACAAGGCGACCTATAACGACGACATCCTCGACACCTGGGTCGGCATCGGCAGCCAGCTCGACGGGCTCGGTCATCTCGGCGTCGAGCACGTCTATTACAACGGCAACAAGCTCGCCGACTTCGCCGATCCGAACGGATTGAAGAAGCTCGGCATCGAAAAGGTGCCGCCGATGGTCACGCGCGGCGTACTGCTCGATATGGCCGCCTATTTCAAGACCGACGTGGTGAAGGAAGGAACCGCCTTCAACGTCAAGGAGATCGAGGAAGCCGCCAAGCAGCAGAACGTCGAGATCCGCCAGGGCGACGTCGTCATCTTCCACACCGGCTGGCTCAGCCTGATCGGCAAGGACGACAAGCGCTATTCCGCCGGTGAGCCCGGCCTCGGCGTCGAAGGCGCGAAGTATTTGACCGGCAAGGGCGTCGTCGCAGTGGGTGCCGATACCTGGGCCCTCGAGGTGCTGCCGTTCGAATCCAAGAACGTGTTCGAGGTGCACCAGATCCTGCTTGCGATGAATGGGACCTATATCCTCGAGAACATGGACACTGCGGCGCTCGCGCGCGACAAGGGCTATGAATTCCTGTTCGTGCTGGGCCAGCCGCGCTGGACCGGCGGCGTACAGGCAATGATCAACCCGATCGCGATCCGCTGACGTCGGACGCGCGTCTGGCGAAAGAACCGGGTGAGGACTTGCAATGCCTCGATAGAGCGCACCGCTGCCCTCACCCGAACGTCGCCTCGGTTTCGCTGCCTCGCGAACCGAAGCGCTCATCAGAGTCGAATGTCCTCATAGGACTCGATCCGCCGCGGGCCGACCGAGGTCGCCTCGTGCGAATCCGCATCAGTGAGATTGCCGAAATCGAGCTTGGTCAATTTCGCGAGGTCCGCGATCGAGACCTGGAAGACACTGACATCCTCCTCCGACATCTTTTCGCGCAGATCCGCCTCCTGGATGCGATCGATCTCCATGACCAGCTTTCGCTGGCTCATCAGGAAGGCCGCCGCCTTGAGCGCGTCGTCATCCTCGTTGCGCCGGATCAGGATCTTCCAGAAATACTTCGGGATCTGAACGCCGCCGAAGCTCGGATCCTTGTGCGGCCGCCCGGCCGGATTGGGCAGATCGGATCCATCGGCATCCGGCCCGTCGAACACCGGACCGTTCATGACGATGCCCTTCTCCTCGCCTTCGAGCAGGACATCGCGCGTGTAATCTTCCAGGCCCGCCCAGAGCTGCTTACCCTGGTTGAACGAGAAGAATTGCGGCGAGCAATTGGTGAAGTGGAAGGAATCGTCGCCATGCTGCTTGGCCGCGGCGACGGTGTCGCCCCAGGTCGCATCGAGGCGGCGCACGAGATGACCGCGATCGAACGGATTCCTGCTGCGGTCCGCCTCGAACGTCGCCTGCTTGCGGTAGAATTCGTCGCCGATCTGGGCATCGTCGTCGATGCGCGGATCGCGCAGCCAGGAATCGCCTTCGCGCTTGCCGACGTCTTGTTGCTGCCCGCCGTCGATATTGACACAGCTGAAGAAGGCGAGCCGGCGCTCCTTGTTCATGACGACGCTGTAGTTGAAATATTTCAGCTCGGACTGCCTGGAGCTTCCCTTGAGCGTCGCGATTCTGGACTTGAGCGCGGCCGGAATTTTCGGCAGGGCCACCGAGAATTTACCGGTGCCGAGGAAATTCGCCTTGTATCCGGGACGCGATTTCAGCGTGCTCTGATCGATATGCACGGCCTCCATGGGCAGGCCGTTCGCACTGATGCGAGGCAGGAGGGCGGCCGGCGGAGCGATCAACGGCTTGCCACCGTTCGGCATACCGCCGTTCTGCATTCCGCCGTTCTGCGCCCCTCCGTTGCCCCCAGCCGGGCCCGGCACGGGTGCCAGCGGCGCGAACGGAATCTCCTTCCTGAACATCGGCAGCGGCACGCGGATAGGGACCACCAGCGAGGTGCCGTCGAGCGACTGCTCGACCCAGACATTGGCGCTGAACGCAGGCGCGGCGACCGGCGCGCGGGCCTTCTCGACCTCGAGCCGGATCGGCGGCTCCTCCTCGTCCAGCACCGGCTTGATCAAGGGATGAGAGCCAACGGCGACCTTGAGATCGGCGACGATCGCGCTGATCCGGATGCCTTCATTGGCGATCCAGTCGATCAGGGTTTCGTCCATTGACGGCTTCCACACCTTGCCGTCCTTGGTCAGGGTGCGGCCCTGCGCATCCTTCCGGGGAACGCCACTGTGGTGCAGCGCGACCACCTGCCAGAAGCGGTTGAACGCCGGCGAGCCCGACGATCCCGCCGTCGTATCGGTGTTGTACCAGAGGAAGTCGCCGACATATTTGAGCAGCTTGTTCTCGCGGACGCAGACCTGCTTCATCTGCCCGCTGGGGTGCTGGACGATGGTGAGGTACTCGCCGGGGTCTGCCTTGCCGGGCGCGCCGCTGAGCGGCAACCATCCCCAATCCTCGAGCTCCTCGTGGCCCGACAGCGAGGTCGGCGCCACCGCGACGACCGAGAAATCCAGCCTGTCATTGGTGTAGAAGAACTTGCCCGGCTCGAAACCGAACCGCACAGGCACACGCTCTTGTCCGGAGACGTCGAGCTCGTAGTTGAAATCGGCGATCGAATTGGCGGCGTCGGCCGGCTTGCCGAAGACATGATGGTTTGTCAGCAGCAGGCCCGGCCCGATCAGAAAGCCCGAGCCGTAGCCGAGCAGGTTCGACTTGAGATCCCTGAGCTGAATGCGGCAGACCGAGCGCGAGGCCGCAGTCCCCTTGGCGAGATAGTTGATGCTGTCGAGATCATTGCCCTGGATGATGCGCTCCAGACCGATCTCGGCCTTCTCCACGTCCTGCGTCTCGGCCAGCAGCTGGCGCTGGCGCACGCGCATCTTCTCGACCGTCATCTCGATCGGACCGTCGCCCAGTTTCCGGTTCAAGGCTTCGGGTGAGAACTCGGCTTGCTTGAATCGCCTTTCTGAGCCCGCGATCAGGCTTGGCTTGATGAGCATCGGTGACCTCTCAAATGACTGGCGAATATTGGACCTGGTGAGCGCCTGAAAAAATCTGCGCGAAGTTGCAGCGCGGGCCGGATGGCCGATCGCTGCCGATCGTTCTGGAAATCGGGGGCTCCGCCCCACACTACTTTAGACCTGTACATCTCGTGCCACGCAACCACCGGCATCATGCCATGGTCTGCAATGTCACCAGTGTGAGATTTCCCACATTTGATCGAAGCGCCCGCGCATCACGATTTCGCGCGCTGCTTGCTGCCGCTGGATCATCTACGGCTTCAGCTGCCACCGCCGCAGCGCCACGACGGCCCAGATCGCTTCGACCAGGCCGAACGGCCAGGCGCCCTGGAGAAAGCCGTAGGCCGATCCGAGCGCGCAGGACGCGGCGAACAGCAGCACGAACCAATGGCTGCGATCTTCCAGGGCGTAAGTGACCAGCATCGCCGTGACGGCGAACAGGCCGAATAATGTCAGCGCGTCCATTGTTCCGGGTTCACTCCGCGGCGCGACGCATGATATGCGCTACGCATGCCGGCTCTTATCCTGCCCCTCATCGATGCTGCAACCCACTGGCCCGCCCGCGGCGCGCTGGTCGGGCTCGACCTCGGCACCAAGACCATCGGCGTTGCGGTGTCCGATCCGGACCGGCGGCTTGCGACCGGCGTCGAGACGATCCAGCGCAAGCAGTTCAAGCAGGACGCCGCCCGGCTGCTCGCGATCGCGGCCGAGCGCAGGGTGGTCGGCTTCGTGCTCGGCCTGCCCATCAACATGGACGGCAGCGAGGGTCCGCGCGCTCAATCCACCCGCGCCTTCGCCCGCAATCTCGCCGGCCTGACCGCCCTCCCCATCGGCCTGTGGGACGAGCGCCTCTCGACCGCGGCCGTCGAACGCGAGCTGATCGGCATGGACGTCAGCCGCGCCAAGCGCGCCGAGGTGATCGACGAGCACGCCGCGATCTTCATCCTGCAGGGCGCGCTCGACCGCCTCGCCAATCTGCGTCCAGGGACCGCCTGACCGATGGCCGTCGTGATCGCGGCGCTGCTGCCGGTCTTCATCCTCATCGTGCTCGGAATCGTGCTGAAGCGCAGCCTGATGCGGATCGACACGCAATGGCACGGGCTGGAGCGACTGACCTATTTCGTGCTGTTTCCGATGCTGCTGATCCAGACACTGGTGAAGGCCGACCTCTCCAAGGTGCCGGTCGCCGGCGTCGGCGGTGCGCTGCTGCTGTCGGCACTGGCGATGTCGCTGCTCTGCCTCGCACTCCGCCCTGCCCTGGCGCGGCTCGATATCGACGGCCCCGCCTTCACCTCGATCTTCCAGGGCGCGACGCGCTGGCAGACCTTCGTCGGGCTGTCGGTCGCCGCCAACATGTTCGGCGATGTCGGGCTGGCGCTCGCCTCCGTGGCGATGGTCGCGATCATTCCCCTCGTCAACGTGTTGAGCGTCGTGGTGCTCGCCCATTACGCCGCGCCCGAGAAGCAGTCCGCAGGCACGATCGTCATGACGGTGATCCGCAATCCGCTGATCTGGGCCTGCGCGATCGGGCTCTTCGTCAATGTCACCCACCTGCCGTTGCCAAAACTCTGGCACGACGTGGCGGACGCGCTCAGCCGCTCCTCGCTCGCGATCGGCCTGCTCGTCACCGGCGCGGGCCTGCATCTCGAAGGCCTCTTGCGTCCAAGCATGGCCGCGGCCATCGGCGTCGTCTTCAAGCTCGCACTGATGCCTGCGCTGGCGCTGGCGCTGGCCGCCTGGTTCGGCCTGTCAGGCGACAGCCGCGCGATCGTGGCGATCTGCGCGGCGGTGCCGACCTCGTCCAGCGCCTATGTGATGGCGCGCCAGATGGGCGGCGACGCGCCGCTGCTGGCGCAGATCATCACGCTGCAGACGATTCTGGCGGCCATCACGATGCCGATCGCGATCGCGCTGGCGGCTTAGCTCCCCAGCCACATCGTCAGCACCACCGCGGTCAGATTGTTCAGCGCGTGCAGCACGATGGTGAGCCAGAGCGAATTCGCGCGATAGCGCATATAGCCGAACCACAGGCCGATGGTGAAGACTTCGGCGAGGAAGTACATGTCGTATTGCAGGTGCACGATGGTCCAGACCAGCGACGACAGCAGGATCGCGCCCGGCACGCGCAAGAAGCTCGCCGACCAGCCGCGATAGAGGAAGCCGCGTGCCAGGATCTCTTCCGACATCGGCGCAGCCACGCTGAAGGCGAATAGCAGCAACAACGCCGCGCCCTTGTCGCGGCCCGATTTCAAGAGATCGGTCATGAAGCCCGGCGTCGCCTCGCGGCCGAGCGCGCGCGACATCGTCTCCCAGACCAGCACCAGCAGGATGAGGCCGACCGCACCGAACAGGAGCTGCTTCCAGGACGGCCAATGCAGCGCGAGATAGTCGACGAAGGAGGCTTTCTTGATGGCAATGGCGAGCCACACCGCCAAAAGCGTCGCCGGCAGGCCCATGATGACCGACAGCGCGAGCGCCTGCGGATCGTGGCCGACCGCCTGGAGCGAGGCGAAGTCCATGGGAAGACCACGCTGTGCCACCAGCAGGACGACGGCGCCGATCTGCCCGACGAACATCGCGGCGAAGATAAAGAGGCCCCACAACGCGGTGCCCCAGAACATCCAGACGCGCGGCGGCGCTGGCGTCATAGTCAGCGGCGGATGGTCGGGATTGAGGGAGTCCATCAGAAGGCTTTCGTTGGGAAGACTCACGGCAGCGCCCGCTCCAGCAGCGCGCGGGCCTCGCCGCTCTCCAGCTCGACGGCGCCGTACATGCTGGCGTGATTGGCCGCAAGGCGCGTGCTCGCGAACAGTTCGGCATTACGCGGCGACACGCCGTTCAATGCCGCAGCAGCGGCCAGCAGCGCCAGTTTCTCAACGGCGAGACGCGCGAAGCGCTCGCCATCGGCGCGGCGGAAAGTCTTGCCGATGAACGCGGCCGCGTCTCCTGCCCCAGGCAAGCCCTTCGTCTCGGCCGCAAGCGATTGCAGCACAGCCGTCGCCGGCTCCGGCTCGCGCGAGAGCGCGCGGAGCACGTCGAGGCACATCACATTGCCCGAGCCCTCCCAGATCGCGTTGACCGGCGACTCCCGGTAGTGCCGCGCCAGAATGCCGTCCTCGACATAGCCGTTGCCGCCGAGGCATTCCATGGCCTCATAGAGGAACGGCGGCGCACTCTTGCAGGTCCAGTATTTGATCGCGGGCGTCAAGAGCCGCATATAGGCGGCCTCCGCCGCATCGTGCGGCGTGCGGTCGAAGGCGCGGCAGAGCCGCATGACCAGGGCCGTGCTCGCCTCGACATGCAGCGCCATGTCCGACAGCACGGCCTGCATCAGCGGCTGATCGGCGAGATGTTTCTGGAACACGCTGCGGTGTCGGGCGTGATGCAGCGCATGCGCAAGCCCCGAGCGCATCAGGCCGACGGAGGCGATCGCGCAATCCTGCCGCGTCAGCTGCACCATCTGGATGATGGTGCGGATGCCCTTGCCTTCCTCGCCGACCCGCTCCGCATAGGCACCGACGAACTCGACCTCGGACGAGGCATTGGAGCGATTGCCGAGCTTGTCCTTCAACCGCTGGAACTGGATCGCATTCATCGAACCATCCGGCGCGAAGCGCGGCATGAAGAAACAGGTCAGCCCGCTGTCCGCCTGCGCCAGCACCAGGAAGGCATCGCACATCGGCGCCGACATGAACCATTTGTGGCCGGTGATGCGGTAGGCCTCGCCCTCGCGCACCGCGCGCGTCATGTTGGCACGCACGTCGGTGCCGCCCTGCTTCTCGGTCATGCCCATGCCGAGCGTCATGCCGCGCTTCTGCCACCACGGCGCAAAGCTCGGGTCGTAGCTCCGGGTCGACAGCACCGGCATCACCTTGCCGAGCAAATCCGGCTGCATCGCCAGCGCACCGACGGAGGCGCGCGTCATCGTGATCGGACAGAGGTGGCCGGTCTCGACTTGCGCGGCCATGTAGAATTTTGCCGCACGAATGACTTCGGCGGCATCGCCCGCAGGTTTGCCCTCCGCGGTCCACGTCGAATTGTGCACGCCGGCATGGGCGCTGTGCGCCATCAGCTCGTGATAGGCCGGGTGAAACTCGACCTGGTCGCGGCGGTTGCCTTTTGCGTCGAAGGTGCGCAGCTTCGGCGTATTCTCGTTCGCGACACGCCCGCGATCGGCCATCGCGGCCGAGCCCCACTGCTTCCCAAACTCAGACAGCTCGCGTTCCGCCGCCGCACCGCCATTGGCCTTCACCGCATCGACCAGCGGCCGATCCGCGGCGAACAGGTCGACATCCTCGAACGGCGGCGACTGGTTGAAGACCTCGTGGGTCGCGAAGCTCGGCTGGGTCATGGCGCTTCCTCGGCGCGGAATCAGTTCCGGCGCGGCTGGATCGGGAAATCATAGGCCGCCCCGCCGGCCCCCGGCAGGGAAAAATGCCACCACTCCTTCGAATAGTTCACAAAGCCTTGCCTGCCCATCGCAGCGACCAGCCGCCTGCGCCAGATGCGCTGCTCGGACGTGATCGCCGGTGCCGCGGTATGGCCCTTCGCATCGGTACAGTCGTAGCCGGTGCCCATGTCGACGCTGCCTTCCGGCGCGCGCGCTTCGACCGGCGCGGTGCAATCCGCATAGGCTCTTGATGGGTCGTATTTGGCGGAGTTGTCGGCCTTCAGATCGACCAAAGTGAGATCGAGCGCGGCGCCCGTCGAATGCTGCGAGCGGCTCGCGATGTAGCCGAGGCGGAACAGCTCGGTCTTGGGGATTTTTGGATTGTAGCGCCGCTCGGCGGCGCTCTCGTGACCGTTCTGCGACCACTTGACCATGTCGAGCGAGGCCCGCGCCGGCCGGTAGCAGTCGAACATCTTGAGCGAGAGGTCTTGCGCCGCCAGCTCCTGCTGCACCGCCTTGAGCCGCAGCCCGACTTCGCGCTTCACCACGCACTCGCCGGCGTTGTAGCCGGCGAGCGGCCGGCCGACGAAATTGTTCGAGGTGGCGTAGCGGATGTCCTGGATGATGTCGGGATCGATCTCGCGCAGATAGACGAAGCCGCCGGGGAGCGATTGGGCGTGGGCCGCGCTGATTGTTGCTGCAGCCAAGAGCACAGTCAGGATTGTTTTCACGAAATGCCCCCACATCGTCATGGCCGGGTTTATCCCGGCCATCCACGTTCTTTTGCGTCAAATGCGATAGAAGAACGTGGATGCCCGGGACAAGCCCGGGCATGACGTCGAGGCCACGCCGCAGCGTCGGGACCGACAGATCAGGGGATAACTCACCGCCCCGGCTTTGGCCCTTGCCCCCCCATCCATCCGCGCCTATAGCTCTCGTTTTAATGACATCGAAATCGACCTTCGTCCTCGGCCACCGGCATTTGCTGGGCATCGAGGGCCTTTCCGCGGCCGACATCACCGGCCTCCTCGACCTGTCCGAAGAATATGTCGAGCTCAACCGCCAGGTTGACAAGAAGCGCACCGTCCTGCGGGGACGGACGCAGGTGAACCTCTTCTTCGAGGCCTCCACCCGGACCCAATCCTCGTTCGAGCTCGCGGGAAAGCGGCTCGGCGCGGACGTCATGAACATGTCGGTCTCCTCCTCGTCCATGAAGAAGGGCGAGACGCTGATCGACACCGCCATGACGCTGAACGCGATGCACCCGGATATCCTGGTGATGCGCCATCACGCCTCCGGCGCGGTGGAACTGCTGGCGCGCAAGGTTGACGGTTCCGTGATCAATGCCGGCGACGGCGCCCATGAGCATCCGACCCAGGCCCTGCTCGACGCGCTCACCATCCGCCGCAACAAGGGCCGGATCGAGGGGCTCGTGGTCGCGATCTGCGGCGATGTGCTGCATTCGCGCGTCGCCCGCTCGAACATCATCCTGCTCAACACGATGGGCGCCCGCGTCCGCGTGGTCGGCCCCACCACGTTGCTGCCGCCGGGCATCGAGCGGATGGGCGTCGAGGTCGCACGCGACATGCGCGAGGGGCTCAACGGCGCCGACATCGTCATGATGCTGCGGCTGCAGCGCGAGCGCATGAACGGCTCCTTCGTGCCGTCCTCCAGCGAGTACTTCAACTATTTCGGGCTCGACCAGAAGAAGCTCGCCTACGCCAAGCCGGACGCACTCGTGATGCATCCGGGCCCCATGAACCGCGGCGTGGAGATCGACTCGATTGTGGCCGACGGCGCGCAGTCCCTGATCCGCGAACAGGTGGAGATGGGGGTGGCCGTGCGCATGGCCGTGCTGGAAGCGCTCGCCCGTAACCTGCCGAACGCGTGATGCCGATGTTGACCGATCGCCGCCCCATCCTGCTCGCCAACGCCCGCGTCGTCGATCCCTCCCGGGATTTCGACGGTGTCGGCGACGTCCTGATCGCCGACGGCGCCATCCGCGAGACCCGCCGCGGCATCGGCGCGGCCGGCGTCCCCGAAGGCACCGACATCGTCAACTGCTCCGGCAAGATCGTCGCGCCCGGCCTGATCGACATGCGCGCCTTCGTCGGCGAGCCCGGCTTCAGCCATCGCGAGACCTTTGCCACCGCGAGCCAGGCGGCCGCGACCGGCGGCATCACCACCATCATCTGCCAGCCCGACACCTCTCCGGTGATCGATAATTCGGCGACCGTCGACTTCGTGATGCGCCGCGCCCGCGACACCGCGATCGTCAACATCCAGCCGATGGCGGCGCTCACAAAGGGCATGCACGGCGATGAGATGACCGAGTTCGGTCTGCTCAAGGCCGCGGGCGCCGTCGCCTTCAGCGATGGCGTCAGAAGCGTGACCAATGCGCAGGTGATGCGCCGCGCGCTGACCTACGCCCGCGATTTCGACGCGCTGATCGTCCACTACACCGAGGACCCCGATCTCGTCGGCGAAGGCGTGATGAACGAGGGCGAGTTCGCATCGCGGCTCGGCCTGATGGGCATCCCGAATGCCGCCGAGGCCGTGATCCTCGAACGCGACATGCGCCTCGTGGCCTTGACCGGCGGCCGCTATCACGCGGCCTCGCTGACCTGCATCGACTCGCTCGAGATCCTCCAGCGCGCGCGCGACGCCGGGCTCGCCGTCAGCGCCTCGGTCTCGATCAACCATCTTGCGCTGAACGAGAACGACATCGGCCCCTACCGTTCGTTCCTGAAACTGTCGCCGCCGTTACGGACCGAGGACGACCGCCGCGCGCTGGTGGCCGCAATCGCCTCCGGCCTCCTCGACGTCATCATGTCCGACCACAATCCGCAGGACGTCGAGGTCAAGCGCCTGCCGTTCGCCGAAGCCGCTCCCGGCGCCGTTGGACTCGAGACCATGCTGCCCGCCGGCCTCCGCCTCGTGCATAATGGCGAGATGGAACTGAAGACGCTGATCCGCGCGATGTCGACCCGGCCGGCCGAACTGCTCGGCCTGCCCGGCGGAACCCTGCGCGCAGGCAGCCCGGCCGACGTCATCGTGATCGATCCCGACGTGCCCTGGGTGGTCGATCCCGCCGACCTTAAATCGCCCTGCAAGAATACTCCGTTCGACGAGGCCCGCTTTACAGGCCGCGTGGTGCGCACCATTGTCGGCGGACGCACGGTTTACGAGCATGTCTGACCTGTGCAATCGTTCGGCTCGGAAGTTGGGCCTTTGGAGCTGCCGCCATGGGGCTTGAAGCATTTTTGCCGGTGGCCTTCGTCATCGGCTACCTCCTCGGCTCGATCCCGTTCGGGCTGGTCCTGACCCGGCTCGCCGGCACCCAGGATATTCGTTCGATCGGCTCCGGCAGCATCGGCGCCACCAACGTGCTGCGCACGGGACGCAAGAGCCTTGCCGCAGGCACCCTGCTGTTCGACGCGCTCAAGGGCACCGTGGCCGTGGTGATCGCCGGCTACATCGCAGGACCCAATGCCGCCATGGTCGCCGGGCTCGGCGCGTTCCTCGGCCATCTGTTCCCGGTCTGGCTCAAGTTCCGGGGCGGCAAGGGCGTGGCCGTTTATATCGGCATCCTGATCGGCCTGTTCTGGCCCGGCGCCGTCGTGTTCTGCCTGATCTGGCTGGCGACCGCCTTCACCACCCGCTACTCCTCGCTCTCCGCGCTGGTGGCGGCGTTCGTCACGCCGATGTTCCTGTGGTGGTTCGGGCATCTCGCCTTGTCGGCGCTGACGGCACTGCTGACGCTGCTCCTGTTCTACGCGCACCGCGAGAACATCAAGCGCTTGCAGACCGGCAAGGAGAGCCGGATCGGCGAGAAGGCCTGAAGCCGGACATCTACGGATATCGAAGCGACCCTTCTGCATTATATGCCAAATCCTGTTCGCAACTCGGCGCATGCTCGCGGCCGGCAGTAGCGAACAGGTTCCACGCCTGTCATCCTGACAGAAGAAACGGCGTTACGCGGTTGCTCAGAATGAGCGAGAAGATTGACGGCGCGCATGACGGGGTTGGTTCGCAGGGCACGGCGGCAAGCCGGCTGCTGTCGGCGACCAATATCTGGTCCGATGCGCCCGCACCGCCGCCTGCGCCAAAGCTCACTGCCGTTTCGCCGCCGGCTCCGCCACCTGCCCCCGTCGCTCCCGCTCCTGTTGTAGTCGAGGTCCGACCTGCGGCTGCCCAGGTTGCATCGGCGCAGGCTCGCGCCACCCCCTGGCCGCCGCGAAAGCTCTCGCTGGCGCTGCAGGGCGGCGGCACCTTTGCCGCCTTCACCTGGGGCGTGCTGGAGCGGCTGCTGGAAGAGCCGATCGAGATCGACACCATCAGCGGCGCCAGTGCCGGCGCCATTAATGCGCTCCTGCTCGCCTCCGGCCTTGCCGAAGGCGGCCGCGAAGCGGCACGGGCACGACTGAGCCGATTCTGGCTCCGCCTGCTGCACGAGGCCTCGTTCCGCTCGCTGATGCTGGTCGGTGGCTTCTCGCCGGCGGGAAGCTCGGTCGCGTTCGGTCCGACGCTGCGCTCCGGCCAGTTCGATCCTTTCGATCTCGATCCGCTGCGACAGGCGCTGTCGCGAGACATCAATTTCGCCGCGCTGCTCAATCCGGACTGCCCGAAGCTCTTGATCGCGGCGACACGGATCCGCGACGGGCAGCAGCACATCTTCCGCAACGACGCCATCACCGCCGACGTCGCGCTGGCCTCGACCTGTCCGCCCCTGGTTCACTGCGCCGTCGAGATCGAGGGCGAAGCCTATTGGGACGGCGGCTTTGGCGGCAACCCGCCCTTGCTGCGGCTGGCGCAGGACACGACGACGTCCGATGTCCTGCTCGTCCAGGTCACGCCGGCGCGCGACAGCTACGTACCGATCACGCTCGCCGCGATCGACCGCCGGCTCGACCAGATCGCGGCCAACGCCGCCCTCAATGCCGAGATCGCCGCGATCGCCTGGACGCAGGCGCATGCCGCGCCGTCGCTGCGCCTCACCAGGATCGCGGCGGAAGATTCCGTTGACGGCCTGGCGCAACGTTCGTCCACCGATCTCGGCCGCGGCTTCATTCGCCTGCTGCACCGGAGCGGCCGCGCAGCCGCAGAGCGCTGGCTCGGGCAAGATGCAAAGGTCGGCGCACCGCTCTCTGCGCCCGCACAGTCCCTTGTCGCGTCCGAACCCGCGCTAGCCTGACTTCGCCACCGCGTTCTCCAGGAACCATGCCGCCGCGAGTGCGACCGGATCGTTGCCGAAGCGCGCGATCACCTGCACGCCGATCGGCAGGCCCCCCGCCTTCAGCACCGGCACGTTGACGCAAGGATTGCCCATCAGCGTCCACAGCCGGTTGTAGCGAGGATCACCTGTCGTCGCGAGCTCCTTGGCCGGTGCCGTGCCGGGCGCCGAATAGGTCAAGAGCACGTCGACGCGCTCGAACAATTCGCCCAGCTCGCGGCGGCCACGTCGGCTGATCCGGCGTGCCTCGTCATATTCCTTCGGCGTCAGATGGGCGGTCGCATCGAGGCTTGCCCGCAGCATCGGCGCGATCTCGTCGTGACGCTCGGAAAACTCCCAGGCCAGCGCGCGATGCGCCTCAAAATCCTGGACGATGGGATGGATGCGCCAGGCCTCCTGCACCGCCTCGGGCAGATCAATAACCTGCACGCTGGCACCGGCGCGCTCCGCCGCCTTGATCGCGGCCTGCAAGCCTTCTTCGGCCGCCGGCTCCACGGCACCGGCAAATTCCTGCCGGACGACGCCAATGCGTGGCGCCTTGGCCGGGACGATGCCGGAAAACTCGGTGCGGCCCGTCATCGCCAAAAGTCCGCGCGCAAGATCCTCCGCACGCGCGCCGAACAGGCCGACCGTGTCGAGCGCCCACGAATAGCACTTCACGCCAACCGTCGGCAGCATGCGGAACGACGGCTTGATCGCGGCAGTCCCGCAATAGGCCGCGGGCCGGATCACCGAGCCGCCGGTTTGGGTGCCCAGCGCCAGCGGGATCATGCCGGCACCGACCGCCGCCGCCGAGCCCGAGGATGAGCCGCCCGGCGAGTGGCCGAGATTGTGCGGGTTGAGCGTCGGGGTTGGATCGCGCGACGCGAATGCCGTGGTCGTGGTCTTGCCGATGATGGTGGCGCCTGCCCGCTTCAGCATCATGACAACAGGCGCATCGCTGCGCGGCTGCCAGCCGCGATAGATCTCCGAGCCCATCTCGGTCGGCATATTGGCGGTGTCGATGATGTCCTTGATGCCAACCGCGATGCCCCGCAGCGGGCCGGAGGCCTGCGCCTTCGCGGATTTGTCATGACGGACGAAGGCGCGAACATCCTTCTCTTTGGCCTCGATCGCCGCATGCGACTGGGCGATGGCGGCATCGGGCGAGAGCTCGCCCGCTTCGATGCGGCGCTGGAGGTCGGCGAGTGAGATCATGGCAATACCCTTCTTATTGGGATCGCTTTTAGCATCGGGGCGAGGCCACGCAAGCGCACGCCGCTGTTGCGCAACGCCCTCAGGTTGTTCCATGCTGTCTCCACAAGGAGACGCCGTGGACGCCATCAATCCGAGCGTGGAGCTGACCGAGGCTGAGCGGATCGACCGTCTGCGGCTGATCCGCTCCGACAATGTGGGCCCGCGCACTTTTCGCTCGCTGGTGGATCATTTCGGCAGCCCGCGCGCCGCACTGGAGCGGCTGCCTGATCTGGCGCGCCGCGGCGGCGCGCAGCGGTCGGGGCGCATCTATAGCGCGGACGAGGCCAAGGCCGAGCTCGCCGCCAGCCGCAAATTCGGCATTGCCTGGCGCGCACCCGGCGAGGACGGCTATCCGGCCCGGCTGGCGATGATCGACGATGCGCCGCCGCTGCTCGCGGTGCGCGGCGATACGAAGACCTTGATGCGGCCGATGATCGCCATCGTCGGCTCGCGCAACGCCTCCGGCGCCGGGCTGAAATTCGCAGGCCTGCTGGCGCGCGAGCTCGGCGAAGCCGGATTCATCGTCATCTCCGGGCTCGCCCGCGGCGTCGATCAGGCCGCCCATCGCGCCAGTGTCGCAAGCGGGACGATCGCGGTGCTCGCCGGTGGACATGATTGCGTCTATCCGCCCGAGCATGGCGACCTGCTCGCAGCGATCCTCGACCACGCGGGGGCTGCGATCTCCGAGATGCCGCTCGGCCACGAACCGCGCGCCCGCGACTTTCCCCGGCGCAACCGCCTGATCTCGGGCGCCTCGCTCGGCGTCGTCGTGGTGGAAGCGGCGCACCGCTCGGGCTCGCTGATCACCGCGAGGATGGCGGCCGAACAGGGCCGCGAGGTGTTCGCCGTGCCCGGCTCGCCGCTCGATCCGCGTGCCGCCGGCGCCAATGATCTGATCAAGCAGGGCGCGACCCTCGTCACGGAAGCTGCCGACATCATCAATGCTGTCGCACCGATCATGGAGCGGCCGCTGATGCACCCCGTGAGCGAGCCCGACAGCGAGCCGTTCGAGAGCGATCCGCAGGGCCACGACCGCAACCAGATCACCGGCCTGCTCGGCCCCACCCCGATCTCGATCGACGATCTCGTGCGGATGTCCGGCGCCTCACCTGCGATCGTGCGCACCGTGCTGCTGGAGCTCGAGCTCGCCGGCAAGCTGGAGCGTCACGGCGGCGGGCTGGTGTCGCTGATCTAGCGATCGTTGCGCTCGTCGAAGCGCATGCGCGCCGAAGCGATCTGCTGCTGATGCGCGATCGCCCACTCGCCGAGTGCCTTGACCGGCTGTTGGAGACCACGGCCGAGATCGGTCAACTCATAGTCGACCCGCGGCGGGATGGTGGGGAAGATCGTGCGCGTAACGAGGCCGTCGCGCTCCAGCCCCCGCAGCGTCAATGTCAGCATGCGCTGCGAGATGCCGTTGATCATGCGCTTAAGCTCGTTGAAGCGCTTCGGCCCGTCGCTCAGCATCATGATGACGAACACGCTCCATTTGTCACCGACCCGAGACAGCACGGAGGCGACCCCACGGCAGTCCGCATGGTCGGGATGCGGCATCGGATCGGGCCTCGGCGTCGCAGGAAAACCGGTGTTCTTAGGTTTCAAAGATGTGCCCATGGCTCAAAAAAGTGCGTTCTTGCGGGGTTTTCGATAGTCACTCATGTAGCTCTGGTTACAAACTTATACCAGGGTGACTCCAAATGAAACTGCTTCATCTCGACTCCAGTGTGCTCGGCCCCCACTCCGTCTCCAGGCAGGTCTCCGCCGCCATCGTCGACCGGCTCCGGCAGGCGACGCCCTCACTGGACATCACTTATCGCGACCTGACCCAGACCCCGCTGGCCCACCTCTCGGGATCGCACCTCGCCGCCGCGCAAGGCGCGCCCGCGCCGGCGGAACTCGGACCCGACCTCGCCGCGAGCGCAGCTGCGCTGGATGAGTTCCTGGCCGCCGACATCGTCGTGATCGGCGCGCCCATGTACAACTTTACCATTCCCAGCCAGCTCAAGGCCTGGATCGATCGCATCCTGGTGGTGGGGAAGACCTTCAAATACGGCGCAGCCGGGCCCGAGGGGCTCGCCGGCGGTAAGCGCGTGATCGTGGCGATCTCACGCGGCGGCTATTATGGCGCGGAGACGCCGTATGCGGCCGGCGAGCATCTCGAAACCTATCTGCGCTGGGTGTTCGGCTTCATGGGCATCACCGGCGTCGAATTCATTCCGGCCGACGGCGTCCAGGTCGGCCCGGACCACCGCGAGAAGTCGCTGGCCGGCGCCCTTCAGGCAGCGACCAGCCTGCGCGCGGCATAGTCCTCGCGAGCGCAGAACCGTCCGGCGCAACACACGATCTGCGCCGGACGACTTAAGGCTCGGAGGAGCGATCAACCGCGATAGATCGGCGCGCCGCTCGGCGAGGCCACCGCGCCGCCGTCGACGAAGATCTCCTGGCCCTGTACGTGCGCGGAATCATCGGAGGCGAGGAACAGCACCGTCTTCGCAACGTGATCGGTTTCGCCGATGCGCCCCAGAGGCGTCGACAGCGCGATCCGCTTCTCGAACGCCTTCTCGGCTTCCGGTGTTGCCGTTGCAGGTCCCCAGATCGGCGTGCGGGTCGCGCCGGGCGCGACCACGTTGACGCGGATGCCGCGCGGCGACAGCTCCGAGGCCATGATCCGCGCCATCGCGCGCACGCCGGCCTTCGCGGCGCCGTAAGCCGAGTAGCCGGGAATGCCGAGGACTGAGATCACCGAGCCGTTGAGGATGATCGAGGCATTGTCGCTGAGATAAGGCAGTGCCGCCTGCACCGTGAAGAATACGCTTGTCAGGTTCGTGCTGATGACCTTCTCGAAGACCTCGAGCGTGGCCGAGCCGAGCGGCGTGCCGCCGGCGATGCCGGCGTTGGCGAACACGATGTCGAACTTGCCGAACTTCTCGGCGCCCTGCTTGATCGCAGCTTCCGTCGCGGCGATGTCGGTGGCGTCCGCGGCGAGCGCGAGCGCGTTCGGCCCGAGCTCCTTGGCCGCCGCCTCCAGCGTCTGTTTGTTGCGTCCGGTGATGACCACCTTGGCGCCTTCGGCCACGAACAGTTTTGCGGTCGCAAGGCCAATGCCGCTGTTGCCGCCGGTGATCAGGGCCGTCTTGTTCTTCAGTCTCACGTTCGCCTCCAGTGGTTGCATCATAAAACTATGTTGCCATCTAGGGCATATGGTTTTATCATGCAACCACACAAGCGCGTGATCGGCACACCGGTCGTGCGAACGCGACAGGACCGGAACGATGGTGAAACGAACTAGCTTCGAGGGCGATGCCTGCCCGATCGCGAGATCGCTGGACGCGCTCGGCGATTGGTGGTCGCTGCTGATCATCCGCGAGGCGCTGTTCGGCCTGCGCCGCTTCGGCGAATTCCAGAGCAAGCTCGGCATGGCCAAGAATATTTTGTCGGTCCGGCTGCGCTCGCTGGTCGACCACGGCATCCTGGCAACCGCCCCGGCCTCCGACGGCAGCGCCTACCAGGAATATGTGCTGACGCCGAAGGGCCGCGGTACCTTCCCGATCCTGGTGGCGCTCAGGCAATGGAGCGAGGAGTTCGACGACGCGCCTGAGGAGATCGCGACCATTTTGGTGGATCGCGCCAAGGGCCGCCCGGTGAAGAAGCTGGAAATGCGTGCGGAGGATGGCCGGCTGCTTAGCCCGGCGGATACGACACTGAAGCCACGGCCGGCGTCGCGACGGCGGTCGGCGTGACGAGCCCGGCTCTCGCCACACCGTCAATGCGAGGAGCCCTTGCGACGAAGCAATCCAGACTGCCCCCCGCGGAAAGACTCTGGATTGCTTCCGCCTTCGCCAAGGCTTCGGCGGACAAGTCGCTGAGCTCGCAATGACGGGGTGGCGGGACTTGTGCAAAGTCTCGGCAACGTCAAAGATGGCTAGGCATCCCAAAGCGTCATCCCATGCCCCTGCTCGCCATCGTCTATTTTTCCATCTCCGGCACCACTGAGACGCTGGCGCATGCAGTGGCGCGCGGAGCGGATGGCATAGCGCACGTCGCGCTTTGTCGCATCACAGGCGACGATATCGTGTCGGGCCGCTTCCAGAATGAGAGCTTATTGAACACGATCGACCGCGCCAGCGCGGTCGCATTTGGCAGCCCGACCTACATGGGCGGAGCAGCGGCGCAATTCAAAGCCTTCGCAGACGCCTCAAGCGACCGGTGGACCCAGCAGCGATGGGCCAACAAGTTCGCAGCTGGCTTCACCACGGGGGCTCTCGCGGGGGGCGATCAACTCCACACCTTGACCTACTTCTCCATTCTGGCTGCGCAGCACGGCATGCTCTGGTGCGGGCTGGATATTCCGGGCGGGGAGGATCCGAGCGGCCGGAATCGGTTGGGCAGCCAACTTGGCTTGGCCACACACTTGGTTGGCGGCTTGTTACCCCAAAGCGACGTCAGCACGGCCGAATATCTCGGCCAGCGATTGGTGACAATGGCCAGCCGCAACGGCTAACCTCACCGTCCATTGAGCACGGCGAAGCAATCCAGACTGCCGCCGCGGAAAGACTCTGGATTGCTTCCGCCTTCGCCAAGGCTTCGGCGGACAAGTCGCTACGCTCGCAAATGACGGGGATAGAACGGCGCCCATATCTTGCACCGTCACCCTGAGGTGCTCGCCTCTTCGGCGAGCCTCGAAGGGCGACGGCCCGGCTGCATCCCGGCCGTGCATCCTTCGAGGCTCCCGGCGCGATGCCTTGCATCGCGCCACTCGCGCCTCATGATGACGGGTTGGATAGTGCCCTCACGACAGCTTGCGCTTGCTCCGCAGCCTCACATGCTCGTCGGCCTCGAGCTTGGTCATGCCCAGGAGATAGTGCAGCACGTCGAGCTTGTGGCGCTCGGCGAGCTTGCGCAAGGCCCCGACCTGCTCGGCGATGAAGGCGACGGCCTCGTCGACGCCGCCTTCCCCCGGTTCCTCGTGACGCGAGCCTCCCGGCGCGCCTGATGCGGCGCGCGCCCGTTTCTTTCCCGGCCTAGTCACCAGACCCCACCCGAATCCATGCCCCGCCGAAACATTACGCCGACATCGACCGCAACTCCAAGGTGGTATTTTGCAACTTTCTCGATATGAAACTTTTCTCATCCGGGCGGCTTTCAACAGCCTTCGATTTGACAGCGAGGGCCTCACCACCCATGTTCGGGGCGAAACGGCCGACCCGAGTCCTTTCGTTTTCGGCCTCAGATTTTCCCGTAAGTTACTGGAACTACATGAATATCGTCATTGTGGAGTCGCCGGCGAAAGCCAAGACGATCAACAAATATTTGGGCTCGTCCTATGAGGTTCTGGCCTCGTTCGGCCATGTCCGCGACCTGCCCGCGAAGAACGGCTCCGTCGATCCCGACGCCAATTTCAAGATGATCTGGGAGGTCGACCCCAAGGCGGCCGGCCGGCTCAACGACATCGCCAAGTCCCTGAAGAACGCCGACCGCCTGATTCTCGCCACCGACCCTGATCGCGAGGGCGAGGCCATCTCCTGGCACGTGCTCGAGGTGCTGAAGGAAAAGCGTGCGCTGAAGGACCAGAAGATCGAGCGGGTGGTGTTCAACGCCATCACCAAGCAGGCGGTCTCGGACGCGATGAAGCATCCGCGCCAGATCGACGGCGCGCTGGTCGACGCCTATATGGCGCGCCGGGCGCTGGACTATCTGGTCGGCTTCACCCTCTCCCCGGTGCTGTGGCGGAAGCTGCCGGGCGCCCGCTCCGCCGGCCGCGTGCAGTCGGTGGCGCTGCGCCTCGTCTGCGACCGCGAGCTCGAGATCGAGAAGTTCGTGCCGCGGGAATATTGGTCGCTGATCGCGACCCTGCTCACCCCGCGCGGCGATGCGTTCGAGGCCCGCCTGGTCGGCGCTGACGGCAAGAAGATCCAGCGCCTCGACATCGGAACCGGCGCGGAAGCCGAAGACTTCAAGAAGGCGCTGGAGACGGCCGCCTACACCGTGACCTCGGTCGATGCGAAGCCGGCCCGGCGCAATCCGCAGGCGCCCTTCACCACCTCGACGCTGCAGCAGGAAGCCAGCCGCAAATACGGCTTTGCGCCGGCGCACACGATGCGCATCGCCCAGCGCCTTTATGAGGGCATCGACATCGGCGGCGAGACCACCGGACTCATTACTTATATGCGTACCGACGGCGTGCAGATCGCCCCCGAGGCGATCACCCAGGCGCGCAAGGTGATCGGCGAGGATTACGGCAACGCCTACGTGCCGGACGCGCCGCGCCAGTACCAGGCCAAGGCCAAGAACGCCCAGGAAGCGCACGAAGCGATCCGCCCGACCGACATGTCGCGCCGCCCCGACAGCATGAGCCGCAAGCTCGATGCCGATCAGGCGCGGCTTTATGAGCTGATCTGGAAGCGCACCATCGCCAGCCAGATGGAATCGGCCGAGCTGGAGCGCACCACCGTCGACATCACGGCGAAGGCAGGCTCCCGCACGCTGGAGCTGCGCGCCACCGGCCAGGTGGTCAAGTTCGACGGTTTCCTCGCGCTCTACCAGGAAGGCCGCGACGACGAGGAGGACGAGGACTCCCGCCGTCTGCCCGCGATGAGCCCGAACGACGCGCTGAAGCGACAGTCGCTTGCCGTCACCCAGCACTTCACCGAGCCGCCGCCGCGCTTCTCCGAGGCTTCGCTGGTCAAGCGCATGGAAGAGCTCGGCATCGGCCGGCCCTCGACCTATGCCTCGATCCTCCAGGTCCTGAAGGACCGCGGCTACGTCAAGCTGGAGAAGAAGCGCCTGCACGGCGAGGACAAGGGCCGCGTCGTGATCGCGTTCCTCGAGAGCTTTTTCGCTCGCTACGTCGAATACGACTTCACCGCGGGCCTCGAAGAGCAGCTCGACCGTATCTCCAACAACGAGATCTCCTGGCAGCAGGTGCTGAAGGATTTCTGGACCGGCTTCATTGGCGCCGTCGACGAGATCAAGGATCTGCGCGTAGCCCAGGTGCTCGACGTCCTCGACAATATGCTGGGCCAGCACATCTATCCGCCGCGCGCGGATGGCGGCGATATCAGGCAGTGCCCGAGCTGCGGCAATGGCCGGCTGAATCTCAAGGCCGGCAAGTTCGGTGCCTTCGTCGGCTGCTCGAATTATCCGGAGTGCCGCTACACCCGTCAGCTCGCCGCCGATGGCGAAGCGACCGCTGACCGTTCGCTGGGCCAGGACCCCGAGACGGGGCGCGATGTCTGGGTCAAGGCCGGCCGCTTCGGGCCCTATATCCAGCTCGGCGATCAGAAGGATTATGAGGACGGCGAGAAGCCGAAGCGCGCCGGCATTCCGAAGGGCACCTCGCCCGGCGATGTCGAGCTCGAGCTTGCGCTGAAGCTGCTGTCGCTGCCGCGCGAGATCGGCAAGCATCCGGAGACTGGCCAGCCGATCACCGCAGGCCTCGGCCGCTTCGGGCCGTTCGTCAAGCATGAGAAGACCTATGCCAGCCTGGAGGCCGGCGACGAGGTGTTCGACATCGGTCTCAACCGCGCGGTGACGCTGATCGCGGAAAAGGTCGCCAAGGGCCCGAGCCGCCGGTTCGGCGCCGATCCCGGCAAGGCGATCGGCGATCATCCCTCGCTCGGCACCGTCACCGTGAAGAGCGGCCGCTACGGCGCCTATGTCACCGCGGGCGGCGTCAACGCGACGATCCCCGCCGAGTTCGAAAAGGACACCGTCACGCTGGCCCAGGCGATTGCGCTGATCGACGAGCGCGCAGCCAAAGGCGGCGGCAAGAAGCCGAAGAAGGCGGCGAAGCCGGCCAAGGCCAAGAAGACTACGGCGAAGGCTGCGGACGGCGATGACGCCGCACCGAAACCGAAAAAGGCCGCCGCGAAGAAGGCGGCCAAAACCAAATCCGAATCCACCAGCAAGGCGCGCGCAGCCGTGTCGTCGACCGCAAAAACGTCGCCGACCAAGGCCGCCGCCCCCAAGGCTCCGGCCAAGAAGAGCGCCGGCAAGACTTGAGATCAAGAATTAGAGGTTAAGTGAAACGCAAGAATGACCGTGGCTTTCCCGACAGGCAAGCCATCGTCGCCTTCATCAAGGCAAATCCCGGAAAGGTCGGGACCCGCGAAATTGCGCGCGAGTTCGGCCTGAAGAACGCCGATCGCGTCGAGCTCAAGCGCATATTGCGCGAGCTCGCCGACGACGGAACCATCAAGAAGAAGCGCCACAAGGTGTCCGAGCCGGACGCGCTGCCGCCGACGCTGGTCGCCGACATTACCGGCCGCGACGCCGACGGCGAATTGATCGCCTCCCCCACCGAATGGGACGAGGTCGAGAGTGGCGAGCCCCCCAAAATCCGCATCCAGATGCCGCGCCGGCCGAAGCCAGGCACCGTCGCCGGCGTCCGCGATCGCGTGCTGCTGCGCGTCGAGCGCACGGACGACACCGAAGGCCCGGCCTATCGCGGCCACATCATCAAGGTCTTCGACAAGGCCAAGAGCCGCATCCTCGGCGTGTTCCGCGCGCTTCCCGAAGGCGGCGGGCGGCTCGTCCCCGTCGACAAGAAGTCCGCCGACCGCGAGCTGAACATCGCCGCGGCCGACACGCATGGCGCGCAGGACGGCGATCTCGTCAGTGTCGACATTGTCCGCACGCGCAGCTTTGGGCTGGCGTCCGGCCGCGTGAAGGAGAAGCTCGGCTCGGTCAAGTCGGAGAAGGCGATCAGCCTGATCGCGATCTACGCCCACGACATCCCGCTGCAATTCTCCTCCGCCGCGATGCGCGATGCGGAAGCGGCGGAGCCCGCGAACCTGAAGGGCCGCGAGGATTGGCGCGACGTGCCGCTTCTCACCATCGATCCGCCCGACGCCAAGGATCACGACGACGCGGTGCATGCTGAGGCCGATCCCGATCCCAACAACAAGGGCGGCTTCATCGTCAACGTCGCCATTGCCGATGTCAGCTTCTACGTACAGCCGGGCAGCGCGCTCGACCGCGACGCGCTCGATCGCGGCAATTCGGTCTATTTCCCCGACCGCGTCGTACCGATGCTGCCCGAGCGGATCTCGAACGATCTCTGCTCGCTGGTGCCGGGCGAGCCGCGTGGCGCGCTCGCGGTGCGCATGGTGCTCGGCCCCGACGGCCGCAAGCGCTCGCACAGCTTCCACCGCATCCTCATGCGCTCGGCGGCAAAGCTGAGCTACGCGCAGGCGCAGGCCGCGATCGACGGACGGCCCGACGACACCACCGGCCCCCTGCTCGATCCGATCTTGCGGCCGCTCTACGCCGCCTATGCCTGCGCCAAGCGCGCGCGAGACGAGCGCGATCCGCTCAATCTCGATCTGCCCGAGCGCAAGATCCTCTTGAAGAGCGACGGCACGGTCGACCGCGTCGTCGTCCCTGAGCGACTCGATGCGCACAAGCTGATCGAGGAGTTCATGATCCTCGCCAATGTCGCGGCGGCCGAGATGCTGGAGAAGAAATCGCTGCCGCTAATCTACCGCGTGCACGACGAGCCGACCTTGGAGAAGGTCCACGCACTCGCCGAATTTCTGGAAACGCTCGACGTTCCCTTCGCCAAATCAGGCGCGCTGCGTCCCACCACATTCAACCGCGTGCTGGCCCAGCTCGAAGGCCATGATTACTATCCGCTGGTCAGCGAGGTCGTGCTGCGTGCCCAGGCGCAGGCCGAATACTCGTCCGAGAACTATGGGCACTTCGGCCTGAATTTGCGCCGCTACGCGCATTTCACTTCGCCGATCCGCCGCTATGCCGACCTCGTCGTGCACCGCGCGCTGGTCCGCGCGCTCGGCCTCGGCGAAGGCGCCCTGCCCGACAGCGAGACGCCGGAAACCTTAAGCGAGGTCGCAGCCCACATCTCGGTGACCGAGCGACGCGCGATGAAGGCGGAACGCGAGACCGTCGACCGGCTCATTGCCCATCACCTGGCTGATCGCATCGGCGCGAGTTTCCAGGGCCGGGTCTCCGGCGTCACCCGCGCCGGCCTGTTCGTCAAGCTCGCTGAGACTGGTGCGGACGGCCTGATCCCGATCCGATCCCTCGGCACGGAATATTTCAACTATGACGAGGGCCGACACGCCCTCGTCGGCACGCGCAGCCGCACCATGTATCAGCTCGGCGACGTGGTCGACGTCCGCCTGATCGAGGCAGCGCCGATCGCGGGCGCGCTGCGCTTCGAGCTGCTGTCGTCCTCCAGTGAGACCGCGCCGCGCGAACGCAGGTCATCCGGTCCGCAGCGCCGCCCCTCATTCAAGGCGCATCCCGGACGCAGCCCGGATAGAAAACGCAAGCCGCCGAAGCCAAAATCCGGCAAACCGAAGAAGGGCCAGGGAAAGAATAAAGGAAAGAACAAGGGAAAAGGCGGCGGTAAAAAGGGCAAAGCATGGTGACGATGAGCACGGCCCCAAAAATCTGGACGCGCGAGACGGGTCTCGTCGAGAAGCGCGATCTCTGGACGGCGATGAAGCGCGGCTTTCGCGGCCGCTGCCCGCGCTGTGGCGAGGGCAAGCTGTTCCGCGCCTTCCTGAAGACCGCAGACGATTGCGCCAGCTGCGGCCTCGATTTCACGCCGCACCGCGCCGACGATCTGCCCGCCTATCTCGTCATCGTCATCGTCGGTCACATCGTGGTGCCCACGATCCTCTGGATCGAGACCAATTACACGACGCCGGTCTGGCTCAGCTTCGCGGCCTATCTGCCCTTCACCTTCGTCGCCTCGCTTGCGCTGCTGCAGCCGGTGAAGGGAGCTGTGGTCGGCCTGCAATGGGCTCTGCGCATGCACGGGTTTGACGAGAACCCTCCGGATGGTATTCCGCCTGTGTAAGCAAGAAGCAAAAAGCGTTTGGGTGAGGACATGACGGATATTGCGCAGGTCGCGGAGAAGGCCAAGGTCCACGAGGAGAAGGAAGCCGATCATCATCCCTATTTCCGTCCGAGGGATGCGGCAACCCTGATCCTGGTCGACCGCAGCGGCGCCATTCCGAAGGTGCTGGTCGGCAAGCGCCACGACAAGGTGGTGTTCATGCCCGGCAAGTTCGTCTTCCCGGGCGGACGCGTCGACAAGGCCGACTATCGCGTGCCCTGCGCTGCGCCCATCACCGCCGAGCTGGAGGCCAATCTCGCCAAGGGCAGCCCGAAGACGCCGGCCTCGCGCGCGAAGTCGCTCGCCATTGCCGCGATCCGCGAGGCCTGCGAAGAAACCGGTCTCTGCCTCGGGCGCACGGCCGAGGGCAAAGTGTCAAAGCTCGACGGGCCCTGGAAGCCGTTCGCCGATGCAGGCCTCCTGCCCGATCCCTCCAGCCTGTTCCTGATCGCGCGCGCGATCACTCCGCCCGGCCGCGTCAAACGGTTCGACACGCGCTTCTTCACGGCAGACGCCTCCGCGATCACCCACCGCGTCGACGGCGTGATCCATGCAGATGCCGAACTGGTCGAGCTGGTCTGGGTCGAGCTCGGCTCGAAGCCGCTGGCCGATTTGCATCCGATGACGCGCAATGTACTCAACGAGCTCCATACCCGCCTTGCCACCGGCCCGCTGCGCCACGACGCGCCGGTGCCGTTCTTCCATTTCTACGGCGGCAAGATGCAGAAGGATATTTTGGGCTGATCTCAACGGACATCGCGGCAGTCGCCACAAGCGGACTTCCGCGCGTCACGCGATGAGCAAACTCAGGGCATCCCCCCTGAAGGCACGGTCTTCGCTGCCGCTCTATCCGTGGCCGATCGCCCAATGCCGGGGCCACACAAGCTGCTCCAGCCCTCGCGCCGTCGCAGAGGTGAACGACGACCAGCGCGTGGAGTCCTGACGACGGTACAATAGACCGCCGGGGCCCATATTCGGGTAGATCGCGACGTGAATATCGAAACCCTCGCCCGCCGGAACATCAGGTCCAAACCAATAGGTTGGGCTTCGCCCCGGCTCACGACCAACGATGGCTGTCAGAGTTTGCCTTGGTCCCCGAAGCCCAAGCCAGAACGGCGCGATCGAACCAGGCGCGAAGGCCGTGAAAATCGTCTGGGCCGTTGCAACATCGGCCGCAGCGCTTTGCCCCACAAGCCTCAGCTCGATCCGACGCCCGCTCTCCAAACGTCCGCTAAACGGTGCCTCGACATCTCCGTGCCGCAGCACTTTCCACCCGGCGGGATCAGGATCCGGTAGCGGCCATTCCATCCTCTCCCTGACGACGCCGTCGGTATCCAGCACCTGATAACGCAAGCCTTCCTCGTCAAGCGCGGCTTGAATGCAATGCAGATACTCGACGCCTTCCGGCATCCTGTGAGCCGTTCCTGCGCCCGCAGTGCAAATCTGCAGGACACCACGATGTGCCTGGACGTCGAAGGCGAGGATGTGGCTGCACAGATAGGCAAGCACGTTTTCCTTCACCAGAAGGTCCCAGAACGGACGCGCATATTCGTGGCCGATCTCGCGCTGATACGTCCCGGTAAAGCCGTTGACAGGAAACACCGGGTGATGGCCAAGGACGAGCTTGTGTCGGGCATCACCATGTTCTCTGAGCGTGGCTTCCAGCCACGCGAGCTCAACATGGCCCTCACCTCCAAGGCCACTCCAGAGCGTGTTGACGAACACCATCAGGAGGTCGCCGCGCCGCACGAAGTAAGAGAGACCGGCTTGCCCCGGCGGCCCATTGTCCGGCAGGTCCAACACTGCGCGAAACACCGCCTCGCTCATCACGTCATAGGTAGTATGGTTGCCGGTGGTGTGCCAGATCGGAGTGGCCGCACGGTCGAGCCACGCCATTTCCGTTTCCAGCCAGTATCGCCACTGCGCACGCAGAGCGTCCGGGTCCGGCGTGAGTCCGATGATCTCATCGCCCGGAAAGAGAATGAAGTCAGGCTGCGGTATCAGGCGTTGAACGACTGCGTTGACCGAGGCGAAGGTCTTTTCGTGCAAGGCACCGGGCACGCCCGAACACGAGTCACCATACAACAGAAACTGGTGGCCCTTGCCGCGCGGCAGAAGCGCGGGAATGGAATTATTCGCAGAGGTCATGGCCTTCCATCGCGTTGTTCGGCCGCGAGGATGGCAATTTCCGGAACGGGTCGCAACTAGGCCTTAGCTCTCGTCAGGCTCGGTGCCGACATAGTCGCGCGCCGGCAGTTTCAGGAGGCGGCCGATCTCGCTCGCCAACTTGTCCGCCTCCTCGCGCCTAGTGAAGCTCACCAGCGTGATCGGCTCGGTGCCCTTGTTGCCGCAGAGATTGACGTCATAGGTCGTCAGCTCGGGATCGTAGTCGTCGGTGATGCTGATGAAGTGATAATCGGCGAGATCGCGCGATGAGCGGATATTCAGCAGGCCGAACTGCCTTGTGATGACGATCTGGCGCAGCGTCTCGTTGAGCACGACGAAATAGCGGAACGTGAGCAGGATGAGGCCAGGAATGCCGACCAGCAATCCGAGCCCCGTAAACACCAGCACCGGCATGAGGTCATCGGCGAGCCTTCCGAAGCCGAAAAAATCCTGCCGCAGCCCGAGCGCGACATTCCACAGCAGATAGCCGCTCGCCGCCAGCAGCGGCAGCGACAGCAGCCGGCCGACCCATGGCATGGGCCGGTCGATGCGAACGATGCCACCGTCCACGGTCATTGCGCGGGCCATTGAAGCGTCTCCTCACGAGGTCACGGCTTAGGTCGGAGCCAGCGGTGGATTGGTTCGATGGCTCCTGCGGGCTTGCCGCGTGCCCCCCGAAATGACGCGATTGTGCTAACCGCGTCGCGAAAAACAAAAGATTCTTCCCGCCTCCCCCGATGGCGGAGTTCCGTCGCATGCCTATGTCTTTCCCCAACGTCACCAAGAACGGACACCGGGCGATGGCACAACGGCAACTCAAGCTTGGCGCGTTCATGCGCCCGATCAGCATCCACACCGGCGCCTGGCGCTATCCCGGGGCCTGGCCGGACGCCAATTTCAACTTCTCGCACATCAAGACGCTGATCCAGAAGCTCGAGGCCGGCAAGTTCGACGCCTTCTTCATGGCCGATCACCTCGCCGTGCTGAACATGCCGGTCAATGCGCTCAAGCGCAGCCACACGGTGACCTCGTTCGAGCCGTTCACGCTGCTGTCGGCGCTCTCGGCGGTCACCGAGCGGATCGGCCTGATCGCGACGGGCTCGACCACGTTTGACGAGCCCTACCACGTCGCGCGCCGCTTCGCCTCGCTCGATCATCTCAGCGGCGGCCGCGCCGGCTGGAATATCGTCACGACATCGAACCCGGACGCGGCCCTGAATTTCGGCCTCGATGATCACATGGAGCATGCCGAGCGCTACAAACGCGCCCGCGAGTTCTACGATGTCGTCACGGGCCTGTGGGATTCCTTCGCCGACGACGCCTTCGTGCGCGATGTCGAGAGCGGGCTATTTTTCGATCCCGCGAAGATGCACACGCTCGACCACAACGGCAAATATCTGAAGGTGCGCGGCCCCCTCAACATTGGCCGTCCCGTGCAGGGCTGGCCGGTGATCGTGCAGGCCGGCGCCTCCGAAGATGGCAAGCACCTCGCGGCAGAAACGGCGGAAGCCGTGTTCACCGGCGGCGGCAGCCTCGCCGACGGACAAAAGCTCTATGCCGACATCAAGGGCCGCATGGAGAGGATCGGCCGCGATCCCGAGCATCTGAAGATCCTGCCCGGCGCATTCGTGGTGGTCGGCGACAGCGTCGATGAGGCCAAAGAGAAGCGCACGCTGCTCGACAGCCGCGTGCATTACGACAGCGCCATCGCCTCGCTCTCGGTCATCCTCGGCACCGATGCCTCGGGCTTCGACCCCGACGGCCAACTGCCTGACATCCCCGAGACCAACGCCAGCAAGAGCGGCCGGCAGCGCATGGTCGACCTTGCCAAGCGCGACAAGCTCACCGTGCGCCAGCTCGCCCAGCGCGTCGGGGGCTATGGCGGGCTGTCCTTCGTCGGCACGGCCAAAACCATCGCCGACCAGATGGAGGAATGGCTGGTCGGGCGCGGCTCCGACGGCTTCAACATCATGTTCCCGTTCCTACCCGCAGGCCTCGACGATTTCGTCGACAAGGTCGTCCCCGAGCTGCAGCAGCGCGGGATTTTCCGGAAAGAGTATGAAGGGCCCACTTTGAGGGAGAATCTGGGCCTGCCGCGGCCGAAAAACCGGTTCTTCGAGGGGTAATCGGGCCGTTTTGGGGGGCTTTTGCCGCTAGAGCCCCGTACGGGGGCTCTAGGTTGTTGTTTTTGACGCGTTTTCTTGACGCGAACCGGTGCCCACTTCGCTTGAAAACGCTTCGAAACCTTGACATCAGGCGGTTTCTGGCTAGGTTGCCGGCCAACGCGGGCCGTTTGGCCGGCTCCAGATTCCCTTCATTCCTGAGGTTCTGAACATGGCCAAAGCGGTCACCATCAAGGTCAAGCTCGTGTCCTCGGCCGACACCGGCTTCTACTACGTCGCCAAGAAGAATTCGCGCACCATGACCGACAAGCTGGTCAAGAAGAAGTACGATCCCGTGGCGCGCAAGCACGTCGAATTCCGCGAAGCCAAGATCAAGTAAGATCGCGGACAAGCTGCTGAGTTTTGCGGGGCCTTCACGGGCCCCGTTTTTCTTTACCTATCCTTCTCCGTTATCCTGAGGCGCGAGCCGTGCGATGCAGAGCATCGCGCGGAGAGCCTCGAAGGATGAACGGCCGAGATGCGGCCGGGCTGTCGCCCTTCGAGGCTCGCCCTGCGGGAAACCGCAGGACGAGCACCTCAGGGTGACGGTGAGAGAGCGCGAGCCACAGCCATATCGGCGCGCTGCGCTGCAGAGTCGTTCCCAACCGCTTCGCTTCCGCCTTCGTTCTTCGAGCTTCAGTGGACAAGCCGCCCGCATGGCGGAGCAAGCGCATTCTCTTGTTGGTTGCCATGGCGATGGCGAATTTATCGCTAAGCGATCCCTCAACCCCCGGTTGCTCAATCCTAAATGTCTGTTACCGTGCACTTACCGGCACGGAATTTCCGTCCGGATTTGGGAAGGACATGGTCATGAGATTGTCATCGAGCCTTGTCGTGCCTTCAACCATCGCTGCCTTGTCGACTGCCCTGCTGTGCGCCCCGGCCGCGTCGCAAATTCCGACCGGCTCCGCCGCTACGCTTCCCCCTGTTACGGTCGATGCGCCGAAACAGGTGGCAAAGCCGCACGTGTCGGAGCGGGGAGCAAACACAACGGCGCCGCGTCGAACTGCGTCAACCACTCGAACGGCAACCGCGCGCACGCCTTCCTATGCACCGGGTTCTGTGATGGGGAGGATAGCCAGCCTGGAGAAAGTCGCCAGCAGCTGCAACGGTGGCTGTGCATCAAGCTTCCGGCACGGCAAGGAGCCGTGGATCGGATGCAGCGAGTCGGGCGGCAATGTGAACTATGGACCCTTCTCGCCAACGTGCCGAGACACCATCACCCATTCATCCTACGAGAATTGCGTCGAGACGAAGGTGTTCCTGGGCGAGTTTCGAAACAGAGCCCACTGGTTTTGCAGCAGCCTGCAGGCCGGCAACAGGTTCAAGGTCGCCGATCTCAAGCGCTCAGGACATCGCTAGTCCATACCGCTCGCCGATTGCTGCAAGCGCTTATCCCGATCCGTCATCCTGAGGTGCGAGTGGCGCGATGCAAGAGCATCGCGCCGGGAACCTCGAAGGATGAACGGTCGAGATGCAGCCGCGCCGTCGCCCTTCGAGGCTCGCCGAAGGCGAGCACCTCAGGGTGACGGTGAGAGATACTAATCCCAGAAGCCTACGCCGCCTTCAACACTGGCGTCGGCGGCTGCGACGGCCTGACAAGCGCGAACGCCACCTGCACGATGCCCCCGGCAAGGCCGAGCGCCACGCCGATGCGCCAGGCCATGGTGTAGGAGCCGAGCGCGTCGTAGAGTACCCCGCCTCCGTAGGCGCCGAGGAAGCTGCCGATCTGGTGGCTCATGAAGGCGAGGCCCTGGATCATCGCCTGCCAGCGCAGGCCGAACATCTCGGCGACCGCGCCCGCGACCAGCGGCCCGACGCCCATCCACAGGAAGCCCATGATGGCGCCGAACAGCAGCGTCGAGAACGGCGTTGCCGGCAGCATGAAGTACCAGGCGAGCGCCAGCGAGCGCAGGATGTAGATCGCCCCCAGCAGCGCCAGCTTGTTCCAGCGCTGGCCGGCCCAGCCGAAGAACAGCGAGCCGAGGACGTTGAAGCCGCCGATCATGCCGAGCGTCTGCGCGCTCAGCATCGGATCGAGGCCGCAGATCGCGAGGTATGACGGCAGATGCGTGGTGAGGAAGACCAGTTGCATGCCGCAGACGAGATAGGCGCAGGTCATCACCACGAAGGAGGCATTGCCGAACGCGGTCCTCGCCGCGGTCGCAGCCGTGGCATCGTCGATCTCGTCGGCAGCCGGCTTCGGCAGCGGGACCTGGTCGACGCGCCCCGCGTACCACGCGGCCGGAATCATCAGCACCGACATGACGACGAAGCCGGCAAGTCCGACGCGCCAGCCAAACCCCTCATTGAGCATCTGTCCGATCGGCGCCGACAGCAGCGCGCCGAGCGAACCCGCGCCGGAGACAATGCCGAGCACAGTCGAGCGCACCGTTTCGGGCACCGCGCGCGCCGCCACCGACATCGCGATAGCGGCCGCAGTGCAGGCCAGCGACGTCCCGATCAGCACGCCCGCGCCGATCATGATGCTGACGAGGCCGTTCGCGGTCGCCATCAGAATGAGGCCCACGATGTACATCAGCGCGCCGACGATCATGATCGGGCGGAAGCCGTAGCGCACCGTCATCGCGCCGGCGAGCGGCTGGAGAAAGCCCCAGGCGAGGTTCTGCACCGCCAGCGCCAGCGTGAAATCCGAGATCGAAATGTGGATGTCGTGCGTCAGCGGCTGCATGAAGATGCCGAGGCTCTGCCGCAGCCCCATGCTCAGCGTCAGCATGATCGAGGCGCCCATCAGGATGGGCAATGTCGGACGCAGGACCTGCAGCAGGGGCATTTTCGTCTCCCTCGGGGGCACGGCGCAAATGCCGTCGTCTGAAATATCGGTTGATTTTGGTTACACAGACCTGTGTACCTAGGCTATGTTGCGCCCCAGCTGTCAAGCCAAGAGGATGCGCGTCGCTGCATGGCTCCCCCGCCCGCCCCACAGACGATGAAAGAGCGGATCCTTCAGACCGCCGACAAGCTGTTCTATCTGCAGGGCATTCGCGCCATCGGCGTTGACACCATCGCGGCCGAGATCGGCATCTCCAAGCGCACGCTCTACAACCACTTCCCGTCCAAGGACGCGCTGATCGCGGCATATCTCGAGCGCCGCTTCGTGCACGCATCCCCCTCGGACAAGCCGCCAGCCGAGCAGATTCTCGCAACCTTCGATTCGCTGGAGCGGCGGTTTGCGGCCAAGGACTTTCGCGGCTGCCCGTTCGTGAACGCGGTCGCCGAGCTCGGCCCGGCCGACCGCGCCGTGAAGAAGATCGCGGTCGCCTTCAAGGAAAGCCGCCGCCTCTGGTTTCGCGACCGCCTGGACGAGCTTGGTGTGACCGAGGCGGATGCGCTCGCAACGCAGCTGGTGCTGCTGGTCGACGGCTCGATCGCGCAGGACCTCGTGCGGGACGATCCGGCGATGGCGCGCGCGGCGAAGGAAGCGGCGAAGGTGCTGTTGCGGAATGCAGGGGTGGATGTGGGGGATGCGGGGAAGCCGGCGGAGAAGCGACGCAAGCCGACGCCACAATAACCCTCGCCGCATCGTTCGGTGTCATCACCCGCGAAAGCGGGTGATCCAGTATTCCAGAGGCAGCTGTGATTGAACCGAGAGGCCGCGGCGTACTGGATTCCCCGCTTTCGCGGGGAATGACAGCGGAGTTTGTGGAGGAAGCGTGGACGCCTGACTCCACGTCAGGCCATTTCGCGACGCTACCAACATCCTCCCTGTTTTGCCCGACGGGTCAAAGGGCGCGACGGTCCGCGCAAGCTATCTTTGCCGCGCACGTAACCCGTTGATCCGGCTAGCGCCGGCTACTGCGCATGGGGTTGTTTTCGCGAATTTTGCGCGGGCGGCCCTCACGCCGCCTGCGATACCACGCGGTTGCGCCCGTCGTGCTTGGCCCGATACAGCGCGGTATCGGCGCGCTTGAGGACGTCGGCGACCGCCTCGCCCTTCTGCTCCAGCGTGGTCAGGCCGATCGAGATCGTGACCTCGATGCGCTTGGCGCCTTTGTGGATCGCGAACGGCTCGCCCGCGATCGAGCGGCGCAGGCGCTCGGCGACCATGCCGGCGACGTGGAGATCGGTCTCCGGCATCACGATGACGAACTCCTCGCCGCCGTAGCGGCAGGCCAGGTCAATGCCGCGGATCGACTTGCGCACCCGCACCGCGAATTCACGCAGCACGTCGTCGCCGGCGTCGTGGCCGTAATTGTCGTTGATGGACTTGAAGAAGTCGATGTCCAGGATCATCAGCGCCAGCGGCTTGCCGCGGGTCGAAGCCTGCTCGGCGAGCGTCGCCAGATGGCTCTCCATGTAGCGGCGATTGTGCAGGCCGGTGAGCGCGTCCGTGATCGCCATCTCGATCGAGTTCTGCACGTTGTCGCGCAGATGATCGGTGTAGCGGCGGCGGCGGATCTGGGTGCGGGCCCGCGCCAGCAGCTCGGTCTTGTCGATGGGACGCAGCAGATAGTCGTTGACGCCGATCTCGAGGCCGCGGAGCAGCCGCGTCGAGTTCTCGGGGTCCGCAATCGCCAGGATCGGCACATGGCGCGTGCGCTCCAGCGAGCGCGCCTGGCTGCAGAGCCTCAGGCCGTCGAAATTGTTGAGGTCGAGCGAGACGATCAGCAAATCGTAATTGCCCTCGGCGGCGTGGAACAGCGCCTCCGTCGGGTTCGGCTCGACGTCGATGGTGTGCTCGGCGGCGAGGATCGTTGCCAGCCGCTCATAGGAGGACGGACGGTCGTCGACCAGCAGGATGCGGCCGCCCTTGCCGGTATCGGCCACGGCGCTGCGCTCGGGCGCCTGCATGCCGATCTCGAGCGAGGTGATGGCGCGCATGCGCAGCTCGTCGGTCATCATCTTCAGCCGCGTCAGCGAGCGCACCCGCGCGATCAGCACGACGTCGGAGACGGGTTTGGTCAGGAAGTCGTCGGCGCCCGCTTCCAGCCCCCGGTTACGGTCGGACGGACTGTCGAGCGCCGTCACCATCACGACGGGAATGTGGTGCGTGGCCGGATCGCTCTTGAGGCGGCGGCAAACTTCAAAACCGTCGATGTCGGGCATCATCACGTCGAGCAGGATGATGTCGCATTCAGCGCGATGACAGATCGCCAGCGCCTCGGTGCCGTTCGAGGCGGTCATCACGTCGAAATATTCGGCGGACAGGCGGGCTTCGAGGAGTTTGACGTTGGCAGGGACGTCATCGACAACCAGGATACGCGCGGACACTGTGAACTCACTTCCTATCCGATAAAACGCCGGACCGTCTCAATGAATTTGCCGACCGAGATCGGCTTGGACAAATAGGCCTCGCAGCCGCCCTCGCGGATGCGCTCTTCGTCGCCCTTCATCGCGAACGCCGTGACCGCGACGACGGGAATGGCGCGCAGCTCCGGATCGTCCTTGATCCAGCGTGTCACCTCTAGGCCGGAGACCTGCGGCAATTGGATATCCATCAGCACGAGGTCGGGCCGCATCTTGCGAACGAGGTCGAGCGCCTCGTAGCCGTTGCTGGTGCCGGAGGTCTGGTAGCCGTGCGCCTCCAACAGGTCGCGGAAGAGCTTCATGTTGAGCTCGTTGTCTTCCACGATCAGGACGGTCTTAGCCATCCCGCCCTCCTGATTGGTCCGCAGACCCATACATGTAACGCCTCAGGCGCCGCTCGCCGGCGCTTCGAAAACTGGATTCAAACTAGCCTCAGATTCGCTTGAGTTTCGTTAAACCCGAGGGTCGACTTTCTGCGATGTGGTTTCCAGTTGCTTGCCTGGGGTCGGAAGACTCAGGGCCGAGACTCGGGCATGATGATTCCAAATTAGAGACCGAAAGTTAACGGAAAGGCAAACCGTCCCCTTGAAAAAGCCTGTTCACAACCCCCGCGAAGTCGCTGAAATCGTTGCGATTCAGGCGCTCTCTTTCGTTGCGAGCGATCCCGAGCGGCTGGGCCTGTTTCTGGCCGAGACAGGGGTCGGTCCGGAGACCCTGCGCAATGCCGCCGCGGACCCCAATTTCCTGCTCAGCGTGCTCGATTTCGTGCTGCGCGATGACGCCACTGTGAAGGCCTTTGCCTCGACCGCGGAACTGCATCCGACCAACGTCGCGGCGGCGCGGCAGGTCCTCGGCGACCCCTCCTGGGAGCGCGACGTGCCGTGACCGTTCCCGACCCGGCCGGGCCTCGTTGCTTCTGCCGGGATTGTTCGGCCGATCTCGACATGGGCACGCGGCGCTGTTCCGCCTGCGGTTCCCCTCGCCTCGTCCGCCACCGCGCGCTCGCGGGCCTGACCATCGCCCACATCGACTGCGACGCCTTCTATGCGACGGTCGAGAAGCGCGACAATCCTGACATTGCCGACAAGCCGGTCATCATCGGCGGGGGAAAACGCGGCGTGGTGTCGGCCGCCTGCTACATCGCCCGCACCTACGGCGTGCGCTCGGCCATGCCGATGTTCAAGGCGTTGGAGGCCTGCCCGCACGCGACCGTGATCCCGCCGGATATGGCCAAATATGTCCGCGTCGGCCGCGAGGTGCGCCAGGCCATGCAGGCGCTGACGCCGCTGGTCGAGCCGCTCTCGATCGACGAGGCCTTCCTCGATCTCTCCGGCACCGAACGGGTGCACGGCATGATCCCGGCAAAGGTGCTGGCGCGCTTTGCCCGCGACGTCGAGCGCGACATCGGCATCTCCGTCTCGGTCGGCCTGTCCTGCAACAAGTTTTTGGCCAAGATCGCCTCCGACCTCGACAAGCCGCGCGGCTTCGCCGCGCTCGACCAGGAGGAAGCGCGATCGATGCTTGCCGAGAAGCCAGTCGGCTTCATCTTCGGCGTCGGACCTGCGACGCAGGAGCGCCTGGTGCAGCGCGGCTTCCGCATCATCGCCGATCTGCAAAAGGCCGACGAGATCGAGATGATGCGGCAGTTTCCGAGCGATGGCCGCCGGCTGTGGCGGCTCGCGCGCGGCATCGACGACCGCCGCGTCGAGCCTGACCGGGGCGCCAAGACGATATCGAGCGAAACCACCTTCGAGACCGACATCCGCGATTTCGCGACGCTGGAGAAGATCCTGTGGCGGCTGTGCGAGAAGACCTCGTCGCGGCTCAAGAGCAGCGAGCTCGCCGGCTTGACCGTCACGCTGAAGCTGAAGACCGCAGATTTCCGCCAGCGCACCCGCTCGCAATCGATCGCGGCCCCGACCCAGCTCGCCGCAAAGATCTTTGCGATCTGCCGCGAGATGCTGGCCAAGGAGATCGACGGCACCGCCTTCCGCCTGATGGGCGCCGGCGTCAGCGCGCTGCGCGAGGGCTCGCCCGCCGACGACACCGACATGCTCGACCGCCGCGCCGCCCACGCCGAGCGCGCGGTGGACAGCCTGCGCAAGAAATTCGGCAGCGCCGCGGTGATCCGCGGGATCGCGTATGAGGGGCCGGAGAAGGCGCAGGAGTGATCGGGACCTGCTCTGCTCAGTCGCGTTCAAAGATCCGTGCACCCGGATAGGCGCGCCTGGCATACTGGACGACCAGCTGCCGATCCTGCGTTTCCAGGAACGGAGTTCGGATCTGACAAGACCCGACAATGAGGTGCCACAAACCGTTGAGCTTTCGAATGACGACATTCATTGAGCTTCCTCGTAGTGACCCGAGTGGACTCAAATTGTAAGAATCCGCCGCCGTCACTCAATTGTACGAGCGTAAGGTCAGGGCATGAGAAGGATTCGGGGAGATATACGAACGTATGCCTGTCATGGCTTCAACAGCCGCCGGCGCCGATAGCTGCGCAAGGGCTCAAACGATCCTGCAGGAGCTGGCACCATGACGAGCGAGCATAATCTCGGCGCGCTGCTGAGACACATGAGGCCAAAGATGCTGGACGGCACCTTCGTATTTTGCACGATCCCGACCAGCGAGGCCATTCCCGAAGCACTCAAACCGCTGCTGACGTTCCGCGAACAGGAAGGCACGACGCTCGTGATCCCTCGCGAAGAGGCCGAAGCGGCGGGGCTTCGCTACGCGTTCCCCTCACGCCTGATCACCCTGACGGTTCACTCTGCGCTCGATGCGGTCGGCTTCCTGGCTGCGATCACGGCGCGCCTCGCCGACGCCGGCATCAGTGTGAACGCCGTGTCGGCCTTCCATCACGATCATCTGTTTGTGCCCGACGACAGGGCTGAGGAAGCGATGGCTGTTCTGCTTTGTCTGCAACCAAGTAGGATGGGTTTCGCTGCGCTCTACCCATCCTACGCAACCTCAATCCGCGACGGCCACCGCCTCGATCTCGATTAGCCACTCCGGGGCTGCCAGCGCGGAAACGCCAACGAGCGTGGACGCCGGCGGCTCCATGCCTTCGAAGAAGGCCGAGCGAGCCTTGCCGATGATCGGGCGCAGCTCCGGCTTGTAGTTCACGACGAAGGTCGTGATCTTCACGATGTTGGAATAGCTCGCACCGGCCGCTTTCAGCGCGTGTCCGAGATTCTGCATCACCTGTGTGGTCTGCGCGGCGATATCGCCCTCGCCGACGATCCGCCCCTCCTCGTCCACCGACACCTGGCCCGAAATGTAGATGGTGCGCGCGCCCATGGCGGTGACGACGTGCGAATAGGCGGGATTGTGATGCAGGCCGCTGGGACGGAGATGATCGAGCTTGGGCATGGGTTGCCTCCCTGAGGTTTTTGGTTAGGAGGGAGCGTAGCGGGAGATCATGACAAGAGCTAGATGCGACGCGCAACACTCGTGCACCGTCATCCTGAGGTGCGCGCCATGCGACGCGAAGCGGCGTATGGGAAGCCTCGAAGGATGCACGGCCCCGCTGATACGGCCGGGCCGTCGCCCTTCGAGGGCCGCTGAAGAAGCGGCCACCTCAGGGTGACGGTGATGGTGTGCGCGGTACGCAGCTGTAGCAACAATCCCTCAATTACAGGGCTTGCTGTCCTTGACGTCGAACTTGCCCATCGCGCCGGAAATGACAAAGTCGTTGTAATCGAGCACGAGCTGGCGCGAGACGCCGTTTTCGTAGAGCTCGAACGCCATCGCATAGACCGGCGTCTGCTCGCCCTCTTTCTGCTGGGCCTCACGGTCGAAATAGCTGACCGTAACGGGCCAGCGCTTGAGCGATTTCATGTGCTCGTCGGAGGTCGACGGATCCGGCGCGGCGGCGCGGTCGGCGGGGATCGGCTGGCCGATCACGGTCAGCGTGTTGTAGACCTTCTGGCCGTCGTCGGAGCCGTCATAGACGGAGAGCTCGAGCAGCGGCTTGCCATCCTTGGCGGCGGCGATGATGCGCTGGATCTGCTCGGTCGGGAACACGATCTTGCCGTCGAGCGTGAAGTTCTTGGGCGCCGGCAGCTTCAGCTTGACATTGATGTGGTCGCCGTCGCGCTCGGCCGAGCCGTCGACGCGGCCGGCATCGGCCTCGTTCATGCGGGTCTCGATCTTGAAGCGGTAGCTTTTCCCCCCGGCGTCTTCCCAGGAGTTGGAGCGGAGGTCGCTGAGCGTGACCTTGCCCTCGCCGCTGTCGAGCTCGGACACCTGGCGGAATTCGGACGTGTAGCCCTCGCACGAGCTTCCGGTGAAGTTGTAGAGAATGCGGCCCCGCGCGCTGCTCACCGAGTTGGAGCGCGATTTCACCAGGCTCAGGTCGTAAAGCGCCTGGTGCGCAAGGAACGGACCGTTGGCGGCCTGCGCGGCGTCGCCAAGGCCTAAATCGCCAAGGCCTAAACCGGCCGCCGCGAGCGCCATTACACCGAGCGAAGTCCGGAAAAGGTGCACCATGTCTGTTCCTTGGGGACGCGTCCTTGGGATGCGCAGATTCGACATTTTAATGACCGTTCCATTGCGTCGCAACTGAGGCCGTTTCACGTAAAGTTGCGGCCCTGCCGTTGAACCTGTGGCCTCGCCTCGGCAAAAGGCGCCACCTGCGGGTTGCTTGCATGTGGCGGCACGATGGGCGAAACAGGGCGCGGCCGGCCTCCCACGGATGCGCCGGGCGAATGGAATTTCTGGACAACGAGGTCGAACATGGCGGGCACGGTCGAGCAAAAGCTGGCGGAACAGGGCATCAAGCTGCACGAGGCCCCCACCCCCGTGGCCAATTACGTCCCGTTCGTGCGCACCGGTAATTTGCTGTTCGTCTCCGGCCAGGTCTGCTTCGATCCCGCCGGCAAACTGATCGCCAAGGGCAAGCTGGGCGCCGGCGTCTCGATCGAGGACGGCGCGGCGGCCGCCCGCGGCTGCGCGGTCAATTTGCTGGCCCAGGTCAAGGCGGCGCTCGGCGACCTCGACAAGGTGGTGCGCGTGGTGCGCCTCGGCGGCTTCATCAACTCGGCGCCGGACTTTCTGGACGGGCCGAAGGTGCTCAACGGCGCCTCCGACCTGATGGTCGCCGCCTTCGGTGACAAGGGCCGCCATGCCCGCACCACCGTCGGCGTCGCCTCATTGCCGGCCGACGCGGCAGTCGAGGTCGAAGGCGTGTTCGAGGTCGCCTGAGACTAATGCGCACTCCGGATTGGTTGACAGCCCGGCCGGTCGCCCATCGCGGCCTGCATGACATTTCCCGCGGCATTGTCGAGAATATGCCGGGCGCGGTGCAGGCTGCGATCGCAGGCAATTTCGCGATCGAGGTGGACATCCAGCTCTCGGCCGACGGCGAGGCCATGGTGCATCACGACCATGCGCTCGGCCGCCTCACCCAGGCCACCGGCGAGGTCGTGTCGAAGACCGCCGCGGAGCTGAAGGCTGTCGAATTCAAGGACACCATCGAGCGAATGATGTCGCTGTCCGACCTCTGCGCCATGGTCGCCGGCCGCGTGCCGCTGGTGATCGAGGTGAAGAGCCATTTTGGCGGCGACCGCAAGCTGGTGAAGCGGATGGCCGAGGTGCTGGCGTCCTATGACGGCCCCGCCGTCGGCATGTCGTTCGATCCCGACCAGGTGCTGGCACTGCGCGAGCTGTTGCCCTCCCGCCCGCGCGGCATCGTCGCGCAGCGGACCTATGAGGACGACTATTGGGCCAAGCTGACCCAGGAGCAGCGCGACAGCATGCTGTATCTGCGCCACGGCTTTCAGACCCAGCCCCACTTCGTTGCCTTCAGGGTCGACGACCTCCCGGCCTCCGCCCCCTGGATCGCCCGCAACGTCTTCGGCTGCGCCCTGCTCGGCTGGACCGTCCGCACCCCGGAGCAGCGGACGCGGGTCGGGCAATATGCCGACCAGATGATCTTTGAGGGGTTCGTGCCATAGGGGCGCGGCTCCTCCGCCGTCGTTGCGAGGAGCCCTTGCGACGAAGCAATCCAGAGTCTTTCCGCGGAGAGATTTTGGATTGCTTCGCTGCGCTCGCAATGACGGCGGTGAGAGCCGTGACCGCTGCCCCGCCCCCTTGAAGTCGCTGCTGCAATGCACGATCTTGGGCAACAATGGCATCATCCGAAATCACGCTCGAGGCCGTACCTTCGATTGGTGAGGTATCCCCGGAGGACTGGGACGCCTGTGCCAATCCCGGCAAATGCAGCGGGCCTGGCACGGGAACCTCATCCGGACTTCCAGGCGATTCCCTCGGCCTCTCAAAACCTGCCTATAACCCGTTCGTCTCACACGCCTTTCTCTCGGCCGTCGAGAAATCCGGTTCGGCGACAATCCGCACCGGCTGGGGACCGCGGCATCTCGTGGCCAAGGTCGACGGCCGCGTCGCCGGTGTCGTGCCCTGCTATCTGAAATCGCATTCGCAAGGCGAGTACGTGTTCGACCGCGGCTGGGCGGACGCCTATGAGCGCGCCGGCGGGCGCTACTATCCGAAGCTGCAGGTCTCGGTTCCCTTCACGCCGGCCACAGGCCCGCGCCTGCTGGTCCGTGACGGCGTCGATCACGAGCGCATCATGGACGCACTGGCGAGCGGGCTGGTGGCGCTCTGCGGCGTCAGCAAGGCCTCCTCCGTCCACGTCACCTTCGCACAGGAGGCCGAGTGGAAGCTGCTCGCCGAGCATGGATTCCTGCAGCGCACGGACCAGCAGTTCCACTGGCACAATGAGGGCTTTACTGGCTTCGACGACTTCCTGGCGACGCTGAACTCGCGCCACCGCAAGTCGATCAAGCGCGAGCGGCGCGACGCGCTTCCCGCCGGGATCACGATCCACTGGCTCACCGGCAAGGACATCACCGAGGACGCCTGGGATGCGTTCTTCATGTTCTACATGGAGACCGGGTCGCGCAAATGGGGCCGTCCCTATCTGACGCGCGAGTTCTTCTCGCTGATCGGCGAGACCATGAGCGAGGACGTGCTGCTGGTGATGGTCCGCCGCAACGATCGCTGGATCGCGGGCGCGATCAACTTCATCGGCTCGGACACGCTGTTCGGCCGCAACTGGGGCGCGGTCGAGCATCATTCGTTCCTGCATTTCGAGGTCTGCTATTACCAGGCGATCGATTTCGCGATCAAACGCGGCCTCACCCATGTCGAGGCCGGCGCGCAAGGCGAGCACAAGATCGCGCGCGGCTACCTGCCGCGCACCACCCATTCCGCGCACTTCATCGCCGATCCCGGCCTGCGCCGCGCGATCGATGATTACCTCAAGCGCGAGCGCGCGTACGTCGCAGAGGCCGGACGGGAGCTTGCCGGTCTCGGCCCGTTCCGGAAAGGCGCCGACGAGGCGCCTTGACGATTTGCCGCGGCTGGTGACAGTAAGCGCAAAATTCCAAGCGCAAAGTTCTTGGGGAGCCGCCATGACCGCCTACGACACCAACAATATCTTCGCCAAGATCCTGCGCGGCGAGCTGCCCTGCTCCAAGGTCTATGAGGACGAGCACGTCTTCGCGTTCCTCGACATCATGCCGCGCGTGCCTGGCCACACGCTGGTGATCCCGAAGGCCCCCGCCCGCAACATCCTCGACATCAAGCCTGACGATTACGCCCACGTCGCCCGCGGCGCGCACAAAATCGCGGCGGCTGCAATGAAGGCGTTCAAGGCCGACGGCATCACCATCCAGCAGTTCAACGAGCCCGCCGGCGGACAAGTGGTGTTTCACCTGCACATGCACGTGATGCCGCGCCACGACGGCGTGGCGATGCTGCCGCCCGCCAGTCGCAAGGAAGACGCCAAGGTGCTGGAAGAGCACGCGGCGAAGCTGATCGCGGCGTTGAAGAGCTGATTGTCATTCCGGGGCGTGTCCCGTAGCCCGGATGGAGCGAAGCGCAATCCGGGGACTGTCCCGTATCACGCTACGCTCCATGCGGGCTACGATCTCTCCTCGTCATTGCGAGCGGAGCGAAGCAATCCAGAATCCGTCCGCGGAGGCACTCTGGATTGCTTCGTCGCAAGGGCTCCTCGCAATGACGAAGGAGAGACTTCACTCCGTCTCGAAATCCCCCGGCTGCGGCGCCGCCAATGGCGTGAACTCGCAGCGGTCGGGCTTGATGTCGATCAGCGGCGTGTTGTCGAGGCAGTCGAGGCCGCGCACCAGGATCGCATTGCCCTCGATGCCGACCAGCTTCACGATCGACGTGCCGATCGGATTGGGCCGCACCGGCGAGCGCAGCGAGAAGGTGCCGCGGGTCTTCTCGTTGTTCTTTGGGCTTTGCAGGATGATGTCGCGGCGCGATTGGTCGAGCCAGTAAAGCACTTCGAGATTGCTGTAGAAATCGACCCCCTTGATGGCCGGCACGAACGGCTCGAAGATCTCGAGCCGGCAGATCGGACCATCCTGACGCCCCTGCCGCGGCGTCTCCAGCCGCGAGGTCCAGGGCGTACGAATACGCCCGATGAAGACGAGACCGGCATCTTGCGTCGGTGGCAGCTCGATGGCGACCTCGCCCTCGCGGAGCTCCTGTTCGCGAACCATATTTCCTGTTCCTTGACTGTTCGCCGGCGGTTTTAGCCCAACCACCACTTGCCGGCCAGCATGAAGACTTCACCGGTCACCACGCCCGCAAAGATCGAGCGGCGGGTCAGCAGGAAGACGACGAGGCCAGCGCCAACCGCGCCATAGCGTAGGGTATCGGGCACGCTCGCCAGCGCCCCCGGCGGCTCGACCACGATCTGGGCGATGACGCCGGCCAGAATCGCGGTGGCGACCGCCCGCACCCAGACCAGCAGTTCGGAGCCTTCGTCGATGCCGCCGCCGAACCACAGTCCCAGCATGCGCCATATCTGGTTGGGAATGACGCCGGCGACGAACAGCACCGCCAGCGCGTGCCAGTCGCCGATCGCTTGCGCAAAGCTCATGCGCGCACCTCGCGCCACCAATGCACGCCATAGGCGATCGTGCCGGCCACCACCCCGCTGATCAGGATATCGACGCCGGAGCTCATCTTCGCGGCGAGCGGATACAGCAAGATGCCCAGCACGAGCGCGACGACATCGGCCACTTCGCGGCTGTTGCGCGCAGTCGAGAACAGGAAGGACAGCGGCGTCAGCAGTAGGATCGCCGCGCCAAGAGTCTGCGTTAGATTAGCGGCGAGGAAATAACCGACCGTGTTGGCGACGAGGCACACCGAGACGAGGCCACAGCCGAGCCCGTGAACGAAGGCGATGCGCCGCTCACGCGGCACAAGCGGCAGGAAGCGGTGGCATTCGACCCACAACGTCACCGCGGTGAGATGCGCGGCAAAGACCAGCTCGCGCCGTTTGGTCGTCGGCGTGCGCATCAGCGGCAAGACCGAGACCACCATCGGAAACAGCCTGATAGCGCTGACGGTCACCGCGATCGCGGACTGGATGATGGTGGCGCCGGAGCCCAGTGTGGTGATCAGGATGATCTGCGCCGGCCCCGCCCAGACGAACAGCGTCGAGGCGAGCGCCCAGACCAGGCTGAAATGGGTGTCATGGGCCAGCGCACCGATGCCGAGATAGGTCACGAACAGCACGATGGTGAGGATCGTCTGCGTGATCGAGCGCAGCCCCCAGCCGAAAGCAAGCCAGGGACTATTCCATTGCGGTGAATCGAGCGGAGGGAGCGCCACGGAAGTCTTGGCCGGGTGAGGAATCGTGCTTGCATAACGGGCGATGCGGCGGCTCGCGTCAAGGAAACAGGCGGCGGGGCTGGCATGCGCGACACACCCACCGCACCGCTGTCATTCCGGGCTCGTGCCCAAGAAGGCACCCCGGAATGACGATTGGAGCTACCCGCTCACGCCCTTGTTCTTCAGCACGAAGCACGCCCCGCCGGCCTTCCGGATCCGGTTACAGAGATCATCCGCCTCGCTGCGCGTGTCGGCACCGATGCGCACCTGGTAGAACGCGCGGGTGCCGCGGCTGCGCATCACCGAGCTCAAAAGGCTCGGATCGTGGTCGCCGATTGCGGTGCCGAGCCGCGTGACGGCGCGGGAATACATCGCCAGCGCCCTGTTGCGGTCGAAACCGGCGGCGAGCTGCACGCCCCAGGCTTTTGCGGCCGCCAGCTCGACATGCTGCTCGAGCTCGGCGACGAAAGCATTCGGCGCGCGCTTGAGCAGCGCCATCAGGTCGCGACAGCTGGTCGGCGGCGCGCTCGGCGGGCCCTTGCCGGTCGCACCCGCCTTGGCCCAGGCATCGACGCTCGTCCCAGTGATCGCGTAGACGTAGTTGCGGGTCTGCTCCGGCATGCCGCCGGTGCCGGCGAGCCATTCCTGCACGCGCCGCGGACCTGCGTTGTAGGCAGCGGCCGCAAGGCCGAGATTGCCGAACTGGTTGCGCAGCTCATTCAGAAACTCTGCCGACTTCGGCAATGCCTGCACCGGATTGAACGGATTAAGCAGACCGCGCTCGCTCGCGGTGCCTGGCATGAACTGCGCGATCCCCTGTGCGTGCTCGCCGCTGCGTGTCGTCGGGCCTACCGCGTCGGCCTGGAAGCGGCTTTCCTGCCAGATCACCCGGGCGAAGAATTCCAGCGGGAGATTGGCATCGCGTGCGGCGGCCTCGATGATCAGGCAGATCGACTCCCGCGTGTCGCTCTCGCGCGCCGAATCGGGCGATGGCGACGGTTTTGCGGGGGCTTCGGGGCCGAGCTGCGTGGGAGGAACCGGTGCGTCCTCGGCCAGCGCCGGCGTGCAGACGAACGCTGCCACGAGCAACTGCCAGATCAGCTTCTGGACCCCACCAAGCTGCATTTCGCTCCAATCCCTTGAACTCGGGCCCCAAGGCAACTAGCAACGGCCGGAACAATCAACGCTGAGCTCGGCCAAAATGCGGACAATCTATTTTGATCTCGACGGCACACTCACCGATCCAAAGCCCGGGATCACCGGTTCGATCCAGTATGCCCTGAAAAAACTCGACCAGCCGGTCCCGAGCCAGGACGAGCTGACCTGGTGCATTGGGCCGCCGCTGCATGCCAGCCTGAAGAGGCTCGTCGGAACCGACGAACTTGCTGACCGGGCGCTGCTACTCTACCGCGAGCGGTTTTCCGAGGTCGGCCTGTTCGAGAATGCGCTCTACCAGGGCATCCACGACACGCTCGCCGCGGTGGCCGCCACGACGCCGCGGATGTTCGTCGCAACCAGCAAGCCCGCGGTCTACGCCACCCGCATCGTCGATCATTTCGGCCTGAAGCCGTACTTCGAGCGTGTGTTCGGCTCCGAGCTCGACGGCACCCGCGTTGACAAGCGCGATCTGCTGCGCTACGCGCTCGACGAGACCAAGGTCGACGCGAGCAGCGCCATCATGATCGGCGACCGCAGCCACGATGTGATCGGCGCCCGCACCAACGGCATGACCGCGATCGGCGTGCTCTATGGCTATGGCAGCGAGACCGAGCTCAGGGACGCCGGCGCGCATCACATCTGCGCCGCACATCCCGAGCTGCTCGGCCACTGCGTCGTCTAAGCGACGACCGTCTCGATCGCCGCCAGCATCCCGGTCTTCGGGTGACAGTCCAGATATTCGAAGAACTGCTCGTCGGCGGCCGCCACCGTGACCTCGTGATAGAGCCGCAGCTTGGCTGACGGCCCGAGCGTCGACAGATATTTCATCGCCGCGCCAAAAATCCTGACATGGGTCGGATGCGACTCCGCCCAGCGTTCGAGCGCCGCCAGGCTCTTCCACCAGCTCTGGCCGTAGGACTTTTCGCTCACGCGGCCGTCGGCCTGGAGCACCTGCATGTAGCGGTTGGCATAGCAGCCGATCGCAAGACCGTCGTCGCGCAGGAAATCCATGCCTTCGCGCAGCACCGGCTCGACATCGTCGAGATAGAGCTTTCGCTCGGATGCCTCGGTATCGCTCCAATCCTGTCCGGATCTGATCAGGCAGAGATTGTCGTGCGCCCTCACGCGTAGCCGCGCGCCGTCCCGGATCAGCTCCGGCGCGCCGCCGGGCGTCATCGCGTCGGTTTGCGACAGCGGGATACGGTCGCGCATGCCGCCCCAATAAGCGTGCTCCTGCACCTCGCCGCTCATGCCGCCAGCGATGGCCGCGACACCCTCGGTCCGGTCGGGCGAAGAGAACAGCGTCTCGTGTCGCGCCACAATGGGACGCAGCACCTCGATGAAGGTGCCGACACCCTCGCGCCGCCTCCCGGTCCATGCCGCGCGTGCCGGTTCGAACCAGGCGTCGAAGCGCGCAACGTCGTCCCAATAGGCGACCGAGACGAAGGTCTCGTGCCCGGCCTGGTCGACATAGCGCGCGCGATCCCAATGGGAGGGTCCGCCTTGCGCAGCGAACCGCCCCGCGATTTCGGCAAGCGCCTCCGTTGCGGCCGCCGGCGCCGCGCCGCGATACTGCACGCCGAAATAAGCCATCACGACGCGGCTCACGGTCGGCTTGTAGCGCGCCACGAAGGACGGATATGGCGGCTGGTAATCATCAGGCACGCGCTTGTGGCGCGTGCGCTGGGTCTCGAGATGCTGAGGAATTGCGGATTCCATGATCGTACCCTCCTCTCGATCTCGGTGATCAGCTCGCTGCCGCAGCAATGTCCGTGGGCTCGACGGTGTCCACCGGCAACGCAAATTGCTCGACGCGTTGGTACCGCCTCTTGTTCAGGAGCAGCCGCGTCACGTCGGGCCGCGAATAATGCCCGGCCGGATCTGCCGCGTTCTTGGCAACGCCGATGGCGCCGAGGTCGATCTCGGCGATCAATAGCCCCTCCTGATCCGGCGCCAGCTTGTCGCCGATCTGGCTGCCGTCGGGACCGTAGATCGCGGCAAAGCCGCCGCCGGCATGCAGCAGCGCATGCTTGTCCGGCCGATCGCAGAGCTCGTCGATCATGGCCTGCGAGACCGTCGCGCAAGGCGCCAGCACGAAGCAGGAGCCCTCCACCGCATAGACGCGCGAGGCGGCGTTGTTGACCTCGGCCCCGAGCGCCGGCGCAAAGGGATCGTAGAGCGAGAAGCTCGGCCAGGCCGCGACGTGCACCTGCTCGTTTTGGGCGTACATCGCGTATTTGGACAGCGGCTGCAGATGCTCCCAGCAGCACAGCGCGCCGAGACGGCCGATGTCGGCCCTCGCGTGGACTGCGAGATCGCTGCCGTCGCCCTCGCCATAGACGGTGCGCTCGGCATGGGTCGGCCGCAGCTTGCGGCGCTTGGCGATGGTCTCGCCGTCGGGCCCGATTAGCCATTGCGCGAGATAAAGGCTGCCGCCGTCGCGTTCGGACAGGCCGATCACGGCGGTGAGCTTGGCCTTGCGTACGGCATCGCGCAACCGCTCGGCCTGCGGGCTGTCATAGGACAGCGAGTTGTCGAAATAGCGCTGCACGAAGCCGCGGCCGATTGCCCAGGCCGGCGAGTCCATCCAGATATGCCAGGGGTAACCGGGGATGAAGGCCTCGGGAAAAGCGATCAGCCTGGCGCCCTTCTCGGCGGCGTCCCGGATCAGCGCGATCGACTTGTCGATGGAGGCGTCGAGATCGAGCCAGGCCGGCGCCGCCTGCACCACCGCCACCTTGTATTTCGGATGTTCGATGCCCATTGCCGCCTCCATTGCCGGTTGATCGGAAGCCATCTCCGATGCAGTCTATTGGGCCAAAGCGGGCAACCGGCCGCTCGACCGCGGCGGAACAAAAACTCGACCGGCCAGGATTTCGGCCCGGTACGGGTTTTGCCTCGGATCGGGCTGGATCTGCGCCAACATGCGATTTCGCTGGATGTGAAAGGGAGGCCTGCCGATGCCAATCCAGTTCACGACGGACGGCAGCCCCGGCTACCGGCGGCTCGCCCTCTGGCAGGACATCGTCTGCGACGTCTTCGTCGGGCTCGACTGCAAGTCCGATCTCGGCAGCGCCTTTCGCGGCTCGGTGACGCAAATCCCGCTCGGCAAGGCGGTGTGCTCCGAGGTCTGCTCCGACCGCCAGCATGTGTTCCGCACGCCCTCCCGCATCGCGCGCTCGGATCAGGATTTCGTCCTGGTCGCGCTCGGCCATCGCGGCGATGGCGGCGTGGTGCAGGACGGCCGTGAGACCGTGGTTCATCCCGGCGAGTTCGCGCTCTACGACACCACGCGCCCCTATGAGCTGAAGTTCAACGATGCTTTTACGCAGACCATCTTCAAGGTGCCGCGCGAGATGTTGCAGCGCCGGCTCGGCGGCACGGAGACGCTGACGGCGATGTCGTTCGGCACTGAGGCACCGCTCGAGCGGCTCGCCTATGATTTCATCTTCCGGCTTTGCCAGAGCGCCGACCGGCTCGCCCCTGGCAACGCCGCCGTTCTGTCCGAACAGGCGGTCGACCTGCTCGCGATGGCGCTGAGCGAGCGGCTCGGCAAGACGTCGCTGCCATCCTCGACCCATCGCTCCGCGCTGATCTACCGGCTCAAGGCGCATGTCCGCGCCCATCTCGCCGACCCCGACCTTTCATTGCCGGAGGCCGCCGCCGCGCTCGGCATCTCGCCGCGCTATGTGAATGATCTTCTCGCCGACGAGCAGACCTCGTTCCAACGTTACGTCCTCGCCGAGCGCCTTGCGCAGTGCCGGCGCGACCTCACCTCGCCCATGCTCGTCCATCGCCACATCAGTGAGATCGCCTTCGCCTGGGGTTTTAACGACCTCTCGCATTTCGGCCGGGTCTTCCGCGAGCACTTCGGGATGTCGCCGCGCGATTTCAGGCAGAGCCAGCTGCGGCACTGAGCAGCCATCTTCACAAGCCTTCGTCCTGGCCGAAGGCAACGCTCGCCAATTCCAGATTGTCTTGCGTTGCGGCGTGGATCAGGCTGCCACGCATGAGGACTCAGACCACGATCAGCGGAACGGACCTGTTACTGAGCGTCATCGCGATCCGTCTCGCGGTGCTGGTCGTGGTGGGATGGGGTTTGACTCTCCTGCCGCAGCAGACGCGCAATCGAGAGCTCGGCTGCGCTCTCCCATCCCAGGCAAGGGACGAGGCGAAACTTTCGGCGAAGGTTGTCGGCCCGCACATCGTTGATGCCGCGTTCGACGACATGCTTCGGCACGATTAGGGCGTCCGAGCAAGGCCGGTATGTGAGCGCGTGATAGGACAAGGCACCCGCTTGCGCTAACCTCAGCGCCAAGGCGACAACGATCAATCAGCGGCCAGCCGAGGAGCATATCGATGGAATACCGACGCTTGGGCCGGTCAGGCCTCATGGTGCCCGCTTTGAGCCTTGGCACCGGCACGTTCGGCGGCGTCGGCCGCCTTGCCGCGTGGGGCACGACCGACGCGACCGAGGCGCGGCGCCTGCTGGACATCTGCCTCGAGGCCGGCGTGTCGATGTTCGACACCGCGGACGTCTATTCGCTCGGCGAGTCCGAACGCGTTCTCGGCGAGGCCATCAAGGGCCGCCGCGACAAGGTGCTGGTCTCGACCAAGGCCACGTTTCGCTTCGGCGACGGCCCCAACGACATTGGCTCGTCACGGCAGCATCTGCTCGCAGCCATCGACGGTTCGCTGAGCCGGCTCGGCACCGACTACATCGACCTGTTCCAGCTCCACGGCTTCGACGCCTTCACCCCGCCCGAGGAGGTGCTCGCGACCCTCGATACGCTCGTGCGCGCCGGCAAGATCCGCTATGTCGGCGTTTCGAATTTTTCGGGCTGGCACCTGATGAAGTCGCTCTCCGTTGCCGACAAGCACGGCTTTCCGCGCTACGTCGCCAACCAAACCTATTATTCGCTGATCGGGCGCGATTACGAATGGGAGCTGATGCCGCTCGGCCTCGACCAGGGGCTGGGTGCCGTGGTCTGGTCGCCGCTCGGATGGGGACGCCTCACCGGCAAGATCCGCCGCGGCCAGCCGAAGCCCGAGGTGAGCCGCCTGCCCAAGACCGCCGAGTTCGGCCCGCCGGTGCCGGACGAACACGTCTATCGTGTCGTCGATGCCATCGACGAGGTCGCGAAGGAAACCGGCAAGAGCGTGTCGCAGATCGCGCTGAACTGGCTGCTGCAGCGCCCGACCGTATCGACGCTGATCATCGGCGCGCGCAACGAGACGCAGCTGCGCGAAAATCTCGGCGCGGTCGGCTGGTCGCTGACCAACGACCAGATCGCCAAGCTCGACGCCGCGAGCAACGTGACGCTGCCCTATCCCTACTGGCACCAGCGCACGACCTTTACCGACCGCAATCCGCCGGCGGTCTAGCGCAAGAATCTTTGTGTTTGCCGAGCCGCCACGAGTGCTTCCGTTGCGGGAACTGCGGAAAGCCTGACGGGTTGCCGTCAATCCGGCAATTTCCTATCCGGAGATGAAACACGGCTCGAATCAAGCGCGCCTCCATCATGTCGTCCGCCCCCATCGAGCATGCCGACGGCCTGCCGCAGCCACAGCGCAACCAGGCGGTGCTGACCATTGCGCTCGGCATCATCATGGCGGTGGTCGACAGCGCCATCGCCAATGTCGCCCTGCCGACGATCGCGGCCGACCTCGACGCCAGTCCCGCCTTCTCGATCTGGATCGTCAACGGCTACCAGCTCGCGATCACGATCTCGCTGCTGCCGCTGGCTTCGCTCGGCGAGATCGTCGGCTATCGCCGCGTCTATCTGGTCGGGCTGGTGCTGTTCACGCTGGCGTCCGCCTTCTGCGCGCTGGCGCATACGCTGCCGCTGCTCACGATCGCGCGCATCATCCAGGGCTTTGGCGCGGCCGGCATCATGAGCGTCAACGCGGCGCTGGTGCGCTTCACCTACCCGCGCAGCCAGCTCGGCCGCGGCATCGGGCTCAACGCGCTCGTCGTCGCCTTCTCGGCCGCCATCGGCCCGACGCTCGCCGCAGGCATCCTTGCGGTCGGAAGCTGGCCGTGGCTGTTCGCCATCAACGTGCCGCTCGGCGCGGTGACGCTGGTGCTGGGCCTGCGCAGCCTGCCGCACACAAAGCCCGCCAGCCATTCGTTCGACTGGCAGAGCGCGGGGCTTTCGGCGATCACCTTCGGCGTCGGGATCGCGGCCGTCGACAGCGTCGGTCATGGCGAGGCCGCCATCACCTGCCTCGTGCAGTTCGCCATCGCCATCGTCGCAGGCGCGCTGCTGATCTGGCGCGAAACCCACATGACCTCGCCGCTGCTGCCGGTCGACCTGTTGCGCATCCCGGTGTTCGCGCTGTCGATCGCAACCTCGATCGCCTCGTTCTGCGGGCAGATGCTGGCCTTCGTCGCCATCCCCTTCTACCTCCAGAGCCGCTTCGGCTATTCGGCGGTCCATATGGGCCTCCTGATCACGCCATGGCCGATCGCCGTGGCGTTCGCAGCGCCCCTCGCCGGCCGCCTGGTCGAGCGTTATCCGGCCGGCCTGCTCGGCGGCATCGGCCTCACGCTGTTCGCCTGCGGCCTTGCCGCGCTCGCCTTCCTGCCCGCAGACCCCACACCGTTCGACGTGATCTGGCGCATGGCGTTGGCGGGCGCCGGGTTCGGTCTGTTCCAGACGCCCAACAACCGCACCATGATCGCAGCCGCCCCGCGGGAGCGCGCCGGCGGCGCCAGCGGCATGCTGGGCACGGCACGCCTGCTCGGCCAGACCACTGGCGCCGCGCTGGTGGCGCTGTTGCTCGGACGGTATCTGGTTGAGGGGACCAGGCTGGCGCTGCTCGTGGGCGTCGGGTTTGCACTCTGCGGCGCGGTGCTGAGCATGCTGCGATTGTCTCCGGCCGGCGCGCGCGGCGCCGAACACGTCCGCGTGCAGGACGATCAGCGCCTGCGGGGCGACTGACGGAGCCCCACGTCCAGGTACCGGCCATTCCCGTGCACAACCCCTGCGTGGCTTAACTATCCGGACCAATGACCTATTGCCCTCGCGCTCCGGTTGCGCTTGATTGGCGCGGGGAATAAGGGGCACTTCATGCGTTCATTGGGAATTGTGGCGCTCAGCGTCATGCTGGGCGGCTGCGCGTCTGTGACGCGCGGCACGACCGAAAACATCAGTATCTCTTCGACACCGTCAGGCGTGGAAGCCGTCGTCAGCGGAATGGAAGTTCCGACCACCTGCACGACGCCCTGCTCCGTGGTCGTCAAGCGGAATGCCGACATTTCGATCACCTTCCAGAAGGAAGGCTACGAGCCGCAGATCGTGCCGCTCAGCCGGGACGTACAGACATCAGGGGCCGCGGGCTTCGCCGGCAATCTCCTGCTCGGCGGCGTGGTCGGCATGGGCGTCGATGCCGCAACGGGGGCGGCCACCGATCACAAGCCCAATCCGGTCATCGTGACGATGCAGCCGTCGGTTCGCGCACGGCCGGCCGCGCCGAAGAAGCCACGGCCGCCTGCGGCCGCACCCGAAGCCGGAACGTAGGGGCTCTCACCCCCAGCCACAGAAACAAAAAGGCCGGCTTTTCAGCCGGCCTTTTCAATTCTCATGGCGTGCCGATCAAGCCTTGACCAGCGGGCCCTTGGAGGTCGGCCCCTTCGAGCCGCCGGGGCCGCCCGGCTTGGACTTGCCCGGCGGGCGCTTGCGGGTGCCCGGGAGCTTCTCCTGCTTCGGCGTGACCGGCCCCTCGACGTATTCGAAGCCGATCTTGTCCTTGGTCTCGTCAGCCTCGTCCTTGACCAGGATGACGCGAACATGGCCGCCGCCCTTCAGCTTGCCGAACAGCACCTCGTCAGCCAACGGCTTCTTGATGTGTTCCTGGATCACGCGGGCCATGGGACGTGCGCCCATCTGCTCGTCGTAACCATGCTGGACCAGCCAGGCCTTGGCGGGCTCGGACAGCTCGATGGTGACGTCGCGGTCGCCGAGCTGGGCTTCGAGCTGAAGCACGAACTTCTCGACCACGGTGCCGATCACCTCGACGCTGAGATGGCCGAACGAGACGATGGCATCGAGACGGTTGCGGAATTCCGGCGCGAACTGCCGGTTGATCGCCTCGTGGTCGTCGCCTTCCCGCTTCGAGCGCGTGAAGCCGAACGCCTGCTTGGCGAGATCGGAAGCCCCCGCGTTCGTGGTCATGATCAGGATCACGTTGCGGAAATTGACCTGCTTGCCGTTGTGGTCGGTGAGCCGGCCGTGATCCATGATCTGGAGCAGCACGTTGTAGAGATCGGGATGCGCCTTCTCGATTTCGTCGAGCAGCACCACGCAATGCGGATGCTGGTCGACGCCGTCGGTGAGCAAGCCGCCCTGGTCGAAGCCGACATAGCCGGGAGGCGCACCAATCAGGCGCGATACGGTGTGCCGCTCCATGTATTCGGACATGTCGAAGCGCAACAGCTCGACGCCGAGGCTTGCCGCCAGCTGCTTTGCAACCTCGGTCTTGCCGACGCCGGTCGGACCCGAGAACAGGTAGCAGCCGATCGGCTTCTCCGGCTCGCGCAGGCCGGCACGCGCCAGCTTGATCGATGCCGCGAGCGACTCGATCGCCTTGTCCTGGCCGAACACGGTGCGCTTCAGCGTCTGCTCGAGATGCTTGAGCACCTCGGCATCGTCCTTCGACACGCTCTTCGGCGGAATCCGCGCCATCGAGGCGATCGTGGTCTCGATCTCCTTGATGCCGATGGTCTTCTTGCGCTTGTTCTCGGCCACCAGCATCTGCGCCGCACCGGACTCGTCGATCACGTCGATCGCCTTGTCCGGCAGCTTGCGGTCGTGGATGTAGCGCGAGGAGAGCTGAACCGCGGCCTCGATCGCCTCGTTGGTGTACTTCAGCCGGTGGTAGTCCTCGAAGTACGGCTTGAGACCCTTGAGGATCGCGATCGCGTCCTCGACCGTCGGCTCGTTGATGTCGATCTTCTGGAAGCGCCGCACCAGCGCGCGGTCCTTCTCGAAGTGCTGACGGTATTCCTTGTAGGTGGTCGAGCCCATGCAGCGGATGGTGCCCGAGGCCAGCGCCGGCTTGAGCAGGTTCGAGGCATCCATCGCCCCGCCCGACGTCGCGCCCGCACCGATCACGGTGTGGATCTCGTCGATGAACAGGATGGCGTTGGGATGCGCCTCGAGCTCCTTCAGCACTTGCTTCAGGCGCTCTTCGAAGTCGCCGCGATAGCGCGTGCCCGCGAGCAGCGTGCCCATGTCGAGCGAGAACACGGTGGCAGCCGCCAGAACTTCCGGCACCTCGCTGTCCACGATGCGCTTGGCGAGGCCCTCCGCGATCGCGGTCTTGCCGACGCCGGCTTCGCCGACGAACAGCGGGTTGTTCTTCTGCCGGCGGCACAGCACCTGGATCGCACGGTTGATCTCGGAGTTGCGTCCGATCACCGGGTCGATCTTGCCGTCGCGCGCCTTCTTGTTGAGGTTGACGCAATAGGTCTCGAGCGCCTCGCCCTTCTTCTTGGCGTCCTCGGCACCCTTGGTCTCGGTCTCCTCGTCGACGCCGCGCACCGGCCGCGCCTCGGAGACGCCAGGCCGCTTGGCAATGCCGTGGCTGATGTAGTTGACCGCGTCATAGCGCGTCATGTCCTGCTCCTGCAGGAAATACGCGGCGTGGCTCTCGCGCTCGGCGAAGATCGCGATCAGCACGTTGGCGCCGGTCACCTCTTCACGACCGGAGGATTGCACGTGAATCACGGCGCGCTGGATCACGCGCTGGAAGCCGGCGGTCGGCTTGGCGTCGTCGGCGCCATCGGTGACCAGATTCTCGAACTCGGTCTCAAGATAATTAACCAGGCTCGTGCGGAGCTTGTCGAGATCGACACTACAGGCGCGCATGACGGCGGCTGCATCGGAGTCGTCGATCAGGGAGAGCAACAGATGCTCGAGCGTCGCGTACTGGTGATGACGTTCGTTTGCGATCGCCAGTGCACGATGCAGGGATTGTTCAAGGCTTTGGGAAAAAGTCGGCATTCGCGTCCTCTATGGCCCCCACCATCATGGTCGTGATCGCCCGGTCAGGCAACAACAACCTTTGTCACATATAGTTATACAAGACCGCCGCGAAAGACCGGTTCCGCGACTCCGGCAGCGACACACCCGCGGTATTTTCGATGCAAAACCCGTTCCGATTTGGGCAGACTACCCATTTGGGCAGGGTTGACGCCGGCGCCGAAGTTCACCGGATCATGCAGCAAGTTGTGCTGCCATCACACGCCACGCGAACAGAACCACGCTAAGGAACGCGACCGGCGACTATTTCTTTTCCATCACGCATTGCAGCGGATGCTGGTGCTTGCGGGCGAAATCCATCACCTGCGTCACCTTGGTCTCCGCGATCTCGTAAGTGAACACGCCGCACTCCCCGATGCCATGATGGTGGACGTGCAGCATGATCTTGGTCGCGGCCTCGATGTCCTTGTTGAAGAACTTCTCCAGCACGTGGACGACGAACTCCATCGGCGTGTAGTCGTCGTTCAGGATCAGCACGCGGTAGAGGTTCGGCCGTTTGGTCTTGGGCTTGACCTTGGTAATGACCGAAGTGTTCGGACCCGAGGGGTTGCCCGAACGGTTCTCGTCATTGCTCATGCGAGGAGCGTAGGCAGCGGCTGGCGCGGACAGGTCGAGTCTGGAAGTCAATTGCGGCATGGCTCAGGCGTTCAAATTCCCCATGGAAGCGAATGGCAGTCGCCGCGCGACCCCGCCCTTCGGAGCCTGGCGCAGGCGCGCCGCCTTGTTGGATCGCCGCTCCCGACAATCCGGTCCAAGCCGGATCGTTCGCCAGCAATATGGGCCTGCCCCCGGCCCGCCGCAAGCGTGCAAAGGTCCGGCCGATGCGGCCACAGCAGTCCCGATTCCCGGTCCGGGCGATCGGGAGCAAGGTTAAACAATCCGGACCGATTTGACAAAAATTTCGCCCCCGCGCGTTTAGAACATGTTGACCAGGAACCCCGGCTGTTAACCCGGCTGCGGCGGTTTCACGCGGGTCGCTCCGGTTTTCTACGGTCCAATTTACCTGCCGTTCAATGGCGTGGCGCGAAATCGGGCAAAACACAGATTTCGGGGATTGTCATGTCTCGCCCGCCCCTCGTCAGCCGCCTTGGTCGACTATTCGCCCGCTTTGCAGCGGCCGAGCAAGGCAATATCGCCGTGATCTTCGCCATCGCGCTGGTCCCGGTGCTGAGCTTCGTCGGTGCCGCGATCGATTATAGCCGCGCCGCCCAGGCCCGCGCCTCCATGCAGTCGGCCCTCGACTCCACCGCGCTGATGCTCTCCAGGGACCTGTCGGCCGGCACGATCACGACGTCGCAGATCAGCAGCAAGGCGCAAACCTATTTCAATGCCCTGTTCACCAACACCACGACCCTGCCATCGGTCACCGTTGGGGCCACTTATACCGCAAGCACCAGCATCGGCTCGACTATCCAACTCACCGGAACCGGCACCTACACGACCAGCTTCATGAAGATCGCCGGCTTCCCGACACTCGGCATCGACACCACCTCCACCAGCGCCTGGGGCCTGACGCGCATGCGCGTGGCCCTGGTGCTCGACGTCACGGGATCGATGGCCGACGACGGTAAGATGCCGGCCATGCAGACGGCCGCGAAGAACCTGGTCGACCAGCTCAGCACGCTCGCCAAGACCAACGGCGACGTCTACATCTCGGTGGTTCCGTTTTCCAAGGACGTCAACGTCGGCAGCAGCAACTATGACAAATCCTGGATCGACTGGAGCGACTGGGAAGCGGTGAATGGCAGCTGCAGCGACAATTGGTACAAGCAACAGTCGGGCTGCGTCAGCGCGGGCAAGACGTGGACGCCGAAGAACCACAACAAATGGACGGGATGCGTCACCGACCGCGATCAGGACTACGACACCAAGAATACGACTCCGGTTATCAGCAACTCGTCGACGCTGTTCCCGGCGGAGCAGTATTCGTACTGCAATTCCAGCAATTCGGCCTACATCCAACCGATCATGCCGCTGAGCTACGACTGGTCCGCGCTCAAGACGTTGATCGGCAATCTGGTCCCGACCGGCAACACCAACCAGGGCATCGGCCTCGCCTGGGGCTGGATGACGCTCTCGACCGGCGATCCCATGAACGCGCCGGCCAAGGACACCAACTACACCTACAAGGACGCGATCGTCCTGCTCTCCGACGGCATGAACACGCAGAACCGCTGGTACAGCGACTCCTCGCAGATCGACGCGCGGGAGAAGAAGCTGTGCGACAATGCCAAGGCCCAGCCCAACAACATCACGATCTACACGGTGCAGGTGAACACCGGCACTGATCCGACCTCGAGCGTGCTGCAATATTGCGCCAGCAGCGCCGACAAGTTCTATCTCGTCACGTCGGCCAGCCAGACCGTTTCGGTGTTCAAGGACATCGGCACCTCGCTGTCGAAGCTGCGTGTGGCGCGCTGACGGATCGAGCGCGTGCAAACAAAAAGCCCGGCTGGTTCAGCCGGGCTTTTCGATTCCAGGACGTCCTGAAAAATTTACTGAGCCGCCGGGGTGAACTTCGACACGATGGTCTCGACCGGCTTGAACGCCTGCTTGGCGAGGTCGCTGTAGAGGCCGGCGATCTTCTGCGATTCCGCAACGAAGGTCTCGTAGGAGGAACGCGCGAAATCGGTCTGCGCTTCCATGGCCTTGTCCAGCGATTTCACGCCGGAAAGCTTCTCGACGAAGGACTTGGTGTCTTCGAACGACTTCTTCGTATAGTCGCCATAGGCGCTGGCGATCGCCTGGAGGCCGTGCTGCACCGAGGTCGCGGAGGCGACGTACTGCTCGAAGTGCTCTTTCCCGTAGTTCTGAAAGTCTTCAACCTTGAACATTTCGGAATCCTTTTCCCTGGCTCTCGTCGGGAAGCCCCGGCTCCCTGACTCTGCCCACAATTAGTGCAACGCACAAAAAAGTCAAGAATCTTTGTGCGACGCACAAATTTAGACTCACTTCGCGGAGATTCCCGGGGTTTCCCGCAAGGGTTCTTTAAGCATTTGGAAACCGCGGGCCCCTACCCTGATTCCCTGGACGTGTTCAGCTTCCGCAGACGGTCAAAAGCCGTTTGAGACCATCACCTTAGCCAGAATAGCGGTTCAGGCCCAACGTCCCCCGCGGCGAACACCAGCGGAGGGACAGCCTGAGCAGGTAATGATCCCGGGTCCAATGGGCACAATTTCGCCTCACGAGCCGGTGATCAGTTGAGAAACGGGGACGGGGTTCCATGCTTCGTAAAAACTTGTCTTCCTCGCGCTTGGCGCGGGTTGGCGTTTTCGGGCTTCTTACGGTCACCACCGCGGTCATCTTCACCACCGATGCCGCCGAGGCGCGGCGTCATCGCCGCCATTACGCGCACCACCGGGTGCAGCGCGATGTGTCCGAGAGCTCCAGCCCGAAATTCGCGTCCATCATCGTCGACGGCAATTCCGGCGCGGTGCTTCAGTCGAACGCCCCGGACGGCATCCGTCACCCCGCCTCGCTCACCAAGATCATGACGCTCTATCTGCTGTTCGAGCGTCTCGAGTCCGGCAAGATGAAGCTCGACACCGAGATGCCGGTGTCCCAGCACGCCGCCGATCAGGATCCGACCAAGCTGAATTTGCGTGCCGGCCAGACCATCCGCGTCGAGGACGCGATCAAGGGTCTCGTCACCCGCTCCGCCAACGACGCCGCGGTGGTGATCGCGGAAGCGATCGCCGGCGACGAGGACGACTTCGCCCAGATGATGACGCGCAAGGCGCGCTCGCTCGGCATGTCCAAGACGGTGTACCGCAACGCCAACGGCCTTCCCAACGACGAGCAGGTCACGACCGCGCGCGACCAGGCTACGCTCGGCCGCGCCATCCAGGAGCGCTTCCCGCGCTACTATCGCTATTTCGCGACCGCGACCTTCAACTGGCGCGGACAGTCGATCCGCAACCACAATCACCTGCTCGGCAATGTCGAGGGCGTTGACGGCATCAAGACCGGCTACACCCGCGCCTCCGGCTTCAATCTCGTGACCTCGATGCGCCGCGGCAACCGTCATTTGATCGGTGTCGTGCTCGGCGGCCGCAGCGGCGGCTCGCGCGATGCGATCATGCGCAACCTGCTCGCGGAGAATCTTGAGAAGGGCGCGACCACCCACACCGTCGCCGCGGTCACGGAGCGCAACGGCGCTGACGCCAGCACCGAGGTCGCCGATGCGTCGCCTATCCCGGCCCGCGCTGTTCCGCAAGTTCAGGCCGCTTCTGCCCCTGCTCCTGAAGCCGCTCCGTCGCGTCTGGCCGCACGCCTGTCGACGCTCGCGGCTGCGACTGCCGCGGTGCCGCCGACGCAGCCCAGGTCCGAAGCCAAGCCTGAAGTTCGGCCGACGGAATCCAAGATCGAGCCGGCGCCGCTCACCAATGGCGTGATCTCGAGCCAGCCGCTCTCGATCATCCCCGGCTCGTCCGAGCCGATGAAGCCGGTTCGGGTCAAGACGGTTCAGGTCAAGGCCGGCGCCGTGAAAGTCGCCTCCGCTGCCCCTGCTCAGGTCGCACCGCCGGTCACCAACGCCATTTCGTCCCGTTCCGACGTCGCGGAAACCTCCACCGCCGTCGTCGCCCGGGCCGATCTCATCAACAAGCCCGAGGTCGTCAGCCAGCCGGAAGCGCCGAAGGCCGAGGTGGCGCGCACCGAGCTGCCGCGGCAGCCGGCGGGCTTCGGCACCGGCAACGGCATCCTCGGGGTGCTGCCGGCCGCAACGGCTGCCGCGCCCACCCCGGCCGCTCCGAAGCTCGCCTCCGCCGATCCGATGCCGGTCCAGATGAGCGCCACCACCAAGCCGGTCGTCACCCACAGCGGCTGGATCGTCCAGGTCGGCGCGCTCGAGAGCGAGAACGAAGCCCAGCAGCGCATCGACGCCGCGCGCAGCTCGGCCCGCGGCCTGCTCAGCAAGGCCGATCCGTTCACCGAGGTCGTCGCCAAGGACAATCGCAAGCTCTATCGCGCCCGCTTCGCCGGGCTCGAGCGCGACCAGGCCGAAGCCGTCTGCCGTACCCTGAAGCGTGCCGACATCTCCTGCATCACCGTCCGCAACTGATCTTTCGCAACGCTCCGATCAAAATGCCCGCGCTGTGCCGCGGGCATTTTTGTTTTTGGCGGGTCTCGATGCCAGTTCCGCGACAACTTCTCGTCAAGGATTTACGGTTAAAACTTTACTCAAGAGATCAACCACGCCGACAATGGCGGGTGTCAGGGCGACGGCAGACAGAGCAAGCGGAGCTCACGCGGTACGGGCGTTTGTAGCGTGGTGCCGGAGTTAGCCGTTATGCGTACGAAGCAGAGTATCCTTGGCCTCGTTTACACGGGCAGCGAGGTAGTTCGACCCCCCCTGGTCGGGATGGAGTTTCTTCATCAGGGTCTTGTGGGCCCGGCTGATGTCGTCACGCCCCGCCCCCGGCTGCAAGCCAAGGATCTGATAGGCCTCCTCCGCCGTCATTTTGCCGCTCGCCGCCGTTCGGCGCTGCCCCCCTGCCGCATCGCTCTGCGCGTTCTGACGCCAGGCGGGAAACCGGCGGTCCAGATAGCTTTCAAGTAAGGCCACGCTCTCGGCGTCGAATGTCGGGACCATGGCCAGCAGGCTAGCGAGATCGAACTCGCCGAGATCGCGCCCGGCGTGAGGCCCGGCGACGATCTGCCCGCCGAGCTGGCCAGAGCCGTGGTCGAGCCGCATATCCAGGAATTGCGAGCGCACGCGTGAGGACTGCCCTGACGCCGGCGCAGCACCACCGCCGCCGAACAGCCCGCCGACATTGCCGAAGCCGGCGTTTGCCAGCGGTGTCCAGCCCAGCAGGCCAGCGCCAAAAATCCCGAGCGGGATCGCCACCACCAGTTCGCCCCGCAAGCCCGTGAAGGCTGCGACCGCCAGCGCCACCACGCCGCCACCGAACCTGATGGCCCTCGCCAGCACCGCTGGGTTGGCGGCTCGGAACATCTGGAGCAGCAGATAAAGCGTGATAACAGCGACAGCGCCGGCGATCAGGGTCATGACCGGAATATAGTCGCCCTCGCGGCAAAATGCATGGCATACGCCTCGCCGCGATGCTTGAGCGCTATTTCATCTGGCCGATCAGCCTGGCCGCGCCGCTCGCGGTCTGCGCCAGTTTCAACAGGGCCTCGCGACCGCCGGCGGCATAGGCCGCAGCGGCCCGCAGCAGTTCGCGCAGTTGCGCCGCCGCGCCCGGATCGAAGCGGCACCAGGCACCGCCGGTCAACCGCGCGATCTCGCGAAAGGCCTGCTCGGCGACGGCATCATGACCTTCCTGAAACACGAACACGGGCACTTTGAGCATGCCGAGCTCGCCGGCCTTGGCGCAGAGCTCGTCGACCTTCTCCTCCATGGCATCGCCGACGAAGACGACGGCGCGCACGCCCGATGCGACCGCTTCGCGCCGCGCCTCGGTCAGCACCTTGCCGATCTGGGTGTCGCCGCCGCGGCAATCGATCTTGCTCATCAACGCCGCAAGCCTGGTGCTGTCGGAGATCCACCCCGTGGCGCGGCACTCGTTGAAGCCGCGATAATAGACCAGGCGGATGTCGAGACTGCCGAGCGCGGCGGTCTCGCGAAACATGTCGGCCTGCAGCGCGCAGGCCATGTCCCAGGTCGGCTGCCGGCTCATGGTCGCATCCAGCGCGAAGATCAGCCGCCCCTTCGCGCCCGGCCCATGCGGTGACATCGCCTGCGCCTTGGCAACGAAGGCGGCGATGTCTTCCGCAGTCGACGTTCCGGCCTGCGGCACCGCGCGGCCTGCCTGCGCCGAGACGGCATCGCCGCTGCGCGGTTTGATGGGTTCGCCCGACATGCCTTGACCCTGCGTGGGCAGCTAATGTGGTTAGCGCAAGCTGCCCGGTCAATGTGCAAAGCCCCCGCCGGCAGAGGCTGGCGGGGGCTTTGCAGATCGTGACTGACGATGAGGGACCGTCAGGGAGAAGACGTCAGCTCTTGGCAGGCCCCATCAAGGCGACCGGACCGGGCTCGAGGATGTTGGGAGGCGAGGATTGCGTGTCGACCGGCGCGATCTCGCTGTCGGTCGCGCTCAGGAATTTGTCGAGCATGCCCTGGATCGAGTTCTTGGCGACGTCCGGACCGGTGTCGCGCATGTCGTTGTGCTGGAATTCCGTCTTCACGACCTGGATACCCGCCTTCTCGCATTCCTCGTCCGTCGGGATCACGCCCGCATCGGCCTTGAACTGCGGATCGGTGGAGCGGAACGACAGGATCTTGAACTTGCCGGCGGTGACGAAGGGCACGCGCAGATTGTCGAGCGTGACGACCTTCTTGACTTCATCCGGATACTGCTTGGCGAAATACATGGTGATGTCGCCGCCCATGGAATGGCCGACCATGGTGACCTTGTCGTAGTCGGCGTTGGGCTGAAGCTTCCTCATTTCCTGCACGGCGAGATGGATGTTGGCGACACCGCGCAGGATCTGCGGCAGCCGGCCGACATAGAGCTCGCCGGGCTTGGTCACCATCGGAGGATCGGTCGGCAAGTCGTGCTGCGGGCTCAGGACCATGTAGCCGCGCGCAGCGAAGATGTTGGCGAGGAAGCCGTACTCGGTGTTCTTGACGGTGTTGCCGTGATTGATCACCGCGACCGGCAGCGTGATCATGCCGGCATTGGCCTGCATTTCCTTGTCGCGACGCACCGCGATGTCGACGGGCACCGGGCGATTGTCGCGCGAGGCGTCGTAGAAGGTAATGGTCTCGTGCTTGATCGCCCACTTGCTCGCCGTGAAATAGGCGATGCCGCAGAGAGCACTGACCGAAACCAGAACGGCAATTCCACGCTTCATTTTCGTCCTCAGCCTCAGGCTCTTGCGGCCTGAATCCCTGTTGAAAATCGTGTTCTTCCGGGGCTCTTCGGCCCCTTGTCGCCTATTCGCTAATATATGTCACAGGCGCGTGACAGGAAGGCCAAATATTGTGAACCGACAGCCCTTTCATTGTGCGCCGCACACGTTTTATGGGCATCCCGTCCTCGCCAGGCTACGTCAAGGTGTACTTCACCATCCGACGCAACCGGTCTCAATTGGGTTCAATTTCACGGTCAACGTAAGGTGAAAACGGCGAAACGCGGCCGCAGTTCCCTGGAGAGCCCGGCCCTCAGATCGATCGGATCGATCGGAAGTAGTGGCATACCGCCGGCTCAGGCGCCGAGGATGTCGTGGACCTCGAGCGGCTTGTCGACCTGGTTGAACCACTCGGCCCGGTTGGCGGCGCGGCGGCGGCCGCGCTCGTCCAGCGGCAGCTTGAGCTGGCGGAGCAGGCTCGTCACCTCCTCCCGTGCGGTGAGATGGCCGAGATTGGGGCGCATGCCGAGCGTGGCCTCGTCGATCTCGTCGAGCGCGGTCAGGCCGCGCGGGAAAAATTCGCGATAGACGACGCGTTCGGCGAAGCCGTCGACGTAGCGGAAGCCGAGCCGCAGCGACAGATCCTTCAACCCCTCGGCGACGAGCTGCTTGTTGCGCGAGCCGAGCATCGACAGGCGGTTGCGCACGACGATCCAGTCGGTGGTCGAGCCGTCGAGCTGGCGGCGCTTGCGCCTGACGTCGCGCACCATCTCGGCGTAATGGCTCTCGCCCGTCACCGCGTAGTTGGCGGGATCGACGGTGCCGAGCACGTCGAAATCGAGGAAGCTGTCGTTGATCGGCGTGACAAGGGTGTCGGCCATCGAGTGCGCCAGCCGCATCAGATAGCTGTCGGTGCCCGGCGTATCGATGACGATGAAGTCGAAGCTGCTCTCGACTGCCGAGACCGCCTCCATGAACTGCTGGAACTCGGAATTCTCGTTCTCGGCGATCTGCATGGTCTCGCCGAGCTTGATACAGCGATGCACCGGCAGTTCGAGGTCGAGCTTGGTGCGGCGCGCCCAGGCAGAGCGGTTGCCGATGTAGCGGGTGAAGCTCTGCTGACGGCAGTCGAGGTCGATGGTAGCGACGCGCTGGCCCGCCTTCAGGAGCGCAACCGCGATGTGCAAGGCGGTGGTCGACTTGCCGGAACCGCCCTTCTCGTTGCCGAGCACGACTACATGCGCCGAGCCGGATTGGCCTTGGCTAGCCTGCACAAGCATGGCGATCCTCAACACCCCTGATGAATATCTTCGAGTTGGCCGCGTCTGCGGTCAAGTGAAATGCGTGACAGGTAATGCAAATCGTATTGCGCCGTTCTTCATGAATCGCGGCGTCGTCTTTCGTCTGTGATCCAGCCATAATGTCGCGACATCGCGCGCGCCTTGCGCGGGATGCTGTGCCGCATCCGGATGCATGGCGTCCACGATCGCCGCTTGTTAAGGTTAGTCGCCCCTGGCGCCAGGTCATGCCGGGCCGATTCCCAACCCTGTCGAGTCCTGATGTCAGCAAGCCCCTTGATCGCCCGCACGGTCCCAACCTTGCGCCGCGCCGTCGACAATCTCCGCAAGCGAAAAGCCACGATCGCGCTGGTCCCGACCATGGGGGCCCTCCATGACGGGCATGTGTCTCTCGTCCGCCTCGCCAAGCGGCGCGCCAGCCGCGTCATGGTTTCGATCTTCGTCAACCCGACCCAGTTCGCCCCGACCGAGGATTTCGGTGCCTATCCGCGCACCTGGAAGGCCGACATCGCCAAGCTCGCGGCCGAGGATGTCGATATCGTCTGGCACCCCGGCGTCGCGGCGATGTATCCGGAGGGCTTTGCCACCCGCATCATGCCGGAGGGACCGGCGCTCGCCGGCCTCGAGGACCGCTTCCGCCCGCATTTCTTCGGCGGCGTCGCCACCGTGGTCGGCAAACTGTTCACGCAGTGCCGGCCGGACTTTGCGATCTTCGGCGAAAAGGACTTTCAGCAGTTGCGGGTGGTGACGCAGATGGCGCGCGACCTCGACCTCGGCGTCAAGGTCGTCGGCTCCCGCACCGTGCGCGAGCGCGACGGGCTCGCGATGTCCTCGCGCAACGTCTATCTGTCGCCCGAGGAGCGGCAGACCGCCCCCATCCTCTACCGTGCCATGAAGGACAGCGCCGGCCGCATCCGTGCCGGCGAAGCCGTTGCGTCGGCCATGAAGCGTGGCGCCGCGACGATCGAGGCGGCCGGCTTTGCGCTCGACTATTACGAAGCGCGCCATGCCGAGACGCTGGCGCCCCTCACCTCGCGCAAGGACGGCCCGTTGCGAATCCTGGTCGCCGCCAAGCTCGGCAACACCCGGCTGATCGACAATGTCGCGGTTTAGAGCAGCCCGAGATCGCGCAACTCGCGCCGCATCGGCTCCGGCATCGCCGCGATCGAGCCGGCGGCGGACTTGCCGAGATCGGGCGGCACGGAATCGTCGGTGAGATAGCGCCAGCCCTGGAACGGGCGCATCGGCCGCGGCGACACCGAGACCACCTTCGGCTGCATCACGATCCGGCAGCGGCCGATGCCGTCCTTGTCGCGGAACGGCTCGATGCCGATGATCTTTTCCCGCGCGGCGATCTCGCCCTTGATCACCCAATAGAGCGACCCGCCCGAGAGGATCTCGGCATCGCGCTTGGGGACCATGCGGGTGATGTGGATGTGACGTTGCGGCAGACCCTTCTTCTTGGCGGTCTGCATCCGTTCGGCGATCCACTCCTTCAATTCCTTGACGGAGTCGCAACCGACGGCGAGCTTGATCAGATGTAGCGGCATGCCCAAGCATTAGCCGGGCAGCACCGCATTTGGAATGCCGATCTACTCGTTATCCGCAGCCGCGGGCGCGGCCGCCGAGGCTGGCGGCGGAGCGAGCGGAACCGGTGCTGCCGCGGGAGCACGCGCAGCCTTCGGGGCCGGCGGCTTCTTCGCGGCCGGTGGTGCGGCGGCCTGTGCCGACGTCGCGGCGGGCGCGCGCGGTGCCGGCGCTGCGTTCGCGGCGGCGGGCGCCGCCTGGCGCGTCGTCGCCGTGGGCTCCGGATTCATGATGCTGACTGGCGGCGTCGACGAGGCGCTCGGGAACTCAGCGCTGGTCGGCTTGCCCGTCGGCATCGCGGGCGGCAGCCCGGCAAGCGCGGCCGTGGCCGGCATCCCCTGCGCCGTTGCAGGCGCGTTCCAGGTTGGCGCGTAGCGCGCGACCAGCATGTCGTAGAGATGGGCGTCCATGTTGGCGGCAACCCGCTGCTGGTCGGTCAGCGAGCGGAACGCGGCGCAGTCGAACTGCGTGCAGCCGTCGCGCACGACCAGCACCTGCGCGACGAGGCCGTAGCGATCGTGCTCCAGCGCCTTGCGCAGCACCTTCATGTCCGTCGTGAGGCTCTTCTCGGCGGTCGCGGCATCACCGAGCGCGGTCAGCCGGTCGATTCGGGCCGCGGTGTAGGAGACGGCGGCAGCCGCGGCATCCGGCGAGCCGAACAGCGCCTTCTCGCAGCCAATGGCGACCGCATCGCCGGCGAGATCGTCGAGACAGGACAGCGCCGGCAGGCTCGCGATGACGGCACCTTGCGCGCGCACTTCGGTCGGAGCGTCCTGCCCCGCCGGTCCATAGACGCGCACGGTGGCAGCTCCGGCGATCGCGATGGACAGCAGCGTGATCACGGTCAGCGCGCCGTTGGCGACCGACCTATCGGCGCGCAGCAGCGTGATCAGCAGGATCAATCCGAAGAATCCGGCAGCCGCCAGCGTCATCCACATCGGAAAGGCCGGCGAGCGCCAGATTTGGTCGAGCGAAGTGGCCCATGCCCAGTTCATGCGCGACGTCCCCTCACGCGAGCAGAGAACGAATGGTCAAGCGAGCACCGCGAGTCGGCAACTGCCCCCCAGGCCCACCTTGCGAAGGTGAAGCGGGCCTTTTGACGGCGGCAGGACACAATTCCGCAGAGGGCGCGAATGCGCGGGGAGCGTCGGTCTTCAGGAGAGCGCGAGCTGGCTTTCCTTGGCGACACGTTCGAAAGCTTCGGTCGAGCTCTTGATCCGGTACTGGCAGTCGTCGCCGTCGGTCGGCAGCAGGCGGATGACCTCGTACGAGCCGCTGGCAGCAGGGCGCGCGACGTTGCTGGCCGTGAACAATACGCGCGTTCCAATCGGGAATTTGTGCTTCAACACCCTCTCCATCACTCAAACAACGCCTGCCTCGCCCATGGTCCCACTGCGACGGCCGGCCAGAAACCCAGGCGCTGTATAGCACGCGACCTGCCGTTTTGGCCAGCGCCATGCCACCATGGCAAGCGCGTAAATCCTGCAGTCTTTTCAGAATGATAGGGATGGAACCGGCCGGTCGATGATACCGCCGGGGCCGCATGTTCAGGCGGCATGTCGCAGGGCCGGTCGCAGCCCGAATGGCATATGGCGCCAGTCAATGTCCGGAAAGTGAGCGCCGCCGGCCGGCACACAGCCAGCGGCCTCGTTCGGACCGACCGGTCAGGCGTCCTCGAACTTCGCGATGACAAGGGTTTCGGCCAGCCCGTCGCGGGTCCATTCCTGGAACGCCGGCAGCGCCATCATCGTCTCCATGTAGGCCTTGGTGTCCGGCGCGACGTCGATCGCGTAGGTGCGCAGGCGATGCACCACCGGCGCGTACATCGCATCGGCCGCGCCGAAGCGGCCGAACAGGAACGGACCCTTGGCACCATAGCGCGTGCGGCATTCGCGCCAGATCTCCTCGATGCGCGCGACGTTGGCCTTGGCGTCGGCCGACAGCGTCACGGGGCGGATCGGCCGATGCAGGTTCATGCCGCATTCGTTGCGCAGCGCCACGAAGCCGGAATGCATCTCGGCGCACACCGATCGGGCATGCGCGCGCGCGGCGACGTCGTCGGGCCACAGCTTCACTTCCGGATACCGCTCGGCGATGTATTCGATGATGGCGAGCGAATCCCACACCGTGACGTCGCCGTCGACCAGCACCGGCACCTTGCCGGCGCGACTGAAGGACAGGATCTGCTCCTTGTCCGCGGGATTGTCGGTGTAGAGCGGGATCAGCGTCTCCACGAACGGAATGTCGTTGGCGCGAAGCGCGAGCCAAGGCCGCATCGACCATGACGAGTAGTTCTTGTTGCCGATCGCGAGTTTCAGCGCAGCCATGTCATCAGTCCTTCCCGAGACGCGTTGAAGCGAGCCGCTTTTAACGCCATCGCGTGCCGCCAATCAATCGTTGCCGCATCCTACCATGCGTGGCAATCGTGGCGGCTTGCGAGGAGAGAGAGATGAGCAGGCATTGGGTCGACATCACCGCGGTCGGCTTCTTCATCATCGAATGGCTGGTCTATGCCCTGACGCTGGAGCATTCGGCCTACGGCCGCGACAGCTTGTCGGCACGCATGAACCGCTATCGCGAGGTCTGGGTGCGCCGGCTGCTCGACCGCGAGACGCGTATGGTCGACATGCAGATCATGGCCTCGCTGCAGAACGGAACCGCTTTCTTCGCCTCCACCAGCCTGATCGCGCTCGGCGGCGCACTGGCGCTGCTGCATGCCACCAACGACGCCATCACGATTCTGAGCAAGCTGCCGATCGACCTCAGCACGTCGCCGGCGATGTGGGAGCTGAAATGCGTCGGCCTCGTGCTGATCTGCGTCTACGCCTTCTTCAAATTCGCCTGGTCCTATCGCCTGTTCAACTATGTCGCGATCCTGTTCGGCGGCATGCCCCCGGCCGAGCGGCGCGACACGCCGGAGGCGGAAGCCCATGTCATCCGTACCACGCGCCTGTTCGAATCCGCCGGCCGCCATTTCAACCGCGGCCAGCGCGCCTTCTTCTTCGCGCTCGGCTATCTCGGCTGGTTCGTCAGCCCCTGGCTGCTGTTCGTGACCACGGCTGCGGTGGTGGTCGTGACCTGGCGCCGGCAATTCGCATCGAGCGCATGGGCGGCGATGGCACCGGAGGTGGTGGATGGCGCGGAGAGGATGAAGCGCGGTCATTGAGGCACGTGTCCCGGACAAGCTGCAACGCGCAAGCGTTGCGGCGCAGAGCCGGGACCCAGGGCAACACGGCGCGATGCGGATGGACGGCCCGGCTCTGCAGTGCACCGTCGAACCGGACGATGCTTCGCATCGCCGGGGACGCTGCGCTGCGTCCGGGGCACAAGAGCGGATTGTGGCGCATGCTCTTTCCACGTCTTCATTGCGATGCTCCAGTGCATATCCCAGCGGCGGTGCCGTAGGGTGGGCAAAGGCGCACTTGCGCCGTGCCCACGATCTCCGTCCATAAGCGACAAGGCGTGGGCACGCTGCGCTTTGCCCACCCTACGAGATCTGGTTTGTGGCACGTAGCTCAGCTCGCAGACACGCCTCTTCGGCCTCGCGGCGCAATTCGCCCGAGCTTTGCTTGGTCTCGCAACCCTCTCATCCAAGAGGGCGCAGGGAAGGCCGGGTGCTGGCTCGCACCCGCGGTCCGCTGCGCGAAAAGCACGCGCAGAAAGAACCGCACAGCAGCATACAGGTGGTGCCGATCACTCGGCCTTCCCTGCGCGATGGCTGGACGGCTTATGCCGTGATCTCCCGGGAGCCGACCATTCCTTCTGGCCTCCCTCGCCCCGCGAATTTGGATGATGCAGTCTGCCCGGTTGGGCTCGCTCGCACCTTCGCAAGGACTTGACCGTGGCAACGACGGCCAGGACCACACGGTTT
>NZ_FOUS01000012.1 GCF_900114915.1 Bradyrhizobium sp. Rc3b
AGCGGAAGGCAAAAAGCCCCGCATCGCGTTCCGTCCCAACAGACATCATCCGGAACTGCCGCCAAGGCTCAAACGCTACAACCGCCTCATCGCACGCCGGCGAGCCCAGGTCGAGACCACCTTCGCCACTCTCAAACGCCGCATGCGACTGACTTGCATCCGCTACGTCGGTCTGATGAAGGCAAGCGGGCAGGTCCTGCTCGCCTCGATCGCCTTCAACATGAGGCGGTGGGCCACGATCGCGGCCTGAACCGCCCGCCGAGGGCGAACACTAGAGACCTCGCTGGCAATTGCCGTGACCGCGCCCCTCTCTCCTCATGTCCTCAGCCTCCAAGACCGATAACGCAACAGGCCCGCAAGGGGAGAAGGAAGAAATTACGTCGCTTGCTTCCGTGACGCCACGAACACGCCCGACAGCACCAGCGCGAAGCCGATGAAGTGGAATGCCTGCGGGTGTTCGCCCAGGAACGCCATCGCCATGATCGAACCGAACACCGGCACGACGTGGAAGAACGGCGCGGCACGGTTGGCGCCGATCAGGCGGACGCCGCGATTGAAGCAGAGATAGGCCAGCGTCGAGGGAAACACCGCGACGTAGAACAGCGTCAAGAGGTTCGGCCCGTCGAGCTTCATCACGGGCCGCGCGGACAATTCCCAGATCTCCAGCGGAATGAGGCAGGCCGCGCCGGCCCCGAAGGTGAAGGCGAGGAACGACAGGCCGTGCATCGGCGGCCGTTTCAAGGTCAGCACCGAATACAGCGCGAAGATGACGAGCGCGACGATGAAGATGAGGTCGCCCTTGTTGAACTCGATGTTCGACAGGGTGGTGAAATCGCCGTGCAGCAGAATGGTCAGCACGCCGCACATCGACAGCAGCACGCCGAACGCCTGCGCGGCGGTGAGGCGGATGCCGAGGATGGCCAGCGACCACAGCGCCACGATCAGCGGCGCGGCCGACTGCAGCAGCAGCGTATTGAGTGCCTGGGTATGCTCCAGCGCCCAGTATTGCAGCGTGTTGAAGGCGCCGATGCCGGTGACCGAGAGCGTGATCATCAGGCCAAGCCTGCCGCGGATCGCCGGCCAGTCCTGGGCAAGATGTTTCCAGGCGAACGGCAGCACCAGCAGGAAGGCGAAGAACCAGCGCAGGAACGATAGCGTGACCGGCGGGATGTGGCCGGCGGCGAGCCGCCCGACGATGGCGTTGCCGGCCCAGCACAGCGCGGTGATGCTGAGCAGCAGGTAGGGCTGGTTGGCGATCCAGCTGTGGCCGGATGTCTCCGCGCTGGTGGTCTGGCCGGTGGCGGACATTGGGATTGGCGTGCCCCGCATGCGCCGAGGCTTCCAGCCCGGCGGGGTCCGGGCCGGCTGATCGCCCGGCGCTGTCCAAAGACACGGAAATCGGGGCTGCATCAACGGGGGGCGGACGCATCGCGACCATGCAGCGGCGGATTGCGCCTCTCACGCTTTGGTCGAAGCCCCGCGCGCCGCCGCGAAGGTTTCTGGATTTTCCGGGGATATCAAAGGCTTGGAGTAGCCTCGAAGCCCTGAAAATGCCCCGTTCTTGCTTGCCTAGAGAGGCTGCTTCCTTTATCCGGTTGGGCTGCCTCGCGTGCGAACGGCCTCTGGCCGGGAATTGGGCTGGGCGCAGGCATGATTCCGGAAAAGTGGGTACCAATTTTCCGTTCGGATCATGCCACCTACAGAGAAATCTTCGAAGGATTACCCGCGAATGGCCAATGTTGTCGTCGTCGGCGCCCAGTGGGGCGACGAAGGAAAGGGCAAGATCGTCGACTGGTTGTCGGAGCAGGCGGACATCGTTGTCCGCTTCCAGGGCGGTCATAACGCCGGCCACACGCTGGTGATCAACGGCAAGACCTACAAGCTCGCGCTGCTGCCCTCGGGCGTGCTGCGCGAGCAGAAGCTGTCGGTGATCGGCAACGGCGTGGTGTTCGATCCCGCCGCCTTCCTCGACGAGGTCTCCAAGCTGCGGGCGCAGGGCGTTGCGGTCTCGCCGGAGAACCTGCGTATCGCCGAGAACGTCACGCTGATCCTGCCGCTGCACCGCGAGCTCGATGCGCACCGCGAATCGGCCAGCGCCGCGACCGCGATCGGCACCACCCGCCGCGGCATCGGCCCGGCCTATGAGGACAAGGTCGGCCGCCGCGCCATCCGCCTGATGGACCTCGCCGACCTCGACACGCTCCCGCACAAGATCGACCGGCTGCTTGCCCACCACAACGCGCTGCGCCGCGGCCTCGGCCTGCCCGAATTCGACGGCAAGGTGATCCTGAAGGAGTTGAGCGCGCTGGCGCCGGAGCTGCTGCCCTACGCCGAGACGGTGTGGCGGCTGCTGGACATCAAGCGGCGCGAAGGCAAGCGCATGCTCTTCGAAGGCGCGCAGGGCGCGCTGCTCGACGTCGACCACGGCACCTATCCCTACGTCACCTCGTCCAACACGGTGGCGGCGCAGGCCGCGACCGGCGCCGGCCTCGGACCGGGTGCGGTCGGCTATGTGCTCGGCCTGTGCAAGGCCTACACCACCCGCGTCGGCCAGGGCCCGTTCCCGACCGAGCAGGACAACGAGACCGGCCGCCGGATCGGCGAGCGCGGCCGCGAGTTCGGCACCAACACCGGCCGTCCGCGCCGCTGCGGCTGGTTCGACGCCGTGCTGGTCCGCCAGGCGGTCCGGACCTGCGGCATCAACGGCCTGGCGCTGACCAAGCTCGACATCCTCGACGGCTTCGACACGATCGAGGTCTGCACCGGCTACAAGCTCGACGGCAAGGAGATCGACCACTTCCCGGCCGGCGAGGGTGCCCAGGCCCGGGTCGAGCCGATCTACGAGACCATCGAGGGCTGGAAGGAGCCGACCGCCAATGCGCGGTCCTGGGCCGACCTGCCGGCCCAGGCCATCAAATATGTCCGGCGGATCGAGGAATTGGTGGGGTGCCCGGTTGCGCTGCTTTCCACCAGCCCCGAACGCGAAGATACTATCCTGGTGCAAAATCCGTTTGAGGCTTAACGATATCTTACCGGGACGCGCGTATAGTTGAGTTGAAATGGCTGATTACTATCCGCTGATCGCCCGCGCTATTGCCGCCCTGGACCCGAACGCTCCCGGCGAAAGCCGTCGCGCGCTCTATGAGCGGGCGCGCACGGCGTTGATCGCACAGCTGCGCAGCGTGCAGCCGCCGCTCTCCGAATCCGAGATCACCCGCGAAAGGTTGTCGCTGGAGGAGGCGGTCCGCAAGGTCGAATCGGAGGCTGCCCAGCGCGCCCGCGAGGCCTCGCGCCCCGGTGGCGGCGCCCGCGGTGGCAGCAGCGGCGACGCCTTTCGCCGCGCCAGCACCCGAGCCGCCGAAGGCAGCCCGGCTGCGCCGGCCCCGCCGCGGACGCGTCCGGCCCCGCCGCCGCCGCGCGCCGACCGTCCATCCATCAACGTCGATGACCAAGGCGAGGCCCCGCGTCCGCCGCGCGCGCCCCGTTTCGACGCCCCGCGCCAACCGGGGCCGTCCGCCCCGCCACCGATGCCGGAGCCGGCGGCCGGACGCGATCGCGCCGGTGCGCGCCGTCCTCCCGATGTCGGACCTCCGCCGCCGCTGCCGCCGGCACCGGGCGTGCGCGGCTTCCGCGACATCACCGCCGACGCCAACGATCTCGGCGGCGCTGCCGCGCAGGCCAGCCGCGCCGCGCGCCGCACCTATGCCAATGTGCCCTCGCCCTCGCCGGAATTCGACCGGCTCGAGCCGAGCCTGGAAAACCGCGCCGGCGAGCAGGACGCGCCTTATTCCTACGACGAGTCGGTCGAGGAGGCCGAGCGCTACGCGCCGCAGCCGCCGTCGCCGCGTCCGCGCATCGCGCCCGAGCGCGACGCCAAGAAACGCGCCCGCGCGCGCTCCACCTTCCCGTTCAAGAGTGCGATCGCCGTCGGCATCGTGCTGATCCTGGTCGGTGCCGGCATCCTCTGGGGCAAGCAGCTGGTCCAGATCGCGACCAATTTGCTGAAGTCCTCGCCGACCCAGGTGGTGGAGGCGCCGAAGGATCCGTCCCAGCCGCAGAGCAAGCCGAAGATTCCGGATCGCGTCGGGCAGCCCTCGGCCAGCGATCAGCCGGTCGCGCCGGTGGCGCAGAAGGTCGTGCTCTATGACGAGGATCCGTCCGATCCGAAGGGCAAGCAATATGTCGGCTCGGTGGTGTGGCGGCTCGAGCCGATCAAGGCGTCCGGCAACCAGAAGGCCGACGTCGCCGTGCGCGCCGACATCGAGATCCCCGACCGCAAGTTCAAGATGACGATGTCGTTCCGCCGCAACACCGATTCCTCGCTGCCGGCGAGCCACACGGCGGAGCTGACCTTCATCCTGCCGCCGGATTTTCCGGGCGGCAGCGTCTCCAACGTGCCGGGCATCCTGATGAAGTCGAATGAGCAGGCGCGCGGCACGCCGCTCGCCGGCCTCGCGGTCAAGGTCACCGACGGCTTCTTCCTGGTCGGCCTGTCCAATGTCGACGCCGACCGCTCCCGCAACGTCCAGCTCCTGAAGGAGCGCTCGTGGTTCGACGTGCCGCTGGTCTATGCCAACCAGCGCCGCGCCATCATCGCCATCGAGAAGGGCGCCCCCGGCGAACGCGCCTTCAACGACGCCTTCGCCCAGTGGGGCGATTAGGGGCTCAAGCTGCGACTGAGTCGATGCGAGCCGAGGGGATACCTCCCCCGCTTGCGGAAGGGCTATCGCGTTTGAGAGCTTTTCCCTGCAGCCATCCTTCGAGACGCCCGCTTAGGCGGGCTCCTCAGGATGAGGGCGGAGTGTGAGGCAGCAGTTTCAAGGGCACTGACGCCAATTAGCCTCATCCTGAGGGGGTGCGTAAGCGCCGTCTCGAAGGACGAGGCGCGCGCGCCGGCCGCCGCCAAGAGTCACATGCGAGAACCTTGTCCGGCGGGAAGAGGCGGACCGAGCCTCAACGATCCAGCCGAACTCGACCCGACTACTGCGCCGCCGCTTCCCGCTTGCGCGATGCTGATGCCGCGGCTTCGCGGTCCATCACGGCGCGGCAGCCGGGGCTGACCTGGGCCTTGTTCCGCACCATGCAGGCCCTGACCCTGGGAATGTCGGGGATCTCACTGGAGCACAGACGCATCGCGTCACCCGTGCACATCTGCTGCGCTTCGGATGAGAAGGCGAGGCCGGGTGAAGTCTGGAGTGCGATGGCCGTGGTTGCGACGGCGAAGAGCGAAGCGGTGGTCTTAAGCAGCGAAGCGATGGTTTGATAGCGTGTCATGCAGAATGCGTCCCCGAGTTCCGTGGGCTTGAGCCACTTGGTTTTTGGGGCGCCGCACGTGGCTTGATCTGCCGCATGTCACAGCCTTCACGTCGGGAACTTTGGTCCCGCATGTGGTCGCTCGATTTCTTGAAGTTCGAATCGAAAGGTGCTGCGCCGCCCGAGCGAAGTATGCGCCATTGTCACGCGGCTGCAATGGCAGGCGCAAAGGAATTTGCAATTGTTGCGTGGACGTCACGCACAAAGCTTGCGCGCGCGATCAGATCATCCGATCGAAGGATGCGCTCGCTTGTTCCACGTCGCTCGCGCCGAGCGCGGCGGCGTGTTCCTCGACGGCGGTGACGCCTTTGGCGGTCAGCTCGAACAGATCGCCGTCCTTCATCACGTAGCCGTCGGCGATGAGCTCGCCGATCTTGCCGTGGCGGTCGTCGGCGAAGGCAACGGACTGGCTGATGTCCCGCAGGATCGAGAGCTGTTCGTCGCGCAACATGGCTTCACTCTCCGTTCGCTGGGGATGGTCGGTCCTCACATGCCGTGGCTCTGAAACACCTTGCTGCAAGAGCGCGACAGCTTGGCCCGGTTGGCCTGCAGGCAACCCTGCACGGCGCCGTCATTGCCGAGGTCCTTGCGACAGAAGCGCGAGGCGTCGCGTGAGCACGCCTGCTGTTCCTGCGGCGAGCCCATGTGGCCTTGCGCAAGAGCGGGTGCGTTCGACAGGCCACTCAGGGCTGCCAGCGTGATCGTCGCCATGAGAAATTTGCGGGCCATCGGCGGCTCCAATCTGACAGGGATAATTCAGGTCCTGTCTGAACTCGTCGCCTTGCCACTTGTTCCCCCAATGGCAGAGCCCGCCCCGCTATTCAAGGTTCCCGCGGCGCTGCTATAAACGTCGGCGAAGTGAAAGGGTGTTTGATGAAACGCTATCTGGTGTTTGCCCTGGTTGGCCCGTTCGTCGGCGGGTTCCTGCTGCTGCTGACGACGACCTATCAGTCCGGCTATTGGGCCCAGACCAGTCTCGGCGAGGTCGGCAAGCTGTTCGCGGTGTTCTTCAAGACCCTGCAATACAGCTACCTGTTCGGCTTCCTGCCCTCGCTGATGATCGGCGCGGTCGATGACATCCTGACCCATGTCAGGCGGATCGGCCCGGGCTTGCGGATGCTCCTGGTCGGCCTGTTCGCCTTCGTGCTGGCCTCGCTCACCTACAGCTCGCGCGGGCCGGATTCGGGCGCGGTGCAGTTCATCCTGTATGGCCTCGTCGGGTTCGTGCCGGCGGTGATTTCGTCCTGGCTCGTGCATAAATACATCAAGGAGCCGCAAGCAGTGGCGGCGCCGACCTGAGCGCGCGACGTTCGGGCGCGGCGCAGCAACCTCTGCCGCCCCAGCGCGTTCCCTGAAGGCCATGACCATGTCCGACGACGATATCCTTGCTCCACGCAGATCCCGTACGGGGAGCTCGCGCGCGACCGCTTCCGGCCCGGAGGCACGCGGGCCGATCATCGACCAGGATGGTCGGGAAATCCGCCCTGAAACGCTGGAGCAGGGCTTTCGCGAGTTCGGTTTCGAGCTGGGCAAGGATCATCCGTTCGCCGGGAGCCCGTTCGGCAATCTGACGCGTGAGCAGCGGATCGCGCGGATCGAGGCGATCGCAAAGCTGCTCGACGTCGCCTTCATCCTGCCCGGCACCAACATACGCTACGGCATCGACGGGTTGATCGGCCTGATTCCCGTCGTCGGCGACATCATCACCACGGCGATCTCGCTGTGGCTGGTGCGCGAGGCCCGGGCGCTGGGGGCGCCCTGGTACATCACCACCCGCATGCTCGGCAATGTCGCGCTCGACGGCGTAGTCGGCCTGGTCCCGTTCGCGGGCGACGCTTTCGACGTCATGTTCCGCGCCAACATGCGCAACGTGCGCCTCTTGCGCCGCTGGCTCGACAAGCAGCCACGGATCTGAAGCTTCCCCTCTTCGCCTCTCCCCGTAAGAACGGGGAGAGGGAGTAGAAACGCAAAAAGCGCGACAGCCTTTTGGCCATCGCGCTTTCTGCGCACATCGTAAGGCTCAGCGAAAAAACTTATGCCGCGTCGGCGGCGTCGGTCTCGGCCGGCGCCGGCTTGGGACGGCGGGGCAACGGGAAGGCTTCGCTCTCATAGAGCGAGCGGATGCCGTTCTGGTCGAAACGCGCTTCCTCGACCTGGAGATAGGCGCCGTTCAGCGAATCCGTCGGCAATTGCTCCATCGCGAACTGCACGGCTTCGGCCGCGGTGCCGAACCGGCGATAGGTGAAGCCTGCGCGCTTCTTCTTGCGGATCGCGGCGGGGAAGAGTTCGGCAGACGTGTTGAAGTTGAACGGACGCAGTGGACGCATGGTCAAAGACCTCGTGATCTCTCTGGGGCTTTAAGCGCGTGGGGTTTGGGAGGGCAGGGGCCGCAATCGAGCGGGCCCGCCGCACATGCCATTTTCGCCCACTAATATAGGCCGTTTTGACAAAAATGCGACCCCTGCGATGGGAGATGATGAATCCGCGCATGGCAGCTCCGCGGATGAAATTAACTGAATTATTTCAATGGCTTATATGGATTACAATTTGCCAAGAAGCAGCAGGACGACCAGCACGACCAAGACGACGCCTCCGATGCCCATGCCGGAATGGCCCATGCCATAGCCGTAGCCGCCGACGCGGCCGGACAGGCCGCCGAGCAGATAGATGATCACCAGGATGATCAGGACGGTCCCGACTGACATGGCATCCTCCCCTGGCGGCCGCCAAATGCGATGATCGGCCGCACCGCCAGACAAGAAAAGCACATCGCGCGGTCGGGTTCCATGAAGGAACCCGACCGCGGGCAACGTTTATTTGGGCTCCAGCTTCAGCGCGGCCGAGTTGATGCAGTAGCGCAGGCCGGTCGGCCCGGGGCCGTCGGGGAAGACGTGGCCGAGATGGCCGCTGCATTTGGAGCAGAGCACCTCGGTGCGGATCATGCCGTGGCTGACGTCCCGCTCCTCGTCGACATGGCTCTCGACGGCCGGCTGGGTGAAGCTCGGCCAGCCGCAGCCCGAATCGAACTTGGCGTCGGATTCGAACAGCACATTGCCGCAGCCGGCGCAGACATAGGTGCCGGCGCGGTGGTCGTGCTCATACTCGCCCGAGAAGGGACGCTCGGTCGCCTTCTCGCGCAGCACCGCGTACTGCATCGGCGACAATTCGCGCCGCCACTGCTCTTCGCTCTTGATGACCTTGTCGTCCGTGGTTTTCATTTTGGTGTCGGGCATGGGTCTCCCGTTCTTGAGATGATCTCGCGATCAGTTGGTGGCCTTGCTGGCGCTCACCAGCGTCGGCTTTTCAATGTAGTTATCCGCGAACAGCTTTTTCAGGTTCTCGACCTTGGGCAGGTCGTTATAGGCGATGTAGGGCTGGTTCGGGTGCAGCGTCAGATAGTCCTGGTGGTAGGCCTCCGCCGGGTAGAACGCCTCCAGCGCGCCGACCTTGGTCACGATCGGCTTGCTGAAGACCTTGGCGCCGTTGAGCTGGGCGATATAGGCCTCCACCACCTTCTTCTGCTCGTCGGAGGTGGTGAAGACGGCCGAGCGATATTGCGTGCCGACGTCGGGGCCCTGGCGGTTGAGCTGGGTCGGGTCGTGCGCCACCGAGAAATAGATCTGGAGGATCTTTCCGTAAGAGATCTTCTTCGGGTCGTATTTGATCTCGACCGCCTCGGCATGGCCAGTCCGGCCGCTCGAGACCGTCTGGTAGTCGGCGGTCGCCTTGGTGCCGCCGGCATAGCCGGAGACCGCGTTGACGACGCCCGCGGTGTGCTGGAAGACGCCTTGGACGCCCCAGAAGCAGCCGCCGGCGATCACGGCGGTCTGGATCCCGCTCGCAGGTGCCGCATCCATGGCCGGGGCGGGGATCACGACCGCGTCCTCCGCGGCCTGAGACGGCGCGGCAAAGGCCAGCGCGAAGGTTAGCGAAAGGGCGGTGGTTGCGGCGAGCAGGGAGGCGAGGGCAGGTCGGCGCATGGCGGATCCTCTTTCGAAAGGTCTGACAGTCTAGGGCGGTCGGGGCCGGACGAACAGTTGCCCGGCTGCGTTTTCGCACCATCCGAGGTACGGACGCGGCCGCCGGTTGTTACGACGGGACGGACACGAGTCTGTGAAATGAGCCGCGCGGGATAGAAGGGCGCCGGCGGCTTGGCGAGACCGGGAACTCCGCGCTAGATGAACCGGTGCGATCGATGATCGACTTAAGAAGAATCCGGCTGGAGCAGGCCTGACCCATGCTGCGCGTCGTTTCCCTGAGCCTTGTCATCCTGACCGCCGGCCTGTTCAGCGCGGCGGCCGACCCGCAGGCCGACGATCTCACCCTCTGCCGTGACCGCCAGGCGGAGGCCCAGGCCCGCGCGAGCGCCTGCGACAATCTGCTGAAGGCCGACAAGCTCACCGGCAAGGACAAGGCCATCGCGCTCTCCGTGCGCGGCAACACGCTGATCAGCAAGCGCGACTACGACCGCGCGATCGAGACCCTGTCCATCGCGATCGATCTCGATCCTGATTACGTCATTGCTCTCAACCTGCGCGGCCTCGCCTATGAGCGCAAGGGCCAGGATGACCTCGCCATGGCGGACTACAACCTCGCCCTCCAGAAGCGCCCCACCTACGGTGTCCCCTACAACAATCGGGGCGTCATCCACGCGCGCCGCGGCGCGTTGCAGAGCGCGCTCGACGATTTCAGCCTGTCGATCAAATACACGCCGAAATTCCTGCTCGGCTGGACCAATCGCGCCCGCGCGCGGACGCTGATGAAGGATTTCGACGGCGCGATCGCCGATTTCGCGGAGGCCGAGAAGATCGACCCGGCCGCGCCGCAGATCGCCAGCAACCGCTGCATCACTTACGGCATGATGGGCAGGTACGCGCAGGCCCTTGCCGACTGCAACGGCCTGATCGAGCGGCAGCCGAAAAACGTGTTCGCGATCAACAACCGCGCCGACGTCAGCATGATGAAGGGCGACCTCGACGCCGCGCTGAAGGATTACAACACGGCCATCCAGATCAATCCGAACAACATCCGCGCGCATTCCGGTCGCGGCCAGATCTACGAGCGGAAGAAAGATCTCGCGCAGGCGCGCGCCGATTACCGCGCGGCCGCCTATTCGCTGACGAAGTTCGACGAGCCCGACGTCGCCCGCGCCCGTGCCGTCGCGCAGGAGCGGCTCGCCGCGCTGACGCTGCAGGCGCCGGCCGGAGCAACCGGGCGCCGCGTGGCGCTGGTGATCGGCAACGGCGCCTACAAGAACGTCCATGCGTTGCCCAATCCGCCGCGCGATTCCAAACTGATCGCGAGCGTGCTGCGCGACGTCGGCTTCCAGAGCGTGATTTCCGTCAACGACCTCACCCGCGACAAGTTCTTTGACGCGCTGAAGGCCTTTGCGGAGGAAGCGGAGAAGGCCGACTGGGCCGTGGTCTATTACGCCGGCCACGGCTTCGAGATCGGCGGGGTGAACTATCTCGTTCCCGTCGACGCAAAGCTCGCCGCCGACAAGGACGCCGAGACCCAGGCGGTCGCCCTCGAGCAGGTGATCGCCGCGGTCGGTGCCGCGCGGAAAATGCGCCTCGTGGTTCTGGATGCCTGCCGCGACAATCCGTTCGCGCCGAGCATGCAGCGCACGCTGTCGCTGAAGCTGGTCGACAAGGGCTTTTCCAACATCGAGCCCGGCGCCGGCTTCATGGTGGTCTACGCCGCCAAGCACGGCGAGACCGCGATGGACGGCGACGGCAGCGCCAACAGCCCGTTTGCCACCGCGCTGGCCCGCGAGATCAAGCAGCCGCGCATCGAGATCCGAAAACTGTTCGACATCATCCGCGACGACGTCTGGGCTGCGACGAAGCACGAGCAGCAGCCATTCACGTATGGGTCACCGCCGGGACGGGAGGATTTTTACTTTGTGGCGGGGAAGTAAGGGGCGCGATATCCGTGCCTCGTTCACGGTGCCGTAGGGTGGGCAAAGCGACTTGTCCGCCGTAGCTCGAAGAGCGAAGGCGGAAGCGTGCCCACGCGTTTATTTGCTTATGGAGAGAGATCGTGGGCACGGCGCTATGCGCCTTTGCCCACCCTACGGCAGGGTCACACCACGATGCTCAGCCGTTTCGCTGCGCGCGTAATCCCCGTATACAGCCACCGCGCCCGCGAGTCCTGAAACGCAAAGCTCTCGTCGAACAGCACGACGTCGTCCCATTGCGAGCCCTGCGACTTGTGCACGGTGAGCACGTAGCCGTAATCGAACTCGTCATAGGGCTTGCGCTGCTCCCAGGCGATCTGCTCGACGCCGCCTTCGAAGCAATCGGCGCGCACCGAGACCTTGGTCACCTTGTGGCCGAAATCCTCGTCCGGCGACAGCCGCATCGAGAGAATGCGCGATTTCGAGCGCGAGGTGTTGCGCGACTTCACGCGCCACAGTCCGCCGTTGAACAGGCCCTTCTTGCGGTTGTTGCGCAGGCATACCAGCTTGTCGCCCGCGACCGGGAAGACGTCCTCGATGTTCTGGCGCTGCCGCACCCGCATGTTGTAGGCGCGCCGCGTGTTGTTGCGGCCGACCAGCACCTGGTCGGCGCCCATGACGCGGTCGGGATCGAGCTCCTTGCGCGACACCACCTCGCTCTCGCCGTAGCGGCCGATGTCGAGCTCGCGTCCCTCGCGCACGTCCATCGACATCCGCACGATCGGATCGTCCTGCGCCTGGCGGTGCACCTCGGTCAGCATCGCGTCGGGCTCGGTGTTGGTGAAGAAGCCGCCGCCCTGGATCGGCGGCAGCTGCGCGGGATCCCCGAGCACGAGCAGCGGGCAGTCGAACGACATCAGGTCGCGGCCCAATTCGGCGTCGACCATCGAGCATTCGTCGATCACGATCAACTTCGCCTTCGAGGCCGGCGCGTCGTCCCACAATTCGAAGCTCGGCTGCTCCTCGCCGGATTCGCGGGCGCGGTAGATCAGGGAGTGGATGGTGGAGGCGTCGTCGCAACCCTTGTTGCGCATGACGAGGGCGGCCTTGCCGGTGAAGGCCGCGAATTTCACCTCGCCGTCGACGCCTTCGGCGATGTGCCGGGCCAGGGTCGTCTTGCCGGTGCCGGCAAAGCCGAACAGGCGGAAGATCGGCGGCGTGCCATTGCGGCCCGGCCTGGCCTTCAGCCAGTCGCCGACGGCCTTGAGAGCGGCATCCTGATGCGGTGTGAAACTGGCCATATCTGTCTTGAGGAAGGGCGAAACGAGGCGATTCGCCATCCCCCAAAACTAACCATTCGCCCCGCCGGTTCAAGCGGGGCGAACCCGGTTGCCTTTTGGTCCTACTGCCAGCCGGGAACGCCGCGCATGTCGGGCAGCTGGTGGGCGATGCCCTTGTGGCAGTCGATGCAGGTCTTTTCCTTCGTGAACAGGAAGCGCTGGTGCGCCACCGAGGCCCGCGGCGACTGCTTGGTGATGTCCATGGAATCGGCACTGTGGCAGTTGCGGCATTCCAGGGAATCGTTGGCCTTGAAGCGCGCCCATTCGTGCGCGGCGAGCTCGAGGCGATGATCCTGGAATTTCTCGCGGGTGTCGATCGTGCCGAAAATCTTGCCCCAGACCTCCTTGGAGGCCTGCATCTTGCGCGCGATCTTGTCGGTCCAGTTGTGCGGGACGTGGCAATCCGGGCAGGTCGCGCGCACGCCGGAGCGATTGCTGAAGTGGATGGTGGATTTCAGCTCGGCGTAGACGTTGTCCTTCATCTCGTGGCAGCCGGTGCAGAATTTTTCGGTGTTGGTCAATTCCAGCGCGGTGTTGAAGCCGCCCCAGAAGATAACGCCGGCGACGAAGCCCGCGAGCACCAGCGTGCCGAGCGCGAACACCGAGCTCGGCCGGGTCAGCACACGCCAGAGCTCCAGCGCAAAGTCCCAGCTTCGCGCGATGAAGCCGCGCTTGGTTTTCAGCTCTGCATTGGGCTCGTCAGCAGTCGTCGTCATCGGCGGCCACCCGGGCTTGCACGCGAGAGCAGCGTGTCGATGTCGACGAAGTCGTTGCTCACGGGCGGATTGGCGGTGTTCTGCGGCACGTGGCATTCCGTGCAGAAGAAGCGCCGCGGCGAGATCGAGGCGAGGAACTGGCCGTCGCGGTCCATGAAATGCGTGATCGAGACCATCGGCGCCTGCGATTCCGCCGTGCGTGCCCGCGCATGGCAGGACAGGCATTTGTTGCCGTTGAGGTCGATCTGATAGCCGTCGATCGTGTGCGGGATGACCGGCGGCTGCTCCGGATAATTGCGCACCTCCTTCTCGGACGTGTTGCGGTTCGGCAGCATCGGCGGCGCCGGGCCCTCGTCATTGAGTGGAGCCGGACCGCGCAGGCCCGAGGTGACGGTCTGTGCGGTCAGCGAGCTCGAGGCCGCGGCGATCGCGAAGGCGAGCAAGGCGATTGCAGATCGTTTCATCATGACAGGCTCACCCGCTCGATGCGCACGGCACATTTCTTGAAGTCGGTCTGCAGCGAAATCGGATCGGTCGCGTCCAGAGTCACCTTGTTGATCAGCTTGGACTCGTCGAACCACGGCACGAAGACGAGGCCCTTCGGCGGCCGGTCGCGACCGCGCGTTTCGACCCGGGCGCGGATGAAGCCGCGGCGGGAGACCACCTTCACCTCGTCCCCGCGACGGAGCTTGGCATCCGCCGCGTCGTCCGGATGCATGAAGCACACGGCTTCGGGGAAGGCCTTGTACAGCTCGGGCACGCGGCGCGTCATGGTGCCGGAATGCCAGTGCTCCAGCACGCGGCCGGTCGAGAGCCAGTAGGGATATTCGTTGTCGGGCGATTCCGCCGGCGGCTCGTAGGGCAGCGCGAAGATGCGCGCCTTGCCGTCGGGATAGCCGTAGAACTGCACGTCGGTGCCCTGCTTGACGTAGGGATCACTGCCCTCGCGGAAACGCCACTTCGTCTCCTGGCCGTTGACGACGGGCCAGCGCAGGCCGCGCTCGCGGTGATAGATGTCGAACGGCGCGAGGTCATGGCCATGTCCGCGGCCGAACTGGGCGTATTCCTCGAACAGGCCCTTGTGCACATAGAAGCCGAAGGCCTTGGACTCGTCGTTGAGATAGCCCGGCTCGATGTCGGTCACGGGGAATTTGTCGACCTGGCCGTTCTTGTAGAGCACGTCGAACAGCGTCTTGCCGCGAACCTCGGGCTTCTTGGCGATCAGCTCCTCGGGCCAGACCTCCTCGATCTTGAAGCGCTTGGAGAACTCCATGAGCTGCCAGAGATCGGATTTCGACTCGCCGGGCGCGGGGACGAGCTGGTGCCAGAACTGGGTGCGCCGCTCGGCATTGCCGTAGGCGCCTTCCTTCTCCACCCACATCGCGGTCGGCAGGATCAGATCGGCGGCCAGTGCCGTCACCGACGGATAGGCATCCGAGACCACGATGAAATTGTCGGGGTTGCGGAAGCCGGGATAGGTCTCCTCGTTGGCATTGGGGCCGGCCTGGAGGTTGTTGTTGACCTGCACCCAATAGGCGTTGATCAGGCCGTCCTTCAGCATCCGGCTTTGCAGCACGGCGTGCGCGCCGTTCTTGTCGGGAATGGTGCCTTCGGGCAGCTGCCAGATGTGCTCGGCGTGGTCGCGATGCGCCTTGTTGGTCACGACCATGTCGGCCGGCAGCCGGTGCGAGAAGGTGCCGACCTCGCGCGCGGTGCCGCAGGCCGAGGGCTGGCCGGTCAGCGAGAACGGGCTGTTGCCGGGCGAGGAGATCTTTCCGGTCAGGAGATGGATGTTGTAGACGAGGTTGTTGCACCAGACGCCGCGGGTGTGCTGGTTGAAGCCCATGGTCCAGAACGAGACCACTTTGGTCTTGGGATCGGCGTAGAGCTCGGCGAGCGCCTCCAGCCGGTTCAGCGGCACGCCGGACATCTCGGCTGCCTTTTCCAGCGTGTATTCCGACACGAACTTGACGTACTCGTCATAGCTCATGTCGGTGGAGTCGTTGGCCTTCGCTGCACCCGTTGCCTTTTTCTGAAGCGGATGCTCCGGCCTCAAACCGTAGCCGATATCGGTCTGCCCCCGCCTGAAAATCGTATGCGCGGCGACGAAGTCCTTGTTGACCCGGCCGGTCTTGATGATGTGGTTGGCGATGGCGTTGAGGATGTAGAGGTCGGTCTGCGGCTTGAACACCATGCCGATGTCGGCGAGGTCGAACGAGCGGTGCTCGAAGGTCGAGAGCACGGCGACGCGGACATGCGGCGCGGACAGCCGGCGGTCGGCGAGGCGCGTCCACAGGATGGGGTGCATCTCCGCCATGTTGGAGCCCCACAGCACGAAGGCGTCGGTCGCCTCGATGTCGTCGTAGCAGCCGGGCGGCTCGTCGATGCCGAAAGTGCGCATCATGCCGGCGACGGCGGAAGCCATGCAGTGCCGCGCATTGGGATCGATGTTGTTGGTGCGGAAGCCGGCCTTGAACAGCTTCGAGGCTGCATAGCCTTCCCAGATCGTCCACTGGCCGGAGCCGAACATGGCGACGCCGTTGGGGCCGCGCTTCTTGATCGCCTCCTTCCACTTCACCTCCATGATGTCGAAGGCTTCGGTCCAGGATACGGGCGTGAACTCGCCGTTCTTGTCGTATTTGCCGCCCGTCTTGCGCAGCATCGGCTGCGTGAGCCGGTCATGGCCGTACATGATCTTGGAGAGGAAGTAGCCCTTGACGCAGTTGAGGCCGCGGTTGACCTCGGCCTTGATGTCGCCATGGGTGGCGACGACGCGATTGTCCTTGGTCGCGACCATCACCGAGCAGCCGGTGCCGCAGAAGCGGCAGGCGGCCTTGTCCCATTTCATTTCGCTGTTGTCGCGCTCGGTGATGAGATTGGCGGCGAGCGCCGGAGCCGGCATGCCTGCTGCGGCGGCCGCAATCGCGGCGGCCTCGAGCTTCAGCATCTGGCGGCGGTCGAGCTTTGGCGATGTCATGATGGCTCTTCCTGAACTCAGGCGGTTTCGATGGCGTGGAAGACCAGCGCCGCGGAATAGACGTGTTGCAGCGACTGGATGGTGTTGAGCAGGGTGCCGAGGCTGCCGGCATCGGGCGCTTCGGTCACGACGACGAGTTTGCCGCGTGGGTCGCGGCCATGGATCTCGCAGCCGGGCAGGGCGGTGATCTCAGCTTCGAGTTCGGCGAGGCGCTCGGGGCGCGCCTGCACGATGATGCTGGCGATTTCGGCGCCCGGTGGCGGCACGATGCGGTCGGTGCTGAGCACGCGGCCGGTGATCAATGCGCGGCGGTTGAGTGAAGCTTGGGCCATGATGCCGGTCTTTCGCTTGGAGGAGATCAATGCGGGGAGGGCGGCGGGCCGGGAGGGCCAGCAAACATCTGGTAGATCCAGACGCCGAGCCCATAGGAGCCGACTGTTCCGACCGCGAGGACGGGCATCACGATCGCGGTCAGGAATAGGAAAGCGAAAATCTCCATGCGCTTGCGGCGCACGCGCGAAGTCGTGTCGTCAGGGGCCGACATATTCGGTCTCTTCGGGATGGTATGGGAAGCGGGACGGCATCCGGGCCGTTGCCTTGCAGCCCTTTTGCTGCAATCGGGCCGTGGTGGCGTTGATCTGGATCAACCTGTCGACTTGCGCGGATGTCGCAGCGGCGGCGCCGAGGCGGGTATAGGTCGCCATGCCAGGCTCGGGATCAGTCTCCCGCGCGGCGGAATTGCTGCTCCGTAGACAGCTCCGCCTCACACCTTAAGATGAGCTTAACAACAATAAAGCGGGAGAGCGACGCCATGAAGTTCGGCATCTTCTACGAGCTGCAACTGCCGCGGCCCTGGGTGGCCGGCGACGAGCTCCGGCTCTACCAGAATGCCCTCTCGCAGATGGAGCTCGCCGACAAGCTCGGTTACGACCATGCCTGGGTGGTCGAGCATCACTTCCTCGAGGAATATTCGCACTCGCCCTCGCCGGAATCCTTTCTCGCCGCGGCCAGCCAGCGCACGAAAAACATCCGGCTTGGCCACGGCATCCTGCAGCTCACCACCAATCACCCGGCGCGCGTTGCCGAGCGTGTCGCGGTGCTCGATCTGCTCTCGAACGGGCGCTGCGAGTTCGGCATGGGCGAGAGCGCGTCCATCACCGAGCTCACGCCGTTCGGCCGCGACATGGAGACCAAGAAGGAGATCTTTGAAGAAGCCGTGCAGGCGATCTTCCCGATGTTCAAGGACGCGGGCAGCGAACATCACGGCAAGTATTTCGACATTCCCCTGCGCAATGTCGTGCCAAAACCGGTGCAGAAGCCGCATCCGCCGCTGTGGATGGCGTGCTCGCAGCTGCCGACCATCGAGCGTGCCGGCCGTCACGGTTTTGGCGCGCTCGGTTTTCAGTTCGTCAGTGCGGATGCCGCGCATGCCTGGGTGCACGCCTATTACAACGCGATGACCAAGCGGCTGCATAAACTGGCGGACTACCAGATCAACCCGAACATGGCGCTGGTCTCGTTCTTCATGTGCGCCAAAACGGATGAGGAGGCGCGCGCCCGCGCCGACGGCGCCACCTTCTTCCAGTTCGCGCTGCGCTTCTACGGTGCCTCGCAGAACCGCCAGCGGCCCGCGCCCTACACCGTCAACATGTGGGACGAGTACAACAAGTGGAAGCGCGACAATCCGGAGGCGCAGGAGGCGGCCTTGCGCGGCGGCCTGATCGGCTCGCCCGAGACGATCCGCAGGAAGCTGAAGCGCTTTCAGTCCTCGCATATCGACCAGGTCATCCTGCTCAACCAGGCCGGCAAGAACAGCCACGAGCACATCTGCGAATCGCTGGAGCTGTTCGGCCGCGAGGTGATGCCGGAGTTCCAGAACGACCCGGCGCAGGTCGAATGGAAGCAGGGCGTCATGAGCGGCGAGATCAAGCTGGAGGAGATCGACACCGAGGCGTTCACGGACCGCTACGGCAAGCTCGCGGTCAACGTGGCGCCAGCGAAGGCGGCCGGGTAGGGGATCTGCATCCGGCATGGGCCCCGGCTCTGCAGCGCATCACTAAAGTGCTGCGCTGCGTCCGGGGCACGAGACTGTCAATCGACGCAGCCGCTCTCGTGTCCCGGACAAGCCGCAACGCGCCAGCGTCGCGGCGCAGAGCCGAGACCCAGAAGCGGCATACGGAGGCGTTGCCGGCTTTCGGCGCCCGATCGTTGCTGCTATCCTTCCGCAAAACAGCGTCAGACGGAGGAAACCAATGCGGCCCGACGGAACGGCCACAACTCCAGCGGCTAGTGACATCACGCCCGCGGTGCTCGCCATCGGCCGCTCCGATTTCCCCAAAGTCCTCATCGACACGCTGCGCCGCCACGCCGATGTCGGCCATTGCATGGTGTTCGCGCTGAGCCGTGCCGGTGCCGCGACCTGCCTGCTCGATGCCGGCAATATCCCGATCGGCGGCGATCTCGGCGCCGCCTATGCCGGCCAGTTCCACGAATCCGATCCCAACCGCGATGCGCTGTTCGAAGGCGAGGGCACTGGGCCGATCATGCTGCCGAGCTTCGCACCCCGCATGTACGGCGCGCGATACCGCAAGATCTTCTTCCACGATTCCGGCATCGTCGACAAATGCGCGACCGCGATCTGGACCGGCGACACCTGCTTCTACGTCAACTTCTACCGCATCACGTCCCAGGGCCGCTTCAGCGCCGCGCAACGCGAACGGCTGCAGACGATCGCGCCCGCGATCGGCGCCAGCGTCGCGCGTCATTTTCAGCAGGCCGCGACCGCGACGCCCGATCAGAACCTCGCCACATTGTTCGCGACGCGCGCGCCACTCTCGAACCTGACACCGCGCGAGCAGGAGGTCTGCCGCCGCATCCTGCTCGGTTTCAGCTCCGAAGCAATCTCGCAAGGACTCGGCATCAGCCTGCATTCGACCCTGACCTACCGCAAGCGCGCCTATCAGCGGCTCGGCATCTCCTCGCAGAACGAACTGTTCGGAATCGTGCTGGGCCTGCTGGCAGGGCCACACGGCCTGAACTGAGGGGACCGGGAGTCCGCGATACCTGCTTCCGAAAGCAAAGCGGACACGCGGTCCACCTACGGGGATCGTCGCCTTTTGACCCGAAGCCGACGCCACTCCTCGCCTCCAATGTGCTAGACTGAGACTCGGTCAAATGCTCCCGGGATCCACATGAAGCGGCGCGAGTTCGTCACGCTGATTGCTGGCGCTGCGGCATTGCCGCTCAAAGCCCGCGCACAGCGGGCTGGCCAGCGGTACCGCGTTGCGGCATTGGGGCCGGTACCGCTCAGCTTCTTCGATGAACTGGGCAGAGCCGGCTTTGTCAGAGGTAAAAACCTTGAGATCGACAGCCGTGGCGAAAGGGCGGCTGCCGCGTCTTATGCCAGTGTGGCCATTGAACTGGTCGAGGCAAGTCCACATGTGCTGATGGCAGTCGGGGCCGAAGCAGGGCGCGCAGCACAGAAAGTAACGCAGCGTATTCCAATCGTGGTGATCGCGGACGACTTGCTTGGCAGCAAGCTTGTCGCCTCGATGCCGCATCCCGAAGGTAACACCACTGGTGTTGCCATCTTTGCGTTTCAGCTCGACGCCAAGCGATTGGAGCTGCTGCATGAAGCACTGCCAGCTATCCGGCGAATAGCCGCTCTCGCGGACCGCCTGCCGATACCAAACATGAGTACTCTCGAAAGCGCCGCCAAGAGGCTCGGCGTCGAGATCGTTCCGTTTGCCGCACGATCCGAGGAAGATCTCATCCGTGTGATTGACGCTTTGAAGGTCGAAGAGATCGGGGCCGTCAACCTGCTGGCCTCGCCGATCTTGGCATCGAAATTCCAGTACCTGATCCGCGATCGGCTGGCCCTCCGCCGCCTGCCCGCCATTCTGCAGTGGCCCGAGCAGGCGGAAGAAGGCGGACTGATGGGATACGGTCCCCGCCTCAGCGCGGTTTTCCACCAATGCGCGCGTCAGGTCGCAAGACTATTGCGAGGCGCAAAGGTAGCCGAGGTGCCTGTTGAGCAGCCGACAAAGTTCGAACTGGTCATCAATCTCAAGACAGCCAAAATGCTAGGTGTCGAAATGCCGCCGATGCTACTCTCTCGTGCCGACAGGACGGTCGAGTGAGTTCTCGGCTTCCGTTTCTGGCGCCTTAGCTGCCTTCTGTTTCTGGCCTCAGAATGTCGGCTGTCGGGCTGGGAGCAGTCAAGGTCGCAGCGTGTCCGCTCCGTCGGCCTATTCAGAGAAGCGCGTTGTCCGCAGTGCTAGCTCACTATCAAGCGGTGCTCCCAATTTTGATGCCGCCGAACAAGAGCCCGTCGTTAACCATCGCTGACGGTTCCCGCCTAGGCGGCATCGCTTCGAAGTTTCTTAAATTTTGCTGGGTACCTCTTCAGGGCACAGTGACCTGGGGAAACAGTATGGGTAAGCGGGCGAAACGTGGAAAGGCAGAGGCCCTCGCAATACCCATGGCCGCGAGAGTTGCAATTGGCGCCGTGGCCGTCGCCGCATTGGGTTACGGTTTGCTGTCAGGCCCGGCGAGCGTGCAGCCGGTACGCAAGCCGTCCCCACAGGAAGCCAAGGCATCGTCAAGTCCGGTTTACGTGGCGCCCCCGGTTCATGCATCCGCGCCGGCGGTAGCTCCGGCTCCGATTCCGGCCCCCGCGCCTTTGGTCGAACCACCAAAAGCCGACGCTGATGGTCCCGGAGCATTGGTCCGGCAGGTGGTTGACTACGCCAGCCGCCAGACGCCGGGCACCGTGATCATCGATACCAAGAACACATTCCTCTATTTGGTTCTGAACGACACCCAGGCGTTGCGCTACGGCATCGGTGTCGGCCGCGAGGGGTTCACATGGTCCGGTGAGCAGACTGTGGCCCGCAAGGCGGAATGGCCGGATTGGCATCCGCCTGCGGAGATGGTCTCGCGTCAGCCTTATCTGCCGCGGTTCATGGCAGGTGGCCCCGGCAATCCGCTGGGCGCGCGGGCGATGTATCTCGGCGAGACGGAATATAGGATTCACGGCACCAACAAGCCCGATACGATCGGCAAGCGGGTGTCGTCCGGCTGTATCCGCCTGACCAATGAGGACGTCATGGACCTCTATGAGCGGGTGAAGGTCGGCGCGAAAGTGATCGTGCTTCCGGCAAGCGTTGCCCGCAGACCATCCCAGGGCACGCCGGCCGACGCCGCGTTCCGGTTGCCGGACCCTGCATCGCCATCGAAGCGGCCCTTGGCAGCCAACGCGCAGATGCTGCCATCCGGAGCGACGATCGCCGAGGCCCGGTAACTCCAAGGATCTAGCTCCAAGGATCTAGCTCCAAAGGTCTGGGCTCCAAGGGTGAGCAGAGCGCCGCGCAGCATCGTCCGGCACGCGCTGCTGGACCCGCGGTGTCAGCTGCCGCCTTCTGCCAGTTGCCCCGCTCCAATGACGTGCTTTCCTGGTTCGCCGGCAACAGCCGCCTCGATGAGCTGCCGGGCCACGTTGGTCACCGGGCTTACACGCGCAACCCGCGGCAACAGGGGGGACGCGAAGTTTAGGACGTTCCGCACTGCTCGCTGTACCGGCCTGCTTTCGGCACGCTCGCCATCCAGGAAGCCTGGCCGCAGGATCGTCAGGGACGGGAAAGCGAGCGCCCCGATCGCCTCTTCCACCTCGCCCTTCGTCCGCGTGTAGAGAAACAGGGATCGTGGGTCGGCGCCCAAGGACGATACCAGCGCGAATCGGCCGACTCCAGCGTCGCGCAGCCGCCGCGCGATCAGCAGCACAAGTTCGTAATCGACCGCTCGAAAAGCTGCTGCCGACCCTGCCGCCGCCCGCGTCGTTCCGAGCGTGCAGATTGCGCCGTCGGCTCGCCATTCCTCACCGCCGGCACCAGCAATCAGATCATCGAGCCGAGGATTCGCGACCCGCTCCTCGGGCCGCAGCGCACGCCGCGTCGGCGCGATGATGCGCGTGATGCGTGGGTCCGCAAGAGCAAGCGTCATCGCGCGGCCGCCAACCAGCCCCGTCGCGCCTACGATGAGCAATGTGGTCATGACTATCCCGTTTCGGCTTTGCAGGCCAAGTGTACAGGAACCGGTCGCCACGGCAAATTCGATGCCTGCGTCGCGACAATCTCCAAGTCCGGCACATATCGAAGTTGTGAGCCACGGGGAATTCCTTGCCGTTTTGTCCCGCCAACCGGACTTACACGTAAATGCTCTCCTGCCGTGTGTCCCCATCGCTAGGGACAGACGCCGGCCGCGGAGTTCGCTAGTCTGGCCTCTAGGATACGACATCCGGAGAGGCCGCTTTGAGCACCGCGCCGCGCATCGACATCGACCCGGCCGCATTCTGGGCCGATCCCTATCCGATGCTTGCGAAAATGCGGAAAGAAGCGCCGATCGCGTTCGTGCCGCAGCTCGGCTCGACGCTGCTGACCAGCCGCGACGACATCTCGATCTCCGAGAAGCAGATCGACGTGTTCTCCTCGCACCAGCCTGCGGGCCTGATGAACCGGCTGATGGGCCACAACATGATGCGCAAGGACGGCGAGGCGCACCAGGTCGAGCGCCGCGCGATGTTCCCGACGGTGTCGCCGAAGACGGTGAAGGCGCATTGGACCGCGCTGTTCCAGGCGCATGCCGACCGCATCCTCGATGCGATCGCGCCGGGGCGGATCGACTTCATGCGCGATTTCGCGCTGCCGTTCTCCGGCGAATGCCTGAAGTCGATCACCGGCCTCACCAATATCGGCTTTGGCGACATGGACGCGTGGTCGCAGGGCATGATCGAGGGCATCGCCAACTATGCCGGCGACCCTGAGGTCGAGGCGCGCTGCCATGCCGCGACGTCGGGCATCGATGCTGCGATCGACGACATCCTGCCGGTTATGCGCAAGCATCCCGACCAGAGCATTTTGGGCGTGCTGCTCGCCTCCGGCATGCCGATGGAGAGCGTGCGCGCGAACGTCAAGCTCGCGATCTCGGGCGGTCAGAACGAGCCGCGCAAGGCGATCGCCGGCACGGTGTGGGCGCTGCTGACTCATCCCGAGCAGCTCGATCTGGTGCGCAGGGGCGAGGTGACCTGGCTCGAGGCGTTCGAGGAATATGCCCGCTGGATCTCGCCCATCGGCATGTCGCCGCGCCGCATCGCCAAGCCGTGGAGCATCCGCGACGTCGCCTTCGAGACGGACGAGCGCGTGTTCCTGATGTTCGGCTCCGCCAATCGCGACGAGACGCATTTCGAGCGCGCCGATCAGTTCGACGTGCGGCGTGATACGACCAAGAGTGTCGCGTTCGGCGCCGGCCCGCATTTCTGCGCCGGCGCGTGGGCCTCCCGCGCCATGATCGCCGACGTCGCGCTGCCGACCGTGTTCGCGCGGGCGAGGCAGCTCGAGATCGCCGACGACGAGCCGGTGCGGATCGGCGGCTGGGCGTTTCGCGGGCTGCAGAATTTGCCGGTGCGGTGGCATTAGCTTGCAAGCGGTCCTGCGCGAGGCACGCGCACACCACGGTTTCAGTGTCATCGCCCGGCTTGACCGGGCGATCCAGTACGCCGCGGCCGTCGTGTGAAGCACTGAACGCCTCTGGAATACTGGATTCCCCGCCTTCGCGGGGAATGACAGCGGAGGTGGTGGAGGCGTTTTGCCGTCTCGCTCCCTGCGCGTCTCACATTCGCGTGCGAAAAAAATCCCTCTGCATCATCGCGGCCGCTTGAAAGATTAATCATGCGCGCTGCCGCACGCGCAGTGCTCGCATCGCTATTTTTCCGCACGTCTCGACACCTCCGACAACCCGCACCATCATTCCCGAACTGGATGAATGACGGCCGCGTGCGGCCGGGAGCGTGGAATGCAGCGTCGTGACTTTCTCAAGCTCTCCGTTGGAACTGCGGCGGCCGCTGCGTTCGCCTCGCCTGTAATCGCGCAAGGCGCGGTGAAGGAAATTCGTATCGGCTATCAGAAGAACGGCGTGCTGGTCATCGCGCGCCAGCAGGCCGCGCTGGAAAAACATTTCGTGCCCCTGGGCATCGAGGTGAAATGGGTCGAGTTCTCCTCGGGCCCGCCGATGATGGAAGCGATGAATGTCGGCAGTGTCGATTACGGCGCAGTTGGCGATTCCCCGCCGGTGTTCGCGCAGGCAGCTGGTGCCGCGATCGTCTATGCCGCGGGCCAGCCGATCACCAACGGCCAGGGCATTCTGGTGCCGAAGGATTCGCCGATCCGCGCCATCACCGAGCTGAATGGCAAGCGCATCGGCTTCACCAAGGGCTCCAGCGCGCACAATATCGTGGTGCAGACGCTGGAGAAGGCGGGCCTGACCTATGCCGACATCACACCGGTCTATCTGACGCCACCGGACGCCGGCCCCGCCTTTGCCAACGGCAGCATCGAGGCCTGGGCGATCTGGGATCCGTATTTCGCGATCGGCGAGACCAGGCAGAACGGCCGCATCCTGATCAATGCGCGCGAGGTCACCAAGACCAATTCCTTCTACATCGCCAACCGCGACTTCGCGAAGAACCACGGCGCGATCCTGCAGCAGATCGTCGACGTCACCACCGCGACCGCCAGATGGGCCGAGCAGCACCGCGACGAGGTCGCGAAGTCTCTCGCCGCGGTGACCGGCATTCCGCTGGAGATCCAGACCATCGCGGCGAACCGCTCGTCCTTCGTCGTCGGCCCCGTCACCGACGATATCGTCACGACGCAGCAGGGCGTCGCCGATCGCTTCTACAAGCTCGGCTTGATTCCGAGGCCGATCGCGATCCGCGACATCGTCTGGCGCAATCCGGCAGCCTGATCGTGCCGACCAGCCTTCCCACACACAGGGGTTTGAACATGAGGCGTATCATCCAGCGTCTGATCGCGGCCGTGGTGCTGTCGATCGGCATCGTCGCCGCCGCGGTCGGCACGTCCTATGGTCAGGACAAGGTGGTCCGCATCGGCTACCAGAAATACGGCAAGCTGGTGCTGCTCAAGAGCAGGGGCACGCTGGAGCCGAAGCTCGCCGCCGACGGCTACAAGGTGGTGTGGACCGAATTTCCCTCCGGACCGCCGCTGCTCGAAGCACTCAATGTCGGCGCGATCGATTTCGGCAACACCGGCGAAGCCCCGCCGATCTTTGCGCAGGCCGCCGGCGCGCCGATCCAGTACGTCGCCTATGAGCCGCCGGCGCCGAAGGGCGAGGCGATCCTAGTGCCGAAGGACAGCCCGCTGAAATCGGTCGCTGACCTCAAGGGCAAGAAGGTCGCGCTCAACAAGGGCTCCAACGTCCACTACCTCCTGGTCAAGGCGCTGGAGAAGGCCGGCGTGAAATATTCTGAAGTTGAGCCGGTGTTCCTGGCGCCGGCCGATGCGCGCGCCGCCTTCGAGCGCGGCGCGGTCGATGCCTGGGTGATCTGGGATCCGTTCCAGGCCGCCGCGGAAGCGGCCACAGGCGCGCGCACGCTCGCAGACGGCTCCGGCATCGTCGCCAACTACCAATTCTATTTCTCTTCGAAGAAATTCCTCGATGCCAATCCTGAGATCGTCGACGCCGTGCTCGCCGAGCTCAGCACGGTCGATGATTGGGCCAGGGGCGACATCCATGCGGTGGCGGAGCAGCTTGCTCCGGCAATCGGTCTGTCCGTGCCGGTCGTCGAGGTGGCATTGAAGCGGCAGTCCTACGGCATCAAACCGATCACGGATGCCGTCATCGCCGACCAGCAGCAGGTGGCCGACGCGTTCTTCGCGCTGGGCCTGATCCCCAAATCCATCAAGATTTCTGACGTCGCGCGGAAATCCGGTTCGTGAGCGCAAGTCATGACAAAGCAACCCAACGCCAACATCCTCTGGTTCCTGCCGACCCACGGTGACGGCCGCTATCTCGGCACAGGCATCGGCGGCCGCGAGGTCAATTTCAACTATCTGCGCCAGATCGCGCAGGCCGCCGACCAGCTCGGCTATTTCGGCGTGCTGCTGCCGACCGGGCGCTCTTGCGAGGATTCCTGGATCGTCGCCTCGTCAGTTGCGCCGTTCACCGAACGGCTGCGCTATCTCGTCGCCGTCCGGCCCGGCCTGCAATCGCCTGGTGTCGCCGCGCGCATGACGGCGACGCTCGATCGCGTCACGGGCGGCCGGCTGCTCGTCAACGTCGTCACCGGCGGCGATCCCGTCGAGAACAAGGGCGACGGCATCTTCCTCGGCCATGACGAGCGCTACGAGTTCACCCGCGAGTTCCTCAACGTCTATAGCGATCTGCTCGCCGGCAAGACCGTCAATGTCGAGGGCAAGCACATCCATGTCGAGGGCGGCAAGCTGCTGTTTCCGCCGGTGCAGTCGCCGCGCCCGCCGCTCTATTTCGGCGGCTCGTCCGATGCCGGCATCGACGTCGCCGTCGATACCGTCGACAAATATCTCACCTGGGGCGAGCCGCCGGCGCTGGTGGCCGAGAAGATCGCGAAGGTGCGGGAGGTCGCAAGCGCGCGCGGCCGCAAGCTGTCCTTCGGCATCCGCCTTCATGTCATTGTTCGCGAGACCAACGAGGAAGCCTGGCGTGCCGCGAACGAGCTGATCAAGCATGTCAGCGACGACACCATCGCGCTGGCGCAGAAGAATTTTGCCCGCATGGACTCCGTCGGCCAGCAGCGCATGGCGCAGCTTCACGGCGGCAAGCGCGACAAGCTCGAGATCGCACCGAACCTCTGGGCCGGCGTCGGCCTCGTGCGCGGCGGTGCCGGGACGGCGCTGGTCGGCGATGCCGAGACCGTCGCGGCCCGCATCAGGGAGTATCAGGACATCGGCATCGATACCTTCATCATGTCGGGCTACCCGCATCTGGAGGAGGCCTATCGCTTTGCCGAGCTGGTATTCCCGCTGCTCTCGCTCGAGCAGCCCTCCAACGTGACCAGGCTGCATTTCAACGGCGGTCCGTTCGGCGAGACGGTCGGCAGCGACTTCCGTCCGCAACATCGGGTGTCGCAGTCATGAGCGTGATCGACAGCGTTTCGCTCCCGCGCAGCCTTCGTTTGCCGCGGATCGACGGCCTGATCCAGTGGATCGTGCCGCTCGCGATCATCGCGATCTGGCAGGTCGCCAGCGTCACCGGCTTCGTGCCGACGCGGGTGCTGCCGGCCCCGAGCGACGTCCTGATGGCCGGCTGGAAGCTGCTGCTCTCCGGCGAGCTCGTCCGCAACATCTGGGTTTCGTTCTGGCGCGCTTCGATCGGCTTTTTGATCGGCGGCAGCATCGGCTTCGCCTTCGGACTCGCCAACGGCCTGTCGCAGCTCTCGGCAAAGCTCACCGACACCACGTTGCAGATGGTGCGCAACGTGCCGCATCTGGCGCTGATCCCGCTCGTCATCCTCTGGTTCGGCATCGACGAGAGCGCAAAACTGTTCCTGGTGGCGCTGGGCGTGTTCTTCCCGATCTACCTCAACACGCTGCACGGCATCCGCACCGTCGATCCGCAGCTGATCGAGATGGGCCGCATCTACGGCATGACCGACGGCGAACTGTTCCGTCGCGTGATCTTCCCGGGTGCGCTGCCGTCGATCTTCGTCGGCATCCGCTTCGCGCTCGGCATCATGTGGCTGACGCTGATCGTCGCCGAGACCATCGCGGCCTCGTCGGGCCTCGGCTACATGGCGATGCAGGCGCGCGAGTTCATGCTGATCGACGTCGTCGTGCTCTCGATCCTGATCTACGCCCTGCTCGGCAAGCTCGCCGACAGCGCATCCCGCGTGCTGGAGCGTTTGACGCTCTCCTGGCACCCCGCCTTCCAGAAACGTTGAGACATACTGGGAATCACATGCAGACAGCCGTTCGTACGTCCCTTCCCGAAACCGAGCTCGCCAGCCGCGTCAATTTTGCGCCTCACGCCCGCATAGTGCGCGAGGTGCAGACCAGCGGCCTGCCGCTCAGCATCCGGGGCTTGCGCAAATCCTTCGGCAGCAACGAGGTGCTGCGCGGTATCGATTTGCACATCCCCGCCGGCCAGTTCGTCGCCATCGTGGGAAAAAGCGGTTGCGGCAAGAGCACGCTGCTGCGCTTGATCGCGGGCCTCGACAAGATCGATGCCGGCAGCATCAGCTTCGGCCAGGACACTCAACCAAAAGACATTCAGCCTGAGGACATCCGCGTGATGTTCCAGGAGCCGCGGCTGTTGCCCTGGGCCCGCGTGCTGGGCAATGTCGAGGTCGGTCTCGGCCGCGATCGCACTTCCGCCGATGCGCACGCGCGCGCCGAGAAGGCGCTGGCCGAGGTTGGTCTCGCCGACAAGCGCGACCAGTGGCCCTCGGTGCTGTCGGGCGGACAGAAGCAGCGCGTCGCGCTCGGCCGCGCGCTGGTCTCGAGTCCCCGCGTGCTGGCCTTCGACGAGCCGCTCGGCGCGCTGGATGCTCTGACCCGGATCTCGATGCAGCGCCTTTTGGAGCGCGTCTGGCGCGATCAGGGCTTTACCGCGATTTTGGTGACCCATGACGTCGCCGAAGCCGTGGCGCTGGCGGACCGGGTGCTGGTGATCGAAGAGGGCGCATCGCTCATGATGTCGTGGTTCACGCGGGCCGGCCGCGCCAGCGCGGCTCGGCCGAGCTTGCGGGTCTGGAAGGCTCGATCCTGAGCCACCTGTTGTCGGCGGACGATCGTACCTAAATACAAGGGAACCCCACCTCGGGGACCATGCCATGAATGTAGTACCCCGCGATCTCATGACTGAAATCCCCGTCTCGTCCGCCGATTTCCGCGGCGCCATGCGCCATCTCACCGGTGGCGTCAGCGTCATCACGGCCGGGCGGGGCAAGGACGTCACCGGCATGACGGTGACCTCGGTCACCTCGCTGTCGGTCGAGCCGCCGACGCTGCTGGTCAGCATCAACCGCGATGCCTCCTCCTTCCCCTTGATCCGGCGGCACAGCGCCTTCGGGGTGAATATCCTCAATGCCGACCAGCTCGATGTCGCCGAACGCTTTGCCGGCAAGGGCGGGCTGAAGGGCGCCGATCGTTTCAAAGGTGCCAAATGGGTGACGGCGGTCTCGGGCGTTCCGCTGCTCGTCGGCGCGCTGTCGGCCTTCGATTGCGAGGTTGAGGAGATCGTGGAACGCCATTCGCACGGCATCGTCATCGGCCGTGTCAGGGACATCAGGAGCTCGGCGCGGACTGCGGCGCTTGCCTATTGGCACGGCCAGTACGTGGCGGTCGACCAGGACGAGGACGCCGCGAGGCTCGCGGAAGTGAGCGTTCCCGCGCACGGCCGGCGCGGCCTTTGATCGCGCGGGCCGGGGGGCCGGAAAGCTGGCCTTTTCCCCGTCATCGCTCTAGAAGCGCCTGAGCCTCCCGCCGGGACGGCAATGGAGCGGATCGATGAAGCGCGTCGCGACCTGGGCGTTCTATGCCATCGGTGCGCTGGCGATTGCCTATCTCGCGCTCTACGCCTACGCGATGTTCTCGGGCCAGCCCGTGATCATCCCCGGCGATCCCATCCACATCTTCCGCAAGCCGGACGCGCCGAGTTATTCGTAGGCGAACGCGCGCGGTCCCGTAGGGTAGCGTGCCCACGACTTCCATCCAGCGCAGGCAAATCGTGGGCACGGCGCACGTGCGCCTTTGCCCACCCTACGGCACCTGCCTTCACCCCCGCAAAATCGCCAGCGCCAGCGCCTGCGCGCGCGGCACGATGCTGTCGATATCGAGATATTCCTCCGGCGTGTGCGCGAGCCCGCCGACCGGGCCCAGGCCGCAGATCGTCGGCGTACCGACCGCGGCGGTGAAACCGGAATCGGCGCAGCCTCCGGAGAACTCGCCCTGCAGCGTGGTGAGGCCGACCTCTCTTGCTGCGGCCTGATAGTTTTCGAACAGCGCCCTTGAATCCGCGCTCTGCACCACCGGCACGAACTCGCCCTTGATGGTCAGCGTCGCACGCGTGCCCGGCACGTAAGATTTCGCGACGATGGTCTGGATCGCGTCCATCACCCGGGCACGATCGGCCGGATCGACATAGCGCAGGTCGATCTGGCCCTCGGCGTAAGGCGCCGTGGTGTTGACGGACTGTCCACCCGAGACCAGGCCGACATTGAGCGTGATGCCCTTGTCGAGATCGGTCAGCGCGTGAATCTGCACGATCTTGTGCGCGAGCTCGCCGATCGCGCTGACGCCGGCGGCGAAATTGGCGCCGGAATGCGCGGCTTTGCCGGTGATGCCGAGATGCATGAAGATGCCGCCCTTGCGCCCCGTCACGACGTTGCCGGTGGGGCGGCCCGGCTCGGAATTGAACACGGCACGGGCGGAGCGGCCTTCGCGCTCGATCACGGGCCGGGAGGAGGGCGAGCCGATCTCCTCGTCCGAGGTGATCAGCAGCTTGATCGGATGCGGGTTGCCGCCGAATTTGTGGAAGGCGGTGGCGACGAAGATGTTCATCACGACGCCGGACTTCATGTCGGCGACGCCGGGCCCATAGGCGCGGCCGTCCCTGATCGTGAACGGGCGCCGCTCAGCTTCGCCCTTGCCGAACACGGTGTCGCGATGGCCCATCAACAGCACTGGCTTCTCGTTGCTGCCGGGTTTTGAGACGTCGGCATGGATGGCGTCGCCGAAGCTGGCATTGGCCTCGCGCCGGAACGGAATGCCGTGCTCGGCAAAATGCCGCTCGAACCGCGCACCGACCGCATCGACGCCTTCCTTGTCATAGGACCCGGAATCGATGTTCACGACATCGCGCAGCAGATCGATCATCGCCTGCCGCTGCGATGCCAGCCAGTCCGTGATTTGAGCTTGAGACATGGAGTTCTCCGCGTTGGTTTTCATGCGGGTTATAGGGCGTTGCGCCGGCGCGACCTAGTCGGAGAATGCGATGCCGCCATGTCCACCGCCGTCGTCCCTGCGAACGCAGGGACGATAGCGGGAGCGCGGTGGGTTCGGTGCACAAACAAGAATGCCCGGGACCAGCCCGGGCATTCGCGATTATCTCAACCAGAGTGGGCGCCGCCCTACGCCCCTATCATCGGCATCCGCGGATACTCGCCCGGCGTTCCCGCAGGGGTGATCGGGATGCCGCCGTCGGAATATTCGTTGAGCTTGTTGCGCAGCGTGCGGATCGAGATGCCCAGGATGTTGGCGGCATGGGTCCGGTTGCCGAGGCAATGCTTCAGCGTCTCCAGGATCAGGTCGCGCTCGACATCCGCAACCGTGCGGCCGACCAGCGCCCGCGTCACCTGCTCGGCGGCCATCGTGGCGTGCGCCACGGCCGGCGCGGTCTTGGCGAGGTCGAGGCGGTCGCCGTCCGGGGTGATGATGGCGTCGGGGCCGATCTCGTTGCCCTGCGCCATCAGCACCGCGCGGTGCATGGTGTTCTCGAGCTCGCGGACGTTGCCCTGCCAGCGGTTGGCCGAGAGCACGCGGCGCGCCTCCGCCGAAATCGGGCGCATCGGCACGCCGTTGGCCTCGGCATATTTCTTCACGAAATGCTGGGCGAGCTCCAGAATGTCGGCGGGGCGCTCGCGCAGCGGCGGGATCTTCAGGTTTACGACGTTGAGGCGGAACAGGAGGTCCTCGCGGAACGTGCCTTCACGCACCGCTTCCGCGAGGTTGCGGTTCGAGGTCGCGATGATGCGGATGTCGACCGGCACGGGCTTGGTGCCGCCGACGCGGTCGATCACGCGCTCCTGGATGGCGCGCAAGAGCTTGGATTGCAGGCGGACGTCCATCTCGGAGATTTCGTCGAGCAGCAGCGTGCCGCCGGTTGCCTCCTCGAACTTGCCGATGCGGCGCGCGACCGCGCCGGTGAAGGCGCCCTTTTCGTGGCCGAACAGCTCGGATTCCAGGAGATGCTCGGGGATCGCGGCGCAGTTGATCGAGATGAAGGGGCGCTTGGCGCGGGCCGAGCGGGTGTGGACGTAGCGGGCCAGCACTTCCTTGCCCGTTCCGGACTCGCCGGTGACCATCACCGAAGCGTCCGAGCCGGCGATCTGCTGCGCCAGCTTGATCACCTTCGCCATCGCCTCGTCGCGATAGACCAGCTCGCGGGAATCGTTGGCGACCGCGGCCAGCACCGCGGCGATCAGCTCCGGCTCCGGCGGCAGCGGGATGTATTCCTTGGCGCCGGCGTGGATCGCGGCGACCGCGGCGCGGGCGTCGTTGGTGATGCCGCAGGCGACGATCGGGGCGTGGATGTGCTCGGCCTCGAGCCGCATCACGAGGTCGCGGATGTCGAGGGCGACGTCGACCAGCAGGAGGTCGGCGCCCTTGCCGCCGCGCAGCACGCGCATGGCCTGCTCGTGGTCCTCGGCATGGGTCACGGTGGCGCCGTTGTCCATCGCGATCTTGGTGGCGGTGGTGAGCTGGCCCTTCAATGTGCCAACGATGAGAAGCCGCATGTCAGTCTCCTGTCCGTCTGGTCGCGCGCGCTATCAGCTGCGTTCGGTCTTGATGATTTCGGTCATGGTCACGCCGAGCTTGTCCTCGACCAGGACGACTTCGCCGCGGGCGACCAGCTTGTTGTTGACGTAGATGTCGATGGCCTCGCCGACGCGGCGGTCGAGCTCGAGCACGGTGCCGGGTCCGAGCTTCAACAGCTCGCTGACGTCCATCTTCGAGCGGCCGAGCACGGCCGAGACCTGCACGGGAACGTCGAACACCGCCTCGAGGTCGGCGGCGGCGCGCGCCGCATATTCGTCCTCGTTGTAGCCGACGTCCGTGCCGGTGGGCGGCATCGGGCCGTTGAGATCGGGCAGCGGGACCTGTCCGTCGGTGTCGCTCATGGCTTAGCTCCCCCTGCGGGACGCGACATAGCGTCCAACCATTTCGTCGATCTTGGCCGCGATGGCGCCGCGCTCCAGCACGACGCCGCCATCGGCCCATTCGATCCGGCAGTCGCCGGTCGCAATCTCCGGCTCGGCCAGGATCACCAGCCGTCCTTCGAAGCCGCTTTGCTTGGCGAGCCGCTCGATCTTATCGCGTGCGCTGTCGTAGAGCGCGTCGTTGATGCGGACCACCAGATGCGGCGTCGCGACCAGATGCGAGAAGCAGTCCTTGACCAGTGCGACGATCTCGCCGAGCGGCTCGGCGGCGACCAGGTCGGCGCACAGCTTGCGCGCGACCGCCACCGCGACGTCGACCGCCTCGGTTTCCATCTTGGATTCGATGTTGCCGATGCCGGATGCGATGCCGCGGATGCCGATATTGATCTCTTCCATGGCAAGCGCGACGCGGCGGTCGCTCTCGGCCTTGGCCTCCTGCTGGCCGGCGGCAAAGCCGTCCTGATAGGCGCGCGCCTCGGCTTCCGCTACCTTCTGGGCGATCTCCGCGGCGGTCGCGGCCTTCTCGCGCGTCGTCCGCTCGGGCGCCGCGAAGTCGGTATCGAACAGGAATTTTGCCGGAGCGGCCATCAATACACCAGCTCGTCGTCGGCGCGGTTCTTGGTCAGCATGATCTCGCCCTTGGCAGCGAGGTCCTTGGCGAGGTTGACCAGCAGCGCCTGGGCCTCGTCGACGTCGCGCAGCCGGACCGGGCCCATTGCCGCCATGTCGTCCTGGAGCATCTTGGCCGCGCGCGATGACATGTTGCCGAAGAAGAAGTTGCGGACGTCCTCGTTGGCGCTCTTGAGTGCGACGCCGAGCTTGTCCTTGTCGACGTTGCGCATCAGCGTCTGGGCCGAACCGGAATCCAGCTTCACGAGGTCGTCGAAGGTGAACATCAGCGCCTTGATGCGCTCGGCCGATTCGCGGTTGTCCTCTTCCAGCGAGGTGATGAAGCGGGTCTCGGTCTGCCGGTCGAAATTGTTGAAGATTTCCGCCATCACCTCGTGGGCGTCGCGGCGGCGGGTCTGCGACAGGTTGGACATGAATTCGGTGCGCAGGGTCTTCTCCACGCTCTCGATCACCTCCTTCTGCACCGCTTCCATCTTCAGCATGCGATTGACGACGTCGAGCGCAAGCTCCTCGGGGAAGATGCCGAGCACGCGGGCGGCGTGCTCCGGCTTCAGCTTCGACAGCACCACCGCGATGGTCTGCGGATATTCGTTCTTGAGATAGTTGGCGAGCACCTCTTCCTGCACGTTGGAGAGCTTCTCCCACATGTTGCGCCCCGCGGGGCCGCGGATCTCGTCCATGATGCCGTTGACGCGCTCCGGCGGCAGGTATTGCTGCAGCAGCCGTTCGGTGGCGTCGAAATTGCCCATCAGCGCGCCCGATGCCGACATGCGCGAGACGAATTCCAGCAACATGTCCTCGACCGTGTCAACCTCGACGGTGCCGAGCGTCGACATCTCCAGCGAAAGCTGGCGCACTTCGTCGTCGTCGAGCATCGACCAGATCTTGCCGCCATACTGCTCGCCCAGCGCGAGCATCAGGATCGCGGCGCGCTTGGGTCCCGTCACCGCCTCGGTCTGGGCGCCGGCGCGGTTGCCGGCACGCTGGCCGAGCGTGGAGATCACGCTGGTGATGTCGTTCGAGTTGGCGTTTTGCAGACTGGCGGCCATGTCAGATCACTTCTTGATTCACTTGCTAGGACTACTTGGCTAGGACTACTTGGCTGGGATTACTTGACTGGGATCACTTGGCTGGTTCGGTCAGCCACTGGCGGATGATGGCGACGGTTTCGTTGGGGTTGCGCTCGGCGAGCTCGCCGACGCGATGAACGGACTGGGCGTGGACCTGGCCCTGGATGGTGGCGACGTCGATCGCGCTGGCGGTACCGCTCGGCAGCAGTGCCTGGCCGGCCGGCGCGCTCTCTTCCGAGGCCGCCGGGCCGGCAAGAACGCCGGAGATGGCGGCGGCGACTTCGTCGGAGGCCAGGATGCGCTTGACCAGCGGGCGGATCACCAGGAACAGCACGATCAGGCCGAGCAGCATCATCACGCCGAGCTCGACGAAGTACATGACGTCGTCCTTGGTGAACTGGAGCATGCCGAGGAAGCCGCCGGGCTCGCCGATCGGGGCAGTGGAGGGCGCATCCGCAAAGCGCAGATTGACGACCTCGACCTGGTCGCCGCGCTTTTGGTCGAAGCCGATCGCCGAGCGCACCAGCGTGGCGATGCGGTCGAGCTGCTCCTTGGTACGGTCCTGGTAAGCCAGCTCGCCCTTGTCGTTCTTGGAATAGATGCCGTCGACCAGCACCGCGACCGAGATGCGGTTGACCCGGCCGGCCTCGGTCACTTCGGTCTTGGTGGTGCGGGAGATCTCGTAATTGTTGGTCTCTTCGGACTTCTTGCTCTGGTCCTTGGCCGCGACGCCGTTGTTCTGCTGGTTGCCGGGCAGCTCGTTGTTGACGGTGACCTGGCCGTTGTTGTCGGCGGTCATGCTCTGCTCTTCGCGGGTCTGGCTCGAGCGCAGCACGCGGCCCTCGGGGTCGAACTTGTCCGAGGTCTGGGTGATCTTGTTGAAGTCGAAATCGGCGGAGAGCTGGACGCGGGCGCGGCCCGAGCCGACCACAGAGGAGACGATGTCCTCGACCTGCTTGCGCATCCGCTTCTCGAAGGAGATGCGGCGCTCGTCGCCGACCGCCTGCTCAGGATCGGTGGCGGCGCCGTCGGCAAGCAGCTGGCCGGCCTCGTCGACGATCGAGACGCGCTGCGGCTTCAGCCCGTTGACGGCGGAAGCGACGAGGTGGCGGATGGCGCGGATCTGCTGGGCTTCCAGCGAGCCGCGGACGCGGACCACGATCGAGGCCGACGGCTCCGGCGCCTCGCGCGCAAACAGCGGGCGCTCGGGTAGCACCAGATGGACGCGGGCGGCCTGGATGCGGTCGATGGCGCGGATGGTGCGGGCGAGCTCGCCTTCCAGCGCGCGGAGGTGATTGATGTTCTGGACGAAGGAGGTGGTGCCGAGCGCGTCCGACTTGTCGAACACCTCGTAGCCGACGCCGCCGCCCTTGGGCAGGCCGCCCTCGGCGAGCTTCATCCGCAGGCGGGTGACCTTGTCCTTGGGCACCATGATGATGCTGCCCTCGTTGCGGATCTCGAACTGGATGCCCTGGCGCTCCAGGTCCTTGATAATGCCGGAGGAATCCTCGACGCTGAGGTCGGTGAACAGCGTCGTCATCTGCGGCGTGGTGACGCGCATGATGACGAACGCGAAAAAGCCGATGAGCGCGGCGGTGACCGCGATCATCGCCCCGAACCGGGCGGCGCCGATACTCTTCAAAAAGTCCGCAAGACCTTGCAAGCAACCGCCCCAACAGATTCGGCCGCTTTCACCGGAAAGGCCGACTGGGCAATTATTGCCTAGGTGATGGTTTCGATATGGTTAACGAAGGTTAAGAGGTCGGACAAAAGTCGCGCAAAGGGCGGATATGAAAAAAATCGGCCTCGCAGGGCGAGGCCGATTTTCGTCAAAAGCCGCAGATTTCCGGATCGCCTACTGGCGATATTGCTGGATGCGGGTGGTGCGAAGACCCGCCAGACCATGCTGGTCGATGGAAAACTGCCAGGAGAGGAATTCGTCGACCGTCAGGGTATAACGGCTACAGGCCTCCTCGAGCGAGAGAAGTCCACCACGGACGGCGGCGACGACTTCGGCCTTGCGGCGGATGACCCAGCGTTTGGTGCCGGGTGCAGGCAGATCCGCGATCGTCAACGGACTGCCGTCCGGCCCGATGACGTATTTTACCCTCGGGCGATGGGGTTCTGTCATGGCGTACTCACAAACTCTCAACCACTGAACTCACGCCCGTAACCCTACGCCCGGCGGCTTAAAAATCCGCTAAGCCTAAGGCTTCAATACAATTCTCGTTGAAAATGGCTGGAACGGCGCCGTGTCGGCCGGCGGAACGGTGGAATCCGGGCCGGTCGAGGGGGTCTTCGTAAATACTTTACTAACGAATGGAGCCGGGGCGCGTCGCCGCAAGGCCCTCAATGTCGTCCCTGCCAAAGCAGGGACCCATACCGCGTGATTCATCGATGAGACGCGGGCAGCAGTACCAAGAATGACTTCCTAACCCCTGGTCTTCGCCAAACTTCTCCCTGGGGCCATGGATCCCCGCGTTCGCGGGGATGACGTTTGGCGCGCGGCGCGCACCTTAATTGCTGCTGGTGGCGATGATGCTCTTCACCTGGCTCAGGGTGTAGCTGGCGCCGTCGATGGTGAGCAGGGGCGGCGACTGGGTCAGGTCGACCGACGACACGACGCCTTGCACCTGGGCGGCGATGCCGACAGTGTTGTTGGCGACGTCCTTGCCCGTCGCCGTGATCGTGTACTTGCCGTCGGGCCATTGCGTGCCGTCATTGCCCATGCCGTTCCAGGTGAAGGGAATGTCGGTGCCGGCGGCGGCGGTATATTTGCCGGTGAACACGGTCTGGCCGCTGGCATTGGCGACGGTGATGTCGACGGTGGAGTCGGTCGGCACGTTGAGATGCCAGGTGGCTGTCGACTTGGTCATGCTCGCGGTCGAGCCGTCGACCAGGGCGGTCTTGCCGACGAAGCCCAGCGCCTGGGTCGCCTGCGTGGTCTGCTGCAGGGTGACGAGCTGCGACAGCGCATCGTTGGTCTTGAGCTGCTGCTCGACGCCGGCGAACTGCACCAGCTGCTGGGTGAACTGGTTGGTGTCGAGCGGATCCAGCGGGTTCTGGTTCTGCAGCTGCGTCGTCAGCAGCGTCAGGAAGGTCTGGAAATTGCCGGCGAGCGTCGATCCCGTGGTCGAGCTCAGCGAGTTCGACGAGGAGGATTTCGGCAGGTCGGTCGTCCCGGAGACGACAGCAGGAGCGGTAGCGCCAGTCGTAGTGGTCATGTCGGATACTCCTTTACACTCTGATGTCGACGCCGCTGCTCGGCCCGTACATGCGGCCATAGCCCCGCCCGACGGGTGCGGCGGCAACAGTGTCGTCCTCGCTGATGATCAGCCGGCGGGCATTGCCGCCATTGTCGTTGTTCTGGCCGGAGTTCTGGCCCGATGAATTCTGGTCGCGCAGGCTGAAGGACAGCCCGTTGCTGCCGGACTTGAGGCCGGCATCGTCGAGCGCGCGCTGCAATTGCGGCGCGTCCTGGCGCAGCATCTGCAGCGTCTCCGGCTTCTCCACCGTGAGATGCGAGGTGACATTGCCGTTGCGGTCGACATTGATGCGGACGTCGATGCGGCCGAGCTCGGCCGGGTCGAGGCTGATGTCGAAGCGGGACTTGCCGGAGCGGATGGCGGCCGCGATCTCGATCGGCACGCCGTTGATCGGCACCGCCGTCGCGCTGGCCGCGGTCGCGGTCAGCGTCGCGGTCGAAGCGGACGCGGTCGAGGTCGTGTTGGTCAGCGGCGCCTGCATCGCGGAGGCGGCCTGCGCGCTGGTGTCGGCGGTGTTGAAGGCGGCGTGCGCATTGGCATGGGCCTGGGCGGCGGGTGCAGCCGGAATCGCGTCGGGCGTCCGGTCCGCTGCGCCGGGCTTCGCTTCGGTCGCTGCGCCATCTGCCTGCGGCTTGGCGCTTTGCGCATGCGCGTCGGCATTGGCGGTCGCGGTGCCCGGCGCTTGCGTCGGGGCGGGGTTCGCCGCGCCGGCGTCCTGGCCGATATTGGAGACGTCGGACTGTCCTTGCGCGGTGGCGACGGCGGCCTGGAACGAGGTCTTCGGCGTGCCCTGGTTGACGGGGATCAGCCCGCCGGTCGCCTTGGCGTCGGTCGTGGCCGCGTCGGTTGCTCCGGTCGCGGCATCGGCCAGCGTCGCGGTGGTGTCGGCATCGACCTTGGCGCCGGCGGTCTTGGCGCTCTTGTCGGCGGGCGTGGCGGTGTCGGTCTTGGCGCCCGCGATCTGCGCCGCGGTCGAAGCGCTGGCGGCGATGCCGGCGGCGGCGATTGTCAGCGGCGAGGCGGTGGCGGCCTGGTTCGCCGCCGCGTTGGGATCGGCCGGGACGACCGGCGCGGCAACCACGATCGCGTTCGGATCGGGCACGGCCTGCGCCGCGTCGGCCGGTGCCGTTGTCGCGGCATCGATTGCGGCGGTGAGCGTGTCGGTGCCCTCGGTCTGGTCGTCCTTGGTTTTCTCGGATGCATCAGCCGATTTGGCGTCTGACGCCTCGGACTTGTCCTTGACCGTGCCGGCGTCCTTGGCCGCATCGGTGGTCGTGTCGTTCGCCTTGTCGTTCGTCTTGTCGTTCCTGGTGGGCGCGGAGGTGTCGGTGTCGTCGCTCGCCCTGCTCTGCGAGGATTGATCGGTGGAGGAGGTGTCGCGCGGGCCCTTGTCCGCGGAGGACGAATCGTTCCGCCGCGGCGCGCTATCCTGGGCCTGCGAGGCCGCATTGGTGTTGATCGCCTGGGTGTTGCTGTCGACCAGCGACCCGAAGGAGTCGTTCGCGGACGGCTCCCTGGTGCTCTGCGACCGCGCAGGCTTTTGCTGCGCGCTCGACACTTGCACGCTGGCCACGACATCTGACGTACGACTGACCACAGGCGACCCCTTGGAAACATCTTCGGCGTCAGGGGAGCAAGGAGCGGGCCAGTGCCCTTCCAAGTATATTTATGTAGCAAAATCAATGTCTTGAAGATTTAGGCCCGTCGCCGCAGGGCCCGCTGCGACCCCGCCATTTCTGCCTCCCCGGCAAGAATTGCCCTAAGCTGGCCGCCCCCGTGATTGCTTCACCGGAATGCCGCCTATATTAAAGAGGTTACTCTCAGCCGCTTTCGACCGGGCAGTCGTGCCTTGCGGGAACTATAGTTCCCGGGGATCGCCGACGTCCCGCGAGAAGCATGAAATCGCGGATCGCCGCACGCCGTCACAACCCTTAAGGCCCATGCTCAACAGTCTGGATCTCGAAGGCCGTCCTGAGGACACCAGGGTCGTTGTCGCCATGTCGGGCGGCGTCGATTCCTCGACGACGGCTGCGCTTCTGAAGGCGGAAGGCTACGACGTCGTCGGCATCACGCTGCAGCTCTACGACCATGGCGCGGCGACCCACCGCAAGGGCGCCTGCTGCGCCGGCCAGGATATCCACGACGCCCGCGACGTCGCGGCAAAACTCGGCATTCCCCATTACGTGCTCGACTACGAGGATCGCTTCCGCGAGTCCGTCATCGACAATTTCGCCGACAGCTACGCGCTCGGCGAGACGCCGGTGCCGTGCATCGAGTGCAACCGCAGCGTCAAATTCCGCGACCTCCTGAAGACCGCGCGCGAGCTCGGCGCGCAGGCGCTCGCCACCGGCCATTACGTCGCCTCGCGCCGCCGCGAAGACGGCTCGCGCGCGCTGGTCTGCGCGGCCGACGCCGACCGCGACCAGAGCTATTTCCTGTTTGCGACCACGCAAGAACAGCTCGACTTCCTGCGCTTCCCGCTCGGCGACATGACCAAGCCCGAGACGCGCGAGCTCGCGCGCCGCTTTGGCCTGTCCGTCGCCGACAAGCACGACAGCCAGGACATCTGCTTCGTTCCGACGGGCCGCTACACCGACATCATCACGCGGCTGCGCCCCAACGCGATGGACCCCGGCGATATCGTCGATCTCGATGGACGCGTGCTCGGCCGGCACAACGGCATCGCCAATTTCACCGTCGGCCAGCGCCGCGGCCTCGGCATCGCCGCCCACGCGCCGCTGTTCGTGGTGCGGCTGGAGGCCGCCACCCGCCGCGTCGTCGTCGGCCCGCGCGATGCGCTGAAGATGCACCGCATCGCACTTCGCGACGTCAACTGGATCGGCGGCGGCGACATCGACCGCGCCATCGGCGCCGGCCTCGAATTGTTCGTGCGCGTGCGCTCGACCCGCAGCCCCCAGCCGGCATGGCTGCGCGGCAGCGATGGTCATTACGAGGTCGAGCTCGTCGCCGGCGAGGAGGGCGTCTCGCCCGGCCAGGCCTGCGTGTTCTACGACGCGCCCTCAGGGCAGGCGCGCGTGCTCGGCGGCGGCTTTATTCAGAGCGCCGCCGCGAAGGTCGCAAGCAACGCAGCGAGGCCGCTCGCTGAAGCGGTGCGCGGCTAAAAAAATACCGGGGCAGGGGCATGGCAGCAGACATCTCGCGGGCCGGGGTCGAGAAGGCCTATGGCCGCTGGGCGCCGGTCTATGATCTCGTGTTCGGCAAGGTGTTCGACGCCGGACGGCAGTCGACCATCGCAGAGGCGGACCGCATCGGCGGCCGCATCCTCGACGTCGGCGTCGGCACCGGGCTTTCGCTCTCCGACTATTCGCGCACCACGAAAATCTGCGGCGTCGACATCTCCGAGCCGATGCTGCGCAAGGCGCAGGCGCGCGTGCGTGCGCTTCGGCTCTCCAATGTCGAAGTGCTCTCGGTGATGGATGCGAAAAACCTCGCCTTCCCCGAAAACTTCTTCGACGCGGTGGTGGCGCAATATGTCATCACCGCCGTGCCCGATCCCGAAGGCACGCTCGACGAGTTCGTGCGCGTGCTCAAGCCCGGCGGCGAGCTGATCCTGGTCAACCACATCGGCGCCGAGACCGGCCCGCGCAAGCTGTTCGAGCTCGCCTTCGCCCCCGTCGCCCGCCGCCTCGGCTGGCGCCCGGAATTCCCGTGGGCCCGCCTCGAGGGCTGGGCCGCCAGGCACGGCGGCGTCACGCTGGCCGAGCGGAGGCCGATGCCGCCGATGGGGCACTTTTCGCTGATCCGCTACCACAAAGCCTGATCGCGGTTTGCCCGGCGTCCTGCCAAGCCGGCAGTGCGCTTCCTTCCCCGCAAGCGGGAGAGGTGCACCGAGAACGCGGCGAATAGCCCGATCACATCGCATTCCCACCGGGAACAGGCCGCGCTTCCTGCGCGTTTCCCTCCCATGCGCACGACATCAAACATCATCCTGGCCAGCCTGCTGATCGCCGCCTCCGGCAGCGCGATCGCGCAGGCGCCGCCCGCCCCGGCGACGCCGCCGCAAGCGACCGCGCCGCCATCCCCGCAACATGCGGCCAATTGCGCCCCGCAGGACCGCCCGAACCGCCAGGCCGATGGCACCACCACCGGCCAGTCCCGGGAACCGCTCGGCGACAGATTGGCAAAGTCCGACGGCGTGCTGTGCCCGCCCGCGGGCGTCGACCCCGAGATGCACGCCCCGGCCCCCGAAACCGGCGGCAACACCCCGGTGATCCCGCCCCCGGGCAGCCCCGGCGGCGACCCCAACGTGCGGCCGAAATAAGCGATTTCACGCCTTCGCGCCCTTCACCTCTCCCCGCCTGCGGGGAGAGGCCGGAGCGCGTCGGAGATGCGATCCGGGTGAGGGGGATTTTCCACGAGTCCGGTCTTCAAATGGGCAAATCCGGCGCCCAAATCGGCCGTTTCTCGCCATCTTGTCCCGCCGAAGCCTTGGCGAAGGCAGAAGCTTTTAGCGAAGGCGGATTGACTTACGCCCGCCCCCTTCTTTATATGCCGCGCGTTCGCGAGATCGGCCATAGCAGCCGTTCGCGGGCCCTGTGGCGGGGTAGCTCAGCTGGTTAGAGCACGGGAATCATAATCCTGGGGTCGGGGGTTCGAGTCCCTCTCCCGCTACCATGTATCCCCCACTACTATGGTGGGCCTCCGGAAAGACCCCTCCGCCGACCAATGCGGCCATCTTTCCCTTGACCTCGATCTCGAAGCCTTCCCGAGGGCCTTTCGGGTGGACAATGACGCTGTGCACAAGCGACCTGAAGTCGGCGACCAGCGGGCCGCGATCGTCTTCCGCGCTTGCATGGCTTGCCATCGTGTCGGCTAGTCCATTGACGGTTTCGATGTAGCGGTCCAGCGTTGCCGGATGGAGTGAGATGGGAGTAGGGGCCTCCTCGAGGGAAGCCAGTTCCGCCTCGACGCGCAACCGCTCTTGCTTCAGCTCGGCTATCCGTTGCTTAGCATCCTCCTCGGAAATCACGTACTTGATCACGAGATCAATGTTGCGCTGACGCTCGCCCTCGATCCGATCGCGTTTGGCCTCTAGCCGCAGGCGCTCCGCAGAGGCGTTCCCCGCAAGCCGGTCTCGCTCACTGTTGTAGGTGCGAACATAGGTCTCGATCAGCCGTGGGTCTTTCAACTCCTCGACCATCCCGCTGAGCACAAGTTTTTCGACGTCGCGCAGGTACATGATCCTGCGATTCGAACAACTGCCACTCTCGCGCACAGCTGAGCAACGAATCCTGGTCTTTCCGGTCTTGTCGCGGTCGTGAACTGACATGCCAGATCCGCAACAACCGCACCGAAGGAGACCAGACAAGAGATGCGGCGCCCGTCGCTTCATGTGACTGGCCAAATGCCCCTTCTCGGTCTTCAAAGCGTGCGCCTGCTCCCACACAGATTGTTCGACGATCCGCAGTCGGGGCACATTTATGCTCTGCCACTCCTCACGAGGGTTCGGGCGAGACAATCGTTTACCTGTATCGGGATCCTTCACCATCCTGACCTTGTTCCAGACAATACGGCCAGCATAGAGCTCATTGAAGATGAGCCCCGTCCCGCGCTTGGCGTTGCCGTTGATCGTCGAAGCATTCCATCGCCGACCTCGTGGTGGATGTATATTTTGCCGATTGAGATCCTGCGCGATCTCCCGGGGAGCCCGTCCCGACGCGTATGCCGCAAAAATCCGTCGGACGATCGTAGCTTGATCTTCGACGATTTCGAGCTCGCCGGCTTTGCCGGGTACGGCTCGATATCCGTAGGCTCGTCCTCCCGCATGTCGGCCATCACGTATCACGCCTGCCATGCCGCGGCGGACCTTCTTCGCACCGTCCTCGCGCTGCATCTGTCCGACGAGGCCGCGGATCCCAATCAAAATTGAGTCCGCAGTACCATCGTGGACGGCCTGGATCTCGATCCCCTGGAAAGACAACCGTTTGTGGATGCCGGCCAGATCCTCCATGTCGCGTGAGAGTCGGTCCAATGCCTCTACGACCACAACTGCGAAACGATGCTGACGCGCAGCGTCCATAAGCTGCATCAAACCATCGCGGCCGAATACCGAGGCTCCAGAACGCGCCTTGTCCTCAAAGGTACCAACGACATCGAGTTGATGACGAACCGCATAAGCGCGGCAAAGGGCAATCTGGTCTTCAGTCGATTTTTCGTTTTGAAGCTCGGTCGAGAACCGAGCATAGATCGCTGCGGGTTTCATCTCGAATACCACTGCTCATGCGATTGTCGCCAGCGGCATCGAGATGATTCTTCATCAGGCGCTCGCTATCGAAGAGATGATCGCGTCTTGCGTCGGCAATTGCAAGTGCTTCAACAAGCTTGATCAGAGCAGGATCGATTTGCGCTGAGGCTGCGGACCCTGGTCCACGACTGTGCTCTTCTCTCGTCCTCGCGCGCTTCATTCTTTCGAGATGCTGCGCAACGGTGAGAGAAATCAGGGTACTTATGCGCCGATCGTGGAATTGGATATGATAGGGAACAAAACGGACAAACTCTCAGAAGACGATCTGGTGTTTAGGGTCTCTGTCCGCGTTCGCCGTACGACGCCTGACGAAGAAATGCGTGATGCACTTACAAGACGCAGTGGCGGCGGCAAGTCGGTAGGCTGGAGTACACCATAGCTTGCAATGCTGCTAGTTTAGCTGTGTAATTCCCAGCGCTGTACTGCTCTGAGGCGGGCGGGTCATGGCCAACGCATTGGTCGTGCGCAAGGGAACGAACCTGGCAAGGCGCCTGCGGACGCAGCGTGCCGCGCAATATGTCCGGATGTCGAGAGAGCTTCAGCGCTATTCGATCGAGAACCAGCGCGCGGCGATTGCCGCTTATGCGGCAACTAACGGCCTCACGGTCGTCCGGACCTATGAGGATCAAGGCCGGAGCGGCCTGCGGATCAAAGGCCGGCCGGGTCTTATCGAACTTATCGAAGATGTCCAATCGGGCCAGGCCGACTTCGATCAGATCCTCGTCTACGACGTCAGCCGGTGGGGACGCTTCCAGGACACCGACGAGAGCGCCTACTACGAGTTCCTGTGCAAGATGAACGGCGTTCGCGTCGTGTATTGCGCCGAGATCTTCAAGAACGATGGCAGCTTTCTTTCCGGCATGGCCAAGTACATGAAGCGAGGCATGGCAGCTGAATGGAGTCGAGAACTCGGGGTCAAGGTGCACACCGGACATTGTCGGATCGCAAGCCTCGGTTACCGCGTTGGTGCCCCCGTCGGCTACGGCCTACGCCGGATGATGGTCGATGAAGGCGAGCATCCGAAGGGACAGCTCGAGAGGGGCCAGTACAAGGCTCTGCAATCAGATCGCGTTCGACTGCGGCACGGCTCAGCCGAAGAGGCCGCCGTAATTCGGTGTATCTTCGATCAATTCGTCAACGCAAGACAATCGTATAGCGAGATACGGCGCGCGCTCAACGACGCCAACATCGCCAATCATAACGGCCGACCGTGGACGGATGGGATGATCCCGACAATCCTGGGCAACGAAAACTACATCGGAAAGACCGTCTATAATCGAACCTCGCGACGCCTGGGCGAGAGACTCGTCAAAAACCCTGCCCATGCCTGGGTTCACGGCGCCGCTGCGATTGAACCCATCGTTGATCCGGATATCTTCGCGCGCGCTCAAAAACTGCTCGCCGAGCGGCGCGTCGAGATTCGGAAGACGAGATGCTGATGCGTCTCCGCGTCGTGCTTCGCCGACGAGGAAAACTCAACTCTAACATCATCAACACGACGCTCGGGCTCAACCACGTCTCGTCCTACGTCAAGCATTTTGGGTCGTTGCGTGGGGCCTATTCGCTGATCGGATACGTATCGCCACGAGACTGCGACTGGTTGGACACCTGGGATCACTGGGCCCACGAGCAGACGAGGCACGCGAACGAACTCGCCGAAGTGCTGAGAGCTGATCTTGGTCTTGAGCCCGAGCTTGCTCAGGGTAACATAGCTCTTGATGTTGGCGGCGCGCGCTTGGTTTCATTTCTCATCGCACGACAACTCGCCACTCGCGGACCGGATCACGCGCCGCAGTGGAAAGCCTACCGCAGACAAATTTCCTCTGGATTGCTCGCAGTGATGAGGCTGGATGCAACGAACAAGGTGGTCGAGGACTATGTGCTGTTGCCGCCCAAATTGCGGGCAGGCCGATACGTCTGGCTTTCATCCGGCTCCCTCGCCCGGCATCGCGGAGTTCTCTGCCCGGAGATGAGTGATTTGATTAAGGCGATCAAGGCCAGATTGGCGGCGTCCAACCATGCCGCGCCAACCATGTCAGCCCCGTCGAACAAGCAAGCGGAACGAGGCCGCCCCAAAGCCAGGAGCGGCCGCGGGCGGCACTGATTGAGCGCAGGTATAGGTAAGCGCCAAGCAGCTTGCCGTAGTTTAGTCTAAAATCGCCATTCAAGCGGGCGATCTTCGATAGCTCAGAGGTTTCGACTTCATTCGACATGGGCTGGCTTCCGCGTTGGACCAGCACCCTATGAACCACTGTTTTGCCCGACGGCACAAGCGAAACTTCGGTAAATCAAAATATTTGCGCCTGCCCATGCCGCGAAGGCTCACACGGATGGTGAGTGGACGCAACGTCCCGCCTTTGACCCCTAGCTGTTTGCTGTCTCAATCTTGCTCGACACGCACCGGCGTCCGAGAATGACGGTTGGAGAATGTGGCGCGCTCAATTCCTGCTGGCCCTTTTCTTTCCCATTGTCCGCCATAGAGCGAGCTTAACACACGATACGAGTTGAGGAAGCGCAGCGCGCCGCGCTGCAGGGAGGTCCTTTGCGTAGGGTGGAGCAAGGTACCCGGTGGTCCTTTCAGCGCAAGCTTCGCCGCCTGCTTGCTGCTGCCGTCATCGTTGGCCCCGTCGCGCTGACGCCGGAGATGAGTTCGGCTGAGGGGCTGCTTGATTTTCTTTTCGGTGGCGGCCGGAAGCAGCAGCAAACCTCGTCTTCCGGCAATGACAATAATCCGCAATTGCCGACGCCGCGGCCGGTCGTCGCAGGCGCGGGACCTGCCTTCTGCGTGCGCAGCTGCGACGGCAAATACTTTCCGCTGATGCGCGGCGCGGCCTCGCCGGCGCAGATGTGCCAAGCCTTCTGTCCGACAAGCCCGACCAAGGTCTTCTTCGGCTCCAACATCGATAGTGCTTATGCCGCAACTGGCGAACGCTATGCGGACAGCGAGAACGCCTTTGCCTATCGGAAGGCGCTGCGCGCCGACTGCACCTGCAACGGCCGCAATCCCGGCGGCCTAGCGCCAATTGATCTCGCGCTGGACGGCTCGCTGCGCCGTGGCGACGCGGTGGCCACCACCGACGGGCTCGTCGCCTATAGCGGCATACGACTCGGCAGCGACCAAACGCCGGATTTCACCCCCGTGGTCGCGCCCGCGCGAACCGGCATGACGGCAAACAGCGCGTCAAACCTGAGGTGACCCGCACGCGTTGCGAGCGGCAAGAGGTCGACCGTAGGTGAATTCAACGCCGGAGCAGCCTGCAGACCTAGAGCCGGCGAAGGCGCGGATGTCTGCTGATGGGCCCCTGGCCGACCTCGGAAGATTGCTGCTTTTCCGCTGCTGGTGGGGTTTGAGCGGACATCAGGTGGCCAGCCGCTTAATGAGTATACGTCGGGTCGAGCACCCATGGGAAGGCTCTAAGCGCTAGGCTCTGCGCCCCGCTAAAGCCTACTCGACCTCAAGATCGTGGATGGTCGGTTTCAGTCCGTCAGGGGTGACTTCAATGCTCGCGAGCGTGATCGGTAGCCTGAAGCGCGGGCGCCCGGCACTGCCGGGATTCAAGTAGAGCAAGCCATCTACGGTGTTGATCTTGGGCACGTGGGAGTGGCCGGAAACGATGACATCGATGCCCTTAGCTACGGGGTCGATTTGCAAAGCGCCGAGGTCATGCAGAACATAGAACAGCTGTCCAGCGAGCCGCACGAACTCGGTTTCTGCAAATTCGGTAGCCCACTCGCCAGTGTCCACGTTCCCCCTGATCGCCGTGACGGGGCCTATTCTCCGCAGCGCGGTGATGATCTTGGGATCGCCGATGTCGCCGCCGTGAATAATGTGGTCGACATGGGCCAACGCGCGAAGAGCCTCTGGCCTGAGCAGGCCGTGCGTATCCGAGATGATGCCGATCGTGAATGTCATCGAACTGTCCGAGCGAGCGCCGATTATCGCGTGTTGGGCCGCAACAGTCGATCGAGAAGTTGTGCGCTCTTTCTGCAGGGCCACCGGCGCCCCGGACATCCATCGTCTAAGCCGACTTTCGCCGCTGGCCCGTCGCGGGTTTCTTCGCCGCCGCTTCCTTCGCCTGTTTCTTGCCGGCGATCGGCATCAGCATCTCTTTCTGACCTGCCGAAACTTTGCGCGGCTTCTTGACGGGCTTTGCCGTCTTGGCCGGTGCAGCGTCCCGACCGACGCTCTGCCGCAGCGCCTCCATCAGATCGACCACGTTTTCGCCTTTGGGCCGCTCCTTCGGGCGAATGGTCTTGCCCGCGCGCTTCTGGTTGATCAGGTCGACCAGCGCGGTTTCGTAGTGGTCCTCGAATTTCTCGGGAGCGAACGTGCCTGTCTTCTGGTTGACGATGTGCCTTGCGAGATCGAGCATATCCTTGGTGACTTTGACGTTCTGGATCTCGTCAAAATACTCCTGCTCGTTGCGTACCTCGTACGGATAGCGAAGCAGGGTGCCGACGAGCCCCTTGTCCATAGGTTCGAGAGCGATGATGTGCTCGCGGTTGGTCAGCACGACCCGCCCAATCGCGACCTTATCCATTTCGCGGATGGTCTCGCGGATCACTGCGAAGGCGTCGTGACCGATCTTGCCGTCCGGCGTGAGATAGTACGGTCGGATCAGGTAGCGCGGGTCGATCTCGGACTTGTCGACGAACTCATCGATCTCAATGGTGCGGGTCGACTCCAGGGCCAGCTCCTCGAGCTCCTCCTTGGTGACCTCGATGTACTGTCCTTTGTCGAGCTCGTACCCCTTGACGATGTCCTCGTTCGCGACCTCGTCACCGGTATCGGCATCGACCTTCAGGTACTTGATCCGGTGGCCGGTCGCTCGATTGAGTTGATTGAAGGAGATCTTTTCGCTCTCCGACGTCGCTGGGTAGAGGGCCACCGGACAAGTGACGAGCGACAGACGCAAGAAGCCTTTCCAGTTGGCTCTCGGGGCCATGGTACGCAGAACTCCAGTTCGGACGGATTCAAGACGAACGGCGGAGCGTGGTTCCGACAGTAGATGTGGCCCATAAGAAGATATTTTTCACGCCGGCTCTCGACTCCAATGTTCTTGTTATGTTCTATGGCGGCATGACGGACCGACCCGCGAGCTGGCGCATGCCGATACCCAAACAGATGGAGAAAATGGCAGCACTCGCGGGCAGAAGCGCGCCGCAGAAGCCCGGATTGGCTCCTGAGGCTGATTTGCCCGCGGAGTATTGGCAGGCCCTTCTAGACGACCCTCGCGCCGAGGCACGGTCAGTCCTTTCCGGAGGGGCACTACCGTTAAGCCAAATTCCTCAGCACATTCTGAGGCTGGGATGCCGGCGCTGTGCTCGGATCGTCGAAATTCAGAAGGTTGATGCCATCCGCCTCTACGGCCGGGAGGCACTCTGGAAAGACGTTGGGCGCCGGCTCTTGGACAATACCTGCACGCAGCGGACCGGTCGGCATGAGGAAGACGGCTGCTGGCCTGCGCTCGACTAGTCGCCGGCTCGGCCGGAACTGGATGCTGCCATGGCACCGAAGCACCACCCGACGCCGCTCAGCGGCGGCGACCGCAAGGCGCTCTCCAAGGAATTGGGGAGAGCCCGCGCGATGACGACGATTCTCATTGAACAGTCTGCCGAAGCCCGTGCCAAGGGCGAGGCTCTCATACGACAGGCAGACAAGCTACTCTGTGAATCCTGGAACGAGAGGATGTGGGCCGACGGTGGACCGATTGACCCATCGCCGACCGTCGACCAGGCAATCAACGCCGCTTACGCTTGGCTCGAGATCGAATGCTCGCGATGCAAGACCAGGCGAGACGTCGACCTGGCGGCGCTCCGCCATCCGCCGACAACGTTTGTCCACGACTTGGCGAGCCGCCTCCGCTGCAGCAAATGTACTAATGCTGGCCGTCGGCCGTCAGTTAACCTTCTGCAACTGGCATCGCGCTCCCGCCAGGCCGTAACGGAGACCTGATCGTGTGCAATCTCTATTCGATTACAACCAACCAGGCCGCGATCAGCGCGCTGTTCCGCGTCATGAACCGGTACGTCGGTAACTTGGCGCCGATGCCCGGCGTCTTTCCAGACTACAAAGCGCCGATTATTCGCTCCGGCGCCGACGGCCGCGAACTCGTCACCGCGCGTTGGGGCATGCCGTCGTCGTCGAAGGCGCTGATGGATGCGACGAAGAAGCGCGCCGAAAAACTGCAAGCGAAGGGAAAGACCGTCGACTTCAAGGAACTGTTGCGGATGGAGCCCGACGGCGGCACGACCAACATCCGCAATGTGAAGAGCAAACACTGGACTAGATGGCTGGGTCCGGAGAATCGCTGTGTGGTGCCGTTCAACTCCTTCAGCGAGTTCAACAAGGCCGAAGGTGGTGACATCTGGTTCGCGCTCGACGAAACCAGACCCCTCGCATGCTTCGCCGGCATCTGGACCAATTGGACATCGGTCAGGAAGGTCAAGGAAGGCGAAACGACCAATGACCTCTACGCATTCCTGACGACGGCGCCCAACGCCGAAGTCGGCGCGTTTCATCCGAAGGCGATGCCGGTGATCTTGACGACACCGGCGGAAGTCAATGCTTGGCTCGGTGCACCCTGGGAGAAAGCCATGGCACTCCAACGTCCCCTTCCGGATGGATCTCTAAAGATCGTGGAAAGGGGCACAAAGGAAGACCCCGCATCGGATACCTAATCCTTGAAGTATTTCCCGGAAATCTCATCTGCGGGCACAGCCCTCGACCATAGCGGTGGGTCAGGCACATCCCCGATTCTACCTAAGCCGGACAGGTAGCGTCTCGCAGATGCTTGCCTTGAAGGCATCCGCGGTGCGAACATACGCAACCCAGGAGGGCATCATGGTAGGTGTCGATTACAGCGCGTGGGACGTTCAGAACGGCGAGCTACGACGCCGGTTTGACTATCAAGATTCGAAGACCAAAAGATATATCGCCACAATTCATCTCGTCTGTAAGATAGAACGCGGCACTTCGGAACCACTCACCTTCCTTGCTTTCACGTTTTCACCGTTTCGGGTCGTTGACGGCCTCGATCTGGGCCTGTCGCTTGCGCCCCTCGACGGCGGCCGGCACGCGCCTGTGGGAGTGAACGTCACATCGGTCGAGGACGGCCAAGGCGCGCTAATGTCACCGCGCACCCCGCAGGGTCTGCGGCTGCTGCTTTCTCACCTACTCAGTGGGAGACAGCTCAAGTTCGGCATTTTCCAAGGCCCTGAGCAGCTAGTAGATATGCCATTTTATAATGATTCCGAATTTGCCCAGCTGCATCAGGCGCAAGTCGCCGTGCTAAAGACAAAGGCAAGCGTGTTCCTGGCAAAAATCACAGGTGTGATTCCTCAGGGCATGAATCTGCCGGCTCCGCCGGTCGAGATGCGGGAATTCGACAACATTACCACCGCCAAGCAATGGTTGCTCGGTGAAGCGCTGACTAATCTTCCCACACCAGTCAACAACATCGAAGTCTTCGAGAACGGTCAGTCAGTCTGGCGCGAATGGCACTCGAGCCATGACGCACTAATATCGAAGAACGAGCTTTGGTGGGATGCAAAGGACCCAGGCCGGAAGGAACGTGAGGCTGCCGACAAAGAGCGCAGGTGCAACATCGAGTCCGGGCTTATTCCACACAGTCAGCTTTCCCTGAAGGAGCAATTCGAGAAGGCGAACCCGCGCTGGCTTGGGCCATACTTCGCCTGGCTCCCAACAAGCACACTCGATGCTGGGACCATCTGGATGACGCAGTATTGGGTGCGCGCCAGCCTGGGTCTCAAATACAAAAATAAAGGCTGGTTTCCGGACAACGATTAGGGGGAAACGTGAGAGTTGAAGGGCCTGATACTTATGAGCTTTCGTTCACGTCGACTGAGTTCCAACGTGCTCTGCTCCAGAGGGACCAACAAATTTTCCGGGATCGCCACGAACGATCTGCCTAAGCTCTATATCGGCTCCATCGACCGAAAGCCGATCTACGTAGGGCTCACAAAACAGAGCATCCGAAACCGTCTGCGCCTCGGCTGGAACGCTAGTGGAGAGAGCGGCTACTACGGATAGCCATGCCGTAACCCGTATTTGAAAGCCTATAGCCAAGGGTTTTTTTGGGCTTCATATAGCGCAATCCGAAGCGCAGGGCCCTCGCGGCTTCCTCCACCGAGTTCGACTTGAAATCGCGGCCGTGATCCATGATTAACCTATCGCTGTCAGAGAGAGCGGAATTCGATTTTGAGAGCCTCCGATAATTGTCCGTTCATGGCTTCAAGCTCGGACAGAGCTTGAGGAATAGTCGTCCAAGGCGGCGCTGTGTATCGTCCCTCGCCACGACGGCGCGCCGCTATATCATCGACTATCAGGTGGCGCTCAGGCTCCTCCAAGACGTGAGGACTCTCGAAAAAGATCAGGCGACGTGCAAGCCGTCTTAATCGACTGTCTTGGAAGCGGTCCGCAAGTTCCGCTCTAGCTTGCCACGGCAAGCTGTGGAATTGCCGGGACAACGCGGAATCAGCATCGGAGATGAACTTTCCGCCATAGATCTGTTGCTCGACGTGTTCGGACGGCGGATAGATCGGCTCGATCGACGCGGCCGCGCTGGTCAGAGTCGCCATGAATTCAGGGTCGGCGCGAACCGAAGACGCGCGCCGTACGAGTTCGTCTTCGGTCAAATCCACGAACCGATCGGGTTCGATGTCCCAGAGCGGATAGAGCAGCGGCGACGCGTTGACCTTCAGGCGACGGATCGGACGCGGTTCCTGCGTCAGGCGCTGGGATAGGTCGCCGACATTGAGCTTCCGCAACGCGTCAATGTCGGATGCGAGGTCGAGGCAGTAGTGGGCATTTCCGTCGTTCGGGCTAATTCCGACCCTCGTCAGGAAGTGCATGACCTGCGGGCGGCCGAAATAGTCGAAGTAGGCGAAAGCGTCCTCGTCCCGGACGAAATCGACGACCGCTGCCTTGGCCGAGAAGCGGAGAAACGTCGACCAGAGGTCTGGCGCGCCGGCGCGCACCAGTCGGCATAGACCGAGCATTGCGTCGACGTCGGCGGCGGCGTCATGGAGCGCGCGTGAAGGGACGCCGTTTGCCGCGGCCATCGCACCGAGCCGATGGGTGGGACGACCGTCCGGCTCCAGTCCCGCGTGCATGACCGAGGGATGCAGGGTCGTCGCGGCGCGCATCAGGTTGAGAACGTCGGCGCGAGCATTGCCGTTCATGTTGGTCAAAAAAATCGGATGCAGGCATTGATAGAACGCCTGCCGAAGAAACTCCTCGTCGAAGCGGATAGAATTGTAACCGAGAAAAGTCGCAGGGCACCACGAAGCCAGCACGTTCGCGATCTCGCACACCATCGAATAGTGCGACTGTCTGAAAGGGCTGTTGGCTTCGGCCAGCGTATGCCCGGTGACCAGCAATGCCTGCGGCGACGGAACGACGTGGGGCAAGAGACGCGATTTCGTCTCGAACCGGTGCGTCTCGTTGAGGTCTGAGTCGGTCCTGACGGCGGCGAACTGAAGTATCTGGTCGAAGCGCTTGTTCAACCCCGACGTTTCGAGATCGTACAGGACGAATGCCACGACCGCGATCGCCTTACAATCTTCCGAGCCTGAACTGCAGGGCGGCGAGACTGACGCGGAATCGATTGGCCATGCCGATCAGGTAGTCGTCGTCCTGGATGTCGCGGGATGACTCCGCCAGCACCTGCCGCACGAGCCGTTCCGGCATCAGCAGCTCCGATGCGAACGCATTGGCCTGCTTTTCGAGGGGATCGATGCCCTCCGCCGAAATGGAATCGCGCGGAATGAAATTCCTGCCCTTGTCGATCAACACCGTCGCCTCCAGCTTTGCGCGATGCAGCACCACGTGGGCCAATTCGTGCGCGATGGTGAAGCGCTGGCGGTTCGGATGGTGGTTCGAGTTAACGCCTATCACCGGCTTGCCGTCCCGGATGAACGCCATGCCGGACAATTCGTCGTCGAAAGGTGTGTATTCGATGCGGACGCCCAAGACCTTCGCGAGCCTGTCCACCGGGACGGGCGGAGCCTTCAGACCGAGGCGTTTGACCAGAGCACCCGCTTGCTCTCTCGCTTCTTCCAGTTCGTTCATTGTCAGCCCCCGCCCGTCCGTCTCACGTAGTTCTCAATCTGCGCCCGCTGCGTGGCGTTCACGTCGCTGCCTTCGATCAACAGCGGACCGCTCGCCTGCTCGAACGAAAAGCTGCTCGGAACGAGGTCAATGATCGAGTCGACCTGCAGCGCCTTCGCCAGCCTATAGACCTGATGAAGCATCAGCTTCTGTCGCCCGCTCTCGATGTTGGCCAGCGACGCCCTCGTCAGTCCGATCATGTCGGCCACCTCCGCCTGCTTAAGGCGCAGCTTCTTTCGTCGCGCCGCCAGGCTCGCGCCGATAATCCGGTAGATCTCCAAATCAGCCATGTTGCCCTAGAGAATCGTAGTTCCGATCATCCGTCAACGTTGCAAACATTTCTGTGCTTAATACAAACATTACTAAAAATTAATATTGCATTGGTGTTTTTCTAATCAGACTCGGCTAGGTTGTAGGGAACAAGAACTTTCCCGATTTTGGAGCCGTCATGGCTATCCCGAACCGACCTGAAGCCCTACCGCGCCCGCGGACGATGAGCGGGGGCGAAGCCGCATGATGAAGAGCATCGTGACGCGGTTCCGCGCATATCAACTCGGAGTTCCCGGCTCGTCCTTCTCGTACTTCGCAGACGGACACTTCACGGTGATCGAGGGGCGCCTGACCGAGCTCAGCCAGGTCGCGCTCCAGTACGAGATGCACCGCTGCGGCGTAGAGACCGCCAATACTCTCCACATCACCAGTTGGGACGCGGACCACTGCAATCGGCACGAACTGCAGGAACTCCTCGACCTGGTTCGGCCGCTCCGGATCGAGTGCCCCGGCTATGATCCTTATACCGACCATGGAGAAGGCTGCCTCGAGATCATCGCCGCCTACAGGGACGCGCAGCTGAAGGCGAACCGCACGCCGATGATCCGCCACCTCACGCCCAAGTACATCGCCGCACTTCAGAAGGCCGGGGATCTGGCGTTCGAGGACACGCTCTACAATCCGTTTCGTATTGACGAAGATTGCGCCAACAACAATTCGACGGTGAAGCACTTTCGCAAAGGCAGCTTCAACGTCTTCAGCCTCGGCGACGTCGAATCCCCGAACATCTCGGCGCGCTTGCGGCGCTCGCGGATCCTGAAGTCGGAGACCGACGTGATGATCCTCGCTCATCACGGGGCGGACAACGGCTTCACCACCAAGGGCTTTCTCGCCCGCTTGGAGCCGCGGCTCGCGATCTGCTCGTCGAACTACGCCAACCAATACGATCATCCGCGCGACGAGATCCGGGAACTGCTCCACGAGCAAGGCATCCGGCTCATGACGACCAAGACGGGAGACGTGATCGTCAAGTCGATCGGCGACCACACCGGCGCCTATCGCGCCGTCAACCTCAAGGGCAATTCGAAAGACATCTCCTCGACGATGGACTTCCGCTCGAAGAAGGGCCGGATCCTGTCCTTCAACGAGGACACACTGCGACAGAGATATCAGGGTCGGAGACGTTACGGCCCCTAGGAAAGCGCCCAGAAGCCTCAACGCGGCCTTCCGATGTCCGGAAAACACCGCATAGATCGGGAGAGACCGAAATGACGGCTAAACTTATCTTTCATCCCCTCGGCAACGCCGACTGCACCCGCATCGACATGGCCAACGGCCGCAAGATGCTGGTCGACTACGCCGATATGCGCAATCCCGACGACATGTGGGACGTCCGCGTCGACCTGCCCGAGGCGCTCAAGGCCGACCTGCGCGCGGCGAAGCGCGACTACTACGACGTGGTCTGCTACACCCATCTCGACGACGACCATTGCTGCGGTTCGGGCGACTTCTTCTGGCTCGAACATGCCGCGAAATACCAGGGCGAAGGCCGGATCAAGATCGACGAGTTGTGGGTGCCTGCGGCGGCGATCCTGGAGGACGGTTGCGAAGATAGCGCGCGCATCATCCGTCAGGAGGCGCGGCACCGGTTGCGCGTCGGCAAGGGCATCCGCGTCTTTTCGCGCCCGACCAAGCTCAAGGAATGGCTGGAGAAGCAGGGCCTGACTCTGGAATCGCGTGCGCACCTCATCACCGACGCCGGCCAGTACGTACCCGGCTTGTCGATGTTCGGTCCCGAACAGGTCCAGTTCTTCATCCACAGCCCTTTCGGCTGGCATCAGAACGAGAGCGAGATCGTCGACCGCAACCAGCACAGCGTGGTCTTCCAGGCGACGTTCCGGGAGGGAAGCCGCGAGACCTGCGCGCTTTTCATGTCGGACATCAACTACGACTCGATCAACCAGATCGTGACCACGTCCAAGCGCCACGGTAACCAGGACCGGCTGCTCTGGGACATCTTCAAGATCCCGCACCACTGCTCCTACCTCTCGATCGGGCCGGAGAAGGGCGTCGATGTCACCAAGCCGACCGAGGAGGTCAAATGGCTGTGCGAGACCCAGGGGCGCGAGCGCTCCATCATGATGTCCACCAGCTGGTCGATCCCGACTCGGGGCAGTGACGAGGACCTCGATCCGCAGCCGCCGCACCGCCAAGCCGCGGCCTACTACCGCTCGGTCGCAGACCTCAAGGACGGCCAGTTCAAGTTCACTATGGACCTGCCCTCGAAGAGCAAGCCGAAGCCGACGACCATCGAGATCACCGAGCGCGGCGCCCAGCTGCTGCTCGTTTCCGCCACCGCCGCCGGCGCAGTGAGCGTGGCGGCAACCCCGGTGCGGGCGGGCTAGGCGTGACGATCCACGCCTGGTGGGCCGCCTTCGGGGAGGCGACGACGGTCGACGACGTCGCCCCCGGACTGGCGCGTTCGTTCGCGGAAGCTGTGCTCGCCGGCATTCCGGCCACCACGTTCGTCGAGATCAAGGAGGACAAGGCGACCAGCTATGTTGGCGTCCATGTCGAGATCGACGTGGAGCGTCCCCAAGACCTAGCCCACCCGATCCGCGCCCACGAGCCGATCGGTATTCTCTTCCCGTCGCTGCAGGGCCGTCCTGCGGTACTGGCGCTGCGGAACGACTTTCCCCACACCATGCATCAGAATGGCGTGCCCGAAGGAATGCCGTTCTCGCTTTGCGTGGACGATCGGCCGTGGTCGGAAGCGCGCCTGACCTACACGCCAACGGAATTGTCGCGGCTCGTCCAGCTTTGGCTGGCCAAGGCGGCGCGCGGCGAACTCCATGATCCGGCGCAACCGCCGGACCCACTATTCTATGATGCGGACATGTCCTTGGTGTTGCCGCGCAGCGTCTTCGAGGCGGGGTCCACGATCTCCGAGTTTGCGGGCTTCGTACGTGCCGACAATCAGGGCCTGGTATTCGCCCTTCCGTCCAACGAGGGTCGGTTGGGTGGCGTCGGCCTGACCGTGATGGCTTTCGCACTCCCGCCGCAAATCATGACCTCGATCCGGCGCCTGCCTCGAACTCTGGAAAGTCTAGCCGCGGAACTTGCGCCAACCGGCCTCAAGCTGCTGGACGAGATCAAGGAGAGATTGAAGGCTTGGACGGGGATCGCCGCCGACGGCGCCAGGCGGATGGACGGCCGACTCGCCATCATCGTTGGTCTCCCTGTGACCACCGAAGGAGGACGGGGCGCCGACGATTTCCGAGCCTTTATCACCGCCAATACCGCGGGCGAGATCGGGGTCCTTCTGGGCGTACTGCACGCCAATAACAGCAACGTCGGTAAGGGTTACGTCCGGGCGTTCCCTGAAGCGCCGATCGCGGGAGTTTCGTTGCCTGTTGCACCAGCGCAGGTTCACTTCGCCTTCGATCGGGATCTCGCAGCTACGATCGCTGGTACCGAGACTACGGACCGAAGAAAGGTCGTGCTGATCGGCGCCGGCTCGCTCGGCTCTCAACTCGCCATGGATCTCGCCCGCCAAGGCGCTTTCGAGTGGACCGTCGTCGACGGTGACGCGCTCCTGCCGCACAACATGGCGCGGCACGCGCTGTTGGCGGACGAGATCGGCGCGCCCAAGGCCAACGCTTTGGCTAGGCAGGTGTCGGCGTTGCTGAACGAGCCCCAATCCGCGATCGTGGCCAGCGTGCTCACGCCGAACGCGGATCAGCAGACGGCGCTGGATGCCGCCTATGCAGCTGCCTCCATTATCGTTGACGCATCGGCGTCGGTCGGCGTCGCTCGCCACTTGAGCGATCTGCCCTTTGCCGCGCGACGCGTCTGTGCCTTCTTCAATCCTTCGGGCACCGCCGTCGTTCTGCTCACGGAAGATGCGCGGCGCAATGTCACGCTGCGCGATCTCGAGGCGCAATATCACCGCCTCCTTCTGACCGAGCCGTCTCTGGCCAAGCATCTTGACGTCTCCCAGGGGGGCGTGCGCTACAGCGGGTCGTGCCGTTCCTTGACGAATAAGATACCGGCAACGCGAGCGGCCCTCTTAAGCGCCCTGGCTGCAGGCGGGATCACCGAGGATCTTGCGAGCGATAGTGCCAAATTGACAATCTGGACCCTGGGCGAGCGCGGCTCGGTTAAGGTCGTCCAAAGAGAAGGCGAACCGGTTTACCGGTTTACGGTCGGCAATTGGCAGGTCAGCTATGATCGCGGATTTCTTGTTCAACTTGCTGCATTGCGCGATCTCCGCCTGCCGAACGAGACTGGAGGGGCATTCGTCGGTATCGCTGACTGGAGCCGTTCCTCTCTTCATCTTGCTCATGCGTTCCCCGAACCCGAGGACAGTGTCAGTAGCCGGACCCGGTTCGAGCGCGGCGTCGTCGGCTTAGCGAAGTCTATCGACGACGTAGCGCGTCGGTCGATGCATCAGGTAAGATATCTTGGCGAATGGCATTCGCATCCGCGCTACGCGAGCGCGCGACCTAGCGAAACCGACATCGCGCAACTTGCCTATCTGGGCGCAGAACTTGCCGCAGACGGCTTGCCCGGGCTGATGGCGATTGCGGCCCACTGTGGAGAGTTTTCCCTGCTTAGCTTCGATCCGACGCGTTCAAGATGAACGCCTATTTCGGAGGGCATTTCTTGCCATGAGCTCGACTGATATTCAGACAAGCTTCGAACGCCATCCTGCTCGAGGTGATTTCCTCACCGCGACAAAAGCAGAGGATACGATAGGGCTTTGCCTCTCCGGGGGTGGCTTCCGGGCTATGATTTATCATGTTGGCGCGCTCGTTCGGCTCAATGAGCTAGGTCTGCTTTTCCGGCTTGATCAAGTTAGCAGCGTTTCCGGCGGTTCGATCACTGCTGGCATGCTGGCCCTCGCTTGGCATCGACTCCAGTTTACCGCCGACGGGGTTGCCACAAACTTCAACGAAATAGTCGCAAAGCCATTGCTTGCATTCGCCGGCCATGATTTGGACGTGCGTGCGATCGTGCTTGGGTTGCTTCCCGGTCGTAGTGCCGCGGATGAAGTCGCTCGCGCCTACGATGCGCATCTGTTTAATGGCGCTACACTACAGGACGTCACCGATCGCCCGCGCTTCACGTTCATGGCAACGAACTTGCAAACAGGCAGCGGTTGGAGGTTTGCAAAGGATTATGCAGCTGACCATCGCGTTGGCCAAATCGAAAGGCCAACGCTCAGTTTGTCGCGGGTGGTCGCTGCATCGTCGGCCTTTCCACCATTCCTTTCACCGGTCCGAATTGAATTTCGAGACGGTGATGTGAAGCCGATGTCGGGCACTGACCTTCATCGCGCTCCATTCACGCGGACTGCCGTTCTTACCGATGGCGGAGTTTACGACAATATGGGTCTTGAGCGCATCTGGAGGCGGTGTCGGACAGTGCTTGTTAGCAATGCCGGTCGCAATACGCCTGAGGTTGGTTCACCAACCGGCCGGTGGGTAGGCCAGCTTTTTAGAACGCTTGAGCTTGTCTCTCAACAAGCTGAGAATTCGCGCAAGCGCATCCTGTTTGGTGTGAACAATCTTGGTCAGCGAAAAGTTGCCTATTGGGGCATCGACACTTCGATCGCTGACGATAATGTGTCTGGTGTGCCAGCCATTTCTGCGGAGCAGACGAAACGTGTAGCATCGATGCGCACTCGCTTGAATGCGTTCGAGCTCGAAGAGATCGATCTACTCTTAATGGCGGGCTACGCCGGCGCTGCGGCCTCCTTATCTGCGCGCGGGCTAGCAGTTCAACAACAGGCGACGTTTGATGCGCTGCCTTTGTGGGGCAGTCGGCCTTGATAATGAGGCGATGGGCTTAACGGAAAGGGCTCTGGAAACTCCAGAGCCCTTTTGTTTTTAGACCTTCACGCCGGCAAGAGCCGACCGGAACGCATCAAGTGGGCTTCGCGATGGCAGCTGAAAACCCTTCGGCATCGTAATCGTCGTCTTGTCCCGCTCTCTCTTACACGACAGCGAGAGTAATCCAGCCTCGTACTTTCTACGCTTCGGGTTGTCGTGCTCATTTGCCAACTTGCAAATGGCAGCCAACGCAGCAGGTTGGAAAAAATCCTCTACTTCGCGGAGTGTGTCGAGGATTGCCTCAGTCCGCTTGGCCAAGCCTTCCATCTTGTTTCGGATGGCGCCGATGAGTTTTGCAGCTTTCTCCGGCTCTCCGGCAAGCGTGATCTGCGCTGCCGCGAAGTCCGCCATCAATCGGTTGAACTCTTGGCGCATATCCAATCCTGGAGCACACAATCTTGTCGGCAATGACGCGCCGATAATGCGTCGATCCATGGCGGCAGCAGCGGGCAGCGTATCGAATACCCAGGGCATCTGGATCTCTAGCTGACCACGGACTTTACTGAAATATCGGAATACTTCCGAATTCGAGATCGCATTCAAGTACTCGACGAAAGGGTGGATTGCGACCTTGATCTCGCGAACGCGCCGGAGCGCATCCTGTCTATTGACTGCCGCATCGAAGTCGGCAGTGTATTTCTCGAAGTCTTCGCCATAGATCGTCTTGGCACAAATCCAGCCGACCAAGAAACGAGATTCGCCTTTGCGCATGACGAAGCCAGCAAGGTGCTGATGGTGGCCGTGTACGCAGGAAAACATCTCCCTTTCTGATTTCCTGAGATCATACTTATACTCGACGTATGGCTCCTCGTTCCCGGCCGGAAGTTCATAAACGAGGTTAGGTAGGCTTTCGGGATCATCAGTCATTAGCTCCGTATCGAGGAGCTGGTCGTCGCTCAATGTTTCCCAGTGGCGCCGCGTGGTGCGGGCCTGCGGTCTCAACATTCAATCTCCTATCGTTGGTTGCGGGACGCGACTCGGTACTACGCTGAGATTATACCCGCTTCCGTATATGTTCCGGCAACAAGTTCCCCTATCCCGCGTATTCACAGCCGGCGCGGCGGAAAGCGGCGGCAGAAACCCCGTTCGTCGCACGGGGGCCGGCGCGAGGTACGTCGCAACGAATGGCGCTGCCTTTGCTGGCGATGAAGAAGGACGGTCGGAGACAGTGCTCGCTCAACCCATCTGTCTCATAAACGAGAGCGTCGATATCGAAGCGGCAGAGTCTTCCATTCTGCGCGCGGGCACCACGGCGAGCCGCTGGCTGCACTGCCTTGAAACCGCCACGGACTCAGCCCCCACTAGAGAACTCTAAACCCATCAGACCGACATCAACCCGTGTCGCGATGGCGAAGAATATTGAATAAGGGTCATCAGCGGCCCGCAAATGAAGACCCGGCACGCCGCCGGTTACTAAGATCTTCCCGGTGCTCACGCGGAGCACCGTGCCCAGTGGGTTATGACTGAGCAGGGACGATTCATCACGCAGCTCGCTTGGCGAAAGCCAAGCACGTGGGGATTGTCCTATGAAGACCATCGGCTGGGCCGCAATTATCTACAACATCCACGACGCCTACACCTTCGGCGCAGTCGTCCTGCTCATTGCCGGCGAGATCGCTCTTGCGTGCTTATCCCGAAGGGGAGGTAGCGGATGAAAGGTATTGTCAACGAACCTGCATTTAAGTTGTTTTTAACCATCTATCGCTATGGTGATGGTCCCGAAATCCACTTTCACTAGCAATTTCAGAGGCGTCCATGAGCGAATCAAGCCGAAATGTCCAAAAAGCTGACGTCCATAAATTGGACATCCGTGCCGCGCTCGCTACCGGTCTGCACCGGCTTGTCGTCCGCACTCGGAAAGTCAGGCTGAATTGGTGGAGCGGCAATGTCGCCGTCGAGGAGAGCGTCACCACCGTGGAGCCGACCGATGCGCGGCACTGAACTCCCGGAATGGCGCAAGCGTAACAGCTTCACCCAGGATACGCTGCGAATCGCGCTGGGTGTCAAATCCCGGCAGACCATTATCACCTGGGAGAAGCAGGCCGATCCGCTGCCGCGCTTGGTCGAGCTGGCCCTGTTGGCGCTGGAGAATTTCCCGGAAGAGAGGAACGTGACAGCGCTGGCGACGGTCCATCGGACGCCTATCCCGGCGTCGTTTTAGCCTTCTTATCGGCGGCTCCTTTGGCGTCGGTCGCAATCACGATATAGCTGCCGCAGTGGCGGATGGCATCGGTCACTAGGTCCGTGTCATTCATGCTCTTGATGCCTTCTTTGCGCGCGCCTTCTGGAGTCATAGCCAAATAAGCGTCGCGGACTTTCTGGCTTTTCTCCTTGATTTTATCCACTTGGAGGGAGTGAACGAGTTCGTTCCGTACATGTGAGCATAGAGACAAAAGCTCCCAGATCGGCCGACCGACTTCGGGTGGATCGATCCTATCCCTCAATTCTTCGATCTTCTTTCCGGTGTAGAAGAAATGGCTGGGGTCCTTTCCGTAAGCTTCGAGCAGTTCGATCATGAAGCCTTCAACGATGACCTGTGTCTTTACGACGGACAGCATCATTTGCTCGGTGCGCCTAACGAGCTCCATTGCTCGCTTGTGAGTATCCTCAAAGAGCTTCTCCTGCTCGGTCAGCTCCGGCTTGTCAGCAAATATGAAATTCTTCTCGTTGGCCATCAGCTCCCTCTCGGGTTGCGCAAACCATGACATAATTCGGGAGGTGGTTTTATTTCCGGCATGCGCTCACAAGGGTGCTTTTACATTAACCGGCTGCCGGGGCCTGCTGTCGGACGCCGCTGCGCGAAGACGAGGACAACGATTTTGGCAAAGGATGGCCTAGGTTTCCGTCCAGCCAAACACATCGATGGTCACCTTGGCGATCCGCAGCGCCAATGCGAATGCGAGGAGGAACGGCCAGAATACCATTTGCCCCACGCTGAACATGATCAGCACCCCTTCGTCATGAGGTATGAATTGGTGCCTAGGCACATTCGCGACGATATACTCCTTGAGCGCAGCGAGCTTAATACCGATCTCAGTGCTCATTTTGTCGAACGCTGGATTGTCGCCCTTTTGAGCTAAGTCGATACTCGCATTCGCAAGTCGCCGCATATAGTGCTCGACCAGCTCGGGGGTCGCTCCCGGATGCATTCCTTCCGCGATGGCCTGACTGGTATCACATGGCTTTAAGGAGAGCTTCCTGATGTCGTCCTTGCACGATGCGTTCATGTACGGGGAGAGGGCCCTTACAACATCGGTCATAAGAACATCTTCGCCCTGCCGATAGACGAAATCCCTGCTCCGCGTGATCGCTGTCTCTCGCTGCTCCGAATATCCGACAGCTAACATGAACATGCCGACGGTCGCCGCGCCGAGATACCAGTAATCGATCTTGCGGACCTGCTTTTGAGTCAGGTGTTGCGCGAATGCGTATCGTCCGTGAGTGAGGCATAGCGCGAGTATGAACGTCGTGATGAGCGTCGGAACGAAGTCCAATTTTTCGGTCACGCTTCCGTACACCAGAATGACGGTGCAGATAATGCCGCCGACGAATGAGGCCCATCCAACAATGAGGCGGCCGCCAGTCGGGGCCACGTACGATCTCTCAGTCGTCACCTTCTACACCGTCGAATCGAGTAAGCGTTCGCGCCATGGTACACTCCGAGGGAGCACTGCAATGGGAGTGGTGCTCTTAGCATGGAAATAGACTCCGAATACGACGAAGCCTGTGGCCTGTCGTTTGTTCCGGCTGCTAGCACAAGGCTGGGCTTCCCAGACAGTTGAGGACCAGTTTCCCCCAATGATATGAAAAATGCCAGGCGGTTCTCGCGGGATTGCCGCGTCCGCTCAGGTCTTTGCGCGTGCGGCAAGAGCCGCACCGGGCTCTCGTGTTGGGGTGGACGGCCCCCTTCCGCCACACTGCGTGGCAAGATGAGGTCGTCGCTGACCTCGCACGAAGGAGCCTCCCGTGGAAACGATTGTCCGCATCGGTTTGGATACGTCGAAGAGTGTATTTCAGTTGCATGGCGTTGATGTCACCGAGCAGCCGGTTTTGCGGCGTAAGTTGAGGCGCGGGCAGGTTTTGGAGTTCTTCAGGCGTTTGCCGCCCGCGCTTGTGGCTCTGGAGGCCTGCGGGGCTTCGCACTATTGGGCGCGGGAGTTGCAATCGCTCGGGCATGAAGTGGCGATGATCCCACCGCAATATGTCAAGCCGTATGTGCAGCGCGGGAAATCCGACGCTGCAGACGCGGAGGCGATTTGCGAGGCGGCAAGCCGGCCGAAACTGCGCAAGAACTTTGTGCCTATCAAAAGTCCCGAGCAGCAGGGTACGCAGATGTTGGCGCGCGTGCGCAACCAATTCATCGGCAGGCGAACCCAGCTCGCCAATTCAATCCGTGGCTACGCCGCGGAATTCGGCTTTACCGCGCCCAAGGGGCTTTCACGGCTTCAACAATTGCTGATCGACATTCAGGCCGACGCAACAGTCCCCGACTTGACGAAGGAGCTGGTGGACGCTTTGGCAGCAGAACTGGCGCGCGTCGATGACCAGATCACCAAGCTCGACAAGAAGCTCATGCAACTCCACCGGAGTAACGAGATGAGCCGACGGCTGGCGGCTATCCCGGGCGTCGGTCCGATCGGTGCGACGCTGCTGTCAATCAAGGTCGTGGATGCACACGGGTTCAAGTCGGCAAGAAACTTTGCCGCCTGGCTCGGCCTGACACCAAAGAATCACTCGACGGCCGGAAAGAACAGGCTCGGCGTGATTACACGCGCCGGCGACGGCATGTTGCGAACCGTTTTGGTGGCTGGCGCGACAGCTGTGATCGCAGATATGCGCCGACGGGAAACTCGCTCCTGGCCATGGTTGAAAGACATCATCGCACGCAAGCCGCCGAAGCTGGTGGCCATAGCGCTGGCAAACAAACTAGCGCGGATTGCCTGGAAACTGATGGTCAGCGGCGAGCGGTATCGACCTGCAAGCAACGTCGTGCCGATGCCGACATAGACTGAACGAAATGCAGAGCTTGGCGCCAGACCGGCAGGTTTGACGCTGGGGGCGGAACTTGCAGGACAGGAAGAGGTGGTACGTTCGGCGCAAGCCGGTCAGTGGAATGCTCCGCTCGGTTTACCGGCAGAAAATGCCGCTCTCGTGTTTGGATCTCACTGTCCGCGAAGCCCATCTTGGCCGGTGGTCGCAAGACCCGAAAACAGGCCGGACATATGAGCGCAAGCGATCCGAGCATGCTGCCAGAGCCAATCCTTGCAAGTCGGGGGCCGTCCACATATGAACCGAGCCGCGTAGCGTCTCGGTAGGGTAGGGGCGGGACACCTCGAAGAGGATATCCCTACGCCTCCCCCCAAACCGTGCGGGCACTTTTCAATGCACACGGCTTTCCGTACGCGCATGCTCTCGACCGGAGACGGCTGCACGGCATGACGGGCACAGGACAATGGTCTTGCGCCGCCAACCGGACCGTTTCCAGACCGTCAGCGATCCGCTTCGCAGGTCACCTAGGCGGCGGAGATGATGCATCTCGAATGGTCCTGTCGTATCGCTGCACGCTTCGCATTTGCGGGCGTTAAGTCGATCGATCAGATCATTTGGGCGTTTGACCCACCACGCACCTGCCGTGACGTTGTCGATAGTCGGACTTGTCCAGTAGGCTCGGGTGAGATGCTTCAGTCTCCACAGCTTGATGCTGCGAAGCTTACCACGGACCACGGAGCTAACCTCGTAGTCCGTGCCTTTCCACAGCCGCGCCATGGTTTTTGCTCTCGTCGTCCGATGTCGCATCGCCAGCGTCTTCACAAGACTGCGGAACACGACAAGCTCCAGCAATCCCAAGGCGCTCTTGATGTCGTCGGCAAACGAATGGTAGTTCGCAAACCCACGGAACTCTGAGTTATAGGCGAGGACGGTTGCAACGTCGCTGGTTACCAGGAACTGCTCGCGCGGACTGCCGGTCTTCTTGGCGAGATCGCCATAGCCGTGTTGCTTGCAGAACTTGGTGACTTCCTTGCGCGGCACCCGCAGGCTGACATTGCCGGTGGTCGGCCGACGCATCACACGCCATGTCCGTCCAGCCGGTCCTTTGCGGCTGGATTTTCGTCCAGCCCCGTAGGATGTGTATGTCGAGACGCGATAGCTCAAGAAGGTCACTCCCTTTGAAGCGGCGTGAACCCCACTTTTCTCGGGCGACACGGCGAGCTTCAAGGTCTCCGTCATGAATCGTTCGACGCAGGCCATGATCTCACACGCTTCCCGCTTGCTCCCGATCACGCCGATGAGGAAGTCGTCGGCATAGCGACAGTAGCGGAGCCTTTTGAAGTTGGGGTCCATCGGATCGACGGAAGGCACTTTCCGTCTCTCCTTATTGATGGCTTTGATCTCCGCAAATGCAGCATCGATCTCGGCCCGATCCGCGCCTGCGGCACGGAGCCGTTCAATCTTCCGGCGGAGACTGAGGACGCGCCGTTCCAGCGCCACGTAGCGCGGGAATGGACGTCGCTCACAGCCTTTGTCGAAGTTCGCCTTCATCATCTGCATGTGCTGGTCCAGCTCGTGCAGATAGATGTTGGCGAGCAAGGGCGAGACAACGCCGCCCTGCGGCGTGCCACTGTAAGTGCGTCCGTAGACCCAATCTTCCATGTAGCCTGCTTTGAGCATTCCTTCGATCAGACCGATGAACCTATCGTCATCGATCCGCTTCCTTAGAAGCCCAAGCAGGATGTCATGGTCGATGTTGTCGAAGAACCCACGCACATCCACTTCGACCAGCCACTTGCAGCCCGTCCAACTCTTCTTGATGAGCTTGATTGCGGTATGACAGGATCGCCCCGGGCGGAACCCATGTGATTCATTGAGGAACACAGGTTCATAGATCGCTTCGAGTAGAATCCTGACCGCCTCCTGAACGAGCCGGTCTTCCACCGTGGGGATACCCAGCGGTCGTGTCTTGCCGTTGTCCTTCGGGATATAAACCTGCCGGACCGGCCGGAAGCGATAAGTGCCATCTGCCACGCGCCTGGCGATGTCGGCGAGCTTCTCCAGCGACATGCCGTCGAAGGTCTTGCCATCTACACCGGGCGTCAGGGCTCCCTTGTTGCGGGAGACCTTTTCGTAGGCCCACTCGAAGAGATGCGGACATCTCATCAGGCGGTGAAGGCCATTTACGCGCTTACCCGACCGCGACAAAGTCGGCAGTGATTCAATTCTTCTCTGGATGGTAACGGCCTGCATCAGCAGAACCTTTCCGTCGAAGAATCTCTTCTACGCATACTGCACATGCCGTTATTCGCGGCATCGTCCTTCCCCCGATCGGAGGCGCTTTCGGTCCGGTCGCCCGGCCTTATACGCATGATCGTCCGCCTCGCGGCGGCTGTCCCGGCCATTACGCCGGGCATTTGGGTACTATGACGGCTCCGTCGCCATACAGGTCCTCGAAAGAACCTGTTGTAGGCGATCCCGTAGTTACGTGTGTGGGGAGTCGCGGTGTGTTTAGGTGTCCCATTCGTCTCCTTGACCCACGGATGGTGGTCGTCCCACGCGGACTGGTGGCAATTCGCACTGGCCGGTGCGATCCGCCCCGCGTGGCGTAGCGTGTCAGCCGCGTTCGCTACTGCCAGCCCTTTGGCGACTGGAAACTGGGTTTCAGGCAATACAGCTTTCACCATGCACACCTTACTCTGTGCTCTCCACCGGGCTGCGGCGCCCGATTTCGAGACGTTTCCCGGCATGCTCTGGTCCCGTTCCTCTTTCGAGGTCTCAGTCGTTTCCGACACCGGTAAGCCGGGTAAGTAAGAGCCCAACCAGCAGGCTCCATTCTTTCGAACACTCCCTTCTTCTTCACGCCACAACGGCGCACGTCTTGCGGCTTCGATCCCTCGCGCTAGAGCATTGGTGCTCCTCGCCGGGGGCACTCGGAAAAGGGGCTCGCCTGCGGCGATCGCTATCACTGCCCCGTTCCCGGGTGCCGCTATTGAACCGGTCTCGTCGCTGCACTCGGACCCGCGTGCCCCTTCGGGTCGCTATGCTCACGCTCTCCGGGTGCCATTTCTCTTAAGGCGATGCGCCCCCTGGCGCACGCCCGATCAGGGCCTGCGGCCCTGAGGCAGATTGTGAAGAGGCGAGAGTAAGAGTGCAGGCTGGGTTCTCCCGTGACGGGTTACAAGCTGCGAGAGAGACTCGCGGTGCCCGTCGCGGAGACCCGCGATGTCAAATCCTACTGTTCGAGAGCGCGCCGGCCAGGACCGGGCCAATCTCTATAACGAAATCACCGACAAGATCATTGCCGAGCTTGAGGCCGGACGCGTCCCTTGGGTTCAGCCCTGGGGTACGGCCGCGGCGAAAGCGCCGCTGGCCATGCCGAAAAACGCGTCGACCAACCGGCAATACAGTGGGGTGAACATCCTCATCCTCTGGGGAGCCGTGATCGAACGTGGATTTACCGGGCAAAGTTGGCTCACTTTCCGTCAGGCGCTCTCGGTCGGCGGCCACGTTCGCAAGGGAGAGCGCGGCACTACAGTCGTCTACGCTGATCGTTTCGTGCCGAATGGCGAAAAGCGACGCGCCGCCGAGACCGGCGAAGACGCACAGGCAATTCCATTCCTCAAGCGATTCACCGTTTTCAACGCCGATCAGTGCGAAGATCTGCCCGATGGAATTGCCACCGCTGCGCCGCCACCACCGGCTGGCCTCATAGAACCCACGGTCGACGCCCTGATCAAGGCCAGCGGAATTCCATTTCGGATTGGTGGAGATCGCGCATTCTATGCAACAGCCGAAGACTTCGTTCAGGTCCCGCCGCCGCAGGCTTATTTCGAACCCATCAACTGGCATCGCACCGCGTTGCATGAACTCGGTCATGCGACCGGGCATCCCTCGCGCCTCAATCGCGACCAGAGCGGATCCTACGGTACGAAGAAATATGCCTTCGAAGAACTGGTCGCGGAGTTGAGTTCTGCGTTCAGCTGCGCGTCTCTCGGGATCGTCCCGACCGTGCGCCATGCCGATTATATCGGCTCCTGGCTTGAAGTCCTGCGCGAAGACGTCAGGGCCATCGTGCGTGCCGCCTCGCAGGCGAGCAAGGCCGCGGACCATTTGCTCGGCTTCGCTCCCGGCTCCACTGAACCCGCGTCGCTGGATTCGGTCGTCACCGATCACGAGGCCGCGTGATGCTTGGCCTCTGCCGCGCGAGAGTGAGAGGAGGGGAGGCTGTTCGCGACGGGTTGGAAGCCGAGAGAGAGTCTCACGGCCGCCCGTCGTGGAGAGCCAAAATGACAAAGGCCGTACAAAAGATCACGCTGTCTCCTTCCCGGGACATTCCCTTCAACAAGCTCGTGCTCAGTCAGTCGAACGTTCGCCGCGTCAAGGCCGGTGTCTCGATCGAGCAGCTAGCCGAGAGCATCGTGCAGCGTACGCTTCTGCAGAGTCTAAGTGTCCGGGCCGTCGTTGATTCAGATGGCAACGAGACCGGCATGTTCGAGGTGCCGGCGGGCGGCAGGCGCTATCGCGCTCTCGAACTCCTGGTGAAACAAAAGCGCATGTCAAAGACGCAGGCGGTGCCGTGTGTCGTTCGTGAAGGAGGCATCGCCGCGGACGACTCGGTGGCGGAGAACGATGAGCGGGTCGGTCTGCATCCGCTCGATCAGTTTCGGGCCTTCCAGACACTCCGCGATCTCGGCATGACCGAGGAAGACATCGCCGCCCGGCACTTCGTGAACCCGGCGATCGTGAAGCAGCGGCTGCGGCTGGCGTCAGTCTCGCCGAAGCTGCATGCGGTCTATGCTGAAGACGGCATGACGCTCGAGCAGCTCATGGCGTTCTCGGTCACGGCCGATCACGCCCGCCAGGAGCAAGCCTGGGAGAACGTCAGCCGTTCCGGCTATGACGAGCCTTACCAGATCCGGCGCTTGCTCACCGAGAACACCGTACGCGGGTCCGACCGCCGCGCCCAATTTGTGGGCCTTGATGCCTATCAGAACGCGGGTGGCGGCGTTCTGCGGGATCTGTTCGAGCACGACGACGGCGGCTGGCTTCAGGACGTCGTGCTGCTCGACCGCCTCGTAACCGAAAAGCTCAAGGCCCAGGCTGAGACGATAGCCGCCGAAGGTTGGAAGTGGATATCGGTCGCCGTAGAGTTTCCCTACGATCACACCCACGGCCTAAGAGAAATCGAGGGTAGACCCGTCGATCTCTCGCCTGAGGAGCAGGCCACTATCGATGCGCTGAACGCCGAGCAGGCCAAGCTTGAAACCGACTACCAGGACGCCGCCGAATTGCCCGATGAGGTCGATCAGCGTCTTGGTGAAATCGAGTCGGCACTGGCGGCGTTCGACGACCGGCCGATGCTTTACGAACCGACGGAGATCGCTCGAGCCGGTGTCTTCATCAGCATCGATTCCGAAGGGCGCCTCTCCGTGGACCGGGGTTACGTCCGGCCGGAGGACGAGGTCCCGGCAACTGATCCTGATGTCGGGCGGGACGCCCATGCGTCGTCGACCGAAGGTCATGAAGAGGGTCCTTCCGTCCAGCGCACGGTGATCGCGGTCGCAGGTAGTGCTCCTGATGCTGAAGAAGATGATGAGGACGCGGCCAGGCCTCTGCCGGATCGGCTGATTATCGAGCTGACGGCGCATCGTACGCTGGCATTGCGGGATGCGCTGGCAGAGAATCCTGCAATCGCGTTCCAAGCGGTGCTGCATAACTTCGTGCTGACGGCCTTTTACCGGTTCGCATCTTCCGGGAGCTGTCTTGAGATCGGCCTTCGCACGCCGAACTTTCCAGCTCAAGCTCCGAGGCTGAGGGAAAGCGTCTCTGCAAAGGCAGTCGAGGCGCGGCATGAGGCCTGGAAGGAGCGGTTGCCGAAGAGCGAGAACGATCTCTGGGATGCGCTGACGGCTCTCGATGGTGGTGCACAGGCATCGCTGTTCGCCCACTGTGCATCATTTGCGGCCAACGCCGTCTATGAGCCGGCCAACCGCTACAACCAAGGCCGTGTCTCCGCTCAGGGTGTCCGCACGCGTCTAGACCAGGCTGATGTGCTGGCGCGCGCGGTCGGGCTCGACATGGTGCAGGCTGGCTGGCGACCGACCGTCGACAACTATCTCGGCCGGGTCACCAAGCCGCGTATTCTGGAAGCGGTACGGGAGGCCAAGGGCGAGCCGTCGGCCCAACTGATCGACCATCTGAAGAAGGCCGACATGGCCAAGGAGGCCGAGCGTCTTCTGGATGGCTCGGGCTGGCTGCCGGAGCCGCTGCGCCTCGTCGTTCCCGGTTTGGCGCCAGCGGAGCAGGAGGGCGAAGCGGGCTCGCTGCCCGAATTCCTCGCCGACGAAGAAGATCGGGAGACCACCGGCGAAGAAGATCCGCAACAGCTCGACGCGGCTGAGTGACATCACAGAGCGGGACGGCTCCGGCCGTCCCGCGGTTGCTTGGGGACCAGTGTGCAGCGCTGGTCCCCGTTTTTATGGGCGAGGCTTGAGAGGGAGAGACCGGCCGGGAAGGGTTTGAGCCGTCGAGGTCAGAGGAGAGCGCCCGGCGGTTCGACCCCTTCCTGCTCTCCTGAGACATCCTGCCATGACCGAATCTCTCGCCGGCGGCGCTGCCGCCGCGCCGCTCTCCGTGCGTGCCACTGCAAATCTCACCTCTGCTGCCGTGAGGGCCGCGCGACAGGTCCTGACCGAGCTCGAACGCGGCCGTCGCATCGATGCCGCTGTTCTACGTAGTGCTATGGAGTCTGCCTTCGGCGCCTCGGACACGGCCGGCGTTTGGAATTGGAAGACCGCCTATGACGTCTGCGAGGCGGCAACCGTTCTGTTCCTTCGCAAGTTCGGCCCGGCCATGCGCGCCAAGGCCGGCTCGACCGTCGCCATGCTGCCGATGCTTGCGCGAGTGACGGGTCTTCTCCCGACCCACACGCGACGTTCCGAAGACAGTCAGGCGCTTCAGCAGTTCTCGACGCCGATCCCGCTCGGGCTGGCGGCATGTACCGCAGCCGGAATTACGCCTGCCGATCGCGTTCTGGAGCCATCCGCGGGGACCGGTTTGCTCGCCGTCTTTGCAGAGCTCGCCGGCGGCGCCTTGGTGTTGAACGAGTTGGCCGATGCCCGCGCAGAGCTGCTCGGCCATCTCTTCGCCAACGTTCAGGTCACGCGGTTCGACGGCGTCCAGATCGATGACCACCTCGATGCGAGTGTCGCACCGAGCGTCGTCCTGATGAACCCGCCGTTCTCCGCGGTAGCGAATGTCGATCGACGGATGGCGGATGCGGCTCTCCGCCACGTCGCTTCGGCGCTTGCGCGTCTTTGCGACGGTGGACGCCTCGTCGCTATCGCCGGCGCAAGCTTCGCGCCGAACAATCCGGCATGGCGAGATGCCTTCGTTCGCTTCCAGGAACGCGGACGGGTGGTGTTTTCTGCGGCGATCGACGGCGCCATCTACGCCAAGCATGGCACTCAGACGGACACGAGGCTGCTTGTGATCGACAAGCTGCCCGCTGCCGATCCGACAGCTTTTCCCGCCTCGCCAGGCGCGGCGGCCAACGTCGCAACCTTGTTTGGCTGGGTGAACCAGCATGTGCCTCCAAGGCTGCCCGTCGCCACGCCATCGGAGATCGTTGATATTGGGCGGCCAGCGATGTCGCGATCGACTATCGCCGTTGCACCACGCTCATCGTCCTCTTCGATAAGCGCCACGCCAGAAGCCGTCGAACTTGCGTATGAGACGGTCGAATGGTCGCCGCCGGAAGGCGCCAGGCTCACCGATGCGCTTTACGAGGAGTATGGATTGCAGTCGATCCGTATCCCCGGATCGCGCGCACATCCGACCAAGCTCGTGCAGTCTGCCGCGATGGCGTCCGTTGCGCCACCGAAGCCATCCTATCGTCCGCACCTGCCGGCCAATGTCATGGCCGTCGGAGTTCTGTCGGATGCTCAGCTCGAGAGCGTCATCTATGCCGGGGAGGCGCATTCCGAATTCCTGGCAGGCTCCTGGACGGTCGACACGACCTTTGATGTGGTGGCCGCCGCGCGCGACGACGCCGAAAATGCCGTCCGCTTTCGCCGCGGCTGGTTTTTGGGCGATGGCACCGGGTCGGGCAAGGGGCGGCAGGTCGCCGGGATTTTGCTCGACAACTGGTTCAAGGGCCGTCGTCGTGCGATCTGGGTCAGCAAGTCCGACAAGCTGATCGAGGACGCGCAGCGCGATTGGTCCGCGCTCGGGATGGAGCGGCTGCTTGTTACGCCCTTGTCTCGGTTTCGCCAGGGCACCCCGATCCGGCTCTCGGAAGGCATCCTTTTTACCACCTACGCCACGCTACGGACCGACGAGCGCGGCGAAAAGCTTTCGCGTGTCAGGCAGATCGTCGAATGGTTGGGTTCGGACTTCGACGGAGTGATTGTCTTCGACGAGAGCCACGCCATGCAGAACGCGGTCGGAGGCAAGGGCGAGCGCGGTGAACAGGCTGCATCTCAGCAGGGACGTGCGGGCCTGCGGCTCCAGCACGCGCTGCCGAATGCCCGCGTAGTTTATGTGTCGGCGACGGGCGCCACCACGGTCCACAACCTGGCTTATGCCCAACGCCTCGGCCTTTGGGGCGGCGCTGACTTCCCATTCGCCACCCGTGCCGAGTTCGTCGAAGCGATCGAGGAAGGTGGGGTCGCGGCCATGGAGGTGCTGGCGCGCGACCTCAAGGCGCTCGGTCTCTACGCAGCCCGCTCACTCTCGTACGAGGGCGTCGAGTATGATCTCGTGGACCACCAGCTGACGCCGGAGCAGGTTCGCATCTACGATGCCTATGCCGGTGCGTTCAGCGTCATCCATAATAACCTCGATGCGGCGATGCGAGCCGCCAACATCACCGGCGCAACGGGAACGCTGAACGGGCAAGCCAAGTCCGCGGCACGCTCCGCTTTCGAAAGCGCGAAGCAGCGCTTCTTCGGCCACCTCCTGACTTCGATGAAGACCCCGTCGCTGGTCCGATCGATCGAGCGCGACCTTGATGCTGGCCACGCCGCTGTTATCCAGATCGTGTCGACGGGCGAAGCGCTGATGGAGCGCCGGCTCGCCGAGATCCCGACTGAAGAGTGGGGCGACGTCCAGGTCGACATCACGCCGCGCGAGTATGTTCTCGACTATCTCGCCCACTCCTTTCCGGTCCAGCTCTACGAGCCCTTCACCGACTCGGAGGGCAACCTCTGCTCCCGGCCTGTCTATCGCGACGGCCAGCCGGTCGAGAGCCGGGAAGCCGTCGCACGACGCGACCGCCTCATCGAGAAGCTTGCATCACTACCGCCGGTACCAGGGGCACTGGATCAGGTCATCCAGCGCTTCGGCACCGAACTGGTCGCCGAGGTGACTGGCCGCTCGCGCCGCATCGTTCGCAAGGGCGACCGGCTGGTGGTCGAAAATCGAGCCGGTTCGGCCAACCTCGCCGAGACCTCGGCTTTCATGGACGACGTCAAGCGCATCCTCGTGTTCTCCGACGCCGGGGGCACGGGGAGGAGCTACCATGCCGAACTTTCGACCCGGAATCGCCGTTTGCGGGTCCACTACCTGCTCGAGCCCGGCTGGAAGGCCGACGCCGCGATCCAGGGCCTCGGCCGCACAAACCGCACCAATCAGGCGCAGCCGCCGCTGTTTCGTCCCATCGCGACCGATGTGAAGGCCGAAAAGCGCTTTCTCAGCACCATTGCCCGCCGGCTCGATACGTTGGGCGCCATTACGCGCGGCCAACGTAAGACCGGAGGACAGGGCCTGTTCCGGCCCGAGGACAACCTCGAGAGCCAGTATGGGCGCGATGCGTTGCGTCAGCTCTACACCCTGCTGGCGCGAGGCAAGGTCGAGGGATGCTCGCTCGAAAGGTTCGAGGATGCGACTGGCCTGAAGCTGACGGATACCAATGGGCTCAGGGATGACCTGCCGCCGATCACGACGTTCCTGAACAGGTTATTGGCGCTCACCATCGACCTACAGAACGTGCTGTTCACCGCCTTCGAGCAGCTCTTGACCGCTCGGATCGCGGGCGCGGTCGCGTCGGGTACCTACGACGTCGGGCTGGAAACGCTCCGCGCTGAGAGCTTTGTCGTCACCGACCGGCGAACGATCCATGTCTATCCGGGCACTGGCGCCGAGACCCGCCTGATGACGATCACCCAGCGCCAGCGCAACCATCCGCTGAGTCTGGATGACGCTCTTGCTCGTCACTCCGGTTCTGTCCTGCTGATCAATGAGCGGTCCGGGCGAGCCGCCGTGCAGGTCCCTGCGGCAAGCATCATGCTCGACGACGGCGAGATCGAGCGGCGCGTCCGCCTGATCCGGCCAATGGATCAGCACACGGTCCCCTTGAATATGATGGCGGAGAGCCACTGGGTGGAAGCGGACCGTGAACGCTTCGCCGCGGCCTGGCTGGCGGAGCTTGCCGAGGTGCCCGAGTTCGCGGAAAGCACGATCCACGTCGTGGCGGGCTTGCTGCTACCGATCTGGAAGCGACTGCCGAACGAATCGACCCGCGTCTATCGGCTTCAGACCGATGCAGGCGAACGCATCATCGGCCGCAAGGTTTCGGCCGCGTGGGTCGCGAGCGTCCTTGCAACGGACGCGCCTGCGCTGACGCCGGACGCTGCCTTTGCTGTGTTGATGGAGGGACGGACCGTGCTCGAGCTCGTGGAGGAGCTCCAGCTTCGCCGCGTTCGGGTGATGGGCGCATACCGCATCGAGCTGTCGGGTTTCAACGACACAATGCGCGATCGCCTCCGGGCTTACGGCCTCTTTGGGGAGATCATCTCCTGGAAGCTCCGCATGTTCGTGCCTACGGACGCGAGCGGCGTCGAGATCCTGTCGAGGGTGCTCGACACCTATCCGGTGGTGCGCATTAGTGAGCGGGAGGCCGCCTGATGTCCCGCGATGCTTCCGAACTGGCACGCCGACTCGCGCGCGAAGCCGAGGCGGTGTGCAGACACTATCTCTCCAATGGCAAGCGGGCGGGGCGGTACTGGGTGGTCGGCGACGTCCACAACACCCCGGGCCGCTCGTTGTTCGTGCGGCTGCACGAATCGCCAAAGGGGCCCGCCGGCAAGTGGACCGATGCCGCGACCGGAGAACATGGCGATCTCCTCGACATCATCCGCGAAAGCCTTGCCTTGCGAGACTTCCGCGAAGTCGCCGAGGAGGCGAGGCGCTTTCTGAAGCTGCCTCGTTCTGAGGAGCAATCACTCCCGAGACCCGTTCGTCCAGTCGTGCCGGCCGGATCGCAAGAAGCCGCCCGTCGACTTTTTGCGATGTCCGGTCCGATCGAAGGGACGTTGGTGGAAACGTATTTGCAACGTCGTGGAATAAGCCAAATCCACCATGGTGGTAGCCTGCGCTTCCACCCACGTTGCTACTACCGACCGGACGAGCATTTGCCGACTGAAACCTGGCCGGCGATGATAGGCTCTGTCACCGACCTCGAGGGACGGATCACCGGCGTGCATCGCACCTGGCTAGATCCACACGGCTTTGATCGCGTACGGCTCGGTAAGGCTCCGATTGATACGCCACGACGGGCCATGGGCGACCTGCTCGGCAATGCCGTTCGCTTTGGCGTGGTGGACGACGTGCTCGCTGCCGGCGAGGGTCTGGAGACCATGCTGTCGCTGCGCTACGTGCTGCCGACGTTGCCGATGGCGGCCGCGCTTTCGGCTAATCACCTCGCAGCCATGTTGCTGCCGTCTGGCCTGCGTCGGCTCTATATCGCCCGCGATGACGATGCTGCCGGAGATGCCGTACAGGCGATTCTCACCCAGCGCGCGGAAGAGGTCGGCGTTGAAGCGATCCCGCTGTCGCCTCGGCTGGGAGACTTCAACGAAGATCTGCACATATTCGGCCTTGATGCCCTGCGAGCAGCGTTGCGGCTTCAACTTGTCCCAGAGGACGTCATCCGCTTCCTGCATTCGTCGACGGTGGCCGCGGAATAGCTCGGCGTGTTCGATCGGCGTCACTAGGTCGGTCAAAGCGAGGCCGATGCCGGAAGAGCACGCGACCACGGCCTTCTAGAGGGCGAACGGACGACAGGCGGTCCGGGCCGGCAATGGCTGCGACCGGCTATTTTCCGCCGCGCGCCGGCGATGAGAAGACATATTAGTCACGGGATCGGCGCGCTTTGCATCGCGAAGCAAAATAGCCGGCCTCCGCCATCTTCCGCTGCGCTTCGGCCCTCCGCTCTGCTCCGGGTTCTCGCCCGTTCCGCCTGCCGTCTGAGTGATCGCCACGAAGGCCGCGATGGTCGCGGCCGATCCGGCAAAGGATCGCTTCCATGACCGACCACGATGACATCGAACTGCCGCACGTCTCTTCTCCGACCGATCACGTTCTCAACGAACTGCAACTTTACGGCTACCGCCCGTTCGATGATCAGCCTGATCCACGACCGCTCCCCGAGGGCAGGATCATCGCCGGCGCCGTCGCCGATATCTTCGATGCCCTGATCGCGACGTTGAGCGACACCCGGCTTGAACCAGACCTCGACGATCTGCTCTGGTCAACCGTCAACCTGTTCCACCGAGCGGTCGACCGCATCGGACGCCAACTCGACGACAACGAACAAGCGCAGCAGAAGCGCCAGCGCGAGCAAGACGGCTCCGAAGTCAGGTCGGTCGAACTCGAGCGCGTGACGGCGGAAGGCATCTCGCTGGTCGAGCGGCGCGACTGCCTGGAGCTCTTCCGCGACCAGGCCATCGAACGCTTTGAGACACACACCGGCTCATTCTGGCGCCCTCGATCGGGATCGCTGGTCAACCACCGTACGCTGACCGCAGCGATGATCGACTCCCGCGACTTCATCGCCGCCAAGCGCCGCGCCGAGACCGAGGTCATGCTGCCGGCAGGACCGAAGATCGCACTCACCGGCGGCCTCGACTTCAACGACCATCACCTGATCTGGGATCGCCTCGACAAGGTTCACGCCAAGCATCCCGACATGGTCCTGCTCCACGGCGGCTCACCGAAGGGGGCCGAATTGATCGCCTCCAAATGGGCAACTACCCGCAAGGTGGCCCAGATCGCCTTCAGGCCCGACTGGACGAAACATGCAAAGGCAGCACCGTTCAAGCGCAACGATGTCATGCTCGAACTCCTGCCGATCGGCGTCATGCACTTCCCGGGCACGGGAATCCAAGACAACCTGGCCGATAAGGCCAAGCGCCTCGGCATTCCCGTTTGGAGGTTCGGCGGCGCGTGAGCGCCGTCTTCTCGCCTCCAACTATCAAAGCGGGGGGTACGCCGCAACTCCGCCTCGTTCCGAATTTAGGTCTGAAGTTGCGCCGTGGTGGTGGTGGAAGGCGCGACTGCGAAATCTATGCAGATGGGAGCCACCACCATGCTCGCTATTGGGCTTGTTCTCAACACACTCGGCATCGGCTTGTTCTGCTGGGCGATTCTCGCGCTCGCTGTGTATGCCCTGCCGTTTTTCGTCGCACTGACTATCGGGATGATGGCGTTCCAAAGCGGCGGCGGCTTCATGGGCGCGCTGCTTATTGGAACGGCCGGTGGCGCGCTCACGCTCGTCCTCGGTCAGGTGGCCGTCGCGGCTACTCGGTCCTTGGTCATGCGCATCGCGATTGCGACAGCATTCGCTGTTCCCGCCGCCGTCGCCGGCTATCATGTGGTCTTCGCCGTGTCCCAGATAGGGGTGCCTTCGCTGGCTTGGAGTGAGGTCTTCGCTTGCCTGGGCGCGGTTTGCATTGGCGTTACGTCTTGGACGCGCTTGATGGTTTTGGCGGAGACCCGCCCGTTGGAGCCGAGTGGGGTGGTGGAGAACCCGTCCTAAGCAGTTCTTACGGCCGCATTGGCCGAGCGTTGACCATTTCCCGCCTTCATCGAACAGGTGCGTAGATCGGCGCGGCGAACGAAAGATGATCGAAACCTGAGCGCGGGAGAGGCAGTCCTCCTCGGGAGTCCTCATCAAGCTGCGGGCATTCGGTCCGGCCCACCCCAGCCGCAGCAGAGCGATGTTACCTGGATCGGTTCTTGAGAGACGATGCCGCCTTTTGCAGGAGATTGCTTCTCTTTCTGCACTGAAGCGCTCCGACCTCTTGTTCATCAAAACCGAGATAGCCACGCTTTCCGTAAGATTGTGGTTCAGCACGCGGACGCACGTGGCCTCGTTGATGGCTTGATCTGGCCGAAGACCGGCTTCGCCTCGATCGTCTGAGCCGCAACGCCGTTGATGCGACTTTCTTCCCCTGGGCTTCGCCCATTCCTCGCGAGACAAGAAAGTCGCCACAACGACGTCCTCCGCTGCGCTCCGGCCCGAGCGGGTGCGTCGCCGATCGTCCTCGGCCCTAGATCGCCATCGAGGCCGCGGTGGTCGCGGGCTCGAAACACAACAGGAGAAGTGACATGGCTAACATCGGTTCTTTCAAGAAGGTTGGTAACGAATTCCAGGGCGAGATCGTGACCCTGAGCCTGAAGGCCAAAGGCGTCCGCATCGTCGCCGAGACCAACCGCTCCAACGAAAATGCTCCCAGCCACCGCATCTATGTGGGTCGCGCGGAGATCGGCGCAGCCTGGTCGAAGCGTTCCGAGGAAGGCCGCGACTACCTCTCACTCAAGCTCGACGACCCCTCGTTCAACGCGCCGATCTACGCGAACCTGTTCGACGACGAAGGCGGTGAAGGCTACACCCTGCTCTGGTCGCGGCCGCGCAAGACCGGCGAGTAAGAGCGCCCCACCAAGCCCCGTCCGGTCCGCCGGGCGGGGCGCTTCGCGGTCGGCCTGAAGGGGCTTACGATTTGCTAAGCCGCGCAGCCTTTTTGAGCAGGTCGCCCGGTTCGACCCCCAATGCTTCAGCAATTTGTCCGAGTACGGTTACGCTTGCTGATACATCGCCGCGCTCGATGGCGCCGACGTAACGGGCGCTTAAACCCGCGCGCTCGGCCAGCTCCTCCTGCGTCATTTGTAGATCGTGGCGTTTCCGACGCAGATTCACAGCCATAATCTCTTTGAGATCCATGGCGATATGGGAACTGAGCCGGAACGATCGTTCTAGGAACGATCGTTCCTATTCGTGTCCGAACATGCTATCGGGTGGCGGCGCTACGTGCGCGACCGAACTCGGCCGCCGATCTACCGAACGAATATTCAGGATTCCAACGGGAAGCGGAGGTCTGGATTGCGACCAAACCATGGCGTAGCTTATAGGCGTTCTAAAAGCGGGTATGATGCAGAAGCCATCCCTAGACCGAGACGTAGCTGACAGTGCGCCCAACGAGCCGCTGCTGACTGCCTATGACGAACAGCATGTCGTTACGTACATGCGCCTCCTGCAGGCGGAGGGCGAGGGGGCGGACTGGCGCGAAGTGACTCGAGTGGTCTTGCATATGGACCCCGAGCGAGAGCCGGATCGTGCGCGAAGTGCATATCAGAGCCACCTTGCGCGTGCCAAATGGGTGACGGAGCAAGGGCGACTCTTGCGCGGTGCCGGGTCGAAATAGAAGAAAATCGCTGGCTGGCGACTTGCAGGCAGAACGATTTTCTTTTGCTGACCAGTGGTCATTCCAGTGCACCACGTGGTGCCAAACTAGGGGCTTCCTACAACCGCTTCGTTCATACCTATTGCGGCGCAATCGTTGTTAGCAGCATGCAATGGGGCGGAAGCAATGCCTGAATTCGACTGGCGGTCGCCGGATTCTTACAAGAGCCTACAAGACGCAGAGATCACCGACATCGCCTGGGAATGTCTCCGCCGCAACGCCGACTATCGGCGTGAGTACGAGGTGATGATCGCCAAGAGTCCGAACGGCGAAGTGACAGACGAATTCAGGAGGAAATGGGGCATCTGCTTTCGCCCATGACCCGCAGCGGTCGTTCGACGAGCAGACGATCTTTTGGGCGCCCGAGATTCTAGCGGCGGTCGTTCCGGTCAAGGTTGCCGGGGCTGCCGATCGCAGTTCATCGTCTCAACCCCTGTTTGACCTTGCAGCAGGACAGGTGCGCCGCGCCGCCGACGGCTGGCATGCCGTGCTGCGCATCGGTGCGTTGGATCACCGGATCTGGTCCAAAGGGCCGCCGGTGCTCGGCGCGTCATACGCAGCCGAACTGCCGTTTGATGGCGATTTCGGCGCACGTGCCTACGCAGCCCGGCGGCTCTGGCGTGCGATCAATGGGCGCGCGCCAGGTCCGGCATTTCACACCCTATCCAAACAGCGGCGCGAACGTCTGAGCGCCGCGATCCGCGCGCTCGATGCGCATGGCGCCGGGGGAAGCTATCGCACGATCGCCGACGCGCTCTTCGGCAAAAAGCGCATCCCCGATGGCGCCTGGAAGACGCATGATCTGCGCAATCGAACAATCCGCTTGGTGCAAGGCGGCCTTTTGTTGATGCGCGGTGGTTACCGCAAACTCCTGCGGCCCGGGCGCAAGGGCGATTAGCGCAGTCCTCAAAGGGTGCCGAAAATCGCCCCCTCCGTATTCGGCATCCCCCTCCGAGATCTTGCTTCTCCATAATGACCGCACACACGCCGGCCTAGCCAGGCGTAGTGCGCTGTCCTCCTGGAGTTCTCAAATGCCCGATCCGATGGCCGGTCTTCCCCCGCGATTCCTGCGTACACCTGAGGCGGCACGCTATCTTGGCCTGTCCGGTCGCACGCTGGAGAAGCACCGCACGTACGGCACCGGACCCACCTATCGGAAGATTGGCGGCCGTGTCGTCTACGCCGTCGATGATCTGAAAGCATGGGCCGACCGGGGCGCCAAGACATCGACGTCTGACCCCGGCAAGGGGACTGTACTGCCGGCCAAGAAGCACCCGGCGTTGCGACCTTATGCGGGCCAGGAACGTCGCTGATCACCGCGAAAGGACAGTGATCATGCGGCGCAGATACCATTCCGAGCGCGATCAGCTGGAGCTCTTTCGGGCGCTTCCCGGCGATCTTGCGCCCCGCGACGCGCAGGATCTGATGGCTTATCCGTTCTTCTCGCTCGCAAAGACCAAGCGGACCGTGCCGATTGATTTCCGTGCTGGCGCAATCGCTATTCGTGTCGAAGCCGTGCCGGAACACGGCATGGCGACCATCTGGGATGCGGATGTTCTGATCTGGGCTGCGTCCCAGATCGTCGAAGCCCGTGACGCAGGCTTGAAGACCTCGCGCTTGATGGCTGCAACACCTTACGAAATTCTGACGTTCGTCGGCCGGGGCACCAGCGCACGTGACTATGACCGCCTGAAGGCTGGTCTTGACAGACTACAGTCAACGACCGTGGTGACTTCGATCCGTCAGCCGACAGAACGACGGCGACACCGCTTCTCCTGGATCAACGAATGGAAGGAGACGGCCGATGCAAATGGTCGCCCATTTGGGATCGAGCTGATCCTGCCGGATTGGTTCTACGCTGGCGTCATCGATGACGCGCTCGTGCTGACGATCGATCGCGCCTATTTCGATCTGACGGGCGGACTCGAGCGCTGGCTCTACCGGCTCGTGCGCAAGCACGGCGGCCGCCAGGACGACGGCTGGAGTTTTGACCTTGTGCACCTCCATGCCAAGTCCGGCATCATCTCACCGCTCAAGCACTTTGCCTACGACGTTCGTCAGATCGTCCAGCACCAGACATTGCCCGGCTATCAACTCGTGCTCACGCGAGACCGGACCGGCAGCGAGAGACTGAACTTCACCCGTCAGCCTGTTGATCCCTTAACGGCGCGCTTGCGGCGCCGCGGTCTCATTGGAAATTCGGAGGACAACCTGTGAATCAGCTCGTGCTATCGGGGACCGCAACCCTCGTGCTATCGGGGACCCGATCCTCGTGCTATCGGGGACCAGAATCGACCTTAAGGGCTTGTTTCTCCGCGCTTTCCGGCCGCTCTAACTTTACTAACCAGAAATCCTTCGGATTTCTTCTAACGGAGCAGCCCGAAAGCCGCATTGGCGGCGCTCAGCAACGGCAGTCCGACAGGCCAGGCTGCCCTAGCAGGCCACACGTTCTCTCCACCGAGCCCCAAGCTCACGGCTGCCGGCGCCAGCGTCAGGGAGCCGCTGCATGAGCGATCTCACGGAAGTGGAAGTGTTGTGGCTCGAGAAGCGCATCGAAAACCGCATTCGATTCGGCCGCATCGTCGAGGAACGGAAGATTGATCGCCACCGGCGCGTCCTGTCATTCGCGCCATGCAGCATCTTTGCGTTCGTCCGGTGGACCTCGAACGACTTTGGCACGATCATTTCGCGGATCGACATCTTGCGCGCAGTCGCTCCGGGACAGCGCTGCTCGACCGTCCCTTATGTGACACCCGGCGGAGAGATTTTGCTGCGTCTATCCAGCTGGCCGAAGGTCGAACGGGTGCTGCAGATGGTCGACGCCATCGAAGCGCTCGGCATCGATCCCGCCGACGTCGCTCCTGATCATTGGCATCACATTCATAATCGTCTGTCCGTCAACGAAAACCCGCGTCCCTACACGAAAGCCCGCCACCAGGCATGGCTTCACCGGCAGAGGGTCATGCGATGACACCGCGGCTCAAGACGTTGGCCACAATGCTCTGCGGTGCCGTCGCACTTATCGCACCAATCGTTCTGGAGATTACGCCGGCCTACATCTGGAATGCATCCGAGAGTGTACCGATCGGGCTCTATCGTGTGCAGCCGCCGGACAAACTATTCGTTACGGAACTCCTCGCCGTGCAGCCGCCGGAACCGCTCGCGACCTTCCTCGACCTTAACGGCTATTTGCCCATTGGCGTCCCCATGCTGAAGCGCGTGCTTGCCCTTCCCGGGCAGACAGTTTGCAGAACCGGCCTCACGATTTCGGTCGACGAGGTCGCGGTGGGCGAGGCGAAGGATCACGACAGACGGGGCAAGCCGCTGCCGAAATGGCAGGGCTGCCGCGTCGTCGGCGACGGCGAGCTGTTTCTGATGAATTGGCAGTCGGGCGACTCTCTTGATGGCCGGTATTTTGGGTTCCTTCCGGCATCTAACGTGATTGGCCGCGCTCTCCCTGTGTGGACGTGGGAGGAGTGATCGTGCGTATTCAACGTGTTCTCCTCGCCGTTCCCTTGTTCGATCGATTGCTGGATCATTCCTCGGTCTCGATCGATGTCTGCAAGGCTGGCGCGAGCGCGACAGCACGCTTGGCTCAGTTGGGCCCGCGCGGTTGTGCTGTCGTACCTCTGATGCTTCTTTTGACCGCGTTCGACAGTGTTGCTTTGGCCCAGAGCGGATCAGCCGCCCAGCCGGCGATCAGTCAGACCACTCACTCATTTGCCGGCTTCATCAATGAGGCCTCACAACGCTTTGCGATTGCACCGAACTGGATCCGATCAGTCCAAAGCATCGAGAGTGCTGGTGACGTGCACGCCAGATCGCCAAAAGGCGCAATGGGCCTGATGCAAATCATGCCGGCGACCTGGGCGGAACTTCGCGAGCGCTACAATCTCGGGAATGACCCCTACGACCCGCACGACAACATTCTGGCCGGCACGGCTTACTTGCGCGAACTGCTCGATCGGTATGGCTTCCCTGGTGTGTTTGCCGCGTACAATGCGGGACCAACTCGCTACGAAGAGCATCTCGCAGGCGGCTCTCTGCCAGACGAGACGCGAGCATACGTTGCAAAGCTTGCAAATCTGCTTGGCATCGAACTGCCACCGAGGTGGACGTCCAGCGGACAGTCATCAGCAGCTGCGACGCTATTCGTCAGGCGGTCCGATCTCATGAAACCGCGCGATCGGTTGCTGGCGCTCATGCCATCGAGCGGTGTCACGACCGCAATCTCGGCGCCCGATGTTTCGTACATGGTTCCCAGGTCTATTGGCGTGTTCGTGCCTCGATCGGCTTCGGGAGCATCGCAATGATCGAGTGTGCGGGTTTGCAAGCTGATGGCGTATGGGCGATGCCTTCGGCCCGCGCTCTACTCGTCGCTTCGCTCCTCACCGAGCCACCCTTCGGGTGTCTCGGCCCTTCGGGTAACGATCGCTATCGCAAGCGCTCGGAAACAGTGGTGGCTTCGCGAGTTGGCTCCCAAGTCGCGGCGGCTCTTTTGGGAACCAGCGACCAGGAGCCCACGACGGCAGGACGGCGAGATAAAATGGGCTCGCCGGTCGAACCGCAAGCCATTGGCATGGCTTGGGTTCTGGCGTGCCGGTCGGTCGGGGCGCGTGCCGCGCTTTGCATTTTATCGAATGCAATCAAGGACATTTTCGGCACGGTAGGCGCCTTTGCGCAATTCGAGGCCCGGCCATGACCGTAGGCGACAGCGATCTGCGCGTTCGGCCCGGGAGCATTCGCAGTACCCGCGGGCCGAAGCCGAAGAGCTTCATCAACCAGGTGCTGCGCGCCGCGAAGAAGGCCGGGCACACCTCTAGTCAGTCTGCGGTTGGCAGGCGTTCCACGGCTTATGGGCGCTCGACGTTTGGCCGCGGCAGGCTTGCGTTCAGCCGCAGCCGGTTGTTCAGCCCGACGCGTCGCGTCGTGGTGAAGGCACGCGTGGTTCGTCATAAAGGGCGAGCCTTCCGTTCAGCACCACTCACGGCCCACCTCTCATACCTGAAGCGCGACGGCGTGACCCGGAGTGGTGAGCGGGCTGACATGTTCGATGAGGGCTGCGACCGAGCCGATAGCGCGGTTTTCGCAGAACGGTGCAAGGACGACCGGCATCATTTCAGGTTCATTGTCTCGCCGGAGGACGCCGGCGACATGACCGACCTGAAGGCCTTTACCCGTGACCTCGCCAGGCAGATGGAGACCGATCTCGGCACGCGGCTCGATTGGGTAGCTGTCGATCACTGGAACACGGACAACCCTCACGTCCACCTTCTCGTCCGGGGCGTAGATGAGGAAGGGGCGGATCTCGTGATCTCTCGCGACTACATCAGCCAGGGCCTGCGCTCACGCGCCGAGGAGTTGGTCGCCATCGAGCTCGGTCCAAAGCCCGAGCACGAGATCCGCAATTCACTGGAGAGGGAAGTTACGGCGGAACGATGGACGCGGCTCGATCGGGAGATCCGGTTGGCGGCAGATGAGACTGGCTCGATCGATCTTCGCCCCGAGAATCCTGGCAAGTCCGATCCAGAGATCCGGCGCCTGATGGTCGGTCGGCTCCAACACCTCGAGAAGATGGGCCTTGCCTCATCCGCCGCACCAGGAGAATGGATGGTAGGACTCGAGGCCGAGCGTAGCTTGCGCGACCTCGGCATGCGCGGCGACATTATCAAGACCATGCACCGCGCCTTTACCGAGCGTGGAGAAGCGCGCGGCATTGCCGACTTCGTCATCGAAGGTGGACCGCTGTCGTCCCAGATTGTTGGACGGCTGATCGACCGTGGATTGCATGACGAACTGACTGGCGAGGCCTACGCCTTGATCGACGGAACGGACGGACGCGCGCATCATGTGCGCTTCCGAGAGGTCGAGGCCTTCGAACAGGCGCCACCGGTCGGTGGCATCGTCGAAGTCCGACGCTTCGGTCAACCCGGCGATCCGCGGCCGACCGTGGTGCTGGCGATCCGCTCCGATCTCGACCTTGGTGGTCAGATCACGGCACGAGGGGCCACTTGGCTCGACCACAGGCTGGTCGAACGCGAATCCATGCCGCTCGCCATGGGCGGATTCGGCCGCGAGACTCGCGACGCCATGGAAGCCCGCACCGAGCATTTGATCCAGGAGGGTCTGGCGCGGCGGCAGGGCCAACGCATCATCCTACAGCGCGACCTCCTGAACACCTTGCGCCGACGGGAACTGGACGAGGTGGCCGCAAAGGTCTCGGCCGACACCGGCTTGCCTCATGTGAAGCCTGATTCCGGGGAGCATGTGGCGGGCACCTATCGCCAGCGTCTGACGCTCGCCTCGGGACGCTTCGCCATGATCGATAATGGGCTCGGCTTCCAGCTCGTGCCCTGGTCGCGCGAACTCGAAAAGAAACTCGGCCAACACGTCACCGGCGTCGTGAAGGACGGCGGCGGCATCGAATGGGGCTTTGGTCGGAAGCGCGACCTCGGCCTCTAGGTATCTCGCCAATTCAGTTGCGGAAGGACGCTCGGAATGTCCGGGACCAAAATCCTCTGGGGACAGGTGATCGTTGTCGGCCTCATCGTTTTACTGGCCATCTGGGGAGCAACCGAGTGGACGGCCTGGCGGCTCGCCTATCAACCGGAGCTTGGGCGGCCCTGGTTCGAATTGTTGGGCTTCAAGATTTATTATCCACCCGTCTTCTTCTGGTGGTGGTTCGTGTATGACGCCTATGCGCCTCAGGTCTTTGTCGAGGGCGCCTTCATTGCGGCGTCGGGAACCTTTGTTTCGATCGCGGTGGCGATCGGCATGTCGGTTTGGCGGGCGCGTGAAGCCACGAACGTCGCGACCTATGGTTCGGCGCGCTGGGCCGATGCGAGGGAGGCCAGAGCAGCCGGTCTTCTCGGTCCGGATGGCGTGGTGCTGGGCAAGCTCGACGAAAACTACCTCCGCCATGATGGACCGGAGCACGTGTTGTGTTTTGCGCCCACTCGCTCGGGAAAGGGCGTCGGCCTTGTCGTCCCCTCACTGCTGGCTTGGCCCGGCTCGGCCATCGTGCACGACATCAAGGGCGAGAACTGGCAATTGACCGCCGGCTTTCGTTCGCGGCATGGCCGCGTCCTGTTGTTCGACCCCACCAATCCAAAGTCCTCAGCCTACAATCCGCTGCTCGAGGTCCGGCGCGGCGAGTGGGAAGTCCGCGATGTTCAGAACGTTGCCGACGTCCTGGTCGACCCCGAAGGCTCGCTGGACAAGCGGAACCATTGGGAGAAGACCAGTCATTCGCTTCTGGTCGGCGCCATCCTCCATGTCCTCTATGCCGAGGCAGACAAGACTTTGGCCGGTGTGGCCGCCTTCCTGTCCGACCCGAAGCGGCCGATTGACGTAACGTTGAAGGCGATGATGACCACGCCGCATCTTGGTGAGCAGGGCGCCCATCCCGTGATCGCCTCAACCGCGCGCGAGCTCCTCAACAAGTCCGAGAACGAACGTTCCGGCGTTCTGTCCACCGCCATGTCGTTCCTTGGGCTTTACCGTGATCCCGTGGTAGCCAAGGTGACCTGCCAGTGCGACTGGCGGATCGCAGATCTGATCGCAGATAGCCGCCCAACGACGCTTTACCTCGTGGTGCCGCCTTCCGACATTTCGCGGACCAAGCCCCTGATCCGTCTGGTGCTGAATCAGATCGGCCGGCGCCTAACCGAGGACTTGCACGCTCGCGACCGCCGGCACCGAGTCCTGATGATGCTCGATGAGTTCCCCGCACTTGGGCGGCTTGATTTCTTCGAGTCTGCACTCGCTTTCATGGCGGGGTACGGCATCAAGAGTTTCTTGATCGCGCAGTCGCTCAATCAGATCGAGAAGGCCTATGGGCCCAACAACGCCATTCTCGACAATTGCCACGTCCGCGTCAGTTTCGCGACTAACGACGAGCGGACGGCCAAACGCGTGTCCGACGCCTTGGGTACGGCGACCGAGATGCGGGCCATGAAGAACTACGCCGGTCATAGATTGAACCCGTGGCTGGGGCACCTGATGGTCTCGCGTCAGGAGACGGCAAGGCCGCTTCTAACCCCGGGCGAGGTCATGCAGCTTCCGCCGATGGACGAGATCGTCATGGTGGCAGGGACGGCGCCGATCCGGGCGAAGAAGGTCCGCTATTATGAGGATCGGCGATTCGCCGAGCGCGTTCTGCCGCCGCCCGATCCGACGACGGCCGGCCGATCACTGCGAACGGACGGATGGACAGTGCTCGGAACGCCGATGCCGACGGGAAGTCCAACTGACAAAGCCGCGGAGGCCGAGGGAGACACGGCGAACAGCGGGCTCCGTCGTGAGCCCGAACTTCCCGATCACGTCGCGATCGCCAAGGAGACGACCGAACCGACACCGGCAGAAGAATTTGCAGCCGTTCTAGATGATGACGAGGATGCGGTCCGTCAGTCCCGGCTCATACGCCAACAGATGCGCGGTGTTGCCCGTCAAGTCGCCCTAGACCCGAATGACGGTATGGAGCTCTGAGGCGATATGCGCGACCGGATGAATGTGTATTTCCCGCCAGTGCTTCTGAAACAGATCTCGGAGCTTGCCGATCGTAAGAAGCTTTCCCGGTCTGCGATTGTGGAAGCGGCGGTTGCCTCGTTTTTGTCACCAGATGGAGCGGACAGGCGGGAGGCCGCGTTCGCCCGGCGCCTCGACCGGCTGTCGCGTCAGATGCAGAGGCTAGAGCGCGACGTGGGTTTGACGGCCGAAAGCTTAGCTCTATTCATTCGGTTCTGGCTGACGATCACGCCACCGTTGCCCAACGACGCGCAGGCGGCCGCGCAGGCAAAAGGCCGGGAACGGTTTGATGGATTTGTTGAGGCACTCGGGCGCCGTTTGCAAAAGGGACAAAGCTTCCTCCGCGAGATTCCAGAAGACATCGGCCGCCAGGAACCGCCCGGCGAAACCTGACTGAAGTGTCTTGGATGCGCTGACGCGCCGCTCCTTCTTTTTCTACGCCAGCTTACGATCGCAGCAATTTAGCCAAGCCCACAAAAAGCTGGACGCGCTATCGGCTCGAATGAGTTGAGGAGCAAGAAGGGCCAGCATGCAAATTTCGGGGGCATGGCATCTCACCGCGCGCGTATTTCTCCCGTTTGCTGCCGGATACTATCTTTCGTACCTGTTTCGGACGATCAACGCTTTGATCGCCAGTCATATCAGTTCGGACACCGGGCTCGGGACTGCCGACCTCGGATTGCTCACGTCGGTCTATTTCCTGGTTTTCGCGGCGGCTCAGATCCCCATAGGAGTTTTGCTGGACCGCTTTGGCCCCCGGCGCGTCCAAAGTGCTCTGCTCTTGCTTGCAGCAGTGGGCGCTGGGCTGTTCGCGGTATCGACCGGCTTCCTGTCACTGTTGATCGCCCGTGCAATGATCGGGCTCGGCGTGGCGGCGGCGCTCACGGCAGGACTGAAGTCCATCATCCTTTGGTTCCCCAGGGAACGAGTTGCCTTGCTGAACGGCTACATGATCATGCTGGGATCGCTAGGAGCGGTGACCGCTACGGCTCCCGTCGAGCACCTGCTCGCCTGGATGGGCTGGCGGCAGCTCTTTGAGATCCTGGCGGCCGCCACTGGTGCGACGGCCATTCTCATCTATGTCGTAGTGCCTGAACGAGGCATCGCCCTGTCAACAGTGTCCACCAGTCTGAGCACTGTTTTCAGCGATCGACGGTTCTGGAGAATGGCCCCATTATCGGCGACTTGCATTGGATCATCCTGGTCTCTGCAAGGTTTGTGGGCGTCGCCGTGGTTGATAGACGTAGAAGGGTTTGATCGCGCAAGTCTCGTCAGACAGCTTTTCGTGATGTCCGTCGTATTGAGCGGCGGTGCCTGGTTGTTCGGTATGGCCGTCCATCACATCAAACGCAGAGGAATCGGAGCGGAGACGGTATTAGCGATAGTTGCCGTGCTGTTCATCGCAGCCGAGTTAACCTTGGTCCTACGAGCGCATCCGCCCTCGATCTTGCCCTGGTCCGTTGTCGCTATTGTCGGAACGGCAACCGTAGTCAGCTTCGCGGTGATTGCGGATTACTTTCCGCCGGAGCTTGCCGGTCGTGCCAATGGCGCCTTGAACGTCTTGCACTTTGGTTGGGCATTTCTGGCCCAATGCGCGACAGGTCTGATCCTGGAGCAATGGTCCACCAACGATGGCCATAGGCCCGTCATGGCCTATCAAGTCGCGTTCGGTCTCAACATGGCATTGCAGATCGCTGCGTTGATCTGGTACGCGCTGCCTTGGCGGCGATCCGTCGTTTCATGGATGAGCTCAATCCCTTTCTTCATGCCGGCTTCTGTTTCCAACGCTGTCGAGTCAGTCGGTCTCTATGAGAATTCGGTGATCCTCCTGCCCGCGGATGACGATGCGGAGTGGTGAGCGGCAACTCGCGGCGAGCGGATACGATTAAGTAGGCGTCAAGTACAGTTCTCAATCTTCCTTTTTCTACGCCAGCCTACGATCACCGAAAGCGCTTGTTGCGCCAAGTCCATCGGTGCCTTTTCTAATCATCCCCATCTGAGGACGCTCGTTGGGCTTCCTCATTCGGTGGGGCGAACGGTGGCAATCCATTCCATTCAATCGGAAGCGAGTTCGCGCGGCGCGCGAATGCTGCGCAGCGCGCTTGGCTCTGCGATTGCCGGCTATCTCGAAGACGATGCGATCATCGAGGTGATGCTCAATCCAGATGGGCGGTTGTGGATCGACCGGTTGTCGGATGGCCTGATAGACACAGGCGAAACTCTGTCGGCGGCGGACGGCGAGCGCATTGTTCGTCTGGTAGCGCACCACGTAGGTGTGGAGGTGCATGCCGGCTCGCCGCGGGTTTCGGCCGAATTGCCTGGGACCGGCGAGCGCTTCGAAGGTCTGTTGCCTCCGGTCGTTGCGGCACCGGCCTTTGCGATCCGCAAGCCAGCGGTAGCCGTGTTTACGCTCGACGACTACGTCTCCAGGGGGATCATGACCTCGGAGCAGGCCAGGACCCTGAAGGACGCGGTCGCTGCACGCAAGAATATTCTCGTCGCCGGTGGGACATCGACCGGCAAGACAACGTTGACGAATGCGCTCCTGGCCGAGGTGGCAAAGAGCTCCGATCGGGTCGTACTGATCGAAGATACACGTGAACTCCAATGCAAAGCGCCAAATCTTGTAGCGTTGCGCACCAAAGACGGCGTGGCCACGCTTTCCGACCTAGTTCGCTCATCGTTGCGATTGCGTCCGGATCGCATTCCGGTTGGCGAGGTTCGCGGTGCCGAAGCGCTCGACCTGCTTAAGGCCTGGGGCACCGGTCACCCCGGTGGCATCGGGACTATCCATGCGGGCAGCGCGGTCGGCGCGCTGCGGCGGCTCGAACAACTCATCCAGGAAGCCGTCATCACGGTTCCGCGCGCCCTGATCGCGGAGACCATCAACCTCGTTGCTGTGCTTGCGGGGCGCGGCGGTGACCGTCGCCTCGCTGAACTCGCCATCGTCACCGGGCTCGGGGCCGCCGGTGACTACAACCTTTCATCAGCAGGAGACTGACATGCGTCAGCAATTTCGCTTACTTCGAGGTGCATCGTTGGCCTCCTTCGGCGCGGTGCTTGTGGCAGCCCCGCCGGCATGGGCGGCTGGCTCGAACATGCCATGGGAGCAGCCGCTCAATCAGATCTTGCAGTCGGTGGAGGGACCGGTCGCCAAGATCATTGCCGTCATCATCATCGTTGTGACTGGGCTGACCCTCGCGTTCGGAGATTCGTCGGGCGGCTTCCGCAGGCTGATCCAAATCGTGTTCGGGCTGTCGATCGCGTTTGCCGCCTCGAGCTTCTTCCTGTCGTTCTTCTCCTTCGGCGGCGGCGTGGTGATCTGATGGATGATCAGGTGGCAGGCTTTGTCGTGCCCATTCACCGCGCGCTCACTGAGCCAATCCTGATGGGCGGCGCGCCGCGGTCGGTTGCGATCGTCAACGGCACGCTCGCGGCAGCTCTGGGGCTCGGACTTCGGTTGTGGATTGCGGGGCTTGTCCTCTGGTTCATCGGCCACATGGCCGCTGTCTGGGCCGCCAAGCGCGATCCCGCCTTTGTCGATGTGGTGCGCCGACATCTGCGCATTCCCGCACATCTCAACACCTGAGCCCTCTGTCATGATGAATCTTGCCGAATATCGTCATTCCAACGCGCGTCTCGCCGACTTCCTGCCCTGGGCAGCTCTCGTCGACGAGGGAATCATCCTGAACAAGGACGGTTCGTTCCAGCGGACAGCAAAGTTCCGGGGACCCGACCTCGATAGCGCAGTGTCGGCCGAACTCGTCGGTGTCGCCGGTCGTTTGAACAACGCAATGCGTCGCCTTGGATCCGGCTGGGCCGTATTCGTCGAGGCGCAGCGTCACTTTGCGGGGACCTACCCGCCTAGCTCCTTTCCGGATGTCGCGTCTGCGCTGGTTGACGCGGAACGCAGGGCTCAGTTCGAGGAGGCGGGTGCCCATTATGAGTCCAGCTACTTCCTGACCTTCCTCTACCTGCCTCCAGAGGAAGGGGCCGCCAGGGCAGAGCAACTGCTCTACGAGGGACGCGATCGGACCGTTGGAGCGGACGCGCGCGAGGTCCTCCGCGGGTTTATCGACCAGACAAATCGTGTGCTTCAGCTCGTTGAAGGGTTCATGCCGGAATGCACTTGGCTCGACGATCAGGACACGCTGGCCTACCTGCACTCGACGATCTCGACCAAGCGTCACCGCGTTCGCGTGCCCGAAATTCCGATGTACATCGATGTGCTGTTGGCAGATCAGCCGCTGACCGCCGGGCTAGAGCCGATGTTGGGCTCAGCCAATATTCGGGTCCTGACGATTGTTGGCTTTCCGGGCGCCACGACCCCGGGAATTCTGGACGACCTGAATCGCCTGGCGTTCTCGTATCGGTGGTCGACCCGCGCGATCATGCTCGACAAGACCGACGCCACTAAGCTGCTAACCAAGATCCGCCGGCAGTGGTTCGCCAAGCGAAAGTCGATTGGCGCCATTCTCAAGGAGGTCATGACGAACGAGGCGTCGACGCTGCTCGATACCGACGCTCACAACAAGGCGCTCGATGCCGACGCGGCGTTGCAGGAGCTTGGGTCGGATCAGATCGGACAAGCTTTTGTTACGGCGACCATCACTGTTTGGGACCGTGATCCCAACACTGCCGATGAAAAGCTGAGATTGGTCGAGAAGGTCATCCAGGGTCGCGATTTCACCTGCATGATTGAGACGGTGAACGCCGTCGAAGCCTGGCTCGGCAGCCTGCCCGGGCACGTCTATGCGAACGTGCGGCAACCACCGGTTTCGACCCTCAACCTCGCCCATATGATTCCGATGTCGGCCGTGTGGGCCGGCGAGGCGAGGGATCTGCACTTCAAGGGTCCGCCACTCCTGTTTGGCAAGACCGAGGGATCGACGCCGTTCCGATTCTCGCTTCACGTCGGCGACGTCGGCCATACCCTTGTGGTCGGACCGACAGGCGCTGGCAAGTCGGTACTGCTCGCTCTGATGGCGCTACAGTTCAGGCGTTATCCAAACTCTCAGGTCTTTGCGTTCGACTTCGGTGGTTCGATCCGGGCGGCCGCTCTCGCCATGGACGGTGATTGGCACGATCTGGGCGGGGCATTGTCTGACGGAGGTGAGCAACCCGTTGCGTTGCAGCCGCTGGCTTGGATCGACGATCCTTCCGAGCGCGGATGGGCCACGGAATGGATCGGCGCGATCCTGGCACGCGAGAAAGTGGAGATCACCCCCGAGGTCAAGGATCATCTGTGGTCGGCGCTGACGTCTCTCGCCTCGGCGCCGAGGGAGGAACGCACGCTCACGGGTCTGTCAGTTCTGCTGCAATCCAACTCCCTGAAACGTGCCTTGCAGCCTTACTGCTTGGGTGGTCCCTCTGGGCGCCTGCTAGATGCCGAATTCGAGCGCCTTGGCGATGCCTCGGTTCAGGCGTTTGAGACCGAAGGTCTGATCGGAACGAGTGCCGCGCCGGCCGTGCTGGCGTACCTCTTCCATCGTATCGGGGACCGTCTCGACGGCCGGCCGACACTCCTTATCGTCGATGAAGGTTGGCTTGCCCTCGACGACGAAGATTTCGCCGGCCAGCTCCGGGAATGGCTGAAGACACTTCGGAAAAAGAACGCGTCTGTCATCTTCGCGACCCAGTCACTTTCGGACATTGATAGCTCTGCGATTGCGCCGGCTATCATCGAAAGCTGCCCAACCCGATTGTTACTGCCGAACGAACGGGCGATCGAACCGCAGATCACTGCCATCTACCGCCGCTTCGGCCTCAATGACCGCCAGATCGAGCTTCTGAGCCGGGCAACGCCAAAGCGCGACTACTATTGCCAGTCTCGTCGCGGCAACCGGATGTTCGAACTTGGCCTTGGCGAGGTTGCGCTCGCATTCACCGCGGCCTCTTCCAAGACAGACCAGGCTGCCATCACGCAGCTCATCGCCGAACATGGATCCGACGGCTTTGTGCCTGCCTGGCTCCAGCACCGTGGCGTCGCCTGGGCGATAGATCTGATCCCGAATCTCGTCAATCTGGAGAAATCGCTATGAGACCTCTTGGCCTATTGGCGACCACGGCCGCCTTCGCGCTGCTGCTCGGCGTTACGCTGCCCGCACGGGCGCTGATCGTCTTTGATCCCACCAACTACGTCCAGAATGTCCTGACGGCCGCGCGGGAACTCCAGCAGATTAATAATCAGATCACCTCGTTGCAGAACGAGGCACAGATGCTGATCAATCAGGCAAGGAATCTGGCAAACCTGCCGTATTCATCGTTGCAGCAACTGCAATCTTCGATCCAGCGCACCCAGCAATTGCTGGCACAGGCCCAGCGCATCGCATACGACGTGCAGCAAATCGATCGTGCCTTCTCGACCAGCTACGGGCCGGCGACCGGCAGCCAGTCGAGCCAGTTACTGATCTCCAACGCTCAATCGCGCTGGCAAAATACTTACTCGGCAACGCAGGACGCGCTTCGCGTCCAGGCCGGCATCGTTGGCAACCTCGACACCAATCGTATCCAGACGTCCGCACTCGTAACTTCGAGCCAGAGTGCCAGTGGCGCCTTGCAGGCTACTCAGGCCGGCAACCAGATCCTCGCGCTTCAAGCGCAACAACTTGCTGATCTCACAGCGGCCGCGGCGGCGCAGGGCAGGGCGCAGAGCCTCGAGGCGGCTCAGCGCGCCTCGGCTCAGGATCAGGGGCGAGAGCAGCTCAGGCGTTTCCTGACACCAGGACAGGGCTATCAATCCTCCAATGTGCAGATGTTCCACTGATGACCGACGTAAGAGCGTTCAAGGCGCTGTCGCTGCTTACGACAATCGGCCTGGTGGCCGTCGCGGCCTGCACGATTCAGCTTCGTGGCGGAGACGGTTCTCCGCCGCCGCCGAAGGCGGAGCAGACGACTGATGCAACAAACTCTGACCTCGCGCGCTGCCGCGGCGTCACTCCGGATGAAACAGCGGGATATCGCCATTGCAAGGGCGTTTGGGCCGAAAACCGGCGACGCTTCTTCGGCAAGAACGGTCCCACAGATCCTGGCCGAGATGATTCCGCAGGTTTGGCACCCGGCCCAAAAGACCAGAGCCGGATCCCGCAAGGCTATCCGCAACCGGCGACACCTGAGGCGAGCAAGCCATGACGGGTACGGGGATCATTGACCAGTTTCTGGAAACGTTCACGCGTTATATCGACAACGGCTTCGGATTGCTCGGTAGCGACGTCGGGTATCTCGCTGCGACCCTTGCGGCGATCGACATCACGCTTGCTGCGTTGTTCTGGAGTTGGGGGCCGGACGAAGACATCATCGCGCGCCTCGTCAAGAAGACGCTCTTTGTCGGCGTCTTTGCCTACCTGATCGGTAACTGGAACGGCCTGGCGCGTATCGTCTTCGAGAGCTTTGCGGGGGTTGGGTTGAAAGCATCGGGTGCAAGCCTGTCTGCATCCGATTTCCTGCGACCTGGAAAGATCGCTCAAGTCGGACTCGACGCTGGCCGACCGCTGCTCGATTCGATCTCCAGCCTGATGGGCTACATCAGTTTCTTCGAGAATTTCGTCCAGATCGTCGTTCTCCTGTTCGCCTGGGTCGTGGTGCTGCTCGCCTTCTTCATTTTGGCGATCCAGCTCTTCGTCACCCTGATCGAGTTCAAGCTCACGGCACTGGCCGGCTTCGTGCTCATTCCCTTTGGCTTGTTTGGTAAGACGGCCTTCGCGGCCGAGCGGGTCTTGGGCAATGTTATCTCTTCAGGGATCAAGATCCTGGTCCTGGCTGTCATCGTTGGGATCGGCTCGACCCTGTTTTCGCAGTTCACCGCAGGCTTCGGCAGCGCCCAACCGACCATCGAAGACGCGATGACGCTAGTGCTCGCGGCGCTCGCGTTGCTGGGCCTCGGCATCTTTGGTCCTGGTATCGCAAATGGCCTGGTGTCGGGCGGACCGCAACTCGGCGCCGGTGCCGCGATCGGAACAGGTCTTGCTGCCGGCGGCATCGTTGCGGCGGGCGCAGGCCTCGCCGCCGGCGGTGCCGGTCTCGCCGGTGGTGCGATTGCAGGCGCCGCGCGCGGTGGGGGTGCCGTCTTGAGCGGTGCGTCCGCTGCCTATCGAAGCGGAGGCGTGGCTGGCGTTGCGGAGGCTGGTGCCTCCGCCGCCATGAGCCCGTTGCGGCGCGCAGCGGCCGCGCTCGGTGGAGGTGGGGAAGCCGGTGCGCAGACCGCGAACACTTCGGCCGAAGGGCAGCCCGATTGGGCGCGACGCATGAAGCGCGCCGAGACTATTCGGCATGGTGCCTCGGCCGCTAGCCAGGCCGTTCGCTCGGGCGATCATGGTGGCAGCGGCTCCTCCGTCGATTTGTCTGAAGGAGAGCGCTGACACGCGGCCATCGCGCTTTCGCCACCCGCTGCTCGACAGCGCCTCAAACCCAGACACCGCACCACTTGAAGCCGTTCACTTTATCTCAGGGGCAGCCATCAATGTTCAAGCGACCATCCGTTCACTACGGGCGTATGCCCGAGCCGGTTACACCGTATCAGAAAGCAGCACAGGTTTGGGACGGACGTATTGGATCGGCACGCGTCCAAGCCAAAAACTGGCGGCTGATGGCCTTTGGTTGCCTCATGCTGTCGGCCGGTCTCGCTGCAGGCCTCATCTGGCAATCGAGCCAGGGATCAATCACGCCGTGGGTGGTCGAGGTCGATCAACTCGGCAAGGCCCAAAGGGTCGCGCCGGCTAACTTCGACTATCAACCCACTGATGCGCAGATCGCCTACCATCTGGCGCGCTTTATCGAGGATGTCAGAGGTCTGCCGGCCGACGGCATCGTCCTGCGCCAAAACTGGCTGCGGGCGTATGATTTTACGACCGACCGCGGCGCTGCTGCGCTCAACGACTACGCGCGCAACAATGACCCCTTTGCCAAGCTGGGTAAGGCGCAAATCTCCGTCGAGGTATCGAGCGTCATTCGCGCGTCGTCGGAAAGTTTTCGCGTCGCGTGGACCCAGCGCGTCTACGACAACGGCTCGCTAAGCTCGACTGAGCGGTGGACTGCAATTCTCTCGATCGTGATCGAGACGCCGCGCGATTCCGAGCGCCTGCGCAAGAATCCCCTTGGCGTCTATGTCCGCGCCATCAACTGGTCGAAGGAGTTGGGTCAGTGACCAAGACGCCGCATGATGTTCATTCGAATCGCCCCATCCCGCACAATTCGGCACTGCCGGAATTCGTGGCTGCGAAGCGAGCAATGCTGTTTGCTCTCCTGGTCGGTTCCTCGGCGCTCGGTGGGTGCGCGACCTACATTCCGCCGGAGATCAGCTATGACGCGGAAGTGCCTCCGTTGCCGGCGACTCCCGCGCCTCTCGACGACAGATTGCGACCGCTTCACGTTCCACCGCTCTGGAAACCGGCTCTCGGCGGCAAGTCGGGAGGGAAGGAAGACGCAGAACCGGTAAGCCGGGTTGAGACGGCAAACAGCGCAGCTCGCGTTGAACCCCGCAAGCGGGGATATTTCAACGCGGCGCAAATCTACGCCTACAGTCCCGGGGCGCTCTATCAGATTTACGCCGCGCCGGGACAGATCACGGAGATCGCGCTCGAGGAGGGAGAGCAGTTGACGGGCTCAGGACCCATTGCGGCTGGAGATACCGTACGCTGGGTCGTGGGGGATACAGAGAGCGGAAGCGGCGACACGCGACGCGTCCATATCCTGGTCAAGCCGACTCGTGCATCGATCGAGACCAATCTCGTCGTCAATACCGATAGGCGGACCTATCTGATCGAGCTCCGCTCCCGCGAACGGCCATATATGCCATCCGTTGCCTGGTACTATCCGGAAACCGCGCGTGAACGACCGCGTTCAGTCGCTCTAAAACCCGTTCTGCCTGATCCGGCACAACGCATCTCCCGCTACGCCATCGAAGGGGACAGTCCTCCTTGGCGGCCACTCGCCGCATATGACGATGGCCGCAAGGTCTACGTCGAATTCCCGTTCGGCATTGTGCAGGGCGAGATGCCTCCGCTCTTTGTCATTGGCTCGGATGGCAAGACCGAACTCGTCAACTACAGGGCCTATGGGCACGTGCTGATCGTGGATCGGTTGTTTGCTGCCGCCGAACTCCGGCTCGGCGGTGAGCACCAGCAGAAGGTCAGGATTGTCAGGACGGACGGGAGGCCGTCGTCATGATTGCGTCAAACGAGAACGACCAGGCCCAAGTCGCTCGCCCTCAAACACAAGAGGAGCAGTCCAGGAGCTTTCGCTTGAGAGCAGAGCATCCGCCCGTGACAAGGTTGTCGCGAAAGATCCTCGCCGGCGGGAGCGCGGTTGCCCTGATCGTCATCGGCGGTGCGGTGTTATGGTCGTTGCAGAACAATCGCTCCCGCAATCAGGCGGCCGACGAGCTTTACGGTACCGACCACCACAATGTTGCCGATGGCGTTACGACACTGCCGAAGGACTATGCTGGCGTTCCGCGCCAGGCAGTTCCGCAGCTAGGTCCGCCGCTTCCCGGCGACCTCGGCCGACCGATCCTTGCCGCGCAAGGCCAGTTGCCGACGAGCGGCGTTGATGCGGACCAGCAGCGGCGGGATCAAGAGACCGAAGCAGCCCGCATCAGTCATTTGTTCGCTTCGACCACTGGACGAGAAGTGCGTCCGTCGGCCGCTGCGGCTGCTGGAGGTGACCGGGTCGTGCCATCGAACGCAACGAGCACTGGCGAAGACGGATCTGCGCAGAACGCTCAGGACCGAAAGCTTGCTTTTGTGAGCGCCTCGGTAGACCGTCGCACGGTCAGCCCTGACCGTGTCATCAGGCCGGCTTCACCATATATCGTGCAGGCTGGGACGGTAATTCCGGGAGCCTTGATCACGGGCATCAGGTCGGACCTGCCAGGCCAAATTACAGCCCAAGTGACCGAGAGCGTATATGACACCCCGACCGGCCGCTTTCTGCTTGTCCCCCAGGGGGCGCGTCTGATCGGCATCTACGATAGTCAAGTCACTTTCGGCCAGTCCCGCGTCCTGCTCGTCTGGACTCGGCTGATTATGCCGAATGGACGTTCTATCGTTCTCGAGCGGCAGCCTGGCGCTGACACCGCTGGCTATGCAGGTCTCGAAGATCAAGTCGACAATCATTGGGGCGAGCTATTCAAGGCTGCGGCGCTTTCGACAATTCTGGCGGTCGGGACCGAGCTGGGTGCCGGCTCAGACACCAACAGCAACGACAGCGCAATCATCCAGGCATTGCGACACGGCGCCTCGGACTCACTAAACCAGACCGGGCAGCAGGTCCTTCGCCGCAGTCTCAGCATCCAACCTACTCTGACCGTGCGACCTGGCTTCGCAGTTCGCGTTCTTGTTAATCATGACCTGATACTTACGCCGTATAGAGAGTGACAACATGCAAAAACTCAGAATAGGCGAGCTTCCAGACGACAAGCCCGTCAAAGTGACTACGGAGCTGCCCGCGGCCGTGCATCGCGATCTCATTGCATATGCAGAAGCGCTTAGGCGTCAGGGTGGTCACGTGGTCGATCCGATTAAACTCATCGCCCCCATGTTGACGCGCTTTATGGCCACGGATCGAGGATTTTCTAAACTGAAACGTGAAGGCCACGTACCGGCCGCTGGCGAAGGACAGTAATGATCAAGGTTTCTTCGAAGCTGTTGCTCGACGCAGAATAAGTGCGTGCATCAACCTAGGTGTTGTCAAGTTGGGGCTAAGCTGAGATATCGTGTCGGAAAGTGTGTTCCCGCGTCTGCCCGAAACGACTCCGAGTACCGGGTTTTCTCGGTTTTCGGACACGAGAGCGCCGGGCGTCGACGTGCAGTTATTCGGGCGCTTTCAGGCGCGTTACACTGCTCCGGCCATCGACGCTGAGAGGCACGTCACCCTCGATCGTGGCCCGACGTACGACGCGATGCTGGTCCCCGTAATCGTTAACCGCGTAATGCTGTGTTGCGCGGTTATCCCAAATCGCAATATCGCCCTCTAACCAGTTCCAGCGCACAGTGTTTTCGGGCGCGGTGATGTGAGACTGAAGCAGATCGAACAGCTTTTGTCCGTCGTATTTGCGGATCCCAATAAAGTGCTTCACCAAGGCGCCGAGCACTAGCGTCCGCTCGCCTGTTTCGGGATGGACGCGTACGACGGGATGCTCGGTCTCAAAAACCGTTCTTGTGAACACCTCGTCAAAATGTTTCTTGTCGCACTCGCGGACACGCGCGATCCCCGCGTAATCGAAGACATTGCTGTGAACGGCCCATAGCCCCTCGGCAAGCCGTCGTAGCAGCGGCGGCAAACTGAGATAAGCGGCAGCTGTGTTCGACCACACGGTGTCTCCTCCGAACGTCGGCATTACAACCGCGCGCAGGACCAAGATCTTGGGGTAGGCGTCGGCGAAGGTTCCATCCGCATGCCAAACGTCGGCGCGGCCGCCGCCGCGAGCGGAGTCCAGTTCGAGGAGCGAGGCCATTCCCTTGGTAGCACTGAGCATCGGATGTGGCACTAGCTTTCCGAGACGAGCGGCAAAGCGCTCATGCTCGGCGTCATTGAGATGTCCTTGATTGCGGAAGAAGATTACCTTGTGCTCGAGCAATAAGGTGTTGATAGCGGCGATCGCGTGATCCGGTAGATCGCCTGATAGCTTGATATTTTTGATTTCGGCACCAATGCGCGCTGCGCGTTTCACAACATCGGTGCTCGGAATGACGCCTCCGATCAAAGCGCTTGTGCTCATCTTGCTTTTCCAAGCCCTTGCACTTGTTCCTCTTGGGCCAAAATGATCTTCAGCAAGCATCGTGCCAAGCGAAAGACAAAAATGTACTCGACAATGGACAGGGAACGAATAGTGGCATTTGGCGCGAGTCTCGAACTCCGACTGACGAAAGAACTTGATGGCCGAACTCACCCTTCGAATGTCGAATCGTGAAGCGGACAGCAGGAGCGCGCCAATGGCAGATCTTCCGTTAGCTTTTGCGATCACTAACTGCGTTGAAGGATTGGCAATAGTTTATGTTGGTCATGAATCATGTAGTCCGGCCCTGCCGCGCGGAATCCGGAAAAGACGTGGCCGAGATTGCGGACAAGTCTCATTGGCGATGACAGTTCTTACTGGGAACAAATCATTGGCCTGCATACACAAGCGCAGTCGCTCTTGCTTGCTTATGCTCCTAAACTGACTTGCGCGGCTCGCAAATGTCAAAATGTCGCTGACGTGAGTCTCGATTCCAAGTCTTTGCAGTCGTGCGCAATTGGTTAAACAATGTAATTGCTTCCGGGGCGGGGTCGAGCTTGGAGAGGGTGAGCATTGCTGCCTCTGTGCTCTGTGCCTCCTGTTTCTGGATCGCTTTCTTTTAAGCAATGGCCATTCCAGGCGGCGCGGGAGCCGCAAAGCCGAATTGGCTTTCGAAGTCCGAACGCTTGCGCGTTGTACTGGACCTGACACGAGATTGTGCCTGTGTCAGAACACCGACAGGTGCCGAGCCGACGTTTCCGTTCGTGAATTTCGCGAGGTGCAGATGGCTGCGGCGCTGCTGGTCATGGACATTATCGTCTCAGTCCTGAAGCAAGATAAGAGCTGCAACTTCCTGGTCCCGTGCGAGTTTGCTCGCCGCTAGTCCGGTGGCGATACCAATACGATCAGGCGCGGGGCGGTTTTGGCTCATCTTGCGTTTGCCTTCGACCATGGTGATCGGGATGCGCAAGCCGACGATTTCACGCAACTGTGCGGCGATGAAATCCGCGGGAGCATCGCTGACGGCCCAGGGCGTCGCACGTGACGTCTCATGGACATTCGTTAGACGCGTCACAATCTCAAGCAGGCGAGTCGGATCCTCGAAGAACTCAATCGGCCCATGGGCATGGACCGCGATGTAATTCCATGTCGGCACCACATGTTCAGCTTGTCGCTTGCTGGGATACCACGATGGCGTCACATAAGCCTCTGCGCCAGTAAAGATCGCCAGAGCTTCTCCGATTGGGGCCGTGCGCCATTGCGGATTTGCCTTCGCCAGGTGCCCGTATAGCGCGCCGTGTTCGCCTTCGCTCTCATCGAGGAAGAGCGGAAGAGGCGTCGCAAGTGGCCCATCTGATGTCGCTGTGACTAGGTTGGCCAACCGGGCGCAGCGGATTGTCGCTCGAATGTTCTCGATGTCGTCATCTCGAAAGTGGCTTGGTATGTACATGAATGCTCTCCGTTGGCGGTCGTCGAGATAAACGCGGGTCGATATGCGAGAAAAATGCCAGTTCAGTCGCTCCCGTAGAACTTCTCCGCTTCCTCTTTTAACGTGACGGCTTCGGATTTATTTGGGGCGCGGCGATTCCACTCAGCTCAGCCGCTTTAGTCCCTCGAGCTGCTGTTAGGTTGGTGTTTCCGTCGCTATTCTCCTGCGGGCTGAGCCAGGCATTCATGGACCTTTAGAGATCTCACTCGGGCTCGCCGGTATGAGGCGATCCGGCAGCTTCGGCGCGCACTAAGTCGCGTTTGGCGAACCAGTCCTTGGTCTTGGCAAGATCGACGCCGACCTCAAAATCCGCCTTCATCGTCTGAACTGCGTCGATGGGTACAGGTCAGAGGTGATCGCAACGAACCCATCATTAAAACACGAAAGTTCCCGTCTATGATGGACGCCCTCGCCCCTCGGAAATCGGCCGAGGAGATTATCAATGAGTTTCCATCGCTGACGCGCGATGAGGTTGAGGCCGCGATCATACACGGCATGGCGCCGCAAGCGAGGGTGCCCCTATCTCCCGCGGAGTCCGAAGCGGGCGCTGGCGCAGCTAGCCGGCCTTGGGTTCGAAGCACGCTCCTAGATAAAGCGCGCTCCTACTGCGCGAGCGCGCAGCACCGGAACAGGAATTCGCCCGAGGGCGTCGCCGTGTGTAGGTTATCGGTCAACGAGCGGAACGCCACCGGATTGTCCTTGAGCGAGGTCACGATGGCGAGCCGAGCAGCGCAACGCGCTGCAGGTCCGTGTTCTGAGACGCGCACGAGGCCGACCAACATAGGCGGATACCCATCTGAAATAGGTTTCCATATGGCCGCCCGTGGAAACAGAGTTTCCGCATATTTTTTGCGGCACCAGGCGCTTAGTTTAGGGGCTACTACAAGATTCGGTAGCTGGCTAAAGCCAACTTGAGGTCCTAGGATCCGGTCGCCTTCCCCGCCGATCATCATCGACCAACAGAAGTGAACACAAGCGCCTGTAAGCCGGTGACCGCAATGCCTGCGGGCACCTTCCGCCCTTCCATCGCTTAGAGAGTGAAGTGCCACCGTGTCCGAACAACCCGTGCCGATGCTGCCGATGTGGCGCGTCGATCACATTAAGCCCTCGCCCGAGATGTTGGCGCTATGCGCCAACGGTCCGATCCACCGCGTGCGTTTCCCGTCCGGGCACGAAGGCTGGTGCGTGACAGGCTACGACGAGGCCAAGGCGGCGCTGTCCGACGCGGCGTTCCGGCCGGCGGGAATGCCGCCGACGGCGTTCACCCCGGATTCGGTGATTCTCGGTTCGCCGGGGTGGCTCGTCTCACACGAGGGGGGCGAGCATGTCCGGCTACGCATGCTAGTCGCGCCGGCCTTCAGCAGCCGGAGGATGAAGCTGCTGGCGCCGCATGTCGACGCGATCGCTGCGCAGTTGTTCGAGAACCTGGCGGCCCAGCGCCAGCCCGCCGACTTGCGGCGCCACCTTTCGTTTCCGCTTCCGGCCATGGTCATCAGTGCCCTGATGGGCCTGCTCTACGAGGATCACGCCTTTTTCGCTCGCCTGTCCGACCAGGTGATGACGCACCAGCATGAAAGCGGCCCGCGCAGCGCGTCGCGCTTGGCCTGGGAAGAACTGCGCGCCTACATTCGCGGCAAGATGCGGGACAAGCGCCAGGATCCGGGCGACAACCTGCTGACAGATCTGCTCACGGCGGTGGACCAGGGCAAGGCGACTGAGGAAGAAGCGATCGGCCTGGCGGCAGGCATGCTGGTGGCGGGGCACGAGAGCACCGTCGCGCAGATCGAATACGGCCTGCTGGCCATGTTCTGCCATCGGCAACAGCGCGAACGCCTGGTCGGCGATCCATCCCTATTGGACAGCGCGGTGGAGGAAATCCTGCGCATGTACCCGCCGGGCGCGGGCTGGGACGGCATCATGCGCTATCCAAGGACCGACGTTACCATCGCGGGCGTGCATATTCCCGCCGAGAGCAAGGTGCTGGTCGGCCTGCCGGCAACATCGTTCGATCCGCGCCATTTCGACGAGCCGGAAATCTTCGACATCGGACGCCAGGAAAAGCCGCACTTGGCGTTCTCCTACGGGCCGCACTCGTGCATCGGGGGGGAGCTGGCCAGGCTGGAACTCAAGGCGGTGTTCGGTTCGATCTTCCAGCGCTTTCCCGCGCTACGCCTAGCCGTCGCGCCCGAACAATTGAAGTTGCGCAAGGAGATCATCACTGGCGGGTTCGAAGAGTTCCCGGTTTTCTGGTGATGTGCGGACGCGTCTGGGGGGCGATCGCGTCCGCGGTTTGCCGGCGCACCTGCCGCGCACCGTCAGACCAACCAGCCAACTGGTAACGAATATGGAAGTGCAAGAAACCACGGCAGCATGCCGGGACGCCTTCGCCGAACTGGCGTCGCCGGCGCGGATCCACGACCCGTATCCGTTCATTCGGTGGTTGCGCGAGCACGACCCGGTGCATCGCGCGGCGTCGGGCCTCTTTCTGTTGAGCCGCCACGCGGACATCTACTGGGCCCTCAAGGCCACTGGCGATGCGTTTCGGGGACCGGCGCCGGGCGAACTGGCGCGCTATTTTCCGCATGCAGCAACCAGCCTGTCGCTCAATCTGCTGGCCTCCACGCTAGCAATGAAGGACCCACCGACGCATACGCGTCTGCGCCGGCTGATCTCGCGCGATTTCACCATGCGCAAGATCGACAACCTGCGGCCGAGCATCGCGCGAATCGTCGAAGCGCGGCTGGACGGCATGGCGCCCGCGCTGGAGCGCGGGGAGGCCGTGGACCTGCATCAGGATTTCGCGCTGGCCTTGCCCATACTGGTCTTCGCCGAACTGTTTGGCATGCCCCACGACGACATGTTCGGGCTCGCCACCGGCATCGGCGCCATTCTCGAAGGCCTGAGCCCGCACGCCAGCGATCCCCGGCTCGCCGCGGCGGACGCGGCCAGTGCCAGAGTGAAGGCCTACTTCGGCGGTCTCATACAGCGCAAGCGCACCCATCCCTGCCACGACATCGTGTCGATGCTGGTCGGCGCACATGAGGATGACGTCGACACGCTGTCAGATGCGGAGTTGATCAGCATGTTGTGGGGCATGCTGCTGGGTGGCTTCACCACCACTGCTGCCACCATCGACCATGCAGTCCTGGCGATGCTGGCCTATCCCGAACAGCGGCACTGGCTGCAGGGAGACGCCATGGGGGTGAAGGCATTCGTCGAAGAAGTCCTGCGCTGCGACGCGCCCGCCATGTTCAGCTCCATTCCGCGTATCGCCCAGCGCGACATCGAATTAGGCGGCGTGGTTATCCCGAAGAACGCGGACGTGCGCGTGCTGATCGCGTCTGGCAATCGCGACCCTGATGCCTTCGCCGATCCCGACCGCTTCGATCCCGCCCGGTTCTACGGCACCAGTCCCGGCATGTCGACGGATGGGAAGATCATGCTGAGCTTCGGCCACGGCATCCACTTCTGCCTCGGAGCGCAACTGGCCCGGGTGCAGTTGGCCGAAAGTTTGCCGCGGATTCAGGCGCGCTTCCCCACGCTGGCATTGGCCGGGCTGCCGACCCGGGAGCCCTCCGCGTTCCTTAGGACGTTCCGCGCGCTGCCGGTGCGGCTGCGTGCGCAAGGGGCTGAGATGCGCGTCGTAGTCGACCAGAATCTGTGCGGAACCAGCGGACAGTGCGTGCTTGCGCTACCGGGTACTTTTCGCCAGCGCGAACCGGACGGTGTGGCCGAAGTGTGCCGGGCGACAGTCCCGCAGGCGCTGCATGCCGCCGTGCGTCTCGCAGCCAGCCAGTGCCCGGTCGCCGCCATTCGGGTCATCAGAGGCGAAGCTGGCGGTGACGAGCGCGCCAGCGCCGACAATGCGCCTTCTCCGGCGGCGGAGGCGGAGCGGCATGCCGACAGAGACCAACGCAATCCAGGAGGACACCATGGGACGGTTTGAAGGCAAGGTGGCCGTGGTGACCGGCGCCGGCGCGGGGATCGGCAAGGCATGCGCCCTTGCCATCGCGCGCGAGGGCGGCAGAGTGGTGGTCGCCGACATCGATGGCTCGGCGGCCACGGCGTGTACCGCGCAAATCGCGGCCGAGGCGGGCCACTCGCTGGCTCTGGCCATCGACATCGCCGAGGCGCAGGCTGTGGCAGCGCTGTTCGACATTGCGGAGCGGCACTTCAGTGCGGTCGATCTCCTGGTGAACAACGCGGGCGCTATGCATCTGACTCCGCGCGACCGCGCGATCCTCGACCTGGACCTGGCGGTCTGGGATCAGACCATGGCAACCAATCTGCGCGGCACACTACTCTGCTGCCGGCAGGCCATCCCAGGGATGATCGCCCGCGGCGGTGGCGCGATCGTCAACATGTCGTCGTGCCAGGGGCTCAGCGGTGACACCGCGCTGACGTCCTACGCCGCATCGAAGGCGGCGATGAACATGCTATCGGCCTCGCTCGCCACCCAGTACGGTCATGCGCAGATCCGCTGCAACGCGGTTGCGCCGGGTCTCATCATGACCGAGCGTCTCCTGGCCAAGCTGGACGAGTGCATGCAACGGCATCTGCGCCGGCACCAGCTCCTGCCGCGCGTCGGCCGCCCTGAGGACGTGGCGGCGCTGGTGGCGTTCCTGCTCTCCGAGGATGCTGCGTTCATCACCGGCCAAGTAGTGTGCATCGACGGCGGCATGCTGGCGCATGTGCCGACATACGCCGACGGTGGGAATAGCCGCGCCGCGCGGCCTTCCGGCGAGACCGCCGAAGCGGCTGCGTTGCAGCGCTGCTGATGGACATGCTGCTCAACCCGCTGAACCGTCGAGATCGGCTGCGGCACGACATCCCGGTCGTGCCCGGCGCCTTCCCCTTGGTCGGGCATCTTCCCGCCATCGTCTGTGACCTGCCGCGCCTGCTGCGGCGCGCGGAACGGACGGTGGGTAGCCACTTCTGGCTGGACTTCGGCCCTGCCGGACACATGGTGACCTGTCTGGATCCGGATGCGATCGCACTGCTCCAGCACAAGGACGTGTCCTCGGCGCTGATCGAAGAGATCGCGCCCGAACTGTTTGGTGGAACTTTGGTCGCCCAGGACGGCGGCGCGCACCGGCAGGCGCGCGGCGCGATCCAGGCGGCGTTCCTGCCCACGGGGCTGACCCAGGCCGGCATCGGCGAGCTGTTCGCGCCCGTCATCTGGGCTTGGGTGCAGAGGTGGCGCGACCGGGGCGACGTAACCATCCTGCGCGAAACCGGCGATCTGATGCTCAAGCTTATCTTCAGCCTCATGGGAATCCCCGCGCAGGACCTGCCGGAATGGCGTCGCAAGTACCGGCAACTGCTGCAGTTGGTCGTCGCGCCAAAGGTCGACCTGCCCGGACTGCCCTTGCGGCGCGGTCGCGCCGCCCGGGACTGGATCGATGCGCGGCTGCGCGAGTTCATTCGCGACGCGCGCGAACTTGCCGCGCGTACCGGGGTAATCAACGACATGGTGAGTGCCTTCGATCGCAGGGACGATGCGCTCTCCGATGAAGTCCTCGTGGCCAATATCCGCTTGCTGCTGCTTGGTGGTCACGACACCACCGCCTCAACGATGGCCTGGATGGTGATCGAGCTAGCGCGGCAGCCTGGGCTGTGGGAGGCTCTGGTCGAGGAGGCGCAACGCGTGGGCGCGGTGCCGACCCGGCACGCGGACTTGGCGCAGTGTCCGGTCGCCGAGGCGCTGTTCCGCGAGACGCTGCGCATGCATCCGCCGACCCCGCTCCTGGTGCGGCGCGCAGCGCGTGAATTGCAACTCGGCCAACGGCGCATTCCCGCGGGCACCGATCTGTGCATCCCGCTGCTGCATTTCTCGACCTCGGCGCTGCTGCACGAGGCGCCTCATCAGTTTCGCCTGGCGCGGTGGCTGGAACGCACCGAGCCGATCCGGCCGGCGGACATGCTGCAGTTCGGTACCGGCCGACACGTCTGCATAGGCTACCACCTGGCATGGCTGGAACTGGTGCAGTTCTGCATCGCCTTGGCGCTGACTATGCACGAGAGCGGGGCGCGGCCGCGGTTGCTGAGCAGTGTCGAAAAAGGCCTGCGCTATTACCCGACTGCACATCCATCCATGACTATCCGAATCGGATTTTCATGAGCTGGCATCACATGCCCTGTTGCGAGGCAGCAGCGCCGGCGACTCGCGGCATTGCTGCACTCGGCGCGCGCACGGTGCGTGTCAGACGTCACCGCGGCGGCTCGCCTGTCAGGGACAAGGACATGAACAACATGCAGACCGGTTCTACGCCACAGGATGACAGAACTGGTGATTCCGTGCTCGGCGGATTGGGCGCGCAGGCGCACGGCGCATCCGGCGGGCTGCTGCCCGTCTGGATGCACGACGGCGCAAACCGGGTCGAACACGTGCTGGCGCGTGTTCTCTGCGCCGAACATGACGGTGAGACCGGGCTGATGGCGGCGATGCGCTACGCTACCTTGCAGGGCGGGAAGCGCACCCGCGCCTTGCTCTGTCTGGCTGCCGGCACACTGGCCGGCGCGCCGGCGCACATGCTCGAAGACGTCGGCGCTGCCATCGAGATGATGCACGCCTGTACCTTGGTCCACGACGATCTGCCCGCGATGGACGACGACGTGCTTCGCCGCGGCCTTCCTACCGTGCACGTCAAGTTCGGTGAAGCTACTGCGATCCTGGTCGGCGATGCGCTGCAGGCGCATGCCTTCCTGACCCTGGCGAGCCTCGATGCGCCGGGCGACAGCCGTATCGCGCTCGTGCGCGAACTGGCGCAGGCGGTGTCAGCCGAGGGTGCCGCAGGCGGGCAGGCCAAGGATCTGTCGCTGGTGGGAAAGCACGTCGAGCTGGACAGGATAGTGGCGATGCACCAGATGAAGAGCGGAGCGCTAGTGCGCGCGTCCGTTCGCATGGGCGCGCTATGCGCTGTCGCGGACAATGCCGCGCACGCTGCACTGTACTGTGCGCTCGATCACTACAGCGCCTGTTTCGGCCTAGCGTTGCAGGTGATCGACGACATTCTCGACGTGACAGCGGATACCGCGACCCTGGGCAAGACCCCCGGCAAGGACGCGGCGGCGCAGAAGCCGACCTGCGCGTCGATCATGGGACTGCAGGCAGCACGCCAGTTCGCGCTGGATCTGTTGCGCGATGCAGCGGAGTCCATCGCGCCGCTGGGGCCGCGTGCTGAACGGTTGGCGCAACTCTTAAAGCGGGCCAACGCGTATCTGTTCAAGCACGCGCCATGCGCATGAGCGCGCGGTCCGCATGGGGACGCCCCCGATTGCAGCGGTTGCCCGCCGCGGGCACGCGGCGCCCTGCGCGCAAGCCTATGCGACGAGCTTGCGGCGACATGCGAAGGCGTCTGCCCTATCCCAGTTCTTTTCAACGGTCTGCATAAGGAACATCCAGCGTGAACGCGCTGTCCGAACAGATCCTTTCCGAATTGCGCGGCCTGCTGAGCGAAATGAGCGATGGCGGCAGCGTCGGTCCGTCTGTCTACGACACGGCGCAGGCGCTGCGCTTCCACGGCAACTTCACCGGTCGGCAGGACGCATATGCGTGGCTCATCGCGCAGCAACAGGCCGACGGCGGATGGGGAAGCGCGGACTTCCCGCTGTTCCGCCATGCGCCCACCTGGGCAGCGTTACTGGCATTGCAGCGTGCCGATGCCCTTCCCGGTGCTGCCGACGCAGTCCAGGCGGCAACCCGGTTCCTTCAGCGCCAGCCCGATCCCTATGCGCAGGCCGTGCCGGAAGACGCGCCGATCGGTGCGGAGCTGATCCTGCCGCAGCTTTGCGGTGAGGCCAGCTCCTTGCTGAGTGCCGTAGCGTTTCCGCGGCATCCAGCGCTGTTGCCGCTGCGGCAAGCGCGCCTGGACAAGCTGGCGGCGCTGGCGATGTTGCCGAGCGGCCATCCCTTGCTGCACTCCTGGGAAGCCTGGGGGACGTCGCCGACGACCGCATGCCTGGATGACGAGGGCAGCATTGGCATCAGTCCGGCGGCCACCGCCGCGTGGCGTGCGCACGCCGTGACGTGGGGAAGCAGGCCGCAGGCCGAGCGCGCCGATGCGTATCTCCGGATGGCATCGCGGGCGACGCGCAGCGGCATCGAAGGCGTCTTTCCCAACGTCTGGCCGATCAATGTGTTCGAGCCGTGCTGGTCCCTGTACACCCTGCATCTGGCCGGGCTGTTCGCGCATCCCGCGCTCGCCGAGGCGGTCCGCGTGATTGTAGCGCAGCTCGACGCCCGCCTGGGCTTGCGCGGTCTGGGCCCGGCCTTGCATTTCGCAGCTGATGCGGACGACACCGCCGTTGCGTTGTGCGTCCTGCACATTGCAGGCCACGACGCGGCGGTGGATGCGTTGCGCCATTTTGAAGTCGGCGAGCTGTTCGTCACCTTCCCCGGCGAGCGCAATGCCTCGGTGTCGACCAACATCCACGCCCTGCATGCGTTGCGACTGTTCGGAAAGCCCGCCGCTGGCACCAGCGCCTATGTCGAGGCCAATCGCAACCTGCACGGTCTGTGGGACAACGAAAAATGGCACGTTTCGTGGCTGTATCCCACCTCGCATGCGGTCGCTGCGCTGGCGCAAGGCAAGCCCCGGTGGCGGGACGAGCGCGCGCTGGCGGCGCTGCTGCAGGCGCAGCGCGGCGACGGCGGCTGGGGCGCCGGTCGCGCCTCCACATTCGAGGAAACCGCCTACGCGTTGTTCGCGTTACGCGTGATGGACGAGAGCGAAAAAGCCACAGGGCGCCGGCGCATCGCGCAGGTGGTGGCGCGAGCGCTGGAGTGGATGCTCGCCCGCCACGCGGCGCATGCATTGCCGAAAACGCCATTGTGGATCGGCAAGGAACTGTATTGCCCCACTCGGGTCGTGCGCGTGGCCGAACTCGCCGGGTTGTGGCTGGCGCTTCGTTGGGGGCGGCGCGTCCTGGCCGAGGGAGCAGGAGCGACCCCATGATCCAGCCAGAACGCGCGCTGCATCAGGTGCTGGAGTGGGGGCGTTCCCTGAGCGGGTTCGCTGACGAGCATGCCGTGGAAGCGGTCAGCGGCGGCCAGTACATTCTGCAGCGTATCCAACCGAGCCTGCGTGACATCAGCGGCCGCACCGGTCGCGATCCGCAGGACGAAACACTGATCTTGGCATTCTATCGCGAACTGGCGCTCCTGTTCTGGCTCGACGATTGCAACGATCTTGGCCTGATCGCGCCGGAGCAGCTCGCCGCCGTGGAGCAGGCGCTGGGGCAGGGCGAGCCGTGCGCCCTCCCCGGATTCGAAGGCTGCGCTGTGCTGCGCGGTTCGCTGGCCGCGCTCGCCTACGATCGTCGCGACTATGCTCAGCTTCTCGACGATACCCAGCGCTACTGCGCGGCGCTGCGCGCCGGACACGCGCAGGCGGCAGGGCCGGAACGCTGGTCCTACGCCGAGTACCTGCACAACGGCATCGATTCGATCGCCTACGCGAACGTGTTCTGTTGCCTGTCGTTGCTGTGGGGGCTGGACATGGCGACTTTGCGCGCGCGTCCAGCGTTTCGCCAGGTCCTGCGGCTCATCTCCGCGATAGGGCGCCTGCAGAACGATCTGCACGGACGCGACAAGGACACGTCGGCCGACGAGGCCGACAACGCGGCGATCCTGCTGCTGCACCGCTATCCAGCTATGCCTGTGCTGGAGTTCCTCAATGACGAGCTGGCCGGCTATACGCGCATGCTGCAGCGGGTGATGGCGCAAGAGCGCTTTCCGGCGCCGTGGAGATCCTTGATCGAGGCCATGGGGGCCATCTGCGCGCGGTACTACCAGACCTCGGCCGGCCGGTACCGCAGCGACTCTGCGAGGGGAGGCCAGCGTTCGCCGGCCTAAAAGCGTGGTTGGCGGCGGCATGCACGCGCTGCCGCGGTCCGACGCAAGGCTGTCGCCGGATGCGGCGGACGCAGCGAGCATGAGCAACACCGCTCTTAGCCGGCGCAAAGACGACACCTGGAGATTGTTCTGGATCGACGATTCGAACGAGTGACCTGTTGCCTTCAGAGCAAGATGACGTGCCCATCCGAGACATGCGATAGGGCACGCTGCGGTGCGCTATCCGAATGAAACGGCCGGATACCGATGGGCGGAGCTTGCGCGCGGGATAAATTTGACCGACGCGCTGTCCGGCTCTGTCACAAGGCCTCTCAGGGCCAGCGATAGCCCACGTTTGGAGCATCAACGGGGAGTATTGCGTGAAGAGAGAAAAACTACAAAATATATAAAAATTTCAATGTGGATAGGAGGACACTCCTTCCGCTAGTTCCCCATCAACTCGTTGATCTTCCAAAAAACTCTGCAGTTCGAATGGCTTCCAGTTGATGGGTGCTCCGGTAAGGTGGCTACAGCGAGCCCCTGGAAGACGTGCCTCATCCTCGACCCATCGGCGCCAAGAGCTCTTCGTACGAGCGTAGAACTGCGCTTGCCGATAGGCTCAAGAACTGCCTCATGCGAAGGACTGGATGAGATATCGTAGGTTTGGTTTGGATAGGCCTTTTCCCCGATGAGGGCGTTTAGCCGGCCTGCTATCTCCACGGCTACCGCCGCCTGCGCGTCCTGGATCGCGGAACACAGTGACCGTGTCGACCAGGTCTCTGATGGCTTCTGCGGCCTCCCCGTCGCCAGCACCCAGTCCTTTCGCTAGTGCCTCTTCGAGACGACCGAGTTGCCCCTCGTATCGCTTGAGGATCGCCGGATGCAGCGCGACTTCTTTGGGGGTGGGCGGTTCACTCCTTAACTCCTCAGATATCCGCTTTCGTTCGGCATCTAAGTCAGTCGATTTCGGTCCGAGAACAGATGGATCTCCGTGTCCTTTTGCAATCGCATTCACCAATCGTTCGATTTCCCGGTTTAGTTCCCCAAGTTGCTGCTCAAGGCGCTGCCGTTTTGCATTTGATGAAGCCGCGAGACGCTTCCGCTCCTCGAGATAGGTGCGTACGTATTCCGAAATAACCTTCGGCGCGCGCAATTCGGCCTTCAACCCACTGAGAACCGCACTCTCGACTGTGTCCAAATAGAAAGTTTTGCCATCAGGACATGTGCCGCTTTCTGTCGCTGCCGAGCAGCGAATACGCAGGCGCCCCGATTTGTCGCGCCCATTCGTTGCCATGCCCGAACCGCAGGAACCGCAACGGAGCAGGCCAGACAGCATGCGACGAGGCCGACGCTGATGGCTGGGATGACCGCGACTGCGCTCGGCTTTGCGTTGCTGGGGAGCTGTAAACAGCCGTGGACTGACAATTGCAAGATGCCGCACTTCGGCTGCCTGCCAATCGCTCTTGGGATTCGGTCGTGACAGGCGCTTTCCCGAGTCGGGATCTTTTACCATCCTGACCTTGTTCCAGAGGAGGCGCCCTACATAAAGCTCGTTCTGCAGAATTCCCGCACGCCTCTCAAGGTTGCCGTTGATGGTTGAAGCATTCCATGCGCGCCCTCGCGGAGGTGATACCCTCTCTCTGTTGAGAGCGTGCGCGATTTCGCGAGGCGTTCGACCGCCCACGTATTCCTGAAAGATGCGCCGGATCACTTGCGCCTCGGCCTCAACGATGACCCGTTCGCCGCTTTTTCCGGCGACCGCGGCATAACCGTATGTCAGGCCGCCTCCGGCCAAACCTTGCTTGACGCGCCCCGCCAGGCCACGACGCACCTTGTGAGCGTTGTCCTCTCGATAGAGTTGTCCGACCAAGCCTCGAAGGCCAACCAGCACGGTGTTAACGACGCCCTCGTGGACCGCCCGGATCTCGATCCCGAGAAATGACAGCCGCTTATGAATGCCAGCTAGATCTTCCATGTCGCGAGAGAGGCGATCGAGCGCTTCGACGATCACCACGTCAAAGGATCTCTCCCGCGCTTGGTCCAACATCCGCAAAAGGCCTTCGCGGTCCATGACAGACCCACCTGAACGAGCCCGATCTTCATGGGTACTGACAACAGTTAAGCATTCGCGCTCGGCATTAGCTCTGACAAAGTGAAACCTGATCCTCAATCGATCTCTCACTCTGTAGATCGGTTGAGAATCGAGCATAGATCGTCGCTCTTTTCCTTATCGCTTTGATCGATGAGCTGTCTTTCATGATCCTCCCTCGCGGCCACACGGGCAAGTACTCGCGCGAGACGTAAAATCGCCTTGTCTGGATTCTTCTGCAAGGAAAAGTTGCGATCCGCTTGCCGCACGATTGACCTTCAGGACATCGCGCAGCTCAACGAGGTGCACGCACCTGCGCTGGGGCTAGTCGATAAGACGTGGGGGCCACTGATCATTTCGAGCATCCTGTTCGGATGAAAACTAACTGCAACGGTCGCTATGAGCTCGTCGTGCAATCGGATGCCCAGGCGACGAAAAAGAGAGGAGCCACTGGCTTTGCCTGCGCGGAATTGATACCGCTGGGAAGCGCACGCCCTCTCATCTAGGCGAATGCCTGAGTGGAAACCTCGGGCCTCGCCAGAGCTCTAGATGTCTAGTCCCGGCATTTGCTGGAGATTGCTGCGCAGCTCTGTCAGATTTCGCAGCCAGCCCCGATAAAGAATCGTTGAATTTAACGGGGACGTGGCAGGGACGCGCATGAGCTGAAGGACCACCATGTGCCGAGTCACGCTTCCGTTAAGCTTTTTGCACTGGGGGTGCAGCGGGATAGTAACTCACGATGCCCCGGACCGTCAGGCGCCGAGCCGCGTCCGCACCGCTTCCAACTCACCGATTAGTTCTCGTTCTGTCGATTTTGCTCGTTTTGCGAGCGATAAGCTCCCGATCAGCTTCTTGCCACCGCTTCAAGCTGGGTTTGGAGCAGTTAGCTGGGTGGCAGGGATAGCGCGGTCCCTGTGCGCGCCTGGGGGACAAGCGCTAAGTCAATTTGTGCTAAGTTCAACTGGCAGTGCGGGCGGGGGAGGCACAGCGTCTGCTCCAGCGGGGCAAAGACCCAGCTTAAAGAGTCGCCGATGAGGATGGGACCGACCGATTTTGGTAGGTGCCCTTCGTTACTTCTCCAAGATACAACTTGGTAGCCCTTGAGAATTTGAGCCTCTTGGGAGCAAAGGTGGCCAGCCCCAGTCTTTGTGACCGGTTGGCCACCAGCGCTTGCGACACCATGCCCACAGGGCAGCTACAGGCCAACAAATGCATACATTCGAGCGGCATATCGCGATCCTGCGGTCGCAAGCGCTTGCCGTGCTTGTAGCCAATCAGGTCCGTGCGGCCGACAGTCACTGGTACTATCACTTCGCATGGTCGCGAGATTAAACATCGACGAAGTTCGGGCGATGCTAGCCTGAGCTGCTGCCGGTTTGGTGGACGCCGAAATTAGGTGTTTCATGAAGCCGGAGGTGGGCATGAAGAGACGGAAGTTCAGTCGCGTTCAAGATGGAGGCGGTCAAGCTGGTTAGGGAGCCTGGGGTGTCGGTCGTGCAGGCCGGGCGCGACCTGGATGTCCATGAGAACGTCCTGCGCCAATGGCTGAAAGAGTTCGGCTCCGATCCGGTGCAGGCCTTTCCCGGCCACGGGCATATGAAGCCGGAGCAGCAGGAGACGAGCGGTTGCGCTGTGAGGTCGCCAAGTTAAAGGCCGAGCGAGATATCCTAAAAAGGCCGCAGCCTTCTCCGCGAAGGAAGCGACGTGAACTTCGTCTTCATCGCGAAGCACCGGACGATCTGGCCGGTGGCATGGCTATGCGATGCGCTGGCGGTGTGGCGGTCGGGCTTCCATGCCTGGTTGAATCGCTCGCCCAGCGCCAGATCCCGCAGCGACGAAGAGCTCGGCGGCCAGGTGGAGGCAAGCTTCAAGGCGAGCGACCGCACCTATGGTGCGCGCCGGGTGTGGCGTGATCTGCTTGCCGATGGGGCGGACTGTGGCCTCCACCAAATCGAAAGACTGAAGCGCCTGCAGGCTTGGGGGCACGGCCGCGAGGCCGGCGCTTGCCGAAGGACAGAGGCGATCGACAGCTCGAGACCGTGCCGGCGAACTCCTTGACCGGCAGGTCATTGCCGAGCGGCCGAACCAGAAGTGGATCGCCGACTTTATCTGGACAGCCGAGGGCTGGCTCTACGTCGCAGCAGTGATCGACCTGTTCTCCGGCTGGGTGGTGGGTTGGTCGATGAGCGCCGCCATGACAGCTCAGTTTGGTGGCCGATGCCCTGCTGATGTTGGCGACGCGGCAAGCCGGAGGCACTGTTGCACCACTCCGACCAGGGCAGTCAGCGAGCAGTTCCAGCCTTTGATAGCCGACCACGGCACTATCTGCAGCATGAGCCGTTCCGGCAATGTTGGACAACGCGGCGATGGAGAGCTTCTTCTCGGCGCTCAAGACCGAACCGACGGAAGGCAAAACCTACAGGGCCAAAGACAAGACACGAGCTGATGTGTTCGACTAAGTCGAACGATTTTACAACACGATCCGCAGGCCCTCGACCATCGGCTATGTCAGCCCGGTCGAGTTCGAGCGCAAGGTCGGATTAGCTTAACTCGATGTCCATCAAATCGGCATCAGCTCAATTCGCGAGTTCTTGCGCTACCGCAGGACCTGGTCGCTATAGGATCAAAGCGGACTTTGCATCCCGACAGGGTCACGCGGCCAGTTTGAGGGGACTCGGCTTAGGAGCGGTCTAAGACGGTCTTTGTGAGCATACTGGCACGAGAGGGCGGAGCCCGCGTTCACTCTGCCAATAGCCGGCTCTCGTCTGGCAGCGCCGTAACGTGCTGTGCCCAACGCTCAAGCGCTTCGCGCATCTCGGTCTCATACCGAGCGCGGTTATACACCCCAGCAACGCCCGCCCGGTGACCGCTGACATGGTTTAGGATCGCCTCCACGATATGTGGCAACACGCCAAGCCGGTCGGCCATTATTGTGGAGGCCGATCTCCGTAGATCGTGAATTGTCCAATGGGGTAGGGGGGCGCCCAGGGTTTTCGCGGCTCGCGCATCAAGCGCCGCCTTCGACTTGGACCAGCCAGAGAAACCACGATGGGGGTCGCCGCTGCGCCTGGGCCCGTCACCAAAAAGGAATTCTCGGCCAATTTGGCGGTGTGGCAGTAGGGATAGCGCGGCAGGAACCAATGGTAGCGAGTGCTCGCGATGGTTCTTGGTCCGCGCGCTTGGCAGCGTCCAGAGCCCCGAAAAGGTATCAAGTTCGGCCCATTGCATGCTGCCTACTTCATCTCGGCGCTGGGCTGTGAGCAGTAACAAACGCACAATACGTCCATAATCGTCATCGCCACAGGCGTGCCACATGGCTGATAGTTCCCTGTCCGTGAGGACCCGTTCGCGGCTTCTCGGCTGTACGGGTCGGTTAGTGCCGAGTACCGGGTTCGCAACAATGTCGAGGCCCTCACGTATTGCCCAGTTGAACGTTGAGGACAGGGCGGTACGGGCGCGGGCAGCTGAGACCGCTCCATGAGCGGAAGCGAGGTCAGCGATACGACCCGAAATTTGGCGGCGTGAGATCTGGAAGACCGAAACCGAATGCAGGGGTTTCCAACTGACCAAGAGGTAGCGTTTTATATCCGAATAGGTCCGGGGCTTCAGCCGTTGTTTGGCGTTCCGAAGATATTGATCCGCGATTGTTCGGAGCGTGTCGGCCGCCTGTAGGCGCGCCTTGGCTTTCTCGTCCGCCGGGTCTTTGCCATTAGCAACTATGCCCAGAAGCCGCTTGGCCTCCTTGCGGGCGAGCTCTGGTGTCCAGGGGGCGCCGTGAGCGCCGATGGTGGCAAAGCGTTGCCGACCGAAAACTCGATATTTGAGAACGTAGGTCGCCTGATCGCGTTGACGCCGAACGCCAAAGCCCCGCACCGCCTCGCGGTGGTTTGCGTCCCAAATAGTCTCGCCCGGTCTGAGTGCTTGCACGGTGCGGATGGTGATACTCGAAACGGCCATCGATCACCTCTGTAGCTACCACATAGCTACCACTATAGCGTAAACTGCAGCGCAGATAATGCGGGAGGCGGCGAGCTTATTAACTGATAATTCTGTGATTTTCGTGCAAATGGCGGGTAGGGCGTAGCACCGGCGGAGTCCAAACGGTGTCTGTGGAACAGGAGGTCGGTGGTTCGAGCCCACCCAACTGTACCAGCGGGGTCAATATTTGAGATCAAAACAAAGAAATCAGCAGAATTCGCTTGAGGCGATAAAGCGGCATCAAGCAGGCAAATCGCTATTCCTGATGTGTGCAGGGATGCCGACGATGTTAGCGATTTTTCGCCAGATCCTGCGAAAGCCGTACTGCGACCATGGTCGGGCCGACGCCTCGTAAATGACAACAGGACCAGCAGATGGCTTCCCGCCATAGAAGACAATGGCGTGCGCCAATTCCTCCATAACCATTGGGAAGACCTTTAGATCGTGCTGAGTCACTCGTGATCGCTTGGTGGTCATACGCAGAATAAGTTCTTCATCAATCTGCTCCCATCGAAGACCTCTTATCCACTTACCGTATTTGGGATGTGAAACATCGGATGGATCAGCCTCATCATTCGGCACCCATTCTCCAAGCACTTCTTTTTGGGTAAGGCGCAGCTCAAATTGAAGAGCTTGCGCGAGCGCAATGGAGAAATAACCGATTTCCCGAGCTTTGTTCCGGAGCGCGGTGGCTTGATCTGCGGTCATCCTTGAGATGCGTGGAGTGGAGCTAGCTTGAACGCGAGCGAGGCTTAGGACTTCGAAAAGACGCGCGCACTCTCTATCTTCCAGTATCGTCGCGCCAAATCGAAACACCGCGCTTAGGCGTCCCGTTAGTGCGGAGGCCATCGCGGCCTTGCCATTAGCTACCCAATCGCGCTGCCAAGCAACCAATGTGCGGGGACGAACGTCCCTCAGCCGGTACTCTCCTTTCTCTGCGGCGATGCGCGCTAACATTCGACGATGCCTCACGCGGACCTCATGTTTCAGCTCATGGAAAGATGAGTCTGGATCGATTTGGTATTCCGTAATCAAAGTCCCGAGCGTCAAGCTCATCGGTTAACCTATCCGTTCACAAAGTAGGTCCCAAAAATAATTATCACGATCGCTATTGTGCCGACGATACCGAGAACGCCCTCGGCTTTTATCGTCGACCCGAAAATTTGGATTTCCATTCTCTGTCGTTGTTGCACGGCGACTCTCCCTTGGATCAGACCTAACCCTTGTGCTCGATCTCCGGGAGAAGGCAATCGAGTGCCTTCGAAAAATCCTAATACCTCGCAATCTCATGCACTTAAGACACTGCGCGGTAGGTTATCGCTCTATGCGAAAGAGCGACAACCTGCATTTTTCCAAATTGCTTTGCCTTTAAGTTCAAGCGCCACCAGCATAATTTCTGAGCGGTGCTGATTGTACTGTCTGCTGATCAGCAACTGATGACTGACATCCACTGAGCAGCTCTAAGAAATTCAAAGACTTAGACAGGCTGTCGCTCTTTACCATGGAGCGATAACCTGAAGAGAAAGTGCGACTAGATGGGAAGCGAGCCGCCGCCGAGACGCGGGACAAGGGAGCGGCGGCTCGCTTTGCCTGCCGGGATTACGGTGACAGTGCACTAAACTCCTAATCCCGCGCATGCGTGCCATCAGAGTACTGGCGAAAGCCAATCTTGTGCGCGGTCACCGTAGCTCCTCGGTTCGCAATGCGATATCGGTAGCGAGCCAAAGATATTCATGGACAAGCAAGCCAGGCAAAAAAGATCGTGAGTTTCTTCGAACGTCTCAAGACAGAAGCATCCGTTGAGTGGCGGGCCTACACCGAACATCCCTTCACGAACGGATTGGCAGACGGCTCGCTCCCCGAAGCGGCGTTTCGTCACTACCTCGTCCAGGATTACCTGTTCCTCATCGAGTTTGCTCGCGCCTACGCGCTGGCGGTCTACAAGTCGCCCAGGCTTGCCGACATGCGTGAGGCAGCGGCCGGCCTTTCGGCCATCCTCGATGTCGAGATGAACCTGCATGTGAAGCTCTGTGCCGATTGGGGCCTATCCCCGGCCGATCTTGAACAGGCCCCTCCGGCGGCCGAGATGCTGGCCTATACACGCTATGTGTTAGATGCGGGAATGCGCGGCGATCTGCTGGCACTCAAGGTGGCGCTTGCTCCCTGTGTGATCGGGTACGCGGAGATCGCAACGCGGCTCGCCTCGCGACCCCATGCGGATGCCGCGACCAACGCCTATCGCGTCTGGATCGCGGAGTACGCCGGCGTGCCGTACCAGGAGGTCGCTGCCAAAGCCCGTGCGCACCTCGACCATCTCGCCGATCTCTACGCCACGCCGGCCCGCGAGGCCGAGCTGACTGCGATCTTCAAGGAAGCCACCCGGCTCGAGGCAGACTTCTGGGAGATGGCCTGGCGCGAGGGCCAGCGTGTTGCCGAATTACGGTAACAGTGCGCGAAACTCCTGCGGACTCGCATCCCGCCTCACGCGATCATCGCCTTGATCTGCGCAGTATCCGCAAACTCGATCAGCTCGGCGATCTTGCCATCCTGATGAACAGGTCCAGGATCTCGGTGCTGAAAGTCTTTCCGCTCGGATTGTATCGAACGACAACCCGGGAAAGCGCGACGTCGAGCCTGCATGCCTATCCGGCGCGAGGGCCGCGGTCGTCTAATTCAGACGGGTGCAATTTGCCTCACTTCCGTGCGCCCGCCGTCGACCAAGGCTTCGGATCTTCTCTCGGTGGTGGTCCATTGAGTTGGAGCTCCCAGGACTCGAATGGCGGACTCACTTGGAACCCGCGGTCGCAATAGCTCCGGATCCATTGGGCGGCACGGTGCTCCGCATACTTCGCGTTAACGGGCATACCCTGCTGATCAAACTCGATGACGTTCGCAAAGATCGCATAGGCCTGCTCCATCAAGCTCGGCTCTGCTAACATTACCTGGCGATATTCGATCCCTTCGAGAAGAGGATGCCCGACGGAGCCAGCAGCAATCCAATAGCTGAAGCTACGTAACGCTCCCGAGAAGGCGGCGCTTAGCTTTGAAGGATGATTCATGTTCGAACACCATAAAGTAGCAAGTGAGCCAAGCTCCGCCGTCGACACCGTATTTCTAGCTGCTTCACGTCCGGGGCAACATCCCGAAATCAGCCAACATCGACAACCTCTGGGAGCCTGAGAAAATGATCTCAGCCGAATACTGCCGACTTATGGCCCGCTACAACACTTGGCAGAACGCCTCTTTGGTAACGGCCGCCGACGAGCTTACCAACGAGGATCGCTGGAAGGATCGAGGTGCGTTCTTCCGGTCGATCGCAGCTACATTGAACCATCTTTATTGGGCTGATGCCCTGATACTGGAGCGATTAAAGGGGAACGAGCGTCCAGAGGAAACCATCAAGCCCTCCCTCACGGATCCCACAGATTGGGAGGCCTTCAAGGCGCTCCGCTTGCAACGGAACGCGGAAATCGAAGCGTGGTCAGCGCGATTGGTCGATGCGGACCTGAACGGGATGCTTGTTTGGTATCCGGGGGACGGTTCAACTCGGATCGAGAAGCCAAAGACGCTCGTTGCTGTTCAACTCTTCAATCACCAGACCCACCATCGAGGTCAGGTCCATGCGATGCTGACGGCAGCGGGTGCAGAACCAGAGCCGACGGACCTTCATCTTCTGGCGTAGCTCGTGCGACGCTCCAATCCATCTCATCGCATGTCAGGCGATCATCGCCTTGATCTGCGCCGTGTCCGCAAACTCGATCAGCTCGGCGATCTTGCCGTCCTGAAATCTGAACAGATCCAGGATCTCGGTGCTGAAAGTCTTTCCGCTCGGATTGTATCGAACGACAACCCGGGAATGGACTGCGACGCGATCCCCGTCGACCAGCTCAGTCAGGATCTCGCGGCTTTCGAAGCCGAAGTTGGCAGTGAACTGAGTGAAAGCCCCGCGCAGGGTCGGATGCCCCTCCATGCGTCCCGTCAGTTCCAGCGCGCCCTTGTCGCCCATCAAGGTGAAGTGGCCCTCGGGATGAAAAGCCGTCACCAGGCCTTCGACGTCGCCCTCGCCGCGCGCGGCGTAGGCGGTCCTGATCAATGCGAGCATCTCTTCGCGCTGTGCCATGTCACCCTCCCTGCAACACGTATCAGGGCAGCCTAGCGACCTTCGCGTGTAAAGGCAAAATCATTGGGACCGTGTTGCGCGTGCTCAGCGCGCCACCACCCACACCACCACCGGCAACGTCACTGCCGCCAGCAGCGTCCCCAGCGCCACCGCGCCCGAGACCGGGTTCACCAGCCGCTGATACTGCACCGCGAAGATGTAGGCGTTGGCGCCGGTCGGCATCGCCGCGAACAGCACGACGACGCCGGCAGCGATCGGCGGCAGGTCGAGCAGCTTGGCCAGCACGAATGCAGCCGCCGGCATCGCCGCTAGCTTCAGCGCGCACATCACCAGGATGCTCAGCTTCTCGCCCTTCACCTCGAAGCGAAACAGGTTGATGCCGAGCGCGATCAGCGCGGTCGGCGAGCCCGCCTGCGCCAGCAGTTCGATGGTGCGGTCGACGACGGGGGTGAGGCCGAGGCCGGTGAAACGCCAGATCACGCCAAAGCCGATCGCCAGCATCAGCGGATTGCGGGCGAGATCCGTGAGCACGGGCCAGATCACCGACAGCGCCGAGCCGGTCCGCTTGCGGTTGACCAGCTCCATCTGCAGGATGCCGCAGAGCCAGAGCAGCGGCGTGTTCACCGACAGGATCAGCGCCATCGGGCCTGCGGCCTCATTGCCGAGCGCCGAGAGCGTCAGGGGAATGCCGAGCATCACGATGTTGCCGTAGACCGAGCCGATCGCGAACACGACGCCGTCCTCGCGATCTTCGCGCCGCGCGCGCAGCAGCGCCGAGATCGCCAGCGCCGCGATCCAGATGACGGCCAGCGCGCCGTAATAGGCGCCCCACATCCGGTAGGGGCTGACGTCTGGGAATTCCGACACGACGATGGTGCGGAACAGCAGCGCCGGGATCGCGATGCTGAAGGCGAACTCGGAGATGCCCTTGTGCGCGCTCTCCGAGACGAAGCGAAACAGCACCGCGGCATAGCCGGACGCGATCAGCGCAAACACCGGCGCGACGATCAGCAATGTGGCCATGCGCCGCTACGACCCCAGCTCGATGATCCGGCGCGCCATCCGCACATTGGCATAGTCGATCATCTTGCCGTCCAGCGTCACCGCGCCCTGTCCTTTCGCCTCCGCCTGCTCCATGGCGTCGACGATCCGCCGCGCCTGGGCCAGCTCCTGCTCCGACGGCATGAACGCGCGCAGCGTCGGCTCGATCTGGTCGGGATGGATGACCTGCTTGCCGTCGAACCCCATCGCCGCGGCCTTTTGCGCGCTGCTTTCGGTCAGCCTGGCATCGCGGAACGCGCCGCAGGGGCCGTCGATGGCGTGAAGGCCGTGCGCGCGGGCGGCCACGAGGACGCGCATCATCGGATAGGCAAACAGGTCGAGCGGGGCGGAGGCATAGCCGCTTTGCGCCGATCCCACGTGACGATAGCCGTCCGGCGACACGCCGATGTCGGAGGAGCGGGCGCCGATCGACGCCGCGAAATCGCCGACGCCGAGATGCAGCACGGCGACGCTGGCGTGGCACGCAGCGAGCGTGTCGACATTGACGAGGCCGAGCGCGGTCTCGATCAGTAATTCCAGCGCGACCGGCGCGGGGCGATCGGGGTTAGCTGCCCGCAACTGCTCGGCAATGCCGGCGATGTCGCTGGCGCGCTCCGCCTTCGGCACGATCACCGCATCCAACCGCGGAAGTGCGACCAGCGCGCGGATCTCTTGCGCGATGAAGGGGCTGTCGACGGCGTTGATCCTCACCGTGACGCGCTTGTTGCCCCAGTCGAGCGAGGCGAGGGACTGGACAGCTTCCTCCAGCGCAAGGCCCTTCTCGGACGGCGGCACCGCGTCCTCGAGATCCATGAACACCGCATCCGCCGTTGAGGCCGCTGCCTTGGCGACAAGACGGGAGCGATGCGCGGGAACGGCGAGGTAGGCCCGCGTGGGCCGCAGCGAGACCATCGTCAAATGTCCTTCGCCAGACCGAGTTCGCTGAGGATAGCCTGGTTGTGCTGTCCCACATCCGGCACCGGATCCATCCGCGGCTTGACGCCTGGAATGGTCAGCGCAGGCAGGAAGCTCATCACCGGCCCGCACGGCGAGCCGACGCTCTGCACCCGGGACCGCGCGCGGAGCTGCTCATGCGCCAGGAAAGCCTCGACCGAGTTCAGATGCGCGTTGGCGATCGCGGCCTCATCCAGCAGTCGCAGCACCTCTTCGCTGGTCATGGATGCAAAGCGCTGCTCGATATGCGCCTGTAGCTCGTCGCGGTTCTGCATGCGCAGCGGATTGGTGCGGAAGCGCAGGTCGTCGGCAAAGCCGGCATCGCCGAGCACGATGCTGCACAGCGACCGCCATTCCCGATCGTTCTGGATGCCGAAGAAGATCGTGTTGCCGTCGCCGACCCGGAACGGGCCATACGGCGCGATCGTCGCATGCCTGGCGCCGGTTCGCGGCAGCGGCCGGCCCGTGCTGTGCGTGTAGAAGGCGGGATAGCTCATCCAGTCGGTGATGGAGTCGAACAGCGAGGCCTGGAAGGCGGTGCCCTTGCCGGTCCGCTCGCGACGGTACAGCGCCATCAGCACGCCGTTGAGGATGTACATGCCGGTGGCGATATCGACCACCGACAGCCCGACCTTGGCCGGCTCCGCCTCGGTGCCGTTGATGGCGAGAACCCCGGCCTCGCACTGGACCAGGAGATCATAGGCCTTCTTGTCGCTGTAGGGGCCGCCAGTGCCATAGCCCGAGACGTCGCAGGCGATGATGCGCGGATACTTTCGCAACAGCGATGCGGCATCGAGGCCGAGCCGCTCGGCAGCGCCGGGCGCGAGGTTCTGGATGAACACATCGGCCCGCGGCAGCAGGGCGTCGAGCACCTTGCGGCCGTCCTCGCTCTTGATGTCGATGGCGAGGCTTTCCTTGGAGCGGTTGGTCCAGACGAACTGGCTCGACATGCCGTTCATCACGTGGTCGTAGTCCCGGCAGAAGTCGCCCGCGCCCGGCCGCTCGATCTTGATCACCCGCGCGCCCCAGTCCGCCAGGTGCCGGCTCGCCAGCGGCGCCGCGATCGCCTGCTCGAGCGAGACCACCGTGACGCCGGACAGCGGCAGCTCCGCTTCATTCGCTTCCATGAGATCGCTTCCTCTCGTGCGCTTTTCGACCAGCGCAGGAGACAGGCCGATCACCCCACGCGCATCTTTTTGGATGGGACATGATGCCCCCGTTTTGCCCGACAAGTCAAACCTGGTTTCGTCAAATCCTAAGACGAAATGCGCTGCGATTACCGTGGCTTGGCTACTGTGCATGGGGTTGTTTTCGCAGTTTTGTGTCTGAGGGCGAGACCCTTTCCTCGGCCACACCTGTCATCCTCCGCCTTGTGCGCAATTGCGCACAAGGCCGGGCGACGACAGTGGAGAGGTTGCCGAGCGGCACCCGCCTGTTGCCGAGACCGCACAGGTCCGACCTTTCGCATCTGCCCTCGTTGCCAACGAACCGCCGTTCACCCACTATTCCCTCCGACTCGACATGTGGGGGGATCGATGCCGGCGTTTCGCTTCAAGACATCCTTGGCTGCTGCAACCCTCGGGATGGCCCTGGCCGTTCTGATCCAGCCCGGTACCGGCTTCGCCTACACCCCGGAGGAGCAGCAGGCCTGCACGCCGGATGCGATGCGGCTGTGCGGCGAGTTCGTGCCGAACGTCGACGCCATCACCGCCTGCATGATCAAGAAGAAGGCGCAGCTCTCGCCGCAATGCCGGGTGTTCTTCCGTCCCGGACCCGAGCCGGGTGAGGCCCGCGCCGGCAAGCCGACCAGCATCGCGCCCAAAACCGCGAAGAAGAGCACCAAGCCCAAGAAGAAAAAGACCAGCGACGGCTGAGCGCGGGATAGCCCGCGTTCCTTATCCGAAACTTCGTAATGTAACGGACTCCTTTTGTTCGCGCAGGCCGCGCTGATGCCTGCGGCAATTGCGAATGTGCGAAGGAAAAGAGTCGGGTAAGGGTTTGCGCGGGAAGGTTGCATTCCGCTTGGTCCCGTTCGGCTGCTCAAAGAACGCACAGACGCTCGCGCGGGCGGTGTTTCGCTGCCGGTGGTCTCTTGTCGTGCGACGCAGTGTGACTCAAAAGCCAACACGCCTTGTTATTTCGTGGCGGCAACGCAACCCCCGATAAATTTTTCTTTCACGAATCAGCGCGGTGATTCATTTTCGCGGCCTAGGGTCAATCTGGAGGCCGAAGGTATGAACGTTATTGTTTTTGCATCGCGTAAAGGCGGCTCGGGCAAGAGTACCCTAGCCGCGCATCTCGCCGCACAGATCAAGGCGAGCAAGCAGGTCATGCTCGTGGACGCGGACCCGCAGGGCTCGCTGACGCTGTGGCACAAGCTGCGTGGCACCAACGAGCCGCCGATCAAGGCGGCGGTGAACTCCGTCAGCGGCATCGTCTCCGCTGCCAAGCGCGACGGTTATGAATGGGTGTTGATCGACACGCCGCCGAACCTCTCGGCCGTCGTCGACGACGCGATCAAGAACGCGACGATGGTGGTCATTCCGGCGCGTCCCGGCGTGTTCGACGTCAACGCGGTGCAGGAAACCATCCAGATGTGCCGCGCGGCGCGCAAGCCCTATGCGGTCGTGCTCAACGGTGCGCCGGCCAAGCGCGACGAAGCCGAAAGCCCGATCGTCACCATCGCCCGCGAAGCGCTGGCGAAATTCCGGGCTCCGGTGTGGGGCGGCCAGATCACCAACCGTTCGGATCTCTTGATGGCGCTGAGCCACGGCGAGGGCGCGCGGGAATACCAGGCCGAGAGCCGTGCGGCCCAGGAAATCGCAAGGCTGTGGGCGGCGATCGAGCGTTCAGTTAAGGCCATTCGCGGCACGGCGTCGGCGTCCGGCGCAATGCACAAGCAGGCTGCTTAATTTCATTATTCATTTCCCCGGACGAAAAACGCGCGGGAACGTCCGCGCGTTTTGCGTTTTCGGGATCTGCTGAAGGAGGCTACGCCACCATCAGCGTGTAGAACACGATGACCGGCGACATCGTCAGGATCACCGACCAGATGCCGGCGGCCCAGAGAATGTCCTCGGTGGTAAAGCTCTGCTCGGTGGACAGCTTCTCCTGTCCGGCGCCGAAATGCGACGCCAATTCATTATGACTATTCATAAACGCCCCCGCGATTTCTTCGCTTATGGGCGTGAACGATACGCGGGATGTTTTAAGATTCCGGCTTGCAAACCGCTGCGCATTTTGAGCGCATTTGTGACGGCCGCTTAACCATCCGCGCGACGTGCCGCCTCAGGCGAGCCAGACGCGAAACAGCAGCGCCGGCATCAGGCCGAGCATCACGGCCCAGAAGCCGAACGACGATACGACGAGAATTCCCTGCAAAAGATCGGCCGGCGCGAATTGCTGCGCGGCCGTAGGCCGGGTGCGATGTCCCATGGTCATTCCCCTCTGGAAGTTCCTGGAGAGCAACGATAGGGACGGACGGGTAAACGAGACGTGGATGCGCCATGCGGCAGCAGCGAAGGCCGTTGGGGCGCGGTTAACCAAGGGGCGGCGCTCTTACCCTCCCCTGGAGGGGTCCGGGACGAGCGAAGCTCGCCCGTGGGTCGGCTCACATGAGCGCAGCGAAATGTGAGACGGGGTGGGGTGACGGTCTCGCCACATCCGACAGTGCCCGAGTTGCGAGATCACCCTACCCCGCTCGCGCTTCGCGCGATCGACCCTCCCCCTCCAGGGGAGGGTGAACGAGAAACTACGCCGCCACCTTCGTCCGTCGCTCGATCTCGCGATCGATCGCGGCCGCGAGCTCGCTGCTCACTTCCACCATTGGCAGGCGCACTTCTGGGCTGTCGATCAGGCCGCATCGCCACAGCCAGTACTTTGCCGGCGCCGGGCTCGGCTCGGTGAACAGCAGCCGCGTCAGATCGGCGACCTCGTGCCAGCGCGCCTGCGCCGCGTCATGGTTGCCGCGCTTCGCTTCCGCATACACCGCCGCGAACGTCGCGGTCTCGACATGAGCGGAGAGCACGATGCCGCCGTCGGCGCCGTCGCTGAGCGCCTCGAAAAAGTTCGCGTCCTCGCCCGTGAGCACGCGAAACTCCTTCGGCCGGTCGCGCAAGAGCGCGATCGATTGCTCGCGGCTCGCGCCGCAATCCTTCAAGCCTATGATGTTGGGATGCTCGGCGAGCCGCAGCATGGTCTGGTTGGTGATGTTCACCGAGGTGCGATAGGGAATGTTGTAGAGCGCAAGCGGCCAAGCGGCGTGATCGGCGAGCGTCTCGAAATGCGCCAAGAGGCCGCGCTGCGAGGGGCGCACATAATAAGGGCTTGCGATCAGATAACCGTCGATCGGCCAGTCCGCGGTCTCGTCGAGACGGTCCTTCAGCCGCGAGGTGTCCGCGCCCGACAGCCCGAGGCAGATCGGCAGGGTGCGCCGGCTCGCCGCCATCTCGTCGCGCACGATGGCGACGAGACGTTCGAGCTCGGCCTCGCGCAACGTCATGCCTTCACCCGAGGTCGCCCCCAGGATGAATCCGTCGATGCCTTGCGCGCTGTAATGTCGCGTCAGCCGCCGCAGCGATCGCTCGTCGAGCGCGCCGCCCTGAAACGGCGTCACCAGCGGCAGCCACAGCCCGTGCAAATGATCTTCAAGTCCGGTCATGTTTCCATCTCCTTCTCGGGAAACCTGAGACGGAGGGCACATGAAAAAACCCCGTCCAGGCGGCGGGGTTTTCGGGATTGCAGCGATGACGAAGCCGGTCTAGCGCGCGCAAAACTCCGAGGTCCCCGGATGGGGGCCTTTTTTCGAGGCGATCGCCTTCGACGAGATTGCGCACGACTTCGTGATCATCTGCAAATGATGCGGGGTATGCCTGGAACTGTCAATACACGCGGAGGGCGAAGGCCGATTTGACCGAAAAAAAGCCGGGCTCGAACGAGCCCGGCTTAAGGTATTGGCCACGTGAGGCCGACACAATCACCTTCCAAGAGGGATTACTGAACTCCCGCGCCACTGGAGGAGGGGGACAAATGCGCAACGCGAAGGCTCAGCGTGCAAACAGTATGAGCTTGACGAGCGCCATGCAGCAACAGCCGAGGCCGCATGTCAGTCATGCGGAAATCAGGACGGCCAGCGCTGCGCCTTGCTCACCACGAAGTCGCGGAACACCTGCACGCGCGCGACCGTCTTCAACTCTTCGGGATAGACAAAATACGTATCGAGCTGGATCGAATCCGACTCGCCGAACAGCTGCACGAGTTTGCTCTGTTCCTCGACGAGGTAGTCGGGCAGCGCCGCGATGCCGAGGCCCTGCTGACAGGCGCGCACGAGACCGAGGATGTTGTTGACCCTGAAATAGGCTTCGCGCGGACCCGAGCCGTTGCGGCCCGCTTCGACCAGCCAGTTGCGGTTCTGCAGATGCGGCGCGAAGTTGCCGTCCGAGAGCGTGATGATGCGGTGGGAGTCGAGCTCCTCCAGCGTGCGCGGCGTGCCGAAGCGCTTGATGTATTCCGGCGAGCAATAGGCGTGGAAGCCCATCGCGAACAGCTTGCGCTGGATGAGATCCGGCTGCGTCGGCTTGCGGGTGCGGATCGCGACGTCGGCCTCGCGCATCGACAGGTCGAGCTCCTCGTCGGTGACGATCAGGGAGATCCGGATTTCCGGATAGAGCGCGGTGAACTCGCCGAGCCGCGGGATCAGCCAGTTGATGCCGACGCCGGGCGTGGTGGTGATCTTGAGGTCGCCGCTCGGCCGCTCGCGGCTGTCGGTCAGCTTGGCGCGCGCCGCCTGGAGCTGCATGAACACGTCATGCGCGGTGCGGAACAGCAAATCGCCCTGCTCGGTGAGGATCAGGCCGCGGGCATGGCGGTGGAACAGCGAGACTGAAAGCTCCTGCTCCAGCGCCGAGACCTGGCGCGACACCGCCGATTGCGACAGGCCGAGCTGCTCGCCCGCATGCGTGAAGCTGCCCGCTTCCGCCGCCGCGTGAAACACCTTCAGCTTGTCCCAGTCCATATCCGTAAATCCGTCGCGTGTTCGGGGCATGATCTTTATTCCGCTGCCGCGCGCTCGCTGGCGCGCAGGGCCAAGAAACGTTCGGCTTCGAGAGCTGCCATGCAGCCGAGGCCGGCGGCCGTGACGGCCTGGCGATAGGTTTCGTCGGCGACGTCGCCGGCGGCGAACAGGCCGGGCACCGATGTCGCGGTCGAGTTCGGGGCGACCTCGACATAGCCCGACGGTTTGAGCTTGATCTGGTCTTTGACGAGCTCGGTCGCCGGTGCGTGGCCGATGGCGATGAAGATGCCGTCGGTCTTCACGTCCGTCAGCGCGCCGGTCTTGACGTTCTTGAGGCGGACATGGGTGACCTTGTTGGGGTTCTCGGTGCCGCAGATCTCGTCAACGGCGCTGTCCCAGATCACCTTGATCTTCGGGTGCTTGAACAGGCGCTCCTGCAGGATACGCTCGGCGCGGAAATGGTCGCGGCGATGCACGATGGTGACCTGCGAGGCATGGTTGGTGAGGTACAGGGCCTCCTCGACCGCGGTATTGCCGCCGCCGACCACCACGACCTCCTTGTTGCGGTAGAAGAAGCCGTCGCAGGTGGCGCAGGCCGATACGCCGCCGCCCTGGAACTTTACTTCGGACGGCAACCCGAGCCAGCGCGCCTGCGCGCCGGTGGCGAGGATCACAGAGTCAGCGAGATAGACATCGCCCGAGTCGCAGGTGAGGCGGAACGGCCGATGCGAAGTTTCCAGCTTAATGACCAGGTCCGTGACGATCTTGGTGCCGACATGGACCGCCTGCTTCTCCATCTGCTCCATCAGCCAGGGGCCCTGGATCACATCGGCGAAGCCGGGATAGTTCTCGACGTCGGTGGTGATGGTGAGCTGGCCGCCCGGCTGGATGCCTTGGATCAGGATCGGCTCGAGCATCGCGCGCGCGGCGTAGATCGCCGCCGTGTAACCGGCGGGGCCGGAGCCGATAATGACGACCTTTGCATGAACAGGAGCGGACATTTCGATGGACGCCTTTCACGGGGGATTTGCAGCGCGGGCGCGGAACATGCCGGGAGGCGTCGCGGAGGCGCTGAAATATCAGAGCTAATCTAAGCGTTCTGGTGAGCTATGCAAGAATTGCATTCCCTCTCGGCGGATTTTTCCAACAAGGAACAAAAGTCGATTGCGGTGCACGCGCAATAAAATTGCGCTAGTCGTGCGGACTGGGCTATGAGGATTGCGGCAAACCCACCAATCAAGCCGCAAAGGCCAGGAGTTCCAATCAAGTGTCGCGGAACCTAGACGACATCGACCTGAAAATTCTGTCCGAGATTCAGGCCGACGGTCGAATCACGAATGTTGAGCTGGCCAAGCGGGTCGGCATCTCGCCGCCGCCCTGCCTGCGCCGCGTCCGGGCGCTGGAGGAGGAGGGCTACATCCACGGCTATCGCGGCCTGCTCGATGCCCGCAAGCTCGGCTTCGACGTCACCGTCTTCGCCGCCGTGCACCTGTCCAGTCAGGCCGAGGCGGATTTGCGCGCCTTCGAGGAGTTCGTCCGCGCCGAGCCCCTGGTGCGGGAATGCTGGATGTTGTCGGGCGAGGTCGATTTCATCCTCAAATGCGTCGCCCCCGACATGGCGACCTTCCAGGATTTCGTCACCCATCTGACCGCCGCGCCCCACGTGCGGAACGTGCGAACGTCATTGGTGCTGCACAATTCGAAGTATGAGGCGGCCGTGCCGCTGGACGTGAAGGGGCGGAGGTAGCCGCTCTAGAGTCCTGCCAATCCCGTCATCCTGAGGCGCGAGGCATCGGGCGCAACGCGCCCGATGGGGAGCCCGAAGGATGCGCGGCCAAGATGCAGCAGCGCGCGGCAACAGTTGGGCCATCGCCCTTCGAGGCTCGCCGAAGAGGCGAGCACCTCAGGGTGACGGTGATGGAATTAGGTTCGCTGCATCAACACCGTCATTGCGAGGAGGAGCTCTTGCGACGAAGCAATCCAAAGTCTTTCCGCGGCGGCAGCCTGGATTGCTTCGCTGCGCTCGCAATGACGGGCGGAGAGAATGCGTTTCTCCACTCACGCAAGCGATGCGCTGAAATAAAGACACCCCGAAACAAAAAGGCCGCGCATCGCGCGGCCTTTTGAAACGTCTCGGTGCAGCGGCAAATCCTTACCGCCATTCCACCTTGGTAATTTCATACGCCTTGGCGCCGCCGGGTGCGTTGACCTCGACGGTCGAACCTTTCTTCTTGCCGATCAGCGCGCGGGCGAGCGGCGAGGTGATGGAGATGCGGCCCTTCTTGGCGTCGGCCTCGACCTCGCCGACGATCTGCCACACCGTCTTCTTCTCGGTGTCCTCGTCGACCAAGGTCACGGTGGCGCCGAACTTGATGGTGTCGCCGGACAGTTTCGAGATGTCGATGATGTCGGCGCGCGCGAGCTTGTCCTCGAGCTCGGCGATGCGGCCTTCATTGTGGGACTGCTCTTCCTTCGCGGCATGATATTCCGCGTTCTCCGACAGGTCTCCGTGCGAGCGCGCCTCCGCGATATGCTCGATGATGCGCGGACGGTCCTCGGACTGGCGCTTCTTCAATTCTTCCCCGAGCGCGGCAAAGCCGCTCGCTGTCATCGGAACCTTTTCCATCTCTTCTCTCGTTCTTCGGTTACGCGCCCCCACAACAGCGGGCGCAGAAACCTTGATTCGTCGGTATTCCCGGCGCTGAACACGCGGCCACCGGAACGTTATGTGGGCTGGCGCCGGAACAGAACAACCACCATGGCCGGACAGTTCCTCCGGCCATTGTGGCTTCATTGCCAATCACTTAGCGGAGGCCTAACCCTTAAGGCTCGGCCTCCCGCTCGCGATCAGGTTTCCGAAAAGTAGCTCTGCAGGGTACGAACCTCAAGGTCCCCGCCGAGATAGGCGCGGATGCCCTGCGCGGCCGCCACGGCCCCGGAAAGAGTGGTGTAATACGGCACTTTATGCAAGAGGGCCGCGCGCCGCAGCGAACGGCTGTCGGCGAGCGCCTGCGGGCCTTCGGTGGTATTGAAGACGAGCTGGACGTCGCCATTGGTGATGGCGTCGACGATGTGCGGCCGACCCTCCAGCACCTTGTTCACCTTCTCGGTCGGGATGCCCTGATCGGTCAGGAAGCGCTGGGTGCCCGAGGTCGCCAGCACCTTGAAGCCGAGCGAATGCAGTTCGCGGACCGCATCGGCGATGCGCGTCTTGTCGCTCTCGCGCACCGAGACGAACACCGTGCCCTTGCGCGGTACTCTCGTGCCGCCGCCGAGTTGGCTCTTGGCGAAGGCGACCTCGAAATTGCGGTCGATGCCCATGACCTCGCCGGTCGAGCGCATCTCGGGGCCGAGCACCGTGTCGACGCCGGGGAAGCGCGCGAACGGGAATACCGACTCCTTGACGCCGACGTGCTTGAGCTTTGCCTTCTTCAGCTTGAAATCGGCAAGCTTCTCGCCGGCCATGATGCGCGCGGCGATCTTCGCGACCGGCGTGCCGACCACCTTGGCGACGAACGGCACGGTGCGCGAGGCACGCGGATTGACCTCGAGCACGTAGATCTCGCCGTCCTTGACGGCGTATTGCACGTTCATCAGGCCGACGACGTCGAGGCCGAGCGCGAGCTCGCGGGTCTGCCGCTCCAGCTCCTCGATCATCTCAGGCTCGAGCGAATGCGCCGGCAGGGAGCAGGCGCTGTCGCCGGAATGGATGCCGGCTTCCTCGATGTGCTCCATGATGCCGACAATGAAGGTGTCCTTGCCGTCGCAGAGGCAGTCGACGTCGATCTCGGTTGCGTCCGAGAGATAACGATCGAACAGCAGCGGGTTCTTGCCGAGCACGGTGTTGATCTGCCCGGTCTTGTCGTTCGGATAGCGCGCCTTGACGTCGGCCGGCACCAGCTCCGGCAGCGTGCCGAGCAGATAGTCGTTGAGCTGGTTCTCCTCGCGGATGATCTGCATCGCACGGCCGCCGAGCACGTAGGACGGGCGCACCACCAGCGGCAGGCCGAGATCGGCAGAGACGAGCCTTGCCTGCTCGACCGAATAGGCGATGCCGTTCTTGGGCTGCTTGAGACGCAGCTTGTCGAGCACGCGCTTGAAGCGGTCGCGGTCCTCGGCAAGGTCGATGGCATCAGGCGAGGTGCCGAGGATCGGCACTTCGGCGGCTTCCAGCGCGCGCGCGAGCTTCAGCGGCGTCTGGCCGCCGAACTGCACGATCACGCCGTGCAGCGTGCCGTTGGTGCGCTCCTTGGCGATGATCTCCAGCACGTCCTCGGCAGTGAGCGGCTCGAAATACAGCCGGTCGGCGGTGTCGTAGTCGGTCGACACGGTTTCCGGGTTGCAGTTGACCATGATGGATTCATAGCCGGCATCATGCAGCGCGAAGCAGGCGTGACAGCAGCAATAGTCGAATTCGATGCCCTGGCCGATACGGTTCGGTCCGCCGCCTAGAATGATGACCTTCTTCTTGTCGGACGGCGTGCTCTCGTCCGCCGGTGCGCCCGCGAACAGCGCCTCATAGGTCGAATACATATAGGCGGTCGGCGAGGCGAATTCGGCCGCGCAGGTGTCGATGCGCTTGTACACCGGACGAACGCCGAGCGCGTGGCGCTTCGCGGTGACCTCGGCTTCCGTCGTCTCGGCGAGCACCGCGAGCCGCGCATCGGAGAAGCCCATGGCCTTCAGCGTGCGCATGCCGAAGGCATTGCCCGGCAGGCCGTTCTTGCGGACCTTCTCCTCCATGTCGACGATGCCGCGCATCTCGCTGAGGAACCACGGATCGATCTTGCAGGAGTTGAAGATCTCCTCGTTCGACCAGCCGAGCCGCATCGCCTGGGCGACCTGGAGCAGCCGGTTCGGCGTCGGCGTGCCGAGCGCGGCCCGGATCGCGTTCTTGTCGTCGTCGCGGCCGAGACCCTCGATCTCGATCTCGTCGAGGCCGGTCAGTCCGGTCTCGAGCCCGCGCAGCGCCTTCTGCAGGCTTTCCTGGAAGGTGCGGCCGATCGCCATGACTTCGCCGACCGACTTCATCGACGTGGTCAGCGTGGTGGAGGCGCCGGGGAATTTCTCGAAGGCGAAGCGCGGCACCTTGGTGACGACGTAGTCGATGGTCGGCTCGAACGAGGCCGGCGTGGCGCCGCCGGTGATGTCGTTGGCGATCTCGTCGAGCGTGTAGCCGACCGCAAGCTTGGCCGCGACCTTCGCGATCGGGAAGCCGGTGGCCTTCGAAGCCAGAGCGGACGAACGCGACACGCGCGGGTTCATCTCGATGACGACCATGCGGCCGTCCTCGGGATTGACGCCGAACTGCACGTTGGAGCCGCCGGTCTCGACGCCGATCTCGCGCAGCACCGCCAGCGAGGCGTCGCGCATGATCTGGTATTCCTTGTCGGTCAGCGTCAGCGCCGGCGCCACCGTGATGGAATCGCCGGTGTGCACGCCCATCGGATCGAGGTTCTCGATCGAGCAGACGATGATGCAATTGTCCTTCTTGTCGCGCACCACCTCCATCTCGTACTCTTTCCAGCCGAGCACGGATTCTTCGATCAGCACTTCGTTGGTCGGAGACGCATCCAGGCCGCGCTCGATGATGTCGAGGAACTCTTCCTTGTTGTAGGCAATGCCGCCGCCGGTGCCGCCCATGGTGAAGGAGGGGCGGATGATCGCGGGCAGGCCGATCTCGGACAGCGCCATCATGGCCTGGCCGAAGGCGTATTCCTGGTAGCGCTTGCGGCGCTCGCTCTCGCCCAGCGTCCACTGCCGCTCATGCTCTTCGAGCGCGGCGCCGGAGAGTTTTTCGCGCTCGGCCTGATATTTGTCGCGGAACGATTTCTTCAGCGCCGAGGCGTTGGCGAGCCGCGACTTCGGCGTCTCGAGCCCGATCTTGGTCATGGCCTCGCGGAACAGCTGGCGGTCTTCCGCCTTGTCGATCGCATCCGCGGTCGCGCCGATCATTTCGACGTCGAACTTGTCGAGCGTGCCCTGGCGGCGCAGCGACAGCGCGCAGTTCAGCGCGGTCTGTCCGCCCATGGTCGGCAGCAGCGCGAAGCCGCCGGGGATGACGTGACGTTCCTTCTCGATGATCTTGGCGACGATCTCGGGCGTGATCGGCTCGATATAGGTCGCATCGGCCAATTCCGGGTCGGTCATGATGGTGGCCGGGTTGGAATTGACGAGGACGATGCGATAGCCCTCTTCCTTCAGCGTCTTCACCGCCTGGGTGCCCGAATAGTCGAACTCGCAGGCCTGGCCGATCACGATGGGACCGGCGCCGATGATCAGGATGGTGGTGATGTCTGTACGTTTGGGCATCAACTCTCGCCGGACTGGAATTTAGGCACAAAAAAAGGGCGCGCTCCTGCGCGTCCCTTTGGCCGAAGCGCGATCAGCAAAAGTGGCCACCGGTTTTGCGTCCGATCGCGCTTCTACTCTTATAAGAGGCGCATGATCTTGACGCCAAACCGCCTACACTTTGGCGGATCATGCGCGCGCGCGGTGGTCTCCCTCGCGCGCGGGTGGGTCTTAGACCAGATTCCGGAGCGGCGAAACCCCGAAAAACGCCCATCAACCGGCAATTTTGACGGGTTTTGGCCTGGCCTGCCAGCCACGGGCGAGATGCACCAGAAGTGAGGCCGCAACGCTCGTTCCGCCGATCCAGCCGAGGTCGGTCGGCGAGAGGGTGGCCAGCACCGCCCCGCCCAATGCCCCGCCGATGGCGAAGCCGAGATACATGGCGGAGGCGTTGAGCGAGAGCGCAATCATCGAGGCCTGCGGCTCGATCCGGATGATGCTGGCGACCTGGGCCGGGTAGAATGCCCAGCCCGAGATGCCCCAGAGGAAGATCGCGCCCAGCACCGCATAGTGCGCCTGGCCCGGCATCAGCTTCAGGACCACCGAGTGCAGGATCAGCGCTGCTGCCATGCCGGCGAGCCCGAGGCCCACGGTGGCGAGCGTACCGAGCCGGTCGGCAAGTAAGCCGCCGAACATGTTCCCGATCGCGGCCGCGCCGCCAAACACCAGCAACGCAAGGCTGATTTGCTGCGCATCGAAGCCGAGGCCGCGCAGCGGAATCGCGAAATAGGTGAACACGGTGAAGCCCCCGAGCGCCCATAGGATGGTGATCACAAGCGCGACCAGGACATTGCTGTGACGCGCCACGGCCAGCCGTTCGCCGAGCGAGGCGGTGTTGCGCGGCAGGCCGCGGGGCAGGCCGAGCAGCAGCCCGGCAAGCGCGACGGTGCCGATCATAGCGACCATGGCAAAGGTCGCGCGCCAGCCGAGCAGGCTGCCGACGAGATTGCCGAGGGGAACGCCAATGACGGTCGCGACCGTCAGGCCCGACGTGACCAGCGCCACCGCTCGGCCGCGCCGTTCCGGCGAGGCGACCGCCACGGACACTGCGAGCGCCGTCGGCATGCAAAGCCCGGAGCCCAGCGCCATCAGCATCCGCGAGGCCAGCAGCAGGGCGTAGCTGGAAGCCACCATCGCGGCGAGATTTCCGGCGATGAAGGTCGCCAGCGCCAGGGCGAGCACGGTGCGGCGGTCGATATTGTTCAGCGCGACGGCCAGGATCGGGGAGCCCACGGCGTAGGTGAGGGCGTAAGCCGTGACCAATTGGCCGGCGGCGGAGACCGAAATCTGCAAATCGGCGGCGATGCCGGGCAAAAGGCCTGCGATTACAAAGCCTTCGATGCCGATCGCAAAGGCCGCCAAGGCCAGCCAGAATACGCTCATTGGACGAGATCCCTATGTTCAACGTTTATCGAACTATTGAATGTGAGGATATGGATGTCAATTGGTTCAAGAACTATTGAACATTGTGGCCGCTTCGCTATGATTCCCGGATCATGAGCCGCACACCTCTCCACCCGACCCCCGAGCAGATCGAGTTGCCGATGGTGCTGGATTGCCTGAGCGATCCGATCCGGCTCGCCATCGTCTATCAGCTTGCCCAGCAGGAAGGTGTCAGCAGCGAGCTCTGCTGCGGCGACTTCAACGGGCTCGCGGGCAAGTCCAACCTCGCCTATCACTTCGCCAAGCTGCGCGAATGCGGCCTGATGCAGACGCGCGTGGCCGGCACCAACCGCTTCATGCGGCTGCGCCGCGAGGATCTGGACGCGCGTTTTCCCGGCCTGCTCGATGCGGTGATCAAATCCGCGGCCAAGGACGCCGAGCGGCTTCAGTTGCTGCCGGAGGGTGAAGTGGTTGCGGCAGATTGAGGTTGGGGCGGGGCAGTCCGTCTTCGCTTCCGCTGCGCTCCAGCTACGCCGGACACGCTTCGACCCTGCGGATGGCTGCGCCACGCCCGGCTTCGCCCTTCGGGCTTCGCCGCGGCAGCGTTCGCCACGAAAAGGCTTGCCGAGCCGAAGCTGCGTAAGCAGCGAAGGCTGGAGACCCGGCCTGGATTTGAACCAGGATGTAGAGCGTTGCACCGCCCTCGCGTAGACGCTTCCGCCACCGGGCCGAGGCGATCATTACCGATTGCAGTGCGACAAGCTACAACGGCTAATTGTTATGCTTAACGAACCAGAGGCGGCCGCGCGATGAAGGTCATGCGCCAGCGATTGTGGCCGATATTGGCGTGGGCGCGCTGGACCGCGAACCCGGCCGCTCTCAGCTTGGCGGTGATTTCCTCCTCGCTGTAGCGCTGGAGCCCGATACGCGTGCGCAGATGACGGTAGTCGGACAGCGCGGTGCTGATCAGCCCGATCAGCGCGTCTTTCAGGAAACCGTGGCGCAGGCCAAAGCCGAGCAGCGCCATGACGTCCCTGAACATGCCGACATTGGGCTGGAGGATGTCCCCCAGCACCAGCTTGCCGGAGGGCTTCAGGATACGGCGGATGGTGAGGAGCGCGGCATCGAGCTCGTCCGGCGCCATGTATTGCGCGACCGAGTTCATCACGACGAGGTCGATCGACTGGTCCTGCATCTTCCGGACATCGTCGAGCGAGCGGACACGGATCTTGGTGTTCGGGGCAAACCGCGCGATCAGCCGGCCGCGCACGCCCGGCGCGGGCTCGGCGAGGATCAGCTTGCCGCAGCTAGCGGCCACCTGGGTCGCCGAGAGCGCCTCGCCGCAGGCATAGTCCAGCACCGTCGCGTCCGGCGAGGGGATATAGCCGATGATGTCCCGCGCGATGATCTGGAAGTGCAAGTCGCGATGCAGCTTGCTGACATAGATCGTATGCGTCGAGTCGTAATAATCGATCCAATCGTCCATGGTATTCGATGGTCCCGGCCAAACGGTTCCCGTCAAGGAACCGGCGCTGCCCGCCTTGCGTTAGGGGTGCGACGGCGCGCCGTCAATGTCCGCGTCCTAACAGGAAGGCTTCCCGTGAGCAAAACCAACAACAAGGTCTCGCCCGATCTCGATACCCCCACCGACCTGTCGCCCGACGGGGTCAAGAAGGTTTCGGAGGCGCTCAACGTACTTCTGGCCGACGCCTTCGCGCTGTATCTGAAGACCAAGAATTTTCACTGGCACATCAGCGGCCGGCATTTCCGCGACTATCATCTGCTGCTCGACGAGCAGTCCGACCAGATCTTCGCCACCACCGACCAGCTCGCCGAGCGCGTCCGCAAGATCGGCGGCACCACGCTGAAGTCGATCGGCCAGGTCGCAAAGCTCCAGACCATCAAGGACAACAACGAGGACTACGTCCCGCCGCGCGAGATGCTGCGCGAGCTGATGCAGGACAACAAGCACGTCGCGGCTGCGATGCGCAAAGCGCACGAGGTCTGCGACGACGCCGGCGATGTCGCCAGCGCCAGCATTTTGGAAGTGTTCATCGACGAGACCGAGCGCCGGACGTGGTTCCTGTTCGAGGCCACGCGGCAGGAGGGTGGCAACGAGGCGTAGGGCACGGTGCCGTGGGGTGGGCAAAGGCGCGCTCTTGCGCGCCGTGCCCACTATCTTTCCTTTCGGCTTGAATAGATTGGTGGGCACGCTTCGCTTTGCCCACCCTACGGCGCCGCCGTTGTGGCTACCGCCACAGCCGCATCAACGCCCCATCCGTACCCGTCACGGGATCGGCCGGCGGCATCGCGACGTTCGGAATCGTCTTCAACGCTTTCGCGTGGCTCTCCGGCGTTGGCCGCGCGATCTCCATCTTGCTGCCCGGCGGATAGGCGCCGATCACGCAGAAATCCTCGCTCGCCCTGATGCGTTGATGGCCGGTGCCGGCGGGCAGGATCGCGACATCACCCGCCTTGATCTCGAGCTCCTGGCCATGGTCGCCGCCGAAGCGGACGCGGGCACTGCCGCGCGCGACGCCGAGCACCTCATGCACCGTCGCGTGGTAATGCAGATAATCGTAGACGCCGTTCCGCCACGTCCCGCCCCAGCCATTCGCTTCGAACAGGTTCTCGATGGTCTCTTCCGGCCGCTCCGGGTCGAGCTTCACCGCAGCCTGGTAGACCAGGAACGGAAGGATGTTGTTCGGCACGAGCCCGTCATCCTCGAACACGATGGCGAGCGGCTCGGCCTTGTCGCGGACGACGGACATGGCGGGACTCCGGCTGCAAAGACAGCGGGACAACATTCTATCGTGTGGAGGTGTTCCTCAACAGGTCACCTGTCCCGGACGCGCTGCAGCGTGCAACGCCGCGGCGCAGAGCCGGGACCCCAGAGAGCCGCGAGGCCCGGTTCAGCGGGGCATGAGAGCGCGCGTCTTACGCGCTCTTCTTCTGCCGCATCAGATCCGCAAAACGCTGGAACAGGTAGTGTGAGTCGCGCGGGCCTGGTGAGGCCTCGGGGTGGTACTGCACCGAGAACACCGGCTTGCCGTCGAGTTGGATGCCGCAATTGGAGCCGTCGAACAGCGAGATGTGGGTCTGCGTCGCGCCCTTCGGCAGCGTGGTCTCGTCCACCGCAAAGCCGTGGTTCATCGAGGTGATCTCGACCTTGCCGGTGGTCTCGTCCTTCACGGGGTGATTGGCGCCGTGATGGCCCTGATGCATCTTCTTCGTCTTGGCGCCGACGGCGAGGCCGAGCATCTGGTGGCCGAGGCAAATGCCGAAGGTCGGCGTGCCGGACTTGATGACGTCCCGGATCACAGGCACGGCATATTTGCCGGTCGCGGCCGGATCGCCCGGACCGTTGGACAGGAACACGCCGTCCGGCTTCATCGCCAGAATGTCTTCGGACGAAGTCGTCGCCGGCACCACCGTCACCTTGCAGCCGACGCCGGCGAGCAGGCGCAGGATGTTGCGCTTGATGCCGTAGTCGATGGCGACGACGTTGAACTCCACCTTGTCCTGGCGGCCAAAGCCCTTGTCCCACAGCCACGGCGTCTCGTCCCAGGTGAAGCGCTGGCCGCTTGTGACCATCGGCACGAGGTCCATGCCCTCGAGGCCCGGCCATTCGCGCGCCTCTTCCTTGAGGCCATGCAGGTCGAACTCGCCGTTCCTGGCGTGCGCGATCACGGCGTTGGGCATGCCCTTTGAGCGGATCAGCGCGGTCAGTGCGCGGGTGTCGATGCCGGAGAGGCCGATGATGCCGCGCGCCTTTAGCCACTGGTCGAGATGCTTGGTGGCTCGATAGTTCGAGGGATCGGTGATCGCGGTGCGCAGGATCACGCCGCGGGCGCCAGGTGTGGCGGCCATGTTCACCGTCTCGATGTCTTCCTCGTTGGTACCGACATTGCCGATATGCGGGAAGGTGAAGGTGATGAGCTGCCCGGCATAGGAGGGGTCGGTGAGGATCTCCTCATAGCCGGTCATCGCGGTGTTGAAGCAGACTTCACCGACGGCGTGGCCTTCGGCGCCGAGACCAAAGCCTTCAAGCACCGTGCCGTCGGCAAGCACGAGGAGCGCGGTCGGTTTATGGTCCGGCCAAGCGGGATCGTTGTCATGTTGTGTCATGAGCGCGTTTCATAAGCCTGCCGGACGCCCCCGTCAAAGCGCAGATGCACCGATTCACATGCGTTTTTGCATATTTGACAGCCTGTCTCGGGCTCCTAAGCTTGGCCGCACAATTTCCGGCAAATTCCTGGGCTTGCGAGGCAATAATGGACCAGACCACCCCGATTCTGTTGGTTCCGGGGCTGGCCTCCTCGGCCCGGATCTATGCTCCGGTCATCCCGGCGCTGTGGCGTTTCGGCCCGGTCATGGTTGCCAACCATATCCGCGACGACAGCATGGCGGCGATCGCCGCCCGCATGCTGAGCGAGGCCCCGCCGCGCTTCGCGCTCGCGGGCCATTCCATGGGCGGCTACATCGCGTTCGAGATCATGCGCCAGGCGCCCGAACGGGTGTCAAAGCTCGCGCTGATCAATACCCAGGCGCGGCCAGATACGCCGAAGGCAACCGCACGCCGGCGCGGCTTGATGGAACGCGCCCGGCGCGGCGAGCTCCGCGCGCTTCGCGAGGAGAGCTTTCCGGAGCTCGTGCATCCGTCGCGGCGCGACGATGCCGATATTCTCAAGCTGGTGCATGCGCAGGACGAGGATGTCGGTGTCGAGGGCTATCTGCGGCAGCAGACCGCGATCATCGCACGGGTGGATTCGCACCCGACGCTTGCAGCCATCAAATGCCCGACGCTTGTGTTGACGGGCGATGCCGACAACACCATCCCGAACGCGCTCTCCAGGGAGATGGCCGCGGGCATCGCCGGCGCAAGGCTCAAAGTCCTCGATCGCTGCGGGCACTTGCCGCAAGCCGAGCAGCCCGAAGCGACAGTGCGGGCCCTGACCGAATGGCTCGGAACCGAGGTTGTCTAGGGGCCGCGAACGGCCTAGATCAGGCGTCAGATATTCGAAGGGATCACGATCATGTTGCGCGACGACATCAACAATGCGGTCAAGGAGGCCATGAAGGCCAAGGACGAGCGCAAGCTGTCCACGCTGCGCATGGTCAACTCGACCATCAAGAACGCCGACATCGACGCTCGCGGCAACGGCAAGCCGCCGCTGTCGGACGCCGATCTGCTCGGTGTGCTGCAGAAGATGATCAAGCAGCGCCAGGAGGCGGTCGAGCTCTACGACAAGGGCGGCCGCGCCGAGCTCGCGGCGCAGGAGCGCGAGGAGATCGCGGTGATCTCGGCGTATCTGCCGAAGCAGATGGCCGACGACGAGGTGAAAAAGGCGATCGCGGATGCGATCGGCGAGACCGGTGCCGCCGGCATGAAGGACATGGGCAAGGTGATCGCCGTGCTGCGCGCGAAGTATGCCGGGCAGATGGACTTCGGCAAGGCGAGCGGCCTCGTGAAGGCCGCGCTGTCGGGCTAGCTGCTTACCCTCCCCTGGAGGGGAGGGTCGATCGCGCGAAGCGCGAGCGGGGTGGGGTGATCTCTCCACTCGGGCAGCGCTTCCGCGGAAAGACTGCCACCCCACCTCGGTTCGCATGCCGCTTCGCTTCATGCGAACCGATCCTCCCCCTCCAGGGGAGGATCGGTACCTTTGACGTGGCTGCGATCCGGTCTACTCTCTGGACAAGAAAAATCGGGAGGCACGATGACCGGCGCCATCAAACCGTTCCGCATCGCCATCAGCGACGACATTCTCTCCGATCTCAAGTCGCGTCTCACCCGCACGCGTTGGCCGGAGGCGGAGCTGGTCGACGACTGGAGCCAGGGCGCACCGCTGAAGTGGATCCGGGAGGTCTGTGCCTACTGGGCGAGCGAATATGACTGGCGCGCCCGCGAGGCAAAGCTCAACCGCTTCGCGCAGCTCACCACCGAGATCGACGGGCTCGACATCCACTTTATTCATGCGCGTTCGAAAGAACCAAGCGCGCTGCCGCTGATCATCACCCATGGCTGGCCGGGCTCGATCGTCGAATTCCAGAAGGTGATCGCGCCGCTCACCGATCCCGTCGCGCATGGCGGCAATCCTGCGGATGCGTTTCACGTGATCTGTCCTTCGCTGCCCGGCTTCGGCTTCTCCGCCAAGCCGAAGGCGACCGGCTGGGGCGTCGATCGCATCGCCGCGACCTGGGCGAAGCTGATGGAGCGGCTGGGCTATGCGCGCTATGGCGCGCAAGGCGGCGATTGGGGCTCGGCGGTGACGGCCTCGCTCGGTTCGCAGGATGGGGCGCACTGCGCCGGCATTCACATCACGCTGTCCTTCAACTCGCCGCCGCGCATGGAGGGCGAGCCGACGCCGGAGGAGAAGCGGGCACTCGCCGGCCTCAAGCATTACGTCGATTTCGACTCCGGCTATTCCAAGCAGCAATCGACGCGCCCGCAGACGCTCGGCTATGGCCTCACGGATTCGCCGAGCGGGCAGGCGGCCTGGATTTTGGAAAAGTTCTGGGCCTGGACCGATTGCGACGGGCACCCTGAGAACATCTTCAGCAAGGACGAGCTGCTCGACAACGTCATGCTTTATTGGGTGACGGAGACGGCGACCTCCTCGGCGCGACTCTACTGGGAGAGCTTTGGCAAGCGCCGCACCACGCCTGTCGTCAAGGTGCCGACCGGCGTCGCCGCGTTCCCCAAGGAAATCATCACGCCGGTGCGGAGCTGGATGGAACCGAACTTTCACAACATCACGCATTGGAGCGAGATGGAGAAGGGTGGCCATTTCGCCGCCTTCGAGCAGCCGGAGCTGTTCGTGCGCGATGTCAGGAAATTCTTCCGGACGATGCGGTAACTCTCTAGACTGGGCAACAACGACGAGACCCGGGAAGACGACCAAGCCCATGCTCACCGAAGCCAAGACCTACGACGAGCTCGTCCGCAACTTCCGCTGGGACATCCCGGCGCACTTCAACATGGCGGAAGCGTGCTGCGATCGCCATGCCGACGGCACCGGCCGGCTCGCGCTTGTTTATGTCGACGAGAACGGCGCCCCCACGCGCACCTCCTTCGACGAGGTCGCGGACATGTCGCGCCGCTTTGCCAACGTGCTGAAGGCCGATGGGCTTTCGCGCGGCGACCGCGTCGCGGTGTTCCTGTCGCAATCGCTGGAGCTGCCGATCGCGCATATGGCGGCGTTCCGCTCCGGCCTGGTCTCGATCCCGCTGTTCGCCCTGTTCGGCGAGGACGCGCTGGAATTCCGCCTTTCGAATTCACAGGCGAAGGCAATCATCACGGATGAGGCGGGCTGGGAGAAGCTCACGAAGATCCGCGAGCGGCTGCCCTATTTGCAGGACATCTACATCACGAGCGGCGCCGTCCACGCCGGCGCAAAGCCATTCTGGCCGGCGATCGAAACCGCGTCCGAGGACTTTGCGACCGTCGACACCGCCGCCGATGATCCTGCGCTGATCATCTACACCTCGGGCACGACGGGAAATCCCAAAGGCGCGCTGCATGCGCACCGCGTGGTGCTCGGCCATCTCCCCAATGTCGAGATGTGTCACAACTTCTTACCCAGGCCCGGCGATCTGATGTGGACGCCGGCGGACTGGGCCTGGATCGGCGGCCTCGTCAACGGCCTGCTCGCATTCTGGTATCACGGCATCCCCCTGGTCGGGCATCGCGCGCGCAAATTCGAGCCGCAGGCGGCGATGCAGATGATGGCCGATCTCGGCGTCCGCAACGTCTTCCTGCCGCCAACCGCGCTGAAGCTGATGCGGCAGGCGGGTGTGAAGCACGCGGGCGTCAAGCTCCGCAGCATCTTCACCGGCGGGGAATCGCTCGGCGGCGAGCTGCTCGGCTGGGTGCGCGAGACCTTCGGCATCGACGCCCATGAGGTGTTCGGCCAGACCGAGTGCAATCTCGTGATCGGCAGCAACTCCAACCTGTTTCCAATCCGCCCGGGTTCGATGGGCAAGGCGACGCCGGGCTTCGACGTTCGCATCGTCAACGACAAGGGCGAGGAATTGCCGCGCGGCCAGCGGGGCATCATCGGCGTGCGCCAGCCATGCCCCGTCACCATGCTCGAATATTGGCGCAATCCCGAGGCGACGGCGAAGAAATATGCCGGCGAATTCCTGCTCACCGGCGATCTCGGCGTGCAGGACGAGGATGGCTATTTCTGGTATGTCAGCCGCGAGGACGACGTCATCACCACCGCCGGCTATCGCGTCGGCCCGTCCGAGATCGAGCACACGCTGATGAAGCATCCCTCGGTGGCGATGGCCGCGGTAATCGGCATTCCCGATCCGATCCGCACCGAATCGATCAAGGCCTGGATCGTGCTGCGTCCGGGCTTTACCGGCACCGACGCGCTGGCGCGCGAGATCCAGGAGTTCGTCAAGGTGCAGCTCGCCGCGCATGAATATCCGCGCTTCGTCGAATTCGCCGAGACGCTGCCGATGACGGCGACGGGCAAGGTGCTGCGGCGCGAGCTGCGGGCCAAGGGCTGACTTCTTAAAAGGGCTGACTTCCGACAATGGCCAAGACGTCTCAAGCCGCGGGACTTCACCGCGCTTCGCTCGACAAGTTGCACGATCTCGATGCGGCGCTCGAGCTCATGTATTACGGCTGGCGCGGGATGACGCTGGAAGCGGACGAATATCTTGCGAAGCAGGGCCTGTCGCGTCCGCATCATCGCATCCTCTACGTGGTGGCACGGCGGCCCGATATCGCGATCGGCTCGCTGCTCGAGGTCCTCGGCATTTCCAAGCAGGCCTTGAGCCGGCCGCTCAGTCTGCTGCTGGAGCGCAAGCTGGTGACGTCGAGGCGCTCGCCCGAGCAGCATCGCTCGAAGCTGCTGCGTCTGACGGCCGCCGGGCAGCGCATCGAGCAACGGGCTTCGGACCACGAGCGCAAGGTTTTGCGCGAGGCGTTCGATCGCGTCGGCGCATCGGGGGCGGCGGCATGGATGGCTGTCATGGGGACGATCGCCGACAATAACTGACGGTTCTTAAAGTCAATGTAGTTGACATGAGAAGCGGGCTTTGCCACTGTCCTGGCAACAGGCCGGGGAGGGCCCGTGTCGTCATGAGCGGACAGAATCCATTGAGCGCGCAGAAGATGAATCGCGCGGCCGCCGAGCGCTTCGTCGCGGCATGGTGCGCGAATTGGTGCAAGGTCGAGATCGACGCGGTGGTGGCGCATTTCGCCGAGAATGCGCAGATGCGCAGCCCTCTGGCGCTGACGCTGACCGGTTCTCCTGTCGTCGCCGGCATCGAGAATATCCGCGCCTATTGGCGCAAAGCCTATGGCCACATCGAAAGCGCGGACCTGAAGATCCTGAGCTGGAGCTGGGACGACACCATCGCGCGCCTGACGGTGTGGTGGCAGCTCGGCGACACGCGCGCCAGCGAGTTCATGGATTTTGACGACGCTGGCCGCGTCGTGCGCAGCGAAGCCTTTTACGGAAAATGACCATGCGCCTTTCGGATATCGTCCTGCTCCTCAACACGCTGTGGTTCGGCGGCGCCTTCATCCAGTTCAGCATTGCGCAGGCCAACACGCTGAAGATCTTGCTGCCGCGGGAAGAGCGCAGCAATCCGATCGCGCCGACCCTGGCGGCCAGCGTTGCGTTCCTGGGCGGGAGGAACCTGCCGATCGGGCTGCTGTCGTTCTACCTTCTGGTTGCGCGTCCGCTCTTCTTCCAGCCGGTCGAGGCGCAGCTCACGCTGTTCCTGTTCTTTTCGGCCTGCCATTTCAGCCAGTTCGCCTATAACCTCCCGGTGCTGATGCGTGGCGGACGTGTCGGGGTCGCCTACTGGCCGGTGTTGAAGGGTCCGATGCTCCGGATCTTCGTCATCGACGCGGGCCTGTTCGCGGCCAATCTCGCAGTGGCGCTTCAGCTCGCGATAGCGTCCTGATCTACCGCGACGGATCCGCGAGCGCGGCCCGCAGCATCGCCGCAAGATCCTTTCGCCGGAACGGCTTGGTCAGAATGCGGGCGTCGCCGCCCCCGTCCGGTGTTTTGACGGGAGTCTGGCTGTAGCCCGAGGTGAAGAGCACTTTGAGATCAGGCCGCAGCTCGGTTGCTTGCCTCGCAAGCTCCGGCCCGAATATGCCGCCGGGCATGACGACGTCGGTGAACAGCAGCTGGATGTCTCCGGGCTGGCGCAGCACCTCCAGCGCTGCCGGTCCGTTCGACGTCGCGATGACCCGGTAGCCGAGCGTGCTGAGCTCGTTCTCGACATAGGCCCGCACCATGTCGTCGTCTTCGACGAGGAGAATGGTCTCGTGTCCCGCTTGTGTGACGGTCGCTTCCGCTGGGCGCAGGTCCTCGCCCGGCGGTGTTTCGAGACGGGGAAAGAACAGCCTGACGACACTGCCTCGTCCCGGCTCGGACTGTATCTGCACAAGTCCGCCGGACTGTTGTGCAAATCCGTAGACCATGCTCAGGCCGAGGCCGGTCCCCTTGCCAACCTCCTTGGTCGTGAAGAACGGCTCGAACGCGCGGCTGACCACCTCGGCGCTCATGCCGCTGCCGGTATCGGTCACGGCCACCATCACGTAGTCGCCGGGCCGCGGCTCGCCGTTGACGTCGAGGTCGGATTCACCGAGCGAATTGTTGCGCACCTCGACCGTCAGCTTGCCGCCCTCCGGCATCGCGTCGCGCGCGTTGAGCACGAGGTTGAGCAGGGCCGTCGTCAGCTGGCCGGGATCGACGCTGGCCGGCCATAAATCCCGTTCGAGCGCGAAGCGGCACTCGATGTGCTCGCCCAGTGTCCGACGCAGAAGCTGCTCCATGCCGAGCACTTTCTCGGCGATGTCGATCTCTCTCGGCCGCAGCGGCTGCTTGCGTGCGAAGGCGAGCAGGCTCCGTGTCAGGTCAGAGCCGCGCTCGGCGGCGGTCGCGATGTCGCCGGCGATGCGGTGCAATTCCTTGTTTCCCGCCAGCTGGTCGGCAAGATGCTCGGAGTTGCCGAGAATGACGGTCAGGAGATTGTTGAAGTCATGCGCCACGCCGCCGGTGAGCTGGCCCATGGCTTCCATCTTCTGGGATTGGCTGAGCTTCTGGTTGAGATCCGCGATCGCGGCGCGCTGCCGCTGCAGCGATTCGGCGGTGCCGTTGAGCAGGGTCATCAATCCGCCGAGCTCGCCGCCCGGATGGGGCTCCGGAATGCGCGCGCTGAGATCTCCGCGCCCGAGCCTCTTCGCCATGGTGGCGAGCCGCCCGACCTGGCGGCCGATGCTCACGGTCGTGAGGATCCATAAGCCGGCCAGGAGCAGCAGTAAGGCCACCGCGAGAATCGCCATGTCCTCGTAAAGCCGGCGGTTCGCTGCCGCGACCAGTCCGTCCTTGGAGCGTCCGACCATGATGGTGAGGCCGGCCTTGCGCATCGAGGGCGAGCGGGCAACGCCCCAGATCTGCGTGCGGCCCCCGCGGTCGGTGACTTCCCGAAATGGCTCGCCATCGGGCGCTGCCGCAAAGCGGAACAGATCGGAGCCCGCAATGGTCCCGCCAATGGGCACGCTCCAGCCGCCGCCCTTGGGGGCGACCAGGACCGTACCCTTGGCGTCGACGAACAGGATGTCCTTCTCGGCCAGCAGCCGCTTGTCGTGAAATTCCGCGAATTTGTTCAGGTTGAAGGATGCGAGCAGCACGAATTTCAGCGCGCCCGCCTCCGATCGCACGGGATAGGCGATCTGGAGCACCGATAGCCCGGTGAGGCGGCCGAACACCGGCTCCGCGGCAACGACGCCTTGAAGACCCTTGACCTCTTTGAAATAGCCGCGGTCGTTCAGGTCGAGGGTGCGGTTGGTCCGAAGCGAGTCGCAGAACAGGCTGCCGTCGGGATCGATGGTCAAGATGCCCGTGAACTGCGGATATTCTTCGCGCACTTCCGACAGGAACGCCGAGCACGCCGCCTTGTCGCGCGTGTCGAGGTCGCGGGCCCGGGCGAGCCCATAATGAAGCTGGGCGGTGCCCTGGATCTTCTCGTTCAGATCGCTCGCGATGTCGTCGGCGGATGCGGCCAGATTGGCCAGCGCCGCGTCGATCTCGCTGGCCCGGTTCTGCACAAAACGCAGCCCGACCAGGATCGCGGGCACCAGCATGGCGGCAATGACGAGGATCAGTAACCGGGTACGCAGGCTCATCGGTGGGGCGGTCCGCTCTCAGGCGCATCTGCTCGGAGGTACAATTTGCGGACGATCGTCTGCCCAGTCCATAGCATTGGCGCGAAAATCGCGCCGATGGTGAAGGATTTCGCATCGCGAGCATTGTTACCTCGCCGCTGCTCTTCGCGCCGGCTGGCATCAAGTTGCGCCTGCGCGCGGCGGCGCTAGTATCGCAGCATGCGCGCGACGAAAGATCGCGCCGATGTGTGGAGGGAGCTGATGTCCATCTCCGGCAAGGTCGATCCGGTGGTACGTCGCGTCGCGGCGACCGATATCGCCGAGGCGCTGGTCGAGGGTCTGCGCGATTTCCAGGCGCTACCGTTTTACGGTCTCTGCTTCGGCGCGCTCTACGCCGCCGGCGGCATCGCCATCATGCTGTGCCTCACCGCCTTCGGAATGGTCTATCTCGTCTATCCCCTGGCGGCAGGCTTCGCGTTGATCGGGCCATTCGTGGCGATCGGGCTCTATGAGGTCAGCCGCCGCCGCGAGCGCGGCGAGCCGGTCTCCTTCGGCGCGATCTGGTCGGCCGTGCGCGCGCGCAGCGAGATCGGCTGGATGGCGTTCGTCACGCTGTTCGTGTTCGTGATCTGGATGTATCAGGTGCGGCTCCTGATCGCGCTGCTGCTCGGTCTGCACGCTTCGTTCTCGAGCCTTCAGGAATTCATGACCGTGGTGCTGACCACGAATGAAGGCCTGCTGTTCCTCGGCATCGGCAATGCGGTCGGCGCGGTGCTGTCGCTGATCCTGTTCTCGCTGACCGTGGTGTCGTTTCCGCTGTTGCTCGACCGCGAGGTCGATTTCGTCACGGCGATGGTGACAAGCGTGCGCGCGGTGGTGACGAGCCCGCTGCCGATGATCACATGGGCCGCCGTGATCGTGATGCTGCTGATCGTCTCGGCGCTGCCTTACTTTCTTGGGCTGATCGTGACGTTACCCGTGCTCGGGCATGCGACCTGGCATCTTTATCGGCGGCTGGTGGTGCCGGTGTAGCTAGTCGCTGTCCTTTTGCCCTTGGGCGGTGCCGTAGGGTGGGCAAAGCGACTTGTCCGCCGTAGCTCGAAGAGCGAAGGCGGAAGCGTGCCCACCACCCCTCTCAACCGGGGACAGATGGTGGGCACGGCGCAAGTGCGCCTTTGCCCACCCTACGATGCCGAGTTCGCGGAGACAGACCCCGTCTCGCCCTACGGCGTCTTGATCCCCATCGCCTTCAGGGCATCCAGCATCCGCTGCGGTGGCCCCATCTTCACCGCCAGCGGCTTGCCGGTTTCCAACAGGCTCTTGAGGCTGGACAGGATCGCGGGCCAGCCCGAACGGCCACCGGCGAGGATGTCCTCGCTGAGCGGGCGGTCGTGGCCTTCGCTCATGGTAAGCCGGACCGCATCGCCGGCCTGTTCGATCTCGTAGGTGACGAGAGTCGGCCCGAGCTTCTCGATCAGCTCGGGCCAGTTGACGTTGAAGGTGACCGACAGCTTTCGCGGCGGATCGTAGGCGAGAACCTCGCCGCTGATGTGCAACGCGCCATCGGGCGTGCGCACGGTGAACGCGCCGCCAAGGCGCGGCTCGACCTCCACGGCATTGCCGAAGAAATACTGCTTGCTGAACTGGGCCGAGGTCAGCGCCTCCCACACTTTCTCCGGCGTCGAGGCGATGTAGATGGTGTAGACCGTCAGCGGCTTGAATTGATCGAGGTTCATTTTGCGTCGAATCCCTTGTTGAGCGCCGTGCGGGGAATGGCGAGCACTTTGCCCCTCTCCAGCAGGCTCTTGAGCCCGGACAGGATCGCCGGCCAGCCATTGGAGACGGCGCCGAGATATTTGCCGCCCTCGACGAAGCCGTCATGCAACACGGTCAAACGCACGAGCGCGCCGAACGGTTCGATGGTGAAGACGACGCGTGAGATTGGCTCGCCGCGCAGCTCTTCGAATTTCTGGTGCTTGAAGCTGTAGGACAGGCGGCGCGGCGGATCGGATTCCAGGATTTCGCCGGAATCGGTGACCTCGCCATCGAGCGTAAGCGCAAAGGGCGAGCCGACCTGCCAGTCGGAGCGGACCTCGGCGCCGAACCAGTACTGCCTGGTGAATTCGCTCGACGTCAACGCCTCCCACAGCTTTTCCGGCGTGGTCTCGATATAGGTCACGTAGACGAACTCCGGCTTACTCATCGCGCTTCTCCAACTGGCGTTTCAACTCGCTGAGCGCGGCGAGCTTGCCGCGCTCGAATTTTTTGATCCAGCGTTCGCCGATCTGATGGATCGGCACCGGGTTGAGATAGTGCAGCTTCTCGCGGCCATGCCTGATGGCGGTGACGAGATTGGCCTCTTCCAGGATCGCAATGTGCTTGGTCACGGCCTGCCGCGTCATCGCAAGGCCCTCGCAGAGCTCGTTCAGCGTCTGGCCGTTCTTGGCATGAAGCCTGTCGAGCAGCGACCGTCGTGACGCATCGGCGAGCGCTTTGAAGACCTCATCCATGGTGTCGATAATAGGCAACCAAACGGTTGCATGTCAAGATGGAGTCTTTGGCGCGCGCAGTCGGCCGTGCTAGCCTCGACGCTCAGCCAACGCAGATTGGTTCCGGGAGGATTTTGATGTTCCGTCGCGTTTCACGTGTTGCCGCTCTCGTCCTTTTCGCGTGCAGCACCGCGGCCCAGGCGCAGAAGCAGACCATCGGCGCGCCGCCCGAAGCCTCCAACATGAAGCTCGTCGGGAGCAACGATCTCCAGGCCCGCAGCGCCTATCAGCCGACCATCCATCACCAGGGCGATCGCTGGATCGCCTATATCGGCCATCACGGCGGCACTGATGATGTGCCCGCGCCCGTCAATCCGATGACGGGCAAGGCCGAGCCGAACGGAACCTCGATCGTCGACGTCACCGATCCCGCGCGTCCAAAATATCTGCGGCATCTGCCGGGGCAGGAGGGCAAGTACGAATCCGGCGGCGCGCAGATGGTGCGGGTGTGCGACGGCAAGGCCTTGCCGAGGGGCGATCCCAACGCGGTCTACATGCTCAGGACGTTCGGCGGCGAGGCGCACGAGATCTGGAACGTCACCGATCCCGCGAGCCCCGTGCTCATCACCCGCATCGGCGGCCTGAAGGACACCCACAAGAGCTGGTGGGAATGCGACACCGGTATCGCCTATCTCGTCTCGGGCGCGCCGGACTGGCGCACGCGGCGGATGACGCAGATCTATGATCTCTCCGATCCCGCGCGCCCGCAGAAGATCCGCGATTTCGGTCTGCCCGGTCAGGAGCCCGGTTCGACCGGCGCGGTGCCGACCGAATTGCACGGGCCGATCTCGACCGGGCCCGACGGCAACCGCGTCTATTTCGGCTACGGCACCAACAAGGGCGGCATTTTGCAGATCGTCGATCGCGACAAGCTCTTGAGCGGGGCAAAGGAGCCGACGCCGGACAATCTGCGCTATCCCGAGATTGCGCGCATGCCGATGTCCGCCTTCAACGGCGCGCACACGACGTTTCCGATGCTCGACATGCCCATCGCGGAATTCGCCGAGGACAAGGACGGCAAGACCCGCGACATCGTCATGATCGTGAATGAAGCGATCCTCAACGAATGCGGCGAGGCGCGGCAGATGGTGTGGTTCGCCGACGTCACCACCGAGACGCGGCCGATGATGATCTCGAGCTACACCGTGCCGGAGGCGAGCGGGCGGTTCTGTCAGCGCGGCGGGCGCTTCGGCGCGCATTCCTCCAACGAGAGCATGGCGCCGGTCTACTACAAGAAGATGGCCTTCATTGCCTTCTTCAATGCCGGCGTGCGCGCGCTCGATATCCGCGATCCCTATCATCCCAAGGAGGTCGGCTATTTCATTCCCTCGATCACGGCTGCGACCGACAAGCGCTGCATCCCGATCGAGGGCGGCGAGCGCTGCAAGGTCGCGATCCAGACCAACAATGTCGAGACCGATGATCGCGGCTACATCTACATCGTCGACCGCGCCAATACCGGCCTGCATATCCTGGAGCTGACCGGCCCGGCCCGCAATGTCGCCGGCCTGCCGAAGAACTGATGATGCGGCGCGGACCGATGTCGGCGTCGATGTTGGTACGTCGCTTCCACATTCTCCGCTGTCATTCCCCGCGCAGGCGGGGAATCCAGTATTCCAGAGACGTTGGTGAAGTGCGGAGGCGTCGCGGCGTACTGGATCCCCCGCTTTCGCGGGGGATGACACCGTTGGTTGAGCGCGCACCTTGCGCTCATCTCACTTCCCTCTGCGCCCGTCCCATGCATTAATATGGCCCAACCGCTCCGAGCCGAGTCTCCCCCATGATGTCCATGCAAGCCTATTTCGCCTTCGTCGCCGCCTGCATTGCGCTGGCGCTGCTGCCGGGGCCGATCGTCACCCTCGTCATCGCCAACGGCCTGCGCCACGGCACGCGTGCCGCGCTGACCAACGTGGCCGGTGCGCAGGCCGGCCTTGCCATCGTCATCGGCATCGTCGCGGTCGGCCTGACCTCGCTGATGGCGACCATGGGCTACTGGTTCGACTGGGTGCGCTTTGCCGGCGCCACCTATCTCGTCTGGCTCGGCATCAAGCTGATCTGGGCGCCGGTCGAGGGCGTCGATGTCGACACACCGCCACCGCCGCCGCGCGGCGGCTTCTTCCTGCAGGGTTTCCTGGTGCTGCTGTCGAACCCGAAAGTGCTGGTGTTCTTCGGCGCCTTCATCCCGCAGTTCATGGACATGAACCAGCCGCACTTTCCGCAAGTGGCGCTGCTGGGCGCGACCTTCATGGTCACCGCCGTGGTGACCGATGCGCTCTACGCCATCGCCGCAGGCCGCGCGCGAAAATTTTTCTCGGCCCGCCGCACGCGGATGATGTCGCGCATCTCCGGCGGCTTCATGATCGGCGGCGGCATTTGGCTGGCGCTGACCAGGGCGAAGTGAGGCTTACACCAACAGCTCCACCTTCAGCTCCATCTCGACCTCGGCAAGGATCCTTGCCAGCCGTTCGGCCCATTGCTGCTGGCCGGTGTGGTCGGCGATCAGATCCTGCCGGATCTCGATGCCAGTGTTGACGAGGCCGCGCCCTTCGCCGTGGACGGGGATGGTGTAGTCGGTGAGGTCGCTGACCGCGTAAGGCTCGTTGTCGCCGACAACGAGATCGCCCTCTGCGCGCAGATGTTTCAACAGCAGTTGCGGCAGCACGGTGTCGCGGTTGTAGAGCGCGGCGATGTGCCAGGGCCGCGCGACGCCGGCATAGACGGGCGTGAAGCTGTGCAGCGACGCCAGCACCGTCGGCCGCTTGTCGTGCAGGCGGGCGTCGATCGCGGCATCGATGCGATCATGATAAGGCTCGAAAATCTCGCGCCGCCGTGCCTCCCGCTCCCCATCCGATATCCCTTCGTTGCGCGGGATCGCGGTGGCTTCGGAGATCACGGGGATCGAGCTTGCCGCAGAAGGCGGGCGGTTGCAGTCGATCACGAGCCGCGAATAGCGCTGCGCGATCAGATGCGCATCCAGCAACCTTGCGAGCCGCTCGGCGACGCCGGCAATGCCGATGTCCCAGCCGATGTGCCTGACAAGCTCGCTTTCCGCGATGCCGAGATCGCCGAGCGCGCGCGGCAGCACCCGTCCGTAATGATCCGAGGTGAGCAGAAAGGGCGAAGTCCCTTCGGCATTCACCTCATGCACGGGCAAAATATCGCCCTCGCCGAGCAGTTGATCGGCGGCCTCGGCCGTGTGCAGATCCATCCTGATTGCCTATGAAACGATTACGTGTCTAAACGGAGTAACGATATTGCACCGACGTCGCAACTTTAGAGCAGCATGACCTCCGATCGCCTTTTCGTCTACGGCACCCTGATGCGCGGCTTCGACCATCCGATGGCGCGACTGCTCGCGGGCCACGCCGATTTTGTGGGTGAAGCGACCTGCCGCGGCCGGCTCGTCCTGGTGAAGCATTATCCGGGACTGCTGCTGTCGAATGCTGCCTCCGACATCGTTCATGGCGAGCTCTTCCGGATGCGCGTACCTGACGAGCTCCTGGGCGAGCTCGACATGTACGAGGCCTGCGGCGAAGGTTTTCCCGAGCCGACCGAATATCTGCGCCGGCTGATCGACGTGACGCTGCCTGATGGCACCACGGAGAAGGCCTGGACCTATGTCTACAACTGGCCCCTCACGGGTTTGCCGCTCATCGAGTCCGGGCGGTTCTTGGCGCACTAGTTGTTTTCGAGCATGATCTTCTCGGAAAACCGCTTCGCACTTTTCCGGATCATGCTCTAAGCCGACAGCACTTCCTTCACCACGCGCACGTCGACCTCGCGCTCGACGTAACTCCATTCCTCGGTTTCCCGGAGCATCGCCACCAGCTCCTCGAACAAGGAGGCATGCACGGGGGCGAATTCGAACCAGGTCAGGAAATCGAAGGGCTCGCCGAGGTCGCGGCAATGATAGAGCTGGCGCGCGATCGCGGGCAGGAAACGAAGGCTGCTCGCGATGTGGTGCGACTTGTCCTCGAAGATCTGGCGGCGCTCTTCCTGCGTCAACTCCCACCAGGCCTGCGATTTGCGGATCGGGATCAGCGCCGCGCTGGTTGCTTCCATCCGGCCGAGCCCGGCCTGCACGGCTGTGAGCTGCTGCTTCTCGGGCCGCTCGGTGTAGCGCAAATTGCTGGGGGCGCCGACCAGCCGCCAGGCATTGCGCGAGGGCACCAGCGGCAATGAGACGGCCTCGCTGTCCGTCACCGACAGCGCCGGCATGAAGGGCAGGGGCTCGCCGGTCACGGGCGCGATCGAGACCACGCGCCAGCCCCCGCTGTGTCCGCCCCGAAAGGTCCTGAACATGGGGATATGGAAGCGTGGAACCGGGTTAGGTTCAAGGGGCTCGTCATTTCGGCACTACGGTCCCGTCATCCTGAGGCGCGAGTGGCGCCATGCCATGCATCGCGCCGGGAGCTTGAAGGATGAACGGCCGCGCTGATGCTCAGTACTCGACGCGGTTAGAGCCGGGCCGACGCCCTTCGAGGCTCGCCGAAGAGGCGAGCACCTCAGGGTGACGGATGAAAGCAATCGCTCGTGGCATTGGGCTCGCGCTGATGCGTCCGCGGCGCTGTCAATATTCGCGTGTAGGTATTCGTCTTGGAGACAAATAGCGTATGTGGACAAAGTGGATATGGACGGAACGTATCAAGAACATTAAATGAGCAATTGAAGCAAGGCAACGATTTGCCTTTCTGAGTTGGGCGGCTCCGTGCGGCCACTGACAGAGTTCCATTCCCCCATGCGCTTCACGCCCCAATTCCTCGACGAGCTTCGTGCCCGGCTTTCGGTCTCCGAAGTCGTGGGCAAGCGCGTCAAGCTGAAGAAGGCCGGGCGGGAGTGGAAGGGGCTGTCGCCGTTCCAGCAGGAGAAGACGCCGTCCTTCTACGTCAACGACCAGAAGGGTTTTTACCACGACTTCTCCTCCGGCAAGCACGGCGACATCATCTCCTTCGTGATGGAGACCGACGGCCTGCCGTTCGCGGAGGCCGTCGAGCGGCTCGCCAGCATGGCGGGCCTGGCGCTGCCGGCGGTGACGCCGGATGCGGCGCGGCAGGAGCAGCGCCGCCGCACGCTGCATGACGTCATGGATCTCGCCGCGACCTATTTCGCGGAGACGCTGGCCTCGCGCGTCGGCGCCAAGGCACGCGGCTATCTCGCCGACCGCGGGATCTCGCCGGCGACTCAATTGCAGTTCCGCCTCGGCTATGCCTCGCCCGATCGCTTCGCGCTGAAGGAGCATCTCGGCAAGCTCGGTGTCTCCGTTGACGACATGGTCGAGACCGGCCTGCTGGTGGCCGGCGACGATATTCCCGTTCCCTACGACCGCTTCCGCGATCGCGTGATGTTCCCGATCACCGATCTGCGCGGCCGCGTCATCGCCTTCGGCGGGCGCGCGCTGGAGAAGGACGTTCCGGCCAAATACCTCAATTCGCCGGAGACGCCGCTCTTCCACAAGGGCGACAATCTCTACAATCACCAGACCGCGCGCAAAGCCACCCATGACGGCAGCGCGCTGATCGTGGTCGAAGGTTATGTCGACGTCATCGCCATGGTCACCGCGGGCTTTGCCGGCGCCGTCGCGCCGCTCGGCACCGCGCTCACCGAAAGCCAGCTGGCACTGCTCTGGAAGATGGCGGACGAGCCGATCCTCTGCTTCGACGGCGACCGCGCCGGCCAGAAGGCGGCTTATCGTGCCGCTGATCTCGCGCTGCCATTTCTCGCGCCCGGAAAGAGTCTTCGTTTCGCGCTGTTGCCGGAGGGGCAGGACCCCGACGATCTCGCGCGCTCCGGCGGTCGCGGCGCGATCGAGGAAGTCATCGCGGCGGCGAAGCCGCTTGCCGAGATGATCTGGTCGCGCGAGCTCGAAGGCGGCAATTTCGCCACCCCCGAGCGCCGCGCCGCGCTGGAGGCGCGCGTCAAGGAGCTCTCCAACGGCATCCGCGACGAGGTGGTGCGGCGCTATTACCGCGATGATTTTGCCGAGCGGCTTCGGCGCACTTTCGCGCCTGAGGGTGGCCGCAGCGGCTTTGCCGGCCGGGGCAATCTCCAAGGTAATTCCGGCCGCCAATTCCAGCCCCGGGCTGCGGGAGGCGCGAATCGATTCGGGGGGCAGGGATTCGGGGGAGGCCTCGGCGGCGGGCGCCGGGGCGCGCCCGGCCCCACCCTGTTACCCTCCGGCCCCTACCAGGCGGCGAGCCCGCAGCTGGCGGCAAGCCCGATCATGCGCGGCCAGCGCAGCGCCATCTCCCGCCGGGAGGCCCTGATCCTGCAATGCCTGATCAACCACCCCTGGCTGCTGCACGATCACCTCGAGGAGGTCGCCGCCCTGGAGCTCGCTCATCCCGAGGCCCACAAGCTCAGGGCCGGCATCATCGCCGCCTTTGCCAACGACCACCACCATTCCCCGGACCCCGGCGAGCAGGCCGAAAAGATGCGCGGCGATCTCGCCAAAGGCGGATTTTCGCAAGTCCTTCAACGGGTTGAGAACGGCATCACCACCGCGGCGGTGTGGGGTGCCCGCGAAGGCGCCGCGCCCGACGACGTTCTCGCCACCTGGCATCAGCTGGTTGCCTTGCATCGGCAATGGCATTCACTACTTAGAGAGCTGAAAGACGCCGAGCTGGCCTTGGGGGAGGACCCCAGCGAGGCCAATTTGGCGTGGCTGCGTGACGTCAAGGCCCGGATGGCCGAGGTCGATGGCACCGAAGCCCTGATCGAGGGTTTTGGCGAGCTGTCGGGTCGGTTCCAGAAGAGCGTGTGATGAAAGAATCATGCGGACGGCCGGAGCCGGAACCGCTAAAAGACTCGCCAAATCCAAGGTTTGGCGGCAAAAACAGGGTTAATCGAGGCTTAACGGTCTTGTAGCACTTTGGCCACCAGGCGGCCGCAGGCAGAACAGACGCGTCAGGAATGAATCCGCGCAATTGCTGTTGGCACTACACCTGCATCCGCTGCGACAAAGAGGCTGACGAAGCGTTAGGCATTTCCGGCGAGAGAGAGTTGGGGGTGGCGAGAGATATGTGCGCCGCCCTTTCCGTGTCGAGAGCTGCCGAAGCGAGAGCGTCGGGCAACAGGTTCATGTGAATTCAGGCAGACGCGGCGAGCCGACTGCATTGAAGCGCGTTTAGGAGCAATGGATGGCCACCAAGGCAAAGACGCTGCAGGCGAAGGACAAGGAAAAAGACGACAAGGCAGCGGACGCGCCGGAAAAGGATTCCCAGGACGCGCCCTCGCCGTTGCTTGACCTGTCCGACGCCGCCGTAAAGAAGATGATCAAGCAGGCCAAGAAGCGCGGCTTCGTGACCTTCGATCAGCTCAACGAAGTCTTGCCGTCCGACCAGACCTCGCCCGAACAGATCGAGGACATCATGTCGATGCTCTCCGACATGGGCATCAACGTCACCGAAGCCGACGATAGCGAAGGCGAGGAAGACAAGGACGAGGGCGGCGAGGACGAGACCGACAACGAGCTCGTCGAGGTCACCCAGAAGGCCGTCACCGAGGTCAAGAAGAGCGAGCCGGGCGAACGCACCGACGATCCCGTGCGTATGTATCTGCGCGAGATGGGCACGGTCGAGCTGCTCTCCCGCGAAGGCGAAATCGCCATCGCCAAGCGCATCGAGGCCGGCCGCGAGGCGATGATCGCAGGGCTGTGCGAAAGCCCGCTGACCTTCCAGGCCATCATCATCTGGCGCGACGAGCTCAACGAAGGCAAGATCTTCCTCCGCGACATCATCGATCTCGAAGCCACCTATGCCGGCCCCGACGCCAAGGCCGGGATGAACAATGCGATGATCGCAGGTCCCACCGGCGAGAACGGTGAAGCGCCCGCCGAGGGCGGCCAGGCCGCCGCGACCGGCGCGCCCGCGCATGTCGCCCCGCCCGCCGCGCCGCCGTCGCCGACCCCGTTCCGCGCCGCGCCTGCGCCGGGCGGCACGGAAGCCGGCGAGGAGAAGGATCCGGGCGAGGCTGCGGCCGAGTCCGACATGGACGACGACGAGTTCGAGAACCAGATGTCGCTCGCGGCCATCGAGGCCGAGCTCAAGCCGAAGGTGGTCGAGATCTTCGACAAGATCGCCGACAGCTACAAGAAGCTGCGCAAGCTTCAGGAGCAGGACATCCAGAACCAGCTCCAGAACGAGTCGCTCTCGCCGCACCAGGAGCGCAAGTACAAGAAGCTGAAGGACGAGATCATCGTCGAGGTGAAGTCGCTGCGCCTCAACCAGGCCCGTATCGACTCGCTCGTCGAGCAGCTCTACGACATCAACAAGCGCCTCGTCTCGCATGAGGGCCGCCTGATGCGCCTTGCCGACAGCCACGGCGTCGCGCGCGAGGACTTTTTGCGCAACTACACCGGCTCGGAGCTCGATCCGCGCTGGCTCAATCGCGTCTCGAAGCTCTCGGCCAAGGGCTGGAAGAACTTCGTCCATCACGAGAAGGACCGCATCAAGGATCTGCGTCACGAGGTGCATCAGCTCGCCGCGCTGACCGGCCTCGAGATCGTCGAGTTCCGCAAGATCGTGCACTCCGTGCAGAAGGGCGAGCGCGAGGCACGCCAGGCCAAGAAGGAGATGGTGGAAGCCAACCTCCGTCTCGTGATCTCGATCGCCAAGAAATACACCAACCGCGGCCTGCAATTCCTCGACCTGATCCAGGAAGGCAACATCGGCCTGATGAAGGCGGTCGACAAGTTCGAGTACCGCCGCGGCTACAAGTTCTCGACCTACGCGACGTGGTGGATCCGGCAGGCGATCACCCGCTCGATTGCGGACCAGGCCCGCACCATCCGCATCCCCGTGCACATGATCGAGACGATCAACAAGATCGTGCGCACGAGCCGCCAGATGCTCAACGAGATCGGCCGCGAACCGACCCCGGAAGAGCTCGCCGAGAAGCTCGGCATGCCCTTGGAGAAGGTCCGCAAGGTCCTGAAGATCGCCAAAGAGCCGCTTTCGCTCGAAACGCCCGTCGGTGACGAAGAGGATTCACACCTCGGCGATTTCATCGAGGACAAGAACGCGATCCTGCCGATCGACGCCGCGATCCAGTCCAATCTGCGCGAGACCACCACGCGCGTGCTCGCCTCGCTCACCCCGCGCGAAGAGCGCGTGCTCCGCATGCGCTTCGGCATCGGCATGAACACCGACCACACGCTGGAAGAAGTCGGTCAGCAGTTCTCGGTGACGCGCGAGCGTATTCGTCAGATCGAAGCCAAGGCGCTGCGGAAGCTGAAGCATCCGTCGAGGAGCCGGAAGCTGCGGAGCTTCTTGGATAATTGATCGGGATTGTCATGCCCGGGCCCGACCCGGGCATCCATCGTAACGAAGACGGCGGGCCGAAAAGCCCGCCGTTTTTCTTTGTGCTAGCGCCTGGATTGCGTCGGATAGTAAATTGCGAGGCGGATGCCGTTGGTTTGCTCATTCCATCTCCGTTGCTCTTCCGCTTTTTTCAACCCCGCCAGCTATGCCCGACTATCACCTCACCGTCTGGTACAACACCCGCTGCCCCGTCTGCGACGCCGGCATCGACTGGCAGCGCAACAAGCTGCTGGCGCTGGTGCGCGCGGGTACGGTCGAGTTCAGAGACATCAACGAGCAGCCCGACGCGCTGGCGCACTTTGGTGCTTCGCTCGACGACATCAGGCGGCGCCTGCATGCGACCGATGAAGCGGGGCGGCTCATCGTCGGTGCGGATGTCGCGATTGCGTTGTGGAGGTTGACTCCGGGGGAGGGCTGGCTTGCTGCGCTGTTCGGCAATCGCGTGGCGCTGCCATTCACGCGGTTCGGCTACGACCGGTTTGCCGATCTGCTGTTTGCCTGGAATAAAAGGAGCGGGCGCTGGTGAGCGCCTGCTTATGTCGTCCTACTTCTTCTTCACCCCGACCCGCTCGATCCGCTTGATCTCGAGCGCGGGGCGGCCGCTCTTTTCGGCGATCTCGCGGTCCTGCTCCATGATGAAGGCGCGGGCGGGTTCGTCGCCGTCGAGGCCGCCGAGCAGCTCGCTGGGTACGCGGCGGTTGGAGCGCTGGGAATCGTCTTCATAGAAGACGTTGAAAAAGGCGAATTCGCCTTTGGGATTGGTTCCGGGTTTTTTGGCCATGGCGGCTTGTCGTCGATAGCCGCGTCATAGTCAAATGACTTCGCGCGTCGCCGGGGTCGGTACGGAGCCGTGGGCCCGCTGCGCAAGGGATCCTTGCCTCAATAAACGGCGGGCCGAAGCCCGCCGCTTATTTTTGGTCTTCAGCGTCACCCGGGGCTGGCAGGGTGACAACCTAAAATAGAAGGCTATAGAAGACGCCCTGCGATGGCAAGGCAAATCGTGGCGGCGTTGATGTCGCAGCGAGCGGATCAGATATGCGATGGTCGCGACATCTGGTTTCGATTCACATCGAAGCAATTGTTTAGAGCGTCAAACCAGTTTGTTCATCTTGCCGGCCCTCGCGATGCAACGCGCGTGGCGCGCTGTGTCGGAAGGCGCGCCAGCCTGCACCTCTTCCCGCCTGCGTGCAGACAGTGTGATCTCGATTTGTAAAAGCGGGTTCCATCGCCGCGGCTAATGTCTCAATGCGCGCGCGTGCGCCGCGCCGTCTCCTGCATCGCCAGCCGCGACCCGCGTCCGCCGCCCTTGCCGCTGTGCTCTTTAAGTCCCTGCGCCATGATCGCGCTGCCCATCGCAGCCGAGCCGAAGGTGATGAGGAACGAAGCCACCAGCAGCGCGAGCGCGATGCCGGGCGAGCTGTCGGCGAAGATCAGCTCGCGCAGATGTCCGGGGTTGAGCCAGAGCAGGCCGCCGACGAGGAGCGTCGCGGCGCAGGCGCCGATCGCGAGGTTGATGGCGAGCAGGCGGAACAGGGGAATGCGGAGGAGGGAGCGGGCTGGCCGGTGAGGATGTTGATGGTTGGACATGGTTGATCGCTTCATCCTGGCTCAACGTCGTCGTCGATCGCGCAGCGGTGTGGCGCAAGCAACATTGTCACAGCGCCAGCTCTCTCATCCATCAATCCGGCCGGTCATGGAGGCTTCTCCTTGGCGGCTCCCGTGTATTCGCAATCTAGACAGCAGGGCGTGAGACAGTTTGATGCGGATCAAGCTTGCTGCTTTGACGCTCGCTGCGTTCCCGGGCATGATCCGCGCGCTGCTTCGCAGCTTGAGATTTTTAAGGGGATTGCTCCACATGCTGAGACTGCTTCTCGCCGCCGCGTCCGTCATTTGTCTGGCCGGCGGGGCGCAGGCCGCGCGCTGCGGCGGGGACTTCAACAGTTTCGTCGCCACCATGGCCCAGGAAGCGCAAGCAGCCGGCGTCTCGGCAAGCGTGACCAACGCGGCGCTCAGCGGCGTCACCCCCGATGGCGCGGTGCTTGCCTTCGACCGGCGCCAGCGCCACACCTTCAACAAGAGCTTTGAGCAGTATGTCTCGACCCGCGTCGGCCCCGGCCGCATCAATGGCGGTCGTGCCCTCTTGCAGCGCCACGCCGCGCTGCTCTCGCGCATCGAGCAGCAGTTCGGCGTGCCCCGCTATATCCTGGTCGCGATCTGGGGGCTGGAGAGCGATTTCGGCAAGGGCGACATCGGCAAGATGCCGGTGGTCCGCACGCTGGCAACCCTCGCGCATGATTGCCGCCGCACCGACCTGTTCCAGGGCGAGCTGCTCGCTGCGCTGAAGATCGTGCAGCGCGGCGACCTGCCGCTGCGCGACCTGATTGGCGCCTTCGCCGGCGAGATCGGCCAGACCCAGTTCCTGCCGTCGTCCTACATCAAATACGGCGTCGATTTCGACGGTGACGGCCATGTCGACCTCCGTCACAGCGTCCCCGACGTGCTCGCCTCGACCGCGAATTTGCTCCACACCAGCGGCTTCAAGATGGGCCAGCCCTATGGCGAAGGCACCGCCAATTTCGAGGCGATGCGCGAGTGGAACAGGGCGGTGGTGTATCGCAAGACCATCGGGTATTTCGCCGATCGCCTTGCGGGACAGTGACCACATACTCAGTCTCGTAGGGTGGGCAAAGCGTAGCGTGCCCACGACTTCTGTCGGCGGCAAAGAGATCATGGGCACGCTACGCTTTGCCCACCCTACGAATTCACGTTCCCTTCGCCATCTTCTCCAGCCGCCGCTGCAGCGGCGCCCAATACGTTGCCGGCCGAAACCGCTGCAACAGGTCCATGAAGCGGGCGTCGTTGCCGATCAGGATGCGGGGCTCGTTCTTCTCGATACCCCTGATGATGCGCAGCGCGGCGTCCTTCGGCGTGGTCCTTGCCGCGGTCTCGAACCGCTCGATCGATTGCGCGCGGCGGGCATTGTCGGTGACACCGACCCCGGTGCGGGAGTTGCGCGCGATGGCGGTAGCGACGCCGCCGGGATGCACGACCGACAGCCTGACCGGGCTGCCCGCCACCGCAAGCTCGTGCCGCACGCTCTCGGAGAAGCCGCGCACAGCGAACTTGGCCGCCGCGTAAGCCGATTGCCCCGGCGGCGCGATGATGCCGAAGATCGAGGAAAGGTTGACGATGTGCGCCTCAGCCCTCGTCTTCAGATGCGGCAGGAAGGCGCGCGTGCCGTGCACCACGCCCCAGAAATTGATGTCGAACAGCCAGTCCATCTGCGCCTGGTCGATCTCCTCGAACGAGCCCATCAGCGCGACGCCGGCATTGTTGACGACGATGCCGAGCGCAGGATGGGTAGAGGTCGCCTCGTTCGCGAACTGCGCGATGTCGTCGGGCTCGCCGACGTCGACGCGGTGCACGCTGACCTTGCGTCCCGCGCCGATCTCGGCCGCGAGCGTCTTCAGCCCGGCCTCGTCGCGATCGGCCAGCGCAAGATCGCAGCCGCGCTGTGCAAGCTCGATCGCCAGCGCCCGGCCGATGCCGCTGGCGGCTCCCGTGATGGCGGCGGCGCCGCGAATCGTGGTCATGAACCCCCCGTCAAGTCCCTGCGCGTGGAACCATGATTTACATTTTTTCAGAATGGAACTGAACCGCAGGCGCCCTGGCTCCTTAACATACGTTACGCAAGCGATCATTGGGAGACGCTGATGGGACAGGCACAGCCATTTCGTGCAACTGCGCTGATCGTTGAAGACGACGTCATGCAGCGGGAGATGCTGAGCCTGCTGCTGGAGGAGAGCGGCTACCACGTCATCCAGTGCGAAAGCGCCGAGGCCGCCGAGCGCGTCCTCGACAAGAGCGCCGGCGCGCTCTGCCTGATGATGACCGACGTCCAGCTCGCGGGGCGCATGAACGGTGTCGAGCTCGCGCACGTCGCCAAGGACCGCAATCCCAAGCTCGACGTCGTCGTCACCTCCGGCCGCCCCCTGATGCAGCCCTTGCCCGACGGCGCAAAGTTCTGGGCCAAACCCTGGGCGCCGCTCGACGTGCTGCGCGAAGCCGAGCTCGCGCAGCTGGCTTGAAGCGAAGGTTTTGCTATCAAATCCGTCATCCTGAGGTGCGAGGCATCGGGCGCAAAGCGCCCGATGGGAAGCCTCGAAGGATGCACGGCCGCGATGCAGCCGGGCCGTCGCCCTTCGAGGCTGGCCCAAGCGGGCGAGCACCTCAGGTTGACAGTCAGAGACTGAAGGCCCGAGACCTGACTTCCCCGCCGCGAGGCGGGTTGATAAGGTCGGCCCCATGTCCTGGTCCTTCCTGCTCACCTCGCTCATCGTCGTCGCCTCGCCCGGCACCGGCGTGCTCTACACCCTGGCTGCGGCGCTGACGCGCGGCTCGCGTGCCAGTCTCGCGGCCGCCTTCGGCTGCACGCTCGGGATCGTGCCGCACATGATGGCGGCCATGCTCGGGCTCGCCGCCGTGCTCCACACCAGCGCGCTCGCCTTTGCCGCGCTGAAATGGGGCGGGGTGCTCTATCTGCTTTACATGTCCTGGCAGGCGCTACGCGAGCAAGGTGCGCTGGCGGTCGAGGGCGAGATCCGCGAGCGTTCGGTCGGCCGCGTCATCGTCACCGGCTTTCTGATCAACATCCTCAATCCAAAACTGTCGATCTTCTTCCTCGCCTTCTTGCCGCAATTCATCGCCGCGGACGAAGCCCATGTGCTGGCGCGCATGCTGGAATTGAGCGGCGCCTTCATGGCGATGACCCTTGCGGTGTTCGTGGTCTACGGCCTCTGCGCCGCCTCGGTGCGCGAGCACGTCATCTCCCGCCCGCGCATCATGGCCTGGCTGCGCCGCAGCTTCGCCGCCGGTTTCGCCGCGCTCGGCGCCAAGCTGGCCTTTGCGGAGAGGTAGTTTCTCCTTCACCTTTTGAAAGGTTCGTCATGCCCGGGCTTGTCCCGGGCATCCACGTTCTTGATGCGGCGTCCAGGAGGGGCAGCGTTCTCAACACCACCCAATAAAAAAGCGGGCCTCGCGCCCGCCACCTTCAAACTTACCCGACGCCCGGGCGGAGCAAGCTCCACCCGGGCAAAGAACAAGCCTCGTTACTTCTTCTTCGCCTTCTTGGCCTTCTTCGCCTTCTTCTTCGTCGCCTTCTTCGCTTTCTTAGCCATAGGATCCTCTTAAGGGTTAATGGTGGAACGCGACACGAGGGATGCTCGGCGGAGGGCCAGCCTCGCAACATCCTCGACGACAAACTCAGCAGATTCGCGCCTTCCTGCCCCGCGCTGTCACATCCGTGTCATCGCGTTATCCACAGCTCAGATGCATTTTCGGGTGATTTTGGTGCGCGAATCCGCATCGCGGCGTCGAAGCGGCGTCGCCGCCGACATCCCTAACGATCCGACAACGGAGCGGCGCCGTTCATGAATCCAAAACCAAAGGCGCGTTTTGCCGGAACGCGGTGAGACTCCATTAAGCGCGAAGGCCGCATTCTTCTCCGCAAGAAAACGGGGATGGGTCATGGACGGACGGCTGCCAGGGACGGGGGGCGCGACGCTGCGCATGCCGCGCGCGTCATGCTGAACGTACCGACGCTCTGGACCGTCTTCGTCGTCAACTTCCTGGCGCTCGGCGTGATCTGGGCCTACGTGACGCGCTCCTATCCGAAATTTGCCGCCGCGCGGTTCTGGATGGCATCGTCCTTTGTCGGTGCGATCGGGGCGATGACGGCGCTGGTGCGCCTGTTCGTGGCGTCTCCCCTTCCGCTTCTGCTCGGTGCGGCCGGTGTGATCGCCGCGAGCTGCCTCGCCGCGATGGGCATTCAGCGCTTCTATGGCCGGCCGGTCTCATGGCGCCTGATGACGGCGACGGGAGCCTTGAGCCTTGCCGGCGTCGTGGTCTTCATGGTCGGCTTCGAGCACATGCAGCTGCGCATGCTCAGCTACACGCTCGGTCAGGCCCTGCCGCTGATGCTGGCGCTGCGCCTGCTGCTGTCGCCGCCGGAAGGGCGCGTCAGCCCGGGCGCGCGGCTGTCAGGCATCGTCATCCTCACCATCATCGCGATCCTCATTGCCCGCACGATCGGCAATCTGCTCGGCCACGATCTGTCGGCGAAGGCCGGCGGCCAGACCCATGCCGTGATGGTGCTGGGGCTGCTGTTCCTGTCGATGACGCTCAATTTCGGCTTCCTGCTGATGGCGATGGACCGGCTGCGGGGCGAGGTCGCCGACCTCGCGCTGCTCGACGATCTCACCGGCGTCGCCAACCGGCGGCATCTGCTGCAGCGCCTGACCGAGGAATGCGCCCGCTCGGAGCGCAGCGGTGCGCCGTTCTCGCTGCTGGTGATCGATCTCGACGGCTTCAAGACCATCAACGACACCCACGGCCATGCCGCCGGCGATGCCTGCCTGCAGCACTTCACACTGATGGCGCAGACGCGGCTGCGGCCCGGCGACATGCTGGCCCGCACCGGTGGCGACGAGTTCTGCGTCGTGCTGCCGTCCTCGTCCTTGCGCGAGGCCGCCGCGATCGCCCGCCGCGTGCTCGAGGTCTGCCGTCAGGATGCCGAGGCCTGCACCGGCAGCGAGATCCCGATCGCGATCTCGATCGGAGTCGCGCAGTGGGATCGCGGCATCGGCGAATTCCCGGATCGCCTGATGGCCAATGCCGACCACGCCCTCTATGCCGCCAAGAAGAACGGCAAGAACGATTTTGCCGTCTACGATCCGTCGCCGCCGCTCTCGCCTGAGCCGATCGGCCGGGGCGAGACCGCGCGCCATTTCGCCTGAGGCCATGCTAGGTTGCGGTCACCGTTGGACCCGCATGATGATCGCTCGCCTGCTCGCGGCCGTTCTGGCCGCTTTCTTTCTGATCGCCCCCGCCGCTGCCGAAGATGCCGAGCTCGCAAAGCTCGCACGCGCCTCCGGCACGCCCGACATTCCCGGCCTGAAGCTGGTCTGGCTGGCGCCCTGGGGTGACGTCCGGAACGCAAGACCCTGGCGCAACATCATCGTGCACCAGACCGAAGGGCCGGCGGGCTCGGCGCGCGGCGGTGCGCAAGCGCAAGCGAAGACCCCGACGCGGCGCGGCGTCACCGTGTGGGTGGAAACCGACGGCACGGTCTATTGGGCGGTCGCGGAAAACCTGGTGCCGACCCATGGCGACGGCGCCAATCGCAACGACAACAAGTTCATCGACAACAGCGCGACCTATCGGCAAGTGGTGCGCGACAATTCGATCGGCGTCGAGTTCGCCGGCAATTATCCTGATGTGACGACCGGTCCGACCGACGCGCAGGTCGCGGCGTGGCGCGTGCTCGTTCAGGTCCTGCGCGCGCGCTACGACATCCCGCTCGACCGCGTCTATGCCCACAACTGGATCGACTACAAGGACGCGCGCTATTGCGAAGGCTGCTGGCTCGCCACGCTGGCGAGGATGTGGGGGGAGTAGGAGGTGCGCTCCCTCGCCCCGCTTGCGGGGACGGGGACGCTGAGAGTTGGACTCGCGGAGAGTCCCCCTCACCCGAATTTGCGCTTCGCGCAAATTCGACCTCTCCCCGCAAGCGGGGCGAGGTGAACGACCGGCGGCCCGGATTGGCTACACCGCCTGCGCCATCCAACCGAAGAACCGTCGCATCAATCCCGGCCGCTGCGGCAATTCCGGCGGATCATCGACCGCCAGCACGCGTTTGAAGAAGTAATCCAGAAACACCATGTCGTTCGGCTCGGTGACGGTGAATGTCTCCTCGCCGAAGAACACGCTGTAACTGAAGAAGAACGGCCCCATCAGCGGGATCGTCGCCGTGCCTGCATAGTCCTTGGAGATCACGAACTCCGACGGCTCGAGCCCATGCTCGCGCATCGCCTGCTCGACCAGCGGCAGCTTGCGCATGAACTGGGGAGAGAAGCCGCCGACGGTGGATTGCAGGATGATCGACACGGTGCGTGCCCGCTCTTGTGATGTGATCCGACCATCATGTGTCGGGCGACCCGTCATAGGCGTTCAAGTGCCCCCGCCAGCTTCGCGAAGCTGGCGCAGCTCACCCAACAAAAAAGCCGGCGTTGCCGCCGGCTTTTTCTCTTTCTCGATCCGCCAATCTCTTACCGCGGAAAAGCCCCGCTTAGTGCGCGGCTTCCAGCGCGGCCTGTTCGGCCCTTGCGATCGTGCCCTTGACCGCGGACTGCACCTTCTCGAAGGCGCGGACCTCGATCTGGCGGACGCGCTCGCGCGACACGCCGAACTCGGCAGCGAGGTCTTCCAGCGTCATCGGCTCATCGGCGAGGCGGCGAGCCTCGAAGATGCGGCGTTCGCGCGGGTTGAGCACGCCCATGGCGCCGTTCAGCGCGTCACGGCGTTCGTCGTACTCCTCGTGCTCGGCCAGCATGGCTTCCTGGTTGGGCGTATTGTCGACCAACCAGTCCTGCCACTCGCCGGCTTCGCCGTCGTCGCGGATCGGTGCGTTGAGCGACGCGTCGCCACCGAGGCGGCGGTTCATGTCGATCACGTCCTGATCGGTGACGCCGAGGCGCTTGGCAATGATCTTCACCTGGTCGGGACGCAGATCGCCCTCGTCCAGCGCGTTGATCTTGCTCTTCGCCTTGCGCAGGTTGAAGAACAGCTTCTTCTGGTTCGCGGTGGTGCCCATCTTCACGAGCGACCAGGAACGCAGAATGTACTCTTGAATCGACGCCTTGATCCACCACATCGCATAGGTGGCGAGACGGAACCCCTTCTCGGGTTCGAAACGTTTCACCGCCTGCATCAGGCCGACATTGCCTTCCGAGACGACCTCGGAGATCGGCAGGCCGTAGCCGCGATAGCCCATGGCGATCTTGGCCACGAGCCGGAGGTGGCTGGTGACGAGTTGGTGCGCCGCGTCGCGATCGTCATGCTCGCGCCAACGCTTGGCGAGCATGTATTCCTGCTGGGGTTCCAGCATCGGGAACTTGCGGATCTCGGCGAGGTAACGGGAAAGGCCGGATTCTCCATTGAGGACCGGCAAAGCAGCGGTACGGGCCATACTGAAGCCCTCCAAAGGTTCAGGCCCCCGATAGCGGCGGGCCAGGCAGACGACCGCTGTGTTAAAGCCGGCCGTAGCTGCGATGTTCCGTTGGTCATTTCCAACGCAGCCGCAATATACCCCATGGGGGGGCAAAAAGGGAAGGATTGCTGACGTCACGACCCCGTGTGGCAGCTATAATCTTTTGTAATGTAACGCTTTTCTTAAAGGGCCTGCGTCATACCGCCGCTTTCAGGGTGCTCTGGAGGAGAAGCAAATCCTCCGGCAAAGGCGCCTCCCAGTGGAGTAATTCTCCGGTCCTCGGGTGCTCCAATACCAGCAAATACGCATGCAGGGCCTGCCGCCCAAGCGCGGCCAGAGCGCCCTGCGACGAGGGCGCCAACTGGTTCGCCTTGGTCTTGAAATGCGGGCCATAGACGGCATCGCCCATCAGGGGATGGCCGATATGAGCGAGGTGGACGCGGATCTGGTGGGTGCGCCCGGTCTCGAGCTCGCAGGCGAGCAGCGTCGCGATCGGCTTGCCGTCGCGTCCGTTAAAACTCTCCAGAATCTCCCAATGCGTCACCGCCTCGCGGCCGCCCTGGCGCACCGCCATCTTCTCGCGTGCATGCGGATGGCGGTCGATCGGGGCGTCGACGGTGCCGCGATGGCGGCCTGGGACGCCCCAGGCAAAGGCCATGTAGCCGCGGCGCATCGCACCGGTGCGGCCGTGGTCGGCGAATTGCGCGGTCAGCGAGGCATGGGCGAGGTCGTTCTTGGCGACCACCATCAGCCCTGTGGTGTCCTTGTCGAGTCGGTGCACGATGCCGGGCCGGCGCACCCCGCCGATGCCCGACAGCGAAGAGCCGCAATGGGCGATCAGCGCGTTCACCAGCGTACCGGTCTCGTGGCCGGCCGCGGGGTGCACCACCAGCCCCTTCGGCTTGTTGAGGACGACGATGTCATCGTCCTCGAACACGATATCGAGGGCGATATCCTCCCCCTTCGGCTCCGGCGGGGCCGCCGCCGGCACGTCGATTATGATCGTATCGCCGGATGTGACGTGATAAGCGGGGTCGCGGACCGCGGAGGCCTTCAGGCTCACCGCGCCCGCCAGGATCAGGGCTTTCAGCCGCGATCGCGACAGGTCGGTGAGGTGTGCCGCCAGCACGCGGTCGAGCCGGGCCGACCCCTCGTTGCCGGCGACCACGACCTCCAACCTTTGCGCAGAGCCAAAATTTTCCATGACGACGACTGATACCGCTGTTCCCGAACCGAGCCCCGAGCAGGCCGCGCTGTTCGCGCGGGTGCGGCGGATGATGCTGATCGCGGGGTTGACCACGGCGCTGGCGATCTGCGCCGTGCTAATCGCGGTGGGCTACCGCCTTTTCAAGTCGGAGGGAAGGGCGGCCGAGGCGGCCAGTGACGTCACCGCCATCCTGCCGAAGGGCGCCAAAATCGTCTCGACCGGCCTCGCCGGCGACCGCCTCGTGGTCAGCCTGGATGTCGGCGGCGTCATCGAGATCCGCACCTTCGACGCCCACACGCTCAAGCCGGCCGGGCGGCTGAAATTCGCCAATGAGCCGTAAAAGGCTCCTCGGGGTCCTTGCGGCGGACAAATTTCGAGGCTATTGGCTAGCCCTCACGCTCCCTTCGTCTAGCGGTTAGGACGCGGCCCTCTCAAGGCTGAAACAGGGGTTCGATTCCCCTAGGGAGCGCCAAATCCGCGATATTCCTCGACTTTTTGCTGCGACCCTATCCGACGGCGGCCCCGTCCGGCCGCGCGATCTCGCTTGGTCATAGGTTGCGCGCCGCAGCGTCGACGCTGATGAAGCGATCGAGTGAGCCCGCCCCTGACATTCACTCCGGCGCAAAGTAAGCCACATCGCGCCGTCGCTTCTGTGCCGCGCGATGGTTGCATGACGAGCGCGTGGCTCGGGCTCCCCCTCAACGCCTGTTTGAGCGGCGATCGCGAGAGAGCCCTGGCCGCAAGCCCTGGCCGCAAGCCCTGGCCGCAAGCCCTGGCCGTAAGTCCTGGCCGCAAGTTCAGTGATGCGCCGAAATGCTCCTGACGGTCTCGGTGAGCATATCACCGGACGCGGAATGGCCGACGTCGCCCAGGCTGATGATGCCGACCATCCGCTTGCTCTTGTTGATCACCGGCAGCCTGCGGACCTGCAGCTTCTCCATATGATGCATCGCCTTAGCGAGGTCATCGTCCTCGCGGCAGCAATGGATGCCCTCGGTCATCACGTCGCGCGCCGTCGCGCGGCCGGCATCGAAGCCGTGGCTCGCGAGCCCTTTGCAGACGATATCGCGGTCGGTCACCATTCCGACCAGCTTGTCATCCTCGCCAATCGGAATGCAGCCGATGTCATGCGCCCGCATCAGTTTGGCAATCTCGTTGATTGGGGTGTTGGGGCTGACCCAGTCGACACCCTTGTGCATCACGTCTTTGACTTTCATGGCGAGCCTCCGTTCGTGGGTTTCAAGTGCGTTGATGCAATGCAACGGCACCCCCAATCTTCCGAACTCCGACCAGACAAGCGCAGACACTCTCGCCGCCACCCTGCGGAACAGTATGACGGCGACCTCACGGCCAGAGTTCCCGCCCAAGATCGCAACGGCAATCGGCGGTCTACAAAACCTCAGTCATGCGCGCTGAAGCGCCCGTGCGGTGCGTTGGCCGTCAGGCGCGCAAACTGCGCGTGACCCATATGGAGCAGCGTCTCATGATCGCCGGCTTCCATATAGATGTCTGGCTGTGCCTCGATGCTGTCCTCGACGATCATGTCCAATCCGTAGCATTTGCCGACGGCGGGAACCGCACCGTGTGCACAGTCGCTGAACAGCCGATTGACCTCGGTTTCATTGGCCATGTGGACATTGTCGCCGAGGCTTGTCCTCAGGTCCGACAGGCGGAGGTGATGCGATGCGGGCAGGATGGCCAGCATGTATCCGCCATCGCGCCGCAACACGATGCCCTTGGCGAGGCGGTCGCCCGAGATATGGCATGCCTCGGCCGTTCGAGCGGACGTCATGCTGAGTTCGTGCGGGATCACCTCGTACTGGATGTTCTCAGCGGCGAGGTATTTCTGGAGCGTGGGAGCAATGGCCATGGCATCACCTCCGATGCGGAATGCAAACCATCCACCGCGAGGTCGACCCTGCAGACTCTCGCCATACGATGGGCGGCTGCCTGACTAGAGACCCAACATAGGTCTTCCATCCGCAAGCTGCAATTCAGTGTTCGCGGTTTTCTTCTGCGCGGAGCGCCATCGGTCGAGACTGGCACTCAGGGGCAAGCTTCGCGCATGGCTCGGCACAGCCACTCCCTCACGCCGTCGTGCCGTCGATCGAGCGGCGGATCACTTTCTGCACCTCCGAATTCGACAGGAACAGATCGTGGTTGATGATGCCCCAGCCTTCCTGGGAGGCATCGACCACACGCACGCCGAGCCGCGCGATGACCGCTTTCTCGGCCGCGCCGACCCGCGTCATGCCACCTGCGAGCTGTCCCGACAGCGCGAGTGCGCGATCGTTCGTCGCGGCGATCACGGTGATCTTGCCGGCCAGCGGGCCGATGCGCTGGATCGCCGACGAGAACACGTCCATGTCGATATCAGGCGCGGCAAACACCACGGCGCCGATCTTGCTCGTGACCGTGTCGCCGTAACGCGCATGGAGCTGCCGCAGGCTTTCGAGCGTCAGCATGGTTCCCATGCTGTGGGCGACGATGTGCACGCGGCCGGCGCTTGGCGCCGACACCAGCGCAGAGAGTACGCGTTCGAAATCGTCGCGCGACCACATCGCGCTGTCGCGGTCATAGGCATAGTCGAACAGGCCGGCCTTGGAGGGCCAGGAGAACACCATGGTCCGGCCGCGGAACTTGATCCCGTCGGAGAGATGGGCGCCGTCCAGCACGGCCGTCTCGAACGTCTGCTTGAAGCCGTGCACATAGATCAGCACGTCTCCTGTCCCGGCCTGCGCAGCGAGATCGCCAGCGTCGGCCGGCACCGGTTCGACCCGATCAAGGCGCCAATCGCCAAGTCCAACCGAGGCGAGGGACAGACGGCTCTCGTCCGGCGCCGCAAGCTTGGCCCGTGCGACCGTCATGGCCGTCGCGCGTTCCGGCCCAAACCATGGTTTGGCACGGGCGCCGTTGACGGGCTTGCGCGTGGTGGTGACGAGTACTGTCGGGTCAGCGGAGAGGGACGACGCATCGAAGCGCGCGCCGGTCGCACCCAGGCCGGCGCATCCGCCGAGCGCGAGGGCACTCCCTGCCGACATAAGTCCGCCGAGGAAAGCGCGGCGCGAAACGGAGTGACGGGAATCGCGTTGCAGAGGACGTCGGACGATCACTGGGAACCTTTGGGAACTTTGCCCACCTCACGCCGCCCCGCCTAGCTCACTGAATGACAATGCAGGCGAGAAGACGGCGGAGCCGGTTCGCGGCGGGTTCAAGTCATGGCGCACTCTCAAACGGCCTCGTAGGACGTAATATTCTTGATCTGAGGTGCGAGCACGTCCTCTGCCGTTTCGAGGTCGAAGCGGGTCTGAATGTTCATCCAGAACGCGGCGCCTGTCTTGAAGAACTTTCCGAGCCGCAGCGCAGTGTCGGCCGTGACGGGTTTTTCTTCGCGCGCTCGATCCGAGTGCGTGGCACATTCAGGGCCGCCGCGACCGCGCAGGGCGTCACTTCAGCGGAACGAGAAATTCTTCCCGTAGGATTTCTCCCGGATGAATCGGCGGGAGTTTCCTTGCCATCTGCGTACTCCTTTGGTCGGCCACAGGCGGCCTACCGGAGACCACGGAGGTTACTCGCCGGCCGTTTGCTTCTCAAGCCGGGACCGCGCATTCGAGGCGTGCCACAGATCGATCGGCGCCCGTCAAGCGAAACAGGCCAAAGTTCTGTCAACCCCTCCACGCAAAAATATTCCACTTTACCGAAATTCGGATTTGTCGTATGTGTCGGCCATTCCAGCCCACCAAAGGGGCGGTCGTACGTCGTTTCGAGCGCGGGCTGGGAGTTGCGGTGGACGCGGGCGGCGTTAAGGCGGAGCTTGCGCGTGCAGGGCGAGAGAACCTCGTGAGCATGCGTGACCTGCGAAGACGAACGGCGCCCATGTCCGGCGGAGCCTCTTGGCGAAGCCGGATGGCCTGCGTACGGCAAAACCGTGTGGTCCTGGCCGTCGTTGCTACGGTCAAGCCTTTCGCGGAGATGCGAGCGAGCCCAACCGGGCAGACTGCATCATCCAATTCGCGGGGCGAGGGAGGCCAGAAGGAAAGTTCGGCTCCCGGGAGAGCGCGGCATATTGGCCGTCAGACCATCGCGCAAGGAAGGCCTGGTTTCGGCTGCCCTGTGTCTCCCCTGTGCATTGCGTGTGCAATCTGTTCAGCACGGGGGTCTTTACGGGTGCCAGCCGGCGCCCGGCCTTCCCTGCGCCCTTTCTTTCGAGAGGGTGAGGAGAGCAGCATCACTCGGGCAAAACATGCCGCGAGGACGCGGGCGCGCGTCCGCGGGTTGCCTGCGAAATGACCTTCCGTGCGAGCATGCTGCGTCGGCTTCAGTGGAGGTGGTCGTCGCTTCCGGAATCTGCCTTGATGCGATTTCGAGGTGGAGGGAGTGACGATATGAGCGGCTTGGTGATCTCTGGCGGCCGGGTGGTGGATCCCGCGAGTGGGATGGACGCCGTCGGCGACGTGGCGGTGGTGGATGGCAGGATCGCCGCGGTCGGCACGGGCCTTGGCGGCGCCGAGCGCGTGATCGACGCGACCGGGCTCGTGGTCGCCCCCGGCTTCATCGACCTGCACGCGCATGGCCAATCGATCCCGGCGGACCGCATGCAGGCGTTCGATGGGGTGACGACGACGCTCGATCTCGAGGCCGGCGTGCTGCCGGTCGGGTCCTGGTATGAGCGCCAGGCGAGAAAAGGCCGCGTGCTGAACTACGGCGCCGCCACCAACTGGGCGTTTGCGCGCATCGGCGCAATGACCGGCTCCAATGCGGAGAGCTCGCTGGAGGCGTTCGGCAACGCCATGCGCGACCGCCGCTGGATGGACAACGTGGCGAGTGATGCGGAGGTCGCCGGCATTCTCGAGCGTCTCGGGCGCGGTCTCGATGAAGGCGGCATCGGCGTCGGCATCCTCAATGCCTATGCGCCGGGCGCCGGCGTGCAGGAGCTGACCGCGGTCTGCCAGCTCGCCGCCGCCAAGGATGTGCCGACCTTCACCCACGTCGCCTTCATGTCGCGCATCGACCCCGAGAGCGCGGTGGAAGCCTATATCCGCCTGATCGGCTATGCCGGCGCCACCGGCGCGCACATGCACATCTGCCATTTCAACTCGTCGAGCAAGACCGACGTCGAGCGTTGCCGTGTGCTGATCGCGAAGGCGCAGGCGCAGGGCCTGCCAATCACGGTCGAAGCCTACCCTTACGGCACCGGCTCGACCGTGCTGGCCGCCGCCTTCTTCAGCGACCCCGAATTCGTCGAACGCAACGGCACCGGCTACGATTCGGTGCAGCGCGTGACCGACGGCTATCGCTTCCACGACCGCGAGGAGCTCCTGAAGGCGCAGGCCGAGGAGCCGTCCTCGCTGGTGCTCTGGCACATCCTCGACATCGAGAACAATTCGCATCACCGCGATCTGCTCGACATGTCGGTGCTGTATCCCGGCGGCGCGATCGCGTCCGATGCGATGCCGTGGACGACGTCGGACGGCAAGACCTACACCGGCGATGCCTGGCCGCTGCCTGACGATGCCACCTCGCATCCGCGCTCAGCCGGCTGCTTCACCCGCTTCATCCGCGAATGGGTGCGCGAGCGCAAGACCGTGTCGCTGCTGGAAGGCGTGCGCAAATGCGCGCTGATCCCGGCGGAAATCCTGTCGCAGAGCACGCCGGCGATGCGCGCCAAGGGCCGGCTGACGAAGGGCGCGGACGCCGACATCGTCGTGTTCGACTACGAAAAACTCTCGGACCGCGCGACCTTCACGGCGATGAACCGTCCGTCCGAAGGCGTGCGGCATCTCGTGGTCAGCGGCCAGGTGCTGATCAGCGATGGCGTGCTGGACCTCGCGGCGCGTCCGGGTCAGCCGGTGCGCCGGCCCGTGGTCGGGGGCTGACCCGTGCCGGTCCCCATTCTCCTGGTGACGGGCTTTCTGGGGGCGGGCAAGACCACGGTCGTGAACCATCTCCTGGCGCATGCGGAGGGACGGCGGATCGCCGCGATCGTCAACGATTTCGGCGCCATCAACATCGATGCGGAGCTGATCGCGGGCGCCAGCGACGGCGTGGTCAGCCTCGCCAATGGCTGCATCTGCTGCTCGCTCGAAGGCGATCTGCTGCGCACGCTCTCGACGCTGCTGCGGCGCGATCCGAAGCCCGAACACATCGTCATCGAGACCAGCGGCGTCGCCGATCCCACCGACATCGTCCGCAATCTGATGGACCCCGTGATCCTGCGCGAGGCGCCGCTGGAGACGGTGCTGTGCGTGATCGACGCCGCGACACCGCCGGCCGCACTGGACGACGCTCTCCAGCGCTCGCAATTGCGCGTCGCCGATATCGTGGCCTTGACCAAGCTGGATCTGGCGGACGAGGACGCGGGGGCGCGGATGCGTCAGGCCATCCGCGCCTTGCGCTTTCCCGCCGTGGTGGTCGATGCGCGACATGGCGAGATTCCGTCCGCACTCCTGTTCCCCGCGAACGTCGAGCGTGCGCCCGCGCCGCGTGACCCGGGTCCGAAACGACCGGCAGAAGAGCGCTTCGAGACGCTGAGCTGGACCTCGGACCGCCCGATCTCGCTGCCGCGCCTGCAGCAGGCCATCGGCCGTCTCGCGCCGAAGCTGGCGCGTGCGAAAGGCCTGTTCGAGACGGTCGAGCAGCCCGGCCGCCAGATGGTGTTTCAATTCGCCGCCGGCCGCGCCACGCTCGCCCCGGGCGATGCGCCCGCGCCGGGCATACCGCGGACGCGGATCGTGTTCATCGCCGAGCTCGGGGTGCTGTCGAAAGCCGAGCTCGACGGCATCATGGAAGCGTGCGTTGCAGGCGAGTAGGGCAATCCGCGCCGATCGCAGGGCGTATCAGGCGCCTCAATCCTCGATCGGCAGGGCACCGGCAGGTCCGCCCAGCTCACGCGAATTGCGCCAGCCCATGACCGACGGACCAGTTCTCCTTGGGGGCATCGAGCACGTTCACGAACACGTCCTCGGGCCGGATACCCGGGCTTTCGCCGAGAAGGTCCGCGATCCGGCGATACAGCGCCTTCTTCTGCTCAGGGGTTCGCGAGGCGAACACGGTGATCTGGATCAGCACCGCGTCGTCGCTGCGCTCGACGCCGTAGGCATTGCCGCAGCGGAAATTCGCCGGCTCATGCTCGGTGATGGCCATGAACGCGTCGTCCACGGGCACGTTCAGCGCCTCGCGCATGGCGCGGTAGAGGCCGTCGAGAATCGCCTGCCGGTAGGCTTGCGGCTTGCCGGCGCGCATCGAGATGTGGAGCAGAGGCATCGCGCGTCCCTTTGCATGCGGGCCCGACCAGCAGGGCGAATGCGTACGCCGCTGTTCGGCCCAGTGTTGAAATGGGCTATCAATTCCAATTGGTTTTTGACACGATGTCGAGAAAGCATGTTCTTGACGTCGTGTCAAATACTTCAAAAAGGAGCCCAGCTTGAGGCCGCGCGAATTCGACCATGACGATGTCTTGCGCATTGCGTTCGACCAGTTCTGGCGCAAGGGCGTGCGCGGCACCTCGCTGTCGGACATCGCGCGCGATGCCGGCGTCCAGCGCGGCAGCCTTTACAACGCCTTCGGCAGCAAGGAAGCGCTGTTCCTGCAGGCCTATGAACGCTATGCCGGGGATTATCTCCTCGCGCTGCAGAAGGCGCTCGGGACGGGCAGCCTGCGAAAGCGCCTCACCGCTTTCTTCGATCTGACCATCACCAATTTCCGCTCGGGCACGCCCCCGCGCGGATGTCCGACCACGCGCGGCCTGATGGAGCTCGGCGCCGCGGAAGGCGAGGGATTGGACGAAGAAGCGCGCCAGGTCTTTGCGGGCCTTATCTCGCGCATCACAGCACTGGTTCAGGACACGTTGTCGGCAGGCGCCGAGCGCGGCGAGTTCAACGGCAACGCCGGGGCCGCGGCGCTGCACATCATCACCGTGACGCGCGGCCTCGCCGTGCTCGAACGTGCCTTCGGCGACGAGCCGCAATTGCGCAAGATCGCCGCGCACACCATCGATCTCGTGCTCGGCAGGAAGGGCGGCTAGCGCATGATCCGGAAAAGTGTGAAGCGGTTTTCCGGAAAGATCATGCGCAAACAACAGCCCTCAGCACAAGGCGAGCGCGTTGACCGCTCGCGTTGCCGCAGCTTCCTTGCCCGAGCCGACGAAGGCGCAGACGATGGATTCGAGCTCGCCCGGCTGCTTGCTTCGCGCGACCGCCAGCAATCGCATCAATTCCGTCTCGTCCTTCGACAGCCGACGGCAGGACGGCGGCATGAAGCACAGTTCGCATGGCCGGCCGCTGCGCAGGATCCTGACCAGCGCTGCCACGCGCGCGACCAGCAGCGGACTGTCGGCAACGCCAGTCGCCTCGTCGGCAAAGCGATAGGCGGCTTCCCAGCAATCGGAGGCGCCGGTGGTGTAGGCCGCCCCGATGAAGCGGAACAGCGACAGCGCGACGCGGCAGAAATCATCGTAGCTGTCGACGCAGGGGCGCGCTCCAAGCGCGGCCTGGAGCGGACAGAGCCGCGATGGGCCGGCTTCCGGCACCGAGGCGCAAATAGCTGGGGTCATGACCGATCTCGTCAGTGCAATGTCGGGCTTCCGACCAGCCAGCTCTTCATCGCCATGGTGCGGTCATGGTCGAATGATCGCACCTGCCGGTCGGGCAGGATGAGGCCTGCCATGCGGAAGATCGTGGCGAGCCCCCGCACGGGAGCCAGCGCCCAATCGGCGCCGACCGGCGGCAGCCAGCTCTCGAACCGTTCGCGCACGATGTCGATGCGATCCTGTTGGGCCGCGGCGATGGCCTGCAGAATCCCGCGCTCGCTGTCCGACATGCGCGGACAGGTCGGGCAGTGCACTTCGATCGCGGTATGGGCCGTGCAGGCGAAGATCTCGATGATGGATTCCAGCGAGAGCACGGCATCGCCCACGCGGAAATGGTCGTACACCTCCTGGATATCGGCTGCAGTCGGAACGGCGCCTCCGCTGCGTGCCTTGGCCCGGAATCCCCAGATGAAGAGCCGTTCGGCCGCACTGAGCGCGGGAAGGTCGAGAGACCCTGATGATGTCGATTGATGCATGAAACCTCTGGCCCTTGGCTGCGCTCACGCCACAGCTGGCGCTGATTGTCTGCATCGATCGTTCTGCCGGAGCACTCTCCAAGTCAACGCTCGCAGGGGCGATATCGAGGTCTTCTAGTTTTGAAGAGGTTTATATTCGCAAGCGGGGGCGGCGCCGCGAGGGTGCGAAAACCGTGCGCGGCCGCAGGGCTTCGGCGGCCGCTTGGGGAACCCGAATGCTTAAAGCTTTGCTAAGGGGATCGGGATAATCTGGCATGTCTGTCCCGCCAAATTTCGTGAGCTCCGATGATTTTCTCCCGCATCAGTTTCAAGCTGGTCCTGATTGTCGGCATCAGCCTCCTCGGCATGATCGCGCTGGCACCGATCGCCCTGTCGACCCTGCGCACGCAGATGGTCGCCGATCGCCAGGCCAAGACGCAGCAGATGGTTGATGTCGGCTACGGCATTCTCGCCCACTACCAAAAGCTCGAGAGCGAGGGGAAACTCCCGCGCGAGCAGGCCCAGGCCGCCGCGATCGCCGAGATCAAGAGCCTGCGCTACGACAAGGTCGAGTATTTCTGGATCAACGACATGGCCCCCAAGATGGTCATGCATCCGATCAAGCCCGAGCTCGACGGCAAGGATCTGTCCGGGATGAAGGATCCCGCCGGCAACGCGCTGTTCATGGGCTTCGTCGACGTCGTCAAGAAGCAGGGCGCGGGCTTCTACGGCTACCTCTGGCCGAAGCCCGGCTTCGACCAGCCGGTCGGGAAAATCTCCTATGTGAAGGGCTTTGCGCCCTGGGGCTGGATCATCGGCACCGGCATCTATCTCGACGATGTCGACGCCGTCTTCCGCCAGGCCGCGACGACGTTCGGCTATGTCTGTCTGGCCGTGCTGGTCCTGGTTCTCGGCGCGTCCTTCGTGATCGGCCGCAGCGTGACCCGGCCGCTGGCAAAAATCACCGCGCTGACCGAGCGGCTTGCCGCCGGCGACAGCGCGTTCGAGGTGCCCTATACCGACCGCAACAACGAGGTCGGCGCGCTCGCCAAGGCGCTGGCCGTGTTCAAGGACAATGCGTCGGCCGTCGGCCGCATGCATGCCGAGCAGCAGGAGCTGAAGCAGAGGGCCGACGACGAGAAGCGCAAGGCCATGACTGACCTCGCCGGCAAGTTCGAGGCGAGCGTCCAGGCCGTCGTCCGCGATGTCTTCAACGAGGCGCGCGCGATGCAGCAGGCCGCGCAGGGCATGTCGGAAACCGCGGACAAGGCGACCGACCGCGCGAGCTTCGTCGCCTCCGCCTGCCAGCAGGCCTCGAGCAACGTGCAGACGGTGGCCTCCGCCGCCGGCCAGCTGTCGTCCTCGATCTCGGAGATCAGCCAGCGCGTCGCACAGGCCGCGACGGTGGCCGACAAGGCCGCCGCCGACGGCCAGCGCACCAACGACACCGTGCAGGGGCTGGCAGCGGCCGCGCACAAGATCGGCGAGGTCATCGACCTCATCAACCAGATCGCCTCGCAGACCAATCTGCTCGCGCTCAACGCCACCATCGAGGCGGCGCGCGCCGGTGAAGCCGGCAAGGGCTTTGCGGTGGTTGCGAGCGAAGTGAAGTCGCTGGCGAGCCAGACCGCGAAGGCGACCGACGAGATCGGCGCGCAGATCACCGCGATCCAGGCCGAGACCAACCAGGTCGTCGGCAACATCGAGAGCATCCGCGCCACCATCATGGAGGTCAACGAGATCTCTTCGTCGATCGCCGCCGCCGTCGAGGAGCAGGGCGCCGCGACGCAGGCGATCGCCCACAGTGTGCAGGAGGCTGCCTCCGGAACCGATCAGGTCTCGCAGAACATCTCCGGCGTCACCGACGCGACCGCGGCGACCGGCCAGGCCGCAGGCCTCGTGCTGCAATCGAGCGGCCGGCTGACGCAGAAGCTGCAATCGCTCGAAAACGAGGTCAGCGCTTTCGTCGCGGGCGTGCGCGCAGCGTAAAGAAACGCGCTGCGAGAGACTTTCTTTTTCCGCGTCGCGGCATCGGCCGCGACGCCGATGCTGTTTTTCTTGACATGACCTCTGCCGTGCTCGACGTGTAGCGATGTCGATTGACGGCACGTGCGTGCCTTCGAAAAGAAAAGCAACACGGGAAAGACGTCATGAGCGCGGGCCTCAACGAGAAGGATTATCTCGCCACCTTGCGTGGCCTGTGGGATAGGGCCTGGCCGAAAGGCATGCCGCGTTCGCCGAATTATCTGCACGGCGAAGTTCCCTTGACGGAATATCTGCGCGCCTGGGCGAAGCGCAGCCCGGAGCGGCCCGCAATCAACTTCTACGGCCACGTCACCACCTACGCGGAGCTCGACCGGCTGAGCGACCGTTTTGCGGCGCTGCTGCAAGCCAAGGGCGTCAGCAAGGGTGACCGCGTCGCCGTGTTCCTGCCGAACTGCCCGCAATTCCACATCGTGTTCTTCGGCATTTTGAAGCTCGGCGCGATCCATGTCCCCGTCAGCCCGCTGTCGCGCGCGTTCGAGCTGTCCTACGAGCTGAACGACACCCAGGCCGATGTGATCGTGGCGCTCGACCAGCTCGTCCCCGTCGTCGAGCAGGTGAAAGGCGAGGTGCGCCTGCGCGAAATCATCGTCACCAGCTTCGCCGATGTCATTCCGGTAACGCCCGCGTTCCCCACGCCGGACTCGATCCGCGCGCCGCGCGTTGCGGTCCCGGGCGCGACCGATCTGCTGCCGACGCTGGCGGCAATGCCCACGCCTATGCCGCTGCCGCCGCCTGGGCTCGATGACGTTGCCGCGCTCAACTACACCGGCGGCACCACCGGCATGCCCAAGGGCTGCGTCCATACCCATCGCGACATGGTGTACACGGCCGCGGCCAATTACGGCATCTCGGTGCTGTCCGACGAGAGCAGCGTGTTCCTGTCGTTCTTTCCGGAATTCTGGATCGCCGGCGAGAACTTTGGCCTGATCTTCCCGCTGTTCTCCGGCGCGACGCTGGTGCTGCTGGCGCGCTGGGATGCCGTCGGCGCGATGGCGGCGATCGACAAATACAAGGTCACCATCACCGCGATGCCGGTCGACGGCGCGGTCGAGCTGATGGACCATCCGCGCTGGAGCGAGTTCGACCTGTCGTCGCTGCAGCAGGTCCGCGTCGTCTCCTTCGTCAAGAAGCTCAACGCCGATTATCGCAAGCGCTGGAAGGGTCTGACCGGCACGATCCTGATGGAGGCGGCATGGGGCATGACGGAAACCCACACCTCCAACACCTTCACGGCGGGCTTCCAGGATGACGATTTCGACCTCAACAATCAGCCGATCTTCGTCGGCCTGCCGGTCCCCGGCGCCGAGTTCAAGATCACCGATTTCGAGACCGGCGCATTGCTGCCGCTCGGCGCGGAAGGCGAGATCCGCGTGCGGACGCCGTCGCTGCTGAAGAGCTACTGGAACAAGCCGGAGGCGACCTCCGAGTCGCTCGTCGACGGTTGGCTGCGCACCGGCGATATCGGCAACATCGACAAGGACGGTTTTTTGCACTTCCTCGGCCGCCGCAAGGAGATGCTGAAGGTCAAGGGCATGAGCGTGTTTCCGCCGGAGATCGAGGCGCTGCTCGGCCAGCATCCGAAAGTGCTGGGATCGGGCGTGGTCGGGCGCGACGATCCTGACAAGGGGCAGGTGCCGGTGGCCTATATCCAGCTCAAGCCGGAGGCGGTCGGCACCATCTCTGCGGAAGATCTGCGCGCCTGGTGCGCCGAGCGCATGGCCGTCTACAAGGTCCCGGAAGTGCGTATTATCGATGCCCTGCCGCTGACGGCGACGGGCAAGGTGAAGAAGCAGGATCTCGATCCGAATCTTCCTGCTGCTGTCTGAGTGAGAGAGACGATGTCGTTCAAGAAACTCCTGATCGCCAATCGCGGCGAGATCGCCATCCGCATCGCGCGCGCGGCGGCCGATGCCGGCATCGCGACCGTTGCGATCCATCCCACTGATGATGCGCTGTCGCTGCACGTGCGTGTGGCCGACGAGGCGGTCGAAATCCCCGGCCGCGGCGCCCGGGCCTATCTCGACATCGATGCGGTGGTGACGGCGGCGAAAAGCGTCGGGTGCGATGCCGTGCATGCCGGCTACGGCTTCCTCAGCGAGAATGCCGCATTCGCCAAGGCGTGCGCGGACGTGGGCCTCACCTTCGTCGGGCCGAAGCCGGCGGCGCTCGAATTGTTCGGCGACAAGGTCGCGGCGCGGCAACTGGCAAAACGTTGCGGCGTGCCGATCATTGCCGGCACCAGCGGGCCGTCCTCGCTGGAGGAGATCACGGCGTTCTTCAGTTCCCTCGGCAGCAATGCTGCGATCGTGATCAAGGCAATGGCCGGCGGTGGCGGTCGCGGCATGCGCGTGGTCGAGAACGCATCCGATCTTGCGGAAGCCTATGCGCGCTGCCAGTCCGAGGCCAAGGCGGCCTTTGGCTTCGACGGCTTCTATGCCGAGCGGCTGATCCGGCAGGCGCGGCATATCGAGGTGCAGATCATCGGCGATCGTCACGGCGCGATCTCTCATCTCTGGGAGCGTGAATGCACCATCCAGCGCCGGCACCAGAAGCTGATCGAGGTGGCGCCGAGCCCGTCGCTGAGCGATCCCTTGCGCGGCCGCATCATCGAGGCGGCCAAGCAACTTGCGACGGCGGCGGCTTACGACAATCTCGGCACGTTCGAGTTCCTGGTCGACGGCACGGCCGAGGACAGTTTTGCCTTCATCGAGGCCAATCCGCGGCTGCAGGTCGAGCACACCGTCACCGAAGAAGTGCTTGGGCTCGACCTCGTCCGCGCCCAGCTTGCGGTCGCGGAGGGTAGCACGCTCGCCTCGCTTGGCCTTGCGCAGGCATCGATCCCGAAGCCACGAGGCCATGCCATGCAGGTTCGCGTCAACATGGAAACGCTGGACGAGACGGGCGCGACGCATCCGACCGGCGGCGTGCTCGCCGTTTTCGAGCCCCCATCAGGCCCCGGAGTTCGTGTCGATAGTTTTGGTTACGCCGGCTACAAGACCAGTGCGGCCTTCGACTCGTTACTCGCAAAAGTCATCGTGCATACGCCGGGCGAAGCCTGGCATGATGTCGTTGCAAAAGCCTCGCGTGCCCTGCGCGAGTTCCGGATCGACGGCGTGGTCACCAATATCGCCTTCCTCCAGGCGGTGCTGGCGCATCCTGATTTCAGGACCAACCGCATCGCGACCGATTTCATCGATCGCAATATCGCAAAGCTCGTCGATGCGGCCGATGGCGCGGCCAAGCCGCTTTACTTTGCGCCAACCGAAGGAAGTGGCGTTCACGGTGCCGAGACGCACGTCGCGCAAGTGGTGCCTGAAGGCACGGTGATGGTCGCCGCACCGTTGCAGGGAACCATCGTCACCATTCAGGTGAAGGAAGGCGAGATCGTGCGCCCCGGCCAGCAGCTCGCCGTGATCGAGTCCATGAAAATGGAACATCTGGTGATGGCCGAGCAGGGCGGCCGTGTCATGACGCTCGCCGCCGGCGACGGCGCCACGCTGATGCATGGCGAGCCGATCATGTATCTCGAGCCGCTCGACGTTGCGGCGGATAGGGCCACGGCCGAAGCCGACATCGATCTGGATCACATCCGGCCCGATCTCGCCGAGTTGATTGCCCGCCAGGCGAACACGCTGGATGCGAATCGCCCCGCCTCGGTCGAGCGCCGCCGCAACACCAACCAGCGCACCGCGCGCGAGAACGTCGCCCAGCTCGTCGACGAAGGCTCGTTCATGGAATATGGCAGCCTCGCCATCGCGGCGCAGCGCCGCCGCCGCAAGCTCGACGATCTCATCAAGAACACGCCGGCTGACGGACTCGTGATGGGCGTCGCCACGGTGAATGGCGAGAAGTTCGGGCCCGAGGGTGCGCGCTGCATCGTCGTGGCCTATGACTACACCGTGCTCGCGGGCACGCAGGGCCACATGAACCACAAGAAGATCGACCGCATGCTGACCCTTGCGGAAGACTGGCGCGTGCCGCTGGTGTTCTATGCCGAGGGCGGCGGCGGCCGGCCCGGCGACACCGACCGGCTCGGTATGACCGGGCTCGACGGTCCGTCCTTCGTGCAATTCGCAAGGCTCTCCGGCCTCGTGCCCGTGATTGGTGTCGTCTCCGGCTATTGCTTCGCCGGCAACGCCGCGATGCTTGGCTGCTGCGACGTGATCATCGCCACCAAGAACGCCTCGATCGGAATGGGCGGCCCTGCGATGATCGAAGGCGGCGGCCTCGGCGTCTATCATCCGGCCGAGGTCGGCCCGGTCTCGTTCCAGTCGCCGAACGGCGTCATCGATATCCTCGTCGAGGACGAGGAGGAGGCGACATCCGTCGCGCAAAAGTATCTGTCCTATTTCCAGGGCGCGGTGACGGAGTGGGAGGCCGCCGACCAGCGCCTGCTCCGACGCGCCATCCCCGAGAACCGGCTGCGCGTCTACGACATCCGCAGCGTGATCGATCTCGTCGCCGACAAGGATTCCGTGCTGGAGCTGCGCCGCGACTACGGCGTCGGCATGATCACCGCGCTGATCCGCATCGAAGGAAAGCCGTTCGGCCTGATCGCCAACAATCCGCGCCATCTCGGCGGCGCCATCGACGCCGATGCCGGCGATAAGGCCGCCCGCTTCCTCCAGCTCTGCGACGCGTTCGACCTTCCCGTCGTTTCGCTCTGCGACACGCCCGGCTTCATGGTCGGCCCGGAAGCCGAGAAGACCGCGATCGTGCGTCACGTCTCGCGCATGTTCGTCACGGGCGCGAGCCTCACTGTGCCGCTGTTCGGCATCGTGCTGCGCAAGGGCTACGGTCTCGGCGCGCAGTCGATGATCGGCGGCGGCTTCCACGCCTCGTTCTTCACCGCGGCCTGGCCGACCGGCGAATTCGGCGGCATGGGCCTGGAGGGCTACGTCCGCCTCGGCTTCCGCAAGGAGATGGAGGCGATCACTGACCCCGAGGAGCGCGAGACCTATTACCGCAACAAGGTCGCCGAGCTCTATGCCAACGGCAAGGCGGTCTCGATCGCATCGGTATTCGAGATCGACAACGTGATCGACCCCGCCGAGACGCGCCGCTGGATCATGGCCGGACTCCGTTCGGTGCCGAAGCCGCCGGCCAGGGCCGGGAAGAAGCGGCCATGCATCGATACGTGGTGAGGGCGGTGCAGCAATAGATGAGCCCGTCATTCCGGGCGCGCGCAGCGCGAACCCGGAATCTCAAGATCCTAGGGTGCGCAAGGGCACACCCTAGTTCGGTGCTTCGCATCGCCCCGGGATGACGAGAAGAGACAGCGTGCCTCCAAGCCGTTCCCGGTTCCCGATTGACATCCCCGCCTGTGGTGCCAGACTTTGCACAATAATACAGGGTGGAGACGTCCGCGATGGCCAGCCTGTCGGCCTCGAACCATGTCGCCCGTGTCTTGTCCGTCGCCAATCAATTGGCCGACGTCGATGCCTCTTCGCGCATTGCCGATTCCTGGCGGCGCTGCCTGATCAGCCACAAGCTCGACCCCGCCCGGCAGGGACCGCCGCAGACGCTGACTGAAGCCGAGGTCCGGCATGTCGCCGAACCGATGGAGCAGCTGATCCAGCTGGCGACGCCGGAGCTCGAAGACCTCGCGCGGGTCCTGCGCGAGGCCGGCTATTGCGTCAATCTCGCCGACCCCAGCGCCACGATGCTGTGGAGCCGGCTGCCCGGCCCGGCCGATACTGAAATCTTCATGCGCTGGAAGGTCTATACCGGCTCGAATTTTTCCGAGGCTTTCGAAGGCACCAACGGGCTCGGCACCGCACTCGCGGAGCAGAAGCCGATCCTGGTGCATCGTGACGAGCATTTTCGCGCGCAGTGGCACATGTTCTCCTGCGCCGTGGCGCCGCTGTTCGACCAGGCCGGTCGCCTCGCCGGTGCCGTGAACATCACCTCATGCCGAGAGGATCTCGAGCGCGCTGCGCATCAGCTCGCGCTCGCGGTGACGATGGAGGCGACGCGGCGCATGGAGGGTGCGATCTTCCGCGGTCATTTCCGCAACGCCTGGATCGCGACCGTGCCGGGCGACGGCGGCAGCGGTCTGCTCGCCTATGACGACGACCGCCGCATCGTCGGCGCCTGCCGTTCGGCGCGGGCACTGCTGGGTCTCACCGACGGCCTGATCGCATCCGGCATCGATCTGTCGCGCTACGTCAAGTTCGATCATCATGCCGGCCGCGGCGCGGACGAGACGGTCGAGTTGCGCCGCGCCGATGGCAGTGCGTTAGGGCGAGGGCATGTTGCGCCGCCGCTGCGGGCGAGATCATCGGCGCGCCCGCTTGCACCGCGCCGCGATGCAGCTGTCGATCGCTTCGACGCCCTGCATCGGCTCGCCGGCCGCGATCCCGGGCTGATCAGAAGCGTGAAGCGGCTCCGAAGCATAGGCGATCACAATCTGCCGGTGCTGCTCCATGGCGAGACCGGCGTCGGCAAGGACGTGTTCGCGCGCGCCATTCACGCGGCCAGCAACCGCGCGCGCAGCAATTATGTGGCGCTGAACTGCGCGGCGATGCCGGAGAGCCTGATCGACGCCGAGCTGTTCGGCTACGAGGCCGGCGCCTTCACCGGCGCGCGGCGCGACGGCTCGAAGGGCCTGATCGTGCAGGCCGACGGCGGCACGCTGTTCCTCGACGAAATCGGCGATATGCCGATCGCGCTGCAGACGCGCTTGTTACGCGTGCTGGAAAACCGCGAGGTCTGGCCGCTTGGCGCGCTCAAGCCCGTCGCCGTCGACATCCGCCTCATCAGCGCCACCCACCGCGATCTCGGCCGCATGGCCGAAGAAGGCGGCTTCCGCGCCGACCTCTATTTCCGCCTGCGCGGCCTCGAGGTGCGGCTGCCAGCCTTGCGCGAGCGTGCCGACCGGGACGACGTCATCCGCCAGATCGCGCGCGAGGAGGCGCCGAACTGCAGGCTTTCGGACCAGGCGTGGTCGCAACTCTCGGCCTATTCCTATCCCGGCAACATGCGCCAGCTTCGCCACGTGCTGCGGCTCGCCGGTTGCACGGCGGAGAACGGGGTCATCACCGAGGCGGATCTGGATCTGCCGCCGTTCGGAGGGAGGGCAGCGGAGCCTGATCTTGCAGCGGCCGAGCGCGCCACGATCGTCGAAGCCCTGCGTAAGCACGGCGGCCGCGTGACGGAAGCGGCCCGCGCGCTGAAGCTCAGCCGCGCCACGCTCTATCGCAAGATCAAGCAGTTGAAGATCGAGACGGCGCAGTAGGGATCAGCTGCACGTGGCGCGCGTTCTCCGCTGGCTCGGAATCGTAGGGTGGGCAAAGGCGCGCTTGCGCCGTGCCCACCATCTCTAACCGAATGTTGCAGTACGTGGGCACGCTTCGCTTTGCCCACCCTACGATACTGTATTCGCAGCGAGAGTGACGATTAAGAAAAATCCGTCCAGCTCAGATGCCGTGAATCGAGGTCGCCGACCGTCACCGTTTCGCGCATCTCATGCGGCGTGTGAAAACTGCTGCGCAGGTACACCAGCGGCGCTGCGGACGCCAGATGCGACACGCCGCGCACTTCGCCGACGAAGATCGAATGCGTCGTCGTCTCGAACTCCTGCGCCAGCACGCAGTCGAATGCGGCGACCGCATCCGTCAGCACCGGGGCGCCCGTGGCCCCACGCGTCCACTGTCCGAACGCAAAACGGTCGTCGCCGTTGACGCCCTTCTGGCCGCTGAAGGTCAGCGCGAGCAGGGCGTGGTCCTCGTGCAGGAAGTTGATCGCGAACGCGCCTTCCTCGCGGATGCGCGCATGTGCGCTGGCGTTGCGGTTGACGCAGACGATCAGCGAGGGCGGGCTATCCGACAGCGAGCAGGCCGAGGTCACCGTCAATCCCGTGCGCTTGCCGTGCTCGGCGCCGACCGTGACCAGCGCGACGGCGCCGGCACATTGGCGCATCGCCTGCTTGAAATCCTTCACGTCGAGAGGATTGGCGTCGACCGTCACGCGGAAATCTCCGAAAACAGAAGCGGGTGCGACACGATCGCGCCGCACCCGCTGAGCGTCAAGCCGCCTTCTTCGCGGAGCCGAGATGCGCAAGGCGCGGCATCACCTCGTTCTTCAGCAGCGAGAGCGAGTGGTGCCAGGCTTCCGCCTTGTGCTTGTAGTCGAAGCCGAACACCAGCAGCACGCCGAAGCCGCCGACCTCGTCGTAGATCTTCTCGATCTTCTCGGCGACGGTCGCGGGCGAGCCGACGATCCAGTTCCGCTTGGCGCAATATTCGACCGTGACGTCGCTGTCGGGGACATCAGGGGCGTGCTTGAGATAATCCTTGAAGCCGAAATGGCCGAGCAGCGGCAGGAAGTACTCGCTCATCATCCGGCCCATCATGTCGCCGGTCGAGAGCTTCCAGGCTTCCTCGTCGGTGTCGGCGACGAACACCTCGCGCACCAGGCGCCAGTCCTGCCGGTTCGGCTTGCGCCCGGTCTTGGCGGCGCCGATCTCGACCGAGTCCCAATGGCTGGAGACATAGGCCGGGTTGAGGTTGAGGCTCATCGGGATGAAGCCGCGCTCGCCGGCGAGCTTCAGCGTGTCCGAGTTCTTCGACAGCCCGGCAACGCCGATCGGCGGATGCGGCGCCTGCAACGGCTTGATGTGGGGCTTGAGGAAGTCGAACATCGTGTCCGGCTTGGTCACCGTCCAGAATTTGCCCTTGTGGGTGAAGGGTGCCGGCTCGGTCCACAGCTTCAGGATGATCTCCAGCGCCTCGCGGGTCATGTCGCGGTTCTGCCCGCTCATGCCGTCGACGTTGAACATCGCCCAGTCGCTCGGCAAGCCGCTCGCCGCGACGCCGAAATTGAGCCGGCCCTCGGAGAGATGGTCGAGCATCGCGACGCGGTTGGCGAGCTCGGCCGGGTGGTGATAGGGCAACAGGAAGCCGCCGGGTCCAATGCGCAGCTTCTTGGTCTGCATCAGGGCCTGCGCGATCAGGAGGTCCGGCGTGGGATTGGGTTCCCAGGGCGCGGTGTGGTGCTCGCCGACCCAGGCTTCCTGATAGCCGAGCTCGTCGAGCCAGCGCATGACCTGCAGGTCCCAGTCGTTCCCTTCCTTCAGGCCGCACTCCGGCGGATGCGAAGGCATCGTGAAATAGCCGATCTCCATGGGTTTCCTCATCTGATGTTGACGCGTCTTGTCGCGCGTTGACGGAGTTGAGCGCCGAAGCTTCAGCAAGCGCTGTGCCAGCGGTTCAGCAAGCGCTGTGCCAGCACGGCGGAGCCTCGAATTGCGGAGAAAGGGCTGGTTTGCCCGCGCAATAGCCGGTATCTCGGCACAGACTTGCAAGACGTCGTCTCACTGTCGCGAGACGGCGTCCCAGCCGTGAGACGAGGACAGTTTCGCATGACCGAACCCGCTTATGTCGCGGTGGACTGGGGCACCAGCAGCTTCCGGCTGTGGCTGGTCGATCGTGCCGGCCAGGTACTGACTGAGCGCCGCAGCGGCGAGGGCATGCTCGCCGCGGCGAAGACCGGCTTTCCCGCCGTGCTGCAATCGCATCTTGCCGCGGTCGAGGCGCCGGATCATCTGCCGGTTCTCGTCTGCGGCATGGCCGGCGCCAGGAACGGCTGGGTCGAAGCCGGCTATGTCGACACGCCGGCGCCGCTGGCCGCCATCCTGAAACAGGCCGTGCGCGTCCCCGGCGAAGCCCGCGACATCCGCATCCTGCCTGGCATCGCGCAGCGCGAGACAGAAGCGCCGGACGTGATGCGCGGCGAGGAAACGCAGCTGCTCGGCGCGCTCGGCCTCAAGGCCGCGGGCGAGGCGCTGGTCTGCATGCCCGGCACGCATTCGAAATGGGTGCGCGTGAAGGACGGCGTGGTCGAACGCTTCTCCACCTTCATGACAGGCGAGCTGTTCAGCGCCGTCTCGCGCGAGACCATCCTGTCGCTCGCGGTCGCCGGCGCCGACGAGGCCGAGGATGTCGCGAGCTTCAAGGCGGCGGTGAAAGCTGCTTATGAGGCGCCCGCCTTTGTCGCCAATCACTTGTTCGGCGCGCGCTCGCGCCAGCTGCTGTTCGGCGGCACGCCGGCCGCGGCGCGCGAGACGCTGTCGGGCACGTTGATCGGCGCCGAGCTGGCGGCGGGGCTCTCCGGCCCCGTTCCCCAAGCGGGCGTCGAGCTGATTGCATCGGGGCGGCTTGCGATGCTGTACCGGCTGGCGTTCGAGGCGCTGTCGGTCAACGCAATTCCGGTCGACGCGGATGAGGCCGTCCGCCGCGGCCTGTCGATGGCGGCTGCCGCGATCTGGACGAAGCAGAAGGATTTTTGAGATGAGCGTTCCCTTTCCGCCGATGAAGCGGCCGCTGGTTGCGATCCTGCGCGGCGTCAAGCCGGAGGAGGCCGAGGCGATCGTCGCCGTGCTGATCGAGGCCGGCATGACCGCGATCGAAATTCCCCTGAACTCGCCCGATCCGTTCCGCTCCATCGCAACGGCCGTGAAGCAGGCGCCTTCAGGCGTGCTGATCGGCGCCGGCACGGTGCTGACCACCGCGGATGTCGATCGTCTCGACGACGTCGGCGGCAGGCTGATGGTCTCGCCCAATGTCGACACTGAGGTGCTCGCGCGTGCGCATCAGCACGGCATGGTGACCTTGCCTGGCGTGTTCTCGCCGACCGAGGCGCTGCTCGCGGCGCGCTCGGGCGCATCGGGCCTGAAATTCTTTCCGGCCAGCGTGCTCGGCGCATCAGGCATCGCCGCGATCCGCGCCGTGCTGCCGCCAGGCGTCATGATCGCCGCGGTCGGCGGCGTCTCCGATCAGAATTTTGCGGAGTACATCGGGGGCGGCGTCACCGCCTTCGGGCTCGGCTCCAGCCTCTACAAGCCCGGCATGAGCGCGGCCGATGTCGCAGGCCGAGCGAAGGCAACGATCGCGGCTTACGATCGGGCAATTCAGAAAGATTGAACGGACAATAAACTAGCCGTGATCCTGACATGGCCTATTGTGCCACATAGTGTCGCGATGCTGACGTTTTGCGCATCGTATTATGTGACTGGCTGAATCAGGAGACCGACATGGCGATCAACAACGTGGCCGATCTGTTCGTGGCAACGCTCGAGCAGGCCGGCGTCAAGCGTATCTACGGCATCGTCGGCGACAGCTTGAACGCCCTGACTGAATCATTGCGCCGCCGCGGCACGATCGAATGGATCCATGTCCGCCACGAGGAGGTCGCCGCGTTCGCCGCCGCCGGCGAAGCCGAGATGACCGGAAGCCTTGCGGTGTGCGCGGGCTCCTGCGGTCCCGGCAATCTGCATCTGATCAACGGCCTGTTCGACGCGCATCGCAGCCGCGTTCCCGTGCTGGCGATCGCGGCGCAGATCCCGACCGCTGAGATCGGCGGCGGTTATTTCCAGGAGACCCATCCGCAAAATCTGTTCCGCGAATGCAGCCATTTTTGCGAGCTGGTGTCCGACCCGAGCCAGCTTCCTTACGTGCTGGAGAATGCCATCCGCGCGGCGGTGGGCCTGCGCGGTGTCGCCGTCGTCGCCATGCCCGGCGACGTCGCATTCCGTAGCCCGCCCAAGCGCGCGCTGTCGACGACGCGCGGACTCGCGCTGTCGGCGCCGAAGGTGGTGCCGCAGGCCGATGAGCTGCAGGCGCTCGCCGAACTCCTCAACGGCACCGAGCGCGTCACCCTGTTCTGCGGCCGCGGCTGCGCCGGCGCGCATGCACCCTTGATGCAGCTGGCGGAAGCGCTGAAGAGTCCGATCGTGCATGCGCTCGGCGGCAAGGAGCATGTCGAGTACGACAATCCCTATGACGTCGGCATGACCGGCTTCATCGGCTTCTCCTCGGGCTATGCCGCCATGCACGCCTGCGACGCCCTGGTGATGCTCGGCACCGATTTTCCCTACAAGCAATTCTTTCCGACCGATGCTAAGATCGCGCAGGTCGACATCCGTCCGGAAAATCTCGGACGACGCTGCAAGATCGATCTCGGCCTCGTCGGCGACGTCAAGCTGACCATCGAGGCGCTGCTGCCGCTGCTGAAAGCAAAGACGCAGCGCAAGCATCTCGACGATGCCGTCGCGCATTACAAGAAGGCGCGCGAGGGCCTGGATTCGCTGGCCAAGGGCACGCCGGGAAGCAAGCCGATCCACCCGCAATATCTCGCAAGAGTCATCAGCGATCATGCTTCCGACGATGCGGTCTTCACCGCCGATGTCGGCACGCCCACGGTGTGGGCCGCGCGCTATCTCGACATGAACGGCCGCCGCCGGCTGGTCGGCTCCTTCGTGCACGGCTCGATGGCCAACGCCATGCCGCAGGCGATCGGTGCGCAGGCCGCCCAGCCCGGCCGCCAGGTGATCTCGCTGTCGGGCGACGGCGGTTTCTCCATGCTGATGGGCGATCTCATCACGCTGACGCAAATGAAGCTGCCGGTGAAGGTCGTGATCTTCAACAACGGCGTGCTCGGCTTCGTCGCGCTGGAGATGAAGGCCGCGGGCTTCGTCGACACCAATGTCGACCTGAAGAATCCCGATTTCGCGGCGATGGCGCGCGCCATGGGAATCTTCGCCAAGCGCGTCGAGGACCCCGGCGAGCTTCAGGGCGCGGTGAAGGAGATGCTGGCCCATAACGGCCCGGCGCTGCTCGACGTCGTCACCGCCAAGCAGGAGCTGTCGATGCCTCCGACCATCATGCCCGAGCAGATCAAGGGCTTTAGCCTCTGGGTTCTGCGCGCGGTGATGAACGGCCGCGGCGACGAGGTGCTCGACCTCGCGAAGACGAATCTGCTGCCGCGTTAGCCCCGCTTCACCGACGGCGCGGGCAGCCGCTCGTGCCGATTCTGGAAGCGTTGCCAGTGCATCACTGAGCCGATCAGCAGGGCCGGCACGAAGCCGAGCAGGATCAGGAAGTGCGGCAGCTCCTTCGGCGAGACGAAGGCGATGGCGATGTCCGAGATCATCCAGAGCGCCGCGAACATCACCGCAAAGTCCGTTCGCGGGCAGCGCAGGTAGTAGAACACGGCGGTGATGACGATGGCGGGTCCGATCGCCACGCCGATCATGATCGCGGTCAGCTCCTTCGGCGTCAACGCGTCGAGCATCATCGAGGCCAGCAGCCAGAGTGCGGCGAACATGGCGACGATGTCGAGCGGATGCCGCAATCCAATACCTCTCGCGGGGACGTGCTATCGTTGTGGCCGGGGCTGCGGCCGTCAAGTCAAAATGCGCTTATTCCTCGTCACTTCCTGGCGTCGGGCGCAGCATGAAATGGCCGAAGGCGGTGGCGATCGGCTTGTCCGCATCGTCCTGCCAGGCGCGCGCCTCGAAGGCGACGATGCGCCGGCCCTGCTTGACGATCGAAACGTTGGCAAACGTATCGAGCGCACGGCCGGAGCGCAGATAGTTGACGGTGAGCCCGATCGGCTTCGGCGGCGCGGCGGCGCCGAGCTCGCGCCCGACGCCGATGATGGCCGTGGTCTCGAGGAAGGCCCCAGTCATGCCGCCGTGGATCGCGGGCAGGATCGGGTTGCCGATGATGATTGGCGAGAACGGCATCGTCAGCGTGCCGTCGTCATTGACGCAGATGCCGAGCGCGCGCGCGAACGGGCTGCGCGCGAACGGGCCATCCGGATCTTCCGGCGCCTCCAGCACCGGGATGCTGCGCGCATCCATCCTGCGGTCGGCGAGCATGTTGGTGCGGTTGGCACCGATCATGAAGCAGGCGGTCGCAGTCGCCACCGGATCGTCCTCGGATTCTTGATAGGCGGTGGAGCGCACGAAGGCGATCGAGCGCGTGGTGCGGTAGCACACCGAATGCGCCTTGATGTCGAGGCCCGGCGTCGCCGGCTTCTGATAGTCGATGCGCAGGTCAAGGGTTGCGATCGCGCGCGTGCCGTCGAGCGCAAGTTGCACCGCCATGCCGCAGCTCTCGTCCAGCATCGCGGTGACGACACCGCCATGCAGCACGCCGGTCTCGGTGTCGCCGACGAAGACGGGCCGGTAGGGCAGGCTCGACCAGGCCTCAGCTGGTGCAAAGCGATCCAGCTGGAGCCCGCTGATATGGCCGTAATCGGAGCGGCGGCCCTTGATGGCGTCGGCGAGTTCCTCGAATGGGAGCGTGGTCGGTATGGTGCTCATGGGGACGTTTTAGACCAGTGTCGGGCGCCGCGCAAAACCCCGAATTGGCCTCGACAGAGCAGGCCGAAGCACCGATGGTGGGCGCTCCGTTCGCCGACTAGCCGCAAGGAGCGCCCATGGCCGACCCCGAAACGCCTGCCAACAATCAGGGGCCCGTCACCATTTCGAGCTCCAGCTCGGAGCGGGCGCCGATCATCTATTTCGACGGCGCGTCCTGCTTCGGTCATCACAACGGCGCGATCCAGATCGAGCTCGCCGCGAACTTGCTCATGCCGGTCGGTGCCGCGGTCAGGGTCGACGTGATCCAGACCGCGCACCTGCGCTGCAGCGTGGCCGCCGCGCTGGCGCTGCGCGAAGCCCTCGACAAGGCGCTGGCGATGTACCGGCAGGGCCAGCAGCAGCCGGTGACGGAGGAGATCCCGACGGTGAAGAATTGAAGCTGGTGGTGCGACTGCGTCGGCCTTCATGGTTCGAGACGCGCCGCAAGGCGGCGCTCCTCACCATGAGGGTCTAAGATATCGCTGCGAAATCAGACCTCATCCTGAGGAGCCCGCCAACGGCGGGCGTCTCGAAGGATGGCCGCAAGCGCAAGGCTGAAACAAACAGCCAAGCCTCAGCCTACATGCACCTTCGGCTTCTTGCCGCCGTTCCACTTGCCGTCGAGCGCGCGCTCGATCTGGGCGGCGAGTTGCAGCAGCAGGCCGTCATTGGCCTGCTTGGCGATGGCCTGGATGCCGAGCGGCAGGCCGTGGTCTTGCGTTGCCATCGGCATCGAGATCGCCGGCATGCCGCAGAGATTGGCCAGCGGCGTGAAGGCAAAGAAGCGCCAGAGATTGTCGAACCAGTCGCGCACATCGGGGTTGTCGGAAATGGTGAGATATTCTCTGGTGCCGACCTTCGGTGTCGGCAGCGCAGTGATCGGCGTCAGGATCACGTCCCATTGCTCGAAGAAGGTGCCGAAGCCGCGCGATGTGGTGTTGAATACGCCCTGCATCTTGGCACGCTCGGCGAAACTGGTGTGCCGGCCGGCTTCCCAGATGCGGATGTTCATCGGCTCGATCAGATCCTCCGGCGGCTTTTCCAGCCCGCGGGCGGCGAGCATGTTGGAGATCACCACGGCGAAGTTCGAGATGTAGCAGGTGGTCTGCGCCTCGAATGCAGCGGGAAGGTCGATCTCCGGCAGCGCATAGTCGACGTGATGGCCGAGGCCTTCGAGGAAGCGTCCGGCCTTCTCCAGCTCGGCTGCGATCTCGGGCGTCGCGGTGTAGTTGCCCCATGTATGGGACAATGCGATGCGCAGCTTCGAGGGATCGCGCTTGATCATCTCGGAATAAGGCTGCGCCGTGGTCCAGAACGGCATGAACTCGCCGGGCGCGGGCCCCCGCGCATGATCGACGAAGGCGGCGGTGTCGCGCACGCTGCGCGACTGGCAGCCCTGGATCGAGACGAGGCCGGTGAGGTCGGACATGTGCGGGGCGAGCGAGAACACGCCGCGCGAGACCTTCAGCCCGATATTGCCGTTGACGCCGGCGGGAATGCGGATCGAGCCGCCGCCGTCGGTCGCATGCGCGATCGGCACCACGCCGGCCGCGACCATCGCGGCGCTGCCTGCCGAGGAGCCGCAGGTGGTGTAGTCGGTATTCCAGGGATTGCGGGTGACGTAGACGGCGGGATTGTCGGCCGAAGAGCACACGCCGAATTCCGGCGTCGTGGTGCGTCCGATCAAATTGAGGCCGGCCTGGCGGAATTTGCCGGTGAGGAACGTATCGGCCGCGGCGCGATTGCCGCGCATCAACAGCGAGCCCATTTCCTGCAGCCGGCCCTTCATGGTCGGCCCGAGGTCCTTCATCAGGAAGGGCAGGCCGGCGAACGGACCTGCGAGATTGGCGCCGTCCTTGGCGGGATCGGCGATCACGTCCTCGAACAGCTCGACCACGCCCGACAGCGCCGGATTGACCTTGGCGACACCCGCGGCAGCCTGGCGCGCCAGCTCCTTCGCCGTCAGCTCGCCCTTGCGGACACGCCCCGCCAGCGCGACGCCATCGTGCTGCGCCCATTCCGTCCAGCTCATCGGCAACGTCATGAAGTCCTGATCTCCTTAAGATGCGGCGCCACCTTTTTCGCAAGGGACCGCCTGAATCAACTGAGCCGGCACGAGGGGCAGGGTTGCACGGGGCGGAGAGGTCGCAAGGCGGCGTCATCCCAATCCGGCAGTTGTCCGACCGTTGCAACCCGGAGGAGCCTGTAGCCCGGATGGAGCGCAGCGTAATCCGGGGGCGCTCGCCCGGCATCTGGCACCGTCCCGGATTACGCTGGCGCTCCATCCGGGCTACGCCATCGTTGCTGTGTCGCCCGCTGTCAATTGCCGCGCACAAAAATATTCCACTTTACCGAAATTCGGTTTCGACGTATGTGTCGGCCATCCTGATCCGGCGAAAGGGGCGGTCGTACGTCGTCACGAGCCGCGGATCGGGGAGCGGTGGACGCGCAGCGTCGTGCACGAGAGGCGGGAGCAGGGCGGGATGACCCCCGTGAGGTCCAGGCTTCGTGCGGACGAACGGCGCTTCAAGCGTACGGCCAAATCGCGTGGTCCTGGCTGTCGTTGCTACAGCCAAGCCTTGCGGAGGTGCGCCGAGCCCGACCGGGCGAAGCGCGCCGCCATCCGCGGGGTGACGGAGGCAAGCAGGAACTCGTCTCCGGGGAGAGCGCGCCATAGGCCGTCAAACATCGCGCAGGGAAGGCCGGACGTTTCGGCTTTACCTGTTGATCCGTTGTGCATTGCGTGTGCATCTCATCGCACGACGGACCCGCGGGTGCCAGCCGGCGCCCGGCCTTCCCTGCGTCCTTTCGTTGAGGGCGCGATGCGGAGCGCGAAGCTCGGGCGGAAGCGCCGCGAGGAGGTGAAGGCATGTCTGCAACACACAACCGGCGTCGTGGGTGGGCAAAGCGACTTGTCCGCCATAGCTCGAAGAGCGACGGCGGAAGCGTGCCCACGCATCTCGTGCCGCGTTTAATTTGGTGGGCACGGCGCGGTGCGCCTTTGCCCACCCTACGGCACCGTGTCTGCCGCATACACTCGGTGTCATCGCCCGCGCAGACGCATCCGGGATCCGCGAGGGTGTTCGCGCGCCGTCCCCACGAATGTGGCGAGATCGCATCGGTTCGACAAAAAATCCCCTGTCGACGGTCCGCCGCAGTACCTTGATGAATCAACCCCGGTTGGTCCATAAGCGGCGTCCCGTGGCCGGTGGTTCGCCCCCGCGTTGCGTGCTTGGATAGAGGAATTCTCGCGTGGCAAATATCAACCAGAAAATTGCGCAGGAGCTTGGGGTTCGGGCGGAGCAGGTCGAGGCGACGGTGACGCTGCTCGATGGCGGCGCCACGGTTCCCTTCATCGCCCGCTACCGCAAGGAAGCGACCGGTGCGCTCGACGACGCGCAATTGCGCACCCTGGAGGAGCGCCTGGGTTACCTGCGCGAGCTCGAGGATCGCCGCAAGGCCATCCTCGAATCAGTCCGCGAGCAGGGCAAGCTCGATGCGGCGCTCGAGGCCTCCATTCTCGCCGCCGACAGCAAGGCCCGTCTCGAAGACATCTATCTGCCGTTCAAGCCGAAGCGCCGCACCAAGGCGGAGATCGCCAAGGAGGCCGGCCTCGAGCCGCTCGCCAACCAGCTGGTGGCGGAGCCCACCAACGATCCGAAGGTGGTGGCCGAAGGCTTCATCAACGCCGAGAAGGGCGTTGCGGATGCCGCCGCCGCGCTCGACGGCGCCCGCGCCATCCTGGTCGAACGCTTCGACGAGGACGCCGACCTGATCGGCGCGCTTCGCGAGGAGATGTGGACCAACGCGCGCATGGCCTCCAAGGTGCGCGACGGCAAGAAGACCGAGGGCGAGAAGTTCGCCGACTATTTCGAGTTCTCCGAGCCGCTGACCAAGCTGCCCTCGCACCGCATCCTCGCGATGTTCCGCGGCGAGAAGGAGGAGATCCTCGACCTGCAGATTCAGGCCGAGGCCGAGGCGCTGCCGCCGGGCGTGCCCAGCGCCTATGAACTGAAGATCATGAAGCGGTTCGGCATCGCCGACCTCAAGCGCGCCGGCGACCGCTGGCTGATCGACACGGTGCGCTGGGCCTGGCGCACCAAGATCCAGGTGCATCTCAATATCGACCTGCGCATGCGGCTGTGGAACGCCGCCGAGACCGAGGCCGTGCGCGTGTTCGCCTCCAATTTGCGCGATCTCCTGCTGGCCGCGCCGGCCGGCACCCGCGTCACCATGGGGCTCGACCCCGGCTATCGCACCGGCGTCAAGGTCGCCGTCACCGATGCCACCGGCAAGGTCGTCGATACCGCCGTGATCTATCCGCACGAGCCGCAGCGGCAGTGGAACGAGTCGCTTGCGATCCTCGGCAAGCTCGCATTGAAGCATCGTGTCGAGCTGATCGCGATCGGCAACGGCACCGCCTCGCGCGAGACCGACAAGCTCGCAGGCGATCTCGTCAAGGGGCTGGCCGAGCTGAAGATGACCAAGATCGTGGTGTCGGAAGCCGGCGCGTCGGTCTATTCGGCCTCGGCTTTCGCCTCGGAGGAATTGCCCGGTCTTGACGTCACCCTACGCGGCGCGGTCTCGATCGCGCGGCGCCTGCAGGATCCGCTCGCCGAGCTCGTCAAGATCGAGCCCAAGGCGATCGGCGTCGGCCAGTATCAGCACGATCTCGGCCAGGCGAAGCTCGCAAAATCGCTCGATGCCGTGGTCGAGGACTGCGTGAACGCCGTCGGTGTCGACGTCAACACCGCGTCCGCACCGCTGCTTGCCCGCGTGTCGGGCGTCGGCTCCGGCCTTGCGCAGAGCATCGTGGCGCACCGTGACGCCAACGGCCCGTTCAAGTCGCGGAAGGCGCTCAAGGACGTGCCGCGGCTCGGGCCGAAGGCGTTCGAGCAGTGCGCCGGCTTCCTGCGCATTCTCGGCGGCGAGGACCCGCTCGACGCCTCCGGCGTGCATCCGGAAGCCTATCCGGTGGTGCGCCGGATCCTCAGCGCCACCAAGAGCGACATCAAGGCGCTGATCGGCAGCAGCGAGATCGTGCGCACCTTGAAGCCGAAGGATTTCGTCGACGAGACCTTTGGTCTGCCGACCGTCACCGACATCTTGAAGGAATTGGAGAAGCCCGGCCGCGATCCGCGTCCGGCGTTCAAGGCCGCCGTGTTCAAGGAGGGCGTCGAGGAGATCAAGCATCTCCAGAAGGGCATGATCCTCGAGGGCACCGTGACCAACGTCGCCGCCTTCGGCGCCTTCGTCGATATCGGCGTGCACCAGGACGGCCTCGTGCACATCTCCGCGATGTCCAAGACCTATATCAAGGACCCGCGCGAGGTGGTGAAGCCCGGCGACATCGTCAAGGTCAAGGTGCTGGACTTCGAGGTCGCGCGCAAGCGCATCTCGCTGACCTTGCGTCTCGACGACGAGGTCGGTGCCAAGAAGGACGCCCCCGGCATGCAGCGCGATAACAGCGCGCGCAACCCTTCCCGCATGACGTCGTCCGCCCCGCGAAAGCAGGAATCCTCCGGCGGCGGCGCCCTCGCCGAAGCGCTGCGCCGCGCGGCGGAGAAGAACAACGGCAAGCGGGCGTGAGATCTTGACCTCTCCCGCCCTTTGCGGGGAGAGGTCGGAATTCGCGCGTAGCGCTGATTCCGGGTGAGGGGCGTGGCAACCTGCGCGCCGAATCGATGGTCCCCCCGGCTCCCACACACGCCCTCAATTCAAATCACATTCGCGGAAGCAGCCCCTCACCCCACCCTCTCCCCGTAAGAACGGGGAGAGGGAGTGATAGAGCGTCCTCTCCCTAACACTCGCGTCAGAATCTGGCGCGTTTGTAAGTTGAAGGCGCCGATCTCTTGCTCTCATCTGATCATCCTCGTGCGACGCGCTAACCGCCGCACTGCAAGGAGGATGCTTCGATGAACAACAGGCTTCTCAAAGGCCTCACCGCGGTGACGATCGCCGCGGCGATGGCGCTCGCTTCACCGGTGCTCGCCCGTGGCGGCGGCGGACATGGCGGCTTCGGCGGCGGCGGTCATTTCGGCGGCGGTGGACATTTCGGTGGCGGCATGCACGCAGGCGGCTTCGGCGGCATGCGCGCCGGCGGGATGGGCGGTGCGCGCTTCGCCCATGTCGGCGGTCCTGCCTTTGGCGGTGCACGCTTCGCCCATGCCGGCGGTCCCGCTTTTGGCGGCGCACGCTTCGCCCATGCGGCGATCGGGCCGCGTTTCGCCGGGGCCGGCTGGCACGGCCATCGCGGCTTCCACCATCATCACCATTTCCGTCGTTTCGCCGTCTTCGGCGCGCCCTTCATTTACGCCGGCTACAACGATGGCTGCTGGCGCAGGAGCTGGACGCCCTATGGATGGCAATGGGTCAATGTGTGCGGAGACTATTGGTAGTCGCATCGCCGTACCGCACCATTGTCGCGATCGCCACCGGGCGGTTCCGTCCAGCCCCGGAACGGGATAGTCTGGTGGCGATTGTCGCGCGGAGTTTTGCATGACCGGAGGTCACCGTCGCATCCTGGTCGTCGAGGACGATCCGGAAACAGCAGGCCAGCTCGTCGAGGAATTGACGACCTCCGGCTACGACGTCGATCTCGCAGCTAGCGGCCGTGAAGCCCTCAGCCACGGCGCCGCGCGCGACTATGCCGTGATCACGATCGACCGGATGCTGCCCGATATCGACGGCATCAGCGTGATGCGGCAATTGCGGGACGACGGCGTTGCCGCGCCGTTCCTGATCATCTCCGCGCTCGGCGAGGTCGATGATCGCGTCCGCGGCCTGCGCGCCGGCGGCGACGACTATCTCGTCAAGCCGTTCTCCTTCACCGAATTGCTGGCGCGGCTCGAGGCGCTCGGCCGCCGCAGCGAGACCATCGCCAAGGAGACGCTGCTGCGGGTCGGCGATCTCGCCATCGACCTGATCGCGCGCAACGCCAGCCGCCGCGGCCGCAAGATCCCGCTGCTGCCGCGCGAGTTCCAGCTGCTCGAATATCTCGTCCGCAACGAGGGCCGCGTCGTCTCCCGCGCGATGCTGCTCCAGCACGTCTGGGACCTGCATTTCGACCCCTCCACCAACATCATCGACGTCTATGTCGGGCGCGTCCGCCGCAAGGTCGACGATGCCCAGGCCTATCCGCTGATCCACACCATCCGCGGCATCGGATATTGCCTCCGTGCTCCTGGTTAAGACGCTCCGCTCCTCGACTTTCCGCCTGGCGCTGATCGCGATCGCGGCGTTCGGGCTGATCGTTGCGGCGATCATGGCCTATGTCTATTTCGGCACGCTGGCCTATGTGGAGAGCCGGGTCGGCGACGCCGGCGATCACAGCGGTTTCACCGCGATGATCAAGCTTGCAATGGCGGCGGTTGCCGTGCTGCTGCTGGTGCTCGCCGGGCTTGCCGCCGTGCTGGTGACCCGGCGCACGGTCGGGCGGATCGAGGAGATCAACGCCACCAGCCGCGCCATCATGCTCTCAGGCCTCGACCAGCGCATCCCCTTGCGCGGCAGCCATGACGAATGGGACCGCGTCGCCGAAAACCTCAACCAGATGCTCGACCGCATCGAGACGCTGATGGGTGAGGTCAAGCAGGTCAGCGACAACGTCGCCCATGATCTGCGCACGCCGCTGACGCGGATGCGCGGCCGGCTGGAGAAGGCCTATCACCACCAACGCAACAGCGAGGCGGATGCCGCGCTGATCGGCGACACCATCGCCGATCTCGACGCCGTGCTCGGCATGTTCGCCTCCATCACCCGGATCTCCGAGATCGAGAGCCGCGCCCGCACCGGCGCCTTCCGCGCGCTCGACCTCGCTGAGATCGCCGGCGAGGTCGTCGAGCTCTACGACGCCGCCGCCGAGCAGGTCTCAACGCGCCTCAGCCTCGCCGGAGACCGCGAGGTGCCGATCACCGGCGATCGCGACCTGCTGTTCGATGCCATCGCCAATCTCGTCGACAATTCGATCAAGCACGGCTGCAAAGGCGGGCAGGTGACCGTGACGTGCCGCAGCGCCGATGGCGGTGCGGTGATCGCCATCGCCGACGATGGTCCGGGCATTCCCACTGAGGAGCGCGATCACGTCTTCAAGCGCTTCTACCGGCTCGAGCAGAGCCGCTACACGCCGGGCAACGGCCTTGGCCTCAGCCTCGTCGCTGCGGTCGCGCGCCTTCACGGCGCGGGAGTAGCGCTGCATGACAATGCGCCGGGCCTGACGGTCGAGCTCCGCTTCCCCGCGACATCATAGCTCAATCACGCCGCGGCGTGCCGCATGCGCCACCGCGTCGGTGCGGCCGGTGGCGTCCAGCTTGTCGAGCAGCGAGCCGACATGGAATTTGACGGTGTGCACGGAGATGCCGAGCCGGCGGGCAATCATCTTGTTGGAGGCACCCTCGGCCATCAGCGCCAGCACGTCGAGCTCGCGCTGCGTCAGCGCGATGTCGGCGGGCATCACGCGCGGATCGCGGGCGACGACGGTCGCCGTGGCAGCCTCGCCGGGCGCGGCAAGGCGAAGCCCGGCGACGCTGCCGAGCAAGGCCGCCAGGCGATCGGCGAGGGCGGGATCGTCAATCTCCAGGGCAAGCACGATCTCCGGCGTCCGGTCCTCGCTCACGCCTCCGGCCTCTCGCCGACCGTGACCTTGAAGCTGATCGGCTCGCCGCCGCGGCGCGCCGCGACGTCGACCACCGCGCCGACGCTCGAAGGACCCAGCGTTCGCGACAGCGCGCGCACGCCTGACAGCTTCTGGTCGTTAACTGCCACAATGACGTCGCCCTGGCGGATGCCGGCCGCGGCCGAAGGGCCGGCCTTGTCGACATTCATCACCATGGCGCCGATGCCGTCGTCGAGCCGGACCGGCTGGAGCCCGAGGCCGAGATATCCGCGCGCGATGCGGCCGCGCGTCTCGAGTTGCGCCGCGACGCGCTCGATCGTCGCCGTCGGGATCACCAGCACGCGCCGCGGCCCGAGCACGGCCATGCCAAAGGCTTCGCCCGATGCATCGAGCGCAAGGCCGCCCTGCTGGCTGCCGCGCAGGCGGACATCGAGCTCGATCCGCGCATCGATCTCGCCGCCGCGCAGGGAGCGCCAGCCGCTGCCGGACGCCGATACCATCCCCAGCGCGGCACTCGGCGTCTCGCGGTTGGTGGCCACCACGATCGACAACGCGCCGAGGGGCGGGACCGTGGCGGCGAGCTTGACCGGCGTAGCAGCGGCCTCAGTGCGCAGCAGCGCGATGTCGGTGGTGTGGTCGCGGCCGGCGATCGTGGCAGCCACGCGGCTGCCGTCGGCGAGACCGATCTCGACCTTGCCCTCGTCGGCCAGCGCCTCGTCGGCGGTGACGATCAGCCCCCCTTTCCAGACGAAGCCGGTCGCACGGGAGCGATGCGAGTGCACAGAGACGATTGCGGGCGCAGTGCGCGCCACCACATCCGCGAGGGCGGACGATAGTGAGGACAGGGGAGTTGGGTCAGTCATAGCTGGCTCCTATAAGCTGTCCTCAATCTGGGATGTCGCGGGGAATCGCGAAACTGGCCGGGTGGTCAGGACACCGCCTGTTACGGCCGACGAACATGTGATTGGGAGCCGCTCACGGGAACGTGTAGCAATCGGCCCGACATTGCGCCGCACGGCCCCAACCAGTTTCAGCGAGCCCTGACCGATGACCATCGACCTCACCCGCCGCACCCTGCTGCAACTCGCCGGCGCGACCTCGCTTGCCATGGCCGCCGCAGCTGCCGCACGGGCCGAGGGCACGCCGCAGGGCGGCGGGCCGACCTATGCCAGCCGCACGCCGATGCGGGTCGGCATGGTGACGCTGCGGGTGAAGAATCTCGACAAGGTCGCCGACTATTACCGCGATGTGATCGGCCTCACGGTGATGGAACGCTCGGCGACTGCGGCGAAGCTCGGCACATCAGGCGTCACGCTGCTGGTGCTGGAGGCCCGCCCCAATGCGGAAATCGAGCCGCGCAATGCCGCCGGCCTTTACCACACCGCCTTCCTGATGCCGACGCGCAAGGACCTGGCGCGCTGGCTGGTGCACGCGGCCTCGCACCGCGTGAAGCTGTCGGGCTTTGCCGATCACCTCGTCAGCGAATCCGTCTATCTCGACGATCCCGAAGGCAACGGCATCGAGGTCTATGCCGACCGCGATCCCTCGCAATGGCAATGGAGCGAGGGCAGCGTGAAGATGGCGTCCGACGAGCTCAACATTCCGGACCTGTTGTCGCTGACCAATACGCGCGTGCCAGATTACGCCAAGGCGCCGGACGGAATGCGCATCGGCCACATGCATCTGCGGGTCGGCGATCTCGCGCAGGCCGGAGGCTTCTATCATGGCGCGATTGGCCTCGATCCGACCCGCAGCCGCAGCGGCGCCGCGTTCCTGTCGTCGGGCCGCTATCATCATCACCTCGGCATCAACGTCTGGCAAAGCCAGGGCGCCGGCCAGCGCGACGACCAGATGACGGGTCTCGCCTGGTTCTCGCTGGTCATGGCCAAGCCGGAGCTGCTCGCCGCGCAGGAAGAACGCCTGCGCAAGGGCGGTGCGACGGTCACGGCGCTTGCCGACGGCGCGGAGGCGATTGATCCCTGGGGCACGCGGGTACGCTTGCTCAAGGTTTGATCGCGGGGGCGGGCATTGCTAAGACCCGTCGGGTGCCAGCTTCCGGAGCCCCCGACATGTCCGAATTCCACGGCGTCTTCCCCTATCTCGTCTCGCCCGTCGATGCCGACGGCACAGTGCGGACGAACGTGCTCGCAAAGCTCTGTGATGATCTGATCGGCGCCGGCGTGCACGGGCTGACGCCGCTGGGTTCGACCGGCGAGTTCGCCTATCTCAATGCCGCACAACGCACCGCGGTCGTGCAGACCATGATCGAAGCCGCGCAGGGCCGCGTGCCTGTTGTCGCTGGCGTCGCCTCGACCTCGACGGCGGATGCGGTGGCGCAGGCGAAAGCCTACCAGAAGCGTGGGGCCGACGGAATCCTCGCGATCCTGGAAGCGTATTTTCCGCTCAGCGACGCCCAGGTCGAATCCTACTTCCGCGACATCGCGGACGCCGTCGACATTCCCGTCGTCATCTACACCAACCCGCAATTCCAGCGCTCCGACCTCACCCTCGACACCATCGCGCGCCTCGCCGAGCACCCGCGCATCGGCTACATCAAGGACGCCTCGACCAACACCGGCCGGCTGCTCTCGATCATGAACCGCTGCGGCGATGCCTTGCGGGTGTTCTCGGCCTCCGCCCACATCCCGGCCGCGGTGATGCTGATCGGCGGGCTCGGCTGGATGGCGGGCCCGGCCTGCATCATCCCGCGCCAGAGTGTCGCGCTCTACGACCTCTGCAAGGCCGGCCGCTGGGACGAGGCGATGGCACTGCAGCGCCGGCTTTGGCGCATCAACGAAGCCTTCGCCCGCTTCAATCTCGCCGCCTGCATCAAGACGGGGCTTGCGATCCAGGGCTACGACGTCGGCGACCCCGTCCCGCCGCAGGCGGCGCTGACGGCCGAGGCGCGCAAGGTGGTGGAGGCGGCGCTGCGCGAGCTGACATAGCTCGTTGTCACGCGGCAATATGCCCCGGCGCTCGTGCGGGAGCCCCAAAAGTCCCAACCTGCGCAATCGAGAAACTTCCGAGCGTTTGCGACGTTGCCGCGTGAGCGATTTCTGTCCATGCAATGTGCATCTCAGAGCCCGCATTCAGCACAAGACACGGTGATCACCCATGAATCGTCGCTACGCGATTGCCGCGGCAGCCTTCGCCGCCCTGCTGCTCGCCGTCACGGCCGCGAAAATCCTGCATGTCCCGGTCTCCTATGCCCCATGGGCGGCGCCCTCCGCACGCGCCGTCGAGCAGCGCGGCCCGCTGTCCGATGGCGAAAAGGCGACCATCGACATCTTTGAACGCGTGTCGCCCTCGGTCGTTCAGGTGGCGGTGAAATCGGCGGCGAGTCCGCTCATGGGCGAGGAAGGCCAGGGCGGCGGCGCGTCCGGCACGGGATTCGTCTGGGACCGCGAGGGCCATCTCGTGACGAACAATCACGTCGTGGCCAATGGTGGCGAGATCGCGGTGCGCTTCGCCTCAGGTGAAGTCGCGCAGGTCGACCTCGTCGGCACGGCGCCCAATTACGACCTCGCGGTGCTGAGGATCCGCAGCGTGCGCGAGCTCCCGCAGCCGGTGGCGCTCGGCAGTTCGAACGACCTGAAGGTCGGCCAATCCGCCTTTGCGATCGGCAACCCCTTCGGGCTCGATCAATCGATGACCTCTGGCATCATCAGCGCGCTCAAGCGCCGGCTTCCAACCCATGGCGGCCGGGAGATCGCCAACGTCATCCAGACCGATGCTGCGATCAATCCGGGCAATTCAGGCGGGCCGCTGCTGGACTCCGCCGGCCGGCTGATCGGCGTGACTACGGCGATCATATCGCCGTCCGGCTCGAATGCCGGCATCGGCTTCGCCGTGCCGGTCGATGTCGTGAACCGGATTGTCCCCGAGCTCATCCGCAACGGCCGCGTGCCGACGCCCGGCATCGGCATCGTCGCCGCCGGCGAGGATGTGTCGACGCGGCTTGGCGTCGAAGGCGTCATCGTGGTGAGGACGGCCCCCGGCAGCCCCGCCGAGCGGGCGGGGATTCGCGGCGTCAACTTTTCGACGGGAGCGGTCGGAGACATCATCACCGCGGTGGAAGGGAAGCCGGTGCGGCGCCTCTCCGATTTGACCGATGCGCTCGAGCAGGCCGGAGCGGGCAAGACCGTTCGCCTCACGGTCAAACGCGGCTCGGACAGCCGCGACGTCAATGTAGGCATCATCGATATCGAGCGTTCCTGACGGCGAATTCCCCGCCCGCAAGGGTGGCTGACGCGCATTGCAGATGTGTCGCGGCTCGGTTGTCTGGCGCGCAAAATCGGTTAAAACCGCCGCGGTCGTTTTTGCGGATTTCGAGGACCCCACGGAATGAACATTCTTCCCGGCAATTTGCGTTTCGGAGCGGGGCAGCCCGTCAAGCGTTTGGAAGACCAGCGGCTGCTGACCGGGAAGGGGCAATTCATCGACGACAAGCCAGGCGACGGCGCCCTGTGGTTGTACGTGCTGCGCTCGCCGCATGCCCACGCCAACATCGTCTCGATCGACACCAGCGCGGCCGCCGCGATGCCGGGCGTTGCCGCGATCTACACCGGCGCCGACCTCGTCAAGGACGATGTCGGCAGCATCCCGACGCTGAGCATCTTCAAGCGCCCCGACGGTAAGCCGATGACGGTGCCGCCGCGCCGGCTGCTCGCCCATGAGGTCGTCCGCTACGCCGGCGAGGCCGTGGCGGCCGTTGTGGCTTCGTCCCGCGTCGAGGCGCAGAGCGCGGCCGAGGCGATCGTGGTCGAGTATGACGTGCAGCCTGCGGTGGTCGACCCTGTCGAGGCCGTCAAGCCCGGCGCGCCCGTGGTGTGGCCGGAGGCGCCCGACAACATCGTCGGTGCGATGGCTTACGGCGATGCCGCCAAGGTGGACGAGGCGTTCGCCAAGGCCGCGCACACCGTCGAGCTCGACCTCGTCAGCCAGCGCCTCGTGCCGTCGGCGATGGAGCCGCGCTCGACCATTGCCGAGATCGACAAGAAGACCGGCCGCCTGCTGCTGCATGTGCAGTCGCAGACCCCGGCCTCGACCCGCGACGTGCTCGCCGAGGCCGTGCTGAAGCGTCCCAAGGACAGTGTGCGTGTGCTGGTCGGCGATATCGGCGGCGGCTTTGGCCAGAAGACCAACCTCTATCCCGAGGACGGCATCGTCGCTTACGCCGCGACCAAGCTGAGCAAGAAGATCCGCTGGCGCGGCGATCGCACCGACGAATTCGTCGGTGGCACCCACGGCCGCGATCTCACTTCGACTGCCTCCTTTGCGCTGGACGAGAAGGGCAAGGTGCTGGCCTATCGCGTCAAGTCGATCGGCTGCACCGGCGCCTATTCCTCGGGCGCGGCGAACATCATCCCGCTGGTGCTCGGCCCGTTCGTGCAGACTGGCGTCTACGACCTGCCGCTGGTACATTTCGAGGTGAAGTCAGTGATGACCCACACCGCGCCCGTCGGTGCCTATCGCGGCGCCGGCCGGCCCGAAGCGGTCTTCATCGTCGAGCGCCTGTTCGACGCCGCCGCGCGAAAGATCGGCATCGATCTGCGCGCGATCCGCAAAGCCAACTACATCAAGCCGGCGCAGCTGCCTTATACCAATGCGGCGGGCCAGGTTTACGATTCCGGCGCCTTCGCGCACATGCTCGACCGCGCCGTGAAGCTGGCCGACTGGGACGGCTTTGCCGCGCGCAAGAAGGCGGCGAAGAAGAAGGGCCTGCTCTACGGCCGCGGGCTCACCTCCTACATCGAATGGACCGGCGGCCGCGCCCACACCGAGAAGGTCAGCCTGCACGCGACCTCTCAAGGGCGCGTCGTGCTGCATTCCGGCACCATGGCGATGGGGCAGGGGCTGCAGACCACCTACACCCAGATGATCTCCGACACGCTCGGCATTGCCATGGACAAGATCGATGTCGTGCAAGGCGACACCGATCTCGCGATGGGCTTTGGCAGCGTCGGCTCGCGCTCGTTGTTCGTCGGCGGCACGGCGGTCGCGGTCTCCTCCAACGATCTGATCCAGAAGGCGCGCGAGAAGGCGGCGAACGTGCTGGAGACCTCGGTCGAGGACATCGAATATCAGGGCGGCATGCTGACCGTGGTCGGCACCGACCGCCGTATCAGCCTGTTCGACATCGCCGAAAAGGAGAGCGGCGCCAAGCTCAGCGTCGATTCCGAGGGCGAGGTCGATGGTCCGAGCTGGCCGAACGGCACGCATATCTGCGAGGTCGAGATCGATCCCGAAACCGGCGTCTCCAAGGTCGTGCGCTACACCACGGTCGACGATGTCGGGGTCGCCGTGAACCCGATGCTGGTGACGGGGCAGATCCATGGCGGCGTCGCGCAGGGCATCGGTCAGGCGCTGTATGAAGGCGTCTCGTATGATGCGGACGGCCAGCTCCTCACCGCGAGCTATCAGGACTATTGCATCCCGCGCGCCGACGACGTGCCGCCGATCGTGGTGACGCTGGATGATTCCGCGCCCTGCCGCACCAATCCGCTCGGGGCCAAGGGCTGCGGCGAGTCCGGCGCCATCGGCGGCCCGCCCTGCGTCACCAACGGCGTGATGGACGCGCTCGCCGAGCTCGGCGTCACCCAGCTCAATACGCCGCTGACACCGCAGAAGATCTGGCAGGCGATCAGGGATGCGAAGGCGGCGGGTTAGCGTCGAGTTATTGCGCTAGCTGCTGCCACACACTCCGCTGTCGTCCCGGACAAGCGCGCCCAAGCGCGCGCCGATCCGGGACCCATCACCACAGGGAGGAGTTTGGCGCAAAACTGGTAACTCCGAGTCCCCGCAACCACATCTCCCTGTGGTGATGGGTCCCCGCCTTCGCGGGGACGACAGCGGAGGATGCCGCGCCAATTCGAGCTGAAGTCCTAGATCTCAAATCCCCAGCATCATCTTCGCAATAATGTCGCGCTGGATCTCCGAGGTGCCGCCGAAGATGGTGTAGGCGCGGCCGTTGAGATATTCCGGCACCATTGTCAGCATCTCCTCCGGCGTCGGCGGCTCGTGGTTGAGCTTGTAGAGCGGGCGCATCGGCTCGACGGCAAGGGCGTCGTGGCCGATGACGTCGACGCCGAGCCGCGTCACGGCCTGGCGGATTTCGCTGTTGCGCAGCTTCAGGATCGACGACACCGCGCCGGGGTTTTGTCCGGTCTGCAGCGCGGAGAGCACGCGCAGCTCGGTCATTTCAAGCGCGTCGATATCGACTTCCACCTCCGAGATGCGCGCGGCGATATCGGGACTGTCGATGGCGCGGCCGGTCAGGTCGGACTCGGCGAGGTCGGCGATCGCCTTCAAGCCCTCGCGCAGCTTGGCCGAGGCGATGCCCGAGCCGCGCTCGAACTCGAGCAGATATTTGCCGTAGGTCCAGCCCTTGCCTTCCTCGCCGACCCGGTTGGCCACGGGCACGCGGACGTCGTCGAAGAACACCTGGTTGACCTCGTGGTCGCCGCCGATGGTGAGGATGGGACGCGTGGTGATGCCAGGCGTCTTCATGTCGATCAGGATGAAGCTGATGCCGTCCTGCTGCCGCGGCCCGTCGCTGGTGCGCACCAGCGCGAACATGCGATTGGCGTGATGCGCATGCGTGGTCCAGATTTTTGTGCCGTTGATGATGTAGTCGTCGCCGTCGCGAACCGCGCGCGTCTTCAGCGAAGAGAGGTCGGAGCCGGAGCCCGGCTCGGAATAGCCCTGGCACCAATAATCCTCGCCGGAGAGAATCCGCGGCAGGTAGAAGTTCTTCTGCTCGGGCGAGCCGAAGCCGATGATGACGGGGCCAACCATCTTCACGCCCATGACATTCACATTGGGCACGCCTGCCCGCGCGGACTCCGTCTCGAAGATCCAGCGCTGCGCCGGCGTCCAGGCCGGTCCGCCATGTTCGACCGGCCAGCCCGGTGCGCCCCAGCCCTGCCTGTGTAGCGCGCGCTGCCAGGCCATGCCGATATCAGGGTCGGAGAACACCGAGGGCGTCAGCGCGGTCGCGCGCTTCATCTCCTCGGTGAGATTCTTGGCAATGAAGCTGCGTACCTCGTCCTGGAAGGCGCGCTCCTCGGCATTGAACGACAGGTCCATGAGGCTCTCCCGGTATCAGGCCTTGCGGCCAAGTTCGGCGTGACGGGCATAGTGGTGCGCGCTGCCGCCGAACAGCGTGTCGAAGGCGACGAGGCGTTTGAAATACGCGCCGACCTCGAGCTCCTCGGTGACGCCCATGCCGCCGTGGAGCTGGATCGACTGCTCGCCGACGAAGCGCGCGCATTTGCCGATCTTGGCTTTGGCGCCGGACGCGGCCCGTGCCCGCTCGACTGGCGCGGCATCTGCCTTGAGCGCAGCGCGCAGTGCCATCGAGCGCGCCTCGTCGACCTGCATCGCCATGTCGGCGAGGCGATGGCGGATCACCTGGTTGGCCGACAGCGGCCGTCCGAACTGCTTTCGGATCTTGGTGTATTCGAGCGTGGTGTCCAGCAGCGTCTGCATGATGCCGACGGCTTCCGCACCGAGCGCAGCCATGGCGCAGTCGACAGCCCATTCGATGGCCGGCAGTGCGTCGTGACCGTCGCCGAGCAGGGCGTCCTCGGGCAGATGCACGTCGCATAGCTCGAGGTTGCAGGCGCGCCCGCCGCCGAGGCGCGGAAAGTCGCTGACGACGAGGCCAGGCGTCGTCGCGGGCACGAGGAACAGGCCGGTCCGTCCCGAAGGCCTCTGATGATCATGAATGTGCGCGGAGACGATGATCTCATCGGCGGCATGGCCGTCGAGCACGGCGATCTTGCTGCCGGCAAGGCGCCAGCCCTGTGCGGTCCGGTCGGCGGCGGTTGCGACCCTGGCGAGATCGAACCTCGCCGCGCGCTCGGAATGCGCAAACGCAAGCTTCAAGGATCCGTCCGCGATCTTCGGCAGGCTCTCCTGCTTCTGCTCATTGGTGCCGCATCTGGCGATCAGTGCGGCTCCCAGCACCACGGTCGCGACATAGGGCTCCGATACCAGCCCACGGCCGAACGCCTCCATCAGGATGCCGATCTCGACCGCGCCGCCGCCGAGGCCGCCGAACTGTTCGGGAAGCGGCAACGCCAGCCAGCCGAGCTCGGCGAACTGCTTCCACACCGCCGGGCTAAAGCCGAGCGGATCGTTCGCCATCTTGCGGCGGTGATCGGCATCGTAGCTTCCGGCCACGAAGCGCTCCGCGCTCTCGCGCAGCAGCCTTTGTTCGTCGCTGAGATTGAGATCCATCGCAATTACTCCGCGGCCGCCGGCGGCTTGCGCACGGAGGGATGCAGGCCCGAGGGATCGACGATCATGCCGAACTCCTGAAGGTTGTGGGCATGGCAGAGCTGATGCAGCGCAAAAGCCTGGTCGATTGCGGCAGGCTGGCCCATCACGTCGACCGAGCGGTTCACCGCTTCTTTGGTCATCTTCAGCGCGAAGGCCGGCTTTGCCGCAATCCTGCGCGCCAGCTCCAGCGTGCGCGCAGATAGCTCTGCGCGCGGTACGACCTGATTGACCATGCCAAGCTGCTGCGCCACCTCGGCGCTCCAATTGTCGGCGGTGAACAGGAATTCCTTGGCCTTGCGCGCGCCGAGCTCCCAGGGATGCACGAACCATTCGACGCCGCAGACGCCCATGGTCACCACGGGATCGCAGAACTGCGCATCGTCGCTGGCCATGATGAGGTCACAGGCCCAGGCCAGCATCAGCCCGCCGGCGATACACTTGCCGTGCACCTCGGCAATGGTCGGTTTTGCGAGATTGCGCCAGCGCCGGGTGATCTGGAGATAGATTTCCTGCTCGCGCGCGAAGCGGCCATGGGCATTCGGCTCGGCAAAGCCGCCCCAATTTCCGATCGGTGGAAAATCGACGCCGGCGGCATTCTTGCCGCCGGGACGCAGATCATGGCCGGAGGAGAAGTGCGGACCGTTGCCGGCGAGGATGATCACCTTGACCGTATCGTCCTGCACCGCCGCGTCGAAGGCGGCGTTCAGGTCGTAGGTCATTTGCAGGTTCTGCGCGTTACGCGCTTCTGGCCGGTTCATCACGATCCGGGTGATCGCCGGATCCGGCCTCTCCACGAGGATGGTCTCGAACGAGGTCATCGCGTTTCCCCCGGTGTTCTGTCTTATCGTTTCGTCGAGTTGACTATGTCGGTCAGGGATAGGCAAGAGGCTTGCGTCAGTCGGCTGAGGTGCGCTCATCCGGCGCAGTCATTCCGGGATGGTCCGGAGGACCAGACTTGGAATCTCGAGATTTTCAGGTGCGCAAGGGCGCACCATAGCTCGCTTCGCGCCCCGGAATGAACCCGAAAAGCTGGTACCGCGTTATCGCTATCTGATATTGAGTTACAGGATTCCACCGGGAGAAATTTAATGCGCAAGATCCTGACCGTGCTGGCGGCGCTGGCCTCGCTGAGTCTCACCAATTGCGGCTACAACGCGATCCAGAGCGAGGACGAGCAGATCAAGTCCAACTGGTCCGAGGTCGTGAACCAGTATCAGCGCCGCGCCGATCTCGTGCCCAATCTCGTCAACTCGGTGAAGGGCTTTGCCCAGCAGGAGAAGGATGTGCTGCTGGGCGTCACCAATGCGCGCGCCAAGGTCGGCAGCATCCAGGCGACGCCCGAGGTGCTGAACGATCCAGCCGCCTTCCAGAAGTTCCAGGCCGCGCAGGGCGAGCTCTCCAGCGCGCTGTCGCGGCTGCTGGTCGTCACCGAGAACTACCCGCAGCTCAAGTCGGACGCACTGTTCAAGGATTTGATGTCGCAGCTCGAGGGCACCGAGAACCGCATCACGGTGGCGCGCAACCGTTACATCAAGGCGGTGCAGGATTATAACGTCACCATCCGCTCGTTCCCGAGCAACCTCACCGCGATGATGTTCGGCTACAAGGAGAAGCCGAACTTCTCGGTCGCAAACGAGAAGGAAATCTCGACCGCGCCGAAGGTCGACTTCAACCCGGCGCCGGCGCCGTCGAAGTAAGCGCGCGCCGTTTTGCGAATGCGCCTAGCTCCACCCACCGCCGTCATTCCCCGCGAAAGCGGGGAATCCAGTACGCCGCGGCCTCTCCGTAGGCCTCTGGCGTCTCTGGAATACTGGATCGCCCGGTCCCGGCTACGCCAAGGGCTTCGCCGGGCACAGCGGTATTGGGCCGGCGAAGCGTCAGCGAAGACGGCAAGCCGGGCGATGACACTGAGTGTGCGGCGCGCGGTTTTCGTTGCGACGCTCGTCCTCGCCTTCGCGCTCCCCGCCTCAGCCGACGTCGCCATCCCCGAGCTCACCGGCCGCGTGGTCGACCAGACCGGGACGCTGTCCATCAGCAACGTTGCCGCGTTGTCGCAAAGGTTGCGCGACTTCGAGACGCGCAAGGGCAGCCAGATCGCCGTCCTGATCGTGCCGACCACGCAGCCGGAGACGATCGAGCAATTCTCGATCCGCGTTGCGGAGGCCTGGAAGATCGGTCGCAAGAAGGTCGACGACGGCGCGATCCTCGTCGTCGCCAAGAATGACCGGCATTTGCGCATCGAGGTCGGCTATGGCCTCGAAGGCGCGCTCACCGACGTCACCTCGCGGCGGATCATCGATGAGATCATTACACCGAAATTCCGGGCAGGCGATTTCGGCGGCGGCATCTCGGATGGCGTCGATCGCATGATCCGGGTCATCGACGGCGAGCCGCTGCCGGTTCCGTCACCCACGGTGAGCTTCGGTCATCTGGACGACCTCGCGCCGGTATTCATCGTGACGCTGTTCGCCTCGATCGGGGTCGGCGGGTTCTTCCGGGCCATGCTGGGGCGGCTGCTCGGATCCCTGGTGACCGGCGGCATCATCGCAGGGCTGACCTGGCTCATTCTCGGCTCCTTCGCGCTCGCCATCGCTGTCGGAGTCCTCGGCTTCGTCATCGGATTCGTCGCCGATCTGTTTTCGGCGATCGCGCCGGGCACTGGCCGTTCGCGCGGCGGCTCGTGGTCGAGCGGCTCTTCGTCGGGTGGCTGGAGCAGCGGGTCGTCTTCCAGTGACAGCGGCAGCTTCAGCGGCGGTGGCGGCAGTTTCGGCGGCGGCGGCGCCTCGGGGAGCTGGTAGCGGTCATGAGCATCAAGCGCATTGCCAGACATCTCGTGCAGCATCATTGGCGCGCAAGGCAGATCTTTCCGCCGGCCGTGCTCGCCCGCATCGAGCAGGCGATCAAGCAGGGCGAGACCACCCATTCCGGCCAGGTCCGCTTCGTGGTCGAAGGCGCACTCGACGGCGCGCCGCTGTTCCGCAACCAGCCGGCCCGCGAGCGCGCCCTCGACGTGTTCGCGCATCAGCGCATCTGGGACACCGCACACAACAACGGTGTCCTGATCTATCTCCTGCTCGCCGACCGTGACGTCGAGATCGTGGCCGACCGCGGCATCCACGCGAAGGTTGGTGCCGAAGGATGGGAAAGCATCTGCCGCGCGATGGAGGCCGAGTTCGGCTCCGGCCAGTTCGAGCGCGGCGTCATCGCCGGCATCACGGCGGTGTCGCGCGAACTGGCGCGGCATTTTCCGCCCGGCGCATCGCATGCGAACGAGCTGCCGGATGCGCCGGTCGTGATGTGACGAGGAGCTAGGTCAACTCTCGCACCGTCACCCTGAGGTGCTCGCCTCTTCGGCGAGCCTCGAAGGGCGACGGCCCGGCTGCTGCAGCTCGGCCGTTCATCCTTCGAGGCTCCACTTGCGATGCATCGCATCGCAAGCCTCGCACCTCAGGATGACGGTAGCTACAGAGGCGCTCATTCCGCGGCCGTTCATCTTCACCCGATTACAATTTGTTTCACGCCCGCCACACCGGTTCCACTTTCCCGGCCAAATTCGGCCCCGGATAACTTCCTAAAATTTCGGTAAGCGGGTCCGCAGGTAAGGATTTCGCAAGCAATGAAAGTTACCAAAAGGTCAACCCAGACTGGAGTATTTGAGCCGTGAGCGAACCAATGCCCGAGCAGGCTGCCCAGGACACCGGCGTCGTCGAGGCTGCTGCGACCGCGCCGCAGGCCGTCGAGGCCGCTGGGATCGAGGCTCCCTCGATTGCCCCGGACCATGAGGCGCCGCCCAAACCTGATCCGGTGAAGGTCGAGCCGCCGAAGATCGAGGCGTCGCGGATCGAGGTGCCGAAGCTCGAAGCCAAAGCCGAAGCCAAGCCCGAGCCAAAGCCCGGCAAGCTGATCGTCATGGCGCCGTCGGAACGCTCCTGGGACCGTGAGGATTTTGCCCCGCATGTGAAGGCGGAGGAGCCGCGCGAGACCGGCAGCAAGCGCCGCCTGTCGGCGATGGCCGCGGTGGTGGCGATCGCGGCGAGCGTCGGCGCCATCAGCGGCGCGCTCGCGACCGCGGGCATGATGCATTTCGCCGCCCCGGCCCAGGCGCCGGTGCAGGTCACCGACACCAGCGCGCTGGATGCTTCGGTCGCCCGGATCGATGCCGACCTCGTCGCACTGAAGGCTAACGTCGAGCACAGCTCGAAAACCGGCGTCACCCAGTTCAATCGGGCCAACGACCGCCTCGACAAGCTCGAGAAGGCGCAGGCCGAGCCGATGGCCAAAATCGCAAAATTGTCCGAGACCGTCGACAAGCTCCGCGCCACGCCGCCCGCCGCCCCCGCGCAGGCCGCAGCAGCGGTGCCCAAGGAGACCACCGGCTCGATCGCGCCGACCCAGGTTGCGACCGCCGCGGCCGCACCGGCCCCAGTGGCAGCCGCGCCCAAGACCGAGGTCGGCCGCCTGCCCACGGTCGAAGGCTGGCGGCTGCGCAACGCCGCCAATGGCGGTGCGCTGATCGAGGGCCGCGACGGGCTTTACGAGGTCTATCCCGGCGATCCCATTCCCGGCCTCGGCCGCGTCGATGCGATCCGTCGCCAGGACGGCCGCTGGGTGGTGGTCACCAGCAAGGGCCTGATCGTCGCGCGCTGAGCGGCCCAGATACGACTTTCGAAAGGCGCTTCACCACCATGTGAAGCGCCTTTTTGCTTGAATAGGCGGACCGCCGCGGTGTTACCTCAGGCATGAGCCGCGCGTTGCGAATTCTCCTTGCTGCCGCCGTCTTGTTTGGCGGCACCGCCGCGCTATCGGCCGCGGAGACCGCGCCGCTGACGCGCGGCACCGCCATCACCGATCCCGATCTCCTGCGCAGGCTCGATGAGGGTGACGCTCTCACGCTCCAGCGCCTGTTGGCGCCGGAGCGCAAGGCGGATGCTTCGCTGACGACCGACCTGCTGTTTTCAGAGCTGCCGCAGCTCAAGGACATTCCGCCGGCGATCGATGCGGAGGTCGACCGCCACATCAAAGGGCAAAAGGCGGCCTATCCGAGCGAGACCATCGGCGTCGGCGAGGGCTTTGACGTGCAGCTGTTCGATCGGGCCGTGCTGAATTCCCGCGACACGCGCTTCGTGCTGGCCGGCATCGTCAACCGCATGGACCGCGCCTACGCCTCGGAGGAGTCCTGCGGCGAGATCCGGCTGCTCTATCGGCTGGCGCGTTTCGACGGCACAACCGCGACGCGGCTGCCGATGACGCTCAATCTGGTGATGAAGGCACGGGATGTGCGCCAGACGGACGCGAACGGCAAGCCGATCAGCTGCGCTGAACTCGCGCGGCGCTGGCTCGACAACGGCAATTGGCAGGAGCTGATCGGCAGCCGGGACGACGCCATGCTCGATCGCATCGAGACCAACATCCAGCTCTCGGTCGCGGCGAAGTCGGCGCTGCATGATTTCCGCTCCGACTATCTGCTCAAGGTGTTCAAGTACAATTCCGCCACGAAGGCCTTCGAGGAATCGACGCTGGAGAACCAGATCGACCGCGACCGGATCGTGGCTGACGATGCGCTTCGGCGCGACTTCAAGGATTGGCTGCTCGCACCCGAACATCTTCGCGAGTTCGATCGTGGCACCGTGCTGATCCCCGAGAAATTCCTGGCCAGGAGTGCGGTGGTGCCGACGCCGGCCGGCCTCGATGCATCAGTGCTGCAGCCGGAGTTCGGCATGATGCAGGCTGAAGGGGAGGGCAAAGCGGTCTTCACCGACAACGACGTGGTCGGTGCGCTGAAGCAGGCGGCAACGCGCGGCGACATGCAGAACATCCGCTCGGTCGCGGGCTTCCAGCGCCGTCTCAACGACGTCACCTGCTCGGGCTGCCACCAGACCCGCGGCATCGGCGGCTTTCACTTTCCGGGCGTCGATTGGCTGGCGGACAAGCCGTCGAATTCCGCCATCGTGCCGGCCTCGCCACACTTTCTCGGCGACCAGCCTCGCCGCCGCGACATCCTGACCGCATTCGCCGCGGGCAAACGCCCTGATTTCTCCCGCGGATTTGCCAGCCGGCCGCAGACCCGCGGCAGCCGGGAGCTCGCCGGGAGCGAGTATCAGGACGGCTGGGGCGCGCATTGTTCCCTGCAGGAGGCGGGATCGGGAACGCGAGATGAGAGTTTTACGTCATGGAGCTGTGCTAACGGTCTCACCTGTCAGGCCGCCGCGGCCTCGCGCCGCATCGGCATGTGCTTCATCAAGACGCGTTAGCGCATGATCCGGAAAAGTGTGTAGCGGTTTTCCGACAAGATCATGCGCAAAACGACAAAGCGATTTGGATGATTCATGACGAATACTGGCGACGCCAACAAGGAGCGCAATCGCGAGATTGCGCGCAATGAGGAAGTCAAGCAGGTCACCGGCAGCGCCCGCGTCAGCATCTGGACGATCGCGGTGGCCGTGATCGTCGGCGGCATCCTGTTCACGCTCGGCTGGCTGTCGTTGAGGTAGTTTCCCTTCGCCTCTCCCCGCGTGCGGGGAGAGGGGAAAGAAGGAGTCTTCACTTCGCGTAATTCGTCATCCGCTTGCCCGGCAGCAGCTCGTACGCCGGCTTCCAGCCAGGTAGCGCGGCCATGCGGCCGAGCCAGGCGTGGATGGCCGGATGGCTCGTGGCGAAATCGAAGCCGTGCTCATCGCTCGGATAATGCAGATAGGCCATCATCGAGATATCGGCGACCGTCGGCTTTGCGCCGATCGCGAATTCGTTGTGCTGGAGATGTCCGTCGAGGATGCCAAGGAAGTCCTCGAGCCGGCGGCGAAAGTGCTTCAGCACCTGCGGATCGTTCTTCTCGGTGAAGGCGCGCATGAAGCGATAGGTCGCCATGTAGCCGGTGAGCTTGTGGTTGTCCCAGAACAGCCAGCGCAGCAGCTCGAACTTCTCGTCCTCCGTGTCGGCACCGAAACGCCCATATTGCTCGGCGAGCTTCAAGAGCAGCGGCGCGGTCTGCGTCATCTTCACGCCGTCGACTTCGAGCACGGGAATCTCGCCCATCTCGTTGACGGCCTTGCGCCATTCCGCCGTGCGCGTGACGCCGCCGCCGAAATCGGTCCAGACCGGCTCGAACCTCTCGCCGCAAAGCGTCAGCATCAGCGCCAGCTTGTAGCTGTTGCCGGATTCGGGGAAGTAGTGCAGGCGGTAGCCGGGCATGGGACCTCGCGGCGTTGTCTTGCCGGTAGCTTATAGCGAGATCGCCCGGCATCGTCATTGCGAGTATGTAGCGCTAGCGCGCTCCTACCCCACCGCCCCCGATCCGCGCAGCTGCTTGATCGCCGCTTCGTCGTATCCCGCCTCGCGCAAAATCTCGTCACTGTGCTCGCCCACGACGGGCGGCTTGCGCGGCTGGACCTTCTTGGTGCCGTCGATCCAGATCGGGCTGGAGATGGTGAGCATGGTGTCGTTCTCGAACGGCACCAGCACCTCGTTGTCGAGCATCTGCTTGTCGTTGGGGATGTCGTCCAGGATGGCGACGACGCCGAACACGAGGCCGTTGCCGTCGAGAATCTTGCGCCATTCGGCCAGATCCCTGGTCGCGAAGGTCTCGTCGAAGATCTTGATCAGCTCCACCGAGCGGGCGTGACGGTCGGGTTTGGTGGCGAAGCGCGGATCGGTGATGAGGTCTTCGCGCCCCAGGCACTTCGCCAGTGTCGGAAACTGCTTCTCTTCGCTCAGCAGCGACAGGATCAGCCAGCGGCCGTCCTTGCATTGATAGTGGTTGGCGACAGCGTTCAGCGCGCGCTCGCGCGGACGCCGCTCGCCGAACTTGGCGCCGCAGAGCTTTGCCTGCGCCAGCACGCTCGCGGCCCACACCCCGTTCGCCATCAGATTGGAGGCGACGTGCGAGCCCTTGCCGGTCTTCTCGCGCTGATAGAGCGCGGTGACGATGGCGCCGTAGAACGCCATCGCGCAGGGATGGTCGCCCATGCCGGCGACCGAGCGGGCCGGCGTGGTGTCGGTGTCGGCGCGGACCAGGTCCATCAGGCCGGAGCGCGCCCAATAGGCGTTGCTGTCGAAGCCGGGCTTGTTGGCCTCTTCGCCCTTCTCGCCATAGCCGGTGAAGGAGGCGTAGATCAGCCGGTCGTTGAGATGAGCGAGGTGATCGTGGGTGATGCCGAGCTTGGCGCGCACCGGCGGCGGCATGTTGGTGATGAAGACGTCGGCCTCTGCGACCAGCTTGTAGAGTACGGCCTGCGCTTCCGGCTTGGCGAGGTCGAGCGCGATGCTCTTCTTGTTGCGGGCCTCCAGCAGCCAGGCGAAATTGTGCTCGCCGGTGGGATAGCCAGGCAGGTTCGGCAGATTGCGGTAGGGATCGCCGGCGCCGGGCGGTTCGATCTTGATGACATCGGCGCCGAAATCCGACAGCACGGTCGCGGCCGCGGGCGCTGCGATAAAGCTCGCGCAGTCCAAAACCTTCAGGCCCGCAAAAATGCCTTTTTCCATCGCGGCGTTGCTCCCTCGCTCTTGTCGTTTCCCGCGCGCTGGAATTGGCGCGGGCAGGTGATGGAGCAATTAGACTGATGTTTTGCCGGGATGCAACGGCGCCCGGCGCAGGGCCCATTGCGGCGGTCGGCGTGCGTCCGGTGGGCGCTAATTCCATCCCCGTCACCCTGAGGTGGCCGCTTCTTCAGCGGCCCTCGAAGGGCGACGGCCCGGCTGTATCGGGGCCGTTCATCCTTCGAGGCTCCCGGCGCGATGCCTGGCATTGCGCCACTCGCGCCTCAGGATGACGGAACTGCTATTGCGATACTGTGAGATCCGAATCCGGACTTGCCGCTCACTCCTCCCCCGCAAGCAACGCCGCGTTGCCGCCCGCCGCGGCGGTGTTGATCGTCACGGTCTGCTCGGTCGCGAAGCGGGCGAGGTAGTGCGGGCCGCCGGCCTTGGGGCCGGTTCCGGACAGGCCGTTGCCGCCGAACGGCTGCACGCCGACGACGGCGCCGATCATGTTGCGGTTGACGTAGATGTTGCCGACCTGCACGCGGTCGATGATGGCTTCGATGGTGTCGTCGATGCGGGAATGGACGCCGAGGGTGAGCCCGTAGCCGGAGCGCTCGATCGCCTGCAGCACGCGTTCAAGATTTTCGGCACGGTAGCGCACGACGTGGAGGATCGGGCCGAACACCTCCTCGGTGAGCTGGCCGGCGTCCCTGAGCTCGAAGATGTGCGGTGCCACGAAGCAGCCTCGCGGCGCCGTGCCTGCAAAATGCAGCTTCGCCTCACTCTTCATCCGCGCAATATGGGCAACGAGGCGCTGCTTGGCCTCCGCGTCGATCACAGGGCCGACATGGGTCGCGGCGTCACAGGGATCGCCGATTTTCAACTCGCGCGCGGCGCCCGCGATCATCTCGATCATGCGGTCGGCGACGTCCTCCTGCACGAACAAGAGCCGCAGCGCCGAGCAACGCTGGCCGGCGGAGCGGAACGCCGAGGTGACGACGTCGTCGGCGACCTGCTCGGGCAGCGCGGTTGCATCCGCGATCATGGCATTGATGCCGCCGGTCTCCGCGATCAGCGGCACGATCGGCCCATCCTTGGCGGCGAGCGTCCGGTTGATGCTGCGGGCGACCTCGGTCGAGCCGGTGAAGACGACGCCGGCGATATCGGCGTGCGCGGTCAGGGCGGCACCGATGCGGCCGTCGCCGACAACGAGATGCAGCGCATCTTTCGGGATGCCGGCTTCGTGCAGCAGGGCGACAGCCTCGCGCGCGATGCGCGGGGTCTGCTCGGCGGGCTTTGCCACAACGCTGTTGCCAGCCATCAGCGCCGCCGTGACCTGGCCGAGGAAGATCGCCAGCGGAAAATTCCACGGCGAGATCGCGACGAAGACGCCGCGGCCGCGCATCGCGAGCGCGTTGCTCTCACCGGTCGGGCCCGGCATCGCGGCATCACCGCCAAACAGCTTGCGGCCTTGCGCAGCATAATAGCGGCAGAAATCGGCGGCCTCGCGCAGCTCCGACAGCGAATCGTCGAGCGTCTTGCCGCCCTCGCTTTGCAGCAGCGCGATGAAGCGGGCGCTGCGGCTCTCCAGGAGATGCGCGGCTTGCTCCAGCGCCGCCGCGCGCGTGGCCGCCGGCGTCCGGCTCCAGGCGGCGAAGCCAGCGCGTACCGCGGCCACCGCCGCATTGGCTTGATCCGGAGTGGCGTCCGCAATCGGCTCGAGATCGGTCGCTTCCGCTTTGACGTCAGCGAGCAAATGATCGAGCGCGACGCGCGCGCCGAATTCGACGCCGCGCGAATTGCGCCGCTCCGGCGCGAAAAGATCGGCCGGCAACGGGATTTTCGGATGCGCCGCCGCTTGCGGCCGGACGATGGCGTCCGCCGGACGCTGCAACAGCGCCGTAACAGGCACGCGATAATCCGCGGCCTGCGCCACGAACGAGGAGTTGGCGCCGTTCTCCAGCAGACGCCGCACCAGATAGGCGAGCAGGTCCCGATGGCTGCCGACCGGGGCATAGGTGCGGTAGGCAGTCTCGGGATGATCCTTGGCAAGCTGCTCGTACAGCGCTTCGCCCATGCCGTGCAGGCGCTGGAATTCGAACCCGCCGCTCTTTCCGGCGAGTTCCAGCACGGTCGCGACCGTCAGCGCATTGTGGGTAGCGAATTGCGGGAAGATGCGCGGCCGCAAGCTCAAAAGCTTCGTCGCGCAGGCGACGTAGTTCAGATCCGTCATCGCCTTGCGCGTGAACACGGGATACCCGTCGAGCCCGCGTTCCTGCGCGCGCTTGATCTCGGTGTCCCAATAGGCGCCCTTGACCAGCCGCACCATCAGCCTGCGGTCATGCGCGCGGGCGAGCGCGTCGGCATAGTCGATCACCGCGCTGGCGCGCTTCTGATAGGCTTGGATTGCGAGGCCAAATCCGTCCCAGCCGGCCAGCGAGGGATCGGCGAGCGTTGCCGCGATCACGTCGAGCGACAGCTCCAGCCGGTCGGCCTCCTCGGCATCGACGGTGAAGTTGAGGTCATGTGCCTTGGCGCGCTGCGCGAGATCGAGCAGCAGCGGCACCAGTTCGGCCATCACGCGCTCGTGGCTGATCGCCTCGAAGCGCGGATGCAGTGCCGAGAGCTTGACCGAGATGCCGGGCCTGTCGGGCAGGGGATGGGGACCCGCAGCCTTGCCGATCGTCTCGATCGCACTCGCATAGGCATCGAAGTAACGCTTGGCATCCGCCGCCGTGCGCGCGCCTTCGCCGAGCATGTCGAAGGAATAGCGCGGCTTCTGGCCGGAGCGCGGCTTGCCCCGCTCCAGCGCCTGCTCGATGGTCTCGCCCAGCACGAAATGATTGCCCATCAGCCGCATCGCCTGGCGCGTGGCGGTGCGCACCGCCGGCGCGCCCAGCCGCTTGACGAGGCGGCCGATGGTGCCGTCGGGCGTCTCGCCGGGCTGGATCACCCGCGCCGACAGGCCGAGCGCCCAGGCCGAGGCGTTGACCAGGAACGCGGTGGACTTGGTCTCGTGGTGGATGAAGTCGCCCTCGCCGAGCTTGTCCTCGATGAACTGGTCGGCAGTGCGCGCATCCGGCACGCGCAGCAGTGCCTCCGCCAGCACCATCAGTGCGAGCCCTTCCTTGGTCGAGAGCGCAAACTCCCGCAGCATGTCCTCGACCCCACCGAGCCGGTCGTCGCGCTTGCGGATCGCCTCGATCAGCCGCGTCGCAGTGCGGTCGATCCGGGCTTCCTGTGGCGGGGACAGATGCGACGCCGGCAACAGCCGCGCGGCGATCTCGGCATCATCGGGCGCATAGGCGGCGGTGAAGGGCGGTGGGATGTTCGGCATGGCGTGTCCTGTGGCTCAATCCAGGATAAGGCTCGCATGACCGTAGTTCGATAGACAATCTAGCCGATTTGCCTTAGAAAATGAAGATCGGAAGCGATCTGACCTGATAAATTATGGAACTCGATCGAATCGACCGGAAGATCCTCTCGATTTTGCAGGAGGATGGGCGCATCGCCAATGTCGAGCTTGCCGAGCGCATCGGGCTGTCGCCGACTTCGATCGGCGAACGGCTGAAGCGCTTGCAGCGCGAGGGCTTTGTCGAAGGCTATGGCGCGCGGCTCAACCCGCATCGGCTCGGCCTCGGTTTGTTAGTGTTCGTCGAGGTGCTGCTCGACAAGACCACGCCGGACAATTTCGAACGTTTTGCGCGCGCGGTGAAACTCGCGCCCGAGGTGCTGGAGTGTCACATGGTTGCCGGGGGCTTCGACTATCTTGTGAAGGCGCGGCTAGCCGACATGGCGGCGTATCGACGCTTCCTCGGCGAGACCCTGCTGTCGATGCCGGGCGTGCGCGAGACGCGGACCTATGCGGTGATGGAGGAGATCAAGCGCGACGCACCGTTACCGGTGGGCTGACGAAGTGCCGTCGCGATTGTCATTGCTGAGGCGTTGAACGAGCGGTCCTCGCGGGAAATAGCTCTCTGTGTGCAGTCGCAACGCCTGTCGTCGAATGCACTGGCCGTCTTCTAAAATTTTCTTGGCCCGGCTCCCGGAAGGGTCCGGGAGGCAGCAAAAGCTGGCGGGCTTATACTTTGAGGTTCTCTGCGGAGGTCTTGCCCCGGTTTGCGATCTCTTCGTATTCCACCGTCTGTCCTTCGTTCAGGGACGACAGACCGGCTTTCTGCACTGCCGAGATATGCACGAACACATCCTTGCCGCCCGACGCAGGCTGGATAAATCCATAACCCTTCGTCGGGTTGAACCACTTGACCGTACCTTTAGCCATCACGACTTCTCCGCGGGTCTTCCTCCGAGATCTCGAACCGCCAGTCCCCGCCAACCGGCCGGTTCGGTCCTAACAGGATACGCGGAATGTGGCCGGCTTGGTAGCTCAAACCACATCGGCCTTTTGCCGAATTCCGCTCAACTTCGCGGCGTTTTTGCCGGTTTTGCCCGTTTCGCGGTCAAATGGCCGGAGCGCGGCGGATGTACTGTAGACAGGAGGAGCGAGCAGCCACTCTTCCTTACCCTCCCCCTCCAGGGGAGGGTAAAGAGAAAACGCTCCGGTCCTTCAATACGTCGCGGCCAGGTAATCGACGATCTTGCCGACATCGGCATCGTCGATCGGCGCGCCATAGACCTTGATCATCTTGGTCACCTCGGCCTGCCAGAAGCCTTTCTTGTCCTTCATCGGCGGCTGCGTCTTGATGTAGTCGGCCGAGTGGCAGGCGCTGCAATTGCCCTGGACCACTTCGAGATTGGGCCCGGGCTTGAATGCGGCGACCTCGTCCGGAAGCTGGTAGTTGACGGGGGCCGCGGTCACGGCGCCGAGACCGGTGGCGAGGGCGAGCGTGATAGCGAGGAGAACGGTGCGCTGCATGGTCATTCTCCCTCAGGCCACGGTAACGCGGACGGTTTCGACGACGTTGCGTAGATAACCCGCCGGGTTCCAGCGCGGCGTATCCGGCTGCGTCTCGCCGCCATTGCCGGTGGCACGCACCTTGAGCTCAACGCTGCCTGCCGCGAGCTTCACCGGCAGCTTCCATTCACGGAACGAATATTTGCCGAGATCCTTGCCGAGCTTGGCGCTCGTCCAGGTCTTGCCGCCGTCGGTGGAGACCTGGACCTCCTTGATGCCCTTGCCGCCGTCGAAGGCGATGCCGCGCAGGGTCGTAGCTCCGGCCTTCAGCTTGGCGCCATCAGGCACGCTGGTGATGAAGGAGCGGATGGTGAAGCGGTTGATAGGGATCGTCGCCTTCGGCGTAGTGCCGGGCTCGATCGCGTTATCAGGCGTATCCGGAATGCGATAGGCCGACTTCATCCAGAAGCCTTCATAGACGTTGTCGATGACGGTGATCTCGTTGAGGTGCTTGACCCAGTAGGTGCCGTAATAGCCCGGCACGATCAGGCGCAGCGGGAAGCCGTTGAGGAAAGGCAAATCTTCGCCGTTCATGCCATAGGCCAGCATCACCTCACCGTCTCTGGCGTGATCGATGTCGAGTGCCTTGACGAAGTCAGGCGTCTTGTCGCTGACCGGCCCGTCCATGCCGTTGAAGGTGACCTGCTTGGCGCCGCTCTGCACACCGGCCATCTCCAGCACCGCTTTCAGCGGCACGCCGCGCCAGCGCGCATTGCCCATCGCTCCGTTGGCGAGCTGGCCGCCGGCAACGCGCGGCTCGAAGAAGCCGCGGCTGTTGCCGGAGCACTGGTTGACGGCGACGATCTCGGTCGCCTTCATCTTCCTGATGTCTTTCAGCGAAAGTTTCAGCGGCTTGTCGACCTTGCCCTTGACCTCGAGCGTGAACTTGTCGGGGTCGAGATTGTAGGGCAGGTCCGAGAGGTGATAGCGCACGAAGAACGCATTGTTTGGCGTGATCGGGCCGTCGTTGAAGATCGCGAACGGCGTCTCGAGCTGCGGCGGCCGGCTGGTGAGCCCAATCATCGCTCGCTTCTGCGGATATTTCACCAGCGGCCGTTCGCCATTGGCGAAGGGCAGGGTCACGGTATCGAGTGCCAGTGCCCTGGTGGAATTCAGTGTGGCGGCGAGTGTGGCAAGCCCCGCTCGTTTGAGCAGGTCGCGTCGATCGAACATCTGGTCCCCTCCCGGAGCTTTTCGTTGGCTTGTGGTCATCACCGCGAGCCGCGCTCATCTGTCGCAACGATTTGAACGAAGTCAATTCGTGCTTTCGCAGCAGGCCCATGCCGCTGCGTTGCAGCACGCCGGTGTTACGTGGACGATTTTGGTTGTCTCAATGTCGCCGCGCGCTCGCTGCACCTCTCCCGCTTGCGGGAGAGGTCGCGCCCGGGCGATGCGAAGCATCGTCGCGCGCGCGGGTGAGGCTTTTCTCCTGTAGGGGAGTGTCCCATTGCGGAGACACCCTCTCCCCAACCCTCCCCCGCAAGCGGGGGAGGGAGCGCATCGCCTCCGTCGCTCACAAATCACGCTGCGACGCGCTCGGTTCGATCGACCAGCGCCGTCAGCTCCCGCGCATCCGCGACGACCCGCACCGCCATCGGCTCGTCGCGGCCGCGGATCGCGACCTCCTGTTGCGGCAGCGTATCGTCGGCGAGGCCCGCCGTGCTGCGGATTTCGTCCGAGACGATCGCCTCGCAGGCCAGCGTCTTGGTCATGTCCTGCAGCCGGGCGGCGACGTTGACGGCATCGCCCAGCGCCGTGAAGACGATGTGATCGCGATAGCCGATGTCGCCGATGATGACCTCGCCGCCGTGAATGCCGATGCCGAAGCGGATCGGCTGGCGCAGATCATGGCTCAACAGCTGGTTCAGTTCGTCGATATGCGTGGCGATGCCGCTGGCAGCCTTCAGCGCCTGCCGGCAGGCGGTTTGCGGATCGGCCGTGAGCCCGAACAGCGCCAGCATGCCGTCGCCGACGAACTGGTTCGGCTGGCCACCATTCTCGATCACGGCCTGCGACACCGCGCCGAGGAAGCGGTTGACGATGAAGACGGTGTCGAACGGCAGCCGCTTCTCGGCGAGCTGGGTCGAGCCGCGCATGTCCACGAACAGGCTGACGAGATAGCGCTCCTGGCCGATCCTAGCCGGCGCCGAGGCCTGCGCGTTGGCCGACGACGTTTGCGGGGTGAACAGCTGGAAGAAGGAGAGATCCGACGTCGGCCGCAGCTGGCAGGCCAGCCTGATCGAGGGGTCGTTGGTGCCGACGCGGGTCAGCACGAAGGCCTCGCGCTGCGACGGCTCGGGCAGGACCCCATGATCGCCGATGACACGGATGCGGCAGGTCGAGCAGCGGGCGCGGCCGCCGCAGACGCTGGCATGCGGCAGATTATGGCGCAGGCTCGCTTCCAGCACGGAGAGGCCCTTGGGAACCCGCACCGTCCTGCCATTGCCGTAGGACAGCGCGATCATGCCGCCGCGCCGCTCGCGCCAGGCCCGCACGCCGCGTGCCGCCAGCGCCAGGCCAAGCAGCCCAAAATAGGTGATGGTGAAGGCGCCGGTGATGCGATCGAGCGTGTTGCCTTCCGCGACCGTGCCGACCTGGCGTCGGGTGAGATTGTGCGTCCGCCATTCCCCGTCATCGGCCTCGATCGCGACGCTGCGGCCGCCCTGGTAGATGCCGAGCAGCGACAGCGTCGGGACCAGCACCGCGGCGGCGAGCAGATAGGGCGCGGCGCGTGTGAAGAACGGCTTGAGGCGGAGCCAGAAATAGATTCCGATGCAGCCGTGCACCCAGGCAATGAGCAGCAGGATCGTCATCTGCCAGAGCCGGCCGGGCGCTGCGACGAAGAACAGATAGAGCTCCTGCGGATAGAGCTTCTGGTGATCGTACAGCGTATAGCCGAGCCGCACCCCGACCACGTGCGCCATGACCAGTGCGGGGATGCTGAGGCCCAGCACGAGCTGCAGCGGCTCGATCGTCCGCCAGCGGAACTGCCGGCGCTGGTACAGCGCATAGATGCCGAGCCCCATATGGGTGAGCGCGGCGGTGTAGAACACGATCGAGACGGGGAGAAATTGCCAGAAGGCGGTGTGGTAGTAGACCCCAGCCTCCATGGCCTCGACCGAGATATTGCCGAGCGCGTGGTTGAGGAAATGGCTGATCACATAACAGAACAGGATCACGCCGCAGACGAGCCGCACCTGCCGCACGCTGGTCCCGCGGACGAGTTCGGAGATGGATGCAGCAGCGGTGCCCATGATTCGGTTGTATCAGTTCATGAAGGAGAACAGCCAGCGTAGCGTTTAATTCCCGATGTGGACAGGTTGCGGGATCACATGCGCGGCAAAGGTTACGAATTCGTAGGGTGGGCAAAGGCGCGCCCTTGCGCGCCGTGCCCACCGTTTTTCTATCATATCCTGCTGGTGGGCACGCTTCGCTTTGCCCACCCTACGGCGTCCGCGTTGAGGCTGGGATCGCCGCTTGCCCATCCCCCCGCATTGACTCCCCCTCCCAGGTTGGCGAAAAGCGCGGCCGTGACGACAGCCCCTGACATCACCATGCCCTCTGGCGGCGCCTCGCGCCGTCCCCTCGTCATGGCCGTAGCGATCATCGCCGCAATGACGCTGCTGCGCATCGTCTACGCCTCCGCCATCGAGCTGCGCACCGACGAGGCCTATTATTGGACCTGGTCGAAGGAGGGGGCGCTGAGCTTCCTCGATCATCCCCCGGGCATCGCCTGGCTGATCCGTTTCGGAACCGCGAACTTCGGCGACACCACGCTCGGGGTCCGCTTCGGCGGCATCGTCGCGATGCTCGTCACGCAGCTGCTGCTCGCCGACATTGTCCGCCGCCTCACCCATGATGTGCGCGCCGTATTGTTCGCGGTGCTGATGCCGGAAGCTGCACTTTACTACGGCCTGCTGATGGCCAAGGTGGCGCCCGATGTCGCCATGATCCCGTTCGCGGTGGCGATGATGTGGTCGCTGGTGCGGCTGGCGCAGAGCGGCGACGGACGCTGGTGGCTTGCGGCCGGTCTGTTCGCCGGCCTCTCGATGCTGTCGAAATTCACCGCGATCATGTTCGCCCCGGCGGTTGCCGCTTTTCTGCTGGTACCGGATTGGCGCTGGCGCTGGCTGCGCAGCCCCTATCCTTATCTCGCGGTGCTGGTCGCAATCGCCGTGTTCTCGCCGGTGCTGATCTGGAACGCGCAGCACGATTGGGCCTCGTTTCGTTTCCAGGGCGTACGCGCCACCGCCAATTACGGCATCTCGCTGCGGACCATCGGTGACTTCATCGGCCTGCAGTTCGGTCTGGTCGGCTTCGTCATGCTGCCGGTGGTGCTGACCGGCCTGGTGCTGACGGCATGGCGCGGCTATCGCACGCGCGAGCCCGTTGGAATTCTCTTGTCGACGGCGGTGCTGGTGCCGTTCGCCTATTTCCTCTTTAAGTCGACCACGCTTCGGGTCGGCGACACCTGGCCGATGTTCATGTGGCCGGTCGGCTTCGCCGCCGCGGCCGTGAACCTCGCGGCGATGATGAAGGAGGATTGGTCGCCACGCATGCTGAGGTCGTCGCTGTTCTGGGCCAAGACCGCTGTCGTCTCCGGCATCGCCTTCGTCGTGATCGTGTTCCTTTATTACGTCGCCGCGCCCTGGAATCTGCTCGGCAAGATCGACCCGATCGGCGCGGAAGCCGGCTACGAGCAGGTCGCCGCGCGCGCGCAGGCCGCGCTCGACGAAACAGGCGCGACCTGGATCGCGACCACGGACTATCGCACCTATGCCATGATGCGCTGGCTGTTCCGGGGCCGCGTGCCCGTCATCGAGATCAACGAGCGCGGCCGCTTCCAGGATTTCCGCGATCCCGGCATGGACCGGATCAAGGGCCATGCCGGCATCTATGTCGGCCGCGAGCCGGACAATCGGTCTTCGTTGTGGGAGAACATCCCGGCGAAGCGCGAGCATCTCGGCGAAGTCGAGCGCCGCTGGCGCGGTGTTCTCGCGGATACCTACGTGATCGAGAAGCTCACCGATTGGACGCCGGAGTTGTCACCGCCGAAGGATTCGCCGCTGTTTTGGTGGAAGGTGCTGGCGGGGGAGTTTGAAAAGCGGGAGCGCGCAGCGCGAGCGGTGTGGGGTGATTTCTCCACACGGGCAGTATCGTAGGGTGGGCAAAGCGAAGCGTGCCCACGCATCTTTGCGATCGAGAGAGATGGTGGGCACGGCGCAAGCGCGCCTTTGCCCACCCTACGATTCCGGTCTTGCGGAGAGAGCCCTCACCCGTCTTGCCGCTACTCCTCCTCGTCCTTCTTCCGCAGCAGATCCGTCGCGAGGTCCGACAGCTTCGGCGGCGGCAATGCCGCAAACGGCAGCGGCCTTGTGACGGCGATTGCCGCCAGTCCCAGCCGTGCCGTCAGCAATCCGTTCAGCACGCCTTCGCCCAAGCGCTGCGACAGCTTTGCCGCGATACCGTGGCCGAGCATCTGCTGCACCAGGCTGTCGCTCGCGGCCATGCCGCCGGTGATGGCGAGATGGGCGATGACGTGGCGGAGCAGGCGGATCATGCCGAGCGCGCCGGGGCGGCCGCCGTAGAGATAAGCGAGCTGGCGGATCAGGCGCAGTGCGGCGACGAACACGAACAGCACATCGATCGCGGCGCGGGGCGAGACTGCGGTCACGATCGAAACCTTTTGCGCCGCCGACGATACCAGCCGCCGTGCCTCCGCATCCAGCGGCGACATCAGCTCGCGCTCGGCGAGCCGGATCATGTCGGCGCCGTCGATGATCTCGCCGGTGTGACTCTCCAGCGTCGCGCGGGCGCGTGCGAGCTGCGGGTTCTGGTGCGCGATCTTGAGCAGATCCTGGACGATGACGCGGCTTTCCTTGCGGTCGTCGCTGGCGAGCACAGCGGCGGCGCGCGCATGCAACTGCTCGATCGTCGCCAGCCGCGCCAGGCCGAGTGCCTCGCGGCCGATCACCACCGCAAGCGCCAGCGCGGTGACGAGCGCAAAGGCGAGACCGAGGTAGCCGAGCGTTTCGCTGCGCGCGAACAGGTCCTCGATCAGATGCACCACGCCGAGCCCGGTGCCGAGCAGCGTCAGCCCGGCGAGGCCTGACCAGAACAGCGTACCCCAGGGAAATCCGCGCCGCGCCGGCCGCGCGGCCTCGATCGGCACCGGCAGCGCCTGCGGATCGTGCTCCGGCGTGATCTGGATCGTGGCGCGGCCAAGCCGTGCCGTCTCGTCGGCTTCGGTGACGACGACGCCGGGATCGTCGAGCCGGAACGTTGCCGGCCGCCGTGGCTTCGATCGGTCGTTCATGCGAGCTTGTCTCCGATCAGGAACTGCAAGGCACGGTCGAGGCGAATGTGAGGCAGCGTCGGCGGCTCGGTGCCCTCGCGGTCGAGTGTGGGCGGACGGAAGCGCAGGAAGCGGAAATCGCTTGTCCCGGCGGTCTCGGTTGCGAGGCCGCGGAACGCGGCATTGCCGTTGAACAGCGGCTCGGGATCCAGCGGCAAATCGCCCGGAAAGGTCGCTACTTCCGTGTTGCCGTCGAAGAATTCACCGCCGGCGCTTTCGCCCGCGGCCGGTGTTCCCAGGATCGACGGCAATTTGTCGCGGCCGCGCGCGACTTGGGCTTCTCGTGTGGCACGTACCGCGGCGAGCGCCACCACGTCGATCGCCGCGCCGGTATTTTCCGCGCGCGCAACGGCGCCCGAGACGGCGCGGCGCAGCACGGCCTCGAGCCGGTCGTGGCTGGAATGGTGCAGATGGTCGGCCTTGGTCGCCGCGAACAGGATGCGGTCGATGCGCGGGCGGAACAGGCTGGAGAGAAACGTGCTGCGGCCGATGTTGAAGCAATCGAGAATGCCGGCGAGGGCGGCTTCGAGATCGTGCAGCGCCTCGGGTCCGGAGTTGAACGCGGACAGTGCGTCGGCCAGCACGATCTGGCGATCGAGCCGGGCAAAATGATCCCTGAAGAACGGCCGCACCACGACGTCCTTGTAGGCCTCGAAGCGGCGCACCATCATCGCCCACAGCGATCCCTCCGGCGCCTGCCCGCCGATCGGCACGTCGAGCGGCGCGAAGGTCAGTGCCGGGGAGCCTGCGAGATTGCCGGGCATCAGGAAGCGGCCGGGCGGCAACAGGCTCATCGCAAAGCGCTCGTCGCGGCAGGCGCGCAAATAGTCGGTGAAGAGGCTTGCGGCCGTCAGCGTCGCCTGCTCGTCCTCGCGTGCGTCGGGCTTGAGCGTTGCCAGATGCGCGTGCCATTCGCTGGCGAGAGGAGCGCGCGGCGCCTCGCGCGACAGCGCAAGGCTCTCCGCCGACCATTGCTCAAAGCTCTTCTGCAGCAGCGGCAGGTCGAGCAACCACTCGCCGGGATAGTCGACGATGTCGAGGGTCAGCGTGCGATCGGCGCCGTTCGGGCGCTGATAGTCGATGACGAGCCTGAGCTCGCTGATGTCGACGGTCGAGTTCGGCCAGCGTCGCTCCTCGACCAGCGCGCGCAGATGGCTCTCATATGCAAAACGCGGCACGGCATCGTCGGGCTGCGGCGCCAGATGCGCGCGCGCGATCCGGCCCGAGGCGTAAGCGTCGAACACCGGAAAGCGGCCGCCGCGGGTGAGGCCGTGGATCAGCGCGGTGATGAACACGGTCTTGCCGGCCCGCGACAGGCCGGTAACGCCTAACCGCACCGTCGGGTTGAAGAAGTGCTCGCCATAGTCGATCAGCGCCTGCGCGGACAAGCGCGCTTCTTCGACCATATCCTGGAAACTGAATGCCATATGAACGTTAATGGATCGGGGGCGGCGGGACTGTGTGACCGATCACAAAAGTGGCAATTGCGTGAAGAAAATCAAGCTCCATACTTCCACCGTCTTTGTCGGAAAATCAGCCGTTTGAACGACGCGCCGATCCCGAAAGACCCATACAAGAGGACATTGCCTCATCTTGCGGATTGCCATGACCGTCTTCCAACTGAAAGAATTCGCATCCACCTCCGTCCACGCCGCAGCCGACGTGATCGGCTGGAATTACGACCGCGCCGAGCTGATCGCCGACGGCGTCATCCACGCGATCGGCGTCCTCTTCGGCCTCATCGCCGCGACCGTGCTGGTGGTGCTGACGGTGGTCTATGCCAATACGATCGACATCGTCGGCGTCTCGATCTACGTCGCCGGCCTGCTCTCGATGCTGGTGCTGTCGGCAACTTATAATCTCTGGCCGGTGTCGCCAGCCAAATGGCTGCTGCGGCGGTTCGACCACTCCGCGATCTATCTGCTGATCGCGGCGACCTATACGCCGTTCATCCTAGAGGTGAAGGACAGTGGATTCGCGCTGGTGCTGCTCGCCGGCGTCTGGTGTGTCGCCATCCTCGGCATCGTGCTGAAGCTCTTTTATCCCGGCCGGTTCGACCGCGTCTCGGTCGGCATCTATCTCGCGATGGGCTGGAGCGGCGTGATGCTCTACGACGCCGTGGTCCGGGCGCTGCCCGCGCTGGTGCTGGGCTTCATCCTTGCGGGCGGACTGCTCTACAGCTTTGGCGTGATCTTCCATGCCTGGCGGCGGCTGCGCTTTCAGAATGCGATCTGGCACGGCTTTGTGTTGGCCGGCGCGGCGTGCCATTATACTGCGGTGCTCGACCTCATGTTGAGCTGAGCAAGACCCAAAGGGGTCTTCCAGGAAGCGGTATAAGACAAGAGGAGACGTCGCATGCAGGTGACCGGCAAGGTCGTGGTCGTCACGGGCGGCGCAAACGGCATCGGCAAGGCGCTGTGCGAGGCGTTTTACAATGCGGGCGCAGCCAAGGTCGTCGTCGCGGATATGGACGCCGCCAATGCGAGGGCGGTCGCGGCCATGGTGGATGGCGCGGCTTTCAAATGCGATGTCGCGCAGGAGAAAGACATCTCGCACGTCATCGAGGAGACCGAGCGGCAGTTCGGCCCCATCGCCCTGTTCTGCTCCAATGCCGGCATCGGCGGCGGCTTCGATCCGATGTCGGTTAATGCCGGCGGCGCCTCGGATGAACCGTGGCAGCGCAGCTGGGCGATCCACGTCATGGCCCATGTCTATGCGGCGCGGCATCTGATCCCGCGCATGAAGGCGCGCGGTGGCGGCTATTTCCTCAACACCATCTCGGCCGCGGGCCTGCTGTCGCAGGTCGGCAGCCCGGCTTATTCCACCACCAAGCACGCCGCGGTCGGCTTTGCCGAGAATCTCGCAATCTCGCACAAGGCCGACAACATCAAGGTCTCGATCCTCTGCCCGCAGGGCGTCGACACCAACATGCTGCGCTCGATCCCGAAGGGCCCGCAATCCGGTGACGGCGATCTCACGCCGGAGCAGGTGGCGAAAGACGTGCTCGCCGGCCTCGAGCAGGAGACGTTCCTGATCCTGCCGCATCCGCAAGTGCTCGGCTATATGCGCAAGAAGACCGAGAATTACGATCGCTGGATCGGCGGCATGGCCAAGATCCAGGCGAAGATGCGGGAGGAGTTCGGGAAGTAGCCGTGATGTCGGTGCGATTGAGGCACACTCGCGCCAAACACTCGCTGTCGTCCCTGCGAAAGCAGGGACCCATAACCACAGGGAGAAGTTTGGCGAAGACTGGTAGATGTTCTTGCGCGCGGTACTGACACCTGCGCTTTACGGATAAATCACGCGGTATGGGTCCCTGCGTTCGCAGGGACGACACCGGTGGTTACCGAGGCAACGTCTCCTCCACCCGGCTCGCCCGCAGCGCCCGCGCATAGAGCATCATGCCGTCGCGCACGGTGCGCTGCTCCGCCGCCGTCAGCGCCGCCAGCGCGCCGCGGACCTGCTGCCGGCCGAACGCGTGCAGCGCCTCCAGCGTGCGCCGGCCCTTCGCCGTCAGCGACAATAGCTTGCTGCGGGCATCATTCTCATCCGGCGTCTCCCTGAGCTCGCCGCAGTCGATCAGCTTGCGCACCAGGCGGCTGACGCTGGATTTCTCCAGCCGCAGGAAATCGCCGAGCTCGGCTGAGGTCATCGGACCGCGGATGCCGATCTCCAGGATGGTGTGCACGGCCGACGGCGGATAGTCCGAGGCCGCCACCGTGGCATCCATGAAGCCGAGCTCGCGCACCATCAACCGCGAGGCGGCGCGAATGTCGTCGATCAGCGCAAGCTCGGCCATCTTGACTCCTGGTGTATAGTTGTATCATACAACTATATGCGTGCAGCGGCGCGCGCAAGGGTTTTGGAGTGAGCCATGAGCGGAGCTTTGCCGGCAGGTCAGCGGATGCGGGGCAAGGTCTGCCTCGTCACGGGCGGCGGCAGCGGCATCGGCCGCGCCACAGCGTTGCGGATGGCGACCGAAGGCGCCGAGGCGATCATCGTCGCGGGCCGGCGCGAGGCCGAGATCGAGGCGACCGCCGCTTCATGCCGCGAACTCGGTGTCGAGGCGATCCCGCTCAAGACCGACATCACGCGCGAGGACGACGTCGCGCGCCTCGTCGGCACCGCCATTGAACGTTGCGGCAGGCTCGACGTCGCCTTCAACAATGCCGGCTTCCAGGAGCGCCGCGCGCCGCTGGAAGAGCAGGGCACTGATATCTACGACAGCGTGTTCGACACCAATGTCCGCGCGCTGTTCCTGTGCCTGCGCCATCAGCTGCCGGCGATGCTGGCGCAGGGCCGCGGCAGCATCGTCGTCAACGCTTCTGTCAGCGGCGTGCGCAATCCCAACCCCGGCTTCTCGCTCTATTCGGCCTCGAAGGCCGCCGCGATCTCGCTGACGCGCTCGGCCGCGCTGGAGAACGCCCCGCGCGGCATCCGCATCAACGCCATCGCGCCGGGCCGCGTCGTCACCGACATGATGCTGCGCGCCGGCGTCGGCGATGTCGCAACCGTCAGCGCCGGCCTGCCGTTGCGGAGGATGGGGAATCCGGAGGAGGTGGCCGAGGCGGTGGTGTGGCTGTCGTCGGATGCGTCGTCCTATGTGGTCGGGCACGTGCTCGCGGCGGACGGGGGGTTTTTGGCGTCGTAGGTTTTTGGACGGTGGCGCAACAAACTCAGTGTCGTCCCCGCGAACGCGGGGACCCATAACCCCAGGGAGAAGTTTGGCGAAGACTGGTTGTATTTTTGCCCGCGGTACTGACACCGCGCCTTACCGATAGATCACGCGGTATGGGTCCCTGCGCCCCGTGCGCAATTGCACACTAGGCAGGGACGACAGCGTCAATGCTTCTGCCCGTACAGCACCGGCACCGCCGAATCCACGACGACCTCGACCAGGCTCGTGCCCTCGAATGCCATCCCTTGCCTCAGCGCCTCGCCGAGCTCGGCGGCCTTGCTGACCCGCACCGCATGGCAGCCCATGCCTTCGGCGAGCCGGACGAAATCGATGCCCGGCAGCTCCAGCCCGGGCACGTTGCGCACCTGCATCACCTGGCTGAACGAGCGCATCGCGCCGTAGCCGGAATTGTTGATGACGACGATGGTCAGCGGCAGCTTGCGCTGCGCGGCGGTCCACAGCGCCTGGATCGAGTACATCGCCGAGCCGTCGCCGATCAGGCAGACCGTGCGGCTGCTCGGCTTGCCGAGTGCCATGCCGACGGCGGCGGGCAGAGAGTAGCCGAGGCCGCCGCTCGCCATGGTGTAAAAACTGTCATGGCCGCGCATCGGCATGAATTTTTGCATCGCCGGCCGGTGCGAGGGAACCTCCTCGACGAGCGACGCACCATCCGGCATCGCCTGCGACAGCGAATGCAGCAGGAACTCGACCGGCAGCGGATCGGCGGCCTGCGGCGCCGGCGGCAGCGTGCGGCCCTTTGGGGCCGCGCGTTTGGTCTCCGGCAGCAGGTCGAGCAGCGTGCTCAGTGCCGGCTTCATCGTCGCGATGATGCTGGTGCCGACCGGCGTGACCGCCGCGGCATCCGCATCATCGGTGATCTGAAAAATCGTCGCACCACCGTCGAAGATCGCGGCATGGCCCTCGACATGGAAGGTGAACACCGGCGCGCCGATGACGACGACGAGATCGTGCGCACGCAGTGCGTCGGAGAGTTGCGCCGGCGAGGCGTGCAGAAACCCTGAGAATTGCGGATGCCGCTCGGGAAACGAGCAGCGCGCCGAGAACGGGCTGACCCAGACGCTCGCCTTCGCCTTCTCGGCGACGCGCACCATCAGGTCGACCGCACCGGCGCGGTCGATTCCGGGGCCGACGACGAGGGCTGGGTGCTTTGCGCTAGCGAGCGCAGCGACCAGTGCCTTCATTGGCTCAAGCTCGGGCCCGATCTCGCGGCTGACCATGCGCGCCTCGATCGGCGCGCAGGCATGCGCCCAGTCGTCGATCGGGATCGACACGAAGGTCGGTCCGCATGGCGGCTGCATCGCGGTGTAATAGGCCCGCGCGATCGCGGCCGGCACGTCCTCGGGCCGCGCCGGTTCGACGCTGTATTTCACGTAAGGCCGCGGAAATTCCGATGCGCGCTCGGCATAGAGGAACGCCTGCAGCGGCAGGATCGAGCGCGCCTGCTGGCCCGCAGTGATCACCAGCGGGGTCTGGTTGCGGTGCGCGGTGTAGATGTTGCCGAGCGCGTTGCCGACGCCGGCGGCCGAATGCAGATTGACGAAGCCGGCATTGCGGGTTGCCTGCGCATAGCCGTCGGCCATGCCGACGGCGGAGGCCTCCTGCAGCGCCAGCACGTAGTCGATGTCATCGGGCCAGTCGCTCAGGAACGGCAGCTCGGTCGAGCCGGGATTGCCGAACACCCTGTCGATGCCGAACGATCGCAGCAGGTCGAGCGTCGCCTGCTTGACGGTGACGGACTTGCTGCCGGGCTTGCCGTTCTTGGCCATGGTTTCCGTCCCTTCTCAATTCCTCATCCTGAGGAGCGCGTCTTCGCGCGTCTCGAAGGATGAAGGCCCGGCTGGTGGCCTCGCCCTTCGAGACGCGCGCGAAGAGGCGCGCTCCTCAGGCTGAGGGTCTAACTTCCTACATCGTCATTACATTCGCAATGACGAGGAGAGGCCGTCACCACACCGCCGTCCCCTTCATCGTCGGCTGCCCCTCCGCATTCGCGGTCCACAGCTCCATGCCATCCGCGGTCTCGTTGGCGTTGACCGAGAACTCGGTGCCCTCGAACAGCGGCTGCAGGCCGCGATACGAAAACTTCTTCGGCGCCTCGCCGCCGTGCAGCTTCGCAGCCATCTCGATGATCAGCGCCGCCTGCAGCGGGCCGTGGAAGATCAGGCCCGGATAACCCTCGACCTTGGTGACGTAGTCGCGGTCGTAATGGATGCGGTGGCCGTTGAAGGTCAGCGCCGAATAACGAAACAGCAGCACGGGATCGGAGACATGGGTATCGCGGTGCTGCGCCTTCGGCGGCGGAGGCGGGGCCTTGGCGCCAGCGGGCGCGTTGCTCGTCATCTCACGATAGACGATGTCCTGCCGCTCGCGGATCGCGGTGCCGCGCGGCGAGGAGATGCTGTGCTCGACAGAGACGAAGCACAGCGTGCCGGTCGAGCCGGTCTTGACCTGCACGTCGGCAATGCGCGAGGTCCGCGTCGATTCATCGCCGACCTGCAGCGGCTGCAGGAACTCGATCTCGCCGCCGGCCCACATCCGGCGCGGCAGCGGCACCGGCGGCAGGAAGCCGCCGCGGGTCGGGTGGCCGTCGGGCCCTAGCATCGACATCGGAAACACCGGCTGCGCCAGGCACCAATGCACCGTGAACGGCGCGGCATCGCCCTTCCTGGGCTCGCCGACCTCCTGGAACAGCGTCGCGCGCAAACCCATCACGAGCTGCGCGGTGACGATGTCGGTGGCCTCCGTGCTGCGGCCGATCCATTGCCGCAAGTGTTCGATGTCGAGCTTCTCGGTCATGACGCCTCGCTCTTCTTACTTCTTGGACTTTGGCTTTTCGCCGATGGCGGGCACAGCGCCGTAAGCGCGCGTCTCGCCGACGACGATCGGCGCCGGCGCGGGATAGCTGACACGTCCCTGCGGCGTGTCCACCTCGATGCGGCGCAGATGCGGGTGGTTGGTGAGGTCGGCCATGGTGTTGACCTCGGCAAAGGCGATGTCGGCGTCCGAGAGCCGCTTGAGCAGCTCGTCGCGCGTCATCTTGCCGAAGATATCCGCCACCGTCGTGTCGGTGAAATCACGGTTGCGCACGCGCTCGACCATGTTGGCGACGCGGGGATCGGCGGGCAAATCGGGTTGATCCAGCACCTTCGCGCACAGCGTCTTCCACTCGCGTTCGCTCTGGATCGAGATCAGGATGTCCTTGCCGTCTTTCGAGGTGAACACGCCGTAGGGCGCGATCGAGGGATGGCGCAGGCCCATGCGCTTGGGCGGATTGCCGGCCTCGGAGTTGAGCAGCGGCACGGTGCACCAGTCCGCCATCACGTCGAACATAGAGATGCGGATGTCACAGCCCTTGCCGGTGCGCCCGCGTCCGATCAGCGCTTCCAGGATCGCCGCATGCGCGGTGGCACCGGTGGCTACGTCGACGATCGACATGCCGACGCGCGAGGCGCCATCGGGATTGCCGGTGATCGAGGCGAGGCCGCTCTCGGCCTGGATCAGCAAATCATAGGCCTTGCGATGTGCATAGGGACCCTCGTCGCCATAGCCGGTGATCGTGCACGAGATCAGCTTCGGATAGTCCTTCAAAAGCCGCTCGCGCGAGAAGCCGAGCTTGTCCATCGAGCCCGGCTTCAGGTTCTGGATCAGCACGTCGGCGCTGGCGATCAGCTTTTCCAGCTCGGCGCAGCCTTCTTTCGTCGCGAGATCGACCACCGCCGATTGCTTGCCGCGGTTGAGCCAGACGAAATAGCTGCTCTGGCCCTTAGCCGCCGCGTCATAGCCGCGGGCGAAATCGCCCTCGGGCCGCTCGATCTTGATCACCTCGGCGCCGGCATCCGCCAGGCGCGAGGAGCAGAACGGCGCCGCCACCGCCTGCTCGACCGCAATCACCCTGATCCCGTCCAATGCTCCCATGATGGTGGCCTCAGTACGAGCGCGGCATGCCGAGCACATGCTCGGCGACGAAGGAGAGCACGAGGTTGGTCGAGATCGGTGCCACCTGATAGAGCCGCGTCTCGCGGAACTTGCGCTCGACGTCGTATTCCTCGGCGAAGCCAAAGCCGCCATGGGTCTGGATGCAGGCGTTCGCCGCTTCCCAGGACGCATCCGCCGCCAGCATTTTTGCCATGTTGGCCTCCGCGCCGCAGTCGAGCCCGGCCTCGTATTTGCGGGTGGCTTCCTTCACCATCAATTCGGCCGCGCGCATCGAGGCATAGGCCTTGGCGATCGGGAACTGGATGCCCTGATTCTGGCCGATTGGCCGGCCGAACACGCTGCGCTCCTTGGCGTAGTTCGTTGCCTTGGCGATGAACCATTTGGCGTCGCCGACGCATTCCGCCGCGATCAAAATGCGCTCGGCATTCATGCCGGAGAGGATGTAGCGAAACCCCTTGCCTTCCTCGCCGATCAGGTTCTCCGCCGGCACCTTCATGTCGGTAAAGAACACTTCGGTGGTGGCATGGTTCATCATGGTGCGGATCGGGCGGATCTCGAGGCCGTTGTTCTTGGCCTCGCGCATGTCGACGATGAACACCGACAGTCCGTCGGTGCGCTTCTTGGCCTGCTCCTTCGGCGTGGTGCGCGCCAGCAGCACCATCAGGTCTGAATGCTCGGCGCGGCTGGTCCAGATCTTCTGGCCGTTGACGATGTAGCTGTCGTTGCCATCCTTGCGCGCGAAGGTCTTCAGCGAGGAGGTGTCGGTGCCGCTGGTCGGCTCGGTGACGCCGAAGGCCTGCAGGCGCAATTCGCCGCTGGCGATCTTCGGCAAATATTTCGCCTTCTGCTCCGCATTGCCGTGCCGCAGCACGGTGCCCATCGTGTACATCTGGGCATGGCAGCCGCCGCCGTTGCAGCCGGCGCGCTGGATCTCTTCCAGGATCGCCGCGGCCGCCGAGAGCTTCAGCCCCGCACCGCCATATTCCTCGGGGATCAGCACCGAGAGATAGCCGGCCGCTGTCAGCGCGTCGACGAAGGCCTTGGGATAGGCCATCTCGCGATCGAGCTTGCGCCAATATTCGCCGGGGAACTGGGCGCAGAGCTTTGCGACGGCTTCACGGATGTCGGCGTAATCTTCGGTGTGGTGTTCTTCACTCATGGCGTTTCCAGTTCTTAGCGGCAGTTAAGATAACGCCGGCCGATCCTCAGGCGTTGTGAAAACAACGCCAGCCCCCTATGCTCATTTGTTATAGCGTATGGAGTAGCCTTCCAGGATTGGCAAGCATGGATTTCCGGCAGCTCAGGACCTTCAGTTGCGTGGCGGAGCTCGGCAGCCTCTCCAAGGCCTCCGACACGTTGCGCGTGGCGCAGCCGGCGCTCTCCCGGCAGATCAAGCTGCTGGAACATGAGCTGCGAACTGAACTCTTCACCCGCAACGGCCGCGGCATGGTGTTGACCGAAGCCGGCCGGCTGCTGCTGGCGCGCACCTCCGGCATCGTGCGGCAGATCGACCAGATCCGCGACGACATCCAGTCGTCCAAGGGGCCGCCGTCGGGCCAGGTCGTGCTTGGCCTCGTTCCAACCGTGAGCTGCGTGCTGTCGGCGCGCTTTGCGCGGCGCTGCGTCGAAAAATTCCCCGGCATCTCGCTGCGCATCGTCGAGAGCTACAGCGGCCATCTCGTCGAATGGCTGCATCGCGGCGAGATGGATCTCGCCATCCTCTACGGCCGCTCCGCCGATCTGCATCTCAACGTCGAGAGCCTGGGGCGCGACAACATCGTGGCGGTCGGCCCGCGCGGCTGCGGCCTCGCGCGCAAGAAGAGCGTCGACATCGGCTGGCTGCTCCGGCAACGGCTGGTGCTGCCCAGTCATTCCCACGGCCTCCGCGCGCTGATCGAGCACGCGGCCGCCCAGCGCAAGATCAAGCTCGACGTCCAGCTCGAGGCGGATTCGTTTCGCGTGCTGACGAGCCTGGTCGAGAAGGGCCTCGGCTTCGCGCTGCTGCCGCCGTCGTCGGTCCACGGCGAGGTCGCGGAGGGACGGCTGGAAACCGCGCCGGTATCCAAGCCGATGACACGCGAGCTCATTTTCGCTTCTCCAATCGACCGCCCGGTCTCGACGGCCTCGCTCGCCGTCACGGCGCTGCTGCGCGAGGAAGTCGCGGCCTGCCGCAAGGAAGGCGTCTGGGACATCAAATTGAGTTAGATGCGCTGACGTCGTAGAACAGTCAGGCGCCGCCTTGCCTTCGCATCTGGCGCGAGCTGTCATGCCGAAATTTTATAGCTGCGGTGCGAGCTCTAGGGGCGTTCGGAGCGCGCTCTTTATTCACACTCGGTGTCATTGCCCGCGAAGGCGGGCAATCCAGTATTCCAGAGGCCGCGCGGCTAGAATCGAGAAGCCGCGGCGTACTGTCATGCCCCGCCTTCGCGGGGCATGACAGTGGAGATTGAGGAGATCGATTGCCCCAGGGCAGTCGATTAGCAGCCTACCCCGGAATCCTGACCGGCAGCGTCTCGTACCCCTTGATGAAGCTCGAATAGATCCGCTTGGGCTCGCCGACCACCTCGATGCGGTCGAAGCGTTTCAGCATCTCTTCCCAGACGATGCGCAGCTGCAGCTCGGCGAGGCGCATGCCGACGCAGCGGTGGATGCCGAAGCCGAAGGAGAGGTGGGTGCGCGGGCGCGGGCGGTCGATGATGAAGTCGTTCGGCCTGTCGAACATCTCCTCGTCGCGGTTGCCGGAGACGTACCACATCACGACGCGGTCGCCCTTCCTGATGTGCTTGCCGCCGACCTCGGTGTCTTGCAACGCGGTGCGGCGCATATGCGCCAGCGGCGTCTGCCAGCGGATCACTTCGGGCACCATGGAGTCGATCAGCTCCGGATTGGCGCGTAGCCTGTCGTATTGCTCCGGGTTCTCGTTCAGCGCCAGCACCGAGCCGGTCATGGTGTTGCGCGTGGTATCGTTGCCGCCGACGATGAGCAGGATGATGTTGCCCATGAGGTTGTCGGGGTCCATGTGCCGCGTGGCGTCGTTGTGGGCCATCAGCGACAGCAGATCGTTGCGCGGCGCCGAATTGACGCGCTCGTTCCACAGCTTGGACATGTAGGCGTAGCACTCGTCCATCTCGCGGCGGCGTTCCTCGGCGGAGGCGACGATGCCGCTCTTGGGCAGCGCGGTCGAAACATCCGACCAGCGCGTCAGCTTGCGCCGCTCCTCCCAGGGGAAGTCGAACAGGGTCGCCAGCATCTGCGTCGTCAGCTCGATCGAGACGCGCTCGACGAAATTGAAGGTCTCGTTGCGCGGCAGATTGTCGAGCACCGTCTGCGAGCGCTGGCGGATCAGCTTTGCCAGCTCGTCCAGATGTGTCGGCGTGAACATCGGCGACACCGTCTTGCGCTGCGACGAATGCCTGGGCTGGTCCATCGCGATGAAGCTCGGATAGTCGTAGCCTTCCGGCACGTCGCGGATCGAGATGCCGCCGAGCGTAGAGTCCGAGGAGAAGATGCCGTGATTGGTGTCGACATGCATGATGTCGTTGTACTTCACCACCGACCAGTACGGTTCGATCGGCGCGTTGGTGCAGTAATGCACCGGCTCTTCCTTGCGCAGTCGCTCGAACCACGGCCACAGCGTGTCGTCCTGGAACAGCCGGGGCGCGCCGGGGTGGAATTGGGACAACGGCGTCGCATAGGCCTCCTCGCGGGCCCTGCGCATGCGTTCGGCCTTGTCCACTTTAACCGGCGCTTGGATGTTCATCGTCGTGGCTCCAATTGGTTGTCTGACCTCTCCCGCTTGCGGGAGAGGTCGGCGCGTAGCGCCGGGTGAGGGTTTTCTCCGGATTGTCCCGTTGCGGAGATACCCTCTCCCCAGCCCTCTCCCGCAAGCGGGAGAGGGGGCGCAGCATTGTCGTGGCATAGTTCGCAACTCACGCCGCGATCTTCACCGGCAGCTCTTCCAGACCCTTCACGAAACTCGAATAGACCCGCTTGGGTTCGCCGACCACATCAATATGGTCGAACCGCCTAAGGATTTCTTCCCAAATAATCTTGAGCTGGAGTTCGGCAAGCCGCAATCCCACGCAGCGGTGGATGCCGAAGCCGAAGGACAGATGCGTGCGCGGGCGGGCGCGGTCGATGATGAATTCGTAGGGCTTCTCGATCGCCTCCTCGTCGCGGTTACCCGAGACGTACCACATCACGACTTTGTCACCTTTCTTGATCTCTTTGCCCCGGAACTCGAAGTCCGTGAGCGCGGTGCGCCGCATATGCGCCAGCGGCGTCTGCCAGCGGATTACTTCGGGCACGAAACTGTCGAGCAATGCGGGGTTCTCGCGCAGCTTGCGATACTGTTCCGGATGCTGGCTCAGCGCGTGGAGCGAGCCCGACATGGTGTTGCGCGTCGTGTCGTTGCCGCCGACGATCAAAAGCACGAGATTGCCGAGGAAGTTCTTGGCGTCCATGTCGCGCGTCGCGGCGCCATGCGCCATCATCGACAACAGATCGCTCTTCGGCGGCTGCGCGATGCGCTCCTTCCACAGCCGTGCGAAATAGCTGGCACATTCGGTCAGCTCGGCCTGACGCTCGTCTTCGGTGGCGACGAGGCCGTCGGGGCCGGGGATGGTGGTGGCGATGTCGGACCAGCGCGTCAGCTTGCGGCGGTCCTCCCAGGGAAAGTCGAACAGCACCGCGAGCATCTGCGTGGTGAGCTCGATCGAGACGCGGTCGACCCAGTCGAACACCTCGCCGCGGGGCAGGTTGTCCAGGCACTCGGCCGAGCGCTTGCGGATGTTGAGGGCGAGATTGTCCAGATGCGTCGGCGTGAACATCGGCGCCACGGTCTTGCGCTGCGCCGCATGGCGCGGCGGATCCATCGAGATGAAGCTCTCGCGGCGCAGGTCCGGATCGATGTCGCGGATGGTGATGCCGCCGAGCGCGGAGGCCGAGGAGAACACCGAATGGTTGGTCTCGATCTCCATGATGTCGTTGTAGCGCGTCACCGACCAGTACGGCCCGAACATCGAGTCTTTGCAATAGTGCACGGGATCTTCCCGGCGCAGCCGATCGAAATACGGCCAGAACGCATCGGTCCTGAACAATTCCGGGTCGCCCGGATCGTACTGCTCCAGCGGCAGTGAGTTGGCGCGCTCGCGCAATGCGTCGAGCTTTGCCGCGCTCTCCATGGTCCCATGCATGACCGCTCTCCCTGGCATGAACCGCGCGTTCTCGTTGAATTCTGCGCTGCGGTATTTGATTTGCAATTACAGCCGGTTGTCTGCGCCGGAGCAAGGGAGAGTTTTGTCACATCCAACCTTTGGGCGTGGCCGGGCGCGTAGCCCGGATGGAGCCAACGGGTCGGCGCAAAGCGCCGCCCGATGACAGGCTCCGCGTAATCCGGGGCCGGCGTGACTTGGGGCACGATCCCGGACTGCGCTGACGGGATCTCGATCAGCGTGACCCGCCGCACACCATTTGTCGTGAAATCGTGCCAGAAACCGACTGGAATCAAGGTAAATCGAACCCCGCCATCTTGGGGACCGACCAAGCTCTGATCTATAGTTTGACCCGATCAAGACCGCATCCCGAGGTTGCCGCCGTGAACGACATGCAATGGACCCCCATCGGCTCCGAGCCCTTACCGCCGCCGCTGCCGCCCACGCGGGTCGATTTCAGCGGTGACCGCTCCGAGTTCCGGAAAATGGTCACCAAGGGGGCCATGCTGGAGCTCGTCACCTTCGGCTTCTACCGGTTCTGGCTCGTCACCGACATCCGTCGTCATCTGTGGGCGAACACCGCGATCGACGGCGATGCCGCCGAATATACCGGGCGGGCCAAGGAGCTCCTGGTCGGCTTCCTGTTCGCGCTCGCGATCCTGGTGCCGATCTATCTCGCCTACTTCCTGATCGGCATCGAGTTCGAGCGCTGGCAGGGTTTTGCCTCGACGCCGCTGTTCATCGGCTTCTACGCCTTCGGCCAGTTCGCGATTTTTCGTGCGCGACGTTACCGGTTGACGCGCACCGTTTGGCGCGGCGTCCGATTCTGGATGGACGGCTCGGGCTGGGCCTATTCGTTCCGCGCCATGGCGTGGGGCTTGCTCGTATTCCTGACGCTCGGCCTGGCGCTGCCCTGGCGCGAGGCCGCGCTCGAACGCTACAAGATGCAGCACACCCATTACGGCGATCTTCGCGGCGATTTCGAGGGCAACGGCTGGACCTTCTTCAAGCGTGGCTGGTGGCTGTGGCTGCTCAGCCCGATCGCGCTGGTGATCTTCCCGCTCGCGCCGTTCTTCTATGCGGAGTTCAAGGCGCGCGAATGGCGCTGGTGGCTCGACGGCATCCGCATCGGCGGCGTCAGCCTGTCCTCGGACCTGCCGCACGATGCCTTCTACGGCCTGTACTGGAAGGTGATCGGCTGGTGGACGCTGCTCTCGATGGTATTCTCCGCCTATCTCGGCGGCTCCGCCTTGCTGGTCGTCCAGCTGAGCGGCGTTCCGGCCGATCAGGTGTTCGGCTCCGACAATGCCGCCAGGAGCATCCCGATGGTGGTGATGATGGTAGCAGGCTATCTCGCGCTGGCGCTTGCGATCAACATCGTCATGCGGGTCTATCTTCAGCGTGATCTCTGGGCCAAGGTGCTGGAGACCGTCAAGGTGCACGACATCGGCGCGGCGTCGGATGTGCAGGGGCGCGGCGTACTTGCCAGTGCGCTCGGCGAAGGTTTTGCTGACGGGCTCGATGTCGCGGGATTCTGAGCTGTGAGTGACGTATTTGCCGAGGCGCCGGCGCAGGCCGCCAAGCCGACCATCTTCTTCGACGGCACGTCGAGCCGCCGGCGGCAGGTGACGCTGACGTTCGCTGATGCGCTCGAGATCCTCGAGGAGGGCGGAACGCCGGTTCGCTGGTCCTATGCCGACATTCGCCGCGCCGACAGTCCGCCCGGGATTTTGCGCCTGGCCTGCACCACGGCGCCGCCGCTGGCGCGGCTCGAGATCCGCGACGCTGTACTCGCGGCGGACGTGACCGTCCGCTGCACCGATCTCGACGAGCACCGAACCTCGCGCCGCGGCGTCGCAAAGATCGTCGGCTGGTCGGTGGCTGCCACCGTCTCCATCGTCTGCGTCGTGCTGTTCGGCGTGCCGCTCGCCGCCGACCGGCTTGCACCGCTGGTGCCGAAACCGATCGAGCGGCGCATCGGCGATGCCTCCGAAGTCCAGGTGAAGACCATCTTCGGTCGCAGCGTGTGCGAAGACCCCGCGGGTAAGGCCGCGTTCACAAAGCTGGTCAACCGCCTGCGCGATGCCGCCGGCCTCGACGACGATTCCATGACAGCGGGCGTGCTGCCGACCGCGGTGCCGAACGCGTTCGCGCTGCCCGGCGGCAAGGTCTACGTGCTGAGGGGCCTGCTCGACAAGGCGCAGAACCCCGACGAGCTCGCCGGCATCCTCGCGCACGAGCTTGGCCATCTCAAGCATTACGACAACATGCGCGGGCTGATCTACAACGGCGGCACCTCATTCCTGATCGGCCTGTTGTTCGGCGACGTCACCGGCTCATCCGCCGTGATCTTTGCCTCGCGCACCGTCGTCGAAGCCTCCTATTCGCGCGAGGCCGAGACTGCTGCCGATACGTTCGCGATCGAGATCATGCACAAGCTCGGCCGCTCGCCGAAGCCCGCTTTTGAGCTGATGTACCGCATCACCGGCAAGGAAGGCGGCTCCACGCTCACGTCGATCCTCGCCAGCCACCCGCTGACCGAGGACCGCCTCGCTCGCATGACCAGGGAAGATCGCCCTGTCAGCGGCCCGCCGCTGCTGACTGACAAGGAATGGCAGTCGCTGAAGGGAATCTGCGGCAGCGGGAAGATCTGAAGGTTGATCGCTGCAACGGCGGAGGTGCGCTCCCTCTCCCGCAAGCGGGAGAGGTGCTTTAGAGCGCGCCTACCGCGTCCCGTAGGCGCGGTCGCCGGCATCGCCAAGGCCCGGCAGGATGAACCCGTTCTCGTCGAGACCTTCGTCCACCGCCGCGGTCCAGATCGGCACGTCCGGATGCAAGCCGCGCAGCCGTTCGAGTCCTTCCGGCGCGGCGATCAGGCAGGCGAGGCGGATGTCCCTGGCGCCGCGCTCTTTCAGGCGGTCGATGGCGGCGACGGCCGTGTTGGCGGTGGCTACCACCGGGGTCACCACGATCGCGAGGCGCTCGCCGAGGTCGGACGGCGATTTGAAGAAATACTCGACCGCCGCAAAGCTGTGCGGTTCGCGGTAGAGCCCGATATGGGCGACGCGCGCAGTCGGCACCAGGTCCATCATGCCGTCGACGAAGGTGGTGCCGGCGCGCAGCATCGGCACGAACACCAGCTTCTTGCCGGCGATCTTGGCCGAGTGCATCGTCGCCAGCGGCGTCTCGATCACGGTATCCGCGAGCGGCAAATCGCGCGTCACCTCGTAGCAAAGCAGCATGCCGATCTCCTTGATCAGCTCCCTGAACGATTTTGTGGAGATCGATTTGTCCCGCACCAGCGTCAGCTTGTGCTGCACCAGCGGATGATCGACGATCGTGACGCCTTCCATGATGGGATGCTCTTCTTCTTCCCTTCTCCCCTTGTGGGAGAAGGTGGCGCGAAGCGCCGGATGAGGGGTATCTTTCCGCGTATTCCAATTGAGAGATCCCCCGCGGAGAGAGACCCCTCACCCGGCTTCGCTTTGGCGAAGCCACCCTCTCCCGCAAGGGGAGAGGGTTTAGAAAACCGTGCCGTCGCTGATCACCTTCAGCGGCGGCGAACCGTCGGGCCGGCGCGCAAAGGCAATGGCGCGGCCGGCGGCCCAGGTGCCGCCTTCCAGAATGCTGGCGAGCGGTAATGTCTCGGGCGTGCGGCCGAGCTTTGCGCGAACCAGCTCGGCAAGCCGGTCCAGCAGCGCGACCGTCAGCGCACGCCATTCCACGACGAGCAGCGAGTCCACCGCATGCGCACGCTCGGCATCCGCGGCATCGCGCAGACGCAGCACCTCGTAATCGACGAACAGTCCGCCGTTGCGGTATTCCGCAAGCCCCGTCAGGCCGTCGATGTCGGTGACGTCGAGGCCAGCGCGCTGCAGCGGTTCGATCAGGGAATAACTCAGCCATTGCGACAGCTTGTGCAGCGGCACGAGGCCCGCGGTCGCATCATCCGCCCTAAGCGCCGGATGGCGCCAGCAATCGCCGAGCGGAATCTTTGCAAGCTCCAGCCGCGACGGCCAGATCGGTCCGAGCTGGTTCAGCACCGCCGACAGGATCGCAGGCGCGGCAATGGCGCCGCCCTTCGCCTGCGCCGCGATGTGATCAAACAGCCCGCCCGGCCGCGGTGTATCTTGCAGGCCGAAAATCTCGGCGCGCTCCGCGACCAGCTTGCCCAGACGCCGCAACAGATCCGCGCGCCCCTCGAGCCCGAGCAGCGTATTGGTGTCGCTGACCTGAAAAGCGGAGGTGAGTGCGGCGAGCGGCAGCTGCGCGAGCACGTTCGCATCGGCCCTGAATGGCGAGCCGGCGTCGCGCGAAAAAAGACCGCTCGCAAACATGTCGAGGCTGGCGATCGCGAGCCCCTCGGACCGGCCGATGCTTTCGCCGCTCATGGCATCGCGGTAGCGCCAGGCCGCGCCCGCGCCGGCATCGAGCAGCACGCTGACGATGGCAAGGTCGAACTCCGCGCGCGCCCGCGCGGCGCGGTCCGGCCACGAAGCCGCGTCGGCAAGCTTCGCCCAGCGGTCGGCGCCGCCAAGCACAAAATGCCGCCAGCGCGCATGGAATGGAATCTCCAGCGCCGGATAGGCTTTGCGGGTCACCGCGAGCACGGCCTCCGCGACACCATCCATCCGGTCGAGATCGATCGTGAAGTGGCGGAGGCCGCCGGCAAGGCCGATCTCCAGCATCTGCGCGGCCCGCGCGCGCACCGCATCTGCGGTGAGCAGCGAGCGTGCTTGCAATTCCAAAGCCTCCCGCATCGCGCGATCAGTATTTTTCCAGCGAACGCCCGACCACGCCGTCCACGTCCTTCTCGGGCGCGATGTCGGTCGAGTAATAGCCGGCGGCTTTCTTCGCGGCGATCTCGACATAGGCGTCGGCGGGAATCAGCTCCGGCGGGATCGGCACGCGCTCGACGATGTCGATGCCTTGCGAGGTCAGCGCGTCGTATTTCATGTCGCTCATCGACAGGAAGCGGTCGATGCGCTTCAGACCGAGCCAGTGGATCGTATCCGGCATCAATTGCTGGAAGCGGGCATCCTGCACGCCGGCGACGCATTCGGTGCGCTCGAAATAGGCGGCGGCCGCATCGCCGTCCTCCTGGCGCTTGCGCGCGTTGTAGACCAGGAATTTGGTGACCTCGCCGAGCGCGCGGCCTTCCTTGCGATTGTAGACGACGAGCCCGAGCCCGCCTTCCTGCGCGCCGCGCGCGGATTCCTCGATGCCGTGGATGAGATACGGACGGCAGGTGCAGATGTCGGAGCCGAACACATCGGACCCGTTGCACTCGTCATGCACGCGGCAGGTGATCTTGGTGCGATGGTCCGGCAGTTTCGTCACATCGCCGAACATGTAGACGGTGGTACCGCCGATCGGCGGCAAAAACACCTTCATGTCCGGCCGCGTCACCAGCTCGGGGAACATGCCGGCGGTCTGCTCGAATAGCGTGCGCCGCAGCTCGGTCTCGGCGGTGCCGAAGCGCGCCGCAAGCCCCGGCAGGTACCAGACCGGATCAATCGCGATTTTCACGACGGAGACGCTGCCATTGGCATGCACGACCTCGCCGTCGGCGCGTAGCCGTTTTGCGGCCAGCGCCTCGCGGATCTCCGGCAGGTCGAGCCGCGCTCGCGTCACGGCGATGCTCGGGCGGATGTCGGAGCCTTCTGCGATCTCCTTACCGAAATTCTCCGCGACCAGATGCCCCCAGGGATCGAGCGCGACGATCTTGGCGGGATCGCGCCATTGCTCGAACGGTCCGATGGTCGCCGCCGGAAACGTATTGGTGAGGTCGGGCCTGCGAATCGGATCGAGCGCACCGGCGGACACCGCGAGCGCACGGTACATCGCGTAGGACCCGCCATGGCTGCCGATCACGTTGCGATCCCCGGCGCGCGAGACCGTGCCGATGATCGGTCCGCGGGCGCGCGCGTCAGCGGCGCCCCAGTGGATCGGGAAGGCGGACTTCCGGCCCGGCTCCGGATGCGAAGTCAGGCGGATGTGGTCGGTACGGTTCGCGCGGCTCATGACCAAACTCCCAAAAAGCCAACGGCCCGCCGCTCGGACGGGCCTGGCTCGGTCGCGTTGCCGACGCGGAACATCGGCGACGCAAGCTCAATCCAACATATTGTAGCGGCAAGACGCGACAGACAAGTTAATCGTGCTGCGCGCGCAGGGCCTCCGCTGCCGATGCCGGTCACCAGCCATTGCCATGCCCAGCTGAATGGCGCACGGCACCGGTATACAGGCTATATCTATGTAGTTATTTGTGTTTTTGAAGGGGCCACCGGCCGGCGAGGCCGGCTAGACCAGCTGCCGGTCGCCTCCCGGCGTCCGGATCACCGCGCGAAACGAGGGCGCGGAATCGTGACTGAAGCGGATGCGCGGATCGTCCAGAAAGCCCGCCAGCGACGCGGCGATCGTGTCCGCCTCGGGGTGCCGTATCTCGAATTCCACCAGGGAGCAGCCGAGATCGGCCATGCGCGACGCTGGATGCGGTCCGGCCGGCCACTCGATCACGGTCGGAAACGCGCCGTCGAACGGCATCGAGCCGTCGGGCGGGACGGAGATCAGCCATTCGAGATGGCCGCGCGTCACCGTGATGGCGGGTTTTGCGACATGCGGGATCGTCGCGAGCGCGGACGTGATGTCGGACGTGCTCACGACCCAGGTCATGAGCCGCGGCGAAACTGCGAGCACCGCGCGCGTCCGTGCATCGTCCAGCGCGAACCAGCGCGGCCGGCTGGGCGCGGGAGCCGACGGGTTCGGCGCGATCACTTCGAGGAACGCTGTCTCGCTCAACCGCAGCAGGTGATTATGCGTGCCCATCAGCGGATGCGCGCCGCCGGCCGGCGGCGCAATGCCGAGCGCGGTCTCGACATAAGCGACGCCCTCGGCAAGGTCGTTCGCGGCGACGGTGATGTGGTCAAGACGAAGCATGGCTAGCGATCCGATTTCTTCTCGAGTTCTTCCAGGCTATGGCCATATCGTGCGACCAGGTTGAATCTGCGCACGGTCGAGTTCGCGCTGACTGTAACCTTTGGTCCATCGAACTGCCATCGCCTGTCCGCGCTCCCTGCAAGTGAGACGGCGTATCGTGCACAAATCGGGCTGCGTCCACACCCTTGCAAACGCGTGACTGGATAAAGCCCATATATTCAGACATATCGACTGGATCGGTTGACCGCCCCGGAGACCCCCATGCCCGCCAGCTACATCGACCCCCGCAACGGAAAGCTCTATGCGCTCGACCAGCCGCGCTGGTGCTCGGACGAGCGCACGCCGCTTCTGGTGACGCCGGGGGCGGGGATCTCGCGTGAGGACATCGACGGCCGCACGCGCTCGCTCTGGCGCTACCGCGCGGCGCTGCCGGTCGAGATCAAGACTCCGATCACGCTCGGCGAGGGCTGCACGCCGCTGGTGCAGCAGGGCTGGGGCGATTTGCGGCCGTTGTTCAAGCTCGAATGGTTCAACCCGACCGGCAGCTTCAAGGACCGCGGCTCGGCCGTGATGCTGTCCTTCCTGCGCCAGATCGGCGTCGACGCCATCTTGGAAGACTCTTCCGGCAATGGCGGCTCGTCGATGGCGGGGCTGGGCGCCGCCGGCGCCATGCGCGTGAAGATCTTGGCGCCGGCCTCGACCTCGCCGGCGAAGATCGCGCAGGTGCGCGCTTACGGCGCCGAGGTGCAGCTCGTCGAGGGCCCGCGCGAGGAATCGGAAGCCGAGGCGATCCGGCAGTCGAGCCAGACCTTCTATGCCAGCCACAATTGGCAGCCGTTCTTCCTCGAAGGCACCAAGTCGCTCGCCTATGAAATTTGGGAAGATCTCGGCTTCCGCGCCCCCGATAACATCATCGTCCCCGTTGGCGCCGGCAGCTCTCTTCTCGGGTGCGCCTTCGGCTTCCGCGAGCTGTTGAGGGCCGGCCAGATCGCGAAGCTGCCGCGGCTGTTCGCGGCGCAGCCACTCAACTGTTCGCCGATCGATGCGAGCTTTCAGGCCGGTGTCGATACGCCTGTCGCGCGCGAGGTCAACAAGACCATTGCCGAAGGAACCGCCATCAAGCACCCGCTGCGCCTGCGCGAGATCATTGCGGCCTTGCGCGAGAGCAGCGGCGGCACCGTCGCGCTCACTGAGGACGAGATCGTCGCCGCCCTGCGGCGACTGGCCCGGCAGGGCCTGTTCGCCGAGCCGACCAGCGCCAGCGCGGCTGCGGCGCTGGACAAACTCTCGGCCACCGGCGCCATCAAGGCGACCGACACCACGGTCGCCGTCCTCACCGGCACCGGCCTGAAGGCCGCAACCACCGTCGCCGATCTCGTCCAGTAGGGTCCGATCTGTTGGGCCGTGTTGCGGCGCGGCCGCCGCGGGACGAGGGCGTTGCAGAAGGCCCGGGCATCCGCGTTGCCGCGGAGCCATGCGGCCGCGTTGAACCTTCGGCGCCCGTCGCCAGCCTCATGAAGATCCAGCTCGCGCAAAGGGGAGAGTTCCATGACCGCGCAGGATCCGTTTGCAGGTTTCAAGGCAGTCCAGAAGGAAGCCTGGTCGCTGTTCACGCCGATGGAAGTTTTCACGACACCGACCGCCGCCAAGCTCGTCGGTTTTGCCGGCGTTGCCGCCGGCCAACGCCTGCTCGACGTCGGATGCGGCACCGGCGTTGTCGCGATCACGGCGGCGCGCCGCGGTGCGAAGGTCAGGGGTCTCGATCTGTCGCCGGTCCTGATCGAACGGGCCCGCGAGCATGCGCAATTGATGAACCTCGATGTCGACTTCAAGGACGGCGACGCCGAAAGCCTGCCCTATGGCGACAACGAGTTCGACGTGGTGCTCAGCCAGTTCGGCCACATGTTCGCGCCGCGCCCGGACGTCGCGATCGGCGAGATGCTGCGCGTGCTGAAGCCCGGCGGCACCATCGCCTTCTCCACCTGGCCGCCGCATCTGTATGTCGGGCGGATGTTCGCGCTGATCGGTCGCCATCTGCCGCCGCCCGAGGGCGTGGCATCGCCGGTGTTGTGGGGCGATCCGAAGATCGTCGCCGAGCGTCTCGCGGGGAAAGCGAAGGACCTCTCCTTCGAGATGGACATGATGACGCCGTCCGCCCTCAGCCCGCAGCATTTCCGCCGCACCATGGAAACGACGATTGGGCCTTTGATCAAGCTCGTCGCCCAGTACAAGGACGAGCCGGACAAGCTCAAGAGCTTCCGAGCCGAATTCGAGGCGCTGATCTCGGAATATTTCGACCCCGGCCACAATGTGATGCGCCAGCAGTTCCTGATGTCGAAGGCAAGCAAGGTGTGAGGCTGAAGCGATAAGCCGCCGCGATCGCACGTGCTCCTTCTCCCCTTGTGGAGAAGGTGGCGCGAAGCGCCGGATGAGGGGTCTCTCTCCACTCAATGAAATTGAACTTGCGGAGAGAGACCCCTCACCCGTCTCGCCGCTATGCGGCGAGCCACCCTCTCCCACAGGGGGAGAGGGTGCAGCGAGCAAGCGCCTTCACTCCTTCAGATCATTCACCTGCTTGACCCAGCTGCGCACGTCGGCGAGCACGGCGGGCAGCACCGCCTTGACCTCGGCCACGGTCATGCCGGGCTTGATGCGGGGATCGTACAGCAGATTGAGGATGTACTGGTCGTAGACGTCGAAATAGCCCATCGAGACGTTGTCGTTGAACATCGTCCACGGCACGCTCGCGGTGTCGTTGATGGGCCCGAGCGATTGCAGCAGCTCCTCATAGGCGCAGTCGAGAAAGACGAAATCGCCGTTGTCGACGGTGAGGATGACGTCGGAATGCTCGATCTCGAAATTGTCGTTCTTGCGGAAGCCGGACAGGCATTGCGGGTCGAGCGAGGTACGGATCTCGCGCGCCTTCTCGGCGCCGTAGAAGCTGGAGATGGTGCGGAAGAGGTCGCGGTCGCGCACCAGCTTCACCCGCACATTGGCCGCTTCGGCGGTCGCGATCATGGCGATGTCGAGATGCTGCACGCGATGGGCGATGTCGGCCACGACCCTGGCGAGCTGCGTCTTGCGGTCGGCGCGGTCGCTCTCGGCGTACACGCGCACCGGCCCGTCGAATTTGCGAATGCGGTCGACGCGGCCGGCGAGGTGATATTCGGCGCCGAACGCCGTCTTCAGGAAGCCCTCGACGATCTCTCCGTCGGTAAAATTCTTCTTCTCGGAGCGCTGGCGCGAGGAGACCGCGGGCAACTCGCCCGCCACCGCCGTGGTCGCGGGATCGGGCGCGCATGTGAGCGCGGCGAGCGCCAGCAGGGCGATGCGAAGGGCAGCCGAGGACGGATTGAGTGCGCTCATCGTCGTGCGACGCTGCCGTATTCACGTCGCGCGCACAAGGCCGCAGATTCACGCGGCCTGCGGGTTCCCGGCATTGTCTGTAGCAAGAGAGTTACAGTGTCGTAGGGTGGGCAAAGGCGCGAAAGCGCCGTGCCCACCATCGCGCCGCAACCGCAGTCAGTGGTGGGCATGCCTCCGGCTTTGCCCCGGAAGCGTGCGTCAGTTGTTCAGCACCACCACCGTGGTACCGACCGAGACGCGGCCGTAGAGATCGCTGACGTCGTCATTGGTCATGCGGAAGCAGCCCGAGGAGACCGCCTGGCCGATCGTCTCCGGCTCGTTGGAGCCGTGGATGCGGTAGAGTGTCGAGCCCAGATACATCGCGCGCGCACCGAGCGGATTCTCGACGCCGCCCTTCATGTGGCGCGGCAGGTCCGGCCGGCGGGCCAGCATCTGCGACGGCGGCGTCCAGTCCGGCCATTCCTTCTTGGCGGTGATCCTGTGGACCCCGCCCCAGCGGAAGCCGTCGCGGCCGACGCCGATGCCGTAGCGCAGCGCCTGGCCGTTCTGCAGCACCAGATACAGCCGCCGCTCGCTGGTGTTCACCACGATCGTGCCGGGGGCGTAATTGCCGTTATACATGACGGTGGTGCGGGGGATCGGATTGGCGCCGGAACGGAAGAAGTTCGGTCCGCCGCCCATGATGTCGCGCGAGTCGAACTCTTCGGCGAACGCGCCGCCCGCCATGGCCGACAGCAGTGCGATGGCGGCAATCGGCGCGGCAAAAAACCGGATCATTGTTTCCCCCAGCAAAAAATCGATTCAACAAGGGCCACAGGCCATATTTGCGGGCTTTTCGCAAGCCACGGCCCCGTGAGGGATGCCATGCTTAACGATTGACGTCACCAGATCCGCAACCGCGCCAATTTGACGAAAAGCGTTATCCAAGCCAGCGCATCCTCGCGCGGGGCAGGGCCGCGATGGCCCCTATTGCTTTGACGGGGCCTGCGAACAATGATTGGTCGGATACCTCACTCGAAATCGGCGGTTGCGGGAGCAAGAAGAATGAACGGTGCGGAAAGCCTGGTGCGGACGATGGTCAAGGGCGGGGTGGACATTTGCTTCTCCAACCCGGGAACCTCCGAGATGCATTTTGTCGCAGCGCTCGACCGGGTCTCCGGCATGCGCTGCGTGCTCGGCCTGTTCGAGGGCGTGGTGACGGGCGCGGCCGACGGCTACTACCGCATGAAAGGTACGCCGGCCTCGACCCTGCTGCATCTTGGCCCCGGCCTCGCCAACGGTCTTGCCAACCTGCACAACGCCAAGAAGGCCAATTCCGGCATCGTCAATATCGTCGGTCAGCATGCCGTCTATCACATCGACTACAACGCGCCGCTGACCTCCGACATCGAGGGGTTGGCCCGGCCGATGTCGTCCTGGGTCCGGACCTCGCCGAACTCCAAATCGGTGGCCGCCGACGGCGCCGCCGCGATCGCCGCCGCCAAGAGCGCGCCGGGTCAGATCGCGACCCTGATCCTGCCCGCCGACACCGCCTGGAACGAGGCCGACGGCATCGCCGAGGTTCCGGCCGAGCAGCAGCGCGCGAGCTATTCGCCGCAGGCGGTCGAGCGGGCCGCGAAGATCCTGCACGGTGACGGCGAGGGCACGCTGCTGCTGATGACCGGCAGCGCGCTGAGCGAGCAGGGCCTGGCGCTGGCCGAGCGCATCGCCGCCAAGACCGGCTGCACCGTGATGGGCCCGACCTTCCGCCCCAAGATGGCGCGCGGCCGCGGCCGCTACTCGATCGACCGCATCCATTACGTGATCGAGAACGCGCTGCCGATGCTGGCCAAGTTCCGTCACATCGTGCTGGTCGAGTCTGACGATCCCGTGGCGTTCTTCGCCTATCCGAACAAGCCGAGCATGCTCAAGCCTGAGGGCTGCGACGTCCATCGCATGACCTCCTGGGGCGAGAACTCGGTCGCAGCGCTCGAGGCGCTTGCGGGTGCGGTGAAGGCGAGCGCGAAGGACGTCAAGCCGCAGGCCGTGCAGGAGCTGGTCAAGCCGACCGGCGCGCTCACCTTCGCCTCGATCGCGCAGGCGATCGCCTGTGCGATTCCCGAAAACGCGATCATGGTCGACGAGTCCCTCACCACCGGCCGCGGCTTCTTCCCGCCGACGGCGGCGGCGGCGCCGCACGACTGGCTGCAGAACATGGGCGGCTCGATCGGCTTCTCGACGCCGCTCTCGATCGGCGCTGCGATCGCCTGCCCGGACCGCAAGGTCATCACCATGGTCGGTGACGGCAGCGCGATGTACACGATCCAGTCGCTGTGGACGCAGGCGCGCGAGAACCTTGATATCGTCACCATCGTGTTCGCCAACCGCATCTACCAGATCCTGCGCGGCGAGTTCGACAATGTCGGCGCCGGCGAGCCCGGTCGGCGCGCCAACGACATGCTCCGCCTCGACCGGCCCACGCTGGATTTCGTGGCGCTGGCCAAGGGCATGGGCGTGCCCGGCCGTGCTGTCACCAATGCCGACGAGTTCAACAAGGCGCTGGCCGAAGCCGTCGCCGAGCCGGGGCCGCGGCTGATCGAAGTCCAGATGTAGGGGGTTGATTGAACAAGCTCTCTCCCCACGTCGTCCCGGCGAACGCCGGGACCCATAACCCCACGGAGAGGTTTGGCGAAGACTCGGAGTTCGGTACGTGCGCCGTGTACACTCGATAGACCTCGCGGCATGGGTCCCGGCGTTCGCCGGGACGACACCGAACCAGGTGCGCGAGATGGGCCCGGAGGCACGATGCAGACCGAGCTGAACAAGGTAATCGCGGCGCTGCGGGACTTCTACGCCCACGAAGGCTTCCTGTTCGAGAAGGACATCGGCGAACGCGCGGTCACGCACCGCTTCGCCGTGCATCTGGAAAAGCAGTTCTCTGGCTGGTCGGTCGACTGCAACTATGACCGGCTCGGCGAGCGTACGCTGCATCTGCCGCACGGCACCATCATCTCGACCGACGACCATCTCGGCAAGTCGATCTACCCTGACGTCGTCGTGCATCAGCGCGAGATCCCGAACAATCTGCTCAGCGTGGAGATCCGCAAGGCGAGCAATCACACCCCGATTGAGCACGACCAGCACAAGCTGAGGGCGCTGACCGACGTCCACGTCTGGTTTCCCTACTGGGTCGGCGTGCTGCTGGTGCTGGACAAGGACCAGGTGACGACGTCGGAGGTCTATGTCAGCGGCGCCGTCGACGACCCGCTGTCGCGCTGGTTCGCGTTACGGCTCGAGGAGATCGGCCTTGGAGCTCGCGCATAGAGACGTGCGGCGTGCGCGATCGCCGCGCACGCCGCGACGTGGTCAGTAGGCGTAGGGCTGCGAGTAGGCGTAGCGCGGGTTGATGCCGCAATAGGCCGATGTGCCGGAGGCCGTCGCCGCACATTGCTGGTAGCTGGCGAACTGGCAGTTGCCGGGATAACCCCAGTTGCGGCCTTGCAGGCAGTATCTGTCGCTTCCGGCCTGGGCCGGGGCCGCCGACAACGACGCGGCGATCAAGGTTGCGAACGATGCAAGCGTGAGGATGGTGCGACGCATTTCAATCTCCTTCATGGTAGGTGGAACGGCCGAGCCTTGGCGTTCCCGTGGCTTGTCTGACGCGGGGTCATGCTGTGTTGGTCTCCCCGGCGCCGGATGCGTTCGAAGCGAGGACCATCGTGACGCAGCCGGCGCCTTGCACTGTGATCTCGGCCACAGATCGCACACGGGTTCCGACCTATCCTCAGCGAACTTGCACGCCTCGATCCGGTGGGACTAGGCTTGCCTCGTTCGGATCAAGGCATTTGGAGGTTCTCATGCAGAAATCATATTTGCTGGCTGCGGTGGCAGCACTGGCGCTCATGACGCAAACGCCGCATGCCCTGGCCCAAAGCGCGCCGGCCGCCGGCGGAACAGCTGCGCCTGCGGCGACAACCGCTGCGCCGGCAACGACGGCGGCGCCGGCCGCGACCACCGACAGCTCCAGCCAGCCGACCGACTCCAAGAAGAGTGCGTCGAAGAAGCCGGCGAAGAAGAAGATGACGCGGCAGCAGGAAATCGATCGCTCCGTCGACACCGGCACCGTGCCCGCGCGCTATCGCAGTTCGGTGCCCAAGCAGTACCAGCAATATATTCCGTTCGCTAAGCAGTGACGGATCGCATGGCGGCGCGGGATGCTCAGCTTCGCGCCGCCGGTGCTTTCGAAGAACCGGCGCTTCGACGAACGGCCTGCGACCAACCGCCTCTGCCGGGCGGCTTCCGGTCACATCCCCGATGGCGATCTGCGAGCGCAGTGCTAGAGTAGGCCGAATCCCGGGGGGGAGTGATGAGTGACGACGTGAAGGATGCTGGCCTTGTGGCCATGATCAGCAGCATCCTTGGAGGCAACAAGCGCGCAGACAGTGTTGCACCGCCGCCGCTCACCGAGGGTCCGCCGACCGTGCCGTCGAACGGAGCGGACGCGGTCGCGGCGCCCGTCCCTGAGGCGACGTCGACCGGGCAGGAGGATGCGGCCAGCGCTGCGCCGGCCACTGCGGAACCGGTCCAGCCGGCTGCGAAAATCGTCACGACGCGGGATGGCAAGCAGTTGTTGCCGGCAGAAGCGATCGCCGATCTCGTGCTTGGCGAGCTCCGAAAGCTGGAGAATTTCCCGGCGACCGGCGCCTCGGTCACGGTCTACGGTTACAGGCACTGGAACGCCATGATCACCTTCGCCCCGTTCTCGACCAATTTCCAGAACGCGACGCGGTTCCGCCAAGCCATGCCGGATCTCGTCTTCAAGCTCCGTCGTTTCGTCGAACTTGAGATATAGTCCAGGGCAATCGGCGGCGCGCGGCGCCGCCACTCCGGACAGTTTGACAGGATCTTTGAATTGAGCGTCGCCTTTACCAAGGAAGAAAGCGCCGAAACCGCGTCCGAGACGCTGTTGCCGGATCGCCCGATCTCGCCGCATCCCAACCTCGTGACGGAAGCAGGGCTGCAGGCGTTGCAGACGCAGCTTCAGCAGGCCCGCGAGGCCTATGAGGCCGCGCAGGCCATCGAGGACGTCAACGAAAAGCGCCGGCAGTCGGCGGTGCCGTTGCGCGACGCCCGCTATCTCACCGAACGGCTGCGCACGGCGCAGCTCGTTCCCGATCCGACCTCGACCGAAACAGTCGCCTTCGGCAGCACCGTGACCTTCAGCCGCAGCGACGGCCGCGTGCAAACCTACCGCATCGTCGGCGAGGACGAAGCCGACCCTAAGGCGGGGACGATCTCGTTCGTCGCGCCGGTCGCGCGGTCGCTGATGGGGAAGGCGGTGGGTGACGTCGTAGGGACGGGCGCGCAGGAGATCGAGATCCTGTCGATCGGGTAGGGGGCGGAGCCCGTATTGGTCTGCCTCAAGCATGATCCGGAAAAGTGCGAAGCGGTTTTCCGGAAAGATCATGCGCAAACAACAACCTAAAGCGCGATGATGATTCATCCAAATCGCATCGCGCTTTAGGCCTGCGGAAGCAGAACTCCGGTCAGCCTGCCCAATCTTTCGATGAGTGCGTCCTGAAAATCCGGATCGGTCGCCTCACCGGCCGGCTCCTCCCGCCGAAGATGATGCCAGTAGCGCCCGCTGACCAGAGCGGCGGGCTCCTCGCTCACCGCGAGCCAGGCTTGCGTCTGTTGTCCGGTGTGGAGATCGACCGGGGCGCCCGAGCCACCCATCTTGGTGCGTACCCATCCGGGATCGACGGCGTTGCTCAGGACCTTGGGCCAGCGTCGTGCCAGACCGAACGCGAGCGCGACAACGTGCAGCTTGCTCTCGGCATAGGCCTTGGCCGAATCCCAGGCCCGCTCTGTCCAATCGAGGTCGTCGAGCGAGCCCTCTCCACCGCGGTGCAATCCGCTGCTGAGATACACCAATCGGTCGGGCAGCTCGATCAGGGCCGTCAGCATGTACGGCGCAAGCGTGTTGATCGCCAGGGTTTCGGCATGGCCTTCCGGCGTCGCGCCACGGCTAGGCCGTGTGTAGACGCCGGCGTTGTGGATGATCGCATCCATGCGCCCGATTGCGTTGACCTGATCTGCGATGCTTCTTGCATCTGCGGCACTGCGGAGATCGCCGACCACGATCCCGGCGCAACGCGGCGCGAACGCGCCGATACCGGCGGCGCGATCCGCCGACCGCGCGTGCAGCACCACGCGGTGACCTTGATCAACGAGCGATTGCGCCGCTGCCCGGCCGAGGCCGTCCGTGCTGCCGGTGATGAAGATGATCGCCATGCGCTGCTTCTCCGGATGTTTCAGGACGCACTCTACAGCGCCCGCCATCACTTCCGATATTGTTCGTCGCTCACTTTCTCCATCCAGTCGACGTTCTTGCCGCCGGAGGATTCCTGGATGGCAATATGGGTCATCGCCGTCGTCGGCGAGGCGCCATGCCAATGCTTCAGTCCCGGCGGAAACCACACGACGTCGCCCGGCCGGATCTCCTCGATGGTTCCGCCTTCGCGCTGAACCCAACCCAGTCCCGCTGTGACGATGAGCGTCTGTCCGAGCGGATGCGTATGCCAGGCGGTGCGGGCACCCGGTTCGAACGTGACCTGGCCCGCGCCCACCCGAGCCGGATCGGGGGCCTGGAACAGCGGGTCGATGCGTACCGCGCCGGTGAACCAGTCCTGCGGCCCCTTCTGGCACGGGCGCGATCCGTTTCGCTTGATGTCGATGTCCAAGTCCATGGTCATGTGCGTCTCCTGTGCGTCCGACGCGCGCGCCTGCGCGCGGCGAATTCCGATGATAACGGCGGCGCTGCCGCCAATGAGCACGTCCCTGCGCCTGACCACGGCACGTCTCCGCTCAGCGCTGCCGCTTTTCGACGACGTCCTTGATCACCGGCGCCGCGGAGAATGCGTTGGGCCAGCCGGCGTAGAAGGCGAGATGGCCGAGCACCTCGCCGGCTTCCTCCCGCGTCAACCCGTTATCCATCGCGCGGTTCAAATGATAGGTGATCTGCGCGACCTGACCGGTCGCGATGAGAGCGCTCACGGTGACCAGGCTGCGGTCGCGTGGCGCCAGCGCCGGCCTCAGCCAGAGGTCGCGGAACAGCACGTCGGTCGTGTACTGGACGAGGCTTGGCGTGATCTGCCCAAACTGCTCGCCGACGCGGGTCGCCCGCTGCTTCTCCGCGGCTTCGTCGAGCGGCAGTTGCGGCCCAGAGGCCGGCGGGAGCTGATCAGCCCCGATGTTGCGGCTCTTGAAGACGTCGCGCGCCGCCGGGATCGCATCCACCGCGTTGGCCCAGCCGGTGTAGAAGGCGAGGTGCGTGATGATCTCCGATATCTCCGCCGGCTTCACCCCGTTGTCGAGCGCGCCTGCGAGATAGTCCGGCAGCTCCACGGTCTGGTTGCGCGCGATCAGCGCCGCGACCGTGACGATGCTGCGGTCTCGCGGCGAAAGACCGGGACGCTTCCAGAGATCGCCGATGACGAACTTTTGCGCGTAGGCTTCGAGCGCCGGCGCAACGGCGCGGATGTCTTCCGATGTCGACATGGGATTTGCTCCTTTGACGGCTGCCGTGTCCGCGGCGACCGGGCCGCCGGCGATGAGCCAGAATGACAACAAGGTGGTTGCGAGCGTTCTCATTGCGGATGTCCTTCGACGGTGAACGGGTGCGCCAGCAGCCACCAGGCGACCAGCGCGGCGCAGAGCACGGTGACGGCGCTGGCGAGAAACAAAACGTTCAGCCTTGCTCCGGTGGCGATCAATCCAAGCGCCGGGCTCGCGATCCCCTGGGCCAGGTCGAGAAAGGCGGTGTAGGCGCCCATGGCCAGGCCGCGGTTCTGCACGGGGACGCGGCGCACGGCCTCGACGCCGAAGCCGGGATAGATCAGCGAAAAGCCGAATCCGGTGAGCGCGGCACCGGCCAGCGCCATCTCGGGTCGTGCCGCAAGCCAGATCAGGGCCTGCCCGGCGGCTTCGACCAGGGCGCAGAGAAGCGCAACCCTGGCGCCGCCGATCGCATCGGCCAGATGACTGAACAAGACGCGCGCCAGGATGAAGGCGAGGGCATAGGCCGTGTAAGCAAGCCATCCATTGGCCCATCCCCGGCTGGCAAACAGCAAGGCGACGAACGTCGTCACCGCGCCGAAGCCGACGCTGCCGAGGGCCGATCCGAGGCCCGGCACCCATACCGCGCCGAGCACTTTGGCGAACGACAGGCGCACTTGCTGCACCGGGGCCGCCGCGGGAAGCTGCACCACGAACAGCAGAGCCAGCAGCGGCGCTGCCGTCGTCGCGAGCGCGATCGCGGCAAAGCCGTAGGCGGCGTAAAGCGCTGAGCCTGCGGGGGCGCCGATAGCGAAGGCGGCGAACATCGCCGAACCGACCCAGGCGATGACCTTGCCGGTGTTGCCGCTCTCGACGAGGACCAGCCCCCAACTGACCGCGGCCGTGATGATGAAGCTCTCGGCGGCGCCGAGCAGGCCGCGGCCCAGCAGCAGAATGGTCACCGAGGCCAGTGGAGCCCCAGTGAAGCCGAGCGAGAGCAGGTAGAACAGCCCGGACGCCGCGGCCGCGATGAGGCCGGCGATGACACCGCGCTTCGCCCCGCTCCTGTCCGAGACGTGACCGGCCCATGGCCGCGAGACCAGGGATGCCGCGAATTGGCTGCCGGCGACCAGGCCGACCACGAACGTGCCGAACCCCAATCCGTCGTGCACATGAAGCGGAAGCACGGGCATCGCCATGCCGATGACGAGGAAGACTGCGAAGACAACCGCCATGATCGGCAGCAAATTCGCCGTGACGCGAAGCGAGGCGACGGGCTGCATGGCTGTCATGGGCATGCTCATTCAGGGCTCCTGGTGGATGCTCCGAACCTAGGACCTTCGCCGTGCCTTGATTAGGTGATAGATTTCGAATGAAGTTATTAGAGCCGCTAATCAATGCATCGGGACGACGCGAGCGACCTTCTTGCCTTCCTGGCCGTGGCGCGGGAGCGCAACTTCACGCGCGCGGCGGCGAAGCTGGGCATGACACAGTCCGCGCTGAGCCAGATCATCCGGAATCTGGAGGAGCGGCTGGGTGTCAGGCTGCTCAATCGAACGACGCGGAGCGTCACGCCGACGCAGGCCGGCGAGCGGCTGTTCCAGAGCATCGGCCCCAAGTTTACCGAGATGGACAACGATCTCGCTGCCCTCGGCGAGTTTCGCGAAAAGCCTGCCGGAACCGTGCGGCTGACCGCGACGGAATATGCCGCCAGCGAAATCCTGCTGCCGGCGCTGGGAAAGCTCCTGCCGAAATACCCCGACATCCATGTCGAGATCATCATCGACTACGGGCTCACCAACATCGTCGCGCAGCAGGTCGATGCGGGCATCCGTCCCGGCGAGCTTGTCGCCAAGGACATGATCGCCGTGCGCGTCAGCCCCGATCTCCGGATGGCCGTCGTCGGCTCTCCGTCCTACTTTGCTGGCCGCAAGCGCCCGAAGACACCGCAGGATCTGACCCAGCATAATTGCCTCAATCTGCGCCTGCCCACGCACGGCGGCAGCCTCTATGCCTGGGAATTCGAGAAGAACGGGCGGGAGCTCAATGTGCGGGTGGAGGGCCAGCTCGTGTTCAACAGCGCGGGGCTTCTCTTGAACGGAGCGTTGAAGGGCCTCGGCCTTGCCTACCTCACCGAGGCACATGTGCAGCCGTATTTGTCAGAGGGACGTCTTGTCCGCGTGCTCTCGGATTGGTGTCCGCCGTTCTCGGGATACCATCTCTACTATGCCAGCCGGCGCCAGCCTTCCCCGGCCTTCTCGCTGCTGGTAGAGGCGCTGCGATACCGCGGCAAGTAGAACGGCAAGCCGAATCGGCAAGTCGAATCGGCAAGTCGAACGGAATGACCCGCGTCCGGCACTTCAGGCGCGCAGAAACATGGAGATTTGATCGATTGCATGGGGTGTGCAGGGTGAGGCGAGGATTGCGGGAGCAATCCCATTCGCCTAAAGCATGAGCCATGCGTTTCCGTTGTCTTGTCCTGATATCGATGGTCTCCGCCGTGTCCGCGAAACAAAGCCCGATGGTTGGATGAGACGGTTTCTGTCGGGAGCGTTGCCGTTCTACGCGCTGGCTGTACTGGCCATGTGCATGTACCTCGTCCTGTACAGGACGAACCTTTTCGATCTGAACGCCATCGTCCATGGCGCGACAGGGTCGTCATGGTTTCTGGTCTTCATGTTCGTCTGCGTGCTGCTGGAGTCGGTCTTCCCGTATTTTGGCTATTTTCCCGGAACCGCCCTCATCCTGATGTCCGTGGCGCTCAATCCGAAGTCGGCGGATGCTTCCGTCTTTGTCGTGGCGTGGCTCGCCATCATCCTGGGCGCCGTCTTGAGTTACGGACAGGCTCGGTTCTTCAGGCCGTTCCTGCAGCGGGTGGCCTCGAAGGCGGCCCTGCGCCGATGTGAGTCCCTGTTCGACGCTTATGGCGCTTACGCCCGCATCGCCTTGTTCGTTCATCCCAACGCCTGCGCGATGTATTTCACGGCGCTCGGACTTCTCGGCCGCAGCCTGACGCGGGAGCTCGCCTATCTCTGTGTGGGCGCAGCCGCCGCCGTGGGCATTCTGTTCGTGATCGTGACCAGGTTGGTATCGTCCGTCGGCCCTGCTGATGACGGCGAATTGCAGGTGCTGCTGGCGGCAGCGCTGGCCGCCATGGGGACGCTTGTTGGTCTCTACGCGGCCTGGCGGTCGGAGCGGGTTGCCTGAAGCTTGCTCCGTCTTACACCTCCGCCGGCGGGCGCCGTGATCGCCTGCAATCGACAGGCTTCAGGGCGACGGCGCTGATCTAGCCACACGCTAATAATGCGCCTTTACCCGCCAGGCTTAGTGCAATACGCGAGCGGCTTCTGCTAGCCGGACTTTCTCTCTGAGGCCCTCGAGATCCTGTATTGCCTTAAGCAATCTCACCAAATCGGAAGCTATGTGTGCCAGAGTAGGCCTTTGCGGCTTTGGGGTTCGAGATTTCTGTTTCATCGCGAAACGGCTCCCTGCCAGGACCGGTAAAGATAGGCCGGGATTGGCAAGGACCGTGCCAGGGAAGCGCAGCCGGCATTTCAGGCCAGAGAGCGCGCGGGAGGCAAGCGAAAAGGTTATCTGGCCGGTGCCGCTTTCCATCCGTACGACTGGCGCGCGATCTGGCCAGTGATGTCGGTGTCCTTTTCGTCAGAGAGGCGCCAGGCCGCCACCCCGAAGCAGACGGTTAGAACCACGGCTGTTGTTAGAAGCAGCATTGATAGAAACTGGCTCACACCTGCACCCCCGAATACGACGCATGAGCCAGCGACCATGGAACGTCGATTCGGAAAATGCAGATGCGTTGACCTAGTAGCAGGTATCCCCAAGCTACGCGCAATGCGCAATTATCCTTGGTTGCAATTGTTGTTCGTTCAAGCCGTTGAGATTGAATCAGGTTCTGATCGACCAGCGGAGTGCCGTTCCATGGTTTGGAAAACAGCCGCTCAAGAACGCACGCTCAAACCCGCCCGCGGCCTGGGGGCGAAAGTGCAGGCAGCATTTGGTGCTGGCGCGAACCGCGTTGAGATCGTTGCGGACTTCGCATCCCGCGTTGCCGAAAGAGCGGCCGAAACAAAAGATGAAGATCCGATCGTTGCTAGCGCTACGAGCACTACCCCGAAAATTAGGCTGCGCATTTAATCCTCCCTCACTCCATCTCAGCATCGGACGGCGATGTTTCAACGCCGCTTCGTTTGGCCGCCAAAATGGTTTCGTGCACGCGACCGTGAAGTGTGGATTGCTGTTTTGCTCCGGCCCATGGGCTCTCTAGGCCGAAGCAGAGCCCAGCCGGCCTCAGCGGCCCAGACTGCTTCAAGAACGCGCGGCCAGGGCTGCTGTGGACCGATAGCGCCTACAAGTCCGATGACTATGAGGACGAGCCCCGATAGGACAGGTGAGCTGAATGAATGGTCGGAAATGCAGCGGCCCCGGCACCCGTTCGCTGAGGCCGCTTTTATTTGCTCGGTAAGCGGAACGACTTTCCCAATTCCGAGTCGAATCCAAGCTCCCGACAAGTCCCCAAATCAAAAGCCCCCGTCGGGAGCAAACCTTCCCCAAGGTTGGCGACCTCGGCCCCAAACCGAGGTCGCTTGTCATAAATGTGGAAAAAGGCGTCGGCAAGGCGTGTGCGAGCAACGCAAATCGCGCGCTTCTTGCTTTGAATGCGCCGGTTGCAGTCGCGTGAGAGCGGAATTAAATCAAACCTGGTTTCCGTGGTAAAGTGCTTTTAATTCAGTCATTTAAAGCTGGAGTGTCGCGGCAGAGACTTTCGGCTGCCGTGCCATGATTGCCGCAGCAGGAAGCTTAAAGGTCATATCAACCGTTTCCAGTAAGCTTTGGGCTTGACCGACGCATAATGCGAGTTCCCATTTAAATCTCCAGTTCGAGATGAGTCGGGATTTGCCGTGGGTATTTACTTGCTCTCGCTCGCGGCGTGCGTTGTCGGTGTTCTTCTATTCATGGCATTCCATCGATAGGGCCGACAACGGACGCAACAGTTACATTGAATCCTCAACCCAAGCCGAAATTAATGATTTTGGCCGGTTGTTTTTGACTGTGCACAGTTGCTCGCGTTCAATTCCAAAGGTGGAGGCGAACGTGTTTTTGAACTGGGTCCTCGTTATTCTTATCGGCGTCAGCGTTGCGGTCCTGATAGCCCACGCGATTGACGCGATGCGCTCCTGACGTGCGCTTCTGGCGATGATCTCTGATGGACCTTGTCGGTACGGGCAGCGCACAGCCCAGCGCGGTGAAGTTCTTCAAGATCGATGAACTCCACAGCTCGCTGTCTTAATGAAACCCTGGCCGCAAAGCCGGCATGGAGCCAAGCCATAGATTGCGTGTGCCCAGCTTTGCGCAAACTGTTTCCCCACCAGGCATTGAACTTGTACGCTGACGGCGGCAACGGTCTGCCGAGAATTGCTTCAATTTCCGAGAACGTGAGCCGAATCGTTTGCGCTCCTGTGCGCTGTAGCTCTTCCCGTAGTGGATCGTAAACGGACATAACATTTGGCTCGTCGCGTTGGCCCGTAGGCTTCCCTGCCATGCTCCGGGTATCTGGTGCAGCTGATTGATCGCTCCGCTTCGCCCAGCATGAGTCGGCTCGCATCACCAGATTCAATTGCTCCTGGATCAGCGACGATAGCGCAGCGAGTATCGATTAGTGCACTTTTTGCTCAAGGTCTCTCAGTAGCGAGTGCAGAAAGTCGCTGGCATGGTCATATTGAGCGTTGCCGTTCGTGATTTGACGGACGCGCGGGCTCACCAAGCGACCAACAGTTTCAGAGCGGAGCAGCTCAGCTCTGTCCGAACACTGCAGCGGTAAAGCATCGGGTAAATCTTCCGCAGATCCGAACAGCTTCAAGAGACAATGTTCGCCCTCGGTCTTACGGTCGTGATGCGCCCTCGCAGCATATAAAGCAAACAGCCCACGGAAAGCATCGCGGGAAACGGCAGGTTTTCCCATCGGAACGCCCTTAAAATTAAATCCATAATAAAGGCAAGTCTGAAGCATTGGTGCGGAAAAAGCTAGCGCAAAATTAAATCAACCCGTATCTCGCATTGGGAGATCAGAGGCGGTCCGAAATCAGCCGCCGCAATAGCCGCACTTGGATCCGGCGATCTGCCACCATGTGGACCAAAGCAGCGCGACTTGTGGAGCTCGCTGCTTCGGTAGATCGAGGAGGCGAATTGACGCGTGGTCGATTGAAAATCAACTAACGATACGTCTGGTCGGAGGCACCTGATGGTGGAATAATTCCGACGCTTTCTTGATTGGATTTTGACGTCGGCCGCGAACCGGCTGGCGACCTGGATTTTCATCATGGCCGCGCTTCCTCAGGGCGTTGTGGCGGAATTGCAGCACGAGAACGCGCGGCTCCTGGCCGAATTGCGCGCCGCACAAGATCGCGAGACCGCCACCGCGGACATCCTCAAAATCATTGCCAGTTCGCCATCGGAGGTAAAGCCGGTATTCGATGCGATTGCGAGGCGCGCCAATGCCTTGCTCGGCGGCTTTTCGACGACCGTATTCCGCTTCATCGACGGCACTGCCCATTTGGCGGCCTTCACGCCGACCAATTCTGCCGCCGATCATGCTTTGCAGCAGATGTTTCCGCGGCCGATTGCCGATTTCGAGAGTTTTGAAAGGACGCGGGCCGGTAAGGTGGTGCCGACCCCCGATACCGAAGCGCTGACAAACGACATCAAATTCATCGCGCGCGCCCGCGGCTTTCGCAGCATGTTGTTCGTTCCGCTCGCGACCGGAGGCGTGGTGATCGGCATGATCAGCGTAACGCGGGTCGAGCCCGGTAACTTCGCTCCGCATCATGTGCAACTTCTGCAGACCTTCGCCGATCAGGCCGTTATCGCCATCGAGAATGCGCGGCTGTTCGATGAGGTGCAGGCGCGCACTGACGACTTGCGGCAATCGCTGCAGCAGCAGACGGCGACCGCCGATGTGTTGAAGGTCATCAGCCGCTCCGCGTTTGATTTGCAAACCGTCCTCGACACGCTCACGGAATCGGCGGCGTGGCTGAGTGGTGCCGACATGGCGGCAATCGTCCGGCGGGACGCCGACGGCGCCTTCTATCATGCAACTCGGTACAATTTCTCGCCCGAGTGGGCCGAAGTCTCGGCGGGCATTCGACTCAATGCTGGACGCGGCAGCGTGGTTGGGCGCGTCCTGCTGTCCGGCAAGGCTGTCCAGATCCAGGATGTCGTGGCCGATCCCGAATACGCTTATCCCGAGCAGCAGAGGGCCGGCGGTTACCGGACCCTCCTGGGCGTACCTTTGCTTCGATCCGGAGAAACGATCGGCGTGCTGTTCCTGGGTCGCAAGGCCGTGAACTCGTTCACGGACAAGCAGATCGACCTGGTCTCCACTTTTGCCGATCAGGCCGTGATCGCGATTGAGAATGTCCGGCTGTTCGATGAGGTCCAAGCGAAGACCCGCGATCTCGCCGAATCGCTCCAGCAGCAGACCGCAACTGCAGACGTGCTGAAGGTGATCAGCCGCTCGACCTTCGATCTGCAGACCGTGCTCAACACGCTGGTCGATTCGGCGGCACGGCTGTGCGAAGCGGAGATGGCGTTCATCATGCGTCGCGAGGGCGATGAGTACCAGGCCGGAGCAGCGGTGGGATTTTCGGAGGAATACATCGCGTTTCTGCAGGGGCACCCGATTACGCCCGGCCGGAGCACGGTTACAGGCCGGGCCGTACTCGAGCGCCGCCCGGTGCAGATCCTCGATGTCGCTGCCGACCCCGAATACGGGCTGCGCGAGTCGACGACCATGGCTGGTCAGCGCACGGCGCTCAGTGTTCCCCTCATGCGCGAAAATGAGCCGATCGGCGCGCTCGTGATCGCTCGCAAGCGCGTGCAGCCCTTCACGGAAAAACAGATCGAGCTGGTCGCCACATTTGCCGACCAGGCCGTGATCGCCATCGAGAATGCGCGGTTGCTCAAGGAATTGCGCCAACGCAGTGAGGATCTCAGCGAGTCGCTGCGCCAGCAGACCGCAACGGCCGACGTGCTCAAGGTAATCAGCCGTTCGGCGTTCGACTTGCCCAATGTTCTCGAAACGCTTGTCAGCTCGGCCGCACGGCTCTGCGGCGACCCCAGAGCAGCGATCTATCTCATTCGCGATGGGCTGCTGCACCTGGAGGCCGCCCATAACAACCCACCGGAATGGGTCGCGCTACGCAAGAGCCAACCGCTTGCGCCGAGCCGCGACACGCCGAGCGGCCGGGCTGCGCTCACTGGCCGGGTCGACCATGTCGCCGATCTCATGAAAGACCCCGACTTCTCGCGGCATGACCTCGCGAGAATCGGCGGCTATCGCGCGACCCTCAACATACCTCTGGTACGCGAGGGCGCCGCGATCGGGGTGCTCAGTTTGGCGCGACCGGAGCCGGGCCCGTTTACCCCGCGACAGATTGAGATCGTGCAGACCTTTGCCGACCAGGCCGTGATCGCCATCGAGAATGTACGGCTGTTCGAACAATTGCAGACCAGGACGCGGGATCTGTCCGAGGCGCTGACGTACCAGACCGGCAGCGCCAATATCTTGCGGGTTATCGCTTCCTCGCCGACCGAGGTCGGTCCGGTGCTCAAGGCGATCGTGGAAAGCGCATGCGGGCTCTGCGAGGCATATGACGCCCTGGTGGTTCTGAGGGATGGCGAAGATATCGTCATCGAGGCGCACCATGGACAAGTTCCCGTGGTGTGGAGCCGGCGGGCGATCAGTGTCAAATCGCCCACCGGCCGGGCGATTGTCGATCGTCGCACCGTTCAAGTGCGCGACTTGCTTGGGCCCGATGGAGAGGAATACCCGATAGGACGCGAATATGCGGTTCGCTCCAACGTTCGGACTGTTTTGAGTGTGCCGCTGTTGCGCGAAGGCGAGAGCATGGGGGCGATCGTACTGCGTCGTATGGAGGTGCGCCCATTCGACGACAAGCAGATCACTCTGCTTCAGACTTTCGCAGATCAAGCTGTCATCGCCATCGGCAACGTGCGTCTGTTCGAGCAGTTGAACGAATCGTTGGAGCGGCAGACGGCAACATCGGAGGTGCTGGAGATCATAAGCGCTTCATCGGGCGCATTGACTCCGGTGTTCGACAAAATGCTGGAGAACGCGACGCGAATTTGCGGCGCCGGCTTCGGCACCATGAATCTCTATGAGGACGGCGGCTTTCGCACGGTCGCACTGCACAACGCGCCGCAAGCTTATGTTGATACCCGGCTGTACCAGAGCATTCGTCCCCATCCGGCGAGCGGGCTCGGCACCGTCGAGAAAACTCATCAGACGGTTCACATCGACGATATCAGAACTCAGCCGCCCTACGTCGAAGGCAACCCGAACGTTCGCGCGCTTGCCGACCTTGCCGGCGCAAGGACGCTCGTCATCGTGCCGATGCTCAGGGAAGATGAGCTGATCGGGACCATCACGATCTTCCGCCAGGAAGTGAAACCCTTCACAGACAAGCAGATCGAGCTCGTGTCCAATTTCGCGCACCAGGGCGTGATCGCGATCGAGAATGCACGCCTGCTGAACGAGCTGCGCGAGCGCACAATGGAACTGTCGCAATCGCTCGAGGAATTGCGAAATGCGCAGGATCGGTTGATCCAGACCGAGAAGCTTGCCTCGCTCGGGCAACTCACCGCCGGCATTGCGCATGAGATCAAGAACCCGCTCAATTTCGTCAACAATTTCGCTGCGCTTTCCTCCGAACTCATCGACGAACTCGGCGACGCGCTGCGTTCGGCCGGGCTCGGCGAGGCAGCAAGGCTGGACATCGACGCGCTGATACACATGCTGCAAGGCAACCTGGAAAAGATCGTGCAGCACGGAACGCGCGCCGATTCCATCGTCAAGAATATGCTTCTGCACTCTCGCGAAGGGTCTGGCGAACGCCGCGCGGCCGATATCAACGCCATCCTCGAGGAAAGCCTCAACCTTGCTTATCACGGAGCGCGCGCCGAGAAAGCAGGCTTCAATATCACGCTTGAAAGGAACCTCGATCCGTCTGCGGGCGCGCTCGATCTGTATCCGCAGGAAATCACGCGGGTGTTCCTCAATCTCGTTTCAAACGGCTTCTACGCGGCGAGCAAACGAAAGGACGCCGCCGGCGACGGCTTCGAGCCAAGGCTGCGCGCGACGACCACAAACCTCGGCGGCGCCGTCGAGATCCGGATTCGCGACAATGGCGCCGGCATCCCGGCCGACGTGAGAGAGAAGATATTCAACCCATTCTTCACGACCAAGCCCGCAGGCGAAGGAACTGGCCTTGGCCTTTCAATCTGCCACGACATCATCGTGAAACAGCACGGCGGCAGCATCGAGGTCGATACCGAGCCCGGCGATTATACGGAGTTCATCATCAGGCTGCCGCGTAGGCTGGCGGCGCCATTGCAGACCGGAGGCAGAAGTTGAGCGTCTTCATAATGGTGGTTGACGACGAGCCCGATGTAGAGGTGCTGTTCCGCCAGCAGTTTCGGCGCGATCTGCGCTGCGGTCGTTTTCGCATGGAATTTGTACCGTCGGCACCGCTGGCGTTGCAGCGCGCGGCCGAGACAGAGGATGCAACCCTGATTCTGATCCTGTCCGACATCAACATGCCCGGAATGAGCGGGCTGGAGCTGCTGCCTATCGTGCGCTCGGCCCGCCCCGATGTACCGGTCATCATGATCACGGCCTATGGTGACGCCGAGACCAGGCGCAAGGCGCTGGCGAACGGCGCAGCCGACCTGTTGACCAAGCCAATCGACTTCGCGGCGCTTCGCCAGGAGATCGATGCGAGGCTTGAGCAGGTCGCATGACTGCAAGCATTGTTGATGACAACCGGAACGAGGCGAAGTGAAATTATCGTAGGCATCAATTCAAGCGAAACTAGGCATCCTGCGTCACTGCCCACTGCAAACACCGGAGGTCGAAAATGAAGACGCTCTTGGTCCCGCTTCAGAATATTCCGATGATGACATCCACGCTCGATGTCGCCGTACGCCTTGCGCAACGTACCGGCGCCTATATCGAAGGCTTTCCGCTCCGGTTCGGCATCCCGCAATATCTAGCCGCGGAATTGGCCACCGGTATTCTGTTAGATACGTATGAAGTGAAGAGCGAAGCCGAATTGAACGACATGCGCGACTTTTTCGAAGCATTCATGCTGAAGCACGATGTTCCTCGATCCCCTGCCGGATCGGGTCGACCGTGCTTCGGCTGGCTGGAGACCGCGCCTGAGGGCGAAGACTTTGTCGGAAGTTACGGGCGCGCCTTCGATCTGATCGTGATGGCAAGGTCTGACATTGATGCTGCGGGCCCCCACCGTCGCGCGATTGAGTCCGCGCTGTTCGAGAGCGGCAGGCCCGTTCTACTTGTGCCATCGAATGCACCGAGAAGCGTCGCAACAAACATCATGATCCACTGGAACGGCAGTACCGAGCAAGCTCGGGCCAACGCATTTGCCATGCCGTTGCTTCGTCTGGCCGAAAGAGTATCGGTCCTAACCGTCGTCGGCGGCCAAGCGGTACCAGGACCGTCTGCCGATCAGATCCTCCAGCAACTGCGGTACAATGACATTGCAGCGCAGGTGAGAACGGTTGAGCTGGAGAACCGCGATACCGGACAGGCAGTGCTCGATGCCTGCAGAGCTGAAGGCTGCGACCTCTTGATCAAGGGAGCCTTCACCCGCACCCGCTTGCGGCAAATGATATTCGGCGGGGCGACCAGCTATATCATGGAGCATGCGCAGCTGCCTGTCCTGATGGCTCATTAGAACGCGCGCCTCTCTTCAGATCATGCCGTCCTGCTCCTGTCTTGCCTGACGAGCCAAACCAGGGTTCGGTAAAGGCGCAACCCATTGATCCGGCTGGGGCCGGCTACTGTGCATGGGGTTGTTTTCGACATTTTTGATGCCGACGGTCCCGACAGCCATGAGGCTTGGGCGATCGTCCGCATCCGGCTGGGTTCAGGAAACGAATGGTGGGCGCACAAGGGATCGAACCTTGGACCTCTCCCGTGTGAAGGGAACGCTCTCCCGCTGAGCTATGCGCCCGGGACCATCATGCAGACGGCCGGACCTGTTCGGCCGGCCGGCGCATCGGAGCCCGCGATTTAGAAGTGCGGGCTTAAGGTGTCAAGTTTCCAGGCGCCGCGGGGGCGGAAAACCTTGGCCGGTCGCGCAAATTCGCAAGGGAGGGCGGATTTCGGGCCGCTTACGCGCCCTGCTGGCGGGCGCGGGAGGCGTGGGCCTGCAGCGCCCGGATGCGCTCGGCCAGCGTTCCGCCGCCTTCGGGCAGGCTGCCTGCGGCCGCGCCGTTGGTCGCGGCGTCGTTGGCCGGGCGTGGCGCCGGCTTCGGCGGCTGGCCGGCCTCGGCCGCCAGCAGCGCCTCGATCGGCGAGTTCGGGCCTTCGAGCTGCATCGCGAGTTTTGCCACCTCGGCGGCGATGTCGTTGATGCGCTCGCGGAGCAGCGCATTCTCCATGCGCTCGGTCGCCCAGGAGCTTTCCGCCTGCTGCTGGATCGCGTTGATGTCGCGCTGGAGTTTGGCGCGTTCGTCGCGGGCGGTGCGCAGCTGCTCCTCGAGCGCGGTCTTTTCCGCGCGCAGCGCTTCCATGGCGGCCGAGGATTTGCCGCCGCTCAAGGCGGCGATCTGGACGCGCAGCTCCTTGATGGTGCGCTCATCGCCCTCATGGGCCTGGCGGAGCTGGTTGTTCTCATAGTCGCGCTCGGCGAGCAGCTTGCCTTGCGTCGCGAGCCGTCCCTCGAGGTCGGCGACGCGGCCCGACAGCATCTCGGCTTCCTTCACCTGTCCGATCAGCTGGCGATCGAGCTCGGTGACGCGCTGGCTCAGATTCTCGACCCGGCCGCGGGCATCGCCGAGCTCGCGCGAGGCGGTCTCGGATTCGGTCCGCTCCTGCGCGAGGCGCGCTTGGGTTGCGGCAAATTCCTTCTCGGCATCGCCGACGCGGTTCTTCAATTCCTCGATCTGGGCGCGCACCGCGACCAGCTCGACCTGGCGGCTCTCCGCCATCATCGAGCGGTCGGACAGTTCGGAGTTGATCTTGGCGAGCTCGTTCTGCTTGTCGGTCAGCGCGTTCTCGGCCGCGCGCAAGGCTTCGGTCTTGGCGTTGAATTCCTCTTCGGTGGCGCGGAGCTGCTCCTTCACCGCCTTCTCGCGCGCCTCCAGCGCGAAGATCGTGGCGTTCTTCTCGCCGAGCTCGATCTTCATGCGGTTGATGGCGTCGCTCTTCTTGCCGAGCTCGGCGAGCTGGCTCGTGGTCTTGTTCTTGAGCTGGTCGACGCTCATCTCGAGCCGCCGCGCCGACATGGCGAATTCGGCCCGGAGCTGGTCCTTGTCGGCCTGGATCTCGGCCATCGACAGCGGCGTTGCGGCCTCTAACCGGCGCGTGGTCAGGCGCACGGCGCGGTTATGCACCAGCGGCACGATCGCGAGCCCGCACAGCATCGACAGCAGGAAACCGATCGCCAGGTACATGATCGGTTCGACCATGGGGCAGAACTCCCAAGCTTAAGGAAAAATTCACCAACGACCATGCCATGGCGGCCCGGCAAAAAGCCAGCCCCGGCCTGTCGTTAACCTTGATCCGTAAGCCCGATGGGAGAGGAAAACCTTAGAATGGGTTCCAGGTCGCACGCGGCGTGTATTTGAGATAGCCGATATTGGCGCCTAGCCTGAGGCCGAGCCCGGAGCGGATCGGCACCAGCACGATGTTGTTGGCGGTGAGCGCCGTCATGCCGAAGCCGCCGATGATGTAGGCCGAGCCGTCGAGGCCGGCGAAGCGCTGGTAGATCGCGTTGGTGGCGGGCAGGTTATAGACCAGCGTCATAGTGCGCGCGCCGTCGCCGCCCCAGTCGAAGCCGAGCGAGGGGCCCTGCCAGTAGACGCGCAAGTCGCCGGCGTTCTTGGTGTAGAGCGTGCCTTCGCCGTAGCGCAGGCCGGCGACGAACGCGCCGGAACCTTCCTCACCCAGGATATAGCCGTTGGGCAGGCCCCATTGGCTGATCGCCTTCTCGATGATGGAGGCGAGCCCGCGCGAGACGTTGCCGAAGAAACGGTGCCCGGCGCCGACGAGCTCATCCGGCCCGTAGGTGCTGGGCGTCGGGGTCCGCTGCGGCGGCGGCAGATTGGGCGGCGGCGCCTGCTGGGCCGAGGCCGGCACGATCCAGCCGACCATCGCGGCAAGCGCGAGCGCAGCAAGGCGTGATGCGAAAGTCATAAAAGAACCCCTGGTACCGAAACCGGTCGCTTCCTTAACCTGACGCCAACAGGCGAGGCTCTAGGTTGCGCCGGATGTCCCCTCGACTCGGATGTTATCCGCAGCAACTATGACGGCACAACGGCAGGAAGATAGCCCTTTGCGCCCCGGAATTGCCTTGATCGGCCTCCTCGTCTGCCTGCTGTCGGGCCTATGGGTCACCGGCCCGGTCACGCCGGCCGGGGCCGCCACCACCGAGCGGGTCGTCGTCAACCGCTTCACCGGCGTCGCCATCGAAGGGTTCGACCCCGTCGCCTATTTCGTCGATGGCCGGGCCTTGCGGGGCACGGCGGAGTTCGAGGCGAACCTCTGGGGTGCGGTCTGGCGCTTTCGCAACGAGGGCAACCGCGCTTCCTTCCTGGCCTATCCCGAAATCTATGGGCCGCAATTCGGCGGCTACGACCCCGCCGATATCGCCCGCGGGGTGACCGTCGCCGGCAATCCCCGCTTCTTCGCGATCGTGGCGCAGCGGCTCTATCTGTTCAGCCGGGAAGCCAATCGCGACGCCTTCGCCGCCAATCCCGAGCGGTTCCTCTATGAGGTCGGCAAACGCTGGCCCGCCCTTCAGGACAGGCTCGGTCAGTAGCAGCCTTCAGAGTTTGGCCGCCCGCGGGTCGCCCCAGGCGATGAACTCCGGGATGATGAAGCCGCTGGCGTGCCGCTCGCCGAAGCGGAGCTCGCCGCCCTTGCCGTCGGTCACCTTGCCGCCGGCCGCGGTCACGACCGCAGAGCCGGCCCCGACGTCCCATTCACAAGTGGGCCCGAAGCGGGGGTAGATGTCGGCGCTGCCTTCCGCGATCCGGCCGAATTTCACGGCCGAGCCGACCGTCCGCCTGACGGCGTTGGGCCTGTTATCGATGAACGCTTCGCTCCTGGGATCGCCGTGCGAGCGGCTCACCGCTGCGATCCAGGGCTCGCCTTGCGCCGGCAGCTTGCGGGTGTGGATCGGCTCAGCCACGCCGATGGTAGCGCCGTCAAAGCTCACGCGCTCGGCGCCGCGGCCGACGATGCCGCGCCAGAGCAGGCCGAGCGCGGGCGCGCTGACGATGCCCAGCAGCGGCACGCCTGATGTCACCAAAGCGAGGTTGACGGTGAACTCGTCGCGACCGGCGACGAACTCCTTGGTGCCGTCGAGCGGGTCGATCAGGAAGAAGCTGCCATCAAACGAGGGCGAGGCGAGCTCGGTCCGCTCTTCCGAGAGGGTCGGAACGTCGCCCGCAAGCCGGGCCAGGCCGTCCGCGATGATATGGTCGGCGGCAAGGTCCGCCTCGGTGACCGGCGAGCCGTCCTGCTTGCCGTCGATCCGCATCGCCGCGCGGTTGACGCTGAGGATCGCCTCGCCCGCCTTCACCACCAGCGCGGTGAGCGGCTCCATCAACCGGGATGCGGCCTCGGCGTCGATGATCCTCACCTGTGTGCCTCATTCGTCAGCAAGTCTCGTCCCCCTCAGTTGATTCGCCCGCCGCCCTTTATGGCCGCTTCGAACCTATCGCAAGCTAGCTGCCACGGGCTGGCGAATGTTAGAACCCGCAGCATCCGTCAAGCATGCGTGATTCGCGGCGTCCAGCGCCGTGCATTTCAGGAACCCTCCAGGACCCCTTTATATGTCTGACGCCTCGTCGCCCGCGACCGCTACTGCTCCCGATATGCTCGAACTCGCAGCGCTATTGTGCTCGCGGGTCTGCCACGATCTCATCAGCCCCGTCGGCGCCATCGTCAACGGGCTCGAAGTGCTCGACGACGATCCCAAGCCGGAAGATCGCGAATTCGCGCTCGACCTCATTCGCAAGAGCGCCAAGACCGCCTCCGCCCGGCTCCAGTTCTGCCGTCTCGCCTTCGGCGCCGCCGGCTCCTCCGGCGCGCAGATCGATCTCGGCGATGCCCAGACCATGGCGCGCGGCCACATCGAGGATGGCAAGTGCTCGATCACCTGGAATCTGCCGCGGCTCCTGCTGCCGAAGAATCGCGTCAAGCTGCTGCTCAACATGCTGGTCGTGTCCCAGCACACGATCCCGCGCGGCGGCATGCTGACGATCGACCCGATCGGCGAGGGCGAGACTATGAGCTTCCGCATCACCGCGACCGGACATAATGCGCGCCTGCCGCAGAACATCTCCGAGCTGCTGAGCGGCGAGCGCGGCCCTGCTGCGGATGCGCATGCGATCCAGCCTTACTATACGCGGCTGCTGGCGCAGGCCTGCGGTCTCACCGTGACGCTCAAGCCGGAAGGCGAAGCCATCATCATTACCGCTTCGTAAACGCGCGCAGCCCGCTCGGCATCTTAATCAAATCTTTACGAGGCGCTTCGGCTTGTCCGGAGCGCCTTATCTCTTTGTTGGTTCCGTTCTTTTGCACATACTCAACCAATATTAAACGCTTTGCGGTGAAGCTGGCCCCATTCCGAATAGGCGCATCACAATTCGTGCGTGCCCGCCCTGTATGAAGGCCTGTTTTCATGGATGATCTGTTGCGGGAGTTTTTGACGGAGACCAGCGAGAGCCTGGACACCGTCGACAACCAGTTGGTGAAGTTCGAGCAGGAGCCGAACAACGCCAAGATCCTGGATAACATCTTCCGCCTGGTCCACACCATCAAGGGCACCTGCGGCTTCCTCGGATTGCCGCGGCTGGAAGCGCTGGCCCATGCCGGCGAGACGTTGATGGGCAAATTCCGTGACGGCATGCCGGTGACCGGGCAGGCGGTGACGGTGATCCTGTCCTCGATCGACCGCATCAAGGAAATTTTGGCCGGCCTGGAAGCAACCGAAGCCGAGCCGGAGGGGACCGACCGCGATCTCATCGACAAGCTGGAAGCGATGGTCGAGCAGGGCATGGCGGCAATGTCGGGCTCGGCGCAGCCGATGCCGGCTGCAGGTACCGCTGCTCCCGTCACTGAGGCGCCGCCGCTGGTGCCGGAAGCCCCGGTTGCCGCTGCTGCGCCGGCAAACATGACCACGGGGTCGCTGATCGACCAGACCCTGGAGCGCCCGCTGCGTCCGGGCGAAGTCTCGCTCGACGAGCTCGAGCGCGCCTTCCGCGAGACCGCGATCGAAGCGCCGACGTCCGCGCCCGTTGCCAAGGCTGAAGCCAAGGCCGAGCCCGCGCCGGCCGTTGAAGCGCCCGCGCCCGCCGCCAAGGAAGCAAAGCCCGCCAAGGAGAAGGCCGCGCCGAAGAAGTCGATGGCCGACGAGGGCGCATCCGAAGGCGACCGCATCGCCAACCAGTCGATCCGCGTCAACGTGGATACGCTGGAGCATCTGATGACCATGGTCTCCGAGCTGGTGCTGACCCGCAACCAGCTGCTGGAGATCTCCCGCCGCAACGAGGAC
>NZ_FOUS01000009.1 GCF_900114915.1 Bradyrhizobium sp. Rc3b
ACGGTCGTTCGCTGGCACCGAGGGCTTCGAGGCGTCGCGACGTCAGCGCAAGAAGGTCGAGATGCAGTTTGCACACTTGAAGCGCATCCTGAGGCTTGGTCGACTTCGGCTTCGTGGCCCACGGGGCGCCCAGGACGAGTTTGTTCTGGCCGCCATCGCTCAAAATCTGAGGCGCCTCGCGTCGTTCGTTGCGCGACCACCACCCTCTCATACTTTGCGCATTGCGTAGCGTAGGAGTTGCGTGAGAGCATTAGGGTCGGCGGATCAAAGCCGGTCGGCCATACCGAATGGCCGAAAGGCATCCGTCGGTTACAGCCGACTTTTGCAACAAAATCGGCCCAAAGCCGATCTCCGGCTTGGCTGACAACGCCAAACGCCTTCCGGAAGGGCACCTGTTGATCTGAATCAATAGTGCGGTTTTGCGTGCATGCTTTTCTTTGGAGCTTCTACTTTAGCGTGCCGACCTGCCCCCTATCCCTCAAACGGTTGTCTAACGTAAGAAAGGGTGCCTGCATGATCCCGATCGATCGACGTGTTTTGCTTGTTCTTGGCGTTGCCGTATCGACGTGCTTGGCGGCCGCCGTACCATCGCGCGCACAATCGCCCGCGGAAGCGCAGCAGATCGCCACCGATGCCTATGTCTATGGCTATTCGCTGATCACGACTGAAGTGACCCGCGTTCAGATGAGCAACGTGCCAAAGGTCGAGGGGTTCACAAGCCCGACCGGTCAATTCGTCAACGTTCCGCGCTATCCGCCTGCGGACTATCGCGGCGTCTCCGCGCCCAACGCTGACACGCTTTACTCGGTTGCTTGGCTCGATCTTGCGGAGCCGCAGGTATTCAGTCACCCAGACATGGGCGACCGTTTCTATCTCTTTGAGCTTACCGATTTGTGGATGTCGGATTCAGAGTCATCGCCGGGCAAGCGGACTGCAAGCGGAAAGGCAGCCAACTACTTGTTCACCGCGCCGGGCTGGAAAGGTGAGGTGCCGGCGGATATGAAACATTTTCCAGTGGCTACGCGCTACATGGTCATTCTCGGCCGCACATATGCCGATGGCAGCGAGGACGATTACAAGGCCGTCAACGCGTTGCAGGCACAGTATAAGATTACGCCCCTTTCCGCTTGGGGAAAGCCGTATACCCCTGTGACACCGCCGGTAAATCCGAGTCCGGGTTTCAGCATGACCGACAAACCGCAGTCGGTCATTCTTGCCATGGGAACGGAGGGATACTTCAATTTATTGGCAAAACTGATGGCATCCGCGGCTCCGGCGCCTGCGACGGATGCACCGATACTCGCGAGCATGGCGAAAATTGGTATCGAGCCTGGGAAGCCGTTCGAAATGAGCAAGCTTGACCCAGTTGTTCAGCAAGCATTGAAGGACATTCCACAGACAGCTCTGAAGAAGATCGAGGCAAACAAGGAAAACCTTGGTGGGATAGTCAACGGCTGGTCGGTTACCAAAGGGTTGGGTACCTACGGCCCTGCCGATTACATGAAGCGAGCGGTGGTGGCGGCATTTGGCTGGCCTGCCAATCAAGAGCGTGACGCTGTCTATCCGAACACCGAAAAGGACTCGGCTGGACAGAAGCTGAGCGGTGCGAACAAGTACACGTTGACCTTCCCAAGAGATGCGACGCCCCCCGTCAACGGTTTCTGGTCGTTCACCATGTATATGATCGACCAAGGCTGGTGGTTCGTCCCAAATCCACTCAACAGGTTTACCGTGAGCATGCGGGACAATCCGAAGTTTAATGCCGACGGGTCGCTGACGCTATACTTCCAAAACGAGTCGCCGGGCGCAGAGAAAGAAGCTAACTGGCTGCCCGCACCGAAAGGTGATTTTGTCCTAATGCTGCGGATGTACTGGCCAAAAGAGACTACCCCTTCCATCATTGATGGAAGCTGGAAAGTGCCGCACGTCGTCAAGGTCAACTGATTAAAACTAACTCCGCCCGGCGCACGAAGTACAGTGCCGGCGGAGTTCTCTGCGCGCGAAGTCGCTACGGACGGCCTCTTCTGGCCCAACTGCGAAGTTGCGCCGCATCTGCTAGAGGTCCGCTCACCGCTCCTCAATGGACATCGCGCGATAGCATGGAGCGGGCTCCGTTGCTTTTGGCACTCTCACGAGATTGACTGCCAAGTCAGTAAGGAACAGGCTTGTTTTTCGTATCATCCGCCACCTGCCTTCGATGTTAACGCGAGAAGAACATCTCAAACGGAGCAAGAAAGCCGCGCTCGCGCTTCTGAGCGCTGGCCGTATGCGCGAGGCGGTTTCTTCGATGATGACGGATATCGTCAAGAGCCCAAGCAGCGCATTGCCTCATGAAATCCATGCATTCGGTATCTGTGCTGCCGCGGCTGGCGACACAAAGGCGGTGCGAGAATACATCGAAGGCTTTATCTGACTCTCTCAGCTCCATGACCCGCATTTGGCCCTTAACCGAACAGGGTTGAGCGCATTCCGGTGTCGGTTATCCGACGCAGGCCGGATGCGAGGTCGTGCCCGCTTCGATCGCCGCTCGCTTGCGAGCTATCTGCTGGCGAAAAATTGCTAACCCATGACGGTCTTATCCAGGGGTTTTGGTCCCAGGGCGCATGCGACGATTGGCTAGCTTGCGCTTGGTGGGCGACGCCTGTCTCCTGTCCAGACGGAGGAAATCGCTATGAGTTTGTGGAGCGGTTTTGCGTTCCTCGTGATCGCACTCATCCTTTCGTTTGTCGGCCGTCCGAACAGGGCGGGAGAGCATCCATGGTTCTTACGCTTTGATACCGCTGTCGTACTCTATCCTCCAATCGTTTTGGTGTTCTTCGCGGTCGGCTTTGCCGCCGTCGTGACATGGCTCACCAAATAGAACGCAGCGCTTGTTTCGGGCTTGAATTGCCACCATCGCCTTGTATAAGGACGCATGGGTGCTCGCTGAATTGGGCAGCGACAGGTAACGCGATGGTCGGGCCGCCACGCGGATGACCTGCGCCCATGAATTACAAACCTACATTTGGCGATTTACCCACAGCCCAGCGGCTGGCGGAACAGGCTGCGAACACACTTCATCGATTTCTGCATGTCGAGGCGGTAAGCGGTTTAGCGCTTCTCGTTGCAGCGGCTGCGGCACTGTTCTGGGCAAATTCGACGGCAGCACATAGCTACCACGTCTTTTGGAATCTGCCGTTCGCAATTGGTCTTGGCGAGCACGTCTTCTCCCAGTCACTGCATTTCTGGGTGAATGACGTTTTGATGACTGCCTTTTTTCTTGTTGTAGGCATGGAGATTCGGCGGGAGGTTCATGAAGGCGCATTGAGCCGCCTCGACCAGGCTGTTCTGCCGCTAGTTGCTGCGGCCGGTGGCGTCCTCGTACCGGCACTCATCTATTTGAGCCTCAACAATGATCCTGCTCGGGGGCACGGCTGGGCGGTGCCGACCGCGACGGACATCGCCTTTGCCGTGGGCGTCCTCGCCCTGCTTGGACGAAAAATCCCGGTCAATGTCCGAGTTTTCCTGCTCGCACTAGCGATTATAGACGACATCATTGCAGTCTTGATCATCGCCGTCTTCTACACCGAAAGTCTGCAGTGGGGCGGCTTTGTTATCGCAGCTTCTGGCATTCTTGGGGTCTTAGCATTCCAACGCGTCGGGATCGGTGCGGCACTGCCTTATTTGGTTCCGGGCTTGTTGATTTGGGGCGGTTTCTTCATCGCCGGGGTCCATCCAACACTTGCAGGAGTGGTGCTCGGGCTGATGACTCCGGCTCGCCCCTTAGCAATGCGGGAACCTCCGCTTGATGTGGCATCGCGAGCACTTGGACAGTTGAAGACTAGCGATGCGATGAAAGAAGGTGATCCGCATTCGTTGCAGCAAGCGTTGCGCGACCTTCACGTCGCTCGCCGCGAGATTCTGCCGCCTGTGTCGCGCGTGCAAATGGCACTGCATACGTGGGTAGCTTACGGAGTGATGCCCATCTTTGCGTTGGCGAATGCAGGGGTCAGCATAACGGGTACGGATGATCTCCCTGCTGCCAGCCTGCTGGTGATGATGGGCACGGCACTTGCTCTGATAGCAGGGAAGCCGCTCGGCGTTATCGGAGCAACTTGGATCGCCGTACGATCGGGGTTCTGCCGACTTGCTCCCGGAGTTTCTTGGGGCGGCGTCCTTCTTGTCGGACTGCTGGCAGGCATCGGCTTCACCATGTCCATCTTCATCTCGATGCTGGCTTTCTCCAATGAAGATTTGTTGAGGGCGGCAAAATTGGGCGTCCTGTTGGGCTCGGTCATAGCCGCCACGCTTGGCCTTGGCTGGGGCGCCTTCTACGTGCGACGTCAGTGAAGGCGATTCAATGTCCTTCAAAGCTCCGCACGTGTCCTTCGTATCATTTGCCGTTGAAGTTCTGCCCTCTGGAATCACTCAGGTAATGATTGTCGAAACTGCCTTGCATCTAGATCCCAAGCACCCCTCATACAACCAATCTGCCGTCGAAACCCTTATTTCGGCTGCGCAGAAGTACGCTGGCGCCAATATTGAAGGTCCTGCCGCTATTCGGCTTGTTTCAACTCAAAGCGGTGAGATATGACTGCCAACCGCTGGCCCTGGTCCCGCTGAACTTCATCACCTCGCTCTGATCGCGAGCAGGTATCGATGAAAGACGACAAACTCCTCCTTTCGCTTTCAGTAGCAGTGGGCCTTCTTGCCTTTGGCTACTCGATATACCTTCTCTACTTCATTTTCCATTGAACTGATCAAGGCTGCGGGCCAGACCTGATACGGGACTTCCGCTTCTGGCCGATCGCGTCGGTCGGCGCAGTGCGCGGCAGGTCTGCCTCCTCAGTAGCGCCGACGAAGTGACCGAATAAGGCCCTGTCATTCGGGGCCCCTTAGCTTCTGTAAATGAAACGCGATTTGAAGCCGCAACGAAAGCCGAATCGCGCTTTAGAAATCAAAATTGGTTCTTTGTCATAATCATAATGACTCCGACGCAAAAATAGAAAATAGGGTGGAAAACACAAAAGCATTGGGAGGAGTAGGTGGATACTGCGAGTCGCCTACGCGCGATGGCATCGTTGTGCCGTCAGACTGCCGCGCATCATCCCGATAGAAGTTGGAAATTGCTCGCCGAAGCTGAGTATTGGGAGCATTTAGCCAATGATGCGGTGCGCGATCACCCGTGCACATCTAGCTTCTCGTTCCCAGCAATGCGAGATGATACGAACATCACGCCATCGGCGCAGGGTGTGGCGGCTGAGCGCTTTTGGTTGCTCAAAGTCCCCTCGACGGTGACAGCCAGCTCTCACTTTTGATGAAGTTATTTCTTTTGGCAGGGGGTGCGTTCATGGATAGCGTAGAGCGGTGCTTCGCCGCAGTGACGGCAATCGGTTTTATTGTGACCGTCGTCGGGATGATATTTCTTCAAACGATCTAAATTCTAGTTCCGCGCGAATGCAGGCCGGCTCGCCGCGACCGGGCTTTGGGCTGTAGGTCAGCCGCGCTGCGCTGAAGATCGCTCGGGAGGCTAAATCTTCAACAGCAATCCCAACGTTCGCGCCATCCGCCTCACCGATCCGGCGTGGCGGCCAAGTTAGGTAAGGCCGCCTCAGTTGGGCCCCCTTGATCTATCTCAAGCGGCGCATAGCGCCACGCCAGATCGTCGGGCCATGGCCGCGCCCGATAAACAGACTGAGAGCAAGGAAGCCAAGCCGTCACGGCTGGACGACGCACGTCGCCTTATTGAGGAGTACGTAGAAGACCTCCGCGAGATCATTCGGAAACTCCGCCGCAAGATGAATTAAGTCCGCCTCAGTTGGCGGCCTCTTTCATTTCAGAATACCTTGCTTCCGCTGTTGGCCCCAAGCGGACCTTCACGGTGATGGCCGTTGAGGGCCGCTTGTGACCCAAAGCGGACATCGCCCTAGTCGGGAGGCGCTCAACATGCTTTGATGAGCCCCAAAGCGAACGCCGGGGCAAGCAAATGCGGTACCTAGTGTTGGGCGCTGGAGGCACCGGTGGCTATTTCGGCGGCCGCCTCGCCGAGAGTGGGGCTGATGTTACATTTCTCGTCCGCGATGGACGTCGCAAGAGCCTTTCTGAGCAAGGGTTGCGGATCGAGAGCCAATTCGGGGACGCACAAATAGCAGTCAAAACGGTGGTCGCGGCGGAGGTAGCGCCGGTTTATGACGCGGTGATCCTGACCTGCAAGGCATATGATCTCGATACTGCAGTCGCGGCAATCGCGCCCGCCGTAGCATCTAACGGCTATGTCCTTCCATTCTTGAACGGCATTGCGCATATCGACGTGCTGAATAAGAAATTTGGCCGACACCGAGTGCTTGGTGGCACGGCAAAAATACAGGCGACGATCTTGCCTGATGGTGCGATCCGGCAGTTCAACGACTGGCGAACGCTTACCTTTGGCGAGCAATCGGGGGAGATGACGGAACGCGTGAGAGAATTGGCCACGCTGTTCGAGACTGCGAAGGGCGTGGAGGTCCTCGCGGTCGCCGATATCGTTCAACGAATGTGGGAAAAGCTGGTCCATCTCTCGACTGCAGCCGCCATGACCTGCCTCATGCGGGCAAATGTCGGCGAGATTATTCGCACCCCATATGGCCGGGACCTTTTTCTCGACCAGCTTCGTTGCGGCGCTGCCATCGCTGCGGCCAACGGGCACGCGCCCAGCGCGGCCTTCATGATATCGTGGGAGGACACGTTCTCCCAGCAGGACTCTATGTACTCCACGTCGATGTTGCGCGACATCGAACGTGGCGGGCAGACCGAGGTGGAGCACATCCTCGGCTTCATGCTTGGCAAGGCGGAGAAGGCGAAGATACCGTGCAACACGCTGTTGCTCGCCTACACCAACGTCAAGGCTTTCGAGCAACGGCGCGCCGCAGGGCGCGTGTCCTGATTGCTTTACCGATGTCCGGTTCTGGCCCTTACCCGAACCAAGGTAATCCCGTCGTGATGGGCCGCGCTCGACGACGACCGCTTGTGACCTAAAGCGGTCGTTTTGATTTAAATCAACGCCGATCAACCGGCATCTCCTTTCTTGCTCCTGATGACGCCGTCACACAAGAGATTCAACGTCACGCTTGCGGTTCGTCGCGCGATGATCGCGACGAATGACCAGAAAGTGTTTCGCACTTATGGGCCGAACGGTAGCGCCTGGAAGTGCGAGCGCAATGGCGTCTCGCCGCGCATGCTCTGGAAACTGCTCGCGAACGAACTGATAGAGGACGAGCCACAGAGGACAGTCACGACAGCCGCACCCGCAACCATCCGCATGCGCCTGACTAAGGTTGGACTAGATATTTTAAAAGCGAGCTTAGACGGGAAAGCATGAGGCAATTCTCATAATGATCTTCGACACGTGCGAGTCGGACTGCCGCAGGTGCCGGTATTTGCTGCAGCACCATTTTCACGTTTCGGTCGTGTCAGGCTGTCGTCAGCTTTCTAAGATTGAAAATTGGCTTCAGCTGCAGAGTGTTAGCTAGTTCATAATTTTGTGGTGCCTGCGAGCTTAAGCTTTCGAGACAAACGCTCGGGAGGCAACGATGACACCCGGCTGGCTCATTGTCCTTGTGACGATCGCCTCTATCTCCTTTCTGACCGTTGTGACTTGATCATTCTTGGTGCTTGGTAGGCAGCTGAAGAGTATCGTCGAGAGCGCTCTGAAGGGGCGCCCACGGACCGACGCGACCTCATATTGGTCGAAGCTCGATTGGGTGCGGCATGGATTGCCCGAAGTGCGGCAGATTCAACCTAGAGGGAAAGAAGGTCTGCGGCGATTGCGGCGCGGCGCTATCCTTTCGCTGCCCCGCGTGCGGAGCCGACAATCCGAAAGGAAAGAACTTCTGTGGTGACTGCGGTGCGGCGCTCACGCCAACAGTACTGCCGCTAGTCACGGCGGCTGCCGGCGCATCGACCTCGATAACGTCACGGGTCACCGAGCGTTCGAGCTTATCACCCGTACCAAGTTCTTCCGCCGAGCGCCGCCAGCTCACAGTTATGTTCTGCGACCTTGTCGGCTCGACAGCGCTTGCGACGAAGCTCGACCCAGAAGATCTACGGGACATAATCGCCAAGTACCGCGATAGCGTAGCGGCGGTCGTCCGCAAATACGGAGGAACCATCAGCCGCTACATCGGAGATGGCATGCTCATCCTCTTCGGCCATCCCTCTGCGCATGAGGACGATGCCGAACGCAGCGTGCGCGCTGCGCTTGAGATCGCCGCGACCAGGCATGTGCCTGGAGGGCCGCCCGAGTTCGAGCTGCGGGTTCGTCTTGGACTCGCGACTGGTCTCGTCATCGTAGGTGATCTTATCGGCAGCGAGGCTGCAGAAACACAGGCGGTCCTTGGCGAGACGCCGAACCTTGCTGCTAGGCTGCAGGCGCTCGCTGAACCAGATGGCGTGGTCATCGCTGAGGACACGCGACGGCTCATCGGCGGGCTTTTTGACTATGAAAACCTCGGCGCGGTGACTCTGAAAGGCTTTGCCGCCCCGGTGCAAGCCTGGCGGGTGCTTCATGAGGGAACGGCAGAAAGCCGCTTCGAGGCGTTGCACCCTTCGATGCTCGCTCCGCTGGTAGGGCGTGAGGAAGAACTCGCGCGACTGGAGCGGAGCTGGGACCTTGCGAAGGCGGATAGCGGCCAAGTAATGCTGCTCGTCGGCGAGGCTGGCATTGGCAAGTCGCGCCTCGTTGCGGCTCTCCAAGAGCGTATCGAGCGCGAGCCGCACACCTTCTTGCGATATTTCTGCTCGCCTCATCATCAGGAAAGTGCGCTCTATCCCTTCACCGCTCAACTCCAGCGAGCTGCTGGTTTCGATCGTGAGGACGCGCCAACAGTGAAGCTCAAAAAGCTCCGGCTGCTACTATCCCCAGCATTGCCGTCCGACGAGGACGTGGCGATCCTGGCCGAGTTGCTGTCGATTCCCGGCGGTGACCTGTATCTGCCGGTTGCTGCTACGCCGCAACAAAAGAAGGAGAGAAGCTTCGCCGCTCTGGTCCGCCAGCTTGAAGTTCTTGCAGAAAAACACCCAGTCATGGTCGTGTTCGAGGACATGCAGTGGATCGATCCGAGCTCGCGCGAGCTGCTGGACCGGACGGTCGATCGCGTAGCAAGCTTACCAGTTTTGGTCCTGATCACCTACCGCCCCGAGCTCCAGTTGATATGGAGCGGAAAGCCGCACGTCAGTTTGCTTGTGATGAACCGGCTGGACCAGAAAGCGGGTGCCTCGCTGATCCGAAGCGTGGCCGGTAGCCGGACGTTGCCGACCGAAATTGTTAATGAGATTGCTGAACGAACGGATGGCGTGCCGTTGTTCGTTGAGGAGTTGACCAAAGCGGTGCTCGAGACAAGCAACGAGGGGATCCCGCGAGCCATCTCCTTCGCGCCGCTACCCGGACTTGCTGTGCCGGCCACGCTCCATGCTTCATTGATGGCGCGGCTCGACCGGATCGGTCCGATAGCCAAGGAAGTGGCGCAGATCGGCGCGGCCATCGGCCGCGAGTTCTCCTACGACCTGCTTGCCGCCGTTGTACAGCGATGCGACAATGAGCTGCAGGCTGCACTTGATCGGCTAATCAATGCCGAGCTCATGTTTGGGCGCGGCGAACCGCCTGACGCCAATTTCTTGTTCAAACACGCACTGATCCAAGATGCGGCGTACGGCACGCTGTTGCGCAGCCAACGCCGCGAGCTGCACGCCCGAATCGTGGGCGCGCTTGAGGAGAGGCTCTATAAGGGCATTCAAGAGCGACCGGAGATCCTAGCCCATCATTGCACGCATGCAGGTCTGATCGAAAAGGCAGTGTCGTATTGGCAGGAAGCCGGTGAGCGCTCAAAAGCTCGATCGGCAATGACAGAAGCAATCGCGCAGATGCGAAAAGCGCTCGATCTGCTATCCCATCTGCCCGATACCGCCGGACGCCAAGGCATCGAAGCCGACCTCCAGCTCGCACTCGGCGGCGCACTGATCGCTGCGAAGGGACATGCGGCCGAAGAGACCGGCAAGGCTTATGCCCGGGCTCGCCGCCTTTGCGAGTTACTGAACGATAGGCCGAACCTGCTCAAGACGCTTTGGGGGCAGTTCGTGCACTATCATGTGCGGGGCGAAACGGACCGATCGCATCGCATCGCTGAGGAACTGCTAGATTTGGCCGGACGACAGAACGATGCGGCCATTCTTGTCGCCGGTCATCGGGCTGTCGGCGACAGCTACCTTCATCGCGGGCAATTGGCCTTGGCGCGCGTCCATCTCGAGCGGGGGCTTGCCCTTTACGATCCGTCGCAGCAGCGCTCTTTGACGGCACTGTTCGCAGAAAACGCCCGCGTGGCGATGCTTTCGTTCCTCTCGCTAACCTATAGCCTTCTTGGATTTCCCGATCAGGCGCTTGTTCAGAGCAGTGAGGCAATCTCGGAGGCGCGCGGGTCGTCCCATCCAATCAGCCTTGCCTTCGCGCTGAGCGTCGCTTGCCGGTTGCATTTCGTCCTCGATGACGCGGGTATGGTCGCGCAACTGGCAGAGGAGCTAGTTGCGCTAACCTCGGAGCAGCGATTTGCCTTCTTTCTCGCGATGGGGACCGCCTATCGCGGTTGGACGATGGCCGAAGCCGGCGACGCCGAGGCCGGGGTGGATTTACTGCGACACGGTATCGAGGGATTCCAGGCGTCCGGCGCAGCATGGACTCTTCCGTTCTACCTTGCGCAGCTCGCGGCAGCCGAGGCAAAGAGAGCACGATTTGAAACCGGCCTCGATCAACTCTCCGACGCCTTAGTACTAACCGAGAAATTGGGGGTGCGATGGTTCGAGGCCGAGCTGCATCGGCGACGAGGCGACTTGATGCTGACGGCTCGGCCGGACGCCGAGGCCGAGGCTGAGACCGAGTTTCGACGCGCCATTGCTATTGCTCGCCAACAGGAGGCGAAACTCTGGGAGGTCCGCTCTGCCGTCACTCTCGCCCGACTCTGGCGCCGCCAGGGCAAGGGTGATGAAGCACGCGACCTTCTCGCCCCGGTCTACGATTGGTTCGACGAGGGCTTCGATGTTCGCGACTTGAAGGACAGCAAGGCACTCTTAGAAGAACTCTGCACCTAGCACGAAGCTATCTCCGAGCTCGCAGGCACGGCATCTCAATACCTTCACTCCTCACGCGCAAGGTTGTGCATCGAGCTGCCCGGAGCAGGGGCAAGTGGTGAAATGCTCCATGAACGAGTCTGTTCGTTCCAAGCTCGCAGGGCCGTTTTCGGCCCGAAGTCCACCGATAGGCCAGAGGGTGTTTCTTAATGGATCATCGCTGCCGCGCGGCGCGACACGCTGGCTGCGCCCCGCGCGCGTTTGCTAGGCGATCTTCGTGGTGCCCGTAGTTGCCCAGGTAAACCGCGTCTCAAGCTGCGCTTCGGAGGACCCGCCAAAGCGCCGACACAAATTTCAAGAGTGGCCGGGATGGCGCATCGTCCTGTCGATCCGGCGCGGCCGATGGTGCGGCGCTGTCCAACTCGGCCAGCCGCTCCACCATGCCTTCCAGTCGCAATGGTAGCGGGGTGAGATCGTCCGTGAGGGTGCCGCGAAGTCGCTCACCAATTTCGTTGCAGATCGCCCGGCGATGCTCCACGGACGCGGTCGAAGGGGTATCTGCCATGGCTGCCACCGTTGGCCTTGACGTGCACCGCCTCCTTGCCGTGCACGGATATCCTGCCGCCACCGTAGTAACGAGCGACATGCCACCTTGATCCCGGCTTCGCACAAATACCGCTGCTCCGAACGTCCAAAGTTCTCAGATCGCCAACCGGGCTCCCATGCTATCATGTTCGCCCGCGTGGGCTTAGGAGGCAAGAAATGTCTACCTACCTGCGATTACAAACCGTCGATTTAAAGCCGGAAATGGTCAGCCGCATCACCGCAGCTTACGAGCAGGCGCTCCATACGCTTTGTGTCCAGGATCGCGACGACCCGCTCACGGAAATGGTCGCAAGCAAGATCATCAAGATCGCGCAAACGGAGGTCCTTGCCCCGGCACAAATTGCGGCTTTGGCGATCAAGGAACTCGAAATGCGTTAGGCATCTTTGCTTAACGCGCTTGGAACTGAAACATTCCCGACTTCGGCAGGTTAGCTATTAGGCTTCGGGGCTTCGCAATATGCGAGGCACGCTATGACGCCTCTACCACCGGGCGAAGCAATTCTCACTGTCGGCATCATGAGCCTCACTGTCCTAATCGAGGTTGCGCTTTTCGCCTCGATCGGGATGTTCTGATAGACGCGCGCGGCGGGTTGGCCTGGGAGACGCCTCAATCCCGGCCAAAATTTTTCCATCATTCGCAACCACGGACCAGCCCGCAACGGAACCAATTTTCAGCGAACACAATTGTCTTGTCGTCAGCAATGGGAGGATCATCGCCATGAGGATCAAATATCTCTCCGCGATTGTAATAGCTGTTCTTGCCGCTGGTACCGGGCTGGCCGTCAATTCTCTCGGCTCGCTGCCTACCGAAAAGCAGTCCACGCCGAACATGCAAGTGGCAGACCGACTAGCTGCCTCGGTTGATCCATTCTTGCTTCGGTACGGTGGCTAACAGGCGGCGTTGCAGCCAACGGTGCTTGCATCCAGTGGTAATTCATTTCGCGCTGTGGTTGGATTTTTATTCGCGCAGCAGCGATCTTGAGTTGTTTGACGAAGTTTTGCTGAAACAGAAGGCTGCTATGCTAGATTTTAGGTAATTAGCCCTGTTCCGTTTTTGCACCGACAAGCAAGTTAGCTGATCATCCTTTGAAGTTTGACGCAGCCTGTGGATGGGCTCACATCGGGCAGCATCGCTGGGGCTTAGAAACTCGGAATATCTCATAGCGATACTCAAACGATGGGGGCCCCCATGCCCGCCATATTCAACCTGCTCTATCGCGAATACTGCCGCGCCCGCCTGGCTGAAATGCGGAAACAGCTTCTGATTGCCAGACAAAGTCCTGAAGGCCTGCAAGCCGATTACGATCGTGCTGATCAGGATAGCGTTGGCAGGACAGACACGCAGCATGAAATCAATTACGGCGCGCCGAATTGAAGCGGCCGCGAGACATTGGACTCTCCTTGACGCCGTTGCGCTCGTCCCTGACCATTTTCGTTTGACGGCTCTCGGGGGTTGGTAGGCGGCGCACGGGTGCGGCGCTTGCGTCATGGCTACGCTAGCTGCGCTTGGGCACAGGCAAATGCGACAGCCGTGAATTTCAAGTATGTCCTTAGTCCCGCAGAGGCGCGGAGACGATACGCTGGCATGGAAAGCACTTGTAGACCCGTACAGCCTGCCGATCCACGATTGCGCGCAACGCTCAACCCCAAGCGGACCTTGCTCGCCGCCGCCCCGCAAATGCAGCTATGCCGCTTACACAGTCATATGACAAAGTGATAGATTGTTCGCGCCCCGCGTGATCCTTGGAGGGCACATGCGACAGCGGGAGTTCATCGCGGGTACAGCGATCACCGCAGCCCTGAGCTTCGCAAAGCCTGTTTGCGCTCAGACCGATGCTCGGTCGCCGGGCATAAAACGGATCGCGATCGTCCATACCGCCGAAAAGCCCGAGGGAATGACTATCAACGGTCGCCTGACGTTCAAAGCTATTTTGGGGAGTTGAAGAGGCATGGCTATGTCGAAAGACAAAACCTGCTCGTGGACCGGTACTCGGCGCTCGGTCGGTCCGAACACTATGGAGACTTGGCTCGCACAATCATTGCCAGTCATCCTGATTTGATCATCTCGCTTTCCGGCCCGATTGCACGCCAGTTGAAGCCCCTGACCACTACAATTCCAATATTAGTTAGCAGCGGTGACCCGGTCGCCGGCGGAGTCGTGACGAACCTGGCCAAACCGGATGGAAATATCACTGGAGTGAGTGTTGATGCGGGATTGGGAGTATACGACAAGCGTCTGCAATTCCTTAGCGAGACGGTGCGAAACCTACGCAATGTGCGGGTGCTCATTCCTTCATCTGCGACAATGTTTTGGGAAACGGGTCTCGCACCGCTCCGAGAAGCCGCAGGCCGGGTTGGTATTCGGATTGCCGCTGTATTGCTCAGCGAGAAGCTCGACGGAGCAGCGTATGAGCGGGTGTTCGATGAAATGGAAACAGACCGCGTTGACGGTCTCATGGTTGCGCATCAGGGCGAACACCTTACGAACCGTCAACTAATCGCTGATCTAGCTGCCAAACACCGTCTGCCTGCTGTCTACCCTCATCGTGAATTCGTCGATGTGGGCGGTCTGCTGAGTTACGGCACTGATCTTGGGGACGCCATGCTTCGCCTTGCCGATATGACCGATCAAGTGATGAAAGGCGCAAAACCGGCTGGCATCCCGTTTTACCAGCAAATCAAATTCGAGCTGGTGCTCAATCGAACAACGGCAAAGTCGCTTGGGCTGGAATTTCCGGTGAGTTTGTTGGCTGTCGCCGACGAGGTGATCGAATAGCGCTTCATATCTGCTGCAGCGGCACTGGAGGCGGGCTTAGCGAGCGCTGCAAGTTTCAAGGATTGGGCGCAAGCCGGTTTGCTTTTAGCATACGGCGCTGACCCCCGAGATCTCTTTCGCACCAGCTGGTTTCGTTGACAAGATTATCAAAGGAGAAAGCCCGCCGAAGCGCCCGTCGAACAGCCAATCAAGTTTGAATTGGTCGTCAATTGCCAAACTGCCGGAGCGCTCGGTCTGACCGTGCCACCGTCCGTGCTCGCCCGTGCCGACGAGATAATCGAATGAGCTCTGCGTGCATGAGTCCGTTAGTGGCCCATCAGCGCAGTTGAGACACCTGAGTTCCGCTTAGCGGGTCGGTACGGACGTTGATTGCTCAGGCCGAGTTTTCGCCCTTTGACCCAAAGTGGACCTTTGGCAGTCCAATATATGTTGCCTGACCTAGCTCAATGGATCGTCTGGTCTTTGCCGATCAATCAATAAGACCATGAAACCTACGTCCGAAGAACCGCTCCCGAATAAAGATGAGCCCCCGAGCGCAGTAGCGCGACGGATCATAGAGGACTATGCGAACGTCCTACGGGAGATCATCAAGAAGCTACGCAAGAAGCTTTTGAATTAGAGGCAGCCCTACTGTCATACTGGTGGGGTCCGTTCTTTTATCTGGTGCAACCCTTCCATTGGTGGCACGTTAGGAACCATCACCGAACGGATCGTGGCTTTTATCGGTGATGAGAACGCCGGTAGCGCTCCCGCCTTCCTCTCACGGAAAGGAGCCGCGCCGTGCAAAGGCGACGCCGTTTCAAACAAACCAAATGCCTCGAAGAGCGCCTTGCCGAAGAAGCAAAGGAGCTGCGCACCGTGGCCGCAACGCTTCCACCCGGCCCCACGCGGGACGCGGTACTGCGGAAGGCCCGGCAGGACGAAACTGCCGCGCACATGACCGAGTGGCTTAATTCGCCCGGCCTCAAGCCGCCGACCTAAGCCCGTTCTTGTGCGTAAAGAGCTGGTCGAGAAATGCCGCACGAGGGCGGAGCAATGCCGCTTAAATGCCAAGTCCGCACGGAGCGACTTTGATGAAGCTGCGTGGCTGGACCTCGCTGACGACTGGACAAAGCTAGCGGAAGCCTTCGAACATGAGGACGATCCCAAGTGGACGAACTAAGGGGCCAGCTGAGGCTTCGTCGCTCAATGTCGCCTAGTGGCCCTTAGCCGAATCATGGTAATCCCGTCGTGATGTCCGTTATCGTCGGTAGAGCAGACGCGGGGCCGCGCTCGCCCGACGACCGCTTATGACCCCGTTGCAGAAGAAAGTCGGAGTTCTCTAAGCTCACGGCAGAGGCATTATTTGATTTGGATCAATTGGCCAATCGGTACCCGTCGAACTGTCGAGCCATGACGCCAACCGACGAACGAGGCCCAAACAGGGAGACACCTCCCGAACCTATGCGCCTTGAGGAGGCACGACGGGTCGTCGAGGAATACATGGCCCAGGTCGACCGCTTGCCGGTTATGATAACCGGAGGAATGCCAGCGATACCAAGGGCCTAAGGGTCATGCGGGCATGGAAAGTCTGCGGGAGGTCATCAAGAAGCTTCGCCGCAAAATGAATTGAGGTGCTGTCCGTCCTAAGCCAATGGCCCAAGCATCATTTGGTGAGGCGCAGTCAAGTCGCTCAATGACTTTGAAGATCAAATGCGTGCAGTCTTTTCCGGTTTAGAATGTTGATTTCGCGTTGGTTGACCTCAGTAAACTCGAGTACGCCGGCCCGACGCAGTCGCGACAATGCACGGGAAACAGTTTCAATGGTCAGCCCAAGGTAGTCCGCAATATCACGGCGCGTCATTGGCAAGGCCATCACACCGGTAGGGATGCTTCGCTGATCCATTTCTATTAAGAATGCCGCGACGCGCTCGACGGCATCCTTGCGACCCAGAAGAAGCATGTGATCTTCAGCATGTTGCAGATTTTTCGTGGTTAGGCCGAGTAGCTCTCGCGCGAGTACGCTGTCACTTTGAGCAGCATCATCAAGCCTGTGGCGCTTCAGGAGCCGTACGGTGGTCTGAACTATGGCTTCTGCTGTGAACCGGTGGAAATCACCGTTCACCAATCCAAAGATGTCCCCAGAGAGATGAAATGCGCCTATTTGTCGCCGCCCATCATTGAGCATTTTGTAGCTCCGAGCGGCTCCTAGCTTGATCTGGTATATATACTCGGCAGGCTCTCCCTCGCCGAAGATTTCAGTGCCTTTTTGGTAGGTGAACTCGCTCAGGCAAACGAGCTGGTTCGAACTGCTCGATATACCGAGATCACTGAGCGTGGTTGGCCGATTAGTTCCATCGGTTGAAGTGCGCACAAACATCGCCCCCCCCAAACGTGCATGCTCTATACATTTCAGAGGCTAGTTCACGCCTGTTCTTATAGTCATTGTACTAAAGGACAAGACCCAATTGCTGCGCTGTTTGAGAGAAGTCCGAGAACTCTCGTAGCTAAAGTTTGGGATCATACCTTCGCGGCTTTCGGCACAAGGCAGAGAATGAGATACATCATAAGGTCCGGACCGCAGGTCTATCAGGATGATACACCGCAGGACGCCCTTGCACTGGGCGAACAGATGGCGGCCGAGGGGATGGAAGACGTCTGGATCATTGATGAGGGGCCCGACGGTCGGGTTACTTTGAGCCTCGAAACCTTTACGATACGCGCTCAAAGACGTCGTCCAGCCAAGCCAGTCCGAACGCGGTGATGCCACCTCTAACAAGCCCAACTGACGGACGGCACACGTCTGCAATTGGCCCGATGGCGAAGTTCGGTTTGGCTCAGATATGGTCTTCTGATCGGGGCACACCGGAAGTGACATGCCGCCGGACGCGGCGGCGAGGTCAGTATTATGATCAGTCGATTTCCATGTCCGCACTTCCGGCGTCGGCTCGGGCCCGCGAAATCCGCAATCGGCTTGGCCACGATTTTGGCGCGACGCAGTTGGACCATATCCGGCAACACGCGCCGCGACTGATGCCGATCATGATCAAGTTCATCCATAACGATATCACCCCCGTGCTGGAGCAGCTGCGCATCCTCTGGACGACATCGAATGCGCGTCCATAATTTTACGCTGCCGCCGCGCGATCCTCTTTGTTGGCCCCGCGCATCGTCAGATACCAGCGAAGGCGAACAGCGGACGATCCCCGCTAAGCGCGGACCAGACAACGGTCCTTCTTCTTGGTTCGGGGTTCGGCTCCGAAAGTATGGGTCGGGAACGACTACTACTAGCAGGGGCATTGGGCGTAGGCGCTACGAGCATCAAGCGTGGCGCGGAGAGCAGCTTATGCTCGGGGCGGAGCAGCGGTGAATGCCCATGAATCGCATTTCCTCGCCATCATCGCTTCGACGTTGATATTATTTCTCGGCGCAATCAGCCGTCGTTGATCAAGTATGCTGACCTGTCTCACGACCGCACCGTCGGTTTCGTCAACTCACGACAGAATAGCCGGCGAGAGCCCTCTGCTACTCTTCTTGAGCAACATACGTTGCGGCGGGAACGAGGTGCAGTAAACCCTCGCTTATAATTCCTAGCGACATCGGCCAAGCTGAAAGATTGGGAAGTCTCAGGAACGGTCTCATCAGGGTGGCGTTTCTGCACATTAGGCTGAGGGAGTCATCGACACAACCATTGGAGAACCAAAGATGGCAAGCCCGCGTCCGGAAGAGAGATCGACACAAAACATGGAAGAAGCAGCCCGCCGTACAGGCGAGAGGGCTGCGGAGCAGACTACGCGCATCGGGCAAGCTGCGGCTGAAGCCGGCGAAGAAGTGGCACGGGCCAGTGCTGATATGCTCAAGCAAAATGTTGAGACGTTACAGCAGACCTGGCGCTCCAGCCTCGAGGCGGCGACCTCACTAATGGGACGGTCAAGCCAGCAATTTAGCCGCACGCTTGGCTTATCTGAAGAAGACGCGCAAAAGGTAACGGCGGCAACCGAACGGTCAGCTCGCAACGCGCAGACGCTCCTTTACAGTGGTACAGCCGCCGCCAAAGTGATGGGGGGAATGTCCCAAGAGTACCTCCAGATGGTTCGTCAACAATTTGAGAAGCACATCGAGCACTTGAACAGGTTGTGGACCTGCCGAACTCCACAGGACTTTGCGGCGGTGCAGAGTGACATGGTACGGGAGACAGTGGAGACCGCTCTGGAAAGCAGCCGTCGTATTGCCGACTTGTCGCTCAAAATGGCTGACGATACCGGGAAGCAGATTAAAAAAACTATGGATCAGATCCCACGCTAAGCAGGGCGGACTTGTTCAACGGAGAGAGCGGCAGGGGCAAGCCGCTCTTGCCGCCCCGGCGAATTCAGCGCGATTTTCGTTTGCGCGTTCGCTTGCGACTGAGGCGTTTGGCGTTTGCCGCGACCTTCCTTCGGTATTGCTCAACAATCTTGTCTCCCGATGCGCCAGCCATCAGGCTTGTACCGGCCTTCGCCGCCGCCAGCACTTTTTCACTCACCATGCGCTGGGCTTCACGTTGGGCCGCTTTGCCACCGCGCATCAACTTCGCTAGGCGCAGTCCGATCACGCGATTGCTTTCTAGCCCCAGCATCATCCAGTTCCACATGCTGCGATATTCCTAGCAAGGCGCATAACTTCGGATCACATCAACGACCACGGTGTGCGCGGTGTCCAATCAAAGCCGCGTGGCTTGCTACGGCGATGGTTCTAGGTTCCCTCGAGGGCGCGTGCGGGGCCCCGATTATTTTCGTCCTCGAACTGATTAAGAGAAGATGAGAAGCGCCCTCGCGCCGGACAACTGCGCGCTCAGGATCATCAACGCGATAGGGAGCAGCAGCCTTTGCCGAAAGGAATAAACATTCCAAATCTTCTGAAATTCGTACTCCCTTTGCCGGTTCGCTCCACGTCCCGCTCAGATATTTGAACCATTAAAGTGCTCGCGACGTTCTCCACAACTGGAGGAAGCGAACACGTGCAAATGAGGACCAGATCGAAATGCGGGTACTAATCGTCGACGACCATCCCGTTGTCGTGACCGGCTGCCGGGCCTTGTTCACATCGGACCCTTCCGTCGAGATCCTGGAGGCTTCCGATGCAAAGGAGGGCCACCGTGCGTACTTGCAGAAGCATCCCGACGTCACCGTGATTGACGTTTGGCTCCCCGACCTTACCGGCTTCGAGTTGACCCGGCGAATCCGCAGGGATGATCCGGCCGCCAAAATAGTCATGCTCAGCGCGAGTGAGGATCCGGCGTTCGTGGTGCGCGCTGTGGAGATGGGCATTCAGGGATATGTCTCAAAGAGCGATGATCCCCGGCTCCTGGCCAAGGCCATTCGGAAGGTTGCAGCCGGCGAGCGCTTCGTCTCACCGCGTCTGGCGGAAGCGACGACGTTCGCGGGCGCGGCGATCAAGGCCAGTCCTTTGACGCAGATGAGCCCACGCGAACTCGAGATCCTGAGGCTTTTGGGTCGCGGCGACCGCATTTCAGAAGTCGCGTCCGAACTCGGCATCTCCTATAAAACCGTTGCCAACACGACCTCCGTGCTGAAGTCCAAGCTCGGCGCTCGAAATCACTCCGACCTGGTCCGGATCGCAGTCGAGATCGATTTGCACCGGTGACCGGGATGCTATTTCGGAAGTTTTTGCACAGCAGCGACATCAGAGAGTGCCCTGCTCACTGTGCGCACTTGAGCGGCACGACCTCTGACGCGCGCGACTGCAAAAAGGGGCGAGCTATATGAAGCTATCCCGACGAACTGATTGAACTCATCGTCAGAAGCGTCCGCACGAACCCCATTATGACAATTTGGAACGCAATCGGCCGAGCGGAGTTAAGTCGCGGTCTCTCATGTTGTGTTGCAAGGCCGAGCGAAGGAAGCCCATGCGTCGCGTTCGACTTGTGATAGCAGATAGACGTCCCATTGTTCTGCAGGGCTTTGTATCGCTGCTCGAAGCGCAGCCAGATTTCGAAGTGGTTGGGTGCTGTCTCGATGGCGCTAGTTGCCTTGCGGCCCTTCGCCGCTTGACGCCCGATGTGGTGTTGCTGGAGGACGGGTTCACTGATGTAACCGCCTCCGACATCCTCGCCGCCGTGGACGACGAAGGTCTTTCCTCCCGGCTGGTGTTCTTCACTGCTACTGTCACCTGCGGCGATCTTGCCAGAGCACTGGCGACCGGCGCTTGCGGCGCGATTTCGATGAACGCCAAGCCAGAAGCGCTAGTGCAGTCGCTGAGGCTGGAAAAACTGGGGTCTGACCTGGCGAGGGTCGGTAACGAAGCCAATGGAATCGCCTCATTCGGCAATAACGTTCTGGCGCTTCTGACCGTCAACGAGCGGACGATCATGGATCTCGTCGCGGAAGGCTTGTCGGACACTGAAATTGCTCGGGTGTTCGGTGTCTCTTTGGGGATCGTTAGGACTCACATCGACCACGCGCGCCAAAAGCTTGGAATCAACAGCCGGCACGAGCTCGCCGCGCTGGCACTGTCGCGCCGTTGTGGCGCGATGAGTATTCTGACAGCTGCGATCCTGGCAGCGTTGGATGATTCGCCCGGTCACGCCGCAACCGAAAGTTCCACGATCAAGGTCGCAAATGGCGGCGCGGAGATCGTCACCTTTAAAATCAGCCGCAAGGAAGCAGTATCAGGTGGCACCCCGGCCAGAGGCGCGAGCAAGGACCGCGCCGGCGCCGCAACTGGGACGTCATCGTCGACCGGCAAACTCGTCGACGCCGAGATTGCCGCGAGCCTATTTGCACAGGCAGCACTCAACGCGCCGAGGCCGGGTTCGGGCAGCTACAGCATCTTCATGGTTGCAGCTTTCGCCGCCTTGATCTACGAGCTCGATGGTGCCAACCACGCCGTGCAGGCGTTCGATTTCGGCGATGACATCGTCACTTCATCTACCGCAAGCGGCGCCAACGGACTGGCATCCGCACTTCCCGGCTTCGCAAATTTCGGCGGCACGGCCGCGTACGATCGGGCGTTCGCATTCGAGTTCGCCCAAGGCGATGCAATCGCCACAGACGGCAGCGAGCTTTATGTCGGCAATGCCCATGCAGAGGATGGCGATAGTGACCGGGAAGTTCCTATTCCCCGAGGTTCCGGGGCCGTTGATGTTGTTGCGGCGGCCGCGAACGAAGCCTCGCAGCGGGACCCCACGCAGGCAGGCCGGGATAGCGGGTCAAATCACGGTCGGTCCCAGTTCGATTTGCGCGCTTCCGACGAAGCCGCTAAGCGTGAGGCCCCGGGAGACGATTTAAATCACGGTCAATCGCAGAAGGCCCTGCATGAATCCGACAACGCCTCCGGAGTCGCCAAGGGGTACGCCAAGCATGAGGCCCCGGGAGAAGATTCGAATCGCGGACAGGCGCACGGCGATTTGCAGACTTTTGAAGATGGCTCCGCGGCCGGCAAGCAACACGCACAGCATCCACAGGCAAGTGATTTAGATACTGGTAAACCGCAGCAGAATATACCAACGGCGTTGGTAAATTCTGCCAACGACGCACATTCGGCCTTGAAGATTAAGACTGAAGGAAGGGGCGGGCCTTCTTCCGAAAACGCAGATCAGGCCAAATCAGCGGTTGGGACGGAGCTTGGCGATTCCTTTCGTTTTAAGAGTGGCGCCGACAATACGTCTTCAGAAATGTATGACCTTCAACAACTGAGCGACGGAAATCGCAAAGCCTATGGAGATGGTCAGCATTCCGTTGCACGCGAGGGGCCGGAGCTGGTCCAGGATGCTGACGGAATTGTTATTGCAGATGCGCACCACGATCACTCATGGCACGCCAATCTCCATGCGGCTCACGATCTGATTGTTTAGCAATTCACTAATCCCACGGCCGGGTCGTGGTTCAAACGCTTTTTTGCCCTGCTGACATCGCGATGCGCAGTTGACGCGATCATCCCCGAGACGCTCAAGTGCTACGATGATGGAGGAATCGAACAGGAGGAAATCGCTGCATTCTGTCTAGTGCTCGACCTGTTCAATCATGCCGCCGCCGAAAGGCGAGCCGGCGCTGCAGAGCGGCACCTCCGATCAAGCGCGGACGGAAGTCCCAACCCCGAGCTTAGAGGGGCCCCGAAAACTTGACCTGGACGTGACAGAAAAGAAAAAGCCGCCCTGCGGCGGCCAGTTTCAGAAACTTCCTTCTTCTAATTATTTCTTGAGGGCGTCAGCGGCATCCCGCGCGGCGTCCTTCACGTCTCCCGCAGCGTTGTGGGCGGATCCCTTGGCCTTATCCATCTTGCCTTCGGCCTCCAGGTCCTTGTCGCCAGTAAGCTTGCCAGCACCCTCTTTGATCGCGCCTTTTGCCTTGTCGGCGGCGCCCTTTACATGTTCACGGTCCATGATCGTTATCCTTTCTTGGCCCGAAGACGAACACAACGAAACCGTTGCGCGGTCGTTCCTGCGAGACGCACACCTCTCGTGCACATCCAGATTTGGCCGTGCCGGCGGGCGAAGAACATAGATTGCGTTCGATCCTGCAAGCTTCTACGTGAAATGTGTCAACGCTGCGGTCGCAAGTTTTCACCAGTGCGGAAATGTTCGGGGATGCGCACGTTGATGAAGCGGCGGGGCCTGGGAGAAACAGCCACGCGATACTTATCTCTGGTATTGCTCATCGCACTGCCAGTTACATCGATACCTGCTGCCGCCCAGCAGAAAACCGAGGCGACGTCACAATCCGGTGTTGCTCAAAATGTGCAAACTGAAGCTGATAAAGGCATAAAAGCCCCCCATTCCGGCGAATCCGGCTATGTTGGCGATCAGGACCTGCCTGGCGCGGCTTCTCATGCAGCGGGCGAGACAACCAACACGGGCGGACTACAACGGGTAGCAGTGCGCCCGGTACTCCATCAAAAATCATAGCTCGCAGGCCGACTACAACGCTTCCTTGAAGGATGGTTCTGAGCCAAAGAAATAGCCGCCTTTGACGACCGCCTTGGAAGAGAGATCGCCGGCCATCTGTCAGCGGCACCATGAGCCACCTATGAGCGAAGATATAGCGGAGAGAGAGGCGAAATGCTTCTTTGATGTGGGCTTCAGTCTCAGCCCTGCGACCCATATACAGCTTGGCGCCGCCAATTTGCGCCTCAGCCAAATTGCAATCCAGCGCCAACGCTCTTTCAAACTTGCGATGCCCTGAACCACGCGGTTGGTGCAGACTAGCACGCACCCCAAGGCCAGGGCATAGGCACGCAAACTTTCGGACTACTTTCTATCCTGGTTCGAGCCCAGGCCTGGTCTCCAGTCGCTTGGGCGTGTTCATCCCTTCTGGAGCACAGCCGACAAGCCTGGACCATCGTTCAAGATCGAAAAAACCTCCCGCGGCGACAGATGGGCAGCCGCCTGCTCGAAGCTATCGCTCGCATCGATCTTAGCGCGGCCGACCGCCAGGTTGGCGTCGATCATGTCGGGACGGGCGGCGCGAGGAGGCGGCAACTGCGCGAGGTGGAAGGCTAAGAGCGCGGCGCCTTCGCGCAGCTCCACCAAAGCGGGTTTGATGCCAATCTCCGCCACCGCGCCCAATTCGTTGGCCCGGAGCAGCACCGCAGGCGGCTCTAGGTCTTCAGGAGTGACAAACAGCTGGCTGGACGCGGGCTTGGCCGTCAGCGCTCCGATAGGAACGGCGAACAGCAGTCCAATGATGACTGGCGACATCCACAGCAGAAGGGGCAGCGAAACGGCGTATGCGCTTGCCGCCATCGCAATGCCGCACAAGGTCGGGATGCCGTACTTCCGATAGAGCTCGCGGCGCTCCACCGTGCCGTCGTCCCGCCTTTGCGTCTGCCAGCCGGCGTCGCGGCCGGCCAGAATCTCTACGACCGCGATCGATTGAAAGATCATCATCACTGGCGCCATCAATGCGGAGACGATCACCTCCGCGAAAACTCCGGCCGAGGCACGCAACGCGCCGCCGAATTGACGTCTCACCGAGCCTCGCATCCAAACGAGTGCAAGGCTGAGCAGCTTCGGCAAGAGCAGAAGTCCCATCGTTGCGACGAACACCCAAATGGCGAGCACGGGATCCTGGGCGGGCCAGGTCGGAAACAACGAGAAACCCTTCGGAAAATACTCCGGACGCACGAAGCGAGCCTGCAACGAGATCAGCATCCCCAGCAGCAGGAACAGCAGCCACAGAGGTGCTGTCAAATATGCCCCGATCCCCACCATAAAATGCAGGCGCGACACCCAGTGGAGACCGCGAGCAGGCACGACAGCGAGATGCTGAAGATTGCCCTGACACCAGCGTCGGTCCCGCGCCGCGAAGTCGAGCAGCGAGGGTGGTACCTCTTCGTAGCTTCCGCCGAGCGTCGGCTGCATGTAGATGCCCCATCCGGCCCGCCGCATCAGCGCAGCCTCGACGAAATCATGGCTTAGGATGTGCCCACCGAACGGCTTGCGCCCGCGCAGCTGTGGCAGCGCCGCCGCTTCGGCGAACGCCTTCACCCGGATGATCGCGTTGTGACCCCAGTAGTTGCCTTCGGAGCCGTGCCACCAGGCGACGCCGGCGGCGATCATCGGCCCGTACAGCCGGCCCGCGAATTGCTGGACGCGGCTGAACAGACTTCGCGCGTTGACGATCATCGGGAGTGTCTGGACGAGCCCGGCGCTCGGATTGCTCTCGATGGCATGGACCAATCGGACAATGGTCTGTCCGCTCATGAGACTGTCAGCGTCGAGCACGATCATGAAGTCGTAGACGCCGCCGAACCGCGTGATCCACTCGGAGATGTTGCCGGCCTTCCGGGCCGTGTTGTCGGCGCGGTGACGATAGTATAGCCGCGTTCCCACGGCCTGACGCAGTGCGAGCAGAGCTTTCTCTTCCGCGACCCAGATATCCGGATCAGTGCTGTCGCTCAGAACGTACCAGTCGAACAGCTTTCCGTGCGAGGTCGTCTCCAAGGATTCAATGATCGCACGAAGCCGCGCGGCCAATCGATGCGGGTCTTCGTTATAGGTGGGAAGCAGCATGGCGGTGCGGCTTGTGATGGTCGGCAGTTCCGCGCCGGGCACCAAGGCGCCTTCGTCCCGACGATGGGCCAGCAGCACAAAAAAGCCGGCGAGTGAGGAGGTGAACGAAAACGCGACCCAAGCGAGCAAGACCAGGAAGAGCGCCAGCACCATGGCTTCGAGGACCGTGACGCCGCCGACCTCCAGCACGCGATACATCTCGTACCCGCCCGCGCCCGTGAGCACCGCCGTCGAGAGCAGAATCAGGCCGCGCCGCCCAGCCATCGTGGTGGCAATCGGCGCAGGAGCACGGTCCGAGACCGGGTTCTTTCCGAGGTCGCCAGGAGCCATCGGAAGCGGCGACTCGCGCGGCAGCAGGCGTTGGTTCGTGATATCGCCCCCTGTCGCTCGCGTGGCTCGGCTCAGGGTGCCCATCGGTAGACCCAGACTTCGGACAAGGGCTTGTCGCCCTCGGTCAGAAACGCCCGCAGTTCGATCGGCTCTCCTTTCACTTGGCACTGGAAGCTCAGCCGCCATCCACCCGTATAGGGGTTGGGCTGCGTGACGATGTTCTTCACCTCGGACTTCTCAGCCTTCACCACGCCTTTGACGCCGGCAGGATCGATGCCCTTCAGATTCTCACCGACCAGGTCGAGGACGAAGAGGCGCGTGTCCTCGCCCCTCGCCCCTATCCCGCTTCGCGTGAAGCGGGCGAGCGAATGCGCCTTCGGGCTATCCGGCCCCCAATGCAGTCGATAGGTGTAGTTGTGTTCGCCCTTGGCCTGAAGCGGGTTCTTTGGCCACCAGAATGCGGCGATGTTGTCGTGGACCTCTTCCTTGGTCGGGATCTCGAACAGCATGACGCCGCCCTCGCCCCAATCCCCGATCGGCTCCATCCAGAGACTCGGGCGTTTTTCGAAGCTGGACTCGATGTCCTGATAAGCGAAGAAATTTCGCTCCCGCTGCATCAGCCCGAATCCGCGGGGATTGAGATCCTTAAAGGTGCTGATCTGCAGATCGCGGGGGTTGCTTAGCGGCCGCCAGAGGCTTTCGCCCTTCCCATTGAAGATCGCAAGGCCGTCGGAATCGTGGACCGATGGCCGGAAGTCGTCGATGTCGTTGCGGTCGTTCGGACCGTAGAAGAACATGCTGGTCATGGGCGCGAGCCCGGCCCGCTGAACTTCGACGCGCGGGTAGACCGACATTTCGACGTCGAACACAGTGGTTTCGCCCGGCCGCACGGTGAAGCGGTAGCTCGCCGCGCAACTTTTGCTATCGAGCAAGGCATGGACGACCATCGAGGTCGCGCCCGGCGCCGGCCGCTCGAGCCAGAACGCCTTGAACAGTGGAAATTCCTCCCCCTTGGCTTCGCCGGTATCGATCGAAAGTCCTCGGGCGGAGAGCCCGTACGTCTGCCCCTTGGCCACGGCTCGGAAATAGCTCGCGCCCAGGAAGACGCAAACCTCGTCGTAATAGTCGGCGCGATTCAAGGGCGCGTGGATGCGGAAGCCAGCGAACCCGAGGTCAGCCTCCTCGAACGCCGGGACCTTCTCGCCAAATGAAAAGTCTTCCTTGCGGTACTTGAGTTCGGTGGCCCTTCCGTCCACGACCTCGAAGATGGTCACCCGGTTTTTGTAGAAGAAGCCGCGATGGAAGAACTGCGCTTCGAACGGAAGTTTCTTACCGCGCCAGAGCGCGCGTTCGGGCAGGAAACGGATGGAACGGTACTGATCGTAATCGAGATCCTTCAAGCCGCTCGGCAGCTTCTCGTCCGGCGCCTCGTGGGGTTTGCCCGCCAGCATACGGGCGAGGTCCCTCACGGTGGAGGGACCGAACGCGCCCTCCGGCAGGCCAGCAGCAGCGAAACTGCTCCGCGAAGCGAGCAACAACGCCGGCAGCAACGCCGACCCTCGAACAAGCTGGCGTCGGTTCACGGGTTCTCCTACTCGCTACTGCTGTCGCGGCCAAGCAACGGCCACCGCGCCCGCGAGTTCCACCCGACCGGCCATCCCTGGCGGGAAGCTGCCCAATCACGGGCAACCGCCGGAAGCCGGGGTTCCGGGTGCCTTAAAACGAGCTCCTTGATCAAGTTCAACGGCTGCGCGCCGCGATCGCGCGGGGTCAATTACCGCCAGAAACGGGGCTCGCGCATGCGTTCGCGATTTGCCCGGTCTCTTGGTCCTTGACTTCCGACGCGATCGCGCAGTCTGGCGTGAGGGCTGTCCACGGTAACAATGGCTGATGGCAGCCCCAACGGTAAGAGGGACAGAGGCCGTTGAGCCTGTAGTGGATCGATAACGGGCGCGGAACTGGCCGATTGCCAAGTTTCCAGTGCCATTCATCAACGTCTGATCAAGCTGCCTTGGCCCCCCCTGCCAGCTTGATTAGGCCCCAGCTCCACGCACCTCTGGAGTTGGGGCTTTTTTTTAACCGAGACTAGCGCGCACCTGTTCGAATGGATCCCTTCGCCAACTTGCAGGCACCAAAGTTAGGTCAACCGCGATCCTGAGCGGACATGTCGTTTCTGCTCCCCTTTCGGCGAACGCCTCTGACCTTCACGGTGATGCCCGCTGAGCGCCGCTTGACCCATTGCAGACATGCTCCCCTGTCATCCTAAGGGAGTGGACGATGTGTACACTTTAGCACACTTTAAGGCAGCGGCCCATTCGGAGGAGTAGGCTCTTCTCATGGAAAGAGAACTTCGCCGCCTCGAACGGGACGCCCGTCATCAAGCAGCTCTGTCTGCTGACGAGCGCACAAGGGCTGCACTACTAGAAATCGCTGAAGAATACCGTTTGCGCGCGGAATTCTTGGAATCGGGGAACCGCCAGCCGGGTTGACTCCCCCGCGCCTGAACAACACTATCTGCCATCATCGCCCGGTCCGTGGCTTCAATCGGTGACTGAGAGACCCGTTGTGCTCCCGCCTACTCAGATAGGGAGCGGAGGGTCATGCCGATTTCACGCATGGTTACGAACATCGATCTCACCGGCGAACAACAACACGTTCTTGAACTGGCCTTCAACCACGCCCTCCGCAAGTTGGAATTGGTAGATCGAAGAGATCCGCTCTGTGATCTCCTCGCCAAGAGGATGATCGAAATTCATATGCGCGGCGTTACTAATGCGGTAGCTTTGGCCGAAATCACCGTTCGAGAAATCAGAGCGTCGAAACAGTAGGAACTCTTGGCCCGCGGCTCAGATTGGCCACCTCCCTGGGGCCAAGCGCACGTCAGTCAACGTATCTCGTCTCGGTTAGATCGGCCTTGTAACGTGACGCCCGCATTAGCGCGGGTAGCCTCGCTCTATGAGCGAAACATGAGCAACCTCCTCGAACGAGCCGACGAAGCCATTGCTGAGAGCCGAAGGCTGCAAAGGCAGAACCAGTCCCTCATTGCAGAGAGCCGTTACTGGTTTCAGCACCTCTATTGGTCGCTCGAGCGGGTGAAGGTCCACCCCCAAAGTAGTCCTGAGAGGACCGAGTGAAGGTCCGCTTGTGGCCCTGAGCCGAACAACGAACGCGCCGTCGCCACGTCGGCTGTTTGAGGGAGACCTGACCTTGCGCGAGTGCTGAGCATCTTTTGACCCCAGCCGTCCTGCGCCACGCTCTGCGCCTCATCGTCCTCTAGCTTGATGAGGAACGAATGAACCGGCGGGAGTTCATAGCGGGCACCGCGGCAATACTCGTTTCGCCAAGGCGTTCGGGGGCGCAGGGGATACCTCGGCGAATTGGTTTCCTCGGCGCTTGGGCGGATGAGCCGGCTCGCGATCCAGCTCACGCCGCATGGCTCAGGGGCTTGCGCGAGAAGGGCTGGATCGAGGGCAAGAACCTGCTTGTCGGATATCGTTATGCCCGGGATCGACTGCCAGCTTTAGCCGCCGAATTGATCGCTCTAGCTCCCGATCTGCGCGAACTGGTCCCTGGCGCCTCGAAGGTTGCGATCCTAGTCAATCCGGATAACCCCATGCACCAGTTGGCATTAGCCGAGGAGATACCCCGCACAGCGCAAGAGTTAGGCATGGCTCTGCCGATTGTCGAGGCAACCAAGGCCGAAGAACTCGACACCGCCTTTGCCTCGGCCTCCGCCCAGCGCGCCGTTGCAATCATTGTCCTTGGCGATTATTTGACTGTTTTCGAGTCTCCGCGAGTGATCGCACTTGCGGCCGAACATCAACTGCCCGCGATTCATCTCTTTCGGCAATTCGCCAAGGGCGGATTGGTCGTCTACGGTCCTGATTTAGCCGACATCTGGCGTCGTGCAGGCAGCTATTTCGATAAGATCCTCAAAGGCACCAAGTCTGCCGATCTGCCGGTAGAGCAGCCAACCAAACTCGAACTCGTAATCAACATGAAGACTGCCAAGGCTCTTGGCCTCACTGTGCCGCCCTCGCTAGGCGTATCACGGAACAAGTTTGCAGAGCGGGATGTGGAGTTCATATGGTCTACTTCAGCGTATAGAGAAACGCGGCGATATCGCGCGCGTCCTTCTGCGAGATTCCCATTTTCGGCATGGCGTTGCCGGGCAACGCACGCTGCGGATCTTCGATCCAGTCAGCCATGTTGTCCGGCGAGTTCTGGATATAGCCGGCGATGTAGGTGCGCGTGCCGATCCGGTGCAGAGGCGGGCCGACATTGCCGTCGGCACCAGCAATGCCGGGAATGTCATGACAGGTGCCGCATTGATATTGCTTGACGAGGTCGCTGCCTCGGCGCGCATCCCCGGTGAAATTATCGGGGCCGGCGGCCTTGCCCGGCTCGCAGGCAGCGGCAGTCACGGCGAGCAGCGCGACGATTAGCAATTGTGTCGTTGGACGGACCATCGGCTGCTCTGCACTCCATCAGGGCTTTTGGCCGAAGTTGAAGGTCTTGGTGGCAGACCATGGATCGGTCGTCGAGACCTGCTCGCTCGGGACCTGCTCCACCTCAGGCGACAGGGGATTTGCCGAGAAAGTGCGGCCCCATTGCCGGCTTGGGTCGTTGCTGATCTTGCCGATATAGGTCACGAGGTCCCAGATCACGCTGTCGGGCAGCACGCCGCCCCACGCCGGCATGCCATTGGGCCGACCCTGATAGATCGACAGATAGATGTTCTCGGGCTGAGAGCCGTATGTGAAGAGGTTGTTGCTCAGCGCCGGTCCCATGCCGCCGCCGCCATTCGGAGCATGGCAGCCGACGCAATTGAAATTGACGAAATAGGTCATCCCGCGCTGCTCGGCATTGGGGTCGCCCTGGACCGGGTTCTTGATCACAGGCGGATCCGGCTGTGCGCCCGGGAACAACGTGGTCACGGGGACCTGCATGAATACACTCGGCCTGCCGTTGCCAACGCTGCCGCCGAAGTTCGGCCGCGGCGCCAGCGTCGGCATCTGCGCCTCCTGGGATTGCGGCAGGGTCTGCTGGGCGAGCACTGCGGTGTTCGGCACCACCGCCAGTATTAGCGATAACGCGCTCGCGCGCAGTGGTAAAGCAGACATCACTCGTGTCCTCCCGAGGCCGACACGCGCTCGTCGAACAGAGGTACGCCGTAGCTCCGCAACAGTGCAGCAATGTCGGATCGATGTGCGTCGATGAACGCGTTCAGCTGGTCGCGCAGTGCGTGGTCGCCCTTGCGAACGCCCATCGAAATGGCGAACTGGAATTGTTGAGGTGCGAAGCGTTCGCCGTCCCGGATCGGGGCGACCGACAGCGGCACCTTGGAATGCGCGGCGAAATAGCCGCCCAGCGGACCCCAGGCGGCGGCGACGTCGATCTCGCCGCGTTCGACCGCCTCGATCAGGCGCGCAGGCGGATCGGCCTGACGATAATCGCCATAGATCGGGTATCCCCGGACATTGTCGACGATTCCGAGCTGGCCAAGCGCCTGCGCCGGCGGCGGGTTGTTGCCGTCGTCGCCGACAAGATGGACGCCGATCGTCAGACGATGCAGGCGGGGATCGAGCAGGGACGAGAGATCGAGATGCTCGTCCTGGCGGCTCACGAAAACATAGGTCGAGCGATAATAGGGCTTTGTGGTCTCCACAAGCTCATAGCCGGCCGGCACGCCCATCACGACGTCGCATTTGTCGGACTTGAGCGTGTTGCGGACGAAACCGCGACGCTGTGCCCACCAGGTGTAGGATACCGACCGCCCCAACGCTTCAGCCACCATCGAGGCGAGCTTGTTCTCGAAGCCCGCATCCGTGTTGTTGGAAAATGGCAGATTATTCGGATCGGCGCAGACACGAAGCTCGCCATTCGGCGCGGCAGATGCCGGCGAGGCGATCCCGATCAAGCCGGCGAGGGCAAGAGCGAGAGCAACAGTGAGGGCGGCCCATTCACTGCTGAGGCGCATGGCTGCCGTCCTGATTGCTGGTGCCGCCGAGCTTGAACACCAGAAGCTCGCTGCCGCCTGCGGTGTAGAACGGCAAGTCCTGCATGGCACCGGCGAAGCCGAGAGCGCCGTTGCGCACCCGCTGATCGACCTCTGCATTCGCGACCGCGCCAGGCCAGCCGCCGACGCCCGAAAGGATTGCGATGTACTGCTGCCCATCCGAGCCGCGGTAGGAGATCGGTTGGCCGATGAACCCGGAGCCTGCCCGAAACTGCCAAAGCAATTTGCCTGTTTTTGCGTCCACCGCCTTGAACAGGCGGTCCATCGTTCCGTAGAACGCGACATCACCCGCCGTCACCAGCGCGCCGCTCCAGACCGGCAGCTTCTCGTGGATCTCCCAGACCTTTTTGCGCGCGACCGGATCCCACGCCATGAACTCGCCGCGATGGCCGCCCGGGCCGGCATACATATCGACGTCGGCACCGACATAAGGCGTACCGGCAATGTAGCCGACCTGCGACGCCTTGAAGTTCATGCAGAGATGCTGATGCGGAACGTACAGAAGCTTGGTGCGCGGTGACCAGGCTGAGGGCTGCCAATCCTTGGCGCCCGGCGCAGTCGGGCAGATATCCTCGACCGTCTTGCCGACCAGCGGGGTCTTCTCCTCATTGGGGATGATCTTGCCGGTCTTGAGGTCGACACCCTTGTAGGCGTTGACGAACTCATAGGCGTCCGCCGAGATCACCTCGCCGGTGGCCCGATCCATGACGTACATGTAGCCGTTGCGCCCGGGGTGGATCAGCACCTTGCGCGGCTGGCCATTCAGTTCGAGGTCGACCAGCACATTTTCATTGATTTCGTCATGGTCGAACAGATCATGTGGGTTGACCTGATACGCCCATTTCGCGTGCCCGTTGTCGGGATCCCGCGCGAAGATGGTGGTGCTCCAGAGATTGTCGCCGCTACGCTGGTTCGCATTCCACGGGCTGGGATTGGCGGTGCCGTAGTAGATCAGGTTGAGATCGGCGTCATAGGAGATCCATCCCCACATGGTGCCGCCGCCGACCTGCCAGCGGTCGGCGGGCCAGGTCTTGACGCCGAGATCCTTGCCTTTGAGATTGTCGTAGAACGGCTTGAAGTCCTCGCCGATCAAGACGTCCTTGTCGGGGCCGGTGGTATAGGCGCGCCAGGCTATGGCTCCGGTGTTCTCGTCAAGTGCGGTGACCCAGCCGCGCACGCCCAGCTCACCGCCGCTGTTGCCGATGAGCACCTTGCCCTTCACGACGACGGGCGCCATCGTGATGGTCTCGCCCTTGTTGATCTCACCCAGCTTGGTGTGCCAGAGCTCCTTGCCAGTCTTGGCATCTAGTGCGACCGAGTGATTGTCCAGCGTGTTGAGGAAGATCTTACCGTTGTCGAAAGCGAGCCCGCGATTGACAACGTCGCAGCAGGCAACGCCTGCCGCGGCGGGTTCAGGCTTCGGTGCATACGACCATTTCAGCTCGCCCGTCGTCGCATCCAGCGCGAACACGCGGTTCGGGTACGGGCCCGCATAGGGGCTGACCACATACATGGTACCGTCGACGACGAGAGGTGCCGCTTCCTGACCGCGATCGACCCCCACGGAGAACGTCCAGGCGAGCCGCAGGCCTGAGGCGTTGCTGGCGTTGATCTGGTCGAGCTCGCTATAACGGGTGTTGGCGTAGTCGCGCGCAGCCATCGGCCATTGGCCAGGATCCTTCATGCGGCTGGCGAGATCAGTCTGCGCAAGGCTGGGTGAAAGCAACGCAAGGCTCACGCAGAGCGTACTCGGTATTCCCCACAGCAACAGCCTGAGGCCGAACATTAACATGAGTGAAGATCTCCACGGCATTGAGGAGGCCGTGCCGCGTTGCAGGCCGGATTGCAGAACGTACAAACGTTGCGGGCGTGCTTGGTTCCTGAGTGCTCGAGAGGGAGCTATCTCACGACATTTCCCGATACGCCCGCGCCGAGGTCGACGGCAATCTGATCCTCCTTGCCATTGCACTTGGGATGACCGAAACCCGACGGGCTTTTGCCGTCCGGACCGATGTCGTAGATAATCGCATCTTTCATGTTCGGGCTGACGCCGGCCGGAACGTGATCGAGGCCGAGGAAGTGGCGCACGCGCCAGGCCACATTGTGATCCGCACAGGAGCTGTCGCCACTGACGCCGAGCGCGCCGGCGATGCCGTTTCCGTCGTAGAGCGCCAGCCCGCCTCCGAACACGATCGTGCCGCCGACCGGCTTGCCAACCATCGGATCATGAGCGGTGCCGAATTCGTCCGGTGTGCCCGCGTAAATGACCTCAGGAGACGGCGGGTTACCGAGAGCCGCACCGAACAAGAAGCCGCCGGGCTGGGCGCCCGCATAGAGATTGGCGGTCGCCATCGCCTTGTCCTTCAGGCTGAAGGCGTTCGCCGTGTTGGCCTTTTCGGCGGCGATGGCGCGGCTGCCGAGCCATTGCTCGTCGACCTTGCTGCCGCTATAGGCGACGGCACAGACCACGCCTTGCCGGTTCACGACAGCAGCCCACTCGTTGTTGTCGAGGCCGCCATTGCTGGGACCGCCGCCGGGCTTGACGCTCTTCTTCAAGATGTCCGCGAGCTGATCATGGTCGACCGGACACGACATTCCTGTGCGCGGCTGATCTTGCGCGCTTCCGCCTTGCAGCGTCGCAAGGGCGGCCGCGATGATAACGGTCGCTCGGACGGTTGGTTTGCCCATATGGCCTCCACGCGATGGTCGAGAGTCAGCTGGCGAACGTTGCATCACAGCTGCGGTTCCTATGTTCGCCCTGAGTCCATGATTCAGCCGGCGTGCCGGGCCACCGGCATGGAGGAGCGCGCAGGAATCGTGATGAGCCACCGATAGGCGAAGAACAGCGCAGCGCCGGTGTAGAGCATCCCCATGGGCACCCACATCAAAATGCCCGCGAGCTGCTGATCCTCCAGGGGAGACAAGTCGAACTCGCCGGCAAGCGCGCCTTGGCCCGGAATCCATGTGCGCGTCGACAGCGTCAACAGCGCTCCGAGCACACCGGAATGAAGGACAGTGACGAACAGGCAAGCGATCGCGATGCCGTCCCGCAGCCGCAGGCTGCGTCCGACGCCGCGGCCATGGAAAAGCACCCACCAGAACAACAGCGCGGTGGCAAAGAAGCTGATGTGCTGAAGGCGGTGAATAGCAGTACTTTCCAGCGCCCTTGCATAGAGCGGCGGCGCATGCCAAGCCCAGAGCGCCAAACCATGCAGGGCCGTCGCGCTGACAGGATGGCTGACGGCAGCCCAGGGCTTGGCTACCATTGGCCAATTCAGGAAGCGACCTGCAGCCGGACGCAGCGAGGCGGGCAAGCTCCACATCACCGGCCCGTTGATCCGCGCGTAGGCCATCAGCGGCGCGCCGACCACCATCAGCAATTCGTGCTCGATCATATGCGCGGTGAACAGGCGCTCGCCGAGCCAATGCAGCGGCGAGGTGAGGGCGAGCGCGACGATCAGCCAGCCGGTCCAGAAGGCGCCGACCTGACGGAAGCTGACGCCGCGGCCGCCGCCGGCATGGCGCCAGAGCCGTTGTGTGCCGATGTAGAAGGAAATACCGACGACGTAGAGCGGCGCCAGGAGCCAGGGATCGGAGCTCCAGAGCGAGCCTGTGTCGACCTCGGAGATGCCGTGCGCTGACGCAGGCGTTGCCAGCAGGCCGAGCAGTATTGCCAAGAGGCTCAGCGCAGGCATGGGCTGATCAACAGCGAGGCCGCGAGCTGGTCCGCGATGACCAGCGCGAACAGAACGCCGGAGCCGACGCCGAGCCAGGCCATGAACGTCCGGGGGCCACCGCCATGCGCATCGCTCCATTCCGCACCGGCGCCACGACGGACGGCACGGGCGGATATCGCGGTGCCGGCCAGGGCGATGCCGGCGAGCACCGCGCTCATGATCGCACCGCTGAACCTGGTCGACTCGCACGAGAAATGCGCGAGCGTGTAGATCCCCTGCAGGTTGATACCCCAAGCCAAGGGGCCGAGCGCGACGCCGGCCCAATAAAGCAGTTTCGTATGTCGTTCCGTATCGGTCATAGGCGTGGTACCCAGTCGAGCAGCGCGTAGAGCGGCAGCCAGGCCAGCACGACGAAGTTCCAGTAAAACACGTTGTCGGTGACGTCGCTGAACTTGCGTGGCTTCGCGTGCCGCGTGAACATCAGCACCGTCAGCACCACGGTGTCGCCGAGATCGGTGACGAGATGTGTCGTGTGCAGCCCGAGGATCAGCCAGACGATCGATCCGTAGGCGGAATTGTCCCAGCGCGTGTTGAGATGGGCGAATTCGAACCCGCGCAACACCAGCAGGGCGATACCGATCAGCGACATCACGATCAAGCCTGTGCGTACCCTGGCAAGATCCTGCCGGTGCGCCGCGCGGTTGGTCATCTCGTTGGGGATGATACTGAGGAGATAGACGATGACCTCGGCCGTGCCCGGCCAGAGATCGGGCGGGGGAGCGCCAATCGGCCAGTTGGGGTTGACGGCGTAGAGATAAAGATAGGCACCGATGGCGAGGGCGAACCCCATGCCCTCCAGCGCCATGAAGCCCATGGCGCCCCACCACGGACCGCTTCGGGGACCGTAACCATAGGTCGGCAAGTCGCCGACATTGCGGACGATGGTCTGCCTCACTCCTCGTCCTCCTTGTGGCCGGCGGGCCAGAACCAGCCGATCAAGGCGACCGCCATTGGTGGGGTGCCCCACAGCACGGCCCACGGCGTAAAGATCGAGCCGATGAAGAAGACGGTCGTCGCGATGGCTGTCAGCAGAGGCCAGATGCTCGGTTCGGGAGACGCCTCGCGGACCTGCGGCTCTGCTTCGGCGAGCGACGTCAGCAGCACCTCACGGCGTTCCACACTCAGACCTGCGACCACCGGCATGCTCTCAGTGTCGAACCACAGGGGATCGCGATGCTTGACGACAGGAATGCGGTCAAAATTCTGCGGCGGCGGGGGTGAGGATGTCGCCCATTCCAGAGTCGAAGCATCCCAGGGATTGTCTCCCGCCAGCGTGCCGCTGCGAAGACTCTGGATCACGTTGACGAGCAGCAGCGCGAAGCTGAGCGCGAATATGAGGGCGCCGCCGCTGGAGAGTAGGTTCAAATGCGCCCAGTCCATATCCGCGGTGTAAGTGTAGACGCGCCGCGGCATCCCGATCAGTCCGAGGATGTGCATCGGGAAAAATGCGACGTTGAAGCCGACAAAGGCGAGCCAGAAATTCCAGCGTCCCAGCCTCTCGCTGAGCATCCGGCCGGAGATCTTAGGAAACCAATAATAAACGGCCCCGATCAGCGGGAAGACGGCGCCGCCGATTAGGACATAATGGAAGTGGGCGACGACGAAATAGGTGTCATGCACCTGGGTGTCGATCGGTACCGAGGCGACCATCACGCCCGACAATCCACCCATGACGAAGATCAATATGAATCCGATCACGAACAGAAGCGGCGTGCGGTAGACCGGGCGACCGTCCCAGAGCGTGGCCAGCCAGCAGAAGATCTGCAGGCCGCTGGGCACCGCGATCAGCATGCTGGAAGCCGTGAACAGGCCGGCGCCGAGCTGCGGCAAGCCCGTGACAAACATGTGGTGGACCCACAGGCCGAACGACAGGAAGCCCGTTGCGATCAGCGAGAGGATGACGACAGGGTAGCCGACTACGGGACGTCGGGCAAACGTTGCGAGGATCGCCGAGACCATGCCGGTGCCGGGGATGAAGATGATGTAGACCTCGGGATGGCCGAAAAACCAGAACAGATGCTGCCAGAGCAGGGGATGCCCGCCCGACGAGGAATCGTAAAAGCGCGTGTTGACGAGGCGGTCGAGGATCAGCGAGGTCGATGCGACCATGATGGATGGCATGGCGAACATCACCAGGAAGCTGGTGACCAGCATCGCCCAGACGAAGAGGGGAATACGGTCGAGCGTCATGCCGGGCGCGCGCTGCTTGAAGACGGTCACGACGATCTCGACGGAGACCGCAAGCGCAGCCACTTCAGTGAAAGTGATCATTTGCGCCCAGACGTCGGGCCGTTTGGTCGGTGTGTACTGCAACGAGGACAGCGGGACATAGGCGAACCAGCCGACATCCGGCCCCACGTTAAGGGCGAATGACAACCAGAGGAAGCAGCCTCCGAACAAGAACATCCAGTAGCTGAAGGCGTTCAGACGTGGGAAAGCGATGTTCCGGGTTCCAACCATCAGCGGCACGAGGTAGACGGCGAAGGCCTCCATCACAGGCACGGCGAACAGGAACATCATCGTCGAGCCGTGCATGGTGAAGATCTGGTTGTACTTGTCCGCCGAGAGAAACGTGCTCTCGGGTTTGGCAAGTTGGACGCGCATGAGCACCGCGAGAATTCCGCCGAGCAGCAGAAATGCGAATGCCGTGACGATGTAGCGGCGTCCCACGACCTTATGATCTACCGACATCAGCGCGCCGGAAAAGCCGGATGGCGTGCGCCAGATGCTGTCCATGCGCGTCGAAAGCTGAAGGCCATTCAGCGAGTCATCACGCAACTCGCGTTGCTCGGCCACCATGCTCACTTGAGCTGCTCCAGATAATGAATGATCGCGATGAGCTCGCCCGACTGCAGCGGCATCCTCGGCATGTTGTTTCCGGGTTTGATGTGCTGCGGATCGGCAATCCAGGCGCCGAGGGCAGCCGAGGACATCGGCAGCGTTCCGGCTGCGACCGTCGTCCGGCTGCCGATATGCGTGAGATCTGGGCCGAGCTGGCCGCCGGCGAGCGTGCCGCGGATCGTATGGCAGAGCGCGCAGCCTCTTGCGCGAAACAGCTGCTCGCCCTGCTTGCCGAGCGGGTCGGTCGGGCTGGTGCCGCTCTGGTTTTCATGATCCCGCCAGCGCCCGTACTCATCGGGCAATAAAGCGAAGACGGCGAAGGCCATATGGGCGTGCTGAAGGCCGCAGAACTCAGCACACTGGCCGCGATAGACGCCGGCGTTTTTCGCGGTGAATTGAAGCTCGTTCTTCTGCCCTGTGATCAGATCCATCTTTCCGGTCAGGCTCGGCACCCAGAAGCTGTGGATCACGTCGGCGGATTCAAGCTCGACTTTCACCGGCTGGCCGGTCGGAATGCGGATTTCGTTCGCGGTCACGAAGCTCTGATGGGGGCTATCGTCCTCGTAACGAACTTCCCACCACCATTGATGCCCGATGATCTTGAGGGTGAGCGCATGCTCGTTCTTGGCGAACACGGTGCGCTGGCCAGCGTAGCTGACGATCGAGAGACCGAGCACGATGATGAGGGTGGCGAGCCCCAACCCGAAGACGACGTGACCACTGGTCCGTTCAAAGCCCTGGTGCAGCGCGAGGGGCTGGACGGCCGAGCGCTTTCGGCGCAGCAGGCCGACGCACAGCACGACGACGACTGCGGTCCAGACGACAGCTGCGACAATCAGGAAGATGAACAAAGTCTGGAGAATGTGGTTGGATTGAAGTCCCTGCGGATCGAGCGCCGACTGCCGGCCGGCGCAAGCGGCCAGCGGCAACGTCGCAAATGGCACCAGAGCCGTTCGCATCCGGACAGGCATCGATGTTCGCCGTGCTCCCTTGTTGGAGGGCGAACCGGTCAAACCTATGAAGGTTCCTATTGCAGCGAGGCGGCCGGTTTCTCGAGTCAGAAGGGCCAGCCCCTGGCTGCGATGAAGATTGCCCCGTCAGCCACGGCCATCAGGAGCAAGACAAGGACTATGGCAATCATCGCTCCGGGCTGGGCGATCGCGCGAAGGTCTTCGAACATATATCGTCCTCCGCGTTCGATCACCTTGCCATCAGCTTTTGTGGATCATCGCGGCGTTGCGTTGCTTCGATGTTACGGTCAAGCTGGGCGTTCGCTACGGCGCAAACTGCGAGCATGCTGCCGTGGTTCCTAAGCGCGGGAACGCGGCGGGGTGTCAGGAGAGTGCTGTGATCAGAATTGGGGTCATCTCGGAGACGCACGGGCTCCTACGGCCAGAGGTGGCGCATTGCCTTAACGGAGTCGCGCATATCATTCATGCCGGCGATATCGGTGCCGAGCAGGTGCTCGAAGGGCTTCGCAGGATTGCGCCTGTCACCGCGATTCGGGGGAATGTCGATATCGGCGATTGGGCGCGGGACTATCGGGATGCGGAGACCGTGCGTCTCTGCCGGTACGACTTCTACATCCTGCATGATCTGAACGAACTCGGGAGCAAACCTGCGCCTGAGGGCGCCGCTGCCGTGATTTGCGGTCATTCGCACCGGGCGAGCGTCAAGACGATTGACGGGGTTCTTTATCTCAACCCCGGGAGCGCCGGCCGCGACGCTTCAAGCTCCCGATCAGGCTTGCGACGCTCGATCTCGACGAGAGCGGCGAGCTTCGACCGATCGTGCACACGCTCGGTGGGTCCTAGCGGCGACATCGGGCGCTTGGACCAAGAGGTGTGACTTCAGGTCAGGAACGCTTGCGGTCGCCTTCCGTTATCGGCGTAAACTCCGGAGCCGCTCCCGGGCCGATCTGGCCCCCCTCATTTCGTCGACCGTGCCGGAGAACTCCGTCAAAAATTTCGGCAAGCAGGTGCCGATGCAGCGCGCCGGAAAGCCCTCCGAGCTTGCGGTAGGGGTATTTGCCCGACGAGCCAAGCTGGATTCGAAAAAACCGAGGGATGTCGCGGACGGCCGCCAATCCATTGATTCCATTGTCCCCGGTTACTGTGCATCGGGTTGTTTTCGCGCTTTTATTGCTGCAAGCCGATCGATAGGAACCGCACGGACAGGGAACGGTTGCTTCGAACCTGCCACACGAGGTTTCCCATGGACCTGAAAGACGCTTCCGCAATGACCGAAGCATCCGGCCTTTCTGATGATCCCAGCGTTGGAAACGCCTCGGCAGCAACCGGCGCCCGGAGAGCGGAAACGCCGCGGCATGGACCACCTGCGAAGGCAGCCACAGCGCTCATCGCCCAGCAACTGCGGGACATCGCCATGGCCGCACCGCTCCGGTCCCTGGCCGCGGCATTCGTGATCGGCGTTATGGTCGCGCGCCGACGCTAGGCATCCGATGCATCGTCGACTGCATCCTGTCGCTCGCCGGGCGGCGAACCGATGCGTCTTCGATCGGTAGATCGTTGTGCCACGACCGAGCAAGCCGAGTTAGGAACATCTCTCCCGGCGACATGTTTTCGAGGCAGTCAGGGAGAACAGCATGGATCAAAACGACCAGACCATCGTTCGGTCACGGCAGAACAGCGCAGTCGGCTGGATGGTCGGCGCAATCTTCGTCATCGCGGTCGTCGCGGCCGTCTTCTTCTACAATGGACGCGATGTCGGTCATCAGACCACCACTACGACTCCGAACAACGCCCCGAGCGTCACGACGGGCTCGACCTCATCCAGCAAGTGAACGCGCGCTACGCCGTTTCGAGACCCGAACTGAAAGACGAGGAAGAACTCCCTTGGGGACCGCGCCAGCAAGGGCGCCTTCCGCAATCAGTGAGAACGCTGTCACGATCTCGGCTGCAATGGGGCCGCTCCTCATAGCATCGGGTTGTGGATCGTCGTCCTGTACGGGGGAGCGCCAATACTGTTCTCGATCACGCAAGCCGCGCTCGCCGCGTTGATTCAGCGAAGGAACCTCGCGGACTTGTCGTGCTTATCAGCGGAGGAGGGATTCGCCCCGGCGAGTGAAAATACAGAGCTTCGGCAGCAGATGGCCCAGCGCATCGCTGGCGCAAACTGTCGAAGTGGTCGCGATTAGCCGATACTCAACCCACGATCCCCCACAGAGTTGCAGGAAGTCGTGGTGACCCAACCGGACCGAAAAGGAAATCGAGAAGCGCACCTATGAAATATGGGAGCGGAAAGGCAAACCTGAAGGCAGGCGACGAAGAATTCTGGCAGTTGGCGGACCAGGAGTTGCGAAATGAGGACAAGTCATAACTCCTCGGCACCCCAGACAGCCTGTAGAGAACAGCCTGTAGAGAGGAGAGCGCTTACCGAATGTCTCATTTCGCAGCAGCCGAAACCATATTGCTGTACTTTGTGCTGCCCCTTTGGCTATTGGCCGGCTTTGCTGATTACCTTTGCCATCGCGCTTCTCGGATTGAGATAACGAGCGGTTATAAGGAAACTCTGCTTCATCTATTGATGTTGATCGAGCTGGCGATACCTATGCTGGCGGCGATTTTTTTGGAGATTAACGCTCTTATTATCGCGACTATGATCGCGGGCTTTGTTACGCATCAGCTGACAGCCCTCTGGGACACAACATTCGCTAGCCATAAGCGGCTCATCACGCCCATCGAACAGCAGGTCCATAGTTTTCTTGAACTGATGCCCCTCATGGCGATGGTCATCGTAATTATCTTGAACTGGCCGCAATTCCTTAGCCTCTGGGGGATGGGGTCTGAGCCCGCACGCTACGAACTCGTCTTGAAGCGAGAGCCATTACCCTGGACCTACGTGGCTGCATTCTTATTCGCAGTCCTGCTGTTTGAAGTCCTTCCCTATATGGAGGAATTCGCTCGAGGTTTGCGATCGCGGAACAGGGCTTAGCTCCGAACGCGGAGGACCATCAATGAAGGTTGCTGTCATCGGAGGAACAGGACTATTGGGATCCGCGATCGTGGCTTACCTATCCTCGCGCGGCCATTCAATTGTTTCTATGAGTAGAAGCGTGGATTTTGGGGGTCCGAGTGCTATCTCGGTCGACCTTAACCAGGCAACGTCTCCGTCTTATTGGCTGCCCCACCTCGATGGCGTAGAGGCCGTAGTGAATTGCGCCGGGGTACTCCAAGATAGCCCAAAGGATTCCACGTCAATGGTCCATCATCAGGGCATTGCGAATCTTTTTGCCGCCTGTGAGCAACTCAAAATCCGCCGCGTCATCCATTTCTCCGCAATCGGGGTAGACCGGCAAACTCCCAGCGCGTTTTCAGAAACCAAATTATCTGGCGACAAGGCCCTGATGGGCCGTGACCTCGACTGGATCATCTTGCGACCGTCTGTCGTGATCGGTCGGGCGGCCTATGGGGCCAGCGCGCTCATGCGGGGCCTGGCAGCCCTTCCGGCTTTGCCGGTGATGCCGAACACGGGACAGCTCCAGATCGTCCTGCTTGAGGACGTCGTGCAAACCGTGCAGCATTTTCTGGAGCCCGGTGCGCCCACACGGACAATTGTCGAACTGGTCGGCCCGCATCTCCATTCTTTCCCCGAAGTCATCGCACTGATCCGCCGTTGGTACCGTTGGCCTCCGGCGCACGAGATCCGCTTGCCGAACTTTGCTTCAAGCGTGATGTACAAGTTCGGTGACATTCTATCGCTTTTGGGCTGGCGGCCTCCCGTACGGAGCACTGCCGAGCGGGAGATTAGGCGAGGCGCGGTCGGCGATGTTGGAGACATGCGGCGGCTTGGGCTGCATCCAAAAGGGCTTCCGGAGTTCTTCGCCTCCGAACCAGCTTCAGTGCAGGAACGCTGGTTTGCGCGGATGTACTTGCTTAAACCAGCGATATTTATCGTGTTGTCTCTATTCTGGATCTCGACCGCCTTTGTCTCGCTGGGGCCGGGCTGGGGCTACGGTCTGGGTCTCATGGGCGAGGGCGGTGTCGAAGGAACGAGTGCGGCGCTCACGGTGATCGCCGGCGCATTATCCGATCTGCTGATTGGACTCGCGATTGCCTATCGACCAACCAGCCGGTACGGGCTCTATGCCGCCATCGCGATCTCCTTCACTTACGCGATCATCGGGACCATCCTTGTGCCGCGCCTATGGGCCGATCCTCTGGGGCCGATGTTGAAAATCTGGCCGATTATCGTCCTGCATTTCGCCGCGCTAGCTGTTCTTGAAGATCGATGATGCTGTACTTCGTTCTCAAATACTTACATATCGTCGGCGCTGCGGTCTTACTTGGCACAGGATCCGGCATTGCGTTTTTCATGCTTGCAGCTCACCTCGGCGGAAAGCCCTCCGTCATCGCGGGCGTCGCCCGAATTGTCGTGATTGCGGATTTTATCTTCACAGCCACCGCTGTCGTTGCACAGCCCGTCACAGGCTCGCTGCTTGTGCTGCACGTCGGCTACTCCTTCTGGGAAGGATGGATCATTTGGTCGATCGTGCTGTATCTCATCACGGGGGCACTATGGCTGCCCGTTGTTTGGATGCAAATCCGCCTGAGGGATCTTGCCTCAATCGCAGCGGCAAAAGGCTCGCCTTTGCCGCCTGAATATCACCGAATGTTTTGGCTGTGGTTCGCCTTCGGCATTCCAGCGTTCACTGCCGTAGCCGCTATACTCTGGCTGATGATAGCCAAACCCCAACCTGCGGTTTTTTGAAAGATGGGAGCAATTGCCGAGCTAGACTCAGGATTTCGGTTTTTCTATGCCAATTTGCTGCAGCCGCCGCGACACGCGCAGACCTGGCACTGGGGCATCACGACCATTGGGCCGCCCGACAACACGGCTGCCGACGAGGGACTCACCCGGTTTTTCTCGACATTCGCCAGCTTCTTGATCGCGAGGAATAGAGCCGCGCGGCAGCGGCGCTAGCGTGTTGATCGCAATGCCTATCGAGGGGGAGGGGAGGCGGTAGGAACCTACGCGGCCGCGAAGGCTTGGCACCTCACCAAGGGTCCGGTCGAGGTACAGGATGAGCGAGGCACCGAAGTGTGCGACACGCCTCTCGAACCAGCAACCACGTGCGAAGATGACCTTTGCTGCGGGAGGCAACGGTTTACCCGACCCAAAGCTCTTAGCTCGAAGCGGACGATGTTTGGGCCAAATCGCCGGCCAGCCATTGTCCCGCGACGTACCCGATCTCCGTGAGATATTGTTTCTTCAGTCCGGGATCGTGGACGCTCCCATGCGCGCCCGCCGCCACCCTGTTGGTGGCCGAACCGAACAGCGGATCCATCGCGCGAAACACGATCCACATCAGACAGTCTTCGATGAGATCGAATGGCTTGCCGGTCACGTGCGCTTTCAGATGCGTGACCAGTCGCTGAGTTTCTGGCAGCGTCGGCTTCAATGCGTTCAGCCGCGCATCAAGCAAAATCTTGTCGGCATCGTAGGTGGGGCCGGGTTCCATGGCGATCAGATAGTGGCCGGAAGTCAGGTTGGGCGCATGGGCGGTGTTCGAGAAGCTTCGTGGCCTCGTCATCACATCTCTGACGGCGCTGGCGCGCCGCTACGCCGCACCATCCGCCCACGAAAGGCCAACACCGAAGCATTGCGCCGATTCCGGGCAGACGATGATGTGACGATTCAGCCAACAAAAGAGTCCATAGGAGAGGCGGCGTACGCCCGGCGGCAAAGCGTCGGGTTGGCTGTTCGAGGCTCTCATGCTTGGTCGTAGCGGCGATGCGCGAGGGCTGCTGCCGCACGCTTCTCGTAGTAGGGCATTCCCAACCGACGTGCCGCCTCGTAGGTCTGAATGAAGCAGTCCTCCGCGTCTGGCGCATCGCCGGCACTCCGCAGCGTCTCGGCTAACTCGAAAAGGGCTTCCGTCTTGTGTCCGTACTCTTCGTCGGCCTGGTCGACGGCCTTGCGTCCGACACGGATTGCATCTTCCAGCCTTCCGATGGTGCGATAGGCGACACCCAGGCCGATCCGCATGAAGGTCCTGCCGTAGGTGCCGGCTGCGTCGTAGATGCGGTCGTCGAAGCCCCTTTCGAGCAGTGCCGCAGCCTCGAAGGCTTTGCCATTGCGCGCGAGCGCGCTACCGAGCACTCCGGTGCACATGGCCAGCGTAGTCGGCACCTTGTAGGTCAAGCAGTGCTGCACAGCCGCGCGGAGCAAAGCTTCCGCCTTGTCGAGCTCCCCTTCCTCGATCCAGATCTGCCCCTGGACAGTGTCGATCAGTACACGTGAGTACGGGTGGTTGACGTTCGATAGAATTTCATAGGCCTTCGCGCAAGTTTTGTGCCCACCTCCGCGATCGCCGAGACGCCACAGCGTGCTGGCATAGAACGAGTACACGCTGATGATCGGGATGGCAGCCCATCCGGGTGGGACAGAGTGCTCGGCCAATTCGGGCTCGTAGTCGGCGAGCACGATACTGGCTTCCGCGGCTGCCTCGGTATACCGCCCGAGCGCGTGAAAGTTCATCAGGCGTGTCTGATGCGCCCCCATCATCATGTGGCGCCGTTGCGCAAGGCGGGCGGCGTCCAGCCCTCGTGAAGCGTGTTGCAGACTTTGGTTGAAGCGCCCGCGCATCCAGAGAAACAACGCCGTTTGGTTCGAAACCGATGCGCGTGCGGGTTGGTCGTTCAGTTGGGCCGCGATGGCTTCGGCGCGCTCCATGTTCTTGAAGATCTCGTCGATCTGCCCGAGCGCCATCATGGCGCCGATGGCTTCCAGCCGAAGCGCAAGTTCCAGGGCTTGTGCCGTCGACTCGTCCCCGGCGTGACGGGATGCTTCAACGCCCATCTCGAACAGTTGCAGGGCCTCCTGATTGGCTGAGCGCGAGATGGCGCGCACCATCGACCTGACCGCGAATCTTGCGGCATGCTCCCATTCCTCGCCCTTGAAGGCGTGATGAGCAAGCGCTGGCGCGGCATCCGCGTCGCCAGCACCTGGTTGCGAATGCAAGACCAGAAAGGCCTGTCGGTGCAGCGCCTTGAGGCGGCCGCGGGTAAGGGTTCCGAGCACGACATCCCGCACCAGTGCGTGACGGAACAGGAACGCGCACGACTTGGATGAACTGCGCTCTTGATCGGGTGTCGTCAGCAACCCGGATGAGAAGCAAAGACCTAGCAATTCTTCCGCACGCGCAAGATTCACCCCCTGCATGTCCGCGATCAGTTCCCGCGTGACGGGGTCACCCAGAACGCTGGCGGCCTCCAGTGCCGACTTCGCGGCGTCCGGCAGCCTGTCGACCCGCGCACTGATCACGGCGGCGATGGAGCCCGGGACCCGCAACTCTCCGAGAGGCCTTCGCAAACGGTATGCGCCCGGGATCCCTTCGAGCGATCCGTCATCGATCAACGTGATGACCAGTTGCTCCAGAAAGAAGGGATTGCCGTCGGCACGACGGATCAGCTCGCTGGTCACGTCGCGCGCGGAAGGATCATCGCCGAGCAAAGCACGGGCGAGGATGAGCATCTCGCCGTCTCGCAGGGGGCCGACCAGATGTTCTGCGAACCACGGAGCCTTTCCCCATTCATGCTGGAAATCCGGCCGATAGCTGACACAGACCAAGATCCGAAGCCCCTGGAGCTTGGGAAGCAAAGCCTCGAACAGCCGCTGGCTTTCGCGATCGGCCAGGAAGACATCCTCGAGCACCAGCACGAAAAGGCCTGCCTGCAGACGACGGCGGACGAGCCACAGCAGGGCGTCGCCGATGCGGCGCCGCCTTTGTGACGGATTCAGTGCCAGCCATGCTTCTGCTGGCGCTTCCAGTCCGAGCAGGTCACTCACCGCGGCCAGATGCTCTGCACCTTCGGCGGGCCACTTCGCGACCAGGGCCTGCATCGCAATTTGCTTCACTTCGGTCACGCCAGTTCGGGGCAGGCCGATCATGCTCGCGATCAGGTCGGCGGCGGTGCTGTAAGCTCTCGAGCTCGCATATCCCCAAGCCTGGGTGATGCAAACGTCCACACCCTGGGTCAAGAGCGCGCCCGTCCAGTCGGCGATCAGTCGGGACTTCCCGATCCCCGCATCGCCTCGTAGTGCGATCAAGCACATCTCGCCCTTTTGAGCCGTCGCGACGGCCCCCTCCAACACCTGCAATGAACCTTCGCGTCCGACGAGAGGCGCCCATCGCTGCTTTCTCGTCAAAGGCGCGGCCGCCGAACTTTCGGTTCCGACTACGATTTCATGGAGCTCGATCCGGGCAGCCAATCCTCGTACAGTGCGCTCCCCGACTGGCCGCGTGTCGATCTGCTGCGCTACCAGGCGTTGCGTCGAGGCGCTAATCAGTATGCCGCCCGGGGGCGCCAACTTCTCCAGCCGCGACGCGATGTGGATGGTCTTGCCGTCCGCCCCGTAGTGTGACCACTGGTACTGCCCGACGATGCCTACCAGCACCTCACCGGAGTTGATGCCGATGCGAATCTTGGGGCTGGGGACGCCGCGCGCTTCGTAGCCGGGAATGGTGGCCCGCTGCATCTTGAGCCCAGCCATGCAGGCCCGCAAGGCATGATCTTCCTGCGCCAACGGAGCACCGAATAACGCAACAAGACCGTCCCCGAGCAATTGGCTGATGGTGCCTCCAAAGGTTTCGACCGCGTCGACGAGTTGGTCGAGTGCCTTGCCGAGGTATTCCCGAGCCTCTTCCGGGTCTACATGCTGCAACAGGGAGGTCGAGTCGCACACGTCGACGAACAGGGCGCTCACCTGCTTGTTCTCCGTCAACATCTGCGCTGTCCGCGACCTGGAGCGATGCTGTCGTCGAAGAGATGACTGATCGCGAGCCGATCCGCCGGGAGGTGGGAGCGGAGAAGGCTTTTCGGCGGTACCTTTGAGGCTGGCGCCGCATTGCGGGCAGTACCGGTGCTTGCGGGCGACGCTGGTTGAGCAAACGGGACACGTGGTCATGGCTGGGCATACTCATCGAGGGCTTCAACGAAAAAACGGAGGCGCATGGGCGTGATCATCGTTTCCTCCAGGAGATTCTCGGTCGTGTGGTCTTCTATTGGCTGTTCATCGGCAGCCTAGGCATCAGAGCGCAATCACGGAATCTCTCAACGTTCCCCGATGCTCAAAAGAGATGATGCATTTCGGACTTCGCGAGAGCGAACCTGCACAGGGCGCAATAGCGGGAGAGCCCAGCGCGTTTTCGTTCGACGAAATTCGAGCCGTTTAACTTTCAATAGATTACGAACATTCTCCGATGCCCATAAATGTAAGCGGACCAAGAAATATAGCCCGTCTACCTTTCGTGCGGATCGAGCACAAGCGCTGCTGTTGAACGTCTCTAACGAGATTGTCGCGGGGGCATGCTTACTCCGACCGCAAGACCGTCGACCATTCCCTGGCGCGAGAGGTATGATCCGAACATAAGGAGGCTCCCTTGGATCAACCAGCGACAATATACGCTTCTACCAACGATTGAAAAGAGTAAGTTGCTGAGTGCATCCGGCAAGACCGATGGTCCGAGACGCGCAGCGGTTACCAAAAAACTCAATGTTTCTAGGGGCGCTCTTATAAGCCCTTACCTACGGCCTCCGACTTCTTGAGGTCCCACGGGAGCTGCGTCAAATGGGTCATGTGGCTGGCCTGCCGAAATCGCGAGCGCATAGGCGGCAATGCCATTGGTTGGGAAGTGTGCGCCGCACCACAACCGAGGCGCATTCTTAGCTGGATTGCTGGATATCCTGACCGACCAACGGGCTATCTGGGGTTTGCGAAGCTTTGCGTTGGTCGAGGCCACGGGGGGCTCGCGTCCGGGGGATGTCTCGGGCTTTCGCCCTTCGACAAGCACTAATTCGGTGGGATGCAAATAATCGATGCCGCAAAGCTAATTAGCTATCTTCGTAATGCTCACCGGGGAGACCTGGTCGATCCGGAGGACGTGCGGCGCGCCATTACTCCGCAGACGCTGTTGATCAGCATCATGCACGCCAACAACGAAGTCGGCACCATACAGCCCATCGCGGAAATTGCCGCAATCGCGCGGCAGCACGGGATCCGTTTCCACACCGACGCTGCTCAATCGGTCGGAAAAATTCCGACCAAGGTGGACGAGCTCGTGTCGATATGCTGACGATCGCCGGTCATAAGCTCTACGCCCCAAAGGGCGTAGGCGCGCTGTATGTCAGGCGAGGCCTCGAGCTTGAGCCGTTGATCCACGGTGCCGGTCACGAATCGGGCCGACGCGCCGGAACCGAGAGCGCGCTGTTGGTAGTCGGGCTTGGGGCGGCCTGTGCGCTGGCCGCGGATATTGTCCCCATAAACCACGTCCAAGTTCTGCGCGAGCGTTTATGGCAGGCTCTGCAAGACAGGTTCGGTGAAGGCGTCGCGCTCAACGGCCATCCCACGCATCGCTTGCCCAATACCCTCAACGTGTCGTTCGTTGGCAGAATAGGCGCGGACATCCTGGCCCAGCTACGCGATGTCGCAGCGTCGACAGGTTCGGCGTGCCATTCGGGTCAGATCGAACTCTCACCGGTTCTCGCGGCCATGCGCGTGCCCGAAAGGACTGGAATGGGCGCGATCCGCTTCAGCCTGGGAAGGCACACGACGGTCGACGAGATCGACCAAGTTGTCGCACGCCTGTCTACGAACGCGGCGGTCTGATCGTTTCACCTACCGCTTCGTCGCCAGCACGAGAGCTGGCTGGTTTGCGCTGTCGTCCGCAACGAGGATGTCCATGCCGGCATGTTCGAGCGCTGCGGATACGTCCACCAGCGCGGAGAAGCTGTAGATGTCCCGTGGGAACGAGGCGATCGCTTTCGGGTCTGCGTTCGTCCGGAACAGTAACGCGAGACGGCCGCCCGGCTTCAGCACGCGGGCGATCTCGCCCAGGGATGTTTCCATATTTTTCCAGAAATAGAGCACGTGGATACACTGGACTTTGTCGAACATGTCGTCGGAAAAAGGCAGCATTTCCACGCTCGAACGAATGACGTCCACGCGAGTCGATTCGATCAGGCGTCGGTTTCGCTTCTTTGCGATCTCGACCATCAGCTCAGAAGAGTCCACCCCGACGATGTGGCCCCGAGGAGCTCGCGCGGCCAATTCCGTGAGGCTGCGGCCGTGGCCGCACCCCACGTCAAGAACATGATCGGCCTGCTCGATGCGGAGCGCATCCATCACGCGCAAGTTCTGGCGCCAGGTTTCGCGGGCCATGATGAAAGCAATGAACCGGCCCAACAGGCCGTGAGCATTCCGAGCGTGCTCGGCAATAAAGTGAGGACGACGCATCATCGACTCCGTGACTCAGCAACGCGATCCAAATGCTTGGCTCTGAAAAGTGCCTTGAATCCGGGGATCTGGCTCGCCGAAAATGAAAGGCCAATCGCCGTTTCCGAAATGTAGCGATTTTTCAGATCTTTTGCCCGGCTGAGCAGCAAGCAGTAACATTGAGGAGCAGCCGGTTGCCCTCGTTAGCAGTCCTACACTTTGGGCAGGTCCGCTAGGGGGCACGAACCGAGCTGACGGAGAGAGCGGCTTTTGAATGCGGAGCGGACATGCATGGCTGCCGCACAGCGACGGGAGGAACGGCGCCGGGACCAGGTCTCTTCTTGATCTTTGACGGTATGGGAAGCTCTGTGCCAGTGCGAGCCGTGTCAGTCTTGATTGCGCACGCGGCGCGTCGGCCAGTCGATAGACTCCGATAGCAGCGGAATTGCCAGTGCTTCGTGAAGAGCAATTTTTTCTGTGAATTCCAAGACCGAAAAATTGCGGCGGGTATACCGTCGGCATTTGTCCGTCAGAGTTTGAAAGTTTGTGCTTGTAAATCAACGACGAAACGTCGTTCGAAATGATAGAGTGGGATAGGGCAATCGGCTGGTACACGCGCTTTAGCGTAGCTTCGGTGTGGTGGGTCTCACTCGCATAAGAGCTGTTCGTCCCGACTTAACTCGAACGAGCTCAGCGTTCCAGCGCGTTTTTGCTGGCGGAGTACCGCGTCGCACCACAGCGTGCAGAAGAGCTGGAGCTGCTAAAGAGGCCGCCCGCGATTGGCGTTGTGCCTACGAACTTAGTTTTCTCGCACAGCGCTGAGGCGTACCGTTTGCCGCCCTGCATTACTTTCCTGTCAGGCCGAACAATCACATTCTGCCGGTTCGATTGCCGCCGAGACTGGTCGCCGAGTGGTCGCATTGGCGCCTGTTGCGACCGGCCTATGATGAACAGCGCCGAGCCCTAGGGCTTCCGCACTCCAGAACTCGTGCTTGCCCGCGGCATCGTCGAGTCCAAAGCTTTGGAAATTCAAGCCTATGACAAGGTGTTCTTTCCAGGGCTTGAGGCGGAATGGAGCTGGGGGAGGCCGTTGGTCGGCACGATGACCTTGGAATCCGCCACTGACTTCCATGATTCCGTGGTTTCCTGGATCGGCGCCGGCCGTCGGCCAATTTACTTCGGGTTCGGCAGCATGCCAGTCGACAGGCCGGCCGAGACCGTTGACCAGGATGCTCACTCAGGCGCGCGAGGTGAGCAATCAGATGACCCCGCCGAGCCGAAGCTTGACGGCCACCGTAGCGCTTCTCGAAGGGCTGGCCGCCACGGCGCGTGATGTTGGTCTCAGGCGCCGCGCTCGAAGCATGGGCTGCGAGCTGGTACGGAATGCGATCTTCGATGATCGCAGGACCTTATGAGGCTGCTCGAAATCAAAGGTTGCCCTCGCCAACATGGACTTGAGCGGCGTGCCGCCCCTAGGGCACTTCCCTCAATCCGCTAACTTTCGATCGAGATCCGATCGCGACGTGGCCGGCGTCCCAAAGACTCTCGTCGCAGATCACGAGGTGCCCTTCGATGCCGACGGCGGCAAGCGCTTCAAAGACGTCGACGATGCTGCCACCTTTCGGGGCCGCATCTCGACGTGCGACGGCGTCTTCTCGCGAGAGGATGGCAAAGTACGTCGAGGAGTCGGGCGATTTTCGGTGTCCATGCGCAAGCTCCTCGTTTTGCGTGCTGCTCAGAGCCTGGACCGAAGTCCCGCGGAGGGCTGCTTGTCCCCGTCCAATCAGATAAGTGAGTTCGGACGGACGTTTCAAAACGCTCTGGAGCCCTCTCGTTCCACTTGGCGTCTACCATCTCACCAAGTACAAATCGCGCTAGAAGGGGCAAGCTACGTGACGTGTTTCGTATGGGGTGACCAAAGCCGTTGTGATTCCGTGGCGCCCGCAACTCGCATTTGAACCTGCCGACCGCTCACGTCACTACTAGTCAAGCCGTGGTGGGAGCCGACGCTCCCTCAGTCCTCAGCTTTGAACGGGCCAGGCCAGCAACAGGAGAAATTGCGATGGGACGCGCGCCGCAACTTCTGCCTCAATACATGCCGCCCGGTCCCGTGGAAAAGATGCCCAATTTGGCGGCCCCGGAACGACAGTGCGCGCCACTTGCCAAGGTTCGCAGCGCCGACGTCTTTCCCTACCAGGCCAATGAAGTTGCGACGTCCCGCACCGAGGTCGGCCACATCGGTGCGGACGTTAGTCTGGTCCCGCCGGTGGGTGCCTGCCAATATCTCATCATATGGGATTTCGGCGTCGACTGGCGGCATCTCAAGACCATCGCCAAGCGCGATCCGCTGCTGGCAGCGCAGCTCATGCGTTTCGAGACTGACAAGTCGCTGCAGTTTCAGATTATCGGATACAGCGACAGTACCGGCAATGAACGGAACAACATTTCCCTGCGCACGGGCCGGGCGAGGAATGTCTTTCACTTGTTCGGCCCCAGCGCCCGCTCGCGCGTCTTCTCCGTTAAGCCAGCTCCACACTACGAGTACCTTCAAGACAACACGACAGTGATCAACAGGGCCGCCAATCGGGCGGTGGTCGTCGAAATCTTCGTTGGCGGCGGAACGATCTAGCCACCTTCCGACAACAAGCAGGGGAGAGTACCGGATTGAACGATTTGTGCGGCCGATCACACTTGCACGCAGGCTGCCAGAATCTCCGTTATCTCTATCGTTAAAGCACCGGTTCCTCGACGGAGTGGAACTAACAAGTGTGTTCAAAAAAAGCGGCGTTACCGAACCCGACCGCCTTTCGCTGTGACCAATAACGAATTGCCAGGTGCGAAAGCCGGACTCACCGAGGTGCGAGGCCGTCGGCGTTCATGGTCTTAGTCTGAATGCCACTTGCGCGTTAGAAATTGAGGAGGGGAGATATGGCGCCGCTGCCCATCGATCTGATCAAGCCGTTCCTGCCGCCTGGAACGACGCCTCGTGCGCAGCGCGAGGACTCGCCTTCCGGCCGACCCAGATCAAACAGGGAGAGAGATCCCAAGGTCGTATACGAACGTGATCTCGGCGATTACGGCTGGAAGCTGCTTGATGGCGTGTACAAAGACTACGAGGCTCAGATCAAGGTGTGGAAGAACGCATTCAAGGATGTCACGGCCGCTTACGCGACCGCCGTAGCCATGCGCGCGAAGACATTCACAGAGGTTGAAGAGCAGTACAAGGCAGACGCGGCCCGTTTTGCTTTCATCTTTTCTCTTGTGACGAGCGGAGCGATAACATTCCTCGGTGCTTGGGTTCAATATAAGTTCGTTCCAAGCTTTACCGTCCGGAAATACAAGTGGGACTTGGCTTCCGTGATGCAAATGAATGAACCTCAGACCCTCGACCGATTTTCAAAGATGCAGGCCGCAATATTTGGCAACCTTGTCAAGGACGTTGGCAAAGAAATCGGCAAAAAATTTCCAGCCCCGGATCGCAGGGGCTCCTATCCCATGGATCAACCGTCTGTTGCGGCAAATATGGACGCAGACTTCAGCAGGCTCGTTGACGAATCAGCCGAGGTTGTTCTGTCCCAACTGAGGGACGTTCAAATGTGGATGAACCAAGGGACCGAGTTCGGCGCAGCCTGGTTGGCGCGCGAAAAGGGCAATGTCGAACAAGTGAGAACGGCGGTCCGCCAGCACATCGACACGATCCGAATGCGATGGGCCGCCGAGTGGGAATTCTTCGGCAAGACCCCGGTGAAGATTGCACGCCATTTTCTGGCCGACCATTACGAGAGGGCGCTCTGGGCCGACTACATCCATGAGGTCTTTGATCGCGCGATGGCGGCTATGAGCAAATCCCCGCGCTACAAACGACGCGTTGAGGAGCTGGCAAAGGCCGGTCTGAGCGATCTCGAGCAGCTAGAAAACCTGGAAGAGGATTGGCGGGAAGGATTCGGTCATCATAACTGGATCGAATCGCCGATCGTCAATCGGTTGAAAGAACTTAACGTTGTCTTCGCCGAAACAAACAAGGGTTCGCTCGACCAGGCAAACCGGATGATCGACGGGTCTCCAAGGCCCGAAGCGCGCGTGAAGGGTGCCGTAGATACCGGCAAGGAAATTGACGAGATTTATGGTTGGGCGGACATGTTTCTGATGGGCGTTCGCGACACGACCGCGCATCGGTTTTTTCCCGAGTCGAAGCCTCGACGTCTGGATCCATTACCGTCGTACAGATGATGCAACTGTGCCACGTTACAAGCCCATACGCGGTGTTGAGATCTTGCTGGCCTTTCGCTGGGATCGTCGGCGGGCCCGCCTTTAATGCGGCAATCGCGGATCCTCGGCGTGAGAGTCTTGTAGGCGCCCGATCCGCTTTAGCGGGCGCCCTTCGGCTTCGAGCCGAGCAAATTGTGCGTCCCACTGATGCTCACCGTTCCCGAGCACTCGAATCCGCCGAAAATTCCGCAGGAGCCGGTGACCGTGACGCGCAAGTCCTTGCGCCGGTAGATGTCGGCCGAAATGCCCAAGCGCGAAAAGTCATTCGCACTGTTCGGCAGGATGAGGTCGATATGTTCGGCTGCCCAACGCGGCAGATGTGGGTTGCTCTTCCAGAATAATTCGTTGCCGGCGTGGTGCGCGAAGTTCGGCCCGACCGTGAGGGCGCCGTCCGCGCCCTCGAATACGAAGCCTGTTTCGTCGATGTGGACGTTGACCCGATCGGGCGCCACTGCGAAATGCAGCGAGGTAATGTCTTGCGGTTGCGGGTCCTTACCGAATTGCGAGCTGTAGGCGTCGCTCCACTGTCCGCGGTCGCGTCCAAGCCCGAAGCCGTGCCGGCCGGGGAGGTCCCGCGTTGAGAGTGGCCTGTCGGACAGCTTCGGACGCCAGATCTCTCGAAAACCCTTGCCGATCGTCGCAGCCATCGACAGATCGAGGGCCCAATGCGATGATTTCTCCGGGCTGCGCCCCTCGGCGAAAGCGTCGAATCCGTCGGGTGTCTTGGCGATGCGTAGCTTCTTGATCAGGTCGTACCAGTTCGTTGGCAGGAAGGTGACGCCATCGAGTGTATTCGTTGCGGCCGCCACGCCGTACTGCTCGAGCTGATGCCTGATGTAGGGCTTTTCGTCATAAAGGCGGACATCCGGGTTGCGACCGGCGAAGTATTGCGTCAGATCGATCTGCGGGCGAAACATGGTCAGCCGCGCCGCGATCTTGCGGAAAGTGTCGGTCGTCGTCGGGTTGCTGGTCATCGCAGGGCCGCCCTCCGCGGGCAAGACTAATCTCAGATTGGTCTGCCCCAAGCGGGGCGGGTTCAAAATTTAGTTCGCTCAATTGTGCTGCCGGCAGCCTAAGTCATCTCAAGTGACCGAGTTCCCGTCACGCTGACGCATAGACTGTTTGAACCTCCCAACCGGCAGCGCCGACCACGTTACATGGGGTGGTCTCGACAGCCAGGACAATCCAATGTCACTGCGGAGCAAGGTGCTCGACGTGCTCAATGGCCCAGCGGTCGCACGCATTCGGTTCCGGTTTCCGATCCGCGGCAGTCACGTGACGATAGCACCGCAAACGTTCCATCATGTCGCTCGCGCCATCCGGTTGGGACAAGTCACCGTCCGGGTTCCGACCGATCTCGCGGCCGGTGTTGCTGCGCAATATAACGACGTCGCGCGAACGCGAGCCGACGGTACTGCGGTTGCCGCGAATACTCTTGAGGTCGTATCTGCGACGGGGCGGATGGATGGGGCTTATATCGTCCACGAAGCCCTGCATGCCGCTTACGATCTCTTGCGCACCGGTCTCGACGCCAATGCGGAAGAGGCGTCCGCCTACGTCTGCACGGCCCTCTATTGCCGCATGACGGGCCTGCCCCGACCTCGCTGGGCCAACGGGCCGATCTATGCAAATGCCGCAGAGGTCGCCCGAACGCTGCTGTCGCAATATCAGAAGGGTGATCCTGGAATTCCGTGGGTCGGCGAAAGTGAATGGCGAATGCTGCGCGCCGGCGTTGGCCTTAATGGTGTCTACACCAGCGGTCCGGCCGGCATTGTCACTGGATGGCTTCTTGGCCAGCAATACACTCACGACGGCTGATCGACCTAAGCTGTTTTTCCGTTAGAGAGCAGGAGCTCTCGCCTCCATGCCGTGACCTCTTTCTCGGGCAGGCCAACCCGCTGGACCCTCAGGCGCCCAGCAAACCCAGCTTGCCGACCATCGCAAGCGAACGCTCAACGCTTTCTCGTGTTGACAGCAGCAACGGCTCCGCGGGGTGTCCGGCGCTATCCCTCTGATCCATCCGGATGGTCTCGCCGAATCTTTTGGTCATTTCGGTCGTGATCTGGTCGATGGTCCGGGTACCGTCGAGCAATTGCACAAAGTCCCGGGTTCGGTCATCCTCGAGCTGCACCGTCTGATGGAGAAGGTTGGTGACCAGGGGACCTGTCTGTGCTTGCTTGCGGGCGAGAAGACTCGCCTGCGGACGGTCCGACGCGCCTTGCAAAAGGAACGGCCGCGACAGCAGGAAGGAGACCTCGCCGCTGCAAGCCAGGATGAACATCGCCTCAGTCAGCGCCCTTCTGTCATCATCTGCCATTCGGCCACCAAGCAGTGCCCGGGCGCCAGCGAGCAATTCGTCAAAGGACAGTGCGCGAGGCCAGGTGCGGCCGAGACACAGGTGCGCGGCCTTCAGGAGCGGATTGGTCACCTTAATCGTGCTACCGTCCTGATTCTCGAATTCCATCGCTGAATCGTCGGTCACGCAGGCGTCCGGATCAACCGGGCTCGTCGTGCTCAGCAAATGAAAGCGGGTGATGAATTCGAGGTCGATCTGGCGGGAGAGCGAGACGTCGTCGTGGCAGAGCAGGGTACGGCGAAAGCCGTTCCCGTCGATGAAATCCTGATACTGGTCGCGCGCCATGAACTCGCTGTCCGGGAAGCGTTGCAACGTTGCGCGCACCTCCTCGGAATAGCCTGCCAGGTTGCGTCGCGAGAAATCGGCGTCACTCAGATATTGCAAGCCACAGGAGCCTGCGCGCTCGACAACTTCGTGCAGCAGGAATGCCTCGGCGCCGTCGTCGAGATCGTCGTGAAACAACAGCTCGTCGGGAGACTTGAGGACGCGGTTGTACTGGTCGCGCATGACCGCACCGTGAACCGAGGTAACCTTCGAGCCCTCACTCAGGAACTTCAGGATTGCGCGGGCCTGTCCTACCTTCTCTTTCATGCTGGTGAGGCGGCGGGTGTGGTACCGCATCATGTCGCGGGCCATGTCCCGCATGTGCGAGAACGGGTGCGCATTGTAGCTGACATAGCAGACCCCTTGCGGCGCGAGGTTCTGCTTGAATATCATCATCATCTTCTCGCGCACTGCCGGCGGCACCCATGAAAACACGCCGTGGGTAATTATGTAGTCGAACTCTCCGAAATTTGCGTCGACATCCATGATGTCGCGGTGCAGGAGTTCGATGTTGCTCAAGCCCAAGGCTGCGATATTTCGCTGACCGCGCTCGATCGTTACACCGCTCAGGTCGATACCGACGAATTCGCTGGCCGGATATTGAAAGGCCATCGGCAACAGATTGCCGCCAACGCCGCAACCGAGCTCCAGCACCCGGCAGCGTTCCACCCGAGCGGGTTGCATGCCATAAACCGCAGCGATGGTTGCGAGATGGTTCGGATGAGTGAGGCCGTAGACGTGGCCGGGGTAGAAGACCTCGTCATATGGTGTGGGACCGGTGCTCGCGGCGCGATGTTCGGTTTGAATGTTCATCGTCCTCAATTCCACAAATATACGAACTTGTCGTTTTCGATCGAGACTCGCGCTTGCTTGACCTCTTCCTTGGCGAGCGACTTGCTGAGGAATTGGCGCGACAGCTCCGGGAGCAAGGTGTTGGTGATGATGTTGTCGATCATGCGCCCGCCGGAATCCGGATCGTTGCAGCGTGCGACAATGTGCTCGACGACGACATCGTCGTAGCTGAAGGCCGCGTTATGATTGTCGCGGAGCCGCCGTCCGATCCGATCGAGCTGCAATCGAGTGATCCCGGCGAGCATCTCGTCCGACAGCGGGAAGTATGGGATCGAGACGATGCGTCCGAGGAGTGCTGCGGGAAACACCTTCAACAATTCCGGTCTCAGCATCTTGGCGAGCTCTTCCGGCTCGTTGCGATACTTGGGGTCACGCGAGAGGCCCATGATCAGATCGGTGCCGACATTGGTCGTCAGAATGATCAAGGTGTTCTTGAAGTCGATCCGCCGGCCGTTGCCGTCCTCCATGGTCCCCTTGTCGAACACCTGGAAGAATATCTCATGAACGTCGGGATGGGCTTTTTCCACCTCGTCGAGCAGGATGACACTGTAGGGCTTGCGCCGCACCGCCTCAGTCAGGCGGCCGCCCTCGCCATAGCCGACATAGCCGGGAGGTGCGCCCTTCAAGGTCGAAACGGTGTGCGCTTCTTGAAACTCCGACATGTTGATCGTGATCATGTTCTGCTCGCCGCCGTAGAGGGTCTCGGCAAGCGCCAAGGCGGTTTCCGTCTTGCCCACCCCGGACGGTCCGGCCAGCATGAACACTCCGATTGGTTTCGACGGGTTGTCCAGTTTGGCTCGGCTGGTTTCGATTCGCTTGGCGATCATCGTCAGCCCATGGGACTGGCCGACCACACGGCGGTTGAGAATCTCCGGCAGCTTCAGGACAGTTTCGATCTCGTCCCGCATCATCCGGCCGACCGGGATGCCGGTCCAGTCGGATACGACGGACGCGACCGATTGCTGATCCACATGGGCATAGACCATCCGCTTTTCCGGATTGATGCCCTCTAGCGTCTCGAACTTACCGCGCAGCTCCGCGCGTCTGGAAGCTGGGTCCTCGCCTTCCTTGGCCTCCGACAGGATCTCGCGAATGCTGCGGATGTCCTTGACCAGCACCTGCTCGGCGGCCCAATCGGCCTCGTGGTGCGCCAGCTTGTCCTTCAGAGCTGCGATATCGTTGTCGATCGCGGCAATGCGCTCGCTCTTCGTGATACCGAGGTCAGCGTCGTTGACCAGCGCGGACCGTTCAGCCTCGCGAGCGGTAATCGAAACACGCGTGTCCTCGATCAGAGCCGGCGTCGCGCTCTGGCTGATGGCCACACGTGCCGATGCGGTGTCGAGTAGGCTGACTGCCTTGTCCGGGAGCTGTCTTGAAGGAATGTAGCGGTGCGAGAGGTTGACGGCTGCAACGATCGCGGCATCGGAGATGCGAACACCATGGTGCTTTTGCATCGGACCAAGAAGTCCGCGCAGCATGATGCAACAGGTCTCGACGTCGGGTTCATCGATCTGGATCGGCTGGAAGCGTCGTGTGAGAGCGGGGTCCTTCTCGATATACTGGCGATACTCCGCCCATGTGGTGGCGGCGATCGTACGGAGCGTGCCACGAGCGAGGGGAGGTTTCAGGAGGTTGGCCGCGTCTCCCGTGCCGGCCGCGCCTCCGGCTCCGATCAGCGTGTGGGCTTCGTCGATGAAGAGGATGATGGGAGTGGGTGAGTTTTGGACCTCATCGATCACCGAGCGCAGACGCTGTTCGAACTCGCCCTTCATCGAAGCGCCGGCCTGCATCAGGCCGATGTCGAGCGCGCAGAGAGTTACATTGCGTAGCGGTGGTGGTACATCGCCAGCGGCGATGCGCTGCGCGAAGCCCTCGACCACGGCGGTCTTGCCGACGCCGGCCTCGCCGGTGAGGATCGGGTTATTCTGCCGCCGGCGCATCAGCACGTCGATCAATTGGCGGATTTCGTCGTCCCGGCCGAGGATCGGATCCATCTGGCCTGATCTGGCCTTGGCGGTGAGATCCTGGGCAAACCGGGCGAGCGGCGTCGTTCCTTTGGGACCTGTTTGGTCCGCACCCTCCGTACCGGCGCCGACCAGTCCCGAGCCGTCCATCGGCCGCATGGTCTCCTCATCGGAGCCGGACCAGATCGCGCGGCGCTCGGCGGCCAGTGCATCGACGTTGACCTTCGCGAATTCCTGCGAGAGATTGTTCAGGGCACGACGGACATCGTTCGACTTCAGGCCTGCCACAAGCAGATGGCCGGTGCGGATCTGAGTTTCGCCGAAGAAGAGCGTCGCATAATGCCAACTCCGATCGAGGAGATCGATGACCGAATTGGCGACACCTGGCATGTCGGTCTCGTTCTTGCGAAATCCATTGATGACTCCCGCAAGGTCCGACAACAAGCGCGGGCGGTCGAGCTTGTAGTGATCCAGGGACAGGCTCAGATCCGTGCGCTCCTGCTGCAGGATATGAAACAGCCAATGCGCGAGCTCCACATTGCGGTTACCGGCGCTCTTGGCATGGCGCAAAGCCTGTATGAAGGCATCATAGCCGGCCCGGTTCAGTTTCCCCGTTACAGCTTCCAGGCTGATGTCTGTCACGGCGGCCCTCCTGCTCAATTCCTCCGCGGTGCCCGGCACCATGCGGAAAATGCTTCAAATCCCTAGTGTTGTGGCGGTCGGTGCGGTGGATAGGTTCAAATCGCAGCCGCATCGACCGCGGCGCCGCGACGGGCCCTCAGGCGCTCACCGAGCTGAAAGCGGGCATCGCGGCGAAATTCTTCCGTCGAGCTCCAGTTCGGCGACACCCAGGTGGTCCAACCAAGCCGACCGCTCTGCCCAAGCCTGACCGGGACAACCTCTCCCGAGGGAATGGCGAGTTCCACCTCCCATTCGAGTTCATCGCCAATGTAGAAGAACACGGCGTCTGCCAGTGGCTCCGACAGATTGGGTGTTTCGGTCGGCAGGAACTGCTCGTACTGAGTAAAGTTCTTGACGAAGACTCGAACCCTGATCTTGTCCTCAACGCTGAAGACGCGTGAGCCCAGAAGGGCGTCCCGGCCGAGCCTCGCATGCGTCCCGCCGAGACGGCTGCAGTGACTCGGATCGAAGGAGAGCCAAGTTCCGACAAATTCGTCGATCTCGACCTTGACGTCGAACAACCCCTGCAGAAATCGCGTCAGCCGTGACGCGCACTTGGCCCTGGGAGCGATCAGACCGGCGAAGCTGAGCTTCGCCATGTCCGGTACGGTGTCCCGATCGACGAAAACGTCGGAGCCGAGACCAGCAAAGGAGCCGACATAGGCGATGAAGCGATCCTCTGTCGGCCTGTCATGCTGCGCGATCGGTCGCGCGTCGGCCCAGGCGCGAAAGAAGAGTTGCAGGAAGCGTCCGTTGAGGAGGTCGAGGAAACGCGGGAATGCGTCGTCCCGCATGAGCCACCAACCAAGGCTTTCGTCGGTGGTCGCAAGCGGCAGTGCGCCCTGTGGTCCCAGGAGGCCGAGAAACTTGACGAGTATCCGGAGCCGGCCGGACTGGTCATCGACCGCCGCGAGGTTGGAGGCGGGGAACTCCAAATAGGGCACTTGGCCGAGGTCGACGTATTCTTCTCGCCGTGTGGCACTGTCACCGATCCGCGGCCGATCCGGATTGGCCCGCTCGAGCTGGCGCAACGTATTGAAGAAATCGAACCGCCAAGGCTCGGCCTTCATCTCTTCGATCAGCGTCACAGCGGCCTCCGTGTGCCCATGCGCGGCGGCCACCGCATGATCTCACCGCGTTCCGGCGTCGAGATCACCGTCTGCGTGAACGTATTGAAGCCCGAATAATCGGCGAAGAAACGCTCCAGCACAGCGCCGAGCAAAAACACCCCGCTGCCTTCAAATGCTTTCTCGTCGAGAATGACGGTGATCTCCAGACCACGTGCCGCGCCGCTGCCCGCGCGCTCACGCACTCGCCGTACCACCGGCCGGCTTTCAATGCTGCGCACGCCGCGGATCTTACGTTCTGTGGCGTCGTCGAACTGGTCGGCGAACAAGGACAGCATTTCGCGCAGCGCTCCGGCATTCTTGCCGCCGCCGCGCTCGACGAGGCCAAGATAGCTCAGGCTCAACATGTTGATGAGCCGCCAGCTGACAATCCCGCTATTGGCGATCTCGCTGCGGCTGCGCAACTGGGCAACCACCGGCTCGCGCGGTGGGGTGGGACCCGCGACGCATATGAGATCGAGGGAGGTATCATCCAGCAGGCGGAAATCGGCGCCGCCCTGGCCGACCGGCAAATGCTCGGTCAAATGGCGATTGGAACACAATGCCCGGACGCTGAGTTCGGCAACCGGGCCTTCGCCACTCAATTGACCGGGCTCGAGCAGTGACAGGAACATGTCCGTCCCCGTGTAGTCGGAGGATGCGCCGTACGTCTTCTCTTCCACGGTGCGGCGCCGAGGCAACCGGCGCACCGTGAAATAAAGCCCTTCGACCGATCCGCTGGTCCGGTCGACAGCCGCCGAATACAGCGGACGCACCGGCCGCTTGTCCTTTTCTGCCGAAAAGTGGGCGTAGACTTCGAGCACTTGGTGGGGCTCGTATTCCAGATAGCGGCTGCGATCCGGCACCACATGGTACTCGTGCGTATTCGACTTGACGACGATGCGATCGCTCGTCTTCTCGAACAGGTTTATCGCTGGCGCCGTATAGAGCATGAAGATATCAGGACGCACCGCGGCGGCCAGACGGGAATTATGTTCATCGAAGGCAAAGACGATGTCGATCGATTTGCTGCGCAGCCGTGGCATCACGCTGCGCAGTCCCGTCAGGTTGATGCCGAGGAACTTACGCGGGAACATGAAATATTCGCGCAGCAGTTCCGAACCGCGAAACACCCGATTGTCGCTGGGAAAGAGCAGCTCGTTCTCGTCGAAGCCGATCTGCTGCACGCAGTCATCGGGTGCACGGGTCACCACCGGGTCGCCGAAGTCGTCGAGATGGCGGAAGTAGACGCCCCGGCAATTCGAGATCAACTGCTCGTAAAGCGCGATGGCGTCGGATTCCGCGCCGGACAGATAGATCGGGAGTTCGCTGACGCGGCAGCCTGCAAACCAGGTTTCCGGCTTGGTCCGGTTCTCTGCGCCCGGCGGTTCCTCATCGAGCCGAGCCGCAGTGCGATGCGTCAGTGACAGTCTCAGTCCGGCGATGACGTCGCTGCCGACCGAAATCCCAAGCGCTTGCAGCGCGCCTGCAGTCGAGAAATACTCGGCGCCCGTGACGTCGAACGGCCAGAGCGCAATATCGCGGCAGAGTCGAAATCGGCAGGAAAGACTTCGCTCTCTTTCGCGATAGGTGGCGTCGAAATAGGCGCCGCGAACGATCTTCTTGCCATCGCGCAGCGCCGGGTCGGCATAGGATGGTCGTGCCGTGACCAGCATGGCCGATGGGGTAGGGGCGAGGTAGTTTGGAACCAGCTGCTCGAGCAGGTTGGCCGTGAATTCCGGAAATTCATGCTTGAGTTTGAGCTGAACACGGGCGGCGAGAAACGCTGCGCCTTCGAGTAACCCGGTGATCATCGGATCCGACCGATCCCGAACCAGGCCGCCCAGGCGCTCCGCGATGCCAGGATATTCTTCGGCGAAATCGCCGGCCTGCTCGTAGAGCAGCGACAGTTCGCGGTTGTAGAAATCCAGGAATTCGCGATTCATGCTACAGTCGGTTGATCTGAATGTCGCCGCTGTCGAGATCGACGTCGGCGACGAATTCCACAGGGACGTTGAGCGGCTCGGTCTTCAGGTCTGCGTGAACGATGAAGCGCAGCTTAAGTTGTTCGGGGCCGACCGAGCCGTCGCGGCGGATCCGGATCGACTTGCGATCAAGCCTCGGTTCATAAGTCGTCAGCGTTGCGCGCAGCGCGTCGGTGAGTTCATCGTCGGTGACCTCGTCGATCGATCTGTGGGCGATATCGGGGAAGCCGTAGTTCAGGATCGACGTTCGCACGCAATCCCGGCCGTTCAGGTCCAGGATCGATTCCAGAGCGATGGTATTGAGGAGCGTTTCGAGGTCATGCGAGACCTCGCGCCGCAGCAGGGTTTCTGAGATCGGAAAGCGACCCGCGCTGCGCCGCCCGGCAATGACCCGTTCACCGAACTCATCGCGCAAATTGAGCTTCTTGCGCGCATCGCGCGCTTCATGGGCCGAGCGAAACGCCAGCATCAATGGAGGAGAGAGCCGATCCCTCTTTGGTGCAATGGTCATTTACGGTCCCCATGACGCCTGACTCAAACGGCGCCTGGCCCAAACGCAATTCGACAGGGCGCTAGTCGATCTCCGAGGTCGCTTCAGCAGGCGTCGACTTACGATGGGCCGGCCAAAAGCTACGGATCAAAATTGCAACGCTGGCGCCGGTTCGCGCTGTTCGCAACCGGCGCCAAGCAGAGGCCGAAAATCAGGCCCATTCCTTGTTGGCTGGCACGTCCCAGCCGAACGTCGGCGAAGTTCCGCCAGCGCCTTTCTCCGTTTGGGTCCTGTAGGTCATCTTGACCTTCGCGAAGTTCAGGCTGACGTTTTCGGTGAGACGGTCCTCGCCGTGCGATCCGCCCGTCGATACGCTGCTGACCATGACGTGTTTCATCTCGATCTTGAGATATTCCAGCGGATTTTCTCCGGCCTTGCGGACAGTGAGGATCGCGGTGTCGATGTGCTTGCCATTGGCGCAGACTTTGAAGAGTTCCGGCGTGGCTTTGTCGACGAAGTGCGTGAAGTGGAGATCCTGAATGCTGACCTTGCCGGCGCCGCCGCCCGAGCCGCTGTGGAATGTGCCGGTCTGACTCTCGCCGAACGACCAGCTCAAGATATCGATTTCGTCCTTGTGCTTGTCGTCCAGCGACTCGCCTTTAATCGGATCGAGTTTCAGGAAGATGTCGACAGCCATAGCATAGTCCTTTCAAAATTCTGCATGTTTACGGTTGCGATGCTGCGGCGTCATGAGCTGGGGCCCGGCAGGCGCGAAACCAGACTGAGGCCGACGTCCATCGCCTCCAGTTGAAAGTGTGGACGAAGAAAGAAGCGCGCGTTGTAGTATCCCGGGTTCTCCTCGTTTGCTATGACCTCTACCTTCGCAGCGGCCAGCGGCTTGCGCGCCTTCTGAGCTTCTGACGACAGGGCTGGGTTGGCATCAACGTACTCGTTGATCCAGGTCTGCAGCCAGACCGTCAGCTCATCCTTCTCCTTCATGGATCCGATCTTGTCGCGAACCATGCACTTCAGATAGTGCGCAAAGCGAGACACAGCGAACATATAGGGCAGTCGTGACGACAGGTTGTCGGACGCGGTTGCATCCACGCCCTTCTCGCCAAAATATTTCTTCGGCTTGTAGAGCGACTGGGCACCGATGAAGGCGGCTTTGTCGGTGTTCTTGCGATGGATCAGCGGGATGAGGCCCGCTTTTGCAAGTTCGTGCTCGCGGCGATCGCTGATGGCGATCTCGGTCGGGCACTTCAGGTCAACGCCCCCGTCATCGGTGGGGAACGTGTGCGTCGGCAGGTTGATAACTTCTCCGCCGGACTGCACGCCGCGGATGCGCGTGCACCAGCCGAACTCCTTAAAGGCGCGATTGATGTTGACGGCCATCGCATAAGCGGCGTTGATCCAGCCATATTTGTCGCCAGTGTGTCCGTCCGTCTCCTCCTCGAACGCGAACTCTTCCACGGGCTCCGATTTCGCCCCGTAGGGAAGGCGACCCAGGGCGCGCGGCATGCACAGACCGAGATAACGCGAGTCATCCTGATCGCGCAGCCCCTTCCAGGCGGCATATTCCGGCGTGTCGAACACCTTGCCGATGTCGCGTGGGTTGGACAGCTCGGTCCATGAATCCATTCCCATCAGTGTCGGCTCGGCGCCGCTGAAGAAGGGAGCGTGAGCGGCGCCTGCGATCTTGCTGAGATCGCGCAGCAACTGCACGTCAGTGGGCAGGTGGCTGAAATAGTAGTCGCCGATCAGGCAGCCGAACGGCTCGCCGCCCAGCTGGCCGAATTCGTACTCATAGATTTGCTTGAACAGCGGGCTTTGGTCCCAGCGTGCATCGGGGTAAAGCCGAAGGTTCCGATACAGCTCGTTCTTCGAGACGTTCATCACCCGGATCTTGAGGTTGGCGTCGGTCTCGGAATTGAAGACGAGGTAGTGGAGGCCGCGCCAGGCACTTTCGATCGCCTGGAACTCGGGCGCATGGAGGATCTCGTTCATCTGCGCGGTCAGCTTCTGGTCGATCCGCGAGATCATTTCCTCGATGGTGTCGATTACGTCGGACTTGATGACGCTCGTGTCTTTCAGCGCTTCCTGCACGAGCGTGGATACCGCATTTTCGACTTCGGTCGCTGCGCGTTCAGTGCGCGGCTTGAAGCTTTGCTTCAACAAAGCGGAAAATTCGTCGGCCTCGACGGTGCCGACCTGGGTGCTGGTACCTTTTTGAACAGCTTCTTTTGCCATGGTCCCCATCCTTCCCTTAGCTCTCAGTGCCAGGTTCGCTCGGTTGGCTCGCTCGGTCCCGTAGCGCGGCCATCAGTTGAGGATCGGTGAGAAGCTTCTTCAACTGGTCCTCGGCGGCTACCTTGCCATCCATGTAGCGCAGCAGGTTGGCAAGCTGTTCGCGCGCCTCGAGCAGCTTGGCAGTAGCCGGCACCTGACGGGCGACTGCCACTGGTGTGAAGTCGGACATCTTGTTGAAGCGCAGGTTGACGGCGAGCTTTTCGTCCGACCCGTCGGTGAGGCGATTGGCGACGCGTGCCGTCACACCGGGCTGGATTGCAGCCATGCGGTTGTCAAAATTGTCCATGTCGAACTCGAGGAATTTGCGTTCCTCGACCTTCGTCTTCTCGACGCCCGGGTTGTTGCCGGAGAGGTCCGAAAGGACGCCCATGACGAACGGCAGTTCTATCAGGCGCTCTGCGTCGTAGGGATCTTCGTATGTGATATGCACGCGCGGAGCGCGGTTTCGGCGAATGAATTTTTGACCGCTGTCTGTAGCCATGGTGTCCTCACTACGAAATCGCTTAAGACGCCGACACGGAATCGACTGGCGCTTTGAGTTGCGGTCGGCAAACAGCCTCGTGTCCAGTTAGTGCCCTCAAGCGAAAGCTCGGTTCAATGTGACCTGTCGATTGTTTTAAGCGTTCCTTCGGGTAAAACATCATTCAAAAGGCTGATAAAATCACGTTGCGCGAGCTCTCGCGCGCGATCGAGCAAAAGAGGTACGGGGCTGGATGGCTCGGCGCTTCGGAAGAACGACGCGACTTTTGCCATCAGGCCCAATGCCTGCGCTCGGTTTTCCGCTGAAAATACAACGTCTTGATCGTTGCTGTCGGTGCCCGCGGAGGGTGGGGCAGCAAGTTCCGCCATCCGTTCGATCGGCAAGTCGAAGACCTTGTCGCGCCCGATGTTGATCGCGGCGCTCTCCACGTGCGATGGCACGAGCATCCGCATGACCTCGATAAACGATTTGCCGATCATCTCCTGTGCCTGACGCACCAGGAGCAGCGCCGGGTTGGATGGTTCCATTCGGGCAAAGTAGTCGGTCACTGCTGCAAGCGCCGCGGAGGCTTGGGCGGAAGAAGCTAACTCCCCGGATGTGGCCGGCTGCGCCTCTGTCTCCACGGCTTCGGTGCTCTCCGCGCTTGCCGCAACCACCGCCGCCGGATCGCGCGACGTGACCAGACCTGCAAGCCAAGCGGCCATGCCGTTCGCCAGGCCGGACACTCTGTCCAGGCTGATGGAAGGACCCCTGTTCAACTTTTCGTGCCAAGCCTGCTTGATGCCCGAGATTTCGGCAGCGACTGCGGAGCATCGCGCGCTGGTTGCCTTTAGAATACCGAGATCGGTCTCGCTGACGATGCGCTCGATGGTTGCAACATCGGTCCCCTCGGCGTCGCCAGCGCCCGCGGGAATTTCGCCCATTGCAATTTGATAGGCACGGTAGGTCAGGGTGCCGTATCTGCGGTTCTCGATGAGGGGAAGGAACTGCAGCGGGTTGATGACCGTCGGGAAGACGTCGAGCGATTCAACCGTAACGGCGCGAAGCGCGTAGTTGCCGTCTTCGCTTCTTGGATGCACTGCTTCCCACTGCTCGTTCAGCAGCAAGTTGGTTGCCTTCAGGTAGCAGAGGAAACCGTCGAGATCGCGATTGAGAATGGAAAATTTGGCCAGCAGCATGTTCAGGCGCAGATCGCGGGTACGCGCAAGAAGGGATTCCGCGGCGGCAAACTGTCGGGCAAAATCGACCGCCTTCGGATCGAAGCGCCCACGCTCTCCATTGGCGTTGACGACGTCAAAGAACGACATCGGGAGCAGAGATTCCGCACCTGCGAAGAAGTTGAGATACTCGACGTCCCCTATGGCGTCGAGATCCGGCCCGCAGGGATCGTCAGCGGAAATGGGCTGCGTCAGTAAAGCGACATCAAGCATACGAACCCATCCAACCACCCGATCGCGTCCCGCTGCCTGCCAATGACGACTTGCGGATCATGCAGCGGATTATGATCCGATCGTCTCTTGTAAGTGAGACACCTTCTGATCCCGGTTCATTCCCGAGATCATGCCATTTTTGCGTGAACCGGCAAGCTCTTGTAGTCGACTACTTGATAGCGGGGGTGGCTCTTTGGGCCATTCGGGTGGACGCGTGAAGGCTTGCGCCGGGGCGGGCTTGCCAACGCAGCAAGTGGCGCGCAGGATTCAGTGGCTACCATATAGCGTTTGATCAGCTCTCCGCGGCGGGTCATTCGATCGGAGGAGGGAGTTTAGGCGCCACATGGGCCAGCTTAGTCAGGATACTCGTCTCTGCGAACTCAAGACGCCTCTCGGCAAGGACGTTCTGGTTTTTGCCGGATTCGAGGGCTCGGAAGGTCTCAGCGAATTGTTCGAATATCGTATCGAGTGTCTCAGCGAAGATGCCGATCTCGACTTCGATCGCGCGATCGGTCAGCAGTGCACGTTGACGATAAAGCTGCATGAAAAGGAGCGCGAGTTCAGTGGCATTCTGACGGAGGCTCAGTGGCTCGGGATGAAGAACGACTATTTCAGCTACCGGATCGTGCTGAGACCCTGGTTATGGTTGTTGTCGCGCACCACCGATTGCCGGATCTTTCAGGACAAGAAGGCGCCTGACATCATCAAGGAGGTCTTCAATGAACGCGGCTTCACCGATTATGAATCCAAGCTGACCGAAGAGGGCTCCTGTCCGAAGCTCGAATACTGCGTTCAATATCGCGAAACTGACCTGAACTTCGTCTGCCGCCTGATGGAGCAGCATGGCATCTACTACTTCTTCAAGCATGAGGGGGGTAAGCACACGCTCGTGCTGGCGGACTCCAAATCCTCGCACAGCCCGATCAGCGGCCTCGCCACGATCCCCTACATCCCGCTGACTGGAGCCGATCGTCGCGGCGAGCAGCATATCTGCGAGTGGGTTTCGGAGCGCCGGTTTCGTACCGGCAAGATCGAGCTCAACGACTACAATTATCAGAAGCCCAACGCGAAGATGATCAGCGACGCCAAAGGCACCGAACATTACACCCGATCGGAGATGGAATTTTACGACTTTCCCGGTAAGTTCAAGGAGAAATCGGACGGTGAGCGCTACGCGAAGATTCAGCTGCAGGCCGAGCAGGCGATGGATCGTCGGCGGCGTGGCAACGGCGACGCCGTTAACCTGTTCCCGGGAGGGTTGACCAAGCTCGAAAAGCACACAAAGGATTCGCAAAACATCGAGTATCTCGTGGTGCGCTCCACGCATTCGTTCTCGATCGAATCCTATCGCACCGGCGGTCCGAGCGACGCCGGGCAGCACGTCTATTTCGGCAGCTACGAGTTTCTGCCGAGCGATCGGCCCTTTCGAGCGCTGATGATGACGCCCAAACCAAGGATCAACGGCATCCAGACCGCCAAAGTGGTGACCAAGGACGACAATTCGAGCGAGGAAATCGACGTCGAGTCGCTCGGCGAAATCTATGTCCGCTTTTTCTGGGATCGCAAGAAGAAGCGGTCGTGCCGATTGCGCGTGGCCCAGGTCTGGTCCGGCAAGCGCTGGGGCGGTCAGATCATTCCGCGTGTCGGACAGGAGGTCGTTGTCGAGTTCCTGGAAGGGGATCCCGACCGGCCCCTGGTGATTGGCACCGTGTACAATGACGAATACAAGTTGCCTTACGACCTGCCGTCGAAAAAAACGATTGGCGGCTTGAAATCGGACTCCACCAAAGGAGGCGGCGGCTTCAACGAGTGGAGCTTCGAGGACAAGAAAGGATCCGAGAAGATCACGGTGCATGCCGAGAAGGACCACGATGTGACGGTCCGCGACACCGAGACAAGGACCATCGGCGAAGCGGCATTTGGCGGCGACACCCGCAAGACGACGCTCAAGAATGGCAATGACAAACTCGATATCGAATTGGGCGGTCAGCACGTCACGCTGGCCATGGATCAATCCGTCAATGCAGGCCTCAGCATCACGCTGACGGCCAATGCGACCATAACCCTGCAGGTGGGTCCCAGCCAAATTATCCTGACCCCGGGCGGCATCATCATTAACGCGCCGACGATCGCGATGACGGCGCAGGCAGCCATGGCGCTATCAGCCGGCGGTCCGTTGGTCGCCCACGGCACTCCAACCCTTGTCGGCTGATGGTTATGGGTCAGGCTCGGTTCGGTACGGTTCAGGATCTGCTTCAAGCCTATCCCATGGCGCGCTATGATATTGGCAAGGCCGAGGCCGACAAGCCATCGCTGGATTTCCTTCAGGAGGCCGCCGACGCGGGCAACTGGCACCAGGCCGTATCCTTCTGCGCCTACCTGCTCCCCCGTCGTGTGGCCGTCGCGTGGGGGTGCCGCTCGCTGCGACGGATGTTCGACCATTTCGACGCCGACGACAGCAGGTCGCTGAATTTCGCCGAGACCTGGGTCCACCAATCGGATGAGCAATCCCGGAACAAGGCCCTGGCCGTCGGCAATGCCAACGACCCCGAGCAGCCTGCAACATGGCTCGCGCTGGCGGCCGGCTGGTCTGGGGGAAGCGTGGTTCCCGCGGAATTTGCACCGGTTGAAGCCAAGCCCGATCAAGCCGCGCGGGCTGTGCGGGCTGCCGTGCTGATCGGCCTTTGCCGGCTTTCCCGTGACTCCCGGGACCGAATAATGACGACGTGCCTGAAGGATGGTATTCAATTGGCACGCGGCGAACCGCGCCCTCCACGCTAGCGAGACGACGTGATGGTGCTTCGCTTCAATATCGAGAATGAACCGAATCTTCCGGATGGCGGACCTGTATCATTTACGGTCTCCGGCAGGCGTTCGGTCGATATTGGCCGGGACCGTCACCTCGACTGGACGCTGCCGGATCCGGCGCGGACGATTTCCGGCAAGCATTGCGAGGTGCAGTTTCGCGACGGCGGCTATTGGCTGCACGACGTCTCGACGAACGGCACTTTTCTCAACGGCGCCGACCAGCGCATGCGAGGGCCGCACCGCCTGCGCGACGGAGACCGGCTCACGATCGGCCATTACATCATCGCCGTTTCGCTCGAGGATGACGCCGGCGGGCGCGCACCAAACCATGAGGCGCAACACCAAGGATCTCTCGTCCAGCAACACGCCGACTACGGTGAGCTCTGGACCGCAGGTCGGGACGTACCTCCGCCGATCGACCCGCAGCAATTGAAGAAGCCGCGTGAGGCTGCGCGGCCCGTGAATCCGGAGTTTCTCGATTGGGCGGCCAGCGTCCCGGCACCGGGTGTGGATCCCGTCCGACGTTCGTCACCGATGCCTTCCTATCAGCCCTCTACGCAGGATGACATGAGCTGGGCGGCCGGTCCGGTTGCCGCCCCGAGACCGCAGGTCGAGCGACCGCCGGCGGTGCCGACCCCGCGCCGGCCGTCCGTGTGGACGGATGACGAACCCGCCGTTGCCCAGCCGGCGCAATCGCGGCAGCATGCGGAGGCGTCCCACCCGCCGCAGGCGCCAGAGGATGAACCCGTCAGGGCCATGGCAGCCGGCGGCGTGGAGTTCACGCGGATGGTGGCGCGCGCTGCCGGATTGCCCGACAATTTCTTTGCTCACCAGAGCGATGCTGAACTCGCCGAACAGCTTGGCATCATCTTGCGCATGACTGTGGATAATCTAATGGCGCTGCTGCAGGCGCGAACCCAGGCCAAGCAGCTGACACGCAGCACCAGTCAGACCACGATTCAAGCCATCGAGAACAATCCGTTGAAGTTCTCGCCGAGCTCGGAAGAGGCATTGCGCATTCTGTTCGGACCACAGACGCGAAGTTACCTCGATGCGCAACGCGCTTTGGCGCAGGCCTTCGGCGACCTCAAATCACATCAATTGAGGACGTATATGGCGATGCAACACGCTGTCCATGAGCTGATCGCCGATATCGACCCCACGCTGATGGCGCGCGAACTGGAGCTTCAGCGCGGCGCAAACTCCTGGTTCGGAACGAACAAGAGCAAGCTCTGGGACGAATTCCTGACGCGTTGGAAGGCGCGTCTCGGCCGTGACGGCGGCGCGCCGATCGAGATCTTTATGTTGCATTTCGCCGACTATTACGACCGTGCGAATAAAGCTGATTCAAAGTGACCGACTGGCGGCCGTGCGGTCGCTGCAATTTGTTGAGTGGATGCAGGAATGTCTTGGTACAGCAAGGTTTTTTGGTCGGAAGGTCTGTTTCTGCGACCGCATCATTTGCAGCAGAACGACCGCTACATTGAGCATTTGCTGGAAAAGCGCGTTCGCTACACCACGCCGTACCCTTGGGGCTTCGCCCAGCTGGAGATCGACAAGGATCTTACCGAACAGAGCAAGTTCGCGGTGCGCAATGCGTCCGGCGTCATGCCGGACGGCACGCCGTTCGATATTCCCGCGGATAGCCCGATGCCGGAAGCGATCGAGGTGCCGGCAACGGCTGCGGGCCAGATCGTCTGGCTGATGATGCCGGTGGCGGCGCCAAATACCCGCGAGGTCGACGAGGACCGGACCGATAGCGCCAGTCGCTATGTTCGTACGTCGGAGACCTTCATCGACTCGACCTCGGCGCTGCGCATCGAGGAGGAGATCGACATCGCCTATCCACGGCTGTCGTTCGAGCTGCGCAAGACCAGCAAGCCGGGATATATGGGCCTCGGCATAGCGCGCATTCTGGAGGTGCGCGACAAGAACATCCTGTTCGATGACAAATTCGTGCCGCCGATGCTGGTCTGCGCCGCGCACCCGATCATCGAGGGTTGGCTCAACCGGGTCATCGGCTGGGTCGAGACCAAGCTCGACGAGCTTGCGCGTTACGCGGTCGATCCGTCGTCTGGAGGCGGCTTGCAAAGCGTCGACTATCTGGTGTTGCAGGTGCTGAACCGCACCATTCCCGTCCTGACCCATTTCCAGCGTTCCGGCAGCGTGCATCCTGAGCGGCTGTACGAGGAACTGCTGAGGTTCGCGGGCGAACTTGCGACATTTGCGACGGCCGAGCGCCGCGCGCGCAACTATCCGACGTACGATCACGACGATCTCGAAAACGTGTTCACGCCCCTGGTGAGCGACATCCAGGATTTCCTGAGCGCGCGGCTCGGCCGGCGGGCGATCCGTCTGGAGATCATCGAACGCGCTCAGAACGCCTTCGTATCGCCGATCCGGGATCGGGCGCTGTTCCGAACCGCGACCCTGGTGCTGGAGGTTGCCGCGCGGCGACCGCTCGTGGAGATCCAGAACGATTTCCCGCACCTGTTCAAGGTCGGGCCGAACACGAAGATGAACGAGATCGTGCACGCAAACCTGCCGGGTCTGACCCTGGTGCATTTGCCGACGCCGCCACCGCACATCCGTGCCATCACCGATCACGTCTATTTCTATCTCGACCGCAAGTCGCCGCTATGGCCTGAGTTCAGCACGGCGGCCTCGATCGGGATGCACTTTTCCGGCGACTGGCCGGAGCTCGAGCTGTACCTTTGGGCCATCCTGGAAGACAGGCCATGAGCGACAGGGACAAGCCGGTCAATCCTTTCGGTCGGGGCGAACGGACGATCATTCGTCCCAACCCGGGCGGGAAGTTGCCGTCGGCGCCGACCCCTCAGCCTCCGGCGGGCGAGTTGCCTGCGGCACGTCCGGCTTATTCGCCTTCGCCCGTGCCGTCGCGCGACACGCCAGCACCGCCGTCGTTTTCTCCCGTCCCGCAGGGCTCGAATTACGCCGCCCCGCCGGTCAGCCATCCGACCGAGGAATGGATCTCGACGCCGGCGCAAAACCAGACGCCACAGCCTCTATTGCCGCCGGGACCGCCGCTGCGCGTTGACGATCTGGTCGCGCCAAATGCCAATCCGGTGATGCGCGCTGCGGGCCCGTTGCTCCAACTGCTTGGCCGCCTGCGGGTGGCGCTCATGCGTGCGTCATTCGCCAGCCTGATGGAGCAGGTCGCAGATGCCATCAAGTTCTTCGAAAAGGACATCCGTTCAGCGGGCATTTCCGAGTATCAGGCCAATACCGCGAAATACATCCTGTGTGCGACGGCCGACGATATCGTGCAGCACATCCCGACCGAGGAGCGGCACGTTTGGACACAGTATTCGATGCTGAGCCGATTCTTCGGCGAGCGGGTCGGTGGAGTCCGCTTCTTCGAGATTCTCGACCATTTGAAAGTTGATCCGTTGATCAACTATCCGGTGCTCGAACTTCAGCACGCCTGCCTGGCGCTCGGCTTCCAGGGCATTCACCGTACATCGGCTGGCGGGCTTGCGAACCTGCAGCTGGTCCAGCGTAACCTTTACGAATTGCTGCGCCGGGTCCGGCCCAAAACGATGAGTGACCTGTCGCCCAATTGGCGCGGGCAGGCGCTGGCGAGCCGCCGGCAGCGTTTGCGTGTTCCGGTCTGGCTGGTCGCGGCTGTAGTTGCGGCGCTGCTGACCGGGTCCTATTTCGTGCTACGGACGCTTTTGGCCGGCCGGGCGGAGAATGCTGCCGAGGTCGCGCTCGCGCTCCATCCGGACGGTCCAATCGAACTCAAGCGCCGGGTCATTGCACCACCGCCACCGCCACCACCTCCGCCGCCGCCAGACCGCATCACCCAGTTGCAGCGCATCCGAAACGCCTTGGCGAAGGAGAACACCGCCTGCGCCATGACGGCGGACCAGACTGCGAGCTTCATCGTGATCAGGGTTTGCGACCTCGCGTTGTTCGCCTCGGGTCAGGCGACCATCCTCGACGGCTTCAAGCCGGTCGCGCTTCGCGTCGCGGCAACGCTCGACAAGGAGCCGGGACGCATCCGGGTCGTCGGCCATACCGACAGTTCACCGATCCGCACGGTGCGCTTCCCGTCGAACTTCGAGTTATCGGTCGAGCGAGCCAAGGCGGTGGCCGCCGCACTCAAACCCGGCATGACCGATGGTTCGCGCGTCGACATCGAGGGTAAGGGAGCCGATGCGCCGATCGCCAGCAATACGACACCTGAAGGGCGCGCCAAGAACCGGCGGGTCGAGATCTTTATCGAGCGCAGTGAATAGGCAGACACCGCGGGCTCTCGCGGTTTGCGACAGGTACGGTTAGATGCTTGCCAAGGACATTATCCGCATCATTCTCTACGGGGTCGGGCTCAGCTCGCTCGGAGCGGTGATCTACTTCGCCGGTCCCTTCATCGCATTCGGTGACTGGCGGCCGCTCGAGAACCATATTGTCCGGCAGATCGCTATTCTGCTGCTGACCACGGCCGTGGCGGCTGCTGTCGGTCTCAATCTGTTCAAGCGGCGCAAGAATGCCAAGGAGATTGCCGACGGTATCGCAGGTGCGGATCAGCCGGTCAGCGACGAGCCGGTGCTCAAGGAGCGCATGAAGGATGCGCTCGCGACGCTGAAGACCGCCAGTGGCAACAAGTCGGGCTATCTCTACGATATACCCTGGTACGTCATCATCGGCCCGCCCGGCGCCGGCAAGACCACGGCGCTGGTCAATTCTGGCCTCAAATTTCCACTCGCGCGCGGCGCGACGCCGGCGGCGATCGCCGGGGTGGGTGGTACCCGCTATTGCGATTGGTGGTTTACCGACGAAGCGGTACTGATCGATACGGCCGGCCGCTACACCACCCAGGACTCCAACAGCAAGGCCGACAAGGACAGTTGGCTGGCGTTCCTTGATATTCTGAAGAAGAGCCGGTCGCGCCAGCCGATCAACGGCGTTCTCGTCGCCATCAGTATCGAAGACATCCTGACGCTACCGAAGCAGGAGCTCGCACTCCACGCTGACGCCATCCGGATGCGCCTGCTCGAGCTGCACCAAAGGCTGAAGGTCAGCTTCCCGGTCTACGCGCTCTTTACCAAGGCCGATCTCGTTGCCGGGTTCACCGAATATTTCGCATATCTCGGCGAGACTGGTCGCCGTCAAGTCTGGGGTGCCACGTTCCAGACCGCAGACAAGAACCAAAATCTGGTGGGGCAGGTCCCGGTCGAGTTCGATCGTCTGCTGGAGCGCCTGAGCGAGGAAACGCTCGATCGTCTGCAGGACGAGCCGACGCCGCAGCATCGTGTGCAATTGTTCGGTTTCCCGGCGCAGATGGCGCGGCTCAAACCCCAGATTCACGACTTCCTCAACCAGATCTTCGAGCCGACGCGCTATCATGTCAATGCGAACCTGCGCGGGTTCTACTTCACGTCGGGCACACAGCAAGGCACGCCGATCGATCAATTGATCGGATCGTTGGCGCGTACGTTCGGCGCGGAGGAGGTTGGTTCCGGGTCCTATTCGGGCACAGGCAAGAGCTACTTCCTGGCAGATCTGATTTCCAAGGTCATCATCGGTGAGGCCGATTGGGTCTCGACCGACCGTGCCGCGGTACGCCGTGCACTGATCCTGAAGACCGCGGCGCTGTCGTTGATCGGACTGGTCTCGATAGGGCTGATCGCAGCCTGGCTGACGAGCTACAAGCGCAATTCCGATTTGATCGCGCAGAGCCTGCAGGCGGACGGGGAATATGCGACAGCCGGAGCGCCACTTATCAAGGAGACGCTGATCGCCGATCGCGATCTCGACAAGGTGCTGCCGCTGCTCTACCGGCTGCGCAATGCACCGGCGGGCTATGCATCGCGCAACGAGTCGGTGCCTCTGTCGGCCCGCTATGGCCTCAGTCAGCGCGCCCGGCTGCAATCGCCTGCGAATGCAGCCTATCATACGGCGCTCGAGCGCATGTTCCGGCCGCGCCTTCTGTATCGCCTGGAAGAGCAGCTCAACGCGCGCATCAACGAGCCGGCCTTCGTTTACGAGGCGCTGAAGGTCTACCTGATGCTTGGTGGTCTGCAGGCGCCGGATCGTCAGCTGATCCGCTCCTGGATGCATCGTGACTGGGCGGACAACCTCTATCCCGGCGCGACCAACGCGGAAGGGCGACGTCTGCTCGACGACAATCTCGCTGCGATGTTCGACCTCGAGACCGAGCAGCCGCCGCTGGTCGAACTTGACGGCCGACTGATCAAACAGGCCCAGAGCTCCCTTGCGCGCCTCAGTGTGTCGCAACGCGCCTACGAGTTCTTGAAGTCGGAGGCGCGTGCGTCGACGGCCGGCGATTGGATCGCCAGCCGACGCGGTGGTCCGGACATGGCCGTCGTGTTCGAATCCACGACGGGGCAACCGCTCGAGGCCCTGCGTGTGCCCGAGTTCTTCACCTATAACGGCTTCCATCAGAAATTCGTGGCGCGGCTGCCCGGACTGTCGGAGCGGATGAAGCGGGAACGCTGGGTTTTGGGCGAGGCCGGTCAGCAGTCGGCCGTCGACCAGCAATACGATAATTTGGCGGGCGATCTGCTCAGCATCTATTCCAACGATTTCGTGACGACCTGGCGAACGGCGCTCGGAAGCTTGCGTCTGAAGAAGCTGCTCGCTGACAAACCCAAATACGAGGTGCTGCGGGCGCTTTCTGCGCCGACCTCACCGATGCGTCAGATCCTGGAATCGGTTCGCGACGAAACAACGCTGACAAAGGAACGCCCGAAGACGGCGGGGAATTCCGTGGCACCTGCGGCGGCCGCCGTTCCGCCGGCCCCCGCACTCTTCACCAACGCCCAGGACGGTCCCCTTGGCGCGACAATCGAGGCCCAGTTCAGACCTTACCACGCCGTGCTCGAAGGCGAGAGTACCCGCCGCCCGATCGACTCGACCATTGCGAACCTGAACGACATCGCGCAGAGCCTCACGCTGATCATCGAGAATCCGCAACTGACCGCGCAGGCGGCTGCCGCGCTTCAGACCCAGGTCGCAGCCCTTCGCAACAATGCCTCGCGGATGCCTCCGCCGTTCTCCGACATGCTGCGAGCGGCGGCTGCTGAGTTCGAAGGGAGCATCGCAGCCTCAACCGCGGGACAGATTCTGCAGACGCTGCGCGATCAGGTCACGCCTGCCTGCCAACAAGCAGTGACCAACCGCTATCCGTTCGTCCGGGGCAGCACCCAGGAAGTTCCGCTCGCGGACTTTGCCAAGGTATTCAGCCCGAACGGGATCATGGATAGGTTCTTCGCCCAATATCTCGCCCCTTACGCCGACACGTCCCGGCCGGAGTGGGTCTGGCGGAAGGAAAGTCCTGTCGGACGGTCGTTTTCTCCGGATACGCTCAAGCAATTCCAGAACGCTGCCCATATCCGGGATGCCTTCTTCCAGACGGGCGGGGCCGTGCCGGCGGTATCGTTCGCAATCCGGCCGCCCGGTTCAGCCGGACCGGGTGTGACCGTTAAGACCGAGATCGGCGGTACCACGATTACGAGCCCGACCAGTCCCGGACCAGCGACGACATCGTTTTTCGGCGGTCCGCAGCCTGCGCCTGCGCCTCAACCGCAGAACAACGCGCCGACGACGGTCTTATGGCCCGGGCCGTCGCCGCGAACGGCGATTTCCGTGAGCAACGACACGGGTCCGCCTTCCGTTCTCGAGCGAACCGGTCAATGGTCGTTGTTCCGGATGCTGGAAGCAGGTTCATTGGTGGCGAAGGCGGAAACTGCCAGCGCGACTTTCATCGTCGCCGGACGCGAGCTCCACTATCAGATCTCAACCGGATCGTTGCGCAATCCTCTGAACATGTCAGTGCTCCGCGAGTTTCGCTGCCCGACGGGAATATGACCATGCGTTGCGGTTTATTCGGCAAGATCGGCGCAAAACGCGACTTTATCGCAATCGCGACCCCGCGCAGCTTCCTTGAAGCCTGGGAGCCCTGGCTGCAGGCTGCGCTGTCCGCAAGTCGCCACCGACTGGGCGCAGATTGGCGGCAGGCTTTCGTGACCGCACCGGTTTGGCGATTTTGGCTCGGCGCCACGATCTGCGGCAGCTCGGTCACAGGGGCGATCATGCCATCGCTCGACGGGGTCGGGCGGTACTATCCATTGACGCTGCATGCAGCCGCGCGCGAAGGCGAGGTGTTGCCTTCACCGAACATCGATCCGCAGGATGAATGGTTCGGGCAAGCGGAGGCGTTTCTGCTTTCGACCTTGGATCAGGCCGCAACCTTTGAGCAGATATCCGATGCACTGGATCGTCTTGAGGCGCCGCGATTGCAAGAGGCTGCGGCCTGCGACCCATCGATCACGTTGCTTGGTACCGGCGCAGTAGCAAGTGGTCCGGCGGCCGATGCATTCCCGGGAATGTTTGCAGCGCTTTGCGCCGCCGCCCCGGAAGTCTACGCCGCGGCCAGCTTCTGGTGGACGGCCGGAGGCGAGGGGTTTCCGTCAATGGCGCTAAGCTACCGCGGATTGCCGGATCCGTTTCACTTCGCGATGCTGTTGACCGGCGATCTTGCCTCGGCGGGACGGGATGACGCGCGATGACACACGTCCCAACCTCATTCGATGTCGGCAGCGTCACTCACGCCGGACGGGTGCGAGAGCGTAACGAAGATTCATTCCTGGTACGTACGGACGTCGGCCTCTGGGCTGTGGCCGACGGGATGGGTGGTCACGAGGCCGGCGATCTCGCCAGCCGCGTTGTGGTTCAGTCGCTTGACGCGATCGGATCGCTGGAGTCCGCTGCCGATCTGCTGGCGGAATGCGAGGTGCGGCTGTTCAGCGCAAACCAGCAGATCCTGGCGCTCAGCCAGGAGCGACAGGGGGCCACCGTCGGGACCACGGCGGCGGTTCTGCTCGTTCGCGACGGCTATTATGCCTGTGTATGGGCGGGCGACAGCCGGGTCTATCTGATCAGTCGCGGGATCATCAACCAGGTGTCGCACGATCATAGCGAACTTGAGGAACTCATCGCCGAGGGCGCGCTGTCGCGCGAAGACGTGAAGGATTGGCCGAACAACGCCATTACGCGCGCGGTCGGCGTCGCCGACGATCCGGAGTTCGAGGTGGTGACCGGCCCGGCCGCGCCGGAAGACATCTTCGTGATCTGCAGCGACGGCTTGACGAAGCACGTGCAGGACGAGGAGATCCTGCAGCATGCGGCGACGCGGCGCGCACAGGCTGCTTGCGATGACATGCTCGCGCTGGCTCTTGATCGCGGCGGCCTCGACAACGTGACGATCGTCATCGTGCGCCTGCTGGCGCCACAATCACGCGAGCCAACAAGATCGCCGCTCGATTGGAAGCCACAATCATGACCCCAAACGATCCGTTCCGATCGTCCTACAGAGGCGTGCCGACCGGCACCCGCCTCAACGGCATCTACGAGATCGAAGCGGTGATCGGCGCCGGCGGCATGGGTGAAGTCTATAAATGCCGCGAGATCCAGACCGGATCGCCTGTCGCGGTCAAAATGCTGCTGCCCGATATGGTCGAGAACGAAGCCGCTCTTGCGCTGTTCCGTCGAGAAGCCGCAGCGCTTCACAATCTGCCGCACGATGCGATTGTTCGCTATTTCCTGTTCACGGTGGAGCCCGTATTACAGCGGCCGTATCTCGCGATGGAGTTCGTGAACGGCCGCTCGCTCTCGAACATGCTCGATGACGGCCCCTTGACCCTCGAGGCGCTGATCAAGTTGATGCAGCGCGTCGCATCGGGGCTGCATGCCGCCCATGAGCACGGCATCATCCATCGCGACGTTTCGCCGGACAATATCATCGTGCCCCTCGACGACGTCAGGCGGGCCAAGCTCATCGACTTCGGCATTGCCCGATCGACCCAGCTGGGGGACAAGACCATCATTGGCTCGGGCTTTGCCGGAAAGGACAATTACGCATCGCCGGAACAGGTCGGACTCTACGGCAACGAGGTCACGGCCAAATCCGATGTCTACAGCCTGGGGCTCGTCCTGTTTCACGCGCTGACCGGGCAAAAGCTCGACATGGGCGGCAGCCAGTTTCAACTGGTGGAGAAGCGCCGGCGCGTACCCGATCTCGGAGCCGTGGACATGCGCATCCGGCCTTTGCTGGAGCGGATGCTGCAGCCTGATCCGGCATTGCGTCCGAGCATGGCGGAAGTCGCGAACTGGACGCCGGGTGGTTCGGCGGAGACATCAGCTACGCCATTGTACGGATTCGATCCGCTGCGGCGACCGGAAGGTGAGGCGCCGACGCCACCGGACCGGCTGCCGGTACCGGCGCGCGGGTGGGGTCATCTCTGGTACGGGGCGGGCGTGGCATTGATGCTACTTCTCGTCGGCGGAGGAGGATATGCCTTTTACAAGCTGATCTGGTCGGGGCCGGGCACCACGGTGTTGCCGCCACCTCCGAAACTTGCTGGGACCCCGGCGCCGCCGAAGGCCGAGCCAGCTGTCCCGCAGGTGGGACGCCAGGAGCCGGTCAAGCTGCCGGTGGCGCCTGCGGTTACGACGCCATCTCCAACACCGGATGGGGTCGGGCGAGCCGATCGCATCCGCAAATATGTGGCGCAATATTCCGGCGGCGACTGCTTCTTCATCCTGCCGGTGGCCGTCAGCCAGAACGCCGCCGTCATCGAAGGCTTCGGGGCCTCGACCGTCCCATTCGACACTTTTGACAAGGCGTTCCGGCGCGAGCAGGGCTTCGAAGCTTCCGTTGGCGTCAGGCAGGTGACTCCCGCGCAGTGTCCAGCCGTCAAGTTCTTGAGAGAGGTCGGGAACGAACAGGCGCGAGCGCCGCGCATCAATCTATCGGCGACAGAGCTGAAGGCCGACGAAACCCTTAGCGGCACAATTGAGAACTTCGCCAACCGCGTAGTGGAACTGCTGATGGTGTCGGATCGTGGCGAGGTCCAGAGTCTGACTTATCTTCTGAAGCCGGGCATCGACTCGCTTTCGTTTGCCCTCCCGCCAGCACGCGGCAGCGGTCCGCAACTGCTGTTGGTGGTGGCGACCCCGCAGGTCCTGGATTCCCTGCGCCAGCCGAAGCCGACCCCTGCCGACACGTTTTTCCTTCAGGCGCTCAGCGAGTCTCAGCGGAACAAAGTCGCCATCGTCGCAGCCGCACGTTACGTGCTGCTCACGAACTGATCGGCATGCTCAAAACGTTCCGATGACCAGGATCTTCAGATCTGCATCAGGCGTGAAATCGTTGGCGGTATATTCAAGCGTGTTGCCGGTGGAGGAGGTTTTGAGCCGCCCTGGACAGAAACTCACCAGGCGATCGCTGCCGCCCGGTTCGATCGTCAGCTTGAACGACCGGATCGGACCTGCCCAATTTGATCCGGTTTTCAGGACGTATGATATGCGCCGCTCCTGCAGCTTGCTGGTGTTGGCCTGATTGCTGCCTGCGCGCTTGTCGAGTTCTGCGAGGAACGCGTCCTGAATGCAGTACTCTTTCCGGTAACGCTGGACTTCCTGACTGAGGGCGCCGCTGCGACGCAAGCCGGAGCGCAAGATCGTGTCCGGACTAGTGCCGACACTCGGCCGATATTGGTGTTCAACGGTCACCTTTTTCGCGGCCGGAAATACCTGCTGACGGACTGCCGAGGTCTTCAGGACCCAGCCGGGCGCATATTGCTGGCGGCCGTTGTCGCTCCTTCCAGCAGGCAGCAGAAGTCCGTCGTCTACGAGCTGGGTTCGGATCGCATCGGGCAGGTCGGCTGCCCGGATCTCGCGGCTGCCGATCGGCAGCAGCGGCACTTTCAGTTCGCGCAGCAAGGCACTGACATCCTTGTTGCCAACCATGGCTCGCTGATCAATGGTTAGCGGCGTCGGGTGGCCGTCGACCTTGGTCGTGAAGTCGACAAAGTTGACCGGATCATCTGACGGCAGAGCAATGTTCTCGGCCTCCGAGAGGTCGATGTCGGGCAGCGGAAAGGCGACAGTCATGGTGACCGGCTTGGCCGTGACATTGGTGAACTGGTAGCGGACCGTGACGCTGTCCAACGCGATACGAAGGTTCTCGCTCTCCATGGCAACGTCATTGGTGCGTACGAATTGGAGCCCGCCGATGGATAGTTCCGCGGCTGAATCGTTGGCGCGGGCCGGCCACACCGTCGCAACCAAAAATGCCAACATCAAAGCCGGTGTTCGGAAGGTCAGTGGGGCAGAAAAGCCGTTCACCATGCTTGTCTCCATGTGGCGGCGCAGCATATGGTCGTAGCGCAGGTGCGCCTCATTCGATCGGCTGATAAAGATCGCCCCACTCGGATTTCCAGACCCCTTCCGGGTCGCAGACCACGATCGCAAGCTTCAAATCGTTCGCCAGTCGGATCGCCCCACGAAAGGCATCCTGTGCCGGCAATTGTGCGCTGGTCTGGTCGGCGGTCAGTCGCCCTCCGCTCACTGCCGCCGGCAGCACGATTGCTCCAGAAGCGCCGTCATTGTCGCGCTTCAGGACGAGTGTGATCGCGTCGGGCTGGACTTCATTCACTTGCTCAAATCTGTTCCGGGCCATAGTTTGCACCGCGAGTTGGAGAAGGTTCGGACGATCACCGTCCAGTGATGGAATTGAACGAGATTGAGAGTGCTCACCACTAATTGAAGCGCCGCGTTACCGGCATCTGGGATTAGTCGATCTGACGCGGCGATTGGTTCGGGATACATTGAGAACATGCTTCGTCCAAAGCGTTTTATCTGGGCCGTCATCGTTGGCGCTGGCATCTGCGGAACCCAGGCGCACGCCGACGATGCCGTCGTACGCAGCTTTGGCGACGGTTCGGCTGCTTCTATGGTTGGCATTGTCCCGGCCAGCGAGGACGTAGAACTCGCGGGTCCGCAAGCGATCAGCGCCGACGGGCAGGGAAATCTGTTTGTGCTTGATCAGGTTAACGGCCGCATTCTTCAGTTCGATCCCAAGCAGCCGAATTCTGATCCAGACATCCTCAAGATGCCCAAGGACGTCCAGCCGACAGATCTTGTCGTCCGCAACGATGACATTATGGTTTGGGACGGCGGCGTGCGGACGCTGAAGGCGGCGGCGGGACAATCCACGCGCGGACTCGGCGACGTGATCCAGCTCGAGGAAGTCTCGACTCGTGGTGTGGACGATCGGCTTGCCGTCTCCGCTTTCTCCCAGATGGGGTCGCAGGCGCCCGGCAGCGCAGCCGACTTGCTCGACCAGAATACCCGCGCAGCCATCATCAAGACGACGCGGCAGCCCGACCGGCAATACGTGGCTTCACGAGGCAAGGGCTCCGTGATCGCGGATCTCATTCCGGACAAGGGCAATGCGAGCGTGCGGGTCGAGATCCAGACTATGGTTTCCAACGAGACGATCGGTCAGCTCGCCCTCCGGGTTCGCAACCAACTTGGCGCGGTGGAATTTCTCGAGATCGACAACAGCGACCGCTTTTATGTGCTGGCTGAAGACGTTCCGCCGTCGGGCAAGAACCCCTCCACGTTCGTGGCGCGCTACGCCGCGAACGGCCGTCTGGAGGGAATTTATGAGCTTCCCCTCGAAAATGCGCCGTTGACCAGACGGTTCGTGACGGTCTCGGGGGACGGCGACGTCTATTTTCTACGGACCAAGCCCGATGGCATCGACGTGGTCGGCGTCGGTTTCAGGCCTCTCAATAACGTGTCGATCATCGACGTGCGGCCGTCGCGAACGGCAAATGCGCCTGCATCGCAACCCAGTTTCAAATTCGACGCCTCGGCCGCGGTGAGGCCGTCCAACCGACAACAGGCGATCGAGACCGCGTTTGCGTTCGAGGGCATCCAGTGGAAGCTGACGCAGGCGAACTACGGCAGCGATCCCGACAGCCAGTGCAGCGGCTTCAGCCGTATCCGGCGACCCTGGTATTTGCAGGGCAAGGTGAACCAAGAGGTGCGCGGCGTACCCTATTGCTGGGGCTGCCACGGTTCGCTCGCGAACTTCCGGCAGCGGATCGAGAGCGGAATGCTGGCTGGCAATGTGTGCACTCGCAACGCGCCGCGACCGGATGTGGCTGGCGTCGACTGTTCGGCATTCGTCAGCGCCACGTGGGGGCTCTCCGTCCACTACACAACTGCCGCAATTCCCGCGATTGCAGCCCCGGTGGCAAATCCGTGGGACCTGAAGCCTGGCGATGCGCTGAACAAGCCGGGCTCGCACGTGATGTTGTTCCTGCGATTCACGCCCGATCGCAAGGCCGAGGTGATGGAATCCTCGACTGGCGGCTGCAACGGCCGCGTCTGCCGTAACGTCTATCCGCTGGCGAGCCTGCTCTCGCGCGGCTACGTTCCGGTCCGCTTCAAGGCCTTCGCGGATGACCAGGCAACGGTTTCTGCAAACGCCTACCACGAAACCGAACCACCGGCGGGGCGCAAGACGGCAAGCAAAAGGCGCTGAACCGGCCGTGTCGTTCGCGCTACAAAATGATTAAGCGGGATGTCGAGGTGGATTACGATGCGAATGCCCAAGCGACTTGGTTGGAAGATCAGGCGGCTATGCGCAACGATCGGTCTGGCCGGGTCGATCGGACTGACGGCCCCGCAGGTGCATGCTGCCGGCGGCTTGGCGATCAGCAACCCGGAGGGAGCTGCGGTACGCGCGCTCGTCATCGGGATTGATGACTATCAGCACGTACGCAAGCTGAAGGGCGCGGTCGCCGACGCCACCGACATTGTCGGCAGCTTGAAGTCGATGGGGGTCGGAGACATCGTCGAACTTGCGAACGCGCAGGCCGACAGGGCGAGCGTTTTGCGCGAAATCAGCGCGCTGGTGGAGCGGACCGGAAACAACGACCTCATCTTTCTGTCGATCGCCGGTCACGGCACCCAAGAGCCGGAGCGCGTCAAAGGCTCGGAGCCGGACGGGATGGAAAACGTGTTCCTGCTGCCAGGTTTCGCAACCACGCCGACCGGCTCAGTCGAGCGCATTCTGGGGAGCGAGTTCAACCACTTCATCCGGCAGTTCGAGCTGCGCGGAGCGAAGGTGATCTTCGTGGCTGACACCTGCCATGGCGGCGGCATGGTGCGCGATATCGATCCGCGTGCCGCGGAAATGAGCTTCAGGCAAGTGCCGCGCTATACATTGCTGGTCGACGAACTGAAACCGGTCTCTGACAGCAACGATCCGAAGTCCGAACTCGACCTCGACCGCACGGCATTCCTTGCCGCGGTGGACCGTTACACGAAGGCGCCGGAAGTCCGCATTCCCGGGGTCGATGGCCTCCGCGGGGCTCTCAGCTATGCAGTCGCGCGTGCCGTGGAAGGGAGTGCGGACATCAATCACGATGGGAAGGTGACGCTGAAGGAGCTCTTCAGCAATGTTCGGCAGGTGGTCTACCAGCTATCGGACCAGCGTCAGAACATCGTGACGATATCATCGCCGGCCCAGGCACCGGACACCGAGGTTGCCTTCGGCTTGACGCGCGGCGTCGTCTTGATTCAGGGGCCGGCCGCAAGAGCAGCCTCTGGCTCTGCCGGGACCGGCGCGCCAGCCGAGGCACAGGCGCCGCCGCCGCCGGCTATCACGGCCAAGGCATCCACTGCTCCGAGCCTCGCCGCGGCCCCGACCAAGGACCTTCCGATCGGTCAAACGCCGCCGCTTCGCCTCGCTTCGCCCATCCGGCTCGCGGCGCTCGACGGCAAGACGAGCTACTTTGCGAGCGTGACGACCAAGGATATTCCCGTGCAGGCCGTCCAGCCGACGGACAACCCGGATCTCATCTGGGATCCCATGTCGCACGATGTGATCGCATGGGGCGACGTGGTTGCGTACGGGATGGACATTGCCAGCCTATCAACGGTCGTTGACCGGACGGCGGCGATACGTGAACTCAAGCGCATCGCGGTTCGGTCGCCTCAGATGATGCGCATATGGCCGGACGACCGCCAGCAGCGTGCCGGCCAGACCGTCCAGGTTGACCTGTCTGATGTGGCATCGCGGGCCGTGTTGTTGTTCAATGTGTCCGGTGATGGCACCATCCAGATGTTGTATCCGGTGGGCTCCGATCCTGCATTGGTCCGATCGGCGAACTTGCGGCTGCCGCTGAAGGTCGGTGAACCCTTCGGTGCGGAACAGATTATTGCAGTGACCTCGCAGCAACGCATGGGCGAACTGGAGACAGCCTTGATACAGCTCAACCGGCGTCGCGCCTCGGGGCAGATGATCAAGAGCCTCGAACGCTACTTGCCCGTGGACGCCCGGATCGCCTCGATCGGCTTCTTCAGTGCTCCCTAGGGGAGAGCAGAAGCTGCCCAGTTTGCGAGCGATCCGCCGGCAGGGACCGCGGCTCCCGGTACTTCTGCTCCCGCTACTGGTTGGTGGCGGACCTGTCTGCGCGGCACCGCTGCCTTGGGCGTCGCTGCCTACTGGCATGCACGCACGGCTTTGGTCGGTTCAGGCGGCGCGTGGCCAATCCAACAGTGCAGGGGTGTCGCTCCAGATCCTGCCGGGCCAGACCGTCACTCTCGGCAGCAAGGTGTCGTTCGGCGTCACCGCCAGGAAGGCTGGATATCTCATTCTAGTCGACATCGATGCGGAAGGACGGATGTCCCAGATCTTTCCGACACCCGAACTGTTGGCGCAGTCGGACGGCCGCGAAATCAATCTCGTCAAGCCTGGCGTCGAATTTGTCGTTCCGAGCCCGGCCGCACGGCAGAGAGGTTTTGAGTTTGTCGTCGCACCGCCGGCTGGATCTGCAGTGATGATCGCCATCTTGAGCGAGCGACGCGTCCATTTGCTTGATTTGCCGGACTTGCCGCGCAAGCTACAAGATCAAGCCGCAGCGTTGAGCTATCTATCGGCCTGGACCAGTGAGTTGCGCGTGCCGGACAACGCCAGCGGAAGGCTGTTGCCGAACAATTGGTCGTTCGACGTCAGACCCTATTCCATCAAGTGAGCTCGCGCGGATACGCCGCGAGGTCAAAGCTTGCTGAGGCGGCTGAAGAAGCCGCCACGGGCGATCATGTAATGAATGTCGTTGGGGAAGGGAAATGCGCTGCGAACATTGGAAATCGCGCGTTGGAGAAACTCACCAGTCGATGATGCGGACTTCTGCTGCGACCGTGGTTGGTCAGCGACCTGAGGTATCATGAACCGATCAACAAAAGCTTCGTCCAGATCGTTGACTCTGACCATCTGACCGAATGCCGGGAACAGATCGTAGTGACCTACGGTCACGCGGAGGTTCTTGAGGGCAGGGCGCTGAGGCTGCGCTCGATTGCCGTCGGAGGTCGCCAGCCCGCGGCCTATCAGATCCAACTTCACGGACTGCGGCAGCGTTGAGGGACCATAAACGATCTCTAGCGCAGTGCCGCTCTGCCCAGACAGCCACTGGTACCAGAAGGTCGCATCGTCGGGTCGCGCCTTGGCCCCGTAAAGGCAGTCAAATCCCCAACAAGCACTCAGCTTGGCCTGATACTTTCCGAGAGTTCCGACCAGATTGCGCATGCCGTTGCCGCCGCCGGAGTGGCAGGCGATGATGATTTTGCCAATCTGAAGTTGAGGAATGGACGTCGAAGAGCCTCCCAGGAACTTGGCCAGAGCTCCGAGGATTTCCTCGAGGTACCGTTCCCCCCAGTTCGACGTGGCCAGATCCTTGACGCTGTAATTTCCAGCAAAGGCGTCGCCAACGGCATATTCATATCCCAGGAACGGCGCGATGAGCACGACGTCCTTGCCGGAATCCCGAACCTGTTCACGAAGGCGCGCTGGATCGTTGTGAAACAGGAATTCATGATCTTTGACGTAGAAGCCATGCAGCCAGATCACGATATCCAGTTTGGTGGTAGTCGTTAAGTGCTTTGGCGGAAGATATACCGCCGTCGGCTTCATGCCGGGCGCCAGCCGCTTCGTAAAGAGAGTCACTCCTGGAAAGGACTTGGCGTCTTTCTGTTCGAACTCGCACGCCACCACGAAGGTCGCTCCGCATCGACCGGGTCGGGCGTGGACTTGGGCCGACCCGATGTTACATGTGATTGTCCGCCAGATCCTCGATAGGCTTCCTATGACGGCTGGCGAATTCGCACCTTGCTAATTGCAGACTTCGACATTCCCGGTGTTGCCGCCGGGACCTCCCCCGCCCCGGTAGTCGAGGTGGCAGCCGCGACGGACCTGGCGGCACAAATATGCGTCGCAAACGACCTGGCCGCTGCCGCCGCTGGACTTCGCGGTTGCCTGTCGCCGCGGAACGTCCGCCACGGGCTCGGATATTTCGCGACGCGAACGGTCCGCACGTGACGCACCTTCGTTCGCGTTGCGCTTGGCAACGGGCTTCTTCCCGCGCCGCTTCTCGCATTCGTTGTCATCGTTGAGGAACGAGCCCTCGGCGCAAGTGATCCTGACGCACTGGTCGCCACTAGCCTTGTAGCCATGATCACAGATCACGGGACAGACCCGGGCCGGCTTGAGCTTGATCGCGTCAAGCGCATCGAGACTTGCGAGCTTGGTATCGAGTTTTGTTCCCGCGTACCGGTTGAACAGACTCAGCGAACGCTGTGACGCCGTATTCCAGCGGCCATCGACGGCACCGGTGAAGCAGCCGACGCGGTTTAATTCGCCTTGGACCGACTTGGCGATATCGGCTTTTGCGATATCGGTCTGGCGCGGCTCGGCGGTCAACGCCGCGAGCCTGGGCGGGCTGTTGGCGTCGGCGGACATCGCTGCTGTGGAACCATCCGCAGCCGTGCTCCCAACTGCCGGCTTATTCTCGGAAAGCGCAGCAACGATTGTGGATTCTGATGCAGTTCGTTTCCGTTCCGCTTCAGTAGCTTGCTCAAGCGCAGTTTGCTTCGCTTTCTCGGCGGCTACACGGGCCTCTTCGGCAGCCTTCAGATCGGCAGCGGCTTTCTCCCGCTCGACACGCTGAGCCCCCTGGGACATCAGGCGAGCCTGTTCCTGCTCGGCCTGCTGCGCCTTCGCTGTTGCCGCGACGCGCGCCTCTTCGGCCTCGAATTGATTCAGCTGCAGCTTGGCGAGGTTTGCATAATATCCGTCCGGATGCTGGCTCAGGAATGCGTTGAGAGCAGGCTTGTTGCGCAGCTGCAACGCCAATTCGTAGTCACGGCGGATTTCGGACTGGGGATTGGCAGCTTGTGCCGGCTCTTCTGCCTTGGCGACCGGAACAAGCGCAACGTCTTCGCCGCCCAGCGAGCCGTAAACGTAGGGCTCCTGCCGGTTGCCCGTGGCTTGCAAGACGTCATCGCGCACGAATCCGAAGGCCCGGCGCAAGTCGAGCCCAGGCTTTGCGATGTATTTCACGAGAGCTGTCGCGTACGGACTGTTCTTGCTGTTGCCGTCCAATGCAGTCAGTCCGGCTTTCGCGGCAAACGCGATCAGCGTGTTTGAGACGGTGGGCTCGACCCTGGCGAGCCCGCGGCTGATGGATCGCGAGGCAACGGTCCGTTTCATCGAATCCGCGAACGGATTGTTCCGGCACGCATCGACGATCACGACGCGCAGCTGCTTTGCGGGCTCGATCGCCAGCAAGACGCGGTCGAGCGAAAATGCCTCGTCGTAAATGTCGGTGTCCCGCTCGAGCCTGGCGTCTGTCGGGATCAGATAGTTCGTTCCGTCAATCTCGATCCCGTGGCCCGCATAGTATACGACGGCAATGTCGGCGTCGCGGGTCTGATCGGCGAACTCTCTCAGAGCCCGCCGCATATCTGCCGCGGCGAGGTTGAGCCGGGAGTCGACCACGTCGAAACCTGCGCTCTTCAAGGTCGCGGTGATGGACGCGGCGTCGTTGGCCGGGTTCGGGAGCAGGGGAGCATTCTGATAGCTGGAATTGCCGACCACCAGGGCGACCCGCTTGATGGCCCAAGCCGGCTGACAGGTCAGGAACAGCGCAGCAGCAAGGAGAAGACAAACTTGGAGGTGCCTGTACGTTCTCATGGCGAAACACCCGCATCTGCCCGAAGGATAGTAGTCACGTCGCTAAAACGGCCGCATAGAACGCGATATTGCTCATCAAGCAATTCTTACGTTATTGGCGGCCACCCATCTGCGTACACTAACAGTTCGGAGGCTGATCCATTCCTTATATTGTCGTTGCCCAAAGCGAACGCGTTCAAGTTCGCACCCAAAGTTTCGGACGACCACGGGCCCAGCCAATAGGGCAATCCGCGGCCGCGTGAGTTTCAAGCTACTGATTTAATTATCTATTTTTTCGCCTCACGATCGTCCCGTCGAAACGGAGGGGGTGGGACCGTTTGAAGCAACATTTCGGGAGCGCGGCGTGAAGGGCGGGAACCGACCTCCGGCCCGGAATGGAGCAACCGAATAGGGCTTTCGGACGATCGGAGCGATTAAGCCAATGTGTCCAGAAGATCAAGGACCTCAGACAGAGGAATCACCGCAGCTTGATCTTGAGGTCGTTCTCCAGCATCAGTTTCAGGAGAATAGCACCAAGGAGATCGTAGTAATCCTTCTTCTTTCGAACCGACCATTCTTTGGCGTCACCGTTCCAATAGCGCGAATCCGCGTCGGAGAGGCGACCGCGTAGCAGAAGGAAGAGGCTTTTCTTGTCGACAGTATTCAGCCGAGAGCCCTGCAGGCGGCCCAGTCGAAGTCCGAAATTATGGAGCTTGCGGAATGTTTCGCGCTTTTCGGGAAAGACGTTGTCGAGCGGAGGGTAGGCGAGCGGGGGATAGAAGTCGCTGACCGTCGCGGACGACCAACCGTCGGCTTGCATGACAAAGGATGAGCAAAATGCACCGAAGAAGTGTCGCCTCGATTTGTATTGCAAGGCATCGTTGTAAGGTGCACCCAGCGCAACGAATGGACCGACGAGAGTGGCGAGCGTACCGACCGCGATCATTCCACCTTCGGCAAGCGCACCAAGTGGAATTTCCGACATGCTGATGCCCATGTCTGCAATGCCATAGACATCCAGCGCCTTGGATATCACATCGTATGCGTTCTGATCGCTGTATCCGGGAGCGCTAACTACACCCACGCCCTTTGTGCCGGTGATGGCGATCGCGTCTTGATAGTACATCGGGTCCGGAAGAAAGATGTATCCCGGGTCGGCGTCGTCCGTAAAAGCCCAGTTCCGACCTCCGTCGAGACTATGGCGGCAACCGACATATTCGCGCAGGTACCAATTGACCTGGTCGGTGTAGAAGCGGTCGAGCGGGCTGAGGCGAAAATTGATCCAGATGATGTCGTGCTCGGAGTACTGATGATGGTTTCGGGCCGCCAGGGTGAACCAGGTCTCTCCAGTCCTGACTTTGTACTTGGTGGTGTTGGCAGGCTGAGTCCAGGGCTGCAGCGGCTTCAGGGGGCGCCTTTCGTTGCGCAACGGCTGCACGGCCATCCTATATCTCCAGATTTGAACCCATCGAGACGTCCGGTCGCCAACCAACTTCAAGCAGGGGCTTGCAGCCTTGCTCTTGGTGCGGTTCTACTTGGACGACGTTCAATAGCCGTCTGTTGATACGGAGGTCGTCATTCGATCGAATGATATCTGGACGCCTTGCCCGGTTCGGAAGGCGCAGTGCAAATTGCCGCGTTTGGCGGAATGAATTCGAAAATCGACTTGGAGACCCTCATGCCCATTCCAGTGAAAATTTACATCACGCCATTTGCCGAAAAGGGTGTTCTGGAGCCCGTGAAATGGGATTGTGATGCCGCCAAAAAGGCTCTGGATGTGGTGAACAAGATCTGGTCGAAGGCCAAGATCACTTTCGTGATCAATGATTGCCTGACAGACAGGCCGCTTGACATGGCAAAGAACGCCCGCGGCAACGACAAGCAGGTGCTTGATGTTCTCAGCCTCCGCCATGCGGCCGATAATGCGATCCACGTTTATCTGGTCAATCCGATTCCAAACCTTTCAGCAGGCGGCGGCTCATACCTTCATGGCGATCCGGAGCCGGCCAGCTTCGTGCAGTGGTATGGCAACGACTTTGCCAGTGGACGCGCCTGGGCCCATGAACTTGGCCATCTGATGAGTGTCGACCACGTCGAGATAGACTATACCAACGAGAGACAGGCGGCGGCGCTGAGCAGCAACCTCATGACGAAGGGCCTGAACGTGGGCAGCGAGTTGACCAAGCAGCAAATTGAAACAGCCAGGGGCTCTAAGCTCGTCAAGCGGTTTGGCGGCTGACGTCGCCCGGATATAGTTGATTCTTTTCCAGCGGTGAGCGCGCCGAAGGGACGGGTGTTCACTGCGGTGCTCAACATTTGCTTGGTACGGCAGCAACATATGGAGCCGAGATCGAGAAAGTGGAGCGCGCCGCATATGTCCGGCGCCACCACGGATCCCTCGGTACTTTTGGTATCTAGGCAATCGTTTTCAAATACAGGCTCGGATCGAAGTATTTGCTCGCCGGCGTGAAGTCCTTGATGCCCGCATTAGCCATGAAAAAGTCTGTCGACTGCTGCAGCCAGTTGGTGACGGTCCCGTCCGAGTACATCCGCTTCCAATCCTTGGATGTGAACATTTTCTGAGCTTTGAAGGACTCGTTGATGTCGGACAGTGGCGTCTGGCTGTAATGCCCCTTTTGCAGCTTCTCCATCGCCTCGTTGCTGTTCGCGACGATATAGTCGTTGGCATCAGCCCAGCCGCGAATCAGCTTGGCCAGGGTTTCCTGGTTGGGTTCATAATAGTCGTTCGCCGCAGCCCAGCCGCCAATTATGGCCGCCTTTGGATAATAGGCTGACGCATCGGCCAGCATGGTCGCGCCCGGCACCTTGTCGCGGACGGTGACGTTGAACGGCACCCAGAGCGCCACGGCCGGCACGGCGCCGGAGATGAAGGCGGTCACAGCCGCTGGCATGGTCTGGTTGACGAGCTCGACCTCCTTGGGATCGACCTTGTTGGCCCGCAGCGCGGTGTCGAGGAACACGTGCGCCGTCGTGCCGGTCGCGGTCGCGATGCGCTTGCCCTTCAGTTCCGCGAACGACTTGATGCCCTGATCGCCGCGGACCCACAGCTGCGCGGTTGCGACCTCGATGTCGTTGATCAGAAACACCTTGCCTTGGCCGCGGGCCGGGAAGTTCGAGAGGACGGCGCCGGTCGCCAGCACGTCGAGGCTGCCGCCGATCAAAGCCTGGAAGATTTCGAGGCCGGTGTTGAACTGCCGCAGTTCCAGATCGAGGCCTTGCTTCTCGAAGGACCCACGGTCCATACCGGTCCAGATCTGGCCGTCGACGGCGACGGTGTGGAGATAGCCGACCCGGACCTTCGTCTTCGCTTGCGCGATCGCCGGTGCCGAGGCCGTGAAGGTGCCGAGCGCAAGGCCCGCCGTCGTGGTCAGAAATTGCCGCCGATCCATGATGTGTCCTCCGTTTTGCTTGTTATTCCGAGAATGAGACCGGACGCATCTGCGCTTGCTGGGCGCGATATTCGTCCATCACCAGTTGCCTGATATGGCTTCGCAGTTCCGCGAATTCTGGCCGCTCCTGGATCGACTCGTCGCGCGGGTAAGCGAAGGGAACGTCGATGATCTCCTTGATCCGCGCCGGCCGCGCCGTCACCACCACGATGCGGGATGCGAGGTAGATCGCCTCCTCGACAGAATGGGTGATGAGCATGACGGTCTTGCCTTCGGTCTCCAGCACCTTGAGCAGAAGGTTCTGCATGTTGGAGCGGCTCTGGGCGTCGAGCGCCCCGAACGGCTCGTCCATCAGGAGAAACTGGGGCTTCACCGCATAGGCACGCGCGATCGCGAGGCGTTGTCGCATGCCGCCGGACAGATGCTTCGGATAGGAATTGGCGAAGTCGGACAGGCCCATCAGGCCGAGATAGTGATCGCAGATCGCGTCGCGCTCGGCGGTCGGGACGTGATTGGCGTTGAGCGTCAGGCCGAAGGCGATGTTCTGCTTCACCGTCAGCCAGGGGAAGACGCCATACTCCTGGAAGATGACGCCGCGCTCGGGGCCGGGGCCGGCGACGGGACGGCCGTCGAACAGGACCTTGCCGGTCGTCGGCTTCTGGAAGCCGGCGAGCATGCTCATCATCGTGGTCTTGCCGCAGCCGGACGGCCCGATCACCGCGATGAAGTCGCCGTCGTTGATGTCGTAGCTGACGTCCTCGACGACGTTGAGACGACCCTTCGGCGTCTCGAAGGACAGCGACACCTTGTCGAACTGCGCGCGCTTTTTCATGCGATGGCCCGATCCTGCCAGACCAGCAGCCGCGCGGTGATCTTGCGCAGGATCAAATCCATGATCAGCGCGATCAGGCCGATGCAGATGATGCCGACATAGATGACGTCGAGCAGGAAGTAGGTCGAGGCATTCTGGATCATGGCGCCGAGCCCGCGCTGCGCCGCGATCAGCTCGGATGCGACCAGCGTCGCCCAAGCGACGCCCAGCGCCACGCGCAGCGCCGTGAGAATGTGCGGGACGGTGAGGGGAATGATGACCTTGCGAAAGATCTCGGCCTGGTTGGCGCCGAGCGTCTGCGCCACGCGGATGTAGAGCGGCGTGATCTGGGAGACGCCCTCATACATCACGATCACGCCGGAGAAGAACGATGCGTAGAACAGGATGACGAGCTTTGCGAGCTCATCGACGCCGAAATAGACGATCACCAGCGGGATCAGTGCGATCGGCGGCAGCGCGCGAAAGAAGTTGATCATGGGGTCGGCGAAGGTGCGGGCGGGGCGATACCACCCGAGCAGAAATCCAACCGGCACGGCCACCAGGATGCCGAGCGCGACGCCGAGAAAGACGCGCCGGGTCGAGGCGAAGATGTCGATCAGCAGGCCTTCCTTGGTGAGAAGCTCGAAGAATTTGGCGGCGACCTGGTGCGGCGCGGGGATCAGAGAGACGTTGACGAAGCCGCTCCAGCGCACGGCGTACCAGAGCAGGATTGCACCGATCCACGGTATCAATCCGAGACCGAAGCGTCTCAGGCCAGCTCCGTTCATTCGACGCGTCCACCCAGATTGCGGTTGATGTTTTCAAAGGTCATATTATAAATAGGATGACCATACAAGTGGCGCCTTTGGTAGGCGTCGCAGGCTTTCCCGCATGACACCGCAGTCTTTCACCATCCGAAGCGTTCAGGCCTTTGGCTATCGCTACCCGCTGACCGCGCTCGTCATCACATCCTTTGGGCGGATGAAGGATCGGCCGGCCGTCTTCGTCCGCGTCGAGGACGGCGATGGCAATATCGGCTGGGGTGAAGTGTGGTGCAATTTTCCAGCACCGGGAGCCGAACATCGTGTTCGGCTCGTCAACGAGGTGCTTGCGCCAGCTCTGGTCGGATTCACCGCCTCCGAGCCGTCCGCCGCGTTCGAGCATCTGACGAAGGGAACCTGGGTGCTTGCGCTGCAATCCGGCGAGACCGGCCCGTTTGCGCAGGCGATCGCCGGCATCGATCTCGCCGTCTGGGATCTCCACGCGCGCCGTCAGAGGGTTGCGCTGTGGAAGCTGCTCGGCGGGGCGGAGCGCACGATCAAGGTCTACGCCAGCGGCATCAACCCGGTCGGCTCCGAGCGGACGGCGGAAGCTGCGCTCGGCCGCGGTTACCGCGCGTTGAAGCTGAAGATCGGCTTCGATCCGGTAACCGACCGCGCCAATCTCGCCGCGCTGCGCCGTCTTGTGGGCGAAGGTCTGCTGGCCGCCGACGTCAATCAGGGCTGGACCATTGCGCAGGCATTGGAGCTCGCGCCGCAACTGGAGCACGTCGGTCTCGCCTGGCTCGAGGAGCCGATCCGCGCCGATCGTCCCCGGCGGGAATGGGCGCAATTGCGCGAGGCCATCCGCTTTCCGCTCGCGGCCGGCGAGAACATCGCGAGCCATGCCGGCTTTGCCGAGCTGCTGCGTGAGCCGGTGCTCGGTGTCGTCCAGCCGGACATCGCCAAATGGGGCGGGCTGTCGGCTTGCGCTAGCATCGCGCGCGAAATCCTTGCGTCGGGAAAGATGTTCTGCCCGCACTATCTCGGCGCCGGCATCGGCCTTCTGGCATCAGCGCATCTTCTCGCCGGCGTCGGCGGCGACGGGTTGCTCGAAGTCGACTGCAATGAAAACCCGCTGCGCGACCGCTTCTGCGGTCCGGTGCTCGACGTCCACGACGGCATGATCACGCTCGGCGACGAGGCAGGTCTCGGCATCACGCCCGATCTTGCCGCCATCGAACAATACCGGACGATCTGATGCCAGCACGCGGCTACGACTACATCATCGTCGGCGCGGGCTCGGCCGGCTGCGTCGTTGCCAACCGGCTGTCGGCCGATCCGTCGTGCCGCGTGCTGTTGCTGGAGGCCGGCGGATCGGATCGGAATTTCTGGCTGAAGCTTCCGGTCGGCTACTACCGGACCATCTACAACGAGCGATTCTCGCGCCTGTTCAGGACCGAGCCCTCGGAGGGAAGCGGCGGTCGTGCCATCGGTTGGCCGCGGGGCCGCGTGCTCGGCGGCTCGTCCTCGATCAACGGTCTGATCTTCATCCGGGGCCAGCACGAGGATTTTGACGATTGGCAACGCCTCGGCGCCGATGGCTGGAGCTATCGCGAACTCCTGCCGTACTTCCGCCGCTACGAGCGCTATCGCGGCGGCGAGAGCCAGTTTCATGGCGGGCTCGGGGAGTTCGAAGTCTCGGACCTTCGCAACGACAATCCGGCATCGAAGGCCTGGGTCGAGGCGGGTGTAGAGTTCGGCCTACCGCGCAATCCCGACTTCAACGGCGCCACGACGCTGGGCGTCGGCACCTACCAGCTCGGCATCGGGCGGCACTGGCGGACCAGTTCGGCCTCTGCGTTTCTGCGTCCCGTCGCCGGCCGTCCCAATCTCACCATCATCACCCATGCGCAGGTCAGCAGGGTCGTTTTCAACGGTCGCGTCGCCACCGGCGTCGAGTGGATCAGCAAGGGGCAGGTTCACAGCGCGACGGTTGATCGTGAGATCATCCTGTCCGGCGGCGCGCTGCAGTCGCCGCAGATCCTCCAGCTCTCCGGCGTCGGTCCGGCCGATTTGCTGCGCGAGCTCGGCGTTCCCGTCGTTGCCGATTCTCCGGACGTCGGCGCCAATCTCCAGGACCACTATCAGGCCCGGCTGATCGTCCGCCTCAAGGAGCGAATCTCGCTCAACGATCAGGTCCGCAATCCCATCGAGCTTGCCAGGATGGGCTTGCAGTGGATGCTGGCGGGCAGCGGTCCGTTGACGGTCGGCGCGGGGCAGGTGGGCGGCGCAGCCTGCACGGAATACGCAGTCGGCGGAAGGCCGGACGTGCAGTTCAACGTGATGCCGCTCTCGGTCGACAAGCCCGGCGAGCCGTTGCACAGCTATTCCGGCTTCACCGCCTCGGTCTGGCAATGCCACGGAAAGTCGCGCGGACGGCTTGCGATCCGCTCGACCGATCCGTTCGAGCAGGCGCGTATCGTACCAAACTATTTTGCCGAGGAGATCGACCGCAAGACCATTGTTGCAGGTCTGAAGATTCTGCGCGAGATCTATCAGCAGAAGGCCTTTCGCCCGCTCTGGGATATCGAGATGGTGCCGGGTGAGGCAGCAAGGGATGATGCCGGACTGTGGAATTTTGCGCGCAACACTGGTGGCACGGTGTTTCACTGTGTCGGGACCTGTCGCATGGGGCGGGATGCGCAGGCCGTGCTCGATCCGCAGCTGCGCGTGCGCGGCGTCGAACGGCTGCGTGTGATCGACGCGTCGGTGATGCCGCAGATCACCTCGGCGAACACGAATGCGACCAGCCTGATGATTGGCGAACGCGGTGCCGCACTGGTCATGGCTTGATCGCGCGGCCTGAATTCCGGAGGGCGAGATGGAATTGAGTTCCGATAGTCACGTCCCCAAATACGCGCAGATTGCCGACATCTTCAGGCAGCGGATCGCACGCGGCGTCTGGACCCAGGGGTTTCGCCTGCCGGCCAACGAGGAACTGGCCGCCGAGTTTGGCGTGTCGCGCGTCACGATCAGGCAGGCAGTGGAGCTGCTCGCCCGCGACGGCGTGATCGAGGCACAGCAGGGCCGCGGCACCTTCGTCACAGGGACCGTGCGGCAGGATCGCTGGCTCAAGGTCGAGACGACGCTATCCGATCTCGCCGACATGTACCGCGACACTTCGCCCGAGATCATCAATATCTCGGAAAGCCGCACCAATGCGCCGCTGCTTCCCGGCGACGGCAAGCCGGCCGAAAAATATGTCTTCATGCGTCGGCTGCATTCGCGGGAGAAGCAGCCGTATTGCGTCATTTCCATCTATCTCGACGAGAAGATCTTCCGCAGGTCACCGAAGCGTTTTCGCAACGAGACCGTGATTCCGATCCTGAACGATCTCAGGGATCCCGCCATCGCCAGCGCGCGCCAGACCCTGACGATAGGTGCCGCGGACATCGAAGCCGCGCGGCTGCTGCGCGTGCCGCTGAATTCGCCGGTAGCAGAAGTCCGCCGCATCTTCACGACCGCGGACTGCACCGTGATCTATCTCGGCGAAGTCACCTATCGCGGCGACTTCGTGCGGATCGACATGGATCTGCGGCCCTAGCCCTCTCAACGCGAGAACAGTTCCTGGTTCCGGCGCTCGAGCTCCTCCCCGTAGGTGCGCAGGACGTGGGCTTCGCTTAAGGTGCCGATCGTCGCGCGATGATCGGTGCGATCGACGACCGCGAGCACATCGGCCTCGCTGCGTTCAAAGGCCTTCAGGATCTCGCGCACCGGCGTGGTCGGGAGCAGGCACTCATCCTGTTGCTGGGCCAGTGACCCCAGCTGCTCGTCGTCCTGGTTGGCGACGGAATGCAGCGTCGCGGCGGGCACGATGCCCGCATAGATGCCGCTGGGATCGCGGAGCACGATCTGGCGAACTTGTGCCGGCGAGAACAGCTTTTGCGCCTCGCCGATCGGCATCGTCGTCAGCGCGTTCTCGAAGTCGGTGCGCATCAGCGAAGCCGCGCTCATCTGCCGGACCCAGCCGATGTCTTGCGGGCCGCGGATCACCTCGCCGCGCAGATGGAAGCGCCATGTGGCGAAGCTGTAGCCGAACAGCTCGCGCACGATCAGCGCGCAGACCGACGACGCGACCACCGCCCCAACGGTGACGGAGAAATCGCCGGTGATCTCGAGCGCAAGACACACCATGCTGAACGGCGCGCCAAGGACGCCCGTCCCGAGTGCAGCGAGCGCCGCGATGGCGGCCGTGCCGGGTTGAAGCGCCAGCGTGGGAAGAGGGCCCGTCAGCACGATGCTGTAGAGCTGCCCGATCAGCGCGCCCAGCAACAGCGAGGCGAAGAACAGGCCGCCGCGGAAGCCGGAGCCGAGCGAGATAGCGGAGGCCAGGATCTTGAACACGATCGTGGTCGTGAGCAGAAGCCAGGTCGGATTGCTGACCAGGAGGATCTGCATCGCGCCGTGACCGGCGCCGAGCACAGTGGGCGTCAGCAAGGCGAGGCCGCCGAGGAGGAGGCCGCCGAGAATTGGGCGCAGGAAGCCCTTGAACACCGTGATGCGCTGAAAGCAGCGCTCGGAGAATGCGACGGCGAGCATCACGAGGATGCTGACGAAAGCGCAGATGATGCCGATCAGCACGGTTTGCCCGATCATCTCGACGGAGACCGGCGAGGGGAAGCCGGGCACCATCAGGAAGGACTGGTGCGTCAATTGCCGCGCGACGAGCCATGCGGTGACGGCGCTGGCGATGACCGGCACGAGACCGGCGGACGTATAGGCGCCGAGCACGACCTCGAAGGCGTAGAAGGCACCCGCGAGCGGTGCGGAAAACGCGGCGCTGATCGCCCCCGCGGCGCCGCAGGCCACCAGCAGCCGCATGTCGTTGCGACGGGCAGCCAGGCGCTGGCCGACATGGGAGCCGAACATCGAGCAAATCTGGGTATAGCCGGCCTCCAGACCGACCGATCCGCCGAACCCGTTGGACAGCAGCGTCTGGATCGAGATCAGCAGGCTGCCGCGAAAGGACACCCGGCCGCCATAGATCGCATTGGCCTCGATTGCGTCGGCGAGCTGCTGTCCCTTCACGCGCCGGGCGAAATACAGTCCGATCAGCGCGAGCACCAGGCCGCCGATCATCGGCACGAGCAGCGTGCGCTGCCAGGAGATCACGCCGGTGGCGCTGAGATGTGCATCGAAAGGAATGTCGAACAGCAGGGCGTGAGAAACCTGGCTGAGGCTCGAGATCGCAGCCACCAGCACGCCACTGAGCAGTCCGACGACGATCGCGACCAGCACAAGGCCGGTCTCGCGATTGCGCACGAAGTTGCGCAGGAACAACGGCAGCAGGCGGATGCCGGGAGCCGCGGCCGGCTTCGCAGGATGTGATGCCGGCGCCATCCTAGGCCGGATCCCGCAGCGATTCGGCGCGCACGACGCGGAAGCCGATATTGCTGGACGCGGAGTCGGGCGTGTTGGAGCTTCGCGCCGCGACGCGGTAGCGATTGCAGTAGGATTCGTGGCAGAGGAAGGATCCGCCGCGCATCGACCGGTTGGGAGCAGGCTCGCGGTTCAAGGGATCTCGCGATGGCGTGAGGCGGTGATAGCTCGGGGAAAAATAGTCCTCGCACCATTCCCAGACGTTTCCGGCGACATTGTGCAGGCCATGTCCGTTGGGCATGAAACTGTGAACCGGCGCCGTACCGAAATAGCCATCATCGACAGTATTGCGGTCGGGAAAGTTGCCCTGCCAGATATTGCAGCGATGCTCGCCCCCGGGCTTCAGCTCGTCGCCCCAGGGGTAGGTGGCCCGGTCCAGCCCGCCGCGCGCAGCCATCTCCCATTCCGCCTCGGTCGGCATGCGCGTGCCGGACCATCGGCAATAGGCCTGTGCGTCGTTCCAGGAGACGTGGACGACGGGATGATCGAGCCTGTCCAGGATGCTGCTCGCAGGTCCTTCCGGCTGCGCCCAATAGGCGCGCGTCACCGGGACCCACCATGGCGTTTCCTGAACGCGCGTCGTGCGGGCCGCACGTGTCTCTTCCGGCAACAGCCCGTCGAAGACAAAGCTCCAGCCGTAGCGTTCGGCATCCGTCGTGTAGCCCGTGGCCCGGACGAAGTCGCCGAATTGCAGATTGCTCACGGTGTGGCAGGCAATGGCAAACAGCGACAACGTCACCAGCCGTACCGGGCCTTCGCCGTCCTCGACGAAGCCGATACCGGCGGATCCCATGTGGAAGGTTCCGCCGATCAGCGAGCTCCAGCGGCGCAGGATCGGAGTTGAACTGGGAGTGATCGCCGCTTGCGCATCCTCGCCCATCGCCGGCCCGCTGCCGGCGGCGCGCTGGGTGCAACAGTGTGAGCGATCCCCGGTCATGTCCTATTTCTGCTTCTCTTCCTCCCAGAAGGCTGTGCCGCCTTCCGCCTTCATCAACTCCAGAATCTTCTCGCGCGGGATCACGCCGCAGCGATTGGCCCATTGCTGATACTGCGCCGTCATCTCGCGGACGCGATCCGGATGCTGCGCGGCGAGATCGTTCATCTCGGTGCGGTCCGTCTCCATGTCGTAGAGCTCCCAGGGGCCGGGATACTTCCGCACCAGCTTCCACTTGCCGACGCGAACGGCCGCGTTGCCCTCGTGCTCCCAGAACAGCGGGCCACGGTTGCCATAGGCCGAGGCGAATGACGGCACTAGGCTCTCGCCTTCGCAGGGCAGGATGGCGTTGCCGTTATACTCCTTGGGATAGGTGGCGCCGGTGACGTCGAGAATGGTTGCCATCACGTCGGTGAGCTGGCTCGGATTGTGCCGCAGGCCGCCTCTCTCGGAAATGCCGCGCGGCCAGTGCACTATGAACGGGGTTGCGATGCCGCCTTCGTGGATCCAGTGCTTGTAGAGACGGAACGGCGTGTTGGAGAGGTTGGCCCAGGCGGTGCCGTAGCTCTGGTAGGTGTCCTCGTCGCCGGGCAGCAGGGTCGGGTCATTGCCGAAGCGCACCGGTCTGCCGTCGCGCGTCTTCGCCTGCGCGATCATGAGCTGGTCAACCAGCTCCTCTGCCGTGACACCTTCCGGAATGTCCTCGGCGCAGGCGCCGTTGTCGGAGAGGAAGATGATCAGCGTGTTGTCCATCTGGCCGGTCTCGTCCAGCGCCTTCAGGATGCGGCCGATGCCCTGGTCCATGCGGTCGATCTGGGCCGCGTAGACCTCCATGCAGCGCAGCGTCCATTCGCGCTGCTCCGCGTCGGTCCACGGCGGTTGGGTCGGATCGCGATCGGTCAGGCGCCAGTTCGGATGGATGATGCCGTCGTCGACGAGGCGCTTGAGGCGCTCCTCGCGCAGCCGGTCCCAGCCCGCATCGAAGCGGCCCTTGTACTTGGCGATGTCCTCGTCATGGGCATGAAGCGGCCAATGCGGCGCCGTATAGGCGACGTACTGGAAGAATGGCGCGTCGGGCTTCTGCGCCTTGTGCTGGCGGATGAAGGCGGCAGCCTGATCGCTGATCGCATCGGTGTAGAAGAACGAGGGATCCTTCACCGCCTCGTGCTCGATATTGTCGTTGCCGCGGGTGAGCGTGTTGGGATGGTAAAAGGAGCCGGCGCCGATGATGGTGCCGTAGAAGTGGTCGAAGCCGCGCTGCATCGGCCATGCGTCGGTCGGCTCCGTCAGGCTGCTGGCGATGTGCCATTTGCCGCTGAGGTAGGAGGTGTAGTTCTTGCTCTTCAGGGCTTCGGCGATTGTCACGCAGCTCTTGTTGAGATTGCCGGAATAGCCTTCCGGGCCGTTGCTGTAGGTGAGGATGCCGATGCCGGTCTGGTGCGGATGCAGGCCGGTGAGAAGCGAGGCGCGTGAAGGGCTGCAGCGGGCGGTGTTGTAGAACTGCGAATAGCGCAAGCCATTGGCCGCGAGGTGATCGAGGTTCGGCGTCTGGATCTCGCCGCCGTAACAGCCGATGTCGGAGAAGCCCATGTCGTCGTTGAGGATGAGCAGGATGTTGGGGGTGTCAGGGGTCTTTGCGCCATTCGGCATGTTCTTGTCCTCGTGATTGACGTGTGGCGGTTAGTGGCGGCGCGTCAGGCTGATGCTGAGGCGGAAATATTTCGGCAAGTACACGGCGCGCAGCAGCTCGAGCGCCCGTCCGTCCTTGCCGAAAGTGACGCGCTCGATGGAGAGCAGGGGCGAGCCGACCTTGACCCCCAGCAGCTTGGCGCTGCCGGCGTCGGCGAGGTCGGCGCTGATGGTCTGCTGGGCGTCCTTGATGGCGAGACCAAGCTCGTCCTCGAAGACGCGGTACATGATGATCGAGACCAGATCGCGCTTCTCGAGCTCGAGACCGATATCCGGGGGATAGAAGGCGTGCTCGATGGCGATCGGCGTGTCGTCCGCGAGCCGCAAGCGCCGGAGCTGCCAGACGGCACGCTCGCGCAGCTGCTCGCGAACGGCGGCATCGTGCCGGTTGGTCATGCCCTGCTGCAGGATCGTGGCGCCGGCCTGGTAGCCGGCGTCGCGGATGGTTTCCGAGAAGCCCATTAGGTGGCCGACCCAGTTCTCGGGCTGGTTCGAGCGCAGGAAGGTGCCGCGGCCGCGCGAGCGGTCGAACATGCCTTCGTTCACGAGGGGGGCTATAGCGTTGCGGATGGTGATGCGGCTGACGCCGAAATGGCGGCCGAGTTCGGCCTCGGTCATCAGGCGGCCGGTCTCGTCGATCAACTTGCCGTCGCGCACCTGGCTGCGAATGGATTCACGGATCTGGATATGCAGGGGCGTCGAGCCTTCCGCAACGACATCGCTGCCGAGCGGCGCGGGCTTCTTCTTGCGTGTTTGAATAGCCATGGTGTCAGAGCCGCATGCGTGTTGCTGGATCGAACAGATGAATGTCTTGCGGTCGGGCCGTGATCGAGATCGTGTCGCCCTCGCCGGGAATGTTGCCGTCGGCGACGCGCATGCGGATCATCGTGCCGGCGCAGTCGAGGTCGAGCACGGCGGTATCGCCGAGATCCTCGATCAGATCGACGCGGGCACCGAGGCCACCCACCGCCATGCGCAGGGCGCCGGGCCGAAGTCCAACCACCACATCGCGCTCACCTCGGGTCGTGGCCGTCGTCTTGAGGCGATGGCCGGCGATGATGACGTCGCCGTCCACGTAGCGGGCGGGAACGAGGTTCATCGGGGGATTGCCGATGAAGCCGGCAATGTCGATCGAGTTCGGGCGGGCGAACACCTCTGCGGGCGTACCGACCTGCTGGATCTCGCCTGACATAAACACCGCCATGCGGTCCGCAAGCGTCATGGCCTCTTCCTGGTCGTGGGTGACGTAGACCGCGGTGACGCCGAGCGAGCGCTGCAGCTTCTTCAACTCGGCGCGGGTTTCCAGCCGCAGCTTTGCATCGAGGTTCGAGAGCGGCTCGTCGAGCAGAAACAGGCGAGCTTTGCGCACGATGGCGCGGGCCAGCGCACAGCGCTGCTGCTGGCCGCCCGAGAGCTGGCCCGGCTTGCGGTCGAGCAAATGGTCGATCTTCACCTTGCGCGCCGCGTCCTTCACGGCGGGCGTGATCTCGGCCTTCGGCAGCTTGGCCATCTCCAGCGGGAAGGCGATGTTCTCGGCCACCGTCATGTGCGGGTAAAGCGCGTAGCTCTGGAATACCATGGCGATGTCGCGGTCCCGCGCATTTGTCGAGGTGACGTCCTTGTCGTCGATCAGCACGCGGCCGGCGGTCGGTGCGTCGAGGCCGGCGAGGATGCGCAGCGTCGTGCTCTTGCCCGAGCCGGACGGACCGAGCAGGGCAAAGAACTCGCCGGGCTTGATGTCGAAATTGACGCCCTTCAGCGCGGCGAACTCGCCGTGCATCTTGACGATGTTGCGAAAACTGACCTGACCCTGGCCGCTCATCGGCGTCCTCCGCCCTTGACTGCACCGACCGTCAGGCCCTTCACGATATGCTTCTGCGCGACCACGCCGAGGACGACGACAGGCAGCATGGCGAGAACCGAGACCGCGGCGAGCTTGGCCCACAGCGTCTGCTCGACGGAGACGAAATTGAACATGGCGACCGTGACCGGGCGCACCGTGTTGCCGCTGAGTACGACGGCGAACAAAAATTCGTTCCACGCATTTAGAAACACGAACACGACCGTCACGGCGATGCCGCCACGGACCTGCGGAATGATGATCCGCCACAATGTCTTCAATCGGCTGGCGCCATCGAGATAGGCGGCTTCCTCCATCTCGAAAGGAATGTCCTCGAAATAGGAGACCAGCAGCCAGATCGCGAAGGGCAGGGAGAACGACAGATAGATCAGGATGATGCCCTGATAGGTGTCGATCCAGCCGATGTTCCGCAACACCAGGAAGTACGGGATGATGATGCCGACCGGCGGCAGCATCTGCGTGGCCAGCACGTAGAAGCCCGCGAACTTCTTGCCGCGAAAGCGCAGGCGCGCCAGCGCATAGGCCGCGGGCACCGCCATCAGCATGGTGACCACGGTGGTGCCGACGGAGATGATGACGCTGGAAAGCAGGTTCGGCAGGATTGATCCCGAGCCGAACAATACGTCGCGATAGGCTTCCCACGTCGGCGTGAACACCAGCTTGGGCGGATAGGCCAGCACGTCCGAATCGGTCTTGAGCGAATTCATGACGCTCCAGACGATCGGAAACGCCCAGGCGAGCAGGAAGACTGTGGAGATCGCGAGCAGGGCAATGATGCGGAGGCGCTTGGCGGTCATTTCGCCCTCCGGATCGCGAACAGGATGCCGGAGATGATGATGGTCACGACCAGGAGCGCGACCGCGAGCGCCGAACCGTAGCCGATCGACAGCTCGGTGAAGGATTTCCGATAGGCATAGAGGTTGAGGATCTCGGTCGCGGTGCCGGGGCCGCCGGCGGTGACGGTGAAGATCGCTGCGAACGCGGTCAGCGCCACCATGGTCCGCATGATGATGACCATGACGATCGCCGGGCGCAGCAAGGGCAGGGTGATGCGGCGGAAGCGCTGCCAGGCCGAGGCGCGGTCGAGCCGCGCGGCCTCGTAGATGTCCTCGGGCAAGGAGGCCAGCGAGGCCAGCAGCACCATGAACGCGAACGGCGTCCACTGCCAAGTGTGGATCGCGATCACCGAGACCATCGCAAGCGTGGGATCGCCGAGCCAGTTCTTGCTGCCGAGCCCTGCATTTATCGCGAGGAAGTCGACGATGCCGAATTCCGGCGCCAGCATGAAGGTACGCCAAATCATGCCGACCACGGCCGGGGAAAGGACCACGGGCAGGATGGCGATGACCCTGAACCAGCCCTGGCCGCGCTTCAAGTCCATGACCAGCAAGGCGAGCGCGAGGCCGATGATGACCTGCAGCGCGACGGTCGAGCCGGTATAGACGAGGCTCACCAGCAGCGAGGTCCAGAAGCGCTCGTCGGAGAGCAGAACCTGATAGTTCTCGTATCCGACGAACCCGTTGGTGAACGGCATCGCCAGATCCATCCGGAATGCACTGGTATAGACCAGGAAGAGCAGCGGAAACGTCGTCGTGGCGAGCAGCGCAAGAAAGGCCGGTGCAAGCAGGGCCGCTGCAAACCTGCGCTCGCGCTGCGCCAGGACGCGGCCGAAATCGCTGCGGGGCGCCTCGCTCGCGATCCCGGCCGATGTCACCGCTGTCGTCGTCATGGCTCAGCCGCGCATCATCGGTTCGATGCGGCGCTGTGCATCGTCCAATGCGGCCTTGATCGTGGCCTGGCCGGAGAGGGCCGACTGGATCGCGGTAGCCATGGTGTCGCCGATCGCCGGCCATTGCGGCACGCGCGGACGCCAGTCGACGTCGGTATCCTCCTGCAGGGCACCCATCGTGACCTCGACGAAGTTCTCGCCAAAGCCGTTCATCAGCTTGATGTAGTCGGGATCCTTCCACACCGAGGTGCGGTTGACGCCCGAGCGTTTGGTGGGACCGGCGAACTTGTGCGCGGTGCGCGCCTGGGTCTCGGCACTGGCAGCCCATTGGATGAACAGCCAGGTCGCCTTGCGCTTCTTCTCCGGCAGTGCGGAATTGATCGGGAAGCCCCAATTCCAGATCGACGTGGTGCGCTTGCCCGAGGGGCCCTTGGGCCAGCGCGCATAGGCGACCTTGCCGATCACCTTGGATTTTTCGGGATTGTTGATGACCGAAGCCGACGAGTGTGCGTCGATGTAGCTGGCGACGGTGCCTTGCGAGAAGGCGTCGGCGATGTCGGGCCAGTTCCAGTTCGCCGCCGCGGTCGGCGCGTACTTTTTCATGATGTCGACGTACCAGGCGAGTGCCGCCTCGGCCTCGGGGCCGTTGACGGTGAGCTTGCCACCCTTCATCCAGTCGCCGCCGAATTCGCGGAAGATCGACGGATAGATGTACATGTTCTGGCCGGCACCGGCGACGCCGCGCAACGCTGCGCCCCAGACGCGATCGTTCGGCGTGTTCAACGCTGCGGCATTGGACATGTAGGCCTCTAGCGTGTCAGCCGGCTTCAGGCCCTTCGCGTCATAGAGGTCCTTGCGATAGACCTGAATGGTGACTTCGCCGTCATAGGGCATGCCGTAGAGCTTGCCGTCGATGCCGTTGGCGCTACGCCAGGCCGGGATGATGTCGTCGAGCTTGAACCAGGCCGGATCGGTCAGCGATTTGTCGGCGAGATAAGTGTCGAGCGGCTCCACCCATTTGTTCGCGGCATAGAGCGCGTAATACATGGGATCCGCGGCATGGGTCGCGTAGGTGCCGGTCTTCGAGGTCAGGTCGATGACGCTCTTCTGCCGGATCTGCGCCGGCGGAATCTTCTCGAAGCGGACGTCGATGCCGGTGAGCGCCTTGAATTGCGGCGCCAGCGTGATGAGATTTTCGAAATAGCTCGCCGGGATCACGGCGACCGTGATGGTCTCGCCGGAGACCTGCTGCCAGTCGATCTGAGCGGATTTGTAAGGCGCGAGGTCGGCGTCCTGCGCGGCAGCTTGCCTGAGAAACGCCGGACCAAGCGTCGCGAAAGCGGCGGCTGCGGTTCCCGTCTTGAGTAGCGTTCGTCGCGTCGGCGTGAATGACGACATGTGGTCCTCCCGAAAATCCGGATTTATATTTCCGGTTAGTTAGGACTTTTGCCCAAATGTTATAACAAGTCAATCGCGACAAGGCCGTTCGGCGCGCAGGATGAATCGACCCCAGACCTCGCCTCCGGAAGGCGCGATGGGGCCGAGCAGCGATGAGGTGCAGTTGCCGGCTAGGTGTCGCCGAGGAGTTCGAAATCTGCGCGAGCGTCGCCGGCTGCATGAATCTGGCCGCTATACCGCTGCGCGATCAGCTCGAACGCTGCCGGCAATCGGTCGTCGATGACGAGATGGTGGCACTCGTCGAGGTGGCCGCCACGAACCGTCGCATTGCGCCCGAATTTGGTGATGTCGGCCACGAGCACGGACGTTCGTGAATTGGCGGCGATGGATTGGCGTGCCTTGACTTCATCGACATGGAAGTCGAGCAGCGAGCCGTCTGCATCGACGCCGCCGACGCCGAAGATTCCGAAGTCGGCGCGAAATCCCGAGAAGAAATGCACGGCGGCCTCGCCAATGATGTCGCGGTCGAGCGGCCGCAGCGTCCCGCCGGCAATGGTGATCTCCACGTCCGGATTGTGCGAGAAGGCTGCGGCCACGTTCAGGCTGTTGGTGATCACCCGCAGGTGCCGTCGGCGGGAGAGTGCCTGCGCGACATATTCGGGCGTCGTGCCGAGCCCGATCATCAACGACGTCCCGTCGGGAATGAGTTTGGCGGTCGCATGCGCGATCCGCCGCTTGGCGTCGGCGTTCAGCCTGTGTCTGCTGTTGTAGGCGAGGTTCTGATTCTGGACAGGGAGACTGACCCCGCCGTGCACGCGGCGAAGCAATCCCTGGTCGCAGAGCGCATTTACAAGGCGGCGGATGGTTTGCTGGGTCACCTCGAAACGCGCCGCAAGATGCTCGATGGAAGCGAAGCCTTGCTCGCGCACGATCTCCAGTATGTGGACCTGACGTGTCGTGGCGCTCTTGGCCATGAGCCCTCCGTTCGCGACAAAGGTATCATTTGGACAGACCGGACGCAATTTTCTGTTTCATATGGTGTCACACTATGTTCATATGAACATAATAGTCGCTACGCTGATGAATGCGCGTGGCTCGAGGGAGGATGTATGGGTTGGTCTTTGACCGGCACTGTGCTGCTCCGTTGGAGCGAGCCGCCATCAGCGTAGCCGCATCATGCTGCGAGCGAACCGGCCATGTCGGCGATTACGCTGAATCATGTCTCCAAGTCGTGGGGCGCGATGCGCGCCGTCGATGACATCAGTCTGACGGCGGACGAGGGCTCGCTGCTGGTGCTGCTGGGGCCGTCCGGCTGCGGCAAGTCGACCACGTTGCGGCTGATCGCCGGGCTCGAGGAGGCCGATGCCGGCACGATCGCCATCGGCGGCGTGGACGTGACCCGCCTGTCGCCGGCGGACCGGAAGATCTCCATGGTCTTCCAGTCCTATGCGCTGTTCCCGCATTTGAGCGTGGCCGAGAACATCATTTTCGGCCTGCGCGTGCGGCGGGTGTCGCGCGCCGAACGCGACGCCCGGCTTCGTCGCGTCGCCGACATCGTTGGTCTCGCGCATCTGCTCGATCGCAAGCCGTCGCAATTGTCGGGAGGGCAGCGCCAGCGCGTCGCGCTGGGACGCGCCATCATCGCCGAGGCGCGGGTCTGTCTCATGGACGAGCCGCTTTCCAACCTGGACGCCAAGCTGCGGCACGAGATGCGAACGGAAATCCGCGCGTTGCAGCAGCGTCTCGGCATGACGATGGTCTACGTCACCCACGATCAGACCGAAGCCATGACGATGGCGGACCGCGTCGTGCTGATGCGCGACGGCCGTATCGAGCAGAACGGCTCGCCGGAAGAACTCTATAACCGGCCGGCGACGGCGTTCACGGCGCGGTTCATCGGTACACCGCCGATGAATCTGGTGCGTCAGGGCAATCATCTCATCGGCGTTCGGCCGGAGCACATCCGCATCGTGCCGGATGGGGATCATGCGGCGCGGGTCAAGGCCGTCGAGCATCTCGGGGCCGACAGCATCGTGCTGTGCGACATCGACGGTCAGCCGATCTCGGTGCGACTCGACGGGTTCAGCAAGGTTCAGCCCGGCGAGGATGTCCGTCTGGCCTGGGAGGCCGGTCACGAGCATCGATTCGATCCGGCTACGGAATGCCGATTGGAGACTTCAGCCAGGGAGGGCCGGCTGGCGACCTCCGCTGGATAGCAGCGGTGGCGCTCGGCGGATTACAGAGGGAGAGAGAGATGTTTGCGCGACGAACGATGTTGATGGCAGCCGCACTTGCCGTGCTCTCGATGCGTCCCGCCGCTGCGGTGGATCTGACGATGTACTATCCGGTCGCGGTCGGAGGTCCCGTCACCAAGATCATCGATGACATGGTTTCGCGCTTCGAGAAGGACAATCCGGATATCAAGGTGACGGCGGTCTATGCTGGCAACTACACGGACACGATGACCAAGGCGATGACCGCCATGAAGGGCGGGCAGCCGCCGCAACTGTCGGTGTTGCTGTCGACCGACGTATTCACGCTGATGGACGAGAATGCCGTCGTGCCGTTTGACGACCTCGTCGGCGACAAGGCCTGGTTCAAGGAATTCTATCCCGCGTTCATGGCCAACGGCCAGGTGGACGGCAAGACCTGGAGCATCCCGTTCCAGCGTTCGACCATCGTGCTGTACTGGAACAAGGACGCCTTCAAGGAAGCCGGCCTCGATCCCGAGAAGGCGCCGGCGTCCTGGGACGAAATGGTCGAGATGTCGAAGAAGCTGGTCAGGAAGGACGGCGCCAACACGACGCGTTGGGGCGTCGAGATCCCGACGACCGGCTACGGCTACTGGATGCTGCAGGCGCTCGCCATTGAGAACGGCCAGAAGATGATGAACGAGGCCGGCACCGAGGTGTATCTCACCGCGCCGAAGACGGTCGGCGCGCTCGACTACTGGGTCGACCTGTCGCGCAAGCACAACGTCATGCCGACCGGCAGCATCGACTGGGCGACGCTCCGCACCGACTTCCTCGAAGGCAAGACGGCGATGATGTGGCACACGACGGGCAACCTCACGGCGGTCAAGGACGCCGCGAAATTCCAGTTCGGCGTGGCCATGCTGCCGGCCAAGGAGCGGCGGGGATCGCCGACCGGCGGCGGCAGCTTCTACATCTTCAAGAGCGCTTCGGCCGAGCAGCAGAAGGCCGCCGTCAAGTTCATCCAGTGGATGACGGCGCCCGAGCGTGCGGCGGAATGGAGCATGAAGACCGGCTACGTCGCGGTGTCGCCGGCCGCCTACAAGACCAAGGCGATGGAAGACTACGCCAAGGGCTTTCCGCAGGCGACCGTCGCGCGCGATCAGCTCGAGCATGCCGTGCCGGAGCTCTCCGTCCACGAGAACGGTCGCATCTACAAGTTCGTGAACGATGCCGTGCAGGCTGCGGTCACGGGCTCGCAGAAGCCGCAGGAAGCGCTGGCCGCAGCGCAGGCGCAATCCGACCGCGTGCTGCGCGCCGCCAAGTAAGCGCAAAGTAAGGGACATGGCGGGGTGGCGGTTCGCCGCCATTCCGCCGACTCTAGAATGACCGACTTCGCCGCCTCATCGCCAATCTCCGAACGCCGCGCCCGGTCGCAGGCGTGGTGGAATGCCGTGAATGCGTGGCTGCTGCTGTTGCCGGCGGCGGTGCTGCTGGTTGCGTTCACGCATTGGCCGATCCTGGCGACGATCCGGCATTCGCTGTTCATCACCAAGCGGAACGGCACCGAGGTCTTCGTCGGGGCGGACAGCTACCGGGCCATGGCGGCCGATCCGATCTTCTGGAAGGCGCTGGTCAACAATTTCTGGTTCGCGCTCGGCACGATCCCGACGTCGATCGCGCTCGCGCTGATCATGGCCGTTTGGGTCAATCGCAACATGCGCGGCCGCGGCTTTCTGCGGCTGGCGTACTTCACGCCGACCGTGCTGCCGATGATCGCCGTCGCCAACATCTGGCTGTTCTTCTACACGCCGGATTACGGCGCGCTCGATCAGCTGCGCGGGCTGTTCGGCCTCGGCGGCCGGAACTGGCTCGGCGATCCCTCGACGGTGATGGGCTGCCTGATCGTTATGGTGATCTGGAAGGAAGCCGGCTTCTTCATGATCTTCTATCTGGCGGCGCTGCAGCAGCTCTCGCCGGACCTCGATGAGGCCGCCTCCATCGAGGGCGCGAGCCGATGGTACACGTTCCGCCGGATCACTTTTCCGCTGCTGATGCCGACCACGCTGTTCGTGGCCATCAATGCGGTCATCAACTCGTTCAAGCTGGTGGACCATCTGGTCATCATGACCAAGGGCGGTCCCAACAACGCCAGCACGCTACTGCTCTATTACATCTATGAGGTCGCCTTCACGTTCCAGGATTCGTCCTACGCGGCAACGTTGACGGTTGTGCTTCTCATGCTCCTGAGCGCGATTGCGCTGATCAAGTTCGGCTATCTCGATCGCAGGATCCACTACCAATGAGAGGCCGGACACACCCCGTCGAAGCCGTCGCAGCATGGCTCCTGGCTTTGATTTGGCTCGCCCCGCTGGCCTATGCCTTCTGGAGCGCGCTGCATCCGGCTGCCTACGCCACCTCGTTCAGCCTGTCCGCGCCCTGGACGCTGGAGAATTTCACGCGGGCCTGGAAGCAGGCGCCGTTCGCCCGGTACTATCTCAACACGGTCGTGCTGGTGACGTTGGTTCTTGTTGGCCAACTCATCCTGTCGACGCTGGCTGCGTATGCCTTTGCGCGCTTCAGGTTCAAAGGTAGCGGCATGGCGTTCGCCCTCGTGCTGCTCCAGCTGATGATCATGCCCGACGTCCTCATCGTCGAGAACTATCGCGCGATTGCCAAGCTGGGCTTGCTCGATACGATCCCTGCCATCGCGCTGCCTTACATGGCGAGCGCCTTTGGCATCTTTCTGCTGCGGCAGACCTTCAAGAGCGTGCCTCAGGAGCTGGTCGAGGCCGCGCGGGTCGAGGGAGCAGGCCCACTCGTGATCCTTTGGCGGGTCTATGTGCCGTTGGCACGCCCCACCTACGTCGCCTTCGGCCTCGTCTCCGTCAGCTATCACTGGAACAACTTCCTGTGGCCGCTGATCGTCACGAATTCGGTGGAAGCGCGTCCGCTCACGGTGGGTCTTGCCGTGTTCGGCGCGCCTGAAACTGGTGTGGATTGGTCGGTGATCACGGCCGCGACCGTGATGACGATGGCCCCGCTGCTGATCGCGTTCCTGCTGTTCCAGCGTCAGTTCGTTCAGTCATTCATGCGCGCGGGTATCCGGTAATGCGGCTTCTCACCTGGAACATTCAGTGCGGCAAGGGGTGCGACGGCGTCACCGATCTGTCCAGGATCGTTGCCGTCGCCAGGCAGTCGCTCGATGCCGACGTGTTCTGCTTCCAGGAAGTGAGCGCCAATTTTTCGAGATTTGGCGATGGCGCGGATCAGAGCGCCCAGCTCGTGGCCTTGCTGCCCAGCTACTCCGCGATATTCCGGCCGGCGATCGAGACGGTGGATCGCGCGGGCAGTATCCACTGTTTCGGCAACATGACGCTGTCGCGGTTGCCGGTGCTGCAGATCGCCAATCACCTCTTGCCGTTCCCGGGCGCGGGTGGGGTGCGCAGCATGCGCCGTCACGCCCTGGAGGTGACGGTTCAAGCCTCGTTTGGCGCGATCCGCATCGTCAACACGCATCTCGAGTTTCATTCGGCCGATCAGCGTCAGGCGCAGATCACGCGGCTGCTCGACCTGCAGCAGGACGCATCGGGGAGTCCCAAGCAGGCCAGCTCCCGGCACGATGAGCCATATGGGAGCCAGACCGTCGCGGCGTCGAGCCTGATGTGCGGCGATTTCAATTTCGACGTGGCCGATCCCCAGCACGCCCTGATCGACCGCGCCGGCCGGCCCGGCCTGAATTACCGCGATGCGTGGACCGCCAATCGTCCGGGTCGCCCGCGGGCGCCGACATGCGGCATCTTTGATCGCGCGCAATGGCCCGACGGGCCGGACTGTCGCGACTTCATCTTCGTCACGGAGGATCTGGTCCGTCGCGTGCGCAGCATCGAGGTCAACGCAGCAACCGATGCGTCCGACCACCAACCCCTCGGGATCGAAGTGGCGGACTAGAGAATGGCGAAGTCATCAAAGCTTGTTGTGGCAAGGAAGGGCAGGGTGCTCCTCGTCAGGCGGCGGCGCGACAAGCGCTGGATGTTTCCGGGCGGCCGCAGGCGTGCCGGCGAGAGTGAGAGAAAGTGCCTCGATCGCGAGATCATGGAGGAGCTGCCCAAGCTCAGGCTTGGCGAGTTGAGGCTGTGGAAGGAAGTCAACGGCAAGAACCGCAGGTCCGGCCGAAGGATGAGCGATGCGATCTTCCTGGGCAAGAAGGCCTCGGGTCCCCTGAAGATCGGCGACAAGAAGGAGCTCGACCGGGCGGAATGGCGCAAGCCGCGCGGACTGAAGCTGACCCCAACCTCGCGCTACATTCGCGACAAGCTGTTTCCGAAATAGGCGGGGGCCTGGCTGTTCGCTGTGCGGAGCAGTACAGGCAGTCTAACCAGTTGCGCGCGGGAGCACGCCCCTGGCAGTGATCTCCGCCGAGAGTTCTTCGATCGTCTTGCGCTGCTCCATCGCGGTTCTGCGGATCAGGGCAAAGGCGGCAGGTTCGGCGAGCGCATGCGAATGCATCACCTGGAGAACGGCGGCGAGCACGACGCGACGCGACCGCAGGCGCTGCTCAAGCTTGAGAATCTGCTGCTTCAATTCGCCTGTGCGTTCGTTGCGCTCGAATGCCATGACGAGCGCTGCGTAAATGCCGGCGGACCGCAGCGGCTTGATCAGGAACGATGCCGGGTCGAGCTCGAACACCAGCTTGAGGCGGCTCGGCGTTTCGGTGCCGAGCAGGGCGATGACGGGCGATCGCGCCAGGTACGCGCGTTGCGCCGGTTGCAGCAGGGGCAGGAACTCGTCGTCGATCAGCGATAGATCAGGGGCGAAGCCGACGGGCTCCGCCGGCGTCCATGCGACACCCTCGATCCCGAGACGTTCGAACTGCCGTCGCACGATGGTTGAGTCGCGCTCGTCCTTGATGGCGACGAGCGCCTTGCGTCCGCGTAGCGAAAATGAAGACGGTCTGCTCATTTCACAACCCGCAAATGCGGCGCGTTCGGCAATGCGCAGCCCGCCGAGGTGTCTTTCGACGGGCTGACGGCAACGTCGAGCTGCGTCAGGTAGGGATCAGGCTTAACAGGCGCGTCGGCTTCCCAGAAAATATCAAACTGTCCTTGCGGATTGGATACGGCAAGCCGTGGTGTAAGGACGCAATGATTGTTGCCGCCATCGATCCACACCGGTCCTTGCGGCGAATTGTAGCGATAGCCCGCCGCGGCGCGCCGCACCTCGGCAATGTCGGACGTCCCCGCGCGCTGCAACGCGCGGGCCAGCAGATAGACCGCGACATAGGCGGACTGCCCGTCCACGGAAGGACTGCTGTCCGCGCCGTAGCGCGCCTTCCAGCGTGCGACGAAGGCGCGGTTCTCCGGCAGGCGGATGCTCTCGAAATAGGCCGACGAGGTGATGCAGCCGGCCGATGCCGGACCGACGATCGCCAGTTCCGGCTCGCAGAGGCTGCAGCTCAGCATGGGTATCTCGAGGCCGGCGGCTTTGGTGCCGGCGTCAAAGGCGCGGATGAAGTCGTAGCTCGAGCTTCCGACCAGCGTGTTGAACACGATCGGCGGCTTGCGGCGGACGATCTCGTCGACGATGTGACCGACGGCGCTTTCGCCGAGCTCGAGCAGCCGTTCGGCGAGGATGTGGCCATCTGCCGCGCTGACCAGCTCACGGGTGACGCGATTGGTCTCCCAGGTCCACACATAGTTGGAGCCGACACAGAAAAACTCTCGCGACAGATTGTCGAGCACGTAGCGGACCAGCGGCAACACGTTGTGATTAGGCGAGGCGCCGACATAGATCACGTTGTCCGAGCACTCGAAGCCCTCGTAGCGGGCGGGATACCAGAGCAGGCGATCGGTGCGCTCCACGATGGGGAGGACCTGCTTGCGCGAGGCCGAGGTGTAGCAGCCGATGATGTGCTCGACGCCGACATTGCGGATCAAATCGTCACAGACCGTGTGATATTCGGAGACGATGCCGCGGGGGTCGCGGATGTGGGGCGTGATCGAGAAGGCGAACTCGGTCTGCGTGTTGATCTCGTCGACCGCCATCATCGCGCTCTTGAGGATCTCGCGGCCCATTGCCTGATAGGGCCCTGACTGCGAGCAGATGATGCCAACGGGAACAGACGGCTTTGTCATTGACGGCTTTCGATCGCGAAACGCGAAGATGAAATCATCATCGCCGATGAGAGCGCAAGGGGCTTAGAGTCGGCTTGCCGTTTTTCTGCGCAGCACTCTCGAAATTTAGGCAGGGAGTATCGTTGACAACACGATGGTCAGTTACTTAGACTTTTCTCCTACAGGGCGACCTGTCGAACCTCGCGTGCGCTGATCTGGCCGATGACGTCCAGCTCTTTGCTAACCAAGTGCTTCGTTCGATCACGGCCCCTAAGCGATAGATCATAGCCGCGGCATTTGAGCCATTCGTTACCTCATTCGGGAGGGGCGGGTGGCTTTTTTCGTTTTGCCGCCAGGACAGCTGGCGATGCGTCCGCGTCGCCAGAACGGTGACGCATGTCCGCGCGCGAGCGTGCGTGTGCGTCACATCGCGTGGGAGGATAGGAACGATGGCGGCAACAGATCTCCACTATCTCGGTCTCGTCGACGTCGGACGGAAGATCCAGGCGGAGGAGCTGTCGCCGGTCGAAGCCACCAAGGCGATGCTCGGCCGGATCGAGAAGCTCGACGGCAAGCTCAAAAGCTTCGCCTATGTCATGGCCGACTCGGCGCTCGCGGAAGCGGCCGCGGCCGAGAAGGAGATCGCTTCCGGCAAGATCAGGGGACCGCTGCACGGCGTGCCGGTCGCTGTGAAGGATCTCTGCTGGGCCAAGGGCGCGCCGGCCGCGCATGGCATGACGATCCATCGCGACTTTCGCCCGACCGAGGACGCCACGGTGGTTGCGCGGCTGAAGGAGGCCGGCGCGATCATCCTCGGCAAGCTGCAGCAGACCGAGGGCGCCTATGCCGATCATCATCCGAAGATCGACCCGCCGAAGAATCCGTGGAACGCGGATCTCTGGCCCGGCGCATCGTCGAGCGGCTCGGGCGTGGCGACCGCGGCCGGCCTCTGCTTCGGCTCGCTCGGCACCGATACCGGCGGGTCGATCCGCTTTCCGTCCGCGGCCAATGGTGTCACCGGGCTCAAGCCGACCTGGGGACGGGTCAGCCGCTACGGCGCGTTCGAGCTGGCACCGACGCTGGATCACATCGGCCCGATGGCGCGGAGCGCGGTCGATTGCGGCGCGCTGCTTCGCGTGATCGCCGGGCAAGATCCCAAGGATACGACGGCGGTTCCGCTGTCGGTACCCGATTATCTCGCCGGCCTGACCGGCGATCTGCGCGGCGTGACCATCGGCCTCGACCGGCGCTGGACCAGCGAAGGCACCGACGGCGATGCCGGCAAGGTGCTGGCCGAGGGGTTGCGGGTCGCGGCCGATCTCGGTGCGAAGATCAAGGAAGTTGCCTTTCCCGATCCCAAAGCGATCATCGACGACTGGTTCCCGCTCTGCGGCATCGAAGTCGCGGTCGCGCATGAGGAGACCTATCCAGCGCGCAAGGACGAGTACGGCCCGGCGTTGACCGGCCTGCTCGATCTCGGCCGGCAACAGTCCGGCATGGATTACCAGAAGATCGCGCTCCGACGCGAAGCGTTTCGCGGCGCCGTGCGTGTGCTGTTCGAGACGGTCGATCTCCTCGCGATCCCGGCCCAGGCGTTCGCCGCGCCGACGCTTGCCAAGATGGCAGCGCTCGGTGAGGACGCCTCGCTGATCGGAGGCCTGCTCCGCTTTACATGCCCGTTCGACATGACGGGAAGCCCGACCGTGACGTTGCCCGGCGGCTTCGCGGCGAACGGCGGCCCGATTGGCTTCCAGTTCGTCGGCCGTCATTTCGATGAGGCCGGTCTCGTTCGCGCGGGCGATGCGTTCCAGCGCGTCACCGACTGGCACAAGCGTCATCCCGCGATCTGAGTCGAGGAGCCGATCTCATGTCTGAAGACTGGTTGAAGACATCCATCATGGCCAAGCGCGCCGTCGCCAAGGGCGCGACCGGCACGACACATAGCCTGACCATCGAGCAGCAGGGGGACTTCCACTACGTCTATGGTCCCTATGCCAAGCCGACCCTGTCGATCGACCCCGGCGGGGTCGTCGTCGTCGAGACCGAAGATGCGTTCGGCGGCGTGTTGACCAAGGACACCGACAGTCCCACCGCCAAGTTGAACTTTCCCTATCTCAACCCGCAATGCGGGCCGATCGCGGTGAAGGGCGCCAAGAAGGGCGATTGCCTCGCGATCTATATTCGCGACGTCGAGACACGGGGCGAGCAGCCGGCCGGCACGACCTGCATCATTCCGGAGTTCGGTGGGCTGGTCGGGACCGGGTCGACGGCACTGCTCAATCCGCCGCTGCCGGAGCGCGTAAAGAAGCTGCATGTCGACAGGAGCGGCGTGCGCTGGAACGACAAGCTCACGCTGCCCTACGAGCCCTTCATCGGCACCATCGGCGTCTCGCCGGAGATCGAGGCGATCTCGTCGCTGCAGCCGGACTATCACGGCGGCAACATGGATTTGCCCGATGTTGCGCCCGGCGCGATCATCTATTTCCCGGTGCATACCGACGGCGGGATGCTCTACGTCGGCGACTGCCACGCAACGCAGGGCGACGGCGAACTCTCCGGCGTTGCGCTCGAGCAGCGTGCGACTGTCACGCTCCAGGTCGATTTGATCAAGAATTGGAGCTTCGCCTGGCCGCGGCTCGAGACCAAGGACTTCATCATGACGATCGGCAGCGCGCGTCCGCTCGAGGACGCCGCGCGCATCGCCTATCGCGAACTGGTGCGGTGGATGGCGGCCGATTACGGCTTCGACGAGATCGACGCCTACATGCTGCTCAGCCAGGCCGGCCGCATGCGCCTCGGCAACATGGTCGACCCCAAATACACGATGGGGGCGTCCATCTTGAAGAATTACCTCAAGCCATGACACCCAGCCGCTTTCCATAGAGGGGACATCACGATGAATTCGGGACACAAGCTACGGATGGTTTTGCTCGGCGCCATGTTCGGAACCGCGGCGTCGATGAGTATTGCCAACGCCGCGGAGCCGCCGCTGAAGGTGGGTCTGCTCGAAGACGTGTCCGGCGATCTTGCCTTCATGGGCATGCCGAAGCTGCACGGCTCGCAGCTCGCCGTCGAGGAGATCAACAAGAGCGGCGGCATTCTGGGCCGGCAGATCGAGCTGATCCACCTCGATCCCCAGGGCGATAACGCACGCTACCAGGAATTCGGCCGGCGCCTGCTCAATCGCGACAAGGTGGACGTACTGATCGGCGGCATCACTTCGGCCTCGCGCGAGGCGCTGCGTCCGATCGTCGATCGCACCACGACGCCGTATTTCTACACCAACCAGTACGAAGGCGGCGTCTGCGATGCCAGCATGATCAGCATGGGCGCGGTGCCCGAGCAGCAATTCTCGACGCTGATCCCCTGGATGGTCGAGAAGTTCGGCAAGAAGGTCTATGTCATCGCGGCCGACTACAATTTCGGCCAGATCTCGGCGGAGTGGAACCGCAAGATCATGAAGGAACTCGGCGGCGAGGTCGTCGGCGAGGAGTTCATCCCGCTCGGCGTGTCGCAGTTCGCGCAGACCATCCAGAACATCCAGAAGGCCAAGCCCGACTGGCTGCTGACGATCAATGTCGGCGCTGCCCAAGATTCGTTCTTCGAGCAGGCGGCGGCGGCCAACCTCAATTTGCCGATGGGCTCGTCGATCAAGGTCATGCTCGGCTTCGAGCACAAGCGGTTCAAGCCGCCGGCCCTCAACAACATGCACGCGACTGCGAACTGGTTCGAGGAGATCGATACGCCCGAGGCCACCGAGTTCAAGAAGCGCTGGCACGCCAAGTTCCCTGACGAGCTTTACATCAACGACATGGGGTACAACGCCTATAACGCGCTCTACATGTACAAGGCGCTGGTCGAGAAGGCGAAATCGATCAAGCTCGAGGACATGCGGAAAGTGATCGCGACCGGCGATGCCTGCATCGACGCGCCCGAGGGCAAGGTCTGCATCGACCCGAAGAGCCAGCACACCTCTCACCGCATGCGCCTGATATCGGTCGGGCCGAAGCACGAGGTGAAGGTCGAGAAGGACTACGGCACGATCCAGCCTTACTGGCTTGGCGAGATCGGGTGCGATCTCACCAAGAAGAACGACAAGGATCAGTACACGCCGAGCCATCTCCCCAAGAAGTCCTGAGGCGGGCACGGATCTTGCTCGTGTTTGATGTCACGTTTCTGAACAAGACCGGCGCCGCAACGACGCGGCGTCGGGATCGGCAAGGGGACCAAGATGTCGGCTGAAGTGTTCTCGCTGTTCTACCAGTTCGCCGACGTCTTCGCGTTCCTCATTCTCTCGGCCGCAGGCCTCGCCATCGTGTTTGGCATGATGGGTGTCATCAACATGGCGCATGGCGAATTCATAATGTGCGGCGCCTATGTGACCGTCGGCTTGGTGAATCTCGGCGTGCCGCTCGCGATTGCCCAGATGCTGGCCGCGGTGACGGCCGGGCTCATCGGTGTCCTCGTTGAATTCCTCGTCGTGCGGCGGTTCTACAAGCGCCCCCTGGATTCGCTGCTCGCGACCTGGGGACTTAGCCTGATCGTGACGCAGTCGATGCTCCTGATCGTCGGTTCCGCCGTGCGCGGCATCGGGACGCCCGAGGGGAGCTTTGCGATCGGCGGCTATACGTTCTCGACCTACCGCCTGGTGCTGTTCGGTTGCGCCGTGGCGGTGCTGGCCGGCCTCTACACCATCTTCATGAAGACGCGCTTTGGCGTGATCGCGCGAGCGACGATGCAAAATGCGGCAATGGCCAAGGCGCTGGGTGCACGCACCGGCCGCATCTATGCGATCAGCTTCGGGATCGGAACCGGCCTTGCCGGGCTTTGCGGCGCGCTCTACGCGCCGACCATGACGCTGATCCCGACCATGGGCGCGACCTTCGTGGTCGAGAGTTTTGTCACCGTCGTGATCGGCGGAGCCAACGTGCTGCTCGGAACGGCGCCGGCCGCCGTGTTCCTGGCGATGATCCGGATGGCGTTGAACGCGAGCTACGGCCAGATCATCGGACAGATCGGCATGCTGGTCGCCGTCATCCTGATCATCCGCGTCTTGCCCGAGGGACTCTCCAGCGTGCTGGTTCGCCGTGGACGCTAAAGGGGAATCTGTGATGTTCAAGCTGCTCGAAGGTCCACAGACGCTCGGACGCGGCAAGATGTTCTGGTCGTGCTTCCTGGTCGTGCTCGCGGGCGCGCTGGCCTATCCGCTGTTCGCCGATTCCTACGATGTCGGCAATTTCGCCTACTTCCTGATCTGGATCTTCATGGCGCTCGGCCTCTGCCTGATGTGGGGCTATGGCGGCATGCTGTCCTTCGGCCAGACCTTGTTCTTCGGCATCGCCGGTTACGGCTACGGCGTGCTCGCGATCAACATGGGCGGCGGCACCGCGACGATCGCCGCGCTCGCGCTCTCCGTGGTCCTGGCGATGATCGCCGCCGGCATCCTCGGCTATTTCATGATCTGGGGCGGCATCAACGGCATCTTCTTCGGCATCGTGACGCTGTCCGCGACGCTGGTGCTGGCTTTTTTCCTCGGCCAGACGGCCGGGCCGGAATGGCATATCGGCCCGGCGCGGTTGAACGGCTTCAACGGTATGAAGGGCATGGACCCGCTGACGGTCGGCGACTTCTACATCGAGGGATCGGCGCTTTATTACGTCATGGTCGCGCTGATCGTGATCGTCTATCTCGCGCTGCGCATGCTGGTGAATTCGGGCATCGGCAACGTCATCGTGGCGACGCGGGAGAATCCGCAGCGCGCGGAGATGCTGGGTTACGACGTCAGGAAATATCAGCTGCTGACCTTCGTGATCGGCAGCGGTCTCGCCGGCCTCAGCGGCGCGCTGTACACGTCCTGGGGGCAGTTCATCACGCCGTCCAGCATCGGCTTGCCGGCCGCCGCGATGCCCATCGTGTGGGTGGCATTCTCCGGGCGCAGCGATCTGACCGCGACGCTGGTCGGCTCGTTCCTGCTGCTGTTCGGCTTCCAGACCATCACGGTCTACAGCCAGCAGGCGGCGCTGGTGCTGATGGGAGCGCTGCTGCTCGCGACCGTGATGCTGGCGCCGCAGGGCTTCGTGCTCGGCATCGGCAAGCTAGCCGCCGACTGGTGGCGGGGACGCCGATGGCCTAGTGACGTTGTGGCAGAGGCCGGCCGCTTGCAACCGGAAGATTCCTGATCATGTCGCTGGTCGAAGTCAAAGGCGTCTCGAAGCGCTTCGGCGGATTGACTGCCGTCTCCGGCGTCGACCTCACGGTCAACGCCGGGGAGATCCACTGCCTGATCGGCCCCAATGGTGCCGGCAAGAGCACACTGTTCAAGCTGATCGTCGGCCTCTATCCGCCGACCGAGGGCAGCATCCTGTTCGACACCGTCGATATCACGGCCGAGCGGCCCTACGCGCGCGTGCAGCGGGGCATGAGCATCAAGATGCAGGCCCCGAGTGTGTTCAAGGAATTGCCTGTCCGCCAGAACATCCAGACCGCGCTGCAGGAGCGATTGTCCGGCTCGGAGCGCAGCGCCGAGGAAGATCGCCTGCTGACGCTGCTCAATCTTGCGGCGGATTGCGACAAGCTGGCGGGCGCGCTGTCGCACGGCCAGCAGCAATGGCTCGAAATCGGGATGGCGCTGGCGTTGAAGCCGCAGCTCCTGCTGCTGGACGAGCCGACCGCGGGCATGTCGCCCGAGGAAACCTTCAGGACCGGCGAACTGATCAGGTCGTTCAATTCCGAGGGCATGACGGTGCTCGTGGTCGAGCATGACATGGCCTTCGTTCGCCAGGTCGCCCAGCGCGTCACGGTGCTGCATCTCGGCAGGATCTTTGCGCGCGGCACGCTCGACAGCATCCTGCAGGACGAGAAGGTCGCGGAAATCTATCTGGGTAAGACCCATGCTCACTGAAGCGTCGTCCTCAGAGCGGATTATCGACGTCGCCGAATTGTGGGCGGGGTACGGTGCGACGCCGATCCTGCAGGGCGTCACCATGTCGGTCTCGCGTGGCGAGATCGTCGGCGTGATCGGCCGCAACGGCGTCGGAAAATCGACCCTGATGCGCTGCCTGATCGGCCTGCTGCAAACCTGGCGCGGGACGATCCGCTTCATGGGGCAGGACGTCACGGCGCTGGAAGCCGACGCACGGGCGCGGGCGGGCTTTGGCTACATCCCGCAAGGGCGCGACGTGTTCCCGCAAATGACCGTCGAGGAGAACCTTCAGGTCGGCGAGCTGATCGGCGGCCCCGCCGGCAAGAAGCTGCCGGAGCTGGTCTACGAATATTTCCCGCGGCTGAAGGAGCGTCGGCGCCAGCCCGCGGGCACCATGTCGGGCGGCGAGCAGCAGCAGCTCGCCATCGGCCGTGCGCTGATCGGCAATCCATCCCTGATGATTCTGGACGAGCCGTCCGAAGGCATTCAGCCCTCCATCGTCCAGCACATCTGCGAAGCGCTCCGGTCCTTTCGCAACGAGCTCGGAACCACCATCATCTTCGTCGAGCAGAACCTCGACACGATCCTGGCGATCGCCGAGCGCTGCTACATCATGGAGAAGGGAAAGATCACGCGGTCGCTCGCCGGCGGCGAGGTCAACGAGGACAATGTGCGGGAACAGCTTCTGCTCTGAACGGCCTCAGGCGTGCTTTCAAGTCGTCAATAGGGAGGGAATAAACATGGATCTCGGACTCAAGGGCGCAAAGGTTCTCGTCACCGGCAGCACGAAGGGCATCGGCAGGGCGATCGCCGAGACCTTTGCAGCCGAAGGCGCCTATGTTGGCATCTGCGCGCGCAACCAGGCCGACGTCGACAGCGCGGTCACCGCGATCAAGGCGAAGGGCGTCGCCGCGTTCGGCAGCTCGGTGGACGTCTCCAATGGCCCGGCGCTCAAGGCCTGGGTGGAGGATATGGCGTCCAAGCTGGGCGGCGTCGATATCGTCGTCGCCAATGTCAGTGCGCTCTCGATCGGGCAGGATGAGGAGAGCTGGGAGAAGGAGTTCTCCACCGACATGATGGGCACGGTGCGGCTGGTCAATGCGGCGATGCCGTATCTGGAGAAGAGCAAGGCGGCCGCGATCGTCACCATCTCCAGCGTTTCGGGCCGCGAAGTCGATTTCGCCAGCGGTCCTTACGGGACATTCAAGGCCGCGATCATCCACTACACGCAAGGACTTGCCTTCCAGCTTGCCGGCAAGGGCATCCGCGCCAACTCGGTCTCGCCGGGCAACACCTATTTCGAAGGCGGCGTCTGGAACCAGATCAAGGACGGCAATCCCGAGCTGTACAAGACCGCGCTGGCGCTGAACCCGATGGGTCGGATGGGCACGCCGCAGGAAATGGCGAACGGCGCGGTGTTTCTTGCCAGCAAGGCGGCGAGCTTCATCACCGGCACCAACCTCGTCGTCGATGGTGCGCTCACGCGCGGGGTGCAGTTCTAGACGTATCCAGCATCGCGCCATTACGAGACCGGGCCGTCGCGGCGCCGGTGAGCGAAGCCGTTTCCGACAACAACAGGGCTGTCAGATGTCATCAGATCCAATCCACTACAAGTCGATCACCGAACTCTCCGAGCTGTTCCATCGCGGCGAGCTTTTGCCCTCGAAGGTGACCGAGGCAATGCTGAGCCGGATCGCCAGGCTCGACGGCAAATTTCATGGTTATGCACTCGTCCTTGCCGAGCGCGCCATGGCGCAGGCGAAGCGCTGTGACGCCGAGCTTGCCAGTGGCATCTGGCGCGGGCCTCTGCACGGCGTGCCGATCGGACTGAAGGACCTCTGCTACACCAGCTTCGCGCCGACGGCAGGCGGCACCACGATCCACGCCAAGTTCGTCCCGTCGTTCAACGCGACGATCGTAGACCGGCTCGAGCAGGCCGGCGCCGTCACGCTCGGCAAGCTGAAGATGACCGAGGGGGCCTACACCAGCCATCATCCCAACGATCAGGCGCCGCTCAATCCCTGGGGCGTCGATTACTGGGTCGGCTCGTCCTCCAGCGGATCAGGCGTGGCGACCTCGGCGGGGCTCTGCTTCGGCTCGATCGGCAGCGACACCGGCGGCTCCATCCGGTTTCCATCGGCAACCTGCGGGCTGACCGGGATCAAGCCGACCTGGGGACGCGTCAGCCGCCATGGCGTCTTTCCGCTGGCCGACTCGCTCGACCATGTCGGGCCGATGTGCCGGAGCGCAGCCGATGCGGCGGCCATGCTCGGCGTCATCGCAGGGGCGGATGTCAACGATGCCACCGCCCTGCAGGCGCCCGTGCCGAACTATCTCGCGGGCATCGGTGACGGGGTCCGCGGCCTGCGGATCGGCGTCGACCGCAGCTACACCCAGAACGGCATCGATCCGCAAGTGGTCGCCGCGTTGCTCGAAGCCGAGCGGACGCTCGCCGCGCTCGGGGCCGACATCCGCGAGGTCAAGTTCCCGGCCTATGAGAAGCTCGTGAGCATGTGGATTCCGATGTGCTCGATCGAGACCGCTGAGGCGCATCTTGAGACCTATCCGTCGCGGAAGTCGGAATACGGCCCGGACTTGGCGCAGCTGATCGAGCAGGGCAGGTCGATGAGTGGCGTCGAGATCGCGCAAATCCATCACGAGCGGCTGAAATTTTGCGGCAGCCTGGCCGCCCTGTTTGGCGATATCGACCTGCTGCTGATCCCCACCATGCCCGTGCCGATCCCGACACTGACCAGGATGGGAGAGTACGGCGCCGATCCGAACGTGCTGCTCAGCATCCTGCGCTTCACCGCGGTGTTCGACTTCTCGGGCAACCCGACCATCACGCTGCCGAATGGCATGGCGTCGGACGGCCTGCCGCTCAGCATGCAGCTCGTTGGCCCGCATCTGTCGGAGAATGTGCTCGCGCGCGCCGGGCATGCCTTCCAATCGGCGACGGACTGGCATACCCGGCGCGCTCCGATCGATTGAGCCTGTGTCGGCTCGGCTCTGGGGGGCTGGACACCGCTTTCCTGATCACTGACGGACGCTAGTCGAATCGGACAACTCCAATTGGGACGACAGATGTCGTCGCTCCCATCCCTCCACTGCGAAACAAGAATGATCTATGCTTGGCGCACAATAGATCACCATGCCGCCACGCACCCATCGCTTCTAGGATCGCACGCGCCCTCAAGGAGGCCATCGGGATGCCGAACGATCGCACCGGCGTGGCCCATCTGAGACGTGAAAGGACCGACGAGCTCAACCTCATGACCGGCTTTGCGTAGTGCCTCATAGAGTTCCGGATCGAAGCGGTCCTCCAATTTTAGAGAAGTGCTAGCGTCCCCCCAAGCGCGCCCGAGCAGCCAGCGGGGTGCCGTGATCGCCTGCTGCAAGGGCATGCCAAAGCGGGCATAGCGCGAGAAAATTGCGCCCTGCGTTTGTGGTTGGCCTTCGCCCCCCATTGTGCCGTAAGTCATCACCCGTCCGTCTTGGAAACGGGCCAGGCCTGGAGTCAACGTATGGAACGGCTTTCTGCGCGGTTCCAGAGCATTCCAGCCGCCGCGCGACAATCGGAAACTGCTCCCTCGATTCTGCCATACAATGCCGGAGCGTGGCAGAACAAGCCCGGAGCCAAACTCGAAGTAGGTGCTCTGGATTGCACTTACAGTCCGCCCTTCATTGTCGATCACCCCGAACCAAGTGGTGTCGCCGGCAGAAGGGGACCGAGGCCAAGGCAAGGCACGGTGACTTTCGATTCGAGCCGCCATTTTGTCGAGGGCGTCGCTGTCATCCAGGAGCGACTGCGGATTTAGGTTCATCCAGGCCGGATCGCCCACATGCGTGTCCCTCACCAAGAAAGCTTGCTTCGTGGCCTCGACGAGACCATGCAAATGCGAAAAGCTTTCTGGCTTGTCTGCGGGAATGCGGTCGAACAAAGCTAAAATGAGCAGCGATGCGAGCCCCTGAGTTGGTGGAGCGGTGTTGAAGAGCCGGGCGCCGGAAATGTCTACCGAAAGCGGTTCAGAGCGGTCCGCCAAATGCTCGGCGAAGTCGGCCGCTGTAAGTGGACTTCCCAGCGCCTCCAGATCGGACGCAATCATCGTAGCAAGAGGACCATTATAGAAAGTTCCGAGTCCCTCGGAAGCCAGGCGGCGGAGAGATGCCGCGAGGGCGGGCTGCCGGAAGCGTTCGCCTTCCACCATCGGTCGCCCCGCACGCTCGAAAATGCTTGCGTAGGCACCGGGCAAATTCTTCAACTCCGGGCTCTTATTGGCCGCGATCTGGGCGCCATCACGGGTAAGCGCTACACCGTGCTCCGCGTATTGAATGGCGTCACGAAGCAGCCGCGAGGGAGATAAAAGGCGGCGAGGGCTCGCCTCGAGGGCTGCAGCCCATCCAGAGACGGCTCCTGCCATCGTGTTGGCGGCTAGCGGTCCGCGGCGAGATACCGAAGCATGGACGAGTAGTCGGGACCACGCGCGCGGAAAGGCCGCAGGAGCTGCACGCGCGCTAGGGCGGCGAAGCCGACCGACGCTCCGGCAAGCGCGCAGCGAGTACAGGGTTCAAGCACTTTCGTGCGCATCGATTCCTGCTTTGAGATTTGTTAATATCCGATCTTCTAGATAAGGAAGAGCGTTACCGCGAAAAGTCAGCGTGTCGATGCGAACCAGGGTCGGCGGCATGTGCGTGCTTTCGCCGTCGTTCAAGATAGCACTTAAGATACAATCGTTCGTTGCGCGTGCGATGCCTGGATTGCTTCGTGGTCCGAGACAAGCGCATCGCGCACGGTGCGTGGATCACGTCGCGCGAAAGCTCTGCGAGATGTCGCGGAAGTCGGATTAACCCCATAAAGTATTCAGATCAAATTCGCTCCCGCACGCGCCGACACTGGATAGATCAGCTGGTCAAACATGACCGCTCGATCCGACTCGGTGAGCGATGCATTTGACCTTATGAATGATTATTCGGAGAGCTTGACCTGATCGGTGGCCGTCTTGCCATCCTGCTTCTCCGCAGCCAGTTCTGTCATTGGCTTCTTGAGAATGTGAGAGACGCTCGACAAGACGCCTTTGAGGGCTTGGCTCCACGGAACTCCCACGATGGGGATCGTGCCACCATGGTAGCGCGCCTTGAGACTAACCATGAAGTCAGTCGTATCGATGACCTGCTCCGGCGTACAGTTTTCGATCGGGCGTCCTTCGCAGATGCGCTCTAAGCGTTTGTCTTGGATTTTATCGACCAACCGAACGAAAAGATGATACACGCGAGCGGCGTCTTCAGCGATCTCCAAGTCTTCGAGAATGATTTTCTGGGTTAGTTCATCGCCGGCGACAAGATCGAGATCGCAGAAATTGGTCGTCGCAGCGAGCTTGGTGCCCAGCCGTGAGCCGTGCTCCTCGCCAAATTGCTCGGCTTCCTGAAATAGCATGTCATGTACGGTGCCAACTGCGACCGAGGTTTCGGAGAACTTGAATCCGAACGCCCGGACGCAGGCGGCTTCGTCGAGATCGTCCGCATCGACTCTCTTCCTGACGCAAGGTCGCTGCCACAGCGTATCTGACGATCCGTCCCATCGGTATGAACTGCCGACGGTTCGTCTCGAAGTATTCGATCAGTTCGTCGAGTTCGTCCTGCGTGGGTCGTCGGTCACGCTCATTGCTCTTTCCAACCAGATTGAGATGACTTAACGCGACGCGTGCGAGGCGGGCTTCCTCGGCAGAAACCTCGATGCCTTGGACCGCAGCGGCATGCGTTATGATTGTTCGGATGAACGACAAATCGATCGCCAACGTTGCGGGACCAGCGCCTTGTTTGGCTCGCTTCCTTCCGAACTCAATCAGCCGCTGTCGATTGAGTGCGGGAAGTTTCACACTACCGAGCTCGGCCTTGAGCGACGCCATCACAGCAGCCTTTGACCGGCGAGGGGGTCTTCCGACCTCGCGCATATCTTCGTCGTGCAGGTCAATCAGCTCGCCAAACGTGCGAACGTTCCGGACCACGCGGGGCTTGGACGAGCCATTTCGGTCAATGTTGCGCTCCATTTCGAGCGCCCATTCTTCGCCGTCCTTGCGCCGTCGGAAAGTCTCGGCCACGTAGCGGGTCTTGCGGCGGACCTGGACGCGCCAGTTTCCGGATGCCAAATTGTGTGAAGGTCGCCACGCGTGTGCACTCCGACTTTTCGTGTGCACTATGTGTGCACCGAGAGGTCAAAACGGGTACAAACGTGTGCAAATTCGGCTAGTTTGGAGTGCACACGTTCATGCTTCATCCTATTGAAAGCATAAGGTAAATCATTGAAATATCAAGACTATCGCTTTTCCGTGGCGCCCATGATGGACTGGACTGATCCACGCTAGCTCACGTTGCCTGGTACTGGATGAGTTCGACTTGCGGCCGACCTTACGGAGTGAACGTGCTCCAGGTCGCGTGTTCGCTCGCAAGTCTAGCAATGGCGAGAGGCGCCCTCCTAGTGGGGCGATCAGTGATTGGTTCTTAATTCCGGCTACCAATCGGCTCGGCCTAAATATTTATTCGTGTCGGAAGTTGTTCTTGGGGTTGTTGGTATTTCTGTTGGTATGGGCCAGACCCCTAGCAAACAAACTGAACGATTTCAGTTAGCTAGGTGCCAATATCCGTTACCTCGTGGGTAATGGAAGGGCCGAAATCGGCATGATAGGTTTCTGGTCATGAACGCACATGCATCCACGGCACAGGCCGATCGCAGCCAGCCGGTTCACATCGGCGACCATTTGCGCGAATGGCGGCAGCGCCGCCGCATGAGCCAGCTCGATCTCGCGGGCGAGGCCGAGATTTCGGCGCGTCACCTAAGCTTCGTCGAGACCGGCCGCGCCGCGCCCTCGCGCGACATGGTGCTGCGGCTCGCCGAGCGTCTCGACGTGCCCTTGCGCGAACGCAACGTGCTGCTGGTCGCCGCCGGCTATGCGCCCGCGTTTCAGCAGCGTCCGCTGGAGGACCCGGCCTTGAAATCAGCCCGCCAGGCGATCGACCTCGTGCTGAAGGCGCATGAGCCCAATCCCGCGCTCGCGGTGGACCGGCACTGGAACCTGGTATCGGCGAACCGCATGGTGGCGCCGCTGCTCGACGGCATTCCGCAGCGGCTGCTCGGCCAGCCCTTCAACGTGCTGCGGCTCGCCTTTCATCCCGAGGCGCTGGCGCCGCGCACGGTCAATCTCGCGGAGTGGTGCGGGCATCTTTTGGAGCGGCTGCACCGGCAATGCGAGGTGACGGCCGATCCTGAGCTGATCAAGCTCTACAACGACCTCAAGAGCTATCCGATCCCGGCGCGGACGGGGCCGCTGTCGAGCGACAACGTCGCGATCCCGTTCAAGCTGCGTCACGGCGGTGAAATCCTGAGCTTCTTCTCCACCACCATGGTGTTCGGCACGCCCGTCGACATTACCCTGTCGGAGCTGGCGCTGGAGACCTTCTTCCCGGCGGACGAGCGCACCGCCGAACGGCTGAAGCAGATGGCGGCCGGGCTGCCATAGCGTCGTTTACAGGCAGCAGCGGTCCCCGCATAATTGGCCGATGGACACACGCTCGTTCCGGCGATTGCGGCCGGCCAATCCCGTCGGCGATCTCTTGCGCGCCTGGCGCATGCGCCGGGCGTTGAGTCAGGCGGAGCTGGCGTTCGAGGCCGGCATTTCGATCAAGCATCTGAGCTATGTCGAGACCGGCAAGGCGGCCGCGAGCCGGGACATTCTGCTGCAACTCGCATCCGCTCTCGATTTGTCGCTGCGCGACCGCAACGCGCTGCTCGAGGCCGGCGGCTTCGCCCGGCAATATGGCGAGCGCGACCTCGCCGCGCCCGAGCTTGCCGATGCGCGCCGGGCCATCGATCTTCTGCTGCGGCGGCACGAGCCGTTTCCCGCGATCGTCACCGACCGGCGTTGGAACGTGATGCAGACCAACCGTGCCGCATCGCGCCTGATGACGATGCTGCTCGGACCTGAGCGCATGCAGCGGCCGCTCAATCACATGCGCATGTTCCTGGCGCCGAACGAGCTCAAGCCGTTCGTCGAGAACTGGACCACCGTGGCCGCGGCTCTGCTGTCGCGCGCGCGCCATGAGGCAATGGCCGCGCCGCTCGACGAAGCCTTGCAATCGACCTGGCGCGAATTGATGCGGCTGCCGGAGCTGCCCGCGCTTGGGATCGAGGACAACGCCGTGCCGGGGCCGCTCTGCGAGGTGCGCCTGCGCAAGGGCGATGCCGGCGTCTCACTGATCGGCGCGGTTCTGACTTTAGGCACGCCGCAGGATGTGACGCTGCAGGAGCTCCGCGTCGAGATGTTCATGCCTGTTGATGCCGCCTCCGAGGCGACCCTGGTCGCGTTTGCGGCTCAAGACGCCTGAGCTTGCGCGGCCTCACGCCGCTCGAAGCTCATGGCCTGCATCACCTCGGCAAACGGACCCTTGAGATCGCTCAAGGTCGCCGTGGTGAGGCCGGCGCCGTTGGCGCCGACGCGCGTGGCGGCGCGGATCAGGATCCATTCGCTCTCGGGCGGACGGAAGAAGTAAAGGCTGATCTCGGGATTGATGAAGGTCCAGTCGCGCATGTCGACGATCTGCGCGACCCCGCTGGCGAAATCCGCGGCCTGCACCGCCTGGAGCAGCGGTGTGTTCGGCTCGCCCTCGACCAGCGCCGCGTCAAGCCGCATCCAGGCCGCCGCCGGGCCCGGCTTCTCCAGCGCGCCCTCGATCAGCCGCACCGACACGTTCTGGAAATAGCGGCTCCATTTCTGCGCGAAGGCCGGCGGCGGGCTGCCCGCCTCGGGCGCCTTGTCGAGCGCCATGGGGCTCGCAAAGGGATCGGTGGGGGATTCCCCGCTCGGCGCCGTCAGCAGCGCCGTGCAGCGGCCGATCTCGGTCTCGCCGTCCATCAGCCGCACCTGCAAGGTCTTGGCCTTGCGGCCGTCGCGCAGCAATTCGCTGACGGCCCTGAAGGCGCGCAGGCCCGCCGGTCGCCACAGATCGAAGGTCAGGCGTCGCACAACAAAGCCGGATTCGGTGGCGAGACGCTCGACCTCGCGGGTCATCAGGGCAGTGGTGGCGCTTCCCTGCAGCATGTCCGGAGACCACGGACCGCCGGCATGCTCCGTAGCCCGGAACTGTTGGCCTTCCGGCCTGAAAATGGCGCTCATCGCGGTCTCCTCTCGGACTTGATTGTGGTCGCGAGTATCGGGGCGGGGTGCAGCGGTCACAATAACCGCAGAGGTGAAGTCGTGAGCCATGCAGGACCGGCGGCTTGCGCTGCCCCCGGTTCGGCTTATCTTCCGGCGAACCCGTGACCCGCCCGAAGGAGACGCCTGACATGAGCACGCTGAAACCGCTCCAGATCGATGTCGTCTCCGACGTGGTGTGCCCCTGGTGCTATATCGGCAAGCACCGGATCGAGAGTGCGCTGGCGCTGGTGCCGGACGTTCCGGTCAAGCTCAATTTCCGCCCGTTCTTCCTCAATCCCTGGGTGCCGCGCGAGGGCATCAGCCGCGAGGCCTATCTCACCCAGAAGTTCGGCTCGGTCGAGGCCTATAAGGGCATTGCCGGACGTGTCGTTGCGGCCGCCAGCGAGGAGGGCCTCCTCTACAAGCCCGAGCTGGTGGCGCGGCAGCCCAACACCACCGACTGCCATCGCCTCATCCTGTGGGCGGAAGCGATCGGCAAGGCGCCCGAGATGAAGCAGCGCCTGATGGAGCTGTATTTCCGCGACGGCGGCGATCTCACCGATGTGAACGTGCTGGTGCAGGCGGCCGCCGATGTCGGCCTCGATGCCGAGGACGTGCGTCGGCGCCTTGCCACCGACGAGGACGTCGCGCGCGTCTCGGCCGATGCGCAGGAGGCGGCGGAGAAGGGAATCTCCGGCGTGCCGACCTACGTGTTCGCGCAGAAATACGCCGTCTCCGGCGCGCAGGACCCGAACCTGCTCTCGCGCGCCATCCGCCAGGTCTCGGAGGAGATCAACGCCCAGGCAGCGGAATAGCCTTCGCTTATTTGCGGAGCCGGCGAACCACGCCTCGCGCAGCTTCATGCGCGGCGTTGAGGCCAACCAGCGCTGCGTGAATGAGCGCCACGACCGGATCGTGCCGCCGCAGCGGAATCAGCACGTCGCCGACCGCAAAACGCCCGCGCCAGATCGGGTTGATCATGGGGTGATCGGCGCTCGCGGTGGAATCCGCGCTGGCGATGGCGGGATCGGCGCAGAGATGGCGGGTGAGCTCGATTGTGAGCTGCACGCCCGGCGAATATCTTGCAAAGCGCTCGTCGATGCCGAGCTTGAAGAAGAAGGCGCGGTCCTGGTGGCGCAGCACGATGCCCGCGGCGACCGGTGTCGTCCCGGCGCGAAGCGTGATGATTTCGCACTGCGCGGTCTCCGCCAGCGCCGGCACCGCGCGGCGAATGAAGGTCGCATCGCCTGCGTGCTGAACCAGCGCGGTGCCGCGCTTGCCTTTCCAGCCGCTGGCTTCGAGCTGCAGGAATGTTTCGAGCGCGGGGCCGATCTCGTCAGGCCGGCGTGCGACGTCGAACGCAACAGGGCCATGCTCTTCGAGGCGATGGCGTTGTCGGCGCAGCTCCTTGAGCTTCTTGGTGCCCAGTGCGTCGCGCAGCAGCGTCTCGGCATCCTGCGTCGCATCGAGGCTGGCGCGGATGTACGAGGAAAGGACGCGCGGCCTCAGGCCGTCGCGGGTCAGGACCTGCTCGAGCGCAGTCATCGCAGCGCCCTCGAGCGCAACGTCGTTGAGCACGAGCGCATGCGCGCCGCACTCGCGTGCCCGCTGCAACAGCTGCGTGGCCGCCTCGATCGGGGCGCCTCGGTCGATCAGCGGGCTGCACAGCGTGCCGTAGGGATGCGCGCTCACCAGCGCGGGCAGGGGAATCTTCAGGGCGTGCCACAGCGGGATCACCGGCATCAGCCCGATCAGCCGCGTCGACGTGCCGTCGAATGCGGGCAGGGCCGAGGCGTTCGTGCGGCCGCGCGCGGTGGCGCTGACGGCGAGCTCCCAGGCGGGCAGGTAATATCCGTTCGGCTCGATCGCCCGCTGCGCGAGCGCGCGCCATTGGCCAGGATCGATCGCCGCGAGCGGGACGCGCGCCGCCATGGCATCCCCGGATGCCGGATGGATCGCTGCCTGCTGCGCGATATCGACCACGTCCCCTCGTCCCGTTCACGCGGGCAAATGCCGCGTCACGTGGCCATGCTTAGCGCAAAGATTGGAAAATACCGTTGGGACGCGGCTCCAATTCGAACGGTAATGTTAACGTCTCGTTGAGCATCCGTGGCCGGATGCTCAACGCAGGCCTTACTTGTCGCCGGGCAGGAAGTGATCACGGGCGCTTGCCCGTCCACCGCCGGCGGTATCGGTGATCGTGACCTCGACATCGCGCGAGGTCTTCGGCAGATCGGCAGGCCCGACCTGCACCGACAGTCTGACCTCGCGGGTCTGGTCCTGTCCGACCTCGACGACGGGCTTGCCACCGGGAGCGACTTCGATGCCCGCAATCCGAATGTTCGCGCCGGGCAGCCCGGAGACCTCGATCGCAAACGATCGCTGTGCGCCCTTGTTGAGGATGCGCACGGTGTAATCGTTGCGGACTCCGCCGTCCGAGAGCTGAACGAACAGAGGATTGCGCTCGTGCAGCACGTTGACGTCCATGGTCGCGCGCGTGGCGAGGGTGTAGACCATGATGGTGCCGACGATGGCAATGGCTGCGGTATAGATCAGCGTGCGCGCGCGAACGATGCGATAGATCGGCGGCTTGCCTTCGCGCCGGCGCTGCATGTTGATGTCGGTGTCGTAGCCGATCAGCCCTTTGGGCCGGCCGATCTCGCGCATGACGTTGTCGCAGGCATCGATGCAGAGGCCGCACTGGATGCAGCCGAGCTGGATGCCGTGGCGGATGTCGACGCCGGTCGGGCAGACGTTGATGCATTGGTGGCAGTCGACGCAATCGCCGGCGAAATCACCGTGGGCGCGGGCGGCTTCCGCCTTCTTCACCGACATGCGCGGCTCGCCGCGGTCGCGGCGATAGGTGACGTTGAGGGCCCATTCGTCGGTCAGGGCCGCCTGGATGCGCGGCCACGGGCACATGTAGATGCACATCTGCTCGCGGGCGTGGCCGGCAAAGACATAGGTCGTTGCGGTCAGGATACCGATCCAGAGATAGGCGATGAACGGTGCCTGGAAGGTGGCGAGCTCCTTCACCAGCGTCGGCGCGTCGTCGAAATACAGCACCCAGGCGCCGCCGGTCCACCAGGCGATCATGATCCAGAGGAAATGCTTCAGCGCGACCTTTCGGATGTGGTCGAAGGTCCAGTATCGCTTGTCGCCCTGCATGCGCTCGCGGCGGTCGCCTTCGACCCAGCGCTCCACGGCGTAGAACAAATCGGTCCACACCGTCTGCGGACACAAATAGCCGCACCACAGCCGTCCCGCGACTGCGTTCATCAGGAACAGGGCCATCGCTGCGATGATGAGCAGACCGGTGAAGTAGTAGACCTCCTGCGGCCATAGCTCGATGAAGAAGAAATAGAAGCGACGATGCGGCAGGTCGATCAGCACGGCCTGGTCGGGCAGGCCCGGGCCGCGATTCCAGCGCACGAACGGCAGGAGGTAATAGATCCCGAGCGTGACGCACAGGATCGCCCATTTGATGCGGCGGAACGGCCCGTGGACCGACTGTGGATAGACCTTCCTGCGCTTCTCGTAGAGAGGTCCCTCGATGAAGGTGTCGTCGGTCATGCCGCGCTCCCGCGTTTGCGCCGGCGAAGTCCTAGGGTGCGCAGAAGAGGCGGTACAGCGTCTCCAGCACCACGCGGACTTCCCGGCTCGCGATGCTGTAGTATATCGTCTGGCCGTCCCGTCTGGGTTTGACCAGGCTCAATGCGCGCATCTTGCCGAGATGCTGCGATAGCGCCGCCGAGGACAGGCCCGCGATCTCAGCGAGTTCGCCGACGGACTTTTCGCCCTCCAGCATGTTGCAGAGAACCAGCAGGCGCTTGGGATTGCCCATGGCGGTGAGGAGGCGGGAGGCCTCTTCGGCCTTCTCCTCCAGAGCGATCAATTCCTGATTGCGGGGCTTGCGATTCATGGTCGGCCGATATATTAGTATATTCGAAAATAAGAAACAATTGAAATAAAGGTATTCGCCGCCCGTGAAGGGCGCTCTCGGTCCGGAGGGTCGAATGGTTGCAACGTCTTTCACGCCAATGGCTTCGCTTGTAGGCGGCGTGCTGATCGGCCTGTCCGCCGTTCTGCTGATGTGGGCGAAGGGACGGGTCGCCGGCGTCAGCGGCATCGCGGCACGGTTGTTTCCGCCCTATGAGGATGGCGAGTTCGCCGGTCGCCTCGCCTTCGTCGCCGGCCTTGTCGCCGCGCCCGTGCTGGTGCGGCTCGCCACGGGGAGCCTGCCGTCGCAGACGATCGAGGCGGGAACGGCAATCCTGATTGTCGGCGGCCTGCTCACCGGCTTTGGCTCGGTGTGGGGCAGCGGCTGCACCTCCGGCCACGGCGTCTGCGGCCTGTCGCGGCTCTCCACGCGTTCGCTGGTCGCGACCGTGACCTTCATGGCAGCCGGCATGGCGACCGTCTTCCTGACGCGGCATTGGAGCTGACGCCGATGGCCATTCTCGTTCAATTCGTGATCGGCCTGATCTTCGGTCTCGGCCTCATCGTCTCCGGCATGTCCGACCCGGCGAAGGTTCTGAACTTCCTCGACGTCGGCGGCATTCCGGCGGGGACATGGGATGCGAGCCTTGCCTTCGTGATGGCCGGTGCGGTGGCGGTGACCTTCATCGGCTTCAATCGCGTCCTGCGGCGCGCCCGTCCGTTCTTTGCCGAACGATTTTTCCTCCCGACGCGAAACGATATCGATCCCAGAATCGTCGCAGGTCCGGCGATCTTCGGTATCGGCTGGGGATTGGCCGGCTTCTGTCCGGGGCCGGCGCTGACCGCGCTCGGGTTCGGGTCTTCTTCGGCCTTCATCTTCGTCGCGGCGATGTGTGCCGGCATGGTGCTCGCACGCTTTGTCGCCCACCTGCCGTCGCTGACGCGCTTCGTCGCGCCGGCCGATCCGCTCGAAACCTGAAGTCACTGCAGAGAGTAAAGATCATGGACAAGAACTATCCCGACATCGTCAGGCAAATCTCCGCCAACATGCGCAAGCTGCGGAGCGACATTCCTGAGACCATGAAGGGATTTTCCGCACTCGCCCAGGCTGCCACGCACGAGGGTGCACTGGACAAGAAGACGAAGGAGCTGATCGCGCTGGCGCTCGGTGTCGCCGCGCGTTGCGACGGCTGCATCGGCTTTCACACCGAAGCCCTCGTCAAGCTCGGCGCGACGCGTCAGGAGGTCGAGGAGACGCTCGGCATGGCCGTCTACATGGGCGGCGGACCGTCGCTGATGTACGCCGCCGATGCGATCGCGGCCTTTGAGCAGTTTCAGCAGCAATCGGTCGCCGCCTGACGTCGCGATCTGAGTCAAGCACGCGACGGGACCGGGCGAGTTGTCTCGTCCGGTCCCGTCCGTGCTCGATCTATCAACTACCAGCGGTCGCCGACACCGACGCCCACGCTGACGCCGGGTGTCCGGATGCCGACGCCGGCACGCGGACCATCGTCCCAGTCGCGATAGGTGCGTCGCTCATAATAGCGATCGCGCGGCATGGTCGCGTAGGAGTCGCGCACGATCACGCGCGAGCCGCCGCGGGTGCGGTAGCAATTGCCGGCATCGTCGCAGACAAGCCGGACTTCCTGAATGAGATCGGGGTTCGTGTATTCGCTGGTCGAATAGATGTCCGCCGCCTTGGCACCGGTTGCCGCGGCCAGCGCGCCGACACCCGCCAACAGCGCAATCGTAAATGTCTTCATCGTGTCCTCCACCGAAACTGCCCTCGGCGGTAACAAGAAGGGGAGGCGGCGATCGTTCCCGGTTGCGGTGCTGGTTTTTCCCGGAACCGGAGCTTTGTTACGCAGATTCGCTGCTAGATCGGCTCGTAGGTTTCCGTTCCGCAGATGTCCTCGGCTTCTGCCCGGCGGCGGTCGACCACTTTTCCGCCTGATATCGTCACGATGTAGGTCTGGGCGCCGAGCGAGGTGCCGGTGGCGGAGGTGAGCTGGGCCCGGACGCAGGCGGTCCAGCCCGGCCCGCGCACCTCGCGATGGGGCGCAGCGACGTGCACCTCGCGCGGATAGGAGGTGGCGAGGAAGACGACGTCGATCTGCTCGCGCACCACGCGCTTGACGTCGGGGGCGGGCTCAGGCGGCGGCTGCTCGGTTTCCTTCATGCGCATGAATTCCGGCACCGGCGCGCGGCTGTCGGCAAAGCCGCAGGCGCCGAGCGCGAGCGCGCCGGCGAGCAGCGCCGCATGTGCAATGATCCGTAACATCCGTGAAGGTCCCCTGCGGGCCAACAGATAGGCAGGAATGCGATCCGGCGAAGTCCCCGGCGATCAAGATTTGCTGAAGTCTCCAGGAAGTCCTGGAACTCGCGGCATTTCATATTCCGGAATTGCAGGCTAAGTTTGTACCCCAGACGAGGGGGGTTGCATCAATGAGGATTTTGGTCATCGCGGCTGCGGTCATGGCGCTGACGGTTGCATCGGCGCAGGCGCAGGGCCGGCGGCCACCCAATGAGGCAGCTAAACCGGCGGACAACAAGCCCAAGGTCGACGAGAAAGCCTACAAGGCCGCGCTTGAGCGCATTCCCGAGCCCAAGGACAAGTACGACCCGTGGGGCGGGGCCCGCCCGAGTGAACCCGCCAAGAAGCCGAAATAGGGCGAGGCGAGCGTTGCGGACCGGCCTGCGATTTCCGATCGGGCTCGTTGCGCTGCTGCTGATTGTCGTGCGGCCAAGCGCGGCCTGGGAGAGTTGGGGCGGCGATGCCGGCGGCTCGCGCTTCTCGCCACTGCAACAGATCACGCCCGACAATGTCGGCAATCTGGTTCGGGCCTTCGAATTCCGCACCGGCGATCTCGCGGTGCGCCCGCCGCAGGTGATGCGGCGAACAAAATTCCAGGCAACGCCGCTGTTCGTCGAGGACAGCCTGATCTTCTGCTCGCCCTTCAACGAGGTGATTGCGCTCGATCCCGGCTCGGGCGCGCAGAAATGGCGTTACGATCCGAAGATCGCGACCAATCAGCGTCCCGCCAATCGTTACGTCTGCCGCGGCGTCACCCACTGGACCGACGATGAGGCGCCCGCGAATGCCGCCTGTCGATCGCGCATCTTCATGGGCACGAACGACGTCCGCCTGATCGCGCTCGATGCGAAGACGGGAATTCCCTGTGCCGGTTTCGGCAATGGTGGCGAGGTGAAGCTTGATATCGGTATTGCCTTGGAATGGCCCGGCGAGTTCCAGATCACCTCGCCGCCCGCCGTTGGCCGGGGTGTCGTCGTGGTCGGCTCCTCGATCTCCGACAACCGACGCGTCGATGCGCCGAGCGGCGTCATACGCGCGTTCGATGCGCGCACCGGCCGGGCGCGCTGGAGCTTCGAGCCGCTCAAGCGTGACGGCATCGAAGCCGGGCACGCCAATGTCTGGGCGCCGATGTCGGTCGACACGGCGCGCGGCCTGGTGTTCCTGCCGACGTCCTCGCCGTCGCCCGATTTCTGGGGCGGCAAGCGGCCGGGCAACAACGAGCATGCCAATTCGGTGGTCGCATTGCGCATCGAGACCGGTGAACTCGCATGGGCATTCCAGACCGTGCATCACGACGTCTGGGATTACGATCTGGCGGCGCAGCCGACGCTCGCGCGCCTCGATGCCGGTGATGGCCAGCGCGACGTCGTGATCCAGCCGACCAAGCAAGGTTTTGTCTTCGTGCTCGACCGCGACAGCGGCAAGCCGGTCTGGCCGGTGGAAGAACGCGCGGTGCCGCAGGGCGGCGCGGAAGGGGAAACGTTGTCGCCGACGCAGCCATTTCCGACGCATGTGCCGGCGCTGACATCACAGGCGATCTCGACCGACGACGCGCTCTCGCCGTTGCCGGAACTGCGCCCCTCGTCCTGCGAGCGCCTGTTCACGGAGGCGCGCAACGAGGGTCTGTTCACGCCGCCTTCCGTGCGGGGCACGCTGGAGTTTCCCTTCACCGGCGGCGGCGTGAACTGGGGCAGCGCGGCCTTCGATCCGGTCCGGCAGATTCTCTACGCCAACACCGGGCGCGCCGTTCATCTCATCAGGCTGATCCCGCGCACGGAGGCTGCCGGATTCAATCCGCCGCCGGGGCATGATTTCGGCCAGCAGCGCGGCGCGCCGTTTGCGATGTCGCGCGCGGTGGCGATGTCGCCGCTCGGTCTGCTCTGCAACAAGCCGCCCTGGGGCGAGATGGTTGCGGTCGATCTGAAGGCCGGCAAGATCCTCTGGCGTTCGACCGTCGGGACCACCGAAGACCTGGCACCACTTGGCGCGCCGCTGCCCTGGGGTGCGCCTCTCGTCAACGGAGTGGCGGTCACGGCAGGCGGCCTCGTCTTCACCGGCGCGATGGATGCTTATCTGCGCGCCTTCGATGCGCGAAGCGGCAAGGAGCTGTGGCAGGGACGGCTGCCGGTGCCCGGCGTCGCCAATCCCATGACCTATCTGTGGAAGGGCGAGCAATATGTCGCGATCGGCGCCGGCGGTCACTCCGAAGTCGGCACCTCGATCGGCGACAGCGTGGTCGCGTTCCGCCTGGCGCGGCCGGGCGAGGCGCCGACATTGTGGTCGCGCACCATCGATCGTCCCGGTGGACGATTTTTCGGAGCATCCGCGGCGATCGGAATCGCAATCGCCGCGCTCGTGATCGCAAGCCTGCGCTGGCGTCGCCGTCGTCGTATCACGCAATCATAATCGTGTTGTGGATGCGATGCGAACGTTCGTTCACATCGCGCGCGCTATTGCACGAAGGCGAGGCCGACGCGCTTGTCACTGCGCCAAACTGTGCGACAATTCCGCACGAAATCGTCGCGCGCGATCGATAGCGTGAACGATTGCGGCAATGTGACGGGGGTGTCGAGGTCGATCGCCGCGCCGCCCGCCGACATGTTTCGCACGGTGCAGGGGATGCCGCTGCTTTCGAAGGTGATCGTTCCACCCTTGAAAACACGGTGCCGCTGCGCTGCACGCTTCTCGATCATCCGCGTTGGTCCATCATGATGATTGTGAAGTAATGCATAGAAATTACGTTGAACTAAACTCAATACTGGCGCTACTTGCACAGCGCTTCAGACTTCGTTTACGACGTTGACGCGGAGAATCTCTCCGCCGACTTTCCCCACACGCTCTTCTTTTATGGCGCTACGCGCCGATGGAGATACTGATGAAGACCACGCTTTCGATTTTGCTCGCCGCCGCGTTCTCGCTGTCGTCGATGCCTGCCCACGCCGTCAAGTGGGACCTTTCGACCATGAGCTGCAAGCAGTTCCTCGAGAGCGGCGAAGACAACATCCAGGTCGTGCTGACCTGGATGGACGGCTGGTACAAGGGCGACGAGGACAACGCGATCATCGACACTGACGTGTTCATCGAGAACGCCAAGAAGTTCGGTGCCTATTGCGGAAAGAATCCGACCGCCAGCATCGTCACCGCAGCCGACGAAGTGCTCGGAAAATAATCTCGGCAAGTCATGAAGCGTGCGGACCGAAGCGAGGATGCAATCGCGCTTCGGTCTTTTGCTTCGACACGATCGTGATGGAGAGCCGCGGTGCGCTTTGCGCCCACGCGGCTCTCTTCTTTTGAGATGCCGCTCAGCCCGGCAGCATCGCGAACGCGCTCGATACCATCGCGATCGGTTTGTTGTCGGTCGCCGAGAGCAGCGTGACGCGGCCAAAGCTCATGGTGCGCCCGAGCCGCACCACGCGCGCGTCCGCCAGCACGTCCGACGAGGAGACCGCGCGCATGAAATGCGTGGTCTGGTCGACCGTGGTCATGGGGCGGTAGCCGCGATTGGCCGCGAGGTTCGCGATCACCATCGCGGTGTCGGCGAGCGCCATCAGGGCCTGGCCGCAGACCATGCCGCCGTTCCGGCACAAGCGCTCCGAAAACGGCATGCGCAGGAGTGCGCCCGGTTGCCAGTCCGGCGCATCCGCCGGCTGCACGTGCTCGAGGCGCTCGACCGCGAGATTGAGATCCTGGACCCAGGGCGCAATAATCTCGCCGAGGATGCGTCTGGCGTCGGAGAGGCCGAATTCGGTGTCTGGCTGCATTTGCATTGCTGGCGCGCTCTCCTGTATTGCCGGATGTTTCGGCCCATTGTGCGCGCATCGGCGCGGCAAAGTCACCCGGTCTGGGGCCGGTCCCGTCGGCTTGAAAATGCCTGACTTGGCCCGATATGATGGCTTGCTCGGGGTATGGGTGGATGATGTTGCGTCGGAGTGTCCTCCTCTTTTGTATGGCCGCGCTCGGCCTCGCGCTGAGCGGGTGCACCAAATGCGGTCCGATCTGGGACGACTGGCTGCATGCGCCGAAATCGTGCAGATCGGATCGGCTCTAGGGGGCCCCGGACGGCCTCGGCGGTCGCGACCGGCCGCGACAAGGATGACCAGGCGCGGGCGAACCGTGCCTCCATGGATGATCAAGGAGTAGACGATGAAGCTTTTCCGTTTGGCCGCGGTGCTGGCCGTGCTGGCGGGACCTGCCTATGCGCAAATGCCCAATCTGAATTTGCTGCAGGACGCCCCGAGCAAGACCCCCGAGGAAAAGGCCGCGGAAGCCGAGCGTGACAAGGCCTATAAGGAAACGCTGAAGAAGATCCCGGATTCCAAGACGTCCAACGATCCCTGGGGCGGCATGCGCTCCGATCCGCCGAAGCAGCCGGCGGCGCCGAAGGCCTCGGCTGCAACCAGCGCGCCGAAGAAGTCCAAGAGCGGCACCGCCGCCAACTGACCAGCGGCACCGCCGCCAACTGACGAGCGGCGCCAGCTGACCGCAGCTCCATCCGGGGGCGGCACAACGCCTTCGGGAGGGGACTCCTCTTCGTCCGGCTCACGCCCTACATTTGGCTGGAGGGTAGCGCGCAGAGGAGGAGGACATGGCCGATCGTCCGCGGGATCTCGCCGAGCGGATGGCGGGCCGGCGCAAGATCGCCGGCAAGCCGGGCCAAACGGTCGGCGACGGCTATCTGCGCGAGACCTTCACGCTGCCGCGCGCGGCGGCACGGGAAAGGGCGCAGGCCTTCTTCGCCCGCTACCCCAAGGCCGGCTATATGAGCGCGGTCGAGACCTGGCGCGAGCTGCCCGGCGGCGACATCGAATTCACCATGCGGCGGCTGCCCAGCGCGGATTGAAGCTGCTTGCTAGTCGAGGGTTTCGGCAACGATTCGGATCCGGAACACGGGCTCCTTGGCCTCGTCCAGCAGCTCCATGTGCCATTCGGAATTTTCCTGGAGCTTGCGGGCAATGCCGGCGGTCATGTCGGCGCAGACATTGGTCATCTCTTTCCAGGCCGAATCGCGATCGGCGAATTCCGTCGCCTGGTCCGCGCAGCCCGAATAACGGCCATTCCGGATTCGAAAGAAATACAATGGCATGGCTGGCACCGATCGCGCGCGTGATGGCCTTGCCCCCAGGGCCATGAGCGCGCGCAGTCCAATCCCAAACCATTGTCAGATCAATTCCGGGCGGCTACGGATGATGTTCCGCCGCCAGCCGCGGCGCGGAAGGCGCCATCCAAAGCCGACCTTCATCCGGCCGGTTCAGTCGGTCCGGCCGATCGCTTCAGCTCCCGATCGATGCGCAGCTGCACGCGCCGGATCGCCAACAGATCGATTTTCGTCTCGGTCTTGCCGGTCTTGACCTGCTCGCCGATGCGGAACTGCCATTGCCAGATTCCGGGAATCGCCGTCTTGGCGACAGTGAATTCGATGCCCCTGAGATTCATGGTGACCTCCCCACGATTCACTCTCCATGTCTGCAAACATGTTGGGCGTCCCAATATTCCGGAGACAAGCAAATTCTGTCGGTAAGCCCCGGATAGTTCGGGGATATCTCGAAAGCGCGCGTGCGCCGAAACAAGCGGAGCCGGCTTTCGAAAGACGCCGGGCCGTGAGACAGTAAGGCTGTCGCATACCCGTGGTTCTCCGACCATGAACAAAGTTCCTGGGCTGCACCCGGCTGCGCCGGTACGCCGATCGGACGGGCCGCGGGGGCCCCGCCGGGGGGTTACCGTTTTCCCTGCAAGCGGCGGCATATGCCTTGCTTGGTCTGAACGACGGCAAGAAACAACATGGGCCCGGTCATGCTCGGCATTCCCCGCCGCTACAGTCATTTCGTCTTCGGAATCATCCAGTCCGGACTGACCTCGCTGATCGCGGCGGGGATCGCCAGCTTGCCCGCCGGCAGCGCGATGAGCTTCGTCGGGCACTGGATGGTGTCGTGGCTGATCGCCTGGGCCGCGATGCTGCCGATCGTTCTGCTGGCTGCGCCCGCGATCCGCACTTTCTCGCTGCTCCTGACCCAGGAGGAGAGAGATCCGCGAACCGCCCGGCACGGATGAAAAAGCCCCGCCTGGGAGAGCCAGACGGGGCAAAAAGTTATTGGAGGCTGAGGTGCTGGGCTGCAACACCATAGCCACATCATTCTAGCCGGCTGCGCTTACGGCAGCCTGACAGGCGGCGGATTTCCGGGCCGAGCGTCGAGGCCGCAGACTGGCCCCGCACCGGTCCCAATTTCGACATCCGTTCGCACAACTGCGGACACACCGGTCGGCAAGATTCCACATCGTTCGGCGCAGCCATGGGGGAAACGTGGCACGCCGACCACGGGGTGGCATCATGGATAACGTAGAGCGGTCATTCGCCGCCGCGACAGCGGCTGGCTTCGTGGTGCTGGTGATCGGCCTCGTGCTGCTGGCGCTGCTTTAAAACAGGCGCGCGAGCGGCAGCCTTTCCCCGGATGACGGGTTACGGGGCGTGCCGCATTCTCAAAAACTGGAAACCAACCCCATGCACAGTAGGCGGCATGGAAATTCGGTTGTTCTTTCAGCGACTTATGAGTAGTGTTTAGATGCCGTCATTGCGCGCGATGCGCCCCGTGGAGCCGCTCAAATCGACTCGAGCTGCGCTGCCGACACCTTGCGACTGCTTCCCGCCGCCGCCAGCAGCATCGCCGGCGCGCCCTTGTCAGCTTCGGACGCCGGCCCCGCGCCGTGTTTAGTGGATCTTGATTTCGTTCAGGGGAAGGTGGAGCTCGGCGGCGCGCTCTTGGCGGTCCTTCTTGCGGAACTCGTTTTCCGCGCGCTCGAACTTCATCAGCTCCTCCTGCGCCGCCTCCAGCAGGGGATTGCGCCTGATCGTGTCGCGGTTCGTGTTGTCCGTCATGACTGAGATCCCCAAAGTTGCGGTCCCATCCTGGAGAAGGCCCAAGACCGCGAAAAGGTTCGGTGCCGCAGGATTACGGAATTCTGACGGCGGCCGGGCCATGCGTCTTTGATGCGCGTCAGCTTCGGCCGGGCAATGACGTTGCGGCAGCCCTGTTATTTCGGCGATTGCAGCCCGGGGGATATGACCCAATCGTGCAGATGATTGGCGACGTCGGCCTGGCGGGCCTTCTTGAGCAGGGCGTCCCGCTCGGGCCCGGGCGGAAGGCTGGAGGCCTGCTCCTCGACCTGCTTCACCCATGCGGAGAGTCGGTCTTGAAGCGTCAGCTGCTGCTTGAAACGTCGCCGCTTGAGCATGGCGCGCTCCTTTCCGTGCGAGGGAGGCGGGAGCGCAATCGGGCGTTCTCATCACCGATAGTGGCCGCGGTTCGTGCGGTGATGGCCCATTGAGGACCATTAACGGGACCGGCGTCTGTCCAGTTGTGTGCACAACGCGAATGAGGAGGGGGACTGGGGGGATGCTCACGGACAACCCCCAAATCCGCAAAAGAACATATTGCGAACCTAGAACAAATGGGGTACGCTACTTTTATCGACGAGCCGCCTCGCCAATCGTTTGTCCCTCACGCGAATCCTCGCCATAAGGAGCACGACCCAATGTCCGCCACTGCCCTGCGTATCGTCGAAGGATCTTCCATGGACAAGAGTAAAGCTCTGGCCGCCGCGCTCTCTCAGATCGAGCGCCAGTTCGGCAAGGGCTCGGTGATGAAGCTCGGCAAGAACGACCGGTCGATGGACATCGAGGCGGTGTCGTCAGGCTCGCTCGGGCTCGATATCGCGCTCGGCATCGGCGGTCTGCCCAAGGGACGCATCGTCGAGATCTACGGGCCGGAATCGTCGGGCAAGACCACGCTGGCGCTGCACACGGTGGCGGAAGCGCAGAAGAAGGGCGGCATCTGCGCCTTCATCGACGCCGAGCATGCGCTCGATCCGGTCTATGCCCGCAAGCTCGGCGTCAACATCGACGAGCTTCTGATCTCGCAGCCCGACACCGGCGAGCAGGCGCTGGAAATCTGCGACACGCTGGTGCGCTCGGGTGCGGTGGACGTGCTGGTGGTTGATTCGGTCGCCGCGCTGGTGCCGAAGGCCGAGCTCGAAGGCGAGATGGGTGATGCGCTTCCGGGTCTGCAGGCGCGCCTGATGAGCCAGGCGCTGCGCAAGCTGACGGCCTCGATCAACAAGTCCAACACCATGGTGATCTTCATCAACCAGATCCGCATGAAGATCGGTGTGATGTACGGCTCGCCCGAGACCACCACCGGCGGCAACGCGCTGAAGTTCTATGCCTCCGTCCGGCTCGACATCCGCCGCATCGGCGCGATCAAGGAGCGCGACGAAGTGGTCGGCAACACCACGCGCGTCAAGGTGGTCAAGAACAAGCTGGCACCGCCCTTCAAGCAGGTCGAGTTCGATATCATGTACGGCGAGGGCGTCTCCAAGATGGGCGAGATCCTCGATCTCGGCGTCAAGGCCGGCATCGTCGAGAAATCCGGCGCCTGGTTCTCCTATGACAGCCAGCGTCTCGGCCAGGGTCGCGAGAACTCGAAAGCCTTCCTGAAGGCCAACCCCGACATCACCGCCAAGATCGAGACCTCGATCCGCCAGAACTCCGGTCTGATCTCCGAGCAGATTCTGGCCGGTACGCCCGAGAGCGACGCCGACGGCGAGGAGCCGGCAGACGAGTAAGACGAACCGCGAAAGCTTTTCGCGAGGAGCGGGCGCTGAAGACGTTGAGTTGCCGACGTCGTCAGCGCCCGTTTCGTTTTGCGTTGTCGTGATCGGATGGTGGTGTGATGAAGCGTCTGATCCTGACCAGTGCGGCCGGCGCCGATCTCGCCAAATCGAAGCTGGCCGAGATCGTCGTTCTGTTCTTTTTTCGCTTCACGTGGGGGCCGTTGCCTTCGTCCGACTATTTCGCAGCCTATTTCGGGGCGCAGTCAGGGACGCTCAGGCCGGGCGATCATTGGTCGGATTGGGGTACAAAATGGCCCTCCAAGTTCAAGGAACTCAGGAAGCTACCCTTTGCCGATTTTTGCGAGCGCTATGACGAGATCGAACTTTGGTTCGATCCGAGCCCAGACGATCAACTGCAGCTGATCTGGCTGCTCGACTATCTTGCCTCATACCCTGAGCTGCTGAAAAAACTCAGGTTGCGTCTGCTTGCATCCGATCTCTTCGATCTGAGAGACCGAGTTTCCGAAGCGTCCGCGTCGCATATTCCTATGGTGGATGTTCAGGCCCGTGAACTTAACACTGCCAGAATGGCCTGGCAGGCCTATCGCACGCCGACGCCCGAGGCCTGCGCCAACCTACTTTGGAGCGATCTGAGCGCCTTGTTGATGTTGCGACCGGCATTGCAAGAGCTGTTGGCAGAGCTACCGTCATCCTCGACGGGTCTTGGTGCGACCGAGATGCGATTCCTGGAGCTGCTTTCCAGAGGATTTGCAAATACGAACGCCCTGTTTCATCTGCGCTCGCAGCGGCGCACGTACGTGTTCAGCGAATTTGATTTGGGTTCGCTGTTGGAGGGGCTCGCGCTTGGCCCCAGGCCCGCCGTAGCCGGTTTGGGCGATGAACTGCGTACAATCGACCACGGCAATCTAAGGGCTCGGCATGAGGTCTATCTCCGCAGCCGATTGTCGTTGACCGAGTTCGGGAAGGCTGTCCTGGCCCATCAGGAGGATTTCAGCCGATACAATCCGATCGACCGCTGGTGGGGCGGCACGCATCTGACCAATGATAAGCTATGGCGCTACGGCGCAGTCCTGACGAAACCCTGAGGATCCCGCATGACGCGGCTCATCGTGACGACCGATTCGTCCGCCGCCGGCGCGATACAAGGCGCCGGCCTTGGCGATCTCGTCCTTGCGATCGAGCGCCGGCTTGTCTTGGGGCCGCTGCCGTCTGATGCGGAACACCGGGCATTCTTCTCCCCGCGAACGACCCAAGCGCTCGGCCTGCACTGGCTGGACCACACCCCGGCCTGGCGTCTGGAAGGGGCTGGGGTGAGGGGGCGCGGACTGGTCGACCTGTTGTCCGAATGCGACACGGCCGAACTGTGGATGGGATCAGAGCCAAATGCACAGTTAATTCTGCTTTGGTTGCTCGATCATTGCAGCACCGAGAAAGCGGCAGTTTCCAAGCTCTCGATACGTCACCTGGACTTTGCCGTGGGTGATGTCGCGCCGGAGCAACTTGTGAAGCTGAATCCGCCAATAGGAAAACTTGCGGAAGATCACCTTGAACTGGCCGGTCGCGCATGGTGCGCTTATTGCGGACCCACGCTGCAGGCCTGGTTCAACCTGCTTGAAGCGGACTTGAGTCCGCTTCCGCAGCTCGAGCATTGCGTTGTTGACCTGCTCGAAGAGCTTCCAAACGTGACCAGCGGCCTCGGGACCACGGAGACACGGATGCTGCAACTCATCGCGCCGGGCGAAGTGCAGCCCTTTCACGTCTTCCCGGGACATCAGAAACCCAACGACCGGCGCGTGTACGATTACTGGGAGGTCGGCGCGCTGCTCGATGGACTCGCGCGATGTCCAGTGCCGGCCGTAGCCGGGCTGGAGGAGGGGCCATTCACGCTCGACATGCATGACGATGCTCGCCGTTTCGCGCAATACAAGCAGTCCCTAATGTCGCTCACCGATTTCGGGATGGCGGTGCTGACGGGAGAAGAGGACTTTCGGCGCCATAATCCGTTTCGCCGCTGGTGGGGTGGCACACTTCTCACCAGCGAACGGCTTTGGCGATGGGACGCCGAGCACCGCGCGTTGATCGCACCTGACTAAGGGCGCGCATGGCTCTCAGCGTTCCTGTACGCGAATCAATTTTTTAAGAGGCGACCGTGTCTCATTTGATCTTATCCACGAACCACCTTGACGAAGACGTGCTTGCCCAGTCGCGCCTCGCGAATGACGTGGTTGGATTCAATCTACGCTTCGTGTGGAGGAAATTGCCTCCCGAGGAACAACTATTGCTTGGGCTGGAGCGCCGATCGGCGAAGCACGGCAATCCTGGCGATCATTGGCTCGATGAGGCTTGTCGCGGCTCGCTGGAGGGGTTCGGAACGCGTGATATCGGTTTCTTCGAGCTGTGTGCGAAGTTCGACTCAATTGAAATCTGGGTCGACCCTCGACCAAACGATCAGCTTGTGCTGATCTGGCTGCTGGACCTGCTTCGCCCCTACAAGGAGATTACGACGAAGCTCAGTCTGGTGCACACAGATGATCATGTTGCGGACTATGCTCCGGAATCTGTCGCAAAATGGAAGCTGCCGGCCTTCAAGGTGACCGAAAACCATTTGGCCTTGGCACGCCGCGCCTGGCAAGCCTATCGGGCTGAAACGCCAAAGCCCTGCTTCGATCTTCTGATGACGGATCTGACGGCCCTGCCGAGACTTCGGCCGGCGCTCATCGCGTTGCTCGAAGAGCTTCCGGACAGTGTGACGGGCCTGGGTGCCAGCGAAATGGATATTCTGGAGTTTGTGAACGATGGGCACACCGACCCGAGGATCGTCGAGGGAGCGAGGTGGCTTCGCAATGTGTTTGACGAAAACGACGCGTTTGATGCCTTGCTCGAACTGGGGGCGCACCCGGCCCCGCCGATCCTGCTGGGCGATCCGGCATTCGACAATGAGGATCGCTATTTCGGCAGGAGCGAGTGGAAGGTCACGCTCACTGAACTCGGGCGTTCAATTTTTGCGCGCGAGGATGATATGTGGCGCCACAACCGGATTTATCGCTGGTGGGGCGGGACCGAACTCACCAACGAACGGCTCTGGCGCTGGGATCGTGAAAGCCGGTTGTTGATTGCGCCATAGCGGCGCATCCGGTGCCGTAGGGTGGAAAAAGGCGCGCAAGCGCCGTGCCCACCATTTTCAACAAGCAAGAGGTGGTGGGCACGCTGACGCTTTGCCCACCCTACGAGAGCTCCGCCGACGAGACCTCCGTCGTGGCTTACTCCGCAGCTTGCGCGTAATCGCTCACGGGCGGGCAGGAGCATACGAGGTTGCGGTCGCCGTAAACGTTGTCGACACGGCCGACGGGGCTCCAATATTTGTCGGTGCGAGAGGTGCCCGCGGGGAAGCAGCCTTCGGCGCGGGTGTAGGCGCGCTTCCAATCGTCGTCCGCGATGTCGTGCACGGTGTGCGGGGCGTGGCGCAGCGGCGAGGCCTCGATCTTGAAGCGGCCGGCCTCGACCTCGGCGATTTCTTTCCGGATCGCGATCATGGCGTCGCAGAAGCGGTCCAGCTCGGCCTTGGATTCCGACTCGGTCGGCTCGATCATCAGCGTGCCCGGCACCGGGAAGCTCATGGTCGGGGCATGGAAGCCGTAGTCGATCAGGCGTTTTGCGATGTCGTCGACGGTGACGCCGGACGTCGTCTTCAGCGGACGGGGATCGACGATGCACTCATGCGCGACGCGGCCCTTGGCGTTCTTGTAGAGCACCGGGAAGTGCGGATCGAGGCGCGCTGCGATGTAATTGGCGTTGAGGATCGCGATCTCGGTCGCGCGCTTCAGGCCTTCGCCGCCCATCATCAGGATGTAGATGTAGGAGATGGTGAGGATCGAGGCCGAGCCGAACGGCGCCGCCGAGACCGGGCCGACCGGGGCATCCGCCTGCGTTGCCGGATGACCGGGCAGGAACGGGGCGAGGTGCGCCTTGACCCCGATCGGGCCCATGCCGGGGCCGCCGCCACCGTGCGGGATGCAGAAGGTCTTGTGCAGATTGAGATGGCTGACATCGGCGCCGTAATCGCCGGGCCTGCTAAGGCCGACCTGCGCGTTGAGGTTGGCGCCGTCGAGATACACCTGGCCGCCATGGCCATGCACGATGTCGCAGATCTCGCGGATGTGCTCCTCGAACACGCCGTGCGTCGAGGGATAGGTGATCATGACCGCAGCGAGATCATTGGAATGCTTCTCGGCCTTGGCGCGGAGATCATTGACGTCGACGTCGCCGTTTGTCTCACAGGCGACCACCACCACGTCCATGCCGACCATCGCGGCCGAGGCCGGGTTGGTGCCGTGGGCGGAGGAGGGAATCAGGCAGATCTTGCGATGGCTCTCGCCGCGCGCGGCGTGATAGCCGCGGATGGCAAGAAGTCCGGCATATTCGCCCTGCGCGCCGGAATTCGGCTGCAGCGAGATCGCGTCATAGCCGGTGATGTCGCACAGCCACTTTTCCAGCCGCGCGAACAGCGCGTGATAGCCTGCCGCCTGCTCTCGCGGCACGAATGGATGCAGCGAGCCGAACTCCGGCCAGGTCAGGGGCATCATCTCGGTGGTCGCGTTCAGCTTCATGGTGCAGGATCCCAGCGGGATCATGGCGCGATCGAGCGCGAGGTCGCGATCGCTGAGCTTGCGCATGTAGCGCAGCATCTCGGTTTCCGAGCGATGGGCGTGGAACACCGGATGCGTCAGGAACGGAGTGCCGCGCTTCAGCGCTTCCGACAGCGCCTCGCGCGTGGTGGCGTCGATCTCGGCGTACGACAGCGTGCCGCCGAACGCGCGCCAGACCGCTTCCACCGTTGCCGGCGTTGTGGTCTCGTCGAGCGCGATGCGCAAGCTGGTGTCGCCGACGCCGAGATTGATCTTCTCGGCCGCCGCGCGCGCGACGATCTCGGCGCGCTTGGCGCCGGCATCGACGCTCAGGGTGTCGAAGAAGCTGTCAGACTGCGGCGCAAAGCCGAGCTTGCGCAGGCCGCTCGCGAGCACGGCGGCGCGGCGATGCACATTGCGGGCGATCTGCGTCAGCCCTTCGGGCCCGTGATAGACCGCATACATCGAGGCGATCACGGCCAGCAGCACCTGCGCGGTGCAGATGTTGGATGTCGCCTTCTCGCGGCGGATGTGCTGCTCGCGGGTCTGCAGCGCGAGGCGGTAGGCCGGTGCCCCGCGCGAATCCACGGAGAGGCCGACGATGCGGCCGGGCAGCGAACGCTTCAGCGCATCGCGCACTGCCATGTAGGCCGCGTGCGGTCCGCCATAGCCCATCGGCACGCCAAAGCGCTGGGCCGAGCCGATCGCGATGTCGGCCCCTAACTCGCCCGGCGAGGCGAGCAGCGTCAGCGCCAAAAGGTCGGCGGCGACAATCGCGAGTGCGCCCTTGGCCTTCAGCGTGGCGATTGCAGGCCGGAGGTCGCGCACCGCGCCGGAAGAACCCGGATATTGCAGCAGCGCGCCGAGCACGTCGGCCTGGTCGAGATCGGTGAGGGGATCGCCGACGACGAGAGCCCATCCGAGCGGCTCGGCGCGGGTGCGCATCACGGCCAGCGTTTGCGGATGCACGTCCTTGTCGACGAAGAACGCTTGCGCTTTCACCTGCGAGTGACGCTCGGCGAGCGCCATGGCTTCGGCGGCCGCGGTGGCTTCATCGAGCAGCGAGGCGTTGGCGACGTCGAGCCCGGTGAGGTCGCAGATCATGGTCTGGAAGTTGAGCAGTGCTTCCAGCCGGCCCTGGCTGATCTCGGGCTGGTAGGGCGTGTAGGCCGTGTACCAGGCCGGATTTTCCAGGATGTTGCGCTGGATCACCGCGGGCAGGATCGTGCCGGAATAGCCTTGGCCGATCAGCGAGGTGAAGACCTGGTTCTGCCGTGCGAGCTCGCCCATATGCGCGATCGCCTCGGTCTCGCTGAGCGGCTTGCCGAGGTCGAGCGGGGCGGCCTGCCGGATCGAGGCCGGCAGCGTCTCCGCCATCAGCGCGTCCACACTCTTGGCGCTGACGGTTTCGAGCATGGCGGTGACATCGCGCGCCGACGGGCCGATGTGGCGGCGAACGAAACTGGCGGCGGTGTCGCCGTTGGTCTTGCGGTGCGCGGTCATCGCTTGCTCCATCGTCCTTAAGCCGTGTGCGCCTTGTAGGCGGCTTCATCCATGAGGCCGCCGAGTTCGCTTCTGTCGGCCATCTTGATCTTGAAGAACCACGCCTTGCCTTGCGCGTCCGAGTTCACCAGCGCCGGCTCGGCCGCGAGCTCGGCGTTGGTCTCGAGCACTTCGCCTGTCACGGGCGCGTACACGTCGGAGGCCGCCTTGACGGATTCGACCACGGCGGCGGCTTCCGCCTTCTTCAGCGTGCGGCCGACCTTGGGCAATTCGACGAACACGACGTCACCGAGCTGCTGCTGGGCGTAGTCGGTGATGCCGACGGTGGCGACGTCGCCCTCGATGGCGAGCCATTCATGGTCGGAGGTGTACAGCGTCGTGGTCATTCTCGAATCCTCAGCGTTTGTAGGTGTTCTTGACGAAGGGCATGGCCGCGACAGCGACCGGCAGACGCTGGCCGCGCACCTCGGCGAAGAGTTGTGTGCCGAGCGCGCTTTGGCTCGTGGGCACGTAGCCCATCGCGACCGGCGCATTCAGGCTTGGGCCGAAACCGCCCGATGTGACTTGTCCGATCGGCTCGCCGCCCGCGTCATTCGCAAACAGCAGCGCGCCCTCGCGCACCGGCGCGCGTCCCTGGGCGAGCAGGCCGACGCGGCGGCGGGCCGCGCCGTTGTCGAAATGGGCGAGGATTTTTTCGGCACCGGGAAAACCGCCGGCGCGCACGCCGCCGCTGCGGCGGCTCTTCTGCACCGACCATTCCAGCGCGGCCTCGACCGGCGTGGTCATGGTGTCGATGTCGTGGCCGTAGAGGCAGAGCCCGGCTTCCAGCCGCAGGCTGTCGCGGGCGCCTAGGCCGATCGGCAGCACGTCGGGATTTTCGAGCAGCGTTTTGGCGAGACGTTCCGCATCGGCCGCGGGAACCGAAATTTCAAAACCGTCCTCGCCGGTGTAGCCGGAGCGCGAGACGAAGCAGTCGAGGCCGGCCACCTTGCGCGGGCCGGAATCCATGAACTTCATGGCGGGCGCCTCTGCACACAATTTCGCCAGCGCCGCCTCGGCCTTCGGCCCCTGCAGCGCGATCAGCGCACGATCTGCGAGGGAATCGATGACGCAATCTTCAGAGAGATTCGCGCGCAGATGCGCCTCATCAGCGTCCTTGCAGGCGGCGTTGACGACCAGGAAGAGGTGATCGCCGAAATTGGCGACCATCAGGTCGTCGAGAATCCCGCCGTCTTCATTGGTGAACTGGGCGTAGCGCTGCCGTCCCGCCGCGATCGCCACGATATCCTGCGGCACCAGCCGTTCCAGCGCGCGGGCGGCGTCCTCGACCCTGCCGGATTTCGGCCGGAGCGCGATCTGGCCCATATGGGAGACGTCGAACAGGCCGGCGGAGGCCCGGGTATGGAGGTGCTCTTTCAGCACGCCCGCAGGGTATTGCACGGGCATGTCATAGCCCGCGAACGGCACCATCTTGCCGCCGAGGGAGACATGAAGCCCATGAAGGGGCGTACGTTTCAGGGAATCTTGGTCGTCGCGCGCTAGCATCACAGGGGCCCTCGGCGGTTCCCCCGGGACGATTCCCTGAGGACACCAGTCGAAGCCCCATCTGTCGCTGTGCCTGAGAGTATTATCCCGTCGGCGGGAGCCATCCGGGTCTAAACCCGTCGGCGCCTCTTTCCAGATGCTGTCAAAGCCACGCGGTCCTTTTGCCTGAGAGTTTCCGGGGCGGTTGCTCCTTCGGCGCCGGCTGCCTAAAGCCGGTCTCTCCCGACGTGGCCGTACGATACAGATGGGTACAGACCACAGCGGGGCCAAGCCTGTCAACGCGTCCGCTTGCCCTATCAACGGGATTGCAGCGGGGATTGAGCGGCTGCGGCAACCCTCTGATCTCCTTGCACAGTTTCTGGACAGCGAAGCTGGCCTTGTCTAAAAGCGCTGTGGCCCGCAGATATCAGCCTAAATGTCAGGTTTGGATGGCCTATAGCGGGTCCAAGCACACCCGATTGGATGAACATGAGCGGCGTCAACGAGATCAGGTCGACCTTTTTGAACTTCTTTGCCGAGAACGGCCACGAGATCGTGTCGTCCTCGCCATTGGTGCCGCGCAACGATCCGACGTTGATGTTCACCAATGCCGGCATGGTGCAGTTCAAGAACGTCTTCACCGGCGTCGAGAAGCGGCCCTATCAGCGCGCCACCACGTCGCAGAAATGCGTGCGCGCCGGCGGCAAGCACAACGACCTCGACAATGTCGGCTACACCGCGCGCCATCTCACCTTCTTCGAGATGCTCGGCAACTTCTCGTTCGGCGACTACTTCAAGGAGCGCGCGATCGAGCTCGCCTGGAAGCTGATCACCAAGGATTTCGGGCTCAACAAGGACAAGCTGCTCGTCACCGTCTACCACACCGACGACGAGGCGCACGGGCTCTGGAAGAAGATCGCCGGCTTCTCCGACGACCGCATCATCCGCATTCCGACCTCCGACAATTTCTGGGCAATGGGGGACACCGGTCCGTGCGGCCCGTGCTCGGAGATCTTCATCGACCGTGGCGATCACATCTGGGGCGGCCCTCCGGGCTCCCCGGAGGAGGACGGCGACCGCTTCCTCGAATTCTGGAATCTCGTGTTCATGCAATATGAGCAGGTGACGAAGGAGGAGCGCGTGGATCTGCCGCGTCCCTCGATCGACACCGGCATGGGCCTCGAGCGCATGGCCTGCATCATGCAGGGGGTCGACAGCGTGTTCGAGACCGACCTGTTCCGTCATTTGATCGATGCGACATCGTCCGCGCTCGGCAGCGGGCCGAATGAGCAGACCGTCGCCTCGTTCCGCGTCATCGCCGACCATTTGCGTTCCTCGGCCTTCCTGGTCGCGGACGGCGTGCTGCCCTCGAACGAGGGCCGCGGCTATGTGCTGCGCCGGATCATGCGCCGCGCGATGCGCCATGCGCAGCTGCTCGGTGCCAAGGAGCCGCTGATGCACCGCCTGGTCTGGGCGCTGGTGCGCGAGATGGGCCAGGCCTATCCCGACCTGATGCGCGCGGAGAACCTGATCGAGGAAACGCTGCGGCTGGAAGAGACCCGCTTCCGCAAGACGCTTTCGCGTGGCCTTGCCATCCTCGACGAGAAGAGCGCGTCCTTGAAAAAGGGCGACATGTTCGACGGCGACGTCGCCTTCACGCTGTACGACACCTACGGCTTCCCGCTCGACCTGACGCAGGACGCGCTGAAGTCGCGCGGCATCGGCGTGGATCAAGCTGCGTTCACCGACGCAATGGAGCGCCAGAAGGCCAAGGCGCGCGAGTCCTGGAAGGGGTCCGGGGAAGCTGCGTCCGAGGCGATCTGGTTCCCGCTGCGCGAAAAGCTCGGCGCCACCGAATTCCTCGGCTACGAGACCGAGAGCGCCGAAGGCGTGGTGTCGGCGCTGGTGAAGGACGGTGCAGAGGTCGCCAGCCTGAAGGCCGGCGACACCGGTGCGATCGTGCTGAACCAGACGCCGTTCTACGCGGAATCAGGCGGCCAGGTCGGCGACACCGGCGTGCTCACGGGCGAGGGCGGCATCAAGTTTCGCGTCACCGACACGCAGAAGAAGCTCGGCGATTTCTTCGTGCATGTCGGCAACGTGGAGAGCGGCGAGCTGAAGCTCGGCACCGCGCTGCAGCTCGAGGTCGATCATTCCAGGCGCTCCTCGATTCGGGCGCATCATTCGGCGACGCATCTCATCCACGAGGCGCTGCGCCAGGTGCTCGGCGACCACATCGCCCAGCGCGGCTCGATGGTCGCGCCGGATCGCCTGCGCTTCGACTTCGTGCATCCGAAGCCGATCACGGCAGAGGAGCTGGCCCGCGTCGAGGACATCGCCAACGACGTGGTGCTGGAGAATGACGAGGTCACCACGCGTGTGATGGGCGTCGACGAGGCCCGCGAGGCCGGGGCGCGCGCGCTGTTCGGCGAGAAATACGGTGATGAAGTCCGCGTCGTCTCGATGGGCCGGACCGCGCGTGAGCGCGGCGCCAACGCGCTCGGCTGGTCGGTCGAGCTCTGCGGCGGCACCCATGTCAAGCGCACCGGCGACATCGGCCTGATCACGCTCACCGGCGAGAGCGCGGTTGCTTCGGGCGTGCGCCGCATCGAGGCGCTGACCGGCAATTATGCGCGCAGGCACGCCAACGAGACCATGGCGCTGGCCAAGACCGCGGCGAACGAGCTGCGCACCTCGCTCGACGACGTCCCGGCGCGCATCACCGCGCTGATGGAGGAGCGCAAGAAGCTCGAGCGCGAGCTCTCCGACGCCCGCAAGAAGCTGGCGATGGGCGGCGGCGCTTCGGCCGGCAGCAATGGCGCAGCTTCAGGCGTGCGCGAAATCGGCAACGTCAAGCTGATGGCGCGCGCGGTCGAGGGCATCGAGATGAAGGATCTCAAAAGCCTCGCCGACGACGGCAAGAAGCAGATCGGCTCCGGCGTGGTCGCCATCGTCGGCGTCACCGAGGACGGCAAGGCCGGCATCGTGGTCGGCGTCACCGCGGATCTCACCGCGCGCTTCAACGCGGTCAACCTCGTGCGCGTTGCCTCCGAGGCGCTCGGCGGCAAGGGCGGCGGTGGCCGGCCCGACATGGCGCAGGCCGGCGGCCCTGACGGGGCCAAGGCGACCGAGGCGCTGGCGGCGATCGAAAAAGCAATGGCAGGCGCGTAAACGGCCATGCGCCCCGGTCTGCGAGGGCGTGGACTTCGCGATCCCAATTTGAGGGATCGCCTCTACGAATTGCTGGAGCACGATCCGCTGGCTTATTCAGCCGGATCGCGCTTCATCCAGATCATCATCGGCGTCATCGTGCTCAATGTGGCCGCGATGATCCTCGCCTCGGTGCCGGAGCTGGACGCCCAGTTCGGCACGGTGTTCTCGGCCATCACCGTCCTGTCCGTGATCGTGTTCGCGCTGGAATATCTGGCGCGGCTGTGGACCGTGGCGGGCCACACCCAGCGCAAGGGCTCCGCGCTGTCCGACCGGCTGGGCTATGCCTTCTCCGCGCTCGGCGTCATCGACCTCATGGCGTTCCTGCCGGCGGCAATCGTGCTCGCCACCGGCCGGCACGCGACGCTGGCGGCGCTCGGGGTGCTGCCGTTCTTCAAGCTGATCCGCTATTCGCCGGCGATGCGCTCGCTGCTCGCCGCCGTGCATGCCGAGCGTCGCGCGCTGATCGGCTGCATCGTCATCCTGATCGGTGCGGTCCTGACTTTCGCCTCGCTGCTCTACGCCATCGAGCGCGACGTGCAGCCGGACAAGCTCGGCACCATCCCGCAGGCGATGTGGTGGGCGATCGTGACGCTCGGCACCGTCGGCTATGGCGACGTCGTGCCGGTGACGCCGCTCGGCAAGCTGGTCTCCACCTTCGCCATCATCTCAGGCTTCGCCATGATCGCGCTGCCGGTCGCGATCATCTCCACCGCCTTCGCCGAAGAGGTGAAGCGGCGCGATTTCGTCGTCACCTGGGGCATGCTGGCGCGGGTGCCGCTGTTCTCGCATCTGTCTGCCGCGGAGATCGCCGACATCATGCGGCTGTTGCGCGCGCGCACCATCGAGCAGGGCGAGATATTGGTCCGCCGTGGCGATGTGGCCTCGTCGATGTATTTCATCACCGCGGGCGAGGTCGAGATCACGCTGCCGAGCCAGCATGTGCACCTCACGGACGGCACCTTCTTCGGCGAGATCGCGCTGCTGCATAAAACAAAGCGCAGCGGCACGGTGACGGCGACGCGCAAGACGCGCCTTTTGGTGCTCGACGCCCAGGATTTTCACGCCTTGATCGAACGGATGCCGACGCTCGCCGACCACGTCCACACCACCGCCAAGGCACGGCTTGCCGACAGCGGCGATCTCGCGCTCGCGGAATTGGCGCAGGCGGAGAAAGACGGGACCGACCGCTGAGCGGTCAGCCCTTCTTCAGGAAGACATACTCGGCCGAGTAGGGTGCGCTCCTGAACTCGCCGGCCTTGTCGCACGCGCCGTCGAGCTTGCCGCCATGGGTGTTGATGCGCTGGACGGTGGCGACCGGCGTCAGGGTGCCGCTGCCGCGGCGGGCGGTCACTTCCAGCTTCAGCCAGGGGATATCGGCGGCCGTTGCGCCCGGTGCGTTGCCCGCGGCCTTGGCGGTCACCGCGCTGCCGTCGGCGAGCTCCCAGTTCGGGCCGGCATAGTGGCGGCCGATCGTCTTGCCGTCCGAGAGAAGCGTCGCGACCGGTTCGCGGAAGCTCCATGCGAGCTTGCTGTCGGTGCCGGCCTTGCACTCATAGACCTGCGCGCCCTCGGCGTGGACGCTAAGCACGACGCTCTCGCCCGGCGCGGCGATGGCGTCGGGGAGCGGCTCGGCAGCCCCGGCCGGTCCGATCAGGGCCGCGAGCAGCATGGTGGGGCCGGCAAGCTTGATGAACATGGTGGCATCTCCGCGCAAGGTCTCAAAAAGAAACGGGCCGCGCTGTTGCGCGGCCCGTGATGATGTCTGGCCCAGTCGGGCGAAATTGCGGTCGGCTCAGGCCGCCAACTCTTTCGTGAGGTTCTCCGCGACCTTGTCGAGGAAGCCGGTGGTCGAGAGCCAGCGCTGGTCGGCGCCGACCAGGAGCGCGAGGTCCTTGGTCATGTAGCCGGCCTCGACGGTGTCGACGCAGACCTTCTCCAGCGTGTTGGCGAACTTGGCGAGCTCGGCATTGTTATCGAGCTTGGCACGGTGGGCGAGGCCACGGGTCCAGGCGAAGATCGACGCGATCGAGTTGGTCGAGGTCTCCTTGCCCTTCTGGTGCTCGCGGTAGTGGCGGGTCACCGTGCCGTGGGCGGCTTCGGCCTCCACGGTCTTGCCGTCGGGGGTGAGCAGCACCGAGGTCATCAGGCCGAGCGAGCCGTAGCCCTGCGCGACCGTGTCGGACTGCACGTCGCCGTCGTAGTTCTTACAGGCCCAGACATAGCCGCCGGACCATTTCAGCGCCGAGGCCACCATGTCGTCGATCAGGCGGTGCTCGTAGGTCAGGCCCTTGGCGTCGAACTCCTTCTTGAACTCGCGGTCGAAGATGTCCTGGAAGATGTCCTTGAAGCGGCCGTCATAGACCTTGAGAATCGTGTTCTTGGTCGAGAGGTAGACCGGATAGTTGCGCAGCAGGCCGTAGTTGAACGAGGCGCGGGCGAAGTCGATGATGGAGTCGTCGAGATTGTACATCTCCATGGCGACGCCTGCGCCGGGCGCCTTGAACACTTCCTTCTCGATCACGGTGCCGTCCTCGCCGACGAACTTCATCGACAGGGTGCCCTTGCCCGGGAACTTGATGTCTGTGGCGCGGTACTGGTCGCCATAGGCGTGGCGGCCGATGATGATCGGCTTGCTCCAGCCGGGAACCAGGCGCGGCACGTTCTTGCAGATGATCGGCTCGCGGAAGATGCAGCCGCCGAGGATGTTGCGGATGGTGCCGTTCGGCGACTTCCACATCTGCTTGAGGTTGAACTCCTTCACCCGGGCTTCATCCGGGGTGATGGTGGCGCACTTGACGCCGACGCCGACCTTCTTGATGGCTTCGGCGGCGTCGATGGTGACCTGATCGTTGGTGTGGTCGCGGTACTCCATGCCCAGGTCGAAATACATCAGCTCGACATCCAGGAACGGGTTGATCAGCTTGTCCTTGATGTACTGCCAGATGATCCGGGTCATCTCGTCGCCATCGAGCTCGACGACGGGATTGGATACCTTGATTTTTGCCATGATCGGGGAAGCCTCTTGGGAACGGCGCTTTTGGCGCGCCACGGGAATATCCGCCGCCTCTTAGCACCCAGACGCGGCGGGCGAAAGCCAAGGGATTATGCACTTTTAGCTCATCCAGCTTCCCCAGACGTGGGGGCAGGGCCGCCCTGCCGCAGGGCCGGATCCGAGGATCCAGTGGAGATTCAAAAGTCGATTCCAACCCGTTATTTCCCTTGAGAATTTCGTCAGGACAGGCAAACGAGGCGGACAGCGCCGGCCGGCCCAGGGACGACTTGGGAAAGGCTGGCTTGAATCAATTCCTGAGAGTGCCCTGGCAAGGCCTTGAGCCGAAGAGTGAAAGCGAAACGAGATGTCGGGGACTGACAAGAGCAAGGCGGGTTTGTCCCTCGACGGTCCCATCGTGATCCTGGTCGAGCCGCAGCTCGGGGAAAACATCGGCATGGCCGCGCGCGCCATGGGCAATTTTGCGCTCGGCGCCTTGCGCATCGTCAACCCCAGGGACGGCTGGCCCAACATCGCCGCCCAGCGCGCCGCCGCCGGCGCCGACCACATTCTGGAAAAGGTCGAATTGTTCGCCACGGTCGAAGACGCCGTCGCCGACCTCGACCTGCTGTTCGCCACCACGGCGCGCCCGCACGACCAGGCCAAGCCCGTGGTCGGGCCGGAGGCAGCCGCCAGCGAGATCGCAGGTCACGTCGCGACCGGCGGCAAGGCCGGTATCCTGTTCGGCCGCGAGCGCTGGGGCCTGACCAACGAGGAGGTCGGGCTCTCCAACCGCATCATCACCTTCCCGGTCAACCCGGGCTTCGCCTCGCTCAACCTCGCCCAGGCCGTGCTGCTGGTCGGCTATGAATGGTTCAAGCTGATGACCTCGGGCGAGCTGCCGCACGCCATGCCGGAGCGCTCCGAGCGCGCCTCGCAGCACCAGATGCATGCCTTCTTCGACAACCTCATCCGCGAGCTCGACAAGGTGGAATTTTTGCGCCCGGCCGAGAAGCGCGACACCATGCTGGTGAACCTGCGCAACATCTTCAGTCGGATGGAGCCGACCAAGCAGGACATGCACACCCTGCACGGGGTGATCATGGCGATCGCCGAGGGACGCAAGGGCCCGGCCAAGGGCGGCGTGCTCGACGGCGAGCAGGCGACGCGCCTGCGCGCGCTCTTGGCCGAGCACGGGCAGGGCGGCGGCGTGCCCGACAGCGGCTCGACCGTGCGCGGCCTCGCCCGCCTGCTTCGCCGCAACCCGACCGATGCCGAGCGTCTGCTCTGGCAGGCTTTGACCCGCGACCGTCGCTTCGCCGGCCAGTTCAAGCGCCAGACCCCGGTCGGCCGCCACATCCCGGACTTCGTCTCCTTCCCGCATCGGATCGCGATCGAGCTGGTCAATCCGGGCGAGGGGGAAGCGATCGCAGCGGATCGCGCATCGCGGCGGGCCTGGCTCGAGGCGCGGGACTATCGGGTGCTGGAGATTCGCGCCGCGGATGTGGAGCGGGATCTCGAGGCCGAGCTGGCGCGGCTGCAGGGGATGATCGAGCAAGCGATGTAGGTGCCGTAAGGCATGGCTCTCGTAGGGTGGGCAAAGCGAAGCGTGCCCACCATCTCTCGCTGATCATCAAGAGAAGGTGGGCACGGCGCTACGCGCCTTTGCCCACCCTACGGCACTTCCTGCTGGTCGGCAGCGGATGACGTCAGCGCTGAAACACGACCTTGCCGCCCACGAGCGTCATGTCCGCCTTGATGTCCTTGATCTGGTCCTCCGGCACGGCCGTGTAATCCGCGGAGAGCACCACGATGTCCGCAAGCTTTCCGGGCTCAATGGTCCCTTTACGTGCTTCATCGAACGTGTAGCGCGACGCCGCGCTGCTGTAGAGCCGCAGGGCCTGCTCGCGCGTAATGGCTTCTGCCGCGCCGTAGACGTTTCCGTTGGGGTCCTTCCTGGTCACCATGATGTACATGTTGAGGAAGGGGTTGATCGGGTTGACGGGAAAGTCCGTCCCGGCGCCGAGACTATTGAGCCCCATTTTTTCGATTAACGTCCTGGTCGGTACGGCGCGGTCAGCGGTCGCTTTCCCGAGAAATCGTTCGACGGTCGCTGCCTTATCCCACATGAAAGCGTTCTGGAAATCGACACGGGCTCCCAGCTTCTGCGCCCGCTCCATCTGTTCTGGCCGGATCAGGCTGGCGTGAATGAGGACGAAGCGACGGTCTCGGATCGATTTCTCCTTATCCACTGCCTCGAACGCATCGAGCACCTGGTCAATACCAAGGTCACCCACCACGTGGACACCGACCCGCCAGTCATATCGGTGGCAGATGGAGACGAGTTGTTTCAATCGCTCAGGTGTCTGCTGCGCAACGCCATGATAGTTGTCGTGTGAATCGGGATACACCTCGCGCATGAGCGCCGTCTTCAGCGTCATGCCGCCGTCGTAGAAGATCTTGATTCCCGCGAACTTCAGCCAATCGTCGCCAAAGCCTGAAGAGGCCCCATTGCCTGCCATGATCGCTTCCCACGCGGTCAGATCGGCCGGGGGCTCCGGTCGAAACATCACGCCGGTGCGCAATGTGGCTTTCCCGGATGCGACATGCTTCTGCAGCATGCGGATATCGCGTGCCTCTGTCGCGCCTTCGACCACGCTCGTGATACCGAAGCTGTTCAGCACACTTTCGGCAATCGTGAATTGCCTCATCTCATCGTCTTCTGTCCAGGGCGGTACGGCCTTCTCGACCCGATCGATCGCCGTCTCCACCAGCACGCCGGTCAATTCACCGGCCGCGTCGCGCTCAAACTTTCCCCCGTTCGGATCCGCGGTGGTCTTGTCGATTCCGACCCGCTGTAGAGCCATGCTGTTCGCCATCGAGAAATGCCCGACGGTGCGAAGATAGACCGGATTGTCTGGAGCAACGCTATCAATCTCCTGCCTGGTCAGATATCGCTTCTCGGCCAATTGTGAAGGCGGATGCCACGCGCCACCTACAATCCACTCGCCCGGCTTCTTCTTCGCAGCGAATGCCTTGATGGCCTCGAGCGCTTCGGCGACCGTCTTGGCTCGGCCCATGATGACGACATAGTCGCCAAGACCAGCGGCCTTGAAGTGAGCGTGTGTATCGATCAATCCGGGGATGACGGTCTTGCCAGCCACATCGAGCACGCGGGTCCGGGCGCCGGCGAGCGCCTTTATCGAAGCACTGGTTCCGGTTGCGAGAATCTTTCCGTCTGCAACGGCCACTGCTTCCGTCATCGTCGATCGCTCATCCAGCGTCAGAACCTTGCCATTAATGAGGACCAGGTCAGGTGCGCTGAACTCCGGTTGCTGCGCCGCGACACTTACGATGCCGGCGATCCACATGCTCGTGGCAACGATTGCAGATGCCGTCAACTTGCGAACCATGACGTCCCCCTTGAATCTTGTCTTTGCTGGACGAAGATTTTCAAGGGTATCGTCGATCGAACATCGGTTCAACGCTTCTGAGGCTTGCCAGCGTCCACATGCTGGCAAAGTGGATCGCGCTCTGTGTTAGTCTCGTAGGGTCGGCAAAGCGAAGCGTGCCCACGACGTCGATCAACAACGGCGCGGCAGACACGTGGGCACGGCGCTGCGCCCAAGACCATCCCGCCTCGTTGATGCATGTCAAGGAACATGGAACCCCGCCCGTTACGGTTTTGAGGCAACAGGGAGGGTTCGATATGTCAATCAGCCGTCGCCAAGCACTGGCCGCCTTCAGCGCCGCAGTATCGGCGCTCGCGATTTCCCGCACCGCACGCGCCGAGTTTGATGGTCTTGTCGTCAGGGCTCTGGAGGGCGGAGAAGATTTTTGGCTTGCCCAGGACGCCTATATCTACGGATATCCGCTCGTGACGATGGAGATGACACGCCGGGTCATGACCAACGTTGCTGCGGTGGAAGGCACGCGCGGGCCAATGGGGCAATTCGTCAAGCTCCGCAAGTACCCTGATGCCACCTTCAAGGACGTCACGGCACCCAATGCCGATACGCTCTACACGACGGCCTGGATCGACGTGGGAGACGAGCCCTGGGTCCTGAGCATGCCGGACATGAAGGACCGCTACTTCCTATTTCCGATGCTGGACGGCTGGACCAATGTCTTCCAGGTGCCTGGCAAGCGCACCACCGGCACCAAGGCGCAAACCTATGCGATCACCGGCCCGGGCTGGAAGGGAACGCTTCCCGCCGGCGTCAAGGAATACAAATCACCCACGGGCATGGTGTGGATCCTGGGCCGCATCTATTGCACCGGTACGCCGGAAGACTACGCGGCCGTGCACGCCGCGCAGGACCAGTTCAAGCTCGTGCCGCTCAGCGCATACGACAAGTCCTTTACGCCCCCGGCAGGCAAGGTCGATGCGTCGATCGACATGAAGACGGCGGTTCGCGAGCAGGTCAACCGCCTGGACGCCGCGGCCTATTTCACCCTTCTCGCGCAATTGATGAAGCGCAATCCGCCGGCCGCCGCCGACGCGGCCGAGGTCGCCAAATTCGCGAAGATCGGTCTTGTCCCCGGCAAGGATTTTGACGCAAGCAAATTCGATGCTGCCTTCGCCAAGCGGGTCCCGCAGGTGGCATTCGAACGCATCATGCTCCAGTTCAAGGTCAACAAGGCGATCAAGAACATCAACGGCTGGGCCTTCGACAGCGAAGCCGGCATTTACGGGACCAATTTTCTCAACCGTGCGCTTGTCACGGCCATCGGCCTCGGCGCCAACCGGATTCAGGATGCGTGCTATCCGACATCCCAGAAGGACGCCGATGGCAAAGAGTACGTCGGCAGCAACAAATACGTCATGCGTTTTCCGAAGGGGCAGCTTCCTCCGGTCGGCGGCTTCTGGTCGCTCACGATGTATGACGAGAACTATTTCTTCGTCGCCAATCCGATCAACCGCCAGTCGATCAGCGCCCGCCAGAATCTCAAAGCCAATCCCGACGGTTCGGTCGACCTCTACATTCAGAAGGACAACCCGGGCCCCGACAAGGAGAGCAATTGGCTTCCCGCGCCCGCGGGCAAGTTCGTGCTGATGTTGCGGATGTACTGGCCGAACGAGAAGTCGCCCTCGATCATCAACGGGACCTGGAAGCCGCCGCCCGTCCGGCAGGTGACGAGCAGCTAGGGAGCACGGCGCTTCGCGCCTTTGCCTACCCTACGCACCGTCACCGGCGCCCGAGCAGTACCTCGCGCTCCACCGCAATCCAGGTCGTCCGCGCCAACGCCAGCAATCTGCCGGCTTCATCACGAAGCGCGGCGTCGGCCGTGCGCTTGCGGCCGTCGCGGCCGGTGGGCCAGGCGGTGATGATGCAGCGCTCGCCGGGGTGGGGGCGGGCTTCGATGCGGGCTGACATCCGTCCGAGCAGCAGCGGGGTCTTCTCGAAGCTGCCGCTCTGCTGATCGTAATTGCAGGCAAACCCGGTCGGGCAGTCGAGCGCGGACCAGAGAAATTCGGGCGCGATGAGGCCATCCTCGGCGGCGAGATTCGGATCGGGTGCCCAGCTCGCGGCGAGAACGGCGTTCCGCGCATGACGGCGGAGCGGGCCGGCGAAGATGCGCAGGCCGTCGCCTTTCGCCCTTGCGGGACCGCAGACGAAGCAGTTCGGCAGCGGATGCTCGTGCGGATTGAACAGTGCGAGCAATTCGGCCGCGCGGGCTTCCGGCAAGTTAGCTGTCTCGATCTGCGCAAGCTCGACGCTCACGGCGCGCCCTGTCGCGACCACCTTGTCGCCGTCTCGGAGCTCCCATGTGTCGCCGTCTGTCGCGACCACAGCGAGCGGCGTGTCCAGAGGGGGCGGCGCGCGCAGCGTCACTTCCGCTGGCCCCGGAATATGACGGGCGAGCCGGCCGCAGACATAGCCGCCGTTCCCGGAATTGGGAGGGCCGCAATAGCGTTTGTCGATGATGATCTCTGTCATGGTGCGCATTCTACCTGATCTTGAGCACAATTCGCCCCAGAACCGTGCGGTTGGCCACGGCGCGCATGGCCTCGCCGGCCTGCTCCAAAGGAAGGACGCGGTCAATGTGCGGGCGGATCTGCCCGGCCGCCAACAACTGCATCAGCGTGTCGTTCATCCGCGCGCTCTCGTCCGGGCATTTCTCCGCCCAGGCACCGGCAAAGACGCCAATGATGGAATAGTTCTTCAGCAGCGGCAGGTTCATCGGGATGGACGGAATCTCGCCGCCGGTGAAGCCGATCGGCATCAGCCGTCCGCCCCATTTCATCAGCCGGGCCATCTGCTCGAAGATCGCGCCGCCGACATTATCGAAGCCGACATCGATGCCTTCGCCTGACGTGATCGCCTTGATCCGGTCGCGGAGATCCTCGCTGCGATAGTTGATGACCGCGCTGGCGCCGTAGTCGCGGACCAGGGCCGCCTTGTCGTCGGAGCCAACCCCGGCGACGACGCGCAGGCCGAGATGGCGGCCGAGGTCGACGGCGGCCAGTCCAACTCCGCCGGCAGCGCCGGTGACGAACAGCGATTCGCCGCGCTCGGCTCGTGCCCGCTCGACCAGTGCGTAATAGGCCGTGCCGTAATTGTGCAGTACCGTGGCCGCTGCTTCGAACGCGACGCCGTCAGGCAGGCGCACGCTCTTCGACTCCTTCGCGATCATCCGTTCGGCGTAGCCACCGGTCCAGCTGCTGCAGGCCACGCGATCGCCGGGCGCGAACTTTGTCACCTTGTCGCCGATTGCTACGACGGTTCCGGAGGCTTCCGTGCCGGGTACGAAAGGCGTCGGCGGCCGCATCTGGTAGAGGCCCGAGACCAAGAGCTGGTCCATGAAGCTCACGGAGGCCGCGCGGACGTCGATCAGGATCTCGTCGCCGGCGGGCTTGGGGACATCGATCTCAGCGAGGCGCAAATCGCCGGGTCCAGTGAACGAATGGCACAAAACTGCTTTCATTGTGGCGCTCCCGTTTTGCGACAGGCGAACATGCGCGGCAGCGGACGTGCGAACATGACGATCTTCCCTTAAGGTGTCGGCGCAAATGGCGCAGCATGCAGAACTGAACCCTTCGCTCGCGAGCGGGCTCGATCCGGTCCGACACTTACCAATGGACCGTCCCCTGCGCGTCCCCCGAACGGCGCGATGACGACGAGAGGATTTTCATGACGGTCTTCTCGCTTCACGCGCTTGGATTTCCCGAGGTCTACGCTGGCGATCGCCCGATCAAGCTGAACCTGCGCAAGGCTCTTGCGCTGCTGATCTATCTCGCGGAGGCCAGGGGCGCCGTTGCGCGCGAGGTCCTGGCCGCGCTGCTGTGGCCGGAGACGTCAGCCGAAACCGCCCGGGCGCGGTTGCGGCGGCTGCTTCATCGCATCGAGCTTGCACTTGGCCGGGAGGTTTTCGAGGCCGACCGCGCCAGCGTGCGATGGTCTGCGGCGGTCGAGATGACGATCTATACCCATCTGTTCGAGGGCGCCTGCGACCGCGGCGCCTTCGAAGAAGCCTGTGCGATCTATCGGGACGACTTTCTCGCAGGGTTCGCTCTCGACGATTGTCCTGCATTCGACGATTGGGCGTTCTTTCGCCGCGAGGCGCTGAGAGGACGGCTGATGCATGCGCTCGAGCGTCTCGTGCAGGACAAGAACGCCGCCGGCGATCATTTTGCCGCGACCGCGTATGCGGCGCGCCTGGCCGAGCTCGATCCGCTCAGTGAAGTCTATGGGCGGTATCTGATCCGCAGCCTGCTGCTATCAGGCGACCGCAGCGCGGCCGAGCGTCACCATGCGGCCCTGACACAGCGGCTGCGGGAGGAACTCGGGATTGCGCCGGAGGCCGAGACCGAGGCGCTCATGAGTCCCGCAACGGAGCTGCACGCTGTTCCGACCACGCGCTATGTGAAGGGTGCCGGCGTGCATCTGGCGTATCAGACCTACGGAAGTGGCCCGCTCGATATCCTGGTGATGCCCGGTTTCGTGTCGCATGTGGAGCGCGCCTGGGAGAGCCCTGCAAGCCGGACGTTCCTGGCGTCGTTGATGAAGCTTGGACGGCTGATCGTTTTCGATCGTCGCGGGATCGGGTTGTCCGACCGGGTCGGATCGGCTCCCGGCATCGACGTCACCGCGGAGGATATCGACACCGTGCTGCGGGCAGCGGATTCGCGCCGCGTCGTGCTGTTCGGCGCTTCCGAATGCGGGCCGGCCTGCATCAAATTTGCGGTCGACGAACCGCGCCGCGTCGCCGGGCTCATCCTGTTCGGCGCGCTCGCCAAGGGCTGCTGGTCGGAGGATTATCCGCATGCCTTGCGCGCCAGCCAGTATGACGCCTGGAGCAGGCAGCTCGTCGCGCAATGGGGCGGCCCGGTCGGCATCGAGACCTTTGCGCCGAGTCTTGCCGGCGATCCCCGGGCCCGCGCCTGGTGGGCCGGGCTATTGCGTGCGGCCTCCAGTCCCGGCGGCATCTCGGCCGTGCTCGAGGCCTTTCGCGATGCCGACGTGCGGCATCTCCTGGCGCAGATCGCGGTGCCGACGCTGGTGCTGCACCGGCGCGGCGACCAGGCGGTGCGGATCGCGGCCGGCCGCGATATCGCGAGCCGGATCAGCGGTGCGGAGTTCGTCGAGCTCGACGGCAACGATCACTGGTTTTTTGCGGGTGATCAGCAGCCGGTGCTCGAGGCGATCGCGCGATTTATAAAGGGTTCGATCTTGTAGGGTGGACAAAGCGAAGCGTGCCCACGACGTCGTTCGAGAAGGACCGAGGCAGATCGTGGGCACGGCGCTTTGCGCCTTTGCCCACCCTACGAAGTCATCGTAGCCCGGATGGAGTAATCCGGGACAGTGTCCCCGCCTTCCGCTTTGCTCCGCGGGCTACGACGTGAGAGCGATCATACCGCCTCGAGCTCACGCTTCTTCTTCGCCTTGGACTGGCCGAGCAGGGGCCCGGCCGTGAGTGCCGCTGTATCGGCCACGCCTGGGTCGCGCGAGATCATCGCGGCGACGATGGCACCGTCGATGATGAGGCCGAGCTGATGCGCGAGCATTGCGGGCTCGCTCGAGCCCAGCTCGGCGGCGAGCTTCTCGATGTGGCCGAGCACGATCTTCTTGTGCTTCAGCGCGATGTTGCGGAACTGCTTGGCGTCCTTGTCGTGCTCGCCGACCGCGTTGATGAAGGGGCAGCCGTAGAAGCGCTCTTCGGCAAACCAGCTCTTCAGGGCCGGGAAGATGCGCGTCAGCTTGGCCTGCGCGTCGCCGCCGCCGTCTTCCATGGCGCCGATGAACCATTCGCGCCATTGCTTGCCTTCGCTCTCCAGCACCGCGTTGACGAGGTTGGTCTTGGAGCCGAACAATTTGTAAAGCGTGGTCTTCGCGGTGCCGGCCTCCTCGATGATCGCATCGATGCCGGTGGCGTTGATTCCGTTCTTGCAAAACAGATGCGAGGCGGCGCTGAGCAGGCGCCCGCGCGCGGATTCGTCATCGCCGCCGCCTGAATGCGGCGCGTTCTTCTTCGACGACATCTTGTTCAGTGAAGGCTTGTTCAGTGAAGGTTTGGCCATGGATTGCAACTTAATCGCAGCCGCGCGGTATCATCAAGTCGCATCTGCTCCGCGCTAAAAAGATTCGCACTGGCGATCTCATCTGCATGGCCTTTGAGCAGAGCGCGGCTGATCAATCCGCAGGCAGCCATCGCTAAGCGGCTCCAATGCCTCGCATTTCGTTTTCGGTCTCGTCTGGCACGCTCCATGCAAGGAAACAGACCGTTCGGTATCCTGCCGTTTTCCACGGCTGCCAGGGAGAAGATGATGACTGCCGTCGTTCAAAAGACAGTGCTGTCGGGGTGCCTTGCGCCCATCGACAAGAATGGCCTCGAGCAACTGATCGCGAGCGGCAAGGCCAATCCGAAGGTCGTCAAGACCTTGAAATGCAAGACGGTCGCGGAAGGCAAATTCCGCCACGCCAACTACATCCGCAATCTGCCGCCCTATATCGTCGACGAGCCGCCGGGGCTGCTGGGCGACGACACCGCGCCCAATCCGTCGGAAGCCTCGCTTGCTGCGCTCGGCTCGTGCCTCGCGGTCGGCCTGCACGCCAACGCCGTGCATCGCGGCTGGATCGTCAACAAGCTCGAGCTCGAGCTCGAAGGCGACCTCAACATCACCGCGGTCTGGGGCACTGGCGACACCTCGGACAAGCCGGTCGGCTTCACCGATGTCCGCGTCAAGGTCGACATGGAATGCGAGGGCGTCTCGCAGGACGAGATCAACGCGCTGGTCGCCCATGTGAAGAAATGGTCGCCGGTCGCCAACACCTTCACCCGGCCGGTCAATCTCGAGGTCGGCATCTAGCTGACAGCAACCAGGACAAGGTGCAGGAGACGATCATGGGGTCACTGGCTTTATCGCGGGCCGAGGTTTTGGATCAGCCCGCACCGTCCATTGCAGGGGAGGTGGCGCGGATCGCGCGCGAAGATCTCGCGCCGCTTGCCGCCGGCATCGACGACGGCTCGGTCTATCCCGCCGAGGTGCTGCGCAAGTTCGGCGCGGTCGGCGCCTGGGGCAGTCACGTGCTGCACGAAGGTCCCGCAGATCTGCGCTGCGCGATCCAGGCGATGGCTGCTATCGGCGAGGTCTGCGGTGCCACGGCCTTCATGGCCTGGTGCCAGAACACGCTGGTCTGGTACGCCGCCAACTCGACCAATCTGAAGCTGGCAAAACGTTTCGGCGATACGTTCTCGACCGGCCGCGTGCTCGGCGGCACCGGGCTTTCCAACCCGATGAAGAGCTTTTTCGGGATCGAGAAACTGAAGCTGAAAGGCAAGAAGGTCGAGGGCGGTTATATCGTGCGCGGCGCGCTGCCCTGGGTCTCCAATCTCGGCCCCGATCATTATTTTGGCACCATCTTCGAGCGTGAGGAGGATGAAGGTACTGTGATGTTCCTGGCCGATTGTTCGGATCCCGCGATCACGCTGACGCCGTGCAAGCCGTTCATGGCGATGGACGGCACCGGCACCTATGGCGTGCAGTTCCGCGATGTCTTCGTGTCGGACGAGCTGATCCTCGCTGATCCTGCGGCGCCCTTCGTGAAGAAGATCCGTGCCGGCTTTATCCTGCTCCAGGCCGGCATGGCGCTGGGAGTGATCCGCGATTGCATCAACATCATGGACGAGGTCGGAAGTCCGCTCGGCCATATCAACCGCTATCTGCCGCAGCAGCCGGTGCATTTCCGCGATGTCGCTGCCGAGCTCGAGGCCGAGACCATGGTGCTGGCGCGCGATCCCTACAACGAGGACGAGACTTACTGGCGCAAGGTGATCGCGCTCAGGCTTAGCGCCGGCGAGGCCAGCGTCGCGGCGGCGCATGCGGCGATGCTGCATTGTGGCGCACGCGGCTATCTCAGGAGTCACCGCGCGCAACGACGGCTGCGCGAGGCCTATTTCGTCGCGATCGTCACGCCGGCCACCAAGCAGCTGCGCAAGATGCTCGCCGATTACTGAGCTTAACGAGTCCACCCCAGAAGACCACTTAACCTCAACGGAGAGGCTGCCAATGACGGACGTTCTGATCTCTGCCAGCGAACTTGCCGATCTCTTGAAGCTCGAACCCTGTGTCGTCATCGACACCCGCAATCCCGACGCCTATGGCGCCGGGCACCTGCCGGGCGCCGTGAACGTGCACGAGATCTTCACGTTTCTCGCGACCTCGACGCCGGAAGGCATGAGCGAGCTGAAGACCAAATTCGCCGACGCCTTCGGCGCTGCCGGTCTCTCCGGCAAGGAGACCGCGGTGATCTACGAGCAGTCGATGAATTCCGGCTTCGGCCAGTCCTGCCGCGGCTACTATCTGCTCACCATGCTCGGCTATCCCAAGGTGAAGGTGCTGCATGGCGGCTTCGACGCGTGGTCGGCCGCGGGTCTTCCGGTGACGAAGGATGTCCCGGTACCGGCGAAGGCCTCGTTCGCGGTCGTGCCGGAAGCCGGCGATATCCTGATCGATGCGAAGACCATGCTTGCCGCGGTCGGCAAGCCCGGCATCGCCATTCTCGACGTGCGTGATGTCGACGAATGGATCGGCGACAGCTCTTCGCCCTATGGAAAGGATTTCTGCCCGCGCAAGGGCCGCATCCCCGGCGCGGTCTGGCTCGAATGGTACCGCATGATGAAGCCGACCGCGGAAGGGCCCCGCTTCAAGTCCAAGGACGAGATCCTGGCCGAATGCGCCACCGTCGGCATCTCGCCGACGACGCCGGTCTATCTCTATTGCTTCAAGGGCGCGCGCGCCTCGAACACCTTCCTGGCGCTGAAGAATGCCGGCGTGAAGGACGTGCGGATGTATTTCGGCTCCTGGAACGAATGGTCGCGCGATCCATCGCTGCCGATCGAGCAGGGATTGCCGATTGCATCGGGGGTGACGACCAAGGCGGCGTGAGCGCGCCTGACTAGATCGGGTCGTGTTGCCACGAAGGAAGTGCACTCCCTCTCCCGCTTGCGGGGGAGGGTTGGGGTGGGGTGTCTCCTCAGCGGGATTCCCAGTGTGGAGAGAGCCCCCACCCGGCGCTTCGCGCCGACCTCCCCCGCAAGCGGGAGAGCTGAAATGAGCCCGTGGCCAGCATCGAAGCTGATCGCTTCATGCCAAACCGTTGAGGCCAGTCCGCGAACGCGGCGCAATTCCCAGCGCCTTGATCCGCGAGGCCAGGGTGGTCGGCTTGATGTCCAGCATCTCGGCCGCGCCGCCGGGGCCGAAGACTTTTCCAGCACAGGCCTCGAGCGCGGCCAAAATGTTGGCGCGCTCGTGGTCGCGCATTTCCGACGACGTCATGACGGCGGGACGCGCGTCGAGCTTCTGGCGAGCGGCACCGCTAGGCGCTTGCACGCCGGAGGCGTCAGGCAGATCGATGCGCAGGCGGCCGTTCTGCGACAGGATCGCGGCGCGCTCGATCACGTTCTGCAGTTCGCGGACATTGCCGGGCCAGTCGTAGCGGGTCAGCCGCCGCGCGTCGCCCTCCGACAGGCGCAAATTCGACTTTAACGCCTTGCTCTCGCGCGTCAGGAAGTGCTGGGCGAGCAGCGGAATGTCCTCGCGCCGCTCGCGCAAGGGGACGGTCTCGATCGGGAACACGTTGAGGCGGAAATAGAGGTCTTCGCGAAAGCGGCCGCGCTGGACCTCCTGCTTGAGATCGCGATTGGTCGCGGCGATGACACGAACGTCGACCGCGCGGGTGCGCGCCTCGCCGACGCGCTCGAAATGGCCTTCCTGCAGCACGCGCAGCAGCTTACCTTGGAGTTCGAGCGGAATCTCGCCGACCTCGTCGAGGAACAGCGTGCCGCCGTCGGCGAGCTCGAAGCGGCCGATGCGGTCGCGCGTCGCCCCGGTGAAGGCGCCTCGGACATGGCCGAAGAACTCGCTCTCGAACAATTCGCGCGGGATCGCGGCGCAGTTGACGCGGATCAGCGGCCGGTCGCTGCGGGTGGAGTCCTCATGGATGGCGCGCGCGATCAGCTCCTTGCCGGTGCCGGATTCGCCGTTGATCATCACCGCCGCGGTGGTTGGCGCCACCAGCTTGACCTGCCGCAACGTCTTCTGGATCGCCTCGCTTCCACCGATGATGCCGCGCGGATTGGTCTCGATGCGGATTTCTTCCTGGAGATAGGCGTTTTCCAGCTCGAGCCGTTCGCGCAGGCGGTCGACCTCGGCAAGGGCGGCGTGCAGCTTCTCGTCGGCCTCGCGGCGCTGGCTGACGTCGCGAAACACCACGACGGCGCCGACCACGACGCCGCGATCGCGGATCGGAGTCGATGTGTATTCGACCCAGGCGGGCGAGCCGTCCTTGCGCCAAAACACCTCGCCGTCGACCTGGTGCACGGCGCCATCGCGGAACGCCGCATAGATCGGGCAATCGTGGTTGTGATAGTGGCGGCCGTCGTGGTGGGTGTGGTGGACGATCGGGTGGATCTCCTTGCCGACCAGCTCTTCGGCGGTCCAGCCGAGCATGCGCTCGGCCGCGGGATTGACGAAGGTGGTCTTGCCTTCCGCGTTCACGCCATAGATGCCTTCGCCGGCGGCGCGCAGGATCAGCTGGTTCTCGCGTTCGATGTCCTGAAACACGCGCTCGACCCGCTGCCAGGTCGAAATGCCGCCGCGCATGTGGTCTTCGGCGGCGGCATCGACATTGCGCCGGCGGCGCGCTTCGAGATCGGTCAGCGTCAGCAGCAGCAGCGTGCGGCCGTCATGCGGCAGCAGGCAGCCGGCATATTCGAGCCGGAGATTTTGCCCCGTCGCATGTCGGGGATTGAGCGCCGTGGTCCAGTAGGCTCCCTTATGCAGCACGGCCTGGGTGAAGACGGTAAGGGCGGGAAGCTCGCCGGCATGGAGCGTGCTGGCCCGGGTCTGCCGCAGCAGGGCGCGGTCGTAGCCGAGAAGAGCACAGGCGGCGGGATTGGCATCGACGATCTGGTCGCCATAGGGGGCGACCAGAAGCGTCGCCTCGACGGAGGATTCGAACGCCGCGATGCGCGGGTCGATGGCGGAAGCCACATCATCGTGGATGGGCATTGGCGTCGTTGCCATTGCGAAATCTCGTAATTGAACTACGAAATCTCGTTTATCACGAGTTTTCGTAGTGGCCAAGCGCAGGCGAAATTACTGCGTCATCAAGGCACTGGCCGCTTCTAGGGTCGTGGCATGCTCCTTGCGTAATTCCTCCCCGCAATGACGCGCAGGAGGGCCGATGTCCACGTTCGACAATCCGTTTGATTCCGATCGCAACCTTCGAGCCGGCTGTATCTGCGGCCAGCATCGTTCTGCGGCGGAGCACGAGCAGGCGACGGCGCTGCATTGCGAACCGGTCGAAAGCGAAGAGAAGCGTTACGAGGGCGTGGTCGCCTCCGCGGTGATGCGCGCGATGTTTCCGCAGGACGTGGCGCGGCGTGCATTCCTGAAGTCGGTCGGCGCATCGACTGCGCTTGCTGCACTGTCACAGTTCTTCCCGCTCAAGACGGCGACCGAGGTGTTCGCGCAGGCCGGTACGCCCGAGAAGAAGGACCTCAAGGTCGGATTCATTCCGATCACCTGCGCCACGCCCATCATCATGGCGGCGCCGATGGGCTTTTACTCCAGGCACGGACTCAATGTCGAAGTGGTCAAGACCGCCGGCTGGGCCGTGATCCGCGACAAGACCATCAACAAGGAATACGACGCCGCGCACATGCTGGCGCCGATGCCGATCGCGATCTCGCTGGGCCTGGGCGCAAACGCCATCCCGTTTGCGGTGCCCGCGATCGAGAACATCAACGGGCAGGGCATCGTGCTGGCGGCCAAGCACAAGGACAAGCGCGACCCCAAGGATTGGAAGGGCCTGAAATTCGCCATCCCCTTCGACTATTCCATGCACAATTACCTGCTGCGCTACTATCTCGCCGAGCACGGTCTCGATCCCGATACCGACGTGCAGCTGCGCTCGGTGCCGCCGCCGGAGATGGTCGCCAATTTGCGTGCCGACAACATCGACGGCTTCCTCGCGCCCGACAACATCTGCCAGCGCGCGATCTATGACGGCGTCGGCTTCATGCATCTGTTGTCGAAGGAGATCTGGGACGGGCATCCCTGCTGCAGCTTTGCCGCAAGCCGCGAGTTCATCACGTCAGCGCCAAACAGCTTTGCGGCGCTGACCCGCGCCATCGTCGATGCCACCGCCTATGCCTCGAAGGCCGAGAACCGCAAGCAGATTGCAGAGGCGATCGCGCCCGCCAACTACATCAACGCGCCCGTCACGGTGCTCGAACAGGTCCTGACCGGCACCTATGCCGACGGTCTCGGCGGCGTGAAGACCGACGCCAAGCGCGTCGATTTCGATCCGTTCCCCTGGCAGTCCTTCGCGGTGTGGATGCTGACGCAGATGAAGCGCTGGGGCCAGATCAAGGGCGACGTCGACTACAAGGCGGTGGCCGAGCAGGTGTATCTGGCCACCGACACCAAGAAGCTGATGACGGAGATGGGGCTGTCGCCGCCAGCGAGCGCGTACAAGTCGTTTGCGGTGATGGGCAAGACTTTCGATCCGGCCAAGCCGGAGGACTATGTCGCGAGCTTCAAGATCAGGAAGTCGTCGTGATGGGCTGCGCTTTCTCCCAAGCGTCGTCCCTGCGAACGCCGGGACCCATAACCCCAGGGAGACGTTTGGCGAAGACTCGTCGTTCGGTACGCCCACCGATTGCGATCGATAGATTCCGCGGTATGGGTCCCGGCGTTCGCCGGGACGACATGGGGAGAGGTCTTGCGCGATGACCTCCTCCCTCCGTCTCCGCGCCGGTCTCGTTTCCATCGCGCTGCTCGCCGCGTTCCTCGGCATCTGGCATCTCGCCACGCGCTCGACGGGCCCCGTCGCCACGATGAGCCCCGAATATGCCAAGCTGATGGGCCTGACCGCGACGCAGGGCAAATCGGCGATGCCCGGGCCGCTCGACGTCGGCGCCAAGCTCTGGGAGCATCTGAGACGGCCGTTCTACGACAACGGGCCGAACGACAAAGGGCTCGGCATCCAACTTGGCTATTCCATCGGGCGCGTCGGCACCGGCTATCTGCTCGCGGTGCTGGTCGCGATCCCGCTCGGCTTCCTGATCGGCATGTCGCCGCTGCTCAGCAAGGCGCTCGATCCCTTCATCCAGGTGCTGAAGCCGATCTCGCCGCTGGCCTGGATGCCGCTCGCGCTCTACACCATCAAGGATTCCTCGATCTCGGCGATCTTCGTCATCTTCATCTGCTCGATCTGGCCGATGCTGCTCAACACCGTGTTCGGCGTTGCCAGCGTGCGCAAGGAATGGATCAACGTTGCGCGAACGCTCGAGGTCGGCACCGTCAGGCGCGCCTTCACCGTGATCCTCCCGGCGGCGGCGCCGACGATCCTGACCGGCATGCGCATCTCGATCGGCATCGCCTGGCTCGTGATCGTCGCTGCCGAAATGCTCGTCGGCGGCACCGGCATCGGCTACTTCGTCTGGAACGAGTGGAATAATCTGTCGATCACCAACGTGATCATCGCGATCCTCCTGATCGGGATCGTCGGGATGCTGCTCGACCAGATCCTGGCGCGCTTCACGCGCATGGTCACGTATCCGGAGTAGGGGCGATGACCGACAAATTCATCTCCATCGAAGCCATCGCGAAGCGCTATCCGGGCGCCGGCGGTGCCACGACCACCGTTTTCGAGAACCTGTGGCTCTCGATGGCGCGGGGCGAGTTTGCTTGCGTGATTGGGCATTCCGGCTGCGGCAAGACCACGGTGCTCAACATCCTCGCCGGCCTCGATGCGCCGAGCGAGGGCGCCGTCATCGTCGACGGGCAGGCGATTTCGGGCACCAGCCTCGACCGTGCGGTGATCTTCCAGAGCCACGCGCTGTTGCCCTGGCGAACCGTGCTCGGCAACGTCACCTATGCCGTGAGCTCGAAATGGCGCAGCTGGGACCGCGCCAAGGTGAAGGCGCACGCGCAGAGCTTCATCGATCTCGTCGGCTTGACTGGCTCCGAGCACAAGCGGCCGTCAGAGCTGTCGGGCGGCATGAAGCAGCGCGTCGGCATCGCACGTGCGCTCTCGATCATGCCGAAGATCATGCTGATGGACGAGCCGTTCTCGGCGCTGGACGCGCTGACGCGCGGCACGCTGCAGGACGAGGTGCGGCGCATTTGCCTCGAGACCGGGCAGACCGCGTTCATGATCAGCCATGATGTCGACGAGGCGATCTACCTCGCCGACAAGATCTTCCTGATGACCAACGGGCCTGGCGCGGTGCTCGCGGAGGTCGTCGAAAATCCGCTGCCGAGAGACCGCGGCCGCACCGATCTGCACCGCCATCCGCTCTATTACGCGCTGCGCAACCACATCATCGATTTCCTGGTGACGCGCAGCAAGACGTTTACCGCCGAGACACCCGGTCACGATCCACGGAATGTACCGCTGGTGCATATCGGCAAGCCCGGCCTGACGATCGCGACCAGTGGTGACGAGCAACGCCAGACCTGGATTCCCGGGACCAGTCCCGGACTGACTGCCTGAAACGGAGACCTGACATGAAACGCGAAGACCTCACCGAGAAGCTGCTCGACATCAAGCGCGAGAAGGGCTGGAGCTGGAAGCACATCTGCGACAAGATCGGGGGGTATTCCGAGGTCCTCATCGTCGGCGCCATTCTTGGCCAGATGAAGCTGACGAAGCCGCAGGCCGCCAATGCCGGCGAGCTGTTCGGCCTGTCGAAGGCGGAGACGGCGATGCTCAACGAGGTGCCGATGCGCGGCGCCGGCACGCCGATGCCGCCGACCGATCCCTTGATCTATCGCTTCTACGAGATGGTGATGGTGAACGGCCCGGCCTGGAAGGCGCTGATCGAAGAAGAATTCGGCGACGGCATCATGTCGGCGATCGACTTTGACATGGGAATCGAACGCGTCGCCAACCCGAAGGGCGACCGCGTCAAGATCACCATGAGCGGCAAATTCCTGCCGTACAAATATTACGGCGCCAGCGGCAACGTGCCGGAATACGGCTTCAAGGAGGAGTGACCGCGGCGAAGGCGGCGCGCAGGTCCTTGATCGGTGCCATCTCGCGAACATAGGTGAAGGAGCCATTCTCCTTCATCTCGCGCGCGCCCTTCAGGAAGGCGGCCAGCGCGTATCGCGACATGGCGCCACCGACGCTGATGCGCTTGACGCCGGCCGCGGACAATTGCGCGAGCGTCAGCGTCGGATCGGCAAAACCCATCACGAGGTTGAAGGGTTTTCCGACCGAGGCGACGACCGTCCTGATCGTGGCAAGGTCGTGGACCCCGGGGGCGTAGAGGACAGCCGCGCCCGCCGCTTCGTACGCCTGAAGCCGCCGGATCGTGTCGTCGAGATCGTTGCGCCCGTGAAGAAGGTTTTCCGCCCGCGCCGTCAGCGTAAAGGGAAACGACAGCGAGCGCACCGTCTCGACGGCCGCCTGCACGCGCTCGACCGCCAGCGAGAAGTCGTAGATCGGCCGATCGCGGTCGCCCGTCGAATCCTCGATCGAGCCGCCGACCGCACCGGCCTCGGCGGCGCGCCGGATCGCCTCGGCTGCGCGTCTCGGATCGTGCGCGCCGCAGTTTTCCAGATCGACGCTGACCGGAAGATCGGTGGCCTGCGCGATCGCGCGGCAATTCTCGAGGATCGCGTCCAGGCTGACGGTCGAGCTTCCCTGCATGTTGGCAAGGCCGAGGCTCGTGGTTGCAAGCGCCTCGAAGCCGGCCGCGGCGAGCAGTTTTGCGGTGCCGGCATCCCAGGGGTTGGGAATGATGAACGCGCCGGGCCGCTCGTGCAGGGCGCGAAATGCTTTCGCTTTGTCCAATTGGCTCGTCATGGCTCGTCTCCGCTTGACCTTGTCTGCCGGCAAGCCTTAGGGGCATTCTCGCCATCCGCCAAATTTGTTATTCCTCTTATAATCATCAGTTTTTTGCATGAGGTGTCCGCCATGGACAGCGATGCCCTCAATACCTTCCTGACCGTTCATCGCAGAGGCGGGGTCTCGAATGCCGCGAAATTCCTGCATCGCTCGCAGCCGGCGATTTCGCGCCGTATTGCGCTGCTGGAGCAGGAGCTCGGCGTGCCGCTGTTCGAGAGGATCGCGGGCCGTACGCGGCTCAGCGACGCCGGGCGCGTGCTGATCCCCTATGCCGAGCGCGCCGTCGCGGCGGCGCAGGACGCCGAGCAGGCGATACGCGCGCTGACAAAGCAGACTTCGGGGCCGGTTTCGCTGGCCGTGACCGGCACGCTCGCCGACGGCCGCCTGTCGGGCATCATGAAACGGTTTGCCGCGGATAATCCCGCGGTCGCGCTTGCCCTGCGGACCGCGACCAGCGCGGAGGTCTCTGATCTCATCCGGCGCGGCGAGGCCACGATCGGCTTGCGTTACAATACCGACCTGGCCGGCGATCTCGCCTGTGAGCTGGTGCTGAGCGAGGCGTTGCAGGTGGTCTGTGCGTCCGACCATCCGCTCGCCAACAAGCGCGTCAAGCGGCTTGCCGAGCTTCGGGGCGAGCGCTGGATCGCGTTCCCGGAAACGCGCGGCCGCCGTGAGATCGCAGCGGCTCACGTGTTCGCGCTGTTCCTGACGCAAGGCCTCGGGGACGTGGAGTGGACGGCGGTGGACAGCCTCACGGCGCAAAAGCGGCTCGTGGAGGCGGGCTTCGGCCTTGCGCTATTGGCGCGGAGCCATGTGGCGGAGGAGCTGCATGCGGGAGCGATCTCGACGATCACCGTCGGCGATCTCGCCGCGGACCAGCACATCGTCCTGGTGACTCGTCTCGGCGGCTTCCTGAGTGCTGCCGCTCAGCATCTGCTGGAGACCATCCGCCGCGACTACGCCACGTTCGACGGCCCGGCCAGGCGGGGCGCCCAAAAAAGACCGCCGGCGCGCAAGGTCATTGCGCGCCGGCGTCGGGCCTGAACGTATTATTTCCCCGCCTTCACCTCGGCGGCCGCTACCGCGAGCAGCTCGCTCATCTTGGCGCGAATCGCCTGCTCGGTGACGGCGACGTTCTTGGCGGTGAAATCGGCCGTGATCTTGCGCAGGACGTCGGCATCGCCGGCTTCCTCGAAATCGGCCGCGACCACCTCCTTGGCATAGGCGGTGGCGGCATCGCCGGACATGCCGAGCTTTTCGGCCGCCCACAGCCCGAGCAGCCGGTTGCGGCGGGCCTCCGCCTTGAATTTCTGCTCCTCGTCGAGGGCGTACTTCTTCTCGAAACCTTCCTGGCGCTTGTCGAACTCGCTCATGCCTTGTTCCAAATCCCGTGCTGATGGAGCGGGAGCCTTCCGTTGCGGCGACCCGACTGCATGCCTACATAGAGAGCACGAATCGGCAAAACAACGGGCCGTTAAGCCGCAGGGCAAGACGGTATAAGTTGGTGCCGGACGGCCGGATCGATTGTGCTCGGTCAGCCAATCGGATAGGTTGCCTGAAGGCTTGGTTCCCGTTCTGTTTCCAAGGGTTATAGATGGGGTTCCGGGCCGTTCACGGCAGCTCCGCTGTGGGTCGTAAATCCTAGTAACCGGAGCACACCAAATACATGGATTTCAACAAAACACGGTACATCCCCATGAGCCGTCGGCGTCGCATTTATGAAGGCAAGGCAAAGGTTCTGTATGAAGGCCCGGAGCCCGGTACCCTGATCCAGCACTTCAAGGACGACGCGACCGCGTTCAATGCGAAAAAGCATCAGGTGATCGAGGGCAAGGGCGTCCTCAACAATCGGATCTCGGAGTACCTGTTTCAGCACCTCAACGACATCGGGGTGCCGACCCACTTCATCCGCCGTCTCAACATGCGCGAGCAGCTGATTCGCGAGGTCGAGATCGTGCCGCTCGAGGTGGTGGTGCGCAACGTCGCTGCCGGCTCGCTGTCACAGCGCCTCGGCATCGAGGAGGGCACCCAGCTGCCCCGTTCGATCATCGAATTCTACTACAAGAACGACCAGCTCAACGACCCCATGGTTTCCGAAGAGCACATCACGGCCTTCGGCTGGGCGACGCCGCAGGAGATCGACGACATCATGGCGCTTGCCATCCGTGTCAACGACTTCCTCACCGGCCTCTTCCTCGGCATCGGCATCCGCCTCGTCGACTTCAAGATGGAATGCGGACGCCTGTTCGAGAACGAGATGATGCGCATCATCGTCGCCGACGAGATCTCGCCGGACAGCTGCCGTCTGTGGGACATCAAGTCGAACGAGAAGCTCGACAAGGACCGTTTCCGCAGGGATCTCGGCGGCTTGCTCGAGGCCTATACTGAAGTTGCAAAGCGCCTCGGCATCCTCATGGAGAACGAGCGTCCGCAGGGCTCCGGCCCGGTGCTGGTGAAGAGCTGAGGGGATTTTTGACGTGAAGGCACGTGTCACCGTTACCTTGAAGACGGGCATCCTCGATCCGCAAGGCAAGGCCATCGAAGGCGCGCTGAAGTCGCTCGGCGTCGACGGCGTCGCCAGCGTCCGCCAGGGCAAGGTGTTCGACATCGAGCTCGCCGGCGCCGACAAGACCAAGGCGGAAGCCGCGCTGAAGGAAGCCGCCGACAAGCTGCTGGCGAATACCGTGATCGAGAATTATCGGGTGGAGCTGCTCGGGTGAAGATGCGTTGCATCCTCATCTTCGTCGCGGCGCATCCGTTGAGCACGACCAGCATCCACAACGCGCGCCGAGGTCTCTAACCGATACTGCACTAGCGCATCCCGAGGGCCCCAACTATAAGTTTTGGCGGGGCGGCCTGATAGGCCAGGGTTGCGGGAGTATCGATGCGGTCTTACGTTTGCTTGTTGTCGCTGCTCGCCGCGCTGCTGGCGGGCGGCACGGCTTTCGCCGAGGCCCCGAAATCCGGGGCGGAGCGCGGCCCGCCTTTCTCGGTCGGCGGATTCCGCTATGAGCTGAGGCCCAACGACGTCCACATGTTCCTGTGCGAGCAACCCGCCTGCGGTGCGCAGTCGAGGGTGAGCTTTCGGTTCTATCCTCCCGGCAACACAATGACGCTGGAGCAATTTCGGCAAGAGCAGACGCAAATCGTCAAGATGCTGGAGCAACGGACGCCGGGACAGAAGATCTCGATTCTCGGAATTGATGGCGACAGCGGCACCAAGGTGCCACGCCTGTTCAAGGCGCGCCGACTGATGATGAAGCCTGACGGCACGAAGGAATATCAGGTCAGCGGCTATTTGTTTGGCGATCGAGGCGCCGCCAGCCTGATCAGTTCGGCGGCCACCGAAAAAGCCAGCTCCGAAAATTACGCGCAATTCGCCATCGGGGTGATAGTGGTGCTGATGCCGGCCAAGCGCTGAGTGCCGGCGCTACAGCCAGCCCGCTCTGCGAAACCGCCAGTACAGAGAGCCGCATGCAGTCAGCATCACGCCGAGCAGCATGAAATAACCGTACTCCCATTCCAGCTCCGGCATGTGCTTGAAGTTCATGCCGTAGATGCCGGCCAGCGCGGTCGGGATCGCGATGATCGCAAGCCACGAGGCGAGCTTCTTCGACACCGCCGTCTCCTGCGCCTGGCCGACCAGGAGGCTGGCCTCGAAGGCGAAGGCCAGCACCTCGCGCATGGAATCGATGCGCTCCTGGATGTTGCGGACGTGGTCGGTGACATCGCGGAACAGTGGCTGCATGGCCTGCCGCACCATCGACAGCTCGTCATGCTCCAGCCGGCGGCAGACCTCCACCAGCGGCCCGATCGCGTTGCGCAGCCGCAGCAGGTCGCGGCGCAGCATGTAGAGCCGCTCGATCTGCGCCTTGCTGATCGGCTTGGACAGCACGTCGTCCTCAATGCCCTCGACCTCGTCGTGAATGCTCTCGAGCACGGGCGAGTAATTGTCGACGATGAAATCGAGGATCGCATAGAGGATGTAATCCTCGCCGCGCGCGAGTGCCCGCGGGCAGCTTTCGCAGCGTTCGCGCACCGGCGTGTAGGACGTCGAGGCGCCGTGGCGCACCGAGACCAGATAACCTTCGCCGACGAAGATGTGGGTCTCGCCGAAGGCGATGCGGCCCTCGACCAGCTGCGCCGTCCGCGCCACGATGAACAGGGCCTCGCCATATTGCTCGATCTTGGGTCGCTGATGGGCGTGGTTGGCGTCCTCGATCGCAAGTTCGTGCAGGTCGAATTGCTTCTGCACCGCGCCGAGCAGCGCCATGTCGGGCTCGTGCAGGCCGATCCAGACCACGTGGCCGGGCTTGGCCCGCCAACTCGAGGCCTCGCTGATGGCGATATTGGCGATACGGCGGCCATCGACATAGGCGCCGGCGGCGACGACGCCCTCGGTGGACACGGGCTCGGAGTGGGATGTGGGCAGCGACGGGACGTTCATGGCTTCAATCCCGGGCAAGATCGCGGGCAAAAGTGCCTCGGCTATGGCCTGTGTACAAGGCCGTCCGGCAAGGCTAGCACTGGTAAAATCCCCGTCAAATGGCTATGTCTCTTCACGAATTGGCCCTTTGGCCAGCCCGATTCCCATCACCGTCGGAACCCGAACATGAAAGCCGCCATCCTCGTCTTTCCCGGAATCAACCGCGAACGCGACATGGCGCGTGCACTGAGGATGATCTCGGGCAGCGAGCCGGCGATGGTCTGGCACGCCGAGACGGCGTTGCCTGCGGGCACGGATCTCGTGGTGGTGCCGGGTGGCTTCTCCTACGGCGACTATTTGCGCTGCGGCGCCATTGCCGCGCGCGCGCCGGTGATGGACGCGGTGCGCGACTATGCGGCCAAGGGCGGCCTCGTGCTCGGCGTCTGCAACGGGTTTCAGATCCTGTGCGAGTCCGGCCTGTTGCCGGGCGTCTTGATGCGCAACGAGCGGCTGAAATTCATCTGTCACGACGTGCATCTGCGCGTCGAGCGGTCCGACACGCCGTTCACCCGCGGCTATAATGCCGGACAGGTGATCCGCGTGCCGGTCGCCCATGGCGAAGGCAATTACGAGGCGGATGAAGAGACCATCAAGCGGCTCGAAGGCGAGGGGCGGGTGCTCTATCGCTACTGTTCCGCCGCCGGCGTGGTCGACGATGACAGCAACATCAACGGCGCGGCGCATTCGATCGCCGGCATCGTCAACGACAAAGGCAACGTGCTCGGCATGATGCCGCATCCGGAAAACCACGTCGAAGACATCATGGGCTGCACCGATGGCCGCGGCCTGTTCGCGGGCCTGACCGCGCATCTGGAAAAGGCCGCGTGATTTCGTTCGGGCTGAAGCGGTCACTCGCCGCGATCGCGGCGCTGTCGCTCGCGTCATTTTCGCTCGCAACTGGCGCGTTCGCGCAGGATTATCCCAAGCGTCCTGTTACCATGATCGTGCCGTTCGCGGCCGGCGGCACCTCGGACGTGATCGCACGCGCCGTGGCCGAGCAGATGGGCATCGCGCTCGGCCAGACCATCGTGATCGAGAACGTTGCGGGCGCCGGCGGCTCGACCGCGCTGGCGCGCGCCTCCCGCGCCGAGCCCGACGGCTACACCATCGCGATCGGCAATGCCGGCACCAACGCCGCGACCTACACGATCTATCCAAAACTGCCGTTCACGCCTGACTCCTTCGTGCCGATCGCCATGGTCGCGAAGACGTTCGGCATCATCGCGCTGCGCAGGGACTTTCCGGCGAAGGACCTCAAGGAGTTCATCGCCTATGCCAAGGCCAATCCCGGCAAGATCAATCTCGGCCATGCCGGCGTCGGCTCCTCGAACTATCTGATCTGCAAGAGCTTCGTCACCGCCGCGGGCATCGACGCGACGCTGGTCGGCTATCGCGGCGCCGCGCCCGCGCTCACCGACGCCGTCGGCAGCCAGATCGATGGCGTCTGCGATGCCGCCGCGTCGGTCTCGCAATCGATCAACGAGAAGCTGGTGAAAGGGCTCGTGGTCGGCTCGACCGTGCGGCTCGCCACGCTGCCCGACCTGCCGACGTCGGTGGAGGCGGGCCTGCCCGAATTCGAGGCACAGGGCTGGAACGGCCTGTTCGCGCCGAAGGGCACGCCGGCGGCCGTGATTGCCAAGCTGAACGCCGCAGCGCGCACGGCCGTGGAGACCGACGCGGTGAAGAAGCGCTTTGCCGACCTTTCGACCGTTGCGCCCGATGCAAGCGAGCATACGCCGGAGCTGCTGCAGCAGCTCGTGACGCGAGACGTCGAAAAATACCGGAAGATGCTGGCGGACGACGCCAACAAGTAGCCGCGTTCGGCAACGATCTCATGAACCTGCGTCGCGTTTGGGGCGACTGACTCTTCGTCGCCGTCACAGGTGCGTGCGTCCAGGTTCGCCCATTTCGCGGGCAGGGGCAACTCAAAGTTGTTTCCCTGCGCGAGTTGCGATATCAGGAAGCGGCGCTGCCGTTGTGCTGTCCGGATGTCACATGCCCGTCGCTTTGGTCGTTCTGCTGCTCGATATCACCCTGATCTATCACGCCTCGCGAACCGGACGGTTGCGGCCCTGGGCCTTCATCATCCTGATGGTGCCGCTGATGGGCGCGATCGCCTATATCGCGGTCGAGCTCATTCCCGAATGGTTTTCCAGCCCCGGCGCGCGGCAGGCGCGCCAGCGTGTTGCCAACCGGCTCGATCCCGAGAAGCGCTATCGCGAGCTGTCCGACCGGCTGGCCGGCACCGACACCATCTCCAACCGTGCGGCGCTGGCGGAAGAGTGCGCAAATATCGGCCGGTTCGCCGAAGCGGAATCGCATTACGATCACATCCTGAAGCTGTCGATGGGCCACGATCCCGCCTATGCGCTGCGCAAGGCGCAGGCGCAGTTTGCCGCCAGCCGCCCGGCCGATGCGCTCGCCACGCTGGACGATCTGCAGAAGCAATGGCCGGACTTCGATTCCGCCGACGCGCATCTGCTCTATGCCCGCGCGCTCGCCGAGGTCGGCCGGCTCGACGAGGCGCTCGAGGAATATCACGCGCTCGCCGGCTACTTCCCCGGCGCCGAGGCGCGGGTGCGCTACGGCATGCTGCTGCAAACGGTCGGCCGCAGCGCCGAGGCACGCATGGTCTTCAACGAGCTCCTGATCCAGATGCGGCGCGCGCCGAAATATCTGCGCAAGGCGCAGGCCGAATGGCTGTCGATCGCGGAGAAGCAGATTTCGGCTTGAGCGGCGAGCTTACCGCAGCTTCAGACGCTCCGCCGGCACCGTCATGGCCGCAACACCTGCCATCACCAGCAGCAGGCCGAGCGCGAGGTTGGACGGCACGCTCTCGCCGAGCAGCAGCACGGAGAGGCCGACGCCGATCGGGATGCGCAAATAGCCTTGCGCGTTCGTGGTCAGCGTGCCGAGCCGGCCGAGGCAGACGTAGAACAGCATCAAGCCCAGCGCGCTCGAGACGATTCCCATGACGATGGTGGCGACGATTGCGGTCGAGGTCGGCTGCAGCGTCCAGGGCTGATCGATGATCAGCGAGGGCGGCAACAGGATGAGGCCGCCGAACAACAGCGAGCCGGCCGCCACCACCATCGGGTCGTATTCGGAGAGGCGAAGGCCGAAGATCGTGGCGCAGGCAAAGGAGATGGTCGCGAGCAAAATCGCGATTTCCGCCACGATCTCGCTCCCGAAGCCGCGCAGCGCGTCGAGGCCGACGATGAGAACCGTGCCGGCGAGTCCCAAAATCGCGCCGGCGAGCTTGAGCAGCGTTGCCGGCTCATGCCGGGTGATCAGCGAGGTGATCAGGAACGCGAAGATCGGTGTCGTCGAGGCCAGCACCACCGTGTTCGACGCCGGCACATATTGTTGCGACCAGGTGATGATCAGGAACGGAAAGGTCGAGTTGATCAATTGCTGGGTTGCGAACAGCTTCCACGCCTTCGCGTCGGTCGGGACCTTGATGCCACGCATCCACAGGATCGCGAACAGGAAGGCAGCCGCGATCAGCGAGCGTGCCGAGATGAAGGTGATGGGCGGGATGGTGGGAAGCGCCAGCTTCGCCAGCGGATAGGTCGAGCTCCAGCAGCAGGCGAGCGCGAGCAGCAGCGCATAGTCGCGCCAGTTGCGCGCGCCGGTGGCGGCCATGGACGGCAACGGCGATGAAACGGAGGCCGCTGAACGCCCCGCCTCCGATGTGCTCTGCGGCACCTTGTTCCTGCTCCCCGGCGCGATAGCGCTTGCCGGGAAGTCTGGGCGAGGGCGCGTGAAAAGGGAAGCCGCCGAGCTATGCGTTTGGCTGAGGTAGCGCCTTCCGCTTCATCCGCTTGATCGTGCCGGAAAAGGTCAGCAGCACGCGCTCGCCGGACATCATCTTGCCGCGCAGGAAGATCAGCGAGCCGCCGGCGCGGGTGACCTCGCCGGTGCATTCGATCAGCTCGCCCTCGCGTGCCGCGTCGAGGAATTCGCAGGCAAAATTGGTCGTCACCGCCCGGCTGTCCAGGACATGGGTGGCGATCGCAAACAGGGAGTAGTCGGCAAAGGCCATGTAGCAGCCGCCGTGGACGTTCCCGGAGCCGTTGAGGTGCTTTTTCTCGACCCGGAAGGCGCTGCGGACGCTGCCGTCCGCCTCGATCCGGTGCCAGAAGGGGCCGACATGGGACTCAAAACTGTCGCGAATCCAGGTCCGCCAGCCCACAAATTCGCCCTCGGTGGCGACGTGGAGGTCGGGGCGGCGGGGCGGGGGCGCTTTGGTCAATTCGTGCAAGGAAATGGGCCTTCAATTGCGGGTCTTTAGCTCTTAAATCCGATCCGTCCGCGCCGTGCAATTCCTGTTCCCGCCGTCCCCGCCTGCAAAACGTGGGACAGCGGGAAAATGCGCCAGAAAGGGCTTTCCGGAAGCCCCCGATGTTCCTAAGAACGGCCAAACCGCCGCCGAAAGCCTCGAATCCATGAAGAACGAACCCAAGATCACCCCCGAACTGGTTGCCGCCCACGGGCTCAAGCCCGACGAATACGAGCGCATCCTGAAGCTGATCGGGCGGGAACCGACCTTCACCGAGCTCGGCATCTTCTCGGCGATGTGGAACGAGCACTGCTCGTACAAGTCGTCACGCATCCATCTCAAGGGCCTGCCGACCAAGGCGCCCTGGGTGATCCAGGGTCCCGGCGAGAATGCCGGCGTGATCGACATCGGCGACGGCCAGGCTGTGGTCTTCAAGATGGAGAGCCACAACCACCCGAGCTACATCGAGCCCTATCAGGGTGCGACCACCGGCGTCGGCGGCATCTTGCGCGACGTGTTCACGATGGGGGCGCGGCCGATTGCCTGCCTGAATGCGCTCAGCTTCGGCGCGCCCGAGCATGCCAGGACCCGGCATCTCGTCTCCGGCGTCGTTGCCGGCGTCGGCGGCTATGGCAATTCCTTCGGTGTGCCGACCGTGGGCGGCCAGGTGCGCTTCCACACCCGCTATGACGGCAACATCCTCGTCAACGCGATGGCGGTAGGCCTCGCCGATGCCGACAAGATCTTCTATGCGGCGGCCTCCGGCGTGAACATGCCGATCGTCTATCTCGGCTCCAAGACGGGGCGCGACGGCATCCACGGCGCCTCGATGGCCTCGGCCGAGTTCGATGACAAGTCCGAGGAGAAGCGCCCGACAGTGCAGGTCGGCGATCCCTTTGCCGAGAAGCTGCTGCTCGAAGCCTGCCTCGAGATCATGGAGAAGGGCTGCGTCATCGCGATCCAGGACATGGGCGCGGCGGGCCTGACCTGCTCGGCCGTCGAGATGGGCGCCAAGGGCGACCTCGGCGTCGACCTCGATCTCGATGCGGTGCCGACCCGCGAGACCGGCATGAGCGCCTACGAGATGATGCTCTCGGAAAGCCAGGAGCGCATGCTCATGGTGCTCAAGCCCGAGAAGGAAAAGGAAGCCGAGGCGATCTTCAAGAAGTGGGGCCTCGACTTTGCCGTGGTCGGCTACACCACGCCGAGCAAGCGCTTCGTCGTCAAGCATGGCGGTGACGTCATGGCCGATCTGCCGATCAAGGAGCTCGGCGACGAGGCGCCGCTCTACGACCGTCCGCATGTCCCCTCCGCCGCGTTGCCGGTCGTGCATGCGCGCGACGTGCCGGCGCCGATGGGCCTCGGGCCTGCGCTGGAGAAGCTGATCGGCTCGCCTGACATGTGCTCTAAGCGCTGGGTCTGGGAGCAGTACGACCACGTCATCCTCGGCAACACCATGCAGCGTCCCGGCGGCGATGCAGCGGTCGTGCGCGTCGAGGACGGGCCGAAGGGCCTCGCGCTCACCGTCGACGTCACGCCGCGCTATTGCGAGGCGGACCCGTTCGAAGGCGGCAAGCAGGCGGTGGCGGAAGCCTGGCGCAACATCACCGCGGTCGGCGGCAAGCCGCTCGCGATCACCGACAATCTCAACTTCGGCAATCCTGAACGGCCCGAGATCATGGGCCAGTTCGTCGGCTGCCTGAAGGGCATCTCGGAAGCCTGCCGCACGCTGGACTTTCCGGTCGTCTCCGGCAACGTCTCGCTCTACAACGAGACCAACGGCCGCGCGATCCTGCCGACGCCCTCGATCGGCGGCGTCGGCCTGCTCGACGATTTCACCAAATCTGCCTCGCTCGCCTTCAAGGCCGAGGGCGAAGCGATCCTCCTGGTGGGCGAGACCCATGGCTGGCTCGGCCAGTCCGTTTACCTGCGCGATATCTGCGGTCGCGAGGAGGGCGCGCCGCCGCCGGTCGATCTCGCCGCCGAGAAGCGCAACGGCGATTGCGTGCGCGGCATGATCCATGGCGGTACCGCAACCGCCGTGCACGACCTCTCCGACGGCGGTCTGTTGATCGCGCTGGCCGAGATGGCGATGGCGGGCGGCATCGGGGCCAAGCTGCTGGCGGCGCCGACCTCGCTGATCTCGCAGGCCTATTGGTTCGGTGAGGACCAGGCGCGCTATCTCGTCACCGTGCCGGAAACCGAAGCCGGCCGCGTGCTCGCCAAGATGCGCGGCTGCGAAGTGCCCTGCGTGCGGATCGGCACCACCGGCGGCGATGCGATCGCGATCGCGGGCGAAGCGCCCGTGGCGATCGATGCGCTCCGTAAGTCGTTCGAGCGCTGGCTGCCGGAATATATGGGTGGGAAGGCGGCGTAGCGACGCCATCCGTCATTGCGAGGAGCCACCGGGTCCCGCCTTTGGCGGGCCCGATGACAGGCTCCGCGACGACGCAATCCACACTGCTGCCTGCGGTGAGATGGATTGCTTCGCTGCGCTCGCAACGACGATAGGAGGCCGTTGCCGCTTCCTCAAAGCACCTTCGTCGCGCCCGGGATCTGCCGCAACGCTCGCGTCAGCGCCCAGCTCGCCATGACTGTCAGTACAAATCCGATCGTGGCCTTGACGATCGCCGGCAGGCCATAGTCGAACAGCCAATATTGCAGCCACAGTGCGATCGGATAGTGCACCAGGAACATGCCGAACGCGTCGCTCTGCATTGGATCGAGCAGCTTGGCTGAGCCTGATTGCCTGAACCTCTGGAAAAAGGCCAGGATCAGAAACATGATGGCCACGCTGAAGACAGTGAAGCAGATGGCATAGAGCGCTTCATACCAGTCCGGCAACGGCGACGGGTTGCCCAGTATTTCGCGCTTGATAAAGATCAGCACCCACAAGAGGCAATACGGAACGATCGCCAGCACCATCCAGTCCCAGCTGACCTTTGCCATCCGGCCGTCGACAGCGAGCAGCCCGCGATCCATTTGCGCAACGCCGATGCCTGCACCGAAAAAGAAGTAGGTCGCGTAGAGCATCACGCGCCCGTGCTGGACCGAGAACGGCCCGAACTCGAACCAACTGCTTGGTCCGAAGTGAACCCTCCCAGGAATGTAGAACGCCGCGGTGACGGCAAGCATGACCGCGAAGAACACGGCGGGCCGACGGCGACCGTGTAGCGAGAGGCGATTGATCGGATCGAGCAGATTGGGCGACAGCCGGTGCAGCAGGCAGGCAACCAGGTCGAAAGCGAACAAGACCCAAAGGAACCAAATCGGCCCGCTCGGCCACGGGCCCTTCGTGACCATATTCCACCAGAATTCCGAAAAGCCGATCTCGGGATGCTGCCGCAGGGAGATCGCGTAGTAGGCGAGCGGAATGACCGTAAGGGCGCAGATCGCGAAGGGTAAGCCAAGCCGAAGCAGGCGATCTGCCAAATAGCTCCGTGCTCCCTTCCGGGCGATGCCAGACCAGGCGAACAGCCCCGACAGGAAGAAGAACATCGCCATGAAGAAACTGTCGGTGGCGAGCACGATCATGTCGAAGCCGAAGAAGTACTTCGGATCGGTATGACCGAAATAGGTATAGGGGATCACCGCGTGATGCAGCAGCACCACCAGAGTCAGGAAGGTGCGGGCGCGATCAATCGCCAAATTGCGCGCCTTGCTCTTCGGCGCGGCATGCACCTCCGCGCCGATCGTCGCTGAATCTGCCATCGTCATCTTGGTCGCCCCCGCACTCCTGCCCCGGGCTGGACTGTGCCGCCGCGAGCCGGATTCAGCAAGGCTCGTTTGCGCGGTAGTTGAGCCCCACTTGAGCCCGACTTGGGGTCCTGACACCCGTAGGAACCAGTTCCGCGCAGCGAAGTTAGCGTCCGCCGAAGGGAAGGGCTGACGGCCGCGACAAGCGGCACAATTCGGAGCTGGCAATGACGATCCTGAAATGGGCGCTGATCTTCCTACTTGTCTCGATCGTAGCCGGCGTGCTCGGTTTCACCGGCATCTCGACCGTCTCCGCCGATATCGCCCGCTTCCTGTTCTACGTCTTCGTCGTGATCTTCCTGGTGCTGCTGATATTGGGGCTCACGATCTTCAGGGCGTAGCGGGCAGTAGGTCGGACCGGAACGGGGCGCCGGCCCCCAGGCGCAGGCCGTCAATGGCTTGCGAACGGTCTTATGCGAGCCATCAGCTCCGCCAAGAACTCATCGGGGCGATCGAACGGAATGAAATGGTCTCCGCCGCGAACCCAGACGAATTCCTTATGCGGGGCCGAGATCAGGTTGAAAAACTGCTCGGCGGGTCCTCCCGGCGTCACGGCGTCTGCATCGCCCTCGATGAAGAACATGGGTATTGAAAACTCGAACCCCATTGAGGCCATGTCGCTCTGAAACATCGGCCCGTTCCGACCCGTCAGGTACTTTGCCGAGAAGGCGGCGCCCTTCCGCCAATTGTACAGATCAAGCAGCGACACGTCCGGCATGAAGAGCGGCGGGATGGGACCGGCCAGCTGGAAGCCGTCGGCGAGCGGCAGACCCAGCACATTGCTCCATTTGTCCGCAATCAGGCGATTCTCCGGGGTGAGGACCGGCTGTGAAGCGATCGGCGCCAACTCGGCCAGAGCCTCCTTGTTGGTGGCCGCTGCCGCAAGCCGCTGCAGGCGCGCGATCGTGAGCTCGAAGGCCTTCTCGAAGGTCTCCCTGCCGACCACCTGGCCCGTGCCGACATAGGCCGAGAACAGATCCGGACGTTGCTTCGCCATTCGAATTCCCAGGAATGAGCCCCAGGAATGCCCGACCAGGACGATCTTGTCCTTGTGCAAATGCGTGCGCAGGTACTCGGCCAGTTCGATGCCGTCTTGCGTCATCCGCTCCAGTGTCATCGTGGGGCCGAGCGCGTCTCCAGCCGCGCCAAAGGTGCGCCCCGTGCCGCGCTGGTCCCACTGCACGACGGTGAAATGCTTCTCCCAGGCGCGCCAACCCGAGGAGATCGGCAGGGTGGAGCCGCCGGGGCCGCCGTGGACGAACAGGAGAACCGGGTTATCCCGATCCGCGCCGCGGATTTGAATCCATTGCTTGATGCCGCCGATCTCGATGAACTCTCCCTCCTGCACGCCGGCAGGAGAGCGGATCGCGAGAGTTTGGGCAGCAAGGTGCTGACGATAGGCACGAAAACCCAGCCCGGCAGCAGCGAGCACAACAAGGATGCCGGACAATCCCAGCAACGAGACCCCAATCAGTCTTGCGGCCCGGCGCGGCATCTCGTGCCTTGTGTCGACTGGAAGGAGGCGATCCAGGATCGCCCCGGCGTCACAGCGCGTGCGCCTACCCCACTTCCTCGATCTTCACCTTATCCGGATAGAAGGCGAGATGGCCGGAAATCTCGCTCATCGCGGGAAAGGGCGTCTCGTAGGTCCAGATCGCATTATCGAGCACCTTGCCGTCGGCCTTAACGCTGTAATAGCTCGCATCCCCCTTGTAGGGGCAGTGGGTGACGCGGTCGGTACGCGCCAGCAGGGCCATGTTGGTGTCCTCCCGCGGCACATATTGCACCGCCGGATATCTGGCCTCCTTCAGCGTCAGCGCCTTGCTGGTTTCGGCGATCACGATGTCGCCCGCGGTGACACGGACGCGGCGGGGATTTGGGGTGATGGTGATGGGATGGTCGGGCCCTGGAAGCTTCATGATTTCACACCTTTTCGATCAATCTGCCGCGCGCGGCACTTTGTCGTGCCTTTATCCTGATGGGATCATGGATATAGTGCCGGAAAGCGTGACGCAGAAGTCCGTTCACGCTAAGTTTGGCCCTGCCGGAGAGGGGACCCCGGCAGCGATTCGAGACCAGAAGGAGCAAGACCCGAATGCCCATGGACGCCCACGATATCGAGGCGATGATCAAGGCAGCGATCCCCGATGCCGAGGTGACCATCCGTGACCTCGCCGGCGACGGCGACCACTATGCCGCGACCGTGATCTCGGAATCTTTCCGCGGCAAATCCCGCGTCCAGCAGCACCAGATCGTCTATCAGTCCCTGCGCGGCCAGATGGGCGGCGTGCTGCACGCGCTGGCGCTGCAAACTGGCGTGCCGGGCGCTTGATCTGATCGCGCGACGGGGGACGACGATGGCTGCGGACAATTCTCGCGGCGCGATGTTTCGCGTCATCGTGCCGAACCAGCACAGCCGCGTCACCAATGTCGAGCTGTTCTTCGACCTCGTCTTCGTCTTCGCCGTCACGCAGGTGTCGCATACGCTGCTGCACCATTTCACGCCGCTCGGCGCAGTGCACGTCACGGTGCTGTTTCTCGCGGTGTGGTGGGTGTGGGTCTATACCGCCTGGGTCACCAACTGGCTCAATCCGGAGCTGACGCCGGTCCGCGTTATGCTCTTTTTGATGATGCTGGGCGGGCTGGTGCTGTCGACGACGATCCCGACCGCCTTCGAGGGGCGGGGTCTGTGGTTTGCGATCGCCTACGCGGCGATGCAAATCGGGCGCACGGCCTTCTGGCTGTTCGCAACGCCGCGGCATCGGACCGCGGTTCGCCACAACGCGATCCGCATTCTGACCTGGCTCGCGATCTCCGCGGTGTTGTGGATCGCAGGCGGCCTGTCCGAAGACGAGACGCGGCTATGGCTGTGGATTGCGGCAGTCGCCTGGGAGTACGTCTCGCCGGCGGTGCGCTTCTGGGTTCCGAAGCTCGGCTTCTCGTCGGTCGAGGCCTGGGCCGTCGAGGGCGGCCACATGGCCGAGCGTTGCTCGCTCTTCGTCATCATCGCGCTCGGCGAGGCCGTCGTCGTCAACGGCGCGACCTTCGCCGAGCTGGACTGGACCGCGGACAACATCATGGCCTTCGTCTCCGCACTGGTCGGCGCCATCGCGATGTGGTGGGTCTATTTCCACAAGGGCGCCGAGGCCGGCTCGGAGCGGATCTCGAAGTCCACCGAATCCGGCCGCCTGGCGCGGCTCGCCTATACCTATCTGCACACGCCGATCATCGCCGGCATCATCCTGACCGCGGTCTCGGACGAGCTGGTGCTGAAGCACCCGACCGGCCATTCCGACGTGCGCACCATCGTGAGCACGATCGGCGGGCCGCTGGTGTTCCTGATCGGCACCATCCTGTTCAAGCACGCGATCCGCGGCTTCCTCCAGCTCTCGCACGGCATCGGCATCATGCTGCTGCTGTTGCTGTGGTGGTTCGCCGCCGGCCTCCCGCCGCTCTGGCTGTCGGTCGCGACGACGGTGATCATGATCATCGTCGCGGTGTGGGAATCGGTGTCGCTGGGGGCGGACAGAGAAGAGGCCAAGGAACATTGAATTGCGGAGCGGCCTGAGCTGAGGAGCCCGCCTAAGCGGGCGTCTCGAAGGATGCGCTGCGGGGAAAGCGCTCTCGCGGAGAGCGGCCGCAGCGTTTACTCCGCCACTTCCAGCGCATGCACCGAGAACATCTTCGCCGCATCCGTCCAGCTCTCGCGGACGCGCCAACCCGCGCCCTGTGCCAGCGCGGCAAAACGCTCGATGCTGTATTTGTAGCTGTTCTCGGTGTGAATGCTTTCGCCCGGGCGGAACGAAAAGCTGGTGCCGAGCAGGCGCACGGTCTGGCTCTTCTTGCTGAACAGGTGCATCTCGATGCGGTGCCGCTCGCGATTGTAGATCGCGCGATGGGTGAAGGCGGAGAGGTCGAAATTGCCGCCAAGCTCGCGGTTGATCCGCACGAGAACATTGAGGTTGAAGCGCGCGGTGACGCCGGCGGCGTCGTTATAGGCATCGAACAGCACGCGCTCATCCTTCTCGAGGTCGGCGCCAATGATCATCTGCGCGCCCCGACCCAGGATCGCGCGTGCGCTCTTCAGGAAGGCCTGGGCTTCATGCGGCTCGAAATTGCCGATGGTCGAGCCCGGAAAGAAGCCGACCTTGGGCATCGAGGCGACGGCCCTCGGCAGCTCGAACGGCGTGGTGAAATCGGCGGTCACCGGATAGATGCCGAGCGACGGGAAGTCTCGCTTCAGGCCGTTCGCCTGCGCCTTGAGGAAGTCACCGGAGATGTCGACGGGGACATAGGCCGCGAACCTGCAATGGTTGAGCAGCAGGCGGACCTTCGTCGTTGCGCCGGCGCCGAACTCGACCAGTGCGGCGTGCTCCGGAATGATCTTCGCGATCTCGCTGCCACGATCCTTCAGGATCGAGAGCTCGGTCCGCGTCGGATAATATTCCGGCAGGCGCGTGATCGCCTCGAACAGCTCCGATCCCGTCGCGTCGTAGAAATATTTCGGCGACAGTGTTTTGGGCTGCTGCGAGAGGTCCTTGATGGCCTCGCGGGCGAAGGCGGTGGTCTGTTCGTCGGGAAGATGGGCTTCGGCCAAAGCGCTGGCGTGCACATTCATGATACTCTCCTGAACGCGCTGTCCGGCGCGCATCTGTCGTCGGATGAGAACTAGTCGTAATCGGCGAGCCGCAGTCCCGTGAACTGCCAGCGGTGGTGCGGATAAAAGAAGTTCCGATAGGTGATACGGCTGTGGCCTTCCGGAGTTGCAAGCGAGGAGCCTCGCAGTACCAGCTGGTTGACCATGAACTTGCCGTTGTACTCGCCGAGCGCGCCTTCGATGGCCCGGTAGCCGGGATAGGGCGCGTACGAGCTGCGGGTCCACTGCCAGACGATGCCGAAGGCGTCGTTGAGTTGGCCGGCGCGGGCCGCGACCTCCCACTCCATCTCGGTCGGCAGATGTTTGCCAGCCCAGCGCGCAAAGGCGTCGGCTTCGTAGTAGCTGATATGGCAGACCGGCGCGGTGGGATCGACCGGCTTCACACCGGCCAGCGTCATCACGTTCCACTGGCCATCGATCTCGCGCCAGTAACCCGGGGCCTGCCAGTCTTCCTTGCTGGCTGCGGCAAAGCCGTCCATCAGCCACAGCGTCGCACGCCGGTATCCGCCGTCCCGCATGAAGGCCAGCCACTCGGCATTGGTGACCAGATTGCGCGCGACCCTGACCGGGCCGACGAGGGCGCGATGCGCCGGCTTCTCGTTGTCGAAATGAAAGCTGTCGTCGACATGGCCGACGGTGTGGATACCCTCGTTCAGCGTCAGCCAGTCGTCGCCGGCGCGCGTCGCGGCCGGGAAGCGCCAGTCCGGGTCATAGGCCGGATAGACCGGGTTCTGCGCGAAGGCGTGCAGGATGTCGGTGAACATCAATTCCTGGTGTTGCTGCTCGTGGTTGAGCCCGACCTCGACCAGCGGTGCGATCGCGCGAAGCTTGTCCGCGCCGGTCTCGCGGAAGAATTTGACGACGGCCGCATCGACATAGTTGCGATAGGCGCCGACCTCGTTTGCGCTGGGACGGGTGATGTCGCCGCGATGATTGCGGGCATGACGCGGGCCGGCGCTGACGTAATAGGAATTGAACAGGAACGCGAAATCGGGGTGGAAGGGCCGGTAGCCGGCCGCGTGCTCGCCGAGCAAAAATTGCTCCCAGAACCAGGTGGTATGGGCCCGGTGCCATTTCGTCGGGCTCGCATCGGGCATGGACTGGATCTGCTGGTCCTCCGGCGAGAGCGGCGCGGCCCGGCGTTCGGTCTCGTTGCGGACGGCGAGAAAGGCGTCTTCCAGCCGCTGGGCGAGGTTACCGGCAGAGGACAGTGACGAAAGCGAGGGGGCGGCCGTAGCGGAGGCTTGTTTCGTCACGTTTTTCTCCAGACAGGACAAGAGAACGTCGTTGGCGTTGCCCGGTTCCAAAACCGAGGTTTGTCCTAGATAGGGGCTCCGTTACGGTATGAAAGTCCTCCCCGGCGATGATATTGATGTCATCAGCCTATGGATCCGGCTTGGGGGGCAAGCCGGCCAGCGGGGCATGTCGCCGCCATTTTACTTTGGATGCACAACGGTTTGGGCTACATATATAGGCAGGTATCGGGTTAGATCGGCGGAGCCAGCCCGAATTGATTGGTGGGGGCTCCGCCCCAGAAGGACACGGAAATGAGCATCGAGGAATTCATCGCCAACGAAGTGAAGTCGAACGACGTGGTTCTGTTCATGAAGGGCACGCCGCAATTTCCGCAGTGCGGTTTCTCCGGCCAGGTCGTCCAGATCCTCGACCATATCGGCGTCGGCTATAAGGGCCTCAACGTTCTCGAATCCGCCGAACTGCGCAACGGCATCAAGACCTTCTCCAACTGGCCGACCATCCCGCAGCTCTATGTGAAGGGCGAGTTCGTCGGCGGCTGCGACATCGTCCGCGAGATGTTCCAGGCCGGTGAATTGCAGCAGCTTTTCACCGAGAAGGGCGTCGTCGTCGCGGCCTGATAGGTGACCCAGCTGACGCGCCGGATTGGCGGCGCCGAGCTCGAGGTCATTGTCGCAGACATCACCACACTGAGCGTTGACGCCATCGTCAACGCGGCCAACACGTCGCTCCTTGGTGGGGGCGGCGTGGATGGTGCGATCCATCGGGCGGCGGGGCCCGATCTGGTCGCCGAATGCCGCATGCTCCACGGCTGCAAGACGGGTGATGCCAAGATCACCAAAGGCTATCGGCTCAGGGCTGCCCATGTGATCCACACCGTCGGACCGGTCTGGAATGGCGGCACGCTCGGAGAGGACGATCTGCTCGCGTCCTGTTATCGCCGCTCGATGGAGCTGTGCGGGAAGCACAAGCTGACCTCGGTGGCATTTCCCGCGATTTCGACCGGCATTTTCCGCTTTCCAGCCGACCGGGCCGCCGATATCGCCGTTCGTACCACAATCGAAGGGCTCGCTTTGGCGCCGTCCGTGGCCCGCGTGGTGTTCTGCTGCTTCGCCGAGCCGAGCGCCAAGCTCCACGCCGAGGCGCTTGCGCGACACGCCGGCCCTTGTGCCTGATGGCGCGCTCAGTACACTCCGCCGGGCCATGTTCCGGGGAGGGGATATGATTTCACAGTCTGGACTGCGTGCGCTGGTCTGCGGCGCGCTGGTGTCGCTCGGCGCGATGTCGCTGGCGCGAGCGGAGGGCACCTACGAGATTCCGGCCGGGGCGCATTTCAATCAGGACAAGCTCGGCAAGATCAGCGAATTCTTCAAGAACGAGGTTGCGACTGGCAAGATCGCCGGCGCGACCGTACTGATCCGGCAGCACGGCAAACCGGTCTATCACGAAGCCTTCGGCGTGCAGGACGTGGTCAGCAAGGCGCCGATCACGGACAAGACGATCTTCCGCCTGTTCTCGATGTCCAAGGCGATCACTTCGGTGGTCGCGATGCAATTGGTCGAGGACGGCAAGATCAAGTTGGATGATCCCGTCTCGAAGTACATTCCGTCCTTCGCCAATGTGAAAGTCGGCGTCGAGAAGAAGGCGGAGGACGGCACCAAGTCGCTCGAGCTGGTGCCGCCGAACCGGCCGATGACGGTGCATGATTTGATGACGCACACATCGGGCATCACCTATGGCTTCTATGGCGACAGCCTGGTCCGCAAGGCCTATCGCGATGCCAACCTCTACGCAGGCGATTTCGACCTCGCCGAGTTCGCCGAGCGCATCGCCAAGCTGCCGCTGCACAACCAGCCGGGCGCGCTCTGGCAATACGGCCATTCCACCGACGTGCTGGCACGCGTGATGGAGATCGCGGCCGGCAAGCCGCTGATCGACATCATGCGCGAGAAGCTGCTCGATCCGCTCGGCATGGTCGACACCGGCTTTTTCGTCATCGCTCCCGAGAAGCAGAAGCTGCTGGCGCAGCCGGTGCCGAACGACAGCGACTTCCGCGTTGGCCGGATCAATGATCCGACCGTGGTCAAGAAGATGCAGTTCGCCAGCGGTGGCATGGTGACGACCATGGCCGATTATGAGCGCTTCGCGCAGATGCTGCTCAACGGCGGCAGCCTCGACGGCAAGACCATTCTCAAGCCTGAGACGTTCAAGCTGATGACGACCGATCAGCTCGGCCCCAAATCAGGCGTCGACCGCGACTATTTCTATTTCCCCGGCGACGGTTTCGGCTTCGGCCTCGGGCTCGCGGTGCGCACCGACCCCGGCAACGCAAAACCGCCGCCGCCCGGCAATCTCGGCGAGTTGAAATGGGACGGCGCCTCCGGCTGCTATTTCGTCATCGATCCCAAGCAGGACATGTTCTTCGTGCTGCTGGAGCAGACGCCGACCGAGCGCCAGCGCGTGCAGCGGACATTGAAGCTGTTGGTCTATGAAGCCATGGAAAAGTGACATGTTGGGGCGCCGCGCTTTCATCGCGGCGCTCGTGCTTCTGGTCGGAGCGGTCGGTGCGAAGGCCGGCTCCGAAGCACGCAGCGCTCGCACTCTCTCGGCCCAAGGGCTGGCGAAGGTCTCCGACTACATCCGCAACGAGATCGTGACCGGCAAGATTCCCGGCGCCATTCTGCTGCTCCAGCAGCATGGCAAGCCGGTCTATTACGAGAATTTCGGCGTTCGCGATGTCGCGACCGAGAGTTCGATGAGCGCGGACACGATCTTCCGTCTCTATTCGATGTCGAAGCCGATCACCTCGGTCATGGCGATGATGCTGGTCGAGGAAGGCAAGCTCGCGCTCGAGGATGCCGTCGCAAAGTACATTCCGGCCTTTGCCGATATGAAGGTCGGCGTCGAGAAGAAGGCGGAGGACGGCAAGGTCTCGCTGGCACTGGAGCCGCTGCAGCGTCCCGTCACGATCAAGGATCTGCTGCGCCACACCGCGGGGCTGCCTTACGGTTCTTCTGGCGGCGGCGCGGTGCGCGAGCTCTATGCGGCCGCCAACCTCTTCAATGGCGATGTTTCCAACGCCGATTTCGTCGCGAAGCTCGCGGCACTGCCGCTCGCCGAGCAGCCGGGCACGCTGTGGGACTACGGCTTTGCCACCGACGTGCTCGGCCGGGTTGTCGAGGTCATCTCGGGCAAGACGCTGCTGCAGTTCGAGAAGGAGCGGCTGCTCGACCCGCTCGGCATGACGGAGACGGCGTTCTACGTCACCGACCCCGCCAAATTCCCACGCATCGCCGAACCGATGCCGGATGATCGCAACATCAATGCAACGACACCGGTTCGCGACATCAGGCGCCCGGCGATCTGGCAATCGGGCGGTGCCGGCCTCGTCGGCACAGTCGGCGACTACGCCCGCTTCGCGCAGATGCTGCTGAATGGCGGCAGCTATGAAGGCCGGCGCTATCTCAAGCCCGAGACCATCGCGCTGATGGCGTCGGATCATGTCGGGCCGGAAACGAAGATCGCACGCGATCAGAGCTATTATCCGGGCGGCAGCTCCGGCTTCGGCCTCGGCTTCGCGGTGCGCACTTCGGTGCCCCCGGGGACGTCATGGCCGCTTGGCGAATATCGCTGGGACGGCGTCGGCGGCACCTTCTTCTTCATCGACCCCGAAGACGATCTGTTCGGGATCTTCATGGTGCAGACCCCGTCGCAACGCGGCCGGATTCAGCTGGCCTTGAAGACGCTGATCTATCAGGCGATGGGGCGGTAGACTCTCGTTTTGACGCGTTTTCTTTACGCGAACCGGTATCCACTTCGCTCGAAAACGCTCTGACTACGCCCCGCGCACGATCTCGCGCACGTACCCGATCGTCTCCTCGATCTGGCTCGCATCGACGTCGAGATGGGTGCAGGCGCGGATGCGGCCATCCATCATCGCAAGTGTCACGCCGCGCTGGCGCAGTGCCGCGACCATCTTGTCGCCGGCAATGCCGGCGCCGTCGGGCTTGAAGAACACGAGGTTGGTCTCGGGCTCCTGCACCTCGACGCCGGGGATCTGCGACAGCCCGCGGGCAAGCGCGCGCGCATTGGCGTGGTCGTCGGCGAGGCGCTCGACGTGATGGTCGAGCGCGTAGATGCAGGCGGCGGCGCAAATGCCAGCCTGCCGCATCGATCCGCCGAGGCGCTGCTTCCACTGCCAGACCGCATCGATGAAGGCGCGCGAGCCCGCGAGCACGCCGCCGATCGGCGCGCCCAGGCCTTTGGAGAAATCGATCCAGGCCGAATCCCAGCCCGCCGTCATGTCGCGCGGGGAGATGCCGCTGGCGACGGTGGCGTTGAGCAGGCGCGCGCCGTCCATGTGGGTGACGAGGCCGTGCTGCTTCGCGATCGCGACGATCTCGTCGAGTGCGGCCTTTTTCCAGATCGTGCCGCCGCCGATATTGGCGGTCTGCTCGACGCTGACGACGGTCTGCGGCGGCTGGTAGCGCGTACGCGGGTGCAGAGCTTTCCGGAACGTCTCCGGCGTGAACTGGCCGTCGGGACCCCTAAGCTGGGTGACCTGGAAGCCGCCGATCGCGGCATGCGCGCCGCCTTCGCGGGCGATGATGTGCGCGGTCTCATGCGCCAGGATCTCGTCGCCGGGGCGGCAATGCACCAGCGTCGCGGTGACGTTGCACATGGTGCCCGAGGGCATGTAGACCGCAGCTTCCTTGCCCATCAGTGCGGCGACGCGCTCGCACAGCGCGTTCACGGTCGGATCGTCACCGACCTGCTCGTCGCCGACCTCGGCGCGCGCCATCGCCTCGCGCATCGCGGCCGTCGGCTTGGTCTGCGTGTCCGAGAGCAGATTGATGCGCACCGGCGGCGCCTTGGGATCGATCGGGGGAGGGGTGTAGAGCATGCGACGGCTCCTAACGCATTGCGGCCACTGAATTGTGGCTCTTAAGCAAAAAGGCCCCGGCGAACCGGGGCCTTTCGATATTCAGATCTTAGCGCGAATAGAATTCGACGACCAGATGGGGCTCCATCTGCACCGGGAACGGCACGTCGGAGAGGCCGGGGATGCGCACGTATTTCGCGGTCATCTTGCCGTGGTCGACTTCGAGATAGTCGGGAGTGTCGCGCTCGGGGAGCTGGCTGGCTTCCAGCACGTGGGCGAGCTGCTTGGAGGCTTCCTTGACCTCGATCACGTCGCCGACCTTGAGCTGATAGCTCGAGATGTTGACCTTGCGGCCGTTCACCTTGATGTGGCCGTGGTTGATGAACTGGCGAGCGGCGAAGATCGTGGAAACGAACTTGGCGCGGTACACGACCGCGTCGAGACGACGCTCCAGCAGGCCGATCAGGTTCTCGCCGGTGTCACCCTTGAGGCGGCTCGCCTCGACATAGATGCCGTGGAACTGACGCTCGGAGATGTTGGCGTAGTAGCCCTTCAGCTTCTGCTTGGCGCGCAGCTGCACGCCGAAGTCCGAGAGCTTGCCCTTGCGACGCTGGCCATGCTGGCCGGGGCCGTATTCGCGGCGATTCACGGGGCTCTTCGGGCGGCCCCAGATGTTCTGGCCCATACGGCGATCGAGTTTGTACTTCGCCTCACTGCGCTTAGTCATCGCGTCCTCTTCAGGTACATGGTTTGAGGAAACGCGCCCTCCTGTGTGACGGGCTAGCCCGGCACTGACAGGTCCGATCCCCAAAGCTTCAAGGGAGAGGACCACGGGTCGCGAAACGCTTCGCGGGCCGAAATCGGCCCGCGAGCAGGCGGCTTTTAGGGGAGTTTGGGGTTCGCTGTCAATTGTTTAGCCCTTCATTCCGGGCGATGCGCCAGCATCGACCCGGAAAATCTCGAGGTTCCAGGTTCGGCTCTGCGAGCTGCCCCGGAATGACGGTGCTTATGTCCCGACCACTCTTATCGGCTTTGACCCCGCCGCCCGCAATTCGGCAGCGATTTCAGTGTTCAGGACCTGTTCCAGCCGGGTCAGGACGCGGGCGATCGGGGCCGCATCAGTAACCCGGTGATCCCAGCGGATCACGACATGAATGGTCTGGTCGGGCTCGACCAGGCCGTAGCTGACGATGAAGGGGCCCGGCGTGATCGGATGGAGCTCTCCGCCGCCATAGGCGGCCACCGAGCTCACCGCAAAGCTGCCGAACCAGTTGCCACGCTGGCGGCCGAAATTGAGGCCGATCGCCCAGGACAGGCGCCGCAGCGGCAGCGGCAGGCGGGTTGCCCGCATGATCTTGCGGAACATCGGAACGTCTGCGATCGGCGCCGTTTTGCCGCGCCGGATCTCGGCATCGACCGCGGCAAGCGCCATGGCCTCGGGAGCCGCGATTCGCTGCGGCATCACGCATTCCTCGCCGTCCTCGACCCGAGCGATCGCCACCGACGCCACGCTGTTCGGCAATTCGTAGAACGTCGGCCAGGGCCATTTGGCGTAGACGGTGCGCAGGATCGGCTCGTCCCTGGCGACCAGGGCGAACGCCTTGACGAAGGTCGCAGCCCAGCCGGCCGGCGCGGCGGCTCCGGCGCGTGCCTCGATCAGGGGGCGGATATTGAGCGAACGGGAGAGCGAAACGAACGGCACGTCCATCGACGCGCGCATGAGATCGCAAATCAGGCGGCGCGGCAGCGAAATGGGCTTTGGCGTCCCCCGCATCGGTCTTCGGTTCCTACAGATGAAAAAATGTGCAGCGAGCGGGTCCCGCCCGCCGTTTCCTTTAGCACGAACCAACCCGCCAGGGGTTGAACGGTTCGACCAATCAGGGAGCCGGCGAAGCCAGCGGCTTGGTCTTGTCGACGACGTAAACTCCAAGCACTTTCATGGCTTTATCGCCATGAGCCTTGGCGTCATGCACGACGCCTGCCGGGATCTGGTAGGAATCGCCGGCTTTCAAGGTCTTCTCCGGCTGCCCGTCGACGAGGAGATTGAGCTCGCCTTCCAGCACATAACCGGTCTCAATTCCGGGATGGGTATGGCGTCCGGCCGCGCCGCCCGCCGGGACCTCCGCAATCGCGGTGACGGTATTATAGCCCTCCGGAAATTCGACTTTCTGGAGCGGGGTGCGCTTGATGCCAGGCTGCTGTGCGAAGGCGGCGACGGCAAGGCCGGTAAAGGTCAGAGCGAGCAAAGTCTTCTTGAGCATGGTTTTTCCTCCCTATGCGGCCGACCCTAGCAGGGCCGCAGTTCCCGGCAAGGTGGCAGTCGGCCTGCTCAGCGCCTGATCCCCTCGAACGCCGCCATGATGCCGCGCTGGAGCAGCGACCAGTCGAAGCCCAGCGCGATCGCGCGGTAACCGCGGTCGACCAGGGCGTTGGCCTGGTCGGCGGTGCGGGCCACGCCGCCGATCGGCACGCCGCTTCTGAGGATGCCGGCCTCGGCGCGCGCGACCAGCTCCAGCAGTTCCGGATCGTCCATCTGGCCGCGCTTGTTGATGGATGTCGCGAGATCGCCGGGCCCGATCACCGCGACGTCGATGCCCGGCGTCGCCATGATCTCGTCGATGCGGTCGACGGCATCGACATGCTCGATGGTGATCATGCAGATCATTTCGTCGTCGGCGCTTGCCATGTAGTCCGGCATCGACTGGCCCCAGCGGAACGGGGCGTGGAACGGACCCCAGAGCCGGTCGCCGCGCGGCGGGTAGCGCACGCTGCGGACCGCCTTCTCGGCATCAGTGCGGTTCGTGATCATCGGAAAGTTGATGCCGAAAGCGCCGATGTCCATCGGCGCTTTCGCAAGCCACGGCTCATTCGCCGCGATCCGCACCAGGGGCGTGCACGGCGTGCCGGTGGTTGCTGCGATCATCGCGTGCGCTTCGGTGAGCCCGATCGGTCCATGCTCGAGATCGACGATGATCCAGTCGAGCGAGCGCGCCATGATCTGCACCATCTGCACGCTCGGGATGGTCGCGATCGCGCCGAAAGCGGGGCGGCCATCGCGCCACAATTGGCGGAGGCGGTTGAGCGGCGGAGTCCGGACCGACATGGAAAGGCCTGCTGTGAGGTGACGACGGCAAAACCTAGCAGCGCAGCGCCGATGCGCAAAGTCAGGCCAGCGCGCGGCCGCCGAAGAACGGCGTCAGCGTGGCCGAAAGGCCGTGCACGCGGTTCGAGGTGAAGATCATCTCGGCGCCGGCCTGTGCGATGCCGCCGATGCGCGGGCCGAGCAGATCCGAAACGCGGCGGGCGATCGCCGGCGCGGGATCGATCCAGTCGACCGGCCAGGGTGCCAGCCGCTTCAGCCGGTCGAGCAGCAGCGGATAATGTGTGCAGGCGAGCACCACCGTGTCGGTGCGCGAGGTCGCGTCTTCGCCGACGAAGCAGGGGGCGAGTTCGGCCAGGATGTCGCCGTCGCTGACGGAAGTGCCGCTGAGCTCGGCTTCAGCCAGCGAGGCTAGCTCGGGCGAGCCGACCAGCGTCACCTCGCAGCCCTGCGCGAAATCGCGGATCAGGGCCTTGGTGTATTCGCGCTTCACCGTGCCCTTGGTGCCGAGCACCGAGACGCGGCGGGTCCTCGATTGCGCGCAGGCCGGCTTGATCGCCGGCACCGTACCGACGAAGGGCACCGAATAAGCGGCGCGCAAGTGGGACAGGACCAGGGTGGACGCCGTGTTGCAGGCGATGACGACGATATCAGGGTCATGCGTGCCGATCAGCTCACCCATCAGCGGCACGACGCGGGCGATGATCTCGTCCTCGCTGTGGTGGCCGTAGGGGAAGAAGGCGTCGTCGGCGACGTAGGCGAAATGGGCGTCCGGACGCGCGGCCACGACCTCGCGGAGCACCGTGAGCCCGCCAAGGCCGGAATCGAACACCAGGATCGTCGGAGGATTGGTCACGTCATTACCCTAGCCCGTCATGGTTACCATTCGGTTTTTAGGGCGATTTTGCGGCGGGGCCGTTTTGGAGGGAGGCTGGACGCGCCGCGGACAGGACATACCCGGTGGGCTGGGCCCCGGCTCTGCAGCGCCGTCGAAGCGGCGCCGCGCTGCGTCCGGGACACAAGACCGAGATGCGTCCCCGGCAATGGTAGGCTATACGCGTCTTCACGACATGCCCAACTTACCGCTGCAGGGGCCTCATGCTCACCGTCCATCATCTCGGCAAGTCTCAGTCCGAGCGCATCGTCTGGCTGTGCGAGGAGCTGGGGCTTGACTACGAGCTGAGGCGCTACGCCCGCGATCCCGTCACCATGCTGGCGCCGCCGGAGTACAAGGCGCTGCACCCGAGCGGGGCAGCGCCCGTCGTGACCGACGGCGATCTCGTGCTCGCGGAGTCCGGCGCCATCGTCGACTACATCGTCGCAAAGTACGGCAACGGCCGTCTGGTACTCGGCCCCAATGATCCCGCCTTCCCGCAGTTCCTGTACTGGCTTCACTTCGCCAATGGCACGTTGCAACCCGGCATGGGGCGGATGATGATTCTGAATCGACTCGATCTTGCAAAGGACAACCCGACCCTGCTCGCCATGAAGGGACGGCTCGATCGCTCCTACGATCTCCTCGACGCCCGCCTTCGCGATGCCGAATATCTGGCGGGCAACGCATTCACCACCGCCGACATCATGATGGGCTTTTCGCTGACGACGATGCGCTACTTCCAGCCCTACGATGTCCAACGCTGCCCGAACGTGGTCAAGTATCTCGGCCGCGTCAGTGCCCGCCCGGCCTATCGGCGCGCGATGGAGAAGGGCGATCCCGGCATGGCGCTGCTGCTAGGCTGAGCAGCGGCGATCACGCGATCCTGTTCGTCGTGGCCGCCCGCTCCGTGGCGAGCTGCTTCTGCAAACGATCGATGTTCTGCAGCAGGCGCTGGCTGGTCAGCACCAGGAAATAATAGCCGAACTGCGGGTCCTGGAAGTAGATCTCGAGCAGCCGGTCGTAGGTGATCGTCAGCACCTGGCCGTCCTCGATGCATTCGATCGTTCCGGTGCGCCGGTTGTCGGGCGTCAGGAAGCCGAGCTCTCCCATCAGCGCTCCGGGCCCGATCTCGACATTGATCTCCTTGACCAAGAACTTGCCGGTGACCGTGAGGAGCATCTCCTTGGCAGGATCGCCCAGTTTGAACAGCGTGTCGCCGCTTCGATATTTGCGCTCGGTCATGAATGGCTTGAGCCATTCGATCGACATGTCGCCTTCGGCGGCATGGCGCGCCTTCTTGACCAGCTTGAGCATCTGCCGCAGGCGCAGGGCGTTGATCGGAAGCAGCAGCAGATAGAGCAGGAACGTCGCGACGTTGGCGGAGAGCGCGCCGAAAACGGCGAAGAACGCGCAGCCGATCATGTTGGCGACGCGCAGCGGCACCATGGTCCGCATCAAGAGGGTGGCGACGAAGAAACCGGCGCCGACCGCGGCGAACAGATTGGCAAACGTGATGTTGTGGACGAAGATCTCCAGCAGCCTATTGAAGATCGCGTCATAGGTGACGTTGTTCGGATCCAGGCCCATCTGCACCAGGATCTTCGCGATCCTGAGGTTGTCCGTTGCCGCATCGAGAATGCGGTCGAGGATCGAGGAAATGTCTGCGCTGCCGGACGGCATGGTACTAACCCCGCGTAAGGCTTTCAGTCCTGGTCGGTATGCTCGACACGTATAGCCGAAATCGAATGACGGCCGCCTGAAATGAAGCCTTTGGCCGTCACGCCGCAAGAGGCAAATTTTAGCCTGATCGGGCGTTTCGGCAATTGCCCGTTGGTTGTGCGTCCGGCCGCAACGCGGCCGTGATTCGGGGCGGGCTTCGGCGTCGCGGAACGGCCGGATGCCCCTGGTGGGGCGCGTCTGACGATCTTCGCCTTATGGCTTGGCGGCGGGTTGGATGACCTGCTGCTCGACGAGGCCAAGACGTCCGGGCAGCGAGCCGGCGCGCAGCAGCATGGCGACGCTGTTGGCCTCTTCCAGGGTGAAGTTGCCGGAAATCTGGACGGAGCCGCCGGTGATGGGCTCGCGGATCACCGGGGAGGAGATCACCTTGTCGTCGAGCGCGATGGCGAAGGGCATTCCAACGTTCTCTGCGGTGATGTGAGCGAAGCGCCGCGTACCGCGGCCGTTGAAGCGGAACGAGGCGATCGGCTCCTTAGCGCCGCTCGAGAATCCCGGTCCCGCGTAGCTGATGTCGTCGCCGTCGAGCGCGCTGGCCTTGACGAGATAGGGAAGCTTGTCCTTGAAGCCGAACATCACTTCCGTGCCCGCCGGAGGCGTGCCGGATTGCGCCTGCTCCGCCGACATCGTGACATCGATCAGGCGGAAGCTGACCTTGACCTTCCTGGCGAAGATCGCGGTGATGCGCTCGGGCTCCGTCGTGCCCGGCAGAAAGATGCGGATGCGGTCCGTTCCCTCAGGCTGGACGCTGGGCAGAGTGACGCCGGCGTCCTTGAGGCGCTGCTCGATCATGGCGATGGAATCCTCGACGAGATCGCGCAGCCGTGCGGCGGATGCGGCATCGGTCGGCGCGAGCCTGATCAGCCCGTCTCCGGCGTCGGTCACGGCGAGCGCGTGCGTGGGCAATCCCTCTGCCGCCGAGGCGAGCTTGCGCGTCAGCAGCTCGCGGCCCTTGGCGTCCGCGATCTTGACCTCGACGCCGCCGTCACGAATCGCAAGGCCGGAGAAGGCGATCCGGCCCTCGCGCAGGGTCTTGTAGACGTCGTCGCGCAGATCCGTAGTGACCGCCTCCCGCAAGGCGTCACTGTCCACCTTGTAGATGATGCGCGATCCGCCCAGCTTCTCCATCTTGTCGGTGATGAATGCCGCGATCTTGGCCCGCATCTTGTCGAGCTGGCCGTCCGCGGCGAATGTTGCGGAGGGCAGCGCGATGGCTGTTGAGATAGCGCACGCGGCGATCAGCCGTGTGATGCGGTTCCGCAGGGGTGTCGTCATGATGACCTCAAGTCTTGCGGCAGGGCGCTGGCGAGCGAATTCAGTGCCAGTTCTTGGTCCCCGGATCGGCCGCAGAGGTTCAAGCGCCTTAGGTTCGCGTTCGAGCGCCGCAGCCCGTTGGCAATGGACGAACGCCAAATCATCCATCATTCTGTCGGCGCCCCGGCCGGCCATCGGTCGGGGCCTCGCCGACCCAAAAATGTCAAAAGACAGGGGGCGGGGACATACATCTGAGGGAGGACGGAATTCCATGGCGGGCATCCACGCGCTCGATCGGCTGATTGGCAATGACTATCCGGATCTTTTGACCGACGAGGAGGTCCGGGCGTTCGAGCGGGTCCCCTATGCGGACCGTATCGCTGCCGAGAGCACGTTTGACGCCATCAAATTGGGCGCGGCGCGTAATCCCGACGGTGCGGCGATCCAGTTTCTGCAAAATGCTGATCCCGCCGACACGCCACTGGTGGTCACCTACCGCGATTTCCATGCGCGCGTCACGCAGGCTGCCAACATGTTTCACGCGCTCGGCGCGGAGAAAGACGACGTCATCAGCTTCATGCTGCCGCTGGTGCCGGATGCCTTCGTGACGCTGTTCGGCGCGGAGGCCGCCGGCATCGCCAATCCCGTCAATCCGCTGCTCGAGCCGCACCAGATCGCGGAGATCCTTGAAGCTGCGAACACCAAAATCCTGGTGGCGCTCGGGCCGATGCCGGGCACCGACATCTGGCAGAAGGTCGAGCAGATCCGTCCGCAGCTCAAGCACCTCAAGGCGATCGTGCAGGTGTTCGGCGGCGGCGATCCGGCGAATGGCATCTTTGCTTTCAGCGACCTGATCAAGCAGCAGCCGTCGGATCAGCTTGTCAGCGGGCGCAAGATTTCGGGTGCCGACATCGCGGCCTATTTCCACACCGGCGGCACCACCGGCACGCCCAAGCTGGTGCGGCACACGCATACCAACCAGGTCTACCAGGCCTGGGCGCTCAACCTGCTGCTAAGGGCGAAGCCCGGTGCCAATTTGCTGTTCGGCATGCCGTTGTTTCACGTCGGGGGATCGCTGACCCAGGTGCTGACGATGCTGTCGGGCGGCGGCTCGCTGGTCGTGCTGTCGCCGAGCGGCTGGCGCAATCCGAATGCGGTGAAGAATATCTGGAAATTGGTCGAGCGCTTCAAGCCGGAAGCGCTGTCGAGCGTGCCGACGGTGCTCGCCGCAACGCTCGCGGTGCCACCTGATCAAGCCGACATCTCAAGCCTGAAATATGCCGCCGGAGGCGGCTCGGCGATCCCCGTCGCGGTCGGCTCGGCGATCCAGGACAAGCTGAAGCTGCCCGTGGTCGAGGTCTACGGCATGACCGAGACCTCGAGCGTGCACACGCTGGCCTATCCATCACGGCCGATCCGGCTCGGCTCGGTCGGCCTTCCCATGCCTTATGCGCGCGTGCGCATCGTGCAACTCGATGCCGATGGCCGCCTGATCCGCGACTGCGCGCCTGATGAGATCGGCGTCGTCATCATGGCAGGGCCCGGCGTGTTCGGCGGCTATCTCAACGACGAGCACAACAGGGGCGCGTTCGTCGACGAAGTCTGGGTCAATTCCGGCGATCTCGGCCGGCTCGACGCCGACGGCTATCTCTGGATCACCGGTCGCGCCAAGGACCTCGTGATCCGTGGTGGCCATAACATCGATCCCGCGCCGGTCGAGGAGATCATGTTCCGGCATCCCGCGGTCGGCTTCGCCGCCGTAGTCGGCCAGCCCGACGCCTATGCCGGCGAACTGCCGGTGGGCTACGTGCAGTTGAAGCCCGGCGCGACCGTGGAGCCCGGCGAACTGGAATCCTGGGTTCGCGAGCGCACGCCGGAGCGGGCCGCCGTCCCGGTGCAGGTCATTCCGATCGACCCGATGCCGGTGACCGGTGTCGGCAAGGTGTTCAAGCCGCAGTTGCGCTGGGACGCGGCCGAGCGCGTGTTCACCAAGGTGCTCACGCCGCTGGTCGAGCGCGGCATCGATTGCAGGGTTAAAGTCGGTGCCCATGGCAGTCACGGATCGATCGCCACCGTGACCCTTGCCGGCCTGCCGTCGGACCAGCGCGAGGCCGTTGCGAGCGAGGTACACGCGCTGCTTGCACCCTTCGTGATGCGCCACGAGGTGGTGCAAATGTAGCGGCACCGACAGACGGCGGCGTCACCTGGAAAAACCAGGGTGACGCTTCGCCGCATTATCCTTACCCCCGTTAGACCGGCTTGTGTGACAGGAATCACATAGGAAGAATTAGCAATCGGCGACGCTAGCGAATAGTCTCAGGGAATTGCATCCGGGGGGACGCAAGTGATTCCGTTTCGACTGTTTGTCTTGTTGATATTCGCGATTGGCCTTGCCTGCGGACCGGCGCATGCCGACCGGCGGGTCGCGCTCGTGATCGGCAATTCCGCTTACAAGAGCGCGCCGAAGCTCAGCAATCCAGTGAACGACGCCACGCTGGTCGGCGGCATGTTCAAGAAGGCGGGCTTTGATTCCGTCGACGTCAGGCTGGATCTCAGTGCCAGCGAGATGCGGCGCATGCTGCGCGAGTTTGCCGGCAGGTCGCGCGATGCGGACATGGCGGTGATCTATTACGCCGGCCACGGCATCGAGCTCGATGGAGCCAACTATCTCATTCCGACCGACGCGACGCTGGAGACGGATGGCGACGTTCTCGACGAGACCATTCCGGTCGAACGCGCGCTGTTCGCGGTCGAGCCGGCCAAGCAGCTGCGCCTGATCATCCTGGATGCCTGCCGCGACAACCCGTTCGCCAAGTCGATGAAACGCACGCTGGCTTCACGCGCCGTCGGGCGCGGGCTCGCCAAGGTCGAGCCGACCAGCCCGAACACGATGATTGCGTTCGCGGCCAAGGCGGGATCGACGGCGTCCGACGGCGATGCCCGAAACAGCCCGTTCGCCACCGCGCTGGTCGAGCATCTGCCGAAGCCGGGCCTTGATCTGCGCAAGGCCTTCGGCTTCGTGCGCGACGACGTGCTCAAGAGCACGAGCTACAAGCAGGAGCCCTATGTCTACGGCTCGCTCGGCGGCGACGACGTGCCCCTCGTCGTGAGGCCGGCCGCGACCGGTCCCCAGGCAAACCCGCAGGAAGCCATCCGCAGGGATTACGAGCTCGCGCTTCAGCTTGCGACGCGCGACGGCTGGGAAGCGTTTCTGGCGGCGTATCCGGACGGTTTCTACGCCAACCTGGCCAAGGGCCAGTTGAACAAGATCGCCGCCGAAGAGACGCGCGCGTCGGCTGAGCAAAAGGCCAAGGCAGCCGAGCAGGAAAAGACGAGGCTGATCGCCGAGCGCGCCCAGAAGGCCGAGCAGGAGAAGGCAGCAGCTGCGGCCAAGGCGGCGGAAGAGGCGCGGATCGCCGCAGAGAAGCAAAAGCAGATCGAGCAAGCGAAAGCGGAAGCGGCCGAGCACCAGCGCAAGGTGGCTGAGGCGGCGGCTGCGAAGGCGCTTGCCGAGAAGCAGGCCGTGGAGAAGGCCAAGGCCGAGCTTGCCGCGAAGCAGGCGGCGGAGAGGGCTGAGCAGGCCGCAAAGCCGGCTGCCGATCGGCAGCTGCCCGAAGTCGAGAACCAGAAAGTCGCTGCGCTCTCGCCCGCGCCGGCCTCCACGTTATCGGCGGCTGATCTGACAAAATCCGTGCAGAGCGAGTTGCGCCGCGTCGGCTGCCTGTCCGCCGCCGCAGACGGCGACTGGAGCGCGACGTCGCAGCGCTCGCTGACGCTGTTCAACAAATATGCCGGCACCCAGCTCGACGTGAAGCTCGCGAGCGTGAATGCGCTCGATGCGCTGAAGGCGAAGCCCGGACGGGTGTGCCCGCTGGTGTGCAATTTCGGCTTCAAGGCCGACGGCGACCAATGCGTCAAGATCACCTGCCGCGCCGGCTATCGCGTCGGCGACGATAACGAGTGCGAGAAGGTGCCGGAGAAGAAGCCGGTCGCGACGCGCGAGGACACGCGGAAGCGCGACGCAGACCGCAGGGCAAGTGAAACCGCGCCGCCCAAGCCCGAGGCGAGCGGGCAGATCATTTGCAGTTCGACCGGCTGCCGTCCGGTGCAAAAAGGGTGTCGGCTCGTCAGCGGGGTCATCCCTGGCAGGGTCAGCTCGAACACCGCGACCGGAGGTTCCTACGAGGTGTGCAACTAAAGCATGATCCGGAAAAGTGCGCAGCGGTTTTCCGAAAAGATCATGCTTAAATAACAACCTAAAGCGCGATGACGATACATCTCATCGCATCGCGCTTTAGCTTCCCTGATTGACCGGTTCCATGCAGTGCATCGAGGCCCGCGGGTGATGTGGTGAATATTGTTAGATCCTTTTGCGTATTAATTGTTGCAGCTCTCGTCACTTGCGCGCCCGCGCAGGCCGAGAAGCGCGTCGCGCTCGTGATCGGCAATTCCGCCTATAAGAGCGTGCCGAAGCTGGCCAACCCGGCGAGCGACGCCGGCTTGATCGGCGGCATGTTGAAGAAGGCTGGCTTCGATACGGTCGACGTCAAGCAGGACTTGAACGCGTCTGAAATGCGCAAGGCGCTCCGCGAATTCGGCGGGCGGACCCGGGATGCCGATGTCGCGGTGATCTACTATGCGGGCCACGGCATGGAGGTGGACGGCACCAACTATTTGATCCCGACCGATGCCGCGCTCGAGACCGACACCGACGTCTACGACGAGGCGTTACCGATCGATCGCGTGCTGGTGAGCATCGAGCCCGCCAAACAGCTTCGTCTCGTCATTCTCGATGCCTGCCGCGACAATCCGTTCGCCAAATCCATGAAGCGCACGGTGGCCTCGCGCGCGATCGGCCGCGGCCTCGCCAAGGTCGAGCCAACCACTCCGAACACGATGATTGCGTTTGCGGCCAAGGCCGGTTCGACGGCGTCCGATGGAGACTCCCGGAACAGCCCGTTCGCTACGGCTCTCTCGGACCACCTGCCAAAGCCCGGCCTGGATCTGCGCAAAGCGTTCGGCTTCGTGCGCGATGACGTGCTGAAGAGCACCGCGAACAAGCAAGAGCCATTCGTGTATGGCTCGCTCGGCGGCGATGACGTGCCGCTCGTTCCTGCCAAGCCCGTTGCGACCGGCCCGCAAGCCAATCCGCAGTCTGAGCTCAGGCGAGACTATGAACTTGCGCTCCAACTCGGCACCCGTGACGGCTGGGAAGCGTTCCTGGCGCAATATCCCGAGGGATTCTATGCCAATCTCGCCAAAGGCCAGTTGAACAAGATCGGCGCCGAGGAGACGCGTGCTTCAGCCGAGCAAAAGGCGAAGGCGGCCGAACAGGAAAAGACCAGGCTCATTGCCGAGCGCGCCCAGAAGGCCGAGCAGGACAAGGCGGCCGCTGCGGCCAAAGTTGCCGAAGAGGCCCGCATTGCCGCAGAGAAGCAGAAGCAGATCGAGCAGGCGAGGGCCGAGGCGGCCGAGCAGCAGCGCAAGGTTGCCGAGGCGGCCGCAGCGAAGGCCTTGGCCGAGAAGCAGGCGGCGGAGAAAGCCAAGGCCGAGCTCGCTGCCAAGCAGGCGGCAGAGAGGGCGGAGCAGGCCGCAAAGCCGGCCGCCGATCGGCAGCTGCCCGAAGTCGAGAACCAGAAAGTGGCCGCGCTCTCGCCGGGGCCGACAGCTACGTTGTCGGCGGCCGAGCTTTCCAAATCCGTACAGAGCGAATTGCGCCGCGTCGGTTGCCTGAGTTCGTCCGCGGAGAGCGAGTGGAGCTCGGCCGCGCAGCGCTCGCTGACACTGTTCAACAAATATGCGGGCACCCAGCTCGACGCGAAGATCGCGAGCGTGGATGCACTCGACGCACTGAAGGCGAAGCCGGGACGGGTCTGTCCGCTGGTGTGCAATTTCGGCTTCAAGGCCGACGGCGATCAATGCGTGAAGATCGCCTGCCGCGCCGGCTATCGCGTCGGCGAGGACAATGAATGCGAGAAGGTCCAGGAAAAGAAGCCGGTCGCGACGCGCGAGGATTCGCGGCGGCGGGATACGGATCGGAAACAGAGCGAGTCCGCGCCATCGGCGCCGCAGGCCTCGGGACAGATGATCTGCAACAACGCCGGATGCAGGCCGATCGCCAAGGGATGCCGGCTCGGAACGGCCAATCATCCTGCCACTCCTACGGTGAAGATACCGGCTGAAATATGCAACTGATGATGAAGCACATCTTTCGGGCTTGCTCCATCGCGCTGACGGCCCTCGCTTTTTTTGTTCTTGCGACCTGGCTCGTTTGCGGACCGGCCCTTGCCGAAAAGCGCGTCGCGCTCGTGATCGGCAATTCCGCCTACAAGAACACGCTGCGGCTCACCAATCCCGTGAACGATGCTGCCCTGATCGGCGACATGTTCAAGAAGTCCGGCTTCGATGCGGTCGACGTCAAAACAGACCTCAATGCCTCCGAGATGCGGCGGACGCTGCGTGACTTTGCCGGCAGGGTCCGCGACGCCGACATGGCGGTGATCTACTACGCCGGCCACGGCATCGAGCTCGACGGTAACAACTATCTCATCCCGACCGACGCCATGCTGGAGACCGACGGCGACGTTCTCGACGAGACGGTTGCGCTCGATCGTGCGCTGTTCGCCGTCGAGCCGGCCAAGCGGCTGCGCCTCGTCATCCTCGACGCCTGCCGCGACAATCCCTTTTCCAAGACCATGAAGCGCATGGTGGCCTCGCGCGCGATCGGGCGAGGTCTTGCCAAGGTCGAGCCGACCAGCCCGAACACGATGATCGCGTTCGCTGCCAAGGCGGGATCGACGGCATCCGACGGCGATTCCCGCAACAGTCCCTTCGCCACGGCGCTGGTCGAGCACCTGCCGAAGCCGGGGCTTGATCTGCGCAAGGCGTTCGGCTTCGTGCGGGACGATGTCTTGAAGAACACCGGCAACAGGCAGGAGCCCTATGTCTACGGCTCGCTCGGCGGCGACGACGTGCCGCTGGTGCCAGCGAAGCCGGTCACTGTGGCGGGGCCGCAGGCCAATCCACAGGACAGCGTGCGCAGGGACTATGAGCTTGCGCTTCAGGCCGGCCTGCGTGAGGCCTGGGAAGCCTTCCTGCAGACCTATCCGGATGGCTTCTACGCCAACCTCGCCCGCGTGCAGCTGAAGAAGATTGCCGCCGAGGAGGAGCGCACGGCGGCGACCGAGAAGGCACGGCAGGCCGAGCAGGAGAAGGTGAAGCTCGCCGCTGAACGGGCCCACAAGGCGGAGCTGGAAAAGGCCGCCGCTGCCGCCAAAGCCGCCGAGGATGCGCGGATCGCTGCGGAGAAGCAAAAGCAGATCGAGCAGGCGAAGGCTGAAGCAGCCGAGCGCGAGCGCAAGGTCGCCGAGGCGGCGGCCGCGAAAGCGCTCGCGGAGAAGCAGGTCATGGAGAAGGCGGCGGCCGACGCCGCCGCGAAGCACGTTGCGGAAAAGCAGGCCGCTGATGCCGAGAGCAAGAAGGTTGCAGCGCTTTCGCCGCCGCCGAGCTCCGCTCCGGCGCAAGATCTGCCGAGATCCGTGCAAGTCGAGCTGCGGCGCGTCGGCTGCATGAAGGCCGAGCCGTACAGCGAGTGGAGCGAGACGGCGCAACGCTCGCTGACGCTGTTCAACAAATACGCCGGCACCAAATTCGATGCGAAGATTGCGAACGCCGATGTGCTGGACGCCCTCAAGGGAAAGTCGGGGCGGGTGTGTCCCCTGGTTTGCGAGCGCGGCTTCAGGGCGGATGGAGACCAATGCAGCAAGATCGTGTGCCGTGCTGGTCACCGTATCAGCGACGACAACGAATGCGAGAAGATCCCGGAGAAGAAGCCCGTCGCGACGCGCGATGAACCCGCAAGACGTGACTCGGACCGGAAAAAGAGTGAGTCATCGCCGGCTGCTTCACAAGCGAATTCGTCCGGCCAGATCGTATGCACGAATGCCGGCTGCCGGCCCCTTCGTCCCGGCTGCAAGCTGGGACGATCGCCGAGCGTTGCCATTAACGGTGGCGGCTTGACCGAGGTCTGCAATTGAAGCGGCCCCCGCTGAGGCGAGGGATTACCCCGCCGGCATCCGCGTCTCGATCATGCGCACCCAGAACGAGGCGCCGTGGCCGAGGATGTTGTCGTTGAAGACATAGGCCGGGTGATGGCACTCGTTGCCGTCGCCCATGCCGACCAGCACCATCGCGCCGGGACGCGCCTCCAGCATGAACGAGAAATCCTCGGCGCCCATCATCGGGATGAACTTGTCGTTGACACGATCGGCGCCGACGATGTCGCGGGCGACGTCGGCGGCAAGGCCGGCCTCGCGCGCATGGTTCATCGTCACCGGATACATCCGGCTGTATTTGGTCTCGGCCGAACCGCCATAGGCGCGGGCGACGCTATCGGCGACTTCGCCGATGCGGCGCTCGACGAGATCGCGCACCTCGGGATCGAGCGTGCGCACGGTACCGCCGAGCTCGGCGACCTCCGGGATGATGTTGAAGGCGGTGCCGGAGTGGAATTGCGTGATCGAGATGACCGCCGACTTCAGCGGATCGACGTTGCGCGCCACGATCGATTGCAGCGCGTTGACGATCTGCGAGCCGATCAGCACGCTGTCGACGGATTTGTGCGGGCCCGCGCCGGCGTGGCCGCCCTTGCCGTGGACCGTGATCTGGATGTTGTCGGAGGAGGCCAGCATCGCGCCGGGCGTGGTTGCGAAATGGCCTTCCGGTAGGCCCGGCATGTTGTGCATGCCGTAGACCTCCTGGATGTTCCAGCGCGTCATCAACCCGTCCTCGACCATGGCCTTGCCGCCCCCGCCGCCTTCCTCGGCGGGCTGGAAGATCATGATCGCCGTGCCGTCGAAATTGCGCGTCTCGGCGAGATATTTGGCGGCGCCCAGCAGCATCGCGGTGTGGCCGTCATGGCCGCAGGCGTGCATCTTGCCGGGGACCTTCGACGCATAAGGCACGCCCGACGTCTCCATGATCGGCAGCGCGTCCATGTCGGCGCGGAGCCCAATGGTCTTGCCGGAGGCGGACTTGCGGCCGCGGATCACCCCGACAACGCCGGTGCGCCCGATACCCGTCACCACTTCGTCGCAGCCGAATTCGCGCAACTTCTCGGCGACGATGCCGGCGGTGCGGTGGACCTCGTAGAGCAATTCGGGGTTCTCGTGGAAGTCATGGCGCCAGGCGGCCATTTCGTCGGAGAGGGCGGCAACGCGGTTGACGATGGGCATGGGGTGGGATCCGTTTTTTCTTCGTAGGGTGGGTTAGCGTAGCGTAACCCGCCGCGATGCCGGGACGGAAGGCGGATTACGCTACGCTAATCCGCCCTACAAGATGTCAGCTTTCGCCGAACACGCGCTTGAAGATCGTGTCGACGTGCTTGAGGTGATAGCCGAGGTCGAACTGCTCCTCGATCTCGGCGTCCGAGAGATACTTCTTCACCTCGGTGTCCTTCTTCAGCAGCTGAAGGAAATCGCCTTCACCGCGCCAGACCGGCATCGCGTTGCGCTGCACCAGCTTGTAGGCGTCCTCGCGGCTCGCGCCCTTCTGCGTGAGCGCCAGGAGCACGCGCTGCGAATGCACGAGGCCGCCGAGGCGGTCGAGGTTCTTCTGCATGTTGGCGGGATAGACCAGGAGCTTGTCGATCAGGCCGGCGAGGCGCACCAGTGCGAAGTCGAGCGTCACGGTGGCATCCGGGCCCATCATGCGCTCGGCCGAGGAGTGCGAGATGTCGCGCTCGTGCCAGAGCACGACGTTCTCCAGCGCAGGCGTCACATAGGCGCGCACCATACGGGAGAGGCCGGTGAGGTTTTCCGACAGCACCGGGTTGCGCTTGTGCGGCATCGCGGAGGAGCCCTTTTGTCCTTCCGAGAAGAACTCTTCGGCCTCCAGCACTTCGGTGCGCTGCATGTGGCGGATCTCTACCGCGATGCGCTCGACCGAGGAGGCGATCACGCCGAGCGTCGAGAAATACATCGCATGGCGGTCGCGCGGGATCACCTGGGTCGAGATCGGCTCGGGGACGAGGCCCATGGCTTTCGCAACGTGCTCTTCGACGCGCGGATCGATCTGCGCGAAGGTGCCGACGGCGCCTGATATGGCGCAGGTCGCGACCTCCTTGCGCGCCGCGATCAGGCGCTCCTTGGCGCGCGAGAATTCGGCATAGGCATAAGCGAGCTTGAGGCCGAAGGTCACGGGCTCGGCATGAATGCCGTGGCTGCGGCCGATGGTCGGCGTCATCTTGTGCTCGAAGGCGCGCTTCTTGAGCGCGGCCAGCACCTTGTCGAGGTCGGCGAGCAGCAGGTCGGCGGCGCGGGTGAGCTGGACGTTGAGGCAGGTGTCGAGCACGTCGGACGAGGTCATGCCCTGGTGGACGAAGCGCGCCTCGGGGCCTACGATCTCGGCGAGGTGAGTGAGGAAGGCGATGACATCGTGCTTGGTCTCGCGCTCGATCTCGTCGATGCGGGCGACGTCGAAGGTGGCGTCCTTGGCCTTGGCCCAGACCGTTTTGGCGGCCTCCTTCGGGATGGTGCCGAGCTCGGCGAGGGCGTCCGCCGCATGCGCCTCGATCTCGAACCAGATCTTGAACCGGGTCTGCGGCTCCCAGATCGAGGCCATTTCCGGGCGGGTATAGCGGGGGATCATCTGATGGCTCCAGGAAGGTGGGCGGGCGATCCCGAGGGGCGGCGCCAGCCAAAATGGCTTTTACGCCGTGATTTAACAGAGCAGACAGGGCGAAACAAACGGTCTGGGCCCCGCGAGAGGGGGATTGCCGAGCTATCCACCGGACCGGAGGCAGGGGTTGGCGACCCCAGCCGCAAATATTAACTGTCAATCACGGATCATTGACTGACAGATATTGAAATCTGTCAGCGGGACGTGTATATCCGTTCTCGGACGCTCCGATTGGGCGTCCCGCGACAAGCCCCGGGGAGCCCGACATCCGAGCCAAGCTCGGATCGGAGGGCGGATTGAAGAGCGGGGACCGCGGACGAATGGAGACTTACGACAATGACAACCGAAATCATCAACCTCACCGGCGCGATTGGGCATTGGCTCAATTTGCTGGTGGCGCGCCAGATCGCGGCGCAGGCTGCAAAACTGCCTCATTAAGGCGAGAGCTTTCCGAAACGGCCGGCATGGGCGCTTCGGAAGCAGCTCCATCGCCGGATAACTGAGCCCAACGGGAACATGGTGCTGGCATGAATGAAGCCGTTGTCTTGACGCCGGAGCGGATCCTCGAAGTGACCGAGGACGTCTTGCGGCGTTACGGACTTGCCAAGGCCACCGTGGTCGACGTTGCCCGTGCGCTCGATGTGAGCCACGGCAGCGTCTATCGCCATTTCCCGAGCAAGGCCTCGCTGCGCGAGGCCGTCGCCAAACGCTGGCTGGACCGCATCGACGCGCCGCTCCGCCAGATCGCCGCGGAGCAGGGCCCGGCGCCGGCGCGGCTCGAGCGTTGGCTGCGCACGCTGTTCGCCGCCAAGCGTTCGCGCGTGCTCGACGACCCCGAGATGTTCGAGACCTATCTGACGCTGGCGCGCGAGGCCTGCGCGGCCGTCAAATGTCACAAGGACACCATGATCGACCAGATCTCGGCGATCTTGACTGACGGCGTGAAGCAGGGCGCATTCGCCATCGGCGACGTCAAAACCACCGCGCGCGCGATCTTCGATGCCACCGTCCGCTTCCACCATCCGGCGCATGCCGACGAGTGGAAGGATGCCGATCTGCCGGCGCGTGTCGACGCGACGCTCGCGCTGGTGCTGCGCGGCCTGAAGGCGGCCTAGACCCGGAGGCCTATCTCACCCTCTTGCCTTGTGAAGAAGCGCACTCTCCCGAACGGGGGGCGCGGCCGTTGCGTGCCTGCGCGGCTGAAACGCACCGCCGTTGGTCGCCGGTACGACTGGCGGGCTCTCCGGATATGCATTGACCGCGATTTCGACGGCATCCTTTGACCGCTTTCGAAGGCGGTAGAATGTCAGCTCCTGCTCGAGCATGGGGCAGCGGAAGTGGACGACGGCCGTATCGGGCAGGCGGCAAAGTTCATCGATGAGCTCGCCTACGGTGATGATCGGGGGATGGTCGACTGCCTTGTGATGAGCCTTACTCATGGCGATTCCTCCACTCTACTCCTAACCGGAGCCGGATGGCCTCCGTTCCATCGGGCCCGGCAGATTCGAAATCTTCAAGTGACGTGGGGAAAGCGGCAGCCCCGCTGCTAGATCTTCGTCAGCCCGCAGGTCGCGGCGAGCCGCACCAGCTGCGCGTCGGTGCGCGCGCCGGTCTTGGTCTTGATCAAATAGTGGTAGTTCTGCACTGTCTTCACACTGAGATTGAGATGCGTCGCGATCTGCTCGGTGGTGGCGCCGCCGGCAAACTGACGCAGGATCTCGATCTCGCGTTCGCCCAGCTGATCCAGCGCTGAGCCCGCCGACAGGCTGTCCTCGGCGAGGATGTGCGCGATATCGTCGCTCATGGCCCGCTCGCCGCGCGCGACGGCGCGGATCGCGGTGACGACGGCGGACGGCTCGCTGCTCTTGGTGACGAAGCCGCTGGCTCCCGCGCTGAAGGCGGCTTTCACCAGCACGGCCTCGTTGTGCATGGTGAAGACGAGGACCCGCGCCCGCGGACTGCGCGCGCGGATGTTGCGGATCGCCTCCAGCCCGCTCGCGCCGGGCATCGAGATGTCGAGCAAGACGACATCAGGATCATGCGCCTTGAATGCGCCGTAGGCGTCCGCGGCGTTGTCGGCCTCCGCCACGACATGCAGGTCGCCCTGGCTTTCCAGCACGCGCCGATAGCCTTGGCGGACGATCGGGTGGTCGTCTACGAGCAGCACGGAGATGCCTGTTGCTGCAACCTCGCTCATTCCGCCCTCACGCGGCGAGTGGGATGGTGGCGGCGACACTGAGGCCGCCGCGGGCGGGCAGGATCGAGAGCGATCCGCCGGCCGCCGTGACGCGCTCGCGGATGCCGGTCAGGCCGAAGCCGGCCGATTGCGAGACGCGCTCCGCATCACCGCCGCCGTCGTCCTCAACGCGGATCAGCAGCGCGTCGTCCTCGCCGGCCCGGCGTTCGATGCGCAAAGAGATCTCGCGCGCCGCACCGTGACGCAGCGCGTTGGTCAGGCATTCCTGGGCCACGCGATAGGCCGTGGTGGCGGCCGGACCGCTGATGTCAGTGAGGTCACCCCTGAGATCGAGCTGGATCGTCGGCCGCGCCGCGCTCTGCGAGCGCCAGCTGTCGACGAGGTTGACGAGGCTTGCCTCGAGCCCGAGCTCCTCGGGCAGGGGATTGCGCAGACGCTTCAGCGCATCGCGGAGCGATGCCATCAGATGATGGGTCGCCTGCGAGATCATGCGCGCATCCTGCGCGATGCCATTATCCCGGTTGTCTTTCGTGCTCGCCGTTTCGATCGTGTTGGCGAAGGCGAGAATGGCGGAAAGATTCTGTCCGAACTCGTCGTGCAGCTCGCGGGCGAGGGCGCGGCGCTCGTCGTCGCGGATCTCGATCAAGCGCCGCGTCAGCGCGGCGCGCTGCTCGGTGGCTTCCTCCAGCCGGCCGCCGAGCTCGTCGACGGCGCTGCCGATCATCGCCAGCTCCATGGAGCGGAAGCGCGGCAGTTTGGTGCGATACTGCCCGCGCGCCATGCGCTGCAGGGCGGTCACGATCGTGCGCGCCGGTGCCAGCGCATGCGCGATCGCCAGCGAAGCCAGCAGCGCGATCGCCGCCGCCATCAATAGCGCGACGTCGATCACGTTGAGGATGTATTCCCAGGCAAGCGAGATGGCGGCCGCGGCATCCGGCGTCGCGACCACGGTGCCGGCGGTCGCGGCGCGTGGACTGACGGGCCGGACCACCTCGGCGTGGCTGCCGAGGAAGGTCGGCACGATCGCGGCGAACCAGCGCGGCGGGGTCTTGCCCAGCCCTTCGCTCTGGCCGCAGAGCGGCTTCTCGAATGCCGCGGCTGGCTGGAACTCGACGCAGACTCCGGGCGAGATCAGCTTCATGGTCTCCAGGGTGCGCCAGTCCGGAACGGGCAGGAGATGCTCGCGCGCTCTGCTGCTGCGCAACAAAAGCTCGCGCCAATACAGCGCCTGAAGCGCCTGCGCGACCCGCTGCGCCGAGGCCGCAGTGGACCGGTCGACGCTGCGATAGGCGTCAAATGTGGCCCATATGGTTGCCGCGCCAAGGCACAGGGCCACGATAAGCAGCAGACGGGCGACAAGCTGAAGCACGAGGCGCATGCGATCATCCCCGACGTTTGATAAGCTCAGCCTAACAACGCCGCCGCGCCTTGCCAATTGCGGGGTGTGGCGGGACTGCTGCTCGGGCAAATTTCCCAAGCCGGATTGGGCATGGGTCTTTGGACCTGATACGGCGGCTTTGATCTAATCGACCGGAAATCTTTGCAGGCCAATCGTTGCGGGCCGGGAGCAGTGCAGCATGAGTTCGATCACGATTGGACCGATCGCGGGAACCGCGACCGACCCATCCGAGCGCAGCGCGCTCCTGTTCTGGATGATCTTCACGGGGCTCTCGATCTTCGCCGTCGTGCTGCTGTGGCGGTTCGGCCTGATCCATCTGATGCTGACCTCGGACCGGACCTACATTTCGAGCGTCATCGCGGTGCTCTATGTCCTGACCTGCGGCCACTGCTTCCTGCGCACGCGGGCGATCGCGCGTGAAGGCGCAGCGGCGAGGCGCTGCCGCGAGGCGCTCGCCGCGCCTGACGGCGGCAAGGTGCTCGATGCGAGCGCGGCGGCGCTGCCGCGCGGCCTGGTGCGCGACCACATCCAGAGCTTGCTGACGAAAGCGGCCGCGCAGGGCTACCGCCCGGTCGACCAGACGCTGCTGCTGCGGACGCTCGCGGACCGGCTGCGCGGCTCCAATGGGTTCGGCGCCTTCGTCTCGGATACGCTGATGAAGCTCGGCCTGCTCGGCACCATCGTCGGCTTCATCATCATGCTGGCGCCGATCGCGGGGCTGGATGCCGCCGACAAGGTCGCGATGCGCTCTTCGATGGGCCTGATGAGCGACGGCATGGCGGTCGCGATGTACACGACGCTCGCCGGCCTCGTCGGCTCGATCCTGGTCCGTATCCAGTACTACATGCTGGATGCCGCGACCCAGCGGGTGTTCTCGGATGCGGTGGTGCTGACCGAGACCTATGTGACGCCGGTGCTGGAGCGCAAGGGGTCTGAAAAGGGGTCTGGGATCAAGGGTGCCGGGATCCCGTCATGATGGATGATTTCGGTCTCTATCCGCGCGAGGAGCCGTTCGATCCGCTGGGCGTGATGCTGTTCAAGGCGCTCCAGGTGATCGCGTTCCTGTTCTTTCTTGCGCTGCTCGCGGTCTCCCCGGATGCCAAGGAGGGCAAGATCGACTCCAAGGCGGAGTTCATGATCACGCTGGACTGGCCGGACAGCCACCCCGACGATCTCGACCTGTTCGTGCAGGATCCCGCCGGCAATATCGCCTGGTACCGCCATCGTGAGGCCGGCTTCCTGACGCTCGATCGCGACGACCGCGGCGGGGCCAACGACTTCATCATCGTCGCTGGCAAGAAGATCGCCTCGCCCATCCGCGAGGAGATCGTCACCGTGCGCGGCATCCTCGCCGGCGAATACACCGTCAACGTCTCGCATTTCGTGGCGACGACAGGTGAGCCCGTTACGGCCAATGTGAAGGTGCAGAAGCTCAATCCGACCGCGCAGGTGGTCTTCGACAACAAGTTCACGCTCGATCACACCGGCGACGAAAAGACCGCGGTGCGGTTCCGGATCGACGCCGAAGGCAAGGTCGTCAATGTGGACCAGCGGCCGAAATCGCTGCTGGAGACGTTCCGCAGCAGCTGGCGCAACGGGGCCGATCTCGACCCGAGGACCGGGGTGAGCAGTAACGCCAAGAGGATACGCCGTGACTAATCTGCAAACGGTCATCCTCACGCTGTCGGTTGCCTATGCCGTGATCGGTGCGCTGCTGCTGATCGTGCTGGTCTATGGGCGGCTGCACTGGTCGTTCAAGGCGGTCGCGGTGGTGGTCACCAGCGCGTTCTACATCGTCAGCTTCAGCGAGATGCGCGGCCTGCTCGGTTGGGCCAGCACCGACCGGCTGCCGACGACGTTCAAGCTGCTGAAGTCCCGCATCGTCGAGCCGCATTCGCTTCAGGGTGACCCCGGCTCGATCTATCTGTGGGTCGAGCAGCTGGACGAGGACAATCGCCCGAGCGGCATTCCGCGCGCCTTCCGCGTGCCCTACGACGACAGGCTCGCCGACAAGACCCATGCCGCGGAGAACGAGATCGCTCTGGGACATCCGCAAGGCGGCCGCGCCGCCGATTTCGGCGGCGGCGATGGCAGCCTCATCGATATGGTCCGCGAATATGTGACGCCGAAGACCATTTTGGAGACCACCGGCGGCGATTCCTCGACCGGCGAATTCCTTGCCCCGCCGGCAGGCGCGCAAGGCGCCGTGTTCACGCCGATACCGCCGCCCCGGATGCCGCCAAAGGACGAGCAATAGGCCCTTCGTCATCGCCGCAGGATCATCACCACAAGGCTGCGCTGGTAAACGGCGCGGCGCTGGCGCATGGTTTTGACCTCCCTCAATTTGGCCTTACCGGCCTTCAATAAGAATTGGAGGGTGGAGGGTGCGTGCTCCTAGCGGTCTTTTCGGATATCCATGGCAATAGACAGGCCTTCGAGGCCTGCCTGAAGGCCGCCCGCGCGAGGGGCGCGGAGCGGTTCGTCCTGCTTGGCGATTTCGTCGGCTATGGCGCCGATCCGGAATGGGTGGTGGATACCGCGATGGAGCTCGTTGCCCAGGGTGCGATCGCCGTCCGCGGCAATCACGACCAGGCGGTCAATTCCTCGACGGAGACCATGAACGCCGAGGCGCAAATCGCAATCGAATGGACCCGCGGCCGGCTTGATACCGCGCAGCGGCGGTTCCTGACCGAACTGCCGATGCTGGTGGAGGATAGCGATCGTCTCTTCGTGCATTCGGAAGCCTCCAGCCCCCAGCGCTGGCACTATGTCCGCTCGACGGTGGACGCCGCCAAGAGCCTGATTGCAACGCCCGCTCATGTTACGTTTTGCGGCCACATCCATCGTCCCGCGCTCTATTCGATGTCGGTGACGGCCAAGATGACGAGCTTCGTGCCGAAGACCGACGTTCCGGTGCAGCTTCTGCGCGGCCGGCAATGGCTCGCCGTGCTCGGCTCGGTCGGCCAGCCCCGCGACGGCGATCCGTCGGCAGCCTTCGTATTGTTCGACACCGAATCGTGCCAGATCACCTACTGCCGCGCGCCCTATGACATCGGGACCGCGGCGGACAGGATTCGCGACAACGGCCTGCCGCACTGGCTCGCCGATCGGCTCTCGCAGGGGCGCTAGAGGCCGATGCCGAAGCCCCTGGTCAAATCCGGTGCGTTGATCGATGGTTACACCATCGGTGAATGCGTTCATGCCGGCGGCATGGCGACGTTGTGGACGGTCACCCATCCCGGCATCGATGTACCCTTGCTGATGAAGATCCCGCGGGTGTCGGAGGGCGAGGATCCTGCCGCGATCGTCTCCTTCGAGATGGAGATGATGATCCTGCCGCGGCTGGCGGGTCCCCACGTCCCGGCCTGTTTCGGCACCGGCGATTTCGCGCACCAGGCCTATGTCGTGATCGAGCGCATCGGCGGGACCACGCTCTACAAGCGGCTGCCTGACCTGCCGTTGCCCTACGATGAAGCGCGGCAGCTCGTCGCCAAGATCGCAACCGCGCTTGCCGATCTCCACCGCCAGAACGTGATCCATCACGACATCAAGCCGAGCAGCATCATGTTCCGCGAAACCGGCGAGGCGGTGCTGATCGACTACGGCCTGTCGCATCACAACCACCTGCCGGATCTTCTGCAGGAGGAATTCCGCCTGCCTTACGGCACCGCGCCCTACATGGCGCCCGAGCGGCTGTCAGGGGTGCGCGACGATCCGCGCAGTGATCTGTTTTCGCTTGGCGTGCTGCTCTATTTCTTCACGACTGGCGAGCGGCCGTTCGGCGAGGGCGAGACGATGGGCGCGATGCGGCGCCGGCTGTGGCGCGATCCGTATCCGCCGCGAAGCTTGCGCACCGACTACCCGCTCTGGCTTCAGGAAATAGTGTTGCGGTGTCTCGAGATCGAGCCGGTATGGCGCTATCCGACGGCATCCCAGCTCGCCTTCGATCTCGCCCATCCGGATCAGGTCAAGCTCACCGCGCGCTCGGAGCGGGTGAAACGCGACCCAATCGGCGTCGCATGGCGTCGCCGCTTCAACCAGGGCGTCATGGCGCCGCGCGCGAAATCGGATGTCGCCGCCCAGATCGCATCGAGCCCCATCCTCGCCGTCGCGCTCGACACCGTGGAAGGCGCACCGGAGCTGAACGAGGCGCTGCGCGTGACCACCGAGCGCATCCTTGCCACCTTGCCGTCAGCACGGCTTGCCTGTGTCAACGTGCTCAAGCTGAACCGGATCGCGATCGACCGTACCCTGGACGAGCAGGGGTCCAACAAGCATATCGACCGCCTGGTCGCGCTCAGGCATTGGGCGACGCCGCTCAAGCTGGATGAGAGCCGGCTGTCGGCTCATGTGCTGGAGGCGGTCGATCCCGCCGCCGCGATCCTGGAGTTCGCCGAGGTCAACCAGGTCGACCACGTCATCATCGGCGCGCGGCAGAGCTCGTTCAGGCGCACGCTGCTCGGCAGCGTCTCGGCCAAGGTGGCTTCGGAAGCGGCCTGCACCGTCACCGTGGTGCGGCCGCCGCGGATGGCTGGGGACGCCGGCGAGCCCAATGCCGGCGAAGTGCCGGGATAGGCCGCCTGTCGACTTGAGGCTGGATCAGGCCGCGTGGACGGAGTGAACGGTGCGCTTGCGGCGGATTGGCCAACAGAATTGCGGGCCGGGCTCGCCGTGATCCGGACTGCCGCCGAAATATTGGATGATCTCGCGGCAGGGCTCGCAATTGAACAGGTTACGCGACGCGGATGCCTTGGTCATTTCCTTGAGGCAGTTCGGGCAGTGCGGTTTCATGGGAGGTGGTCCGGAAAAGAGTGTCTCAGTGTCGGCGCCGCGAAGGAAACGAATGATCGAGGTCCGAACAGTCGAACCCGGCATCGTCGTCGAGTGCGCCATCGGCTCGCTCGAGGCGGCCGAAGAAATAATCGAGGCTCGGATGCGGGCGCCGTCGAATCCGGCACCTGCGTTTAGGCTGACGCTTCACGAGAGCGATCTGCATGGACGTCAGCCCCTGTCGCGGGCGCGACGGATGTTGCGGGCCGAACGGGCCGGAGCCTCGACCGGGCCGGCCGACGGGCCGAGCACGACAAACGCACTGAAACCAATCCACAACGCCACGCCAGTCCAAACCAGGGTCGTCGTCATGATGTGCTCCCGCAAAAACAGGCAGGAATCACTTGCAGTGATTTGCACGAATCAGTGAAGTCCGGATGAGTACGGACGAAGGCTACAATTTTAAGCTTTACCCGTAGAAGCCGCAATTCTTTCCAGGTGCGACCGACTTACTTTGCCGGTGCGCGCATGATCGAGGATATCCCGGATGCGCCGTGCGTCTCGAACGCAGCGAAACCCATAGCGCCCGGTGTAGTCGGTATCGGGCGAACGGGTCGAGCGCCCTGACGCAAAGTTGAGGTGGCCGACGCCGCCGCCGATGTCGAGGATTTCGAACACTGCATCCATGGCGTCGAACGAAGTAGCCGTCACGCTGCGTCTGCTCCAGGCCGTGCGCACGATCAGCGCGCGGTGGTCGGTGATCACATAAAGCGTCTGCAGGTCTTGCAGCAGCATCACGAACGGAGCTGCAACAATCCCAACTCCAAGCATCGCGAGAGGTTGGGTCGCTTGGTCGATCCAATCGTTCCTGACGGCGATGACGGTCAGCAACAACCAGGGAAATCCGATACACCAGAGAAATCGCCACATTGCCGCGCGCGCGATGCCGTCGGGCTGCCCCTGCCAGACCACTTGCTCTCCATCCTGAAGGGACTCGGCGAGAAGACGAAGCAGGCCGGCAGAAAACGGAGTGGCGCGGAGTTCATCCATCCCCGTTGGTCGCAGCGGCAGCAGCTCCGGTTCGGACAGCGATGGTCTCAGATCGCCTCGCCGCGTGCCCCCAGTGCTGCGTTGCGGATCGCGGCGATGTTGGCTTTGTACGAGTCCAGCGTGCCGCCCTTGAACACGGATGTGCCGGCGACGAAGGCGTTGGCGCCGGCCGCGGCGAGCGCGCCCGCAACATCGGGGCCGACGCCGCCATCAACCTCGATGTCGATCGGGCGTCCGGCCGTCATCGCGCGGATGTCGCGGATTTTGCCGATCGCGGAAGGGATGAAGGCCTGGCCGCCGAAGCCGGGATTGACCGACATCACCAGCACGAGGTCGACGAGGTCGAGGACATATTCGAGCGTGCTGATCGGTGTGCCGGGATTGAGCGAGACGCCGGCCTTCTTGCCGAGCGCGCGGATCGCCTGGAGCGAGCGGTGCAAATGCGGACCGGCCTCCGCATGCACCGTGATGTGGTCGCAGCCGGCTTTCGCAAAGGCCTCGAGATAGGGGTCGCAGGGCGAGATCATCAGGTGTGCGTCGAACACCTTCTTCGTGTGCGGGCGCATCGCCTTGATGACGTCGGGGCCGTACGAGATGTTGGGGACGAAGTGACCGTCCATCACGTCGAGATGGATCCAGTCCGCGCCGGCGGCGTCGACGCTGCGCACCTCCTCGCCGAGCCTGGAGAAGTCCGAGGCCAGGATCGAGGGCGCGATTGCCAGGGGGCGGGGGGCGAAGGCTTGGGTCATGGCGGTTTCCCGTGGCGGCCGAAAGAAGATTGGGCCTCGCTAACATGGGCCTCCGTGGTCGGCAATGCAGGGCAGGCGTGCTTCCTGTGGGCGGAAATTTCTGCCGCGACCGGCATGATTTGCCGGTGTTCCCGGGCCGTCGAAGGTGCGTGGCGGCGGATTTCATTGAACTTTTTGCGCTGGCATGACGCTTGCTGACGTTACCCGACAGAACATTGGCCGCGGCATGCCGCGTCGGTTGGAGTTGTGCAATGCTGTTAGCCCTTGGCGCCGTGTCCAGCGCGCTCGACGCGATCCAGTCGCTGACGAATTCGAAGTCGTCCTCGTCGACGCAGAAGGCCGGGTCGGCGCAGAAGGCCGGATCTTCGCAGGGCGCAACCAACCCGTTCGCGATCGACAGCAGCGCGGGCAGCATGACGACCTCATTGGTCGGCTCAGGCAGTCCGCCACAGATCGCGCCGGAGACGATGAACGCGCTGCTCGCCGCGCAGAGCCAGTCGACCGACGGTGCGAGCAGTTCGGCGAGCTCGACCTCGTCGAGTTCGTCGTCCTCGATGTCGAAGGGCCGGGAGGCTGCGCTCAAGGATCTGTTCTCTCAGATCGATGCGGACGGCGACGGCAGCATTACCAAGTCCGAGTTCGAGGACGCGCTGGGCGCCGGCGGCACCAACCTCGCGCAGGCCGACGATGTCTTCTCGAAGCTGGATGCGAACGCCGACGGCAACGTCAGCCTTGACGAGATGTCGAAGGCGCTGAAGAGCGGCCACGGGCACCATCACGCGCAAGGCGCCGGCGGCGCGGGCGATGGATCGGATTCCTCGTCGAAGTCCGGCGGCGGATCGACCACGACCACGACGACCGCTGCCGACGGCTCGACCACGACGACCGTCACCTATGCCGACGGCTTCAAGATGTCGACGACGGTGCCGGGCGCCTCCAGCCCCCGCAATTCGGCTTACGATCTGTTCGCGCAGTTGATGCAGCAGCAAGGCGGGCAAGGCTCTTCGGCGGCTGCCGGTTCGTCGATGTCGATGAGCGTGTGAGCGGCATCCGAGGTCAGCCGGCATATTCGTGCGTGATGTCACGATAGGCATACCGGTCGCGGATCTCGTGGTTGAAGAACGCCCCCTTTAAGCGCGTTTCCCTGAACGCCGCGGCGACCTCGGGCGGAACATCCTCGTAGACATAAAGGCGTCCGCTAACGAAAGTCACCTTCAGCTCGCGCGTGTCCGGCGCATAGCGGAAGAAGCGGATCACGGACGACGGCATGGCGGTACACCTTGGCCCCGCCAGGACAACGCCGTATCCGCCGTTTCGTTTCTAGCCGAACCGGTCCATCCAGGCCGGCAGCGCTCCCGGGAACGGTAGCGCGGCTGCGCTATAGGCGCCGCGGGCGATTGCGCGCGCGACCACGTTGGCCGCGACGGTGCCGAGTTCGGTGAGGCCGACCAGCGGATCGATCGGCTTCTCACCGGTGGCGGCCGCAAACAGCACGTCGCCATCCGTCGGTGCATGCACCGGGTAGATCGCGCGGGCAAAGCCGGTGTGTGCGATCATCGCGAGCCGCTTGGCCTGGGGCTTGGTCAGCACCGCGTCGGTGACGACCGCGCCAATGGTAGTGTTCTCGCGCGCGTTCGCGGCAGGGCCGCCCTTGATGCGCATGCGGAGCATGTCGTCTGTGAATTTGTCCGGCAGGCCGCGTCCGCCGAACTCGCCGTTCACCTCGAACGGCGCCGCCCAGAACCAAGGTCCGTTGCCGACGGTGACGCTTCCCACCGCGTTGACGGCGACGATCGCGGCGACCTTGACGCCATCGGGCGTCACCGCCGAGGCCGAGCCGAGCCCGCCCTTGAGCGTTGCTGTGGTGGCACCGAGGCCGGCGCCGACGCTGCCGATCGCGAAGTCGGTGCCGGCGGCGGCCGCCGCGGCGTAGCCGAGGTCGCGATAGGGCGAGAAACGTCCCCAAGCCTTGTCGCCCCCATTGAGCAGATCGAACAGGATCGCGCCCGGCACGATCGGGATCAGTGCTTCCCGAACCCGGTGGCCGCGGCCCTGCTCGGCGAGCCAGGCCTGCACCCCGCCGCCGGTATCGAGACCAAACGCGGAACCGCCGGACAGTGCGATCGCGTCGACGCGCTCGACGGTGTTGGCGAGATCGAGCAGTGCGTCCTCGCGCGTGCCGGGTCCGCCGCCGCGGACGTCGATCGCCGCGACCGCCGGCTGGTCGAAGATGATCGCGGTCGTGCCGGAGGCCACTTTCGTATCTTCGGCATGGCCAACGCGGACGCCGGCAATATCGGTGAGCAGATTTTTCAAGGCGGCCTCATCGTTGAGTGCAGTTCGCGATCTGCGATAGCGCAGAGAGGACGCAGGCTCAACTGGCGAGTGCCGTCCTGAGCATCTTGGCAAGCTCGGACTTGCGGTAGGGCTTTGCCAGCAGCAGCACGCCGGAATCGAGCCGGCCGTGGTGGACGATGGCGTTCTCGGTGTAGCCCGAGGTGAACAATGTCTTCAGGTCCGGACGGCGGCGGGCGGCTTCATCGGCAAGCTGGCGACCGTTCATGTTGCCCGGCATGATGATGTCGGTGAAGAGCAGGTCGATGGTCTTGTCGTTGTCGATGATGGTCAGGGCCTCCGCGCCGTTGGCGGCCTCGAGCGCGGTGTAGCCGAGGCTCTTGACCTGGGTCACCACATATTGCCGCACCAGTGCGTCGTCCTCGACGATCAGGATCTTCTCGTCGCCGCCGGTGATGGGCGCGTTCTGGAGTACTTCGATCTCGGTCTCCTGCACGCCGCTCGAGCGCGGCAGGTAGATCTTGACGCTCGTGCCATGGCCTTCCTCGCTGTAGATCTTGACGTGGCCACCGGACTGCTTGACGAAGCCGAACACCATGCTGAGCCCGAGCCCGGTGCCCTTGCCAACCTCCTTGGTGGTGAAGAAGGGGTCGAACACCCGGTCGATCAACTCCGGCGGAATTCCGGAGCCGGTGTCGCTGACCGCGATCATCACGTAACTGCCGGCGACCATGTCGGCATTCATGCTGGCATAGCCGTCGTCGAGGAAGACGTTGCGGGTCTCCAGCACCAGGGTGCCGCCATCGGGCATCGCGTCACGCGCGTTCAGCGCGAGGTTGAGGATCGCCGTGGAAAGCTGGCCGGGGTCGACCAGAGCCGGCCATGCATCCTCGGTGAGCTGCGGCATGATGGTGATCTGCTCGCCCAAGGTGGGGTGCAACAGCTTGGCGGCTTCCAGCGCCAGCGCATTGACGTCGATCTCGCGGGGCTGGAGCGGCTGCTTGCGGGCGAAGGCTAGCAGATGCTTGGTCAGCTGCGCGCCGCGCTCGGCGGCGTCGTCGATCAGCTTGGTGATCGCAGCCAGCTCGGGCCGGTCGGCGACCGCGTCCGACAAGATGCCGATCGTGCCGGTGATGACGGTCAGCACGTTGTTGAAGTCGTGGGCGACACCGCCGGTCAGCTGACCGATGGAATCCATTTTCTGGACCTGCCGGAACTGGGCTTCGGCGGCCTGCTTCTCGGTGAGATCCCGGCCGATGAAGAAGTGACGCTTCACCGGCTCGGACCAGGTGCCCATCCAGTTCAGCGTGACCTCGTGACCGTCGTAGTGATAGTAGCGCGCCTCGAAGCTGCGCTTGACCGCACCGCGCCGCGCCGCGCGCATCTCCTCCCGGGTTCTATCGAGGTCGTCGGGGTGAATGAACTCGGTGGCGCTGTGCCCGATCAGATCTTCCGGGCTGAAGCCGAGGATGTCCTTCACGCTGGGGCTGACCTGGATGAAATTGCCGAAACCGTCGGTGACCAGGATCAGGTCCTGCGAGGTCTCGAAGATGCGCTGGCGCTCCTCGATCTCGCGGCGAAGCTTTTCCCTGGATTGCTTCTCCTCGGTGATGTCGTGGGCGATCTTGGAGGCGCCGATGATCTCGCCGCTCTCCGCCCGAAGTGGCGAGACATTGAGGACGACGTCGAGCGCGCGACCATCCTTCCTGAGACGGACGGTCTCGTGCTGGGCAATCGACTCGTTGCTGCTGATGCGATTGAGAATGCTCCTGACTTCCGGCTTGCGGTCCTCAGGCACGATGATGTCGATCGGCTTGCCGACGGCCTCTGCGGCGGAATAGCCGAACAGGTGCTCGGCCGCACGGTTCCAGCCGGTGATGGCGCCGTTGAGCGACTGGGTGATGATGGCGTCGTTGGAGGATTCGACGACGGCGCCATACAGCGCGAGGCGCTTGCCATAGAAGTCGCGATCCGACGCCGATTGCTCGCGCAGCCTGCCGACAAGACCCACCGTCCGGGCCTGAAGGCGAACATTCTCGATCAGCAACACCGCCAGCACGAAGCTCGACGCGCAGAGGCCATAGAGACGGCCGGCGTAGAAACCGAGATCGAAGCGCACGACGTTGACGATCGCAGACAGCGCGATGTCGAACAGCCATGCGCACATCACGACCATGAGCCATATGTCGATCACCGAATGCGGGCGCCGGAACCACAGCGAAACGAGCGCGGCGAAGCTCAGCGACCAAACAAAAGACACGACCCCGATCATGGTCGGTGTGTATCGGCTGTCGCGGAGCAGGACCGGCAACAGATCGTGCTGGGCGGTGACGATCCAGGTGAAGGCAGCCATGGCCACGATGACGCCGAGCACGATGGCGTAGATCACGTTGCTTGTCGTGCCCCGGATCGTGGGGCCGCCGTCCTTTTCCTTCAGCCAGGCATAGCCCAGCACGAACAGCGGGAAGGCGCCGTGCCAGACCATGTAGAGCCAGACCGTGGTCTGACTGCCGGCGCCAAACAGCCCGGTCGGCGCGAACAGGCCGGGGAAGGTGAGGGCATGGACCAGCGCTGCCGCGGCGGTGAACAGGTAGCCGGTCGACAGCCACAATAGGGCGCGGGTCCGCAGCACCGAAAACTGCGACAGCAACAGCACTGCCGTGATGATGTCGCTCACCGCCAGGGCGGATTGGTAGCTCGCGACGAAGGCCGGGACCGGCGGCAGCTGGATACCTGCGAACGGAACGGCCAGGGCGAACAGGATCGAGGAGACGCCGACGATCCACATTGCCGCGGTCCGGTCGGCCGGTGCAGCCGGCAGAGTTGAAAGAAATGTGCTTCGGTCGATCGCAGGCACGTTCATCTCATGCAGACCCGTTTTGAGCATCTCCGCAGTTCCAAGATACGGCAGTCTTGATCTCCACGGTCCCCACGGTAGCCCGTTCCGGGCGCGTGTCGTGAACTGTTGCAGTGACGACTCAACCGAAGGTTACAGCTTACTTAATTTTGGTGGGAGCGCGGAATAGGGATGGGTAAGATGCGCTTTACTGGGCGGTGTCATAATGCCCTGCCGCCGCGGCGGGTTCCAGGCTTGAATCATACGATTTGGATCAATCTGTGGGGGTTGTTCCCATGCCTCGTATTCTCATCATCGACGACCAGAAGGACGTGCGCGCGATGGTCGCGATCGTGCTTCGGGTCAACCGTTACGAGGTTGCCGAGGCCGACAGCGGTGCGGCCGGGCTGAAAACCTTCGCGGAAGGCTCCTTTGACGCGGCAATCGTCGATATCTTCCTTGGTGACACCAGCGGCGTCGACGTCATCGCGAGCCTGCGCGAGCGTGCACCGGGACTTCCCATCATTGCGGTGTCCGGGATGACGACGCTCGATTTCCTGGACCAAGCGCCTCACCTCGCCAACGTGGTCTGCCTGCAGAAACCGTTTCGGCCGAACGATCTCCTGCAAGCGCTTCGGAAAGCCCAGGCCGCGGCTGGCGACGAGCTGCCTGCGGCCGTCTGAACCGCCCGCGAAAAGAAACGCCCCGGGCGAGCCGGGGCGTGGTGACGATTGTATGGCGGCCCGAGGGCGCGTCAAGCGGGCTTAGGTGCCGTTGCCCTTGATCTCGGCATAGTTGCCCTTCGCGTCCCATTTGTAGACGACGTAGTCGATCTGCTTGATATCGCCCTTGGCGTCATACTCGATCGGACCGATCACGGTGTCCCACTTGCCGGCCTTCATCGCCTCCATGACCTTCTTCGCGTCGGTGGTGCCGGCCTTCTTGGCCGCCTGCGACCACACCTGCATCGCCGCGTAGGTGTAGAGGGTGTAGCCCTCCGGGTCGATATTCTTGGCCTTGAAAGCCTCGACGATCTTCTTCGCGGTCGGCTTGTTGCGCGGATCGGGGCCGAAGGTGAACAGCGTGCCTTCGCCGGCCGGGCCGGTGATGGAGGCGTACTCCTTGTCGGCGAGCGCGTCGCCGGCCATCAGCACGGTCTTGAGGCCCTGGTCGCGCATCTGACGCAGGATCAGGCCACTCTCCTGATGGTAACCGCCGACATAGACGAGGTCGATGTTGTCGCGCTTCAAGCGCGAGACGATCGCGTTGAAGTCCTTGTCGCCCTTGTTGTAGGACTCGTACATCTTCTCGGTGACGCCGGCCTTGTTGAGCGCCTTCTTGGTCTCGTCGGCAAGACCCTTGCCGTAGGTGGTCTTGTCGTTGAGGATCGCGATGTTCTTGCCCTTGTAGTTCTTGGCGATGTACTGCGCCGCGATCAGGCCCTGCTGATCGTCACGGCCGCAGACGCGCGCCACGTTCCAAAGCTTGCGCTCGGTGAACAGCGGATTGGTCGAGGCCGGCGTGATCTGCAGCACGTTGCCGTCGGCATAGGCTTCGGAAGCCGGGATCGACGACGACGAGCAATAGTGCCCGGCCACGAACGGGATTTTCGCGCCGGCGATCTTTTCGGCGATCGAGCGCGCCTGCTTCGGGTCGCAGGCATCGTCCTCGACGGAAAGCGCGAGCTTCTTGCCGTTGACGCCGCCTGCGGCATTGATATCGGCCACGGCCATTTCGGCGCCGTTCTTCATCTGGCGGCCGAAGGCGGACTCGCCGCCGGTCATCGGGCCTGCGACTGCGACGGTGACATCCTGCGCGAACGCCGCGCTCGAAAGCGCGATCGACGCGCCGAATGCCAGACCGATGAGCTTCAGTGACTTCATGAGATACCTCGCGGGTGGTCGCCTGTGGAAGTTGCCGGGCGTGCCCGGTTCAAACCGGCGCCATTCTCGAATGAATTTACCGAGAAGTCACCGGCAAAATACTGGCATCGGCAGAGATATCTCGCCACACGGGGCCGCACGCGGGTCGGGCTTGCCGGCCGGTCAGCCGTGCCGGCCGCCTTCCAGGTAGGCCGCGCGAATCTCGGGGCGCTGCAACAATTCGGCGCCGGTACCGGCCAGCGTGATCAGGCCATTGACCATGACATAGCCGCGATGGGCGAGCTTGAGGGCGTGGTTGGCGTTCTGCTCGACGATCAGGACGGTCAGGCCGTCCTGCCGGTTCAGGGTGCGGATCGCATCGAAGATCTGGCGCGCGATCAGCGGCGCAAGGCCAAGCGAGGGCTCGTCGAGCAGGAGCAGGCGGGGACGGCTCATCAAGGCGCGGCCGATCGCCAGCATCTGCTGCTCGCCGCCGGACAGCGTTCCGCCACGCTGGGCGTAGCGTTCCTTCAGGCGCGGAAACAGCGTGAAGACGCGTTGCAGCGTCGCCTCGCGTTCGCCCTCGGTGCATTCGGTGGCATCCGCCCCCATCTGGAGGTTTTCCGCCACGCTCATGCGCGGGAAGACGCGGCGGCCCTCCGGCGATTGCGCAATGCGCAAATGCGCGATCTCGTGGGTGGGGACGTCGGTGATGTCGCGGCCTTCGTACAGGATCTGGCCGGCGCGGGCGCGCGGCTTGCCGAAGATCGTCATCATCAGCGTCGACTTGCCGGCGCCGTTGGCGCCGATCAGCGCCACGATCTCGCCGGCATTGATCTCGACGTCGACGCCCTTCAGCGCCTCGATCTTGCCGTAGGCGGCGCGCAAGCCCCGGATCGCGAGCAGGGGAGAGGGTGCCGCGGTCATGACCCGCCCTCCATCACGGCTGCCGCCTCTTCCTCGTCGGCGCCGAGATAGGCGGCGATCACCTTGGGATCGTCGCGGACCTCGCGCGGCGTGCCTTCGGCGATCTTGACGCCATGGTCCATCACCACGATGTGGTCGGAGATCTCCATCACCACCGACATGTCATGTTCGATCAGGAGGATCGAGGTGCCGAGCTCGTCGCGGATCGACAGCAGGAGCTCGCTCAAGGCTGCGCTCTCGCGCGCATTGAGGCCGGCAGCGGGCTCGTCCAGGCACAGAAGCGCGGGTTCGGTGCACATGGCGCGCGCGATCTCGAGCCGGCGCTGGTCGCCATAGGCGAAATTGCCGGCGGCATCGTCGGCGCGGTCGAGCAGGTTGACTCGCTTGAGCCAGTCCGTGGCGAGATCAATCGCGCGCTTTTCGGCGTCGCGATAGCCGGGGGCGCCGATCAGGCCGAGGAAGGTGAAGCCGGAGGCGCGCATCAGTGCGTTGTGCTGCGCCACCATCAGGTTTTCCAGCGCGGTCATGCCGGGAAACAGCCGGATGTTCTGGAAGGTGCGGGCCACCTTGGCTTGCTTGGCGATGCGGAAATCGTTCAGCCGCTCCAGCGCGATCGTCCTGCCGCCGTCATGGGTGAGGCGAATGGCGCCGCCGCTCGGCTTGTAGAATCCGGTGATGCAGTTGAAGACGGTGGTCTTGCCGGCGCCGTTCGGCCCGATCAGCGCGGTGATCTTCTTCCGCTCGGCGGCGAAAGAAAGGTCCTGCACGGCGACGATGCCGCCGAAACGCATGGCGAGCCGGTCGACGCTGAGAATCTTGTCGCCGCTCATCCGTGGCCTTCCTTGACGAGGTCGGAGGAGATCGCTTTCGCCTTGGTCAGATACACGGTGGGTGCGCGATGGCCGATCAGGCCGCGTGGCCGCCAGATCATGATCAGCACCATGGCCATGCCGAACACCAGCATGCGATAGCCCTCCAGGCCCCGGAACAGTTCGAAGCCGCCGATCATGGCGAGCGCGGAGAGCGCGACGCCGAGCTGCGAGCCCATGCCGCCGAGGACGACGATGGCGAGCACCAGCGCCGATTCCTGGAAGGTGAAGGATTCCGGGCTGATGAAGCCCTGCCGGGTGGCGAAGAACGCGCCGGCAAAGCCGCCGAACATCGCACCCGTCGCGAACGCCGTGAGCTTGGTGGTCGTGGTGTTGATGCCGAGCGCACGGCAGGCGACCTCGTCCTCGCGCAAGGCTTCCCAGGCCCGTCCGATCGGCAGGCGGCGCAGGCGGATCGTCGCCCAGTTGGTGAGCAGCGCCAGCGCCAGGATCAGATAGAACAGGAAGACGATGCGGTGCGTCGGCGAATATTCGATGCCGAGCCTGGCGGCGAGCCCGTCATCGCTGTTGTCGAGCGGGATGCCGAAGAAGGTGGGGCGGGGAATGCCGGAGACGCCGTTGGGGCCACCGGTGAGATCCTGCCAGTTGATGATGACGAGGCGGATGATCTCGCCGAAGGCGAGCGTCACGATGGCGAGATAGTCGCCGCGCAGGCGCAGCACGGGGAAGCCGAGCAGGACGCCCCAGAAGGCGGCGAGGATGCCGGCGAGCGGCAGGCAGATCCAGAACGACCAGCCGAAATTGGTGGCGAGCAGTCCGTAGGAATAGGCGCCGACCGCATAGAAGGCGACGTAGCCGAGATCGAGCAGGCCGGCGAGCCCGACCACGACGTTCAATCCCCAGCCCAGCATGACATAGGTGAGCACCAGGATCGCGAGGTCGAGGATGTAGCGCTGGTTATAGAAGATCACCGGCACCAGCAGCGTGAAGATCAGGAGCGCCGGCGCGAGGTAGCGGCCAATGAACGATATGCCGCTCTGCACCGCCGGCGGCACCAGCTTCTCGGCGCCGGTCGGGCCGATCCATTGCCGAAGCAGCTCGATCACGATCGAACCGCCGAACACGGCGGCGACGATGGAGGCGAGGTCGCCGAAGCGGGTCCAATAGGTGAGCTGGCCGGAGGCGCCCGCCTCGGTGCGGATGCCGATCATCAGCGAGAACAGCACCAGCGCGATCAGCGCGTTGATGAAGGCCGTCTTCAGGAGAGCGACGATGCCCGTTGCAGGTTTGGCCGTGTTGGTCGAGGGAGCTGTCACGCGCGACCGTCAGACTTTTTCGACTTCGGGACGGCCGAGCAGGCCGGTCGGCATGAAGATCAGCACGACGATCAGGATCGAGAACGCGGCGACGTCCTTGTACTCGACCGAGAAATAGGCTGACCAGAACGTCTCGATCAGGCCGATCGCGAGGCCGCCGAGCATGGCGCCGGGCAGCGAGCCGATGCCGCCGAGCACCGCAGCGGTGAACGCCTTGATGCCGGCAACGAAGCCCATGAAGAAATCGACGAGGCCGTAATAGAGCAGGTACATCAGGCCCGCGACCGCGGCGAGCGCGGCACCGATCACGAAGGTCATGGAGATGGTGCGGTCGACGTCGACGCCGAGCAGCGCCGCCATGGTCTGGTCCTGCTCGCAGGCGCGCATGTCGCGTCCGAGCCGGGTGCGCGACACCAGCCAGGTGAAGAGGGCCAGCAGCACGATGGTGGTGATCACCACCATGATCTGGATGTTGGAGAGCTGGATCACGAAGCCGTCCGTGCTCTCATGCAGGGTGTAGCCGCCGGTGATGAAGGGCGGGATCGGCTTGACGCGCGCGCCTTGCGCCACTTGCGAAAAATTGGTCAGCACGAAGGACATGCCGATCGCCGATAGCATCGGGGCGAGGCGGAAGGAATGGCGAAGCGGCCGGTAGGCGATGCGCTCGATGGTCCAGCCATAGAGCGCGGTGATCGCCATCGAGACCAGCAGCACGACCAGCAGGATCAGCGGGATCGCGGTCAGTCCGAACGAGATCAGGATCAGGAAGGTGATCAGGGCGATGAAGCCGCCGATCATGAAGACGTCGCCATGGGCGAAGTTGATCATGCCGACGATGCCGTAGACCATCGTGTAGCCGATGGCGATCAGGCCGTAGATCGAGCCCAGAACGAGACCGTTGATGAGCTGCTGGGCGAAGTAATCCATGGGCTGCCGTACCAAACCTGACGCGGGCTCAAAGGGAGCTCTTAGGAAAGTGGGTTTCTTGGGCCGTTTCTTGGGCCCCGGCAGCCCCTAGCATTCTTCCGGATTTGTAACAGGAGGGAACTGGCGGCTGCAACAGCTCACGCTCCGGCAAAAGGTCTTGTACAGAGCTCATTTGGCCAGCGGTTCCGCAACTGCGAGGAACCCGGTTCCGCGGGCAACCAAAGCGGATGCCGGCCGTTATCTCGCCTCTGACGTCCAACAAGGGAGTTCCCCGAATGACGAAGCAGCAGAACCAGAATCCGGGTCAGCAGAGTCAGAACCCCGGCCAGCAACGCCCAGGTCAACAGCCGGGCCAGCAGCAGGGCGGCGGACAGAAACCCGGACAGCAGCAGCAGAACGATCCGATGCGCCAGGGCGATCGCCCCGGCCAGCAGCAGGGCGGCCAGCAGGACAAGTAATTTGGGAGCCCGAGAACGAAGGGTAGTGAGGAGGGCCCCGCCGCAAGGCGGGGTCTTTTTTTGGGGGCAATTGGATGGTGCGTTGGCACCAGACCCGGAATCTCGAGATAGCTCGATGCTGCGCATCGCCCCGGAATGACGGGGCAGGGCAGTTAAGGTAAACAAAGGGTTTAAATTGCCGCCGCAGTCCGATGCGAGTTAGCTCCCGGCAAAGCCTTCCCGGCGGAAGGCGCGTGGTCGACGAAGCGGGAAGCGGCATGTTCAGGAATTGGCGGATCGGCTCGGTCAACGGCGCGCTGCTGGCGGCCTATTTCATTCCGGCCTGGACCATCGTCGCCTTCAACATCATCGTCGCGCCGGTGCACGGCCTCTACGAGCGGCCGAGCGTTGCCGTCGCGCTGTTCCTCAGCGACCATCTCCAGATGGCAGGGATGAGCACGGTGCGCGCGGCCTGGCTGCTTGCGCTGGGCCGGCTCACAGTGGTGGCGTTCTTTGCGATCTATCTCGCTCTGCTCTGCGTGCCCCGAATCCGCAAGTCCGGCGGCAGCGATGAGGCGCTCGGGATCGCGCTGGCGATCGGCAGCCTGATCTCGTTTGCCAGCATGGTGATGGCTTCGAAGGTCGGCGAGATGGCCGCGCTCCGGCTGCATGCCACCGAGCTGCTCCTGCTGCTCGGTGCTGCCATCGTGATCCTGATCGAGCGGCCCGATGCTGCTCCGCAGATCGTCGAGACCCCTGCCGAGATCCCTGCCTCGCTAGGACTCGAGCAGGCCGAGCTCCTGCACAATCGCTGAGGCTTCCTTGACGGCGTGGTTCGCCGCCGGCACGCCGCAATAGATCGCCTGCTGCAGCAGGATTTCCTTGATGTCGTCGGGGGTGAAGCCGCCTTCGGCGAGCGCCGCACGAACGTGCAGGCGAAACTCGTCCCATTGCCCGAGTGCGACCATGGTGCCGATCACCAGCACCCGGCGCGTGCGCTCGTCGAAATGCGGCCGCGTCCAGATTTCGCCCCAGGCGTAGCGGGTGATCATGTCCTGGAAGTCGGTGTTGAACGCATTGCGGTTCGCGATCGACTTGTCGACCCAGGCATTGCCCAGCACCTTCCGTCTCACGTTCATGCCGGCATCGCGGCGCTTCTGGTCGTCCATGGTGTTTCTCCGGATAACAACTAGCGCTGCGTCAAAAATCCCACCACCGCATCCGTGAACGCGTGCGGCTGCTCGACGTTGGAAATGTGGGCGGCGTCGATGATGGTCATGCTTGCGCCCGGAATATTCGAGCGGATCAGCTCACCCGCCGAGATCGGCGTCGCCATGTCGTGGCGGCCGGCGATCACCAGAGTCGGGCTCTTGATTTTCGGCAGCAGCGCGCGCTGGTCGAGCGTCGACAGCGCCTCGCAGCAGGCGAGGTAGCCTTCGACGGGCGAGGCGAGCAGCATCGATTTCATCTTCGCGGTGATGTCAGGCTCGCGCTCGCGGAAGTCCTGCGTCAGCCATCCCGCGATCACGGCATCGGCGACCGCGGCGATGCCGCCCTTCTTCACGGCGTCGATGCGCTCCAGCCATTTGGTCGGCTCGGCATAGTAGCAGGAGGTATTGGCGAGGATGAGCTTGCCGAAGCGCTCCGGCGCGTTGGCGCCCAGCCATTGTCCGACCATGCCGCCCATCGACAAGCCACACCAATGCACCTTCTCGATGTTGAGGTCGTCGAGGATCGCGAGCACGTCGCGGCCGAAGCGCTCCATCGTGTAGGGGCCGGGCGGAACGTTCGACTTGCCGTGGCCGCGGCGGTCGTAGCGGATGACGCGAAATACCTGCGTCAGCGCCTTCATCTGGGGCTCCCACATCTGCAGCGTGCAGCCGAGCGAGTTGGACAGCATCAGCGTCGGCCCGCCATCGCGGCCCTCGACGGAGACGTTGAGCAGGCAACCGTCGGCATCGATCATGGGCATGCGGCGTCTCCGTCGTACTTTGCGGTTCTTATTCGCGGTCGAGGCTGTCGAGCAGCCGGTCGATCAAGGCTTGGGAAGCCCCTTGATAGGCCATCGGTTCGAACAATGCCGCAATTTTTTCCGGCGAAAGGTGCGCAGTAACCTGCGAATCGGCGGTCAGCACCTCGCGCAGATGTTTCTTCTCGGCAACCGCGCGCTTGCTGGCGGCCTCGATGAGATGATGCGCGTCGCTCTTGCCGATCTTGTCGGCCAGCGCAAAGGTGACCGCTTCCGCCATGATCAGCCCGTGGGTTGCATCGAGATTGCTGCGCATGCGCGCTGCGTCGACGTCGAGGCCCTCGGCGATGTCGACGATGGCGGCCAGCGCGCCCGATGTGACCAGCATCAATTGCGGCAGCGTCGGCCATTCCGCGTGCCAGGGACCCGCGCTGCGTTCGTGGTCCTGCACCTGCGCGGCAAATATCGTCGCTGCAAGCTGCGGAGCCATTGTGGCTGCGCCCAGCGCGCTTGCGGCGGAGACCGGGTTGCGCTTGTGCGGCATGGTCGAGGAGCCTCCGCGGCCTTCGCCGGCGGGCTCGAAGGCTTCGCCGACATCGGTCTGCATCATCAGCGAAACGTCGCGCGCGATCTTGCCGCAGGTTCCTGCCAGAATAGCGAAAGCCGAAGCGGCCTCCGCGATGCGGTCGCGATGGGTGTGCCAGGGCGCTTCCGGTAGCGGCAGGTTCAACTCCTGCGCGAGACGCTCTGCCACGGCAAGCCCCTTGTCCCCGAGGGCCGCGAGCGTGCCGGCGGCGCCGCCGAATTGCAGCGCGAGGCCCTCCCGGGACAACCGCCGCAGGCGGCACCGGGCGCGGGCGAGGCTTGCGGCATATTCGGCGGCCTTGAGCCCGAACGGCATCGGCAGCGCGTGCTGCAGCCAGGTCCGTGCCACCATCGCGGTGTTGCGATGGCTGCGCGCCAGCGCGGCGAATCCCCTGATGGCGCGGCTGAGGTCGGCGTCCAGCGCATCGAGGCCGGCGCGAAGCGTGAGCATGGTCGCGGTGTCGATAACATCCTGGCTGGTTGCGCCCCAATGCACGTAGCGCGCGGCCTCCGTGTCGGCCTTGCCGACATTGGCGGTCAGCATCTTGACCAGGGGAATCGCCAGATTGCCCGATCGCGTCGCGGCCTCCGCCAGCGCCGCCATGTCAAAGGAATCGGCCTTGCATGCGGCCTCGATCGAGACCACCGCAGAGGCCGGAATCACATCCGTGGCGGCCTCCGCGCGTGCCAGGGCTGCCTCGAAATCGAGCATGTTCTGCAGGGTCGACCGGTCATCGCAGACCGCGCGCATGGCGGCGCTCGACAGCATCGGTGCGAGCAGGGGGGAGAGGGATGTGCTCATGTTGCGCGCGACCTAATCATCATGGCCCGGCTGTGCCAATCCCCAAGCGGCCGCACACGTCTTTTTGCAGTTGCGAATATGCATTGCACGTGACCGGGCGCCGCCCTTTCCTTTGCCGCGTCCCTGCGTTACTTGATCAGCACAATAGTTACGCGATCCGGGAGGCACCCTCATGGCCATGACGATGAACGGCGAAGTCCAGCTTGCGGCGTCCCGTGAGGCCGTGTGGGCCAAGCTCAACGACCCCGAGGTGCTGAAGGCCTGCATCCCCGGCTGCGAGGAGCTCGAGAGGACCGAGGACGGCGGCTTTCGCGCTACTGCGAAAATGAAGGTCGGCCCGGTGTCGGCACGCTTCAAGGGCAAGGTCACACTCTCCGATCTCGACCCGCCGAACGGCTACAAGATCTCGGGCGAGGGCGAGGGCGGGGTCGCCGGCTTCGCCAAGGGTGGCGCGGTGGTCAAGCTGGCGGAGAAGGACGGCGGCACGCTGCTGTCCTACGATGTCGAGGCGCAGATCGGCGGCAAGTTGGCGCAGCTCGGCCAGCGCCTCATCAACGGCGCCGCCAAGAAACTCGCCGACGAATTTTTCGCGAACTTCGCCAAGGCGGTACAGGGCTGAAGGTCATCGCCTTCGGCATGGCACCTTGCGTCCCGGGCGATGTTGCCCCGGGGCATAATGGCCCATATGATGGGTTGGAATAATTATAAGAACCGCTTCGACGGGACCCGTCGGGGCGCTGATAGAGAGTGCTTATGGCAAAAATCTCCCTCATCGTGAACGGCAATCCAGTCACCGCCAACGTCGATCCCCGCACCCTCCTGGTGCAGTTTCTGCGCGAGAATCTGCGCCTGACCGGCACCCATGTCGGCTGCGACACCTCGCAGTGCGGCGCCTGCGTCGTGCATGTCGACGGCAAGGCCGTGAAATCCTGCACCACGCTTGCGGTGATGGCCGACGGCCACGAGGTCAAGACGATCGAGGGGCTGGCCGCAGACGGCGCGCCGCTGCATCCGATGCAGGAGGCCTTCCGCGAGCACCATGGCCTGCAATGCGGCTTCTGCACGCCGGGCATGATCATGACCGCGATCGACATCGTGCACCGCAAGGGCAACGAGCTCGACGACCATACGATCCGGGAAGAATTAGAAGGCAATCTCTGCCGCTGCACCGGCTACCAGAACATCGTCGCCTCGATCTCCGCCGGCGCCAAGGCGATGGCGAAATCCGACCTCGCGTAACGCGCATCCCGCGATCAGGACATTCAGATGTACGAATTCAAATATCATCGCCCCGGGACCGTTCGGCAGGCCGCCAACCTCCTGGTGAAGAACGAAGACGCCAAGGTGATCGCCGGCGGCCACACGCTGATTCCCGTCATGAAGCAGCGCCTCGCCAGTCCCCCGCACCTTGTCGACCTCTCCCATATCGAGGGGCTCAATACGATCGAGATGAAGGGCCGTTCGCTGGTGATCGGCGCCACCGCCAAGCACGCCGAGGTCGCGACCTCCGCGGTCGTCGGCGAGGCGATCCCGGCGCTCGCGAATCTTGCCGGCGGAATCGGTGATCCCGCCGTACGTCACAAGGGCACGATCGGCGGCTCGCTCGCCAACAACGACCCGACCGCGGACTATCCGGCCGCCGTGCTCGCGCTGGGCGCGACCATCGTTACCAACAAGCGGCGCCTCAAGGCCGAAGAGTATTTCCAGGGCCTGTTCTCGACCGCGCTGGAAGCCGACGAGATCATCACCAAGGTGATGTTCCCGCTGCCGAAGAAGGCGGCCTATATCAAGTTCCGCAACCAGGCCTCGCGCTATGCGCTGGTCGGCGTGTTCGTGGCACGGCGTCCGTCCGACGTGCGGGTTGCCGTCACCGGCGCTGGCTCCGAAGGCGTGTTCCGCGTCACTGCGTTCGAGGAAGCCCTCAAGAAGCGCTTCGCCGCGAAGGCGCTTGACGGCATCGAGGTGCCGGCCGAGGGCCTCAACAGCGATATCCACGGCAGCGCCGAATACCGTGCGCACCTCATCGGCGTGCTGACGCGGCGTGCCCTCGATGCCGCCAATGCCAAGGAGTGAGTGAACCTCACGCCTCGGCCAAACTTGTCCCGGTGAGGGCGTAGCGAGACTGGCTTTTTCATGACTTCAGCGGCCAATACTTCCGGGGCCTTGCCGGCATCGGTCGATGCGATGCTCGAACTCCTGACGTCGCGCGGCTATCTCGCGGAGCGGTCGCTGGCGACGGTGACGTATCTCTCGCTGCGGATGGGCCGGCCGCTGTTCCTGGAAGGCGAGGCCGGCGTCGGCAAGACCGAGATCGCCAAGGTCTTGTCCGCAGCGCTCGGCCGGAAGCTGATCCGCCTGCAGTGCTACGAAGGCCTCGACGTCTCCTCCGCGGTCTACGAGTGGAATAGCGCCGCCCAGATGATCGCGATCCGGATGGCGGAAGCCGCCGGCGACACCGATCGCGACCAGCTCTCGAGCGACATCTTCGCCGACCGCTACATGATCAAGCGGCCGCTGCTCCAGGCGCTGGAGCCCGACGTTGCGGGACCACCGGTGCTGCTGATCGACGAGCTCGACCGGGCCGACGAGGCGTTCGAGGCGTACCTGCTCGAAATCCTCAGCGACTTCCAGGTGACGATCCCCGAATTCGGCACCGTCAAGGCGCCCGCCGCGCCGATCGTCATCATCACCTCCAACCGCACCCGCGAGATCCACGACGCGCTGAAGCGGCGCTGTCTCTATCACTGGGTCGACTATCCCGCCGCCGAGCGCGAGCTCGCGATCGTCAAGTCGCGTGTGCCCGGCATCTCCGCAAAGCTGTCGCAGCAGGTCGTGCGCTTCGTCCAGGCTTTGCGCAACCAGGACTTCTACAAGTCGCCGGGCGTCGCCGAGACCATCGACTGGGCCACCGCGCTGTCGGAGTTAGATGCCCGCTCGCTGACCCCGCAAGTGGTCGGCGACACGCTGGGCGCGCTGCTCAAGTACCAGGACGACATTACCCGGATGCAGGGCGACACCCTGCAGAAGGTGCTGAAGGAAGCGACGAGCGAGAATTGACGCGCGTCATTTGAGTTCGTCACTCCGGGGCGCGCGTCAGCGCGAACTCCGGTGCGCAATTGCGCACCTGAGAATCTCGCGCTGCAATCTCTGGATTCCGGGTTCGTCGCTGCGCGACGCCCCGGAATGACGGAGCGAGGATAGACCATGGCCATCAACCACCTGGCGCCCGAGCAGACCGAGCAATTCGCCGACAACATCGTCGGCTTCGCCCGCGCGCTGCGCTCTGCGGGCATGCCGGTCGGGCCGGGCGCTGTCATCGACGCCATGAGCGCGCTCCAGGTGATCGACATCGGCAACCGCGCCGACGTCTTCACCACGCTGGAGGCGATCTTCGTCAAGCGCCATGAGCACGCGCTGATCTTCAAGCAGGCCTTCAACCTGTTCTTCCGCGCCTCGGAAGAGTGGAAGCACATGCTGGATTCGGTGCCGCTGCCGGACGAGGCCAAGAAGAAGCCGCAGGCGGGCTCCCGCCGCGTGCAGGAGGCGATGTCGCAGCCGCGCATGACCGAGACGCCGCAGCACCAGGAGCAGGATCTGCGCCTGTCGGTGTCCGACAGGGAGATCCTTCAGAAGAAGGATTTTGCGCAGATGAGTGCGGCGGAAATCGCCGAGGCGCTGCGTGCCGTCGAGCGGATGCATCTGCCGCAGGCCGAGCTTCTGACCCGCCGGCAGCGGCCTGATGCGCGCGGGCTTCGCCTTGACCTCCGCCGCACGCTGCGCGCCTCCTTGCGCACCGGCGGCGACATCATCGATATCCATCGCCTTGGGCGGATCGAGAAGCCGGCGCCGATCGTGGCGCTGCTCGATATCTCGGGCTCGATGAACGAGTACACCCGCCTGTTCCTGCATTTCCTCCATGCCATCGGCGATGCGCGCAAGCGCGTCTCGGTGTTCCTGTTCGGTACCCGGCTGACCAACGTCACCCGCGCGCTGCGCCAGCGCGATCCCGACGAGGCGCTGGCGAGCTGCTCGGCCTCGGTCGAGGACTGGGCCGGCGGCACGCGGATCTCGGCCTCGCTGCACAACTTCAACAAATTGTGGGCGCGGCGCGTGTTGAGCCAGGGCGCCATCGTGCTCCTGATCTCCGACGGGCTGGAGCGGGAGGCGGATTCCAGGCTCGCCTTCGAGATGGACCGGCTGCACCGCTCGTGCCGGCGCCTGATCTGGCTCAACCCGCTGCTGCGGTTCGGCGGCTTCGAGGCCAAGGCCCAGGGCATCAAAATGATGCTCCCGCACGTTGACGAATTCCGCCCGGTACATAATTTGAGTTCGATCCAGGAGCTGATCACGACGCTCTCCCGGCCGCTGCCGCCGCATCACCGCAGCCTGATCCGCTCCGCAGCTTGAGAGGCACCCCATGCTCGATCGCGACGAGGATATTCTGAAGGCGGCGGAGGACTGGCAAAAGGCGGGCCGTGGCGTCGCGCTCGCCACCGTGGTGGAGACCTGGGGCTCGGCGCCGCGCCCGGCGGGCTCCAGCCTCGTCATCAACGACGAGGGTACATTCCTGGGCTCGGTCTCCGGCGGCTGCGTCGAGGGCGCCGTGGTCACCGAGGCCATGGACGTGATCCAGAGCGGCAAGCCGAGGATGCTGGAGTTCGGCGTCGCGGATGAGACCGCCTGGAACGTCGGGCTGTCGTGCGGCGGTACCATTCGCGTCTTCGTCGAGAAGGTCGGTTAGCCGTGAAGCTCGAGGTCCTGCACGAACTCAACGCCGAGCGGGCCGCGCGCCGGCCGGTGATCTTGGTGACCGACACCGAGAGCGGCGAGCAGCGCCTGGTGAAGGCGAAGGATTTTGCAAAAGATCCGTTGCGCGCCGAACTCGACAAGCAACTCCGCATGGGCAAGAGCGCCAATGTCGAGGCCGGCGGCAAGAAGCTGTTCTTCAACGTCTACGCGCCGACAGCAAAACTCGTCATCGTCGGCGCGGTCCATATCAGCCAGGCCTTGGCGCCGCTGGCGCGCTCGCTCGGCTATGACGTGACCGTCGTGGATCCGCGCACGGCGTTCGCCAGCCCCGAGCGCTTTCCCGACGTTCCGCTGGTGGCCGAATGGCCGGACACGGCGCTGCCGCCGCTCAACGTCGATGCCTACACCGCCTTCGTCGCGGTGACGCACGATCCCAAGATCGACGACCCGGCGCTGCTGCACGCCTTCGAGCGCGGCTGCTTCTATATCGGCGCGCTCGGTTCGCGGAAGACGCACGCCAAGCGCGGCGACCGGCTGCGGGCGCAGGGCGCCAAGGAAAGCGACATCGCGCGCATCCACGCGCCCATTGGCCTTGCGATCGGAGCGGTCTCCCCGTCCGAGATCGCGGTGTCGATCATGGCGGAGATCACGGCGGTGCTCCGCCTGCCTCCCAAGGAAAAAGAAGAAGCGGCATGAAGTTCGGCCCGGCGAGCCCTGAGGATGCCATCGGCGGGGTGACCGTCCACACCCTGCGCCAGGGACCGCTGGTGCTGAAGAAGGGCACGACGATCGGGCCTGCCGAGGTCGAGCAGCTCACGCGGGCCGGCATCAAGGACATCGTCGTGGTGCGCATGGAGGCGGGCGACGTCTCCGAGGACGTTGCGGCCGCCGGCATCGCGCTGGCCGTCGGCGGCGAGGGCATTCATGTCGAACGCGCCTTCACCGGCCGCGCCAATCTGTTCGCCGCACGTCCGGGCGTTCTGGTGATCGACCGCGCCGCGGTCGACCGCATCAACAACATCGACGAGGCCATCACCTTTGCGACGCTCACCGCCTACAAGCCGGTGGTCGAGGGCGAGATGGTCGGCACGGTCAAGATCATCCCGTTCGGCGTCGAAGGAAGTTTGCGCGATGCCGCGGTGAAGGCCGCAGGCAAGGACGTGCTGAAGATCGCGCCTTACGTGATTCAGCGCGTCGGCGTGGTCTCGACGCTGCTGCCGGGCTTGTCATCCAAGGTGATCGACAAGACGCTGCGCGTCACGGCCGAGCGGCTCGCGCCCGCGGAAGCCAGCATCATCGCCGAGCGGCGGGTCCAGCACGACGAAGCTGCCCTGTCAGCCGCGATCAAGGAGTTGCTCGGCCTCGGTGCCGAGCTCGTCATCGTGTTCGGGGCCTCCGCGATCGCCGATCGCCGCGACGTGATTCCGGCGGCGGTCACCAGGATCGGCGGCGAGATCGAGCATTTCGGCATGCCGGTCGATCCCGGCAATCTCTTGCTGATCGCGCGGGCCGGCGACGTTCCGGTGCTGGGCGCACCGGGCTGTGCGCGCTCGCCGGTCGAGAACGGTTTTGATTGGGTCTTGATGCGGCTTCTCGCCGGCATCAAGGTGACGCGGTCCGAACTCATGGGCATGGGCGTCGGCGGCCTGCTGATGGAGATCGTGACGCGGCCGCAGCCACGCGCACAGCCCGAGACCGAGGGCAATAGCCAGGTCGCCGCCATCGTGCTCGCTGCGGGCCGTTCGACCCGGATGGGCGGGCCGAACAAGCTGCTCGCCGAGCTCGACGGCAAGAAGCTGGTGCGGCTCGCGACCGAGCAGGCGCTGGCGTCCAAGGCCTCCGAGGTGATCGTCGTCACCGGGCATCAGGCCGAACTGGTCGAGCAGGCACTGCAAGGCCTGAAGGTGAAATTCGTGCGTAATCCGGACTTCGCAGGCGGCATCGCCAGCTCGGTCAAGGCCGGCATCGCGGCCGTGCCGGAAAGCTGTGATGGCGCCGTGGTGTGTCTCGGCGACATGCCGCTGATCGATGCCGGCCTGATCGACCGTCTCATCGACGGCTTTGCGCCCGACCGTGGCAATCTCATCGTCGTGCCCGTCAGCGAGGGCCGCCGCGGCAATCCCGTGCTGTGGTCGCGCCGCTTCTTCAAGGAGCTGATGACGCTCGATGGCGACGTCGGCGCGCGCCACCTGATCGCCAAGCACACGGAGGCGGTTGCCGAGGTGCCGGTGGACGGCGAGAGCGCCTTCCTCGACATCGACACGCCGCAGGCGCTTGAAGCGGCAAGACGGGGATGAAGGTGCCGTAGGGCGGATTAGCCGAAGGCGTAATCCGCCACTGTGTTTCCCCGCGCAAACAATTGAGGCGGATTACGCTTCGCTAATCCGCCCTACGGGACCTCTCAACTCTTCGATTTCAACCACCCGTTCACCATCTGGAAACGACCGGCGCTTAGAGTTGCCTCCACCTGCCTTGGGGGGAGGGGATTTTCCATGGCTTCGAACGTCGTCGCGCGCCGTTGCGCGATGTTTTGCTTTGTCTTGTCAGTTGCCGTCACGGGCGCCCGCTATGTCACCGAAGCCCATGCCGCCGGCGCGATTGCAGTCGGCAAATGCGGCGCTTATGGCCAGGCCTTTGATTACGGCCACGAGCACGAGGCGCGTGCCGCGGCGCAGAAGCAGTGCAAGGGCGATTGCACGACGGTGACGATGAAGCGCGCCTGCGCCGCGATGTCGGTCGATATGACCAACCCTTGCGGCGCTTATGGCTACGCCGTCAAGCCGAAGATTTCGGCCTCGCTCAACGCCGCCACGCGCGAATGCTACAAATACGGCGGCAAGGAATGCGTGATCCGCGCCTGGGCCTGCGATGCCAAGGGTTGATTTCGTCGAGCGCTGATTCCTCTTGCTGTCATTCCGGGGCGATGCGTAGCATCGAGCCCGGAATGACAATCGAAGGAACCACATGCAATTCGACACCAAGATCGCGGTCGTGATCCGCACCGATCTTCAGGCCTGGCAGAAGCTCAACGTTGCGTCCTTCCTCACCAGCGGCATCGCTGCGGCCTTTCCCGAATGCATCGGCGAAGCCTATGAGGACGCCTCGGGCACGAAATATCATGCGCTGATCGGTCAGCCGATCCTGATCTATGGCGCCGATGGTCCGGCGTTGTCGCGCGCGCTGGACCGTGCGCTCACGCGCAACGTCAAGCCGGCGGTCTATACCGAGGACATGTTCAGCACCACGCACGATGCCGCTAACCGTGAGGCGGTGAGGGTGGTCGCGCGCAACGATCTCAATCTCGTCGGCATCGCCATGCGCGCCGAGCGCAAGGTGATCGACAAGATCCTCGACGGCCTCAAGTTCCATAGCTGACACGTCGACATTCCCCGCGGCGTCTTGGTGGTGCCATGATGAGGGACGGCTTGCGCAAACTTTGTGCTGTTTGACCCCCGTCAAAGGAGCACCGGACGGCATCGCTATTCTGCTTCGCAAAGCGCAGAGGAGCAGCAGATGCCGACCATGAAAGCCGCAATCGTCAAGCAATTCGGCAAGCCGCTGGTGATCGAGGACGTGCCGGTGCCGCAGCCCGGTCCCGGCGAGATTCTGGTCAAGGTGAAGGCCTGCGGCGTCTGTCACACCGATCTGCATGCAGCCTCGGGTGACTGGCCGGTGAAGCCGGTTCCTCCGTTCATTCCCGGCCACGAGGCTGCGGGCATCGTCGCCGCGCTCGGACCCGGCGTGAAGAATCTGAAGGTCGGCGATGCCGTCGGCGTCGCCTGGCTGCACGACGCCTGCATGTCTTGCGAATATTGCGAGACCGGCTGGGAAACCCTGTGCGAGCACCAGCACAATACCGGCTACAGCGTCAATGGCGGCTTTGCCGAATATGTCATCGCCTCGGCTGCCTTTGCCGCAAAGCTGCCGGCGACGGTCGATTTTGCCGCCATCGCGCCGATCCTGTGCGCGGGCGTCACCACCTACAAGGGATTGAAGGAGACGGAGGCGAGGCCCGGCGAATGGGTGGTGATCTCAGGCGTTGGCGGGCTTGGTCACGTCGCGATCCAGTACGCCAAGGCGATGGGGCTGAAAGTTGCCGCGGTCGACATCGCCGAGGACAAGCTCGAGCTTGCGCGCGAAACCGGCGCAGATCTCGCGGTCAACGCACTCGCGGATGGCGCGGTCGACAAAGTTCTTGCGGCAACCGGCGGCGGGGCTCACGGCGTGCTGGTGACGGCGGTCTCGACCGCCGCTTTCGCCCAGGCGCTGAAGATGGTGCGCCGGAAGGGCACCGTCAGCCTCGTCGGCCTGCCGCCGGGCGAATTCCCGACGCCGATCTTCGACGTCGTCCTCAAGCGCATCACGGTGCGCGGCTCCATCGTCGGCACGCGGCGCGATCTCGACGAAGCCGTCGCATTCGCTGCGGACGGCAAGGTGAAGGCCGAAGTGACGAAGGTGCCCCTGGCGCAAATCAACGACGTCTTCGAGCGGATGAAGGCCGGCAAGATCGACGGCCGCATGGTGCTGGATTTCGGCTAGCGTCTCATCCAGGCGGCATGCCCTCGAACTTGACCAGGCTGGGATCGAGGCGATCCCAGTCATGGCCGCGCGCGGCGAAAGTGACCGCCTGCGGCTTGTAGCGGGCAGGCTCGTCGAGGCTCGCAGCGCGAATTGTGAGGACGTCGGGCTGTGCCGCGAAGGTCATGTACACAGGCACGCCGCATTGCGTGCAGAAACCGCGCGTCTTCACATTGCCGCTGTCGGCGACCATGTCCCAATGCTTCGCCTCGCCGGTTAGCGTGACGCCGGCTCGCGCGAACGTCGCGTATGAGCCATGTGCACTGCCGCTTTCGCGCTGGCAGTCGCGGCACTGGCAGTGATTGCTGAACAGGGGCTCGCCGACAATCGAATAGCGGATCGCGCCGCAGGCGCAGCCGCCGGTGTAGGGCTTGTCCATTGCGATGCTTCCTTACTTGTCTTCGCCGGAGATGGCATCGAGCCGCTGCAGCACCTTGACCCAGCCGTCGCTCATGTTGCGATAAGCGGTGTCGTTCGTCGGCGTCACGAAGCCCGAATGCACCACGCGCACGCGCGTCCCGGCTTCGACCGGCGTGAGGGACCAGGTGACGACGGTGTCGAGCGCCGAGCCGTAACCGGTGTTACCCTCGTCGCCACCCTTCCAGGCAAAGGCGAAGCGTTGGTTCGGCACGACCTCCAGAACGCGGCAACGGATCGTGCCATCCCACGCGCCGGCCGGGTTGGTCTTGAACGTGAAGGTGTTGCCTTCGACGGCCTCGAAACCGGTCGGCGGCATCAGCCAGCGCGCAATCAACTGTGCGCTGGTCAGCGCCTTCCAGATCGTCGCGACGGCGTGAGGGAAGACCTCGTCGATGACGATGTCTTTGGTCTGGTGTTGGGCTTGAGCTTTGGAAGCAGCACTCACGGATCGATCTCCTTCAAGAGGTCACGCAGGTTCTGGAAGCGCTCGCGCCAGAACACGCCGTAATGGTCCATCCAGGTGACCAGCGGTTCGAGCCCTTGCGGTGCGGCGCGGTAATAGACGTTGCGGCCCTCGGCGCGCTCGGCGACGAGTCCGGCCTGCTTCAGGGACTTCAGGTGCTGCGAGATCGCGCCCTGGGTCACGCCGCTGCCGCGCGTCAGTTCGGCGACGCTGATCTCCTTGCTCTCGAACACGCGCTCGAACACCGCTCGGCGCGTCGGGTCGGCGAGGGCACGCATTACGGTGGTGACGGGGTTTGGAGCAGTTTCGATCATGACATTCAATTAGTAGAGGCTAATTCATTAGTCAATGCTAATTCTTCTACTTCTATCGCGGTATTGACTGTGACTGACTGGTCAGTCATATATATCTGATGATGAAGAAGTCGACCAAGCTCGCCAACAAGTCGGCCCTGAGCGCAGAGCCTGCGTCAGCCCGCGGAGAGGTGCCTGCATCGAATCGCGCTGCGCGCGCGCAGGAGCGGCGCGCGGCGATCGTGGAGGCCGCGATGGAGGAGTTCATCGCCCGCGGTTTCGCCGCAACGCGACTCGACGACATTGCCAAACGCGCCGGCGTCGCCAAGGGCACGATCTACCTGCACTTCAAGGACAAGGAATCAATGTTCGAGGAGCTGGTGCGCATCGTGATCGTTCCTGTCGTGGCTCGGCTGACCGCGCTGCCGCCGCCGACTGGCTCGGTGCGCGACCTCATCGAGGCGTTTGCCAGCAATTTCCTGAAAGAGGTCATCGGCACCAGGCGTGGCGATCTGGTGCGGCTGATCGTGGCGGAGGGGCCGCGCTTTCCGGCCGTCGCCGATTTCTACTACCGTGAGGTCGTCTCGCGCGGGATCGCCGCCATGCGCGCCCTGATCGAGCTCGGCATCGCCCGCGGCGAGATCCGCGAGAAGGACCTCGCGCGCTATCCGCAGATCCTGGTCGCGCCGGCGATGATCGCGGTGATCTGGCAGAGCCTGTTTGCGCGGCACGCGCCGCTCGATGCACAGGACATGCTTCGCGTTCATCTCGATTTGATTTTTGGCGAACGGAGGACGACATGAGGTCGTCGCAAACAATTTTCAGCATTGCATTGGTGATGGCGCTCGCAGCCTCGCTCGCCGGCTGCCAGGAAAAGCGCGATCCCGGTTTCCAGGGCTGGGTCGAGGCCGACATGATCTTCGTCAGCCCCGACGAAGCCGGGCGGGTCACCAAGCTGAACGTCCGCGAAGGCGACGAGGTCAAGGTCGGCGATCACCTCTATTCCGTCGATGACGATCTCCAGCTTGCCGACCTCAACCAGCAGAAGGCGACGCTCGCCAACGCGCAGCAGACCTATGACCGCGCGGCCTCGTTGAACAAGACCGGTTCGGGCACGCAGGCCAATCTCGATTCCGCCGTGTCCGCCTTGCGCGTCGCGGAGGCGCGGGTGGCGACCTCGGAGACGCGGATGGCGCGGCGTAAGGGCTTTGCGCCGGTTGCCGGCACCATCCAGCAGATCTATTTCCGCGAGGGCGAGATGGTGGCGGCGCAGCGGCCGGTGCTCTCGATCATGCCGCCCGGTAACATGAAGCTGCGCTTCTTCGTGCCGGAGACCGAGTTGCCGAAGCTCGCGATCGGCGACACGGTGCGCATCTCGTGCGACAACTGCGCGGCCGACCTCACCGCAAAGATCTACTTTATTGCGACCTCGGCCGAATACACCCCGCCTGTTATCTACAGCCTCGATGAGCGCAACAAGCTGGTCTATCTGATCCAGGCGCGGCCGTCGCGCCCCGACGCGCTGCGGGTCGGACAGCCGATCGACGTCTATCTCAATCCCAAGACCCCGGTGGCGGACAAGCGATGAACGGTGGCAACGGCATCGCGATCGACGTCAAGGGCCTGACCAAATCGTTTGGCGGCCGCGAGGTCGTGCACGATCTGTCGATGCAGGTGAAGCGCGGCTCGATCTATGGCTTCCTCGGGCCCAACGGCTCGGGCAAGACCACGACCATCCGTATCCTCTGCGGCCTCCTCACCCCCGATAGCGGCGAGGGCACGTGTCTCGGCTACGACATCCGCCGCGATGCCGAAAAGATCAAGCGCCAGGTCGGCTACATGACCCAGCGCTTCAGCCTTTATCAGGATCTCTCCGTGCGCGAGAATCTCGAATTCGTGGCGCGGCTCTATGGTCTGGCCGATGCGCGCGGCGCCGCGCGCGACATGATCAAGCGGCTCGGGCTCTCCGGGCGCGAGGAGCAGCTTGCGGGCGAACTCTCGGGCGGCTGGAAGCAGCGCTTGGCGCTGGGGGCCTGCACGCTGCCCAATCCGCAATTGCTGCTGCTGGACGAGCCCACCGCCGGCGTCGATCCCAAGGCGCGGCGCGACTTCTGGAACGAGATCCACGCGCTGGCCGCCGAGGGCCTCACCGTCCTGGTCTCGACCCACTACATGGACGAGGCCGAGCGCTGTCACGAGATCGCCTACATCGCATACGGCCATCTGCTGACCCACGGCACGGTGGAGGAGGTGATCGCGAAATCCGCGCTGACGACTTACACCGTAACGGGCGAGGACCTCAACGGGCTCGCGGCCGAGCTCACCGGCAAGGCCGGGATCGACATGGTGGCGCCGTTCGGCACCTCGCTGCACGTGTCGGGGCGCGACGTCGCCGCGCTCGAAGCCAGCGTCGCGCCATGGCGCGAAAGAGATGGCTTGCACTGGCACAAATCGTCGCCGTCGCTGGAAGACGTATTCATCGAGCTGATGGGGCGCTCCAAGGACAATTTCCAATGAGTGCTGTCGATCGTCCGGCCCCAGGCCACGAGACCCGCGAGCGCTTCGGCTTCCTGCGGCGCTCCTATGCGATGCTGATCAAGGAGTTCATTCAGCTGAGGCGCGACCGCGTCTCGTTCGCGATGATCGTGATGCTGCCGGTGATGCAGCTCATGCTGTTCGGCTATGCCATCAACACCACGCCGCGCCATCTGCCGAGCGCGGTGCTGCTCCAGGAGGATTCCGATCTCGCCCGCTCGATCCTGAAGGCGCTGGAGAACACTGCCTATTTCCGCTTCCTCTATGAGGTGCACGACGTCGACGATTTCGACAACCTCCTGAAATCCGGCAAGGTGCTGTTCGGTGTCGAGATCCCGCGCGGCTTCGAGCGGGCGGTACGGCGTGGCGACAGGCCGGCGCTGCTGGTCGCGGCCGATGCGACCGATCCGGTGGCGGCGAGCTCGGCGATCGGCTCGCTCGGCATGATCGTGCAGACCGCGCTCAAGCACGATCTCTACATCGGCGATCCCCCGGAGATGCCGTTCGAGATCCGTGCGCATGCCCGCTATAATCCGGCCGCGGCCTCCAGCCTCAACATCGTGCCGGGCCTGGTCGGCACCATCCTCACCATGACCATGCTGATCTTTACCGCGCTGTCGGTCACGCGCGAGGTCGAGCGCGGCACCATGGAGAGCCTGCTGTCGATGCCGATCAAGCCGGTCGAGGTGATGTTCGGCAAGATCGTGCCTTACGTGCTGGTCGGCTTCGTGCAGGCATTCCTCATCATCGGGATCGGCGTCGGTCTGTTCGGCGTCCCCGTGCTCGGCAATCTGTTCCTGCTGGCGCTGCTCTCGACGCTGTTCATCACCACCAACCTGTCGATCGGCTACACCATCTCGACGGTGGTGCAGAACCAGCTCCAGGCCATGCAGATGTCGATGATGTTCTTCCTGCCAAGCATTCTGCTGTCCGGATTCATGTTTCCCTTCGCGGGGATGCCGACCTGGGCGCAATATCTCGGCGAATGCCTGCCCCTGACGCATTACCTTCGCATCGTCCGCGCCATCATGCTGAAGGGCGCGACCATGCAGAATCTGCATTTCGACGCCCTGGCGCTGGCGATCCTGATGGCGCTTGCCATGACCATCGCCGTGACGCGCTTCCGCCGCACGCTGGATTGAGGCACAATGCCCCGGAATCGAGGGGCGGGAATGGTCAGATTTGCCAGCAGGAGGACACGGCAGCACGCCGTGCTATCGGAGGATTTCGAGCGCGAGCTGACACGCGAGGTACTGCGCACCGAGCTGCTCCGGGTGCGGGCGCTGATCATGACAGGCTGCGTCATGATGGTGCTGCTCACCGCGATCTATTTGATCGACCCCAGTGTGGTGAACCGGGTTTGGCGCGGAACGGAAGGGCTTGTCGAGGTCTACGGCCTGCTCGGCGGCTTCATCCTGTTCGAGGTTTGGGTCCACACCCAGATCAGGAAGAATCTCCGGCTCGATCGCGACCTGCCGGTGATCCGGCGCTATATCGGCACGCTGATCGAGACGTCGCTGCCCACGGTGATCCTGATCCTGCAAACCCGGACCATGGGCGCGAGCCAGGCTCTCGGTTTCGCCGTGCCGCTGATGTACTTCATTTTCGTCATCCTCTCGACCTTGCGGCTCGACTTCTGGCTCTCTGCGTTTACAGGCTTCGTCGCCGCAGCCGGGCTTCTGTCCGTCGCGCTGCTCTACAACGCGGCCGACGAGGCCGGCGAACCCCTGATCTATTTCCACGCTGTGCGCAGCATCGTCATCCTGATTTGTGGCGCGCTGGCGGGCGCGGTCGGCGCTCAGCTGCGCCGCCAGTTCGCCGCGAGCATCGCGGCTGCGACCGCGCGTGACCGGGTGACGAACCTGTTCGGCCAGCACGTCTCTCCACAGGTGGTGGAGCGGCTGATGGCGGCGGGAACCAGCGGTGGCGGGGATCTCCGCCGCGTCGCGGTGATGTTCGTCGATTTCCGCGGCTTCACGGCGGGCGCGCAGTCGCGCACGCCACAGGAGGTGGTCGACCGGCTCGACGGCGCCTTTGCGGTGCTGGTCGACATCCTCGATCGCCACGGCGGCATCGTGAACAAGTTTCTCGGCGATGGCTTTCTCGCGTTGTTCGGCGCGCCGCTGGAAGCCTCCGACGCCGCGCATCGCGCGGTTGCCGCGGGCCGCGAGATGCTGAGTGCGATGGACCACATCAACGCACAGACGAGCTGGCCGCTGCGCATCGGCATCGGCATCCATTTCGGCGAGGTCGTCGCCGGCAATATCGGCTCGCCCCGGCGCAAGGAATACACCGTCATCGGCGACACCGTGAACTTCGCCTCGCGCCTGGAGGCTTTGAACAAGGAGTTCGGCTCGCAGCTCCTGATTTCGGAGACCGTGCGCGAGGCGCTCGGCAACGATGGTGACGATGCTGTTGCGCTCGGCGAGGTCGAAGTGCGCGGCTATGAGCGGAAGGTCGCGGTGTTTCAATTGGGGTAACGGCTCTTCAAGCGCGAGTCGCGTTTGGTTGAAGCGGAGTCGCGCTGCCTTGAACGCGCGTGATGAAATATCCCTGCTAGTTTTCGGGTCTTGCATTGTGGAAGCCGAGACGCCTCGGCATTCACTTCTCACCCGGAGAAAGCCAATGACCCGAATGACCCTTGTTGCCGCCGCCCTGATCGCCGCAGCCGCTACCCAGGCTCAGGCCGCGACGATGCGCCACGCTGCCCCGCCGCGCGCTGCTGTGACTCAGGCGGTGTCCGACTCCTGCGTCAGGGCGCCGGCAGAGGGCGCGTATGCCTCTGCGCCCTACACGCAGCCGCCCTGCCTGCCGAACACGACTTACCCGTACGCCTATTGACGATCGCAACAAACGATGTCGGGTTGGCGAAATTCGCCAGCCCGACTTCGAGAATCGCTGCCGCCGATTAACCTCCAACGCGTCATCGCGATTGCTCCGATTGCTCCGAATTTTGGGGCATGACGAGCGATGTCGCCGGCCTATAGACTGCCGCGCGATGCGGCCCGTTGCGGTCGCGACTTGCATGAGGGATCGAAGATGCAGCGCCGCTACGTCACCGTCGACGTGTTCACCGACCGCGCCTTCGGCGGCAACCAGCTCGCCGTGGTGCTCGATGCCGGCGGGCTCACGACCGCTCAGATGCAGACGATCGCGACCGAGTTCAACTATTCCGAGACCACCTTTGTGCTGCCGCCGCGCGACAAGGCCAATGATGCGGAGGTGCGCATCTTCACGCCGGTGCAGGAGATTGCCTTTGCGGGCCATCCCAATGTCGGCACCGCCTTCGTGCTCGCCTCGATGGCGAAGGAGCCGAAGCCACGTCTGCTGTTCGAGGAGAAGGCCGGGCTCGTGCCGGTCGACATCGTGAGAGAGCAGGGCCGGGTGATCAGAACCGAGCTCACCGCGCCGCAGCCGCTGGAGCGGCTCTCGCGGCTGTCAGCCGCCGAAGCCGCGAGCAGCATCTCGCTCGTTGCAGACGACATCAAGACCGACAATCACGAACCGCAGATCGTCACCGTCGGAAACGCGTTTCTGGTGATGGAGCTGCATTCGCGCGAGGCGCTGAAGCGCGCCCGGCCGGATGCGGCAGCCTACGGCAAGCTCTTGCCACGCGATGGCGCCCGCTCGGTGTGGTTATATACGCGCGACGTACCCGCTGCGGAGGCACCTTGCGAGCGCCAGGCGCGAATGTTCATGCGCGGCGCCAGCGGTCTCGTCGAGGACCCCGCCACCGGCAGCGCCACGGTTGCCGCGGCCGCACTGTTCGCTGATCTCGATCCGACGCGCGATGGCGAGCTCAAGCTCACGGTCGGCCAGGGTTTTGACATGGGCCGGCCGAGCATCCTCTCGACGCGCGTGCGCAAGCAGGACGGCAAGATCGTCTCCGCCCATGTCGGCGGCAGCTGTGTGCAGATGATGGAGGGGACGCTCAAGCTGGCGGGGGAGGGCTAGGCGTCATTCCAAGCTCGTGCTGGGTCCCACCGTCGTCCCGAGAGCCTGACCGAAAAGTTTTGAGCCAGGCTCTGAGGTGCGAGCTTTTGCGAGCCTCGAAGGATGCACGGCCGAGGTGCAGCCTCGGGGCACGCCGTCGTCCTCGGAGGGCCGCTGAAGGAGCGGCCAGCTCAGGATGACGGCTACGGCTGACACCGGCGCCCACGACGATCAGACCTGCCGCCCCGCCAGATTCGTCACCGCAACCCCATCGCGTTCCTCGATGATCTCCGCGATCATCTGGCGGTGGCAGTGGGTGTGGTCGCGCTCGTAGCAGAGCAGGCACACCGGGCCGGCCTTCGTCACCAGCGCCGAGAGCTCGTCCATCGCCTCCTTGGCCTCGGGCGCCTTTAGGTGCTTTGAGAAAATCCTCTCGAGCACGTCGTACTGACCGCTGCGTGCGGCGAGGCGGCCCTCCTTCGGCGTGCCGAGCGCGGCGAGGTGGACATAGGCGATGCCGCGCTCGTCGAGACCCGCGGCAAGCTGCTTCTTGGAAAAGCCAGGCCGGCGCGACGACGTCACCGCGCGCACGTCGACCACGAGCTTGACGCCGGCCTCTACCAGCTCATCCAGCACCGCCTTGGGCGGCGTCTGCTCATAGCCGATGGTGAACAGCTTCTTCGCCTTTGCCATGGATCACCTCAGCTCACCCTTGCGATCAGCTCCATGGCACCGGCGGGTGCGCGCACCTTGCCCTCGTGGATGACGTAGGCGAACACGTCGCGCGGCTCCTTTTTCGGCTTGGCCTTGTCCACTTTGGGCAGGTCGTCCGGTTCACCGCCCGAAGCCCAGGCTTGAAGGCGCTCGGCCCAGGCGTCGAGCTGCTTCGGCGGGTAGCAGGTCTTGATCTCGTCATTGCCTTTCTGCAACCGGGCATAGACGAAATCGCCGGCGACGTCGGCAATCGCTGGATATTTGCCGTGCTCGGCGAACACGACGGGCGTCTCGAACTCGCGGATCAGCGCCACGAAGTCCGGCGCGCAGAAACTGTCGTGTCGGACCTCGACGACGTGGCGCAGCGCGCGTCCCTCCAGCTTGCGCGGCAACAGTTCGAGGAACTTGCCGAAATCGGCGCCGTCGAATTTCTTCGTCGGCGCGAACTGCCACAACACCGGCCCGAGACGGTCACCGAGTTCCAGCACGCCGGAATCATAGAACCGCTTGATGGAATCGCCGGCTTCCGCCAGCACCCGGCGGTTGGTGGCGAATCGCGGTCCCTTTACTGAGAACACGAAACCGTCGGGCACCTCGCTCGCCCATTTGCGAAAGCTCTCCGGCTTCTGTGAGCCGTAATAAGTGCCGTTGATCTCGATCGAAGTCAGCTTCGAGGCGGCGTAGGACAGTTCCTTCGCCTGCGTCAGCTTCTCCGGATAGAACTCGCCGCGCCACGGCTCGAAGGTCCAGCCGCCGATGCCGATGAAGATGTTGCCTGACTTTTTGGACGCAGTTTTTGCTTTGGCCACGGAAGGATCTCGCATCGACGTGGAGGGGATGCCGTCATCCTAGTCAAACCAGTTGTGATTGGCCAGTTGCTGCGTCCCGTCTAAGGTCGCGGCAGGATCTGCGAAAAAGGAGAAAAAGATGCGGATGCTGATGGTGGGAGCGGCGCTCGTCATGATGACATCTGCTGCCATGATATCTCCGGTCATGGCGGATGACGACGATGCGAAGGGCGCGCAGAAGCTCGCCATGCAGGGCCGCGACGATTACTGGCATTGCCTGGCGCGGGAATATTCGCGCGATAGCAATCGGGGAATGACGGAACAGGATTTTGGCCGCTCGGTCGCGGGTGCCTGCCCGTCGGAGCGGCAATATTACCGGGTGGCGCTGCTCGACTATCTCACCACGCAATATCCGAACATCGATGCCGGCGCCCATCTCGCGACCGCGAACAGGGCGGTGGAGGCCGCGCAGAAGGACATCGTGACGGCCTTCGTCAAGCAGAGGCCGCCGGCGAAATGAGGGAGTGGCGAATGGCCAATAGCGAATAGGGGAAGAGGCGGCCTTCTCCATTCGCTCCTCGCCATTCGCCCCGGGGCCCTTCCGGCTCCGCGCGCATCCGTGATATCACGGGGCGTATCTGGAACAGGGGTGGGTTTCCATGGCGTCTGAGTCGGTAGGGGGCATTTTGGGCGTGATCGTCGCCGCGATCGTGCTTGCAGTCGCCGTCGTGTTCGGGCCGATTGGCCAGTACGGCAAGCCGCCCAAACCGGCGAAAGTCGAGCCGGCCCCGGCTGCAGCACCCGCAGCTCCGGCCGCGCCGGCGCCGCGCGGGCCGATCATCCGGGAAGTGCCCAACCAATAAGGCACGAAAATCGTGGTTTTCGGCCCTTGCGAAGCCGTCTTGTCATTCCTATCTAGCCCTTAACGGCGCCGTTGAGCGAAAAACTCCGGCGTTGGAACGACCTTGGAATAGCTTGGGCTCGCGCCGGATGTACGCGCGGCCCGCCGTTCCGGGGTCGTTGGCATTTTGGGGCCCCTTTTGGGCCCTTCCCCGGACACCCCCGGCTTCGCAGCATAAGAACCTGGCAGCGCAGAACTTGGCAGCGCAGGACGCGGCGGATATACGCTGCCGTCATGAATGAAGTGATCAGACCGGGCTCCGAAAATCCGCTGCAGGCCCTAGAAGGGCCGGAACTGTCGGTCATCGTCCCGACCTTCAACGAGCGCGACAATGTCACGGTGCTGTACCGGCGGCTGGAGGCGGTGCTCGCCAACGTCGCCTGGGAAGTCGTGTTCGTCGACGACAATTCGCCTGATGGCACCTGGGACGTCGTGCGCGCGCTGGCGCAGCAGGACAGCCGCGTGCGCTGTATCCGCCGCATCGGCCGCCGCGGCCTGTCGGGCGCCTGCATCGAGGGCATCCTTGCGTCCAGCGCGCCCTATGTGGCCGTGATCGACGCCGACCTCCAGCACGACGAGACGCAACTGCCGAAGATGCTTTTGCTGCTCGCAAGCGACGAGGCCGACCTCGTGGTCGGCAGCCGCTACATCGAGGGCTACAAGAGCGAGGGCTTCAACAAGCAGCGCGCCGGCGCCAGCGCGCTGGCGACGGAGTTCGCCAGGAAGATGCTGCGGGTCGAGATTGCCGATCCCATGAGCGGCTTCTTCATGATCCGCCGCGATCGTTTCGAGCAGCTCGCGCCGAAGCTCTCCGTGCACGGCTTCAAGATCCTGCTCGACGTCGTCGCGACCGCGCACGGCGGCTTGCGGGCGGTCGAGATTCCCTACACTTTCGGCGCCCGTCAGCACGGCGAGAGCAAGCTCGATTCCATGGTCGCGCTCGATTTCCTCGGCCTCGTGCTGGCCAAGCTGAGCAACGACATCGTCTCGCTGCGCTTCATCCTGTTCGCGATGGTCGGCGGCATCGGCCTCGTGGTGCATCTCACCACACTGTTCATCGGGCTTCAGCTGTTCAAGGCGCCGTTCGCGGAGGCGCAGGCCGCCGGCGCCATCGTCGCCATGACCAGCAATTTCATCCTCAACAACTTCCTCACTTATCGCGACCAGCGGCTGAGGGGTTTTGCGCTGCTGCGCGGCCTGATCGCCTTCTACATCGTGTGTAGCGTCGGCCTGCTCGCCAATGTCGGCGTTGCCTTCTCGGTCTACGACCAGGAGCCGATCTGGTGGCTGGCCGGCATGGCCGGTGCGCTGATGGGCGTGGTGTGGAACTACGCGATGTCAGGCCTGTTCGTCTGGCGCAAGAAATAACCCACGATGGGCGGGGCTGACGCGCGGATCGTCCGCAATACCGTGCTGCTGATTCTGGCGCTGGTGGCCCTGCGGCTCGTCGCGGCATCATTCACGCCGATCACCTTCGACGAAGCCTACTACTGGATGTGGTCGATCAACCTCGCCGGGGGCTATTACGACCATCCGCCGATGGTCGCCTATGTCATCCGCGCCGGTACCATGATCGCCGGCGATACCGAGCTCGGCGTCCGCCTCGTCTCGATCCTGCTCGCACTGCCGATGAGCTATGCGGTCTACCGCTCCGCTGCGATCCTCTTTGGCGGCGAGCGCGTCGCGGCGACCAGCGCTGTCCTGCTCAACGTAACCATGATGGCCTCCGTCGGCACGCTGATCGTGACGCCGGATGCGCCGCTCCTGGTCGCATCCAGCTTCGTGCTGTTCTTCCTCGCAAAAGTGCTGGAGACCGGCCGCGGCGTCTGGTGGCTCGCGGTCGGCGCGGCCGTCGGTGCCGCGCTGCTGTCGAAATACACGGCGATGTTCTTTGGCGCCGGGATCCTGATCTGGCTCGCTTGCGTGCCGAAGCTCAGGCGCTGGTTTCTCTCGCCCTGGCCCTATCTCGGTGGTCTCGTTGCGCTGGCGCTGTTCTCGCCGGTGATCCTCTGGAATGCGGACCATCAATGGGTCTCGTTCGCAAAGCAGCTCGGGCGCGCGAAGATCGAGGACTTCCGACCCGTCTTCATCGCCGAGCTGATCCCGACCCAGATCGCGTTCGCAACCCCGCTGGTCTTCATCCTCGGCGCGATGGGTCTACACGCGCTGACCTGGCGCCGGGCCGGCGCGCTGGCCTCGCGCGTGCTGATCGAGGCGATGTTCTGGACCATCGTCGCCTATTTCGTCTGGCATTCGCTGCACGCCCGCGTCGAGGCCAACTGGTTCGCGCCGGTCTATCCGCCCTTCGTCGTCGCCGCGGCCGCTGCCGCCAACCTCGTGCAATGGAAGCCGCGCCAGCGCCGCCTGGTGGATTTCTGCCTGCGCTGGGCCGCGCCTGTCGGCATCGTGATGTTTGCCGCGCTCATCGTGCAAGCCAACACCGGCTGGCTCTCCGGATATCGCCGTGATGCCACCGTGCGCAGCGTCGGCGTCGGCTGGCGCGAGCTCGCTGCCGAAATCGAAGCCGTGCGCGCGCGCCATGGCGCGACCTGCGTGCTCGCGCAGGATTACGGCACCACGGGCTGGCTCGCCTTCTACTTGCCCCGCGGCACCTGCGTGGTGCAGCAGAACCAGCGCATCCGCTGGGTCAACATGGGCGAGCCAGATCCGAAGTTGCTGGCGGGCAAGCTGCTCTATGTCGACGAGCTGCGCCCGGACGGTCATCCCGTCCTCAACGACCTCTTTGCGAAGGTGACTCAGGTCGCGCAATTGCAGCGCAAGCGCGGCCCGCTCGTGGTCGAGACCTACAGCGTCGATCTGCTGGAGGGCGCCAAGGGCGATGTGCTGGACCGCTCACCGCCGCCGGAAGCAAGGTAGCTGTCTGTCATCCCCGCGAACGCGGGGATCCATACCGCGTGATCTATCGATGAGCGCAGGTGCTTGTACCGCGCGAAGACCTGCTCACTACTAGTCTTCGCCAAACTTCTCCCTGGGGTAATGGGTTCCGGCGTTCGCCGGGACGACAGCAGAGTGTTCGGCGGGGCCGACGCCTCAGTCGATCGCCTCGGCCTTGGCCGCGGCCTGCTTGGGCCCGTCCCGGTCGCGCCAGAACCACACGGTCACGACCCCGGAGCGGCCACGGACCTGGGCGAGCAGGGGGCCCGACAGGACGCCGTCGGGAGCGCCGTGGAAGTCGGCCGTATCCAGCAGCGTATTGCTGAGGGCGAGTCGTGCATCGTTCCGGACGGCGACTTCCATCAGCCGGCTCGCGACGTTGACTGTGTCGCCTGTCGCCGTGATGTGCTGGTGAGTTTCGCCGAGGCGGGAGGCGACGATCTCGCCGAAATGCGCGCCGATCTTGAAGCCGAGCTGACCGCCGATCGCTGACGGCAGCGAGGCGATCCAGTGTTCGACACCGCGATGCAGGTCGATCGCGCATTTGAGCGCGCGCGCGGCGTCATCGGGCATCGCGGCCGGCAGACCGAACAGGATCATGGCGCCGTCGCCGAGAAAGCCTGTGATCATGCCGCCGCAATCGACCGCGGCCTTGTCGATCCGCGCGTGAAACGCCTGCAGGATCTCCTGAAGCGCGTCCGGATCGATCCGTTCGCTCAAGGACGTGAAACCGGAGAGATCGATGAAGACGATTGCGGCGTCTTGCCGGACCGGCTTGGACAGGAAATTCGGATCGCGCGCCAGCCATTCCTGCACCGCCGGTGCCTGGAATTGTGCGAGAGACCTGCTCTTGGCGGCGAGATATTGCGTGCGGCGGCCTCCGGCCCACAGCTGCACACCAGCAAAGATCGCAACCGGCGGCACTGCGGCGGCGAGCGTGGTTGCCGCATTCAGCCAGACGCCATGCGTGAACGCGAACGTGTTGAGGCCGGCCCAGGCGATCATCACCGCGGCCGCCGCCATGATGCCGAGCGCGCTGCGCCGCCAGGCCAGCAGGCCGACCAGCAGCATCGGCAGCAGGATCGCAGCGAGCGCGTCGGCGATATGGACTCTGTGGTCGCGCACGATTCCGTCGCCGGCAACGAGATGGGTGATCGCGGTCGAGACCACCTCGACGCCGGGCATCAGGGAATCGAACGGTGTCGGGTAGAAGTCGCCGCCGCCGGCGACCGAGGCGCCGATCACGACGATCCGGTTCTCGATCGCGGCGCGATTGAGCGTGCCGTCGAAAATGCTCTGCGCGCTCACGGTGCGGATGGTGCGGCGGGGACCGTAATAGGTGATCGGCAGCGCGAAGTCGGTATCGGTCGGCACCGCGCGGTCGCCGAGCATAAGATGATCAGGTGCGATCGTCAGCGGCTTGTCGAGCGCGCGCGTCGCGACGCGCAACGGGAACGACAGCTCGACCTTGTCGCGGGTCCGAAACAGCATCGGCACCGAGAGCGGCGAGCCCGATTGGCCCGTCGCGACATTGACGATGCCGACCTCGGCGTGGTCGGCGAACGCAGGCAGCGGCAGCAGGAAACGTTCGGCTTGCGGCAGCACGGCGAGGGGACCTGCGCTGCCGGGCGCCACGTTTTCGCTGGCGGAAGGGAAGATCGCAGCGGCGGCGAGCACCATGGGCCCGCTGGCGAGCGTGTTTGCCAGCGTGGCGTCGCCGATCGCAGCGCTGCGGTCGACCAGCAGGAGATCGATCGCGATGACCTTCGGCTTGAACTGCACGATGGTGTCGACGACGCGGGCGAGATCGGCGCGCGGCAGCGGATAGCTGCCGCCGCGCTTCACCACGGTGTCGTCGATCGCGACGATGGTGACGAGATCGGGCGGACGCTGCACCCCGCGGACCTGGGTTCGCCAATCGGTCAGCGTTGCTTCGAGGCGGTCGAGAAAGCGCAGATGGCCGCCAGCGTGCGCGGCAAAGATGCCCGCGCCCCACAGCGCGGTGAGGGCGAGTGCCACCAGGATTTGAACGCGTCTCGTCATTACGTCGTACTGCAATCGTCTTTTTCTTCGGGGCCTGTGGGCCGAGGTCTATTGACCAGGTCTTATTGACCAAGTCTCATTGACCAAGTCTTGCCATGAGAGCGTCGATGCGCGGCTGGCCCCACTGCTTTACCGTCAAAGGTCCGGTCGCTTCCACGTCGACGCCTTGGCCGGGGCCAAGCACGACGCCGCGCCTATGAGCCCTGCGGCTGACGCCGACACGGCCGTCGGCGACGAAGACGGAGGTCTTGGCCTCAGCGACATCGACGGCCCATCTGGTGCCGCGCACCGCGGCAATCGCCTGAGGCGTCAGCACCTTGAAGGGATTGCCGCCCGGCTTCGTGGGCACTTCGACCAGCAGGGCTTTGCTGCTCAACTCAACGGAGTCAATATGTCCGTCGCGGTTGGCGTCCTTTAGTTCAAATCTGGCGCCACTTTCCGCAACGATGGTGATGCCGTTGTCGCAGCGCCAGGTCTGCGTACCCGCGGCCGAGGCCGACGATGTGCAAGCTATGTTGGCAGGCTGCGCGGCCGCGTATCCCATCAACAACGACGACGCCAGAGCAAGATATCCGGCGCGCGCGAACCTTCTCATGCCAGCCTCCGTTTGCATGCCCGGCACAATTCAAGGCGATGTTGATACGGTACCGTATCACACGCAGAGGCTGCTGAAAAGTGCCGCTCTACCAGCTATTTTCTTGGCTCGGCCTTTTCCAGAGCGGTGCGATCAACTTTCGGTCAGGGCGCGGTCGCCGTGTGAGCGGTCCGAGCTCGCTGTGTGAGGTGCGTGATCTTGGCCGCCGTTCTCGTGTCACCCACGTGCCGGCGGGAAGGCCAGTGGGACCAGCCCCGCGCAACGTTCCCCGCTATCTTCCGGGTATCGAAAGCCACGAAAACGACTTGGTTGGGTGGCCCTAGAGAGGCGGCCGGAGAGGTCCGCTGAATGCGCCGAACCGGCCGAGAATTATGGTTAACAGACGCGCCTAAGTCCGTAGTTGTGCGGGCTTTTTTCTCAGAATGAGACAGCCTTAACGAGCCGCCGCACATCTGCCCGAACTTAATCCGCATTTAACTAAAAGTCGCCTTAATGACGCTCCGACCCTCTGCGAGATGCTGGTCCCGGATCGTGACCAGCGGCACTTTGAAGGGGGACTGAGTGACACCGTCCTGGACGCAAGGCGAATGAGTACGAGTATCGCTGCGCATAGTAACGCGGCACGGAAGTCCAAGAATTCTCTTCGGAAGTCTTCCCGGAAAATGACCACGACCAATTGGCTTGGCGCCGCGGCTATCGGCTGCGTCGTGATGGCCGCCGGCTGGACCATCTACAGCAACGTCTTCGGCGCGAGCGTCTATCCGACCGTCGGCGGCATTGGCTACGACGAGCCGGTGATCAAGCGTGCGCCCAAGGTAGCGCTGCGCGAGGCTGGCGACGCCATCAAGGAAGCTTTTGCGCTCCTGCCGGACCGGTTGCAGGTCGCCGCCCCGATCTCCCGCGAGATGTTCAACGAGCGCTTTGCTGCCGCTGCGACCCAAGGCGTGGCATCGAACGCGGCCAGCGCGGCGCCGGCGACCCAGGTTGCGGTGGCCAAGGACGCGCCGAAGCAGAGCGTGATCGCGAAGGTCGCGGAAGCACTGAAGCCGTCGGCCCCGGCCAAAATTGCTGAGAAGACCGCTGACAAGACCGGGGACAAGGCCAAGCGCGCGCCGGATGCCCAGATGCAGCTCGCCTCGGCCGATCCGGCCCAGATCGTGCCGGCACCGGAAGCGAAGAAGTCGTTCGCCGATCGCGCCAAGGCCGCGGTGATGTCGATCACCGGTCCGCGGCAGTCGATGGTCGAAAAACTCTGGGGCAAGCGCGAGCCGTCCGGCGGGCTGCTGGCCTACGCCTCGGCCGATGCCAGCGTGACCGCCTCCATCGCGCCGAAGGAGCAGAACCCGATGTTCGGCGGCGCGCCGCCCTATGAGCGTGACACCGCGGTCTACGACATCACTGCCAAGACGGTGTATCTGCCCGACGGCACCAAGCTCGAGGCGCATTCCGGCCTCGGCTCCAGTCTCGACGATCCGCGCTCGCAGCGCACCCGCATGCGCGGCGTGACGCCGCCGCACATCTACACGCTGAAGCCGCGCGAGGCGCTGTTCCACGGCGTGCCCGCGCTGCGCCTGACCCCCATCGGCGGCGAGAGCGCGATCTACGGCCGCGACGGTTTGCTCGCGCACACTTACATGCTCGGACCGAACGGCGATTCCAACGGCTGCGTGTCGTTCAAGGACTATTACGCGTTCCTCGACGCCTACCGCAACAAGGGCATCCGCAAGCTCGCGGTGCTGGCGCGGGTGGAGTGAGGCGCAGCGCGCCTCACGCTTTCTGCACGATCAGCGTTTGACGAAAACCAGGTTGCAGGCGCGCGCCTCGTTGCGCTTGCCGCTGCCGCGGGTGCGATCGAACTGCGCGTCGACCGTAAAGGCGTAAGGCGAGCCGGGCGCAAGGTTGTTGAGGGTGTACGCGCTTGCCCCTGTTGTGCCGCGCGCGCTCAACGTCGTCTTGCCGTCGGCCGGGATCTGGCCGTCGATCTCCAGGCGGTTGACGCCGTCCTTGCTCTGGGCCTCGGCGTGAAACACACCGTTGGTCACGGTGCCGGCGAGGGGCCTGGTGAAGCCCTGCGCCTTGCCGGAAGCCGGGCAGTTCAGCGTCACGTCCCAGCTGCCGTCGAAGTCCTTGCTGCCGCCGGCGCGGGTGTTGGTCGCAGGCGCCAGCGCCACCTTTTGCTTCAGGCCCTCGATCCGCGCCTTGGCGAGACTGGCGAAGCTGCAGCTGGAAAATCGCGTCAGATGGTCCTCGAAGGCGCTGGCGGTGCCGATGGTGTCGGCAGCCTTCCAGTGCGCCTCCGCGGATGCGCAAGGGTCGGCCCGCGGCGCGACTTGCGCAGCCCCTGGTGCGATCGTGACCGACACCGGCCCGTTTAGGTAGAACTTGCCGATGATCGACAGCGACAGCTCCGGAAGCTGCGTCTTGCCGCTGGCATCATAGACGTCGCTGCTGATGTCGCGAAACACATCGCCGATCTCCTGCGGCTCTTCGATGTGCTTGAGGAACGCGGTCGTGTAGGGGCTGTTGCGGCCGACGCCGTCCGCCGCGGTCTGCCCCGATTGCGTCGAGAACGACACGATCGTGCCGCGCGGCGCTTCGACCTTGGACAGGCCGCGCCCGATCGAGGCGGCCCGCGTCGCTGAGCGTTTGAGAGTTTCCGCCAGCGGATTGTCGCGGCAGGAATCGAGCACCAGGATGCGAAGGTTCTTGGCTTGCTGCAGATCGTTCACGATGTCGTCGACCCGCACGAAACGCTTGAGGTCGGCCTCATCGGTGAGCGTGGCGTCGACAGGCATCAGATAGTTCACGCCGTTGTACTGCATCGCATGGCCGCTGTAATAGAATATGGCGACGTCAGCTCTGCTCGCGGCGCGCGCGAAGCGGATGGTCAGGTCCTGCATGTCGGCCTGGCGCAGATCGATGCCCTGGAGCACCTCGAAGCCGCTGCGCTTGAGCGAGGCCGCGACGTCCTCGGCATCGTGTGACGGGTTGGGAAGTTGCGCCGTCGAGGCATAAGCGCCGTTGCCGATCACCAGTGCCACCCGCGTGTCCGCAGATGCAGTGTCGGGAGACAGCCAGCCGGCGAGGAGGCCCAGGCAAAATAAAGATGAGCACAATCTGGAAAGAGCACGCATGAATGCCTTCCAAGAAAATATCGAAAAATATCCCTCCAGATTAGCGCATGCCGCGCCGACTTCAATGCCCTCGCTGGGAAAACGCTCAGATTTCGCGACCGTGGCGTCCGATCACGCTGCCATCGCTTTGCGCAGGGCCATCTCGGTCGCAATCGCTTCCCGCACGGCCGGCCGCGCCTGCATGCGCCCGAGATAGGCTGACAAGGGCGGCCATTGCGCGATGTCGACGCCGGCGGGACGGAGCAGCAGCAAGGCCCAGGTGAGGTGGGCATCCGCGACGGTGAAGCTGTCACCGACGAGGAATTCGCGCTCCGCCAGATGCGCCGACGGCACCGACAATGTCTGCGCGATTCTGGCGCGCGGCTTGGCGAGCGAGCCGTCGTCCTTGTACCAGAAGGTCGGAAACAGGAACGCCTTGTGGATCTCGGCGCCGATGAAGCTCAGCCATTCCTGCAGGCGATAGCGATCAACGTCGCCAGTCAGCGGCGCAAGGCCGCGCTCGGGCTTCACGTCGGCGATGTATTGCAGCACCGCCGCGCTCTCGGTCAGCCGTTCGCCGTTCTCCAGCACCAGGACCGGCACCGCGCCCTTCGGCGACACGCCGAGGAAATCGCTGCCGTCGTCCACGACCTGCTTGGTCCAGATATGGGCAAGGTGATACTGCGCCTCGATACCGGCCTCCATCAGCGCGATGCGACTCGAGAGCGAGCAGGCCATCGGAAAGAAATAGAGTTGCAGCATCGGATGCTCCGTCAAATCAGCGCATCGCTGCGCGCGATGATCGCGAAGCGGTCCGAGAGTTCGGCCAGCGCGACCTCGTGAATCGTCCGGGCGTCCAGTGTGCCGCCGCGGCCGTCCGGCAGGTCGCGAGTGGCGCAGGCATCGGCCGCGATCGTCGTTCGCAGGCCGAGATCGAGCGCGGCGCGGGCGGTCGAGGAGATGCACATGTGGGTCATGAAGCCGGCCAGCACGATGTTCTTGCATCCGCTCGCGGCAAGCCGGGCTTGCAGATCGGTGCCGGCGAATGAGTTCGGCAGCGCTTTCTCGATCACGGGCTCGCCTGCTTGCGGCGTCAGGCGATCGACGATCGCGCCGCGCGCCGCCTCGCGGTCGAACAGGCCGCCGGCGCGGCCCTTGTGCGCGACATGGATGATCGCAGCGCCGCTCTCCCGTGCCCGCGCCAGCAGGCGCGCCGCCGCGGCGATCGCCGGCTGTGCATCGGGAAGGGCCAACGGGCCGGCGCAATATTCATTCTGGATGTCGATCAGCACGAGGCAGGCCTCGTTGAGCTTCGGCGGATCGAGATCGGCGCCGGCGAGTTCGAGCAGGGTCTTGGGAGCGGTCATGCTGGTCAGGCCTTCCAGGGAGATCGGATGGCGTCACATTAGCGCAGCATGGGCCTGCCATTGTGCAGGACTATTGCAGCTTACGGCTGCAGATTTGCAGGATACGGCATCGCCTGCTAGGCTCGCCCGGATGAACTGGGACGATCTGCGCATCATTGCCGCGGTGAGGGACGAGGGCACCTATGCCGGCGCCAGCGCGCGGCTGCGCATCGACGAGACCACCGTCGGCCGCCGGCTCGCACGCATTCAGCGCGATCTCGGGGTGCTGCTGTTCGATGCCGTGGACGGCCAGCGCCGTCCGACGCGCCATTGCGAGGCGGTGCTCGATCATGTCGGCGCGATGGCCGCCCACGTCGCGGCGATCGATCGCATCAAGGAGAGCCAGCCCGGCCCGGTCGGCCGTCTGCGCATCGCCTCGACCAACGCGGTCGCCGAAGAGTTGTTGGCGCCGCACGCGAGCAGCTTCCTGCGCGATCATCCCGGCCTGACCCTGCAATTCCTGACGTCCAGCGGCAACGTCAAATTCTCGCGCTGGCAGGCCGACCTCGCCATTCGCCTGCGCAAGCCGGAGAAGGGCGACTTCACCATCTCCAAGCTGGGCGATGTCAGGCTGTATTTCTTCGAGCCCGCCGACCGCGCCGGCGGGGAGCCGGTCGCCTGCATCTATCCCGATGAGCTCGACACCATTCCCGAACAGCAGTTCTTGCGCGCGAAGCGGCTGACGAACGTTCGCTGCATCACCGACAACGTCCGCATCATCAGGACCATGATCCAGTCGCATCAGGCCGTCGGCGTGTTGCCCGAACACAGCTGCGAAGGCCTGCTCGCCGACCGCAGCCTGCGCGCGACGCTGCTGCCGAGGCGGCGCGACGTCTGGCTGCTGGTGCAGAACCACCTCAAGCGCGATCCGGCGACACGCGTGACGATCGACTGGGTGAGGGCGTGTTTCCAGGACATCGCGCGCCCCTGACGTCACGACGCGCTGTGATCATCGCGTCACAGTGCGCATGGTGCGACGAAAAATCCTGAACTGCCCCCTTGCAACCCGAACGTGCCTCGTCTATTAGCCCGCTCCTTCGCTAGGCCATGTGTCCGGGCTCTCTGAGATCCCGGCTGGCGCGATCCGGTCTCCGGTCTCGTGTTCCGCCGAATGAAGACGCAGGATGTAGCTCATGGAGAGCGCCGGAGTAAAATCCGGAGGCATCGGTTCGATTCCGATTTCTTGTACCAACCAAAGGATAGCTCAGTGGTAGAGCAGATGACGTTTAATCATCGTGACGCGGGTTCGAATCCCGCTCCAGCGCTACGGGTCAGCCTGAAAAACTGACACCTCTGACGAGGACCGGACGCGCGCTTCAGTCGCAGTCCGGCCGTTTTGCCGCAAGGCTTTCCGTCCGAACCTAGACACTGTGAGACCGGCTTTGCGCCGCGGGTAGATACCGCTTGCGTTGATGCCGGGTGGCTCCGCTCGGCCGCGCGACATCCGTCGCGCGATCGCGCGCGTGCGCCCGTCGTCATGCGAGCTCAAGCCTCGGCCCGTCGATCTCTCAGGAAGCGTCGTCCGCGTCCTCAAATCCTTTGCAAACGAAACCTGTTGTCCGGCATCCGGCCGGACGCAAAACGATGGAGGCGTGCCATGACTTCGAACAAGGGCTGGCATTTGCTGATGCTGAATGTGACGGTCAAGGATGGCGAGCGGGCGTTGCTGACGCGCAACGGGCAGCTCGTGCGCGTGCTCGCGCCCGGCAGGCACCGTCTGTTCGATCCCCTGCACGAGCTCAAGGCCGAGGTGCTCGATGTGGTCCGCAGCGAATTCTCTGCGGATCGCTACGCGGTGCTGAAGGCCGCACGGCCTGATCTGGCCGCCGAGCTGTTCGAGGCGGTCGAGACCAAGGCGGACGAGATCGCCATCGTCAGCCTCGACGGCCGGCCCGTGCATCTAATGACGCCCTGGCAGGTGCGCGTCTACTGGAAGGTCGCAACGAGCGTCGATGTCGAGCGCATCGATGTGTCCAGCGATGTCAGGGTTGGCGCGCGCCATCTGGCCATGATCGAGCGTAACCGCTCGGCCGTCACGTCGGAGACGGTGGTCGAGAACCACGAGGCGGGCCTGCTCTACGTCGAGGGCCGGCTCGTGGAGCGGCTCGTGCCCGGCCGGCACGCCTTCTGGACCGTCGGCCGCAAGATCGAGGTGAAGCGCCTCGACCTGCGGCCCCAGGCGGTCGAGATCACCGCGCAGGAGATGCTGACCAAGGACCGCATCGCGCTGCGGGTGACGCTGACGGCGTTCCGTAAGGTGGTCGATCCCGAGCGGACGGTTGCGACCGTGCCCGACGTGGATGCGTGGCTGTACCGCCTGGTGCAGTTCGCGATCCGCGAAGCGGTCGCGGGCCGGACGCTGGACGAGGTGCTGTCCGCGAAGGCGGCACTGGATGCGGAGCTGCGCGACTATGTGCGCGCACGCGTCGCGGACTCTGGCGTGGAGGTCACCGAGCTCGGCGTCAAGGATGTGATCCTGCCCGGCGAGATCCGGGAGCTGGTGAACAAGGTGGTGGAGGCGGAGCGGGTCGCCAAGGCGAACCTGATCCGCCGCCAGGAGGAGACCGCGGCGACGCGTTCGCTTCTGAACACCGCCCGCCTGATGGAGGAGAACCCCCTGCTGCTGCGGCTCAAGGAGCTGGAGTCGCTGGAGCGGCTGGTCGAGAAGGTCGGCCGCATCGATCTCCACGCCGGCAACGGCGAGGGCCTCGATGCTCTCCTGACCCGGCTCGTGCGCCTCAAGGCGCCTGAGAGTGCATGAAACGAAGGGCCGCCCACGGGCGGCCTTTCATATATCCGTCGTCGTCGCTTGCAATGAACGCGGAGTCGCGTCTGTGCGACCAAAATCACGGAAGTGGGATTGCACGCGCGCGAAGGTTGCGTAATCTCGCGATGACTATGGGTTTGATCAGGGCAGGCGCATGACGATTCTTCAGGACACCATCCGGCCGCCGACGGCGCGATCGCGGGAGTGGAAGGTGATCATCATCCTGATCCTGCTGGTCCCGGTGCTGTGGTCCCCGCTGATCCTGTTTCGCTTCGTCCTCTATCAGCCGTTCAGCATCCCCTCCAATTCGATGGCGCCGACGTTGATGGTCGGTGACTACGTCTTCGCCGCGAAATATGCCTATGGCTACGGCCGCTACTCCTTTCCCTTCGCGCCATCCTGGATCTCGGGCCGCGTCTTCGCCGCCGACCCGGAATACGGCGACATCGTCGTGTTTCGTACGCCGAAGGATACCTCGGCCGACTACGTCAAACGCGTGGTCGGGCTGCCCGGCGACCGCATCCAGATGCGGCAGGGCCAGCTCATCCTCAACGACCGGCCAGTGACGCGCGTCGCGCTCGAGGACGGGCTCGCCGACAACGCCTGCGGTGGGGATGGCGGCGTCAGGGTCAAGCGTTGGCGCGAGACGCTGCCGAGCGGCGCGTCCTATGTCACCAACGACTGCCTCGACAACGCATTCCTCGACAACACCAACGTCTTCACGGTGCCGCCGGGCCATTTCTTCGTGCTCGGCGACAACCGCGACAATTCCACCGACAGCCGCATGATGTCGGCGTTCGGTTTCGTGCCGATGGACAATCTCGTCGGCAAGTTGACGCGGATCTTCTGGTCGCTCGACGAAGATGGCGAGCCGCGCATGGAGCGGTTGGGGAAGGTGGAGTGAGGCTCGGAATGACGGAGGTTCGTAGCCCGGATGGAGCACAAGCGTAATCCGGGAAGGCTGCCTGCGTCGCACGAGATGTCCGGGATTGCGCTTCGCTCCATCCGGCTACGAGCCGCCGTTCCGCGAGAACGTCGTCCCAAACAAAAACCCCGGCATCGCTGCCGGGGTTTCGTAGTTCTTAAGAGGTGGTTGGACTTTAGAAGTCCATGCCGCCCATGCCGCCGCCCGGGGGCATCGCGGGGCCGGCGCCGCCCTTCTTGGGCAGCTCGGCGACCATGGCTTCCGTGGTGATCAGGAGCGCGGCCACCGAGGCAGCGTTCTGGATCGCGGTACGGACCACCTTGGTCGGGTCGATGATGCCCTTCTTGACGAGGTCGGCATATTCGCCGGTCTGGGAGTCGAAGCCGTAATTGTAGGCCTTGTTCTCCAGGATCTTGCCGACGATCACCGAGCCGTCTTCACCGGCGTTGATCGCGATCTGGCGGGCGGGAGCCGACAGCGCCTTGCGCACGATCTCGACGCCGGTCTTCTGGTCGTCGTTCTTGGTGCGCAGGCCCTTGAGCTGCTCGGAGGCACGGAGCAGGGCGACGCCGCCGCCCGGGACGATGCCTTCTTCCACAGCCGCGCGGGTCGCATGCATCGCGTCATCAACGCGATCCTTGCGCTCCTTCACCTCGACCTCGGTCGCGCCGCCGACGCGGATCACCGCGACGCCGCCCGCGAGCTTGGCGAGACGCTCTTGGAGCTTCTCACGGTCGTAGTCCGAGGTGGTCTCCTCGATCTGCGCCTTGATCTGGGCCACGCGCGCCTCGATGTCGGCCTTCTTGCCGGCGCCGTTGACGATCGTGGTGTTCTCCTTGTCGATCATCACCTTCTTGGCGCGACCGAGCATGTTGAGCGTGACGTTCTCGAGCTTGATGCCGAGATCTTCCGAGATCGCCTGGCCGCCGGTCAGGATCGCGATGTCCTGCAGCATGGCCTTGCGGCGATCGCCGAAGCCCGGAGCCTTGACGGCCGCGACCTTCAGGCCGCCGCGCAGGCGGTTCACGACCAGGGTCGCGAGCGCTTCGCCTTCGACGTCCTCGGCGACGATGACCAGCGGCTTGCCGGTCTGCACCACGGCCTCGAGCAGCGGCAGCAGCTCGTTCAGCGAGGAGAGCTTCTTCTCGTTGATGAGGATGTAGGCGTCGTCCATCTCAACGCGCATCTTGTCGGCGTTGGTGACGAAGTAGGGCGAGATGTAGCCGCGGTCGAACTGCATACCCTCGACGACGTCGAGCTCGGTCTCGAGCGACTTGGCTTCCTCGACGGTGATGACACCCTCGTTGCCGACCTTCTTCATGGCGTCGGAGAGAAACTTGCCGATCTCCTGGTCGCCGTTCGCCGAGATGGTGCCGACCTGGGCGATCTCGTCGTTCGAGGTGACCTTCTTGGAGTTCTTCTGGAGGTCCGCAACCACGGCTTCGACCGCGAGGTCGATACCGCGCTTCAGGTCCATCGGGTTCATGCCGGCGGCAACCGACTTGGCGCCTTCCTTCACGATCGCCTGGGCCAGCACGGTGGCGGTGGTGGTGCCGTCGCCGGCCGCGTCAGCGGACTTGGAGGCGACTTCGCGCACCATCTGCGCGCCCATGTTCTCGAACTTGTCCTCGAGCTCGATCTCCTTGGCGACGGTGACGCCGTCCTTGGTGATGCGGGGAGCGCCGAACGACTTGTCGAGCACGACGTTGCGGCCCTTCGGGCCGAGCGTGACCTTCACCGCGTTGGCGAGAACGTCGACGCCGCGCAGCATCTTGTCGCGCGCTTCAACCGAGAATTTGACTTCTTTGGCTGCCATCTGGAATTTTCCTTGGATAATGTTTGACTGGAGGGAAAGAGAGGCTCTTAGGCCGCCTTCTTCTTGGAAGCGGGGACGTCGAGAACGCCCATGATGTCGCTTTCCTTCATGATCAGCAGGTCTTGGCTGTCGATCTTGACTTCAGTGCCGGACCACTTGCCGAACAGCACGCGGTCGCCGACCTTCAGGTCGATCGGGATCAGCTTGCCGGCTTCGTCGCGGCCACCGGGGCCGACGGCGACGACTTCGCCCTGCGAGGGCTTTTCCTTGGCCGTGTCGGGAATGATGATGCCGCCAGCGGTCTTCTCTTCTGCGTCGATGCGCTTGACCACGACGCGGTCGTGAAGCGGACGGAATTTCATGCAGTCCTCCTAAGCATTTGCTCAGATTGATGTTTCAAGGGATGTTAGCAGTCGATGCCCGCGAGTGCTAGCACGAGCGAAGCTGAAATAGGACAGGAATTTTGTGGGAGCAAGGGCTTCTAGCAGAAAAATCAGCACCCGGAAGCGCGGACTGCCAGAATCTCTTTTCCATCGTTAACCGAGGCCGGGCCCGTATTAGCACGGTGCCGCCTCTGCTGCTAACGCATTGAATTTCAACAGCTTGTTAAACTTTTGGGCTTGAGATGGGTTGTCAGTTTGCGTCACATTTCTCTCATGTGAGCGCATCAGTACCGGGTGGCTCGTCAGGCGCACACCGACCAGGCCGCCCCTTGAATGCGCTCCTGCAAAGGAGGTTGGCATGGGCGTACGGAGTGGGGGCGTTTCCGAGGACTTCCGGAAACAGCTTCTAGGTTACGGGCTGACGACGGCGCAAATCCTCTACCGGATGCCGGATCATCCCTCGCTGCTCCAGACCTACGTCTGGCAGAACTACGACATGTTTCCGAAATTCCCGGCGCTGAAGGATTTCCTGGCCTTCTGGCAGGAAAAGCTCGACGGTCCCCTCCATTCGGTCACCGTCGCGCACTCCAAGCTGATCAAGCCGGCGGAGCTGCGCGCCGTGGATGGCGTGTTCCGGCTGCATTGAGGCGAACATCGGTCTCGTAGGGTGGGCAAAGGCGCTTAAGCGCCGTGCCCACCATCCATGATCGCGCACGGAAGGTGGGCATGCTTCCGCCTTCGCTCTTCGAGCTACGGCGGACAAGTCGCTTTGCCTACCCTACGATATCTCCGTTGCAGCTGCGCCGGGCGAACGCGCTATTCCCGTGATCACCTGAGGGGCGATCAGGCGCCCTCGCTGCAATAGCGTCTCCACATCGCGCGATAGGCCTCGTCTACCGCTCGCCCGTATGAGACGGGGTTGCTGGCGGCTGCGGCCCGGATCTTGTCGGGCAGCTCGCGGCGCAACCTGTCGAGCTCGCCAATTTGCGAACCTCGGCTCGTTGCGATTTCGATATACGTCTCATGGCTGTCCGTGACCCAGTCCGGCAAGCCAAGTGCGGTGAGGATGGAGCCGGCAGCACGGCTGGGCAGGCTGTTGCCGAGCTTCGCCACCACCGGCACGCCCATCTGCAAGGCTTCCCATGTGCTGACGCCGCCATTCTGCGGGAACGGGTCGAGGCAGATATCGACGCGATTGAACGATGCCAGATGTTCGCTTCGCAAGGTGGCGCCGAGCAGATCGACGCGTTCGGCCGGCAATCCGCAAGCCTCGAACCGCGCCAGCAAATTTTCGCGGACCAGCTGGTCATCCAGCGCAACATCCTTGATCAGCAGTCGCGACCCCGGCACCCGCTCGAGAATCCTGGACCAGACCTGCGCTGCCTCGTCCGAAATCTTGCTGATGCGGTTGAAGACGCCGAAGGTGACGAAGCCGTTCGAGATCGCCGGCGTTGGTGCCCGCGGAATCTCGGTCGGCAGCGAGGCCAGCGTCACGAAGCACGGCAGGTCGACGACGGTCTCCGCAAACAGATGCCGAACCTCGAAAGGAATCGCGACCGGGTCCGAGAACAGATAATCGATCGTCGGCAGCCCGGTGCCGGTGCCGTGACCCCAGCCGTGCACCTGGATCGGTGCAGGCTTGCGCGCGAACACGCCGAGGCGGTTGCCTCTGGTGTGGCCGGACAGATCGATCAGGATGTCGACGCCGTCGGCGCGGATCTCGGCGGCGAGGCGATCTTCGGTCCATTGCGAGGCGTCGCGCCAGCAATCAGCGATCCCCTGAAATTCGCCGGTCGTCGCATCCACTTTCGACGAACAGGCGTAGCACACGACCTCGAACTGTGCCCGGTCATGGTGTTGGAGCACCGGCTTGAAAATCAACGCAGCCGAATGCGCGTTGAAATCCGACGAGACATAGCCGAGCACCAGACGGCGGTCCGGATCGCGGCTGTTGTCATGCGGGCTCCCCGCGCCTGAAGCGATTTTCGCGCCGACACGCTCCCACCACACCTGACGCGCCTGCTGATGCCGTTCAACGGTGGCGTCCCCCGCAAAATCGAGCGTGAATATCTTGTTGGAGATCGCGCTCTGCAGGTCGGGCTGGATGTCGAGGGCTCTGTCGAAACTGGCGAGGGCCTCATTGACCCGGCCAAGTCCGGCGAGGCAAAGACCCAGCACCAGGTGAGCTTGAACGGAATCGGGATCGATCGCGAGCGCCTGCTGGCAGTCGTGGGATGCGTGGGCAATTTGCTGGATCTGGAGCAGGACACTGGCCCGCGCGAGCCACCCATTCGCGTCGTCGGGTGCCAGCGCAATTGCCTGATTGCCGTCTGCCAGGGCTTCGTCAAATCGCTGAAGTTCCCGTAAAGCCGTGGCACGGTTCGCCAGCGCCGCGGCATAGTCGGGCTTGATCGACAGCGCGCGGTTCAAGCTTGCGATGGCCTCGTCATAATTGCGCTGACGGCACAGCGCCCAACCCCGGCCGTTGTGGGCTTCGGCAAGGCTTGCGTTGAGTGCGATCGCCTTGTCGTAGCTATGGAGCGCCTCCTCGTGAAGATCGAGGGCCACGCTCGCGTTACCGAGATTGGAGAGGGTTGCGGCGTGGTTGGGCCGCAAGGCGAGGGACTTTCGATAGCTCGCGCAGGCCTCGTCGTGACGCCGCAGCCCGTTGAACGCGACGCCCAGCCTCATATGTGCATCGGCAGATTGCGGATCCACGGCGACCGCTCGGCTCAGCAGGATTTCGGCTTGCTGAAAGTTCTTGGCATCAGACTCCAAAGCGCCGAGCATGTGCAGCGCCATGAATTGGTTGGGCGCGAGCTGCAGGAGTTGCCGATAGGCGGCCTGGGCCTCGGCGAGAAGCCCCATCTTGTGTAGCTGGAGCGCATGCCCGAGCAACGGCAGCACTTCGGCTTTTTGCCGTTTCTGCAGTCGGGCATTTTGAAATGCACGCTGACCTACGCTGTTGCCCATGGCTTCAATCCCCCAGAATCTCTCTTCGAGATTAATTCAGCGGGAGAGCGAATACGAGACGACGGCCGTTCGCCATGACAGCTTGGGACAAGCTACGACCGATCGTGTCATCGAGCCGCCAGCCTCGCGCCCGGCAATTGCCGCCTCATCCAAGACTGGATAATCTGTGCTCGGGTTGTACCCGTCCGGCGGGCGCGGCTCAGATCAGGGAGGCTGACAATGGCCAAGCAAAAGGCATCAAGACCCGCAAACAAGACCGCAGTGAAGAAGCGGAGCGGCGCCAAAGCGGCGGCGCGATCTTCGGCACGCAAGTCGGTGAAGGCGAAGGCCCGCACCGCCGCGCCGAAGAAGCCCGCGCGGCCCAGGCAGCGCATCGCGATCAGCCATCACCGCGAGGAAGACTTCAAGGCCGATGGCCTGCGCGCTTACGCGAAATACCGCGACCTCGGCATCGCCGACGCAAGCCACGGCCTCGCGCAAGCGCACGTGATCCGGCTGCAAGGTCCTTGCGATCCGGCCGAGGTGTCGAAGCTGCATTTTCACGACGTCGACTTCCAGATGGTCTACGTGCTCAAGGGCTGGGTGAAGACCTATATGGACGGGCAAGGCGAGACCTTGATGAAGGAAGGCAGCGCCTGGACCCAGCCGCCGAAGATCAAGCACATGATCCTGGATTATTCGGATGACGTCGAACTGCTGGAGGTAATCCTGCCGGCGGAATTCAAGACGGTGGAGTTGAAGGCGTAGGCCAATCTCTCTCCTTATCATTGCGATGACGGTTCGTAGCCCGGATGGAGCGGAGCGTAATCCGGGGCCGCATGCGACGACGCAGACCTTCCCGGATTGCGCTGCGCTCCATCCGGGCTACAGGACCATCGCTACTCCAGCCCCCACCACCGCCCATCAAACACGTCGTCAGCGTTCCCGTCACGATCGCTAAAAAGCACCAGATCTGCGAAACCGGGCACTTACCAGCCGGATGGTTTCAGCTGTTCCGCAGGGCGGGCGCTAACCAGTCGAAAATACCTCTCCCGTCAACTCAAAGCTGTGAAAACGCGGGAGTGCTTTCATGGCGACCAACACTTTTGGCCGACGCGGCGTTGCGGCCCCGCCCTCAAGAGCGTCATTTCAACCCGTCGCCGCGCCGATCGTTCGGGAGATCGTGCGCGACCCCGCTCAGGCCTTGCCTAGTGAGGGGACGCTTTTTGGCGACAACAAGCTTTTGGCCGATATCCCTTTCCTCACCATTGGCCTGATTTTTGGTCTGCTTCTGATCTTCGCTCTGCAACGCAGTCTCGCCATCGACGTTGCGCGGGACGGTGACCTCGATGTCCGCTCGCTGATCGCTCAGGGCGCCTCCGGTTACGATCTCGTTGTCGGACGAGGAGAGTGGTGGAGGATTGGCCTTGCGCCGCTGCTGCATGGCAGCGGGTGGCACCTCATCAGCAACTGCATTGGGTTGTTCATCGTCGGCGTCAGGCTGGAGTCTCTGATCGGCCGTGGCTGGTTTGCGCTGATCTTCGTCGCCAGTGCAGTGGCGGGTGAGGTCGGCTCTCTGCTGGGCAATGGCCCCGGCACCGTGGGCGTCGGCGCGTCCGGCGCCATTACCGGGCTCATCGCCGCACTGTTCGTCGCGAGCTTCGATCCCGAAGCGGACGCCGATCAAACCATATCGCGATTGAAGACGTCGCTCTTCTTCGGCGTGCCCGCACTGCTGCCGCTGGCCTTCGGCGTCTCGGGCAATGTCAACTATTATGCCCATGCAGGTGGCGCGGTGGCCGGCGCCGCGCTTGCGATCACGCCGTGGCTCGCCTTCTGGTCCTATGACAGCCTGCCGCGGAGCGCCGGCATGACGTTGCTTGCAGCATCCCTCGGATCTCTGATCTGCGCCGGCTTCGCCGCCGTGCATTATTCGTCCTACATGGCCGATGCCGTGCACTATATCCGCGCATCGGAAGTGCCGACGAAGTCCGACGAGATGGTCAGCCGGTCTTTCGACCTCGTCACCCGCTACCCGAAAGACGCGCGGGCTCACGTGTTCCGCGCGGTCTTCTTCTTGGAACAAGCCAACCTGAGGTCGGCGGAGACGGAGGCGCGAACCGCCATGTCGCTCGCAGCTTCGGATGTGGCGGGTGGGCCGGTGCGCTCCGGCGCACAGGGCCTGATGGCGGTGTTGCTATGGGCGCAGGGACGGGAAAGCGAGGCGAAAGCCATGGCGGCCGAGCCGTGCCGTGCCAAGCTGGCCGAGGTGCGCCGCATCTTGCAGAAGTCGAAATTGTGCGGTTGACCGGAATGACCGGTTCGTAGCCCGGATGAGAGCGTAGCGGCATCCGGGAAAGTCTCTCCGCGGCGAAGCTGATCCCGGATATCGCTGCGCTCATCCGGGCTACGGCATCAAGACAACACACCCACGACCGCGCCCATCAAGCAAGTCGTCAGCGTCCCCGATACGATCGACTTCAATCCCAGCGCGTTGATCTCCTCGCGCCGCTCCGGCGCCATCACGCCGAGGCCGCCGATCATGATGCCGAGGCTGGCGAAATTGGCGAAGCCGCACATTGCGTACAGCATGATCAGGCGCGAGCGCGGGTCGAGCGCATCACCCGGAAGCTTCGAGAAGTCGACATAGGCGATCAATTCGTTGAGCACGGTCTTAGTGCCCATCAGGCTACCGGCCGTCACCGCTTGATCCCATGGCAATCCCATCAGCCAGCACACCGGCGCCATAACCAGGCCCAGCAGGCGCTGTAACGAGATCGCGGCGCCGCCAACGTTCGGCAGCAGGCCGAGCATAGCGTTGACGAGATAGACCAGCGCGACCAGCACAAGCAGCATGGCGACGATGTTGATCAGCAGCTCGATCCCCGCGCTGGTGCCTTTCACGATCGCATCCATCGTGCTGGAGACCTCCATCTCCGGATCTTCGAGCGTGCCGCCGGTACGCGTGTCGGAGGTTTCAGGCACCATGATCAGGCTGACGAGGATCGCTGCCGGCGCGCCCAGCACGGAGGCGATGACGAAATGCGCGGCCGCGTCAGGAATGTGGGGCGCCAGCAGCGTCGCATAGAGCACCAGCACCGTGCCGGCGATGCCCGCCATGCCGCCGGTCATCACCAGGAACAATTCGCTGCGGGTCATCTGCTTCAGATAGGGCCGCACGAACAGCGGCGCCTCGACCATGCCGAGAAAGATGTTCGCGGCGGTCGAAAGGCCCACCGCACCGCCGACACCGAGCGTCCGCTCCAGCAGCCAGGCCATGCCGCGCACGATCGGCGGCAGCACGCGCCAGTAGAATAGCAGCGTCGTCAGCACGCTCATCACCAGCACGATCGGCAGCGCCTGGAACGCCAGGATGAAATCGGCGCCAGGCACCTTGACGTCGAAGGGCAGGGCGCCGCCGCCGACATATCCGAACACGAAGGCGGAGCCGGCGCGCGAGGCGGCCGAGATCGCACCGACCGCGTCATTAATGGCGCCGAAGGCGTGCGCGACGACCGGCAGCTTCAGGAGCACGATCGCCGTGACGAAGGTGGCGACGAGGCCGATCGCCACCTGCCGCAGCGACACCGCGCGCCGATTCTCCGCCAACGCGAAGGCGATCAACAGCAATGCGAAAATGCCGAGTGCCGATTGCAAGCGCAGCATGATGTCCCCAAACCCTCAATGATTATGGCCGTGCCTGCGCTGCAAAGGCAATGCCGAGGACCGCCAGAGGCGCCCCACTGTTGACAAGCGGGTCCGCCTCGGCCACGCGGGGGCCTTCGACAGTGAGGGGGCGAGCGGTCCGAGGGTGACCCAAAAGGCGATGCCAGAGCAGCCAATATCCGGACACCCGCCGGTCAGCGCCCGCGCGCTTCTCGCCCATCGCGCGTTCCTGTTCTTCCTGCTCTCGCGCAGCCTGTCGCGCTTTTCCAGCCAGATCGCGGCGGTCGCGATCGGCTGGCAGATCTACGATCTCACCGGCTCGGCCTTCGACCTCGGCATGGTCGGCCTCGTGCAGTTCCTGCCTACCGCGCTCCTGGTGTTCGTCGCTGGCCACGCCGCCGACCGCTATGAGCGCAAGCGCGTGGTCCAGCTCTGCCAACTCGTTGAAGCGGCGACCGCGCTCTATCTCGCAATCATCACCTATCTCGGCGCGGTCGGCGAGATCCAGATATTCATCGCGACCTTCGTGCTCGGCATTGCCGGCGCGTTCGAGAGCCCGACCACGGCGGCGCTGCTGCCGCTGATCGCGCCGCAGGGCTCGCTTCAGCGCGCCACCGCCGTCTCCAGCGGCGCGGCGCAGGTCGCGACCATCACCGGGCCGGCGCTCGGCGGCTTCGCCTATGCGGTTTCCCCGCATCTCGCCTACGCCGTGATGGTACTGTTCTGGATCTTCGGCATGATCCTGACCGGCTTCATCCGGCCGCGTCCGCAGGCGATCGCGAAGGAGGGGATGGACTCGGACAACGTCTTCGCCGGCGTTCGCTTCATTCGCAGCAATCCGGCCATCCTCGGCACCATTTCGCTCGACCTGTTCGCGGTGCTGTTCGGCGGCGTCACCGCGCTGTTGCCGATCTATGCCCGTGACATCCTCCAGACCGGGCCGGTCGGGCTCGGCGTGCTGCGTGCCGCGCCGGCGGTCGGCGCGCTCCTGATGACCATGGTGCTGGCGCGCCACGCCATCTCCAGGCACGTGGGCCTGCGCATGTTCCAGGCCGTGATCGTGTTCGGCCTCGCCACGATCGTGTTCGCGCTGTCCTCCTGGATGTGGCTGTCGGTGCTCGCGCTCGCCGTGCTCGGTGCCGCCGACACGATCAGCGTCGTGATCCGCTTCTCGCTGGTGCAGCTGTCCACGCCCGACGAGATGCGCGGCCGGGTCGGCGCGGTGAACTTCCTCTTCATCAACGCCTCGAACCAGCTCGGCCAGTTCGAAAGCGGTGTGGCCGCCGCGCTGCTCGGCGCCATGCCGGCCGCCGTGCTCGGCGGCGTTGCCACGGTTGCGGTGGCGCTGCTCTGGATGAAGCTGTTTCCCAGCCTGCGGCAGGTGGAGAGCTTGGAGTAGGCCTCCGCTCTCTCCACGTCATTGCGAGGAGCGAAGCGACGAAGCAATCCAGAATCTTGCCTCGGAAGCATACTGGATTGCTTCGCTGCGCTCGCAATGACGATTGTTGAGATAGCTCGTGGACTTAACTCGCGTCACCCCCGTAGCCAAGCAGCAGCAGGCGCCTCTTGACGCCTACTGTGCATGGGGTTGTTTTCGCAGTTTTGAGTTCAGCCCCGTCCGACGAACGGCATCTTGGTCGCCATGACGGTCATGGTCAGCACGTTGGCGTCGAGCGGCAGGCCGGCCATGTAGGCCACGGCATCGCCGACCGCTTTCGCATCCATGCGCGGTTCGTGCTTGGTGGTGCCGTCCGGCTGCAGCACGCCGGGGCCGTTGACCATGCGATCGGTCATCGGGGTGGCGGCATTGCCGATGTCGACCTGGCCGACCGCGATGTCGTACATGCGGCCGTCGAGGTTGCTGGCCTTGGTCAGACCGGTGATGGCGTGCTTGGTCGAGGTGTAGGCCGCCGAGAATGGGCGCGGCGCATGCGCCGAGATCGAGCCGTTGTTGATGATGCGGCCGCCGCGCGGGGTCTGGTCCTTCATGATGCGGAAGGCGTGCTGGGTGCACAGGAACGGGCCGGTGAGGTTGGTGTTCACCACCGCCTGCCACTGCTCGAGGCTGAGGTCCTCGAAGTTCACCGCGGGAGCGCCCATGCCGGCATTGTTGAAGAGCACGTCGAGCCGGCCATAGGTGGCCTTCACCTTGTCGAACAGTGCGGCGATGGAATCCGGCTTGGTCATGTCGGCGGTGACGCACAGGCTTTTCCCGGCGGGACCGAGCTTCGCCGTCTCCTCGAGCATGTCGAGCCGGCGACCCACCAGCACCACGGTGAAGCCGGTGTTCATCAATGCCAGCGACGCGGCGCGCCCGACACCGGTGCCGGCGCCCGTCACCACTGCGATCTTGTTTGCTTCACTCATTGTTTCCTGCCTTTTCTCATGCTGTCAGGTTTTAGGTTCTTTTTCGTTCTTGTAGGGCGGCCGTGGAATGTTCTGGTGCGCCGCGCGCAGCGCCGCCGACCAACGCGAGCGCAGATCGTGGAAATAGGGCTCGCCGGCCTCGATGCGATGGTTGAGATCTGCATCGCAGGCATCGGCGCGCACCACCAGCACGTCGATCGGCAGGCCGACGCCGAGGTTCGAACGCATGGTCGAATCCATCGAGATCAGGCCGGTCTTCAGCGCCTCGTAGAGCTCGACGTCGTAATGCATGGCGCGGTCGAGCACGGGCTTGCCGTATTTGTGCTCACCGATCTGCAAGTACGGGGTATCGGTCGTGCACTCGATGAAATTGCCGGCGGTGTAGATCATGAACAGGCGCATTCGGGAGCCCTTGATCTGGCCGCCGAACAGGAAGGAGACGTCGAACGAGACGTCCTCGGATCTCAGCGCCGGGCCCTCGGTCGCGTGCACCGCGCGGATCGCCCGGCCGATGCGCTGGGCGGCCTGGAACATGGTCGGCGCGTTCATCAGCGTCTCGACCTCGCCCGTGTTGGGGTCCTCCAGGCCTTCGGTCAGCGTGGAGAGCACGGACTGGCTGATGGCGAGGTTGCCGGCGCTGGCGATCGCCATGATGCGCTCGCCGGGCTTTGAGAAGATGTGCAGCTTGCGGAAGGTCGAGACGTTGTCGAGGCCGGCATTGGTGCGGGTGTCGGCGATCATCACCAGACCGTCCCGAACCAGGATTCCGCAACAATAGGTCATTTCCAGTCCCCGAACGCGTTTGCGCGGAATTACTAGCGAATTTCGGGAGCCGGTCCAACCCCCGATTCCCGGGGGAAGGTCGTCATTCCGGGGCGTGGCAGCCAGCTCTGCCGCTCAATCCGCGGCATCGACGAGAAACGCCTCGTCGACCGGCACGCCGAGCGCCGTGACCAGCCGGTTGGTCTCCGCGGCCATGCCGACGATGGCGAGCAGCTCGCCATATTCGGCCTCGGTCATGCCCTTGGCCCGCGCGGCGGCGGTGTGGGAGTGAATGCAGTAGCTGCAGCCATGCGCGATCGAAACCGCGACATAAAGCATTTCCTTGACCTTGGGATCGAGCGCGCCGGGAGCCATCACCTCCTTGATGCTTTCCCAGGTCCGCCGCAGCGTCTTCGGATCATGCGCCAGCGCGCGCCAGAAATTGTTGACGAAGTCCGACTTTCGCACCTTGCGGATATCGTCGAAGACGGCGCGCGCTTCGGTGGAGAGTTCATCGTCCGAAAGCAGTTTTACGGTGGCCATGGTACCTCGCGGGGGGCAGCTTCGATCCCCGCGAGTGTAGCACGACCGATGCGCTCGAACGGCTGCGCCTAGCTCTGCCGTTGGGATTGCGATTGCGACGGCCCGCCGCGGCCGGCCTGCTCGACCTTCACGGCCACGGCCAGCGTCTCAGCGCCGCCGCCATAGCGGGTGCCGCGCACCGGGGCTGCGCCGAGATAGTCGAGCCCGATCGCGACGCGGACATGGGCGTCGGTGGCGCAGATGCTGTTGGCGGGATCGAATCCGACCCAGCCGAGATCGGGCACAAAGGCTTCCGCCCAGGCGTGACCGGCGTCCTGATGCACCGTGCCGTCCGCGCGCAGGAAGTGGCCGGAGACGAAGCGCGCCGGCACGCCGCCGGCGCGGGCGCAGGCGATGAAGATGTGCGCGTAGTCCTGGCAGACCCCGCGCTTGAGCGTGAACGCCTCCGCCGCCGAGGTGCCGCTGTTGGTCGGGTCCTCGTCGAACGTCATGTGATCGGCGATCTCGGTCATCAGCGTATGCAGGAAGCCGAGCGTGTCGCTCTCGGCCTCGCTGCGCAATTGGCGCGCAACCGCCATCATCGCCGGATTGACGGAGGTGAGGTCGGTGGCACGCAAGAACATGCCGGCCGGAAAGCGCTCGTCGGTCCCGCGCAGCACGCCGCCGGTGTCGTGGGTCTCGATCAGGCCTTCGGCGGTGATCTTGATGTCGCCGACAGGCCCGCAGGACAGCACATGGGTGACGTTGCCGAAGGCGTCCTCGTGGGTGTCGAGCTTGGTGTCCGTGGAGACGTCGATCTGCCATTCCGCCACATATTGCCCGTCATGGCTGCCGGGCGTCATGCGCAGGATCTGGATTACGCTGGTGGCTGCCGGCTCGTAGCGATAGGTCGTGGTGTGCAGGATTCGCAGGCGCATGGTGGTTTTGATCCATTCCGGGCGATGCGTCAGCATCGAACTCTAGTGCGTATTGCGCACTTGAGAATCTCGAGATTCCGGGTCTGGTCCTTCGGACCATCCCGGAATGACGGCGTTCATCAGATCAAATACTGCTTCGTGATGATTTCGCCCAGCCTGGAATTGTCGGTGATGAATTCCTGAATGAATTCATGCACGCCATGCTGGAAGATGTCGTTCATATTGCTGTGTTCCAGCCGGTTACGGATGCCGCGGGCGTGGCGCTGGGCCGGGCCCTGGCGGCCATAGGCGACGCCGATCTGGTCGAGGTTGCGCACGAGATTGCCGTAGCAGCTGGCGAGCGAGCGCGGCAGCGTGTCGTTGAGGATGAGCAGGTCCGCGATGAGCCACGGCTTCAGCGTCTCGCGATAGACCCAGTGATAGGCGGTCAGCGCCGAGACCGAGCGCAGGATCGAGCTCCACTGATAGAAATCGAGCGGGCCGCCGACATGCTCCTCCTCGGGCAGCAGCACGTGATACTTCACGTCGAGAATGCGCGCGGTGTTGTCGGCGCGCTCCAGATGCACGCCCATCCGCGAAAACCAGTAGGCGTCGTTGCGCAGCATGGTCCGGTAGGCCGAACCGTCGAAACGCAGCGAGGTCTCCTGGACGAAGCGCAGGAATTTTGCGAGGTCCTCGCGCGTCGAGGTGCCCTTGCTCCACACCGCCTGAAGCTCGATCCAGGCCGAGTTGATGGTGTCCCACATCTCGCTGGTCAGCGCCGTGCGGACCGAGCGCGAGTTCAGCCGCGCCGCCTCGATGCAGTTCCTGATCGAGGATGGATTGTCCACGGAGAACGAGAGGTAATCGACGACGTTGTGCTCGTTGGCTTCCTCGTAGGTCTGATAGAAGCTGGCGGCGACGCCGGCGGTGAGCAGCGCCGAGTCCCATTCATTGGTCTTGCCGACATAGGCGGCGGGAAGCGCGGTGACGCGCAGCGTCGCATCGATGGTGCGCGCGAGATATTCGGCCCGTTCGACGTAGCGGGCGAGCCAGTAGAGGTTTTCGGCGGTACGCGACAGCATCTGACTACTCGTCCAGGATCCAGGTGTCTTTGGTGCCGCCGCCCTGGCTCGAATTCACCACCAGGGAGCCTTCCTTCAGCGCGACGCGCGTCAGGCCGCCCGGCACGATGGTGGTGCTCTTGCTGCCGGTGAGCACGAAGGGCCGCAAATCGACATGGCGCGGGGCGAGGCCGGTTGCGGTGCAAGTCGGACAGGTCGAGAGCGCCAGCGTCGGCTGGGCGATGAAGCCTTCGGGCTCGCGCTTGAGCTTCTCGCGGAACGCTTCGATCGTGGCCTTGGTCGCGGCGGGCCCGATCAGCATGCCGTAGCCGCCGGAGCCGTGCACTTCCTTGACGACGAGCTCGCTCAGATTGTCCAGCACATAGGCGAGGTCCTTCGGCTCGCGGCAGCGCCAGGTCGGCACGTTCTTCAGGATCGGCTCCTCGCCGAGATAGAATTTCACGATATCCGGCATGTAGGAGTAGATCGCCTTGTCGTCGGCAATCCCGGTGCCGACGGCGTTGGCGAGCGTGATGTTGCCGGCCGCATAGGCCGACATCAGCCCGGGCACGCCGAGCACGGAATCGGGACGGAAGGTGAGCGGATCGAGGAAGTCGTCGTCGACGCGGCGATAGATTACGTCGACCCGCTTCACGCCTTCGGTCGTCCGCATGAACACTTCGTTGTTCTTGACGATGAGATCGCGGCCCTCGACCAGCTCGATGCCGAGCTTGTCGGCGAGGAAGGAGTGCTCGTAATAGGCCGAGTTGTAGACGCCGGGGGTGAGCAGGGCGACGGTCGGCTCGCCCGAGGCGCTGAGCGGCGCGACGGAGCGGAGCGCCGAGAGCAACTCGTCCGGATAGCGCTCGACCGGCGCCACCTTGTGGCGGGCGAACAGATCCGGAAACAACCGCATCATGATCTCGCGGTTTTCCAGCATGTAGGACACGCCGGAGGGCGTGCGCGCATTGTCCTCGAGCACGATGAAGTCGTTGGCATCGACCCGGACGATGTCGATGCCGGCGATGTGCACGTAGACGTCGTGCGGCACCTGCTGGCCGTTCATCTCGGGCCGGAAGACCGGGTTCTGGAAGATCAGATCGTCGGGCACGATCTCGGCGCGCAGGATGTCGCGGCCGTGATAGATGTCGCGCAGAAACATGTTGAGCGCGCGCACGCGCTGCTTCAGGCCCTTCTCCAGCAGTGCCCATTCCTTGCCCGACATGATCCGCGGGATCACGTCGAAGGGGATCAGGCGCTCGGTGGACTCGGCCTCGCCATAGACCGCGAAGGTGATGCCGATGCGGCGGAACAGCAGCTCGGCCTCCTGGCGGCGATATTCAAGCGCCTCGGGAGGCGTCTCCTTGAGCCAGCGCGCCAGCTCCTGATAGGCGGGGCGAAGGTCCCCGCCGGGAATATTCATTTCATCAAACGCGACTGCCATAGATGCCGACTGTTCTCCGCAAGGCGTTGCGCCAATGGACAGGTCGCCAGGCTCTGGTGAAGCCGCAACGTCCTGACCATGCGGCAAGAGTGCATGACTTTCATGTGGTAGCAAGGGCCGGGCCAGCGCGATAAGCATGGACTGGCAGCATTTGTCGGGGATGGCCGGCGGCTTGCCTGAAAAAATGGCTGAGGACTGCTTATTTCGACAGCAAAACCGCGTGACTTCAACGCGTTACCTCGGCAAAGTCGGCGCCACAGGTGAGGGACTTAAGTTATGAGCGAGATCGTCACGGCGGGCATTCTGGTCATTGGGGACGAAATCCTGTCGGGCCGGACCAAGGACAAGAATATTGGCTTCATCGCCGAATACCTGACCAATATCGGCATCGACCTGAAGGAGGTTCGGGTCGTCTCCGATGACGAGCCCGACATCATCGCGGCCTTGGATGCACTGCGGCATCGCTACACCTACGTCTTCACCACCGGCGGCATCGGGCCGACCCATGACGACATCACTGCCGACAGCGTCGCCAAGGCGTTCGGCGTCGGCATCGACCACCATCCGGAGGTGGTCGCCCGTTTCAAGGAGCGCTGGAGCGAGCAGGACCTCAACGAGGCCCGGTTGCGCATGGCCCGCATCCCCAACGGTGCCGAGCTGATCCAGAGCGCAACCATCCTCGCGCCCGGCTTCAAGATCGGCAATGTCATCGTGATGGCCGGCGTGCCCTCGATCATGCAGGCGATGATGGACATCGTCTCGCCCAAGCTGAAATCGGGCGTGCGCATGCTCTCCGAATCGGTCCGCGCCAATGCGCGGGAGGGCGACATCGGCAGCCCCTTGCGCGCGATCGCCACCGCCCATCCCGACACCATCATCGGCAGCTACCCCTTCATGGACGAGGAGCAAAAGCCGAATACGAACCTCGTGGTGCGCTCGCGCGATGCGGACAAGCTCGCGGCAGCAATGGCCGCGGTGAAGGAAATGCTGGCAGGATTGAACATCACTCGTTAGCAGAGAATTTGCCGGCAGGCGAAGCAGGAGACGACAATGGCTGGTGAAGCACCGGAACTGAGTGCGCAGGAGCGGGCGGGCAAGGCCTTCCCGGTCTCGTGGGACCAGTTCCACCGGGATTGCCGGGCGCTGACCTGGCGCCTCAACGAGGTCGGCCCGTTCCATGCGGTGATCGCGATCACCCGCGGCGGCCTGGTGCCGGCCGCGATCGTGGCGCGCGAGCTTGGCGTGCGCATCATCGATACCGTCTGCGTCGCCAGCTACGACCACGACAAGCAGGGCGACCTCCAGGTCCTCAAGGGTATTTCGGAACAGGCCATGAAGCTTGGTGGTGGCACCGGCAAAGGGCTGTTGATCGTCGACGATCTCGTCGACACCGGCAAGACCGGCAAGCTGGTGCGCGAGATGTTGCCCGACGCACATTTCGCCACCGTCTACGCCAAGCCGAAGGGGCGCCCGCTGGTCGACACCTTCATCACGGAAGTCTCGCAGGATACCTGGATCTTCTTCCCCTGGGACACCGCGCTGTCCTACCACCCGCCGCTGCGCGACGGCGCGGCGTGATCAAAGGCGAATGGCGAGTAGCGAATGGCGAATAGCAGCCCCTCCACTCGCAATTCGCCATTCGCTACTCGCCCTCTCCAAAACCGCGTCCTGCCGACCGGTGACATCATCGCCACCCCGCATCGCGGCCTGTTCACCGGCAATCGCGGCATCATCCATGATCCCGCGACGAAGACGCTGCTGAACAAGCGCTGGTCGTCGCCGGCCTGGATTACATGCTTGTGCGAATTCCGCGGCTGGCGGCGGCCGGTGATGGCGCGGCGCAGCTGGACCGAGCTATTCTTCCTCGACGAGGCCACCGCGTTTGCCGCGGGCCATCGTCCCTGCTTCTTCTGCCGCCGCGAGGATGCCAACCGCTTTCGCGCGGCGTGGGAGAGGGGTAATGGCGTGAGCAAGGTGAGTGCGAAGGCGATGGACGCCTCGCTGCACCTGGAGCGTCTGGATCATGGCCGCAAGCGCCTGCACGCGCCGCCGGTGCCGCTGGCAGAATTGCCCGACGGCGCGATGGTTCAACGGGGCGAAGACAGCTTTCTGGTGGTGCAGGGAAGGGCGCTGCTTTGGTCGCCAGCCGGCTATGCCCGCGCCGAGCACGAGCTGGAGAGCCCAATGCTGCTGACGCCCCCGTCTACACTGCGTGCACTGAGCGCCGGATATCAACCGGCGCTGCATCCGACCGCTCTGGACTAGCAGAGCGGCCTGCGGATCCCGGCCCTCACCCCAGCTTCTCGCGCGCCAGCGCGGCACCCGCGCCGAGCGCCATCAGCTTGGCTTCGGCGATCTCGCGCCGCATCGGCGCCATGCCGCAATTGGTGGTGGCGATGATGTTGCTCTTGGGCACGAATTTCGACACCGCGTCGATCACCTTCACGACATCCTCAGCGGTCTCCACGGTGTCGCTGGCAACGTCGATCACGCCGGCCTGCACGATCTTGTTCTTCAAGAGCGCGAGCAGATCGAGCGGCACTTTCGAATTGCGGCATTCGATCGCGACCTGCTGGATCGGGCTGGCGTCGATCGCCGGAAAGATCTGTTCATACTGCCGCCATTGGCTGCCTAACGTTTCCTTCCAGTCGGTGTTGGCCTTGATGCCGTAGCCGTAGCAGATGTGCACGGCAGTGGCGCAGGTGAGGCCCTGCGCAGCGCGCTCCAGCGCCTTGATGCCCCAATCGTTGACCTCGTCCATGTAGACGTTGAAGGCGGGTTCGTCGAACTGCACGAGATCGACGCCGTCGGCCTGCAATGCCTTGGCCTCCTCATTCAAAAGCTCGGCGAAGGCAAACGCCATCTTGACGCGGTCGCCATAGTAGCGATCGGCAATGGTGTCGATGATGGTCATCGGGCCGGGCAGGGTGAACTTCAGCTTCCTCTTCGTGTGCGTGCGCGCCGCGCGCGCCTCGAAGGCATGGACGCGCCCCTTGAGCCGAAGCGGGGCGACCACCTGCGGCACCATCGCCTTGTAGCGGTCCTTGCGGATGCCCATCTCGACCTTGTGCGCGAAATCGATGCCTTCGATCTTCTCCAAAAAACCGTGCACGAAATGCTGCCGGGCCTGCTCGCCCTCGGTGAGGATGTCGATTCCGGCGTCCTCCTGGATCTTCAGCCAGATCAACGTCGCGTCGCGCTTGGCGCGGAGCAACTCGTCGCCCTGCGACTTCCAGGGCGCCCAGAGCATATTGGGTTCGGCAAGCCATTCCGGCTTCGGCAAGGAGCCGGCAATCGTGGTTGGAAACAGCATGGCGGCCCTCCGGCGGGTTGTGTTGCGCCCCTTCCTGCCATGTCCTAACGTCAAGGTACAGAACAACAAAAGTCGTTATTTTAGCTGGCGGCATCGGCAGGGAAGGCCAAAGGATGCCGAGGGAAACGTCATGATCGATCTCCATTACGCGCCGACGCCGAATGGCTGGAAAATCTCGATCATGCTGGAAGAGCTCCGACTTCCCTATGTCGTGAAGCCCGTCGACATCCGCGCCGGCGAGCAGTTCAGCCCCGAGTTTCTGGCGATCTCCCCGAACAACCGCATCCCCGCGATCGTCGATCACGCACCCGCCGACGGCGGCGGGCCGTTCTCGGTGTTCGAGACCGGCGCAATTCTGATTTATCTCGCGGAGAAGACCGGCCGCTTCCTGGCCGCTGACTTGCGCGGCCGTTCCACCACAATTCAATGGGTGATGTGGCAGATGGCCGGCCTCGGGCCGATGCTGGGCCAGCACGGCCATTTTGCGCTCTATGCGGCGGAGAAGATCCCCTATGGGATCGAGCGCTATCGCGACGAGGCGGCCCGGCTCTACGGTGTGCTCGACCGGCAGCTGGAGAAGACCGGCGCCTATGTCGCCGGCGACTATTCCATTGCCGACATTGCCTGCTTCCCCTGGACCATGACCCACAAGGCGCAGGGCTTTACGCTCGACGACTATCCGAATGTCAAACGCTGGTATGCCGACGTCCGCGCCAGGCCGCAGGTGCAGGCGGGGCTTGCGATCGGAAAATTCGTGAAAGAGCCGTTCGACGAGGAATCACGCAAGATCATGTTCGGCCAGCGTGCGAAGGAAGTGTTGGGAAGGAAGTAGTGCCTGTCCCTCATGGTGAGGAGCGCCATAGGCGCGTCTCGAACCATGAAGGCCCGACTGTCACCCGTGGCCATCCTTCGAGACGGCCGCTACGCGGCCTCCTCAGGACGAGGTCCGTCACAAAGGAAACGCCATGATCGAATTCTTCTTCGACTGTTCCAGCCCCTGGACCTATCTCGCCTTCCACAACATCCAGCCGCTCGCCAGGGAACTCGGCGCCGAGATCGTCTGGCGACCGATCCTGGTCGGCGGCATCTTCAATACGGTCAATCCGAGCGTCTACGCGCAGCGCGAGACGCCGGTGCCGTTGAAGGCGCGCTATATGAAGAAGGACCTTCAGGACTGGTCGCGCTCGGCGGGCCTTGCGATCAAGATGCCGCCGACGGTGTTTCCGGTGAACAGCGTCAAGGCGATGCGCGGCTGCATCTGGCTGGGTAAGGACATGGTGCCGTTCGCGACCGCCGTGTTCGAGGCCTATTGGGGGGGCGACAAGGATATCTCGCAGGACGCGGTGCTCGCGGAGATTTGCAAACGGGTCGGCATCGACGAGCGAAAATTCTTCGCCGGCATCGCCGAGCAAGGGATCAAGGATCAGCTCAAGGCGAATACGGAAGAGGTCGTCGCCCGCGGCGGCTTCGGCTCGCCGACGATCTTTGTCAATAAGACCGACATGTATTTCGGCAATGACCGCCTGCCGCTGATCCGCGAAGCGCTCAAGCGCAGCAAGGCGAGCGCGGCCTGATGGTGCGCGCCGTCGTCTGTCGCGCGCTCGGCGAGCCCGAAACCTTGCGGCTGGAAGAGTTTCCGCCGCGCGCCCTGAAGCCGGGCGAAGCGCGGGTCGCGATCCGTGCCGCCGGGCTGAATTTTCCTGATGTGCTGATGGCCGCCGGCCAATATCAGCTCAAGCCGGAGCTGCCGTTCACGCCCGGCATGGAAGCTGCCGGCGACGTGACCGAAGTGGGTGCGGAGGCGAAGGGCGTTGCCGTCGGCGACAAGGTTATCGTGAAGGTGCGGCATGGCGCATTCACCGACGAGGCCATCGTCGCGCCGTCGCAGCTCACGCCGATGCCGTCGACATTCGACTACGCCGAGGCTGCGACCTATCTTGCTGGCCATGGCACGGCCTATCACGCGCTGATCGATCGCGGCCGGGTCGAGCCGGGAGAGGTGCTGCTGGTGCATGGCGCCGGTGGTGGCACGGGATTGGCCGCCGTCGAGATCGGCAAGATGCTGGGCGCGACCGTGATCGCGACGGCGTCCAGCGACGAGAAGCTCGCCATCGCGAAATCGCGCGGCGCCGATCATCTTATCCGCTATGACCGCGAGCCGTTTCGCGACGCCGTCAAGCGCATCACCGATGGTCGCGGCGCGGACATCGTGTTCGATCCCGTCGGCGGTCAGGTTTTCGAAGACTCGATGCGCTGTATCGCCTGGGGCGCGCGGCTCCTCGTAATCGGCTTCACCGGCGGCATCGGTTCGGCCAAGACCAACCTCCTGCTGATCAAGGGAGCCAGCGTGCTCGGCGTGCGTGCCGGCGAAGCGGTACGAAAGAATCCCGCACTTGGCGAGGTCCGCCTGAAAGCGCTCTTGCAATGGGCGGAGGAGGGCAAGCTGCGCCCCAACGTCTCACACTGCCTGCCACTGGAAGATTACGCGAAGGCCATGCGGCTCTTGATCGACCGCAAGGCGATCGGGCGTGTCGCGCTGATGATGGAGTGACGGTGCCGTAGGGTGGGCAAAGGCGCTGTTGCGCCGTGCCCACCATCTCTCTCGATGGCGAAAAGTGCGTGGGCACGCTTCCGCCGTCGCTCTTCGAGCTATGGCGGACAAGTCGCTTTGCCCACCCTACGAGAGCTACGAAGCTACTTGTATTCCCGCTCCGTCCACCACGGGAAATAGTCCGGCATGTCGCTGGACACCTTGTTCTGGAACTGCGCGGGGCGCTTTTCCAGGAACGACACCACGCCTTCCTTGACATCGTCGGAGCGGCCGCGGGCGTAGATGCCGCGGCTGTCGACCTTGTGGGCCTCCATCGGATCATCGGCGCCCATCATGCGCCACATCATCTGGCGGATCAGCGCAACCGATACCGGTGCGGTCTTCGCCGCGAACTCCTTGGCGAGCGCGCGGGCGGTCGGCAGGAGGTCATCAGGGGAGACGACCTTGCTGACGAGACGGCCGGCGAGGGCTTCCTGGGCCGGGAAGACGCGGCCCGAATAGCACCATTCCAGCGCCTGCGAGATGCCGACAATGCGTGGCAGGAACCAGCTCGACGCCGCCTCCGGCACGATGCCACGCTGGGAGAACACGAAGCCGAAGCGAGCGGCGTCGGAAGCAATGCGGATGTCCATCGCGAGCTGCATGGTGACGCCGATGCCGACCGCAGGGCCGTTCACGGCGGCGATGACGGGCTTCAGGCACTTGAAAATGCGCAAGGTCACCTGGCCGCCGCCGTCGCGCACCTGCGGATCGCTGTAGTCGACCTTGCCGTCGGCGAAGCGTTTGACGGGCCCGCGCCGGGCGTCGCGATCGAACGTGTCGGCGCCCGACGACAGATCGGCGCCCGCGCAAAAACCGCGACCGGCGCCTGTCACGATAATGGCGCGGACGTTATCGTCCTTGTCGGCGGCGTCGAACGCGTCGATCAGCTCTCCCTGCATCCGCGCGTTGAAGGCGTTGAGCTTGTCGGGCCGGTTTAGGGTGATGGTGAGGATCTGCTCGGCGACCTCGTATTTGATCGTCTCATACGCCATGATGGTTTCCTTCCTTTTGTTCTTTCGCTGCGCAGATGGCACAGGGCTTGAGTTTTCTTTACCCTCCCCTGGAGGGGGAGGGTCGATCGCGCGCAGCGCGAGCGGGGTGGGGTGATCTCTCCTCTCGGGCACTGCTGGACGCGGAGAGACCGTCACCCCACCCCGTCTCACATTTCGCTGCGCTCAACGTGAGCCGACCCTCCCCCTCCAGGGGAGGGTAAGCAAGAGGCTCCGCATGCTGCCTGTCCAAAGACTTCCGGGCTTGCGCTTAAAGGGCGCGCTTCCCGGAATGACGAGAACGTCTTACTTCGCCGGCGGCCTCGGCCAGGGCTTCTGCGGCCCGCGCAGGCCCTCAAAAGCCTTGGCCATGCCGAGCACGCCGATATCGTCGAAGCGGCGGCCGACGATCTGCACGCCGATGGGAAAACCCTTGGCATCGAAGCCGCCGTTGATCGAGATGGCGGGGTTCTCCGACATATTCCACGGCACGGTATAGGCGATGTGCTCGAACGGTTTCATGGGGTCGTTGGTCGGCGAGGCCCAGTCCGCCGGATAGTTCACGTTCGGCGCGGTCGGCGAGATCACGTAATCGAGCTCGCAGAACAGCTTCGACGCCGCGGCGCGGATCGCCATGGTCTGGTTGAAGCCGCGGATGACATCGATGCCAGAGAGCTTGGCGCCGGACTCGCCCCATTTGAAGATATAGGGCAGCACCTTGGCCTGTTCGGCCGGCGTCAGCTTGGCCAGATCATCCCACATCCGCGCGCGCCAGAAGTTGTCGAGGCCGTCGAGCATCTCGCGCGTCAGGATGCCGTCGACCTCGGTCACGACGCTACCTGCGGATTCGAACGCTTTCGCCGCCTTCACCGCGACCTCGCGCACCGGCTTCTCCAGCGCCAGGCCGCAGCCGGGATCGAGCATCAGGCCGATGCGCAGCTTGCGCGGAGACTTCTCTGCTCCCTTCCAGTTCAGCGGCTCGGCGGGCAGGCTCATGCCGTCGCGCCGGTCGGGCTTTGCGATCACGCTCATCATCAGCGCGCAATCGTCGACCGTGCGGGTCATGGGGCCGGCGACGCGCCCGACATAGGTGGGGTCGATCGGCACGCGGCCGAAGCTCGGCTTCAGGCCGACGAGGCCGCACCAGCCCGCAGGCAGGCGAACCGAGCCGCCGATATCGGTGCCGAGATGTAGCGGACCATAGCCGGCCGCGGCAGCCGCGCCTGCGCCCGCGCTGGAGCCGCCGGGGTTCTTCGAGAGGTCCCAGGGGTTGCGCGCGAGTGCGTGGAAACTGGAGAGTCCGGATGACAGCATGCCGTAATCGGGCATCGTGGTCTTGGCGAAGATGACCGCGCCGGCCTCGCGCAGGCGTGCGGCGGGCGGGGCGTCCTTCTCGGCTGGCACGAGCTTGACGCTGGCCGCGCCCAGCGGCACCGGCACGCCCTTGGTCGCGATGTTGTCCTTCACCGTGACGGGCACGCCATCGAGCGCGCCGGATGGCTCACCGCCGGACCAGCGCGCGGTCGAGGCCTTCGCGGCCTCGCGCGCGCCGTCGGGATCGAATGCATAGAGCGCCTTCAGATGCGGCTCCCACGCAGCGACATGCGCGAGCAAATCCTCCAGCACCTCGCTCGGCGAGAACTGCTTGGCGCGATAGCCCGCGATCAGATCGACCGCGGACAGATCGTGCAGTGAGGTGACCGCTTCCTCAGGGCTCTTCTTATGCATTGCTAACCTACCGGCATACGGGTCTCGATGATCCGGGCGAACATGCTGGCGCCGATCGGCAGGATCTTGTCGTCGAGCACGAAGCCGGGATTGTGCACGGGCACGTTGCCATCATGGCCGACCCAGAAATAGGCGCCGGGAATGGTCTCCAGCATGTCGGCAAAATCCTCGCTGCCCATCTTGGGCTGGGCGCGCGTGATCACGTTGACGGGGTCGACGATGGTGCGCGCGACCTCCTCGACCACCTTGGACTGCTCGACCTGGTTGACCAGCACGCCGAAGGTGTCGCGGATGTCGACGTCGATGACGCACTGGTAGGCGCTTGCGATGCCGGCGCAGATGGTGCGGATGCGTTCGCTGACCAGGGTGCGAACTTCCTTCGAGAAGGTGCGGATGGTGCCGCAAAGATGCGCGTCGCCGGGAATGACATTGTAGGCGGAGCCCGCGTGGATCTGGGTGATCGACACTACTGCGGCCTGCAGCGGCTCGACGTTGCGGCTGACGATGGTCTGGATCGCCTGCGCCAGCGTGGTCGCGATGATCACCGCGTCCTTGGAGCGCTCGGGCATCGCGCCATGCGCGCCATAGCCGGTGATGCGCAGGTCGAAGAAGTCGGCGCTGGCCATCGCCGGGCCGGGCAGGATCGCGATCTCGCCGTGGTTGAGGTCGGGCGCGTTGTGCAGGCCGTACAGCTCGTCGCAGGGGAATTTTTCGAACAGGCCGTCCTTGATCATCGCACGGGCGCCGCCGAGACCTTCCTCGGCCGGCTGGAAGATCAAATGCACGGTGCCGTCGAAGTTCTTGGTCTCGGCGAGATAGCGCGCGGTGCCGAGCAGCATGGTGGTGTGGCCGTCATGGCCGCAGCCGTGGAAGCGGCCGGGGATTTTCGAGCTCCACTTCAGATTGGTGTTCTCTTCCATCGGCAGCGCGTCCATGTCGGCGCGAAGGCCGATGCGCTTGTTGCCCGAACCCTTGCCCTTGATCACGCCGATCACGCCGGTGCCGCCGAGACCGCGATGCACCTCGATGCCCCAGCTCTTCAGCTTGTCGGCGACGATGCCGGAGGTGCGCACTTCCTCGAATCCGATCTCGGGATGGGCGTGCAGGTCGCGGCGGATGGCGGTGAGCTCGTCGGCGTAACCGTCGATGCGGTCGATCGTGGGCATGGGCTTTGTCCAGTTAGCGTGAGGGAGGCGAGAAAACGGGGCCGTTCGGCTTGATGCGAATGCCCGGACGCAGGCGCGTCCAGGGCAGGGTGGCGGTGTCGGCCGGCATCGCGCCCGGTGCGGCGCAGATCATCAGCTTTTCCGCGATCGGCTCGAAATCGGCGCGGAAGTGCACCGAGCTCTTGTTGACCAGAATCTTCTGTTCGGTCGGCTCGATGCCGACATAGCGGTACATCGCCTGGTCGGCGAGCTGCGCCTTGTGCGAGGAGACGACGACGCGGACGTCGCCGATGCGCAAGCAAGCGGAGGGGCCCATCTCCATCTCGCGGCCGCCATAGTAAGGGCCGGGCGCGATGAAGCGGCCGTCGGAGAGCTTTTCGACCACGAAGGTCTCGCGATAGGGCTCGTCGCCGGGGATGCCGGACTTGCCGCCGAGCGACAGCGTCACGGTGGCACCGACGCCGGCATCATGCGCGGCCTTGGCCGAGACCGGATCGTAGATCGCGCCGGTCGCGGCGCTCGCTCTGTTGCGCACCAGCGCGCGCAGCATGCCGGTCGTATCGGAATCGCCGCCGGCGCCGGGATTGTCCTGGGTGTCGGCGATGATGATCGGCTTGCTCGCGCTCTTCGAAAGCTCCATCGCGTGGCGCACGCCGTCATCCGGCGACCAGATCTTGCCGTCGAAATCGTCTTCGTGCCTTTCGATCAGCTTGACGATCGCATCGGCCGCACGGTCGGCATCGGCTTGCGTCCTGCCATAGGCGAACACGCTCGGCCCGCAATCGCGGAAGTCGGCGGCGGGAAAGCCGGGCGCGAAAGACAGCGTCGGAACTGCGGCACTCTCCAGCGCGGCGAGCTGTTCGTAAATGCCTTTGGTCGGCTGGTCGTTGGTGCATTGCCAGCTGATCGGGATCAGGAACGGCAATTGCCGGAACGATTTGGCAAAGCGCTGCTTCGTTTGCAGCAGCAGCGCGAGATGGCGCGCAGAGGCACGGCCGGTCTCGGCCATGTCGACATGCGGATAGGTCCGGTAGGCGATCAACGCGTCGGCATGTTCCATCATCTCCGGCGTGACGTTGGCATGGAGGTCGAGGCTGGTGACCAGCGGAACGTCCTTGCCGATGACGCGGCGCACGCGCGCCAGAATCTCGCCTTCGCCGTCGTCGAGATGCTCGGTCACCATGGCGCCGTGCAAATCGAGATAGACCGCATCGATCGGGCCGGCGGCTGCGATGCCGTCGACCATCACCCGCACGATGCGCTCGAAGGCGTCCTTGGTGACATGCGCCGACGGGCTCGCACCGCAGGCAATCGTCGGAACAAGTTCCCAGCCGTTCGCTTCGGCGCTGTCGACGAAGCCGGCAAGGCCGACATTGATGCGCCGCATCACCTTCAGCACGTCGGCGCCTTCTGTCATCGCCGGCCAGCCGCCGCCATGCTGGAAGTCGGCGAAGGTCGCCTTGGTGGGAGCGAAGGTGTTGGTCTCGTGCAGGAAGCCGCCGACGGCGATGCGTGTCATTCAGTTCAGTCCAATCAATCAAGAGGGCGCGACGTTAGCCTTGGCCCTGCGGCGAGAGCAAGGTGGGAAGCACTCGCGCCGCGCATAGGGTCAAGCTGTTTTGGGAATGCTGCGGGTGCGGTGGGTGTTGTGAACCATTGCGCCAACTCCGCACTCGGTGTCGTCCCTGCGAACGCAGGGACCCATAACCCCAGGGAGGAGTTTGGCGAAGATCGGTCGTTCGGGATTAGCACCACGCGCGATCGATAGATCACGCGGTATGGGTCCCTGCGCCCCGTACGCAATTGCGCACTAGGCAGGGACGACAGTGTAGCTACGCCGTCGCCCCCACGCCCTCTGCGACCGGCCGGAAGTTCGCAAAGTCCCAGTCACGGCCGGGAGCGGCATCCAGCAGCGCCCTGGTGTAGGCCTCCTTCGGATGCGTCAGCACCTCGGCGGCCGGGCCTTGTTCGACGACACGGCCGCGCTGCATCACCACGACCTCGTCGCAGATCTGCGCTGCGACGCGCAAATCGTGGGTGATGAACAGGATCGCGATGCCGAGACGCTTCTGGATCTCGTCGAAGAGTTCCAGCACCTGCGCCTGCACCGAGACGTCGAGCGCGGAGACGGCTTCGTCCGCGACCAGCACGTCCGGATCGAGCGCGAGCGCGCGGGCAATGGCGATGCGCTGGCGCTGGCCGCCGGAGAACTGGTGCGGATAGCGCGATACTGCATCGGCGGGCAGGCCGACCAGCTCGAGCAGCTCGCGGGCGCGCTTCATCGCATCGGGATGGGCGACGCCGTAATTGATCGGGCCCTCCGCGATACTCTCGCCGACCGTGACACGCGGGTTGAGTGAGCGGTAGGGATCCTGGAACACGATCTGGATCTTCTGCCGGTGCGGCTGCAGCAGGCGGCGCGAGATGCCGGCAATCTCTCGGCCGGCGAGGCGCACGCCGCCGGAGGTCGGATCGATCAGGCGCACGATGCAGCGCGCCACGGTCGACTTGCCCGAGCCGCTTTCGCCGACGATGCCGAGCGTGCGGCCCTTGCGCAGCGTCAGCGTCACCTTGTCGGCGGCGACGACCTCGCGGCCTTTGCCGAAGAAGGCGCGCTCCTTGTAGACCTTGCTGAGGTCGTTAGCCTCGAGCACGACCGGCTCGCGGCTCTCCTCGCGCGGCGGCCGCGGCACCAGGCTCGGCACCGAGGAGAGCAGATTGCGGGTGTATTCCATGGTCGGATTGCGCAGCACGGCCTCGAGCGGGCCGGTCTCGACCAGCCGGCCCTGCCGCATCACGGCGACGCGGTCGGCGATCTCGGCGACCACGCCCATGTCGTGGGTGATGAACAGCACGGCCGTGCCGTGATCGCGCTGGAGCTCGCGGATCAGGGACAAAATCTGCTTCTGCGTGGTGACGTCGAGCGCGGTGGTCGGCTCGTCCGCGATCAAGAGCTTTGGCTCCAGCACCAGCGCCATCGCGATCATGATGCGCTGGCGTTGGCCGCCGGAAAGGCGATGCGGGTAGGAAGCGAAGATGCGCTCGACCTGGGGCAGGTGGACCTGCTCCATCATGTCGAGGATGCGCTTCTTTCGCGCCTTGGCGTCGAGATTGGTATGGGCGCGCAGCACCTCGTCGATCTGGCGGCCGACCGGCACCACCGGATTGAGCGCGGTCATCGGCTCCTGGAAGATCATCGCCATCTGCGTGGCGCGCAGCTGGCGCAAGCGGCGGTCAGTCGCGGTGAGCAGCTCTTCGCCGACCAGCTTGATGCTGCCGGCGGTGGGAACCAGCGTGCCCTTCGGCAGCAGGCCCATCGTGGTCAGTGAGGTCACCGACTTGCCCGAGCCGCTTTCCCCGACGAGGCACAGCGTCTCGCGCTCGCGGACCTGGATCGAGATGCCGTCGATGATCTTTGGCCCACCCGGCTTCTTGCCGACGGAGACGACGAGGTTGTTGATGTCGAGAACGGTGTTGGTCATCACTTGATCGGTCATCACTTGCCTTCCCGCTGCTTCATGCGCGGATCGAGTGCGTCGCGGGCGGCGTCGCCGATCAGATTGATGCTGAGGATGGCGATCGAAAGCAGCAGGCCCGGCCAGAAGATCAGCGACGGCTTGATCTGGAAGTACTGCCGGCCCTCGGCCATGATGTTGCCCCAGGTGGGCGTCTCCGGCGAGATGCCGGCGCCGAGGAAGGAGAGGATGGCCTCGGTGAGGATCGCGCTCGCGCAGATATAGGTGCCCTGGACGATCAGCGGCGCCACCGTGTTCGGCATCAGATGCCGCCACATGATCTTGGGCAGCGACGAGCCAACCGAGATCGCGGCTTCTACATAAGGCTCCTCGCGCGCCGACAGCACGACCGAGCGGACCAGGCGCGCCACGCGCGGAATCTCGGGGATGGTGATCGCGATCAGCACGGTCCAGAGGCTGGCACCGGACAGCGACACCACGGCGATTGCGAGCAGGATGCTCGGCATCGCCATCAGGCCGTCCATGACCCGCATCAGCACGGCATCGACCAGCTTGAAGAAGCCGGAGACGAGGCCGATCGCAAGGCCGATGACGATCGACAGGATCGCAGAGCCGATGCCGATCAGCAGCGAGATGCGGCCGCCATAGACGACGCGCGACAACAGGTCACGACCATAGGCATCGGTGCCGAGCAGGAATTGCGCGGACGACGGCTTGAGCCGTTGCGACGGCGCGAGCTGGATCGGATCATGCGGCGCGATCAGCGGCGCCAGGATCGAGACCAGGATGATCAGCGCGAGCAGGACCGTCGCCGTGGCGATGATCGGCGTCGAGGTGAGGAAGCCGAAGCGCGGCCGCAGCGGCGACGTGATCGGAATGGACGACTGGGGAAGGGTATCGACCGACATTCTATTCTTGTCCTTGCCTCAGTACCGGATCCGGGGATCGAGCAGGGTGTAGGCGACGTCGATGAGAAGATTGACGACGACATAGATCAGCGACGTCAGCAGGATCATCGCCTGGATCACCGGATAGTCGCGCGCCAGCACCGCATCCACGGTGAGGCGGCCGATGCCGGGGATGTTGAACACGCTCTCGGTGACGACGACGCCGGAGATCAGCAGCGCAAAGCCGGTGCCGATCACGGTGATGACGGGCACGGCGGCGTTGCGCAGCGCGTGGCGCATCATCACGGCGACCTCGTTGATGCCCTTGGCGCGCGCGGTGCGCACATAGTCCTCGCCGAGCACATCCAGCATCGCCGCGCGTGTCATGCGCGCGATCAGCGCGATGTAGATGAAGGAGAGCGCGCAGGTCGGCAGGATCATGCGCTCGAAAAACGGTCCGAAGCCGTTAAAGATGCTGCGGAAGCCCTGCACCGGCACCCACCGCAGTTCGATCGCGAAGACCTGGATCAGAATATAGCCGACCACGAACACCGGCACCGAGAAGCCGAGCACGGAAAGCCCCATCACGAAACGGTCGATCCAGGTGCCGTGCTTCCACGCGGCGATCACGCCGAGGGGAACCGCCACGATCACGGCGAGGATGATGGTGCACAGCGCGATCGAGATCGACGGCTCGACGCGCTGGCCGATCATCTTCATCACAGGCAGATTGGAGATCAGCGAGGTCCCGAGATCGCCGTGCAGCAGCTTGTTCACCCAGGTGATGAACTGCACGATCAAGGGCTCGTTGAGGCCGAGCGAGGTGCGGATGCGCTCCAGCCGCTCCGGCGTTGCATTGTCGCCGGCGAGGATCGCGGCGGGATCGCCGGGGGTGAGGCGGAGCAGGAGGAAGACGAACAGCGCGACGACGCCCATCACGGGCACGGCGGCGAAGATTCGGCGAAGGAGATATCCGAGCAAGTTGGATCCGTCAGCTTAGAGTAAATCGGCGGCAGCGGTCGTAGTCTGTTCTGCCACCAGCCTAACATTTCAGCAATTCCCGTGCCATCAGGGCCACAGTTTTTGCAGTGCGGTCAGCTGTTTTGGCGACCCCTCTTCAAGGGGGCCAGCGGAGCGTGCCCGCCAGACGAAATATCTGCGGCGCGCCAGGCGCGCCCATCCAATCCGGTCACTCCAGCGTCGCAAGCAGCCCGGCCATCAGCCGGCCGCGCTCAACGAGACTCTCGACTTCGATATACTCCTCTAACGTGTGGCCATTGGCTCCGCGCACGCCCAGGCCGTCGAGCGTCGGGATTCCCATCGCACCGGTGAAGTTGCCATCGGAGCCGCCGCCGGAGCTCGCATGCGGCAGTTCGGCGCCAAGCGACTTGGCGATGCCGCGCGCCTTCTCATACAACGCCATCGTGCCGGCATCCGGCTCCCACACCGGACGCGTCACCCCGCGCGTCACCTTGAAGGAAACATCGTTGGCCGTGCCCGACAGCGCCAGCATCCGCTCGACGCCGCGATCGAGATCGGCCTGCCGCTTGGCCATGGAGAGCGCTTCGCCGGTGGCGGTCGTGGCAACGCAATTGACCCATTGCCCGCCATGCACGACGCCGACCGAGAAGGTGCAGTCCTCCGTCGTCATCGCGTCGATGGCGAGAATCTGCCGCGCCATCTCGCGGATCGCCGAGCGTCCCGCCGACAGCGTCGCGCCGGCGTGGCTCGGCCGGCCCGTCGCCTCGAGATTGAAGCGCGCGATGGCGTAACGTCCGGTGGTGACGCCGTTGTCGGCGCGGCCGGGCTCGGGCACCAGGACATATTTGTTGCGCGCGGCTTCCGCCTCGATGATGTCGCGCGTCGAGGGCGTGCCGACTTCCTCGTCCGGCGTGAACAGCACGGTGATCGGCAGCGGCGTGGTGAACGATGCACGCGCCAGTTGCCGGATCGCTTCCAGCGAGAGGTAGTTGCCGCCCTTCATGTCATAGATGCCGGGGCCGTAGCACCGATTGCCCTCGCGCCGCCATTTCAGCTTCTCGATGGTACCGACCGGGTGGACGGTATCCATATGGCCGGCGATCAGGATGCCCGGCTCGCCCTGTTTCGGATGCGGAAAGCGCGCGCGGATCACGCCGCCGAACCCCTGGCGGCCGGCGATGCGCTCGATCGTCGCACCCATGATCGCCATATCCCGCGCTGCGATATCGAGCGTGCGATTCACCGCATCAGCGTCCCAGGTCGGGCTTTCGCATTCGACCCAGCCGCGCAGACCCTGGAGCATCGCCTCGGAATCGAAAGGAAGATTGGCTGGATTCATCTCAATGTCTCTCAAGCTTCGAAAGATGGAATGCGCATTGCATTGGTGCGGGGCAGGACGAGTGGAGAGTGTTGTAGAGCCAAACCGATCCTTGTGGAGCCCGCGCCCGCGCCGCCAGGGCTTGCAGCGAAACCGGATTGACGCGCTCGGCACTGTCTGCAAGTCTCGAAAGATAAAGGCATTGCATGAGGTTAGTTCGCCCAAGGAACGAGCCCCATGCTTAACCAATAACCTGCCTTTGAACAGTTTCACGTCAGGAGAAACTTTTTATGTTCCACTTCATGCGCCGGGGGCCTCGCGCGTTTGCCTCCAAACTTGCGCTGTCTGTCGTTGCGCTTTCGACGGCGCTTGCCTCGCCAGTGCTTGCAGCCGGCAAGACCATTACGGCGGTGATGCATTCGGATCTGCGCATCATCGATCCGATCTTCACCACGGCCTACATCACGCGTGACCATGGCTACATGGTCTACGACACGCTGGTGGCTCCCGATTCGAGCTTCAAGATTCAGCCGCAGATGGCGGACTGGAAGATCTCCGACGACAAGCTCACCTACACCTTCACGCTGCGCGACGGCCTCAAATGGCATGACGGTGCGCCGGTGACGGCGGAAGATTGCGTCGCCTCGCTGAAGCGCTGGGCCGCGGTCGACGGCATGGGCCAGAAGCTCCTGGACTTCACCGCGAGCATCGAGGCGACCGACGCCAAGACCATCACGCTGAAGCTGAAGGAGCCCTACGGCCTCGTGCTCGACTCCATCGGCAAGCCGTCCTCGCGCGTCGCCTTCATGATGCCGAAGCGCCTCGCCGAGACGCCGCCGGACAAGCAGATCCCCGAGCAGATCGGCTCGGGCCCCTTCAAGTTCGTTGCGTCGGAATTCCAGCCTGGCGTCAAGGCGGTCTACGTCAAGAACACCGATTACGTGCCGCGCAAGGAGCCGGCGAGCTGGACCTCCGGCGGCAAGGTGGCGAAGGTCGACCGCGTCGAATGGATCACCATGCCGGACTCGCAGACCGCCGTGAACGCGCTGCAGTCGGGCGACATCGACTTCATGGAAAACCTGCCCTACGACATGCTGCCGGTGCTGGAGGCGAACAAGGAGATCACGATCGAGGTCTCGAACAAGTTCGGCTTTCAGACGCTCGGCCGGATGAACTTCCTCTATCCGCCGTTCGACAACGTGAAGGTACGACGTGCCGCTCTTCTGGCGATGAACCAGAAGGACGTTCTCGACGCGCTGGTCGGCAATGCCAAGTACCAGAAGATCTGCGGCGCGTTCTTCGTTTGCGATACGCCGTTCGCGACCGAGGTCGGCGCCGAGACCCTGGTGAAGGGCAATGGCATGGCGGAGGCCAAGAAGGCGCTCGCCGAATCCGGATATGACGGCACCCCGGTCGTCATCATGGCGCCCGGCGACGTCACCACGCTCAAGGCCCAGCCCATCGTCGCGGCCCAGCTGCTGCGCGAAGCCGGCTTCAAGGTCGATCTGCAAGCGACCGATTGGCAGACGGTGGTGAGCCGCCGTGCCAGTCAGAAGCCGCCGAAGGAGGGTGGCTGGAACATGTTCTTCACCAACTGGGTCGCGGCCGACGTCTCCAACCCGATCGCCAATCTCTCGATCGGCGGCCAGGGCAAGAAGGGCGGCTGGTTCGGCTGGGCGGAAAGCGCCAAGATCGAGCAGCTCAAGGACGCGTTCGTCCGCGCGCCGTCGATCGACGAGCAGAAGAAGATCGCCGCCGACATCCAGAAGGAAGCCTATGAGCAGGTGATCTACATCCCGCTGGGGCAATACCTGCTGCCGAGCGGCTGGCGTAAATCGCTGACCGGCGTGCTCGACGGCCCGGCGACGCCGCTGTTCTGGAACGTCGACAAGTCGGAGTAAGGGGAGGCGAATTCACGTAGCCTTCGTCGTCTTCACCACGCGGCGCCGCTGTCATCAGCGGCGCCGTTGTCTTTTGTGGTCTTGCGTCGGCGGAAAAGCGTTGCGGCTTTTAACCTTTCCAGTTTCCGGTCATTGCTATTTGTTTCAATCTTGAAATAGATGCGTCGTCCTTACGCGTCATTTTCCTCCTCAACCTGATTCCCGTGCCGATCGATTTTGCATTCCAGGCGATGGCCGAACGGTCCGATCGCGCGCCGGCGCGTTGGCGGCGGTCTTTCCTGCATTGGCTCGATGGCGTCGAGGCGGGCTGGGCCGTTCCGCTCCTCATCGGCTGTTTCGTCGCGATCTGGACGCTCTATCTGGCGATCGCCTATGCCGGCGGCGGCCTGCACCCTGATACGCTCGAGGCCTGGATGCTGGGGCAGCATTTCGCCTGGGGCTATCACAAGCATCCGCCCTTGACCGGCTGGATCGCCGCCAGCTGGACCTCTGTCTTCCCGCTCAGCGATTGGTCGTTGCAATTGATGGCGATGGCCAATGCCGGGCTTGCGCTGATCTTCGTCGACCGGATCGCGCGGCAATTCGTGTCCGGGCACAAGCGCATCCTGGTGCTTTTGCTGCTGATGCTGACGCCGGTCTATCAATTCCATGCCCAGCGCTTCAATGCCAATTCGGTGCTGCTGGCGGTCTGGCCGCTGGCGACCTGGTGCTTCCTGCGCGCATTCGAGACGCGCGCCCCGCTGTGGGCGGTCGCAATGGGATGCACGACGGCGCTGGCGATGGTCGGCAAATATTATTCGGTCTTTCTCGTCACGAGCTTCGCGTTTGCCGCGCTGGCGCACCCGGCGCGGCGCGCTTATTTCACCTCCGCTTCGCCCTGGATCTCGGTCGTCGTCGGGCTCGCGGCGCTGTCACCTCACGTCTATTGGCTCGCGACAACGGGCGCGTCGACCTTCACCTACGCACTGGCGCACACAGGCGGCAACGCTGCGACCTCACTCGGCGAGGCGAGAAACTTTCTGCTTGGGCTGGCGGCGGCGATGAGCATGTCGGCCGTGTTCTGGGTGCTCGTTGCAGGAACGCGCTTGAAGCAGTTTCCGGCGGACTTCGCCGCAATGAGCCCGGGCCTGCGGCTTTTGTTCTACGTCACGATGGGTACGATCGTGCTGCCGGTGGGGACGTCGCTCGCGATGGGCACCGATCTGCCGTCGCTATGGGCGTTGCAGGGGCTGTTCCTGTTCACCGTTCTCGTGGTCTGCGGCACGAGCTACCCGATCGAGCGCTTCTACACGGTCAACCTCACCGTGATCGTGGCCGGCGTCGCGCTCGCGGCCGTCCTGATCGCCGCGCCGATCCATGCCGTCTATCGCAACGATCACGGGTATGAGGAGGGCCGGAATCTTTACGCCCAGGCGGCCAGTGAATTGACGCGCGAGTGGCGCGAGCAGACCGGTGTGCCGCTGAGCGCGGTGAGTGGTGATGGCTCGCTGGCCTTCGCCACTGCGTTTTACAGCCCGGACCATCCACGTCATGCGGCGCCCTTCGAGTACGACCAGACATTGGGCTTGCCGCGCAAGACGTCGCTCGACCGCGGCTGGGCCGCGCTGTGTTTCCGCGACCAGGAATCTTGCACCCGGTGGATGGCGTGGGCGTCCTCGCAGACCGGACACTTCGTCAGGCGCGAGTTCACCGTGCGGGCCACCCTGTGGGGGCGGCCCGGTCTCTCGCGGGAGGTGGTCGCTCTGATCGTGCGGCCCCGGGGAATGCGGATGATACCCAAGAGCGCTGCGGATGATTTCAGCGCCAGCAGGCGCGGTTCGGAATAGACTCTGCGCTCAACAATGACTGTCGCGGACCTGCTCAAGACCCTCGCTCGCCAAAGGCGTCGTCAACGTGGCGTGCTCTGCGCTCGGCTCCGAATGTTCCGTCTTCCGCCGTTCGACGTCGCGGCGATCTTCCCGGTGTTCCGGTTCCATTGAATGTGACCTCTCGAATTGCTGCAGGACAACATCGAGCGGATCGGGAAGTTCCCTAAGTGATGGGACGATGATGCGGCTTGAACAGCCGGCCCTTTTCCACCACCAGCACGATCGCGAGCGCAGCGAGCGTCGACAGGAAGAAGCCGATCGAGAACGGCAGCAGCGTGCCGTCGAAACTCTGTCCGATCGCCATGCCGACCACGATTCCGATCAGCGTCGTGATCGACCCGTAGAGCGAGGAGGCGGTGCCGGCGATGTGGCCCTGCGGCTCCATCGCGAGCGCGGTGAAGTTGGCAACCATCATGCCGAACGAGAACATCATCAGAGCCGAGAGCACCATGAACAGGGTCAGCGGCAGGACGCCGAGAATTTCCGTCAGCAGCATCACGGCGGCGACGATTGTGTAGAGCGTCAGTGCGCCATGCGAGATCACGCGCATGCCGAGCCGCCCGACCAGCCTCGCATTGAGGAAGCCGGCGACGGCCGTGCCGGCTGCAATCGCTGCGAAGGCGAGTGGGAAGTAATGGCCGAGGTGATAGATGCCGGTGAAGACCTGCTGGGCGCAGAAGACAAAGGCGAACAGCGCGCCGATGACGCTGCCGGCGGCCGTGGCATAGCCGATGGTCTGGCGATTGGTCACGGTCTGCCGAAACGCCGAGAGCACGTCGGCGGGCGCCAGGGACCGGCGCCCGGATTCAGGAAGGGTTTCCGGCAGCCGCAGCACGCACCAGGCGAGCGCCAGCAGGCCGTAGAGCATCAGCACGACGAAGATGCCGCGCCACGCCGTCACCAGCAGCACCGCCTGTCCGAACGAGGGAGCGATCACGGGCACCGCGATGAACACCATCATGGCAAGCGACATCACGCTCGCCATGCGGCGGCCGACATAGCAGTCGCGCACGATCGAGGTCGCGATCACGCGTGTCGCCGAGGTGCCGAGCCCCTGCAGCGCGCGCGCCAGCAGCAGCGTCTCGAACGAGGGTGCCGCGACCGCCAGCACGCTCGCCACCGCATAGACCGCCATGCCGCCGAGCAGCACCGGCCGGCGGCCGAAGCGGTCCGACAAGGGACCCATCACGAACTGGCCGGCGCCGAAGCCGATCAGGAAGGTCGACAGCACCAGCTGCAGATGGTTGGCGACGGGAATGTTGAAGGCTGTCCCGATATTGGGCAGCGCGGGCAGCATCATGTCCATCGCAAGCGGATTCAGCGCCATGATGGACGCGATCACGATGACGAATTCTGGAAATCCCATCGGGCGGTGTCCTGCGGACACCCAATCGTCGGCATTGACGTCAGACAAGAAGCTCACCTCTGAAATTGAGCGACTTTATCCATCGCCCATGCTGCGTTGCACAACCCATGTTTCGGGATGGCTGGCAGGCGGAGGAGGGGCGGACAAGAATTGGTGAGGGGAACCCCCGCGCGAGCCGACCGCGGGTCCTGCTATGGCCCGGAAACCTGTGATTCACCATCCCTCCCTAAAGATCGGCGCCGGGCGAGGCAGGTCGGGCCCGGCGGGATGAAACGGAAACGCCTCCTGTCCACTGTGGCGGCCGATGGATGAGGCGCCGCGCTGGCGCCGAAAGAAAACCAGGCCAAACAAGGTATCCGATTGTGTCTGATGTCACCGGTACAGCACGATGGTTGGAGCCTTCGGCCGACATGGCTTCGAGGCGTAACCTCTGGCTTGCCTGCCTGATCGCACTGACCGCGCTTCTGGTGTTCGGCAATCTCGCCAGCGACGTCGGGCTCGATGTGAAATATGGCTGGGACACCCGCGTCAATTGCGCGGCGGTGGATGCCTATGTCGGCGGACTCGATCCCTATTTCGTCAAGAACCTGAAGGGCACCAAGCTCTCTTACCCCTATCTGCCGGTGACGCTGGACGCCTTTCGTCCTTTTTGCGCGGACGGCATTCTGGTCGCTCACTACAAAACCATCTTTCCCGTGCTGGCCGTGCTCTGCGGCCTCATCTTGCCAGGTTTTGGCCGAACGCGCCCGAGCGCTCGCGACGTCGGGCTCAGGGTGCTCTGCGCGCTCGGCGCATTCGTCGGTTTCGAATGGGTGCAGGCGTCGGGCAATTTCGCGATCCTGAGCGGTGTGCTGACCGCGATCGCGCTGAGGCTCCTGCTTTCTCCGCCCGCATCCGGAGCGGCAGAGGACCGCAGCTTTCCGTCGCGCCTCGCCGGCGCCGCGCTGCTCGGCCTCGTGATGTCGTTCAAGCTGGTGTTCTTTCCCGTGCTGGCCGCGCTGTACTTCCTGCCGCTGCCGCGCGGCCGCAAGCTGATGCTGATCGCGATGGCTGTGTTCAGCTTCGCCTTGCCGATCCTGATATCGTGGCTGGCGTACCCCGATCTGTTCGCGAGCTGGCAGCTTGCGGTGGCCGGAAAGATTCCGGACCAGCACCTCGTCGAGCTGTTCGAGAGCAATCCGTCCCTGCTGCTGCTGGCGCGGGATCTGATGGGCCATGTGGGCCTGATCGACAGCAAGCCCGCGATCTTCGCAACCTATGCGTTCGCTGCGACCGCACTGGTGCTCGTGCCGTTCGTCCTGTCCGTCCTGCGCTTGATCGGGAGCCGGCCGGCGCACGAAGGAGATTCGCTTCTTGCGCGACTGGATCGCTGGCTGATGGATCACCCCCGTGCAGCCATGCGCATCACGGTGCTGGCCATGTTTGCGCTCTATCTCAGCTCGCCGCGCCTCAAGGAATATGCCTTCTTCGAGCTCGCGCTCTATGCCGCGATCCTGCTGGTCGATCTTCCGGCCAGGGCACTCGCCGCCGCGCTCACCGTCGGTCTCCTGATGCCCTCATTGATCTTCGTGACGGGGAGTTCCTCCGAGGACAATTCCATCCAGCTCTTCAGCGCGCTGATGTTCTTCTGGGTCCTGCTGCTCGACGCCCGTCATGCGGGCCGGGTGCCGGACACGGTCCAGCTATAGCCGTGGCGGTGGTAGAGCCTGACATCGCCTTGGCGGCACGCTCGATGCTTTCGCGGTCGTGGTCCACGCCGCAATAATCGCCCAGCTCTCCGAGCACTCTGCTGTACGTGTTCCAACAAGCGCTCGATGCGGTGGCGATCCGTCGCATGCTTTCGGTGAAGCGGCTGCTCGGACACGGAAGAGGGCGATCTTCAGATGCTGAAGCCGCGCAACAAAGCTATTGGGCAGATCGAGACGCCACCGGAGGCGCGTTCGATGATGAAGCGCAGGGCAGCCGCCTCCACCAATGGGTCGCGGGAGCATCAAATCTCGTGGTGCGGGCAGCCGGGGTCGAACCGGCACAGCGCTTGCGCACCGAGGGATTTTAAGTCCCTTGCGTCTACCAATTCCGCCATGCCCGCTTGATCCAACGAGATCAAACACTTAAGTCCATCCTAGCCGTCTGGAATTGGCGCGTTGCGAGCCCGGAGGGACGGTCCTTCCTTAAGCGAGCCGGGCGCACAAGGCAAAGCCTCAATCCGGACATCTGTTGTTGCTTTAGGCATTCTCAATCCACGGGGACTATTCATTCGGCATGGCTGCTTCGTTTTCCACTTCGCCGCGCGGCTTCGGCGCGCTCTTGGCGCTGCTTGCGGCCGGCGCCGCGTTGTCCGGCTGCGCCGGTATGAGCGAGACGGTCGCGCCGGCCTTTGCCGATCCCGCCAAATACGAATTGTACGACTGCAAGCAGCTGGAGGCCGAACGCAAGACGCTCGCCAAACGCACTGACGATTTGCGGGGGCTGATGGAAAAGGCCGAGACCGGGGCCGGTGGCGCGGTGGTGTCCGAACTCGCCTATCGCAACGACTATGTCGCCGTGCGCGGGTCGGCGCAAATGGCCGAGGACGCCTGGCGCCGCAACAAGTGCCGGGAAACGCCGCCGGAGGCGACCCCGCCTGCCACGCAATTGTCCCCCGCGGCGGCTGCCAAGCCCGCTTCGAAATCCGGGAAAGCGTCACGCTGAGGCGCCGCGCCAGCGGCGCTTCGCATCAGGGCCGCCAGCCGTAGATCCAGTCCTGCCGCGCCAGCATGCGGTCCGGGCCGAGCGCGCGGATCGCAAGATCGCGTGCGGCCGCAAGCGGCCCGCTGAGATGATAGATGCGGCCCTGCTGCCGCGCGGTTCGCTGCACTCGCCGCACCCGCGCCTGACGGGCACGGCCGTATTGCGTCAGCGCAGCACTGATGCCCGCTGTGCTCTCGGCGGCTTCAAAGCTCAGATGCCGGGCGAGCACCGCGGCATCCTCGATCGCCATCCCGGCGCCCTGGGCTGCAAAAGGCAGCATCGCATGCACGGCATCGCCGAGCAGTGCCACCGGACCCTTGCTCCAGGGGCAGCCATCGGGCACGCCGAACAGCGCCCATTTCCGCCAGCTGTCGACCGTGGCCAGCATCATCCGCGCCGAGGCCGGCCACCGCGGCGCGGCGAAGGCCTCCATCACTTCCAGCGGATCGCCGGGCGTGCTCCAGCCCGGCCTGTTCCAGGTGCCCGGAAGCACTGCGACCACGTTGAGCTGGCGGCCGCCCGCGATCGGATAGGCGACGAGATGGGCATTCGGCCCCATCCACAGCTGCACCCGGCGCGCGGTGTAGTCCTTCGGCAGTTGCGTGGCGTCCAGCGTGCCGCGCCAGGCGATCAGCCCGGAGAAGCGCGGCTGCACCTCGGGAAACAGATGCTGGCGGACCGTCGACCAGATGCCGTCGGCGCCGATCAGCGCGCTGGCGAGATCGCTGCGGCGGATCGTGCCGCTGCGGTGGACCACCGTCAGCCCCTTGGCGTGAGGCGCGACGTCTTCGAAGGTCGCGCCCAGCTTCAGGTCGATGTCGGGATGATCGGCAACAGCGCCGGCGAGCGCCGATTGCAGGTCGGCGCGGTGCACCACCCAATAGGGGGCGCCGGCCCGCAGCGACGCTGCTTCACCGAGCGGCATCCGCAGCAGCTCGCCGCCGGCCCGCGCGCTCATGATCGAGACCGCTTCCGGAGTGACGGCGCGCAGCTTGAGGCGCTCAGCGAGGCCGAGCTCGACCAGCACGCGGCTGGCATTGGGGGAGAGTTGCAGGCCGGCGCCGACTTCCTCGAGCCGCTCGGCCTTTTCCAGCACGACGATACGGAAGCCGCGGGCCGCGAGCGCCAGCGCGGCCGTCAGTCCACCGATGCCGGCACCGGCGATGACAATCGTGCGGGAGAGCGCCACCCTGACCGATGGAAGCGGTCAGGCCACCTTGTCCTTCAGGACGCATTCCGGCGGGCGGGCTTCGCCCGCCTTCAGGTCGGCCGCGAAACGGTACAGCGTCGAGCAGTAGGGGCAGATGATCTCGTTGTCGTTGCCGAGGTCGAGGAAGACGTGCGGATGGTCGAACGGAGGGTTGGCGCCAACGCACATGAACTCTTGCGAGCCGATCTCGATGACGGGGACACCGGCATCGTTGTGGAAGTGCGGGACGACATGGTCGGACATCGTAACTCATCCTGGAGTGGCAATGGCGGCAGACACAATCAAGAACTGACGCGGCATCTTTAAGGCGCCGCGGACCATACTGGCGGGTGTGGATGATTGCTAGTCCAGCGGAACCGAAAGGTCCACAATTGCCCCATGCTCATTTGCTCATGCAAATTCGACACAATCTTAAGGCCTGAGAGAAGCCCTTCTTTCGTCGGGGACGTTGTGTCGCAATTTTGGCATACTATGTCTGTGGACGAGCAAATTTGTGCCGAAAGACGAATCATCAGGCGCAAGGGATCCCAGGGACTTCCGGGCTTTTCCACATGAAGTGGCTGCGAATCACCACAGCTTTGACCGGCATCGCGGCGTGCGGCTTCTTGCTCGCGCAGGTAGCGCCGCACGCCCGTGAGGCCGGCGCGATACTCGCCGCCCAGGATGATCCGGCCGTGCTCTCCGAGCTCAAGCTCGATCAAGTGCTGCGGCAGAACGATCGCCTGGTCCAGGACAACATCGAGGCCGCGCTCGCCGCCGGCGATGCCGATCTTGCCGACAGTTTTGTCGCGCTCGCGCGTGACCGCAACATCGCGCTGCCCGACGACCTCCTGAGCCGCGTCAATGACGCGGTCAAAGCCGAAAGCTCCACCTCGCATTTCGCCAAGCGTTTCGCCACCGGCCTCGTCACCGGAAATGCAGACGATGTCGCGAGCCTCTCCGGGACGGTGGCGGGCGATCTCTTCGTGATCGGCGACATCAGGGACGTGGTGCGCGAGGGCAAGCATCTGGCCATGGGCGAGGACACCGACCGGCTCGTGCTCGGGCTTGCGGCGGCCGGCCTTGCGGTGACGGCGGCGACCTACGTTTCCGTCGGAGGCGCGGCGCCGGTGCGCGCCGGACTGACGCTGGTGAAGGACGCGCGCAAAGTCGGGCGGCTCGGCGAGGGGCTCGCGGTCTGGGCCGGCCGGTCCGCGCGCGAGGTCGTCGACACGCCGGCGCTGCGGAATGCGGTGGTATCAGGCTCGGTGCTGCGGCCGCGCGAGACCGTCAGCGCGATCAAGGCCGCGTTCCGGGCCGAGAAGGCCGGTGCGCTGGTCCGGCTCGGCAAGGACGTCACCCGCGTCGCCGAGAAGACCGGCACGCGCGGGGCGATGGATACGCTGCGCATCGCTGAAGGCCCGAAGGATATCGCACGCGCGGCGCGGCTTGCCGAAGCGCAAGGCAGCAAGACGCGCGCGATCATGAAGCTGCTCGGCCGGGGCGCGCTGCTGCTGATCGGCGGCGCGTTCAATCTGGCTCTCTGGCTGTTCAGTGCGGCACTGACGCTGTTCGGCCTTCTCTCCTCCATCAAGGCGACCACCGAGCGCCTCACCCAGGCCTGGTGCGATCGCAAACGGGCGCGGCGGCTGCGCCTTGCCCAGATCGCAGCCGAAGCTGCTCTGGCCAACGCGGCCGTCACGGCCTGAGGCGCGCGGCGCTTCAGGCTATTGTTTGAGCATGATGTTGCCGGAAAAGCGCTGCACAGTTTTCCGGATCATGCTCTAAGATCAACCATTCCCCTCCAGACCCGCGGAACTGCAGATGCCGAGCTTTCACAACGGCGCCGTTGAAATTGCCTATCTCGATGAAGGCGAGGGCGATCCGATCATCCTGGTGCACGGCTTTGCCTCGAGCAAGAACGTGAACTGGGTCTATCCGACCTGGGTCTCGGAGCTGCGCAAGAACGGCCGCCGCGTGATTGCGCTCGACAATCGCGGCCATGGCGAAAGTGCAAAGCTCTACGAGCCCGCGCAATATTCGATCCCGACCATGGCCGGCGACGTGCTCGCGCTAATGGATCATCTCGCCATCCCGCAGGCCGACATCATGGGCTATTCGATGGGCGGGCGGATGGCGGCGTGGCTGTCCCTCAACGAGCCGCAGCGCCTGCGCTCGGCGATCCTCGGCGGCATCGGCATCGGCGGGCTGATTGAAGGCACCGGTCCCGGCGAGAACGTCGCCAAGGCGCTGGAGGCGCCCTCGCTGGACGACGTCACCGATCCCGTTGGCCGCACCTTCCGTGCGTTCGCCGACCAGACTCGCTCCGATCACCGTGCGCTCGCCGCCTGCCTGCGCGGCACGCGCGACCTCATGACCCGCGACGAGGCCGCGCGCATCGACTTGCCGGTGCTGATCGCCGTCGGCTCGACCGACGACGTCGCAGGAAGTGCCAGCGCGCTCGGCGCGATCATCCCCGGCTCAGAAGTGCTCGACATTCCCAACCGCGACCACATGCGCGCGGTCGGCGACAAGGTCTACAAGACCGGCGTGCTGGATTTTCTGTCACGCCGCGGCTGAGGCAATGTTGGCTGAGGGGATGACGTTGTTGCCCAGCTATCCTATGCGCAGAGATCTGGAGTCCGCCAAGAGCGCTGACGAGACTTCAGCTCGAAGCGGGTAGGAACGTCAGCAAAGGGCACTAACGGACATTTATCTCGAGCGTTAGTCCAACGAACTGTACGCGAGTGCTGCGCAAGATGGCCGCAAGGCCTGAAGATCATCAAGAGAGCCGCGAGATCTCCTCGCACGAACGCGAGCGACATTGCGCCGCTATTTACATTTGTTAATAATTGGTTTAAATTTTTATTTTCGTCGAGATTTAATACTCGACAGGAATTGAGATTGCGAGCCCACACGCACTTGAACAGAGTTGGCCCTGATTGATTGAGAGGGCTTCAGAGTAACGTTCATTGTTTGGGGAGGCGGCCATGTTTGTGCACGCTGCTTGCTTCAGGAAATATCCAATCAGCAAGGTGTGATCGCCGCTCGGGGCGGCGCACGCTTCCGACCGTTTTGCATGTTTTGCAAGTTCGTTCTCTCACTTGGCAGAGAGACGAAGCGGTCTTGCTTTGTCGTGTGATGCGTGCGTTGCCTCCCGGGTGGCGGGAAATTCTTCGATGAAAGAGAAAGAAGGAGCCTGTGATCGGCTTGCCGCCGATGATGCCGGCGTTGTCGAAACTCGCGATACGCCGAAGAGCTGACGCAGGAATTTCTGATGTGCAAGCCTACCATTATTCTCTTGTAGGAGGTTTCTCATGGCACTTTCAGTCACTCTTACCGGCACAACCGTTATTCTCGACGAAACCGCTGATCTGCAGAACGACGACACCAACACGACGCTCCCGAGCGCGTTTTCAAGTCGGCTGACGGCACTGGGCGCTCCGGCCACGGAGATCAACCACGCGGTCAGCAGCGGCGACGTTATCACCATCAGCGGCGTCACGGGCGCGATCGGCAACCTCGCCTTCACCGATTCGACTGGCGGCGCGCTCGACGGTGACACGAGCGGTCTCTTCACCAATGACGGCGAGGAGGTCTTCCTTTGGGCGGACCCCACGAACGACAACATCGTGGTCGGCAAGACGGCTGCGGGTGTCATCGTCTTCGCGGTCTATCTCGAGCAGACCGCGACCGGTGCCAAGATCTGGAGCGTTCAATACGAGGCGCTGCAGCATCTGGATGGCACCAACCCCGATGACTCCCTCGACCTCGGCAGCCATCTCAAGGTCGCGGTCAGCGAGCAGATCAATTTCGGCTTCGCCGGAGCGCCGTCCGGCAGCAATCTCTTCATGACCTTCGGTGATCCGAACTCCACCCAGATCGTGGTGATTGGCAAGAACCCGCTCAATCAATCCGAGGGCGGGAACATCACGACCAAGGACGTGCTCAATATCAGCCAGGCCGGCAGCACCACCTCGTTCGGCGTCAACGGCAACCAGATCAACGCTGGTGAGGGGGCGTACATCACCTATGTCACGGGCACGAACACGAACTTCCTGGTGCCGAACCTCGATCAGAACGAGGCCGACGTCGAAGCCAACATCGCCTTCCAGAACGTCTTCAACGCGACCGGCGGCTCCTTCACCGTCAACCAGACCAATCCGGGCATCGGCCCCGTCACCGTCAAGATTACGGCCTTCAGCACCGCCGCGGAGACGGGGGTGAATTTCGTCGACGGGCTCAGCAACGACACGCAGATCGCGATCACATCGGCCTCCTTCATCAACGTCGTCAAAAAATCAGGCAATACGCAATATACTCCGGCCGCTACCGTAAACGCCGACGGCACATTGACGGTCACCGGCCTGAGCAGCGGCGACACGGTGCAGTGGACAACGAGCGCAACCCATAACCGCGTCCTGATCGAAAACATCAGCAACGCGGATACCAATCCAGACAACGACAACAACACCTTCGATATCGGCGGCTTCAGCCTTGTCAGCTCCAACGCCGCGAGCGCCGTGGTCGGCACGGCCATCCACTTCGAGGATGACGGCCCGACGGCGGGGATCGTGCAGGGCGCGCCGACCGTGGCGCATGACGAGACCGCGGGCAATCAGGGCGATGCCGATGACACCATCGCGGCGGGCGTGGTGGCGCTGTTTGCGGGCGTAGCCAACGTCAGCAGCGACCTCAGCCCGACCGGTTACGCGCAGGATGCGACCGCTGTCGTGAGCGCGACCGGAAGCTCGTATGGCACCGACTCGTTCGGCGGGACGACGGCCTTCTCGCTGGCGGTATCCGCCGCAGGGGTGGATTCCGGCCTCGACACCACCAACGGCACCAGCATCTTCCTGTTCAAGGAAGGCAACCTGGTGGTCGGCCGCATCGGCGGTGAGACCGGCGCCGCGGCCTTCGCGGTGGCAATCAACAGCTCGACCGGCGTCGTGAGCGTGGCGCAATATGCCTCGCTGAAGCATCCGACCGGCGGCGCCAGCTACGATGAGGCGATCAACATCACCGACAGTGCGCTGCTGGCAGTGGTGACGGTGACCGACGGCGACGGCGACACGAAGACGAGTTCGACCGGCATCGGCGATGCCGTGCAGTTCCAGGACGACGGACCGACAGCGGGAATCGCGCAGGGCACGGCGACGGTAGCGCATGACGAGACTGCGGGGGTCGACGCGGATGCCGACGACACAACTGCGGCAGGTGTTGTCGCCTTGTTCGCTGGCGTCGCCAATAAAAGCACCGATCTCAGCCCCGGCTACGCACAGGATGCCACCCCCGTCGTGAGCGCGACCGGCAGCTCTGCGGGTGCCGATAACGAGGGCGCGACGACGGCGTTCTCGCTGGCGGTGTCCGCCGCAGGCGTGGATTCCGGCCTCGACACGACCGGCGGCGCCAGCATCTTCCTGTTCAAGGAAGGCAGCCTAGTGGTCGGCCGCATCGGCAGTTCCGCCGGAGCCGCGGCCTTCGCGGTGGCGATCGACGGCACGAGCGGTGTCGTCAGCGTGGCGCAATATGCCTCGCTGAAGCATCCGACCGGCGGCGCCAGCTACGATGAGGCGATCAACATCACCGAGAGCGCGCTGCTGGCGGTGGTGACGGTCACAGACGGTGACGGCGACACGGCGACGAGCTCGACCGGCATCGGCGATGCCGTGCAGTTCCAGGACGACGGGCCGACCATCGGGCCCATCGCCGATGGGCAGGTGGACTTTGCTGCCGGCGCCAGCGTAACCAAGACGCTCAACGCAGCGGGCGGAGTGGACGACCCAGCGACGTACAGTATCACCAGCTCGCCGGCGAGCCTGACGATCCTGGATGGCACGGTCTCGCAGACAACGCTGCTCCGGGCCCTCACGGACAGCAATACTGTCGCCACCTACTACAAGGACGTAGATGGCAGCACCACACACACCGCGGGCGACATCGATTTCTTCAAGCTGACCGTGTCCGGCGGCAACTACACTTTCGATGTCCTGCAGAATCCTCCGCCCGCGGAGGTCAGCTTCAGCTTTGCCGGAGCGCCCTCCGGCAGCAATCTCTTCATGACCTTCGGCGATCCTGCCTCGACCCAGATCGTGGTGGTTGGAGAGAATCCGCTGAACCAGTCCCAGGGCGGCAACATCACGACCAAGGACGTGCTCAACATCAGCCAGGCCGGCAGCACCACGTCGTTCGGTGTCAACGGCAACCAGCTCAATGACAGCGCCAATTATCCCACTGAAGGCGCGTACATCACCTACGTGACTGGCGCGAACACGAACTTCCTCGTGCCGAATCTGGACCAGAACGAGGCCGATGTCGAAGCCAACATCGACTTCCAGGCCCTGTTCAATGCGACGTCGGCGTCCTTTACCGTCAACCAGACGAACCCGGGCGTCGGACCCGTCACCGTCAAGATCACGGCCTTCAGCACCGCCTACGAGCCGGGGGCGGGGTTCGTCGACGGGCTCACCAACGACACGCACGTCAACATCACGTCGTTCTCGATCACCGACTTCGTCGTCAAAACAGGCAACTTGCAGTTTACACCGCAAGCGACGATCGACGGCGACGGCAATCTGATCATCACCGGGCTGAGCACCGGCGACAAGGTGCAGTGGACGACGAGCGGAACGACCCACGACCGCGTGCTGATCGAAAACATCAGCGCCCATGATGGCATCGATGGCAACGACAACAACACGTTCGACATCGGCGGGTTCAGCCTGATCCAGTCGCAGCCGGCGCCCGACGAGAAGCTCGACTTCACCGTGCAGATCGCTGATGCCGACGGGGATACGGCTTCCAGCATTTTCTCGGTCGGGATTGACGGAAACCACAACGGCGTCATCACGATCTGAATCGCAAGCCGCCGGCTGCACGCCGCTTTGGCGCGCAGCCGGCACCTGTTCGGTCGCACGGGGCTGGAGTAGATTCGATGCCGGATAGTGTCACCGTCTGGTGCGGCCATCTCTCCCGGTCTGCTGCCGCCTGGTGTGGCCAGGTCCTCGGTTATCCAGAGGAGCTGGCGAGCTTCACCATCCGCGTCGGGCTGTTGGCCGTGGCGGCCTTCATTTTCATCAGGCTGGTCTGGAAGCGGCGGCGCGCGGCGGCAGCTGCGCGACCCGACGAGCCAGCTCACGCGCATCAAATGTCCTCGCCGCTTCACGCCTGTCGCGGCGTGTTGGTCGGGCTCGGCCTGATCACCGCCATGTTGAACGTGCTGTACCTGACCGGTTCGTTCTTCATGCTCGAAGTCTACGACCGCGTGGTGCCGAGCCGCAGCGTGCCGACGCTGATCGGCCTCGCCGCGCTGGTCGGCGCGCTCTATTCGTTCCAGGCATTCCTCGACATTCTGCGCGGGCGCATCCTCGTCCGCATCGGCGAGTGGCTCGACCGCGCATTCTCGGCGCGCGCCTACGACGTCGTCGCGCGCTGGCCGCTGCGGGCGCGCGCCAGCGGCGACGGGTTGCAGCCGGTGCGCGATCTCGACCAGGTGCGCAGCTATCTCTCCGGGCTCGGCCCGACCGCGCTGTTCGACCTGCCCTGGATCCCGTTTTATCTCGCGATCTGCTTCATGTTTCATCCGCTGCTCGGGCTCACGGCATCGATCGGCTCGGTGATGCTCGTGTCCCTGACCCTTCTCACCGACCGCTTGACGCGTGCGCGCACGAAGGAAGTCACCGGCCAGATCGCGCAACGCAACGCTCTCGCCGAAGCGAGCCGGCGGAATGCCAAGGTATTGCAGGCCATGGGCATGCGCGGGCGGCTCGCCGCGCGCTGGGCGGACGTCAATGACAGCTACATGTTCACCCAGCGGCGCGCCGCCGACATCGCCGGCGGCTTCGGCTCCGCCTCCAAGGTGCTGCGCATGGTGCTGCAATCGGCGGTGCTGGCCGTCGGCGGCTATCTCGTCATCATCCAGGAGGCGACCGCGGGAATCATCATTGCCGGCGCCATTCTCACCTCGCGCGCGCTCGCGCCGGTCGAGCTCGCCATCGCCCACTGGAAGAGCTTGATCGCGGCCCGGCAAAGCTGGAAACGTCTGCAGCAGCAATGGGCGCAACTCCCGGCCGAGGAGGAGAAGACGCCGTTGCCGCCGCCGTGCAAGACCCTCGCCGTCGAGGCTGTCTCCGTGGCGCCGCCGGGCGAGCAGACCGCCGTCGTGCTGGAAGCCTCCTTCGCGTTGAACCCGGGGCAGGGGGTTGGCATCGTCGGCCCGAGCGCATCGGGCAAGTCGTCGCTGGTGCGTGCCATCGTCGGTGTGTGGGGGGCGGCGCGTGGCAAGGTGCGGCTGGACGGCGCCGCGCTCGACCAATGGAGCTCCGAGGCGCTCGGCCGCCACATCGGCTATCTGCCGCAGGACGTCGAGGTGTTCGCCGGCACGGTGGCGCAGAATATCAACCGCTTCGAACCCGTTCCCGACGCCGAGGCGATGATCGCCGCCGCGAACGCCGCCGGTGTGCACCAGATGGTGCTGCGCTTGCCGAAAGGCTACGACACGCCGATCGGCGAAGGCGGCGCGGCGCTCTCTGCCGGGCAGCGGCAGCGCATTGCGCTCGCCCGTGCCCTTTACCGCGAACCCTTCCTGGTGGTGCTCGACGAGCCCAACTCCAATCTCGACTCCGACGGCGACCAGGCCCTGACGCAGGCCATCCACGGCGTGCGTGCGCGGGGCGGCATTGTCATCGTCGTCGCGCATCGCACCAGTGCGCTCGCTGGCGTGGACCAATTGATCGTGATGGCCGAGGGGCGCGTGCAGGCGTTCGGGCCCAAGGACGCGCTGCTGGCCAAGATGATGCAGCCGCGGCCGGCAGTGCCGCTTAAGGTCGTAACCGAAGGAGCGAGCCTTTGAACCGCGAGCCGGTGAACCAGGTTCCGCACGCGATCCGCCAGCACCTGCGCGCCGGCCTCGTGGGCGTCATCATTCTTGCCGGGGGCGCCGGCGGCTGGGCCGCGACCACGGAACTGGCTGGCGCCGTCGTCGGCTCCGGCACGCTGGTGGTCGACAGCTACACCAAGAAGGTGCAGCATCCGACTGGCGGCGTGGTCGGTGAACTCAACGTTCGCGAGGGTGCGCGGGTGACGGCTGGCGACGTGATCGTGCGCCTCGACGAGACGGTGACGCGGGCCAATCTCCTGATCGTCGTCAAGAGTCTCGACGAACAGGCGGCGCGCCGGGCGCGGCTCGAGGCTGAGCGCGACGGCCAGGACCGGCTCGAATTTCCCGCCGACCTCATTGATCGTGCCGCCGATCCCGACGTCGATCGACTGATCGTGGGCGAGCGCAAGCTGTTCGAGTTGCGCCGCGCCGCCCGCACCGGCAAGAAGGCGCAGCTCAGCGAGCGCATAGGCCAGCTCCGGGAGCAGATCCGCGGGCTCGACGAGCAGATCCAGGCGAAAGACCGCGAAACCACCTTCATCGACCAGGAGCTTCTGGGCGTGCGCGACCTGTGGCGAAAGAATCTGGTACAGATCACGCGCCTGACAACGCTCGAGCGCGACGCGGTGCGCCTGCATGGCGAACGTGGCGCTCTGGTCGCGGCCATCGCCGAAGTCAGGGGCCGGATCACCGAGACCACGCTGCAAATCATGCAGATCGATCAGGATCTGCGCACCGAAGTCGGAAAGGATCTCGCCGAGATCCGCGCCAAGACCTCGGAGCTGGTCGAGAAACGCGTTGCCGCCGAGGACCAGCTCAAACGCATCGATATTCGCGCGCCGCAGGACGGCACCGTGCATCAGTTGGCGCTGCACACCATCGGCGGCGTCATCAGCCCCGGCGAGCAGATCATGCTTATCGTCCCCACGCACGACGCGCTCGTCGTGGAGGTGCGGATTCCCCCGCATGAGATCGATCGTCTGTCGGTCGGCCAGCCGGTGCTGTTGCGCTTTACGGCCTTCAACCAGCGCACCACACCCCAACTCAACGGCGAAGTGAGCCAGGTGTCCGCTGACGTGGCGGTCGACCAAAAGAGCACGACGAGCTTCTATGTAGCCCGCATCGCAGTTCCCGAGGCGGAGATCGCCCGCCTGGGCGACCTGAAGCTGATCGCCGGCATGCCGGTCGAAGCCTTCATTCAGACCGACCAGCGCACGGTGATGTCGTACCTCGTCAAGCCGCTCTCCGATCAGTTGATGCGCGCCTGGCGCGAGCGCTAAGCTGCGACCTCCCCTAAAGTGAAGGCAATCTCTTGTTAAGGGCGGCTATCACCGGATTCAGTTGCGCGGGTTCTTTGCCGACGCGGATAGGCTGTTGAACGCCAAGTTCTGGCTGTTCCTTTTCGACGAAGCGATCGCTGCTCGACGAAACCAAGTGCGATGGCCGAAGATGCGGTCATCGTCTGCGGCTGCGGTTGCACGAAGACCATTACAGGGCCCGAAGGTCATCGCGCGCATTGGGTCGATCGAATGATCCAATATGCAAGCTGGTGCCTCTCCCAGGTTCACGGTCCTTCCGCGCGATCGGGAAATATCCCATCTATGGTTCCAGGACCCGCGATCCTCGCTCTCGCGCGGCCTGGGCGGTCAGGATTGCGCTCGGATGAGCACCGCTATAAGCGCGGCAGCCAAGATCGCTAGCCATATCGACGAGACGATCATGGAGGCGAAGTGCCAATCTACGTCACGGCGCCTGGGCTGCATTGTGTCTCCTTCCGCAGGCCGCGCGTCGGCTCAGCGGCCTCTATCGCCCTTCCGTTGGGGCTGCCATCGCGGCCGCCGTTGCGCGGGCCATTGTTGCCATGGTGCTGATGGTCATGGTGGACCGCCCCCCGCGCCAGACTGTGCAATCGCGTTGGACGTGAGGGACGTTGATAGCAAAAGGGTGATGGTCGGCGGCGTCACGGCGGCGAACTTTCCGCAGGTCTTCAAGAATTCCCGTCGGTCGTCGTCCTGGTCTGCCATGGTCATTTCTCTCGAGCGGTATTAAATAATATTAAATAAATTAAATCAATTAAATTTTGTTCCTGTGAGCAGGCGGGAATTCCGGCGCCGGCGGCGGCCGGGGTGATGACCTTTCAGCATCCCGGAGGTCGCTAAGGGCGGTTATGGACCTCAGGTCGAGACGGGCAGGGACGTCAGCAAAGGCCAAACTGCGGACATCGATGCCGTACCCTCGAAAACCAGCGCGGCGAAGCTCGCCGTGCAAGTAGCGATCTAACGGGGCTCTGACGACGTGGCCGGCCTAGCCTCCTCGAAAAACGCCTTCAGTTCTGCTGCCATCACGGCCGGGTCCACCACGTGGCCCTGACCGGTGAGCACCTTTCGCCGGGCCCGGGGGATCGTGTCCGCGAGCGCGTCGGCCGCACCTTCGAACGGGGGGATGCCGCCGCCCGTGGCAACCAGCACCGGCTGGTGAAGGCGCGCGAAACGTTCCAACGGGGCTTGGCGCGTCCCCAGCACGGCAGCGTCGTAGGCCAACGTATGCGCTATTCGCTCGAGACTCGGCCAGACCGGATGCGCGCGAGCGCCGGCGATCTCTTCAGCCGAACTTCCGGCGAGCTCCATGAACAGTGCTACGGCATCGCCGCGCCGCCCCGCCGACAGTCGTCTGTCGAGCTCGGCCACATAGGCCCGCTGCTGTTGCGGCGTCTCCGGCGCGAGGTCGTAGGGCACTTCATAGACTGCGACCGCATCGATGGACCGCAATGTGGCAGCCGTCTCGAGGGCCAGGGCGCCGCCGGTCGACACGCCGTAGAGCGCAGCACGGCCGCCCCCCGCCGCGTCGATGAGCGCGGCGATGTCCTCGATCTCGCGGGCAACTGAATATTCGCGCCCGTCACCACTCTCGCCGCGACCGCGCCGCGCATAATTTACCACGCGAAACCAACGGCTGAGTTCTGTTGCAAGTCGCGCGTTCTCGCTGCCGTCATCGAGCGAGCCGGTGGTAAGGATGACCGCCGGACCGCTGCCGTCGATGGAGTAGGCAATCTGGGTGCCGTCTGCGGACGTGACATAGGGCATGCTAGCTCTCCTTGGACGGGGTTTTGCGGACACGTTTCTCGGGCAAGGCGAAGAGCAGCCGAAGATAAAAGCGAGGTGATCCAGGCTGTCGAGCGCGGCGGGCATGCCGTCCATCGCCTTGGTTACGCAAGCGGACTAGATAAGCCCGGGCCATCTAGGAGTGGCGATGATCCGGTCTTGACGGATCAGTTTCGCCAAACCGCCGCGCCAGTGCCATCAGCACCACGAAGGTGGCGACCCACACCATCCGCGCGCCGTAGCGGTCGTGCGGGCCTGAAATCACGGCGCAGATGAAAGCGTTGCCGAGCAGCGCCAGCGTCACGGTCGCCGCCAGCAGCATCAAATCGTCCAGCCGGCGGTTCGCGAGCGCATGGCCGAGCAGCGCGACCAGCGCCAGCATCGAGGCCAGCGCCACCGGCACGTGCAGCCAGTTGATTGCGGTGAAGTCGAGCTGCCAATTCTGCTGCCGCGCGGCGCGCATCGGCCCGGCCTGCGCGGGGACGTAGCGTTCGATGATGCCGCGGGTGTGCGGGATCCAGCCATTGGTGCCTTCGCCGGTCGCGACATGCAGCAATTGCTGGCCCATCGCCCGCAGCGCCGCGCCGGCCTGCCAGGCCGGATAATCCTTCAGCGACTGCACGACGATGTAACCCATCTCCTCGTTCATGCCTTCAAAGCGGCCGAGCGCGTTGAACATGCTCTTGCCCCACAGGAACTCATCTGCCGTCGCCGGCAGTTCGTTGCGATAGGGACACAGCTTGTAGCGCTCGCGGGGACAATGGTCGTTGAGGTAGCGCGCGACGATGCCGTCCTGCATCATGCGGCCGAAGGCGACGCCGTAACCGCCGGGCGTCCAGGCCAGCTTGCCGGACAGCGCATAATTCGCCGAGACCAGCATCACCCCGCCCGCAACGATGGTGAGGCTGGCCTGCGCCAATCCGGCCAGCGGAAGGCGCTCCTTGAGAAACGGCCGTACCATCCAGCCCGCGACGCAAAGACCGAGCAGCACGCCGAGCGTGGCGCTGTGGGTGGCGGCGGCAAAGGCGGTGAAGACGAACAGCGAGATTTTCTCGAGCACCGAGGTTCGGCTGGCGCCGACGACCAGCAGGAACAGCGACAGCACCGAGAGTCCTGCAAAGATGTCGGTGAGCAGCATGCTCGCAAGCCAGGGCAGCGCGGTCGACAGGATCAGGCCAAGGCTGATCGCGACGAAGCGGACAGTCTGCATCATCGAGAGCACGCGCAGGGTGAGCTGCAACAGCCACAGCGTTGCCAGCGACTGGACCGCGAGGTTGATCCAAAAGCCAAAACTCTCGCCAAAGTGCAGATAGAGGCCGAACACCGTGGAGCGGCTGGGGACGAGATAGCCCTCGTACCAGCGCGCCAGATAGCCGCCGGTATCCCATTGCAACAGTGGGTAGCCGTTCCAGAACGCCGGCGCGATCATCAGGAGGGGCAGGGCCACCGCCGCCAGACGCAGCCAAAGCGTATCCCCGGCGCGTGCGCGCAATTGATCGGTGGTGATGCTCAAATCTGTTCCCCGTCCTCGCCCCGAACCATGCTCGCAATAAGGGTCGGGAGAGAATTCACCAATAGTTTGACGCGGCCCGACTTGAATTTGGCAAAACTCTGACCACTTTGAGCCGACCTTGCTGCTTGGGGGCTTCGAAAGAAACTGTTGTGTTTCAATGTCTTGGCATGCTTTGGCAGGGCAAGGCGCTGTTCACTCTCAGGCAAGCCGGTCAGGACTTCGTCGCCTACACTATGCTATAAAGCCGGCAAAACGAGCCCACTCGAAAGAGCAAATCCCAAAGAGCAAATCCATGGCAGTGCATCAGGTCAATCCGGGAGGAAAGCTCGCATCGCTCGATCCGATCTGGGACCGGATCCGGGGCGAAGCGGAGGACATCGTCCGTCGCGAGCCCGAGCTTGCGACTTTCATCTATTCGACGGTGCTGCATCACAGCCGCCTGGAAGATTCGGTGATCCACCGTGTCGCCGACCGGCTCGATCACTCCGCGCTGTCCGGCGACCTCGTGCGCCAGACCTATGGCGAGGCGCTGCGCGACGATCCCGATCTCGGCAACGCCTTCCGCGCCGATCTCGTGGCCGTCTACGATCGCGATCCCGCGACCTCGCGCTTCATCGATCCCTTGCTCTACTTCAAGGGCTTTCACGCCATCCAGACCCATCGCCTGGCGCACTGGCTCTGGCTGAAGGGCCGCAAGGATTTTGCGTATTACCTGCAGAGCCGCGCCTCCGCGGTGTTCCAGACCGACATCAATCCCGCCGCGCGCATCGGCCGCGGCATCTTCCTCGACCACGCCACCGGCTTCGTCTGCGGTGAGACGGCGGTGATCGAGGACGACGTCTCGATCCTGCACGGCGTCACGCTCGGTGGCACCGGCAAGGAGAACGAGGACCGTCATCCGAAGATCCGCCATGGCGTGTTGATCGGCGCCGGCGCGAAGATCCTCGGCAACATCGAGATCGGCCATTGCGCGCGCATCGCCGCCGGCTCGGTCGTGGTCAAGCCCGTGCCGCACAACGTCACCGTCGCGGGCGTGCCTGCCAAGGTCGTCGGCGAGGCCGGGTGCGCCGAACCGTCGCGCACGATGGATCAGATGATCAACGCGATGGGGCTTTGAGACTTGGGGCTTAAGACTTGGCTTTGAAGGCGAAAAGGGCCGGATTTCCGGCCCTTTCGGTCCCCAAATTCTTTGGCAATTCATGCTGGCGGTTCGTCGCGTCTCGTCCTAAAACCCGCCGACCATTTTCGATCGGAGACTTGCCGTGGACGTCAAAGAAGTCAGAAAGTTAGATGCGTATTTGAAGCGCGTATTCGGCAATCCCAAGATCCGCGTCGTGCCGCGGCCGAAGAAGGACGATTCCGCCGAAGTCTATATCGGCGAGGAATTCATCGGCGTTCTCTTCGTCGACGACGAGGACGACGATCGCTCGTTCCAGTTCCAGATGGCGATCCTCGAGGACGATCTCGTCGATCAGGAGTAGATGCGAGCGTGGTCCGGAAAAGTGCGCAGCGGTTTTCCGAAAAGATCATGCTTAAACAACAACCTAAAGCGCGATGACGATTCATCCTGATCGCATCGCGCTTTAGTGCGGTCCGGTGGCGCGATCGGTTCCGGGGTTACGCGCCCACCGCTGCGAGCATGTCGGGGATTGTGACGAATTTTTCCCGCGGCTTGCCGAGCAGGGCTCCCCTGGATTTCTCGGCAGTATCGATCACCATCCAGTCCGGATAGCTCACGACGCGGGTGACGCGGCCGACGACGCGTGCCAGCAGCGCATCCGGCGTGTCCGGGCGCGCTCGCCGATGCGCAAGATCCGCCAGCACGGCCTCTGCCGTGGCGATGCCGCAGCCGCGATTGGTGCCGATCGTGCCGTTCGGACCGCGCTTGCTCCATCCGCAGGCATAGAGGCCCTCGATCACGCAATGCCCGTTCGTGACACGTCCATTGGCATTGGCATGAACGCCGCGATGTGTGTCGTAGGGCACGCCGGTGACGGGCGCCGTCCTGCGGCCGACGCTGCCGAACACGAGGCCGCCGGCGATGTCCTCGACGGCGCCGGACCGGTGCGTCACCGAGAGGGTCTCCACCCGGTCTCGTCCGTGGATCGCGAGGGGCGAGAAGCCAAATCGAAAGACACAGCGGCGCGGCCTGGTCGCGGTCTGCTGCGAAAATCCGCGCAGCAGCGACAGCTTCTCGACCAGCTCCGGATCTGCGGGATGCTGCGGTTCGAAGTCCTTCGGCGTGACATCGCGGTCGTCGACGAGCGTGTCGCATGACCTCAATTCGAGGAAATCGCGCAATTCCTTGGCGCTAAATTTGGCCTGCACCGGTCCGCCGCGGCCGACGATGGAGATCTCGCGAATCCGGCTCGCCCCCAGCACCTCGAGCGCGTGGCGCGCGATGTCGGTCTGTCGCAGCTCGTCGGCGGTCTTGGCGAGAATGCGTGCGACGTCGAGTGCGACATTGCCGTGACCGATGATGATTGCCGCCTCATGGTCGAGATTGAAGCTGAGATCGGCGAAATCGGGGTGTCCGTTGTACCACGCGACGAAATCGCCGGCGCTGTGGCTCCCGGGAAGAGCCTCGCCCGGAATGCCCAGCGGCCGGCTCAGTTCGGCGCCCGTTGCCAACACGACGGCGTCATAGGCCTCACGCAGCTCGTCGACCGTGACATCGTCTCCGACCGTGACACCGCCGATGAAGCGAAAGCCGGGCATGGCGGCGATGCGGTCGAACGCTGCCGTCACCTGCTTGAGCTTCGGGTGGTCGGGCGCCACGCCGAACCGCACCAGCCCGTACGGCACCGGGAGCCGTTCGAACATGTCAACCGTCACGGATGTACCGGAACGCAAGAGGGCCTCGGCCGTGTAGAAGCCGCTCGGTCCGCTGCCGACCACGGCGACGCGCGTCCCGCCTGTCATCGGCCGAGCGCCAGGCGGCGTTCGTCGGCGCCCGGCAGAGGCACCAGGCGCGCGCTGATGACGGGAGTTTCGGCGGCGCGCTTGCGGTTGACGTCGATCCAGAATTTCTTGTCGGCTGCGAGGCGATAGTCGGGCTCGATCGCACCGACCGGGCAGGCCGGCGCGCAGCCGCCGCAGTCGATGCAGTTTTCCGGATCGATATAGGTCATGGACTCATCGAGGTGAAAACACTCGACGGGACACACCGTGACGCATTCGGTGTATCGGCACCCCCGGCAGTTGTCGGTGACCACATAAGTCATCGTCACGCCCCGCTGACTTGGACGAGGATGTCGGAGAATGTCGGGGCCCGGCCGAGGTCGGCGAACGCCGGCGGCGTCAGCACGTGGACCGTCGCGCCCTTGCGATTGGACCGCTGCCAGTACCCGGACGGCGCCACCACGACTCCAGGCATGATGTCGGACGAAACGGTCGCAAAGGCTTCGAATGAGCCCCGATCGTTGAACACGCGAATGGGCGCGCCGGCGACGATCCCGCGCTGTGCGGCATCATCGGGATTGAGAAGCACCGCCTGTTCTTCGCCGGCCTGGGCGGTTTGCGCGGGAAGATTGCCGTAATTCGAGTTCAGGAAGGCGTGGCTCTTCGGCGAGATCAGGCTGAGCGGGTAGCGCGTCGCGAGCACCGGCGCCGTGCGCGGGTTCTCGTTCGGCGGGATGTAGTGGGGCAGGGGATCGACCGGCGTGGCATCCTGGTCGCCGTTGTAGCCCTGGCGGAACAGCGGCACCACGAAGTTGCCGCCGCCCGCGATCGTCGATTTGAACTCGCACTTGCCGGAGGCGGTCGGGAAATTGCCCTCGCGATGCGGCGCCCAGTCGGCGGGCGCCGGCATGTTGAGGCGCGCATAGCCCTTGGTCTTGACGCCGTCGAGCGTGATGCCTTCGAGAACCGGGCTGCTCCAGTCGAGCGAAGCTTCGATGATTTCGTCGTCGGTCCGGAAGAAAGTGGGGTCGGTGATGCCCATTGCGCGCGCCAGGCGGCGGAACAGCTCGGTGTTGGAGACGGCTTCGCCGAGCGGCGCGATCGCCTGGTTGTTGTAGGAGAGGTAGAGGTGCCCCCAGGAGAACATGATGTCCTTCTGCTCGAGCTGCGTGGTTGCGGGCAAAACGATGTCGGCATATCTGGCGGTGTCGGTCAGGAAGTGCTCGCTGACGACGGTGAATAGATCCTCGCGTTCGAGCCCTTTTTCGAGCTTGGCCTGTTCGCTCACCATCGCCATCGGGTTGGCGTTGTAGACGAACAGCGCCTTGACCGGTGGGTCGAAGCCGAGCTCGCCGGTCAGCGCAGCTCCAAGCCGCCAGGAATTGAGCACGCGCATTGTCTCGGGCTGCAGATCGGGCCGCATCAGCACGTCCCATCTGACCGGGAAGGCCCAGATTGGCAGCTGGAGCAGGCCGCCACCGACATGCTTCCAGGCGCCGATCAGCCCCGGAAGGCAGGCGATCGCACGCACGGTCTGGCCGCCGCCGGCATGCCGCTCGACCGCGACGCCGATGCGTACGACGGCGGGCGGTGTGGTCGCAAATTCTCTGGCCAGCTTGAGGATGTCGTCGACGGGAATGCCAGTTTCCTGCGAGGCAAATTCAGGGGTGTAGGTCGCGGCCCGCTCGGCCAGCTCCTCATAGCCAACGGTGTATTTGTTGACGTAGTCGCGATCGACAAGGTTCTCTTTGATGATGACGTGGATCATCGCCAGCGCGAGCGCGGCGTCAGTGCCGGGCCGGATCGGAATGTGCCAGTCGGCGAGGCGCGCGGTGCGGGTGCGGACGGGATCGATCACGACGAGCTTGGCGCCGGCCTTCTTTGCCTGCTCGATGAACGGCCAGTGATGCGAGTTCGTGCTCAGCGTGTTGCAGGCCCACAGGATGATGTATTTCGAGTGCACGAAGCTTTCGGGGTCGACGCCGGGCGTGTGCCCGATCGTCATCATGTACGCTGTGCACGAGGCGGAGTCGCAGAACGTGCGCTCCAGCACTGTCGCACCCAGCTTGTTGAAGAGGGGATCTCCGACATTCAACCCGTTGATGATGCCCTGCGTGCCCAGATAGCTGTATGGCAGGATCGCCTGCGCGCCGTGCTCGGCGATCACGGAGGTCCAGCGCGATGCGATGGTGTCGATGGCTTCGTCCCAGGAAATCCGCTGGAATTGCCGGGAGCCCTTCGGGCCGACCCGCTTCAGCGGATGGAGGATGCGCTTGTCGCTGTAGACGCGCTCCTCGTAATTGTTGACCTTGACGCAGAGCCGTCCGCGCGTGAACGGGTGATCGGGATTGCCGCGGACGGCAATCGCCTTGCCGTCCTCGACCGTGGTCAGGATGGAGCAGGTGTCCGGGCAGTCGTGGGGGCATGCGCCTATGACCGTGGACCTCGCCATGGATCTCTCCGCTTCCTGATTCAAGACGGTCCGAAGGATGCGGCGGCCGGACCCGCCTTGGCTTTTCAAAACGTGCGGTGTTGTTGTCCCGGACTGCTCTCGTCCGGTGGACGCCCTGGCGGTTCTCTGGCATGCTAATTGCTGGAACCGGCAATACCTCTCTACCCGTACATCGCGTGATCTGGCGGAGATTTCCGATGGGTATGCTTGGCAACTCTGTCGATAAATATGTTACCGGCAGAATGCTCCAGACGTCCAACGACCGGCGGTGGGGGCATCTCCTGGCGGAGCGATGGAGTCATGAGCCGGGCGATCTCCCTCCGCAATTGCCGCGTGATACCGAGATCGCGATATTGCTGCGCGGCAGTTCGGTCGTCGACCGCGAAGGCGCTGGCATGCGGCAGCGCACCTTCGGCAGGAGAGGCACCGTCTGGCTCTGCCCGGCCGGCATCCGCGAAGACTTCATCCGCGTCGAGAACCAGATGCAGGAATGCCTGCATCTCTTTCTTCCGGGCAAGCCGTTCGACGACACCATGCTTAGGGATCTCGACATCGATCCCTCGGGCATGTCCATCCGTTACGAGACGATCGATCGGGACATGTTCATCGAGCATGTCGCGGACCGCATTCTCGCGGAGCTCGCGCAGGAGACCTCCACAGGCCGCCTTTTGATCGAAAGCCTGGGGCGGGCCTTGTCCGCCCATCTGGTGCACAGCTACGCCGCCAGTTCAGTCCGGCTGAAGCAATCCTATGCCGTGCAGAAACCGCTCGATGCAAGGCGCCTGTCGCGCGTCACGGAATTCATCGACGCATCCGTCGAGCGCGAGTTCACCGTGAAGGATCTCGCATCGGTGGCCTGCATGAGCCCGGCGCATTTCTCCCGCAGCTTCAAGGCGGCGACCGGAACTGCACCGCACGAATATGTCAGCCGTCAGCGCCTCGATCTCGCCAAGCGGCTCCTATCGACCAGCGATCGCCCGCTGGTCGATATCGCCTTTGCCGCGGGATTTTTCCTCGCAGGCCAATTTCAACCGCGCCTTCCGCAAGGCGGTCGGCACGACGCCGAGCCTTTATCGGGCGCGGAAGGGGCAGGATTGAGCCTGCCCGCATCAAGTGTGGATGATGTGGCCTTGAGATCCCACGGGTTTTGCCCGATGGGTCAAGCTTTGATTCGTAAATAACGAATATCTAAAAATACGAAGTGCGGCCGTGACTTGGCTACTGTGCATGGGGTTGTTTTTCGAGATTTGGTTCGATGAGGGGTTGAGCCCGGCCTGCAAGCCGATCTCGCGGCCGCGCTCAGCCCCTCGGCCCGCGCAGCTGCGCCGTCAGCCTGTCCATCGCCTCCGCCGCATCGCGCCATTGCGACAGCCAGCTGCGCGGGAAGCGGAAGGTGAGGTCGGCGCCGCCGACGCGGCGCTCGGACAGGCACATGCCGGGCGTTGACGCATCGCGGGTGCAGCGCGCGGTCAGCGCGGGGCTTGCAGCCGAATAGAAATCTTCGCTGCCGTATGGCGTGTCAGCACGGAACATCCGCATCGTCAGGCCGTCCGCGGGCGTCGCTGCGGCCTGGTCGAGATAGCGCGGATAGATCGTGGCTGTCCGCTGCTCGGGCGAGAGCGCATCGTGATGGGCCGTGATCGATAGGAAGATGCGGTCGATCGATTGCGCCGCCGCCTCCACCGTGTCGGCGGTGACGTGTTTCGGCGCGCCAGGCGGCTCGAGCGAGGGATAGAGGAAGTCGAGATCGATGCGCTCCTGCGGCCCGGAGTGCCGCTGGATCTTCATGCGGATCGCCGTCACCGGCAGGTTGAACAGCGTGCCGCCGACGCTCACCGGCAGCTTGTCCGGGGCGTTCGCGCCGCGGGTGCCCCAGGTCGGCCACAACAGATAGGCGACGAGCGCGACCGCGCAGACCGCAGCAATGCCGCCGAGCACGATCGGGACGGCATGCGCCCAGGTGCGCGTGCGGGGGGATCTATGGGGAACTGCCGAAAACACCGTCATGAGCTTGTACGAGGTCGAGCCGGAAGTCGGCCGGTGGCCGACGAATCAGCGGCGAATATGCCACGCGGCGGCGATTTCGCGCAGCGTTCCCGGCTGCGGGGGGGCGGGGACGGCCCTGCGTGGACAGGACGGCGGCGTTAACCTTCCCTTAAGGATAATGTAGCGTTAACCGGCTCCATTTGTCACAGGAATGCTCGGCGTTGCGTAAGAGCGGACCGTTCCGATGACACCTGAAGCTTTCAACACCTTCTTCTCGATCTGCATTGGCTTCGCGCTCGCGGGCGCGCTCGTGAACGGATACCAGGCGCTGGCGCAGCGGCCCGCCGGGTTCGGCCTGCTGCAGGACGGCGTGGCGCCGAAGACCTTCGCTGCGGTGCCGTTCCTGGTGTTCGCCGCGCCCTTCATCATCATGCGCAACACGCTGCGCGGCATGCGGGTGGAAAGCCGCCGCGCCGAGTTCGTGATGATGGCGACCCTCATCGCCGGCTTCTGGAGCATGATGAGCGGCACCTTCTTCCTGATGACGCTGCGCGCGGCCGGCGTTCTGGGCTGACGCCCGCGCATTGAGCTCTGCCGGCGCGGGCCTTTGCGTCGCGGCTGCCGTTTGGCTATGCCAGTGGTCAACGCGACAGGAGACCCCCAATGGCGATCTACGAGCTCGACGGGCAGGCGCCCGACCTTCCCGCCGACGGCAATTATTTCATCGCCGAGACCGCCACCGTGATCGGTCGCGTGCGCCTGAAGCCGGGCGCAAGCGTCTGGTTTGGCGCGGTGTTGCGCGGCGACAATGAGTGGATCGAGATCGGCGAGGGCGCCAATGTGCAGGACGGCTCGACCTGCCACACCGATCTCGGCTTTCCGCTTCACATCGGCCGGAACTGCACGGTCGGCCACAATGTCATCCTGCACGGCTGCACCATCGAGGAGGGCGCGCTGATCGGCATGGGCTCGATCGTGATGAACGGGGCGAAGATCGGCAGCAACAGCATCGTCGGAGCCGGTTCCGTCATCACCGAGGGCAAGGAATTTCCCGAACGTTCCCTGATCATCGGCTCGCCGGCGCGCGTGATCCGCACGCTCGACGACGCCCAGGTGCAGAAGATGGGGAGTGCGGCGAGGTTTTACGTGGCCAACGGTCCGCGCTTCAAGAAGGGCCTGAAGCGGATCGGGTGAGAAGTCCGCGCGGCCTCTCCGCGCGGCACGGTTCCGTACCGTGAAAATACAGGCCGGTACTTTAATCCTCCGCTAGCGCGATCACGCTTATCGTCGAGCGTTTTCAACTAGGGGGAGCGGCGCCATGAATGCGACGGCGCTGGGATCCGGCTTCGGTGCCGGAACCAATCTATTGAAGAAGTTCGTAAGACTAGCTCGTGGCGCCGACACGCTGACCGTCGCCGAGAAGGTCTACAGCATCGCCGCCTTCCTTGCGATCGTCACCACCTTCCTCCTGGTGATGTCGGTCCAGTCCGTGCGCTTGCAGACGACGTATCGCCACATGCATGTCACCGCCGCCGAGGCGGCGATCGGCGTCGGGCGCATCAATGCGCTGATCTATGCCATCGTGATGGAATCACGCGGCATCTACATGTCGGCCGATCGTCGTGCGATGAAGCCGTTCGCGGACGGGCTGGTGCGGCGCAACCGCGAGCTCGCCGAGGCCGTGAAGAGCATGGAGAAGAACGTCGGCGACGACGACGCCGAGCTGTTCGCGAGCTTCCGCCAGCGCATCTTGCAATTCATCGACTTCCGTCAGGAGCTGGTGCGGCGCGGGATCGAGATCAGCCCGGCCGCGGGGCGCGAATGGGGCGACAATGACGCCAACCGCACCGTGCGCAGCAAGCTCAACAGCGATATCGAGGCGCTCGAGCGCATCTACCAGCAGCGCGCCCGCGAGGCGGACGAACTCGCCAATGAGAACCGCTATGCGGCTGCCTATCTGTTCGCACTCGGACTCGCCGCCTTGATGCTGGCAGCGCTCAACGTCGTCGTCATGCGCAGTTCGATCGTCGGCGCCCTGGCCGATATCACGCAGGCGACCGACCGGATCGCGCAAGGCGACGTCAAGAGCGAGGTGCCGCATCTCGACCGTCACGACGAGATCGGACGCCTTGCGCGCGCCGTGCAGAACTTCCGCGACGCCGTCGCGCGCATCTTCGAGCTCGAGGAGCTCGAGCTCGGCACCGCCCAGGCGCGCGACGCCGCGCGGACCGAGCGCGACCAATTCAACGACAAGTACCAGGCCAAGAAGTGGCAGCTCTCGGCGGCGATCAACAGCATGCCGCAGGGCCTGATCATGCTCGACGGCAAGGCGGTCGTGGTCGCGATGAACTCGAACTACCGGCAGATCTACAATCTGCCCGAGACGATCCAGGCCGGATCGACCCTCGAGGATATCCTCCAGCACCGGGTCAAGAGCGGGCTGTTCAGCGGCGACGTCGCGAAATATGTTGCAGCTGTTCTCGACCGGATCGCCAGGCGCGAACCGGCGGCCTACGAGATCGCCCTGAACGACGGCCGCATCATCAAGATCTACGAGCGTCCGATGGACGGCGGCGGCTGGGTGTCGGTGCAGGAGGACGTCACCGAACAGCGCCAGCGCGAGCGCATTCTCGAGCGGATGGAGCGCTTCCTCGCCACCATCATCGAGAACGTGGCCGAGGGCATCATCGCCAAGGATGCGCGCAATCTGCGCTACGTCTTCGTCAACAAGGCGGCCGAGAAGATGATCGGCATGTCGCGCGGCGAGATCATCGGCAAGACCGCGCGGGAATTGTTCTCCCCGGAGGCGGCCGAACTGATCGAGCGGCGCGACAAGCAGCTGCTCGCGCAGAAACAGCAGCTCGAGCCGATCATCGATACCATCGACAATCCCGCGCGCGGGCGCCGCGTCATCTCCGCACGGCGGGTTCAGATCGGTGGCGCCAGCGAAGAGTCCCACATGTTCGTGACCATGGTCGAGGACCGGACGGAGAATATGGTGGCGGCCGCCTAGCGATTATGCGCGCCCTCACGGCAGCACCGCGTCAGCGCCCTTCGGATTCGCGCGCTTCGATTGCGCCTGCGACCTTCTCGTGGCCGGCGGCCCACAGCGCATGCTCGTCGCTGCCGCCGAGGTAAGGATTGGCTTCGGCCGGGATGTTGTCGCGCGCGGCGCGTTCGCCTTCTGCAAAAGGATCGCGATCGGTCATCGTGATTGAGCCTCCTCGCTTTCAAGCTGATGTGACGGCATTTGTTCCGGAACCGGCCTTCGCCGCGGCGGTTGACCGGTAAAGGAGAATTCTCATGGCCGCATCGTCTGCAACCGTCTCAATCAAGACCATGATGGTGATCTTCGCCCTTGTGGCGATGCCAGCCGTCGCATTCGCGCAGGCGGGCGGCGGTTCTACCGGATCGACCGGAGGCGCTGCGGGATCGACTGGAGGCTCCGTCGGATCGAGCGGAGGTGTTGCCAACTCGCCGGCTCCGCCGCCCGGCACCAACAGCCTGGGTACGGCTCAGTCATCCGGCCCGGGCTCCGGAGTTACGACCGGCAGCGGCACAGGCGGCAGCGCCGATGCCACCGTCAATGCCGAGAATCGGATGCTCGACAAGAAGCTCAAGAGCATCTGCCGCGGCTGCTGATCCTCGCGCGGAAGTGAGACAGCGTGGCTGTCCCGAATGCGCGAGGGACGTTAGCTTGATCCTGCTTTGAAGCGTGGAGCGTGTCCACGCGGAGGATCGAGTGATGTTACGCAGGATGATGATGGCGGCGCTGGCCGTCGCGGCAGTCGGACTGTCGGCGCCGCACGTGGCCCACGCAGGCGGATTCGGACATGGCGGCGGAGGACATGGCGGTTGGGGGCACGGCGGGGGCGGCTGGGGCCATGGCGGCCATTGGCATGGCGGCGGCTTCTGGCCCGGAGTTGCGATCGGGGCAGGCATCGCCGGCGCCGGCTACTATGGCGGTTATTACGGCTACGGCTACCCCTATTACGGCGGTCCTACTTATTATAGTACCGGCTACGGCGACTACAACGATGGTTATGGCGGCTGCTACGTCGCGCGCAAGCGCGTCATGACGCCGGCGGGCTGGCGTATCCGCCGCGTGGACGTCTGCGAATAGCGTCCCACAAAAAAACAAGGCCGTTGACGCAGTATACCGTCAACGACCTTGCCAGCCCCGGACATTGAAATCGGCTCACGCCATCCGGTAGGGGCGAGCATCGCGCGGAATCACACCGCTGAATGTGATCCAGTTCACAAGTGGCGAAAATAAAAGTTCCACCGCGGGGCGGACGCTCAGCCGCGCGAGCGCTTTCGCGCGCTGGCGTGGGCACGGTGCCGCGCCGGTTTCCTGCGGGTAACCGAGGGCGTTTCAACTTCGGTCGCCCGTGCGCTGGCAAACGACTGCCGCAAGCCGTCGATGGACTCGTTCAGCGATGCGACCTGCTCGGACAGGCGCTTGGTGTCGGCCTGCTGCGCCGCCATCAGCCGCTTCATCGTCTGGAGCTGGTCCTGCACGACCTGCAGCTGGTCGATCGATTCCTGCTGCGTCGCCTCCAGCCCCTTGGTCTTCTCGACCAGCTGTTCGGAGGCCTGGGCCGTGCGGGCCTGGAGCTGCCGCGATGCCACCACCCGGTCGGCTTCAGGTGCGGCGCCGGTATAGGCCCGCCAGATCGCGATCGAGGTCACCCCTGCAATCAGGAGCAGGAGCGCAGCGGCGGTCAGCGCGATGGGCTGGGCGCCAAGGCGAAGCAGGGGGTTCGACGGTGTGTCCTGGGCGAGATCGATCATCGCTGACAAAACCCAAATTGAAACTTGGTGAGTGGCGAAGACCGGCAACCAGAGGTCGCCGGGGCGTCCCGAAAGTGTTACGTTTCCGCAAGGAATGGGACCAAAAAGAGGCTAAGGGCCAAAAAACCAGGAATCAGCGGGCCTTGCGGCCTCCAAGGCTCCGCCCTGGCGCGGGAATCAAGGTTGAAACGGCGCAAACGGCCCAGAATAGGTCTTGGCGCGCGGTGCCGCATAGGGTCCGAGCCGGGAGGTCTTCAGGCCCAGCCGCACCAGTGATTCCGCCAGCGTCACCGCTGCGGCGACGCCGTCGATCACGGGCAGGCCGTGCGTGGCGGCAAGCTCAGCGGCGAGATCGGCCATGCCGGCACAGCCGAGCACGATGGCTTCCGCCCGGTCGTCGCGGATCGCGGCCGTGATCTCGGTGGAGATCTTTGCGAGCGCGTCCGTGTTGCGCTCCTCGAGCGCCAGCACCGGGACCTCGGCGGCGCGCACGCGGGCGCAGCGATCAGCGAGGCCGTATTTCCGCAAATTATGTTCGATCGGCACGATGGAGACACCGAGCGTCGTCACCACGGCAAAGCGCGCAGCGATCAGGCTCGCCATGTGGAAGCCGGCCTCTCCAATGCCGATCACCGGCGCCCTCGCGACGGCGCGCGCGGCATCCAAGCCGGTGTCGTCGAAGCAGGCGATGATGTGGGCCTCCGCACCATCGCTGTCGGCCTCGCGGATGCAGCCGAGCATGCCGGGCACGGCGAAGGCTTCGTCGTAAAATCCCTCGATCGAGACGGGGCCCATCGTCGGCTGCCGCGCGTCGATCACCGTGCCGGGCAGGGCGATGCTGCGCGCTGCAGCGGCGATCTTCGCCGTCATGGACGCTGTGGTGTTGGGATTGACGACGTGCAGCCGCATCGGATCAGACGAGCCCTTTGCCGGCGTCCGAACCCTTCGCCGCCTGCCGCTTGTTGAGCATGTGGATGGTGCCGAGCGCAAGCGTGATCACCGTGAACGAGACGGCCGAGATCACGGTGCCGAGCGCGTAGATGTCGGGATTCGTCACCGTGGTGGTCAGGCCCTGCAGATCGAGCGGCAGCGTATTCACCGCCCCGATCGCCTGGCTGGACCGGGCGAGCTCGTCCCAGGACAGCGTGAAGCCGAACAGGCCGATGCCGATCACGGAAGGCAGGATGATCGGCAGCACGACATGGCGAAAGGTCTGCCACGGCGTCGCCCCCAGATCGCGCGCGGCTTCCTCGAGGCGGGGATCGAAGCGGTTGAAGATCGCGAACATGATGAGAAGGCCGAACGGCAGCGTCCAGGTCAGGTGTGCGCCGAGACCCGATGTGAGCAGGCCCATCGAGGTCTCGAAATTCTCGTTCCAATGCGCCTTGATCAGATCGTCGATGATACGAAACTCAAGTGAGATGCCGAGCGAGGTGATGATCGAGGGCACGATCAGGCTGGCGATCGCCGAGTAGAACAGGATGCTTTGCGCCCGGAACTTCCTGCGAAAGGCCATGCCGGCGGCGACCGACAGCACGACGGTGACGATCATCACGATCACGCCGAGCAGCAGCGAGCGACGGAAGGCCGCGCCGAGGTCGACGATGCCGGTGCCCTGGAACAGCTTTGCGATCCAGAAGGTCGACACGCCATTCATCGGGAAGGTGAGGCCGCCCTGCGGCCCCTGGAACGACAGCACATAGATCGCGAGCATCGGGCCGTAGAGGAACAGCACATAGGCCGCGAAGAAGATCGCGAGCACGTAGAACGAGCGCGGGCGTCCTTCCTTCATGCTCTAGAGTTCCTTCTTGATGTCGACGATGCGCGACATCATGGTGATGATCAGGAAAGTGATCGCGAGCAGGATCACGGCGTTGGCCGCTGCGGCCGGGAATTGCAGCGCGTTGACCCGCGTCTCGATGATCTTGCCGGCAGCTGCGATCTGCTGGCCGCCCATCACCCCGATGGTGATGAAGTCGCCCATCACGATGGTGATGACGAAGATCGAGCCGATCACGATGCCCGGCTTTGCCAGCGGGATGATGACGTTGACCAGCGTCTGGACGCCGGTCGCGCCGGCGTCATAGGCGGCCTCGATCAGCGACTTGTCGATGCGGATCATCGAATTGAAGATTGGCACCACCATGAAGAAGGTGAAGAGGTGCACCAGCGCCAGCACCACCGAGAATTCGGAAAACAGCAGCCATTCCAGTGGGTGGTTGATCAGGCCCGTTTTGACCAGGCCGGAATTGACGAGGCCGTTGCGCCCGAGCAGCGGGATCCAGGCGATCATGCGGATCACGTTGGAGGTCCAGAACGGGATCGTGCAGAGCAGCGACAATCCCATCTGCCAGGTCTTGGACTTGACATGGAAGGCGAGGAAATAGGCGACCCAGAAGCCGATAAACAGCGTGATCGCCCAGACCAGGAAGCACAGCTTCAGCGTCTTCAGATAGGTCTTGCCGATCGTGCAGAGGTCGGGGAGCTGCGCGATGCAGCCTTCGAACGTGTCGGTGTAACCGCGGCCCGAGAAGGCCGGCAGCAACTGGTATTCGTTGTAGTCCCAGAACGAGACGATGACGACGAAGACGAGCGGAATGAGGAAGAAGGCCAGAAACACCAGCATCATCGGCCCGGCCTGAAGCCAGGAGATGAAGGAGGGCGACAGGCGCGTCGGCTTTGCCGCGCGCGCTGTGCCCGACCCCGGGATCAAGCCCGGGGACGCCTGTTGCAGGACCTCTTCCGACATGTCCATTAGGCCGCGATGAACTCATTCCACTTGCGGACCATATAGTCGTTCTCGTCCATCACCGCGTTCCAGCAGGCGACGCCGCCCATGCGGTCCTCATAGGAGCCGCCGTCACGCACGGCGCCGGCCTTTTCGAGCAGCGAGCCGTCGGGCGCCTTGATGTCCTTCTCGGCCGGCTTGCCTTCCATCCAATAGGCCCACTCGTAGGGCTCCATATGCGCCTTCGCGGTGGAGAGCACGGCGGAGTAGTAGCCCTGGCGATTGAGATAGGCGCCGGCATAGCCGGACAGGAACCAGTTCACGAACTCATAGGCCCATTCGAGCTTCGCGCCCGAGACGCCCTTGGAGACGCAGAAGCCCGAAGCCCAGGAGCGATAGCCTTCCTTCAGCGGCTGGAAGGTGCAGGCAATGCCCATCGAGCGGACCTTGGTGACTGCCGGCGACCACATCGACTGGATCACGGTTTCCCCTGATGCCATCAGGTTGACGCTCTCGTTGAAGTCTTTCCAGAAGGCGCGGAACTGGCCGGCCTTCTTGGCCTCGGTCATCACCTTCATGGTGAGATCGATCTCTTCCTTGGTCATGTTGCCCTTGTCGGCATATTTGTACTTGCCGGTGGCTTCCACGACCATCGCGGCGTCCATGATGCCGATCGAGGGGATGTTAAGGATCGAGGCCTTGCCCTTGAACTCGGGGTTGAGCAGCTCGGACCAGGAGCTGATCGGCCGCTTGATCAGGTCGGGGCGGATGCCCAGCGTGTCGGCGTTGTAGACCGTCGGGATCAGCGTGACGAATTCAGTCGCCGAGGTCGCGAACTTCTTGGAGTCCTTGCCTTCGAGATACAGCACCTTCCAGGGCGCGGTGCCCTGGCCGCCGATCTTCTTGCCGCCGGGCGTTTCGCCCTTGGTGAAGACGGGCGTGATGTTGTCGAACTGTTTGATCTTCCTGGCGTCGAGCGCGAGGATGTTGCCCGACGGCACGATCTTCTTCAGCGAGAAATATTCGGTGTCCAGCACGTCGAAGGAGTTCGGCTGGGTCATCACGCGCTTGGTGACGTCGTCAGTGGTCGCGGTGATGTATTCGATCTTGATGCCGGTGTCCTTCAGGCACTGCTTGGAGATGTCGTCGCCCTCGTTCACGGCGGTGCCGAGATAGCGCAGCACCTTCGTCTCGGCCGACTTCACATAGGGAAAGCCGGTGATGGCGCCGGAGCCGGCGGCAAGGCCGGCCAGACTGGCGGTGCCCTTGAGCAGCGTGCGGCGGCTGACGCCCTTGGTCCTTGTGGTCTCGCTCATGTCAGTCACTCCTCTGTTGCGCATTCCAGTGATCGATCGGCGCTATTGCAGGCGTTGCGCCTTGGCGGGATCCCAGGTGGCCAGCACGCGATCGCCCGGACGGAACGGGTGGACGTCGAAAGTGGCTTCGGGAACGTGGGAGAACAGGGCGGTGCCGTCGTCGAGCGTGAGCGAGACGGCGATGTAGGAGCCCTGGTACTCGGTCTGTATCAGCCGCGCCGGCGCGCCGAAGGCGCCGTCGGTGAACGGCGCGATGCCGAGCTGATCGGCGCGCACGGCAATCAGCTTGCCGGCGTCGCTGAGCACGTTGTGGCCGCCGATGAAGCGCGCCACGAATTCGGTGCGGGGATGGTGGAAGATGTCGCGGGCCGTGCCCTGCTGCTCGATCCGGCCGTGGTTCATCACCACGATATGGTCGGCGAGCGCCATCGCCTCTTCCTGGCCGTGGGTGACCTGGATGAAGCTGATGCCGAGCTCGCGCTGCAGCCGTTTCAATTCACCGCGCATCTTCACCCGCAGGAAAGGATCGAGCGCCGAGAGCGGCTCGTCGAGCAGGAGGATCTGCGGCTCGGTGATCAGCGCGCGGGCGAGCGCAACGCGCTGCTGCTGGCCGCCGGAGAGCTGTGCCGGCAGACGGCCCGCATATTGGCTCATCGCCACCAGCTCGAGCAGTTCGCCGGCGCGCTTGTGGCGCGTCGGCTTGTCGACGCCGCGCATCTTCAGCGCAAAGGCGACATTGTCGATCACGCTGAGATGCGGAAACAGTGCGTAGGACTGGAACATCATCGCGGTGCCGCGCTCGGCCGGCGGTAGGTCGGTGACGTTCTGGCTGCCCAGGATGATGTCGCCCGCGCTGACCGCCTCGTGGCCCGCGATCATCCGCAGGGTCGAGGTCTTGCCGCAGCCGGACGGGCCGAGCAGGCAGCAATAGGTGCCGGCCGGGATCTTCAAATTGACGGTGTCGACCGCCAGCGTCGTGTCGTAGCGCTTGGTGACGGCGACCAGTTCGAGAGCGGCGGGAGTGGCCATGGCGTGTCCGAGGAGGGGCGGTGCTTCCGGGCTCTCTCCGCAAGGTCCGTGCCAACCGCCGCTTGGCCGGCCGAATTCCGAAACTGTGCAGTGGAGTCAGATCGTTAGATCGAATCCTGGGCCTCCGGGCTGCCCGCCGCTTGCACAGTCATTTGCACACAAAATGGGCGAAGATTGTATAAAGTTTCGCCTGTGATTGGATACAGGTCGTCGACTAACATTCGAAGCGAACGTCGTCGATCGCCCTCAAGCCCAACTCTCGAACCAATGGCCGCCAAGTCCCGCCCCAAATCCGACGCGCCAGATGCGAGCGATCGCGTCAGCCGCATCCGGGAGGGCGTGACCGCCGCGATCCTCGAGCATCGCCTGCTGCCGGGCACGAAGCTCGGCGAGGACGAGATCGGTGAGATCTACGGCGCGAGCCGCACGCTGGTCCGCACCGCGCTGCAGCAACTTGCGCATGAGGGCATCGTCAACATCGAGAAGAACCGCGGCGCGTTCGTCGCGCGTCCTACGCCCGCCGATGCCCGCGAGGTGTTCGAGGCGCGGCGCCTGATCGAGCCCACCATCGTCGATCACGCCATCGACGCGATGTCGCCGGCCTGGCTCGATCGTCTCCAGCAACATCTCACCGAGGAGCGCGAGGCCGAGCTGCGCGGCGACGCGCGCGCCTCGGTTCGGCTTTCCGGTGAGTTTCACAAGCTCGTCGCCGAGATGAGCGGTCACAGCATCTATCTCGGCTTCCTCAAGGAGCTGATCGCGCGCTCCTCGCTCATCATCCTGCTGTACCGCCGCCACGACACGCCGGCCTGCGGCACCGATCACCACGCCGGCATCGTCGCCGCCATCCGCAACCGCGACAAGCAGGCGGCGCGCGCGCAGATGCTGTCGCATCTGACCGAGATCGAGGACGAGCTGTTCCTCAAGGACCCCGCCGCCGACGAGCTGCGGCTCGCGGACGTGCTGGGCGTCTGATCGGCACCGATCTTAGGCACCAGGAATAGCGCCAGGAATCCGCGCCGGAGCCACGAACCCGCGTCAGTGGTTGAGTGCGCGCTCTGCGGCGAGCTGTCCGTCCGGAGTGATCTCGTAGTCGCCGCCTCGCTTTGTCATCCATCCTGACCTGACCATCTCCCGTGCCAGCTGCACCGAGCAGATCGGATGGTTACCTCCTGGGTAATACAGCCTGTCATTTCGGACCAGCAAGTGTCCGTACAGTTGGGCATGACGTAATGCCCTGCGCATCCCGGGTGATGGATCTTTCATGCCGGTTCAAGCGCGAGCGCGACGAAGGTTCCTAATCAACGCCGTGACTTTCGATGGCTTTGCGCTGCGGAGGGCGGGTAGGAACTCGCGTTCTGCCGCATCGTTTGTTGTTTTCGAAGGAGCAGCATCATGAACGTACGGGACGAGTACACGCGATCGCTCTGGATGGATGTTTCGGTCGCGGATGCCCCCGCGCTGTCGCGCACCGTGGGCGTAGACGTCGTTGTCATCGGCTCCGGAATAGCCGGGCTGTCGGTGGCTTATGAACTGGCCTGCCATGGACGTTCGGTCGCGGTGCTCGACCGCGGCGGCATTGGCAGCGGGATGACGGCGCGCACCACGGCGCATCTGGCGACGGCGCTCGACGATGGCTACGGCAAATTGGTCAGGGTCCGCGGCCCAGATTGTGCGCGGCACTATTATCAGAGCGTCGAAGCCGCAATCGACCGCGCCGAGGCCATTCAGCGCGACGAGCACATCGATTGCGATTTTCGGCGTGTCGACGGTTACTGGGTGCAGGCGCCCGAAACGCCCGCATCCGAGCTGGATGAGGAATTGGATTGCTGTCGCAAGCTCGGGATCCCCGTCGAAAATTGCGCCGAGCCGACCGTGTTCCATTCTGGAGGTGTGGTGCGTTCGTTACGTTTTTCCCGCCAGGCGCGCCTGCACCCGACCAGATATCTTGCTGGCCTAGCCGGCGCCCTTCAGCGCCGCGGGGCGCAGCTCTATGGCGACACCTGCGTTGAAAGCATCCGGCAAGAGCGTGGCGACATGATCGTGACGACCGCCTCGGGCTACGAGGTCCACGCCGCCGACGTGGTCGTCGCGACGAACTCGCCGGTCAATGTGCAGGTGGCGATCCATACCAAGCAGGCGCCTTACCGCACTTATGCTCTCGCCGCCAAAATCCCGGCCGGCGCGCTGGAGGATGCGCTGTATTGGGACACGCTCGATCCCTATCACTATGTCAGGCTTCAACCGCTCTCCGCGGAGGAGGACCTCGTCATCATCGGCGGCGAAGATCACAAGTCCGGTGAAGCGGACGACGGCGCACAGCGCCTTGCCGCGCTCGAACGCTGGGCGCGCGAGCGATTGCCGGCGCTACGCGAGGTCACTCATCGATGGTCAGGTCAGGTGCTGGAGCCGAGCGATTTCGTCGGCTTCATTGGCCGCAGCCCCGGCGAGGAGCACCTTTTCATCGTCAGCGGTGACTCCGGACAGGGCATCACCAACGGGCTGGTGGCGGGCATGCTGATTGCGGATCTCGTCATGACCGGCGCGAGCCCGTGGGAGGATGTCTACGCCCCGGCCCGCAAGATTCAAAAGAACATCGGCGAATTCATCAGCGAGAACATCACGCCGCTGAAGAATTTCGCGGAGTATCTGACGGCGAGCGAGATCGCGGGCGTCGAACATCTCCGCCCCGGGGAGGGACGCCTTGTCCGCAGCGGCCTGAAGAAGATCGCGGCGTGCCGGGACCGGAACGGACATTTGCATCTGCATTCGGCAAGCTGCACCCATCTCGGCTGCGTCGTGCACTGGAATGCGCTCGAGCAATGTTGGGATTGCCCGTGTCACGGTTCGCAATTCGCCCCTGATGGCACCGCGCTCAACGGCCCTGCCGTGTCTCCGCTCGGCGATATCGAGAAGCCGGCCAATCTTGAAGCCGCAGAGTGAGGCGAGCAACCTCGCCGACGTGCCGGGCGCGTGAGCGAGGCGCGTTCGCCAGCTGATCTCGCACGCGGCGATATCTCTTTGATTCAAATTGGAGCCGACCGCGGCGACCTCCCGCCAATGCAGATGGCAGGACTGCATATTTGCCGCCGTGGTGGCCAGTTGACGGCGGCCGGACGTCGGCGTCAAATGGCACGCAGAAGTTGCGTGCCTGCCATCACCCCTTGCGTAGCCCTGCACCTCAGCGGAGGCCGGCCATGACGGGTTTGAGGATGCCGGCCAGAGTGTCCGGAATCGCCACGCTGCTTGCGGCCGTTGCAATGATCCTCGGCAGCGCGCCCTCGGCGCCGGCCCAGCAGGACTCCGCCGTCCTGTTTCGCAACGTCCGGATATTCGACGGCAAGAGCGCCGCGCTGTCAGCCGCGTCCAACGTCATCGTCAGAAATCGCAAGATCGAGAAGATCTCGACCGCGGACATCGCGGCCGCCGGTCAGGTGATCGACGGCGGCGGCCGCGTGCTGATGCCGGGACTGATCGACGCGCATTGGCACGCGATGCTGGTGCGCCCGACGCCGATGGCCGCGCTTGCGGGCGATATCGGCTACAACAACCTGCTCGCCGCCAGCGAGGCGACGGCCACGCTGATGCGCGGCTTCACCACCGTGCGCGACATGGGCGGGCCGAGCTTCGGCCTCAAGCAGGCCATCGACGAGGACCTCGTCGCAGGTCCTCGCATCTATCCCTCCGGCGCCATAATCACCGTCACCAGCGGTCACGGCGACTTCCGCCAGCTCTCCGATCTGCCGCGAACGATCGGCGGCATGCTGAGCCGCATGGAGCGGATCGGCGGCAGCATGGTGGCCGACAGTCCGGACGAGGTGCGCGTGCGCGCGCGCGAGCAGCTCATGCAAGGGGCCTCGCAGGTCAAGCTCACCGCAGGCGGCGGCGTTGCATCGCCCTTCAGTCCGCTCGACGTCTCCACCTTCACCGAGCCCGAGCTGCGCGCGGCGGTCGAAGCCGCCGACAATTGGGGCACCTATGTTGCTACGCACGCCTATACATCGGTCGCGATCCAGCGCTCGGTCGCGGCCGGCGTCAGATGCATCGAGCACGGTCATCTCATGGACGAGGCGAGCGCCAAGCTGATCGCTGAGAAGGGGATCTGGTTGAGCACGCAACCGTTCCTGGATATCTCCGCTGCAGCCGCGCTCGGACCCGCCGAGCAGGACAAGATGAAGCAGGTGGTCGCTGGAACCGACCGCGTCTATGCGCTCGCGAAGAAGTACAGCATCAAGACCGCGTTCGGCACCGACGTCCTGTTCTCGCAGGCGCTGGCGGATCGACAGGGCGCCATGCTGGCCGCGCTCACGCGCTGGTACACATCGGCCGAAGCGTTGGCCATGGCGACGTCGGCCAATGCCGAATTGCTGAGCCTGTCCGGTCCGCGAAATCCCTATCCGGGCAAGCTCGGCGTGGTCGAGGAGGGTGCGTTCGCCGATCTCCTGCTGGTCGACGGCAATCCGCTCGACAACATCAAGCTCGTCGAAGATCCCGCGAGGAATTTTGTGGTGATCATGAAGGGCGGCAAGGTCTACAAGAACATCCTCGCACGCTGACGAGTGCGCGCGTGGATCACATCCTGCGCGCCTGCCAGGGCATGAGGTGGCGGGATTGGATCGCTGCTAGGGGCGATCCTCCGCAACCGGGCTGATGCGCCGCGAACCGGCCGCGATCTCCGGAACCGCGGCGGGCCGTCCAGGGCTTGTCATAATCCCGGGCCTGTCATCGGAGGCATGGCTTCTCAGCGTCTCCAGGACTAGGAAGAATTTCTCGGCTAGCATGAGTCAAACTCGCTGATGCGTTCGTTTCGGTTTCGAGAACAGCGAATTTCGCTCGTCAAATCGGTCACTTGCTGCGCTCGGGGCCAATTTAGTTCGTCATGGCACGCCGAATTGTGACAAGCCTTGCTGGATTTCTGCGTCTGGCACGTCGTGTCGATGATCAGGCAGCGCGACTAACGTGACTATTCCTTGCCGGACTGACGGGCTATATGCTGTCGCTCTGTCATTAAACTGTCATGTCATCGTAAATGCTGAAATCAGACCCAACACCGGCTCGCAAAACCTCGAGTGCGCCGGACGGAAATCCTGTCCTGAAGGACAACAAGAGGACGCAAGTCGTCGCCGGCTTTCTCAGGCAGATTGAACCGGCCGAGCCCGGCGCGGAACCTGCGATCGTCGAGGGCGCTGTGAGTGATCAGACGCCATCGCAAGATGCCCCGCCTGCTCCGGAACCAACTCGGTCGAGCCTTGTCGCGCACCCCGGCGAGATCGAGCTCAAGCTGGTCGTCGATGCCGATCGCATGGCGCATTTCAACGCCGCGCCGGTCATCGCGGCGAATGCGCGCAACAAGGGCTCGCGAAAACACCTCAAATCCGTCTACTATGATACGCCTGATCGGATGCTTCGGCGCAACGGCCTGAGCCTGCGCGTTCGCCAGAGCGGCGCGCGCTTCGTGCAGACCGTGAAGACCGACACAGCGGATGATCCGCTGCGCCGCGGCGAGTGGGAGGCGAGCGTGGCCTCGCTTGCGCCCGATCTCGCTCTGGCGATGCCGTTCATTCCGGAGAAGCTTCGCAGCCATCTCGAAGTGCAGCCGCTCGAAGCTATCTTCACCGCCGACGTCCATCGTCACGCGCGGATGATCGACCTGCCGTCCGGCACGGTCGAGATCGCGTTCGACCAGGGCGTGCTCACGGCGAGCGATCGATCGCTGCCGGTGAGCGAGATCGAGCTGGAGCTCAAGAGCGGCAGTGCGAGCACGATCTACGAGGTCGCATTGCGGCTTGCAGAGCACGGCGCGGTGAAGCCGTCCATCCGCAGCAAGTCGGCGCGTGGCTTCGATCTTGCCGCGGGCGCGCCGCCCTCGGCACGACGCCCGCGAAAACTTCGCCTCGATCCTTCGGTGACGCTCGACGAAGCCTTCGCGACGATCCTGCGCTCGTGCTTCCTCCATCTGCTTCAGTCGCTGCCGGCGGCCGAGGACGGGCGCAATCCGGAGGGCGTGCATCAGCTGCGTGTCTCGCTGCGCCGGATTCGATCGGCGCTCGACCTGATGCGCTCGGTCGGCGCGCTCAGCAATCTCGACGCACTGCGCTCGGAGGCGCGCTGGCTGGCGCAGGACCTGTCCGCCGCACGCGACTGGGACGTGTTCCAGCGCGAGACCTTGCCGACGATCGCGAAGGCTTGCCCTTCAATCGCCGGCTTCGATGCGCTCGGCCGGGCTGCGGCCGAACGCCAGTCCGACGCCTATCGCAAGGCCCATCACGCGCTCGACGATCGCCGCTGCGCCATGTTCCTGATCGGCCTCGGCAACTGGATCGAGACGCGGGGCTGGCGCAACGACGTCGCCGCCGAAGATCTCGGCCGGCTCGCCGAGCCCGCCGTCAACTTCGCGCAGCGCATTCTGTCGGAGCAGTACGCCAAGGTGCTCAAGCGCGGCCGCCGCTTCAAGTCGCTCACGATGGAGGAGCTGCACCGGGTGCGGCTCGCGACCAAACGGCTGCGTTATCTCAGCGAGTTCCTGCTGCCGCTGTTTGCCGATCGCAAGTCCGCGAGGAAGTTTGCCCGCAGGCTCGCCGGTTTGCAGGAGGAGCTCGGCGCCTTCAACGACATGGCGGTCACGGCTTCGCTGCTCGACGGGCTCGGAGCCGAGCCCGACAGCGCCATCGCCGCCGCCGCGATCGCCGGCTGGCAGGCGCGTGCATCGATCGGCGTCAAGCCCGCCTTGCAAGGCACCTGGCGCGATTTCACCGCCGCGCGCGTGCCTTGGTCCTCACAGGGCTGATCGCAGAACCCCAAAAAGTTGCGGCCAGCCATTGGGGGATGGCTGGCCGCGCGCGAACCGGTCTGGGACGGGGAGGGGTGGGGATGTGACCGGGTCGCGTAACTCCTTGTCTCGTTCTTAATCTCTGGCGCTGGCGGTGGAGACCGCCGGCTTGGTATCGCCCAGCGAGACCCAGACGTTGGGATCGCTCTGCGACTGGCGCTTGACGAAGCGGTAGCCGGTTTCCGTCCAGGCAACGACGTTCTCGTTCTGATTGTCGAGAACGAACTCGCCCTTGTCGGTCTTCACCGTCAGCACCGCGTGTCCTTCGCCCTTCTTGTCGCGCACGACGGTGATCAGCAGGGCCTGGCGCGGCCATCCGGCATCGATCAGCATCTTGCGCTTCAACAACACGTAGTCTTCGCAGTCGCCGTAACCGTCGGTCGGCAGCGACCATTTCTCGATCACGCCCCAGTGCTCCTGGTCGGTCAAAGGCTTGACGGTCTCGTTGACCCAGCGATTGACCTTGACGAGGTCGCGCCATGCGGCCTGCGACATCACGATGTCGCGCGGCTGTGCCGGCGTGCCCTGGCACTGAGCGGTATTGTCCGCGCAGAACTCGACCCAGCCGATCGGCGCACGCGTGGTGTCACCGAGGCTCGCGTAGAGCAGACGGCCTTCGCCGGCCTGCGCTGCCGCGCTGATCCCGAAGAGCATGGCAGCCAGCGCCAGCCCTTTCCCCTGTCCCTTGAAGTCAAACATTGCGGCCCCCGTTTCTTGTTGGGACCACATTTCGCACGGAGCTTTTGAGTTGCCGCTAAGTCAGTCAAGTCAAGTCGAGACGAATACAAGTAAAAGGCGCGGCGAATTCGATCTATACTTGAATCGAATTCTCATAAAATTTGAAACAACTGCAATTGATTCAAGTTTTATCGATTAACGCGGAAACGCTGGCGGAACCGCCATTTCAACGTGCAAACGGGCCGCGCGTTAACCGGCGCGAGGCCCATGATCACGCGCGAAAAAGGCGGCGTCCGCATTGCGGAAGCCGCCTTCGGGGCTGGAAATACAGGGGTTTTGGCGTCCTAGCGCTTTACCGCGCGGTAACGCTCTCTTCGAGTGTCTCGATCGGCTGCGCGTGGACGAACTCCAGCGCGAAGCCGTCTTCGAGGTTTCGGACCACGCGGCCCTGGACCCGGCCGAGCATGACGGTCGATTTCAGCGGCGGCCGGTTCTCCGCGGCGATGGCAGCACCGGACAAGGAAAGGTCGATGATGCGGCAGGTCATCTTGGTGCCGTCCTCGAGCGTCAGCACCGCGATCGGGTTGCGCGGCACGATACGGTCGTGGCGACGGTCCTCCGGCAGATTGAGGATGTCGCGGTTGGCGAGCCAGGTCAGCTGCGCGGCGAGCTTGTCGCGCTTTCGGGGCGTCGCCCCGATCGTCATGGCGAAGCCGTTGTCGATGATGCGGGTGATCTTGCCCTCGACACGGCCGATATGGTCGAGATAGGCGACGACGCGGTCGCCGACATTGCCGATGCCGGGGGCGAGCAGCGCGAGGCCGCCCGGCGACATGTTGATCACCTGGCAGGGGAATTCGCGGCGGTCCGGCAGCATGTAGCGGCCGAGCAGGTGCACCTTCACCCGCTGGAAACGCCGACGCTCTTCGGCGGCAGGAAGAAATTTTTTGTTCGCCAACGCCATTTTCAACACCCGACCCCCCGCCCGGGCGGAGTCCGGGACGACCCTAAGGTGCATAGGGTTAATGCCGCGTTAGGATTGGGTGCGGCGGAAACGGACAGACACGATGCGTTCGAAAAGCCACACCCGGAGGGTGCTCAAGCCGGCCTCATCGCCCGCCGCTGCAACAAGACCAGCAGCGCCAGCAGCACCGCGGCGGACAGCCCGAGCGACCAGTGAATGCCGATCGCCGCGCCTGCTAGCCCGACCGTGATGCCGCTGAACGCCCGCATCCCGAGCCCCGCCATATTATAAAGACCGACGACGCGGCCGCGAATGTCGTGCGGGGCATTCACCTGCACCAGGGCCTGCGCCATGGTGTTGAACGACAGCTCGAAGAAGCCGGCGCAGAACAGCAGCACGATCGCAACCGGATAGATCCGCACCGTGGCGAAGCCGAGCAGCGCCGCGCTCCAGAGCATGGCCAGCAGGATCGCGGCGCGCGGCGTGCCTTTCAATCGTCCCCAGGACTCCAGCGCGATAGCGGCGAGCACCGCGCCGGCCGCATCCGCCGCGAGCAGCACGCTGTAGGAGACGCCGGGATCGCCATGGCCGAGATCGCCGGCAAAGCCCGGCATCTGGGCGTGATAGGCGTTGCCGATCATGAAGGAGGTGAGGCCGGCGAGCCAGGTCATCGCCGTCAGGGTCGGCTGGGTGCCGATGGCGCGGATGGTCAGCACGATGTCGGCAAGGCCGCGCACGGCAAAGCGCCGCACCGCCACGCTGCTGTCGCGCGCCGGCGCCCAGAACAGCCAGAGCAGCATCGGCAGATAGAACAGCGTGTTGAAGATGATGCCGTGCGAGGTGCCCAGCGTCAGCATGATGATTCCGCCCACGGCAGGCCCGACCAGGATGCCGAGATAGCGCGCCATCGCGTTCAGCCGCACCGCGCTCGGCAGGTCGGCGGGGCCGACGAGGTCGTAGAGCAAGAGCTGGTTCGGCGTCTGCCAGAGCACGCCGGCGCAGCCATGGATCACCAGCAGCAGCATCGCGTGCCACATCTGGATCGTATCGGTGATGAAGAAGAAGCCCCATCCGCTCGATGCCACGATGAACAGCAGCATGCCGCACTGAATGATCCGGCGCGGATCGAACCGGTCGGCAAGCCCGCCGACGGCGACCGAGAACAGCAGGAACGGCAGCCAGTGCGACAGCACCGCAAACCCCGCCAGCGCCGGCGAGTGGAATTTCTGGAACACCACCCAATAGCTGATCACATGCTCGATGTTGTCGGCCATCATCGCCAGCACGTAAGAGCCGAACTGCAGCCGGTACGGCACCGACTTCATCGCCGCGAACGAGCCGGACGCAGCCACGGGATTTTGGGGAAGGGGGTTCAAGGGGGCACCTGGGAAGGACCTTGCGGCCTTACACGGTCGAGGGTGAGGGCTCAAGACAATTGGATGTGTGGGCATCTGCCATGCACTGCCACCACGAACTCCGTCGTCATCCTGAGGTGCTCACCTTGCGATGCGTCCGCATCGCAAGATGAGCACCTCAGGATGACGGTAGAGAGTGTGGCAGCTGCCGTAGTCCGGATTAGCGGAGCGATATCCGGGGCCGCTGATCCCGCATGTCGCTTCGCTCATGCGGGCTACGAATTCCTGCATCTTGGCACGCGCGTACATCTCACATAGCTTTGCCTCAGCCCGCACCCATCAATCATAACAGACGGGCATCGAGGAAACAGCCATGCAATCCATTCGCGTCTGCACCCATGCAGGGCCGGGCTCAGAGCCAGTCATCCGCACCGTGCCGTGGCCGAAGGTCGGCCGCAAGGCTGCGCTGATCAAGGTGGGCGCCTGCGGGGTCTGCGGCACCGATCTGCATATCCTCAAGGGACATTGGCCGAAGCCGCTGCCCTGGCCGTTCACGCTCGGCCACGAGCTTGGCGGAATCATCGTCGAATGCGGCGAGGAGTTTACCGAGGACTTCATGAGCAAGCCGCTCAAGGTCGGCTCGAAAGTGATGATCCCGCCGCTGATGCCCTGCGGCCATTGCTATTACTGCATCCATTATCCGCAAACCGCCAACAAATGCCTGACGCCGGTCTATTACGGCCGCTATCTCGGCTTCGACAAGGCGCCGCACATGTGGGGCGGCTGGGCCGAATATGTCTACGTCGATCTCGAGATGCTGCCGGGCACCAAGATCTACAAATTGCCCGACGACATGTCGCTGCGCTTAGGTGCGCTCTCGGAGCCGCTGACCTCCTGCATCCGCGCCTTCAACCGCGCCAGCCGCGCCGGTGGTTTTTCCTGGGGCGATACGGTGGTGATCCAGGGATCGGGGCCGATCGGCATTCTCGCGGTCGCGGCCGCAAAGGAGATGGGGGCAGGGCGCGTCATCTGCGTCGGTGCGCCCGAGGAGCCGCGGCTCAAGCTGGCCCGCGAATTCGGCGCGGAGGCGACCGTCAACATCGAGGAGATCAGGTCGCCGCAGGAGCGCATCGCGCGTGTGCGCGAAATCGTCGGCGGCTTCGGCGCTGATCTGGTGATGGATTGCTCGGGGCATCCCACCGCCGGCCCGGAAGGCATCGAGATGCTGCGTGACGGCGGCACCTATGTCGAGATGGGCCAGTTCACCGATGCCGGCTCGATCGAGACCTCCTGGCACCGCATCTGCACCAAGGATCTCAACGTGCTGGGCTCCTGGGGCTTCACCGGCAACGATCTGCCGCTCGGCGTCGACATGCTCTATCGCACCGCGGGCAAATATCCCTGGCTGAAGATGCAGACGATCTATCCATTCACGGAGGAAGGCGTCGCGCAGGCGGTGAAGGACGCCATGGCGATGAAGACGGTGAAGTCGACCATCGTGCCGTGGCCGGAACTGGTGGACTAGACGATGCCATCGATCCCGCACGATCTCGCGGTGTTCCTGGTCGAGGCCAAGCGGCGCACCTATGCCGGCCTCGACGACGACGCGACGGTGGCCGCGCCGCTGCTCGCCGGCTCCAAGCAGCTCGAGCATCGCGCGCCGCCTTATGCCTATCGCGATGTCTATTTCGGCATGGGATTTTTCGTCGGGCAGGAGACGGTGTCGAAGGACGACCGCGTCATCTGGTCGATGAGCTACGGTGGTGGCGCCGGTGCGGAGATCAGGGATCGGGAGACTCTCCTCGCGATCTACAAATTCCTGCGTTACGCGCTGCTGGCTGTGAGCGTCGAGCAGCCATACCGCGGACCGCGCCGGTTCGAGCAGGCGGGGATGGTCTACCGCAACGAGGTCGAAGGCGCGCTCGATCGTTTCCACGGCGTCGAGACGATTGCGCGGCAGGATGGCATGCAGCTCTACGAGCTGCGCTATGGTGGCGGGCTGCTGCGATAGCCCTGCGAGCCTGTAACCCGGATGGAGCGAAGCGCAATCCCGGGGCACCGGCCCCGCATTCCGCTTTGCTTCATGCGGGCTACGAGCCGCAATTTGGAACAAGGGCCACGATGACAAACGAACAGACACCCGAACCAACCCGGCGCTCTCCCTTCAACGCCATCCGCGCGATCGACTACACCGTTGTCTTCGTGCGCGACATGGCGGCGATGCGCCGTTTCTATGAGGATGTCCTTGCCTTTCCGCTGCTGCGCGAGCTGTCGCCGAACTGGATCGAGTATGGCCTCGGCGGCAACACGCTGGCGCTGGCGCGGCCGAGCCGGACCGCTACCGATGCGCCGACGCCGCCGGGCAGTGCCTCGCTGCAACTGGCGTTCAAGGTCTCCGCGGCCGAGGTCGATGCATGCGCAGACGAACTCGTTCGGCAGGGCGTTGCGCTGGTGTCGCCGCCGACCAATCAGTCGTTCGGACATCGCACGCTGTTCTTCCGCGATCCCGACGGCAATCTCTTGGAGATCTATGCCGAGATCTAGGCTGTGTACTCATTAAGCAGCTGTGCTCCGCTCCGGGGTCTCGGCGTCAAAATGCGCGGTCGCAACCACAACCGGCCGCGGCGGTTCGGCTTTTTGCGCCACGGTATCCTTCCCGGCCAGCGCAGCGGCCATCAAGGCCAGCGAGGGGCGTCTCCCCCTGCTAATCGCTATCAGCTTGCGCGGGATTGCGCGCCGTGACGATCCACGTCGCGCCGTCGATCATCACCGACCGCTCGCCGGGGCAGTCCGCGAAGGCGGCACGAACCGCGGCCGAGGCGCGGGCGCGGATGTCGTCGGGCTGATCAACAAGCGCGCGCGACAGCGGGCCGACCTCGAACGTCATCTTCACCGCGTCGTCGATCGCCGTGATCGCGGCCTGGCCGAACACCTCCAGCCTACCGTCGAGCCGGGCCTGGTGGACGACCCCAGCGCTCCCCGCTTTGGCCCTTCCAATTGGTGATCTGATCGGCATTGTACTGTGCCATGACATATCCTTGTTCTGGTTCGTTCTTAACGAAGCTATCCGATGCCAAAGTCCATCGTCTCCAGCGAGCCCGCCTCCACTAGTGATAAGGCGCCGTCCGCTGATGGCGGCATCACACGAGTGATCCGCGTTAGCTCACGATTGGGCCAGCCGCAGCTTCATCGAAACCAGCACGAGCTTGGATAGCGAGGCTTCGTTCTGCAGCCTGCGAGTCGAAATATTCCTCAATCGAATAAACCTTGCCCCATCGCAACTTGAAGACGTGGACGCCCCTGTTCACATACGAGCTTTGGCCGTCAAGTAGCCTCGCGTTGGCCCGCCACTTGACGAACACTGTGGTATTCCATGGCCAACCCGTCACCTCGACCCGCTCAATATCTATATGAAGCTTCGGGAAAACACGGCCCATGCGCTCGAACCACTGCTTCACCGATTGCTTTCCATGTCGCTCACCCCCCAACGCATGATTTCCGGCAACCCAGTGATACGCGTTTGGTGTTAGGCCCTTTGCAGCATCATCCCAACGCTGGTTGTTGACATGATCGAAGCTCCTGCGGATCTCTTTTTCGACAATTAGACTGTAGACCATTGATGCCACCTGTTGTTGGATAGCCGACGGCTCTGCAAGACGGATGGATACTTTCCAGATACTGAAAGCTGCTCCGGGTAACGACGTCGATCCGTTGGGAAAGCTGGCCGACGGGCGGCCCCGCAGGCGGCAGCGGCGGAATAGTCAGAGCCAGCGGCGAACCTCGGCCTTGTAGTGGCGGTAGTCGTCGCCGAACTTCGCTTCGAGATAGCGCTCCTCGCGGGCGATCACCTGCGTCTGGATCGCGATCAGCACCAACGGGAGCAAGGCGAAGGCGATCGGCCCGTCGAAGCCGATCGCAAGACCGGCATAGATAAGCGCCATTCCGAGATACATGGGATTGCGGGTCCACCGATAAGGGCCGGTCGTTGCGATCAGGGTCGTTGGCTGCGACGGCGGAACGTTGGTGCCCAACCGCCGGAACAGCCCCGCCGCCGCAAGCATCATCGCCGCGCCGGCAACGAACAGCAGCGCGCCGGTCGCGACCAGCAACCGCCCGTCGATGCCGAAAGAGCGCTGGGTGACGAACCGCTCCGCCGCCAGCCCCAACAGCAGCGTTCCCAGATAGACGAAGGGCGGAGGGAAGCGCACACCCGCGCTGTCCGGTTCGACCGCCATGCTCATCTCCAATCTGCGCTCTCAAACCACCATCGACTGCTGGGCGAAGATACCCGCCATCGCGCCCTGCGATGATGCCTGGGTGACCGAGGGCAAGAAGGGCGTGGTGAGGTCGCCGGCGGCGTAGATGCCGGGCATGCTGGTTTGACGGCGTTCGTCGACCTTGAGGACGATGCCGGCGGGCGTAGCCACGGTGGCAAGGCCCAGTGCTTCATGCAGGCTTGCGGACGCCTTGTTGCGCGGATTGGCGAACAGGATGTCGACCGCGACATTGCGGCCGGTATCGAGATTGACGGTGGCGATATGGCCCTGGTGATGGGCGATCTCGACGATCCGGCCATCGATGAGAGGTATGTTGCGGCGCGCCAGATCGGCCTGGATATCGGGCGGAATGTCGTGACCATCGGCGAAGAGCGTCAACTTGTCAGTCCAATCGTGGAACAGCCTGACCTGATTGTGCGACTGCGGGCTGGACCAGACGAGGCCCCAATGCTGGCCGGCGACTTCAAAGCCATCGCAATAGGGGCATGGCACGATGGACGTGCCCCAGCTTTCGGCGTAGCCCGGAACATCAGGCATCTGGTCGGCGACGCCATAGCTCAGGATCAGACGACGCGCCGCAAGGCTTTCAACATCGCCAGTAAGGACAGAGAAATTGTCGATGGCGCCGGAGACGCTGTCGGCCCGGGCACTGACAAGCTTGATCGCGGGATAACGCGCCAACTGCCGCCGCGCCTCCGCCAGGATGTCCAGCGGCGGCTTGTGATCGTGGCCGAGCAGTCCATGCGAGTGGCCGGCGAAGCGGTTGCGTGGCAGACCGGTATCGAGAACGGTGACCTTGCGGCGGGCGCGGCCGAGCTGCAAGGCGCCGGCGAGACCGGCAAAGCTGCCGCCGATGATGATGACGTCATCCATGGTGATGGGCTCCGTGTTGTGGATGGAGGGAGACGAGTTGGGCTTGGCGGTGGCCTGAGCGCGGGCGAGGCCGATGGCGGAAAGCGCAGCCAACTTCAGCAGGGCTCGTCGTTGCATCGAAGGAATCACCCTACCCCCTGGCTTGCACATTTCAGATACTTCATGGTATCGTAATTCAAGAATTAGGATACTGTCAAGTACTGGAATTGCCGTGACCGAAAACAGCCAGGGCCGGCGCGGCCGGCCCGCCAACGAGGCGCTTGGCCAAACCATCATCGACGCCGCGCGCGAGCTCTTTGTGGAGTTGGGTTTTCAAGCGACGACATTGGACAAGGTCGCCCAGCGAGCGAAGATATCCAAGCTCAGCATCTACAGGCACTTCGAGAACAAGGAGGCGCTGTTCGGCGCGGCCATGGCGGCCGGCTGCCATCAGTTGTTTGCACCACAGACCCTTCTTGAAGGCGTCGACGGTTCGGTCGAAGATCAGCTCGTGGCGGTGGGATCATCACTGCTTCGCACGCTGTTGAGATCGGACGTCCGCAGCCTCGAAGCCATGGTCATGGCCGACAAGACGAGTCAAAACGCATTAAGCAAGCTCCATTTCGAAGCCGGCCCCGCTCATGTCATCGCCGAAATCGAGGCCCTGTTGCGTCAGTTGCACGCGAAGGGGCTTCTGAACGTGCCCGATCCTCTCCGGTCCGCCCGCTTGTTCGCCGCGCTTTTCAAAGGATCCGATCTCCTGATGATCGCACGCTTCGATCAGGCGAAAGCAGAGGACGACAACGAAATCGATTCCTATTGCCAGTCGGCCGTCGCCATGTTCATCGCCGCGCATCGTGACAACGACCAAGTGGGCGGAGATTTGCCTGCCTTAAGGTCAAAAAACAAAATTTGAATCGTGCGTGACTAGCAAAATTCATGCGGTGGTCGATAGCAATGGTCTGTCGGTACGGCTGGCGCTGAGCCCCGGTGAGGCGCACGACGTTCGACTAGCCGGAAAACTGCTGTCTCGTCTGAAATCCGGGGCAATGTTACTCGCCGACCGTGGCTATGACGCCGACTGGATCAGAGAACTTGCGATGAAGAAGGGCGCGTGGGCCAACATCCCACCAAAGAGCAATCGCAGCGATCCGATCTGCTTCAGCCCGTATCTTGCTTTCGTTCAGCTCGCCTCGATCAGGCTATGGCTTCGCGTTAATGAGTCCACGTCCTAGTCCAGTCACCGTGTCCGTCGCCTGAAAAGTTCCACCGGAAATCCCGGTGTTATTCACGCCGCGGTGAAACTTAGGTCCAGGTTGCGGCTTTCAGTTCCCAGGAGAGCGATCGTGAAGCGAATCCTGAAACCCGTCACTTACGTGCTGGCTGCCATCTACTTCGTGGTGGATGCGGTCTTCATGGCCGTGGCGCGGCCAATAGCGCGTTGGATCGGGCGGCATTTCGAATTCAGGCGATTGCGCGCCTGGATCAGGGGGCTACCGCCTTATCCGTCGCTCGCTTTATTCTCGGTGCCCGTCATCATTCTGGAGCCGGTCAAGCCCGTGGCGGCCTATCTCGCCGCGACCGGTCAGTTCGTCAGCAGCGTTGTGACTTTCATTGTCGGCGAGTTGCTCAAGCTGGTGTTGGTCGAGCGCCTGTTTCATCTCACGCGCGACAAGCTGATGCGAATTCCCGCCTTTGCCTGGGCTTACGGAAAATACGCCGCGGCAAAGGCGTGGCTGCAGGCGACCGAGGCCTGGCGCGCCATCCGAGCGCTGGCCCGCGCAATCAAGGACAGTGCTGCACGCGCAAGAGCCAGGCTGGTTGGCCGCTTCAGCCGGCTGGCGGCCTCCAGGGATTAGGCCGCGCGCGCTGCCCTCTATGCAAGCTTGCGCGCTGCGGCGGTTGCCTTGTCGCCGGTGTTCGGGGTGCCGGTCGGCTCGATGAGCAGGAGTTGAACCTCCTCGCGCGCTACTGGACGGTGCTCGACACCTCTGGGCACCACATAGAGCTCGCCCGGACCGAGCGTCACCGTGCGATCCCGCAATTCGATGTCCAGATTGCCCTTCAGGACCAGAAAGAAGTCGTCGGTGTCGTCATGCTTGTGCCAGGTAAACTCGCCCTTCACCTTCACCACCATCACGTCGCAATCGTTGAACGTCGTGATCGTGCGCGGGGACCAGAGGTCCTCAAAGGTCGCGAGCTTGTCGGCGAGCGATATGCTGTCAGGCATGTTTCCCCCATTGTTCTCTTGTGAGAAACGATTTGGTATCGGATGGCCGGTGCGGCAAGACCGTATCCATTGACCGATCGAGGTGGCGGTAAAAATCCTCCGCAACCTCTAAGCGCGGTTCTCTGCGCGAAGCCATGCATCATAGGCATGGTGATTTCCGGGCACTTGGCGTAAAGAGCGCCTAGATCAAATCAGCGTGCGGCCGGGCCGTTTGCCGCGCATGCAGCTCAGGCCCCTCGGCTCACAGTTTGCGCGCCTGAATTAACCAAGGTTCTCCATCCCGTGTCTTTTCCGGCCCTGACCCCGCCGCTCGCCCGCGCTTTGGCCGAGCGGAACTACGATTCGCCAACCCCCGTTCAGCTCGCCGTGCTCGCGGACGAAGCCGCCGGCCGCGACCTGCTGGTTTCGGCCCAGACTGGCTCCGGCAAGACCCTCGCTTATGGCCTCGCCATGGCCAAGGATCTGCTCGGCGATGCCGAGCGGTTCGAGCGGGCGGCGGCTCCGCTCGCCTTGATCGTGGCGCCGACCCGCGAGCTCGCGATGCAGGTTCAGCGTGAGCTTGCCTGGATCTACCAGCATGCGGAGACGCGCGTCGTCTCCTGCGTCGGCGGCATGGATCCGCGCCGCGAGCAGCGCGAGCTCGCCGCGGGTGCTCACATCGTCGTCGGTACGCCCGGCCGGTTGTGCGATCATTTGCGCCGCGGCCGTCTCGACATCTCGGAATTGAAAGCGGTCGTCCTCGACGAGGCCGACGAGATGCTCAATCTCGGCTTTCGCGAGGACATGGAGTTCATCCTCGAGACCACGCCGGAGACGCGCCGCACCCTGCTGTTCTCGGCGACCTTTCCGCGCGGCATCGTCGCGCTCGCCAAGCAATATCAGCAGCAGGCGTTCCGGATCGAAGTCGCCGGCGACGAAGGCGGTCATGCCGATATCGAGTACCGCGCCATCCGAATCGCGCCCGCCGATGCCGAGCATGCGGTCGTCAACGTGCTGCGCTTCTACGAGGCGCCGAGCGCGCTGGTGTTTTGCAGCACGCGCGATCACGTCAGGCATTTGCAGGCGGCGCTCCTGGAGCGCGGCTTCTCCGTCGTCGCCCTGTCGGGAGAATTGACGCAGAACGAGCGGACCCTGGCGCTGCAGTCGCTGCGCGACGGACGGGCCCGCGTCTGCGTCGCCACCGACGTTGCCGCCCGCGGCATTGACCTGCCGAGCCTCGACCTCGTCATTCACGCCGACCTGCCCAACGACGCCGAGGTGATGCAGCACCGCTCGGGCCGAACCGGGCGCGCCGGACGCAAGGGGACAAGCGTCCTGCTGGTGCTGCCCGCCCGCCGGCGTCGCGCGGAGCTGCTGCTCAATCTCGCAGGTGTCGACGCCGACTGGGGCACGGCGCCGCAGGCGGACGAAATCCGCAAGCTCGACCATGAGCGCATGAAGGACGTGTTGTTCACCGAGGAGACGACGGCGGACGATCTGGTGCTGGCCCAGGCGCTGCTGGCCGAGCGGTCGGCCGAGGATATCGCAGCCGCCCTGGCGCGGCTCTATCGCGCGCGGCTGCCGTCGCCCGAAGACATTCTCGATCCCGGCGAGCGCAGCGGCCGGCCGCGCGACGATCGTGGTCGCGATAAATTCCAGGATAGGGGCGACGGCGGCGACGATCGCGCCGGAAGACCTCGATCGAAATCGGGAAAAGTATCGTCGAAGCACGGCATGTCGGAGACGAGCGTCTGGTTCCGCGCCGCGATCGGACGACGCAAGAATGCGGAGGCGCGCTGGCTGCTGCCGATGATCTGCCGCCGCGGCGGCATCGACAAGCGCGACATCGGCGCCATCAAGATCATGGACACAACGACCGAGTTCGAGATCTCCGAGCGGGTCGCGGAATCCTTCGCGGCCAAGGTCAAGCGTCCGGACAAGGAGGACAGCATCCGCATCGAGCGGCTGGGGGAGGGCTCGCAGCAGCAGGCGCCTGCGGAGGAGCGGTCACACACGCGCGAGAGCCGCGACAGCGATCATCGTGAACGTCGCGACGATCGTCCGCGCGACAAGAGTGAATTCAAGCCACGCGGCAAGCCTCAAGGCGAGCGCGGGCCGAAATTCGGCGATGCTCCGTCTTTCGGCAAGAAGAAGCACAAGAACAAGCCGGGTCACGCAGAGCCGTCGGTCACGGCGTGGCCCGCGAAGGGCGCGCCTGGAAAGAAGCCGAAGAAGAAAAAGCATCGCGGCTGAACCGGCACCGTTCAGCGCAGACGACAATGATGCCGCCGGGTTGCACCGGCGGCATCATCTGAAAAGTCAGGTGTGAACTCAGCGGCCGCCGCCGCCACCACCACCACCGCCTCCGCCACCACCACCTCCGCCGCCGCCGGCATCGCGCATCGACGAGCTGTAGCGCGGATCAGTCTGCTTCATGTAGGTCGGCGAGGTATCGTTGGCGAGGCGCGCGACGGGGCGGCGTGCGCGGCCCGGGGTCGTCGACTCCGCAACGATGCCACAGCTTTCGAAGAAGCCGAACTGGCAACCATCGATTCGGTGTGGCGCCGCGTTGGCGCTGGTCGCGGCGAACGCACTCGCTGCAACACATGTCATCAAAGCAATCTTCGACAAAGTGAGTTTCATGGATCTTCTCCAGCCTCGGTTCGGCGAGACCGGAACGGCTCGCACATCCCTTCGACGGAGCGCCACTTGACCCGGTTCGAGGGCGCGGCTTCACGCCCGCGTGAGCCGGCTGGCCGGTGAGGGACATTACGCCGCGGTAAGGTCGCGCAGCATATACGTCGCGCCTTCGCCATAGGATGCCAGTTTTGCGCGCAGTGCCGCATCCGCAGTGACGGGCCGAAAGCCGAGACGTTGCCACAGCGGCCGCGTGGCGTAGACCGAGACCAGTGCGAGCGTTGCGATGCCTGCCGCACGCGCCAGCTGCTCGATCTCTGCAACATAGGAGCGCACGACACCGCCGCGAAAATCGGGCAGCACCGCGACGTCGTGCAGGTAGAGGCAATCCGCATCGTCAGGCAATCGTGCGAGCAGGCCGTCGAGCGGCGGGATCCGGTGTTGCTTCCAGGGATGCGAAAGTCCGTAGCCGGCGATCTCGTCGCCCGTGATCAGCACGCGGCATCCCTCGGGATAGAGCCGCATCTTCTCCGCGAGCACCTCGGGGCTCTCAGGGAGATCAGGATGAATCCGCGCCGCGATCGCGCTGATCGCGGGCAGATCGGATGCGTGCGCGGGACGCCAATGCGGCTTGCTCATGTCTTTCCGTCGTTCCGTCTCGGTTGATCCAGTTTATTCCGCCGCGTCGGCGCGCGCAGTGAAAAATATCTTTGCCGCCATCTCAGGAATACGACGCCGCGTGCGGCGTCCTACCCATGCAAGCCAATTGCATGACAGGAGATATCATGACGTCCTCGATCCGCCTCGCGCTCTCGCTGGCACTCTCGCTCGCGATCGTTCCCGCCGCCTTCGCCGCACCGCCGACCAAGACGGGCAAGACCGACAAGGGCAACGTGCTCACCGATGGCAAGGGCATGACGCTCTACACCTTCGACAAGGACGCGGACGGCAAGTCCGCCTGCAACGGTCCATGCGCGACGAACTGGCCGGTGCTGAAGGCCGAGGCCAGCGATGCAGCGGGCGACGGCTACACCATCATCACGCGCGACGACGGCTCGAAGCAGTGGGCCTACAAGGGCAAGCCTCTCTACACCTTCGCCAAGGACCAGAAGCCCGGCGACGTCACCGGCGACGGCTTCTTGAACGGCGCCTGGCATCTGGCGATGCCGTAACCGCGCATCGTGCGTCGGCTGTTGCTAGCGACAGCCGGCGCACTGACGTGCGGTCATCTCGGATATTCGAGCTGCATCGCGACGAAGTCGGCCGTGCGTGACCCGTAGCGCGCATCGATGGCATGCAGCGTCCGGTCCAGCGCTCGCGCCGGCGGCAAGTCGACGGTATCAGGCGGCATCTGCTCTGCCGGCCAGCCGGCCGCGACGTTGTCCGGCAGGATGCGAAGACCGCCACGGCTCGTCTGCGGCTCTGCCGTGGCCGCGAAGGTGAGGGCGCGCGAGCGATAGGTGCGCGACCACGCATCAGCGACAAGCGCAAGCGACACCTCGTCGATGTCTGGCGTCAGCGCGAGTCCGAGTTGCTCGCGGTTCCAGAATGCGAGCGTGTTGGCGATCGCCGTCAGCGCGAACGGGCGTGTGAACTGGAACGCCGCGCTGCGATGGCGCGCATTCCACTCCGCAAGACCGATGTCGCGGGCGACCGCCTCGGCCCTGGCGCGGCCGGCGATGGCCTCGACCAGGGTCAGGGCCATCGGCATGGACGCGGTGATGCCGGTCGTCGTCGCAACGCCGCGATCGACCACCAGCCTGCGGTCCGCGACATAGCGGATTGCGGCATGCTTTTGCAGATCGCGCACCGAATACCAGTGCGTGGTGGCCTGCCGGCCGTCGAGGAGTCCGGTGTTGGCAACGACCTTGGCGCCGACGCAGACGCCGATGATGATCGCGCCCTTGCCGGCCTGGCTTTTGATCCATTGCAACGCCACGGCATCGTCTTCGCGGCTCATCGCGGGCACGATCACGTAATCGGCGCCGTCGGGATGCGCCGCGTCGAACTCGGCGATGGTCGCATGCGGCTGCACTTTCAGCGCGGGATAGAGCGTGACGGGTCCGGGCTGCGTCGCCAATGTGAGGACGTCGGCGACATCGGCGCGCGCGAGGATGCCGTACGGCATCAGATAGTCGGTCGTCTCGCTCATGTCGTTGATGCCGACGATGGCAATCAGCGGGCGTTTGCGCTTCGGCGGCTTCAGCGCCGCAAGCGTCGCTTCGGTCTCCTCCTTGGATATCGCAGGGGCGGCTCCCTGAGCCGGCGCGCCGGGCAGCAGGAACAGCCAGGTTCCGCCGATCGCCGCCAGCAGCACCACGCAGCCGACGCCGCTCAACGCCAGAACGCGCCATGTCATGATGATGTCACCCGAACCTCGTTGCTTCACGCGAGGCGGAAGCTATCCCTTGGCGACGACATCAGGAATGACGCAGATCCGGCAAAAACGGCCATCCGCATGCGCGTGATTTGTCGGGCGGCGGAGACTATCTCAGCCCCTCATACACCATCAGCCCGCGTGCGATCTGCAGTTTGCGGATCGCGCGCGGCAGCAGCTTCTCCGGCTGGTGCAGATAGCGCCAGGAGGTGAGGGTGAAGGCTGAGAGCGCGCCGCATTCGTCGTCGAACGGTGCGAGCACGCCCGTCACGCTCACCGGCGTGTGCGGGCGGGCGTTGAAGGGCAGCAGCAACAGCTCGAGATAGGCCTTGCTGCCATCCTCGCGCGCGGCCGTGACGCCGGCGATCGCACCTAACGCCTCGTCGGCGACGATGGTTGTGATCTCCTCGATCTCGCTGCGGCTCGCGGCCGTGAACAGCGCTGCAAAGCTCTGGTCCTTGAGGTCGCATCCCGCGAGAGCACAGACGCGTGTGCCGGCGACGCGGAAGGGAAAGCCGAGATTGGGCTCGCAGGAGAGGACAAAAATGTCGCCGAGCAGGCCGCGGACCGCGGCCGGATCGATGTCGGCCCTGTCGGGAGCCCGTGCGGCGCCGCGCTTCTTGTCCCAATACGCGAAGAACGCGCGGCTCGACGGATGTTTCATGTCTGAACGCTTATCCCGGGGTGCGACCTCGAAGGGACAAAGCTGTCCCGCTTCAGTGCACCCGCGATCCCTTGTGATGTTGTGCAGGAGGGGATTTGCAGCGTCCATGCCGGGAGGGCGTTTTCGCCCCCGTTAAGGCAGTCTTTGCGTCGTTAACGTTAAATTAACTATGGCCTTTGCGTCTCGCGCGGCGCTGCTATGGTGATCGCAGTCGCAAGCCTCGCCGCTTTCATCCAGGTTCTCGGCGGGCCTGTACACAGGGCGTCAAACAGTTTGGTCACGGGCCGCGGGGAGGGGTGGGGATACACCTTCATTTCCTCCGGCACCGGAAGGCCGACACGGACAGGCAGGGCTTCCCAGGGCCCTTTTCCTTTTGTGCACTTGCGCAAGGCCGGCAAAGGCGACTATCTCCAAACGGATCGTTCCGATCGCGCCTGAAAGCGAAGCTGCCTTGGATTCCCCGCACGATTCTCCGCCGCAGGATTCTCAGCCCGGCCTGCCGGCCGCCCATGAGGAGGCTCCGCGCGAGCCGGTCCTGACGCTGCCTGTGGCGCTGACCGCCTATATCGTCCTGCTGGCGGTGATCCATCTGCGGGTGCTGCTGCCGCCGGAGCTCGAGAACTGGACCATCGACGTCTTCGGCTTCATCCCCAAGCGCTACGATTCCTCGCTGCTGAACTTGCAGATCCCCGGCGGGGCCGGCGCCAAGGTCTGGACCTTCGTCACCTATTCGCTGCTGCACGCCAATCTGACCCATCTCGGCTTCAACGTGCTCTGGCTGTTGCCGTTCGGCAGCGCGCTGGCGCGGCGCTTCGGTGCGGTCAGGTTCTTCCTGTTTCTGGCGGTGACGGCGGCGGCCGGTGCGCTCGCCCATCTCGTCACCCATGAGCATGCGGTGGCGCCGATGATCGGCGCCTCGGCCTCGGTGTCGGGCGCGATGGCAGCCGCGATCCGCTTCGCGTTCGTCCGCGGCAGCTTCCTGTCGTTCAACCGGTCGGACGCCGATACCGCAGCAAAGGTTCCGGCGCTGCCGCTGTCGCGCGCGCTGCGCGACGGAAGGGTGGTCGGCTTCCTCGCCGTGTGGTTCGGCGTCAACATCATCTTCGGCGTCGGTGCGATCGGCATCGATTCCGAAACCACGAGCGTGGCCTGGCAGGCGCATATCGGCGGCTTCTTCGCCGGCCTGCTGCTGTTCGCGCTGTTCGATCCCGTGCCGCGCGTGCGAAACGATGCTGCGGATGCGTCATCACAGGACGTTTCAGACCGTATTTGAAGCGGCGCTTGCGGCGCGGCCCGAATTCATCCATCATTTGCGGGAAGAATGTTCCGAAGCTGCAAGCCGCTAGCGGCGATGCTTCGCAAAGCGCCTGAGCCTGCAACCGGCGCTAAAACTGTTAGTTGAAGACTCGAAGAACAAGTCCGGGCCGCCAAAGGCGGAACGGGTCCGATTCAGGGAGGCAACAATGACGGTACGTTCCATTCTCAACACCAAGGGCCACCAGATCGTGAGCGTCGAGCCCGACGCGAAGCTGGCTGCCGCGGTCAAGCTGCTCGGTGAGAAGAAGATCGGCGCGGTGCTGGTGATGAACCAGAGCCGGCTCGAGGGCATCCTGTCGGAGCGCGACATCGTCCGCGTGATCGGCGAGCGCGGCGCCGGCGCGCTGGAGGAGCCGGTCGCTCAGGTCATGACCCGCAAGGTCGTGACCTGCAAGGAGACCGACACGGTCGCCGAGCTCATGGAGATGATGACGTCGGGCAAGTTCCGCCATCTGCCGGTGATCGACAGCGGCAAGGTGGTCGGCCTGATCTCGATCGGCGACATCGTCAAGCGCCGGGTCCAGGAATACGAGTCCGAGCAGGAAGCCCTGCGCGACTACATCAAGACGGCCTGATCAGGTCTGCTCGCCGGCTTTCGGCGCGGTGCCTTCGGGCGCCGGCGCCAGCACATGGATTGCCTCCTGGATCGACTCCAGCGCGCGCTCCGCGGCGCGGGTGCCATGAGCGATCAGGTCCTCGGAGCGGTGGAAGTCGAACCAGCCGAACTGGCCGACCCGCGGCGTGATCAACAGATCCGGCGGATCGCCGGCAAGGCGGGCGCGGGTGATGCGATCCTGCATGATGTTGAAGGCATCCACCATCACCGAGGAGATGCCGGGCCGGCCATTACCGCCAAAGAACTCGCGCTTCATCGTCCTCTCGGGCGAGAACAGGCGCGGGAAGCGCCGCTTGGCCGTCGGCTCCGCCGCCTCCGGAGCGACCGGGGCGGGCAGTGCGCCGTGCGAATAGATCGTCGTGGAATGGGTGAAGATGTCGCTGGAAAGATTTGCGGCGATGACGATTTCGGCGCCGAGCGCGCGGGCGGCCGAGACCGGCACCGGGTTCACCAGCGCGCCGTCGACCAGCCAGCGGTCGCCGATCAGGACGGGCGAGAAGATGCCGGGCAGGGCGTAGGACGCACGCATCGCATCGACGACGCGGCCGCGCGTCAGCCAGATCTCGTGGCCGGTGCGGACCTCGGTCGCGACGCTTGCGAACTTGATGGGCAGGTCCTCGATTAGGGTCTGTCCGACCGCGTTCACGAGGCGGGTCGCCAGCTTCTCGCCGCCGAGCAGGCCGGAGCCGTTGAGGCGGATGTCGAGATAGCCGAGGATGTTGCGCATCCCTTGCAGGCTGCGCCCCCACTCTTCGAACGTCTCGAGCCGGCCGGCCGCATGCAGGCCACCGACCACGGCGCCGATGGAGGTGCCGACCACGACGTCGGGCACGATGCCGTTGGCAATCAGGGTTCTGAGGATTCCGATATGGGCAAAGCCGCGCGCCGCGCCGCCACCGAGGGCGAGGCCGATGACCGGTCGGCGGGTGGGGCCGAGGCCAATCTTCTCACCGTTCGAGCCGTTCGCGCCACGCCCCTTCAAGATGTCTAACACCGAAACTCTCCTACGCCGGGGCCTGCACCGTCAGACTAGGCACCGCATTTGCGCTTCGCCATATCAGGCGCGAAGCATGGTTTATGCCGCTTTGGAAAGGGCACGGGGCAGGAGTATGGCGAGGGACGGTTGCCTCTGGTGTAATCACGCAGGCGTCAACCAGGTTCCATCGATCTGCACGGGCCCGTATTTCCAGGGGTATCAGAGGCTTGAATTTGCCGCGTTTTCGGTGAAAAGCAGGGGGCATGACACGCGGGGGTGACGGCATCATCGGATGGCGGCGCAGCGGCAGGCTGCTGCCGGCGCTGATCCTTGCCGCGTGCCTCGTTACCTCAGGCCAAAACGCTGCGCAGGCGCAGCTTTTCTCCGATCGTCCGCCGCCGGTCCCACCGGCTTCGGTGCCCGAGCCCGGCGGCGCCGTCAGCCTGGCGCCGCCCTCCGGGCCGGGCGCCGGCCCGCCGAGCCTGCCGCCGACCCTGATGCAGCCGGCAACCCCGAGCATGCCGCCGCCCGCGGTCACGACCGTGCCGCCGGCCGCTCCGCTCAATGCGGCCGTGCCCGGACAGGGCGTGCTGTCGCTGACCGCGAAATACGGCAAGGATTCTCCGGCGATCACCAGCGGCCTGGTCTGGCGCGTGTTTGCCGACCGTCCCGACGAGAACGGCACCTTCAAGCTGATCCGCGAGGACCGCAGCGCCACGCCCAACATCGTGCTGCCGCCCGGCAATTACGTCGTGCACGTCGCCTTCGGCCTCGTCAGCGCGGTGCGCACCGTCAGCCTGAAGGCCGAGACCGACCGTGAGTCCTTCGTGCTGCCGGCCGGGGGCCTGCGGATCGAGGGCCGGGTCGGCACCAGCCGCATTCCCCAGAACCAGATCTCGTTCGCGATCTACAAGGGCAGCCAGTTCGAATCCGGCGAGCGCGCCTCCTTGGTGCCGAACGTCGCCGCCGGCGACGTCGTGCTGCTGCCGGAGGGCACCTACTACATCATCTCCAACTATGGCGACGCCAATTCGGTGGTGCGCTCCGACATCCGCGTCCAGGCCAGCAAGCTCACCGACGTCACCATCACCCACCGAGCTGCCGTGATCACCCTCAAGCTGGTCAGCGACAGGGGCGGCGAGGCGCTCGCCAACACCGCCTGGTCGGTGCTGACCCCGGGCGGCGACGTCATCAAGGAATCGATCGGCGCCTTCCCGCGCGTCGTGCTCTCCGAAGGCGAATACCGCGCCATCGCCAAGAACGAGGGCAAGGTCTACGAGCGCGGATTCAACGTCGTCAACGGCGTCGACGGCGAGGTCGAAGTCGTCGCGCGCTAAGGCCATCGCGCGCTAAGGTCCTGGCGGCGGTGCCGCCTGCGACCTGACGCCGACCTGACGCTCGCACGGAAATTCTCATCGAGCGCACCAGCGTGCATCTTCTGTTACCGCCGCATCCGCCGTGGGGACTGGTGAGAAAATGCTCATCCCCATCAACCCCTGTGTTCTGCTTTGAATACTGCAAGATCCAGCAGATTGCCTGCTGGGGCCAAGGCGAACACCGCTGGCGAAAGCTTATTCCCGCACCCCCGCCATCTTCATCCCAGCGGTGCAAGAGACGAATTTCCGATCATCAATTTTATTCTCTTTCCACTCGGCTGGGTTATATGTCGGGCATCCGTTTAATGGGGGAGGCCGGAGCAGGGGCTTGGATGCCTTTGCGAGACCGGCAAGGAGCAGGGGACCAAGCTCGTCGGCATGTTCGAAGTGATCCTTACCAGGCGCAAGCGGTTTGGCTGGCGATGGCAGGTGTGCGACCAGTCCGGCAAGATCTTTGCCGATGGTTTCGAGCGCACCCGGCCGTCCGCCAAATATCATGGCGAGCGCGCGTTGTTCTTCCTGTTGTCGCAGGCCTACTTGCGCAACCGCTCCGCCGCGTCCAGCGAGGACTAGCGGCGAGCACAGCTCCGTAGCCCGGATGGAGCGCAGCGTAATCCGGGGCCTTCGTGCTCTTTAGCGAGAATCCCGGATTGCGCTGCCCTCATCCGGGCCACAAGCTCCACCTCAGACATCGACGACCAGCTTGCCCTTGGCGGCGTGATCCTTGATCAACGCATAGGCCTCGTCGACGTTCTCCAGCGTAAAACGCCTGGCGTCGAGCAGCGGCACGAGCTTGCCGGCCTCGGCGAGGCGCGTGGCTTGCGCCATGATCTCTCCATGATGCGCGCGGCCTTCGGCTGTCAGCAGCGGCAGCAGCGTGAACACGCCTGAATAGGTGGCCGCCCGGAATGACAGCGGCGCAAGCGCATGCGTGCCCCAGCCGAGCGCGCTCACCACATGGCCGAAGCGGCGCACTGCTTCGAAGGAAGCGTCGAGCACCTTGCCGCCTACGGTGTCGTAGACGATGTCGAAGCCGCGGCCGCCGGTATGCTGCGTCACGTAGGTTTCGACCGAGCTGTCGCGGTCGATGAATACGGCGCCGAAACCTTCGATGGTGGCGCGCTGCGACGGCGAGCCGGTTGCGAACACCTCCGCTCCGACGGCGCGCGCGATCTGGATCGCGACATGACCGACGCCGCCCGCACCGCCATGAATCAATACCTTCTGACCCGCCTTCATCGCCGCCCGGTCGATCAGGCCTTCCCAGGCCGTGATGACGATCAGCGGCAGGGCGGCAGCTTCCCGCATGCTGAGATTAACAGGCTTCGGCGCGAGGAGATCGGCATCGACCGCGGCGAATTCGGCCAGCGATCCCTGTACGCCGCCGACACCACCGGTCATGCCGTAGACCTCGTCGCCCGGCTTGAACCGCCTCACCTCGCGCCCGGCCAGTTCGACCACGCCGGCGAGATCGATCCCTGGAATCGCCGGCAGCGGATGGCGCGCATGCGCCGCGGCGCCCGCCTGGATCTTGGTGTCGAGCGGATTGACCCCGCTCGCGCGCACCCGCACCAGCACCTCGTGCGGGCCGATCTCTGGCGTGGAGATGGTTGAGACGCGCAAGGGAGCGTTGTGGGTCTCCAGGACGCCGGCGCGCATCGTCGATTGTCTCGTCATGATCGTCTTGCTCCGTGATCGGCTCAATATGCCCATGAAATTTTGCATGAGAAGGAACAAAGCTGTACGCTCGTCATACATTTTTGTATGGCGGGAATCCTGATGGACTGGAGCGATTTGCGCATCTTCCTGGCAATTGCGCGCGAAGGCACGCTCGGCGCTGCCGCACGAAAAATCGGCCAGACCCAGCCGACGATGGGCCGGCGGCTTCGCGCGCTCGAGACATCGTTGGGCCAGACCCTGTTCCAGCGCACGGCGGATGGCCTGGTGCTGACCGACGAGGGTGCCGCCGTGCTCCGCCATGCCGAGCGGATCGAGGACGAGGCGCTCGCACTGGAGCGTCATGTATCCGGCGCGGAGACGCAGCTCGACGGCCTGTTGCGCCTGTCGTCGTCGGACTGGTTCGGGACGGTGATGCTGTCGCCGGTGATCGCCGCGTTCGGCAAGCGTCACCCCAAGGTGACGGTAGAGCTCCTGACCGATGCGCGGCTCTACAGCCTGCCGCGGCGTGAAGCCGATCTCGTCTTCCGCATCAAGCCGTTCAGCGAGCCCGAGGTGATCTCCAGAAAGCTGCTGCACATTCCCTACGCGCTCTACGGCAAGAAGGGCAGCAAGCCGCCGCGCGCCGGCGACGGCAGCGCTGTCCGCGTCGTGACGATGAATGCCGAGTTCGCCGACATGCCGGACGCCGTTTGGCTGAAGCGCGCACTGCCGAATGCAGCAATCGCCTCGCGCAGCAACAACAGGCAGGTGCAGGCCGAGCTTTGCGCCAGCGGTGACGGCTTTGCCGTGCTGCCGCGTCCGCTCGGCGACCGCGACCGCCGTCTGGTCGCGCTCGACATCGGAACGGCGCCGCCCGGCCGCGACACCTATGTCGGTTATCACCGCGATCTCAGGCGCCTCGCCCGTCTGCGCGCGCTGCTCGATATCGTGATCGAGAGGCTGGCGGGGTGAGGCTTCGTAGCCCGGATGGAGCGAGAGCGTAATCCGGGGCGCTCGTGCCTCGTAGCAAGGCTCCCCGGATTACGCTGCGCTCCATCCGGGCTACAAGATCTTGCGCTGCCCGGCGGGCAAAACACGCGAGCCCTGGGTCAACGCGCGGCGACAAAAATATTCCACTTTACCGAAATT
>NZ_FOUS01000022.1 GCF_900114915.1 Bradyrhizobium sp. Rc3b
AGGTGCAGACATAGAAGCTCACATCGGCTCACAGACTCCGCAGCCGATAGCCGATCGCTCACCACTCCGCCAGATGGGATCTCTTTGCCGCTTACAAACGTTTGACTGTCAGAGCCATTGTTCGTGGGTCGGCCGCGGATGCGTGCGGTTGGGTTGCCGATCTGGCTTGTACATGTGATCGTACGAACTGTCGCTTCGCCGGGAATTTGACTCTTGAGCCTCCACGGCGGCTGATAATCGGCTAGCTCTCAGTAAGCTGACAGAGAGGCACCGAGCGGCTGCGATCCGCTCTTGTTCGGCCTACCTCTGACGGTACGGTGCGTGCCGGCCGTCCGCTTGCAGTGGTGGGCCTGGATTGCCGTTCTGCGTCGTCCCTTCAAGGACGAGCGACAGCCTGAGATTGTTCCTCAACATCGGATTTTCTGGGTCAATTGCCAGAGCTTGGCGGTATAGCGTTTGCGCCTCGTGATGGCGGCCCTCGTGATCGAGCACAACACCTTTGGCATTCAACGCGCGCAGGTCGCCCGGTGCTGCAAGCAAGATGTTGTCGAGCACCTCAAGCGCCTCATCAGGGCTTTCACGCATCAGCAGGGCTCGTGCAAGAGGAATCGCCGCATCGACATTGTCCGGTCGTTGCTTCAGCGCGTCGCGCAAAGCCTTCTCGTCAGCATCGCGACTGAGGGCGTGAGAGATGCGCTCGCGCATCGCTGGATCGACCTCCTTGGCCCCAACCAGCTCTGCCGTAGACGTCGGCTGCTCTGAAAGACCGGACTTGTGCGAGTTAGCGCAACCCGCGAGCAGCATGATGGCCAGCATGGGGAGAAAGCCCGAGCACGAATGACGACGAAAGTTACGGCAGCGCCGCAGATCATTAAGCTTACATGAATTCATACGCGGCCTCACGACCCCACACCTTTGCTCGTCAGCCGACCGCAGGGAGGAGGTCACGATGCCCGCCTGTAGGTGTCTTGTCCTTGCCAGGCGCAAGTTTGACCGAGCCAATCGGCTGGACGGTGAAATCCGAGGCGAGATCCTGATACGAGAGAACAGGTAGGTCTATTCCATTGCGGGTGAGAAAGCCGCGGACGAAGCGCCGAATATCCATCGAGCCCAGGATAACTGGCTGGTTCTGACTGCGCGCGATGCTCGAATGGATCTTGCGAAACTGTGCAAGCAGCATCTCGCTTTGCCGATCCTCCAAAACGAGGTAGGGTCCGACAGCGGTCTCGCGCACCGCACTGCGCACGATATCCTCGGTCTCACGCTCGACGATAAAGGCCGCCACAACACGATGGGCGTTGGCATAGCGATGACAGATTTGCCGCTTCAGAGCGGAGCGCACATATTCGGTGAGCAGTACGGCATTTTGCTCCCGTTCGCTCCATTCCGCAAGCGCCTCCAAAACCAGACGGGTGTTCCGGATCGGGATGCCCTCGTCGAGCAAACGACGTAGGACATCCGCGATGCGAGGGATCGGTGTCGTGCGCAGCACCTCTTTCACCAGATCGGCATATTCCTGTTCCATCCGGCCGAGCAACTGACGCGTTTCCTGAATGCCCACCAAGCGCTGTGCATAGCGTGTCAACGTCGACTGGACGCGCAAGGCGATGATTTCGCTTGGACGGTGGTGCCCTATTCCGGCAGCTTTGAGAGCAGGCGCATGGCCTTGTTCGATCCAGGTCCGATTCGTGTCTGGGTCTTGCCAAAAGGGGATCCCGCTCAAATCAATGTTCGCTACGTCGTCGTTAAGTAAGAGTTGTGTCGGGTCAATTGCGCCCTCTTCCACGGGCACTCCTTCGACATCCACCCTGAATTGCGATTGGGCCAGGTGCTTTGCGCTTTGGGCGGGAATGCGTGGGATTGTGATGCCAAGATCAGCTGAAACCAGTGCCGAAGCCCGAGCGACGCACTGCTCGAGTTCCCGTACGTCGATTGCCTGCATCAGGCTCGGCGCAAGCAACAGCGTAATCGGAAGTGCCTCCGCGGGCACTGCTTGCTTCTGACCCTGCGCGGAAGCGGGAGCCGAACCGGTGGGACCGACGCCGGCGTTGGGAGCGGTCTTGCCCTCTTGCACGCCAACCTTGAGAAAGCTGGCGGCGGAGAAGAGCGCGGCCAGTATGACAAAAGGGGGCAAAGGGAAACCAGGAATGAGCCCCATCACAAGCAAGACACAGGAGGCCAGGCGTAGCGCTTGTGCGCTGGCCGTAAGTTGGTTGACGATATCGGCGCCAAGATTGAGTTTGGAAGGACCGTTGACACGAGTGACAATGGTTGCGGCGGTAATTGACAGCAGCAGGGCCGGAATCTGCGAAATGAGCGCATCACCGATCGTCAGGATGGTGTATTGATGCATCGCCTCCTCGAGGGACATGCCCTTGGAGAGTGATCCGATCGTGATGCCACCCAGCATGTTGATGCAGATGACTATGAGTCCGGCTATGGCATCGCCCTTAACGAATTTCATAGCGCCGTCCATCGCGCCGTGCAGTTGGCTTTCTCGCTCCAGCGCGCCGCGCCGGCTGCGGGCTTCGTGCTGATCGATATGGCCGTTGCGCAGCTCCGCGTCGATGGCCATCTGCTTGCCCGGTAGCGCATCGAGCGTGAAGCGCGCCGACACCTCCGCCACCCGTTCGGCGCCCTTGGCGAGAACCATGAACTGCACCATGGTCACGATCAGGAATATGACAATGCCTACGGCGATGTTGCCGGATATGACGAAATCGCCGAAGGTATGGATGATGCTGCCGGCATCGCCCTCGGCTAGGATCAGTCGCGTCGTTGCGACGGTAAGAGCGAGACGAAAGACGGTGGAAATCAGGATGACGCCCGGCAGGGACGAAAAGTCGAGCGGCGTGTTGAGATACAGGGCTACCATCAACAGCAATATGGCAAACCCCAGATTGAAGCCGATCAGCATATCGATCACGACGATCGGGATCGGCAGGATCATCATTCCGATCGCCAGAAGAAGCATCAACGCGACCATCAAGTCCGAGTGAGCCGGCGCGCGCGTGATGAGATTTCGTAGAAGGTTGGCCATGAGAAGCCTTATTGTTGTTCGATTGCAGCTGTGCTGCCCCGCAACAAAACATAACGTTTGAAGACGGCTCGCGCTTCGGTCATGCGGCCAGTGTGACGCAGGGCGTGGCTGCGCATCAGCATTAACGGCAGACACGAAGACGGCTCGTCATCCAGTTTGTCAAGCTTGTCCAATACCGACAGTGCTTCGTTACCGCGACGCTCCGAGATGAGAGCGTAGGCTAGGATGCGGAGCAGGCCGATGTCTTGAGACTGCTCGTGAGCAACCAGCCGCAACAGAGTCAGGCTCTTGGCGCTCTGTCCGCACGCAAGGTAAATATAAGAAAGCACGCAGAGCAAATCTCGCTCCGGCCCGGAGATCAGCTCGACAACGCCGGTTTCGGAAACGATTGGAGGCTGTGTGGATGTGAAGTGTTGCACTTTGTCTGGCCCGGCCATTGCTAGCCTTTGATCAGGCCGTTGTGACTCTGTCGGAGTAGGATCAATCGCTGCAGCTCCAGTTGCAGCAGCGCTGCCCCTTCACGTGACACCAAATCCTCTGGCGCGGCTGATAGGGTATCAGCCAAACGCTCCAAAAGGAGGCCGTGTTGCTCTGGACGCAGAACATGCGAATGACGTAAGCGCGGCGTCACGAAGGAGAGCAGACTGTGCGCGAGATTGGGCTCATTAAGCCAAGCAAGTTCCGAGCCCGGCTCGATTTGATCTGGCCGGGCGGGCGCCTCGTCGAGATTGATGCGTGAAACTGCATCAATCGAACTGAGCTCCAGCGCGCTCTCGATCGTGGTGTCCACCAACCGATCCGGCATGTCGCTGTGACGAGAAATTGAGGTGTGGCTCTTGTTATCAATACCACGTGTCCGATCAATCTCGATGGACTTGGCTCGAGAATTAGCCGGCGTGTTGACAGATGCATGATGATCAACGTTTGGCTCCTGAAAAGAGGTGCCAGGCTCGACGGGATTCGGGGGCAGCCCAGTCATGGCAGTTTGCTTCCTTACCTGCGACCTAAAACGCTAATAGGGTAGAGTGGCAAGCCGGCCATCACGGCTCAGCAGAACACGCCCGTCCTCAATCCCGCAGACGGTCCATCCATTGCTCAAGAGCGCGCCGACGAAGTACTTTTGACCAGCAATGACAATATAGGGGTGGCTCCCCCGCCAAACAGCCTGGACCCCAATTGTGGGGGGCGTCTTCTCATCTTTGATGGCGACCGCATTGATGAGCGTATAAGCGCCATTGCTAGTATGATCAAACCGCTGCTGAACGTCTCGCCATGTGGCGAGCAAGGCGGGCGTAACGGTGCCGTTGGCGGTGACAACGCCCGCCCCAGAGCCGACCTTGATGCCGACAAGGCCCGCTCCGTCAACTTCCTCTTGCAGTCGCTCGGCAGCTGCCTCGGTGGCGAGAGCATCAGGAGCGCTGAGCGCCAGCTTGGGTTCAATGTCGGTAGCTGGAGACGACGGACTCGACGCTATGGTGGTGTCGGTCTGCACAAAACCGGCTGAGACTGCGCCAACAACGGCAGAGCTGATCAGGATCAAAGCGAGAACGGCGAGCGATATACGCCGGCGGTCGATAGAGCCAGCTTGTTTGTAGTCTTCGATCGTCCAGCGAATGGACATCGCCCCGGCACGCAAAACGACAGGAAGGGGGACAACAATGGGCTCATTCGGTAGAACAGTCTCGTGTCCCTCGATCCTGACATCCCTTGCAAGGGCCTCGATCTCGATTGAATTGGAATGCGGGATGACACGAAGATGGTGCGGTTCGAGGCCTTGTTCGACGAAGATTAGGTCTGCATCGAGACTGCTGCCAATCAGACACGATCCGCCTCTCACTTTGCTTGTCAGCCCGGAATAACTCCCCGACAGCACTTCGAACTGCGGGCAATTCGGTTCATTCACGGTCGGTTTCCTGAACAGCGAACGGGACCGTACGGCAGAACCGTACGGCCCGTTGCGACTTCACAGTCTAAGCAGCCGGGGAAAGTGGGGCGGCGACGTCGCCCCACTCATCCCTTACTGCACCCGCTCATCGGCCGCTTTTTTGACAGTCGAAAGCTCGGTCGAGACGACGCGAAGCTCCACATCCCTCTCAGCAGCCTTTGTGCTGGTCAAAGTCAGAGCGGCGATTTGCCGTTGGAATGCCGCCTCTCCAGCAGCTTCAGCAGCCGTGGAAGCGGCTGCAGCAGTAGCGGTGCCGGCTGCCCCACCTGCAGTCGAGGTATGAGACGCACCAACATTGTTAGCCATACTATTCTCCTGTGTGCTCGAATTTAGCCGCCACGTGCGGCTCCTATTTCCTAAAGTCGCAACATGCGACGTCAGGAATCCTCCTCTGTCTCGGCCATGACATCGTCGAAATGGCTCATTGCACTATTCGCAAGTTGGAGAGCAGCGGCTCCTAGAGCGACGTTGAACGCTTGCTGCATAGCGGCTTCATGCGAGTTACCGCCCGGAGTGGACGCGCCGCCGTTTACGGGAATGTTTGCATCAGGCGATCGGTCAGAATCACCGCGCTCGCCAGGCTTGTGAGATCCCTTTTTGCCGCCGCTTTTGCCGCCAGCGGCATGGAGGTCAGCATCAACATGCCCAGCGGCGCTAGAGCTCGTAACGCGCATCGGGTTCTCCTCTGGTTTAATTCGATGTGCCAATGGAGGCAGTTTCCACCGTCCACTATGCAAGGCTTAGCTTTCGACAAGCTGACGAGCCTGGAAAATGCAATGAGCCGATCGTCGATCGTCATTAAACGTCGTCACCAGCAGATTATTTGAAAGGTTGCCGGCGAAAGCTGGAGATCAGATAATTAAGACAAACGATCGTTTGTGGAGCTTGATCGGGTGAGCACGTTGCTCTTCGCTTCGAAAGCTTTCAATAGGCGAAATATCAAAGCCACTACTAATAAAGGCGTTGGGGACTGACGTGCTGCAACCTCGGGCTCACGTTCCTTGCGACGCCTCCGAGCGTTTTCGGCAATTTGCATGCGGTGTGGCGAAGCGGCACGGAGCTTGACCTGGTCGGGAGCGAGGCGGAAGTCAAGCGTGACGCCTCAGTCAGGGCCAGAGCGGTCCACCGGCCGCTGGCGGGTTCATGGCAGATCCGTCAATCGCGCCCCACTTTCACGGAGACCGAGCAGGAGCCCGCCACTCGACAAAGCGCCCCTCGGTTCTTACCGCTCGGAATCGATGTGCTCTCGATCGTGCGCAATCGGCAGGCTCCGCGGGTGCGGTCGGTCTGTCGCGTAGTGTTAATGCATCGCGCTGTCGACAGGCGGCGTATGCAATCTATGGAACCTCACAGCGGCAGACTGGGCTTCAGGTCGGATTCCGCCGATCGAGTGCGGCCAAGTAGTTTGTGCGCAGTGAAGGGCCGAAAAGTTCGTCGGATTCCGGGGCGGTCTCAAGGATGCTGGTAGAGCTTGCGCGACCTATCGCTCGGCAGAGAGGCCCGATCGCGCGGAGGCCGCGCAGGCTCCGTTTCCAGCGTGATCCTGAGAGGGTAGCGTCGCTCCGCCTAGGCGTAAGCGCCTGCAGCTTGCAAGCGCTCGGACTCGATGCGAGCCTTCAGGTTACTCAGGTAATCCTCCGCGTAGGACTGGGCCACTGAAACCGGCAGGTTGATGCCGGCGGTCGCGGCTTCTTGAATTGCCTGCTTCACCAAGCCTTCTCGCATTGCTAATTTGACCTCAGGTCCGGCGATGCAGCCCACCGCCTGTGCCGCAAGGTTCAGCCCGGCTTCTTCCAGCGCTTGCTTTATGTTGCCACCACTGATCGCAGTGTGAAGAAGATTTGCTGCTTGCGCCTCGGCTTCGAGCACCATTGACGCCAGATCGGCCAATTCACCCAAGCCTGGAATGAAGCCAAGTACACCGACTGCTGTCGCGGCCCAGTCGAGTACCTTAGAGCCAGCTTTGAGCACGTCATTAAGTGCGTGCATGAAGGCGCCACCGTTCTTTTTGGTGGATTTGATATCGGGCTGGTCTGTCACGCCCATCGCCATGTCCCCGACTGCGTCTTGCTCAGCAGGCGTTCGGGCGGCATGCGTCTTCACCTGGTGAACGGTGCGGTTCGCACCCGACATGTTGTTGAAGAATTGTTTGAAGTCGCTGTTGCTGATGTTGCCGGAATCGACCGTATGCCCGCCGCCGAAGTCGAAGAACTTGTGGTGGGTTTTGTAGCCCGTAATCGCGTTGTTCATCAACCCGAACAACACAGGATCGGAGAGCAGCTGGGAGGCCGCCTTTCGCACCTCGGGCGCGAGGCTATTATCATCGACCATGCTCGCCAGCTTTTCCCGGGTCAGGTCACCCTTCCCGAAGAAAGCGTTTTGGTTCTTGCCGATCGCATTGAGCGTATCGAGCTCGGTTTGCGTAAGATTCATCGATGATGAAGCAACCTGCAGGAAGTCCTCTTTGTGAACCTTGTCTATCGAGCCACCGTACAATTGCTTCCATTCATCCGAGTGGTCGAGGAAGTATTGAGCGGCCGCGAGGAGCTGTGGCGGACATTTGCCGGTTTTAGCTTCGCCGTCGACGATCCGCTTGAAATCCGCAAGGCTCAGGTTCTTAGGCAGGTTGTCGGAATAGCGATAGAGCTCGTGCAATGCATCGGTCTGGGTCATAACCGATGGCTCGCCGTTCCGGGTGCCGTCGGATGGGATGTAGTTTTGCGTGTAGCTCTTTGCGCGCTGCTCCTGGAAAGCAGCAACCTGAGGGTGGTGATCGGAGAAGCCGGAGAGATCACCCGCTTTGATCTTCCCGCCGCAGCGGCCGTCACCTTGCGAGCCTATCGCATAGAAGAGCTCTGGGTCCTGTTGCAGGGCCTCGATCGCCGCCTTTAGATCCGGCGGGGTGGCGGGATCGTTGGCCAAATCTCCGAGAGATTTCCAATCCAGAGGGCATTTGTCTTTGTGTCGGTTCAGCACCGACACAGTCTGCAGCTCGGCATCAGTCAGCGTGCCCCTGTTCCACGTGATCCTGGAGCTTTGTACGGGTGCCTCTGCAATCTTCGGGGTGCTCGCAGCGGAGGAGGACTCGGTGGAGGATGGCTCTGGGGCCTGCTGACATGCGTCCAGCGCGGCCTTGATCTCCGGCGGCAGGATGTTCCGCACCTCCTGCGTGAGCTCCTCCGTCAGCTGCTTGGTTGAGTCTGCAGCCGCCGGATCCTGTGGTGTGGAACGGTCATCGGCATTGTCTTTCAACGAGAAACTAGCCAGCATCGCCTCGAAGCTTGAAAGATCCCGCGCCGATGAGGGCCCGGGGGCCAGTCCGGACAAAGTCGAGCTGGCAGTTAGCGATAGGTTGTTGACTGACATCATATGTCCTCTGATTTGAGATCGCACCACAAGCCGGTCGTGTGGCGCAGCCCGAGAATCGCGACGAACAACGAGCAAGAAATGACGATAGGCTTAGATGGCTCCCACCACTTGCTTCCGATTGCTCAGTGCGCCCCCAAGCGCTCAGTTCCGCTACAATCTATAGGCACATCGCCCGTCTAGATATTCACGCCGTATGGTAGGTTCGATTAGCTTTCCAAAAGCTGACGGCGCTCAGACGTTTTCACAACGCGACGCGAAATGACAGTGTGAAAAGGCGCTGATGGGTTCTCGAGAGCGCAATCGGCTTGCTTGTTATGCCCGATCGCTCCCCTCGGTGTCCGAGCGCATCCAAGCGCAGCTGCGCTTGGCGTTTCATCATGTCATCAAGCTTAGCCGCTCGGCGAGTGTTCGCTCGAACCTAATGGCCAAAGGGCAGGGTCTAGAAATGGTTTGAGACGAATAAAACCTTCTTCTCGCCATTGCGCTGCGTGAGGCATACCCAGGATGGTGAACGTGGTTGTCCGGGCAGCCCAGGTCGGTATGAGATCGCGGCTTCTTTGCATTTCGATCTGAGCAGGCGTAGGGCATAAACACACAGGGCATAAACACACGCATTGCATCTCTTCCTAGGCCATCTGTCGTCATCAGGTCATTTCTCACCTGCATCGGGTGTATGGACCACGCGGTCTTGATGTGGAATCTTCGACGACGGAGCGTCATTCGGTCGTCCGTCGCGAATGACCACGCTGGAGGATCCCCGAAATAGCATCAAAACCGACTCGTGCGGCGGCTTTTCGGCACCGCTCGGACTTCGCCGTGCCTGTGCCTCCGCCGCAAGTCCTTTGAGTGTTTGCTCCACAAGCGCGACAAAACGGGGTGGACCAGAGGCGAAGACGAGGCCATCTCCCGGTACGGCTCTCACGATGTAACGCTCGTCGAAGATGTTGAGCGCATCGAGTGCCGCCTTGAACGCATCAAAGCTGATTGGACTCAAGACCAAAAGGCGGCTTTGCGCCTCGTGCGCGTCGGATACATAGAGCACGAGCCCATCGTAGTACCATTGAAGATTGTAGAGATTGATCAAGCGTTCGAGGAACTCTCGCGGTGGGAGATCCGGCATTCGCCCGCGAATCCGCCCCTTCACCCCGGTGCTGACATTGACTCTGATGTTTAGGTTGTTGCCGAATTCCTGCAGTGCGGCCGCGAGGTCCTGATCCAGAACTGTGTAACTATAAGGCGTCGATGGCAGCGCCAGGGGAGCGCCGAGCGCCTCGACGACGCCCGAGCAAATGAAAACACCAGCATAGAGAACTTTCTTCAAGTTGTGCAGCCTTGTGGATGGAGTGAGCATTTCAGCTATTTTACACTTCTGAACAAGCACCGGAATTCGTCCAAAAATTTGAAAGCCGATGCTTCGTCCCAAATTGGAATCTGGCCGTAATCATTAGATGACAGATGCTCGTCAGTTTTTGGTCAGCTTGCTTCTCTAAAGTGCCGGCCCGTTCGTGTGAACGGATGGCTCATCTCACTACGTGACAGAAATGATTTCCTCCATGTTGTTTGGCATTACGTCGATGTCTGCCAGCTCCGTCGAATGTGCCTCCAGCGGATGTTCGCCGGCACGCGCCCAGTTTGACGAGAGTCTTGCGCAGGCGGCCTCGAACAAAGGTGCTGCCTCTTCTGTGACGGAGCGCGCGCTAGATCCATCGCGGCCGGAAGTGCAGCGCGCAGTTACGCCGGCGAGCCCGCTCGGCGATCGCGTCCTTCAGAGCATTTCTGCTATCCACAACGGCAAACCATTTCCGACGGGTGCAGTTTCGCCGTCGATCGTCGACGAGCCTGATCCTACGAAGAGTCTCCAGCTTGGGCCGGCAGCGCAACCAGTCTTGCGTGTACAGCAACTCGAGGTACATCCAGCGGGCAAACCGGAGGGCGCTGATCATTTCGACTCGGCGCTGGCGAATCTGCGGGATGTCTACAACGGCGTCATCCAGGTTTCGCTCCTCTCCAAGGGAACAGGTGCTGTCAGTTCATCTCTGAACAAGCTTCTATCGGCGGGCTGAGCGGGCCGTTGGCTGTCTTGACGAAAGACAAGATCGGTAACGGCTGTCCCGCGAGGAAGCGGCTTTATACTCTCGTCCTGCTGCCGCTTTTGCTGACCCTCGCCGGCTGCAAAGCTGATCTGTATACCAAAGTTCAGGAGCGCGAAGCCAACGAGATGCTCGGGCTGCTCCTGAGCAAGGGCGTCGATGCCATCCGTGTCGTTGGTAAGGATGGGACGAGCACAATTCAGGTGGAAGAAAAGCAGCTCGTCTACTCGATCGAGCTGCTGAATGACCAGGGCTTGCCGCGCCAACCCTTCAAGAGCCTTGGTGAGGTGTTCAAGGGGGCGGGCCTCGTGGCCTCTCCGGTTGAGGAGCGAGCCCGCTACGTCTATGCTCTCAGTGAAGAACTGTCGCGCACCATCAGCGATATCGATGGGGTTCTCTCCGCCCGTGTTCATGTCGTTCTGCCGAAGAATGATCTTTTGCGACAGGATGCAACCCCCTCCTCGGCGTCGGTGTTCATTCGACACGCCTCGAACGCGAAGCTCTCAGCCTTGCTGCCGCAGATCAAAATGCTCGTCGCCAACAGCATCGAAGGTTTATCATACGACAAGGTGGCGGTCGTGTTCGTGCCGGTTGAGCGGGCTCAGCATCAGGTCTCCGTTTTGCCCGCGGCAGCTTCCGCCGAACCAACCAAGTTCATCGCAACCCACATTGCGATCGGTGCAGGAGGTGCGCTCGCCGCGTTGGCCATTCTATGTTACGTGCTGCTGAGCACACGTGGGCGACAGCTTCGTCAATCCTGGCGCAAGGTGACAAGTCTCGGCAGAGATGCCGGCAAGCCAGCGGTCCAGTCCGCCGGCAAAAAGCTCTCCTCCGATCCGAAATAGTGCAGCAGGTCCGTATCGATGGCGTCCACTGACCCAAATTATTCACTCAACCCGCATTCCGATCGCCTGCGCGAGCTTGCCGCTTTGATCCATCCCAGCCGATTTGCCGGCCATCTTGATGGGCTCGTGTCGGCCGCCACAGTGCTGCAGTTGCAGAAGGCTCCGAGACTTCAGCAAAGACTGGTCGAATTTCTGCTAGGCAGTGAGCTGGTCTCGAACGGAATCGACTGGGATAGGGACGTTCTGCTCGGGCATGATCCGCGTCGGGCAGCGCTGCTCGCTGGCAGTATCTGGCATGCCCGTTCCGTGCTGAAGCTTGTGTCAAGGGATGATGTGGCGATTCTGATTGAAAATATTGGTGCGGAAGCACATGCTTTCGCAATCCGACACTCATCCAGCGCCGTCGCAACCACATCGATTGACGCTCCGCAGAAGCTGGCGAGCCAGATTGAACATGACGGATGTGCCTGCCTTGGCGCTTGGCTCAAGGACGCGTCAGAGCTTGACCGTGTGCGCGTTCTTTTCCGCCTACCTCTGGGGACCTCCGCCGAATCCCCAGCAGCCGAACATTACAACTCAGCGGGTCCGTTACTGTCTTTGGTAGTGGCCCACTTGGCCACGGAGGAGCCTGCGGCATGACGGACAATGAAACAGCCTTGCCAGATAGCCCGCGGGTACGGCCGCTTGGTCCGCTCATACCAGCCGCGGAACTTGGTATCTGGTACGATGCGGTGCAGACGCGCGCGCTAGCCGAGCGATACCTGCGGCAGGTTCGCAGTTGGGCAAGGAAAGCCTATCATCAGGAGCGGGAGCGCGGGCACTGCGAGGGTCTTAGGTCAGGCTCGGACGAAATGGCACAGCTGATCGCCCAAGTTGCTTCCGATGTGGCCCGGCGAAAAGCCGTTCTGCAACAGGAGTTGCCACAGCTCGTCATTGAGATATTGAGCGATTTATTGGGCTCCTTTGATCCGGGTGAGATGTTGGTAAGGACCGTTCGTCACGCCGTCGAGCAAAGATATGGCAGCGCAGAAGTATGCCTTCACGTGTCTCCAGTGAACGCTGATGCATTAAGACAAGAATTTCTGGCGTTCGATGGAACGGATGGTCGGCCGAAAGTCAGAATTGATCCGGACCCGGCCGTAGCGCCGGACCAGTGCGTTCTGTGGAGCGAGTTCGGCAGTGTCGATTTAGGGCTTGCCGCGCAGCTTCGCACATTGCGTCTCGGCCTTAATCCATCTTCTCAGGAAACCTATCGTGACGACGCAACGATCGGGCAATGATCAAACGGCCGGAGAAGGAGACGTGCATGCGGCGATGGCATCTTTAAGAATCGCAGCAAAGGACGTCGATACACGTGCCGTGCGGGGACGCATCACGCGTGCGATCGGCACCTTGCTCCAAGCCGTGTTGCCAGGGGCTCGTGTCGGAGAACTTTGCCTTTTGCAGGATCACGCTTCCGGATGGTCACTTGAGGCGGAAGTCATCGGTTTGCTGCCGGACGGGGTGTTGCTGACGCCCATTGGCGATACGGTAGGCTTGTCCCACCGCGCGGAAGTGATCCCGACCGGACGCATGCAGGAAGTGTCAGTCGGGCCCGACCTGCTCGGCCGCGTGATCGATAGCTTCGGCCGTCCGCTCGATGGCAAGGGGCCGATAAGGACGGTCCACACTTATCCGCTCCGCGGCAAGGCGCCCAACCCGATGAGGCGGCGTGGCATCGAGCAGCCGTTTCCGCTCGGCGTTCGCGTGCTGGATGGACTTTTGACCTGTGGCGAAGGTCAGCGGATCGGTATCTATGGAGATGCCGGTTGCGGTAAGTCGACGCTGATGTCGCAAATTGTAAAAGGCGCGGCCGCCGATGTCACCGTCGTTGCGCTCATAGGAGAGCGCGGACGCGAGGTGCGTGAATTCATCGAACGTCATATTGGAGATGCCCTCGCTCGCACCATCGTTGTCGTTGAAACATCCGATCGATCGGCAATGGAGCGGGCGCAATGCGCTCATATGGCGACCGCACTCGCCGAGTATTTTCGTGATCAAGGGCTGCAGGTCGTTCTAATGATGGATTCGCTAACGCGCTTTAGCCGTGCGATGCGCGAAATCGGCCTTGCCGCAGGAGAACCTCCCACCCGGCGCGGCTTTCCTCCTTCCGTCTTTGCGCTGCTGCCTGGTCTGTTGGAGCGAGCCGGTATGGCCGAGCGGGGCTCGATCACGGCATTCTATACCGTGCTTGTCGAAGGTGACGGCACGGGCGATCCGATCGCCGAAGAGTCGCGCGGCATTCTCGATGGTCATATCATTCTTTCGCGCGCGCTGGCCTCGCGAGAGCATTTTCCAGCCATCGACGTGCTGTCGAGCCGAAGTCGTGTCATGGATGCAGTCACCTCTGGTCCACATCGCAAGGCGGCATCCGTCTTTCGCGATCTGCTCTCGCGCTACAATGAGGCTGAGTTCTTGATCAAGGTCGGTGAATACAAGCCGGGCAGCGATCCACTGACTGATCGGGCAATCGATTCAATCGAGGAACTGCGCGCGTTCTTGCGCCAGGGACAGGACGAGCCGTCTAGCTTTGAGGAGACCATTTCATGGATGTCGCGTCTGACGGCCTGAATCTCGAGCAAGCGGCGAAATTGCGACTGGTGAAAGACATCAGAGAGCGAAGCGCGCTTCGCGAATTGTCGAACATGGAAGCCAGGCGCCAAATTGCGGTCGATGCGCTGCAGCGAGCGTCTGAGAATCTTAAGGGCGCGGAGAATCGTCGCGCCAAGGTCGAAGCTGAACTTTATCAGGAGCTGGCGTCTCGAGAGACGATGTCCGCGAGCGAGCTCGATCGTCGCTGTCAACTCGTCCTCGGGCGGCTGGCAGCAGAGATCGAATCGGCACGCGATGCGGGTGAGCAGGCGCGCATCGCGCATGAGCAGGCCCGGCAGGCAGTGAATGAGGCGCGGACCATATGGGCCAAGCGTTCGGCGGCAAGCCAGAAATGGCAGGAGATTGAGGGCGATGTCCAGCGCACTACCGCTGTCCGTTCAGAGTTTGCAGCCGAAATCGATGCCGATGATGGGGCTTTGCTCCGATATCAGGGTGGATCGCGCAACCAGGCGGTCGGTGGCTGGAACTAATGGCTGGTTCTCTTATCACATCGCGAGCGGCGCCCGCGGAAACTGTCGGTAAATGCCGTGGTAAACCCCCACTATTTCAGCCAGCGACAAAGCTGTCGCATGAAGTGGTCTTGTGGCTCAACGAGATCGCCGCACCGCGCACGGTTCTGCAGAGCCGCATTGGCGATAAGCCGCTATCGATCCGTATGAGCCGGCTTGTTTGGCACGCCGAGCCACATGCCATGTCGATGCTCGACTGCGTATTTTGCGCCGAAGGTGAGACCGCTGTCTTGTCCTTGCCCCGCCCTCTCGTCGAGGCACTGATTTCAACGCTTCAGTATGGCCTTACTTTACCTTCCGACCCAACCCGCTCGCTTCTTCTCGAACTTGCCCTGGAACCTTGGCTCGCTCCCTTAGAGATCGTGCTCGCGCGGAATTTGCAACTGATCCGCGTCGAAGACGCAACGGCCAAAGACCCCTATTTGGAGCTCGACGTTACTGTCGGGCCGCTGGCGGCCAAGGCTCGCCTGTTCTTGTTCGCGCCTCTTGACGGTCTGGTTCCGTCTGCGTTTCGTGTCTTAGGCGAGTTGATCGGCCAATTACCGCGAGATTTAGGCAAGGTTTCTTCGGAATTGCCGGTCGTAATTGCGAGAGAGATCGGCTCGCTGCGCGCGCCGATCAAGCTTCTTCGTCAAGCACAGCCCGGCGACGCACTGCTGCCCGACGTCATTCCCTTTGCCCATGGCCAGCTCATTCTCGCTGCGGACAAGTTGTGGGCGCCGGCGCAGGTCGCGGGCGACAGACTTATCCTTCGGGGACCATTCCGACTGCAATCCCATCCTCTAAGGTATGCAAATATGACGATACAGCCTCATACGGAGCAAGCAATCCCGCCCTCGGAAGCCGACATCGACAGTGTTGAGATCACGCTTGTGTTCGAATGCGGCCGCTGGCCCATCCCGCTGGGTAGGTTGAGAAGCATCAACGAGGGGCACGTGTTCGAGCTTGGCCGGCAGCTGGACGGTCCGGTCGACATTGTCGCCAACGGTCAATTGATCGGCCGTGGCGACATCGTACGTGTCGGTGAAGCGTTGGGCATCCGGTTACGCAGCAGGTTGGCGGTCAATGGTTGACATTCAACCGAGCATCCTTGCGCTTGTTGCGGCGACCGTCGGTCTTGGCCTGTTGACGTTCGCAGTCGTCACGACGACGGCGTTCATCAAGGTTTCCGTGGTTCTCTTCCTGATCCGCAACGCGCTCGGCACTCAGTCCATACCCCCGAATATCGTTCTGTATGGCGCTGCATTGATCCTTACCGTGTTCATAGACGCCCCGGTATTTGAGCAAACATACAACCGCGTGACCAATGTGCAACTTCGTTACCAAACCGCCGACGACTGGTTGACCGCCGCCAAGGAGGGCAGCGAGCCGCTGCGGGCCCATCTCAAAAAGTTCACCACTGAGGAGCAGCGCACGTTCTTCCTGTCGTCGACGGAACATATCTGGTCACAGGAGATGCGCGGCAACGCAACAGCTGATGATTTTGCGATCCTCGTGCCGTCCTTTTTGATTTCGGAGCTTAAGCGTGCGTTTGAAATCGGTTTCCTTCTCTATCTTCCGTTCATCACCATTGACCTGATTGTGACGACAATTCTGATGGCCATGGGCATGTCAATGGTGTCACCAACAATGATATCCGTTCCTTTCAAGCTTTTTCTGTTCGTCACAATCGACGGCTGGTCGCGGCTCATGCACGGATTGGTCTTAAGCTACGCGTCTCCGGGGAATTGAGATGGACGAGGCCAGCATCCTCACCCACCTGACCCGATCACTGGTCCTGTTCATGATCTGGGTTCTACCGCCGCTCCTGGCAGCCCTCGTGGCCGGATTGGGTATCGGCATCGTGCAGGCAGCAACCCAGCTTCAGGATCAAACCTTGCCGCTTACGGTGAAGCTCCTCGTCGTCGTCGCCGTTCTCGTTCTGTTTGGTCCGGTACTGAGCGCGCCGCTGATCGAGCAGGCCCAGCATATCTTCACTGAGTTCCCCGCGCTCACAGCGAGGTATTAGGGCGCGAAACGCAAGGCTGTCTAGGTTTTAGCTATAGCGCTCGTTTGTCGGCCTTCATTGTGAACGACAAAAGGCGAGTTCGTCAGCTTGTCGAAAGCTCGCCTCACTAGCATGAGACGGATAGATATTCGAACTGTCCTGTTCGGCTCCGTGAGCCTGCCGGAGGAAGAATGACCCATTTCTATCCATTCGATTTGGGTTTGCTCACGTGATGGAATTACCTGCTGAGACCTGGTCCTCGATGCATTTCCTGGCGAGTTGTCGACGCAGGGACGAGCGAATCGCCTTGATTGCAAGCGGCCCCTCGATTCTGTCGTTCTGGTGAATGTGCCTGCGAATGAAGGTGCCGCTCGAGACCGATCTCCATAGACTGCGATACTGTTGGAAGCTTCGAGGTCGTCAGATCTCCAAACCGCGCTGCGGCCGGTGAGAGCGGAAGAAGCTTGGCTTGTAGGCCGCGCAGCGGCGCGGTTTCGCCGGCGCTCTCATCGAATGCGCCGGATGTAGTCATATGGATGGTTGAAGCCGAAGGCATCTGCTCTGGGCGGCCTGTCGCTCTGCAACCGCTGGGACACGAGATCTGCAGAGTTCTTGACGTCTCACATCATGGCGACGCGAGTGCGACGGTGCATTGGCTGAAGGAACGACGAGCTGAGCTCAAATGGATGCCTTGTCACCTACCGAGACGCAAACTCTGATTCAGACTGCTGTCGAGTTCGTCGTGGCCGCCGGACTTGGCGCGGCCCGGGCGCTCGGCATTATGCTGGTTCTTCCGGTATTCACGCGACCGCATATTAGCGGGATGATCCGCGCGAGCGCGACGGTTGTGATTGGAGCGCCTTGCTTGATGCAGATCAGGAACGGCTTGCAGACACTAGATCCGGGCACCCGTATGATTGCCGTCTCGCTCCTCGGTTTGAAGGAGATATTTATCGGCCTGCTGTTCGGTTTTCTGCTTAGTATACCACTTTGGAGCATTCAGGCCGTTGGTGACATCATTGATACCCAGCGCGGCATCTCCAGCCAGGTGGACGATCCTGCCACACGCAGTCAAACCGCTCCGATGGGGCTCTTTCTCGGGACTACCGCGGTTACGATCTTCGTTGTATCAGGAGGTCTGCAGACCATGGTCAGATGCCTCTATGGAAGTTATCTGATCTGGCCCGTGTATCAGCCGCTACCGCCCCTGACCCACCAAGGGGCAATGGAGTTTATCGGACTTCTCGACCATATCATGCATACGACCCTCGTGGTCGCGGGGCCGGTGCTGGCTCTGCTGCTTCTGATCGACGTATCCCTCATGCTGCTCGGGCGCTTTGCGCCGCAAATGAAGCTGAACGATCTCTCTCCGACCATCAAGAATGCCGCCTTTGGCATCATTATGGTCAGCTACGCCGTCTTCCTGATCGAATATATGGGAGCAGAGATCATTCAGTTCAACGGTGCGCTGGACTGGCTCGAGAAGTTCTTGAAATGAACGACACGAGCGAAGAGAAAAACCTTCCACCAAGTCACAAGAAGCTGAGAGACGCGCGTAAGAAAGGGCAGAGCCCGCGCAGCGCCGACTTTGTGACTGCGGCAAGCCTCTGCGCTGGTTTCGGCTGCCTGTGCTTCAGGGCGGGTCCGATCGAAGACGGATGGCGCGAAGCCGTGTGGCTCATCGACAAGCTGCAGGAACAGCCCTTCAACAGTGCGGCCCGACAGGCGTTGGTCGGATTGATGGACCTTTCTATAAGGTCCGCAGCTCCCATCCTAGGTGCGGCGGTGGTTGCCGCGATTCTGGCCGGTGTCTTGGCCGGCGGCGGGCTGACGATTTCGGTTGAGCCACTCAAACCCAGCCTTGAGAAATTGGACCCCGTCAAAGGTCTGAAGCGGATTGTCTCCCACCGGTCCGCCGTGGAGCTTGGAAAGTCTATGGTCAAGGTTGTGGTTCTTGGCGCTACGTTCGTTTTCACTGTGCTCGCAAGTTGGAGGGCACTGGTGTACTTGCCCGTTTGCGATTTGAGCTGCTTTGGTCTTGTCTTTAAAGAGCTCAAAGTGCTGATCGCGATTGCTGCCGGCGCTCTTCTGATTGCCGGCTTGGCCGATCTGCTCATTCAGCGTTGGTTGTTCTTGCGCGACATGCGCATGACGCAGAGCGAAGCCAAGCGCGAGTCCAAGGAACAGGATGGTAATCCGCAGATCAAGGGTGAACACCGCAGGCTCCGTCGGGAGTCGGCGAACGAGTCTCCGCTCGGCATCCATCGGGCGACAGTGATACTGACGGGGCGAGCGACATTGATTGGGCTGCGCTACGTTCGGGGCGAGACCGGCGTCCCGGTACTGGTGTGCCGCGGTGAGGGCGAAACGGCTTCACAGTTACTGGCACTGGCGCGCGCCCAAGGTCTAAGCATTGTCGAGGATCATGTCTTGGCGCGCCAGCTGATCCGAAAAGGTGCGATGGGCAAGGCCGTTCCGATGGAGTGTTTCGAGAGAGCCGCAAAGGCAGTCTTTGCCGCCGGCCTGGTTTAGTCATCGCGCAAAACCGCGATCCGCTCAAATCTCTGGTCAACGACCCAACTCTCTCAGGACCTGATCTGCAAGCTGCACGATCCCAAGAAAAGAGCCGAGCAACGATTGGAGTCCACGAGGCTCGTCGGCCGATTTCAAGGCGACAGATATGCGTAAGAATGCCAACCGGCGTCATGCTGCTCGCGTCTTACGAGCCGCTTATTGGGTTTCTGGCGCAACCCGGTTATGCGCTTCATCCTCCAAATTGCTCCTGCTCCCCGCCGACGTGGCCCCACGTGCGCTGAGGGGACGCACTGCACGATCACCACTGGTCGGCATGACAGCGCCATTTCCCAACAAGTCGCCAGGTTCATTGACCATGACCGCAAGGTTATTGCGGACTGAGCAGCCAAGGGTGGGATTGAAGGAATTGTCGTTCACTGTAGGACCGACGATGGAGAGGGAGGGGCAGACCGGAGGATGGGCTTCGAAAGTGATTGCTTCAATCCTCACCCCGGAACGAGCCCGCAAATCCACACGAGAAGCAGACAGACGGATGTTGTAGGTGGCAACACCCATGGCACGAGCCTCGTGGGCCACCTGTGCAATGAGTCTGGGTGGGCCGATGACACGCATATGGAGGGCATCCCGCCGGCCGCGACTGGTCGCTGCAATAAAGCTTCGCAGCCGACGCCGTTCGGGACCACGAAGGCTCTGCAGGAGCAGTACGCTACTCTTCTGCTCGACCTGGATCTCTTGGTCAGCCGGCGCGGGCTGGATCGAGGCAGTATTTGCGCAGCCCCCCAATGTTGCTCCAATTACGATCGGGTAGCACAAATCTCGCAAAGTCATTTGGCGATCCTCATTCGATAATAAAGCCGGCGCTGCCGGTCATTCCTGGTACGCTGGCGCGAGGCGCATCGCGCTCTCGCGGCGGCCGGGCCACCGTGTTCGTCAAAATCCGCCCTGCGTCTGAGGGCGGTGAGATGCGGTCGCTCGGCGCGCTCAGCCGGTTCGGATTCGGTCCCGGCCGCACGATGTAGGGCGTGACAATAATGACCAGCTCGGTTTCACGTTTTTGAAACGATGACGAGCGAAAAAGCGCGCCCAGGATCGGCACATCGCCGAGCCAGGGAAACTCGCCGATATCAGTGTTGAAGTTGCGCCTGATGAGGCCGCCGATTGCAAAGCTCTGACCGCTGGCGAGCTCGACCACGGTGCTCGCCCGCCGAGTCGAAAGGGCAGGGACCGCCATGCCATTGATTTTGACTTCGCCTTCGCTCGACAATTCGCTGACTTCGGGCTTCACACGGACATTGATCTGATTATTGTTGAGAACCGTCGGAACGAACTCGAGGCTCACGCCGAACTGGCGAAATTGGACGGAAACCTGCCGGTTGTCCTGCATCACCGGAATGGGGAATTCGCCGCCGGCGAGGAAGCTTGCGGATTCGCCGGACATGGCCGTTAGATTCGGCTCAGCCAGGATTGAGGCGAGGTGCTCGCTCGCGAGAGCGTCGAGAACAGCGCTCAGGTTGGTATTGCCGGCGTTAAACCCAATCCCGATCGTGCCGCCGCCGCCGGCCGCGCCGGACCCGCCACCTTTGCCGGTCACAAGGAAAGCGCCGTTTGGGCTCGAGGCCGTGAAGTTGATGTTGAGCTCCTTGACGGCGCTGCGGGAGACTTCTGCCACCCGTACGCTGAGATTCACCTGCAATGAGCCGGCCACCTGGATCTTGTTGACAACCAGCGCTCCCGCGCCAAGAAACTGCTCGGTGACCTTCCTGGCGGTCTCGACGACATCGGCATTAGGCGCAGTACCGCTAAGGATCGCGCCGCGCGGGGTATAGCTGACCTGAATTGGATAGTCCCCGACCTCGGCCTTAAGCGCGGCCCGCAGATCCTCGATCGGTTGAGTGACGATAACACGCAGCTCGGCGAGAGCCTCTCCGTTGTCGTTCAGGGCAAACAGGCTCGTCCGTCCGGCCTTTTTGCCAAACACGAAAATCGTGGTATTCGATGGCGCCTGATAATCCGCAATCGCCGGGTCGGCTATAAAAATGCTCGCAGCCGGTCCGGTCAGATGGACTGTCTTGCCCTGTGAGGAGGTAAGGTTGATCGTGCCCGTGGTGCTGCCAGGCGCCGCACGTGGCGGTTCCCCTCTGCCATCCCGCTTTGTCTGAGCTGTGACAGCAAGCGGAAATAGCAGAGCGAGTGCGCACAGGACATAGCAGGGGCGGGGAAAAGCGGCATAGTGCGAGCCGCTGGCGACCATCGGCGGCTCGCCGGCGTCATTGTTAACCACTTTCAAGGGAGTGCTGCTTTCAAGTTCGATCGGCTAGGCAGCCGATGCTACGGCGATGAGTTCCAGGGTGTAACCGACACCGCGCGCCGTCTTGATCCTCAGCGTTGCACCCGCTTGGCTCAAGTGCGAGCGTAAGCGATAAATCCCGACTTCCAGCGCATTGGTCGAGACCTCATCGTCAAACGCATACAAGCTATCTTCGAGGGATGCGCGCGGCACGGTACGGCCCGCGCGGTTGAGCAGATGTTCAAGAATGCACACTTCCCGGCGCGCAATTCTCAGGATTCGACCACCGATCGAGACCTGTCTCGCGATCGGATCGAAATGCAGATTCCCGAATGTCACAACGGGCGCCATCATTTGCGTTGACCGTCGCAAAATAGCTCGCATGCGGGCAATCAGTTCGTCGATAGACACGGGCTTGGGCAAAAAATCATCCGCGCCCGCATTGAAGATCGCAATCCGCCGGCTAAGATCATTGAGACTGCTCATCATCATAGCCGGCATTGATCGTCCCTCGCGCCGCAACTGCTTCAGCCAGTCCAATCCATCTCCATCGGGCAAAGCCGATTCGAGCAGGACCATGTGGTAGTTCGCGCAATCGAGCGCGACCGCCGCCTCATCCAGCGTGCGTGTCACGTCGAGGGCGAAGCCACATTTTAAGAGCGCTTCCTTCACGTTGCGGGCAAAGTCCGCATGATGATCAACCAGGAGAATTCGCATTCATTGCCTCTCGTCCATCCTCGGCAGGACTTGAGCGTGCCACGCAGACCATGAGATTCGGCGCGACCCAGAGGCTGCCGCTTTGGCGTGAATTCGAAAAGCTGTAAACGACACGCAAGACTTTGTTGGCAGGCGACCCATGTCTGCGCGTCCATCGTCATCGGATAGGTGGCGGCCTGCGGCGGATCGCCTGCGCGGGGGGACGCGGCTCAAAATCTCCCTTACGCCGGCAAGAGCTCTGCAACCTCTCACGAAGCTGAGAGTCCTGGCCGCGCGCTGATGCATCTGTAGGCCGAGCATAGCCGTGCCTGCATGCGCTACACGAGCGCCTGCAGTAGCGATCGTGCCAAACCGCCCGAACGAAACGAAAGCGCAGGCGAGAGCGGCTGTACTTGCCGCCGAACAGACTTCCGAAACCGACATTGGAAACTCCCCAAGTTTGCCTTGACCGCGGTCAGTCCTGCAAGGCTATTGAGCCGTACTGTCGCCAAGTCACGACAACTCAAGTTTTCCGCGTTTGAAGACACTTCACGCGCTATGCATCGACCAATGGCTGGAAGAAGCCGAGATGCGCGACGAAACACGCCCATCGGCGGGATAGACATCTTCTCGATAGCCGGTGATAGCCGAGCAAAACGTCAACTGTCCGGAAGTTCGGTCGCTCCGGAGACGTTCCCCGCCGCAGTCGAGCGAATGCTGCCAACGAACGATAAATAGAGTCCGGCGTTGCTGTCGCGCATTGTCTAAGGTGGTTACGCCGCCTCCCTTTCGTCCGACAGGGTGAACGGCGCAAGAATGATCTAATCTCCAGCTTGGACTCGGCCTGTGGCCGGCACAGGCGAAATAGCGATTGTCCGCGTTGTTCTCGTGCGCTGGATCCTGGTCTGGCTACGAGTACGGCGCTGCGTCCTGCGCTTACAGAGCAGATAAACGACGCAAACTCTGAAGGGGAGCAGTCGAGTAGTGCGACGAGGATCGGTCGAGCATTGAGGTTTTGAGACGTTCGCAATTGTTGCTACCTGTCAGGAAGTGTTCACGCGAGCGGATTCTGTCGCGAGCCTGTCGGAAATCCTACAATCTGACGCTGGGTGCGATTCAAGTGCCTTTAAAGGCTCCCTGACCGCCACGCGCAGGTCGACGGCGTGGCCGAACTGTGTCGCCGTTGCCTCACCAACGATGCCGAGTTTGAGGGCACTGCTACAATCTCGCTCTGTGCAACGTCGTGAGCATTTGTCCGTCCAATTGAACGTGGCGGCAGAAACCCTTTGCAATAGTTCTTACCAAGCTTTGGGTAAGCCGTGACTCCACGATCGAGCGATTCGATCCGCCTCATACGGGGCGATTTGGCGGGAAGACCGTGGCAAGGCGCGGGATGCGTCCAAGTCTCGATAGGAGCTAAGGTCCGAGATGCAGACGGCCGATCGCGCGAGCCAAGTTGTTCAGCAAGGGAGCGAGGAGAAAATCGACTGGCAGACGTCATCTTGAATGCGGCCTCCATACATTGCGTTCGACTATGGGGCTTTTAGGCGTGCTCGGCAAAATCGATTGTTTTGATGGAACGCATCCAGGTGGCGGATCGGCCGTACTGCAACAAGGCCGCTTGCTGCGGATGAGTGAATACCTGATACGATTGCTGCCAAAAGACCCGTTGGTTGACCGCGCGGTTAATGTCAGGCCGAGCTAGCTAAGGCGGGGAGCGTTCAGCGGCTTACCTTACCAAAGCCGCCGGCAACCGTGGGGGCGGCTAACAAATTGACGCCCGGCGATGTCACAACGCATCCGAGATGCTAGAGTGCTTTAACGAGCGGGCAGGGGAGAGAGAGGATGGTCCGGCGTCCTCCTCACCGTCGGGGGATGCATCTTCCGTCGTAGCCCTCAACCGCTGTAACGCTCGATCGGCGAATTGATCGGGCCATCGAAGCGGCTAATATGCTCAAGCTGTTATGCGTCAGGCGGAGCTGGTGCGCCGTTTTCCAATTCTTCCTTGGGGGGTGTTTTGGTGCTTGAACGCCACGAACCTGTCAAATGGCGCGGTCGACAGACCATCTAGTCATTACTCTCGCGCTTGTAGGGAGTTGCTTCGGTAGGGGTCCGGTAGCTTTCCAAATTGCCGCCCAGGAACAGGCGCTCGGTTTCTCGGGTTGGCGTTCTGCCCAGTGAGCACATCGAATCGACGTCCCCATCGATTTTGTCCTGATCTTCGGCATTCATTCCAAGCCCAAGGCTACTCAGCACGTTGTCGGGGTCCAGACAGTTGGCTTCGGTAGGGGTGTGCAGCGCGTCCGCATTGTTGGCGATCGCTCTCGCCCAAGGCGCGAGAAACGGCGAGTTTTGCCGGATCCTCGACCAACGATACGAAGGGTGATGCTGTTGTCTTGCCGCGCATATGCCAGCCAGCTTGGCGCATTCGGTTCATAGGATATTGCTCCAGAGGATCTCCAAGGAAAGAATGATCCCGAGCCGTGTTGTGGACATGCGATATCGCGCTCGTATTTTCTTCCATGCGCGGCTTGCAATCGTTGTCCTGATTCTGAAAAAGCCGCAGTGTGACATATGACGACCCCACCACCTTGTCGAATAGGCGGTCCCGATCGACGGGAGCTGCGGTCGCCGATGACCAATGTGCTGCTTGCTGTTCGGCAAGGTCGATCTCGTTCCGAAGCGCTTCAAGAGCGGCGCCTGTCAGTGTTGCGGCAAGCTGAGCGCACGCGCTGACAAATGATGAGGCTGGATGCGACTGGTTTCCGGGGCCACCTCGTTTGGCGCAGACGAGGACGTGGCAGTTGCGGAATTTGCCGCTAACGAGACTGAAGCCGAGATCGGGTAGACCGAATCTAAGTCGTCTAGATCCAAGTCATTCAGCTGCTGCTCAAAGGTTTCTTACTGGTGTGCCGGTCTGGGCGCTAAGCTCGTCCGGTTGCCAGTCGACGCTGTGCGCGCGCTGCAGCGCGCCGTCAGGTTCGCTCCACCACCTCATTGCGGACAGGTCGTCTAGCGCAGACAGTCCTTGCACAGCTATCAAGATGGACGAGCTGGCCCATGCGGCTGTCCGAAGTGTTCCTTCGTAGATCGTCTACTTTATGCAGATGTGAGAATTGCATGCTTTCTGTCGTTGGGCCTGCAATGGAGGAGCGCGACCGGTTGCCGCTTTGTGTTTTCCAAGCGGCCGGCGCTCGATCAGATCGTTCTAGTCGACGTCGCGCGAGGCTAAACCACGTCCGCAAACCTGACATACGAGGGTGTGATGTCGGAATAGCCGTCACACCTACTTGCGCTTGGTTGCGACAGGATGTTTTTGTTGCAGGCGCGACGCGATTGATGCGTGGAATCAGCCAAACGGTTTGCGAGCACGACGTCTTGAAAAACGAGATCTGTGGTACTTATCGAGGGAGAAGAGCATATGAAGTTTACTGGCATAGGACTGACGATCCTGTTGTCCTTGCTTTCGGCCGCGAGCGGGAGCCCGCTGGCGAGAGCCGATGAGCCCTCGCCGAAATACACCGAGGTGCTCAATGCCCTGCAGGCCGGGAAGAATGTGAAGCTCATACTGGACATGAGCCGCTGTACCACCGCGGAGGCTGGCAAGCCTGCGTCGGCGACGCAGGCCGGTCTGGTCATCAATGCCTTCAGGGTGACCGTCCAGAACGGCATCAGCTTCGCCAATGCGCACCAAACGGTCGACGGCTCCGGACATGCCGTGACCGAGTACATCCGCCATAGCCTCAGCCGCGAAGGCAAGCTGACGGTGCGAGCCTCGAAGCTTGTCGTCGGGACCACCGAACTCGTGAACCAGGGCGAATTCATCTGCGAACTGCCGGATGGTGCAAAGTTCATCTGGTAACGAAGAGGACAGGGCAGCGGGATGCGCTTCGAGGACTTCATCCTTTAACCGTGTGGACATCTTCGCAAGCCATGACGCGGATCGTTTCGATCGTAGGGACGGCCAGGGTATTTCTGGCCGTCTTTTCGTCGGGCAGGCATCGAGTTGCACGAACTTGCTGCAGTTCGATCAAGATAACTTATGAGGGCCGTCGATCTCGATTCGATCTCAGTGATTGGAAGATCGGCGGTTCAGGCTTTGGTGTATGGGTTGGAGCCAAGGCCTCTCAGTTGAGCGTTGCAGATTGGCTCGCCAAGGTACGTCCGCACGGTGTCCGCGGTCCTTGTGAGGGCATTGTTTCCAACCCGATCAAGCGGCGCCCGCGATGATGACGCGCGACCCTTCCATCCCACGATGCGCTCGTATCTTGCATCCCGCGTCTTTTGGGGTCCTTTCACCGGAACTTCCGTGCTGCCGAATGCGGCCACAACGTGATTGAACCATCCCGCTTTAGATCATGCTGGGCCTCGCCGCTGTGGGGTTTGCTCGCCGCTTAAAGTGTCTTTCGGACGCAATTCTAATTTCTCTGAAAGCAAACGATCCGACGTGGTTTCGGGAGCTTGAGCAGCTGCCCGAGGTGGCGACGAGCACCTCGTTCAGCTAAATTGCGGCCGATGGAAGAGAAGAACGCGGCCACCGGGTAGGCTTTCGGCCGTGTAGGGCTGACTGTGGATCAGAAAACGGGTCATTGGGACCTCCTGACTCGGCAGAAGACCCAGGTTTTGGAGCATGTCGATCACGACAGGCGAAGCCTCTTGGGGGCCGTGCCTCCAGTCGTCGCCGAGCAACTCTCCGAGTTCAGGCACTTGCGGGAACGGCTGATGGCCCGATCGCGGTGCGGCAGACGGCAGTGGAATGTTTGGCGCCACCGCCAAAGGAGGGTCCTTTCGCAATTCGAACGAGGAGAGCGGATTAAACCCAGGTGCAAGGTGGGCATGCGGGGGAGCCGTCGACGTTACAAGCGCGGCTTCACCCGGCAAAGCGAGCCTTGGGTGATGAATGAGTTGAACGTCGTTGGATCCTCTCGGTCCCAACACGGCCGTGTAGCGATCGCCGGCAATCTCATAGTTCATGACCGGATGTTCTCCATTAGGCAGGAAGTCCCACTTGCCCAACGTGGAAATCAATATTTCAGGGGCCGACTGGGTGCCATGCGAAAAATCCTTGGACACGGCAAACGAAACATCAAACGTATCGCCGATCGCAGGAGACCGCAGATGGATGAGCTGAACATCATCGCGCCCACGCGGTCCTAGCACGGCTGTATAGCGTTCACCGCGAATGTCGTAGGTCTTTACCCGCTGTGCTGCATCCGGCAACAGACCCCAGCGGCTGAGCCTGGAGCGCATCATATCCGGCGCGGCCTGGGTGCCATGGGAGAAATCCTCGGGAACGGCCAAAGAGGCATCAAAGCTCTCGCCGGCCGCGGCGGGCACCATATCATGTGTTGCCGGGGGCGCACCATCTTGATGCATCATCCTTCCAAAGTCTTCTTGAGAGGCGGGATTCTGCGACCGTGAGCTGGGCTGCCAGATCACGACATCGAAAGGATCCGCTCGGCGGACGCTTTGGGGGGGCGACCCCATTGCCGTCCATAACTTGGATGCATCCAGATCGACAGTAGGCGCAGACCCATCTCCATTCGCGGCATCGAAAAGCTCTTCCTGGGCGACACTTTGCAGGGGCGAGTGGGTCACTGAACTCGTGGTTGGCCAAAGCACCGGTGCATCGAAGGATGTCGCTGGCACGCGCTCGCGATGCGCGGCATCGAAAACCCCTTCATGGACGACACTTTGCACAGGCGGGTGGGCGACCGAACTGATTGTTGGCCAAAGCACCGGTGCATTGAAGGGCGCGGCTGGCAGCAGGCGCTCGCGATGCGCCGCATCGAAAAGCTCTTCCTGGGCGACACTTTGCACGGGCGAGTGGGTGACTGAACTCGTGGTTGGCCATAGCACCGGTGCATCGAGGGATGTCGCTGGCAGCAGGCTCTCGCGATCCGCGGCATCGAAAAGCGCTTCCTGAGCAAAACTCTGCACGGGCGAGGGGGCGGCGGCACGCATTCCCCGCCAAAGTACCGGCGCATCGAAGCTGGCACGTGGAGGCACTTCGCTTCGGCGCACAGCGTCGAAAAGCACATCTTGGGCGACACGTTGCGCGGGAGAATGAAGCGTTAAACCCGTTCCCTCCCAAACCTGCGTAGCTTTGAAAGGGTCGGCCGGCAATGAGCCGCCTTTGTCCGCTGCGTTCCCCAAAGGCTGCTCATGATAGAAAAGCTGCACGGGCAAATCGGCGGTCGGCTGTATTGGCGGGCGCGAGTTGCCTCCGTCAGCCGCCGAATTGTCCTGCCCAGCGATCCGGCGGTAGTCACTCAGCCTGTTCAACGCATAGGTGAGTTTCTTGTCCTTCGGAAACAAAGCGTGGGCATGGCCGAGCAGCGCTTTGTGAGTGAGCTTAGCAATGGACAAAGGTCGCAGTGCTGCCGCTAGCTTCCGAAGACTGCTAGCATAATTTCCGGCGGTTTTTGCATCGAGTGCTCGACCAAAGCCCGCCTCGCTGGCCTTTCTGATGAGGCTCGCGTCTTCCTTGGAGGGACGATAATGTGTTGTGGGGGCCGGAGCGGTGTCGCTGGGCTCGCGGTACCTACTAACCATTGACAAGGCAGGGGCGATGACCTTGTCTTTTGGCAGTAGCTTCTTGGAGCGGTCGAGCAACGTATCGTCATCGAGCTCAGCAATCGACTGACCAGACTGCTTCAGCGCCTCAGCCAATTTGCGAAGCCGACGGTCGTAAATCTCGATGGTGGTCGCATTCGGCGGTGGCCCTCGGTCAAGGGCAGCACCAGACGCTGCTTGGATGAGGCGATCGTCTTCTTCAGTGATGTCATAAAGATCGCTATGGGAATATATCGGGCCGAGCTGTCGCACCTCTCCCAAGTGTTGCTCAAACACCGCCTGCGGTTGTTGCGGCTGCTCCACCGTGGTATCTGACGCAGCGGAATCTTTATCTGCTGGGTTGATCGTGTTGTATCGGTCCATGGTGCAGTCCACTGGCATCGCTTCCTCGTTCTTTCGCTACTCACGTTAGCTTTCCATAACCTGACGTGGCCGGGCGGAAAGATAGAATGAATGATGGCGGGCAAGTCCTTTGCCAACCTGATGACAAGCGCGGCGAATTTAAAGAGGGTACAGCTTTCGTCTGAAACTCTGATTGTCCAAGTGCAGTACGCGGCCAGCCCCCGCTGGCAAGTCGGACCGGAGTGTTACAGATGGGGCGAACGCTGCGTTCGATTCGTCCGAGCATCGGAAAAGAAAAATGCGGAGCCTCTACCCTCAGCCTTTTGTCCCTGACTTTCTGTATGGATTTGATGCGCTAGCGGTCCGATAGTCAGCTAGATTCCCGCCCAGAAACAAGTACCTCGCGCTCCTCAGTTGGGGTGTCGTTCACCCATGCCAGATTGGGTTCATCATTCTCAGTCCCGTCCTCAAGAATACTGGCGATCTCTTTGGCCGTCCAAGTGGTGACCCTCGGCACCGTGTAGCTGTGCAGCTCATTCGCGTTTTCCGCGATTGCTTTGGCCATACTCGTTGTCGTCGTCCGGCGAAAGGAGCAATTGTGAGGCTCCCTCGGACAGTGATACAAAAGGCGAAGAACTGGTATCGCCCCTCATGTGCTCTGCCGCTGCGCGACCCAGATCAAGTCGTTGGCCTCTCCGGATATTCCAGGGGGCGGCGTCGTAACGCGAAGCCGCCATGGAACGCAAATGAGCCAACGCGCTTTGACGGTCCAACCCATGTGGCTTGCAATGGCTGGCGTGGTTTTGAAAGCGCTGCAGCTACGCATATGAAGATGCCACCACGTCGTCGCAGAGGCGGCCACTATCGAGGCCGTCGGCTGACGGCCGAGGCGCGCTGACCATTGTGCTGATCTTTGCGCAGCGAGTTCGAGTTCTCTTCTGAGTTCCGCAATTTCGCGCAAGCTGAGCACGCGTTCTCACAAAGGATGCAGCTGCGCACCGTTCGTTCTCCTGGATAGCCTGCGCTCTCTTATTGCCATCTGTTGCAGTCCGGAGCGATCCAGCCCGGGTGAAGCTGATGTTTGGAGGATTGGCTGTGGTTCTCTAAGCCGCTGCTCAAAGTCTGCTTGCGCTGTCTCTGCCTGTTGCGGCTCGACGTAATTCATCCGTGCCGCGCATGGGTTAACGTTGTCAATTGGGTCCATTCCCTTCTCCTTGGTAGCTTCTCTGTCGATATCATTCGGACAAAGTTGATCGGATAAGGATCAGCAACTGAGGCGCGCGCAAATGTCTATAAACTGGATCGGATCTGGCTCTCGAACGGGTCGGTATGTTGAGGGCATACGGGGGACTGACCCGGATCCAGCTCCTTCTTCTCTTCCAGATTTTGAGCCATCAAGTTGGCCGCCCGTCCGGATAGAGATGTTGTTATGTTAGAGGGCTTAGCTGTCGAACAGCTCACCAGACGCATTGTTTGAAGAAAATTCGGTGCCCTTGCGACTGTGCTGGCGAGCCTATTGTTCATCGCAGAGCTGAGTCGGCGAGATGGGGCCATCGTCCCTGTGCAGCTCCACGGCAGCGCGGTGTGAAAGGTCCGGGAGGAGCAGCCCGGCGGAAGCGCAGGCATCTGTGAGCTTGAGCTGCGTGAGGAAGTCTGCCGAGGCCAGCTTGCATCGGCTGACGCTAGCTCTGGTCCGAACAGCCGATCTGGTCGCGGCCATCGGGACTCGTGACCGCGCCGGCGTGGCGTGGAGCTCATTGTGCTCTGTTGGGATTGCTGAAGGGCGCGATTCGTGTGGACCCGCCGGACGCTGGCTGCCAACAACACCCGCGCGATGCTACTTCGATCCAGGCATCCGCAACACGCGCGGAATAGCCTAAACTCACAATATCAAGGGGGCTGCGGCCTCGAAACGTTGGATTGCTGACCAGGCTTGAAGGAACGAACGATTCGGCTTGCATGAAAGCCGCGGGGACGACGAACCGGCGCACGGGCGCCTCAGCTCGGAAAGACAGAACGGGGAATTGAAGCTCGCAGCCAATGCGCCACACTTGCACCACAAGGTTGGCGCGCCTAACAAACATATCACGGCGAAAGGCCCAGTGGTGTGGCCTGCCGGCGCAGCCGAACAAAAGGAGCTAGAGCGATCTGCGCAGTCGGTCGTATCGGCCCCGCCTTCCCATCCTCCGGGCCCGACGCGTTTCCAGTCAAAGTAGGGATAGATGCCAGAACAGTGATGGACGGGCTCCGCAACGCGTGCAGCTAAAGGCATGAGCTATTCAAAGCGGCGGAGGCCTGCTCCTGAACCACTGAATAAGTGGTGCCGCACCCGATGCATGAAAATTTGAGTATCATCAGTCTTCTTGGGTCGATCCAAAACGGCCAATTGGCCGCTGCGATGCCCGAAGGAAGCGGCTTTTGGCGCTCTCGGGTTGAACGAGGCATCGAGAATCTGGAATGTTTCATCGCATTATTAGAGTGTTGGCTTGGCGCGGCCTTATTGATCTTGTCGCTTTGCAACGGGGCAGCAAGCGGTTGATCAACAATGTCGCGCCAAATCTGTCGTGTGTTCTCGAACGCATCAATTCATGTCGTTCACTTCGAGCCGGCGCTGCCAATTCAAGCCGCTGCAATCAGGCAGCGCGTGTTCGGTGAGCCTGATCAGAGACCATTTGGGTTAAGCGATGGAAGGATGGGCATCGCAATAGAAGAGGATGCCATGGGACGATAGTAGATTGAAATACTCAACTATTGCGTTTGCATGGTCTCGACCTCTACAGATCGTTCTAGCTTGATCATCGCTCGGCCGGCCGGGAGTCCAAATGTTTCGATCGCGAATGCCATTCAAAACATCTTCCTGAAAAGGAGCTGGCTTTTGATGAATTCTGGAGAGCCGATGTGAGTGTACTCGTGTGGAAGCAACCAACCGCTGGAAACAAGCTGTTACGTCGGCGTCAATCGGCGACCTGCGTGGTCGAAGCTCTTCTCGGGCGCGCCCGCTCGGAGAAGATCGCAAGACCTAGCAAACGCTTCTTTGGTGACATTCTTCTCACATCAGCCGACTGTTTGTTGTCTATCCCTCAAATTGGCTGCCCGGAGCACATGCAGGGTGAGCTTGCGCGAAAGCGCAGGCTGGCCGCCGAGATGAACTTGTCCACACGGCCTGCCAAGCAGCTCAGAGGCCGCCGCAAGAGGGGCTGTGATGTCTTCGGGTAACTCCATGCTTCATCTTGGCTTGAATCTTCATGGTGCCGGTGGTCATTCCGCCGCGTGGCGCTGGCCGGGCACAAATCCAAGCGCATTTTTCGACATCGAGCACTACGTCCGCGCTGCAAAGATTGCGGAGCATGGTCGGCTGGATGCTGTGTTCCTCGCCGATACCCCCGCGATAAGTTCCGACATTACGCACCAGCCGCCGCTTAATGGGCTCGAACCGACGCTAGTTCTCGCCGTCATTGCACGCGAGACGCAGCGGATTGGCTTGATCGCGACAGCATCGACAACCTATAACGAACCTTACAATCTCGCCCGGCGTTTCCAGTCGCTAGATGTCATCAGCGGTGGCCGCGTTGCGTGGAACGCGGTCACGACGTCGAGCCCGGCGACGGTAGCAAACTTTGGGGGCCGAGAAGTCGGGCGAGCGGATCGCTACAGACGCGCCGAGGACTTCGTTGAAACGGTCCGAGCTCTCTGGCTGAGCTGGAGCGGCGAGATGGTCATCGCCGATCAGGCTGCGGGTGTTTACGCAGATCAGAGCCAGTTCCGCCTGCTCGATCCCGCTACCAATAGTTTCGGCATCCGAGGCCCACTTACGCATCCCGCCTCGCCCCAAGGGCACCCAGTTATCGTTCAGGCGGGTGGTTCGGATCCCGGACTACGGCTTGGCGCCCGCAGTGCAGATGTCGTGTTTGCGGCAGCCGGGGACTTGTCAACGGTTCTGCAGGAGGCAGAGCGCCTGCGCGAACTCTCTCGGCAATTCGGCCGCCCTGCGGCCCCGCTCATCCTGCCAGGCCTTGTCACCTGCATAGGGGGCACCGAGGAAGAAGCGGCTCGTCGCAAGGAAAACCTTGACGGACTGCTCGATCTGGAGCGCACCATCGCCGCTCTTGCACGGAGCATGGGCGTGGCGGCCGAGAAGCTCAGCCTCGAAAGGCCAATCCCGGAGGAGATTTTGCCTACTGCAGATGATGTTCCGTTTTCTGTCGGTCACCATCGCACGATTGAGACTCTGGCGCGTCAAGGTCGGACGGTTCGCGAGATCATCAGCAGCGTTCAAGCGTTTGGCCACCGATTGCTCGTGGGTGCACCCGAGCAGATCGCGGACTCGATTGAGGCATGGTTCCGCGCTGGCGCGGTTGATGGTTTCAACATCATTCCGGACGTGCTGACAGATGGCACTCCAGCGTTTGTCGACAATGTGGTGCCCATCCTGCAGAAGCGCGGGCTGTTTCGCAAAGAATATCGGGGACAGACACTGCGAGAGCATTTCGGGCTTCCCAATCCTTTCGAGCCGGCACGAGCCGCAGCTAGCTCACCGCTATGACGCTTCCTCAAAATCAAATGATTTGGAGCCTGGATATGCATTTGTCGAATGCCCGGTCAACGAGGCGCTTCACTGGAAAGTCGAACTATCCAGCAAGAACCGTGGAGGCGGCCTTTCTCTTGCTCTTGGGCCTGTCGCAACTATCGTCAAGCATTCATGCTCAAGAAGGGTTAGCCGGCAGCGTAAAGCGAGGAGGCGTTATTCGTTACGGGCATTTTCAAGAGCCTGCTTGCCTGTTCGGGGGCTGGGTGCAGCAATGGTATCTGCAACGTCAGTACAGCGATAATCTGGTTGCGCGCAGCGAGGGCGGCAACATTGTGCCATGGCTCGCCGAGTCTTGGACGATCTCCGACGACAAAAAGGTATACACATTCGAGATAAAACCGAATGTAAAGTTCACCGACGGGACTGCGCTCGATGCTCAGGCCATCGCTGATAATATCAATGGGTGGCTCAGCAATGACCCCGATCTCCGTAATCCGACTGCCGCTCCTTACCTTAGCGATAGCTTCGAATCGGCAAGTGCAATCGCTCCTCTGAGGTTGCGGATAAAATTGAAGGTGCCGTTCCAGCCCTTGCTGACCGTGTTCGCCCAATCCTCACAAGGCATTCTCTCGCCATCAGCACTCAAACGTGGACTTGCGGTCAATTGCGAGAACCCTGTCGGTTCCGGCCCATTCATTGTCGACAAGTGGCGCCATGGGCGAGAAGTCAACTTCCGCCGCAACCCCGACTACAATTCGGCCCCGGCCACCGCAAAACATCAAGGGCCGGCTTACGTTGACGGGATCACCTGGAAGTTTCTGCCAGATCAGACTGTCCGATACGGCTCGCTGATCACCGGGGAGACCGATGCCATATACGATATCCCGGCTGTCGCATGGAAGGACGCCAACTCCCGCTTTTCAGTATTGCGACACCTTACCGGCGGCACCCCCCTGCGCTTGGCCTTGTATACGGCCCGGCCCCCATTTGACGACGTGCTTGTCCGCAAGGCCTTCGCCTATTCTACTGACCGAAGGGCCGCGGTCGACACATCCTTCCTTGGCTCTTTGCCGTTTGAGGGCAACGGGGCGCTAAGCCAGAGCTCGCCGGAATACCTGCGTGAGCTCGGCCATTCCTATGGACACGATGTTCGGAAGGCCAATCAGCTGCTTGATCAGGCGGGTTGGACTGAGCGTAATCGTAGCGGCGTTCGTGTCAAGAACGGCAGTCCGCTCATCGTCCGCATTTCCTATTCGAACGCTTTTCTGAAGCCGGATGGCGAGCAAGCCTTGCAAGTTATCCAGCAGCAGGCAAGGGAGGCCGGCTTTGACGTACGTCTTCAACCCACCAATCCGGCTGATTTCTTCGCCGGAAAAAACCTCGGACCCGATGATTATGAGGTCGTTCTCCTCTATTGGGTTGCCCCCGGCGCTGAGATATTCCGGATCTCGTGGAAACCCGACCAGAATGGCGAGCCTAATCGCTTCAATCCATCGCGCTTACAGGATCCGATGCTTTGGGAGGTGATTCAAAACGCGGAGCAAAATTTCAATGGGGCCGAACGTACGGACCTCTACCAGCAGGCCGAACGGAAGATCGTGGATGAGGCTCCGGTGATTGGCCTCACGTTGCTGGACGTAACTTTGGCGACCAAGCCGAACCTGAAAGACGTTTGGCTGGACCGCGGGTCAGTTGGCGAACCTGTCTTCTATGATGCTTTTTTTGACGACAAGAAATGACGCTATGAAGATGGAAGCCCATCATCCCATTGTTTGGTTCGCGCGCCGGATAGTGTCCGGCGTGGTCGTGGTGTGGGCTGCCGCAACGTTTACGTTCCTAATTCAGTGTGTGCTGCCCGGCGATCGCGCCCAGATCATCATCAATGTGACGAGTGGCAACGTCGGGCCGGCGTCCTCAGCAGAACTTGCGGCGATTAATGCGAAATACGGCTTTGATCAACCAATCGCGGTTCAATACGGAAAATACATATTGGGAATCGTGCATGGAGACCTTGGCGAGTCCTACCAGCAGCATCGGCCTGTCGCAGGGATCATCGCAGAACAGATCGGTCCTACCATTGTTCTGTCGGTCACCGCGCTGCTGTTCGCATGGATTATCGCAATCCTGACGACCTTGTTCATCGCTGGCAGAGACAACATATGGGCGAAGTTGCTCAATGACACGCAGGTCTTCTTTGCAACTGCGCCGCCTTATTGGCTGGCTACAATTCTGCTGGTTGTTTTTGCGCTAAAGCTTCGCATTCTTCCGGTCATCGGTGGAAGTTCTCCGATCGGGCTCATTCTGCCGACACTTGCGTTGGCTCTTGAACTATCGGGCTTTTTCGGACAAGTCGTTCAGAACGAGTTCACGCGCGTGCTCGAGCAGCCGTTCGTTACGTCCGCGCGCGCCCGAGGGATGAGTGATTTCGGCGTCAGGCTTCGCCATGTCCTACGCCACGCCGCATTGCCGGGCATTACTTTATCAGGTTGGGCGCTCGGCAAACTTCTTTCGGGCGCGATTTTGATCGAGGTGGTTTTCGCCCGTCAAGGTCTAGGTGGAGTCCTTGTTGCTGCAACGTCCTCGCGAGACGTTCCGATTGTCTCGGGAGCTGTTTTGATCTCTGCGGGCCTGTTCGTACTTGTCAGTTTGATTGTCGATCTGACTTACCGGGTGGTCGATCCGAGGATCAAGTTGACATGAGCATGTTCGCCGAAGCCACCGTGTCGCGGCCGCTCAAAGAAGTCCTGGCAATCGTCCGCCGTGTTCCCTTCCGAGTTGCCGTCTGTCTCATCATCATTGGCCTCTTTGCCCTCGCGGCTATGGCGCCAAAGGTGCTGCAAACGCACGATCCGCTCGCTATTGATTTGAGATCGTCATTGCAGTCTCCGTCGATAGGCCATTGGTTCGGAACTGATCAATTGGGCCGGGATCTTTACTCTCGAGTAGTCGAGGGGACAGGCCAATCCCTGGCCATCGGACTTGGCGCGACGGCGCTGAGCATGTCCATTGCGGTCGTTTTCGGCGTCGCGGCCGCACTTTCTGGTGGCGTATGCGATAGCATCCTGAGCCGGATTGTCGACGTGCTCTTCGCAATTCCCACGCTCCTGCTCGCCCTTGTGTTCGTGACCGTTTTTGGGCCGTCGGTATTGACTGAGGTCATAGCTATCGGAATCGGCACAGCGCCAGGCTATGCGCGCATGATCAGAGGCCAGATGCTTGCCATCAAGGGGACAGGGTATGTGGAGGCCGCTAAGGTGCTGGGCCATCCATTTCCCCGTATTGTCTGGAGGCATATTCTTCCCAACGCCATGAACCCGCTGACGGCAATGATGACGATCGGCGTAGGTCAGGCGATTATATGGGCCTCCGGTCTTGCTTTTCTAGGCCTTGGCGTCGCTCCCCCGGCGCCCGAATGGGGCGCGCTGCTCAATGCCGGGCGCAATTATGTAATCTACGCCTGGTGGCTGGAGATCATACCCGGTTTGGCAGTTACGGCGTTTGCCCTCAGCCTCACCATTGTCGGGCGCCATCTACAGGACCGTCTGGAAGGAAAAACGTGAATGTCGCAGGGGCGCCAACAGCCTGTCCCGCAGCAGCGAGACCTTCTCACGGTCGATTCGCTGCGTGTTTCCTTCGGTCGCGCCATCGACGAGAAAACGGTCGTGCGCAGTATATCCTTCTCCCTCCGACCGGGACAGTGTCTTGCGATCGTCGGTGAATCCGGATCGGGCAAGAGCGTGACTGCGCGGGCTCTCATGGGCCTCGCTGGCCGCTATGCCAATGTTCATGCACGCCAGCTAAGCCTGGACGGGACGGACCTGATGGGTCTTAGCGATCGTGCCTGGCGGCGCATCCGCGGCAACGAGATTGGCTTTGTATTACAGGATGCACTCGTCTCGCTTGACCCGCTTCGCCGGATCGGCAAAGAGATTGGTGAAGGCTTGCTCCTCCACCGCGCGGTATCATCACGGGAGGAGCTCGCGCAACGCGTCATTGCTCTCCTTGAGCTTGTCGGCGTCCCTGACCCCGAGACCAAGGCTGAGCAGCTGCCGCATCAATTATCCGGCGGCCAGCGTCAGCGGGCTCTTATCGCTTCGGCACTTGCGCTCGGTCCGCGCATCCTGATCGCCGACGAGCCAACGACCGCTCTCGATCTGACGGCGCAAGCTCATGTGCTGTCACTCCTTGAGAAGACCAAAACGAGGGGCAAGGGTCTGATCCTGATCAGTCACGATCTTGCAGTGGTCTCCCGCGTAGCGGATGAGATCCTCGTAATGCGAGGAGGCGAGGTCGTCGAACGCGGTAGCGCCGTCCAAATATTCAGAGATCCGGGGCACCCCTATACTAAGCAGCTGCTGGACGCCGTGCCATCAGGCCGGCCGCGGGGCTCACGCCTCTCACCATCGACTATTATGCGTTCGCCTGCCCGACAAACGCAGCCAGCGGTGCAATCGCCGCCGAAATCTCGTCCCATCCTGCTCGAAGCGACAAGTCTGGTGAAGCGCTTCAAGGGCCCCGATGGCACTTTACGGGCAGCTGTGGACGGCGTGTCCTTCGAACTGCGATCCGGCGAGACTTTAGGCATCGTGGGTGAGTCCGGATCAGGAAAGTCAACGATGGCGCGCATGGTCCTGGCGCTTGAGGAGCCTGACGAGGGAGCGGTTCAGTTTGCAGGCCGGCCTTGGACCACGCTTGCCGAACGCGAACGGCGGGCTCGGCGGCGGTCGCTATCGATCATTTACCAGGATCCTCTTAGCTCATTTGATCCACGCTGGACGGTCGAACGCATCATATCCGACAGCCTTTCGAGCGACGTTGAGCCACCGCAAAAGCGGCAGGAGCGCGTTATCGAGCTGCTCGACATGGTCGGACTATCCCAGGCCTTGCTGGACCGACGACCGCTCGAGCTCTCGGGCGGTCAGCGTCAGCGCGTTGCGATCGCCCGCGCGATCGCACCAAATCCTGCCGTAATCGTCTGCGATGAACCGGTTTCGGCGCTCGACGTCTCGATCCAGGCCCAGGTCTTGGACCTGCTCTGCTATCTGAAGGACCACCTCGGCGTAAGTTATCTCTTCATCTCGCATGATCTCAGTGTTGTTCGTCACATCAGTGATCGCGTCATAGTTATGCGCCGGGGGAGAATCGTCGACGCTGGCGCCACTGACGAGATATTTCGCAATCCACAGTCTGAATATACCAAGAGCCTTATCGCCGCCATGCCGCGTCTTGTGCGCGACCCACAGGTAGGTCATTCAGCTACGATCCTCGAAGAAGGCATCGCATGAAGGCCGCCTTCGAATCCGATACTTTATCATAAAATTGTGTATCTCTGATCGCGGGTCATTCGCCTTTGCCCACCGAATTGGTCATGATTGCACGCTCGTTCATCGCTCGACCAGGACAGTCTGTGGCACGGGTTCCCACTAGATGGACCGGTCGGCGCGCGGAGCAGGCCTAGCCGAGTTCGAACACTCGCTAACAGTGAGGTAGGCGACCCGCAAAGGTCGGATTGCAAGTCATCGATTGCGTACCCGCCAGGACGGGCGCTCTGGTGCTGCTGCGAACGAGCGCGCAATCTTCGTTTTCACCATGGCTTCGCGATCATGGTGCCGTCCCTGACAACGAGAGCGTGTTTGTCAGGTTCAAAACATTCGGCGTCAATATCGATTTCATGACGCCTATTCAGCCCTTAATTGCGACTGATGCGTCTGGCACAGTCATTGCTATCGGAAATGAGGTAACGCCGAGTAGTGGCTGACTTCGGCCCTCTGAACGATCACGTTTTCGCCCGGAAGCCGTCGGTCCATTCTGAAAAGAAGCAAGACCTTGAAGTTTTCGCATTCGGTTTGATGGAGAGCGATTTGGATTTGCCTATACGAGCCGACGAGACAAACCGCAACTTCTGGGCATATCGGCAATGTCAAAGGACCGTTGCGTTGTCAGCGTTGCCGGGCTCGGTGAACAATCTCGGCGAGCGGCAGTGGGGGCGCATGACTACAATTCGGCTGACGTGCTCAAGGGTGCCGGCTGCGGAAGTCGCCGACACAATAGGCGACTCATCGAGCCATCGTGTCGCCCTTTCGCCGACGAGTTCGCCACAGGTCGCATAGTGTACCTCCAAGGCGGAGCAAAAAGCGGTCAATAACAGGCCCCCCTTATCCGGGCAATACGGAATCGTCGTCATGTCGCAACCGATCGGCGCTGATAGCGAGTGCAGCGCGAATGAAGGGGCAGAGCATTGCTCAGATCCGAAACACAATCTTTCATCAGATGGCGACTTTGTTCGGTACTGGAGCCGAGCTGCCGATCGGCTGCGCGCGGTGGCCGCTGTCGGGAGGCGAACCGAAGAGGCGATCAGAAGGACCGGGATCGGGTTGCAACTATCCACCGAGAACTTTAACGGTCACGACCTGTCAGATTTCCCGTTGCGACGCTGTACCCTCAATCGTGCGCAGCTCTACGGAGCAAAGTTGGATCGGGCAGATCTTTCTGGGGCGAATCTTATCTGTCCGGGGCTAGAAAGGGCAAGTTTCCTCGGGGCTAAGCTCGATTTTGCGTATATGCATGCGATTGCAGCGCAGGTCTGCAATTTCGATGATGCTAGTCTACGCAATGTCATTGATGCAACAGGCAGCCTGTTTCACGGTTGCAGCATGAAAAGGACACGCTTTGATAACGCCATGCTCAGCGGGCTTCTCGCTTACCAATGCGACGCGAGTGATGCTGTATTCGATGGCGCGGAGCTACAGGGTTCGACCATCAATGAATGTTTCCTTCCTTCCGCTTCCTTCCGCTTTGCCAAGCTGAGCCAACTCACGATCACCAAAGCACACCTGGCGTCTTGCTCGTTCTTCCAGTCAAAGGGGGACTGTTTATCGATTGTGCGTCCCACCTCGGTCGATGGTCTTGTCTTGGAAGGCGCTCATCTTCCGTATCTGAGACTCTCAAAGGTAAGCGGCCGCATTGCAGCGAGAGGCATGAGCGCACCATTTGCCGATATTCACTTGTCAAATCTTCCAAATGCGGACCTTGAGCAGGTAGACCTGACCGAGGCGCGGATTTTGTCCGTAAGCTTGTCCAACGCAAACCTCGTCGGTGCCGCGCTCAACGGTGCATCCATTCATTCCTGCCAGCTCGACGGAGCGGACCTGTCTCTGGCCTCAGGCGAATGCATTTCGATAACAGAGAGCACAATGCGAGCCGCCAAATTATCGGGCTTTCGTGGCCGCTGTGCCTTTGTGCGCGACTGCGATCTCGAACGCGCAGACCTATCCAATGCCTATCTCTACAGGTCGATGATCACCGGTGATCCCCCGCAATCAATGGCACTGGATGAGGCAAATCTCGAAGGATCGAATCTCGTTCAGGCATATCTCGCCGCAGGAATGACGAAAACTAATCTGGAGGCAACGCGGGCCGCGTACGTTCGCATGAAGCAATCGTCCTTGCGCGAGGCGAACCTGGGTGGGATGTCGCCGTTCCAGGGCAGCTTCGTAAAGGTGGACTTTTCGGGCGCCAAGATAACCACATTCGAGCCACCGTTCTTTGCAGACCGATGTCCGGGCCTACAGGCCGCTCTGAAGGAGGACCAGCCACGCGAGCCATCAAGCTATCTAACTGAATTCTCATCGTTGATCAGACGGGGTCGAGAAGGGTCCACCTGACGGCTTGGGAGACTGCAAAATAGAAGGGAGTGCCGTGTAGGTGAGCTTAGGACAGGTCCGGGTGGTCGTCCGAGCTGTGAGCGAGCGCTAAAGCGCTATGGGGCTCGTTGGCATTGCTGCCCGATACGAGAGGCAGGGCAGACCTTCTGCGCGATCCGATCGATCGGATCGCTCTTTTGGCATTCAAATAGACTGGAGTAGGAAAATGCATCTGGCATGTCTTTCCGCAGGTAAAGCGTTCATCCGGGAGGTGGCGAGAACAGGGCAGACTATCGGGACGGTACATACTCTCGGCGCCCTGCATCTTGGGCATGCAGAACTGATCAGAAGGCCGGCATCGGAGAATGACGTCGCGATCGTCACAGTCTACCCGAACAAGATCCAGCTTAGACCAGGTGGGAGCTACCATTTCAATTTGGACGAGGATATTGGACTTGCATTGCGTTCGGGAGCGACTGCCGTGATTTCCTCCAACGACAGCGAAATGTTCCCGCCTGGCTATCGAACCTTTGTATCACAAGGCGACTGTCATTTGCGCTTAGGGGGGCGTGATGCGTATTTGCAAGAAGCCGTTACCGGGGCAGTCCGGTGGATTTGCTATGCACGGCCAACTCGCAGCTACTTCGGCCTGAAAGATATCGGTCAGGCGATCCTGGTGAAGCGCGCCGTCGCGGACCTGCTTCTGGATTGCGAGATAAGGTTTGTGCCGACCGTGAGATACATGAACGGAGTGCCGATTTCGTCGCGTTTGAGGCGATTTAGCCGTTCCGAGCTTGATGAGCTGTCGTGCCTTTTCACGGCACTCAACCATTCGAGGAAAGAGATCGCCCAAGGGGCATCCAACGTCAAGGATCTGGTCGCGTCGGCTACATCTCAGATCAAGTTTCGACATTTTAAGCTCGATTTTGTTCGAATCGTTGGCGCTGACAACTTCGAAGACCTGGAGCAAGTCAGGCTCCCTTTCATAATTTTCGCAGCGGCAACGGCTCATGGTCTCAGGATCTTCGATAATATCTACGTTCCAGATCAGGAAACTCTCGTGAAGGGTCCTTCGGATATCTGGATCCATCTGCCTGAACAGTCTTAGCCAGACGATTATTGATCCATGACCTTGAGAAAGCTTATCCACTCCGGCGGTATCCCGCCAAAGGCGAGGCTCACCTTGTGAAGCTGTAGTCGGCTTGATGTTGCCTCCAGCGGTAGCCGTCTCTAACCAGCCATGAGAACTCACACTGATCCATTGGGGAGATCGACTGGGAAAGTCAATGCGATCCTTACTGCCCGACATGGTAGGGCGAGGCTAACGACACTGTGAGGTAGCCTGGTCGAGCGGCCCGTCGAAGCCAAGCGCTGCGGCAGCTCGAAGCGATAAATGCGAAACTCTCGAGAGCAGAATCTGCAGAGATGATCATGACACGGCGATCGGAAGATTATAGGGCTGGGGATTCGTGTGTTATCCCGCTGAGCAAGCTGGATGTAAGCGAGGGCAAGCGCTTTCAAGACGACAGCATATGGGCCTGCTTTGAGCGGTTGCGAAAGGAAGATCCCGTTCACTACTGTCAAGACAGCGCTCATGGTCCATATTGGTCCGTAACGAAATACCGCGACATCGTAGCCGTAGACACAAACCACAAAGCGTTCTCGTCAGAAGAAGGTGTCACTATCGTCGACGTGCCTGGCGAGCACTGGACCCCGAGCTTCATCAAGATGGGGCCTCCCAAGCACGCCGAGCAGCGCAATACCATGAGCCCGATCGTCGGACCGGAAAGCTTGACGAAGCTCGAAACCTTGATCCGCTCTCGAGTGAGGGGGATTCTCGCGGGCTTGCCGCGCAATGAGGCCTTCAACTGGGTGGACATGGTCTCCATAGAGTTGACGACGCAAATGCTCGCCACTCTGTTCGACTTTCCATTTGAGGATCGGCGACTGCTGACCTATTGGTCGGACATCGCGGTTACAGCTCCGAAAGCAGGCCATGCAATCGACAGCTGGGACAAGCGAAGCACCATCTTGTCCGAGTGCCTGGACTATTTCACCCGGCTTTGGAATGAGCGCATCAAAGCCGAGCCGCGCCTCGACCTGATTTCCCTGATGGCGCACTCACCTGCCACACGGCAGATGGAGCCGAGCGAGTTTCTCGGAAATCTGATTCTGCTGATCGTTGGGGGAAACGACACCACGCGCAACTCAATTACCGGCGGCATCCTGTTCATGAGTCAGTACCCCTCCGAGCTGAGAAAGCTAATTGACAATCCCAAGCTGATCTCAAGCGCCGTGTCCGAGATCATTCGGTACCAGACGCCAATCGCGCATATGCGCCGTACCGCCGCGATCGACAGCATCGTAGGCGGAAAACAGATCAGGAAAGGCGACAAGGTGGTCATGTGGTATATCTCCGGTAACAGGGACGAAGAGATCATTGAGAACGCCAACAATTTCGTGATCGATCGCAAGAATGTGAGGCAGCATCTCTCGTTTGGATTCGGCATCCATCGCTGTCTTGGTCGACATCTTGCGGAACTGCAGTTGAGAGTTCTCTGGGAAGAGATTTTATCTGCGGAATTGTGGTTCGAGGTTGTCGGCGAACCCGAGCGGATTGCGTCTAACTTCGTGCACGGCTATTCCACTCTCCCAGTGCGGATTTCAGCCTAGGCCCAAATTGCTCTGCTCACGCTAACGGCAGGGCGGCAGAGCGGGTTTGTCCTGAACCATCTTTGGTTTCTGCAAGCAGCGCAGCTGAGGTGATCGACGGGAAACAATGCTGCATGTCGGAAGCAATTACCGGCCGGGCAGACGCTTGGAAGGACCTGCGAGAAGCGATAGGTGGGGCGCGCGTCTCGACTCGCAAGCGCTTGGCATGCCGAAAGTAGAGCCTCAACGGCTGTTCCGATGCAGGTCTCCGGGCCACCTCGAATAGCCGAAACCAGAGAGGCCAATGACCTTGATGTTGAAAATTGTAGCTGTGGCAGCGCTTTTCCTTGGAGAAGTTCTTTCGATATTCGCCGAGTTAATTGCCTCAAGGCAATTCGGAAAGGCCGGTAGCGATCTGGCGATGCTTTGGCCGATGTTTCTCCTGGCATGCTTGGGTGGCATCCTCCTCGTTTTCGGATACGCGCTGGGCTACATGCATCTCAAGAATATTTGGATCATTGTCGCGATATCGGTGGGAGCTATCCTGGTCGTGGAGCCGATACTCACGGTTCTGCTCTTTAGAGACGTGCCGACCGCTGGTTCGCTCATTGGGCTGGTTCTCGGTACGCTTGGTGTGCTCGCTGCCATATTTCTATGAAGGTGATCTCACCGGCGCGGATGGCCGCCGCACTTTGCGATATGCAGCCTGAGGATCTGCGGAAGGTCGATTCAGCAGTTGGGAAGAGGAAAAATATCGATGCTGATCGTCCTTCAGCATCTCGTCACCGGTGTGCGCCGCTAGGTTGTTAAGCTCTTATGTCAAAGTCCCCTGTGGCGAGCGTAGGTCTGCCAATCTATAAGTCTGCTTGACCATAATTCGCCGATTAGGCCCCGACTGTTCTCCTGGCTACCCACTAATGTTTCGGGGACGACTTGAGTCGGTCGGTGTGGACGCAGCCACCGGCAGAGGGGCAAGACTCGTACCGGATGGCGTCGAGGCCAGGGCACCTCAGGCGCGGTGACGTCGCGGCTGCTTACACCGACGCAGTTACCCGCAGTCGCTCTCTTCAGCAACATTGGAGCTCCGATGGAACTGGAAACTTCAGGTGAAGTCGGCTTTCTTGTGCAGCCGCAAGAACGCTTTTGGTCAGCTAGTCGTCAGGCAGGCAGTCTATCCAGACGGGCTGCACATTCGCGACTTTTATCGGAGACGAAGCATGAGAGGCATTGGCCGCGCCGGCGCACCGGAAGTTGGAGCCGCAGGAGCCGGCAACACCGAAGACGTAAGCGGTTCGAGCGTGGAGCCCCGCCTCTTGCCGGGAGGACGCAGTCAATCGTTCGATGCCGTCATAGAGCGGATGCGCTCTGGGCCTCAAGACAGAACCGGGGCGCTTGGCAACTCAACTTCGGATGTGGCGGCGCCATCGCGGGGTGAGATCAAGGCAGCAACGCGAAAAATGGGCAGCCTGCTTGAGGAGCTTGAAGCTAGCCGTCGAGCTGCCACGCACGCCCAGAACTTGCAAGAGGCGCAAGAGCTGATCGATCAAGTCGTCAAAGCAGGCTCAACAGTTCTGGAGTACTACGCGGATCTGCCTGCCAATTTGGCGCGTCGCATTCTGCCGGACGATCGGGCTCGCCGGCTCCGCGATGACACGCTGGACGCGGCCGATGAATGTAACGCAGTGGCCACCCGGATTATTTACGAACTGGAGAAGAAAAGAAAGGAAGCAACAGGCTGGCTCCCGAGGATCAGAGGCACCGGTACGCCCTCCCAGGTGGCCGGCGCGTTTGCAAGCGTGTCGAATCACTATACAGCCTGCATGGAATGGTGGGGAAAGAAGGTGTTGCGCTCGGAGCGAATGCAGTCTGTCTGTGCGGCTACTGCCAACTTGCCAAGCAGCACGCCCGAGATGCGCAAGGCCGAAGAGGCCGCATTAAGACTGCACACCGGCTGGGCTCTCAATACGAAGTGCATGTATCTGCAATCGCGGATCGCTCTCGCGGAGCTCTTGATCGACTCGCGAGCGAGCACGCTCGACCCAGACGTGCGCGACGCCCTCATGGACGAGAGCGGGCGGGTGCGTCTGCTCGGGACCTTCATCGGAGATGTTTTTCCAGCATTCGTCTCGACCGCCGAGGCCGTTCTGAACAGCAACGGGGCACCGCTCGACGCGGAGCATCGCGCCGTTCTGGAAGGTGTCATGGAGCGGCTTTCGGAATTCGCTTCAGGGGTGAGTTCCATGGTTGCCACGCTGAGGGCGGTCGGAACGGGAGCTGACCTTCCGTTGCAGTTGTTGGACGAGATCGTGGAAGGTGCATGGGTTACCGCGAACGAAGTCATGCAGTTGGTGGCAGTGCAGCCAAAGCTAGCAGCCACGATTGAACCGCCGGCTTGGGCTGCGCTGCCGGAAAATACCGCCATGGTAGCCGAAAGCAGTGCAGCGCGCAGAAAGGGCAAAGGAAGGCGCGCAGCGGCCGCAGGCGAGGGGAGTTCGACGGCCCGACCGCCCGAGCCGCAAGTCGCCAGGCTCGATGCGGCCACGGCCCGAACCGGCAAGGTTATCGTGCTCTCGGACCTCGGTACCAAAAAACTCGCGACCGCGGAGGAGGCACGCGCGAGTGCGTCGACCTCTGCTACCCAGCACCTCGAGATGTGGCAGGCTCCGCCCTCCAGGAAAGCACTGGCGGGATTACTCGAGCGACTGGACGAGCTGCTGCAATTTGATCTGCCGGCTCAGCAAAGTGCCGTCTCGCAAGCGCGCCAGATGAAGCCCGAGGACGCCGACCATGTCTTGGATCTCGTCATTAGGCGCTTGCAGACGCAGGCCGCCGAGATTGAGGCCTGTGTAGCCGCGCTGGAGGAGCCTCGCCGACGTGGCCTGCTCACGCCCGCGCAAGTGCCCGAAGTACACGACAAAATACTCCGGCTCAAGGCGATGTGGTCTGAGGTGCAGGGACAGGCAAACTCATTGAAAGCGCGGAAGGCAGCAATCACGAGCGATTGCATGAAGACGTACCCGTTTCCATCGCAAAAGTATCTCGAACAGTTGCACGCGGCGGGGGAACTGGACTCAGTGGGTCCGGCGCAAGCGTTGAAGGGAGAGCCAGGTAAGCTATTCGAGATCAAGCTGCAGCCCAAGGCGCTACGCACCGGCGCGATGCCAAGGCCGATGTGGTTGCACATCCATACCGAGCAGCCGGTTTATGCCTCGCAATTGGCCACGCTGGGCGATCGCGAATTCGCCGCCTGCCACGTGAAGTCCAACGAACAGCGCGGATACAATCAGCATTGGCAGAACGCTCGAGCCGCCGAGGGTCACGAGAATGTCGTGATCCACCGCGGCAAGCTCACTCCTGGGTTCTGTAGGTCCTTGTTAAGCACCGCCGCTGGCCGGGCGTGGCAGCCGCTTCCCGATCCGGAGCACGTTTCAGCGCAGATGGCTCGACTGGGGATCTAGTGAGCTGGTTGCCGCGCGGCGGTGAGCCGTTCGGTGGCAGCGTTCGTTCCTCCAGACCGGCGCGGCGGATTGCTTGATCAGCGCCGAGCCCATCTTACAAAAGGATGAAGCCTGGGAGAGAACTCGCCTCGCGGCAGGGTATCAGTCGGCGGTCAGGAGGGATGTCGGTTGTCCCAGAATCAAGCCGCCATTCCGGGCTGTGGCGAACATCGGCACCCATCCGAGACGTTAGGCCGCTGAGTATTGCAGATGGAAAACATGTACCTGATGCCGGCGGCGATCCGCCGGGATGTAACAGTGCTTTCGCCTGTTTGCCCGCGGCAAACTGGCGCGCAAACCCTCGTCGGAGCTTCAACGGATCGCCGATGGTTCGGTGGCACGGGAGCTGAGCATCATGGCCGCTTCGACGAATCATGCAGGGCGGTGCACGACAACGTCGCCTGTTTGCTAATTTTGCATCAGGCTACGAATCCCAGCATCAAGCCTCCTTGGCCCCCAAAGATGCTGGGGCTCGTGGTTCTACCTTGAGCGTCTCTGCAGCCCAGGCGAACAAGACAATGGTAAGCGATCTTCGCAGTCTTCTCACTCGCTGATGCACATCGCGCGCCCAAGTGTGACTCAGGCGCGTTCGGGAAGCGCATGTGTGGGACTATGCAAACCGACTGTCGCCTTGCTCGGAGGATACAAGCCGCATTCAAGAAAGCGCTGTACTCGAGAGCTCCCAGACATGCATCGACCACTCCGAGGCTCCTCCAGCGTTTGATCATGAAGCAGATTGCAGGTTCCGAGCGGGCTAGCATTGAGCCGTGCGGCGATGTCCGGACTTATCCATTCCCTAGATCGATCTGATCGAGAAAATCAATTTTTACCACTTACAGTGTCGTCATATAGACCGTCGGGGACTGTTGGGGCTAGCCTAGGGAAGCGATTTCTCGAATGAAAAAGTCTGTGTTAGTGACGGCGAGCGCCCTCGCGCTTGCAACGATGGCGGTGCCTCCTTTCGCTGCAAAAGTTGCCGCGCAAGCAGTTGCCGGCAGGGTTGAGGTAGCCGATACATCATATCCTCAGTGCGCGGACGACCCGTTGGATGGTATCTGCGACCTGTTCTTTTGTTTGACCGATCCCTCGTGCGTGCGACACTGAGGACCGATAACAAGTCAAGCAGAGAACGAGGATCGAGCCTCGCGCGGCCGCTTGCTCCGACAGCGGCCGCGTCCTCATACCATTTACATTGGCATATGGTGCTAGCGGCGCCATTTTGTTCTCTCAAAGATGATGAAGCGATTGCTCACTTCCAGCCAGTCGGTGACTACCGCAAATCAGCAACCGCCTCAAAACTGGTCGAATTATCAGGATCTATTGCTTTTTCATGCCACGCCCATAGCGCCCTTTGATTCGATGGTTCGCATTGATTTCGGACGTCATGGATGTCCATTGTTCCCGCAATACCTAGGGTAGCCGTCGTGGTGTTACGAAGGTTCTCGTTTATGATTAGGTGTAAAACAGAGTGGGGCCGTCTCCGGCATCATGAGCATGGCAAAGAGCCCGGCCGGGCTAGCGAAAAGCATGTACCAGGCGGCACGAGCGCGCTCCCGGTGAGGTGGATCAGCTGGGTGACGATCGGCTGAGCTGTGCCTCCGAAAATCGCTATAGCAAAAGCGTAAATCGTCGTGAAGGCGCGACCACGAATGTTCCTGGGCAAACCTTAGGCCATGCTCACGTAGAAGGCGCTATACGGAATCGTTCGATCAGGGTGAGGGCGCCGAGACCTCCCAGAAGTGCGAAGGCACCGCGGCTCTCTGCAATCCAAACCGGATAGGTCATCAGCAATGCAGTATGATCGGCTCGGCAGCTTTGCGTCTGAGCGATTTCGTTCTTCATCTAATTAGGTGAAAAGTCCACTCCGCGGTTGCCGGAGTCTCAAGCAGGTCGCGCTCTCGTGTGTTCTCGCGCTGGCGCGGCTATGGCCTAGCGGCCCGAGCATAGGCTCAAGGTGTAAGCCAAAACGACTGGTCGCAAGCAGAGATCGAAATGAACAAAGTCGGTGCAAGACTGGGTCTGGCCGCGGTCCGCATCGGCCGGGACCTCCTAATCAGTGTTACCGCCAGGTGAATGGAATGCACGACGCAGACCTGCGCGCCGACTGCGAGATCAGGCGGAATGGGAACTGCCTCGGAGGTGATCGCATCAGGCGTGGCAGATGAGGCTGCCGGTTTGTCTCACTTGTTCGAGCTTTGTCAGCTTCTTGAAAGCCAGCCTCCTTAACATTCGAACTTGGCCTCTTGATGACGAAGACGCCCATGTCTGAATTCGTGACGAACTTCAGCTCACTCCCTGGCGGGAGGTCTTCAAGAGGACTTTGTTCTCATAAGAGAACGGAGAGCTTTATGGATCCGAATCCGATCGGTAATGCGCATTCACCAGAATCACCAAAGGCGTACGTCTGGACACAGGAAGATCATGATTTGTTTCGCGCAAATTGGGCAGCGAAACCGGTGACCGTGCGGGGCACTCGGAAGCGGCGTAGTCTTTGCGGGTGCGAGCCTACATGGTCTTGGCGGACGCGGAGGTACTCTTAAGGAGGTGGCAGCAAAGGTCGCGTAGCCGCAACCGACCGTCGCAAATGGCGCAGTCGCTTTGCGTAGCAGTGGGATTGCGCGAGCGAATTTATCGGATGCGAGTCCTGTCAACTGGCCCTACCAGATCTGGGCGTTTTGCAAGCAGTACCTCCACCTTATGGTCACGGTAGATCGCATGCACATAGACGTGCAACCAGCTTCGCAACACGGAAACGAGCGTCATGGCGAACATTAATATCAGCTTCCCATCTATTGCAGGTGCACGCGACGGATAGCGAGCCATCACCAAAAGTCCTTGGATGGAGAGCGCTGGTCCAGAGACGTCGAGGTTTCAGGATGATACGAGGAATGAAGCCGATTGCGCGGATGGTCGTAGCAATAAGGCGCGCGACAGCCATGTACGATCTCGACCGGTGCTGCGCAATCTGGTGGCTTTATCGTCTCCATTTCGGATTCAACGGTGACGCGATGTTGGGGCTCGCCGCCGTCACGGTTGCCCAGGAGAGATCCCGCTGCGGAATTTAGAATCATCGCATTGAGCGCACCCCGGCTGGGCCACCGAGCCTGCCGCAGGTTACGCGCTTGGAACGCGGACAAAGGCGTGGCCCAACGTCAATCGCCTCACGTCCCCCCCAGCGAACAAGGCCGCTGTGACATCTAGCACTGGCGACCTGCGCTGCGGTCGGCACTGATGGCACGCCGCGAAGATCGAACTTGTGCTCGCGCTTAACATCACAAGCTGAAACTAATCGGCGGATGATGTTGCCCATAGAGGCCCTCAACAGGTTCAGACAACCGGACCTAGCGGCGAGTGCCAAAATCGACATCTTGGCGTCGTTAGCAAAGTCTGACGATGGGGAGCAAGGACGCTGCGCTCGCATTCCGCCTGGTGATCTCTGATGAGAAAGAAATACCGCGCTCAGCCCGTAAGGCGAGGGAAAGGGAGTGTGCAACCGATGAAGCGAGTCTTGCCGAGTGCCTTGAGCTGGATTGATCCCCGCGCAGAATCTCTTCGCCCCGCTGCGTTCCGAGGGCGTCAATTACTCGGTGAGCAATTCGTCCCTGCAGACGGTCAGCCCCTCAACCGTCTGCCGCCGGTGAAATAAGCTGTCAATCTCCATCCAGAAGTGCATCTCGGTTGAAGAATGTTTAATGCGAGGACAAGTACGCGTACAAAAATGTAGAGGAGGCAGCTTCTTCTTCCATCATCGCGGCGCTCTGCTCTGGGTTGCCTCGATAGCGATCGCCTGGGTTGAGGATTACGCCTTGACTTCACTTGGGATTGGGCGAGGGCAGGCTAGGTCAAGGGAATTCTGCTCGATCGCTATGGAGTTGCTGCGCACCTACACTGCCTCGCCCGCCGGAACTGTAAGCTCCAAATGTTGAACGCCGCTACAACTGCGCTATTACGGTCGTCCTCGATGAGGTCTGCGCGAGCCTCCCAGTACGAGACGAGCGCTCGCGTTGATGTCACCCCGAAAAATCTGGAGGTGCCAGCACAGGTGAGACGAGGCCCGATCGGCTGAAACAAATCGGTCGCGAAGCGCTTTTCAATGCTCGATAGCGGCGCCCCCTTAGCATCAGGCAGGCTTCCAGAACGTCCATGACGCAGTCCAGCGCACGGTGTTCGTCACGGGGAGCTAAGCGAATGTAACGGTCGTTTCTGCCGGGGAAAGTAGCAGGAAAGCTGCGCCAAGGTTTGACCGACGTTCGAGGACCCCCGTGACCGGGGAGCCGTACCGTGGGGCCGACTGCTTGCGCCTTTGTGTATCCACGGTCCCGCTCAACTTCGGTCGCGCCCGCGGGCACCAGTCACGCTGAATCCTCTTTCCGGCGCTAGCCCGCGCAGTGACGCCGGTAATCTGCCATTGACTAAAATCAAGGGGTACAATTCAGATCCTGTATCTTCTGGTGAACTTCACGGAGGCAAGAGGTCTCATGCGCTACCTTCTCCTTATCGGAGTGCTCTCACTCCCCATCCTCGTCGGCTCAGGATCGCGTTCGACGGCTGGTTCGCGGGCTCATTCGTACACGCCACCGGTACGCCAGGACGTCTATTGTTTGCAGGGACGCAGTTGGGGATATCCGGGCATTTGCCAGTTCTCGACCTATGACCAGTGCATGGCTACTGCATCAATACATACGCCTATTGCGGCATCAATCCGATCTACGCTTTCGAACAGCAAGGAAGACAATCGCGCTAATGTGAATCAGAATTGCTGGTACGCCAAGCGGCGGATTTGAAACATTTGCCCCGGGCAGGCTCCCGTTGCCATTCGTTCACCTTACCTTTTCTGCGCTCGCCTTTTCTCGGATGCCGGCCAAGCCCCGCGGAGGCAGTGGCTGACCCGAGATTCATCAAGACAGCCCCCGAGAAGCCGAAAATTATCAGGCTGTATTTCTTAACATTAGTGGGCCGGCTGCGGTTGTCGATTTGGGCCGGCGGCCGTAGCAGATTGGAGACGGGTCGCCCGGTGCGCTGAGCCAGGGCGGCCCCCACCGCTTTGATTGGCTGCCCGAGTATGGAGCACTCGGCCGCTAGGCGCCAATTCCGAGCAGAAATACGGCGCCTAGGTTTCTGCAATCGCCGCTATCCTGCTTGTTGCGATGCTACATCGCCAAATATCCCTAAGGGAGACCGGCTATTGGTTAGATCACTGTATTTCGCTGTCGCGGCCGTGCTCTTTTGGGGCGCTCTCGGGTGGCTTTTCTACTCTCTTTGGAAGTTGCCGTTCTAATCGTCGGGTTGCCTGGCCTCACGCAATTTCATTCCGAATCGACGCTCTCGAATACTTCCGGGTATTTTTCAGTCTTGCGTCGGCCCGAAGTCGCTCGCCAGGATTTGCTCGTGGGTCCATTGCTTCAACGCATCATCGTTGAGTACCGAGTCGACCAAGGCATTCCAATTCTCACCTGCCTCTCTCCATTTCGTTTTTCGGTCCGGAAGGTTACGCAGCAACCGAAATGCCCTCGTTGCGAACTTGCTTGCCTCTTTCCCTTCGGCAGCCTCGCGGATCATGTCTTTGAACAATTGTTCGGGAAAGGTCCATCCAGTGGCTGTGAAGCGGTCGGCAAACATGTATTCGAACGAGGCGCGAAACACGACCGCGGCTAGCGCATCCTCATATTCCGTGCCAGCGCTGCGCAGGTCGAACCATTGCAGCAGTCTTCGAACTGCTGCCGCAGGCGAAAACTGGCAGTCTCCGAGCGTGAGAGATACGAACATATACGCGATATCTGATTGAAGTTCGTCGTCCAGGGACACGTACCAATGTTTGATTGATTCAATAGGAGTCATGTGACAATTGCTATGAAAACGCGAGAATACAGGATGCGCCTCCGCTCAGGCGCCCTTGATCATGTAGCGCCATGGCTCTCAACCAGCCGACTGCCCGCTGGTGCAATTGTCCAGGAAACCCTGCTTCTCTGCTGTAAGACATCGACGATGGTGCTAGGCGCAATTCGATGGCACGTCGTGGTTGGCTGAAAAATGATGCGTTCCTAACAGAAGAGAAGTATCAAGCAAAGTGTAGGGTGCTGCCTCGTGCAAAATGAACGCATCTCAATCAGTTGTCCTCACATTAGACGGTGAAATCATTCTTACGATTAGTCCAAACTGCGCAACCGAGAAGGACGCGACGAGCTGTCGAGGGATAGCCCATAGCGCCCTGGGGCGGCGCTCGTAGAATACCGCGCCTCGGAGCAAAGGATCGGCCAAGTGTCGCAGAGTTATCGCTTATCATCGTCTCGCGGAACAAGATTCAGAAACGATTGCTAGATTCGACGTAAATCGCTGCGTTGGAGCTTCTGTCGGCGCATCGCTCCTTTAGTATGCGCACAGCCATAGCTTGGAGCACAGAATTTGATGACTCGGCTCCGGCTCGAGCTGTGTTGCAGAGCGGCATAGTAAATCCAAGCTCCCGATCCAGGATTTGGGTTGTGCTCGTTGGGATCGCCGCGGCGAGTAGGTTCGTGGGCTCAAGTGTTGACCGCTAGGCGTCCCGTAGCTGCTGCTCTCTTGAAGGTTCTTGCATCTTTAACGCGGCGTGCAGGCGGGCCTTTTCCAGCCGTTGCCTGACTCCGCTAAGGCAACTAGCCAGCTTTGCAAAGTCGGTAATATCGAGATATCCAGAAACGAACTCCTCGAGTTCTTCCTGCTGTGCCGCAATGCTCGCAAGTTGTCTGCGAGCGCTGTCGGTTAGCGACAGGTTGACGATTCGTGCATCGTTCGCGCAGCGCTTACGCCGCACAAATCGCTTATCCTCAAGCTGTTTCGAATGCCTCGTAATGAAAGCCGACTCAACCTTCATCAACTTTGCAACCACGTTGACCGGAACTCCGTCGCCCTGTTCCAAGTCGATCAACGCCATCAAGATCATCATTTGTGGTGAAGCAAGGCCCAGCGCATGCGCCTGGAAAGAGCGAAGGTCGTCCAGACACACATTAATGGCTCTGATCTCCCACGTGAATCGTCTGAGCACATCCTGACTGGCGGCAGAGCTCTTCCCGAGCCGTCTTTTCATTCCTGGCAGCTTGGACGGCATCAGATTTCAGGGAGCCTCCATCATAAAACTATTCCGGGCGAGAGAGCGCAGTTGGCGGTGGACTAGATATGCGTCTACTTCGAAGCGTCGAATCTCGGGTCAATGAGCATTCCCACCAACTCGCTTCCCTGCCAACCTTCTTTGCAGGCACGTCCGGTGCCGAAGCTGCCTGAGTGCAAAGCACCTTCACACACTCGCCCCTGTGAAATCACTCAAAAATGAACTTTTATATGCAGAATTACGGCTTCATGAACTGCTTTTGCACGCGATTACAGCGTGTAACACTCTGAACGTCGCGAGTCCGCTACAAAAGCGACACTGCTCCGCCACGCGGTTGGACGGCGAAAATTTTCAGGTTGTCGAGAGCTGCTCACTGAATCACTAGAACAACGCGTACGGCGCAGGATCAACCTGTCGGAGCCGGCTCCAGGCTTAGAAAGCAGGAGCTAGAGGTCGGCAATATCTCCTTATTCCATGATAAGTCGCACTCGGGATCGAAAGACAAGTAATCGCAAGTCAGTTCTTCACCAGGTTGTACGTCACGGGCTGTGAAAATTCTGCAATGATCGTCTTGATATGTGTTTGGATGACTGCTGTGATTCATGAAGCGAGCGTTGTCAGCATTATACTCTACCACACCGTCACTAACCTTGTGGTCTCTCGGATAGGCATGCTTATCAAGCAAAGCTTGAAATGTTGGAGCTACAGTCTCGTATTGTTCGGGCGTCACCGCAATGTCTACGATCGGGTTGTGAATCCAAACTAACGCACCTTTAGGCAAACGAGTGGCGGAGAAAAGACCGATGCCGCCAAACTGGTCTGGCTTCAAAATAGTTTCAACGATCAACATTGAAGAAACTTCCCAAATCACTAACACCCAGCAAGCTAGCTGACGTCAGGTGCGAAATCTCCTGCACGAATTGGTAGGGGCGTTTATAGCGCCTCTATCACAATTTGGAGTTCCTCAGCGTTCGTTTCGGCAGCCTAGTGCGGATCGCCATCCGCGGCACCGCCATGGTGCTGGCGCTGGAGGGGCTGCAAATCAGTGGGACGAACAAAGATCCACGTTGATCGAGGCCGCGAGTTCATGCCGCGCGACCGTGACCTGTGGACCTTTTGGCGCGGCGGCACGCTGGAATTTCTCGCCGTCGGCGCCGCCGACAAGTCCTTCATCGAGGCTTTGAAAAGCCGCTTTCAGGCCGAAGGCGTCAATGCCCACTGGTTCCTGGGCCTCGGGGCGCCCAGCACAAAATTGGAGAGATGGGCAGGTATTGCAGCAAAGAGCGCTCGTTGGGAGGTCGGCGGTAGACCAGCGATCTTGCTGCACAATTGCCTCGGTGAAACTAGCTCGCCAACTTGATCACGCTCTGAACAAAAACAAAGGGAGAGAGCTGTTCCGCTCGACGAGGAGCCGCTAATTGCAGGTGCATCGGTGCCACACCGCTTATCTGCAATGCCCCGAACCTGGCTAAGCCTTGCAAGATCGCTGATTATAGTCCATCTGAGCTATCGGTGTTGACTCCTCACGTAGCGGCTGTCCCTGGCGTCTACATTCATGGATGATGGATGAGCCGAACGTCATTGGGTCCTCCCGACCCTAAGAGGGCGGTGTAACGCTCGCCGCGAATGTCGTATTGCTTCATCGGCTGCGCTGCGTCCGGCAAGAGGCCCCAGTGGCCGAGCTTTGAGATCATCGTGATTGGGGCGGGTTGGGTCCCGTGCGAAAAGCTCTCAGGAACGGCGAATGATGCGGCGTATATCTCGCGGGCCGCGGGCGGCCTCGTCTCAGCTCTGGCGGACGCCGGAGCGGCTCGCTCCATCGTCTGTGCAAGCAGTGCTGGCGAGGGCTGATTCGCCGGCTGTGCGCTCGGCTGCGAAACGCTTTCCGATGAAGATCCGAAATGAATGGGTGCGCCTGACAGATTGAGTGGAGAGCTGCTCCTCATCGCCGCCGCGGGCACGAACAGCGCCGTGAAGCGGTCGTTATGAACTATGAAAGGAGCGGGTGGGGTGTCCTGGCTCGGCAGGACGCTGCTACCCTCGAGCGGAGCTGACGTACGTTGGTCGCCGTGCCGCGAGTTGACGGAACGAACGGTGGCTCCTAAATCCACGGCCTGATCATGACGCTCGGGTGGGGCGAGAGAGGACGATGGATTGGCGTTTTCCATCATCGCCCACAGCAGATCTTCATCGTAGCCTTCCGCAGGAAGGACAAACTGGCCGCTCGGCTGAAACGGTGTGCCGGCATTTTCCGTCAGCTCGCGCGGGACCGAATTGCCGGTCTCGCTGAGCTGGCGCTCAAAAGCATCGCCTCCCGTCTGGCTCAATGTCCTCTGCCTCTTCGCAGGCCTCAACTGGCCGGTGCAGTCCTCACCCACCAGGGCAGCGGCGTCCTCGCGTCCGGTGACTGCGTGTTGGAAATGAGAATGGTCGGCCCTCTGGTGCTTACGTCCCAAGATCTCGGCGAGTCTAAGGCCTTCTTCCGACAGATGAGGATAGTAGGGATCAGCAGAAACCGGATGCTCTGCGACCGCAGAGGTACCAGCTTGCGGCACTTCATCCAAGTACGGCTCAAAATCCGCTTGCTGCTGTTGCGCTTGCGGCGCCGAGGCGTTGTAAGCAGCGAACTCTCGGTCGAATGGGTTGATGCTGTTAAATGGGTCCATGTCCGCCCCCGGTTCGAGTGTGTCGCTCTCGCTCTATTAGGACCAGCTGTCTACAAGCTGACGCACTCAGAGAATTCGGTGAGCCGTGGGCCTGCCCGATCGCCACACTTCGCTCGAAAAACGCGCAAGACTGCGCTTCAAGTGGCACACCTTGCGGCATTTCGCGGTGTCCTGCTGGATGGAGGCCGACCTGAACAGGCCTTTGCCGGCCGTAGCAGTCTTTAGGTCAAGGACCGCTACCGCCATCTGTTCAAATCGGACGACCACAACACTCGCTGGATAGGATCGCGAAAAGTCTCCTTTGATTCGAAGGCATAAAGGGTCTTCGGACCGCTCATCGACATGCCGCATTGGGCGGCGGCATTCAGCAGGCGTCGGATCCGCGTGAGTACCTATCTCAAGCGAACCGATCGTAATGATAAAATGCTCATTGAACATGGTGAGCGGCTCGGCCACGGCGTCCTCTTCAAGCGACTTGGCTTTCTTGCGGAGCGACGTTCGGACGGCGCATCACTTGCCGAACTGTGCCGCACGCGGCGCACGGCAGTCGAGAGACCAGATCGGCGGTGCGATGGACGATCGCGAAAGGTTGCGACAATGTATCGTTATTCTGCAGCGAGTTATCGTCTATCTTGGCAGCCACTCAAGAACAAGATCGCCGCGTCTGGGACGAGCGGCGGGATCAACAGAGCGTTTGAACCAGCTACTGATGCAAAAGCGCTAGCAGTTGGCCAGGATCGATCCTTCTTTGCGCGGGGCTTCGCGCGGCCTGAACATGCGCCTGCATTGATCATCTCCCACTCCGGCGCTTCTGTGATGCTGCTTTCTTGACTTACCCAATGTTACCCAACTTCGATCTGAATGGGTGCATATGGGCGGAAAATGACGGTTAGCGTTCCCGACACGCGCGGCCCTGGAAGAGGAGGGCACGTGAATTTGCGGGCCAAAGAGCCCAGAGGAGGGACTAATGCCAAGGACGCTAGCCGCTTTGCGCGGCCATTCGGCTCATTTTGTCAAAACCGCTCTGATTTGCTCAACGCTTTTGGCCGGTGCGGCCGCATCTTTCGTCCAGGCCAAAGCGCAGGATATCAACTGGCGCCAGTTCGAGGGCTCTTCGATCGTGTGGGCTTACGACATCCATCCATATGCTGACGCCGTTGCAGCACAGCTGCCCGAGTTCGAGAAGTTGACAGGCATCAAGGTGACGCCCGAGCTTTATCCGGACGACGCCTACTGGAATAAGCTTACCATCCAGCTGAGCACAAAATCACCCTCGTGGGACGTCGTCGGCACGGGGATTCAGCCGGCTTGGGATCTCGCGCCCGGTCAACTGCTCGAGCCGCTCGACCGCTATTTGAACGACCCCAAGCTCACCTCGGCAAGCTATGACTACAAGGACTTCTTCCCCGCATTGCGTGACGCGCTGACGTGGCAAGTCAATGGCGGCCAAATCGAAGCGGGCCGGGGTCAAGTGTGGGCTATCCCGCACGGGTTCGAAAACATCCAATTGTTCTACCGTAAGGACATTCTGGACAAGCACGGGATCAAGCTTCCGACAACCCCAACGGAAATGTCCGCGGCTTGCGAAAAGCTGAAATCTGCGGATCCGGCGATCACACCTTTGGGCGTGCGGGGAGTCCGCTTTTGGAGCAGCATCCACACGGCCGCAATCTCGATTGCCAAGTCTTATGGTGTGCACGACTTCGTCGTCAAGGACGGCAAATTAGAAACTGGTCTCGATTCGACCGAGTCGGTCGCCTTCCACAAGGACTATGTGGAGATGATCAAGAAGTGCGCTGCTCCATCCTTTGCCAACGACAACTGGTATCAGGTGGTCGATGGCATCAATTCGGGTCGGACGGCGATGGCGATCGATTCCAACATGTTCGGGTTCTGGAACGATGTCGCCGGCAAGCCCGCTTCGGGCAAGATTGCATTCGCTCCCCCTCTGCGCGCTCCGAACGGCAAGAATTTCGAATCGAACATCTGGATCTGGTCCCTGGCCATGAATGCGGCCTCTCAGAAAAAGGGAGCAGCCTGGCTGTTCATCCAGTGGGCAACGTCAAAGCAGGTCGAGCTCAACGGTGCCGTCGCCGGGAAGCTCGTCAACTCTCCGCGCGCCTCGACCTGGAGCGACAAGGTTTGGCTCGATTACGCGGCCAAACCGGAATTCACGAACTTCGTGGATACCTTCAAAATCGTGCAGGACAGGGCTGCATTGGCCTTTACGCCGCGCGCAGGATTTGCCGAGGCGATGAACGCCTGGGCAGTCGCCATGCAGAAAATGGTCAACGGCGCGGACGTGAAGGCGACTTTGACCGACCTCGCCTCCGAGATCCGCTCCTCCATGTAAGGCGGTCGGGGGCCAGCAGAAGCGTTTGCCGCCCCCACCACGCCCGAGTATCTTTTGAGAAGTGAGCGATGGACCTTCAAGGCATCGACGCAATCGTGACGCTACAATCATCGGCAGACCAGCTGGCCTCGTCCAAAAACGAGCAGGTGCAAAAGGCCGAGCGGAATGCTCTTGACTGGTGGAGCCTTGCTGCGATTGCCCCCGCAATCATCATCCTGCTTGGATTTCTGTTTCTGTTTTTCTATGGGGTCTTTCAATCACTGACCGATCTCAAGTTTGGCCGTCCCGTGGTTCGCTTCATTGGATTCACCAACTATGAGGTGGCAATCAAGACCCAAGATTTTTGGAATAGCGTGCGGGCGACTATGGCGTATGCTTGCTCCGCCGTGCTCGCTGAAGCGTTCTTTGGGCTTGCGCTCGCCAAATTGTTCGCAAGTGGGGTGTACCTTGCCCGGCTGATGCGGCCCGTCATTCTCCTTCCCCTGGTTCTGCCGCCAATGAGCGTCGCCTTGATGTGGACCACAATGATGGACCCGCAGAATGGGATCCTGAATTATTTGCTTTCGCTTGTCGGGATCGGCCGGTTCGCATGGATTTCGGACGCCAGTACGGCGATGTTCTCGCTGGTTCTCATCGACATATGGACTTACACACCATTTTTTGCGCTAATCATCTTCGCCGGCTTGCAGGGAATCAATGACGAGATCAGAGAGGCCGCGCGGGTCAATGGCGCGCGGGGTTGGGCAACGTTCCTCTATATCGAGCTTCCGCTCATCGCGCCCTACATCCTGATCGCCGCAGTGTTTCGGCTGATCGAATCGCTCAACCAGTTTGACATCATCTTCGGAACAACCCAGGGCGGCCCGGGTGACAGTACTTCCGTGCTCTCCGTCCGCGCCTACATCACGGCCTTTCAAAATCTCGCCTTCGGGCGTGGTGCCGCGCTCATGGTTGTCAATTGGATGATCGCGCTTCTCGGGACCTTGGCCATGGTTAAATTGTGGCGGTTGGTCCGGCAGCGCGTAAGCTAGAGGAGGCTGACATGCGTTTCAATCGCTCAACGCCTGCAAGCTTGTTCCTTAATCTGCTGGTTGTTGCCTGCACGCTGATCCTGACATTTCCGTTGGTCTGGATCGTGATGATGTCGCTGAAGCAGCAGGCCGAGGTGATGATCTGGCCGCCGCGCTTTATCTTCACTCCAACATTTGAAAACTTCCGCGTTTTGTTCGATGCCGCCCACGCCGGGGCAACAAGCTACGGCACCATCAAGGTTGATTTCCTGACCCCGGTCACCAATAGCGTCGTGATCTCGCTTGGTGCGGTGCTCGTATCGCTCATCGCGGGGGTACCGGCAGGCTACGTCCTGGCGAGGCGTGATATCCCTATGAAGGAGGACATCGCATTCTTCATTCTGGGCTTCCGCTTCGCGCCGGCTCTCCTCGTCGTCATACCGCTGTTCAGCGTGTTCCAGACAGTCGGCCTTTATGACACCTATTTCGGTATGATCTGGGTCTATCAAGTCGTCACGCTGCCAATGATCATTTGGCTGAGCCGTTCATATATCGAGGACATCCCAAAGGACATTGAGGAGGCGGCCGCCATGGATGGCGCAAAGCCATTCCGGGTTGTCTGGCACATCGTTCTTCCGCTTCTAAAGCCCGGCTTGATAGGCGCTTCTTTGCTTATCTTCCTGCTCGCGTGGCACAACTTCGCGCTCGGCCTGATCCTCAGTTCGACGAAAGCACCAGTCACCGTCGCCCTGCTCAAGCTGCTCAATCCGGGCGTTCAGTTCTATCCGGTGATGGCTGCGGGTCTGGTGGTGACCATGATTGTGCCGGTCGTCCTGATCATCCTTGGCCAGCGTCATCTCGAACGTGGTCTTACCTTTGGGGCCGTGAAATGAGCCCCAGACCATTGATGTTCTTCGGAACGACCAATCTCGACCTCTGCTTCAACGTCGAGCGGCTTCCAACGCCGGGTGAAAGCCTGATGGGAAGCTTGAAACGGAATGCGGGAGGCAAGGGCGCCAATCAGGCGGTCGCCGCCGCTCGATTGGGCCTTCGGCCGAGGTTCTACACCCGACTTGGCGATGACGACGCCGGTCGATCCTTGCTGCAAGCGCTGCGTGAGGCAGGTGTCCGTCTCGATGCCATAGCGGTGTGCCCAGGGGAGTTATCGGGTTCTGCTCTCGTCCTTGTCGGTGACGACGGCTCCAACATGATCGTCATAGACCCGGGCGCCAATGCAAATGTCACACCAAGCATGGTCGAAAAGGCGGCCGAATTCATTGAGCGGGACGCAATCGTTGTTGCCGAGATGGGCATGCCGGTCCCCGCGCTCAATCAACTCTTTGCAATGAAGAGCGTCAAGGGCTTCGATCTCGTTTTCAATCCGGCCCCCGTGAGGGCGGGCCTGTCCGCGGCGGCGTGGAGGAGTGTTGATTTCGTCACTCCAAACCAGACGGAAGCGTTCGAGCTCACCGGTGTCGAGGTGCACGACTTCGACAGCGCCGCTCATGCGGCCGGAAAGCTTCTCGATCTGGGGCCAAGAGCTGCCCTGATCACGCTTGGTGCGCAGGGGGCCTACTACGCTGATGCCAGCGCGTCTTTTGCGCTCCGGGCATTTCCTGTGAAGGTCGTTGATACGACCGCGGCGGGCGATGCCTTTAATGGAGCCTTCGCAGCCTCTCTTGCCCACCGGTTGCCGATACGAGATGCGGTCAAAAAGGCGCTCGCGGTTGCCGCCTTGTGTGTGACGCGACGTGGCGCCCAAAGCTCGATGCCCAGCTGTGTGGCCGTCGACGAATTTCTGAATTCTCAAACGATCTTGGAGTTGGAATGACCGAACAGTTCTCAGTTGCAGACAGGACCGTGCTCGTGACTGGTGCAGGTGGGGGCATTGGCTCAGCCATTGCCAATGCTTTCCGTCAAGGCGGTGCGAACGTCCTGGCAACCGACGTTAATGTGGAAAGCCTCCGGGACATTCTGACGCGTTTGCCGCACGGCAATGGCATCCTGCCTATGAGCATGGATGTGTCACGAGAAGATGATGTCGGCAGAGTGCTTGATGAGATCGCCAAGCGCTTCGGCAGGCTCGATGTCCTGATCAACAACGCCGGAATAAAATCGGCTCAGGCGCTTCTAACCGGCAATGCCGACAGAATAGAAAAAACCATACAGATCAACTCCGTCGCTGTGGTTCGGTGTGCCAAGCTCACGATCGAGCGCTTCATGAAGAGCAAGGGGGGGCGCATCGTTAATGTCGGGTCCTCCTTGTCATCTCAAGGCGCGGTTTTCAATTACCAGGCTGGCGGCGCCGACTATTGCTTGTCAAAGGCCATCGTGCACGACGTGACAAAGCTGCTCGCTTATGAATGTGCTCCGCTCAAGATCAACGTCAACGCAATTGCACCCGGGATTATCGATACACCCATGCACGCGCGTCCGCGGGAGGAGACCGAAGCGCGCCACAGCGGCCGAATTCCGCTGGGCAGGGTCGGATTGCCGGAGGATATCGCAGGCCTCGCGGTGTTCTTGGCCAGCCCCGCAGCATCCTACATGACCGGGCAGATCGTCCATGTGAATGGCGGGATGCTGATGAATGGTTAGCACCGGCTCGAACGTGAACTGGCCGCCGATAGAAGGGATCATCTCGGACCTGGATGGCGTCGTCTATCGTGGCAGCACCGCAATCGCGGATGCAATAGAAGCATTTACGCGATGGCAGGAAGCCGGCGTGCCGTTCTGTTTTGTGACGAACAATTCCACGCATACCCCGGTGGACGTCGTCCGCAAGCTGAATGGATTTGGTCTTTCGATCGCACCGTCAGAGGTGGTTACAAGCGGCATCACCGCGGCAGGACTCATCCGAGCGAATTATCCGCACTTGACGCGAATCTATGTCATCGGCGCTCCCTCGCTTGTCACGGCCATGCGCGATATTGGGCTGGAGGTCACTGACCGAACGCCGGAAGCCGTCGTGATGGGGCTGGACCGGGATATCACGCACGAAAAGATGCGAATTGCCGTTGAGGCGATCCTCGGTGGAGCTGTCTTCATCGGGACCAATCCCGATCTTCTGCTGCCGACGGCCAGTGGGTTTGAACCTGGGGCTGGTGCGACGATTGCAGCTGTGGCAGCCGCTACGCAAGTGCAGCCTTTGATCGTTGGAAAGCCGCAAGTGCCGATGATCGAGACAGCGCTCTCACGCCTTGGTACGAACCGAGGTTCAACCATTATGATCGGAGACCAAGTTTCTACGGATATTCAAGCCGGAAAGAGGGCGGGTCTTTCCACAGTGCTTGTTACAACCGGCGTGCCGACGCCTCAGGGTCCGTCCTTGATGGCCCCCGACTTCACGGTATCGAGCTTGCGCGAAATTGAGGTAAGTGCTGCTCGCGCGGCTCAGGCGCGACAGAGGAGGGCATAATGGCAAATGTTCGTCTGGAGGGCCTGAAGAAGGCATATGGGACTATCGAGATCCTGCGTCATATCGACCTGACCATCGATCACGGCGAGTTTGTCGTCTTCGTTGGTCCGTCCGGGTCAGGCAAATCCACGCTACTACGGATGATCGGCGGGCTCGAGCCCATCAGCGGTGGGCGGCTCCTCATTGACAATGAGCTCGTCAACGACATCGATGCGGCTGATCGCAACCTCGGCATGGTCTTTCAGAGCTACGCTCTCTATCCGCATATGACGGTGAGTGAGAACCTGGCCTTTCCGCTGCGCATGGCCAAAGCCTCGAAAGCCGAGATCGCCTCCAAGATAGCCACAACAGCGTCGCTATTGCAGATCGACCATCTATTGGATCGCAAGCCTCGACAACTTTCAGGTGGGCAACGCCAGCGCGTCGCAATCGGGCGCGCCATCATGCGAGAACCAAAAGTGTTCCTGTTCGATGAGCCCCTGTCCAACCTGGACACCGAGTTGCGCGTGCAAATGCGGGTCCAGATCGCCAAGCTCCACAAGCAGCTCGGAAATACCATGATCTATGTGACGCATGATCAGGTGGAGGCGATGACCATGGCCGATAAGATCGTCGTCCTCAAGGACGGCAACATCGAACAGGTCGGCAGCCCGCACGATCTATATCACCATCCGGCCTCGCATTTTGTGGCAGGATTCATCGGCTCGCCGAAGATGAACTTCCTGGGCGGCAAGGTCGAGGCAGCTCACGAAGATGGCCTGGACGTCCGACTGGAGGCCGGTTCTACGATCTCCGTTCCGGTCCAGCCCGACAAAATGCTGGTTGGCAAGCCGGTCACTGTTGGAATCCGCCCGGATGACTTCTCCTCGCCCGTGCAGCAGGAGATCTCCATTAGACTGGAGGTGGATTTCGTAGAGCATCTCGGTAGCGTCACGTACATCTACGGTTTTGCTGGAGACGAAACCGTCGTGGCCAGGGCTCCAATATCCGGCTCGCGCAAAGGCGCCGGAAAGCTCACTCTCACAGCCGCTCCAGCCGACTGCCACTTGTTCATGAGCAATGGAAAGGCGGTTCGGCGGTTGCAAGCGCCTGCGAGTTGGAGCTAGTCTTGTCGAGCCGTGCGATGACGCCGGCTCGGGACGGACACGCGGGCCACTGAGGTGAAGGGAGCCGGCATCAGGCAGTTCTTCCGCAATTCCCGTTCGTTTGTCCTTGGTGCGGGGATCGGATCGGGCATGACGGCCAGGGCCGCGGAGCGGGCGGGCGCCGATTTCGTGCTCGCACTCAATGCTGGCCGTTTTCGTGCCATGGGCGGGGCCTCGCCCGCCTCCATTCTTCCAATCCGCAACAGTAACGAGTTGGTAGCGGGGTTTGGACGGACCGAGATCCTACCAAATACGAAACTGCCGGTCTTCTTCGGCACCTGTACATTCGACCCCGAGCTTGATCTCGATCGTTGGCTCGACCGAATCATCAAATGGGGATTTGCTGGCGTAACCAACTTCCCTTCGGTCATACACATCGACGATGACCGCAGGTCGTTGCTCGAGCAGTCCGGCCTGGGCTATTCCCGGGAGATCGAGCTCCTTGTGAAGGCTGCAAAACGCGGCCTGATGACGATTGCCTATACTCGCAGTCAATCTGAAGCGCGCCGAATGGTCGAAGCCGGCGTGGAGGCCATTTGCATCAACTTCAATCTAAACCGCGAGGTTGAAAGCGGGTCCGATCCGTCGATCAGCCTGTCTGAACTTGCAACGCGTACAAATGCCGTTGCGCGCGTTGCTCAATCCGTCAACAAGAGCACCGTCTGTTTGCTTGGGGGCGGCCCGATCACAAAGCCGGACGAGCTTCTGGACATCTGCCGCGAAACCGGAATCCAGGGGTTCATCGGAGGCTCTTCGCTGGACCGCGTGCCTCTGGAGATGTCGGTCCTCGAGGTGACGTCGGGCTTCAAGACCATCCACCTGTTGCGCGAGAAGGTGGATCTGCTCGAAAGGAAGCTGCAGTTGAGTGGCTTCAGGCACGGCGTTATCGCACAGTCCTCGGCAATGAAGCGCGTCCTTGAGATGACCAAACGCGTTGCGGCGACCCCCAGCCCAGTCCTCATTTGGGGAGAGGTCGGCTCCGGCAAGCGTAGAATAGCAAGCCTGGTTCACGCGTTCAGCGACCGCAGGCACACCAAGGCGACGCTGTTTCATTGCCGACCCGGTCCGGCGATGGAGACACTTGGCGCGTTTTTCGGCGCCGAGCGGCTTGAGAGTGGCCGACGCCAATTGTCACTGCTGGAGGCGTCTAGCGACGGCGCCGTCTTGCTGCTGCATGTTGACCAGCTTTCACGCGAAGGCCAGGAGCGCCTCGCCGACTACCTGGAGACGGGCGGGTTTACCCCTCTGAACGGGGTAACTGTCATGCGTTCCCACGCCCGGATCATTGCGACCGCGACGGTGGCCCGAGGCGCTGGTCTTGAAACGGTTCTGTCCGCGCGGCTTCTCGACCTTTTTACCGGGCTGGATGTCCAGTTACCTTCGCTACCCGACAGGCTTGAAGATCTGCCGCAACTCGTTCAACACTTCACCGTCGAAGCCAAAGGAGATTCCTGCGCCCAGACGCTCACGATCGAAAACTCTGCATTCCTTTCGCTCGCCGGGCATGATTGGCCAGGCAATTTGCGCGAGTTGCGGCAGGTGGTGAACCAGCTCGTGACCTTGCCATCAAGTCACATCACCGGTGAGGTGCTAAAGCCGCTGTTGCAGCCACCTTCAGGTCCACGGCCCACGGCCTCGCTGTCCGAGCGAGACTGGATTATCGAGGGCCTAAAGAGAAACCGGCTTCACCGCGGCAAGACTGCTCGCTCTCTCGGGCTTTCGCGCAAAACCCTCTACAACAAGATCAAGAAATTGCGGATCCTCGAATAAGACCTCATGCCCGTCGGAGCGGCTGCTGGGCGGTGGCGGCATGCTCCAGCGAGAACTTCGGTACCGACGACGAGCCATGAGAGCCAAGGCTTACGAGCCGGATATCCGATCCAATCGGCGCGGCAAGCGCCTCGGGTCGCACATGGACGGACCCATCCAGCTGTGAACCTAGCCGTTGCTCTGCAGCTGTCATCCTAGCCTCGTCCGCCGCGACAAATAGGACTTTGAACCCTCGGCTTGCAAACCACTCCATACGGCGAAGCTCGAGCTCCTGACCGCGATCGAGCGGCACTCCTGCCGGTGTCCGTTCAATCATGGAGGCAGGCGGAAAGTTCGTCACTCCCGTCATCCCTGCCTCTTCCAACAAATCACCAAGATCTTCCCAGCATGCAAACGGGTCGATCATAACGATCGCCGCATAGCAGGAAGGGGGTACTTTAGGCCCCGCTTGCAAGTCCCGCAGGAGACAGCCGTTCCAGTCGATAACGGGAAGCGTGGCCATGACCAGCATGGCGTTCTGTGGAAGGGTCCGCAGTGACGGCGCATAGATGGTCATCTGATCACCGCGAGACGAGGATAGGCTTGCGGCAAGGCGACCTAAGACATTGGCTCTCACGGTTTCTACTCAACCCTACCCAACTGATGCTTCCGCCGATCTTACACGCCGCTTCATCCAGGTCTAGACCACGACGTCGATCGTTATCGCAGCATCACCCTGCTTTCTTTGGCGCAGGAGCAAGGTTCGGCTGGGAAGGGATGGTCGTCGGGGCCGTTTCCTCCTGGCTGCTTAAGTGGCTGTCCGCCCGTCCCGAGTGTCGGATGCGATTTGCTGCAGGGTACTGAGGAGCTCCGTCGCTGTGAAAGAGGGCCCGTGAAGCGTCTCGGGTAAAAAATTTCGGGCGAGCTATCTGCGCCCTACGGATCCGCTAGCAGACCGGCTCGTCTGCTTCCTCCCTGACTGGCGCCGCTGCTGGAAAACTCCGGCAGCGGCATCTTTTTTGAGTCGGAGCGCGCACGCCGCGCGGTCGAGAACTGGTTTCCCGGAATTGCACAGCTCGCGACCATGCGGAGCCAAAATCCAGAAACGATCCGCCAGCTACGCTTGCCGTCGTCGGCTCAAACGGGGAGGCGACTTCCGATCCAGACGGTGGCGCCTCAATCACCTCGTTTCGGAACTACTGTACCTCGGGCGAATGGACAATCGAAGGCATCCCCGAACTGCTCCGGTTATCTCACGTAGAACGAAGCTTGGTCGACTTAGGGGGCACCCGCTTATGGGGCACGCGTACCTGGCAAAAATAAACTTTTCGGGGACCCCCTCCCCACTGCCACGGTCCCGTGCGTCCAGCACCGAGGAAGTTTCCCCGCGGTTTCCCGGCCGAAGAACGGAGGGACAGCATACCTGTTAAGTGATTGATGTTACTGGCGCGCTCGGAGAGATTCGACCCTCGGAATCGAAATCCGATCAATCGGCAGATTACATGTCCTGAGCGGAAGGCTTGGCCAGATGGAAGGACCTGCTTGACCTGCTTCACCCCTCAGCCAGGTACCAGGGGTAGTGCGGGTGCTTAGGCTAAAACTCACCGATCAACGCGCCATGGTTGATTTGTAGGTAGCGTTGAACAGCCGCCGGCTGTGCAGCGCTGAGCGGCGGAAGTTTGCGCGGGCCGTGAGACCTTCAAGCTACAGGGCGGCCACAGCGGCAGATCGCGCGCGGATACCTTAGACTGGCGCACTTCGCTGCCGGGGATGAGGAGACTTGCGCCATGACTACATTACACCCGCCGGACCAGCCCTCGTCCTTCTCCGAGCGCCACGCGACCAAGCGCAGCCTCGCGGCCCTCGCCGACCGACCGCGTACTTTGAACGGCTCGTGCAGCGCGCAGAGAGCGTTGCGAACATGAGCCTAAACGGGAAGCTCGGCACGAGCACGCAAGGCCCTGGCGATAACGGCACCAAGCCTAGCGCCGACACGGGGACATCAGGGCAGTAAGGAAGACAGATGTTGTTTCCAGATAGGAACAACTGGCGTGCGGACATGCAGGACGTGTCCGCGGCCATTGACGAGAGCACGGGGGAGTTGGTGCAGGTGACGCCTTTACGTTGGCACGCCACGGCCTAACTTTCCGCGGTGCCTGATCCTGCGAGAGCTGTCACGGTAACGGCGGTTTTCACGAACAAGGCGAGATCGATAATCATGGGCGAGAACAATGGCCGGATTGCTTCCGGCCACTTTGTCAGCCCGATTGTCAGCACGTCGGAGCCGATCTTCTCGTTTGGCTATGGCGTGTTGCCGTTCCAGCTTGTGCAGGGTTATCGCATCATGCGCCTCTGCAATCGTGCTCTATTTGAGATTACAGACGTGAAGCCTGATGGCGTTTCGCGGATCGACGCCAAAGTGGTTCAGCTTGGCATCGCGGCGGAGGAGTTCTAGTGGAGCGCATTCTATACGCCCCGAGGCAAGGCGCGACCTATGAGCCGTCACTAGACATCCTGGTCCCGGCACTCACCCGGCTGCGCGATTGTAGGAACTCGATTGATACCCTGGTGCTGCTCGACTCGTTGCCGAACATGATCTTGCCAGGCTTGGCTTACGTCGCATCGCGCCGCCAGTACGTTCCGCGCGAGCGGTGCAAGCGGTCGTGACATATTGCGGGCCGACGTTCCTAGAACGATGCTTGGGCGCAAACGTTCGCAAGAGCTGTTGAAGCGCTATCCGAAGCGAGTAGCATGTGCCGGTCTGGTTAGGTATGACGCATAGGTCTGTTAGATTCGTAACCTACACCTAACACCAAACGACAATGGCCCTCGAAATAATCCTTTCACGGCAATCGTCACCCCTGCAACACACGAGGCGCATCAACGTTAGGGGCCTGGGGAAATGCAACTGACCGCTACACGACGTTATGACGATTGGCATCCGGTCACGCTGGAGCCGTTCGATCTCGAAGATCGCATGTACAGAAAGCCAGATGGGTCTTTCGTTCTGATGGTCGTAGGGGCATTGCCGGGTAGTCCCGCAGTTGACCAGTCTTACAGTCTATTAGGTGTATTTGAGTGGTTGGGTGAGTGCGCATGGCAAGTCGAGCGGGCGGTGATCGGAACGACAAGCTCGGCTTATGGAGTTGGTCGTCACCCGGCACATATGGGGCAGCGCCCTAAGGGCGGAACAAATGCAGGAAAAACTTGCGTCCGTTCTCAACGAGGGCCATCGTCATCTGGTCACCGTTCGCAAGGCGCAAAGTGGACATCTGGAGATACAGTTCGACCAGGAGCTGGGAGACGTAGGCGGTGCGTTCACTGAGACGTCAAAGAGTGTTCCCGGCAATCGACCTGGTTAGGTAACAAGCGGCTAAGGAGGGGCGGATTGCACTAAGTTTCTTGTCGATACGAGAGCGTCCCGGGCGCGCGGTGGAGTTGCATTCTGGATTCTGAGGCACGTCTCGCTTTCTGCTTGCAATTTCATGAGGTGCTCATAACCTCGCATCGGCATGGGCCGACCGTTCTATCCGCAACGGCTGTGGCGCGCGCCTAAACGTACCGCTGGAGGCATCACGGTAGAGCCGATGGAGTGACCTATGGCTGTAATGGATAACCAGGTATTAGACCTGAGTGATCAGGAAGTGCTGGATTATTTCGGCCGGGAACGCAGGCAAGTAGGCGATAGCAAGCGATTTGAAGCCTCTATTGTCAGACAGATCACCGACCTGGGAATGCATGTTGCTAGCCAACGGCCTGAACCCGGCGATTTTCCTGAGGACACCACCCTAATAACGGCGGTTCGACGGTATTATGAAGTTATCGCGAACGGGCAAATTATTCAGACCATCTCGCTCACGATGCGTGTCATCCAATCCTTCGGAGTTCACGCGGACACAAACTTAGCCGTTCGAGGTGCAGCACACGAGGCCGCTATCGTACAGTTGTTCCGAGACTACAATAGTGCACGCGACGGTGACATCGAGGCATATGCAACAGCAAAGGCTCAACAGTTGGGCGCTAGCCCCGACGAATTTGCGTTATACTTTGCTCCGACGCTAACGCTCAAAGCGTGGGACATGGATCGTCAGAAAGAGGATGCGCTGCGCAATTATTTTGCTGGTTTTAGAGAAAAGGGTTTTGAGCTGCGACCGATCCGGGATGAGTTCATCCCAACTTACCAGCCGACAAGACCGGGCGGCGTAATTGAAGTACCGGCAGGCACCGGTCCGGGTGAAATAGAAAGGAAAGTTGAAGAGGCTGCAAAAGAGGAGGCGAGGCAGAATGAATGCCACGCGGAGAGATATGAAAAGATCAAGATAGCCTCTCTGAACAGATGGCCAGACACAAAGGTGGAGTGGAGATGGGCGCTGGTAAACTGGGGAAAATGGAAGTTTCATTTTTGGAGACCGGTAACACTAATCCGGGATGTCGAGTTGGTGCTGTATGTGACAATCACCTATCTCAACGCAGATGAACGACTCAAATCCATCTTCCTTGATTGTTTAAAGGAAGCGGCGGTCGATGCTGCGGTAACCGGGGTAGTTACCGAAAATTTCGACGCAGCGGTGGCCGCCTTCAAGGCCGTGTTCTGGAAGTTGCTAAAGCAAAAAATAAGAGAGACGGTGAATTGTTTGATTCCGGGCCTTCGCTTGGTAGAGGAAGCGGGGAATTGGCGCGTTCTATAAAGGAGACCTCTCTTGCCGAACAGCCGTTCAGAATGCGTGAACAACGATCACGCTGTCGTAAAAATTACATTCAGGCACACAGGCATAGAAAACATGACCCTAAACCACGGTCAGGCCGACAGTATCGTTGGCCCGCAGGATGAAGAATTTAGGTATGCCTGGAAAATCCGAGATGAACTAATCACCGATGACGAGGTCACGAGATATGGAGCGCAAGCTCGTTATGGCGATACGTTGGTCTTCGGCAACCCGCCGGGCAAAGTACCGTAGAGACTCCCACAGGATACGGCGAGGCTATAACTGCCAATCCTATTCAGATAGCCCGCTGGCGCCCGACGAAGGCGGGTAGAGGCAGGCGGATTTCGTCTCCGGGCATTGATGCTCCCGAAAGCTCGGTGAGAACAGCTCGGCGCGGTGTAGTGCGGTCGTTATCAGATATATCCTACGGAGCCGTGTTTAGCGTCCACAGCCCGCATTCACGACCTATCAGAGCTTTGCTAATTCGCTCGACGCTACTGCCAGAAACTCTGCACTCTTTGGGGCGACTTTGCCGTTCAAACCGAGTAAGGCCACACCGATCACTTCGCCCCTGGCATTGAGCACCGGGCCGCCGCTATTCCCAAACGCAATCTTGGGTGAGATTTCAAGATGCCGGACGCCGCTTCTCGGAAAAGGTCGAATGAGCGTGCCGGTCTCTATTCGGACTGGCCGCGCCGCATGGTGGGCTGGATATCCGACCAGTTGAAGCGACGAAGCATTCGGCGACGAGTCTAAAAATGTGCTCGGCAGCCGAGAGGACTTCAGCGGCGCTGTTCGGGAAGCCGTTGAGGCCAGCGGCGAGAAGCTCTCGAAAATGCGCCAGTCTCGGAATTGTCGAGATCACCGAAGTTTGCGCCATGGCCCCGCCTCCTGCTCGAGGCGGGGTTTCTCATGCGGCCACCCCGTGCTGCTGCTGCTTCGCGTCAATGTCCGCGTCGGCAACCGCTTCATCCCAATAGAGACGCCGGCCGCCCGGCCGGATGCCCCCAGGGATCAATCCCAAGCGATGGCGCCGGCGATCTCATGAACGGAGCAGCCGTACTTCTCCGCCATGGTCTTGATGTCGATTAGGCGTCGCTTCGACATTTCCTGACATCCTTTGATAATTTGAAGGTGTCAAGGAAACTGTCGTGATTTTCTCGCAATGTCGAAATCCGCAATCCGCGGCGGATTTAATTTCCGCGGATTTTGGTTCGGCGGCCGGGGCCGATTGCTTCTCCCAACCGATCTTTCATCTGCCGTTTGTATTCTGGCCCATACAGTTCGCGGCCGCCAACGAAGCCTTGCTGCTTTGGATGGGCGCGAAGCCCGTCGAGTGTCGGATTCTGCGCGGTGGCGATATAGGTGCAGACGAACTCGACCAGTGTAATCTTCGTGAGCCGCCTGTTCTCTTTCGTCGCCTCCGGCGAGCGCTCATCCAATGAACGATTCCCGCAAGCGATCTCAAACTGCGGTCGCAATCCGCCATCGCATCGTCCGCAAGCCTTTGAACGATGAGGGCGTTAGGTCTGCCATTGGGAAAAGATCGTACAAGATCCGCAATGTAGGTGTAATATCGGTCAAACCGTTTCCGCGCTTATCCTTCAGGATAATTTTGCCGGACTCGATCGCTCCGGCAAGCCGACGAGAAGCTTCATGGGCCGAGCAGCCAGTAGCGATCAGATCATCGAGCATCTCAGCGACGCCGACTATTTCACGCGCTCGATCTTCCATGGTTCACGCACGCCGCTGAGAGGATCGCGCGGGGCAAGCTGCTGGCGGTGAGACATCAGCGACGGCTGGCCGGCCGGCCCCGCGCAAACTAGTATGATTCTGATCTACCTCCCGGCAAAGAAGATTGTCCCAGTGGATAAGGCGAGTATGTTTCAGCCACCGCCGCCGGTATAAGGTCCCATCTTTTCCAGCCGCCTCCATGGGATGGGCCAGGGTAGAGGCAAGCCTTCGCCCATCGGAAGGAATTGTTCCGAGCCTGCTTCGAGCTTCTGTTCAATGGAATTTGTGCGAGAGCGTATTCGCACGCCGACGAGTGGTTTTTCCTTTCCCCAATAGTTGGCAGGGTCTCGGGTGACCGCGGCATCAGCGCTGATTGGCGTCAATACAGGGAGAGAGAAATTGGGCGGGTCGGCGGTGAACTCGAAGTCTTGGATCCCGTCCGGCGGAGCGTCAATGTAGACGTACGGTTCAAGCTGAGGATTTGCCCATCCGGTAGACGCCGTCCTCCCGGTGGCCCAAACAATAATCTGTGGCGGATTGCTTCGGAGCACTCTTATGATGGCGCTCTGCACGTCGTATATAAGTGCCATTCTCGCCTCCAATATGATTGAGGATACATCTCCATTTTCTATCCACCCTCACTTATCCCACCACGGGTTGCATGCAATCGTCAATAAATAGGTTGCCTATTTAGGTTGAGTGCGACAGCTTGTCTCTCCATCCTTTCATTCAAACCGATATCGATCTCCCGGAAGATGACACGGGGCCTCGCCTCGCGTCTGTAGTGCTGTCATTTCGTCCACTAAAACTAGCCAACCTGAACGGAACGCCGGCCCGCTTTGGCCAGATTCAGGTTTGCATGAGCAGTGTCCTAACGAGCTTCACCGCATTGCCTTCAATAAGGTCTTGTTGCTGTCACCCAGGTCGTCAGCAAATCGAAGAAACGCCACCACGCGGGCGAGCGTCGTCGGTTTAATGTCGAAAAGATCGTCGGCGGCCTGCCAGAAGGCGCTGGCTGCCTCATCCGTGTATTCGTCTGGATCTTGACCGACCTCGGCCTCGACGACCGCGTTGCGATCCTCCAAAGAACTCGCATCGTCAAGTCCGTGGTTTGCTGCCTTGCGATAAGGCAGCGACCATGGCTCGAGCTTTGAAATGCCGCGCACGGCGTCGTCGAGGGTCGCCGCGAGCGCGCAGAGATCATGGCTGAACCAGTGGCTCTCGTTGACGAGCATATCGTTGGCCTCCTCGAGCACCCAGCTCGTAAGCGCGGCCAGCCCCGCCGGAGTCGTTGGCCGGGTGCGCATGACGACACGAAAGGCCGCGCCGTGCCGGTCCATCAGATCGTCCATCTCCGAAGCTGTTCCCTGCTTAGGATAGACCTCGCACAACTCGTCGAGCTCGATTTCGACGCGCCGCCAGCGTCCAGGGCGGCGAAGATCGGATCGGCAACGGATAGCATCTCCGGCGCCGTGGTGGGCGTTGCAGCGACGATGGGAAGGGCGACGATCGAATTCATCAGGGATCTCCTACTCAGAACGGCGCTTTCTGCGCGGGGCGTATAAGTCGGCTTTGAGCGCGTCGGTCCAGCCTCGGTTGAGGTGGCCTGCGATGCGCTCGGCGGGCTAGCTGAGGTGGGAGGAGTAGGGCCAATTGGACGGCGCCTGGGGCGCTTGCGGTCTTGGTTGTCATATCGTGCTCTGGGTTTGGCCGATCAAAGCCATGCCCGGTGACAGACCGGGCAGCCGGGGGTTGATCACTAGCCAGAGCGACTGGTCGAGACGTTTTTTTGCGGTTTCCCGGTGGACTGCACGCTCGCCCCGGCCATAAAGGTCCGATCGGAGCCGCGACGCCAAGCGCGTCCGTCGTTTCAGCCGCCATCGCTCGTCGCCAAACGAGTGATTCTTTGACCAAGGGAATGCGGCCTAGCTCTGGTCCGGGTGATCAAACCCAGAGCATCATCAGCTGATTTGCGTCAGGTTGCGTTAGCTTCAGCCTTGGTTTTCAGTCGACGATCGCAGGGGATGATTATGCCAGACAGTGCGAATGACGCTCTTTCGCGAGAACCGTTCGTCGTGACGCTCACCAACGGAAGACAGCTCACGGTTTCGGGCCCCCCAATATGCGGAGTGTCGACACGCGAGATGGAGCGCTTCTTTTTTCTCGACGGATCCGGGCACTGCACCAGTGTTATTGCTCCGGGACTTTGGAAAAGCGTGAACATCGACGTTTAGGTATGCCGCTTCCTTAGGCGGGTGCTTCCCGCGCCCGCCCCATGATGCTCTGCACCTCGGGAATTTTCCCAGCTCACCCGCCCCGGCGCTTCCGAAACTGGATCACGCGTCCCCAGCCGGGCGGGCGGGGCCGCGGCTCTGGCCGAGCCGGCCGGGTGGGTCTTCATCGAAGGGCGTCTATTCGACATCCTCCATGCCGTAGGCGATGTACCACCAGCGCTCCGTCAGTGAGGCGCCGGCCCATGGGAATTCTTCGGGCTCGGACTCCATGTCCTCGGGATCGCCGGTCTGGAGGGGGACGGGCTTGGCGGGGCTATCCCACATGATGCCGCCCGCCGGCAGCTCGACGTATTCGCCCCCCGGCGCGTCGGTGCACTCGTCCATCACGAAGGCAAGGTCGTCCTCGTCATCGGCGATGAAGATGCCGACAAGGTCGCGGTTCTCGATGATTCGGACGAGATACGCGGGCATGGGCGCTCCGAGGGCGGGGTCTCAGATTGCCAAATCAAGGTCACCCAAGCCAATTCACCTACTGGCCTATTGCGCTCGCCCTGCGGTTGCAGAATGGTGCCGTGTTTATAGGGAGAAGGATCCATGTCGCTTGACAATCGAACAACCGAAGACCTGATGCGAATAGCCACGGCCGGCGGTGGCCTTACGATCAATGGCGGGCCAGGACTACGGAAGATTTGATGCGAATAGCAGCAGCGGCAAGCTCGAGGATGCCGCGTAACCTTCACGGGCATGGGGCCGCGGCCGACGGGATGCGAATTGCGACAGCCGGGAAGGGGTGCGTAGAATTCGCCTAGGGCTGGACGCTCTGAGGAAGCCTCTCCCTGGACCTGTGAATAGGTGGGATAAGCGCGATTATTGCGGCGATCACTCGTTCTGCGTGTCATCATTTCGGCCGTTGCGAATCACCTGATGGAAAGCAAATGGCGAGCAAGTTTCGCGCGGTACCTTGGAAGCGTAACCTTAAGGCTGTCCCTGACCACATCCTCAAGCAGATCGCGGCATTTCAGTCCCACATATTCTTCGTCGGCGTGACCAAGACGTTCACTCCAGATCAGATTAATGCTGAGCCGCTCAAACAGCTGGGCATTCCGAGCGGAGAGGGGGAATCGCGTGAGACAATCCCCGGCGCCGACATGGGGAAGTATTCTGATCGCAATCGAAACGGCTGGGAAGTGGTCCGCCGTGATTTACCGATGACGACAAAGACCCGTTATTGGGAGAGTCCCAACTTTGGTGATGCGTCAAGGTATGGCACTCACACGCACTATCACACGCGGGAAGTCTATCAGCGTGAGTTCCACGAACCTCGCCTATATTCGATCGTTGCGCATACACTGAAGGTCAATCTAGCTGGAGCCTGTGTCGTATTGCTGCGCGTGAAGCAAGAGCTCAGTCGAGCTGCGGCGGGCTTCGAGGGCGAACTTCTGCTTATGCTTAATCTCTTGCAGGAGCACTGCGGAGCTGCAGGCGTCGTGAGCAGCGAAACCTCCACCGCTGACTACATCAAGACCATAACCCTCGACTGGGAAGTTTTCCCGCCCGGCAACGCGACGGAAGTTGTCGAGCGGTTGACGCGCGGCGGAACGACCCACGCCGAGCTTCGCAGCAAGATCGATGAGCGCGTTCGTCTATTCTCCAAACTCAGCCCGGCAGCCTTTCTGAAGGGCTCGGGCGGCTTCGGCTCGTATATTGGAGCTAAGTTTGCTGATGATCTCGTCGTTTTCGAGAACGTGCAGTACGGGAATGCGCTGTATGTGCTCTATGACCAATGGGAGAACGTCTCCAAGCGTTCACGGCTTGAGCTTCTCAAGGAGACCGACGCAAAATTTGATCGGCTACCTCACAGAATAGGATGGGATGAGGCATTCGAAAAGCTGCTTCGTAGCGAGAAGAAGAAGCGCGGGCTCAAGTAGGCGAGCGGTGCGATACGAATGAAACTCAGGATCATAGAATTACCGGACGATCACACATTTCTGTCGCCGGTGCGATCGATGGTCGATGGCTTCTTCAAGATTGTCGCGTGGCTGGCGCTCTCTGCGACAATCCAAGTTGTGGCGGAAGCAACGCGGAGCGTCCTGCTCTGGACGCTGTGCTTGACCGGTTACTTCATGCTTGTGTTGTACATTCAAACGTTCGTCGATTGGTTGACGCACGGAAAGTTGCCCGGAATGGCGGTCGCGATACGAGAAGTTCGGCCAGGAAAGGGGGCGCGGTTTGGTTTCGTTCGGTGGTTAAGCCGCGTCGCCGTCCCGGCCATTGGGGTCGTGATCTGGCTATCTCTTATGCTGGCAATGCAGTCGACCATTGAGAAGTCCGCATCTGCTATCGTCGAGTTTCAAAAGTCTTCAAAAAAGTAGCCATACAGCCTCTTGCGCTCGCGCCTTGGTTGCGGAATCCTCTGTCCAGGAGGAAGCTAATGACCGATTTCAGCTCGATGGCGGCGAAAGCGAAGGCGGAGCAGGAGGCGCGAGCTTCTAAAGACGCAGAGAAGCTGGCGCAAGAAAAGAAACAACGCGATGAGTTCGTCGACAAAGCCGTCTCTGCACTCGAGACAGTTGTTCTGCCAATACTTGAGCGCGCTCGCGCAGATTTCGCCAAACACGATGTCGAGAAAAACAGTATGACGTCCGCAACTATTATGTGAAGCGGAGCCCCTCGCTGAAGTTTAGTTGTGTTAGCCCAAAACGAGCTTCCGACAGCTATCAAATGGAGACGCCCGCGGCATTCTTTCACTGCGATGGCGAACGCGTCACGATTGGTCTAGGAAAGGAATCGTTCGACAGTGAACCAAAGCTGCCGTTGGGTGACGCGCCACTGGCCGATGCTGAGAAGAAAATCGCCGATGCTCTCGAAAAGATCATCACTGGATATTTCGAGATGATCGAACTGCACAAGCATGTGCTAAAGTAGGGCCCGAAAACAGAAACCGATGTTGCCGAGCGCACTAGACTTGATTGCGTTGGATTGGGCGAGAGACAGGCGGGGATTCCGTCGGTCCTGAGCATCACGAAAGGCGTCGTGACGTTTCGATTCGTAGTGCTTTCCCTTAATGGGCGGGTGGCAGCGGCATACGCGTTAGGAGCGTTATCAAGCCGTCCCAGATCTTGTTCATTATGAAGCCGAAGATTGTGGCAGCGATAGCCAGTACGACACCAGTTGCGAATATGATGTGACTGATCCTGTCGAGTTTTTTGCTCTGTTTGTCTGACGATCCTTTCAAGTGCCCGACATCCGATTTCAACTCGCCGAGCGCCTGCTGCATTTGCATCATCGACTCGACGAGATGCATGGTGCTGACGGTTTGCGCCAATACAGGAGGAGGTACTTCGGGAAAGGTTTTCGGCGTAGCGTCTTGCGACACATCCTGCTTTGGAGACCTAGCCACCGGGCATCTCCGCCTTCGCTTTTATCCAGTCCCAAATCTCGGTGGTTGCTCGCCCGTAATAGTTGGCCATGCTGAAGATCATAGCGGGGCCTGTATCATTCTCAGGTGTGACTCGAAGTTTGTTCGAGACGTCTTGGGCTGTGCCAGCGGCTGATACGAGCCATTCGCGATCACCGACCCTAAGAAAATTTCCGGGAAAGGCGCGGGACATTGCCGCTTCCATCTTCGCGGGTTCGGCAACTCGAAAGACGACGAAGATTGTCATGGCTCAGGGGATACTCGATTGCCGATGAGAGTTCGTCAAGTCGCGAAAAGCAGAGCGCGTTCCGACCTACCCCGTTGGGCCTGCCGGAACTATTGCGCTTGCCACTAGCAAATCAGCGTCCACATGTCACCCGCCGGCTCTCAACGGGACCACGGTTGCTGACGCCATCGACGAGCCCCCCAAATGAGCCGCCCATAGGTCCAGGGCCTTGAGCGAGTGAAGGTCGGTGAAACGGGGCATCGGATTCCGGCTTCGGGGTTCGGCGCGCGGCTTCCCAGAGGGAACTTTTGCACCAAGGCTTGTTCGTTCCTTTGTGTTCTGGACAAGCCTGGAGGCGGCGGCAATTAAAGAGTTAGATCAATGGGTTACGCCAGGGACGCAGCCCAGGCAGTCTCAGAACTTAAATATTTGGAAATTCGAGTCCTCCACGAAGCGGCCGCTGCTTCTATGGCCGCTTGGCGCCTACCCAACTTTACCCAGTCGCGCTCGTATCCGGGCTTATGAGCCATTTTACTTGGATCTAGACCTCCAAACGTCCTGAAACGTCTAGGAGGAAGTCGTGTCTCACCGTTGCGCGGGCGACCATAGGTCGGTCCGGGATGGTCACGCCTCTCATCTCGCGGGCAAGGTCGCGATTATCGCAACCTTGGACACAAAGGGCCGCGAAAGCGCTTATCTCGCGCGCGTCATCGAACAATCGGGCCGCAAGACTCTTACGATTGATGTAGGCACATCAAACAGGAGGTGCAGAAGCGAGGCGGATAGCAGCGATGAACGGGTGGCTGCACCCGCTGAGCTCTTACGCGAAATAGCTGCAAGCGCGCGCGAAGAAGTCAAGGAACTCCTGCGATCCGGTGCGATCGACGCTGTTGTCGGAGTGGCGGGCGGCAAAGGCAGCGCAGTCTTCGCTGAAGTTGCATCGGATTTGCCGTATGGCTTCCCAAAGCTGCTGGTGAGCAGCGCGAGGCCTGCCCTCCTGGCCGAACTCGCCCTCCACAACGACATCCTCCTCTATCCGACCCTGGTCGATCTTTTCGGGATCAATGCGTTCACCGAACGCGTTCTCGACAACGCAGGGCGGGCCATTGCGGCGATGCGCTATGTGCCCGCTCGAGAGCGGCGGAAGAGAAAGACTGTAGCGATCACGGCCTTTGGCGTGACGACGCCGGCGGCAAATCGCTGTGTAGCGCGGCTGGCAGAGGCAGGCGTCGACGCGATTGTCTTTCCGGCCAATGGCGCTGGGGGTCGCAAGATGGAGCAGCTCGTGTCCGCCGGTGAATTCGATGCGGTGATCGATTTGACCACAACCGAGCTCGCTGACGAGCTGGTCGGCGGCACGGCCAGTGCAGGTCCGGATCGGCTCAAAGCAGCTTCTCACCGCATGATTCCTCAGCTTATCGCTCCGGGAGCTGTCGACATGGTGAACTTTGGCCCTCCCTCGAGCGTGCCTGCCGAGTTCAAGGGGCGCCAATTCTATTCGCATACCCCCTTCACGACACTCATGCGCACGACGGTCTCGGAGAACGAGCGCATAGGCAGGCTCACAGCAGAGCGCCTTTCGCAAGCAAAGGCGCCCGCCCTCGTGTTGTGGCCGGCCAAGGGGGTGTCTGACTATGACCGGGACGGTGGAATCTTCCGAAACCCTGAAGCGGATAGAGCCTGGTTCGACGCTGTCAGGCAAAACCTACCGCCCTCGATCGTCGCCCGCGAGCTGGATTGTCACATCAACGATCCGCAATTTGCCGACGCGGCCGCATCGTGGACCGTCGAACGATTGACACCAGGAGGGTCACCCCGTGCGGATGTTTGATCGGGCCGAAATACGCGCAAAGATCACAGCTCAAGTTGCGGCGGGAAAAGCAGTGCTTGCCGCGGCGAGCAGTTGCGGGCTCGTGGCAAAATGCGCAACTCTCGGCGGGGCTGACATGCTCGTGGTCTACAGCACTGGGTTATCGCGGTTGATGGGGCTGCCGACGAGCCGGATCGGCGATTCCAATGCGCGGACGCTTGAGCTGGCGGCGGAGATCCGCAATGTCGTCTCCTCCGTTCCTGTTATAGGCGGTATCGAGGCCTGGGATCCCCTCCGGCTCGACCTTGATGATCTTCTGGACAAGTTCTGGGCTGCCGGCTTCTCCGGCGTGATCAACTACCCGACCATTTCAACGATGGGTGAGAAATGGCGCGAGCGTCGAGAGCGCGTCGGGCTCGGCTTTGAGCGTGAAGTTGAGATGATCGCGGCGGCCCGCAAGAAGAACATCTTCTCGCTCGCCTATGTGGCAAGCCCGCATGACGCCAAGGCGATGGCGTCCGCGGGAGCCGACTGCATCGTCCCACATGTCGGCGCAACGCGCGGCGGGCTTGTGGGACATGAGGAGGGGCAGTCGATTGAAGAGGCCATCAGGCGCATCAACGACATCAATGCTGCAGCTCAAGCTGTCCGCCCGGACGTCACCCTTCTCTGCCATGGCGGGGCAATCGCTGAGCCCCAGGATACCTCGGAAGTCTACCGATCGACTGAATGTGTCGGCTTCGTTGGCGCCTCCTCGATCGAACGGATCCCGATCGAGCGGGCGGTGAAGGCTGCAACCGAAGAATTCAAAGCCATTCCGCTCCCGCGAGAGCGTCAGCTTTCACGGCAGAATCTGCACCGAGGCACGGATGAATAGCCCAATCGAATTGAAGCCCAATGCCGCTTCCTTCTCCAAAGCGAGCAAGCCAACGCATGATTTGGAGACGGACGTGCTCGTGATCGGCAGCGGCGCGGCTGGACTGTCCGCAGCGCTCTATGCAGCAAAAGCCGGACTTCGCGTGACCGTGTGCGAGAAGTCTGACCGGCTCGGTGGCACGACGGCCCTGTCGAACGGCATGATCTGGGTTCCATGCTCAATGCAGGCCCGAGCGGCGAACATCGATGATTCGATTGCGAATGCGAAGATCTATCTGCAACACGAACTTGGCAACTACTATCGCTCCGAGTTCGTGGACGCCTATCTAGAAGACGGCCCAACGGCCCTCGCCAGCTTGGAGAATGGGAGTGCAGTCAAGTTCACACTGGCCTCCGCTCCGGATTATCATTCCAGCCAAATCGGCGGGGCCACCAAGGGGCGGGCGCTGAGCCCAGCACCTTACGACGGACGGCTTCTCGGCAAGGATTTCGACCTGATAGGTGATCCGATTCGCGTCGTGCTCGGCGGCATGATGATTTCGTCCGGCGAGGTGAGAAGCTTCCTCAACCCTTTCCAGTCGGCTGCCTCGCTCAAACACGTCCTGCGCCGAGTCAGCCGCTACGTAGGCGACCGGCTGCGCTACAGGAGGGGCACCGAACTCAGTGGCGGCAATGCGCTGATCGCGCGGTTATTGGTAAGCCTGCGCAGATATGGGGTTGAAACCTGGCCCCGCTGCCCGGCGGTAGATCTGACGAGGGAGGGAGGGAGAGTTACTGGCGCGGTCCTCAACCGGGATGGCAGGGACATCCGCGTCCGCGCCTCGCACGGAGTGATCCTGGCAACCGGTGGCTTTGCGCGGAACGGTCAATTGCGAGCCAAGCTCAGCGGAGCCCACCAGCACAATGATACGCTCGCCCACAGCGACGTGACCGGCGACGGTATTGCGCTTGCGGGCAAGCTCGGAGCGGCGATCGATAATGACGTGGCATCGAGCGGCTTCTGGACGCCCGTCTCGATACTCAGGAACGGCCGCTCCTCGCAAGTGGTCCCGTACGGCTGGCTCGATCGTGGCCGTCCAGGCGTCATCGCGGTGGGGCCAAATGCCAAGCGCTTCGTCAATGAATCCAATTCGTATCATGATATCTGCCTTGCCATGTTCAACAACGGTTATCCGGCGGACAAGCGCTTCTATTTCATCTGCGACAAGGAATTTGTCCGCCTCAGGGGCATGGGACATCTGCTCCCCTGGCCATGGACATTGAGTATCAAAAAGTATGCCCGGTTGGGCTACATCGAGATCGGCCGGACTATTGCAGAGCTTGCAGGGGAATTGGGGCTCGATCCCAACGAGCTCCAAAAGACCGTTGACGAACACAATGCCCACGCAGCTGAAGGACGCGATCCGCTCTTCAACCGCGGTGAATCGGCTTTCAACCGCACGCTTGGAGATCCGGCGATAGGAAAGAAGAACCCGAACCTTGGGCCTATCAAGAGCGGCCCATTCATCGCGCTCCCAATTGTCCCGGCAACCCTTGGGACGGCGACCGGCCTCTCAACTGATGCAGAGGGACAGGTCCTGAATGGAAATGGGGCGCCGATTGCAGGTCTTTATGCCTGCGGCAATGACATGACCTCGCCAATGCGTGGAATCTATCCTGGGGCAGGCATTACGATCGGGCCGGCGATTGTGTTCGCCTACCGCGCGATCGACAGCATCGTGCGGTCGGCGCGACAGGAGCAGCCCGCGGCGGCATCCGGAGTGTAAGCCGAGTGTTCTCTCCTGTTCGCCCGCGACGACCGACCAGCGCCAAAGCAAGGTGCGGACGGCCAACCAGCACCGCTATAAAAACCTTATGAGCCCTGCCGGGCTCCATGCGACTATGATCTCATGATCTGGAAGGACACGATGCGCCGCTCACGCCACGCCAAGATCGTCGCAAGCGTCGGCCCGTATCAAAGCTCACCGGGAGGCACTTGTGAGCCCCCGGTGATGCTGAACTGGTCGGTGAAGGAGTTCGCCGACCGAAGGGGGTTGTCATGCGCCGTCATCAGGCGGCTAGAAGAGGATAATGACACGCCTCCGGCGTCCGACGAGTTGCTTCAAACCTTGTAAAACACGTTTGCGGGTGAATTGGTTCTAACCTTCCGCTGGTTGGCAAGGCAGCTGTTCGGCCGCAATGAGCTTTCCAGTACTGAACTAACAGCCTGCGGCATAATCAGGTGGTGGGTCATTTCGCCTGATTTCCTCCCATGGTTCGACATCGTTCGCCGCGGAACGCGTTTGTGCCCCTGCCACGGGGTTAGGGCATGCGGATAGCGCTCGTATCAGTATTGGCCGCATCGAAATTGCGCTGGCGCGAACGTTAGCGACCCGCCGGCGGGCACTCTTTGACGCGGGCGCAATGTCGGTTGCGCCCGCGAACATTACTCAACATTACTCAGATCTCGCCGACGTTTCTCTAGGAAATCTCGCGCTGCGTGTCGTGAATGAAGTGTCGACAGGCGAGCCGCCCAAGAAGCTCACGTTCGCATGCAACTCCCATTGCCGGGATGACCTTCCAGGAGCGCTCTCGTGGCAGCAGCCCTTCGCATTCCAATAAGTAGCTCACGCCTTCAAGCGGTCGGCGTGAAGCGGATGTGCTCGCAATCGCCGGGAATGTGACGCAGCAGCATGGATACGCTACCTATCGCCATGTTCGAGATCTTGAGCTTCGGCGCGATCGTTGTGCTGGTCGTGCTCGGCCTCGGAATCATTGCCAGCATGATGGGTATCTTCAACTTCGCCCAGGGCGAGTTCGTCCTGCTCGGCGCCTATGTCACTTATCTCGTGCACAGCGTCGGTTTGCCGGTCCCGCTCGGCATGCTTGCCGCGCCCGTCGTGGTCGGCGCGCTTGGTTTCATCCTGGAAAAGCTCGTGGTTCGACGGTTTTACGCCGCTCCAATCGTCGCCATGCTTGGCACCTATGCGCTCGGGCTGATCATTCGCGAAGCAGTGCGCGGCCTGACCGGCGGACTCTATCTATCGGTGCCGGAGCCAATCAGTGGCTCTATCACGATCGGTAGTCTGCATTTCGCCGCCTGGCGTTGCGTCATCGTCATCATCACTTTGCTGGTGATGGCCGCGAGCCATGCACTGCTCGCCTACACCTCGTTCGGCCTGCGGGTCCGCGCCTCGCTGGAGAACCCGTCTCTGGCGCGCGCCTCGGGCATCTCCACGGGCATGATCTACAGCCTCACCTTTGCGTTTGGTGCCGCGCTCGCGGGCCTCGCCGGCGCGCTGATCGTGCCGGTCTTTTCACTGTTCGCCGATCTCGGCATTCGCTTTCTTATCCAGGGTTTTGTTGCCGTCATGGTCGGCGGCGTCGGGTCCTTCGCGGGCCCGGTCGCAGGCGCCAGCGTCATCGGTACGCTCAGTGCCTGGCTGCCTTGGCTGATGTCACCGGTCATCGCCGACGTTCTGGTGTTCGTGCTCGCCATCATTTTAATCAAGGTCCGGCCGCAAGGCCTAGTTTCGGGAAGAGGGGTCAACCGATGATCAACGCCAGCCGTCAACTGAGCCGCCGCCGCTTTCTCGGCAATTTTGCCTTCGCTTCGGCTGCCATCGCGGCGGGCCCGGGCAGCTGGGTGATTCGTCCGGACTGGGCAAATGCTGCGGAAGGCCCGATCAGGCTCGGCATTGCTACCGATCTTACGGGGTCCCTCGGCTTTGCCGGCAACACCGACGCCAATGTCGCTCGCATGCTGGTCAAGGAGATCAACGACTCCGGCGGCCTGTTGGGACGCCCGATCGAACTGCTGATTGAGGATACTGCCTCCGACGAATCCGTTGCCGTAGGAAATGTGCGCAAGCTGATTCAGCGCGACAAGGTCGACTTGGTGATCGGCGGTATCTCGAGTTCGATGCGCAATGCGATCAAGGACGTCATTATCTCTCGCGGCAAAACGCTCTATATCTATCCGGAAGGTTATGAAGGCAAAGAGTGCACGCCCTATCTGTTCTGCACCGGGCCGGTACCGGCTCAGAATTGCGACCAGTTCATTCCCTGGTTGATCAAAAATGGTGGCAAACGCTTTGCCTTGCCTGGTTCCAATTATGTTTGGCCGCAAACAATTAACACCTATGCGCGTAAGGTGATCGAGAGCAGCGGTGGCGAAGTCGTCTTTGAAGAATACTACCCGCTCGATCAGATCGACTTTTCCTCTACGGTTAGCCGCATCATATCCAACAAAGTAGACGTGGTTTTCAACGCCATTGTTCCGCCCGGCGTTAGCCCGTTCTTCAAGCAGCTCTACCAAGCCGGCTTCTCAAAAAACGGCGGGCGACTGGGCTGCGTCTATTACGACGAAAACTTCCTGGAAATGAACCAAGCCCACGAGATTGAAGGGCTTGCGAGCAGCCTCGACTACTACAAGGTGCTCGCGGCGGAGGATCCAGTGAGCGCCAGGATCCAATCGGCTTACGACAAACAATTCCCTGCCAAGTTCAGGTTCTCGGCAGGCAGCGCCGCTACCGGCACCTATCGCGGACTGAAGCTATGGGAGGCTGCAGTGAAGGAGGCTGGTACAATTGACCGCGACTCGGTAGCCGCCGCCCTCGACCACGCGAAGATTGCGGAAGGGCCGGGCGGGCCTGCCGAGATGGCGCCCGGCAGGCGCCACTGCAGGATGAACATGTACATTGGAGTGGCGAAGGGCGGCCAGTACGAGATTGTCGCGCGTAGCGCCGGCCTGGTCGATCCGAAGGAGTGCTGATGTCATCGACCGGCACTCGCACACAGCCGCCGCCTCGCGTCATTCAAGCTGCTCGTTCGCCGATCATGGCATCTGCCTTCACAGGGCGAAAGAAGGTGCTTCTGATTCTCGAACTAGCATTGCTGATTGCCGCTTCGATCGCACCTATCGTCCTGCCCGATTACATCACTGTCTATGCGACACGCGTGCTGATTCTGTGCCTCTTCGCGTTGTCGTTCGACCTGGTGTGGGGCTATGCGGGTATTTTGAGCTTGGGTCAGTCGCTGTTCTTCGGCATGGCCGGCTACGGTGTGGCGCTGCTTGCACGCGATTTCGGGGTTGGATCGATTTTCGCCGTTCTTCCGGCCGGAACCCTGATTGGCTTCGTGGCGGCATTGTTGCTGGCCGGCTTCCTGCTGCTCGGCCGTCACCCCTCCAGTGTGGTCTTCGTTTCGCTTGGTACTATGACCGGAGCTTACGCAGCTGATCGGCTGGCGAGAGGTTCACATTATCTTGGCGGACAGAATGGTATCCCTTCGATCCCACCGATGACCATCGGCTCGCACGAACTGAGCGAGGGACCAGTTTTTTACTACCTGGTGCTCGCCATCCTAGTTCTAATCTACCTTCTGTCGCGCTTTCTGTTGCGATCCCAGTTCGGACTGGCGCTGGCTGGATTGCGAGAGAACGAACAGCGGATCGCCTTCTTCGGGTACAAAGTGCAACATTTGAAGGCGATCATATTCGCAGTCAGCGGCGCTATTGCAGGTACTGCCGGTAGCCTTTATGCGTTTCACGAGGGGTTCGTCTGGCCAAACATGCTGGGCGTAGTCATGTCGACCCAGGTCGTCCTCTACGTCTTGTTCGGCGGCTCCGGGACATTGATCGGTGCGATCATCGGCACCGCGATTGTCGAGGGCCTCAGCTTCTGGCTCTCCGACACTTATCGCGATATCTGGCCGGTCATTCTCGGCGCTCTGCTGTTGCTGGTCATTCTGTTCCGGCCCCTCGGCTTGATCAGCCTCCTGCTGGGCGAGCGGGAACGTGTGGGTAGCTTCGGCCCGAACCGTGAGGAGAAGCGCAATGCCGCTCCTTGAAGCCGCCGGCGTGTCAAAGGTCTTTGGCAAGCTCACCGCGCTGGACGGAGCGGCGCTCACGGTCGAGGAGAGAGAGTTTCATGGCCTGATCGGGCCGAACGGCTCGGGCAAGAGCACGCTGATGAAGTGTCTTGCAGGTGCGCTCCTGCCGACGCAAGGCAAGGTGACGTTCATCAATACTGATGTTACCTCGTTTACGCCGCCAGAGCGTGCGCGAGCCGGCATGAGCCTGAAATTTCAGATCACCGCCGTGTTACCGACCCTCACACTTTACGACAACATCCTGCTCGCGATGCAGGCGCGGTCCTCACTGCTGGATCTGGCTTTCTCGCGCAGTCGAGGACGACTGCACGAGGAGGTCATGACAATACTCCTCCAATTCCGGCTCGCCGATCGCGCCTTTGATGCTGCGGCGACCCTATCTCACGGGCAGCAGCAATGGTTGGAGATCGCGATGGCGCTCGCATGCCGGCCGCGCCTGCTGCTGCTGGACGAGCCCACCGGCGGCATGAGCCTGGAGGAGCGCCGCGTCACCGGCGAATTGCTGCAGCCGATCAAACAGCATTGCTCGCTTGTCATCGTGGAGCACGACCTGGATTTCATCCGCGACATCTGCGATCGCCTGACCGTGCTCGATCAGGGCAAGGTGCTGGCGTCAGGAACGGTTGCCGAGATCCAGGCCAACAGAAGCGTCCAGGAGATTTATCTGCGCCGTGCCTGAATTCCTCAAAATCAAGCATCTCGATGCCGGCTACGGACGCAGTCAGGTGTTGTTCGGCGTTGATATGGCCATCCCGCCGCGTGGCGGGGTCGCTGTCCTCGGCCGCAACGGCGCCGGAAAGAGCACGCTCATGAAAGCGATTGTGGGAGAACTGCCAGCGTGGAAGGGCGGTCTGCAGTTCGACGGCCAAGACATCGATCGGCGGCGGACCGAAGAGCGGGTGCGGGCCGGCATTGGATATGTGCCGCAAGAGCATTCAGTGTTCGCGCGCCTCTCCGTGCGAGACAATCTCGCCGTCGCATCGCTTTTGCACCCCGATGGATCGGCAATGGACCGGGTGATGAGGATGTTTCCGAAACTCGGCCAACGCCTCGATCAGCCGGCCGGAACGCTCTCCGGCGGCGAGCGCAAGATGCTCGCAATCGGGCGCGCGATCCTCGGAAACCCTAAACTCCTCCTGCTGGATGAGCCGACCGAGGGAGTCTGGATCGGCGTCATCGAGGAGATCACCGAGCGCTTGGTCGAGCTAGCCAAAGAGATCGCCGTCATCGTCGTCGAGCAACATCTCGACCTCGCAATGCGTGTAGCGGAGCACGCCTATGTGCTCGATCGCGGCCGTGTCGCGCTTTCGGGCCCATCGCAGCAGCTGCGCAACGACCCGCGGCTGTTGACGTATCTAGCCCCGTAGAGGCGTTCGCCAGCGGCCATCCCAGCCGAAGGTGACGCATTCGAGTTCCTTGCGATGGCTGAACAGAGAGGGTCCATGTCCGAAAGTATCAGCGATTTTGTGAATGCGTGCCAAGTCGTCGACGTCCATGAACATCACATGCCTGAGGTCGTGCATAGCCCGGACGTAAACCTGTTGAAACTGTTCCAACAGAGCTATGCGGCTTGGACGAGCCACGTGCTGCCATGCGAGCCCAAGGCAACGATCGAAGCGATATCTAGCCCTACCGAGCCGACCACCTGGGAGGCTCTTGCTCCGTTCCTCGAGAGGAGCGGATCGAACGCATTCGTCCGTAATCTCGTCCGCGGAGTCGCCGAGCTTTACGGCGTCGCCGACACCGGGATCACGCGCGACAACTGGAAGGCGGTAGACGCGTCAGTGCGTTTGCGTCACCAGGAGGCGACATGGCCAACTGAAGTGATCGGCCGGGCCGCCATCGGAAGGATCGTAACGGACCCTTTTCTCGATCCGTTGATGGATCCGCGGCCGGTCCTTGGAGAAACTTACGATGGGGTCCTGCGGATTAACGCATTCGCCCTCGGCTGGCGCCCCGAATCCTGCGATCATAATGGAAATTGCGGCCATGCCCTGCTGCGGCGTCTCGGCATGGAGGTGAAAACCTTCGATGATTATTGCGACGCAATCCGCGAGCTCGTAGCCGGCTGCTCCCGGCGCAATCACATTGCGCTCAAGAACGCACTCGCCTATGACCGGGATCTCAGCTTTGACGAACCCAACAAGGAACTGGCTCGGCAGGCCTGGGGACGGATTTCGCCATCACCGGCAGCGCGCAAGGCTTTCTGCGATTTTGTCGTCGACTTGTTTTGTCAACTCGCAGGCGAGGCCGACCTGCCGGTCCAAACTCACCTTGGAACGGCAATCCTACGCGGCTCCCACCCGCTACGTATGACCGGATTGATTGAGCGTCATCCTCGGACCCGCTTTCTGCTGATGCATTTGGCCTACCCCTGGAGCCGGGACTTGTTGGGAATGGCCTTTGTGTATCGAAATGTCTGGCTTGATTTGTGCTGGTCTTTTCTGTTGAGCCCGTCGCATTTCAAGCTCGCCCTGCACGAGGCCATCGAAGTTTTGCCAGATGACTCGCGAATGATGATCGGAGGAGATTGTCTTCACGTTGAGGAGACGTTTGCTGCGATACAGGGCGCGCGCCGGTTGATCGGAGAAGTTCTGAACGAAAAAGTCGCGAACGGCTACTTTCGGTCGCGCGACGCAGAGCGCTTGGCGATCAGAATCCTTGGCGAGAACGCGAAGCAGTTTTTCAGACTATCCTGAATGCTGCACTTCGTTACGCGAGTTTACCCAAATATGAGCGGAAGAGGCTGCTTGAGACCCAAAATGACGGATAGCCTTCAGGCTTCCGCGCCCCCCGAAAGCGCAGGGCACGTGGATTTAAGGCCATGAGCTAAGGGAAGGTCAGTTCGATGTTGAGTGATGACCGACAACCCAGCCGTCGCCGCTTTCTCTGCAATTTCGCGTTTGCGTCTGCGGCCATTGTGTCCGGCCGGGCAGCTGGGTGATCCGTCCTGACTGGGCCAACGCCGTCGAACGCCCGATCAGGATAGGCATTGCCACCGACCTTACGGGGGCACTCGGCTTTGCGGGGAATACCGACGCCAATGTCGCTCGCATGGTGGTCAACGACATCAACGAAACTGGTGGTCTGCTGGGGCGCCCCATCGAGCTCCTGATCGAGGACACAGCGTCCAACGAGTCCGTCGCTATTGGCAATGTCCGCAAGCTGATTCAGCGAGACAAGGTCGACCTGGTGCTCGGTGGCATTGCGAGCTCGATGCGCAACGCCATCAAGGACATCATCATCTCTCGTGGCAAGACGCTCTACATCTATCCGCAGGCCGACGAAGGCAAGGAGTGCACGCCCTATCTGTTCTGCACCGGCCCCGTACCGGCGCAGAATTGCGACCGGTTCATCCCTTGGTTGATCAAGAACGGGGGCAAACGCTTCGCCCTCCCTGGCTCCAACTACGTCTGGCCACAAACAATCAACGCCTATGCGCGCAAGGTGATCGAGAGCAGCGGCGGGGAGGTGGTGTTCGAGGAGTACTACCCCCTCGACCAGATCGATTTTTCAGCGACCGTGAGCCGCATCACGTCCAACAAAGTAGACGTGGTATTCAATAGCGTCATCCCGCCCCTGGCGTCGGCTCCTTCTTCAAACAGCTCTATGAAGCAGGCTTCTCCAGGAATGGGGGACAGCTGGGCTGCGTCTACTACGACGAGAACACGCTCGAAATGAATCAGGCTCACGAGATCGAGGGCCTCGCCAGCAGCCTCGACTATTACAAGGCACTGGCAATGGAAGACCCGGTGAGCGCCAAAATTCAGTCGGTCTACGAAAAGCAGTTTCCTGGCAAGTTCCGGTTCTCAGCAGGGAGCGCGGCGACCGGCACTTATCGAGGATTGAAGCTGTGGGAAGCCGCAGTCAAGGAAGCCGGCACAATTGACCGCGACGCCGTCGCCGCCGCGCTCGATCACGCAAAGCTTGCGCAAGGGCCTGGCGGGCCGGCGGAGATGGTGGCGGGCAAGCGCCACTGCAGGATGAACATGTACGTTGCTGTGGCAAGGGCAGGCCAATACGAGATCGTCGCCCGTAGCGCCGGCCTGGTCGAGCCGAAGGAGTGTTGACTCCGCCATCTCACGCGGACCAACTTTGCTGGCGCCGCGTGCGAGGCAGATCTGGGTAGCTAGTTCCCGCGATAGTCCGGCGGCCTCTTCTCAAAGAAGGCGTTCATTCCTTCCTGCTGGTCAGCTGTGCTGAACGCAAACCGGATCGCTTGGCGTTCAAACTCGAGCCCGGCCTCCAGCGTGGTCTGAAACGCGGCGAGAACGGCCGCTTTGGCAAGTTCAGCCGAACGGGGAGGCTTTTGCGCAATCAGATCGGCTAATTCGAGCGCACGAATCTGCGCCCTGCCGCTTTCGACAACTTCCGCTACAAGGCCGGCCTGCACCGCAAGCCGCGCCGTGATGGATTGGCCGCTCAGGATCATCAGCATGGCCAGCGATTTGCCAGCCACACGCGTCAGCCTTTGCGTTGCGCCGTCGCCCGGCAATATCCCGATGTTAATCTCAGGCTGCCCAAATACCGCCCCTTCGCCTGCTATCACGATATCCGCGAGCAGTGCCAGTTCGTGGCCGCCGCCGAAACAAATGCCCTCGACTGCGGCAATGAGAGGCTTGGGGAAATTGGCGACATCCCTCCAGGCAGAACGTCGTGCGGAATTGTCGATTGCCTCAAAGCCGCGCTCTCGCATCTCCTTGATATCGGCTCCGGCAGAGAAGAACGCATCGCTGCCACACAGCACGACACAGCGGACATCTTCGTCGGTTGCGGCATCGCGCAAGGTGGCGCCTAGATCCACGATCATGTCGTTGCTCAAGGCGTTTCGTTTCGATTTCCTGTTCAGCGTCAAAAGGCGCACGTGGGGCGCGACAGATGTCGACAAGATGAGATCGGACGTCTTCGTCATGGGGGTTCTCCTGAAGGAATATGAGAACCAGCCCCTTAGACTGAAATCGATTTCGTGACAACGAGCGGATGTTGAAGCCGCTTTTTCGACTGAACCAGCCAAAGCGGTGCTGGCGCCCAAGGCTCAACGCTGTTCGCGCTGACCCGTGATGCCAGCTCCATCCTTGAAAAACAGCTTGACTCCACAGTTCCTAATTCTTAATAGTTCTGAAATCGATTTCAGAAATGGACGGTAGAGCTGACCGATACTGCGGGAAAACCGGAAGCATGCGGCCGGCCGGAGTGGGCCGCATCTGAGGAATCTCATTGACGCTGGGACGTCTTTTGACGTCGCGCCGTCCAACAAGAACATCAGCTTCTTCAGAAGCGCGATTAGAGCAACAGGAGGAAGGCTAGCCATGAGAATGGCACGAAATCGCGCGCGCGCTTTATGCGAGCCGCCGCGCAAGTCGCAAGCAACGATGGAAGTGTCCGGCCCCCTTGGGGTCCTGCAATGGCCGCTCCTGAGGCGAGGTCCTCAAATACGTGAAGCGAGGCGGGTTTTCCGCCGGCATCCCGGGCACCTTTTGCGCCTGCGCTTCCGTGGTCCGGCCTGCCAGGCCGCCGCTCTCCTAGACCCCGCCGCGGCCGGCGCAGTGGAGCCGACCAGCGGCTGCTCGTTCTTGCGCGACCCGGAACATCATCAACGTCATCAATAGAGCCCGAGGACCCATGAACATCATTGCTCAGCCCAGCGCTGTACCCATCCAGCTTGACAAGCAAATTGCCAACAAGCGGATGACCGCCGGCCTTGGAGGAGGGGTGGCGCTGGAGTGGTACGACTGGAATGTCTACGGCGTCATGGCAGCGTTTCTCTCCCCGCACTTCTTCCCTTCCGATGATCCCACCACCTCGCTGCTGGCGGGGCTGGCCGTGTACGGGGCGGGCTTTTGCGCTCGGCCGCTGGGCGCGGTTTTGCTGGGGCCGATCGCAGATCGCATCAGCCACAAGCGCGTGATGCTGATCTCGGTCACGGCCATGGCGGTTTGCTCGCTTTTGATATCCTTGCTGCCCACCTACAAGGACCTCGGCGTCACGGCGGCCATAGCGCTGCTGATCATGCGGCTGATTCAGGGGCTTGCCACAGGTGCTGAGGCTGGTGTCGCCAACGCGATTGCAATTGAATTGGCGCCACCTGGAAAGGAGGGACACTACCTCGGTCTAATTGGTGGCACATTCATCCAGTTGGGAAACCTTGGATCCAGCCTGGTTGCCTTCCTAGTGAGCGCCTCGGTCGCACCTGAAGCCATGCGCGAGTGGGCCTGGCGCATACCGTTCGCGGTGGGTGGCGTGCTCGGCCTTTTGATCATCTATCTGCGTACGACGGTGCCGGAAACCTTGATCAATCAAGCCATGCATAGGCAAGACGAATCTTCGCGCATTCAGGAAACGACTGGCGGTGTGTGGAAAACGCTATGGAGCGTCCGCCTTTCGCTGCTCGCCGTCATCCTGGTGATCGGTTCGGTGCAGATCGCCAACTATGCCTGGAACACCGGTCTGCCCAACATGGCCAACACGGTCTTCAAAGAGAACAGCACGTATGTGTACGGGATCATGACGCTGATGGTCCTGATCTGGATGTCGACGGCGCCTCTTATCGGCGCTTTCGCGGACAAAGTGCGACCCTCGCGCGCGTTCACGCTGCTGCGCCTGTTGCTCATCCCATGCTTCTTCCTGACACTATTCTATTCGGAAAAAGGCATCGTCACGTTCTTCTTTGTCACGGTGTTTGGCGGCGCCATCGTGGGGTTCAACATGGCCCTCTATAACTTCATCGCCACCACGCTGATGCCGCGCGCCGTGCGGACCACCGGAGTGGCGCTCGGCTATGCGCTCGGCGTCTCTCTGTTTGGCGGGACGTCACCCTATCTGCTGGTCTGGTTGCAACGCGAGCACATCGCATGGATGTTTCCAGTGTACGGATCGTTGATCGCGCTCCTGAGCGTGCTGGTCTACCAGATCGCCAAGAAGCGCGGCCGCCTCTACATCGGTGAATAAACACTCTGCCCCTGCGCTTCGCCGTGCCCGCAACAGGGGCACAGCGCTCCACGTCAGGTGCAAAACATAAGGGCTCGCGCGTGTCCCTTTCATGCTGGGCAAGAACATGGGTCGGCGCAAGCGTCCCTGCGCGAGCAGTCATTCACAAGACAAAGACTGCTTGCGCGGCACTGAGTTGCTGAAACTGGAGTCCGAAGCATGAAAACACCTTCATCGCCGCACTTCACGCCTGTCGACTTGAAGCGATATTTCAACGCCCGGCGCGCAAATGCCGGTGACGATTTCGCCAGCCGCCCGGGTGATGCCGGCTGGATCGATGCGCTTCGCGGGCTCCAGACCCATCGCGGCATGCCCTTTCTCTTCGGCAGCGAAACAGGGCCGGATGTGCTCGAGCTGCGACCCGGGGCCCCTCCTGCCGTAGTCGCGTTGCCGCCGACAATGGCGAGCTATGTGCTGTTCGTGCAAGTGGCGGCAGACCGCCCCATTGCAAGTCCCGAGGGCTTCGGAGAGATCGGCCCGGCTACACTCCCTGTCGACGGTAATCCACTCGGCGAGCGGGTGGCGACATATGGGCTCCGCTACGCCGACGGTAGCGAAACCGACGTGCCTGTGCTGCGCCGCTTCGCGATTCAGCAGAGCCACATCTCCTGGAGTGCGAGTGCGTTCGCCGCCCTGCCGCTACGGGCGCCCATCGTGCATGCAAGCACAGGCGAGGATTTTGGACTCGGCAGAGCGCCGGGGGCGAGCTTCTTCCAGGGCGAGGCCCGCACCCAATCGGGACGCATGGATCGACAAGGTGAGAACCTGTGGCTTTACGCGCTCCCGAATCCTTATCCCGACAAGGAGCTTTCGGCGCTAAGCTTGCGCGCGGAACAGGAAATCTCGCTCGTCTTTGCGGTGACCACGACAACGCTCACCCGGCACCCGCTGCGCCTCCAGGGCCGTCGCAAACTGAAGGTGAGGCTGCCCCCCGGGGTTCATCTGAACAAGCTTGGCGAGCTCGATGTCGACGATCGAGGCGAGCAGATTGGCATGGACCTCGGCACGGTCATCTCGGCCCGCGCAGTGCTCGAGTACTCCAGAGCGGATTGGCTGGGCGCCAAAGTTGATGTGCAGCCTGTGCGCTCCGCCAACGAAGTCATCGTCGAGTACTCCGCCCATCCGGACGCAAGGCTCTATCTGCGCTCCGACGATGGCCGCTTGCATATGTTCGAGCTTCGGTCGTTGGAAGGTGACGGTAACGCGGGTGGCGCCTCGCTCAATGTGGCGACAGTCGAACCAGCCACTAGGCCGGTCAAGATCCGCATCATAGAGAAGGGCAGTGGCGTGCGTGTTGCCGCGCGGCTGCATGTCCATGGTGCGCACGGGGAGTATCTGCCTCCAAAGGGCCATCACCGCAAGGTCAATACCGGCAGGTTCGAGGACTTCTCGGGCGAATTTGCCAATGGGCTGAACCAGTACGCCTACGTGGACGGCAGCTGCGAGGCGGAGCTGCCGCTCGGGCCCGTGTTCGTAGAGATCTGCAGGGGCTTCGAGGTGCGCCCGCTGCGCACCATCGTCGAAATCACTGCAACGACGGACAATCTCACCTTTGAGCTCGACCGCGTGCTGCGCTGGCGTGAACAGGGATGGGTTAGCTCTGATACGCACGTCCATTTCCTGAGCCCGCAGACAGCGCTGCTTGAAGGCAAGGCGGAGGGTGTCAACGTCGTCAACCTGCTCGCCGCACAGTGGGGCGAGCTATTCACCAACGTCGCCGATTTCGACGGACGCACGACAATCGGGGCAAAGGATTTCGGCGGGGACGGAGAATTCCTGGTTCGGGTGGGCACCGAAAACCGGATGCAGGTTCTGGGGCACATATCGCTGCTCGGCTACGAAGGTGAGATGATCAATCCGCTGTCTTGCGGCGGGTCCAACGAAGCTGCGATTGGCCATGTTCTGGAAGCGACCATGGCCGACTGGGCGGAACGCTGCCGTCAGCAAGGGGGGCTGGTCGTAATGCCGCACGCGCCGAACCCACAGGCGGAGCGGGCGGCCGACATTGTGCTCGGCCTTGTCGACGCCATCGAAATGATGTCGTTCAACCCGCGGACCGCGCAGATCAGCGCATTTGGTCTCGCCGACTGGTATCGCTACCTCAATATTGGATACCATCTGCCGCTGGTAGCCGGCTCCGACAAGATGGACGCGGCCGCACTCCTCGGGGGCTCGCGGACCTATGTGCGGCTGGGCGAACGCGACTTCACCTATCGCAACTGGATGGATGCCGTACGCAGCGGGGACACGTTCATCACCGTCGGGCCTCTGGTTGAGATGACGGTTGAAGGACGTCGCCCTGGCGGAACGGTGGCGCTTCCCCGTTCAGGCGGGACCCTCACGATCGAGTGGCGAATCGAATCGGTCAGCGTTCCGCCGGCCCGGGTGGAGCTCATATGTAACGGCACCGTCCTCGAGGAGGTTCGATGCGGGGGCTTGTCGTGCAAGGGGCAGCTGTCCCTGCCCATCAACGAGTCATGTTGGATCGCACTGCGCGTTCGAGGCAGCGTCGCCGGACGCGAGGCCGACATTGCGGCGCACACCGGTGCGGTATATGTCAAAGTAGGCGGTATGCCCATCTTTGCCACCGCGGATGCAGTGTCGGTCCTTGCACAAATCGAGGGATCGATCGCCTATATGGACACGCTCGCTCCCAAGTCCGACGAAGCGCGACACGCGCGGCTGCGAGCTGCCCTGGAACTTGCGCATCATCGCCTGCATCATAGACTGCACGAGCTGGGCGCCAGCCACCAGCACGCGCCCGTTCACTCCGTTCACGTTGAACGCGAGCATTGAGGTGTGCCATTGACGGTCGGCAGGTGGCGCGTCGTTTGGTCAGCGACCTCTTTTTACGGGCGATGAGTGAAATGGGGAGCTGCTTGCACCACTGGATCCTGGGACGCGAAGGCAAGGCTACGGTACTGAAATAGTTTTCAGGATCCGTGGCCCGATTAATGATCCCGACTGCGCCCGCGACGGGCCGGACGGGCGTTGGACCGCGGCGGGGCGCTCGATGACCGCACGACCAGCCGGTACGGCAACACAACACTTCTCGGGACGGGACTGCCGGCAATGGCATTGATAAGATAATCGGCGGCTCCCCGGCCGATTTCTGCTGCCGGAACACTGACTGTTGTGAGCGGCGGGTCCATTTGCGCAGCCAGCTCCACATCGTCAAATCCTGTGATGGAAAGCGTGGCCGGTACGGCCAGACCCATCTTGCGAGCCTCGGCCATTGCACCGATGGCAAGCGTGTCGGTGGTGCAGATGACTGCTGTCGTGTCCGGGTGATCGGTGAGGAGTTGACGAAGGGCACTACGGCCCTGGACTAGCGAATAATCGGCCTTGACGATCTGGGTTGGCTTGAGCGGCAAACCGGCGTCCAAGAGCGCGCGCTGAATTCCCTCGAGCCTGGCGCGGGATCTGTCATTGGACGCGGCAACAACGTTGGCAATCGCGCCGAAACGGACGTGTCCAAGCCTGAGCAGATACTCCGTCATCTCGCGGGTGGCGCTTTCATTGTCGATTCCGATCGCGGGGATGCCGCCACCGGCCTTGGCGACATAGGTGGTGATGACCGGTACGCCTGCCTGTTCGATCAGGCTCCTCAGCTCCCGGCCGTGGGAAGCTCCGACCAGCACGATTCCATCGATGCCGCGTTCAATGAGACTTTGCAGTTCCTGAAATTCACGCCGCTGGTCATATTGCGAATTCGCAATGAACAGCGTGTAGCCGCTTTCGCTGAGGCGGTTCTGGAGCGCTTCGACACCTTCTGCAAAGATACCGAGCGCCAGTGTCGGAACGATGACGCCAACGGTCCGCATGCGTCCCGATTTTAATGCTCTGGCTGCGCTATCGCGCGTGTAGGCCAGGTCATTGATATGCCGCATGACTCTGTCGCGAAGCTCCGGCCGTACGATATCGGGGTGATTGAGAACCCGCGACACCGTCGCTGCCGACACATTCGCCTTCCGGGCAACGTCCTCGATCTTCACACGTGGCTGCTGGCGGCCTTTTGGCGCGATTACAGGTTTTTTATCCATCTGCGTTAGTCAACCAGGAGAAGGAGAGGGGCTCCGCTCAAAACAGTTAAACCATCACGACCGCCATCTTCTCAAGTCCTGTATGCGGGCCATCGGCGCTATTTTCTGGCCCTTTCAAGCGCAGATGGAGCGGATGCACCGAATCTCATTCGAAAGGTGGTTGATTCGCTTGACTCCGGTTCTTGCACGGCCTAACGCTGAAATCGATTTCAGAAATCGAGAGCCAAGCAGCTCGATTTCAGGTAAAACCGAAAGCAAGGATGCATGGTGGATCTCTTGAAGGGCATTCGTGTCCTCAGCCTCAATCACTTTCTGATGGGCCCGGTCGGCGTGCAGTTTCTCGCCGACCTCGGTGCGGACGTGATCGCCGTGGAACCGCCCGGAGGGGCCTTTCAGAGGAAATGGGGCGGGGCGGACAAGCAGGTTGATGGCCAGTCGATGTTGCTTCTGGCGGGAAACCGCAACAAGCGCAGCCTCACGCTCGATCTGAAAAAACCCGAAGCCGTGGTCATCGCCAGGCAACTGATCGCGAAATCGGATGTGATCGCGGAGAACTTCCGCCCCGGTGTGCTCGACAAGCTTGGTCTCGGCTACGAGGACGCAAAGAAGGTCAATCCGCAGATCATTTATGCTGCTGCCTCTGGCTATGGTCCTGACGGGCCCTATGTCGATCGCCCAGGTCAGGATCTGTTGATCCAGGCGCTATCGGGACTTGCGATGATCACCGGAAGTCGCGAGCAAGGGCCGCGGGCTGTCGGCGTTTCCGCCATCGATCATCACGGCGCCGCCTTGTTCGCGGCGGGGATCCTGGCTGCCCTGGTAAGGAAAGCGCGCACAGGGCAGGGCTGCCGCGTCGATGTTAGTCTGCTGTCGGCTGCGCTCGACCTGCAGATGGAATCTTTTACCTGCTACCTGAACGGCCAAAGGCCTGACGACGTCCGTCAGCCGGGTCCGGTGGCCGGCTGGTACTATGGCGCACCCTACGGCATCTATGCGACACGCGATGGACACATTGCGATCTCTTTGGGATCGCTGGAGGCGCTCTCCGACGCGCTCGGCCTTCCGGCCGACCGGCGCATCCCTGACGAGGAGGCGTATCGCCGGCGCGATGAGGCCTCAGCCATGATCGCGGCCAGTGTCGCCAAACGCTCAACCACCGAATGCATCGTCTTGTTCGAGGCGCGTGGAATTTGGCACGCTGCGGTGAACGATTATGCCGACGTCGTTGCGGATCCGCAGATCGCGCACAACAGAAATTTTCAGGTGGTGACCGGCGCGACCGGAACTCCCATCACACTTGTCAGCCATCCCGTGCGCTACGATGGCGAGCAGCCGGACGTGCGGTTGCCGCCGCAAAAGCTCGGTGCGCAAACGGAAGAGATTCTGAAAGAGCTGGGCTATGACGCCAAGAAATTGAAGGATCTTTACGATGCGGGCGCCATCGGAACCGCGGACTCGCATCACTGAACGAACAAACAGATTTCTCGAAGTAGTACGCTTACTTCAGGAGCTGGCATGGTGATCGCATCAACATGCGCGCAGCTTTCCTTCCTTGCTGCTGGCGAGGTTTTCTCGGCGGCGATGCCAACACCAAGCACGCTTGAAAGTCCCGTGAACATGACCGTTCACGGCAGCCCGGGATGTGTTGGTAAAGAGCTTTAAGTTGCCGCCAGGCCAAAGCCGCGCGGCGAGTTTTATGTTGGACCAGAAGCCATGTCGCAAAGCCAATATCTGCCCGCGCGCGAGCGTATGCTGAAGCGCATTGCCAAGACCAGGGAGGCTGCACGCTCGGGCTTGCCGCACTGGGCGAGTGCCGCCGACGGAAAATGGACGTTTACGCCCGATGGTGATTGGACCGGCGGGGCATTTGTCGGCGAGCTTTGGCTCGCACATCTCGCTGATCGACGGCAATTCCCAATTGAAGACGCGCGTACTGCGCTAAGCCGAATGTTGCCGCGTGCTGAGCGGCTTACGGCCTTTAAGGGCTTCGGCTTCTATCATGCAGGCGCCCTTGGCAGCATCCTGTTCAAGGATGAAGGTGCCCGCGCGGCGGCTTTGACCGCAGCAAGGTCGCTTCGGGATATGTTCGATCCACACCTCGGACTGATACCGTTGGGCGGAGATGCCGAGGAGGCGAGCGCAGTCGGAGCTTCCGAGAGCAGCATCGACTCGCTCCAGGCGACAGGCTTGCTCTATTGGGCTGCAGACGAGCTTTCCGATGCCCGGATGGAGGAGGTCGCCAATGCACATATGCGGCGTGTCCTGGAGATCCACGTGCGGCAGGATAGTTCAGTTATCCAGTCTTCCACACTTGATCCACGCACCGGCAAGGTGCTCAGAACGCACACGCACAAGGGCTATAGCGATATCAGCACCTGGGGCCGGGCGCAGGGATGGGCGATGCTCTACACCGCTCACGCCGCCATGGTCCGCCCGGACGAACCGCTGTGGCGCGACTACGCCGTGCGCCTTCTTGACTGGTGGATCGACCATGTCCCTGCGGATCTCGTTGCCTTCTGGGATTTCGACGATCCGGCGATCCCCAACACCAGCAGGGATACTGCGGCCACTGCTATCGCTGCTGCCGCGGCGCTGCGCCTCGCATCCGCACTCGGTCCTGAGCGGGGCGCCAAATATCGATCATTTGCGGAGCGCACCGTTACTCAGCTGAGCTCGACATACCTGACACCGACTGCTCCCGATGACCTGCGCCCGCCTGGAATGCTCACCGGCGGCTGCTTCACCCGAAAGGCGATCGTGCGCGATATCGATGCGGCCCAGAACGTCGAGCTGATCTTCGGAAGCTACTTCCTGTTTGAATGCCTTGCCATCCTGACGGATCTGGTGCCGCCTGGCTGGATCTAATGAGGAGGCGCGAAAGGCTTCCACCGCGAGCAAGGGCTCAAACCAATCTTGTTTGTGACGCCATGCCAGCCAATCTGTCCAAAACTTCGACGGCCCGGCTCCGCTCCTTGGATTTTGCGACGGGCTTTATCGAGTTCGACACTGACTGCCACTTGTCCGGAATCCTTAAATGAGAAATGCGAAAACTCCGATCTATCGCGGCTTATTCCCGGTCGCTCCGACGCCGTTTACGGATTCTGGAGATCTCGATCTCGAAGGGCAGCGGCGCGTTCTCGATTGCATGATCGATCAAGGCGTGGACGGGATCTGCATTTTGGCCAACTATTCCGAGCAGTTTCTGCTGTCTGATCAGGAGCGCGATATTCTAGTCGATCTCTGTCTTTCGCATGTCGCGGGCCGCAAGCCAGTCATGGTGACCTGCAGCCATTTCAGCACCCAGATTGCGGTGCAACGCGCCCGCTATGCGGCCGAACGTGGCGCAAGCCTCCTCATGCTGATGCCGCCTTATCATGGTGCAAGCCTCAAGGCGGATGAAGGCGCCATGATCGGGCATTTCGGCCGGGTCGCGGACGCAGCCGGGATTCCAATCATGATCCAGGACGCGCCGCTCTCCGGCGTCACATTGACCGTCCCGTTTCTGGTCCGGCTCGCTTGCGAGGTGCCACTCGCCAGATATTTCAAGATCGAGGTCCCGTTTGCTGCTGCCAAGCTGCGCAGTCTGATCGAGCTCGGCGGTGAGGTCATAGTTGGTCCTTTTGACGGGGAGGAAGGCATCACCATGATGGCAGATCTCGATGCTGGTGCGAGCGGAACAATGTCGAGCGCGCTGTTGCCCGATCTGCTCAGCCCCGTGATCGATCATCACAGATCGGGCGACAGGCAGGAAGCCGCTCTTGCCTATGCAAGGGTGCTGCCGCTCATTAATTTCGAAAACCGCCAGTGTGGCCTGCGCGCCGCCAAGAGCGTGATGGCTGAAGGTGGCGTGATCAAATGCGAAGCCGTGCGGCATCCGCTCGAGCAGATCCATCCTGCGACCAGAGCCGGATTGATCGAGCTTGCGCGTGAGCTCAACCCGCTGGCTCTTCGCTGGGGACACTGAGGCATGAACCATCCGGAACAAGCGGTGCAACCTGTGTACCCCCAGATCAAGATGTTCATTGCCGGAGAATGGACGGAAGGGGACGCAGAGCGCTCGGAAGAGATCCTCAACCCCGCGACCGGACATGCCATTGGTGAAACGCCTTATGCCTCCCGCGGTGATCTTGATCGTGCCCTGGCGGCCGCCGCGGACGGCTTCGAGATCTGGCGAAAGGTTTCGGCCTTCGACCGGTACAGGACGATGCGCAAGGCGGCCGATCTCCTACGCTCGCGCGCAGCCGGCATTGCATCGATCATGACGCTCGAACAGGGTAAGCCGCTGAGCGAGTCGCGTGCTGAAACGCTCCTTGCTGCCGATATTATCGACTGGCTCGCCGAGGAAGGGCGGCGCGCTTATGGGCGGATCGTCCCGGCGCGGTTTGGCAATGTCGCCCAGCTCGTGACCAGGGCGCCGGTCGGGCCGGTTGCGGCATTTACGCCCTGGAATTTTCCGATCAACCAGGCCGTACGGAAGATTTCCGCCAGCCTCGCAGCCGGCTGCTCCATCATCGTCAAGGGACCTGAAGAAACGCCAGCGAGCTGCATGGAGCTGGTGCGTAGTTTCGCGGATGCGGGCTTGCCGGCGGGCGTGATCAATCTCGTCTTCGGGGTGCCGTCCGAGGTTTCAGATTATCTCATAAGCCATCCTGTCGTCCGGAAAGTCTCCTTCACCGGCTCGACCGTAGTCGGAAAGCATCTCGCAGCCCTTGCCGGCGCCCACATGAAGCGCGCCACCATGGAGCTCGGCGGGCACGCGCCTGCCATCGTTTTCCCAGATGCTGACGTCGAGAACGCCGCAAGAATCTTGTCGGCGAACAAGTTCCGCAATGCCGGCCAAGTCTGTGTTTCGCCGACGCGGTTTCTGGTGCATGAGAGTGTCTATGAAGATTTCGTCAAGAGGTTTGTCGCCGAGGCCAGCGCGATCAAGGTTGGCAATGGCCTTAAAACCGATAGCCGGATGGGGCCGCTAGCCAATTCGCGGCGGGTTGACGCAATGGAGAGCTTTGTCGCGGACGCTCTCGATTGCGGCGCCCAGTTGCGCACCGGGGGCAAGCGTATCGGCAATGCGGGGTACTTCTTCGAGCCGACGGTCCTGACCGATGTTCCACCTCAAGCGCGCATCATGCGTGAAGAGCCGTTCGGACCTGTCGCCCCGATTGCGCGGTTCAAAACCTATGACGATGTTGTCACGGAGGCCAATCGACTGCCTTACGGGCTCGCCGCCTACGCCTACACGCGATCCGCTGCTACCATGGCCGCGATCGGGGCCGATCTCCAATGTGGGATGGTGTCGATCAATCATCATGGGCTTGGGCTTCCCGAAGTGCCCTTCGGAGGAACGAAGGAGTCTGGCTTCGGTTCGGAAGGTGGCCTCGAGGCAATCGAGGGCTATCTCGACACCAAATTTGTGAGCCAGGCGAGCTAGAACCGGAAATAGCAGGTGCCTAGCAGGTGAACGATTTGTTCGACAGTGCCCCCGATCGCCTCAAGCGCTCCCCCTTCTCCGCTGGCAGACCGGTACGTCTGCCTTCTCCCCAGACTTGAGCCGCTGTCGGAGAAATCCGGCAGCGGTTCTTTTTAATTGCTGACTGACACCTTATTTTTCATTCAGTCGGGAGCAGAAATGAGATACTTTGTCCGGTAAATCAGCGCGTTCGGATACAGCTGGTTGAGCCACAGCTCTCAAGTATCAGCGCCGTTGTTAGCCCGCGAGCACCACCAATACAGACCTTTAGGTCGGTGGATAGTCGCTCCGCATCAGGGGAAAACCTCGCCCAGTGAGAGATTTTGACGCTCTTCCTATGGGACTGCGAAAGATCGGGAAGGGCGGAGAGGTGCCAAAATGCGACCCAATCAGACTTGGCCACGCAAATACGCACTTCCGGTCTGGTCCAGACTGACGAAGAGTGATCCCCGTTCATGACGAGTCGATCTCTTGGGATTCCTACGCTGCCCCTGTCATGATTGGCAACGGCACACTTTTTTCAGTTCAATAGTAACCCGCGGGGGGCGCAGCACATCGCCCGCGCCCCCACAAGGCCTAGTCAAGCGCTCGCAAGACTCTCCTCCACCAAGAAGTCTTGTCAGGCCACCGCCTGCGTCGTCGGCGTCCCTGGGTCAGTTCGATGCGCTGGACCTTCCTGATGCGCCGCTGGAGCGGCTTGCGGTGAAGCCTAATGTCACGCGCATTGCGCAGAATGGGGCATGCGCCGAAACAGGAAATTGCGTACTCGCGGAAAGCTGGCCCGCTTGGAGTCGTAACGACCGCTTACGATCGCCCCAAATGTGGTAGGGTCAGTTCGCCCTTGCCTGCGACAACTGAAAGTTTGAATTCCTGCGCGGCAGCATCCAGGACCGGCACAGAAACGGCACTCTCGCGCGCTAGGCGCACAGCACACTCGATATCCTTTGCAGCATTTGCAATCGAGATTGCTAGTGCATCTGGTTTTTCTCCCAACAAAAAGGCGGCGAAGCCTTGGAATATTCCACTGTTCGTAGAGCCTCGACCGACCAATGAGCGTAGCGTTACAAGATCTATCTGAAGCCTATCCGCGAATTGGCAGACCTCAGCGGCGACTGCAGCTATGCCCATAGTCATGCTGTTGTAAACAAGCTTGAGCTTGTGGCCGTGTCCGACATGTCCTACGTGCACAACGGTTTCGCAAAACCCAGAAAGAATGCGCTCAGCGGCGGAAAAGAGCGTTGCATCCGATCCAACCATCGCATTGAGAAGCCCGAGCTCCGCTTGCTCGGGGCTTCGTGTTACTGGAGCATCAATAAAGCTTAGACTTCGTCTTTGCGCCGTTTTCGCCAATGCAATGGTCGAGGCGGGATACGAGGTCGTGCAATCAATGATCAAACCTCCTTGGCGCATGTGAGCAAACAGTCCGTCCTGGTCGAGACACACCTTCTCAACTTCGCGGCTGGACGGTAAGGACAACACCACCACACTTACATGCTGCGCCAACTCAGCGATCGACGTGTGCTCGCGGGCCCCCGCACCCATCAGGCGATCAGCACCGAACCGGTTCTTGTTGACTTTGATGTGGAGCTCACTTTGCTGACGCAGCAGGCTGATGCCTATACCTGTTCCCATGCGCCCCGCTCCGATAAGCCCTATACTCTGCTTGATCGTTTTGGGAGACGCGTTCGCTGATGATCCCGTGCTCATGATTCAGCATTCCGAAAAGAAGCCACGGCTTTGTAGGATGGGTATCAGCTCGTGATGGTTGTTGATGGTGTAATCTGGACGCGCGGCTTGCAGGCGCGAGGTCGAAACAAATCCTCCGGTAATGGATATGCTTGTCAGCCGGAGATTGCGTGCAATATCAGTCTCGACGGGCATATCGCCGATGATGAAGGTTGACGACGGCTTCAGGTTGTATCTGTCCATATAAAATCGAAGCCGCTCTCCTTTGCTCATCGATTTGTATTGCGTGGCGCGGCTTTCAAAGGCGAGCACATCGGTGATGTAGTCATGCACTCCAAGTCTCCTCAGCTGAGACTGTAGAGGCGCGACTATGTGGTTGCTAAGGATGATGAGCAGAGCGGATTCGCGTCGCGCTAACTCGAGCACTCTGCGCGCCCCCTCACGTAAATCGGCCTTATCTGCAAGAGGCTCGTATGTGTCATGAAACAGTGCGCCATCGTCACGCTCAACTGCCTCAACCTCCTCCGGCGACATTCCAAGGCTATGATAGAGACGAGAGAGGGGAACGTCACAATGCTCTCGAAAGGTGGTTATATCGATGCTCGGACGACCAAAGCGGTCCAAAATTACATTGGTCGTTTCGAGCAGCGCGTACGTGTCATCGAGCAGTGTTCCGTTCCAGTCAAATACGAGAGCGGGTTTCATGATCCTGACCTCTGACGGGGATTGACGGAAAGAGAGGCCAGAAAAGCTTCCAAGTTTCTGTCCGCGCGCCGCTGCCCAGCCGGGGTCGGCATCTCCAACGTGAAGGGTGACAAATCGATGCCCTCTAGCCTGTTGGCCAAGATGGATACAAGAGCGCGAAAGGGCAGGTAAGTTATTGTTGCTGCTTGGATGGCCGTCGCAATGTTGCTTTCAATCAGTCTGAGTGCCGGCGGGTCCATCCTGTGAAAGCGAAGGCACTGGGCGCGCAGTTCGGGCCGCAGTCGCTTCAGTGCCTGCCAGAATGCGAGCTCATCCAGAGTATCAATGCCCATGCCGTAGTAGTTTGGAGCGACTATAGGCGGCGAACCAATCGCCCAATGTACGGCGTTGGCTCCAGCGGCAAGGAGCATCGTTGTGACGGCTTGGCTGGTATCGCCTCGAATGAGGGCCTCGTCGACAACTATGATGGTTCGTTTAGCGACAGCAGGTTCCGACACTCGATACTTCTGAGCGATGCGAGATTGCCGGGCCTTGGGTCCGCCCAGGAGCGTTCGCTCAGGAAATTGCGCTGCCACTACGTCACTGCGCTCGGCGCGCACGCCCTGTTCAGCGAGAGAGTCAAACAGACCATCCGCGTACGGCCCCCCAGTATTTGGCATGGAGGACACTATTGGCGGCATCAAGAGCGGCTCTGCTTGAACCCGCTCCGCAACAATTCTCCCCAGGGCCAGCCCGATATTGTAACGGGTTTGGCGATGTGAATGTCCCTCGACCGACGTGTTCGGGCTTCCCACGTAGAGAGTTTCGTAGGCGCAGAGTTTGGCCTTGTGTCGTCGGCTGTTCAGAGTACGGTCAACGCTGCCGCCCGTCTTAGCGTCCACGCGCTGTATGCTCCCAGGCAAGAGCTGCTGGATCTCACCTTCCAAGCCCGCGAAGGCACAAGTTTCGGAAGCAAAAAGCAACAATCCGTCATTTGTCCGCATAGTCTCCAATGGTCGCAAACCGCTTCGATTGCGGTATGCAACAAGTTCTCCGTTCTTATCCAGCAAAAGCGCGGTAATGGCACCATCAATGCGATCATCAAGCTCGCGAAAGATAGCTTCGTAGTCTGTAGGCAAGCCGTAACGCCAATAGTCTCGTTCGCAAGATCGTTCAATCCACCTCAGCAAGAGCTCGGTGTCTGTGTTGGTTCCTATCAGTTGGCCCTGAGCGCGTAATTCGCTCCTGAGCTCACGGTCGTTCACCAAGGCGCCATCCAGAGAAATTGCAAAATGGCGGCTAGGCGTTGACTGCACATAGCCGTCACTTCCAGTTTCACAGGATCCGCTATGGATCTGCGCGATTGCAACATGAGGCCGAAAGCGGGGCTCCTGTTCGATGCAGTCAATGCGTACTGAATTACCCTTCCACTGAAAGGCCCTTCCATATCGGATCCCACGCTCTCGCATGAAAGCAGAGACCGCGACACCTGCTTGCCCACGGAGTGCAAGTGTCGGAATCATTCTCTTCAGCTGATCAACAACACGCGACGATGGTTCGCTTGAAGCGCAGAGAAACGCACCGGCGACACCGGACATATAGTCACCTACTTGCTAAGGAGCCGATCTGGCGGGGCGCCTCGTATGGCTGATGTGCCTATGAAGGCGGAACTTCGCTTCATCCCTAAGCAAGCGTCGTACCACTTCTTTGAAAATACTGGCTGGCACTTCTAGAGCGAGGAGAATCGGAAGACGAGCGGCCATTCAGTAGGTGTTGTGCGTCGTTCAGGCCCTCACACGGTGTTCAAGATGCTACGACTGTGTGCGAAAAGCGCCACGGCAAGCCACCAGGGCGTTTAGCGGCTCTAAGCAGGCCGAGTAGCGGCGAGCTGAAGTTTCGTCTTTGCCAGTAAGAGTCGGCAGATGGTGCAGAGCGAGCGCATTGCGCGGTTGCTGATGCCGGCCGGCGGGGTCTGAGACAGGCGAAGTGCGCCCGCCGACAGAGTAACGAATGAATTTGTAAGCAGTTAGCCCTGCGTTCTCTGGCCAACTCACATTTGTTGCCGCTGTGCGCAGGCTGTACCTCACACGACGTGAGGTTATCAGGCCATCGCCGAGCCTTTCCCGGCGCGGGGCCGGCGCGGTCGCTCGCATGGCTCTGCATCGACAAATCCATCCAGAGCGTGGCCGCTCAAACAATGGCAGCGGCCGGGCGAGCGATCACCCTGCCGAAAACAAGCCCCTCTGTGGCCTGTGCCACGTGCGCATTCTGTCAGAATACAAGCGTGCTCATGTCTGAAACTGGCCTGCGACTGTCTTCAAAAGCCACATTGCACAGAAAAACGCGAGAGTGCCCATTCTATAGTGCTGGCCCAAATCCTGCACCGGTTCTCGGCGCCAGAAAGTGTAGCGCCGGCAACAAGATGGAAGGCGAGCTTGGGCCCCGATCCGTCAATCGACAATGCGCTTGCCGCAGAGGAGGTCGTTTACCTGTACCACGCTGGGAGAACGGAAGACGTTCGTGCTTGCCACGGCCTCGCGCGGCATCGGTCATCGGACCGGAGAACTGCTTTCAGAAGAGGGCCGCCGTATCTTCACTCGCACGCGGCGCCGCTTCGGTGGCCGGCGATGTCAGTGGGATTCGAAGACAGACAACCACGTCCACGTAAATCTAGGCATTCGTCGAACGGCGCCGCGCGCCACCGCCGATGTCGCGGAACGGCTTGCTGGCGCACCGCTACACCTATTGAGTCAAAACGCCGGTATTTCGCCATAGACACCGGACCATACGTTGATGGCGTCATTCGAGAGCTGGATGAGGCGGATCCATCTCAATCTGCCTGGCCTGACCTTCCTCCCGCAAGACCTCTTTCCCGAGTTCGGCCTCGGTAATGATCGTCGAAATGATTCAGCAACCTGGCCGGGGCAACCAGTTCCCATCACCGCCATTGCCTCCCGCGTCAAGGCTGACGGTTGCCTGCTCACCCTGAAGGGGCGATACATACATGATCGATGAACTGGATCTGCGAACCTTCACACCACATCCGCAACGCGACGCTGTACTCGGCGAAGTGCACGCCCGCCCCTTCACGCGTCTTGTTTCGCCCTTCAGCGTGATCCACTTGGCTTTTCTTGCACAGGGCGAGGCGGCCACAAGCGATCGCTGCCGTTTTATCGAGTTTTGCCTCGAGCGCAATCTTACGCCGCCTGAGCAATCGGCGAAACTTCATCAGATTGTCGTCGGCCCCGCGATGCTACGCTGGGAGCAGCATTCGGAGTTTACAACATTCACGTGGATCTGGACTAACACAAATTGTTCTGCCGCAGACCGTTTTGACAAAGTTGATGGCACCGTCCGATCGCTCATCCGCGCGTTACGTCAGACCGGACAGTTGCTGGTCGCGATCAGGCTAGAAGTGGAGCGGGACGCCTCGCCCATCACGCGGGCCGAACAGATTTTCGACCAGAACAGCCTGGCCATGGTTGCCACAAAGAGCGGCGCAGCCGTCGCCGCTTCAGACTTCCGCGTAGACAAAAAGGGTTTCACGAAAATCCTCGTCTGCGACCTCGGGTTGACGTCGCACGATCTCGGAGCGCTGGTGCAACGGCTCCTGGAAATCGAGACCTATCGTCCATTGGCGCTGCTTGGCCTGTCGGCGGCGCTTGAGCTTGCACCATCTGTTGATCGCATCGACCGCCGTCTTGTTGAGGCGCTCGAGAAAATGCAAAACGGTGAGGGGCTGCAGTTTAACAACCATCTTCTTGCCGAGCTGACGGCTCTGGCGGCATCCTTCGAAAGAGGCGCGACCGGCAGCCTGTTCCGATTCGGCGCCAGCAGGGCCTATAACGAGCTGGTCCAATCGCGGCTTTCCATCATCGAAGGCAACGATGTGTCGGGCTATCCAACCTGGTCGTCGTTTCTGGCACGCCGCATGGCGCCGGCGATGCGAACCTGCGCAACTGTTGAGGATCGCCAGGCGACTCTGTCGGTCAAGCTGGCGCGCGCCGCCGATCTGTTGCGAACCCGGGTCGACGTCGAAATCGAACGACAAAATCGTGACCTGTTGCAGGCTATCAACGAGCGCGCGAAGCAGCAACTTCGGCTGCAGTGCACGGTCGAAGGATTGTCGGTCGGGGCGATAGGATATTACGTGGTCAGCCTGTTTAGCTACCTTGCCAAGGGCGCGCATGATGTCGGACTGCGAGTAGAGCCCTCGTTCCTGACCGCAGCCTTCGTGCCGATCGCGGTCGGGGTGATCTGGCTCGTGAGTTACAATGTCCGAAAGCGGCACCTCAAGCACGACGACGCGCCCTCGGTTACTTGTGACTAAAGCTCCTTGAGGGAATCGGTGCGTCACTCGCACGGTCGGGGTGCCACGCTGCCGCAAGAATCGCGGCCGGCTCCTGCGCAAGGTAGTGCCCCGCCCGGACCAGCCGGGCGAGGCATTGTGGATCGGGTCAGTCGCCGTTGCGACGGCTGGGATGTGACCAGATCAGGCTGAAGCCCTCACCCTCCTCGTCGGCGAAGAGGTTGGCGAAGATCGGAGCGGTGAAGCTCGCATGGTCGAGCTTCAGACCAGATCAGCCTATTTGAGGTCGTGCTAGCGCGAATACCTGGGCTCCCACTGAATTACAAAATGGATTTGTTTCACCTTGAGCCACTCGGTGGCTTTCATCCGGTAGAGAGTTCCGCTGCACTCGTTCGCTCGACGCCAGAGAAGGCCACGGGCCGCAGGTCGCGCGCTTGCATATTGTTCGTAGGCGGGATTGCTTGGTCCGAAACCGCACGCGTCCGTTGTCATGAATAGGTCAAACCGCTTCCAATCCCGACGTTGATCAGACAATCGCCGGTTATTTCACTCACTGCAACTGGCCCAGAGCATGCATCGTGACAGATCGGGAGCCTATTCTGAGTCTCGCGGCATGAGCCACAGATACGGCGCCTTCAAATCGAGTGGATCACCGATATTAGGTACGAGACAGCATGCGCATCTGCGGTATCAAACTGACCCATGACGGAGCGGTCGCCCTTATCGAGGACGGACGGCTTGTCTTTTGTGTCGAGCAGGAGAAGCGGGGCAATAATCCGCGATATCAAAAAATTGAAAATCTCGATGCAGTTGTTGTCGCCTTGGCAGAGCACGGTTTAGATCCGCGGGACGTGGATCGGTTTGTCATCGACGGATGGTGGGGCGAGGTTGAGTCACAATTTGAGGTTTTCAGTGGGACTGCACCCCTTACACTTAAAGGGGCACCGTATGTTGAGGGCGATGCCGAAGGCCTCCTGATAGCGCAAAACGGCGCCGGGTTGATGCTCAAGGGGAGCGCCTTCCCTTATAAAAGCTATCCGCATGTCACCGGTCACGTGGCTTCTGCTTTTTGTACTAGTCCTTTTGCCAAGACCGGGCAGCCCGCGTTCTGTCTGGTTTGGGATGGCGCCTCCTTTCCGCGTCTCTACCATGTGGAACGTCGCGCAGCCAGGTTCCTCGAGTGTCTCTTCCCGCTGATCGGGCATGCTTATGCTGCCGCAGGCTATCACTTCGGACCATACACGCAGGCGAACCGGACCAAGTGGGACCTCGGTGTTGCGGGCAAGTTGATGGCCTACATCGCGCTCGGTTCAGTCGATGAAAGCATCGTCGAGGTGTTTCAGGAGCTCTACGAAAAGCACTTTAGCACGTTTACGGAGCCAGTCGGTCGTTGCAGCGAGGACACTGCGCTTGAGCCTGTCCATGCGTTTTTCGATGCCTGCGCGCTATGGTTAAAGGCCAAACCCTCCGCAAATGTGCTTGCATCCTTCCATTGCTTCCAAGAGCGACTGCTCGTTAGCAAGCTCGCGAGTGCCATACAGAGACATTCGAGCCTTCCCGCGCGCAATCTGTGCATCACTGGCGGCTGCGGTCTCAACATAAAATGGAATAGCGCACTACGAGCAGCTGGCTTGTTCGATTCTATCTGGGTGCCACCCTTTCCGAATGACAGTGGCTCCGCAATAGGTGCCGCTTGCTCTGCATTGGCGGCGGACCAAGGCTTTGTACCATTGGATTGGTCCGTCTATAGTGGACCAGCTGTGGAACGAGGCGACGTGCCGCCCGGATGGGGCGGCTCACCATGTAGCATGCGTGAACTTGCAACCATTGTCGCCAGCAACAAGCCAGTCATTTTCCTTACCGGCCGCGCGGAGCTTGGACCTCGGGCTTTGGGTAGCAGAAGCATACTGGCGGCGGCGACATCGCCGCGAATGAAGGACCATCTCAACGACATCAAACTTCGCGAGCACTTCCGGCCTGTAGCGCCAATATGCCTGGAGGATCGTGCCCCAGATATTTTTAGTCCTGGAACCCCAGATCCTTACATGCTCTTCGAGCACCAAACACGAGCAGAATGGCGGGACAAGATCCCCGCTGTTGTGCATCTGGACGGATCTGCGCGATTGCAGACTATTTGCAGGACCTCTCAGCACAAAGTCGCCGAACTTCTCGTCGAATACGAAGGCCTGACGGGGATTCCACTACTATGCAACACCAGCGCCAATCACAATGGACGCGGTTTTTTCCCGAATGCGGCATCCGCCTGCCAGTGGGACCGCGTTGACCACGTGTGGTGCGATGGCATGCTGTGGACGAAACGCGTGGGCGGCGACGGAGCGCCGGCCAATGGCATCTCTTTCTCTAAGAGCGGGGAAGCGGGACCGTACGCCGAAGATCGTATACGTCCGCCAAAGACCGCCTCGTTTGAGGGACTTGCGGGTTATCCTAGGAGAAGCGGTAAGACGATTCGAGATCGGAGGTGATCACATCGGTAGAGCGGCGGCGCGCGGGCCGCTGGATGAGAAGGAGCGGCTTCTTGCAGCATCGCTGGAGCTCGGTGCCAGTGTTCCGAGGCGGCTCGCATGGCGGCCCTTCATGTGAGTCACCTGTTGGGGCAACGAGCTTTGGAAGCACGCTGAAGCGAGTATATAGCGCCTTCGTAGCGGGAGATTGGGTCGTCTGTGCCGCCGCGAGAAATGTCCGAAGCGCCATTGCGAGCTCGCCATCCTTTCCATAATCGTGATGGTCGCAAGCGAGGTCTTCCTGACAAACGTCCTGTCGCTGGAATCGGATAATCTCGGCCGCTATCTCCTTGGGGGCATGAATCATTCTGCGGAATGGCGACGCATGCTGACGATGCGCGTATGAACTCAACGGGTAGGTCCAACGTAACAGCGCCGACATATAGTTCACCAGGCGACGCATCGCTCACAGAGTCTTGAGATACTCGACAAGCGCTCGCCGCTCGGCGTCGGTCAATTCTGGTCCGATGACCCCAGGCGGCAGCTTCGTTAAGTCGGTTTCCTTGCCTTCAAAGGAATGTCCGCGAGCGCTGTTTCCAAGCAGCGACACATCGAAGTTCGTTAGGCCGGCTGCACAGCTCTCGGTCACCTGTGCTTTCGTAACAAGCCCGACCTTGACCGGGTCGAACGCACGACTACCGACGCAAAACGACGTCGGCCGTTGGGCTTGCGGCACCAACATGTCTCTCAGTGTCGGAACGGACCCGTTGTGCAGATAAGGAGCCGTTGCCCAAACACCGTCCAGCGGGCGCGCCCGGTACTGAGGCTCAAGGGCGAGAAGGACATCGTCCTTGCCGTTGCGGCTAGCACGCGCCCCGACATAGACTCGCTGGTTTTGACAGTTCTTCCTCGGCCCCCACATTTGCCGCTTGGTTTCTTCAGAAGTGCCGTTCGCAATGAGCCATTGGTCGATCGTTTTGCCGACCACGTCCATGAGCGCGAGTACAAACAGAGGATCTGCGCCTTTATCCGACAGAAGGCCGCAACCTCCGGCTTTGTTGAGGTCATCTGCAGGATTTAATCCGAGTGATTCGGGCAGGTGAACGCGCCGCGTCGTCAGGACGTTAGATTGTTGGCGGTCGGTGCCGATCGCCGAGACCGGCACCTGGACGACGTTAAAATAATGCCGTCCGCCGATCTCTACCCAATTCTTCTCGTGCTTGGCTGAGCGATCGGGGTTCTCTGCGCGCCAGAATGAGTCTTCCGGCCACTTTTTGTCGAAGGCGGCATCGTTCACCGGACCTCGGTGGCATTCAAAGCAGTGAGCACGATAGAGATCGCGGCCTTGTTCAATGAGCTTTTCATCGATCGCCCAGGCCGGGTCACCCCGGAATTTGTCCTGCGCGTCCTTCCATCGGGGTGCCACGAGGCCGGTGAATTGTCTGCCTCCTGCATCTTCGGACGAAAGGGGATCGGTGCCGCGCAGAAGCTCTTCGAATCGCGCGATTTCGGACAGATGTATGGATGAGGCAAAGAGCGGCCGTCCGGACGCGGCCGCGGTCATATTGATCTTTGCGCTGACACCGAGCGCTTCGCCTGCATTGCGAACGAGTTCGTTGAGAACAGAGGCGTCATACTGCGCCCAAAGGAAATACGGCGTGTCCCAGATCGGCGGAAAGCTCACCGGCGCATCATGGCGCGCAAAGTTGCCCTTGAGGAGTGGGTCGGAGAGTTCGCCGGTCGAGGGATCGAGTAGGTTGCTATAGAAAACCTGGTTCCCAATCCGATTCAGCGCATCAAGTCGACCGAACCCTTCATCTAGATCCGCCACTCCTTGTCCAGTCAAAAGTCCGTCGGTCGCTGCCTTTTGGTTCTTGATCTTCTGAAGTGCTAGCTCAAGATGGCTTCGCAGCTCCTTTCGATCGACGCTTTGCCCTTTGATCTGCTCGAGCTTGCTGGCGAAACGCTCGAAACGCCATGGAAGGATCAAGGTGTAACCAATCGACAGCCCGATGGCTCTTTCTACCTCGCCCAGATTGACCATCGCCGGCCCGCCGTCGAACCGAATGCTGACATTCTTGTATTCGAGATGACCCGTATGACAGGCGGCGCAGGTTAGCCCGATCTGATCTTCATACGGGGCCCCAGTCGTCGGATCTACGCCGCCCTTGAGAACGGCAAAGCCGACCGGCAAACCATTCGGGTTCTCGGGCGCGCTTGGCGCCCAACCGGGGTGGGCTGTCTCCCCATTCGGCGCATCGTCGTGATAACCGTAGGCGGGCGCACTACCGGCGAAGTCCTTTGAGCTAGGACTGGGAATGAAGCCGAGACGGCGCAGGTAGTTCTCGTCCGTTAAATTCGTGTAAGAGAAGGACAGCTCCGGGCGTTCCAGGGCCAAAAACCACTGATAAGGGACAGGGATGGTCGCTGTCCCCTGCGATGTGTGGTGAAACCAGTAACGCTGGCGGGAGGTCCAATTTTGCGGCAGCCAATAAGCGCTTTCAAGTTTTGATGGCTCAGGCAGGGTCGCAGGCAGTAATTGAGCTACGAGATTGGCATCGTTCTTGATTTTAAGGGCTGCGTCGCGAACCTTCTCAGGGGCGAAGTACACCAGGCCCGCCGCCACGATCACGACAACAACTATTGCGAATAATAGGCTGGTGATATGAGGCCAGCGCATCACCCAGGAATAAAGACGAGAGCCAAAAGAGGGTCTCCCCATAGCAAGCCTCCATCCATCTTTTTCATGCGTCCAGCCGGACCGGCAGGCTACCGGAGACGGCGGCGGCGTCTGTTACTTGTTCAGCAATTGGTTATTGATGAAGGCGACCACGTCGGACGTCTCGGCTGCCGCGCGCCTGGTTATCGTCGCTGCGGTCGGGCCGCCGTGTAAAAAGGAGGGGAACCAACCGAAGTTGCGGACATTCCAATCTTCCTTCGGCCAGACGGCGGGGTTCACGCCAAGCGCTGTGAAATTTGGAATTTTCCTGGCGAGGGGCTGTGCCGTCTCGGTGTGACAGCTCACGCAATCGGTATTGAAGAAGTGGCTCTTCTTCGGATCGGCAATGATATTGACGATCTCGATGATCCGGCTGTTGGGTACGGTACCATCGATGAACTCGGAGGTCGAGACACCCTTACGATTACCTTGGGGCAAGGGCGGATTTTGCAATGCCGCGTGTCGACAGGTGATCGGATTTTGATTGTTCGTGAGCGGTTGTGGCACTACGTGCTTTTCGCCGATAGCGCTGAACATCTGTGCCACGTGCATGCCATCAAGCGTCGGGCTGGGGACTGGGATCAGGCCTGCTTGCGGCACCCTTAACATCGATACGAAAATCCAGGGTTCGGGCGGTGCGATGCCCATCACGGCCATGGTATTGAGGCGCTGCGGCGAGAGATGCTTCTCAATCAAGGCCTTGAGTGAGTCACGAAACGCCTTCGCCGATGGCCCTACAAGACCCGGATGCACATTCAGATCACCGGCAGTTGAGACTTTGACATTGCCAAACTGCCCAGCCCCAAGCTGATCGCGCAAGGTCGCGACGTCACGAACGATCGCCTTGAATGCTTCGTCATCCGGTTTGAATCGCGGGAACGGTGCACAACCGTCCAGAGGCGGGTCCGGGTCGAGGGTGAAGCTGAAGATGAGGTGGCCTGCAGTGTCATGAACCTTCAAGCCGTCCGGCCCATTGGTCACCGGCTGAATGATAAGCCGGATTTGTGGTTGCCGGCCGAACTGGGCGATGATCTCCGGCGACAATCCCGGCGCGCCCGGGTCGATTCGGATGCCGGCAACAAACCAGGCATCGATCTTTTTCACGGCATCGGGAAACTGAATGTGCCGTGCACCCGACTCCGGCACGCCCGGATGCTCCGGATTTTCGGCGTTGGCGATAAGTTGCGCGAAATCCGCATCGGATAACAGCCTCTGCGGCGATCCGGAAGGACCCGCAAGATCGGACACGGCGATCAGGTTGGCGAGGTCGGCCGCCGACTTCGGCGGAGGAAAGAGAATGGACACATCATTGGGCGCAAGCGGCCTCGACGCCGCTTGCGCAGGAGCCGTTCCCACCCCCGAAGCTGTGGCGAAAATCACCCCCGCGGCTAACAAGCTTGCAAGCCGTCGCGGAAACAGAGATCCGTTCATTTGGCCCCTCGCGATCATTGGAAAATCCCCCTCTAAGAGCAAAATGTCAAACATCAGCTGTCGAACAATCTCGCCGCTACGCGCCTCGCCAAGGCAATGCGGGCGGCGACCGGATCAAACGGTTCATTCCTCACCGCAGAACTGGCTCTGCAAAGTCTTGAGTTTCGTCGGATGCAACGCCTCACCGATACAGCCGAGGAACATCTCACTGCGTGCATTGACCCGCGCGTGGTCGGCTGGATGCGCCATATCCGTTTGCAACGCGCGCACGGTTGTCCAATCGTTCGCACGATCCTTGAGCAGTTCGAAGAGCGTTCGGCGGTTGTCCGGCGGAGATAACCGGTCGTCCTTATACCGGTGCAATCGGAAGTGAGCGAAAGTAACCTTAGCCGAGATCTTTGCATCCCATAGCGCGTCGGGTAGCGTTAGCAGATCAAGTCCTTGCAGCTGGCGCAGCTGCTGCATTTGATCCTGCGCTTCCTGATACTGCTCACGGCCGACCAATTGATACATTCCTCGCGGGCGAAACAGCCACCCGTCGTCCGTTCCCGGCTGGTTGCCAAAGTCGTTGTCGTCATAAGCCAGCACGAAATTGGCTAGTTCCTTGGGATGATTAAGCAAAGAGTTCACGTCGACCGCGGGCTTGTTTGCGGCCAGAAGCCTTGAGTTATTCTTGTCAATGCGATCGCGCCATTTCTGCGGGAGTTCGGAAACCGCGCTATAAGAGAAGTTCTCGCTGCCGCGAGTAAAATCGGCGCTATCGTAAGAGACGGATCCCAGAATATAGGCCAGGATACGGGGATCAGTTTCCTCGACGCGATCCCACTCCTGCAACAAGGCTTTGACCTGCTCGGCCTGATAGTAGGCCATATAGCTCTTGCGATATGGCGCAACGGGTGGAGGGGCCGGCGAATGATCCTTGCGCGGTTCACTCAGCTGGTGCTCGTAGGCGGCGACTTTTTCTTGATATTCCTCATAACCGCGCTGTTGCAACCAATTGCTCTCATAACAAGCAAGTAATGGCTGCGGCTTGATCTTTGGAGATGGTTGATATTCCTTCGCGAGCTCGTCGGCGTAGGCAGCCCGAGCAAGTTTGGCATCCTTCAGCGTTTCAAATGCGGTCGCGACCGATCCATTCAGAAGATGGAACAACTTCAGCTGCAGGCAATCTGCATTGCTCTGCCTTTCGCGGGACTGATCGAAGTCGTCCTTCGGCACGCAATCCCAAAAGCGGCCGCTGCTTAAAGAGATGATATCCTCGGTCTTCTGGGACAGTGTCCAGCCGAGTGGAAGGCTATAAAACAAGCCTGTTATGTCCGTCCGCCCGAACGTTGGAAAGCGCTGAACACTAGGCGTCACTTCAGCGTCGGGCCGACGGTCGATGCTGGTTGCATGATTGAGGGCGACATAGGTACGCGAGCTTCTCGTGCTCAGAAGCGCGCGTACCGGCTCCATGAGCTCACCGAACATGAATGAACCATGATCACCGAACTGCCCGCTGACGAGGGACAGCAGGTAAATCCTGAATTTCGGAGCATCGGACGTGCCCTTGATGGCGTTAAGCTTCTCAATCAGGTCGAGGGCGGTCTCAATCCCAGAGTTCTCCACATATCCGCCGTCTACCAGGCGCGCCTGCGGATGAGACGTTATGCAGTCATTTTTGACTGAGACGGTCGCGGCCGGCGTCACCCACGGAAAACGAGCGCTCGTGAAAGCGGCCGTGCTGAGCGGAATACGCAGCGAGTGGCTCTTGACCGTTTGGTCGGTCCCAGTGCCGGCACGTTCAACCGATGCAAGAACACACAGGTCCGTGTCTTTGGGGTGCAGCGGATCGAAATCAAAGGGAGAGATGACGGCCCGTTTGCCGCTGCCGGCATCCGTCGTGTTGAACAACAGGGCCGGCGTGTTGTTGTCGGGCGCCCAATGGGACTGGAAGTCAGCCCTTAGCAGATTGGATTGAGTGCCGCTGCCCTTGTTGCTGCCGAGGGCTCTGTCACCGGCGTTCTCCAACGTGTATTCGAGGAAGCGCGCGCGATCGAAGGCCGGGATCGCGAAGGGTGAAAACATTTGAGTGAAGTCTGTAAACAGGAATCCGGCAACCAAAGGCGATAAAAAATCGGTTGCCAGGACACTTGCAACGCGCTGCTCGACCGGCCCAGGAGCATCAAGATCTTGGACCCGTCCAACCCTTGCCAGGAAATCCGCGATTTTGGGGCATGTCTTTGCCTCGACAACATTCGTATCAAGGGACGCATTTTCGGCGTGGAGCGCAGCGGCGAAAAGTGCCGAACCGACGCTGCCCCCGGACACACCGCTTATTGCAAACAGATGTTGGCGAAATGCCGGGCAGAGATCCTGCATCCGCGCAAGAAACCGCGCCGCATTATTGGCGGCATAGATCCCTCCGCCTTGAGCCGCCACGATGAAGACGGGATATTCGCCGAGCCTCTTGGCCTGTTCCACCCGCGATTCTTGTAAAAGCCATTCGCGGAATGCCGCGGCTGCGGACATGCGCGGTATTTCCGGCGGGCTCTTTGCTTCAGAGACGGTACGCAGTTCGTGATCGTCACCTGCCAAAAAGGAGGCAAGCAGAAATAAGCCGCCAAAGACAACTGGAATAAACGGAAACGCTAATCTGATCGTCAAGAGAGAAAAATGGACCGTAAGACCCACGACGCAAACCGCAAAGAGAGCGATCACGCCGAACGATCCGAGAAATTGTGCGAGTCTATCCGGCAGCAGGAGGAATGCTGCTGTCAACAGCACGATGACGCCGATCGAGAGCGCCAGAAACCTGTAACGGATGAAGTAAGCGTTGTTGGCGCGGCTCGCCAGATCAATCGAGCGATCTCTTGATCCTATTCGCCAAGTAAATATCACGAAACATACGAGCATGATCACCATCGCGATTGCGAGGATGAGCAGCATGTTCCGCTCAAAGGCGAGCGCCTGGTCTTGAATGCGGAAGATACTTCCGACTTCCTCGACCTCGCCAATCTTTCGCGCCGGCCGCGAGGCGAATTGGCCTGCTGTGGCGGCGATGATTGGCAGCGTTCCAAGCAGCACGGGAGCAAGTCTTATGTAGAAAGCCAAGCGCCCCGAAGGTTTGGGAATTTGCGGCAGGGATGCAGTCGTGAGCTGAAACGCGCTTGCCCAAATCGTAATGGCAATCACGCCCAAGGCAGCGAACTCCTTGAACGTCACCCAACCAAGGTCGTCTGCTGCTATTCGGTAGAGCTCCTGAATCTGATCTGGCAGGTAGAGCAATACTGAGATAGCGACCGACAGAACAATTATCCATCGAAGGTTTCGCAATAGGGTAAATAGCTGCTCGCGAACAGTCATCGCTCCCTCACAGATTTATGCAGATCGCTGGCAAGCCACCTGAAAAGGCCTGGTACTAGGCATTCGCGCCAGCTCACATTGAAGGCATTGAGGCCCAAGCATGCGGGCCACTTGAAGCAGATTGAATTACGGACACGCTCTTAGGTAGCGCGTTAATATTGTGCACGTCCCTACAGGAGTGGTCCGGTTTTGTCGATATGTTCTACGGTGGATCGCAGAGTTTTCCTCCGAATGGCCTGCTTCTTTGCATCGGTCGCGCAAATCGTTTGAAGACGTATGCCTCCCCTTGAGTGCCTGGCAAAGCCTGATCGCGACGGCCGCCTGTCGGAAGAATACGCGCCGGCCAGGCATAGGGTGCGACATGGCCCGCGACGAAGCTGCGTTTGGGTGGTCTTCGGAGTGAAGTCTTGCGGCTTGAAAACAAGGCCCGGCGCTCTTGTCCTGCGTGTCTCGGGGCAGAAACGCAAAAAACCGGCGCTGTCGCTGCTCTAGTCTGTGGAGCTACGAAGTTTGAGAGTCTGGTGTTGCGCGTTGGGGCAACGGTATCGCCGAGTATGACAACCAGTCCAGGAGCGATGCTCACGGGGAGCGAGAGCGGGGTGCTGCGACTCGCCGTCAGCCTCACTACTCAAGCCTTTCTCGCAGATGTGACGATTGAGTCACGAGCGGAGAATTTGTAGCGCGCATAAGTTGGCCGGCGACTTTAAACCCTGCATCTTACCATTTCCGCCGGCGGTCCGGCGGGAATGGCATTCGTTGCTTGTTCTGATTCATACTTTGTTTCAACAAATTGTTTGAGTGTAGTCATGCTGCATAGGCGGTCTGAGCACCCGGACATTCGCACGAAGTTCATCGGCCACGCAGGGCATGAAACGCGATGGCGGTCTGCTTTGGCCTGCATCACAACGGTCTTTCTTGCGGGCTGTTCGCTCCATCCCGTCCAACAGGATGTTACCGGGGTGCGCACGGCCGAGCTTGTGCAATACATTCGTTGCGAAAGCCGGCTGGCAATCCAAGATAAGGCCATCGCACTCTTCCGGAAGGAGGATGAAGCCAACCCTTTGATTGGTGAGCTCAGCGCTCTCCGCGGAAGACAGTGACCTTCGAACCTCAGGACTCGTCTAAACGGGATCGAGCAGGTCATCTACGATCGATACATCCGAACTGGCATAGCTTATGATTTTTCCTTCGACATTACTGAGGACAACGGCGCCTCCGGCGTCGTCGATCCGGTCAAGTTGTTCACCAGTGGGGCCGCAGGACTTGGCTTGTCGGCAAGCGGCGATTTCAGGCGCGAGAACCTCAGGCATTTCGTTGTCAGCGAGACAGCCGAAGATCTCTTGGAGAATGGCCAGCTGGAGTGTGGACCGAGCTACGACTACAAATCGTCCAACTACACTTACCCGATCGCAGGAAAGATCGGCATCGACGAGCTGGTTTCGACGTTCTTTGAGGTCAATGAGATCAAGAATTTATCGCCTGACAAAACGAGCGCGACGGTTTTTGCAGATACATTGACATTCACCACGACCATTACAGGATCAGCCTCTCCGCACGTTATCGTGGCACCGTCGGGAAGCCGGTGGGGATTGGCTAGCGCAGCAAGCCTCGGCGTCTCCGGATCGAGGGTGGACAGGCACGCGCTGATCATTGGTCTGTCGCTCGACACGACGAAACGAACGCCTCCACGGCAGACAGCTGCGGCTGCGATCGTGGCTCCTGGATTGGTGGCGAGGTCCGCCCTTCAAAGATCCAATGTGCGATCAGCGAACGAGCAGAGTGCGCTTGATGCTGTTGCTCAAGCGCGTCTGGACGCTTATCTGGATCGGTCGTTTCGCTAAACCAAGAGCGGTTGCTCTGCGAGACGGCGTCATCGCATGCAGTCGGCGCCTTGACCGGCCCCAAGCGATCGAGTTTGGATCCAGCTACCTACCTGAAGCGTGCTGCGCTGCAGAAGCTCGAAGCCCGCCTGAAAACAGTGGCGGGTTAATTAGCTAAAGTGGTACATCTGCGCGATTAGCCGCGCTCGTGAAAAAGAATTGTGGGAGGGCTAACCCACTGCCGAGAGAGTATCAGGAGCTTCGCCGAGTCGGTTCCTTCCGGTACGCTTTGGTGCTCCATCACAGCACAAACAGCCCAAGGACAGCACGGAGGAAGCGTCGGCCCGGCGCTTATCGAATTCTACGGCCCAGCCCCTTGGGCCTTAAAAGCGGCTATAGCGGATCAACTCCACCGCCGAGCTGCCGTCACTGTTGACCCGGCTTCTTGGCCGGCGGGCCGCTCTTGTTCCCAGGCAGACCCTTGATGTTGGATGTGTCCTGCTGCTGCACCGTGGGATTCTGCTGATTGAGTGTCGAGCTGGAGCCGATAGTCTCTCCTGGCTTTGCCGCCGGACCATTCTTGTTGCCGGGCTGGCCGGCGATGCCCGCGCCCGAGTTCTGCGCGCTGGGCGCGGACGAGACATCCGGCTTAGTCGTCTGCGCATATGCGGCCGGAGCCGATATTGCTAAAGCAAACACGAGAACGCTCGCGATGGACCTCATTTTGAGTCCTCCACTATGAGTCTCGGAATCGCGGATCGCGATTACCTCGGAGCCCGAACGTGGGGGTGCGTCGTGCGTTCCTAGCTGCCGCGGTCGTGAGGTCGCTCGACCTTGATCTGAGAGCCCCTCAGGCGGACTTCCGCCACGCTCCCAAGGCAGGCTTCCTCCCTGCCGCCTCCAGGGCTCCATTTCCATGCCGACCAACAGTGCCTGTTGCCGGCCCGATCATCAGATCAGCTTCGGCGGTAACGCGGCGAGCCCATTTATGTACTGTGAGTCCAATTAATTCCTTGCTGAGCCCGCCACGATGGGGAAGGATGTGCATCGCGCCTGTTCTCAGGCTGCGTCGAACGGCTTCAGCATCAGAGCCGGCCCCGGAGCTGCCCGAGGCCCTTTGTCTTCATAAGCGCATGGCATGATCATTGCTGAGCTAGGCCAACTGGGATTTCAGCGCTCAGTTCGAGAATAAAACGCTGCCGGGACGCTTATTTCGAGCCCGGCAGCGTTCTACTTCGGGACGAGCGGGACATTTGCGAGCTAAATGCGGCCTCAGCGGGCGGCAGCAAAGGCTGTTGGGACGCAGCGGCCCTACTGGATTCCCACTTGGGCGCCTCAACACCTATTCAGGACTGAGCACGCTACCGAGATATTGCCCCTTTGGCCGGGCGCGTAGCCCTGCGAAGCACCCTAGTAAAGTTCGCTGTAGCCTTTGCGATATGGTGCGGACCGGTCGTATGGACGCGGCGCATAGGCAAAAGCCGAGGCTGAGCCCGAGGGGTGCATGTGATGAAGGGGCGAAGCACCGCTTGCCGGCGATGCCGTTGATGCACAGTTGCGGCGTTAACGACGCCGCACAGGCTTATCAAAAGCATGGTCAAAATCGCACGCATCGTCTTCTCGCCCTAAGGAGTTCATCCCGCCTGCTCAATTTTTTGCCGTGATGCAGCGTTCCAAAGACCTCTAAGTGAGGGGTTCTTTCTTGCTGCGCCGCCAAAATTGAGTCGTACCCATTGCTGGCCACCCGCTCTTGGCGCAACGGCCGGGCTGCGATGCCCGTCTGGCACTAGCTGGAATGAAGACGTCCGAGCACAATAATTCCCTCGGGCGGACGACTAGCGGGTCGGCGCCACCGGATCGGCCCTGGGAAGCTATTGGCGATGCTCAAGGCCCGTGCCTCATCCGTTTCAAGAGCTAACTTTTGGGCGAGCATGACGTCACCCTGGGCCAAGCCCCCCACCGGGACGAAGCACCACCCTGTGCTGAGCCGTCCGAATTCGTCGATCTCGTTGACGTTGCCGGACGTTCCCCGCCGTATGCGATACCGCTTCCCGCTATCGCACCCAACCACGTCGAAGTACCCCTTCGTATCGAACTCGACCCTTTGCTGGGGCGAAAGCCAAGAACGCAGCAGTCGCAGAGCACGAGCGTCGACCGTTTTCTCCTCCTTTGCTGCTTGATAAAGCCTACCAACAGCCCAGCCCCGAAGGCGCCATGGACCGATGCGAGCAAGCCTTCTCTTCACTTGAGTTCATCCGCCCACGAGCCGCGGGAAAAACAACGTCTCTTCGGCGGTCGGATCGAATGCGGTGATCCTGGTTACCTCACCGGGCCCCTTCCGGACCGCCGCAGTATATCCTTTGCTGGTAAACTGCAGAAAAAGCCTCTCAGCCCCTACCAATGCTTCTGCATTGGAGTTGTCGAAGAAGTGTTGGCTGTCGCCGCTGTGATCCATCACGATTTGCACTGCCATGCTCAAACTCCCGATTGCACCTCACAAGCAATGTGGAAACTGAGCCCTCGTTCCTAACTGACTCAATCGTCAATGACACATGCCTCTATCGCTCTGCAGCACCAGCACAGGGCAGTGCAGTGGCTTCGCCCGACGTGACGCTCGGTCGCCTGCTCGACCCGCGCGCTCGCACGGTCGTGGACATTGATGCAAATTATGACTATGCGCGTTTCTCCACGTTCGGCTGAAGGCAATGGATGAACCCAGCAGTAAACTCGCCGGCCACCAACTTAGCAGGACGCCTGCGCCGCCATTCGCCAGCGCGACGATGCGAGGGCAGTCACCCGAGCAGCCGAGCTTGCCCAAAATGAAAACGACTCGGAGTGAACCTCTTCGCCACCGCGCGCACCTGGGCTTCGCATGTCTCCAACGCAATCTTCTGAGCGAGCATCACGTCTCCGATCGGCAGAGAACCCACCGGCATGAAACACAGTCCCTCTTGCAAATGATCGCGCTCGTCCAGCTCGCAAACGTTACCTAAAGTTCCGGGGTAAACCCTATATCGGCTCCCACTCTCGTTTCCGATCACATCGAAGTAACCTTTGCGAGCTAGCTGCTCGCGTTGAGCCTGCGAAAGCCATTCCCGCAAGAGCCGCAGCGACCGGCCTTCAGGCGTGCTCTCGGCGCCGTGTTTGATGAAAAGGGCTCGCGTCGCTCTCATGCGAGAACGGCTGCCCGTCGCCAACGATCGGAAGGCCGACATGGCTGAGCCCTCACTAACCTCCGACGAGCCTCGGGAAAAAGACGGTCTCTTCCGCATTCGGGTCAAACGATTTGATTTGGGATAATTGGCCTGTCCCGGTACGGATCGCAGCCGTGAAGCCAACCTTCGTCAACTCATCGAAGCGCTGTTCGGCCCTGCCCACTTCCTGCGCGGCCTGAAGATTGAAGAGGTAGCGGCTGTCGCCGGTGCGGTCCATGACGATCTGGATTGCCATAATTGCTCTCCTCAAGTTGCGGGTCTTGGGACCCTGATTCAATTATCGGGCAAAACGCTGGGGTTTTCAGAAAACGAAGCATTCAATCGAAGCTTACCCGTGCTCTGCCGATTGTAGACGGCGGTACTCCTTGGATCGGGAGGTGGCGCTTGCTTGCGATCGGCGGCATCGTCGCTCAGAGTGGGCTCGCGAACCGGCGCTGCTCGCCCCTTAGGTTCATACCGTTCCACCAATTTGAGCAGGCGTCTTCTAACGAATGGGTCAGCCTGCTCTGCGAGTTCACGCAGCAACTTGGCGCGCTGTTCATTGAATTCGTGATCCAACATGTCTGTCCCTACACAACGAGCATGCGGTCATGCTCTGTAAGACAACGATCCTCAAAGCGGCTCGTTATGTGAGCCAAACAATTTACGGGACAAAAAATCTTTCGCTGGTGAAGATAGCGCCTGAGCGGATCAGTTGGCTACAAATTCCATGTCAGATTTGAAATCCATTGAAATTTAATTGCCGATACCACGAACCAAGAATCCAGCCGGAGCTGAGGTCAGCCGCCCTCGTTTTAAGGCCCGGTGGCCGCTCGGAACGTGCGAGGAGCCCTTTCATTATTTATCGGCATGACCCGGGCGCCGCAATAACCGGAGTGGAGGCGCGGCTAATCGGAACCCTTGGGTAACAAGGGACTTAGTGGGTAGAATCCCTTGGTTGGAGTCTAGCGATGGCGATCGCGGATTTCATAGAAACAAGGCCGATCTTTCTCCCGGAACAATTCTTTCTGGGGCGGATCGAAGGTTGGGCGGTGCTGGAAAGCCTCGTTGGCGGATTGCTGAAGCGCGCCACGATTGCGGCGCACGGCGAATTCGAGACGGACACCCAAATCCTTCTCTTCACCGAGACATACACGTTCGATGACGGGCATTCCGACACGATGCACTGGACGATACGAAAGGGTGAGGAAGGCAAGTACACCGGATTGGAGAATCGTCTGGAAGGTGAGGCAATTGGAGAGCAAGCCGGCTGTGCATTCCATTGGAAGTACACTCGCGACACGCCGCAACCGGGTGGCAAATCGATCAAGCTGAATTTCGACGATTGGTTCTACGCAATAGATGATCGCGCCTGCATCGTGCGTGGTAGTGCCGGACGTGCGGGCATCCCGTTTGCGACGGCACACATTACCTATCGGAAGCTGTGATCCCAATGCCGCGGGATTCGAGGGGATGTCGAGCGCTCTTGCGAAGCATCAAGCCGAGATTGTGGGCGGACGATCTGATCGGATGCGGCGACCGCAAGATCGATTTCCTGCCACGGCTGGAGAGCGGCGAATTCTTCTCGCAGCAGGAGGAAGACCTGCGCGATGATCTGCGCAAGCCCTCCGCCACGCCGAAGAAGGCGGGCAAGAAGGGCAGACCGGTCGTAGGCCCAGCGCATTGGCAAACGATCCGCCGAGGTGCGCGACTACGTCGCTCGGCACGCCGAGCCGATCATCAGGAGGATGTCGGTTCTGGAGCTGCGGCAAGAGGCGCGGGCTCGGCTGGACTCTTTCAAGGAGAACATCGTCGACGGCATCCGCGTCCGCGGCAACGGTCGGCGATATCCACCATCACGCTCGGGATCCATTTCGTGGAATCGGGCGCGTTCTTCGAGCCGTTGTAGGCGTGGCCGAGGTATTGAACCTCCTCTCCGGTGGCCCTGCGGGTCGTGCGCTCGATGCGACGACAATCGTAGCGGGTGTCCGGAACCTCGTTGATGCGGACCGGCGCCAACTCATTAACTCCCCCACGGACATGCGCAGCACGTCGCGGTCGCCGCCGCGCTCCCGGACCACGAGACTGGCGTCGATGATCGCGCCCATCTTTTCTTTCGACGCCGTCTTTTTCGCGCGCTCCTTCTGCACGTCGGCGTCGAGCGAGTGAGTCTCCTTGGCAACGATCGGGAAACCTGAGAGTTTCGTTACGACGTCCGTGCTCATCGTTCGGTCTCCTTGCTGCGGCCACGGCTTCGTCCTGCATGTGCATGTTGATCTCGGCGGTCTGCTCCTGGTTGTAGAGGCCGAGGTAGTTCTCGGACTGGACGGAGTGCGGCACGCGGCCTGCGCGTGGTTCGGTACGACGGCTTCGCTCGTCGGTCAGACCGGCTTCTTGGCGGCCCACCGCGAAGCGGTTGTTCCAGGACCTCCGAAGGTCGTTCGTGGAAAATCGCGGCGGCAGTCCGGGCACCTCCGTCCGGAGCTGGCGGTATCCCGACATCGCCGACGGGACCATCGTGCAGGCCTGACGTCATTTCGGCGCTATTCGGTGGATTACGCAACTTGCGGAGTTGACTTTCGGCCTGCCACCTGAATCGATTGCGCGTTTCGTTCAATCATTTCGCCCACGTCCGCCGAGCCTGGCTGACGGGCCTGCAATCGATGAATGGCAATGGATATCGCGTCGGATTTGTCGCGGGCCCGAGCACCGCTTCCTCGGGACCGGACGTGCTTCTGCTCCCCGAACTGGAGTACGTGAAGAAATACCGGATCGGCCAAAAGGTGTGTCTGCTGTCGGCACGGCGGACTGTACCGATCTCGTCGCAGGGCTCGCAGCGGATATCAGCGAGAGTTTCATGCCCGGTCTTCGAACTGGCTTCCGGCGAGCGGATCATGCTCGCCGATCGCAACCTGAAGGAAATCCCGGCGGGGATCACCGGCGTCATCGAGGAAACGGACAGAGGAGTCCGCTGGCAATGGCATTCGAAGCTAGCCGAATTCGAGAGGAGCACGGAGGCCGATCCGGTCGCCGTCGCCGACGAGATCGAGGATTCCTGGAAGGGCAGGTTCAGCTTCCGCGCCGAGGAAAGCCACGAGAACGGCCAGGTCGCACCGGGAAACGAAGGTCTCCGGCCACCGCAGATCGGCGCCCTGTATGCCATCGGCTCGCATTGGAGCGTCTCCTCGGAGGAGATCGCGACGGTCGTGATGCCGACGGGCACCGGCAAAACCGAAACGATGTTGTGTTCCGTGGTCCATTACCGCCGCGGGCCGACGCTCGTCATCGTTCCGAACAACCGGCTGAGATGGCAGACCTTCCGAAAATTCCGTAGCCTGGGTCTGCTGCGCAAACTCGGCCTGGTCGACGAGGATATCCACAATCCGATCGTCAGCGTCGTGACGAAGGAGCCGAATTGCGCCGAGGATCTGTCGATCTTCGAAGGCGCGAACGTGGTCATCGGGGTCATGGCTTCGTTGGGCGTGAAGGACGTGGCCGAGTTCAGACCGCAGATCGCCGCCGCAGTGAAATCCCTCTTCGTCGACGAAGCCCATCATGTTTCATCCGACACCTGGAGCGAGTTTCGTTCCCACTTCTCCCGGCACCAAGTGGTTCAATTCACCGCAACGCCATTCCGGTTGGACAACAAGCTCGTCGACGGGCGGGTCATCTTCAGCTACTCGCTCGCTGCGGCGCAGCGCGACGGCTACTTCAAGAAGATCAACTTCGTCCCGGTCTTCGAGATCGAGCCGGAGGATGCCGACCAGGCCATCGCGACCGCGGCCGTCGCCGCCCTTCGTGCGGACCTTCGAGCCGGCTACACGCATTTGCTGATGGCGCGGTGCAACCGGATTTCGAAGGGCGAGGCACTCAAGAACATCTACCAACGGCTCGCGCCCGAGATGAATCCCATCGTGGTCGATTCCGATATGAGCGAGGCCGGCATCTCCGCCGCGCTGGCGCAGTTGCGTGCCGGGACGAGCAAGATCATCGTCTGCGTCAACATGCTGGGCGAGGGGTTCGATCTTCCGGAACTGAAGATCGCGGCGCTTCACGACATCCACAAGAGCCTGCCGGTGCTGCTGCAATTCACCGGCCGCTTCACCCGGAGCGCCGCATCGAACATCCACGAGGCGACAGTGGTCGCCAACATCGCGGATCAAAAGGTCTCCGACAGGCTCGAGCGGATCTACAGCGAGAGCGCCGATTGGAACGTGTTGCTCAGCGAGCAGAGCTCGAACGCCGCGAAGGAGCACGCCGAACTCGTCGAATTCCTCCGGGAATCGCAGTCGCTGATCGGCGAAGACGACGTCGCAGGTCTCAGAATATCCAAGAATATCCTCCGGCCGAAGTTCAGCACGATCGTGTACCGCTGCAAGTCCTTCACCCCGAAGTCGTTCCAGAACGCGATCCCGCCGGCCGTGATCGTGCACGCGGCGTGGCTGAATCCGAAGGCCAACCTCCTGTTCTTTGTGGTCCGAAGGGAAGATCCGGTCAAATGGGGACGAGGCAAGATCGTCGTCGACCGGTTGTGGCATCTCTTCGTGCTCTACCACGATGCCGAGGCCGGGCTGCTGCACGTCAATTCGTCCGACAAGGACTCCGTGCACGAAGACCTGGCCAGAGCGGTCGGGGCGCAAGAAAGGATCAGGGGCGAGGACGTCTTCCGCTCGCTGGGCCGCATCAACAGGCTCATCTTCAGCAACATCGGCGTGCGGAAGCACGGGCGTCGGAACATGAGCTTCGCCATGTACACCGGCGCCGACGTCCGCCAGGCGCTGACGCAGACCGAGACCGGCGACGCCACCAAATCCAATCTGGATGGCCGTGGCTGGGAGGCCGGACGCTTCGTCTTCCCCGGCTGTTCCGCGAAGGGAAGGGTCTGGGAAAGGTCGCAGGGCTCCATTCCGCAGTTGGTGCGGTGGTGCAGCCCGGTGGGGCGGAAGCTAATCGACGAAACGATCGATTCCGCTCAGATACTCGGAAACGTCCTGATCCCGCGGGAGGTCGAGGGGGCCTTCCCGGCGGAGGGCGTCCTCTCGGTGGAGTGGCCTCCGGAGCTATTGAAGGTGTCGGACGAGCGCGTTTTCGTGCTCAAGGGCGACCGGCAGGTCGCGACCGCTTTCTGCGAGTGGACGTTCGACGAAGAGGCGTCCTCGGCCACCGAGCTGGCGTTCCGGCTGACCTCGGCGATCGAGGACCTCAACGAGGACATCAGGCTGCGTTTCGATGCCGAGCGCGGGTATCGCTTCGTCGGCGGATCCGACCTCAAGATCAAGAACGGCGCGATGGAGCGTCCGCTGGTCGACTACCTCTACGACTATCCGCTGGTGGTGCGTTATCTCGATCTGACGGAACTCGAAGGCGACATACTGCTCGAGCAGAACAATCCGGCCGAAATCACGCTTTCGGAGCGGGCGCTGGTCCCCTGGGAGTGGCCCGCCGACAAGGTCGACATTACGGCGGAGTCGATCTGGAAGGACGGGGCGGAGCGGAAGAACTCAGTGCAGGCCTACGTCGCCGCGCATTACTTCGACGAATTCGACTTCATCTTCGACGACGACGATGCCGGCGAAGCCGCCGATCTGATCTGCATCAAGGAGGAGGACGAGCACATCAACGTGCTGCTTCTCCACTGCAAGTTCTCATCGAAGCCGAAGGAGGGCGGGCGAGTGAAGGACGCCGTCGAAGTGTCTTCGCAGGCGGTCCGATCCGCGGTCTGGCGCGGCAGCTTCGACCGCCTGCACCGGCACATCAGGGCCAGGGAGAAGGTCGCCGGCCATCGATCATCCGCCGCCAAGCGATACCTCAAGGGCGACCTCCAGCGCCTGCTCGGCATCGCCAAGTCCGCGAAGGTCAAGCGCATCGCCTTCGACATCGCCATCGTCCAGCCCGGGATCGGGCGCTCGCGGCTCACCCCCGACCAGCGGATGGTGCTGGGCGCCGCGCAGACGTTCCTCAAGCAGACCGTCGACGTCGATCTTCAGGTGATCTGCAGCCCCTAGCTGCGGTGGACATGGTCCCGGTGCTGGTCAGCCCGGCAGGGACGTCAGGGCGTCCGCGCTGACGGCACCAGGAAGGCTTTTTTCTGGAATTCGTCGAACCTGAGCGGTCGGAGCCGCCCGCACCCGCCGGAGGCCGTTTCTGCCGACCACGGCGGCCGGCGCGGCGAGGGGACCTCAGTCGGCGCCGCCCTTCCGGCGCTGCAGCCATTCGACTGCCGCTTCCTCCATCACTTCCTAGGCAGGCCGCCCGTCGCGGAGGGCTGCGTCCTTGATCTCGCGGATCAAGTCGAGCGACATCATCGTGAGGAACTGCTTGCGCTCGGCCACGGGCGTGCTCGTCGTGCGCCCGCGCTTCCATCAGCACCACACCTGGATCGGCGCCCGGAACCTCGTCATCGCGGTCGGCCGGCTGCTGAAATGCGCGGCGGCGCGGGTTGAGGAGGCGGTGGCGGCCGCCCTCGCACAGCGGGCTGCGATCCCGATCGCGGAGCCTTTCAGGCCGCCGGCGCCCACATGATGGAGCGCTACCTCGCGGACCGGATCAAGGGCATGCTCGCCGAGCCCGCAATGGGCGACCTGATCACCCGCGAGGTCTCCGACGCCGAGCTCGCCGGCTGGCTCGACCGGCAGGACATGGGCGCGTGGCGCTCGACGACGAGCAGCGGGAAGCCATACCCCTTGGTCCAGGAGCGGTTCGGCATCGTCCGGGGCGGCGCGGGCGTCGGCAAGACCACGGTCCTGAAGGCGATCGCGGGCCTGCGCGGCGTTCGGCCGGACCATCCACATGATGGCCCTGGCGGGAAAGTATGGTCGAGACCGACCAATCGGCGCGGTCGCAGCGATAGTCCCAAGTGTTTGACAGAAGGTCGGCCAGTACCCAGATGCGAGATCGATCGCGGCATGGGAGGTCGAAGGTGAAAGGGCGCGTGCAGACAAAGGATTGGACGGCGGACATCGAGACGAACGCCGAATCCGCCAAGCGACTCATTGCGTTTGTCCTCGCCGCCAAACGGCTGAATTCCTGCTCCTTCGCGCAAGGGATCGACCGGATCCGATTTGCCATCAACACGAAGTACAGTGTCGCGGGGGATCAGATCATTGCCGAAACCTGGTTTACCCACCCTGTCGTGAACGAGGAAGCCTTCGAATCGTTTGCGCTACGGCTGCGTCCGATCATCTACGATCGCGACGTGTGCCACTTCGAGAAGGTCGTCGCGATTTCCCGATCGATGCTCGCCAGCTCGCCGGAAGCGCTCGCCGAGCTGGAGGATATCGAAGCGCTCTACCAATCGAAGTCGCTTTCCGATCAACTTGCCAGGATGGAGACGCTGGCGCAGGCGGTGGCAGCGTCAAAATGGCCCATCGTGAACCTTTGGAACGTCGTGTTCGGCGGCAACCTCTGGATGCGCAAGGTTTTCCACGACGAGCTTTTTCGCTACGGCTTCCTGTACCACTGGAATGCCCAGAACGATAAGTGGATGGACTACCGTGAGATAGAAAAGGCGGCGGGAGGCCGGGAGAACTTTCTTCGCTGCATGATACCGTTCTTCCAATGCCAGCATCTCGCGATCACCCGACTTCAGCGGATCCTGTCTCCAGCTTTGCAAGCCGTGGGACTGGGCAACCAGAGAGAGGAGCTGGCCGGGAATGCCGCCGAAGCCCAGGAACAATCGACACCCGCTACGACGGAATCAGCTTCCGTTCCGGCCGTTCGCGCCATTTCCGAAGGCACCGATGAGACGCCAGCAGAAGAGTTGGGACCGCCGGTCCTCGACGTGCACCAGATCGTTAGGTCCCTTTTGCCCGACCAGTACCTGATTGAGCGGCATTCTTGGATGTTCAAGGGCGGCGAGATGAAACGAACGCTGTCGCTGGAGGCTTCGGACGGAGTGCGGCCTCCACAGGTGACGGCCAACACCCCCATGGAGGTCGCGCCGGCAGGCATTATGGTCGACTACATTACAGCCGGTGAAACCTCGGTCACGCTCGAGGCGAAGCCATATATGCCGCGTTCCGTCGCCGGATCTGCCTGAGTTGACAAGATGAAATCCTTGATCCCGGATTCCCCTTTGAGGTCAAAGACTAACATACACAGTTGACGGACCTTCCTACACTTTGCCGTTCTGAGCAACGGACGAACTAGACAGCCTTGGGCGCGTCCGTTCGGTTTCTAACATTGCAATGCTTGCGGACGAGCTTCGCATAGCTCGTTGCTTACTACGAGCTTCCCCGAAGACGCCGTCGCGATTGCCCGGCAAGCTTCGACGCCGAGCAGGGCCTCAGCAAGTCGCATATTTAAACTTGGGCTGGTCTGAGAGCAACCGCCGCCGCCGAGGGCTTTGTCGCGGAGCTGAGAGAGTGAAGAAGCTTCATGAACACGGCACGGAGGGCCCTCGGAAACCGATCTGAGCTGGAGCAGACGTTCTGCGGAGTTTGAATCGCCACTGACAAGTCAAAAGCGATGGGCATTGAGCCGCATCTAACTTGGACTAAGAGCTTGCCGCTTTTTCCCGATCTGTTGTAGAATCTTCTTCGTGTAAGGACTTCTAGGGAATAGTTTCCGTCCAGTTCCAGGCTTGCAAATTCATTTTAAGAAATTCCTGGGAGACATTGCGATGGCTAAGCCCACCGTTTCCCGTGAGGCCTTTCGGAGCTTGTTCGCCCTTTATGCCGCCAAGGCCCACCATGATCATAACGGTGTCGCCGAAGGCCGGCTCCTAAAGCTATTTGGATCGAGCGACGACATCCCGGACCCGCTGCTGGAGCTGTGGTCATCCCGCGCCGAGCTGATTGGCTCTGAGGCTGTGGGCAACATAATGTCACCACTGGCTCATCAGATCCTGGACGGCGCAGCACAATATAACCACGCCAGCGACTTCCTGCATCGATTGTTGGCAGAGTTGGACCGAGACGTCCATTAAGCGCTAGCGAGAACGTCCGGTCTTGGGTCGCACTTACGGCACCCGGGCTGATTAAGCGCGAGACCGGCCGTCTATTCAGGATGAGCGATCGCCTCGATCTTCGTTCGACGTTGGATTTCGAAACACGGCGACGAGCCGATTGCCTTCCCAAAGCTCAACATCATGCTCACCATACATTTGCTCGGCGCGACATCTCGCTGCCTGCTCGTCGGCGCAGTCGAGCTTTGCCGCGCAGATCACTCTCCGACTGCTGTCCACCACAAAAACTCTGTATGATGGCAGTCCTGTCTCTAAGGGACGACGACCATCGTAGTCGAATGTTCGGTTAAGGCAGCGCCAAAGTAAGCGTAGGCGCGGCAACGTTTGTACGTGTGGCAGTTCCGCTTGTCAATCGGCTTGCAAATTTGACCCCTCATCGGCGTCCAATTTTGACCCCTTCGTGCGGCGAGCTTTGCTGGTAGCGCTCGTCTCGTCGGAGCTGGCCGGGATAGCGGAGGCGAGACGAGCGCGGGTGGCGTGATCGTCGTCTCGGCTCTTGAACCGCCAGCTATCGTTGCCGGTCTCGACGATGTCGCAGTGATGGGTCAATCGGTCGAGCAGCGCGGTGGTCATTTTGGCGTCGCCGAACACGCTCGGCCATTCGCCGAAGGCGAGATTGGTGGTCACGATGACGGAGGCGCGCTCATAGAGCCGGCTGACGAGGTGGAAGAGAAGCTGGCCACCGGACTGGGCGAA
>NZ_FOUS01000003.1 GCF_900114915.1 Bradyrhizobium sp. Rc3b
CCCGGCTCGCGACAGTGACGACCACATAGTCGCCCCTCTTGGGTGAGCCGGGATGGGCGACACATACGCCGAAACCGAATTTCGGTAAAGTGGAATATTTTTAGCGAAGCGGATTGACAGAGGGCGACACAGGTACCGTCCCGTAGCCCGGATGGAGCGCCAGCGTAATCCGGGACGGTTCGAAATGCGGGCGAGCGGCCCCGGATTGCGCTTCGCTCCATCCGGGCTACACGCAGACAGTCTGCACCGGTTCCAACGATCGAACGCGACGACCGAAGCGCCCCTGCGGCCGCGGCACCTCATGCGCACCACAGACATAAAGTCGCGACAATCGTCGGGCTTGTCGATCGCCCTGCCCCCGCTTTCCCGGAGTTTCCATGTCTTCCGCCGACCGGCCTTCGACCCGCCTTGCGACCCGGCTTGCCTTCCTTGTCGCGGGTTTCGGCATCTCGTGCTGGGCGCCGCTGGTGCCGTTCGCGAAGACGCGGCTCGGCGTCGATGATGGCGTCCTCGGACTGCTACTGCTCAGCCTCGGCATCGGCTCGGTCATCGCGATGCTGGTGACTGGGATCGTGAGCGCGCGCTACGGCAGCAGGCCGATCATCATCGCGGGCGGGTTCGGTCTGGCGCTGGTTCTGCCCCTGCTCGCGATTGCGGCTACGCCCGCAACGCTGGCGCTGGCGCTTTTCGCATTCGGCGCCGCGCTCGGCTCGATCGACGTCGCCATGAACATCCACGCCGTGGAGGTGGAGCGCGCCGCGCACCGCCCGCTGATGTCCGGCTTCCACGCCCTGTTCAGCATCGGGGGCTTTGCCGGATCCGCACTGATGACGGCGTTGCTCTCGCTGCAATTCGGAACGCTCGCCTGCACGCTGATCTGCTCCGTCCTGATGCTGATCGCGATGGTCGCGACCTCGCCGCGCCTGCTTCGCTCCGTGCAGGTGCAGGAGGGCCCGCTGTTCGTGCTGCCGCACGGATCGGTGCTGCTGCTCGCGCTGCTCGGCGCCATCACCTTCCTGGTCGAAGGTGCGATGCTGGATTGGGGCGCGCTGCTCGTCATCGGCGCAGGTCTGGTCACCGAGGCGCAAGGCGGCGCCGGCTACATCGTGTTCTCGATCGCGATGACTGCGGGCCGGCTCGGCGGCGACGCCGTCGTTGCGCGCATCGGCGATCGCGCGACATTGCTCTGGGGCAGCCTCATCGCGATCGCCGGTTTCGTGGTCCTGTTGACGGCGCCCATTGCGGCGGTCGCCATCGGCGGATTCCTGCTGATCGGGCTCGGCGCGTCGAATCTGGTGCCGGTGCTGTTCCGCCGGGCGGCGCGGCAAACGGTGATGCCCACCGGCCTTGCGGTCGCGGCGATCACGACCGCGGGCTACGCAGGGATTCTCATCGGGCCCGCCGGCGTCGGCTTCGTCGCACGTTTTGCCGGGTTGCCCTTGGCGTTCTGGCTGCTGGCTGCGCTGATGGGTCTGGTCACGCTATCGGCGCACATCGTCACGAAGGACCCGGGTAAGACCACGGCGACCTAACCCCTTCCATTTCCGGCATGATTCAGGCGGGGCCGAAGCCGACCCACGCCATCTGCGCAGGTCTGCCAGCCATGCTGCTTTCGGCCAGTTTACTGGACGCCTCGTTCTGCTAGACCACAACAATACCTTTTGACTCCCGTTGCGGGGGGCAATGGCACGTGCCAGCTCACAATAACAACCAAGACTCGGCCATTTCATTCGGGCCATTTCGGCTGTTTCCCAAGTCCCGGCTCCTGGAGAAGGAAGGGGAGCCGCTTCATGTCGGCGGCCGCGCGCTCGATATTCTCATCCTGCTTGCCGAGCGCCCCGGAGAAGTCATCGACAAGAGAGAGCTGGTCAAGCGCATCTGGGCCGACGTGAATGTCGACGAGGGCAGCCTGCGCTTCCATGTCGCAGCGTTGCGCAAGGTGCTCGGCGATACCGGTAAATCGGCCCGTTATGTCCTCAATGTGCCCGGCCGCGGCTATTGCTTTGTCGCCCCGTTCGCCCAAATCGCCTCGCAGGTCGCGCCAGCCGCCGCCGAGATCATTCCTCGCTCGCTGCCCACTCAGCTTGCGAAGATGGTCGGACGCGAGGAGGTCATCGAGAAGATTTCAAACGGCCTGACGCTCTATCGCTTCATGACCCTGGTCGGCCCGGGCGGCATCGGCAAAACGGCGGTCGCCGTCACGGTCGGGCATCGGCGCTCGGCGGATTTCGACGGCCGCGTCTTCTTCGTCGATTTCGGTCCGCTGCGGGATGCGAGCCATGTCCCGACCACCATCGCCTCCGTCCTCGGACTGACCGTCAGCGCGGAGGATCCGACGCCGGCCGTGCTGACATTTTTGAAGACCGGGCCGGCCCTGCTGATCTTCGACAGCTGCGAGCATGTGCTTGATACGCTGGCGCCTCTCGTTGAGCGCATCGTTCGCGAAGCGCCTCAGCTTCGTGTTCTCGCCACCAGCCGCGAGTCGTTCCGGAGCGAAGGCGAGCGGATATTCCGGCTGTTTCCGCTGGATTGTCCGCCCGAGCGCGAGGGCCTCGACGTCGCAGAAGTTCTTGCCTATCCCGCCGCCCAGCTCTTCGTCGAGCGCATCGCGCAGAGCTCCGGGCCGTTCCAGCTCAGCGCGGAAGAGGCGCCGCTTGTCGCCAGCATCTGCCGGCGGCTCGACGGCATTGCGCTGGCGATCGAGCTCGCGGCGGGCCGTGTCAATGCGTATGGCATCGCCGGCACCGCCTCCCTGCTCGACAGCCGTTTCTCGCTGCAATGGCGCGGACGGCGCACGGCCGTCCCCCGGCACCAGACGCTCGCCGCCGCCCTCGACTGGAGCTACGACCTCCTGTCTCCGGCGGAAAGCGCCACCTTGCGACGATTGTCGGTGTTCGCAGGGCCGTTCGCGCCGGAGGCGGCCGCCGCGGTCGCGTCGGGCGACGGCCTCAGCACCTCGGAGACGCTGGAGGCGATCGACAGCCTGGTCACCAAATCGCTGATCTCGCCATCCGGCTCGCGGGCGCTGCGCTATCGCCTGCTCGACACCACGCGCACCTACGCGCTCGGGAAACTGAACGAGCTCGGTGAAACCAGGCAGTTCGCGCGGCGTCATGCGGAGCATTTTCGCGATTTCTTCGAGCGCGCGGGGGCCGACACGTCGACGCCGCTGCCCGAATGGCTCAGCACCTATGGCGGCGAGCTCGACAATGTGCGCGCGGCGCTGGACTGGGCCTTCGCGCCCGACGGCGACACCAGGCTCGGCATTGCGCTGACGGCCGCCGCCGTCACCCTGTGGGTGCGTCTGTCGCTGTTCGCCGAATGCCGCGAGCGCAGCAGAACGGCGCTGGCGGCGCTCGGAGACGACGGCGACAACGACCGCATCCGCATGCAGCTCCTGTCGGCACTCGGCTGGTCGCTGATGTATGGCGAGGGCCGCGCGCGCGAGGCGCGCCCGCTCCTCGAGACGACGCTCGAGCTCGCTGAGAACCTCGACGACAAGGACTTCCGGCTGCGCGCACTCTGGGGCCTGTGCATCGACCAGTTCAACAACGGGCAGTTCGGCAAGGCCCGCGCGCTCGCCGAGCGCTTTGCGAAGGTGGCAGCGAATTCGCCCGACAGCACCGATCTCATGCTGGGCGACCGCCTGATGGCCGTCGCGCTGCATTATCTCGGGGACCAGAACGACGCGCGGCAGCGCATCGACCGGGTGAACGCCTCGCTGCATGTGCTGGTGGCGAAGCCGAAAATCTTCCCGCTCGATCTCAGGATATCGACGCAATATTTCCGGGCCCGCATCCTCTGGCTTCAGGGCCTCGCCGATCAGGCCCAGGCGCTCGCCGCTGAGAACATCGAGGAAGGCCGCGCCAACGGCCATGCGCTGACCTTCTGCAGCGTGCTGGGACAGGCCGCCTGCCCGATCGCGTTCTGGTCCGGCGATTTCGAGGCCGCCGAGCGCCACGGCGCCGAGCTGCTCGAACACACCGAGCGCCACGGAATCCGGCTGTGGGGCCTATGGGCACGCGCCTTCAACGCCGCGGTCGTGGCCAGGCGCGGCGACATCGCCACCGGCCTGCCGCTCCTGCGCGAAGAGCTCAACCGCGCCGGCGATGCGCGCTTCCTGCCGCGCTTTCTGCCGCTGCTCGGCGAGTTCGCCGCGTGCTTCCTCGAAGCCGACCAGGTCGACCGCGGCCTCGACACGATCGAGGAGGTCCTGACCCGCTGCAACGACCGGCAGGAGCGCTGGTATCTGCCGGAGCTGCTCCGCATCAAGGGGGAATTGATGCTCAGAAGCGCACGGCATACTGAGCACGCCGAGGCGCACTTTCGCGAGGGCATCGACATCGCCGTCGAGCAGGGCGCGCGCTTCTGGGAGCTCCGCTGCGCGACCAGTCTCGCGCGGGCCATGATCGGAGCCGGCCGGAGCGCGGAAGCCCGGGTGGCTCTCGACAATGTCTGCGGGACGTTTGCCGAAGGCTCCGGCATCGCCGACATGCGCATGGCCCGCGACCTGATCGCGCGATCGCGGGCCTGACGGCGCGTGGCGTCTTGATCTAGCCTCCCACCGCAGCAGCGCGGCGCGGCAGCTTCCAGCCGGGCCGGATGAAGTGGCAGGTGTAGCCGTCAGGATAGCGTTCGAGATAGTCCTGATGCTCGGGTTCGGCCTCCCAGAACTCGCCTGCGGGCGCGACCTCGGTCACCACCTTGCCGGGCCACAGGCCGGACGCCTCGACGTCGGCGATGGTGTCTTCGGCGATCTTCTTCTGCTCGTCGCTCGCATAGAAGATCGCGGAGCGATAGCTGGTGCCTCGGTCATTGCCCTGGCGATCGAGCGTGGTGGGGTCGTGGATCTGGAAGAAGAACTCCAGCATGGTCCGGTAGCTGGTCCTGGCGGGATCGAACATGATCTCGATCGCCTCGGCGTGGCCTTCGTGGTTGCGGTAGGTTGCGTTCTTCACCTTGCCGCCGGTGTAGCCGACGCGTGTGGAAATCACGCCTGGTTGCTTGCGGATCAGATCCTGCATGCCCCAGAAGCAGCCTCCGGCCAAAACTGCGCGCTCCATTGTCATTTGTCCGCTCCCAATTGACCGCTCTGTCGGTCCTGCATCTGCCACATCCTATGCCTTCCGCAGCCCTGCCGAAAGCCGGGCATACCCTGTACGACCATCCGGGTCGTCGACCCGGATGGCACGAACTGTCCCTCGCCGCTAGCCCAGCTTGGCGTCGAGCGTGATCGCCGCGTTGAGCACCTTCGACACCGGGCAGTTCTTCTCGGCCTCGCCGGCGAACTTGGCAAAACCTGCCTCGTCGAGGTTCGGCACCTTGGCACGCAAGGTCAGCGCGGACTTGCTGATCTTGAAGCCCTTGCCTTCGGGCTCCAGGGTCACCGCGGCTTCGGTCGAGAGCTCGTCCGGCGTGAAACCTGCCATCTGAAGACCGAAGGCCAGCGCCATCGTAAAACAGCCGGCATGGGCCGCAGCGATCAATTCCTCGGGATTGGTGCCCTTCTCGTTCTCGAAGCGGGTCTTGAACGAATAGGGCGTCTCGGCCAGCACGCCGGACTCGCTCGTCAGATGGCCGGTGCCGTCGCGGCCGGTGCCCTTCCATACTGCTTTCGCTTTGCGGATCATCTCAATTCTCCTCGTTTGTTTTTGCGCACCGGCGCTCTGTACCGGTGGAAGGCGGCATCGGCGTGACCGCCTGCCGCCGCTCCAACCGGCCGCGTGTCGCAACGGTTCCGCTAGCTGCCGATCTGTCCGACGTGGAAGCCGAGCCGGTTCTCGACGTCCCCGGCGCGGTGGAAGCCCCGCGCCATCAGCGCCTTGATCCTGGTCTGGCTCGCGGGGCGGCTGAGCGAGGCCAGGAACGCGTCCCACTCCGGCTTGATTTCGGCGTCCGGCGGCAGGCTTGCGACATCGACAAGACGCTTGGTCTCGGCGATCGCCTCCTTGTCGAACGAGGCGATGCGCATCGCGAGTGCCTCGACGAAACCGTCGAGCTCGGCATCCGGCAACGACCGGTTGACGTAACCGTAGCGTTCGGCGAGATCGCCATGGATGTCGTCGGCGCCGAGCAGCACTTCGAGCGCACGGCCGCGGCCCATCAGGCGCGGCAGCCGCGCCATCGGCCCGCCACCGGGCACGAGGCCCGCGCCGACCTCCCATTGCGACAGGATCGCCTTCTCGCGGCTGGCAAAGCGCATGTCGCTCGCGAGCGCGAGCTCGCTGCCGACACCCGTTGCGCGGCCACGGATCGCGGCGATGGAGACGACCGGCGCGCGGCTGAGGCGTACCAGCATGTCGGGCAACGCCTCGAGGCCGGTCGGCCCGCGCGGAATACGAAGCGAATCTTCCAGCGGCGCCAGGAAATCGTAATGGGTGATGAAGAAGCCTTCGACGGCACTGTCGAACACCACGACCTTCACGTCCGGATCGGTCTCGATCCTGCTGACGATGTCGCCCAGCACCGGCAGCTGCTTCGGGCCGAAAATATTCACCGGCGGCATGTCGAAGGTGACACGCCAGTAGGACGGCAGGCGGCGCTCGAGGTGGATGTCTTGGGTCGTGAAGGTGCGTTCGGGACGGTTCATTGCTTGCACTCCTGATGTATGGGTTCGCATCTCAGATCGATTGCCGCAGCGGACGGAACGCGGTCCGCACTTCCGCAGAGAACAGCGCCGGCTGCTCCCAGGCCGCGAAGTGTCCGCCCTTGTCGAGGCGGTTGTAGTGGATCAGCTTGGGGTAGGCCTTCTCTGCCCAGCTCCGCGGCGCGGCGTAGATCTCGTCCGGGAAGACGCTGACGGCGACGGGAATCTTGACCTGCTTGGGCGCGAAGAACACCAGCTTGTTCTCCCAGTACAGCCGCGCCGAGGAGACCGCGGTGTTGGTGAGCCAATAGAGCGTGATGTTGTCGACCACATCATCGCGCGACAGCCCTTCCGTCCTGCCATCGAACACGCGTGCGATCATCGCGGCGCTGCGCGCATCATGATCGAGCATCCAGGACGCGAGGCCCGCGGGCGAATCCACGAGGCCATTGAGCGTCTGCGGCCGGTTCGACATCTCGATCGCGTAGCCGAGGCCATGCTTGTAGAAATCATCGAGCTGGTCGTAGGCAAGGCGCTCCTCAGTCGAGAGGTTCGCCGGGCGCGTTCCGCCGGGTTGAAGCGCCCTGGCGATGTCGTCGGGGACGGTCGCGGGCATGTTGGTGTGAATGCCGAGCAATTCCGGCGGCGCGATCAGCGCCATCTGCTCCGTCACGGCATTGCCCCAATCGCCGCCTTGGGCGACATAGCGGCTGTAGCCGAGCCGCTTCATCAGCACGATCCAGGCCCGCGCGATGCGCTGGGGGTCCCAGCCGAGCACCGTCGGCTTGCCCGAGAAGCCGTGGCCAGGGAGCGAGGGAATCACAAGGTCGAACGCGTCCGCGGCCTTGGCGCCGTGCGCGGTCGGATCGGTGAGCGGACCGACGATCTTCATCTGCTCGATGATCGAGCCGGGCCAACCATGCGTGACGATCATCGGCAGTGCATTCTCGTGCCGCGAGCGGACGTGAATGAAGTGAATGTCGACGCCGTCGATTTCGGTGACGAATTGCGGCAAGGCGTTCAACCGGGCCTCCACCTTGCGCCAGTCGTAGTCGCTCTGCCAGTAGCGCACGAGCTGTTGCATCGTCATTAGCTGCACGCCCTGCGACTGATCGGTGACGATCTCGCGATCCGGCCAGCGTGTGGCAGCCAGGCGCCGGCGCAGGTCGAGCAGATCCTGCTCGGGCACACTGATCTGGAATGGCCGGATGGCGCCGCCTGCGGTAGCCTTGGCAGGATGCAGCGGCAACAGGCTCGACACGCTGGCGGCAACCGCGGTCATCGCGGCCTGGCTCAGCAATTGACGGCGGTCGGGATTGAGGCTCTCAGTTCGGGCTTGCGCGGTCATGTTGGATCTCCCTTGCTTTGGTCGGTGACGCTGACCGAGTTCGAAATCAACGCATCGGTTGGCGTGCAGGGAGATTGGCGCAGGCCCCGGCAGTTTGCTCGTTATGCATTGTTAGCCTGCGTTAGCCGTTGCGAGTCCGCGCAAGAGTGCGATGACATGCGCGCAATACGACACGGCGCGCGACGACCAGTCATCGCGCGCCGTGTCGGCCAGGATCGGAAGATGCCTTTCGCTGCAGCTCAAGTCGGCAGCGGCTGGCCGGCCTGCTCGCGGACGATGTATTCGGCGTACCAGTCCGGCCAGTTCTCGTCGTGTCCGCCAGTCCGCGCCTCATGTTCGCCATGCGCCAGCGCCGCGCGACGCAGCGCTGCGGCCAGATCGGTCGCTGAGGCGAATGCCGTGCCGTCGCCTGCGATGCGTCCGGGCAATCGTGTCGTGACTTCCTGGAACAGCCAGCCATTGCCGTCGGGATCGCTGAACGCGGCGAATGAAGCATAGCTGCCGCGCTTCGGGTCAGCACCACTGACTCGAACGCTGCCGAACAGATATGGCTCGTCAGGCCCGGCATGAACGTCGCCGGCACCGTGGAACGGCTCGCTGACCTCGACGCCGCGGGCGAGCAGATCCTGACGTGCCGCCTCGAGATCGGAGACGACCAGATACAGGCCTCGCGCCGAGCCCGGCGCGGCCGCCGTGACGTTCGTGCCGAAGATCACCGAACAGGCCGAGCCCGGCGGCGTGAACTGGATCACGCGCCAGTCGTCGCCTGACGTGAAATCAGCATCCAGTCGCCAGCCGAGGCGCGTGTAGAACGCCTTGGCGCGGTCGACATCGGACACCGGGATCACGAGGACCTCGAGCTTCAAATCAACTCCATGAGATTTCGAGGGCTTGGTTTCAGCTTGGCGATTCAGCTCGATCACAGCCATGTCCAACTCCTTGTTTCAAGCCGCGGGTCCGGGATCGACACCCGCTCCGAACGTCAGGACTGTCGCGCAAACGAGAGATTTTTACCCGTTATGGGGTGTTAGAGTCCGCTAGCCGTTGTGAGGGAGGGCTCACGCCGCAGCGATCGGCATCACGATGGTGACCCGGGTGCCGCCCTCGCCCGCCTCGCCCTGCAGCCGCGCCTGGATGCTGCGTGCGAGCCCTTCGAGGATCCGGCTGCCGGTGCCCTGGAGCGGACCGGTCGCACCGATGCCGTTGTCGGCCACCGTGCAGAGCCAGGCTCCGCCGCGCCGGGCCAGGCCGATGCGGATCAGCGCACCCTTCTTGCTCGGGAAAGCATGCTTTGCCGCGTTCGTCACCAGCTCCGTCAGCATCAGCGCGAGCCGATGACACTGCGCCGCCGGCAATGTGCCGCTTTCGATCGCAGCCTCGCAGCGGATGCCTGCCGGTTCCAGCACAGCCTCGGAGATCGCTTCGCACAGGCTTTCGAAGAAGGCCGCTGCGGAAACGAACCGCAGATCGTCATGATCAGACAGAAGTTGATAGAGCCTGCCGAAGGCGACGATGCGCCGCTCGAACCGGTCCACCGCCAACGACATATCGCCCGTGCCCGCGCGCGTGAAATCGCGACGGACTGACGCACCCAGCAGCGTCAGCGTGTTCTTCATGCGATGGTGGAATTCCCGCAGCACGAGCTCCCAGTCACGCGACTGATCATCGAGGCCAGGTAAAAATTGAGAGCGAACGACATGGTCGTTCGGCCGAGCGCCGATCGCGGACATCATAGCCTCCCGTTGAAACTTGCATCTAACGCGAATGCCATACTGGATGCTGTTCGCGTGCTTTGCTCGTTAGACGTTGCAAGATTCTGTTATGATCACCGTCGCGACGACCGAGATCCAGATCCGCCATCGCGGTCCAGCGCATTGCCGGATTGTCCCGATCGCTCGCTGGACCACTCGCGTTTAAGTTAGATTTGCGACGCTCCTCGCGTGATCGGCCGATCGCGATGATCGCCACGCGATTTCGCCACTTTCGGCCAGTTTACTGGACGTCTCGTTCTGTTAGACCAAAACTGCAGACTTCAGCCTTTTCACTGGAATTGTTGGCCCGTGCCGGACACTAACGAGCAAGATTCGGTCATTGCCTTCGGGCCATTTCGCTTGTTCACGAAGTCGCGGCTGCTTGAGAAGGACGGCGTCCCGCTTCACCTCGGCGGCCGCGCGCTCGACATCCTCATTTTTCTCGCCGAGCGTGCCGGCGAGGTCGTGGACAAGCGGGAGCTGATCAAGCGCATCTGGGCCGATGTGAACGTCGACGAAGGCAGCCTGCGTTTCCACATCACGACGTTGCGCAAGGCTTTGAACGATAAGGCTTTGAACGATAGGGCCTTAAGCGATGCCGGCGAAGGCTCCCGCTACGTGATCAACGTCCCCGGACGCGGCTATTGCTTCGCGGCCCCGCTGCTCCGGGCTGCGCCTTCTGAGAGCCGGACCAGCCTGCCCGACGCTTCGCCCCGCTCGCTGCCCGCGCCGCTCGCCAAGATGATCGGGCGGAACGATGCGGTCGAGAAGATCTCGGCCGAGCTTGCCCAGCATCGCTTCGTCACAATCGTCGGCCCGGGCGGGATCGGCAAGACGTCGGTCGCGCTTGCCGTCGCGCATCGCGAGCTCGCCGGCTTCGATGACCAGGTATGTTTCGTCGATTTCGGCGCGCTGACGGATGTCCGGCTCGTTCCCGGCACGATTGCGGCCGCGCTGGGCCTGACCGTCAATGCCGACGATCCCGTGCCGAGCCTGCTGACGGTCCTGCGCAGCCGGCGCATGCTGCTGGTGTTCGACAGTTGCGAGCATATCCTCGACGAGCTCGCCCCTCTGGCCGAACGCATGGTCCGCGAGGCGCCGAAGCTGCATATTCTGGCCACCAGCCGCGAATCCTTTCGCACCGAAGGTGAGCGCGTCCACCGGCTGTTTCCGCTGGATTGCCCGCCGCAGCGCGAAGGCCTCGGCATTGCCGACATCCTTGCCTATCCCGCAAGCCAGCTCTTCGTGGAACGCATTGCCGAGAGCCTGAGCGAATTCGAGCTCACCGAGGAGGATGCGCCGCTCGTCGCCGAGATCTGCCGACGGCTGGACGGCATCGCCCTGGCGATCGAGCTCGCGGCCGGACGTGTCAACGCTTATGGCATTGCCGGGACCGCATCACTGCTGGACAGCCGCTTCTCGCTGCTGTGGCGGGGACGGCGCACCGCGATTCCGCGGCACCAGACCCTGAGCGCGGCGCTCGCCTGGAGCTACGATTTGCTGCCGCCGACCGAGAGCGCGACCCTGCGCGGATTGTCGGTGTTCGTCGGGCCGTTCACGCTGGAAGCCGCGCTTGCGATCGCATCCTGCCAGGGCATCAGCGAGGGCGAAGGTGTGGAAGCCATTTCGAACCTGCTCTCCAAATCCCTGATCGCGACCTCGCCGGCTGAGCGGCGGCTGCGCTATCGCCTGCTCGACACCACCCGCGCCTTCATGGCGGACAAGCTCGTCGAGAACGGCGAAGCGGACCGCGTCGCGCGCGCCCACGCCGAATATTTCCGCGATTTCCTGCGCGACATTGCCCTCAAATCCACGGGCATGCAGAGCGCGGGCGGCTTCCTTCCCTATGCCGACCATTTGCCCAATGTCAGGGCTGCGCTAGCCTTCAGCTTTTCGGACGGCGGCGACCGGACGATCGGCGTGGATCTGGCGGCCTCGGCGGCGCAGTTCTTCCTCGAGCTGACATTGCTGACGGAATGCTACCGATGGACCCAGCAGGCGCTGGCGTCCCTCGACACGCGCGCCGTGGACAGCCGACAGGAGATGACCCTGCAGGCCGCGCTCGGCGTCTCCGTGATGTTCACGCAAGGTAATACGGAAGCGGTCCGGTCGGCCTTCACGCGCAGTCTCGAGCTTGCCCGCCAGCTCGAGGACCTGCATTGGCAGCTCTGGCTGTTGCGCGGATTGCACATCTACCTGACCAGGGTCGGAGATTTTCACGGCGCACTCGAGACCAGCGAACAGGCCGAGGGCGTTGCGCGCAAACTGAATGATTCCGCCGCCACGCTGAACGTGGATTGGATGCGCGGCGTCGCGCACCATTTGATCGGCAACCAGGACAAGGCGGTTCGGTTCTGCGAAAGCGCGATGGTGCACAATCCCGGCTCGCAACGGCTGAATATCGGGCATCTCGGCTATGACGACCGCATCGTGGCGCTGGTTGCGCTGGCGCGCGGGCTCTGGCTCACGGGCCGGCCCGAGCGAGCGATCGAGGTGGCCAGATACACGGTGCGCGAGGCCGAGCTGCTCGAGCAGCCGCTTACCCTCGGCATCTCCCTGATCTGGACGATCTACGTGTTCCTCTGGGTCGGCGACTGGGCCAGTGCCGAAATCCTGATCGAGCGGCTGATCGATCATTCCGCACGGCACTTTCTCGGCCCCTATCACGCGGTCGGCATCGGCCAGAAGGGCGAGCTGCTGCTGCGCCGGGGCGACGTCGCGGCAGGGATCGAGCACCTCCGGCGCAGTCAGGCGACGTTGTACGCGACACGGCACCGCATCATGACGACGGTGTTTGCGACGGCGCTGGCCGAGGGTCTCGCCTCCCAGAACCAGCCCGACGAGGCCTTGCAGACGATCAACGAGGCGATCGCCCAGATTCCCGATCACGGCGAATCCTTCGACATGCCGGAGATGCTCAGGATCAAGGGTGACATCCTCGCCGGGTCTGGCAACGCTGTAGAGGCGGAGAGCACCTTGCGCAAATCGCTCGATCTGTCCCGGCGTCAATCCGCGGTCGGCTGGGAGCTTCGCGGGGCGATCAGCCTCGGCCGCATCTGGGAGCAGGCCGGCAAGGCCGCTGACGCTAGCGCTTTGCTCAACCCCCTCGTTGCGCGCTACCAGGAGGGCCTGCAGACCCGCGATCTGATCGCTGCCAGAGAGCTGCTGGGCACCCTGAATTGAGAGTATCTTCAACGAGATACTGCCATGCTACTCGCTCGCAACTCCTAACAACTTCTAACACGCCAAGCCGCATGCGCCCCGCCATGGTGGAGACACTGGACGGTGGATGTGGCGGGACATGGCGCTTCTTGACGACGTAATCGATGCCAGCGGCGGAATGGCCCGCTGGAACAGCTTGAACCGGTTCACGCTCCACCTTTCCGTTGGCGGGACGCTGTTCTCCAGCGCCGGCCATGCCCGGGAATTCAAGGATGTGACCGCGGAAGGCTCGACCCGGACGCAATCGGTGCGCTTCACCGGCATCACCGGGGGTGAGCACTCCGGCTCCTTTCAACCGGACGCGATCACGATCGAGAGCCTGGATGGTGAGGTCCTGCGGTCCTGGCCTAATCCCGGCCTTGCATTTTCCGAGGTCGATCCACCGGCGCTCGCGGATGAGCTGCATCTCGTCTTCTTCTGCGGCGTCGCGATCTGGAGTTATCTGACGATTCCATTCCTGCTTGCCCACCCCGATGTCGTGATCGAGGAGCTGTCGCCCTGGCAGGAGAATGCCGAAACCTGGCGGCGGCTGCGGGCACGATTCCCGGCCCACCTGATGACGCTCGCGTCCGAGCAGATCTTCTATTTCGACGAGAGTGCCCTGCAGCGGCGGGCAGATCACGATCTCTTCGGGATGAAGGTCGCACACTCCTCCTGGGCACATGACAGCTTCGGCGGCATCGTGGTGCCGACACTTCGGCGCGCGCAGACATTGCGGCCCGATGGAACCGTGATTGCCAAGCCGGTGCTGATGGACGTCGAGATCTTCGACGCCGTCTTCGAATAGCGGCGGTACGGCTGACATGGCCGCTCTCAACGCCTAACAATACATAACGAGCCAACAGCGAAATCGCTGCGCTCGTTCGCGGCTTCCTTGCGCGACTGGACGGACACAGGGGCTGACAGCAACCGCGTGGCGGATCGCTGCGGAGGCGCCGCCGCTGTTCGGCCTGATCAGGCGGAAGGCGGAGTCAGCATGAGCCGAGCGTCCCTGAGATCGGCGGTCTCGAACCCCTCTGTGAACCGCGCATAAGTCTTGGCGAGCTGTTGGCGCGGATCTCGCACACCCTGTCGCTCGCGCAGCCGCGCCAGCGACATCTCGGTGCGCAGCCGCCAGGACAGCGCGCCCTGTTGCTCGGCGAGCTCCGCCGATGCGACAAGGCTTGCCTCGGCCGCGTCGAGGTTTCCACTCTGCGCCTCGAGCTCTCCGCACAGACGCAGCAGTTCCGGCATGTCGAAGGCACCGCCTTCCTGCTCGACGCGGTCGATGGTCTCGTGCAGGACCTGAGCGCCTTCCGCCAAGCGCCCCAATGAGACCAGCCCGGAAGACAGATCCGCGGCGAATGCCGACATATAGAGCTCGTAGCGATCCGCGTGCAGACGCGGAAGTGCGCTTCGCAACAGGTCGATGCCGCCAAGGGCCTCGCCATGGGCGATCATGGTCTGCGCCCGAAAGCCGGTCGCAACGGCCTCATAGGGGACGAGCCCGTGCATCCCCGCATGCGTCGCCAGCCGAGTGCTCATGGTCTCGACGGCGGACCAGTCGCCGACCCAACCGAACACCGAGGCGGACCAGCACAGCGCGATACAATGCATCACCACGTCGCGCGGCGCTGACGCGCCGACGAGGGGGAGGACGCATTCGAGCGCGCGATCGGGATAGCCGCGCAGCCACAACACGCGCGCCAGCGGAATTTGCGGCGTACGCGAATAGGCGAAATGTCCGGGTTGCGTGCCCCGCAGTGCGGCGTCGTCGCGCATGCCCTCGTCGAGATGAGCTTGCGCCTCGGCCTGGTCGCCGGCGAGGTGATAGGACACGCCGAGAAGCGCTTTGCTGCCGGCAATGCCCGCGGTATCGCCGATCAGGCGCGCAATCCGTTCGGCGTGACGCGCAGTCGGCACCAGATGCCGGTAGCCGCCGGTCCGGCGATAGAACATGTTCAGTCGCGATAACAACCTGAATGTGTTGGCGTGGTCGCCGATCGTCTGCGCGATCTCCAGCCCGCGCCGGAGCGCCGCTTCCGCCTGCTCGCTGTTGCGCTCGGTGAACATGAAGGCGTGACCGAGCGTTGACTGAAGCTCGAGCTCCCATCGGCCGCCACGATCGGCGTCGTCGAGCATCGCGAGCGCGCGATCGGACCAGATGCGCGCCTCGTTCAGCAAATTCAGCTCGACGAACAGGCCCGTGCAACTGCCGGCAAGCGGCACGCGCAAGTCGGCGCCGTCATCATTGGCGTAGCTCCATGCCAACGCCGCGCGGGCATCGGCGAGCAGGCCCGCACGCTCCTGCGAGCGGGACATCTGGCCGCTGCCACCCTGCGCCGTCAGGCCGGCTTCGAGCGTGCGTTGAACATAACAAGCGTGACGGCGCGCGATGACGCTTGCCTCACCGCCATCCGCCAACTTCTGCATGGCATAGGCACGCGTTGCGTCCAGCAGGCGATAGCGCCGCGATGCGCCGTCCGGCTGCGAGGACACCAGCGACTTGGCCACGAGCTGCTCCAGCGCGTCGATGACGCGTTCCTCCGGCGTTTCCTCCTCGGCCACCACCGCTATGGCGCCCTTCAGGGTGAAGTGACCTGCGAAGACGGCGAGCCGCAGGAACACGATGCGCTCGTTCTCGCCGATCAGGCCGAAACTCCAGTCAAGCGTGGCACCGAGCGTCTGCTGCCGCGGCGGCGCCGTTCGTCGCCCGCGCCACTCGAGCTGCAGGCGGCTGTCGAGCAGCGCCGCCATCTCGCGCAGCCCGTAGAGGCCGACGCGCGCGGCAGCAAGTTCGATCGCGAGCGCGATGCCATCGAGCTTGCCGCAGATCTGCACCAGGACTTCCGCATCCTCGTCGGTGAGATCGTCGCGATGCCCCGCCGCATTGGCGCGGTCGACGAACAGGCGCGCCGCCGGATAATTCAGCACCTCGCCGGCGCTGAGGCGCGTGCCTTGCGGCGGGCCGCGCAGCGGAGCAAGTTCGAAAATCTGCTCGCCAGCCACCAGCAGCGACTCGCGGCTGGTGGCGAGGATGGCGACGCCGGGCGCCTCGCGGTGAATGTCTTCCGCGAGACGTGCGACCGCGTCGATGACGTGCTCACAGCTGTCGAGAACGAGAAGCAGCCGGCGCCCGCGCAGGAAATTGACGATGCTGTCACTCGGATCGTTGTGGTGCACGACGAGGCCCAGCGCGGCGGCAACCGTGCTCGCCACCAACGCGGCGTCCTTGAGCGGACCGAATTCGAGGAAGTGGACGTTGCCCTCGAATCTGTCGCACAGGGCATGCGCGAGCGCGACCGCAATGGTGGTCTTGCCGATGCCGCCTGGCCCTCGCAGCGTGACGAAACGATCGCGGAGCAAGCGCGGCGCCAGCTCGGCCACGATTTCGTCCCGCCCGACCATCCGGTCCAAACGATGCGGCAGAGACGGTGACGACGTCACCTTTTCGGCTGGCCGCGACGTGAGCGACGGCGGCTCCGCGCGTGGACCACGCTGCACCGGCGCGACGAAGCAATAACCCCGGCTCGGAATGTTGGTGATGTAGCGGACGCCGTCCTTGCCGTCGCCGAGCACCTTGCGCAGCTCGGCGACATGAACCCGCAGGCTGATCTCCTCGACGGAGAGGCCGGACCACGCGTAGCCGAGAATCTCGTTCTTTGGCACCACCTCGCCGGCACGGCTGACGAGAAGGCGCAAAATATCCATCGCGCGGCTGCCGAGCTTGACTGGCACGCCGTCCTTCTCCAGCAGCCGCGAGCGCAGCGAGAACGGCCCGAACGAGACGGCATCGAGATCAAGGATCGTTCCGGCGCCGCCGCTGCGGGGGCCATGTCCTGCCGAGAGGTCGGTCACATCTTGCTCATCTTGACGACTGCTTCCTCGAAACGCGCGGGGACTATACCCGGCACCGATGCGAGGTCCAGCGAAGGCCCTGCGCGGATCTCACACCGGCACGTCGATCGCCACGCGATGCTCCTTGAGGTCCCCTCAAACAGGGGCAGCCGGGCAAATCTCTGACAAATTGGACTTAATCAAACGTCTGCGGCGGGCTGTCGCACCTGATGCACGCGCACAAAATCTAACAGATCCTAATCACCACTAACGGGCGTCCTGGCCAGCTCACGCCTATCCTCCGAGCATGGACAGCATTGGCTTTGCGCGTTTGCCGGTCGTTGCAAACCGCGGCAAAGCCAGGAGAGGACGAGCGATGTCGAACAATTTGCACGCGGCCCATGCCTGGATCGATTTTCCGGCCGGCTCGCGGGATCACGAGGTTCTTCGCCCGACGCAGGTGATCGCCCGGGAGAGCCAATGGCGTCAGATCGATCGCACTGTGGACGGCGCGATCCAGGACATCACGATCTCGCGATGGGAGGACTCGCGGAGCAGCTCGTCGCACGAAACGACGACGCCGGATGATCGCTATTTCATCGGCATCGCCCTGAAGACCACGCGCGCGAAGCTGACACGGGACCGCCAGATCATTTTCGACGGCACCATGCCTGCGGGGACGCTCTATGTCACCGCTCCCTCGAAATCTCTCGGCGTGCAATTCCAGTCGCCATGCGCCTTCCTGCACGTCCACATCTCCACGGATCATCTTCCGGCCCATGTCGTTGCGGCCGACGGGCTCAATGACCTCGTGCTGCTGCGCGATCCGCTCGCCGCCGAGCTTGCCAAGGCGCTGATCGAGCAAAGTGATGCCGCAGACCGGCATTTCACACAGTGCATCGGCCAGACCCTGGCGATGCATCTCACCCGGATCGAGTTGCCGCGCGCAAGGGTCAATGCCTTGCCGAAATGGCGGCTGCGGCGTGTCGAGCAATATATCGCCGATCATTTCCACCGCGGCATCAGCCTGTCCGAGCTTGCCAATGTCGCCGGCCTGTCCCGGATGCACTTTGCGGCACAATTCCGCGCCGCGACCGGTTACCGTCCCCGCGAATATCTGCTCAATCACCGCACCGAGCAGGCGAAGACGCTGCTTGCAAGCACCGAGCGGCCATTGGCGGAGATCGCGCTTGCCGTGGGCTTCAGCACGCAGGCGCATTTCTCGACCGTGTTCAAACGCATCAGCGGTCAATCACCGGCACGCTGGCGCCTCGCCAGCAGGGGTGAGCGGCTCGAGGTCGAAGCGCCGCTACGGCGTCGTCCTTCCCCGCAGATTGGTTGGACCGCCAGCGCCGCGGCCTAGGCATCCGGCGGCTCGCGCCCTCTTCCTCCCGGGGCCGGCGAGCCTCTCGGGGCCGTCCCTGCTCCCACACAGGACGGCCCCATTTTCTTGGCGCAACGCTGCGCTCCATCGGAGCTACGACACCCTACACCGGATCGAACGCGCGGATCGGCGGCAGATTACCGGTGAACTTCTCCACCTCGACCACCGTCAGCTGCCCGGTGCAGCCTTGCGCGAACGACGAGGTCCCGATGTCGCGGGTGAGCACGTTCGGATTGCCGTGAACGCAGAGCGGCGCCTCGTCTTCCGGATCCATCGGATCGTACCAGGCGCCGGTCGGAAGCTGCACCACGCCGGGCGCGATGCCGTCGGTGACGTGGACCGCGGCAAGGCACGCACCGCGATCGTTGAACAGGCGGATGATGTCGCCGTCCTTGATGCCGCGTGCATCAGCATCGCGCGGGTTCATCCGCGCGACCTCGCGGCCGCGATGTTTGGCCGCAATCGAGTGCCCGCCGAAATCGAGCTGGCTGTGCAGGCGCGTCACCGGCTGGTTGGCGACCAGGAAGCACGGCGCCCCGGGCTTGGGCATGTCGGTCTTGTCGAGCCAGACCGGATGTCCCGGACAATCCGCATCACCATGGCCGGCGATCTTCTGCGAGAATATCTCGATGCGCCCGCTCGGCGTCGGCAGCGCGTGATTGACAGGATCCTCACGGAAGCGGCGCAACCGGCCGCCATCATCGGGCTGCTGCGGCACGACCAGGCTGCCGCGCGCCCAGAACTCGTCGAAGCGAGGGGCTTCCAGGCCGCGCTTGGCGAGCGAGGCGCGGGTCGGCTCGTAGAGATGCTCGAGCCATTGCCGCGAGGTACGGCCCTCGGTGAAGGGTTCGCGGGCCCCCAAACGGTCGGCGAGATCGGCAAAGATATCGTAGTCGTCGCGCGAAAGTCCGAACGGCTCGGCGATCTGGTGCATGGCCACCATGAGGGGGTCGTTGCTGGAATAGCCGATGTCCTCGCGCTCGAGCGTCATCGTCGACGGCAGCACGATGTCGGCATGACGGGCGGTGGCAGTCCAGGCGAGCTCATGCACGACGAACGTGTCGAGTTTCGCAAAAGCCTTGCGCAGGCGGTTGATATCCTGGTGATGATGGAAGGGATTGCCGCCGGCCCAGTAAACCATTCGGATGTCCGGATAGGTCCGCGTCTCGCCATTGTAGCGATAGGTGCTGCCCGGCTTGAGCAGCATGTCGGCGATGCGCGCCACCGGAATGAAATCGGCGACGCCGTTGCGGCCCTGCCCCAGCGTCGGCCCCGGCACGTCGTTGACGCGGCGGCCGTAATAGCCGATCGCCCCGAGCGAATAGGCATAGCCGCCGCCGGGAAGGCCGATCTGGCCGAGCGCCGCCGCCAGAACCATACCCATCCACACCGGCTGCTCGCCATGCTCGGCGCGCTGCAGCGAATGAGAGACGGTGATCAGTGCGCGCTTTCCGGCGAGCCGGCGCGCCAGCTTGCGGATCGTCTCCGCCTCGACGCCTGAGATCGCGGCAGCCCATTCGGCATGCTTTGCCTGCCCGTCGCTCTCGCCGGTGAGGTAGCGCAGGAAGACCGGCCATCCCTCGGTGTAGCGATCGAGGAAGGCCTGATCGTGCAGGCCTTCGCTGACCAGCGTGTGGACGAGGCCGAGCATCAAGGCGGTGTCGGTGCTCGGCACGCAGGTCATCCACTCCGCACCGGCCTCGACGGGCAGGTCTTCGCGAAGCGGGCTGACCAGGATGAACTCGCAGCCGCGCTTGCGGGCCGCCGCCATGGCGCCGCGCTCGACATGCTTGCTGATCGAGCCGCCGGCCACCATGGAGTTCTTCAGCGCCATGCCGCCGAAGGCCAGCACGATGTCGGTGTGATCGGCGATCTGCTCCCAGGTGACGTTGCGCTTGGTGATGTCCTCATAGCCGGCGAGGATTTGCGGCAGCAGCACCGAGGACGCGCCGGAGGAATAGGAGTTGACCGAGCGCACATAGCCGCCCATCGCGATGTTGAGGAAGCGATGCACCTGGCTCTGGGCGTGATGAAAGCGGCCGGCGCTCGACCAGCCATAGGAACCGCCGAACACGGCGCCAGGCCCGCTTGTATCGCGGATGCGCGACAGCTCGTCGCCGAGCAGGTCAAGCGCCTTCTCCCAGCTCACGGAGACAAATTCGTCGCGGCCGCGGCGATCGTCGGGACCCGGCCCGCGCTCGAGCCAGCCGCGGCGGACCGCCGGCTGGGATATGCGCGCCTGATGGCGGAGCGCACCAGGGAAATTGTCGATGATGCCGTTCGGATCGGGGTCGCCCGCATAGGCCCTGACCTCCAGCCCGGCCGCGCCCTGACGCGCGGAAAACACGCCCCAATGCGAGGTGTGCGGCTTGAAGCCATCCGACAGGTCGAGACCGGGATCGGGGAAGCCAATCGTATCGTCCATCGCGTGATCCTTGTTCCGGCGTCCGGCCTGCTAATCGGGGTGGTAATATACCGATCCGATCGTGAGGTCGTCGAGATCAGCGTTGACGGAAACGCTGGGCTGCCCCGCGATGCCAGAAGTCGTTTCAGGAGGCGTTCGCCCAAGCCCGGAGCTGTCGGCCGCACCGCGAGGAACGAAAGCGGTTTCAAAGGTGCCGCGGAGCGCCCGGGATCTATCTGACCACAACTATTCGACGGGCGCTTAAAGGGGGGACCACGACAGTTTGGCTTCGGCCCAAATCCGCCTGAGGCTCGGCATCACTCCCCTGCGCAGCAATCCACCAACAGCTCCCAGATCCGCTGCGCCTCGCGTCTCTCGTGGCTCTCCGGCACCTTCTCGGCGCCGGACTGACCATAGCCGGCGATGGCGCGCGCTTCACGCGGCACGATCCACCGTTCCGAGATCGGGTCGTACCATTTTCCGATGTTTACCTCAGTCACGGCGATCGACTCACAAATTTTCCAACGGCCGAGCGACGCGCCTCCCGCGGCCCCATGCGAGCCATTCGGCGACGCGTCGCTCAGTTTACCAATCAGCGGCGCGTACGATCGTTCCACCCGCTGCATCATCCCGGCCGGGCCGGATGAAGCGTGCGCGGATGGCGCTCGTGCAGTAGCCGTGCAAGCTCCTCGCGCTCGCTCTCGCGTCCCTTCATGGCGGACTCGAACAGCGCTTCCTGGATGTCGCGAGGCATGTCGCCCCACACGTCCATCGCCGCGCGTCCGAGCAAGCCAGCAAGATGATCAATTCCATCGCTCATTCGGCTCTCCCGATCTGCACACCGGAATGGAACAGCTGCGGCCGCGCAGCGTTCCAGTGTCATCATTGTGAAAAGGAGACGTCTTTTATGGGATTCTTCACCAAGGACATCAAATCGATGGAAGACCTGCTGCTGCACGGGCTGCAGGACATCTATTACGCGGAGCAGCAGATCCTGAAGGCGCTGCCGAAGATGATCGACAAGGCGACCAACAGGGATCTCGCCGCCGGCCTGAAGGCTCATCTGGACGAGACCAACAAGCAGGTCGAACGGCTCGACAAGGTGTTCGCCAAGCTCGGCAAGGAGCCCAGCGGCACGCAGTGTTCGGCCATCGACGGCCTGATCGAGGAAGCCGACGCGACCGCCGGCGAGATCGAGGACAAGTCCGTGCTCGATGCCGCGATCGTAGCCAACGCGCAGGCCGTGGAGCACTACGAGATTTGCCGCTACGGCACGTTGATCGCCTGGGCGGAAGAGCTCGGCCACGACGACATCGTGCGCTTCCTCACGACCAATTTGAACGAAGAGAAGGCGGCCAACACCAAGCTGAACACGGTGGCGCTCCGCAAGGGAGTCAACGCCAAGGCGTCCAACGCCGCCTGATCGATCTGCTGACCAGGACGTGGCGGCCCGGCCCCCGGCGCCGCCACGATTCTTGCGCTGCACTCTCAACGTCGCCGACGCTGACGAGGCGCGTCCAATCAGATGAACGGCTTCCCGCCGGTGACGGCCAACGTGGCCCCCGAGGTGTAGCTCGAGAGCGGATCGGCCAGCATGACGTAGGCGGTTGCGAGCTCGGCCGGCTGGCCGGCGCGCTGCATCGGGACCTGCTTGCCGAAATTCTTGACCCTTTCCTCCGACATCGTCGAGGGGATCAGCGGCGTCCAGATCGGACCTGGAGCGACGGCGTTGACCCGAATGCCCTTCTCGGCGAGCATCTGGGCCAGCCCACCCGTGAAATTCTGGATGGCGCCCTTGGTCGTGGCATAGGCCAGCAAGGTCGGGTTGGGCATATCCGAGTTCACCGACGCCGTGTTGATGATCGCAGCTCCCGGCTTCATATGAGGGACCGCAGCCTTGGTCAGATAGAACATGGCGTGGATGTTGGTCGCGAACGTGCGCTGCCACTCCTCGTCGCTGATGTCGGCGATGTCCTTGAACGTGGCCTGATGGGCCGCATTGTTGACGAGGATATCGATGCCGCCGAGCTCGTCGACGGTGCGACGCACGATGCCGCGGCAGTGCTCGGGATTGCTGATGTCGCCGGGAATCAGGACGACCTTGCGTCCGGCCTGCTCCACCAGCGCCTTGACCTCGGCTGCATCCTCGTCCTCGTTCAAATAGGAGATGACGATGTCGGCGCCCTCTCGGGCATAGGCGATCGCGACCGCACGGCCGATGCCGCTGTCGCCTCCGGTGATCAGCGCCTTTTTCCCGGCCAGGCGTCCGGCGCCCTTGTAACTCTCCTCGCCATGATCGGGACGTGGATTCATCGCACGCGTCGAACCGGGCATCGGCTGCTGTTGCGAAGGATAAGGCGGCTTGGGGTATTCGATCATGGACAACTCCAGCGATTTGCTCCGCTAACGGACCCCCGCCGGAAGCGTTCCTGTGACCGCCTGTTGCACCGCGAAACCATTTGCGCCGCACCATTCAAAAATGAGACTGCCCGTCAAACCAAAGGGGGCGCCAACGCATGCACCGCATCCGACTTCGGTTAGCTTTCCCATCAAAGCCGCGGGCCGAGAGCCACGCGGCGACAAAAGACGAACACACAGGGAGGAGCACAATGTCGAAATGCAGTGTGGGACTGCTCGCGCTGAGCAGCTTGTTTCTTTCAAGCGCAGCGATCGCCCAGGAAAAGATCAAGGTGGGCGTAACCGCAACCCTCGAAGGCACGTACACGGTGCTCGGCGAGGACGGCATGCGCGGCCACCAGACGGCCCTCAACGTCCTGGGCAAGAAGGTCGGCGACAAGGAACTCGAATTCATCGTCGCCTCGACCGACGCGACGCCGGACAGCGCGGTACGCGCCGTGCGCAAGCTGATCGAGCAGGACAAAGTGCAGATCCTGCTCTCGCCGCTCTCCGGCGACGAGGGCATCGCGGTGAAGAACTTTGCGAAAACCCATCCCGAGCTGACCTTCATCAACGCGGCCTCCGGCGCGCAGGAGACGACCTATGTCGATCCCGCCCCGAACTTCTTCCGCTACAACATGGACGGCGCGCAGTGGCAGGTCGGCCTCGGCAAATATGCCTATGAGGAAAAGAAGTATCGCAAGATCGCAACCGTGGGCGAGGACTATTCGTTCATCTACACGCAGGTATTCGGCCTCGTGCTCGAGTTCTGCGGCGCCGGTGGACAGGTCACCAACCGGCAATGGGTGCCACTCGGCACCAAGGATTTCGCCTCGGTGATCGCCGCACTGCCCGACGATGTCGACGCGATCTATCTCGGGCTTGGCGGCGCCGATGCCGTCAACTTCCTCAACCAGTACCAGCAGGCCGGCGGCAAGGCGCATCTGATGGGCGGTTCCATCATGATCGACCAGACCATCCTGTCGTCGAAGGGCAACGCCAAGAACGCCCTGGTCGGCACCATCGCGGCGAGCGGCCAGGCCGATACCTGGGAGGATCCGGGCTGGCAGAAATTCGTGAAGGCCTATCAGGACGCTTTCCCGCCCAACAAACGCTTCCCGAGCCCGTCGCTGCTCGCCACCAACTATTATGACTCGACCATGGCGCTGATCCTGGCGCTGCGTCAGGTCAATGGCGATCTCTCCAACAACCAGGCCAAGTACAAGGAAGCCCTCGCCAAGATCGAGATCGACGCGCCGAACGGCAAGATCAAGCTCGACTCCAACCGCCAGGCGATCGGCACCAACTTCGTCACCGAGGTTGTCGATGACGGCAAGGGCGCGCTGTTCAGCAAGGTCGTGAAGGTGATCCCGAACGTGAACCAGACCCTCGGCTACGACCCGGCCGTATTCTCCAAGATCGGGCTGCCGAGCCGCACCGTGCCGGAATGTAAGAAATACTGACGCATCACCCCTGCGATGCGCAACGCGGGGAGCGACTTGCTGACGCGGTCGCTCTCCGCTCTTGCAATCTCGTCGGCGTTGTTGAACGCTGAGCGAAAAGACAAGAACATTCGGGAGGGGAAGGCATGAGCCGTGCGCTCGCCGTCTTCCACGGCCGGTTCGGCCGGGCGACGGTTTATCAGTTGAACCGCCCTTTCAATATTCACGCCCATCGTGAAGGTCATCTGATCTTCCATGTTGGCGGCATGCCCGCATGCATCGACGTCTCCGACGGACACCACGATCTCAACGAGACGTCCGTCGTCGCGGTCAATCCCTGGGAGCCGCACAATTTCCTGCCCGCCGATCTCGACGGCGGCGCGATCTTCTTCGTGCTCTATGTCAACGCCGAATGGTTTGCACCCGATGCCTCCGGCACCCACCGGATGCGTTTCGGCCGCACCCAGTTCCGGCGCACGCCGGCGCTGGACAAGCACATCAGGCGGACGGCCGCGCTCGTGTGCGGCGCACCATCGCTCTCCAGCCTGGATTCCGAGCTGCGGCGGCTGATCGACATCTGCTACGACGAAAGCTGGCAGCAGGCCGAGATCGCGCGCGATCCACGCGCAAACGGCTCCGTCACCGATTTCCGCGTGCGCAAATGCATCAAGATGATGTCGGAGAGCCCCGGCGCCGAGATCGAGCTCGATACGATCGCGCGGGAATCAGGACTGTCGCGACCGCATTTCTACCGGCTGTTCCGCGTCCAGACCGGCGTGACGCCGAACCTCTATCTCAACACGCTGATCATGGAACATGCGCTCGAAGCGCTGGTGGCGAGCGAGACGCCGATCGCCGATATCGGCTTCGATCTCGGCTTCTCGTCGCAGAGCGGCTTCACCCGCTTCTTCGCCGCCAATGTGGGAATGGCCCCGACCGATTATCGTCGCGCGGCCAAGATTTTGCGCGCCTGAGCGGGCCACGAAAAGATACTCACAATCAAACGTCGTCCTCGCAGCCCCGCTAGGATGCGGGCAACGCGATCCCGAAAGAGGGTCGCGACCGACGGGAGCGCACGTTCATGGCGAGGCTAGCGGCCGGCGCAAGGCTGCCTGACCTGTATTTGGTGGACCTTCGGGATGCGCCCTGGCCAAGCGGGTGGCGCACATGAGCCGCTTTGTCGAACGCCACCCGGCCTGGGCGCTGATCTCGATCATTGCCATTGCCATCGCGCTCTGGCTGGTCTTCGCGGTCTGGCCGCCCGGCCTCGAAGAAGCCATCGGCCGCAAGCGCGTCTTCCTCAACGCGGTCTTCAACGGCATCACGCTCGGCGGACTCTACTTCCTCGTCGCCAGCGGCTTCACGCTGATCTTCGGCCTGATGCGCAACGTCAACCTCGCGCACGGCTCGCTCTATCTGTTCGGCGGCTATGTCGGCTACGCCATCAGCACGGCGACCGGCTCCTGGCTGCTCAGCTTCATCGTCGCCTTCATCCTCACCGCCCTGGTCGGTGTCCTGCTCCAGTTGATCGTATTCCGCCGGATGGAGGGCCAGGACCTCAGGCAGACCATGGTGACGATCGGGCTCTCGATCGTGTTCGCCGATCTCATGCTGTGGGCCTGTGGCGGCGACTTTTACCAGATCCAGACGCCGAACTGGCTGATCGGCCCCATCGAGCTGCCGCTGGTCACGGCGATCAAATCATCGGGCGAGCCGGTCTATCTCCGGTATCCCCTGGTGCGGCTGGTGATCTTCGCCGCCTCCGTCGTGATCGGCGTGGCGATGTGGCTCGCGCTCAATCGCACCCGCGCCGGCATGATCATCCGCGCTGGCGTCGACGACCGCGATATCCTCGCCGCGACCGGGGTGCGCATCCAGCTCGTCTTCGTCGCGGTGTTCGCGTTCGGTGCGGGACTTGCGGGCATTGCCGGCGTCGTCGGCGGCACCTTCCAATCATTATCCCCGGGCGAGGACATCCGCTTCCTGCTCGCCTCCCTCGTCGTCGTGATCGTGGGCGGCATGGGCTCGATCCCCGGCGCGGCGCTGGGCGCGCTGATCATCGGCCTCGCCGAGCAGCTCGGCTCGGTCTACATCCCGACCTATGCCATCGTCGTGACCTTCCTGATCATGGTGCTGGTGCTGGCGATCCGGCCGCAAGGCCTGTTGGCGAGGCGCTGACATGTCGCTCACCCACGATGCCCGCGTTGCCGTTCGCCCCGCCGATGTCGCGCAGCGCCCGGCGCGGACATGGCCGGAGATCAACAATCCCGCCGCCTGGATCGTCGCGATCATTCTCCTGATCATGCCGCTGATCGCGAGCGGCTTCTTCCTGATCGAGATCTTCGCGACCACGCTGATCCTCGGCATCATGGCGCTCAGCCTGATGTTCCTCGCCGGCTATGGCGGCATGGTCAGCCTGATGCAGCTCACGATCGCGGGTTTCTCGGCCTACATGGTCGCCGTGTTCGGCGTCAGCGGCAACGCCAATATCAGCCTGGGCTGGCCGTGGTGGCTCGCGGTGCCCATGGCGCTGGCGCTGGCGACCGCGTTCGGCACGCTCGGCGGTGCGCTCGCGGTGCGCACTGAAGGCATCTACACCATCATGATCACGCTCGCGATTGGAGCTGCCTTCTATTATTTCACCAACCAGAACTGGGCGATCTTCAACGGCCATACCGGCATCAACACCGTGGCCACGCCGCACTTCTGGGGCGTGAACTGGCGCGCCGACATTCCCTTCTATTATGTCGTGCTCGCGGTTGCCGCGCTCTGCTACTTCGCCGTCGAATATATCTCGCGTGCCCCCTTCGGCCTTGCGCTGCAGGGCGTACGCGATAATCCGCGCCGCATGGCGGCGCTCGGCTTCAACGTCAATGCGCACCGTGTCGCCGCCTATGCCTTCGCCTCCTTCGTGGCCGCACTTGCCGGCGTGCTCCAGGTCTGGAACTACCGCCAGATCTCGCCGGGCTCGGTCAGTGTCGGGGCCTGCATCGACGTGCTGATCATCGCCGTCGTCGGCGGCATCACGCGTCCGATCGGCCCCTTCATCGGCGCGCTGATCTTCGTGCTGCTGCGCACCTTCGCGCTCGACTTCCTGGTCAGGCTCGGCCTCGACGGCAACCGCTTCCGGCTACTGATCGGGCTCGGGTTCCTCGCCATCGTGTTCTGGTCCTCGGACGGCGTCATCGGCCTATGGCAGCGCTGGCGCCAGAGCCAACGCCCCCGCACCGACCGCCAAAACGGAGGACGCGGTCATGGATAGCGTCGCGCAGCGCCTCTCGGCCGTCGGTGCCGGTGCCGCGCTGGAGCTGCGCGGCGTGACAAGGCTGTTTGGCGCGCTCGCGGCGCTGACCGACGTCACCATCACCGTGCGCCCCGGCGAACGCCGCGCCGTGCTCGGCTCCAACGGCGCCGGCAAGACCACGCTGTTCAACTGCATCACCGGCGACTTCGCGCCCTCCTCCGGCACCATCCGCTTCTTCGGCGAGGACGTCACCCACTTCCCGCCCTATGAACGCATCCGCCGCGGGCTGCGCCGGACCTACCAGATCTCAGCGTTGTTCCCCGGCCTCACCGTGCAGGACAATGTCTATCTCGCCTGCCGCGGCGTCTCGCGCGGACGGTTCTCGTTTCTGCGGCCGGGACAAAACGATGCCCTGATGCATGCGGCCGACAACCTCGTCCAGGCCGTGCATCTGGCCGCCGTAAAGGACCAGCGCGTGGCCGAGCTCGCGCACGGTCAGCAGCGCCAGCTCGAGATCGCGCTCGCGCTCGCCGGCGCCCCGCGCTTCGTCCTGTTCGACGAGCCGGCCGCGGGCCTGTCCCCCACCGAGCGGGCCGAGCTGATCGAGATCCTGACCTCGCTGCCGGCGCATATCGGCTACATCATCATCGAGCACGACATGGACGTCGCCTTGCGCGTCGTCGAGAGCGTCACGATGATGCACAACGGCCGCATCTTCAAGGAAGGCCTGCCGGAAGAGATCCAGTCCGACCCCGAGGTGCAGGAGCTTTATCTCGGAGGCGGCCATGAATGAGGCCCGCCGCTCCGCCGCCGCGCTCGAGGTCCGCGGGCTCGACGTCTATTACGGCCACTCGCACGCCCTGCAGGGCGTCGACCTGACGCTGGAGAGCGGCGTGTTCTCCGTCGTCGGCCGCAACGGCATGGGCAAGACCACGCTGTGCAAGGCGATCATGGGGCTGGTCGGCGTCAGCGGCGGGTCGATCCGTGTCCGCGGCGAGGACATCACGCGGCGGCCCTCCGCCCAGATCGCCCGGCTCGGCGTCGGCTACGTGCCGCAGGGACGCCGCCTGTGGCGTTCGCTCAGCGTCGACGAGCATTTGCGGCTGGCCGGCGGCATGCGTTCCGGCGCATGGACGGTCGAGCGCATCTACGACACCTTCCCGCGCCTCGCCGAGCGCAAAGATCACGGCGGTGGCCAGCTCTCGGGCGGCGAGCAGCAGATGCTGGCGATCTCGCGCGCGCTGCTCACCAATCCGCATTTGTTGATCATGGACGAGCCGACCGAGGGACTTGCGCCTGTCATCGTGGCGCAGGTCGAGGAGATGCTGCTGCGGCTCGGTGAGGACGGCGACATGTCCGTGCTGGTGATCGAGCAGAACATCGGCGTCGCCACCGCTGTCTCGCGCAACGTCGCGATCATGGTCAATGGCCGCATCAATCGCATCATCGACTCCGCGCGGCTCGCCGCCGACCGCGAGCTCCAGCAACGCCTGCTCGGCGTCGGGCTTCACGCCGAGCTCGAGCCGGATATCGAGATCCCCGCATCCGGCCCGGACGCTAAACCGGCGCCGGCGCCGCGCCGCGACGGGCCGATCCGCATTTACGTCTCCAACCCAACGCTGCCGACGCGATGGTCGCAGCCGGTGCCGATCGCCCGCATCGAGGCGGCGGCGCGCACACTCTCGACCCAGGTCGCGCGGCTCGACGAGACCGCGCGGCGCAAGCGCGAGCCGATGGCGGCGCAGACCGCCGGCCCGCCCGTCGTGCTGGTCGTCGGCACGCTCGACACCAAGGGCCTCGAGCTGCGCTTCATCCGCGACATCATCGCCGAAACCGGCCTGCGCACGCGGCTGGTCGACGTCTCGACCAGTGGCAAGCATTCCAGCTGCGATGTCTCCGCGCAGGAGATCGCGCTCAACCACGGCCGCGGCGGTGCCGCGGTGTTCGGCCCCGACCGCGGCGCTGCCGTGACCGCGATGGCCGACGCGTTCGCCAGCTGGCTGCGGCGCCAGGGCAATGTCGCCGGCGTGATCTCGGCCGGCGGCTCGGGCGCGGCGTCGCTGGTTGCCCCGGGCATGCGCGCGCTTCCCGTCGGCGTGCCGAAGCTGATCATCTCCTCCGTCGCCTCCGGCGAGGTCGGGCCCTATGTCGGTTCGGCCGACATCACGATGATGCACTCGGTCACCGACGTGCAGGGGCTGAACTCGATCTCGCGCGCGGTGCTCGCCAACGGTGCCAATGCGCTCGCCGGCATGGTCAAGGCGCGGCTGGATGTGCGGGCCGCGACGGCACGGGAGGCCGGCGGCCTGCCGTCGGTCGGCATCACCATGTTCGGCGTGACGACGCCGGCGGTGCAGAAGATCGCTGCCGAGCTGCGCGACGATTTCGAGTGCCTGGTCTTCCATGCCACCGGCGTCGGCGGCCGCTCCATGGAGAAACTCGTCGAATCCGGCCAGCTCGCCGGCGTCATCGACCTCACCACGACGGAGGTCTGCGATCTCCTGATGGGCGGCGTGTTTCCTGCAACCGAGGATCGCTTCGGTGCGATCATCCGCACGCGCGTCCCCTATGTCGGCTCGGTCGGCGCGCTCGACATGGTCAATTTCGGCGCGCCCGACACCATTCCCGAGCGCTACCGCGGCCGCAAATTCCACGTCCACAATCCGCAGGTGACGTTGATGCGGACGAGCGTGGAAGAGAACGAGCGCATCGGCCGGTGGATCGGCGAGCGCCTCAACCAGATGGACGGCCCGGTGCGGTTCTTCCTGCCCGAGGGCGGCGTCTCCGCACTCGATGCGCGGGGCCAGCCGTTCTGGGATCCGGACGCCGATGCCGCGCTGTTCCGCACGCTGGAGCGCACCGTGCGGCAGACCGGCAATCGGCAGCTCATCCGCACGCCCAAGAACATCAACGATCCCGACTTCGCCGCCGCCATCGTCGGTGCGTTCCGAACCCTGTTCGGTCGCACCGGCGCGCGGCGGAGACTAGCGAGGTAAGCGATGCCAAGGTTTGAACGCGCAGCACTCCTGAGGCGGTTCCGCGAGATGGCGAAGCGCGGCGAGCCGATCGTCGGCGGCGGCGCCGGCACCGGGCTGTCAGCCAAATGCGAGGAGGCCGGCGGCGTCGATCTTATCGTGATCTACAATTCCGGACGCTACCGCATGGCCGGTCGCGGCTCGCTCGCGGGCCTGATGGCTTACGGCGACGCCAACGCCATCGTGCTGGACATGGCCGGCGAGGTGCTGCCCGTAGTCACGAAGACGCCGGTGCTCGCGGGCGTCAACGGCACCGATCCCTTCCGCGACATGGACGCGTTTCTCGACCAGCTGAAGGCGCTTGGCTTCGCCGGCGTGCAGAACTTTCCGACCGTCGGCCTGATCGACGGCACCTTCCGCGCCAATCTCGAAGAGACCGGGATGTCCTACGCGCTCGAGATCGACATGATCGCCAAGGCCCACGACAAGGACATGCTGACGACGCCCTATGTGTTCAGCGAGAAGGAAGCGGCCGCGATGGCGATCGCCGGCGCCGACATCGTCGTCTGCCACATGGGGCTGACGACCGGCGGCACGATCGGCGCGCAGACCGCATTGAGGCTGAAGGACTGTCCGGCGCAGATCGACACCTGGGCCTCCGCCGCGCTCAGCGTCAACCCTGATATCCTGGTGCTGGCGCATGGCGGCCCGATCGCTGATCCCGCCGATGCCGATTTCATCATGAAGAACACCCGCCATTGCCACGGCTTCTACGGGGCCTCCTCGATGGAGCGGCTTCCCGTGGAGCGGGCGCTGACGGAGCAGGTACGTCAATTCAAGGCGATCGGCGCGCGGTAACGCCTGAAGGTTCGAGGGAGGAAAAGATGTCGGGGATGTTGGTCGGTGAATTGATCCTCTGGCTGATCGTCGCGGTCGTCGTGATCGTGGTCGGCGTCTATATTGTGAACTGGCTCTACCATCGCTCCTCCAAGGAGACCTCGTTCGTCCGGACCGGCTTCCTCGGCGAACGCGTGGTGATCAATGGCGGCGCGTTCGTGCTGCCGTTCATCCACGATTACACGCCCGTCAACATGAACGTGCTGCCGATGGGCATCGTCCGCTCCAGGCAGGACGCCGTGATCACCCGCGACCGCATGCGCGTCGACATCGAAGCCGATTTCTATGTCCGGGTGCAGCCGACCCGCGAGGCCGTCTCGATCGCGGCTGCCACGCTCGGCCGCCGCACCATGGAGCCCGGGCAGCTCCATGCGCTGCTGGCCGGCAAGTTCATCTCCGCGATCCGTTCGGTCGCCTCCGAGATGACCATGGAGGAGATGCACGAGCGGCGCGGCGACTATGTCGTGCGGGTCAAGACCAACGCGGCCGAAGCCCTCGCCCAGAACGGCCTCGAGCTCGAATCGGTCGCCATCACCGATCTCGACCAGACCGATCTCGAATTCTTCAACCCGTCGAACCGGTTCGACGCCGAAGGCCTGACCCAGCTGATGCAGGACATCGAGGCCAAGCGGAAGCTGCGCAACGACATCGAGCAGGATTCGATGATCAAGATCCGGGCGCGCAATCTGGAGGCCGAGCGGCAGGCGCTGGAGATCGAGCGCGAGAGCGAGACAGCACGCCTGGAGCAGGAACGCGACATCGAGATGCGACGTGCGCTTCAGCGCACGGAAGTGGCCCGCGAACGGGCGCTGCGCGAAACCGAGGCCGAGCAGGCGCAGATCTCCGCGCGCGAGGCCATCGAGCGCGCCCGCATCGCCAACGACCAGGCGATCGCGGAAGCCCGCATCGCCTCGGAGCGCGAAACCCGCCAGAAGGAGATCGAGCGGACCCGCACCATCGAGGAGAAGGAGCTGCTGGCGCGCGAGGAGATCGAGAAGACCAGGATCGCCAACCAGCGCTCGATCGACACCACCCGCATCGCATCCGAGCGCGACGTGCGCCAGCGCGAGATCGAGCGGATGCGCACGGTCGAGGAAGCAGAGATCGCGGCCCGTGAAGCCATCGAGAAGGCGCGGATCCAGCAGGACCGCGTCGTCACCGACGCCCGCATCGCCAACGAGGAGGAAACCAGGCGCCGCGAGATCGAGCGCACGCGTGCCGTCGACGAGGCCGAGATCGCCGCCCGTGAGGCGACCGAGAAGGCCCGCATCGCCCAGACGCTGATCGTCAATGTCGAGCGCATCTCTTCCGACGAGCGCACCCGCGCGCTGGAGATCCAGCAGGTGCGCACCATCCAGGAGGCCGAGATCGAGGCCCAGCGCGCGGTCGAGGCCGCCCGCATCGCCCGCGAGCGGACGCTCGCCGCCGAGCGCATTGCCGCCGAGCAGAACACGCGGCAGCTGGAGATCGAGCGCAACCAGGCGCTCGACGTCGCCGGCATTGCGGCGCGCGAGACCACGGAGGCCAGCCGGATCGCCCAGGAGGAGCGCGTGCGCTCACTGGAGATCGCCCGCAACCGCGCCGTCGAGGAGGCCGACATCGCCTCGCGCGAGGCGATCGAGGCGGCCCGCATCGCCCAGGAGAAGGCGGTCGCGGCCGAGCGGATCCAGGCCGAGCGCGACACCCGTTCGCTCGAAATCGAGCGCACCGGCGTGCTGGAGGCGGCCGAGCTCAAGCGGCGCGACGCCATCGAGCGCCAGCGCATCACGGTCGACCTGGCGCTCGAGGCCGAGCGCATCAACTCCTCCAAGAAGCGCGAAGTGCTCAACATCGAGCAGAAGAAGGCGATCGAGATCGCCGACGAGGACCGCGTCATCGCGCTGTCGACCAAGAAGTCCGAGCGGATCGATGCCGACCGCCAGGTCCGGCAGGCCGAGATCGTCGCGCGCAAGGAGGTCGAGACCACCGACGTCTCGCGCGAGCAAGCGCTGGAGGCCGCCCGCATCGAGCGCCGCCGCGCCATCGAGCAGCTCGAGGTCGCCCGCGTCCAGTCGCTGCAGGAGGCCGAGATCGCCTCCCGCGAGGAGGTCGAGCGCGCGCGCATTGCATCCGATCGCGGCCTCGACGAAGCCCGCGTCGGCCGTGAGCGCGAGCTGCGCAAGCTCGAGGTCAACCGCGAAAAGGATGTCGAGACGGTGCTGATGGAAAAGGCCATCGCCATCCATCAGAAATCGCTGGAAGAGTCCGCGGCTCGCGCCGCCGCCGAGGAAGCGCGGATGCGCGCGACCGAAGCCACTGAGCGCGTCATCACCGCGCGCGAGAGCGAGATCGCCAAACGGCGCAAGACGGTCGAGGTGCTGCTCGCAGAGAAGCAGGCCGAGGAGACCCGGATCGCCGCGGAAGCTGAGCGCGTGCGCGCGGCCGTCGAGGCGGAAGCGCAGCGGATGCTGAATGAGGCCGAGAACGTGCTGACCGATCAGGCGCGCTACTCGCTGTTCCGCCGCAAGCTGCTCGACCGGATCGAGGGCATCGTCCGCGAGAGCGTCAAGCCGATGGAGAAGATCGAGGGCATCCGCATCCTCCAGGTAGACGGCCTCAACGGCAACGGCCATGGTGGCAATGGCGGCCGCAGCGCCACCGACGAGGTGATCGATTCCGCCCTGCGCTACCGCGTCCAGGCACCGCTGATCGATTCCATCCTTTCCGACATCGGCGTCGAAGGCGGCAGCCTCGCCAAGATGCCGGGCCTGATCCGCGAAGCCCGCGACATGCAGGGCATCAAGGACTCCGCCCGCAAGAGCGGTGGTGGCGGAGGTGGCGGCGACAAGCCGGCGGCCGCCCCGCCCGCGGCCGAGGGCGGCGAGCCGCCGGCCGAGCGCGGGCCGCGGAAGAAGAGCTGAGGTCGCGCCATGGCCCGCGTCTACGTCTCCACTGTCGTCAATGCCCGCAACGACCGCGTCTGGGCGCGGGTGCGCGATTTCAACGGCCTGCCGAACTGGCATCCGGCCATCGCCGAAAGCCGCATCGAGGGCGGCGAGCCCGCCGACAAGATCGGTTGCGTCAGGGATTTCCGCCTGCGCAACGGCGACCGCATCCGCGAGAAGCTGCTCGGCCTCTCCGACTACGACATGTTCTGCACCTATTCGATCCTGGAATCTCCGATGGGTGTCGAGAACTATGTCGCAACCCTGCGGCTGACCCCCGTCACCGACGGCGACCAGACCTTCATGGAATGGACCGCCGAATTCGATTGCGCGCCGGAGCGTGAGACCGAGCTCGTCAGCAATATCGGCGGCGGCGTGTTCCAGGGCGGATTTGATGCGCTCAAGCGCGTGTTCGGAGGCTGACCGTGCCGCATGTCGTCAAGAGCACGATCCTGGACGCACCGACCGATGCGGTGTGGACCGTGCTGCGCGATTTCAACGGCCATGATCGCTGGCATCCGGTTGTCGCGACGTCCTCGATCGAGCGCGCGCAGTCTTCCGACAAGATCGGTTGCATCAGGCGGTTCAAGCTCAACGACGGTTCCGAGCTGCGCGAGCAATTGCTGGCGCTGTCGGACCTGGAACAGTCCTTCAGCTATTGCCTGCTCGATACGCCGGTGCCGATGTTCAACTACGTCGCCCATGTCCGGCTGCTGCCGGTCACCGACGGCGACCGCACCTTCTGGCACTGGGAATCCCGCTTCACCACCAAGCCGGAAGATCGCGACCGCATCACCCACATGGTCGCGGAAGACATTTACCAGGCCGGGTTCGAGGCAATCCGCCGGCATCTGAGGGAGGCCGCATAGTCATGGCCGTGACAGTGAAGACGTTTGCAAGCGCCAGCGAGGCGGCGGGGGCGCTGTCCTCGGACCGCACCGCGCGGTATCTCGGCGGCGGCACGCTGGTGATGCGCGCGCTGAACGAAGGCGATGTCGCGATCTCGACCGTGGTCCGCGCCCAGGACCAGGCGCTGACCCGGATCGACGCGTCGGGGCCGCGCATCACGCTCGGCGCCGGCGTCACCTTCGCGCGCATCCTTGCCGAACGAGACCTTGCCTTCCTGCACGCGCCCGCCCGTTCGATCGGCGGTCCCGCCGTGCGCAACATGGGCACGGTCGGCGGCAATCTTTTCGCGCCGAGTCCTTACGGCGATTTCACCGTGGCGCTGCTGGCGCTCGACGCGACCGTCGCCGTCGCGGGCGGCTTTGGCGCGCGCGACATCCCGATCGAAGAGTTCCTGCAGGCGCGCGAACGGCAGGCCGGAACATTGGTGCTGTCGGTCTCCTGCACCCGGCCGGCGAGCAGCGACGCGTTCCGCTACCGCAAGATCGCGCGCATCAAGCCGAAGGGCGGCTCGGTCGTCACACTCGCGGCGCATCTGCCGATCAGCGGCGGACGGATTGCGGGCGCCCGGATCGCGCTGGGATCGATGGCGCCGACCCAGATCCGCGCCCGTGCCGCCGAGCGCGCGCTGGAGGGCCGCTCGCTCGATGCCGCGACCATCGCGGCCGCCGCATCCGCGGCGACCGAGGGAACATCGCCATCCGACAACGCGCTCGGCAGCGCCTGGTATCGCCGCGAGATCGTCGGCGTGCATCTGCGGCGCCTGCTGTCAGGCCAGGAATAGATCGCCATGTCAAAAATCCCCCTGCAGTTTCGTCACAACGGCCGCGATGTCGCGATCTTCGTCGACGGCGGCACCAATCTCCTGGTGGCGCTGCGTGAGCTGATCGGCGACATGACGCCGAAATTCGGCTGCGGCCAGGGCGGCTGCGGCACTTGCAGTGTGTTGATCGACGGCGAGCTTCATCTCTCCTGTCTGACGCTGGCAGAGACGGTGGCCGGCCGCTCGATCGAGACGCTCGACGGCATGAAGCAGGGCCCGAACCTGCACCCGCTGCAGCGCGCCTTCGCCGACCATTTCGCGGCCCAGTGCGGCTATTGTACGCCGGGGATGCTGATGGCCGCCAAGGCGCTGCTCGACCGCAATCCCTCGCCGAGCCGCGACGAGGTCATTGAGGCCATCTCCGGCAACATCTGCCGCTGCACCGGCTATGAGCCGATCATCAATGCCATCCTTGCCGCCGCGAGCGGCCGGGTCAGCGCCTGAGGTAGATCATGCTGGAACTGCGCAAGGACATCTTCGCCGACGAGCGCGACGATAACTTAAAAGAAATCGGCAAGGGCACCCAGCGTCAGGACATGCTCGGCCATGTCACGGGCACGTCGAGCTACTTCAACGATCACAAGCTGCAAGGCATGCTGCACCTGAAGGTCGTACGCTCGACGCAGGCCCATGCAAGGATCCGCCGCATCGATACCACCGAGGCCGAACGTTCGGCCGGTGTACGCCGGATCATTCGCGGCACCGATGTGCCGGTCAATCTCAACACGCTTCTCAGCCTGATCAATTTCGGCAGGGATGACGAGCCGTCGCTGGCGGTCGACAAGGTCCGCTACAAGGGCGAGCCGATCCTCGCCATCGTCGCCGACAGCGAGCGCGAGGCGTTCGAGGCCATCGCAAAGGTCAAGGTCGATTACGAGCCACTCCCGGCTGTGTTCGACGTCGAGGACGCTCTGAAGCCTGGCGCGCCCGTGGTCAACGAGACCTATCCGAAGAACGCCTTCATCTATCACGACGTCTACGACCACCAGCGCCTGCGCTTCGGCGATGCCGACGCGGCGCTCGCGAGCGCCGACCACGTGCTGGAGCAGCGCTACCAGATGTCGCCGATCGAGCACGCGCCCACCGAGACCAACGGCGCCATTGCGGCGCCCGACACCAACGGCCGTTACGTCGTCTACACCTCGACCCAGGCGTTGTTCTTCTCGGTCGATACCTGCGCCAAGATTTTGGACGTGCCCTCCAACACGTTCCACTTCATCGGCGGCACCGTCGGCGGCGGCTTCGGCGGCAAGGTCGACACCTTGACCGAGCCGCTCGCCATCCTCGGCGCCATGCTGACGGGACGGCCCGTCCGCTACGTGTTCGGGCGCGAGGAGGAGATGCAGTACGGCCCGCCGCGCGGGGCTGAACGCATTTACATCAAGGACGGCGTCATGCGCGACGGCCGCATCGTCGCGCGCAAGATCCGCGCGTTTTTCGACAGCGGCGCCTATACGCGGCTGTCGAGCTACGCCGCCGTGAAATGCGCCGCGCATCTGCCGGGCCCCTACACCATCCCGAACGTCTATGGCGACGTCTATTGCGTCTTCACCAATCGCACGCCCGCGACCGCGATGCGCGGCTTCGGCGTCACCGCGATGGACTTTGCGATCGAATGCCAGATGGACAAGCTCGCGAACCTCGTCGGCATGGACCCGATGGAGTTTCGCATCCTCAACGCCTATCGCGACGGCGACATGAAGGCGCACCGGCGCGAGGCCAAGAACACCGCGCTGATCGAATGCGTTCAGGTCGCTGCCGAAAAGGCCAAATGGCCGATCCGCGACGAGTTCAAGCGTGCCTCCTCGCGCAAGGACGGCGGCGGCGGCCGCGCCGCGATCCCGCCGACGCCAACGGAGTCGCGTGTGCGTCCGGCTGCGCCTGCACAGCAGCGCACGAGCTATGACCGCGCGCCGGTGACCGCGACACGGGAGCCGCCGCGCGATCCGCCCCCGCCGGCACCGCCGCCTCCCCCACCGCGCCCGGCCGCGCCATCGCATGGCGCAACACGGTTCTCATCCGTGTTCGGCACCAGGAGACGCTGACATGACCAGGCATCGCGGACGCGGCATGGCGTCGATCAACTATCCCATCGGCATGAACCTTGGCGGCGATCCAAGCCAGGCCCTGGTTCACTCCAATCCCAGCGGCAAGTTCACGGTGGCGCTGTCGTCGATCGACCTCGGCCAGGGCATGAAGTCGGTGACGCGGCAGATCTGCGCCGAGACGCTGGGCGTGCCGGTCGAGGACGTCTATGTCGACACGGCGGATTCCGACACCGGCCCGCATTGCATGGGCTCGTTCGCCTCGCGCGGCACCCACCGGGTCGGCAACGCCGTGATGGCCGCGGCGCGAGAGGCCCGCGGGGTGATGATGGAGGCGGCAGCCGAGGAGCTCGAGGTCAATGCCGCCGATCTCGAAACCGACGGCCGCGGCAATATCCACGTCAAGGGCGCGCCGCATCGCTCGATCTCGACCAAGGATGTCGCGATTGCCGCGCAGTTCAAGCAGGGCAAGACCATTTCGGGCCGCGGCATCTTTCTCGTCCCGCTCTCCAACGTCGATCCGGAGACCGGCGAGATGTCGCCGGCCACATGCTACGCCCATGCCTGTCTCGTCGCGGAAGTCGAGGTCGACGACGAGACCGGCGATGTCGCGATGGTGCGCATGGATTCCGCCTATGAGCTCGGTCGCGCGCTGAACCCCCGTCTGGTCGAGCAGCAGCTGGTCGGCGGCGCCTGGATGGGCGTCAGCCACGCGCTCTACGAAACCCCGGAGCCCTATTATCCCGATCCCGTTCACGGCCCGCGCGACTTCGTCGAATACCTGATGCCCGGCCCCGGCGACATCTGCCCGCACGATATCGCCGTGCTGGAACGGCCCGCTCCCGACGGTCCGTTCGGCGCCAAGGGCCCCGGCGAGATGTGCGCCAATCCGGTGCTGCCGGCCGTCGCGAATGCGATCTTCAACGCCGTCGGCGTACGCATCGACGACCTGCCGATCACGCCCGAAAAGGTGTTGCGCGCAATCAAGGCCCAGGGCGGCGCGCGGCCGCAGGCGCGGCGCTAGAGGATCGGTCGTGGCGGTTCGCAGCAACATCGTCGGCATCGACAGTCCGGAGGCGCTGGAGAGAGCGCTTCGGGCGGCCTATTACCTTGCCGACGAAGGCCTTGCGACATCAGCCTATCTCGGCCTCGCGCTCGGCAAGCCGCTGCTGCTCGAAGGCGCGCCGGGCGTCGGCAAGACGGAAGCCGCCAAGGCGATCGCCGCCGTGCTCGGCCGGCGCCTGATCCGCCTGCAATGCTACGAGGGCATCGACGCCTCCGCCGCACTCTATGAGTGGAATTATCCGCGCCAGATGCTGGCGATCCGCCAGGCCGGCGACGAGAGCATCGACATCTATGGCGAGACCTTCCTGATCGAGCGGCCAATGCTTGCCGCGCTCCGCGCGCCCGATTCCACCGTGCTGCTGATCGACGAGATCGACCGCGCCGACCAGGAGTTCGAGGCCTTCCTGCTCGAATTCCTCTCCGACTTCCAGATCTCGATTCCCGAGCGCGGCACGGTGCGCGCGGCCGAACGCCCTGTGGTCGTGCTGACCTCGAACCGGACGCGCGATCTGCATGAGGCTCTGCGCCGGCGCTGCGTCTACCACTGGATCGACTATCCGACCGCCGAGCGCGAGGCGCGGATCATCATGATGCGCGCCTCCAGCGTCGCCGAGGCCACCGCCCGCGCCGTCGTCGCAGCCGTGGAGAAGTTGCGGCGCGAGCCCCTGAGCAAGGCGCCCGGCATTGCCGAGGCCGTCGATTGGGCCGAGGCCGCGACGCTCCTGCACAAGGGCGGCGCGCGCTGGCCGGACGCGTTCAAGCGCTCGATCGGCGTGGCGCTGAAGGACGAAGAGGATCTGCATTTCATCTCGCCGCGGCTCGATGCCATGCTCGCGGAGGCGACCGCATGAACCCCAAGCCGCAGCTTCCGCGCGCCGCGCGCATCTTCGTCGCGTTCGTCCCGCTGCTGCGCGCGAACGGCTTTGCGGTGGCGCCGGAGCAGACCACGACGTTCCTCGCCGCGATCGAGCTGCTCGGCCCGCGCGACATCGAGCACGTCAGGCAGGCCGCCCTGGCGACGCTGGCTCCGCCGCCCGAACGCCGCGCGACCTTCGACCGGCTGTTCGATCTCCACTTCCGCGGCAGCGAGGCCATCGCACGAGACGACGAGGGCGAGGATGACGAGACAGTCCGCCTCCAGGAGGAGGGCCGCGGCGACGAGGCGCCCCTGCTCTCCGACGAGACCAACGAGTCAGGCCTCGCCGCGAGCCGAAGCGAGGCGCTGGTCGAGCGCCACTTTCGGATGACCTCAACCGCCGACGCCCTACGCCGCCTGGCGCGCGAGGCACCGCGCCGCCTGCCGCGACGGCGCGGCCATCGCCGCATGCGCGCACGTCGCGGATCGTTTGCCGATCTCCGCCGCACTTTACGCGACTCTGTCCGCAGCGACGGCGAGATCCTGCGGCTCCGTCACATGAAGCGGCGCCAGCGTCCGCGCAAGATGCTGCTGCTGATCGACGTCTCCGGCTCGATGAAGAGCCGCACCGAGGAGAACATGAAGCTCGCGCATGCACTGGTGCAGGCCGCGCCTGGTGTCGAGGTCTTCACCTTCGGCACGCGGCTGACCCGCATCACCCGCCCGTTGCGGCTGAAGCGCCGCGAGCAGGCCATGAACGCCGCCGCGCACCTGGTCAGCGACTGGGACGGCGGCACCCGCATCGGCGACGCGCTCCAGGCCTTCCTCGCCGTGCCCCGCTTCGGCGGCTATGCGCGCGGCGCCGCGGTGGTGATCGTTTCCGATGGACTCGAGCGTGGGGAGACCGATGCACTTCGCGACGCCGTCGCGAAATTGTCGCGGCGGGCCTGGCGCTTGAGCTGGCTGACGCCGCTGGCGACAAGCCCCGGCTTCCGCCCGCAGACCGAAGCGCTCGTCGCCATCGAGCGCTTCGTCGATGACCTCGTGGATGGCGGTTCGAGCGCGTCGATCGTCGCGCATATTCTGGCGTTGGGACGAAGGAGAGCGGCGTGACCGATATTGTCGACGGCCATCATCACATCTGGCGGCAGGCCGACCTGCCCTGGCTGATCGGCCCCATGCAGCCGCGCATCTTCGGACCTTACGAGCCGATCCGGCGCGACTACCCGATCCAGGAATATCTCGACGACCTCAAGGGTACCGGCGTCACGCGCTCGGTCTATGTGCAGACCAACTGGGCCAACGACCGCTTCGAGGACGAGGCCGCCTGGGTGCAGCAGACTGCGGACGAACACGCCTGGCCGCACGCGATCGTCGCCTATGCCAATTTCGCCGTGGACGACGTGCGTCCGCAGCTCGACCGCCTGAAGCGTTACAAGCTGGTGCGCGGCGTGCGCATGCAGCTGCACTGGCACGAGAACCCGCTGTACCGCTTTGCGGCCCGGGTGGATCTCTGCGCCGATCCGATGATCCGCCGCAACGTCGCGCGTCTCGCCGATTATGGCTGGAGCTTCGATTTGCAGGTGTTCACCCCGCAGATGCCGGACGCCGCAGCGCTGGCCGAGGCCTGCCCCGACGTGACCTTCATCCTTCAGCATGCCGGCATGCTGGAGGATCTCTCGCCGGCAGGCCGCGCCGCCTGGCGCGGCGGCATGGCCCGGCTCGCGGCCTGCCCGAACGTGGTCTCAAAGCTCTCCGGGCTTGGCACTTTCATCCATCGCAACGATCCCGCACACATCGCTGCCGTACTCGCGGATACCGTCGCGATCTTCGGCGCCGAGCGCTGCCTGTTCGGCTCCAATTTCCCGATCGAGAAATTGTGGACCAGCTATCGCGAGCTCGTCGGCGCCTTTCGCACGGCCGCGGCGCCGTTCAGCGCGGAGCAGCAGGACGCCATCTTCAGGACGACGGCGACGCGCGTCTACCGGCTTTGACCGACAAGAATCAGATGAGGGAGGGCAACGAATGGCGCTGGAGATCAAGATCCTGGACTATGGCGATATCGAGCTGGAATCGAGCTTTCTGGTTCTCGGCCGCGACTGCGGTCGCACCCGCCGCGTCCTCACCCTCGGCTTCCTGATCCTCGGGGGGAAATATCCGGTCGTGGTCGACACCGGCTACCGCTCCAACCAGATCATGGAGACGCTGGGCATGCGCGGCCTGCAGTACCACGAGAACATGATCGAGAACCAGCTCGCGCGCCACGGCGTGCGCATGGGCGACGTCCGCTTCGTCTGCCACACCCATCTGCACATCGACCATGCCGGCAAGGACGATCTGTTTCCGATGAACACGACCGTCGTGCTCAACCGCAAGGAGCTCGAATATTCCGTCTCCGGCCTGATGCATCCGCAGTATCCGGCGCCCGACATCAAGCACCTGATCGACCGGCTGCACACCAAGAGCGCGCTGCGCTTCCTCGACCTCGAGATCACCGGTCCGATCGAGCTGATGCCCGGCGTCTATTGCGACGCCGCCAATGCGCATACCGAGGGCTCGATGAACGTCATCGTCGAGACGGCCGACGGGATTGCGACCATCTGCGGCGACGTGATCTACGATTTCAACGACCAGATCGTGACGCCCTTCAACGAGATCCACGATTGGGAGCCGCGCACGACGGGCAACCACGGCACCAGCAAGCGCGCCGAGAAGGCCTCGATCAAGAAGCTGCTGAGCAATTCGCGCTATCTGCTGCCGGTGCACGACCGTCCCGCCAAGATCGAAGGCGGCAACGTCGTCGGGCGCCTGCACGATCAGGTCCCCGGACCGATCGTGCAGTCCCTGCCCGCACGCAACTGGTTCCCGGCTTGAGATGATCTTGGGGATCGACCGATGACGCACGTCACCTTGCGAAGCGAATTCGAAACCCTGATCGACCCCTATGCGCCGGTCGCGCAGGTCGGCACCGGCTTTGACTTCACGGAGGGGCCGATCTGGCATCCGGTCGATCACTATCTGCTGTTCTCGGACATGCCGGGTGACGTGCGCCGGCGCTGGGATGCGCGGCGCGGCGTGGTCGAGGTCAAGCGTCCCTCGAACAAGTGCAACGGCATGACCTATGATGCCGAGCTCAATCTGATCGTCTGCGAGCACGCGACCTCGTCGCTGATCCGCGAGCGGCCGGATGGGCGGCGCGAGGTGCTGGCTTCGCACTTCCAGGGCCAGGAGCTGAACAGCCCGAACGACGTCTGCGTGCACTCCTCCGGCGCGATCTATTTCTCTGACCCCTGGTACGGCCGCATGCCGGTCTATGGCGTCGAGCGGCCGCGTCAGCTCGGCTTCCAGGGCGTCTATCGCCTCGTGCCCGGCGGTGAGCCGAAGCTCGTGGTCGAGCGCAATCTGTTCGACCAGCCGAACGGGCTGTGCTTCTCGCCGGACGAGAAGCTGCTCTATGTCAACGACACCGTGCAGGCGCTGGTCCGCGTCTTCGACGTCAATGCCGACGGCTCGCTGTCGAATGCGCGGGTGTTCGCAAGCGGCATCCGCTCCGAGCTCGAGGCCGGCCTGCCCGACGGCATGAAGTGCGACCAGCACGGCAATGTCTGGGTCACCGCGCCCGGCGGGGTCTGGGTCTATTCGCCGCGCGGCGAGCTGCTCGGCAAGGTCCGGGTGCCCGAGATGGTCGCCAACCTCGCCTGGGGCGGGCCGGATTTCCGCACGCTGTATTTGACCTCGACGCATTCGGTCTACGGCATTCCGACCAAGGTCGGCCCGCGGCACGAGCCTTATATGAGCGGCCGGCGAAGTAGCGGCGGCGCGGCGGCAAGCACCTCGCCGGCGGCACCTATCCTCGCGGACGGCGACATGCGGCTTGATCCGCAGCGCTGTGCCATGATCATCCAGGATTTGCAGAACGACGTCATCATGGATGGCGGCGCCTTCGCCGAGTCGGGCGCTCCCGGGCATGCGAAGCAGCAGCACGTCGTCGAGAATGTCCGCCGTCTCGCGGAGACCGCGCGGGCACGGGGCGTTGCGATCATTCATGTCTGGTTCGTCGTCGAGCCGGGCGCGCCCGGCGTCACGCTGAACGCACCGCTGTTCGAAGGCCTCGTCGACAGCAAGGCGATGGTGCGCGGAAGCTGGGGCGCGGCGCCCGTCTCCGGCCTCGAACCCCGGCCTGGCGATTTCGTCGTCGAGAAGATGCGGATGAGCGCGTGGGAGGGCACTCGGCTGGAGACGATCCTCAAGGCGACCGGGCGCGACATGATCATCAACACCGGCGCCTGGACCAACATGTCGGTCGAGCACACCGCCCGCACCGGGGCGGACAAGGGCTACTTCATGATCGTCCCCGAAGATTGCTGCTCGACCATGAACGCCGACTGGCACCACGCGTCGATCAATTTCGCCATGCAGAACGTCGCGATCGTCACGAGGGCAGATGCCGTCATCAGGGCGTTGGGATGAGCGGTGGCAAAGATTTTGCACCTCTCCTGCTCGCCACGCCCTGACTCCGAGTCAAGTGCCGGCGCGCGCGTCTTTCTTGACGGCTTTCGCCAGGCCCGGCCGGACTGGGACCTCGATGTCGTGGACCTCTGGCGGGAGCGGATGCCGGAATTCTCGGGCCCCATCGCCGAGGCCAAATATGCACGGATGAACGGGCAAGCCTTCAACGACACGCAACGCGACAGCTTTGCGGAGGCCGAGCGCATGGCGCTGCGGTTTTCGTTGGCCGATCGCGTGCTGATCTCGACGCCGATGTGGAACTTCAGCATTCCCTACAAGCTCAAGCAGTGGCTCGACATCATCGTTCAGCCCGGGCTGACGTTCCGGTTCGACCCGTCACAGGGCTATCTGCCACTGCTCAAGGACCGGCCGACGCTGGTGATTCTCGCCAGCGGCAGTGACTTTGCCACCGGCATGAACCGCGGCCGCATCGACATGGCAACGCCTTACCTGCGAGATATCCTGCGCTTCATCGGTATCGACAATGTCCGCTTCGTGCCGATCGGGCCAACCACGGGACCGCAGCAGCCGATTAAGGCTGCGCGGGAAAGGGCGCATCGACGTCTGGCCGCAATGGCGGCGAATTTCTGAGCGCCCGCCAACGCCGAACCCGTTCAGAGAAGCCCGATTTGCGCCGAGCCTTGCGCGTCGCCTGATCGGGCCTGACGATAGACGTGCCCTGGCTCTGCCCACAGAAACCCATTCGAGAACGGCACACCAGGATAGGCCGCCGCAAGCCGGCGGTTGCCGCCCTCGACATCGTCACGGCCGTTCAGCACGTCGCGAAAGGTCCTGGCGACGACGACCATGTCGCAATCCTGCGGCGACAGGCGAAGTGAGCCGACGTTGCTCTCACGCAAGATGCCGGCCTCGCCCAGCAGATTGGCGCAGGTGTGCGACAGGGTCTGCACCCCGTTGATGGTCAGAAAATCCTGCTGCTCCAGCGTGTTCAGAAGGAGACCATCCGGGTCCTTCTCACAGACGAAGCGGCAATTGTCCTTGGCGAGCTTGTGCAGGCGCGCATGATAGCAACGGGCCGAGATGGCCAGCGGCACCCTGCCGAACGCGAACACTTCGATCGTGGTATCGGGAACAGCCCTTGCGATGGTCGCCACCGAGGCCAGCGGCAGCTCCGGCGGCAGGCAGATGCGCCTCGCCCCGCGCGCGGCGTGAAAGGCCGCGCTCGCCTCGTTGTAGATGTTGACGAACGGCCCGATCGCGTGCGGCCGGCCTGCGAGCGCCCTGAGACAGGTCAGGTCATTGACCTCGACCATCACGCCTTCGGCCGCCGCAAGCTCCTCGGTCTGGCGGCGCTCACGCCGCAGCGAAACCAGGATCAGCGAACCCAGCAACACCTGCTTGCCCGCGCTCTGCAGCCGTTCGACCACGCCCGGAATCAAGTCTGCGAAGAACGGCGAGCGCTTCGAGCAGACGACCTCGCCGACGGATACGACGTCGAGCGGCGCTTCGTCGGCGATCCGGAAATAGAAGTCGCGCCAGCGTTCCGGCGCCCAATTGTACAGAACGGGACCGAGGCTGAGTTGCATCTTCCGGACCTCACCTATTCGAAAAGATTAGCGCCAGGTCTTGCGATAGGCGCCGACCGTGGAGGCCTGCCCTTCGGTGAACGGCTTCAGGCTTGCGATCTCTGCCTCACTGCCGCTCTCGAGCGCGGCGAGCGCATGGCGGAAATGTCGCACCACGCTCTCGACATAGGCACGGCCGCGCTGGCGGCCCTCGATCTTGAGCGCGGTCACGCCGGCATCGCGCAAGCCTTTGAGCAGCGTCGTGGCATCCAGGCTGACGGGGTCCTCGAAAATATAGCCGGCGCCCTGCGCGGTCGAGAAGCGCCCCTTGCACAGCGTCGGATAGCCCGCAGGCTCACTCGACCCGAACCGGTTGATGGTGAAGCCACCCAAACTGGACTTCGTCCCCTCCGCGGTCTGTTCGTAGGTCACATGGCTCGGCGGCGAGCAGACGCCCTGCATGTTCGGTGACTTGCCGGTTGCATAGGACGACAGCGAACAGCGCCCCTCGGCCATCACGCAGAGGCCGCCGAACACGAAGACTTCGGTCTCGCAGGCCGATTCCCGGGTGATCTCGGCGATCTCCGGCACACTCAGGACGCGGGGCAGCACTACGCGCCGCGCCCCGAAATTCTCGGCGTAGAAGGCGATAGCATCGGGATTTGCGGCCGCGGCCTGAACCGAGACGTGCAAGCGCTGGTTAGGATGGCGCCGCGCGGCGTAGTCCATCAATCCGATATCGGCGAGGATCAGCGCATCGGCCCCCGCACTCGCCGCATCGTCCACCGCGCGATGCCAGATGTCGACCGCGGAGGCGCGCGGGAAGGTGTTGATGGCCACCAGGATCTTCGCGCCGCGGCCATGCGCCAGCGCGATCCCCTTGCGCAGCTCGTCGCGGCTGAAATTCAGCCCCGGAAAATTGCGCGCGTTGGTCTCGTCGTTGAAGCCGCAATAGATCGCATCGGCGCCGGCATCGATGGCACTCTTCAGCGCCGCCGGGGTGCCGGCAGGACAGATCAGCTCCATCATCTCGATTGCTCGCCATGGCCGGATGAGGCGATCACGCGGCCACGGGTAGCCTCGAAGGCCCGCCTCGCCGGCGCGCCCAGCGGACCGAACAGCGAGGACAGCTCTTCGGCCAGATCGAGCTGGGCGTCGTCGATCGCATTGCGCAGCGCCAGCACCGCCTCCACATCGCCCTCGACCACGAGCTCACGCGAGAACATCAGGGCATCGCCATCGACCCTGCCTTCGAGCAGAGCCAGCAGATTGGCGAGCGAAGCCGAGATCCGCGCATCCAGACCACGCGGCAAGTCACGCACCACCGACAGGCGCGGCCTGGCCTCGACCACGAAGGCGAAGGGCAGATCAATCGGCTTGATACCGAACCGCGCGCGCGCGTGATCGCCGAGCCGGTCGAATATTGCGGGGTTGCGCCGGTAGATCCGCTGCAGGACACCGCCGAGAGCGAGTTGCAACGGCAGCAGAGGCAGGGGACGCATGGCCAATGCGACAAGCGGCGGAATCGTCGGCAACGGGCCGGGCGATGCGGCGGACGGATCATTCATGGCCACACATCTGGACGGATTGCACGCCGATGTATTTGACCGGGAACAATGAAGACCGAAAACAACCCGGCTAGCTCTCATTTTTTGGGAGCTTGTCCAGTTGCAACGTGATGTGCCGCGCTTTCGCGACTTGTCCGACTTCCTGCGCTTCATCGAAAGCCGGGGACAGTTGCGACGCATTCGCGAGAAGGTCTCCGTCGTCCACGAGATCACGGAAATTCACCGGCGTGTGCTCGAGGCACACGGACCGGCACTATTGTTCGAGCAGCCCGTCAAGGCCGACGGCCGCCCCTCGGAGATGCCGCTCCTCACCAATCTGTTTGGAACGGTCGAGCGGATCGCATGGGGCATGGGCATCGCGCCCGACCGTCTTGGAGAGCTCGGCGAGTTGATGGCCGAGCTCCGCGCACCGCGACCACCGCACGGCATCAGGGATGTCCTCGATAAGCTCCCGCTCGCGCGCGCCGCGCTGGCGACGCGCCCGCGCACGCGCGCGGCGGCGCCGGTCCAGGACTGCGTCGCGATGGAGCCCGACATTGATCTTGCGAGATTGCCGGTCCAGATCTGCTGGCCCGGCGAGCCGGCGCCGCTGATCACCTGGCCACTCGTGATCACCGTGCCTCCGGACTCCGCGACGGCGGACCAGGAGGAGAATGTCGGCGTCTACCGCATGCAGGTGCTCGGCCGCGACCGCGCCATCATCCGCTGGCTGGCGCATCGCGGCGGCGCAAGGCATCACCAGCAATGGAAGGCGCTCGGGCGCGACATGCCGGTCGCGATCGTCATCGGCGCCGATCCCGCCACGATCCTTGCCGCCGTGCTGCCGCTGCCCGAGACGCTCTCCGAGCTGCGCTTCTCCGGCATCCTGCGCGGCGAGCGGCCTGACCTCGCACCATGCCTCACCGTCCCGCTCGCGATCCCGGCCGAGGCCGAAATCGTCATCGAGGGCTTCGTCTCCGCGACCGAAACCGCGCCCGAGGGGCCGTATGGCGATCACACCGGGTACTATAATTCCGTCGAGGAATTCCCGGTGATGCGCGTGACGGCGATCACCAGCCGGCGTCAGCCTGTGTACCTATCGACCTTCACGGGCCGGCCGCCGGACGAGCCGTCGCGGATCGGCGAGGCGCTCAACCAGCTGTTCGTGCCGCTGATCCGGCAGCAGTTCCCCGAGGTGACCGACTGCTGGCTGCCGCCGGAGGCCTGCTCCTACCGCGTCGCGATCGCGGCGATCAAAAAACGCTATCCCGGCCAGGCGCGGCGACTGATGCTTGGCCTGTGGTCGATGCTGCCGCAGTTCAGCTACACGAAGCTGCTGATCGTGGTCGACGACGACATCGACATCCGCGACTGGCGCGCGGTGATGTGGGCCGTCTCGACGCGCAGCGATTCCTCGCGCGATCTCGTGACGCTTACCGACACGCCGATCGACTATCTCGACTTCGCCTCGCCGAAATCCGGTCTCGGCGGCAAGCTCGGCATCGACGCCACCACGAAGATTCTGCCGGAGACGGATCGCGAATGGGGCGTTCCGCTGGCCATGGATCCCGCCGTGGTCGCGCGTGTCGATGCGATGTGGTCGAGCCTCGGCCTATCGGGCATGCCGGCGCGCGCTCCGGTCCTCGCATGAGCGGGCGGCAAGGCATCATCGTCGGCATCAGCGGCGCCTCGGGTGCTGCGATCGGCATGCGCATCGTCGAGCTGCTGGCGGACAATCCGCACTACGCAGTCCATCTCGTGGTTTCGCCCGCGGCAGAGCGTACGCTGAGCGAGGAAGTGGGACGCGATGCGCTCGCGCGGCTGCGCGCCCTCGCCTTCCGCCATCATCTTCATTCCGATATCGGCGCCGCGATCGCCAGCGGCTCGTATCCGGTCGCGGGCATGATCGTGGCGCCGTGCTCGATCCGTACGCTCTCGGCCATCGCCTGGGGGCAGCTCGACAACCTCCTGACGCGCGCGGCCGACGTGCAGCTCAAGGAACGGCGCCGGCTGGTGTTGCTGGTCCGCGAGAGCCCGCTGCATCTCGGCCATCTCAGAGCGATGCTGCAGGCGACCGAGATCGGCGCGATCATCGCCCCGCCGATGCCGGCCTTCTATCTGAAACCACAATCGCTGGATGAGGTGATCGACCAGATCGCCGCCCGGGCGATCAACCTGCTCGACCTTGCAAAGCTTCGAATACCGGCAAGGATCTGGTCCGGCCCGGGCGCCGAAGGCGTCTAGCCGGCCGCCTCGGCGGATCAGTTCACCTCGGCAAATCCGAGCGACGCCTTGACGCCCGGCGCGATCATCCAGGGTTGCCAAGGCGGCTCGAACGTCATGGTGACGTCGACCGATTCCACGCCAGGAACCAGGCACGCGCTGTTGGCGACGCCCTCCTTGAGAAAGGACGCGGCGGGGCAGCCGCGTGTCGTCGCCGTCATGGTGATGTGCGCGGCACCGTCCTCGACCGACACATCATAGATGAAGCCGAGATCGACGATGTTGTGGCCGAGCTCGGGGTCGATCACAACCTTCAGCGCCTGCCTGATCTGCTCCACGAGATCATCATCGTTGAAATTCATGCGCGCACCCTCACGGTCAGTTGATAGGAATCCTTCTGCGGCGTGAAGCCGCCGCGCCACTGATGGCCGCGCTTGGTCAGCTCCCGAAACAGGAAGACCGGCTCACGACTGAGCAAGGCTCCGAGCGTCTGCCCGGGTGCAAGCCGCTCCACTGCAGCCAGAATCCGGACCATCGGCTCCGGCGGATCGAGGTCGCGGTTGTCGAGATGAACCACAGGCTCCGGCCAATCGCCATCGCTCAACGCCGCGCGCGCCGGTTCGGCCGCATCGGGCGAGCCGTCGCCCGGCAGAAACCGGATCTCCCATTCGCCGCCTTCGAGCTCGGCCTCCCGATGCGCAAAGCCCTTGCTCGCCATGACGTCGAACAGGGGCACCGGCTTGAAGGGGGCATAGAGCCGCAGCCCCTCCCCGGGCGCGAGCCGCGCGAGCGCGGCCATGATAATCGAGAACGGCTCGCCGCCTGCACGCAGGATCGGCCGGACATCGACGTCGATGAACTCGGTCATTGCAGTCTCCTTTCAATTTCGCGAGACCAACAGTTGGGGCACGACTGCTCCGGTCGGCAGACGCAGCGGCTCCGCCACGTCCGCAAGCCGCCTTGCCCTGATAAACTCCTCGCCCAGGCCGAGCGTCGCGAGCGTCACGGCGGCGACGGCGATGCGGAAGCCGAGTGCCGCGTCGACCAGGAGCATCAGGGTTGCCGCCCAGCTTCCGGCAAAGAACAGCACGAACCATTTCAACGCGCGGCGCTCGTCAACGAGATCTTGCACGCGGGGCGTCGGCACTCTGCCCATCACCGGACCGTAGGTCTCGAGCCAGGTCAGGAACGGGACGATCTTGTAGAGATTGGCGAGCACGAGGCCAGTGAGCCAGCCGAACGCGCCGAGAAAGGCGAGCGCCCCGACATGCGACGGGAGAGAACCGGTCGCAACAAACGCGGCGCCGAGGATTGCGACCGCAACCAGGCTCGCCAGCGCAACGAGGCTCATGCGTGTATTGAGCTCGAGCGCGCGGCGCTTGCGGGCTCTGTACAGGCCGAGCATGTCGCGGCCGTAGGCGATTAGCGACAGCAGCGCCGCAACTCCTGCCAGCAGAAGCGCCAAATTCACCCCGGTCGCGCGCCTGAGTGCGAGCACGCCGCCGACAGCTCCGACGGCCAGCGCGGCAACGCCGGCAAGCCAGGCCAGCCGGCCCAGCCGCGCATCGCCGTCGGGCGCGAGCATGAACATCGCCAGCAGGCGATAACTGACGCCCATGGCCGTGAATGTCAGCCATCCGCCAAGCCCGGCAATCGCATGGATCGGAACGCCGGACACCAGAAGGTCCGGCCATTGCGCGCCGATAGCCGTTCCGGACAGCACCAGAGAGAACATGCCGCCGAATGCCGCCGTGACACAGATGCAGGCAAGCCCGGCTGCGACGAACCGCGCAGGCCCCGGCAGCGGGCGGGCCGACCAGAGTGTCATGCCGAGATTGGCAACGACCAACGCGAAACCGGCAATCAGCAGGCTCGCGCCGACCGGAAGCAGCCAGGGCGGCCCGGTGAAGTGCCCGCCAAGCGTCAGGAAGCCCGCGAGCAGGATGGTTAGCCCAAGCGTCAGCAGCGCCAGAGCCGGCAGTATCCAGCGCTCCGCATAGAGCGGCCTTGCGACCAGCACCGGCACGAACTGGAACAGCGCGCCACACAAGACCGTGCTCAACCAGCCGATGCTGACCATGTGCACGATGACGAGCGTGTCCGGGCCGCCGATGTCGTGGTTCGGAAAACCGAACCCGGCGACAACAAGCACTTCCGCAAGCAGCAGCCATACGATTGCGACCGCGAAGTAACTGATGGCCCATCTACAGAGGCTGGTTCCAATCACGGCTTGCTTCCCGCGTGCGACACGAAACCCGTGTCGGCACCCGAAAAGGTAAGCAGTTGCAGTCACGACCACTTTGTCGAGGCGCAAACTCCGGCGCCTTTGGCGACTGCCGACATCAGCATCTGTTCAGGGCAAGACCAACTTCTTGCGGATCGCATAGCGGACGAGCTCAGCGGTGGACGACATCCTGAGCTTGCGCATGGCCGAGGCGCGATGGGTCTCGACGGTCTTCACACTCAATTTCAGGATGGAGCTGATCGACCTGTTGGTATGCCCCTCCGCGATCAGCTGGACCACGCTCTGCTCGCGCGAAGTCAGCAGCATGTCGGTCCGATTCTCCTTGTTGCCCTGGTAGTCGTGCAGCAGCCTCTCCAGCAGGATGCTGGTGAAGTAAGGCCTGCCGTCCAGCAGGGCCTCGATGGCGGAAATGAGGTGCTTGCGTGCGTCTGACTTGAACAGAAACCCGCGTACCCCGGCCAGAATGGCTTCAGTCAGAAGCTCTTCGCTCTCGTGCATCGTCAGGATCAGAACCTGCGCGCCAAGGTGGAGTGCCTTGAGGCGGCGACTGACCTCCAACCCGTTCATGACCGGCATGGAATAATCGACGATCACGATGTCCGGCCTGGTCTCGAGCGCCAGCGCGACCGCCTGCTCGCCATCGGTCGCCACGCCGCTCACGATCCAGCTGGAATGCGCTTCGATGATTGCACGCAGCCCGGAACGCACAACTTCATGATCATCCGCAATCAAGATGCGTTTCACCGTGTCGTTCCCGTTGGCCGACCCTTGCGCTTCCGGGCCGATACCGGCAGCAAACCGGCAGCACAGTCGAACGATCATAGGGAGCGTGGCTGGAATCGTTATCCCACAAAACCCTGATATCTCCGGGCGAAGGTACCGACGCCCGTATTGCTCGCCGATATCGCCGTTTCAAGCCTCGACCAGCCCGGTCCGAACGGCGTACCGGACCAGCCCCGCCGTCGAGTTCACTTCCAGCTTGCGCATCGCTGCTGCCCGATGGGCCTCGGTGGTCTTGACGCTGAGGTCGAGGATCGCACTGATGCCCTTGTTGCTGTATCCTTCCGCGACCAGCTTGACGACCAGTTGCTCGCGGGCCGTGAGTTCGTGATGCCGCTCGCCGTTGGTCCGCGGCGCATGGTCGAGTTCGGTCTTCCGGGGCCAGAATGGCCGGTGCAGCAATAAGGCTTCGACAGCTGCGACAAGCAGCTTGTTGGCGTCGGACTTCACCAGGAATGCACGCGCCCCCGCCTCGAATGCTTGCTGGGCAAGCAAGCCCGAATTGTGCACCGTGAAGATCAGCACCTCCGTCTGCAGCGGATACTCTCTGATCCGCCGCGCCACCTCGACACCGGTCATGCGCGGCATCGAGAAGTCGACGATGGCGACATGGGGCCGGCTTTCGATCGCGGCTGCTACCGCCATGCCGCCGTCATTCACCTCGGCGACCACCTCCCAATCCACCCGTTGCTCGAGCACCGCACGCAAGCCCGACCGTACCGCCTCATGATCATCCGCGATGAGAATTCGCTTCATGGCAGAGCACTCCGAATCCGCATCGGCGATGGGCCGTGACTCCGGCCCGCCGCCCCGCGGTTAGTGTTTTTTCGCTGATTGTGCGCCTGCGCGGGCCCTTGCATTTGTCGTGGCCCCGCGGCGATTGGCCCTGTTCGCCGGGGGAGCATAGGGAAATACTGCACACAGCACCGTGCCGGCATGCCGCGGCGCGCGACTGGATTGGATGTCGAGCGTACCTCCGATCTCGTGCAGCCGCGCTTGCATCGCCGGAATTCCGACACCAACAGAGACCGCGCTCCTGCCGAAACCCGGCGGGAGCCCAATTCCATTGTCGCTGAGCGTCAGGTGAAACCGGCCGTCCGCGGTATCGATGACGATGGCCACCTCGGTCGCGTTCGCATGACGGAAGACGTTCGTCAGCGCTTCCTGGACGACCCGCAGCAACGTTCGTTTCGTCTCGTAAGGCAACCGATCCACATCCGGCACGATGTCGACACTCGCGCGCAACGACGTGCGCGCCGCAAATCCCTCCGCGTACCGCTCGATCGCAGCCTTCAGGCCCTCACCGGCGAGGTTCCGGGGATGCAGCAGATAGGCAAAGGCGCGGATTTCCCGGAGGGCTTCATCGATCGATGCATCGATTTCGTCGCAGAGCCGCTCGGCCAAGTCCGGTTCGCCGATGCTGCTCCGGATCCGCATGAGACCGAGACTCGCGGCAATCAGGTGCTGGCAGGTCGAATCATGGAGATCGGAGGCTATCCGCTGCTGGATGCCTTCCTGGATCGATACCAGGCCGAGATTCACGTCGAGCCCGTTGCCCTGTCCGACCCCGCTCTCGAACGCGCGGCTGCGCAGGGCGCGGTGGCTGCCGATCAAGCGAACCGCACCACCACACGAAGATTGAACGACCGGAGTTACTACCGTTTCGACGTTCCGGGGCGAGCCACCGAACGCGAGACGCTGCCGGATCCTGATTTCCGCTCCTTCCGCAACGCACGCCCCCAGCGCCTGGCAGACGATTCTAGCGTCGTCCGCGTTCATGCAATCGAACACATCCATGTCGTAGACGTCTTCCGGCGAGAGACCGAGCCGGGACCCAAACTCCGGATTGATCGCCTCATAGACGAAGCGCCCTTCAGGAGACGGACGCACGACGAAGAGGAGATCAGCCGAAAACGTCCAATAGAGCGCTTCGATCGATTGTTCCGAACCTGTCCGCAGCCAGTTTCCGAGGCCGGTTCGATGCGACTCGCTGGCGGGGGAGACATGTACCTTCACGATACGCACTCACTCTTCTCCGGCGACATCGCGACGCTGACAACAGCATCGCTTGTGTCCGTTCGCCTGTTCGGGGACATCTCCCCTCGCCGGCTCGCGGACGCGCCTTGGAGCCGATCCGACTATACACCCCGGAATCGTCCTACAACAAGAGGTAGCATTTCCATGGGATTAAAATCTTGAATCCGCGACACGCCGTCTGCGCTGCGCGACGAAAGCGGTTCTGCGCGTTCGAATTTGCCGCAACAGAGATTAAAAATGCGGAGTTCCGAGGCAGCGGAGTTCGGAGACAGCGGAGTTCCGAGACAACGAACTCCCGCGCCGATAGGCGGCCATGCCTACCAGCGTACCGATGACGCTAGCGGCTGCCGCCACCATTTGCGCCGGACTTCCTCCTGCGTTCCGTCCTTGCTTTCGGAGCCGCTGGAGGCGGTGCAATCTGCAGGGGATGCGATGGCGGCGTCAGACGGTTTGTCGCGGCATCGTCCCGAAGCGCATCGGTATCAAGACGCTGGCTTCGATCGACGGCGTCACGCGGATCGGCGGCGGCAACGGATGCCGCCGCGATGCCCACAACAATGCCGATCAACAGCGACAAGCCTCTTGCGTGCATCGATCGGATACCTCTCAGAATGCGAAGTCCAGACGAGGGCCGATGCGAACGTCCCTATATCGCCGTAGCGGCACGTTCGACGTTCGCGCCTCGTACAGCACGGTCGTCGTGAGCGACAGATTGCTGGCAAAATTATACTTCAGACCGACGTCCGCCGAATAGAGCTGATCGCGCCGCCCGCTATTGAGTCCATCGGTGAACCAGTAAGCTTCGAACAACGGCGTGCTCACAATCGACCATTTGGAATCGAGCTTGACCTCGATACCGAGCACGGCGTCAAAGCGCCAGCGGCGCGCCTCCGCCAGGTCGGAAAATCGATAGGTCAGGAGCAGCAACGGCGAAAACGTCGCGTTGTTGAAGCGGAAGTCGCGCGCAACCGAGCCCATCACATCGTTCGAGGTGAAGGCGAGGTCGCGGTAGATTCCGTCAAAATCGTAGCGATGCTCGTAAATGGCGGAGAAGCGCCAGCCGTCCCAATTCTGGGTCAGGCGCCCGCCCATCCGCGCGACGGCAAAGTTGCCGTCCTTCTCCCGCGAAAACGCTTCATATTGCGCGCGTGCATAGAGGCGGTACGACAGGTCATTGCTGAGGTTCCCGTCCAGCCGGACGCTCACGTCGGGCACGTAGTAAACGTCCGACTTGCGGTTGTCGCGGGTAAACAGGGCGTTGTCGGTGAAGGTGGGCGCGATGGAACCGACGACGCTCCAGGATGGTACTGAGGTGTACGGCACAGGAGCCGCGATCGTCTTGAGCTCGGTGACATCAAGGTCGGCTGCACCTGCCGTGCTCGCGCCGAGCAGACCAAAGATCGGCAGAAGAATTCTGGATCTTCGCATGGTGTCCCTCGATGGCTGTCGCGTGCATCGGGATTCGCGTCAGGCTGTGACACGATTGTGGCGTGTTAATGTTCTCTGACTAAATCACGGGTTGATAAAATCGATCATCGTTTCGTAACAGGCCGCAGTGACCGCTGATGCGGGCCTAATAGTCGACCGCGTCCCTGGTGATCGGACAACTCATGCAATGACCACCGCCGCGACCACGTCCGAGTTCCGCACCAACGATGGTGACGACCTCGATGCCTTCCTTGCGCAGCAGCGTGTTGGTGTAGGTGTTGCGGTCATAGGCGAACACGACGCCAGGGGATGCGCAGACGAGATTGGCGCCGCTATCCCACTGGGTCCGCTCGCGCATATAGGCATTTCCACCCGTCTCCACCACGCGCAGCTTCTTCAGCCCAAGCGCCTCTGCGACGACCTCGACGAAGGGCTTTTCGTCCTTGCGCAGCTCGATGCCTGCGGAGTTGTCGGCCGGACGGTAGGAAAATGCCGCGATATTGTTGACGATGTCCGGATAAAGCAGCACGCAATCGCGATCGGCGAATGTGAAGACCGTATCCAGATGCATCGCCGCTCGAAGCTTGGGCATGGCAGCCACGATCACGCGCTCGGCCGCCTTCTTCCTGAACAGGGCGGCAGCGAGCTGGCTGATGGCCTGCCGCGAAGTACGCTCGCTCAATCCGATCAGCACGTTGCCTTTTCCGATCGGCATCACGTCGCCGCCCTCAAGCGTCGCAAGGCCGTGATCCTGTGTCGGATCACCCCACCAGACATTGACCTTGCCGGCGAAATCCGGATGGAACTTATAGATCGCGGCGGCGAGGATAGGCTCTTCGTGGCGCGCCGGCCAGAACAGCGAATTCAGCGTAACGCCCCCGTAGATCCAGCAGGTCGTATCGCGCGTGTACAGGGTGTTGGGAAGGGGCGGCAGAAGATACTCGGTCATGCCGGCCGCTTCCCGGATGAGCCTGAGCGTCTCGCCGCCGCGGGCTTCTGGAAAGTCCTGGGTCGACAATCCGCCGATCAGCGTCTCCGCCAACTCGCGCGGCTTGAGGCTTTCCAGATAGCCGCGCAGCTCGTCGATCAGGCCGAGGCCAACCTGATTGGGGATCACCTGGTTGTCGAGGATCCACGTCCTCGCCTCCGGAATCGCGACCGTGTCGGCGAGGAGATTGTGCATCTCGACGACTTCGATTCCGCGGTCGCGCATCTTCTGCACGAAATCGAAATGATCGCGCTTGGCGTTGTCGACCCATAGGACGTCGTCAAAGAGCAAGGTGTCGCAGTTCGTCGGCGTCAGACGTTGATGGGCCCGCCCCGGCGAACAGACCAGCACCTTGCGCAGCTGGCCGACTTCCGAATGAACACCGAAGGGAATCCCTGCATCCGATGTCTGCTTTGTCATGAGGCCTATCTCCGGAACTGCTCCGCTCAGATCGTGATGTAGCCGGTGGCCAGGCCATGAACGCCGACGACCGCGCCGATCGCAACGACAATGAAGATGATCCACTCGGCGAAGGTGAAGACTCTCGCCTTCTGCTCGAGGCGCGCCCACAAATACAGTGCCGTGCCGGGCGCGTAGAGGATGGCCGACAGCAGCAGATATTTCATTCCGGCCGCATAGATCAGGAAGAGCGTGTAGATCAGCGCAATGCCGGTAAAGATCAGCCCGCTTCGACGCGCGTCCGGGCGCTTCTCATAGGTCTCGCCCCGCTTGACCAGCAAGAGCCCGTAGGCGGCGACCAGGAAAAACGGGATCAAATTCATGACGCTCGTCAGATTGAGCATCAGCGAGAAGGCGTCCCGCGACCAGTAGGTGCTGATGACGAAGAGCTGGACGACGATGTTGGTCAGCCACAGCGCCGCAGCCGGGACCTTGTTCTCGTTCTCGGTGCCGAACAGGGCCGGCATATCCCTGGTGCGGCCCGCGGCCGAAAGAACTTCGGTGCAGATCAAGCTCCAGGCGAGATAAGCCCCGAGCACCGAAACCAGAAGTCCGATGCTGACGAAGACCGCGCCCCAATGCCCGACCACGGCCTCCAGCACCGCCGCCATGGACGGCTGTCGCATCTCGGCGATGTCGGCGCGCGGCAGCACGGCGTAGGGCAGCATGGTGACGAGCACCATCAGGCTGGTCACCATCACAAAGCCGATGATCGTCGCCGCGCCGACATGGGATCGTTCCTTGGCATAGCGGGAATAGACGCTGGCCCCCTCGATCCCGAGGAACACGAACACCGTGACCAGCATGGTCGCGCGGATCTGCTCGAAGAGCCCCTTGTCCGGCATGCCCTCGCCGCCCCAGAAATTGTCGCTGAACTGGTCGGCCTTGAAGGCGAAGATCAGGATGACGATAAAGACCAGGATCGGCACGATCTTGGCGATCGTCACGATGGTGTTGATCGCGGCGGCCTGTTGCACGCCACGCAGGATCATGAAATGGAAGAGCCAGATCCCGATCGAGGCGACGATGATGGCGGTGACGGTATTGCCGTCGCCGAACACGGGAAAGAACGCGCCCAAGGTCGACTTGATCAGGACCCAATACGACACGTTGCCAATGCAGCTTCCCATCCAGTAGCCAAGCGCCGAGAGGAAGCCGGGATAATCGCCGAAACCCGCTTTCGCATAGGCGTAGACACCGGCGTCGAGTTCAGGCTTTCGCTCTGCCAATGACTGAAACACGCGCGCCAGCGTGTACATGCCACCACCGGCGATGCACCAGGCGAAGATGGCGCCGAATGGACCGGTTGCGATGCCGAAAGTGCGCGGCAGTGAGAAGATGCCGGAACCGACCATGGAGCCGACCACCACGGCCGTCAGAGCAAACAGCGAAAGCTTCTGGATCGACGGCGTCGCGCTCATGTGAAGGCCTCGGACCGCGAACGATGGTCGGCGCAGCGGCCGCGTCGCTCGCTGCGAGCCGGACGATGCGCCGTGGAGCGCGCATGGCCAATCAGGTGATTACCTAGTCGAGGTCCGGGATTACCCTCACCGCCCACACGCCCTCAGGCCGCGAACGAAGAACCGGAAGCTTCGGCCGGCTCCTTTCCGCCGAACCATGCCACATACAGTGTCGGCAGGAAGACCAGGGTCAGACCTGTCGCAACCAGCAGGCCGCCCATGATCGCAAAGGCCATCGGCCCCCAGAACACCGTCGGAGCAATCGGGATCATGCCGAGAACGGTGGAGACGGCCGTCAGCATGATTGGACGAAAGCGGGAACTGCTGGCATCCACCGCGGCCTGCCAGGGTCCCTTCCCCAGTGAACGCTCCGCCTCGATCTGGCCGATCAGGATGACCGCGTTCTTGCTGATCATGCCGAGCAGAGCAAGCACACCGAGAATGGCGACGAAGCCCAACGGCCGCCCCGACAACAGCAGCGCTGCGACGACGCCGATCAGACCGAGCGGTGCAACGCTGACGACCATCAACAATCGCGGAAAGCTCTGCAACTGGGCCATCAGGACCGTGAACATGACGAACAGCATCACGGGCACCACCGCCATGACGGACGCCTGAGAATTCCGGCTTTCCTCCACCGTGCCACCGACCACGACGCGGTATGAAGCCGGCAGCGCCGCCTTCAGCTTTGCCACGGCCGCGGCCTGCCTGTTGACGACCGTCTCCGGCAGCACACGGTCGGCAATGGCCGCCCGAACCGTGAGCGTGGGCACGCGATCTCGTCGCCAGATCAGCGGAAACTCCTGATTATATTCGAACGATGCAAACTGGCTCAATGGAACGGTCCGGCCACCCGCGATCGGCATCTGCAACGTGCGTAAGCTCGCCAGCGAGACGCGCTGTTCATCGGTTGCGCGGACCACCACATCGACCAGGTAGATATCGTCCCGCACCTGCGTGACCGGCGTGCCGGATATCACGGTGTTCAGAACGGTGGAAATCGTCTGCGAACTGAGGCCGAGAAGTCGGGCCTCGTCCTGGTTGACGCGAATCCGCACCTGGCGATCGGGCTCCATCCAGTCGAAATTCACGCTCTTGGCGGCCGGATCGGCCCCGACGATCCGTGCGACCTCGAGCGCGATGTCACGCACCCGCTCGACGTCGGGGCCGCTGACGCGATACTGCAGCGGCCATCCGACCGGCGGGCCAAGGCCGAGCGGAGATACCGACGAGATCGCGTTCGGAAACTCGTCGGCGAGGAATCGTTCCAGCTTGCCATGCAGCCGCTCACGCGCCCCGATGTCTTTGGCCACGACGACCGCCTGCGTGAAGAAGTCGTTCGGCAATTCGACGCTGAGCGGCAGATAGAACCGGATCGCACCGCGCCCGACATAGGTGCTCCAATGCGCGACATCGGGATCGCCCGTCAGCATCTTGTCCAGACGTTTTGCCGCGGTTTCGCTGGCAAAAATCGACGAGTTCTGCGGCAGGCTGAGATCGACCAGCAGTTCCGGCCGATCGGAGGACGGAAAGAACTGTTGCGGAATGAGCGGCAGCGCGAGCACGGAGGCGACGAACAGCGCGGCGGTCCCACCGAGGGTCAGCCATTTGGCGCGGATCGCCGATATCAGCAAGCGTCGATACAGCCGGAATACCCGTCCGGGAGCCGCAGCGCCCTTCTGCTTGGGCGGGACAAGGATGGCAACGCCGAGCAGTGGCGCGAAGATCACCGCGACGAACCAGGACGCCAGTAGCGCGATCGCGACCACAGCGAACAGCGAGAACGTGTATTCGCTCGCGGCGCTGGCGGCAAAGCCGACCGGAATGAAGCCCGCGATCGTCACGAGCGTCCCCGCAAGCATGGCCAGCGCGTGGGTCCGAAAGGCGTAGCTGGCGGCCTCGACCTTGCTGTCGCCCAACGCCAGGCGAATGAGCGTGGCATCCGTCGTCGTCATGGCGTCATCGACCAGCAGGGCAAGCGCAATGATCAGGGCCCCGAGCGATATCCGCTGCATGTCGATCTGAAGCACCGCCATGACCGGAAACACGACCGCGAGCGTGAGCGGGATCGCCAGCGCGATGATAAGGCCCGGACGAACCCCAAGGCTGATGAAGCTCACGGCCAGAATGATGGCGATCGCCTGCAACAACGAGGTCATGAACTCGCCGACCGCCTTGCCCACGACGACGGCCTGGTCGGCCACCAGGCTGGGCTCGATCCCGATCGGCAGATCAGCGGTGATCCGCGCCATCGCCGCCTTGACGTTCCTGCCGAGCGCGAGGATGTCGCCGCCGTCGCGCATGGCGATGGCAAGCCCGATCGCCGGACGGCCATTGATCCGGAACAGCGGCTGAGGTGGATCGGCGTAGCCCCGCCGCACTTTCGCAAGGTCGCTCAGGCGCAGCATGCGATCGCCGGCGGCGAAGTTGATATCGGCGATGTCCTGCTCGGACAGGAAGCTGCCCGACACCTGCAGCGATATCCGCTCGGTGCCGGTCTGAATCGTTCCAGCCGGCATCACGATATTCTGCGCCCGCAACGCCGCGATCAGAGCCGTGCGATCAACACCGAGATTTGCAAGCTCCTGCTTGGAGAACTCGACGAAGATCACTTCCTCTTGTGCGCCCAGCAGCTCGATCTTCGCGACATCCGGCACAGCCAGGAGCTGCGAACGGATCGCCTCGACCCGGTCACGCAGCTCGCGTTGCGCGAAGCCATCGCTGGTAAAGCCATAGACGATGCCAAAGGTGTCGCCGAAATCGTCGTCGAAGAACGGACCGACGACACCGGCAGGCAGCGTATGGCGAATGTCGCCGATCGTCTTCCGCACGTGGTACCAGGTATCGGAGACATCCCGCGCATTGGTGCTTCCCTTGAGGTTCACGAAGATGGTCGTGAGGCCTGGCCGGGTGAAGCTGCGCAGGAAATCCAGATGCGGGGTCTCCTGCAATTGGCGCTCGAGGCGCTCCGTCAGCTGCTTCATCGTCTCGTCGGCCGTCGCCCCTGGCCAGACGGCATGAACGACCATGGTCCGGATCGTGAAGGCGGGATCCTCGTTCCGGCCCAGCCGGAAATATGACAGGACGCCGGCGGCCACCGCTATCAGCATGAGGTAGACGACCAGCGAGCGTCGCCCCAGTGCCCATTCCGAAAGGTTGAATCCACTCATCGCCCCGACCCGAGCACGCGCACCTTCTGGCCTGGATGAAGTGCCTGAACGCCTGCGGTCACGACGATCTCGCCGCTATCAAGCCCTTGCGCGACGATCACCTGCGCCTGGTCGAACCGCAGCACGTCGACGTTCCGCACTGAGACCGTATTGGCCGAGGGATCGAAGACCCAGACGGCCGGCTGTTGATTCATCCTCGTCAGCGCGGTTGCGGGAATGCCGATCATCGGGCCGGAGCTCGCCTCGGCGCGCCCGACCACGGTCGCCCCGAGCCGCATTGCAGCCGGCGGATCGGTAAGGCCCACCTTGACCTCGAAGGTCCGCGTGACCGGGTTGGCCTGGGCGGCGACCTGCCGGATGCGCCCCTGTGCCGTCACTGCCGGATCGTCCGTGAGCGCGACCGTTACCTGCAGATTGGCAGGCGCCGCTCTCACCAGTTGGGCGGGCACATCGAAGACCGCATCGCGACCGTCCTGGCGAGCGATCTTCGCAATCGTCTGCCCGGCCTGAACGACCTCGCCGGCGGCGGGGCCGGTTTCGGTGACCTTGCCCGGCGCATCGGCGCGCAGCTCGGTAAAGCCAACTTGATCGTGGGCGGCGCTCAACTGGGCTTCGGCCATATCGAGCTGCGATTGGGCGGTCTGCTGCGCCTGCGTCGCGGCTTCGAAGTTGGCGCGGGTGGTCCAACCCTGCGCCAGCAGCGTCTGCTGACGCTCGAAATGATTGCGGGCCTGAGTGAGCTGGCCTTGCGCAGCAGCAAGTGCCGCCTGCGCCTGGCGTAGCGCGTTCGCTTCGTTCTGCGATTCCAGTTGCGCCAGAAGCTGGCCGGCCTGGACGCGATCACCAAGCCGGGTGTTGTTCGAAAGCAGCCGCCCGCCGATTCGAAATGCGATGCTTACCTCGTCCTCCGCCTCGATACGCCCCGTAAACGTGAACGGCGTTAGCTGCTCGCGCTTCTCGACCGTGGTCGTGCGAACCGGACGTGGCGCCGGGGGCGCATCCTCCACCGGGCCTCTTTCACAGGCGGCAACCAGCAGCGTGGTGACCGCTGCGACAAGCGCGATGTTCAGCGGCCGCATCGGCATGACATGATCATCGGTCAACTGCTCCGCTGACGATCTTGTCGATAGATCATCTCGCTTCCATCGGTAAATCTACTGAGCGATCACAGATGCAATCGTGGTCCGGAGAACCTTCCGGCAGCAGTCAGAAGATTCCCAGGGCAACGTCAGGCAATCACCCGATACCGGAAACGCCGCAAGCGGTGCATTAAGGCTGCACCTGCTCCCGCCGCGGCGCGTTCGCCAAAGCAGCAGGTGGCAAGGGAACCGGCCGCTCAGGCTCCGAATGATTCACACGACGACAGGAGGATCGACATGAGAAAGCTGGCTTTGCTGTCCGCGGCCATCTTCATTGCGCTCAGCGCGATGGGTTCGACGACGCCCGTACAGGCGCAGGATCTGGCATGGTGCTCGAAGATCAAGGGAATGCTCAACTGCATGTATGAGACCCGCTCCCAATGCCGCGCATCGGTGAGCGGGCGGCAGGGCACCTGCGTGCAAAATCGCCGCCGCTGACGGCAGCGCTCAGTCCGATATCGGCCGGGCGGCGTAAATGACGTGCTGTTGGTTGTCGTACGCCACCCGGATTCGGCATGAATGCCAACTGTGCCTGCCCCATCGGGACATTCCTCCCCAACATCCGGGGTTTCCTCCAATCGCGGCGGGTCTCCTTGCACGGTAGCATCGACTGCTCCGGTTCGCATTTGGATCAACGGGAGGTGTCAATGTCCGATCTTGTCGCGATCGTGTATCCGTCGGAAGCAAAGGCAGAAGAAGTGCGCCAACAGCTATTCAAGCTGCAGAAGGAATATCTGATCACAATCAGCGACGCCGTGATTGCCGTTAAGACGGACGCGGGCGGCATCAAGCTCAATCAACTCGTCAATACCACTGCCATGGGCGCAATGACGGGAAGCTTCTGGGGCCTTCTCATCGGCGTCCTGTTCCTGAACCCGATCCTCGGAGTCGCGGTAGGCGCCGCGTCCGGCGCGCTCGGCGGCGCGCTCTCGGACTTCGGCATCGACGACGCCTTCATGAAGAGCCTGTCGACCAGCCTCCAGCCCGGCAACGCGGCCCTGTTCGTCCTGATCAAGCACATGACGGCGGACAAGGTAATCAACGAGATCAAGAGCGCCGGCGGCGTTGTGCTCAAGACGTCACTCGACGAGACGAAGGAAAAGCTCCTCCGCGATGCGCTGACGAGTGCGGTGGAGCGGCCGGCGGCCTGAAGCCGCCGTCCTCCCCATCTCAGCGCCGGCCGCCTGCAAGCCGCAACAGCATCATGAAGAGGTTGATGAAATTCAGATAGAGCGACAGCGCCGCGATGACCGACTTGCGACCCGCGGAGGTATGGTCATCCGTGCTGTCGTACATCGTCTTGATCCGCTGCGTGTCGTAGGCGGTAAGCCCGGCAAATACGCCGACGCCAACGATCGAGATCAGCCAGTCGAGCGCGCTCGAGGACAGAAAGATGTTGATCAGGCTTGCGATGATGACGCCGATCAATCCCATGAACAGGAATGTGCCCAGCCCGGAGAGATCGCGTCGCGTCGTATACCCGAACGCACTGAGCGCTCCGAAACTCGCGGCGGCGATGAAGAAGACCCGGGCAATCGACGAGTCCGTGTAGATGTGGAACAATGTCGAGAGCGATACGCCGACCAAGGCTGCGTAGAGGAAGAACAGCAGCCGTGCCGTCGACACGGACAGCGTGTTGATGCGCGAGCCGATGAAGAACACCAGCCCCAACGGCGCCAGAATGAAGACCCACATCAATGGACTCTGCAGCAGTGCCGGGCCTGTGACCTGATAGGTCAGCCAGGCCACAACGGCGGTCAAGCCGACGCCCGCGGCCATGTGAGCGTAGATGCGAAGCATGTATTCATGCAGGCCGGCGTCCACCGCAAACGCACTGCCAGTCGTCTCTGCCGCAGTCAGGTCTTGATCGAAATTTGACACATCCGCCTCCTCAGGGACTTTGCCGAGGGAGGCGACACTAATCCTCGGGCTTCCGGAGCGGCATCGGACAATCACCCGAATGGCGGCCGTGGAAATTACCCTTCTCTGTCGCAACCGCGGGCATCGCAGCGACGCCGCACATGACCGATGCGAGAGCTTGGAACGACGTCTAAGCCCTTTGGCCTACGCTCCTTACAGCTTTGTCACTTGGAAGCCGGGCGGGTCGCGATCTAACCCATGCCATGCGCTTCTTCTTTCACATCGCCGACAAATACGGCCTCTTTCCCGACGGGATCGGACAGGACTGCCTAGATCAGGATGCAGCCATCCTGCACGCCAGGCGCCTCGCCGCCGAGCTCGCCAAGGCCGGTGAATTCTGCCGCGGCGGCGTCGTGCTTGTGGCCAGCCCGCCGCAGACGGCTTGCGGAGCCCCGGGCGGCGGCTGATTTTTCTGCCCTCACCTCCTACAGAGAATCCCTGATGTGCGCATGCGGCAGACACTTCTAAGGTCGTCCGCGGGGGGCGGTCGGCAGATGTGACCACCGCCGCGCTCCGGATTGGGAGGCCACCTTCCGTCATGGCGTCTTCGTCGAACGAGGCCGATCAAGAGCTTTCCCGCAACGCGTTGATTGCGCTTGTGATCGGATCGATGGTGGGATCCGGTATCTTCGCCCTGCCGGCTGCATTCGGACGCGCCACCGGCGCCTTCGGTGCGATCATCGCATGGATCATCGCAGGGACGGGCATGCTTATGCTGGCGCTCGTTTTCCAGTCGCTGTCGCAGCGCAAACCGGAACTGGATGCCGGCATTTATGCCTACGCCAAGGCCGGATTCGGCGACTACATCGGATTCGCCTCGGCAGCCGGCTACTGGATCGGCTGCTGTCTTGCCGACGTCGCCTGTCTCATTCTGATCAAGGCCACACTCGGGCAGTTCTTTCCGATCTTTGGCGACGGCACGACGCCGACGGCCATTGCATCGGCGACACTGCTTCTGTGGAGTGTGCACTTTCTTGTGCTGCGGGGCATCAGGGGCGCGGCCAGGCTCAACACGATTGCAACCTTCGCAAAGATCGTTCCGATACTCCTGTTCATCGTCGTGGCCGCGTTCGTTCTCGATCGCGACCTGTTGGTGCGGAATTTCTGGGGAACGGAGCCGCCGAGCCTCGGACAGGTGCTGAGCCAGGTACGCTCTACGATGCTGCTTACCGTATTCGTCTTCGTCGGCGTCGAGGGCGCGAGCGTCTATTCGCGCTACGCCAGGAATCGCGCGGACATCGGCATTGCGACGGTGGTGGGCTTTCTGAGCGTTCTCTGCCTGCTCGTCCTGGTGACGCTGCTCTCCTACGGCGTTTTGCCGCGGAACGAGCTGGCGGATCTTTCGACGCCGTCGATGGCAGGCGTGATGGAATCAATGGTCGGGCGCTGGGGCAACGTGTTCATCAGCGTGGCGCTGTTGATCTCGATCCTCGGCAACTATCTGTCCTGGTCGCTGCTCGCCGCGGAGATCCTGCATTCGGCGGCGATACACCACACGATGCCGTCCTTTCTCGCGCGTGAGAATGCGAACAAGGTTCCTGTCGGTGCGCTCTGGCTGACCAACTGCGTGATCCAGGCGTTTCTGCTCGTCAGCTGGTTCGCCGAATATGCCTTCACGCTCGCACTGAAGATGACGAGTGCGATGACGCTGATCCCGTACGTCCTCGTCGCGGCCTATGGCCTCAAGCTCGCATCGACCGGCGAGACCTATTACGCCGGCGAGCGCGCCCGCACGAGCGATTGGATCCGCGCCGCCGTTGCGACGCTCTACGCCGCCGCGATGATCTACGCCGGCGGCCCGAAGTTTCTCCTGCTGTCCTCGATCCTCTACGCGCCCGGAACCTTGCTGTTCCTGATGGCCAAACGCGAGCGCAAGGAAAGCACCTTCACGAGAACCGAAGCCATCCTGTTTGCAGCGGTCGCAATCGCGGCGGGCGGCGGAGTCTATGGGCTCGCCGTCGGTGCCCTTTCGATCTGACCCGGCGTCTTTGAACTGTAGGGAGGCGAACATGAACATGACGATCACGCGTTGCAGCTTGCTCCTCGCCGGGTTGCTGGCCGTCATGGCGTCACCCACCGTCACGCTCGCGCAATCGAAGGACAACAGCGCGGCGATGACAAAGGAGACCGGCACCGCCGCATCCAAAAAGCAGGCGCCTCCGAACACCAACACCAATCCGACAAAGCACCGGTACTGGCGTCATCGCGGCGGCAGACACCCGCACTATGGCAGCCGCCGCCTTCGCCCCTGAGACATCGTAGTGGCCCCTCCAATGGATCAACCTGACAGCGTTTCCGGGATGCGCTCCCTAAACTACCGAGAACTCCCTCGGCACGAGACCGCTGTCGACGAGACCGGAGAGGCCGGACGGCCAAGTCTGCTGGCCGTCGGTCTCACCCTGCTCGCCGCCGGCATCGCTTTGTTCCTGATCTGGCAAACGGTCTCCAGCCTTCTGATTGTCTTCGCCGGGGTGCTGTTCGCCGCCTTTCTGGACGCCTTGGCGCGAACCTTGGCGCCGGTCCTTCCACTCAAACGAGCCTGGCGGTTGACGCTCGTTGTCCTGCTTCTGTCCGCGCTCTCCTGCTTTGGCCTCGCCTGGGGCGCGCGCAAGCTGCCGGAACAGACGCGTCTGCTTCTGAAAGTGATGGATGCGCAGGTCGACCTGCTCCAGGAGCACCTGCTGTCGTATGGCGTCGACCTGCTCGGCCCGGAATGGGGCCGCGACTTTGCACAATGGCTGTTCGCCGATCAGGGCCGGTTCTTCAGCCACGCTCAATTTCTGCTCGGCGGAGCATCGAGCCTTCTGACCGCCGTGCTGGTGATCCTGTTCCTCGGCATTCTCTTCGCTTTCGATCCCACCGGCCACCGCGAAAGCGTGATCGCGCTGGTCAGGCATTCCCATCGCGCCCGTGCGCGCGCCGTGATGGACGAGATGGGCAACGTCATGCGGCTGTGGTTCGTCGGACAATTGATCCGCATCATGCTGATGACGTTGTGCGTGTGGCTCGCGCTCTATCTTATCGGGCTGCCCGGTCCCTTCGTGCTTGGACTTCAGGCCGGTCTGTCCAACTTCATTCCCTATCTCGGGCCGATCGTTGCCGCGATCCCGATCGCGCTCGTCGCGATGCCGCTCGGCGCATCGCCCCTGATCTGGGCGGTCGCCGTGTACACCATCATCCAGTCGATCGAAGGCTACGTGATCGGCCCACTGATCCAGCGCCAGGCAGTCGAGACCCCGCCGGCGTGGACACTGGTTGCGATCGTCCTTCTCGGCGCTCAGTTCGGCGTCATGGGCGTCGCGGTCGCGATGCCGCTGGTTGCGATCGGTCGGGTTGCGATCGTCAGGTTCTATGTCGAGGACTATCTGGGCGGCGATCCCAAGCCGCCATTAATTGCGAGCGAGCAGCCATGAGCGAATTCGAAGCGCAGCCGAGTGATGCCCCTGCGCGTTCGACGACGGCGCGTTTCCTGTGGCAGCAACTCCCCTACGTCGTCGCGCTGCTGCTCGCCATCGTCGGCGTTGCCTATACCAACGTCTCGCACCAGCCTTTGACCGGCTATTGGGAATTCCTGGCGCTCGCCATCGGCGTCGTCTGCGTTGTCACCAAGTGGCCGGAGATCGAGGGGAAGGAGGGCCAGATCCGGCTGATCTGGACGCAGGCCCTGCACTGGATCGCGGTCCTGATCACGATGAACATCATGCTGATCTCCGGCGTGCAGCAACTGCTTCCGACCCCTGCAACGGGACTCGTCCTGCTGACGTTGCTCGCGCTCGGCACGTTCCTTGCGGGCCTGAGCCTGCTGTCGTTGCAGATCGCCTTCCTTGGCCTTGCGATGGGCGCCGCCGTTCCGGCGATTTCCTGGCTGAAGCAATCCATCTTCTTCTTCCTGCTCGGCGCAGTGCTGCTGATTGGCCTCGCCATCTCGTTCTGGTGGCGTCAGGACGGCAGCCCCTCGCAGAGCGCCAGGGACATCACGAACCACCGGGAGGATTGAATGCGAACGTTGCGATATCTTGCCGCCATCGGCGCATCACTCGTTCTTTGCGCCGTCACCTCGCCCGCGCAAGCCGAGAGATTCAGGGTGGGCAGGCTCCTGTGCTTCTCGGAGCCACGCGTCGGACTGGTGCTTGGATCGACGCAGGCGCTGCGTTGCGTATTCAACGCGCTGCGCCCGCCCCGGCAGTACGTCTACGAGGGGCGGATACGGCGCGTCGGCGTTGATATCGGCGTGACCAGCGCCGGCGCGCTATCGTGGGCCGTCCTCGCCAGGAACTCGCGGATAGGCCCCGGCACGTTGCGCGGCAGTTACGTCGGCGCGAGCGGCAATCTTGCATTTGGTCCCGGCCTCGGCGCCAACGTCCTGGTCGGCGGCTCGCGCAGGAGCGTGATGCTGCAGCCGATCTCGGTCGAACGCTCGATCGGGCTCAATCTCGCGGCTGGCGTAACTCATCTGACACTGGGACCGCGAGGCGGGCTCTGATCCCGCCGTCTCGGTCCCGCGGTTCGGTCCGCTCTTGATGCCGGTTCGCGCAGGGAGAGGATGAGAACATTCCCGCCCCGCCGCTCAGGGTTTCGTCCGATGTCGGTGTCGGGTGTTCGAAGCTAGGATCCGATGCATGCTCGTTCGGGCCGTAACCGCCCAGGAGGATCGCATGACAGTGTATGACAGTCGCGGAAGTCTCGATGCCGTGGTTGCTCCGCCGCTGTGGGTTTGTGCGCTCCTCGGCGTCGTCCTGATCGCCGCCGGCCTGTTCGCGCTCGGCGACCTTGCCTTCGCCACCGTCGTCAGTGTCAAGCTCATCGGGCTCACCGCGATCGCCGCCGGCGCATTCGAGATTGCCCACGCCTTCTGGACCAAGGGGTGGGGCGGGTTCCTTTGGCAAGTCGTGCTCGGCGCGCTCTACCTCGCCTTCGGTGTCGTGCTGCTCACCCAGCCGGTCTCGGGCGCGCTTATCCTGACCTATTTCCTCGGCGCGGTGCTGTTCGCTTCGGGTGTCATTCGATGCGTGCTGAGCTTTGCCTATTGGCGGCAGAACGGATGGATGATGCTGATCTCGGGCGTCTTCGCGGTGATCGCCGGCGTGCTGGTCCTGTTCGGCTTCCCCACCATCAGCGCTTGGGCTCTCGGCTTCCTGTTGGGCGTCGACCTGATTGCCCATGGCCTGGCATGGCTGCTCTACGCGCTGCAATCAGTGCGAACGACCGGATAACAGAGGAGAGAACAACCATGGATGCTCCCAGTCGCCGCGTCTTCCTCAGCCTTGCGATGAACACCATTGCCGCCGCCGCGATCGGAGCGTCCGGCGCTCAGTTCATCGGTGTTGCGGACGCAATGCCGGTCGATCCCGGTCTCTCTCGGGCCGGCCGGGCACCGGGGGATCGCGCCATCCCGGTGCAATGGGGACCTCCGCCGCGGCCCGGCTGGGGCCCTTCTCATCCTGGCTGGGGCCCGCGACCGCGCCGGCGCCGCCGCTGGGTTTGCTGGTGGCATCGTGGGCGCCGTCATTGCGGATGGCGCTGGTAGTCCGAAGAGGATGAGGAAATGGTACGCAACAAGAACCAATGGATCGTCGTCGCCGTGCTTGCAGTGCTTTTCCTCGGCGCGAGCTGGTTCTGCCTGTCAGTCTGGACGGCGACACCCTCGATGCCGCTTTACGGAAACATCGTGCTGGCGGCGGCCGCCATCCTTGTTCTGGTGCTCGGCTGCGGCCTGATCGCGCTGATGTTCTATAGCCATCGCAAGGGCTACGACGAGCCGGCGCGCAGCAACCGAACCGCGCGGGACTAGCTCAGCTGGTCGAATCGCGGAGGCCTGACGCCGGCAGTTCCGAGCCTGGTGCAGGGAGCGGACGATGAACCTTGCTGACGTCCGGCTCGGACTGCTGGCGGCGAGCCTCGTGACATTAGCCGGCGAACCCGCGCGGCCGCAGCCGGCCCCGCCTGCGCCCGCCGTCGGCGTTGTCGAAGCGGCGCGGCGGCCGATCACCGAGAGCAGTGAGTTTCTCGGCCGGATCGAGGCCATCAACCAGGTCAACATTGCCGCTCGCGTCACCGCTTTTCTGGAGCGGCGGCTGTTCACCGAGGGCGCCGAAATCAGGAAAGGCGAGCAGCTCTATAAGCTCGAACGCGGCCCGTTCGAGGCCGATGTCGCCGCCAAGCAGGCGGAGGTGGCACAGCTCGAAGCGACGCTCGAGAATGCCAGATTGACCACCGAGCGCGCCCGCACCCTGCTTGGCGGACCGGCCGGGCAGCAATCGACCTACGATGCCGCGCTCGCGAGCCAGCGCAGCCTCGAGGCCCAGGTCAAGGCTGCGCAAGCGCAGGTCCAGGCCTCACAGATCAACCTCGACTACACCATCATCAGCGCGCCGATCGACGGCAAGATCGGGCGCACGGCCGTGACGGAAGGCAACATCGTCAGTCCGAGTTCGGGCGTGCTGACCACGATCGTCAGCCAGGATCCAATGTATGTCACGTTCCCGGTGCCGCTGCGCCAGGGGCTCGAGCTGCGCGAACGCTACGGCCCCCAAGGCGGCCTCGAGGCGGTGACGATCCGGTTGCGGCTGCCCGACGGGCGCATGTATGGGCAATCCGGCAAGCTGAATTTCGTCGACAACACCATCGCCCAGAACACCGACACGATCACGGTGCGTGGAGAGATCGCCAACCCGATCCTGCGCGCTCCCTCGGCCGCAGGCGTTACCGTCCACGAGCTCACCAACGGCGAATTCGTCACCGTCGTCCTCGAAGGAGTCCAGCCTGTCGAGGTGCTGGCGATCCCGCGCTCGGCGGTGCTGTCCGACCAGCGCGGCGACTACGTTCTTGTCGTCGGGGCAAACGATAAGGCAGAGCAGCGGCGCATTCAGCTCGGGCAATCGACTCCCACGATCGCCGCCGTCATCAGCGGATTGACGGCCGGTGACAAGGTGATCGCGGAAGGGCTGCAGCGGGTTCGCGCCGGCCAAACCGTCTCTCCAGAGCCGGCAAGTCCGCTGATCTTGTCGAGCATGAAAGACTCAACCGGCGAGGCGACTCCGCAAGGCGGGCGCGCCCCGCCGCCCCGAACCGGCAAGGGCGGTAGCCAATGATATCGAGCGTCTTCGTCGACCGGCCACGTCTTTCGATGGTGATCGCCTTTGTCATCACCATTGCCGGCGCGCTGGCGCTCACGCAGATCCCGGTGGCGCAGTTTCCCGATATCGTGCCGCCGCAGGTCACCGTAGCCGCGAACTTTCCCGGCGCCTCCGCCGAGGTCGTGGAGAGCAGCGTCGCACAGCCGTTGGAGGCGCAGGTGGTCGGCGTCGACCGCGCGCTCTATATGAAATCGACCAGCGGCAACGACGGCAGCTATACGCTGACGGTTTCGTTCGCGCTCGGCACCAATCCCGACATCAACACGGTCAACGTCAATAATCGCGTCCAGAGCGCATTGTCGCAATTGCCCACGGAAGTGCAACAGCAGGGCGTGACCGTCCAGAAACGATCCTCTTCGATCCTGCAGTTCCTGGTGCTCTACAGTGCAGATGGTCAGCAGGACCCGCTCTTCATCACCAATTACGCCATCATCAACGTGCTGGACGCGATTGCGAGCACGCCGGGTGTCGGCCAGGCCAATCTGTTCGCCAGGATGAATTATTCGATGCGGATCTGGTTCGATACGCAGCGCCTCACCAGCCTCAACCTGACCCCCTCGGACGTGGTCGCCGCCATTCGCGCACAGAGCGTCCAGGCTCCCGTCGGCCGCATTGGCGCGCGGCCGATCAGCGACGATCAGCAGTTCCAGTTCAACGTGCAGACAATGGGCCGCCTCGCCACTGTCGATCAATTCGCCAACATCGTGCTGCGCGCCGAGCCGGACGGATCCTCGCTGCTGGTCAAGGACGTCGCCCGCGTCGAGTTGGGCGCGCAAAATCTCGACAGCGAAGCCCGGATCGACGGGCGAGCTGCAGTTCCGATTGCGATCTACCTCGCCCCCGGCGCCAACGCGGTGACCACCGCGCGTGCGGTCGCGGACACGATGCAGCGGCTGTCCGGCCGGTTTCCGGCAGGGCTCGGTTATCTCGTGCAATACGACTCCACCACGTTCGTACGCGACACGATCACGGAGGTGCTGTGGACGTTGGGCGAGGCCTTCGTCCTGGTTGTGATCGTGGTCTATCTGTTCCTCGGAAACATGCGTGCCACCGCGATTCCGGCCGTCGCGGTCCCGGTAAGCCTCGTGGGCACCTTCGCTGTCCTGCTCGCGCTCGGTTATTCCGCCAACACCGTATCCCTGCTCGCAATGGTGCTTGCGATCGGCATCGTGGTGGACGACGCCATCGTCGTGGTCGAGAATGTCGAACGTGTCATGGCGGAGGAGCCTGCCCTGTCTCCGGCCGAGGCCAGCAAGAAAGCCATGAGCCAGATCACCGCGCCGATCGTCGCGATCACGCTGGTACTGCTCTCGGTGTTCGTGCCTATCGCTTTCATTCCCGGTATCTCGGGCACGCTGTTCCGCCAATTCGCGGTGACGATCAGCGCCGCCATGATGATCTCGGCCTTGAATGCCCTGACGCTGTCGCCAGCCCTTTGTGCGCTGCTGCTGCATCATACAGGACAGCGCCGCGGCATCATCGGCCGCATGCTTACCGGCATCGACTGGGTGCGCGATCACTACAGCGGCGCGGTCCGCCGGCTGGTGCGCATGGCAGCCTTGTCGCTCCTGCTGGTGGCAGCCTTTGCCGCAGGAATCTTCGGCCTGTCGCTGGTGACCCCGACCGGCTTCCTGCCCGAGGAGGACCAGGGTGCCTTCTTCACCTCGGTTCAGTTGCCGGACGGCGCATCGGTAGCGCGGACCAGCGAGACCACCCGGCAGATCGAGGACATCTTGAAACAGATGCCGGCCGTCGACCACGTCCTCGCGGTGATCGGCTTTTCCCTCCTCGACGGAGCCTCCGAGCCGAACAGCGCACTCGTGGTGGCGCGACTGAAGCCGTTCGCCGACCGCAAGACGGCAACGGATTCCGCCCAGGCGTTGATCGCCAAGACCTTCGCCGCCGGCGCCCAGATCCGGCAAGCCAATGTGCTACCCTTCAACCTGCCGCCGATCATCGGGCTCTCCACCGGCGGTGGCTTCGAATATCAATTGCAGGCCCTGGAGGGTCAGGCCCCGGCCGCGATCTCCAGCGTCACGAACGCGTTGATCGGCGCAGCCAATGCCGATCCGCAGCTCGCGCGCGTATTCTCGACATTCACGGCGACCAATCCATCGCTCTATCTCGATATTGACCGCCGCAAGGCCCAGGCGCTGGGCGTCAGCGTCAACGACATCTTTACGGCGCTCCAGGCCACGCTTGGCGGCATCTACGTCAACAACTTCAACCTGTTCGGTCGCACCTGGCAGGTCAATCTGCAAGGTGAAGCATTCGATCGCGCCGATACGTCCGATGTCTGGCGCATCCATGTGCGTAACAGCTCGGGCGAGATGGTGCCGTTACGATCCCTCGCCGGCCTCAAGATCGTGACCGGGCCACAGGTCATCACCCGCTACAACAATTATCGTTCGGTGACCGTCAACGGCAGCCCGGCATCGGGCATCTCCTCCGGGACCGCGATCGCCGCCATGGCGCAGATCTCGGAGGATGTTCTGCCGCCGGGGTACGGTTTCGCGTGGACTGGCACCGCCTACCAGGAACAGCAGGCGGCCGGCCAGACCGGCATCGTGCTTATGCTCGCCGTCCTCTTCGCTTATCTGTTCCTGGTCGCGCTCTATGAAAGCACCGTGATTCCGATTCCCGTGCTGCTCTCGGTCGTCGTCGGCGTGCTCGGATCCTACCTCGGCATCAAGATCGCTGGGCTCAATCTCGACCTCTACGGTCAGATCGGCCTCGTCGTCCTGATCGCGCTTGCCGCCAAAAACGGCATCCTGATCGTCGAGTTCGCCAAGGAGCAACGCGAGGCCGGCGTGCCGCTCGACGAGGCCGCGATCCAGGGCGCACATATGCGCTTTCGCGCCGTCATGATGACCTCGGCGGCCTTCATCCTGGGCCTCTTGCCGCTCGTGATCGCGACCGGCGCCGCCGCGCTCAGCCGGCGCGCCGTCGGCACGGCGGTCTTCGCCGGCATGCTGGCCGCAAGCTCGATCGGAATATTCATCGTGCCGATGCTCTACGTGGTTTTCCAGCGCCTGCGTGAGCGGGCGAAGGCGGCCTTCAAGTCAAGCCATCAGCCGAAATCGCCCGATCGCAATGCAATCTAGACAGGCTTTGGGGGTGCCTTGCATCCCGCAACGCTGCGTCGTTCAACGAAGAAGGCCCCCAGGGGCTGATGACTGTCCAAAGATCTGGTTATCAGCCACCTTCATCCGCCTGTCGCCCGTCACAAAGATGCTTGTGGCATTGGCTCACCGTCCCTGGAAGACTGCTGGCCGCCGCTCAATAAACGACTGGATGCCCTCGCGCGCGTCGGCGCTCTTGAGCACACGGTCCCGGATCGCCGGAATGCAGGCGATCGCAGCCGCCTCACCCTGCTCGGTGTATTTCGCGGCCGCTTCCTTGGTCACCTGAATCCCAAGCGGTGCGTTGCGGGCGATGATCGCCGCGATCTCCATGGCACGGCCGATCTGCTGGCCGGCCGGAACGACCTCCTGAACGAGACCGATCTCTCGGGCACGTTGCGCCGTGAATTCATCGCACAGGAAGAGGTGGTACATGGCGTTACCCCAGCCTGCGCGGGACAGATAGCGGAAGTGAGCGCCGCCCAGGGGCGCGATGCCGCGCTTGGCCTCCATCTGGCAGAATCGGCTGTCGTCGGCGGCCACTACGATGTCGCCGGCCAGCATCAGCTCGATGCCGACGGTGTAGACGATGCCTTGCGTCGCGGTGACGATTGGCTTCCTGCAGCGCTTGGTGAGGCCGAAAACGTCGACATTGCCTTCCTTGACAGTCCGCTTCTCGGCGTTCGGGCCGAAGAATTTCGGCATGTCGAGGCCCGCGGTGAAGTCCTTGCCTTCCGCGCAAATCACGCCGACCCAGTAGCCGTCGTTGTCGTGCAACTCGGTCAACGCGTCCGACAGCAGATCCATCATCTGGGGGGAGAGGGAGTTCTTCTTCGCGGGATTGTCGATGATGATCTTCAGGATGTGATCATGCGCCTCGGTGCGGATCGTGCCTTCGGTGGTCATGCGAGCGTCTCCTGTCTACCTGTCGTTCTTGATGGCGAGTGCGGTTCGAATGGCTGCGGCCCGCTCCGGCGGGAACGCCGCTGCGCCCTCCTGGAGAATGTCGAGGAAGGACAGCACGCCGCCGCGGGAGCCCCAATTGCCCTCTTCTATGATGCGGAAATTGATCCACCAGCTCGGAGAGGGCTCCTTCATCTCGCAAGCATCGGCGAGCGCCCTCAGCACATTGCGAATGACGACGGCTCGATCCTCGCGGGTCCAGCAGCAGTCCATCACGACGACGTCCACCACCATGACGTCGCTCGGCTGGTCCGAGAGCAGCTCTCCGCCGTGCGCGATCATGTCGAGCGGGCGCTCGAGGAAATGCACCTGGTAACCTCGGCGTGCCTGGGGAACGAGCCGGCCGACCTCCGGCACCAGCACGGCATCCGTCAGCGTCTTGGCAAGCACCCGGCGCTGCTGACCGGTCAATCGGCCTTGCGGGGTCATCACGTGGATAAAGGTCATCTCGAGCTCTCCGGGGCTGACTATGTCACGTGACATACATCCACACGGCGCTAGCTATGTCATCTGTCATATTGTAGCGTCGGACGACGAGGTGCCCGATGACGTCCGATACGAGAGCGAAAATGGTGGCCGGGGCCGCCGATCTGATGAGCCGCCGCGGCGTGAATGCGACGAGCGTACGGGAGGTCGTGCGCCACACCGGCACGCCGCGCGGATCGATCAGCCATCATTTTCCCGGGGGCAAACGGCAGCTCATCGAAGATGCCATTGTCTTTGCGGGCACCCAGGTCAGCGGTCCCCTGCGGCATCTCACCAGCGAACGGGGGGCCATGGCCGGCCTGCGCGCCTTCATCACGCTTTGGAAGAGGACGCTGGAGCAGACGAATTATCAGGCCGGATGTCCTATCCTGGCAGTTGCCGTCGAGGAATATGTCAGCGATCCCTCCGATCAGGAAACCGCCGGCGGACAGGCGGTCCAGCGCCATCTGCTTGATCTCGCTCAGGGCATCTTTGCGGACTGGCAGCAGATCCTGTCCAATGCGCTGAAGCAGGAAGGCCTCACCGCGTCGCGCGCACGGCGGCTTGCCACGCTGATCGTCGCATCGGTCGAAGGTACAGTCGCCATGTGCAGGGCTGCGCGTAGCGCCCAACCCCTGGAGGAGGTCAGTCACGAGCTCGAGCTCCTGCTGAAGAGCGCAATCGACAAGCCATAGCGTCGAGAAGCGAGAGCCGCACAGGTCAACGTCAGGCTCCCTCGTCAAGCGCCACCAGTTCGCGCTTTCTGCGCAGCGTCGGCAACAGCGGTCCGATCAGCAGCACCAGAGCAAGCGCGAGGCACACCGCCGAGATCGGCCGCGTCACGAAGGTGCCGAGATCGCCCTGCGAAAGGATCAGCGACTTGCGCAGATTGTTCTCCAGCATCGGTCCCAGCACGAAGGCGAGCACCAGCGGTGCCGGCTCATAGCCGAGCTTGCGCATGAAGTAGCCGATGATCCCGAACGCGATCATGACGTAGACGTCGAACACGTTATTGCCGCTGCAATAGACGCCGATGATGGTGAAGAGGATGATGAGGGGGAACAGAATGTTGTAGGGCAGCTTCAGGAGCTGCACCCACATGCCGATCATCGGCAAATTGAGCACTAGCAGCATGAGGTTGCCGATATACATGCTGGCGACGATGCCCCAGAACAGTCCGGGGTTCTGCGTGATCATTAGCGGTCCCGGTTGCAGGCCGTGAATCACGAAGGCGCCTAGCAGCAGCGCCATCACCACGTTCGGTGGAATCCCAAGCGTCATCAGCGGAATGAAGGCGCCACCGGCGGCGGCATTATTGGCGGATTCCGGCCCCGCGACGGCCTCGATCGCGCCGTGGCCGAAGCGCTCGGGAGTCTTGGAGAGCCGCATCTCCAGGGCATAGGAAGCAAAAGAGGCTACTACCGCGCCGCCGCCCGGCAGGATGCCGAGGAAAAAGCCGAGAATGGTGCCGCGGCCGACGGGGCCAGCGCTCGCCTTCCAATCCTCCTGGTTCGGAAAGAGCTGGGTGATCTTGGCATTGATAATGTCGCGCCGGATCAACTGCTCGGTGTTGAGCAGTACTTCGGCGACGCCGAACAGGCCCATCACGACAGGCACGAGCCCGATGCCGTCCATCAGTTCCATGCGGCCGAACGTCAGGCGCGGCTGCGCCGTAATGCTGTCGAGCCCGATCAGACCGAGCACGACGCCGATACAGGCCATCAACAAGGCCTTCGCCATCGAGCCCTGGCTGAGGAAGGTCAGCACCACGAGCCCGAGCGCCATCAGGCTGAAATACTCGGTGGGACCAAAGACAATGGCGACGCTCGCGAGCTTCGGCGCGACCAGCATCAAGGCGACCAGCGAAAAGGTGCCGGCGATGAAGGAGCCGAAGGCGGCGATGCCGAGCGCGGGACCCGCGCGGCCCTGCTTCGCCATCTGGTGGCCGTCGATGCAAGTGACGACGGAAGCTGCCTCGCCGGGGATGTTGACCAGGATCGAGGTGGTCGAGCCTCCATACATCGAGCCGTAGTAGATGCCGGCCATCATGATGATACCGGATTCCGGTGTTCCCGAGAGCGTCACGGGCAGCAGCAGCGACATCGCGGAGATTGGCCCGATGCCCGGCAGCACGCCGACCAGCGTGCCGATGAAGACGCCGATGAAGCAGTAAAGCAGGTTGATCGGCGCCAACGCGACCCCGAACCCATGCGCGACATTGACGAGAGTATCCATGGCGAGCGCTCAGCCGATTTCGAACATGCCGGATGGCAGTTGGATGCCAAGCCCATGCTTGAGCAGCCACCACATGCCGACGGGGACCAGGACGGAGATCGGCACCGCGAGGACCCAGCGTACCGGATCGATCAGACGCATCAGCAGCAGCATCAGCGGGATCGAGGACAGCAGGAAGCCGAAAGGATCGAGCGCGAAGGCGAACATGATGAGACACGCGATGACGATGACAGGCTTGGCCCAGTGCACATCTTTCCAGCGCGCGCCGAACGTCGGTCCGCCGTCGGCCAGCGCGGCAACGATGATCGTTGCAGCGAACGCGCACATCAGGATGCCGGTGTAGAACAGCACGAAACCCGAGCCGGGATCGTGGATCGTGCCGAGCTTGAGGTGCAGCCCCGACCGTATCACGAAGAGGCCGAGCCCGAGACCGATCAGCCCGCCCCAGAGCTCGGTGTTGTCGGGACGGAACTTGACGTTGCTGTTGTCACTCATGGCTCAGTTCTTCTTGCCGAGCCCGAGTGCATCGATCACCTTGCGTTCGGAGTCCGTGACCTCGACGACGAACTTCTTGTAGTCCTCGCTGTTCTTGTAGTTCGGCACCATGTCGTATTTGGACAGCGTCGCGACCACAGCCGGATCATCCAGCGCCCTCTTGAAGGCGTCGTGCAGCTTGGCGACGATCTTGGGATCCATGCCCTTCGGGCCGGCTATGCCGAACGGCGAGTCGTAGACCACGGGATAGCCGAGCTCCTTCAGCGTCGGCGCGTCGGGAAAGTTCGGCGAGCGGCTCGCGGTCCACACCATCAGCAGGCGCAGCTTGCCGGCGTCGACCAGCGGACGCCAGCCGGTGGCGTCGGCCTGCAGCATGGTGTGCTGGCCGAGCACCGCGGCATTCGTCTCCGCGCCGCCCTTGAACGGAACAGCCGTGAGCTTGATGCCCGCGAGCATAGCGATCTGCTCCATGCCGACATGTGGCGAAGTGCCCACGCCAGGCGTCGCATAGGTGACCTTGCCCGGATTGGCCTTGGCGTAGTCGACCACGTCCTGCCATGTCTGGAACGGACCTTCCGCACTGGTCGTGACGCCGAAGGTGTAGCCCGAGAGGTGGATGATATAGCTGAAGTCCTTCGACGGATCCCAGGGGGTTTCCTGCATCAGCGGCAGGCGGAACACTCCCATCGGGAGCTGCGCGATGGTGTAGCCGTCGGGCTTCGCGGATGCGGCCATGGTGGCTGGGCCGACCGTGCCGCTTCCTCCGGCCTTGTTGTCGATCGCGATCGGTTGTCCCAGCACCTTCGAGGCGCTCTCGGCGATCGCGCGCATGGTGAGGTCGGTCGATCCGCCGGCTGGCCAGGGAATGATCAGCGTGATCGGCTTGATCGGGTATTCCTGTGCGCCGGCGCAGACGGGCACGAACATGGCGAGCGCCGCGATCGCAATCATCAAACTGCTACGTTGAAACATAAGATCCTCTCTCCAGTGATTCGCTCGGGGCCAAGCTCGTGTCTTCATGTGCCCTGCCGGCGGCTCGTCATCGGCACCGTGAATTACCGCCCCCTGGCGAACCACGACTGCCGATGGCTTCTCCCGCCTCAATCAATTCGCAGTGCGATCGAGTTGATGACGTCCCGCCATTTTGGAATTTCCTGCGCCATGAACGTCCCCAGATAGGCGGGACTGCTCGACAGCGCCGGGATGATTCCCTGCGCATCGAGAATCGGTTTGATCGAGTTGTCGTTCATGGCGGCGACGAAAGCCGCATTGAGCTTCGCGATGATCGGCTCAGGCACGCCCTTCGGTGCGACGACGCCGAAGAACACGCTGACATCGAAACCTTTCAGGCCCTGCTCGTCGAAGGTCGGCACATCAGGCAGAACCGGCGTCCGCTCGATCGTCGTCACGCCGAGCGCGCGAAGGAGTCCGGCCTTGATGTGAGGTGCGGAGACGAAGATGTCGGCAAAGCTCATCTGAACCTGGCCGCCGATGAGATCGTTGATCGCGGGTGCGCCGCCGCGGTAAGGCACATGCAGGATATCGGTGCCGGCGATGGCATTGAACATGACGCCAGCGAGATGCGTCGATGCGCCGTTGCCGGACGAGGAAAAGCTCAATTTTCCCGGATTGGCTTTCGCATACGCGATCAACTCCTGCACATTCTGCGCCGGCACGGAGGGATGCACCGAGAGCACGTTCGGCATCTTGCCGATCATGATGACCGGATCGAAGCTCTTGATCGGATCGTAGCTGAGCTTGGTGTACAGGCTCACATTGATGGCGAGCGGGCCCGATGTCCCGAACAGGAGGGTGTAACCGTCAGCTGGCGAATTCGCGACGAAGTCGGCTCCGACATTGGCGCCGGCGCCAGCCCGGTTTTCGACAATGACGGGCTGGCCGAGCTTGGCCCGGACCCCCTCGGCGAGAGATCTCGCCAATGCATCCGTCGGCCCGCCGGCGGCAAAAGGCACCACGAATTTGATCGGTCGCTCGGGAAATTCCGCCCTCGCCATCGCAGGCATGGATAACGCAACGGCTGACACGAGAAGTAATTTGCGGCAAAGACTGATCAATCCCATAGGCTTCTCCCCTCCCTCGAGGCAAGGCTGGCGCCATGCCGTTTCCAACTCCTCGCCGGTTGGGTGTGTGACCACGACATCATCGCGCCCCCACGTCCGACTGTTGTTCTTGGAAGATTGTCAGTTCGATCAGATCACGCGTACGTCACCGTCACGCTGCCGAAAGGTCCGAAATCCGCGACGAACGTCTCACCGGCCTTCGGTCTCAACATTCCCGTCACGGTGCCGGTGCTGATCATCTGCCCCGCCTTCAGGCCGATGCCGGTCCGGGAGAGTTCGTTGGCGAGCCACGTCACCGGCACGATCGGATGGTCCAGCGCGATCGCCGCATTGCCCTTCCGCCTCAAGGTCCCATTGCAGGTCAGCACGACCTCCTGGCCGGCAATGTCGCGCTCCCGCCAGTTCTCGATCGGCGGACCGTATGCAATCGTCCCGCTGCCGGCTCCGTCCGCAAGGATAGCGGGCAAAGGAGGAAACGCGGCGTCGTGGACGAAACGACACTCGGCCAGTTCCACGCCCGGATGCAGCGAAACGACGGCCTGCTTGACTTCTTCGATGCTGTAAGGCGCTTCACGCGGCGGAAGATCGGCGCCGAGCAGCGCCTGGTACTCGACTTCGGGAATGGGACTGCACTGGCGTGCATACTCGACCGTGACGGGTGCTTGCTTGATGAGCGGCGCGTAGACCCGGCCATAGATCGGCGAATCCGTACGCAACTCGCGCTGCAGCCCTTCCTTCATCGCTGCGATCTTCCAGCCCGCGACGGTCCAGCCGAGCTCCTCCTCGACCATGCGCGCGACGCGATAGGCGGTCGGCTTGTCCGGCGGCACGAGGCGCTGGTCGAGGCCGCTCTGCTGGCGTCCTTCGCGGCGCAGGGTCGCAAGCAGGCGAGCGAGTTCGCGCTGGGCCGACTGATCCATCGCGATTACCTCACCAGCAGCGCGGCCGCGCGCGACAACGGCACTGGCGCCTCATCCAGCAGCAGGTCGATGGCCTCGTCCTCCCAGCGCTGGCTCTCCAAGTTCAACGTGTTCGGCTCTTGCACCCGGTGCTCCAGCACGAAGCGCGCGAGCAGCAGGCGGCGGGCGTCGCCGCCGGATAGACCCAGGCGCAATCCCTCCTGAATGAACAGCGCGGCGGTGACAGCGTGATAGAGCTTGCCCGCCGCGGCCCGGCAGAAGCGCTCATTCTCCTTGCGGGACGCGACCTCTTCCGCAAAGCGCAGCGCACCATTGACCGCGCCATCGAGCCGCGTGCGAAACTGTCCGGGAATGCCCTGTGTATCCGCGAGCCGGGTGAGGAGATCGTCGCGCAGGGCGGCGTGCGCGCCGATCTTTCCAACGGCGCGCTGCACGGCATCGAGCGCGTTGATGTTGCTGGTGCCCTCCCAGATCAGGCCGAGATGGGCATCGCGCACCAGCCGTGCGTTCGGCCAGTCCTCGACATAGCCGTTGCCGCCGCGCGCCTCCATCGCACCGGTCGCCACCGTGACGTTGTCGCGGCAGGCCCGGTATTTGACGATCGGCGTCAGCAGCCGCAGCACCTTCTCCGGTGCGGTTGCCGAATAGAGCAGCGCGGACAGCGCCTGCTCGGTCGGCACCATCAGTTTGACGAGCTGCCGGCGCATCAGGGGATGATCGACCACTGCGCGGCCGAAGGCATTGCGGTGACGGGAGGCCTGCAGCGCTTCGTTGAGGCAGCGGCGCATCATGCCGGCGGCGCGCGCCAGATGCGAGACACGGCTGGAATTCACCATCACCAGCATAAGCTTCAAGCCCTGATCGAGCTCACCGAGCTGATAGGCGACGGCTCCATCGAACACGATTTCGCCGCTGGCCAGGGTGCGGCTGCCGAGCTTGTCCTTGAGCCTCACGATGCGATAGGCGTTGCGGCTGCCGTCCGGCAGCGTCTTCGGCATCAGGAACAGGCCAAGGCCGCGCCCGCCGCCGACTGCGCCCTCCGGCCGTGCCAGCAACACGGCAAGCTCCGCATCGGCGTTGGAGCAGAACCATTTTTCACCATAGAGCCTCCAATGCGCGCCATCGCGCACGGCGGTCAGTTCGGCCGCACCGACATCGGAGCCGCCCGCCTTCTCGGTCATGAACTGCGCGCATTTGAACAGCGTGGCCGGATCCTGGCTCCACATGCGTTGCAGATAGCGCTTATGAAGCTCGTCGCTGCCGAAACGTCGCACCAGCTCGGACGAGCTGTCGGTCAGATTCACCGGGCACAGCAGGCCGAACTCGGCTTGCGAAAACAGGTAGTGAAACACGTATTTTGCGATCGGCGGCATCACCGAGGGCCAGCCCAGCACGCCACCTCGATTGCACATCGCGTGCATACCGAATTGTCCGAATGCGATCCGCTCCATCTCCCGGTAAGCCGGGTGGTATTCGACCCACTCCTCATCGCGGCCATAGCCATCGCGCGGATGCAGCACCGGCTGATGGCGCTCGGCCTGATCGGACAGATCGTAGAGCTTACTTCCGGCAAGCGCGCCAAGCTCGGCGAGATGCGGCCCGAGATGCGCCAGCAGCGGCGCTTCCATGTACAGGGGAAGCAGATCCCGAATGCTCCGGTCGATCGCAAAGTAGTTCAGCCCACGGCAGGTGGGCGCTAACGCGATCGAGCGTCGGGACGACGCTTCGCGACGGGCCAAACCGGCATGAACGGTCATGAGCTTCCTCTCCGGACGGACGTATCTTGGGCGGGGCGGACCCCGGGCCAGTGTTCGGGTATGACTTGACAGCGCTCCACGCAAACGACTTCTTGGGCGGGCGCCTTGAGCGAAACTCAAGGCCCGGTCATCCCGCGGGGCGCACCATCATGGCTTCACGACGACTTCCTCCACTCCATGCCGTGCGGGCATTCGAAGCGGCCGCACGACACCTGTCGATCACGCGAGCCGCCGACGAGTTGAACGTGACGGTCGGCGCAGTCAGCAGGCACGTCCGCGCACTCGAGGTGCGCATGGGCACCGCGCTGTTCCTGCGGGGGTCGCGCGGCCTCGTCCTGACCTCGGCCGGCAAGGCGTTCGCCGATTCCACCCGCGAGGCCCTCGATCGCATTGCGGATGCCGCTGAAGGCCTGCACCTGCGGCAGTTCAGACGGCTATCCGTCGGCGTCTACGGATTCTTCCTGTCGCGTTTTCTCCTGCCGATATGGCCGGGGCTCAAGGCGGCACATCCCGAGTTGGAGATCGATCTGCACACCAGCGCCAACCCGGTTGATCTTCTTGCCAGCCGCTACGATGCCGTCATTGCCGTCTCGGACGGAGAGCCGAGAGCCGGCCTCGTCACCCGGCCTCTGCTGCCGATCGCCACCGTGCCGGTCTGCTCGCCAGCTCTGCTGAAGGATGGCGCGCTGGATTTCGCGTCCGTTCCGCTGCTGCACAACAGGCCGCGGCCCGACGACTGGCGCCGCTGGCTGGACCACGCGCAGCTCACCAAGGTGCCGATCCGCGGCGGAAGCAGCTTTGAAAATCTGGGGCTCGCGATCGAGGCCGCTGCGGCCGGGCTCGGCGCCGCCATCGCCATCGAGAGCCTGCTCGCTCCGGACCTTGCGCAACTCAATCTCGTCAGAGCGCATCCCGTGGTCCGGCCGACGCGGCGCCACTTCGTGCTCGAATATGAGCAACGCATGGCGGACGATCCGGCGGTCGCGGCCTTTGCCACGTGGCTCTGCAACGCCTGCAAGCAACAGGGCGCCAACAAGGCGGCGGCCAGGACATCCTCGCGAAAGCGTGCAAACGATTGAGTTGAGTTTCACTCAAGGGACACCGCGAAAACCTCGTTTGCCAGCCTGAACCGGCTCTGACACAGACCCTCCCACAGCAATGATGGGGGAACGCCGGATGAGGCTGTATTCGGGATGCTCGTCGCGCGCGCTTGCTCCGATTGCCCGGGGCGCAAGGGACAGCGGCCGACCTTCACGCAGATCGGCGTTTATGAGCCGGTGCGTCACTATCTACAGGCCGTGGAGGCGACCGGTCGGACGACGCAAATCAAGTCGTCGCAAAATGCGCGCAACCCGGATCGAGAGCGCCTTCACGCATGGCGCCACGATCCGCGAGGACGGCCGCGTCGTCTGCGACATGTACCTCGCCGGAGGCAAGGCCCCCAAGGACTCCAAGGGAGAGTGGGATCTCTACAAGATCCTCCGCACGATTCCGGCCCAGGACGTGACCATTCCGCTGGCCGAGAGCACTTGCCCGCTCGTGAAGCGCTAATCCGATATCCGACTTCAACATCCGAGGACAGCATGACGACACCCGAGAACGAGTGGCAGTACCCCTATGGCACCAAGCAGCGCTATCACCTGCAGCATGTGCATTTGTTCGCATCCAACGTCGATGCGACAATCGCCTTCTACAAGAAGTGGTTCGATGCCGAGGTGAAGTGGGATGGCGACGCTGCCGGTGCCCGCAACGTCTTCATCAAGGTCGGCATCGGCGCCCTGCATCTCTATGACCAGTTGCCACGCGGCGAGGGCAAGAATGCCGTCCATCATCTCGGCATGCAGGTCGTCGGCATCGACGAGCTTTACGAACGCATGACCGCTGCGGGCCTGCATATTCCCAATCCCATCCGCCGCCTGGGCGGAGGCGGCGGCTATTTCATGCTCGGCGCACCCGACGGGGTCGTCATCGAGATCTTCGAGCCGGGCAAGCTCCGCGAGACCGTGGTGCGTGACTACTATGGCTTCGGGGGATGAGGCCCCTGGACACCGCTCCTCCGCTCGATACCGTCGCCGACCATGCTGCGGAAACTCCAGCCACTGCCCTGACATTTCGTGGACGTGACGGCTGACGGTCTTTTCGCCCACACCCGGCAGGTCGGCGACAACTTCAATTCCGTGCTCGCGCAGATGAGCAGCCGGCCCGGATCGGCGCGCACGCAGAAGCACGCATGCCTTCCCACGAGGTCCTGCTAAATCACAAGGCAAATTCCCGAAAACAGCAGCAAGCCAAGGATGATACGTTTGAAGGCTGCTTCGTTGATTCGACCGAACAAGACGATACCTGCAGCCGTTCCCGCAGCTAAGGCGGGCAGAGAAATGCCAAAGTCGATCAAGACTTTGAACGAGAGGCTGTGGTGCGAAAGCATGAGAGCGAGGGCAAAAAGTTGCATGACCCCGATGTAGGGTTGAACCAGGCCGCGCTGCTGCGTTTTCGGAAGACCATGAATATCGCACCAGATCGCAGGAAGTGCGCCAGGCATCGCTGTCAACCCGCCGACCAGGCCGCCGCCAAACCCCACCAGAGCGTTCCTGCTCTGGCTCTCCATCTGACGCAAGTAGGCAGCCGTCGGCCGCATCAGGGCGTATGCCGCGTAAAGCGACACGAGCGCTCCAAATCCCAATCTGAAAATACCTGTATCCACGTTCTGCAGGAGATAGATCGCAATTGGAACGCCTAATAGTCCACCAGCGATGAAAACCAGGCTGGTTCTCCATTGCATGCTCTTGCGGAGCGCATACAGATTGGCGGCTTGCACGGTGATGCTGCAGGCCATCATCAACGGCACAGCTTCGATAGGCGGAAACACGTGTAGCAGGATGGCGCCAGCGACCGCCGAGAACGCAAACCCGGAAAGGCCAGACACGAACGCGCCTGCAAACACCGCCCCGCTTAGCACAAGATAAACCGCTATGTCGGACATGACACCGCTTCCTGAAGATGCTGGTCGTCGTGGATGGCGGGACAGCGTCGGGTCGTTCGAGCTCACTCAAACGACAAACAACCAATCCATCTAGTCGCCTTGGATCGCTGCCGTTGCCGGCTCGATCGGTCGAATACTCGGCGCCTGATGCAGCGTGCGTTCTCCGACGACGTGCAAAATGCCGAAGCCAACCAGGACAGCCATTGTCCACGCCTTGAGAGGTGGCGCTGCTCGCCGGGCGCGGGGGTTATCGGCAACTCCCCTGTCCAGATTACGCATTGTGCGCGTCCGAAAATTCAACGAAGCACAGTCCTTCGCAAGCAAATGCCGGTACTCTCCGATTACGCGTTTCGCTCCAAGGCGCCGCGATACGTGAAGGGAGACGAGAATATCTTTGAGGACGCTTCGCACCTTGCTGTCGAAAATAGATATTGAGGGAGCTAAATCGCGCGATTGATGACACATCGTCTGCTTCTCATATTCGAGCGTCATGCTTTAAACTCGAAATTGATTATCGCTGCTGGGCGAAATAGCACCGTACCCAGCGACGGCGGCAATGACATCCACATGGATATCACTGAGGCAATCCGCGAGCGATACGGCAGATGTCGTATTTCGTACCCGGCTGGAAGGGAAAGCCGAAAGACCTTTGTCGCCACAGGTAGTGGCGCGGTGGGCGTCCGCGCGGAGATACAACCTCAACCGTGGCCGGTTGATCGCCAATTTTGGTAGCAAGCTACGCGTGCTTTTAGCAGCCGCTCTTGATTGATTGCTTGCGATCTACGTAGGCGGCAACAATCGCTTCATTCAATTGCTCGCCGGCGATCGGCTTGTGGAGAATACGATGACCGCTGGCGCTGGCTTCCTTGATGCGCGCCGGCGAGGTATCGCCGGTCACGATGATGGCAGGCAGGGAGCGGCCGATATAGTCGCAAAGAGCCTCGATTGCGTCCTGGCCAGTAGCACCACCTCCGAGGCGGTAGTCGGTGACGATCAGATCGACCGGCGCATCGCCGGTCGCCATTGCCTCCGCATGAATCTGTTGCACCTCGGCTGCAGACCGGCCGGCATAGACCCGATGGCCCTGCAGCGTGAGCAGCCGCACCATGACATCGAGAACATCCCCCTCGTCTTCCACGACCATGATGCTGATGGTGATATCTGCAGGTGGCGCGCTGTGATCGGGCAAGGGAGGCGCCACTGCACTGGCTTGCGGAACCGTAACGGAAAACATCGAACCGCGATCGACGACGGAAACCAGCTTCAGCGGATGTTGCAGCAGTGCGGCGGTGCGGCGAACGATGGCGAGGCCAAGGCCAAGGCCTTGGGTGCGATCCCTCGCCGGGTTCTGCAACTGCACGAATTCCTCGAAGATCATCGCTTGCTGATCTGCGGGAATGCCGGGGCCGGTATCCCATATCTGGATTTCCACCGAGGCACCGCGCCTGCGGCAACCGAGCAGAACGCCACCGGACCTCGTGTATCGAAAGGCGTTCGACAGCAGATTGCCCAGGACCCGTTTCAGCATCATGGGATCGCTGTCCACCTGGAGACGGCTTTCAACGACACGCCAATCCAGGCCGCGATCCTTCGCTTCGGGAGCGAATTCATTGCTGAGCTGGTTGAAAAGCTGGGACAGATTCACCGTCTCCCTCGCAACAGTGACGACGCCGGCATCAAGCCGGGAGATGTCGAGCAGTCCGTTCAGAAGGGCGCTGAGATTTCCGACGATGGATTTTGCCTTGCCTGCCAGATCGCGTGCATCGCCGGGCTGGACAACGCCGCGGTGGCCCAGCGCCGCCAGCGTGGCAATCAGAAGACTCAAGGCATGGATCGGCTGGCGCAGGTCATGACTGGCGGCCGCGAGGAAACGCGTTTTCGCGCGGTCCGCGGCTTGTGCGCGGTCGCGTTCTTCCTGGAGGTGGCTAACGAGCTCGACATTTTCCAAACGCAACCTGATGCTCTCATGCAGCATGCGGTACGTCGTACGGCAGTAATAGAGATTGATGGTCAAAAGCCCGGCGAGCAGGGCGAGATACGCACCGGAGATATCGCCTCCATTGGTGATCGAGCGTACCGTGAATGGCAGCATCGTTGCGACGATCGAGCCGACCAAAGCAGGCGGAAAGGCCGAGAGCGACGGAACCGTGCCGCAGATCAGACCGGTCAAGACAACAGCAGTGAATGAAAAAAGAATGGGCTCCTCGGGACGGAAGCCAACCCAACCGAGCATTCCCCACAGCAGGCCCGACACGCAGGAAAACGCAGCCGCAAGCCAAGCCCATCGCAACACTGAGGTCGGCTCTCTAACCCGCTTGAAGAACCGGCGCGCCGCCAGGACGCGTATGGCGGTGAGCAGATACACCGCGCCGAGCCATCCGATCAACCAGCTTGCCGGTACAGCGCTCCTCAGCACGGACGCTGCCGCTAGGGAGATGAGGACGTTGGAAGCCACCACTCCATAGGAATTGCGATACAGGAGTTCAACGAGCGCCTCGCGTATCTTGTCCTCTTGCATCGAGACCTCTCCGCGCGCCGGCCGGTGCGGCGGCTTCGTTTGCGAGTTGCCGTTGCGCTAACCCGCTGGAAGGCCGAGACGAACCGCGTAGGCGGTCAACTCAGCGCCATTGTGCAGGTCAAGCTTCCGCATGAGATTTTCGCGATGTTTCCGGGCGGTGAGCGGGCTGATGCCGAGACGGCTGGCGATATCGCGGTTGGTGGCGCCGTGAGGGATCATCGCCAGGATTTGCCGCTCACGCCTTGTCAGCGCAACCGGAGATACGATCGCGGCGATCGGCTCCGGGATTTCGTTCGGGCCGTCATGGTGGTCCACTGCAAAGCGAACCTCCTCCGCAACATAGAGGTTGCCTTTTCTGATGGCATCGATCGCAGCAACGAGTTCGGACGGATCGCCGCTCTTGGTCAAATAGCCGCTCGCGCCCGCGGAAAAAGCTGCTCGAACGGAACGCGGCTCGACATTGGCGGTGAGGACAAGAACCCGCAGCCCCGGCCAAACGGTTCTCAGGTGAGCTATGAATTGAAAGCCGCTCACACCCGGCATGCCGAGATCAAGGATGAGAAGATCGGCGGAGTTTTCGTTCAGAAGCCGATGAACAGCCTCTGCGTCCGCCGCCTCTCCGCTGACAATAAGATCGTCCACGGTCGACAGGAGCTGCTTCAGACCTTCCCGCATGATCGCGTGATCGTCAGCAATGATCGTCCGCACCGGTCCGCACCTGTGTTGCCTGTCAGCAACGGTATTAGGGTATCAATCAACTTCAATCAAGGATTGGCAATCCACCAATCCACTTGCCGGACGTGGTCACCTAGGCAATTTTCGGTGGCCCTGCCCCATAGCCGTGTCGCGCCGCTGGCGGCAAGTGGACGTTGATCCTGTGCGATTCTCCGTCGGATTTGAATCTCTTCTGGCGGCCGACGCCCGCATTCCGGCTTTTCAAGAGAGCGGGCATTCTACTACTTATGGTTGTGCTTACTATGCGAGGGTGGTTGCCGAGTTCTGCGTGGTCGGAGCATCCGCGCGGGTGAACCCTGGCATCGAGTTGGCACCCTATCTCTTGAAGCTACCGCTTCGAGCGGCTCCGCGGCTTAGAGCCTTTTCCGTTTCGATTGATCGAATCCTCGGGTACCCTATTCTAGCCGCGTCGGCGGAACTGCTGAAGTTGATAGATGGCTGCATGGAGAGCGGAGATGGGCCGGCTCGATAAGCAGATGGATCCCTTCCATCCTGCCGCCCATCTGACGACGGCGGATCGCGTTCCCGAGAATCCAGAGCTTGAGCAAGTCGACACGACGTCGTTCGTCGATCCGGCCCGCGAGGAAGCCACCTCGTCGCCTGCGCATTTTGGGTCGGGCCAGGCGGCGACCGGCGTAACGGGCTCTACCAATTGGATCGACCGAGGACGCCGCATCTGGCGGCGCCATCTCCAGCGCGATCAACTCCCCCGGACGACCGGAGGGTCGATGGGAAACTTCGAGCGTTGGCTGATCGCACTGCTGAGTGTCGGCTTCATCGTGAGCTGCGTTTGCGCGATCATCGTCTTCATGCAGGTCAACGCGCGCAAATTGGAGATCGCAACACTGCAACGTGACATCATCGCGCTCAAGCTACGCGTAGCCAGGCTCGATCAGATCGCAAGCACCAATGAGATACGTGAAAAGGCAAGCAGCGGAACACCCAAGCCGCCGTCGGAGACCCAACCTGACCAGGCTCCGCTCATCCTGTCACGTGAAGAGATTCAGCTTATCCGAGACTATATCAAGCCTGCACCAGTTGCTGGCCCCGCGACTGAGACGATAAAGGTCGGCGAACCCGTCGTGGGAGAAACCGTTCCCTTTCCCTCTCCGATCACGGAGAAGGTGCGGAAACTGCTCGGCGCGCGATTTACCGTTCGCAATGGCGTTGTTGTCATCATCCGGAGCGGCAGCCGTCACGCTGATGCTGTGATTGGGCCAAACTGACGAGAACTGGCCGCGATCGCAGCAGCCGATCGACCACTTAAGGCTGGTTGTTTGGTGGTCTTTCAATGAACCGCCGGCTGCCATTGAGGAGCTCGAGGTTATTGGCGATGACCGGATTACCTGGATCGAGCGAATAGGCCTTCTCGAACTTCCGTCGCGCCGCACTCAGATTGCCGCGCAGCATGTACGAGTACCCCTGGTCATTCAGGATCTGAACGGTTTCGCCTCCCAGCCGGATCGCTTGGGCATAGGCCTGATCGGCCAGGTCGAAACGACGCAGCTTGTCGTAGCTCGCTGCGAGACCAATCCAGGCCGTGACGTCCTTGGGTGATTTCTCGACGGCGTCCTTGAAATAGCGCTGTGAGAGCCCGTAACTACCGCGATTGTAATGCTCCAGGCCCAGCCGCACAGGCTCGTCCGACGGGTAGTACTTGACGTCCGTCGGCTCCTGCACCGGGTCCCCACCCGGTGGCTCGACGGGAGCCACGATGGCAGCCTCTCTCGTGGTATAGTCACATGCCGCAAGGCCTGGCGCCAGCCAGCAACAGGTCAGCAGTAGAATGGCACGTCGCATAATTTTGTCCCCCGCCCGGCCCAGCGGACGCACTGCACCGCACTCAACTGTCCCGTCGCTCAACTCATTTACCAGAAGCCGCTACCTGCCCGCTGCCCCGCCGACTGGCACCGATACTCCCGCCGATGCTCCAGCACCCAATCCAGTTACGTTGACATTCTGCGTGACCGGAGGCCGTTGGCCCATGAGTTTCGTCGGATCGCCCATGTCGGGAAGCTGATCCACCGGCTGTTGCTGGTTGCCGTAACGCGTCACGGCCGAGCCCACACGTCGAGCGTCGTATGCGATCCGGCGATCACCGACATATCGCGGCCATGGATGAATTGTATGGGTCACGGCGTTGACCTGCTTGGCATCGCCGGCGGTCATCGTGATGCTGTCGGAACGCTGAAAGTAGCGGTCTACCTCGTCATGACCGGCGACGCCGTAACATCCCCCGAGGAGGAAGGGCGCAAACAGAGCCAGATACCTGATCGTCATCTCGCGCGTCCTCTAGTTTAGAGTTTTGACGACCGTCTGATCGGCACTCGCGGCCGGGACGACGACGGGGGTCCTGACTTCAGGCGCGATGATGTGGCCATACGGCCCCTTCACCTCGCCTCCCGAATTGACGTAGTCATTGTACCGCTTGCGGACTTCCATCTGACCATTGAGGAAGAAATCGACGTCGTTGGCCGGCAGGCGGGAGTCGAGTGGCGACGCCAGTTGCTGACCGGGTGCCGCCGGCGCGACCAGGCGCGGCGTCACGATGATCACCAGATCGGTTTCTTCCTGCTGATACGATTTGCTGCTGAACAGGCTTCCAATCACCGGCACCGAGCCGATCCAAGGCAACTGCGAGACGTCCTGGCGATTGCGGGTCTGCAACAGGCCGGCGATGGCAAAGCTCTGGCCATCGCGCAACTCAACCGTGGTTCGCGCGTCGCGGCGGGTCAGCGCAGGAACGGTCGTCCCCTGGATCGTCACAGCGTTGGCGAAATCAAGTTCGCTGACCGACGGCTCGACGCGAAGATTGATCACACCGCGCGAGAGCACAGTGGGGACGAAGGCGAGCTCAACACCGAACTTCTTGTAGTCAATTGTGATGGTGGGAAAGCCGTTCTGCGTCTGGGTCGGTATCGGCACTGGAAACTCGCCGCCGGCGAGAAAGCGGGCGGCATCGCCGGACAGCGTGGTCAGATTTGGCTCCGCCAGCCGGCGTGCCAATCCTTTGGTTTCCAGCGCCGAGATCAACAGGTCCACCGAGCCCCCGCTGCTGGTCCTGATAATGCTGGTCAACAAGCTTCCGAACGGCGCCGGCGCAATGCCTCCCGCAGTACCGGCGAGCGTCCCGAGTGTTCCGAGTATCGGAAGGCTGCCAGCAGGATTGGCGCCAACAGGAGTGCTGCTGGCGCTAAGGTTACTGGTGCCGCCGGTGGTGGGTACCCTAGTGAGACTATTGACGCCACCGATGGGTGCCCGCCCGACGGCCGTGGTTGAACCAAGACCGGTATTGCCGACGTTGGTACCATTGGCATTCGCCGCGTACAGATTGACGCCCAGGTTGCGTCCAGCCTCCCGGCTCACCTCTAGAAAGCGCACCTCGAGCATCACCTGTTGCGGCGCCGCGACGCTCATCGCGTTAACGACGACGCCCCCTTTCGCGACCGTGCTTGTGGCGATCGCCATGGCCCGCTCGGCCGTAACTGCGTCGGCGGCGACCCCGCTGAGCACCACCTGGCCCTCGGAAGCCGACACGCGGATACCCTGCCCGCCGGTGCTGGTCCGGATGTTCTGCTGTAGATTGCCGGTATCGATCACGACCTCGACGTCGAGGATCCCGATCTGCTTCATCGAGCTGTCGAACAGGATGACATTGGTGGTGCCGGTCTGCTTGCCCTGCACGTAGATGAGATGATCGCTCAGCGACTTCACGTCGACGATGTCAGACGAACCCGCCACGATCGTCGCAAAGGCCGTGTCGACCTTGAAGGTACGTGACTTGTTGACGACGAGCTTGACCCGCTGGACGTCATTCATCTCGCTGACGATGACGCCACCGGAGGAGCCCCGCCGGTCTGCAGCCGCCGCGCGGTCGGCGAACCCAGAGGAGGCGAGTGCCGCGCCCAGACCCATCACGCCGAAGGCGAGAAGCCTCCCGGCCCTGTTACCCGATACGCGATCGCCACTCATCCCCAGTCCCCCCACTGCGATCCACGGAGATCCCCGCAAATCTACGTGCCCGACGTCCTCAACATTTCCCCTCTGCGCACCACGTCGCAGAGCTTACAATCTGTCCCACTACAATTCGTTACTTCGTGTTTCCAAGATCATCCTCCCTCATGCAGGCAGCTTGCAAGACGAGATACTTACCGCACCGCCGCAAGCAGAAAGAAAACCCTTCGATGTTGCCAGCGCGCATCATTCTCACTGGTTGTGGGGAACTATCCCGCAGCACAACCGCTCTTGGCGCGCGCTCTCGTCGTGGCTTTGCGATCGAAGGACAGTCGGTGGCAGCTTGGCGATTCGCCTGGCCGAGTAATTCCGCCCCCGCGCGTTTGGTCCGCACGCCGCGTCCACGAAAAGCTGTCGAGCGAAACATGTCAGTCGTACTGCCATATTTGTGCTAGAAGGGAATTTGGTTGGAGGCGCTCGGCGCATTGAGCGCTGCGCCCCATATGGGCATCAGCATCGTGAAGTTTGCCTGGGAAGCTGTAACGCTCAAGCTGTTGCTGTTGGCCCCCACGGTCAGCGTTGGCGTCAGACCACCGAAAAACAGGAAGGGGGCCGCGTTCTGCTTGGCAGCGGTGGACAGGGGATCCCCGGTGCAGCCGGCCGGCGACTGCGGCGGGCTTTGAAGCAACGCAGGCGTATAGCAGCTGATCATGACCGCACGGGCGCCAGCACTCGCGAGCGTCCGCAAGGATTGCATCGTGATGGCATAGCGCCCAAGATCGAAGATGGCGAACATCAATGTGAAAAGCGCCACGGACACCATGATAAATTCAAACGGCGCCATACCGCGATTGTCGAGCTTTCTCATCATTGCACCAAAGCGACAACCTGGGTGTATACGATGGTGGCCGGCGCACAGCCTTCCGTGCTGAGGTAGCCGCCACCGCTCATGTCGAGCGTTTTGGCGATCACTTGCGAACAGGTCGTGTTCGTACTGGCAGTCGTACCGGCCCAGCTAACGTCGACGTTGGGGAAGTAGATAGCCCCGCCCAGGCTCACCAGACCGCCACCGTTTATGGTGACCTTGTTGCTGGTCTTGCTCGGAGCCTGATCATCAATCAGGACGCCATTTAGATCAGAGGAGAACGTGTTAGTGGCAGGTGCGGAGAGATCAACCGTACCGCCGTTGATGGTAAGCTGCGAGTCTCCGAGCAAGACGAGGGTTACGCCCGCGCCTTTCAGTTGTCCGCCGGTGACCTTTATGTTTGCCTTGTAGAAGACATATGTTCCCGGGTCCAAAACGTACTTGTCGCCGTTCTGCACCGTGAAACTGCCGTAAGCTCCAGTCCCCGCGCTATTCGGCGCGCAATGCTTCCAGCCATCCGCCTGAAGGGTGCATGGCATATTTGTATTGCCCGTTCTGCTGTTGAACGATGCGGTGTCCAGTTTGCTGAGCGGATTGTTAGCGTACGTCATGAAATAGTTGTACGGTACGCCAACATTGCTGCAGCTGCTTGAGGGGGTGCAGCCATTTACACCATAAACTGCCCATCCCGAGCCGGTGAACGTTGGAGTGCTGGCAAGTTGAACACTGGTATCCGACATCAGAGCGCAGCCAGTTCCGTTGTTGCTGAGGTTACCAGCAAGCTTGAGTGCGCCTGAGTCAGGTCCAAGCGCCAGGACGCAGGCCTTGGTCGGCTGCTGAACCACTGCAATGGCTTGGGCGGGGATGTCGACGGTGGTCAAACCCAGCACTGCCGCCAAGTACGCCGGTTGTTGCTGGCTGACTCTAGCGCGAACGGCGTTGCCGGTGCCTGCAGGTGGCGTTGTGAACGTGGTCCCATTGTAATCGCCGATATCGATCTGCACGGCCCGCGAGATTCTGGTCGGTAGGCTTGTCGGACAAGTTCTGCCCGGATAGCCGGTAGCGTCGTTGGGACTTGAGTTGCAAAACCCATTCTGTGCCGCGAATTCCTTGCCGCGATAATCCACTGAGTACGTGTCGCAGGCCGCACCCACCATGATACATGAAAGCCGCAATGCGCCCGAATAGGCGGCCGAGTCGGCGGCGTTCTGCGCATGCTGACGGGTGACGTACCACGATCCGGCCTCAGCCCCGAGTGCGACTACTCCGATGAGCGGCACGAGAGCGATGACCGTTGCGAATGCGACGGAGCCTCGTTGGGAACGGAGCAGACTACGCATGGAAGCACCTACTGGAAGCGTTCTGAGTAAGGCAGCGTGTAGGTACACGTGGTGGGACACAGCACCCCTCTCCACACAATTGGAGCCAAAGTGATGGTTGTCGAAAATGTAATGTACTTGGGAGAAGCCAGATTGCCTGGCGAACAGGTGGCTCCTGCGTCTCCGCACAAAACCTGAAGGTTGCTGATCGCATGACCAGCGACTGTCGTCTGTAGCCCTGTCTTCCAGCTCACCGTGCCGTCAGGGGCGAGCGGATTAGCGTACTGCACATACTGCCCGAAGGAGCGCAATGCGCTCCATGCGGAGATAAACTGGAAGCCCGCAGCAGCCAGGTCGGCGAGCGGCATGAGCAGGAACGCCACCAAAACCGGGTAGACGATCAATGTCTCAAATGCGACGGCGCCGCGCTGATCCACGACGAACGACCTCTTGTGGCTCATGAGTTGACCTCGACCGATACTCACCTTCCGGTCGTCGACCGGAACAGAACTCACCAAACGTAAGGGATCACTCTCCAGCGCGATGCTTCGTAACCAGAATATTCCGGGCAGTTGCGACGTAGCAGGTCCTCTTCGTAATAAATCCGGCAAACCTGAACGCCGATATGCAAGACGAGCAGGACCGCTGTCAGCGGCGTCGGGCTTCTCAGCACCACACCCAACACGGCGATTTCTTCCGCAAGGTAGAGCGGGTGCTTGATCCATCGATACGGACCCGTTTGCACCACGTTGCGCGCCTGTGGCACCAGACTGAACGACCTGCCAAGATGTCGGATGGTGACCAACATCATGATCATGCCGATCAACACGCACACGGTGGACGCCAGGTTTGGCAACGCCTTGTCGGTTTCGCCGAAGAAGGCGATCGTCCAGGGCATATAGGTGCCGACGAACGCCGCTATCCTTGGGAGACGGCCGTTCGCTTGCGCCTTCGCCGGCGGCCGCGTGATGACCAAAAGCGCCAGGAGCACGTAAAAGACAGCGAGGCAAACACTCGACAGGAGCGACGGCCAAGGATCATGAGCCGATGATCCGATCTTGATCGCCACGCCAAGCGCCAGCAACATGAACCACATGCCGCCGAACAGCTGCATTGTCCGGTCGTAAGAGGACGTTTTCGGAAGGGCGATCGTGCTCATGGCTACTTGCCGAAGCTGGCGAACGAACGCACGAGGTGCAGAATGGGACTTCCACCCAAAATGACGAACATGGCTGGAAGCAGGAACAACACCATCGGAATGGTCAGCTTGGCGCCCAACTTGTGTGCTCTTTCTTCAAGCTTGGTAATACGTTCGCGCCGGAGGTCGACGGCGATACTCCGCAGAGCCTGCCCCACCGGCGTTCCGTATTGCAGGCTTTGGCCGACCATGATTCCGAATCGGCGAAGCCCATCCGATGTAGATCCCAGTTTCTCGAATGCGTCGCTGCGGCTTGGCAGGATCCGGAGATCATCAAGAAGGCCGCTCATGACCCGGGCTATAGCGGGATTGGTCTCTTGCATTTCTTGCGCGACGCGTGCCAGCCCGCTTTCCAGGCCCATTCCCGCTTCGCTGCACACAACCAGCAAATCGATCATGTCCGGCGTGCCCAGTCGAATGGCGGCATCAAACCGCCGCTTCAGTACCGCCAGTATCAATCGCGGCGCTAGAATCCCGATCGCCAAGCCGATAAGGGTGAAGACCATCACATCCAGCAGTGCCTTCCCGAAAAGCTGAGCGACACACCCGGCGATGATCGGGGATAGCGCCATGCTGACGGCTTTGACACCGATCCAGGTCGGCAAGGCTCGATGATGATTGAAACCTGACGATTGAAGGATGGTTCGTAGCTGATCCAGATTTTCCTCAGCGTAGAAGCGACGATACCGCATGCCGAGTGACGAAAACCAACCGGTCAAATCCTGGAAGGGTGCAGACCGGCCGGCAACGCCCATCACGGCGTTTGATACCCGGGCGTCCAATGTACGAATGTGTATTTCGCGGATAATCAACATGCAGGACGCGGTTGCAGCCACGACTGCGAGGGCCACCAGACTGAGACCAGAGGTCATAGTTCTGTTTCCCTTCTGACCATCCAGCCTATCACCAGGGCTCCGACAAGCACCGAAAGGACTGCGTAAGCCAGCAGCTTGTTTCCAACCGGATCGGTGAACAACAGATCAACCGTTTGCGGATTGGCTGCGTACAGGACCCCACCTGCAATCAAGGGGGAGACTGTCAGCGCTCGTGAGGAAAAGATCACCTCTCCTGCCAGCGCCTTGGCGCGAGCGGCCAGCGCAACACGTTGCCTGACAGTGTCTCCCAGGTTCTGCAAGGTCTCGGCCAGGCTGCCACCGGACTTCAACTGCACGGCAAGTGTCACCGCAAAGATCGCATACTCCGCCACCTGCGTTCGCCGATAGACAGCTTGGATAGCTTCCTCGGGGGGTCTTCCCAAATTCACTTCGCTGCATACGATGGCAAACTGCCCGGCCGTTGGCTGCGGCATATCGCGCGCGAGGGCACGAAATGCCTCGTGCACAGGCAGACCCGAACGCACGGTACTTGTCACCAACTGGATCGCATCAGGCAGCTGTCGAAAAAGCTGAAGAGCGAAGCGACGCTGCTGCCATCCGAACAGGCCTCGTATCACAATGAGGGCCGCGATTGCGGCTACAATGGACACGTAGACAATGGAATATCCCAGCTGGCTGTTCGCATAAGGGATCGCTGCTGCTCCGAATGCACCGGCAAGCAGCACATAGGCCGGATGCAACGTGTAAGGTATATCGGGATTGTAGTTGGACAACCGATTGAGAAACTGATCCTGGGACCCGCTCTCCAAGCGGCGAATGGATGGCAGGTTAGCCGGATGCGACGTTGGCAGAGCAACCGCCAACCGGCGATTGATGCGTCTTTCCCGAGCGTCGAGCCACAACGAAACGGCCGCTGCGCACATCGCGAGCGCCAGAACAGTGACGATCACGGACTCCAGCGTCATATTTGCCTCATGGCCTCGGCCCAAGCACCATCTAGCCCGAAATAGACGAGACGGCTCTTGAACTTCGGAGTTGCAAGGTTGGACTTATAGCTGCCCGATATCCGCCCGTTCACATCCTCCTCCTGATACTCGAAGGCTGCGATGTCATTGGTGGTGATCACCTCCCCTTCAAGGCCGATCACCTCGCTGATCTGAACGATGCGGCGCTGTCCGTCCCGCATGCGTTCGACCTGCACAATGAGATCCAGCGCAGCGACGATCTGACTTCGAATGGCGCGCGACGGAAGATTGACCTGTCCCATCTGCACCATGTTTTCGATGCGGGTCAGGGCATCCCGGGTACTATTCGCGTGTACCGTGGAGATCGAACCATCATGGCCGGTGTTCATCGCCTGCAGCATGTCGAATGCTTCGGCACTGCGCACCTCGCCAACGACGATCCGGTCGGGACGCATGCGCAGGGCATTCACCAGCAGATCGCGTTGTGTCACCTGACCCGTGCCCTCGAGGCTGGGAGGCCGGGTCTCCAGGCTGATCACGTGCGGCTGCTGAAGCTGCAACTCCGCCGCGTCCTCGATCGTGACAATACGTTCGGTGAGATCGATGAACTGACTCATCGCGTTCAGGAGCGTCGTCTTACCGGATCCGGTACCGCCGGATACCAGAACATTGAGCCGCGAGCGGGCGGCGATCTCCAGCAATTGACCGATGGCCGCGGTCATCGAGCCGTTCTCAATCAATCCGGCGATGTCCAACCGGCGGCTTGGAAATTTTCGGATGGAAATGCACGGACTATGGATCGCCAGCGGCGGGAGGATGATGTTGACCCGGCTGCCGTCCAGCAGGCGACAATCCACCATCGGACTGGATTCGTCGACGCGCCGACCAACCTGCGCGGCAATCTTCTGAGCGACGGAGGCGATGTGGTCATTGTCGCGGAAGCGCACCGCGACTCGTTCCAGCCTGCCGCTTCGCTCCACGTAGATATTGCTTGGACCGTTCACCATGATATCGCTGATCGATTGGTCCAGCAGTAGCGGACGGAGCGGCCCGTAACCTGTCATGTCGTCGGCAATTTCGTCCGCGAGCTGCAGCTGCTCGCGGCCCGACAGCTCCAGCCGTTCCTGGTTGGCAATGTGATGGATGATCTCTTCAATCTGCCGCCGGAGAACTTCCCGCGAGACGGTTGCGGCCACCGATGGCTCGATCTGCTCAATCACCCGCTCACGCAGCGAAGGCGGGATGACGGGTTGGTGGATCGCTGGTTCGTCGCGCCTTGGCGCAGGTGACGGCACGCTCGGTGCGGATGCAGCCGCGCTGGGCGACGGCAAAGGCAAGCCTATCGCAGATGCAGGGAGACCTGCCGCCAATGCAGATACGTGAGCTGGTGCGTCGTCTTCGCGCCTACCAAACTTCTTCATCGCAGATGTGCTGTGAGCACCCTCCTCCACCAGCTAACCCGCTCGGCAGCGACACCGCTGATCTCCCGCACGATCGGTGCCAGGTGACGCCGCAATTTTCTGACGTGTTTCAGAGCTGGAATTCCGAGATTGAGCGCCTCGGTCATGCCCTTGCCGAGATCGGGAACGACGATATCGGGCTCTGCACCCAAGGCCTTGACAACCGCCGCCCTCGGAAGGCCCCCGGGACGACCGGCCCGGTTGAGCAAGGTAAAGACCCGGTCCTTGCCCGCGATGTTGATCACGGCGGTGCGTAGCGCATGGGCATTGCGAAGTCCGGTCACCTCGGATTCGAGCAGCACCATCACATGACGGGAAAGCGCAATCACGGGATAAATCGACGGCGGAAACGGGACGGGTACATCGACGACAATGTAGTTGAACCGTTGACGCAGCAGACCCAGCACGTGTCGTATGCCAGCTTCCGTAATTTCGAGCTGCGCATCGAGGTCCTCGTCGGCCGAGACCAGGCAAACCCTTTCGTTGACTTCGATTGCCGCGCGCTCGAGGAAGAGTGTGTCCGCCCGCGTCGGATTTTCCAGAGCGATACGCAGCCCCGGCCCGGGACGAACACCCAGCATCACGGCGGCTTCGCCGCCCTGCAGATGAAGATCAAGCAGGGCCACCTTCGCCTTGGTTGTCTCGGCAAGCTGCAGCGCCAGATTGATCGCGATGCTCGTGGCGCCGGCGCCGCCCTGCGCCCCGCAGATCGAGACCACGTGCCCGCCACGATCGATCTGGTTGGCTGCGACGTCGCCGAGAAGCTTGGGGCGCAGCTTGTCCAGCACCAGATCGCGCGTGAGCGGCCGCGGCAGATACTCGGTCAAGCCGAGCTCCAGGAGCTCACGGTAGAAGGTGATCTCCCGGTTGTCGCCAATCACGGCTACGCGGACATCGGGCGGACAGACGCCGGCCAGTCTTTCCAGTTCAGTAAAGGGATCATCGATGCCACTGATGTCTACCACCAGCGCGAACAGATCCGTGTCGGTTTCGAGCATCCGTATGGCATTGCGGATCGTGCCGCGCCTGATCGATAGATTGGCGCCCTCGAGCCCCTTGCGCAACGCCGCGGCGCTGAGTTCGTCATTTACGAAGCCGATGATGCGGTTACGCGTAACGATCGACGTCGATTCTTCAGGCGGGGTGGCTATGGCAATGTTCATCACCGTTTCTCCGACAACCTGTTATCGTAACCCGCCGCCGTCGCAGTCGGGCGTACAGCTTCCGATGCACCGTCGCAGCTGACGAGAGCGTCTTCCTCTTGCTTCCTGACCGTGTATTGCTTGACCTCGCCGCCTGAATGAACGACCACTGCCGTTCTCTGTGCGGAAATTGCATACTGGCGGGCAAGTTCAGGCGACACATCACAGCTCGACATCGCGCCGGTGTCTGCCTTGTCCCACTGATCGACTGCTGCGCGCACGGCCAAGGAAAGCGTCCCGAGCTGCTTTGCGACAGTGACTTTCTTGACCTGCACCTGCGTAAGCTCCAGTGACACGGTCTGGGTTTGCTTACCTGCCATCCCGCTGATGGGTCGCGCGCCCTGCACGATCTCCTGATCAATCGCGATGACTCGAACATTACGCAGAACGGTTTCGCTGAGGGCGCGGCGCGCGGTATCGACTTTCTCGAAGACCTGGGTCAACACGACGTCGACGTGATCGCCTGGCCTGATGAGGCCCGAGACACCGGCCTCCTCGTCAACCTTGATGCTGATGGCACGGCTGTCTGGCGCCAGGACACTGGCGAGGAAACCTCGATCCCGCGGACGCAGGATGTCCTGCAACGTAACGGGACTGCCCGCTTCGACGAAGTTGCGGATGAGTGAACCGGGAAGTCCGGCCTTGGACTCGGGGTTTTCAAGGATAGCCCCTTGGGGAACGCGCTCCGGTGGCACCGAGCGGACGGCGAAATCCTCTTCGCGGGCCAACGTCCCCCTCGGCAATGGTCGTGCCGCGACAAAGTACCCGGCGGTCGCTGGCGCCGCCGGCGCGAGGGGCGCCGCTGTCACCTGTACTGGGACCGGAGTCTGCGCCTTCGGCAGATTCATGCTATAGGCGATCAATCCGAACGCTGTGGTTGCAAGCAAAAGCACCACGATGATCGACAGACGCAGCGCGGATGACATTTCATGATCCTTTGCTCAAAATGGTCCAGATACCGCCGCAGGCGATAGCGGCTCCGTAAGGCAGCGGGGCGTGTCGCAAATGGCGCCAACGCTCGATCGCGTAGATCCGGCGCGCAAGCGACGATCCGGCGGGTGCCAACCTGGGATATGGCAGGTGACGCATCATCAGATGCACCAAGGCAAGAACGCCGCCGGCCAGCACGGTGACGGTCAGCAACTGCATCACGCCGCTCGGCGGAAGACCAACCGCCAGGGCAACCAGCAGCTTGACATCGCCGCCACCAATTCCTCCGCGCGCGTATAGGACAAAAAGCAGCAGAAACAGGATCGCGGCTGCGATCAGCGACACAGCGACTTGAATCGGGCTGGGCAATTGACCGGCGATCCCGAGGAGCGCCAGCGCAAGACAAAATTCGTTTCGGATCAAGCGGGTCGCAACGTCCATCGTTGCGACATAGAGCAACAAAAGGATTTCCAGGATCGAGGCTGTGGGAGCAATCCAACTCATGAAATGCACGTTTCAAAAAAGTGGAAGGCAAACTGGCGGGAGCACTCCTGCGGGAGGGGGGCAGCTGGATTGCCCCCCTCTGGCGCCAAAATGGCTGTATCAGCCAGCGATCGCGGTAGCGAAAGCGGTGGTGATTGCGGTGATCCCGGTGGTCAGCGCCGCCCCAATCTGCCCGCCGGCTCCACCGCCGAACACGGCACCCACTGCGCCAACGATGCAAACCGCGACGATGATGTACTCGAATGACACCACGCCGTCCTGGTCCGTCCGCAGACGCTTCAACGCTTCCTTGGTCTCGATGAAATGATGCAACATAGGAAGAATCCCTTCTTTCAAGATGAATTTGCAGACACCTCGGCAACTTCCAGCGGCCGCGGATTTATGTCCGGCCCCGCCAGCGATAAAACTATCCATTAAATGTTTATTATCGTCAACATTTAATATATTAATGACCTTTCTGAGTTAATCGCGCGCGAAACAAGCCACCGTGAGAATCCATAAACCGGCAAAAACGTCGAAATATGAAGATGATGGCAGACTCCGCAATCGAACCCCGCGGAGGGCGCCGGCCAAGGGTCGGCAAAGATTCACCGGAATAGTACGGGTGACCAAGGGTATAATTTTGTTATTCTGAGCTTCGAGAATAATGTGACGGCAACAGCTATCGCGCTGCAGCAACCTGTCAGTGGCGTCGATGCTGAAGTCGCCGTAGCTGCCGTGCGCATTGCTCTGCGCCACGACATGGGCTTCGCCCGCATCCGGGTCAGTGATGCTGAGCTGCCCGGTGGTATTGAGCGCCGCCGCGGCATTGCCCTCGGTGACGGACTTCGCCTCGGAAGAGACCGTGGCCGCATCGTTTGTGTGTGATCGTGACAGTCACCGTCTGGCTATCTGTCGGGCCGTGGCCGCCATTGATCGTCACCGGGAAGCTCTCGGTGATCGCCTGGTCCGCAGCGAGGTACTGGGCGGCCCCGTTGTTCAGAACGTAAGGCCATTCACCGAGCCGTTGGCGGCATTGTGCGTTAAGAGCGAGGCGCGTCGCCAGACCGCTGACGCATCCAATGACCGGGTCATGGCTCGGTAGCCGGCGCACGTGCCCTGGGTGCGGCGTGAAGAGCCCTCGGTTGGGATTTCTGACATTGCGATGCTCGCGCACGAAGCTTCGCATCACCTGGTGCTGCCCCGCGCACGCTTTCTCGTTCGCTTTAACGCGCAAAAGGGCGCGGCAAGGCGCATTCGAAATCCATGTGAAGCTTAAACCGAAACCAGTTCCCGCTTGACTCGGGAAGTCGGTCAAATCGACCTGCCATTAAATGATATATTTGATTATCGTATATAATCATGATGACTCCATCGCAAAATTGAAAAATATGTTGGGGAAAAGAAAACATGGGAGGTTGGAATGGAAGCTGCCCGCCGCTTTCGCGCAATGGCGTTGCTTTGCCGACAGACTGCCGCACTCCAACCTGAGAGAAGCTGGAAACTGCTTGCAGAGGCAGAGTACTGGGAGCATCTGGCGGCTGCGGCTTTAGCTCATTGAGCTTCGGTCGAGCGTTCTTTGTGTCTTTCGCTTTTCGTCGACTTCTTACTTCAAGTCATTTTCTGAGGCATGTGATGTCGAGTACGCGTCGATTTTTTTCGAGTGCTGTTCTGAGCGAACGGCATCAGGCGCTTCTGGCGGAGCTTAGAGAGGTGGAGAAGCTTCGAAGTAAGCTCCGACATGTAGAAGCAAAAACAATCGGCAGAAGACGGCGTATCAAAGCGAGCGGCAGAGCAAGAGCCGGTTAGAGACCCCCGCCGGGTCCGAAGGTTGACCCGCGTTGGCTCACTCGCGCGAATCGATGCACGGATTGCCCGGGTTCCTGGCATCTGCCACTATCTTGAAAGAGACTGGGCGCCTTCATCCCGGCAGTAGCGAGCCTCGGCTATGACGTCGCTGCGACATGTCGCCAACCAGCCAACGCTTTAACTAACTCGGCGGCGAGACCGGCCACCTATTCAGGATCGCGCGTTAGCTCCGACGTTCATTCGACGTTGCGCTTCGGAACACAGCAACGAGTCGATCGCCTTCCCAAAGCTCAACGTCGTGCTCGTCATGCATTTGCTCGGCTCGGCGTCTCGCCGCCTGCTCGTCAATGCAGTCGAGCTTTGCTGTGCAGATTACTTGCCGGCTGCCGTCCACCACGAACACCTTGTACCGCATGATGCAGTCCGATCCAAAAGGCGACCGTCATCATACTCGAATGTCCGTCTAGGACAGTGTAAAACTAAGTGACGACACACGGAACCTTGGTACGTGTGGCAGTTCGGCTATACCTGCTCGTTCAATCCCTCGGTCGCGCGGCCGGCAGTACCTTGTACTACCTCAGTGGCGTAATCTCACTGCGTGCCGAAGCGTGCGGTTCGAGCTTAAAAGCGAGAGACCACCAAGCGTCATCAGCAGCACACCGAACCAGGCCGTCCAGCTGCGCGCTTCGCCGTGCGCCTCTGCAGTGCGCGCGCCCAGCGGCATATCTTGAGGTGGGTCGGCGGGCGCGGCGGCGAGAAGCTGCCCAGCGTCGACTTGGCCCGGCACGGAGTGTTCGGGCGTGAGCTGGTTGCTGGGAAGATCTACGATGGGGGCCGCCGACATCAGGGTGGGGCTCGTGCCAGGATCGGGGGCGGCATCTGCTACCTGCATTTCGGGTACAGGCGTCTGAGATCGCTCGGGCGGTGCGGAGCGCAGCAACTCCGCGCGCGCATCAACGACCGCGCTCCGCCTGGTCTGCGTGGTCCGGTTTTCGTCCAGACTGGCGCTATGGTCTTTGGCCGCGCGAGCCCGAATGGGCTTCTTCACCCTCGCGATGCCCTCGGCCAGGAACCAGCATTTGCGGCGACCGTCCGTTCGGTAGACCCAATGCTGTCCGCCACTGGTCGAGCTACCGGGACGCGGCACGCATTCGGCTTGCGGCGGAGGGGTTACCGTGGGTTGGGACGTAGCAGTATTGAAGAAGTCGGCAACAGGATTGGAAGACGCGGGCGCCGCCGAAAAACCCCCGACAAGGACCAAACTGGCTAAGTACAATCGCAATTGACCGGACATCGAAAACTCCCGGGTGCGCCCCACCCCCGCTTGAGCCTCAGCGGCGACAACGGCCCCGATGCGGCTTAAATCGGGCGGCGCGATGAATTAATTATTCTCTTGGCCACCTAATTTAATATGCCGGCCCGGCACTCCAGGGGTGCACACGAGGCGGCGCGATCGATAGATCGATCCATCTGAATTCCGCCGGGCCTCGCTCCTGCCCACGATCCGCGCCGCGGCCGCCCGCTCGATCGCCAACGTTGCGCTCGTCGATCACGAAAGCGCAACTCGCCGAGGGATGAGTTTGTGGATGTCACGAGACGTGGCTACCCCTCGCGGCGAATTAAATACTGCGCCACGATATTACCACTGTCGCGCCTTTCTCCCTGCCACCTCTCGATTTAAATGTGGATTTCACGATCAATATTTAACTGACGGCTTGTCTGCTCCCGGATTCCCGACTTGTCTGCCTGGGCCTTCTGCCCAAGATTCGGATGGAGCCATGAACACCGCGCATTTTAATTCGCTCTCCGTTGACGAGCTCTGGATAATTCATCAAGAGGTCGCCGCCAAACTCACTCAGAAAATGTTGGTGCAAAAAGCGCATTTGGAGGAAAGGCTCCACAGGATTGCACTGGCCAACGAGGTCACGCGGCTCAATCGTAAGCGCCGCCGTGCATACCCGCCCGTTCGTCCCAAATATCGCAATCCGAAGAACCCAGCGGAGACATGGTCGGGTCGCGGCAGGCAGCCGCGATGGCTGCGTCCGCAGCTTCGAAGCGGCCGAGCTCTGGACGATTTTCTGATCGATCAGGCTTCAGCTCAAAAGCGGCAGACAAATTGAGCGCCGATTGCGGCATTTCGGGATGGGAATGCCGGCGCACCCTGGGGCTCTGAGCTTTTCACATCATCGTTTCAACGCGGGTCATAACCATGCTTGGAGGCATGGCCGTAGCGAGCGCACTTGCGATCTGGCTGATGGTTCTCGCTGAATCGCTCGGGGGCCCCGCGGCGCAGTGAAGACATCGACGAGAATCTCAAGCGCGCGATGGCCCACGTCTAGTCGTGGTGCCCTCTGAAGTGCCGCCTAACCGCATTCCACGCTCGAAGGATTGGAAGGAGGAGGACGAGGAAAAGAACTCTGATTGAAACCGGCGTCATCCCGCGCTGCAGGAGTGGTAGGTCGTGATCGTCCGAGCGACCGGCCGTCGTGTTGATCGTCACCGGAGATGGAGTTCCCGCTCGTCGAGTAGGTGCCGGTCTGCGCGAGGGCAGGACAGCGACAACGAACAGAACGTTCGCCAGTAGCCATATTCCCACAATGAGAAGGAAAGTACGCACGAGACGACCATCGTTGATCTAAAATCTGTCGAGCTTAATCCTGCCTCATACCCGGCACGCAGCCGGCAACACTGCGTTCGCGGACGGAGCCGCTTCAGCGCAGCCGGCACAATTTGGCATCCCCCGAGGCCGTTGGGCCCTGAGCGCTTCGCGAGCCTGCAGGATCGCTCGCAGCCTAGTCGGGCGCAACACTCGCGTCTGTGCGCTTTCGAACATTCATGCCCCTTCAGGTATGCTAGTTCTATGCATCGTCCGGCGAGAGCCGGACAGGGATGGCTCATCAGCCAGCGGCGTCCTCCAGCCCGCAACCCCTGAACAGGGGCATGGTCATAGAGCATGGCCTAAATATCGCAGCACGATGAGCGGCGAATTTGGCGGTCCGCCTAGAACCAATATCGAGTTTCGGCAGTTGACTCCCGGTGGATCCGAACAAGCAAACTGATTGTTCGGGCCGATAAAGTTTAAAAAGCTAAGCCGGCACACATGAAGGACTTCCGACGACGTTTGGAAAAGGTCCGCGCTGACGCCAGAGAGTTTACGCTGATGAGTCAGCAGGCCACGGACATGGAAAAGCGTGAGCTGTTTAGGCGCTTGGCGGATGAGCTCGCCTTCGAGGCTCTCGAGCTCGAGCTAATCGTGAAGAAAAGTGAGCCACCTGATCCGAGCAACCCGCACGAGGTCGTGGAGTTTAAGCCACCCTCTGAGCGAAAGCGCGGCTGACGCGGAAGAGGTTAAGCCGGCCAGATCGTGCGTGCACGCTGTGTCCACCCCACACAAAGAACGTCGCACGAGACGCGCTTTGTTCTGTCGAAGAATCTAAAAAAGCCCTTGCGGGCCAATCTCTTAAGGATGGTGGGCGCACCAGGGCTCGAACCTGGGACCCGCTGATTAAGAGTCAGCTGCTCTACCAACTGAGCTATGCGCCCGAAAGGCGGTTAGTGCCTTGCGAGGTCGGTCGTTTAGCAAAGCGATCCGGGTCTGGCAAGCGATGCAATGAAGGTTTTTCCACAGTCCCCAGGAAGCGAAAAGCCGCTGGATTCCAGCGGCTTCTCCAGGGTTAATCGTCGCAGAATCCCGCCCCGTTCAGAGCCGGCCCTCGCGATCCCGGTCGGGGCCGCCGTCGCGGTCGAAACGGTCACGATGGAAGTGCTCCATGCCGCGCTCCATCATGCGGTCCATGCCGCGTTCCATGAAGTGGCGGTGCGGGCCGTCTTCGCCGCCGCCGAAGGGGCCGCGGTGGCGGGTCAGCACGGCGAGGCGCCGCTTCTGGCCCTCGTCCAGGGTCTTGTAGAGGGGGTCTGCGGCATCGGCGATCTTCTTCAGGGCCGCCGAGGTCGCGCCCATGTCCTCGGCGCGCTGGCGCAGGCGGGCGACCGGATCCTCCGGCCTGTCGGCGTCCTTGCCGGCATCGCCGGGGCCGGCATTCATCCGCGCATTGGCGCGGTCGATGCGCAGCTTGGCGAATTCGCGCACGGCAGCCTCGACCGGCGGCCACAGCTTCTCCTGGTCGGCGTTGAGCCTCAAGCCGGCATGGACGGCGGCGATCCGCGCGTCGACAAAAGCGGCGCGGTCTTCCGGGTTCATGCGGATGTGGCGGATGTGCTCCATCCACGGGCGATGATATTGCGCATAGACCGCGCCCGAGCCGGCGATGCTGAGCACGGCGATGGCGGCGATGGTGAACTTCTTCATCCGGACCTCCTCTGGAAGGATGTCCATGAAGATGGGCGCGACGCCGCTGACACGCAACTTACAACTTGGACAGGAAGCGGGCCCTTGCCAGGATTGTAACGCCCGATTTTACCTCCAGCCGCAATCGGAAATCATTCGCAACAAAAAGGCTTCCGTGCAGGCTGCACGGAAGCCTTCGTTCATCGTTCGAAACGATCGGTTCGTCGTGCTCAGTTCGTGGTGCTCTTGGCCTCTTTAAGGAATTCGTCGATCAGCGGCTGGCCGACGCGGCCGGCGGCGTCCTTGTAGACCGGCTCCATCGCCTTGCGCATCGCCTCGTCCTGCTCGGCCGTGAGCTTGATGATCTCGCTCTTGCCGCTCTTCTTGATCTCGGCCAGCGCGTCGTCGTTTTCCTTCTGCGACTGCGCGTTGCTGAAGTCGGTCGCTTCCTTCATCGCCTTGGTGAGCGGGTCACGGATGTCGGCCGGCAGATCGTCCCAGAACTTCTTGTTCACGATCACGACGTAGCCGATGTAGCCGTGATTGGTCTCGGTGATGTACTTCTGCACCTCGTGCATCTTCTGGGTATAGATGTTCGACCAGGTGTTCTCCTGGCCGTCGACCACGCCGGTCTGGAGCGCCTGGTAGACTTCCGAGAACGCCATCACCTGCGGCAGCGAGCTGAGCGCCTTGAACTGGGCCTGCAGCACGCGCGAGGACTGGATGCGGAACTTGACGCCCTGATAGTCGGCGGGCGTGATCAGCTTCTTGTTGGCGCTCATCTGCTTGAAGCCGTTGTCCCAATAGGCAAGGCCGGTGATGCCCTTGGCATCCAGCAGCTTGAGCAGCCGCGTGCCGAGCGGGCCTTCCGTCACCTTCCGCAGCGTCTTCAGGTCGGGCAGGATGTAGGGCAGATCGAACACCTCGAACTCGCGAATGCCGAGCGGTCCGAACTTGGAGTTGGACGGCGCCAGCATCTGCACGCTGCCGAGCTGCAGCGCCTCGAGCTCTTCCTTGTCCTTGTACAGCGTCGAGTTCGGATAGACCTCGACCTTGACCTTGCCGCCGGTGTACTTCTCGGCGAGCTCCTTGAACTTCTCCGCCCCCTTGCCCTTCGGCGTGTCGGTGGCGACGACGTGGCTGAACTTGATGATGATCGGCGATTGCGCCGATGCCGGCCCGGCAAGTCCGAGTGCCAGTGCCGCGATGGACGCGGCGATCGCGAAGGTGCGCATAATCTCTCCCTGTTATTATCTAGGCAGCCCGGCGCGCGGGCGGCCAATCCTTATGCCGACAGCATCAATAGCGGCTGGGAGACGCAGCCGCTATTGGCCCTTAGCAGGGCAGGTATTCATGGTGAATCCTGCACACGCCGCTGCGCCCCTCGCCCGCTTGCGGGAGAGGGTTGGGAGAGGGTGCCTTCGCAACGGGACAGCCCCTGTGCCGAGAGAACCCTCACCCGCCACGCACGGGACGATGCTTCGCATCGCCCGGAGCGTGTCGGCCTCTCCCGCAAGCGGGAGAGGCGAAGGCAAGCGGTGTCAGCTCGCAGCCGCCGTCGTCACATTGTCGCGCTGGCGCTTCATGACGATCTTGTTGAGCGCGCCGAGATAGGCCTTGGCCGAGGCCACCAGCGTGTCCGGATCCGCCGCGCGCGCGGTCATCGCGCGTCCCTCCTGCGACAACCGCACCGACACTTCGGCTTGCGCGTCGGTGCCTTCGGTGACGGCGTGGACCTGATAGAGCTCGAGCTTGGCCTCGTGCGGGACCAGGCGCTTGATGCAGTTGAACACCGCGTCCACCGGACCGTTGCCCTCGGCCTCCTCGATCTTGATCTGGCCGTCGACGTCCAGCTTCATGGTCGCGCGCTGCGGGCCATGGGTGCCGGCGATCACGGTCAGCGAGGTCAACTTGATGCGGTCGTGCGAGGCCGCCATCTCCTCGTCGACCAGCGCCTCGATGTCCTCGTCGTAGATGTCCTTCTTGCGGTCGGCCAGCGCCTTCATCCGCGTGAACGCATCTTCCAGCTGGTTCGGACCGAGCTTGTAGCCCATCTCCTCCAGCTTGTGCACGAAGGCATGGCGTCCGGAGTGCTTGCCCAGCACCAGCGAGGACTGCTTCAGGCCGACCATTTCGGGCCGCATGATCTCGTAGGTCGAGGCGTCCTTCAGCACGCCGTCCTGGTGGATGCCGCTCTCATGCGCGAACGCATTCCGGCCGACGATCGCCTTATTATACTGCACCGGGAACGAGGTCGCTGCCGACACCACCTTGGAGGCGCGGGTGAGCTGGGTGGTGTCGATCTTGTTCCAGTACGGGAATTTGTCGTTGCGGACATTGATCGCCATCACGATCTCTTCGAGCGCCGCGTTGCCGGCGCGCTCGCCGATCCCGTTGACGGTGCACTCGACCTGGCGCGCGCCGCCGACGATGCCGGCCAGCGAGTTCGCCACGGCCATGCCGAGGTCGTTATGGCAGTGCACGGAGAACACGGCCTTGTCCGAATTCGGCACGCGCTCGATCAGCGTCTTCATGAAGTGGGTGTATTCCTCCGGCACCGTGTAGCCGACGGTATCGGGAATGTTCACCGTGGTGGCGCCGGCCTTGATCACGGCCTCGACGATCCGGCACAGGAAATCCATCTCGCTGCGGGTGCCGTCCTCGGCCGACCATTCGACGTCGTCGATCTGGTTGCGGGCGCGGGCGACCATCGCGACCGAGGTCTCGAGCACTTCTTCCGGCGTCTTGTTCAACTTCACCCGCATGTGCAGCGGCGAGGTCGCGATCACGGTGTGGACGCGGCCGCGCTTGGCGAACTTCACCGCCTCGGCGCAGCGGTCGATGTCGGCCGGGTGGGCGCGGGACAGGCCGGCGATGACGGCATTCTTGGAGCGGCGGGCGATCTCGCTCACAGCTTCGAAGTCACCTTGCGAGGTAATCGGGAAGCCGGCTTCGATGACGTCGACGCCCATATCGTCCAGCAGCTCGGCGACCTCGAGCTTCTCCTCGAAGGTCATGGTGGCGCCGGGGCACTGCTCGCCGTCGCGCAAGGTGGTGTCGAAAATGATGACGCGGTCCTTGTCGGACTTGTTCGCGGTGGCCATTGCAAATTTCCTTTTGAGCTTTTGCGCCGTCAGTCTGCTGGGCGCTTGAGGTGTCCGGTGATCTCGACCAACCCCTGAGCGCCCAGGCGCGTCGCGCCCAGCCGGCCCTCAGGGGCAAGTAAGAAGGAGGCCGCCAATAAGGAGGGTGGGCAGCAGCGCGGCCGGGATCGTGGCGGCGGCCAGAGCCACCTCCTCCGAAATCCCATCGATTTGGCCGCGAATCAGCATTGCCAGACCCTTTTGAGCCCCAAATCCTCGGTCAAAACCATTGACGGTTGGTTGCCGGGAGGCTCAGTGACCCGTTTCTAGACGAGAAATAGCAGCAACTGCAACGCCAAAAGATGGTCAGGTAGCCTGCCCTGGTTGCGCCGATCTCGTGTCCCGGACGCGTTGTAACGCACTTGCGTTGCTGCGCAGAGCGGGGACCCAGGGCCGACAGGGCATGATCCGGTCCGGCTCTGCAGCGCACCATCGAACGGGAGGATGCTTCGCATCGCCGGGGACGCTGCGCGGCGTCCGGGGCACGAGAGCGCAGCGTGGCGCATGCTTTCCTCACACCGTCATTGCGATGCTCCAATGCAGATCCCAGCAGCAGTGCCGTAGGGTGGGCAAAGGCGCATAGCGCCGTGCCCACGATCTCCGTCCATATTCAACAAGGCGTGGGCACGCTGCGCTTTGCCCACCCTACGAGATCTGGTTTGTGGCACGTAGCTCAAGTTGCAGACGCGGCATCGCGGCCTCGCGGCGCATTTCGCCCGAGCTTTGCTTGATCACTCCACCCTCTCATCCAAGAGGGCGCAGGGAAGGCCGGGTGCCGGCTCGCACCCGCGGTCCGCTGCGCGAAAAGCACACGCAGAAAGAACCGCACAGCAGCATACAGGTGGTGCCGATCACTCGGCCTTCCCTGCGCGATGGCTGGACGGCTTATGCCGTGATCTCCCGGGAGCCGACCATTCCTTCTGGCCCTCCCTCGCCCCGCGAATTTGGATGATGCAGTCTGCCCGGTTGGGCTCGCTCGCATCCCCGCGAAAGGCTTGACCGTGGCAACGACGGCCAGGACCACACGGTTTTGCCGTACGCACGGCCCGCCATTTCGCCGCAGTTTTTCCAGCCCTGTCGACGAAGCCGGAAACTTACAGACGAGACGAAGCCTAGCAGCGCCGTCGTCCGCACGAAGCCTCGGGCTCACAGGGACTACCCGCCCTGCCCGCGCCTCTCGTGCCGACGCTGCCGCGTCCACCGCAAGCCCGGCTCGCGATGCGTGACGACACATGATCGCCCCTCTTGGGTGAGCCGGGATGGACAACGCATACGCCGAAACCGAATTTCGGTAAAGTGGAATATTTTTGTCCGCATGGATTGACAGAGGGCGACACAGGCTCTCGGCGCCGTAGCCCGGATGGAGCGCCAGCGTAATCCGGGACGGTGCGAGATGCCGGGCGAGCGGCCCCGGATTGCGCTTCCGCCGTCGCTCTTCGAGCTATGGCGGACAAGTCGCTTCATCCGGGCTACGAACTTCGCCCTATCCCGCGCGGCGGGCGCGGGCTCTGCTTTCCCAGCGGTCGAGCATCTGGCCGAGTTCGCCGTTGACCACGGGGACCGCCGTGATGGCGCTCGCGATCTCGTTGGTGTTGGCGGGCGCGTTGGCGGGAAGCCAATCCGGCTCGGTGTATTCGCGCCAGCGGCGTGCTTCGGCGCGTCGCTTGCTGGAGATGTAGTCACGCGTGAAATAGCCGGCCGCGAACGCGATTCCCAGCAACACGATCAATACGATGACGCCAGCCACAATCAACTCCGTCCATGCCCCCGGACGGGTTCTGCGTGGCAATCAGCGCGAAATCAAGGCTTGAACTGCGCCGAACGGGCGGCCTGCCGCGCTTTGCCGCAAGCAAATTTTTGCTTCGATCCGCGGAACATTTTCGCGCCTTGCAAACGGCACAAGGCGGACGCGAAGTGCATTCGAATATGACGGGATTGCGGCCTGCGCGAATCCGATTCCACCCTCGCAACCGGCGCTGGACCGCATTAACCTCCGGTTGCTTGGCCGGATCAACCGGTCAGCGAATATCATTGGGAGGACGCGATGACACGCCAAGAGGCTCGTGACCACACGGCTCGTGACCACGAGCAGCGTGACCAGGATGCTGCGCTTTCACGACGAACGCTTGTCCGGGGGCTTGCGCTTGGCGCCGCGGCCACCGTCGCCGGCCCCGCTCTGGCCCAGACCGGACCCGCCGCACCGCCGACCACCATCACCACCCCGCCGCGCGATTTCGGCCCCCACGGCGCGCCGACCACTTATTTCTGGGACCCCGACATCATCGCGGTCGATCCCTCCTTCAACGATCTCGCCCAGCCCAACACCGCGATCAAGCGCCTGTACACCGGCCTGCTGTGGGCCGAGGGCCCGGCGTGGAGCGCGCAAGGAAGGTATCTGTTGTGGAGCGACATTCCCAACAACCGGCAGATGCGCTGGAGCGAGGATGACGGCCGCGTCAGCGTGTTTCGCACGCCGTCCAACAATTCCAACGGCAACTCCTTCGACTTCCAGGGCCGCCAGCTCTCCTGCGAGCATTTGACCCGCCGGGTGACGCGCTACGAGCATGACGGCACCGCCACCGTGCTCGCGGACTCCTATCAAGGCAAGAAGCTGAACTCGCCGAACGACATCGCCGCGCATCCCGACGGCAGCTACTGGTTTACCGATCCGCCCTATGGCGGCCAGCTCTACGAAGGCGAGCCGGATGCCGCGAGCGGCCCGAGCAATGCGGGCGGCAAGCTCAATCCGCGGATCGGACAGCCGGCCGGTTTCCAGCCGGGCAAGCGCGAGCTGCCGACCAATTGCTATCGCATCGACCCTTCCGGCCGCATCGACCTCGTCGTTACCGAGGAGCAGGTCCCCGATCCGAACGGACTGTGCTTCTCGCCGGATTACAAGAAGCTCTACGTCGCCTCGACCGGCAAAGGGCCGGGCGACACCGGCCCGGGCGGCAAGGGCGAGATCTTCGTGTTCGACGTCGGCGGCGACAACAAGCTCTCCAACCCCAAGAAGTTCAGCGATTGCGTGATCGACGGCGTGAAGTGCGGGCCGGACGGCGTGCGCTGCGACGTCAACGGCAATGTCTGGGCTTCGAGCAATGCCGGCCGCGCCGTCGGCTACAGCGGCGTGACGGTGTGGTCGCCGGAGGGCAAGCTGCTCGGCCGCATCCGCCTGCCGGAGGTCTGCGGCAACATCACCTTCGGCGGCCCCAAGCGCAACCGCCTGTTCATGGCCGCGAGCCAGTCGCTCTACGCGGTGTTCACGGCAACGCAGGGCGCCGGGCCGGGCTGAGCCGAGAGCGCTGCATCCTGCAGGCTTGCAGCGCTCTCGTAGGGTGGGCAAAGCGAAGCGTGCCCACGATCCCCTTGATACGGAACGAGATGGTGGGCACGGCGCTTTGCGCCTTTGCCCACCCTACGGCACTGCTTTCTGCGGCACGATCTGCGGATCGATCGCCGTAAATACCCCTTCGCTTGTGCGTTTCATGACAGCTTAACGACGCGCCCGCTCCGGCGGTTCCGCGGCCGCAATCAAGCTCCATCGCGGGCCAATCTCCGCCATCAAACCAAAGATGATGTGTGACGCGGCAGGGCCGCAGCGCGGTGCGCAGGCATGTCGCTTCGCCTCCGTCCGCGCCGGACAAGAAATTGGGAGTTGCACGATGCGCCGTATGCCAAACGACACGATCATCGTCAGCGTTGGAAGCCAGGAGCTCGTGATCGCGTTCGGAGACCCCGGTCTACCGGTCGACGGCCATGGCGGTAACGACATCATGATCGCAACAGTCGATGACGGGCCCAGTAGCCTGCTGTTTGTCGGCGACGAGTCGATCCTGGAAGGCCAATCGCATGGCGGCAATGACCTTCTCGTCGCGACGATCCAGGGCCGCTTGCCCTATACGACCTTTGACGGCGACGCGCAGATCATGTCCGGCCAAGCCCGCGGCGGCAACGATTTGCTGCATGTCGAGGCCTCGAATGCGATCTATGCGAGCGTCTATCTCTCAGGCGACGCCGAAATCGCCATGACCGGGGATGCCAAGGGCGGCAATGACCTCATCAAGGCAGAGATGGGCGACAGATCGTATGGTGCGTTCAGCGGCGATTCCGGATCGCTCATGAGCGGCAACTCCCAAGGCGGCAACGACATCGTCAGCGTGGTCCAGGCCGGCGCCTCTGGCAACATATCGATGTCAGGTGATGCCTTGGTGTCCATGATCGGCGATGCACGCGGCGGCAATGACATCCTCATCTATACGGCCGGCGACGATGCGCGGTCCGGCGGCGCATCACTGCTCGGCGATAGCGGCTACATGAGCGACAATGCCCGTGGCGGGGACGACATCCTGATCGCAGCCGTCGACGGCAATCCCAATTCGACCTCCATCGCGCTCGTCGGCGATGGCTCGCAGATGTCCGGCAACGCACAGGGTGGCAATGATATTCTCTACGGGAGCGATCGCGGCGATTGGCTCTATGGCGATGCACGAGCCTACAACCCGTTCGTAGGCGGCTCGATCACCGGCGGCAGGGATCTGCTGAACGGCGGAGGCGGCAACGATCAGCTCTGGGGCGGACCGAGCAACGATCTGTTCGTGTTCGGGGCAGGCTCGGGCCAGGACGTGATCAACGATTTCGATCAGGGCAACAAGGCGGCGGGCAGCACGATACTCGAGCAGGACGTGATCGATGTGCGGGCCTATGGCTTTGCGGACTGGGGCGCGCTGAAGAGCCTGATCAGCGATGACAGCGCCGGCAATGCGGTGATCCAGCTGACGGCCAACGACACCATCACGCTGGATGGCATCCATGCCGCCGATCTCAACGCCAGGGATTTCATGGTCTGAGGCGCGGCTTGCCGCCGCGACCCAAATCCCTCGCAAGGCCCTTCACTGTCATCGCGGCGGGCCTTGGCTTTGTGCAGAACGCAGAGGCCCACTGGCCTCGAAGGACCCATCCTGCGATCTTGCCGTTAATTCCGACGCGGCCTGGAGAAGCAAGATGGACGATCGACCAAGACGACCCGACAGCCTGATGCAGGACGACGGCTTCGTCCGGGTGCGCGGCGCGCGCGAGCACAATCTAAGGAACGTCGACGTTCGCATTCCCCGCAACGCGCTCGTCGTATTCACGGGCGTGTCGGGCTCCGGGAAATCCTCGCTTGCCTTTGGAACGATCTACGCCGAGGCGCAGCGGCGCTATCTGGAGTCGGTGTCGCCCTACGCGCGGCGGCTGTTCCACCAGATGCAAGTCCCCGAGGTCGACGACATCGAGGGCCTGCCGCCCGCCGTCGCGCTCCAGCAGCAACGCGGGGCGCCGACGACAAGGTCATCCGTCGGCAGCGTCACCACCATCTCGAACCTGCTGAGGATGCTCTATTCCCGCGCCGGCGATTATCCGCGGGGACAGCCGATGCTCTATGCGGAGGCGTTCTCGCCGAACACGCCCGAGGGGGCGTGCCCGACCTGCCACGGCATCGGCAGGATGCTCGACGTTACCGAGAAGTCCATGGTGCCCGACGACACCAAGACGATCCGCGAGCGCGCCGTCGCGGCCTGGCCGAGTGCCTGGCAAGGGCAGAACCTCCGGGACATCCTGACGACGCTCGGCTACGACGTCGACAAGCCCTGGCGCGAGCTGCCGAAAAAGGACCGCGACTGGATCCTGTTCACCGAGGAGCAGCCGACCGTTCCTGTTTATGCCGGCTACGACGCCGCTGAGGTCAAACGCGCGCTGCGCCGCAAGGAGGAGCCGAGCTACCAGGGCACGTTCACCGGCGCGAAGCGCTACGTGATGCAGACCTACGCCAAGTCCGAGAGCGCGATGATGAAGCGCCGTGTCGCGCAATTCATGATCACGCGGGATTGCCCGACCTGCCACGGCACCCGGCTCAAGCCCGAGGCGCTCAAGGTCAGGTTCGCCGGGCTCAATATCGCCGAGATGTCGCATTTGCCGCTCAAGCAGCTGCAGGAGCTGGTCAAGCCGTTCGCAAAGACTTCGACGGACAGATCGGAAAAGACCGTCGTCGCCAGGCGCATCTGCGAGGATCTGTCGGCGCGCCTCGCCGTTCTGCTCGACCTCGGCCTTGGCTATCTCGCCTGCGAGCGCAGCACGCCGACGCTGTCGCCGGGCGAATTGCAACGGCTGCGCCTTGCGACGCAGGTTCGTTCGAACCTGTTCGGCGTCGTCTACGTGCTCGACGAGCCGTCCGCGGGCCTGCATCCCGCCGACACCGAGGCGCTGCTGCGGGCGCTGGACCGGCTGAAGCACGCCGGCAATTCGATCTTCGTGGTCGAGCACGAGATCGAAGTGATCAGGCATGCCGACTGGCTGGTGGATGTCGGGCCTGACGCGGGCGACGGCGGCGGGCTCATCCTCTACAGCGGGCCGCCGGCAGAGCTCGGTCAGATCGAGCAATCGCGCACCGCCCACTATCTCGCGCATCCCCGCAAGAAGCTGCCGACGACCCGTCGCGAGCCGAAGGGCCACCTGAAGGTCAGGGGCGTCGCCCGCAATAATCTTCGCGGTCTCGACGTCGATATCCCGCTGGGTGTCCTCGCCAGCATCACCGGCGTGTCGGGCTCCGGCAAATCGAGCCTGATCAGCCAATTCCTCGTCGAGGCCGTCGCCGGGCATCTCGGCCATACGCTCGCGGACGAAGCGGACGACGACAGCCTCGCCGCAAGGGTCGAGACCTTGGGCGGCAAGATTGTTGCCGGCCTCGACCGGATCGGCCGCCTCGTCGTGGTGGACCAGAAGCCGATCGGCCGCACGCCGCGGTCCAACCTTGCGACCTATACCGGCCTGTTCGACCATGTGCGGCGGATGTTCGCGGCAACGCCGCAGGCAAAGTCCCGCCGCTACGACGCGGGACGCTTCTCGTTCAATGTCGCGAAAGGCCGATGTGCGACTTGCGAGGGCGAGGGCTTCGTCTGTGTCGAGCTCTTGTTCCTGCCCAGCGTCTACGCGCCCTGCCCGACCTGCAAAGGCGCCCGCTACAACGACAAGACGCTCGAGGTGACAATCCGCGGCAAATCCATCGCCGACGTGCTGGCGATGCGCGTCGACGAGGCCTTCGAGTTCTTCGAGGGCGATGCCGCGCTGAACCGGTCGCTCTCGGTGGTGCGCGAGGTCGGTCTCGGCTATATCCGCCTCGGCCAGTCCGCCACCGAATTGTCCGGTGGCGAAGCCCAGCGGATCAAGCTGGCGACCGAGCTGATGCGTCCGCAACGCGGCCATACGCTCTATGTGCTGGACGAACCGACCACAGGGCTGCATCCGCGGGATGTCGAGCGGCTGATCGCCCAACTCGACCGGATCGTGGACGCCGGCAACAGCGTGGTCGTGGTCGAGCATGACATGGACGTCGTCTCTCACAGCGACTGGATCATCGATCTCGGCCCCGGCGCCGGCGACGAGGGCGGACGCATCGTCGCATCGGGGACACCGGATCAGGTTGCCAAGGCCAGCGGAAAGACCGCGCATTATCTGGCGCGGCGCTTGAAGCAGTAGCGCTCGGTCTCGCCGGACCTCACCGTCATTTCGCAATTGCGTTCTATGGCGCAGCTGACAGACCCGACTTTCGCCATGTTGACTTTCCGCTGTCCCGCTCCCCATACTTCGCAAAAAAATAACAACCAGTCATAAGAACGGTTTTGAGGGAGGATAGGATGCCGACTTCACGCAGGCAGCTGCTGAAGGGTACGGCGGCTGCCGCCGCCACACTCAGCCTCGATTGGACCAGGGCCCAGGCGCAGGCCGAGAATTTACGCATCGGCCTGATCTACGACCTCACCGGCCCGTTCGCCGCCGGCGGCTCGGTCGCCTCCTCGGTCGGCGCGCAGATCGCCATCGACCTCGTCAACGAGAAGGGCGGCATCGGCGGCAAGACCAAGATCGTGCCGGTTGCGGCGGACTCGCAGAGCAAGGCGGATGTTGCCATCAACGAGGCCGAGCGGCTGATCAGCCAGGAAAAGATCGACATCATCAACGGCGTCTATTCCAGCGCGCATGCGGTGCCGATGGCGGCGAAGGTCGAGCAGCAGAAGAAGATCCTCTGGATCACGACTGCGGTCTCGACCGCCGTGTTCAAGGACAAGAATTTGCAATACGTGTTTCGCGCGCAGATCCATTCCGACCAGTACGGCCAGGCCTTTGCCGGCTTCATCGCCGAGCATGCGAAAGCCAAGCTCGGCATGGAGGCGAAGGACGTCAAGGTCGCGCTGATCCACGAGGACGGCCCCTATGGCGTCGGCGTCGCCGCGGCCGACGAGGCCTATGCCAAGCAGGCCGGCATTCAGGTCGTGCTGCGCGAAGGCTATTCGGCGTCCGCTCCCGACCTCTCGGTGCTCGTGACCAAGATCAAGCGCGCCAAGGCCGACGTGATCTCGCATGCCGGCTACAACCCCGATATCACTTTGTTCCTGCGCCAGGCCCGCGAGAGCGGATTGCGCTTCAAGATGCTGTTCGGTGCCGGCGCCGGCTACAGCCAGCTCGACAAGCTGCGCGCCACCTTCGGTCCCGACATCGACAATTTCTGCAACATCGACCCGGTGCCGGCGCAGCTGCTCGATGCGGCAAAACTCGCGCCGGGCATGGGCGAGCTGATCAAGACCATGGTCTCGCGCTACCAGGCCAAGACCGGCGCCACCGACGTGCCGCCGCACTGCTCGATGGGATTCAACCAGACCTGGGTGCTGCTCAACAACGTGCTGCCTGTCGCCAAGGAGAAGTACGGCAGCTTCGAGCCGGAGGCGATCCGCAAGGCCGCGCTCGACGTCGACATTCCCGCCGGCGGCACCATCCAGGGCTATGGCGTGAAGTTCTTCCCGCCGGGCACGCCGCTGTCCGGCCAGAACGAGCGCTCGACGCCGGTGGTGATGCAGAACGCCGGCGAGCACATCTCGGTGGTGTGGCCGACCAATATCAGGACGCAAGACCCGGTATTCCCGCTGCCGAAGGGATCGACCTACGGGACGTAGGGGCGGCTTGCTCCCACCCTCCCCCTCCAGGGGAGGGTCGCTACGCATGCAGCGAAGCGAAATGCGTGGCGGGATGGGGTGATCTCTCCACACGGGCACTGCCCGATTGGAGAGATCACCCCACCCCGCTCGCGCTGCGCGCGATCGACCCTCCCCCTCCAGGGGAGGGTAAGAGAAGCGTGCCCTACAACACCACCCTCCGCCCCTCCTCCGCGGCCCAGTACCCTGCGTAGTTCAACTTGATCGTCTCATAGGCCAGCGCGAGGTCAGACAGCGGCTGCCGCCCGGTCGCGACGCATTCCATGAAGTCCTGAATCTCCTGCAGATAGCCGCGCGTCCATTCCTCCTCGAGGCAGACATATTGCCAGCCGGTTTTGCGGTCGACCTTCTCGGTGATGTAGACGCTGGCGAGCTTCTCCTCGGAGGTCTGGTAGCTCATCAGATGATTGTTCGGGGTGATGTTGGCGAATAGCGAGCCGCCTGACGTATACGTCTCGACCAGATTGCGCACGCCGCCCATGATCATGTCGCCGGAGAACACGGTGGCCTTGGTGCCGTCCGAGAACGTCGCCGTCAGCGTGCCCCAATCCTCGACATCGACCGGATTGGCCTTGATGTAGGTGCGCTCCTCCGGCTTGAGGCCCGCTGTGACGTTGCCGACATCGCCGGTGACGCTGGCGACACGGATGCTCTCACCGCGCGCCTTGGCTTCGACCTGCTTGAGGTAGAGCACGGCCGAGAGCGGATGGCAGCCCATGCGGATCAACGAGCCGCCGCCGGTCATCGCCCATTGCGCGGCGTGGGCCGCGTGCGAGCCGGAATGGCTCTCCTCGCCCTTCATGAAGAGGATCTTGTCCTTGGTCGCCTTGATGATCTCCGCAGTCTTGGTCACCGCGGGCGCGTAGATCCAGTCTTCGGCATACATGAAGAGCTTTCCGGTGCGCTCGATCGCGGCGCGCGTCTTGTCCATCTCCTCGAGCACGCGCTCATACATCAGCGCCTTCGGCACGTGCTTGCCGATCGGCTGCTTGTCGCCGTCGCGGCCGAAATAGCCGGCGAACGGCTTTTCGCAAATGACATGCTTGCCGGCCTGCATCGCCCCGACAATCATTTCGGCATGAAGATTGGGCGGGGTGCAGATGTCGACGACGTCGATCTCGCGGTCGGCGATCAGATCGGCAAAGCTGCGATAGACGCGCGGGATGTTGTGACGGCCGGCGAATTCGACGACGTGGTCGCCGCGCGCGGCCACCGCCGCGACCTCGACATCCACGCCATAGACGCGCCGGAACGCATACATATGCAGCTCCGACACGAAGCCGCAGCCGACGAGTCCGATCCTGATGCCTGCCATAGCGCCCCCTTGCTTTGGGCGGCACTATAGCGCGCTGGCCGGCCTATTCCACGGAGACTCGCACCACGCCGGCGCTCATCATCCCGAGCGCGCGGGCGGCCGGCACCGAGAGGTCGACGATACGGCCGCGGATGAACGGGCCGCGATCGTTGACGCGACATTGGATCGTGCGGCTGCCATAGGAGACCCTCAGCACGCTGCCGAACGGGCGCGTCCGGTGCGCGCAGGTGAGCTCGCCGCCTTTGCCGGCTTTTGCGTAGCCGTAATAGGAGGCGAGCCCGCTTTCGGCATATGCAACAGAAAATGGTGAAAACGAAAAAATGGCCAGACAGAGGAATAGCGTGGTTTGCGCTTGCACGGCACCGCTCCAGATTGGCCACACCCGGCGCTGCAAACGTCGCTTTGTTCCCTAAGGTTCCCAACTCACGGCGCGCAAGGAGCGACCGCGCCATCACACATTGTTACTTTCCGGAAAGAGCGGCGCGTACGGTGATCTCGCGCAGCATCGTCGCCGGCTTAGCGACATCACGCCGCAATCGTGCGCGCAAACCTGTGACGCGTTTGCGCGCAGACCATGCTCAAAGCCAAAGCGCGACGGCTCACCAATATCGGCGATAATAGTGCCGGTGATAGACCCGGTACGGCCGGTAGCCGTAGCCATAGCCGTAATACGGACGATAGGGCCGATAATAGCGCGGATACACCGGCGCGTAGCCGTAGCCGCCGTAATAGGCGGGGGCATAACCGTAGCCGTAACCCGGATAGCCATAGCCGCCATAATACGGTCCGCCGCCGTAATAGCCGTAGCCGTAAGGCGCGCCGGCCGCGATCGCGCCGCCGATGATCGCGCCGGCCGCGAGACCGCCAAGGCCCCAACCCCACCCGCCGCCGCGCCAATGCACTTGCGCGACATCGTCACCGACCGCGGCCTTCATGGTCGCGACGTTGGTCGGCAGCGGGGCCGCTGCCGCCGGTTGAATTTGACCGGCGATGACCACGCCGGCGACCGAACAGGCAATTGCCGTTTTCCAGATCCTCATCGACTTGCTCCCTGTCTAACGTCTTGCTTGGAAAAGGATCGCAGCGACATGATCGGGCATCTTTGCGCCAAGTCAAAGCCCGGATTTTCCAAGCCCGTATTTGCGTGCGGCGCACAAGCCTCGTCCAAGCCTCGCTGCGAGCCGGCTGCCGGCATGCGAGGCGAGCCGACGCGCCCGCTCTGCCCGACGTGACACCGGTGCGATGCCGGAGCCCCGCGGCCAAGGCAGAGCATTAAGCTTCTCGCCCGCGCAACCAACAACCTACTTCACGATTGACTATTCGTACCGCTACTATCGGTTCCAATGGCGCGAGGCTTCTCGCGACAAATAGCCTCGGCCTGCGCCGGGTGTGAGTGGGAGGAATGACATGAGTGCCGCGAGACCCGAGCCGCTTGCCCGTCAGGCGCTGGCGTTCGTCCTGGCTGGCGGACGTGGCAGCCGGCTCCTGGAGCTGACCGACCGCCGCGCCAAGCCAGCCGTCTATTTCGGCGGCAAGTCCCGCATCATCGATTTCGCGCTGTCGAATGCCGTCAATTCGGGCATCCGCCGCATCGCGGTCGCAACCCAGTACAAGGCGCACAGCCTGATCCGGCATCTTCAGATGGGTTGGAACTTCTTCCGCCCGGAGCGAAACGAGAGCTTCGACATCCTCCCCGCGAGCCAGCGCGTCTCCGAGAACATGTGGTATGTCGGCACGGCGGATGCGGTCTACCAGAACATCGACATCATCGAATCCCACGCCTGCCGCTTCATCGTGGTGCTGGCCGGCGACCACATCTATAAAATGGATTACGAGGTGATGCTGCGCCAGCACGTCGACAGCGGCGCCGACGTCACCGTCGGTTGCCTGGAGATGCCGCGGACGGAATCCTCGGGCTTCGGCATCATGCATATCGACGAGAACGGCTGGATTCAGGAGTTCCTGGAGAAGCCGAAGGATCCGCCGCCGATGCCGGGCAAGCCGGACGTCTCGCTCGCCAGCATGGGCATCTACGTGTTCGACGCCAAGTTCCTGTTCGAGGAGCTCAAGCGCGACGCCGATGATCCGAACTCGAACCACGATTTCGGCAAGGACATCATTCCCTACCTCGTCAAGAACGGCCGCGCGATGGCGCACCAATATTCCACCTCCTGCGTGCGTTCCGGCAGCGACCCCCGCGCCTATTGGCGCGACGTCGGCACGGTCGATGCCTATTGGGCCGCCAATATCGACCTCACCGACGTCGTGCCCGAGCTCGACCTGTTCGACAGCTCCTGGCCGATCTGGTCCTATGCCGAGATCACGCCGCCGGCGAAATTCGTCCATGACGAGGAGAGCCGGCGCGGCCAGGCCGTGAGCTCGCTGGTCTCGGGCGGCTGCATCATCTCCGGCGCCTCGCTGCGCCGGTCGCTGCTGTTCACCGGCGTGCGCATCAACTCCTATGCCAATGTCGAGAACGCCGTGATCATGCCCTATGTCAATGTCGGCCGCGGCGCGCGGCTGAAGAACGTCGTGATCGACCGCGGCGTCGAGATTCCGGAAGGACTCGTGATCGGCGAGGATCCCGCATTCGATGCCAAGCGCTTCCGCACCACCGAGCAGGGGATTTCGCTCGTCACCCAGCCGATGATCGACAGGCTCAATACATGAGGCCTGTTCGCGTCCTCGCGGTCGCTTCTGAAGTCTATCCCATCGTCAAGACCGGCGGCCTCGCGGATGTCGCCGGCGCGCTGCCGATCGCGCTGAAGGCGCATGGCGTCGAGATGCGCACCTTGATGCCGGGCTATCCCGACGTGATGCGGCTCGTATCGAACGCAGAGGAGATCCGGAGCTGGCCGGATTATTTCGGCGGGCCGGGCCGGCTGCTCGCGGGCTCCCATGACGGGCTCGACCTGTTCGTGCTCGACGTGCCGCATCTCTATGCGCGGCCGGGCAATCCCTATGTCACCACCGAAGGCGTCGACTGGCCGGACAATGGCGTGCGCTTCGCGGCGCTGTCGCGCATCGCCGCCGATATCGGCCACGGACTCGTCCCCGCCTTCGTTCCCGATGTCGTGCACGCCCATGACTGGCAGGCCGGGCTCGCGCCGGCCTATCTGCATTATGACAATCGCCCGCGGCCCGGCACCGTGATGACCATCCACAACATGGCCTATCAGGGCAAGTTCGCTCCTGAGCTAATCGGTGCGATCGGCCTGCCCTGGCACGCGTTCAACGTCAACGAGATCGAATATTTCGGCGGCATCAGCTTCTTGAAGGCGGGCCTGCAATTCGCCGATCGCATCACGACGGTGTCGCCGACCTACGCACAGGAGATCCAGAGCGACGAAGGCGGCATGGGGTTCGGTGGCCTGCTGCGCGCACGCGCGAACGTGCTGAGCGGCATCCTCAACGGCATCGACATCTCGGTGTGGAATCCGCAGGACGATGCGCACATCGCCTACCGCTACGGCGCCGAGGACCTGACCTTCCGGGCCGCGAACAAGGCGGTGCTGCAGCAGCAGTTCAATCTCGATTCCTCCGACGAGGCGCCGCTGCTCGGCGTCATCAGCCGGCTGTCGTGGCAGAAGGGGCTCGATCTGCTGCTCGAGGCCATTCCGACCATTCTGGCCGAAGGCATGCAGCTCGCGCTGCTCGGCAGCGGCGACCGCGATCTCCAGGATCGCTATCAGGCCGCTGCCCGCGCCAATCCCGGCCGGATCGGCGTCGTGATCGGCTATGACGAGATTTTGGCGCACCTGCTCCAGGCCGGATCGGACGCGCTGATCGTGCCGTCACGCTTCGAGCCGTGCGGCCTGACCCAGCTCTGCGCGCTGCGCTATGGCGCCGTTCCGATCGTCTCACGCGTCGGCGGGCTCGAGGACACCATCGTCGACATCAGCGAAGCCGACGCCGCCGACCGCGATGCCACCGGTTTCAAGTTCGCACCCGTGACGGCGGCCGCCCTCGCCGGCACGCTGCGCAAGGCCAACACCGCCTTCCACGACAAGCAGACCTGGCGCCGGCTGCAACGAAACGGCCTTGCGACCGACGTCTCCTGGCGCAACCGCACCGGCGACTATGCCGCGCTGTATCGCGGGCTCATGACGGAGCGTGCCTGAGGCGATGACCATCGTCGAATCCATGCTATAGAGCCGGCATGGACCCGTTCGTGATCAAGCTGATCGGCTTTGCCGCCGCCACCTGCACCACCGTGGCCTATGCGCCGCAAGCCATCAAGGTGTGGAAGACGCGCTCCACCGGAGACATCTCGCTCGGCATGTTTCTTGTGATGGTGCTCGGCCTCGCGCTCTGGCTGATCTATGGCTTGCTCTCGGGCGATGCGCCGCTGGTCGCCGCCAACGCCATCACCATGCTGCTCGCCGGCGGCATTTTGTTCATGAAACTGAAATACGGGTGAGGTCGCGGGATGCGTAGGGCGGATTAGCCCCCGGCTGCGCGAAGCGCAGTCCGCGGGCGTAATCCGCCACCTTGCCGCACGACGGCGGATTACGCTTCGCTAATCCGCCCTACGGAATCAACCGAATACATACGACGCCATCGCCACACTCGCGACCTCGTCGACGAAGACGCGCTTGCCGATATCGCTGCCGGCGGCGCCGGCAGCCACCATCAGCGGCAGCAGATGATCCTCGCGCGGATGCGCGAGGCGCGCGCTCGGTGCGTTCTCCCAGTCGACCAGCATCGCGTTGCGGCGAGCCGGATCCGGGTTGCTGATCGCCTCGTTCAGATAGGCCTCGAAGTCATACGAGACCGGCTTGGACTCCGGCCGGTTGAAGCCACGCATATTGTGATAGGTCAGCCCGCTGCCGACGATCAGGATGCCTTCATCGCGGAGCGGGGCAATCGCCTCGCCGACCTTGACGTGCTCGGCCGCATCGTAAGCAGACTTCAGCGACAGCAGCACGATCGGCATGTCGGCGTTCGGATACATCAGGCCGAGCGGCACGAAGGTGCCGTGATCAAAACCCTGGTTGGGATCTTCCCGGCATTCGAGGCCCGCGCGCGTGAGCAGCGCCTTCACCTCGGTCGCAAGTTCGGGCCGGCCCGGCGCCGGATATTTGAGATGATAGGTATGCTCGGGGAAACCGTAATAGTCGTACACCATCGGCGGATGCGCCGAGGTCGAGACGGTGAAGGCATCGGCCTCCCAATGGCCGGTGATGACGAGCACGGCCTTCGGCCTCTCCGGCAGAAGCTGCGGCAACCGGCCGAACTCTTCGGCGGTTCTGGCATATTGCACCCGCCTGTCCTCCATGAACGGCCAGGGGCCGCCGCCGTGCGACAGGAACAGGGTCGGAAATCGCGTCATGGGGCTCGTCTCATCGGCACTCTGCGCGTGCCCGCGCGTCCGGCAACGAGCATAGGCAAACCGGCATGGTTAGCAAGTCGTTAACGATTTGCCGCCCAAAATCCCCGGCGTGGCCGAAGCAGTCGGCCTGAAGACAAGTGAGACGTGAGATGAAGAAGTTTGCGCTGGGGGATGTCGTCAACAGTGACAAGGGCCGCCGCGGCATCGTTCGCGCCGCCTTCAAGTCGCGGGACGGCCAGCAGTTCTACGCCGTCGAGAAGGACGGCGCGATGGACTATCTGGAGGAAGGCCGGCTGACGCCGGCGCCCCGCGTCGAGCTCGCGGCTTAAGTCCAACCATTTTTATCGGCGCTAGCGCGCGAGCCGGTCGAGACGCTCCGCCAAGGGATCGTCGCCGCTCGCGATGCGATCGTTCGTGATCAGCAGCAGGCGATCGCTCCCTGCGGCTGCGTCCCAATGCGGCAGACCGGGACCGTTGGGATCGCCGCTTCTGGCGAAGTTGATCCAATAGGACCGCATGCGGCTTGCGACCTCGCGATCGGCTCGCGAGAAGATGCCCGCTCCCGGCACGCCTTCTGCACCGAAGATGAACTGCAACTCGCGCCCGTGCCCAGCCCCAGGATTGGCGCGCCGCGCCTCGGGCACGTAAGCGAAGCGATAGCGAAAGGTCGCCGCGCCGCTTGCGGCATGCAGGCGCGCCAGCAGCCTTGCGGGCTCGGAAAAAACTTTGTCGGTGTAAAATCTTGCCGCAAGATCCGAAGGCTTGGCGAGAGAAGGCCTGTCGAGAGAAGGCTTGGCGAGATCGGGATAGAGCTTGCGCAGTTCATCGCTTGTGAGGCCTGACGCTGCAAGCTCCTCCCTGGTATCGAACTCGCCGTCGAAACCCGTCTCGTCGTCGTTCGAGCCGATCATCAGAGGAATGCGGCTTTGATGTCCGGCCGCAAAGCCGGCAGCGATATCCTCGGTCACCAGACTTCCATCCATCATTGGCGCGAAGGCATACCGCGATTGCTCCAGCAGACGGCTTTCGGCGGCAAGCAGGCGGCGCGGTTCGGCGGCGCGCAAATCCGCCTGCGGTCCGAGCGCCGCCACGAACTGCCGGCCGGTCGCATGCGCGTCCTGCACCGAGCGCAGAGGCGCGCGACCGGGCACCGATTGCAGAATGGCCTTCTGGAACAAATCGCGCGACTGCGCGGACAGCATCAGAAGCGCGATCGATGTCGCGCCCGCGTCGCTGCCAAACAAGGTGACGTTGTGCGGATCACCGCCGAAGGCCGCGATGTTGTCATGAACCCAACGCAGCGCGGCGATCTGGTCCATCAGGCCGTAATTGCCGGAGCCGCCGTCCGCCAACGCGGGATCAGCGAGCCAGCCGAGCGCGCCGAGGCGATAATTTGCGGTGACCACGATGAGGCCGGCCTGCGCCAGCCTGGCTCCGTCGAACAGCCGCTCATTCGCGGTGCCGCCGATGAAGCCGCCGCCATGGATGAACATCATCACCGGCAGCGGGCCGTCGACCCCGAAGGGACGAAACACGTTCAGCGTCAGGCAATCCTCGCTCGCATCAGGCAAGGACGGCTGAAGGCACGGCGCGCCGTAATCGTAGGCGGTGTGCATCTCCGAACTTTCGGGCGTCGGCTGCGGCGGGCGCCAGCGCAGCGCGCCGACCGGCGGCGTGGCGTAGGCCAGTCCCTTGAACGAGGCCACCTCGCCTTCGACGGCGCCGAGCATCTGTCCTTCACGCGTCAGCGCGAATGGAAATTGTCCGACCGGCTGCGCCACGGCCGGGCCGGCGCAACACAGGACAATGGAGGCCGCAAGAAGCGCGAGCAGGGATCGCATCTTCGGTGCATCTCGATGCGCGGAACGGTTTCCTGCAGGTTACGTCCGCCGCCGTCGGCGGGGCAAGCCTGGCGGCTCGTACTAACCGCGCTTTGCGAGAATCTCCGCCAGCGCGTGCCGCGCGACGATGCCGAGTTCGCCGAGCGTGGCGTGCCCGGCCCGCGCGGCTTCGATCAGGCGCTCGGCGATGAACCTGCGGCTGTCGTGATCGCCGCCATGCGGCAATTGCCGGCACGTCTGCTCCAGGACGACGTCCATGTTCGCTTTGGTCCGCTCACTCAACTCTGTCATGACGCCCGGCCGGTACGCGTGGCTTGTAACCGCAAGCATACAGAGGCGGATCGGGCATGATTAGCCCGGGTAATCACGGCCATTGTGCATCGCGGTGCGTGTAGTGCCGCAACATTCACGCGGCCACGATGACGCCGCAAACGCCTACCCAAGATTGCACATGCCGTGATGACAAGCCGTGCATGTGGCGATAGCCTTGCCGGCAAAACAAAACATACGGGAGGATGCCATGCCTGACGCGATGGTTGCCACACGTGCCTCCGATGAGCGCGGAACCGCTCAGCAGGTCGATGTCGCCGTGGTCGGCGCCGGCTTTGCCGGCCTCTATCTGCTTCATCGCCTGCGCAAGGCCGGCTTTAGGGCGGTCGGGCTCGAAGAGGCCGGCGACGTCGGCGGCACCTGGTACTGGAACCGCTATCCGGGCGCGCGCTGCGACATCCAGACCATCGACTACAGCTACACCTTCGATCCCGAGCTCGAGACGGCCTGGACCTGGTCGGAGAAATACGCGACCCAGCCCGAAATCCTGCGCTATCTCGGCTTCGTCGCCGACCGCTACGACCTCAGGGGCGACATCCGCTTCAGCACCAAGGTCACCGAAGCCAAATGGGACGAGAAGGCCGAGCGCTGGCAGCTGACCACCGACAATGGCCCACCGGTCTCCTGCCGCCATTACATCATGGCCACCGGCTGCCTCTCGGCGCCGAAGCCGCCGGAGATCGACGGCGTCAAGGATTTCAAGGGCGAGGTCTATTTCACCGGACGCTGGCCGCATGGCGGCGTCAATCTCGCAGGAAAACGCGTCGCCGTGATCGGCACCGGCTCGTCGGCGATCCAGTCGATCCCGCTGATCGCCGAGCAGGCCGCGCATCTGACCGTGTTCCAACGCACGCCGAACTTCGCACTGCCTGCGCATAATGGCCCGGCCCCATCGGACCGCATGAGCCTTTTGCAGGGCGATCGCGCCGCCTATCGTGAGCAGGCGCGCCAGTCGATGGCGGGCGTGCCCTATCCGCAGCAGATGGCAGTGAGCTGGCAGCTCAGCGATGCCGAGCGCCGCGCGCGCTTCGAGGAAGCCTGGGGCAAGGGCGATCTGGTCTATATTCTGACCCAGCTCTGGGCGGACCAGGCCGTCGATGTCGACGGCAACAAGCTGATCTGCGATCTCATCCGCGAGAAGATCTCGGCGGCCGTGAAGGATCCCGAAACCGCCGCGGCGCTGATGCCGCACGACCATCCGTTCGGCGCCAAGCGTCCCTGCCTCGATACCAACTACTACGCCACCTACAACCGGCCGAACGTCACGCTGGTCAATCTGCGGCAGGAGCCGATCAAGGCGATCACGGCAAGTTGCATCTCCACGAACGGCCGCAGCTTCGACGTCGACGTCATCGTGTTCGCGACCGGCTTCGACGCCATGACCGGCGCGATCCGCGCCGTGCATCCGATCACCGGGCGCGGCGGCAAGTCGCTGACCGATGTCTGGGCGCAGGGGCCGCAGACCTATCTCGGGCTCACGGTCGAAGGCTTTCCCAACTTCTTCATGATCACCGGGCCGGGCAGCCCGTCGGTGCTGTCGAACATGGCGGTGTCGATCGAGCAGCATGTCGACTGGGTGGTCGACCGACTGGCCGCATTGCGTGATGCCGGCTTCACCACGATCGAGCCGACCGAGACGGCGCAGGCCGGCTGGAACAGGCACATGGCCGACTGTTCGATGCTGACGCTGCATCGGCTCGCCAACACCTGGTACACGGGCGCCAACGTCCCCGGCAAGGTGCAGGGCCTGATGCCCTATACCGGCGGCGTTGGCCCCTATCGCAGCATCTGCGATGAGGTGGTCAGCCGCGGCATGCTCGGCTTCAGGCTCACCGGCCCTGGCGGCACGGAGCAATGCAATGACGGCGAGGTGGTGCGGCTGCAGCCCGACGTGCGGCTGGTGATGAACCTGCTCGCGTCGCTGAATCTGCCGCCGATCGAGTCGATGGGCGCGATCGGCGCACGCGAGTTCGTGAACGAGTTCAACAAGGGCCGGCCCGCCGGACGGCCGGTCGGCGAGATCGTCGACGGCACCCTGCCCGTCACGGGCGGTGCGCTGCCCTACCGCGTCTACAAGCCGGCGACGCCGGGACCGCATCCGGTCGTGGTCTATTTCCACGGCGGCGGCTGGGTGCTCGGCGACGAGCAGTCGGACGAGCCGTTCTGCCGCGACATGGTGCGGCGGACCGGCATGACGTTCGTCAGCGTCGGCTATCGCCACGCCCCCGAGCATCGCTTCCCGACCGCTGCCGAAGATGGCTATGCGGCCACGCGCTGGATCGCCGAACACGCCACTGAACTCGGCGGCAAGCCGGGCCCGGTAATGGTGGCGGGCTGGAGCGCCGGCGGCAACATCGCCGCCGTCACCTGCCAGCTCGCGCGCGACCGCGGCGGGCCGGAGATCGCTGGCCAGCTCCTGATCTGCCCGGCCACTGACTGCACCTTCGATCGCCCGTCCTATAACGACAATGCGACCGGCTACTTCCTGACGCGATCGCTGATGTACTGGTTCTGGGACCTCTACTGCTCGCCGGCGGACCGCACCGATCCGCGCGCCTCGCCGCTCCGCGGCAAGGTCGAAAGGTTGCCGCCTGCTTTCGTGGCGACCTGCGAGTTCGATCCCTTGCGCGACGAAGGCATCGCTTATGCCGAAGCGATGGCGGCCGCAGGCGTCCCGGTCGAGCAGCTCAGGGCGAACGGCCATTTCCACTCGTCCTTCACCATGGTCGATGTGGTGATCACGGGCGTGCCGGGCCGCGTGCAAATGGCGGAAGCCTTGCGACGCTTCGCCGGGCTGCCGCCGGAGATCAGCCGCGGTGACGAGGACAATCACGGCAACGCCAGCCCAGGGCACAAAATCGCGGCGGCCGCGAGTTGAGCGGAAACGGAGCGGCCGGGAACCTTTTCCCCGCTGCCCCGTTAAGTGCGTGTGGCATTGAGATGCAGCGACAGGTATGGGCCCCGGCACGCAAATCTGCGTGCTGGGGTGTTTTTTGCGTGAGGTGGGACGATGGGGGACGTGGTTGCGGCTTCAAAGGTCGATTTCGATGCGCTGGCGGCCCTGCATAAATGGCCATCGCTGGCAAACCAGCGCCGGCCGGACCGGGAATCATACCCGATAAGGGAAGGCACGCTCGACGAGTGCATCTCGGCGTTCATGGGGAAGCCGGCGGCGACCCGGCATCTCTATGAGATCCGGACAGCGGCGCAGCCGCCGCTCGTGACCGGCATCCTCTCGCCCGAACACGTTATCGAACTCTCGCGCTGGAGAGAATTTCTCTGACGGCGCTTCACATGCAGGCGCGTTAGGAACCTTCTGCCGGTTTTTCCCGTTGGTGGAAATCGGAAGTCAAGCCGCGAGTGCCTCACATGCTTGAAGCTGGCGTACCACCCCCGGTCGTGCCCTATGGCGCAGACCAGACCCTGTTCGTGGTGATCGATCGCCTCGACCAGGCGACGGAGATTCGCATCGAACGAAGCGATCTCGAAGCCACGATCGGCGAGCTCGTCGCCGGCTGCTTCAACGACCCCATCAAGGTGATTTCGTTCAACACGCTCGAACATTGGATGAAGGACATCTCGACCGATGTCGCCGGCGCGATAAAGGCACGCTGCGACATCTATGGCATAGAGCTACCCGACTATCTCAGCGACTTCATCGATAGCCATAGCATGAATGCGGGAGTTATGCGCGCCGATATTTGCCGGCGATGACTTCGATTTCGCGACGGCGCTCGTCGGCGAAGGCCTGGAGCTTTTCGATCGTCAGCGTATCCGTGATCCGTTTGGCGAGTCGCTCGGCGCGCGCGGCTTGATCTTCGAGATATCGGATCGTGTTCAAGCGCCCGCCTCCCCAACAGCCCCAAATTGTTCGGACAGACATGGTGCTTGAGAAGCCGCTAACACCCGGTTAAGCGCGGCGGGCCGAACGCGATGTCTCGAACTCATTGCACGACGTCGAGCCGGACATTGGTGATGCCCCTGTCGACCATGCCGAGCGCCTCGGCTGCGGAAGGCGAGACGTCGACGACGCGTCCGCGGATATAGGGCCCGCGATCGTTGACCCTGACGGTCACGAAGCGGCCGGAGGAAACGTCGGTGACGCGCAGCTTGGTGCCGAATGGCAGGGTCGGATGGGCCGCGGTCAATTCGTTCTTGTCGAACTTCTCGCCGCTCGCAGTCTCCGTATCCGAATAGAAGCTGGCAACGCCGTGCGAAGCCGCTTGCTTTGCATCGCCATTGGGAATGCGCACCCGGCTGATCGGCCTTGGATGCAGCGCCGCCACCCGGTGCGGCCGCTCGATCGCGGCCTGCCGGCCGGTGCCCCCGAGATCGGCCTTCTGGCGGCCGACAGGCGATTGCGCGCAGGCGGCGAGCGAGGCGGCCCCGACGATGGCCAGCAGCAGCCGGCTCGCGGTTGCCAGTGAAATCGGGGCAGTTTCGGCACGTGCAATGCAAGACATGATGCGCCCTCCGAACTGCCCGGAGTTTCGGTGGGCAATGAGGGCAGAACCTTGTCGGAACAAAAGCGGGCGTGGGGCCGCCGCCGTTTCGCGTCAGCTGTGACGATTCCACCACACCTGCATGTCCTGAATCGGGACGGCGACCGCCCCAGAAGGGCCCTTCCCGTTCAGGCCGGAGGCGGGATCGCGCGCAACACGTCCCGGAAGACGCCGAACTGCAATCGAAACGCTTGCGAGCTGTAGTCCTGATAGTAACCCGCAGTCACTGCGACGACGAGATCGAGTTCCGGGACGATGCGGATCGACTGCCCGCCGCGGCCAAGCGCGCCGATCCAGTTGATCTTGCGGTCATTGAGGCGCGTTTGGCCGCGCCACCACAGATATCCGTAGGTTTGAGAGTCCGTCGCCTTGATCTTCTCTGCCGTCGAAGCCTCGATCCACGCCTTGGAGACGATCTGGCGGCCGTTCCAGCGACCGCCCGCAAGCACGAGCTGGCCGATCTTGGCCATGTCGCGCGGTCGCAAGCGCAATCCTCCTCCGGCATCGGTATCCCCCCTGTACCGGCCCCACGCCGTGCCGGTGATACCCAGAGGCTCGAACAAATTCTCGCGCGCGAATTCATCGAGAGGACGTCCCGTCGCCTTGCGGATGATGGCCGACACAAGCGTGAGCGCGCCGGTGTTGTAGAAGAACTCCTGCCCCGCCGCGGCGGTCACGGGAAGACCGAGAACGTAACGACACGGATCCCACGCCATATGCATGCGCGTCTCGTCATTGTCATCGTCTCCCGTCGCGGGCGTCGCCTCGACCCACTTCAGGCCCATCGACATGGTGAGCACGTGCACCAGCCGGATGCGGTCCTTTTCGGGAGAACGCAAGTCGGACAGCTCGGGGAAGAAGCTGAAGATCGGCTCGTCGACGCCGCGTATCAGCCCGCGATCGATCGCAATCCCGACGACGAGCGATGCAACGCTCTTCGAAACAGACTTCATGTTGTGCAACGTATCGGCATCGAAGGCGATGGTTTCCACACGGCGGCCGTAGATGTAGCCGGGTATCTCGTCGGCGCCCTTGAAGTAACGCTCGAACGCCAGCTTGCCGTCGCGGGCGACCAGCACCGCATGGATATTGGCATCGCTCGTGGCGAGCCGGTCGGCCATCCCGCACAGCGCCTCGCGATTGACGAGACTGTCGCCAGCGACGGAGCCGCCCGGCCAGCCGTCGCCCCGTTCGGGCGGAACATCGCAGCCGTCGGCTGCGTTCGCGCAGACCGCGGAGAGCGGCGCCAGTGCGGCGCCGCCGAGAAGCGAAATGAACTGGCGCCGCCTCATGCGAGCCTCATCCCTGTTGCGGCGCGGAGCCAGCTTCGGCGCCGGCGTATCGGGGCTGCGCGTTCTCTCTGAGGATGCGCGCGAACTCACGCCAATAGAGCCTTCGCCAGTTCGTCTTCAAGCTGGCGAGAAAATCGAGCTCTCTTTGCGTCAGCGTGCACATTGCGCCTTCAGGCCACAAGGCCCCCCATCGGCTTGACGTCGGCGCTGCCGGGGAAAACCGCATCCGCCAGCACCTTCTCCTCGACGCGCAAATGATCCCTGAGCAGGCCCTTGAGCACGGCGCGCAGATCGGTGGTCGGCTTGAGGTCGCGATCCTCGAACAGTTGCGCCGGCTTCAGCCCCGGCCAGTCCGCGATCACCCGGCCGCCGGCGAGCCCGCCGCCGATCAGGAATGCGACCGTGCCGGTGCCGTGATCGGTGCCTTGCGTGCCGTTGATGCGCGCGGTGCGCCCGAACTCGGTGACCACGGCGACGACGGTCTCGCCCCAGGCCTCGCCCATGTTGCTCTCGATCGCGGCGAAGGCACCGTCGAGCGCGCCCAGCAGATTGTAGAGCTGGCCCGAGGCCGCGCCTTCGGCGATGTGCGTATCCCATCCGACGAAGCCCATGGCGCCGACGCGCGGACCGTCGGGCTTGGCGAGATACCGCGCGGCGGTGCCGGCGGCGTCGGCGAAGTAGGCGCGCACGCGCGCGATGCCCGGCGGCGCCAGGGTCGGATCGTCCGACATGACGTCGCCCGCGCTGGGTGCCCCGCTGAGCGAAGCGAGCTTCATGCGCGCCTGCAGCACGGTCGCGAGCTTCGGGTCGGTGTGCTGGTAGAGATCGAGCAGGCGGCTCTGCGTGTCCTCGCTCGCCGGGAGCAATTTCTGCGGCACCCATGTCATGACCGGCGCCGAGCCGCGCACCACCAGCGGCGTCACCGAGCCGATGCCGAGCGCGCGGCTGCCGCGTGGATCGACGCGGCCGCCCGATTCCAGCGCGAGCAGCGCGCGGTTGAGCCATCCCGAACTGGTCATCCCCGGCTTGACGAGCCCGCTCTCCAGCACGTCCTGGCCATCGAAATGCGAGCGCTCGCGATAGGGCGTCGCAACTGCATGGACGATCGCGGCCTTGCCGCTCTTGTAGAGCCGGTGCAAATTCGGCATCGCCGGATTGAGCGCGAAGAAGGCATCGAGCGGCAGCGCCGGCGGCTTGCCGTCCAGCACCAGCGCGCGATCGCCGCGCAACGAGATCCAGTCGGGATCGCCGACCGGCGCGACGGCGCCGAGGCCGTCGAGCGCACCGCGCAGCACGATGACGAGCAGGCGCGGATCGCGCCCCTCCGCGCGCGCGATCCTGGGCATCTGGCTCCATGCGAACAGCGCCCCGGAGCCGACCAGAAGCTCCCGCCGCGTGGGCAGGTGATCGACGAAGCCCATGCTCACCTCCTCTGAAAATCCGCCGACATGAACAGCAGCGCCAGTGCCTGCTGCCGGCTCTCGGCGCGGCCGACCGCCTGCTTCACCTCGGGGGCGATTTGCGATGCAAGGACGTCCTCGATGATGGCTTGCGGATCGGCCATGCCGGTGATGCGTTCGGCGAAATTGTTGGCGACGTCGAGCCGCCGGCCGACGCCGTCGATCCAGCTCGCTTCATCGTCCGGATAACCCTTGGGCGCGGGCGGACGCCACAGCGGCTCGCCGAGCAGCTGCTGGCCACCGGTGTAGAGGACGGGATCGACCTGCGTGATGCCGGTCGCACGCACCATGCCGACGACCCATTCGCCGGGACGCTTGAGCTTTGACGGCGGCGCACGCCACGCCTCGTCCGACGACACCATCAGGGTCGCGACCTGCTTGAGATCGCCCTCGGTGTCGCGAAAAACCTTCGCCATCTGTTCGACCAGCGCCGGCGGCGGCTCGTCGGCGACGAAGTGCCGCGCGAGCTTGGTCGCGACATGGGTCGCGGTGGCCGGATGCGCGGCGAGATCGCGCAGCACGGCGCGGCCCTGCTCGACATCTTCCTGCTCATAGCGCTTGCCGAGCACGGTCTGTCCGCCGGGCTCGTGCAGCCGGGGATTGAAGGTGAACTCGCCGCCATGCTGGGGATCTGCGCCCGGCGGCACCAGCGTCCAGCCGGTCATCACGTTGGCGAAGCTGATGACGTCGTCCTGGGTGTAGCCGGAGCGCACGCCGAGCGTATGCAGCTCCATGATCTCGCGGGCAAAGTTCTCGTTGAGGCCGCTGCTGCGGTTGATGCCCGCGGTCGAATTCGCCCCCATCGAACCGAGATTGTCGAGATAGAACAGCATCGCCGGATGGCCTTCGACGGCCAGCAGGAGATCGACGAACCGGCCAAGCGCATTGGCGCGAACCGCCTCGCGTTCATAGGCACCGGACATGCTCTGGATCCGGTTGGCCGAGATGCAGAAATGATTTGACCAGAACCAGACCAGCCGCTCGGCAAAGCCGATATCGGCTGCAAGCGCTGCCTCCGTGCGCAGCTTGGCTTCCTGCAAATACATCGGACGTCCGGGATCAGGAATAGCGTCGGCGGCTTGCTTCGCCGCCATCTCGGCGGCGTCCTTTTCCTGGCCCGCTTGCCCCTGCGTCTGCAATTGCGGCTGAGCCTGGTCGTCAGCTGCGGTGGGTGCCGACGCCATCTGCTGCTTCTTGGCCTGCTGCTGCGCTTGCTTGGCGCGGGCCGTGCGCCGCGCATTGGCATCGGCCACGGTGCGATAGGCTTTCGCACTGGAGGGCAGGCTGGCCGCCGCGGCGAGCACGAGCGGCCGGTCGAGCTCGGCAATCAGCGCGGCGCGCGGGTCGCTTCCCAGCGCGGCAATCGAGCCCGGCCGCGGCCCCATCCCGAAGCGATGGAGCGCCAGCACGGCTTCGGCCTTTGCGGAATTGCTCATGGCGAATGCCCAATTCTACGAGCCCGCCCGACGGCATCGCTCGAGGCTACGAATTGTAGTGCTACATATCGTAGCATTCGCGGGACTGACAGACAAGCGGAGATTGAAACACCTCCATCAAGACATCGGGAGCGGCCGGCGGCCCTAGAAATTCGGCCCGAGCGCGATCTTCGTGATGGTGTCGTTCCTGACGCCGATGCGCCATTCCGCCGAGCCGTTGGCGAACTGGGCGATGTAGATGTCGCTGTCGAGCGCGGTGACGCCGCGGAAGGAGACCGCACGCAACGCACCGAGCCGCGCCAGGATCGCCTGGTCGAACGGCAACTGCTGACGTGTGATGTCGGCCACTTCCGAGGTCATGTGCTCGTAGTCCGGCTGTCCTCTGCCGACGCCCTCGATATAGCGGCGCAGCATCGCCTCGCCATTGGCGATCGGAACGGCGCGGCGCGCGGCGCGACCGGGATGCGCGCCGATATTCGAGGCTTCGACATTGTGGAAGCGGGTCTGCCGGCCCGGCATCAGGATCTCCAGACACCGTCCCGATTTGTCGGCGATCATCCAGGGATTATTTACGGTGGTGGTGGTGAACCAGGTCATGTTGGGCCTGACGATCTGCGCCTTGCGATTGCCGTCCGCGTCCAGCTTGAACACCTGGATGTCGTCGGCCATCTCGTTGTAGAGCATGATCCTGATCGGCGAGGTGCCGGCGCGGCCGCGAACGCTCGCCTCCTCCGCGCAAGGCACGATGCCGCCGAGCTCCTCATTGCCGTCGGCCCGGAATAGCACGTCGCCGGCCTTACCGTCCGGCTCGATCATCAGGCGAAATTCCGCCGTGCCGTTCTCGAACTTCGCGCCATAGATGTCGTAGCCGCCGGGGCCGACGCCGCGGAAGAAGATCGATTGCACCGCGCCGAGCGACACGAACGTCGTTTGCGACTCGCTGAGCTGCCGGTGAACCTTGGCCGCCAGCGGCGCACTCATCCGATCGTAGTTGGGCGTACCGCGGCGAAGATCCTCGATGCCGCGCAAGATCATCTCCTTGCCGCCGGGCGCCGGGACCTGCTCCCTGAATCGGTCAGGCACTTCCGCAAGGCGGCGCGCGAAATCCGCCTCGATCGCCTGAGCCACCGCCGCATCGATCCGGGGCGCCAGGCGGGCGCCAAAGACCGAATTGTGCACCAGCACGCGCGAGACCTTTGATTGCTCGTCACGCAGGAAGATCAGGAGATTCTCGCCACGGATTGAGAAGATGTCGGCACCTTCGGCGAGGAGCGTCGCCGGGCCCAGCACGGTTTCCTGCACCCGGAGCCGATCACCGTCACGCCGCACCGTCAGCACGCGGTTTGGCGCAATCCTGTACCAACCGACATACGGGTCGAGCGATACGGGCTCGGCTACCGCCGCCGGCATCTCGGCGACACGAACCGCACGAATGTCGCGGCCGTTCATGCGCAGCGTCAGCTCGGACGAGCGGCGCTCCGCATCAGCTGAGAACGTAATCTCGCCGGACGAAGCCGCATAGGACGCCGTGCCGTCATTGCCGACCGTGAGGCGCAGCTTGCGCTGGCCCGTGAGCTGGCCGTAAAGCTCGTCGCCCTCGCGGAAGACGGCAAACACCGAGGTCGGACCCATGGCGTAGAAATTGACGAACGGGCGGTAATGCTGGACGGGCACCTCGCCGATATCCGCGGCCACGGGCGCCGCGTCCGGCGTGCGATAGGCGATCATGCCGGCGGACACGATCACCACGGGGACGATCGCAGCCGCGATCCACAGCCGCTTGCGCCAGCTGACGGCGACGGGCATCGCGGCAGCCGCGATGATGCGCTCGACACGGGCGCGAACGGTCGAGGCCCGCGCCATCGCGAGCTCGACCGGGCGCGGCTTCACGGTGCTGGCGAAATCGAGCAGGATTTCCGCATAGGACAGCCGGTCGTCGATCACCTCGATCGCCTCGGCGTCGCTGATGATCTCGGCGAGCTCGGCAAGCCGCGCCAGCTGCCACCACGAGAACGGGCTGAACCAGAACACCGCGCGGTTGAACGACGCCAGCAGGAGGACGTAGAAATCGCGGTTGACGACATGCGCGCCTTCATGCGCGAGCACCGCAAGGCGCTTCTTCGCGTCCCAGCTGAAAAATTGCGGCGGCACCAGAATGGTCGAGCCGAAGGTGACGGGGCCGCCGACATCGCGGCTGACGCGCACGTCGGCGTCGATCATCTGCAGGCCCTTCATCGGCTTTGCCGCGCGCGCCAGACGCCAGGTCAGGCAGAGCCCGATCGCGAGCCGCAGCAGCAACAGGCCAGCGACGCCGGCATAGATCACGGTGGCAACGAGCCACCAATTGATCGAGAGCCCGCTTCTGGCCTGCGGCGCGATGGCAATGCCGGGCGCGACTGGCAGCGCGGGCTGCGGCGTCTCCAGCATCGAGATGTCGGCCGGCAGAAAATCATCCGGCACGGCGACCGGCAAAGGCAGCCGGGTGATCGTGAGCGTCGGCCAATGCATCACGAACGGCATCGCCAGCGATGCCAGCAGCACGACGACCCAGGCCGTCATGTGAACGTGCGGGTTGCGCACGCGAAACAGGTTGAGACCGAACCAGACGACGCCTCCCAGCACAAGGGAGCGCAGTGCCGCCTCCGCCAGAGTTGCGATCATTCTTTCTTCACTCCCCTCGCCTTCTTCGCCTTGGCCACCTGGTCGGCCAGCGTACGCAGTTGCTGCTGGTCGAGCATCTTGTTGTCCACCATGCCGACGAGGACCTCCTCGATCGAGCCGTTGCAGAACCAGTCGACGATGCGCTGCACTGCCTTGGCCGCAACCTTCGCGCGCGGCTCGGCGGCCTGGTAGACGTAGGTGCGGCCGTCCACGGTGTGATTAGCATAGCCCTTTTCTTCGAGCCGGCGCAGCACCGTGCGCACGGTTGATTCCTTCAGACGCCGCGACAAGCGCTCGCGCACGATTTCGGCCGTGACAGGACCATGGGCCCAAACCAATTGCATGACCTCGTGCTCGAGGTCGCCCAGTTCGGGCAAACGATCGTCCATGGCGACTTACCTTGCGGATTGAATTTTCTTGTAGCGCTACAGACTGTCGCATATGCGGCCGCGCGGCACAATGGCGATTCCACCTGGGATGGTGCCGGTGTGCTGACCTAGTTGCCGGTTCGTGATTTGAGGGAAGTCGAAATATGCGAGGTCGTCACGCCCGGGCTTGTCCCGGGCATCCACGTTCGTACCGCGCGTCAAGACGAGGATGGCCGGGACAAGCCCGGCCATGACGAGGCGGACACGTGACGCGCCTTAACCGCGCCGCTTGGCCGGGGATGGCGGCTTAGTAATGCGGCTCGTACATCTGCGACTGCACGAGCGCCTTGACGTCGTTGGGTGCGGGTCCGTCGGCGAGGCCGCGCTGATAGGCAACATCCGCCACCGCCGCGGCGATGCGGACCGAGACTTCGCGGATGCGCGGCAGGGCCGGATAGAGGCTGCCCTGCGCGAGATCCTCCTTGCCGACGCAATCGGCGAGCGTATGGGCCGCCGCCATGAACATCTCGTCGGTCACCAGCTTCGAGCCGCTGGCGATGACGCCGAGGCCGACGCCGGGGAAGATGTAGGAGTTGTTGCCCTGGCGCGGCACGAAGCTGCGGCCGTTGAGCGTCACGGGGTCATACGGGCTGCCGCAGGCGAACAGCGCGCGCCCTTCGGTGTAGCGATAGGCGTCTTCCGCCGAGCATTCGGCCTTCGAGGTCGGGTTGGAGAGCGCGAACACGATCGGCTGCTCGTTGAGTTCAGCCATCGCCTTGAGCACCTCGGGCGTGAAGGCGCCGCCAACCGCGGCAACCCCGATGATCGCGGTCGGCTTCAGCGTCTTGATCGCGGTGAGGAAGTCGGCGATCGGCGCTTGACCCGTATGCGCATAGCGCAGCTTGTGGCCGGAAAGGCCCTCACGGCCGCCGACGACGAGCCCGCGGGAATCCACCAGCCAGTTGCGCCGGAGTGCTTCGGCTTCCGAAGCCCCCTCCGCCATCATCGCGGAGACCACGAGATCGGCAATGCCGGTTGCCGCCTCGCCTGCGCCGAGGAACAGGATGCGCTGATCCTTCAGCTTGCCGCCGTTCACGCGTAGCGCCGAGAACAGGCCGGCGAGCGCGACCGCCGCAGTGCCCTGAATGTCGTCGTTGAAGACGCAGGCCTCGTCGCGATATTTGTGCAGCAGCTTGAACGCCGAATGATTGGCGAAATCCTCGAACTGGATCAGCACGCCCGGAAAGGTCTTTCGCGCGGCTTGCATGAATTCGTCGACGAAGCTGTCATAGGCCTCGCCCGTCAGCCGTCGCTCTCGCAGGCCGAGATAATAGGGATCGTTCAAGAGCTCTTCGTTGTTGGTGCCGACGTCGAGCACAATCGGCAGGCACGCTTCCGGATGCACGCCCGCGCAGGCCGAATAGAGCGAGAGCTTGCCGACCGGAATACCCATGCCGTTGGCACCGAGATCGCCCAGTCCCAAAATGCGCTCGCCGTCGGTGACGACGATCAGCTTGGCCGCATAGGGCCAGTTCTTCAGAATGTCCGCGATCTGACCGCGGTCGCGCGAGGAGATGAACATGCCGCGCGGCCGCTGGAAGATCAGGCCGAATTTCTGGCAGGCGAGCCCGACCGTCGGGGTGTAGATGATCGGCTGGATCTCGTCGATATTGTCGACGACGACGCGGAAGAACAGCGCCTCGTTGCGGTCATGCAGCGCGTTCAGCGCGACGTATTTTTCCAGATCGGTCGGCAGCGTTCGCAGATTGGTGAGGACGCGCTGAGCCTGCGTCTCCATCGTCAGCACGCAAGGCGGCAACAGGCCGCGCAGGCCCAGCGCCTCGCGCTCGGCTTCCGTGAAGGCGGTCCCCTTGTTGAGCAAGGGATCGCGCAGCAGTGTCATGCCTTGCGGCGGACTGGACGATGTCGGTTGGGCAACGACCCGGGCAGGTCTATTCACGAATTCCCCCAAGAAGCTTCATATTGAACCGCGGACATTGTCGGCCAGCGCTCCATTGAGATCAAGGACGTAGCGACGGAGGCATCGATTGTGATCTCGCACCGCAGCGAGACTCTCGCGAACGACAGGCAGTCGCACGCGAAAAGGTTAACGTCGCAAGGCTATTCCGGCTTGATATCGGCAGCCTTCACGATCGGCCACCATTTCTCGGTCTCGGCCTTCTGGAACGCCGCAAGCGCTGCGGGCGTCTGCTGCGCCGGGTGCGGAATCTCCTGCCCCAGTTCGGCAAAGCGCTGCTTAACGGCGGGCTCGGCGAGCACGGCGATGATGGCCGCGTTGAGCTTGGTGACGATGTCCTTCGGCGTGTTCTTCGGTGCCCAGATGCCGTGCCAGTAGGAGATGTAGAGACCCGGCAGGCCCGCTTCGTCGACGGTCGGCACATCGGGCGCAGACGCGAGCCGCGTCGGCGAAGTCACCGCGAAGGCCTTGATCGCGCCGCTCTTGACGTGCGGCAGCGAGTTCGAGGCCTGGTCGAACATGATGTCGATCTGCCCGGCGACGAGATCGATCATGGCGGGTCCTGCGCCGCGATAAGGCACGAACTGGAAGTCGGTGCCGGTCTTGTCCTTGAAGAAGACGCCGGCGACATGCGCGCCCGTGCCGGCCCCGGCCGTCCCGGCGGTGGCCTTGCCGGGGTTGGCCTTCAGCCAGGCGATCATCTCTTTCAGGCTGTTCGCCTCGAGCGACTTCCTGCCGACGATGAGCTGCGTTCCCATCGCGATCATTGCGACCGGCTCGAAATCGGCGACCACGTCATAGGGCAGCTTGAAGATCGCGCCGTTCAGCACATGGGTGCCCCAATGGCCGATGGTGATCGTGGTGCCGTCGGGTGTCGCGCGTGCAACGCGCGCGCCGGCGATGCTGCCGGATGCGCCCGCCACGTTCTCGACCACGATCGTAGTGTGCAGTTCGGCGGCGATTCGCTCGGACAGGATTCGCGCCAGCGTGTCGGTCGGGCCTCCCGCCGCGAACGGTACGATGAGGGTTATGGGGCGCGATGGCTGGGCGCTTGCCGGTGCGCACCACATCGCGCATCCAATCAACGCGCCAACGACGATCACGTGACCGCGCAACACGGCCCACAGCCCCCGCATCAGCCTCTCCCACCCCTTTTCGCCGCCCGCATGTCGGCAGCGGGCTGGAGGGCGAGTGAACGCTGCCGGGCGGGCCGAGGCAAGCGGTAAGTTGACCGCTATCCGGCGGCCCGCCGCGGCGTCAGATTGGCCGCACCATCTGCCGGCGGCACGACGTGCATCAGGATGGTCTGGGTGGCGGAAGCGACGTCGATACCGTTCTGCTGGAAGCGCAGCTTCATGCGGCGGTTGAATTCGCGCTGGACCGGCCAGCGCCCGGCCTCGGTGCAGCGGATCTGGCCGACGATCGACACCATCGCACCGTCGACCTTGTCGATGCCCCACAGATCGAGGTCGCCGCGGATCAGCGGGCGGAATTCCGGTTCGCGGCGCATCTCGTCGACGATGTCCTTGAGGATCTGGCCGGCGCGGTCGGTGTCTTCCTTGTAGGCGACGTTGACGCTGACCGAGGCGTTGCCGGCGCCGCGGCTGGCATTGGTGATGGTCGTGACCGCGCTGAACGGCACGATGTGCACGGCGCCGTCGCCGGCGCGCAGACGGATGGTGCGGATCGAGACGTTCTCGACCACGCCCGACAGCCCTGACACGCTGACATTGTCGCCGACCTGCACCGTGTTCTCCAGCAGCAAAAAGAGCCCGGTGATGAGATCCTGCACCAGCTTCTGCGAGCCGAAGCCGATCGCGATGCCGACGATGCCGGCGCCCGCGAGCAGCGGCGCGACATTGACGCCGATCTCGCTCAGCGCGGTGAGGCCGACGACGGTGGCGATCAGGCACAGCAGCGCCGTGCGCAGCATCGGCTGGAAGGTGCGCAACCGCGCGGCACGGGCGTAGTGCCCGTCCCGCGACAACGTGTTGATCTGGCGGTCCAGCAGCGCGTTGCTGGCTTCCCAGATCGCCGCCGCGATCAGGACGGCAAGGCCGATCGTCACCACGGCCGAGATCAGCCGGCTGCCGATCTGGCCGCCATAGAACCAGACGATGGCGTCCACGCCCCAGACCTCGAGCACGGCGACGAAGCCGATGAAGCCGATCACGCCGGAAACGATCTTGCGCAGCAGCGGCAGATAGCGGTTGGCGCGGATCTCGAGACCGGGAAAGCGGTGGAGGATCTCAGGCTTGATGCGGAAGCCGCGGTCGATCAGGCTGAGCGTCAGCATGATGGCGACGCGCGTGACCAGCGCCACAACGACCGTACCGACGAAATACTGCAAAAGCAGGGAATAGCCGTTGCGGATGTTGAGCGCCCACACCGCCCACAGCGCAAGATCGAGGGCGATGGCGAGATAATGCCAGCCGCCGGCGACGCGGTTGCGCAGGCGGGCCGCGATGCCCTGCCGCTCGGCCGGCGCACGGATGGCCTCGGCGACCTGCCGGCGGCATTGCAGGATGATGACGACGATGAAGAGGTGCACGACCAGCATCACCATGCGCAGCAGCGCCGCATAACCGGTACGATGCAGGCCGAGCAGCAGGGCCACATTGGCAAAGGCGATGCCGGAGACGCCGACGCCGACGATGCGGCGCGCCCAGATCTCGATATAGGCCGCGGTCTCGGCCCGGACCGGAAACAGCCCGAACGGTCCCGCCAGCGCCCGGATCACGCAGATGAGTCCGCGCGAGAAGGCATAGGCATTGACCACCGCGAGGATCACGAGGCGAACGGTCGTGGGCTCGCCGATCTCGGTGCCGAGCAGCGCGGTGGCGACGCCGACGAAGATGACCACCGGCAGCAGTTCGAGCACGAGACGTCCCAGCACGAAGGGCAGCCGCAACAGGACCTGCCACACGCGCGCGAGGCTGTGGCGTCGCTTGTTCAAGTCGGGCGCGGGCGTGACATCGGCCGTTGAGGACGGCGGGTCGGCAATGGGGATCACCTGTGCCGGCAGGTGCGCGGTTTGCGGCACGCGTCCTTCCAGGAACGCAACCGGGCGGCGGATCAAGCGAAAGATCACCCACTCGGCCGCAAGGGCGCAGCCGAGCACCAGCGCCAGCTTCCAGGCGATCTCGATCAGGAGATTGTAGGCGGCAGGATCGTTCGCAGTCCGCAGGAACCAGTAGTAGAAGGCCGGGAAGTGCGTGAGCGTCCGCGCCATGCTGGCGATCTCGCTCGAGATCGCGCCAATCTCCTCCGACACCGTGAGCAGGAGTTGCGCGCCAAGGCCGTCGGCGGAGAGCGGGATCGGCGACTTCTGCTCAGGCGCGGGCGGCGCAGGCTGCTGCTGACCGGACGCACTCGCGATCGCGCGCAGCGTATCGATCATCTGCGCGCGCTTCTTGTCGTCCTGGAGCGTCTCCAGCGCGCGCCTGGCTTCGTCGGGCGACAGTGCGGCAGCATTGTTGGTCGCCGGCCGAGGCGTTTCGGCGCGGACGCCGGAGAAAGAGGAGATCGCGAGGAAGAGAGCGGCGAGGACCGCCGGGGCAAGCTTATGCGACACGAGGATTCCCTGGAAAAAATGAATGAGCCGGCGGCGTCGGCACCGTCGCCGCCGAAGCACACGCGTCATGTCGGATCGCAGCTATTCGCCTCCGGCCTGTGTCGGAAGTTGGCCTTTGAGGCGACATTCTCTTGGCATTTGCCGCAATGCGAAGATCGGGGGAACCGCAACATCAGCGCGGGTCAATTGCCTGGCAATTGCGCTGCGGCCATGGTTCGAGACGCGCTCGGGCCAGCCGACGTGCCATGCAACACCCTCCGTCATTCCGGGAGTCGGCCCGGAATGACGGCAAGGAGGAAGGTGGAGGAGAAAAGCAGGATGTCAAAACCACCTGTCGCGGTCAGCCTCGTCTTGGCCATCCGGACACGGTCGATGTGATGCAAAATACAGCGCCGGGAAGGTAGGGGCTCTGCCTCACTGATGCAGCCCGCTAAACCTTGACCCGGCGTGCCGTTCGCGGTTTCCGCCGCTATGCGATAGTCCGAACGAGCTCCATCGCACTTAACGCGGCTGGATTTGCGGAGGTGGAGTCATAGACCTCCCCTTGCTCATGAGGTGGACGTTGCGCGTCGCTTATTGCGACCAGCGGAATGCTCCTCCTGTGCCACAAAACTGTCAAGCGAGATCAATGATGTGAAAGATCACATTTGAATGTGCCGGTTCCCCGGATGGGCATGGCGACATCATGTCCCTGTTTTGCCCGACGCGCCAACTCGATTTCGTAAAGTCAGCATTCATACGACACCCGCCGGCAAGCCATTGATTCCGCTGCGCCCGGCTACTGTGCATGGGGTCGTTTTCGTAGTTTTTGTCTGTGGCCTAGAGAAACATGTCGGCCAGGTCCACCGTCGAGGCCATCCCGACCTGGTCGAAGTTGCGCGCCAGCCAGCTTCGCGCCGCCGAACGGCCCTCGTCGCGCAGGCGGCACAACAGGCTCCATTCGGGATGGAATTGCGTGGCCGTGCCGAGCTGCGACATCAGCTGGTCGTTGCCGATCCAGTGCATGTACATGCGGCTGTGCTTGCCGCTGTCGAGCTCGCCATCGTCGATCAGCCGTGTGGCGAAGGCGATCGCGCGCATCTCACGCATCAGGGACGAATTGAAGCTGATCTCGTTGATGCGATGGAGGACGTCGGCCGCGCTCGTCGGCAGCTCGTCGCGCCGGATCGCCGTGACCTGCACGACGATGACGTCGTGGCTGCCCTTGCGGTAGATCAGCGGGAAGATCGCGGGGTTGCCGAGGTAGCCGCCGTCCCAATAATGCTCGCCGTCGATCTCGACGGCCTGGAAATAGGGCGGCAGGCAGGCCGAGGCCAGCACGGTATCTGCGGTGAGATGCGGGCTCTGAAATACCTTGATCTTGCCGGTGCGGACGTTGGTCGCGTTGAGGAACAGTTGCGGTGCCTCGGGCGAGGAATTGAGCCGATCGAAATCGACGACCCGCTGCAAGAGCGACCGGAGCGGATTGAAATGAAAGGGATTGAGCAGACCCGGCGGCAGCGTGTGCGTCAACGTGTGGATGACGGCGTGAACCGGATGATATTCCGGCGGCAGCTTCAGGGCCTGGATCCACTGGTTCAGCGGCGACATCAAATCGTATGCCATGTCCATGCGAGACACTTCGTACCAGAATGCGTGCAGGCTCTCCCGCGCGGCCTCCGCGCCCCCGTGCGCCATGCCGGAAGCCATCGCCACCGCGTTCATGGCGCCGGCACTGGTCGCGCTGACCGCCTCGATCGCGAGCCTGCCGTCTTCGAGCACCTGGTCGAGCACGCCCCAGACGAAGGCGCCGTGCGCGCCGCCGCCCTGGAGCGCGAAATTGATGGTCTTGCGGTCGGCGGTCCGGTTGGCTGTCACTTTGCTTTCTTCTTGCCTCCCGTCCCCTCTTTCTCCAAGGCCTTGCGCACCTCGTCGAACTCCGCCACCGAGGCCTTGTCGGCGCGGGGGAAACGCAGGTCGAGCTTTTCGAGCGCGGCATTGATCACCGAGCCGATCACGACGCGCGCGAACCATTTGTGGTCCGCGGGCACGACGTACCACGGCGCATACGGCGTAGAGGTGTGCCGGACGATATCCTGGTAGACCGCCTGGTAGCGCGGCCACAGCGCGCGCTCCTTGATGTCGTCCATCGAGAACTTCCATTGCTTGGCCGGCTCCTCCAGCCGGTCGAGGAAGCGCTTGCGCTGCTCCTCTCTGGAGACGTTGAGGAAGAACTTCAGCACCACGGTGCCGTTGCGGCAGAGATACCGCTCCCAGGCGGCAATGTCCTCGAACCGCTCGTTCCAGATGTTCTTGGTGAGGAGCTTTGACGGCAGCTTCTCGTTGGCCAGAAGTTGCGGATGAACGCGCGTGACGAGGCATTCCTCGTAGTGCGAGCGATTGAAGATGCCGATATGGCCGCGTTCGGGCAGCGCGACCGCGTGCCGCCAAAGGAAATCGTGGTCGAGTTCGTTCTTGCTCGGCGCCTTGAAGGCGGTCACCTCGCAGCCCTGCGGGTTGATGCCCTCGAAGATCGCCTTGATGGCGCTGTCCTTGCCGCCGGCGTCCATGGCCTGAAATACGATCAGGAGCGACCAGCGGTCCTGGGCATAGAGCTTCTCCTGAAACCCGATCAGCCGCTTCTTGTTGGCGTCGAGAATCGCCAGCGCCTTCTCCTTGTCGAGATCGCCCTTCTCGTCGGTCTTGTGCGCCTTGAGATGAAACTTGCCCGATCCATCGTAGCGGAACGGCGTGATGTAGCGGTCAAGTTCCTGGGCGAGCGATTTGGACGGCTTCTTGCTCATGAGCGCGGGGCACCTTGGGTTGCGGCTTCAGTCGGTCGAGCAAGCTACCAAGGATGCCCTTGGGAAGGAATATGATGAAAAGGACCAGCAGCACGCCGTAGACGAGATTGTCCCAGCCGACCGCCTTGGTGCCGAAGCCGATGCGAAGGGTTTCCGCCAGCAGGATGGTGATCACGGCGCCAAAGGTCGGACCGAGCGAGACGAACAGGCCACCCACGATGGCCGCGAACACCATCTGCAGCGACACCGCGATGCCGCTGACGGTGTCGGGCGTGATGAACATCTGGTACTGGCAGTAGATCGCGCCCGCGAGCGCCGTCATCAGGGCACTGAGCAGCGTGATCTTCAGCTTCTCCGCGGTGACGTCGACGCCGGCGGCGGCGGCTGCGTCCTCGTCCTCCGAGATCGCCTCCAGCGCATAGCGGCTCATGCTGCGGTCGACCCAGTGCCAGACCACGATGCCGAACAGCCAGACCCCGAGCGCAATCAGATACCAGGTCGTCTTGTCGTCGAACTGCAGTGCCAGCAGCTTGTTGCCCGAGGTTCGATTCGGCGTGTAGCCCAGCGAGCCGCCGGTGTAGTCGCGCGTCGCCGTGATGACCTGGAGCACGATGCCCGACAGCGCCAGCGTCACCAGCACGAAATAGTGTCCGGTGATGCGGAAGCGGAAGCAGGGATAACCGACGATCAGCGCCAGTGCGCCGGCAGCGACCATGCTGACGGGAATGCCGATCCAGGGCGACACGCCGAGGTGATTCCAGAGCAGCGCGGTGACATAGGCGCCGATCCCCATGAAGCCGCCATGGCCGAGCGAGACGAGGCCGAACCGCCCCATCATCGACCACGACGTGTAGGCGAACGACCAGATCAGGATCAGCACCAGGATGTGCAGATGATAGGGATCGCGATAGACGAAGGGCAGCGCGACCAGCGCCGCCAGCCCAATCCCCCATGCCGCAAGCCGCCCCTGCCCCATCATCGGCGCCTCGCGAGCAGGCCCGCGGGCCGGATGAACATCATGACGATGAAAAAGGCGAAGGCGAGCACATAACCCCATTCGAGGTCGGAGAACAGGCCGCCGAGCGAGATGATCTCGGCGAACACGAAGGCGGCGATGAAGCCGCCGATGAAATTGCCGAGCCCGCCGAGCACGCAGATCAGGAAGGTGATCGGCCCGAAGGACAGGCCGACGAATGGATGCACGTCATATTGCAGCACCAGGAGGCAGGCGGCGAGCCCCGCGAGCGCGCCGCCGAGCGCGGAGGTGATGAGATAGATCCGCTTGGTGTCGACGCCCATCAACGCCATGATCTGCCGGTCCTGCGAGATGGCACGGATCGCGGTGCCGGTGAAGGTGCGGGTCATGAACAGATAGACGGCGACCATGCCGACCAGCGCGGCCAGGAACGACAGTAGCCGCGCGTAGCTGAAATTCATGTCGCCGAGCGCGAGCACCGGCAGGCGGATGCCGAGATTGCGGAAATCGATGCCGAAGGCGACGGTGGCAAAGCTCTGCAGCACGAACAGCACGCCGCCGGTCGCAAGCAGCTGGTTGATCGGCGGCGCAGTCAACAGCGGCGCGATCACGAGGTAATGCAGCGCCGCGCCGAGGATCGCGACCAGCAGGATGGTGAAGGGCGCGGCGACGAAATAGCTGACGCCGTAATACTGCACCATGAAATACATGGCGTACATGCCGATCATCACCAGCTCGGCATAGCAGATCCAGGTCACGTCGATCACGCCGAAGATCAGGTTCAGCCCGAGCGCGAGCAGCGCCAGCACGCCGCCGAGCAGGATGCCGTTGATCACGGCCTCCAGCAGATAGATGTCGAAGACGTCCAAGAATGCCTGCATGCCCCTCACACCCCGAGATACGCTTCCTTGACCGTGTCGCTCGCCAGCATCTCGGCGGACGTGCCGGATGCCCGGATGGTGCCCGCCTCGATCAGATAGGCGCGATCGACCACTTTCAGCACCTGCTGCACGTTCTGCTCCACGATCAGCACGGTCAGCCCGCTGGCGCGGATCCGCTTCACCAGCTCGAACACCTGCTGCACCACGACCGGCGCGAGGCCGGCCGAGGGCTCGTCGAGCAGCAGCAGCTTTGGATTGGACATCAGCGCACGGCCGATCGCGCACATCTGCTGCTCGCCGCCGGACATGGTGCCGGCCATCTGGTGGCGCCGTTCCTTCAGGCGTGGAAACAGGTCGAACACCACTTCGAGTCGCTCGGCATACTGACTGCGCGCCTCCTTCATGAAGGCGCCCATCTTGAGATTGTCGTCGACCGAGAGCTGCGGAAACAGCCGCCGGTTTTCCGGCACATGCGCAATGCCGAGGCTGACGATCTTGTGCGGCGGAGTCGCCACGACGTCGGTCCGCTCCATCCGAATCGAGCCGCGCGAGGGCCGGATCAGGCCGGAGACGACACGCATCAGGGTGGTCTTGCCGGCGCCATTGGGGCCGATGACGCCGACGGCTTCGCCGGCCTTCACGTCGAGATTGACATCGAACAGCGCCTGGAACGTGCCATAGCCGGCATTGACGGCGCGGAGCTCCAGCATGCCTAGCCTCCCGCGCGGCGGCGCGCTTCGGCGGCCGCGGCCTGCGTGGTCTCGGCATCGGTGCCGAGATAGACCTCGATCACGCGCGGGTCGCCCGCGACCGCGCTCGGCAGGCCTTCCGAGATCTTCTCGCCGTGATCGAGCACCATGACGCGATCGACGACGCGCATCAGCACGCCCATGATGTGCTCGACCCAGATGATGGTGATGCCGAGCTCGTCGCGGATATTGCGCAACATGTCGGCGGCCTGATCCATCTCGGTTTCGTCGAGACCGCCGAGGCTCTCGTCGGCCAGCAGCAGCTTTGGCGCCGTGGCGAGCGCTTTCGCAAGCTCGAGCTTCTTCAACCCCGCTGCGCCGAGACCGTCGACGCTGGCATGGCGATCGGTCGGCAGACCGACCATCGCGAGTGACCGTTCGGCCGCTTCCTCGGCCTTGATGCGGCTGTGGCGGCCCTGGCCGTAAAAGCCGGCGAGCGCGACGTTCTCGAAGATGGTCAGGCGGCGGAACGGTCGCGGAATCTGGAAGGTGCGGCCGATTCCGCTGTTGATGATCCGGTGCGGTGCGAGGCCCGCAATCTCGGAGCCGCCGAACACGATCGAGCCCGATGTCGGCGCGAGCGTGCCGGAGAGCATGTTGAAGATCGTGCTCTTGCCCGAACCGTTCGGCCCAATCAGGCCGAGGATCTCGCCCTGATCAACCCGAAACGACACGTTGTTGACGGCGGTGAAGCCGCCGAACCGCTTCACCAGCCCACTGACCTCCAGCACCAGACACTCCGCCGCTATTGGTTGCTGTAGGTGGTGCCTTTCGGCAGCGGCAGCACGGCTTCGCGCTGCGCCTGGCTCTTCGGCCACACCACGGAGGATTTGTCGTCGATGTACTGGATCACGACGGGGAACGAGCGCTCGTTCTGCCCGGCCATGGGGCTGCCCTCGCCGTAGAACTTCACGCCGAAGCCGAGCATGGTGCCGCCTTCGGGGATGTCGGTGTCGAGCGCCGCCTTGCGCAGCGCCTCGGGATCGACACCGCCATATTTCTTGATCGCGCGCGGCAGCACGTCGGCCATGAACACGTAAGTGTTGGACGCGCCGATGCCGACATGGGCGGAGCGGATGGCAACCCCGGGCCGGATCTTGTCGAACTCCTCGCCGACCATCTTGATCACGGGCGGGAGCTTCGGATCCATGGTCTTCTGGTTGGCGAGCCAGATCGAGATCGGGTCGGCGTTGAAGATGTAGGTGGCGTCGGCCCCCATGCCTTCCTTCAGCTTCTCATAGACGCCGTAGCCCGCACCATGGCCCATCAGCGCGCCGAACTTCAGGCCCTGCTCGCGGGCCTGGCGGAGCAGCAGCGTGATGTCGGGGTTGTAGCCGGTGTGGAAGATCACGTCGGGCTTGGCCCGCTTGAGCTTGGTCACCAGCGCCGACAGATCGGGCGCGGTCGCCGAATAGCCCTCCTTCATCACGACGTTGAAGCCGGCTTTCTTCGCGCCTGCCTCGTTGCCCTTGGAGACGTCGACGCCATAGGCGCCGTCCTCGTGGATGATGGCGACGCGCAGGTCCTTCGGCTCCTTGTCGAACTTCGCCTTGGCGTTCTGCGCGATGAAGTCCATCGTCATCATGCCGAACTGGTCGCCGCTCGCCTGCGGGCGGAAGACGTATTTGTAGCCCTTCTCGTTGAACACGGCGGACGAGATGCAGGTCGTCATCCACATGAACTTCTTGAGCTGCTCGACGCGGGCGGCCACCGGCACGCACTGCGCCGAGGAGAAGAAGCCGAGCACCATGTCGACCTTCTCCTGCTCGAGCAGGCGGACGGATTCGTTGATGGCGATGTCGGGCTTGCTCTGCGCATCGGCATAGACCGCCTCGATCTTGTAGCCTTCGACGCCGGTCTTGGCGAAATGGTCGAGGATGATCTTCGCGCCGATATAGCCGAGTTCGGAACCGCCGCCGGCCAGAGGTCCGGTCAAATCAAAAACGACGCCGATCTTGATCTTCTTGTCCTGAGCCTGGGCGGCCACCGCCAGGCTCGTCGCGGATATCGCGATCACCAGCCCACGTACCAATCGGGCAGCCATGCGCAGGCGCATCAAAACCTCCCTGGACGATTGTGCATTGCATTCGTCTTGCTTTTGGTTGCCCCCATCACATGGGCAGAGCGCAGGGATGTCAAGCCTCGCGCATCAGCGCGAGGCGAACTGCTGCTCGATAAAGGCCGTGACAAATCGCGGCATGGTCGGCGTGAGATCACCCGTCCCGCGCACGAGATGAATCGCCGACAATTCCGGCTCGTGCTCACGGGCGAGATTGGTTTCGATCCGGGCGCGGGCCTCGTCGCCGGGCATATCGAGGTTGAGCACCTGCATCATCGCAATCGTGGGGCCGCTGACGACGCAATACCAGTCCGGCTCGGCCCGATAGTCCGCCGCCGTCAAGCCGGTCTCTTCCTGGATTTCGCGGACGACGCTGCCGGGAATGTCCAGCATCCCATCCCTGACATCGTCGAGATCGGGCGTGCCCGACGGGAAATAGATGCGGCCTGCGTTCGCGGTGTGCTGCGCCATCTCGCCCATCAGGAAGGCGCCGTCGGACGTGCGCAGCGCGCCCATGCCAAACCCGTTGAACACGGGCGCGCCGGGAAAGCCCCAGTCGCGCCAGGCAAGGAAGCTTGCGAAATCGGTCTCGAAATAGGTCGAGGCGAAATGGCCGTCCGTGAATACGGGATGGCACCCGAGCAGGACGCGGCCGTTCCAGATCTTCGGCCGCTCGCGCTGCTTCTCGGCGAAGTGCGCCGCGATCTCGGCCCGACGCTCCTCGGCGAACGGCCAGACGATCGGCCGCACGGCAAGAGCAAGCGTCGTGACGCGATGAATGATCGGTGACGTCATGAGGGGGCGACTATCACGCCTTCGCGTCAGCTATTTGGCGTTCCCCGTGGTCTTCTTGGCCTGCTCAACGAACTTGTTGGTGAAGGTCTTGCTGACGTCGATCTTGGCGTTCGCCACCTCGGGCGAGCCGACGCTGAACACCGCGAGCACGGCATCCGCGCCCTTCGGGTCCATCTTGCCGGTCTCCGAGTACATCGGGATCGTGTTCTTCAGCGCGGCGAGATAGAGATCCTTGTTCTTGCCGACCGTCTCCTCCGGCATCTTCGCCATGATCTCCTCAGGGCTGTGCGAATGGATCCAGGCGAGCGTGGCGAGGATCGCGTTGGTGAGCGCCTGCGTCTCCTTCTCGTGCTTGGCAACCCAGGCCGCGGTCGAGTACAGCGCGCCGCCGGGATATTCGCCGCCGAAGGTCTCGAGCGTGTCCTTCTGCGTCCGCGTGTCGGAGAGGATACGCAAATCCTTGTGGCTGCCCTGCAGCACGGTGACGGAGGGATCGAGCATCACGGCCGCGTCGATCTGGCCCTGCTCCATCGCGGCGACCGCGGTGGCGCCGAGGCCGACGCCAATCACGGCGGCGCTGGTCGGATCGATGCCGTTCTTCTTGAGCATGTACTTCAGGAAGAAGTCGGTCGAGGAACCGGGCGCGCTGACGCCGACCTTCTTGCCGGCGAGATCCTTGACCGACTTGATGTCGTTGGTGCGCGAGGGCGCGACCACGAGCACGAGGCCGGGATAGCGGTCATAGACCACGAAAGCCTGGAGCTCCTGCTTCTTGGCCGCCAGATTGACGCAATGGTCGAAATAGCCGGACACGACGTCGGCGCTGCCGCCGAGCACGGCCTTGAGCGCGTCCGAGCCGCCCTTGAGGTCGACCAGCTCGACATCGAGGCCGGCCTTCTCGTATTCGCCGAGCTGCTTGGCCAGCACCGTCGGCAAATAGCACAGGCAGGAGCCGCCGCCGACCGCGATGGTGACCTTGCTTTGCGCCGCGGCAAATCCGGTGGTGAGCGTAAGCGCGAGCAGCGCCGCGGCGAGCCTGGCAATCGTGTTCTTCATTGGTTTCCTCCGTTCGGCCGGCGGCACCATAGAGCAGCGCGACGGGCTTGAGAAGCGTAGCCTAAGGCACTGGCCATCGGCCTTTTGGCGCAATAGCATGCGGGTACAACAACAAACTCGTGATGGGGAGGATCATCCATGAATCGTCTTGCAATCGGGCTGTCGATCGCCGCCGCCTTTGCCGCCGGATGCGGCGCGAACCAGCTGCTCCGGCCGGCGCTGGCCGCCGAGAACATCACCGCGCAGATCATCCACACCGGCGAGATGGAAGGCGATGCGCTCGGCGCCGCCAACAATGTCGGCTACCGCTCAAAAATGTTCGCGAGCGCCGACGGCGCCACGATCTCGATCCAGGTCGGCAATGTGCCCAAGCACATGCATCCCAACACCAACGAGATCCAGTACATCCTGGACGGGACCGGCACGATCTGGCTTGGCGACAAGGAAGTCACGGTCAAGCCGGGCGACCTCGTCATCATCCCGAAGGGCACGCCGCATGGCGGCACCAAGCCGATCAGCGGACAGGTCAAGGCGATCGCGATCAAGACGCCGCCGCAGGCACCCGACGACACCAAGCTGCTGGATTGAGGCTTCGCGATTGGGGCCCGCGCCGATACGCGGGTCCCGCCTCGCGCCTAGCCGCGCCCATCCGATGCGGTCGGCCGCCACACCAACAGGCGCCGCTCCACCAGCGTGACCCCATAGTCGATCAGGATCACGAACGCCGACAGCACGAACATGCCGGCGAACACGCCGGCGACGTCGAACACGCCCTCCGCCTGCTGGATGAGATAGCCGAGGCCCGCTGCCGATCCCAGATATTCGCCGACGACCGCGCCGACCACGGCAAAGCCGACCGAGGTGTGCAGCGAGGAGAACATCCAGGACAGCGCCGAGGGCCAATAGACGTGCCGCATCAGCTGCCGCTCGCTCATGCCGAGCATGCGGCCATTGTCGAGCACGGTGCGGCTGACCTCCTTGACGCCCTGATAGACGTTGAAGAACACGATGAAGAACACCAGGGTCACGCCGAGCGCGACCTTGGACCAGATGCCGAGGCCCAGCCACAGCGCGAAGATCGGCGCCAGCACCACGCGCGGCAGCGCGTTGACCATCTTGACGTAGGGGTCGAACACTGCCGCTACAATCGGCTGGCGCGCGAACCAGAAGCCGACCAGCACGCCGCCGAGCGAACCGATCACGAAGGCGAGGATCGATTCCGCCAACGTGATGCCGAGGTGCTTCCAGATCACGCCGGAAGAGAACCACTTCACGATCTGGCTGAACACGTCGAACGGGTTGGAGAAGAAGAACGGCGGCAGCAGGATCTTGCCGAACACGGGAACGGTCGACAGCACCTGCCACAGCACGATGCAAACGACCGCGACCAGGACTTGCAGCGCGAACAGCGTCGGGCGCGACATCAGACCGCCTCCGCCGCTTGGGTGGATTGCGCGTAGCCCTTCATCACCTCGTCCTTGAGCACGCTCCAGATCTCGCGGTGGAGCGCATGGAACTCCTTGTCCAGTCGCACCTCGAAGATGTCGCGCGGGCGCGGCAGGCTCACCTGCCAGTCGCCGATGATGCGCGAGGACGGCCCGGCCGACATGATCACGACGCGGTCGGCGAGCGCGATCGCCTCTTCGAGATCATGGGTGACGAACAGCACGGCCTTGCGGTCGGCGTTCCAGAGGTCCAGCAGCAGGTTGCCCATCACCTGGCGGGTCTGCGCATCGAGCGGCCCGAACGGCTCGTCCATCAAAAGGATTTTTGGATCGCGGATCAGCACCTGCGCCAGCGCCACACGCTTGCGCTGGCCGCCCGAGAGCATATGCGGATAGCGACCCGCGAACGCGCCAAGGCCGACCGAGGTCAGCCATTTCCGTGCGCGCGGCAGTGCCTCGGCGCGCGGCGTGCCCTTGATCTCCAGCCCGATCGCGACATTGTCGAGCGCAGTCTTCCACGGGAACAGCGCGTCGGCCTGGAACAGGTAGCCGGCATCCCGGTTCAGCCCCGCGAGCGGCCGGTCGAAAATCCTGACGCTGCCGGCGGCCGGCTTCAGCAGCCCGGCCGCGACGTTGAGCAGCGTCGATTTCCCGCAGCCCGTGGGCCCGACGATGGCGACGAACTCGCCTTGCGCCACTGTGAGGTGGGCCTTTTCCACCGCCGTGTAGACCCGCCCGTCCCCGAGCCGGAACGCAACCTTGGCATCTTCCAGCGCCACTGCCGTTGGCGTTGACATATATTCCCTCCGAACTTGGCCCGATGCCTTAGCCGCTCGCGCGGCCAAGTTCAATCAAGCCGCCAAGCGTGCTACGCATGGGCGTCGCCGCGCTCTTACCCTCCCCTGGAGGGGGAGGGTCGGCTCACATGAGCGCCAGCGAAATGTGAGACGGGGTGGGGTGACGGTCTCTCCACGTCCAACACTGCCCGTGTCGAGAGACCACCCCACCCCGCTCGCGCAGCGCGCGATCGACCCTCCCCCTCCAGGGGAGGGTAAGAGAAAAGCGAGCTTACCTGCGATGCCTTCCAAGCCAGCCATCAGCTATGCCCACGTCACCAAGAGCTTCGGCCTGCTGAAGGCCGTGGACGGTTTGTCGCTCGACATCGCCGAGGGCGAATTTGTGGCGATCGTCGGCGGATCGGGCTCCGGCAAGACCACGCTGCTGCGGCTCGCCAACCGGCTGATCGAGGCCGAGGGCGGCACCATCACGGTCGAGGGCGAGGACGTGCAAAGCGTCGATCCGGTCGCGCTGCGGCGGCGGATCGGCTACGTGTTCCAGAGCGGCGGGCTGTTTCCGCATCTGAGCGTTGCCGACAATATCGGGATCACGCCGAAACTGCTGGGCCAGCCGGCGGCCGATATTGCAGCGCGCGTCGACGAGCTGCTGGAGCTTGTGCAGCTCGATCGTGACGCGCATCGCAGCCGTCTGCCGGAGGCGCTCTCCGGCGGCCAGCGCCAGCGCGTCGGCGTGGCGCGGGCGCTGGCGGCAAGGCCCCGCATCGTGCTGATGGACGAGCCGTTCGGCGCGCTCGATCCCATTACCCGCGATGCGCTCGGCGACGACTATCGTTCGCTGCATCGCAAGCTCGGCCTGACCACCGTGATGATCACGCATGACATGACGGAGGCGATCCTGCTCGCCGACCGCATCGCGGTGATGCGCAGCGGACAGCTGCTCGCGCAGGGCACCCCCACCGAGCTCTCGAACAGCAGCGACGCTTACGTGCTGGAGCTGCTGCGTACGCCGCGGCGCCAGGTCGAGCGGCTGAACGCGCTGCTGCCGCAAAGCGGTGCGGCATGAGCCTGTTTTCCGATCCACGCTGGGGCGAGGCGCTGGCGCATCTGCCCGATTATCTCGGCAATCATGTGCGGGTCAGTCTCGCCGCGCTCGAGCTTGGCCTTGCCGTCAGCCTGCCGCTGGCGATCCTGACGCGCAGCCGTCCGGCGCCGCGAGCTATCCTGCTCGCAATCGCCAGCATCGTGCAGACAGTGCCGGGCCTGGCGCTGCTCGCGCTGTTCTATCCGCTGCTGCTGCTGGCCGCCTCGGTGACGCTGGCCTGGTTCGGCGTATCCTTCTCGGCGTTCGGCTTCCTGCCGGCGATGCTGGCGCTGGCGCTCTATTCGATGCTGCCAGTGCTGCGCAACGGCATCACCGGGCTCAACGGCATCGATCCCGCGCTGATCGAGGCCGCCAAGGGCGTCGGCATGACCGCGCGGCAGTCGCTCGTCATGGTCGAGCTGCCGCTGGCGCTGCCGGTGATGATGGCGGGCATCCGCACCGCCGCGGTGTGGGTGATCGGCACCGCGACGTTGTCGACGCCGATCGGGCAGACCAGCCTCGGCAATTACATCTTTGCCGGGCTTCAAACCCAGAACTGGGTGTTCGTGCTGTTCGGCTGCTTTGCCTCGGCGCTGCTGGCGCTCGCCGTCGATCAGCTGCTCGGCCTGATCGAGGGCGGCCTGCGCCAGCGCAGCCGCGCCCGCACCGCGCTCGGCGCAGCCGGTATCGCGGCGCTGGTCGCTGCAACGCTGGTGCCGACGATGGGACGCTCGTCGCAGGGCTATGTCGTCGGCGCCAAGACCTTCGCCGAGCAATATGTGCTGTCGGCGCTACTGAGGGACCGCCTCCAGGCCGCCGGTCTGCCCGCGACGACGCGCTCGGGCCTCGGCTCCAGCGTGATCTTCGGGGCGTTGAAGGCCGGCGACATCGATCTCTATGTCGATTATTCCGGCACGCTCTGGGCCAATCAGCTGCATCGCTCCGACATCAAGCCGCGCGCAGAGCTGTTGACGGATTTGAAGGCAAGCCTGGCAAAGGACAACATCACCCTGCTCGGCGAGCTCGGCTTCGAGAACGCCTATGCGTTGGTGCTTCCGAAGAAGCGCGCCGAAGCGCTTGGCATCCGGACCATTGCCGATCTCGCGGCGCACGCATCGACGCTATCGATTGCCGGCGACTACGAGTTCTTCTCGCGGCCGGAATGGGCGGCGCTGCAAAAGGCCTACGGCCTTTCGTTCCGCGCCCAGCGCCAGATGCAGCCGGATTTCATGTATGCAGCGGTTGCGAGCGGCGAAGTCGACGTGATCGCCGGCTACACCAGCGACGGGTTGATCGCGAAATACGATCTTGTCGCGCTCGACGATCCCAAGCACGCGATTCCGCCCTACGACGCGATCCTCCTGCTCGCACCGAAGCGCGCCGGGGATGAGCGGCTCAAGGCAGCGCTGCAACCGCTGCTCGGCAAGATCGACATCGCCACTATGCGCGAGGCGAATCTGCGCGCCAGCGGCAATGACGCGAATTCCTCGCCGGATGCGGTGGCGAAGTGGCTGTGGGAGAAGGTGGGCGGGCGGTAGGTTGAGATTTCGTAGGGTGGGCAAAGGCGCGCAATGCGTGTGAGAGGTGGTGGGCACGCTTCCGCCTTCGCTCTTCGAGCTACGGCGGACACGTCGCTTTGCCCACCTACGGATGCTCAGGATGGCGGCAGAGCCTACAGCCCCCTGATGATCCCCGCGTTGATCAGCAGGCGGTTCAGCCGCCGCGCTTCGACGCCGTCCTTGCAGCTGTAGAACACGCCCTTGCAGCGGAGCATGATCTCCTTCTGCTCGGCGAAGGACGGATCGAGCGGGATGCCGGCGGCCTCCTGGATCACCAGCGGCAGATAAGGGCCGTCGATCGTGTCCATCACGGCAGCACTCTTCACCGGCTCGAAATTGACGGCGTCGATCGCGTAATAGGTCGCGTAGAGGCGCGGATCGTAGGCGTCCAGCTTCTTGCCGAGAGCGCCCTCGTCGAGCCCGGGCTCGAGGATAGCAGGCGCGAACTCGGGTTGATGATCGCCATAGCGCACGATCAGGAAGGGCTCGCCCGGGAACGTCTTCTTCAGGCCCGCGACGAACGCCTTGTATTGCTCGGCGCTGATCGCCTGCCGACGCAGATATTCGTCGATGGACGGCACATTGCCCGGCGCGCGCCAGTTCGGCAGCAGGTCGGGACGGAAGCGCGTCTCCCACGGGAAATGATTGGCACCGAGATAGATGAAGGTGAACAGCGGCTTGTTGGGCGGCTGCTGGCCCATCAGCTGGAGCGCCTTGTCGTAGAAGAAGCCGTCGGGCTCGACGTCCTTGGCACCGAGGTCCTTGGCGTCGAGGAAGCGTTCGATGCCCGTCGTCAGCTGGAAGCTGCGCGCGGCCATGAAGCCGCCATGGGCGGGATAGAGCGACATCGTGTCGTAGCCGCAACGGCGCAGCGCCAGCGGCAGCCCGCGCTCGACGCGGTTCGAGGCGATGCGCGTCACGAAGTAGGCAAAGCGGCCGAACGAGCGCGAGGAGAGGCCTGCAAGCACGTTGTATTCGGTGAACCAGCTCGGCCCGCCATTGCTCTCGGCCAGGAACGTGCGTTGCTTGCCGTCCCAGGATTTGAAGTGGCTGCCATAGCCCTGCGGCACCTTGATGCCCTGGGCGGCGCGGATGTCGAAGCTCGATTCATCATGGACCATGATGATGTTCGGCCGGCGTCCGGCAGGATGGCAGGAATCGACCAGCGGCATGTTGAGGCGCTCGTTGGTCGCGGCGGCCGATTCCATGAAACCGTACTGCACGAAATCGGAGACCGAGCTGACGCCGGAGCGGAAGAATTTCGACAGATAGCCGTCGTCGTAATAGCCGCGCCAGGCTTCGTCCGGATGATAGAGCGAATAGCCGACCAGCGCGGCAAGGCAGGCCAGCTTGCAGGCGAACGCCGGCAGACGGCGGATGCGGAACGGATCGAGCCACCACAGCGCATACATCAGCGGCAGCGTGACGAAGCCGGCCAGGATCACCGACCAGCGCAAATTCGGGAAGATCGTGAACAAGAACGCGACGGTGTCGCGGTCGATCATCATCAGGTCGATGAAGTTGACCGTCATCTGGACGACGTCGTGCTTGAGCCGCGACAGCAGCACCAGCACGACGACCATGGTCAGCGACAGCGCGCCTGATAGCGCCGGCCGGCGCAGCAGCGTGATCCAGAAAAAATTGAGAATGCCCCAGGCCAGCGCGAAGGAGAGCCGCGAGCCGAAATCGGTCTCGGTCTGGTACATCAGCGCGAGCGCGGCCAGATGCGGCGCGGCAACCGCGAGCAGCCGCCAGATGCCGAGCGCGGCGACGCTCGCCAGCACGGCGGTCGTGGCAGAAGGACCTGGATTGGGCGCGGACGCCATCGACGACACGCTATACTTCAAGTCCGGCGCGGTGATGCCAGGCCGTCTGGTCCTCGAGACGGTGACGGGGCGTCCGGAGCAGCCGGAAGCCTGCACCGTGTCATAAAACTGTAACGGAACGGTCAAGGACAGGCAACGCATGCGGTGACCCGACCTTCGCTTATTGTTAGTGACCGGCGAAGCCCGCACGGCGGCGGGCCGAGCCGCTCGCTCGGTTAAGGCTTTGCGATGCCGGCGATGAAGAGGTCGAGCACGCCTTCCGCCATCCGCTCGATCGCCCCCTCCTCGACGCCCCAGCGCGGAAAGTGGCCATCGAGATTCATCCGGGCGAAGCCGTAGACCAGGGCGCGGCCGGCGATCTGGATGCGCTTGAGGTCCGCCGACCGCAGCAGGCCCTGCTCCGCCGCCTCGGCCAGGATTCCCTCGGTCAGCGCGATCAACTCGGCATTGTCGCGCGTCAATTCCGCGGAGCTGCCATGGGCGAAATAGCGCCCGGTGGAGATGATCTCGAAATGGGCGGGATTGCGCATCGCCCAGCGCAGGTAAGCAAGGCCAAAGGCACGGAAACGGGCAAGCGGGCCGGCCGGCGGAGCCTCGCTCAGCGCGGCCTCGATCTCGACACGGAAACGCCGCTGCGCCTCCTCGGCGGCCGCCGCCATCAGTGCATCGCGGTTCGGAAAGTGCCGGAACGGCGCGCCCGGCGACACCGCGGCCCGGCGCGCGGCCTCACGGACGGAGACCTCCGCTCCCTCCGCCGCCAATTGCAGCGCAGCATCGATCAGGACACGGCGGAGGTCGCCGTGGTGATACGGCCTGGCCTGGGCTGCAGGGCGGCGGGCGCGCGGCTTGGACGGCTGGCGGGCGGACATGGCGCTTCCTAGCATCACCCGAACGTGAATGTAAGCGATGATTACACCATTGACCGCCGCGCGGCGCCGAAATGTAATCGATGATTACATAACGGAGGAAGATCACCATGCCGCAACGTCAAAGCTGGTTCGAAGGCTGGCGGCTGCTCGCCGCCCTCACCCTCAGCCTGGTCCTTCTCAGCCTGTGGATCGCCTCGATGCGGCAGTTCGAGGTCGAGGGCGTGCGGATGGTGATCCGTTTCACCGCACGCAGCTCGCTGCTGCTGTTCTGCCTCGCCTTCAGCGCCGCGGCGATGGCGCGGCTTTGGCCCAACGCATGGACCCGCTGGCAGCGCCGCAACCGCCGCTATCTCGGCCTCAGTTTTGCGGCTTCCCACGCCACCCACGCGGTTGCGATCGTTGTTTTCGCCTGGATGGATCCTGCCGGCTTTGCCGAGACGACCTCGGCCGTCTCCTACATCTTCGGCGGCATCGGCTATGGCTTCATCGTCGCGATGAGCGCCACCTCGTTCGACCGCACCGCCGCGCTGATCGGCCCCCGCGCTTGGCGCACGCTGCACCTGGTCGGCGGCTATTATCTCTGGTTCCAGTTCATGGTGTCATTCGGCAAGCGCGTGCCGGCGATGCCGCTCTATGCCGCGTTCCTCATTCCGCTGCTGATCGTGATGACGCTGCGTATGATCGCGATGGCCCGCCACCCGCGCGGGCAGACCGTTGCAGCGGGCTGAAGCGCCCGCCTTTACTGCGGCAGCAGTCCGAGCCGCTTGGCGATGATCCGGTCGACCGTCCGTTTCGGCAGTACGGCACCGATCAGATGGCGGAGCGGGTCGGGCGTGATCTGGTAACGTACCTTGGGGCTTACCGCCGTCAGCGCCTCGAACACGATCTCGGCGATCCGCTCGGCCGGCAGGCCCTTCGCGCCGAGGTCCATCATGAAGGCCATGACCTTGTTGAGCGCCGGGAGATAGGGCGAGTTCTGGTAGACGGAGAGATCGATCTGCTCGGCCTTGCTCCAGATCGGTGTCTTCACCGCGCCGGGGGCGACGATGATGACGTCGATGCCGAACAGCATCAATTCGCGGCGCAGGCTTTCCGACAATCCCTCGACGGCGTGCTTGGAGGTGCAGTAGGGCGCCGACAACGGATTGCCGTTCTTTCCTGCGACCGAGCTGATCATCACGATCCGCCCCTTCGGCCCCTTCAGCGACGGGTCGGCCCCGAGCAGCGGCCCGAACGCCTGCGTCGCGATGACAGGGCCGATGACGTTGATGTCCATCTGGCGGCGGAAATCATCCGCCGACAATTCGAGCACGGGACCGGCGACGGCGATGCCCGCATTGTTGACGAGGCCGGCCAGCGTCTCACCGTTCAGCGCTTCGCGAACTTTTCGCGCAGCAGCGAGGACCGCGGCCTCGTCGGTGACGTCGAACAGCAGCGGCCTGAAATTGGCGCCAAACTCGCCCTGAAGCCGGTCGGCATCGGCCTGCTTGCGGACGCTGCCGAACACGCGATAGCCGCGCCCGATCAGGAATTTGGCAGTAGCCCAGCCGATGCCTGTGGACGCACCGGTGACGACGACAGATCGCATGGTCTTCCTCCCCTGGAGTTCCTGCGATCATGCCTTGGATTTTTGCCCATGTCCCGGACAAGCGCAGCGAAACGGAGCGCAGAAGCCGAGACCCGGGAGCCGCAATGGCCCCCGGATCAGCAGCGCACCACTTGCGTGATGCGCTGCGTCCGGGAGACGACTTAGTTCTTCGACTTGTCGACCAGCGCGCCCTTCTTGATCCAGGGCATCATGTCGCGCAGCTTGGCGCCGACTTCCTCGATCGGGTGCTGAGCGAGCTTGGCGCGGGTCGCCTTGAACGAGGTCTGGTTGACCTTGTTCTCGAGCATCCAGTCGCGGGCGAACTTGCCGCCCTGGATGTCGGCGAGAACGCGCTTCATCTCGGCCTTGGTCTCGGCGGTGACGATGCGCGGGCCGGTGACGTACTCGCCGTACTCCGCGGTGTTGGAGATCGAGTAGTTCATGTTGGCGATGCCGCCTTCATAAATCAGGTCGACGATCAGCTTCACTTCGTGCAGGCACTCGAAATAGGCCATCTCCGGAGCGTAGCCAGCTTCGACCAGGGTCTCGTAGCCGCCCTTGATCAGCTCGACCAGGCCGCCGCAGAGCACCACCTGCTCGCCGAAAAGATCGGTCTCGCACTCTTCCTTGAAGGTGGTCTCGATGATGCCGGCGCGGCCGCCGCCGACAGCCGAGGCGTAGGACAGGCCGAGGTCATGGGCGTTGCCCGAGACGTCCTTGGCGATTGCGATCAGGCAGGGCACGCCGCCGCCGCGCTGATATTCCGAGCGCACGGTGTGGCCGGGGCCCTTCGGCGCGATCATGAGCACGTCGAGATCGGCGCGCGGGTCGAGCAGGTTGAAGTGGACGTTGAGGCCGTGCGCGAACACGAGGGCGGCGCCCTTCTTCATGTTGTCGTGCAGGTGATCGCGATAGATGTCGCCCTGGAGCTCGTCCGGGGTCAGCATCATGACGAGGTCGGCCCATTTGGCGGCTTCGGCGACTTCCATCACCTTGAAGCCGGCGGCTTCCGCCTTCTTGACCGAGCCCGAGTCCTTGCGCAGCGCAATGGCAACGTCCTTGACGCCGGAATCCTTCAGGTTGAGCGCATGGGCGTGGCCCTGGCTGCCATAGCCCACGATGGCGACCTTCTTGCCCTTGATCAGGTTCAGGTCGGCGTCGCGATCGTAATAAACACGCATGGGTCGTTTCCTCGTTAGGGGCCAGAATCGGCCGTTGGTCAGGTCCGACTGCTCAAGTCTTGGACGGTGAAATTTGCGGATTTCGGGGGCTGTCTAGAGCATTTTCAGCCGGCTGGGAAACCCGTTTCTGCATGGAAATCCGCGACATCATGCATCCATGAAAACGGGGTAGAGGGAGGCCAGCAGCAGGATCGCCATCAGGATATTGAAGGCGCGGACCAGCCGCTCCGAGGTCAGGACCGGCCGCAATGCCGAGCCGAACAGGGCCCAGACCACGGTCGAGACGGTGCCGACGATCAGGCTGATCACGGTTTGGATCGCGATGTTGAGCGGAAATTGGGCGATCGCCGCATAGGCGGTGATGGTGCCGATCACGATCACCCAGCCCTTGGCATTGATCCATTGGAACATCGCCGCGCCCCAGAAGGTCATCGGGCCGCGGCCATCCCCCTCGCCCGGCTTGGCCGGGCCGGACATGGCGATCGCGACGGCAAGATAGATCAGGTAGGCAGCACCGGCATATTTCAGGATGGTCTGGAGGATCGGATAGGCCAGGAACACGGAGCCAAGCCCGAGGCCGACGGCGGCGACCATGAAGGCGAAACCGAGGACGATGCCGGCGATGTGGGGGATGGTGCGCCGGAAGCCGTAGGTCAGGCCCGAGGACAGCAGCATGATGTTGTTCGGTCCGGGCGTGAAATACATCACGACCATGAAGATCAGGAAGGCATAGAGCAGCGACTGGGACATGCTCACCTCACGCCGTTTTCGGCAACGGTTCTTCGGGTAACGCCTTGGGCCGCTTCGCCAGCACCATCACCGCGATACCGCCGATCACGGTCAGCATGCCGGCGAGCCGCAAGGGTCCGAACCGCTCGCCAAACACGATGCTGGAGGCGGCCGAGCCGACGAACGGCACCAGCAGCGCAAACGGCACCACTTGCGCGGCGGGATAGTCACGCAGCAGCCGGCCCCAGAGCCAATAGGCGATACTCGTTGAGATGCCGCCAAGCGCCAGCATGCAGAGAGCCGATGTCAGCGATATGTGGCTCAGCGACGTCCATGTCGGCGCGGGACCATTGGCGATCAGCGCCAGCACGAACAGCGGCACGGCCGCGGCAAGGCACAACCACGCGAACAGGTCGAACATCGGCACGCCGCGGGCGCCGCGCAGCAGCAGATTGCCGACGGCAAAGCTGATCGGCGAGATCATCAGCACCGCAAACGCGGCGACGCTGAAATCATAGCCGACCGTACCGCAGATCATCAGAAGGCCGATCGCAGCGATACCAACGCCGAGCGCCTGCATCGGCGTCGGCCGCTCGCCAAAAGCGATCGCGGCAAAGCCGATCGTGAACAGCGCCTGGCTCTGCACGACGACGCTGGTCAGCCCCACCGGCACACCATGGGCGATGCCATAGGCCTGGCTCAGGAACTGACCGAGGAACAGCGTAAAGCTGATTGCGATCAGCAGCGACCAGGCGATTTTGGGCTTGCGGATGAACAGGCACGGCAACGCGGCGATGGAAAAACGCAGCGCCGTCATCAGCTCCGGCGAAAGCTCGTCGAGCGCGATCCGGCTCGCCACGAAGGCAAGTCCCCAGATGATCGCCACCAGGATGGCGATGAGGATATCGGCCGGCTTCATTGTTGTTCTCGGTTCTGCCCTGTCGTGCAGCCCTGTTGTTGTCGTTTAGCCTTGCTCGCCGGCTCTTGGTTTGCGCAGCAGATAGGTGCCGTGCATCGGTGCGTGGTAATCGGCCGAGACCAGCGTGAAGCCGACGTCGGTCAGCATCCGCTCCATCACCCAGCCGAAGGTGGAGTATTCGTCGCGCATATGCGTGACGACGCCTTCGCGCGAAAAATCGTGGTTCTTGATCTGGTAGTCAGCCCATTGCTCGACGTCGCGCTCGATCGCGTCGGGCATGGAGGCATAGACGATGTCGCGCAGATAGAAGCTCGCGCCCGGCTTCAGCGCACGATAGATTCGCGACATCGCCACCGCCTTCCAGAAATCCGGCAGGTGGTGCAGCGTGAATTCGCTGACGATCAGGTCGTAGGATTCCGGCCGATAGGCGAAGCTGAGCAGGCCGGCGGACTGTGTGCGCACGGGCGCCTTGCGATCACGCGCGTAGATCTCGGCAAGCGCCAGCATTGCCGGCGAGATGTCGATGGCGTCCACTTCCGCGCCCAGCAGTGCGGCTTCGGTCGCCAGCACGCCGTTGCCGCAGCCGATGTCGGCGATGCGCCAGCCGCGCTGGACTCCCAGCATTTTCAGCGCGGCGCGCGCCCGCAGATCGGCATCGTCGTGGGCGTCGTAGATCGAGGCCACCGCGGGCTCGATCCCCATCCGGTTCCGCTCGTTATAGTACCAGTCGCGCGCCAGCATGGTTCACATCCCTTCAGGCCCGCGGCCGATCGCGGCAACGCCGGTGCGCGACACCTCGACGAGGCCGAGCGGGCGCATCAGGTCGATATATTGATTGATCTTGTCCGTATTGCCTGTGATCTCGAACACAAAGCTCTCGGTCGTGGCGTCGATCACCCGGGCGCGGAACGCATCCGCGAGCCTGAGCGCCTCGACCCGATGCTCGCCCTGCCCGCGCACCTTCACCATCGCCAGCTCGCGCTCGATCGAGCGCTTGGTCTGGGTCATGTCGACGACCCGGTAGACCGGGATCATGCGGTCGAGCTGGTGCTTGATCTGCTCGATCACCATCGGCGTACCCGTCGTGACGATGGTGATGCGCGACAGGTGCTTCTGGGCCTCGGTCTCCGAGACCGTGAGGCTCTCGATGTTGTAGCCGCGGCCCGAGAACAGGCCGATGACGCGCGCGAGCACGCCCGGCTCGTTCTGCACGAGCACCGAGAGCGTATGCGTCTCGTTGGGATCGTGGCGATCCTCGATGAAGTAGGCGGATGCGGGCTGGTTCATTGTCGTCCCCTCTTGTCTCTTCCTCACGCCATCGCTGACGCGTCCGTCCCGACCCAACGGCGGAACAGATCGAAATCGATATTGCCGCCGGACAGCACGAGACCGACGCGCTTGCCCTTCAACTTGCTCTTTTCCTGAAGCGCCGCGGCGAGCGCGGCTGCTCCCGCGCCTTCGGCGAGATTGTGCGTGTCGGTCCAGAGCGCACGGATCGCGGCCGCGACCTCAGCGTCGGTGACCTCTACGATGCGTGAGGCACCCTTGCGGATCAGCGTGAATGCCTCGGCGTCCGGAATGCGCGTCGCCATGCCGTCGGCGAGCGTGTTGCTGGTTTCGGTCGTCACGATCTTGCCGGCCGCAAACGACAGCGCGTAGGACGGAGCTTCGGTCGACTGCACGCCAACGATCTCGGTCTTCAGGCCGAGCAGGTCGCGCGCCATGATGCAGCCGCAGATGCCGGAGCCCTGCCCGATCGGCACATAGAGCATGTCGAGGTCCGCCGCCGCCTTGAACAGCTCAAGCGCATAAGTGGCGACGCCGAGCACAAGGTCGGGGTGGAACGACGGCACCATATGGAGCCCGGCAAACTGCGCGCGGCGCTCGGCTTCCTCACGCGCGGCCTGGAAATCCTCGCCATGCTCGACGAGCTCGGCGCCAAAGGCCTTCATCGCGCGATTCTTCTCGGCCGAATTGCCGCGCGGCACGTAGATCACTGCGGGCACGCCGTGGCGGCTCGCCGCGAACGCCAGGCTCTGGCCGTGATTGCCGCGCGTCGCCGAGATGATGCCGGATGTCTTCGGCCGCTCGCGCTTCAGCCGCTCGAGATAGACCAGCCCGCCGCGCACCTTGAAAGCCCCGATCGGCGTGTGGTTCTCGTGCTTGACCACGACCTGCGCGCCGAGCCGCTCGGCGAGCAAAGGCCAGGCGTGCGCCGGCGTTGCCGGCACCGCCTGCCCCACGATCGCATGTGCGCGCTCGAGCTCGGTCAGGTCGAACATGGCCTCACACCAGCGCCTTGCCGCCGGCGAAAGCCTTGGCGGTGGCCTCGTCGTTGGCCTGCTCCGGCAACAGCATCTCGTTGTGCGCCTTGCCCGAGGGGATCATCGGGAAGCAGTTTTCGAGCGCGGCAACGCGGCAGTCGAACAGCACCGGGCGCTTGACCGAGATCATCTCCTGGATGGCGCCGTCGAGATCGCCGGGCTTGTGCACCTGGATGCCGACGCCGCCATAGGCCTCCGCGAGCTTGACGAAGTCCGGCATCGCCTCCGAGTAGGAATGCGACAGGCGGTTGCCGTGCAGCAGCTGCTGCCACTGCCGCACCATGCCCATGTACTGGTTGTTCAGGATGAATATCTTGATCGGCAGCTCGTACTGAACCGCCGTCGACATCTCCTGCATCGTCATCTGCACCGAGGCATCGCCCGCGATGTCGATGACGAGGCTGTCGGGATGGGCAACCTGCACGCCGACCGCCGCCGGCAGGCCGTAGCCCATGGTGCCGAGACCGCCCGAGGTCATCCAGCGATGCGGCTCCTCGAAACCGAAGAACTGCGCCGCCCACATCTGGTGCTGGCCGACTTCCGTCGTGATGTAGGTATCCCTGCCGCGCGTCGCCTCGAACAGGCTCTGGATCGCGTGCTGCGGCAGGATCACCTCGTTGCTCTTCCGGTAGTAGAGCGAGTTGCGGGCGCGCCACTGCGCGATCTGCTGCCACCACGCCTTGATGTCGGGCTTCTTCGCCTCGGCCTTGAACACCTGGAGGATGTCGCCGAGGATGTTGCCGCAATCGCCGATGATCGGCACGTCGACGCGGATGTTCTTGTTGATCGAGGACGGGTCGATGTCGATGTGGATCTTCTTCGAGCCCGGCGAGAACGCATCGACGCGGCCGGTGATGCGGTCGTCGAAGCGCGCGCCGACGCACAGCATGACGTCGCAATCATGCATCGTCATGTTGGCTTCATAGGTGCCGTGCATGCCGAGCATGCCGAGCCAGTTCTTGCCCGACGCCGGATAGGCGCCGAGGCCCATCAGTGTCGAGGTGATCGGGAATCCGGTGACCTCGACCAGCTCGCGCAGCATCTTGGTCGCTTCGGGACCGGAATTGATGACGCCGCCGCCGCTGTAGATCACGGGGCGCTTGGCATGGGCCAGCAGTGCGACGGCTTTGCGGATCTGCGTCGCATCTCCCTTCACGCGTGGCGCGTAGGAGCGGTGCACGTCGGATTTGCGCGGCGGATGATAGGTGCCGGTCGCGAATTGCACGTCCTTGGGGACGTCGACCAGCACCGGGCCGGGACGGCCGGAGGTCGCGACATAGAAGGCTTCGTGCAGCACTTTGGCGAGATCGTTGACGTCGCGCACCAGCCAATTGTGCTTGGTGCAGGGACGCGTGATGCCGACGGTGTCGCATTCCTGGAACGCGTCGTTGCCGATCAGATGCGTTGGCACCTGGCCGGAGATGCAGACCAGCGGGATCGAATCCATCAGCGCGTCGGTGAGCGGCGTCACCATATTGGTGGCACCGGGGCCGGAGGTCACCAGCGCAACGCCCGGCTTGCCGGTCGAGCGCGCATAACCTTCTGCGGCGTGGCCGGCGCCCTGCTCGTGGCGGACCAGGATGTGCTGGACCTCGCTCTGCTGAAAGATCTCGTCATAGATCGGAAGCACCGCGCCGCCGGGATAGCCGAAAATGTCGGTCACGCCATGATCGATGAGCGCGCGAACGATCATCGCAGCGCCGGTCATCTGGTTCGGATCGTGGCTCTTGTCGCTCATTGGCTTGCTCCGGATGCGCTGTTGTCAGCGGCTTCGTTCGTGTCTGGTTCGGGAAATAAAAAAGGCCCCGAAGAGGGCCCATGCACACCGCCTGTCATGTGGATGGCAGCTAGCCACCCCCGGCGGTGTGCCTGGGTACGACGGCGACAAGGAGTTTGGTAATAATGTTACGCATGGCAGGTGCCCGGCTTCCCAAAGGTTGCGCGAAACATAACGGCCAAAGCCCGGATGTCAAGGCGATGCGGCCGTTCCCGCGCGATTTTGGCAGTGTAGCGGTGTTCCCCGGGTTCGGCGAGAGGTAAATTCGGGAACCCGGACAGAAAAGCGCCTCAGGCGGGGCCGCGGGTCGCGTTTACAATGGCGGCGAGCCATCCCCTCGCCTCCCCGGGCTTCACCCATTCGAACTCCGGCAATTGGTGCCGGAACCAGGTGAATTGCCGCTTGGCGTAGTGGCGGGTATCGGCGCGGCCGGTGGTGGCGGCCTGCTCCAGGCTGAGCTCACCGCGCAAATGCCGGATCAGGCCCGGCACGCCATGAGCCTTCATCGCCGGCAGCAGCGGATCGAGGTTTCTGGCGGCAAGTCGCTCAACCTCACTCAACGCGCCGGCGCCCAGCATGGCGTCGAAGCGGGCATCGATACGGGCATAGAGCTCGTCCCGTTCGGGTGCGAGAAATACCGCGCGAAAACTGTCCTTCGGCAGCAGCGGCGGCTGGCCCTCCCGGTGCCAGTCGAGCAGCGAGCGGCCGGTCGCCTCGACCACTTCGAGCGCGCGCGCGATCCGGGTGCGGTCACGCAGGTTCAATCGCTCGGCCGCACTGGGGTCGCGAAGCGCCAGTTCCGCATGCAGCGCCTCGACGCCGTTGCGTTCCAGCCGCGCGCGCACATCCTCGCGCACCTCGGCAGGGATTGGCGGCACCACGGAGAGCCCCGCCGTCAGTGCCTTGAAATAGAGCCCGGTGCCGCCGATGAAGATCGGCAGACGGCCTTCCGCTTCTGCCTCGTCGAGCGCCTTGGCTGCATCACTCACCCAGGCACCGGCCGAAAAATTCACGGCTGCATCGACATGACCGTACAGGCGATGCGGCGCGCGCGCTTCCTCGCTTTGTGTGGGGCGCGCCGTGATGATCCGCAGGTCACGATAGACCTGCATGGAATCGGCATTGATGACGACCCCGCCCGTGCTGAGGGCAAGCTCCAGCGCCAGCGCCGACTTGCCGCTGGCGGTCGGGCCTGCGATAAGCACGGCCTTGCCAACATGGCTTCTGCTGACTTGCCCCTCGCTCACGAAAACCTCAAATGTCCCTCGTCGCCACGCTGATCTGCAACCCCGACAATCCCGCGCTCGACTCCACCATCGTCGATGGCGCCCGCGCCGTGCTGCCCCAGGCAGCTCCCGCTCACTGGCTGTTCGACGGGGTTGCGGTCGACATTCCCTTCGGCGCCGACAGTAACCTCGAAGCCGACCGTCACGCCATCGAGCAGCGGCTCCGCGAGCTTCGCGGCGACCTGCCCGTCGACATCGTCGTGCAGCCAGTCGGCGCCCGGCGCAAGAAGCTTTTTCTCGCCGACATGGATTCCACCATGATCGGCCAGGAATGCATCGACGAGCTCGCCGATCTCGTCGGGATGAAGGCCCACGTCGCCGCCATCACCGAACGCGCCATGCGCGGCGAGATCGAGTTCGAGCCGGCACTGCGCGAGCGCGTCGCGCTGCTGAAGGACCTGCCCGCCGGCGTGGTCGATGAGGTGCTGGCCAAGCGCATCACGCTGACCCCGGGCGGCCGCGAACTGGTCGCGACCATGCGCAAGCACGGCGCCTATACCTGCCTCGTCTCCGGCGGCTTCACGCTGTTCACGACCGCGGTCGCCGCCAAGATCGGCTTCCAGGAGAACCGCGCCAACGAGCTGGTCGTGCGCGACGGCAAGTTCACCGGCGAGGTGAAGGAGCCGATTTTGGGCCGCGCGGCGAAGCTCGCGACGCTGGTGGATCTGATGGAGTCGTTCGATCTCGACGACATCGACTCGGTCGTGGTCGGCGACGGCGCCAATGATCTCGCGATGATCCAGGCCGCGGGGCTGGGCGTCGCCTATCACGCCAAGCCGGCCGTGGCGGCTGCGGCCGCGGCGCGGATCGATCACGGCGACCTCACCGCGCTGCTGTATGCGCAGGGGTATCGGCGGGACGAGTTCGTGGAGGGGTAGCCTCTTGCCGCATGCTCAGCGGCCGTAGGGTGGGCAAAGGCGCAAAGCGCCGTGCCCACGATCTTTCTCCGACGGCGACAGGGGGTGGGCACGCTTCCGCCTTCGCTCTTCGAGCTACGGCGGACAAGTCGCTTTGCCCACCCTACGGCACCGGCCAGCGACTACTGCACGCTCAGCGCCACAAACCGCAGCTCGCCGTCGGCGTTCGACACCAGCAGCAGCACCGACTTCTTGCCGTCCTTCTTGAGCTGGTCGACCCGCTTCTGGATGTCGGCGCCGCTGGAGACGGCCTCCTGCGCGACCTCGACGATGACGTCGCCGGCGGAGAGGCGCTTCTCGGCGGCGTCGGAATTCGCGTCGACATTGGTGACGACCACGCCCTTGACGCTCTCCTTGATCTTGTAGCGGGTGCGCAGATCCTTGTTCAGCGCCGCAAGATCAAGGCCGAGCGCCTTCTGCGTCACCGGCTTCTCGGGCGCGGGCTCGTCGGTCTTCACCGCGGCCTGCACCTTCTCGGGATCCTGGAGACGGCCGAGGGTGACCTTCTTGGTTTCTTCCTTGCCCTTGCGGATGATGATGACGTCGACTTCCTTGCCGACCGCCGTGTCGGCGACGACGCGGGACAGGTCCTTCGGATCCTTGACGTCCTTGCCGTCGAACTTGACGACGACGTCGCCCGGCTCGATGCCGGCCGGCTTGGCCGGGCCCTTGTCGTCGACGCCCGCAACCAGCGCGCCGCGCGCCGGCTTGATGCTGAGGCTCTCGGCGATCTCGTCGGTGACGCTCTGGATCCGCACGCCGAGCCAGCCGCGCCGCAGCTCGCCGAACTGGCGGAGCTGGTCGACGACGCCTGCGACCGTCTTCGAGGGCACGGCGAAGCCGATGCCGATCGAGCCGCCCGAGGGCGAGATGATCAGCGTGTTGACGCCGATGACGTCGCCATCGAGGTTGAACAGCGGACCGCCGGAATTGCCGCGGTTGATGGAGGCATCGGTCTGGATGTAGCTGTCATAAGGACCCGAGGAAATGTCGCGGTTCTTGGCCGAGACGATGCCGGCCGTCACCGTGCCGCCCAGGCTGAACGGGTTGCCGATCGCGACCACCCAGTCGCCGAGACGCAGCTTGTCGCTATCGCCGAACTTCACCGCGACCAGCGGCTTGGTCGGCTTGAACTTCAAGACTGCAAGGTCGGTCTTCTTGTCGACGCCGACCAGCTCGGCCTTGATCTTGGTACCGTCGTTGAGGATGACGTTGATCTCGTCGGCATCCGCGATGACGTGGTTGTTGGTGACGACGACGCCTGATGTGTCGATGATGAAGCCGCTTCCGAGCGAGTTGGTCTTGCGCGGCGGCGGGCCGCCGTCGCCGCGCTCGCCACCCTTGCTGCTGCCGCCCGGACCTTTGCGGTTCTTGAAGAAATCGTCGAAGAACTCCTCGAAGGGCGAGCCGGGCGGCAATTGCGGCATGGCGTTGCTGCCGCCGCCCTTGGCCTCGACGGTCTGCGAGGTCGAGATGTTGACGACCGCGTCGATCACCTTCTCGGCGACGTCGGCGATGCCCTCCGGTCCGCGCGCATAAGCCGGCGAGCCGAACGCGCTGACAGCAGCGACGGCGAGCGCGGCCAGCCCAATTCGCACACCAAGTCGCGAGCGGGACGGGGCAATGGTGGCAGCGGTCATTGTGATCTCCAGAGAGAGGGATTCGGCGCCAGACTGCGCTTGACGGGGGGACGGCGCAAGCGCGCAGGTTAATGGGCCTCAACACCCCGATAATACGGCGAAAACCGGTCTCTCGCCTTCACTTTGGCGTTGGCGCGCCGCCTAAATGGGGCGCCGCATGACCCAGATCAGGACCAGGCCGACGATGGCCGAACCGATCCCGACCGCCCGCAGGATGTTGTCCGGCGTGGCGATAGCGCTCTTCATGGCCTTGCGCATCCAGTTGGGACTTGCCGCGAACATCAAGCCTTCCAGCACGAACAGGATGCCCAAGCCGATGAGGAAGTCGGCGAACGCAATGGACCTCATCGGATTGGAACCTCCCGTTATGCTGTTCTTGTCTGGACGAAGGGCGGCGAGATCGCCGCCCTTTGTCTAGCTTACGGCTTCGCCGGCGTCTCGGTCGCCGTCTTGCCGGACGGGTTACTGAAGTACCGGAAGAAATCCGAGTCCGGCCGCAGCAGGAAGCGGGTGTCGTTCGAACGCAGCCCGTTCTCGTAAGCCGTCATCGACCGGTAGAAGGCGAAGAAGTCGGCATCCTTGCTGTAGGCTTCGGCGAACAGGCGGTTGCGCTCGGCATCGCCGGCGCCCCGGGTCTGCTCGGCCTGCGAATTCGCCTCGGCGACGATGACGGTCGCCTCACGATCGGCCTTGGACCTGATCTCCTGGGCCTTCTGGCCGCCCTGCGCGCGGAACTCGGCCGCCTCGCGCTCGCGCTCGGTCTTCATGCGCAGATAGACCGCCTGGCTGTTCTGCTCCGGCAGATCGGCGCGGCGGATCCGGACGTCGACGACCTGGATGCCGTAGCCATCGGCCTCGCGATCGAGCTGGTCGCGGATGCGCTGCATCAGCTTCTCGCGGTCGTCGCGCACCACGTTGATGAAGGAGACCTCGCCCAGCACGCGGCGCAGCGCCGCGTTCAGCAGCGTGGTGAGCTGGATGTTGGCAGCCTGGATCGAGCCGACGCTCTGATAGAAGCGCAGCGCATCCTTGATGCGGTAGCGCGCGAAGGCGTCGACCACGAGCCGCTTCTGATCGGAGGCGATCGCTTCCTGCGACGGGTTCTCCAGATCGAGGATCCGCTTGTCGATGTTGATCACCGAATTCCACGGCGCCTTGAAGTGCAGGCCGGGTGCGGTGACGACGTCGACGGGCCGGCCGAACTGGAGCACGATGGTCTGCTCGGTCTGCTGCACCGTGAACAGCGACATGTAGCCGACGATCACGACCAGCAGGAGCCCGACCAGCGTGACGAAACCTGTGACCGGGGACCTCATCGGTTGCCTCCGCTCGACTGCGGACCGGTGGTAGGCGGCCGCTTGGTCGTCAGTTCGCCGAGCGGCAGATAGGGCACGATGCCCTGGCCCGAGGGCCCGCCGTCAAAGACCAGCTTGTCGGCGCCGCCGAGCACGCGCTCCATCGTCTCCAGATAGATCCGTTCACGCGTCACGTCGGGCGCCTTCTTGTATTCCTCGTACACCTTCAGGAAGCGCGCGCTCTGGCCCTTGGCCTCGGCGACCGCCTGCTCCTTGTAGCCTTCGGCGTCTTGCAGGATCTTGGCCGAGCGGCCCCGCGCCTGCGGCACCACCTGGTTGGCGTAGGTCTGCGCCTCGTTCTGCAACTGCTCGAGATTGGCGCGCGCCGCCTGGACGTCGCGGAACGCGTCGATCACCTGCGCCGGCGGATCGACCTTCTGCATCTGCACCTGGGTGACCTGAATGCCGGCGCCATAGCTGTCCAGCGTCCTCTGGATCAACTCCTGCACGCCCTGCTCGGTGACGTTGCGTGCGCCGGTCAGGATCGGCTGGATCTGCGAGCGGCCGATCACCTCGCGCATCGCGCTCTCGGAGACCGCCTTCACGGTGCCTTCGGGATTCTGGATGTTGAAGAGGAAGTCGCCGACGCCGTCCGGCTTGATGCGCCAGAGCACGGTGAAGTCGACGTCGACGATGTTCTCGTCGCCGGTCAACATCAGGCTCTCTTCCGGCACGTCACGAATGGAGCGGCCGCGCCGCGCCGGATCGTCGATCAGCGTCATGCCGATCGAAATGGTGTTGACGCGCAGCGCTTTGGGCAGCAGCACTGTCTCGATCGGATAGGGCAGATGATAGTTCAGGCCCGGCTGCACGGTGCGAACATGCTTGCCGAAACGCAGCACGACGCCGAGCTCTTCGGACTGCACGCGGAAGAAGCCCGACAGCAGCCAGAACGCGACGATCAGCAGCACGATCAGCGTGATGCCGATGCCGGAGAAATAGCCGCCCGGCATGATCTGCTGGAGGCGGTCCTGGCCGCGCCGCAGAAGGTCTTCCAGATCCGGCGGCCTCGGCCCGACCGGTTGCGGGCCTGAGCCCCATGGTCCCTTCGGACCCGAGCCCCATGGGCCACCGCCCTGATTCTTCCACGGCATTCGACGCTCTCCTCGGCAGGGTGGAATTGCCCCTTGCCCGCTTTGTCCGGTCCGCTTTATAGGGGACAGGCAAGTCCCTTACAACGCAGCGGTGACCGTCTTCCGAGCTATGCTCGGGCACGAAAAAGTCAATGTAAACATTGAAGAAAGCGGTTAATGGCCGCGCCGCCGACGATATGTCACATAGGAGTATTCGGCGCTGTCCTCGCCTGCGGCAGGATGGCGGACACGCGCCACCTCGTCCCATTCCGCCTTGTCGATGTCGAAATACGTATCGCCTTCGGGTCGCGCGTGGACTTCGGTGATTTCGAGCCGATCGGCGCGGTCGAGCCATTGCCGAAAGATTTCGGCGCCGCCGATCACCGCGATCTCAGTGACCGAACGCCGCAGGGCATCGCCGCGCGCGACCGCGTCGGCGTCCGCGGCCGACGTCGTGACGATGGCACCATTGGCGCGATAACCCGCATCGCGCGTGATGAGGATGTTCGTGCGGCCCGGCAGCGGGCGGCGGGGCAATGATTCAAAGGTCTTGCGGCCCATGATCACGGGCTTGCCGATCGTGAGCGCCTTGAAGCGCGCCATGTCGGATTTCAATCGCCACGGGATCGCGTTGCCCGCGCCGATGACGCCGTTCTCCGCGATCGCGACGACGAAGACGATCTCCATCAGGGCGCACTCCCGGCAAGCCGCGTCAGCGCCGGCCCGGTGACGCGGCACAGCGTCCAGTCGTCCATCATCACCGCGCCGAGCGACTTGTAGAACGCGATCGACGGCGCGTTCCAGTCGAGCACCGCCCATTGCAGGCGGGACCAGCCGTTATCGGCGCATTCCTTGGCCAGATAAACCAGCAGCGCCTTGCCGAGCCCCCTGCCGCGATGCGACGGCCGCACGTAGAGATCCTCGAGATAGATGCCGTGACGGCCACTAAAGGTGGAGAAATTTGTAAACCAGACCGCGAAGCCGGCCGGCTCGCCGTCCCACTCGGCGATCGCGCAATAGAGTTGCGGTCGCTCGCCGAACAGCGCATCGGCGATGTCGGCCTCGGTCGCTTCGACCTCGTGCGAGAGTTTTTCGTATTCGGCGAGCTCTCGGATGAAAGCGAGAACGAGCCCGGCTTCGCCCGGGCGCACACGGCGAATGTTGAGCGACATCGGCGCTAAACCGCGACTTCCGCCTTGATGTGCGGATGCGGGTCGTAGCCGACGAGCTCGAAATCCTCAAAGCGGAAGGAGAAGATGTCCTTCACATCGGGATTGATCCGCATCACCGGCAGCGCGCGCGGCGCGCGCGTGAGCTGAAGCCGGGCCTGCTCCAGATGGTTGGAATAGAGATGGGTATCGCCGAACGAATGTACGAAGTCGCCGGGCTTCAGGCCGGTGACCTGCGCCACCATCATGGTCAGCAACGCATAGGAGGCGATGTTGAAGGGCACGCCGAGGAAGACGTCGGCCGAGCGCTGATAGAGCTGGCAGGACAGCTTGCCGCCTGCGACGTAGAACTGAAACAGACAATGGCACGGCGGCAGCGCCATCTTGTCGACTTCGGCTGGATTCCACGCCGAGACGATCAGGCGGCGCGAGTCCGGATTGCGCTTGATCATGTCGACCACGTTCGCAATCTGGTCGATGCTGCGGCCGTCAGGCGCCGGCCAGGAGCGCCATTGATGGCCATAGACCGGGCCGAGATCGCCATTGGCATCCGCCCATTCGTCCCAGATGGTGACACCGTTGTCGCGCAGATATTTGATGTTGGTGTCGCCCTTCAGGAACCACAGCAGCTCGTGGATGATCGCCTTCAGCGGCAGCCGCTTGGTGGTCAGCATCGGGAAGCCGGCCGACAGATTGAAGCGCATCTGATGACCGAACACCGAGAGCGTGCCGGTACCGGTCCGGTCGGTCTTCTCGGCGCCGTCTGAAAGAATCCGCTCGAGCAGGTCCTGATACTGGTGCATGTGCGACTGAGCCTTTGGGGAGGCGGCGAACTTAGCGGCCGTCCCCGCGCTGCAACAGCGGCGATTCGCTGTCCGCTCCGATTATACCCGGAAAAGTGAGTGGTCCCGGCGCAAACGACAAGGGGCGGAACCCAAGTCCCGCCCCTTGCCCTATCGGCTTGATCGCACTGCCTAAGTTGCCGGCTTGAGCACCGGGGTCCATTTCGCGATCTCGTTCTTGACGAGGGTGGCCAGCGCCTCCGGCGTCCGCTCCGCAGGGCCCGGGATGACGCTGCCGAGCTCGAGCAGGCGCTTCTTCACGGTCTCGTCGTCGAGCGCCTTGCTGGCCGCAGCGTTCAGGCTGGCCAGAATCGCCGGCGAAGTTCCCTTGGGCGCGAACATCGCATTCCAGGCCTGGGCCTGGAATTTCGGCAGGCCCGCTTCTGCCGTGGTCGGCACGTTCGGCAGCGACGGATTGCGCTCCGGCGTTGCGATCGCATAGGCCTTGATGGTCCCGGCATTGATCTGCGGCACGGCGTTGACGATCTGGTCGCACATGTAGTCGACCTGCCCCGCCACCAGCGCGTTCATCGCAGGTCCCGTGCCGTTGAAGGGCACGCCGACCGGCTTGATGTCGAGGATCGAGTGCAGGAGCTCGCAGGAAACGTGCGAGACCGAGCCGACGCCGGCATGGGCAGCATTCACCTTCTCGGCGTTGGCCTTCACATAGGCCACGAACTCCTTCAAATCCTTCGGCGGAAAGTCCTTGCGCGCGAGGATCAGGATCGGGGTGCCCGCGAGCAGCGCGATCGGCTCGAAATCCTTCTCGGGATGATACGCGAGCTTGGGATAGAGCGGCACCGAGGCGGCATGCGTGCCCATATGCCCGGTGATGAGCGCATAGCCGTCATTGGCCGCGCGCGCGGCGCGGGTGGTTGCGGTGGTGCCGCCGGCGCCGACCACGTTCTCGATGATGATGCTCTGTCCCAGCGTCTGCGCCATATGCCCGGTGACGATGCGCGCGACGACGTCGGTCGGGCCGCCGGCCGCAAACGGCACGATCATGGTGATGCTGCGCGTCGGATAAGTCTGCGCCTCAGCCGGCGCAACAAAAGCGCACAGCGAGGCGAGCGCTGCGGCACATGCGCTCGTGAGCGCGCGAATGAAGGTCATGTCGATCCCCGTCGTTCCCTTGGACACAGCAAAATGCCGGCCCAAAGGCCGGCATTTTCATTTCACGAAGCCGTAACACAAGTCGATTCGACTTCCGAATGCGGCGCGCCGACGCAGGCGGCTTTTCACGTGAGCATGATCTTTCCGGAAAACCGCCTGACACTTTTCCGGATCATGCCCTAGTTCTCAGACTCGGTGAACACCTGGTCCCGCTTCGATCGCAACACAGGCAGCACTGTGAGCAGCAGCAGGCTCGCCGCGATCGCGAGCAGCACCGCCGACAGCGGACGCGTCAGGAACACGCTCCAGTCGCCGCGCGAGATCAGCAGCGCACGGCGCAGGTTCTCTTCCATCAGCGGTCCGAGCACCATGCCGAGCAGCAGCGGCGCCGGCTCGAAATCGTGCTTGATCAGCCAGTAGCCGACGAGACCGAACACGCCGGCAAGGATGACGTCGACCGGCGCGTTGTTCACCGAGTAGATGCCGATCGCGCAGAAGATCACGATCGAGGGGAACATCAGCCGGTACGGCACACGAAGCAACCGGACCCAGATTCCGACCAGCGGCAGGTTGATGATGATCAGCATCAGATTGCCGATCCACATCGAGGCGATCATGCCCCAGACGAGGTCGGGCTGCTTCTGCATCACCTGCGGACCCGGCACGATGCCGTGGATGGTCATCGCGCCCACCATCAGCGCCATCACCGCGTTCGGCGGGATGCCGAGCGTCAGCAGCGGGATGAAGGAGGTCTGCGCCGCAGCGTTGTTGGCGCTTTCCGGCGCCGCCACGCCCTCGATCGCGCCGCGGCCGAACCGCGACGGGTTCTTGGCGAGCTTCTTCTCGAGCGTATAGGCCGCGAACGAGGCGATGACCGCGCCGCCGCCGGGCAGGATGCCGAGGATCGAGCCGAGCACGGTGCCGCGCAGGATCGGCGGCGTCGAGTCGAGCAGGTCCTTCTTGGTCGGCATCAGGCCGGTGATCTTCTGCTGCACGAGATCGCGGTTCATCTCGGCGCCATGGTCGAGATTGCGGATGATCTCGGCGAAGCCGAACACGCCCATCGCCACCGTCGCAAAGCCGAGGCCGTCGGCGAGCTCTGGAATGTTGAAGGCCATGCGCGAGGCGCCGGTCTCGATGTCCGAGCCGACCATCGACAGCAGCAGGCCGAACACGATCATCGCGATCGCCTTCAGCACCGAACCCTTGGCCAGCACGACCGCGAAGATCAGGCCGAGCACCATCAGCGAGAAATACTCGGCCGGACCGAACGCCAGCGCCAGCTTGGTCAGCGGCGCGCCGAGCAGGGCAATCAGCACGGTCGCAACGCAGCCGGCGAAGAACGAGCCGATCGCCGCGATCGCCAGCGCCGGGCCGGCACGGCCCTGCTTGGCCATCTGGTGACCGTCGATAGCGGTGACGACCGATGTCGCCTCACCTGGAATATTGACCAGGATCGACGTGGTCGAGCCGCCATACTGGGCGCCGTAATAGATGCCGGCGAGCATGATCAGCGCGCCAACCGGCGGCAATCCGAAGGTGATCGGTAGCAGCATCGCGACGGTGGCGATGGTGCCGATGCCCGGGAGCACGCCGACCAGGGTGCCGACCAGCGCGCCAATCAGGCACATCAGCAGGTTGATCGGGGTCAGCGCGACGGCAAAACCGTGAGCGAGGTTGGCAAAGATATCCATCACACCCTCACTGGATCATGAAACGCGGGTACATCGGCATCGGCAACCCGAGCACGTAGGGAAAGAGGATCGCGCAGCCGATGGTCAGGCAGGCGCCGACGATGGCGGCCTCCAGCCAGCGCGTCTCATGCGACCCCGTCGCGGCGATCATGAAGCTCGCAAAGGCCGTGACCACGAGGCCGAGCGGCCGGATCGCCAGCGCGAAGAACAGGATCGCGGCCATCACGAACAGCGGCCCGCGCCACGAGTAATGGGCCATCGTCGGCCCATCGGTCAGAAGTCCGGTCAGGGCGATGCCGGCGGACAAGGCGACCAGCAGTCCGCCGAACATCCGCGGCGCGGTGCCGGCGCCGAAGGAGAAGCCGCGCATCCCCTGCAGATCGCTCGAGGCCCACAGCGCAAACAGGGCCAGCGCCATCAGGATGACCCCGCCGACATAGTCCTGCGCCGACCTGATGGTCATGAACAGCGTGACGATCGCGACCACGAAGATCGGATAGGAATAGATCAGCGCCAGCAGCACCTCGGACGACGCCTTCTTGGTGTCACCGGTGGCCGCTCCCATCAACGTACTGGGCGCGCCGGCGAGCAACGCGGTGGCGTGGCTGATCACGACCGTGGCCGGGCCGCGTCCCGCGCCCCAACCGAAAATCGTCCCTATCGACCAGATGAATTCGAAAATCTGCGGCGCAATCGCCAGCAGACAGAAGCCGAGCGCCACCTGGGTATTTCGGGTGGCTGTCGCCGTGTGGCCCATCGTATCGGCCATGCATGTCTCCTCCGCGACCGGTAAGTCACGAGCACTGTTGTTCTAAATCGGCTGGAACTGGGTCCCCCGCCCGGATCACTGCCTAGCGATTTTCATTACACAATGCCAGCAAAACCCAACAGTCCCCCGGCGAGCAGGAGCCAGAGTGGATTGATGCGCGAGACCGAGGCGATCACCGCAACCATTGCGGTCAGGAGCACTGCAGCAATTGTGCGATCGGTCGACTGGGCCAGGATCAGGGCACTCGCCGCCATCAATCCGATCGAAAGCGGAACCAGTGCAGCTTGGATCAAGCCGGGCCAGCGCGATTTGCTGGGCCGATTGAGGAGGCGGCTGATATAATAAGCAAGCAGCGCCGTCAGGCAGGCACATCGCCAGCCGTCGCCGCCAGTGCGCCGGGGATGCCGGCGACGGCATAGCCGATTAAGGTCACGATAAGCACGTTCGGACCTGGCGCGAGCTGCGTGATCGCAATAGGCGTCGGTGAACTGCTCGTCGGTTATCCAGTGATGCACCTCGACCGCGATGCGGTGCATCGCGGCCACCGCCGCCGCGGCGCCGCAGACCGCGAACAGCGACATCAGTCCAAAGAACAGCGACATCAGTCCAAAGGTGGAGATCAGCGCTCAGATCGGATTGTCGGGATTCATGCTGCTACTTTCCGCCGCAGGAAAAGTGGCGCCGACACTGACGGGGATCGCGACCAGCAGCACCGCCGGAAAGCGGCAGGCGAAGCACCCGATGGCAAGAAACACGCCGGCCATCAGGATCAATGCGAGGGGATCCGTCCGCTTCAGCAGCGGCGTCATCATGCGGACCACTACTGCGATCACGAGGCCTACCGCCGCGCAGGAGATGCCGGCGAGGCTGCGGCGCAGCACGTCGAGGTCGCCGTAACGGGCGTAGATGATCGCAAGCATCGTCATGATCAGCGTCGGCGGCAGCAACAGGCCTGGCGCTCGGCCGGCCGGTGCTGAATCCTCGGACATCTCAGAAGCTTAGAACGCCGGCCGCGGCGTCGCTAAGGCCAGTCGCGCCTCCGTCCGGAACCTATCCCAAGGGAACTGCGCGGGAACGTTCAAAACCCCCTGTTTTTCAAACCCTTTGCGCCCTATATTGGGGCTGCCGGTTCGCCGGCTATGGAAATAAACGGTCGTCGCAATAAACCATTCGGACCCGGGGGCGGTACCCGGCGCCTCCACCAAAGCCCACCAACGGGGTCATCCCGAAGCGGGCTTTGGCGGGGGCGAAATAGGATCGACGAGGGCGTAAAGGGCGTACTTTTTCCCGGTATTGTTCCGCCGTTATCGGGCTACTGCAATAGTTGCCAACGACAACTTTGCTCCGGTTGCTCAGGCTGCGTAACGCAGTTTGAAAGACCATCTTAAAGTCCTAACGGGTTAAGCTCCGTTAGGCGGGGTTCGGAGGCACCTGGCAACAGAAGCCTCCACTTTACTCTTGATTTCTTCCCCGGCGGGGACTCCTGCTGACCCGTCAGGCGCGGTACTATTGCGGCTTGGCGAGTCGGGTCGGCACGGTCCGGCTTCGGGGATGCAACAGGACCACCATGGCGACCGATCATATCCGATACGATGTGCTGGCCCGCGACGCGCTGCGCGGCGTGCTGCGGAAGGTGCTGACCGATGCCGCGGCCCAGGGCCTGCCGGGCGAGCACCATTTCTTCATCACTTTCGTGTCGAAGGCCGAGGGCGTGAAGCTGTCGCCGCGGCTGCTGGCGCAATATCCGGAAGAGATGACGATCATCCTGCAGCATCAGTTCTGGGATCTGACCGTGCTCGAGGACCGTTTCGAGGTCGGCCTCTCCTTCGGCGGCATTCCGGAGCGGCTGATCGTGCCGTTCAGCGCCATCAAGAGCTTCCTCGATCCGTCCGTGAAATTCGGCCTGCAGTTCGACACGTCCGACGTCGCCGAGGTCGCGCCCGAGACGCTGCCGACAGCTCCCGCGCCGTCGGCCGTCGCCGTGCAGACGCCTGCCCCTGAAACGGCGGAAGGCACGGAGGAGCCGGCGGCTCCGAACCAGGGCGGCGCCGAAGTCGTGCGGCTCGATCGTTTCCGCAAGAAATGATCTAGGTTGGGGCCGAAGCCATCGCGCCCGGCCAAACTGTCTATATAGAAGAGCACATGAAACGGCCGCGCGGCATTTCGGGCGGCAGGATGGATGTGCTCATGGCCAAAACTGCCCGCTCGAAGACTGCCCAATCGAAGACTGACCGCCCCAACACCCGCATCGAGACCGACAGTTTCGGTCCCATCGAGGTCCCCTCCGATCGTTATTGGGGGGCGCAGACCGAACGCTCGCGCCAGAACTTCCGCATCGGCACCGACCGCATGCCGATCGCGCTCGTGCACGCGCTCGGCATCGTCAAGCTCGCGGCGGCGCAGTCCAACCTCGAGTTCGGCCTGCTCGACCGGCGCCGCGCGGGCGCCATCATCCGCGCCGCGCGCGAAGTGATCGAGGGCAAGCTCGATGACCATTTCCCGCTTGTCGTGTGGCAGACCGGCTCGGGCACGCAGAGCAACATGAACCTCAACGAGGTGATCGCCAACCGCGCCAATGAGCTGCTCGGCGGCGAGCTCGGCGCCAAGAAGCCGGTGCATCCCAACGATCACGTCAACATGAGCCAATCGTCGAACGATTCGTTTCCGACCGCGATGCATATCGCGGCCGCGAGTCGCATCAATGCCGACCTCATTCCTGCGCTCGATGAGCTGCTCCGCGCGCTGCGCAAGAAGGAGAAAGCGTTCGCAAAAATCGTCAAGATCGGCCGGACTCATACGCAGGATGCCACGCCCCTGACGCTCGGCCAGGAGTTTTCCGGCTATGCCGCGCAGGTCGAAAGCGGCATCGCCCGGCTCAGGAGCGCGGTGAAGGACCTCTATCCGCTGGCGCAGGGCGGCACCGCCGTCGGCACCGGCCTCAACTCGAAGCCGCGCTTCGCGAAGCTTTTCGCCAAGCACGTGGTCGGGATCACGAAGCTGCCCTTCACCAGCGCCGCCAACAAATTCGAGGCACTGGCCTCCAACGACGCCTACGTGCTGGCGCACGGCGCCATCAACTCGGTCGCGACAGGGCTGTTCAAGATCGCCAACGACATCCGCCTCCTGGGATCAGGCCCGCGCTCGGGGCTCGGCGAGCTGATCCTGCCGGAGAACGAGCCGGGCTCCTCGATCATGCCGGGCAAGGTCAATCCGACCCAGTGCGAGGCGATGACCATGGTGTGCTGCCAGGTGTTCGGCAATCACACCGCGATCACGGTGGCCGGCAGCCAGGGCCATTTCGAGCTAAACGTCTACAAGCCCGTGCTCGCCTACAACATGCTGCACTCGATCCGCCTGATGGCGGATGCGGCGCGATCCTTCACCGAGCATTGCGTGAGCGGCATTCGTGCCGACGAAAAGCGCATAAGTGAGCTGATGCAGCGTTCGCTGATGCTGGTGACGGCGCTCGCCCCGAAGATCGGCTACGACAACGCCGCCAAGGTGGCCAAGACGGCCCATGCCAACGGCACCACGCTGAAGGAGGAGGCGCTGCGGCTCGGCTTCGTCTCGGCCGACGAGTTCGATCGCCTGGTACGCCCCGAGAAGATGACCAGCCCGGGATAGAACTCCGAATTCCGATAGCCATCCGTAATGATACGGACGCTCGGCGCCCTAGAAATGTGCGGCTTTGGGGGCGGGATTTGATTACCGTCAATGTTCCGGCAGGACGGCGTGCTACGCAGCCCTTCCGCCCCTCGACGGGGGCGAAATTCATCGTTTGATGGCCCGAGAGGCCGATTGACGAGGACAAGCGAATGGCGATCAAGTCTTGTGGGGCGCAGTGCGGCACCCTGTTTCTGAGTGTTTCATCCTGCCTGGAAAGGATCGGATGATGGAGACGCGGCATGGGGAACGTCATCAACCTGAATCGTTTCAGGAAGCGCGCCGAACGGGAAGCCTCGGCGAAGCAGGCGGACGCCAACCGGACGAAGTTCGGCCGCACGAAGGCGGAACGGTCGGCGCAGGAGACGCGCGCGGACAAGGCGAAGGCGCATCTGGACCAGCATCAGTTGGACCAGCACCAGATCGATCGCGAGGAGCAGCCATGAAGTCGCCCGTCGTGAAACGGTCGATCGTCGTCGCCGGGCACAAGACCAGCGTCAGCCTGGAAGAGGCGTTCTGGAACGGCATGAAGGAGATCTCCGGCTTGCGCAACATGACGTTGTCCGAGCTGGTCGGCGAGATCGACAACAACCGCCAGCAGGGCAATTTGTCGTCGGCGATCCGCCTGTTCGTGCTGGACTACTTCAAGAGCCGGGCCATGGCCCCCCAGCCGGACAAGGTCGCGGCCCAGTAGGCGCCGGGGCGCCTTCGACGGCGCTCCGCGACCTGCACTTTAAAATCACTCTAAGGTGCGGTTTCAGCGAGCGCGCGCGCTTGACCTCAATGCCTTGCGTTGAAAATACAGGGCATGACCGACACCAATGACACGCGCCCGCACATGCCGCTGGGTCTGGCCCAGCGCGGCTATACCGGCGTCATCCAGCATCTTTCCGCTCGAGAGGCGGGCTCGGCGCTCTCCGACATCGAGCTCGAGAGCCGCCTGATCGAGCTCGGCTTCGTCGAGGGCGCCCGGGTCGAGGTCCTGCACGAGGGGCTGGTCGGGCGCGACCCGATCGCCGTGCGGGTCGACAGCATCACGATTGCGGTCCGACGCCGCGAGGCCATGGCCATCATCGTCGCCTAGACAGCGACCGGACCTCTGATCCCGGACCAGTGATTCCATGGAATTACCCCTGCTGCATCTCGCCCTGGTGGGCACGCCGAACAGCGGCAAGACCTCGCTGTTCAATGCCCTGACCGGCAGCCGGCAGAAGGTCGCGAACTATCCGGGCGTCACCGTCGAGCGCAAGGAAGGCTTCTTCGTCACTCCCCTGGGACGTCAGGTCTCGGTGGTCGACCTGCCCGGCACCTATTCGCTGCGCGGCCGCAGCCCGGACGAGGAGATCACCCGCGACTTCGTGCTCGGCAGGGCCTCCGGCGAGACCGTGCCCGACCTCGTGCTGTGCGTGGCCGATTCGACCAATTTGCGGCTGACCATCCGCCTGCTGCTCGAGCTCAAGCGCACCGGACGGCCGATGCTGCTCGTGCTCAACATGTTCGATATCGCGGCCCGCCGCGGCATCACCGTCGACACGGAGCGGCTCGCCAAGGAGCTCGGCCTGCCCGTGGTCACCTCGATCGCGGTGCGCAAGGGCGGCACCGCCGACCTCTTGAAGCTGACCGACGAGGTCTCGGCAAAGCTCGCCGCCGAGGCGGAGGCGAACAACTGGCGCGCGCTCAGTGTCTCCGAATTGCGCGCGACCCAGCGCGAGGCCGACCGCATCATCGCCGACTGCGTCAGCCTGCCTGCCAGGCCCGACACATGGACCGCGCGGATCGACGCGATCGTGCTGCATCCGGTCGGCGGCCTCGTCGTGCTCGCGCTGATCCTGTTCGTGATGTTCCAGGCGGTGTTCGCCTGGGCGCAACCGGCAATGGACGTGCTCAAGTCCGGCTTCGACGGGCTCGGGGAGCTCGTGCAGGCCACCCTGCCCGACGGCCTGTTGCAGAGCTTCCTGCAGAATGGCGTGATCTCCGGCGTCGGCAGCGTCATCGTGTTCCTGCCGCAGATCATCCTCATCTTCCTGTTCATCCTGCTGCTGGAAGATTTCGGCTACATGGCGCGCGCCGCGTTCCTGATGGACCGCATCATGGGCGGCGCCGGCCTGCACGGCCGCGCTTTCATTCCGCTGCTGTCGAGCTTTGCCTGCGCCATTCCCGGCATCATGGCGACGCGCGTGATCGACAACAAGCGCGACCGGCTGACCACGATCCTGATCGCGCCGCTGATGACCTGCTCGGCGCGTATTCCGGTCTACACGCTGATCATCTCGGCTTTCATCCCTGCGAAGGACGTCTGGGGCTTCATCAACCTGCAGGGCCTCGTGATGTTCGGCCTCTATGCCTGCGGCATCATCAGCGCGCTTCTCGTCTCGTTCCTGATCAAGTTCTTCATGCTGCGCGACTATGCGCCGGCGCCGTTCATGCTCGAGCTGCCGGACTACAAGATGCCGCGGTTGAAATCGATCGTGATCGGCATCTTCACCCGCGCCAAGATGTTCCTGTACCGCGCCGGCACCACGATCTTCTCGATGATGGTGCTGATCTGGTTCCTGGCCTCGTTCCCGCAGCCTCCGGCGGGCGCGACCGAACCCGCGATCGACTTCAGCCTCGCCGCGATGATCGGCAAGGCACTCGAACCGCTGCTCGCCCCGGTCGGCTTCAACTGGCAGATCGCGGTCGCGCTGATCCCGGGCATGGCGGCGCGCGAGGTCGCGGTCGCGGCACTCGGCACCGTCTATGCGATCGAAGGCGGCAAGGAAGCGGCCGAGCAGATCGGCCAGGTGCTGGCGACGAAATGGTCGCTCGCCACCGCGCTGTCGATGCTGGCCTGGTACATCTTCGCCCCGCAATGCGCCTCGACGCTGGCCGTGATCCGGCGCGAGACCGGAAGCTGGACCTGGATGGCCGTGACCTTCACCTACATGCTGGTGCTGGCCTATGCCGCGAGCCTCCTGACCTACAACGTCGCGGTGGCGCTGGGCGCCGGCTAGCCCCTCCAAAACAAAAATCGCGAAAACAACCCCATGCACAGTAGACGGGGGCTGTGAAATCAATGGCTTACGCGCGGGCGAGAGTCGTCTCGGCTGCCTGGTCGGGCGAAAAACTGGCACGATGCCATTCTCCCGAGAATCATCGATGCCGCACAGGTCTGGCTCGCAAGTCACGAGCTTTGCCGACGCGCGACCAGACTGCTGCGAAGCTGCGGCAGCGGTCGAGCTGCATGCTGCTTCCGAGGCGCGGCATCGTCGGGCAAAGCATGGATGCAATGACATCATCAAAGAGTAGCCAGGACCAGGTTGGAGATATTTCGCGCACTTGATCTGGATCAAGCTGCCTCGCGCAACGAGTCGGAAACTGGCGAAACGTCGTCGCAAGCTGGGCCATTGTGGGGGCACGGAGCGACCGGGATGCCGTTATTGGCCTATTTCTGGAAGGTCGGAGCGGCGTTGCTCGCGCTCCTGTTCGTTGCGGACTTTTGTCTGCCCGGCGCGCAAGTCGCCGAGAGGACGATCGCGGATCGGGCGACCATACGCATTCACTCGGACCGCAAATGGCCCGAGCGTGTGGTCCTCGATATGACCGCGCCAGTGATCGTGGCGGTCGCATCTGCACCTTCGACTACAGAGCCTCCTTCCCTCGCCCGCACAGAGCCGCCGGTCATTCGGGCGGAGACATCCGCGGTTGCCAATGCACTCGCGATGGCGCGCGCGGACTCGCCGCCGCGCGAATCCGTCGAGCACAAGCGGCCGCGAAGGCCGCAACACATTGCGACGCGATCGAAACGACACCCGACGCCGCAGATGGTCCTGGCGGCGCGGCAACCACAGTTCGGGTGGTTTGGCTACCGGGACTGGTGATCGCAATGGCGCTCGTGCGGCACTCGAACACGCCGGACATTCTCGCGTCTGTTCATCTCCCACGAAAAAGGCCCCGGTCGATGCCGGGGCCTGAGTTCACTGGGAAGACCTGAGATCAGTAGCGAGCCGTGACCGGCGCGCCGTAACCGCCGAAGCGATAGTTCAGCCGAAGTGTGACCATGTCGATATCCTGGGTGACGCCGCTGCCCGTGAGCGCGAGCCCGCCGGGCGTGACCACGCCGGCTGCGAAGGCGGTGTTGTCGCGCCCCATCCAGAGATGGTCGTACTCGACACCGACCGACCAGTTCGGCGTGAAGCCGTATTCCCAGCCAACACCGAGAGCACCGCCCCAGCGCGTGTGACCTGCGGAGGCGAGGCCAACGCCCGTGACGTTGTTGAAAATGTCGAAGCGATTACGGGTCACCGCCGCGCCGCCCTTCAGGTAGAACAGCGAGGCGTTCCATGCCCAACCTACCTGGGCCGTGAAGAGCCCGATGCCATCTGTCTTGCCCGTGGTCGAGACCAGCGGATCAATCAGGCTGACACGCGTGTTCTTGATCTCGGCCCAATCGCCCTGCGCTTCCAGGCCGAGCACAAACTGATTGGTCTGCCAGCGATACCCGAGCTGTCCGCCGATCAAGCCGCCGGAGCGATCGGCGCAACCACTTGCGAGCGTCCCTGCGGCCGTCACGAAGTCCACGCAGCCACGGCTCTGCCCCCAGCCGCCGTTGGCGCCGATGTAGAATCCCGTCCAGTTATAGACTGCCATCACAGGTACCGGCGGCGGCGCTGCCTTGACAGCCATATCGGCAGCCATGGCCGGAGCCACCATGCTCAGCGCCGCGAAGCCGATCGCAGCTATCGAGAGCTTCTTCATCGTCGAATCCCCTTTTCCTAGATCTCTGCCGTTCAAAAATTGAGCCTTATGCAGGCTGGCGTGCATATTGCGAACGTCTCGAAGGTTACGCGCGAGGGAAGCTTTGGCTCGCACCAAAATGGCAACACTCAAGCGCCACGTCTGTGCACGATAACGTGCTTACTCGCCATCCATCTCGGAGCGCGAAGTGCTGTCTTGTTCGTCGGCAAGCCAGGCGTGGATGCCGGAGGATGGGATGAGCCGCCTGGGAAGATGGGGGTTGATCGTGCCTGCAAAGACCGCAAGCCCCTCGTCGAGCCTGGCACGCGCGAACAGCTTGGCTTCATGCTCGGTCGCGAAAGTCTTCGTCTCACGCGGACTCCGCTGTCTCAAAAGTAGCCCCCGTTTTCGAACTTCAAAGGTGACGTACCAAGTCGGAATCATCGCTCGCACCAACGCCCCGCCAACCAGCCCGGTTGCTGTTGTGGTTTGGCCGTGATCGCAGCGCTTGATGCAGATCAACTCGAATGGCTTGTCGAATTCGCCAGCGAGGAAGGCCAGATGCAGCGCAGCAGCGGCGGGAGCCGCCGCCTTTGGCGCCTATGGCTATCGCCGGGCGTGCGGATATCAGCCGCCCTGCTATTGAGGCGCCGGTTCGAGGGCGCGCAAGCCGTTGAGCTAGATCAACACCGGGCCCCTCTCCGGCGGCAGCGTCGAGGTCTGACCGCGAAGGACGGACCATGAATGCGCTCCTCAGGGAAATCCGGCACAGCCCGCTGCTGTGGCTGCTGATCGTCGTGCCTGTCGTGATCGTGCTCGAGCACGTCATGCCGGACGCGCATACGCTGCTGTTCGTGCTGGCCGTGATCGCCATCGTGCCGCTCGCGAGCCTGCTCAGCCACGCGACGGAGGCCGTGGCCGAGAAGACAGGCGATGCGGTCGGTGGGCTGTTGAACGCCACGCTTGGCAATCTCACGGAGCTCATCATCGCGGTCACAGCGTTGCAGGCCGGTCAATACATGCTGGTCAAAGCCTCGATCGCGGGTGCGATCGTGACCAACTCGCTGTTCATGCTGGGCGCATCGCTGTTTCTGGGCGGATTGAGGCATCGCGTGCAGGAATACAACCGGGCAGGTGGCAGGCTCCATTCCGCGCTGCTGCTGATGGCCACGATTGCGCTGTTGTCACCCTCGGCCGTGGCCGATCTCGACTTTCCCGGACACGAGGCGACGGTGCAGCGCTTGAGCACCGCCTTGGCGGTCCTGCTGATCGCGGCCTATGGTCTCAGCCTGCTGTTCTCGCTGAAAACGCACAAGGAGCTGTTTGCAAGCAGCGACCATGGCGAGGCTGGCGGCCCGATACTGCCGCTTGCAATCGCCGTTCCGACACTGGGGATCGTCACCGTGCTGGTTGCGCTCGTGAGCGAAATCTTCGTCGCGTCGGTGCAGAAGGCCGCCGAAACGCTCGGCATGACGCCGGCATTCGTCGGGTTCATCGTCGTTGCCCTGGTCGGGGCCGCGGCCGAGATGGCCGTGGCGTTTTCCGCGGCACGCCGCAACCGGCTCGACATGAGCGTGAGCATCGCGCTCGGAAGCGCCAGCCAGATCGCCTTGTTCGTCGCACCCGTTCTCGTGCTGCTGAGCTACGTTGTCGGGCCGCAGCCCATGGATCTTCAATTCTGGCCGGGCGCGGTGACCATGGTCATGATCGCCGCCGTGGTGACGAGCTTCGTCACCAATGGCGGACGCTCCGCCTGGTTCGTCGGCGCGCTCCTGCTCTGCATCTACGCGATCTTCGCGATGACGCTCTACATGGTCCCGCCCGGCTCGCACGGCCCGGTCTAAAGCATGATCCGGAAAAGTGCGCAGCGGTTTTCCGGAAAGATCATGCTTGAACAACGACCTAAAGCGCCGCGCGCCGGTTGACCTGTCGGGCAAAACAGCGGCACGATGGCATCATCGGCCTCGATAACATCCAGATCGCGACCAGCTCCGGGCGACACTCTGCTTCCATGAATCGCTTCAGTACCGACAACCTGAACGCCGAGCGGCTGAACGAAAGTCACCTCGCCGACCTCGTCGCGCTCCATCTGGATCCCGAAGCGTCGCGTTATCTCGGCGGCGTGCGCTCGGCGGAGGCAACGGAGAAATATCTCGTCGCCAACATGGCGCATTGGGATCAATACGGCTTCGGCCTGTGGACCCTGCGCACGAAAGACGGCGCCTTTGCCGGACGGGCGGGCATCCGGCACATCCTGGTGAATGACGTCGACGAGATCGAGATCGCCTATGCGTTCGTGCGCGGCGTCTGGGGCCGCGGATTTGCCAGCGAGATCGCGACTGCGCTCACTCGGATCGGGCTGTCACAGCTCGAGCTGCCGTCTCTCATCGGCATTGTCTATGTCGCAAACGGCGCATCGCGCCGTGTGCTGGAGAAATCGAATTACCTGGTCGAGCGGAGCACGATCCGTCACGGCGAGGACGTGGTGATCTACCGAATCCGTCGATGAAAGCCGCGGGTCCTCCTGCGCGGTGACGACGTAACCACCGCGCAAGAGGTTGAGCCGCCCAGCCCCTTAAGGCGCGATGCGATCAGGATGGAGCGTCATCGCGCTTTAGCTTGTTGTTTATGCATGATGACGTCGCCGCGCGGCCTCGCGGATCCTACCTGAAATACCCCAGCACGAGATCGATGTCGGAGCTTCCGGCCACCGTGCCGGTCAGCTCGGCGTCGATGACGCGGCGGCAAGCGTCGATCGCGGCGTGGTCGCCGAGGTCGTTGGCGGCTTCCAGCACGAGCCAGGCCGCGTCCACCGACGCCTTGTCGGGTGCTCCGCCGCCGAGATCGGCGGTGACGGCGCTGTTGAGGTTCTTCTTGCGAACCGCGGTGCCGAATTGAGGCAACATTGCAAATACTCCCCTTCGAATTCCGGGACGATGCTCAGTGGACCTGAAGCTCGGGCTGACGGCCGCCGGCGATGGAATCCGCGGTCTTGCGCGACTGGTAGAACTTCAAGACGCTGCGCGAGGTCTCGATCTTGAGCCGGCCGAAATCGCGCTCGTTTTCGTGCAGCTCGCGCGCCGTGATCAGATGATCCTTGGCGCCGAGGAACAGCAGCGACATGGTCGTATCCCAGGAGAAGTCGAGCGCCTTGCACAGCACCAGAATCATCTCGCGGTTGCGGTCCATCATCGCGCGCTCGATCACGTCGACCGGCAGCGCCGACAGCAGCGACAGGCCGATCTGCACCTCGTCGAAGCGATGCTGGCGCGCATAGTTCGAGATCGAATCCTGGTTGAGGTTGCCCTGGCGATGCTGCGTCGTCACCACGCGCTTGGCGACGAAATAGCTGCGCGAGGACGGGCCGAACTTGGACTGGAGATCGCCGGTGACCTCGGTCACCGAGCTCTGGATCTGCGCCATCATTTCGGGCCGCTCGGTCTCGAGGCGGCGGCGGACGTCTTCCGACGCCTTCGAGATCAGCTGCTGGAAGATGTGGCGCGGCACGTCCTTGCGCAGGCCAAGCTGCTCGGCGAGGATCGAATCGCCTTCGGCGCGCCGGACCATGTGCAACAGGCCCGAACCGGAGAAGCGCGCGCCCTCGTTCCTGGCCACCGACGTCACGACCTCCTGATCGCCGCGCTTGACCAGCACGTCGGTGACGGCCTCGCCGATCGATTTGCGCTGGGCGATTGCGAGCAGATGCGACTGGCCCTTGGTCATGGCGCTCTCGACCAGCATCTTCTCGTCGAGACGAGTGGAGTCGCGCAGCACGGGACCGGCGACCTCGATCTCGTCGTCGAGCGCCAGCTTTTCGATGACGTTGAGCGGAGCGTGATCGCACGCCGACATCAGCTCCGAGAGCTGCGCCCGCGCAGCGACCTCGATCTCGTCGGCGAGCCGCCCGATGACCTCGCCGAACATGCTGATCTCGTCGTCGCTGTAGCGGCCGGTGATCAGAATGTCGGTCGCATGCCACAACGCCTTTGCTCGACTCTCGTCAGTGCCGCGCGCGATCGCGTCGTCCAGATCCTGTAGAAGCGTTTTCGCCCCGTTCATCTCGATAACCCCAATTCTTGGCAGTTCTTTTGGCGCGCCGCCCCGCCGCTCGTGGCGGGACACCGGATTCCCTGGGAACTGACGCTAGAGATCAAACGCGAGAATTCGGTAAAATCGGCAAATCAGTTTTGCCGGGCAAAATTCATTCAAATGCGAGGGAATGGGTTTACGGGCGCGGAAGGTGCACTCCCTCTCCCGCTTGCGGGAGAGGGTTGGGGAGAGGTTGTCTCAACGGAGAGACTCCCAATGTGGAGAGAGCCCCCACCCGGCGCTTCGTGCCGACCTCCCCCGCAAGCGGGAGAGGTCGCACCGAGCCCGCGGATTCATCTCTCTAAACAAGGGCACCCTTACGGATTCTGCGGCGTCAGCACCAGCGGCGGCTTTGGCTTGGGCTTGGCGGGCGGCGGACCCGGGGCGGGCTTCACGTCGATGGCCGGCGGCAGCGGCGCAAGCTGTTGGGCGAGTGGCGGGCTTGGCGCGGCGGGAGCTGCCTGCGGGGCCTTTGGCAACGGCGCGGCTTTCGGCTTTGACGGCGCGCGGCGCGGATCCTGGCCCGGCAGCGGCACGTTAACCGGCGCCTGCTCGGGCGCTGCATCCGGAGACACCAGCGTCGGCAGCGCCGCGGTCGCCGGCGGCGGCTCGCCGCGCTCGATGGCGTCGAGCCGGCGCGTCTCGCGGTCGATCGTGCGCACCGCAAGCCAGGACGACAGCGGCGCAAGGTCGATGGTGCGATTGAGCTTGTCGGGAGGGCCGGCCGCGAACAGCTGGATCTCCGGCGGGGCGCCGGAGAGGCCGGTCATGATCGGCGTCAGGCTGGCGCGGATGTCGGCCTGGTCGGCGGGAATGTCGTAGCCGCCGGAGACGATGGCGCGGGCGTTCTTCGCTTCCAGCGGCGTGGCGCCGACGCGCAAGCGTCCGTCGCGGATCGTGAACGGGATCTGCGCCGAGGCCACCGCGATCGGTGCGGCGGCAAGCGCGGGCTCGACCAGCTGGCGCAGGCGGTTGTCGTCGGCGACCTGGCCGCCATCGCTGGCGCGAATCGCGATCTCGAAGGCGCGCGGATTGAGGCCGCCGATTTCCGCGGAGTCCAGCGTCACCGTGCCGTTGCCGGCGAGCGCACCGGTGAGTGCCGCGACGCTGCGGCCCTGGCTGGTCAGCGCCATCTGCACCGAGGCGCGCCCCTTCGGCAGCGCGAGATCGCGGTAGCGCAGCGTCGCCGCATCGACATTGCTGAGATCGATGCGCGCGTTCAGCGCAAGACCATTCGCGCCGTTGCGTGCGTCGAAGCTCGCCGACATCTCGCCGCCACTGAGGCCGCCCTTTAATGCATCGAGTGCGAGCGACTGGCCGTCGCTTCGCAGCGTGCCGCCGAACGGGCGCAGCTCGATGCCGCCGGGCAACATCCCGCGCAACGCCTGGAAAGCGATGCGGCCGCGCCAGCCGCCCAACAACCCCGCGCTCAGCGGCTCGCCGGACTCATGCCCGGCGGCGCCGATGGCCATCGCCAGCGCGGGCGCCAGATCGAGCGTATCGAGGCCGACTTCGCCGTCGACGCTCCTTTCCTGATCGAGCGTCACCGCCAGATGACCGCGCAAATGCGAGCCCGCTGCATTGCCGTCGAGATCGTCGAAGGTCAGGCGGTTGCCGGAGAGCGTGAGGCGGGAGGACAGGCTGACGGCCTGCATCGATTTGCCGGCCGGGCTGGTCCCGAACAGCGGCGCCAGATTGGCGTTGCGCACGCGCAGGTTCACGCTGGCTTTCGGCTCCGACAATTCGACGCTGCCCTGCGCATCGGCGTCGAGCCCGCCGCCGCTGAGCTTTGCGTTCAATTGCAAAGGCCGCCGCCATGCACCGGTCAGCTTGCCTTCGAATTGCGACGCGCCCTCGCCTGCGGCCACCACGCGATCGAGCCCGAGCAGCGCCAGCAGCGCGCCGGCCTGCGGCGTCGATATCTTCGAGTCCAGCGTGAAGTCGCTGTTGCGCAATTTGTCGATATCGATGCCGTTGACCGCCGCCACCGGCTTCTGCGCGGACAGCGTCGCGGTGGCCTTGAGCTGCGGCGCGTCGAGGTCGAGCACGGCGCGGGCATTGCTGCGATCGGCATGCTCGGCATTCCTGTCGAGGCTGAGATCGAGCTTGAGACGGGTCGCGCCTGGTAATGAGGGGATGGCATCGAAACGGGCGCGGACCGCAGGCGCAAACGGCTCGATCAACGCGGTGAGCTCGCGCAGCGAATTGGCCGAGGATTTCAGCGCGAGCTTGCCGGTGGCCTTGGTGCGGTCGAAGCTGCCGCTCGCCTCCGTGGTCACGCCGCCGGCCTGGCCGAAGCGCAGCTGCTCCAGCGACAGCGATGCCGGGCCGTAACCGAGCTTTGCCCCGAATGGCCGCAACTCCTGGCCAGCGGAGATCGCGCTGCCGATATCGAGCGAGAGCTTTGCCTCTTCCGGCCATTCGCCCTGCGGCCCCGCAAGCGCGCGCACAAAGCTCGCGGCGGCGTCGAGATCGAGCCGATCGGCCTTGAGCTCGGCGTCGATCCGCGAGCCCTTGCTCGCGCCTGTTTGCACGAAGGCGATGCGGCCCGTGACGGCGCCGCCTTCGATGTCGGCCTTCAGCCTGTCGATGGCGAGATGGTTGGCGGCGATGGTTACGTCGCCGGCAAGGCGCAGCGGCCGCGTGCTGCGGCGGTTGATCTCGCTGCGGCCCTGCAACCAGGCCACCAGCGCGTCAGGATCGGAGGATTCGACACTGAGACGACCGCTGAAACTGTCGGCGCCGGGAGCTGCGCCGTTGAGCGAGAGCTGCGTCATGCCGGGCGCGCGCAGCTCGAGCCGCTGGAAGGTCCAGGACCTTCCATCGGTCTGAAGCTCGGCCGCGATGTTCTGCAGCGGGCGGCCACCGAGCATGATCTGGTCGGAATTGAACTCGATCTGCGCCGGGATCGGCGCCTGCGGAATGGCAGCCAGCCCCGCGCGCAGCGCCGGCAGGATGCGAAGCGGCTCGGCATCATCCTTGCCCGCGAGCCTGTCGGCATCGACCTGGCGCGCCGACAGCACCGCGCGCAGCAGCGGCGAGGCGCCGAATTTGAGGTCGCCGACGCCGCCGAGCTTCAGCGCATTGTCTTCAGCGCCGAAGCTCGCGTCGATCTGCTCGAACTTCGCGCCGGCTGGATCCGCCCTAAGCTTGGTCGTGAGCTTCCACGGCGTTGGACCCGCCTCACCCGCCTTCTTGACCGCCGGCACGGCCAGCGTCAGCGCACCGTCGAATTTCGGCAGGCGGTTGTCGAAGGCGAGCACGCCCTCGAGATCGGCGAGGATGGCACGCTCGCCAGGATCGATGTTGAGATGGAGACGGGTGGCGCTGCCGTCGGCGCTCGGGCCGGAGGAGACGCGGAACGGATAGCGCACCCCGGCGGCGGTGAACCTGCCGTCGCCGCGCACCGAGCCCGCGAGTGAGCGGACGTCGCCGGAGAAGCCGATGTCGTTCAGCTCCAGCGTCGAACGGCTGGCGGCATCGTGGAGCGCAATGCGGCCGGTGAGATTCACCCGCTCGATGGCGAGCGAGGCCAGATTGAAGGTGCCGCTCGCGGTGGAGGGCAAATCGACCCGCCCCCGGGCATCGAGGCCGAGATCGACCGCCATGCCGCCCACCGAAAGCTCGGTGGCGCGCCATTCGCCGCGCATCAATGAGCCCAGGCTGAACTCGACATCGAGCTTGTCGGCGCGCAGGCGGCCGAGATCGTTGTTGCCGCCGAAGGTGACCTGGCGCAGCCGCAGCGTCGGCGCCGGCAACAGCCGCGCGTCGAGCTCGCCCGCGACCCGCACCGGTACGCCGATGATCTTGCCAGCCTCCGCCTCGAACTGGGGCCTGAACTGGTTCCAGTCGACGTAGTAAGGCCCGATCAGCGCGGCCAGCAGCGCAATAATGAAGGCAATCGCCAATCCGAGCAGCGTCGTCTGCACGGGTCTCCCCTCGGCCAAACCGGCATCCGGACCAAACCCTGGCCTTAGTGGACTTCAGGCGTGCCGGAACAGCCCCTTATATAGGGGGAAGTGTGGCGAAGTCACAGCGACTGTTGCGCGCGGAGGTTAATGCCGGCGCGCCTCACCAGCTCGCCGGCAGCCGCTTCAGGCCGCGCAGCACGAAGGTCGGCCGCCATTCCGGGTTTTCGACGTTGTCGATGCGCAAATCGGGCAGCCGCCGCAGCAGCGTGGCAATGGCGATCTCGGCCTCGATGCGCGCCAGCTGGGCACCGAGGCAGAAATGGATACCGCCACCGAACGACAGCGGTTTCACATTCTGGCGGGTGACATCGAGTTGGTCGGGCCGATCGGGATAGACCGCGGGATCGCGGTTGGCCGAGCCGAGCAGGCACAGCACGGTCTCGCCCTTGGGGATCCTCTTGCCGCCGAGATCCTCGATCTCCTCCAGCGCGACGCGTCCGGTCATCTGCACCGAGGAATCGTAGCGCAAGAATTCCTCGATCGCGCCTGCCATCAGCTCGGGGCGCGCCTTGAGCAGCGCAAGCTGGTCCGGATTGCGGTGGAGCGCGAGCAGGCCGTTGCCGATGAGATTGACGGTGGTCTCGTGGCCGGCGCCGAACAAGAGGATGATGTTGGCGGTCAGCTCCTCATTGGTGAGCTTGTTGCCGTCCTCCTCGGCCTGCACCAGCTGGGTGGTGAGATCGTCCCCGGGGTTCTTGCGGCGCAGCTCGAACAGCTGCTGGAAATACATCTGCGCCATCAGGTTGCCCTCGTTGCCCTTCCTGATCTCCTCGGCAGTGAGCGGAACGGGGTCGAGCAGCCGCCCGCCGTCACGCGAGCTCTTGTAGAAGACCTCGCGATGGTCCTCGGGGATGCCGAGCATCTCGCAGATGATGGTCACGGGCAGGCGGAAGGCGAAATCCTCGATCAGGTCCATGTGGCCGCGGTCGATCACGGCATCGATGGCCTGGTCGACGATCTCCTGGATGCGCGGCCGCATGTCCTCGACGCGGCGGGCGGTGAAAGCCTTCACGACGAGGCCGCGCAGACGGGTGTGGTCGGGCGGATCGGCCTGCAGCATCCAGTGGCTCATGCTGCGGAACACCGGCTCGTCCATGATGGCGGCGCTATATCGGCGCTTGGAGCGCTCGACGAAATCCTTGCCGAAGCGCTTGTCGCGCATCACGAGGCTGACGTCGGCGTGGCGACTGGTGACGAACTGGCCGAACGGCGTCACGTGGATCGGATCGTTCGTGCGCAGCCGTTCATAGTGCGGATAGGGATCGCGGATGAAGTCCGGCGACAGCGGGTTGAACAGCGGTCCGCCTGCGCCTTGCACGTGCTCGTTCATGGTGACCTCAATCGGTTGCCGATGACACGAATACGCCGATCGCAGCCCCACTGCCCGGCGTAACCATCCCTGAATTATCAACTCGATACATTGTTGTATCGAGTTGCATTCTGCCCTAACCTCGTCCGATGTCAAGGGTGAGAACCAGGCCGACCAGGGACGATACGCGCGACAAATTGTTCGAAGCGGCCGCGCGCGTGTTCGAGCAGGACGGCATCGGCGGCGCCAGCATCGAGGCGATCGCGGCGGCGGCAGGCTTCACCCGCGGCGCGTTCTATTCCAACTTCAAGAGCAAGGACGAGCTGATCATCGCCATGCTCGAGGACCATGTCGAGCAGTCGATCCGGCGCAACCTCGACATCCTCGCCCAGCACGACAATCTCGACGACTTCATCGCTGCGCTGAAGGCGATGGACCGCTCGCGGCAGGATCCCCTCGCCCGCTCGCCGCTGCTGCACATGGAGATGATCCTGTTCGTCGCCCGCGCCGAGAAGCGCCGTCCCGAGCTTGCCAAGCGCCTGCGCGCGCGGCGCAAGCTGGTGGCCGACATCGTCGAGGCGACGTTGAAGAGCAACGGACGCAACGACAATCTGAATCCGCCCTGGATGGCCTCCGTCGTGCTGGCGCTCGAAGACGGCTTTCGCCTGCACCGGCTGATCGATCCCGAGACGACGCCTGCGGACAGCTTTCTGCGGGCGATCACGGATTTGCGGCGGAGGACGGGGCTGGCGTCGGACTAGGGGGCGTCTTCATAGCGCGCGGTGGCCCCGAGCAAGCGAGCCGCGAGATTTGTCGCAGGATCGGACAAGGCGCGCCCGCTTTGGGAAAGAAGCTCGATCCGCCCTGCGTCACAAACGAGCGCCATCGTTCGAACCCAGGGTTTCGTCCTGCCTAAGTTCCCCAGCGGCGCTGCCCCGCCGACGTCTGTTGTCGATGCCCTGAAGGCGGTTGCCGGGCTTCCGCCAAAGGCACGGGCGAGCTTTGCCTGGAGCCAATGCGTTCGCGGCACCTACACCCCGTCGCATCAGGCCGAGGAGATCACCAGATCCCGCAGCTTCACCAAGCCGTCCCGGGTGCTGGCGCGGTTCTCGGCGGACGGCTGCCCCCCGAACGCGATGAACACTGACAGGTGCTCGCTGCGTGGCTTCAGCTTCCGGCTGGGCAGCGAGGGGCAGCGCTCCGAGATCTTCACCCAGAGCGCCCCGGTTCATTTCGCCAGAACGCTCGACCAGATGCTGGCGTTCCTCCAGGCGCGCATGCCGGGACCGGACGGCAAGCAGGACATGGCGCAGGTCGAGGCATTCTCCGCCGCCAATCCCGAAACGCTGCATCAGGCAAGCTACCTTGCCGTGCATCCGCCGCCCGCAAGCCTTGCGTGCACGACCTATTGGGGCGTGCACGCCTTTCCCGCGACGAATGCAAATGGCGAGACACGGTTCATCAAATTCAAGGTCGCGCCGGTCGGCGAGGAAGGCAGGCCGCCCGAGGACGCCGCCGCAGCCGAGTCCACCGGCCTTCTGCGCGGCGAGCTCGAAGCCCGGATCGGGGCACGCGATGTCAGGTTCAGCGTGATGGCGCTGCTGGACCGGCCCGGCGACCCCGTCATGGACGTGACCGATCGTTGGCCCGATGAGGATGCGCGCGAAGCGGTACGCCTCGGAACGATCGTGATCACGGGCACAGAATCAAACGAGGCGTGCGACGGGTCCGCGTTCAATCCGGCCAATCTTGCCGACGGCATCGGCCATCCGCCGGACGAGATGTTTGCAGCGCGCAGCGCCGCCTATGCCATCTCTCAGGCAAGGCGCCGTTGAGCGGATGGCGTCTTGAGCCCGGATCACGTTTCGCTTTCCGGCACGCCCTGCGCCTCGCGGCGCCATATTCCCGGGCTCATCCCGACCACCGAGGAAAATACCCGGGTGAAGTGGCTTTGATTGGCGAACCCGGCCGATATCGCAATCTCCGCCAGCGACAGGTCGCGCACCGTCATCAATTGCTTGGCCGTGTCCACGCGCTGGCGCAGCAGCCATTGGTGCGGCGGCAGGCCGGTGGAGACGCGAAATGCACGCGAAAAATGACTGACGGAGAGATCGAACTCGGCTGCGATCTTGTCCAGTGAGAGCTTTCCGCGGAGATCGGATTCCAGTCTTTCGCAGGCCCGCTTGACCTGCCAAGGAGCAAGGCCGCCGCGCGCCGGCTCGGCGGCGCACCGCAATCCGCCGTAGGTCGTCGCAACATGTGCGGCGAGCGCGAGCATCATGTGGTCGATGAAGAGCTGGTTGGCCTCATCAGGCTGGCGCAATGCCGCCAGGAACGATGCGCCGAGATGGCGGATCGTCATATCGTCATGGCCGACGCCGGGCTGATAGGCGAGTTCGCCAATCCTTGGCGCGCCGCCTTGCCTCGCCATGTCGTCCAGCACTGAACGGGGCAGATAGAACAACAGGGAATGGAAAGGCTTGTCGATCACGTAGCGCGGATCGCGTTTCAGGTCGTACAGGTATGTCGCGCCGGCTTGGATATCGCTCTTGATTACGCAGCGGCCGCGCTCCCAGCACTCGCAATCGGCGAAATCGCGAAATTTCAGGCCAACGAGATAAGCGTCCTCCGAGGGCATCGAATCGGAAAGACGCGGCATTGGATGGTCATCCCGGGTCTCGGTGACGGCGAGCTCGGCGCTGCGCAGCGAACGCGTGACCAGCGTTGGCGGCGCATCTTTCAGATGCAGAAACCGTTCGACCTTCTGCGCGAAGGCAGCTGCCTGTGTCATGGCGGGAATCTCGGGCGTGGATCTCGTGTGAGAGGAGACTTGAGAGCGCGGCGCCATCGCCAAATCACGCCCGATTATCCGACATCGCCAAGCGACGGTCCAGACCAGCGCGTCGGAGCGGCAGCCGTATGACGGCCCGCCGCATTTATTGCCCGGACCGTTTTTCACGAGCGATTTCAACGTGTTTTGGTACCTCTCCGCGCAATACCGATTCAGTGCCTCGGTAAGCGCATCGCCGGCCCATCGTGCGTTTGTGAAAGCGCGCGCCGGCTTGGAGCAGGATCGGACAAAGCATCACCGCTTCAGGAAATACACGGAACCTTCGCAGCGCATAGAACACGCGCCGACCCGTACAAGTACGGACACTGATCGAAAGCTTGAGCTGATCAGGAGGAGCCACGCAATGACCGGGAGCACTGCACTCATGCGCAATCCCTCGCACCAGGGCTTGCCACCCCCGCCGGGCTCACAGCCGCACGATCGCTCGAGCTCCGAGCGACGCGCCGATGCGGAAATGGCGCGCGTGCTCGGGACCGAGCCACTTCGCATGGCACTGGACTCCTCCGGCGCCGGGATTGCCCATTGGAAACATGATCGATTGCACGACGTCGTCAAGCCCATGAGCCACCACGTGATCATGGCCCATAACGGCATGGTGCAGCGCATGGAGCGGCGGACAGGAAAATCGGTTGCGATCGGCACGTTTCGTCGCGGGGTCGTGGTCATCATTCCGGAAGGATCAAGCTCCCGCTGGGACATTCCGAAGCCCGTGGATGTAGTTCAACTGTATCTTCCCGATGCAACGTTAAAGCGCGTTGCTCGCGAAGCCGAGATCACGGGAACGAACGAGCTGCTGGAGCGGACGGCGCATCCTGACCCCATTACGTCTCGGCTGCTCCTGAGCGCGGCTGATACGCTGGGAGGCAACGAAGCCCTGGATACGCTGTTTCGGCATCAGCTGACGGATCTTCTGGCCACGCGCCTGCTGGTTGCGCACACAGGTTCGCCAGCCACGCTCCAGCCGACCATGGGCGGGCTGTCGCCGAAGATCCTGCTCCGTGCGATCGAACGATTGCGCTCGGACAGCGATGCGGACGTCTCGCTCGATGCGCTGGCTTCCGATGCCGGACTATCGCGCTTTCACTTCTGCCGCGCCTTCAAGGAGAGCACCGGCCTTTCCCCGCACTCGTGGCTGCGCCAACACCGGCTCGAGCAGGCCATGAAGATGCTGCGCGACAGCGACGAAGCGGTCGTCTCGATCGCTGCGGCGCTGGGCTATTCGTCGCAGACGGCGTTCGCAGCAGCCTTCAGGAAGCTGACCGGCGAGACGCCGAGCGACTGGCGCAGGCGGCACGCACGCTAAGAGCCCCGCCGATCCGGTCCGTCATCGGCGGACTGTCAGCGACGACACTGAACCCGCGCGATCCAGCGCCCGCGGTCCGAAGTCGAGACGGACCTATCACTCGCCGCGCTGGCGTCGGATGCCGGGCTGTCGCGCTTCCGTTTCCGCCGCGCGTTCAAGGAAAGCACTGGACTTTCACCGCATGCCTGGCTGCGCCAGCACCGGCTCGAGCAGGCCATGAATATGCTGCGCGACTCCGACGATTCGATCGTCTCGATCGCAGCTGCGCTTGGCTATTCCTCGCAAACGGCGTTCGCAGTCGCCTTCAAAAAACCGGCGAGAGCCCGAGCGACTGGCGCAGGCACAAGCGTTAGCAGCAATCGCGATGCAACCGCGGCAATCGCTCTGGCGCAGCGGCAGATTCGATCCGCTAGACCATCACCGTGCCAGACCAATCGACGGAGACCGAAGATGACCTGGAAAAACTTCATCAGCCGGCGGGTGATCGCTTCGCGACGCCGAGGCCTTGCAACCGCAACATTGTACGGACTCTCGCTGGCCGTTCGCTTCACGTCGGCGACGGGCGAGCAGGTCGAGATTCCGGCGCAAGCCATGCATCCGACCTACCCGCTGGTGTCCATCATGACCCGGGATGGCTCCGGTCTTCCCTACCAGGACTGGGGCCCGAGGACGACTCAGCCGGTCGTCTCTCGTCAAGGTTGGCTACGCCAAAGTTCGTTGCACCAAGGCTGGCCATCGAGTTCGCCGCTGTCGCGCTGCGCCGCGCCTTAAGGCCGGCGATTCACTTCACCTCTTCGTGGAGTCACCGGACGCTGCCTCAAGCGGAGCAGCGACGGCGTGCGCACGGACTTTCGAAACGCAGAGATCGAAACGCAGAGATCAAGGAGTAAACTCATGCGACTAGTCATCGTCGGCGCCGGCTTTGCCGGCATGTACGCCGCCCTTTCCGCCGCCCGCCTGCGCGAGATCCAGGGCGTCTCGCCAGAGCAGCTCGAGATCGCGCTGGTTGCCCCCGAGCCGACGCTCGTGGTTCGCCCGCGGCTCTATGAACGAAAGCCCGAGACCCTGACGGCACCCCTGCTCGACGTGCTCGAGGCCATCGACGTCAGCTATGTGCAAGGCATTGCCGAGACGGTCGACACCAAATCGAGCATGGTCAAGATCGCGACAGTGAAGGGCACGAAAAAGACGCTCTCTTACGACCGCCTCGTCGTGACCACCGGCAGCCGGCTGTTTCGCCCGAATATCCCGGGTCTCGCCAAGCACGGCTTCAGCGTCGATTCGCTCGAGGATGCGATCACGCTGGACAAGCATCTGCATGGCCTCGCCAAGCGGCCCGCCAGGAACGGGCGCGACACGGTCGTCGTCGCCGGCGGCGGCTTCACCGGCATCGAGGCGGCCACCGAAATGCCGGCGCGGCTTCGCGAAATCCTCGGCACGAGCGCCAGGCCCCGCGTCATCATCGTCGAACGCAACACGTCGATCGCGCCCGACATGGGCGCGGGTCCCCGTCCCATCATCGAGGAAGCCCTTGGCAAGCTTGGCGTGGAAGCCCGCCTCGGTGCAGGGGTCGCCTCGCTCGACAAATCCGGCGTCACCCTCTCCAGCGGCGAGCACATCGAAACCGAGACCGTGATCTGGGCGGCGGGCATTCGCGCCGCGCCGTTGACGACGCAGATTCCCGCCGAGCGCGACAGTTTCGGCCGGTTGCTTGTCGACCGCTGCCTGCAGGTGACAGGCGTTCAGGGCGTCTTCGCGGCCGGCGATGCGGCGCGTGCGGCCTGCGACGACGAGGGCAATTACGCGCTGATGTCGTGCCAGCACGCCACGCGGATGGGCGCCTTCGCCGGCAACAATGCCGCAGCCGAGCTGCTCGGCCTCGCGACCAGGCCCTATCACCAGAAAACCTACGTCACCTGTCTCGACCTCGGCGAGGCCGGCGCGCTGTTCACGCGCGGCTGGGAGCGCAACGTCGAGATGGTCGGCGACGTCGCCAAGAAGACGAAGCGGGAGATCAACACGGTCTGGATCTATCCGCCACGCGCCGAGCGCGCCGCCGCGCTCGCGTCAGCCGATCCGGAACGCGTGACTGATCTCTAGACGCCCACCTGATGACGGCCGCGCTCCTGCGGGCGCGGCCCGCTGCAGCCCCTCAACAATCCACATGCGAACAGAGGAGTCTCAAAGATGAATCAGATGATCTCTCACGCTCAAAAGGAGACGAACATGAACCTGCACGACACCACACATTTCGACAAAGCGCGGTCCGACGAGCTGGTTCCGTCGCGTTATGCGCTCCGTGTCGGCGAGATCGACGTGATGGTGATCAGCGATGGCGTGTTGACACCGCCCGCGGAGTCGATGGCCACCAACGCCGACCCGGCTGCACGAGGCGCGTGGCTGGACGACATGTTCCTGTCGCGCGACGCGTTCGATTGGGCGCTGAACGAGGTCGTGGTGCGCAGCGGCGACCAGACCATCCTCATCGACAGCGGGCTCGGTGTGGAGTACCCGGAATTTCCGCGAGCCGGGCAGCTCGGCTCGCGGCTCGATGCTGCCGGCATCGATCTTGGATCGGTGACCGACGTGGTGCTGACCCACATGCACTTCGACCATGTTGGCGGACTGCTCGTCGACGGGGTGAAAGAGCGGATGCGTCCGGACCTGCGGATTCACGTGGCTGCGGCCGAGGTCAAGTTCTGGGCAGCGCCGGATTTCTCCCGCACCGCCATGCCGCCGGCGCTCGCCGACCTGGCTCGGCGAGCATCCAGGCAATTCATGGACGAATACCGCGACCAGCTGCGCACTTTCCAAGAGCAGCACGAAGTGGCGCCGGGCGTGGTCGTCAGTCGCACCGGCGGTCACACCCCCGGGCACAGCGTGGTCCGCCTGGCATCCGGCGGCGACCGGCTGATGTTCGCCGGCGATGCCATATTCCCGGTCTCGTTTGATCACCCCGAATGGCACAACGGCTTCGAGCACGATCCCGAGGAGGCGACCCGCGTCCGGATCCGGCTCATGCGCGAGCTGGCGGAGACGGGCGCGTGGCTGGTCGCCACGCACATGCCGTTCCCGTCGATCGGCCGGGTAGCGGCCGCAGGCGACCTGTTTCGTTGGGTACCGACCTGGTGGGACTACTGACCGCGTGTTGGACCAGGTCGCCCCAGCACGCCTCAATCTCCGAACACCTCAAGGCATTGACCGCACTGCCCACGGCAGACGCGCGGTCACTTACTGAACTGCGTCAAGACAGAGCAAAGGAGCTTTCAAGATGAACCAGACGATCCGTAACACTGAGGAGACGAACATGAACCTGCACCACACCACACGCCCCGGCGAGCCGGGGTCCCAAGAGCTGGTTCCTTCGCGCTACGCGCTGAAGATCGGCGAGATCGACGTGATGGTGATCAGCGACGGCGTACTGACGCTGCCAGGCGCGATGCTGGCCCACAACGCCGACCCGGCCGTCCGCGCGGCGTGGCTGAAGGATATGTTCCTGCCGCCGGACGCGTTCGATTGGGCGCTGAACGTGGTCGTGGTGCGTAGCGGCGACCGGACCATCCTCGTCGACGCCGGACTAGGATCCGACCCGGACTTGCACTTGCCGCGGGCCGGCCAGTTGAGCAAGCGACTGGAAGCCGCCGGTATCGATCTTGAGTCCGTGACCGACGTGGTGCTGACGCACATGCACATGGACCACATTGGCGGGCTGCTCGTCGACGAGGTGAAGGAGCGGCTGCGCCCGGACCTGCGCATCCACGTGGCAGCCGCCGAGGTCGCATTCTGGGAGGCGCCCGATTTCTCCCACGTCTCGATGCCGCCGGGATTCCCGGACGCGCTTCGGGCGACCGCCAAGCGGTTCGCGAAAGAATACCACAACCAGCTGCGTACCTTCGAGGACGAGCACGAGGTGGCACCGGGCGTGGTGGTCACGCGCACCGGTGGCCACACCCCCGGGCACAGCGTGGTCCGCCTGGCATCAGGCGGCGATCGGCTGACATTCGCCGGCGACGCCGTGTTCACTGTCGGGTTCGACCACCCCGACTGGCACAACGGCTTCGAGCACGATCCCGAAGAGGCGGCCCGCGTCCGGGTCCGTCTTCTGCGCGAGCTGGCGGCGAACGAAGAACTCCTCGTCGCCACGCACATGCCGTTCCCGTCCATCGGACGGGTCGCGGTCGACGGCGACCACTTTCGCTGGGTGCCAGCCTTCTGGGACTACTGACCGCTCGTCGGGTTAGAGCCGGGGGTGCGTACTCACCGCATGAGTGAGTTCGCACCCTGTGTTCGGCGCGGCCCCTAAGCCGACCGCCTTACGGCGTCGCTGCCTGCCGGCGCAACATCCAGCCGCCCCAGCATCGCCCTCGCCTGCTCGGCGCAGTGCTCGATCAGCCAGCGCTCGAACGCGACGGGGGGAAGTGCGGGGGCGTAGAAGAAGCCTTGCACGACGTCGCAGCCGAGCTCGGCCAGGGTCTTGCGCTGGCCTTCGGTCTCGACGCCCTCGGCGACGACGGTCATGCCGAGGCCCTGGCCGACGCGCACCACGGCGGTGGCGATCGCGAGCGCGCCGGCGTCACGCTCGATATCGCGCATGAAACTGCGGTCGATCTTCAATTCGCGGATCGGCAAATGCGCGAGACGGCTGAGGCTGGAATAGCCGGTACCGAAATCGTCCAACGAGAGCCCGACGCCGAGCTCGCGAATCGCGTTCATCGTCTCGAGCGCGGCGACGCCGTCCTGCATGAAAGCGCCTTCGGTGATCTCCAGCATCAAGGCGTCCGCCGACAGATCGTATTCGGAGAGAATGTCCTTGAGCCGCGCGGCCAGCGTGACGTTGCGGAAATTGATCGGCGACAGGTTGACCGACACGCTAGGGATGTTGAGCCCGGCGCGGCGCCAGCTCGCCATCTGCCGGCAGGCCTCGCGCACCGACCACAGTCCGATCTGCTCGATCAGGCCGCACTCCTCGGCGAGCGGGATGAACTTTGCCGGCGAGACGTCGCCGAGCACGGCATCACGCCAGCGCGACAGCGCCTCGACGCCGTGGATGGCGCCGTCGCAGCTGCGGATCTGCGGCTGGTAGCTGAGAGTCAGCGCGCCTTCGACGATGGCACGGCGGAGCGCCGCGATCAGCGCCAGCCGCTGCTCGGTGAGCCCGTTCATCTCGGCGCTGAAGATACGATAGGTCGAGCGGCCCGCCTGCTTGGCCATGTACATGGCGGCATCGGCCTGCTGCATCAGTGTATCGATGTCGGTGGCATGGTCGGGATAGAGGCTGATGCCGATGCTGGCCGACATCGGCATCAGCTTCGATCCGAGCTTCAAGGGTGCAGCCAGCGCCTCCGTGATGTCGGCCGCGACGCGCGCGGCGCTCTCGGCGTTGCGTTGCGGCAGCAGGATGACGAACTCGTCGCCGCCGAGCCGTCCCAGCATGTCCTCGGGGCCGATCTGCTCGCGCAGGCGCTGGGCGAGCTGGATCAGGAGCTCGTCGCCGGCGGCGTGACCGAGCGTGTCATTGACGTCCTTGAAATGATCGACGTCGAGAAAAGCGAGTGCGACATGGCTGCCGGTCGGGCAGGCATCGATCGCCGTGGTGATCAGGTGGCGCAGCTGCGCGCGGTTCGGCAGCCCGGTGAGAATGTCGTGATAGGCGAGCCGCGCGATCTCGGCGCGCGCTTCCTTGCGCTCGATCGCGAAGGCGCCGAGATTGACGCAGGCCTCGACGATGCGCCGATGCCAATTGCTCGGCGCGCGGGGCTCCCGATAGTAGAAGGCGAAGGTCGCGATGACCCGGCCGTCCTTGGCCTTGACCGGCGTCGACCAGCAGGCGCGCAGGCCGATCGCGAGCGGCATGGCCTTGTAGGGCTGCCAGCGCGGATCGGTCTCCAGATCGGTCGCCAGCACCGGTTCGCCGTAGAAAGCGGCGGTGCCACAGGAGCCGACATCGGGGCCGATGGCCACGCCGTCCAGCGCGCGGGAATAATCATCGGGCAGGCTGGGACCGCCGAGCGGATGGATCAGGCCCGCGGCATCGACGTGAAGCAACGAGCAGACCACGTGGGGCGCGATCTCCTCGACGCGACGGCACAGCCTGTCGGCGATCTCGCCGATCGGCACCTCGTCGGCGAGCGCGCCCATGATGAGTTGCTGGAGCGAGCGCAGCTGCTTGGTCTCGGTGATGTCCTCGAGCAGCGCGAAGATGTGCTTGACCCGGCCCTTCGTGTCGCGGAAGGCATCGATCCGGGCGCAGACCCAGATCTCCTCGCCGTCCTTGTCGTAGACCAGCACCTCGGCTTCGCCGCGGCGACCGCCATGCATCAGGCGCTTGATGAGCTTCGCGATGGCCTTGCGATCGGTATGCCGGCCGGCGATCAGCTCGCCAGCGCGGCGGCCCTCGGCCTCCGCGTTGGTATAGCCGAACAGCGTCGTGAAGGCGGAATTGACATAGACGATGTTCTGCTCGGTGTCGCTGATGATCACCGCCCGGTTGGTCTGGTCGGAGACGGCGTGGAGAAGCCCGATCCTGACGCGGCGCTCGGCTTCGATGGTGACGTCACGCGCAAACAGGATGTAATGATTGGCGCCGCCGATTTTCACGGAAGACAGCGCGATAGCCGCCCTGATGCGGCTGCCGTCACGGCGCACGAGACTGATCTCGTCCCGGAGATCGGCCACCGGATCGGCCTGAAGGCCCTTGAGGGCGAGAATTTCGGCATCGCGACCCAGCACGTCGGTGCGTGCCAACTTCCAGATGCGCTCCGCGGCGGCGTTGAAATGAGTGATGCGATGCGCGTCATCGACGATGACGACGCCATCGTCGGCGCGTTCGAGCGCGGCTCGCAGCACGTCCGGAATTTCAGTGAGACAATCGAAGGCGGACATCGTTTGACCCGGCGATATCGGGAAAATACGGCAAGCGGTCCGACGCTAACGCTCCGATGGTGTCCAAGTCGTTTTTTGCCGCGTCATCGCTCCTCGCCAAGAGGCGGCATGCTTAACGATCCGCGAAAACGGCGACGGTATCTTGATGCGTGCGGAACTAATCCGCGCCGGTTCCCGCGTGAAGCTTGTGCAGCCGGCCGGCGACGGCCCGCACCTTGCGCGGTGCGGCCTGCCAAATCGAGAGCGCCGACAAGGCGCTCACGATCATCGCGATGGCGAAGGCGAGCGTGTAGTCACCAGTGCGATCGTAGAGGAAGCCGGTCACCCACGGTCCGGCGGCACCGCCTGCCAACGCCGCCAGCATGATCGTGCCGAAGATGCTGCCCTGGTGCTTGCCCTGGAAAATCTCGAACACCACCGCGCCCATGATCGAGGTGAGGCCGTAACCGAACGCGCCTTGCGTGAACACCATCACGTAGACCAGCCACAGCGACGGCTGGAACTTCAGCGCCATCAGCGCCGCAAAGCAGATCACAAAGCCGGCGCAACTGATCGCCCACACCCATTCCCGCCCGATCCGGTCGGAGACATGGCCGAGCAGGATCTGGCCGGGAATGCCGAGCAGGCTGACGATGCCGAGCGCCCACACCGCGACACCTGGACTGAAGCCGATGTCGAGCAGGAACTTGGTCTGGTGCACCTGCACCGCGTACCAGATGTACAGGCCGCAGAAATAGCCGAGTGCGATCCACCAGAACCGCGCGGTCGCGACGGCACGTTTCAGCGTCCAGTCGGTCCCGACCCAGACGGGATCGACGACATTGGAGATCGGCTCGGCCGCACCTGCGGCCGGGACGACATCGCCGTCCGGCTCGAGGCCGATGTCCTGCGGGCGCTTGTGCAGCAGCAGATTGACCGGCGCCAGCACGACCAGGATGAGCAGGCCCATCGCGGTGCAGGCGGTGCGCCAGCCGGTCTGCTCGATCATGTGCTGCACCCATGGCAGCAGCGTCACCGAGCCGATACCGACGCCGGCGAAAGCGATGCCGATGGCGAAGCCGCGCTTGCGGATGAACCAGTTCGGCAGGAACAGCGACTGGCCGGAATAGCCGAGACACACCGATCCGGCACCAACCATGACGCCGATGGTGACATAGAGGTGCCAGGGCGCGCTGGTGAGCGGCGCAAGCAGCAATCCGCCGCCCATCAGCACGACGCCGAGCTCCATCACCGCGCGCGGGCCGGCGCGGTCCATCAGGCGGCCGATCAGCGGGCTGACCACGCCAGACACCACGAAGCCGAAGGAGAAGGCGCCCGCGGTGACGCCGCGCTCCCAGCCGAATTCGGAGATGATGGGAGGAAAGAACAGTGAAAAGGCGGTACGCGCGTTGACGCCGATGGCCATGGTGACGAAGGTCACGGCGACCACGACCCAGCCGTAGAAGAACGGAAGCCGCATGTTGTGCTTATTTCATCCCTAGACGATCCTTCCGACCATCTGGAGATGTCCGGGTCAAGCGCTTTTCGCGCATGCCCCTTGAGCGAGATGCGTCAGGGAGATCTCAGGCGGCGTCGCGCCGCGAGGGTTTGGCCGGCGCGTCGAACAGGATTCGCTCGATCGGCTGCGGGCGGCCGAACAGATAGCCTTGCGCGAAATTGACGCCGAGCGCCTTCAGTCGCTCGTACTCCTCGCGGGTCTCGACGCCCTCGGCGGTGACCGACATGTCGAGCCCGCGCGCCAGCGTCACGATCGAGGAGATGATGGCGGAGCTACGCGGCTGCTGGGTGAGGTTGCGGATGAACGACTTGTCGATCTTGATCTTGTCGAACGGGAACGCCGTCAGATAGCTGAGCGAGGAATAACCGGTGCCGAAATCGTCGAGCGCGAGCTCGACGCCGAGCTGCTTCAGCCGCTGCATGAAGGCGTGGTTCTCGACCCCGCGCTCCAGCAGCACGGATTCCGTGATCTCGATCTCCAGCCGCTGGGGCGGCAGGCCGGAATCGGCGAGCGCCGCGCAGATCACCTCGAACAGCCGGGCCTCCTTGAACTGGATCGGCGACAGGTTGACGGCGACCGCGAGATCCGATGGCCAGCCGGCCGCATCCGCGCAGGCGCGCCGCAGCACGAACTCGCCGAGCGGCACGATCAGCCCGGTCTCCTCCGCAAGCGAAATGAACTGGTCCGGCGGAATCAATCCGCGTGTCGGATGCCGCCAGCGCACCAGCGCCTCGAAGCCGCGCCGCGCGCCGCTCAGCGCGTCGACGAACGGCTGGTAGTGCACCTCCAGCTGGCACCGCGCGATGGCGTCGCGCAGATCCCCCTCCAGGGTGTTGCGCGCCTCGAGCTCGGCCGACATCGCCTCGTCGTAGATGGTGAAGCAGTTGCGGCCTGCCGATTTCGAACGATAGAGCGCAAGGTCCGCCTTCTTCAGCAATTGCTCCTGATCGCTGCCGTGATCCGGCGCGATGGCGATGCCAATGCTGGTGCCGATCTCGACGCGGTGACCAGGCAGCAGGAACGGTTCGGTCAAGAGCTTGGCAATCCGCGCCGCCAGCTCGGTCGAGCAGGCGCGCTGATCCTCGCCGGTTTCCTGGATGATGGCGAACTCGTCGCCGCCGAGCCGCGCCAGCACGTCGTTGGCGCGCACGGCGGATTTCAGCCGCTGCGCTACCTGGCGCAGCAATGCATCGCCGGCGCCGTGGCCGAGCGAATCGTTGACGTTCTTGAAGCGGTCGAGGTCGAGCATCAGGATCGAGAACGGCAGACCCCGCACGCTCAGCTGGCTGTTCATCTCGTCGAGCCGGGTGAGGAAGAAGGCGCGGTTCGGCAGCCCGGTCAGGATGTCGGTCTGGGCGAGCTCGAGCACCCGCCGGTTCGCCAGCGACAGCCGCCGCGAATTGCGGCTCGCAAGCATGAGATAGGTCGACAGCGACAGCGTCAGCAGCATGCCGACGATCAGCACGGCGCCGGCGCGATCGTAAGTCGTCTCCAGCGGACCGCCGGCGGTTGGAACCGCCCGCACCTGCCAATCGGTGTCGCCGATCTTGAGGCTGCCCGCCCAGTGCAGCGCCCGCGCAACGTCCCGCATCGATTGCGGCGCCGTGGCCGCCGACGAATAATCCGGCAGCATCTGCTCCAGGCTGACGATCTGCGCCGTGAAAGGCGGATAGACGTTCATGCTGACCGCGGGGCTTGCTCCGGTCGTGACGCGAATGGCCTGGATCAGCAACGGCATGTCGAAGATGCCGACCACGAAGCCGGCCAGATTGCGGCGCCGGTCCGCGACCGTATCGCGCGAGGTCCCCTTGGCGTAGACGGGAACGGCAACGAGGACGTCGGGCAGCCGGCCGCCCTCCTTCGGTTCGAACAAGCGCGTGCGAATGGCTGCGACCTTGTCGTTGTCGCGGGCGCGCTCCAGCACCGCGAGGCGCTCCGGGACGGTGGCGTAATCCATGCCGTACACCGCCGAGGTCTTCGGCTGGGTCGAGTAGAACACCGGAAAATATTCATCGGTCTGCGGCGCCGTCGCAAAGCCCGCGCCCTGGAGCGACTTGATGCGATAGCCGGACACGCCGTCCGCGATCGCCGCGGTCTCGTATTCGGCGCGTTCCTTGCGGTTGACGCGCGGCAACCAGGCGATGCGCAGCATGCCGGGATGGCGCTCGAACAGACGGGCGCTGAAGGTTTCGAACTCGCTGCGGGTGACCTCGTCGTTGGTCGATTCGAACAGCGTGCGCAACGCGACGAGCCGGGAGATGTATTCGCCCATGCCGTTCTGCATGACGATCGCTTCGGTTTCGGCCGCGTTCTCGAACTCGATCCTGTTGACGCGATCCTCCCACCGCGCCACGGCGGCCGCGCCCACGACCGAAAACAGAAGACCGACGCCGACCGCGACGAGCGCAGGGCGATACAGCCCGAGCAGCGGCGCGGCACGCCACCATCCGGTCATACGCCTCCGATCCTGATCGTTCTGATCGCGATCGCCCATCTTGAAGCCGCCGTCCCCCTGTCCGCGACGAACCGAACCTCTGGTTGAGATGCCGGCGCCGCTATCGGAACAAGACCGCGGTTAAGAACTGCACAATTTCGGAACCCCTCCATTCCGCAACGCGTGAATTAGTTAATGAAGTGCCCGAATGATCCGGCATTCTGGAAACAACTTGCCGGTTTTGCCCGGAGTACTACGGGCTGCCGACACGTCGCCGGTTAGCGAGCTATTCAGGCTCGCAGGAATATGTTGCGCAAGGCTCCTCCCCATCATTCGGCAAAACTCCCTGATGTATCGATTTCGATCAGCGACATCCCTCGTCCTGGCCATCGCGCTCCTCGCCGCGACCGTGCTGGCGGCGAGAGCCGACGAGGCCGGCGTCAGCGAGGATGCGATCCTGTTCGGCCAGGCCGCCGCGCTGGAAGGGCCCTCCTCCGCGCTCGGACAGCGCATGCGGCAAGGCATCGTCGCGGCATTCACCGAGATCAACGCCAAGGGCGGGGTCCACGGCCGCAAGCTCCAGCTCATCAGCCGCGACGACGGCTACGACCCCGACCGTTCGGTGGCGCAGACGCTGCACCTGATCGACGACGACAAGGTGTTTGCGCTGATCGGCGCGGTGGGCACGCCGACCGCGATGGCGACAATTCCGATCACCAGCGCCAGGAACGTTCCCTTCATCGGTCCGTTCAGCGGCGCCGAATTCCTGCGCGACCTCGAGCTTGCCAACGTCGTCAACATCCGCGCGAGCTATGGTGCGGAGGCCGAGGCGTGGATCAAGCACCTCACCGAGGATCGCCACTTCACCCGCATCGGCATCTTCTACCAGGACGATTCCTTCGGCCGGGACGGTCTGGTCGGCGTCAAGCGCGCGCTCGCCAAGCGCGGCCTCGAGCTTGCCGCCGAGGGCACGTTCGAGCGCAACACCCGCGCGGTCACCGCAGCCTGGCGGGTGATCAGGCGCGCCGAACCCGAGGCGATCGTGATGGTCGGGACCTATGGGCCCTGCGCGGAGTTCATCAAGCTCGCGCACCGCAGCGGCTTCCATCCGACCTTCGTCAACGTCTCCTTCGTCGGCGCCAATGCGCTGGCCAAGGAACTCGGCCCCGAGGGTGAAGGCGTCATCGTCTCGCAGGTCGTGCCGTTTCCATGGGACCGCTCGCTCAAGCTCGTCGCCGAATACCAGGCGGCGCAGAAGGCGTTCGATCCGACGCTGACACCGGACTTCGTGTCGCTGGAAGGCTATCTCTCCGGCCGGCTTGCGGCCGCGGCGCTGGAAAGGGCCGGGCCGAACCCGACGCGCGCGAGCCTGCTCCGCGCCATCAACGATGTCGGCCGCTTCGACATCAGCGGCAGCGCCGTCAATGTCGGCATCCGCATGATCGATGCGCCGCCGAAGGTGTTTTTGACGGTGATCCAGAAGGACGGAACGTTCAGGGCGGTGGACCGGCTATGAAGCCGCTCACGGCCGCCGCGTCCAGCGCTCGGCATTGACGGCACCCGGCGGAATCTCGCCCTTGACGATTGCCTCGACCTGCCGAACCGTTTCCAGCGACTGATATTCGATCGCCTGCGGCGTCAGCCCGCCGACATGCGGCGTCGCGATGACGTTGGGAAGCTTCGCCAGCTCCGGCGTCGGCATCTGGTCGGGCGCGCGGCCGACATCCATCGCCGCGCCGGCGATGCGATGCTCCAGCAGCGCGCGCGCCAGCGCCGGCTCATCGACGAGATTGCCACGCGAGAGGTTGATGAAGACGGCATGCCTCTGCATGCGGGCCAGCGCCGCTTCGCCGATCAAATTCTCGGTCTGCTCGTTGGCGATGGCAAGGCAGACGACATAGTCGGAGGCAGCGAGGAGCTCATCGAGACCGACCTGCCGGATCGCGGCATCGCCGACGGTTGCGAAGGGATCGGTGACCAGCACCTCCATGCGCAGCACCTGTGCGACCTCGGCGAGATAACGGCCGATGCTGCCGTAACCGATAATGCCGATTTTGCTGCCCGCGAGCTGGCGGCCCATCCGCGCCTCGACCTTGCGGCCGGCCTGGTAGTCCGCCGTCGCCCGGGATATGCCGCGGGAGAGATCGACCATGAAGCCGAGTGCGAGCTCGGCAACGGCCTGCACGAAACCGGGCCCGGCGCGGGTCACGAGCACGCCGACCTCTGAGGCCGCTTCCACATTGACGTTGCGGATATCGACGGCACAGCGGACGAAGGCGCGCAGACGCGGCAGCTGCGCAAAGATCTCGCCGCGCCCTTCCGTCATGCGATCGGCGACGATGATGTCGACGTCTTTCGCCGCGCGCACGAGGCCGGCGGCGTCCAGGGTTTCGTCGCTCTCGTGCAGGATCACCTCGGCGGCCGCGCGTAGGCCGCTCAGGCTGCGATCGCCATAGTAATTGCGCCGCATCTCCGGTGTGTGCGCGAGCAGAACCTTCACGTCAAAACTCCTTCAGTAGCCGAATGCCCGCGGCAGCGCGGTGCTCAGCCACGGCACGAAGGCGATGACGAGCAGGCAAAGGAACAGCAGGCCGAGATAACCCATGATCGGCTTCACCGTCTGCTCGATCGGCACGTTGCCGATCAGGCAGGCACCGTAAAGCCCGAGCCCGAGCGGCGGCGCGAACAGGCCGATGCCCATGGCGATGACCAGCACGACGCCGAAATGCAGGGGATCGACGCCGAGCTGCACCGCGACCGGCAGCAGCAGCGGCCCGAAGATGATCAGCGCGGCCGCGCCCTCCAACACCGAGCCCATCACGATCAGCACGGCGATGGCAAGCAGGATGAACAGCCAGACGCCTGAGGTCTTCGACAATCCGAGCATGAAATCGCCGACCGCATGCGGCACCTGCTGCAAGGTCAGCGTGAACGCGAGCGACTGCGCGGCAGCGACGATGAACAGCACGAGACCGGCGCGCGTCGCCGCCTGCACGAAACTATGCGCGGCCGATTTGAAGCTGAGCTCGCGGAACACCACGCTGCCGACCACGAGCGCATAGGCCACGGCGAAGGCCGAGATCTCGGTCGCGGTGGCAAAGCCGCTCTTGAAGCCGAAGAAGATCATGAAGATCAGGCCGAACGAGGCGATCGCGCCGCTCCAGAGCCCCGACACCGGCATCTGCGGCTCGACGTCCTCGACCTTGTCCGGCCGCTTGCCGAAGATGATGGACACCGCGATCAGAACCAGCGCCATCAGCGCCGACGGCAAGAGACCGGCGACGAACAGGCCGCCGATCGACAAATTGGCCACAAAGCCCAGAATGATCAGGTTGATGCAGGGCGGGATGGTCTCCGCCATCACCGCGGACGCCGCCAGCAGCGCCACCGCGCCGCCGGGGTTCTGCTTCGATCGACGCGCCGCCGGGATCAGCACCGAGCCGACCGCGGCGACATCGGCCATCTTCGAGCCCGAGATGCCGGAGAACAGCACCATGGACGCGATCATCACGACGTTCAGTCCGCCGCGCATGCGCCCGACTGCGCGCTGCAGCAGCTCGATCAGCCGCACCGACATGCCGTTGGCTTCCATGAGGTAGCCGACGAGGATGAAGAACGGGATCGCAAGCAACACGAAATTGTCGATCCCGCGCGCCATCTGCTGGGCGAAGATGACGCCGGGCAGCGCGCCCTCGACCCAGATGAAGATGAGCGCAGCGAGCGCCAACGCAAAGCCGATCGGCAAGCCGCCGAACAGCGTTACGAAGAAGCCGATCAGCATCAAGGTGCCCGCCGACGGCACCGAGGACGGCGACAGGTAATCCCAAGCCAGATAGAGGCCCGTGACGATGATGATCGCAACGAGCCCCCTGATGATGTCGGGGAACGGGCGCGCGCAGAGATGGTCGATCGCGAACACCGTCATGAACAGCGCGCCGACGCCCATCGGATAGAAGGTCAGCTCCAGCGGCAGGCCGGAGCCGGTGGTCTGGCCTGCGGTCAACGAGCCCAGCTTGATGGCGTTGTAGGCGACGTAGCCGGAGATCAGCACGACCAGCAGCGCGCCGGCGGCATCGACCAGCGTGCGCAGGCGCAGCGGCAGGAGATCGCGGAAGAAGGAGACACCGACATTCTCGCCGCGCGCGAGCGCGCTCGCGGCGCCGAAGAAGGCCGAGCCCACCATCAATCCGCGTGCGACGTCGTCGGACCATTCGACCGGCGCGTTGAAGAAGAAACGCAGCAGCACCGAGACGCAGACCACCACGAGATCGGCGGCGAGCAGGATAGCCGCGATCGCATCGCTGAGCCGAAGCAGCAGGGCGATGCTGCCGTGGCGGCCGGCCGAAACGGGCACGGCGGCCGCCACCACCATCTCAGACCTGGCCATCAGGCTTGCGTCGCGCGGATGATGTCGATGACGGCCTTGGACTCCGGACGGGCCTTGATGAAGTTCTCGATCTGCGGCGCGACGCGCTTCTTGAAGGCCTCGCGGTCGCATTCGGCCGCGGTCACGCCCTTCTCGGTCAAGGCGGCCAGCGCCTCCTTCTCGACTGCAAGCCCATGCGCACGCGTGTCGGCCGCGGCCTTCTTCGCGGCGTCGAGAAAGCCCTCGCGCAGCTTCGGGTCCATGCGGTTGTAGGTCATGTCGCTGAAGTAGATCGCAAGCGGCGAGAAATTATGCTGCGTCAGGGCGTAGAATTTGGCCGTCTCGAAGAACTTGCTGGCCAGGATCGTCGGCGGATCGTGCTCCAGGCCGTCAAGCACGCCGGCCTGCAAGGCCGTGTAGATCTCGCCGAAGGCCAGCGGCGTCGCGGCGGCGCCCATCAGCCGCAGGCATTCCGTGATGACGGGGTTCGGCAGCGTCCTGATCTTGAGGCCGGCGAGATCTTCCGGCGTTTTCACCGGCTTCTTCGCCAATACGCTGCGCGAGCCGAAATTATAGGCCCAGGCGATGATGCGGATGTTGCCGCCCTTGAGCAGGGCGTCCTCGATCGGCTTGGCGGCGCCGGCATCGAACGCCTTGGTCTGCTGCGGGAAGCTGGAGAACAGAAAGCCGAGATCGTAGGTGCCGACCAGCGGCACCAGATTGGCCGAGATCGAGGAGCCTGACACCATGAGATCGATGACGCCGAGCTTCACCGAGTTGATGACGTCGATCTCCTGGCCGAGCTGGTTGTCGGGGAAGAAGGCGACCTCGATTTGCTCGCCGAGCCCGTTGCCCTTCAAATTTTTGACGAGGTTGTCGTAGTAGACGCGACCGTTGGCGAATTTGGGATCGTTCGGCAGAGAGGAGGAGCATTTCAGCTTGAGCGTCGCGGCTTCGGCGCGGCCGATGATGGCGGGGGAGAGCACGAGGCCGGCGGTGACCGCCGCGGATGACTTGATGAACGCGCGACGATTCACGGGCACGATGGTCATGGTGCGGTCTCTCCCACATTATTTTTGTTCGCCGCGGTCGTTGCCGTGGCCTGTTGCGCGGACTTTATGGCCAAAGCGACGGCGCAGGCAAGCGGGCGGCCGGCCACCGCAGAGCGTGCGCGAAGTGCGTTGGGAAGTCCGTGAGCGCTCCGAAACGGCTACGATTCCCGGGGATTTTGCGATAGTGATCGGCCTACGGCCATATCCGCGCAATGGGCCCCGTCGCGTCGAGCCTGCATCAATCCAATTGGAGCATGGATCAATGCGTGATTCACATGGATGGGGCTAGACCGATGCATCGCGCATGGGCCGGCGCCTGCCCCATTTTGCCGCAGCGCGCAGCGTGATCCAGCGCACAGACGGCGTCATGGCGCAGACGTAGAAAAGGTGCCATCATCGCAAATATTGCCGATGGAGGTGACACCATGCGCCGTCCAGTCCTTTCCAATTTGCTTCTTGCTTCCGGTTTTCTCGCCCTCGCCCAGTTGATGACGCCGACGGACGCTGCAGCCGAAGCGCGGCTCGCGCTGGTGATCGGACAATCCGCCTATCGCACCGTGCCCGAGCTGCCCAACGCCGCCAACGACGCCAAGGGCATGACGGAGTTGCTCGGCAATGCCGGCTTCACCGTCACCACGGCGGCCAACCTGGCGCAGAACGAGATGCGCGCGGCAATCTCGGATTTCGCCGGCAAGGTCAGCGCCAGCGGCGCCGACACGGTGGCACTGGTGTTCTATGCCGGCCATGGCCTGCAGATCGACGGCGAGAACTACCTGGTGCCTGTCGATCTCGATCCCAAGCGCGAGGCCGACATTCCGCTCCAGGGCGTGCGGCTGAACGACATGCTCAACACGCTCGGTGCGCTGCCGACGCGGGCGCGCATCTTCATGCTCGATGCCTGCCGCAACAATCCGTTCCCGGCGCTCAGCGGCGCCGGCCACGGCCTTGCGATCGTCGACACCAAGGCCGGCGCGCCGGGCTCCTTCATCTCCTATTCGACCTCCCCCGGCGCCGAAGCCGAGGACGGCAGCGGCATCGACAGCCCTTACACCACGGCCGCGCTGACCATCGCCAAGCAGCCCAATCTGCCGATCGAGGAAGTGTTCAAGCGCATCCGCGTCGCCGTTGCGCAATCGACCGACGGCCGACAGATCCCCTGGGAAAGCTCCTCGCTGACGACCGACTTCAAGTTCTTCGGCGAGAGCAGCGGCAGCACACCCGCTCTTCCGGGCGCGAACGCGATGGCGCTCGCCGGGGGCACGCGCAGCCTCGAGGACTGGCGCAAGGAATTGCGGGGCAAGCCTGCGATGGTCGCGTATGAGCTCGTGATCACCGAGGACACGGTGGAGGCCTATCAGGCCTATATCGAGCTGTACGCGCAGGACACCCGCACGCCGCGCGTGCGCACGGTGCTGGAACGGCGGCGCCAGATGCTGGCCTGGGAGCGCGCAACCGCGATCAACACCCGCGCTTCGTTCGAGGCTTACCTGGCCAATTGGGACAATAGCGACCTCGCCGCGACTGCGCGCCGGCTGCTGCTCCGCGTCCAGAACCGCAATTATGGCGTCCCCGTCGCCGCCGCAGCGATCCCGGTCGCCGTCGCGATGGGCCCGACCTGCCCGTGCTCGACGCCAACGACACCGGCAACGCCGGTCACTCCGAGCGTCGCGCCCGTGATCAAGAAGCGCGTCGACGACACCCCGCCCAAGCGCAAGGTGGTCGAGACGCCGCCGAAGCGCCGCCCGCCGCCCGAGGAAGTGGTCTACGAACGCGCGCCGCCCCCCGGCCCACCGCCCGGCGCCGTGATGCAGGGTATCGGCATCGGAATCGGGATCGGCATGGGAATGGGCGGCCGCGGCGGCGGCGACCATTATCGCGGCGACTACCGCAGATACTGAGACTGTCCAGCATTGACATAGATCCGGCTCGCGCCCGACGCGCGAGCCGGATCTACTGCGCCAGCGCCGGATAGTCGTGCTGGACGGCCTCCCGGATCCAGCCGGCCTGGATCGCGCGAAACAGGATCTGCGCCGTCTTCATATCATTTGCCTTCACGCAGAGGTCGACGATGCGGCGGACCGCATCGTCACGCATCAGATCGTCCGCGATCTTCATCGCAATCTCCATCGCGACGCGGGCTGCACGTTCAAAGCGCTCACGTTCGCGCTTATCAGCCGGTGCGGAGCCTCCGACAGCCTCCGCGCCCGCTCTCGCAGCCTCGCAGATGTTACGAATGCGCTCCGCCGCGTCGATATCGCCGATCGGTCCCTGGATCGGCTCATCCCAGATGTCGGCCGGCTGCCGCCTTGCGAACCACTTCATTGCCCCCACCCGTGGCCTTTATTGGCTTGCACCGTTCAGGACGTGCGGCGCGGCCCGATCGCCTCGAACTGCGCCTTCTGCTCGTCGTTGAGCGTGGCATAGAAATCATCGAGCGCCGCGCGCACCGACTTGATCCCGTCCAGCATCGCATCGAGCCGTTTGCGGATTGTGGCCATGCGGGCCGGCGGAGTCATCACGTCATTGGGCTCGCAGCCCGCCTTGAGCGATGCGCTGACCTTTGCGCTGGTATCCTGGAGCACCTGCAGCGCCGCGCGCTGGGTGTCGCTCGGACGAAGCCTCTCATCGATCGCAGCAGCAGGCCAATCGAACGCGGCGGCCACATTGCAAGCCTGCACCGACGATTCCCTCGCATTGTTCGATGCCGTCGCACGACGCTGATCCTCGGCGAGCGCATTGAAGCGCGCCTTCTGCTCGTCGTTCAGCGAGCCATAGAACTGGTCGAGCGCGGGCTGGACCAGCTCGACAGCCTTCTGCATCGCCTCGATGCGCTGCTGCATCGCTGCGAGCCGGCCTGGCGCCGTCGCTGCGGCCTGCGTCGGACAGGATGTGCGGATCAGCGCTGCGGCGTCGATCGAGGCATTGCCGAGCGCATCGAGAGCTGTGCCCTGCGCATCCGTCGGCTGCACCGCGGATGCGATCTGATCGATCGGTAGTCCGGCGATGGCACGGCGGTCACTGCCGCAGAGCTGATCGAGCGGTGCGCTACGCGCCCGTCGTCGTCCCTGCGATTGCTGCGGCAGATAGGCCGACAGGCGATCATAGCCATAGGGGCCGAAAATGCCGGCATAGATGTCCGGGTATCCGTAACCCCAGAAGCCGAGCCCGTCGCCCCAGATCGTGTAGTCGTAGAGATCGTTATAGGCGAACGGCCAGAACAGCGGCCCGACCCAGCCATAGCCGCCGCCCGCATGCTGCCACCATCCGCTGCTTGCGCCGCTCCAGCCGGCCAATGCGGCCGCTGCCGCGAGCTGTGCACGCGCTGCCGGATTGCTGATCAGCCGGCCATTCCGGAATGCGCTGGTGTTCAGGGCATTGCGGAAGCTCGCGGGGCGGATCGCCGCGTTGCGGATCTGACCGAAGTTGGGCCCGCCGCGTCGGACACCGGACGTGAACCGCATGCCGCGATGATGCCCGCCGGCATGCCCATGTCCACCGCCGTGGCCACGGAAATGTCCGCCGCCGTGATGGCCACCGCCGTGCCCGCCTCCATGGCCACCGCCATGTCCGCCCCCATGGCCGCCCTTGGCCAGAGCCGCGCCCGCCAGCATGCAGGCAAGCGCCATCGCGGCAATTCCAATGACCGGTCGCACCATCGCACCCTCCCGCAGAGCCGCGCCATTGAGGCATCGGAACTTGGCGGGAATTGGAACCGACAGGATTGCCGAAAGTTCCCGCCCCCGACCGGTGGACGGCATCGGCCTTGCGGCGGCTTTGTTGTGCCGAAGGCCTACGCCTCCGGCACAATCTTGCCGGGATTGAAGATGTTGAGCGGATCGAGCGCCTTCTTCAGCGCCCGCATCGCATCGAGCGCCTCGGGGCCGAGCTCGGCCTGGAGGTATTTCTGCTTGCCCTGGCCGATGCCGTGCTCGCCGGTGCAGGTGCCGTCCATCGCCTGCGCGCGCTCGACCAGGCGATGCATGAACTCTTCGCCGCGCGCCATCTCGGCCGCGTCCTTGGTGTCGCAGACCAGCGAGCAATGGAAATTGCCGTCGCCGACATGGCCGACGATCGGCGACAGCAGGTTGAGCCGCTTGAGATCTTCCTCGGTCTCGCTGACGCAATCGGCGAGCCGCGAGATCGGCACGCAGACGTCGGTCGCGACCACGCCGATGCTGTCGCCGGGCCGCAGCGCCTTCACGGACCAATAGGCATCGTGCCGCGCCTGCCACAGTTTCGTGCGGTCCTCCGGCTTGGTGGTCCAGGAGAATTCGCCGCCGCCGCAATCCCTGGCGATCTCGCCGAACGCCTTGGACTGCTCGGCAACCTCGATCTCGCTGCCGTGGAATTCCATCAGCAGCAGCGGCGTCTCCGGCAGCGTCAGCTTCGAATAGGCGTTGCAGGCCTGCACCTGCGCGGCGTTGAGCAGCTCGATGCGCGCCACGGGGATGCCGGTCTGGATCGCCAGGATGACGGCCTGACAGGCCCCGTGCACGGTCTCGAACGACACCGCACCGGCTGCGATCGTCTCGGGGATGCCGCGCAGGCGGATGGTCAATTCCGAGATGATGCCGAGCGTGCCTTCGGCGCCGACGAACAGATGGGTGAGGTCGTAGCCGGCGGACGATTTCTTGGCGCGCGTGCCCGTGGTGATGATCTCGCCATCGCCGCGCACCACCTTCAGGGCCAGTACGCTCTCGCGGATGGTGCCGTAGCGCACCGCATTGGTGCCGGAGGCGCGGGTCGAAGCCATGCCGCCGAGCGAGGCGTCCGCGCCGGGATCGATCGGGAAGAACAGGCCCTGGTCGCGCAGATGCTCGTTGAGCGCCTTGCGGGTGACGCCGGGCTGGATCACGCAGTCGAGGTCCTCGGCATGGACCGCCAGCACCTTGTTCATGTCGCGCAGGTCGATCGAGATACCGCCGGCCGGCGCGTTGACCTGGCCCTCGAGCGAGGTACCGGTGCCGAAAGGAATGACCGGGACGCGGTTCTTGGCGCAGATCCGCACCACGTCCTGGATGTCGGCGGTCTCCTGCGCCATCACCACGCCATCCGGCGGCTGGTTGGGAATCCAGGTGGTGGTATGGCCATGTTGCTCGCGCACGGCCTGCGAGGTGATGAGACGGTTGCCGAAGCGTGCGGCAAGCTGCTCCAGCGCGCTCGCGAGGGCTTTCGGCTCCGGCCGCGGCGGATTATTGGTGATGGTGGTACCCACGGACATTCCTCCCGACAGAAGAACCGTGGCAAAGGATATAAAACCGGTCAAGTCAAGCGACCGGACGCATAGCTGGAAGGAAACATGCCGGAGACTGCCGCCTCAGCGCCCAGAGCCGAGCCGTTCCGCGCCTCGATCATGCAGATCGAGCCGCAATGGATCGACTATAACGGCCATCTCAACATGGCCTATTACAACGTGATGTTCGACCGCGCGATCGACCAGCTCTGGGCCGAGCTCGGCATCGGGCCGACCTACATGAAGGAGCGAGGCGGTTCGACTTTCACTGCCGAATGCCATGTGCGTTACTTGCGCGAAATCCACCTCGGCGATCCCGTGCAGATCCTGGTCTGGCTGCTGGAGGCCGACGACAAGCGGCTGCACACGTTCGAGGAGATGCGGCACGCAACCGAGGGCTGGCTGTCGGCGACGTCCGAGAACATGTCGCTTCACATGGACATGAATGCGCGGCGCGTCGCGCCATTTCCGCCGGATATAAGCGAGCGCATCGCGGCGGTCACAAAGGCCCACAGCGCGGTCTCGCGCCCCGAGGGCATCGGCCGGAACGTGGCGATGCCCTCGAAGCGGTAGCGCGTGATCCGGCGGCCTATACCCTGTTGCGGCCGCGGGCCAGGCCGACCACGGCCGAGACCAGGAACAGAACGACCGCGATGAAGAAGATGATCTTGGCGATCTCAATCGAAGCGCCGGCGATGCCGCCGAAGCCCAGGATGCCGGCGATCAGTGCGATAACCAGAAACGTCACAACCCAGCCAAGCATGGTCAAACCCTCGTCTTGATGTCTGTCTGCGTCTAGCGCGGCTGGCCGCGCCACCTGTCCAGACAATCTCGAGGCGGGAACGATGGTTCCGGCCCGGACAGGGTGGAAATTCGCGAGGACCGCTGGAACAAAATGACGTGCCCCGCACGTGGAAAACCTCGTTCCGCCGCCCCATATAGGCACCAATCCCTGTTAGAAGGCTCCCTTCCGCCACCCCGCGGTGCCATCGTGGGGCCAATGATTCGCATGACCGAGCCGAGCAAGATCACGTCCCAGAACGTCTCCGACCACCAGCCCGCAGCCGGCGGCATCGCCGCGCGTGCGCGCGCCTCGGTGGGCCCGAAATATCTGTCCGGGCTCAATCCGGAGCAGCGCGAGGCCGTGGAGACGCTGGACGGCCCGGTCCTGGTGCTGGCCGGCGCAGGCACCGGCAAGACGCGCGTGCTGACGACGCGTATCGCCCACATCCTGAGCCAGGGCCGCGCCCGCCCCGCCGAGATTCTGTCGGTGACCTTCACCAACAAGGCGGCGCGCGAGATGAAGCACCGGCTCGGCCAGATGCTCGGCCACGCCGTCGAGGGCATGCCGTGGCTCGGCACCTTCCACTCCATCGGCGGCCGCATCCTGCGTGTCCATGCCGAGCTGGCGCAGCTCAAGTCGAACTTCACCGTGCTCGATGTCGACGACCAGGTGCGGCTGCTGAAGCAGTTGCTGCAGGCCGAGAACATCGACGACAAGCGCTGGCCGGCACGCATGCTCGCCGGCCTGATCGACGGCTGGAAGAACCGCGGCCTGATGCCCTCGCAGGTGCCCTCGGGCGAAGCCGCCATGTTCGCCAACGGCAAGGGCGGCAAGCTCTATGCGAGCTATCAGGAGCGGCTGAAGATTCTGAACGCGGCCGATTTCGGCGATCTGTTGCTGGAGAACATCCGCATCTTCCGCGAGCACCCGGATATCCTCAGGCAGTACCAGCAGCGCTTCAAATATATCCTGGTCGACGAATATCAGGACACCAACGTCGCGCAGTATCTGTGGCTGCGGCTGCTGTCGCAGGCGCCTTCCTTCACCTCTCCCCGCCCGCGGGGAGAGGTCGCATCGCGCAGCGATGCGGGTGAGGGGGACTCTCCGAGCACTGAGCTCGTGGAGACTCCCCCTCATCCCGACCTTCTCAGTGCGAGCGAAGCTCGTCACGACCCCGCATCCGCCTTCGCCAAGGCTTCGGCGGACATGAGCGGGGAGAAGGAGAAGACCAAAAACATCTGCTGCGTCGGCGACGACGACCAGTCGATCTATGGCTGGCGCGGTGCCGAGGTCGACAACATCCTGCGCTTCGACCACGATTTTCCCGGCGCCAAGGTCATTCGCCTGGAGCGCAACTATCGCTCGACCGGCCACATCCTCGCCGCCGCATCGCATCTGATCGCGCATAACGAAGGCCGGCTCGGCAAGACGCTGCGCACCGAGGACCAGGACGGCGAGAAGGTCACGGTGACAGGCTCGTGGGATTCGGAAGAGGAAGCCCGCGGCATCGGCGAGGAGATCGAGCAGATCCAGCGCCGCGGCGAGAAGCTCAACGAGATCGCGATCCTGGTGCGCGCCTCCTATCAGATGCGCGAGTTCGAGGACCGCTTCGTCACGCTCGGCCTGCCCTATCGCGTCATCGGCGGCCCGCGCTTCTACGAGCGCGCCGAAATCCGCGATGCGCTGGCCTACTTGCGCGTCATCAACTCGCCGGCCGACGACCTCGCCTTCGAGCGCATCGTCAATGTGCCCAAGCGCGGCCTTGGCGATGCCACCGTGCAGATGCTGCACGACCACGCTCGCAAGCGCCGCATTCCCTTGTTCGAGGCGGCCCGCGCGGTGGTCGAAACCGACGAGCTGAAGCCGAAGGCGCGCGGCTCGCTTCGTGAGGTCGTCGCCCAGTTCGACCGCTGGCGCGCCCAGCGCGAGGTTACCGCGCACACCGATCTCGCCCAGATCGTGCTCGACGAGAGCGGCTATACCGAGATGTGGCAAAAGGACCGCTCGGCGGACGCCGCGGGCCGGCTCGAAAACCTGAAAGAGCTGGTGCGCTCGATGGAGGAGTTCGAGAACCTGCAAGGGTTCCTCGAGCACATCTCGCTGGTGATGGACCGCGACGGCGGCGCCGAGGACGACGCAGTGTCGCTGATGACTTTGCACTCGGCCAAGGGGCTCGAATTCGACAACGTGTTCCTGCCGGGCTGGGAGGAAGGCCTGTTCCCGAGCCAGCGCACGCTGGACGAACAGGGCCGCGCCGGCCTCGAGGAAGAACGCCGGCTCGGCCATGTCGGCCTGACCCGTGCCCGCCGCCGCGCCATGATCTATTTCGCGACCAACCGGCGGATCCATGGCACCTGGTCGACCACGATCCCGTCGCGCTTCCTCGACGAACTGCCGGCGGCCAATGTCGAGATCACCGAATCCAAGGGCGGCTCGGCCTGGGGCGGCACCGGCGGTTACGGCGCCTCACGCTTCGACGACATGGAGGCGTTCGGCTCCACCTATTCGACGCCGGGCTGGCAGCGCGCGCAAGCCAATCGCAACCGCGGCGGCGGGCGCAGCGGCGGTGGCGGTGGCGGCGGCTTCGAGGAAGAGGCTTCGACGTTCTCATCCTCCTCGTCGTCCGGCCCCGATTTCGGCAGCTTCTCCTCGCGCCGCCGCGGTCCCCTGACGATCGAGGGCGAGCTGGTCGCCAAATCGACCGGCACCACCTCGGAATTCTCGCTCGAAGACCGCGTCTTCCACCAGAAATTCGGCTACGGCCGCGTCACCAAGATCGACGGCAACAAGCTCACCATCGCCTTCGACAAGGCCGGCGAGAAGAAGGTCGTAGACAGCTTCGTGCAGCGGGCGTGAGCGCGCGATATGGCTCAGTATGTCGCCATCATCGAGGACACCGATCCGGACGCTGTCAGCCTGTGGTTTCCCGACCTGCCCGGCTGCATTTCCGGCGGTGATGACGTCGACGAGGCCCTGGAGAGTGCACCGGAGGCACTGGCGTTCTATGCGCAGGAGCTGATCGCGGACGGTCGGCAGCTTCCTCCGCCCAGAACATTGGACGAGCTCAAGGCCGACCCTGATGTGGCCGACGACCTCGGGAAACACACGGTCGCCCTGATCGAATGGCCGCCCCGCGAAGACGCCGCGGAGTGAGGACTGTTCGCCGCACTCCCCTCGCCTTCGACAGTTCTCGTCCGAACAGCCCTTGACCCGCCCGAACTTCCCCGTATCAGATGCAGCCATGGTCCGGGGCTCCATGACACTGATCTTGCTGGCATTGGGGATGCCGTCGCTTGCGGCGGCGGAGACCATGAGCTTTGGCGATTCGATCGGGCTGCTGGCCAAAAGCTGCGGCGCCGAAATCGTCGCCAATTGCCGCGGCGTCAACCCGGATTCGACCCGCCTGAAGGAGTGCCTGTCGCGCAACCGCGACGTGCTGTCCCAGCAATGCGCGAGCGACTATCTCGGCGCGTTCGATGCCATCCAGAAGCGCGTCGCCGCGCGCGTCACGGTGGCGAACGCCTGCCAGCGCGAGATCGTCAAGGTCTGTGGCGGCTCTACCAAGGAGACTAGCAAGTCGATCCCCTGCCTGGTTTCGACGCCCAAGGGCATCAGCAACAACTGCCTGAAGGCCGTCGACGACGCGGGGTACCGCTGATGCGCGCGAGCAGGCTCTTCATTGCCGGAACCGCGGTCGCGCTCGGTCTCGCTTTGCTCGCGGGCACGGCCGTCGCCCAGACGGCGGCACCGACCCGCGACGACATCGTCGGCAAGCTCAACCATTTCGAAGAAGCCGCCGAGGCCGACCTTCCCGCGCTGAAGCAGCAGGTGATGGAGCGCGCCAAGACCAGGATCAAGAACGATCCCGGTCCGGTGAACCGGCCGCTGATCGCACCTGATCTCGCCAAGCTGCCCGCCTTCAATGCGCAGATCCAGTTCGATGCCGACACGCCGATCATCCAGCCGGCGTCCTACCAGACCGTCGGCCGCATCGCGGACGCGCTGGTTCATTCCTCGCTGCTGCCCTACACGTTCCTGATCGTCGGCCACGTCGAATCCAACTCGAAGACTCGCGAGGCCAACGCGATCCTGAGCCAGCGCCGCGCCGACGCGATCCGCGACGTGCTGGTGAACACGTTCAAGATCTCGACCAAGCGACTGCATCCGATCGGCCTCGGCGAGGAGCAGTTTCTCGACCGGGCGAGGCCGACCTCGGCCGTCAACGGCCAGTTGCAAATCCTGACCTATGCCAAGCTGCCGGAGGACGCGCCGCATACGGCTGCGGCACCTGCGCCTGCGGCGAAAAAGCCCGCCAAGAAGCGCTGAGCGAGCGCAGCTTCGCACCCGACGGAACCCTTTGAAGTCCTGATCGTTTTGTAGCCTGTCCGGGGCGCACAAATACGGTTTCACGCGACAAAAGCCCCGGTTTGTGCACCGCCCGGTCCAGTGCTATAGCCTCTGTTCGCCCTTCCCCGACCCCGTGCTGCATGAGACCGAAATGGGTGGCTATTTTCAGCGCCAACTTGCCGTTTATGTCGAGTACCATCGCGACCCCCGGAACACGGCGATGCATGTGGTCGGTATTCTCCTGTTGTTCACCGGCGCCGTGATGCCGCTGACGCTGGTCAGGCTGCCGCTGCTCGGTTTCGATGTCAGCCTCGCCGTGATCCTGGCTTTGCCGGTCCTGATGTACTGGCTGCTGCTCGATGTGGCGCTCGGGATCGGCATTCTGGCGGTCTCGATCGTGCTGTTTTCGGTTGCGACGACCGTTGCGGCGCAAGTCAGTACCGCGACGATGTGGGCGATTTTCGCCGTGCTGGTGGCGCTCGGCCTCGCCGCGCAGGCCATCGGCCACAAGGTTTTTGAGGGCCGCGAAGCCTCATTGTTCACTTTTCCTTCGCATCTTTTGCTTGGACCGATGTTCGTGATGGCAAAATTATTCATTGCATTGGGCTTCCGTCGCGACCTTGCCGCGATTCTGGCGCCTCTTCCGACCAATTCCCTTTCAACCCGATAGCTCTAGACGCGAAACAGCAACCTTCTGCATGGCTCTCGTACTGGTTACCGGTGGCAGTGGCTTCATCGGACATCACCTCGTCGAAGCGCTCCGCGCCCGTGGGCAGCGGGTGCGCGTTCTCGATGTCCGCGCGCCGGCCGCGGCGAACGCGGATGTTGAATTTGTCCACGGCTCGGTGCTCGACGGCGCCGCGGTCGATGCTGCGATCGCCGGGGTCGATCAGGTCTATCACCTCGCCGGCCTGCCCGGCATGTGGGTCGCCAACAAGCAGGACTTTCACGACGTCAACTGTCGCGGCACCGAAATCGTGCTCGCGGCCGCAATGAAGCGCGGCGTGTCGCGCTTCCTGCACTGCTCGACGGAATCGATCCTGTTCCCCTATTCCGACCTCAAGGGCGCTGCCGCCGAGGAGGCGCTACAGCCGGCCGACGCGATGCCGGGCGCCTATACGCGCTCGAAGTCGCTCGCCGAGCATCATGCCGCGAAGGCGGCGGCCAGCGGCTTTCCACTCGTGATCGGCACGCCGACCATGCCGATCGGCGCGGCCGACCACAATCTGACGCCGCCGACGGCGATGCTGTGGTACTTCCTGCAGAAGAAGGTGCAGCCGCATCTCAACTTCCTGGTCAACCTCGTCGACGTCCGCGACGTGGCCATGGGCCTCGTGCTGACCATGGAGCGCGGCCGCATCGGCCAGCGCTACATCCTCGGCGGCGACTGCGTCCCGCTCGGCAACATCCTGCGGATGATGTCGGCGATGAGCGGCCGCCGGCAGTTCCCGGTCGTCGTGCCCGGCAAGATCGCCGAGCTCTCGGGCATCATGCTCGAATACCTCGCCGATCGTGTCACGCGCCGGCCGCCCAACGGCACCGCCGAGGGCGTGCGCATTGCGCTCGCCGCAAGCGACCTCTCGATCGGCAAGGCGCGCACCGAGCTCGGCTACGCGCCGCGTCCGATCGAGCCGGTGCTGCGCGAAACCATCACCCATCTGCTCGCCCGCAACGGCCAGCAGCCCTCCGGCGCCATCAAGCATCACGCGCTCTCCTCGCGCGCGAGCTAAAGCCGCCGCCCAACGCAAAGAACCTTCATGTCCTTCGATTTCAGCAAGCTTCTCTCGGTCGCCTGGGGTGGCTGGACCACGGCCTGGCCGACCGAATTCCTGGCCCTGGTCTGGCTCGCCTTTCTCGCCAGCTGGGTCGGCGCCTCGTTCTGGCAGGGGCGGACCAAGAAGCAGGTCATGACGCTGGAGTCGCAGCGCTATCGCCTGCCGATCCTGGTCGGCGGCATCCTGTACACCCCGTGGGTTGCACAGCTGCTGGGCTGGAAGCCGCTTTGGGTGCTCGGCAACACCGGCATCTACATCGCCGCGGTCCTCTCGGCCGCCGGCATCGCTTTCGCCTGGTGGGGCCGACTGCATCTCGGAAAATTCTGGTCGAACACCATCACCCACAAAGAAGATCACCGCGTTATCGACACCGGCCCCTACGGCATCGTGCGTCACCCGATCTACACCGGCTTAATCTTCGGCATGCTCGTCACCGGCATCGCAATCGGCCTCGTAACGACGATCCTCGGCGCGATCCTGATCTCGCTCGGCATGTGGCAGAAGGGCCGGATGGAGGAGGTGTTTCTGTCGAAGGAGCTCGGCGAAGACGCCTACGGCGCCTACTGCCGCCGCGTGCCGATGATCATCCCGTTCCTGTCGCCGCGGTGAGGGGCGTAGCACCTTCCTACTATTTTCTCCGCGTAAGACTGCTGTTTGGTCCCGTCATCCTGAGGTGCGAGGTTTGCGATGCGAATGCATCGTAAGCCGAGCCTCGAAGGATGCACGGCCGCCAATGCATCCGGGCCCTCCATCCTTCGAGGCTCCCCATGCGGCGCGTTGCGCCCCATGGCTCGCACCTCAGGATGACGGGAACGGAATGGCACAACTCGGAACATTCAACCAGGAACCGCCCCTCTCCAAGCCCGTTATCCCTCGACAGCTGCCACCTGCGCGAGCATCGAGCCATGTCGGACGCCTACGATTATTTCCGCGAGCACGCGATCGCCGCCGTCCGCAAGGCGCGGGCACTGCCGCGTGGGCGGCCGAAGCAGAAGCAGCGCACGGTGGCGCGGATCTATCACCTGCTGTCCAAGGAGGCAGCGCTGGTGCCGAACATGCATCACCTCAACGATTTTCGCGCAGCACGGCGGCTGGAGCGTCAAATCTCTCGCTGATCTCCGGGCAAAGGCCATCGGCGTTCGTCCCATGCAAAATCGATCGGCTGCCATTCCACGGGAATAGGCCCGGCCGGCGCCCCGCACAGGTTGACGTCTGCCCCGTCAGCCAGTTGGATGCGCGCGCAAACAGGGGCCCTCTCATGACCTTCTCCAGCGTCTTTGCGCAGTTCGTTGCGCTCCTCGGCGGCATCGCGCTGCAATGGCGGAAGCTGTCAGGCACCGTGCCTGCGCCGGCCTGGGGAGAGAAGCCCGCCATTCCCGAGGCGAAGCCGCAAGGCGCGATCCCGACTTTGAAGATGCCGACCGCGCGCGGCTGGAGCGAGGGCCAGAAGCCGACCGTCGCGCCCGGGCTCAAGGTCAACGCGTTCGCGACCGGGCTCGACCATCCGCGCTGGATCGAGGTGCTGCCCAATGGCGACGTGCTGATCGCGGAGGCGACGCAGATCGCTGGCGCGCCGCGCAGCGTGTTTCACTACGCGATGCAGGCAACGATGCGGCGCGCCGCAGCGCTCGGCGTGTCCGCCGACCGCATCACGCTGCTGCGGGACAAGGACGGCGACGGCGTCGCCGAGCAACGCGGCGCCTTCATGGAAAATCTCAGCCAGCCGTTCGGCATGGCGCTGGTCGGCAACACCTTCTATGTCGGCAATACCGACGGCGTGATGGCTTTCCCTTACGTCGCCAATGCCGACCGCATCACCGCGCCGGGCAAGCGGCTCACGACGTTCAAGCCAAGCGGACACTGGACCCGCAGTCTTTTGGCAAGCCCCGACGGCAAGAAGCTCTATGCCGGCGTCGGCTCGCTCAGCAACATCGCCGAGATGGGCATGGAGGTCGAGGAAGGCCGCGCTGCGGTCTACGAGCTCGACCTCGTTGCCGGCACGCACCGCATTTTCGGCGCGGGCCTGCGTAACCCGGTCGGGCTTGCTTGGGAGCCAAATACGGGTGTGCTCTGGACCGTGGTCAACGAGCGCGACGGGCTCGGCGACGAGACGCCGCCGGATTATTTGACGTCGGTGCGCGACGGCGGCTTCTACGGCTGGCCCTATTGCTATTGGGGCAAGACGGTGGACGACCGCGTGCCCCAGGATCCTGCGATGGTCGCCAAGGCGCTTCAACCGGACTACGCGCTCGGCGGCCACACCGCCTCGCTCGGCCTGTGCTGGATGCCCGCGGGCACGCTGCCCGGCTTCCCCGACGGCATGGTGATCGGCCAGCACGGCTCGTGGAATCGCAGCAAGCTGTCCGGCTACAAGCTGGTGTTCATCCCGTTCGAGAACGGCAAGCCGTCCGGTCCCGGTCGCGACATCCTGTCGGGCTTCCTGTCCCCGGACGAGAAGGAATCCTACGGCCGCCCGGTCGGCGTCACGATCGGCCCCGACAAGAAATCACTGCTGATGGCCGACGACGTCGGCAACGTGATCTGGCGCGTCACGGGGGCATAGCGGCGATTGGTAGGCGCTCCCGGGGCTCCGCCTCTCCCGCTTGTGGGAGAGGTCGGCGCGAAGCGCCGGGTGAGGGTTCTCTCCTCTGGGGGAGTGTCCCATTGCGGAAATAACCTCTCCCCACCCCTCCCCCGCAAGCGGGGGAGGGAGCGCACCGCCGTCTGGGCTAGTGACGTCTCAACCCATCACGTCCCCACACACAGCGTGGCGCGCTGCTTGCGCAGCAGCGCAATCACGGACAGCGCGGTGATCAGACCGGTCTTGGGATTCTCGGACGGGATGTTCTCGATGCCCATCGAGAACCGCGCCGAATCCGCCTCGACCTCGATGCGGTGAACGTTGCGCGTCACGGTTGGATCAGCCCAAACCTGGATCTCGGTACGATCAGGCCCGATGCCCGCCAGCGACAACGCAACGGCGACATTGACGTTCGCTGGAAAGCCCTTGGCCGCTTCGCGCGCGCTGCCCTCGAACAGCTTGAGTGGCTCGCGCAGATTGTCGATGTCGATGTTGTTCTGAACGATGAACGGCGCGCCCTTCAGTCCGTCGATCGGCTTGCGCGTCACCATCTTCACGGAATGAATGGTGCCGATTGCGGCGGCGTTGACGGCGTCGAGCCCGATCAGCGCGCCGGTCGGCACGATGATGCGGCCGCCATTGGCACGCGCGAGATCGACGAGATCAAAATTGTCGAGCAATCCGCCGACGCTGACGACGACCGCGGCCTTGCCGCGCTTCACGGCAGGCTCGACGATCGCACGCAACTGGCTGCTTGGTGCGCACTCGACCACGATGTCGGCGACCTCGCCGAGCTGATCGATCGGCAGCACCTGCGGCAGGCGGCGTAGGCCGCCGATGAAAGCTTGATGCTTGGCGGGATCGCGCACCGCGACAGCCGACAACGCCAGCCCCTCGATGCCTTGATCGAGCGCGGTGGCGATCTTGGTGCCGATCGAGCCCAAGCCTGCGATGCCGACTCGCAATTCGCCCGACGCTTTTTGTTCAGTCATAGCATCCACCTTTTCACCTAGCACAGTTCTTAGCCCCTCACGCCTCCCGCGCATAGCTGCGCAGGCGCGCCTCCAGCACCGCCAGCATGGCATCGCGAGCCGGATCGCGCGAGCCGCGCAGCCACGCGGCGGCGAGCGGCAGCCGGCCGACCGGCCCGCTCTGCCTTGGCCGCAGCGGCACGAAGCGCACGCCCGACACCGCCATCCGCATCGTCCAGCGCGGCACGATCGCTACCCCGAGCTTCGTCGCCACCAGGTTGATGATGGTCTGCTTCTCGTCGGCGACCTGGACGATGCGCGGCGTCATTCCGGCCTGATCGAACAGCTTCACCGTGAGGTCGTGGCTGTGCGGCCGCGAGCGGCGGTTCGGTACCAGCATCGCCTCGTCGGCGATGTCGGCCAGCGTGATCGACTTGCGCCGGGCCAGCGCATGCTGCTGCGGGAAGGCCACGATCGCGGTCTCATGGAGCAGATCGCGGAATTCGAGCCGCTTGTCCGCGCGGCCGGGCGGGCGGACGAAGGCGAGATCGAGCGCACCCGTCAGGATCTTCGGCAGCAGCCGGACCGTCTTGTCCTCCAGGATCTGTACCACGATATCAGGATGCTTGGCGCGGAAGTCGCGCAAGAGCGGCGGCAGCAGCCCGGCGGCGGCGCTGTCGATGGCACCGATCCGCAGCCGCCGAGCAGCGCCGGCGCGCGAGCGGTTGCGCAAGTTGCTCTCGACCGCCTCGACCCGGGCGAGGATGGCGCGGGCATCGCGCAGCAACGTCGTGCCGTCCTCGGTGAGCGACACCGCACGCGTCGTCCGCGCGAACAGCCGCGTGCCCAGATCCTCCTCCAGCAGCCTGATCTGGCGGCCCAGCGCGGAAGGCAGCATCTGGAGCTGCTGCGCCGCGCGGCCGAAATGCAGCTGCTCGGCCGCCGCCACGAAGCATCGGAGCTGATGCAATTCCATCCCGGGTCCTCTCGTCTCGCGAGGATTATATCATTTTTTTGTATAAACCAGCGCCAATTGAGTCCGTCCTGCACTCCCGTCTAGATTCGCCGACGACGCAGCCAGCCTGCCGGCCCCATCTCTTAACGGAGCATTCTCATGCGCACCCATTCGATCGCAGCAATTCCCGCCGACGGCATCGGCCCCGAGGTGATCTCGGCCGGAATCCGCGTGCTGGAGGCACTGGCAAAGCGCAGCGGCGACCTCGCCTTCAACGTCAAGACGTTCGACTGGGGCTCGGACTATTACAAGAAGCACGGCGTGATGATGCCGGCCGACGGCCTCACTGAACTGAAGAAGTTCGACGCGATCTATTTCGGTGCGGTCGGCGCGCCCGATGTGCCGGACCACATCACGCTGTGGGGCCTGCGGCTGCCGATCTGCCAGGGCTTTGACCAATACGCCAATGTGCGCCCCACAAAGATCCTGCCCGGCGTCGCCTCGCCGCTGCGCAATGTCGGTGTCGGCGACCTCGACTGGGTGATCGTGCGCGAGAATTCGGAAGGCGAATATGCCGGCATGGGCGGCCGCGCCCACAAGGGCCTGCCGGAAGAGGTCGGCACCGAAGTCGCCGTCTTCACCCGCGTTGGCGTCACCAGGATCATGCGCTACGCGTTCCAGCTCGCACAGTCGCGCCCGCGCAAATTCCTGACAGTCGTGACCAAGTCGAACGCGCAGCGCCACGGCATGGTGATGTGGGACGAGATCGCAGCCGAGGTCGCCGGCGAATTCCCCGACGTCAGCTGGGACAAGATGCTGGTCGATGCCATGACGGTCCGTATGACGCTGCATCCGAAAAGCCTCGACACCATCGTGGCGACCAACCTGCACGCCGACATCCTGTCCGACCTCGCCGGCGCGCTGGCCGGCAGCCTCGGCGTGGCGCCGACCGGCAACATCGATCCGCAGCGCCGCTTCCCCTCGATGTTCGAGCCGATCCACGGCTCGGCCTTCGACATCACCGGCAAGGGCATCGCCAATCCGGTCGCGACGTTCTGGACCGGCGCGCAGATGCTCGAGCATCTCGGCGAGAAGGACGCCGCTACAAGGCTGATGGCGGCGGTCGAGCGCGTCTGCGCGGCGGGCGTGCTGACGCCTGACGTCGGCGGCAAGGCGACGACGAAGGAAGTGACGGACGCCGTGATCGACGCGATCAGCGGGTCAAATGTGTAGCCTTATCGGATCGAGTGTCGCCCAGCACTCGCTGCACCTCTCCCGCTTGCGGGGGAGGTCGACGCGCTCGGCAGCGCAATTGCGCGCCAGAGCGCGGCGGGTGGGGGCTCTCTCCTCTCGGGGGTTCTCGATCGTGGAGAGACCCCCTCCCCCGCAAGCGGGAGAGGGAGCGCACCGTCCTCTGCGGCAAGATAACGAGCCCTACTTCCGCTTCGTCGGAGCCGGCGGCGGCGTCACCATCGCGGCCGTGGGCTCGGGCGGTGTCAGATGCCGGGGCACGATAATGGTCTGGCCCGGCGTGAGCTGCGCGTTCTCTGCAAGCGAGTTGCTCTGCGCGAGCGTCCACAGCGGCACGCGATTGGCGACGGCGATGCTCTCCATGGTGTCGCCGCGGCGCACCGGCACCCGCACGCCGCTGTCCCATAACTCGACCAAGGTGTCCGCGGGGACGAGGTAGCGCAGCGGCACGGCATCGCCCTGGGTCTGCGGCGGAATGCGCGGCAGTTGCGTCACCATCTCGACGATCTGGCGATGGATGTCGTCGGACTTCTCGATGTTGATGTGCGAGACGCGCGCGTTTGCCTTCAGGTCGTAGCTCGCATAATGGCCGCGAAAGCCGGGGACCGCGACGACGTCGCCGCCGCCGAGCACGCTGTCGGACAGGAAGATGTTGATGAAGCGCTCGACATTGAGCGGCACGTCGCCGGTCGCATGCGCGGGATCGATGGCGATGACGAGGCTGATCGGGATGCTCTCCTTGGCCGCCATCTCGGAAATGACGATCGAGCACAGACCACCCATGGAGTGCCCGATCAGCACGATCGGCGCCGCCTTCTCCTTGTAGCTGGCGATGACGCGGTTGCCGATGAACCGGCAGAGGGTGAATTCATAGACATCGGCGGAAAAGCCGGCCTGTGTCAGCTTCTCGCCGAGCCGGTCCATGCCGGTCGAGAAGATCGGGCCCATGGCGCCACGGAACAGGTAGACGTTCGGCGGCGGCAACGGCTCGAACGGCGGAGGCGGCGGCGCTGCGGGTGCGGCCGCGTTGGCCTTGGACTTGGCAGGTGAGGCGGCGGCCATGCCGGGGCTCAGGGCGAGCAGCGCAACGGCTGCCAGCGCGACTAGTCGCCTCAAATCAATCATCAATCCAGCAGTCCCACGACGGGAGGCGATCACCTCCCCCGCGGGCTTAGTGACGGCCGATTGGGTGGAATTTGGGGCACGGAACCGGCCTCCATCTCTTCCGGGCGCGAACTCTCACCGCACGCCTGGCGGCGCGACCGGACTTTGCGACGATTGGCCTCAGTCCTCGCTCGCGAACGGCTAAAATGGCAGCATCCGGTTCAGCAATTCGAGCAGCGTGCGCTGCTCGGCCTCGCTGAGCGGCGCCAGCATCTTCCGATTATAGGGCTCCGTCAGCCTTGCGCCCTCCGCAATGAGCTTTGTCCCCTTCGGCGTCAGCATGAGCTCGACGGCGCGGCGATCGGACTTCGAGCGGTTGCGCTTGATGAAGCCGGACGATTCCAGCTCGTTCAGGATCTTGATCAGGTTCGGCAGCCGCAGCCGGAGCAGGCTGGCGAGGCTGCTTGGCGGCACGCCGGGATTGTCGCGAATGACGGCGAAGATCGCATAGGTCGCGGGCGTCAGGCCCAAGGCGGCGAACTCCTCGTAGAAGCCTTCGAAGAACTTCAGCTGCGCCAGGCGCAGCATGAATCCGGGGGTGCGCTGCAGCGCGCGCAGGTCCAGCGATTTCTCCGTCTGCGGAGCGGACTTTTGCGGAGTGGATTTGGCTCCGGGTCTTAGAGGCTTCGAGCTCATGATTCTCAATCCTAGGGACGGCCGAATTGACACTCTCAAAAATAGCTATAAAATATAACTATTATTCAGCGGCACCAAGACCGCCCATGGGAGGGATCCAATGAACAGCAAATTCCTGCATAAATTGTGCATCTTGGCCGCAACCCTGACCGCGGCGCCGGCCTTCGCACAGGAGGTCGTGAAGATCGGCATCCTGAACGACCAGTCGGGCCCGTTCGCGAGCTACCAGGGCATCGGCTCGGTCGTCGCCGCCAAGATGGCCGTCGAAGACTATGGCGGAAAAGCCGCGGGCAAGCCGGTGGAGGTCGTCGCGGCCGATCACCAGAACAAGACCGACATCGGGATCGGCATCGCTCGGCGCTGGTACGAGAACGAGAGCGTCGATGCGATCTTCGACCTTCCGAATTCCTCGATCGCGCTCGCTGTCGCCGGCATGAGCGCCGAGAAGAACAAGGTGTTCGTCGGGTCGGGCGCGGGAACGGTGCTGCTGACCGGTGAAAAGTGCACGCCGAACACCGTGCACTGGACCTACGACACCTATTCTTACGGCCGCGGTCTCGGCAAGGCGATCGTGCAGCAGGGCGGCAAGAAATGGTTCTTCATCACCGCCGACTACGCCTTCGGTCATGATCTGGAAAAGCAGGCCGCGGAAGCCGTGAAAGCGGCCGGCGGCGAGGTGCTCGGCAGCGTGCGGCATCCCTTGGGAACGGCCGATTACGCCTCTTTCCTGCTGCAGGCCCAGGCTTCGGGCGCGAACGTCGTCGGCTTCGCCAATGCCGGTGACGACACCATCACATCGATGAAGCAGGCCGCCGAGTTCGGGCTGACCAAGGACCACAAGCTGGTCGGATTGATCCTGGGCATGAACGGGCTTCCCGCGCTTGGCCTGAAGTTTGCGCAAGGCGCGCAGATCATGAATCCGTTCTACTGGGATTTGAACGACGGCACGCGGGCCTTCGCAAAACGCTTCGCCGAGCGCATTCCGTCGAAGGCCTATCCGAACGACATGCAGGCCGGCGTCTATGCCTCGGTCATTCACTATCTCAAGGCGGTCGACAAGACCGGCGGCGCCAAGGATGGCAAGGCCGTCGTCGCCGCGATGAAGGAGATGCCGACCGACGATGTGCTGTTCGGCAAGGGCTATATCCGCAAGGACGGTCGCAAGATCCACCCGCTCTACCTGTTGCAGGTCAAGTCGCCCGAGGAGTCGAAATCGAGCTGGGATCTGCTGAAGGTCGTCGCCACCATCAAGGGCGAGGACGCGTTCCGCTCGGAGAGCGATGGCCAGTGCCCGCTCAGCAAGCCCTAGAAGCGGAGCTGACCATGAGCGGCATCGCCTCCAGTCAGATCGACCCGTTTGCGCCTGACTTCCTGTTGAACCCCTATCCTGCCTATGAGGCGCTACGCGCGCTCGGGCCCGTGTTCGCGCTGGAGCGTTACGGCGTGTGGGCGATGGCGGGCTATTCCGAGGTCGAGCCGGCCTTGAAGGACTGGAAGACGTTCATCAGTGGCGAGGGCGTCGGGCTCAACGGGATGAACCCTGCGCTGCCGAAGCCGCTGACGCTCCAGATCGATCCGCCCGACCACGACAAGGGCCGGCGGGTCCTCGGCCGCACGCTGTCTCCGGGTGTCGCGAGGAAGCTGCGCGAGACGTTTCAGCAGGAAGCGGAGAAGAAGGTCACGGAGCTGATCGACAAAGGCACGTTCGATGCCGTCACCGATCTTGCCGAAGCCTATCCGATGAAGGTGTTTCCGGATGCGATCGGCATCCGGGCGGACGGCCGCGAGAAGCTGCTGGCCTGGAGCACGTTCGTGTTCGACAGCTTTGGCCCCGAGAACGAGATGCTAGCGGCTTCACGCAAGGCAGGCCTCGCCGCCCAGAGCTGGATCATGGACTGCTGCGCACGAGATGCGTTGCGGCCCGACAGCCTCGGCATGATGATCTACCAGGCGGCCGACGACGGCGAGATCACCGAGCACGAAGCGACCCACCTGGTGCGGCCATTCCTCACGGCGGGGATCGACACCACCGTCAACGGCATCGGCAACACCCTGCTCGCGCTCGCCACCCATCCGGATGAATACCGCAAGCTCCACCAACGGCCGGAGCTGGCGCGCAATGCCTTCGAGGAAGGCCTGCGCTATGATTCGCCGGTGCAGACGTTCTTTCGTACCACCTCGCGCGACCTCGAGATCGGCGGCGGCGTGATCCCGGCACACCGCAAGGTGCTGCTGTTCATGGCCTCGGCCAACCGCGATCCGGCGCGATGGGAGAGAGCCGACCGGTTCGAGGTCGAACGGACCGCGGCCGGCCATGTCGGCTTCGGCGCAGGCATCCACGCCTGCGTCGGTCAGATGATCGCGCGTCTGGAAGGCGAACTGATCTTCAGCGAGCTCGCAAGGCGCGTGAAGACCATCGAGCTCACGGCGGAGCCGAAACGCAGGCTCAACAATTCCCTGCGCGGGCTGGAGAGCATGCCGGTCCGCGTGACGCCCGCTTAGGCGGCATCACGCGGGAGGATGCGCAACGATTCAGTTCCGTGCCGGAGCGGCCGCGGCCGCCGAGCGCGCCTGCCCGGGCGAGCCGCGTTCGGCGACCGGGACAGCCGGTGCGCGCGAACGCATGATGGCGGCGTCGATCTCGGCGATGACACGGCGTTGGATCGCCTCGTTCTTGTCGATCGAGATGTGGCCGACACCGGTGCCGCGCACGTCGACATTATCGAGCTTGCCGCGGAAACCGTCGGCACGCTTGACCGGCTCGCCGGGGCCGTCGCCGATATAGATGTTGATGTAACGCTCCGCGCCGGTCGAGAGCTTGGTCTTGAACACGGAATCGAGGCCGATCGCGAGCTTCACGGGCACGCCGAGCCGGTTGAGTTTCGCGATCATGTCCGGCAGCGCGGTCGCGCCGGACGAATGGCCGACCAGGACGATGGTCTTGAGCCGGCCGGCCTTGTAGGCGGTCGCGGCTTCATCGGCGAGCGATGACCAGGACACGAAGTTGGCGACCGTCACCGGGATGCCCTGCGCCTGGAGCCGGGCGCCGATCGTGTCGAGGCCGAGCGAGAAGATGTTGAGCACGCCGCGGAGCAGATAGACATGCGTGGTCGCGACCTGGGCCTGGCTCGGGGCCGCTCGGGCCGTGGTCGGGCTGATGGCAACAGCTGACAGCAGGAGCAGGCAGATCGCCCAGACACGGAGGGCGGACAACTGGCTGGCGCCGGCGGTGTGACGGCCGTTCGGTCTCATCGGTGTTTTCCCTGGGGACAATACGCTTTGCGATTGGCCGGAATCGTAGCCATGGCCTGCTCGCAGACGCAACAAAGAGCCGCGTGAATGGCAATCTTAGCCACAGCCCGTGACCATCGCGCAACACCTGCCCGAAACCCGCCACTGAAGCGCCTGTTTTGAGACCATTTTTCTCCGGGCAATTGCGGCCCGGCAAAGGCATTCCTATCTCAGGGCTCCGCTGACCCGCCGTTCCCGGCAGGTTCCAGCCTCCCCTCCCCAGTCCTACCGGCCCTCATGTCCTCCATCATCTCCGTCGCCAACCTGTCGAAGACCTATGGGTCCGGCTTCAAGGCGCTCAAAAACGTCAATCTCGACATCAAGCGGGGCGAGATCTTCGCGCTGCTCGGCCCGAACGGCGCCGGCAAGACCACGTTGATTTCCATCATCTGCGGCATCGCCAATCCGAGCGAGGGCCGCGTCCTCGTCGGCGGCGAGAACATCCAGACTTCCTACCGCAAGGCGCGCTCGCTGATCGGCCTCGTGCCGCAGGAATTGCACACCGACGCCTTCGAGAGCGTGTGGGCGACCGTGAGCTTCTCCCGCGGTCTGTTCGGCAAGCCGAAGAATCCTGATCACATCGAGAAGGTGCTGAAGGACCTCTCGCTCTGGGACAAGAAGGACAACAAGATCATCACGCTCTCCGGCGGCATGAAGCGCCGCGTCATGATCGCCAAAGCGCTGTCGCACGAGCCGCAGATCCTGTTCCTGGACGAGCCCACCGCCGGCGTCGACGTCGAGCTGCGCAAGGGCATGTGGGAGGTGGTGCGCACCCTCCAGCAGTCCGGCGTCACCATCATCCTCACCACGCATTACATCGAGGAAGCCGAGGAAATGGCCGACCGCATCGGCGTCATCAACAAGGGCGAGATCGTGCTGATCGAGGACAAGGCGACGTTGATGCAGAAGCTCGGCAAGAAGCGGCTGACGCTGCATCTGCAGGGCAGGCTCGACGCGCTGCCGGAGAGCCTTGGCCATTACGAGCTGGAGCTCTGCGATGCCGGCGCGACGCTGGTCTACGATTACGACACCAAGGGCGAGCGCACCGGCATCACCAGCCTGCTCGGCGATCTCCGCACCGCCGGCATCCGCTTCAACGATCTCGACACGACGCAATCGTCGCTCGAGGACATCTTCGTCGATCTCGTGAGGACGTCATGAACCATCGCGCCATCCGCGCCATTTATCTGTTCGAAATGGCGCGCACCTGGCGCACGCTGCTGCAAAGCATCGTCTCGCCCGTCGTCTCGACCTCGCTCTATTTCGTGGTGTTCGGCGCCGCGATCGGCTCGCGCATCAGCCAGGTCGAGGGCGTCAGCTACGGCACCTTCATCGTGCCGGGCCTGATCATGCTCTCGGTGCTGACCCAGAGCATCGCCAACGCCTCGTTCGGCATCTACTTCCCGAAATTCACCGGCACGATCTACGAGATCCTGTCGGCGCCGATCTCCTATTTCGAGATCGTGCTCGGCTATGTCGGCGCCGCCGCGACCAAGTCGATCATTTTGGGCCTGATCATCCTGGCAACGGCCGGACTGTTCGTGCCGCTGCATATTCACCATCCGGTCTGGATGCTGGCCTTCCTGGTGCTGACGGCGGTGACGTTCAGCCTGTTCGGCTTCATCATCGGGATCTGGGCCGACGGCTTCGAGAAGCTGCAGATGATCCCGATGCTGGTGGTGACGCCGCTGACCTTCCTCGGCGGCAGCTTCTATTCCATCGACATGCTGCCGCCCACCTGGCGCACGGTGGCGATGCTCAACCCGGTCGTCTATCTGATCTCCGGCTTCCGCTGGAGCTTTTACGAGATCGCGGACGTCAGCATGTCCGTCAGCGTCGGCATGACGCTGGCGTTCCTGGTGATTTGTCTCGTCGTGATCTGGTGGATTTTTCGGACGGGGTATCGGCTGAAGAACTGACGCGTCATCACCGATAACAGTGGAAGCGGTGATACCCGTCATAGTATCCGTGGCAGCGGTGACGGTAGTGACGATGGGGAATGCCGAGCACGCCCTCGACTGCACCAACGGCGCCGCCGACGCCGGCACCGACGACGCCTCCGACCGCGCCGCCCACGGGGCCGGCAATCCGGTTGCCCTCGTACGAACCTTCCTGGGCGCCGCGGACGATGCCCTGGGCGTGGCCGGCCTGCGGCAGCGCCAACAGCGCGAGCAGGATGGCGGCGGCCGCGAACACCAGACGGAAGGCTGAACCGGCCGGCGACGGCGCGGCGGCGATGCGGGCTTTGTTCATCTTCGATCCCAAACGGTGAATGGCGGCGAGCGCCGCCTGTCGAGGCAGGTGATCGTCAACGCACCGGTCGGCCAAATGGTTGCGCCTTTGTGACGAATTGTCGGCGTTGTGAATGGGGCACCGCTCGCGAAAATGTCAGCTTCGCCGCGCGCGGCGCGGCACAAAGCGGCCTTGCTTACGCCTCGCGCCGCGTTAACGATGGGCAGGCAGGCCGCTGGAACGAAAGCCGGATTGCAGGCATATTGCACGCCGGGGACGGAGAGCCGCGGCGCCTAGCGTGAACAGGCCGGAGGCCAGGATTCAAATGCGTTTCCAGATGCGTTCATTTTTTATCGCTTTCACCTCACTGATGCTTTTGAGCGCAGGCAGCGCGCAAGCCAAGGTCGAGATCACCGTCGACAAGGACAATCAGCAGATGACCGTCGCCGTCGACGGCGTCGCGCGGTATCACTGGCCGGTGTCGACCGGCATCCCCTCGCGCGAAACGCCGAACGGCGCATTCCGCGCCTTCCGCATGGAAGAGGATCACTATTCCAAGGAATTCGACGACGCACCGATGCCTCACGCGATCTTCTTCACCAAAGTCGGCCACGCCATCCATGGCACCGACTCGGTCGGCCGTCTCGGTTCGCCGGCGTCCCACGGCTGCGTTCGGCTGTCGCGCCAGAATGCTTCGACGCTCTATGCGCTGGTGCAGCAGCAGGGCGTGCTCAACACCTCGGTGACGCTGACCGGCTCGGCGCAGGTGGCGCTGGCGCGCAATCCGCGCGGCCGCACCAACAATGCAGTCGCCCGCGCGCCGCAGCAGCCTGCCGAAGAGCAGTACGCGACCACCGGCGATCCCGTGAACCTGACGCCGCCAGCGCAGCCCGCCCGCCGCTACATGCCGCAGGACGACAACTACATCTATCCCGCCGACGGCAGCGATACCGGCGCGCGCTATCCGGCACCGCGCGGCACACGCCCGCTCTATGATGCGCAGGTCTATCAGCAGCAGCCGCGTCCCTATTACGACCAAGGCTCCGGCCAGCAGGGCTATTACTATCAGCCGCAGCCGCGGCAGGTTTACCAGCCGCGCGGCTATTACTATCAGAACTGACGCTATCTGAACGCGGCGTCGCCGCGTTCCACGATCTTTCGCGCAGCATCGACAAAGGCGCGTGCGACCGGCTCGAGAATCCCGGGCCCGGTCGCTGCGAGGTCGTCCGACGGCGTGTGGAAGGTGCGATGGCGGCCGGCCATGCCGAGGAAGTTGGCGTAGCCCGCCGCGTGCACATCGCGCAGCTCGCCGACCGCCTGCTTCTCCGTCACCAGGCGTTTGGCCGCGACCTTGGCAAAGGCCTCATCGGTCAGCGCAACCGCGGATTTGCTGAGCACGAGATAACGTTCTTCCTCGGGCCGATCGGTGCGGACACCTTCCGCAAAGCCGTAGCACGCATTCGACGAGCCGAAGTGAATCCACGCCAGCGTGTCCTTCGGTGTCGGGGCGCCGTGCTTCAGGAACAGCTCCATGCCGCCATGGCCGATCTCGTGGCCGGCGGTGGCGATGAAGACAAAATGCGCCGGCCATTTCTCGGCAGCGATGATGCGTGCCAGCGCGAGGAAGTTGGCAATGCCGGGCCCGCGCTCGCAGACGCAACTATACCAGCCGGTCATCGGCGTGGAGACCACGACGGTCGGCCCCCGGCCGGCGCCGATCTCGGCGATGACGTTGCGGCCGGTGACATCGCGTTCGTAGCGGCCCTTGACGTCGAAGCTGACGGGCGTGCCTTCGGCGAGCGCGCGCTCGAACGTCGCTTTCGACCTGGCCCCGACCACGATCACCGGCACCGGCCAGGGCGCATCCTCCTGCGTGACATTGTAGGCGAAGCGATCGTCGGCGGGATTGCCGATCATCAGCAGGATCGCGGCCGGCTTCTTCGCCGCCGCTTCAGCGACGGCCGCACGATGGGTCGGCCCCAGATAGGCTCCCCGGTCGAATGGCAGATCGAGCATCAGGATCTTGCCGACGACATCGCCATCACGTGCGAGCGACGCCGACAGGTGGAAGCTCGCTCTGTCCTCCGGCGGCCACCAGAATGGGGTCGCCTCGACACGGATACCGGCGGCTTCAGCGCTGGCCTGCTCGACGACATATTGGCGACCCAGCACGACGGGCTGGAAGCTGATCGCAAAGCCCGCGGCCGCAAGCTCGCCGGCAATCCAGTCGGCGGTCCCGCGATCGCCGGCAGAGCCGAAGCGGTGCAGACCGAAGGAGGCATAGCGCGCCACATCTTCATAGAGACTCGCGCCCGATAGCAGGTCCTTGGCTGTGGCCTGTCCGACCATGAGAACCGCCATCGCTCCGATGAAGACAAGCCGCATGCAAGTGGCTCCCTGTATCATTGCTTTTTTTGCGACAGTTTCCGCCTTCCACGGCCGCCGTCAACCGCGAGACTGGACGAAACGCGCAAAGATTTCATAAGCTCCTGTTTTCACGAGCGCTGCGATCCCCGATGCCGTCACGTGCCGCGACGATCCTGACCGTGCTCTCGGTTCTCATTGCAGGACAAGCCATGGCTATTGATATGGCCTTTGATATCGAGGCGCATCGCGGCGGGCGGGCTCTACTGCCGGAAAACACCCTGCCAGCCTTCGCCAACGCGCTGTCGATGGGTGTTGACACGCTGGAGCTCGATGTCGGCGTGACCGCGGACGGTGAGGTCGTCGTCTCGCATGAGCGCGGGCTCAATCCTGATCTCGCACGCGGCGTCGGCGGGACTTACATTGCTCCGCCCGGCACGCCTTTGGTAAAACTGCGGCTGGACGAGGTCAGGACCTATGACGTCGGCCAAATCCGGCCGGACAGTGCCTATGCGAAGCAATTCCCCGACCAGCGCGCCCTGCCGGGGACACGCATTCCCACCCTGAGCGAGCTGTTCGCGCTGGTGCGCAAGTCTGGCAACTCGCGTGTGCGCTTCAACATCGAGACCAAGATCGATCCGAACCGCCCCGACGAAACGCTCGACCCGCAAGCCTTTGTCACGAAGCTGCTGGGACTGATCGAGACCGAAACGTTTTCCGACAGGGTCATGATCCAATCCTTCGACTGGAGAACCCTGCAGCTCGTCCAGCAGCAGGCGCCGAAGATACCGACCGTGTACCTGACGCTCCAGCGCGGCACGGGCCAGACAGTCGCGCTGGACAAAGCCACCAATTGGACGGCGGGCTTCAGCCCGACCGATCACGGCAGCTCGCTGCCACGGACGATCAAGGCGGCGGGCGGCACGATCTGGTCGCCCAATTTCGGTGACGTGACGGCGGCGCTCATCGCGGAGGCCCACAAACTCGGATTGCGCGTCGTGGTGTGGACGGTCAACAAGCGCGAAGACATGGCGCGGATGATGGAGCTCGGCGTCGACGGCATCATTTCCGACAGGCCCGACCTGCTGCGGGAGGTTGCCGGCGAGAAGGGCGTTGTGCTGCCGGCGGGGACGCCGGTCGAGCCGTAACCGTCGGTCTCGTGTCCCGGACGCGGTGCAGCGCGCAACGCTACTGCGCTGCGTCCGGGGGCACGGAGACGATTGTCGTGCCGCCCTACTCTCCGTTCTTCAAACGCCGGTACAAGGCGCCCAGGATGTTGGAATAGTCGTCGGTCCAGACCCGCACCCTGTCGTCGGCTTCGGTCTGCTCCCAGACCTTCGAGGACGCGAGCCGACCGATGTCGGCCTCATCGCGCGCGGAGATGACGACGTCGGTCGAGAAGATGTAGTCGCCATCGCGCCCGGAATCCTCGTTGAAGACCCAGCTCTTGAGATCGTTGGCGTCGGCGATGCCGACCACGACGGTCTCGAGATCGAGGTGCCGGTTGGAGACGTGCATCACCACGGCCCCGTGCGGCGCGAGCTTGTCCTTGTAGATCTTCATCGCCTCTTCGGTGGCGAGATGAATCGGGATCGCATCCGACGAATAGGCATCGACGACGATGAGGTCGTAGGCGCCGTCGGGCTCCTTGGCGAAGGTGAGGCGCGCATCGCCGATCACCGGCTTCATGTCCGGCAGGCAGCTCGAGATGTAGCGGAAATTTTTGGGGTCACGCGCAGCATCCACCATCGACTGGTCGATCTCGAAGAATTTCCAGTCCTCACCAGGTTCGGCGGCGCAGGCGAGCGTGCCCGATCCGACGCCGATCGCGGCGACCTTGAGCGGCGCGCCCTTGCGCTCGCGGATCGCGCTGACGGCCTGACCGATGCCGCCGTCCTTGTGATAGTAGGTGATCGGCTCGGGCCGACCGGTGACCGGCGTGCCGTCATTGTTGCGGAAGCGCTCGGCGCCGTGGATGGTGGTGCCGTGCATCAGCACGTGGAAATAGCCGCCGGGCGTCACCACGATCTTGTGCACGCCGAAGAAGCTGCGCACCGTCGTAACGCGACCTTCGTCCGCGGGATAAACCCGGATCAACGCCAGCGCGAGCGCTACGGTGGCGAAGATCTTCCAGCGGCCGGCATTGAGCGCCAGCGCCAGCAGCGCGGCGAGCACGCCGACGGCGCCGGCGACCCAGACGCGGTGATCCTCCAACCAGGTCGAGAGGCCGCCAGTGGTGTAGGACGGCGCAACCAGCGCAACCGCGAGCGCGGCGAGCACCAGCCAATACCATTTGACGACACCTGCGAGACGCTCACTCGCGGACGGCCGGCACAGCGCGGCAAGCGCGATCAGGATCGGGTATTCGGCGATCCACGAGAAGGTGAAGGGAGCAACGAGGCCAGCAAAGAGACCGCCGACCATGCCGCCGAACGACAGCGCGACATAAAAACCGGTGAGATATCTGGCGGCCGGCCGCGTCCGCGCCAGCTCGCCGTGACAGGCCATGGCGATGACGAAGAAGCAGAGTTGATGGCCGCCGAGTGTCAGCAGCAAATTCTGCTCGCCGCCGAAGGCGAGCAGAACGATGACGCCCGCGATCGCGACCGGCTGCAGCATCAACATCCATTTGTGCGGCAGCAACGGCCGCGACTGGAACACCACGACCCAGGTGAGCAGATAAAGCGACAACGGCAGCACCCATAGCAACGGCGCCGCAGCGACGTCGGTCGAGATGTGCGCGGTGACCGCGATGAGCAGGCCCGAAGGCACCGCGGCGAGGAAGATCCAGCGCAGCCGCGTCACGATATCAGGCGCCGGCGCGTTGACGTCCTCGGTTCGCGCATCGGCCACCGCCAGCTTCGGCGAGCGCAACAGCAGCACGCCGCAGGCGGCGATCAGGAGGATTAGCAAGCCATAGCCACCGGTCCAGAGCCGGTTCTGCGCATGCAGCGTGAACATCGGCTCCAGCAGGAACGGATAGGACAGCAACGCCAGGAAGCTGCCGATGTTGGAGGAGGCGTAGAGGAAGTAGGGATCGTGCCCGGCGGGATGGCCGGTGCGGACGAACCAGGCCTGCAGCAGCGGATTGTTGGCGGCGAGCGCAAAGAACGGCAGGCCGATCGAGACCACGAACAGGCCGAGCAGCCAGAACGCATAGCCCGAAGCGGGCGGCTCGCCATAGGCGGACGCAATGCCGAGCGGCAGCGTGGCGAAGGCCGCGATCAGCAGCAGCAGATGCACCGCCACCGGCACGACGCGGCTCCTCGCCTGCATCAACAGATGCGCATAGGCATAGCCCGCCAGCAGCAGCGACTGGAAGAACACCATCGCCACCGACCACACCGCCGGCGAGCCGCCGAGCCGCGGCAGCACCATCTTCGTGAACAGCGGCTGCACCGAGAACAGCAGCAGCGCGCTGACGAAGATCGCAGCGGTGTAGACCGTCAGCAGCAGCCGGTTGCGCGAGGCGGACGGCTGCTCCGTGGCGGCAGGTTGCACGATCGAATCCATGGAAGCTCCAGCCTACATTCCCCGGCGGGCGCCGGACGCGCGCAATGGAGCACAAGGCGCCTGAACGGGCAATAAAGGCACTCGTGATGTTGCAGCGAGGAATGCCTGATATAGAGATGTCATTCCGGGGCGCGCGAAGCGCGAACCCGGAACCTCGAGATTCTCCGGTGCGGAGCCCGCACCATAGTTCGATGCTGCGCATCGCCCCGGAATGACGCCAGGGAAATCATGACCGAGACCGACGTCGTCATCATTGGCGCTGGCCATAACGGCCTCACTTGCGCCGCCTATCTCGCGATGGCGGGCCTGCGCGTGCGCGTGGTCGAGCGCCGCAAGGTGGTCGGCGGCGCCGCAGTCACGGAGGAGTTTCACCCCGGATTCCGCAATTCGGTCGCGGCCTACACTGTGAGCCTGCTCAATCCGCAAGTGATCCGCGACCTCAAGCTCACTGAACAGGGCCTGCGGATCGTCGAACGGCGCGCCCAGAACTTTCTGCCCGCGCCGGATGCCAGCTATCTCCTCACCGGCGAAGGGCGGACAAAGCCATCAGTCGCACGGCTGAGCGCGCATGACGCAGACGCGCTCGACGGATTTTCGCGCGAGCTGGAAGACATCGCCGACGTGCTGCGGCAGTTCGTGCTTCGCGCGCCGCCGAACCTCGTCGACGGCTTTGGCACAGCGGCCGTTCGCGAAGGCGTCAACGCCTGGAAGACCGCCAACATCCTGCGCGGTCTCACGCTGGAACAGAGCCGCAGCCTGCTCGATCTCTTCACCCGCTCGGCCGGCGAGATGCTGGACGAGCGCTTCGAGCATGATCTGGTCAAGGCCCTGTTCGGCTTCGACGCCATCGTCGGCAACTATGCCAGCCCCTACGCCGCCGGCTCGGCCTATGTGATGCTGCATCACGCCTTCGGCGAGGTGAACGGCAAGAAGGGGGTCTGGGGCCACGCCATCGGCGGCATGGGCGCGATCACGCAGGCGATGGCGCGCACAGCGCGCGATCGGGGCGTCATGATCGACACCGATGCCGGCGTCCGTGAGATCATCGTCGAGCGCGACCGCGCCGTCGGAATCGTGCTGGAGAACGGTTCAACCATCCGCGCGAAATATGTCGCGGCCAATGTCAATCCAAAGCTGCTTTACACGCGGCTGGTCGCGGCCGACGCGCTCCCTGCGGACTTCCTTGCCCGCATCCGGCACTGGAAGAACGGCTCCGGCACCTTCCGCATGAACGTTGCGCTGGACTGCCTGCCCTCCTTCACGGCGCTGCCGGGCGAGGGCGATCATCTCAGCTCCGGCATCATCCTGGCGCCGAGCCTCGGCTACATGGACCGCGCTTATCTCGATGCGCGGGCGCAGGGCTGGAGCCGGGAGCCGGTCGTCGAGATGCTGATCCCCTCGACGCTCGACGACACGCTGGCCTCAGCTGGAAAGCACGTCGCCAGCCTGTTCTGCCAGCACGTCGCGCCGGAGCTTCCCGATGGAAAGTCGTGGGACGACCATCGCGAAGAGGTCGCCGATCTCATGATCGCGACGGTGGACAAATACGCGCCGGGTTTTGCGGCGAGTGTGCTGGGCCGCCAGATCCTGTCCCCGCTCGATCTCGAACGGCAGTTCGGCCTCCTCGGCGGCGATATCTTCCATGGCGCGCTGACGCTGAACCAGCTGTTCTCGGCGCGGCCGATGCTGGGCCATGCCGATTATCGCGGGCCGTTGAAGGGCCTCTACCATTGCGGCTCCGGCGCCCATCCCGGCGGCGGCGTCACCGGTGCGCCCGGCCATAACGCCGCGCAGACGATCTTGAGAGATCACCGGTCGCTGTTCGGAAGCCGTGGATAGGTCTGTGGATGAGCTGTGGACTGGCCGTTGAATGATCTGTGGTCAGACCGAGGATACATGGGCCAGAACGCCGGGACCGAATTTGGGGAAAGCCGGTGGATAATCGCGGGACAAGCGGGTGGACGGCGTCCCGGCAAGCGGTGGACAATTTGTGAAGATCACTGAGAACGCTCGCCCGAAAACGACCTCGCCCGCCAGGGTATCCCCTCGCGGGCGGTGATCAGGAAAAACCTCAAAGAAAAATAGCCCCCGCTGGGAAATGGAGGCGGAATTTACTTCAAGGAGCTGCTAATCGAAGTGAACTTGTCGTTCAGGGTGACGCCCAGGCTGTTCACCACGGTGATGATCGCCAGAGCGATACCTGCGGCAATCAGGCCGTACTCGATCGCGGTTGCGCCGGACTCGTCCGACCAGAACTTTTGAACCATGCGCTTCAAAACTCGCCTCCGTTTCAATTCCAAGCTGTGTTGGTTGGTTTCGACATCCGCAAAGATACGGGGCGCAACCTACAGCCCGGTTAACCGGGAACCGCAACATATGCGGAAAAATGGCGATAAAAGCTCCAAAAATTGAACTCAACGGAACCCTGAATGCAGCCTTCTCCCACCCATCGCGCCAGCTTTTCGATCGGCAGCGAGGCCGACGCCAGGCGCGTCGTCGACGTGCTCACCGAGGTGTTTTTCGACGGCGATGCGGCGGTTGCCGCCTTCGAGCGGCCCGACGGACCATGGGACGTCACGCTCCATTTCGCCGAGGCGCCCGATCAGGCTTGGCTACGCGAACTCGTTGCAACTTCAGCAGGAAATGCGATCGCCGCGACGCTTCTCTTCGATACGGTCGAGGCCAAGGACTGGGTCAAGGCCAGCCTGGAAGATCTCGTCCCGGTCCCGGCCGGGCGCTTCGTCGTACACGGCAGCCATGACCGCGACCGCGTGGCGCCGAACAAGCTCGCCATCGAGATCGAGGCGGCGCTCGCCTTCGGCACCGGCCACCACGGCACCACCCGTGGCTGTTTACTGCTGCTTGACCATGTCCTTAAGAGTTCCCGTCCGAGGAACCTGCTCGACCTCGGCACCGGAACCGGCGTCCTCGGCATCGCGGCGGCGAAGGCGCTGCATCGCGCGGTGCTTGCCTCCGACATCGACCCGCCGTCGGTGCGGGTGGCGGCCGAGAACGCGGTGCTGAACGAGGTCGGCAACCAAGTGCGGGTCATCCGGGCCACCGGCTTCGCCGCGCCGGATTTCGAAAAGGCCGGTCCGTTCGACCTGGTGCTGGCCAACATCCTCGCCAATCCGCTCAGGCAATTGGCGGGCCCGATGGCGCGGCATCTCGCGCCCGGCGCACGTGTCATCCTCTCCGGCCTGTTGACGCACCAGGCCCCCGCCGTGATCGCCGCGTACCGCGCGCGCGGCCTCGTGCCGTTGAAGCATCTGCGGATCGAGGGGTGGAGCAGCCTGTTGCTGCGGAAGGTGTCGTAGGGTGGGTTAGCCCTGCGATTGCGCAAAAGCACAATCGCTCGGCGTAACCCATCTCTTTTGTCACCGCGGGAAAAGACGTGGTGGGTTACGCCTTCGGCTAACCCACCCTACGAAATCGCCGCGCTACTCCGCAGGCTTCTCGTCCCGCCGCATCGGAGGCTCGTCCTGCAAGCTACGCCTCGCGCGACGCTCGGCGATACGGTCGATCATCTGGCGCATGACGCCGCGCGGTTTCTTCGGTGCCGCCGCGGTTGGGGCGCGACGCACCGGCGGCGTAATCTTCTCAAACGTGAACGCTGGCATCGTGTGTCCCCTCGCCGTTGAGATGAACCACCTGCTCGAATTTCCCTGTCATCCGGACGAAGCGCAACTGCCGCATCCTTTACTCCACTCAATTCGAATGGAACCATTCAAGCACAGTCCATGCCAGATGCGACGCGAATGCGTCCAGATTGCGGACTCGTCCCCATGATCCTAAAGTGATCCACCATGTTCGAAGCACACTTCCAGACATTCGAGGAGCCGGAGGCCGGCGTCGCATTGACGGCGCGGCTCGCCGCCCTTCGCGAAGAACTCGCCCGCCGCAAGCTGACCGGCTTCGTGATCCCGCGCGCCGATCAGCAGCAGAACGAATATGTGCCGCCGTCCGAAGAGCGGCTGGCCTGGCTGACCGGCTTCACGGGCTCGGCGGGACTCGCGGTGGTGCTGACCCAGGAGGCCGCATTGTTCGTCGACGGCCGCTACACGCTTCAGGCCGCCAAGCAGGTCGACGCGAAGGCCTGGGCCGTGGAATCGCTGATCGATCCGCCGCCGGAGAGCTGGGTGTCCGCGCATCTGAAGGCCGGTGACCGCCTCGGATTTGATCCGTGGCTGCACACTTTTGCGGCAGCCGAGCGCCTGTCCGCCGCCTGCGCCAAGGCCGGCGCCGAGCTGGTCGCCGTCGACAGCAATCCAATCGACGCGGTCTGGCAGGACCGCCCGCAGCCGCCGATCGCCCCCGTCGCCGTGCACAGTCTGCAGAATGCCGGCGTCACTGAAGCCGAGAAGCTGACGCAGATCAGAGCCGAGATCGTCAAGCTCGGCGCCGACGCGCTGGTGCTGTCCGACAGCCACGCGGTGGCCTGGACCTTCAACATCCGCGGCGCCGACGTCGCGCACACGCCGCTACCGCTGTCCTATGCGCTGGTGCCGAAGGACGGTCGTCCCACCATCTTCATCGACCATCGAAAACTCTCCAACCTCACGCGCGACCATCTCGAGCAGTCCGCCGACGTGCGCGAGCCCGATGCGATGGCGCCGACGCTGATGGCGCTTGCCAAAAGCGGCGCTGCGATCGCGCTCGACGGTGCCACAGCGGCCGATGCGCTCAGCCGCCTGATCGCGGGCGCCGGCGGCAAGCCGGTGCGCGGCAGCGATCCGATTGCGCTGCTCAAGGCTGTCAAGAACGCGACCGAGATCAAGGGCACGAAGACGGCCCATGTGCGCGACGCCGTGGCGCTGGCACGCTTCCTCGCTTTCATTGATCGCGAGGCCGCAAGCGGCAAGCTGACCGAGATCGATGCAGTCGAGGCGCTGGAGACGTTCCGCCGCGACACCGGCGCGCTGAAGGACGTATCGTTTCCGACCATCTCGGGCACCGGCCCGAACGGCGCCATCGTGCACTACCGCGTCACCCGCAAGAGCAACCGGCGGATCGCGCCGGGCGACCTCTTGCTGATCGATTCCGGCGCGCAGTACGAAGACGGCACCACGGACGTCACGCGCACCATGGCCGTGGGCGAGCCGACCGACGAAATGCGCGACCGTTTCACCCGCGTGCTGCGCGGCCACATCGCGATCGCGCGCGCCGTCTTTCCGGACGGCACCACGGGCGCGCAACTCGACACGCTGGCGCGGCAATATCTCTGGGCCGCCGGCGTCGATTTCGAGCACGGCACCGGTCACGGCGTCGGCAGCTATCTCTCGGTGCATGAAGGGCCGGCGCGGATCTCGAAGCTCGGCACCACGCCGCTGAAGCGCGGCATGATCCTCTCCAACGAGCCCGGCTACTACAAGACCGACGGTTTCGGCATCCGCATCGAGAACCTGGAGCTGGTGGTGGCCGCCGACATCAAGGGCGCCGAGAAGCCGATGAACGCGTTCGAGACGCTGACGCTGGCGCCGATCGACCGCCGCCTCATCGATGTCGCGATGCTGAGCCGCGACGAGCTCGGCTGGCTCAACGCCTACCACGCGCGTGTAAGGGCCGAGGTACGGCCCGCGCTGGACGAGGCGACACAGACCTGGCTCGATCAGGCGACGGCAGAGCTGAAGGCGTAGGGTTACCCTGCCGCAGCGCGCATGGCGCTACGCCGTTTGCGCAACGCTGTTTTCCCGACACGGAGGCTAAAGCGAATATCGCGCCTCCAGCATAACCATCCCGGAATCCGTATAGCCGCATTCCGAAACGCCGATATCCGTCTTGTGCGAGCGCGCTACAGTCGATTCGAACTCGAAAGACGGACACCAATGCACGGCATGATCAGCAAGCCGCCGGGAGCGGCGGCCAACCTCGCGACATCGCGCCTGGTGCTGCTGTTGCTGGTCGTGATGACCGGGATCGCGCCGATCTCTCTTTATATCCTGGTTCCGGCACTGCCGGTGCTGGCGACGAATTTCGGCAGCGACATCTCGATCGCGCAGATGACGGTGTCGCTCTACATGGTCGGCATCGCGCTGTCGCAGCTCATCATGGGACCGCTGTCCGACCGGTTCGGACGACGCCCTGTGCTGCTCGGAGGGCTGGCGCTGATGGTCGTGGCAAGCGTCGCGTGCATCTTCGCCGAGACCTTGCCGCAATTGATTGCCGCGCGCTTTTTCCAGGCGCTCGGCGGCGCCTCCGGCATGGTGATCAGCCGCGCCATCATCCGCGACATCTACGAGCGCGACCGCGTCGCCTCGATGATCAGCCTCGTGGTCGCCGCGCTGATGATCGGGCAGATGGTTTCGCCGCTCACCGGCGGCCTGATCGAGACCGCGTTCGGCTGGCGCGCGATCTTCTACGCCATCACCATCGCCGCGATCATTGTCGCCGCCGGCATCGCGGTGGCGCTGCCCGAAACGCGGCGCAGCCGCGCCGCCGGCAGCGGCTTCCGCGGCGACGTCGGCATCTTGATCCGCAACCGCGCTTTCGTCGGCTATGTGATGTGCCAGGTGCTGGCCTCGCAGATCATCTTCACCTTCGCGGGCGGCGGCCCCTACATCGTGGTGACGCAGATGGGCCGCAGCAGCGCCGAATACGGCGCCTGGTTCGCGACCTCGGGCTTTGCATTTCTCGTCGGCAACCTGCTCTGCGTGCGCTTTGCGCCGCGGCATTCGCTGGAAAAGCTGATCTGGTTCGGGCTCGCCCTTCAGCTCGCCGGCAGCCTTGCGAACCTGCTCTGGAGTTTGATCGGCTGGAACGAGGCGCCGGCCTGGCTGTTCGGCACGCAGATGATCGTGATGGCCGGCAATGCCTTCGTGATGGCGAATTCGGCCGCCGGCGCCATCAGCATCCGCCCCGAGGCCGCCGGCACCGCCTCCGGCACGATGGGCTTCCTCCAACAGGGCATCGGCGCGCTGATGTCGCAATTCGGCGCCTATCTCGGCGGCCACTCCGCAACGACGCTGCCACTCACCGCCGCAGTCCTCGCGATCTCGCTGCTCTGCGCCTGCGTGATGATCTTCGTCGTGCCCCGCCGCGAGATGACGGTGAGCGAGACGCTGATCAAGCAGGCGGAAGAGGAAGAGAGTGGGATAATGTGAGGGAGGCTATGCGCGTTACCCTTCCCCTCTCCCCTTGTTGTGGGAGAGGGTGGCTCGCCGCGGAGCGGCGAGACGGTGAGGGGTCTCTCTCCACGCAGATCACTCTCAGTCGAGTTTGTGGATACGACCCCTCATCCGGCGCTTCGCGCCACCTTCTCCCACAAGGGGAGAAGGAAGAAACCTCACTCCCCGATCAGCGTCAACCACTCGTCCTCAGTCAGCACCTTGACGCCGTGCTTGTTGGCCTCTGCCAGCTTCGAGCCCGCGCCGGGGCCGGCGACGACGAGATCGGTCTTCTTCGACACCGAGCCCGACACCTTTGCCCCTAAGCGCTCTGCAGTCGCCTTGGCCTCGTCGCGCGTCATCTTCTCCAGCGAGCCCGTGAACACCACCGTCTTGCCGGCGACGGCGGAGTTGCTCTTTGGCTTCTCGGCGTCGACGATCTCGACTTCCTTGGTCAGCCGCTCGACGATGCCGCGGTTGTGGCTCTCGCCGAAATAATCGGCGATGCTCTTGATCACGGTGTCGCCGATCTGGTCGAGCGCGTCCATGTCGGCCATCGCCTCCTCGTCGCCGTGAGCGATCTTGAGGCAGGCGTCGTGGAAGGCGTCCCAAGAGCCATAGCCGCGTGCCAGCGCCAGCGCCGTGGTCTCGCCGACATGGCGCATGCCGAGCGCATAAATGAAGCGTTCGAGCGCGATTGTGCGCCGGCTCTCGATGGCGCCGAACAGATTGCGCACCGAGGTGGCACCGTAGCCCTCGATCTCCTCGAGCTTCAGCTTCGCGTTGCGCTTCTCCAGCGTGAAGATGTCGGCGGGCTCCTTGACCCATCCCTCGTCGAAGAAATACTGCAGCTGCTTCTCCCCTAAACCGTCGATGTCGAACGCACGGCGCGAGACGAACAGCTTGAGGTGTTCGACCTTCTGATAGGGGCAGGCGAACTCGCCGCTACAACGGGCGCGGGATTCCTCCTCGCCGGCTGCGGTTGCGCCGCGGACGACGTCGGTGTGCAGCGGGCACGGGCACTTCTTCGGGAAAGAGAATTCCCTGGCGCTCTTCGGCCGCTTGTCGAGGACGACATCGACGATCTGCGGAATCACGTCGCCGGCGCGCTGGACCACGACGGTGTCGCCGATCCTGATATCGCGCCCCTCGCGCAGCACCTCGCCCTTGTTGCCGATGCCCTTGATATAGTCCTCGTTGTGCAGCGTGACGTTTTGCACGATCACGCCGCCGACGCCGACCGGCTCGAGCTTGCCGACCGGCGTGAACGAGCCGGTGCGACCGACCTGAATCTCGATGTCGCGCAGCACGGTCATGGCTCGCTCGGCCGGGAATTTGTGCGCGATGCCCCAGCGCGGCGTGCGCGAGACGAAGCCGAGCCGCTCCTGCCAGTCGATGCGGTCGACCTTGTAGACAACGCCGTCGATGTCGTAGTCGAGCTCGGCGCGCTCTTCCTCGATGCTCTGGTGGAACGCGATCAGCTCCTCGACGGAGTGACACAGCTTGGTCAGCGGATTGGTCTTGAAGCCGCAGCGCTCGAACCAGTCGATCATGCCGCTCTGCGTCGCTTCCGGCATCGCGTTCATCTGCCCCCACGCATAGGCGAAGAAGCCGAGGGGACGCGAGGCGGTGATGGTCGGGTCCTTCTGGCGCAGCGAGCCCGCGGCCGAATTGCGCGGATTGGCGAAGATGGTATCGCCCGCCGCCTTCTGCCGCTCGTTGAGCGCGAGGAACGCCCTCTTGGTCATGTAGACCTCGCCGCGGACCTCGCAGATATCGGGGATGTTCCGGCCCTTCAGCTTTTGCGGTACGTCTTCGAGCGTGCGGATGTTGGCAGTGACATCCTCGCCGACCGCACCGTCCCCGCGCGTCGCCGCAGTGACGAGCTCGCCACCCTCGTAGCGCAACGACATCGAGAGGCCGTCGATCTTCGGCTCGGCGGAGAAATTGACCTTGTCGTCGTCGAGCTTCAGGAAGCGCACGATGCGGCCGACGAAGTCGCGCACGTCCTCCTCCGCAAAGGCGTTGTCGAGCGACAGCATGGGAACGGAATGCCGGACCTTCTTGAAGCGGCCTGACGGCGCTGCGCCGACCTTCTGAGAGGGCGAGTCCGCGGTGACGAATTCAGGAAAGCGCTTCTCGATCGCATTGAAGCGTTGGCGCAGCGCGTCGTACTCGGCGTCGGTGACGGTGGGCGCGTCCTCCTGATAGTAGCGCTCGTTGTGCCCCTCGATCTCCAGCGCCAGCCGCATGTGCTCGACCTTGGCCTGGGCCTTGGTGAGGTCGGCGACGTCGCGAAGCGGTGTTGTTTTGGATTTTGCTGCTCTGACCATGGTGCTTGGATACGACGGAGCGGGTAGCACGGTAAAGGCGTGTGGAAATCTCGTGCCCCGAACGCAGCGCAGCGCTCCCGGCGATGCGGAGCATCATCCGGTGCGGTGCGCTGCAGAGCCGGGGCCCACGTGGCAGAAATCTGGGTCCCGGCTCTGCGGAGCAGCGCTACGCGCTGCGCCGCGTCCGGGACACACAATCAAGCCGTCGCCGCCTTCAGCAGCCTCTCCGCCGCCGCCCTCGCCTCGGCCGTAATCTCTGCCCCCGCCAGCATGCGCGCGATCTCCTCGCGGCGGTGGTCGGCGGCCAGCGCATTGACGCGGGTGGCGACGCGCTTGCCCTTGTCGAGGGCATCCTTGGAGATCAGCAGGTGCTGGTCGGCGCGGGCGGCGACCTGTGGGGCGTGGGTCACGGCCATCACCTGCACCTTGCCGGCAAGCCGCGCCAGGCGCCCGCCGATAGCGTCGGCGACCGCACCGCCCACGCCGGTGTCGATCTCGTCGAACACCAGCGTCGGCGCCGAGCCGCGGTCGGACAGCACGACCTTGAGCGCCAGCAGGAAGCGCGACAGCTCGCCGCCGGAGGCGACCTTCATCATCGGTCCTGCCTTGGTGCCCGGATTGGTCTGCACCCAGAACTCGACGCGGTCGAAGCCTTGCGGGCCTGGAGCTGCCTCATCGGTCGCGACCTGCGTCATGAACCTGGCGCGTTCGAGCTTGAGCGGCGCCAGCTCGGCGTTGACCGCCTTGTTGAGCTTCTCAGCCGATTTCTGCCGCACCAGCGACAGCTTCTTGGCGGCGGCGGCATAGCGGCTATCTGCCTCGATCGCGGCCTGCTCCAGCTTTTTCAGCCGCGAGGCGCCGGCATCGATCAGCACGACGTCGGCGGCGTATTTGGCGGCCAGCGCGGCCAGCCCGTCGACCGGCGTCGAATATTTGCGCGAGGCGGCCCTCAGCGCGAACAGGCGCTCCTCGATGCGTTCGAGCTCGGCCGGATCGAAATCGGTCGCGGCGAGTGCCGCCTGCAGATGCTGGTCGGCCTCTTCCAGCGCGTTGATCGCCATGTCGATCGCCTTCACGGCCGGCTCGACCAGTGCGGGCGAATTGACGCCGCGGCGTTCCAGCCGGCGTACCGCCGCCGAGAGCGTCGAAACCGGCGAATGGTGCCCACCGACAGCCTCCTGCGCCTCGCGCAAATCGGAGGCGATCTTCTCACCCTGCATCATGGTGGTGCGGCGGTTGGCGAGCGAGGTTTCCTCGCCGTCCTTGGGCGCGAGCTGCTTCAGCTCGGCGGAGGCGTGGCGCAGATAGTCGGCCTCCCGCGCGGCGCGCTCCATGGCGGAGCGATGCTCCTCCAGCGCGGTGTTGGCGGTGCGGCGTGCGTCCCAGAGCGTTTCGACCGCGGCGACGTCCCTCTCCAGGCCGGCGAACGCGTCGAGCAGGCGGCGGTGGGTCGCGGCATCGACCAGCGCACGCTCGTCATGCTGGCCGTGGATCTCCACCAGGGCGGCGCCGACCGCCTTCAGCGTCTGCACGCTGATCGACTGGTCGTTGATGAAGGCCCGGGTGCGGCCGTCGGCGAGCTGCACGCGGCGGAGAATCATCTCGCCGGTGTCCTCGAGGCCGTTCTCGGCGAGGATTTTCGTCGCGGGGTGATTCTTGGGGACATCGAACACGGCGGTCACCTGCCCCTGCTCCACGCCGTGGCGCACGAGGCCCGCGTCGCCGCGGCCGCCGAGTGCCAGCGCAAAGGCATCGAGCAGGATGGATTTGCCCGCACCAGTCTCGCCGGTCAAAACCGCAAGGCCGGTGGCGAATTCGATATCGAGCCGTTCGATCAGGACGATGTCACGGATCGACAGACGCGCCAGCATGGAACCAAATTTCCTAGCCGAGACCCATCTTCTTGAAAGTCCGGCTGATCCAGGACCCCTGATTCTCGCTCGGTTCGAGACCGCCGGATTTTACAAGATTATAGGCGTCCTTGTACCAGCGGCTGTCAGGAAAATTGTGCCCAAGCACGGCTGCCGCGGTCTGCGCCTCGCCGACAATGCCGATCGCCATATAGGCCTCGGTCAGCCGGAACAGCGCTTCCTCGACATGGCGGGTGGTCTGGTACTGCGTGACGACGGTCTTGTAGCGGTTGATCGCAGCCGTGTAGTCGCGCTTCTGCGCGTAATAGCGGCCGACATTCATTTCCTTGCCGGCAAGCTGGTCGCGCGCACCCTCGATCTTGGCCTTGGCGGATGTCGCGTATTCCGAGTTCGGATATTTGCGCACCACCTCTTCAAGGGCGGCGATCGCCTTCTCGGTGCGGGCCTGATCGCGGCTGGTGTCCGGGATCTGGTCGTAATGGGAGGCGGCGATCAAATATTGCGCATAGGCCGCATCCGGGCTGCCGGGATGCAGCGTGACGTAGCGGGTGGCAGCGCCGATGCAGCCGTCGAAGTCGCCGCCCTGGTAGGACGCATAGGCCGACATCAGAAGCGATTTACGGGCCCAGTCGGAATAAGGATGCTGGCGGTCGACCTCTTCGAACTTCTTGTTCGCCGCCTTCATGTCCTTCTTCTCGTTCATGAGGTACAGGCCCTCATTGTAGATCTTGTCGGCGGGCTCCTCGACGAAGGTGTCGTCCTTGGCGGTGAACTTGTCCCAGAGCGAGCCGGTGCCGCAGCCGGCCAGCGGCAGCGCGAGCATCATGAAGGTGACGGCCTGAAGCAGCCCGCGGGCTCGCGACGAGACCGAGAAATATCCGCGCGTCGTACGCTGTGCCGACATGAGTTTAAGCCCTGACGCCCTGTGATGCGGTGCCGCCAGCCCATGAACCCCGTCATGGGCGCGAAATGTAACCGTGGTGCCTTGCCATGCGACCACGCCGATGTATCCGAAAAGCGATCTTTAACCAACCGGATAGGCAGGCATTTCGCCCGGATTAAGGCGAACGTGCCGCAATCCTAGCCGATCGTGGTTACCAGGAGTTTCCCGGGGTAAGCCGCTGCCTGAGGCAGGCGGCAACAGCTCTGTTCAGGACACGTCCGGCCCATAGGCCGCAGCGATCCGGCCGCCGACGATACCGCGACCGACCTCGCCCACGGGGCGCGTGGTGCGGCGGGCTGCCTCGCCCTCGACCACCCGCCAGGCGGTACGGTCGGCGAGCAGCGCGGTCAGCACAGCGTGGTTGAGCTTGTGGCCGCCACGCACCGAGCGGTAGGCGCCAAGCAGCGGCAGGCCGGCCAGGGAGAGGTCGCCGATCACGTCCAGCACCTTGTGGCGGGCGCATTCATCGGCGTAGCGCAGGCCCTCGGTGTTGAGCAGCCGCTCGTCGTCGAACACGACGGTGTTGTCGAAGGAGGCGCCGAGGGCATAGCCCGCGCTCCAGAGCCGCGCAACGTCGCTCATCAGACCGAAGGTCCGGGCCCGGCCGACTTCGCGGCGGAAACGCTCCGGGTTGAGATCGAAGGCGTAGCTCTGCTGGCCGATGACGGGATTGGTGAAATCGATCTCGACCTCGACGCAGAACCCGTTGGCATAGGGCCTGATCTCGCCGAAGGAGTCGCCGATCTTGACTGAGATCGGCTTCAAAACCTGGATGAAGCGGCGCTGCGCCGGCTGGGTAACGATGCCGGCCTGGTCGATCGCCGCAATGAAAGCCGCCGCGCTGCCGTCCATGATCGGCACTTCGGGACCGTCGATCTCGATGGTGGCGTTGTCGACACCCATACCCCGCAGTGCAGCAAGCACGTGCTCGGCGGTGGACACCAGCGGACCGTTGCGATCGCCGAGGACGGTGGCGAAGTCGGTCGCGATCACCTGCTCGGCGGTCGCCTGAACTTCGCGGTCACTTCCCTCGAGGCCGGTGCGGACAAAAATAAAACCCGCGTCGACAGGCGCAGGCCCAAGGGTGAGAGTGACGGGAAGACCGGAGTGAACGCCTACGCCTGCCACGGAGGCTTGCGCACGAAGCGTTGTTTGCCGGCTAAATTTCATCAGGAACCCGCCCCACTACGACCCACTGCGACTTATACTGGACTCACTTGGCCGGCCAGTGCCGGGCCCCTGCGAATCCGTATCCCCAAGTCACGCCAAACCATAGTCACTGCCTCAAACAGCGCCAACTCACGCTTTTTTACCGATTGTTACCCCAAACCTGCCGTATTCGCGCCAAGGCTTAACCAAATTGCGCCGAGGTTTTGGGTCGCTTCCGGCAGTTTGACTGAACACCCAAACACGTAATTAATGATTTAAAATCAGTTGCTTGTCTGCGCAATCCGGACATGCACGGGATAAAAGGAAAGGTCCCGGCAAGCTTGTTGCCGGGACCTTTTTTCGTCTGCCTTATTGTAACAATCCTCAGGTCGCCTGCCGCCGCAGGAAGGCCGGGATATCAAGATGGTCGTCGCCCTGTGGCGCCGGCGCAACAGGCGCCGGACGGCCGTGCATGTCCAGACCCTGCGGCGCGGGGCGGCGGGCATACTCAGATACCGGCTCGCTCGATGCGATCTGCTGGGCCACGGTCTTCTGCTGGCGGCGCTCGGGCAGCGGCGGCATCGCGGGACCGGCGGTGCGGGCCGCGACCGGCGGCTCGCTTTCCTCGTCGCGACGGCCGAGGCCGACATTGGCGAGGCGCTGCAGCAGCGACAGGCGGGTCTTCTGCGGGGTCTCCTCCTCGACCTCGCCGCGGGCCTGGCGAATCTCGGCCTGGGCCGGCATCGGCAGCTCATCGAGGCGCGGCATCCGCGGCGCACGAACCGGCGCGCGCTCGGCCTGCGGTGGAATGAAGTTCTCCGGCGTCATCGGCTCCTGCATCGCGATCGGGGCCATGTCGGGTTCCGGGAACAGCGTCGGCTTCTGCGCGATCGGGCGCACGGTGACGTCGCCATAGGTCTGCATCGGCGCGGGCGCCTGCGGGACCTCCGCAACGGCGGCGGCGATGGCAGCGAGCGCGGCGCGCTCGACATTCGGACGGGGCGCCATCGGCGCGGCAGCGACCGGGGCTGCGGCCGGAATCTGGCCTTCCAGCTTCTGGGCGCGCTCAGCCATACGCTGATTGTCGGCGCGGAGCCGCGCGGTCAGGTCGGCCAGACGGCTCTCGGCGGCGACGGCGGGGGCTGCGGGAGCCTGCTGTGCCTGCGGCGCCGCGTTCGCAACCGGTGCGGAGGTCGCCTGGCTGTTGCGGGCGATCGCGGCCTGCTCGATGCCGGTGGCAACGACCGAGACGCGGATCAGCCCATCGAGCGCTTCGTCGAAGGTCGCGCCGACGATGATGTTGGCGTCCTGGTCGACTTCCTCGCGGATACGGGTCGCGGCTTCGTCGACCTCGAACAGCGTGAGGTCCTTGCCGCCGGTGATGGAGATGAGGAGGCCCTTGGCGCCCTTCATCGAGCTGTCGTCGATCAGCGGGTTGGCGATGGCGGCTTCGGCGGCGGTCAGCGCCCGCTTGTCGCCGGAGGCTTCGCCGGTGCCCATCATCGCCTTGCCCATCTCGCGCATGACGGCGCGGACGTCGGCGAAGTCGAGGTTGATCAGGCCTTCCTTGACCATCAGATCGGTGATGCAGGCAACGCCCGAGTACAGCACCTGGTCGGCCATCGCGAAGGCGTCGGCGAAGGTGGTCTTCTCGTTGGCGACCCGGAACAGGTTCTGGTTCGGGATGATGAGCAGCGTATCCACGACCTTGTGAAGCTCGTTGATGCCGGCTTCGGCCGTGCGCATGCGGCGGCCGCCCTCGAAGTGGAAGGGCTTGGTCACGACGCCGACGGTGAGGATGCCCATGTCGCGCGCGGTCTTGGCGATCACAGGAGCTGCACCGGTACCGGTGCCGCCGCCCATGCCCGCGGTGACGAACACCATGTTGGCGCCCGAGAGATGGTCGCGCAGCTCGTCAATCACCTCTTCCGCCGCCGCCGCGCCGACGTTCGGCTGCGAGCCGGCGCCGAGGCCTTGCGTGACCGCCGTGCCCATCTGCACGATGCGCTGCGCCTTCGACATCGTCAGCGCCTGCGCGTCGGTGTTGGCGACCACGAAATCGACGCCCTGAAGGCCCGCCGTGATCATGTTGTTGACGGCGTTGCCACCGGCGCCACCGACGCCGAACACGGTGATCCGGGGCTTCAGTTCGTGAATATCAGGAACATTGATGCTGATGGTCATGTTTGCCTCTCGATCACGCGCGCGTGGGTTCGCCCCGGCCGGCGGCCGCGGGAGTTGGTGAAAGTCGGGAATTGCGGAAATGAATCATCAGAAGCCCTCGCGTAGCCATCGTCCGACCTTTCCGAAATAACCGCCGGTCCCTGTCTTGACCTGCTGCCGCGTATGCCGCGGTTCGACATGTTCGTGGTGAACATATTGCGGGTAGACGAGGAGTCCGGCCGGCACCGCGAACGCGGCGTTCTTCGCCTCGTTGGGCAGCCGGCCGAAGCCGAGCGGACGTCCGACCCGCACGGGCCGGCCGAGAATCTGGGTGCCGAGTTCGACGAGGCCGGTCAGCTGCGAGGCGCCGCCCGAGAGCACGACCCGGCCGTTGGGCTCTGAGGCGAAGGGCGAATCCTTCAGCTTGTCCCGAACCATTTCGAAGACTTCCTCGGCACGGTGCTTGACGATGTTGGCGATGGTGGCGCGGGAGACGATCTGCGGCAGATCCTGCTCGTCACCGGCTGTCGGCACAGACATCAGCTCACGCGAGTCCGATCCGCCGGTGATGACGGTCCCGTATAACGTCTTGATTCGCTCGGCATCGGCAATGGTCGCGGAGAGTCCGCGCGCAAGATCCATCGTGATGTGTTGCCCGCCGACCGCAAAACCCGCCGCATGCACGAAACGGCCGCCTGAATAAACGGCAATCGTAGTGGTGCCGGCGCCCATCTCGACAACGGCGGCGCCGAGATCGGCCTCGTCGTCGGTCAGCACCGACAATCCGGCGACGTAAGGGCTGGCCGCCATGGCTTCGACATTGATGTGGCAGCGCTCCACCGCCAGCATCAGGTTCCGCGCCACGGTGGCGTCGCAAGTAACGACGTTCATGTCGACGCCGAACTGATGCGCAACCATGCCGCGGGGATCGCGGATGCCCTTGACGCCGTCGAGCGTGTAGCCGACCGGGAGCGCGTGCAGCACGGTGCGGCCTTCGCCGGTGGCATGACGCATGCCGGTCGAGGTGACGCGGCTGACATCGGCCTGCGTCACGGCGCCACCACGGATATCTGCGGCGGCTTCGACCAGTTGGCCAGAAAGCCGACCGCCGGAGACCGAGAGCAGCACGGACTCGACCCGCACCTTGGCCATTTTCTCCGCGAGCGCGACGGCCTGGCGCACGGCTTGCTCGCATTCGGTAAGGTCGATCACCGCACCGGCCTTCATGCCGCGCGACTGGATCTGGCTGTAACCGATCAGTTCCACCGCATGGGTGCGGCCGCGCAGCGCCTCGCTCGGCGGCGACGGCTTCAGCCGCGCGATCATGCAGGCGATCTTGCTGGTGCCGATGTCGAGGCAGGCGACGAGGCCGCCGCGCTTGTGCGGCATCGGGCGCGTCTTCGGGGTCTGGGTGCGATCAAGACCGGTCATGCGGAATCCCCGGCCTTCTTTTTCTTCTTGTCCTTGAACAGCTCCTCGCGCGCCTTGGCGGCGTCCTCGGACAGCTGCACCACCAGGCGATCAGGCAGGCGCATGTCGACGGCGACGATGTCGCGCGAGAACAGCCTGTCCTCCTTGTCGAGCTTGGACAGCATCGCCAGCGCGTTGCCGACGTCCTGCTCGGGCAGACGGATGTCGAGACCGTCCTTGAGCCTCAGGTTCCAGCGCCGCTCACCGACGAAGATCGCGGCCTTGGTGATCGAGTTGACCTGCGGATAGCGCGCCAGCAGCGCGAGGAAATCGCGGGCCTGGGTCTCGGCGCCCTTGCCGACCACGAGCGGCAGCGACAGGAAGCGACGCGAGACGTAGGGTTCGAGGACGGCGCCGTCATCGGCGATGACCGAGAGCCGGCCGGCCTCCTGCCACAGCGCGAATGCCTTGCGCTCGGTGAGCTCGATCATCAGCTGGCCCGGATAGAGCTTCAGCACGGTCGCATCCGCGATCCACGGATTGGCCTTGAGCTTATCGCGCACCGCGTCAGCATCGAGGAACAGCAGCGAGGAACGGCCGCTGACACCGCCGATGGCCAGGATCTCGTCCTGGGTCAGATGCTTGCGGCCGTTGATCACGACGGAAGTGATGCGGAACCCGGCGGAATTGGCCAGCGCGTTGCGGGCATCGCTGACCGCGGTGATGAAATCCTGGAGATGGCCGCCCTTGACGATGCCGAAGCCGGTGCTGCCGATCAAAAGCAGCACGGTCATGCTGATCCCGACCCGGCGCGGCAGATAGCGCTCCACCAATGCGACCACGCGCGGCGGCGGCTCACGCTCGATGATGGCCTTGGCCTTGATCTTGGCGGCAGCACGCGCGGCGTGAAGTCTTTGCTGGCGCTTGTCCTGCAGCCACTCGCGCAGAAGCACGACCGCTCCGACAGCGGCCGCCTTCAGGTCAGCTTGGGGCCTCAGCGATCTGAAAAACGACCGGGTGAGGCTTCCTGCTCCATCCATTGCACGAGCTCGTCAACAGTTTGCCCGCGACATCGCGCGGATCCTGGCGAACATGACGTCTTCGACGTGCCGGGCCGGGTGCTGGTCTTCAGCAGAAGAAGCCTCTCCCCTTCAAAGCGTTCGCTGGAGGTGACATCACCCCCGACAGCTCACGCGCCGGCAGCCAAAGCGCCATATGCGCCGCCAGCGTTAACCTTCGGACGTCCTGGTAAACAAAAGGTAAAGTTCGTTAACGTCCGGCGCATTTTGCCCCGCGATGTGAGGCATTTATGCCGCGATGTCCGGCATTTTACCGGTTTTGGACCCCAAACTGGCCCGTTTGGCCGATTCGGCCGTTAACCAGTCCTAATTATTTCCGCACGCGCTGCCCGGCAAGCTCCACCAGGCCGCGCAGGAAGTCGACGAATTCGATGCCCTCGGCTTTCAGCGCCTTGGGGTAGAGCGAGGACTTGGTCAGCCCGGGCAGCGTGTTGGTCTCGAGATAGACGAGGCCCTTGTCCGAGACGATGAAGTCCGACCGGGAATAGCCGGCGCAGGACATCGCGCGATGCGCCAGCATCGCCTGCGCCTGCAGCGCCGCGGTGATCTCGGGTGCGAAACGGCCGGGGCAAATCTCCTGGGTCGACTTCAGGAGATATTTTGCGGCGTAATCGAAACTGCCCTCGCCCGGGATGATCTCGATCGGCGGCAGCGAGATGATCGAACCATCGGCGCGCTCCAGCACGCCGCAGGTCGCCTCGACGCCCGCGATGTAGGGCTCGATGACGTACTCTTCGTGCTTGGCCGCGTTGCGGACGGCGACGAGATCCTGCTTGGCGTTGACGAAGATCAGGCCATAGCTCGATCCGTCGCGCGCGGGCTTTGCGATCAGCCTTCCGTATTGGGCAAAAGCCTCGTCGATGTTCTCGAGCGCAACGTTTTCTGGCGGGGTCACACCGCCGAGCGCCGCAAACCGCTTGGCCGCGAACTTGTCGAAGGCCAGATGCGAGGAGGCCGAGCCCGAGCCGGTGAAGGGCACGCCCCGCGCCTCGCACATCACCTGCAATTCGCCGTTCTCGGCGCGTCCGCCATGCAGGCCGAGCACCAGCACCCGATCCTCGGCCTTGGCCTGGTCGAGCGCCTGCGCCAGCGGGATGCCGCGCGTTCCGGGGGCGAACTCGTCCTCGAAGGGGCGGGCATGTTCGAGCAGCTGCTTGGACTGCACCACATGCACCTTGTCCTCGACGTCCCACCACCACAGATCAGCCTCGGGCAATGCATGATGCAGGGCCTGGGCCGAGGCGACCGAAACCAGGCGCTCGCGGTTGGAGCCGCCGAAGAGGATGGTGATGCGCATTCGCTGCCTCGTGCTTTGTCATTCCGGGATGGTGCGCAAGCACCAGACCCGGAATCTCGAGATTCCGGGTTGCGCTGCGCGCCCCCGGAATGAGTGTTAGGGGGAAACCCCAATCCGCTTGATTTCCCAGTGTAGCTCAATTCCGGAATTTGCCTTCACGCGTTCGCGCACGGTCTCGCCCAGCGTCTCGATGTCGTGCGCCGTGGCATCGCCCGTGTTGATCAGGAAATTGCAGTGCATCTCGGAGACCTGCGCTCCGCCGACGCGCAAGCCGCGGCAGCCGGCGGCATCCACCAGCTTCCAGGCGGAATGGCCGGGCGGATTCTTGAAGGTCGAGCCGCCGGTCTTTTCGCGGATCGGCTGCGCGGTCTCGCGATGGGTCTGCACCTCCGCCATGCGCGCGCGGATCGCCTCACTATCCCTGATCTCGCCGCGAAAGCGCGCGGAGGTGAAGATGATGGAGGGATCGACGCCGCTGTTGCGGTAGACGAACTTCATGTCGGCGTTGGAGAAGGTGTGCTTGCTGCCGTCTCGCCCGACGCCGCGCGCCTCGATCAATACGTCCTTGGTCTCGCCGCCGTTGGCGCCGGCATTCATGCGCAACGCGCCGCCGATGGTGCCGGGGATACCGAAATAGAATTCGAGCCCGCCGACATTGGCGGATGCAGCCACTTCCGCCACGCGCTTGTCGAGCGTGGCTGCACCGGCAGTGACGATATCGCCGCTGGCGCTGGCCTCGCCAAAGCTGCGCGGCGCCAGGCGGATCACGACGCCCGCAATGCCGCCGTCGCGCACGATCAGATTGGAGCCGACACCGACGACGTAGACGGGAACGTCGGGAGAAAGATGCGCGAGGAAGTAAGCGAGATCGTCCTCATCCGTCGGCGTGAACAGCACCTGCGCGGGACCGCCGACGCGAAACCAGGTGAGCTCGGCCAGCGACTGGTTGGCCAGCAGCCGCCCGCGCAACTTTGGCATCGCGGCCTTGAGCGACGGTGTGATGTCGGGAAAGCTCATGTGCCAGCGCTCACCAAGAGTGAGGGACGCAGCCTGCTTCCGTTCCCTCCCCCCTTGTGGGGGAGGGGTAGGGAGGGGGGTAGCCACGAACTCAGACCTCGCCCGGGGCCACCCCTCTGCCCCACCCTCCCCCACAAGGGGGGAGGGAGCGCAGTGTGCTCCGTGGCGAATAGTGAAATCAAAATCACCGCCCTACCCCAGCGCCTTCAGTTGGTCCGGCAGCGCATATGCCCATTGCGTGATGTTGCCGGCCCCTAAGCACACGACGAGATCGCCCGACTTCGCCAATCCCTTGACGATGCCCGCGAGCTCCGGCGCGGCCGGCAGCGGGACCACCTCGCGATGACCGTGGGCGCGCAGGCCCGTGACGAAATGATCGCGGTCGATGCCTTCGATCGGCGCTTCGCCGGCGGCATAGACGTCGGCGACAACGACCGCATCGGCATCGTTGAAGCAGGTGCAGAATTCCTCGAACAGCGATTGCAGGCGGCTGTAGCGATGCGGCTGCACCACGGCGATGATCTTGCCGTTGGTGGATTCCCGCGCCGCCTTCAGCACCGCCGCGATCTCGACCGGATGGTGGCCGTAATCGTCGATCACGGTGACGCCGTTCCATTCGCCGGTCTTGGTGAAGCGGCGCTTGACGCCGCCGAAGCCGGCGATCGCCTTGCGGATCGCTTCGTCGGACACCCCGAGCTCGCGCGCGACAGCAATCGCCGCCGTCGCGTTGGAGGCGTTGTGGCGTCCCGGCATCGGCAGCATCAAATCGGAAATCTCGTGCACCGCGCCGGTCTTGCGATCGCGGAACGCGACCTTGAACCTCGATCCGCCGCCCATGGGGGTCAGATCGACGAGCCGCGCATCGGCCTGCGGATTCTCGCCATAGGTGATGATGCGGCGATCCTCGATCTTGCCGACGAGGCTCTGCACAATGGGATGATCGATGCACATCACCGCAAAGCCGTAGAACGGCAGGTTCTCGACGAAATGACGGAACGCGTCCTGCACGGCCTCGAAGGTCTTGAAGTGATCGAGATGCTCGGGGTCGACATTGGTGACGATGGCGACATCGGTCGGCAGCTTCAGGAAGGTGCCGTCGCTCTCGTCGGCCTCCACCACCATCCAGTCGCCCGCGCCAAGGCGCGCGTTGGAGCCATAGGCGTTGATGATGCCGCCGTTGATCACGGTGGGATCGAGCCCGCCGGCATCGAGCAGCGTTGCGACCATCGTGGTCGTGGTGGTCTTGCCGTGGGTGCCGGCGATGGCGACGCAGCTCTTCAGCCGCATCAGCTCGGCGAGCATCTCGGCGCGGCGCACCACGGGAATGCGCCGTTCGCGCGCCGCTATCAGTTCCGGATTGTCGCGCTTGATCGCGGTGGACACGACCACGACCTCGGCGCCGTCGACATTCTCGGCCTTGTGGCCGACCGAGACTTTTGCGCCCTTCTTGCGGAGGCGGTCGAGATTGTAATTGTCGGAAGCGTCCGAGCCCTGCACGGCATAGCCGAGATTGACCAGCACCTCGGCGATCCCACTCATGCCGATCCCGCCGATCCCGACGAAGTGGATGGGTCCGATCTCGCGCGGCAGTCTCATGCTGTGTTCCCTGACCTCGCCGCCTTGCGCAGGCGGCATCTGGCGAAGGTCACGGCCAAATCAGCCGCGCGCCTTTCCTACTGGATGCCCCGCTTTAGAAGGCGAAGACAAGGGCTTTTTCGCGTCAGATTCCCGCGACCTTGACCACCAGATCAGCCAGTCGCTCGGCGGCGTCGAGCCGGCCGGCGCCGCGGGCGGCCTGCGCCATGGCGGCAAGGCGCGCAGGCTCGGCGGCGAAGGCGGAGATTTCGGACGCCAACCGGTCGGAGGTGAACTCGGTCTGCGGGATGCGGATCGCGCCATCGACCTTGACCAGCACGCCGGCATTGGCGAACTGGTCCTGGTCGATCGAGCCCGGCAGCGGCACCAGGATCGAGGGCCGGCCGATCGCTGCGAGCTCGGCCACCGTGCCGGCGCCGGAGCGCGATACCACGAGATGGTTTGAAGCGAGCCGTGCCGGCAAATCGGTGAAGAACGGCGCCAGCTCCACCTTGATCTTGAGCTTGTCATAGACCGCGCGCACTCGTGCCATGTCCTCGTCCCGCACCTGCTGGGTCAGCATGAGCCGGCTCCACAGCGCAGGCTCGAGCCGCTCGATCGCACCGGGCACGATATCGGCCATGATGCGCGCGCCTTGACTGCCGCCGACGACGAGCAGCCGCAGCGGGCCGTTCACCTCGGGCGCAGCGTAAGGCACGGCAGCCGCGGCGAGCACCGCCGGGCGCATCGGCGTGCCGACCGTCGTGGTCTTGCCTGATAGCGCCGGATCGCGATCGAGCACGCCGGGCAGCGACGTCGCGATCGCGCGTACGCGGCCCGAGAGGAACCGGTTGGCGCGGCCGAGCACCGCGTTGGCGTCGTGAATAATGCCGGGTACGCCGGCGAATTTGGCAGCGACCAGCGGCGGCAGCGTCGGATAGCCGCCGAAGCCGACGACGGCAACCGGCTTCAACCGCTTGATCAGACTATACGCAGAGAGCGTGCCGGCCGCGAGCGTGAGCCCGGCATAGGCGAGCTGGAGCGGATTGCGGCCCCGTGCGGTCTCGCTCGAAACGACGTCGATCATGTCCTTGCTGAACAGCCCGCTGTAACGCAGCGCGCGCTCATCCGTGACGAGACGAACGCGAAAGCCGCGCCGGATCAGCTCGACGCCGAGTGCCTCGGCCGGAAACAGATGGCCGCCAGTGCCGCCCGCGGCGAGAAGAATCAGGGGGGAATTGTCCATGGTGGAAGGTTTTACAGGGACTTTTTCGCCATTGCGAGCCGGCTACGCGGCGCTCGTGCCCGGGCGCAGCGCAGCGCTCTTGGCGACGTGGTGCGCTGCTGAACCGGGGCCCATTGGTTGCGGCATTCCGGGTCCCGGCTCTGCGCTTCGCTTGTCCGGGACCCGAGAGCGGCTAAGCGTAACTCCGCATCGCGTCGGCATGGCCGCTGGCCTCGACCTCTGTGCGTGGGCGCAGCCGCGTCAGGGCCAGCATCATGCCGACGCCATAGGCGAGCGACACGATCGAGGAGCCGCCATAGGAGATGAACGGCAGCGTCATGCCCTTGGCGGGGATGAGCTGGAGGTTCACCGACATGTTGATCGCCGCCTGCACGCCGAACAGGATGGCAAGGCCGGAAGCCGCGAAGCGCGAGAACATGTCCTCATTGGCATAGGCGCGCGACAGCGTGCGGATGACGACGAAGGCGAACAGCGTCAGCATCGCCAGGCACAGGATGATGCCGAACTCTTCGGCCGCGACCGCGAACACGAAGTCGGTGTGACTGTCCGGCAGGCTACGCTTGGCGATGCCCTCGCCCGGCCCGAGCCCAAACCAGCCGCCGTTGTAGAAGGCCTCCATGGCGGTATCGACCTGAAAGGTGTCGCCCGAGGCCGGGTTCATGAAGCGCTTGATGCGTCCGGCCACGTGAGGAACAAAGAGATAAGCGCTGAACAGGCCGGCCGCCCCGAGGCCCGCCAGGCCGAACACCCAGATCATGCGCATGCCCGCGATGAAGAACAGCGAGCCCCACACCATCAGGATCAGCATGGTCTGACCGAAGTCCGGCTCCATCACCAGCAGCGCGACCAGCATCATAAGCAGCACCAGCGCCATCGAGGTCGCCGGCATCTCCGGCCGCTTGGTCGATTCCGCGAACAGCCAGGCGGCGATCACGACGAACGACGGCTTTGCGATTTCGGAGGCCTGGATGTTGACGCCGAGCAGCGTGATCCAGCGCCGCGAGCCCTTCACCTCCGGGCCGATCGCAAGCGTGAGCACGATCAGGATGATGCTCGCCGCGAAGATGATCAGCGCCGAGCGGCGGATTGCGCGCGGCGACAGGAAGGACACCCCGAGCAGCACCAGGCAGGACGGGAGCAGGAACAGCACGTGACGGCTGAAGAAGTGGAAGGGATCGAGCCCGATGCGGGTCGCAACCGGCGGACTTGCAGCCAGCGACAGGATCACCCCGGTCAGCATCAGCGCCAGGATGGCGCCCATCAGCGGCTTGTCGACGGTCCACCACCACTCGGAAAAGGGGGTGCGTTCTTCACGGGAGAGCATGGGCGGCCGCTTTCGGACAGAGGTCCGTCCATTGGTCGCCGAGGTTGGTTACCGCAGGGTTAAGGAAGTGGATGAAGTTGTGCACAGTCTCGTGCCCCGGACGCAGCGCAGCGCCCTTGCGGTGCGCTGCAGAGCCGGGGCCCAGCGGCTCCTGGGTCCCGGCTCTCCGGAGCGTCACTTCGTGCCGCACCGCGTTCGGGACACGAGAGGCCTACTCGTAATTGATCGTGACATCCCCCACGCGTTGGTCGCGTTTGTAAATCTGGACTGTCCCCGAAATGGACCCGATCCTGACGGCATGCTCGCTACTCCAGGCAACGAGAACGTCCTGATGCTCGAGTACGCTAAGAAAGGTCGGCGTGCTCTCGGGCGAGAACGTCCGGCCGCGCGCGATGATGCTGGCTTGCGTGCTGTCGGGCACCGTCGCTCCGCACGACTTCCAGACCACGACGACCAACTGGCTACCGCTTGGCGAGGCGAATGCGCGCTGGCGAACGATGCGGCATGCGCCGAATCCGCTCATGACATTGTCGACGATGACAACGAAGAAAAAACCCGCGGCGACCGGGACGGCGAGAGCAGCGACGACAATTCCGATCCAGCGTCGCCGCGACATCCTCACACCACCGGCTTCACGCCCGGCAGCGCCTGCACCAGCTCGCGGAACTTGGTGCCGCGGATCTCGAAATTGCGGTACTGGTCGAAGGAGGCGCAGGCCGGCGAGAGCAGAACCACGGCGTCGGTAAGGTCTGAGGCTTCCGCGTCGCGCGCGGCGTTCTCGACCGCGACGTCGAGGGTCTGGCTGATCTCGTGCGCCACTTGCGTGCCCAGCGTTCCCGAAAACTCCTGCGCGGCCTCGCCGATCAGATAGGCCTTGCGGATGCGCGGGAAATAGCCGGTCAGGCCAGTGATGCCACCGGCCTTGGGCTTGCCGCCGGCGATCCAGAAAATGTCGGCAAAGGACGACAGTGCGTGCGCCGTGGCATCCGCATTGGTGCCCTTGGAATCGTTGACGAACAGCACGTTGCCGCGGCGGCCGACCTGCTCCATGCGATGCGCAAGGCCTGGAAAGCTGCGCAGCCCGCTTTGCAGAACATCGAGGCTGATGCCCATCGCGAGCGCAGCAGCGGCGGCGCAGGCTGCGTTCTGCGCGTTGTGCTGGCCGCGCAGCGAGCCGATGCCGCCGAGCGCGGCGATTTCGCTGCGGGCGCCGCCCGCGGTGCGCACGATATTGCCGTGCTCGACATGGATGCCTGAGGCCAGCGGATTCTTGACGGAGATCCGCACCACGGTCTTGCCGGCGCGGTCGAGCCGGTCGGCGATGTCGCGGCAAAAGCCGTCATCAACGCCGACGATCGCGGTGCCGCCGGCTTGCACGCCGGCAACGAGGCGCTCCTTCACCGCAGCGTAGTGCGCGATGGCGCCGTGGCGATCGATGTGGTCCTCGCTGACATTAAGCAGGATGCCGACGGAGGGATCGAGCGAGGGCGTGAGGTCGATCTGGTAGGACGACATCTCGATGACGTGGACGCGGCCCATGCGCGGCGGCTCCAGCGACACGATCGCGGTGCCGATATTGCCGCCCATCTGGGTGTCGTAACCGGCGACCTTGGTCAGATGTGCGATCAGCGCCGTCGTGGTCGACTTGCCATTGGTGCCGGTGATCGCGACGAACGGCGCATCCGGCGCGTGGCGGCGCCGCTCGCGGCAGAACAGCTCGATGTCGCCGATCACCTCACAGCCCGCCTCGCGCGCCTTCAGCACGCTCCAGTGCGGCACTGGATGGGTCAGCGGCACGCCGGGCGCGAGCACCAGCGCGGTAAAATTCGCCCAGGACACGTTGCGCAGATCGGCAGTGATGAAGCCGGCCTGCGCGGCCTTGGCGACATTCTCGGCATTGTCGTCGGCGGCGATTACCTCGGCACCGCCGGCCTTCAAGGCGTGGCAGGAGGCAAGCCCCGAGCCGCCGAGGCCGAACACCGCGACCGTCTTGCCGGCAAAGGACGTGACGGGGATCATCGACCGATCACCGCAGCTTGAGCGTGGAGAGACCGGCCAGCGCCAGCATCACCGAGATGATCCAGAAGCGGATCACGATCTGCGGCTCGGTCCAGCCAAGCTGCTCGAAATGGTGATGGATCGGCGCCATCCGGAAGATGCGTTTGCCGGTGAGCTTGAACGACACCACCTGCACGATAACCGAGACCGCCTCCAGCACGAACAGGCCGCCGATCACCGCCAGCACGATCTCGTGCTTCACCGCCACCGCAATCGCGCCGAGCATGCCGCCGAGCGCGAGCGAGCCGGTGTCGCCCATGAAGATCGAGGCCGGCGGCGCGTTGAACCAGAGGAAGCCGAGGCCGGCGCCCAGCAGCGCGCCGCAGAGCACCGCGAGCTCGCCGGTGCCGGCGACATATTTGATCTGCAGATATTCGGCGAACACCGCGTTGCCGGCGAGATAGGCAATCATCGCAAAGCTCGCGGTCGCGATCATCACGGGAACGATGGCGAGGCCGTCGAGGCCGTCGGTGAGGTTCACCGCGTTGCCGGAGCCGACGATGACGAAGGCGCCGAAGATGACGAAGAACCAGCCGAAATGCAGCACGGTGTCCTTGAGGAACGGGATCGTCAGCGCGGTCGATGCGGGATCGCGGTTCAGCCGCACCAGCGCATAGCAGGCCACCAGCGCGATCGCCGCCTCGATCAGCAGGCGAAGCTTGCTGCCGAACCCGGTCGTGGTCTGCTTGGTCACCTTGAGGTAGTCGTCATAGAAGCCGACGAAGCCGAAGCCGAGCGTCACCGCCAGCACGATCCAGACATAGGGGTTGAGCGGATTGGCCCACAGCACCGTGCCGACCGTGAGGCCGGACAGGATCATCAGCCCGCCCATGGTGGGCGTGCCCTTCTTGGCGAGATGCGATTGCGGACCGTCGGTCCGGATCGGCTGGCCCTTGCCCTGGCGGATGCGCAAATGATCGATGATCCAGGGCCCGAACAGGAACACGAACAGCGCGCCGGTGACGACGGCGCCGCCAGTGCGGAAGGTGATGTAGCGGAAGACGTTCAGGAAGGTGCGAACGGCACCGAAGCCCGGAAATGTGTTGGAGAGCTCGATCAGCCAGTAAAACATTCAGACGGTCCTATGGCGCCTTTGCGCACGCGGTCTTGGCCTTGATCTTCTTGAGCTTGGCCTCAACGTGCCTTACGCGCATTCGCTGGTCTTCATCATGGTCGCGCGACCTCCGGGAAACCGGACGCTTCGCGGCGCAAAGGGTGGGATTCGGGAACAGCGCCTTCCAAGCAGTTTACGCCTTTGCCTGCAAGGCGGCCACCAGGCCCGGCACAAACTTGTTGACCCAGAACATCTTCTTGCTGCCCTTGACAACCACGACGTCGCCTGCCTTCAGCAGGTTCGCGACCTCACTCGGCTTCAAGGTGGCGGGATCGTCGTGCCAGCCGAGGCCCTTGCCGGCCGGGAGCACATCGTAGAGATGGCGCATCAGAGGGCCGACGCAGTAGATCCCGTCGATCCCGTCGAGATGCTTGGCAAGGCCGGTGTGATAGCCTGGTGCATCATCGCCCAGCTCCAGCATGTCACCGAGCACGGCAACGCGACGGCCGCCGGTCACATTGCGCGCCTGGAGGCTTTGCAGCGCCGCGGCGACGCTGGCCGGATTGCCGTTGAAACTGTCGTCGATCACGGTGATACCGCCGACCGCCTGCTCGACGCCGCGGCCGGTCATGATGCCGACCCGATCGAGCTTGATCGCCAGCGTCGCCGCATCGAGGCTCGCGGCGCGGATGGCGGCGAGCGCGGCCAGCGCATTCTGCACGCGGTGCGGCGCGCCCGGCGTCAGGCTGAAGGCGATTTGCTTCTTGCCGATCATGGCCACGACCTGCCAGCTCTCGCCATGCGGCGCGTGCGTGACCTCGTGCACCTCGGCATGCTCGCCGAAGCGCACCACCTTGCCCTTCCATTCGGATGCCTTCAGCCCGGCCGGCAGCACCAGCACCCCGTCCTCGGGCAGGCCGAGCGCGATCGACACCTTCTCGCGGCGGATGGCTTCGAGCGAGCCGAGCTTTTCCAGATGCACGGGCTGGACGTTGACGACGAGTGCGACGGTCGGCTGCGTCAGTTCGCTGAGCCGCGCAATCTCGCCTTGCTGGTTCATGCCCATCTCGACGACCCAGAGGCTGGCATCTAGCCTGGCATTGCACAGCGTCAGCGGCACGCCCCAGAAATTGTTGAAGCTCGAGGGGCTGGCATAGGCGTTCGGATAGGCCGCCAGAAATTCCTTGGTGCTGGTCTTGCCCGCGCTGCCGGTGAGCCCGATCACAGGCCCGCGGAAGCGGGCGCGGGCGGCGCGCGCGAGGCCCCAGAGGCCGTCGATCAGCGTGTCCTTGACGACGATCTGCGGAATGCGGATGCCCGCGATCTCGTGCGGCACGATCATCGCGACCGCGCCGGAAGCCTCGGCCTTGTCCGCGAACTCCCAGCCGTCGCGCGCGCTGGCGAAGGCCGAGACGAAGCCGCCGCTCGGCGTACCGCTCAGCGCGACGAACAGGCTGCCGGGCTTTACCAGCCGGCTGTCCTGGGTGACAAAGTGGATCGGCGTATCCGGAAATGATCCGGCAGCGCCCAGCGCGCGCGCGACTTCGGCAACCGTCCATATCGGCGCGCTCATGCAACCCTCGACGCTAATGCGGCGGCGACCGCCTCGTGATCACTGAAGGGCAAAACCTCTCCGCCGACGATCTGCCCGGTCTCGTGTCCCTTGCCAGCGACGAGCAGTGCATCGCCTTCCTGTAGTTCCTCGATCGCGGTTCGGATTGCCGCGGCACGGTCGCCGATCTCGCGGGCGCCCTTCGCCGTGGCGAGGATTTCGGCGCGGATGGCTTCCGGCTTCTCGCTGCGCGGATTGTCGTCGGTGATGATGACGCCGTCGGCATTGTCGGCCGCGATCTCGCCCATGATCGGACGCTTGCCGGCATCGCGATCGCCGCCGGCGCCGAACACGACAACCAGCCTGCGCTTCGCATAGGGCCGCAGCGCCTGCAGCGCCTTGGCGAGCGCATCGGGCTTGTGCGCGTAGTCGACGAAGATCGGCGCGCCATTGCGCTCGCCGACGCGCTCGAGCCGGCCCTTGGCGCCTTCGAGATGTTCGAGGCTTGCGAACACATTGGCGGCATCGCTGCCGGTACCGATCGCAAGTCCGGCCGATACCAGCGCGTTCTCGATCTGGAATTCGCCGACCAGCGGCAGCCGGACGGCATGGCGCTTGCCGCGATGCTCGACCGTCAGCTTCTGAGAAAATCCTTCGACCTTGGCGTCGGCAAGACGGATACCATCGCCTGCCCCGTCGCCGTTGCGGCCGACTGCCATCACGCGCAGGCCGCGTGCCTTCGCAGCATCGATCGCTTCCGCCGAGCAATCTTGATCGGCCGAGATCACCGCCGCGCCGCCCGGAGAAACGAGTTCCCGGAACAGGCGCAGTTTCGCTGCAAGATAATGCGCGACGGTCGGATGATAATCCATGTGGTCGCGCGACAGATTGGTGAAGCCGCCGGCCGAGACGCGCACGCCGTCGAGCCGGTACTGATCGAGCCCGTGCGAGGACGCTTCGAAGGCGAGGTGCGTCACGCCCTCGCGCGCGATCTCGTCGAGTTGCCGGTGCAGCGCAATCGGATCCGGCGTGGTCAGCGAGCCATAGACGGTGCGCTTGGGCGAGACGAGGCCGATGGTACCGATGCTGGCGGAAGCGTGCCCCAGCCGCTCCCAGATCTGGCGCGTAAACGCTGCGACCGAGGTCTTGCCGCTGGTGCCGGTCACCGCGGCGATGGTCGCGGGCTGCGACGGGAAGAATTTTGCAGCTGCCAGCGCCAGCGCGCGGCGCGGATTGGCGACAGTGATGAACGGCACCTTGCAGGCAGCCGGCGCGTGGTCGCCGACGACGGCCACGGCGCCTGCGGCCACCGCGGCATCGATGAAGCGCGCACCGTCCGTCTTGCTGCCCGCGAGTGCGAAGAAGAGGTCGCCGGCCTTGACCACGCGGCTGTCGAGCGCAAGGCCCGTCGCCTCGAGCGCCGCGATTGCGGGCTCGATCGCGGCATCATTGCCTAAGAGGTCGCGCAGCTTCATGGTCTTCCAGTCGCCGTACCGAAAGCCGAATCTTGAGGGAAATCCCCGACTCAGCAACGGCTACGGCCCACCCGATTGATTACTGGGTTGTCCTGGATGCTGCAAGAATAAGGCGCTCGGACGGCGGCAGGTCGAACCGCGGCTCGACGCCCAGAAGCGGCGCGATCCGCTCGATCACCTTGCCGCCGGTCGGCACCGCGTTCCAGCCCGAGGTGATGAAGCCCTTGGTTTCGGGAATCGCCTGCGGTTCGTCCAGCATGATCAGGATCTGATATTTCGGATCGTCGCAGGGCATGATGGCCGTGAACGAGTTGAGCACGCGCTTCTTGGCATAGCGGCCGTTGATGACCTTCTCGGACGTGCCGGTCTTGCCGCCGACATAATAGCCCTTGACGTCGGCGGTCTTGGCGGTGCCGATTTCGGCGTTGAGCCGCATCAGGAACCGCATCTTGTCGCTGGTCTCCGTCTTGATGACGCGCTTGGCCATCGCCGCCGCTTCGGATTCGCTGCGCTTCATGAAGGTCGGCGGAATCAGATAGCCGCCGTTCACCAGCGCGTTGATCCCCATCACCGCCTGCAGCGGCGCCACCGACATGCCCTGGCCGAACGCGATGGTGACCGTGTTCAGCTCACCCCAGCGGCGCGGGATCAGCGGAGCCGCGCTCTCCGGAAGTTCCGTGCGCAGCCGCGTCAGCTGGCCCATCTTGGCAAGGAACGCCTTGTGCGCTTCCACACCCTGGCCGAGCGCGATCCGCGCGGCGCCGATGTTGGACGAGTAGGTGAACACTTCCTTGGTGTTGATGAAGCGTCCGAGCGGGTGACTGTCGTGGATGGTGAACTTGCCGTAGTGCAGGTTTCCGCGGGCATCCCACGACGTGTTCAAATTGATCTTTCCGGAATCGAGCGCCATCGCCAGCGTGAACGCCTTGAAGGTCGAGCCCATCTCGTAGACGCCGGTGGTCAGGCGGTTGATGCGGTCCGGGTCGTGCGCTTCCTTCGGATTGTTCGGATCGAAGTCCGGAAGCGAGACCATCGCCACGATCTCGCCGGTCTTGACATTGGAAACGATGCCGGAGGCCGCCTTGGTGTGGAACTTCTCCTTGGCCTTCAAGAGCTCGTCCCGCAGCGCGTGCTCGACGCGCAGATCGATCGAGAGCTCGATCGGCTTTTGCAGCCGGTCGGTGGCAAAGCCCGCGCGATGGAGATCGGCAAGGCCCTGGTTATCGAGCCACTTCTCCATGCCGGCGATGCCCTGGTTGTCGATGTTGACGAGACCGATGAGGTGGGCGACCTCGTTGCCGGTCGGGTAGACGCGCTTGTTTTCGCGCAGGAAGCCGATGCCGGGAATGCCGAGCTTGTGGATGGCCTGCTGCTGCTTCGCCGTGACCTCGCGCTTGAGCCAGACGAAGCCCTTGCGCGTCCTCAGGCGCTCGCGCACCTCGGCCTCGTCGAGGTCGGGCACGGTGGCGGTAAGAAGCTCGATCGCCTCGTCCTTGTCGATGATGCGGCGCGGCTCGCCGAACAGGCTCGCCGCCTTGACGTCGGTCGCAAGAATGGCACCGTTGCGGTCGACGATGTCGGGGCGTGCGGTCGCCACCACCTCCTGCGCCGCGGCGCGGCGTGCGCCATGGGCATCGGCGCCGATCGCGAACATCACGAGCCGCCCGCCGATCAGGGCGTAGACCGAGGCGAAGGCGAGCATGGCAAGACCAACGCGCGCGCGTGCCTTCGCGGCGCGGTCGACATTGCGCCCGTAGAGCAGGCTGCGGATCAGCCGCTGGCGCCAGGGTTCCGTCGGTTTGGCCGGAATCGCACCGCTCATTGCTTGTCCTCGGGCTGAGGCACGGAGCCCGTCACATTGTCAGGATCGCTCGCGGCTTCGATGGTGTTGAGCATGGCTCCGATCGGATCGGGCTCGCCCGGCCTGAACATCCGCGGCGGACGCTCCGGCAGGTTCTTGAGCTGATCATATTGCGTGCCGTTGACCGGCTTGAGCTGCAGATGCCGGTCGGACAGGCCCTGCAGCCGATGGGGCGCATCGAGCTTGGCCCATTCGGATCGCAGCGAAGCGATCGCGTCGCGCTGTTCGCGGATCTCCGCATGCAGCCGCAGCACCTTCTCGACGCGCGCCGTGGAGTCCATCTTGATCCGGTAGACATAGGCCGCCGCGAAGATCAGCGCGCCGATGACGAAGAGGTGGATGATGCGCATGCGCTAGCCGCCCCTCATCACGTCGGAGAGTTTTGGCCAGGACGATGGTTCGCCATCCTGATGCGCGGGCGCCGAGGTGCGCTCGGCGGCGCGGAGCTTTGCGGAGCGCGCGCGCGGGTTATGCGCGACTTCGTCCTCACCGGCGATTACGGGCCGCCGCGTCAGGAGCTGGAAGCTCGGCGGAACCTGCGCCACCTCCGGTAAATGCCGCGAGCCGCCGCCGGTCTTGGAACGCTCGGAGAGGAAATTCTTGACGATGCGATCTTCCAGCGAATGAAAGGAGACCACGACGAGGCGTCCGCCCGGCTTGAGCACGCGCTCGGCCGCAGCGAGCGCGGTCTGAAGTTCCTCGAGCTCTTCGTTGACGAAGATGCGCAGGGCCTGGAACGTCCGCGTCGCCGGATGAATGTCGCCGGGCTTCGAGCGCACCACCCTGCCGATGAGGTCGGCAAGCGCACGCGTCGTCGTGAACGGCGTCTCCTGACGGTCCGCGACGATGGCGCGGGCGACGCGGCGCGAATGCCGCTCCTCGCCGAGGAGATAGATGATGTCGGCGAGATCGGCTTCCGAGGCAAGGGCGACGACGTCCGCCGCGGTCGGCCCCGCCTGCCCCATCCGCATGTCGAGCGGACCGTCGAGGCGGAACGAGAAACCGCGACTGGCCTGGTCGAGCTGCATCGAGGACACGCCGACATCCATCACGACGCCGTCCACGGCGTCCACGCCTTGCGCGGCGCAGACCTCGGCAAGATTGGAGAATCGGTCCTCGACCAGCGTCAACCGACCCGCGGAGCGTTCGACCAGTTCGGCACCGCCGGCGATGGCGGTGCTGTCGCGGTCAATGGCAATGAGCCAGGTTCCCGGCACGTCGAGGATGGCGCGGCTATAGCCGCCGGCGCCGAAGGTGGCATCGACATAAATACCGCCATCGCGCGGGGCGAGATGGGCGACGGCTTCGCGGCCGAGAACGGGGATGTGCGGAGCCGAGCTCATGCGCCAGGCCTGCTGGAGGCCCAGCCTGACGTCCAAGCGAGATTGGGGACGAACAAGCCCATGACGCCTCGAATGACTCCGTATCGCGGCGGTTCCACGACCGCACCGTCCAGCATGGTTACCGCGCCCGGTCGTCCCGGGCGGCAAACCCAGTGTTCCCAGCGGAATTTGTCGGGCAGCCATGGGATTTCGAGCCAAAATACGCTTTGGCCGCCTCCGGACGCGGGTCGGCTCTTCATCCCTCAGTAACGGCCCTTAGCGTTAAGAAAGCGTTGCTCGGCTGGTGACAAGTCGAAAAGCTGATGCGGCGGTGATGCTTCATCCACACACTTGCGCCAAAATGCATCCGTTAACCGCGCTGCGCGATTGCGCGGGGTGGAGGGTAAAGGAATAGTAAAGAGAAGGGCTTGGCCCACTCTCCGTCCCACCTTGGTTTGCCTATGCCGCCGTCCGGTTCGTCCACACCGTCTGGATCTGATTCGAAGCGTCAACGCGTTCTCCCGGTTCCCAAGGCCGCGGCGAGCATGAGGGCGTTCGAGCCGGATTCCTCGATCGTGTCCGACATCATCCCCTCGCCGAACTATGGCGAGCGCAGCAAGGCACGGCAGCCCGATATGATCGTGCTGCACTATACCGGCATGCCCGATGTCGAGGGCGCGCTGGCGCGGCTGTGCACGGCCGGGACCGACGTCTCGGCGCATTACGTCGTGCTGGAGGACGGCCGCATCGTGCAATGCGTGCCCGAAACCAGGCGCGCCTGGCACGCCGGCGTCTCGTCCTGGGCCGGCGAGGACGACATCAACTCCTGCTCGATCGGCATCGAGATCATCAATCGCGGCCATGACTGGGGCTATCCGGAATATCCGCTGCGCCAGATCGCCGCCGTGATCGCGCTGTGCCGCGGCATCATGCTCCGCCGCAAGGTGCCGGCCCACCGGGTACTCGGCCATTCCGACGTTGCACCCGCGCGCAAGAAGGACCCCGGCGAAAAATTTCCGTGGCACTCGCTGGCCAATTCCGGCGTCGGTCACTGGGTGACGCCGGCCCCGGTCGTGCGCGGCGAGACTCTGATGCTGGGCACCATCAGCGACGAGGTGCTGAGCCTGCAGCAAGCGCTCGCCAGATACGGCTACGGCGTGCCGCTGACCGGCAAATACGACGCCGCGACCATGGAAGTCGTCACCGCCTTCCAGCGCCACTTCCGCCCGGCGCGGCTGGACGGTGTCGCGGATCATTCGACGCTGTCGACATTGCAGGCCCTGCTGGCGAGCCTGCCGGCAGAGGGGACGACCGTCGCGTCGAAGTGACGGCGCTAGTTATTCATCTCCCTCACCCGCCGCGCATAGAGCCGCCGCAACGGCTCGAGCTGTGTCGCCTCCGTCGCTGCCCGATACGCCTCGCATGCTTCATCCTTGCGCCCCATTCGCCGCAACAGATCCGCGCGCACTGCGGGCAACAGCTCATAGCCGCGGAGCCCGCCTCGGCCGCTGATCGCATCGACGAGATCGAGCGCACGTGCCGGCCCATCGACCATCGACACGGCGCCAGCGTGGTTGAGCTCGATCACCGGAGAGGGAGAGATACGCAGCAGCACCTCGTAGAGCCCGGCGATCTGCCGCCAGTCGGTCTGCTCGAAGCTCGGCGCGCGGGCATGCAGCGCGGCGATCGCGGCCTGCACAGCATAAGGCTGCGGCCGTCCGGGCACGCGCAGCGCATCCTCGACCAGGCCCAGGCCCTCCTCGATCTGCGCGCGATCCCACAGCATGCGGTCCTGCTCCTCGAGCAGCACGATATCGCCGGCCGCGGTCTCGCGTCCGGCGCGGCGCGCATCGTGCAGCAACATCAGGGCCAGCAGACCCTTGATGCCGCCGCGATCCGGCATCAGCCGATCAAGCAAGCGGCCGAGCCGGATGGCTTCGGCCGCAAGATCAGGCCGCATCAGATCCGCGCCAGCGGTCGCGACATAGCCCTCGGTGAAGACCAGATAGATCACAGCGAGCACGCCATCGAGCCGCGGCGCCAGCGCCTCGCGCTCAGGTACCTCGTAGGGGATACCGGCGAGCCTGATCTTCTGCTTGGCGCGGACCAGCCGCTGCGCCATCGCCTCCTCGCCCACGAGAAAGGCGCGCGCGACCTGAGTGGTCGACAGCCCGCAGACGGTGCGCAGCGTCAACGCGACTTGGACCTCTGGCGCGAACGCCGGATGGCAACAGGTGAAGATCAGCCGCAGCATGTCGTCGTCGAGTGTTGTCGCCGGCTCGTCGACCGTTTGCGCGTTGAGCTCGATCTCGTGCAGGAGCGCCTGCTGCTTGCCGCGGAAGACAGCCTGGCGCCTGACACGATCGATCGCCTTGCGCCTGGCGACATTGACCAGCCAGGCGCGCGGATTGTCGGGGACCTCGCACGCCACCCAGCGTTCCAGCGCGACGGCAAAAGCATCCTGAAGCGCGTCCTCGGCGAGATCGAAATCGCCGACGAGGCGGATCAGCGTGGCCAGCGCCCGCCCCGCCTCGTCGCGGAAGATTTTGTCGATCTCGCCTGGGGTCATGCGGTGACGCGCGGCCCGGCCGTCACTTGTCGTAGACCCAGATCGGCCGCACCTCGATCGAACCGACGCGCGCGCTCGGAATCCGCGCCGCGATCTCGATCGCGGCGTCGAGATCCTTGGCCTCGATCAGATAGTAGCCGCCGAGCTGCTCGCGGGTCTCCGCAAACGGTCCATCGGTCGTAAGCATCTTGCCGTCGCGCACCCGCACCGTCGTCGCGGTCGTGGTCGGTCGCAGCCGATCGCCGGCCTTGAAATTGCCGTTCCGGATGATGGATTGCGTGAAGGCTTCATACTCCGCCGACATCTTCTGGCTGGTTCCGGTGTCAATCTTCGCGTACTCGGCCTCGTTCTGGTAGATCATCAGCAGATATTGCATCGCTTCACTCCTGTTGTTCGGCTGTGTCGCCGACATCCAGTCGAACGGGGCACGCAGCAAACGACATCTTCAGGATAAATTATTTCGGGCGGATCGTGGGCCGCGATATCGGCTTGACGAAACCGTCACAAATGCCCATGCGTTGTCAGTCAGTCGGCCGGACGGCCGCTCCGGCAGGTGCCGAAAGGCCGCCGGGGAGGAAAGTCCGGGCTCCCTTGACATACGGTGCCGGATAACGTCCGGCGGGGGCGACCCCAGGGAAAGTGCCACAGAGAACGAACCGCCCGCCTTCGCCCCTATGGGGCTTTGGCGCGGCAAGCCCTCGGGCCTGCCGCGTCGTAGCAGCGAACGCTGCGTAGACGGGTAAGGGTGAAAAGGTGCGGTAAGAGCGCACCGCGGGTCCGGCAACGGAGCCGGCATGGCAAACCCCACCGGGAGCAAAACCGAATAGGGACGGCGTAGCGGGCTGTTCGCGCAAGCGATAACGCCGCGGGGCGATGTCAGGCCCGCCGTCCGGGTAGGTTGCTCGAGGCCATGTGCAAACATGGTCCCAGAGGAATGGCCGTCACGTATCGTTCGCGCAAGCGGACGATGCCTTACAGAACCCGGCTTACAGGCCGGCTGATATTCTAAAGCGTTTTCGAGCGAAGTGGGTTTCCGGTTCGCGCGAAGAAAACGCGTCTTGCTAAGAAGCAACGAGGGGTTCGATGCTGACCGCATCGAACCCCTCACCATTTTCAGGAACGCCTTAACGTCGCCGCGCCTCAGGCCGCGCGCGTGTCCGCTTTTACCAGCACCGGCGCGAGCTCATCGGCTTCACGCCGCTGCTTGCTCACCTCAAAACCGTGCATGCCGATCTGCCATTGCAGCCCGACGATGGCACCCTTGGTCGGCTGCAGCAACGCGAGCGAGGCGAACAGCGTCACCGGCAACCACACCACGAGTTGCAGCCAGACCGCCGGCGCATAGGCGGTCTCGACTGCGAGGATCGCGGGGACCACGAGATGGCCGACCACGACGATCACGAGATAGGCGGGGAAGTCATCGGCGCGCTGGTGGAACAGCTCCTCGCCGCAATGATCACAGCTATGGGCGACCTTCAGGAAGCGGCCGACCAAATGTCCTTCGCCGCAGTTCGGGCATTTGCCACGACAACCGCGCCACATCGCCTTCGCCAGAGAGACTGAACCTGCCGCCATGACCCCACCTCTTCCTTTTCGACGATCCATACAATAATATCTTGCATCCATACATTCAAAGGATATGGGCCTAAATTGCATGGATTGGACCCCGACAATCTCGGAGCTATCAGGGCCGCGCTACCAGCGCATCGTCGAGGCCATGGAAGCCGACATCGCCGCCGGCCGGCTCGTGCGTGGCCAGCAGCTGCCGACGCAGCGCGCGCTTGCAAAGGCGCTCGACGTCGACCTCACCACGGTGACGCGCGCCTACACCGAGGCGCGGCGTCGCGGAATCATGGAGGCGCGGGTCGGACAGGGCTCGTTCGTGTCGGAGACCAGCGCGCGGCGCGCGGTCGACCTGCCGCATCCCGTCGCGATCGATCTTTCGATGAACGTGCCGCCGCATCCGCTGGAGGCGCAGCTCGACGAGCGCATCATCGCCGGGATGGAAGCGATCCGCGCGCAATCGGGCCTGACGGCGTATCTCAACTATCAGCCGCCTGGCGGCAGCGCGCATGAGCGCGAGGTCGCCGCGCACTGGATGCGCGCAAGGGTGCCGCACGCGCATGCCGACAGGCTCGTAGTCTTTCCGGGCACGCAGACGATCCTGTTCAACTTGCTCGCCCATCTGGCGCGGCCCGGCGACATCGTGTTGACGGAGGCGCTGACATTCCCCGGCATCAAGGCCGCAGCAGCGCGGCTCGGCATCAAGCTCGTCGGCGTCGCCATGGATGACGGCGGCATCCTTCCCGATGCGCTGGCAAAGGCCTGCCGCGCGCACAAGCCGAAGGCCGTCTATCTCATCCCGACGCTGCACAATCCGACCACGGCGACGCTTGTCCCCGAGCGGCGCGGCGCGATCGCAAAGATCATCGGCGATACCGGCACGATCCTGATCGAGGACGACGCCTACGGCCTGCTCGACCGCTCGGCATCGCCGATCGCCAATCTCATTCCGGAGCGGACTTATCTTGCGACCACGCTGTCAAAATGCATCGCGCCGGCGCTCCGCGTTGCCTATCTGGTGACGCCCGACGGCGAGGCGCAGCGGGACATGCGGACATATTTGCAGGCGACCGTGCAGATGCCGGCGCCGCTGATGGTCGCGCTGGTGACGCATTGGATCGAAAGTGGCATTGCCGATCGCATCATCACGGCCATCCGCAGCGAGGCGGTCGGCCGTCAACAGCTCGCGCAGCGCACACTGAAAGGCTTCCAGTTCCTGGCCAAGCCGGCGGCGCATCATCTGTGGCTGCGGCTGCCTGAGGACCGGCCCGATGTCGCGGCGCATCTGTTGCGGAACGGACTGGCGGTCGTCGCCGGCGATGCCTTCACGATCGATGGGACACCGCCGCATGCGGCGCGCGTCTCGCTGGGCGCGGCACGGAACAGGTCTGAATTGACGGAAGCGCTGCGCATCCTGGTCGGCGCGCTGCAGAAGCCCGCCGACACCAGACAGATCGTCTAGATCATCGACGATGACGGCGATGGGCCGAGCGCACGACCGGTGCCCCAGGCGACGGATAGGCCTGCAAAGCATATGCATCGCTGGGCGCGCCCCGCTGACCGAGAGCCGCACGCGCCGCAGGCGTGAGCTGGCCGCCATTCAGCACGTCGCGGTCGGGATGGGCGGCCTGATAGGCCGCAGGCTCTGAAAGCTGCGCCTGGGCCATTGTCGGCATCAAGGCGGCCGCCAACAGCGCGGCTGCAGCGGCGATTTCAGCGCGGGTCATGGTCATTCTCCATCGTCGCCTTCGGGGGCCGTCCGATCCGAGCGCAGATAGCGGCGGCGGGACCCGATTTGAAGTACGACCGTCATGTAGGCGTGTCTTTCGCGAACGCCCGACGCCGCAGATCACGCTTGCGTGCAGGGCGGATTGACTTGCACAGCAGCAAGCATGCTATGCGGACGACGGCGATCAACAGTTCGGGATCGCCCGGCGACGAGGACATTCTGTTGGAAACGCTCACCTACGCGCTGCTGTTGCTCGGCGCATTGGCCGGCGGCTTCGTCTCGGGCCTGGCCGGGTTCGGCACGGCACTGATGGCGCTCGGCATCTGGCTCTACGTGCTGCCGCCCTCGCTCGCGGTGCCCCTGGTGCTGATCTGCTCGGTGATCGCGCAAACCTCGACGCTGCCCTCGATGTGGAAGAGCTTCGATCTCTCGCTGGTCTGGCCGTTCCTGATCGGCGGTCTGATCGGCGTACCGCTCGGCACCATGCTGATCGCCTCCGCCGATCCAAAAGTGTTCAAGCTGAGCGTCGGCATTTTGATTCTGGTCTTCTCGAGCGCGCTCTATCTGAACAAAAGGCCGCTCGCGATCAAATTCGGCGGCCGACTCGCCGACGGCGCGATCGGCTTTGCCGGCGGTATTCTTGGCGGCCTCGCCGGGTTGTCCGGACCACTGCCGATCCTCTGGGCCAACATCCGCGGCTGGAACAAGCATGAGCGGCGCGGCATCTTCCAGCTCTTCAATTTCACGGTGCTCGCGACAGCACTGGTGCTGCAGACCGCATCGGGCCTCGTCGAGCTCAAGGTGGTCTGGCTGGCAATGGTCGCGTTTCCCGGCACTTTGATCGGCGCCTGGGCCGGCGCGCGCGTCTATCACGCCCTCAACGACAAGCATTTTGGCGACGTCGTGCTCGGCCTGCTGTTCCTGTCGGGCCTGACCCTCGTCTGGAACAGTCTCGGCGCACTCTAATTCTGCGTCTTTTTGGCGAGCGCCATGCCGCCGGCGACACCGACGCCGAGGACGTAGATCCAGCCCGGCGTGAAGTCGAACAAATGCGTGTTGAGCAGCGAGGTCAGCATGTTCTGCACCACGACCAGCAGGCCTATCCAGGAGGCCAGCCCCGCGGCGCGAAACAGCGAGAGATGCGCAAACCAGAGCGCGTAGAGGATCAGGACACCGACGACGCCCCACTGCACGGCTACGCTGAGGGTCTGATTGTGCGGGTTGCTGACGATCTCGCCGCGCAGCGGGTCGATCTTCGCATCGGCGGCCACGCTTGCGAACAGGCCGCGGATCGAGCCTGTGCCGTGACCGACCAGCGGTGCATCGGCGATGAAGCGAAGGGACTTCCGCCAGTATTCCAGACGTGAACCCATGCCGCTGACCTGACGATCCTGCACGCTCGTCTCATAATCGGCCTGAAACTTCGCAACCGTCATGCGCAGATGCGGCGACACGCCAAAGAGCAGCACGGCCAGCAGCCCCATCGCGCCCGCGGCAAGCAGCGCCGCACGCAGGCGCAGATACAGCAGCGCGAACAGCACCACCAGGATCGGCAGCGTCACCAGCGCCGTGCGCGAGACTACGACGAAGAACATGTTGGCGAGAAATCCGATCGTGAGCACCGCGAACAGCGCCGCGGTGGCGGCGCGGCGTTGTCGCAGCAGCGACACGATCGGATAGACCAGCGCGAGCGCACAGAGCGCGAATTCCTGGCTCTGGTCGATATAGTTGCGCACTGCGATCCCGCTTTCGACCCTGAAAGGCCCACGCGACAGATAGAGCTTCAGCGAGAGTGCGGGGTCGAAGGCGACGGCGAAGGAATAGAGCATCAAGGCCGCGCAGGACGCCAGGAAGGCGGAAAACACCCAATGGCCGTAGGGCCAGCGCTCGAACTGGTAGATCAGGAGCGGAATGACCAGCAGCTTCGCCGCCGGCCCGATCGCGTGGATACGCTCCGGCCATGGCGCATCCGACCAGAGCGTTCCGACGGCGGCGAGCGCGACCAGCGCGATCGGCAGCAGGCAGATCGGGCGAAGCAGCGAACGTGGAAACGCGCGAAGATCGACGAATGCGAACGCGATCAGCCAGGGTATGAGCGCGAAGATCAGCCCGGTCGTGGTCCACGGCAGCAGCAGCGCGATCAGCGCAACGAAGCGGGCTGGCGTGCGATAGCGCGCCGCCCAGATCGCGGAGAGCCATGACGCCGCCCGCGGCTCGTTCGTCACTCCGGTCATTGGCCCTTCTGCAGCCCACCATCCTCAACCGCCCGGCAAGTTAGCCGGAGCGGCCGGGATGGAACAAGCCACCGTTACGCAGGCTCGCGGGCGAGAGGAACAATGGGTTCGGTGCTCTCCTGCTCTAGGGCCTTCTCCTTCGGCGCCGGAGTCAGGCGCTTCCTGAACTCGCGGCGCAGCAACCACAGGCTCAAGCCCGCCTGCAACATTGTCGCCGCGACCGACAAATACCAGACGTACTCCATGCGAAAGCCCGGCCGCGTCGACAGCCAGATCGCCGGCAGCGAGTAGGTGAAGACGCGCGTCGCCGAGCTCAAGAGCACCGGCCTGGTGTTGCCAAGGGCCTGGAACATGCTCGAGCAGGTGAAGATCAGCCCCTGTGCGACCATGTTGAGGGAGATGATCCGCAGGAACAGGTAAGCGATGTCCATGGTCTCGCGGTCGTTCGAGAATCCGGCGAGCAGCAGCTCCGGCTTCACTTGCGCAAGGATCATGAAGCCGGTCATCACGATCGTGACGATCAAGGCGGCCTTGACGAAAGTTTCCCGCACGCGCGCAGCGTTGGCTGCGCCGACATTCTGGCCGGCGATCGGCCCGGCCGCCAGCCCGACCGCAAGCGCCGGCATGTTGATCAGGCCGAGCACGCGCTGCCCGATGCCGAAGCCGGCCTGCGCCGCCGCGCCGAAATCGCGCAGCACGTAATAGACCACCGCCATGAAGATGAACATCATCGCGAACTCGCCGCCGGCCGGCAGGCCAACATTGAGAATGCGCTTCAAATGGTGCGGCTGCGGGCGCCATTGCGCCGGATTGAAAGCGACATAGCGCTCGACCTTGCGGAAATACGCCAGCAGCACCAGCACGCCGATGCCGACCGCGATCGAGCTCGCCAGCCCCGCACCGGCGACCCCGAGCGGATGGCCGGTGCCCCAGCCCGTGATCAGGACCGGCGCCAGCGCGATATTGATGGCCACGGCAAACGCCTGCACCAGCATGGTGGGACGCACGATACCGGTCGCGCGCAACGCAGCCCCCATGACTTGGGTCGCGAACTGCAGCGCGAGCGCCGGCATGAACCACAGCAGATAAGTGGTCCCGGCCTCGATCGTGGCCTGGTCCGCTGCGATCGAACGCATGTAGGCGCGCGACAGCGCGGCACCTGCGAGCAGGGTCGACAGTCCGAACAGCACCGACAGCACGATCGCCTGGTTGAAGATCAGGTTCGCATCCCGCCGGTCCTTGCGTCCCACGGCATGCGCGATCAGTGCCCCCGCGCCGACACCGAGCACCTGCATCAGCCCGTTGACGAGAAAGCCAGCATTGCCGGCCGCGGCCACGCCCGCCACGGCGGCATCGCCCAGGCCCGACACGAAGTACAGATCGACCAGTTGGCAGATCATGATCGAGATCATGCCGGCCATGATCGGAGGTGCCATGGCCAGGATGTGTCTCACGATGGAGCCGTTCGTCAGGTCTTTCATCTCATTCCATCCTTGACGCATTCCTTGACGAATTCCTTGGCGGCGTGACAGCGGGACGTTCGCCCCGCTGCCGCCCCCTCACTCCGCCGCTGCGACGCGCCCGAGCTCCACCACCTGGCGCTCGAACAGGCCGCGATAGATGCCTGCAGGCTTGCTCGCGAGCACGGCGTGGGTGCCCTGCTCGACGACCTCGCCGCGGTCGAACACCAGGATGCGATCGAGGCTCCTCACCGTCGACAGCCGGTGCGCGATCACGATCGAGGTGCGGCCCTTCATCAGCCGCTCCATCGCCTCCTGGATCAGCGCCTCCGATTCCGAATCGAGGCTCGAGGTCGCCTCGTCCAGGATCAGCACCGGCGCGTCCGCCAGGAACGCGCGCGCCAACGCCACGCGCTGCCGCTCGCCGCCCGACAGTTTCACGCCGCGCTCGCCGACCAGCGTGCCGTAGCCCTTGGGCAGGCGCAGGATGAAGTCGTGCGCGTTCGCAAGCCGCGCCGCCTGCTCGATCGCCTCGAGGCTGGCGCCGGGCCGGCCATAGGCGATGTTCTCGGCGAGCGAGCGGTGAAACAGGATCGGATCCTGCTGCACGATCGCGATCTGGCTGCGCAGCGATTGCTGCGTCGCCATAGCGATGTCCTGCCCGTCGATCAGCACATGGCCGCCGGTGACGTCGTAGAGCCGCTGCACCAGCTTGACGAAGGTCGTCTTGCCGGAGCCGGAGCGTCCGACGAGGCCGACACGTTCACCGGCCCGGATCGTCACCGACAGCCCGTCATAGAGCGGCGCGCGATGGCCGCCATAATGGAACGTCACGTCGTCGAACACGATCTCGCCGCCCTCGATCGCGATCGGCCGCGCATCGGTTGCATCGGCGATGCCGATGGGCTCGGCATGGATCGCCACCAGCTCGTCCATGTCGTTGACCGAGCGCTGGAGGTTGTTGATGTGCATGCCGACGTCACGCAAATAGGCGTGGATGATGTAGTAGCTGGTCAGCACATAGGTCACGTCGCCAGGTGAGGCGCGTCCAGACATCCACAACAGCACCGCGCCGCCGATCACGGACGTGCGGAGGCAGAGCAGCAGCGACAGCTGCGCCATGGACGTGTAGTTGTAGCGCAGCCAGGTCCGCCGCACCCGCACGCGCCATCGGTTGATGACGCGGGCGAGCCGCGTATCCTCGCGCGCTTCCGCGCCGAACGACTTCACCACCGCGTTGCAGGTCAGGGCATCCGCAAGCGTGCCGCCGACCTTGGTGTCCCAGGCATTGGAGACTCGGGCGGCCGGCGCGATGTAGCGCGTCGAGAACACGACGGTGATGGTGACGTAGAAGAACGCACCGACCGCGATCACCACGCCGAGCGAGGCCCAGTGCATCCCGATCAGGACCATCGAGCCGATCAACACCAGCAGCGAGGGCGCCAACGCCATCAGGATGGTGTCGTTGAGCAGGTCGAGCGCCCACATGCCGCGCGTGATCTTGCGCACGGTGGAGCCCGCGAAGGAGTTTGCGTGCCAGTCGGTGGAGAAACGCTGCACACGGATGAAGGCCTCCTGTGCGACGTCCGACATGGTCTTGAGCGTGAACGGCACGATCGCCTGCAGGCCGGCCAGCCGCAGCGCCACGGAGGTAGCGCCCAGCGCCACGATGGCGCCGAAGGCAACCAGGGCGGCATGCCGCGCATCGGGATCGGATGGGCCACGCGTCAGCGCATCGACCAGCCGGCCCGAGAAGACCGGCATGAACAGGTCGGCAATGGTCGCACCCAGCAGGCCGCCGGCCACGATGAGCCCCCGTCCCGGCTGCTTCAGCCAGTGCCGGAATACGAAGGGCAGCACCAGGCGGATCGCCGCGGGCTTTTTTGACAGAGCGGTCATGACATCATCCGGCCGCCTTTGGCGCGGGCCGGCTCCATCGATGGACGCAGGCCGGCCGCGAGGGCCGAGACGGCGTCACTTAAGGTTGGCTTTGACTTGGGAAAGAAAGCGATCGGGACGCTTGGTCGAAAACTTGGCCCAATCGAAACTGGCGGAGGAGGCCTCTAACAGGCCGCGTACATACCGAACCAGAACATCATCGAGCGCGGGCGTACGATCTGCGAATGCGACGAAATCATGCAAATCTCTCCCCGGTTCGAGTGAATGAGGTGCGCTTTATAGATGTGTCGTTCGCGACTTGCAACGGGGCTCGCGTGAGATCACGGATGAGTGTTGCAATTTGGTGCGCGCGGCCTTGGTGCGCTCCACAGCCGCCCCGCCCTCCGCCGTGATGCTCCGCGAAAGCGGGGCATCCAGTCCGCCGCGGCGGATGTGGTGAGAGCGAGTTCACCAACGCCGGCCTCTGGAATACTGGATCGGCCGGTCAAGCCGGACGACGACACCGCGTGTGTGGCAGGCTCAATGCGCGTCGCCGCCGCCGGTCATTGGGGCCGGCTTGCTCAGCAGCGTCACCAGCAGGGCGAGGCCGAGATAGAACAGCGTCAGCACAAAGAAGGCATCGCCGAAGCTCATCACGACGGCCTGGCGGTGCACGAGCTGGGAGAGCTGCTTCATCGCCATCAGCGTGGAATCGCCGAGCCCCTGGAACTTCTGCATGAACATGGTCCGGGTTTCAGTCGCCGTCGCATTGCCCCAGGTCACGCGCTCCTGCAGGCGGGTGATGTGCAAATCGGTGCGGTCGTTGAGCACGGTGTTGATGACCGCTAGTCCGACCGCGCCGCCGAGATTGCGCATCAGGTTGAACAGGCCCGAGGCGTTCTTCACCCTATCAGGCGCCAGCGTGCCGAGCGCGATGTTGTTGGTGGGCACCATCGCGAACATCATGCCGACGCCGCGCAGGATCTGCGGCACCAGCAGCTCGTAGAAATCGTAGTCGCGCGTGATCCAGGTCATCTGGTAGGAGCCGATCGCGAACACGACGAGGCCGAATGCGATCATGTAGCGCATGTCGAGCTTCACCATGAGGCGGCCGACCAGCGGCGCGACCAGGAACATCGTGATCCCGGAGACGAACATGGTCTCGCCGATCATCAGCGCGCTGTAGCCGCGCACTTCGGCGAGATAGCGCGGATAGATGTAGGTCAGGCCGTAGAGGCCGATGCCGATGCAGAACTGCAGCACGCAGCCGATCGCGAAATTGCGGTTGGAGAAGGTGCGCAGGTTGACGATCGGCTCGGCCGCCGTGAAGACGCGCCAGAAGAAGGCGATCGCCGAGATCGCGCAGATCCAGGCGCAGATTGCGACCGAGGTATCCTGCATCCATTCATATTGCGGCCCCTCCTCCAGCACATATTCCAGCGTGCCGAGGAAGCCGGCCATGAACAAGAGACCCCACCAGTCGAAGCGGTCGAGCAGCTCGAAATGCGGCTCGTCGAAATCGACCAGCGCCAGCACGCCCAGGGTGATGCCGATGCCGGGTACGACGTTGATGAAGAACAGCCAGTTCCACGACATCAGGTCGGTGATGTAACCGCCGACCGTCGGCCCGATGGTTGGGGCCAGCGTCGCGACCAGCCCGATGATGGGACCGACGATGTGAAATTTCGTGCGCGGAAACACGGTGTAGGCCGAGGCGAACACCGTCGGGATCATTCCGGCGCCGAGGAAACCCTGCAGCGCGCGCCAGAGGATCATCTCCTCGATGGTGGTGGCGAAGCCGCAGAGCAGGCTCGAGGCGGTGAAGCCGGCCGCCGAGATTGCGAACAACAACCGCGTGCCGAAGGCGCGCGACAGGAATCCGGACAGCGGGATCGCAATGACCTCGGCGATCAGATAGGCGGTCTGAACCCAGGAGACCTCGCTGGAGCTCGCTGACAATCCGGCCTGGATTTCGCTCAGGGAGGCCGAGACGATCTGGATGTCCAGGATCGACATGAACATCCCGAACACCATAATGATGAACGCGAACAGCCGCTTCGGCGCGATGCGCTCCGAAGCGGGATCGGCCATCATGGCGGGCGAAGCGGTGGTGGCGTTGGCCATGGTCTGACCTCGCAGCGCTCAGGCTGTGGCTACTGCGGGTGGATCGCGGTGGGATCGTCGAGGTCGACCTCGCTGTCGGCGTCAGCCGCGCCCTTGTTGGTGTCGACGGTTGCATAGACCGACATGCCGGCACGAAGCAGGTTCTGCTTCGCCACCGACTTCGGCACGCGGATGCGGACCGGCACGCGCTGCACGATCTTGGTGAAATTGCCGGTGGCGTTGTCGGGCGGCAGCAGAGTGAACACCGAGCCCGCACCCGCCGCAATGCTGTCGACGACACCGGAGAACTTGCGCATGCCGTAGGCATCGACCTTGATCGTCACCGACTGGCCGGGACGGATGCGCTTGAGCTGCGTTTCCTTGAAATTGGCGTCGATATAGACGGCGTCCAGCGGCACGATGTTGCCGAGGCGCTGACCGACCGCGACGAAGTCGCCGGTGTTGACGAGGCGATTGGAGAACGTGCCGTCGACCGGCGCGCGGACCGCGGTGAAGGCGAGGTCGCGCTCGGCCTTGGCGAGCGTGGTCTTGAGCTCGGCGAGCTGGGCCTGCGCTTCGGCCTGCTGCGCCTTGGCGACATCGACATTGCTGATTGCAACGTCGTAGGCGGCCTGCGCGGCCTTGACCGCAGCGGCGCCCTGGTCGCGTCCGGCTTCCGAGCTCTCGAAGGTGGCGCGCGAGGCAAACCCCTTGTTGCTCAGGGCCTGCTGGCGCTCATAGTCGAGATCGGCGCGCTTGAGGCCGGCCTCGGCCGAGACGAGCTGTGCCTTGGCTTGCGCCACCTGGCTGTCGAGCGCGGCGACTTGGCGGCCGATGCGATCGATGGTGGCTTGCTGAGTCGCGATCCTGGTCGCGGCGGCATCGACCGCGATCTTGTAGTCACCCTCGTCGATGCGGAAGACAATGTCGCCCGCTTTCACGGTCGTGTTGTCGCCGGCAAGGATCGAGGCGATGTGGCCGGAGACGCGCGCGCCCAGCATGGTGTTGTTGGCGCGGACATAGGCGTCATCGGTGGAAATGTAGAAGCGGCCAACCAGCGTGTAGTAGCCGGCATAGCTCGCGGCCGCGAGCGCCAGCAGGAGGCCGACGCCCATCAGGACGAACTTGCGCTTGCCGGATTTGGGAGCGCCGGCAGCGGGTGCCTCCGGCGCAGATGCGGCCGGCTTGTCGGTCGCGGGCTTCTCCGGCGCCTCGGCAGTGCGGCGCTTGGCTTCCTCGGCCACGTGAGCGCGCAATTGCTCGGCAAGGGGGGCAGCGTTCTCGATCGCGGCATCACCGTCCGCGTGCTCCTCCACCGTTTCCTGGCGAAGGACGCGCGCGGCCTGGTCTCTCGATACGGCCATAAAGGCCTCCCCAAAAAAGCGCGATCAAAGGGACAGCCGGCGTGCGGCCTGTTCCCTCTCGCTAATCCAAATATCATTGACCGAACGGTTCGGTCAATATACATAATAATTCCGGCCGGACCCTACTGACGAGAATCCTTTATTCGGGTTTCATGGCCGCCGACCCGACTCAAAAACCTGCCGAGACCCTGAACCAATGGTTGTAGCCGGCCGCGATCATCTGCACGTCATCCAGGAGGAGGACGGCTCCAAACGTCGCCAGATCCTGGATGGCGCCCGCAAAGTGTTCATGGATCTCGGCTTCGACGGCGCCAGCATGGGCGAGATCGCGCGCGCCGCGCAGGTCTCCAAGGGCACGCTCTACGTCTACTTCGCCGACAAAAGCGCGCTGTTCGAAGCCATCCTCGAGCAGGAGGCCCTCCAGTTCGGCCAGGTCGTGTTCAATTTCGATCCCGCGCGCGATGCCGAGACCACACTGAGGGAGTTCGGCCGGGCCTACATCCACTTGCTCTGCCGGCCCGGCGGCGGATCGGCGATCCGCACCGTGATGGCGATCGCCGAGCGCATGCCCGATGTCGGCCGCCGCTATTATGCGCGAGTGCTGGATAAGACCATCAACCGCCTCTCCGATTATCTCAAGATCCATGTCGCCTCCGGCGATCTCAGGATCGACGATTGCGACCTCGCAGCGTCGCAGTTCATGGAGCTGTGCAAGGCCTCGCTGTTCCTGCCCTTCGTGTTCCAGGCTGCGCCCGCGCCGTCGGAAGAGCGCATGACCGAGGTGGTCGACAGCGCGACGCGGATGTTCCTGGCCGCGTATAAGGCGAAGTAGCGGCGCGTTGCGCGGACCGGTCAGGCGGCCCTATATTTGCGGCCATGTCCCGTGATCTTCGCCCTCCCGTCGATATCCTCCATTACGAGATCGTCCAGGAACAGGCCTCGGCGCTTGGACGGATGGGCCGCACACTCGAACAGGCGCTAACGCGCTTGCGCGAGTTCGACGCCGCGCACGCGCGCTCGGAGCTGCCGGCATCGATGCAGCCGGCGCGGCGCAAGCTCGTGCTGGAAGCCGGCCAGGCGCTCTGGATGTTCGTGGTGCAGCGTGAAGCGACAGGCTTGCGCGACAGCCGCCACATCATGCGAACCTACAACGTGCCGGGCGAGGTGCAGCTCTGCATGGGGCTGGTCCCCGCACCGGCGAAGCCGAAGTAGATCGTAGCCTCGTGAGCGCAGCTACAAGAGCAACTGCTCCGTCTAATCGTCGGCGTAGTCGTCTTCCTCGCGCTTGTGCCCCGTGCTCTTGCGCGCACCGAGCGAGCCGGTCACGGAAGGCTCGCGCGCATTCGCGTACGGCCTGCGCGACTGCGCACGCGAGGCGACCTCTTCACCGGAGACGGCGGCGGGCTGACAGATCAGGCGGCGGCTGGCACGGCGCATCAGATCGACGTGGATGTGATCGTAGTGATAGACGTTCGACCCCGGCGCGAGCACCGTGGTGAAATGCGCGCAGGCACCCGACTGCACGTCGCGCAAAAATCCCTGCTCCTCCGGCATGCCGCGCCAGCCATCCTTCACGGTAACGCGGCGGCCGTCGGCGAGCACGAAGGCGGAAATGTCGAGCGCGTTGCCGAAGGCGTGTTCGGAGATGTGAGAATGCGGATTGCCGTTCATGCCGCGGCAGGAATAGGCGGAGATCTGCTTGATCTCGGCGACGCGGACGCCGAACCAGCGCATCGCGGAGGGCTGCACGGTGTCGGCGAGCCAGCGGTCGAGCTCGGACACGATCGGACAGGCGAGCGTCGCGGTCGGCTTGATCGCGACCGGACCGACGGCCGTGACGGGATTGCCCTGTGCCGGGCCAAGGCGCGGCGGCGGCTGCTGCGCAGGCGCCTGGGAGTAAGGTGCAGGCCGCGCCGGATAGCTCGGCGAATTCATGTAGCGTGCCGCTCCCGCGGCGTCGGTGCCATCGGGCGGCAGGTCGATCTCGTCCTCCTGCGCGGCGACGCCGGGCGCGTTTAGCGACACCGGCCCGCTTGAGCTGCCATAGCCGGAGGGTTGGCGCACCGCGCTTTCGGGATAGTTCGATCGTTGCGGATAGGACGATGCCGGATAATTCTGGCTCTGCGGCGTAGTCGAGCGCGGCTGCGTCACCGGCCAGCGCGGCTGGCCGCCGATGCTGCCCGGCGGGCGCAGCTCCTCGTCGGCAAAGCCGTAACTGCTCGAGGCTTCGCCGATGGCAGCGACCTTGAGCGGAAACTCGGCGCCGCACATGCCGGGCCCGGAGATCGGGTCGATGCGGACGAGATCCGGCCCCTCTTTCACCGCGCCCGATTTCAGGCATGCGGCTTCGGCCTCGGCCCGCCACGGTTCGCGTTCGGCCTGGAAGAAGCCGCGTCCGCAACCCGCTAGCGAAACAAGGACGATGGAGCCGACGAGATACAAACGAACTCCGCGCGTCATGCACGCACGTTCGGTGAATTTACTTAAAGACTCTTCAACACGTTGATTTCAGAGTTCTTTAACCATACGGGCTTGCCGCGCGCCCGGAGCCGGCAGGACCGAGCGACAGCAAGCCTGACTTTTTCGCGAGGAGACTCTCTGTTAACCATAATGCCCCCGCGCAAAGCGGCGCGCATGGAGGGAGCGACCTCATGACGTTCGCCGGGAGACTGAGCATAGTCACCGCGTACCTCGCCATGGCGTTCGTCGGCGCCATCGTGCTCGGCATGATCTAGCATCGATCAACCACATCGCGGCCGCTTACCCTCCCCTGGAGGGGGAGGGTCGGCTCACATGAAGCGCAGCGGAATGTGAGACGGGGTGGGGTGACAGTCTCTCCTCGTCGAACAGTGCCCGAGTGGAGAGATCACCCCACCCCGCTCGCGCTTTGCGCGATCGACCCTCCCCCTCCAGGGGAGGGTAAGAGAAACGCTACGACCGCGCACTCCATTGCCGCGATGTCGTGATCAGTTGCTCTCGTGGCGCCTCGATCCGCGTCCAGTCATTGCCGGAGCACCAGAAACGGCCGAGCGCACAGGCTTCGACGTGGAGCCTGCCGGAGCTCTTCAGCGTCATGGTCGCGTAATAGGTGTTGCCGCTGGAGCGGCTGTAGATGTTGCCGGTCCAGACGTCGTGCGACTTCGGCTTCATGTTGACGAGCACGCTCTCGCCGCGGCTCGACGCCTCCGTCAGCGCGTAACCGCACAATGCAGGACCACAGCGCTCGATGCGGACCGTGCCCTTGGCGCCGGGGCTCTCCCATTCGCCGAGCGGCATATGGGCCGGCTCGTCGTCGCTGGGCTGTGCGACCGTTGCGGTCTGCTTGATCTCGGGACTCGGGAAGGGCGGCGGCTCCATGCGCGGCGGCAGGTCGACCCGCGGTGGATTGAGGTTCGACGCCGCGAGTGTCGGCGTCTCGACCCCGGTCGGCGGCACGACAACGGGCTGCGACGTCGTGGCGGCGACAACAGGGCCGGTCGGCGCTGGCGATGCCGCGACGACGCTCGCTTGCGCCGGTTTGACCGGCGCCGGGGGATAGGCCGGCTGCAGCGCCGCGACCGCAGGCGGCGCGGCTGACGTCGTGTTGACGTCCTCTGTCGGTCGAAGGCTGCGGCTGGACACCGAAACACAAGAAGCAGACCGGCAATTGCGCGGCGACTCAACGCGGAAGCGGTGACCGCCGATCGAGAAAGAATAGGAGCCAGCCACGGCCGCGGGCGTGATCGCCATCAGTGCGATCAAGGTGCCAAGCGAAGTCGCAAGCCGTTTCATCCACACCTCCTTGAGTGTCGCCACGAGCTTACGCAGAGGCGTTGCCACTGAATGTGCGGTGTCTCACCCAGACGGCGCGCATCGTTGTGACCCCCATCACAGAACGCTCGGCCGGTCCGGCGTAGGGTTGAACCACGCTTCATCCACCAGCGACTTCGGTCCATATCGGGATCACGCCATTTTCGGAGGTTGTCATGAACAAGCTCACCATCGCCGCCGCCGCGCTCTTTCTGGCGTCGACCGCCGCCGCTCAAGCCGGCGGCAACACGATCTCGTTCCAGATCGAGGGCCAGCACATCCGCATCGAGACGCCGCGCAACTGCGCCTCGCTCAACTGCGTGACCATCGTTGCGCCGGGCCTGTCGGACAAGCCGATCAAGCTGAACAACATCAACCTGAAGGGCCTCGGCGGCTCCAAGGACGATGACGTCGACACCACGCCGGCTCCCGCCACCACCGCGCAGCCCGCCCCGGCGCCGCAGCCCGTGCAACAGGCGCCCGTGCAAGCGATCGCGCCGGCCGCCCCCGTTGTTGCTCCCGCGGCCCCTGCGGCGACCGTCGCCGCCGCGCCGTCCATCGATGCGACGACGCAGCCCGCGCCCGTTGCGGCTCCTGCTCCGGTCGCCGCTGCGCCGGCCCCTGCTTATGTGCCTGCTCCGGCTCCGGCGGCCGCCGCGCCCGTGCAAGCCGCCAACACGCCGATCGGCGTTTGGGCGACCGAAGAGAACAAGGGCAATGTCCGCGTCGAGCAGTGCGGCGCCAATCTCTGCGGCTATGCCGTGAAGACCAATGCGCGCATCCTGATCAACATGAAGCCAGAGGGCTCGAAGTGGAGCGGCCGCATCCACGATCCCGACTCCGGCCGCAATTACGACTCGACCATCGCGATGAAGGGCCCGAATGCGATGCGCGTGCAGGGCTGCGCCTTCGGTGGCATGTTCTGCGGCGGCCAGACCTGGAAGCGCGTGAGCTGACATTAACCTCGTCATCCCGGGCGATGCGAAGCATCGACCCGGGATCTCGCGCGGCGAACTCGCACCACAGCTTCGAGATTCCGGGGTCGCGACTTCGTCGCGCCCCGGAATGACGAGTAGGAAGGCGGCGCCACATCCCTCGCCGAACGTGACTTCTGAACGTTCACCCTCGCTGCGACAGACGTTCATCCGCCATTCAGGTCCTCCCGGCTGATATCAACCGATCTCGCCTCGCGTTCTCACCGGGACTTTCTCGTGCCATCAATGCTGGCTTGGCGCCGCTTCGTGTTCGCGCTCGCCCTGCTGGCCCTGCCGCTGGCCGGCGCGAGCGTTGCGATCGCATCCGATGCGATCGAAGTCGCGCAGGCCCAGCCACAAGCGCAGCCGGCGCCAGCGCCCTCCCCGGCGCCGTCAGCTTCACCGACACCGGCCGCGGACGCACAACCCGCCGCCGTCGAACCGATCGGCAACGTCGCGACGGTGACGGGCATCGCGACCGTGATCCGTGACAAGAATTCCTATCCGCTGCGCGTGCGCGACGACATCTATCTCAACGACGTCGTGCAGACCTCGTCGAACTCCACGGTTGGCATCACTTTCGACGACGCCACCACGTTCAATCTTTCAGCCAGCTCGAAGATCACCATCGACAATTACGTCTATGAGGACGGCGGCAAGCAGAACTCCGCGATCTTCGACGTCGGCAGGGGCACGGTCGCCTTCGTTGCGGCTGCGGTGGCGAAGACCGGCAACATGAAGATCACGACGCCGACCGCGACGCTCGGCATCCGCGGCACCACCGGCGTCGTCGACGTGCCCGAGGGCGCGGCAGCGAGCAACGCGCGCAACGTCAACATCAAGCTCTATCCCGACGCCGACGGCCGCGTCGGCCACATCGACGTCGACGACCGCAGCAGCGGCACGCGGCTCGGCGCACTGACGCAAGGCGCGAGCGGCTTTGCGATCCGGCCCGGCGCGGGCATTGCCGGCGCGATGCGCTTTGCCGCGGTGCCGATCACGATTCCCGCGCAGCAGATCGCGCGCGACCGCGGCTTCGTCGGCCAGGTGCACCTGGCGCAAACCACGGGCCGCCAGATCGTTACCGAGCAACGCGACTTCCGCCGCGCCAATCCGACCGCGCTCAGCCGCATTCCGCGGCCGGCCCAGCCACCGCAGCAACAACAATTGCGGCCGATGACCGCGCCGGGACAGCAGCCGCAGCGGCCGAACGGCCAGCCCGGCCAGAATAACCGTCCCGGTCAGCAGCAGCCGGGCACGCCAGGTCGGCAAGGTGCCCAGCCGCCGCAACGGCAAGGACAGGGCGGCGCGGTGCAACCGGGCACGCCGCGCGTGGGCCAGGGGCAGCAGCCGCGAGGCCAGCAGCAAGGCCAGCCGCAGCGCGGCGAGCAGCAAGGCGCCGGACGTCCACGTGCACCGCGCGAAGGACAGGGCGCAAAGCCAAACGGCACGCCGCAAACACAGCCGCAGCGTGGTGGGCAAATTCAGCCCGGAGGAGTCATGCCGTCACAGCCGGGCGGGACTCATCCGCAGCCGCAACTGCCGCGCACCGGCATGCAGCCGGGCCAGCCGCCCGCAGCTCAACAGCCGGGCATGCAGCGCCCCGGCGGCTTCCAGCAGCGCCTCCCTGCCGCGCAACGCCCCGCCGCACCGCGCAGACCGGTGCCGAAGGAGAAGGAGCGGCGGTGATAGTGCCGCCCTCGCCGCGCCGCTTTCTCCTTCGTCATTGCGAGAAGCCCTTGCGACGAAGCAATCCAGGATCTTTCCGCGGAAGGATCCTGGATTGCTTCGCTGCGCTCGCAATCACGATGTGGAGGGAGTTGACGCTCGCCCAACCGCATTAACTCGCGAAAGCAGCGCGCTTGAACTCACGCCTCGCCGCGCAGCCAGGCCTTCACCTTCTGCAGCAGACCATGCCGCAGCTCCTCGACAGATGCGGCTTCGGCGGGTGTCAATGTCTGCAAGGCGGCATCTATGTCGTCGCTCGACGGTACCGGCTCGGCCACCGGTGCGGACGCCAACCCCGCGGCCGCAAGCGCGATCGGGCCGATCTGGGTCAGGAAGGCGCGCTCATATTCCCGCGACAGGCGCGCAAGCGCGTCGTCCAGCGGCAGCCAGTCGACCGCCTTGATGTCGTTCATCAGCTTGCGAACCGGACCGCCGTCGGCTTCCATCCGCCAGAAATGCACGACTTTTGAGCGGCCGCCGGACTGGTAGACGAGCGTGCCCAAAAATTCGTGGATCGCGACGTCGTGACCGGTCTCCTCGAGCACCTCGCGGTGCGCCGCTTCCTTCGGCGTTTCGCCGTCGTCGAGCTTGCCCTTGGGCAGGACCCATTCATTGCGCTTGCGCTGACGCACGACTGCAACCAGCGGCACCGCTCCCCGCCGCAGCACAATACCACCCGCCGCCATCACCGGCGCTCGCGCCATCACTCACATCCGTGTCGATCTATGCATCCCCGAAGGACGATATAGGCGGCGGACGCGGCGGATTGAAGGCTATCCTCTCCTCAACAGCGCCTCTCCTGCACGAATGCGCGTGCCCTCGGCGATGCCCTCGCAAAAGGTAAAATCGCCGGGCGCGAGGATGATGATGGTCGAGCCGTGCTCGAACCAGCCGAGCTCCTCGCCCTTGGCCACGTTGACGTCGCAGGGGAAATTGACCGGCCCGCGGGTCTGCGCGTTCAGCACCATGTCGAGGAAGTGCAGGCGGATGCTCGCGACCAGGATCGCGGCGACCGGCACCAGCGTCACCGCCTCGCCGGTCGAAAGATGCGTCCGGATCACAGCGCGCTCGTTCTTGCAGAAGAGACGCTCGACCCGCTTCAAGGCGATCGGATTGACGTTCCAGACATCGCCATGGATCAGCGTGACACGCTCGATATGCGCGTCAAACGGCGCATGGAAGCGATGATACATGCTCGAGGTCAGCCGCAGCGTGACGAAGGAGCCGTTGCGGTGCTGGTCGACCAGCGCGGAATCGCCGAGCAGGTCGAGCAGCGAATAGGGCGCGCCCTTGACCTGAAACAGCTCGGTGTCGGCGATCTTCCCGTGGGCGCCGACGATGCCGTCAGAGGGGCTGGCGACAGTGGAAGGATCCGGATCAAAGGGTCGCAGGCCCGGCTTCAGCTCCCGGGTGAAGCAATCGTGCAGACTCCTAAAATGCGTCTTGCGTGCCTCGGACAGATCGAGGTCGGAGAACAGCTTCCACAGCGCGATCGAGAAGTCTCGCACGAGCGGATTCTCGATCTTGGAGAACCAGCCCATGAAGCGGGTCAGGGCCGCGCGCGGAATGCGGTTGGTCAACAGGAAGTTGAGGTCTTCCTGCTGGGTGAAAGAGGCGATGAGGGCTTTGACTGTCATGAATCTGTCAGCTCACAGGGTTAGCGCTTGTTGTCATGGAAACGACACTGCCGATTCTCTCGATGTCCGTGGCCGCCGCAGCGTCCGCTGCCGCCGTCTTCCCGAAGATCAAGGCGCGGGTCGAGTTGTCCCGCGCCAAGCACCGCTCTCTCGCCGGGCACTCCAAGATGTCGCGCCGGGTGGCGAAGCTGCTCCCGTTCTACGAGTTCAGCGGGGATCAGTATTTCGGCTGCGATGGCGCGCCTGATAACGTCGTGACGCAGCGCAAGGACGCCTTCTTCCGTCTCGCCAAACTCTACGCCGAGCGCTATCCCAAGGGACGCGCGATGACGAAGGAAGCGGCGGAGACAATCTCCGACCTGCACTTCACCGAGAGCTACCGCGTGCCATTCCAGTTCTCGCGCCTCGTCCGCGAGCACCTGGGCACCTCGACCTTCATGGAATCGTCCAGCGGCGTCACCGTCACGGATGTCGACGGCAACACGTCCTACGACCTCACGGGATCCTACGGCGTCAATATCTTCGGCAACGACTTCTACAAGGAGTGCATCGAGGGCGCCGAGAAGCGCGCGCATGCGCTCGGTCCCGTGCTCGGCCCCTATCATCCCGTCATCCTCGATAACGTGCAGCGTCTGTGCCAGATCTCCGGCCTCGACGAAGTCTCGTTCCACATGTCCGGCACCGAAGCCGTGATGCAGGCGGTGCGGCTTGCGCGCTACCACACCAAGCGCACGCATCTGGTTCGTTTCGCCGGCGCCTATCACGGCTGGTGGGGCGACGTGCAGCCCGGCGTCGGCAACCCGATTCCCGCGCACGAGACCTACACCCTCGCCGAAATGTCCGAGAAGACGCTGCACGTCCTGCGCACCCGCAAGGACATCGCGTGCGTGCTGGTCAATCCGCTGCAGGGCCTGCATCCCAACGCCAACGCGCCCGGCGATTCCTCGCTGGTGGATTCCTCTCGCGGCGGCAATTTCGATCGCGCGGCCTACACCGAGTGGCTTGCGAGGCTGCGAGAAGTCTGCACCGAGCGCGGCATCGTGCTGATCTTCGACGAGGTCTTCGTCGGCTTCCGCCTCGCCGCTGGCGGCGCCCAGGAATATTTCGGCGTGCGCGCCGACATGGTGACCTACGGCAAGAGCCTCGCCGGCGGCCTGCCGGTCGGCGTGGTCTGCGGCAAGCGCGAGCTGATGCGCCGCTTCCGCGACGACCGGCCCGCCGACATCTGCTTTGCCCGCGGCACCTTCAACTCGCATCCCTACGTCATGACGGCCATGGACGAGTTCCTGAGCCGGCTCGCCAGCCCGAACTTCCGCGCCATCTATGACGGGCTGGACGCGACCTGGAATAGCCGCGTGCAGAAGCTCAACCAGATGATGACCGACGCCGGCCTGCCGGTGCGGTTCGCCAACTTCTCGTCGATCTGGACGGTGAAATACACCACGCCGTCCCGCTACAACTGGATGCTGCAATATTATCTGCGCGCCGAAGGCCTGTCCTTGAGCTGGGTCGGCACCGGCCGGCTGATCTTCAGCCTGAACTACACCGACGCCGACTTCACCGAGGTTGCCGAACGCTTCGTCCGCGCCGCCGGGAAGATGAAGGCGGACGGCTTCTGGTGGCACGACGGCGTGCTCACCAACAAGCAGATCAAGCGGCAGATCCTGAAGGAGATGCTGGCCAAGCGCTTCGGGCGCTGAGGCCACACTGCGCGGGCTTGCTCCGCCTCTCCCGCTTGCGGGAGAGGCCGACGCGCCCCGGGCGATGCGAAAGCATCGTCCCGCGCGCGGCGGGTGAGGGTTCTCGCCGCGTAGGGGCACCCTCAGCAATCCCCGACAATCCCGACGCCGAGACACCCCCACTCCAGCCCTCCCCCGCAAGCGGGAGAGGGAGCCCGCTGCCTTTGCCGCTGCACTGTGTGCACCATATGCGATTGTCCGACCGCAAGCGGGGAGAGGCGAAGAAGAAGCCCCCAAGACGTGGATGCCCGGGACAAGCCCGGGCATGACGCAACCATTAGACATCGGAGTGTGTCGTGTACGCAGCGCGCTCAGGCGTGCTGCTCTTCGAGCGTGGGCTCGCCGATGAGGCCCAGCGTGTGCTCGGGGTTGAGGTGCAGGCCGGGGTCCATCAGCTCGCCGCGCATCAGGGCGAGCGGCGCGCTGCGATAGAGCATCAGATCGTGGAAGGGATCGGTCAGGATTTTGGTCATCCAGACGAGGCCGGTTTCGACGTCACGGATGAAGAACAGGTGCACGGTGCGGAACAACAGACCGCCGCCGCCAACCACGAGCCAGATCTTGGCGACCTGCCGCATGAAGTCGGTCGCGCTCGCCCAGGGGGTGAACAGGCCGAACAGAGTCGGATCGGCGAACAGCACCAGCGGAGAAGCCGCCCAGATCGCCATCAGCACCACCTTGCGCTGCAGGTTGTAGCCGACCTTGATCTCTTCCTTGTGCTCGTGGGTGGCCTGGTTGATGTGGTCGTAGCCGTGCGGCTCGAAGAAGAAGTGACCGGCCTGGCGCGAGGTCATCGAGACCAGCCAGCCGACCAGCGCGGAGACGACGGGATCGATGAACAGCCAGACATAGGCGAAGAGAAAGCTCAGCGCGCTGACGAAGTGCAGGCTCTGGTTGATGCGGCTGTGGTGATAGTAGCGATGGTCGTCCCAGCGCTGGATCCGCAGCTGCTCGAGATAATTCTTGATCATGCTCTCCCCCAAAATGCTTTCGGGTACGGGATTACAGGGATTCGATGTAGGCCGTGTGACATCATCATTTTGTCATGTGACGATGTGCAGCGGCGCGATGACGCACTTAACGCGTGAGCTTCAGCTCACGCCGCTTTGGCGACGTCGACCTTGCGGAAGCGCACCAGCGAGAAATGGCCGAGCGGCGGAATCAGGCGGCGCTCGGCGAGCTCGATGCCGTGGGCGCCGGCCAGCCATTTGGCATAGCGCGACCAGGCGAAATCGGCGGTGCGGAAGCCGAGCGGACGCACCACCGGCTGCAGCTTCTGCTCGATGAAACGGCGCATGCCGGCGTCCGCGCTGACGCGGGTGAGGATGATCAGCTCGCCGCCGGGACGCAGCACGCGGGCGAATTCGTCGAGCGCCTTCTCCGGGTTCGGCACGGCGGTGACGACATATTGCGCCATCACGACGTCGAAGGAATTGTCGGGGAATTCGAGCTTCTCCGCATCCATCACCGCGAGCCCCTCGACGTTCTTCAGCTTGCCCTCGGTGACGCGCTGGCGCGCCTTGTCCAGCATTGCTTCCGAGATGTCGGTGCCGAAGATGCGCAGGTTCGGTGCATAGAGCGGCAGCGAGATGCCGGTGCCGACGCCGACCTCGAGCACGCGGCCGCCGATCTTGTTGGTGGCCGCGATCGCAGCCTGCCGGCCCTTGGCGAACACACCGCCGAACACGAGATCGTAGACGGGCGCCCAGCGGTCATAGGCCTGCTCGACCGTGCCACGCGTGAGGTCGAGCTGCTGGGTGCCGTCAAGGTTCATGATCTTAGCCATCGATGAGGTTCTCGCTGTGGTTCAAATGAAAGATCAACCGCGCACCGGCCGCCGCGCCATGCGAGGCGAGGCGCGCAGGACGCGGCTGGGCTGAAGTGAGGTGAGATTGCCGACGAACTGGCGCGCGCTGTTTTCCCAGGAACGCTCCAGCGCGAAGTTGCGGCAGGTCTCGCGCGACATGGTGAGCGCGCGCAGGCACGCGGTACGCAGATCGTGGTCGATCGCGCCGATCGGGTGATCGGCGATGACGTCCTTGGGGCCCGTCACCGGAAACGCCGCAACCGGCGTGCCGCAGGCCAGCGCCTCCAGCTGCACCACGCCAAACGTATCGGTCAGGCTCGGAAACACGAACACGTCGGCGGCGGCGAGATGCGCGGTGAGATCCGCGCCCTTCTTCTCGCCGAGGAACACCACGTCCGGATATTTCCTCTCGAGCGCCGCCTTCTGCGGGCCGTCACCGACGACGACCTTGGTGCCGGGCAGATCGAGCGAAAGAAACGCTTCGAGATTCTTCTCCACCGCGACCCGGCCCATGGTCATGAAGATCGGCCCCGGCAGATCGAGCCGTGCCGGATGATCGGGATGAAACAGCTCGGTGTTGACGCCGCGGGTCCAGAAGCCGAGTCGCTTGAAGCCGCGCTCGGAGAGCTCCTGCCGCAGCGAGGGCGTCGCCACCATCGTCATCGCGGCGGCATCATGAAAGTGGCGCAGCACGGCATAACCGACGGCGGCGGGAATGCCGGTCCGCACCGAGACATATTCGGGAAAGCGCGTCGTGTAGGACGTGGTGAAGGCAAGCCGGTTGCGGCGGCAATAGGCCCGCGCGGCCCAGCCGATCGGACCTTCGGTCGCGATGTGGAGCGCGTCCGGCGCAGCCTTCTCGATCCGCCGCGCGATCTCCTTTCCGCTCGGCAGCGCGATGCGCAGGCCCGGATAGGTCGGCAGTGGCCAGGACGGAAAGCCGTCCGGCGTCAGGAAGTCGATCTCGACATCGAGGGCCTTGGCGGCGTTCGCCAGCGAGGTCAGGGTGCGGACCACACCGTTAACCTGGGGATGCCAGGCGTCAGTCGCGATTAATACCCGCATGGGGAAATCCCGAGAGTTTGATGATTCTCGGTTTCCGACCATCAACGAAGGATATTTCAGGCGTGTGACGTCACAGAAGTGTCGGCCCACCGTTTTGTTCGTTAACGGGCGCCTGCGGCCACGAAACTGTCATGAAACAATCCTTGCCGCCGTGAAACCGTTTTCGGTTTTCCGCGCAAATGTCCCGAAACGTTTTGCCGTTAGTGATCTTGCGCAACGGAGCACCGCAACGGTGCCGCGGTGGCCGAGACCACCGAGCAAACAGGGGCGATCACATGTTCAATCTGGACACGTTCAAGACGTTTTCGCGCGCCGTTGCTTTTGGCGCAGTCGCGGTCTCCGCGATCGCATTCGCAGGCGCAGCCAAGGCCGCGCCAGTGCAGCTCTTCCCCTTCTTCCAGCCGCTGCCGCCGTTCGCCGCGCCGCAGCCGATCCAGCCCTATCAGCCCTACCAGGCACCGACCTATCAGACCGAGCCGTCCGAAGATCAGGACGCCGTGGAGATGCCGGCACGCTTCCGTCGCCAGACCGTGTCCTACGCGACGCGTGAGGCGCCGGGCACCATCATCATCGATACGCCCAACACCTATCTCTATTACGTGCTCGGCAACGGCCAGGCGCTGCGCTACGGCATCGGCGTCGGCCGCGACGGCTTCACCTGGTCGGGCACGCAGTCCGTCACCAGAAAGGCAGAGTGGCCGGCCTGGACTCCGCCGCCGGAAATGATCGCCCGCCAGCCCTATCTGCCGCGCCACATGGCCGGTGGCCCCGGTAACCCGCTTGGCGCCCGCGCCATGTATCTCGGCGGCACCATCTACCGCATCCACGGCACCAACGCCCCCGACACCATCGGCAAGCGCGTCTCTTCCGGCTGCATTCGCCTGACCAATGATGACGTTTCCGACCTCTACTCCCGCGTCAACGTCGGCACCAAGGTGATTGTGCTGCCGATGACGGAACGGAGAGCGGAGCTCGGAACCGCGACGCGCTGAACCGACAGGACATTGTGACGCAAACGGCCCCGGAACATCCCCGGGGCCGCTTTCGTTTGCCCTCGACATTCCGGCGCGCGCTTGCTGCGGCGCGGGTCCCCGATGGAGGCGCAAATGCAATCACGCCTGCAGACGTCACGAAGTTCATCGCTGCGCACGATTGCGGCCGCCGGAGCAGTGACACTGCTTCTCTCGACCCCCTCGCTCGCGCAGCAGCCTGCGGGCAACGAGGCAGCCCACCAAGCCTTCAACAATTCCTGCCGCACCTGCCATTCCGTGAAGGAAGGCGACAACCGTCTCGGCCCCAACCTCAACAAGATTCTGGGACGCAAGGCCGGCGCGCTCCCGGACTATAATTATTCCTCTGCGATGAAGGATGCCGGTTTCGTCTGGGACCAGGACAAGCTCGCGCGCTTCATGGTCAAGCCGGACGAGGTCGTTTCCGGCAACAAGATGCAGCCCTATGGCGGCATCTCGGCGGAGGAAGCGGGGAAGATCGTTGCTTATTTGCAGGCAGGTGGGACGCCCTAACGAATCCGCCGCTCCGCAATCAACCTCAGCCACGCCGCCGAGTGAAACGCGCTCATCAAGAGATACATCGGCACCATGCCGCCGAGCACAGATCCCTGCCCGGCGCCGCACAGCATGTCCGGCCCACCCCCGATCATGGCCGTCAGCACGGCCATGATCGCGAAGGTTGGCGTCGCCGCCAAGGCCAGCCACTTGGCGAGATGGCGCGCAGCCACCACGCCATCGCGACCGGCGCCGGCCGTTGCGTTGAGCGGACTAGTCACGTCCTTTCGCGGCCTCGTCGCGAAAGGCCTTCTCGCCGGCGTCGGAGATCTCGACCCATTTTTTGTCGGGCGCCGCGCCTTCGGTGTAGCTGTCGTGCCAGTTCCACCATTTGTAGGTCGGCGTCTGCGGATAGCCCTTTGGCGAATCCTCCCAGACCTCCTGCCGTCCGAGCGGCGTGATGTCGAGATAATTCCAGGTGCCGCCCATCTGCTCGTCGCCGCGGCTCTTGACGAAATAGGTGCGGAAGATGCGGTTGCCGTCGCGGTAGAACACGTTCGTGCCATGCCATTCGTCGACGCCGAAATCGGCGTCAAAGCTGTCGGTAACGGTGACCCACGGCATGGTCCAGCCCATCCGCTGCTTCAGCCTGATGATGTCGGCCTGCGGCGCGCGTGAGGCGAACACCAGCGTGGTATCGCGGGCGTTGAGGTGCGCGACGTGGGCGACCTGGTCCGCCACCATGGAGCAGCCGCGGCAGGCGTGATCGGGCCAGCCGAACACGCCGGGCTCGAAGAAGGCACGGTAGACGATCAGCTGCCGCCGGCCCTGGAACAGGTCGAGCAGGCTGACCTTGCCGCCGGGCCCCTCGAACGCATAGGTTTTGCTCACTTCCATCCACGGCATGCGCCGGCGCTCGGCGGCCAGGGCGTCGCGGGCACGGGTATGGGCCTTTTCCTTCACGAGCAGTTGCTGACGGGCGGCCTCCCAGTCCTGCGGCGACACCACCGGCGGTGTTTGCATGCCTGCCTGTCCGTTGTTCCGTTCGTTTTGGGCTAATGTCATCATGACTCTCCGAATTCCTTGCTTGACGTTTTGCCTGGGCGATCACTCCGCGTCTCGCGGAACCGCTCGCCCGTCACCGCACCTTGTCGGCCGTCAACGAATTCTGGCACCTCGCGGTTGCGCGGTGGGAGTAACAAGTGTGGCGGGATTGACATGGAGTCGCTGATCACCGCCGCCGCGCGCGCGCTCGAGGCCGGCGATCCGCTCGGCGCTCTGAACCGCGTCGCGCTGCGCAACGATGCGCCGTCGCTGGCGCTGCGCGGCATCGCGATGGCGCAGCTCGGCGATCTCGCGAAGGCGAAGACGCTGCTGCGAAGCGCGGCGCGCGCGTTCGGTCCGCGCGAGGCGGTGGCGCGCGCCAGATGCGTGGTGGCCGAAGCCGAGATTGCGCTGGTCTCGCGCGACCTGAGCTGGCCGGCGAAGACGCTCGCGGCGGCACGGACGACGCTCGAAAAGCACGGCGATGTCGCCAATGCCACGCATGCGGGCCACATCGAGGCACGACGTCTTCTTCTCGTCGGACGGCTCGACGACGCCGAGCGTATCCTCGCCGAGCTCGGCACCTCTCCGCTTCCGCCTGCCCCGCAGGTCGTCCGCGAGCTCGTGGTCGCCGGCATCGCAATACGGCGGCTCAGAACCAAAGACGCGCGCGCGGCGCTTGCCCGGGCGACCGACGCAGCGAGCCTGGCGGGCATCCCTGGGCTGACAGCCGAGGTCGAGAGCACGAACCGCGTGCTCGATACACCCGCAGCACGCCTGATCACGCATGGCGGCGAATGTCCGTTGCTGCTGGAGCAGGTCGAGGAGCTCGCGACCTCGGACGCGCTGGTCGTGGACACGTTCCATCATTCGGTGCGCAGGCGAGCCACGATCCTATCGCTCGGGACTCGCCCAGTGCTGTTCGCGCTCGTCCGCCTCCTGGCGCAGGCCTGGCCCGCGGACGTCTCGCGAGAAAAGCTCATCACCGGAGCGTTCGGCGCAAGGCACGTCGATGAATCGCATCGCGCGCGCTTGCGCGTGGAGATCGGCCGCCTCCGCGCCAAGCTCAAGCCTGTGGCCGATGTCGGCGCCACGAAGCAAGGCTTTGCGCTGACCCCGCGCAAGACGCGGCAGGTCATGGTGCTGGCGCGGCCCGTCGAGGAGAAGCACGCCGCTGTCCTCGCCTTCCTCTCCGATGGCGAGCCGTGGTCGAGCTCTGCGCTCGCGCTGGCGCTGGGAACCAGTGCGCGCACCGTGCAGCGCGCGCTCGACGAGCTGGCGCGATCGAACAAGGTGCAGTCGTTCGGACATGGACGGGCGCGGCGCTGGATGACGCCGCCCGTCCCGGGTTTCCCGACAGGCTTGTTACTCCCCACGCCACTGCTGAAGACGTAAGGTAGGAGCACATCACAGGGAGCGAGACATGAAGCGTTCAGCCGCCGAGATCGTCAGGGAGTACGGGCCGTTTGAGGGCGTCGAGGCCGTGCACGGCGTCACCTATGATGGCAGCCATGTCTGGTTCGCATCCGGCGACAAGCTGAATGCAGTCGATCCTGATAGCGGCAAGGTCGCGCGCTCCCTCGATGTCGCAGCCCATGCGGGAACGGCGTTCGATGGCCGGCACCTGTTCCAGATCGCCGAGGATCGCATCCAGAAGATCGATGCGGCCTCGGGCAAGGTGCTCACCAGCATCCCGGCGCCGGGTGGCGGTGGCGATTCCGGCCTGGCCTGGGCCGAGGGCTCGCTGTGGGTCGGGCAATATCGCGAGCGCAAGATCCATCAGGTCGATCCGGACACGGGCAAGGTCCTTCGCACCATCGAAAGCAAGCGCTTCGTCACCGGGGTGACCTGGGTCGACGGCGAGCTCTGGCACGGCACCTGGGAGGGCGAGGATAGCGATATCAGGCGGATCGATCCCGCCACAGGCAAGGTGCTCGAGCAGCTCGACCTGCCTGCCGGAACGATGGTGTCAGGGTTGGAGTCCGACGGCGGTGACCGCTTCTTCTGCGGCGGTGGCCCTAACGGCAATGTGAGAGCGGTCCGCCGTCCCCGGCGCGGCTAGCCCCCGACGATGGCCTGAATGCACGGCAGCGATGCGGTCGCTGCCGTCAACCCATTCGCCCCAATTCCACCCCATCGGTGCGCTCTAGCGCCCTCCTCGCCTGCCCTGTAAAATCCCAGCCGGGGCGGCCTGGGGGATCGATGCGACTGACGTTCAACTTGAAGACCATCACGATCGCCGTCGTAGTGCTCGCGGCGTCATTCTTCATCAGCTTGAAGGCCATGGACTGGCTGTCGCCGCGCGCGACGAACTCCGCGCCGCCGGTGGCGCAACTGCCGCCGTTGCCGCCGGTCGCGAAGAGCTCGATCGTGGTGGCGCCGGTCGCCATCGCGCTGTCGGCGATCCGCGACCAGGCCGAGAAGGCCGCCCCGCGCAATTTCGCAGGAAAGGCCGACAACCCGATCTCGCAGATCCTGGAGAACGCCGATATCGGCTGGACTGCCGTGCGCGGGCCGATGGCGACTGCCGGCGACAAGGACGTGCTGACGATCTCGACACCGCTGAGCGGCAAGCTGAACGTGACGGGCTCGCTGTCGGCGAAGGCCACAGGCGCGCTCGGCGACGCGCTCGGCAGCGTGCTTGGCGGTGACGCAGCGAAACGGATCGGCGCTGTCAACATCAAGAATTTGAACGCCAGCGCCGAGATCAAGGGCAACGTGGTCGTCACCTCGCGCCCGAAGCTTGCGGCCAACTGGCATCTCGAGCCCAATCTTGGCGCCCAGGTCAATCTCGGCGATACCAATCTCAACGTCGCCGGCGCCAAGGTCAACGTTCCGGCGCAGGTTAAGCCGCTGATCGACAAGAATGTCGGCGAGCAGATCAACATCGTCTCCGAACGCATCCGCAACGATCCGAGCCTGCGCGAGAATGCGAAGCTGCAATGGGCCAAGGCCTGCCGCTCGATCCCCCTGCAGGGCTCGGGCTCGACCGCGCTTCCGCCGCTCTGGCTGGAGATGAAGCCGATCCGCGCCATTGCCGCGCAGCCGCGCGTGGACGCGCAGGCCGTGACGCTGCTGATGGGCCTGGAAGCGGAGACGCGCGTGACGTCGGCGCAGACCAAGCCGAACTGCCCGTTCCCCGACAAGATCGCGATCGTGCCGCCGACCGGCACCGGCGTGAACATCGGCGTGCCCATCGACGTGCCCTTCACCGAGATCAACAAGCTGATCGCCGCGCAGATGGTCGGCCACACCTATCCCGAGGACGGCTCCGGCCCGGTCGACGTCACCGTCAAGAGCGTCAACGTGATCCCGTCGGGCGAGCGCCTGCTGATCTCGCTTTTGGTCCGCGCCAAGGAAAAGAAGAGCTGGCTCGGTCTCGGCGCCGAGGCGACCGTGCACATCTGGGGCCGGCCGGTGCTCGATCAGGCCCAGCAGACGCTGCGGCTCACCGACATCCAGCTCGCGGTGGAGTCGGAAGCCGCTTTTGGCCTCTTGGGTGCCGCGGCGCGCGCGGTGGTGCCGCAGATGCAGCAGGCGTTGCTGCAGAGGGCGACGCTCGACCTGAAGCCGATTGCGGCGAACGCGCGCGAGAAGATCGCTGGCGTCATCGCCGACTTCCAGAAAAGCGAGGACGGTGTCAAGGTCGACGCCAAGATCGACAGCCTGACGCTGGCCGACATCGCCTTCGATTCCAAGACGCTGCGCGTGGTCGCGGAAGCCGGCGGCACGCTGAATGTGTCGGTGACGAAGCTGTCGGGGATGTAGCTCGCTTTCGCTCGCCGTATCTGGGCGCCTCTTGATCGGTTGCGCCGCTGGCATTCTGATCGGAGGGTGCTAAGCTGTTCCTCGCAACCTCGAATGAGGTGCCGACAGCACTGTATTGGGTAACGCGAGGGACAAGATGGAAGCCGGCATGGTCACGCCTGCGCCGGCACTGGTGCGCTTCTCCGGCATTCAGAAGACCTATGATGGCGAGCATCTCGTGGTGAAGAACCTCGACCTCGACATCAGGAAGGGCGAGTTCATCACGTTGCTTGGCCCGTCGGGCTCGGGCAAGACCACCACGCTGATGATGCTGGCCGGCTTCGAGGTTCCGACCCATGGCGAGATCTACCTCTCAGGCCGGCCGATCAAGAACATGCCGCCGCACAAACGCGACATCGGCATGGTGTTCCAGAACTATGCCTTGTTTCCACACCTGACGATCGCGGAGAATATCGCCTTCCCGCTCTCCGTGCGCAAGACGAACAAGGCGGACGTGGAGGAGCGCGTCGGGTCGGCGTTACGCATGATCAAGATGGAAACCCTGGCGCACCGTCGGCCCGGACAGCTGTCCGGCGGCCAGCAGCAGCGCGTGGCATTGGCCCGCGCGCTGGTCTTCAATCCGCAACTCGTGCTGATGGACGAGCCGCTAGGGGCGCTGGACAAGCGCCTGCGGGAGCAGATGCAGTTGGAGATCAAGCAACTGCACGAGACGATGGGCATCACCGTCGTTTACGTCACCCATGACCAGAGTGAAGCGCTCACCATGTCGGACCGCATCGCCGTGTTCAATGACGGCATCGTGCAGCAGATCGACAAGCCCGACGCGCTGTACGAGCACCCGGTGAACAGCTTCGTCGCCCATTTCATCGGCGAGAACAATGTGCTGGCCGGCACCGTCGAGACGGTCGACAAGGATTATTGCCGCGTCGCGCTGGCTGCCGGCGGCACTGTCACCGCGCGGGCGATCAACATATCAGGCGCGGGCGCATCGACCTCGCTGTCGGTGCGGCCGGAGCGGATCACTATTATTCCGGACGGCAGCTCCAGTGACGGACCGAACCGGCTGCCGGCCAAGGTGCAGAACACCATCTATCTCGGCGACCACGCGCTGGCCGTGCTCGATGTCTCGGGGAATGCCGAGTTCATGGTCAAGCTTCAGCCCGGCGCGCATGACAGCCTGACACATGGTGCAAACGTGTTCGTCACCTTTCGCCCCGAGGACTGCCTCGCCCTCGATCCCGTCTGATCCAGCGATCGAACTCAATGCAACGCATATGAAGAAGGAACAATGACCATGCTGAAGCGCAAGATTGGCAAGATTGCTCTGGGTTTCGCCGCGGCCTTCACCGCCAGCGCCGCGCTGGCCACGGTCGGGCAGGCGCGTGATCTCACCGTCGTGTCGTGGGGCGGCGCGTATCAGGATGCCCAGAAGAAGGTCTATTTCGAGCCGTTCAAGAAGGCGGCCGGAATTGCCATGAATGACGAGTCCTGGGACGGCGGCGTCGGCGTGCTGCGCGCCAAGGTGCAGGGCGGCGCCGCCACCTGGGATGTCGTCCAGGTCGAGAGCGACGAGCTGGCGGTCGGCTGCGAGGAAGGTCTGTTCGAGAAGATGGACTATTCCAAGATCGGCGGCGAGGCCGCCTATATCCCGCCATCCGTCAATCCCTGCGGCGTCGGCGCCATCCTCTATGACTTTGTGCTCGGCTACGACAAGGACAAGCTGAAGGAGGCTCCGAAGGGCTGGGCCGACTTCTTCGACACCAAGAAGATTCCCGGCAAGCGCGCCCTGCGTCAGGGCCCGAAGACCACGCTGGAGATCGCGCTGATGGCCGACGGCGTCGCGCCGAAGGACGTCTACAAGGTGCTGGCGACCGACGAGGGCGTCGACCGCGCGTTCAAGAAGCTCGACACCATCAAGAGCGACCTCGTCTGGTGGAAGGCCGGCGCCCAGCCGCCGCAGCTGCTCGCCTCCGGCGAAGTCGCGATGACCTCGGTCTACAATGGCCGCATCGATACCGCGAACAAGAACGAGAAGAAGAACTTCGGCATGGTCTGGGACGGCGCGCTGTTCACCCTCGACAGCTGGGTGATCCTGAAGGGCAGCCCGAACAAGGACGCGGCCTACAAATTCCTGGATTTCGTCGGCAAGGCGGAGAACCAGTCCAAGCTTTCCGAGAACATTGCCTACGGCACCTCGAACAAGGACGCCGCCGGCAAGCTGCAGCCCGCCGTTCTGAAGGACCTGCCGACGGCGCCTGACAACATCAAGAACGCGGTCGAGATCAACGTCGGCTTCTGGCTCGAGAACATCGACCGCCTGACCGAGCGCTTCAATAAATGGGCCGCGAAATAACGCGCGCCGCAAGGCTCGCCCCATGACGGATGCGCTCTTGACCGGCGGCAATGCGTCGACCGAGGTGCCGCTCAAGCGCCGATTGAGGCGCGCGGAGCGGACACGCCAGGTCAAGGCATTGGCGCTGGTCCTGCCGCTTCTCGTCTTTCTGCTCTTCACCTTCGCAGGCCCGATCGCCGGCATGCTGTGGCGCGCGGTCGATGACAGGGAGGTGCGTCAGGTTCTGCCTCAAACCGTCGCGGCTCTCGCCGATTGGGACGGCAAGGACCTGCCGGACGAAAAGGCGTACGCTGCGCTGGCAAGCGACATCGTGGCGGCGCGCGCCTCTGGCACCATCGCGATTGCGGCGAAGCGGCTGAATTACGCACTCAACGGTTTTCGCACGATCCTGACCAGCACGGCACGCAATCTGAAGACGATGCCGGAGCCCGGCGCGGCCAAGGAGACGCTGGGCAAGATCAATGCGGCCTGGCGCGAACGCGCCACCTGGACGACGATCAGGGATGCCAGCGGCCCCATCACGGGCTTCTACCTGCTGGCGGCGCTCGACCTTGTCAGGAACGTCGACGGCGCGATCGTCGCGGCCCCGCCGGACCAAGCCATCTACCGCAGCCTGTTCACCCGCACCTTCATCATCAGCCTCAGCGTCACCGCGCTCTGCCTGATCCTCGGCTTCCCGGTCGCCTACCTCCTGGCGACACTGCCGCCGGGAAGATCGAACCTGCTGATGATCTTCGTGCTGCTGCCGTTCTGGACGTCGCTCCTGGTTCGCACCTGCGCCTGGATCGTGCTGTTGCAAAGCAAGGGCGTCGTGAACGACAGCCTGCACTGGCTCGGCATCATCGACGAGCCGTTACGCCTGATCTACAACCGCTTCGGCGTCTGCGTGGCGATGACCCACGTGCTCCTGCCCTTCATGATCCTGCCGCTTTACAGCAGCATGAAGGCGATCTCACCTGCTTACATGCGTGCCGCCGCCTCGCTCGGCGCGCCACCGTTCACCGCTTTCTTGAGGATCTACCTGCCGCAGACGCTGCCCGGCATCGGCGCAGGAAGCCTGCTCGTCTTCATCCTCGCGCTCGGCTACTACATCACACCTGCGCTCGTCGGCGGCGCCGCCGATCAGATGATCAGCTACTTCATCGCGCTCTACACCACCGAAACAGCCAATTGGGGTCTTGCTTCGGCGCTCGGTGCGGTGCTGCTGCTCGCCACCATTCTGCTGGCACTGGTCTACGGCAAGCTCGTGCAGGGCCAGCAGGTCACGGGAGGCATGAAGAATTGAGCGACAATGCTTCCCTCCGCACGCCGAGCCAGCGCATTGCGTGGACCGCAACCATCATTGTCTCCGCGCTGGTGTTCATCTTCCTGATCGCGCCGATCCTGGCGATCATGCCGCTGTCCTTCAGTTCGGGCTCGTACCTGACCTATCCGCTTCCGGGCCTGTCGTTGCGCTGGTACGACGACTTCATCAGCTCGCCGCGCTGGATGAATTCGCTGAAGAACAGCATGATCATTGGCGTCGCCTCGACGCTGCTGTCCATGGTGCTCGGCACGCTCGCGGCGCTCGGCCTGGCGCAGTGGAAGAGTAGGTTCAAGCCGCTCGTGCTGGCCTTCGTGCTGTCACCGGTCGTCGTGCCCGGCGTCATCACCGCGGTCGGCCTGTATTTCTTCTTCGCGCCGATCGGGCTGACCGGCAGCTATCTCGGCTTGATCCTGGCCCACACCGCGCTGGCGACGCCCTTCGTGGTGATCACGGTCGGCGCGACGCTGCAGAGCTTCGACACCAATCTTTCGCGCGCCGCCGCCTCGCTCGGCGCCTCGCCGCTTCAAGCGTTTCGCCGCGTGATCCTGCCGCTGATCCTGCCCGGCCTCGCCTCGGGCGCATTGTTCGCCTTCGCGACCAGCTTCGACGAGGTCGTGATCGTGCTGTTCATGGCAGGTCCCGAGCAGCGCACCCTGCCGCGCGAAATGTTCAGCGGCATCCGCGAGAACATCAGCCCGACGATTACAGCAGCGGCGGTGATCCTGACGGCGGTCTCGGTGATCCTCCTCGCCACCCTCGAAGGCCTGCGCCGCCGCAATGAACGGCTCAAGGCCGGCGGCTGAGCGCTCTTCCTTCTCCACGATTGCAGGGTGAGGGGAAGTCTTCGCAAGGACGACGGCAGTATCGTTGGGTGGGCAAAGCGACTTGTCCGCCGTAGCTCGAAGAGCGAAGGCGGAAGCGTGCCCACATGTCCCTCGATCATGCTGAGATGGTGGGCACGGCGCAAATGCGCCTTTGCCCACCCTACGATCCTGAGCTCGCTGATCCTGCTGAGCCTCATCAGCTGCGGGGAGAGGCGAAGGGAACACGCCCGCCCCTTCTCTTTTTGCATTCCGCTATGGCGCGCATCGCTTAGCTGCCGCGGTCGATTGTCGCTAGAACAGTCCCCGCAACAAAGCCCAAACAACAACACAGGGAGAAGAACAACCATGCAAAAACTCATCGCCGCCGTCGCGGCCGGTTTCGCCCTCGCCGCTACGTCCGGCGCGGCGCAGGCGCAGATTTCCGACGATGTCGTCAAGATCGGCGTGCTCACGGACATGTCCAGCCTCTATGCGGACGCGACCGGCAAGGGCTCGCTCGCCGCCGTCGAGATGGCGGTCGCCGATTACGGCGCGAAGGTCGCGGGCAAGCCCGTGCAGGTGGTCGCCGCCGACCACCAGAACAGGCCCGACGTCGGCGTCAACATCGCCCGAAACTGGTACGACAACGACAAGGTCGACGCGATCTTCGACGTGCCGACGTCATCGGTGGCGCTGCCGGTCTCGGCGCTGACGCGCGAGAAGAACAGGATCAACATCAATTCCGGCGGCGGCTCGTCCGACATCACCGGCACCGCCTGCTCGCCCAACACCGTGCACTGGACCTACGACACCTATGCGCTGTCGAACGTCGCCGGCAAGGCGATGGTCAAGCGCGGCGAGGATAGCTGGTTCTTCGTCACCGCCGACTACGCCTTCGGCATGGCGCTGCAGCGCGACGCCGCCAACGTCGTCAAGGAGAGCGGCGGCAAGGTGCTCGGCGAAGTCCGCCATCCGCTCAACTCGTCGGATTTCTCCTCGTTCCTGCTCCAGGCCCAGGCCTCCAAGGCCAAGGTGGTCGCGCTGGCCAATGCCGGCGGCGACACCACCAACGCGTTGAAGCAGGCGTCCGAGTTCGGCCTGACCCAGGGCGGCCAGAAGATGATCGCGCTTCTGCAGGAGATCACCGACACGCATTCGCTCGGCATCAAGGCAACCCAAGGCCTGATCGTCACCGACGCCTTCTACTGGGACATGAACGAGGAGACCCGCGCCTTCTCCAAGCGCTTCAACGAGAAGGTCGGCCACATGCCGACCATGATCCAGGCCGGGCTCTACTCGGCGACCATGCACTATCTGAAGGCGATCGACGCCATCAAGAGCGACGAGGCGCCGAAGGTGATGGAGCAGATGCGCAAGACGCCGGTCAACGACTTCTTCGCCAGAGGCGGCAAGATCCGCATCGATGGCCGCATGGTCCACGACATGTATCTGTTCGAGGTCAAGAAGCCCGAGGAATCCAAGGGCGAGTGGGACCTCTACAAGCTGATCGCCACCGTGCCCGGCGACGAGGCCTTCCGTCCGCTCGACAAGGGCGGCTGCCCGCTGGTGACGCACTGAGAGCCGTCTCCCTCGCCGCCTCTCTAGCGGGACGAGGTAAGAGAAAGACACGACAGCGCGCCCGGCGAAAACCAGGCGCGCTTCGTTTAGGCAGTTACGCGGGCTGCATTACTCCGCGTACTTGAACTCCGGCATGTTCTTCAGCTCGTCCTTGCTGGCATTGAACACGGCGTGGTCCGGATACCACTTCGAGGTGGACGACGTCGTGGTCGCAGCCGGCCTGTCGGTGCCGGTCGCAGCGCCTGTCGTGGTCGATGCGGCGGGCTTGGCGCCCGGATTCGTGCCGGTGCCGGTATAGGCGACGGCCTCGTTGACGAACTTCAATTTCTCATAGGGCACGGCGACCAGATGCTCGCCCATGCCGAGGAAGCCGCCGACGCCGATCACGGCAATCTTGACGTTGCCGCTCTTGTCCATCAGCAGCTCGTTGATCGAGCCGATGTTCTCGTTGGCCTCGTTATAGACCTTCAGGCCCGACATCTTCGACGTACGCCACTCGCCGGAAGCGGTCGTGGTGGCCGTCGTCGCGGTGGCCGCGGTCGGCGCCTTGTCGGTGGTGGCGGTCGGCGATTGCGCGAACGCAACGGTCGCAAGCAGTGCGGTGCCGGCGAGGCCGGCGGCGATGGATTTCGTCAGCATGTTGTCCTCTCCTTCACAGAAAAAACTCGTGTGGAGAAAACAGCGCTGATCACACGCAGTTCCGTGCGCGCCGCAATTTCGTCGCGCTATGCGCGAGCGCGGAAACCTCGCAGGGACTGTTCCTGCGTCACCCAGGAACATTTTGCGGCGCACGGTTCCCCGCCGACGATCATGCGCCCTGGGTGAAGCACGATCGTGGCGAGGACTCGCGCCGACCCGCGTCGCTCAGGGTCAGCTCTTGTAGTCGATCAGAAGCGCGGAGAGGTCGGAATTGCCGGACGAACTGCCGTTGGCGCCGTAGGACGAGCTCGATGATTGCGACTGCTGCAGCGCCTGCAGGAACTGCTGGAGAATCTCGGCCGTGGAGGCATCGGTCGACGTGCTGCTGGTCGAGTCCGCAGACGACGCCGAATCCGAAGCGCTGTCGTCCGGCGGCGGACCGGGCGGAGGTCCGCCTGCACCGCCGGCGCCACCCGGCCCGCCCGGACCGCCCGCGAAGGCGGACTGAAACACGCCCTTGAGCGCTTCGGCCTGATCCGACGTCAGCGTGCCGTTCGACACCTCGTTCGAAATGAGGTCGTCGATCTTCGACTTCATGTCCTCCTTGGAGGGACGCGTGCCGCTCGACTGGTCGCTCGAGCGGCTCTGCTGGAGTGCCGTGTCGATGTCGGTCAGCGCCGTCGAGAGCGCTGACTGGTCCGACGACGAGATCGTGCCGGCGGACACTTCCGATTGCAATTCCTGCTGCAGCCGCTGCAGCGGCGAGGGGTGGTTGTTGGCGGAGGCCGCCGAAATCGAGGTCATGATGGCTCCGTGGATTTTGCGGGGTTTCGTCGCGGACCACGCCACGCTATGGTTAACGGCCTTAACGAGACCTTGCCGCTTCGCGACGGCGCGATTGCCGCCTGTTGCGGGAAGCCCGACAGAAACAATCCGAAACAAAAATCTTCGCCATTTGGCCCGAATCCTGGACAAACAAAGCGCATGGCCGTTCCCAATCCCAACATCCTGGTCGTCGAAGACGACCGCGAAACCCGGACGTTGATTGCGAAGTACCTGCGCAACAACGCCTGCAACGTCACCGCCGTGAGCGACGGCCGCGAGATGTCGCGCGCCATGGCCGATCACCGCGTCGACCTCATCATCCTCGATGTCATGCTGCCGGGCGAGGACGGCCTCAGCCTGTGCCGCAAGGTGCGTGCCGAGGCGCAGACGCCGATCATCATGCTGACCGCGCGCGGCGAGGACGTCGACCGCATCGTCGGCCTGGAGATGGGCGCCGACGACTATCTGCCGAAACCGTTCAACCCGCGCGAGCTGCTCGCCCGCATCAACGCGGTGCTGCGCCGCCAGGCCGCGGCCCAGGCGGCGAGCTCGATCGAAGGCGCCTCCACGCTCACCTTCGAGGGCTGGCACATCGACCTGCGCCTGCGCGAATTGCGCAATCCCGAAGGCGCGCGCGTCGCGGTGACCAGCGCCGAGTTCGATCTCCTGCGCACGTTCTGCGAACGGCCCGGCCGCGTGCTGTCACGCGACAGCCTGCTCGACCTCACGCAAGGGCGCAGCACCGGTTCGTTCGAACGCTCCATCGACGTTCTGGTCAGCCGCATCCGCCGCAAGATCGAGCCCAATCCAACCGATCCCACGCTCATCAAGACGGTGCGCTCCGGCGGCTATCTGTTCACGCCGCGAACGCAGGTGGCGAGTCCTCAAGGCACTCAAGCAGCGAGCATTGAAGCGGTTGCGGCGCCCCTGAGCAGTTGAAGGGGACGCCAACGATGAAGCCGTTCGGATTCTTCCACCTCAAGGGGATCGGCGGGCAGATCGCCGCGCTGGTGCTGGCTTCGACCGTCGCGCTCCATCTCGTCGTCACCACCGCCTTCCTGATCAGCCGGCCCGACCGCCCCGACACGCCGCCGGACGGCGCCCATCAGCTGACCGATGCCGCGCTGCTGCTCGGCTCGGCCGAGGCCGGCGAGCGTCCGCGCCTCGTCGCCGATCTCGCGCGCGCCTTCCCCAAGCTCGGCATCGAAATGCTCGCCCCCGGCGCCGCAAGCGTCGCAGAGAGCGACAATCAGCATCTGCGCGGGATGCGCCGTCATCTCGGACGCGGCTACAGGGCGGTCCAGCTGACCTTGGGCGGCACAGCATCCCGCGTCGGCGTCGAGTTGCCCGACGGCACCGTGATCGCCGGACATGTCGAGGGCGACCCGCGCCCGTGGTTCTGGGGCGGCCCCTGGCTGACGGCGCTGATGACCGCCTTCATCTGCGTCAGCGTGCTCGGCCTGTGGGCGGTGCGCGCGCTGGCAGCACCGCTATCGTCATTCGCCAACGCCGCCGAGAATTTCAGCGTCGACGGCGAGGCGGAGCCGCTGCCGGAGCGCGGCCCGGAGGAGATCCGCTCGGTAGCGCGCGCGCTCAACCGCATGCATGAGCGGATCGCCCGGCTGATGTCGGATCGCACCCGGATGCTGGCCGCGATCAGCCACGATCTGCGCACGCCAATCACGCGGCTGCGCCTGCGCGCCGAATTCATCGAGGACGAGGGCAACCGCAAGCGCATGCTGATGGACCTCGATCAGATGCGCGCGATGCTGGAATCGGTGCTGTCGCTGTTGCGCAACGACCGCAAGGTCGAGGCGGTTACGCTGGTCGACATCGCCAGCACGCTCCAGCTCGTCGCCGACCAGTTCGGCGACATGGGCCATGTCGTGCATTACGACGGGCCGGCGTCCGCGACCGCCGCCGCGCGGCCCGACGATCTGCATCGCGGTGTCACCAACCTGGTCGAGAACGCCGTGCGCTTCGGCGCCGAGGTGACGATCCGCCTCGACATCTCGGGTACCACGCTCGTCATCGACGTCGAGGACGACGGCCCCGGCATTTCTGATGCGCGAAAGCAGGAGATGCTGGAGCCGTTCGTGCGCGGCGACGATGCGCGCACCATGGACGAATCCACCGGCTTCGGGCTCGGCCTGTCGATCGCGCGCGCCATCGCGCTCGCCCATGGCGGCGAGCTGTCGCTGCACGACCGCAACCCACATGGACTAATCGTACGAATGCAATTGCCGCTTTGGCAGCAGCCGCGGCTCGCCGCCTAACTCACGCCGCGAGCGGCGGGTGCTCGATCGCGGTCTCGTCGAAGATGGCCATCGCCTCGAAGCGATAATTGCAGGCGTGGCAATTCCAGAGATAGGAGACGCGTCCCTCGCCCGGCTCGATCCAGTCAGGCTGCGGGATCGGCGCGCCACATTGGGCACAGGGGTTCTGTCTGGGGATGTCGCCGGCATACAGCCTGGCCATGTTTGATTTTGTCATGGCACCTCTCCCGATTTGCAGCGTCTTCTTACTCGCTTTCGCTGGCACGCGCGAATAGACAGGCGTGCTGCCGCGAGCGGGGATCGTCCGTCCCCGAAGCTCTCTTGCGCCAGCTTTGAGTCGTAACCGCGGCTCGGCACCGCAAAATCGGGCGATGGCGGCGTTTGGTCACATCATCGCCGCGTTCGGAAGGCCTAACGGCGGCTGGGCGCAGGTCACCTAGGGGACCTCAGGGATATCTGATGAAAATTTTATGCATTGCCGCGCTGCTCGCGGCCGGATTGACATTGCCGCAGGCTGCAGTCGCGGGCGAAGCCGAATATGCCGAGATGGTCGCGGCCCATGCCCGCGCCAACGGCGTGCCGGAAGCGCTGGTGCATCGCGTGATCATGCGCGAGAGCCGCTACCAGCCGCACCTCGTCGGCCGCGGCGGCACCATCGGGCTGATGCAGATCAAGCTCGCGACCGCCCGCGGGGTCGGCTACACCGGCGACGCCGCCGGCCTGCGCGATCCCAACACCAACCTCACGTATGCCGTGAAATACCTCGCCGGCGCCTATCGCGCCGCCAACGGCGACCATGCCCGGGCCGTGCGTTATTTCGCCGGCGGCTATTACTACGCCGCCAAACGCCAGCGGCAGCAGGCCGTGCAAATCGCCAATATGGGCGATACCAATATGGGCAATATGGGCCAACCCTGGCTCGAGCCCAACGGCAACCCGCAGCCGATGTTCGGCGCCACTCCGCACAGGAAGCTGGCCCAGCGTGTCCGCAATGCGCGGGCGCAAGCCTCGCAATAGCCGCTCGTGTCCCGGACGCGCTGCAGCGCGTAGCGTTGCTGCGCAGCGCCGGGACCCAGCATCCCTGCATCAGCATGGGCCCCGGCTCAGCAGCGCAGCACTGCGTGATGCGCTGCGTCCGGGGCATGAGGGTTCCCGCAACACGCGTTGACCACCCCGCCTCCGTGGCATACATTAGAGCCGTTCCGAGGGGTGCTCCGAGGAGGAGCTGAGATACCGCTAAATGGGCAATAACGCCCAGGACCGCGGTGACCCTTTGAACCTGATCCGGGTCATGCCGGCGAAGGGACAGGGATGTTGCAAACGACCAAGCGACCGGACTCACCGGTATCCATCATCGGCGCAGGCATCGCCGGAGCCTGGCAAGCCCTGCTGTTCGCGCAGGCCGGCCATGCCGTGACCTTGCACGAGCGCGGTGACGAGGCGATGACGGACGCCACCAGCCATTGGGCCGGCGGCATGCTCGCGCCCTATTGCGAGGCCGAGGTCGCCGAACCCATCATCAGCCGCCTCGGGCTGCGCTCGCTCGACCTCTGGCGGCGCGAGCTGCCCGACACGCCCTTCAACGGCTCGCTGGTCGTCGCACATCCGCGCGAACGCAACGATTTCGAGCGTTTTGCGCGCATGACCGAGGACCACCGCCGGCTCGATGCCTCAGGCCTCGCCGCGCTCGAACCCTCGCTGGAGGGCCGCTTCCGCGACGCGCTGTTCTTCCCGGCCGAGGGCCATGTCGAGCCGCGCCGCGTGCTGCCGCAGTTGCACGATCGCATCCGCGCCGCCGGCGGCACCATCAAATTCTCCAGCGACGTCGCAGCCGGGGATCTCGACGGCATCGTGATCGACTGCCGCGGCCTTGGCGCCCGCGACGAGCAGAGCGAGCTTCGCGGCGTCAAGGGCGAGATGATCCTGATCGAGACAGACGAGGTGCAGCTTGCGCGCCCGGTGCGGCTGATGCATCCGCGCTGGCCGCTTTACGTGATCCCGCGCGAGGACAATCTGTTCATGCTGGGCGCGACCTCGATCGAGGCCGAGGACACCGGCGTCAGCGTCCGCTCCGCGCTGGAGCTTTTGGGCGCGGCCTACGCCGTGCACCCCGCCTTCGGCGAGGCCCGCATCGTCGAATTCGGCTCGGGGCTGCGTCCCGCCTATCCCGACAATCTGCCGCGCATCGGCATTCGCGGCAAGACGATCTCCGTCAACGGACTCTACCGCCACGGCTTCCTGATCGCGCCGGCGCTCGCCGAGCTGACGCTCGCCTATGTCGAGCGCGGCCAGATCGACAACGAGGTGATGCGATGCTTGTGATCGTCAACGGCGAGCAGCGCGAGGTGACTTCGGGAAGCGTCGATGCGCTGCTCTCGGAGCTCGACTACGAGGGCACCCATTTCGCGATCGCGCTGAACTACGACGTCGTGCCGAAGAGCCGCTGGGCCGAGACGGCACTGAAGGCCGGCGACGAGATCGAGATCATCACGCCGCGGCAGGGAGGGTGAGGTGATGCCTGTCGCCACAAACGACGCCGTCATCCTGAGGTGCGAGCCGTCTTCGGCTCGCCTCGAAGGATGGCCGCAAGCGGCGCTGTCATCCTTCGAGACGCGCAAGTGCGCGCACCTCAGGATGACGGTCTGTGCAAGTCGCCCGCAAGGAAATTGAAGCCATGGTGACCTTCTACGGCAAATCCTTCGCCTCCCGCCTGCTGATCGGCAGCGCGCTCTATCCCTCGCCTGCGATCATGCAGGAAGCGATCCGCGCCTCCGGCTCGAACATCGTCACGGTGTCGCTGCGGCGCGAATCCGCCGGCGGCAAGACCGGGGACGCGTTCTGGAAGCTGATCCGCGAGCTCGACGTCACCGTGCTGCCGAACACCGCGGGATGCCGCAGCGTGCGCGAGGCCGTGACCACGGCAAAGCTCGCGCGCGAATTGTTCGGGACGAGCTGGATCAAGCTCGAGGTGATCGCCGACAACGACACGCTGCAGCCCGATGTCGTCGGCCTCGTCGAAGCTGCCACCATCCTGATCAAGGACGGCTTTGAAGTGTTCCCCTATTGCACCGAGGATCTCTCGGTCGCCAACCGCCTGGTCGATGCCGGCTGCAAGGTGGTGATGCCGTGGGCAGCTCCGATCGGCAGCGCGAAGGGCATCACCAATCGCGATGCCTTGAGGCTGCTGCGCGAGCGCCTGCCCGACATCACGCTGGTGGTCGACGCCGGCCTCGGCGCTCCCAGCCACGCCGCGCAGGCGCTGGAGCTCGGCTATGACGCCGTGCTGCTCAACACCGCGATCGCCAAAGCCGCCGATCCCGTCGCGATGGCAAACGCCTTCCGCCTCGGCTGTGATGCCGGCCGCACCGCTTATGAAGCCGGGCTGATGAACGCCCGCGACTTCGCCTCCCCCTCCACCCCTGTCGTTGGGACTCCGTTCTGGCATGCCGTATCCTGATCGATTTTATCCCGTCGTCGACAACCTCAAATGGGTCGAGCGACTGACAAAGCTCGGCGTCGGCACCATCCAGCTGCGCGCCAAGGAGCTCAACGACGCCGACGCGCTGCAGATCGTCACCGACGCGCTGGCCATCACCAAGGATACGCAAGCCAAGCTGGTCGTGAACGACTATTGGCGCGCCGCCGTCGTCGCCGGCGCGAAATATCTGCATCTCGGCCAGGAGGATCTGGCGGAAGCCGACCTCAAGGCCATCCGCGAGGCCGGCCTTTCGCTCGGCATCTCCACCCATGACGATGCCGAGCTTGAAACCGCGCTCGAGGCCAAGCCCGACTATGTCGCGCTCGGCCCGATCTTCTTCACCACACTTAAATCGATGCGCTTCGAGCCGCAGGGCATTCCGAAGATCACCGAATGGAAGAAGCGCATCGGCAACATCCCGCTGGTCGCGATCGGCGGCATCAAGTTCGAGCACGCCGCGGAGATATTTGCGGCGGGCGCGGACTCGATCGCAGTGGTGAGCGATGTGACGCAGAACGCCGATCCCGATGCGCGCGTGCGGCAATGGCTCGGCCAATCAGCGGAGGATGCATGATGCAGGTCCGCCCCTATTCGACCCGTCACCCTGAGGTGGCCGCTTCTTCAGCGGCCCTCGAAGGGCGACGGCCCGGCTCTTTCATCCTTCGAGGCTCGCGTTCCGCGAGCACCTCAGGATGACGAGATCGAATATCTCACAACAGAATTAAACCGGAGGATCCCATGAACATCCGCTCCAATCCCGAGAAAACCGTCCCCGCCGTCACCACCGGCCCCCTTCCCTCCTCGCGAAAAATCTTCGCCTCGCCGGACGCTGCGCCCGACCTGCGCGTGCCGCTGCGCGAGATCATCCTGTCCGAAGGCGCGGGCGAGCCGAACCTGCCGGTCTACGACACCTCGGGCCCTTACACCGATCCGTCCGTGACCATCGACGTCAACGCCGGCCTTGCCCGCAATCGCAAGCAATGGGTGCTGGAGCGCGGCGGCGTCGAGGAATATCACGGCCGGCAGATCAAGCCGGAGGACAACGGCAGCGTCTCCACCGACAACGCCGCGCGCGCCTTCAGCGCCTATCACCAGCCGCTACGCGGCCTCGACGGTCACAAGATCACCCAGCTCGAATTCGCCCGCGCCGGCATCATCACCAAGGAGATGATCTACGTCGCCGCCCGCGAGAACCTCGGCCGCAAGCAGCAGCTCGAGCGCGCGGAAGCAGCCCTCGCCGACGGCGAGAGCTTCGGCGCCGCCGTGCCCGCCTTCATCACCCCGGAGTTCGTTCGCGACGAGATCGCGCGCGGCCGCGCCATCATCCCCTCCAACATCAACCACAGTGAACTCGAGCCGATGATCATCGGCCGCAACTTCCTGACCAAGATCAACGCCAATATCGGCAACTCGGCCGTGACCTCGTCCGTCGAGGAAGAGGTCGAGAAGATGGTGTGGGCGATCCGCTGGGGCGCCGACACCGTGATGGACCTCTCGACCGGCCGCAACATCCACACCACCCGCGAATGGATCCTGCGCAACTCGCCGGTGCCGATCGGCACCGTCCCCATTTATCAGGCGCTGGAGAAGTGCAACGGCGATCCGGTGGCGCTCACCTGGGAGCTCTACAAGGACACGCTGATCGAGCAGTGCGAGCAGGGCGTCGACTATTTCACCATCCACGCCGGCGTCCGCCTGCAATACATCCATCTCACCGCCAACCGCGTCACCGGCATCGTCTCCAGAGGCGGCTCGATCATGGCGAAGTGGTGCCTGGCGCATCACAAGGAGAGCTTCCTCTATACGCATTTCGACGAGATCTGCGACCTCATGCGCAAGTATGACGTCTCGTTCTCGCTCGGCGACGGCCTGCGCCCCGGCTCGATCGCGGACGCCAACGACCGCGCGCAGTTCGCGGAGCTGGAGACGCTCGGCGAGCTCACCAAGATTGCGTGGGACAAGGGCTGCCAGGTCATGATCGAAGGCCCCGGCCACGTGCCGATGCACAAGATCAAGATCAACATGGACAAGCAGCTCAAGGAGTGCGGCGAAGCGCCGTTCTACACGCTTGGACCTCTGACCACCGATATCGCGCCGGGCTACGACCACATCACCTCGGGTATCGGCGCCGCCATGATCGGCTGGTTCGGCTGCGCCATGCTCTGCTACGTCACGCCGAAAGAGCATCTCGGCCTGCCCGATCGCAACGACGTCAAGGTCGGCGTCATCACCTACAAGATCGCCGCCCACGCGTCCGATCTCGCCAAGGGCCACCCCGCAGCCCAACTGCGCGACGACGCCCTCTCCCGCGCGAGGTTCGACTTCCGCTGGAGCGACCAGTTCAACCTCGGCCTCGACCCTGACACGGCCAAGAACTTCCACGACGAGACCCTGCCCAAGGAAGCCCACAAGGTCGCCCATTTCTGCTCGATGTGCGGCCCAAAATTCTGCTCGATGAAGATCACGCAGGACGTGCGGGACTACGCGGCGACGCTGAACGATCCGAACAGCGTGGGCATGTCGCTGGCCGGCACCGCCGAGGACGGCATGGCCAAGATGAGCGCGAAGTTCAAGGAGATGGGGAGCAGCGTTTATCTGGATGCGGAGAAGGTGAAGGAGAGCAATCGGGTGTTGTGAGGGGGCAAGCCCGTTTTCACCTAGAAGCCTAAAGATAGAGCGCTTAGACCATCGGCCGGCAACTTTTAGTTGCCGACCGATTTATTTTCAGCCAAGCTAACCTCATTTGATTTTTGGCCATTTAGGGGGAAGGTCATGGCAGGCAATAAGAGCCCTAAGACAATTGCGACTATCAATTTTAAAGGCGGCGTGGGGAAAACAACGGTTACCTGGTGTCTCGCCGATACGCTTGCCACTTACTCCAATGCAAGCGTTCTCATGTTCGACCTCGATGCGCAAATGTCACTTACACAGGCTGTTGGCCTTAACGAGGACAGCGGCTCACTGCATGCAGCATTTGGCAGCTGGTACGACAAAAGCGTCTCTGACCGTCGGACAATCTTTGATGCGATTGATCAATACACGAAGCCAGGAGCTCACTTCGATTTTCCGATAGCGTACGACTTTATCTATCAGATTACGAAGGGTCTTCACTTCGTTCCCTCGGTAGAGGACCTCTATTGGCTCGAACTGGAAGTTTTTGATCGGGACCAGATGAAGGACTTTATGCGCAGGCTACTCGGCAAAATTCATCACTCAAGCAAAGTCACCGACTATGACTATGTTCTGTTCGATTGCCCGCCTTCATTCACGCTCCTTTCGTACAGCGTACTGTCATGCTGCGATTTGGTCCTCATCCCGGTCAACCCAGACTTCTTTGCATCAAGGGGCGTCAGCTTGTTGTTGAATTCGCTTAAGATGCGAATAGAACCCCACCCAACTCCGCAGATCGCGGTCTTCATGAACAAGACTAAGACGTGGGCCAACTCACCAACAAAAGAAACTACATTCTACATGCGGCAAATTCAGCAGATCTGCGACCGCGCGACTAAAGATCACGGCATCCGTGCAAAATTCTTCGATGATGCATGGGTACGTGAGAGAGTAGGCATTAAGCGAGCCATTACCGGCGGCGGCGTACCGGCGGATTTAGTCGCCGATTTTCAGACGCTCTGGAGTGCGTGTTTGGGGGTGATTAAGTGACAAATGAAGCACCATTTCGGAGTTCTGACGAAGAGATTGAAAAGCTCTTGGAGGAATGCGGGGAGCTTAAGAGGACACTTAAGACCATTAGTTCCCAGCTTTCCCGGATGGAGAACCGGATAAAGGCCGCGTTTCCAGCTGCGGCCAAGAAGATTAAGGAGCAGCGGCAAGCACGGTCAGCGCAGAGGGAAAGCACTCTCTCAGCCGATCAAGCGGTGGCCGAGTTCGACAAGATTGTACAGCTCGCCTCTTCAGGAGCCACATCTGAGGCAGAGACTTATCTTGCTCGCCGTCCTTCTGCCGACCTACTCTCAATAGCGAGAGAAGTTGGCGTTACATTTCCCAGTAACAAACCTTCGGTTCGCGCTATGCTTGACGCAATTCTCGGTAAAGTCCGAGAGAGCCTACTCTTGTCACGTCATAGTCGTCGAGAATGAACAACTTGCCAGCTGACATCTTGCAGTGGACAGAACTGCGGCACTCGGCAAGGCGAACGATGCATTCGCAAACCTCATTCGAACGGGAGTTTTCATGGCCAAAACACTATTCGACGAAATTGAGCATTCCGATGCAGCAGCAGCTACTGAAGACAAGCTAGCACTTGAGCAGGTCTCCGACGAACTGAACGTCATCGACGAGACGGAAGACGAAAAGCTAGCACCAACACGCTTTCGGATCACGTCTTATGGCGCCGACCTTTCCGTGTTTGATCTTAGACGACGACTTGGACATGAAATTCTCATCCCTGCGCCATTTCAGCGGAAATTTGTCTGGACCCAACGCCAAGCATCGCGATTTGTCGAATCTATTCTCCTTGGCCTCCCTGTGCCTGGTATCTTTGTCTATCTGAAGGATAAGAAGCAACTCATCGTCGATGGACAACAGCGGCTGATTACTTTGGACAGATTTCTGTCAGGAACTTGGGAGACGAAGACTCGAAAGCAAGGAGGGAAGGACGTTGAAGTCGTCACGCCGTTCGATCTGGTAGATGTGGATCCTGCATGGGAAGGGAGGACATTCCAGAAATTGGACAAAGACGATCGAGACGAAATCGAGAACTACCTCATTCATGCGACGATATTTCGTCAAGATCATCCAAAGGCTAAAGATCGCAGCATCTACGAGGTCTTTGAAAGAATTAACACCGGCGGCCTTCGTCTCTCGCCCCAGGAAATAAGAGCGTGCGTTAGCCACGGCACCTTCGTCGTAAAGTTGGGCGAAGCTGCTGAGCTTCCGAATTGGCGCAGAATTTATGGCAGAAGGAGTCCACGACTGAAGGACGAAGAACTGATCCTTCGGTTCTTTGCATTACTGCACGCCGTCGACAGCTATAAGCGACCGATGCGCGTCTTTCTTGATGACTATCTCGAGGCAAACAAAGACATATCCGACCAATCCTTCGCCGATCTTGTAGCTCTTTTTGTAAGGACACTAGATGTCTTCTATGATGTTTTAGGAGATCGAGCATTTCGTCCGGAGAAGGCCATCAATGCCGCGGTCTTTGATGCAATGATGATCGGTTGCGCCAAGCGGCTCCAGAATGGCAATGTTAGTAACAAAGACGAATTCGCCAATGCGTACGCTGCACTTCTTGCAGACGAAACTTTTCGTCGCAACTATCAACGAGCAACGGCGGACGAAGAGAGCGTTAAGAATCGTATCAAGCTTGCAACATCGGCTTTCGCCAGTGTGACGTAAGATGAGAAGTCATGGCATTTTGGATCAAGTCGACAATCTAATTTCCCAAGCCAAAAGCGCTCCAATCAGCCTTCCCGGAGGCGATGGCGACTTCATTCAATCGCAGTTGGTTCGTTATGGTTGTCTTCTGACGTGCGCAGCTATCGAACAGGCATTGATCGATACTGCGGTGTCTTACGCTGATAGATTTGGTGACGATCGCCTGAGCGCCTTTGTTTCCGAGTCGCTTAAGACGGGAAGGAATCCTTCCCCCGGATATATCAAGGAGACTCTTTCGAGGTTCGACCCAGACTGGGGGTCTCACATTGGATCCGTAATCGATGCCGTAGGCGAAGATAAGATAAAGTCCATTGTTTCCAATAGGAACCGCATTGCGCATGGCGAAAGTGTCTCGATGGGAGTCACTTCCCTATTGCAGTGGGTGCCGGCGGCGCGGCAGCTTTGTTTGGAAATCGTCAAGTTTGCCAAATAAGATCGCAGGATAGCGCATTCTTCGCGTTGAGCTGCAGACAAATGCGGCTTTCCGGTTTGGGGCTCAGTCGGGCAACGCGCAACACCAACGATCTATGGTCCGTGTTTGACCCACCGCCTCCCCGACCAGCTCCGCCCCAACCTCCGCCTCGTCTTCGTCGGCACCGCCGCCTCGACGCGCTCGGCTGAAGTCGGACACTACTACGCCCATCCCGGCAACCGCTTCTGGCGCGCGATCCATGAGGCCGGCATCACGCCACGGCGGTATCAGCCAAGCGAGTTCGCATCGCTGATCGCGCTCGGGATCGGCTTCACCGATCTCTGCAAGACGGGCGCCGGGATGGATCACCAGATCGCGGCGGAGACGATCGACGTATCAGGCTTCAGGGCGAAGATCGAAAAATATCGGCCGCGGACGATTGCGTTCACGAGCAAGAAGGCGGCGAGCTTGTTTTACGGCCGGCCGTCAGTTGCGATAGCGCTGGGGCGGCAGGCGCGCGATGAGAGCTGGCCGGAGATCTTCGTGCTGCCGTCGCCGTCGGGTGCGGCGTCCGGGCATTGGACGATTGAGCCGTGGCGTGAGCTTGCGGCGCGGATCGCTGCGTAGGGTGGGCAAAGGCGCTCTTGCGCCGTGGCCACGATCTTTCCATGGGTCCGGCAGGACGTGGGCACGGCGCGCGAAGGGCGCGCCTTTGCCCACCCGCCTTTGCCCACCCTACGGCACTTCAGCCCAACGCCTTCAGCTCCCGCGCGAGGTTGACGCGGGCTTGCCGATCGAACCTCGCGGCGAAATCCGGATCGGGAAAGATCACCTCGCGTGCAGCAAAATGGCGAAGCACGCGGGCACGGCCGATGCGATAGTCGTCTTCGCCGACGTGGATGAATTCCCGGCGGATCGCGGCGGCATAGGCGTCGTAGCGCGCGGCATCAGTGCCGAGAATGCTGAGGTCGATCGAGATCAGGATCGCACCGAGACGATCGCCGGCGGCAATTTCGTGCGTCTTGGTAAGGCGGATCAGGCGGCCGACCTCCTGACGAAGCTCGGCGCGGACATGCTGCTCGGCGAGCTCCGCGCTGCGCTCCTCGTTATCCGACCGGGTCGGGTCGTACACGACGTCGTGCCACCAGATCGCCTCCGACAGCGTCTCGCGCTCGGCGGCCGAAAGACCTTCGACACCCGCGAGCGCGGCGAGGCAATCCTCGATATGCGCGAGATTGTGATAGTGGCGGCCGGGCGCCGCATAGGCCGCGGCCAACTGTTCCCGATTCATCGGCAAGGCATCATTCATCGAACAGTTCCTTGAACAGCCTCTTCGCACGTTCGAGGCCTTCCTCCGTAAACACCACGGATTTCACCTTGCCGACGGGATCGTCAATCATGCCCTTGTCATGCAGGCGGCCGAGCACGTCCCAATCAAACCCCTTCCAGGCCCGATAGCCGTCGTGCAGAGTCAGGTAAAGCAGGGCGAGCGCCGCGTCGTCGATCTTGTCGTTGTTGATGGCCATCGTGATCTCCTCCGGAGCGGGCGGAGGATATCCTATTGCGTAACAGGCAATCTGCAATGGCGACTCAGCGGCGTGGGGTGGGCAAAGGCGCTCTTGCGCCGTGCCCACGATCTTTCCGTGGGTCCGGCAACGCGTGGGCACGGCGCGAAGAGCGCGCCTTTGCCCACCCTACGGGACTGGTCGTTTCGGTACGGGGACCAACCGCAACAGATAAATCACGCGGTATGGGTCCCGTCGTTCGCCGGGACGACACCGTTGGTTTGGCAGCACGCGAGATAAGAATCGAACCGTTGTCGGAATCCGCACCAGCCGTTCGTCCTCTGCAAAGCTAAACGGCGATCAACCCGGAGCCCTAGATGCCCCCCACCATCACCGCCTTCGAAAACTCCCCCGACCGCGGCCGGGGACAGGCGCGCGACATGCGGGTTCGCTGGGCGTTCGAGGAAGTCGGGCAACCTTACGACGTTCACCTTGTCTCGTTCGCCGAGATGAAGGCGCCGGCGCACCGCGCGCGGCATCCGTTCGGGCAGATTCCGACCTATGAGGATGGCGATCTCACTCTGTTCGAGTCGGGCGCAATCGTGCTGCATATCGCAGAACGCCACGATGGCTTGCTGCCGAAGGACGCCAATGCGCGCGCCCGCGCGATCGCCTGGATGTTCGCTGCGCTGAGCACGGCGGAGCCGCCGATCGTCGAGCTCACCATGGCCATGCTGTTCGAGCGCGACAGGAACTGGTACGCGGAGCGGCTGCCCATGCTGCAGGAGCGCGTCCGTGTCAGGCTCGGCGAATTGTCCCGCCACATCGGTGGTGCCGACTGGCTCGACGGCGCGTTCAGCGCCGGCGACCTCATGATGGTGACGGTGCTGCGGCGGCTGAACACATCTGGCCTGGTGGACGAATATCCCGAGATCGCCGCCTATGTCGCGCGCGGTGAAGCGCGGCCGGCGTTCAAGCGGGCGTTCGATGCGCAGCTTGCGGTGTTTAGGGCTGCATCACAGTCGTAGTGTGGATTAGCCCCGGGCTGCGCGAAGCGCAGTCCCTCAGCGTAATCCACCTCTGTCTATATCGGCGGACACAAAAGAGGTGGGTTACGCCGCGCGGGCCGCGCTTCGCGCAGCCGCTCGGCTAACCCACCCTACGACTACGCGCCGCCTCACTGAAACCGATACGTCACGGCGAACGTCGCCAGATGCGTCCGCATCGCGACGTCATAGGTATTGACGGACGGATTGAACTCGGGTCGGCCGCTCGACCGTGCGACGGTGAAACCGGTGCTGCCGTAGTCGACATAGCGGTATTCGGCGCGCGCGAGCCAATTGCCCCACAGCACCGTCTCCAGGCCGCCGCCGAGCGTCCAGCCCATCTTCGTGGTCGACGAATTGATGATCGGCGAGGACAGCGCGAAGAAGCCGCTGCAGTTGCGGCTGGTGCAGGTTGAGGTCAATTCGAAGTTCTGCCACGCCGCGCCGGCTGTGGCATAGAGCATGGTGTGGGGGTTGACGAGATAGCCGGCGCGCGCGCGCAAGGATGCGTCCCAGCGGCTGCGGATCGAAAGGCTCTCGCCCGGCGCCTGGGAGTCGGCGAGATGGATGCTGGTAAAACCTTCGCGCATGGTGGTGCGGTCGGCGAAGCCGACGTCGCCCTCGACGCCGGCGGTCCATTGCGGGGCGAGCTGCCAGAGATAGCCCGCATAGGGGCTGGCGCGAAACGCGGTGTTGTCCATCGGGCGGTTGTTGGCGCGCTTGGCGAGGTCGAACGCAGAGCCGCCAATGGTCTCCGACGTTGCCGTCAGGTCGGTGCGCGTGGCGCGCGCTCCGAGGCCAAGGCCGAGATACGCACCCGTCCAGGACGGCAGCATGGCGGCCTGCGCCTGCAGCGGATGCCAACCGCCACCGGTGACGGGAGCGCCGAACTTGTAGGCGAGGCCGACGCTCGCCGTGTGGGTCCGCAGACTGGTGTCGAAATTGTCGACCGTCAGCGTGGGCCCCGCGCCGCTTCTGGTGCGCGCGAGGGCGAACGGCGTGGTTCCGAAATCGGCGTAGCGATAGTCGGCGCGCAGCAGCCAATTGCCCCCTAGCGCGGTCTCGAGGCCGCCGCCGAGCGTCCACCCGGTCTTGATGGCGGAGTTCGACACCACGGCGGGCAGCGCATTGTTGCAGGTGGCGCCGACGCAGACCGAGGTGACGTCGAACTGCTGCCAGGCAAGTCCGCCCGTCACATAGGCCAGTGTCGCCGGCGTCAGCAGATAGCCGGCGCGGCCGCGCAGGCTCGCATCCCAGCCGGCCTCGAGCGCGAGGCTGTCGGCGAGGAAGGTGGACGAGCCGGCCCGCGGCGAGGCGCGAAACCCCTGGAGGATGGTGGTCTGGTTGCCAAAACCGACATCGCCTTCGACGCCGAGGACCCAGCTCGGTGCCACCTGCCAATTGAAACCGGCATAGGGATTGACGCGAAGACCCGGGCCATCGAACGGCTGACTGACGACGGCATCGCCGATGTCACGGGGAACGCCGTCCTCCAGCACCGAGGTGGTGGTGAGATCGGCGGCCGTCGATCGAAAGCCGAGGCCGAGGCCGGCATAGAAGCCGGTCCACGACGAGACCGCGACCGGCGGCGCCTTGGTCAACGGCTTTGCCGCGAGGTCCGCAGCCCGTGCCGGTGCTGCGAAGGCGAGCCCGACCAGAAGCGCACCGCCGCAAGACAATGCCGGCATGTTTCGGCGGGTCGATGAACATCGCATGGCGGGCCCTGGGGCAAGTATTTCAGGCCGAATCCATACTGCGAACGGGCGATCCCTCGCGTCCTCCGATCGAACGACACCGCCGACAAGGCGCCGGATTGTTGCAAGCCTGTCACTGCAGCGATACGACTCCGGGTGGAAGGGAGCCCGCCCATGCTGACCCTCTATTCCTACCCGCAACTGTTCGGCGTCGCCGACAACAACGGCTACGGCCTCAAGGTCTACGCCTTCCTCAAGCTCGCAGCCGTGTCGTTCGTGCACGAGCATATCTTCGATGCCTCGGCCGCACCGCGCGGGCAGCTGCCTTACGTCGTCGACGACGGCGAGAGCATCGGCGACAGCGAGACCATCATCGCGCATGTGATCGCGAAATATCGTCTCACCATCGATGCCGGACTTTCACCGGCGCAGAGTCGCACCAATCTCCTCGTCACGCGCATGCTCGACGATCTCTATTGGGTGATGTCGTATTCGCGCTGGAAGGACGAGCGCTATTATCCGGCGTTCCGCGACGGCTTCATCGCGCAGCATCCGCAAGTGAGTGCGGAAGGGTTCGAGAAGGCCAAGGCGTATAATGCGCAGCGCTATCATTACCAGGGCATCGGCCGCTACACGCCGGAGCAGGCTTACGCGCGCGGGCTCGCCGATTTGCAGGTGCTGGCCGAGATCGTACCCGCCGCGGGCTTCGTGCACGGCGCGGCGCCAACGAGCGTCGATGCCGGCATCTATGGCTTTGTCGCGAACATCTATTATTTTCCGATCCCGACGCCGCTGAAGGCGTTCGTGGATGCGCAGAAGAATCTCGTCGCGCATTGCGAGCGGATTCATGCGGCGGTCGGAAAATCGTAGGGTGGGTCAGCGCAGCGGCTGCGCGATGCGCGGGCCGATGCGCGTAACCCACCTCTTCGCTTTCCGCGGTGACAGAAGCGGTGGGTTACGCCAAGCGGCTAACCCACCCTACGATACCCTGGCCTACCGCATCGTGATCGCAAGGCCGCTGAGATCCGCATTCGCCATCAACCCGACCTGCGTGCCCGTCAGCTCCAGCACGGCGCCCTTCTGGTTGGTGAGCACGATGGCACGGGCGCCGGCGCCCACGGCGAGGCCCGCGCCGGCGGCGCCGTAGACCCCGGCGACATCGGAGGGACGGTTGATGTTGGAGACGCGGCCGCGCAGCACCGTCTTTGAACCGCCGAAGACGAGGCCGTAGTCGAGGCCGCCGGTGGAGAGCCCATAGGTGCGGCCGCGGAAGTTGAGCACGCCGCTCCCGCCTGAGCCGCCGATGATCCAGCCGGCCTTGTAGATCGTCAGCGTCACGAAACCGCTGTCGGCCATCGCCGAGGTCGAGAGCCCGGCCAGGGCGGCAATGGCGACCAGCGCGGCGCGGAAGGTGGATGCAATCTTCATGGACGTCTCCGGGGGCTATTTTTCAAGGGGGGAAAGCGAATCAGACGAGCCGAATCTATCCGATCGATCGGGGCGGCAACATGATGGGACTGCCCTGAGACACAAGGTGCAGCGTCGCACTCAACCGTCATCGCCCGGTTCAACCGGGCGATCCAGTATTCCAGAGGCGGCGGTGATTGAGCCGAGAGGCCGCGGCGTACTGGATGCCCCGGTCAAAGCCGGGGCATGACGGCGGAGGCTCGGGCACAAGGTCGCGCATCGCCATCATCCCATTCTGCCCTTGTTTTGCCCGACGGAGCAACTTGAGTGTTTAGCCTTTACCGAATTATAGAAGCTCAATGATCTCCGCATGATCTCTACTGTGCATGGGGTTGTTTTCGCGTTTTTGTTCTTGCCCGTCTCCGCAACCCGATTGCAAGTCTCCCGCATGTCGCTACGCTCATGCGGGCTACGCGCCCGTTCCTAATTCGAGGTGATGCCATGCCGATCCAGCATTTCGCGCCCCCGCCGCACGTGAAGGCGCCGCCGCTGTCCTTTGCGACGCGCGTCGGCGATCTCCTGTTCGTCTCGGGCATTCCGGGCTTCGATGCCAATGGTGCGCTGCCCGACGGTTTCGAGGCGCAGTTCGCCAATGTCGTCGTCAACATCAAGCGCGTGCTGGACGAGGCCGGCGCCGGTGTCCGCGACCTCGTCAAGGTCAACGTGCTCTTGACCCGCGCCTCCGACGTCGCCGCCATGAACGCGCTCTATGCCGGCGCCTTCGGCCCGCCGCCCTATCCGGCCCGCACCACCTGCGTGGTGCAGGCCCTGCCCGATCCGAAGATGCTGATCGAGATCGAGGCGGTGGCCTCGCTGGCGAAGTGAGCCACGGAGCGTGTGGCTTGCCGGGCACGCGGCCGAACCAAATGCTTGGGGAACAGCTGACATGTCCGTGAACGGCAGCTCACCGGCTTGCAAAGGACCTGCTTTTACCGCACGAATTTTTGCGTCCCACTTCCCCACAAGGAGATATTTCATGCGTCGCGTTCTCGCCCTCTGTGCCGTTGCCGGCATCGCAAGTTCCGTGTTCGCCGTGCCCGCATCCGCCAAGGTCGGCTATTACGTGATCCGCTGGGACAACACCGGCATCTGCCAGGTCTGGAACGAAGACCTGCAGTACAAGCCGCTTCAAATTGGGGTGTCGACCTACAAGGTCGTCAGCAAGCCGCTCCCGACCTTCCAGGCCGCTTCCGACGTCCAGATCAAGATGCGCGCCGAGCGCCGCTGCACGCTCTGAGCTTTTTGCAACGGATCGGATTTCGAGGGCGGGTCGCGCGAGCGGTCCGCCTTCTTCTTTTTGCGGGACCCGCGCGTTTTCCGGCCGAATTCAGCCATGTCCCGCCCGCGCGCTTTGAACCTGGCCGGCCTGCGGAACTACTCACATCTTGTCCGGGGCGCATCCCCCAAGACGTCCCGCACCAGCCCTCCCCGTCATTGCCGGGAGGCACATCACATCATTCATTTGAGGAGCTGATCATGCGTCGTATTTCCGTGCTGTGCGCTGCCGCCGGTCTTGCCGTCACCGCCTTCGTCGCGGCGAGCCCTGCGGAAGCCAGCTATCACCTGATCCGCTGGCAGGACACCGGCCTGTGCCAGATCTGGGACGAGAGCATCCCGACCACACCGTGGCCGGCCGGCTATCATCGCGCCAGCGCATCCGTGCCGACCTTCATCGACGCCCTCGCGGTGAAGGATGCCGCGCTGAAGAACGGTCAGTGCACCTGGTAAGATTTTCGATCGGCGGACGAAGAGCGGGCAAGGACCATGCGTCCTTGCCCGCTTGTTTTTCCGAGATGTCGTAGGGTGGGCAAAGGCGCGCACTTCGCGCGCCGTGCCCACGCCTTTCAACAACGAGCAAATGGCGGGCACGGCGCGAAGCGCCTTTGCCCACCCTACGAGATATCGTCAAGCCCTCTCACGCGTCCTTGTGCGCGCCGGGATGGATCAGGACGTCGCGCGCGGCGGCGAGGTCGATGAAGGCTTGCGCGCTGCCGCCGTGGTCGGGATGCATGCCCTTGGCGGCGCGGCGATAGGCCTGGTTGATGTCCTCGCAGGTGAGCTGCACCGCGAGCGGCAGACCAAGCATCTTGCGGGCGCGATCCTCGCTGGACAGCTGTTTCGGCATGGCGTTGCGGCGGCCGAAGCGCGGCGCTGTCAGATCATGAACGACTTCGAGAACGACGCCGATGCGGCGCTGGGCCGCCAGCGTGACGCCGTGATCGTCATTGTCGACCGCCTGGCGAAGCACCGGAAGCGCCTGCTCGGCGGCCTGTCGCAGCGTGGCATCGACGCTCATCCGCGCGATCTCGGCCACGAGCCGGCCCGCCTCGGCCCAATCGGCCGATTGCGCCGACCGCAGGCGTTCGAGGGCGGGTTTCCAGGAGTCGAGCCGGGAGTCGAGCCGTTCCATCATGCGCGCAACGTTTAGCAATGAAGATCAGTATGCCAAGGCTGCCGTTTCCGACCCCTTAATTTCGAGTTAGCGTTTCGTGAAACTTCGAAACGAAATCGGGAGGAAAATGTAATGGCATTGCTCGCAAACCACATCGCCGTCGTCACGGGCGCCGGTTCCGGCATCGGCCACGCCATCGCGGCCGGCTACGCCCGCGAGGGCGCGCAAGTGGTGCTGCTCGACGTCAATGCCGACACGGTCGCGGAGGCCGCACAGGAGATCCGCAAAGCGGGCGGCAAGGCCGAGAGTTTTGCGCTCGACGTTGTCAGCCGCGAGGACTGTTTTGCGCTGGCCAAGCAGGTCGCGGGCGAGGTCGGGCAGGTCTCGATCCTCGTCAACAATGCCGGCATCACCCGCCGCAACGCCTTCACCGCGGAGACCGAGACGGTGGCGAAGGACTGGAACGACATCATCTCGCTCAACCTCAACGGCGTCTTCAACATGACGCAGGCCTTCCTTGCACCCTTGCGCGCGAGCAAAGGCCGCATCGTCAATATCGGCTCGATCCAGTCCTTCGTGCACCTGCGCACGCCAAGCTCGGCGGCTTACACGACCTCGAAACACGGCGTGCTCGGCTTTACCAAGGCGCTCGCGGTCGAACTCGGCAAGGAGGGCGTGCGCGTCAACGCGATCGGGCCGGGCTTCATCGAGACCAACATCAACGCCAATGTGCGCGCGACCAATCCGGCGCTGGTGCAGGCCTTCGTCGACCACACCCCGCTGGCGCGCACCGGCAAGCCCGAGGATATCGTCGGGCCCGCGATCTTCCTCGCCTCGGATCTGTCGGCTTATGTCACGGGAACGATCGTGATGGTGGACGGCGGCTATCGGACGGTGTGAGGCGCGACTCACTATCCCGAAGCACGGGATCATCGTCCGCCGTGTAGGCAATTGCGCCACTGGACCGGACGATGACACCGCGTGTGTGGAAGAGATAGTCCCGCATCACGATGCATCTGGCGCAAATCGCGGCGGCTTAGCGGCATTCCTGAGGTCAATTGGTGCGATCGTCCGCGATTAACCTTTCATTAACCAAACCCGCCCACCGTGGATCTACGGCTTGGGGGTCGTTGGTTCTCGATCCGCTTCCAAAGATGGCAGCGGGCGTTGATCGGGAGGTGTGTTGATGACCACTGTTCATGTCGCTGCGTCCGAGTCGGGCGCGCAATTCCTTGCTCCTAACCAGATCGTTCCGCTTCTGATCGGCGCCACCGTCGACGAGGTCGAGCGCGAGCTCGTGCTTCAGACGCTTGCGCGCTGCGACGGCAACCGCACACGCGCATCGCGCGTGCTCGGCCTGTCGGTGCGTACGCTGCGCAACAAGATCAAGCTCTATGCCGCGTCCGGCATCGAGGTGCCCGCCTATCAGGATTAGCGCGTGGGCGGAATTGCTGCTGTCGTCAAACGCCGCTAAGTAGCTTGCTTCCGATCATGGGGAGCAGTGGCGTGGCAGACGATCAGGGACGACGGCAGGGATCTCAAGGGCCGCGCGGACGGCAGGGTGAACCGGGACGGCCGGGACCGCAGGGTCATCCCGGCCGGCGCGGTCCCGACGGCGCGCGCGGCAAGCCGGGACCGCAGGGAAAGCCGGGGCCGCTCGGAAAGCCGGGACCTCAGGGCAAGCCCGGTCCGCAAGGCAAGCAGGGTGAGGCTGGCCCGCGTGGGGCCGCCGGCGCGCAGGGGCCTGCCGGACCTCAAGGGCCGGCGGGACCGCAAGGCCCGCGCGGCGAGGCTGGGCCTGCCGGTCAATTGCCCTCGATCGAACAGCTGCTGCCGTGGCTCGAGCAACTGTTCGACGCCTGGGACGAGCGCCGCCGCCAGCGCGAGCGCGACGCCGCCGAACGCGAGGCGCTGGAGGCCGCCGTGCAGGAGCCCGATGAGGGCATCGTCGACGACGCGAGCGACGACAGCGAAGGCGACGCGCACAAGAAAAAGAAGAAAAAGAAGAAGCACGGTCACTAGGATTAGTGGCGCGCCCGTGCCCCGACGCAGCGCAGCACGCAGTGACGCGCTGCTGGGCCGGCGCCCATCTGACCAAGAGCTTTTCTCGCGATTTTCTGGGTCCCGGCACTGCGTCGCAGCGCTGACGCACTGCGCCGCGTCCGGGACACGAGCCTCGGTTTAGGAAGCCGATGAATCATCCTTGCGCGGCAGCATGCCCATGCGCTCGAATTGCCAGCGCATGGCGCGATACCAGAGATAGCCCACCGCCGCGCCGCACAGGGCCAGGATGATCACGTTGGCGCTCGAGAACGAGCCGCTCCACCACATCATCCACGCGGTCCACAGCAGTGTGAGGACAATGGCACCTGCTTTCAGAGGAAGAAGGGGGCGGCTCATGGGTCGTGCTCCGGCTGTCAAAACCCCGGCACACATCATTGCAGGAGGAGACGCCCCCGTACCGTGAGCCAGATCACGGAATGAATTACCCTAGCCCACTAACCGAAGCGCAGCCGCGAGCGCTCCCTGGCCCTTTCCGCCTCGACCTCACGGTCCCGCGCCGGCGCATGGGTGTGCAGCGAGGTCAGGAGATTTCGCGCGGCCTGTGAGACCTCGGCCACTGCGCGGTCGAACGCCGCCTCGTTGGCCTGCGACGGCTTGTTGAAGCCGGACAGTTTTCGCACGAACTGGAGCGCGCTGGCATGGATTTCATCCTCCGTCGCCGGCGGCTCGAAGTTGAACAGCGTCTTGATGTTGCGGCACATGCAGGGGCCCCGGATGTTTCCTTGAAGACGATCGGCGGAGCCGAAATCCTACATCCTTCTGTGCATTTCTGCTAAGTCCCGCCGTAACGCGGCCGCCGACCATGAGCCGCAATGGGGAGAAAAGCATGAAGGCTTCCTGCGCCGCACTGTCGGCTGCCCTCCTGTCCTTTTCAATCCCGGTCCTGGCCGCGGATTATCCGGCACCGAAGCAGGGCGACTGGATCGCCAGGGATTTCAAGTTCCACACCGGCGAGACCATGGCGGAGCTGAAGCTGCACTACACCACAATCGGCGAGCCCTCCACCGGTGCTGGTGCTGCACGGCACGGGCGGCTCGGGCGCAAGCATGCTGTCACCCGCCTTCGCCGGCGAGCTGTTCGGCGCGGGGCAACCGCTCGACGCCTCCAAATACTACATCATCCTTCCCGACGGCATCGGTCATGGCAAATCGTCGAAGCCCTCCGACGGGATGAAGACGAGCTTCCCGAAATACGATTACGACGACATGGTCGAAGCGCAGCATCGCCTGGTGACGGAGGGCCTCGGCGTCAAGCATTTGCGGCTCGTCATCGGCAATTCGATGGGCGGCATGCACAGCTGGCTGTGGGGCGCGAAATAATCCGAACGCGATGGACGCACTGATCCCGATGGCCTCGCAGCCGACCGAGATGGCGTCGCGCAACTGGATGCTGCGGCGGATCATGCTCGACACCATCCGCAACGACCCGGACTACAATGGCGGCAATTACACCAGCGAGCCGCGCATGATGAAATATGCCATCACCGCCTACGGCATCGCCAGCATCGGCGGCACGCTGGCCTACCAATCGCAGGCGCCGAACGCGGCCAAGGCGGACAAGATCGTCGACGACCGGCTGGCGGCGCCGATCACGGCGGACGCCAACGACTTCGTCTACCAGTGGGAGTCCTCGCACGACTATAATGCCGGCGAGAAGCTGGAGGCCATCGAAGCATCGCTGCTGCTGAATTCCGCCGACGACGAGCGCAACCCGCCCGAGACCGGCATCACGGACGCTGCCATGAAGCGGGTCAAGAACGGCCGTCTCTATTTGATCCCGGCGAGCGGCGAGACGCGCGGCCACGGCACCACCGGCAATGCGAAATTCTACAGCGAGCAGGTGCGGCAATTGCTGGAGAGCACACCGCAGCAAACGATCGAATCGGCGCGCCGCTGATTTTGCAGCGCATCATGTGCGGCACTTCGGAGCCGCATATTATTTGGGCATGCAATGCGCTGACAGCTCGGGCTTAATCGCGTCACCGATGGAATCGACGCGAGCAAGACTCGCGCGCGAATAGCGGGACGCGACGAGGAGGGATCGCATGCACAGGCTCGCACTGTGCGTTTGGCTGGTCGCGATGACGGCGCTGACCAGCGCCGCACTCGCATTCGACAATGGGCAATACGACCACATCCCGCCCGATATCCGCGCCTGGTTCAAGAGCGTGATCGCGCCGAACGGCGTGCCCTGCTGCGACGTCTCGGACGGCCATCGCACCGACTACGATGTGCGCAGCGGCGCTTATTGGGTGCCGATCGAAGGGCAGTGGATGGAGGTGCCGGAGCGCGCCATCATCCGCGACCGGGGCAATCCGGTCGGCCAGGCCGTGGTGTGGTACGTTCGCCACCGCGGCGCCATCATCATAAGCTGCTTCGTGCCGGCGGACGCCGTGTAATGCGTCTTTATCGATTCCATTGGCTGGAGGCGGCCCGATCGGCTAGCTTGCCGCCAAGCTGAAGCGGAGGCATGCCGTTGACCGATCTTTGCGCCGAAGACCTCGCCACCATCTATGCCAAGCCGAGCCCGCGCGTGATCGCGAAAGCGCGGCCCGCGATCGATGCGCATGCGAAGAAGTTCATCGAGATGTCGCCGTTCTGCGTGCTCGCGACGTCGGGCGCGGACGGCAGCGTCGATGCCTCGCCACGCGGCGGCGGCACCGGCTTTGTCCACGTCGCCGGTCCCAACCAATTGCTGATGCCTGACCGCTCCGGCAACAACCGGATCGACAGTTTTCGCAACGTCGTCGAAGGCTCGGGCTTCGTGCACCTGTTGTTCTTCGTGCCCGGGATTGACGAAACGCTACGCGTCGGCGGACGCGGCACGCTGTCGGCCGATCCGGATCTGCTCGTCGCGATGGTCGAATTCGGCAAGCCGCCGCGGGCGGTGCTGAACGTCGCTGTGAGCGAAGTCTATTTCCATTGCGGCAAGGCGCTGATGCGCTCGAAGCTGTGGTCGCCAGAGAAAGTGCAGCGCTCGGTGATGCCCAGCATCGTCACGGTCATTCACGACCAGACTGGCCTCGGCGAACCGGCGAGCCAGGAAACTGTGGAAGAGATTTACAAGACGCAGTTGTAGTTGGGACGACAATCACGGTGTCGTCCCGGACAAGCGCAGCGCAGATCCGGGACCTCCGCGCGAGCGCTTGCGCTCGTCGCGATAACCACAGGGAGTGGTTTTGCGAAGACTAACAGTGAAGAACTCGTGCCCCGGTGCTCATACCGGCGCATCCAGATAGATCACGCGGTGGGTCCCGGCCTTCGCCGGGACGACACCGAGTATGCAGCGATGCCCGAGCTTAATGCCCCTCGCCCTCGAGCCCGCCGACGTGCTTCTGGGTGTAGAGTTCAAGGCCGATGCGGCCGATCAGGTCGAGCTGGGTTTCGAGGAAGTCGATGTGGTGCTCCTCGTCGCTCATCAGCTTCTCGAACAGGTCACGCGTGACGTAGTCCTTGGCGCCGTGGCAGTAGGTCGCCGCTTCCTGGTAGAGCGCACGCGCGCTCATCTCGGCAGCGAGGTCGCACTCGATGATCTCCTTGACGTTCTGGCCGATGCGCAAGGGATCGAGCACCTGCATGTTCGGAAAGCCGTCAAAGAACAGGATGCGCGCGGTGAGCTTGTCGGCGTGCTCCATCTCCTCGATGGACTCCTTGCGCCAGACCTTGGCCATGTCGAGGAGGCCCCAATTGTCGAGGAAGCGGTAGTGCAGCCAGTACTGGTTGATCGCAGTCAGTTCGTGACGCAGTGCCTTGTTGAGATAGTCGATGACTTTTGCGTCGCCCTGCATGGTTCACTCCAGCTCTTGCAGTCCAAATCGGCCCAAAACCGAATTTAGAATGCTTCTAAGTCAGTTTACGAATGAGGGCAACTGGCTACGGCGGCGCAGCCGGGGAAAAGCTCAGCTGAGCTGGCGAAGGCTTTCAGCAGGCCGCGAGGGCAAACTGGGCGGGCTCGGCCGCCTCGTCATTGGCAGCCACGGTGTGGTTGTGCGGGCAGCCGGCACAGCAGGACTGGGCGCAAGGGCCGAGAGCTTCGTCGATGATGGTCTTGATCGTCCGGGCGCAGCGGCCGCATTCGGCGCTACAGCCGAGGCATCCATAGACCTGCTTGGCATGGCGCACGGCGTCGTCGGACTCGGCGACGGCGGCGCGGATGTCGTCATCGCTCAGCACGTTACAGGAACAAACGATCATGGAAGCGGCAGGCCCTTCGTGATGCGTCATCATCGATATTTAACGGGCCCGCCGGATGCAAAAGGAAAAAGCGGTATTTGAAGCTATTCCAAACTGGCCCAAAAGCAGCCTAGAACGGCCCTAAATTTCAGGGTTGCGCTGGATCAAGATTGGAGCGGATCTAATCGCCGCCACCGCCTCCCCCACCGTCACCGCCGCCACCGCAATCGCCGCCACTGCTGCCGCTATCGCTGCTGGAACAGCTGCCGCCGTCGGCCGGGCTGCCCGAACTGTCGCTGGAAAACCAGCTTCCCAGCGAGAAGCCGTTATTGCTGCCCGAATAGGTGTCGCCGCTGCTGCTGCCGTCGCCGCCCGCCCCGGCGCGGGAGCGCCGCTGGCCGCGGTTCTGAAGATGGGTGATCCAGCCGTAACCGATCGCGGACACGACCCCGGCAGCAATCAATGCATTGATCATCGCGTTGCCCATCATCGCCTCCCTGGCCGGGCCTGAGGTCCATATCAATTGGTCGCCCGCCCCCAAGGTGCCGTTCATTGATCATTCAAGCGAAGTATGGAACTCTGCCCCCAAAGGGTTCCCGCGTGTTCGTACGAAAGGTCAAGCCAATGAAGAAGCTGCTCGTGACGGTCGCCGCCGTCGCCTCCCTGGCCGTTGCGGCCGGATCCCCGGCCCATGCCCAGCGCGGCGTCGCGGCGGGCGTGGCGGCCGGCATCGTCGGCGGCGCCATTGTCGGCGGCGCGCTGGCCTCTCCGTATTACTACGGACCTGGCCCCGGCTATTACGAACCCGGCTATTACCCGCCCCGTTACTATGCGCCGGGTCCGGGCTATGTCTCTGACGACTATTACGGCGGCGGCTGCGTCTGGCAGAAGCAGCGCTTCTGGGACGGCTATGCCTGGCGGGCCCGCCGCGTCAGAGTCTGCGGCTGAAGCGACTCGAACCGGTCCATCGCGACTGCTTCGCTGGCCGGTTCACTACGGGTGCCCCGTTCATCTCCGGGCCTGAAAAAGACCGCTTTTTCTCGTCACAGCTCCGTGTGCGTTTACCGTGGGTTGACCAATTGCGCGCTTCCTAGCTGCACGGCCAATTCCATCAGCGTGTGCGTGAACCTTTGAAACCCGGGCGCCTCTAACAAGAGGAACCCATCTCCCAGGAGAGCCCTGAGCATGAAGAAGACTCTTGTTGCCGCCCTCACGGTTGCGACGATCGCCGGTTCGCTGGTGACTGCCGCTCCGTCCGCCAAGGCGCATGACGGCAGCATCGGCGCCGGCATCGCGGCCGGCCTGATTGGCGGCGCGATCGTCGGCGGCGCCATCGCGTCGAGCCGTCCGGCCTATGGCGGCCCCGTTTACGTCGCCGAGCCCGGCCCGCCGCCCCCGCCCTGCTACTGGCAGCGTCAGCGTTATTGGGACGGTTACGGCTGGGTCGTTCGCCCGGTTCGCGTCTGCTACTGATCTGATCGCACCGGCGCATCCGCGCCACGATCGAAGCCCGGCCGAGCATCTCGGTCGGGCTTTTTCTTTTTGATGAAACGCTATCGCGCCGCCTGGATCGAACGCAGCACCTCTTCGCTCGGCCAGCAATCGACCTTGAGGCCTGCCGACTTCTGATAGGCGCCGAGCGCGGCGCGCGTCTGCATGCCGGCCTTGCCGTCAATCTTGTCCTTGTAGAGCCCGACGCGCGTGAGCCCACGCTGCATGGTCTCGACATCCCTGGTGCGCAATTGCTTCGAGGCCGCCCATGGCGTTGCGAACGGCAGCGGGCTCGTCATGCGGTCGGCAAGGTGGCCGACGAACAGCACGTAGAGATCGGAGAAATTGTATTCCTTGATGACGAAGTAGTTCTTCGTCGTCAGGAACGAGGGGCCATAGATGCCTTCCGGCTGCAGCAGCGAGGCCGGCTGCGCCTGTTCAGTAGCGCTCAGCTTCTGCCCGCGCACCGGCACAAAACCTTCGCGCAACCACTGGCCGATCGGCTTCGTCACCTCGGGCACGCCGGTGGTGCAATCGACCTTCGCGGGTGCTTGCACCTCGTACGCCCAGCGCACGCCGCTCTGCCAGCCCTTGTTGACGAGTTGCTGCGCGGCCGAGGCCAGCGCGTCCGGCACCGAATGCCAGATGTCGATGCGGCCGTCGCCGTCGAAATCGACGCCGTGCTTGTAATATTCGGACGGCAGGAACTGCGTCAGCCCGGTGGCGCCCGCCCAGGACGAGCGCATGTCCTTGCGCGTCACCACGCCTTCGCCGAGGATCTTCAGCGCGAGGATGAACTCGGTGCGGTATTGCTCCTTGCGGCGCCCGACATAGGCCTGCGTCGCCAGCACACGGACGAGATCGTAAGGCAGCGTGTAGCGGCCGTAATCGGTCTCGCGGCCCCAGATCGCGAGCATCACGGTTGCCGGCACGCCGGACTTCTTCTCGATCTCGCTCAGCGAGGCGCGATATTTCTGCAGCAGCCGCTGCCCCTCGCCCGCAAGCCGCGCGATCGAGGCTTCCTTGACGTAATCGGCCGGTACCTGCACGAACTCGGCCTGCGACGGCCCACCTAGCGCGGGCCTTCCGGGCAAGATCAGATCGGGCAGCTTGTAGTCGGGCTCGAGCCCGCGCGTCTGCTCGTCGAACGTCTTGCGCGAGACGCCTTCTGCCTGCGCCTCCGGCCACAGCGAGGCGATGAACTGGGTGAAGGCGGCATCGGCGGCGCGCGCGGACGTCCAGCCGCAGGTGACCACGATCACCGCAGCGATGAGCGCCCGCCGCATCATGCCGAAATCACCGCGTCAGCTTCTTGTACTTCACGCGGTGCGGAATGATGCTGTCCTGGCCGAGCCGGCGCATCTTGTCCTTCTCGTAATCCTGGAAGTTGCCTTCGAACCATTCGACGTGGCTGTCGCCTTCGAAGGCCAGGATGTGGGTCGCGATACGGTCGAGGAACCAGCGATCATGGCTGATGATCACAGCGCAGCCGGCAAAATCCTCCAGCGCCTCTTCGAGCGCGCGCAGCGTGTCGACGTCGAGGTCGTTGGTCGGCTCGTCGAGCAGCAGCACGTTGGCGCCGGACTTCAGCATCTTGGCGAGATGCACACGGTTGCGTTCGCCGCCGGAGAGCGCGCCGACCTTCTTCTGCTGGTCCGCGCCCTTGAAGTTGAAGGACGAGCAATAGCCGCGCGAGTTCACTTCCTTCTTGCCGAGCAAGATCAGCTCGTTGCCGCCGGAGATCTCCTCCCACACGTTCTTGCTACCGTCGAGCGCGTCGCGCGACTGGTCGACATAGCCGAGATGCACGGTCTCGCCGACCGTGATCGTGCCCTTGTCCGGGGTCTCCTGCTTGGTGATCATCTTGAACAGCGTGGTCTTGCCGGCGCCGTTGGCACCGATCACGCCGACAATGCCGCCCGGCGGCAGCTTGAAGGTGAGATCGTCGATCAGCAGGCGATCGCCATAGCCTTTGCTGAGGCCTTCGAAATCGACCACATTGGCACCGAGCCGCTCGGCGACGGGAATGATGATCTGCGCGGTCTGGGTCTGCTTCTCGCTCGCCTGCTTGAGTAGCTCCTCGTAGCGCTGATAGCGCGCCTTGGACTTGGCCTGGCGCGCTTTCGGCGAGGACGCGACCCATTCCTGCTCGCGGGCAATCGTCTTCTGGTGCGCGGCGTCTTCGCGTCCTTCCTGCTCCAGCCGCTTCTGCTTCTGCACCAGCCAGGACGAGTAATTGCCCTCGTAGGGAATTCCCTTGCCGCGATCGAGCTCGAGAATCCAGCTCGTGACGTTGTCGAGGAAGTAGCGATCGTGGGTGACGATCAGGATCGCGCCGGGATAGTTGCGCAAATGCCCTTCCAGCCACGACACCGACTCCGCGTCGAGATGGTTGGTCGGCTCGTCCAGCAGCAGCAGATCGGGCTGGTCGAGCAGCAGCTTGCACAGCGCGACGCGGCGGCGCTCGCCGCCGGAGAGCTTGGTCACGTCGGCGTCGTCGGGCGGGCAGCGCAGCGCGTCCATGGCCTGGTCGACCTTGCTGTCGAGATCCCAGAGGCCCTGGGCCTCGATCTCGTCCTGCAGCTTGGTCATCTCGTCGGCGGTTTCCTCGGAGTAGTTCATCGCCAACTCGTTGTAGCGATCGAGGATGGCCTTCTGCTTGGCGACGCCCAGCATGACGTTCTCGCGCACGCTCAGTGCCGGATCGAGATGCGGCTCCTGCTCGAGATAGCCGACACGGGCGCCCTGCGCGACCCAGGCCTCGCCGTTATACTCCTTGTCGAGGCCAGCCATGATCTTGAGCAGCGTCGACTTGCCCGAGCCGTTGACGCCGAGCACGCCGATCTTGGCGTCCGGGTAGAACGACAGATGGATGTTATCGAGCACCTTCCGGGTCGGGTAGCTCTTGGTCAGGCCCTGCATGAAATAGATGAACTGGCGCGCCATAGGTCCCGAAAACCTTCGATTTGAGGAAATTTGCTTCGCCGCCGATGTAACGATCCCGCCCCCAAAGGGCAATGTTTTCCGTCCGTTCACCACGGATGAATACGGGACGGACACCATCCGGCCACCGATCCGGACAATTGAAACCATCTTTTAATAAATCAGGCCGAAAGCTCGGTTTCGCGCGGAAACAGCGCCACCCGCTCAGAACGAACGGGAGCACAGCGAGGCCGCATCATGGCTCTGATCGAGACCAACTCACTTCCTGTTCCGGCAGAAGCCGGCCACGTCTCCGGGCTCGTCTCGGAGGTCGCGGGGTTCTGGAAGCGCTTCTTCGCCACCGCCTTCAATCCCTACCGGCCCGAGCTGCACTACATGCGTGGACCCGGTCCCGCCTGGCGCGCCAAGCACGGCATGGATGCGCCGTTCCGGCTCAAGCCCCGGGATCTCTGAGCGCCTCCTTCCTATCGGACTTTTGAAGACGCAAGCGGCTTGCGCGCCGTCCTGATTGCGCGCAACCATGGCCTGGTTCCGACGGCGGCGCTCGCCCAGCGCCCTCACCTCTCGCCATCAACTCTGGCCCTGGATGAACGCTGATGAGCCGGCTGCGCTGTGCAATTCTCGACGACTATTTCAACCTCGCGCTCGACGTCGCCGACTGGCAGAAACTGTCCGACCGCCTCGACGTCACCGTGTTCAGCCATCCCTTCGCCTCCGAGCAGGCAGCAGCCAGCGCGCTGGCTGATTTCGAGATCATCTGCGCGATGCGCGAGCGGACGGCCTTCCCGAAGAGCCTGTTCGAGAGCTTGCCGAAGCTGAAGCTGCTGCTCACGTCAGGCATGCGCAACGCCGCGATCGACATGGAAGCCGCAAAGGCGCGCGGCGTCACCGTCGGCGGCACGCAATATTCGCGCGATCCCACAGCGCCCCTCACCATGGGGCTGATCCTGGAGCTGACCCGCGGCATCGGCCGCGAGAACGCGCGCATGCATGCCGGCGAGCCCTGGCAGACCTTTGCCGGCGTCGAGATCGAGGGCATGACGCTCGGCATTGTCGGGCTCGGCAAGCTCGGCAGCAGGATGGCCGGGATCGCCAAGGCGTTCGGCATGAACGTGATCGCCTGGAGCCCGAACCTCACGCCGGAGAAATGCGCGGCCGCCGGCGTCGGCTACGCCACCAAGGAGGAGCTGTTCGCCAAGGCCGACATCGTCACCATCCACGTGGTGCTCAGCGAGCGCTCGCGTGGTTTGGTCGGCGCTGCAGATCTCGCGCGGATGAAGCCGACGGCCTTCCTCGTCAACACCGCGCGCGGGCCGATCGTGGACGAGCAGGCGCTGCTCGAGGCCTTGCAGCAGCGCAAGATCGCGGGCGCCGGCATCGACGTGTTTTCGGTCGAGCCGCTGCCGGTCGACCATCCCTTCCGCAAGCTCGACAACCTCGTGCTGACGCCGCATCTCGGCTACGCCACCTCCGACGGCCTGCGCATCCATTACGGCCAGATGGTCGAGGCGATCGATGCCTTCACCAAAGGCAGCGAGCTGCCGCGCAAGCTGGCCTGAATGACCAAGCTCGCCTGAATGACAAAGGGCGTGCCGATGGCACGCCCTTTAGCAATCTGAATATTCGCGGCGCGCTTAGCGCACGGTGACCGGTGCAGGCAGCGGCGGCACGACCGTCGGCTGGGTGCCGGGGACCGGACCAGCCTGGGCGGCCATCGGAGCCGGACCGGCGGCAGGACCGGGCGCCGGCGCAGCGGACGCCGTCGCCGTTCCCGGCGGCGGGCCACCGGGCATCACCACCACGCGGGTGCCGACCTTGACGCGATCGAACAGGTCGGAGACGTCCTCGTTCAACATGCCGATGCAGCCGGACGAGACGAACTTGCCGATGGTCGAGGGCTGGTTGGTGCCGTGGATGCGGTAGACGGTCGAGCCGAGATACATCGCGCGGGCGCCGAGCGGATTGCCAGGGCCGCCGGCCATGAAGCGCGGCAGATAGGGCTGGCGCTCGATCATCTCGGTCGGCGGATGCCAATCCGGCCACTCGGCCTTGCGGGTGATCTTCTGCACGCCGGTCCAGGTGAAGCCGTCGCGGCCGACGCGGACGCCGTAGCGGATCGCGCGGCCATTGCCGAGCACGTAATAGAGATAGGTGTTGGGGGTATCGACCACGAGGGTGCCCGCGGGCTCCTTGGTCTGGAACGCGACCTCCTGGCGGCGCAGGTTCTGCGGCAGCTGCACCGGCGCAGCATCGGGCTGCTCCTCGGGCGGCAGCGCGGCCATCGTCATCGGTCTTCCATCGGTGCCGACGGGCGGCTGGCCGGCCTGGACCGTACCGGTCGCGGCGGGACCACCAACGGCTTCCGGCGGACGCATGCCGTCATTGGCGGGGGCCTGACCTTGACCCGGGCGATTTGCGTAGATCACCGGCGGCGGACCGGCGGGCCGGCCGTAGCGGGGATCGTCGGGCGACATCACGGGGCCCTGCGATGGCGCGGCCGAATAGACCGGCGGAGCGCCAGCCGGACGGCCATAACGTGGATCATCCGGCGACATCACCGGACCCTGCGGCGGCGCGGCCGAGTAGACCGGGGGAGCGCCGACCGGACGGCCATAGCGCGGATCGTCGGCCGGGCCGGGCGGCGGCAGCGATGCCTGCGGCATCGCGTCGTCGTCATCGTCCAGCGCGTCGAAATTCGGCGTGCGGTCGCCGGGCCGATATTCGGCCGGGGCGCCGTAGCTCGGTGCCTGCTGAACCGGATAGCTTTGAGCCTGCGCGAGCGAGGTTCCCGCCGCAGCGACTGTCGCGGCAGCGCATATCGTCAGAAAGTGTTTGATCATCATCGCTCTTGTATAGTCCCCAAGCCCGATCGGACCGTTAACGGCCAGATGGCCGAAGATAGCGGCACATTCAAGACATATCAGGCTTATTTGCGCCGGACCTGCCGATTTGTGATCCGCAAGACTACCGTTGCCCCGTTGCATCACGGGGCGGAAATCGGCTCATGGCGTCAATTGCCGGAGTCCTCGGCCCGTTTTTTGCGGAACGGGTCGGAATCGTTGCGGTATGTTCGAATCAGCCTGATTCGCCGCCCATTTGAGCTCCCGATCCCCGCGTGGCGAACGCGGCAAACAGTACCGTCACCGCGTTCAGATGGCTCTTGGGCCCTGGCTTCTTCGCCGCCGGGGCGGAAATTCGCAACCGCTCGATGCTTCCCGGCTTTCGCTTCCTGTTTGCCGCGATCCTGCTGTCAGTCTCCATCCTGGTGTTCGGCCTGGGCGCCGCCGCACTGCTGCGGGCGAGCCATGAGCAGTATGTCAGCAATCCCTCCTGGCGGAACGGCCCGCAGGAGCAGGTGTTCGCGCAGGCTCCCGAGCCGGCCCAGCCGGTGCTCGCGGTCCTCCGCGCCGAGCCGGAGCTGACCGCCGAGCCCGAGCCGTCGCTGCGCGACCGGGTGCCGACCATTGGACTGCCCGAAAGCGAGCCCGAGCAGGTCGCCGCCCTGACGACCGAGACCGAGGCTCAGCCCCAGGTCGCAGCACCTCCGGCTGATGTCCCCGTCGCCGAACCGGCCAAGGCCGAGACGGCAACGGAGACCGCAGTGCCGGCACCCGCCGATACACTCACCCCGGCCGACACCACGGCGTCGATCCCCGCGGCCGAGCCTGCCGCGACCGCCAGCGAGCCGGCGCCGGTCGATCCCAGCGCGGCCCTGGCCTCTTCCGCACTCGATGCCGCCTCGGCCAAGCTGGCCGCTCTGAACGAGCCGGCGACGACGGCCGTGAAGGATGCGCCGGCGAAGGCCAAGACCGAGAGCAAGGCTGATAGCAAGCCTGACGACAAGGCGACCAAGCGCAAGGCGAAGGCGAAGAAGCGACACCGCGTGGTGCGACGTCCGCCGCCTCAGCAGTTGCAGCAGCAGCTCGATCCGTTCGGCCAGCCGCAGACGTTTGCGACGACGACCACACGCACGCGGTGATCTTACTTCACCTCTCCCCGCTTGCGGGGAGAGGTCGGAATGCGCGCGTAGCGCGGATTCCGGGTGAGGGGGTACAGGTCACTCGATCGTCTCATCGTGTGGACAGAGGCCCCTTACCCCAACCCTCTCCCCGTAAGAACGGGGCGAGGGAGCGCACCGTCATCGTGGCGCTCACGCCGGCCCGGTCGCGATCGGCGGGCCTTTTTCCTGGCCCCATTCCGACCACGAGCCGTCATAGAGCGCGGTGTCGGTGATCCCCAGGCGATAGAGCGCCAGCGTCAGCACGCCGGCCGAGACGCCCGAGCCGCAGCTTGTCACGATCGGCGCATCGAGCTTGACGCCGGCGCTCGTGAAGGCGGCGCGCAGATCCTCGAGCGGCTTCATCGTGCCCGTCGCCGCATCGAACAGCAGATTGTAGGGCACGTTGCGCGCGCCGGGGATGTGGCCGGAGCGGATGCCCGCCCGGGGCTCGGGCGCACGGCCCTCGAAGCGGTCGGCGGCGCGCGCGTCGATCACCTGCTCGGCACGGCTTTCGACATTGGCGATCAGCTGCTGCATGCTGCGCACGCGCTTCGGATCGTAGCTCGCCTTGAACGTCGCCGGCTTCGGCTTCACCTCGCCGCTCTCGACCGCTCGCCCCTCGGCGCGCCACTTCTTCAAGCCGCCATTGAGGATGCGCACATTGTTATGGCCGAAGGCCAGGAGCATCCACCAGGCGCGGGGCGCTGCGACCCAGCCGCCGGCATCGTAGAGCACGACGGTGTCGGCGTTGGAGATGCCGAGAGTGCCGATGTCACGGCCGAACTGCTCGGCGCTCGGATACATGTGCGGCAGCGGGTTGGAATGATCCGACACCGCATCGACGTCGAAGAACGCAGCGCCCGGCAGGTGTGCGGCGAGATAATCATCCTTCGGCAGCGGCAGCACGCCCGGCAGCTTGAAGCTGGCGTCGAGCACCTTGACGTTGGCATCGTTGATGTGGGCAGCGAGCCATTCGGTGGAGACGAGGGGGTCGGTGGCGCTGGTCATGCGATTTCTTCCTTGTCATTCCGGAGCATGCGCCGCGCGAGCGAGACTGAAGCAGCGCGCGTCGCACTCCTCTGTCATCGCCCGGCCAGTGCGCAATTGCGCACTAGGAACGGGCGATCCAGTATTCCAGAGGCGGTTGTGATGGAACCGAGAGGCCGCGGCGTACTGGATTCCCCGCCTTCGCGGGGAATGACAGCAGAGCCCGGAGAGATAGCGGAGCACCCCTCACCCCTTCTTCTTCGGCTCCCACTGCTCGGTCGGCCCGCCGGCATCGCGCCAAGCGGCGTAGCCGCCGGCGATGTGGGCGACGGGCTTGAGGCCCATGTCCTGCGCGGTCTTGGCCGCGAGCGCGGAGCGCAGGCCGCCGGCGCAGTGGAAGACGAACTTCTTGTCCTCCTGGAAGACCGGCTTTGCGTAGGGGCTCTGCGGATCGATCCAGAATTCGAGCATGCCGCGGGTGCAGGCGAACGCGCCGGGGATGCGGCCGTCGCGCTCGATCTCGCGGGGGTCGCGGATGTCGACGATGACGACATCGCCGTTCTTGGAGATCTCGATGGCATCCTTGGCGTTGAGCGTCTCGATCTCGGCATTGGCCTCGTCGATCAGCGCCTTGATGCCTCGGGTGATGTTTTGGGGCATGTGGTTCTCCCTCTTGTTACGTCATCGTCCCCAAGCGAACTGCCTGAGGTGGGGTCACCTCTCCCGCTTGCGGGAGAGGTCGCAGCGCGCCGGGCGATCCGAAGCATCGTCCCGAGCGATGCGGGTGAGGGTTCTCTCCTCTGGGGGACTGTCCCGTTGTGGAGATACCCTCTCCCCAACCCTCCCCCGCAGGCGGGGGAGGGAGCGCAGTCCCGTCGCGGACAGGCTCACTCATGCATCAGTGCGTCAATTCCTTCATCGCGCCCTCAAGCCCCTCGATCGTGATCGGGTACATCCGGTTGGCGAAAATGCGTTTGATGATGGTGGTCGATTCCGAATAATCCCAATGCTTCTGAGCGACCGGGTTCAGCCACACTGCATGCGGATAGGTGCGGATGATGCGGTCGAGCCAGACCGAGCCGGGCTCCTCGTTGACGTGCTCGACCGAGCCGCCGGGCACCATGATCTCGTAAGGCGACATCGAGGCGTCGCCGACGAACACGATCTTGTAGTCGTGCGGGTATTTGTGCAGCACGTCCCAGGTCGGCGTGCGGTCGGTAAAGCGGCGCTTGTTCTGCTTCCACACGCCTTCATAGAGGCAGTTGTGGAAGTAGAAATACTCCATGTGCTTGAACTCGCTCTTCGCCGCCGAGAACAGCTCCTCGACCTGCTCGATATGCGCGTCCATGGAGCCGCCGATGTCGAAGAACACCAGGAGCTTCACCGCATTGCGCCGCTCGGGGCGCATGTGAACGTCGAGATAGCCGTGATTGGCGGTCTCGCGGATGGTGGTGTCGAGATCGAGCTCATCGGGCGCGCCGGTGCGCGCGAATTTGCGCAGACGGCGCAGCGCCACCTTGATGTTGCGGATGCCGAGCTCGACATTACCGTCGAGGTCCTTGAACTCGCGCTTGTCCCACACCTTCACGGCGCGGTTGTTGCGGTTCTTCTCCTGGCCGATGCGCACGCCTTCGGGATTGTAGCCATGGGCGCCGAACGGCGAGGTGCCGGCGGTGCCGATCCACTTCGAGCCGCCCTGGTGGCGGCCCTTCTGCTCCTCGAGGCGCTTCTTCAGGGTCTCCATGAGCTTGTCCCAGCCCATGGCCTCGATCTGCTTCTTCTCTTCGTCGGTCAGGTATTTCTCGGCGAGCTTCTTCAGCCACTCCTCGGGGATCTCCGCCTTCTCCATGGCGTCGAGCAGGTTTTCCAGCCCCTTGAACACTGTGCCGAAAACGCGGTCGAACTTGTCGAGGTTGCGCTCGTCCTTCACCAGCGAGGTGCGCGACAGGTAATAGAAATTCTCGACCGAATAATCCGATAGATCGGCGTCGAGCGCCTCCATCAGCGTGAGGTATTCGCGCAGCGTCACGGGGACCTGCGCGTCGCGCAGAGAGGTGAAGAATTGCAGGAACATGGGTGACAGATTGCCCGTCGGGTGGCTGACGTCAAGGGGCGGAGACCGTCGCGGGGTGCTGGACCGGGAAGCTTTTTGCTCTAGAATTGGGGCTCTCACGGGGTTGTTTTGGGGACGTTTGCAATGGGAATTGTCGCAGCGCTCATCATCGGGGCGATCGCAGGCTGGCTTGCGGGCAAGATTGTCCACGGCGCGGGATTTGGACTGATCGGCAACATCGTCGTCGGCATCATCGGCGCGCTGGTCGCAAGCTGGGTGTTGCCCCAGCTGCACATTCAGCTGGCAACAGGCATGGTCGGCGCCATCGTGGACGCCACCATCGGCGCGGTGATTGTGCTCGTCATCCTTTCGCTGATAAAACGGGTCTGAAAGCCTGACCGAACCGGGAACGGCCGCCACGAGCGGCCGTTCCCTTGTCGCGACCGGGGCCATGACATTGGCAAATGCATCGCGCCGACGATTACCCAAGGACACGCAATGAAATTTACCGGCACCAAGGACTATGTTGCGACCGACGATCTCAAGGTCGCCGTCAATGCCTCGATCGTGCTGGAGCGCCCGCTGCTCATCAAGGGCGAGCCCGGCACCGGCAAGACCGTGCTGGCGGAGGAAGTGGCGAAGGCGTTGAACGCGCCGCTTTTGACCTGGCACATCAAGTCCACCACCAAGGCGCAGCAGGGCCTCTACGAATACGACGCGGTGTCGCGCCTGCGCGACAGCCAGCTCGGCGACGCGCGCGTGTCCGACATCAAGAACTACATCAAGCGCGGCAAGCTGTGGGAAGCCTTCACCGCCGAGCAGCGCCCGGTGCTCTTGATCGACGAGATCGACAAGGCCGACATCGAATTCCCGAACGATTTGCTGCTCGAGCTCGACCGCATGGAATTCCATGTCTACGAGACCGGCGAGACGATCAAGGCCAAGCAACGCCCGATCATGATGATCACCTCCAACAACGAGAAGGAGCTACCGGACGCCTTCCTGCGCCGCTGCTTCTTCCACTACATCAAGTTCCCCGATGCCGACACCATGCATCGGATCGTCGACGTCCACTTCCCCGGCATCAAGAAGCGCCTGGTGGAAGAGGCGCTGCGCATCTTCTTCGAGGTGCGCGAGGTGCCCGGCCTGAAGAAGAAGCCGTCGACCTCGGAGTTGCTCGACTGGCTCAAGCTGCTGCTCAACGAGGACATGAGCGTCGAGCAGCTGCGCGAGCGCGACCCGCGAAAGCTGATCCCGCCGCTGCACGGCGCGCTGCTCAAGAACGAGCAGGACGTGCATCTGTTCGAGCGGCTGGCGTTCCTGAGCCGTCGGGAAGTGTGAGACGCCTCGTGTAACGCACGGTGCCGTCGGGTGGGCAAAGGCGCAAAGCGCCGTGCCCACCATTTGCTTCTGGTGGGCACGCTTCGCTTTGCCCACCCTACGATGTTCGCGCATGTGGCAACAGCTTCGCCATTTCAGTCGCGTTTTGAATCGCAGACACGCCTTCGCGTCCTCGCGGCGCATCTCGCCCGAGCTTTGCTTCAATCGCTCCGCCCTCCAAGAACAAGGGCGCAGGGAAGGCCGGGTGCTGACCTCGCACCCGCGGTCTGCTGCGCAAAAGGCACACGCAGAAAACCGCACAGCAGCATACAGGTGGTGCCGAACACACGGCCTTCCCTGCGCGATGGTCGGACGGCTTATGCCGTGATCTCCCGGGAGCCGAACTTTCCCTCTGGCCTCCCTCGCCCCGCGAATTGACGATGCCGTCCGCCCGGTTGGGCTCGCGCGCATCTCCGCGAAGGGCTTGACCGTAGCAACGACGGACAGGACCACACGGTTTTGCCGTACGCGCTCAGCGCCGTTCGTCTACACGCGGCCTCGGGCTCACAGGGACTACCCGCCCTGCCCGCTACCGTCTCGTGCCGACGCTGCCGCGTCCACCGCAACCCGGCCCGCGTTTCGAACGACTCGCGAACCGCCCCTCTTCGTCGGGCCGGGCTGTCTCGATGTATGCCGCAATTCCGAATTTCGGTAAAGTGGAATATTTTTGCGCGCAGGGGTTGACGAGCGGCGACACAGCCGGGCTCGTAGGGTGGGTAAGGCGCACTTGCGCCGTGCTCACCACCTCTACAATGTCTCAACCGAAGGTGGGCACGCTTCGCTTTGCCCACCCTACGAAGCCCTACGCCACCGCAGCGTCCGGAATCCTTGCGGCTTCCATCGGCTGCTTGCCGCGGATGAGATCCGAGGCACGGTCGGCGATCATCATGGTGGAGGCATTGAGGTTTGCCGAGATCATGCGCGGCATGACCGAGGCGTCGATGACGCGGAGGCCTTCGAGGCCGTGGACGCGGAGCTGGTCGTCGACCACCGCCCAGGTCGAATCCGCCGGGCCCATGCGGCAGGTGCAGCCGGGGTGGAAGGTGGTGGTGCCGCGCTCGGTGGCGGCTTGCAAGAACTCGTCGTCGGTGTTGACGTTAGGGCCGGGGAAATCCTCGTAGGCGTAATAGGGCGACAACGGCGCGGACTTCAAAAGGCGCCGCGCGAGCTTCATGCCGCCGACGATGACGCGGCGGTCGAGCTCGGCGTCGAGATAGTTGGTCTGGATGATCGGCGGCGCGAACGGATCGTTGGAGCGGATGCGGACATAGCCGCGGCTCTCCGGGCGCTGCTGCCAGGACGCCACGGTCATGCCGGGCTCGTCCTCGAGCTGGCCCTGCACGCCTTCCTTGTAGGACGCCGGCGTGAAGGTGAGCTGGAGGTCTGAGCTCTCGGCGCTCTCGCCGGAATGCCAGAAGCAATAGACCATGGTCGGCGACAGCGAGAGCAGGCCGCGGCGCGCGGTCGCCCATTTCAGCGCCTCGATCCACAGCGAGAAGCCGCGGCGAAGCTCGTTGATGGTCTTGATGTCTTTGACGCGCGCCACCGTGCGCGGGGCATAGTGGTCCTGCAGGCCCTCACCGACCGGCAGCGCGTGACGCACCGCGATGCCGTGCTGCTGCAGCAGATCGGGCGAGCCGACCCCGGAGAGCTGCAAGAGCTGCGGCGAATTATAGGTGCCGCCGGAGAGGATGACTTCCTTGTTGGCGCGCACCTCCACCGGCGTGCCGCCGCGGCCGCCCTTGGTGTAGCGCACGCCGACGGCGCGCTTGCCCTCGAAGATGATCTCGGTCGCGTGCGCATGGGTGTGCACATGCACGTTGGGCCGCTTCATCGCCGGTTTGAGGAACGCGGTCGCGCCGGAGACGCGCAGGCCGTTGTTGATGGTGCGCTGGCAGTAGGAGACGCCTTCCTGGGTCTTGCCGTTGTAATCGGGATTGCGGGGAATACCGAGCGAGACCGCGCCTTCCATGAAGGCTTCGCACAGCGGGTCGCGCCACTCCATGGTGGTGACGGTGAGACTGCCCTCGCGGCCGCGATAGGTGTCCTCGCCCTCGCCCACGCGCTTCTCCAGCCGGCGGAAGTAGGGCAGCACGTCGGCATAGCCCCAGCCGCGATTGCCCATCTGCGCCCAGGTGTCGAAATCCATCCGCTGGCCGCGGTTGTAGATGTGGCCGTTGATGGAGGACGAACCGCCGAGCGTCTTGCCGCGCGGCGCATAGATGCTGCGCCCGCCGGTCCAGGGCCCCGGCTCCTGCTGGTAGGCCCAGTTGATGCTCTTCATGTGGAAGGTCTTGATGAAGCCCGCCGGCAGATGGATGTAGGGATGCCAGTCGGACGGGCCGGCTTCCAGCACGCAGATGCTGGTGTTGGGGTCTTCGCTCAGCCGGCTGGTGAGCACGCAACCGGCAGAGCCCGCGCCGACGATCACATAATCAAATCTGTCCATGGTGCCTCGGCCGCTCCTAGCGCGGCTTGTCGTTGAGTTGAAATTCCAAATGTGTCTTCACCGTCGGCCATTCGGCGGCGGTGATGCTGTAGACCACGGTGTCGCGCAGTGTGCCGTTCGGCGCGACCTGGTGGCTGCGCAGGATGCCGTCCTGCTTGGCGCCGAGGCGCTCGATGGCGCGGCGGCTCTGGTGGTTGAAGAAATGCGTGCGGAATTCGACCGCGATGCAGTTCAGCGTCTCGAAAGCATGGCGCAGCAGCAGCAATTTGCACTGCGTGTTGAGCGGGCCGCGCTGCGCGCTCTTGCCGTACCAGGTCGAGCCGATCTCGACGCGGCGGTTGGCGGCATCGATGTTCATGTAGGTGGTCATGCCGACGACGTTGCCGCCGGCGTCGAACACGGTGAACGGCAGCATCGAGCCCGCGGCCTGCAGCCCGAGGCGCCGGTCGATCTCCTTGGCCATGTTCTCCGGCAGCGGGATCGCGGTGTACCAAAGCTTCGACAGCTCGCCGTCCCTGACGGCCGTCACCAGCCCGTCGAGATGCTGATGCGACAGCGGCTCGAGACGGGCGTGCTGTCCACGCAGGGTGATGGGATCGGGCCAGGGCATTTGAGGTCTCTCCTTACGTCACTGTGCGCCGAGGCATTCCGGTGCCAGATCCTCATCCTGAGGAGCGCGGAACGGCGTCTCGAAGGATGAAGGCCCGGCTGGTGGCCTCGCCCTTCGAGACGCGCGCCAAGGGCGCGCTCCTCAGGGTGAGGGTCTGAGAGTTACCTCGCCTCCCGCACAATGACGGCTTGGCTCACTTGTTCAAAAAATTCAACGGCAATCCGCTGCGCGGCCAGTCCATGGCGACCAGCTCGCCCTTGCCTGACAGCGTGATGTAGGCCGTCTTCAGCTCGGGGCCGCCGAAGGCGATGTTGGTGGTGACGCGGTCGCCGGTCGGGACCTGCTCGACCAGCGTGCCATCGGGTGCGATCACCGAGATGCAGCCGGAGACGAGGGTGGCGACGCAGACATTGCCGCCGGCTTCCACCGCGAGCGAGTCGAACATCTGGTAGCCGCCGAGGCCGCAGATCGGCTTGCCGCGCTCGCCACGATAGATCACGTCGCGCGGCTTCAGCGTGCCGGGCGCGGAGAGCTCGTAGGCCCACAGCCGGCCGGTCGGCGTCTCCGCGATGTAGACGGTATTCTCATCCGGCGACAGCCCGATGCCGTTGGCCGGCAAAATGCCGTGCACGATCTCGACGAGCTCGGTCATCCCGGGCTTGAGGTAGTACATGCCGCCGACGTCCATCTCGCGCGCGCGGCGCTTGCCGAGATCGGAGAACCACAGGCCGCCCTGCTTGTCGAACACCAGATCGTTCGGCCCGCGCAGATCGTGCTCGCCGCATCTGGTGACGACGGTCTCGACCTTGCCGGATTGCAGATCGACACGCTGGATCGAGCCGCCGAGGTAATCGTCCGGCTGCGGGCCCGGCATGATCATGTTGCGGGTCGGGATCCAGGAGAAGCCGCCGTTGTTGCAGATGTAGATCTTGCCGTCGGGCCCGAGCGCGGCACCGTTCGGGCCGCCCGGAATCTTCGCGACGATCTCCTTGCGGCCGTCGGGATAAACGCGCGTCAGGCGCTGGCCACGGATCTCCACCAGCACCACCGAACCGTCCGGCATCACGACCGGCCCTTCGGGAAATTCGAGGTCGGTGGCGAGAACGCGGACGTCAGACATTGGGGACCCTCCCGGCTGCTTGTTATGGCTTGCACGGGATGTCCGGCACGGGCCCCACACGCAAGATTTGCCTGCGGTTATGACAAAGTCGCCTCGGCTTGCCAAGCAAGCGGGATGGTATGCCAGCGTTGCGGAAGCCCTAATGCTTCACCGGCAGCCAGATCTCGAAGCCACCATTCCCGGTTGCGGGATCGAACGCCTCGTCGTAGCGCTCGAAGCTCGGCGCGTCCGCGGCCGTCAATCCCGAGGCTGGCAGCCATCGATTCCAGATCGTGTTGACGGTGCGGCGGATCGAGGCGACGTGCTCGGTATGCGTGAACACCGCATAGCGCTGCTCAGGGATGCGGATGCGGGCGAAGCGTCGCGGCAGGTCCGAGAACTCGGCGACCTCGACGCCGGCGATGTAGTCGAAATTGCCGGAATCGTCGCCGTTGCAGCAGACGCCGTAGGCGACCTGTCCGACCCTCGATGGAATATCGGCGACCTCCTGATGAAAGCGGTGCCAGAGGCCGGGGATGACGGCGCCGTTGTCGCAGGAGATGCGCTCGCCGGGACCGGCGACGAGCAACGCCCGCTCGGTCTCGAAACGCGGCGGGGCGAGATGGTCGAGCATGGTGGAGTCCATGAGGATCGGCTCCTGAAGCTTGAGGTCATTGGCGCACATCGCCGCCCTGACCGCTTCGGGCGTGGTGCCGAATTGGTCGCGGAACGCGCGGGTGAAGGCTTCGTGCGAGCCGTAATCGGCCTCCAGCGCCAGCGACAGAATGTCGGGCGCGCCGTTCGCGAGAAGACGCGCCGCCTCGGTCAGCCGCCGCGCGCGGACGTAGCGCATCACCGGAAGGCCGGTGGCTGCGGCAAACGCGCGCACGATGTGGAACCGCGACACGCCCGCGATCGCAGCGATCTCGTCGAGCGTCATCGGCTCGGCCAGATGGCTCTCGATATACCAGAGCGCGCGTTGGGCAGGGTTCATGGCGGCTCAACCCTCGTTCGAAGCGTGACGATGATGCGCCCTCAGCGCCGGCTTCGCTTGATCGGCATTGCTGTGCTCGCGTGAGGATAGTCCGGGAAAAGCCACTGGCAACGCCCCGGCATTCGCGGCTAGACTGTTTCGAACCGCTCACGAGAAAGAGGAACCCCACGTCATGGACATCACCGATGTGCGGGCACACCATATCCGCATCCCCTATGACGCCGGTGTCGCGAGCTTTCGCCAGGGCGCGTCCGCGATTACCGCGCTCGACATGGTGCTGGTCGAGGTCATCACCGATGCCGGGCTGACCGGCTGGGGCGACGCCTTTGCCTATGTCTGCCCGCGCACCGCGCGCAGCGCCGTCGAGGAGATGATCGCACCGCAGGCCCGCGGGCTGAAGGTGCCCGATACGGCCGGCATTCCCGCTGCCATGGAGCAGATCCAGCGCAATCTGCATCTGTTCGGCCGCTACGGCATCACCATGTTCGCGATCTCAGCGCTCGACATCGCGCTGTGGGATTTGGCGGCGAAGGTGCAGGGGGTGCCCCTGCATCGCCTGCTCGGCGAGATCAGGCGCACGGCCATTCCCGCCTATGCGAGCCTGCTGCGGATCGGCTCGCCCGACAACATCGCGGCCGAATGCAGGAAGGCGCTCGCGCTCGGCTATGGCGCGATCAAGCTGCACGAGACCACGGCGCCGGCGGTGTTCGCCGCCCGGGAGGCGATCGGACCGACCGTTCCGCTGATGGTCGACATGAACTGCCCGCTGACGGCCGAGCAGGCGATCGCGTTCGCGACGACCTGCCGCGACGCACGGCCGATGTTTCTGGAGGAGCCGGTCTGGCCGCCGGAGGATTTCGCCGCGCTCGCCGAGGTGCGCAGCAAAGGCGGGCTCGGGATTGCCGCCGGCGAGAACGCCTGCACGGAATATCAATTCCGCCAGATGATGCAGGCCGGCGCGGTGAGCCACGCCCAGCCGTCGGTGACCAAGGTTGGCGGCATCACGGAATTTCTGAAGGTCGCGGCGCTCGCCGATCGGCTCGGCGTCAAGATCGTTCCGCACTCGCCGTATTTCGGTCCGGGCCTGCTCGCGACGCTGCACCTTCTGGCGACACGCGAGGACGGGCTGGTCGAAATGTTCTATCTCAAGCGCGAAGCCTGCCTCTGGAGCGGCCGCGCCGACAGCGATGCCACCGGCCATGTCGCGGTGCCCGCGGGCGCGGGGCTCGGCTATGAGCCTGATCGGGACGTGATGGAGCGCTATCGCGTGGCGTGATCGGCTCGCTTATTTCGCGTCCTTCGCCGCCGGCGCGTCCTGCTTCTTCTTCAGATCATCGGCCGTCTTCACCTGCGCGGCCTGGAGATCGCCGAGCGTCTTCTGCAGGCCGGCGAGGTTCGTCTTCAGCGCATCGATCTGACGGTTTGCTGCATCCAGCTTCTGCTGCTGGTCGAGCGCGAGCTTGGTGATCGTTTTCTGCAGGAAGTCGACATTGCTCTGCAGGCAGCTGGTGCGCCGCTCCATGGTCTTCTCGACCGTGCAGATCTCGATACCGGGCACGTCCTGCGCGTGCACCTGCGCATTCGCCAGCGTTGCGAGCAGCAATATTGCGAAACAAACGCCGGCGTTTCGAAGCAGCATGAAAGGTTCCTCTCCGATCGATCACGGCAATGTGCGCTGTTTGCGCACAGCCACTCAAGGCTACCACACTCGCACCGCATTCTCGCGTTGAGCTTGCATCGTTCCCTTGGACGGGGAACGATGATCCGCACGCGGAAGAAGTGGGCGCTCGTTCCGCGGCTTTGTTTAGGGGAGATTTTTGGAATGGCAACGCGCGATAGACGACTGGCGGAATTCGACGGCGCCGGAGAACCACCGCCGGGCCTGGCGCTCGAAGTGCTGTGCGAGGACCACAGCGGAACGTACCAACTGCCGTTCGCCTGTCGCTATGTCGAGGGACGCTGGCAGAACCACGAGGCCGGCATCGCGGTCGAAGCGACCGTCATCGGCTGGCGCCTGCCGCGCGTGAGGCAGCGCGGGGCCGCCTGACGCCCATATTTGTTCCAAAATGCAACGGGGCCGCGCTCCGTCTTAACCTTCGGAACGCGGCCCGAACGAATCACGTCCGAATCAGCCGAACGGACGTGTACGCAGCTGTTCACGGCTAGATATCGATGTGGCTTGGCCGGCGCGTACAATATCTGCGCAGCGCGGTGGATGGCCCACGCCTCGCACGGGCGCCAAAGGTTAATCGCGAAAAGGACATAGCGCTCAAGTTGCTGTGGCCGGTCCCCGCCCCCGAAACAGGCAGGGCCAGGCAAGGCCTGCCTAATATTCGACCTCGAGCTCCTCGATCTCGGCCGGCTCTTCCCTCGCCGCCGCGATCCATTCCTTCATCTCATCCATCGCCATGATGGTGTCGGCGTAGGCCTTCAGCTGCGGCTCGAGCTTGACGTCGTAGGTGACGAAGCGCGTCACCACGGGCGCGTACATCGCATCCGCCATGGTTCGCCGCTCGCCGAACAGGAACGGGCCGCCGGATTTCTCCAGACAGTCGCGCCAGATCGACCAGACCCGATCGATGTCGGCCTGCGCGCGCGACCAGATCTTGAAGCCGGGAAAACGTCCCTTCAGATTCACCGGCAGCGAGGCGCGCAGCGTGGTGAAGCCGGAGTGGATTTCGCCCGAGATCGAGCGGCAATGGGCGCGCTGCACGCGATCATCAGGCAGCAGCCCGGCTGACGGCATCGCCTCGTTGAGGTATTCGGCGATCGCCAGCGTATCCCACACCACGGCACCGTCGTGCCGCAGGCACGGCACCAGGATCGACGACGACAGCAAGAGGATTTCGGCGCGCGCCGACGGATCGTCCGGCGCGGTGACGATTTCCTCGAAATCGAGCCCGGAGAATTTCGTCAGCAGCCAGCCGCGCAGCGACCAGGACGAGTAGTTCTTGCTGCTGATGGTCAGAGTCGCCTTCGCCATATGGCCATTCCCTCACGCCTGGGCGCGCACTGCCGCGCGTGCGTGCCCCGTCCTTCCCGCCCAAAGAGCAGCAAGCGACGTGCCAATTTTCCCGGCGGTCCAGCTCCCATCTGGCTTCGATATTGCATCACGAAGGGGGGACAGGTGGGCACTTCAGTATGATGTCGATGTATTATCAGGCCTTTCAGAACCAGATGGACCTGACAGCGCCGTGGCGGGCGGGGGCTTCGTCCGCGCTCAAATTCCTCAATCTGGTGCCGCAGGGCATGTCGGACCAGGTCGTCGGCCGTCTCTCGGCGGCGCTGGAGCTGATCTCGCGCTCCACCCTCACCTATCATCGCCCGGCCTACGGCATCGACAGCGTCATGGTCGGCAATCGCGAAGTCGCCGTCACCGAGGAGGTCGCCTACGCGACACCGTTTGGCTCGCTGCTGCACTTCAGGAAGGACGGCGTGACGGAGCAGCCGCGCATGCTGCTGGTGGCGCCGATGTCCGGCCATTTCGCGACGCTCTTGCGCGGCACCGTGCAGACGCTGCTGCAGGACCACGACGTCTACATCACCGACTGGCACAATCCGCGCGACATTCCGCGCAGCGAGGGCCGCTTCGGGCTCGACGACTACACCGAGCATCTGATCGATTTCCTCGGACAGCTCGGCCCGCGCCCGCACATGGTGGCGATCTGCCAGCCGTCGGTGTCGGCGCTCGCGGCCGCCGCGATCATGTGCGAGGACAACCATCCCTCGCGCCCGGCGACGCTGACGCTGATGGCGGGGCCGATCGACACCCGCATCCAGCCGACCAGGGTCAACGACTTCGCCAAGAGCAAGCCGATCGAATGGTTCGAGCGGAACCTGATCAACTACGTGCCGATGCAGTGCCGCGGCGCGCTGCGGAAAGTCTATCCCGGCTTCGTGCAGCTCACCGCCTTCGTCTCGATGAACCTCGAGCGCCACATCAAGCAGCACATGGATCTCGCCAACCACATCGCCAAGGGCGAGAACGACAAGGCCGCGACCATCAAGACTTTCTACGACGAATATTTCGCCGTGATGGACCTGCCGGCCGAGTTCTACATCGAGACCGTGCGCGACGTGTTCCAGGAGCACCTGTTGCCGCAAGGCAGACTGATGCATCGCGGCCGCCCGGTGAACACCAAGGCCGTCAGCCGCATGGGGCTGATGACGGTCGAAGGCGAGAAGGACGACATCTGCTCGATCGGCCAGACGCTGGCCGCGCAGGACCTCTGCACCGGCGTGCGCGCTTATCGGCGCGTCCACCACATGCAGGCCGGCGTTGGCCATTACGGCGTGTTCTCAGGCCGCCGCTGGAATAACGAGATCTATCCGCTGCTGCGGGATTTCGTGCACGTGAATTCGTGACACCACGCCGCGGCGCGCTGGAATTGCTCTTCAAGCCCGTATCGAGCCGGGCCACGCGACGACTTGCCCTGACATCACCATGCGGTTGCGTCCGCCCTCCTTGGCGGCGTAAAGCGCCTTATCCGCAGCCGCTATCAGCGACGTGCAATCCGCCTTGTCGCCGAACGAATGATATGTGGCGCCACCAATGCTGAGGGTGACCTGCCTGGATGACGGGTTGAGCGCGTGCAGGATGCCGAGGTCCTCGATCGCCTGCCGGATTCGCTCGCCGACCTGCTCGCAACCTCCTGCGTCGGTATTCGGTAGCAGCAAGGCGAATTCCTCACCACCGTACCGGGCCGCCACGTCTGCCGGCCGTCTGGCCTGCTGCGCCAGGACCCCCGCGATTGAGCGGAGACATGAATCGCCCGCTTGATGCCCGTACCGGTCGTTGAAGCTCTTGAAATGATCGACGTCCATCAGCAGCAGTGACAGAGGCGTTCCTTCCCGCCTGGCCCGGTCCCATTCCGCCTCCAGCCGCTCGTCGAAGTGTCTGCGATTTGCCAAGGCCGTCAGGCCGTCCGAACTGGCGAGAGCCGCCAGCCTATCCTCCAGATCCTTGCGTTCGGTCATGTCGCGCGAGATCGCCACCACGCCGTTGATGTGTCCACTCTGCGCACTCCTCGTGACGCGCAGCGCAGTTTCGACCCAGATCTCTTCCTTCTCACGATGACGGGTGCGATACGTGATTCTCGCCTCCTCGGCTTCGCCGTTCATCAATGCGGAGAGCGTTTGCTCAACTCGGGCCAAATCCGCGGGATTGATGCCGGCGAGGGCTGATGTATTCACCAATTCGTTCGGAGCCCAGCCAAGGATTCGAGCGGTGGACGGCGACGCATAGAGGATCCGTCCATCGACTGCGACGCGCATGACCATGTCTCCCGACTGCTCTGCAAGGAGGCGAAAATCCGCCTCCTTGGCAACCAGGGCAGCGGCCATCTTCTGCCGCAGGTGCAACTGGCGCACCAGAAAGAGCCCGGCAACACCAAGCCCACCTGTCAGCGCCAGGACTGCGGCAATGCGCGTCAGCGCGGCTCTGCGCCAGGGGGCCAAGACGTCATCTTCTGATTCCGTAGCAACGAGGAGAACGGGGTAGCGGCTGCTGAGTTGATAGAAGCTCAGACGCCGAACGCCGTCGAGAGGCGACGTGAAGTAGTAGACGCCCGCAGCCGGCCGCTCGCGAATAGTCTTGAAAAGCGGAGCACTCGACAGATCGCGGCCCGTGTATCCGTTGTCCGGGGTACGCGCGAGGACAATGCCTCCCGCGGTCGCCAGAGCGATTGAACCATTCCGGCCAACGTCGAACCCGCGATAAAATTGCAGAAAATAGTCGACATCGATCGTCGTAAGGGCAACTCCGGCAAAACTGCCGTCAGGATGATTGAAGCGCCGTGACGCGGTGATGATCCATTGACCGCCCGATCTACTCTTCACCGGATTCCCAATGAAGGTGCCCCTGTCCGCCACGGCACGATGATGCTGGAAATAATCTCGGTCGCTGTTGTTGAGACGGGCGAAATCCACTGGCTCGCTGGTTGCGAGCCAGCGGCCGGTCTCGTCGTAGATAAATACGGCGCGGATCCGGTTCGCGGCTTTGCGTCGGGTCAAAAAGGTCTGAATCTTGGCGATTGCCGCTGGCCCGGCTCCCTCCAGTTCGAGTTGACCAACCAGCACATTCAGAACGGTGTCCGCGAGTTCGAACGTGTCGTCCGCGTGTTGCGTCAGCGACCGGGCCAGATTGGCCATGTCCGTTTCGGAACCCTTCAGCACCGCCAGTCGCGAGGACCATTCCCGCCAGCCGCTGAGCGCGACAATCGCCATACAGGCGACCGCCACGAATGCCGAGACCCAGAACGTCAGACGCCCCTGGCGAACATCACTACGGTGATCGATCAAGAGATGTTCCCTCCACCCCAACCCCGTAAACGCCTTGGGCTAAGGGATAGTTGCTCGTTCCGGTTGAGTTTCTGGCAGGGCTTCGGAAGACTGACGGCATCGATGAGCGGCTTGACGTCGATCGATAACCCTTCGACCGGTCGGGCGAGAAGGACACCACAGCAATCAGCCCGACTTGACGGCCTCGCTCAACGTGCCGGCCACTCGGCCAAGTGAGGCTCAGTGAAACTGGCCGGATGCAGGCTTCGGACTCCGGCAAGATGTGCCAGATCGTCGATCCGCGGTTGAGGCCGAATGACCAGGCTCTCTGCCGGCAACCGCATCGGCGGCGGCGAAAGCGGTGTGGGCTTCGCGCCAGTTGTAACAATTTGAGGCAACGGCACGGCCATTGACCAGATGTTCTTGAGCATCGCCCTGTTCACGGAGCATGCGACGACACCGTTCTCTTTCAGACGGGCGACGGTAAAGAGCTTGCGAATCAGCAGGTCTCGTTCAAGCGATTGCGGCAAATGGAACTGCATCCCGGCCAGCCGGCCTCGTTGCTGCACAATCATCGCGTCGATCCAGCCCACCTGCATGATGTGCACGCGCAGCGGTTCTCCAGCGCCGGAACAGTCAATGCCGGAGCCGAGCAGAACGCCAGCGCCAGAGAGGGAGATGTTGCTCACGCGCCCAGAAAGCCGTTCGCCGGCCCCGGTCTCGATCAAGACCGATTCATCGACGTCGAAACGCTCCTCGGCGCGGCCCATCCGGGCTTGCAGCGAGGTCATGCAGACGAAGAAGAGCACGACGACGTTCACCACCGACCAGAAGGCGACCATCGGTAAAGCGGCCGGATGATCGATCATCCGCCATTCCGGGATGGTGTTCAGAACCAGGCCGACAACCGTCAACGCCATCAGCGCCGCCGACGGCCAGAATATCTCCGCGGCGTAGCTTGCGCACCGCGCGGCAGCTCCCTTGGGCGTCACCTTGAACGCATGTCCCATCGGCTTGACGAGAGTCCCGAGCACCGTCGGCAGAATCTTGAAGCTCTGGATCGTCGCCGACACCTGAGCGGCGAGCGGAAAGTGCACGTGCGGCGCAAACCAGGAGATGCCGCCGTTGAGCGCCAGGATCGCGGGGAACAGGTAAAAGAAGACCGCCTCGGGGGTGACGTCGGCGACAGGCGCTAGACCGGTCCACATGAACACGATCGGAACCACCACGACCATGAGCGCTCGCAAGCCCAATGAGAGCCAATGAGTCGGAAAGAACAGGAGCCGATGCATCAAGCCCAGTCCGGGGCCGAGCGGGCCGGCGGCGAGATACAGAGTCTGGATCGCGCCACGCGCCCAGCGTTGCCGTTGCACGAAAAACGCGTCAAGGCTTTCCGGCGCCAATCCAATCGCCAATGGCTCGTTGAGATAACGGGTGATGTACCCTTTGCGCAGCAGGACCAGCGTCAGCAGAATGTCTTCGGTAATGGACTGGGTCGGCAAGGCATCCCCAACCACGCGAAGTGCGGCACGACGCGTGACGGAGTTGGAACCACAACAAAAGGCACCATCCCAGCCGTCGCGCGCGGGCATGATGGAATCGAAGAAGAACCGTTGCTCGTCCGGCAATCCCCTGTGCAGGCCGAGATTCGCCTGCATCGGATCCTCGTTGTAAAAGGTGTGCGGGATCTGAACGATTCCGATCTTTGGATCCGCGAAGAAGCCGATCGTGCGCATCAGGAATTTGCACTGCGGCACGAAGTCCGCGTCAAAGATCGCAAAGAACTCGCCGTTCGTCTGCGTCAGCGCATGATTGATATTACCGGCCTTGGCATTCAGGTTGTCGGCGCGCGTGAGATACCCGGCACCCTTTTCCTCGCAGAGTTTCTTGAGCCAAGGCCGGCGACCATCATCCAGAACCCAGACCTGGAAGTTTGGATAGTCCAGACACAACGCGCCGGTGATCGTCTTTTCCAACACCTCGAACGGCTCGTCATAGGTTGGAATAAGGACGTCGACCGATGGCAGCTCATCATGCGGCAAGCTGCGAAGCCGACGCTCGTGCTGATCCGCCTCGCTGCGGCGATCGGTCCTGCGAAGGAAAATCAGATAAAGGATAAACTGATCCGTGAAGGTCAGTAGCTCAACGAAGAGACAGAACCAGATCCAGTAGACCTGATACCAAGTGCCGGTTGCCGGCAGCACCGTGGTGAAAATACGCCATTCGAGATAGCGAGCCACGACAAGCCAGACCGCGGCAAAGACCGCGACACGTGCCCAAAGGCGCGCGACTGGAAAGGTCGGCGCCAACAGGTACATCGCCGCAAAGATCCCCACCATCGGCGCGAACAGCTGAGAGAGAGACAGAGTCATGGCCTGCATGGAACACCTCGCTCACAGCGACGACTGGTCGAGCTCCAGGCGCGCAGTCAGCCATTTCAACTTCGAGCTGACCAATCGTAGCAAGCCGTCGGCTCTGCGCTCGAAGCGCACTTCGGCCAGCCGTCCGATATCGCAGGAGCCATTGCGGTCGGCCCACGTTTCGTTGGGGGGAAGCGATATCTCAACGGTAATGTTGCCCGGATCAGGCCGCGGCACCCGAGCCGCAAGCAGTCGATCGTCGGCGTAAGCAGCCGATCCGCGGACTTGCCGGACCAGGCCGGTCTTCCATTCGCCGCTCCCGATCAGGCGGACGGTAGCCGCATCTCCGGCCTTGATCTTCTCGAAATCGCGCTCGGGCAGTTCAACGACAATGAATCGGCGTTGGCAGTCTGCAAAATCGAGGACCGATTGCCCTTCCGTGACCATCGAGCCGGGGCTGGCCGCGACCGACCAGACGACATGGGCGGCCGGCAACGACAGATCGTAGTGATCGAGACGATCAAGCCGAGCGCGCTCCTCGGCGATTTCCGCGGCCAGTTGCGCAGAACGTGAGCTGTTTTGCAACTCGTCCGTCTCGAGCTCCTGGCGGCGGAGAACAAGCCGCTCGCGTTGCTGCTGGGAGTAGGGCACGTCATTGGCATCGCCACGAAGATAGAGACCTTTCTCCGCCGCCCCCAACTCGGTCTTGAGGCGCTGCAGGCGTTCATCGGCCATCCGGCACCGCGTTGCGGTTGCCTCCTGCGAGGCTTGGGCCTCGCCGGAGCGGATCTGCGAACTGATGCCGAGCTTCACGAGCCTCTCCATCCGGCCCGCGACATCGTTCCGCTGCCGCGCCTCGGCGAGACAGCCGCCTTTTTCAACTTCCGTTTCGCCGATTTCGTGGCTCAGGCGCGCGACCATCCCCAAACGATAGTCCTCGCTGCGCTCGCCGAGCTTGCGATCGAGCTCGGCGATCTCCTCGAGTTGCCGACGTGCGAGCTCGGCGCGTTTGGTGGACACGGCAAGCTGCTGATCGAGGTCCATGAGGTGTCGGCGATCCGGCGAACGCGCCCCGACCATCGGCACCACCCGGCTCTGCTGGAAATATTCGCCCTTGCGTGGAAGATCAGGCGAGAGCTGACCCGCGAACGGTGCAGTCACCCGCATGAGCTCGGCATTGACAAAGGCGGAGGGAGCGATTCGGTAGGTCACATACGGCAACAGGGCCCATCCGCTCAGCGCGATGATCCCGAGCGCCAGAGCTCGGCGAACAACCCGGCTGCGAATGAAACGTTCGACGTGCAAACGGACCACGACTGGATCTCCAATGGGCTTTGGTCGCTGCGCCTGCCGCAGCGAAGGCAAACCAATCGTCGGGCGTTGGGATGAAGTTTGCGCCTTGAGGCAAGGAGCAATCCGACAACATTGCCGCCAGCCGAAATCAGGATTCGCCACCGCGGCAGACTCGCCTTCGCAACCACGAGAAGCATACCTAGGATTCACCACATCAGGTTAAGCCGTGTCAAAACCGGATAACTACGGCTGCCGAGTCGAGGATCAGGATATCGCCCCATTCCGGCTTGAAGTCGGCGCGGCGCTTGCGGCGATCGAATGGCGCGGCTAACGCCCATTCCCAAGCAGCTCTTTCGCTTCCAGGACTTCGGGAAGATTTCGCTCCGCATCGAATTCGGCGAGCACAGGAGCGAGCACTTCAGAGACCGCACCAGCTCGGCCATTTGTCTTGTACAGGCGTGCAAGTTCAAGGGCGCCGCGCAGCTCGAAAGTCCTGGTCTGCTGGTGTCGCGCGATGTCCAGCGCGCGCTTGAAGGCTTCTTCGGCACTGGATTCGTCCGAAGGATCATGGCGCGATACAAGTTTACCGCGGACACGATGCAGCTCGGCATCGAGCCAATGCTGGCCGGATTGTTCCGTCCCGGCGATCGATTCGTCCAGGATTTCCAGGCCGGTCCCGATTTCGCCCACTTCTGCATTCGCCAGGGCGACATGCATTCCCCAGAACGGTTCGCAGAGGTAGCAGTCGTTCTCGTGCAGGAAGGCCCAGCCGTGACGCATGTCCGCCAGTCCGGCCATTCGGTCGCCGGCACGCCACTTGGCGAGGCCATTCAGGTAGGTGCCCGCGGCCACGTACAGCGGCATCGTGTGGTCGCGCGCGAGACCGAGCGCCAGGATCGTCTCTGTTTGCTGCAACATGCCCCCGCATACCCCGTCGAACACAGCGCGATGAACCAGCGCATTGGCCTGGGACAGCGCCCGTTTTTCGCCCGGAGCACCCACCGCTTCCGCGGCGAGCTTGCGCGCACGAGCGGTGCTACCGAGCGGCCAGAGCACCAGGGCAAGAAATCTCATGATCACGAACGGCAGATCCAGCGCAGACGCCCTGAAGGTCGCGGGATCCGGTTCGGCACCATAGATCCCCAGCGCCCGCTCAAGATGCGTTCTCGCATTCAAGTAATCGCCCTCGAACCAGCAGGTGACGCCGCCCGTCCAATGGGCGACGACGGCGGCCACCGGCGAGTCCGGTCGTCGGTCAGCGGCGCTCCTGATGGCGTCCGCCAGCTCCCGCATCGGAGCGAGTTCGCCGTGGGTCAGGCAGGCATTGAAGAGCCCCGACTGCACCGGCGCAAGTTCAACGGGATCATCGATGTCGGCTGCGAACTGTCGCGCACGCGTCCATGCCGCGACCGTCTCTGGAGCGCTGTGGCCGAGGCTGCCCCGCAAGGCACGGCCATATGCGATTTGAAGATGCAGCCTGCTCATGATCCGGCGGGGATCATCAGGCAACTGATCGGCGGTCGCAATGGCCTTGCCGAGATGCGCGATCGCCTCGGAATAGGCCGAGCGTTTCAACGCCTGCTGGCCCGCCTTGCGCCACCATTCGAGGGCCGTCTCGCTCAGCCCCGCCTCAGTGAAGTGGTGCGCCAGAACTTCCGGTTCGGTCTCGGCGACTGCTGGAAACTTCTCGCCCAGGACATCGCCAATGCGGGTATGAAGCAGCTGCCGTTTGCTCTTCAGCAGACTCTCGTAGGCCGCCTCCTGAACAAGGGCGTGCTTGAAACTGTAATTTGCTTCGGGCGGCGTGCCACGACGCAACAGCAGTTCGGCCTCTTCAAGTTGTCCCAACGCAGCGTTCAGCGTCAGATCGTCGCGTCCCGCCACGGTTTTCAGCAGTGCGTACGAGAAGTCACGGCCAATGGCGGCGCCTATCTGCGCTACCTCCTTGACCGGAGCGAGCCGGTCGAGCCGCGCCATCAGCGAATCCTGCAGCGTCGCGGGGATAGCAAGCGGCGGGAGCGGACTATTCAGGCGGTAGCGCCCGGCATCTTCGACGAGCAGCCCGGACTCCAGCACCATCTTGGTCAACTCTTCGACGAATAGCGGTATGCCATCGGTCTTGTCGATGATCTGCTTCATCATCTCGCGTGGCAGCTGGCGACCGACGACCACCTGCTCGACCAGCGCGCGCGTGTCCTGCCGATCGAGCCGGTCGAGCCGCAACAGACTGACATTGGCAAGGCCCGACCAGGAGGGCTCGAACTCCGGCCGGGACGTCAAGAGCACGAGTATCTGCAGGCCCCTGATCCGATCGACCGCGAGATCGAACAGTTCAAGTGTCGTCGCATCGGCCCAATGCATATCCTCGCAGATGATCAGCAGAGGCTGGTCTCGCGCCAATCCCTCGAGCTGATCGAGAAGGGCGGCAAATGTCTGTCGCCTCTGCTGCGCCGGGCTCAAGCCGAGTGGCGGGCAATGGTCGCCGGTCGGAATCGAGAGCAGGGCCGCAATGAGCGGCGTGGCCCGGGCGACTTGCCGGGTTCCTATTGCCAGCATCGCCTCGAGCTTGTCGAGCTTTTGTTCTGGCGTGTCGTGGGAGCGGATTCCGGCGGCGCGCTCGAGCTGCGCGACAAAGGGATGAAGTGCGCTGTTGGTGTGGTAAGGCGAACACTGATATCGCACGCGACGGTGCGTCCCCAACGAGGGGCTCTCGGACAGCATTGCCACGATGCGCGACTTGCCGATGCCCGCTTCGCCGGAAATCAATACGATCTGGCCCTGGCCCTGCCATGCCTCCCGCTGGCGCGAGAGAATGAACTCGATCTCGTCCTTGCGGCCGACAAAGCCGATCGAGCGCGCGGCGCGGACCGCCTCGAAGCGACTCTCCGATGAGGTCGCTCCTTCCACCGCCCAGACCGCGATGGGTTCGCCTATCCCCTTGACCTCGCGGCGGCCGAGATTGCGAAAGGTGAAGAGATCGCCAAGTAGCCGGCGCGTCGACGAGGCAACGACGACCGCCCCCGGCTCGGCCAGGCTTTGAAGCCGAGCAGCGAGGTTTGGTGCATCGCCGATGGTTGCGTGCTCCTCCGATGCATCTCCGCTGATGAGATCGCCGACCACCACAAGCCCGGTCGCAATTGCGATCCGCAGTTCAACCCGTTCGCCGGCGCCTGTCTTGAGTTGGCGAATCGCAGCGATAATATCGAGGCCCGCTCGCACTGCCCGCTCCGCATCATCTTCGTGGGCGCGCGGATACCCGAAATAGACGAGTATTCCGTCACCGACGAACCTGGCTATCCTGCCGTCATAAGCGGCAATGACGCTCCCGCAGGCGGCGCGGTACGCCCGGATCACTTCCCACAGATCCTCGGGATCGAGACGCGCCGAGAGCGCTGTCGAGCCGACCAGATCGCAAAACATGACGGTGAGGTGGCGACGCTCGGCGTCGTGAGGAGGAGCCGGCGATGCGATCAACGCGGCTGGATCAAGGTCGGCAATCGCACGCAGCATTTTGCGGCGATGCCCGAGCAGGACTCCGAGCTTGTCGAAGTCCTCGACCATCAGCTCGGGAAGGACGCCCATGTCGATCCCATTTTGGACAAAACGCTCTGCGTATTGCCCAAGCCCCAGCTTCTCGAGCCACTCCGCAATCTGCATTGGCTCCACCGATCGTGTGGTTGGCGGTTAGCAGAATTTTGGACCACGGCGCGCAGGGACAATATCCCAACGCCACCATGATGGCACGTCTTGTTTGTCGCGCGAAAATTTAGGTTACTCGATACCGACACGTTTTTCGACCGGGACACTGCTCGATGCGAACGGCTGCGCTACCAAACATCGCCCGCGCGCAGCGTTAGATGGCAGAGGTTGCGATGAGTCGTCGCTGCTCACTGCAGACCTGAAGCCGAACCAACACTGCGGCTTGTGCGCACATACGATGCCAAGTGCACGTTTCCCGTGAGGTGCACTTTTATCGTTGCTCGTTCGTGGGCGCATCGGAGCTGCGAGTCATTGCACCCGCCGCAACTTGAAGCGAAGAACCAACCACCCAACAGCCGGCAACAAAGCCTATCAGGCCGTTAGGCAGGTTTTGATCAAGGACAAGGATGCTGACGGACAGCGTTGCGGCAATCGCCGCGCTGAACGTTCCAGCCGCACTCATGAGCTCAGCCGGCTCAGAACCATTCCATTCTTCCGAGATGTTCGATGTCGCCCTTCGTGCGACATTGCCGGACAAATCAATCCCGACATAATAGCTGAGAGCTCCATAGAGCATTGTTATCAGCACGATCCAGCCGCTTTCAAACATTCCGCCTTTCTGACGCAACAGGGTCGCACCCACATAGAGGCCACAAGAGGCCCCAACGGCTGCCAGCCCAATTCTTTCAAGAAGGTGGGCCGACTTGATCAGGCTGGAACGGGCGATCCGAAGACTGCCGACCTGCCTTCTTAGGGAAAAGGCGCTGGAAATTGCGCTGCTAATCTTCATTGGGGGCTCCTCTGAGTAAGTAGCAGCCTACCGGCCGACCCCGACTAGAAGCTGCCAGGACGCGTTTCTCGATGCCCTTGATTCCAATTTCTGAAAGATCTGTGTTGAGTGATGGGGTTGGCTTGCTCGTGACCAGGACGAGAGCCAATCCAAAGCTGCGAGCACGCGGCTTCGCAGGCATTTGCATCTCACCCGTGTCTGCCAGTTGGCTCCAGGTGCGACAATTTCTTGCGGGAGTGATAGCTCGAAAAGAGAGTGATGGAATATGAGGCGGTTCACATGCCGCAGTTCCCTCTCGCTCCATCCAGTCACAATTTCAGGAGGACAAATCCTCATCGTCGCGCCACCCCTCCCCCCAAGAGGAGAGAACCCTCACCCGGCGCTGCGCGCCGACCTCACCCGCAAGCGGGAGAGGTAAAAGGAGCTCTTGGCTAGACCGGTGTTCCCATCACCATCACGCCCTCAGTAACCGCGAGTGCGATCGACACGCCCCGGCAACTCCTCGCCGCGACGGTGACGGTCGATGACATCGAGCACGAAATCGACGGCCGTGTCCGGCGTCGTCATGCTGGCATTGTGCGGCGTCAGCAGGATGCCCGGATGGCTCCAGAACGGATGTCCCTCAGGCAACGGCTCGGGTTCGGTGACATCGAGCACCGCGCCTGATAGCGCACCGCTGTCGAGGGCCGCGAGGAAATCGGCCTCGATGAGATGCGGTCCTCGTCCGACATTGACGAGGGACGCACCGCGCGGCAGGCGCGCGAACAAATCCGCGTTGAGGATGCCGCGGGTCTCGTCGGTCAACGGCAGCAGGCAGACGAGGATGTCGCTCTGTGCGAGGAAATCTGGCAGCGCGTCTGCACCCACGTGGCAGGTCACGCCCTCGATCTCACGCGCCGAGCGATTCCATCCCGAGAGCGGGAAGCCGAACACCTTGAGGCGTTCGAGCACGGCCTGGCCGAGCTGGCCAAGCCCCATCACGCCGACACGCCGCCGTTTCGCCGGCGTGATCCGGATCTCGCGCCAGACCTGCTGCTTCTGCTGATCGATGAACTGCAGGAGGTCGCGATGCAGACCGAGCACGGCCATGGTGACGTACTCCACCATGGTCTCGGCGATGCCGGGCTCCAGCATGCGGACAAGCGGAATGTGCGCGGGCACTTTCGTGGCATCGAACTGATCGACGCCAGCGCCGACCGAGAAGACCAGCTCGAGATTGGGAAACGTCGTCGCGATATCGTCAGGCGGCACCCACGCAACGAGATAGCGGACGTTGGCGGGATCGCCGATATCAGGCCAGAGCCGGAATGGGACGTCGGGCGCACGCTCCGCGAAGAAGCGCGCCCATTCGGCACCGCGAACCATGTTGGCCTTGTAGAGAACGGTCATGCGAGCCCTCAGAACGGGCTGACCGGTGCGAGCCGGCGGCCGTCGATCATGCGCTTGTGGCTGTAGGCCGCGGGATCGACCAGCGGCGTGGTGCCGGTCACGATATCGGCGGCGAGCTTGCCTGCGGCGGGGCCGATGCCAAAGCCGTGGCCGGAGAATCCGGTCGCGAGGAAAAAGCCCGGCAAGGCGTCGACCGGCGAGATCACGGGGATCGTGTCCGGCGTGCAGTCGATGGTGCCGCCCCAGGCTTCCGCGATCTCGATGTCCTTGAGTTCAGGGTTGGCCTTGACCAATGAGGCGAGCGCAGCATTCACCAGCGACATGTCGGGCTCGGGATCGCGCACGCGCTCGGTCTCGAACGGCGACGGCTTGTCAAAGCTCCAGCTGGTGCCGCGCACGATCTGGTCGATGAAGGACTTGCCCAACGACAGCTTCAGTCCGCTCTTGCGATGCAAATAGGTTGGCCAGAAGGTGCGCGCATAGCGGAACAGATCGGGCGACAGCTCGACCGTGCCGCGGTTGCGCAGCGCCAGCGTGAAGCCGCCGTCGAGGCGGCGGCGGACGCAGTAGAGATCGGTGCCCAGCGCGCCCGAGGTGATCTCCGGCCCCGGCGTGGTCCGGCAGGCGGTGGCGTTGACGAGGCCGATCGGCAGCTCGATGCCGTGACGGCGGCAGAACAGCGACGACCATGCGCCGCCCGACAGCAGCACGGACTGGGTGCGGATGGTGCCCTTCTCGGTGACGACGGCGCTGACCCGCCCACCGGTCGTCTCCAGTCCCCGCGCGGCGCAGCCCTGATGGATGGTGACGCCGTGCTTTCGCGCGGCGGTGGCCAGCGCGGGCACGGCCATCGACGGCTCGGCACGCCCGTCGCTCGGCGTATGTAGGCCGCCGACCCACTGGTCGGTATTGCCCGGCATGCGCTCGGCAACCTCGGCCGGCGTCAGGACGGTGGAGTGGACCTGCATCTCGCGCGCGACCGCGGCCCAGCGCTCCCAGCTCGCAAGCTCGTCCTTGCTCTTGGTCAGGAACAGAACGCCGGTGCGGCGGAAGCCGGCATCGACGCCGGCGTCGTTCTGCATGTCCTCCCACAGCCGCAGCGCCTCGCGAGCCAGCGGGATCTCCTCGCGCGCGCGGCCCTGCTGGCGGCACCAGCCCCAATTGCGGCTCGACTGCTCGCCGCCGACGTGGCCCTTCTCGACCAGCGCGACCGAGAGGCCCTTCTTCGCCAGATGATAGGCCGCGGAGACACCGATGACGCCGCCGCCGATGACGACGACATCGACCTGCTGCGGCAGGCGTTCGTCGCTGTTGATACGGTTGAGCGGCGGGGACATGGAGCACTCCTGGAGTTCAGTTCGAACGATCACGCCTCAGTACAGCTGTCAATCGCATTGCTTGTATGCGCGCCTCCTTGCCATGCGATTCGCCCGCAGGTTGAGGCCGAAGAAAGGCTGGCGGCCGACACCACCGCAAATTGCCCCTCGACGCCGCCGCGCGGAGTCTGTAGCTCACATCAAAGCGGCACCCGGGACCGGGCGGCCAGTGCGGTAGTCTTCTTTGGTGGGAGACCATGAAACTCAGGGGGCTTCTGACACTCGCGATGGCCGCACAGGTCGTGGTGACCGCGGCGGCCCTTCTCGCCTCCTATGCCGTGGCCGGACCCGGGTTCGGCATGGCCCAGATCGCAGCCTTAATCGCAAGCGCCGCCGTTGCCGCGCTGCTCGTGCACCTCTGCACGCGCGCGATCGAGAGATCGGAGGACAAGCGCGCCGCGGGACGATCGGCGGAAGACGCGCGAGCACGCACCGACGGCGCGCAGATGATGCAAGCCGTCATCAAGACCGCGCTCGATGCCTTCATTCAAATCGACGACAGCGGCGCCGTGCTGGAGTGGAGCTTTCAGGCGGAGGCCCTGACCGGATGGACGCGCGAGGAGGCGCTCGGTGCCGACGTCGTCGACCTCATCGTCGCCGAGCCGCTGCGGGCCGCCTTCAGGCAGCGCATGGCGCGGCTGGTGCCGGAATTGTCGGACACGCCGTCCGGCCTGCGCTTCGAGCTCGCCCTGATCCACCGGAACGGCGACCAGATCCTGGCCGAGGCGTCCAGCACGGTGTTGCGGCTGGGTGGACGCGCCGTCATCAACACCTTCGTCAGGGACATCACCCAGAAACGCGCTGCCGAGGAGCAGCTAGTGCAGTCCCAGAAGATGGAGGCGGTCGGGCAGCTCACCGGCGGCATCGCACATGAATTCAACAACATGCTCACGGTGATCACAGGCACGATCGAGATCCTGGCCGACGCCGTCAGGGACAACCCGCCGCTTGCGACCATCACCAAGCTGATCAGCGAGGCCGCCGATCGCGGCGCCGCGCTGACCTCGAGCCTGCTGTCCTTTGCCCGCAAGCAGGCGCTGCAGCCGGCCGAGATCGACGTCAATGAGCTGCTGGAAGAGCTGGCAAAGCTGCTGCTGGCGACCTTCGACAAGAAGATCGAGATCGTGACCAGGCTCGACCGCAACGTCTGGCTCGCCTATGCCGACCGCGGCCAGCTGAGCTCGGCGCTGCTCAACCTCGCGATCAACGCGCGCGACGCCATGCTGGACGCCGGCAGGCTGACGCTGACGACGCGCAACGTCGTGTTCGGCGTGCGCGAGGCCGTCGCGGTCGGCGCCGGCTATGCCGGCGACTATGTCGAGATCGAGATTGCCGACACCGGCACCGGCATTCCGCAGGCCATCCTGGAGCGGATCTTCGATCCGTTCTTCTCCACCAAGGACGTCGGCAAGGGCACGGGACTCGGGCTCAGCATGGTGTTCGGTTTCGTCAAGCAGTCCGGCGGCGGCATCAAGGTCGCCTCCGAAGAAGGACGCGGCACGATCTTCACGCTCTATTTGCCGAAGGCGGAGGCGAGCGCGCTGCGCCCGACCGGCTATGACGACCGCAAGATCGTGGGCGGCAGGGAAACCGTCCTCTGCGTCGAAGACGACCGCGACGTCCGCCAATACGTCACGGTCCAGCTCCAAGGTCTCGGCTACAAGGTCATCCCGGCCGCCAATGCGAACGAGGCGCTCGCGATTGCGGCCGAAGGCAGGTCCTTCGACCTGCTCTTCACCGACATCGTGATGGCCGGCGGCATGAATGGACGCGAGCTCGCCGAGCAGATGGTGGCGGCGCGCCCCTCTCTTCGGGTGCTGTTCACGTCGGGCTACGCCTACGATTCGCTGCACGCGCAGGGACGTGCGACGATGGGCGCGCCGCTCTTGAGAAAGCCTTACCGCAAGGCCGAGCTCGCCCGCATGCTGCGCCGCTGCCTCGACACCGCCGTCGATTCCGCCGGCGACGCGATCCCGACGCCCTATTCGGTGCAGGCTGATGTCGAGGCGTTCCTGCGCAGACAGGCGGCCGACGATAACGGCACGATGCGGCCGCGGAAATAGCTCTCTCGCGCTAGCTCAATCGTCGCCGCAGCGTCGCCGACGGCGTCTCGCCGAATTTTTCGCGGTAGGCGCCGGCCATGCGGCTGAGATGGGTGAAGCCGAGATCGAAGGCGATCTCGGTGATGGAGGCATCGGGCGCGGCCTGCGCCAGGCGGGCGTGCAGACCGGCGAGGCGCATGTCGAGCAGCATCTGCGAGATCGACAGGCCGAAGTGACGGCGGAAGCCGAGCTGGAGCGCGCGGATGCCGATGCCGGCGGCACAGGCGAGCTGTGCAAGGTCGAGCGGCTCGCCGGCATTGTCCGCAAGATGGTCCCGCGCCGCGCGGAGCGCGCGCGGCAGCCGCTCGGCCTGCCCCGAAAACGTTTGAATCGCATCCGACAGGCCATGGCGCTGACCGTTGAGCAGGTGATCGAGCAGCAGCTCGCGCCAATCGGCCATCGCGACCGCCGACAGCCGGCCGGAGGGACCGAGACGTTCGGCGAGCTTCATCAACTCGGCGAGACTACCGCGCAAGGCGCGCCCGGCCGGCGCCTCCAAATCGATCACGGGATCGAACTCGACCGTGCCTGACGCCCTGCCCGACAGCGCCGCGGCGCGCTGCTCGACCATGCGGCGGTCAAACAGCAGGATCGCCTGCGCGCAGTCGCGCCACATCATCCGGGTCGGGATCGTCGGCGACAGCAGCGACGCCGTCCGCTCCGGCGCGGCGTCGAGCTCGGTCGTGCCGGCGCGAATATAGGCCGTGCCGGTGAGCGGGACCTGCACCAGGAAGAAGCGCTCGAGGCAGCCCGGATCGATGCCGACCGATCCGCCATAGGCCACGTAATTGATGGAAAAGCCGTCGAAGCCGGCGCAATTGTGCCGGGCGGAGAAGCCGGCCGCGCGCGCCTGTGCCGGCTTGAGATCGTGCGGGCAGAAGATGCGCCCGATCTGTTCGGCCGCTTCGTCGACATCGTCGGTGGTGACGCGGGCGAAATCCGCGAGCCGTTCGGCCGCAGGCGCCCTTGCGCTCATTTCCAGCACGGCTGCGAACATGGTTGACCACGCTTCGCGTCACGGAATTGCTTTAAGCCTATAATAGTTCCCCGGACGCGGAAAGGGCCGGCGTCGGCAAAATCGTCATGCTGCAGGGCAACAGGCGCTCGCGGATTCGTTTAGCGGATAGACAGGCGACCCATTGTTGACTGAAGCTCCATCCTCGCCGGAATCCATGGGAGAGCGCCATGACTGCACCTGAAAAGTCTGCACCTGAAAAGACTGCACTCGAAAAGGGCATTACCGCCGCTGGCACAGGCTACGGCGGCAAGAGCTGGAACATTCTGGGCCAGGTCTACTTCCCCAAGGCCGTCACCGACTCCACCTTTGCATTCGAAACCAACAGCGATCCCGGCCAGTTCGTCCCGGTGCACATCCATCCGACCCAGGACGAATTCATCCTGGTGCAGGAGGGCACGCTCGACCTCAAGCTCGATGGCAAATGGGTCAAGGCCCATGCCGGCGACCTCGTGCGCATGCCGCGCGGCATTCCGCACGGCTATTTCAACAAGTCCGATAAGCCGTGCCGCGCGCTGTTCTGGGTCTCGCCGATGCAGAAGCTGGAGGCGCTGTTCAACCAGCTGCACAATCTGACCGACCCTGCCGAGGTCGTGCGCATCTCGGCGCTGCACGAGGTCGACTTCCTGCCGCCCGAGGCCAACGACTAGGCACGGGCCCCTCGTCCACTTTCATCTGCTTGCAGCTCCGCCGGCCGCGCCTTGCGGCCGAACGTGGCCGCTTGCCCGCGGAAAACACATCGATTGCGAGCCAATCCCATGGTCAGCCCCAAGCATGTCTGCGTGATCGGCGCCGGCGTCTCCGGCCTTGCTGCCGCCAAGGCGTTCTCCAGCCGCAGCCACCGCGTCACCATCGTCGAGCGCAGCGCCGATCTCGGCGGCGTCTGGGAGCCGGCGCGCTCCTACCCTGATGTGCAGACCCAGAGCCCGAAGGAGCTCTACCGCTACACCGACCGCGCCATGCCGGAGGCCTATCCGGAATGGCCGACCGGGCCCCAGGTTCACGCCTATCTCACCGACTATGCCAAGAGTTTCGGTCTCGACCGCATGCTGCGCCTCGGCACCGAGGTCGCCGGCATGGCACGCCGCACCGACGGCAAGCCCGGCTGGACGCTCGCGCTGAGGACCAAGGACGGCACGAGCACGAGCGAGGATTTCGATTTCGTCGCGGTCTGCACCGGGCAGTTCAACGAGCCGCGCGAGCTGCATTGCCCCGGCGAGGACGCCTTTCTCGCACAGGGCGGGCAGATCCTGCATTCGTCGAAATACGGCGATCCCACGCTGGCGAAAGGACGCCGCGTGGTCGTACTCGGCGGCTCGAAGTCCGCGACCGACATCGCCGTCAACGCGGTGAAATCGGGCGCGCGCGAGGTCACCATCGTGATGCGCGAGCCGGTCTGGCGCATTCCCTATTTCATCGGCGGCCTCGTGAACTTCAAGCGCATCCTCTACATCCGCGCGCAGGAGGAGATGTTTCCGGGCTGGGGCATCGGCGCGATGACGCGGCTCGCGCACCGCATCGCCGCGCCGCTGGTGTGGGCGAACTGGCGCGGGCTGGAGAGCCTGCTCAAGGCGCAGCTCAAGCTCGGCCGCTGCAAGATGGTGCCGAAGGAGCGGATCGAGGATGGCGTCAACTGCTCGGTGCCGATCGCAACGCCGGGTTTCTACCCGATGGTCGCCGACGGCCGCATCAAGGCGGTGTTCGGCACCTTCGGCCATTATGACGGCGACAGCATCGTGATGAGCGGCGGCGAGCGCATGAGCGTCGACGTCGCGGTGCTCGCGATCGGCTACAAGCTCGGCGTGCCGTTCCTGCCCGCGGCCTACGAGCAGAAGCTGGTCGATTCCGACGGGCAGTACCGGCTCTACCGCCTGATCGCCAACCCTGACCTGCCCGAGCTCGGCTTCGTCGGCTTCAACTCGTCGTTCTGCACCGTGCTCTGCGCCGACCTCGCCGCCAACTGGCTGGTACGCTATGCCGACGGCCAGCTCGCCAACCAGCCGACGGCGCGGCAGATGCACGACAACATCGAGATGATGCTGCACTTCAAGCGTGTCGAGCGGCCGGCCGCGGGCGTCTATGGCGGTCTCTGCGTCGCGCCCTATCACTACCGCCATTTCGACGAGCTGATGGCCGACATCGGCACCAAGAACCAGAAGACCGGCGGGCTCAAGGGGCGCTTCCAGCCGCCGGATGCGGATGCCTATGCGAAATTCCTGGCGACGGCGCCCGACTATCGCGCGACCTGAGCAGAAGAATTGCGGCTGAGCGGGATTTGCATCTCGCCAGCCCTAGCCTCCAATGCTTACGATCTCCCTGGCATCGAATCGATGGGAAACGGCCATGGGATCCAGACGTCTCGCCGCCCTTGCGGCTGTTGCCTTCATCGTCGCGGCGCCCGCCGTCGGACAACAGCGCGCGCTCACGCCTCGCCAATCCGAGGCGGTCGCCACCTATGAGCGGGCGCTCGGCGATTTCAAGTCGATCCTCGCCGAGCGTCGGCGCCAGATCGATGCGAAGCAGCCGCTGCCGAATCTCCCTGGACAGGCGCTCTATCTCGCCCGCGTCGCCGTGATCAGTTCTTACAAGGATCTCACCGACGCCATGCCGTCACGGATCGGCAGGCCCAACAAGTTCGAGATTCCTCCGGCCTATTTCGATGCCGACATCGAGCCGCTGATCGACGAATATTCAAAACTGTTCGACGTCATGGAGGCGCCGCCGGCGAATGCCCAGAACTCGCCGACGCCGTTCAAGGACGTCGTCGATCTCGCGACAGTGATCGCACGCGCCAAGGGGCTTGCGCCCGCCCACGCCGACGCTGCGGGGCGCATCAGCCTCGGGCTGTTCTTTGCCGAGACCAACGGCAAGCAGAACGTCCGCAACGGACGCTCGAACACCTATATGGGCAGCTTCCAGACCGGCCCCTCAGAGGATCGCAACGGCCGCAGGAAATGGGAGGCCATCAAGGGCGAGATTGCGGCGATCGATCCGGGCTTGAGCGCGCGCGACGACAAGGAGGAGGCGCGGGCCCGCGGCACCGATCACCGCTTCAACCACTGGACCAATGTGCGCGACGGGCTGATGAATGCGCATGCGGATGTGTTCCGCGAGATCCCTGGAATCGTGAAGACGCTGCCCGACCCGATCGACCAGATGAAGCTGTTCGAATTGATTCAGATCGTGCCCACCCCGACGAGATCGGCGCTCAAGTCGGGCGATCTCTTGAACTACAGGGTGTCTAGCCCGACGATCATGAAGCATCTGCGCAACAACAGCATCTTTGCTTTCGGACAGGCCGACCGGGCGCGCAGCTCGGCAAGCTTCCGCGAGATCCTCGCCGCGATGTGGCTGTTCAACCGCAAGTTCGAGAAGGCGATGGCGAAATACGCGGAGATCAAGCCGCGCTAACGATCGGTTGCAAATGCTACCGGAAATTGTAGCCTCGCGATCTCATCGACGGCACGGACAATGTCATGCGCATGCTCATTCTCGGCGGCAGCCAGTTTCTCGGGCGCGCGATCGCCGCTCACGCCTGCGCCACAGGCCACGACGTGACCTGCGCAGCCCGCGGGCTCGCGGGGCCGATCGCCCCGGGCGCACGCTTTGTGCGGATCGATCGCGACGTCGCTGATGGTCTTGCGCCACTGCCCGGCGAGACGTTCGACGCTGTCGTCGACGTCTCGCGTCATCCCGGCCAGGTCCGCCGCGCGGTCGCGGCGCTGAAGCGGCCGGGCGTGCACTGGACCTTCGTCTCCACGATCAGCGTGTATGCGGACAACCGGATACTGGGACAGCGCGCCGACACGGCGCCATTGCGCGAGCCTGCGGCCGAGGATCTGGAGCACAGCACCGATGCCATTTACGGCGCGGCCAAGGTCGCCTGCGAACAGGCGGTCGGCGGCGATGCCTTCATCTGCCGTGCCGGCCTGATCGCAGGGCCGGAGGACCCGACCGGGCGCTTCACCTATTGGCCGGCGCGGCTCGCGCGCGGCGGCGAGGTGCTGGCGCCGGGATCGCCTGACGATGCCGTCCAGTTCGTCGATGTCCGCGACCTCGCGCAATGGATCGTGCATGCGGCGGAAGTTCGCCTCACCGGCATCTATGAAGGGATTGGACCTGTGCGCTCACGCGGCGAGTTCATGGCCGAATGCGCATCGGCGCTGAACGCATCCTGCACATTCACCTGGGTCGATCGGGCGTTTCTCGAGGCACACGACGTGCGGCGCTGGGCGGGTCCGCGGTCATTACCGCTGTGGCTGCCGCTGCCCGACTTCGCCGGTTTCCTGACTCGCGACACCTCGCCCGCGCGCGCGGCCGGATTGATCTCGCGACCGCCGGGAGACACCGCGCGCGATACGCTGCATTGGCTTCACATCACCGGCGGCCCGGTCGTCGGGCTCACTGGCGATGAAGAGAAGGACGTGCTCGCCGCGTGGCACGCGGAAAGAGTGACCCAAGTCTCCGGCCTGTAGCTGTCTGTCAGCGTCTTGAGGAAGGCGACGAAATCCGCCTCAAAGTCGCTTGGTGAAATGGTAGCGGCGAATGCCGCCGCCCAGCGTCTTGTTGCTGGAGGCATCGGCGATCTCTTCGCGCACGTTCTCATATCCCGCGTTACGATACAGCGCCAGCGCATCCTCCTGAAGCTCGGACGTACTCAGCTGCAACTGCAGACGATCGCGATGGCGGCACTCCTGCTCGGCAAACGCCAGCATCTTTCGCGCAATGCCGCGGCGCCGCGCCGCGGGAGCGACGTACATGCGCCGTAACTCCATCGCATGCTCGCCAAGGGCCTCTAGTCCAAACATACCAACGATTTCGTCGCCATCGACAGCGACCCAAAAACCGCCGTTCCGGCTCGAATAATAATCGGAGAGCCGATCTATCTCCTCTGCGAGCGAGCGGCTAATGTATCTTTCAAACGCCTCCTCCAAGCGCGCTGGCGCCAACAGACGATTTACCCGGATGAACAGCTCCCGCACAGGAACTGCATCGGGCGGTGAGAAGGCGCGAATCTGAATCTCTCTTGTCATGGAGCCGCAGCCGTCACTCCGTCCGGATCTGCGAATCCTTCAGGCCGTTGTCGTCATAGGCCTTGCGCAGCGTGCCGTTGGTCGTGGCCTCGGTCATGAACTTGGTGACGAAGGCCAACGCCTGCTGATGGCCGAGCGGCACGGCGACGGCGGTCACCGTCTTCTTGAAGGTCTCGTCCAGCACCTTCGTCCCCGGAATCTTCTGCGCCATCTTGTTGAGCTGGTCGCGCGACAGTGCGAAGGCGTCGATCTCGCCGCTCCTGAGCAGGCCGAAGATCTCGTCATAGGTCTGATAGCCCGTGACGGTCGCATGCTTCAGATGCGCGATCGCGCCGCGCATGGTGGTGGTGGCGTTGACGGCCGCGACCTTGAATCCGGGTTGGTCGAGCGTCGCGAAATTGGTGACGGCGGAGCCGGGCTTGACGATATAGGTCGCGTCCGCGACCTCGTAGATCGGGCCGAACATCATCTTGGTCTCGCGCTCGGGATCCCTAGGGAGCCAGGTGACATCCCACGTACCTTTCGACGCAGCGTCGGTGATCTGTCCGGAGTTCTGGTGGACGACATATTCGACGGGGACGCCGAGCTGGGCGGCCATCGCCTTGCCGAGATCGACGGGAACGCCGGCATAGCCGGCTTCGGTCTTGGTCGACCAGAATGCGCCGCCTGCGGGGCTGATGGCGATCGCGACCCGCAGCTTGCCGGTCGGTGCGATCTCGTCCTTCAGACCGTCTGCTAGCGCCGGCATGGCGACCATCGCTGCGAGAACGAGGCCGGCAAGGCCCGAGTGGAGGGACGTGGGCATGTCATGTTCTCCTCACCTTTTCTTCTTTTCTTCTTGGCTTCTTCCCGGCTGACTCGCGTAGCGTCACACGGTCTTTGACACAATTCTGGTCGATCGTGCGCTCGGTGAAAAGCGGTTTGTCATGGCAAATCTGTCAAAGGCCACACCGCCCTGTGCAGCGCAAGGCCGGCGACTGCCATGGCTATGGTGTTCCACGGACGGTCATTTGTTGGTAGCCTGCCGCACCGACAGACGATACTCGGGGGCTAGCGAATGACCTCATCGAATCCCGCATCTCCTGCACGGCGCAATGGAGCGTGGAGACAGGCCGGGCGGACACTGGCCGCCGCTGCGGCCGTGGTCGCGCTGGCCGGTTGCGAGGACAAGAACACGTTCGTGGCACCGCCGCCGCCCAAGGTGGACGTGGCAACGCCCGTGCAGCGTCCGGTCACGCGCTACATCGAAGCCACCGGCAACACCGCGCCGATCAAGAGCGTCGATCTCGTGGCGCGGGTGCAGGGCTTCCTGCAATCAATCGACTATCAGGACGGCGCCTTCGTCAAGCAGGGCACCCAGCTCTTCACGATCGAGCCCGAGACCTACAAGCTCAAGGTCGAGCAGGCGAAGGCGGCCGAGGTCGGCGCGCAGGCCACGGTCAAGCAGGCCGAAGCCGATTTCAAGCGGCAGGTCGAGCTCGTGCAGCGCCAGGCGGTCTCGCAATCCACCTTGGACACCTCGACATCGACCCGCGACAACGCGCAGGCCAACCTCCAGCAGGCCCAGGTCAATACGAGGCTGGCCGAGGTCAATTACGGCTACACCAGGGTGACAGCGCCGTTCGACGGCATCGTCAGCGCCCACCTGGTCTCGGTCGGCGAGCTCGTCGGCGTCTCCTCGCCAACCCAGCTCGCGACCATTGTCGCCATGGACCCGATCTGGGTGAACTTCACGGTCAACGAGCAGGACGTGCTGCGCATCCGCGCCGAAGCGGCCCGCCGCGGACTGACCCCCGCCGACATGAAGCAATTCCCGATTCAGGTGGGACTGCAGACCGAGACCGGCTATCCGCATGAGGGCAAGCTCGACTACGTCTCGCCGACCCTCAATACATCAACCGGCACGCTCGCGGTGCGCGGCGTCGTGCCCAACGACAAGCGGGTGCTGCTGCCCGGTTATTTCGTCCGGGTGCGCGTGCCGTTCGACCAGGAGAAGAGCGCCCTGCTCGTCCCCGACACCGCGCTCGGCAGCGACCAGGGCGGCCGCTATCTGCTGGTGGTCAACGGCGACAACGTCGTCGAGCAGCGCAAGGTGCAGATCGGCCCCGTCGACAACGGCCTGCGCGTCATCGAAAGCGGCTTGAAGCCGGAGGACCGCGTCGTCATCGCGGGGCTGCTGCGGGTGATCCCGGGCCAGAAGATCGATCCGCAAACAACGAAGATCGAGCAGCCGCAGGCGTCTGCCAAGTAGGAGCGCCAGCCATGATCTCAAAGTTCTTCATCGAGCGGCCGGTCCTGTCGAACGTCATCGCGCTGTTGATGATCCTGATCGGCGGCGTCGCGCTGTTCAATCTCGCCATCGCGCAATACCCCGACGTGGTGCCGCCGACCGTGCAGGTCACCACGCGCTATCCCGGCGCCAGCGCCAAGACCGTGATCGACACCGTTGCCTTGCCGATCGAGCAGCAGGTCAACGGCGTCGAGGACATGCTCTACATGCAGTCCTACAGCGGCTCCGACGGTACCTATACGCTGACCGTGACCTTCAAGATCGGCACCGACCTCAACTTCGCGCAGGTGCTGGTGCAGAACCGCGTCTCCAGCGCATTGTCGCAGTTGCCGCAGGCCGTGCAAAACCAGGGTGTCACCGTGCAGAAGCGGTCGACCTCGATCCTGCTGTTCGTGACGCTGACCTCGCCGGATTCGAGATACGACAGCCTTTACCTGAGCAACTACGCCACCATCAACATCCGCGACGAGCTCTCCCGCCTGCCCGGCGTCGGTAACGTCACCGTGTTCGGCGCCGGCCAGTATTCGATGCGGGTCTGGCTCGATCCGAACAAGCTGCAGGTCCGTGGCCTCGTACCGCAGGACGTCATCAACGCAATCCAGCAGCAGAGCCAGCAGGTCTCCGCCGGCCAGGTCGGCGCGCCGCCGACACCGCCGGGACAGGCATTCCAGTACACGCTCAACGTCAACGGACGGCTCGACGACACCAGCCAGTTCGAGGACATCATCGTCAAGTCAGGCAGCAGCGGCGACGTCACGCGGGTGCGCGACGTCGGCTGGGTCGAGCTGGGGGCGCAGACCTACAGCCAGATCTTTTCGCTCAACAAGCAACCGGCCGTCGGCATCGGCGTATTCCAGTCGCCCGGCGCCAACGCGCTCCAGGTCGAGCAGGCCGTCGAGAGGAAGATGGCGGACCTCGCCAAGCGGTTCCCGGAAGGCATCAGATACGACACGCCGTTCGACACCACCAAATTCGTCGAGGCCTCGGTGCACGAGGTCTACATGACACTGATCGAGGCCGGCCTCTTGGTGCTGGTCGTGATCCTCGTGTTCCTGCAGGACTGGCGCGCGATGCTGGTGCCGGCGACGACCGTGCCTGTCACCATCATCGGCGCCTTCGCCGCGATGGCGGCGCTCGGCTTCACCATCAACATGTCGACGCTGTTCGCGATCGTGCTCGCGATCGGCATCGTGGTCGACGACGCCATCGTCGTGGTGGAAGGCGCAGCCCACAACATCGAGCAGGGCATGAACGGCCACGACGCCGCGATCAAGGCGATGGACCAGCTGTTCGCGCCGATCGTCGGCATCACCCTGGTGCTGATCTCGGTGTTTTTGCCGGCCTCGTTCCTCGCCGGGCTCACCGGGCGCATCTATTCGCAATTCGCGCTGGTGATCGCGGCGACTGCGCTGCTCTCCGCCATCAACGCGGCGACACTGAAGCCGACGCAATGCGCGCTGTGGCTGCGGCCGACTGTGCCGCCCGAGCAGCGCAATTTCTTCTACAGAGGTTTCAACGCGGTCTATAACCGCGTCGAGCGCGGCTACACACGACTGATCACCTTCCTCGTGAAGCACGCCACCATCTCGGTCGCGTTCGCGCTGCTGGTGATCGGCGCCAGCGGCTACGGCCTGTCGCGGGTGCCGACCGGCTTCCTGCCGATCGAGGACCAGGGCTATCTGATCGCCGCCGTGCAGCTGCCCGACGGCGCCGCGCTGGAGCGGACGCAAGCCGTGCTCGACAGAGCGAGCGGGCTGATCAAGGAGACGCCCGGCGTGGCGCAGGTCATCACCATCGCCGGCATCTCCGCACTCGACAACAGCGCCAGCCTTGCCAATGCCGGCGTCGCCTACATCATCCTGAAGGATTGGGATGCGCGCAAAGGCCCCGGCGAGGATCTGCGCTCGCTGGTGTACGGGCTCAACGACAAGCTCGCCACCATCATGGAGGCACGCACGCTGGTGCTGCCGCCGCCGCCGATCCAGGGCATCGGCAACGCCGCCGGCTTCTCGATGCAGGTCGAGCTGCGCGACGGCAACAGCGATTTCGCCAAGCTGCAGGCGATCACCGGCGCGATGGTCAGCAATGGCCAGAGCCAGAGCGCGCTGCAGCGCGTGCAGTCCTCGTTCCGCTCCTCGGTGCCGCAGTTCAACGTGGAGATCGACCGGGTCAAGACCCAGACGCTGCACGTCACGACCGACCAGGTGTTCTCGGCGCTGTCGACCTATCTCGGCTCGTCCTATGTCAACCAGTTCAACAAGTTCGGCCGTGTGTTCCAGGTCTACACCCAGGCCGATCCCGCGTTCCGCGTCACCGAGCGCGACATCGCCAACATGCAGGTGCGCAACTCGAACGGCGACATGATCCCGATCGGCACCGTCGCCAAGATCACGCCGGCCACGGGACCGTCGCTGATCAGCCTCTACAATCTCTATCCGTCCTCGACCGTGATCGGCCTGCCGGCGCAGGGATACTCCTCCGGCCAGTCGCTGAAGCTGATGGAGGAGATCGCCGACAAGACGCTGCCGCCGGGCACCGGCTACGAGTGGACGGCGATGTCCTATCAGGAGAAGGCGGTCAGCAACCAGATCTACTGGGTGTTCGGCCTTGCCATGCTGCTGGTCTATCTCGTGCTCGCCGGCCAGTATGAGAGCTGGTACGCGCCGATCTCGGTGATCCTCGCGGTGCCGCTGTCGCTGCTGGGGCCGATGCTGATCCTCTCCGGGCTCAAGATCGACAACAACCTGTATTGCCAGATCGGGCTGATCCTCCTGATCGCGCTGTCGGCCAAGAACGCGATCCTGATCGTCGAGGTCGGGCTCGAGCTGCACGGCCGCGACGGCAAGCCGGTGGTGGAGGCCGCGATCGAGGCGGCGCGTGCGCGCTTCCGCCCGATCCTGATGACCTCCTTCGCCTTCATCCTCGGTGTGGTGCCGCTGGTGCTCGCCACCGGCGCCGGCGCCAGCGCGCGCAAGTCGATCGGCATCACCGTCTTCTCCGGCATGCTGGCCTCGACCTGCCTCGCCGTGCTGTTCGTGCCGGCCTTCTTCGTGGTGGTGCAGCGCTTCGAGAACTGGCGGGCGAGCAAGAAGGCGGTGAAGGTGGAGACTGTGGCGGAGGTGAAGTAGTCGTCATTGCGAGCGCAGCGAAGCAATCCAGAGCCTTTCCGGAGAGAGAGTCTGGATTGCTTCGTCGCTTCGCTCCTCGCAATGACGGCGGAGAGGGAATGCACCGTAGTTCACGCCTTCTCCGCCGGAGCCTGCCTTGCCTCGCCGCTCGACACCAGCAGCACCGAGACTTTCGACTGCCGGAGCACGGCGTCGGCGACGCCGCCGAAGGACAGGTGGTCGGCCTGGATGCGGTCGACGCCCATGACGACGAGATCGACGTCGGTGGTGTCGATCTCGCGCAGGATCGCGGCTTCGGGCGCCCGGTTCACCCGCAGCGTGGTGGTGATGTCAACGTCATAGCGGGCGGCGAGATCGCTGGCGTCCTTGAGAATGCCCGCCTCCTGGCCGAGGCCACGGGAGGCGCCGCGCTGCGCGCCCTTGTCGCGCGTGGTCGCGACATAGATCACCCGCAGCGAGCCTGATCCTCCTTGCGCCAACGCGACCGCGACCTCGGCGCCGCGCTTGGAGATGCCGCTGCCGGAGACCGGAACGAGGATGTTGAGCGCCTCGGGCGCCGGCTGCTTCAGGTGCTTGCCCTTGGCCGCGACGATCGCGAGCGGCCCTTCGAACTTCGCGGCGATGTCGTCGATCCTCCGGTCGAAACGGTCCTTGGTCGCGATGACCTTGTCGATGCCAACCACCAGAAGATCAAAACCCTTGCGCGCTTCATCGGCGATGGTCTCGCCGAGCTCCGCCTGCCGCGCGCGGGTGACGACATCGACGTTGCCGGCCTCGCCGTCGCCATGGGCGGACACGACTTCGGCGGCTTTCTTCACCACCGCTTCGTGGCTCTCCTCCTGGTCGCGGCCCTTCTCCCGCTCCTTCGCGCTTTTGCCGATATGCAGGACGGTGATCGGCAGGCCGCGCATGCCGGCGATCAGGCCGGCGATGTGCGCGGCAAAGATGGCGTTGGCGCTTTCGTCCACCGCCAGCAGAGGGCGCTCGAGATTGGCGAGGAAACCGCGCTTCTCGAATTCCTCCCGCTCCAGCCGCTCCTTCTCGTCCTTGTTCATCGGCAGCCTTGCCAGCGCCGCGCGCAGCATCGGCGGCATCGCCATCGTGGTCACGATCGCCATGGTCACGATCATCGTGAACAGGTTCTGGCTCAGCACGCCGATGGACAGGCCAATGGTCGCGATGATCACCTCGGTCGAGCCGCGGGCATTCATGCCGCTCGCCAGCGCCAGCGATTCCCGATGGTTCAGGCCCCCCAATGTGCCGCCGACGAAGGCGCCGCCGAACTTGCCGACGCTGGCGATCACGACCAGCAGGCCGGTGAGCATCAAGAGATTGGGATCACGCAGCACCGACAGATCAGCGCTGAGGCCGGCAAGGCCGAAGAACACCGGCATGAAGAAGGCGGAGATCAGCCCGCGCAGGCGCTCGTCGATCTGCCGCGTCAGGATCGGGGATTCCCCGACCAGGATGCCGGCGACGAAGGCCCCGAGCACGGTGTGCACGCCGATCAGATGCGTGATCAGCGCCATCACGCTCATCAACAGCAGGATCACCGTGATCACCGCCGCCGCGCTGACGAGATTGTCGTTGGCCCAGCGGATCAGCTGGAACACCAGGCGGCGGCCGATGGTGAAGCTGACGGCCAGGAAGGCGAGCGTGCCCAGCACGGCTTTCGCCACCGAGGCGATATCCAGCGTACCGTGCGAGGCCAGGCTGAAGATCACGGCGATGATGATCCAGCCGATGGTGTCGTCGATGACGGCGGTCGCCACGATGATCTGCCCGACATTGCGGCGCATGAAATTCATCTCGCGCACCACCACCGCGACGATCTTGACCGAGGAGATCGACAGCGCCGTGCCCATGAACAGCGAAGCGACCAGGCGCTGTTGCGGATCGGGCAGTAGCGCATCGGGCAGAAACTCTCCGAGCGCGAAGCCGCAGGCGAAGGGCACGAGGATGCCGGCGATCGAGATCGCGATCGCGGCCCTGCCGACTTTCCGGACCAGCTTGAGGTCGGTCTCCATGCCGGTGAGCAGCAGCAGGAGCAGGATGCCGAACTGGGCAATGCCGTCGATCATCGCCTTCTGCTCGGGGGTCTTGGGGAAGATCGCGTGCTGCGCCTCGGGCCAGATCCAGCCGAACAGCGACGGTCCGAGGATGATGCCCGCGAGCAACTCGCCGATCACCGAGGGCTGGCCGATCCGCTGCATGATCTCGCCAAGACCGCGCCCCACAGCGATCAACAGCACGATCTGCGCCACCAGCAGGAATTCGGACGGGCCGGCCGATTTGCCGCCCTCGGCACCGGCCGCAATGGTGGTGAGGACAAGCGCCGCGGGGACGAGGCCGACCGGACGGAGCAGGCGCCATGGCATGCAGGTGTCTTTCCCCCTTTGCCTGCCCCGAGGTTGGGGCCACGAGGATAGAACCCGCGGGACGTGGAGCGGGTTCCCGGTTCACGGGGCGGGATATTCGCCGTCGTTGCGAGCGCAGCGACTTGTCCGCCGAAGCCTTGGCGAAGGGGACTCGCAACTCTGGGTCCCGGCTCTGCGCTGCAACGCTCACGCGTTGCGGCTTGTCCGGGACACGAGGCGCCTCACACCGGCTGTGGCGTCCGGATCTCGCGCGGCAGGATGATGGCGGCTGCGATTGCCAGCAGGCAGAGCGCGGCGAAGGCGTGCAGCATGGTCACGAAGCCGCCCTGCTCGTAGAGCCAGGCGACCAGGCCGACCGAGGCGCCGGCCGCGGTGAAGCCGATGAAATAGCGCACGGCGTAGGCGCGCGAGCGCCATTCCTCGCTGGTGTACTTGCCGACCATGGCATCGTTCACCGTGACCTGCCCGAATGCGCCCATGACGATGCCGATCGAGACCAGGATCAGCGGCAGATTGTTCAGGCTGGCGGCGAGATAGAGGAACGGCGCCAGCATGAAGGACAGCGGCAATGCCACCGTCTTCAGCGAGTAGCGGTCGAGCAGCCGGCCGATCGTGTACTGCGTCATCGCGCCGAACACGTAGACGCAGGCCGCAATGATTCCGAGCAGCGCCGGGCTCTTCGTCAAATCCGCGAGACGCTCCGCGAACAGCTTTGGCAGCGCCACGGTGACCGCGTTGAAGGTCGTGGAGATCGCGATCACCACGATCAGCAGCGACAGCACCACGCGCCACATGTCCTGCTTGGCCACCCGCGCCTGCGCCGCGGCCTGCTTGGTGCCCTTGCGGTCCTCGTGCACGACCATCATCGCAAAGGCGACGCCGATCAGGATCGTGACCACGCCGGGAACGATGAAGGCGAAACGCCAGCCGAGATATTGGCCGATCACGCCTGTCACCAGCGCCGATGAGGCCACGCCGAGATTGCCCCAGACGCCGTTGATCCCCATCTCGCGGCCGAGCCGGTCGGCATAGGACACGATCATGGCGGTGCCGACGGGATGGTAGATCGAGGCAAAGATGCCGATCGCCAGCAGCGCCGCGCCGAGCTGCGCCGGGGTCTGCACGAAGCCGACCGCGATCATGGAGAGGCCGATGCCGACGAAGAAGATCAGCATCATGTGGCGGCGGCTCCAGCGGTCACCGAGCCAGCCGGTGAGCAGCGAGCCGGCGCCGAAAGCCACAAAGCCAGGTGTCGCGTAGGGCAGAAGTTCCGAATAGGCCATGCCGAGCGCCGGTCCCATGATGATGACGGCGGCGGCGAAGATCAGCATCGAATAATGGTCGATGAAATGGCCTGCGTTGACGAAACCGATGACCCGGCTGGCGCTGTTCATACGAATCCTCTCCTGCTCCGAAATGAGTTATATGTCCTCCCCATGACGGGATGCTGCCAATGACTGTCTTGGAAACGCCAATCTTGGAAACGCCAATCCTGCGGGAGGTCCGGAGCAACCACCGCTCGCCCGCGGGCGTGCATCTGGTCGCGCGCGACTACCCCAAGGGTTTGCGGATCGATCCGCATTTGCACCGCGAGGCGCAGCTGATCTATGCGGCCAAGGGCACCATGCAGGTGACGACGCCGGGGGGACGCTGGCTGGTGCCGCCGGACCGCGCGGTCTGGGTCCCGGCCGGGCTCGAGCATGCCATCGATCTGCTCGCCGACATCGAGATGCGCACGCTGTATTTCGACCTGTCCTGGCTCAAGCGCGAGCAGCGCTATGACGGCCTGACCCGGGAATTCGTGGTGCGGGTGTCACCGCTGCTCAATCAGGCGATACTGGCGCTGTTCGACGCGCGCAACACGGAGGAGCGCACCGAGCTGCTGGTTCGCCTCGTCATGCTGGAATTGCACCAGGCTGAGGATTCCGCGACCTTCGTGCCGCTGCCGCGCGAGTCGCGCTGCCGCCGCGCCGCCCTGATCGTGCTCGACGATCCGACCGGCCTGCACGACATCGACACGCTGGCGCGCGAGGTTGGAACTTCCGCGCGGACGCTGTCGCGGCTGTTCTCGACGGAAACGCAGCTGAGCTTCAAGAGCTGGTGCCAGCGCGCGCGGATTGCTGCGGCGATCCAGCGGCTGTCGACGGATGCGAATGTGTCGGTGAAGCAGCTCGCAACCCAGCTCGGCTATGCCAGCGTGCCCGCGTTCTCGGCCGCGTTCCGCCGGGTGACCGGGCGGACGCCGACGGAGTTTGCCGGCAAAGCTTGAGGCAGCCTCGGCATTGCGAGCACAGAACTCATAGGGTGGGCAAAGCGCCGCCGTAGCTCGAAGAGCGAAGGTGGAGGCGTGCCCACGATTTCTTCGCTGCAGTCAAAGATCGTGGGCACGGCGCAAGGGCGCCTTTGCCCACCCCTACGGCAGCTCGTTTGGGGTGAGCACACCCGCTCCCTCAACGCCCACGCTATGCCGTCATTCCCCAAACGCACGGCCCAACTAAAGTTGCCGCATTCCTCCGCTTGATTGTGATCGGTTTCCGCCCAAATCCCGTGTAAGCTTCGGCAACGCACAAACCTGATACGAAAGCCCCGATGGCCAACGCCTTCTTCTCCGACCTGCTCGCCACGATCTCCGAGCGCGGCCGCACGCTGCTTCGTCGCGGCGAGTCCGCCGACACCAGACGGGATGCCGACGGGCTGATCGATCTCTGCGATGCGCTGCTGTCGGGCCGGGGCGAGGCATCGGGCATCGCCATCGCGCGTGAGGTGCTCGACATCTACCGTGAGCTGGATCCTGCGGGACGCCGCGCCTTCTTCCACGGGCTGGTGCGCGATTTCGGCCCGGACCGGGAGCGCCTGGCCAAGGCGATCGAGAAATGGCGCGCCGCGCCGAGCGACGAGGACGCGAGCTCGCTGCATTTCGCCTCGGAGCCGCGGCGGCAGGAGCTGATCCGCCGCCTCAACCGTGCGCCCGGCGGCACCGGCGATCTCGTCAACATGCGCGCCGATCTGCTCGGCATGATGAACGGCCACACCGACCTCGCCGCGCTCGATCGCGACGTCTCGCATCTTCTCTCTTCGTGGTTCAACAGGGGGTTTCTCGTGCTGCGCAGGATTGACTGGTCGTCCCCGGCCAACATCCTCGAAAAGATCATCCGCTACGAGGCCGTGCACGAGATCTCGGACTGGGACGATCTGCGCCGCCGCATCGATCCGGTCGACCGCCGCTGCTACGCCTTCTTCCATCCCGCGATGGTCGACGAGCCCTTGATCTTCGTCGAGGTGGCGCTGACCGAGACCATCCCGGGCGCGATTGCTCCGCTGCTTGCAGTCGACCGCCAGCATCTGCCGATCGAGCGCGCGCGCACCGCCGTGTTCTATTCGATCTCCAACACCCAGCGCGGTCTCGGCGGCATCTCCTTCGGCAGCTTCCTGATCAAGCAGGTGGTCGAGGAGCTGCGCCGTGAAACGCCCAAGCTCGACACTTTCGTGACGCTGTCACCGGTGCCGGGCTTCATGCCATGGCTGAAGCAGGACAAGGACTTGCCGCTGTCCGACGAGGACCGAGAGGTGCTGAAGCGCCTCGACGATCCCAAATGGTTCGAGAGCCCCGAGACGACGGCACAGCTCCGCGCCGTGATCGAGCCGCTCGCGGCACACTACTTCCTCAAGGCGCGCACGCCGAAGGGCAAGCTGATCGATTCCGTCGCCCGCTTCCATCTCGGCAACGGCGCCAGGCTGGAGCGCATCAACTGGCTGGGCGATCTCTCGCCGAAGGGCGTGCGGGAATCCGCCGGCGTGATGGTCAACTACCTCTATCGCCTCGACGACATCGAGAAGAACCACGAAGCCTACGCCAATGACGGCGAGGTGGTGGCGTCCAGTGCGGTGAAGAAGCTGCTGAAGGGCGAAGGAAGGCGGCTGCTGGATATGCGGTTGTCGTAAGCCACACAGTCAGTCGTCGTCCCGGACAAGCGCAGCGAAGCGGAGCGCAGATCCGGGACCCAAAACCACAGGATTGGGTTTGGCGAAGACTCGGTGTCAGCTCGCTCCCTAACCTCTCCCTGGGGTTATGGGTCCCTGCTTTCGCAGGGACGACACCGAGTAAGTGGCGCGATTGTCGCGCGCCACTCGCGCTTAGCAACCCCTACTCCGCCAGCGCCTTCATTTCCTTGTAGAGATCCGACTTGCCCTCGAAGCCGATGCCCGGAAGGTCTGGCATGGTGATGTGGCCGTTCTCGACGCGCACGCCATCCGGGAAGCCGCCGTAGGGCTGGAACAGGTCGGGATAGCTCTCATTGCCGCCGAGGCCTAAGCCGGCTGCGATGTTGAGCGACATCTGGTGGCCGCCGTGCGGGATGCAGCGACTGGGGGACCAGCCGTGGGTCTTCAGGACTTCCAGCGTGCGCTGGTATTCGCAGAGGCCATAGGACAGCGCGCAGTCGAATTGCAGCCAGTCGCGGTCGGGGCGCATGCCGCCGTAGCGGATCAGATTGCGGGCATCCTGGTGGCTGAAGAGATTCTCGCCTGTGGCCATCGGGCCCGGATAGAATTCGGCGAGCGCGGCCTGCAGCGCATAGTCGAGGGGATCGCCGACTTCCTCGTACCAGAACAAGGGATAGTCGCGCAGCATCTTGGCATAGGCGATGCCGGTCTCGAGATTGAAGCGGCCGTTGGCGTCGACGGCGAGCTGCGCGTCCTTGCCGATCTCCTTCAGCACCGCCTCGATGCGGGTACGGTCCTCGTCGATATCGGCGCCGCCGATCTTCATCTTCACGACATTGTAGCCGCGGTCGAGATAGCCGCGCATCTCGCCGCGCAGCATCGAGAGGTCCTTGCCGGGATAGTAATAGCCACCGGCGGCGTAGACGAACACGCGCGGATTGGCTTTGACGCCGTGACGTTCGGCGAGTAGGCGGAACAGCGGCTTGCCGGCGATCTTCGCCACTGCGTCCCACACCGCCATGTCGATGGTGCCGACTGCGACCGAACGCTCGCCGTGGCCGCCGGGCTTCTCGTTGGTCATCATCGCGCCCCAGACCTTGTCGGGGTCGAGATTGTCGCCAGCCGTATTCAGCAGCGACTTCGGATCGGCCTCGGTGATGCGCGAGGCAAAACGTTCGCGGATCAGGCCGCCCTGCCCGTAACGGCCGTTGGAGTTGAAGCCGTAGCCGATCACGCGCTTGCCGTCGCGCACCACGTCGGTGACGACGGCGACGAGGCTCGTCGTCATCTTGGTGAAGTCGATATAGGCGTTGCGGATCGGCGAGGAGATCGGCTTGGTGATTTCGCGGACGTCGACGATGCGGACGGACATGGGGCTGGCCTTGGGTGTTGAGAGGAATTCGCCGGACTGTCTCCCCGTCATCCTGAGGTGCGAGTGATGGGGCGCTCAGCGCCCCATCGGGAGCCTCGAAGGATGAACGGCCGAGGTGCAGCCGGGCTGTCGCCCTTCGAGGGCCGCTGGAGGAGCGGCCACCTCAGGGTGACGGTCTTGCATTTGGACGCGCGGCGGATTCGCATCGCCCCGGAATGACGGTGGTCTATTTCTTATCCCTGAAATACGGCTCCACCGGGCCGTGCACCTTGATGGTCAGCGGGTTGCCGTGGCGATCCTTGGCGTTGCCGGCGGTGACGCGGACCCAGCCTTCGCTGATGCAGTATTCCTCGACATTGGTCTTCTCGACGCCCTTGAAGCGGATGCCGACGTCGCGCGCCAGGATGTCCGCGTTGTAATAGGGGCTGTTCGGATCGACCGACAGGCGGTCCGGAAATTCGTCGCTCATGATTGTCTCGCTCACAACAGTGTTTCGATTTGACTCCGCAATCCTTCGGGCCGCGCGGTCGGCGCGTAGCGCGCGACCACCTTGCCGGTACGGTCCACCAGGAATTTGGTGAAATTCCATTTGATGGCGGCGCCGAGAAGCCCGGATTGCTGGCGTTTCAGGTACTCATACAGAGGGTGCGCATTGGCGCCGTTGACGTCGATCTTCTCGAACAAGGGAAAGGTGACGTCGTAATGGGTCGAGCAGAACGCCTGGATCTCGTCCGCCCGGCCCGGCTCCTGCGCGCCGAACTGGTTGCAGGGAAAGCCGAGCACCGAGAAGCCGCGCGGCGAGAGATCGCGATGCAGATCTTCCAGGCCGCGATATTGCGGCGTGAAGCCGCATTTGCTCGCGGTGTTGACGATCAGCAGCACCTGCCCCTCGAAACGTTTCAGGGCGACCTCCTCGCCGGCAAGCGAGTTGGCCTTGAAATCGTAGATCACGGACATCGCTAACCCACGGGATCGATCGGCGACGGCGGCACGCCGCCCGCCTCGATCGCCTCGCCTGCGAGCAGGCACAAATCCTCGCGATAGCGGCCGGAGACGATGTGCACGCCGACGGGCGCCTTGCCGACGAGACCGGTGGAGACCACAAGGCCCGGCAGACCCATGAAGGGAATGGCGATCTGCGGCAGCTGCGCTTCCCAGACCCGCTTGAACGACTCGTCGTCCTTGCGATCAAGATGATCGGGGAACGGCAGCTCGCCGGACACCGGCGTCAGCAGCACCGCGTATTTTTCGAAGAATAGCATCCAGTCGCGGGTCAGGGTGGCTCTTCGGGTCAGCGCCTTGGCGTAATTGGCCTGGTCCATCGGCGTGACCCTGGCGCGGTTGCCGCGCAGGCACGCCAGCGCGCCGGGATCGCCCTCGCGCTCGGCCATCTCGAGCTGGGCCTCGTAGCCGTCGCCGAGCCAGAGCTTGATCTGCCACTCGACCGCCTCGCGCATCGGCGGCGTGTCATCGATGATGTCGACGGTCCAGCCCGCGCGCTCCAGCCGCTTGCCGGCATCGCTCACCGCCGCCTTCACCTCCGGCGTCGCCGCAAGGCCGCCAGGATTGAGGCAGAGCGCGGCGCGCTTGTCCCGTGCGGGGCCTTCCAGCGGCACCGGCACGAACCAGGGATCACGGATGTCGCGGGCCGACATCGCAGCCAGTGAAATCCTGAGGTCGTTGACGGTGCGCGCCAGCGGACCCGAGACCGCCATGATCTGCGGCCCGATCGGACGCTCCGGCAGCGCCGGGTTGAAGGCGGGGATGCGGCCGAGCGTCGGGCGCAGGCCGTGCACGCCGCAGGCATAGGCGGGATAGCGGATCGAGCCGGCAATGTCGGTGCCGTGGGCGATGTGGCCGATGCCGGCCGCGACCGCCGAACCGGCGCCGCCGGACGAGCCGCCCGGGGTCAGAGAGGCGTCACGCGGGTTCTTGGTGTCGCCATGGACGAGGTTGGTGGTGAACCAGCGATAGGAGAAGGCCGGGCAATTGGTGCGGCCAAGGAGAATGGCGCCCGATTTCCGGAAATTGGCGACCACCGGATTGTCCTCGCGCGCGATCAAATCGCGCTGGAGCTTGAGGCCGTTGGTGGTGGCAAAGCCCTCCTGATCGACATTGGCCTTGATGGTGACGGGCACGCCGGCGAGCACGCCGGGGTCCTCGCCGCGCGCGATGGCGGCGTCGACGGCGTCGGCCTGCTTGAGCACGTCGTCCGGCCGGTGGTCGATCACCGCGTTGAGCTGGGGATTGACGGCGTCCAGGCGGGCGAGCCCGGCCTTGGCCGCCTCCCGGGCGGACACCTTTTTGGACTTGACGAGGGAGGCGAGGTCGGCAGCCGACAGGCGCCAGAGATCTTGCATGGCTTGCTCCGTGTAACCGGCGTCTTTTAGCGCCGGGAACGCGGCAAAGCCATGCGGATTTCGCAAGGGCGAAGGCGCTGGGGCGCCGGGTGGTGCCCCATTCTCCGTCGTCTTTGCGAGGAGCCCTTGCGACGAAGCAATCCAGACTTCCTCCGCGGAGAGTCTCTGGATTGCTTCCTGCGCTCGCAATGACCGGAGAGAGCGCCCGCTAATGCCGCGTCGCGGACGCGTCCGGGATGTCGAGCAGCGCCTCGGTGAAAGGAAACTCCAGCACGATCTCGCCTTCGGCGTCGGTCACCTCGATCACGGCGTCCAGCAGGGCGCGCTGGGTGCCCTCGGATTTCACCACTTCAAGGATCATCTGGCGGGCGACCTCCCAGGCGCGGTCGGGGTTGCGCAGATCCTCGCCTTCGGGATCCACGATCAGTTCGTCGCCGATACGGGTATTGAAGTAGTATCTGGGCATCATCGAGATCCAGTTGGGTCGCCTGTACCGGATTGAAAGCTGCACTGCACTCACAACTGCTTTATCAGGACAGGGTTCGCGACCGAATGCGCCGAACGCAAGGCAGCGCCCCAGAAGTGAGCGTTCCCGAAGGCATTTTTCGCGGCGCAACATGAGATTCTCGGGAAAATTTCACTGGCGAACTTCCCAGCGCGCATTAATTTAACGGGTGGGCGATACGTCCGAATTCGCGAAAATGGAGTGCCAAAATGGCTTGGAAAGCCCCGAAGATCGTCGAAGTGCCCTGCGGCATGGAAATCAACATGTATGTGAGCGCTACCCGCAAGTAAGCGGTTGGTGATCTGCGTTCAGCGCAGGTGGGTCTTTCGGTCACGACCGGTTTCCGAATGAGGGAAATCGTGTCGGCCTGAGATCCACCTCGTGACGTTGCTTCCAGGAGACGGATCATGCTTCGCGTCGTCGTCCTGGGCGCCGCAGCCGGCGGCGGAGTGCCGCAATGGAATTGCGGCTGCGAGGGCTGCCGGGCGGCCCGAGAGAACGGCCATGAGCTCTTGAGAACCCAGGCCTCGGTCGCCTTCAGCGGCGATGGCGAGCACTGGTTCCTGATCAATGCCTCACCGGACCTCCGCCAGCAACTGAATGCCACGCCGCAACTGCACCCCAAGGCCGGGGCGCTGCGCCATACGCCGATTGCGGGCGTGATCCTGACCAACAGCGAAGTGGATGCGGTGGCCGGCCTGCTCTCGATGCGCGAGAGCTCGCCGTTCACGATCTATGCGCATGAGAAGGTGCTGGCGATCCTTGCCAGCAACAGCATCTTCAACGTGCTGAACGAGAAGCACGTGCGGCGCCAGCCGATGGCAATCCGCGAGCCATTCGAGCCGCGCCTGCCCGACGGCACCCGCTCCGGACTGGAGGTGCTGTCCTTCGCAGTCTCTGGCAAATCGGCCTGGTATCTGGAAGGCAAGGCGCATCCCGGCGGGGACAGCGGCGACGGCGACACGCTGGGCCTGAAGATCACCGACAAGGCGACCGGCAAGTGCTTCTACTTCATCGCGGCCTGCGCCGAGGTGACCGACGCGCTCAAGGCCGAGATCGACGGCGCTTCGCTCGTGTTCTTCGACGGCACGGTCTGGCAGGACGACGAGATGATCAAATGCGGGCTCGGCCAGAAGACCGGCAAGAGCATGGGACATGTCGCCATGTCCGGCGAGGACGGCGCCATCGCACGGCTGGCCGACCTCGCTATCGACAGGAAGATATTTCTGCATATCAATAACTCGAACCCGGCGCTGCTACCTGCCTCATCCGAGCGCAAGGCCGTCGAGGCGGCGGGCTGGCAGATACCGGCGGATGGAACGGAGATCGTGCTGTGAATGCGGCGTCAATGACTGGAATGACTGCGCTCTCGATCGGCAAGGATCTGAGGCTCAACTCGGCCGAGGAGCTCGAGGCGACGCTGCGCCATATCGGGGCGACGCGCTATCACAGCCTGCATCCGTTCCATAAGCTGCTGCACGGCGGCAAGCTGAACAAGGGCCAGGTGCAGGCCTGGGCGCTGAACCGCTACTATTACCAGAGCACGATCCCGATCAAGGACGCGGTGGTGATCTCGCGTTTCCGCGACCGAGCCACGCGCCTGGAATGGCGCCACCGCATCGAGGATCATGACGGCGACGTCGGCAGCGAAGGCGGCATCGAGCGCTGGCTGAAGCTGACCGAAGGCCTCGGCCTCGACACGGCCTATGTGGAATCGACCGAAGGCATTTTGCCGGCGACGCGCTTCGCGGTGGAGGCCTACGTGCATTACTGCCGCGAAAAAAGCCCGCTGGAGGCGATCGCCTCCTCGCTCACCGAGCTGTTCGCGCCGAACCTGCATGAAGAACGCATCTCCGGCATGCTGCAGCACTATGATTTCGTCAACCCCGACATCATGAGCTACTTCAAGCGCCGCCTGGCGCAGGCGCCGCGCGATGCCGGCTTTGCGCTCGACTATGTCAAGGCGCATGCCACGACGCCGGAGCAGCGCGCGCAAGTGTGCAACGCGCTGATCTTCAAGACCAACGTGCTATGGGTGCAACTCGACGCACTTCAGCACGCCTATGTCGAGGGCAACATTCCGCCGGGCGCGTTCGTGCCCAAAGCGGGCTGAAGAGGAGCTGCAATGGCCGGGCCGCGTCACATCAGCGTCAGCGAGGCGAGCCGCCCGGTGCTGCCGCGGCATGCCAAGCTGAAATATGACGAGACGCGGAAGGTCTGGGTGATCCTGGCGCCGGAACGCGTGCTGGCGCCGGACGAGATCGCCGTTGAGGTCTTGCAGCTCTGTAATGGCGAGCGCAATGTCGGCGATATTGCGGACGCGTTGGCGGCAAAATACGCCTCGCCACGCGAGGCGATCCTCGCCGACGTCATCGTCATGCTGCAGGATCTCGCCGACAAGGGCTTTCTCACGGAGGCCCGGGAGAAGACGTCATGAGCGATGTGCTCGGCAACCCCATGATCCCCCCTGATGCCAGCGACAGCCTCGCGGTGCTGGAGAAGCAGCGCTCGACGGCGGAGACCTTTGGCATTCCGCTCGCGGTGCTGCTCGAGATCACCCATCGCTGCCCGCTGCAATGCCCCTACTGCTCCAACCCGGTCGAGCTCGATCGCTCGGGCAAGGAGCTGACCACCGAGGAATGGAAGAAGGTCTTGAGCGAGCTTGCCGAGATCGGCGTGCTGCAGGTGCATTTCTCCGGCGGCGAGCCGACGGCGCGCAAGGACCTCGTCGACCTCGTCAAGCATGCCAGTGACGTCGGCCTCTACACCAACCTGATCACCTCGGCCGTGCTGCTGACGCGCGAGAAGCTCAGCGATCTCGCCGATGCCGGGCTCTGCCACGTGCAGATCAGTTTCCAGGGCGTTGAAGAAGGCCTCGCCGATCGCGTCGCCGGCTACAAGAACGGGCACCGCAAGAAGCTCGAGGTCGCAAAGTGGACGCGCGAGCTCGATCTGCCGCTCACCGTGAACGCGGTGATGCACCGCCAGAACCTGCACCAGTTGCCTGACATCATCCAGATGTCCGTCGATCTCGACGCCGACCGGCTCGAGGTCGCCAATGTCCAGTATTACGGCTGGGCGCTGAAGAACCGTGCCGCGCTGATGCCGAGCGTGGCGCAGTTAGATGAGTGCACGCGCATCGTCGAGGAGGCGCGCGAGCGGCTGAAGGGTACGCTCGCGATTGACTACGTCGTCCCTGATTATTACGCGCTGCGGCCGAAGAAGTGCATGGGCGGCTGGGGCCGGCAGTTCTTCAACATCTCGCCCGCCGGCAAGGTGCTGCCCTGCCACGCCGCCGAGAGCATCACCGGGCTCGACTTCGAATCGGTCCGCTCCAACCATTCGATCGCCTGGATCTGGCAGAACTCCGAGGCCTTCAACCGCTATCGCGGCACCGGCTGGATGAAGGAGCCGTGCAAGTCTTGCGAATTCCGCGAGATCGATTTTGGCGGCTGCCGCTGCCAGGCCTTCGCGCTGACCGGCGATGCCGCCAACACCGATCCGGCCTGCGCGCTGTCGCCGCTGCACGAGACCATCTTCAAGCAGGCCGAGCGTGAGGCCGAGGGCGAGACCAGCCGCTTCCTCTATCGCAACTTCGCCGGCGGCACCCTGGAATCAGAGAATGGGGCCTGACGCCGACGCAGGCACAGCGGCGAGGCGTGCCGATCCCTTTGCGCCGCTGACCTCCGACATGCTCGACGTCGGCGACGGCCATGAGCTCTATGTCGAGAGCGTCGGTCGCAGCGACGGCATTCCCGCGGTCTACCTGCACGGCGGGCCCGGCAGCGGCTGCCAGCCCGATCATCGCCGGCTGTTCGACCCTGATCGCTTCTGCGCCGTGCTGTTCGACCAGCGCGGCTGCGGCCGCAGCCGGCCCAAGGGATCGCGCGAGCACAACACCACGGCACATCTGATCGCGGACATGGAGAAAATCCGCGAAAAGTTCGGCTTTGACCGCTGGATGGTGGTCGGCGGCTCCTGGGGTGCGACGCTGGCGCTGGCGTATGCGCAGGCCCATCCCGAGCGCGTCTCCGGCATCGCGCTCCGCGCGACCTTTCTGGGCACGCGGGCCGAGGTCGAGACGGCCTTCACGGGGCGCCTGCCGCAATTCTATCCCGCGCTCTACGAGGATTTTCTGAGCGTGCTGCCGCCTGAGGAACGCGCGCGCCCGGTGGAAGCCTATTATCGCCGCATCCTCGATGCCGATCCGGCCGTTCACGGACCTGCGGCCCGCGCCTGGCACGACACCGAGCGAGCCCTGTCGGAGCACAAGGCGGCCAAGACGCGGCTGGAGCTGGCGTCGCTTAACGTCTGGCGCACGCTGCCGGCGACGCCGTTCATGGAGGCGCATTACTTCATCAACAACTCCTTCATGAACGAAGCCCAGCTGCTGCGGAACGCGGACCGGCTCGCCGGGATTCCCGGCATTGTCGTGCAGGGCCGCTACGACCTGTTGTGCCCTCCTGAGACATCACACGCGCTCGCGAGAGTTTGGCCGGGTTCCGAGGTTCGCCTCGTGGAAGAAGCCGGACATTCGCTCTATGATGCCGGCGTGAGGGATGCGGTCATGAAGTCGATTGCCGACCTTGCGTCGAAGGCCGCGCGCTAATGCGCGAAAAAGGACAACAAGAAAATGCCGCTCGCCGGAAAGGGCATGCTGCTGACGTCGATGAATATCGACGCAGCCAATGAGGCCGATTTCAACCGCTGGTACGATCGAGAGCATCTGGAAGAGCGCGTCGCGATCGAGGGCTTTCTGGAAGCGCGGCGCTATGTCGCGCATGCCGCCAATCCCAAATATCTCTCGCTGTACTCGACCGCGACTCTCGACGTGCTCGACAGTCCCGCCTATCGGGCGCGCCTGTCCAACCAGACCGAATGGTCGCGGCAAAGCATGGCGCATTTCAAGGACATGCTCCGTGTCGTCGCGCGCATTACCATCAGCAACGGCACCGGCCGCGGCGCTGCGCTCGGCCTCGTGCGGCTGCGGCCCACAGCCGACAATGCTGGCGCATGGCGTGATGCGCTGCAAGAAAAGCTGGCGCCGCAGGACCGAGAAGGCATCATCTCGATGCATCTGCTCGAGAGCGAGCCGGAGCTCTCGGGCACGACCGCGGACATTCCGGCGGTGCGCAACGAAGGCGCACGCGACTGGTTCGTGCTGATCGACGGCACGCATGTCGGCGCGGTCTCGGCCGTCATCGCCGAGCGCTTCACCGGCCCTGCTGCATCGCCCTTCCCGCTGCCCGTCTCGGTCGGAACTTACAGTCTGATGTGGGACCTCGCGAAGAGCGATATCGCGCGCGGCTGAACATATCTGCATCGCAACATATTGCACCGCACGCGCATCGCGCGCGGCCGTTAATGCTGTGCGCGCGTAGCTCCCATGAAAGCGGGGACGCGCGAAACTTTGCCGTTGTACTTCGGAAAGGTTCTAATAAGCTAACCCAATGACGTCATTCAGAAACCAGATCGCAGCGCGTTAAGCGTTCGCCAAGCTCAGAAGAGGCCGCCGGGTCTTTGAGCCTGCGCGGACAGGGTAGGAATGAAACCGACCGATATCGCGGCCCCCGACTACTTTCACAAAGTGGTCGATTGCCAATGGGCCTGTCCTGCGCACACCCCGGTTCCCGAATATATCCGACTGATCGCACAAGGCCGCTATAGCGACGCCTACATGATCAATTGGAAGTCGAACGTGTTTCCCGGAATTCTGGGACGCACCTGCGATCGTCCCTGCGAGCCGGCGTGCCGCCGCGGACGCGTCGAGGAGACGCCGGTCGCAATCTGCCGGCTCAAGCGCGTCGCCGCCGATTTCAAGGACGACATCAAGCAGCGCCTGCCGCGCCCTGCACCGAAGAACGGCAAGCGCGTTGCCTTCGTCGGCGGCGGTCCGGCCTCGCTGACGGTGGCGCGCGATCTCGCGCCGCTCGGCTATCACTGCACCGTATTCGATGCCGATCCGGAAGCCGGCGGCATGATGCGCACGCAGATCCCGAAATTCCGCCTGCCCAATTCGGTGATCGACGAGGAGACCGGCTACATCCTGGGTCTCGGCGTCGAGTTCAAAGGTGGCCACCGCATCGAGAGCATGAAGTCGCTGCTCGCGGAGAAATATGACGCGATCTTCGTCGGCTCCGGCGCGCCGCGCGGCCGAGAGCTCGACATTCCCGGCCGCAAGGAAGCGGCTGGCAATATCCATATCGGCATCGAATGGCTGGCCTCGGTCTCGTTCGGCCATATCGACAAGATCGGCAAGCGCGTGATCGTGCTCGGCGGCGGCAACACCGCAATGGACTGCTGCCGCACCGCGCGCCGGCTCGGCGGCGAGAAAGTCACGGTGATCGTGCGTTCCGGCTTCGAGGAGATGAAGGCCTCGCCGTGGGAGAAGGAGGACGCGCTCCACGAGGATATTCCGATCCTCAACTACATGGTGCCGGTGGCATTCAAGCACGTCGCCGGCAAGCTGATCGGCGTCACCTTCCAGCACGTCAAAGCCGAATATGACGCCAAAGGCCGCCGCAACCTCGTGCCTTCGGGCGATCCCGATCAGACCATTCCCTGCGACGACGTGCTGGTCGCGGTCGGCCAGGAGAACGCCTTCCCCTGGATCGAGCAGGACTGCGGCATCGAGTTCGACAAATGGCACATGCCGAAGGTCGATCCCAAGACCTTCGTCTCGACCAATCCAAAAGTGTTCTTCGGCGGCGATGCCGCGTTCGGCCCCAAAAACATCATCTGGGCGGTCGCGCACGGCCATGACGCCGCATTGTCGATCCACAAGATGCTCTCGGGCGAGGACATCACCGAGCGGCCGCTGCCTGAGGTGCATGTCTCATCGCAGAAAATGGGCATCCACGAATGGAGCTATGACAACGACATCTCGATCGACAAGCGCTACAAGGTGCCGCATCGCGACAAGGTGATCGCGCTAAAGGACATCCGCGCCGAGGTCGAGCTCGGCTACGACGTCAAGCTGGCGCTGGGCGAAGCCGAGCGCTGCCTGAACTGCGACGTGCAGACCGTATTCTCGACCTCGCTCTGCATCGAGTGCGATGCCTGCGCCGACATCTGTCCGATGGACTGCATCACCTTCACGGGCAATGGAGAAGAAAGCGATCTGCGCCAGCGCCTGAAGGCGCCCTCGCCGCATCCGGACCAGGACCTCTATGTCTCCTCGGATCTCAAGACCGGTCGCGTGATGGTGAAGGACGAGGACGTCTGCCTGCATTGCGGGCTGTGCGCCGAGCGGTGTCCCACCGGCGCCTGGGACATGCAGAAATATTTCATCGACATGACTCACGCAGGTTCGACATGCCCGACAAAAAGCCGATCAGCAGCGTAAACGACTTCGTCGTCCGCTTCGCCAACGTGAACGGCTCGGGCTCGGCCAGCGCCAACGAGATGTTCGCGCGCGCGATCCTGCGCCACGGTGTTCCGGTCTCCCCACGCAACATCTTCCCCTCCAACATCCAGGGCCTGCCGACCTGGTACGAGGTGCGGGTGACCGAGGACGGCCATCTCGGCGCCCGCGGCGGCGTCGACATGATGGTGGCGATGAACCCGCAGACCTGGGACAAGGACGTCGCCGGCATCGAGCCGGGCGGCTATCTGTTCTACGATTCCACCAAGCCGATGCCGTCGACGAAATTCCGCGACGACATCACCGTGATCGGCGTGCCGCTCACCGCCATCACCAACTCGACCTATACCGATCCGCGCCAGCGCCAGCTGTTCAAGAACATCATCTATCTCGGCGCGCTCTCGGCGCTGCTCGACATGGACCCGAAGCTGATCGAGCAGCTGATCGGCGAGCAGTACAAGGGCAAGGAAAAGCTGCTCTCCTCCAACGTCCACGCGCTGCATCTTGGGCGCGACTGGGCGCTGCAGAACCTGAAATGCCCGCTCGGCCTCAGGGTGAAAAAGTCGGACAAGGTCGGCGACCGCATCTTCATCGAAGGCAACAGCGCCGCCGCGCTCGGCGCCGTCTATGGCGGCGCCACGGTATGCGCCTGGTATCCGATCACGCCGTCCTCGTCGGTGGCGGAGGCCTTCACCGCCCATTGCAAGAAGTACCGGCACGACCCTGAAACCGGAAAGGCGAAATACGCCATCGTGCAGGGCGAGGACGAGCTCGCTTCAATCGGCATCGTCATCGGCGCCTCCTGGAACGGCGCCCGCGCCTTCACCGCGACATCGGGCCCCGGCATCTCCTTGATGACCGAATTCATCGGCCTCTCATACTTCGCCGAGATTCCGGCCGTGATCATGAACATCCAGCGCGCCGGCCCCTCCACGGGCATGCCGACCCGCACCCAGCAATGCGACATCATCGCCTGCGCCTATGCTTCGCACGGCGACACCAAGCATGTGTTGCTGTTCCCCGAGGATCCCGCCGAGGCCTTCGAATTCGCGGCCGCCGCGTTCGATCTCGCCGAGCGGATCCAGACCACGATCTTCCTGATGCTCGACCTCGACATCGGCATGAATCACCGGCTCTGCCGTCCGCTGAAATGGGACGATGCCAAGCAATACGACCGCGGCAAGGTGATGACCGCGGAGATGCTGGAGGAAGGCCGCGACTTCGGCCGCTATCTCGATGTCGACGGCGACGGCATCCCCTACCGCACCTATCCCGGCACGCACCCGACCAAGGGCTCCTATTTTACCCGCGGCACCTCGCGTGATCGCTATGCGCGCTACTCCGAGGAGGGCTCGGTTTACGCGGACAACATGCAGCGCCTGATGCGCAAGTTCGAGACCGCGCAGGACCTGGTGCCGCGACCGCTGCAGGCCAATGCGGAACGGCCGACCAAATACGGCGTGATCTATTTCGGCTCGACCTCACCGGCGATGGACGAGGCGATCGGCCTTTTGGAAGCGCGAGGGCATCAGCTCGACCGCCTGCGCATCCGCGCCTTCCCGTTCCATTCGAGCGTGGCGAGCTTCCTCGCCGAGCACGATTTCGTCTACGTCGTCGAGCAGAACCGCGACAGCCAGCTACGCCAGCTCATCGTCAACGAGAACGGCATCGACCCCGTCCGCCTCGTGCCGATCGTGCATTACGACGGCTCGCCGATCACCGCCCGTTTCATTGCAAAAGCCATTGGCGACCACCAGGATCACCTCAAGGTGACCCCGCTCCGCAAGGCCGTGTCATGACCTATATTGCCAAGCCGAAATTCCATCATCCGGGGCTGAAGAAGAACGAGCTCGGCTACACCCATCGCGACTACGAGGGCAAGATCTCGACGCTGTGTGCCGGCTGCGGTCACGATTCGATCACGGCTTCGATCATCGAGGCCTGCTACGAGCTCTCGATCGAGCCGCACCGGGTGGCGAAGATCTCCGGGATCGGCTGCTCCTCGAAGACGCCGGATTATTTCCTCGGCAATTCGCACGGCTTCAACTCCGTGCACGGCCGCATGCCATCGGTCTTGACCGGCGCCAACCTCGCCAACCGCGATCTGATCTATCTCGGCGTGTCCGGCGACGGCGATTCCGCCTCGATCGGGTTCGGCCAGTTCGCGCACTCGATCCGGCGCGGCGTCAACATGACCTACATCGTCGAGAACAACGGCGTCTACGGCCTGACCAAGGGCCAGTTCTCGGCCACCGCCGACCGCGGCTCGAAGTCCAAAAAGGGCGTCACCAACACCGACAACGCCATCGACCTCGTTGCGATCGCATTGCAGCTGGGCGCCACTTTCGTGGCGCGCAGCTTCTCCGGCGACAAGACCCAGCTGGTGCCGCTGATCGCGGCTGCGATCCGCCACAAGGGCGCGTCCTTCATCGACGTCATCAGCCCCTGCATCGCCTTCAATAACCACGCCGGCTCGACCAAGAGCTTCGACTATGTCCGCGAGCACAACGACGCCGTGAACCGGCTCGACGTTCTAGTCGGCCGCGATCCCATCGCGGTGGACTACGCGCCGGGCACGGTGCAAATGGTCGAGCAGCATGACGGCAGCAAGATCGCGCTGCGCAAGATCGACGCCGACTACGATCCGCATGACCGGCTGGGCGCCCAGACCTTCCTTGCGCGGCACGCCGCCAAGGGGCAGATCGTCACCGGTCTCCTTTACGTCGACCCCGACGCGGAAGATCTGCACGAGCATCTCAACACGGTCGAGACGCCGCTCAACACGCTGGAAGCGGATACCCTGTGCCCGGGCTCGGCGGTGCTGGACAAGATCAACGCCAGCCTGCGCTGATCATTTGCTCCGCGCCGAAGCCGGCGACCTGACGCGTATCGTGATCTTCTCCGACACGACCGGCGGTTCGAACGGATAGTGCTTGGCGTCGCCGAGCACCAGTTGCAGGGTGTGAGTCCCCGGCGCAAGGTCCAGCATGGTCTCGGTCTGCCCTGCGCCGAAATGCAGGTGCGACTTGTCCTGCGGGATCGGCTCCTTGGGATCGATGGGATCGTTGACGTCGACCAGCAGATGATGATGACCGGCATTCTGGTAATCGTCGCCGGCATGCGTCACGCCCATGTTGCGCAGGCCGAACCGGACCCAGAAACCACCGCGAACCTTCTGCCCATCGTGCGGCGTGATGAAATAGAGTTTCGCGTCCTTTGGCGCGGTCTTTCCCTGCGAGCAGGCTGCGCCCGGGTGCACTGCGATCGCCATCGCCAGTGCGACACAATGAATGATCTTCATCAAATCCACTCCAGCACTTACGGACTGAGCGCGACGCGGAATCCATGCGTGGGGTAACGGACATTGGTGTCGTAACCATCGCGGTTGGATGGCCTCACATATCTCGCATCGTTCTTCCACGAGCCCGAGCGCAGAACGTGCGAGCTGCAGTCCCCGCCACCCCATGCCGAGCCGTCAGTGGGTGCGCCCTGATAGGTCCTGTGCCAGCAGTCCTCGACCCACTGATCGATACCGCCACCCATGTCGTGGAGGCCGAACGGATTCGGCTTGAAGCTGCCGACCTTCGCCGGCTGCTCGGCCGCGAGGTCACCGCAATCCTTGCAGCCGGCCACGCCTGGCTGAAGCTTGTCGCCCCACCAATATTTGCTCTGCGTGCCGCCGCGCGCGGCATATTCCCATTCGGCCTCGCTCGGAAGCCGGTAAGGCTTCTTCGTCGCCTGCGCGAGCCAGGCGGCATATTGCTGCGCGTCGGTCCAGCTCACATTGCCGATCGGCGCATCCTCTTTGCCGGTGGCGGTGAAGCCGCACGCCTTTGCAGCCGCGCATTCGTTCCATTCCTGCACCGTCACCGGATATTTGCCGATCGAGAACGGTTTGACCGTGACCTGGTGGACAGGACGTTCGGTCGGATCGTCATTGCTTCCCATCGCAAAGCTGCCGCCGCGAATGGGGATCATCTCGGGTTCTCGGACCGCCGTCACCGATGGAGCGGATGCCGGAGATGGTGAAGGCGATGCTGCGGGCGACGGCGTCGTTGTGGGCAACGGAGAAGCCGCGGGTGCAGCTTGAGGCGCCGGTACCGGCGGGCTCGGTAACGACGGAACGGATTGCGGCATCGGCGAAGCTGACGGCGCCGCGATCGGAGGAGCGGCAGCCTGTTGCCCCACCTGGCTGCGGTGCTGCACCAGCACGTACCAAAGCACGTAGCCGGCAATCACCAGCAATGCCATGATCAGAAGAAAGAGCAGCATGCTCTCGCGCCGGCCGCGCGTCCTGCCTACCGCGTCTGCGTCCGGCAGCACGCGATAGACGCGCACCGGATCCGTGATGTTCTTGACCTTGCGGTCTCCGAGCGACTCATAGCCGCACACCACCTTGTGCTTGATCTGCTCGTAGATCGCGCCTGAGATATAGACGTGACCGGGCTCGGCGATACCCTCGATACGTGTGGCGATGTTGACCCCGTCGCCGTAGACATCGTCCGGCTCCACGATGACGTCGCCGAGATTGACGCCGATCCGGTATTCGAGCCGTGAATGCTTGGGAAGCGGGGCGTTGCGGCCGATGAGATTCTGCTGGATGACGATGCTGCATCGAACGGCCTCGACAGGACTGTCGAAGATGGCGATGAAGCCGTCGCCCGTCGTCTTCACCAGCGTGCCATGGTGCTCGACGATGCTGGGCTGGATGATATCCCGCTCGATCCGCTTGACGCGGACATGCGTGCCCTCCTCGTCGGCCTGCATGATGCGACTGTAGGAAGCGATGTCGCCGACAATGATCGCCGCGAGGCGACGAGGCATGGGGCCGTGTGGAGGCGGCTCGTCCTGATTTCCGGATCTGAAGTTGCGAATTTCGCCCATTGCGGGGGACTCCACAAACCTACAAAGGCAGCCCCAGCTTACGACCGCTAAAGGCGATCGTCTGTGAAGGCTATCACATTGATGAAATGGAGCAATGTCGAAGGACTCGCAGGGATCGAGTTCCGGAAGGCGAAGGCGTCGCATCGGTTGAACCTTCCTCGCCCTCCCGGTGACTAACGCCGTGCCTGGAACTGTCCATCCCGCTCCGCGCTGTGATGATCATGTACGACTTGCGCGGGTTGAACGCGTCGCACCTGGGCCGCGTCTAAAGCCTACAGCTCGCTCCTGCGTTCGAGGCCATCATGAAGCTTTCTCTCCTGACTGCCCTCGCCGTTGCCGCACTCATCAGTACGGCCCACGCGGAAGAGGCCGACGACGTCCGCGAAGCCAGCAAGGCCGAAGCCGAGACCTTCAACACGCGCATGTATGCGGGCGCGCCCGGCAACAAGGCCTATGCCTGCTTCGTCCGCCGCTACGATGCGGAGCACCTGGCGCGGCATCCGAAGCAGAAGGTCGCTTCGATGAAGCTGCTGATCTCGGCCGAGTTGGACAAGGAAGACAAGGAGCTGCACAATTCCTTCCGCCTCGGTTTCAGGTACCGCCATCGCTCCGGCGATTTCGACTCCAGCGGTTCTTGCAACCACGCCGTATTCACCAAGGACGGCAACGAGGTTCGCCTCGGTTGCGGTGTCGATTGCGAAGGCGGTGGCATCGGCGTTGCGCTGTCCAAAGACGACAAGTCGACGATCGTGCGGCTCGAACGGGTCCGGGTCTGGCAGAACAACAAGCCGGATGACGAGGCCGAGCGGTCGCTGGTCGGCGGTGCCGACGACAGGATCTTTCGGCTTGATCGCACCGACAACAGCGAGTGCGCTTCGCTGGTGACCGACCGCAAGGAACTCGCCGCGCTCCGCCACAAATGATGATATGTCTCCGGCAAAGTCAGTCGAGGGAGATCGCCATGAACCGGCGGAACATCTTGTGGAGCGCAATCTCGGCCCTCGGCGCGGCATTCGGTGCCTCCGGCGCGAAAGCCGCGACGGGAGCGGGCGCGGGCAACAAGCTGAAAGTGGTCTACCATCTCAGCGATGCCGAGAAGGTCAACTTCGTGCTCGGCAACATCCAGAACCACATCGACGGTGTCGGCGGTCCTGATCACGTCACGATCGCGCTGGTGATCCACGGGCCGGCGCTGAAGGCATTCTACTCGGCGCAGGCGAACCCCGACATCAGCAAGCGCGTCGGCGAATTCTCCAAGGACGGCGTCGAGCTCGCCGCGTGCGGCAACACGATGAAGGCGCAGAACGTGACGTTGACCGAGCTGCTACCGGGCTTCGTCAGCGCGGAAAAGGGCGGCGTGGTTCGTTTGGCTGAGCTGCAGTCGCAGGGGTATCTTTATCTGCGGCCGTAGGGGCTGCTTCTTACCCACACGACAAGTGCACTCCCTCCCCCGCCTGCGAGGGTTGGGGAGAGGGTGGCTCCGCAGAGGGACAATCCCCTAGAGGAAAAAGCCCTCACCCGGCGCGCGGGTCGATGCTTTGCATCGCCCGGAGGTAAGGCGGAGCTCGTAGCGCCCTCCAAACTCATCCTCATCCCGCTTGACTCACCCATAACCTCGCGGTTATGAGTTAACCCATAACTTCCTGGTTATGGATTCCCATGTCTCTCGCCCCCGACCTCCTGTTCCGGACGCTCGCCGACCCCACAAGGCGGGCGATCTTCGAGCGGCTGTGCCGCGAGGGGGAGCAGACGGTCGGGGCCCTGACCGCGAGATCCGGCGTTTCCCAGCCGGCCGTCTCGAAACATCTCGGCGCGTTGAAGCTGGCCGGCCTCGTGCGGGACCGCCATGAGGGGCGGCAGACCCACTACAGCGCGCAGCCCGGCGCACTCGATCCGCTGCGCGACTGGACCAGCCAGATGACCGGATTCTGGCAGAGGCGGCTCGACGCACTCGACGATCTCCTGAAGAGGATGGACCAATGACCGAAGCCTCAAGCGAAACACGCTCCGTCGTCGTCGAGCGCGAATTCGCCTTCCCGGCCGAGCGGCTCTGGCGCGCGCTGACGCAGCCGCATCTGATCGAGGAATGGCTGATGAAGAACGACTTCAAGCCGTCAGTCGGTCATCGCTTCAATCTTCGCGGTGAATGGGGCGGCGTGCTGGACTGCGAGGTGCTCACCATCGAGCCGCAGAAGACGCTCGCCTACACCTGGAATTTCTCGCATGAGGACGCCGCGTTCAACCTCAGGAGCGTCGTGACCTTCACGCTGACGCCGACCGGCGCGGGCACTCACCTACGCGTCGAGCAGGCGGGCTTCAGCCCGACGCAAAAGCAGGCTTACGGCGGCGCGCATGCCGGCTGGAAGCAGTTCCTTGCCAAGCTGGACGAGGTGCTGGCGCGGGTTGAATAGCCCCGGCCGGCCGTATCCATTCCAATCATTTTGAGAAGGAGACCCCAGTGAGTACAGACATGTGGATTCGTCAGATCCATCGCTGGTTGTCGATGGCTTTCACGCTCGCCGTCATCGCCAACATCGTCGCCATGACCATGCAGCTCCAGGCGGTCTGGATCGGCTTCCTGGCGCTCGTCCCGCTGATCCCGCTGCTGGCGACCGGGCTCTATCTGTTCGCGCTGCCCTATATCGGCCGCCGCGGCAACGCGTGATGCGAGGCGAGACGATGAAGAAGGCAGTAGCAGCGAAGAAGAGCAGCACGAAAGACGCGACTGGGCCGTCGCCCTCCAAGCTGATCGACGGCAGGATCAAGGAGCTCGGCGACTGGCGCGGCGAAATGCTGGCGCGGGTCCGCGGCCTGATCAAGCAGGCCGATCCTGAGGTCGTCGAGGAATGGAAATGGCGCGGCGTTCCCGTCTGGGAGCACGACGGCATCATCTGCACCGGCGAGACCTACAAGGAAGTGGTGAAGATGACCTTTGCCAAGGGCGCCGCGCTGGACGACCCGGCCGGCCTGTTCAATTCCAGCCTCGACGGCAACGTGCGGCGCGCGATCGACATTCGCGAAGGCGAGAAGATCAACGAGAAGGCGTTGAAGGCGCTGATCCGCGCGGCGGTTGAGCTGAATGGGTCGAAGAAGAAGGCGGCGAAGAAGCGGCCGGCGTAGAACAGCCGTTATCCAGCCGCGAATCTCTTCCTTCTTCCCTTGTGGGAGAAGGTGGCACGAAGCGCCGGATGAGGGGTCTCCTTCGACACGTAAAGGTGCGGAGAGATACCCCTCACCCAAGCGAGCTTGTATCTTCCGGCGTCGCCGCCCTCTCCCACAAGGGGCGAGGGCACATCAACGCGCATCTCGCCTTATTGCCGCGCAGACGGCAGCCTCAAGCCACCGCCGCCGGGATCGGACGCGGGCTCACGACGTATTCGCGCATGACCTTGTCGTTGGCATCGACCTCGATCAGTGCGACGTCGTAGGTCCAGAGATCGGCCAGGTGCTGCAACACCCGCTTGGCATCGGTCTCGTTGAGTTGCGAGCCTTTGATGACGTGGTGGTGCAGGATCAGCCGGCGGTCGCCGGAGAGATCGACGTCGACCACCTCGATATTGGCGTCGATGAAGCCGACATCATGCTGCCGTGCCAGCTCGCGGCGGACGCGGCGGAAGCCGCGCTCGTCGTGGATGGCATCGACCCGGATGCCGGCGCGCTCCTCGGGATCGTCGTGCAGATGGAACATGCGGAAGTGCCGCATCAGCTTCGGGCTCAGGAACTGGGCGATGAAGCTTTCGTCGCGGTAGTTGGCCCAGACGTCGCGCAGCACGCCCATCACGTCGCCCTTGCCGGCGATGTCGGGGAACCATTCGCGGTCCTCGTCCTCCGGTTTGGTGACGATGCGCTCGATGTCCTGCATCACGGCAAAGCCGAGCGCATAGGGGTTGAATCCGGAGAAGCGCGGGTCGTCGAATTCGGGCTGGAACACCACATTGGTGTGCGATCCCAGGAATTCGAGGAAATTGCCGTCGGTGATGCGGCCCTGCTCGTGCAGCTTGGTCATGATGCGATAGTGGACGTAAGTCGCCGTCCCCTCGTTCATCACCTTGGTCTGGCTCTGCGGATAGAAATATTGCGCGATGTGGCGGACGATGCGCAGCAGCTCGCGTTGCCACGGCGCCAGTCGCGGCGCACTCTTCTCCAGGAAATAGAGCAGGTTTTCCTGCGGCAGGCCGAGCAGCTTGCGGCGGCGCTCGATGCTGAGCGCGGACCGGCTCTTGGCCGCGCCCTTGGGGACGGTGCGCCAGAGGTCGTTGAAGACCTCCTCCTCGTGCTGGCGACGGCGCCCTGCCCGCTTCTCTTCGGCCCGCAGATCCAGCTTCTTCTTGCCGGGATAGCGGTCGATGCCGTGCGACATCAGCGCATGCGCGGCATCGAGCGTCCGCTCGACCTCGACGCGGCCGTAGCGCTCCTCGCATTGCATGACATACGTCTTGGCGAAGTCGAGATAATCCAGGATGCCGTCGGCGTCAGTCCACTGCTTGAACAGGTAATTGTTCTTGAAGAAGTGGTTGTGACCGAAAGCGGCGTGCGCGATCACCAGGGTCTGCATCGTCGCCGTGTTCTCCTCCATCAGATAGGAGATGCAGGGCGAGGAGTTGATCACGATCTCATAGGCGAGCCCCATCAGGCCCTTGCGATAGGACGCCTCATGGTAAGCGAATTGCTTGCCGAACGACCAGTGCTTGTAGAACAGCGGCATGCCGACGGAGGAGTAGGCATCCAGCATCTGCTCGGCGGTGATGACCTCGATCTGGTTCGGATAGACGTCGAGCCCGAGATCCTTCGTCGCCACCGCCTCGCAGGCATCGGTGATGCGCTGCAAGGTGTGGAAATCCCAATCCGCGCCTTCGAACAATCGTTCCGTCATGGAGCGGCTTTCTCCTGGGCAGTTTCGCGGCGCTGGAACAGATCGTGGAACACCGGAAAGATCTCGCTGCGCTCGCTGACCTTGCGCATCGAGAGCGGTGCGCCGCTGTTGCGCAGGCGGTCGTAGAGAGTCCAAAGCGAGGAGTCGGAGAGATCGAAGGCGCTGCCGCCGGATTCCCCGACCTCGAGATAGGCAAAGAACTGACAGACCGGCAGGATCTTGTCGGTCAGCAGCAGCCCCGTGAGCTCGCCGTCGGAATAGGAATTGTCGCCGTCGGAGGCCTGCGCGGCGTAGATGTTCCAGTCCGACGGATTGAAGCGCTCGCGCACGATCTCGTGCATCGCCTGCAGCGCGCTCGAGACCAGCGTGCCGCCCGAGGCCGGGCCATAGAAGAAGGTCTGCTCGTCGACCTCCTCGGCGCGGTCGGTGTGGCGGATGAAGACGATCTCGACATGCTTGTAGCGGCGCTTCAGGAACACGTAGAGCAGCATGTAAAAGCGCTTGGCGAGATCCTTCATGTGCTCGGACATCGAGCCCGACACGTCCATCAGGCAGAACATCACCGCCTGCGCCACCGGCTTCGGCACCGTCTCGAAGCGGCGGTAGCGGATGTCGAGCGGATCGATGAAGGGAATCCGCTTGGTCTTCGCCTTCAGCTTCTCAAGCTGGGCGAGAAGCACCTCAAGCTCGTCCTCGTCGGTGCAGGCGGCGATCGCGGCTTCCAGTTCCTCGATCTCCTCCTTGCGGGGACGCTTGAGCGCGATGCGGCGGGCGAGCGCCAGCTTCACCGTCCGGCTCACCGAGATGTTGGCGGGCGAGCCCGACGTGGTGTAGCCGGCGCGCTGAATGCCCTCGCTCTCGGTCTGCGCGATCTTGCGCTTGGCCAGATCCGGCAGCTCGAGATCGTCGAGGAAGAGATCGACGAACTCGTCGCGGGAGAGCACGAAGCGGAAGGCATCCTCGCTGTCGCCTTCGCCCGGGCCGGAATTCTTGGCGCTGCCCTGGCCGGAGCGCTGCAGATAGTCCCCCTCGATGAACTTCTTGTTCCCGGGCAGCACCATGTCGCGCGTTCCGCCTTCGCGGCGGAAGCGCGGCTCGTGCATGCCGTCGAGCGGGATCGTGACCTCACCACCCTCCAGGACGTCCTTGATGTCGCGTTCCTGCGAGGTCTTCTTGACGGCGCCCTGCACCAGGGATTTGGCCCGACGCAAGAACCGCTGGCGGTTCTCAAGACTCTTGCCGCCTGGATTCAGGCGCCTGTCAATAATGTGAATGGGCACTTTACCATCCGCCTCAACCGGCCTGCTTCACACGCATGTACCATTCGACGAGCCGGCGAACCTGACGCTCGGTGTAGCCACGCTCCACCATGCGTGCGACGAACTCGCCGTGCTTCTTCTCCGTCTCGCCGTCCTTCTTCGATCCGAAAGAGATGACCGGAAGCAGGTCCTCGACTTGCGAGAATATCCTCTTTTCGATCACGTCGCGAATCTTCTCGTAGGAGGTCCAGGTCGGATTTTTGCCACCGTGCTGGGCCCGCGAGCGTAACGAGAATTTGACGACCTCGTTGCGGAAGTCCTTGGGGTTGGCGATGCCCGCCGGCTTCTCGATTTTGGTCAGCTCCTGGTTCAAAAGCTCGCGATCGAGCAGCTGGCCGGTGTCGGGATCCTTGAAGTCCTGGTCCTCGATCCAGGCGTCGGCATAGTCGACGTAGCGGTCGAACAGATTCTGGCCGTAATCCGAGTAGGATTCGAGATAGGCCTTCTGGATTTCGTTGCCGATAAACTCGGCGTAGCGCGGCGCCAGATCCGCCTTGATGAATTCGAGATAGCGCTTCTCGACTTCCTCCGGCAGCTGCTCCCGGCGGATCGACTGCTCCAGTGCGTACATCAGATGCACGGCGTCGGCGGCGACCTCCTGCGGATCGTGGTTGAAGGTCGCAGCCAGGATCTTGAAGGCGAAGCGGGTGGAGACGCCGTCCATGCCCTCGTCGACACCGGCGGCGTCGCGATATTCCTGGACGCTGCGCGCCTTCGGATCGGATTCCTTCAGGCTCTCGCCGTCGTAGACCCGCATCTTGCCGAACAGGGTGGAGTTCTCGTGCTTGCGCAGGCGCGACATCACCGAGAACCGCGCCAGCGTCTCCAGCGTCGAAGGCGCGCAAGGCGCCGACGCGAGCTCGGAGCCCTGGATCAGCTTCTCGTAGATCTTCTGCTCCTCGGTGACGCGCAGGCAGTAAGGCACCTTGATCACGCAGATGCGGTCGATGAAGGCTTCGTTGTTCTTGTTGGCCTTGAAGCTCGCCCACTCGGCCTCGTTGGAGTGCGCGAGGATGACGCCGGTGAACGGGATCGCGCCGATGTTCTCGGTGCCGATATAGTTGCCCTCCTGCGTCGCGGTCAGCAGCGGGTGCAGCATCTTGATCGGCGCCTTGAACATCTCGACGAACTCGAGCACGCCCTGGTTGGCGCGGTTGAGGCCGCCGGAATAGCTGTAGGCGTCGGGATCGTTCTGTGCGTAGGTCTCGAGCTTGCGGATATCGACCTTGCCGACCAGCGAGGAGATGTCCTGGTTGTTCTCGTCACCGGGCTCGGTCTTGGAGATCGCAATCTGGCGCAGCCGCGACGGCTGGATTTTTGCGACACGAAACTGGGAGATATCGCCGCCGAAGGCTTCCAGCCGCTTGTAGCACCACGGGCTCATCAGGCCGGTGAGACGACGGCGCGGAATGCCGTATTTCTCTTCCAGCATCGGCCCGAGATGATCGGGATCGAACAGGCTGAGCGGGCTCTCGAACACCGGCGAGAGCTCGTCGCCGGCCTTGAGCACGTAGATCGGATGCACTTCCATCAGCGACTTCAACCGCTCGGCGAGCGAGGATTTGCCGCCGCCGACCGGCCCGAGCAGATAGAGGATCTGCTTGCGCTCCTCCAGGCCCTGCGCCGCATGGCGGAAGAAACCAACGATGCGCTCGATGGTTTCTTCCATGCCGTAGAAGCCGGCGAAGGCCGGATAGGTGCGGATCGTGCGGTTCAAAAAAATACGGCCAAGGCGTGGGTCCTTGGCCGTGTCAATCGTCTGGGGCTCGCCGATCGCCGCTAGTAGTCGTTCGGCCGCGTTCGCGTATTTCATGGGATCGCTTCGACACGATTCCAGATATTCCGCCATCGACATGTCGTGCTGGCTTCTCGCCTCGAACGACCGAGCGAAAGCGTTGAATAGAGAATCGTTGTACATGATCCCTCTCCGCGTGAGTTCCGCTACAAGCTGAAACGAAAGCAGTTACCGGACCGTTCCTCAGGCCGTTTCGAATCAGCGTGAGCACATGACGATCATTGGACACCCGGGTGCCGACACCACGCAACGCACAACGTAGGCACTCGTTGAGTTACGAACAGGCACCTGCCCGTATTTTGTGCGAATCTCTGTCTATATTGGCTCATTTCCAGAAAATGTCACTCAGTCGCAACATCCGGGCGTTACCGGGGATGAGTCCATCCGGCGTTGCAGCATAGCGATCTGCGAGCGGCGATCTTATGACGCTTGTACGGCGAAGCCTTGAGCGCCGCCTTGGTTTCCACCTTGGGTGCCGCGTTCATCTTCCTGCTGCAATGCGGCGCGCGGAGTGCTGGCAGCGTGACAGTCGCGGCAAGCGCGCAGCAATGTATCAAAATCGGTCGCCAGGCCGTCCGACAGGATGACGATACGATCGTTTCGCACGCAACGGGCCAAATCGCGGATGCCGCAGAGCTGCTGCTGCAAGGCCGGCGTCGGCGTCAGCACGATCATCTTGTGGCCGCGGCTTTCCTCAGCCGAAATCTCTGCAATCGAATCCCACGGCAGAAATTCATTGCCGATGCGGAGATCGCGGATGCCGTAGGGGGTGACGACCACCACCGCCCCCCGTTCGGCGGGCAGCATCCAGATCAGCCAACAGGTCACCAGGCCGAACAGCGCGACGCCGGCATAGCCGAGCGTCGTGTCGTAGTCGCCCAAACCGTCCCACAAGTCGAAGGCGAGGCTGGCGCTGAGCAGGGTCATCGCAAAGCCAGCCGCGACCAGCAGCCGCAACCGCGTCGCGCATCGCCTGATTTCGAGATCGCGGGATGCGTCGATGGTCATGGCAGATTGCTGGCTGTCGGCAACACCAAACGCCAGACCTTGAGGATGGGCGTGCATGCTCTTCCCCAGCATGGCCATTCGCGGCCGAACCACGATGCACCAGACGGACCGGAATCCGCTGATGGCACTCCACGCAGCCACTGGCTGACGACGAAGCGGCCGGCGTTACGCAACGAGACCCGGCCGAACCTTCGGCCAACGACTTTTTACGCAACAACCGCTACTCCCGCCCGGATCGCCATGATCGCGACGGAGTTACACTGGAGGTATGACGCCTGTACCCTTGATTGGTTCCCTCCCGGGTGCATGTAAGCTAGAGGATAGCGCGTCAGGACCGGCGCGGAAACCCCTCGCCCGCAGGCTTGGAGATAAATAAGCATCATGAATCCCGTCAAAGAACTGGAAAAGCACGGACAAGCCGTCTGGCTGGACTTCCTGGCCCGCGGCTTCATCGCCAAGGGCGACCTGAAGCGGCTGATCGAGACCGATGGCGTCAAGGGCGTCACCTCCAACCCCTCGATCTTCGAGAAGGCGATCGGCAGCTCGGACGAGTATGACGCCCCGATCGGCAAGGCGCTGAAGCGCGGCGACCGGACCGTGGCCGACCTGTTCGAGGCCGTCGCGATCGAGGACATCCAGAATGCAGCCGACGTGCTGCGCCCGGTCTATGACCGCCTCGAGGGCGGCGACGGCTATGTCAGCCTGGAGGTCTCGCCCTATCTCGCCATGGACACATCAGGCACGGTCGCTGAGGCTCGCCGGCTCTGGAAGGATGTTGGTCGCAAGAACCTGATGGTGAAGGTGCCGGCGACGCCGGAAGGCCTGCCGGCGATCGAGCAGCTGATCGGAGACGGCATCAGCATCAACATCACGCTGCTGTTCTCCAAGGCGGTCTACCTCCAGGTGGCCGAAGCCTACATCGCCGGCCTCGAAAAATACGTCGCAGGCGGCGGCGACCCCTCGCATGTCGCGAGCGTGGCCAGCTTCTTCGTCAGCCGTATCGACAGCGTGGTCGACAAGCAGCTCGACGACAAGATCGCCCGCGCCAACGATCCGTCCGAGAAGGAGCGGCTCGCCGCGCTCAAGGGCAAGATCGCGATCGCCAACGCCAAGGTCGCCTACCAGGACTACAAGCGCCTGTTCTCGGGTCCCCGCTGGGACAAGCTCGCCGCCAAGGGCGCCAAGCCGCAGCGGATGCTGTGGGCCTCGACCGGCACCAAGAACAAGGATTACAGCGACGTCCTCTATGTCGAGGAGCTGATCGGTCCAGACACCATCAACACCGTGCCGCCGGCAACGCTGGATGCGTTCCGCGACCACGGCAAGCCGCGCGACAGCCTGGAAGAGAACGTCGAGGACGCCTACCGCGTGCTGGAAGAGCTGGAGCGCTCCGGCGTCTCGCTGGACGCCATCACCGAGGAGCTCGTCAAGGACGGCGTCAAGCTGTTCGCGGACGCCGCCGACAAGCTCTACGGCGCCGTCGCCCACAAGCGCGCCACGGTGCTTGGGCCCGCGCTGGACCGCCAGTCTCTCTCGCTCGGCGACGGGCTCGACAAGGCCGTAACCAAGAGCACGGAGGAATGGCGGGCGTCCGCGAAAATCCGCAGGCTGTGGCAGCGCGACAAGTCGGTCTGGACCGGCACGGACGAGGACAAATGGCTCGGCTGGCTCGACAGCGCCGCCAAGGCCGACGTCGCCGATTACGAGGACTACGCCGGCCGCGTGAAGGGGCAGAAGTTCTCCGACGCCGTCGTGCTCGGCATGGGCGGATCGAGCCTCGGGCCGGAGGTGCTGGCCGAGACTTTCGGGAAAAAGCCCGGCTTCCCGAAGCTGCATGTGCTGGATTCCACCGATCCGGCGCAGGTGCGGGCGATGGAGGCCCGGATCGACATCTCCAACACCGTGTTCATCGTCTCCAGCAAGTCCGGCGGCACCACCGAGCCGAACGCGATGAAGGACTATTTCCATGAGCGCGTTGCGCAAGCACTCGGCCCGAAGGCGAAGACCGGCTTCCGCTTCATCGCGGTGACCGATCCCGGCTCATCGCTGGAGAAGGCCGCCAAGAAGCTGAACTACGCCCGCATCTTCCATGGCGAGCCCTCGATCGGCGGGCGCTATTCCGTGCTGTCGCCATTCGGCCTCGTGCCGGCGGCGACCGCCGGCATCGACGTCAAGACCTTCGTCAAGCATGCGCTGGCCATGGCGCGCTCCTGCGGACCGGACGTGCCGCCGAGCGAAAACCCGGGCGTGCAGCTTGGCCTTGCCATCGGCCTCGCCGGCCTCGAAGGCCGCGATAAGGTGACGATCCTGTCGTCGAAGAAGATCGCCGATTTCGGCGCCTGGGCCGAGCAGCTCATCGCGGAATCGACCGGCAAGGAAGGCAAGGGCCTGATCCCGATCGAGGGCGAGCCGCTGGGCGATCCTTCCGTCTACGGCAACGATCGGTTCTTCATCGACATCCGCGTCGAGGGCGAAGCGGATGCCGCCCATGACTCCAAGCTTGCCGCGATCGAAGCGGCCGGCCACCCCGTCGTGCGCATCGTGATGAAGTCGATCGACCATCTCGGCCAGGAGTTCTTCCGCTTCGAGATGGCGACCGCTGTGGCGGGCTCGATCCTCGGCATCAACCCGTTCGACCAGCCGGACGTAGAAGCCGCCAAGATCAAGACCCGCGAGCTCACGGCGTCGTTCGAGAAGACCGGCGCCTTGCCGGAAGAGCAGCCGGTGGTCAGCACCGATGAGGCCGATCTCTACACCGACGAGGCCAACGCCACCGCGCTGCGCGCCGCCGGCGCCAACGGCGACCTCGCCTCGTGGCTCAAGGCGCATCTGTCGCGCTCCGGCGACGGCGATTACGTCGCCCTGCTCGGCTACATCGCCCGGGACAAGGTGACCATCGACGCGCTTCAGGCCATGCGGCTAGAGGTCCGCGAGAAGCGGCAGGTCGCGACCTGCGCCGAGTTCGGACCGCGCTTCCTGCACTCCACCGGGCAGGCCTACAAGGGCGGGCCCGACAGCGGCGTGTTCCTCCAGATTACCGCCGATGATGCCAAGGACCTGGCGGTGCCGGGCCAGAAGGCCAGCTTCGGCGTGATCAAGGCGGCGCAGGCACGCGGCGATTTCGACGTGCTCACCGAACGCGGCCGGCGCGCGCTACGCGTGCACCTCAAGGGCGGACTCAAGAAGGGTCTCGCGGCACTCAATGCGGCACTCAACGACGCGCTGAACTAAGGGAATATCGCAGATGCAACTCGGCATGATCGGCCTCGGCCGAATGGGCGGCAACATCGTTCGCCGCCTGATGCGCCAGGGACACTCGACCGTGGTCTATGACAAGGACGCCAAGGCCGTAGCTAGCCTTGCCGCGGACGGTGCGGTCGGCTCCTCGACGCTCGAAGACTTCATCTCGAAGCTTGAGCGGCCGCGCACGGCCTGGGTGATGCTGCCTGCGGGGCACATCACCCAGACCACGATCGACACCATCGCGGGCGTGATGCAGCCAGGCGACGTCATCATCGATGGCGGCAACACCTTCTGGCAGGACGATGTCCGCCGCGGCAAGGCGCTGAAGGAACGCGGCATCCACTATGTCGACGTCGGCACATCGGGCGGTGTCTGGGGCCTCGACCGCGGCTATTGCATGATGATCGGCGGCGAGAAGCAGGTGGTCGACCGGCTCGATCCGATCTTCGCCGCGCTGGCGCCCGGCGCCGGCGACATTCCACGCACGGAAGGACGCGAGGGCCGCGATCCCCGCATCGAGCAGGGTTACATCCATGCCGGCCCGGTCGGCGCCGGCCACTTCGTCAAGATGATCCACAACGGCATCGAATACGGCCTGATGCAGGCCTATGCCGAAGGTTTCGACATCCTCAAGAACGCCAACATCGCGGCTCTCCCGGCAGATCACCGCTACGATTTCGATCTCGCCGACATCGCCGAAGTGTGGCGGCGCGGCAGCGTGATCCCGTCCTGGCTGCTCGATCTCACCTCGACGGCGCTCGCCGACAGCCCGCAGCTGGCGGAATATTCCGGCTTCGTCGAAGATTCCGGCGAAGGACGCTGGACCGTGAACGCGGCGATCGACGAGGCCGTGCCGGCCGAAGTTTTGACCGCGGCGCTCTACACACGTTTCCGTTCCCGCCAGGAACACACCTTCGCCGAAAAAATTCTCTCCGCGATGCGCGCAGGTTTTGGCGGTCACAAGGAGCCGAAGCAGCCGGGCGCCGCGAAGCCCAAATAAGAGCTCAGTAAGCGTAACTAAGCGAAGGCCGACAATTCGTGACAAAAGACCCGCAAGTAAAGCGCAAGCCGGAAAATTGCGCCTTCGTCATCTTTGGCGTGACCGGCGACCTCACTCATCGGCTGGTGATGCCGTCGCTCTACAATCTGGCGGCCGAGCATCTGTTGCCGGAAAAGTTCTGCGTCGTCGGCGTGGCCCGCAGGGGGCAGTCGGATGACGAACTGCGCAACAGCCTGTTGAAGGGACTGCGCCAGTTCGCGACCCGTCCCGTGGACGACGACATCGCAAAGAAGCTGCTGGAATGCGTGACCTTCGTCGAGGCCGATCCGAAGGACCCGCCGTCGTTCGATCGCCTGCGCGAGCACCTGGATTCGCTGGAATGCGCGCAGGATACTGGCGGCAACCGGCTGTTCTATCTGGCAACGCCGCCCACTGCGTTCGCACCGACGGCGCGCGAGCTCGGCCGCACCGGCATGATGAAGGAGAACGGCGCCTGGCGGCGGCTCGTGATCGAAAAGCCGTTCGGGACCGACCTCGCCTCGGCCAAGGCGCTGAACGCCGAGTTGCTGAAGATCATGGACGAGCACCAGATCTACCGGATCGATCATTATCTCGGCAAGGAGACCGTGCAGAACATCCTGGTGCTGCGCTTTGCCAACGGCATGTTCGAGCCGATCTGGAATCGCAACCACATCGATCACATCCAGATCACCGTGGAAGAGAAGCTCGGCGTCGGCCATCGCGGCGGCTTCTACGATGCCACCGGCGCGCTGCGCGACATGGTGCCGAACCACCTGTTCCAACTGATGTCGCTGGTGGCGATGGAGCCGCCGGCGCGCTTCGACGCCCATTCCGTGCGCTCCGAGAAGGCCGAGGTGCTCACGTCGATCCAGCAGCCGAGCCGCGAGGATGCGCTGCAAAACTCGGTCCGCGCGCAATATCTCGCGGGCCGCGTCGGCGACGACGATATCCCGGACTACCACAAGACCCAGGACGTCAAGCCCGGCAGCAGCACCGAAACCTTTGTTGCGCTGAAACTGATGATCGACAATTGGCGCTGGGCCGGCGTGCCGTTCTATTTGCGCACCGGCAAGGCGCTGGGCCACAAGCGCACCGAAGTCGCGATCAAGTTCAAGCAGGCGCCGCTGTCGATGTTCTCAGGCACGACCGTCGATCGCCTGTCGCAGAATTTTCTCACCATCGGCATTGCGCCGACCGAGACCATCGAGCTGCAGTTCAACGCCAAGATCCCGGGGCCGAGCGTCACCATCGACGGCGTCGAGATGAAATTCCGCTACGGCGATTATTTCCGGGCCGATCCCTCGACCGGCTACGAGACGCTGATCTACGACTGCATGATCGGCGACAACATCCTGTTCCAGCGCGCCGACGGCATCGAGGCCGGATGGCAGGCAGTGCAGCCGTTCCTGGACGCCTGGAAAAGCGCGGGCACCAACGGCATCGAGACCTATGAAGCCGGCAGCGACGGCCCGGCCTGCGCCGACGAGCTGCTCCGGCGCGACGGACGAAGCTGGCGGAAATTTTCGTGATGGCGGCGGCCGGACTGCCGGAGCTGATCGTCGCGGCCGACGCCGGGGCGCTGGCGCAAGCCGCGGCCGAACGGGTGATGGTGCGGATCAAGGCCAACCCCTCGCGCATCGCGATCTGCCTCACCGGCGGCTCCAGCCCGAAAAAGCTCTATCAATTGCTCGGCAGCGAGCCCTGGCGCGGCAAGATCCCGTGGGACCGCGTGCACTGGTTCATCGGCGACGAACGCTTCGTGCCTGAGAGCGATCCGCTCAACAACATGGCGGTCGCGCGCGCGGCCTTTCTCGACCGCAATGCGCCCTCCGGCCATATCCACCCGATCCCGACCACGGCTGACAATCCGGACCGAAGCGCCGAGGCCTATGCGCGCGAGCTGCAGGCCTTCTACGGTTCTGAAAATCTCGATCCGGCGCGGCCGTTGTTCGACTTGGTCCTGATGGGCGCCGGCCCCGACGGCCACACCGCCTCGCTCTTCCCGGGCTTCCCCGAAATCGAGGAGACCGAACGCTGGGTGGTCGGGGTGCCCAAGGCCAATGTCGCGCCTTTCGTGCCGCGGATCTCGCTCACTTTGCCCGCTCTGGCGTCCTGCCGCGAAATGCTGTTCGAGATTGCCGGGCATGACAAGCAGCCGATCTTGACGCGCCTCGTCAATGGCGAGACTCTGCCGGCCTTACGCGCGCGCTCGAATGGTGAGACCGTCTGGCTGGTCGACAGGGCCGCGCTTCCGGAGGGAATTCGTGGCGGGCGTTGAAGCACCTTGTGCATTGATCGTGATGGGCGTGTCGGGTTCGGGCAAGAGCACGGTTGCGGAAGCACTCGGCGAGCGGCTCGGTTGGCGCTTCGAGGACGGCGACGGCTTTCATCCCGCCAGCAATGTCGAGAAGATGCGGGCCGGCCATCCCCTCACCGACGAGGACCGCTGGCCCTGGCTCAACGCCATCGCCGACGAAATCGCACAGGTTTGCGACAAGGGCGGGCATATCATCATCGCCTGCTCGGCGCTGAAGCACACCTATCGTGACGTGCTGCTGCGTGGACGCGACGACGTCCGCTTCGTGTTCCTGAAGGGAACCAAGGAGCTGATCGCCGAACGGCTGGCGCAGCGCAAGGGGCATTTCATGCCGCCTGGGCTACTGACGAGCCAGTTCGACACGCTGGAGCCGCCGGAGGCGGGCGAGCACGTCATCACCGTCTCGATCGACGAAACCGTCGAAGCGATCGTGGACGGCGTGGTGCGGCAGCTGAAACTGGGTACTGCGAAACGCTGAGGCAAAACCGTTAGGTCCTGTCATGACGCAAATCTCACTCGTAGTGTCCGACGTCGACGGCACGCTGCTGACCAAGGACAAGACGCTGACGGAACGCGCGAGGAGTGCGGTGCAGCGGCTGCACAAGGCCGGCATCGGCTTCACCATCACCTCCAGCCGTCCCGCCATCGGCATGCGCTTCCTGATCGAGCCGCTGGCGCTCTGGCTGCCGGTCGGCCCGTTCAACGGCTCCTCGATCGTCGATCCGGAGATGCGGCCGGTCGAGCAGCACCTAATCCCGGCCAGCGCGGCCGAGCGGTCCTTGCAGATCCTCCGCAAGTTCGGCGCCGACATCTGGCTGTTCACCACCGACAAGTGGCTGATCGACAACCCCAGCGGTAAATACGTCGCGCACGAGCAGCATACGATCCGCTCCGATCCCACCATCGTGACGGACTTTTCGCCTTACCTTTCGAGCGCCTGCAAGATCGTCGGCGCCAGCGCCGACGCCGCCAGGCTCGAGGCTTGCGAGAAGGCGATGCAGGAGGCGCTAGGCAACGAGGCAACGGCAGTGCGCTCGCAGACCTATTATCTCGACATCACCCCGCCCGGCTTCAACAAGGGCACCTTCGTCGAGGCGATGGCCAGGCGCCTGGGCATTGCGACCGGCGCCGTCGCCACCATCGGCGACATGCAGAACGACCTTGCGATGTTCGCCGTCAGCGGCATCTCGATCGCCATGGGCAACGCCACCGACAACGTCAAGGACCAGGCGACGCACGTCACCGCGAGCAACGAGCAGGATGGTTTTGCCGAAGCGATGGAGATGATCTTGAAGCGGAATGGGGTGGGCTGAGCGATCGGCCTAATTCGGTGTGCGATCTTGGGAATTGAACATCTCACTCTTCTGGATGATGGCGCGCAGCTATTCCGGCGGGCGCTGACCTCAGATGCGGTGAGCCAGCTCAAGGCAATCCTGTCCCATCTGCCGCCTGACCACGCGGGCCTGAGACTAAGAGGCGTCGACGGCCTCGCGCCCTTCCTGGCCACGAGCGGAGATATCGGAAGCTGTGCCGCGTCGGCGCTTGGAGAAGCCTGCCGCCCGGTCAGGGCCATCCTGTTCGACAAGACGGCTGCGACGAACTGGGCTTTGGGCTGGCATCAGGATCGCACGGTCGCCGTGAAAGCGCGCGTACCGGTCGACGGCTTCGAAACATGGAGCGTCAAGAGCGGCATGCAACACGTCGAGCCGCCCTTCGCATTGCTATCGGGTATGGTAACTCTGCGAGTTCATATTGATCCTGTCCCGGCAAGCAATGCGCCGCTTCTGATCGCGCCCGGATCGCATAAGCTTGGGCGGATTGCCGAGGAGGACGTAAAGGACGTCGTCCGGCATTGTGGCACCATCGCGTGTGTGGCCGAGGCAGGCGATATCTGGCTCTACGCGACGCCGATTCTCCATGCATCGGAGGCGGCGACCACTCCGATGCATCGCCGCGTCCTGCAAGTCGACTTTGCCGTAGGCGAGCTTGCGGGCGGCCTAGAGTGGCTCGGGGTCTAGGGGCAAGCGGCTATGACTATTTCGACCGCTGCACCGCCGGCTTCTCGCTCTCCTGTCTTGCCGCCGACAGATTATGCGCGGTGTTGATCAGCGCGATGTGCGTCAGCGCCTGCGGAAAGTTGCCGGTCTGGCGGCGGGCGACTGAATCGTATTCCTCCGCCAGCAAGCCGACATCGTTCGCGATGCCCACGACGCGATCGAGCAAGATCTGCGCCTTGTCGAGATCGCCGGCGAGCACATGGGCATCGGCGAGCCACAGGCTGCAGGCCAGAAACGCGCCTTCGAGCGGCGGCTGCCCCGCAGGCAGCTCGCGCGGATCGTGCCGCAGCACGAAGCCGTCGCGCATCAGGCATGTCTCGACCGCGGCGATGGTGCCACGGATGCGCGGGTCCGACGGCGGCAGGAAGCCCACGGCCGGCAGGAGCAGCACGCTGGCGTCGAGCAGCTTCGAGCCGTAGGATTCGACGAAGGCATTTTCCTCCATGTCGAACCCCCGATTGCAGACGTCGCGATGAATGGCCTCGCGCAAGGTACGCCAGTGCAGCAGCGGCGCCTTGAAGCCGAAGGTCTCGGCGCTCTTGATGCCGCGGTCGAAGGCGACCCAGGTCATCACCTTGGAGAAGACGTAATGCCTGGGCTGGCCGCGCCGCTCCCAGATGCCGTGATCGGGCCGGTCCCAGACTTCGGCCAGATGATTGAGCACGGCACATTCCAGCGCCCATGTCGTTTCATCATCGAGCTTGAGCTTGGCCATGCGCGACTGGTGGAAGGCGTCGATCAGCTCACCGTAGACGTCGAGCTGGAGCTGCGCATGCGCGGCATTGCCGACGCGCACCGGCCTCGCGCCCTCATAGCCGTCGAGCCAGCCCGCCTCCCATTCCAAGAGCCGCCGCTGGCCCCAGATGCCGTACATGATCTGCATGTTCGCCGGAGAGCCGGCCGCCGCGCGCAGCAGCCAATTGTGCCAGGCCAGCGCTTCCTCGGTATAGCCCGAGTTCATCAGCGCCAGCAGCGTGAAGGTGGCGTCGCGCAGCCAGCAGAAACGATAATCCCAGTTCCTGCTGCCCCCGAGCTTTTCCGGCAGCGAGGTGGTGGGTGCCGCGACGATGCCGCCGGTCGGCGCGAAGGTCAGCGCCTTCAGCGTGATCAGCGAGCGCATGACGAGGTCTTGATAGTCTCCGTCGCGGGCGCAATGGCCGCACCAATCCTGCCAAAACTTTTCGGTGTCCTGAAGCGCGATCTCCGGATCGATCGGCGCGGGCGGCTCCAGATGCGAGGGGCCGTAGGTCAGCACGAAGGGTACCGTCTCGCCGGCCTTCACCTCGAAATCGGACACCGTGGTCAGATCCTCGCCGCGGGTCTCGACCGGCGTGCGCAGCACCGTCATGTCCTGGCCGGCGATTGCCATCAGCGAATGGTCGATCCGCCGCACCCAGGGGATATCGGTACCGAAGCCGAAGCGGATGACGAGCTCCATCCGCATCTTCACCGCGCCGCTGACGCCGCGGACCAGCCGCACGATGTCGGACGCCTTGCCGCGCGGCGGCATGAAATCGATCAGCGCGACGGTGCCGCTCTTCGTCTCGAAACGCGTTTCGAGGATGAGAGTGTTGCCGAGATAGCGGCGCGAAATCTTCGTGACGTCCTCGCCCGGTGCGATCAGCCAGCGGCCATTCTTGTGGGTGCCGAGGATGGCGGCAAAGCAGGCATCGGAATCGAAGGCCGGCCAGCACAGCCAGTCGATCGAGCCGTTGCGCCCGACCAGCGCCGCGGTCTCGCAATCACCGATCAGCGCATAGTCCTCGATCCTCTGAGACAATGTCGTGCGAGCCTTGAAAGAGCCCTTGTAACCCTCGCGCGTCAACTCCCGCCATTCAGCGAACGTTCCCGCGTCGCGGCTCGCAAGGCCGTGAGGTCGACCTTCGCGGCGATCTTGTCGAGCGCGACCGGCAAGCGCTGACGCCAGTTCGGATGTTCGTCGATCGTGCCGGGAATGTTGGGCTGGTCGATCACGCCGAGCAGGTCCTCCATTGAGACCGCGAGCAGCCGCGACGGCGTGCGCGACAGGAAGGCCAGCACGGAATAGAGGTCGTTGGCACGAATGCCGTTCTGGCGCAGGATCTCGTCGAGCCTGCCGAGCGCATCCCAGCGCGCCTGGTCGTTCTCGCCGGGATCGAGCCCGAGCGAGCGCTTCATCTTGAGGTCACTGAAGGAGCGCCAGCCGGCATAGGTCGACAAATCATGCGTGTTCAGCGTGACCAGCGCGTTGGGCCGGTAATGGTCGACGTTGCGGAAATGGCCGGCATCGTCGCGCTCGAACATCATGACGAGATAGGACCAGATACCGAAATCCTGCATCATCTCGCGAAAACCTTCCGGCACGGTGCCGAGATCCTCGCCGATCACGATGCATTTGTGGGCCGCGCTCTCGCGCGCCACCGCGCCAAGCAGCGCCTCGAACGGCATCTGCACATAGGCACCGTTGTCCGGCTTGAAGCCGCGCGGCACCAGATAAAGCCGCTTCAGCCCGAGCACGTGATCGAGCCTGATAGCGCCGGCATGGCGCATTGAAGCGGCGAGCATGTCGGCGAACGGCACGAAGGATTGCGCTTCCAGGCCGCCGGCGTTGAAGCCGGCAAGGCCCCAGTCCTGGCCGATGGTGTTGAGCACGTCGGGCGGCGCGCCGACGGCGAGATGACGGGAGATCGCCATCTGCTCGTTCCAGGCATCGAAGCCGTTGGACTGCACGCCGACGGCGACATCGAGATAGAGCCCGACGCGCATGCCGAGCTGGCTGGCAAGCTCCTTGGCAGCATGCAGCTGGCTATCTGCGGTCCATTGCACGAATTCGACGAACTCGACCTCGCGCTTGTCAGGCCCATTGCGCAAGCTGGCGCATTTTGCCTCATCCGGTTGCTGCCATTCAACCGGCCATTCCCACCATGGCGCGGTGAAACGATGGCGCAGCACCTCGAAGCAGGCGAAGCGGGACAATAGGGGCGCGCGGGCGGCGCGGAAGGCGTCGAACGCCTTGCGGCGCGCCGCGCTTGCCGTCGTCACGAAGCTGTCAAAGGCGGCGCGCAGGCCCAGCCATTTCAACGCCGCCATATCGGCATAGGGGACGCGGTCGCCTTGGCGCAGACGCGCCGCGGTCGCGGCTGCGTCGGGGACGAGGTCTGCGGAGAATTCGGGAATGGCCTCGACGTCGATATAGAGCGGATTGAGGAACAGCCGGCTGTTCGGCGAATAAGGGCTGCAATCGGCCGGGTGGTCGTCGAACAGGACATGCAGCGGATTGAGCCCGACGCCGTCGGCCCCGAGCTGCTTTGCGAGCCGGACCAGATCGGCGAGATCGGTGAAATCGCCAATGCCCCAATTGCGGTCCGAACGGACGCTGTAGAGCTGCACGGCAAGCAGCCAGCCGCGGTCGAAATCGCCGCCGAAGGCGCGCTCGGGCGCCACGATCATCGGCACCTCTTCCGTCACACCTTCCGCATCAGTCAGTGTCAACCGGTGATAGCCGAGCGGCAGGCCGGCAGGCCAGGCGATCACGGGCTCGCGGGCCTTGCCCTCGGCGATCACCTCCGCCTTTGCGGTCAATTTCCACTTCAGCGGCGGCGCGCCGATCGTCGCCAATTCGGTGCGCGGATGCCCTAAGGCGCGGACCACGACCGGCCCGCTGACGAAGCGATAAACCCGCTTCTCCGGCAGGGCATCGAGGATGGATTTGAGGGCCACGGGATCGGTGACCCGCAGCTTTCCGAGGGCGTCGATGAATTCGGATTGAACGCCCTTGATGCGGGCTTGAGCTAAAAGATCCATTCGGCACGCAGCTTGCAGGCCACCCTTTTGCCGGGGGCATCAATTTTAACGAGACGGTGGAAGACGTTAGTCAGCCCTAACTCGCAGACCGCGCTACCCGTTCCCGAGGGAACTAATGACACACAACCGGCTTTCTATATAGGTATCAAGCGTAGGTTCCCGACAAGGGAAACGGGCTCCTGCTTTCTTGTCAATGGCATCACCGTGAACAAGACAATTCAAACTGTCGAAAGTGCCGCAGCCGGCAGCGCTTTCCTGATCGAGGACGTCTATCCCGCAATCGACGCCGGCCGCTTCGCCGTGAAGCGGATCGCGGGTGAGCGCATGGAGGTGTGGGCCGATGTCTACCGCGATGGCGACGCCGTGGTCGGGGCCGCGCTGATCTGGCGCCGCGAGCAGGACCGCGACTGGAAGCACGAGCCGATGGACCATCGGGGCAACGACCGCTGGTCCGGCGGATTCACACCCGTTGAGCCCGGGCAATACGTCTATGCCGTCGAGGCCTGGACCGACGAGTTCGCCACCTGGTCGCACGGGGTCGCGCGCAAGCAGCGAATGGGTGCCGATGTCAGCCTCGATGCGATCGAGGGGGCCGGGCTCCTGACCAAGGCGCATGGCGCGCGACAGGACGCGGCGGCCGTCATCGTCAAACAGTGCGAGGATTATCTTCAGACTGGCGATGTCGCCTCGCTGCTTGCCGCCGAGCTCGGCAATGCCATGGCAGAGAGCCAGTCCAGGCCAGACCTGACCCGCTCGCAGCCCTTCCCGCTGACCGTCGACCGCGACAAGGCGCGCTTCGGCGCCTGGTATCAGATGATGCCGCGCAGCCAGAGCCAGGTCGCCGGCCAGCACGGCACGCTGCGAGACTGCATCGCCCGCGTGCCTGATATCGCCGCGATGGGTTTTGACGTGCTCTATTTCACGCCGATCCACCCGATCGGCCGTCGCCGCCGCAAGGGCCGCAACAATGCGCCGGTGGCAACCGAAGGCGAGCCCGGCTCGCCCTACGCGATCGGAGCCGCCGAGGGCGGCCACGATGCGCTGCATCCCGAGCTCGGCACCATCGAGGATTTCCGCGCGCTGGTCGCGACTTGCCTGGAATATGGTCTCGAGCTCGCGCTTGATTTCGCCGTGCAATGCTCGCCCGACCATCCCTGGCTGACGCAGCATCCGGAATGGTTCAAATGGCGGCCGGACCGCTCGGTGCGGACGGCCGAGGGACCCTATTCGGACATCGTGATCCCCGATTTCAACTCCGTCGACAGGGCCGGGCTGTGGAATGGGTTTCGCGACGCCATGCTGTTCTGGATCGATCAAGGCGTCACCATCTTCGCCATCGACAACCACGACACCGCGCCGCTTGCGTTCTGGGACTGGCTGGTCCGCGACATCCGCCGCCGGCATCCCGAGGTGATCCTGTTCTCCAAGACGTTTGCCCGGCCGAAGCTGATGAAGGGCCTCGCCAAGCTCGGCTTTGCGCAGTCCTTCACCTATTTCCCGTGGCACACGACAAGGTGGGAGCTGGAGCAATATCTCGGCGAGCTGACGCGCTATCCCGAGCGCGACTTCTATCGCCCGAACCTGTTCGTCAACACGCCCGACCTGCTGCCCTATCATCTCCAGAGCGGCGAAGCCTGGGCATTCAAGTCGCGCCTCGCGCTGGCGGGGACATTGTCGGGCAATTACGGCGTCTACAGCGGGTTCGAGTTGCTCGAACACGAGGCGATGCCCGGCCGCGAGGAATATCTGGATTCCGAGAAATACCAGATCCGGCAACGCGACTGGGACCGGCCCGGCAACATCAAGTCCTACATTGCCGCGCTCAACCGCATACGCAACGACAATGCCGCGCTCCAGCAAACGGCGAACTTGCGCTTTCTCGGCGTTGAAGACGGCGAGACGATCGCCTTCGTCAAGGAAGCGGCCGAGCCTGCCAATACCGTCCTCAGCGTGATCGCGCTTTCGGGCCATTTGCGCGAGTGCTGGCTGCCGCTGGGCGACGTCACCGTTGACGCCGGCGGGCAGCGGCACCATGTGACGAAACTCGAAAACCTTCTCACCGGCGAACAGTCCCGCATCGAATGGGGCGGGATCAGGTTGCGTATCGATCCCGACCGCGATCCGGCGCTCTTGTTCCGCTGCCTGGCGTAAGGGGTCACGCCATGAATGTTCTGTCTTCCGTCGACACCAAGAAGCTTGAGGCTGCCGAGATCGTGGATGAGCTCTGGTACAAGGACGCCATTATCTATCAGCTCCACGTCAAGGCCTTCGCCGACAGCAACAATGACGGCATCGGCGATTTCGCCGGTCTGACCGAGAAGTTGCCCTATCTGCAGGAGCTCGGCGTCACCGCGCTGTGGCTTTTGCCGTTCTATCCCTCGCCGGGGCGCGACGACGGCTACGACATCGCCGACTACGGCTCGGTCAATCCCGATTTCGGGACCATGAAGGATTTCAAGCGCTTCATCCAGGAAGCGCAGAAGCGCGGCCTGCGCGTCATCACCGAGCTGGTCGTCAACCACACCTCGGACCAGCACAAATGGTTCAAGCGCGCGCGCCGCAGCCATCCCGGCTCCAGCGCCCGCAACTGGTATGTCTGGAGCGACACCGACCAGAAATACCAGGGCACACGGATCATCTTCACCGACACCGAGAAGTCGAACTGGACCTGGGATCACGAGGCCGGTGCGTTCTACTGGCACCGCTTCTTCTCGCACCAGCCGGATCTCAATTTCGACAATCCGCGCGTGGTCAGCGCGCTGATCCAGGTGATGAAGCGCTGGCTGGACGCCGGCGTCGACGGCTTCCGGCTCGATGCCATTCCCTATCTGTGTGAGCGCGAGGGCACCTCGAACGAGAACCTTCCCGAGACGCATGCGATCATCAAGCGCCTGCGCCACGAGCTGGATTCCTATTCAAAGGGCAAGCTGCTGCTGGCCGAGGCCAATCAATGGCCGGAGGACGTGCAGGAATATTTCGGCCGTGGCGACGAGTGCCATATGGCCTACCACTTCCCGCTGATGCCGCGCATCTACATGGCGATCGCGCAGGAGGACCGCTTTCCGATCACCGACATTCTGCGCCAGACACCTGATATTCCGGCGAGCTGCCAATGGGCGCTGTTCCTGCGCAACCATGACGAACTGACGCTGGAGATGGTCACCGACGTCGAGCGCGACTATCTCTGGACCACCTACGCCAACGACCCGCGCGCCCGCATCAATGTCGGCATCCGCAGGCGCCTTGCGCCGCTGATGGACAACGACCGGCGCAAGATCGAGCTGATGAATTCGCTGCTGCTGTCCTTCCCCGGCACGCCGATCATCTATTACGGCGACGAGATCGGGATGGGCGACAACATCTATCTCGGCGACCGCAACGGCGTCCGCACGCCGATGCAGTGGAGCCCCGACCGCAACGGCGGCTTCTCGCGCTGTGACCCCGCCCGCCTCTACGCGCCGCTGATCATGGACCCCGTCTACGGCTACGAATCGGTAAATGTCGAAGCGCAATCGCGCAGCCTGTCGTCGCTGCTCAGCGCCACCAAGCGGCTGATCTCGGTGCGCAAGTCGACGCTCGCTTTCGGCCGCGGCACCATGACCTTCATCCGCCCAGCCAATCGCGCCGTGCTGGCCTATGTCCGGCAATATCGCGACGAGGTGATCCTCTGCGTCGCCAATTTGTCGCGCGCCGCGCAAGCGACCGAGCTCGACCTGTCGCCCTGGAAGGACCGCATCCCGCAGGAGATGCTCGGCCGCACCCGCTTCCCCGCGATCGGCGAACTGCCCTACATGATCACGCTGGGGCCTTACGGCTTCTACTGGTTCCAGCTTCAGGAACGCGACAAGTCCGAGCCGGTGACGCCGCGCGCGGTGCCGGAGTTCGAGACGCTGGTGGTGCCGGTGAACTCGAACTGGGTGTCGCTCGCCCGCGAGCGCGGCGTGTTCGAGCGCGACGTGCTACCGGGATTCTTGTCGCGGACGCGGTGGTATCCCGAGCACAATCCCAAGCAGATCAAAACCACGCTGACCTCGGCCGTGCCGTTCTGCGACATCGGCGACAACAGGCCCTGGATCGCTTTTTTCCAGAAGGCCGACCAGGGCGCCGCGTCGCGCTACGTGCTGCCGATGCAGATCGAGTGGGTGCGCTTCGACCGCGAGCGCTTCAACCCGAAGGCGCTCGCCGCCGTCCGCCAGGGTGCGCGAGAGGGCACGCTGCTCGACGTGGCGACCGATCAGATCTTCATCGGCCTGTTCCTGCGCAACCTGTCGCAGAATTTGGTGGTGGAAGAAAACAATCTGCGGCTGGAGTTCAAGGCGACGAGCCGCTTCGCCGATTACACCATCAAGGAGCCCGAACGCATCCGCGCGATCGAGCAATCGAACAGCACCGCGCTGGTCGACAACCAGTACGTCGCCAAGCTCTATCGCCAGCTCGAAGGCGGCATCAACCCCGAGATCGAGATCGGCCATTATCTCACCGAGGTCGCGCGCTTTGCCAATACGCCGGCGCTGCTCGGCAGCGTCGAGCTGGTCGAAGGCGATCAGCGCAGCACGCTCGGCGTGTTGCATGCTTATGTCGAGAACCAGGGTGACGGCTGGACCGTGACCACGGGCTATCTCGATCGCTATATCGACGAGCAGCGCGTGCTATCGGCAGGCGAAGCGCCGCGCGAGACCCAGGAGCAAGCGCCTTATCTGCACTTCATCGCGCAGATCGGCCGGCGGCTCGGCGAGTTGCATGTCGCCTTGGCGGCGGCAGAGCCGCACGATCTTGCTCCAGAGCCGATCGGCTCTGCGCACGCCAAACGATTTGTGTCCGACCTCAAGGCACGGGCCGAGCGAATTTTCGAGCGGCTGGCCGACAGCCGCGACGGCCTGCGGGAGGCGGACCGACCGTTGATCGACCGGCTCGCCGCCGTGCGCACGTCCCTGCCCGACCACCTGAATGCGCTATTGCCTTCCGGGATCGGCGGGCTGAGCATCCGTCATCATGGCGACTTCCGCCTCGGGCAAACTCTGATCGTGAAGGACGATATCTTCATCATCGACTTCGACGGCGATCCGCGTCTGCCGCTGGCCGACAAGCGGCGCAAGGCGCCGGCCGCGCGCGACGTCGCCGGCCTGATCCGCTCGATCGATCTTTCGGTTAACGCGGCGCTGAGCCGTGCGCTCACGGGCGCTTCCGACGAGCAGGGCCGGATCACCGCCGCGCTCGACGAATGGCGCGAGCGAGCCGCCGCAACCTTCCTGTCCGCCTATCGCGAAGCCATGACCGATCGACGGCTGTGGCCGGAGGATCGGCAATCCGCGGAAGGCCTGTTAAGGTTTTTCCTGCTTGATCAAGCCTTCGATGAAGTAGAGTACGAGCTGTCCAACCGGCCTGAGGGGCTCCATGCGCCGCTGACCGGACTGCTTCGCATTCTGTCCAGTGCCGGGAGCGAAGCCCATGCCTAAACTGCCTGCCGAGGCCTATGCGATCATCGAGGGCCGCCACTCCGACCCCTTCCACTATCTCGGGCTGCACCCCGAAGGCGATAAAAGCGTGGTGCGCGCTTTTCTCCCCGAGGCCTCAAATGTCGAGGCAGTTGGCGAGCATGGCGAAGTCGCTCCGCTCGACCGCGTGCATGATTCCGGCCTGTTCATCGGCGCCCTGCCCAATGGCTCGAAGCACTATCAGCTGCGCGCAAAATTCGGCGGCAACGTCGTCGAGTTTGAGGACGCCTACCGCTTTCCGCCGATCCTGACCGATTTCGACCTCTATTTGCTCGGCGAAGGCACCGATCAGCGCCTCTACGACAAGCTCGGGGCGCATCCGATGCGGCTCGAGGGCATCGACGGCATCGGCTTCGTGGTACTGGCCCCGAACGCACGCCGCGTTTCCGTGGTCGGCGATTTCAATTTCTGGGACGGACGGCGCCATCCGATGCGGGTGCGCGGCGCCGGGTATTGGGAATTGTTCATTCCGCATGCCAAAGCCGGCGATCACTACAAGTTCGAGATCATCGGGCCGCACGGCCATCTGCTTCCGCTGAAATCAGACCCGATGGCCTTTGCCAGCGAAGTCCGTCCGAAGACGGCCTCCATCGTGCTCGACGAAACGCATTTGCCACGGCCACGCCCGGCGCCTGACGGCATCAACGCGCTGTCGGCGCCGATGTCGATCTATGAGGTGCATCTCGGCTCGTGGCGTCGCAAGAACGGCGATGAATGGCTGACCTATCGCGAGCTGGCCGAACAGTTGCCGGCCTATGCCCGCGACATGGGCTTCACCCATCTCGAATTCCTGCCCGTGAGCGAGCATCCCTTCGATGGCTCCTGGGGCTATCAGCCGACCGGCCTCTATGCGCCGACCAGCCGCTTCGGCACGCCGGAGGATTTTGCCGCCCTCGTCGATGCCTGCCACCGCGAGGGTGTCGGCGTGCTGCTCGATTGGGTGCCCGGTCACTTCCCCGACGATCCGCACGGGCTCGGCAGTTTCGACGGCACCGCGCTCTACGAGCACGCCAACCCGCTCCAGGGCCGCCACCTCGACTGGGGCACCTTGATCTACAATTACGGCCGCACCGAAGTGACTAACTTCCTGGTGTCGAACGCACTGTTCTGGATGGAGCGCTATGCGATCGACGGCTTACGCGTCGATGCCGTCGCGTCCATGCTCTATCTCGACTACAGCCGGCCGCCCGGCGCCTGGATCCCGAACCAGTATGGCGGCCGCGAAAACATCGAGGCGATCAACTTCCTGCGCCGCTTCAACACCGAGGTCTTCGCGCGCTTCCCGCAGGCGACCACGGCGGCCGAGGAGTCCACCGCATGGCCGCAGGTCTCGCGCCCCGTCGAGTTCGGCGGGCTCGGCTTCGGCTACAAGTGGAACATGGGCTGGATGCACGACACGCTGAACTACATCAGCAAGGACCCTGTTCACCGCAAGCACCATCACGGCGAGATCCTGTTCGGCCTGCACTACGCGTTCTCGGAAAACTTCATCCTGCCGTTGTCCCACGACGAGGTCGTGCACGGCAAGCGCTCGATCCTCGGCCGCATGCCCGGCGACGAGTGGCAGCGCTTTGCGAATTTGCGCGCCTATTACAGCTTCATGTTCGGCCATCCCGGCAAGAAGCTGTTGTTCATGGGCGCGGAAATCGCCCAAAGCCGCGAATGGAATCACGACCAGTCGCTCGACTGGCACCTGCTCGAATACAAGTATCATTCCGGCATTCAGTCACTGATCCGGGACCTCAACCGGCTCTATCGCGCGGTGCCGGCGCTGCACCAGATGGACTGCGACCAGGCCGGCTTCGAATGGCTGATCACGGATGACGCCAACCGCAACGTGTTCGCCTGGCTGCGCAAGGGATTCGACGAGCAGGCGCGGTGTCTCGTCATCATCAACTTCTCACCCAATGTCTATCGCAACTATCGCGTTCGCGTGCCCTTTGCCGGCAAGTGGAAGGAAGTGTTCAATTCGGACTCCGCCCATTATGGCGGCAGCAATGTCGGGAACATCGGCGAGGTTCATGCCGTTGAAGGCAAGGCGCCCGAGCTCCGCCTCACCATTCCGCCGCTCGCCGCGATCTTTCTCGTTCCGGAAAGCTGACACATGCGCCTGACTGCTGGATCGCCTGCACGCCTCGGCGCAAGCTGGGACGGACGCGGCACCAATTTCGCGCTGTTCTCCGCGAACGCACAGAAGGTGGAACTCTGCCTGTTCGACACGCAAGGCCGCCGCGAGCTCGAGCGCATCGAGCTGCCGGAAAGAACCGAGGATGTCTGGCACGGCTATCTCAACGACGTCTCGCCCGGCCAGCTCTACGGCTATCGCGTGCACGGCCCCTACGAGCCCGAGCACGGCCACCGGTTCAATGCGAACAAGTTGCTGCTCGATCCCTATGCCAAGCGGCTCGCGGGACGCCTGGTCTGGAGCGATGCGCATTTTGCCTACCGCACCGGGAGCCCGCGCGAGGATCTGTCCTTCGACCGGCGCGACAATGCCCGCGGCATGCCCAAGGCCGTCGTGGTCGACGAGACTTTCAACTGGGGCCGCCGCGAGATCCGTCCCAACATCCCCTGGGAAGACACCGTCATCTACGAGGCCCACGTCAAGGGTTTGACCCAGAAGCGCGACGACGTGCCGCCGAACCTGCGCGGCACCTATGGCGGGCTGTCTTCGCCGGCGATGATCGAGCACCTGAAGAAGCTCGGCGTCACCACGGTGGAGCTGCTGCCGGTGCACAGCTTCGTCGACGACCGCATCCTGGTCGAGAAGAAGCTAGCCAACTACTGGGGCTACAACTCACTCTCCTTCTTCGCGCCGGAGTTGCGCTACGCCCAGGACAATGCGCTCGACTCCTTCCGCACCACGGTGGCGCGCCTGCACGATGCCGGCATCGAGGTGATGCTCGACGTCGTCTACAACCACACCGCCGAGGGCAACCATCTCGGCCCGACGCTGTGCTACCGCGGCATCGACAACGCCTCCTATTACTGGCTCAACCGCGAGAACCCGCGCTATTACGATGACTTCACCGGCTGCGGCTCATCGGTGAATCTCACCCATCCGCGCGTGCTGCAGATGGTGATGGATTCCCTGCGCTACTGGGTCGAGGTCTGCCACGTCGACGGCTTCCGCTTCGACCTCGCCACCACGCTCGCGCGCGGGCCGAACGGTTATGATCGCGGCATCTCGTTCCTGACCGCGATCCGCCAGGATCCGGTGCTTGCGGCCGTCAAGCTCGTCGCCGAACCCTGGGACCTCGGCCTTGGCGGCTATCAGGTCGGCGCATTCCCCTCGCAATGGTCGGAATGGAATGATCGCTATCGCAGCGCCATGCGCCGCTACTGGAGCGGCGAAGGCAGCCTGATCGGCGACATCTCCAGCCGGATGACGGCATCGTCCGACCTGTTCAACCATGACGGACGGCGGCCGCGCGCCAGCATCAATCACATCACCGTCCATGACGGCTTCACGCTCGCCGATCTCTTCAGCTACAACGAGAAGCACAACGAGGCCAACGGCGAGGACAACCGCGACGGCTCCAACGACAACCACAGCAACAATTGCGGTGTCGAGGGGCCGACCGATGATCCTCAGATCCTCGCCCTGCGCCGTCAGCTTCGCAAGAACGTGCTGGCTTGCCTGATGCTGGCGCAGGGCGTTCCGCTGATCCTCGCCGGCGACGAGGTCGGCAACTCGCAATCCGGCAACAACAACGCCTATTGCCAGGACAACGAGATCGGCTGGGTCGGCTGGGACAATCTCGGCAAAGAGGGCGACGACATGGTCGATTTCGTTGGCCATCTCGCCGACATCCGCCGCCGGTTCTCGCAGCTTCGCAGCCATCGCTGGCTCGACGGCCGCCCCGCAGACGGCGTGTCGTACGGCGCATTGTGGCTGACACCTGCGGGCGACGAAATGACGGAGAACGACTGGAAATTCCCGGAGGGAAGATTCCTCTCCTATGTGATGGGCCCGGTGGAACCGGGTGGGGCCGCGATCTTTATCGTACTGAACGCCGCCCCCGAAGAGATCGCATTCAAATTGCCCAAAATGACCGAATACAAGAGCTGGCAGCAGATCTTGAACACGACCGATGCCAAGCTGAATACGGTCGAGTTCCCGCCCGGGAGCGACAGCAAGGCGCCGCCGCGCTCGGTGCTCGCCTTCGCGGGGGCGCTATGAGGCCATCCTTCGGGGCGAGGCCGACAAAGGACGGCGTGTCGTTCCGCCTGTGGGCGCCTGGCGCGCGGCGTGTCGACCTCCTGCTCGACCGAAGACACGCGATGCAGCGCCGGCAGGATGGCTGGTACGTGGCCGAGATTTCCGGCCTCACCGCCGGCAGTCCCTACAAGTTCAGGATCGATGACGAGATCGAGGTACCCGATCCCGCCTCGGCCTTTCAGCCCGAGGATGTGTTCGGGCCGAGCCAGGTGATCGATCACGACGCCTTTTCGTGGCGTGCGCGCGATTGGCGCGGCCGCCCCTGGGAAGAGACGGTGCTGACCGAGACCCATGTCGGCACCTTCACCTCCGAAGGCACTTACCGCGCCATGATCGACAAGCTCGATCATCTCGTCGCAACCGGCATCACCGCGCTGGAATTGATGCCGCTGGCCGATTTCGCCGGGCGCCGCGGCTGGGGCTATGACGGCGTGCTTTGGTATGCGCCCGACAGCGCCTATGGCCGGCCCGAGGACCTGAAGACGCTGATCGACGAAGCGCATCTGCGCGGCCTGATGGTGTTCCTCGACGTCGTCTACAATCATTTCGGGCCCGAGGGGAATTATCTCGGCCGCTATGCGCCGGCCTTCTTCACCGATGCCCACACGCCCTGGGGCAGTGCGATCGACTATCGCGTGCCGCAGGTGCGCGCATTCGCGGTCGAGAATGCGCTGTCCTGGCTCAGCGACTACCGTTTCGACGGCCTGAGGCTGGATGCCGCCAATCACATCATGGCGATCCCCGGCGAGCAATCGATGCTGCAGGACCTCAGCGTCGCCGCCGGCGAGCTTGCCAAGGCCACGGGGCGGCACATCCATCTCGTGCTGGAGAACGGCGACAATCGCGCCAGCCTGCTCGACGCGGCGCAGGAGCCGCCGAACGGCAAATATCGGGGACAGTGGAACGACGACTATCACCACGTCTGGCACGTGATGCTGACCGGCGAGCTCGCCGGATACTACGCGGATTATCAAACGCCGCGGCTCGATCTCGCCCGCGCGCTGGCCTCCGGCTTCGTCTACCAGGGCGAGGTTTCGGAGTTCTGGGGCAAGAAGCCGCGCGGCGAGCCGAGCGGCAAGCTGCCGCCGGCGACCTTCGTCAATTTCGTGCAAAACCACGACCAGATCGGCAACCGTCCGCTCGGCGACCGGCTCGAGAGCCTGGCATCATCGCAGCAGATCGAAGCGGCGCTTGCAGTGACACTACTCGCGCCGATGGTGCCGATGCTGTTTCAGGGCGAGGAATGGGGCTCCACGGCGCCTTTCCCGTTCTTCTGCGATTTCCACGGCGAACTCGCCGATGCCGTCCGCAAGGGGCGCAAGCAGGAATATGCCTGGGCTTACGAGAAGTACGGCGACGAGGTGCCCGACCCGCTCGATCCGGCAACGCTGCAATCAGCCGTGCTCGACTGGACCGGCCGCACGCCGCAGCAGGACGCGCGGCTCGCGCTGGTCCGGGAGCTGCTCGCGCTTCGCCGCAAGGAGATCATGCCGCGGCTGAGGGGCGCGAGCTTCGGCGAGGCCGAGGCGGCCGACAGCGGCCTGCTCACCGCGCATTGGCGCATGGGCGACGGCACGGTGCTTCGCCTGTCCGCCAACCTGTCGGACCAAGAAATCATCTCCAATGTCAGCGCGGGTACGCCGATCTGGGGCGGCGACGGCGACCGGCTTGCCCCCTGGTCGGTGGTCTGGCGCCTCGGAGGTTAGGATGCCTCCCGCCATTCCGCTCGCGACCTACCGGCTTCAGCTCACCGCGGATTTCGATTTCGACAAGGCCGCCGCGGTGGTGCCCTATCTGAAAGCGCTGGGGATTACGCATCTCTATGCCTCGCCGGTGATGAAGGCGCGCAAGGGCTCGACCCACGGCTACGACACCGTCGATCACAGCCAGTTCAGTCCGGAGCTTGGCGGCGAAGCCGGCTTCGCCCGGCTGAGCGAGGCGCTGACCAGGCACGACCTCGGCCTCATCATCGACTTCGTGCCCAACCATGTCGGCGTGCATTTCGCCGACAATCCCTGGTGGCTCGACGTGCTGGAATGGGGCCAGGCTTCGCCCCACGCGGTCTCCTTCGACATCGATTGGGATCAGCTCGCCTACCGCGCCCGCGGCGGCGTGCTGCTGCCGATCCTGGGGGCGTCCTATGGCGAGGCGCTCGAGCGCGGCGACATCGAGCTGCGCTACGATCCGGACCAGGGAAGCTTTTCCGCCTGGTATTTCGAACATCGCCTGCCCGTCGCGCCGGAGCGCTATGGCGAGATGCTGCGCATGATCGTCAAGGAAGCGGGTGCCGCCGAGACGGAGGCCGGCAAGCGCCTGCTGTCGCTCGCAGCGCGCTATACCGGATTACGCCGCCCCAACCGCAAGGAAGCCCCCGCGTTCAAGGCCGAGCTCAGGGAGATCCCTGGTGCTGCCGAAGTCATCGCACGGGGCCTTGCCGCCTATCGTGCCGCCAAGAACCGTCCCGCGCAGACGCTGGCGCTGCATCATCTGCTCGAACGCCAGCACTATAAGCTCGGGCACTGGCGGCTTGCCTCCAGCGATATCAACTATCGCCGCTTCTTCGATGTCAACGGGCTCGCCGGTCTGCGCGTCGAGGACGCGAGCACCTTCGCCGCCACGCACCGGCTGGTGAAGCAGCTCATCGCCAGCGGCAAGCTGCAGGGCATCCGGCTCGATCACATCGACGGCCTGCGCGATCCCGCGCAATATTGCCAGCGGCTGCGCCGGCTGGTGCGCGACGCCCAAGGAAATACCAAGCCGTTTTATACGGTGATCGAAAAGATCCTGTGCGAGCACGAACGCCTGCCGCACTTCGCCGGGGTTCAGGGCACCACCGGCTATGAATGGATGAACGTCATCACCCATGCGCTGGTCGAGGCCGGGGGACTGGGGGCGCTGGACGAGACCTGGCGGCAGGTCAGCAACCGGCCGCCGCGGCTTGCGCCTTACGTCAAGGACGCCAAGCGGCGCGTGCTGGAGACGCTGCTCACCAGCGAATTCACCGTGCTGACCCGCCTGCTCGCGCGCATCGCCAACGGGCATTACTCGACGCGCGATTTCTCCGCCGACAGCCTGCGGCAGGCGCTCGAGCTCTATGTGCTGCATTTCCCGGTGTACCGCACCTATCTGACCAACAGCGGCCCGACCGCGCCCGACCGCAAGCTGATCGACGACACCATCGCGCGCGCCCGCGCGGAATGGTTCGCCGCGGACGAAGGCATCTTCGACTTCCTGCGCGACGCGCTGACCATGGACCTGCTCAAGCCTGGCCGCCCCCCGCACAGCGCCCCGCGCGTGCGTCGTTTCGCGCTGAAGGTGCAGCAATTCACCGGACCGATGATGGCGAAGTCGCTGGAGGACACCGCGTTCTATCAATTCCACCGGCTGCTCGCGCTGAACGAGGTCGGCGGCGATCCCGCCAGCACCGGGCTCACGATTTCCGCCTTCCACGAGACCATGCAGGCCCGCGCCAGGGAATGGCCGCTGGGAATGACGGCGACCGCCACCCACGACACCAAGCGCGGCGAGGACGCCCGCGCGCGCATCGCGGCGCTCAGCGAGATTCCCGGCGAATGGACCAGCGCAGTGGCGCGCTGGAAGGTGTTGAACGCGCCGCACCTCACGCTCCACGGCAATTACCGCGCGCCGTCGGCGACGTTCGAATACATGCTCTACCAAACCCTGCTCGGAGCCTGGCCGCTGCACGGGCCGGTCGATGCCGGCTTCGTCGAGCGCATCCAGGCCTATGCGCTGAAGGCCGCGCGCGAGGGCAAGGAAGAGACGAGCTGGCTCAACCCGCATGAAGCCTATGAGAACGGCATCAAGAGCTTTATCGACAAGATCCTCGATCCTGCACTGTCAGGGGAATTCCTGGATTCGCTGCAAACGCTGGCCCGACGCGTGGCGCTGCTCGGCGCCTTGAATTCTCTAAGCCAGCTCACCCTCAAGGCGACGCTGCCCGGCGTGCCCGACTTCTACCAGGGCACCGAGTTCTGGGACCTGTCGCTGGTCGACCCCGACAACCGTCGCCCGGTCGACTTTGGCGCGCGGCACGCGGCGCTGGATTCGTTGGACGATCCGGATTGGCGTGGCCTGATCAAGAGCTGGCCCGACGGCCTGCTCAAGCTGGCCTGGACACGGCGTCTTCTCAAGCTGCGCAATGAACTCGCCGACGTCTTCGCTCAAGGCGACTATCAGCCGCTGGCGGTGCGCGGCGCACATGCCGACCATGTCATTGCCTTCGCCCGCCGTCATGGCCGCGCTGCGGCGATCGTCGTGGTCGGGCGTCAGTTCGCGCCGTTCACCCAAGCCGGCCGGGAATGGCCCACGCTGGAGGGATTTGACGCGGCCGTCGATATCACAGGCTATGCCGCGACGGGCCTTGAGGGCCACGAACTGCCGGTCACCCAGGCTTTCCGCGATTTTCCCGCCGCTGTCATCGAGGCCCGCACGGCAAGCGCCATCAGGCCCGCGCGGCCGCGCGTGCGCGCCTGAAGCTACTTTCCGTCGTCCTTGGTCAGCAGCAACTGCCCGCGCTTCTTGATCGTGGCCTGCGCCATCTCGGCAAAGCGCTGCAACAGCCAGGGCAGCACCACCTGGACCTTGACATGGTCTTCAGCGACGTCGACCTGACCCGTCGCGATCTGCCCGAGCGCGCGAATGCGAAACGCCATGCTGTCGCCGGTCCAGCGCTCCTCCTCGACCTGCATCACCGGAATGCTGGCTGCCGCCCGGCCGAGCCCGGTCTTGAGCCGGCGCACCGCCTCCTCGCGGCCGAGACGGTGCGGAATAGAAACGACAAGCGGTGCTGACATGGCCCTGCCCCGTGATGATCAATCCTCACATAGTCATGCCGGACGAAGCGGCAAAGGTTCCATGCAACTTGGACCTGTGGCCCTGTTTCAAACCCGGAACTTAAAAACCTGCGGCAAGTTGCCCTCGCACAAGGGGACAGGTGCAAACGACCCTTTCAACAAAGGGCTGAGGAGATTCGCATGTCAATCGGTACGATCATTCTGATCATTCTGGTCATCGCCCTGCTCGGCGGCTTCAGCGGCATCGGCGGCGGCCCGTTCTACGGCACCGGCTATTACGGCGGCGGCGGCCTCGGGCTGGTCATCGTCATCCTGTTGATCCTGCTGCTGATGGGACGGATCTAGGACGAGAACTCGTAGGTGGGCAAAGGCGCTCTTGCGCCGTGCCCACCTATTCGTCGTAATGAAAAAGATTCGTTACAACGAAAAGAACGTGGGCACTCTTCGCTTTGCCACCCTACGGGCGCGGTGCCCGGAGCGCGACCTACTTCCTTTTCCCCGCAAGCTTCTTGATCGCCGCCTTGGTCGAGGCGGCCGCATCGTCATAGTCCTCCCACGCCTTTGACCGCGGCAGCAGGCCCGGCACGGTCCGCAGCGTATAGCGCTTCGGATCAAGATCGCTCTTCACCTGCGCCCAGGTGACGGGCATCGAGACCGTTGCCCCGGCGCGCGCCCGCGGCGACAGCGGGGCCACCGCCGTCGACATCCGGTCGTTGCGGAGATAGTCGAGGAAGATCTTCCCCTTGCGCAGCTTCTTCGACATGTTGAGCAGATAGCGCTCTGGATCGTCGTCGGCCATCCACTGGCAGACGCCTTGCGCGAAGGCCTTGGCTTCCTTCCAGCTCACCTTGTCGCGCGCGCCGTGAAGCAGCGGCACCACCACATGCAGGCCTTTGCCGCCCGTGGTCTTGCAGAAGCTCTCCATGCCGACATCGGCCAGCCGCTGCCGCATCTCCTTGGCGGCCTCGACGACATCGGCGAACTCCACATCCGGCGCCGGATCGAGATCGAACACCAGCCGGCCCGGCGTATCGTAGGCATCAGGTGCGCAATTCCAGGGATGCAGCTCGACACCGCCGATCTGCGCGACGGCGGCAAGCCCTTCGACGCGATCGATCTGCAAATAGGGTTTGCGATCGCCCGAGACCTTGGCCAGCTCAAGCAAATTCGAGGTGCCCTGCATCGCGTGACGCTGGAAGAACGTCTCGCCGCCGATGCCGTCGGGCGCACGCACGATCGAGCACGGGCGCCCTTTCAGATGTTCGATCATCCAGTCGCCGACCGCCTCGAAGTAGCGCGCGAGATCGAGCTTCGTCGCGCCCTCGCCGTCACCTCCGTCGGGCCACAGCTCCTTGTCAGGCTTGGAGATGACGACGCCCATCACCTCGGCGGTGCCGGTGTCCTTCGATCGCTTGGCTGTCTTCGCCGCGCGCTTGCGGGGCGTGGGCTCGGCAAGCTCGGTATCGACAGGCGTCTCCGCCTCGACCTCCTCGGCGGGCTTGTCCTGCCGCAAGCCCTTGAACGCGGCCTGGCGGATATTGCCGTCGGCAGTGAAGCCGGCGAACTCGATCTCGGCCACGAGCTCCGGCTTCAGCCAGTGCACCTCGCGGCTCTTCTTCGGCGCGTTCTTGCCACCGAAGGGGCTCTCCTTGGCCTCCATGGCCTTCAGGGACGGCATGATGCGCTTGACCTTGTCGGCGCCAAAGCCGGTGCCGACCATGCCGACAAAGACGAGATGATCGCCGCGATGCACGCCCGCCATCAGCGAGCGGAATTTGCCGTTGGTGGTCTTGTAGCCGCCGATCACGACCTCGTGGCCGGCGCGGCACTTTGCCTTGGTCCAGCTCTCGGTGCGGCCGGAGCGATAGGGCGCGTCCAGCTTCTTCGACACCACGCCTTCCAGCTCAAGCTTGCAGGCCGATTGCAGCACCGCATCGCCGCCGCTTTCGAAATGCTCGACATAGCGGATCTGAGTCGATTTCCGCTTGCGCGCTCCCAGCAGCTGCTTCAGCCGCGCCTTGCGCTCGCCGAGCGGCAGACGCCGAAAATCGAGATCCTCCGCGAACAGGAGGTCAAAGGCAAAGAAGATCAGCTCTTCGGTCTTGCCGTCCGACAGCGCGGCCTGGAGCGAGGAGAAATTCGGCGCACCGTCGTGATCGAGCGCCACGATCTCTCCGTCGATCATCACGTCCGGCAGCGCCGCCGCCTCCTTCGCGATCGAGGCGAACTTGTCGGTCCAGTCGAGGCCCTTGCGCGTCTTCAGCGTCGCCTTGCCGTCCTCGACCCGGAGCTGCACGCGGTAGCCGTCGAACTTGATCTCGTGGCACCAGCCTTCGCCGGCCGGCGGACGCTCGACCGACGTGCAGAACTGCGGCGGCACGAAGTCCGGTATCTCGACGATCTTCTTGCCATTGGTCGCAGTTGTGGCCTTCTTCCTCGCCGTCCTGGTCTTGACGATCTTGCCGCCCTTCAATGCCGTGCGTGGCGCCGGCTTGACCGTTTGCCCTTTCGCTTCCTCGGCCCGGTTGGATTGCCAGACCGCGTCGGCCTTGGTCTTCGCACCCTTGGCCAGCATGAACGGCTTTGGCGCGCGCCCCTTGCCCTCGGCGATCTGCTCCATTGCGCGGCCGGAGGCGACGGACTTGTCCTCATCGAGAATGTCGTTCTTGGCCCCTTCACGGACAAATTCGTCGCGGTGCTTGATCAAGAGCCAGTTGGTGCGCTTGCCGCCGGTACGGTCGTTGCGCATGCGGACCAGGACCCAGCTTCCGTGCAACTTGTCCCCATGCAGGGTGAACTTCAAATCGCCCTTCTTGAAGCCGCGTTCGGGATCTTCCGACTCCCAGGTGCCGCGATCCCACAGCATCACCGTGCCGCCGCCGTACTGCCCTTCCGGTATCGTGCCTTCGAAATCGCCATAGTCGAGCGGATGGTCCTCGACCTCGACCGCCAGCCGCTTGTCGTGCGGATCGAGCGAGGGACCCTTGGTCACCGCCCAGGACTTGAACACGCCATCGAATTCGAGCCTGAGATCGTAATGCAGCCGGCTCGCGTCGTGCTTCTGAATCACGAAGCGCCGCTGCTTCGACGGCGTCACCGCCGTTTTGCCCGACGGCTCCGGCGTCTTCTCGAAATCACGTTTCTGTCGATAGGTGGAGAGTTTTTGCAGCACGACCGGTCCCGCTTCTCTTTCGGGGCTTCAAGCCTATCACGGCCAAAGTCCCATCCGGAACCAAAACCCCGCGGGGCGGTTGGGGTTCCAAAACGCCTTGAAAACGCTGGAGAATGGAATGGCCCCGCGCGCCTATTGGAAGGGAACGTTGAAGCTCTCGCTGGTCAGCTGTCCGGTCGTGCTTTATCCGGCGACCACTGCGGCCGAGAAGACGCGGTTTCACCTGATCAACCGCGAGACCGGCAACCGACTCAAGCAGCAGATGATCGATGCCGAGACCGGCGATGTCGTCGAGAGCGACCAGAAGGGCCGCGGCTACGAGCTGCGCAAGGGCAAATATGTCGAGATCGAGCCGGAGGAGCTCGAGGCGGTCCAGATCGAGAGCAACCATACCATCGACATCGAGAGCTTCGTGCCGAGCGATGAGATCGACCAGCGTTACCTCAACCATCCCTATTATCTTGCACCCGACGGCAAGGCCGCGGTCGATGCGTTTGCGGTGATCCGCGACGCCATGAAGGACCAGGAACGGGTGGCGCTCGCCAAGATCGTGCTCACCAACCGCGAACACATCATGGCGATCGAGCCGCTCGGCAAGGGCCTGCTCGGCACCACGCTGCGCTTTCCTTACGAGCTGCGCGACGAGGACCAGTTCTTCGACGATATCAAGAGCCCGAAGATCACCAAGGACATGGTCGAGCTTGCCGGCCACATCCTCCAGACCAAGGCCGCCCATTTCGACCCCGGCAAGTTCAAGGACGAGTACGAGAACGCGCTGAAGGCGCTGGTGAAACGCAAGGCCAGCGGCAAGAAGATCGAGCTGCCGGAGCCCGAGGAACGGCCCAGCAACGTCGTCAGCCTGATGGATGCGCTGAAGCAGAGCCTGAAGGGGCGTGGCGGCAAGAAGACGGCGGCGAAGTCGCATGCCCGCCGCGCGACCGGACGGCAGCGAACCGCGAAGAAGGCGCATCGGTCCACGGCGCGGCACAGGAAGGCGGGTTGAGGAAACTGCTCGCCCAGCACTCGATATCGTAGGGTGGGCAAAGCGAAGCGTGCCCACCACCTTTATCAAAATCGCGAGAATGGTGGGCACGGCGCTTTGCGCCTTTGCCCACCCTACGACTGTCGAAGTCGGAGCCTAATCCCCCGCCTTCAACCGGTACCCGATCCCCGTCTCGGTCAGCACATATTGCGGCCGCTCGGGATCAGCTTCGATCTTCTGGCGGAGCTGGCGGACATAGACGCGCAAATACTGCGCGTCGGTCAATTCGTCCCACAGCTCCTTCAGCAGAAAGCGGTGGGTGAGCACCTTGCCGGCGTGCTGCACCAGCACGCGCAGCAGGTCGTATTCCTTCGGCGACAGCTTTATCTCACGCTCGCCGGCCTTGACGATGCGGCGGACGAGATCGACCGAGAGATCGCCGCTGCGAAACACCGGGCGCTCGCCCTGGACCTGGAGCTGGTGCCGCAGCGCGGCGCGCAGGCGGGCCAGAAGCTCGTCCATGCCGAACGGCTTGGTCAGATAATCGTCGGCGCCGAGATCGAGCGCCTGCACCTTGCCGGCTTCGTCGCCGCGGCTCGACAGCACCACGATCGGCACGCCTTCGTTGCGGGCACGGATGGTGCGCAGCAGTTCGTGTCCCTGCACGTCGGGCAGGCCGAGATCGAGGATGATCAGCGCGGGCTCCTCAACGAGCTTCTCCAGCGCGATCTTGCCGTTCGACGCTTCCAGGATCTCATAGCCTTGCGTCGTCAGCCCCATCCGCAGCAATTTGCGGATCGGCGGCTCGTCGTCGATGACCAGGACCTTGATCGGCGCAGCGCTCATGCGGCGGTATCCAATGCGCGGCTCTCTGCCGGAACGGGAAGACGGATGGTGAGGACAGCGCCACTGCGGTCGCTGCGGTTGGCGGCCGAGATCGTGCCCCGCATCGCCTCGACGAAGCCACGCGAGATGGCGAGCCCGAGCCCCGTGCCGGGACGGACATGATCGCCTTTCTGCACACGGTAGAACTTGTCGAACACGCTATCGAGCTCGTCAGGCGGAATGCCGGCCCCCTCGTCCGCGATCTCGAGCACGACATGATCGCTGTCACGCCGGCTGCGGATCGAGATGGTGGTCTCGGGTGGCGAATATTTCGCGGCATTGTCGAGCAGGTTGAACAGCACCTGCTCGAACAGCACCGCATCGAGCTGCAGCATCGGCAGATCGGCGGCCAGCACCAGCTCGACCTCGTGCGCGGTGAGAATCTTGGCTGCACGCCGCAGCGCGCTACCCACGATCTCGCTGAGATCATGTAGCGCCGCGTTGGGCACGATGGCGCCCGATTCGAGCTTGGTCATGTCGAGCAGGTTGGCGATGAAGCGGTTGAGCCGCTCGGATTCGTCGATCACGGTCGCGAGCAGGTCGCGCTTCTCGGTGTCGGAGAGGGCGCCGGCGAGATCGCGCATGGTGGAGGCCGCCCCCAGCACCGAGGCGAGCGGCGTCTTCAGATCATGGGAGATCGAGGTCAGGAGCGCCGAGCGCAGCCGCTCGGACTCGACGGTGCGCTTGACGCGGTCCATGTCCTCGACCAGCAGCACGCGCTCGACCGCCAGCGCGCCCTGATCGACCAGCGCGTCAAGCAGGCGGCGCTGGTCCGGTGTCAGCAGCGGACCGGTACGGTCGTCGTCGATGCCGATGACGCCGATCGGGCCGCGCCCGGTGCGCATCGGCAGGAACAGCCGCTTTGCACCCGGCAGCGTATCCGAGCCGCGGCCGGCGGGGCGGTCGTTGCTCCAGGCCCAGTTGGCGGCGGCAAGATCGGCCTGATCGAGCTCGTCCTCGGGCGGATAGCCGGATTTCACCGTGAGCAGACCTTCTTCCGGCAGCAGCAACACCACCCGGACTTTCAGCATCAACGCGATCTGGTAGGCCGTCGCCCACAGCACATCGTCGAGCGTCGCGGTGCCGGCGAGCTTGCGGCTGAAGGCGTAGAGCTGCTCGCTCATCCTGATCCGGCCGATGGCGGCATCGGCCTGGGTGCGCACGCGCGCCGCGACATTGGAGACAATCATCGCGACCACCATGAACAGCACGAAGGCGGCGACGTTGGTCGGGTCGGTGATCGTGAAGGTGTGGATCGGCGGCAGGAAGAAGAAATTGTAACAGAGCGAGGCTGCGACAGTCGCCAGCAGCGACGGCCATAGTCCGTAGCGGACCGCGACCGCCACCACCGCCGTGAGTAGCACGAGGTCGACGTTCTCGATGCCGAACCGCGGCTGAATCAGCTCGGCGGCGCCAAGGCCGATCAGCACGATGCCGAGCGCCTTCAGATATGGCAACGGATTGAACGGCTCGGACCGCACGGCGGTTTGCACCGCCGTCTTGGGCGCCGCTTCGCCCGGCAGCTCGTCGCCGGCGATGACATGAACCGTGATGTTGCCGGCGCGGCGCACCAAATCGTGCACGACGGAGCCGCGTGTCATCTCGAACCAGCGCGAGCGGGTCGACTTGCCGATCACGATCTGGGTGACCTTGTTGCCTTGCGCGAAACTGACGACGTCATCGGCGATGCGGCGACCGACCGCCGGAATCGTCAACGCCTCGCCGCCGAGCGATTCCGCGAGCCGCAGCGTATCGGCCAGCCGGTCGCGCTGCTCGTCGGACAATTGCAGCGATCGCCGCGTCTCGATCGAAACCGCGGTGAATGGCGCATGCAGCCGGTCGGCCAGCCGCTTGGTGTAGCGGACGAGACCGGCCGCGCGCGGATCCTCGCTGACGCAGACGAGAATGCGCTCGCCCGCAGCCCAGGGCCCGGGAATCGCATTGGCCTGCATGTGGTTGAGGAGCTGCTCGTCGACCCGCTCCGCCGTGCGGCGCAAAGCGAGCTCGCGCAACGCCGTCAGGTTCCCCGGCGAGAAATAATGCTCCAGAGCACGCTCGGCCTGCTTGGGCACATAGACCTTGCCCTCCTTGAGGCGCTGGATCAAATCGTCGGGCGTGAGGTCGATCAGCTCGATCGCGTCGGCGCGATCGAACACCGAGTCCGGCACGGTCTCGCGCACCCTGACATGGGTGATCTGCGCGACGACGTCGTTCAGGCTCTCGATGTGCTGGATGTTGACGGCGGTGTAGACGTCGATGCCGTGGGACAGCAACTCCTCGACGTCGAGATAGCGCTTGGGATGGCGGCTGCCCGCCGCATTGGTGTGGGCGAGCTCGTCGACCAAAGCAATCTGCGGCCGACGCGCGATCACCGCATCGAGGTCCATCTCTTCGACGATCTGCCCGCGATAGTCCAGCCGCTTGCGCGGGACCATCTCGAGCCCGCGCACCAGCGCCTCGGTCTCGGCGCGGCCGTGGGTCTCGACGAAGCCGACCACGACGTCGATGCCGGACTTGCGCTTGGCGTGAGCGCTTTGCAGCATCTCGTACGTCTTGCCGACGCCGGGGGCGGCGCCGACAAAGATCTTCAGCTTGCCGCTCGCGCTCCCTTCCCGCCGCGCCGCTTCCAGCAGCGCCTCGGGCGACGGACGTTGTTCGGGATCGCGGCGCTCTCGGACCATTTTTCCAATATAATCAACTGCGTGACGCGAGCCTAGACCGCTACTTGGCGGCGGCGCGATCCAGCGAGAGATTCAGTGCCAGAACGTTAACCCTGGGTTCGCCAATCAGACCGAGCAAGCGGCCTTCGGTATTGGCGGTCACGATCTGCTTGACCTGATCCTCCGGCATATTCCGCGCCTTGGCCACGCGCGGCACCTGGAATTGCGCCGCTTCCGGCGAGATATCAGGATCGAGGCCGCTGGCCGACGTCGTCACCAGGTCGACCGGCACGGTAGCGCTCGGATTCTCGGCCTTGAGCTTGTCTACATCTTCCCTGAGCCGGTCGGCCAGCGCCTTGCTGGTCGGGCCGAGATTGGCGCCGCCCGAATTGGCGGCGTTGTAGGGCGCGGGCACCGTCTTGGTCGAATCATTGGGGTCCGGCGCAACCGTCGCCGAGGGACGGCCGTGGAAGTATTTGTCGTCCCTGAACTCCTGCCCGATCAAGGCGGAGCCGATCACCTTGCCGTCCTTCTCGATCAGGCTGCCTTGGGCCTGCGCAGGGAAGAGCGCGCCGGCGATGGCCGTCATCGCCAGCGGATAGGCAAGGCCGGTGATGGCCGTGAGCACCAGCAAGAGGACGATGGCGGGGCGGATTTCTCTGAGCATGTTGGTCTCCTAAGTCTTCGTCATGGCGCGCGGCGCCTTGCGCCGCGCCAGGACGGTCAAGCCAGGTGCAAGGCGGTGACGACGAGGTCGATTGCCTTGATACCGATGAAGGGAATGACGATGCCGCCGAGGCCGTAGATCAGGAGGTTGCGCCGGAGCAGCGCGCCGGCACCGACCGCGCGGTAGGCAACGCCCTTCAGCGCCAGCGGAATCAGCGCGATGATGATGAGTGCGTTGAAGATGATCGCCGACAGGATGGCGCTCTGCGGGCTCGACAGGTTCATGACGTTGAGTACGTTGAGCTGGGGATAAAATGCCAAAAACATCGCCGGAATGATCGCAAAATACTTTGCGACGTCATTGGCGATCGAGAACGTCGTCAGCGCGCCGCGCGTCATCAGAAGCTGCTTGCCGATCTCGACGACCTCGATCAGCTTGGTCGGGTTGGAATCGAGATCGACCATGTTGCCGGCCTCGCGGGCGGCCTGGGTGCCGGTGTTCATGGCGACACCGACGTCGGCCTGCGCAAGCGCCGGCGCGTCATTGGTGCCGTCGCCGCACATCGCAACCAGCTTGCCCTTGGCCTGCTCGTCGCGGATCAGCTTGAGCTTGTCTTCGGGGGTGGCTTGCGCCAGGAAGTCGTCGACCCCTGCCTCCGCTGCGATGGCAGCCGCCGTCATCGGGTTGTCGCCGGTGATCATGATGGTGCGAATGCCCATGCGGCGCAGCTCGGCAAAACGCTCGCGGATACCGCCCTTGACGATGTCCTTGAGCTGGATGACGCCGAGCAGCTTGCCGTCCCTCGCGACCGCCAGCGGCGTGCCGCCGGACTTCGATACTTCATCAGCAATGGCCTGGATCTCGCGACCGAGGTCCGACAATGCCGCCGGCTGGATCGCCCGCGCGGTGTTGCCGGAGGCGACCGCCATCGGTGCGCCGCCGCCGACATAGTTCAGCATCGCATCGACCGCGCCCTTGCGCACCGACGAGCCGCCGGCATCGACGCCGCTCATGCGGGTCTGCGCCGTGAACGGGATGAAAGTCGCGCCAAGCTCCGCCATGTCGCGGCCGCGGATGCCGTATTTCTCCTTTGCCAGCACCACGATGGAACGGCCTTCCGGCGTCTCGTCGGCAAGCGAGGCGAGCTGAGCTGCGTCGGCGAGCTCCTGCTCGGTCACGCCGCGCACTGGGCGGAAGGCGGTCGCCTGGCGGTTGCCGAGCGTGATGGTTCCGGTCTTGTCGAGCAGCAGCGTGTCGACGTCGCCGGCAGCCTCGACGGCGCGGCCGGACATCGCCAGCACGTTGAAGCGCACCAGGCGGTCCATGCCGGCGATGCCGATCGCCGACAACAGCGCACCGATCGTGGTCGGGATCAGCGTCACGAACAGCGCGACCAGCACGATCACCGAGATCGAGCCGCCGGCATAGGCCGCGTAGCTCGGAATGGTGACGGTGGCGAACACGAAGATGATGGTGAGGCCGGCGAGCAGGATGTTGAGCGCGATCTCGTTCGGCGTCTTCTGCCGCTCGGCACCCTCGACCAGCTTGATCATGCGGTCGATGAAGGTCGAGCCCTGGGCCGCCGTGATGCGGACTCGGATCCAGTCGGACAGCACCTGCGTGCCGCCGGTCACCGCGGAACGATCGCCGCCGGATTCGCGAATGACGGGCGCGGACTCGCCGGTGATGGCGGCCTCGTTGACGGAGGCGACGCCCTCGATCACCTCGCCGTCGGAGGGAATGGTGTCGCCGGCCTCGACCAGCACGATGTCGCCGACCTTCAGGCTCGTACCCGGTACCAGCTCGAAGGCCCGGCCGACACCCGTCAGGAGCTTGGCCTGGCTCTCGGTGCGGGTCTTGCGCAGCGAGTCGGCCTGCGCCTTGCCGCGGCCTTCGGCCACCGCTTCGGCGAAATTGGCGAACAGCACCGTGAACCAGAGCCAGACGATGATCTGGAAGGTGAAGCCGAGGCCTGAGCCGCCGGTGACGACGTCGCGCAGGAAGATCACCGTCGTCAGCGCGGCCACGATTTCGACCACGAACATCACGGGGTTCTTCACCATCAGCCGCGGGCTGAGCTTGGTGAAGGAGGCGCGGATCGCAGGCATCACGATCCCAGGGTCGAGCATTGCCGAAACGGCAGCACGTTTTTGCAGTTTCATCGTATCCATGGAGGTCACTCCAGACAATCAGAAGAGGTTGCCGGCGTTCATCGCCAGATGTTCGACGATCGGGCCGAGCGCGAGCGCCGGGAAGAAGGTCAGGCCGCCCATGATCAGGATGACGCCGGCGACGAGGCCGACGAACAGGCCGCCGGTGGTCGGGAACGTGCCCGTCGACGGCGGGATCGACTTCTTCTCCGCGAGCGAGCCCGCGATCGCCATGGCGGGGACGATCATGAAGAAGCGGCCGACGAACATCGCGCTTGCGAGCGTGAGGTTGTAGAAGAAGGTGTTGCCGGTGAGGCCTGCGAAAGCCGAGCCGTTGTTTCCGGCCGCCGAGGTGAAGGCATAGAGCACTTCGGTGAAGCCATGCGGGCCGGCATTCGCCATCGAGGCGACGGCCGCCGGATAGACCACGCCGACGGCGGTCCAGCCGAGGATCATCAGCGGCAGCACCAGGATGGCCAGCATCGCCATCTTGACCTCGCGGGCCTCGATCTTCTTGCCGACATATTCCGGGGTGCGGCCGACCATCAGTCCGGCGACGAAGATCGCGAGGATGACGAACAGCAGCATGCCGTACATGCCGGCGCCGACGCCGCCGACGATGATCTCGCCGAGCTCGATGTTGATCAGCGGGATCATGCCGCCGAGCGCGGTGAAGCTGTCATGCATGGCGTTGACGGCACCGCACGACGCGGCGGTGGTGACGACCGCGAACAGCGAGGACGCGACGATGCCGAAGCGGACCTCCTTGCCCTCCATGTTGCCGCCGGTCAGGCCCAGCGCATGGAGCATCGAGGTTCCGTTCGCTTCCGCCCAATAGGTGATGGCGACGCCTGCGACGAACAGCACGCCCATCACGGACAGGATCGCCCAGCCCTGGCGCTGGTTGCCGACCGTACGGCCGAACACGTTGGTCATTGCGGCGCCGAGCGCGAAGATCGACAGCATCTGCACGAAATTCGACAGCGCGGTCGGATTCTCGAACGGGTGCGCCGCGTTGGCGTTGAAGAAGCCGCCGCCATTGGTGCCGAGCATCTTGATCGCCACCTGGGAAGCGACCGGGCCGAGCGCAATGGTCTGCTTGGCGCCTTCGAGCGTGGTCGCCTCGATATACGGGCCGAGCGTCTGCGGGATGCCCTGCCAGACCAGGAACAGCGTGTAGACGACGCAGATCGGCAGCAGCACGTAGAGCGTGCAGCGGGTGACGTCGACCCAGAAATTGCCGACTGTGCGCATCGAGGCGCGCGAGAAGCCGCGGATCAGGGCCATCGCCAGCACGATGCCGGTTGCGGCCGACAGGAAGTTCTGGTGCGTCAGGCCGAGCATCTGGACGAGATAGGACAGCGTGCTCTCGCCGCCGTAGTTCTGCCAGTTGGTGTTGGTGATGAAGGAGACCGCGGTGTTGAAGGAAAGATCCTCGGCGACCGCGCCCTGCCCGGCCGGATTGAAGGGCAATACGGCCTGAAGCCGCATCACGCAGTAGATGACGAGGAAGCCGCCAACATGGAACAGCAACATGGAGACCGTGTAGGTCAGCCAATGCTGCTCGCGCTTCTCGTCAACGCCGGAAATCCAGTACACGCCGGCCTCGATCGGGCGCAGCACCGGCGACAGGAACGTCCGCTCGCCGTTAAATACGCGCGTCATGTACCAGCCGAGCGGCTTGGTCAGCGCAACAATAATGGCGCAGAACAGAATGATCTGGAGCCAACCGATCACAGTCATGGAATCAACCCTTCAGGCTTGGTGTCCGGCGCAACAGGGGCAGGAGCACCGTTAGCAGGCAGGCGACGAGCACAGTGTCCGCCAGCAGCAATTCGACGAGCAGCAGCACGGGTCAGAACCGCTCGGGCCGCAGCAGCGCGTAAGTGAGGTAGAGCAGCAGACCGAACGAGACGGCACCGGCGAGCGCATAATCGAAGATCATGGGTTGCTCCGTCACAGCCGTTCGCAGGCGTAGGTGTAGCCGATGGCGAGGGCGAAGAAGACGAAGCCCAGCGCCAGCATCAGAATGTCCATCATCGGATTGCTCCTCGTTGCGTCGCTTAAGTCCGGCGCAACCTTCTCTCGGTGACCCGGCTGGCTCGCGAAGGACATGGAAGGCACGTCCACGCATGACAGCCGGGACTTTTGACCGTGCTGAAATGCCAGCGCAGGCATAGGTTTTCGAGATGAGGCCTATGGCGAAGATATAGGAATCTCATAAAAGCGGCGGTGCTGCTCGCGAGGCAACCTCACTGTCGTCCCGGACAAGCGAAACGCAGATCCGGGACGACGGTGGAGAATGGCGAGCCACCCCGCCTCTCCCGCACTTATGAAATCCCTATATCTCCCCCCTCTTCCCCATCTCGTTTTCAAATGCCTTTGGGGCCCATCCTGGCAATGCCGGCCGACTGACCGACACCAATTCCAGGAGGCCTGACATGACCGCCCCTCTCCGACGCCTCGCCCCACCTTCCCTCGACCAGCAGCTTCGCGCGGCACCGGCGATGACCCGGCCGTTGATGCTCGACATCATTGCGCACGCCTGCCGGCGCGTCCCCTCACTCGGCCAAGGCGAACGCGCCGCACGCATCATGCGCCTGATCGACGTTGAAGCCTGGGCCGATGTGGCGCTGGCGCTGATCGAGCTCGAGCTGCCGATGTGGCAGGTCCGTCGCCTCGCCTATGACGAGGGCGAATGGCATTGTGCGCTGTCGCGCGAACGCGAGCTGCCGGACTGGCTGGATGCCGCTGTCGAGGCGCGCCATTCCGACCTCGCGCTGGCTCTGCTGTCGGCCTTCATCGAGGTCCGGACATCGGCTGCGGACGTGCCGCGGCCAAGCGTTCCTTCCGTTCGTCCCCTGCTGGATCCGCTGTGCGAGCCAGCCGTCTGCGACAATTTCAGTTGAAGCCTCCTGACAGAAGGATCCCGGAAAATGCCGATGCTGACACATCGCTTTGAACAATCGCTTCACTGGGCCCAACGCCAGTCAGGGCTCTCGAAGATGCGCAGAGCCCGGCTCGAGCGCCTCGCGCTGCATGCGCTGACCGTACTCTCGATGGGCAGCGTTCTCACCGCCCTGATCGCGCTAAGAGCCGCCATCTATTTCTGGCATCTCGGGGATTGACCACCATGCCGCTCCTCAAGGGAAATCTCGAGCATGTGGTCACAATCACCATCCTGACCATGACGCTGAGCCTGATCTGGGGCGCGATCCTGACGCTCGTGATCACGCTTGTCGCGCGCGGGCTCGGCGTCTAGTTCCTCGCTTCCCGCTCGATCAGCCGCGCCAATTCCGCCGCGGTGACCTCGATCGGCCGGCCGCTGCGCTCGACCCGGGCCTGGATCAACGCGCCCTGGAGCGCCGACGTGCAGAGCACCGCAAGCGTTTCCGCGCGAGATCTGACGAAGCCGTCAGCGACAAGCTTGTCGCGCAGGATCGACAGTCGCGCCGCATAGGCCTTGCGGCCGGCATCGGACAAGGCGCGCTCGCGCGGCGCAAGCTCGAGCAGCACGGTCGTAATCGGGCAGCCGTTGCGAAAGCCGGAGCCCTGCATCCAGCCCGCCAATAGTCTTGCATGCGCTCGCAAGAGGTCGGCGGTCGAGCCGCACTCTTCCGCGAGCCTGGCGACCGTCGCCGCGACGCGGCGGCCCGCCTCCTCCACGGCCGCCACCGCGATCGAGGACTTTCCATTCGGAAAGTAATGGTAGAGCGAGCCCTTCGGCGCACCGCTGACGTCGACGATGTCGTTCAGCCCGGTCCGGGCATAGCCCTGGCGGCGGAACAGTGTCACCGCGGCATTGATGATGGGCTGGCGGTGTTTTGGCACGGCCGGCATGGCGCTCTCCCCCCTCGCACGAAATTATATTGATTGGTCTACATCAGCCTCCGACAGTCAAGCCTGGTTCATGACAGGAGAGGCAAATGCCAATGGGAGTGAGTTTTGAGGTGAGCGACGGCGTCGCGCGGATCGGGCTTGACGACGGCAAGGTCAATGTGATGTCGACCACGATGCTGGGCGAGATCGGCGCGGCCTTCGACCGGGCCGAAAAGGAAGCCGAGATCGTGGTGCTGCGCTCGGCGCGGCCCGGCATCTTCTCGGCCGGCTTCGATCTCAAAGTGTTCGCCTCGGGCGATGCCGCCAAGAGCCTCGAGATGGTCCGCGCCGGCGCCGAGCTTGCGCTGCGGCTGATGTCGTTTCCGCATCCGATCGTCGGCGTGATGGAAGGTCACGCCTTTCCGATGGGGGCGTTCCTGCTGCTCGCCTGCGACGTCAGGCTGGGCGCGCGCGGACCGCATCGCATGGGGCTGAACGAGGTCGCGATCGGCATCGCGCCGCCGAGCTTTGCCATCGAGCTCGCGCGCAGCCGCCTGCATCCGGCCTGGCTCAGCCGCACCGTCACGCTCGGCGAGATGTACGAGCCCGAGGAGGCGTTGACCGCCGGCTTCCTCGATCGGGTGGTTGCGCCCGAAGCCGTCGACAAAGCCCTTGAGGAGATCGTCGCGGCGTTGCGCGCGATCCACAAGCCGTCGCATGCGACCGCGAAGCAGCGCCTGCGCCAACCGGCCACGGACGCGATGCGGATTGCGATCGACCGTGAACTGACCATGGCTGCCTATGAGGCGAGCAACCGGGCGCGCAGCGCGGTGGCGATGCCCGGTTGACGCCGCCTGTCCGACGGAAAAGACCCGGCCGATCTGGCGCAATTCCAGGGAAACGTGTAGAGCGGTTTCATGAGCATCAGCACCGTCAACGTCGTCGCCCACCCCCTAGTCCAGCACAAGCTCTCGCTGATGCGGGAGAAGGATCGCTCGACCAAGAGCTTTCGCGAGATCCTGAACGAGATCGGGATGCTGCTCGGCTACGAGGTGACGCGTGATTTGCCGCTGGAGCTGGTCGATATTGAAACGCCGATCGCACCGATGCAGGCGCCCAAGATCGCCGGCAAGAAGCTCACGCTGGCGCCGATCCTGCGCGCCGGCGTCGGCTTCCTCGACGGCATGCTGGCGCTGATGCCCTCGGCGCGCATCGCCCATATCGGGCTCTACCGCGACCCCGAGACGTTGCAGGCCGTGGAATATTACTTCAAGGCGCCGCAGGACCTGTCCGACCGCGCCGTGATCCTGATGGATCCGATGCTGGCGACCGGCAACTCGGCCTGCGCCGGTGCCTCCCTGCTCAAGGCCCGCGGCGCCCGCGACATCCGCTTCGTGTGCCTTCTGGCCGCGCCCGAGGGCATCGCCCAGTTCCAGAGCGAACACCCGGACGTGCCGATCTGGACCGCCGCGATCGACGAGCGGCTCAACGACCACGGCTACATCGTGCCGGGCCTGGGCGATGCCGGCGACCGGATGTTCGGCACCAAGTAGACAGGTTGGCGCGATCGGGTTACTCCCCTTGCCATGAGTGCCAATGCGTCTTCGCTGCAATCGCTGATCCGGACCGAGGCCGCCGCCAATCCCGCCTTCGTATGCGACGGCACGCCAGTCTCGCGCGCGGAATTGGCAGCCAAGATCGAGGCGACCGCGGCCTGGCTTGCGGCACAAGGCATCGGCAAGGGCGACGTGGTCGCAGTCTGGCTGGTCAACCGGATCGAATGGGTCGCGCTGCTATTCGCCGCCGCAAGATGTGGCGCGATCGTCGCGGCCGTCAATACACGCTACCGGAGCGCGGAAGTCGCGCATTTGCTTCGTTTGTCCGGCGCCAGGCTGATGGTGGTCGAGGCCGCATTCCGCTCGGTGGATTTTGCCGCGATCCTCACCGACATCGCCAAGGACGTGCCCGCGCTGCAACGGCTCGCGGTGATCGGCGCGGATGCGATCCCGGCGCACTGGCCCTGTGTGCGGTTCGATGCTTTCGACAGGCCTTATCCGCCCGTCCCGCTGGCCCAGGACAACATCGACCTGCCGGTGCTGCTCTACACGACATCGGGCACCACCAAGGGGCCGAAGCTCGTCGCGCATTCGCAGCGGACGCTCACCACGCACGCGAGCTGCGTTGCTCGCGCGCTGCAGCTTCATCCGCAGCGTCATTCGCTGCTGGCCATGCTGCCGTTCTGCGGCACCTTCGGCATGACGAGCCTGCTCGGCTTCGTCGCGGCGGGTGCGACCGTCCACGTGCTCGACGCCTTCGAGGCGGCGCCGGCGCTGAAGATCCTCGGCGAGCACAAGATCACGCACGCCTTCGGCTCCGACGAGATGTTCCGGCGCATCCTCGCCCTCACCGATGCACCCCGGCCGTTTCCGCATCTGGAAGTCTGCGGCTTCGCCGCGTTCCAGCCTGGCTGGCGCGAGCTTGCCGCGGAGGCCGAGGCGCGCGGCCTGCCGCTGTTCGGCCTCTACGGGTCGAGCGAGGTTCAGGCCCTATTCTCGATCGCCCGCCCCATCGATGCCTTCGCCGACCGCATCGAGGGCGGCGGCTGGCCGATGTCGGCCGACGCAAAGGTACGCGTGCGCGACACCGAGACCGGCGAGCTTGCGGCTAGCGGCATTTCCGGCGAGATCGAGATCAACGCGCCGTCAAGTTTCCTCGGCTATTTCAACAATCCGGATGCGACGCGCGATGCGCTCACCGCGGACGGGTTCTTCCGCACCGGCGACATCGGCCGGCTGCGGGGCGACGGCTCCTTCGTCTACGAGACCCGCGCGGGCGATGCCATGCGGCTCGGCGGCTTCCTCGTCGCGCCCGGCGAGATCGAGGACGAGCTCAAATCATGTGCCGGTGTGGCCGACGCCCAAGTGGTTGCAGTCGATCTCAAGGGTCAGGCGCGCTGCGTCGCCTTCGTGATCCCGGCGAAGGAGCCGCCAATGCAGGAGACGCTGGTCGCGCGCCTGCGCGAGCGGCTCGCCGGCTACAAGGTCCCGGCCCGGATCTATGTAGTGGAGGCCTTCCCGGTCACCGACAGCGCCAACGGCATGAAGATCCAGCGCGCCAGGCTTCGCGCCATGGCGATGGAGCGGATCGCCGCCGAATAGGCGGGCCCATTTGCTTTGCGCCACAAGGCTCGTTCAGTACGACTTCGCGAGCCCCAGCACCTTCTCCGCGATGAAGCTGAGCGCGAGCTGCGGGCTGACCGGCGCGATGCGCGGAATCAGCACCTCGCGCAAATAGCGCTCGACGTGGAATTCCTTGGCGTAGCCGAAGCCGCCGTGGGTCATCACGGCCTGCTCGCAGGCCGAGAAGCCCGCTTCGCCCGCAAGGTATTTTGCGGCATTGGCCGCGGCGCCACAGGGCATGCCCTTGTCATATTGCCAGGCCGCCGACATCACCATCAGCCAGGCCGCCTCGAGCTCGACCCAGTTCACCGCGAGCGGATGCTGGATGCCCTGGTTCTTGCCGATCGGCCGATTGAACACCACGCGCGTCTTGGCATATTCAGTGGCGCGCGCCAGCGCCAGCTTGCCGAGGCCAACCGCCTCCGCCGCGATCAGGATGCGCTCGGGGTTCATGCCTTCGAGGATGTACTGAAAACCCTTGCCCTCTTCGCCGATGCGATCCTCCATCGGGATCTCAAAATCTTCGAAGAACAGCTCGTTGGAATCGACGATCTTGCGGCCCATCTTCTCGATCTCGTGGACCTTGATTCTGGTGCGGTCGAAATCGGTGTAGAACAGGCTGAGGCCGTGGGTCGGCGAGCGTACCTCTTCCAGCGGCGTGGTGCGGGCCAGCAACAGGATCTTGTGCGCGACCTGCGCGGTCGAGATCCACACCTTCTGGCCGTTGACGATGTAACGGTCGTTCTTGGCGACCGCACGGGTCTTCAGCTGCGTGGTGTTGAGGCCGGTGTTGGGCTCGGTGACGGCAAAGCACGCCTTCTCGCGGCCCTCCACCATCGGCGGCAGCATGCGCCTTCGCTGCTCCTCGGTGCCGAACACGACCACCGGATTGAGGCCGAACACGTTGATGTGCACGGCGGATGCGCCAGACATCCCGGCGCCGGACTCGGCGATGGTGCGCATCATGATCGCAGCTTCGGTGATGCCGAGCCCCGAGCCGCCATATTCCTCCGGCACGCAGATGCCGAGCCAGCCGGCGTCGGCAAGCGCCTTATGAAAATCGTGCGGGAAGCCGCCGTCGTGGTCCTTCTTCAGCCAATAGGCATCCGGAAAGCCTTCGCAGATCTTGGCGATGGCGTCGCGAATGGCTTCCTGCTGATCGGTGAGCGCGAAATCCATGATCTTGATCTCCGTCTTGGGAGCCGCGACCGCGCCATCTCCCGTCTCTTCGCGTTCCCCGCTCAAAGGCCGTGGCCGCTTGCGTCGCGCCCTGACGTGCCCTTGCCTGGGTTCTTAGCTCGAAAAACCGCGTACAGATACGTGAATTTGTCTATCAACTGTGTCTACCATGCATAGGGTCATGCGACGTAAAGCGATGAGCGCGCCGTTATTTCGCAGGGAGGAAACCGCGATGGCCGGACTTTATTTCGAAGACTTTTCCGTAGGCCAGGAGTTCAGGCATCCGCTGACCCGGACCGTCACGGAGATGGACAACACCATGTTCAGCTTGCTGACGCTCAATCCGCAGCCGCTGCATATCGACGCGCATTTCGCCGAAAAGACCGAATTCGGTCAGCGCATTTTCAACAGCCTTTACACCCTCGGCATCATGATCGGCATGACGGTCTATGATACGACCATGGGGACCACCGTTGCCAATCTCGGCATGACCGACGTCACCTTTCCAAAACCGGTTTTCCATGGCGATACGTTGCGGGCGACGACAAAGGTGCTCTCGGTGCGGGAATCCAAATCGCGGCCCAAGGCCGGCATCGTCGAGTTCGAGCACCATGCCTTGAACCAGAACGACGAGATCGTCGGCAAATGCCGCCGCATGGCGATGATGCACAAGAGGCCGGTCTGATGCGTTCGATGCTGTTCGTGCCGGGCGATTCCCCGCGCAAATTCGAGAAGGCGAGCGAAGGCAAGGCCGACGCGCTGATCATCGACCTCGAGGATTCCGTCGTCACCGAGAAGAAGGCGGAGGCGCGCGGGTTGACGCTCACGATGCTGAAGGGCCGCCCCGGCCCGCACCAGCTCTATGTCCGCGTCAACGCGCTCGACACCGGCATGACGCTCGCCGATCTCGCCGCGGTGATGCCGGGCAAGCCCGACGGCATCGTGCTGCCGAAATCGCAGGGCGGTGATGACGTAAGGCAGGTCGCAACCTGGCTCGAAGCCCTAGAAGCCGCGGCCGGCACGGAGCTGGGCTCAACCCGCATCGTTTGCGTGGCGACCGAAACCGCGGGCTCGATCTTCGGCCTCGGCAGCTACAAGGGCTGCTCCCCTCGCCTCGCCGGCCTCATGTGGGGCGCGGAAGATCTCTCGGCTTCGCTCGGCGCCACCGAAAAGGCGTCCGGCGGCGTGTTCCATAGCCCCTATCGTCTCGCGCGAGATCTCTGCCTGATGGCGGCGGCCGCGGCCGAGGTCGCGCCGATCGATACCGTCTATACGGACATCGATAACCTCGCCGGCCTGGAAGCCGAAACACGCGCGGCGCGCCGCGACGGGTTTTCCGCCAAGGCGCTGATCCATCCCAAGCATGTCGACGTCGTCAACGCCGCCTTCGCGCCGACCGAAGCCGAACGCACCTGGGCGGAGAAAGTGATCGCGGCGTTTGCCAGCAATCCCAATTCCGGAACGCTGCGGCTCGACGGCCAGATGATCGACAAGCCGCATCTTCGCGCCGCGAAGAAGATCCTCGGCCAGCCCTAGGGCAGCCGGGGGCTGCGGCCGAAGGCGTCGGCTCGAAGCTGCGGCCTTAGTCGAACCCCTGAACCGGCGGCGCCGAGGCTTGCGCCGGAGCGGCGGGAGCGGCCTGAACCGGCGGAGCCGGATTGCCAGCAGCTCGCATCTGACCGTTGGCTGCCATCGCCTCGCGGGTGCGCGTCGGGCTCCTGGTCGCGGCCGCGCGGCGCGGCGGCGGCCGATGTCCTGCCGAGTGCGAACCTCTCATACCCCAGGACCGAGCGATCGAAGGTCCGGCAGTGTAGCCGATCAAGGCTCCGGCAACCGCCCCGACCGGGCCCAGCACGACCGCGCCGGAGACGGCACCGAGTGCTGCATCGCCGGCGCGCTCCTGCGCAACCGCGCTCACGGGCACACACGCCAGCATTGCGACAGCAGTAATCAGAGCCTTGGTCATCGGAGCGCCTCCCTCGCGGGAAATCACTCGTTCCCAAATATGGCCACAGGAGGTTCGCTTGCCGGCCAACAAATGGCAATCGGCGGGTGGAACTCCCCTGGCGCAGGGCTGCCGCCGCCAACCGGCGGTTGCGACGGCGGCGTGGAACTACACGATCTTGATCGACATATCAGGCAAGCCCTCGAGCTTGCACAGCAGCACGTCGCCCTTCACGACGGGACCGACATTCTCCGGCGTGCCGGAATAGATGATATCGCCGGCTTTCAATTCGAAGGCTTCCGACAGCTTTGCGATCTGCTCGGCCACGTTCCAGATCATCTTGCTGAGATCCGAGTTCTGCTTCACCGTGCCGTTGATCGCCAGCGAAATGGCACCCTTCTCGAAATGGCCGGTCTTGCTGGCCGGGTGAATCGGGCCGATCACCGCGGCGTGGTCAAAACTCTTGCCGATCTCCCAGGGCTTCTTCTCCGCGGCCATGCCGTTCTGGAGGTCGCGCCGGGTCATGTCGAGGCCGAGCGCGTAGCCATAGACGTGGTCGAGCGCCTTATCGACCGGGATATTGGTGCCGCCTGATTTCAGGGCGGCGACAAGCTCGACCTCGTGATGATAGTTCTTGGTCAGTGACGGATAGGGATGATCGGCGACCTCGCCGACCGCGACGTTCTGGATCGCGTCCGTCGGCTTCTGGAAGAAGAACGGCGGCTCGCGGTTGGGGTCCGAGCCGCGCTCGATCGCGTGCGCGGCGTAGTTGCGCCCGATGCAGTAGATACGGCGGACCTGAAACACCTGGCTCTCGCCGACGATCGGGATCGTCACCATCGGCACCGGAAAGACCGGCTTCGGTCCGGCCTGCGCTGCGGCCGGCGCCGCTTCGGCTATCCCCGCCGCGGTCATCGCGGCCGCGGCAGTGAGCACGTCACGTCGAGACGTCTTCGTCATGGTTCTGTTCCCTGGCTTGGGGGAAGTTTCCTCGAGGGCGTTCTTAGAACCAAACGGTCCGCAGGCCAATGGCCCGGCTGCTGCATCTTGAGTCGCGAGACGATCGACATCAGGATTTCAGCGAACTCCGCGCCGTCTCCGGCGCCATCAGCGTAGCGACGATCGTGATGATGGAGAGGGCGATGATGTAGACGGACACGGCCCAGTACGAGCCGGCCCACGCCAGCAGCGCAGTCGCAATCAGCGGCGAGAAGCCGCCGCTCAGCGCCGCCGCGACATTGGCCCCGAGCGAGGCTCCGCTGTAGCGCACCTGGGTGCGGAACAACTCCGGCATGAACGCGGCCTTCGGCCCGAATAGCAGTGCATGGGTCAGCGTCATCGTGACGACGAGCGCCAGCGTGATCAGCGCCGGCTCCTTCGTATCGAGGAACCAGAACAACGGAAACGCCAGCGCCACCGAGAACACGCCGCCGGCAAGGTATAGAGCCTTGCGGCCGAAGATGTCGGACAGCCAGCCGGCGAGCGGCAACGTCGCGAACTCGACGAGGGCGGCATAGACCACGGCATCCAGGATCACCTGGCGCGGCAGCCCGAGCTTCGTCGTGGCATAGACCACGGTGAAGACGGTGAGGAGATAAGCAAGCCCAACCTCCGACACCGTGATGCCGATCGCCAGCAGAAAGCTGCGCCAGTCGCGGCGGAGCACTTCCAGCACCGGCTGCGCCAGCACCTCCTTGCGCTCGACCACTTCCTTGAAGTGCGGCGTCTCCGCGAGCTTGAGCCGCACGATGAAGCCGACACCGACGAGCAGGATGCTGATCAGGAACGGCACGCGCCAGCCCCAGCTCAGGAAATCGGCTTCGGGCAGCTTGGTCATCAGGCCGAAAATGCCGGTCGAAGCGGCAACGCCGACGGGAAAGCCGATCTGCACCAGGCTGCCATAGAAGCCGCGGCGATTGCCGGCATGCTCGATCACCATGACGACCGCGCCGCTCCATTCGCCGCCCAGGCCGATGCCCTGGACGAAGCGCAGCACGATGAGCAGGATCGGCGCCCACACGCCGATCTGGCTGTAGGTCGGCAGGCAGCCGATCAGGAAGGTGCCGAGCCCCATCGCGATCATGGTCGCGACCAGCATGGTCTTGCGGCCGAGCCGGTCGCCGTAGTGGCCGATGATGGCGCCGCCGATCGGCCGCGCCACGAAACCGACCGCATAGGTCGAGAACGCCGCCAGCGTGCCGACGAAGGGATCGAAGCTCGGGAAGAACAGCTTGTTGAAGACCAGCGCCGCCGCCGTGCCGTAGATCAGGAAGTCGTACCATTCGATGGCGGTGCCGAGCGCGCTCGCCCACACCACATGCGCCGTCGTCGATTTCTCCGCCGCCGCGGAGACTCCCGTTGCTGCCGTCATGCCCTGCCCCAGAGATTCCCGCGAGCATCATGGCCAATCGTGCCGAGGGTTGCAACCTGCAGGGGTGATGGCTCTCACAGGATAACAACGCGGGATTTTGTTCGCAGCTTTCGCAACATCCGTCATTGCGAGGAGCTCTTGCGACGAAGCAATCCAGGCTGCCTCCGGGAGAGAGTCTGGATTGCTTCCGCCTTCGCCAAGGCTTCGGCGGACAAGTCGCTGCGCTCGCAATCACAGGCGCTGAAGCAGCGGTGCCCCCTGTCGTCCCACCCGCCGAGAGGAACTCATCTCGACGTCGAATTCACCATTGACAAACTTATTTGCATATATCTAATTTATCTCAAGAACAGCCGCGCCATGCGGCCAATAAGAGAGAGGAAACAACGATGAGAGGGCTTCTGGCCTGCGCCATGCTCGCGGCCATGACTTCGGCAGCCATGACCACAGTCGCCACCGCGCAAGTCTCCGACGACGCGGTGCGGATCGGCGTGCTGACGGATCTGTCGAGCTGGGGCCGCGACAACTCAGGGCCGGGCTCGGTCGAGGCCGCGAAGATGGCGGTGGAGGAATTCGGGCCGACCGTGCTCGGCAAGCCGATCGAGATCATCAGCGCCGATCACCAGATGAAGACCGACGTCGGCGTGCAGATCGTGCGCGGCTGGTTCGACAACGGCAAGGTCGACGCCGTCGTCGACATCCCCAATTCCGGCATCGCGATCGCCGTCCACAACATGGTGCGCGAGCGGGGCAAGGTCGCGCTGCTTTCCGGCCCCGGCGCAAGCTCGCTGACCGACGAGCTGTGCAGCCCGAACACCGTGCACTTCACCTACGATACCTACGCGCTGTCGAAGGTGACGGCCTCCGCCGTGATCAAGGAGGGTGGTAAGTCCTGGTACTTCATCACCGCGGACTACGCCTTCGGCCAGCAGCTCGAGAAGGACGCCACGCGCTTCGTCAACGAGATGGGCGGAAAGGTCCTGGGCGGCGTCAAGCATCCGACCAACACCGCGGACTTCTCCTCCTTCGCGCTCCAGGCGCAAAGCTCGAAATCCGACGTCGTCGCCTTCGCCAATGCCGGCCAGGACACCGACAACGCGATCAAGCAGTCCGGCGAATTCGGCCTCGTCCAGGGCGGCCAGAAGCTCGTCGGCCTCCTGATGTTCGACACCGACGTGCACGCGATCGGCCTCAAGGCCGCGCAGGGCACCTACATGACCACGGCCTCGTACTGGGCCATGGACGAGGCAACGCGCGCCTGGTCGAAGAAGTTCTACGAGCGCACCAAGGTGATGCCGACCATGATCCAGACCGGCGTCTACGGCTCGGTGCTGCACTATCTGAAGGCCATCAAGGCGGCCGGCACCGACGATTCCGCCAAGGTGATGACCAAGATGCGCGAGCTGCCGATCGAGGATACATTCGTCCATGGCGGCAAGTTGCGCGAGGACGGCCGTGTCATTCGCGACATGTATCTCGCCAAGGTGAAGAAGCCCGAGCAGTCGAAGGAGCCGTGGGATTACCTGGACATCGTCAAGACCGTGAAGGGCGAGGACGCCTTCCGCCCGGTCTCCGAGTCCAAATGTCCGCTCCTGAAGAAGTGAGGCCCAGATGACCGGCAGCGAGCATAGCGCAATTGAGACTTACGAGTGCGATGTGCTCGTGGCCGGATCAGGCTGCTCCGGCATGTCGGCCGCGATCACCGCGCGCCATCGCGGCCTCGACGTGCTGATCGTCGAGAAGGAGCCGCGCTTTGGCGGCACCACCGCCCGCTCCGGCGGCTGGCTCTGGATTCCCGGCACCTCGCTGGCAAAGGCCTACGGCATCGCGGAAGCGCCGGAGCAGGCCCGCACCTATTTGCGGCACGAGGCCGGCAACAATTACGACGCGGCACGCGTCGATGCATTTCTCTCGGCCGGTCCCGAGGCTGTCGATTTCTTCACCACCAAGACCGCGCTCCGCTTCGACATGCCGCTGGTATTTCCCGACTATCACGCCGAAGCACCCGGCGGCGCACAAGGCGGTCGCTCCATGGTGACGCGCCCGTTCGACGGCCGCGAGCTCGGCGACCTCATCAAGTCGCTGGGCATGCCGCTGCCCGAGCTCACCGTGTTCGGCATGATGCTGGGAAGCGGCAAGGAGATCATCCACTTCATGCGCGTGACCAAGTCGCTGACTTCCGCGGTCTATGTCGCCAAGCGCTTGTCGCGTCACCTGATGGACGTGCTGCGCTACGGCCGCGGCATGACGTTGACCAACGGCAATGCGCTGGCCGGGCGCCTCGCGAAATCCGCCCAGGACCTGAAGATTCCGATGTGGCTGTCCTCGCCCGTGCGCGAGCTGACGGTCGAGAACGGCGCGGTCACCGGCGCGATCGTGTCGCGCGAGGGACGCGAGGTGCGCGTGCTCGCGCGCCAGGGCGTCGTGCTCGCCTGCGGCGGCTTCCCGCATGATGTGGAGCGGCGCAAGAAAATGTTTCCGCACGCCCCGACCGGCAACGAGCATTTCTCGCCGGGGCCATCAGGCAATACCGGCGACGGACTGCGTCTTGCGGAGCGCGCCGGTGGACATATCGAGGACCGGCTGCCGAACGCGGCGGCCTGGGTGCCGGTGTCGCTGACCACGCGCAAGGACGGTTCCAAGGGCGTGATGCCGCACTTCATCGACCGCGCCAAGCCCGGCGTGATCGCGGTGATGCGCGACGGCAAGCGCTTTGCCAATGAGGGCAATTCCTATCACGACTTCGTCCAGGCCATGATCAAGGCCGCCAAGCCCGGCGAGGAGATCGCCGCCTTCCTGGTCTGCGATCACCCAACGCTGCGCAAATACGGCCTCGGCTGCGTGCCGCCGTTCCCGATGCCGCTGGGTCATCACTTGAATACCGGCTATCTCATGCGCGGCGACACGCTGGAGGCGCTGGCGGCGAAGGCCGGCATCGACGCCAAGGCATTCGCCGAGACGGTCAAGCAGTTCAATGCCACCGCGCCGCAAGGCCATGACGCCGCCTTCGGCAAGGGCTCGAAGGCCTATAATCGCTACCAGGGCGACGCGATGCACGGCCCCAACCCCTGCGTCGCGCCGATCGAGAGCGGGCCGTTCTATGCCATCAAGATGGTGGTCGGCGACCTCGGCACCTATGCCGGCATCGTCACCGACGCGAACGCCCGGGCGCTCGATGCCGAGGGCCGGGTCATTCCCGGGCTTTATGCCGCCGGCAACGACATGGCGAGCATCATGGGCGGCAATTACCCCGGGGCCGGCATCACGCTTGGGCCGGCGCTGACCTTCGGCTACATTGCCGGGCGACACCTTGCCGACAGCGCCGCCAAGCGCGACGCGGCGTAAGCCACGCCAGGAGGCGCATGAAGAGGGAAAGCCGCGGCATCCAGTCCATCGAGGTCGGCGGAGAGCTGCTCCGCGCGCTCGCAAGGTGCGGCGAGCCGATGATGCTGCGCGATCTCGCGCGCGAGGCCGGCATGTCGCCGGCCAAGGCGCACCCTTATCTCGCCAGCTTCTCCCGCATCGGGCTGATCGAGCAGGACGAGACCACCGGCCGCTACGAGATCGGCGCGCTGGCGCTGGAGCTCGGCCTGATCAGCCTGCGCCGCCTCTCCGGCGTGCGCATCGCAAGGCCGAAGATCGCCGCGCTCGCGAGCCAGATCGGACATGCGGTCTCACTGGCAGTCTGGGGCACGTACGGCCCGACCGTCGTCCAGCTCGAAGAGCCGGCCCAGCCGGTCCACATCGTGATGCGCGCGGGCTCGGTGATGGCGCTGCTGGAGACGGCCACCGGCCGCGCCTTTGCGGCGTTCCTGCCGGAGAAGACCATCAACGCCGCGCTGGAGAGCGGCCTCGATCGTCACGGCGTCGGTTACAATCCGAAGCGCACCGTGAAGGGCGCCAAGGTCGCCGAGATGCTGACGGAGGTCCGCAAGCACGGTCTCGCCCGCGCGCTCGGCGATCCCCTGCCCGGCGTCAATGCATTCTCGGCTCCCGTGTTCGATCATTCCGGCCATGTCGCGTTAGTCATCACGGCGATGGGACCCGAAGGCACGTTCGATGCGCGCTGGGACAGCCCGATCGCGCATGCGTTGCGGGATTGTGCCGGCGGCATCTCGAAGCGGCTCGGTTACGGGATGACGGTCGCGGCGGAGTGAGGGCCTACTTCTCCTTCACCGGCACCGTGTAGTTCAGGACCAGCCTTCCGCCGTCCGGATAGATCGTCTGCCCGGTAATGTAGGACGCATCGTCGCTCGCCAGGAACGCGACGACGGACGCCACCTCGCTCGGCTCGCCGCCGCGGCCGGCTGGCGTGCGTGACATCACGGTCTTGCGGGCATCCTCCGAGGTGTAGATCGACGACGCCACCATGTCGGTCAAAATCGTGCCCGGTCCGACCGCGACGACGCGGATGTTGTGCGGAGCGAGCGCGACCGCGGCGACCGAGGTCAGCTGCTTCATGCCGCCCTTGGACATCGCGTAGGTCGCCAGCGCCGGGATCGCCAGCAGCGCGTTCACCGAGGACATGTTGATGATGACCCCGCCGCCGCCTTGCGCGATCATCTGCTTCGCCGCTGCCTGCACGCCGAAGAATGCGCCCTTCAAATTGATGCCGATGATCTCGTCGAATTCCTCCTCGGATATCTCCAGGATGTCCCGGTTGCGGGCGACGCCGGCATTGTTGACCATGATGTCGAGCCGGCCGAATTCCTTCGCGGCGGTGGCGACGAGCTGATCCACGTCAGCACGTTTGGCCACATTGCCGACGATTGTGCGCAAGGCATCCGGCCGGGCGAGCTCGGCGGCTGTCGCGGCGAGGCCCTCGGCATCGACGTCCGAGATCACGACCTTGACGCCGTCATCCAAAAATCTCTTCGCGCAGGCCTTGCCGATGCCACGCGCCGCGCCAGTGATGGCGGCGACCTTGCCGGATAACTTCATGGGCTCGCTCCAGGACTTGTGACGATCTCACGGACGCGTTCACGCAAAGACGCGCGGGCGCAGTCCGGCGTGAAACCAGGTGATCATGGAATAGATGTCGTAGACCGGCAACCCGACCTCGGCCTGCAACGCTGCCGCATAAGGCGGCATGTTGGTGCATTCGAGCACGATCGCGCCGACATCGGGATTTTTGGCGACAAGCTCCTTGCCGGCCTCGACCACGTCACGCTCGGCCTGCGCGATGTCCATATCGTCCTTCTCGGCCTTGATCAGGACGCGGAAGAATTCCTTGCCGTTCTCGGTGCCGACCAGCGGCGTGTCGAGCGGCACGCCGGCGCCCTCGAGATGAGCCGGCGTCAAGGTCGAGCCCGACACCGTGACGAGGCCGACGCGCTTGCCCGGCGGCAAGGTCGCCTGCACCCATGGCACCTGCATCAGCGACGAGGTCGCAACGGGAACGCCGACCGCGGCCGCGATCTCCTTCTGGAACAGCGAGAGGAAGCCGCAATTGGTGGTGATGGCTTCAGCGCCGAGCCGCACCAGATCCTTGGCGGCATCGATGAAGTCGGGCAGCAGGCCGGCCGCGCTCTTCAGCACCACCTTCTCCGGCGAAGCCCCGCTCACCACGCGATAGAGCACGGGGAATGGCCAGGTCGTGCCGTTGCCCATGTCGCCGGGAATGCGGGGGAAGCGCGCTTCCAGCATCAAGATGCCGAGCGGCGCGCCATAGATGGCCCTGCCGCCACGGGCGATGCGGGAGAACGAATTGGCTGAATGGGTCATGCTGCGACCTCAGAGGAAACGTTCGGGCGCAAACGGCGCCAGCGGAATCTCGGGCGGCTTGCCGCTGAGCAACTGCGCGACGAGCCGGCCGGTACGGGCCGAGCCGACCAGCCCGACATGGCCGTGGCCGAAGGCATAGACGATGTCACGCGAGGCGCGCGCATAGCCGATGCAGGGACGTCCATCCGGCATGCTCGGCCGATGGCCGAACCAGGTTTTGATGCGCGAGGCCGGAATGTCTTTCGGCAGTTTTGGAAACATGCTGACAAGGTGGTTGCGCAGGATTTCGGCGCGCTTCCAGTTCGGCTCGGCCTGAAGGCCGGCGATCTCGACCGTGCCGGCGGCGCGCAGGCCCTTGTCGGTCCAGTTCACCACCATCTTGGCGTCGGATGCCATCATCGAGCTGCGCGGACCTGACTCCGGGTTCTCTATCATGACATGGTAGCCGCGTTCGGTCTCGAGCGGCAAGGGATCGCCGACCGATGCGGTGAGCTGTTTTGATCGGGCGCCGGCCGCAACGACGGCAGCATCGCAGGCGATCTCGCCGGTCTCGGTGAGGACAGCGACGAGCTTGTCGCCGTTCAGCCTCAAGCCAGTCGCCTTGGCGCGCACATGCTTGGCGCCGCTCGCCAGCGCGTGGTTGGCAAGCGCCGCAACATAAGCGCCGGGATCGCGGCAGCGCCCGGCCTCCTCCACCACCACGCCAAAGGTGTAGCGCGGATGCAGATCAGGCTCACGCTGGCGCATCTCGTCGGCGTTGAGCTCCATCCATTCGACGCCGACCTTCTTGCGCAGGCGCCAGCCGAGATCGTTATCGAAATTGCCGCGCGACGGAAACACATGCATCACGCCATTGCGTTCGATCAATTCAGAAACGCCCGCTTCTTCCGCCAGCTTCCGGTGCAGCAGCGGCGCGTCCTTCAACAGGTCGCGCAGGGCAAACGCCGTTGTCTCGACCCGCGCCTCGGTCCAGCCCGAGAGCAGATATTTGACCAGCCAGGGCACCGCCTTCGGCAAATACGACCAGCGGATCGCGAGCGGCCCGAGCGGGTCCATCAGATAGCCCGGCACCTTCTTCCAGATGCCCGGCTCCGCCGGCGGGATCACCGAATGCGACGACAGCCAGCCGGCATTGCCATAGCTCGCCGCCTGTTCGCCGCCTGGCTCGCCCGGATCGATCAGCGTGACGCGATGGCCCTCGCGCAAGGCCTCGATGGCGCTGATGACACCGACCGCGCCGGCTCCGATGATCGCAACGTGGCGACCGGTCGTCATCGCTTACGCCTTCACCGCGGGCGCAAAGTCCTTGCCGACTGAGATCGCGCGCGGGTCGATGATGCAGTGGAGGATCGACGGCTTGCCGGAGGCCAGCGCACGCTCGAACGCCGGCGCGAACTCTTCGGTGCGCTCGACGCGCTCGCCATGGCCGCCGAATGCCTTCGCGTACATCGCGAAATCAGGGTTCTTGAGCTGGGTGCCGACGACGCGGCCGGGATAGTCACGTTCCTGATGCATGCGGATGGTGCCGTACTGCGAATTGTCGACGACGATCACGACCAACGGCGCGTCATACTGCACGGCGGTCGCGAATTCCTGACCGTTCATCAGAAAGCATCCGTCGCCGGCGAAGGCGACGACGGTGCGATCCGGATATTGCCGCTTGGCGAGAACCGCCGCCGGCACGCCGTAGCCCATCGAGCCCGAGGTCGGCGCCAGCTGCGCGGCAAAACTGTGGAAGCGATGATGGCGATGGATCCAGCCGGCATAATTGCCGGCACCGTTGCAGACGATGGCGTCCTTCGGCAGCCGGTCGCGCAGCCAGGTCATGACCTGGCCGTACTGGAACGTGCCCGGCAGCTCGCGCGCCTTCTCGGTCCAGGCGAGATAATCGGCATGCGCCTTGGCGGCCTCGCCCTTCCAGGCCACCGCGCCTGAAGGCTTCAGCGTCTCGACGGCGGCGGCGAACGCGGCGGGCGTCGCCTGGATCGCGAGCGCCGGCTGATAGACCCGGCCGAGCTCTTCGGAGCCCGGATGCACATGGATCAGCTTCTGCTGAGGGGTCGGAATATCGAGCAGCGTGTAGGACGAGGACGGCATCTCCGACATGCGGCCGCCGACGAGGAGCACGACATCGGCGTTGTCGATGCGCGCCTTCAGCCCCGGACTCGGTCCGATGCCGAGATCGCCGGCATAATGCGAATGGTCGGCATCGATCAGCGAGGCCCGGCGGAACGAGGTCGCGACAGGGAGGTCGAAGCGCTCGGCAAAGCGGGCGATGCTCCTGGTCGCCCCATCCGTCCAGCGCGAGCCGCCGAGGATGACGAGCGGCGCCTTGGCGCTCGCGAGCAACGCGCCGAGCTTCTCGATATCCGCAGGCGTGGGCCAGCTCACGGCCGGCTCGATGCGCATGGCATCGGCAACGGCGGCGGTCTCGGTCAGCATATTCTCGGGAAGCGAGATCACGACGGGACCGGGGCGGCCCTGCATGGCGACGCGGAAGGCGCGCGCCACCAGCTCCGGAATGCGATCGGGACGATCGATCTCGACCGCCCACTTCGCCATGGTGCCGAACACCGCCTTGTAGTCCAGCTCCTGGAACGCCTCGCGCTCGCGCATGCCGGTGTCGACCTGGCCGACGAACAGGATCATCGGCGTCGAATCCTGCATCGCAATGTGGACGCCGTGGCTGGCATTGGTCGCGCCGGGGCCGCGGGTGACGAAGCAGATGCCGGGCCGCCCGGTCAGCTTGCCGTAGGCCTCCGCCATCATCGCCGCGCCGCCTTCGGCACGGCAGATCATGACGTCGATCGGGCTGTCATGCAGCGCATCGAGCGCGGCCAGATAGCTCTCGCCCGGCACACAGGTGACGCGCTCGACGCCCTGGGCCACGAGCTGATCGATCAGGATCTGGCCCCCGGTGCGGGTGTTGCGGATGGTCATGACGGCTCCCTCAAGGCTCTGGCGATGCGCTATTATTCGGAGACTGCGTAGGACAGGCCGAGAGGGCGCGCAAGATCGAAAGGCTTCTCGCAGCCTGCGCAGAGGTCATGCCCGTCGGTGCCGTTTGCACGACGCCTGTTCGTCGGGCTTGGTGCAGGGATTGCGGTTGGCACGTCATTGCGAGGAGCCCGCGACAGAATTGCGTAGCAATTTTGCGCTGGTGCGACGAAGCAATCCAGTGCCGTAGGGTAGGCAAAGGCGGACTTGCGCCGTGCCCACGATCTCCCTCCATAAGCAACAAGAGCGTGGGCACGCTGCGCTTTGCCCACCCTACGATATCGGTTGTGACTCGCAGACATGCCTCCACCTTCTCGCGGCGCTTCCGCCCGAGCTTTGCTGTCCGCTTCACGCCCTCTCCGAAGAAAAAGGGCGCAGGGAAGGCCGGGTGCCGGCTGGCACCCGCAAGACCCCCGTGCGAAGACATTGCACACGCAATGCACGAGGGAGACACAGGGCAGCCGATCATCCGGCCTTCCCTGCGCGATGTTTGACGGCCTATGGCGCGCTCTCCCCGGAGACGAGTTCCTGCTTGCCTCCGTCACCCCGCGGATTGGCGGCGCGCTTCGCCCGGTCGGGCTCGGCGCACCTCCGCAAGGCTTGGCTGTAGCAACGACAGCCAGGACCACGCGATTTGGCCGTACGCTTCAAGCGCCGTTCGTCCGCACGCCGCCGGGACCTCACGGGGTTCTCCCGCCCTGCTCCCGCCTCTCGTGCACGACGCCGCCGCGTCCACCGCTCCCCGATCCGCGGCTCGTGACGACGTACGACCGCCCCTTTCGCCGGATCAGGATGGCCGACACATACGCCGAAACCGAATTTCGGTAAAGTGGAATATTTTTGCACTTCTGGATTGACAGAGGGCGACACAGGACGATGGCGTAGCCCGGATGGAGCGCCAGCGTAATCCGGGACGGTGTGAGATGCCGGGCGAAGGCCCCGGATTACGCTAACGCTCCATCCGGGCTACGAGCGCTGAAATAATTAGGCCTGACGGTGCATCAAGCCGCAATCAAGCGATGGCTACCGGGCTTCGACGTCTTCGTTTACGATCCGGCCGAAACCACATCGTCGAGGACACCGGAATGCAAACCATCGGCTTGATCGGGGGCATGAGCTGGGAGAGCACGACACTCTACTACAAGCTCATCAATGAGCGGGTCCGCGACCGCATGGGCAAGCTGCATTCGGCGCCGCTCCTGCTGTATTCCTACGATTTCGAGGAAATCAAGCAGATGCAGTACGCCGGCCGCTGGCGCGAGGCGGCGGCCAGCCTGGCGGAGGTCGCCCGGCGTCTTGAAGGCGCCGGCGCGCGGGCGATCGTGCTGTGCACGAACACGATGCACAAGCTGGCGCCCGACATCATCTCCAGCGTGACCGTTCCGTTCACCCATCTTGGCGACGCGACGGCCAAGCGGATCCGGGCGAAAGGTTATCGGCAGGTCGGGCTGCTCGGCACCAAGTTCACGATGGAGGAGGACTTCTACATCGACCGGCTGCGCGCGCATGATCTCGACGTGCTGGTTCCTCCCACTGAGGCGCGCGCCGACGTGAACCGCATCATTTACGACGAGCTGTGCCTCGGCATCGTCGCCGATCCCTCGCGCCGCCGCTATCAGGAGGTGATGGCAGCGCTGGTCACCGCCGGCGCCGAGTGCATCATCCTCGGCTGCACCGAGATCACGATGCTGGTCGGCCCTGACGACACATCAGTGGAGACGTTCGACACGACGGCCATTCACGCCGAGACGGCGGCGGATTTCGCCATCGGGTGATGCGATGTCGGCCGTCGCCGAGCCCCGCCTCTATCACCGATGCTCGATCGCGCGAATCGCGCCGCGAAGCTCGGCGAGACCGCGCAGGCGGCCGATCGCGGTGTAGCCGGGATTGGTGCGCTTGGTCGCCGCGAGATCGTCGAGCATGCGGTGACCATGGTCGGGACGGAACACGATCTGCTTGTCGGGCGAACGCTTGGCGTTCTCCTTGAGCAGCGCCTTGAGCACCGCGACCATGTCGACGTCACCGTCGAGATGATCGGATTCGTAGAACGACAGCCCGTCGGCCTCGCGCTTGGTGGCGCGGAGGTGGGCGAACGCAATACGCGGGCCGAAGCGTTCGGCCATTTCAGGCAGATTGTTTTCGGCGCGCACGCCGAGCGAGCCCGTGCACAGGCAGATGCCGTTGGCCCTGGACGGCACGGCGTCGAACAGCGCCTGGTAGTCGTCGGCGCTCGAGGCAATACGCGGCAGGCCGAACAGCGGCCGCGGCGGGTCGTCCGGATGCAGGGTCAAGGACACCCCGAGCTGCTCGGCCACCGGCGTCACGCGCCCGAGGAATTCGACGAGATGCTGCCGCAGGATCTTTGGCGTGATGTCGCGATAGGTCTCCAGCCGATCGCGGAATTGCGGGATGGTCATCGGCTCGGTGGTCGAGCCGGGCAGCGCGCTGGCGATCACCATGACGAGATAGTCGATATCGGCCTGGCTCATCTGCTCGAACAGCGCTTTCGCACGCGCCTGCTGCTCGGGCGAATAGTCCTGCACGGCCGCAGGGCGCTTGAGGATATGCAGCTCGAAAGCGGCAAAGCGGTCCTGATCGAAGCGCATGGCGCGGGCGCCGTTCGGCAGCTCCCATTCCAGATCGGTGCGGCACCAATCGACCACCGGCATGAAATTGTAGCAGATGATCTTGATGCCGGAAGCCGCGACGGCTTCGAGGCTCGCGATCCAGGCCTCGATCGACTTGGTCGCCTTGCCGCCGAGCCGCTTGACGTCGTCTGGGATCGGAATCGATTCCACCACCGACCAGGTCAGCTGCGAGCGGCCGGGCTGGCCGCGCTCGATGAAGTTCTTGCGCTCCTCCACCGCCTTGCGCGTCCAGGCTTCGCCAATCGGCACCTGATGCAGCGCCGAGACGATATCGCTCGCCCCGGCCTGCCTGACATCGTCGAGCGAGACAGGATCGTCGGGCCCGTACCAGCGCCAGCCTTCGAGCATCATGCGCAATCTCCTAAAGCGTTTTCGAGCGAAGTGGGTATCGGTTCGCGTGAAGAAAACGCGTCAAAACAAGAGTCAATTCGCGGTCAGCACGACCTTGACGCTCTGCGAGCGGTCGAGCGCCAGCCTGAGCGCATCCGGCGCGGTCGACAGCGGACGCTCGGCGGTGACCAGCGACAGCACGTCGACGCTGCCATTGGAGATCAGTTCCACCGCGGTTGAGAATTCGAAGCCGAAGCGGAACGAGCCGCGCAGGTCGATCTCCTTCGCCATCACCGCATTCGACGGCGTCGGAATCTGGCCGCCCGGCAGATTGCCGATCTGCACCACGATGCCGCCGCGCCTGACGATGCCGATGGCGCTCGCAAGGCCCGCGGCCGTTCCCGAGACCTCGAACGCGACGTCGTAGGGACGCGACGCGGCCTGCGCCTTCAGGCCCTCTTCCCCGGCCGACACGTTCTCGACATGCGAAGCACCGAGCTTGGTCGCGAAGGCCAGCGGGGCCGGCGCGATGTCGGCCACCGTGATATCGGCCATGCCGGCGCGGTGGGCGGCGAGCATGGTCAGAAGCCCGATCGGGCCGGCACCAAAGATGATGCCGCGCTTGCCCTCGATATTGCCGGCACGCGCGACCGCGTGCAGGCAGACCGAAAGCGGCTCGGCCAGCGCCGCGGCCTGGTAGGACACATGGTCGGGAATCTTCACGCACTGCGCGGGGATCGCGTCGAAGTAATTGGCAAAGCCGCCCTGCATGTGCGGCGTCTTCGAGGCCGAGCCCATGAAGTAGATGTTCTCACACAGGTTCGGCCGGCCCTCGCGGCAGGCGACGCAATGGCCGCACCAGCGCGAGGGATTGACGGCGACGCGGTCGCCGACCTTCAGGTTCGCAGCCGCGCCGGAGATCTCCACGACCTCGCCCGAGATCTCGTGGCCGAGCACCAGCGGCGACTTCACCACGAAATCGCCGGTCCGGGCATGGCGGAAATAGTGCATGTCCGAACCGCAGATGCCGCCGGCGCCGAAGCGGATGCGCACCATGCCGTCTGCGAGCTTGTCGAGCGGATGCTCGATCATGCGCAGATCTTCGGGCCCGAACAGGGTAGCGGCGAGAGCAACGGAGGTCATTTGGAGAGTCCCATGTATTTTGGCAGCCAGAGGGTCAGTTCGGGAATGTAGGTGATCGCGATCAGCGCGAGCATCAGCGGCACCAGCCAGGGCAGGATCGCGACCGTGGTGCGCTCGACCGAGAGCTTGGCGACGCGGGCGAGCACGAACAGCACCATGCCGAGCGGCGGATGCAGCAGGCCGATCATAAGGTTCAGCGTCATGATCAGGCCGAAATGGATCGGGTCGATGCCGAGCTTGAGCACGATCGGCAGCAGGATCGGCACCAGGATGGTGATCGCCGCCGTGGTGTCGATGAAGCAGCCGACGAAGAGGATCAAGACGTTGGCGAGCGCCAAAAACACCCATTTGTTGTGGGTGACGCTGAGCATCCAGTCCGACAGCGTCTGCGCCGCCTGCGACACCGTCAGCAGCCAGGCGAAGATCGAGGCTGCCGTGACGATGAACAGCACCGAGGCCGTGGTCTCGATGGTGTCGAACGTCGCCTTCGCCACCGTCTGCAGCGTCATGGTGCGGTAGCGGACGAGGCCGAGGAACAGCGACCAGATTACGGCCGCGACCGCGGCCTCCGTCGGCGTGAACCAGCCGAGCGTCATGCCCCCGATCAGGATCACCGGCGCCATCAGCGCCATCACCGCCGAGAAGTCGAAGTACCAGTCGATTGCCAGCAACGTGCCGAGGCCGATCACCACGGCGACGTTGACCGAGAGGCCGGCCAGCACCATCAGCCAGATCGCCATCGGGAAAGACAGCACGATGAGGATTTCGAGGCCGGCCGAGCCGAGCTGCGGCCAGGAGAACGGCGTGTCGCTGCCCCATTTGTTCTTGTGCGCGAAATAGGTGACCGTCGCCATCATGAACAGCGTCAGCACGACGCCCGGGATGACGCCGCCCAAGAACAGCGCGCCGATCGAGACGTTGGCCATCATGCCGTAGATCACGAAGGGCAGCGACGGCGGGATGATCGGGCCGAGCGTCGCCGAGGCCGCGGTGACGCCGACCGAGAACTCGGTGGAATAGCCGTGATCCTTCATCGCCTTGATCTCGATGGTGCCGAGACCGGCGGCGTCCGCGATCGCGGTCCCGGACATGCCGGAGAAGATCACCGAGCCGATGATGTTGACGTGGCCGAGGCCGCCGCGCATCCAGCCGACCAGGGCGACGGCGAATTTGTAGATGCGGCCGGTGACGCCGGCGATGTTCATGAGGTTGCCGGCCAGGATGAAGAACGGCACCGCGAGCAGCGGAAAGCTCTCGACGCCGGCGATCATGCGCTGAGCCAGCGTGACGTCGGGCGTCACGCCGCTGACCAGGATGTAGAGCAGCGACGACGCGGCCATGGCGATCGCCACGGGAACGCCGAGCAGCATCAGGATGAGAAAGCCTCCGAGCAGCAGCAGCATGATGTCAAATCTCCGATCCGTCGTAGGCGCCGGGTCGTTCGAGGACCGAGTAGCCTTGCCGCCAGTGTTGCAGCGCCGCCTGCACCGAGCGCAGGAACATCAGTACGAAGCCGAGCAGCACGGCGTAATAGACGTAGTTCTTGGGAAAATTGATCGTCGTCATCTGCTCGTCGCCGATGATCTGGATGTAAGTCCAGACCAGCTTGGTGGCGTAGCCGAAGAAGGCGATCCGGATCAGGTCGATCAACGTCGACAGAGCGCGCGCCACGAGATGTGGCAGATAGCGGTAGACGAGATCGACCTGGATGTGCCGAGACAGCCGCACGCACATCGAGGCGCCGATGAAGACGACGCCGATCAGGCAATAGGTCGCGATCTCCTCGGTCCAGGCGTAGCTGTCGTTGAGCACGTAGCGGGTGAAGAACTGGAGGAAGACGGCGAGCGCCATCACCCAGAAGATCGCGAGCGCCACCCAGTCCTCGAACGCGTAGATGCCGAGGTCGACCTTCGGCGTCGCCTCCTCCTCGAAGGTATGGGCGATCTCGTCCGCGGTGATCTGCCGGTGTATTTCGGCGGTGGACATGGGTTACCTCTCTCCAAATCGTCGTTCCGGGGCGACGCGTCCGCGTCGAACCCGGAACCTCGAGATTCTCAGGTGCGCAATTGCGCACCGTAGTTCGGTCCTACGGACCGCCCCGGGATGACGACTACGTCGTCACTTCACCGCCTGGATCTTTTCCCAGTCGGCCTTGCGATAGCCGAAGGTCTCGAACGCGACGTTCTTCAGCACGGTGTCGCGGAACTCGTTCTTGTCGACCTCGGTCACGCTCAGGCCCTTCTCCTTGAAGAAGGCGACCAACTTGGCCTCGTTCTGCTTGATCTCCGCGGTCGCCTTGGCGGCGGCTTCCTGGGCGACGTCGGTGAAGATCTTCTTGTCCTCGTCGGAGAGCTTCTTCCACAGCGCGCCCGCAACCACCGTGTTGAGGTGATCGACGATGTGGCCGGTCAGCACGATGTGCTTCTGTACCTCGTAGAACTTCTTGGCCTCGATCGTGGTCAGCGGGTTTTCCTGCGCCTCGACGGTGCCGTTCTGGAGCGCGAGGTAGACTTCGGCGAAGGCGATCGGCGCAGTGTTGGCGCCGCAGGCGCGCGGCATCGCGAGATAGGCCGGCACGTCCGGCACGCGCATCTTCAGGCCCTTCATGTCGGCGCAGGTCTTGATCGGCTTGTTCGACGAGGTCTGGCGCACGCCGTAATAGGTCACCGCGACGATGTGGTGGCCGCTCTTGTCCTCATAGCCCTTGGCGAGCTCCTTGAAGATGTCGCTCTTGGTGTAGGCGAGCAGATGATCGGCGTCGCGGAAGGTGTAGGGATAATAGGTCACGCCGATCGGCGGGAAGCTCTTGGCCGCGAAGCTCGAGCCGGAGATGATGATGTCGACCGAGCCGAGCGAGAGGCCCTGGTTGATGTCGGCTTCCTTGCCGAGCTGAGAGGCCGGATAGACGTCGATCGCATAGCGCCCGTTGGTGCGCTTGCCGATCTCCTGCGCGGCCCAGACCGAGGCGGTGTGGAACGGCTCCGAGGTCTCGTAGACATGGGCCCATTTGAGCTTGGTCTGCGCCACACTGGCCTGGGTGGCAGCCAATAGCGTGGCGGCGGACATCACTGCTGCAATCGTCATTTTCTTCAACATCGACTTTTCCTCCATCGTTCAAGTCTGCTTCTTGTTCGCCCGCCCCGGCACGGATGCGGGCCGTACAATCTCATCGCTGCCGCGCGCTGCCGCTCTTGGCCCGCTTCTTCGGTGGTCGCTTTGGCACCGCCGGCTTCGCCGGGGATCGGACGGTGCGGCTCCGCCCCGAAGATGATCCCGCCGCTTTCTCGGCGCCGAAATTCTGCGCGAAGCGCTCCTGCGACCGCGCCAGATGCGCGCGCATCGCATCGCGCGCGGCTTGCGGATCATGCGCCGCGATCGCCTCGCGCACGGCGCGATGCTCGTCGAGCGCGGTACGCCAGGTGCCCGGGCTTTCGAAATAATGCGCGAGCTGCGCGAAATAGGGATTGAGGCGCTGGTCGAACAGCTCGCCGACCACGCGCACCAGAACGGCATTGCCGAGGCTGCCGGCGATCGCGACGTGAAACGCGCGGTCATGCACCATCGAGGCCTCGCCGGGATGCTCGACGTTCTCCATCGCGATGAGCGAGGCGTCGATGCGGGCGATGTCGTCCCTGGTCGCGACGCGCGCGGCCTGTTCGGCGATGGCGCTTTCGAGGAATTCGCGGGCGCGCAGCAGCTCGAACGGCCCCTCGATGACGGACGCGGCCGCGGGCGCGGCGATTGCGGCGGGCTCGATCACATAGATGCCGGAGCCGACGCGGATGCGCAGGCGGCCCTCGACCTCGAGCGCAATCAAGGCTTCGCGCACGGTCGGCCGGGACACCCTAAGCTGCTCGGCGAGCTCGCGCTCGGTCGGCAAGCGGCTGCCGACCGCGTACTCGCCGCTGTCGATCAGGCTTCGCAATTGATCGGCGACCTGGCGATAAAGCCGTCTCGCCTCCACAGCTTCCAGCGGCACGCTGGTCCTCCCGAAAGGGTCGCGCGGGGCACTCGAAATGCCCGCGGCCCGCCAATTTTGGAAAATTGGTCTTACCAATTGACCGGAGCATTGACCTGATACGGGCGCCATGTCAAGCAGCGGCAAAGCAAAGGGGAGACGTCCATGCGCCCAGGTTCAATGCGCCTTGGCCGCGCCAATCTCGGCCGGCTGCCGCCAGCTGTCCGCCGCCCGGCCTACGACCGGTCGCGCATCACGCCCGGCATCGTGCATCTCGGCCTCGGCGCGTTTCATCGCGCGCATCAGGCCGTCGTCATCGACGATTGTCTTGCCGCAGGAGCCGCGTCCTGGGGCATCGTCGGCGCCAGCCTGCGCAGCCCGGATACGCGCGACGCCCTCGCCCCGCAGGATCATCTCTATACCGTTGCCGTGCGCGCCGCCGAAGGCACCGAGCACCGCGTCATCGGCGCGCTGCTCGACAGCGTCGTCGCACGCGAAAGCCCGGCAGCGTTGGTCGAGCGGATGGTCGATCCCGCCATTCGTATCGTCTCGCTGACGGTCACCGAGAAGGGCTATTGCCACACGCCGCAGACCGGCGATCTCGACGAGCGGCATCCTGACATCGTGCATGATCTCAACAATTTCGACGCGCCGCGCTCGGCGCCCGGCTTCATCGTCGCTGCGCTGGCGCGGCGGCGCGCGCTGGGGGCCCCGCCGTTCACCGTGCTGTGCTGCGACAATCTCGCCGCCAACGGCCACACCGTGCAGCGGATCGTGACGCAGTTCGCCGCGCTCCGCTCCAGGGAACTCGGCAAGTGGATCGTGGACAATGCCGCTTTCCCCTCAACCATGGTCGACCGTATCGTTCCGGAGACGAATGATGCCGACCGCGATGCGGTCGCGAACGCGCTCGGCATGCGCGATGCCTGGCCTGTCATGACCGAGCCGTTCACGCAATGGGTGGTCGAGGATCGTTTCACCGCGGGCCGGCCCGACCTTGCTGCAGCGGGCGTCGAGCTCGTCGCCGACGTCAAGCCGTTCGAGTTGATGAAGCTGCGGCTGCTCAACGCCAGCCATTCGGCGCTGGCTTATCTCGGCTATCTCGCAGGCTACGAGACCATCGCCGGCACCATGCCGGATCCGCATTTCGCGCGGCTTGCCGCACAGGTGATGGAGGAGGCCGCGGTGACGCTGACGATGCCTGCGGGCACTGACCTTGCTGCCTATCGCGCCTCGCTGCTGAAGCGCTTTGCCAATCCGGCGTTGCATCACCGCACCTGGCAGATCGCGATGGACGGCTCGCAGAAGCTGCCGCAGCGGCTGCTCGGCGCGATGCAGGATCGCCTCGCGAGGGGCCTGCCGATCGCAACGCATGCGCTCGCGGTGGCCGGCTGGATGCGCTATGTCAGCGGCCTCGACGAGCAGGGTCGCACCATCGACGTGCGCGATCCCCTTGCCGCCGAATTCGCCGCGCTGGCGCGCGAGGCGGGGCCTGTTGCCGAGCGGCTCGCGCCTGCACTGCTCGGGGTTCAGAAGGTGTTCGGGCCGCTGGGTGCTGATCCGCGCCTGCGCGAGGCCGTGACCACGGCGCTCGGCCGTCTTTACACGGAAGGTGCGCGGCGGGCCGTGGAGACGCTCGTCTCGGCCTGACCACTGAGCGGGCAATGCTGCACTGCGGTCTAAATCGGACACAAGGTCGAACGGAAGTCGCGCTTGATTTTTGCCTGTCCTTGCCCCACCCGAGAGCGATGGCAAAGGACAGCAAGATCATCGCCGCCAACGCGGCCTTTTACGCCGCGTTTTCGACCGGCGACTTCGACGGCATGGAACGGATGTGGGCGGACGACGACGGGATCTCCTGCATCCATCCCGGTTGGCCGGCCATCATCGGGCGCGCGACGGTGATCGGAAGCTGGCGCGACATCCTGCAAAGCCCGGAGCGGCCGCAGATCGTCTGCGCCGAGCCGCAGGTCATCGTCGACGGCGATAGCGCCCGCGTGCTCTGCATCGAGATCGTCGACGGCACCGCCCTGGCCGCCGCGAACCATTTTCGCCGCGTCGGGGACGAGTGGCGCCTGGTGCACCATCAGTCGAGCCCGATCGCGCAGATTGTCGAGCAGGCTGAAGACGATAGAACGAGCCACCGGGTCCACTGAACGCGGCGGACACACGAGCGTGATCTACTGTGCATGGGGTTGTTTTTCAGTTTCTAGTTTGGCCAGTTCCGACAGGTCATCCAGCACGGCCCGCGCCGCGGAAAAATCATCATCCGCAAAGAACATGCTGCGGGTGATCAGAACCGGAATGCCGGCGCGTGAGGCCGCCATCAGCCCGTTGGCGGAATCCTCTATTGCCACGCAGTCGGCCGCGCCGAGCTGCAGCCGCGCCAGCGTTTCCAGATAGACGTCCGGTGCCGGTTTCTTGTGCCTGACATCGTCACCGGCGACGATGGCGTCGAACTCGGCAGCCCAGTTCGCCCCCAGCGCCTGCGACAGCAGCGCATCGATGTTGCCGTGCGAGGTCGTGGTCGCAATCGCCAGCCGCTGGCCGCGCGCCTTCGCCGCAGCGAGCAGCTCCGTCACGCCCGGCCTTAAGGGACAGCAACCGGTCTCGATCAGCCCGGCATAGTGCGCGGTCTTGATGTGGTGAAGCGCGGCGATGGCCTCGTCCGGCAATGACGGGCTGATCCCTAATCTTTCGTGGTAAGCGCGCATGCGCTCCTTGCCGCCGGTCACCCGCAGCAGGTCCTTATAGAGAGCGCGGTCCCACTGCCAGTCGAGACCGTGGCGGGCGAAGGCATGGTTGAAGGCCTGCCGATGCAGTTCCTCCGTCTCGGCCAGGGTGCCGTCGACGTCGAAGATCAGCGCGGCCGCGCGCCGGATCAGCGCATCCGCCGGGGCGAAAGCGAGCGCCTCTGCCTGCATGATCGATGCCTCCCTGTGACAGGCGAACATCGCCCGAGGCAGAAGGCGAGACAAATCGCAATATCTTTTGCCGGACCCAAAAATCTCTTATGAGCAAACGACGCGCGACGGCGCGGACGGGAACTTTCGACCTGCACGGGAGACGCATGCGGCTCTTCATCCTTGGCCTCGGCTATAGTGCCCGGCATTTCGTCCGCAAACATCGCGGCAGCTTCTCGCATATCGCCGGCACCGTGCGCGATCCCGCGCAGCGGAACGGCCTTGCCGACATCGAGGTCCACGCCTTCTCCGGCGAGCCCCTCGCACGCGAGACGACCGAGCAGGTCCGCGATGCCGACGTCCTTGTGGTGTCGATCCCGCCCGGTAGCGGCGGCGATCCCGCCATCACGGCGTTCGGCGACGTGTTGGCGGCGGGCCGCCGCAAGATCGTCTATCTCTCCACCATCGGCGTCTACGGCGATCACGGCGGCGGCTGGGTCGACGAGAGTACCCCGCCGCAGGCAACGCTCGACCGCGCCCGCATGCGGATTGCTGCCGAGCAGGCCTGGATGGACATTGCGCACGGCGATGCCGCGATCCTGCGGCTTGCGGGCATCTACGGCCCCGGCCGCAACGCGCTGGCGACATTTCGAGCGGGAACGGCGCGTCGCATCATCAAGCCCGGCCAGGTCTTCAACCGCATCCACGTCGACGACATCGCGAGCGCGATCATGGCCGCGATTCAGCACAGGGGCGGCGGGACCTGGAACGTCTGCGACGACGAGCCGGCACCGCCGCAGGACGTGATCGCCTATGCGGCGAAACTGATGGGCGTTGCGCCGCCGCCGGAAGAGGCGTTTGCCACCGCCGAGATGTCGGCGATGGCGCGCAGCTTCTATGCCAGCAGCGCCCGCGTCTCCAATGCGAGACTAAAGCGCGAGCTCGGCGTCACGCTTGTCCACCCGACCTATCGGCACGGCCTCGATGCGCTGTGGCATGCAGGCGAAGCACGATAGGGTTCCGGCGTCCCGGCGCGTCCCAGACATGCTTTGCCCGCGCTTGACTTCGCGCCGGTGCAGTCGTGATCTAGGCGTGCAACGAGCCGCTCACACAACGAGCTCGTGCGGGAGGACATAATGAACAAGACGATCGCCATGATCGCGGCGGCGGCTGCCGTCATCACATTCAGCACGGCCATCGCCGCGCCGCTGCCCGAAGCCAAACCCGACGATGTCGGCTTCTCCAGTCAGGGCCTTGCGCGCCTCGACAATTTCTTCGCTCGCGAGATCGCCGCCAAGCGCGTCCCCGGCGCGGTGGTCGCCATCGCGCGCGACGGCAAGCTCGTGCACTACAAGGCTTACGGCATGCTCGATCCGGACAAGGGCACGCCGATGCCGATCGATGCGATCTTCGCGCTGGCCTCGATGACCAAGCCGATGGCCGCGGTCGCGGGCCTGACGCTGATGGAGCAGGGTCGGCTGCCCCTCCAGGCCAAGCTGTCCGATTACTATCCCGGCTTTGCCGACATGAAGGTCGGCGTGACCGAGGCCAACGGTTCGCTCAAGCTGGAGCCGCAGGCCTCGCCGATCTTCATCCACGATCTCTACCGGCACACCTCCGGATTGATGTATGGCGGCCGGCCAGACAGTTCGAGCCCGGTGGCCCGGCAATATCCTGACGGCGTCGCGCCCGCGATCGAAGGCGACACCCAGGCCTTCATCGACCGCATCACCAAGCTGCCGCTGGCGCATCAGCCCTCGACCGAGTTCGAATACGGTTTTTCGATCGACGTGCTCGGCGCCGTCGTCGAGAAGGTGAGCGAGCAGAAGCTCGGCGAGTATCTCGCCGCCAATGTCTGGCAGCCGCTCGGCATGAAGGACGCGACTTTCCATCCGACCGACGCGCAGCGCCCTCGCCTCGCCCGCCCGTTTGCCAACGATCCGCTGACCGGCAAGCCGCAGGCGATCAAGCTGCTCGACACCCCGACCAAGTTCGACTGCGGCGGCGCCTGCTCGTTTGCGACGGTCGGCGACTACGCCCGCTTCGGGCAGATGCTGCTCAACGGCGGCGAGCTCGACGGCCAGCGCATCCTCGGTCCGAAGACCGTGCATCACATGACGACCAACCATCTTGGCCCCGAGATCAAGAACAACGTGGCCAATGTCGAGCCGCATCGCGGCGGCTTCGGCTTCGGCCTTTCGGTCGCGGTTCGCACCAGCGAAGGGCTGTCGTCGGTCCCCGGCAATCCCGGCGAGTTCACCTGGAACGGCGCCTACGGAACGCAATTCTTCTGCGACCCGAAGGAGCGTCTCGTCGTCGTGGTGGGAACGGCTGCGCCGGGCGAGCTCAGAAAGTATTATCGCGAGCAGGTTCAGGACATCGTCTATGGTGCGATGGTGAAGTGAGATCGGCGCGCACTGAACGAAAAAGGGCGGCCGATCGGGCCGCCCTTTTGTTCTGACCCAGCGCTCAGCTCAACACGCCGTACTTCTTGAACCAGGCCTGCGCCTGCTTCCAGGCATCTTCCGCGGCGTCCTTGCGGTAACTGCCGCGGTAGTCGGCATGGAAGCCGTGCGGCGCTTCGGGGTAGATCTTGAATTCGGCCGTCTTCTTGCTCTGCTCGAGCGCGGCCTTCATCTGCTCGACCTGGGCGACGGGAATGCCGGTATCGGCGCCACCATAAAGGCCGAGCACCGGCGCCTTCATCTCGGGGGCGAGCTGCATCGGGCTCTTCGGCAACAGCGGATTTTCGGGGTCGACCAAGGTGCCATAGAAGGCGACGCCGGCCTTGAGCGCGCCGCTGTGGGCGGCATATTCCCAGACCGTGCGACCGCCCCGGCAGAAGCCGATGATGCCGAGCTTGACCGTGTCACCGCCCTGCGATCCTGCCCATGCCACCGTCGCGTCGAGATCGGACATGAGCTCCGCGTCCGGCTTGGCATTGACCACCGGCAACAGATCCTTGACCTCGGCGACCTTGGTCAGATCGATGCCTTTGCGGAAGTAATAGTCAGGCGCGATTGCGAACGCACCAAGCTTGGCGAGGCGCCGCGTCACGTCCTTGATGTATTCGTGCAAGCCGAAGATCTCCATCGCCACGATGATCACCGGCACCTTGGTATTGCCGGCAGGACGGGCGAAATAGACGGGCATCTCTTCGGAGCCGACCTTGATCCTGGCGTCACCGACCTGAAGACCATTGGCGTCGGTCGTGATCGCCTCGGCGCGCACGGGCCCGGCCGCAAGCGTGTAGCCGGCGGCGACGGCCGCGGTGGCGCTCATGAATCCGCGGCGCGAAACCGGGGCGGCTTTCGTCAACCCGACGACGTCGGATGTCATGGTGGTTTCGAAGCTCATCGGTCTATCCCTTGCTGCCTGTACTGATGCCCCCGGGGGCGACGCATTCGCCAATAGTTGCCGGCGAGATGCAAATCACCAGCCTGCGAGCACGCGCGCTTTCAGGCCAGACCGTGCCAGGCGACCGTGGCTGCCAATGCTGCACGACGTTGAATGGCGCTGACTATTTCGAGTCCAAACGACACTCTGACATTCCCATCGCTCGTGCGCCGGACTTAACCGTCTAGCTGCACTGCATCGCAACATCCATTAACCGAAAAAGACGGTTCTCTCACGGCTGCCCGCACCGCCAATTGCCGCGGCTGATGCGCATGTGCGCGCATTCGACGCGCTCACCCGCAACAAATGGACACCGCAGCGGCAATAATGACACATCATGTTGCTCGCGCATCGGCACATCACCGTCAATCACGTGCGAGCCGTCGTCATTTGATTGAAATTTTCAGCGGACTTGAGCCGTGCGATTTACTCGAACTTTCTTTGTGACGCCCTAGTTCCACGGCCGGAAGTTCCATCTCTGCAACGAGAGCTTCTTCCCCACGCGCGGTCCGCCGTCCGGCAACGGACCAAGGGTCACGCGAGGACTTCATTCTCGTCCACACAGATTGCGCACCCCAAGGCTCAATTGAATAAAGCTTTATCCGATCTGGAATTGAAATGAATTTGGCTCGCGAATCGATTGAACTGTTGGAGCAAGTCGCACGAATCCTGTGGTTCGAAGGCACCAAGCACGGCTTGCGCGACCGCGAGTGGATGGCGCTGCGCTTCCTCTCCCGCGCCAACCGTTTTTCCCGGACGCCTTCGGCGCTCGCAAGTTACGTCGGCACCACGCGCGGCACTGCCTCGTTCATCATCGGGGAGCTCGAGCGGCTGGGTTACATCGAGCGAAAACGCTCGGCCACCGACAAGCGCTCGGTGATGCTGAGCGTGACGCAGCAGGGCAAGAAGTTCCTGGTACGCGACCCCGTCAGTGTTCTCATCGAGGCGATTGCCGTCCTCGACGACGAGGTCAAGATCCGTTTCCGCGACACGTTCCGGCACGTGCTGGATCAGTCGGACGCGGCCGAGCAGCGGCACCACACCGACGTCTGCAAGCGATGCATCTTCCTCCGCGAGGAGCGCACCACCACCGACAGCAAGGCAGCGGCCGAGTTCAGCTGCCGCCTGTTTCGCTCGCCGATCGCGGAAGCGGAGGTCGATCTGCTATGCACCAGCTTCGAGCATCACCGCCAATAGAGGACAGCCCTCGATCAGGGCGTCGCCTTGCGTGACGAATAGATGACACCGCCGCTCGCCTCCACCACCAGGCGCCCGTTCTCACTCCTGATCTCCTCGATGCGGCCAAGGCCGGGCACCTGCTGTCCCAGCACCGCCTCGATGACGCCGTTCGGACCCTGCAGGATCGCAATGCCTTCATAGGCCTGGCGGACCGACCAGCCCTTGATCACCTTCCGCGGCGCCGGCGCGCGCTCCGACGGAGACACCGAGCCCGTGAACTCAGGTGCTGCGGCCGAGGCCAGCATCGATCCTTGCTGTGGCGAGGGCTGCGATTGCACCATGGCCGGCGCCGGAGCCGGCGTCTGAACCTGTGCTTGAGCGAGCTTGTCGAGCTTCACTGTCGAGGACGAACTCACCCGCTCGATACGGTCCAAATTCTCGGCGAACCTGCCGAAACGGTCATTGGTCGCCTTGCTCGATTGATCCACCGCGGTGCGCAGGCCGTCGAGATTTTCCGACACGCCCGACACCTGCTTGCGCAGATGCGCGACGGTCTCGCGCAGATTCCTGATCTCCGTATTGGCTGCAACGTTGTTCTGGGCGGGCTGCGTGGTGAGATAGGCGATCACGCCGGTGCAGGCGCAGACCACCAACATGGCGGCGACCGCCAATGTTGCGAGCGGCGCAACCCATGTCGGACGGGGCGGCGCGGGCTTGGCGACGATCACGGCCGGCTTGATCACTGTCGGCGCGGGCTTGGGGATCGCCATCTTGTCGAGACGCGCCTTGGCGCGAATACGTTTCAGCCCCTCGAGTGCCTCCTTCGCGAGAGCTTCATCGCTTGCCGCGGCCGATGCCCGCTTTGCGCCCGCAGCGGGCCTGGGCGCTCGCGCCATATCGTCCTTCGTATCGCGTGCTTCGAGAGTCGGCTTCGTCGTCGCGGAAACATCAGCGGTCGCGTTGGGACGAGCTTGTCCATCGGACAACATGTGAAAATGCTCCGTTCGGTTCGATCTGTCGAACGGTGACGTTATTTGCCGAAGCTTGCCTGAAACGTGCGCATCGAAAACTTTTCCATCGCGCGCGATGCGACGTCACATGAGTCAATCGCGTCATGCACGTGGCGAGAGTGCGACTCGAAAGACACACACTCGCCAAGATTTCGCCAAGCTGGAGTCTCGCCGCCACACGTGAGTCGAATTGTCGCATGGGGAAACACTCCCATGAGAGTCAATCCCGGGTTGAAAACCCCTCGGTATGCCTCATCCCCCACACCACCTAAAATAGCTGTGATTGTACGGGGATGCGGAACCTTAGACCCATCACGATGCAGAACTAGTTTAGTTTCCAAATCAACTGATGCGTTTGAATATATCAAGAAACAACCCGAAACAAACCAACAGCATCAAGCACACGTAGCAATCGCTTTGTTACGCACGCTTGATCGGAAATCGGCAATTGTTACGGTCCTACTCAAGTGATTCTCGCCAGTTGGCGAGGAGATCGACACAGATTCAGTGGCGTTCGGACGCGATGAGCAACTTGGCGCAACTGTTCTAGGTCGTTTCTCAATCCGCCCCGCGAGGTGATCCGTAAGACACCCGCCGGGCCTCACGCAGTAAGCGTTCAGTATCGAGTTGAAGTAACAGGCCTGCGAGACGCAGGCACTGAATGCGTAGGGCTGCCCGCGAATATCGAAACCATAACAACGGTTCGCGGGAAGGAATGTCGTCAAACAGCATCGTTGCCGAGCCGGGCATCACAACAACCAACCGGCCGCGACAGGTGCGAAACAGGGGCGAAAGACTGATGTATATTATCGTTGATGATCGCGAGAGCGTCGCGAACAGCTATGTCGGAGGGCTCGTTCGCGAAGGCGTATCGTCGATCGGCTTCTCCTCCGGAGAATTCTGGGACTGGCTGCAATCCGCCAGTGAATCGGATCTGGCGGCGGTGGACGCCTTCCTCCTCGGGGATTGCGATGCCCGCGGAAGCCTGCCGCGGGCGATGCGCAAGCGTTCCTCGGCTCCCATCATCGCCATGAGCGGCCAGAAGATGCTCAAGAACACGCTGGAGCTGTTCGAGTCGGGCGTCGACGACGTCGTGCACGTGCCGATCCACCTGCGCGAGATCCTGGCCCGAACGGCCGCGATCGCGCGCCGCCGGGTGGGCGAGCTGCCGAGGCCCTGCGAGAGCAGGATCCAGGTCTTCTTCAACGGCCGTGACCCCGAGATCGCGGGCCACGCCCTCACCCTGCCCCGCCGCGAACTGCGCATTCTCGAGTATATGGTCAGCAATCACGGCAAGTGGATCACCAAGACGCAGATCTTCAACGCGGTCTACGGCATCTTCGAGTCCACCTTCGACGAGAGCGTGATCGAGAGCCACGTCAGCAAGCTGCGCAAGAAGCTCCGCGACCGCCTCGGCTTCGATGCGATCGTGGCCCGGCGTTACGTCGGCTACCGCCTCGACATCCCGGCCGGCGAGACCCTCGACGTGCCGATGCGGGAGCTCGACGAGGTCGGCATCATCCTGAACAGGGCGCATGCCGTCCCGGCCGCCTATCCGGTCAACAACTGACACGGCACAAGCCTGCGGGCGAAACCAACAACGGCCTCTGCGAAGCAGCTTCGCAGAGGCCGTTGCACGTTCGGGGCGGGAGACGGATGGGATGAGCCCTACGAGTGCCCCGATGGAGCTGCGTTCCCCTACCCCTGGTGAGCAGGGCAATCGCATATGGGCGCGATTTCGCCTGTGGCCATCCTTCGAGACGCCCGCCGTTGGCGGGCCCTCAGGATGAGGACCGAGAGCGTTGCGCCAGTTTTGACGAGTGTCGATGCCCGCTTAGCCTCATCCTGAGGAGACCGCGAAGCGGTCATCTCGAAGGACGAGGCGCGCGCTCAGCTCGCGCAAAGCGCCAAATGCGATAGCCCCTGCATCACGTTCTACGGCTTCTGCTGAAATTCTTCCTTGGAGACGTAATTGAAATCCTCGACCAGGACGTCCTGGACGACGTCAGCCTGCATCCGCTCGTTGACGCGCTGCTTGATGGCGGCCGTCAGGATGGAGAGGTCGTAGCGGGCGAGCTTCCTGAAGTCGAGACGGTCGTCGGCATAGATCCTGCGAAAGGCCTCGTCGACGACGAACGGCTCCGGCGGAACGTTGAGCTGGTGCATCGTCCGCGCCTCCACGGTGTAGACGAAGCGCGCGACGATATAGCCCTGCACATTGCCGTTCTCGACCATGGGCACGCTCAATGCCCGGGTCTTCTGGTATTGCAGGCCGTCGAGATATTCGTCCTTCGCCGGCAGCAGGCTGCCGTTCTCCTTCCAATAGGCCACGCCATAGCTCGTGCCCGCGGTGAGGATGCATACCCAGAGCCCGGCCAGCACCAGTCTGATCATTTTCCGTCCTGTGCTGCGCGGCCGGTATAGGTGCCGTCCGACTCGGCCTCCTTGATCGCCTTGACGATGATGCCCGCGACCTCGCGCACCGCGTCGTAGTGCATTTCGAGGATCGAGCGATTCCGCTCGAGCTTCTCGCGCAGCCGCCGAATTTCCTCGGTGACCTCGACGTCGCCGCCGAGATGCATCCGCGCCCGCATCAGGCGGACGAATTCGAGCATGCTCCGGCTCTTCCGCGCGCTGAAGTCGTCGAAATCGATCTTCTGACGCGTCGTGAGCGCGACCGTCTCCTCCTCGACGATGCTCTCGAGCCGGCGGATCGCTGCCAGCAGGCCGCGCACTTCATCCGATCTCGCCGCATCCGCGCCGTCGACCACGGCCTCGCCGCTCATGATCGGCAGCAGCACCGGCAGCAGCGCATCGGCTTCTGCTGCTTCCGTCGTCATCACCCCGGTATCCACGACCGGCTGCTCGATCACCATGGCCGCCGCGCTGTCTTGTGCCTGCATAGGAAATTCACCCTTCAACTTCTGTCACCCGTTCGCGGATCTTCATCCGGCCTTGCCGGCACCGTTCGGCCCCGCTGGATTGGCGGCGGCCAGCTGCTTGGCGATGCCAATGCCGTTGCCCTTAGCCAGCTGGCTGCCGAGTTGCTCCGCCAGCATCGACTTCCAGACGCCGCCGGCCGTGCCCTTGCCAAAGACCTGCTCGGATTCCTTCGGCAGCATCGTCTCGACGAAGGTCTGGAGGATGAAAGCTTCGAACTTCCGGTACACCTCGCCGGATGCCGGCGCCTTGATCATCCGCACCGGCGCCCCGTTCACCACATCCGACTGCGCCTCGGAAACCTTCGTCGCGGTCTGCTCGGCAGCCGCCTTGCCGGCCTCCGCGTCCATCGTGGCGGCGAAGTCGGCATCGGAGGACTTCAGCGCATCGAGTTTCGCGGTCGCCGCGCGCTGGGTCACGGGATCGGCGGCCTCGAGGACGTCGAGAACGAGGTCGGGCGTCGCGGTCACGATCATGGCTTGTTCCGATTGGCTGGCCGTGGCGTCCACGCGCGCACGGCTGGGCTTATTCCCGTCATCTCCTCGAGCGAGCGCTTCTCGGCGTCACGGAGCTCGTCGGCCAGCGCCGCCTTCGCGACCTGCTCGAGCTGCTTCACGCGGCGGCTCTCGGCGCGGACCTGGTCGAGCTGCTGCGCGGCCTGCGTCTGGATCGCGCGCGCACCGACGCTCGTCCTGTTCAAGCGCCGCGCGATCGAATCGCTCGACGATCCCGCCGGCGGCTTCCCTTCATTCAGGGCTCCCACCAGCCATTCCTGCTCGTCCCGCAGGCTTCTCTCCTGCTGCCGCAGCTGCGCGAGCTGCCATTCGGACAGCCGGAGCTGGAGCTTCACCAGCGAAACCATCCGGCCGAGCTTGTCCGCGCGCGACGTCATCACAGCATCACTCCGCCAGCCAGGACGAGAGGCCGAGCATGAATTGCGTCAGCAGCTCGTCGCTCGTGAGGTAGAGCAGCAGGAAGCCGCCGAACAGCACGAAGGGCACGGAGATGAAATAGACCGGAATCGCCGGCGTCAGCTTGTTGATCAGGCTGACCGCCAGGTTGACGATCACCGAATAGACGATGAACGGGCTGGCGATCCGCAGCGTCAGCACAAATGCTTCCGACAGGCGGCCGACGAGCAGGTCGAGCGCCATGCCGCCGCCGAGCCTGTCGCCGGGACGCCAGACGTCGTAGGAATTCATCAGCCCGCGCAGGACCTGCCAATGCTGGTCGGTCATGAAGAACAGCGTGGTGACCGACACCATGATCAGCGGCACCAGCGCCGGCGCCGGATCGCTGTCGGCAACCGGCGTTCCCGGGATGTTGCTGAGCCCGATCGCGCTCGCCATCACGGTCGCCATGGTCTGGAGCGCGAGGAAGAACACCCGCCCGCCGAGCCCGATGACGCTGCCGACCACGAGCTCGGAGCAGATCAGGAGCGCCAGCGTCAGCGGCGCGGCGTTGTCCGTGAGCGGCTTCAGCACCGCGATCAGGATCGGCGTCAGCGCGAAGGTCGTGACGAGCGCGACGAACAGGCGGACCTGGGCCGGAACGTTGACGCTGGAAAAGCCGGGCACCAGCATCAGGCAGGCGCCGATGCGGCAGAACACGATGAACGTCACCAGCACGCTGTCGGCAAGGCCGCTGATCACGACACCGCTCCGAGCGCCCTGATCTCGGCGCTGCGCGCGACTTCGACATGCGACAGGATCGGCAAGGTCGGGAACACCCGCTCCAGGATCATCCGGACATAGGGCCGGGCTTCCGGCGTCACCGCCAGCACGACGCTGGTGCCGTTCTCGGTGAACTTGCGGATCGCGGCGCTGGCCTCGGTCGCGAACTGCTCGATCAGGCGCGGATCGGCGTCGAACTCGACAACGTCGCCCTTGGCGTCGCGCTTCAGGCTCTGGTGGAACGCCAGGTCCCAACGGTTGCCGAGCCGGACGACGTTGAGCACGCCGTTGTCGGAGAGATCGCCACAGATCTGCTGGGCAAGCCGGGTCCGCACGTGCTCTGCGACCTGCTCGGAGCGCCGCACATGAGGTGCGATCTCGGCGATCGCCTCGAGGATGAGGTGAAGATTGCGGATGGAGACGCGCTCGGCCAGCAGGATCTTCAGGATCGCCAGCAGGCCGGAATAGGAGATCTGCGACGGGCAGAGATCCTCGACGAGGCGCTTGTACTCGGGATCGAGCCGGTCGAGCAGCGCGCGCATGTCCTTGTAGGACAAGAGCTGGGCGAGGTTCGCCCGGATCACCTCGCTCAAATGCGTGAGCAGCACCGACAGATTGTCGACCGGCTTGCAGCCCTGCCGCTTGACTTCGTCCGTGAAGGCTTCCGTCACCCACAGCGCCTTCATGCCGAAAGCGGGTTCGACCACCTCTTCGCCGGGCACGTCGGGCTTGCCGTCCTTGTCGACCAGCACCAGCACCTCGCCGAGCCTGAGCTCGCCATGGGCGACGCGGGTGTCGTGGATCCGGATCTGGTAGCCCTTGGGGTCGATCGACAGATTGTCGCTGAGCTTGATCTCGGGAATGACGAAGCCGTACTGCTTGGCGAACTTCTTGCGGATCTTGGCCACGCGGTGGGCCAGCTCGGTGCGCGAGCCCAGCAGATGGACCGAAAGATGGCCGCCGAGCGCCAGCTCGATCTCGGCGGTCTTGAGCTGGTCCTTGACGGATTCCTTGGCCTCGGCCTGGGCGCGCTCGTCGGCCTTGCGCGCGTCCTCCTTCTGCTTCAAGGCCGCCTGCTGCTTCGGCAGCGAGTAGCCGACGAAGGCCATAACGCCGCCGAGCAGCACGAAGGGCGCCAACGGCAGCCCCGGCATCAAGGCGAGCACGAACATCATCAGGGCGGCGGCCGAGACCGCGCGGGGATAGCCGCCGAGCTGGCGCAGCACGGCCTGCTCGGCCGATCCTCTCGTGCCGCCCTTGGAGACCAGGAGGCCGGCCGACAGCGACACGATGAGCGCCGGCATCTGCGACACCAGACCGTCGCCGACGGAGAGCTTCGTGTAGACGTCGGCGGCGCGCGACAGCGTCAGGCCGTGATGGGTGACGCCGATGATGATGCCGCCGAAAATGTTGATCGCGGTGATGATCAGGCCGGCGATGGCATCGCCTCGAACGAATTTCGAGGCACCGTCCATGGCACCGAAGAACGCGCTCTCTTCTTCGAGCTCGCGGCGCCGGCGCTGGGCTTCCTTGTCGTCGATCAGGCCCGCCGACAGATCGGCGTCGATCGCCATCTGCTTGCCGGGGATGGCGTCGAGGGTGAAACGGGCGCCGACTTCGGCGATACGCGTCGCACCCTTGGTGATCACGACGAAATTCACCGTGACCAGGATGGCGAAGATGATCAGGCCGATGACGAAGTCGCCGCCCATGACGAACTTGGAGAAGCCTGCGACGACGTGGCCGGCGGCCTGCTCGCCCTCCCCGCCGCGCGACAGGATCAGGCGGGTGGTCGCGACGTTCAGCGCCAGCCGCAGGATGGTCGCGATCAGCAGCACGGTCGGGAAGGCCGAGAAATCGAGCGGTCGCTGGATCCACAGCGCGACCATCAGGATCAGCGCCGACAGCGCGATCGAGAACGCAAGGCCGAGATCGATCAGGATCGGCGGGATCGGCAGGAACAGGATCGTGAGCATGGCCACGATACCGCCGGCGAAAAAGGCGTCGGCCCCCAATCGTCGTGGGGTCGGCAGGCTAGCAGCTAACGTATCGGCCATGGGTCACCGGCAGAGGGTCCACCCCTAATCTGCCCGGCAAAGCTTACGCGGGGATGGTGGCAGATCGCCGGCGCGGATCAGAAGCCGCGCTCGATCCGCGAATAGACCATCTCTGTGAAGGTGGAGAGGTGTGCTCCGATGAAGGAGCCGGAGACGGCAACGACCAGGAGAATGACGATGATCTTCGGAACGAAGGTCAGCGTCACCTCCTGGATCTGGGTCAGGGCCTGGATCAGCGCAATGATGGTGCCGACCAGCATGGCCGCGCCGACCGCGGGCCCGGAGGCGACGATGATGGTCCAGATTGCAGCCTGGACGATGTCGAGAGCGTCGCGTTCGTTCATGACTGGCTGATCGTGAGTCCCGGCCCGACCGCGACCTTGGTGCCGTTCTCGAGGGTCGCGATGGAGCCGTCGGCGTTGATGGAGACCGAGACGACCTTGCCGCTGAAGCTGGCGCCGGTGGCGTCGGTGAAGCTGACGGTCTTGCCGATCAGGCCGTTGGCCTGCGACAACGACTGCGAGGACAGCAGCGCATCCAGCTTCGAATTGGTCTGCATGGCCTGCTCGACCGTCGAGAGCTGTGCGAACTGGCTCATATATTGCGAGGTATCCATCGGATTGGTCGGATCCTGGTTCTTCATCTCGGCGACGAGAAGCTGAAGAAACGTGTTGTAGTCGACGCTGTTGCTCGAGGTCGAATTGGTGGAGCCGGTCGAACTGGACGACTTGCTCGTGCTGTCGGTCGCGCTGTTGACGTTCATGTAGCTCTCCGCTGTCAGGCAGCCTGGAATGGGGACTCGGTGATGGCGCCGGCCAGGATGGCCTGCTCCACCGGGAACAGAGCCCGGATCCGCTTGAGCGCCTCGAAGTAGCGGGTCGCCTCGACCAGCTCGTCGACCGCGCCCAGTCCGTCCAGCATCTCGCGGCTCTCGCACACGGCGCACAGGGCCGCGTGATGCTGTGCGTAGAGCGCCGCGGCGTCGCGGATGTCGGTCGGGTTCATCAGCATGAGCTGGACGATGAAGTAGAGCTGCCGCAGCGCCGTGGTGGCGTCGGAGGCCTGCATGACCTGCCCTTCGAGCAGGAACATCACGTCGTTGACGAGCTCGACGGAGACCTTGCGGTCCACGCGCAGCACCGCGCCGTTGATGTAGATCCGTTCGCCCGCCCGCAATGAGATCTTCATCAAAGAGCGTCTCGGATCAGGCGGTTGATTTCGATGAGCTGCATCACGTCGTTCGACTTCTCCTCGCGAAGCCGATCGGCCTCCTTGACGACCCACAGGCCGATCGAGATGATGTCGGCGCGCAGCTTGTCCGGGAGGCCGTTCTCCGGATGCGAGAGATCCTCGATGAAGATCGTCCATAGCCGCCGCACATAGAGCAGGCTCTCGACCAGATCCTCGAGGCGGAACACGCCTCGCTGAATCCGCTCGAGCCGGTCGATGCCGAGGCTGAGCGCCTGCCGCTCGCGGCCCCGCGCCTCGTAGCCGCTCTCGTCGACGACCGATTCATAGGCTTCAAACGTCATCAGCATCACTCTGCGCAAGAGACCGGTTAACAAGACGAGGTTGCGAGCCTCGGCTCTAGAGATAGTTGATGAGGCTGATCTGCTGGAGCTGCGAGGTCAGCGCGAGCGCCGTCTTGATCTGGGTCTGCAGGGTGTTGACGCGGACCGAGGCCTCGGTCGGGTCGACCGCCTCCAGCTTGACGATCTGGTCGTTGAGGATGTCCTTCTGGATCTTCAGCTTCTCGGTCGCGCCGGTGACCCGCTGCTGGATCGAGCCGACGGTACCGCCGAGCACGGCGAGATCGTTGATCGCGCCGCTGACCAGACTGATGGCCTTGTCGACGACGACCTGAAACGTGTCCTTGCTCAGGCTCGTGTTCCCGAGATCAGTGAGCATGGTGTAGGCCTCGGCCAGCTTGCGGAAGCCGGGCTGGTTGGCGCTGACCGAGCTGTCGACGACCTCGGTCGTGGAGATACGGCTCGACAGCGTCTGGTCCGTGGCCGACGACCAATTGGCGTTCCAGGCCGGGCTCGCGAACTCGGGGTCGAGGGTGTTGTCGAGGAAATTCTGCATCTGCGCCGGCGTGATGGTGCTGACACCGGCCGCAGCCTGCGAGAAGCCGAACGTCGCCAGGAAGTCCGCATCGACCTGGTTCTTGCTGGCCGAGCCGGCCGCGTAGTTCGTGATGGGCACGGTCTGCGTATCGATTCCGCCGAACAGATACGACCCGTTGTAGGAGACGTTGAGCGCGCCGATGACGTCCTGAAGGTTCGCTGACGCGCTCGGCAGGATGATCTTCGCGCCGCTGTCGGCGTCGCGGGCCGCGATCAGGTTCTTGAGGAATTCCGACGCGGTCTTGCCGAGCTGCGTGATCCGGTTCTGGGTCACGTCGAGGCGCCCCGAAACCAGCTCGTTGGTGTCGACGAGCTGATCGGCGAAGTTGAAATCGGCGCGCAGCGCCACGTCACGGCCCGTTCCCGTGCCGAGCTCGAGGCCGACATCGGCGAAACGCCCGGTGGTCGCCTCCTTCGAGGCCTTGGTCAGCGCGCTCTGGTTGTTCGTGATCGACGACCTCAACGATGAAGACAGCATCAGGGTCGAGATGTAGTTCGCGCTCATCATGACTTAATTCCCCACGGCAGCCAGCAGGCTCTGCAGCATCTCATCGACGGTGGAAATGATCTTCGACGACGCCGAATAGGTGCGCTCGACCTGGAGCATCAACGCCATCTCGTCGTCCATATTGACGCCGCTGACGTTGGACAGCGCCGCAGTGCTGCGGTCGAGCAGCGTATTCTGATACTGGACGTTGTCGTCGGCGGTCTTGCGCTGGCTTTCGATCCAGCTCGCCGAGGAAGACGCGAACTCGATCACGCTGCCGCTCGGCTTGCCCTGGGCCGTGGCATCGAACGGCTGCGGCGCTTCCATCTTGTTGATGAGCTGCTGCAACCGCGCCGAGAAGCCGGCATTGCCGGTCGTGTTGTAATTATAGGCGGCAACGCCGCTGATCGCGCCGTCGCGCAGCAGGTTCGGGTTTCCGCCCACGGCCGGATCGACCGAAGCGGCAACCGAGATCCTCCCGGCGAGGCCCACCGAGATCGTGGCGCTCGCGGGCATCGCGGGCGCGCCGGGATAAGTGAACAGGCCGGGCCGGTCCGCCAGCGTCGGGACAGCCGACTGGTCGCTTTCCTTGAAGGCCTCGATCAGGCCGCGCGCGATTTCGTCGAGCTGGCTCTGATACGTGACCGTGTCCTTGTCGCGCAGCTGGGCCAGGCCGGCGAGCTTGCCGGACTTGAGCGGCATGACGGAATTGGCACCGGTCACGGGAACGCCGTCGATGAAGACGGCATTGCCCGTGGTGCCGGCGGTATAGGCGTTGGTCGGCGCAAAGCTCACGGCCCGCGCCGTCTTGTCGAACAGCACGACGCCGCTGTCGGTATAGAGCGCGGCATCTCCATTGGTCCGGATCGACATCGAGACGCCGACCTCCTGCGACAGCCTGGAGACGATGCTGTCGCGCTGGTCGAGATAGTCGGTGACGTCGTCGCCGGAGATCGTACCCTTCACGATGGCGGTGTTGACGGTCTGGAACTGGGACAGCAGCTGGTTGATGTTGGCGACCGAATTCGCCATGTCGGCGTCGGCCCCCTCGCGGACCGACTGCACCGTCCTTGTGGCCTGGTTGAGCCCGGTCACCATGTCCTTGGCGGACGTCACGGCGGCCTGCGCCAGGGTCGCATTGTCGGTGGAGTTGGCGAATTGCTGCAGCGCCTGCTTCAGCTTGTTGAGCTGGGCGGTCGGTGACTGCTCGAGCTCGGGATCGTCCACCGTCGCGGCCGCGATCTTCTGCAGGCCGTCATAGATCACGTTCTGCTTGGCCGACGACGAGGTCGCGGTCAGCACGTTCGAATAAAGGCCCGAACTGGCCGCGCGCTGGATCGCCGCGACATAGACGCCGGTGCCGGGTAGGTTGTCCAGCACGGCGATCTTGCGCGAATAGCCGGTGGCGCTGGCACCGGCGATGTTGCGCGAGATCGTCGACGACTGGATGCCCGACGCCATGAGCGAGGCGCGAGCGGAGTCGAGGGCGGCGGTAAGGGACATGATCTGCTCTTGCCGGGGGTGAGCGCTGGAGAATTCAGCGCTTCAGGTTGACGACGACGTCGAGCAGGTCGGCGCCCGTCTGGAACGATTTCGAGTTGGCGGTGAAGCCGCGCTGCGCCTCGATCATCCCGGTGAGCTCGTCCGCGAGATCGACGTTGGAGTCCTCCAGCGCACCGGACTGGACCGTGCCGAGCCCGCCGGTGCCGGCATTCCCGGCCTGCGCATTGCCGGAATTCATGTTGGTCGAATAGACGTTGCCCGGCTCGGGCGTCAGATTGTCGGGGCTCGCGACGTCGGCGAGCATGATCGTGTAGAGCGTCAGCTGCTGCCCGTTCTTGAGGATCGCCGTCACGTGGCCCGCCTCGTCGACATCGACCTTGTCGATCGCCGCGGGGACGCTGCCGTTGACGGTGGCCTTGAAGCTGAAGTCGGCTCCAACCTGCGTCATGTTCGCCAGGTCCATGGTCATCGCCGCGCCGCCCGGGACCGTGAACGTAAGGCCCGTCGGGCTCGCCGCGGCCAGCGCGCCCTTTCCGGTCGCGGTGGTGTCGAAGGTGAAAGTGGTGGCGGCGGCGAGCGAGGTGCCCGTCGCGGAATTGTAGACCTGAACCTGCCAGGTATCCGAGCCGGCCGCCGTCGCGGTGTGGGACATATAGACGTCGAGCGTAACGGCCTGACCGATATTGTTGTAGGCGACGATCGAGCTTTTCGACGAATATGACGCCGGACCGGGCGGACCAGCAATGACAGCCGCCTTCGGATCGAGATTGCCGGTCGTCAGGGTGCCCGCAGTCGACGGCACCGGCACCTGCGAGACCTGGGCGATGTTCACGATCTGCATTCCAGCCAGGCTGTTCTGCGAAAAATTGGTCACTTTACCGGGCTGGCCCAGAAGGTAGTAGCCGGCCGCGTTGACGAGGTTGCCCTGAGCGTCCGGCACGAAGGAGCCGGCGCGCGTCAAATATTGCTGCGTGTTGGTGGCGTTCGAGACCACGAAGAAGCCGTTGCCCTGCACGGCAAGGTCGGTGGACGACGTCGTGAACTGGGTATGTCCGGCGTCGCTGATGGCGTAACGGACGGTCGTCTCGACGGCGCCGGAGTCGTAATTGCCGGAGCCGCTCTTCAGGATCAGCGAGGAGAATTCGGTCGAAGCCCGCTTGTAACCGGTGGTGTTGACGTTCGCGATGTTGTCCGAAACCGTCGACAGCTTGTTGGACTGCGCGCTCATACCGGAAACGCCGGTGCGCATAACACCATACAGGCTCATGAAGTGGGCTCCTTTGGTAGGTTGCAGTTACAATGGGGGATCTTGCTTGCGCGGGGCTGATGGTTCGGAACCATGCACAACTTCACGTCGTCATGTCGTTTTCGGCTGACAGAACGAGCGCGCCTTGTCGGTCCAGGCGCCGAAGCCGCTCGACACGAGGTGAGCCACGATGTGACAGACATAGCGCTTCTGCGCCGGCTGGTTGTTGGGGCCGGCATTGTAGCGAGCCACCGCCATGGTCCAGCTGCCCTCGCGCTGCTTCAGCTCTTTCAGGAAGCGCGCGGCATACTCGACGTTCTTGGCGGGATCGAACATCGCGCGCACCGAGGCGAACTTGTCGCCGTGATAGTAGTGATTGATCTGCATGCAGCCGAGATCGATCAGCTTGATGCCCTTGCCGCGCATGGCCTGGAAATTTGCGATCGCATCATCCATGTCCCTGGCGAACACGGTCTGGCCGTCGGCGCCGAGGGCGTAAGGATGAAGCGCGCCGCGGCGGCCGGTCTCGGTGAGACCGACTGCATAGAGAATGCCGAGCGGAATCCCATGCTGCTGGGCCGCGCGCGCCATCTCGCGTTCGCAGGGGCGCGCGACGTCGGTGGCCGCGTCCGCGGCGCCCGCATTACAGATAAACAGGGCCGCGACGATTCGGCTGACCCACGTCCTGGTCATGACGCGTCTCCTGGGGCTGGCGTTCCTGGCGGGCCTGTTTCGCGCCGCCATCGGATTGCCCCGACGACGTGCCTGCGCCACCGAACGCACCTTGCGACTGCGACGAGGGCTGTTGCTGGCCCGAGAGCTGCGGCTGCGACTGGCCGGAACCGCTCTGGAATCCATCCAGCGAGCCGTGCTGCACGGGCGCGACGTCGGCGACATAACCCGCCGTCTGCATGAGATCGCGGATCTGGTCGCGCTGCTGATCCAGCATCTGGCTCGTGTCCTTGCGCGCGGCCGCAAGGTGGACGGACACTTCGGTGCCGACGAGACGAAGGCGCACGGTGACGTTGCCGAGCGCCGGCGGCTCGAGATTGATGGTCAGGATCTTGAGCGGCTGATCCGGCGCATTGGTCTGGGATGCTGCGAGATCGGGCGCTGCCGACACCGCCGGGGCTGCGGAGTCCTTCAGCTCGGCGACGACCGCATTGGCGACCTGTTGCGGGGCGTTGAACTGCGCCGGGGGCAGATGGGTCTCCTGCTGGACCACGGTGACCTTGGTCGTCTCGGGCAACGCGTCGCGCGTCGAGACCTTGGCGGCGCGTTCGACATTGGCCGTGACCGCCTCGAAGCCTGAGGTCGCGGGCATGGCTTTGGCGGAAGCCTCGCTGCCTGGCTGTGCGGCCGCGGCTTGCGATGCATCGCCTTGTGCACGCGCGCCGGTCGGAACGGCAGCAGACGGCACGGAATCCGCTGTCGTTGCAACCTCACGCCTCGTCCCGGATGAGCGCTCGTCGCGCGCGGGCACGTCTTTCCTGTCGCCCGACTGCGACGGCATTTGCGGCTTCGCGGCCGATGCGGCAACGAGATCCTGTCCCACGATCGCGGGAGCGTTCGGGCGGTTTGAAACGTCCGGCTTCGGATCATGGCCGACCGGACTTTGCGTCTCCCACGATTTGGCGGTCGTCTGGTCGCCAGCCTTGAGCACGTCGGTCGCCTCGGTGCGCTCGTCCGTCTCGTCCTTCGACTTGTCCTTGCCTGCGGGGTGCGCCAGACGCGTGCGCAGCGCTCCGGCCTTCGCGGTCGTATCGCTGCCCTCATCGTTGAGTGCCTGCTTGGCGAGGTTCGAGACGGTGTGGAGCAGATCGTTGAACGACGAGCCAGCCTGCGACTTGGCCCCGGCGCTCTTTGCCGAACGCGACGTGCCGCGGATGTTGAGGCTCTCGGCGAGACCCGAGAAGAGCTGTCCGGAGGTTCCACTGAGCTTGGTCATGGGCGGCGGTCCCTGGTAAGGAGTTCGAGTTCGCCGAGCTGCTTCTGCGCGCGCGCGAGCGTCACGGTCGATGACGCCAGATCGAGACGCGCCGGCGTTGCCGGAGGCTTGTCGGCCGAGACGGCGGATCCGCCCGGAAACGGCTTGCGAACATCGAGCGCGAGCTGCACCGTGGCATTCATAAGGGGCACGTCGCGCTCGGGCAGCTTCGACCGGTCGACTGCCTTCAGCTCGGCAAGACCGCCGTCATATTCGTCGGTGAGCGCTCGCGCGGCGCCGCGGAAGAAATGCGCCCGCTCGCGATCCGCCGAGGCGTCGGCGCTGAGCGTCAGCGCCCGCTCGCCGGCAAGCCGCGTCACGGCCATCTGCCCGCGCACCATCGCCGCGCGCGCGATCACGAGATAGAGCTTGAGGCGGCTCGCGCGATCAATCTGCTCGAGCAGCGCTGCGATCCGCGCGAAGCGGCGATCGTCGAGCGCCAGACTCGATTGCGTCAGGCCCGAGGAAAAGCGCTGCCAGAAATCGCCAGCATAGATCGAGTTGCGGTAATGGCGGATATAGGCCAGCGCCAGGAACTCGAACTTGTCGAAATCCTCCGCCTGCCCCACCAGCAGGATCTCGCGCCGCAACGCCGCCTCCTCCACCAGCGTACCGGGCAGGAGCAGGCGCGCGTCGTCCAGACGCTCGATCGCCAGCGATGCCTCGGAACGCGCGAACAACGCGCCCTGGACCAGCGCGACCTGTCCGCCGAGGCCGGAGGACAACGTCCGCGGCTTGACGTCCTTGAGCAGCTCCCGCGCCTCCTCCTGACGGCCCTCGACATAGGCGAGCGCGCCGTTGAACAGCCGCTCGTCGACGTTCATCTTGTCGCGCGGCAGCTTGCGGACGATTTGCGGCGCGCCGCCGCTGAGCAGGTAGATGACTGCAGCCTGGCTGTTCTGCGCATTGCTCCACACGTCCGGATCGGCGGCGAGAAACTTCTCTCCGATCTGCCGGATCAGCGCGACGTGGCTGCCATGCGCGGCGGTGTCACCGTTGGCGATGCCATCCTGCACGGCCTGCAACGCGCGGACGAGCTCATAGGGCTCGCCCGACTGGCGCGCGGGTTGTGCGAGCGCGTTCGCTGCCGTGAACGGCAGGAGCAGCAGGACGGCGCAGAGGAGCGGCCTGATCAAGGGCGCCTCTCACGGATCAGGATCTCGATTCGGCGGTTCTGAGCAGCCGCCGGATCGTTCGGAAGCTTCGGCCGGCGGTCGGCATAGCCTTCGACATGCTCGATCCGCTGCGCGTCGACACCGGAGCGAACCAGCATGTAATAGGCCATCTGCGCGCGGGCGGTCGACAGCCGCCAATTGTCGTAAGTCTCAGAACGATACGGCCGATTGTCGGTATGGCCGCGGACGATGATCATGCCCTGGCGTTTCGTCAGCAACGGCCCGATCTTGTCGATCACGCGGATCAACTCGGGCCGCGGCTCGGCCGAGCCGACCGCAAACATGCCGAAGCTCGCATCGTCGGTCAGGCTGATCAGGAGGCCCTCCTCGACCTGACGCACCTCGGCCGCCGGCCCGGCGCCCGCCTTGATGTCAGATAGCGCGTCCGCGATCGCGGCCTGAAGCTGCTTCACGGTCGGCTGCTGGGTTTGCGCCGCATCGCGCGGCTCAGACTCCTTCGCCGTATCGTTGGGACGCGCCTGCGCGGCGGCGTTGGCTTGAACGCTCGCTTGCGCGCTGCCCTCGCGCGGGGCTTGCGCCGGCGCGGGCCCCGGCGGCAATAGCGGCGACAGGTTTGCGGACGACGCATCCGCGTTCGGCGCCAGGCTTCCGCCGGCATCGTCCGCCTTGGCACGACGGGCCTGCGGCTCGCCCTGATTTGTGCCTGAGGCGCCGTCGCGCGCGGAGGCATTCGGCTTGGGCTCGCTCTCGATCATGCGATCGGCATCCTTGGATGCTTGCGGCGCCAGCTTCCAATAGCCGGGATCGAAGGGATCGCGGTAGGCGTCGCCGCCCTTGAGACCATCCTCTTCGGCGGACGTCAGCGCGCCGGCGCGCCGCTGTCCCGTGGACTGGTTCGCGCTGTTCGCGATCTCGGAGAGCGTCGCATAGGGATCGCGGAACAGGACTTTCTCTTCATAGGAGGCCGGCTTCTCGGCTGTCGGCGAGTCGCCGCGACGTTCCTCGTTCGAGCCGGCCGGCTGACGCTTGCCGTCCTGACCTTCGAACGAGGTCGGCTCCTTCTTGGAGAGATTCTTCAGGCCCTTCGGCGCGGGGGCATTTTCCGCGAGCTGGATCGGATTGAAATAACTCGCGACGACCTGCTTCTGATCCTGGTTGAGCGCGTTGAGCAGCCACATGACCAGGAAGAACGCCATCATTGCGGTCATGAAGTCCGCATAGGCGATCTTCCACACGCCGCCGTGATGCGCCTCCTCAGCGAAGGCGCTGCGCCGGCGGACGATCACGAGTTCATGCTTGACCTCTTCCATGGCGGGTTACCGGCGTGCTTCCTTCAGGCGCTCGCTCCAGGCCGTGATCTGCGTCTCGATCACGGTCTGGTCGGCCACGACGCGAACCTCCAGGGTGTCGGCAGCCTCGTACTCGATGCCGGTGCGCCTAGACGCCTCGAGCTGCGTCTTCACGAGGTCGAGCAGCTCGCTCGGGCCGGTGACCTTGAACGCCGGCACCGACGAGTTGCCGGTCAGCGCCGCGATTTGCTCGACCAGCGATCCGATCGCCTTGTCGCGGACCGCCTCGGTGAGGAACGGCAGCAATATTCGCGCCACGGAGCTTGCAATGTTGGTCTCGATCTCGCGGCAAGCGGTCTCGAAGCCGCTGACGATCGCGACCGCCTGCTGGTCGGACCATTTGGCGCGCTCCTCGCCGAGCCGGATCGCGCTGCGGACGCGCTCCTCGGCAAGCCTGGCGTCGCCTTCCGCGACGCCGGCCGCATGGCCGCGGCGGTAGGCATCGTCCAGGACATTGGCCGGCGGCGCTTCCGCCTTCGGCGCCGGAGACGGCGACTGCGGCAGCGGCTGCGAATGGGCCTGAGGCTGCTGCGGAGCCTCGCGCATGACCTCCTTCGGCCTCGTCAGCACGTCCTGGATCCTGGGCGGCGGAGGCGGCGGTGATTTGGCCCGGCCGTTCGCGTCGAACTGCGTCAGGAATTTTCCGATTGCCGCGTTCATGCCGCCTCCTCGCGTCGCATCCAGTCTTTAAGGATCGCTGCGGCCTGCGCCTGGTCGAGCCGGACGATCTGCTCCAGTCGCTTCTGCGGCGTTCGCTGCATCTTGCCTTCGAGATCTTCGACGAGATTGAGCTCGGGGTCCTGACTCTCGGCCAATGCAAGGGCCGCGGCAGCCTCGATCTCAGCGGCCTCGGCGGCCTCCACCTGCTCCTGCTCCGCGCGATGGGTCAGAATGCCGTTGACCGCCGGCCGCAAGCCGAACCAGACCAGCATCGACGCGACGGCCAGGATCGTCACCGCGTTGATGACGCTGCCGAGCTGCTTGTTGATCATCTCGACGAAGCTGATCGGCGGCACCGGCGCCAGCTCGCGCGAGCCCTCGATGAAGTCGACGGCCGTCACCTGGATCTGGTCGCCGCGCTGCTTATCCAGTCCGCCGGCCGTCGCCGCGAGCTGGCTGATCTCGGCGAGCTTGCTGTCGACGATGGCCTGGTTGCTCTTGTCGCCGAGATCGGCGACCAGCCGCGCCCGATTGACCAGGACCGCGATGAAGAGCTTCTTCACCGAATAGCCGTCGCTCACCGTCGTCGTGGTCTTGGACGAGACCTCGAAGTTGGTGACGTCCTCCCGGCGGGTCTTGTCTTCGCTGGAGTTCTTGCCGCCGCCGGCGTTGACCTGCTGATCGGGAAGGTTCTGCTGCACCGTGGTCGGCGTCGAACGGTCGGCGTTCTGCGAGGATTCCTTCTCGCGCACGTTCCGCACCGAACGCTCGGCCCGGCTCTCCGGATCGTAGACGGTCTCGTTGATCTGCCGCTTGTCGGTGGAGAGCTGCGGTGCGACGCTGACCTCGAAATTGTCGAGGCCCAGATACGGCGTCAGCGCCTTGCGGATGTTCTCCTGCACCATGCCGCCGACCGTCTTCTGCAGGCTCGCCATCTTGGTCGGGGCGGCGCTCGCCTCGTCCTCCTCGGCGAGCAGCATCGAACCGTCGGCATCCAGCACCGTCACCTTGTCGCGGTTCATGCCTGGAATGGCGGCGGCGACGAGATGGCGGATCGACTGCGCGGTGCGGGCCTCGATCGCGCCGTCGGTGCGCAGCACGACCGATGCCGATGGCGGCTGCTGCGTCGCGCGGAACGAGCCGCGCACCGGCAGCACGATATGCACCCGCGCCGCCTTGACGCCCTTCATCAACTGCACCGTGCGCGCGATCTCGCCTTCCAGCGCCCGGAGCTTGGTGACCTCCTGCATGAACGAGGTCAGGCCGAGCGAGCCGATCTTGTCGAACAGCTCGTAGCCGGAATTGGCGCTGGTCGGCAGCCCCTTCTCGGCCAGCAGCATCCGCGCCTGCATGGTCTGGCTCGGGCGTACCGAGAGCGCGTCGCCGGCCGTATTGACGTCGAAGGTGATGTTCTGCTCGCGCAGCGCGGCGCCCATGCGCGTCACGTCTTCGCGGGTGAGGCCGGTATAGAGCGTCTCGAATTCAGGCCGGCTCAGATAGTACGCGCCGCCGACGACCGTCACGAGAACGGCAAAACCGATCAGGCCCAGGGCCATCAGGCGTCGCGGCCCAAGCTCCAGCAGATTGTTGAGCAGTTGCTGTACCTGCGCACGACTGAGCATATGACCTCGTACCAATGCGAACGTACGGGACACTCCGCTGCCAACCTTGTCTGAAGGTTGCGCAAGGACACGAATGTGTCAGTTCGCAGGCGAGGCGTTGCAATTTTACAAGAAGGCCTATTTTACAAGAAGGCCTATTTTACAAGAAGCCCTGACAAGGCAATCGGGCCAGCGGCTACGTGCGCCGGGACGCATGGCCGCACGATCGGCCGCGGCGTATCGCATGAAATTCAACGTCGGGAGATCGATTGCGGGCGTCTTGTGCCGCCCTCCGCCGGTCACGGCGGGGACCGTGCTCCCTTAAGGGAGCACGGTCGTTTTCAAGAGCGCCGCTTAGCCGCGGAACAGCGACAGGATGCTCTGGCTGTTCTGGTTGGCGATCGAGAGCGCCTGAACGCCGAGCTGCTGCTGGGTCTGCAGCGCCTGGAGCCGGGTCGATTCCGCGTTCATGTCGGCGTCGACGAGCTGGCCGATACCGCGATCCACCGAGTCCATCAGCGACTTCACGAACTCAGTGTTGTTCGAGATGCGGTTCTTGATGGCGCCGAGGTTGGCGGCGGACTGGCTGACCGTGTTGATCGCGGTGGTGACCTGCGCGATGTAGCCGTCGAGGATGGTCTGGTCGGCCGTCGAGTCGGTCAGCGAACCGATACCGATGGTGTTGACGGACGCGCTGCCGGTCACCGTGTCCAGGATACCGCCTGTGGTCGCGGTGTAGAGCGAGTAGTTGGCGACCGTCACCGTGATGGTGTTGATCGTCGGCGTGCCGCCGACGCGCGAGAACGACGACACCAGGTTGACGGTGGTCGGCGTGGATGCGTTGGTGCTCAGCCAGTTGACGCCGTTGAACGTCGCCGCGTTGGCCACGTTCTTCATGTCCTGCTGGATCTGGGTGATTTCGGCCTGGATCTTGGTGCGGTCGATGCCGGCGGTCTTGGCTTCGACCAGCAGCGCCTGGAGCTTGGTCAGGCCGGAGTTCTGGTCGCCGATGACCTTGTTCAGAGCGGTGTATTCGGTGTCGACCGTCGCAGCCGACAGACCGAGCGAGTCGGAGACGGCGGAGAGCGCGGCGTTGTCGGCGCGCATCGAGGTCGCGATCGACCAATAGGCCGAGTTGTCCGAAGCGGTCGAGACGCGCTGGCCGGTGGAGATGCGGTTTTCGGTGGTCTGCAGGCTGGCGCTGACATTCCGGAGGGTCTGGAGCGCAGTCATTGCAGCGGAGTTGGTAAGCAGGCTGGAAGCCATCTTTGATGTCCCTTTGAAAACAGATTGGATGGGGACATACCGGGCTTGCACCGGTACGACAGGGCGGCATCATGTCTTTGGGCTGCGGAAATGCGCGTAAACCCAATCCGTCGTAACGGCCAGACTAGCCGGCGAAGCTTGTGCGGGGCTTGTGGCGCTGTGCCCCCGCTGCAACAGGGCAGCCGAAATCACGGTGCGCGGGTCAGGCAAACGAAAGGGCCGCGCTTCGCAAGAAGCGCGGCCCTCCCAAGATCGTCGAAGGCTTAGCGGAACAGCGACAGGATGCTCTGGCTGTTGTTGTTGGCGATCGAGAGCGCCTGAACGCCGAGCTGCTGCTGGACCTGGAGGGCCGCCAGGCGGGTGGACTCCTGGTTCATGTCGGCGTCGACGAGCTGACCGATACCGCGATCCACCGAGTCCATCAGCGACTTCACGAACTCCGAGTTGTTCGAGATACGGTTCTTGATGGCGCCGAGGTTGGCGGCGCCCGAAGACACCGTGCCGATCGCTGCGGTGACCTTCGCGATGTAACCATCGAGAATGGTCTGGTCAGCAGCCGAGTCGGTCAGCGCACCGATGTTGAGGCTGTCGACCGACGCGCTGCCGCTCACGGTGTCGAGGATGCCGCCCGTGCTCGAGGTGTACAGCGAGTAGTTGGCGACGGTCACCGTGATCGAGCTGGTGGTCGGCGTAGAGCCGACACGCGAGAACGACGACACGAGATTGACGGTCGTCGGCGTGGAGGCGTTCGTGCTCAGCCAGTTGACGCCGTTGAAGGTCGCCGCGCTTGCGACGTTCTTCATGTCCTGCTGAATCTGGGTGATTTCCGACTGGATCTTGCTGCGATCGATACCGGCGGTCTTGGCTTCGACCAGCAGCGACTGCAGCTTGGTCAGGCCGGAGTTGCTGTCGCCGAGGACCTTGTTCAGAGCGGTGTACTCGGTGTCGACGGTCGCGGCCGACAGACCGAGCGAGTCGGAGACGGCGGAGAGCGCGGCGTTGTCGGCGCGCATCGAGGTCGCGATCGACCAATAGGCGGCGTTGTCCGCGGCGGTAGCCACGCGCTGGCCGGTGGAGATCCGGCTCTGCGTGGTCGAGAGTTGCGAGCTGACAGACCGCAGGGTCTGGAGCGCGGTCATGGCGGACGAGTTCGTGAGTAGGCTTGACATTGCGAATGTCCCTTTATGTACGCGTTACATTTTCATCAGGGGACATACCGGACTTGCACCGGTACGGAGGGGCGGCATCATGCCTTTGGACTGATGTGGGTGAGGTCCAACCCGCCGTGACGCCTTGCTAACACGTCGAATCTTGCCGCCGGATTAAGATCGGCTTGAATTCCATAGCAATATCATATGGTTAATATTACTTTCCGCTAACCATAACGAGCCGGGCCGACGCTCGTCGCCGTTACGAGAACGAGCGCACCAGTCCGGAGGCGAGCAGATTCCAGCCGTCGATCAGCACGAAGAACAGCATCTTGAACGGCAGCGCCAGGATCGTCGGCGGCATCATCATCATGCCCATCGACATCGTCAGCGTCGCCACGATCATGTCGATGACGAGGAACGGCAGGATGATGAGAAATCCGATCTCGAACGAGCGCCTCAGCTCGGAAATCATGAAGGCCGGAATGATGACGCGCAAATCGACGCGCTTGTCGTCGAACTTCTTGCGAAAGCTCTCCGCGGCGAGCGACTCGAAGGTCTGCAGATCCTTGTCGCGGACATGGGCCAGCATGAACTCGCGGAACGGATCCGTGATCTTCAGATAGGCCTGCTCTTCCGAGATCTCGTTCTTCATCAGCGGCCGGACGCCGGTCTCCCAGGCGCGATCGAAGGTCGGCGCCATCACGTAGAAGGTCATGAACAGCGCGAGGCTGATCAGCACCAGGTTGGCCGGCGTGGTCTGCAGGCCGAGGCCGGCGCGCAGGAACGACAGCGCCACCGCAAATCGCGTGAAGCTCGTCACCATGATGAGCAGTCCCGGCGCCACCGACAGCACCGTGATCAGCGCCATCAGCTGGATGATCCGGCCGCTGGTCGAGCCGTTTCCGGGCGGCAGCAGCGAGTTGAGGTCCGGAATCTGGGCGAGCGCCACTTCGGGCAGCACGACCAGGACCAACGCGAGCAGCAGGATTTTCACTCTCACTGAATCACCAGAGTCTCAATGATCAATTCGCGCACCTTGCCCGACGAGCGGATATTGGCGCGCTCGGTCAGGTCGTCGCGCAGATGCTGAAGCCCGCGCGATCCCTCGAATTGCGTCACCGTCGCCGACCGCAGATAGGTGACGATGTCCTCGCTGATGTGGGCAGCCAGGATGCCGGCATCCTCGTCGCTCATGCTCTCGGTCACCATGGAGGCCTCGATGCGGGCCCAGTTGTTGGCCGGCGCGGCGAGGTTGGTCACGATCGGCGACAGCTTCCTGAGCCGCGCGCTGCCGGCGTAGCTCGAGGCAAGCGGCGGCGGCGTGGCAGTTTTCTTCGCGTCGGCGACGCGCTCGGCGGCCGCAAACAGATGCAGCCCGGCCAGCGCGCCCGCACCGATCGCGACAAGGGTCAGCACCACGATGGCCGCAATCAGGCGCATCACGTCCCCTGCCCTCGCGGCGCGGCCAGACCGGCGCGGACTTCAGAATGGTGCCACGGCGTCATAGATCCGATGTCCCCATCCAGGCTGCTGCACGTCGGACAGATTTCCGCGACCGCCATAGGACACGCGGGCCTCGGCGATCTTGTCGTAGGAGATCGTGTTGGCCCGCGAGATATCGCGCGGACGCACGATGCCGCCGACGTTGAGCACGCGCATCTCCGTGTTGACGCGAAACTCCTGCGAGCCGCTGATCATCATATTGCCATTCGGCAACACGTCGGTGACGATGGCCGCGATCGAGAGCTTGATGTCCTCGGTGCGATCGATCTGGCCATTGCCCTTGATCTGGGTGTTGGTGCTGAGATTGGCGTTGGTCGATCCCTTGTCGCTCCACCCTGCGACGTCCATCAGCCAGTCGAGCCCGAACTTGACCTGCGAATCGCGCGAGCGACCGGTCTTGTTGTCGAGCTTGGCCTTGTCCTGCATCGAGATGATCACCGTCACGACGTCGCCGGTGCGCCGGGCGCGGGGATCGCGGTAGAGGTCGGTGCCGTCGTCCCAGGTCGAGCGATAGCTGACAGGCGTGCGCATGCGCGGCGTCACGGGAATCGGATCGGCCTGGGTCCGAAGGCCGCTGCCGACCGGCGACATTTGCGGGCCGGTCAGGACCTCGGACGGATCATGGAAGCATCCGGCCAAGGGCACGGACGCCAGCACGAGCGAGAGGATGAGGATCGGCTTCTTCATCTATTTGGTCTTTCCGTCATCCACGCGACGCATTCCGCCGAGCAGGTCGGCGAGGTGCGCCGCGCGTGCCGTATCCATCTCGTTGAAGATCGCGCTCGAGTTCCTCGGGCTAAGCTTGGCGAGCACGGCGGCGGCAGTCTCATCCGCCATGCCGGCAATCTGGGTCGCCGCAGCTTCGGGCTTCATGCGCGAATAGATCTCGACGACGCTGGCTTCGGCCTTCTTCAGGAAGTCGTCGCGCAACGCCATCCACTTCTCGTATTCGACGCGCTTGGCCTCGACCTCGGCGATCCGCTCGCGCAGCAGGCTCTCGGCCTTTTCCAGCTCCTTGAGCTGCCAGGCCAGCCTTGCATCGACGGCGGGATCGGCGACGTTGCTGCAGAACAGGGCGACTTCATTGTCCGCCGATACCGCGGCCTGTGGCGGCGCAGGTTTCGGCGGCGCCGTGACGCTGCCGGGCTTGGCCGGACGTGCCGGTGGTGGTGCAGGTGCAGCCGCTGGCGTCTGGGAAGCAGGCACCGCGCCGGTGGTCGCGGGTCCCTGGTCTTCGGCCGCCCATGCCGTCGCCCGGATCGACGCATTGTCGCCTGGCATCGTGGTGACCGGCAGCGGCTTCTGCGGGCCGGAGGCGCGGGCGCGCGCGAAGGAGAGCAGGTTGAGCGGCTTCGGCGGCTTGGCCTCGTGCAGGGCCAGCACGGGCGACGCGCCCGCGAGCACGGATGCCGCGATCAGCAGGAGGAGTTTGGCTTTGTGATCCAGCTTCAGCATCGGGCGGCGTGCGATTCTCGGTCGAGACACGAGCATTGAGCGACCAAGCTTGCACGACGCTTGCGCATCATTGGACGATGACATCGGCCTGGAGCGCACCAGCCGTCTTGATCGCCTGCAGGATCGCGATGATGCCCGACGGCTTCAGGCCGATCTGGTTCAGCCCGCGCACCAGGCGCTGGAGATCGACCCCGCTGAGGATCGCCACCTGAGATCCGGCCTCGTTGGCCTCGACCACGGTCTGCGGGACCACCACGGTCTGCCCTCGCGAGAACGGCGCCGGCTGCGACACTACGGGCATCTCCGTGACACGTACCGTCAGATTGCCGTGCGTCACGGCGACGGTCGATATCCGCACGTCGCGCCCGATCACGACAGTGCCGGTGCGCTCGTTGATCACCACCCGTGCCGGCGTGTCAGGCTCGACCGTCAGTTCGCCGATCTCGGCAAGGAAGCGGACAGGGCCGATGTGGCGCGGCTTCGACAGCACGATGGTGCGGTAGTCGCGCTCGAAGGCGATCTGCGCGCGGTAGCGTCCACCGGCGTAGCGGTTGATGGCGTCCAGGATGCGTGTTGCGGTGACGAAGTCGGGGTTCTTCAGCTGCAGCACCAGGAACTCCATCTCATGGAGACTTCCTTGCACCTCGCGTTCGACCAGCGCACCGTTCGGGATGCGCCCGGCCGTCGGCGTACCCTGACTGACGTTCTGCGCCTGGCCTCCGACGCTGTAACCGGCGACCGTGATCGCGCCCTGCGCCACCGCGTAGACGGCGCCGTCCGCCGCGCGCAGCGAGGTCATGACCAGCGTACCGCCGAGCAGCGAGGTCGCATCGCCGAGCGACGACACCGTCACGTCCATGCGCTCGCCGGGCCCGATCGAGGGCGTCAGGTCCGCAGTCACCATCACGGCCGCGACGTTGCGCGTGCGCAGCGTCGTCGGTCGCGTCGGATTGTTGGTGCTCGTGGTCTCGTTCCTGACGTTGATGCCCATGTTCTCGAGCATCGATTGCAGGGACTGCTCCGTGAACGGAGCGTTGCGAAGCGTGTCGCCGGTGCCGTTCAGGCCGATGACGAGGCCGTAGCCGACGATCTGGTTTTCGCGCAGGCCCTTGATGTCCGCGATGTCCTTGATGCGGACGGCGGCATGGGCGCTGGCGGCCGAAAGCAGCAGGACGAGCGCAAGCAGGATTCTGGTCATGACCCGTCCACGACCTTCACGGTGCCGTCCGGCTGGACCACGCCCCTGATGATCACCCCGGTATCCGTATTGCGCACCGGGATGAGCGCGCCGGACGCACCCGATTGCATCGCCGAGCCGTAAGTGACGATGGACAGGCCGCTGTCTTCCACCACGACCTTGACCATGGCGCCGCGGGCGACGGTCCAGGGGTCTTCCACCGAGTTGGTTGGGATGGGCTGGCCCGGCAGCAGCGCGCGCCGCGCCATGCGGCCGACCAGGACCTGGCGCCCTTCGACGAACATGGCAACGCCGAGCACGCTCGGCGCGAAGGCGCGCTCGGTGATCATGTCGTCCCGGATCAGCTCGCCGGCGCGGATTGCAACCGCCGGCACCGGAAGCCGCTTCTCCTCGGCCTCGGCGAGGCGCGCTGAAGCCAGAACCAGCAGCACGGCGGCCAACCCGCGCACGATCAGGCCCACCCTGTTCAACATCGAGACACCGGAACTAGCGCATGCCCTTCGATACTGTCTGGGCCATTTCGTCCGAGGCCTGGATGACCTTGGCATTCATTTCGTAGGCGCGCTGCGCCGAGATCAACTCGGTGATTTCCTTGACCGGGTCGACGTTCGAGGCTTCGAGCCATTTCTGGTTGATCTTGCCGTACCCGGAATCGCCAGGCAGGCCGACGACGGGCGTGCCCGACGCCGTGGTCTCCTTGTAGAGATTGCTGCCCAGCGGCTCGAGGCCCGCCTCATTGGCGAAGTTGGCGAGGTTGAGCTGGCCGATCTGGCGCGGGTTCACCTCGGTATCCAGCTTGGCGAAGACCTGGCCGGTCTGGTTGACCGTGACCTCGACCGTGCCCTGCGGTATTGTGATCGCGGGATCCAGCAGATAGCCGTCGATCGTGACGAGCTGGCCGTTGGCATTGGTGTTGAACGAGCCCGCGCGGGTGTATTGCACCTCGTTGTTCGGACCGAGCACCTGGAACCAGCCGCGGCCGTTGATCGCCATATCGTAGGGGTTGCCGGTCTGCGTCAGCGCGCCCTGGATGTGCAGCTTGCGGATCGCGGCCGACTTGACGCCGAGACCGAGATTGGCGCCTTCCGGGATCGGCGACGAACCGTTGACGTTCGCGACGCCCTGCATGCGGTCCATCTGGTAGAACAGATCGGTAAACTCGGCGCGCGCACGCTTGTACGACGTCGAATTGATGTTGGCGATATTGTTCGCGATGACTTCGATGTTGGTCTGCTGGGCGTTCATGCCCGTGGCCGCAATGGCGAGCGATTTCACAGCTTCATTCCTTCAGATCAAATCGACATCCGGACGACTTCCTGGTAGGCCTGCACGACCTTGTCGCGAACCGCGACCGCCGTCTGCAAGGCCTGCTCGGCCGACATCAGCGCCTCCACGACCTTGCGCGTCGATTCCTTGCCTTGCATCGCCGAGATCGACGCCGCTTCGCCTGCCTTCAGCGTCCCGATCGCGTCGGTCGTCACCTGCTTCATCACCGATTCGAAGCCGACATCGTCGGTGGACTGAATGGCGGTCGGAGCCGCCGGCGAGATGGCCTGCGCCTCGGTCGCACGGCTCGCCGCTTGCCCAGCGGAAATCGCAGTGGATGAAATTGCCTCAAGCATTGTCAGCTCCTCAAGAGGTCGATGGTCATGCCGAGCATCGACCTCACCTGTTTCACGACCTGGAGATTGGCTTCATAGGACCGGTTGACTTCCCGCATGTCGGCCATCTCGATCATCATGTTGACGTTCGGAAGCTTGACGTAGCCGGCCTTGTCGGCAGCGGGATGTCCCGGGTCGTACTCCACGCGGTACGGCGTGGTGTCGACCCCGATCTCCTTGACCTTCGCCAGCTGCGAGCCCGAGGCGCGATCCATCGCAGCATCGAAGGTGATCGTCTTGCGCTGATAGGGATCGGCGCCGGCGGTGCGCCCCGTCGAGGTCGCGTTCGCCAAATTCTCCGAGACGATGCGCATACGCGTCGACTGCGCTTCGAGCCCGGAGCTCGCGACCGTCAATGACGCTTGCAGTGAGTCCAGCATCTCAATTCACCTCAGCTCTTCGCGCTCGACAGCAGCATGCGGTGAAACGACCGCACGACTGCCGAGTTCATCGAGTAATCGCGACTGACGTCGCTGCCCTTGATCATTTCCTGCTCGAGGCTGACCGAATTGCCGGAGTGAACCACTTCCCAGCTGTCCTTCTTCGCGGTCGCCCGCGTGTCGGTCTCGGCCGCGGCCAGCTGCATGTGCGACGGCGACGTCATCGCAAGCCTCATCGGCAAGCCGTCGAGCACCTTGTTGAAGGGCTCGACGTCGCGCGCCTTGAAACCGGGCGTGTTGGCGTTGGCGACGTTTGTGGCGATGGTCGACTGGCGAAGCTCGAGGTACCGCGCCTGCGACGATGCGAGTTCGAAGAGATAAAGCGGTCCCACGACAGCCCCGTTCTGGTCCATTCGGGAGAAGCCTAGGGCGTTAAGCTTTCGTCAAGCTGTTGGGTCGGACGTCGTCCTCTGAATTCTACTGGACCTTCTCGGTGCGCGACGCCTGCTTCGACTGGAGGAAGTAGATGATCTCGGCGACGGGGCGGAAGAATTCCGCCGGGATCACCTGATCGGCCTGCACCGCCTCGTAGAGTGCGCGCGCCAGCGCCTTGTTCTCGATCACCGGAATCCGATTCTGCTCGGCGACCTCGCGGATCTTCAGCGCGATCACGTCCATGCCCTTGGCCACCACGAGCGGCGCGGGATTTTCCTCGCGCTTGTAGCGCAATGCGATCGCGAAGTGCGTCGGGTTCGCGATTACCAGCGTCGCGCGCGATGCGGACGCGATCATCCGCTGCCGCGAGCGGTCGCGCGCCAGCGAGCGCAGGCGCGCCTTGATCAGCGGATCGCCTTCCGCCTGCTTGTGCTCGTCCTTGATCTCCTGCTTGGTCATGCGCAACTGGCGCCGCCAGTGGAAGCGTGCCCAGGCGAGATCGATCGCCACCAGGACGATGGTCGCGATGCAGATCGCCGAGACGATCCGCATCGCGATGTTGAGAATCATCTCCGGCAGCGCAACCGGATCGGTGTACATCGCCTCGAACGCCTTCGCCTCCGACGCGCGCAGCACGAAGGCGACCACGGAGGTCACCGCGGCTAGCTTGAACAGCGACTTGGCGAATTCGACCAGTCCCTGCGTTCCGAACAGACGGCTCCAGCCGCTGATCGGAGAGATTCGCGACAGGTCGGGCTTGATGCGCTCCAGCACCAGGCGCGGCGCGTTTTGCAGCAGCGAGGCGGCGAGCCCGAACGCGCCGAGGGTGACGACCAGCGGCACCAGGAAGCGCAGCGCCTGGAGGCCGACCACGGTGAGCAGGTTCTGCGCGTCCGCGCCGGTCGAGAGCGGGAAGCCTTCGGGATCGTCCAGGAGGTTCTTCAACGTCGGCGTCAATTGCTGCACGCCCTGGCCGATCAGGAACGCCTGAATGACCATCAGCGCGGCCATCGAGGCGAAAATGGAGGCCTCCCGAGAGACCGGGATCTTGCCCTGTTCGAGCGCATCACGGACTTTCTTCTCGGTCGGCTCTTCTGTCTTGCTCTCCTGATCGGATGATTCTGCCATGCCCGTTCAGCGGTCAGCGGAAGACCAGCTCATCCTCCTGGTCGGGATTGAGCTCGATTTCACCCTTCTCTGCGAGCTCGAGCGCGAGGTCGGTGATGACGCGGCGCGCCTCCAGCACGTCACGCTGGTTCGACGGCTCGCCGATGGCGAGCTCGTGCTCGACGACGCGGCGGACGCGCGAGGCGACCGCGGACAGGATCAGTTCGCGGAAATGCTTGTCGGTGCCCTTCAGCGCGACGACGATGCGATCGGTCGGCACCTGGTCGAAGATCATGGTGCGCGCCTTCGGCGCCAGGTTGATGACGTCGTCGAAAGTGAACAGCAGCTCCTTCAGCACTTCGGCCGACTTCGGCCGCTTCTCCGACAGGCTCTTGAGCATGTCCTCGATATGTCCGCGCTCCATCTTGTTGATGATGTCGGCGACGCGGGCGTAGGTGTCGGCGCCGAGGTTGCGGGCGAAGTTCAGCGTCAGATCCTCATGCAGCGTCTTCTCGAGCACCCTCATGGCGTCGTCGGCGATCGGCTTGAGGCTGAGTACGCGCCGCATCAATTCGTTGCGCAGGCTCGAGGGCAGCTGGCTCATGACCTTGGCGGCGCAGGCCGGCTTGACCTTGGACAGGATCAGCGCCGCGGTCTGCGGATGCTCCTTGGACAGGTAGCTCGCGAGCGAGTTTTCGGACACCGACGAGACACGGTCCCACACCGACCGGCTCGAATTGCCGAGCAGGTCCGACATGATCGCCGACACCTGGTCGGCCGGAAGCACGTCGCCGAGCACGGCCTCGAGGCCACCGAGGGTGCCGAGAATGTTCGCGCCCATAGAGAATTGCTGGGCGAACTCCTCGACGATGGATTCGAGTTCTTGCGCCGTGATCGGCCGCAGCTCGGCCGCGGCCTTGGTAACGATGCGAATATCCTGCGGCTCGAATTGCGCAAGCACGCTCGCGGCCGCCTGCCGGCCCATGGCCAGCAGCAGCGCCGCGACCTTTTCCGTGCCGCCCAGCGTGGCAACGCCTCGCTGCTTGACGGGAGCGATGCCGACCTGTGCCGCCATGGTCAGCTGTCACCCTGCCCCAGCGGTCCGACGATCTCCGTGAGCGAGACGCCGAAGCGGGAATTGTCCTCTTCGACGACGACCACCTCGCCGCGGGCGACGATGCGGCCGTTGACGACGACGTCGACGGGCTCGCCGACCCGATGGTCGAGCGGAACCACCGCGCCGCGCCCGAGCTTCATCAGGTTCGCCACCGGAATGGTCGCGGATCCCAGCACCACCTGCATGGTGACAGGAATACGCAGGATGGCATCGACATTGCCGAACTTGCCGCTCTCCTCCGCCGTGCGCGCGGCGATCTCCGCGAGCCGCTCCAGCGGAGAGGTGTCGGTATGCCCCTCGTCGGCGGCAGGTGCTCGCGTGGCAGAGTCATAGTCGAAGGATTGCGCCATCTGGTATCGCCTCTTGGTCTTTCCGCTCCCGGAACGCCTCGGCGTTCCGCTCGTATTGGTTCTGTCGGCTCTGGCTTCAGTGCTTGTTCACCTCAGCGCCGCCTGCGGTCGCGGCCGGCGCGAGCCCGCTGCGGGCGTCAAGCGCCGCGATCGCCTCGTGGGCCTGATCGATCTTGGTGGTCAGCACGTTGGCGAGCCGTCCGAGATTGGCGGTGGAATCATGCGCCGCGGTGATGACGGTGTCGAAGGCGCCCGCGGTCTCGTGGACGATGGTGGAGAATTCGCCCTGGTAGCTGCGCAGCCGCGCCAGCTCGCGGTGCATCCGCGTCACCCGCATGCTGGTGAAGGCGAGCGCGATCAGCAGCACGGCATCAACGAGATAGGATATCATCGACGAACTCCCGTTTCTGATCGACGGGATCGGCCACCTGCATGGCGTAATAGCCATCGAGCTGGCCGATCTGACACCAGAACAACACCTGGTTGTTGCTCTCGAGACGGGCCAGCGTGCGCGGCGTCGCCTCGAGCTCGAGCACCTGCCCCACCTTGAACTTCACGACGTCCTCGAGCGAAATCATCTTCTCGTCGAGCACCGCGCTCAGGGTCACCTCGGTCCGGTGGACCTCGCTCTCCATCTGCTCGCGCCAGCGCGGATCGGTCGCGCGACCGTCGCTGGCGGTGACCGTTGCAAGCTTCTGACGCAGCGGGTTGAGCGCGGAGTGCGGAATGATCAGGAACATCTGGCCGCCGCGGTAGAGTGCCTGCACCATCATGTTCGCACAGATCGACATGTTGCTGGCGCGCCCGATCGCCAGCGAGGCCATCGCCGTCTCGACCCGCTCGACGCGGAAGGTGACGTTCGACGTGCCGGCGAAGGCGCTCTGCAGCGCCTTGGCGAACCGCTCGAACAGCGCCTGGACCAGGCGGATCTCGATGTTCGAGAAAGTGCGTTCGACATCGAGCGGCGGTTCCGCGCCGTCGGATCCGAACATCGCCTCGACCATCGTAAACACGAAGTCGCGGTCCAGCATGATGATGACGCGCGAGTCCCACTGCTCGGCATAGAGCACCGCAGCGACCGCGTTGCCCTCGTAGTCCTTGATGATGTCGCCAAGGGGATCGTTGGTGATGCCGTTGACCGAGAAATAGCACGGCGTTCCCGCCATCGGCTGCAGGCTGTCGGTGCACGATGCCGCCATGCGATCGAAGATCACATTGAGCATCGGCATGCGTTCGATCGATATGCCGGCCGCGTCCAGCAGATAGTTCGGCAGCTGCTTGCGCTGATCGACCTCGACGTCTTCCATCATCATGCGCGGGCAGCCTTGGGTTCGGGCTCGGTGACGACGGCCTTGGGACCTGCGATCGTCTCGTTCTCGACGACGTCGATCGACGGCCGCTCGGTGCTCGCGATCATCTTGCGGCCGTGCTCGACGGCGATCTGCGGCATGGCGCCGTTCATGAACGCCAGCAGCGTCTGCTTGACGATGATGTAGGGCCGGCACTTCTTCTCGCGCGTCATCTTGATCTTGATCGCGAACGGCGAAAGAACGCCGTAGGACAGGAAGATGCCGGCGAAGGTGCCGACCAGGGCCGCGCCGATGAAGCCGCCCAGCAGCTTCGGGGACTGGTCGAGCGCGCCCATCGCCTTGATGACGCCGAGCACGGCGGCGACGATGCCCAGCGCCGGCAGCGCCTCGGACACCGTCACCAGCGCATGATAGGGCGCCAGCTTGCTCTTCACGATGGTGTGGATCTCCTCGTCCATCAGCGCCTCGATCTCGTGCGTGCGCGCGTTGCCCATGATGATGAGGCGGACGTAGTCGCAGATGAACTGGAGCAGCGAGGGATCTCCGAGCACGCTCGGAAACGCCTTGAAGATCTCGGAGGACGCGGGATCGTCGATATGAGCCTCGACCTCGTTGCGGCCCTTGCCCCTGAGCTCGCGCATCAGGGCGTGGAGCGCGCCGAGCAGATCAAGGTAGTAGCGTTGGCCGGGCACCGCGCCGGTGATGGCCTGCATGCAGGCAACGCCGGTATCCACCACCGTCTTCCACGGATTGGCGACGATGAAGGTGCCGACCGCGGTCCCCATGATGATCACGAACTCCCACGGCTGCATGAGCACGGCCAAATGCCCGCCCATGGCGGCAAATCCGCCGAGCAGCGCCGCTACCGTGATGAAAATCCCCACGAAACTGCCCAACGCGCCGCTCCATCGCCAATCCCACCGGGAATATCTAGTCGGCGAGCCTTGCGCGAAGCTGGCTTCCCGCCTCGCCAGCCCCGCGCAAGCAATCGGCGGCAGCTTGGGGCGGCGTCGCAACAGCGGCCAGAGGGGCGCGTGTCATGCTATCCACCATCGCGGACTACACCAGACTGACCAAGGACATGGGCAAATCGCTGACGCAGGTCGCGACACAGCCGGATGTCAGCCGCGAGACCGACTATTTCCTGAGCCATATCGGCAACGTGAAGACGATCGACGACTTCCTGAAGGACTATCGCCTCTATTCCTACGCGATGAAGGCCTTTGGCCTCAGCGACATGACCTACGCCAAGGCGTTCATGCGCAAGGTGCTGACCGAGGGTGTCGGGAACAAGAACACCTTCGCCAACAAGCTGACCGACACCCGCTACCGGGAATTCGCCACCGCCTTCAATTTCGCCGCCCTCGGCAGCAACGCGACGAAGACCACCCAGGCGACGACCGGGACGGCGACCCATTACGTCACGCAGACGATGGAGCAGAAGGCCGGCGACCAGAACGAGGGCCTGCGGTTGGCGCTCTATTTCACCCGCAAGGCCTCCACGATCACGACCGCCTACCAGGTGCTCGCGGACAAGGCGCTGACGCAGGTGGTTCAGACCGCGCTGGGCCTGCCCTCGACAATCAGCGCGGCCGACATCGACGCCCAGGCCAAGATGATCACGAACAGGGTCAAGCTTACCGATTTCCAGGACCCGGCCAAGGTCACCAAATTCGTGCAGCGCTTTGCGGCGATGTGGGATGCGACCCAGGCCCAGAGCGACAATTCGACCAATCCCGCGCTAGTCCTGATCGGCGGTGCCAGCTCGGCCAGCATGGATATCAACATGCTCTCGAAACTTCAGTCCCTCCGGTTCGGAAAGTAGACCATGCAATCGGCCCTCTATGTGGGATTGTCGGCCCAGGTCGCTCTCGAAAAGCGCCTCCAGACGATCGCCAACAACGTCGCCAACGTCAACACGGCGGCATTCCGCACCGACGTGGTGAAGTTCGAGACCGTGCTGTCCAAGGCGGGCGCAAACCCGGTCGCCTTCTCCTCGCCCGGCGACAACATCATCTCGCGCGAGCAAGGCAACATCACCGAGAGCGGCAATCCGCTCGACGTCGCCGTGGTCGGCCAGGGCTGGATCGCCTTCGCAGGTCCCAACGGCACGGTCTATACCCGCGACGGCCGGCTCCAGATCGCCGCCAACGGCGATCTTCAGACCGTAAGCGGCTTTCCCGTCGTCGATTCCGGCGGCGCGCAGATCACGCTGGACCCGAACGGCGGACCGATCTCGATCTCGCGCAGCGGCGCGATCACCCAGGACAACAACGAGATCGGCACCATCGGCCTGTTCAACATTCCCGCTGACGCCAATCTCGAGCGCTACGGCAATTCCGGCGTGACGCCGGACCGACCTGCGAGCGCCATCGCCGATTTCTCCCGCGACGGCTTCAAGCAAGGCTATGTCGAGGGCTCCGGCGCCAATCCGATGATGGAATTGACCAAGCTGATCGCGGCCTCGCGTGCCTTCGACGGCACCAATTCGATGATCGAGGGCACCGAAAGCTCGCTGCAGAACGCAATCCGGACGCTGGGCGAACCCGGCAAGTAGACCGCGCCTCGCGCGCATTGAGATTGAGGTTGGACGGTTTCCTTGAACGCTCTTCGGCAACTCGAGTGGGCGCTGCTGGAGCTTCAGCAGAGCACTCCCCTGGCAAGCGTCAGCGGCGCGATCTCCGAGATCGCGCCGACGCATTTCCGTGTCTCCGGCCTGTCGCGCTTCGTCAGGCTCGGCGAGCTCATCGGCGTCAATTCGGGCGGCAAGCCGCAGATCGGCGAAGTGGTGCGAATCGACAGCGAGGGCATCGTCGCCAAGCCGTTCGACCGGCAGTTCGCCGGCGGCCTCGGCTCGGTCGCCTACCGGATGCCGCCCTTGTCCTTTGCGCCCGATCCGAGCTGGAAGGGTCGCGTCATCAACGCCCTCGGCGCGCCGCTGGATGGATTGGGGCCCCTCACGCCGGGCCCACAGGCGGTCTCGGCGGAGGCTGAGGCGCCCTCGGCCATGAAGCGCGCACGCGTGCACAAGCCGCTGCGCACCGGCGTACGCGTCATCGATTTGTTCGCACCGATCTGCGCCGGCCAGCGCGTCGGCATCTTTGCCGGCTCCGGCGTCGGCAAATCGACGCTGCTTGCGATGCTCGCCCGCAGCCAGGGTTTCGACACCGTCGTACTGGCCCTGGTCGGCGAGCGCGGCCGCGAGGTGCGCGAGTTCATCGAGGATGTGCTGGGCAATGATCGCCAGCGCGCCGTCACCATCGTGTCGACCGGAGACGAAAGCCCGATGATGCGGCGGCTGGCGCCGAAGACGGCGATGGCGGTCGCGGAATATTTCCGCGACCGGGGCGAATCGGTGCTGCTCATGGTCGATTCGATCACGCGTTTCGCCCACGCCGCCCGCGAGGTCGCGCTCGCCGCCGGCGAGCCTGCGGTCGCGCGCGGCTACGCGCCGACGGTCTTCACCGATCTGCCACGCCTTCTGGAGCGCGCCGGGCCCGGCGACGAAGGTGCCGGCACCATCACCGGAATCTTCTCGGTGCTGGTCGACGGCGACGATCACAACGAGCCGATCGCCGATACCATCCGCAGCACGCTCGATGGGCACATCGTGCTCTCCAGGCACATCGCCGACCAGGCGCGCTATCCGGCCGTCGATGTGCTCGCTTCGGTCTCGCGCCTCGCCCACAACGTCTGGGATCCCGAAGAGCGCGAATTGGTCAGCAAGCTGCGCGCCTTGATCGCCAAATACGAGGACACGCGCGACCTTCGCCTGATGGGCGGCTATCAATCGGGACGTGATTCGGGCCTCGACCAGGCGGTCGACATGGTTCCGAGAATCTACGGCGCGATGCGGCAGGACGCTTCGGCTCCGCCGAGTGCCGATCCGTTCCGCGAGCTGCGAGACATGCTCAAGGGCGAATAGCAGCGCGAGGGGCCGCGACCGCCCGCAACATGCGCCGCTATCCTGCTCCTGCCCGTTGTTTTCGACAGGAGATTGCGCATGCCGCCACGCCGCCGGCGCATGCGCCGCACGGCCGTCGCCGGTTTTCCGCCCTGAGCGCGGCCACCACTCGGGTGAGAGCAGCGGACGACCGCGCCGGATGCGACCGCACCGGCGATTCTGCGAGCAAACGGTCAACAACCGGCGCGTGTAATTCTTCCGAATTCCCTTGACGATTCTCCGGCTCCACCCACAAGTTGTGGATGACCTGCCGAACTCATCGTCGTCATGCACAAGCTTCGATCAATTTGCGTCGATCACGGACAGCAGGACGCCGTGCAATCATGGCGTCGCAGAGTTGAGTGCATGCTGCTTGCCGGACAGCCTATTGCGTTCACTATCATGTGTCCCGATGAGCGAGATTGTCTTGAACGTTACATTCGCCTGCAACGACATCTGGGCTCCGCGAGCGTCTCTACTTGATTTTGTTGAGAAGCTCATTCATCGTTTCGACGGAATATAAGAAACGTCTGCGTGTGACTTGAACTCAGGGGCTTCGGTTGAACTATTCCGATCCATCGTCGGCTGGCGACGGCAACTCGGGCTCCCGTGCGACGACGCTGTTGGCATGCCAACGACGCAGTTCGTCACTCCGAAGCACGCGACGCGCATCGGTCCAGGTCGGCCGCGCTATAATTCGTTCCTACGAACGAGAGCTCGACACGACGCGTTCGCCGGACAGCTGCAGCCGTTCGATGTCTTTCGAAGGTTTCGCGGACCAGGATGCAAAGCGGCTTCGGGGCGCCGCAGACGAAGTTCCGGGGACGAGGTAGATTCATGCCATTGGCACGGGAAGCCGTCGAGCTGCTGGTTCAGGCGGCGAGGGCTTGGTATTTCGAAGGCAATCAGCATGGATTGCGCGATCGCGAATGGATGGCGCTGCGCTTTCTCGGCCGCGCCAACAGATTTTCGCGCACGCCGTCCGCGCTGGCCGGCTTCATCGGCGCCACCAGAGCAACTGCATCGCAGATCGTGAAAACGCTGGAGAGCAAATCCTTTCTGGTGCGCAAGCCGTCGCAAGAGGACAAGCGTTCTGTCGTCCTGCACGTCACCGCCCAGGGCGAGAAATGCCTGAACCAGCACGACCCGATCAATCACGTCGTCAATGCGGTCACCTCGCTTGGAAACGACGAATGCGTCAGGCTGCGCGACTCGCTCCGCGAAGTTCTCAATCACCTCGACGCGGCCCATCAGCGGCTCGATGCCAGTGTCTGCCGGGACTGCATGTTTCTCGCCGAACGCGGCCCGGCTACCTCCAAAGGACGCGCGAGCGCCGAATTCATGTGCCGGCTGTATCGCGCTCCAGTCTCGCTCGATGAGACCGAACTGCTGTGCACCAGTTTCGAGCGCACCCGCGACCGCCCCAAGATCGAGGAGCATCTCGACCGCGCGCGGATGGCAAGCCAGGGCTGAGACGCACGCAATTTCCGCGCGAGTGGTTGCGGCACAGCCCGCGGACAACTTCGCAGCGCCGGTCTCTGAACAACGCATGCAGTTCCCTCGTGTCCCCGGACAAGCCGCAACGCTGACAACGTTGCTGCGCAGATGCTTCGCATCGCCAGGGAGACGCTGCGCTGCGTCCGGGGCACGCGAGCGGAGTTATGACGCCCGCTCTCTCCACGCCGTCATTGCGAGCGCAGCGAAGCAATCCAAACTCTTTCCACGGAAGGATTCGGGATTGCTTCGTCGCAAGAGCTCCCCGCAATGATCGAGCGTCCTGCAATCACCACTGTCGCTGAAACCGAATTTCGGTAGATCGAAATATTTGCACCGCGATTCTCAGCGCAGCGAAACAGGCTCGGTTGCCGTAGCCCGGATTGAGCGCCAGCGTAATCCGGGACGGCCCGCGATGCGGGGCGAGCGGTCCCTACACCATCGGGCAGCGCATTCACGCGACCCGTTGGCTCGATCCGGGCAACGGGGGCGTCAGGCATCACGCGGGATGGGCGCACAAAAAAACACCCGGCGGTTTCCCGCCGGGTGTTCATCACGTGGTTCGAAAGATCTTACCAGTTGCGCTGGGCGCGGAGCAGCAGGGTGACGCTGTCCTGATCCTTCAGCTCGTACAGGGCGGCCGGCTTGGCCGTCGTGCCGGCACCGGCGTAGCCAACCGTGCCCGAGTACTTCTGGTCGAGACGGGTCCAGTTCAGGTCGCCCGAGAACGTCAGGTTCTTGACCGGGGTCCAGCGGGTGATGATACCGACCTGGCCGACGGCGAAGTCAGGGTTACAACCCGTGACACCGGCGAGACCGCCGAACACGCCGCCTGCACCGCCAGCGCCGCAGAGAGCGGTCTTGGCGACCGAGCCGTACTGCGCCTGAGCGTAGGCGCCGTAGAGCGCGGTGTTCCAGTAGGGATCCCAGTTGTGGGTGTAAGCACCGCGGAAGCCCCAGGTCTTGACGGTTTCCTGCTGGCCGCCCGTGACGAACACGGTGTCCGGAGCATAGGCAAAGCCGACGCTCTGATAGGCAACGCCCGAGCTGCCGAACATCGAGTAGCTGCTGCCCGCCAGGTTCTGGAAGTTGTAGCGGGTCGCGCCGTCGGTGTAGACGCCCGAAATGTTGATCACGTCACCCGCGCCGGTCGGGATGTTCTTGATCGACAGAGCGAGCTGAACCGCCCAGCCCCACTTGTCGTCGGGGTGACCGGTGGCTTCGTTGGCGCCGTAGTAGGCGACGTGGTTGTCGTGAGCGGCGACCGACGCCTGGAACATGCCCCAAGCCTGGTCGACACGAACCATACCGACGAGGTTCGGCGAACGCGAGCCGCCGATGGCGTTGGTGCCGTACGTACCGCCGACCATGCTGCCGACGGTCGCGCCGGTCAGGTTCACGTTGCCGGCCTGGTAGTAGGCCGTCGCGTCTTCCGCCGAGAACGAAGCCGTCACGCCCTGACCGAAGTCAGCGGTGTAGGTGAACTGGTTGACACCAGTGACCGTGCCGCTGCCGCCGACGAGGCTGTCGATGTTGTTGCCGGGATAGTTGGTCCAGGGCGCATCGAACTGCGACACGGCCTTACCCATGGTGAAGCCGGCGAACTGGATGAAGGCGTAGTACACGCCGAGCGAACCGCCCGAGGTGTTGCCGTCGGTGCCGTTGATCGACGAACCAACGAGCGCCGGCGTCGCGCCGGAGGTGTTGAGGCCGAGGTTGCCGGTATAGACCGTGCCGCCCGTCGCGGAGCCGGAGCCCTGATAGCCGCCGGTGGTCCAGGTGAACACGCCGTCGAAGAAGGTACGGACGACGCCGTATTCGGTCGCGGTGCGCGTGTCGATGTTGAGATCCTGACGAGCGCGCATCTGGTAGTAGTTGCTGAGGCGGTTGTGCGCACCAGCCGGGGAGCCGTTCGAGATGCCGTAGTTGCTATTGGTGTTGAACGCGACTTCAGCGCGCAGATAACCACCCAGCTTGATGCAGGTGTCGGTGCCCGGGATGTAGTAGAAGCCGGCGCCGTACAGCGAGCAGATCTTCACGTATTCGACGGCCTTGGCCTTCACGGGCAGATCGGCTGCGAACGCCCCGGAGACGGCCATCAGGCCGGCAGCCGAGCCGAGAAAGAGCGTCTTCGTCAACTTCATTAGTAAACCTCCAGGTCGGTTCAGGGGGCTCGGCTCCTCGGAGGACGCCGCTTGACCCACTTAATTTCCGTTCAATTCAGGTCCGCACTGAAGGTCCGGACTGAAACGACAGTGAGGTGCCCCCCCTCCGTCGTAGCTCACGTATAGTTTATAAAAACAACGGCCTCAATTTATTGATTTAGTGAATCGTAACTTCCATCCGAGATGTTGCTCAAGCGCAACAAAGACGATTGGCGCGGCAACTAACTCTTTAATATAAAACGAAAAAGCCCTCAGGGGGCATCCCGAGGGCTTTCTTGGAGGTCTCACATCGCTGTCCATCGACAGGGTCAAGAGCAGCAAAGATTGAGTGGGAGGAGACGTAATTTAATTAATTGCTTTTTGCAAGTACTAAACCGCCGAGCCGTTTCCGCCATGCGGTGTCCGCCACAATTGTCCACGCGCGATATGCGAGACGATTCCCCAATATCCCATTAAAAGAGTGAACTGAGGGAAACGGGGGGCAGCCACATGATCGAGAAGAAACTCGACAGGGCGATTACGGACTTCATCTGGAACGTCGTCGAAATTCACTCCCAGCTGGAGGACATCCATACCTGCTGGGCCGGACTGCTGGGCATCACCGAGCCGCAGTGGCTGATCCTGATGGCGATCACCGAACTGGATGACGGGCGCGGCGTCGCCGGCATCGATATCGCGAACAAGTTGCGGGTCCACCCGGCCTTCGTGACCAACCAGACCAAGAGCCTCGAAAAGGGCGGCTTCCTGTCGCGGCGGCCGGCACCGGACGATGCCCGCTTCGTTCTGATGTCGCTGACGGAGAAGGCCACGACGGAAATCGAAAAACTATCCAAGAGAAAGCTCGCCTTGAATTCGACCATCTTCAACGAGCTCGACGAGAAGACCCTGGCTGAACTGAATGCCGCGCTGGCAACGATCGCCAGGAACGCGCGGCTGGCGGCACGATTGCTGGCTATCGACGTGTCGTGACGCGCGCCTCGGCTTCGAGGCGACCGCCCGAAGCATGGCGGCAAACACCGCTCTCAAATGCGATTCTCCCAAGGGCTAGAGATAGGTCACGGGATCAAGCTGACGGGCCGTTCCGAGCTTGCTGCAGAGCCATTCGAAGACGAAGTCGTCGACAGCAATGAAATTCTCGACCTCGCCGAGCGGGTGCCGGACATTGTTGGGCACCACGACCGAGCAATCCGCTCCGGTCTGCCGATAGCCGGCTTGCAGATCGAGGGCATCCTGCTCCCATATCATGGAGCGGCTCCCGACGACCATGAGCAGCGGGCACGGGAGTCGACGCGACGGCGGTAGCGAACCCGTCGCGGCCCCGTCGGGGACCGCTTGCCCGAAACCGGTCATCCAGCGAAGCGACGCTCGACGCATCACCGGCGTCAAAAGACCGCCATCGCACACGGCGGCCGCTATCCTGCGATCCGAGAGGGCAAGGCGGGACGCATGAGAGGCGCCCTCCCCTTCGCCATAGATTGCGATCCGCCGCGCATCGACATCGGGGCGAGCCTCCAGATAGTCCAACCAGCACTGAAGCCTGTGCTCCGGCTTGAAGGAGCGATGCACGGTTGAATTGCCGGCATCGACGAACAGGAGCGACATGGTCCCGCAGAGTGAGGCCGGCAACAGCCTGCTCATCATCGAGCCCAGGGTGATGTCCTCGTCGCTGAGGCAGATGACCGTCGGCGCGGAAGTCCCACGACGGAGCGCCGGCAGAAAGAAGCCGGCCAGCGCCCCTTGGTCGAAGCAATCAATCTTGACCCGCTCGATCGCCAGTCCGGCCTCCGCCTCGAAACCTCGCAGGCTGATGCCGACCTCGTCTGCGAGGCCGGCACTTTCGACATCTTCCGGACAAGACAAGCGTCTGACGACTTCGAGAGCCGTCAGCGAACAGAGCCACGCTTCCCGCGAAACCCAGGCGGAACGGTCTTGGTGCGCGGATTCGGCCAAGGTCCGGTAGTCGTCCGCGACCTTCAACCAGTCCGAAATCCACAGATGCCGGTGCGTCTCACGCCCAAGCTCCGCGACGGACAGGCTTTGGAAAAATTGGGAGGCGCGATCCCGCAAGCGCGCCAGGCTTTGCCCGGCGCCGTCGCACGAGCCGTGAGGCCAATGATCACCTTCCATTTCAACCCCCGAGCGGCGCCGTCAACGGTTGCCCGGACTTGCGTCCAGACTAGCCGGCTTTGCATTCTGCGCAGCGTCCCGCGCCCCTGCTCGATGCGATCGCCGCCGCCCCTGATCGCGTCCATCGCGCTTGCGTCTGGCGAGGCAGCCCGTCACGTCGACGTCTTTCGCCGCCATTCCAAACCAGCCCGCTTGAGCCCAAGGTCGAGCCCGGCCCAACTCAATCGTCACGTCCCAGCTCCATCGCTGAACACAGTTGCTTGCCGCGCACTCCGCCAGTCTTGCGATCAGACTTGCGATGCGGGCCCTGACTTTTCTTGTTGCGATCGGCGAACTGAAATGACTCACTTCGCCGACGTAAAATACATGCCTGCGTAGGCCGGCATTGTGAAAGCACGATATGGTGAGAGATGCGGCGGATTGCCGCTTCATCAATGCCGAAAGGCAAATGTGACAACAAGAAAACAGCGGGACCAGCCGACGTGGCGATCATCGGCACGCGACATGTGACGACGCACGATCGCACCTCACGCTGAGCCGGGACGAGCGAGACATCCTCCGGCCTACCGGATTCGGTAAAGCCGTATGGCGTTGAGTGAGCCGATTGACAGCCGCAGGTGGCGGGACAGCAAGGACCCGTCGGGCAAAATTGGGGCTCGTAGCGGATGAGCGCGGCATAAGCCTGGTCCTTGCCGGCAGGCCGAAGTATTTGCCGGACTTCGCTCCATCCCGGCCGCCGGGATCCTGGCGCGCCTTGTATGCATTATCCCAGTTGCCATCCCCGCGCACTTCGCTTTACATGCCGGCAACTCGCCCGCGGATGACGGCCGGGGCTCAAGAATCACACACATTGTCAAAGGGACGGAATATGGCGCGCAACATATTGATTCTCGGGGCTTCTTACGGCTCGCTGCTGGGCACGAAGCTGCTGATGGCAGGGCACAATGTGACCCTGGTCTGCCGCGCCAAGACCGCGGAGCTGATCAACCGCGAAGGTACCGAGGTGCGCATCAAGCTGCGTGACGAAGCGGTGCATCGGGCGATCTTTTCGCGCAACCTGCCCGGCAAGCTCGACGCCGTGACCCCCGCCAATGTCGACCTCTCCCGCTACGACATGGTCGGCCTTGCGATGCAGGAGCCGCAATACACCAACCACACAGTTCGCGTTCTCATGGTCAAGATCGCCGCGGCGAAGCTGCCGTGCCTGTCGATCATGAACATGCCGCCGCTGCCCTATCTGAAGCGGATCCCGGCGCTCGCCGACATGGATCTGGAAGAGGCCTACACCAATGCCCAGGTGTGGGAGCGGTTCGAGCCGGGGCTGGTGACGCTGTGCTCGCCCGACCCGCAGGCGTTCCGTCCGCCGGAAGAAGCCGCCAACGTGCTGCATGTCGGCCTGCCCACCAACTTCAAGGCGTCGGTGTTCGCCGACGAGAAGCACAACAAGGTGCTGCGCGAGCTGGAGGCCGACATCGACGCGGTGACGCTCGACGGCCACGACGTGCCGGTGAAGCTGAAAGTGTTCGATTCCCTGTTCGTGCCGCTGGCGAAATGGTCGATGCTGCTCACCGGCAATTACCGCTGCATCACGCCGCACGATCCGCAGTCGATCCGCGACGCCGTGCACAGCGACCTCAGTCGCTCGCAAACGATCTACGACCATGTCGACGCCATCGCCCGCAAGCTCGGCGCCGATCCGCAGGACCAGGTGCCGTTCGCGAAATACGCCAAGGCCGCCGAGAGCCTGCTCAAGCCGTCATCGGCGGCGCGCGCGGTCGCGAGCGGCGCCCCCTTCATCGAGCGCGTCGACCTCCTGGTGAAGCTGATCTCGCATCAGCTCGGCGTGCCCAATGCCGAGATCGACCGCACGGTCGAGACCGTCGATCTGAAGCTGAACGAGAAGATCGTGCAGGGCGGATCCGGCGCGCAGTAAGCGCGCCGCCTCCAGCGACGTCGGCGCTCACGCGCTCAGGAACGATTGAAGCCAGATCAGGCCGGTCACCGCGACAAGCGTGACCGCGCCGGTGCGCGTGACCAGGTCGGGATGCCCGAGCCGGCGGGCGCCGCGGCCGAGCGTTGCGCCCAGAGTGATCCACGCGGCGCCAGGGTTGTGAGCAGCACCTGGCCGAACGTCACCGCTGCACCGTCGCGCAGCTCGCGCGTGTTGACCCGCCAGAGCATGGCGGCAAGGCACAGGATGTAGATGGTCACTGCGACGCGGAGCAGGACGGCCGCGAGCGGGATATCCATGACGATGGGCCCGAGCGCCAGCCGCAACAGCGCGATCGCCAGCAGATAGCCGGCGAGCTCCGCCACAAGCAGATGAAGCGAGCGCGCGATCCCGATCCCTGCGCCCGATGTCGCGAGCAAGGTGTTGGTCGGCCCGGGCACGGCCAGCAGGAAATAGGTCGCCGTGAAGAAGGTCAGGAAGCTCATGCGCCTGAGCTAGCAGGCCCCTGGCCAGGCTGGTTTGATCTTCATCATCGAATCCGGTCGTCAAAGCCCGGAATCGACCCGAATCCGCCCACCCCCGTGGTCGCCGATTTGCGAAAACGTTGCATCCGTGCGAGGTCTGGCCTTACGTAACGGAGGCCGCCGAGATGCTTCGGCAGAGACTCCAGATGCCGGCTGCGGGCAGGTTCCAAGCCTGCCCGCGATAGCCGGATTGACGGGCGAAAGAACAAGTCATCGAAGATGGATCAGTCGACGTTGCAGGTCGCTCGCGCGGTGGAGGCCGGCGCGACAACCATGAAGAGTGTCATCGACGCGACCGGATTGTCCCGTCTCAAGGTCGAGCGCGCCTTGAACACGCTGGAGAAGCAGAAACTGCTCGTTCGCGACGGCCAGGGCTTCAAGGCAGCCGGCCAGCCGAAGACGGCGCCGTTCGCCCGGCAATGCGGATCGTGCAACGCCTGCTGCGACATTCTCGAGGTGGCCGCCGTCGACAAGCCGGTGAACCAGCTCTGCAAGCACTGGCAGACGGGCACCGGCTGCACCATCTACGACCGCCGTCCCCAGATGTGCCGCTCCTTCGTCTGCGCCTGGCTGCAGGGGCATCTCGACGATGACTGGTTCCCGGCGAAGTCGGGCATCATCGTTCATTTCAGCCAGGATGCCGTGAACGTCACGGTCGACGACCATTGCCCCGATCGCTGGCGCGAGGAGCCGTATTTCAGCAAGCTCGCCGAATGGTCGCTGAATGGCATCAGGCGGATCGGAAACCGCGGCTATGCGACCCTGATCGTCTCCGGCGCCGACCGCTTCCTGCTGCTCGGACGCACCGTCGTTCCCGAGCCGACCCTGTTCGGCACGGCCTTCGTGCCGCTGACGGCCGACACGTTCCGGTTCTGGCGGGCGACATCGCCGGAGCATTTGCAGCGGTTGCATGAGCGCATCGCCGAGATGGAGCGGATCAGGCAGGAATTCGGCTCTTGCGTCATCCCTGCGAACGAGGACGACGATCCGCAAGCCCCCTATCGGCCCGCACTTTTACGGCTATCGAATCACGCCTGAACGCCGCCGTGGGCAACGCGGCCTGATCAGCGCCGTGCCGCTCGACGCGCCGCGGCGGGATTGATAAGCCCCTGTCCGCGAATGACGGGGACTTGAGTCGGGCATGACGGTTGCAATCGAGATGGGGCAGACCACGGCGGGCGCCGCGGCCGCCATGGACCTCGAGGAACTCTTGGCGACCCGTCTCCTGGTGCAGGGCAATTCGGGCTCCGGCAAGTCGCATCTGCTGCGGCGGCTGCTGGAACAGAGCGCGCCGTGGGTGCAGCAGGCCATCATCGACCCCGAAGGCGATTTCGTCACGCTGGCTGAACGCTTCGGCCATCTCGTGATCGAGGCCGAGGATCACACCGAGCGCGGCCTTCAGGTCGCCGGCGAGCGCGCGCGGCTGCACCGCGTCTCCACGGTGCTCAATCTCGAAGGGCTCGACGCCGAGAACCAGATGCGCCGCGCCGCCGCGTTTCTCGGCGGGATGTTCGACGTCGACCGCGACCATTGGTATCCGATGCTCGTGGTCGTCGACGAGGCGCAGCTGTTCGCGCCGGCGGTGGCCGGCGAAGTCTCGGACGAGGCGCGAAAACTCTCGCTCGGCGCCATGACCAATCTGATGTGCCGCGGCCGCAAGCGCGGGCTGGCCGGCATCATCGCGACCCAGCGGCTGGCGAAGCTAGCCAAGAACGTCGCGGCGGAAGCCTCCAATTTCCTGATGGGGCGCACCTTCCTCGACATCGACATGGCGCGCGCCGCCGATCTGCTCGGCATGGAACGGCGGCAAGCCGAATCCTTCCGCGATCTCGAGCGTGGGCAGTTCATGGCGCTGGGACCTGCGCTGTCGCGCCGGCCGCTGCGTTTGCATATCGGCCCGACCGACACGAGCCCACGCAATTCCACGCCGCGGCTGATGCCGCTGCCGGAATCCTCGCTTGAAGATATGCGCGCCGTGATCCTGGCCGCGCCGCCGCCCGATGCCAGCCGCCCGCAGCGCAGGCCGGCACCGGATTTGCTCGAACAGCTCCGCGCCGCGAAGGCCGCCGCTACGCCGGAGATCCGGCCCGAATTGGTCGAGGTGCCCGTCAGCGCCGAGGAGCTCGCGGAGCGGCGCGAGCGCGTGGCTCGTACGCTGCGCGCCGTGCTGGCGGAGCCCGACGCGGGCTTCCGCGCCATCGGCGTGCTCTATCAGGAGTTCGTGGTCCGCTGCCGCATCGAGGGCTTAGGGGCGGCCGTGCCCGACCTGAACGAATTCCGCCGCATGCTGACCCATGCGCGCGCCGGCCTCGGCACCGATCTCACTGATGACGACGCCTGGCAGGACGTGTCGCTGCGCGCCTCGATCCTGCCCGACGACATGCAGGGCGTGTTCATGATGATCGCGCGCGCCGCGAAGGAAGGCTGGCCGTGTCCCGGCGACGCCGCGATCGCGCGGGCCTATGGCTCGCATTCGCTGCGCCGCGCGCAGCGGCTGCTCGGCTACATGGAGGAGCAGGGCCTGATCGTGATCCAGCTCGACGGCGGCGGACGCAGGATCGTGACGCTGGTCGAGCTGGCCTGGGCCACTGCGCCGGGCGATCCCAATGGCGATGATCTGCCGGCGGAGCAGCTCGCGAGCGCGGCTTCGGCTTGAAGCGCTACGCCGCCTCGGAGCCGCCGAGATAGGCATCGCGGATTCGAGGGTCGTCCTTCAGCGCCCGCGCCGGGCCTGACAGCACGATCTTGCCGGTCTGGAGCACATAGGCTTCATGCGCGATCTCCAGCGCGAGGCTGGCGTTCTGCTCGACCATGAACACAGAGACTCCCTCCTGGTTGATGGTCCGGATCAGCTCCAGCACGCGGTCGACATAGAGCGGCGACAGACCCATGGTCGGTTCATCCATCACGATCATCCTGGGACGGCTCATCAGCGCCCGCGCCATCGCGACCATCTGCTGCTCGCCGCCTGACAATGAGCCCGCGCGCTGCGACAGCCGCTGGCCGAGCTTCGGGAATAGGGTGAGCATCCTGTCGAGATCCTGCGCGATCGCCTCGCGGTCGTTGCGCACGAAGGCGCCCATCAGGATATTTTCGCGCACGCTCATGTCCGCGAACAGCCGCCGCGCCTCCGGCACCGAGGCGATGCCGCGGCGGACGATCTGCGGCGTGGTCAGCCCGATCAACGATGCGCCGTCGAACGTGACATCGCCGGAACGCGGTTTGACCAAGCCAAGGATGATCTTCATCGTCGTCGACTTGCCGCTGGCATTGCCTCCGAGCAGGCAGACGATGTGGCCGCGCGCGACCGTGATCGACAGGTCGAAATGCACTTGGGCCTGCCCGTAGAACGTATTGACGTTCGACAATGCCAGCAGAGGTTCGGGGGCGCTCGTCGTCATGCTGCGCTCTCCTGCTCCGACGTCCCTGATAGCCCGTGGCCAAGATAGGCCTCGATCACCTTGGGATCGCTCCGCACCGCTTCGCCCGGCCCTTCCGCGATCTTCTTGCCCTCGTCCATGACGATGACGCGATCGGACAGGCGCATCACCATCTCCAGCTTGTGCTCGATCAGGAGGATGGTCAGCCCCTCCGCCTTGAGCTCGGCGACCAGCGACTGCATCTCCGCGGTCTCGGTCGGGTTCATGCCGGCCGTGGGCTCGTCGAGCAGCAACAGGCGCGGCTTCAGCGCCAGCGCGCGTGCGATCTCGACACGGCGGCGGTTGGCGTAAGACAGACTGTAGGCCGGCTGGTCGATCCGCGGCAGCAGCCGTTCGCCGAAGCGGGCGAGAATGGCTTTCACCTCCTCGCGCAGCCGCTCTTCCTCAGCCCTGACGCTGGTGGGACGCAGCAGCGCCAACCCCAATTCCAGCAGCGGGCCGATCACCGGCACCGCCGGCTTCACCGCACGCAGCCGCGTGTGGGCGCCGATCAGCACGTTGTCCATCACGCTGAGATTGCCGAAGACGCGGCCGAGCTGGAACGTGCGCGCGATGCCTTCGGCGGCGAGCCGCTCCGGCGACAGGCCGGTGATGTCCTGACCTTCGAAATGGACGACGCCGGCGTCGGGGCGATCAAGACCGGTCACGAGGTTGAACAGCGTCGTCTTGCCGGCGCCGTTCGGGCCGATGATGCTGATGAGCTCTCCCCTGGCGAGATCGAGGTCGATGGCGTCGACCGCGGTGAGGCCACCGAAGCGCCGCGTCAGCCCACGCAAGGACAGCATGGTCGTGTGCTGCTCCGCCATCACATCGTCCCCAGCAGGCCCTGCGGCCTGAACCGCACCAGCAGCAACAGCACGATGCCGTAGATCAGGATGCGATACTCCGCCGCGATCCGAAAGACCTCGGGCAGGCCGACCAGCGCCACCGATCCGAGAATCGCGCCGACGACATTGCCGAGGCCACCGAGGATGACCACTGTCAGCGCCAGGATGGATTGCTGCGTGTTGAAGGTCTCATGGTTGATGTAGGAATACAGATGCGCGGCGATGCCGCCGCTGACGCCGGCGGCGAACCCGCCGAAGATGAAGGCCAGCGACTTGTAGCGGTTCAGGCTGAGGCCATAGGCGCGCGCGGCGATGTCGTCGTCGCGGATGGCGCGAAAGCTGCGGCCGAGGTGCGATGTCAGCAGCCGCCCCTGCAGCAGCGCCAGCACGACCATCACCGCGAAGCTGAACCAGTAGATCGAGGTCGGGCTGATCAGATCGTAGCCGAACAGCGACAGCGGCGGGATGCCGGAGATGCCGATCGGGCCGCGTGTGACGCTTTCCCAGTTCAGGATCACCAGGGACACGATCTCGCCGATGGCGAGTGTCGCGATCGACACGTAATGCCCGCGCAGGCGAAACGACGGCGAGATCAGCGCGGTGCCGAGCGCGGCGCACATCAAGCCGCCGCCGATGATCGAAAGGCCCACCGGTACGGAGAGGGTCATTGACAGCAGCGCGGAGGTGTAGGCGCCGATCGCGAGCAGCGCGGCGTGACCGAGCGAGACCTGGCCGATCGTGCCCGCAACCAGTGTCAGGCTGAGTGCGAGCATGCCGAGCAGCCAGGCATTGATCAGGGTCTGGAGCACGTAGAACGACACCGGGAAAAACGGCAGAACCGCGAAGATCGCGGCCGCAGCCAGCAGCGCCCAGCGCGGGATGCGCACCGGGCGGCTCGGCGCGATGAAGGTGCCGGTGAGCGGCTCGGGCGGGGCCTGCCGCGCGCTCGCGAACAGGCCGTTCGGCCGCAGCACGAGCACGACGACGAGCAGCAGGAACGCGAACAGATTGCGGTAGCTGGTGCCGAATACCGCAACGCCGTAGCTCTCGACAAGACCAAGCAGCAGGCTGCCGATCACCGCGCCGGGCACATTACCGGCGCCGCCGACGACTTCAGCGACGACGCCCTTGAGCGTCGCCTGCAGGCTCATCGCGGTGTCGATCTGGTTGTAGTACATGCCGACCAGCATGCCGGAGACGCCGCCGAGCGCGGCGGCAATGCCGAACACCGCCTGATTGACGCGGTTGACGTCAACGCCCATTTGCATCGCCGCGTCGCGGTCCTGCGACGCCGCGCGCACCGCCCATCCGAGCTTGCTGTAACGCAGGAACACGAACAGCAACAGCGCACTGGTGAGGCCGACGCCAGCGATGAGCAGATCGAGCGGGCCGATCGTGCCGCCGCCGACCTGGAAGCGGACATCAGGCAACTGGCTCGGCAGCGCGCGCGGATTGGGCGAGAAGGTCAGCATGACAAGCTGATCGAGCACGAAGCTGATGCCGATCGTGGCGAGCAGCGGCGCGATGCGCACCGAGTTCTGCAGCGGACGCAAGCCGAACCGCTCGATGATCAATCCGACGAGCGCGGCAGCCACCGCGACCACGATGATGGTGAGCGGCAGCGGCGTATGCAGCTGCACCACCGCGACCCAGCCGATATAGGCACCGACCAGATAGATCGAGCCTTGCGCGAAGTTGATCAGCCGGCTGACGCCGAAGATCAGCGCGAGCCCGACCGCAACGAGGGCGTAGACATTGCCGACGATCAGCCCGTTGATCGTATAGTCGAGCCAGGAAGACAAACGGTGATCCCCGCGTAGAATGAAGTCGGCCGAAGCGGTTGCTCCAGCCTACAGATCAGGTCGGCTTGCCGTCCCAGAGCGCGAACTGGCCCTTGCGCACGACCAGCTCGGCATTCATGGCGCCCTTGACGCGGCGGCTCTCGACGTCGAACGTCGCCGAGCCGAAGATGACGCTGGAGACGTCCTTCACTTTCGCGAAGGCATCGCGGACCGCACGGCGGTCGGTGCCGCCGATCTTGACCACGGCGGCCGCCATGTTCATCGCATCATAGGAATAAGCGTTGAAGGCGTCCGGCTCCTGCCCGCCGTATTTCGCCTTGAAGCCGGCGATGAATTTCTTCACCTCGGGCCTGGGATCCTCGGGGAAATAGCGCGTGCCGAGATGGACGTCCTCGACCGCCTCGCCGCCGAGCTCCAGAAATTTCGGCGAGTAGACCGAGCTCGCGGCGCAGATCACCTGTTTCAGGCCGACCTGCCGCGCCTGCCGGGCGATCAGCGCGCCGTCGGAATAATAGGAGATCAGGATCAGCCCGTCCGGACTGGCGTCGCGCACGCGCACCAGCGTGGAACGGAAGTCGCGCTCCTCCGCGATGTAGCCCTCGGTGACCGCGATTTCGGCGCCGTACCCCTTCGCCGCCTTGACGAAATAGTCGCGGCTGGTGCGGCCCCAATCGGTGTTGAGGTGCAGCACCGCGAGCTTCTTGAGACCGAGACGCTTCACGGCATAGGCCGCCAGCAGCGGCTGCTCGTCGGCCTGGCTGACCGACGTGCTCCACATGAAGTCGCCGCCCTTGGTGAAATCGGGGTGCGAGTTGGTGAAGCCGAATTGCACGAGGCCGCCGCGCTGATAGATCGGCGAGGCCGCCATCGAGGCCGGGCTGGAGAAGTCGCCGAGCTCCATGACGATGCGGGGATCGGAGACGAACTTCTGGGCGATCGCGACCGACTGGCGCGGATCGCTCTGGCTGTCCTCGAACTGGTAGGCGAGCTTGCGCCCGTTGATGCCGCCGGCCGCCATGATCTCGTCGAGCGCGAGATCAAAGCCCTGCTTCCACTGCGTGCCATATTGCGCGTTCGGTCCCGTCAGCGGACCGCTGACGCCGAGCAGGATCGGTTCGGACGATTGCGCGAAGGCGGCGCGTGACGCTGCTCCCGCCATCATGACGGCGAGCGAGCCCTTGACCAGGCTACGACGATCGATGTTGCTCATGCACGGCTCCATCCACTTAGGTGTTGAAACAAGCGGCAATTCTTGTGCCGGTGAGATTGCCTACTTCGAGGGCTCGCCGAGCGACAGCATCAGCCGGTTCGCCCAGTTGAAGAACGAGGCGCCGTTGATGACGTCGACGATCTCGGCATCGTCGAGACCGGCGCGGCGCAGCTCCGCGATATTGTCGGGCCCGAACGCGATCGGGGTTGCGGCCAATGCGACCGACGCCTTGACCACGGCATTCCAGCGCTCGCCGAGATCGGCCTTGACGCCCTCGTCGAGCAGGCGCTGCACGTCGTCGCGGCGCTTGGAATAGGTGCTGGCGAAACGCGCATGCACCGAGGCGCAGTAGATGCAGCCGTTGTAGCGTGAGGTCGCCGCCGCCGCGAGCTCGCGCTCGGCGCGCGGCAGGCCGTCGGCGACGTTGTAGAAGATGTCCTTGTCGGTCTTGGTGCGGGCTTCCAGGACTTCGGGATCGCGCACCAGCAGACGGAAATATTCCGACTTGGCGCGGGAGCGATCGACGAGGCCATTAAAGTGTCGTTCGGTCAGCTCGGCCTCGGGCAGCGGATCGATCCAGGAGACCCAACCGAGCTCGTCCTGGCTGAAGACGACGGGCGGATTGACGGTGGCGCTCATGATTGCGGCCTCCTCTTATGCGTTCACGGCGGCGAGCGTGCGCAAGCCGCTGACGACACGCACCTGGAACGACAGGAACGCGACGAGCTGGGAGAAGGTGACGATCCCGGTGGTCGACCAGCCGGCGTCAAGCAGCGCTTTCATGTCGCTAGCCGCCGCATCGCGCGGCCGGAACACCAGGAGGTGTGCATGCTCGAGCGCTGCTGCGAGCTTCGCACCAAGCGCCGGCTTGCTTGCGGCACTGACGCGATAGATCAGGCCGGCGGTGTTCTCGATCGACAGTGGGCCGGCGGGATACGAGCCATAGGGACCCGAGGTCCTGCCCCGCGCGATCTCGGCGTCGATCGCCTCCAGCAGGGGCGCACCGTTCGCGTTTGCGGCAAGCTTGTCGCGATAGAAGGTGGCAACGGGGGACTCGCCATGGAGCCCGGTCACGAAGGCGGCGACCGCCGCGCGTTCGGCCAGCGAGACATCGCCGGCGTCGATCGGCTCGAACAGCGAGAGATAGCTCTTCTGCGCGTTCTCGCGCGCCTGCAGGCGCCGTGCGCGAATGGCGTCCAAGGCTGAGCCCGGCTCGATCCCGGCGAGTGTGTCGATGATATCCTGCGTACTCATCATTCAGCCTCGTGCAACGCGATGCTCTTCATGTCCAATCAGCCCGCCAGCGCCACGTCGGGCGCCGTCCGAGTCCAGCCCAGCGCGGGCGCGACCTTCTCCGCGACCAGATCGATCGAGCGCAGGACATGGGGGTGCGGGGCATCGACCGAATGCACCTGGAACACGAGATCCGTCACCCGCTCCAGCGTGGCATCGGTGCGCAGCGAGGCGATGACCTCGTCGGCGCCGCCGACATGGGTGTCGAACGCCGTGATCATCTCCTCCAGCGTCTCGCCCGGCTTGGCGTGACCGCCCTTCATGAACTGCGGCAGCGCGCGGCGCAGACCGATGTCGGCAAGCCGCAACGCCTCGCGATGATCGTCAGCGACGAACACGCTGCGCGAGGCCATGATGCGGGGTTCTGCCCCCTTGGGCAGCGCTTCCAGATAGGCATCGATGACCGGATTCTGGATCTCGGCGAGCGTCGCCTGCGGCGCCTCCTTCGGTCGCGGCTGGGTGCGCGAGAGCAACAGGCCATCGCCCGCCTTGCCGGCGCGCGCGCCACCGGCCACCGAGAACGTGGCCTGCCAGATCCGCTTGTCCAGCTGCGGCCGTTGCGGATAGATCGTGTCACCGCCATCGAGCGGCTTGCCGACCAGGGCGGTGCGGACGACCTCCAGATTGCGCGCGAAAATCTCGTTGCGCTGGGCGCTGTCGAGGCCGAAGGCGGCAAAGGCCGACGGATTGCCGCCGGTGCCGACGCCGAGCTCGAAGCGGCCGTTGCAGATCAGATCGAGCACGGCTGCGTCCTCCGCCACCCGTACCGCATTCTCCAGCGGCAGCGTCACGATGCCGGTACCGAGGCGGATGCGCGAGGTCTGGGCTGCGACGTAGCCGAGAAACGTAAAGGGCGACGGCAGGCCGCCTTCACGCTCGTGGAAGTGATGCTGGGCGATCCACGCGGAATCGAGGCCCGCCTTTTCCGCGCGCACGATCTGCTCGGCCGCGAAGCGATAGCGCTCGGCGGGCGGGGCCTCGTCCAGAAGCCGCGTAAAAAACCCCAGGCGTTTCAGATTTGCAAAGCGTTTCATGCGACCCCTGTCGGGCGAGGATGGCCAGGCTGCCGATGATGTCGGTTACTGCGGCTTCCGACAAGCAGGCATTGCGCAGGGCTCATACCCACAATGGTCCGCCGGGATCGCCCCTGCGCAAGGCTTTACTGAACTTTGGCTGGGCAGATTGCCTACCAGCTCGGCAGCACCGCGCCCTTGAACTTCGTCAGGACGAACTCCTTGACCTCCGGCGTGTGATAGCTGTCGACGAGGATCTTGACCCAGGGCTTGTCCTTGTCGGCCGTGCGCACGGCGATCAGGTTGACATAGGGGCCCTTCGGGTCCTCGCGCAGGATCGGATCCTTGACCGGATCGAGGCCCGCCTGGGTTGCATAATTGGTGTTGATCGCGGCGGCGTCGACGTCATCGAGCGCGCGCGGCGCCTGCGCCGCGTCGACCTCGATGAATTTCAGCTTCTTCGGGTTCTCGGTGATGTCGAGCACGGTCGGCTTGAAGCCGGTGCCGTCCTTCAGCTTGATCAGGCCCTTGTCACGCAGCAACAGCAGCACGCGGCCGCCATTGGTCGGATCGTTCGGGATGGAGACCTTGCCGCCCTCGGGGATGTCGGCGATGGCCTTGTGCTTCTTCGAATAGACGCCGATCGGGAAATTCACGGTCAGGCCCACGGCCTCGATCTTGTAGCCGCGGTCGGCTTTCTGGTTGTCCAGATAGGGCTGGTTCTGGAACGAATTGGCCTGGATCTCGCCGGCATCGAGCGCGGCATTCGGCACGACATAGTCGGAGAATTCGAGCAGCTGGATGTCGAGGCCCTGCTTGGCGGCGATCGGCTTCACCGCCTCGAGGATTTGCGCATGCGGGCCCGGTGTCACGCCGATCTTGATGGTCTCGGCGGTGGCTGCTGCCGACCAGGCGGCGAGCGCGGTTGCGAGGATCAGGGGAAGGCGAAACGACATCTTGGTCTCCATGGCACGGCGAGAATGATTGGAACCGTATTCGCTTCTCCGTCGAATGAAATCAATGAAATGGAAAACCATATTTGCCGCCCGGTGCGGACAACGCTTCTCCGTTGGATCCGATGTGGGGAACGAACGCGCCTGCGCAAGCGTGAGGCGCGCAAGCAGCCCCGGCGTTTCGCCATGACCACCCTCGCCGCTCCCGGGTGGCGGTCCGGGCCGTGGCCCGCAAGGGCGTTCCCCATCGTCATTTCGTCGCATGGCCCGGCAGCCTCGCCGGCATTGCCGCCCCGTGCATGATGCAACATGATGGCCGCCGGCGACGATTTTTCTTCGAGGTGGAGGGTCATCTGATGAACGAGAACGAAATCCGGGGTCTGGTCGCGGAGGTGAAGCAAGGCACGCTGTCGCGGCGCTCGTTCATCCAGAAGGTGGCCGCGGTCGGAATCGCAGCGCCGATCGCGAGCCAGATCCTGCTCTGGCACGACGTGGCGATGGCGGATGCCACCTTGCCGTACAAGCCGACCAAGGCCGGCGGCGGCGGCTCGCTCAAGCTGCTGTTCTGGCAGGCGCCGACGCTGCTCAATCCGCATTTCGCAATCGGCACCAAGGACCAGATGGCCTCGCGCGTGTTCTTCGAGCCGCTCGCCGGCTGGGACAAGGAGGGCAACCTGATCCCGTGCCTCGCCGCCGAGGTCCCGACCAAGCAGAACGGCAGCCTTGCGGCCGACGGCATGAGCGTGGTCTGGAAGCTGAAGCAGGGCGTCAAATGGCATGACGGCCAGCCCTTCACCGCCGACGACGTCATCTTCACCTGGCAATACGCCGCCGATCTCGCAACGGCGGCCTACACCACGGGATCCTACAAGGACATCAAGGTCGAGAAGATCGACGACCACACCGTCAAGGTGATCTTCAAGGCGCCGACGCCGTTCTGGGCCGATCCGTTCGTCGGCTCGGTCGGCCCGATCCTGCCAAAGCATCATTTCGGCGACTATGCCGGCGCCAAGTCGCGCGAGGCACCGGCCAATCTGAAGCCGGTCGGCACCGGCCCGTACAAATTCGTCGAGTTCAAGCCGGGCGATCTGATTCGCGCCGAACGCAATCCCGACTATCACATCAAGAACCAGCCGCATTTCGACACGCTCGAGATCAAGGGTGGCGGCGATGCGGTGTCCGCGGCGCGCACCGTGCTGCAGACCGGCGAGTACGACTTTGCCTGGAACATGCAGGTGGAGGAGGAGGTGCTCAAGCGCATGGAGGCGGGCGGCAAAGGCAAGCTCGACATCACGCCGTCCGGCAATGTCGAGTTCATCATCCTCAACACGACGGACCCGTGGACCGAGATCGACGGCGAGCGCTCCAGCGTCAAGTCCAAGCACCCGACGCTGTCCGATCCCGCGGTGCGCCGGGCGATCAACCTCCTGATCGACCGCGACTCGATCCAGAAATTCATCTACGGCCGCGGCGGCATCGCCACCGCGAGCTTCGTCAACGCGCCCAAGCAGTTCAAGTCGCCCAAGCTGAAATACGAGTTCGACATCGACAAGGCGAACAAGATCCTCGACGAGGCCGGCTGGAAGAAGGGCGCGGACGGCATCCGCGAGAAGGACGGCAAGAAGCTCAAATACGTGTTCCAGACCTCGATCAACGCGCCGCGCCAGAAGACGCAGGCCATCATCAAGCAGGCCTGCCAGAAGGCCGGCATCGACATCGAGCTCAAGTCGGTCACCGCATCGGTGTTCTTCTCCTCCGACGTCGGCAATCCCGACACCTACTCGAAATTCTATGCCGACATGGAGATGTACAACACCACGCAGCCGCAGCCCGATCCGGAGCGCCTCTTGAACCAGTGCGTGTCCTGGGAGATCGCCACCAAGGACAACAAATGGCTCGGCCGCAACAACTCGCGCTATTCCGATCCCGAAGCCGACAAGGCCTACAAGGCCGCGCAGAACGAGCTCGACCCGGTCAAGCGCGCCGCGCTGCTGATGAAGGTCGATGAGATATTCTGCGAAGCGCACGTGTTCCTGCCGCTGCTCTCACGCCCCATCGTCAACGCCGGCGCCAACAACCTCATGATCGACATCTCCGGCTGGGACACCATCACGTGGAATCTGGCGGCGTGGTATCGGGTTTGAGGCGCACGGCGCGAAGGTCCAATGCACATCCCAACGTGCAGTGCCGTAGGGTGGGCAAAGGCGCATAGCGCCGTGCCCACGATGTCCCTCCATGAGCAACAAGGCGTGGGCACGCTGCGCTTTGCCCACCCTACGATATCGAGCGTGTGACACGCAGCTCGGCTCACAGACACGCCTTCGCGTTCTCGCGGCTCAATCCACCCGAGCTTTGCTTCGTCGCTCCACCCTCATAAAGCCAAGGGGGCGCAGGGAAGGCCGGGTGCCAGCTGGCACCCGCGGTCTGCTGCGCGAATAATGCGCAAAGGAGACCGCACAGCAGCATACAGGTGTCGCCGATCACTCGGCCTTCCCTGCGCGATGGTCGGACGGCTTATGCCGTGATCTCCCGGGAGCCGACCTTTCCTTCTGGCCTCCCTCGCCCCGCGAATTGACGATGCCGTCTGCCCGGTTGGGCTCGCGCGCATCTCCGCAGACAGCTTGACCGTAGCAACGACGGCCAGGACCACACGGTTTTGCCGTACGCACGGCCCGCTTGTTCGCCGCAGGATTCGACGACGTTGTGCACGTTGCCGTCGACCTGCAGACGAGACGAACCTAACAGCGCCGCTCGTCGCACGCGGTTACGGGCTCACAGGGACTACCCGCCCTGCCCGCGCCTTTCGTGCCGACGCTGCCGCGTCCACCGCAAGCCCGGCTCGCGACAGTGACGACACATAGTCGCCCCTCTTGGATGAGCCGGGATGGGCAACACATACGCCGAAACCGAATTTCGGTAAAGTGGAATATTTTTGCGAGGAGGGGTTGACGGAGGGCGACACAGGGGCGGGGTTCTGCCCGACGCCATCCTACGCACTGCCTCCACTCAGGCTTCGTCAGACACTTAGACGTTTGCGAAGAAACGTCTGCACATTGATCTGACCGTCAGTGAGAACCCGCTTCTCAGGTATTATTCGGCAATTGGTGGAATCAGCGCGAAGGCATTCTCTATACAGCGGCGCAGTCTAGCGAAGCGAAACCCATCTGGGTGTATCCAATGCTAGGGCAAGACGGGTTTCGCAAGTACTCTCTACCTGCCCGCTCTCGCGACATTATCCCAGCCGTCCCCATCCTCTTTTCCACTGTGTGCTTCAAGTCACAGCAGAATCATTCTCCCTCCCCTACAAACACCCTGCATGGCCGCAAACAAGGTAACGGCGGTACGCGTGAGGCTGCGGAGGCGATCAACAGCTAGGGACTTTTGAGGCCGCCAGGGTGAAGAGCCCGGCGGCTTTTTTCTTTGTTGCCGTGCAGCACTGAGAACGTGGATGCCCGGGCCTTTGCCGCGCCGATGGGGCTTCGGCCCGGCAGGCGGGACGAGCCCGGGCGTGACGGCCTTGCAAAGATCCGAATGCGATGCTGCTCGATCGCGCCGGCATCTATCGCCTACGAACCACCCGCCCCCTTCCGCTCCTCGCGCTCATCCTCCAGTTGCCGCTCCGCTTCGAGCCAGAACTCCAGGTCACGATTGCTCGGCTGGCCCGCCTGCTCCCAGAGCTCGTAGGCGCGTGCGCGCACCTGGCCGCGCCGCATCATGCGGCGGAGCTTTCGCTTCAGTTCTTCGGCAAAACTTCGGAAACGCTGGCCGGTGGTTTCGTCCCTGACGAGCGCGGCCGCTCGCGTGGCGAGTTCGATCTGGTGCTCTATCTTTTTCTGCTCGTCCACCGCCGACACTGCCGTGGGAAAGGAATGTTGTCAGAGCCCGTGCTGTTCGGAGATTGAATTCCTTTCGGGATGGTCTGTTCCCTCGGCAACGGCGCGGCGGATGGGAGAGCGGAGCGCAACCCATGGGGCTGGGCAAGAAGAAGCACGATGGGTTTCGCTTCGCTCTACCCATCCTACCCGGCACCACTGCGAGCCGAAGCGGGCCGCCGCTAGTGCCACGTCGTGTCGGCTTCGACGATCACCACTCTGATTTCCGGATCCTCAGTCGTGTTGCAGGTGCAGGGCATGCCCTCACCGCAGCGGCAGCCGCCGAGCTTCTCGCTCCAAGGCCGGAGCGGATGGTTTTCGCAGACCCATCCCAGACCCTGGCAGAATGGGCAGGTCTTGTCGGTCACAGCGTATCCGGCGTTCGCAGCGTGTTCGACTTTTCCTCGTTGCGCAGCTCCTGCTCGGCCGCGTTCCAAAATTCTTCTTCACGGCCTTCGGGCTTGCCGGCCTGCTCCCACAAGCGGTGCGCGCGTTCTCTGATCTCTTGCTCGGTCGGATCGGACAATTCTCGTCTCCTCTGGTGAAGCACGGCCCACCCTGGGGGGTATGGGGGGCTTGGAGGCGGGCCGTGCAGGCCAGCGATCGGCGGCGAGGCTGGCCCGCGGATTCAAGCTTCCATCGTGCGCGGGAGTTCCTAGTTGCGCGCGCCGGGCGATAGCGCGCTCATCAATTACTTGAGACAGGAAGAAACAGGGTATCCAGCCAGAACAGGAGGGCGCCGATGCCTAGCACCGCAGCGAATGCGAGCATGAGGCGCATGAGCTGACCATTGGCCGCGTGGAATTCCCGCGAGAGCTCGCTCGCCAACGGGACGCCGGAGCGTCAGCAGGCCGCGCCACTCGGGCAACGTCCCGGCTCTCACGAAGGCCAGGCGTATCGCCATCGCCAAGATTACGACCGCACATCCCCAGGCCGCAAAGGCGAGGACACGAAGCAGGTCGTGCAACGCCTCTTGGAGGATGGACATGCGAAGCTCGGGGATATTGGTAGCGGGAGACCGCTACGTCGCTAGACCCACTATTTCCGCGGCCCTGTTTTCCTACCGGAGAGCAGCCTAACTCGGCACTTAACGACTTGATAGTCAGTCACAAGCCGCCGTTTGTGCGCAATCGCTTCGCGACCAGAATATCCCGCAGGTGGGTTCAAATCCTGGACCTGCATCCATCTCAAATGCTGTTAGAGGCAGCGGCCTGAACAGGTCGATCGGTCGATCCGGGATCGGCCTACGAACCCGGCGTCCCGAACGCAGTGAGTATCATCTAAGCTATTGATATTTATTGAGATGATAGTCGTTTCTATCCCGTTTTGTTCACGGTCGTTTCACCCAATTCGTTGCGATTTCGTTGCGGCGTTCTCTGGGGGAACGGGGCACAAGTGTGCGCGCTGGTTTGAACTTGGATCCGCTGATTTAGCGGCGTTTTTCAGAATGACCGCGCCATCGATGCCACCGGGGGCGCCCGTGATCACGAAACCCTTCCCACCCACCGCCTCGAAATGCGAAATCCGGGACTGCTAAGGGGAGAAGCGATCGAAAAGATCACTGAAGACGGTCCCTTCCGTGCGACTCAAACCGTCACATGCGTAGATCACGCGATCTGGGGCCGGTCGCCGCCCGCAGATGACCACCTAGGCGAAGGGACGAACTCGGCGCTTCGCCGCCACGTTTGCCGGGCCCTCCAAAGTTCGCGGCTATCCGGGCCAAAGGCGAGAGGCTGTTCGGGTCCGCGCTTGGAGGAGGCCCGGCGGGTTATCGAGGAGTACGCGAACGATCTACGGGAGATCATCAAGAGACTCCGCACGCCGCTCAATTGAAGCCGCCGGTACCGCCCGCTCAGCCCCACTGTCCCAGGTTGACGACCGCGCTTCCGCCTTCCTGGACGAAGCCATTGTCCCCTCTTGCGAACGGCTCGTCGCCACGTCCTCCAACGTCACGAGATCGTTGAACGGTAACACTGATTTGCGCAGTGGCGCTGTGAACGCCGCGGAAGCCATCAAGCTATTAGTTCTCTTCGAGCAACGCAGGCCATCAGCTCTTCTTCGCTCTCCTGCTCAGCGCTCAAATCTCTCTTCAGGAGGGCGGGCCTCCCCAGTCCAACGCGTGGCAGGGCGACCGGTCTCGCTGCCAGACCAGGGGGGTCTTCGAGTGCGCCGGCCGCTAGCGCCAGAACAGCGCAAGCAGCAGGATGACGGGTAGTGGAATGCCCAAGAGCCACAATAGGGCGCCTCTGCCGAATGTCATGGTCAATCCTCCTCCTTTCTAGCGATCAAGCCTCGACCGGGTCAGCGGTTCCAACGACTTGGAACTTACGTACGAATTTGATCTTGAATCCAAAGCCCTATTTGAGGAGGTAAACATGGCCACACGCGCGGTACCGCACGCTTTCTTCGCCTGGACCTGGTCACCTGTCTTGGCGGGCGTATTTGCTTCATTGGTCGTCCAAATCCTGCTGACCATGCTGGGCTTTGGCATTGGCCTGCTCGCCATCGACACTCCGACGGCCGCCTCAGCGCCTGCTAGCGCTGGCTGGCCCGCCTTCGTCTGGTGGGCAGTTTCGGGCATCATTGCCGCCTTCGTCGGCGGCGCCATCGCAGCCGCCAATTCGCCCGATCAGAGCGGTTTGGGCCGTGTCGGACATGCGTTGGGTGCCTGGGCGGTCGCCACCGTCATCGTGGTGGCGGCAGCAGCGATGATACCTGGTTCGGCTGCCAGCATCGCGGGCAACCTCGCCGGCCCCAGCTATGCGGCGAATGCCCGCATCGCATATTATTCGAACAGCCCGACGCGTGAAACAGTCGGCTCGACGAGCAGGCCGGTAACGCAAGCTCAAATGGAGGAGGCCCGCAAGCACCTCGCCTATGCCATGCTTGCCAGTTTCTGCGCGCTTCTGTTGGGCGCCGGCGCTGCCTATGCCGCCGGAATGGCAACCACCGCACGAGCGGTCGAAGATGCCGCAAGACCGGTGACTTGAGACCGCTTAGCTATCTGGCGGGCTCCTGTCATGGCCGGTCGCTGCTACGATATCTTGATCGTCTGGGCTGAGAGCTCAGCCACGACGAGATCGTCCGATTCCTTACCCGCCAAATTCGTCGAGGAAAGGCGGCGACACCAAGCTCAACACCATGGCGCTCCGCATGGGCGTCAACTGCTCGACCGCAAGCTGATGGAGATACACATGAGACGCACCATAATAGCAGTCGCGTGCATTTTGCTGGCGACGCCGGCACTGGCCCAATCAGTCAGCGAGAAGACCGGCGTCAATTCCGTGCTCGGGGTCAGCCCCTCGACGGTGGATTTTGTCAAGCAGGTCGCGATATCGGACATGTTTGAAATCGAGTCTAACAAGCTCGCACAACAGAAGGAAAATGCAGCGGAGAAGACCTTCGCTTCCCAGATGGTAACGGACCACACTAAAACCAGCAATGAACTGAAGGGACTAGTCACCAGTGGCAAGGTGAAAGCCGAATTGCCCAGCGCTCTCGACTCATCGCATCAAAGCAAGCTGGACAAACTCAAGGGTGCCAATGGTAACGACTTCAGCTCCGAGTTCAATCCGATGCAGGTCAGCGCTCATAAGGATGCCGTCGACCTGTTCGAACGTTATGCCAAGGCCGGCGACAATGCGGATCTGAAGGACTGGGCCGGCAAACCCTGCCCGCGCTAAAGCATCACCTTGAGATGGCGCAGAATCTTGACAAGAAGCCCGCACCTACGGTCGGCGAGGGCAAGAAATAGCTGAAAGGGAGCCGCTGCCAGGCGGCTCCTTCCCTTTTTGCTGCCGCTGGCCGCCCAGGTGGCGTTGGCTTCATTGTGACCAGCGCCTACACGGTGATGTAGCGCCAATTGGGATGGCCCAACGAGCGTGTCGGCCGATTGCGGCTAACCGCTTTACGATTGATTGCGGCTCCGCCAGCTTGTTCAGCGCGACGTCAGTTTTCTTTTCTCCCTCAAGCGTCTGCCCGAGCGGTTGGACCCTGCTTCAGGTTCAACCCAGGTAATCAACGTGCCGTAACGCGATATTTGTGCTCGACGGCCTGAGCACCCGAGAGAAGGCCCGCGTCTAGCGCCGGAGAATCTTCTCTATCACTTCTTCGCCCTCCTCGACCGCCCCAGGATAGCAGGGCAGGTTCTGCCTCGGGACTCTGCTTCATCAATTTGAACACTCTGCAGACGCTGGCCGCCGTCTCCCCGGCATGTTTTTCAAAAGCAGCACGCAGCTGGTCAGAATTCACTGCTTTTGCCATTTTGGCAACGCAACGAGTATCTTCCTGTCGGCGTAGTACATGTCCTTAAGGATCTCCAGAAAGAGGGCTCCAAGTGTCTTGTTCTGACCCGGCGTGGCTTCCTCCTTGTTCTGACACAAGCCAAACAGCGCCCCTCCTCAAATGTTCATGAGTTTGGCTGTCATCAGTTCATTCGCCAGGAAGCGACATGAAAAAGGCCCCGCTTTCCAGGGCCTTTCCCTAAGGGGTACATCCGCCCTTAGCGCCTGACAATGATCCGGGACAACGAGCTACCATCACTCGAGTTCCTTGCGAGCAGGCATACGGCGGCCAACCGGAGCTATTCCGCGGCCTGGTGGTGCGCCGGCTTTTCGAGCTCTGCAAGCGGGGATACTGCCGGTCCATTGAGCGCAGTGCCGTCGGGCGCGAACTGCGATCCGTGACACGGGCAATCCCAGCATTGCTCCAGCGAATTCCAGTGCACGACGCAACCGAGATGTGTGCAGCTGGCGGAATGCAAATGCAGCTGTCCTTTCTGATCCCGGCATGCGGCGACCTTCTGCAATTCGCTACGCACCAGGCAGCCTTCGCCTGGCTGCAACCGCTCGACGGAAGCGATTTCGTCCGCCGAAAAATACTCCGCGAAATTCTTCAACGGTGTGATGTTCTCGCTGATGTATTCACCGATGTTCTTGTGGACTTTCCGTGCCGGCGAATAGATCTCCTCCCACGCACTGGACCCCGTAGTGATCAGGTCCGCGATCGGGCTGCCGGCAACGAGGCCATTGGTAATACCTTGTCCGGAATCGCCGCTGACGATGAAAACATGCTCCTCGTCCGGCGAGCGGCCGATGAAGCCGACGAAATCTATCGGCTCCAGGACTTGTCCCGACCAGCGATGGGTTATCGCGCCCAGGTCGGGCAATCGCTCGCGCGCCCAGTGCTCTAGCGCCGCGAAGCGCTGCTCTCCGTCATCAGCCTCGCCGGACTTGTGGTCTTCGCCGCCGACGATAACGAGTACCTCGTCGGTAGAGAGCGGCTGCAGGCGGACATAGTGATAGGGATCGAGCGTGTCCCAATAGAGCGCGTCGGCCAGCACGCCGCCCGGCAGGTTCGCCGCGATGACGTAAGTGCGATAGGGCGCCTGCTTGGTGTGAACAGCGACTTCAAGGTTGACCGGAGAGTTGGTCGCGACCACTACGTCGATAGCTCGCACCTCGTGCCCGGACGAAACTTTCACGACGACTTCGTCCAACTTTTGTTCGATGCTCTCGACACAGCTGTCGGCGTAAAGTTTAGCGCCGGCACGCTGCAGCGCGCTTGCGAGCCCGGTCGTCGGATGAAAGCGCGCCTGCCCGGGAAAGCGCAACGAACGCACCATGCCATCGGAGTGGAAGGGCGTCGCCGTCTCGTGGTTTTCGACGGGAATACCGAGCCGCTGGCAGAACTCGAGTTCGTCGTCCAGCAGGGAACTCGGCGTCTCCGGCGCCTGCACCCAGAAGCCATCGACCCTGCAAAAATCGCACTCGATATTTTCGAGATCCTGGATTACGTCGGCGCGGCTGATTGCGGCCATGACGCTCTGGTAATAAAGCCGCGCACATTCCTCGCCGCGGACGCTAACGAGCTCCTTGTAATAGTCGTCCAGCGCCGTGGCGAGATGCGCGGTCGTGCGCGCCGTCATGCCGCTGCCGATGCTGCCGCGATCGAGCACGATTACGGAACGCCCGCGGCTCACAAGCTCATAGGCCACCGACAGCCCGGCAATGCCGGAACCGACCACAACTTCATCTGCCCGCTCGGATCCCGACAGGCTGGGAGCTTCGACCACCGAAACATCCATCCAGAGCGATCGTGTATATTCATCTCGCACGTTCATGACGCACCTCTCAAGGAGGGCCAACGGGAGGGCGGAAAAAGGGTTCCATTGGGGATGGTCGGCGGGGCCGCCCACTTCGGCCGGAGCAGCGGTAAGCGTCTTCCCGACAACATCATTGTTCTCAGAACCTCTTCGCCCGCTCGTTTCTTGTCACGGTCGCACACGACGGTTCGCTGGGACGCCAAGAAAAGCGACAGCTCTGAGGCGCATGCTCGGGTCGGCCCATGCATTGGCGCGATTTGAATTACCTGACCGGTCGTCGACCCGGCCGCGGCGGCTCAACGAATTACTTTGACGATGACTCCTTCGTTCGGCTTCAGGTGGATTGATCCCGCTACCTTTTCCTGCTTGCAGTCCGGCCCTGTCGATAGCAATCGGATTCCGCAACCATCCCACTCCCAGAGCCGTGGTTCTCCGGAAATATTGAGGCCGACGAGGATTTCCGTATCGTTCATCCTGCGTCCGAACGAGAAGATGTCATTCTGTGCTCGGCGTGGCAGATACTCTCCCCGCAACAAGCAAGGCTCCTCCCGACGCAATGCAATGAGTTCACGGTAGAGGTTCAAGAGCGAATTCCGATCGCCCTGGTGCGCTTTGATATTGCGGGCGCGATCCCGGCTCAGCGGCAACCAGGGTTCGCCACTGGTAAAGCCGCCTCCCTCCGTGTCGTCCCAACGCAAGGGCGCCCGCTCGGGATCGCGACCGAGATCAAAGCCCTTCACGAGTTTTTCAAATGGATCTTGGACGCGGTCCGGTGGAATCGGGACCTGTTCCGAACCGATCTCATCGCCGGCGAACAGGAACGGTGTGCCCCTGATCGTCATCAGCAGCATCGCAACAACACGTGCCTGAGATTGACCCACCTTGCTGGCGACCCGGTGCTTGTCATGTCCGCCGATCACGAAGTCCGGCCAAGCACCTTGCGGAAGCGCATTGAAATAGGCATCGATCGTCGCCTGAAGCGAGATCGCATTCCATTCCGAGTCCAGCAGTGCGAAGTTCAGCGGCAGGTGCAGGCGCGGCTTGCTGTTTCCGTAAAAATGGCCGATCCGATCAGTCTTGCCCTGCACTTCACCGCAGAGAAGTTTTCCGTCATGCTGGTCCAGAACTTCCCTGATGTATTCGATGCAGCGCATGGCTTCCGGCCTGTCGTCCGTAAACACAGGCCTCCTGGCCTGAGGGGGTGGCTTCTCGTCATTGGCCTCCGGGTCAGGCGGATTGTCGCGCAGCAGGTCATCTTTGATCAACACGGCGCTGGCATCAACCCGGAAGCCGTCGACGCCGCGCTCGAGCCAGAACCGCATCGTAGCCGCGATGGCCTCTCGGACCTCGGGATTTCGCCAGTTGAGGTCTGGCTGGCTCGGCAGAAATGAATGGTAGTAGAACTGCCGGCGCTCCTCACACCACTCCCAAGCGCTGCCTCCGAAACGGCTGAGCCAGTTGTTCGGCGGTCCACCGTTGGCACCGGCTTCCGCCGACAGATACCAATCGGCCTTCGGGTTGTTTCGCGAAGCGCGGCTTTCCCCAAACCAGGCGTGCTGATCGGAGGTATGATTTGGGACGAGATCGAGAATGAGCCGGATGCCTGAATCGTGCAAGGCAAGTAGTAGTTTGTCGAAATCTTCCAGGCTGCCGAAACGCGGGTCAACCGAGCAGAAATCGGCAATGTCATAGCCGAAATCATGATTGGGGCTGTTGTAGATTGGGGTCAGCCATACGGCGCCGACGCCAAGCCAAGTGAGATAGTCGATACGCTGCAGAAGGCCGGCCAGATCCCCCTGTCCATCGCCGTTGCTGTCCTGAAATGACTGCGCGGCGATTTCGTACACGACCACGTTACGCCACCACGTTTCATTGGAAACTGGTGCGGATTTACTCGGCTGTGCATTCCTACTCACGCGGAAAGCGGACTCCCTTGATGACGGCAGCGTCGCCCAAGCTAACTGCTCCTCAACCTCCGGCTAGAGACGTTAGTTCCTAAGAGTACCGCGCAGCTGGACTTTCAGGCATAGGGAGGGGCGGCGGATACGGGGAGCCAGTTTGCTCCAATACCGCCGCGCTTTGTCGCATTGCAGGTCACATGGTGGCTTTGTCAGGACTGCAAGGGTGTATTCATTTTGCATGAAGCGAACACAAGCGCGAACGGCTGCGCGCGGCAACTCCTGCAAACCGGGAATGGCCTCGCCTACGCAAACGAGCGGAGTATCCTAGTCTGCTCGGCATTGCTACCACACTTCAAAAAATGCAATTTGGGGTTTGGCTATCATCAGCCAGAATATAGCGGCCACGGCAGTGAACGCTGGAATGCCGAAGGCGAACCACAGCCAAAAAATTCGGTGATATTCAGGCGGCAAAGGCGAGCCTTTTGCCGCTGCGATTGAGGCAATGTCCCTAAGGCGCATTTGCATCCAAACAACGGGCAGCCACAATGCCCCCGTGATGACATATACCACGATCGACCAAACGATCCATCCTTCCCAGAAGGAGTAACCAACGTGCAGCACAAGCAGCGAGCCCGTGATGGGCTGTGCAACGACGGCAGTGGCTGTGAAGATAAAATCCGCAATCACAACAATTCAGGCGACGCCTGCGATGACGGAGGGCTTTCCGCCGAGGTGAGCTGCAAGCATGAAAAACGCAATGCCGGATCCTGTGCCAAGCAAGACAGCGGCGCCGACGATATGTAAGTACTTAAGAACGAAGTATAGCATCATCGATCTTCAACAACAGCTAGCGCTGCGAAATGCAGGACGATAATCGGCCAAATTTCAGCATCGGCCCTAGAGGATCGGCCCATAGGCGAGGCACAAGTATGGTCCCGATGACCGCGTAAGTGGAGGAGATAGCGATGGCCGCATAGAGTCCGTACCGGCTGGTTGGTCGATAGGCAATCGCGAGTCCAATCACCAGGTCGGATAATGCGCCGGCGATCACCGTGAGCGCAGCACTCGATCCTTCGACGCCGCCCTCGCCCATGAGACCCAGACCGTAGCCCCAGCCCGGTCCCAGCGAGACAAAGGCGGTCGAGATCCAGAATAGAGACAACACAAAAAATATCGCTGGCTTGAGCAAATACATCCGCGCAAACCAACGTTCCTGCACTGAAGCTGGTTCGGAGGCGAAGAACTCCGGAAGGCCTTTTGGACGCAGCCCAAGCCGCTGCATGTCTTCAAGCCCGCCGACCGCGCCTCGCCTAATCTCCCGCTCGGCAGTGCTCCGTACGGGAGGCCGCCAGCCCAACAGCGATATCATGTCACCAAACTTGTACATCACGCTCGAGACAAAGTTCGGCAAGCGGATCTCGTGCGCCGCAGGCCAACGGTACCAACGGCGGATCAGCGCAATGACTTCGGGGAAAGAATGGCGATGTGGGCCGACCAGTTCGACAATTGTCCGTGCGGGTGCGCCGGGTTCTAGAAACCGCCTCACGGTACGCACGACGTCTTCAAGCAGGACGATCTGGAGCTGTCCCGTGTTCGGCATCACCGGCAAAGCCGGCAGGGCCGCCAAGCCTCGCATGAGCGCGCTGGCTCCGTAGGCCGCCCGACCGACCACGACGGACGGCCGCAAGATGATCCAGTCGAGGTCACGCCCCCCCATCAGCGCCTTGTCGCCAGATAATTTCGTTTCTGAAAACGCGCTGGGGGTTTTCCGGTCTACCCCGATTGCTGAGAAATGGATGACGCGGCGGATTTGGAGTTGCTCACAGGCGACAAAAAGAGTCGCAATGCCCTGGTGATGGACCATTGACGTGGAGTCTTTTGGGCTATCCTGGAGCACCCCGGCTCAATTCAACGACGGCCTCTACGCCGTCGAGATGCGGCAGCCAATAGGAGGGCGACGTCGCCTCGTTGAGATCAACCGAGATCGCGCCCGGACACCCGATTCCGGCGCTTCTGCTCATCGAAACAACTGAATGGCCGCGCGAGGTTAGGTCAGCCACGATCGCGGATCCCAACAGTCCTGTCCCTCCGATGACGGCAACCTTCATTCCTGGTCCTCCACGTTCGGAGTTAAGCCCTCTTCCGCGACCGTAAGCCTCGAACCAATTCCTCCATGTAGGGAAGGACTTCAAACAGCAGGGCTGCGAGTAAGAACGCCGCCACGTAGGTCCAAGGTAATGGCTCTGTCTTCAGGACGGGTTCGTAACGTGCGGGCTCAGACCCCATCCCCCAGAGGCTGAGGAATTGCGGCCAGTTCAAGATAATCACGATAACCATCGCCATGAGAGGCATCAGTTCAAGAAAACTATGGACCTGCTGTTCGATGGGCGTGATGCGCCGCTTATGGCTGGCGAATGTTGTGTCCCAGAGGGCCGTCAGCTGATGCGTAACAAAACCGGCAATCATAATCGCAATAACAAGAGCATTGATCTCCAAAAAAATCGCCGCCAGCAGCGGTATCGCCAGCTCGATCAACATCAACAGGTGAAGCAGAGATTCCTTATAGCCGCTCGTTAGCTCAATCCTAGAAGCGCGATGGCAAAGGTAATCAGCAAAGCCGGCCAATAACCAAAGGGGCATCACGAAGTACAGCAATATGGTTTCGGCTGCTGCGAAACGAGACATCCGATAAGCGCTTCTTCTCTGTTTTACAGGCTGTCTGGAGTTCGGAGGGGAGATGACTTGTCCTCGTTTCGCAACTCCTGCTCAGCCAACTGCCAGAATTCCTCCTCCCTACCTTCGGGTTTGCCGCTCCGCTCCCATATTTCATAGGCGCGCTTCTCGATTTCCTTTTCAGTCGGTTGGGTCACCACGGCCTCCATCATTTTTGTAAGGGATCGTTGGGTGAATGCCGGCTAGTCGCGGCCTCTTCAACAGCTTGCCGGGGCCGGCTACCACAGCCATTTATCCACTCGCTGCGCTTCCTCCGGTGATAAACCCGCGAAGTCAGCGAGGTTCCTCCGTTGAAACCTCGCCGTTGTAAGCGGCAAAACGTCGCCTTGGGGCCAAACGAAATCGCGGTGCTGACCGCCGCCTAGCACGACCAGGAAGGAAATTTCGGCTGCTTCTTGAGATGCTGATCTTGGTCTCGTCCAAGACCGCGATTCACACGCGTCAAGGATAGGGCCCTCATTTGAACCGCGATCGAGCCACCTTCTCTCGATAACCTCAGCGTTCGCCTTTGCTCTTGCGGTTGGTAAAGCGGGCGTTGCCGAGGCCGGTGCCGATCGTCAGTACGCCCCAACGCTTCACGTCCTGCATGAAGGGGACCTCGGATAATCCCTGCACCACCCCATCGTTGTGCATGACGACGGCGGTGTCGTTCTTCCCGATCTGCGGGATCGCTTCGACGAGACTTGCGGGCAAATTGAATCTGCTGCTTTCCCAGTTACCGGGCAAGTTCTGCGCGCCCTTCTCGATCGAGCCGTCGCTCTCGATGACGCCTGGGCATGCAATGCCGATGAATGGTGCGAGCTTGAACCCCTCATCTTCCGCCTTCGCGATCAGTTCTTTGAGCATTTTGACCATGCGCTTCACGGCATTCTCACGCGATGGCTCGTCGTCGGCATGACGCCATAGCTCAAACTTCCACACGCATGCCTTGGAGAGGTCGGGCGCCTTTTTGCGACGCGTTTCCACGACGCCGCAACGGATGTTCGTGCCTCCGATGTCCACGGCAAGGATGGAGTCGTGAGCTTCGAAGATCCAGGATGGAGCGAGATATAGCGCGCCGATAAGGCCGGCGTCGTCCGGGTGAGAATGGATCGGTAGCATCTCAACCTTGAAGTTTTCCGCCTTGAGGAGGATTTCGGCGCGCGCGATGGCGAGTTCGCCCAGTCGGCTGTCCCGAAAGCCGCCGCCCACGATGATGCGCTCGGTTTTATCCCAAGCCTTGGTTTTGAGAACCGACGCGTTACGTGGGCGAGCTCCTGCGCGAAATCTTCGATGGCACTGTGGACGACGACCGAGGCTTCAGCATCGTCACCGCCAAGGACGGCGTCGAGCTCCTTCTTGCTGATGTCTTCGGAAAGCTCCTTACCGAATGGGTCTTCGCCAGATTTGCGCAGCGGCTTTCGCCACTTTTCGAGGTTTTCTCGGAAGGCGCCCTTGCTGCGCGATCCCCGAGGAATTCTTCTTCATCTTTCAGTTCGAGGTTGAAACTATCGATCTCCACCCACGGGAGGCGAGAGGCGCCGTGAGCGGCTATGCCGGTGGTCGTGATCGTTTCGTCGGCCATTCTAACCTTACACAAAGCACCAACTGGGCGGTCTTGCTTTCAACACGCGCTGCTAACCGCGGTTCCTCGCGTCTCCCTTTCCGGGCAGGTTAGCGAATGATCTGCAGCGATCCCGGCTCCCCGCCCCCTGTCGCGCGATCCGGTCTCGCTAATTAACCTCCAGAGCAAGCGACGGGGATCATCCGCTTCCTCATTACGGAGAGGATGAAAGGCCGCCACAAGGTCCTATCGGGCTCGCGAATTCGCGGAGCGGCTAGTTTGTCGAACAGTGCGCATCGATCGCATTTTCCGGCGCACGGACCAGGCCAGGACCGCCATAGTCAGCCAGGCGATGGACGCGCCGACGAAGGCGGCAGGCGTGTTGCTGCGTAAAATCAGCATCGAAAAGCCGACCGCAAAGCCCAGCATGCCAAGAGCGCCGAGCGCAGCGCCAGCGGCATCGACGGCGGCCGCCATTTGCCCGCGGCGCTCGCCGGTGAGACCCGCTTCACGCTTGCGGCGGATTTCGTGCTTCTCAATCAGCGTCGCGCTTGCGCTGAATATGGCTGGAAGGGCAAGAAAAACGCCGCCGATGACGGCTCCATAACGACTGCTGATGAGGCCAGTAAGGACGGTCGCAGCGCCGCCGAGCGCGAACCGGATCAGATATTCGTACCAGCGGCCTTCCTTGAGAGATGACGGCGAAAACCGGATCGGGCTCACGTCTGACCTCCGGCAAACATTAGCAGCCCGAAGGCGGCGACCAGCCAAACGACCAGTGACAGCAACGTAGCCATCACTGCTCGCAGCTTTGCGCGGACAAGCAGCTGGCAGACGACGACACTGTAGATGGCGAGCGCAATCGCTCCTGCAATCATCGCCTGGGCTTGCAAGGCGGCATAACCGGCCCCGTGCTGATACACCGCGATTCCAAGCGTGGCGAGTGCGACCGACGGCGCTGCTCCGAACAGGCCGGCGAAGCTTTTTGGACGCAGAAGATCTCCCAGCATGGCAAATGCCGATACGACGGCACCCCCGACAAGGAAGCGTATGACGTACTCGGTCATTTCGCTCTCTTCCAGATTTTCGAGAGCGGCCCGTCGGCCCCAAAGACCGGATCCTTGCGCGGCACCGACACCTTCGGAATGGCCTTCAGCGCCCGCTGATGTGGCGTGCACCCACTCGGCCATACGCTTGATCATTGCATCGGTTAGTGTTGCGACGACGGGGCGTTCTTTGAGCAGGGCCTCGGCGCTCGCCAACGTCCGATTGAAGTCCGCTAGGACGTGCGTGGCAGCGACATTCGCCTCCCGTAGCACCTTGGTGCCAAGGGATTTCTTCAGGAAGACCTGCTTGGGTTTCTCAGACTTGAGAACGCGCGCGACGGCTTCTTGGAGGCGTTCAGGCACCTTCCGCTGAGCGTGGTACGTCCCGTGTCTATCCTTGATCAGTCCCATCAACGCGCGCATCAAAAGCTACCACGCAGTGCTACCACCTGAGCGCAGTCAAAGCCATGATTTGCGTGATGTTTTTGAAATCTCAGCGCTTCTAAAGCCGCTGGCGCTCCCTAGGGGAATCGAACCCCTGTTTCAGCCTTGAGAGGGTAAATTCGATCCGCTTGATGATCATCGCGAGGAGAGTCCTGCGATGAAGAGCTTACGGATGTCAGGGCCGGCTCGTTTGCGCGAGCAGGCGCTACCGCACCAGTTTCGCACCAGAAACGATCCAGCCGGAGCGCAACAAACGAGATCAGATTCAAACAAAAAGTCAGCAAAATCAACGAAGCCAATCGTTGTCCCGCCGCTCATAACGGTCTGGTTGCAGGTTCGAGTCCTGCCGGGCCCACCAGCGGGATCAATGGTTTCCTCGCGATCGTAGATTCGGCGGAATTTTCGCAAGAGGAGCTCTGGCGGCAGGTTGCACTTTCGTGGGCGGAACGGCCACTCGATGGTTGCGAACCTGCAAGCGGAACGTGCAGATTGGCGATGTCCAATCCTTTTGGACTCGGCAAACCGGCCAGGACGTACGGCGCCTGGACGTCCCTCGATACCGATGCCCCGCAGCCGCAAATTTGCGGATGGTGTAATTCCTACTCCAGCAACAGGCTGCTGAAGTCGTTGGCCTCGGGCATTTCGCCATGCGTTAGCTCTGGTGCCATATTCGCGATACGTCAGGCATTCCTACGGCGTCGCCCAGTTGCGAGCAGCACCAGCACGAAGGAAGCCGCCGTCATCAGTGTCGAGATCGCGGCAATGGTCGGATCGATCTCGTCGCGGAGCGCGGTGAACATGCGCTTGGTCAGCGGCTGATATTGCCCGCCGGAGATGAACAGCGCGACGATGGTCTCGTCCATCGCCGAGATGAAGGCGAAGATGCCGCCGGCGACCACGCTGGACTTGATCTGCGGCAGCGTCACCGCAAAGAAGCTGCGCAGGCGGTTCATGCCGAGGCTCCGCGCCACCATCTCCTGCGCGGGATCGAAGCTCTGCAGGCCCGCCAGCACCGAGATGACGACATAGGGCAATCCCAGCATCACATTCGCCAGCACGAGGCCGGGCATGGTCGCGACCAGGCCGACCTTGGCGTAGAGAAAGAAGATGCCGACCGCGGTGATGATGATCGGCACCACCAGCGGCAGCAACAGCGCAATGTGGATCACGCGCATGATCCGCAGTTTTGAATGGCTGATGGCATAGGCGGCGGCTACCCCCAATGGGGTTGCGATCACCACGGTCAGCAACCCGACCGTCAGCGTCACCCGCGTCGCCTGCATCCAGGCCGGATTCGAAAAATACTGCTGGTACCAACGCGTAGAGAACGACGGTGGCGGGAAAGTCAGGAAGCGCGCGCTGGAAAACGAGATCGGCGCGATGATCAGCACGGGCAGGATCAGATAGACCAGCACCAGCGCGCTGATCACGTAGAGGGCAATACGTGCGGGAGAGATGCGCGTCATTTCTGCCCCAGCACACGATCGAGCGAGATGAAGCGGCTGACGACAAAGAAGATTGCGAGCACGCTGAGAAGCAGCACCACCGCGACGGCGCTCGCCGCGCCGAACTGGTTGTAGAGCTCGACATTGCGGCTCACCAGCATCGACACCATCACGGTGCGGCCGCCGCCGAGCAGCTCCGGCGTGATGTAGAAGCCGAGGCAGAGCACGAACACCATGGTGCAGCCGGCGAGCACGCCCGGAAACGACAGCGGCAGGAAGACCCTGAAGAAGGTCAGCGACGGGCTCGCGCCCAGGCTGGCGCCGGCCTGCATCAGGTCGTTCGGAATCTTCTGCATGGCGGCATAGAGCGGCAGCACCATGAAGGGCAGCAGGATATGCACGGTCGCGACCACCGTGCCAAAGGTGTTGTGGACCAGCGCGAGCGGCTCGGAGATGGCGTCGAGATAGCGCAGGAACTGGTTGATCACGCCGGTGCGCTGCAGCAGCGCCAGCCAGGCATAGGCGCGCACCAGCACGCTGGTCCAGAACGGCAGCACCACCAGCGACAGGATGAGGATACTCCAGCCTTTCGGCAACGCGTTGGCAAGATAAGCCACGGGATAGCCGAGCAGCAGCGCGATCAATGTGACCGCGAGGCTGATCTCGAAGGTCAGTGCGAAGCTGCGCCAGTAGACGTCCTCGGTAAAGACGCGGCGATAATTCTCCAGTGTGAAGCCGTCATGATAGATCGACTGCCAGGCGAGCCAGCCGACCGGCAGCACGATCAGCGCCAGAATCACCAGCAGCGCCGGCGACACCAGCGCCAGCATCAGGCCGTGCTCGCGGCGCTGATGCCTTTGCGATCGATCTGGCTCTGATATCGTCAACGCCGCCTCGTCGGTGTCAGTTGTTGCACCTCTCCCGCTTGCGGGAGAGGTCGGATCGCGAAAGCGATCCGGGTGAGGGTTCGGTCCCCTGGGGGAATCTTCGTTGCCGAGACACCCTCTCCCCAACCCTCCCCCGCAAGCGGGGGAGGGAGCGCAGCATCGGCTGTGGCAACACTTGCGCTCATCACGACTTCGCTCACTTCTGCATGAACGACGCCCAGCGCTTCTCGGCCGCCTCGCCGGCGGGCGAGGACCACCAGGCGTAGGACATCAGCGCCTGCTTCGCTGCATTCGCCGGCTCGCTCGGCAATTGCGCGGCACGCTCGGGCTTGATCACATTTGTTTCGAAAGCCTTTGGATTGCCCGGGCCGTAGTCGATGTGGAGTGGAAGGTTGGCCTGGTGCACGGGATCGACGGCCTCGTTGAGAAATTTCACCGCCGTGGCGAGATTCGGCGCGCCCTTGAGGATGCAGAGCGAGGTGCTCTGCAAAATGCCCTGGTTGTAGGTGAAGGAGACTTTGGCGCCTTCCTTGGCGACCGCGCTGACACGGCCGTTCCAGGCCATCTCCATGTCGATCTCGCCGTCGTTGAGCAGCTGCGCCGACTGCGCACCCGAGGTCCACCACACCGTGATGTGCGGCTTAATCTCCTCCAGCTTCTTGAAGGCGCGGTCGACATCGAGCGGATAGAGCTTGTCGGGCGCAACACCGTCGGCCATCAGCGCGGCCTCGAGCGTTGCGAACGGGTGGTTGCGCAGCGCGCGGCGGCCCGGAAATTTCTTGACGTCCCAGAAATCGGCCCAGCTACTCGGCGCGTCCTTCGGGAACGTCTTCTGGCTGTAGGCCAGCACGCTGGAATAGAACTCATAGGAGACCGAATAGGGACTGCGATACGCCTCCGGCATCGCCGCGCCGTTCGGGATCTTCGAGAAGTCGAGCTTCTCCATCAGCCCCTGCTCGCCGCCGCGCAGGCAGTTGCCGGTCGGGGTGTCGACGACGTCCCAGATCGGCTTGCCGCTGCCGACCTGGGTCTTGATCGCGGGCCAGGCGTCGGGAATGGAATCCTGGTTGATGGTGATGCCGAGCTTCTTGGCGGAGGGATCCAGGATCGCCACCGTCTGCGCCTGCTGGTAGGCGCCGCCCTGCGAGACGAAGGTGATCTGCTCGGCGGCATCGGCCGCATTGGTCAATCCGATTGCGCCCAGCAGCGCGCAGCCCAGTCCAAACTTCTGCTTCATCGTCATCCTCGCCTCCTCCAAAGACTTCTCACTGACCGATCGCATCCAGAAACTGGTACCAGCCGGCGACCATGCGCACGGCGGGCTCGCGCAGCGGATAGAACGGAATGGTCTTCATGCGACTGACATCGAGCAGGGCGACGTCGGGGCTCTCGCCGCGCACGAAGGCGGCGAGATAGCGGCCCATCAGGCTCGACATCGCCACACCTGCTCCGTTGTAGCCCAGCGAGACCAGCGTGCGGTCGTCGAGCCGGCCGATATGCGGCACCGAATCCAGCGTCATCGCGACGAGGCCCGACCATTTGTATGCGAGCGGGACCTCGGCCAGATCAGGGAAGATGCTGACCATCGCCTTGCGCAGCGCGTCGAACGCGGCCTGGGAGTCCTGCTTGCCGAATGCGCCGCGCCCGCCGAAGATCACGCGATTGCCGACCATGCGGAACCAGCGCATCATGCGCTTGGTCTCGGTGTAGGTCCGTCCCGTCGGCATCAGCTTGCCAGCGAGATTGCGCGGCAGCTGCTCGGTCGCCACCATGGCGCTGCGGAACGGGATCAGCGTGCGCTGCAGACGCGCGGTCGCGCCGGTCAAATCCGAATAGCTGTTGGTCGCGATGATCGCCTGTTTCGCGCGCACCGCGCCTTGCGGCGTCTCGGCGACGATGCCGCCGTTCTCGCGCCGCAGCTTGACGACCGGAGATTCCTGGAAGATCGGAACACCGCGGCGCGCCACGCCATCGGCGAGGCCGCGCAGATAGTTCAGCGGATGGATCCCGCCCGAGCCGGGATTGAGCACGCCGCCGACGAAAATGTCGGAGCCGGTCTCCTCGCGCACGCCGCTTCTGTCGAGGATGCGGACCTCGGCGGAGCCCATCTCGCGCGTCATCCAGTTGGCTTCGTCGATCGCCGCCTTGAGCGTCGTCTCGTTGTGGGCAGCCTTGACCTGGCCGGTGCGCGTCAGGTTTGCGCTGGTGATACCGAATTCGGACACCAGCTCCTCGACCATGTCGGTCGATTCATGAGCGATCTCGTACATGCGCTTTGCCATCGCGCGGCCGTGCACGGCGTCGATCTCGCGGAACGATAGGCGAAACTTTGCGGTGATCACGCCACCGTTGCGCCCGCTCGCGCCCCAGCCGGGGCGGTTGGCCTCGAGCACGATCGGTGCGAGCCCGCTCTTGGCGATATGGTGCGCGGCGGAGAGCCCGGTATAGCCCGCGCCGATGATCACCACATCGGCCTGATGCTCGCCCGACAGCACGGGACAATCGCGCGCCGGCTCCGCCGTGGCTTCCCACAGCGAGTTGACCGATGGCTGCGCGCTCCAGTCCCGTGTCATGCCCGCGCTCACGGATTTATGCCGCCGGCCCGATCGCTGCGTCGGCCAGTGCCTTCAAGGTCGGATAATGGAAGTCCGGCTTGGTTAGTGTCTCCACCGCGGGCGTGCCACCAAAACCGGCAATGCCCTGGCGGCGCTCGATCCAGCACACCTTGTAGCCCAGCTTCCGCGCGATGCCGATGTCGTGGTACTGGCTCTGCGCGACATGCAGAATGTCGGACTGCTTGTAGCCGAAGGCGGACTGACGCCCCTTGTTGTAAGCGAAGAACTCTGGATTGGGCTTTGCCACCCCGGTGTCGTCGGCGCAGACGGTGTCGTCGAAGGGATTGCCGAGCGCATGCGCGTAACACGAGAGCGCGACGCGGTCCGCATTGGTCATCGCCACCAGCCGGAATTTCGTGCGCAACCGCTTCAGTGCTTCGACTGAGTCCACGAATGGTCCCCAGCGCAGCACCGAGAGCTGGAAGACATCGCACGACGCGTCGTCAGACGGCAGGCCGAGCTCCTTGGCGAGATGGCGATAGACGTGGAACATCGCCTCGCTCGAGCGCTCGTAGTGCATGTCGCGGCCGCGCTTGTAGGGCTCGAAAATCTGATCGTCGCTGAGCTCGGCCGGCGTTTTGCCCGAGATCTTGCGCACTGCGTTGATCACGCCGGTTTCGAAATCGATCAAGGTGCCGACGACGTCGAAGGTGAGGACCTTGAAATTGCTGAACGCGGCTTGGGTCGACATGTCGTTTTTCTCTCAGGTTAGACAGGCTAGGGTTCAGTCCACCCGGGGCACGATGATGGTGTCCTCGGGGTGAAGGGTGACGGTGAGGCTGCCGCCGAGTGGCGGAATGCGGCTGTAGGCCTGGTGATAGCTCGGCTGTCGCAGGCTGAGCGCGACGCCGTCGGCAAGCGCCAGAAAGATGCGCAGGCTCTCGCCCTGATAAACGATGTCGGTGACCGTAGCCGTGAGCCGGTTGCAGGCGGCATCCTGCGCACCATCGTCGATCAGCAGTTTTTCGCTGTGCACGGCCAGCATCAGCGCATCGCCTGTGGGAATGGCGCGGGCGCTGCGCAGCAGCGCGTTGCCGAGCGCGACGCTGGAGGCGTCGACGCGGCGCACCGGCAGCATCGTGGCCTCGCCGATGAAGCTTGCGACGAAGGAGTCGGCGGGATGATCGTGCAGCCGCTCGGGCTCGTCGATCTGGATCAGGCGGCCGTCCTTCATCACCGCGACGCGGTCGCTCATGGTCAGCGCCTCGCGCTGGTCGTGGGTGACGTAGATGATGGTGGCACCGATGCGCTTGTGCAGCGCGCGCAGCTCGATCTGCATGGTCTCGCGCAGCTGCTTGTCCAGCGCCGAGAGCGGCTCGTCCATCAGGATCAGCCGCGGCTCGAAAATCATCGCGCGCGCGAGCGCGACGCGCTGCCGCTGGCCGCCGGAGAGCTGCGCGATGCCGCGCTCCTCGTAGCCGGCAAGGCCGACCATCGACAACGCCGCGCGCACCTTGTCGGGCCAGATCACCTTCGGCAGACGCCGTGCACGCAAGGGAAAGGCGACGTTCTCGCCGACGCTCATATGCGGGAACAGCGCGTAGTTCTGGAAGACCACGCCGATATCGCGCTTGTGCGGCGGCATCCAGGTGACGTCGCGACCACCGAAGAGAATTGCGCCCGACGTCGGGATGATGAAGCCGCCCAAAATGCCGAGCAGCGTGGTCTTGCCGGAACCGGAGGGACCGAGCAGCGAGACGAACTCGCCGGCGCCGACATTGAGGGAGACGTCATCGAGGGCGCGAACCGGGCCATAGGCCTTGCTCGCGGATCTGATCTCGACGCTTTCCGCTCGTTTGTCCAACGATCGACCTCGCCTCGTCCCTGCAATGGCGTGCCTCACTGCACGCCATAAGCCTGCTTTATAGACAGGGGAGTTGACGCACTCACGCTCGAAGCGTGCACCGCACCATCTCTTCTCCCGTAAGTCCTGTCTTTAGGCTGTGATGCCAATGACACCAGACTTGGCAAAACTCGGCAATTGCCAAATTCTCACCGCGCTCATAACATGACGTTATGCCTGAGCTACGCCGGATGCTGCCCTCCAGCAACGCCCTCTTCGTCTTTGACGCAGCGGCGCGCAACGGCAGCTTCACGGCCGCAGCCGCTGAATTGAACGTCACGCAACCCGCGGTGAGCCGCATGCTCGGCCAGTTCGAGGAGCATCTCGGCGTCCGCCTGTTCGATCGCAAGGCGGGCCGCGCGGTGCTCACCGAGGAAGGCGAGCTTCTGTATCGCCGCGTGCTCGAAGGCTTTCGCAGCATCGAGACCGGCCTCGTCGAGATCGAGCGCCGCCGCAAGGGCACCGAAACGGTGACGCTGTCGGTGTCCTCCGCCTTCACCACGCACTGGCTGATGCCGCGCATCGACAAGCTGCAGAAGCAGTTTCCGCAGGTCGATCTGCGCTTCCAACTCATCTCCGGCGCGTTGCGCGGGCCGGTGGAGAATGTCGACCTTGGCATGCGCTTTCGCGATCGCGACGAGCCGTCGTCGGGCGGCACGCTCGTGATGAAGGAAGTCATGCTGCCGATGTGCAGCCCAACCTATCTCGGGGAAACCGATCCCACCGAGAGCAACACCATCATCCGCCTCGCCGAGACGCCGGGCGACTGGGCCGCAGATTACGCATCGCTCCTCACCGGACGCCGCGGCGCGGCCAAGGCGCTGAGCTTCACCGATTATGCCGTCGTGGTGCAGGCCGCCCTGCTCGGCCAGGGCATCGCGCTCGGATGGTTGACGGTCGCCTCGCACTGGCTGCTCACCGGCGCGCTTGTGCCGGCCTCCGACCGTCTGACCACCACGCGCCGCGTGTGCGAATTCCTGCCGCCGCGCAACCGGCCGATGCGCCCGATCGCTGCTGAGATCCGGGATTGGATCATCGTACAGATGCGGGATGAGCTAGTGGCAATCGATCGGCAGTACCCACCACTTGGATTGATGGCTGCGTGCTACTGAACCGAAGGCAGGTTAGTGACGCCCCAACTTGCAAGATCTAGACGTGCCGTAGAGATCTACTTGAGACGGTCACTGTGTTCCGCGGGGCTGCCGCGCCGAAGCCCTGAGGGCGAAGGCGGGCGCCGCGTTACGCCGCTTGAGCGTCCGAGACACCGTTCGGATCGAAGCTCTCTTGCCGCGATCGGAAGACGCCAGGCTCCTCGCGAGCTGATCAGATCGCCCTACTCCGCAGCCATTGCCGTTCGCACCTCGGGTTTGTCCGTCGCGCTCTCATGGCTCTCATCCGCAGTCGGCTTGATCCGGAACCACGCGGCATAGAGCGTGGGCAGGAAGAGCAGGATCAGCACCGTGCCGACTGCCGTGCCGCCGATCAAGGTATAGGCCATCGATCCCCAGAAGACGGAGTGTGTGAGGGGGATGAACGCCAGCACGGCGGCAAGTGCGGTCAGGATCACGGGCCTCGTGCGTTGCACCGTGGCTTCGATGACGGCGTGGTAATCGTCGAGGCCTGCCGCGCGGTTCTCCTTGATCTGTTCGGTCAGGATCAGGGTATTGCGCATCAGGATCCCGGCCAGTCCGATCAGTCCCAGGATCGCGTTGAATCCGAACGGCTGGTTGAAGATCAGCAACGCAGGCACGACGCCGACGAGACCGAGCGGTGCGGTCAGCATGACGAGGGCCATCATCGAGAATGATCTGACCTGAAGCATGATGACGATCAGCGTTGCGGCGATCATGGCGGGAAAGATGGTCGCCAGCGCGTCATTGGCCTTCGTCGCCTCCTCGATCGAGCCGCCGGTCTCGATGCGATAGCCGGCCGGAAGCGATGCGATCAGCGGCTGAAGCGCTTTCACGATGTCCTTGGAGACCTCAGGAGGCTGGGTCGCCTCATTGATGTCCGAACGAATCGTGATGACCGGGGTGCGATCGCGGCGCTTCAGGATCGGCTCTTCGAGCTGGACTTCCGAATGGCCGATCTGGTCGAGCGGAATCAGACGGCCGTCCCGGCTCGTCAGCGAGAAGTCGGCGAGCCGTGCCGGATCGAGCCGCTCGCCGCCGGCGCTGCGCGCCACGATCGGGACATTGCGAATGTCCTCGCGGACCTGCGTGACGGCGATGCCGGTGAGGAGGAACTGGAGCTGCCGCCCGACTTCCGCCGGCGAGAGGCCGATGAGGTTCAGCCGATCCTGATCCGGAATGAAGCGGAGCACGGGTGTGCGATTGCCCCAATCGCGATTGGCTTGTCGCACGTCGGGAACGCCACGCATGACCTCGACGGCCTTTTCAGAGAGCGCGTACAATTTTGCGGGATCCGGGCCCATCACCCGAAACTCCACCGGGAACGGCGTGTAGGGTCCGAAGACGAGCTGGGTGACGCGCACGCGCGCTTCCCGGGCAAGACCGTGTGACACGGCCTCCCGGAGCCGGTGCTTCAAGGCCTCGCGCGCCTCGGCGTCAGGCGTCAGCACGACGATCTTGGCAAAGGCCGGATCGGGGAGCTCCGGCGCCATCGCAAAGAAGAAGCGGGGCGCGCCCTGACCGACATAGCTGGTGACGATCTTCGCTTCGGGCTGATCATGCAACCAGCCTTCGAGCTTCTCGACCGCGGCGGTCGTCGTCTCGATGCTGGTGCCTTCCGGCAGGCGAACCTCCACGAGAACCTCGGGGCGATCCGACGTCGGGAAAAACTGCTGCTTGACCGCGCCCATGCCGAGGCCGGACAGCGCGAAAGCGATCACGACGAGGCTGCAGGTCAGGAACTTGTGGCGCACGGCGAAGGTGATGAGCCGCCGCAAACGCCGGTAGTTCGGCGTGTCGTAGATCGCGTGGTGGCCGCCTTCGACGGGCTTGATCGCAGGCAGCATCTTGACGCCAAGATAAGGCGTGAAGATCACCGCAACGATCCAGGAGACGATGAGAGCGAACCCGACGACCCAGAAGATGTTGCCGGCATATTCGCCGGCCGTCGAGCGCGCGAAACCCACCGGCAGGAATCCCGCGATCGTCACCAGTGTGCCCGAGAGCATCGGCGCCGCGGTGTGGCTCCATGCGTAGGCCGCCGCACTGAGGCGGTCCATGCCCTCTTCCATTTTCACCACCATCACCTCGATGGCGATGATGGCGTCGTCCACGAGCAGGCCAAGCGCGAGGATGAGAGCACCGAGCGTGATGCGGTCGAAGAACCGGCCCGTTTCCAGCATGATGAGGAACACGACGGCCAGCGTCAGAGGGACCGCTGCAGCCACGACGATTCCCACGCGCCAGCCGAGGCTGAGCAGGCTGACCAGCAGCACCACTGCGAGCGCCATTGCGAATTTGATCATGAACTCGTCGACCGCGGAGGTGATGTTCACGGCCTGGTCGGTCACCTTGTCGAGCGTCATCCCGAGCGGCAGTGTCCGCGCCATGGCAGCGGACCTCTCTTCCAATGCCTTGCCGAGCGCCAGGCCGTTCCAGCCCTCCTGCATCACTGCCGCGAGCATGATCGTGGGCTCACCCTGGTGCCGGATGATGTAGGTGGGCGGATCCTCGTAGCCGCGGCGGACCTCGGCGATGTCGGACAGCTTCAAGGTTCGTCCCGCCGCAACGATCGGCGTGTCGGCGATCGCCTGCACGCTGTCATAGCCGCCGTCGACCCGGATGAAGACCTGCGGCCCGCTTGTGTCGATCGAACCTGCCGGAGTCACCGTATTCTGCCGCTGCAGGGCGGCAACGATATCCTGTGCCGACACGCCGAGCGTTGCCAGCTTGGGATAGGAAAACTCCACGAAGATCTGCTCGGGACGTTCGCCGAAGATATTGATCTTCTTGACGCCGGGCACGTGCAGCAGGTCCTGGCGGATCACCTCCGCCTTCCTGGCGAGCTCACGCATCGGCATGCCCTTCGCCTTGAGGGCATAGAGTGCGAAGCTCACGTCCGAATATTCGTCGTTGACGAAGGGGCCGAGCACGCCGGCCGGCAGCTTGCGCGCTTCATCCCCGAGCTTCTTGCGCGCCTGATAAAACTCTTCCTGCACGCTCGATGGCGGCGTGCTGTCCTTCAGCGTCACCGTCATGTAGGCATAACCCGGCCGCGTGGTCGTCTCGACCCGGTCGTACCAGGTCAGCTCCTGAATCCGCTTCTCCAGGGGTTCGGCGACCTGGTCCTGCATCTCGCGTGCCGTCGCACCGGGCCATACCGTGGTGACCGTGAGCGTCTTGATGGTGAAGGACGGGTCCTCGGCCCGTCCGAGCATGAAGAAGGCGTAGGCGCCTGCGGCCGCCAGCAGCATGATGAAGAACAGGCTCACGGCGCGCTCGCGAACGGCGACCGCGGAAAGATTGAAGCTCATGATTTGCTCCCGCCGTCAGTGACGGTCCTGACGCGGGCGCCCTCGTGCAGGAGGTGAGCGCCGAGGGACACAATGGGGTCACTGGAGCTCGATCCAGAGATGATTGCCGCTTCGCTGGTCACGCGCAGAAGCTTGATGGGGCGAAAGTGTACAGTCGAGTTGGCGCTGTCGAACACCCAGACGCCGGTGGTCCTGCCATCATCGAGCACGGCGCCCAGCGGCACCTGGACTTCCGACTGACTGTCCTGGCTTGCGAGCCGAATGGTGACTGTCGCGCCGAGCGGTGCTGCTGCCGCCTCGCCGCCGAGCACGTAGCGGGCCTCGTAAGTCCGGGTCTGCGCGTCAGCAGAGTTCGACAATTGGCGCAGATGCGCCGCGTAACGGCGTCCATCGCTGCCATACAGGCTGGCCTCGGCGAGCGAGCCGATGGCCGGCCGGATCGTTTCGGGAAGCGCCACCACGGCTTCGCGAGGCCCGGACTGCGCAAGCCGAACGACCGTCTGGCCGGCCGAGACCACCTGGCCGGGCTCGCCAAGCGTTTGCGTGACCGTGCCGTCCGCGTCTGCCACCAGGATGGAATAGGTCGCCTGATTTTCCGCGACCCCTGCCTCGGCTTCGGCCGCGGCGAGTTGCGCCTTGGCTGTGTCCGAGGCGGCCTTCGCCTGCTCGTAGCGCTGCTTGGACGTCCATCCGTCGTTGACCAGGTTGGCGTATCGACGCTCATCCGCATCCGTCTGCACGACGACTGCGCGCGCTGCGGCGACAGCGTTGCGCTTTGCCGCGAGCGCAAGGCGGAGGTCGGTCTCGTCGATCCGCATCAGCGGCTGCCCGGCCTTGACCTGCTCACCGACATTCACCAGCCGCTCGACGATCTTGCCGGCGACGCGAAAGCCGAGATTGCTCTCCACCCGCGCGCCGATGGTGCCCGTGAACCCGCGGTCGGATCCGCTCACCCGCGTGGCCGTCGCCAGGCTGACCATCGGCGGCTCCTGTCTCGGGTCGCTCACGGCAGAGGCGTTGGGGGCGAAAATGCCAAGACTGACGAACGTGGCCACCCCCGCCGGGATCATAATACCGGCCAACACGGCAACACCCCTTTTCATGACGGTCTCCTCTGGGATTTAGATTTCGTTCGAACTCTATATTGACTTAGAGCTCGATCACAATCTAAATTTGCGTCCTGACGGAAACGTGATCTCAGGAAGCCAGGGGCGCGTCCGAGGGCAACTTGATAGATGTCGTTCGAAATCTATATTGGGCATAGATTTCGACTGAAATCCAAATGGAGGAGCATGATGCGCGTCAGTCGCGTTCAAGCCGCGGAGAACCGCCAAACCGTGATCAATGTGGCAAGTCGCCTCTTCAGGGAGCGCGGCTTTGACGGCATTGGGCTCAAGGATCTGATGGAGGGGGCCGGGCTCACCCAGGGCGCCTTCTACAAGCAGTTCGCGTCCAAGGAGGACTTGGCGGTCGAGGCCTCCAAGCGAGCGTTGGAGAGCGCTTCCACCCGATGGTCGGACGCGGCCGCACGCAATCCTGACGATCCGCTCAGCGCAGTGATCGGATTCTATCTCAGCGCAGATCATCGCGAAGAGAGAATGGAAGGCTGTCCGATCGTGGCCCTCGGCTCGGATGCCGCCCGGCAGGGCCCCGACGTCAAGGCCGAGTTCGAAGCGGGCATCAAGGCCCATCTCGACGTGCTCGGCCGCTTCATCGCCAAGGAAGGCAAGGGGTCGAGAGACAAGGCCATGGCCATTCTCGCGACGATGGTCGGCGCCGTGACGCTGGCGCGCGCGGTCAACGACACAGACCTCGCACGGGCCCTTCTCGATGCCGCAGCCGCGCTGGTCCGTGAAGCCGCCGCCGCTTGAACGACTGCCCCCTCGAAACATGGAGAGACCGGATGCTTGACGTGAGCGAAGCCGGGCCGAGCTTGCTCAAATTATCGGAGAGGCTCAGTGTGCGTTTTCACAAGACTGGCAGCGGGCCTCCGCTACTCCTCATCCATACGATCCGGACGCAGCTCGAGTATTTCCGCAGCCTTGCGCCTCTGCTCGCACGATCGCACACGGTATACGCCATCGATCTGCCCGGCCACGGACACTCACCGATCGATCCGGACGCAAGCTTCAACGAGCCCTATTTCAGGCAGGCAGTCATACGCTTCATCGAGGAGCTAGACCTCTCGGATGTAACGCTCGTCGGCGAGTCGATCGGGGGCGCATTGGCTCTCACGGTGGCGGCGTCACTTCCGCAGAGGGTGAAGCGGGTCTTTGCAATCAATCCTTACGATTACGAGACCCGCTATGGCGACGGACTTCGACGTGGCAACTGGCTCGCGAACTTCATCATCGGAAGCCTGCAAGTGCCGGTGCTCGGCGCGATCAACGCGTCACTCGAAAACAAGATCGTTCTCGGCAAGATCATGGGCGGCGGATATCACGACCCGCGCAAGCTGCCGGCCGATCTGCTCGCCGAGTTCGACAAGGTGGCCCATCGCGCGGGATACAAGCGGGCCGCACGCAAGGTGTTGGCCGGATGGCGATCCTGGAGCCAGGCCCGCGACTATTATTGGCAGATCTCGGCGCCGGTGACGCTCATCTATGGCGATAGCGATTGGTCCCGGCCCGGCGAGCGCGAGCGCACACGGTCTCTCATTCCCAACGCGCAGATGGTGACGCTGAGGAATACAGGCCACTTCTCGGCTGTCGAGAACCCGTCGGAGCTGGCCCGGGCGATATTGGGCGCAGAATGAGCGCATGATCAAGCAGAGCACGCTCCTCCAACAGAAGGAGGCGAAGCGCGGCCAATGTGCTATCCTCCCCGCGAGGCCACCAACGGAGACAACCCATGCCAACCAGCGTCAAGCAAATGCTCGAAGCCGCCAATGCGGCGGTGCCCAAGATCACGTCGGAACAGGCCACTGACATGATCAAGAACGGGAACACGCTGGTCGTCGATGTTCGCGATGCGCCGGAGGTTGCGGCCAGCGGCAAGATCGCGGGGGCCGTGCACGTCTCGCGCGGGATGCTGGAGTTTCGCGCGGACCCGGAGTCGCCCTATCACGACAAGGCGTTCGACAAGAGCAAGTCCGTCATTCTCTACTGCGCGTCCGGCGGCCGGTCGGCGCTGGCGGGCAAGGTGCTGAAGGATATGGGCTACGAGAAGGTCTATAACGTCGGCGGCTTCAAGGATTGGTCGGGGGCGGTGGAGAAATAGAACACGCGGACCGGCCATTTGCCGGACTTGATTGCCGCCGAACGTCATCACCGGCGCTCGGCGCCCGCCCACGTACGCCGCGATCCATTGACGGTTGCCCGCCCGCCACGTCGCAGCACGATCGACGGGGACCGATCAGGCGGAACGCGGCATGGAGACAGGCTGCGCGCTTCGCTCACCCAGCAGCTTGCCGGTGGTGCTGTTGACGAAGTGCAGCGACATGCAGGCCGGGCACCTCACGGATACATAGCTGTCCGCCGGCTCGAAGCTCTCGGGCCGCGCGTCATCGATCCGATGCTGGACGTTCATGCCGGTGCGCGGGCACCTGAAGAGGATCTGGCGCTGCATCCCTTATTGATGTGCCCCGAACCGCGGCCGGCGAAATTGCGGATGATTCCTTAGGGGCCTTCCCAGTGTTTGAGATGGGTCAAGGCGAACGGTCTGCCCACGCCTATGCTCTGCATGACATCGGGCGCTCCTGCTCCGGTGCCGAACGAAGCGGAGCCCGGACTCCTAGGCACTCCGGGCACCGCTTCGCAAGACGGGCACCGACCGACCGCGACCAGGAGCCGGCTCCGGACGAGCGGCTTCGATGGAACCAGGGCAAGAACCGCGGGTTGAGATGGCGCAGCCCTGAACAGAACACGCAATCGGCCTCGGCGCTTCAAGGAAGCCGACGCTGATTGACGTCGTCCTTGTCGCCTGACCCGACCAACACGGCCGTACGGTACGACCTCCGCCGGACACGGGCCACCATCGGGACCGCCACGATCAGGAGAGCAGCCATGATATCCGCCAACATCGACGATCTGACCGCAGCGGTTCGCTACGCGCTCGAAACCACTCGTGCGACCACGATCTGCCCTTTCCACGATGAGGTGATCGTCCGCGTCGGCGACGACGCCGCCGAGAGCCATGCCTACGAACGCGCCAAGCGAATCCTCAGGAGCGACGGCACGGCCTTCGAGGCGGACGCTCTCAGGGAAGAGATCGGCCACCAACTCGCCGCCGCCGCGGACGGGCGATGCCCGAGATGCGACCGGACCGATTCGAACGGATAGACCGCAATCCCCTCAATCCTCCACCCGAAACAGCCGCCACCGCTCCGGCACGCCCTTGAGCTGATGCACGCCGTGATCGCGGAACCTGATCTCCGACTGCGCCATCAGGTCCTTGACTGCGCTCGAGACCAGGACTTCGCCGGCGCGCGCTTTGGCGGCGACGCGCGTGCCGATGTGAAACGCGAGACCGACCATCTCGCCTCCGCTCACACTGTACTCGCCCGCATGCAGCCCGACCCTGATGTCGAGCCCCAGCGTGCGCACGGCCTTTTGGATCGCAGTCGCGCAACGGACGCCGGAAGCCGGCGCCTTGAATGTCGCCAGCACGCCGTCGCCGGTCGTCACCACTTCCTTGCCACGCGTACTCTTCAGCTCCTTGCGCACGGCCGCGTAATAGTGGCCCATGACCTTGGTCCACCGGGCATCGCCTAGCTTTGCCGCCTTTTCGGTGGAGCGGACGATATCGACGATCAGGATGGTGGCGAGTGCCTGCTTGAGCTCCGCGCTCCGCTCGCCGGATCGGGGCCGGAGCGCGATCGGCCCGGCCAGCGGTTCGTAGCGGTGGCTGCGGCGCCGGGCGATAGCCGCTTTGGCGTAGTCCTGGGCGCGCTGCGTCGTGCCGCAGCGAACTGTCTTCTCCTGCGGCAGTCGCGTCCAGTAGACCCTTCGTCCATCGCCGGCGCCCTGCACCTCCACGGCACCCCACTTCAGGAACACCGCCGAGCCGACGCGCCGAACGCACCACGCCTTCGACGTGTAGCCGGATACGTTGGACTGCAGGACTCCGATGCGAAGGAATTTGGGCATGAACGTGCGGCCGAAATTGAAAGACCGTTTGGGCGTCTTCGGGGCGGAAGCCTATTCGTACAATCCTGCATCGGCAATAGGGGCTTGCCAGGGCTGCCGGCGGCGCCTGACACCGGGATCGTGCTTACAACGCCCAAACGCGAGCCGCCCGTCCATTCGTCGGTCGGAAGTTTCTCTTGTTCAAGCAACGATCAGCCTCCAGACGTGTTCTTCCGACATGAGATGCAGTGAGGCGCGCCATGGGCAAGGATGATGGACTGAAGCCTGACGACTTCCCGATCGAGGCCGACAAGGACAAACTCAGGACACGCAAGGGCGAGCCCGTCGCCTCGGCGGAGTCGGACAAGATTGCGGACCAGATCGCCGAACGTCTGAACGAGCACGCGCACCAGGAAGAGCAGGATCGTTGGTCCGCGTAGGCGTGATGGGCGTGCCGTCCCAGATTGGAACGACCGCGCGGTCCTGAGCATTGGCCTGCACCGGGGTCCGACAATTCCGGCGAATGGCGGCCTCGGCTCGACCTCCGCCCCTGGACCGAGAGCCGGGGCTGCTTGACCGAAGCAAGAGGAGCGGACATGAAAGTGCTTGTTCTCGCAGGGCTCGTTGCGGCTCTCGCATCGCCTCCCTCCGCGTACGGGCAAGGCGGCGCGGGTACCTCCAGGACCGGGTCGAGCATCAATTCGACCGGGACGGGCGGCGCGACCGGAGCAGGAGCTTCGGGCCTCAACACCTCATCGGACAACAATAGCGGCGGCGCCAGCGCACCGGCCAAATCGACAACGACGCGGCCGGGGGACAACGACCCAAGGCAAACCCAGGGCGGCCAGCAGGCGATGCCGAACTCGGGCTCCTCCGGAGCGAACCGCAAATAGATGCGCCGCTGGCAATTCGTCCTGGGTGAGGCAGTCGCCCTACCCGTGATACGCGAACAGCTCGATCGGATCGCTGAAGCCGCGGACCTCGTGCTTGCCGACGTGCTCGAGCTCGAACTTCTCCTCCACCAGCTCCGCAAAGTCGCGTGACAGCAGCACCGTTCGACCGAGCTGCTTGGTGAGGGCTTCGAGGCGGGAGGCCATGTTGACGGCGGGGCCAATCACGGTGAAGTCGAGCCGGCTGGTTGAGCCGATATTGCCGTACATGACATCGCCGACATGGACGCCGATGCCGTAGTTCAGCGGCGCGCGGCTGGTCGCGTTGTTCCGCTCGTTCAGCGCCGTCATCGCCTGACGGGCTTCGGTCACGGCGTGGAGCAGGTTCGCGCAGGCATCGGGCTCATGAAGCGGGAAGATGGCGAGCAGGCCGTCGCCGATGAATTTCAGGATCTCGCCGCCGTGCCGCGCGATCGGCTCGGACATCGCGTCGAAATAATCGTTGAGCAGATCGATGACGTCGTCGCGCGGCCAATTGTCGGAGATCTTGGTGAAATCCCTGAGGTCGCAGATCATGATCGCGGCGCGCACGGTCGTGCCGCTGCCGCGCCTGGTGGCGCCGGCGAGGATCAACTGGCCGGCATGGGAGCCGACATAGGTCTCCAGCAGCGTGCGCGCCAACCGGTTCTTGATGCGGATCTCGCTGACCAGCGCCAGCACCGGCAGCAGCTTCTTGAGCGCGGCAATATGCGAATCCTCGAAGCCGCCGGGACGGTCGGTCGCGAAGGTGATGAGATGCCGCTTGCCGAGCGTGTGGTAGAGCGGCCAGGCCACATAGTCGGTCAGGCCCTTTTCGCGCATCTCGTCGTAGAGGGCGTGCTTGCGGCCGAGCGAGGGATCGCGCTCGAGATTCTCGCGCACCTCGCTGGCGCCGTCCTGCATTTCGTTGGCGGGACTGCCAATGAATTCGGACCGCTCGCGGACGTCATAATCCACCCGCGCGATCTCCGCCTCGCGCATGCCGTCGGACCACATGAACCGGGCGCCAAGCCATTGCGGATGGTGGATCAGGACATGCAGCGTCGACCGCTTCAGCGGAATGCCCGCCTGCTGCAGACGGATGCACATGTCGGCGAAGATATTGTCGATGAAGCGTTCGTCGCGCGTGCCGTTGGTCAGCCAGTCGACGACACCGTCGGCCTGCGTGGCGTGGTTGTCTTGCGCGGTCATGTCCTGCCCTTCACGGCGGTCTGCATCAGGGCAGATATCGTGCCCCGGCTCCGCCGCGTCAACCTAGCCAGTTGCATGGATTGTACGCATCGGCCCGTCGGGGCTATCGCCCCTTAGCCGACGATCCGGATCGACCCCAGCACCACCAGACCCGAAACGAGCGCGAGCCTCGATGTCTCGGTCATTTCGATCCTGAGCGTGCCGTTGCCGGGGATGGCAAAATCCTCACCATCGAGGCGGATGCGGCAATCGCCGTGCGGTGCGTAAACCAGATGCGTGCCGGCATGCAACGGTCGATCGCCGGCTTCCCTGAGCGCTTCAAGCTCGATCTCCGCGACGCCGCGCCGCGCCATCAGGTTGACGACCTCGACCGGCCCGGCGTGAAGCTCCGTCACGATCTCGAGCTCGCCGGTGAAGCGCACGGTCGTAAAAGGTTCACGCTCGTCGAATTCCTGGCCCGGAGCCTTGAGCACCAGCCCGCGCCCACCGACCACCATCTGCAAGCGGTCGATGCCCGGCATATGGGAGAAGGGACCGGGCGCCACGATCGGCGTGCTCGCAAAACGCCAGAGCATGCTGCTCCAATCCTTCACCGCTGCGTCAGCGCGATGTTCATCCGCGATATCGGTGAAGATGCCGCCGCCGTTCTTCCAGGGCGAGCGGGTGTAGTCTTCAGATCTGAGCAGTGTTGCCTTCATGGCGGTCCTCGATGCGATGGCGATGCAGGGAAGCGCGTTCGCCCGGCGGGCGGCAATGCGTTCGAAATTGCGGTCATGTTGCGGCTTCCGCTCGCCCGGGTGCGCTGGCCTTGAGATGACGCAAAAGCGCTGCCGCCTCCGTCGGCGGCCGACGCTCGATCCGGCGATACGCGCGCCCGTCGGCCGTTCGTGAGACCATGCCGTGATCGCACAGCGCGCGGCGAAGCAAGGCATCATCGGCGAAAGCGTGCTGACGGTTCAGCAGCGTCTTCACTTCCGCCTCGGCCAGACTGCTCCGCGGCGGAAAGCCGGCCCACAGCACCCAGAGACTCAGCTGCTGCAGGCTGTGGCGGGCCGGCCAGCGCAACAGCCTGCCGTGGTCGTCGAAATGGCGCGCCGCGCGTTGCACGCGCTTCAGATCGACCGCATCGACTTGTGGTGCGGGCGTGCCGCGGTCATCCACGGCAGTGCCGACCGCACGCGCGCGGAAATGCTGATAGTTCCTGTGTCCCGTCGCACGCGCAAGAATGTTGAGCAGCTCGACGTGACCGGGCGGCGACGTCCGCTGCAGCAGCTGGGCACGCACGGATTTCGCGAGCGCCGAGATGTCGCCCGCGACAAAGGCAATGGGAGTTCTGGTCATGACCAATCCTCGATGCGCCGATCCGGGTAGGATTGTCGGAGGTCACCGGCTTACGACGCGGCACGAGGTTGGTGTCGGTGCGATTGAGCCTTGCAGGTTTAGCTTCCCTCGCGGGACGGTGACGCCTGGGTGAACTGCAGACCCACGCAGTTCCTACTATAGACGCCCGGCGGGCTCAAGAGCCTGATGCGAGATGCGCGGACAAACGCGATTAGAACGCCAGATGTCCCGGACTCGGACGCCGCTATTTCGACGCCAGTGTCGCCACGGCCCGCCAGGCGGGGTCGGGCGCGGCCGATGCGAGCTGCTTGCAGCGGTCGCGCATCAGCTCGGCCGGACGATCGTGGCCGCGCCGTTTCAGCACGGCCTCGAAATCGGCGAGCGCATCGGCAAACCGCCGCGCGCGATAGCAGGCAAGGCCGCGCTCGTAATCCCCGATCCAGCCGATCGCCTCTCCGTCGATGGCGTCTTCGTCCGCGATCCCGACCAGTTCGTGTACGGAAAGTCCCTCCTCCCGTCCGTAGACCGCGATGCTGTCGACCTCCCGCGTGATGACGGCGCCGCGCGCCAGGCGTTCGGTCGCCTCGCCGATCAGGATCTGCGTGCCATAGGATTTGTTGGCGCCTTCGAGCCGGCTGGCGACATTCACGGCATCGCCGATCACGGTATAGTTCAGCCGCAACTCCGAGCCGATATTGCCGACCAGCATGCGGCCCGAATTGATGCCGATCCGGATCTGGAGCGGCTGACCGAGATCGTCGGCGAGGCCCGATGCTTCGATCCCCCTGCGACAAGCGAGCGCCGCGCGGCAGCATCGCGCGGCGTGGTCGCGTTGCGGCTGCGGCGCACCCCAGAACGCCATCACGGCATCGCCGATGAACTTGTCGATGGTGCCGCCATTGGCGACGATGATCTCAGAGGTGACGTCGAGATAGCGCGACAGCAGCGGCACCACGCGATCGCCCAACCGCTCGGACAGCCCGGTGAAGCCGGCAATGTCGATGAACATCACGCTGAGCTCATGGACGCTGCCGCCGGGCCGCGCTTCGACGCCCTGGCGCAGCAGGCCGCGGACCAGATCGGCCGGGATGAATTTGCGGAACGCGGAGAGGCCGGACGCCATCTCGGCGATCGCACCCGACAGACTCGCGATCTCCTTGAGTCGTGACGGGTGGCGGCGCACCTGCTCCAGCGCGAAAGCCTCGACGTGGCGAAGCTCGCCGACGACGCGCGACAGCGGCGCGGCGATGACGGAACGCGCCAGCATCGCCGAGGCCAGCGCGGCGAGTACGGCGCCGATGGCGAGGCCGACGATCAGGCGCCGCAGCGTCGTCTCGACCGGGCCGAGAAATTCGGCCTCCGGGATCACGGTGGCGAGCGACCAGCCCGGAAACGGCAGCGGCGTCAGCGCGACCTCGTAGGCGGCGCCGCCGGAGGTGAGCCGGCTTCGCCAGGCCTCCTTGCGGCCGTCCTCGCCCGCCTTGTCGAGCGCAGCGCGCGCCAGCGGCAGCAGCGTCGTGTCGCCGCGCGCCGGATGGAGCTCGTCGGCCTCCTTGTCCGGCGCCGCGACGAGCTCGCCGCTGCCATCGACGATGAAGGCGGTCCCCGTGCGCCCGACCTCGAGCTGCGACAGGAAGCGCGCAAGTCTCGTGTATTCGATGATGACGGCCAATACACCCTGCCGCTCCTGATAGACGTCGATCGGCCCCGCGAACGCGATCGACGGCCGCTCGCCGGTCGCGTGGTCCATCACCCTGAACCATTGCGGATCGTCCGCGGTCAGCCCCGCCTTGAACCAGGCCTGATCGGCGACATGGAATCCGCTGGGCTCGAACCGGCGATTGGCGAATTCGATGTCGCCGGGCACCACGTCGTATTCATCGACGCGGCGCTGGCCCGGATGATCGGTCAGCGAGATCTCCATCATCTCCAGGCGGCGATCGCCGAGCTTGTGCGCGGCGAAGAAGGAGCCGTCGGGCCAGCCGAAGGCGACCCAGGAAATCGTCGCCTGCGACTGCAATTGCGACAGGAACACGAACTCCCGCTTGTCGGCCTCGCGGGTGTCGAGCACGTTCTGCAGGAACAGTGTGCGGATCGCGGTATGCGCGGCGCGGGCCTCGTCGACGATGGCCGAGACCTCCTTGCGCACTGCCGCAACGATCTGCTCGTTGATGGTCGCGGCGAGCTGTCGGCTGGTCGCCTCCGCCGTTCGCCACCAGAGCAGGCTGGAGAGCGCGGCCGTCAGCAGGATCGCGGCCAGGACCAGCGCGGACACCGCAAGACGGATGCTGACCGTCAGCCCAGCGATCGCATGAAGCCGTCGTTCGGGATCAACCTTCATCGCTGTCTTCGCCTGCCATACGAGCCACTGACATTGCTCTACGCCGCCGGGGCTCGCCCGTTACGTCTGGCAGGAAATGGACGCGCGCCGCCAATGCCCGGTGGCTACTGTCTCGATAGACCCTAGGCATTGGCCTTCAAAGAACGCTTGCCCGCTAATGCCGGCCCAAGCGCACCGGCGGTCCGCCCGATCCAAACGGTCTCACGGGTTCGTGAGCAGTCTCGCTGTAACGCGGGCTGCGCGCGCAGCGAAGGAGACCATGCGCGCGTCGCCTGCCAGGCGATGCCATCTCGAACAGGAGAATCTCGATGTCTGCCAAACATGCCGTCACCTCGCTCGTCCTCGCCGGCGCCGTCTCGACCGCGCTCGCGACCCTCGCCGCCGCCGGCCCGCTGACCAAGGCCGAGGGCGAAGCTGCCGTCGCCGCCAAGAAGGAAAAGTGCTTCGGCGTTGCGCTGAAGGGCCAGAACGATTGTGCGGCAGGACCGGGCACCACCTGCCAGGGCACCTCGACCATCGATTTCCAGGGCAACGCCTGGAAGTTCGTGCAGGGCGGCACCTGCACCAGCATCGAGCTGCCGGGCGGCAAGAAGGGCTCGCTCAAGCCGGTCTGACCGCCGGCGCGACGTCGCCAACAAGCACGAACGGAGCAGCACGATGAGCACGGTGATCCAGCCGACCCGACCAGCAGCCATGCCGCTCCGCTTCGCAACGCCCATCGGCGGCGTTGCCGGGACGAGCTTCAAGCCCGAGCATCTGCCTGATATCCTCGAGGCGGGACCTCGGCGTGGCTTCTTCGAAGTTCACGCCGAGAACTACATGGGCGATGGAGGTCCGCCGCATCGCGCGCTGGAGGCGATCCGCCGCGACCATCCTCTGTCGCTGCATGGCGTCTGTATGTCGATCGGCGGCCCTCGGCCGCTCGACAAGGCGCATCTGGCGCGCTTCCGCAGCCTCGTCGCGCGCTATCAGCCGGCGCTGGTCTCCGAGCACCTCGCCTGGTCGACCCATGAGACCAGCTTCTTCAACGATCTATTGCCGCTGCCCTATACCGAAGCGACGCTGGCTAGCGTCTGCGACCACATCGACCAGGTGCAGGAGGCGATCCGCCGTCCGCTGCTGCTGGAGAACCCGTCGACCTATGTCGCCTTCCGCGAATCCTCGATGCGCGAGACCGAGTTCATCCGCGCCATTGCCGAGCGCACCGGCTGCGCGCTGCTGCTCGACGTCAACAACGTGTTCGTCTCCGCCACCAATCAGGGCTATTCGGCGCTCGACTACCTCGCGGACTTCCCGCTGTCGCAGGTCCAGGAGATTCACCTTGCGGGCCATGCCGAGCAGGCCGACGACGAAGGCGATCTGCTGTTGATCGACAGTCACGACGGCCCGGTCGCGGACGCCGTCTGGAAGCTCTATGAAATCGTCATCAGGCGCCGCGGCGCGGTGCCGACGCTGGTCGAATGGGACAGCAAAATTCCGGACTGGCCGGTGCTGCAAGCGGAAGCCCTTGCCGCACAGGCGATCCTCGACCGTCATCAATCCACAGCAATGGCAGGAGAGCGTCATGCTGCCTGAATCCGGTCTGTCCTACGCCGCCGCGTTCGCACCGGCGCTGCTGGATCCGGCACGCAGGACGCCTGCGATCGTGACCGGCCCGAACGGCAAGGCCGCCGGCCGGCGCTACGATGTCTACCGCAACAACGTCACCGTCAGCCTGATCGACGCGCTGGCCGCGATTTATCCGGCGGTGCAGCGCATCACCGGCGCCGAGTTCTTCCGCGCCATGGCACGCTTCCATGTTCGCAGCAATCCGCCGACCTCGCCGCGGCTGTTCGAGTATGGCCGCGACTTTCCGGAATTCATCGCAGCCTATGAGCATGCGCAAGATATGCCCTTTCTCGCCGACGTCGCGCGCATCGAGCGGGCCTGGCTCGACTGCTACCATGCGCGCGATGCCGCCCCGCTGCCGGCGGACCGGCTGTCGGCGGTGACGCCTGGCCGATTGGCAGAGCTGGTGTTCGTTGCTCACCCGGCTGCCCGATGCCTGCGCTCGCAATACGCAGCCGTCACGATCTTTGCTGCCAACCGCGACGGTGCACCGCTTCTGCGCATCGATGCCTCGACGCCGGAGGACGCCCTGATCACGCGACCGGCATTCGACGTCACGGTGCGCCGCCTTCCGCCCGGCGGCGCGGTCTTCGCGAGTAACCTGATCTCGGGGCTATCGCTCGGCGAGGCCGCGGCGGCGGCGCTGGACGCTGCGCCCGAATTCGACATCGCCGCGAACATCGCCGGGCTGATCGAGGCCGGCGCCTTCATCTCGCTCGCTTGCGGAGACCCATCATGATCACGGACCAGCACATGACCACCGAAAGCGGACTGCCCTCGCCCTGGTTGCTCGTCGACAGGGCCAATCGCCTGATCCAGACGCTTGCCGCGCCGTCGCTCGTTCAGCTCGTGCTGCGCCTCGCGCTGGCGGTGCCGTTCTGGCGTTCAGGCATGCTCAAATGGGGCGGCTTCCTCAAGCTGAACGACAGCGCCGTGACGCTGTTCAGCGACGAATTCATGCTGCATCTGCCGGGCGGGCCCTATCACTTCCCGGCACCGACCGTGATGGCATTCCTGTCGGGCTGCGGCGAGATCCTGCTTCCGATCCTGCTGGTGCTCGGGCTGGGCACCCGGCTGGCCGCGCTCGGGCTGCTGTTCATGACTGTCATCGTCGAGCTCACGGTGCCCGATGGCTGGCCGATCCACCTCACCTGGGCGGCGATGGCGCTCGGCATCATGGCTCACGGGCCGGGGAACATTTCGCTCGATCATTTGCTTTGTCGTATCCGTAGCCCGGATGGAGCGCAGCGCAATCCGGGGCAGCTCGCATGATGAGGCGGCGGTCCCGGATTACGCTTTGCTCCATCCGGGCTACAGACCTCACATCCCACTGAGACCGCTATCCACTGCGAGCGTCTGCGCGGTGACGTAGACACTCTCGTCCGACAGGAAGAACAGCACCGCATAGGCGATCTCCCAGGCCGTGGCCTGGCGGCCGAACGGGACGCGGCCCTTGCCGCGGTTGGGGCGGCCGGCGCCGGCTTCGCGACCGTTTGGGGTATCGACCAGACCGGGATAGACGAGGTTGGCGCGGATGCCGCGGCGCGATCCCAGATGGGCGATGTTGCGCATCAGGCCGCCGAGCGCGGCCTTGGAGGAATCGTACACCGCCATCTGCGATCCAGCCTTCAAGGCGGCGATCGAGGAGATGAAGACGACCGAGCCGCCATTGTCGAATCGCGGCAGCGCGGCGCGGCAGCACAGCATGGGACCGCGGACATTGACGTCGTAGATCCTGTTCCACCCCTCGGGGCTGACGTTATCGAGGCCGGTTTTGCCGAAGGTGCCGATGTTCAGAACCATGCCATCAAGGCCGCCCATGGCGCGATGGGCTTCCTCGATCATGCGCTGGACGTCAGCCTCGGACGTCACGTCGGCCACGATGGCAAAGCCCTCGCCGCCTTCATCGGTGATGTGCTTGACGGTCTGCTGCGCGGAGGCATGGTTGAGGTCGGCCACCGCGACCCTCGCGCCCTCGCGTGCGCACAAAATGCTCATGGCGCGGCCGTTGCCGATCGGGTCGGTTGAGGCATCGAATACGCGCTGGCCGCCTCCGACGATCAGGATGCGGCGTCCTTTCAACCGTCCCCTGCCCGGCGCTTCGCCAAGCGACTCCGCACTCGGCGGCCGGACATAGCGCTCCGGCTTGCTCTCGGTCTCCGTCATCTCAGCCGCCCTGCTTCTTGCCGCCGTCATAGACCGTCATCCCGGCCGCGGGATCGAGATCGGTTTCGGTCGCCTCGGTCAGGCGCGCCATCATCATGTAGAAACCGAGCGCGACGATGGACTCCACGATCTCCTGGTCGCTGAAATGTTTGCGGGCAGCCGCGAAGGTTGCCTCGGGCACGCGGACGTTCTCGACCACCTCGCGGCCAAACTTGAGCAGCGCACGCTCGGCCTCGCTCAGCGTGGCGGCGTCATAATCTGCACGCTCGACGGCATCGACCTGCGCTTGCGTGCAGCCGACCCCGAGCGCGATCGGCACGTGCTGGCGCCATTCATAGGCGCCGCCCTCGAGCTGAGCGGCCTGGAGGATCAGGAGTTCGCGGTTGACGGCCGAGAGCTTCTGCTTGTGCAGGATCGAATTGCCGAGCCGCATCGCCGGGATCATGTTGGCCTCGGCATGGGCCATCATGCGGAAGATGTTGAGCTTGACCGGCATGCGGTCGAACGAGGCGCGGATGTCGCCGCTCGTCGTCTCCGGATCAATCAGGGGCAGCCTTGCCACGGTTCTCTCCCTTGGGTTTCCGTTTCTTGTTGTCGGTATCAGCGCCTGCCGCGATCAGCGACAGGAAGAAGGCGAGATAGCGGTCGATCGCTTCGATCACCTTGGGCCGCGGCGAAGGCGTTGCGCCCATCACGTAGTGCTCGAGGCGGATGTAGATCAGGCCAGCCGCGAACAGTCGCGCGGTCTCGCGCGGGTCCGGCGTCTTGAGCAGGCCGGCGAGCGCAAAGCCGCGAAAATAGTCCGTCATCATGCTCTGCTCGCGCGCGTAGAAATGATCGGCGAATTTGGCGCGGATACCGGGCACGCGGTTACGCTCAGCCGTGATCACCTTCTGAAACTGGTGCTCGCGCGGATCGGACCATTGCTCGACGAGGTCGAGCGCAAACTGTCGGCAGAACGCGGCGGGCTGGCGCGCGAGCTGCTTGTAGCGCGGCTCCTCCAGCCGGCTCGCCGAGCTTGCCGGACCATGCTCGCTGACGATCGCCTCCAGGATCGCGGCCTTGCCGGGGAAATGATTGTAGAGGCTGCTCTCGCGGATGCCGACGCGGCGCGCGAGTTCGCGCATCGAGGCGCCGCCATAGCCGCTCTGGGCGAACAGGTCGAGCGCTTCGGTGAGGATGCGTTCACGGGTCGTGGGCGCAGCCGCTTCCGCCGCGCTGGAGGTGTGGACAGCCATGTCGGCTTGACTAACGAACGATCGTTCGCTAGTCAACCGTACGAACGATCGTTCGTTTCGTCAGTCTGGCGGCAATGGTCGCGGCCCGCAAGCCCGCTTGCGGGCGCTGTTCTCGCGTTTCAACTCCGCTCCTCGAGAGGCGGAGAGCAATTTTGGGGAGACGACGTCATGGCGCGCTTTGCCCGCCTTCGTGCGGCCTGCATCCTGTTGCCGCTGCTCGCAAGCAGCGCCGCCTCTGCCCAAAGCAAATACGATCCCGGCGCCGACGACAAGACGATCAAGATCGGCACCACCGCGCCGCTGAGCGGCCCGGTGTCGGCCTTCGCGCAGATCGCGAAATCGGCTGAAGCCTATTTCCGCAAGGTGAACGACGATGGCGGCGTCAACGGGCGGCGCATCCAGATGATCATCGCCGACGATGCTTATAGCCCGCCGAAGACGGTGGAGCAGACCCGCCGCTTGGTCGAGAGCGAAGAGGTGCTGCTGATCTTCGGCGGCGTCGGCACGCCGACCAACGGCGCCGTGCACAAATATCTCAACGACCGCAAGGTGCCGCAGCTCTTTTTGGGCTCGGGCGCGGCGAAGTGGGACGATCCCAAGAATTTTCCGTGGACCGTCGGCTGGCAGCCGACCTATCGCGACGAGGCGATCGCCTACGCGAAGTTCATCAAGGCAAGCCACGCCAATGCGAAGATCGGCGTGCTCTACCAGAATGACGATCTCGGCAAGGATTACCTGAAGGCGCTGGAGGAAGGCCTCGGCAGCGGCGAGGCGATCGTCGCGCGCGCGGCCTATGAGACCTCGGCGCCGACCGTCGATACGCAAATCCTGCAACTGAAGACCGCCGGCGCCGACGTGGTGCTGGTCGCGGCGACGCCGAAATTCGCGGCGCAGGCGATCCGCAAGATCGGCGAGATCGGCTGGAAGCCCACGACCATCATCTCCAATGTCTCGGCCTCGATCAGCGGCGTGCTGGAGCCGGCCGGCAAGGACAATTCCACCGGCGTCATCTCCAGCCAATATCTGAAGGACGCAACCGACCCCGCCAACAAGGATGACCCCGGCTACAAGGAATGGCTGGCGTTCATGGACAAGTACATGCCGGACGCCAACAAAAGCGACTGGCTCAACGTCTACGGCTACACCATCGCGCAGACGTTGGTGACGGTGCTGAAGGCCTCCGGCAACGATCTCACCCGAGCCAACGTGATGAAGCAGGCGACGACCATGAAGGACGTGAAGCTGCCGATGCTGATCAACGGCACCGCGGTGAACAACTCGCCCGAGCGCTTTACGCCGATGACGAGCCTCCAGCTGATTCGTTTCGACGGCACGCGCTGGGTGCCGTTCGGCGATCTCCTGAAGAACTGATCGATGCGGCAGGTCAAGATCGGCGGCATGCGGGTCGATCTCGTCAGCGAGATCCCCGCGCTCGCTTTCGAGAAAGATTGGCTGTTCGCCAACGTCACCGACGCGGTGATCGCGGAAAACCGGAGCTGGCTCGATCATCGCTACATCGAGCCGGAGACCGGCCGGTTCATCCTCAGCCATCACTCCTATCTGGTCCGAACACCGCGCTGGACCGCGATCGTCGACACCTGCTGCGGCAACCACAAGCATCGACCCCGCGTGCCGGCGTGGAACAACCTCGACCAGCCTTATCTCGATAACCTGCAGGCGCTGGGCGTTGCACCCGAACAGGTCGACTTCGTGATGTGCACGCACCTGCATGTCGATCACGTCGGCTGGAACACGCGGCTGATCGACGGCCGCTGGGTGCCGACCTTCCCCAATGCGCGCTATCTGATGGGCCGCGCCGAATATCGCCACTTCGAAGCCGCGCACAATGCGGCGCCGAGGAGCCCAGTGAACCACGGCTCGTTTGAGGATTCCGTGCTGCCGGTAGTGGCGGCCGGCCTTGCCGAATTCGTCGAGACCGATCATCACCTATTTAGCGATCACGACGCGACCTTGCGCTTTGCGCCGGCACCTGGGCACACCGCCGGCAACATGCAGATCCACCTCAACGGCGACCACGATCACGCGGTGATGTCCGGCGACGTCATCCATCATCCGATCCAGTGCGCGGCGCCGTGGCTATCGAATGCCGCCGACGTCGATCCGGCTGCGGCGGTCGCAACGCGCATGGCGCTGCTGGAAGAGCTTGCGGATACGCCGAGCTATCTGCTCACCGGCCATTTTCCGGCGCCGACCGCGGGACGCGTGGTCAGGCACGGCGATGCCTACAGATTTCGTTTCGAAGATTAGGGGGAAACATCATGAAGCTGCGCACGGTCACGCTTTCGTTTCTAGCATTGCTGTCGGCGGCCCTGCCGGCACGAGCCGAAGATCCCGCCGCCTACCCGACCCGCAAGATCCGGATGTTGCTGCCCTACGCGGCCGGCGGCGGCGGTGACGTGGTCGGCCGGCTGCTTGCGGACAGGATGGGCAAGACGCTCGGACAGAGCATCTACATCGAGAACCACACCGGTGCGGCCGGCACGCTCGGCACGCAGATGGTCGCGACATCTGCGAATGACGGCTACACCATCACCGTCGGCGGCATGACCACGCATGTGCTGGCTCCCGCGATCTATCCAAAACTGCCCTACGATCCGATCGAGGATTTCACGACCATCGGCCGCGTCGGCACCTCCTCGATCATGCTGGTCGCCACCAGGAATTTTGCCGCCAACGACATCAAGGGCCTAGTGGCGCTGGCCAAGAAGGGCGAGCCGATCCAGTACGGCAGCTGGGGCGTCGGCTCGACCGGCCAATTCTGCGCGGAGATCCTGATGCAGCAGGCCGGCATCAAGATGGACCACGTGCCGTTCAACGGCATCGCAAAACTCGCCGGCGATTTGCTCGGCGGCCACATCTCCCTTGCAACGCTCGACGTGGCGACGGCAACGCCGCTGGTGAAGGACGGTTCGATCAAGGCGCTGGCCGCCTGCGGCGAGCGTTCGCCGAGCCTGCCGGATGTCGCCAGCTACGGGGAGCAGGGGGTGCCGTTCGATCGCAGTCTGTCCTGGGCGATGTATGCGCCGGCGGGCGTCGCTCCGCCGATCGCACAGAAGCTTTCGGCGGCCCTGAAGGACGCGCTCGGTGACGAGGTGGTGAAGCAGAAGCTGCTGGCACTCGGCATCACCCCGCATTTCGTCCCCGGCGACGAGCAGCGCGATCTCAACGCGCGCGACATCGCGGCCTGGAAGCAGGTTGCCAAGGACGCAGGCATTGAGGTCAAGTGAATAGGCAAAGGACAGGAGCGCGGGCATGAGCCGCATCTTCGGCGCGGTGCGCCAGAACGGATATGTGGTGCGGGACATCCACGCTGCGATGAAGCATTGGATCGAGGTGATGGGGGTCGGCCCCTGGTACTACATGGACCGGGTCAAGACCGACTGGTTTCGCCATCGCGGCGAGGACTCCGCCGTGGAGATGAGCATCGCGCTGGCAAATTCCGGCGACCTCCAGATCGAGCTGATCCAGCAGCGCAACGACGCGCCCTCGCTCTACAAGGAATTCCTCGACGCCGGGCACGAAGGCCTCCAGCACATGTCGTACTGGAGCCACGACTATCAGGCGCTCTACGACAAGGCGATCGGGCTCGGCTACAGGATCGGCCATGAGGGCCAGATCGGCGGCGAGAAGGGGCGCTTTGCCTATTTCGACACCCAGGCCCATCCGGGCACGGTGATCGAGATTTCGGACATCAGCGGCACCAAGGGGCCGTTCTTCGAGAAGGTCCGGCAGGCCGCGATAAGCTGGGACGGCACCCGGCCGATCCGCGAGGTCGGTGGCGGGAAATCGTAGGAGCTTTCGCCGGCTGGGCAGGCGCGTTGGCGGACAAACCATGGTACATAAGCCAGGTGTCCGACCCTTCAGCGAGGCAAGCATGTCCGACACTGACAAGGTTTTCGCCGGCTCGATTCCGAAAATCTACGACGAGTATCTCGTCCCGATGATCTTCTCCGTCTATGCGGAGGACATCGCAAGACGGATCGCCGCCCGCTCTCCTTCCGTGCTGCTCGAGATCGCCGCGGGCACCGGCGCAGTGACGCGCGCCGTGGCGGCGGCGCTGCCGCGCGGCATCCGTTACGTAGCCACCGATCTCAACGAGCCCATGCTCGCAGTCGCCGCGCAGCGTCAGAAGGACGATGATCGCATCAGCTGGCGCCAGGCGGACGGCATGGCCCTGCCCTTCGGTGATGCCGAGTTCGACGTGGTCTGCTGCCAGTTCGGCGCGATGTTCTTTCCGGACCGCACCAAAGCTTACGCGGAGGTGAAGCGCGTCCTGAAGCCGGACGGCACGTTCGTGTTCAACGTCTGGGATCGGATCGAGAACAATGTGCTGACGGATGAAGCGACGGTCGCGCTCGGAAAGCTGTTTCCCGACGACCCGCCGCGCTTCATGGTCCGCACGCCCCACGGCTATCACGACAGAGACGTCATCAGAGCCGACCTCGAACGTGCCGGCTTCCGCGACATCTCGATCGAGACGCGAGCTGAAACAAGCCGCGCGCCATCGCCCGAATACGTCGCGGTCGCCCTTTGCCAAGGCACGCCACTGCGCAGCGAGATCGAGGCAAGAGACGCCAGCAAGCTTCAGGCTGCGACCGACATCGTCACCGAGGCGATCCGGACGCGTCATGGCGCCGGACCGGTAGATGGCAAGATTCAGGCTGTGGTGATCGAAGCGCGTCCGTAACTCCACGTCGTCCGAGCGGCTATCCCGCGTCCTACCACCAGCTCCGCTGCATCGGCTCCGTCGATTGATAGTATTGGTACTGGCCGCGCTGCCGGCGCGGATTGGCCGGCTGTACGTAGGGGTCGCGCTGGTAGAAGAAGCCAAAGCCGTTACCGCCATTGTCCCAGCCGTCATCGCTGGCGATCATGGCAGGAGCGGTCGGCTTGCGCGTGATGAAGCCGCCTTGCGGCTGGTCGCTCAGCACAGCGACGAATTCGGTCCGATAATTGGTCTCGCTGCTCAGTGGCTCGTCCGAGATGATGATGGAAGAGCGCGGCAATGCAGTCGGCCCGATGCGATCCCAGACGTCCTGCGGGATGGTGATGCGGTCGAGCGCATTCCTCGCCTCGTCGCCGTTCTCGATCGTGACCACGCTCCAGCGCAGGCCCGTAGCGGACTTCGCCATCGCCGTGAAGATATGCGTGCCGATCGGCTGCTCGGGATTGCGGATCGTAACGGGGACTTCGATGCTGGTGTCGAACACCTCACCGCCGCCATCGGGTGCTGGCTTGTGCGTGTTTCGCCGCACGTAGAGCTTCTGCGTCGAGCGGCTGATGTAGACCGAGACCGGCTCACCCGCGAGCTTTGCGTCGGTCGCGGCCTTCACGGCGTCGGCCTTCCTGGCCGCGGAGGCCTTCGCGGCGTCCTTCGTCGCGGCCACGGCATCGCGCTTCGGCTGCGCGGCGGCCTTGGCGGCGTCGAGCTGCGTCGCCGCGTCGGCGGCCTTGGTCGCCGCCTTCTGCTTCAACTCCTCGGCCTTGGCGCGGGCCTGATCGTTCTTGGCATTCGCGAGCGTCTTGTCGGCGAAGGCGAGCTCGGCGTCAGCGCGGGCCTTCTGCTGTTCCAGCTTGCGCAGTGCGGCAGGAAGCGACGCAGCTTCCTTGGCGGCGGCGGACGCAGCCTTCTTGGCCTCGTCGGCGGCCCTTGTGGCCTCGTCGGCCTCGACGGAGAGCTTGTCGGCCAGCCTGGGCGCTGCCGCGATCGCTTCCGGCTTCGGTACGAACAGCGAGGGGTGAGCGATATCGGTCGGGACCGTATCGTGGGGCGAGATGATCACCCGCATCCCGATATAAGTCTTGTCGAACAGGTTCTCGGCAAAGCCGAAGGGCATGCGCACGCAGCCGTGCGAGGCGGCATAGCCGGGCAGCGGTCCGCCATGCAGCGCGATGCCGTTCCAGGTGATGCGCTGCATGTTCGGCATCCAGGCGTCGTCATACATGGTCGAGCGGTGGTCCTTGTCCTTCTCGACGACGGCGAAGACGCCGGCCGGCGTCTCGCGTCCCGTGGTGCCGGTCGACACCGGCGCGCGCAGGATCCAGCCCTCTGAATCGTAGAACGTGACCTGCTGGCTCTTGATCGACACGATCGCCATGATGGGATCGCCGGCCTGGCGCTGCGCCACCGCCTCGGCGGGCTGGCGCGCCTGCTTGGCCGCGCTCGCCGGCGCGACCGCCGCCAGGACCGCCATTGCCGCCAATGTCACGATTCCGGGAGGCAACCGACGCCGCATCGCCTTGGTGGGTTGCGCCGTCGTCAGTCGGTTTTTCATGCCATCCTCGGTCGAAATGCCGGCCCGCTCGTGCCGATCATGTATCAGATTGCGGTCATTCAATTAAGAAAGCGCAGCCGCCATACGTTCCGTCTGTGGCGATATTCGGCCCGGTCCGGCGACAAATCCCTCATATATGACGGCCCGAGCCGGCGGAAGGTCGGTTGCAGCCGGGGTTGGTCCGAACCTGGTGGCATTCACTGCGGCAGAATGTCCGCCTCTGCCGGCAAGGACACGCCCGTCAGGCGCCCAGAGCCTTGCGGTTGAACGTCCGCAGGAAACGCAGCGACAGCGTCCGGACATTGGCGACGTTGAGCAGCCAGGCCGCCGCGACATAGGCAAGGCCGCCGGCGAAGCTGACGATGACGAGCGACACAAAGCCGGTGCCGCCCGCTTGAGACCGCGCAGCCAGGATTGCAGCCGCCATCGCCGCTGCGGAGGCCGCAATACCGGCGAGGCGGCCGAGGTCGAACGGGACCGGGTGGGCGCGATGCATCAGGACGACGGCGACGAGGAAACCGAGCGCCTCGGTCGCGAGCGTCGCCAGTGCCGCCCCAAAGATCCCGTAGCCGGCGACGAGCGCGAACATCAGGACCACGCTGACCACCAGCGTGAGAAAGGACTGCGCCGCCAGCATGAAGGGCCGCTCGGCAAGCTGGAAGCTGATCTGCACATAGAACTGATTGGCGATACCGAAGAAGCGGGCGAGCACCAGGGTCGGCAGCAGCGCCGACACGCCGGCGCGGAAGTCGATGCCGACGAGCGTGCCGGCAACCTGATCCGCTGCAAGCGCGAGCCAGATCGCAACGGGGGTGACGACGACGAGCAGCAGCTCGAGGCTCTCGGTCAGCCGCTCCCGCGTCGTCTCCTTGCTATTCTCCGACAACGACCGGAACACCAGCGGCACGGTGGCCGCGGCAACGCTGGATGCGATCATGACCATGAACTGGCGCGGCAGGTCGGCGGCAACGCCGAAGATGCCCGCGGCGTCCTTGCCGAGCAGATACGCGACAATCAGGCGGTCGCAGGCCGAATAGACTGCAACGGAGAGCCCGGCCAGCGTCAGCGGCAGTCCGTAGCGCGCCAGCTGCATGAACTGGCTGCGCTGGAAGCGCGCGATTTTGGTGCGGTCGCCGACGAGGTTCAGGATGATGCCAGTGAGCGACCCCAGACCAAACGCGGCAAGCAGCCCCAATCCACCCCAGCCGAGCCAAATGCCGAGGAGGCCGAAGCCGACGCTCGACACGCTGCGCACGATCGAGATCGCGGCAAACCGGTAGGGACGCAACTTGGCGCGCTCGAACTCCTGGCCGACATCGACGGCATTGGCCATGATCGCGACGAACACGCTGGCGAGCAGCAGCTCGACACTGAGGTCGCTACGGAACAGGAAGACCAGCGGCGTGGTGGCGCACAGCACGGCGACAGTAAGTCCAAAGGCGACCATCGCGGTGCCGCGAAAATCCACCTCCGCCGACGTCGCCTGATAACGCGACACCGACAGCTTGATCCAGGCGAAGAAGATCGCGCCCAGAATGCCGGCAAGGCTGATGCCGACGACATAGACGCCGTACTCCGCCGGCGTCAGCAGCCGCGTATAGGCCGTGACCGCGAAGAAGCCCACCGCCGCAGGCAGGATGTAGGCAACGAGATAAATCGAAAAATGTCGGTTCAGCATGCGAGCACGGGACCGGCGGCGGTCTTGCGGGTGTGACGGCCGTTCATCAATGGGGCCTTAAATGGGGCCTTTGGCGGGGCAAACGAATGCGCCGCAGCATCGCTCAAGAGTGTCACATAAGTCTGCAGATCGGGCGGCGAATGAAGCCTTGGAGCCGCTTTCGCGCGTTAGCGTTAAATTTGCCCTTCCCTGAACGGCAAGGCGCGATCACGAAAAGGAACCATGGCTTCCAGGCGGCAGAGGTTAACTTAACAAGGCGAAACCCCGGCGTCGCGAGGCGCCGCTTGGTACGATGGTGCGTTGGTTCGAAAAGGACGGCCGTGACCAGGCTCGACAGACGCGAATTTCTCCTCGGCAGCGCCGCAGCCCTCGCGGCGGGCGCATCCGCGTCGGCGGCGCCGGCGTCGAAACTGGCGCAGCGCCATCCGGGGTTCGGGGCAGCGGCCACGCTCTGGGACCTGCAGGCCGATCCCAGGCTCGGCGAAGCCATCAGCACCTATTGCACCCAGGTCGTCCCGGTGCTCGAGCTGAAATGGCCGATGCTGCGGCCGAATGCGCACACGTTCAACTTCGAGCGCGCCGACGCGATTCTGGATTTTGCGCGGGACAACGATCTGACGATGCGCGGCCACGCGCTGGCCTGGTATCACGACATCCCGGACTGGGCCAAGCAGATCAAGGACACACGCGGCGTCGAGCGCGCCTATGTCGACCACATCGGCACCGTCGTCTCCTACTACAAGGACAAGCTGACGTCGTGGGACGTCGTCAACGAGCCGATCCCTGACAATCCCCGCAGCCCGAAGGACCGGCGCGATACGTTCTGGACGCAGCATCTCGGCCAGAGCTGGATTCCGCTGGCGTTCCGCACGGCCGCTGCGGCCGATCCGTTCGTCAAGCTCGCGATCAACGAATATGATATCGAGTCGGCCAAGGATTCCTTCATTGCCAAGCGCGCGGCTTATCGCAATCTGATCATGGACCTGCTCGACCAGGGTGTTCCGCTGCACGCCGTCGGACTGCAATCGCATCTGCACGCCGAGCTCGAGATCGACACCCATGGGCTCGCCGAGTTCGTCACCGAGCTGCGCTCGTGGGGACTCGAGGTGTATGTCACCGAACTCGACGTCGACGACCAGAAGCTGACGGGCAATCCGGCCGAGCGCGACGCCATCGTCGCCAAACGCGTCGACGACCTGCTGACGGCCATTTCAATCAGCGGCCCGGTGCGGTCGATCCTGACCTGGGGCCTCTCGGATCGCTACAGCTGGATCAACGGCACCTTCGCCCGCGCGGACAAGCAGCCGAACCGGCCGCTGCCGCTCGACGGCGAGTTCAAGCCGAAGCCATTCATGGACGTGATCAGCAAGTTCACAAAGGACGTTTGAACGCGCGAGCTTAGCTGCGCGTCTTCACCTCGAACTCGGCCGCGTCTCCCATATCTTCGGGAGACAGGCTCGGAGCCCGGCGATCGCGCGAGCTGAGGCGGAACACGTCGCGGATATCCTCGACCGAGGTCGAGGAATAGGACTGGATGCAGAGCGCGACCTGCCCGGGCGAAGCGGCACGCATCAGCGCTTCGATCGCCGGGCGGTCGAGCGGCGTGTCATCCCAATGCGAGACCGCGATGCTGTCTTCGGTGACCCGATGGGCGGCAAGATGCGCGGGCGAGTTCGCGACGAAGTGGCCGTACATCAGATATTCCGAGAACTTCTTCTTCCGGCACAGCGCCAGAACCCAGTTCAAGCCGGTCGCCGACTTGATGGCGGCGGTCATCGCGCGCGCGGTGTCCTTGTCCCAGACCAGCGCGTTGCCGACATAATCATCGGCGGGAAACGAGCGATCCTTGATACCGAGAAGCTGATCGACGGTGCGCAGCCACAGCCCGTGCAGCGGGTGGTCAGCGCGGATGTCCTTCGGCGTGACGAACAGAGGCGTCTTCTCAGCCCCGGCATATTGGCCGACGTCGAATTCGCGGAAGAACAGATTGTCCGAATCCAGGATGCAGACGCGCTGCTCGGGCGCATTGAGGACGCCGGCGATCTTCAGGATCTGCTGGATGTGCCAGCCATGCACCGGCGAGGACAGCAGCGACAGCCAGACGCGGCGCTTGCTGATGAACTGGAGCGCCGGCGGCAGCGCAAACAGCCATTTCGGCAAATAGCGCGAGGCCGGAACGATGACCCGCTTGTCGGAGGCGAAGCGCTCGAACAGCGGCACGTCTTCATCGTTAACGAGAACATAATGCCGCGTGTATCCCGAGAGCCAGGTGTCGATGCTCTCGCTGAGCAGCGAAAAGCGTTCGATATCCTTGGCATAGCTGGCGGTCAGCAGGGCAACGGAATGCATGGAGCGCGCTCAAATGGCCATCAGGCCGTACTCATAGCGGCGCGGATAGAGACTGGAAACTCTCAACCTGAATCAAGGTAAAGCGAAATGGAGCGCGACACGGGAAATCTAGCTTTTGGATTTCAGGCTTCTGATGTAGGCGACCGCTCGCTCCGCAATAGCCGGATCAAGGTCGGTTTCTCGGATTCTCCGTTCGATCAACTCCAGGTCCAACGGATGCGTCTCATGGATCGCGCCAACGAACTGCTTGTCCCTCTCATCCAATCTGGCGATTTTGGACACGACGAGGTCTTCCGGCGCAGGCGCCACGCCGATTACCGTCCGTCCTTCGACTTCGGTCTGCACTGTAACGGCGGTGCCGCCAGCCTCTCGGAAGCTTGGCCGTCGTCTCATCCACGCCGTCGATGTAGAAACCATGTGTTCGGTGAAAGTGGCTTTCAGATCCGAAAAGACCATCGATGTGCTCAGACGCAATAGGCTGCACACCGTCACGCGTGCGCTTGGCCTCCGTCATTTCCCAGACTTTCGCGTTTGCTGGAAACGCATCGATTTCCGGCGATTCCGTCGCCGCCTCCGGCGCGTCCGACATGGAAGCCAGAATCGCCTGGCTACCAACGATGAACACGGTGTCCGTCTTGAACTCCAAGGCAAGTGCCCTCACCACTCTGAGCAAATCCTCGAAATCGCGGAAGGGGCCACCAGGCATCACAGGCCTCGAGCAGAAGCGAGTTGAGTGCTCAAGCCGCGCTCGACGATTCTTCTCGCAGCCCTCCGTAGCCGGATCCTCGTGTCGTAATCGCCGAAATGAATGCCATCGGTGAGAAAGAACGGCGACGAATTGCGCAATCTGACCATCTCGCGATCGCGACTGATCAGTTTCACCGCCAACTCTCCAGTCGGAAGCGCCAGCAATTCCTGCCACTCCTGCACGAATGGCCAGTCGGTGAATTGGTCGGCCTGACGCGTGTGAGCTGCCTTGGCCTTGTCCACCAAAGTTGGGTCACGACGAAGTCTCCGCGCGATCAGCCGATGCATCATCAGCTTAGCGGTGTCGCCAACCACGCCTTCGTTCAATCCGTCACTCATCTGCTTGTCCGTGGACCGGACCAGAATATAGACAACCAACGCGAAACAAAAAAGAGCATAACTTCCAGATAGTTGCCACCTCGATTCCGGCAAGCCCTAATCCGACGGCAGTCCCTGCTCGATCCCGCGAAAGCGCAGCGGCGCCAGAGCCGAGGCGCGCTGCCACCAGTCGGCGACACGGTCGTCGAGCGCGGTCACACCACGGCCCTGGCCGGGGAAGATCCGGATCTGCTGCACCGCCTCGGCTTCGAACCCCCCGCCCCTGCGCGTGATCTTGAGGGCGGCGCCTTCACGGTCCCGCTGGGTCAGCGGCACCAACAGGCGGCCGCGCGGCCGAAGCGCCTCGAGCCAGAGCGGATGCGGATGCGAGAAGCCGGCGTGGATGATGATCACGTCAGCGCGCTCGCGGATCTCCTCACATCCGTCGCCATGGACCACCTCGACGTTATGATAAGTCTGAAGGAAACCTGCAGCGCGGCGCGCCAGACGCTCGTCGCATTCGATGGCGATCACCCTGCCCTTGGGTCCCACGATCTTCGACAACACCGCCGAGAAATAGCCGAGCCCGCAGCCGATCTGGACCACGCGGTGCTTCTCCTTGATGTCGAGCAAATCGATGAAATGCGCCCACAGGCTGGGCAGCCCGGTGTCGAGCTTGCGGCGCGCGTCGATTGCGACCAGCACGTTGTCATAGAGATGGACGGGATCGCCATCCGGCGTCAGCCGATAGCTGCGCGCCGCTTCACTCTTGATCCGCCAGGGCCCTCTCGGCAGAAAGTTTTCGCGCGGGATGGCGGCGAGCGCTTCGAGCAGGCGCTTTGAGGCAATCCGCTCGCGCTTTGCAATCCTCTCCACATAGCGCGCACGCGCGGCGGCAAGATCGCTCATGTCAGGGGTCGGCGCGTTCGCGGACCGGCGCGTCCGCACCGAGCTCGTTGACGAGCTGCACCGCCTGCTTCAGGTCCGGCGTGTAAAAACCCTCGCTGAACTTGCCGACAACGGGCACGAGCAGCAGACGCGCGTGCTCGCGCCTGCCGGCTTGATGTGACAGGTGCGCGAGGCTGACGGCGGTGCGAAGCTCCCAGGACAACGCGCCCTGCTTGCGCGCGATCTCCAGCGACAGCGCGAACAGATCGCCGGCCTCCTGTGCCGAGGCCGGGTCTCCGTCCGACAGCGTGATCTCGCCCTGCAGGCGATAGACTTCGGCGAGATAGGAATGATCGCCGGTCCGCCGCGCGGTCGCGAGCGCACCATCGAGCGCGCGCAAGGCGGCCTCGCGCATCCCGACCTTGGCGTAGGCCTCCGCAAGCAGGCAGCGGAACCAGCAGCCGGCGAGCCAGGAATCCATCGCCTCGTACTCGTCGAGGCCGAAGCGCATCTGGCTGAGGCCTTCATCGGCCTCGCCGAGTTGCGCCAGCGCCCAGCCGCGCAGGATCGCCGCCTGCTGCTTCCAATGCAGAAAATTATGCTCGGTGGCGATGATCATGGCGCGGTTGGCATGGTCGCGCGTGCCCTCGACGTCGCGCAAGTGCTGGCAGAGATACGCACCGAACACGAGCGCGAAGGCGAGCGTGAAAGGATGGCGGATCTTCTCGGCATTCGCGATCGCCTGCTCGCTGTGCTGGCGCGCCGCGTCGGGGCGGCCGAGGAACCACAGGAGGTAGCCGAGATAGGACAGCGAGACGACGCCGGGATCGATGCCGTGCCGCTCCATCAGATCGGAGTGGAGATCCGGGCTGTAGAGATTGATGCAGCGGTGCAGATGATGTTGGGAAGCGGCAAAGCGGCCGCGATAGAGCATGGTCATCGCGATCGAGCGGTGCGCCTCGATCAGATAGCCGGTCTGCTGCGCCGGCTGTGCCCGCTCGTTGAGCCGCTCGCGCTTGGCGAATTTCAACAGCTCGACGCTGAGATCGTGCGCGCGGGTGAGATCGGCGCGGATGAAGTGACAGACCCAGAGCCCGCGGGTGGCGGCAAAGATCTTTTCGTCGTCGTCAAGCTGCTGGCCGAGCTCGAGCGCGCGGATGTAGTTCTCCTCGACCTCCTGGACCGCGTAGCCCTTGGCGGCAATCAGCGCGTTGCCGAGCGCAATGCGCAGCTCGAGCTCCATTTCGTCGGCGCCCTGCATCCGCGCATTGGCCTGCACGACGCTGAGGCCGCGGCGCAGATGGCCGATCGCCTCCAGATTGGCGCCGGTCTTGGCCGCCTGCTTGCCGGCCTTGAGCCAGAAGCTCGCGGCGCCCTCGCTCTGGCCGGATTCGGTCATGTGATGGGCGAGCAGCTCCGGTTCGCGCTCGGTCTTCTCCGGATACATCTCGGCAAGCACCTGGGCGATCCGTGAATGCAGCTTGCGGCGCTCGCTGTGCAGCAGGCTCGCATGCGCGGCGTTCTGGATCATGACGTGCTTGAAGGAATAGAGCGCATCGGGCGGAAGACCGCGGCGCATGATCAGCCCGGCCTGCTCCAGATGATTGAGCGCCGCCTCGATCTGTTCCGCCGGCGTATTGGCGACCGCGTGCAGCGTCTCGTAGGAAAACTCGCGGCCGATGGTGGCGCCGATCTGCGCGATCCGCTTGAACGGCCCCATCCGGTCCAGCCGCGCCATCAGCGAGTCGGTCAGGGTTGCCGGGATCGCGAGCTGCCGCCACGGGCCCGACAGCACGTAGCGCCCTTGCCGCTCGGTCAGCAGGTTGGATTCGAGGACCGTCTTGGTCAGCTCCTCCAGGAACAGCGGCACGCCGTCGGTCTTGACGATGATCTCCTCGACGACCTCCTTGGGCAGCTCTCTGCCGGCGACGCGCTCCACCAGCGTGGCGCGCAGCTGCCGGCTCAGGCGGTTCAGCACCAGCGTCGTGATGTGCGAATGCGCGTTCCAGCTCGGCTGGAATTCGGACCGCGCGGTGATGATGACCAGGATCGGCCGGTTCTGCACCCGGTCGACCAGGAGGTCGATCACCTCGCGCGAGGTCGGGTCGATCCAGTGCAAATCCTCGAACGCGATCACCAGCGGCATCTCGCGCGCAAGGCCGAGGAAGTGATTGACCAGCGCCCCGACGGTCGCATCCTTCTGCTGCTGCGGCGACAGCTCGAGCCGCGGATAGCGGTCGCCGGTCGGCATCGACAACAGCGCGGCAAACAGCGGCGTGACCTGCTCGATGTCGCCATGAGCGGCGGCGATCGCGCTCTCCAGGCCCGCCAGCGACAGCGCGGACGCATCCTCGCGGTCGAGGCCGAGGTAGAATTTGAGCTGCTCGGCGAACGGATAGAACGCGGTGGACGTGTAATAGGGCGAGCACTGGAACGAGACCTGTCCATGCCGGTCGCCCGATATCCGCTCGAAGATTTCCTGGATGATGCGCGACTTGCCGATACCGGGCTCGCCGAACTTGACCACGACCTGGCCGTCACCATCCTTGGCCTGCTCCCAGCGGCCCATCAACAGCGCGATCTCCTCCTCGCGGTTGACGAGCGGCGTCAATCGCGTGCCCATGGCGGCGGCGAAGCGGGTCTCCACCCGCGAGGCGCGCACCACGTGCCAGGCCTGCGTCTTCTCGGATATCCCCTTCAAGGCATGGACCCCGAGATTGCGGTAGTCGAACTTCCCCTTCAACAGCGACTGGGTCGATGAGGAAATCACCACGCCGTTAGGCGGCGCGAGGCCCTGCAGGCGCGCGGCGAGATTGACGGTTTCTCCGACCGCGGAGTCGCGCTCTTCGGTGCCCTGCCCGACGAGATCGCCGACCACGACGAGGCCGGTCGCGATCCCGATGCGGACGGCGGGTGAGTGGCTGAGCCCACCGCGCAGCTCGGTCGCGCGTGCGCTCGATAGCAGCCGCACGATCTCGAGCCCGGCGCGCACCGCACGTTCGGCATCGTCCTCATGCGCGGTCGGATAGCCGAAATAGACGAGGATACCATCGCCGACGAAACGGGCGGCAAAGCCCTCGTAATGCTTGACCACACGGACGCAGGTTTCGCGGAAGCTCGCGATCATGTCGCGAACGTCTTCCGGATCGAACTGCACGGACAGCGAGGTGGAATCCACCATGTCACAGAACATGGTGGTGAGCTGACGCCGTTCAGCGCCGACCTCCGTGCGCGTTGGCGGCACCATTGTCGCGGGCGCCTCGGCCGTTTCCGCCTGGAACAGCGCCGCCATCGCCCGCTGCAGCCGCTTGCGATCGCCGAGCGGCAATCCGAGCTCGACCAGATCGGATTCGGTCAGGTCACCCATGACGTCGAGATCGAGACGGTGCTGTACGAAGAGATCGGTGTAGTGGCCGAGGCCGACGCCCTCGAGCCAGCGCTTCAGCTCGCCTTCCCTTTCCGTGTCCGGCCCATTCTCCAGCATGGTGATTTCTGCCCGACCATAATTCCGTCGAAGGGCTTAGGGCCCCTCAACCACAGATTTTGGGGCCAAAACTTCACCTCAGACTGGACGCGTTCCCTGACTTCTTGGAAGAATAGCTCAATCGGATCAAAAGGGAACGGAATTGTCGGACGTCACACTCCCAGCCCCGGAGGAATCAAGCGGCACGGCGGCCGAAACGAAGACATTCGTCCATATCGGCGGCCTGCTCGATTTCTACGCCCGCAAGACGCCGGCGGCGCCCGCCCTCCTCGCCCCGGGTCGGCCCGTCCTCAACTACGGCGCGCTTGGCGAGGTGACGCAGGATCTCGTCGGCACGCTGCGCCGGCTCGGCATCACCTCTGCCGACCGGATTGCGGTTGCGCTGCCGCGCGGCGCCGACAGCGCGCTGGCGCTGATCGCGGTTGCCTCGAGCGGCGCCTGCGTCCCCGTCAATCCCGATCTGACCGCGGACGAGCTGCAGCGTTATTTCAGCGAACTGAAGCTGACCGCGCTCGTGACCCGGGCCGACATGAACTCGGCAAGCCGCGACGTCGCCAAGGCACTCGATATCGCGGTGATCGATTTCGTGCCGGGACCGCAAGACAATCTGGGCGGCGGCAAATTCATCGGTCCGACGGTCGGGCCGGCGGCGACCGGCGGCGCCTCGCGCGGCGACGACGATGCGTTCATCCTGTTGACGTCAGGCACGGCGGCGCGGCCGAAAATGGTACCGCTGACGCATCGCAATGTATGCCTGTCTGCCTACAATGCCGGCCACGTGCTGTCGCTTTCGTCCCGCGATCGCCTGCTCAACGTCCTGCCGCTGTTTCACGCCCACGGCCTGATCTCCGGCCTTTTGACGGCGCTGGCCGCGGGCTCCAGCGTGATCTGCACCGACGGTTTCGATGCACCGTCCTTCTTCGGCTGGATGCGGGAGCTGCAGCCCACCTGGTACACGGCGGTGCCGACCATCCATCGCGCGCTGCTGACGGCGGCGGAATCCGACCCGGACCGCGCCCGATCGTCGTCGCTGCGCGTGATCCGCTCGGCCTCGGCCTCGCTCGCGCCCACGATCCTCCAAGGACTGGAGGCGACGTTCGGCGTTCCCGTGCTCGAGACCTACGGCATGACCGAAGCGGCCTCGCAGATCGCGGCCAATCCGTTCGAGCAACGCAAGGTCGGATCGGTCGGGCGCGCCGCCGGCCCCGAGATCGCGATCATGGACGAGACGGGCCGCGCGCTTGCGAGCGGCGAGCGTGGCGAGATCATGCTGCGCGGACCGAACATGAGCCGCGGCTATTACAACGACGAGGCGGCGACACAGGCCGCCTTCCGCGACGGCTGGTTCCGGACCGGCGATCTCGGCTATCTCGACGCGGACGGCTATCTCTTCATCGTCGGCCGCATCAAGGACGTCATCAACCGCGGCGGGCAGAAGATCTCGCCGCTGGAGGTGGAAGAGGTCCTGCTCAGCCATCCGGCGGTGCTGGAGGCCGGCGTGTTCGCCGTCCCGCACGAAAAGCTCGGCGAGAACGTCGCCGCCGTCGTGGTGCTGCGACCGGATGCGGAGGCGACCTCGGATCAGCTGCGCCAGTTCGCGCGCAAACGGCTCGCGGCCTACAAGGTGCCGAGCTTGATCCGCAGCGTGGCAGCCCTGCCGAAAGGCGGCAGCGGCAAGATCAAGCGCAACGCGCTGGCCGAGCTGATCGCCAAGCCGGAGAACGGCGACGAGGCACGGCTGCCGCGCAACGCGCTGGAGACACAACTCGCCGAGATCTGGGCCGGCCTGTTGGAGCTGCCGCAGATCGGCGTCGATCAGGACGTCTTCGCGCTCGGCGCGGATTCGCTCGCGGTGACGCAGATGCGCTCTCGCCTGCGCGAACGCTTCAACGTCGACTTCTCATTCGAGGACATCTTCGATTGCGCCACGGTCGTCGCGCTTGCAGCCCGGATCGACACCGCCGCAAGCCGGCACGGGGCGACACTGCCGGCCTGGCGGCAGGCGATGGAAGCAGACGCGCTGCTCTCGTTCCAGCAGCAGCGGATGTACGTGCTCTCGCGGCTCGATCCGACGCGCTACAATTACAACGTCGTCGAAGTCGCGGTGCTCAAGGGCCAGATCGACGTCGCCGCGCTTCAGGCGAGCCTTGCCGCGATCAGCGCACGCCACGAGGCGCTGCGCTCGGTCGTCGTCGAACGACGGGGCGAGCCGGCGCAGCTCGTGCTGCAATCGCCGCCGCGGCTCAAGCGGGTCAAGCTCAAGCCCTGTCCTGCCGACAAGCGGACCGCAGTGATCAGGCGCGAGGCGCTCAAGCTCGCGCAATACAAGTTCGACCTTGCGCACGAGCCGCCGCTGAAAGTCACCCTGCTGTCGTTCGACAAATCCAGCCACGCGCTGGTGGTCAATGTCCATCACCTCGTCACCGACGGCTGGTCGCAACGCCTGTTCTGGGAGGAGCTTGCCGCCCACTACGCCGCCGCTCACAAGAAGAGCGCGGCGGCCCTGCCCGCGCCAGCTTTTCAATATCGCGACTTCGCGCTCTGGCAGCGGAGCTGGGCACAGACGCCGGCAGCCAAGGACCAGCTCGACTATTGGCGAGGCCAGCTCGACGGCGTCACCACGCTGCCGCTGCGGACCGACCGGCCAAGGCCGGAGGTCTGGAGCGGTCACGGCGCCCGCCACTATCTCGAGTTCTCCAAGGCTCTCTCGGGCGATGTCCGAGCATTGAGCCAGGATCAGGGCGTCACGCCTTTTATGACGCTGCTCGCAGTCTTCCAGTGCCTGCTGTACCGCCACACCGGGCATGAGGACGTCGCGACGGGATCGCTGATCGCCAATCGCAACCAGATCGAGAGCGAGCGCCTGATCGGGCTGTTTGCCAACACCCTGATCCTGCGCAACGATTTTAGCGGCGACCCGAGCTTCAGCGAGATGTTGCGGCGGGTCCGGCAGGTCACGCTCGATGCCTACCGCAACCAGGACCTTGCGATCGAGGAGGTGTTGCGCGCATTGCAGATCGCACGCCGCAGTGACGGCAATCCGCTGTTCCGGATCATGTTCATCCTCCAGAACGCCTCGATCGAGGCGGCACGCTTTCCCGGCCTCTCGACGCGGCGGCTGGAGATCGATCCGAAAGTGGCGCGCTTCGACATCACGCTCGAGCTGGTCGAGGCCGACGGTCGCTTCACCGGCTTCTTCGAATACGCCACCGACCTGTTCGACGCCGCGACGATCGACGGCATGGCGGCACAGTTCAAGTTTCTGCTGAAGGCCGTCATCGCCAATCCGGAGCAGCGCATCTCGCGCCTGCCGCTCCTCAACGAGGCCGAGCGCCGGCAATTGCTGACGACAGGCCGGGGCGTGCCGGCCAATTTCACCACCCGCGGCAATGTGAGCGAACGCTTCGACCGCCAGGCCAGGACAATACCGAACGCCATCGCGGTGACGGATGGACACACCACCCTGAGCTATCGCGAACTGGCGCGCCGCAGCCGGTCGGTTGCGCGCTGGCTGGTGCGCGAAGGCGTCGGTGCCGAGAGCGTGGTGGCCTTGCTTGCGGATCGCGGCCCCGACCTGCTCGCCGCGATGATCGGCGTGCAGCGCGCGGGCGCGGCCTTCCTCAATCTCGATCCCGATCAACCGCCGGCGCGGCTCACGACCATTCTCGGATCGAGCTGCGCCCGCATGCTGCTGACCGGCCGCGCGCGGTCACCCATGGTTGCCGCGCTGCTCGAACCGCTGGTCGAGCGCATCCCGGTGGCTGAACTCGAAGATGCGATCGCCTCGGGATCGACCAAGCCGTCCCGCGCCGTACGGCACACAGCCTCTAGCCTCGCCTATCTCATCTATACGTCCGGCTCCTCCGGCGCGCCGAAGGGCGTCATGATCGAGCAGCGGGGCCTGTCGAACCATCTGGCCTCGCTGATTGCCGAGCTCGGCCTCTCTGCCAGCGACGTCATCGCGCAGTCCGCGCCGCAGAGCTTTGTCATCTCGGTCTGGCAGTTCCTGGCGGGGCCGATGGTCGGCGCGCGCGTGCATGTCTGCGACAACGCGATCGTGCAGGACCCGATCCTGCTGGCGCGGGAGATTGAACGCGAAGGCATCACGGTGCTCGAGATCGTCCCGTCGCTTTTGCGCGTCATCGTCGAACGGATGAACGAGGCGCAGGTCCGGCGCGCCTTTGCGAGATTGCGGCTGCTGATCTCGACTGGCGAGCCGCTGCCCGTCGAGCTTTGCCAGGCCTGGTTCGCCCGTTGCCCAAAGGTGCCGCTGATCAACGCCTATGGCGCGTCGGAATGTTCCGACGACGTCTCCCTGCATCGCCTGACCAAAGCGCCGGCGAGCGCGACGAGCAACGTTCCGGTCGGCGCGCCGCTGCCGAACACCCAGCTCTACGTGCTCGACGCCAACCTCCAGCCGCAGCCGGTCGGCGTGACCGGCGAGCTCTGCATCGGCGGCGCCGGAATCGGCCGCGGCTATGTCAACGATCCCGCGCAGAGCCGGCAGCGCTTCCTGCCCGATCCGTTCTCGCGCCAGCCAGGCGGTCGGCTTTACCGCACCGGCGATCTTGCCCGCCGCCGTGCCGACGGGACGCTCGAATGCCTCGGCCGCGCCGACCTTCAGGTCAAGGTCCGCGGCTACCGTATCGAGCTCAAGGAGATCGAGAACGCGCTGGCCGACCATCCGGGCGTGCGGACCGGCATCGTCGAGCCGCGCCGCGAGGCGAGCGGCGATGTCAGGCTGATCGCCCATATCGTCGCACGGCCCGCCAGCCGGATCAGCGCCAGCGAGCTGCGCGAATTCCTGAAGAGCCGGTTGCCGGGCCACGCCATCCCGTCCGCATTCCTGTTCCTGGATCACGTACCGCTTAATGCCCATGGCAAGATCGACCGGTCCGCACTGCTGGTGCCGACGCAGCAGGAGGCGCCCGGACCGGACGCGCCCGTGCCGGCGCGGCGCTTTACTGAAAAGGTGCTGTCCGACATCTGGATCGACCTGCTCAAGGTGGAAAGCCTGGGTGTCACTGACAATTTCTTCGACCTTGGCGGCCATTCGCTGCTGGCGGGCCAGGCGATGGCGCGTATCGCCCGCGCGCTCGGCGTGTCGCTGCCGATCAAGACCATCTTCGAGGCACCGACGATCGAAGGGCTTGCCCGGCGGGTCGACCAGGCCATGGCGGCGACGCCGCGCAAGCCTGCCGCAAGCGTGACAAGCCCGGCCAAAGCGAGCCTGACCGACAGCAGCGGACCAACGCTCTCGATCGCGCAGGACCAGATGCTGCGGATCGAGCAGAACCTCCCGGGGTTGCCGCTGTTCAACCTGCCCTTCGCGTTCCGTCTGCAGGGTCCGCTCGATGCGGCCGCCCTGGCACAGGCGATCGAGGACGTCGTGCGCCGGCACGAATCGCTGCGGACCGCGTTCGGCTGGAACGGCGAGGAGCCCGTCAGCCGCATCGCCGCACCCGGCACCCTCGGCCGTGTCCTGACCATCGAGACGATCGGCGACGGTCATCCCCACGCCAACAAACGGCGCAAGGCGCTGGAGCTCCGGAAGATCGAGCTTCTGATCCAACAGGAGACTTCTACGCCCATCGACACGACGCGCGCGCCGCTGCTCCGCGCCCGGCTGTTGCGGCTCCATGACGACGAACATGTGCTGCTGCTGACGCTGCATCATGCCATTGTCGACGGCTGGTCGATCGGCGTGCTGTTCGAGGAATTGTCCAGCCGCTATGCGGCGCTGGCCGGATATCAGTCGGTACCGCTACCGAAGCCGCCCCCGGCCTTTTCGGACGTCGCACGCTGGCAGCGCTGGTGGTGCGGCACGGACGCCGCCCGCCTGCAGGCGGCCGACTGGACGGAGAATTTGCGCGGCGCGGTGTCCGTTTTCGACGGCGAATCAAGCCCGGGCGCGTCGACCGGGCATCATCCGGTGAATCTGGATCGTGAGCTGATCAGCCGGCTCACGGCGTTCGCCGGCCGGCACAATGGCACGCTGTTCATGTGCCTGCTCACCGGTCTGAAGGCCCTGCTGCTGGCCCGGACGGGTCGCACCGACATCTCTATCGCCACCGCCATGGCCAATCGCGCCCAGCCGGACACCGACCGAATCGTCGGCCCGTTCGAGAACACGGTGATCGTCCGCACCAAAATCACGCCGGAGCTATCGTTCACGCAGGCGCTAGCGCGGGTACGCCAGAGCGTGCTCGACGCGCATGCGCGGCAAGAGCTGCCCTTCAACATCCTGGCCGACCATCTGGAGCGGGAGGGCATCGATCCGGCCTCGCTGCTCCAGGTCTATTTCACGCTGCAAAATCCGCTGCGCCAGCCGCTCGATCTCCCGGACCTCGCGACAGGATCGATCGGCAACATCGCACGCGAAGGCCAGCCGGTGCTGCCGATCGACCAGACCTGGCTGTCGCTGATGCTCAAGGAGCGCCCGACCGGCATCACCGGCTCATGCAATTACAAGCTTGAGCTGCTCGACGGCCGCAGGGTCGGCGCGTGGATGGAGGATCTCGTTGCGCTGCTGGGGGCCGCCGTCGCCCAGCCCAACACGCCGCTCGACCGATTACTCGCGCGCAACGCGGCGTGAGCGGATGACATCGCGGACTAATACGGGTTCACTCGTCAAAGCTGTGCATGACCAAGTTGCATCTTGATTATTTGGCGCCGTCGCGCAAGATTATTCCCGCGTTTTGATTTGGACGATTATTTTCCACCGGGGGAGTGTTATGGGTTTCATCAAATTTACAAAGGGCACGTCGTTGAGCGACAAGGACCGCAAGGCCCTCCAGAAGCTGCTCGGTGCCGAGAAGAAGAAGCTCCAGTCCGCGCTGAAGGACGTCGACGCCAGCCTTTCGGTGCTTGGCGGTTCGAAGAAAGCCAAGAAGAAGAAGAAGAGGTAAGATTCGTCGGCCGGGACGCAGTACGAATCTTTAGGGCTTCACTTTTCGGGGATGGGCCGCTCGCGTGTCGAGTTGGGGTCTCGCACAAGCTTGCGCCTGTAAACCGGCCTGCAAATCGACAAGAATTCGCCCGGGTGGACCGCTAGAAGCGGTCCGCTTGATTGATTCTTGCTCAGTTGTTTCTTCCGTCGGGACCGGGGATCTGCCTTCGGCCTGACGCAAAAGGCCCAATTGATGGCGGACGACAGAATTGAACTCTTTGTCGGACTGATCGAGTCCATCGACGCGCCGGGCGCGGTCGAGGCCTGTCGACGGCTGCTCTCGGTCGACGAACGGGTCCGGGCCGATCGCTTCATGTTCGAGCGGCATCGGCGGCAGTATATTTTCGCACATGCGATGCTGCGCCTGGCCCTGTCGCAGATCGCCTCCAACGTCGCGCCGTCCGACTGGTCCTTTGCAGCCGGCCGCTATGGGCGGCCGTTTGTCGCAGCACCCGCGACCTCGAGCGCGCTGCATTTCAGCCTGTCTCATGCCGACGGCTGCGTCGCCTGCGTCGTGTCGAGACATGAGTCCGTCGGCGTCGACGTCGAAACCGTGTCGCGGCGGGTGGCGCCGCTATCCACCGCGCTTCGCTTCTTTGCGCCGGAGGAGGTCGAAACGCTGCGCGGACTGCCGGAGCCCGCGGCGACCGAGCGCTTCTTCGACTATTGGACGCTCAAGGAAGCCTATCTGAAGGCCAGGGGCTTTGGGCTCAATCTGCCGCTCGACGCCTTCGCGATGCAGGTCTCGCGCGAGGCCATCGAGATCAGCTTCAAGCCCGATATCGCCGACGATCCCGACGGCTGGCGCTTCTCGCTGTGCTCGCCCTCACCCTCGCATCGCCTCGCGATCGCCGACGGCTCCCGTGCGGACGGTGGCCTTCCCATCAGCCGCAATGCCTGGCCGCTCCAGGAAGCGGCTGAATGACGCAGCCGCGGCTGCGCGTCTTTCCCGCGATTTCACGCAACCGCGACGCCGGAAAATATGTCGGCGAGCTGATGCGGGTGGCGCAGTTCGCCGACCGCAACGGATTCGAAGGCATATTGCTGTTCGAAGGCAACGACGTGTTCGTCGAGCCCTGGGCCATGGCCCAGCACGTCATGGCTGCGACGACGCGATCTTCGCCGCTGATCGCCGTCAATCCGGTCTACATGCACCCGTTCACGGCGGCGAAATTCGTCTCGTCCTTTGCCCAGCTTTACGGCCGCAAGGTCTATCTCAACATGATCACGGGGACCGCGGTCAGCGACTTGCAGGGGCTGGGCGACGACCAGTCGCATGCCGACCGCTATATCAGGCTCGGCGAATTCGTGGGGCTGATGCGGCAGTTGCTGGCAAGCCCGCGGCCGGTGAATTTCGAGGGCCGCTTCTACCGTGCGCACCATCTGCAGCTTCGCCCGCGCCTGCCGGCGGAGCTGATGCCCGAATTCCTGATCGCAGGCCAATCCGAGGCGGCCCAGCGCGTGGCGAAGGAGACCGGCTGCATCAAGATGCAGATGCTGCCGCCGGATCTCGATCGCGGCCTCAGCGTATCAGGCATGAATTTCGGCATCTTCGCCCGCGAGGGGCGCGAGGAGGCGCGGCAGGCCGCGAAGCTACGTTTCCGCGACAACCCTGACGATCGCGAGCTTCTCGTGCTCACCATGGAGAACACCGATTCCGTGTGGAAGCGGCACCTCTATGCCGGCCAGAGCGGCGATCTCGGGGACAATGGCTACTGGCTGCTGCCGTTCCTGACCTTCCAGGCCGACTGCCCCTATCTCGTCGGCAGCTACCGGGAGATCGGCGCGAAGCTGAAGGACTTTGCGGCCAAGGGCCTGACCACTGTCATGCTCGACATGGTCGCCGACGAGGCCGAGATGCAGCACGTCTGCAAGGCGCTCGCGGCAAGCGGGATGTTTTGAGGACGGATCCTGTGCCTCCACATCGTCATTGCGAGGAGCCCTTGCGACGAAGCAATCCAGACTGGTGCCGCGGAAAGATTCTGGATTGTTTCGCTTCGCTGGCAATGACGGAGGATGGCGGTCTATTCGGCGAACCTCACCGCGCCTCTTCGAATCCGGCCAGCACCGAAGTCAGGTTCGCGCCCAGAATATCCGAGAGATAACCGCCCTCCTGCACGAACACGGTCGGCAGGCCCATCTTCGCGATGGCCTGGCCGATGCGCCGGAAGCCGGGCGTGGTGACGGCCAATCCCTTGAGCGGATCGTGCTCGGAGGCGTCCAGGCCGAGCGCGATAACGAGGGCACCGGGAGCAAAGGACTCGATCACCTTGCGCGCCACGTCCATCGCCTGGATGTAGCCGTCATCACCGGTGCCGATGGCGAGCGGAATGTTGAGATTGGTGCCGAGGCCGGGTCCCTCGCCGCGCTCGTGGGCATAGCCCCACACATAGGGATAGTAGGCGATGGGATCGGCGTGGATCGACACCGTGTAGACGTCGGGCCGGGCGTAGAAGATGCCTTGCGTGCCGTTGCCGTGATGGACGTCGACGTCGAGGATCACGACGCGCTCGTGCTTCTGCCGCAGATGCGCCGCGGCGATCGCGCTGTTGTTGAGGAAGCAGAAGCCGCCGGCCATGTCGCGATAGGCGTGATGGCCGGGCGGACGGCAGAGCGCATAGACAGCATCCTCGCCGTCCATCACCATCTGCGCGGCGGTGACCGCAACGTCGGTCGCGGCACAGGCCGCAGCCCAGGTGCCCGGACCGATCGGCGCTGCGGTGTCGGCGGTGTGCCAGCCGAGCTTGCCGACGATGTGGGTCGGGTAGGTCGCAGCGTGGCGCACCGGATGGATGTTGCCGATCATTTCGGGGCCGGAATCGCCGAGCGCGGTCCAGGCGTCCCAGGCTTCGCTCAGGAACGACAGATATTCCGGACTGTGGATGCGCGCGCGAGGCCCCTGCCCGAATGTGGTCGGCTCGACTAATTGATGCTTGCCGTCCTTCAATCCCTTCAGCAGGCGGTCGGCGCGCTCCGGCTGCTCGGTGGTGCGTTTGACGACGCCGCGAACCAGGAAGAATTGCGGATCGTGGCTGCGGTGCAGTTCAGTATGGACGGCTTTCACTCAAACACTCCGTGATCGCATGCTCACAGACGTCTTGATCGCTGCGGCAGCCAGATGCAAGCAAGAAGAATGCCGTCTCGCCCTGCGCCGGAAGCAGATCGCAACCGGCGCTCAGCAGCGTCCGCGCTGGAGGCAGTGCTCGCGACCCGGTTGATCGGTGCGGAAGGACTCGATAAAGCCACCCTGACGCTGGGTGACGAAGACGGTCTTGCCGTCGCTGCCACCGAAGGCGAGGTTGGTCGGCTCCTTGGCCTTCAGCGCGATCTCCCGCTCGACCGCGCCGTTCGGCTTCATCAGCGCAATCGTGCCCTTGAGAATGCGCGCAACATAGAGCCGGCCGATGACGTCCGTGCGCAGCCCGTCGACGGTGTCGGGTTGAAACGCCTTGACGAGCTTTGCGCCGGTGAGCTCGTTGCCGTTGATCGCATAGGACCAGATCTGGCCGCTGCTGGATTCCCCGACATAGAGCGTCTTGCCGTCAGGGCTGAGATCGATGCCGTTGGTGGTGCCCATTGCACGCGGCGCCGACATGATCTGCCCCTGCACCGTGCCGTCGGCGGCTTTCGCGATCCGCCAGATATGGCCTTCGCGGCCCTTCCAGTTCGGATCGCTCGCATAGATCGTGCCCTCACGTGCAATCGTAATGTCGTTGGGCTGGTTCATCTCGTCGGAGTGAAACCAGAGAGACGGCTCGGTCGCCCCCTTCGCAATCGCGAAGATGTTGTGCTTCTTGTAATCGGCGATGAACATGGTGCCGCTGCGGTCGAAGCGAATGGCGTTGCCGACACTGCCATCGGGCAGCGCCGTGAACGGCTCCGACGCGGTGGCGCCGGCTGGCAGCCGGCCGATGGTGCCGGGCTTGCCGAGATTGACCACGAACAAATTGCCGTCGAGGTCAGCCGCGGGTCCCTCGATACCGAAGGTATATTCGCCGGGAGGCGTCACCTGCGCGCTCTCGAACAGCTTGGTCTCTGCCTGGGCGGATGCCGTCGCAACGGCGAGTAGGACGCTACTGCACAGGCACCAGAAACTCCTGCCGGATGTAATAGCCATCGCCGTCGGTGCACTCGCCATTCAAATAGGGATCGGCAGGCCGGAAGAATCGGCTGAAGCCGGGTTTGTCTACAGCGCTCCTTTGTGTCACGACAACGACCTTCGCAGCCGGTATTTCGCCGCATTCCTTGCTGGTTTTGCCAAAGAATTTGCGCTGCGGCGGGCCCGGCTTGATCCGCATCCGCGTGCCCGGAACCATTGTCGCGACGAGCAGATCCGCGGTGTCCAGCAGGCGTTTGTAGCCTGGCTCGGTCTTCGGCAGGCTCTCGCCGCCCGGCGGCATCAGCTTCTCCGCGCCGAGACCGCGCAGTCGCGTGCGTAGCTTGCCGGCATCGGGATCGCCGGGATAGATCCAACCGTCCTGCGACAGCATGAAGCGGAGCACCGCCGCGTCCTTCTCCGCCTCCGATTGGCCGCCCTTCAAACCGAAATCGGAATGGCAGCCGACGCAATGCTTCTCGACGAGGCCTTTGCGCAGTGTGGTCAGCCGGGCGCTGTTCTGCGCATCCCTGGCGACGAAGGCCGCGAGCTGATTGATCATCGTCTGGCTGCGCATGTCGCACGGCAGCGGCTGTGGCGGATCACCCGCGGCACGATCGATGCGGATCACCGTCCGGTTCTTGTCCTCGACCAGCCAGATCGCGCCGTCTTCCGCGACCGTCATGCCGACCGGCGCACCTTGCGGCCGCGCGCCGTTGACGCGGTGCCAGCCTGCGATCAGCTCGTCGAACGGCGAGGCGGCGACCTCGCCGGCGTCTGTCTGAAAGCTGCGCGCCGGATCGGCGGCGCAACTGACGTGGTAGCGCACCGGCGCCGGGGACGGCTTGGGGAAACCGCGATCGTCGACGTCGTAGACGAGGACACGGCTGCCGGTCGGACGATAGCCGTGGAGGCCGACCAGCAGCTTGCCCTCCAGCTCCGGAAATTTGCCACCGTGATAATAGAGCATCGCGAGCGGCGCGCCGTGCGGCGGCATCAGCGAGAGCGGCGGCTTGTAGAGCGCGTTGGCGGTGCAGAGCGATTTGTAGAGCCCACCTTGCAGCACGTTCCTGAATTCCGGGCTCGGCGTCGACAGATCGTAGCAATAGGGCCAGCCATAATGCCTGCCCTGCTCGATCGCGTTGATCTCCTCGTTCGGCTTGAAGATGTCGGGCAAGTCGCGGCTGTTCTCGCCCTGCAGGAAGGCGTAGCCGGCCTCGGGAAACTTCGGATGCAGCGCCAGCGCCATCGAGTTGCGCAAGCCCCGCGCATAGACGGTGTGCGGCGGATCGGCATCGCCAGGCTTCAGCGCCGGGAAGACGCCACCCGTGGGCGGCGTGAACAGCCAGATCGCTGCCATCGCGGAAGCGCCCTCGGCCGCCGCGCAAGGCTTTGTGATCGGCGCCGGCGTGATGCAGTCGTCGCTGTGCGAGCCGACATTGACGAATAGCCGCCCGTTCCTGTCGAAGACAAACTGCTTGAGCGGATGCGCGCTCTCCTGGAGCCTCGTCCCGTCGGGCAGCGTGATCCGGCGGCCAGGCATATGACGGATGATGGTCTCGACCGTGCCGCGCGGATTGTCGGCGAGCGGGTCGAACCGGAAGATGGTCTCGGCGGTCGAGGCGTAGAGCTTTTTGTCCGGGCCGATGGTCAGGCCGAACGGATATTCGATTCCCGTCAGAAGCTCCCTGAACCGCTGGCCCTGGGCCGCGCGCGGATCGAGCAGCAACAGCCGTCCGTCGGTGTGGCCCCAGCCGCCCATGTCGGCCACCACGAGCAGCTCCCGGCCCGGCACCTGGACGATCGCGCGCGGGAATTTCAGGCCATCCTCTTCGCTGGCGACGAGGCCGGCGCAAAATCCGGCTTTCATGTCGATCTGGATCCTGGGAAAAGCGAGATCGCCATTGCCGCAGGTTTCCGCGCTGACCGCATAGCCGCTGCGGCGGAGCGGCTCCGATGACGCCGCCGAGATGAGCCCAAGCAGGACCGCCAACATCCCCGCACATGCGCGCAGGCTTCGGCGTCCACGCCTGGATGTGAAGTAGCTCACGGCGGCCCCCAAGATTTCCCGCGAAACAGCTGTTTCATGCCGTCCGAACGCCGTCCAGCCGAACATCACTCGCCTGTGATTAAACCTGTAACGACCTCTGAGCCGACCAATATCCGTAGATTCCCTTACCGGGCTCGACCCGAATGTTTCGCGAAGGCTTCGGGTGGTATCGATTTGCCATCCAAGTTACTCCCGCCAGGAGGCGCATATGGTCCAGGTCTATTTTCACTGCTCCAACACCGAGGGCACGCTGATCGACCGCTACGGCGCCGCCGTCTCCAATCTCACGGAGGCGCGCGACCGTGCCTCCCAGATCATGAATTCGATGATCCAGACGCCCGGCGCTGAAGACTGGCGCGATTGGGTGATCCATGTCAGCGGCTCCGACGGCGAGGATCTGTTCGATCTTCCCTTCACCGCCATGCTCGGCAAGCCGCATTGAGGTGATGTCATGTTGCTCGCTTCACTGAGCCTGTTCCGCCAGCCCGTGAACTTCGTCGCCGCCAAATGGCAGACGCTGATCAGGGTCGCGGGCGACCCCTACCGCCCGGAGCTGCACTACATGCGCGGGCCGGGCCCCAAATGGCGCGCCAAGTATCAGGCCAGCCGGCTGAACCGCTCGCTCTGAGCGCTGAGGCCTCGCGGCTTCCAATCTCCGTCTCTCCTTCGTCATGGCCGGGCTTGTCCCGGCCATCTACGTTTTGGGGCGTGGGCCAAAGACGGATGCCCGAGGCAAGCCCTGGCATGACGAGCAGGGCAAGCGTGCCCCACCTCACCTCCCCGTAAACTTCGCCTTGCGCTTCTCCACGAAGGCGTTGCGCCCCTCAAGGGCGTCGGCGCTCTTGCGGATCACCGCCTGGAGTTCGATCTCGCGGCGGAACTGCGCCTCGTAGGTCGCATGCTCGCTCTCCTCGACGAGCAGGCGCGTTGCCACCAAAGCGCGGGTCGGTCCCTCGGCGATGCGGCGCGCCAGACCCAGCGCCTCGTCCATCAGCTTTGCATCCTCGACGACCTGCCGCACCAGGCCGATCTCCTGGGCGCGTTCGGCCGTCAGCGGCTCGTTCAGCAGCATCAGCTCGAGGGCGCGCTGGCGGCCGATCAGCCGCGGCAACAGCCAGGTCGAGCCGAGATCCGGCACCAGCGCGATGCGGCTGAACACCTGGATGAAGCTCGCCGACCGCGCCGCCACGATCATGTCGCCGGCCATCGCCAGGCTGAAGCCGCCGCCGGCCGCGACGCCATTGACGGCGACGACGACGGGCACGCGGCATTCGCGCAGCGCCTTGAAGGCGGGCCAGTAGAACCTCATGACGCCGGCAGCAAGATCCTCACCCAGCGCTTCCGAGGCCTTCAAATTCTGTCCTGAGCAAAAGCCACGCCCCGCGCCGGTGAGGATCAGGGCTCGAATACCCTCGTCCTGCGACATCTCGCCGATGGCGGCGGCGAGCGCACCGAGCAGGTCCGGCGTCATCGCATTCAGGCTCGCCGGCTCGTCCAGCGTCAGGATTCCGACCGCGCCATCCCGCGCCTGTTTCACACCAGCCATGTCGCGTCTCCCTTTGGATTTTCTCGTTGGCGGCAATGTGCCATCCTTCGCAACATCAGCCAATGCTGAGCTTCCGCGCCAGCACAGCAACGCCAGAACAACAGAGATCAAGACGACATCATGCCTCATCAGTTCAGCCTCAACCAAACCATCCGCAAACCCGCCGTCAGCTCCAAGGGCGGCATCGTCGCCTCGCAATCGCGGCGGGCGGCCGAAGTGGGCGCGCAGGTGCTGGCGGCGGGCGGCGACTGCGTGGACGCGATCGTCGCAACCACCATGGCGCTGAATGTGGTGGAGCCCTGGAACAGCGGCATCGGCGGCGGCGGTGCAATGGTGCTCTACCGCGCCAAGGAAAATCGTTACGAGGTGATCGACTACGGCATGTGTGCGCCGCAGAGCCTGCGCGTTGCCGACTATCCGCTCAGCGGCGAAGGCGCTGCGTCCGATCTCTTCCCCTGGCCGCGGGTGAAGGACGATCGCAACATCCACGGCCCCGGCTCGATCGCCGTGCCCGGCGTCGTCGCCGGGATGGAAGAGGCGCACCGCCGCTACGCCAAAATGCCGTGGAAGGATCTGGTCGCGCCGGCAGCCAGGCTCGCCGGCGAAGGCCTGCTGGTCGATTGGTGGACCACGGTGACGATCTCGGGCTCGGCCGCCGATCTCAGGCGCTATCCCGCCAGCGTGGCGGCGTTCCTGAAGGATGGGCTGCCGCCGAGCGCGCCATGGGGCATCAAGGCCGAGACGCGACTGCCGCAGGACACGCTGAAAGCGACGCTGTCGCATCTCGCCGAGGCCGGACCGCGCGATTTCTACCAGGGCGATCTCGCCAGGAGCATCGCCTCCGACATCAAGGCCGATGGCGGTTCGCTGTCGGTCGAGGACCTCGCCGCCTTCCGCGCGCATCTGCGCGAGCCGCTGGCGATCCCGTATCGCGGCGGCAAGGTCTATGCGACGCCTGAGCTCACGGCCGGGCCCACCATGGCGCACGCGCTGCGTCTGTTGCAGCAGAGCTTGACGCCGGCAAGCGCGCCGGACGCGGCTGCCTATGTCGAATATGCGCTCGCTCTGCAGGCGGCCTTCCGCGAGCGGCTCAAGGACATGGGCGATGCCGACGGCAAACGCTCGCTCGGTGCCGAATATCTGGCTCCCGCCTGCACCACGCATTTCTCCGTGGTCGACCGCCACGGCAACATCGCCGCGGTGACGCAGACGCTGCTCTCGTCGTTCGGCTCGAGATATGTGACGCCGCACACCGGCATCGCCATGAACAACGGCATCATGTGGTTCGATCCGACGCCGGGCACCACCAATTCGCTCGCGCCCGGCAAGCGCTGCCTCTGCAACTACACGCCCGTCATCGCCGAGACTAAGGACGGCAAGCGGCTCGCGGTCGGCGCCTCCGGCGGCCGCCGCATCCTGCCCTCGGTGATGCAGCTCGTCTCCTTCGCAATGGATTTCGGCATGGGCCTCGATGCCGCCATCCACCAGCCGCGCATCGACGCCAGCGAGGGCGCGGTGGTGATCGGCGATGCTCGCTTGCCGGAGGACGTGCGCAAGACGCTGGGCTCGCGCTTCGACTATGAAGAGACCCGCGTGCAGACGCTGCCGCAAAAATTCGCCTGCCCGAGCGTGGTGATGCGCGAGGGCGACACGAATTTTGGTGCGGTCGAGATCTTCCAGCCCTGGGCCGACGCGGTGGCGGAAGCCTGAGCGCATCGATCAATGCGGGATTGTGCCAGCGCGCGTTGAGTTCTCGCGCGATTACGCATCTGCGCGAGCGTCACGACTCCTCCACATTCGCAGGGAACTTACCTACCGGCCGTTCGTTGATTGAACGGACAAGTGCGCTCGCCCCAGTGGAGGACATATGAAGAAACTTGCGCTCGCCGCGTCGCTGATCCTTGCAGCCGGATTCACATTCACCAGTCCTGCCCTGGCCAAGGGCGGGCATGGTGGTGGACATGGCGGTGGACATGGGCACGGCCATGGTCATGGTCATTCGATGGGCCATCATTACTACGGCTCACCGCCCGGATGGTCGCGCGGACGCAAGGTCGGCTGGCGTGGTCACGGATGCCCGCCCGGCCTGTGGAAACAGGGCCGCTGCTGACGTCCTATATCGATCTATGATGCAAGGCGTCGCTCCTGACCGGGCGGCGCCTTCTTCACATGCCGAGCCGGTCCCGTATGCGGCCGGCGATCACGGCGGTCGTCACACCCACCGGCCAGAAGGCGTGCCTCGGAATCGGCTTGATGCCCGTGATGGGCATGTCGATCTCCGCCTTGGCGCCGCCGATCAGCCGACGCGCGAGCTGCGCGCCCATCGCGGTCGCGAGCGCGACGCCGCGGCCGTTGCAGCCGAGCGAGATCAGGATGCCTTCGGCCGGCTCATGCACGTGGGGATAGTGATCCCCGGTGATGGCGAGCCGGCTATTCCAGCCGTGAGTCCAGGCAACGCCTTTCAACTGCGGCCATAGCCGCTCGGCATAGCGCATGAGATAGGCGACGTCGTTCGGCGACTTGATCCAGCGCATCGGGCCGCGGCCGCCCATCAAGAGACGATTGTGCTGATCGATGCGGTAATACACCGTGATGTGGCCGCTCTCGTAGAGCACGGACCGCGTCGGCATGATCGCGCGGGCCACCGTATCGGAGAGCGGCGCCGTGGCCGCGATCGAAGAGAAAACCGGCACGATTGTGCGGCGGAGCGCCGGCCAGAGATCGTCGGTAAAACCGTTGGTGGCGAGCAGGACCTTGTCGGCATGAACCACCGCCCGCGGCGTCTCGATGCGCCAGCGGCTGCCATCGCGGCGCAGTGACAGCGCCGGCGTCTCGCCGTGCACCTTCGCGCCGGCCGAGACCGCGGCGCGTGCGAGACCACGGGCGTAACTGAGCGGATGCAGATCGCCGCCGCGCGCATCGAGCATGGCGCCGATGTAGCGGTCGGTACCGGTCATCTCGCGGAGCTGCTCGCGGTTCAGATATGTCACTGGCATGCCGCGGCGGATGCATTGCTGAGCGGTGGTCTTGATCGCGGCAGCCCTGGCCTCGTGATAGGCCGCGCGCAGCGTACCGTTCTGACGTGCCTCGCACGGGATCTGGTAGCGGCGGATCAGATCGTGCGTGAAATTCGTGGTGCCGTAGGCGAACTCGATCATGCGGCGGCCGAGGTCAGCGCCGAAATCAGCCGCGATCTGATCAGGATCGTGCTTCAGGCCGGGATTGGTGTGGCCGCCATTGTTGCCGGACGCGCCCCAACCCGGCTCCTGCGCCTCCAGCACCAGCGCCTCGACACCCTGCTCCGCCAGATGCAACGCCGTGGACAGGCCGGTGTAACCACCGCCGACGATCGCGACCGAAACATTCCTGTCCGTATCGAGCGGCGGCGTGGCGGCCGGCGCAACGGCGGTGTCGGCATAGAGCGAGGGCGGCAGAGGCAGGCGCGCAGGCATGGCAAAGACCAATCAAAGCGGATGCAGCACACGCCGCAAAAAATCCTGCGTGCGCGGATGCTGGGGCTGGTTGAGCAGCGCCTTGGCCGGCCCCTGCTCGACGATGACGCCGCCGTCAATGAACAGCACGCGGTCGGCGACGTCGCGGGCAAAGCCCATCTCGTGAGTGACGACGACCATGGTCATGCCGTCGTCGGCGAGCTTGCGCATCACGCCGAGCACGTCGCCGACGAGTTCGGGATCGAGCGCCGAGGTCGGTTCGTCGAACAGGATCGCCTTGGGCTGCATAGCGAGCGCCCGCGCGATCGCGACGCGCTGCTGCTGGCCGCCGGAGAGCTGCGGCGGATGCGCATCGGCCTTCTCGGCAAGCCCGACCTGGGCAAGCAATGCGCGGCCGCGCTCCAGCGCCTGGGCACGCGGCTCCTTCTTCACAAAGAGTGGCCCCTCGATCACGTTCTCCAGCGCCGTCCGGTGCGGAAACAAATTGAAGCGCTGGAACACCATCGAGACCTGGGTGCGGATGTTCACGATCGACGGCGCATCGCGATCGACTTTCAGGCCCTCAACGCTGATCTCGCCGCGGTCGTAACTTTCGAGCCCGTTGATGCAGCGCAGGATGGTGGACTTGCCGGAGCCGGAGGGACCGACGATGCAGACCACCTCGCCCTTCTGCACGGAGGCCGTGATGCCCTTGAGCACCTCGTTCTCGCCAAAGCTCTTGTGGACGTCGTTCAGCTCGATCATCGCTTGCCGGCCCGCTTCTCGAAGTGACGAACCAGCAGGATCAGCGGAATGCTCATGGTGAGGTACATCAGCGCCACAAGCGTGAACACGCTGGTGTTCTTGAAGGTCGAGGACGCGATCAGCTTGCCCTGCAGCGCGAGCTCGGCGACCGTGATGGTGGAGGCCTGCGAAGAGTCCTTCAGCATCATGATCATGACGTTGCCGTAAGGCGGCAGCACGATGCGCACCGCCTGCGGCAGCACCACGCGCCGCATGGTGAGCCACCAGCCCATGCCGATCGACTGCGCCGCCTCGATCTGCCCCTTGTCGATCGCCTCGATGCCGGCGCGGAAATTTTCCGCCTGATAGGCCGAATAGGCGACGCCGAGCCCGAGGATCGCGGCCTGCAAGGCCGATAGCGTGACGCCGAGATCGGGCATCACGAAGTAGAGGTAGAACAACAGCACGATGATCGGGATGCCGCGGATCACATTGATCAGGCTGGCGCTGATCATCGACAGCGCCTTGATGCCGGACACCCGCATCATCGCCCAGATCAGGCCGAGCACCGTCGAGAGCAATAGCGAACCGATGGTGACGACGATCGTCAGTGCGACGCCGTTCATCAGGATCGGGAAGAACTCGACGGCGTCGCGCCAGAAGCCTTTCATCGGGCAGCCTTCATCGATCCGAATTTATCGATCAGCCCTGGGCCTTCAGGCCCCATTTATCGAGGATCTTGTCGATGGTGCCGTTGGCCTTCAGCTTGGCCAGCGAGGCGTTGATCTTGCCGAGCAGCGCGCTCTCGCCCTTGCGCACGCCGATGCCGACCGAGCCGACGGTGACGGGCTTGTAACCATCGACGAGCCGCACCTCGGGGAAGCCGCCCTGCTTCAGATTGTAGGCGAGGATCGGATAATCGGCGTAGCCGGCCTTGAGGCGACCGGTGTTCACGTCGCGCAGGATGTCCGGAATGGTGTCGTAGGCCTTCACGTCGGCGAACAGGCCGGACTTCTTCAGCGCATCGACGAAGGCGGTGCCGACCTGCGCGCCGACGGTCTCGCCCTTGAGGTCGTCCTGCGTAGCGTAGGCCTTGGTGTCGGTCTTCGGCACCACCAGGCCCTCGCCGTAGGTGTAGATCGGGTCGGAGAAATCGACGACTTCCTTGCGCGGTGCGGTAATGAACATCGCGGCGGCGATGATGTCGATCTTGCTCGAGGTCAGCGACGGGATCAGCGCCGAGAATTGCATCGGCTCGATCTGCACATTGAAGCCGGCATCCTTGCCCACCTCGGTGACGAGATCGACCATGATGCCCTGGATGGTGTTGGTCTTGGTGTCGAGGAAGGTGAAGGGAATACCCGTCGGGGTCGAGCCGACCTTCAGCACCTGCTGCGCCGAAGCGGGCGCCACGGCTATCAGTGCGAGCGCCGCGACCGCGGCCAGACCAAAACGCTTCATCGCATCCCCCTTTGGGTCTGGCCGATGGCGGCGCTCGCAGGTGTCGTGATCAGACGTTGCGAGCCGAGCCGTTTCGGCCTATTTTCACCAATATGAAAATTTGGTCACACTTTCGCGGATGATGCAAGTGGTTTTCATGCACATGAAGGAAGCGGTTTGACGTGAGCGGTGGCAAAAGAATGCGCAGACCGGCCGCGATAAAGCCGGTGAAGAGGGTGAAGACCAAAGCCGTCGCCAAATCCGCCGAGCCCGCGATGGACGTCGCGGTCGGCCGCCGCATCAGGGATCTCCGGCGCGTCAGGCAATTCTCGCTGGAAACGGTCGCGGCGCGCACGGACCTGTCGATCGGCTTTCTCAGCCAGATCGAGCGCGGCCTGTCGTCACCATCGCTACGCGTGCTGGCGACGCTCGCCGACGTGCTCGGCGTCGGCATAGCCGCACTGTTCGGCGCAAGCCCAAGCGCCGACGGCACCTCCGATCAGGTGGTGACGCGCGGGCTGCAGCGGCCCGAGCTGAAGCTCTGGCGCACCGGCGTCTCCAGGCAATTGCTCAGCCCGGCGAGCGCCGACAACAAGCTCAATCTGTTCCTGGTGCATCTGGAGCCCGGCGGCTCCACTGGCGACGAGCTCTACACCCATGACGGCGAAGAGGCCGGCCTCGTGCTCGAAGGCGAGATGATGCTGACGGTGGACAGCGAGACCTGGTCGCTGAAGACCGGCGACAGCTTTCGCTTTGCCAGCCGCCGGCCACACCGGTTTTCCAATCCGGCGCAGGATGCGAAGGCCATGGTGCTGTGGGTGAATTGCGTGACGGGGGCGGGGTGACCGCTCTCCCTCTCCCCGTTCTTACGGGGAGAGGGTCGGGGTGAGGGGCGCCCTCCGCGCAAGCGGTCAGAGTGAGACTCGCGGAGGCTCCCCCTCAACCGGAATTTTCTATGCAAATTCCGGCCTCTCCCCGCACGCGGGGAGAGGCGAAGAGATCACCCAAACCGGTGCTTATACCGCTCCACCGTCAGCGCACTCACATCGATGTCCGGCTTCTTGCCCGACAGCATGTCGGCGAGCACGCGACCCGAACCGCAGGACATGGTCCAGCCGAGGGTGCCGTGGCCGGTGTTGAGGTGGAGGTTGGCGAATTGCGTCGGGCCGATCACGGGCGGGCCGTCCGGCGTCATCGGACGCAGGCCGCTCCAGAACGTCGCCTTGGCGAGATCGCCGCCGCACGGAAACAGATCGGACAAGGAATGATCGAGCGTGGCCCGGCGCGCGTCGTAGAGCTTGTCCGAATAGCCCGAGATTTCGGCGGTGCCGCCGACGCGGATGCGGTTGCCCAATCGCGTGATCGCGACCTTGTAGCTCTCATCCATCACGGTCGATTCCGGCGCGCCGGAGGCCTCCTTGATCGGCACCGTGATCGAATAGCCCTTCACCGGATAGACCGGCAGCGAAATGCCGAGCGGCGCAACCAGCCGCGACGACCAGCTGCCGAGCGCGAGCACGTAAGCATCAGCCTGCAACATGCCGGCGCTGGTCGCGACGCCGCTGACGCGCGCGCCGTCGGTGACGATACGGTCGATCGAGGTGTTGAACATGAAGCGCACGCCGAGCGCCTCGGCATGCTTGGCCAGCGCCTGCGTGAACATGTGGCAGTCGCCGGTCTCGTCCTGCGGCAAGCGAAGCCCGCCTACGAACTTCTGCTTCACGCCGCCGAGTGCCGGCTCGACCGCGATGCAGCCCTCGCGACTCAGCACCTCGAAGGGCACGCCATATTGCTTGAGCACGGCGATGTCCTCGGCGGTGCCGTCGAGCTGGGCCTGGTAACGGAACAGCTGCAGCGTGCCTTGCGAGCGCTCGTCATACTGGATGCCGATGTCGCGGCGCAGATCGCGCAAGGAATCGCGGCTGTATTCCGCGATCGGGATCATCCGGCTCTTGTTGACCGCGTAACGCGCACTGGTGCAGTTGCGCAGCATCTTGAGCAGCCAGACCCACATCACCGGATCGAGCTTCGGCCGGATCACCAGCGGGCCGTGCTTCATCAGGAGCCACTTCACCGCCTTCACCGGCACGCCGGGGCCGGCCCAGGGCGAGGAATAGCCGGGCGACACTTCGCCGGCATTGGCGAAAGAGGTCTCCAGCGCCGGCTCGGGCTGACGGTCGACGACCGTGACCTCGTGGCCGGCACGCGCAAGGTAGTAGGCAGAGGTGACACCGATGACACCGCTGCCGAGGATCAGAACTTTCACGCTTGGTCAAACTCCCGCGGCATCACGCTCGCCGCTGCAAGGAAACAACTCGCAACGGCGAGAGCAATTATCAGGCCACCCGCTTGATGGCGTCACCCAGGATCGACACGATGTCGTCGATGTGGCTCTTCTCGACGATCAACGGCGGCGACAGCGCAAAGGAATCGCCGCTCATGCGGAAGTACAGCCCGCGATTGAAGCAGTCGACCATGACGTCGTAGCCACGCGCACCGACCGCACCGTCACGCGGCGACAGCTCGACCGCGCCCATCAGCCCGCAATTGCGGATGTCGATGACGTTGGGCAGGCCCTTCAGCGAATGCAGCGCATCGCGCCAATAGTCGGCGATCGAGGCGCCGCGCGTCAGCAGGCCTTCATCCTTGTAGATGTCGAGCGTCGCAATGCCGGCGGCGCAGGCGGTCGGGTGCGCCGAATAGGTGTAGCCATGGAACAGCTCCATGACGTTTTCCGGGCCGATCATCATGGCGTCATGCACCTTGCGATGCGCGAACACCGCGCCGCACGGAATGGTGCCGTTGGTGATGCCCTTGGCGGTGGTCATCATATCAGGCGTGACGCCGAAGAAGTTGGCGGCGAACGGCGTGCCGAGGCGGCCGAAGCCGGTGATGACCTCGTCGAAGATCAGGAGAATGCCGTGCTTGTCGCAGATCTCGCGCAGGCGCTGCAGGTAGCCCTTCGGCGGCGGCAGCACCGCGGTCGAACCGGGCACCGGCTCGACGATGACGGCAGCGATCGTCTCGGCGCCGTGCAGAGCCACCAGACGCTCGAGATCGTCGGCGAGCTCGGCGCCGTGCTCGGGCTGGTCCTTGGCGAAGGCGTTGCGGGTGAGATCGTGGGTGTGGCGGATGTGGTCGACGCCCGGCAGCAGGGTGGCGAAGGCGCGGCGGTTGGCGACCATGCCGCCGACCGAGGTGCCGCCGAAGCCGACGCCGTGATAGCCGCGCTCACGGCCGATCAGGCGGGTGCGGCTCGCCTGGCCGTTGGCGCGGTGATAGGCGAGCGCGATCTTCAGCGCGGTGTCGACCGATTCGGAGCCGGAATTGGTGAAGAAGATCCGGTCGAGGCCCTTCGGCGCGATCTCGGCGAGGCGCTCGGCGAAGTCGAAGGCCAGCGGATGGCCCATCTGGAACGACGGTGCGAAGTCCAGCGTCATCAGCTGGCGCTCGACTGCGGCGGCGATCTGCTTGCGGCCGTGGCCGGCATTGACGCACCACAGGCCGGCGGAGCCGTCGATCACCTTGCGGCCGTCGACGGTGGTGTAGTGCATGCCCTCGGCCGAGGAGAACAGGCGCGGCGCCTTCTTGAACTGCCGATTGGCCGTGAACGGCATCCAGAACGAGTCGGTCTTGATAGTGTTCGGAATCTGATGAAGGGTCACGGCCGCGCTCCTTTGCTGACCCTCTAGCAGAGCCACGGCTTCAAAAGCGCAACAAGTCCTTTTCTGGTAACCTGCAAGCCATTGATTTCGCTGGGGCTGCCGGTCCATATTTGCGCGATCCGCAACACCTGCAACACAGGACTTGGCTATGAGCGTCGACATCGGTGGACGGCTGCGATTCATCCGGGCGCGTCACAAGCTGTCACAGCGCGAGCTGGCCAAGCGCGCCGGGGTCACCAATTCGACGATTTCGCTGATCGAATCCAACCAGATGAACCCCTCGGTCGGCGCCCTCAAGCGTATCCTCGACGGCATCCCGATGGGGCTCGCCGAGTTTTTCGCGCTGGAGCCGGAGTCGAGGCGCAAGATCTTCTACCGCGCCGAGGAGCTGACCGAAGTCGGCAAGAAGCCGATCTCCTATCGGCAGATCGGCGACAATCTGTTCGGCCGCAGCCTGCAGATCCTGAAAGAGCGCTACGAGCCCGGCAGCGACACCGGGCGCGTCCACCTCGTCCATGACGGCGAGGAAGGCGGCATCGTGATCTCGGGCAAGCTCGAAGTCACCGTCGAAGACGAGCGGCGCATCCTCAATCCGGGCGATGCCTATTATTTCGAGAGCCGCCGCCCGCACCGTTTCCGCTGCGTCGGCGGCAAACCGTGCGAGGTGATCTCGGCCTGCACGCCGCCGACGTTCTGAATCGCGAACAGTCGCATCCGGAAGGTTCCGGGCGGCCACCGGTATCTTACGGTGGTTGAGCCATCTCAATTTCCGCGCGCCGGACCGCTATATATTACGAACCGTAGCCGAGCAGCCTGGCTTAGAGGTGCTGAGGTTATGGCCCCGGACTCCTGGGTACTCCGGGGCCGCTTCGTAACAGGGGCTCGCGCATGAAGACCACTCTTGCCAATGCGGAAGCCGCGCTCGACGAAGTCCTGCGCGACACCGACAAGCTCCGTTCGCGCGAGCTGCGCAAGGCCATCGCGAAATACATCGAAGTGCAGAAAGAGCAGATCAAGGCTCTCCGCAGGATGATGAACTGATCGTCCGCCGCAGAGCGAGCGGGCCTCGCTCCGCCTGCCGCCTCAACGCTGCGCCAGCAACTCCTCAATCCGGATCGGGAATTTGCGGACGCGCACGCCAGTCGCATGCCAGACCGCGTTCGCGACCGCGGCGGCACTGCCGGTGATGCCGATCTCACCGACGCCCTTGATGCCGAGCGCATTGACGTGCGGGTCGTGCTCCTCGACCGTGATCACGTCGAGCGGCGGCACGTCGGCATTCACGGGAACGTGGTACTCGCCGAGATTGGCGTTCATGATCCGGCCGCTGCGGCGGTCGGTGACGGCCTCCTCGTGCAGCGCAAAGGAGAGGCCCCAGATCATGCCGCCGAACAGCTGGCTTTGCACCATACGCGGGTTGACGATGCGCCCGGCGGCAAAGGCCCCGACCATGCGGGTGACGCGGACCTGACCGAGTTCGGGATCGACCTTCACTTCCGCGAACACCGCGCCATGGGCATGCATGGCATATTCCTCCATCGCCGCGGGGTTCGGCGCACCGGTGCCGTGCGCCTCGACCTCGGCGACGCCGGCGCGCGCGAGGATCTCGGCATAGCTCTCGCCGCGGCTCTCGTCATCGCGCCGGATCAGTCTGCCGTCACGCGCGATCACGCCGGCATTGCCGGCGCCGAACAGCGGAGAGCGCTCGTCATTGGTGGCGAGATCGGCGAGCTTTGCGATCACGGCCGCGCCCGCGCTGTGGATCGCCGCACCCGCGGTTGCGGTGTGCGCGGAGCCGCCGGCGATGCCGGCATCGGGCAGGTCCGATGTCCCCGCCTTGAACGTGACGCGGTCGACATCGAGGCCGACGGCGTCGGCCGCGATCTGCGCCAGTGCCGTCCAGGCACCCTGCCCCATGTCGTGTGCGCCGATCTCCATCACGCCGGAGCCGTCGCGGCGGATCGCCGCGCGTGCTTCGGCCTGGAACATCAGCGCCGGGAAAGTCGCCGTGCCCATGCCCCAGCCGACCAGCAGGCCGGCATCGTCGCGCATCTGACGCGGCTGCAGCGGACGCTTCGCCCAGCCGAAGCGCGCCGCGCCCTGATCGTAGCAGGCCCGCAGCGCCTTTGACGAGAACGGTTTTCCCGTGATCGGCTCGACCTCGGCATAGTTCTTCAGGCGGAAGGAAAGCGGATCGATGCCGCAGGCCCACGCCATTTCGTCGATCGCGCTCTCCAGCGCAATCGAGCCGGTCGCCTCACCGGGTGCGCGCATGAACAGCGGCGTGCCGGTGTTGACGCGCACGGCGTCATGCGAGGTGCGGATCGCAGGCGCCGCATAGAGTGTGTGCGAGGCATCGGCCGCGGGCTCGTAAAAATCGTCGAACGTACTCGATACGGTCCGCGCATGGTGATCGAGCGCGGTGAGGCGCCCCTCTCCGTCGGCACCGATGCGCAGGCGCTGGCGCGTCGGCGCGCGATGGCCGACCGGGCCGTACATCTGCTCACGGCGCAGCACCAGCTTGACCGGCTTGCCGACCAGCTTCGCCGCCATGATGCCGAGGACCGGCGGGCCGCCCATGAGCCCCTTCGAACCGAAGCCGCCACCGAGGAACGGGCTGCGGATGTGGATCTTGTCGTGCGCGATACCGAACAGCTCGGCGATGCGCGCAAGCGACAGCTTCAGGCCCTGGGTCGGCATGTCCACGGACAGCTTGTCGCCATCCCAGTGAGCCACGACCGCATGCGGCTCCATCGCGTTGTGATATTGCGGCGGCGTCTCGTAGGTCGCGTCGATCTGCGTCTCGGCCGAGGCAAGGCCCGCCTCGACATCGCCGCGGTGATTTTCGGTGGGGTTGCCGACGCCGACGACGGGCGGCACAAAACTCTCGCCGGCATCGAGGCCGATGAGCGCAGGCAGCGTCTCATAGCGCGGCGCCAGCAGCGCGGCACCTTCCGTCGCGGCTTCAAGCGTCTCGGCGATCACGACCGCGATCGGCTGATTGGCGTAGCGGACCTCGTTGCTCTGCAAAGCCTCCATCCGAAACACGAAGGGATTGGTCTTGATCTCGGGGTCGATGGCGAGGGGTGGCTTGTGGTCGGACGTCATGACATCGACGACGCCGGGATGGCGCTTGGCGGCGGCGACATCGAGCGACGCCACACGTCCGCGCGCGATGCTGGAGGTCGCGATCACCGCAAACAGCATGCCGGGCGGATGATTATCGGCAGCATAGGTCGCCTGCCCCGTGACCTTGAGGACGCCGTCACGACGGGTCAGCGGCTGGCCGATATTAGAGCCGTGGCGCAGATGGGCAGGCGCACTGGTGAGGTTGAGCTCAGGCATGGATGGCTCCTGATGTCGAGGCAAAGGGAGAGGCCGGCAGTGCGGGCAGGCGCGCGGGCGTACCGGCGGCAGCGAGGGTCAGCGCGCGCACGACGATGCGGCGTGCGAGCTCGATCTTGAAGGCGTTGTCGCCGGACGGCTTTGCGTCGGTCAGCGCACGCCAGGCGGCTTCCTGGAAGGCATCGGTCGTGGGCGCGACGCCCTTGAGAACGTCCTCCGCAGCGCTGGCACGCCAGGGCTTTGCGGCGACACCGCCGAGCGCAAGCCGCGCTTCGGCGATCCTGCCGTTCTCGATCCGCAACGCAGCAGCGGCCGAGACCACCGCGAAGGCGTAGGAGGTTCGCTCGCGGACCTTGAGGTAGCGCGCATGCGGGGCAAACTCGCGCGCCGCCGGCGGCAGGCGCACTGCAACGATGAGATCGCCCGGCTCGAGCGCGGACTCGCGCTCGGGCGTATCGCCGGGCAGGCGATGCAGCTCGTCGAGCGCGATCTCGCGCCGGCCCGCCCGCCCCTCGATCTCGACGACCGCACCGAGCGCGACCAGCGGCACGCAGAAATCGGAGGGATGCGTGGCGATGCAGCTCTCGCTCCAGCCGAGCACCGCGTGGGTGCGGTTCTCGCCGCCGCGCGCATCGCAGCCGCTGCCGGCCTCGCGCTTGTTGCAGCGGCTGGCAGTGTCGTAGAAATACGCGCAGCGCGTCCGTTGCAAGAGATTGCCGCCGACGGTCGCGGCATTGCGCAACTGCGCGGATGCCCCGGAGAGAAGGGCTTCGGCGACGGCGGGATAGGACCTTGCAAAGTCCGCATCATGCGCGAGATCGGCGTTGCTGACGAGCGCACCGATGCGCAAGGACCCATCGGCGAGGCGCTCGATGCCGTCGAGCCCATCGAGATGCGTGACGTCGACCAGACGATCCGGACGGCTGACGCCGCCCTTCATCAGATCGAGCAGATTGGTGCCAGCGGCGAGATAGACCGCGCCCGGCTGGGCAGCGGCGGCAACCGCTTCAGTGACGGTGGCAGGCCTGACGTAATCGAACGGTTTCATGCGGAGCGCCTCTGATCGCTTTCGTCCATCTGTCCTTGCGCATCGAGCACGGCATCGACGATGCCGGCATAGGCGCCGCAGCGGCACAGATTGCCGCTCATGCATTCGCGGATGCGTTCGGGATCGTTGCCGGCCTGGCCTTCGCCCATCATGCCGATCGCGCTCATGACCTGACCCGGCGTGCAGAAGCCACACTGAAATCCGTCATGGGCGATGAAGGCGGCCTGCACGGGGTGCAGCTGGTCGCCGCGCGCAATGCCTTCGATGGTGAGGATGTCGGCGCCGTCATGACTGATCGCGAGCGCGAGGCACGAGTTGATGCGCTTGCCGTCGACCAGAACAGTGCAGGCGCCGCACTGGCCGCGATCGCATCCCTTCTTGGTTCCGGTGAGATGGAGGCGCTCACGCAGGAGATCGAGCAGCGTGACGCGTGGATCGTCGAGGACGAAGTCGCGCCGCGCACCGTTCACGGTGAGGCTGATGGAGTGGTTCATACAAGGCTCCGATCAGATTTGGACATGAGTGATCGCGCAGCGCGCCACCGTCGTGGCCGCCGTCGATCCAAATTGACCGGGCAGAAGCCGGCCAACATCGAGGCGAAGATACGGAGGCTCCCTCCGCTTAACAAGGGCCGGTGGAAAAATATTGGAATTGGTCAAAACCCCGTGCGCCACCAACGCGATGCAGCCCGGCAAGGGTTCAACGAGGGTTCAATCTAACCAATTCGTGATCTACATTGCCTGATATGGACGACCACACCGACCAGACCCGGAAGCCCCGCGCCGATGCCGTGCGCAATCGCGAGCGCGTGCTCGAAGCCGCCAAGGCCGTGTTCAACGCGGGCGGCCCGGAGGCGAGCCTGGAGGCCGTCGCCAAGCGCGCCGGCGTCGGCATCGGCACGCTCTATCGGCATTTTCCGACGCGTGAGGATCTGTTCGAGGCGGTGTACCGGCGCGAGGTCGGGCAGCTCAGCGAGCTTGCCGAGCACCTGCGAACCGCAAAGGATCCGGTCGAAGCGCTGCGGCGCTGGCTGCGGTCCGCCGTCGAATTCGTTGCCACCAAGAAAGGCATGTCGGCCGCGCTGGCGCTGGCGTATCAGAGCTCGTCGGAACTTGCCGTTTTCTCCATGGAGCGGCTGACCAAGGCGATCGGCTCGCTGCTCGCGCGCGCGGTCGCAGCCGGCCAGATGCGCGCCGATATCAGCCCGGAGGACCTGCTGCGGGCGTTTTTCGGGATGTGCTACATGCACGATCAGCCGGGATGGCAAGCCTCGGTGCTGCGCCTGCTCGACGTGTTCGTCGACGGATTGCGGGTGCAATCCGCTGCCAAGGCCAAGGCGCGCGCGGCCAGGCCAGACAAGCCCGCGGTGAAACGGAAGCGATAGCGCGCCCGTATTGCCCTGAGGTCATGCTAGGATCAGCATTGCCGGGATTTCAACGCGGAGCCTGTCATGCGCATTGCCGCCTTGCTGGTCGCTCTCAGTATTGCCTTCAATCCCATCTCAGCACGCGCCGACGATGTCGCGACGGCGCAGGGCGTGATCCGGGCCCAGGAGCAGGCCTTCGCCCGCGACGATGCGAGCGCGGCCTATTCCTTTGCCGCGCCGGCGATCCGGGAGATCTTTCCCGCGCCGGACATCTTCATGGCCATGGTGCAAAGCGGCTACGCGCCGGTCTACCGGCACAAGAGTTTCGAGTTCGGCGAGAGCAAGATCGAGGGCGGTTGGATTGCGCAGCGCGTCCACATCGTCGATGCCAATGGCGAGGCCTGGGAAGCCCTGTACACGCTCGAGCAGCAGGCGGACGGCAGTTACAAGATCACCGGCTGCTCGCTGCTGAAGGCGGGACAGGCGGTTTAGGTTGCGAAGCCAGGTCCGGTCCTGACCGACTTCATCCGCGAGCGGATCAACAGCAACACGACGATGCCGATATTGAGCGCGTTCCACGCCACGCCGTTGGCGAACGCCGCGGCGTAGGAGCCGGTGGCATCGAAGATGATGCCCGACACCCAGCCGCCGAAGGACATGCCGAACACCGAGGCGAAGATCACGATGCCGACGCGCGTCGCCGCCTCGCTCGCCGGCATCGCCTCGCGCACGATGATGGCATAGCTCGGCACGATACCGCCCTGGAACAGGCCGAACATCGCGGAGATGAGATACAGCGAGGCGAGGCTGTCGAAGAACAGATAGAACACCAGCGCGAAGCCCTGCGCCACCGATCCCACCAGCAGTGTGCGGATGCCGCCGATCTTGTCGGCGAGGAAGCCCGAGCCGATCCGGCTGACGATGCCGCAGGCCATCATCAGCGACAGCATCTCGGCGCCGCGCGCCACGCCATAGCCGAGATCGCCGCAATAGGCGACGATATGCACCTGCGGCATCGCCATGGCGACACAGCAGGAGATGCTGGCGATCGAGAGCAGCACCGTCAGCGTGTTGGTCGAGAGCTTGAGATCGACGCGCGGCGGTGGCGCATTGGCGTGATCGTGGACCTTGTCGTCGCCCATCTGCGCACGCAACACCAGCACCAGCATCGTCATCAGGCTGACGCAGACGATGCCGATGCCGATATGGGTGTGACGCCAGCCAACCTCCTGCATGCCCCAGTTCACGATCGGCGGCCACATCGTGCCGGCGAAGTAATTGCCGCTGGCGACGATCGTCACGGCAAGGCCGCGATAACGCTCGAACCAGTGCGAGGCCTCCGCCATCAGCGGCGCGAAGGTCGCCGACGTTCCGAGGCCGATCAGGAAATACGCCGCCACGAACTGCCAGAGATGCGCGGACAGCCCCGCGAGCACATTGGCAACGCCGAGGAAGGCGATGCTGATCGCCATCGCGGGCACGATGCCGAACCGGTCGGTGATCTTGCCGGCGATCACGCCGCCAAGCCCGAAACCGAACATCATCAGCGTGAAGGCGAGCGACACCGCGCCGCGTGTGGCACCGAATTCCGCTTGCACCACGGGAATCACGACCACGACCGCCCACATGCCGACGGCGCCGATCGAGCCGATCACAAGCGCAATAAGCAGCCGCATCCAGGCCTGACGGGAATCAGGGCTGAATGAATCAGAGCTTTGTCCTGGATGATTGGGCGCGTGCACGCGCGGAACATGTTCGCGGATCGCCTTGCGGTCAAGCATCGTGGCGCGATATTGGGCATGCGCGGTGCACTGCGGTAATAAGTTCTTGGCGAACGCGCGTTTTGCGATTAGTTTGCAATCTGCGTGAGCAAATCGCCGCGCGGAACACATGTCGGCGGAATGTTGCTGCGTTTGACACGAGCGATGCGGATCAGGGTGGGGCGGATCATCGCCCTCGCCTATCTGTTCTGCGTGCTCGCGCCGGCCGCAAGCCTCGCCTTGGGCAGCGGCCCGGCGCCGTGCCTTGATGAGGCCCTGCTGGCAGATCCCGCACCAGTCCATCATCAGATGGGGGCGGGTCATGCGCACGACGGCGCATCGCACGACCACGCGGGGGTGCACGCGCATCACCAAGCCAAGCAGGACGCGCCGGCTCAGCATGACCATGGCGGCAAGGGAACAGTCGGCCCCTGCTGTGCGATGATGTGCGTCAGTGGGTTGCCGGCCGATCTGCCGGTCGTCGCGACGCTGGTCCAGCCAATGTCCACCTGTGCGGCCGAGATCGTGGCCAGCCTGCACAGCGCGGCGCCGCCCCTGCACTACCGTCCTCCCATCGCCTGATCTGACACGACGATTTCGGGCCGTTGCGCGCTTTTGCGCGCGCGGACCTGTGGTCTTTCAGATCAGGGATGAATCATGCTTGCGCTTTCCGGGGCGAAGTTCGCCGCCGCATCCGCGGTGGGTGGACGACATTTTCGATTCCATTGGCCGCTGCTGGCCGCACTTGCGCTGGCGCTGTCCGGCTGCACCCCGGCAACGACGCAAGTCGCCGGCGCCGATCCCGCCGATCCCTCGGCGAAGGTCGCGCCTGTCGGCTATCGGTCGACCATTGCGCCCTACACCAGCCTGCGGCCCGCAGCGCCGGCGCCGTGGCGCGATCGCAACGACGCCGTCGCGCCGCGGCCGAAGCAGGACCGGTAGGAGCGCGCCATGACACATCAATTCGCGCCAAGCCTGCTCGTTCTCGCCGCGCTCGGCCTTGTCGCACCCGGACTTGCCGGCTGCGCCGTGTTCTCGCCCGACAGCGGCATGAGCGCGGTCTCCGAGCTGACGAGCCAGACCATCAACAAGGATGTCGCCTTCGTTCGCACGCCCGAGGGAGCGGGCGCGGTTGACGCGCGCGTTCGCCAGTTGTTGTCGCGGGCGCTGAGCGTGGAGGCCGCCGTTCAGATCGCACTGCTCAACAACAAGGGATTGCAAGCCGCCTATAACGAGCTGGCGCTGGCCGAGACCGATCTGGTCGAGCAGAGCCTGCCGCCCAATCCCGTGTTCTCGATCTCGCGGATCTCAGGCAACGGCGCCAGCGAGATCGAGCGCCAGGTGGTCGGCGACATTCTTGCGCTCGCCACCCTGCCGTTCCGCTCCGACATTGCCCGCGACCGATTCCGACAGGCGCAGCTGCGCGCGGCGCTGGCGACCTTGCGGCTCGCCGCCGACGTCCGCGGCACTTACGTGCGCGCTGTCGCCGGCAACGAGATGGTGGCGCTGCTGACGGATGCGAAGGCGACGGCGGAATCGACCGCACAGCTTGCGGTCAAGCTCGGCGAGACCGGCTCGCTCAACAAGCTCGACCAGGCCCGCGAGCAGGTGTTCTACGCCGAGACCACCGCCGACCTCGCCTCCGCGCGCCAGGCGGCGACGAGCGCGCGCGAAAGGCTCGCGCGGCTGATGGGATTGTGGGACGGCGGCCTCGACTTCCGTCTGCCCAATCAATTGCCGCCGCTGCCGCGCCGGCCGCAGGCACTGCCCTCGATCGAGGCCGATGCGGTAGCCCATCGCATCGATCTGCAGATCGCCCGGCTGGAGCTGACGGCGCTGGCGAAGTCGCTGAACCTCACCGAGGCGACCCGCTTCGTGACGCTGCTCGATCTCGCCGGCATCTCCCGCCGCACCAGGGATCCCGAAGGCGCGCCGTTCCGCGAACGCGGCTTCGACGTCCAGTTCCAGATCCCGATCTTCGACGGCGGCGAGGTGCGGATGCGACAGGCGGCAGAGATCTACAATCTCGCCTTCAACCGCCTGACCGAGCGCGCCGTGAACGTGCGCTCGGAGGCGCGCGATGCGTATCGGACTTACCGATCCACTTACGACATCGCCAGCCACTACCAGCGCGAGATCATCCCCTTGCGCAAGATCATCACCGAGGAGATGCAGCTCCGCTTCTCCAGCATGCAGGTCGACATCTTTGCGCTGCTCACCGAAGCACGACAGCGTCTGGCCTCGCTGCGCGGCGCGATCGACGCCCGGCAACGATTCTTCCTCGCCCAGTCCGACCTGCAGACCGCCGTCAATGGCGGCGCGCCTGCTGCGAGCGGCGACACTTCAACCACCATCGCCGCGGCAGCGCCTGCCGACGGCGGCCACTGAGATGGAGGCCGACATGTTTTCCCGCAGAGGATTTTTGGGCACCGCCGCGCTGGTCGGCGCATCCGCGGTGCAAGGCCGTGTGCAGGCGGCATCGATCCCGGAAGCTGCGCACATGGACAAGGTGGTGATGCAGCCGCCGCTGCACCCCGTCAGCGGACCGGACTATCGCCCCGTCGTGACGCTGAACGGCTGGTCGCTGCCGTTTCGCATTAACGGCGACTGGAAGGAATTCCATCTCGTCGCCGAGCCCGTGGTGCGCGAATTCGCCGAGGGCATGAAGGTGAATCTGTGGGGCTACAACGGCCAGTCGCCGGGCCCGACGATCGAGGCGGTCGAGGGCGACAAGGTCCGGATCTTCGTCACCAACCGCCTGCCCGAATACACCACCGTGCACTGGCACGGCATGATCATTCCGAGCGGCATGGACGGCGTCGGCGGGCTGACCCAGCCGCACATCCAGCCGGGAAAGACCTTCGTCTACGAGTTCGAGATGAGGAAGAGCGGGACCTTCATGTACCACCCGCATTCCGACGAGATGGTGCAGATGGCGATGGGCATGATGGGGATGGTCGTCGTGCATCCGCGCGATCCGAACTTCCGACCCGTCGACCGCGACTTCGTGTTCGTGATGAGCACCTATCGCGTCGATCCCGGCACCTATCTGCCGCTGGTCAACGAGATGACCGACTTCAACATGTGGACCTGGAATGCGCGGGTGTTTCCCGGCATCGACCCGCTGCCGGTGCGGCTCGGCGACAAGGTGCGCGTGCGCATCGGCAATCTCAGCATGACCAACCATCCGATCCATCTGCACGGCCACGCCTTCGCGGTGACCTGCACCGACGGCGGCTGGGTTCCGGAGAGCGCGCAATATCCGGAGACGACGACGGACGTGCCGGTTGGCGCCGTTCGCGTGTTCGACGTGCTCGCCGACAATCCCGGCGACTGGGCGTTCCATTGCCACAAGTCGCATCACACCATGAATGCGATGGGGCACGAGGTGCGCAATCTGATTGGCGTGTCGCGCAAGGACCTCGCCAAGGCCGTCGGCAAGCTCGCGCCCGACAGCATGGCGATGGGCTCGACCGGCATGGCGATGGGCAACATGGAGATGCCCGCGCCCGACAACACGCTGCCGATGATGACCGGCACTGGACAGTTCGGCCCGATCGAGATGGGCGGCATGTTCACCGTGATGAAGATCCGCGAGGACCTCGCGCGCGACGATTATCGCGATCCGGGCCCGTACAAGTTTCCGCAAGGCACCGTCGCCTACGAGGTCGAGGCGCCCGATGCGGCACCAGTGCGGCAACCGGGCAAGCCGACCCACAAGATGAAGATGTGAGCGTTTCGATGAACCACCAACTGGAGATGACGATGAAGACGATCAAGCTCGGCCTCGCGCTGGCAGCGCTTTTGACCGCGCCGGCCCTTGCTCACGACAAGCACGGGCACGCGACCTTTTCGGCCGGCGAGCCCGGCGACCCCAACAAGCCCGCGCGCACCATCGAGATCCTGCTGAACGAGATGGACTACGCGCCTGCCAAAATCGAGGTCAAGCGCGGCGAACAGGTCCGCTTCGTGCTGCGCAATGTCGGCAAGGAGGACCACGAATTCCTGCTCGCCACCACCAAGGAGAATCTCGCGCATGCCGTCGAGATGAAAAAGCATCCGCACATGGAGCACGACGATCCCAACGGCGTCAGACTCGCACCGAACAAGACGGCCGAGATCCTCTGGAAGTTCAGCAAGCCCGGCACGTTCGAATATTCGTGCCTCATTCCCGACCACCGCGACTACGGCATGGTCGGCCACGTCACCGTCAAGTAACGCGAAGGGAGTCTGCCATGAACCGCATCATTCGTATTGCCGCAGCGCTGACGCTGACTGTCGGCCTTACCACTGCTGCCCTCGCGGCCGGGGCCGCCGCGATCAGCGGCGAGGTGAAAAAGATCGACGAGGGCGCCGGCAAGATCACGCTCAAGCACGGGCCGGCCAAGAGCCTCGGCATGGAGGACCCCATGACCATGGTCTACCGCGTCAAGGACCCCGCGATGCTCAAGCAGGTGAAGGTCGGCGACAAGGTGACCTTCGAGGCCGAGGAGGCGGCCTCGGGGTATACGGTGACCAGGATGGACAAGGCGAAGTAGGAGCCTTCCACTCGACTGTCATTCCGGGGCGCGCCGCTTGGCGCGAACCCGGAATCTCGAGATTCCGGGTTCGATGCTTCGCATCGCCCCGGAATGACGGCCTTGGGCCCCGAAATACCCCTCCCCGCCCTCTTCCCGCCCCCGCGTTAACCCTTTGCTAACCATACACCGGGCAAAAATTGCCGGGTGAAGTCGAGTGTCGTCAGCCGCGTAGAACGGGAGCTCCCGTGGACGCCAGTGCGGTGCCTCACTTTCGGAACGGCGGCCCTTCGGCCGCCGCGCAGACGTTTGGGGCGCGCGGACGGCAGTCGCGCGGGGAGGCAGCTACCATGGTCGACGTCACCGCGGGACAGGGCGTAGGCACCGCAAGGCCCTCGATTCCCTCCCTCAACGAGATCGTCAACGTCCTCAAGCGCGGCGACATCGCGCTGGCGCTCGGCATCCTCACCATCCTGGTGGTGCTGATCCTGCCGCTGCCCGCGATCGTGCTGGACCTGTTCCTGGCGATCTCGATCACGCTGTCGATCCTGATCCTGATGACCTCGCTGTTCATCCAGACACCGCTGGAATTCTCGGCCTTCCCGACCATCCTGCTGATCTCGACCATGCTGCGCCTGTCGCTCAACATGGCTTCGACCCGGCTGATCCTGTCGCACGGGCACGAGGGCACGGCTGCCGCCGGTCACGTCATCGAGGCCTTCGGCAGCTTCGTGATGGGCGGCAATTTCGTCATCGGCATCATCGTCTTCGCCATCCTGATCATCGTCAATTTCGTCGTCATCACCAAGGGTTCGGGCCGTATCGCCGAGGTCGCCGCCCGCTTCCACCTCGACGCCATGCCCGGCAAGCAGATGGCGATCGACGCCGACCTCGGCGCCGGCCTGATCGACGAGAAGGTCGCCAAGCACCGCCGCAAGGAGCTGGAGGACGAGAGCGGCTTCTTCGGCGCCATGGACGGTGCCTCCAAATTCGTCCGCGGCGACGCCATCGCCGGCCTCTTGATCGTCTTCATCAACGTCGTCGGCGGCATGATCATCGGCGTGGCGCAGCAGGGCATGTCCTTTGCCGACGCCGGGCGCAGCTACACGCTGCTGACCGTCGGTGACGGCCTCGTCACCCAGGTGCCGGCGCTGATCGTCTCGACCGCCGCCGGCCTGCTCGTCTCCAAGGCCGGCGTCTCCGGCGCCGCCGACAAGGCGCTGATGAAGCAGTTCTCCGGCTATCCGCAGGCGCTCGCGATGTCCTCGGCGGTCATGCTGGTGCTGGCGGCCCTGCCGGGCATTCCGACCATTCCCTTCCTCGCACTCGGTGCCGGCGCCGGCGCGCTGGCCTGGCACGCCCGCAACCACAAGAAGACGTCCGTTCAGGCCGAGGAAGCCGCCATGGCCGCGCCTGCTGCCGGTCAACCCGGCGCACCGGGCGCTGCTGCGGCCGAGGAGCCGATCTCGGCGGCACTCAAGATCGACGACCTCAAGATCGAGCTCGGCTATGCGCTGCTGCCGCTGGTCAACGGCCCCGACGGCACCGACCGCCTGACCGAGCAGATCAAGGCGCTGCGCCGTTCGCTCGCGATCGAGATGGGTTTTGTGATGCCGGCGGTGCGCATCCTCGACAACGTCCAGCTCGAGGCCAACACCTACATCATCAAGATCAAGGAGGTCGACGCCGGCACCGGCAAGATCTGGCCGAACCAGTTCATGGTCATGGACCCCGGCGGCAGCCAGGTGCAGGTGCCCGGCATCCACACCACCGAGCCGACCTTCGGCCTGCCCGCGACCTGGGTCGACGCCAGTCTCAAGGAGGAGGCTTCGCTCAAGGGCTACACCGTCGTCGACGCCGCGACCGTGCTCTCGACCCACCTCACCGAGCTGCTCAAGGCCAACATGTCGGACCTGCTCTCCTATGGCGAGGTGCAGAAGCTGCTCAAGGAGCTGCCGAAGGAGCAGAGCGAGCTGGTCAAGGACATCGTGCCGGGACAGGTCACGGTCTCCGGCATCCAGCGCGTGCTGCAACTCCTGCTCGCCGAGCGCATCTCGATCCGCGACCTCTCCACCATCCTCGAAGGCATCGCCGATTCGCTCGCCTTCTCGCGCAATCCCGCCACCATGGTCGAGCATGTCCGGGCTCGCCTCGCGCGGCAGATCTGCGCGCAGAACACCTCCTATGCCGGCTATCTGCCGCTGATCGCGCTGTCGGCGCGATGGGAGCAGGCCTTTGCCGAATCCATCATCGGCCAGGGCGAGGAGCGCAGCCTTGCGATGCAGCCCTCGAAATTGTCGGAGTTCATGACCGGCGTGCGCGAGGCGTTCGAGCGCGCCGCCCGCGAAGGCGAGGCGCCGGTGCTGGTCACGTCTGCGGCAATTCGTCCCTTCGTCCGGTCCCTGGTGGAGCGGTTCCGGGCCCAGACGACGGTGCTGTCGCAGGCCGAGATCCACCCCAGGGCGAGGTTGAAAACGGTCGGAAGCATCTGATTTGCCTTAAGAAGCCGTGTGTTTTTTGGACACAGGCAAATGGTTTTTGAGTTCCTGGCGCCTTGTGGACCAACCCTCGACAAGGCGCCTGAGAAACACATTACAGCCTTGAAATAATTACCAAAACGCACGATCAAGGGTCGCTTTTGATCGCGATCTTTCACGTCCTGTCACGCTCTTGTGATGGCCTCTTGGGAACGAATCCCCCCAATACTAGGTTATTGGGCACCGGAAGCATGAACCTGCCTGAAACGGCCGGCGACTACTTCGGGTAGATGGCGGCAGGAGGCTTCCATGAACCACTCGATCTACAGCGCAGATCGCGCGACCCATTTGAAAGTCGTGGTCGTCGCCCTCGTCGCAGGGATCGCGGTGGCGGGCCTCGGCATCACGGCACGCACGGGTTCGGACGAAGGTCTGACCCAGAGCGCCCGCGTCATCAAGGCCGACAAGCCGGTTGTTATCACCAGCGCGAATGCGTCCCTCGTTCGCTAAGGAGATCTGACGAGTTTTGTGAATTCACGCGGCTCTTTACCAGCCCCCCAAAGTCGCCACGTGGATATGTAGACGACCCCAACCCCAAGTCGACTACAGAAAGCGCCCGCCCCCCACGGGCGCTTTCTCATGTCTGGGGTGATGTTTCGGTCGCGTGCAGACCTCACCCCAAATTCGTCATCGCGAGCGAAGCGACGTGTCCGCCGAAGCCCTTGGCGAAGGCGCAAGCAATCCGCCCACTCTCGTGTGCCGGACGCGCTGCAGCGTTCTTACGCTGCTGCGCAGAGCCGAAGAGGCGCTGCGCAGCGTCCGGGGCACGAGAGCGGAGTTTGGCGCGCGAGGTCAAGCCATCCACAATCTCTCCGCACTGACGGTATTCGTTCCGTCATCCTGAGGTGCGAAGCGTGCGATGCGAATGCATCGCATGCGGAGCCTCGAAGGATGAACGGCCGAGATGCAGACGGGCTGTCGCCCTTCGAGGCCTCCGCTTCGCTCCGGCGCCTCAGGGTGACGATCTTAGATGTCGCTTGCGGCAGCATTCCTTATTCGCTTTCGACGTGGAGACACAGCTTCGCATCCTCGCAGCGCATTTCGCCCGAGCTTTGCTTTATCGCTTCACCCTCGTTTGAAAGAGGGCGCAGGGAAGACCGGGAGCCCGCTGGCACCCGCGGTCCACTGTGCGAAACCTGCGTGACAAGAAGTTGCACAGCGGCATACCGGTGTAGCCAGGACATCCCGGCCTTCCCTGCGCAGTGGCTTTACGGCTTATGTCGTGTTCTCCCCGGGGAGCGTTGCACTATTGCCCCCGTCGCCTTGCGGATGGCTGGCGGATGCGTCCGGTTGGACGACACCCATCACCACAAGACTTGGCGCACAGACCCCGGGCGCCAGGACGACACGATTTTGCCGTACGCGGATCACATCGGTCGTGTGCGCGAGGTCTTCGCTCACGGTTACCCGCCCTGCGAAAGCTCTTCGCGCCGATGTGGCCTGCGTCCACCGCCGCCCGGCCCGCGTTCGTGACGATCGCGATACGCCCCTCTTCCTTGGGCCGGGTTGTCGCGACACATACGTCATTTCTGAATTTCGGTAAAGTGGAATATTTTCGCCGCCGCGCGTTGACCCATCGCTCGCGTGTTTTGCCCGTCGGCCAGCGCAAGATCTTGTAGGGCGAGCAGCGCGAGACTACCGCGACCCATAGCTCGGTGGCGGTGCCTGCACCGTCGGCGCGGCCGCCGCGAACAGCTCATCCTTGCTGCCGGTCAGCGGCGGATAGATGCGCTTGCGGTTGATAATGTTCTTGGTCGCCTTCGCAGCCTGACCGGTCGCCTTGACCTCGCGATCCCAGCCTTCGGTGTAGAGCGCGCCCCAGCCGCCGAGATCGAGCACGGTCACGTACCAGTCGATCCGCAGCGGCAGCATCGGCAGGCCGGCGAGATCGGCGACCACATTGTGGCCGGCGAAGCGGCCCATGGGGCGCGCGAACTGGCAGGACATCACGGTCGGATGCAGCCCGTCGACCACGCTGGAGGCGACATCGCCGGCCGCGAACACGCCGCCGACATCCGCAACCCGCATGAGGGGATCAACCAGCAGGCGCCCGAGCCGGTCGCGCGCGTCCGGAAAGCACGCAGCCAGGGGGCTCGCACGCATGCCGGCACACCAGATCACGGTCTGCGCCGGAATGAACTCGCCGGAGTTCAGGCGAATGCCGGCCGCCTCGACCGAGACGACGCGCACGCCGAGGCGCATCTCGACGTCGAGCGCGGCCAACGCCGTCTCGATGACGGGGCGCGCCGGCGTGCCGATGGTGGCGCCGGCCGCGGAATTGGGATCGACCAGGATGATGCGGCGGCTGCCGGTGATGCCCGCGCGCGCCAGCCTGTCGGGCATCTCGGCCGCAACCTCGATGCCGGTAAAGCCTGCGCCGACCACCACCACCGTCGAACGCCCTGGCGACGGCGCGCTGCGGCCGAGCGAGACGAGATGATCCTCGAGGTGGAGCGCCGCGGTATAGGTATCGACATCGAAGGCGTGCTCGGCAAGGCCTGGAATGTCGGGACGCATCACCTCGCTGCCGAGCGCCAGCACCAGGCGGTCATAGACCAGTGTCTGCTCGCCGCTGCTCGTGACCAGCGAAATTTCGTGCCGGACCGGATCGATGGCTTCGACCTCGCCGATCTCGTGACTGACACCAACGGGATCGAGCAGCTGCGGCAACGGTATCGCGACCTCGCTGAGATCGACCTCGTAATTGCGCACACGGATGTTGTGATAGGGATTGCGATCGATCACGCAGATCTCGATGTCGCTGCCAGCGCCGATCTCGTCGCGCTTGCGCGCGGCACCGATGGCCGCCCACAGGCCTGCAAATCCGGCGCCGAGCACGACGATACGCGCCATGTCCGTTGACTGCACTTTCCCAATGGAACGACAAGGGAACGACAAGCGATCGAGCGGTGTACCCGCACAGGTAGATATAGCTCATCGCCGCGAATGGGCCAACTGTGATCCGCAGAACGAAACCGGGGCGCGCCTACGCCTCGCGCAATTCCGACGGTGTCGCGCCAAAGCGCTTGCGGAACGCACGGTTGAAATATGACAAATCAGAAAAGCCCGAGGAATGCGCAATGTCGCTGATCTTGCGCGCCCTGGCGCGGGGATCGCCGAGCAGCTTACGCGCCTGCAGCAGGCGCTGCTCCAGCACGAATTCGGTGAAGGTCGTGCCGGCCTGCTCGAACAGGCGTTGCGCCTGGCGTGGGCTCAAGCCCGAGCGCGTCGCGATCTCGGACAGGCAGAGATCGTTGCGGCCGAGCGCGGCCATCACATCGGCGCGCATGAGGTCGAGGCGCGCCGCCGCATGGCCGCGGCCGCGCGCAAGACTTGCATGCTCGGCATCGGTGCCGAGCAGGAGGCCAACCAGATCGACCATATGCTGCGCGGTCAGGCGCTGGCCCACCGCGTCGAGGTGCGGCGCGTGATTGGCGGCGAGCGCGTGGTAGCGGAAGATGGTCTCGGCGACCGCACCGTCGCTGAGCACTTGCGACAGCTTGTCCTCGGTACGCGGATTGATGTCGAGCAACGCGCGGCGCGGCATGCGGATGGTGGTGAAGCGGTTTTCATCGGTGTGACCGACGGTGCCGGTGATGCTCATGTCGACGAGCACCATCTGCGCGGGCGCAAGCTCCACGGTGTGGCCATTCTGCCCGACACGGACGAGGCCGGCATGTGCGGCGATCAGCACGAGGTCGTCGCTGCCGTCGGCAAGGTGGCTCTGGGTGCGGGAATATTGCGCGGAGGCGCCTTCCGGAATGGCGAGCGCGATGTTGTCGACAACGCTGATCTGGAGCCGGCAATCGATGCTGTCGCCATGGCTCGGCCCGATATCGAGGCCGCAGGCACCGAAGGCCCGCTCGCGCCAATGCTCGAACGCAGGGCCGTGCGGCAGTCCGGTGTATTGGTGAACGAAGATGCCGGGCGTTTTCGCTGCATCCATTTGTTTTCTAGCCCCTCTTTCGGCTCCGCGATCGGCGGCGCCGACTGCAATTTCCGGGAATTTGACGCCACGAATTGCGGCAAGGTTCAAATCGGGGGCGGATTCCAGGCGACTTGTCGGGATGCGACGGCGAGATGGACCGTGGCGACAAGACGCGGCTTCGTAGCCCGGATGCAGCGAAGCGTAATCCGGGGTTGTCGCCTGATGGCGCGGTGGTCCCGGATTGCGCTGCGCTCCATCCGGGCTACGGGACCTACTTCTTCGTGGGCGCCTGCGGCTGGGACGGCGGTACGGTCTCGATCAGCTTGCCGGAAAAGATGGGGGCCGAGGTCGGCTGGCCGTTAGGCGAGCCGCCGGCCTGCTCGACCGTGACCGCGTAGGTGGCGCCGTTGACGACTTCGGAATCATAGGAGGCGAGCAGCGGACGCGCGGTGAATTCGCCGGCGCCGATCACACCGAGCGAGCGCGGGCGCGGCAGCTTGTCGGAGATCAGCCAGAGCTCGAAGCTCTTGCCGGGCTCCGGCGTCGCGCCGACCTTGCGCACGGTAAAGTTCTTGGTCGCGCCGTCGATGGTGAGGATGAAGGCGGGGCCGCCGCCCTGGCCCTGCAGCAGCGCGACATATTGCGCGGCGGCGGTGAGCGGCGCGGCCGGCGTCTTCACTTCCACCGTCTGGATGCGCGGCGCGGGACGTAAAGCCCCCGGCAGCGCGTCGGGCAGGAAGATCTGAAGCGACAGCGTCACCAGCAGCGCGGCCGCGAGCGCGCCGACCGCGGATGCGATCGAGCGCCAGCGCTTCACGCGGCCCTCGAGGCGGATCACGTTGGTGTCGTCGGCGATCGGCACCTGCGGCGTCCGGACGACCTCGGGATCGGGCGCGTGGACCTGCGGCATGAACACCGGCGCAATGTCGGGTATCGCATCGGATCCGGAGCGCACCGGCTCGGGCTGCTCTGCCTCGGGAGGCTGCGGCTCCGGTTGCGAGACCTGCTCCAGCGGCGCTTCCGGCGGCGCGGCTTCGACGGGCGGGACTGGCGGCGGTACGACGTCGGCCAGAACAGGCGGCTGCTGCGCAAGCACCGTGCGCGCAATCTCGGACCTGATGTTCTCCCACACGACCGGACGCGGCTCGACCGAGCCGACCATCTGGTTGAGGGCGCCGAGCCGATAGGCCCAGGCCTGCACGATTTCGGCGAACGCCGGGTCCACCGCCATCATGGTCTCGACCTGCGCGCGCTCATCGGCCTCGAGCGTACCGAGCGCATATTCCGCGGCGAGCGCGATATGGTCCTCCGAGTAGGCCATCACATGCAGTCCAGAACCACCCTCACCGTATAAACCTTCATAGTCCGAGGCACTCCCGGATATCCAACATGCTGCGCCGGAGCCACGTCTTCACCGTGTTGACGGGAGCTGCGAATTTCTCCGCCAGTTGCTCGCGGCTCCAGCCGTTGTAATAGGCGAGAAGCACGAGCCGCTGACGGTCGGGCTCGAGCCGGCCGATGCATTCCAGCAGCCGCTTCAACTCCTCGGTCATCTCCCGGCGCGCCAGCGGATCGGGGCTGTCGGCCGCGACCTCCATCGCCTGCGGCTCCTCCTCGATCGAGACCTCCGACTTCTTGCGCACGATGTCGATCGCACGGTTGCGCGCGATCGAGGCCATCCACGTGATCGGCGACGACAGCGCGGGATTGAACTGGCCGGCACTGTTCCAGATCTTGACGTAGGTCTCCTGAATGACCTCCTCTGCGAGATCCTGTCGGCGCAAGATACGGAGCACGACGCCATAGAGTTTCGCGCGCGTGGCGGCGTAGAGGCGCTCGAACGCCGCCTGATCGCCCTTCGCCACCGCCTCGATCAACCCGACCAGCTCTGCTGGCGTCAGCATTCAGCCCCCCAACCTTCCTCCCTCTCCCCCGCCTGCGGGGTCGGGACGAGCTACGCTCGCCCTGAGAGGATCGGGGTGAGGGGGAGTCTCCGCAAGGGAGGTTGCAGACGGACCCGCGGAGAGTCCCCCTCACCCGGATCGCGCCGGACGATGCTACGCATCGCCGGGGCAATCCGACCTCTCCCCTCAAAGCGGGGCGAGGTAAACCACGCACCACCATAGCGCGTGGCCAAGCCGTCCACCAAGGGGTGCGGCGCCACGCTGTGGATAGCACATGCGAAAACCCGGACCTTGCGGGTCCGGGTTTTACAAATTCTCGGCGGTTTGGCCGCTGGCTGTGTCTTTAGGCGACGGCGCCGATGCGGGCGCGCATCAGGCCGATGCTGTCGAGGTCGGCCTGCTCGCGGGCATTTTCCTCGGCGCGCTCGCGGGCCTGGTCGCGTTCGTCCAGGAGCTCGACCTTCTTGAGCTCCTCGAAGGCCTCGGCCAGCGCGGCCTTGGCTTCGTCGAGCTGGCCCTTGAGCTCGTCGGCCGAGCGGGTCAGGTTCTCGCGGCGCTGAATGGCGGCCTTGGCATAGGTCGGATAGGCGAAGTGCGAGGGATCGTTGATCCCGGCACGCTCCTGCTCGGTCGTGATCTCGCGTTCAAGATCGGTCGACATCCGCTGGAAGTCGGCGATCATGGTCTCGATCTGGGTGACCCGGCGGCGCTTCTCGTCGACCTGAAACTTCTTCAGGCGGATGAGGGTATCTCGTGACTTCATCGACTCGTACTCCCCAGAAGTCCCCTCGCTGCACGTGGGACGTCACCGGTCTCCCCACAGGCCCGACTGGGGCCAAGACCGGCTCTGCTACTCTGTGGGATGGGATGATGACCTGACAAAGTTAGCGTTCCGTTTCCAAATTACCGAGGATATGCGCCAATTGGCGATAGCCGTCAGCCAGAGACGCATTTTCGTCCTTGCGCTGGCGCAGGAACGCCTCGAGCGGTTCGTGCAGGCGGATCGCCTCGTCGACCTCGGGGCTGGAGCCGGCCCGGTAGGCGCCGAGCCGGATCAATTCCTCCATGTCGGCATAGGTCGCCATCACCGCGCGCGCCTTCTGGATGGTCGGCCAGAACTGCGGATCGGCCGATTTCGGCATGGTGCGGGAGACGGATTTGAGGATGTTGATGGCGGGGTAGCGGCCGCGCTCGGCGATCGAGCGCTGCATCACGATGTGGCCGTCAAGGATGCCGCGGACGGCGTCCGCAATCGGCTCGTTATGATCGTCGCCGTCGACCAGCACCGTGAAGATCGCGGTGATGGCGCCCTCCCCGAGGCCCGGCCCGGCGCGCTCCAGAAGTTTCGGCAGCTCGGTGAAGACGGTCGGGGTGTAGCCCTTGGCCGTCGGCGGCTCGCCGGCGGACAGGCCGATTTCGCGCTGGGCCATGGCAAAGCGCGTCACCGAATCCATCAGGCAGAGCACGTCCTGGTTCTCGTCGCGAAAATATTCGGCGACCGCGAGCGTCAGATACGCCGCCTGGCGGCGCATCAGCGCCGGCTCGTCGGAGGTCGCAACCACGACGACGGAACGCGCGAGGCCCTCCTCGCCGAGGTCGTCCTGCAAGAATTCCTGAACCTCGCGGCCGCGTTCGCCGATCAGCCCGATGACGCTGACCGCAGCATCGACGTTGCGCGCGAGCATCGACAGCAGCACCGATTTGCCGACGCCGGACCCTGCGAAGATGCCCATGCGCTGGCCGCGGCAGCAGGTGAGGAAGGTGTTCATCGCGCGCACGCCGAGATCGAGCGGGGCGCCGACACGCTTGCGCGAATGCGCCGGGGGCGGCGCATTGCGGAACGGCATCGGCGAGGCGCCTTGCGGCAGCGGCCCCTTGCCGTCGATCGGCTCGCCCAGCGCGTTGACGACGCGGCCGAGCCAGGCCGACGACGGCCGCACCAGATTGGCGGCATTGGCGATCACGGCCTTGCAGCCGCGGCGCACGCCGTCGAGGCCGGCGAACGGCATCACGACAGCATTGTTGCCGGAGAAGCCGATCACCTCGCAGGGAATCGAACGGTTGGCGCCGGTCTCGATCACCAGCCGCGCGCCGACCGACATCGCGTGGATGGGGCCGGCCACCTCGACCATCAGGCCGCGCACACCGACGACGCGACCGTAAATATTGATGCCGTCGATATCGCCGATCTGTTCGGCAAGCGCCTTCATAAGACAGCCTTCATCAGGAGCGCGCTTTCATATGAGGCTTCATAGAATGGCCGCCCGCCTTCGTGAGCCCCGGGCCTTCACGGGGAAAACCTTAAGTTTCGCCATATTTCTGAACGGCGCTTAACTTCGTGTTTACCCGCATCATTAATCATTGCGTCACTGTCTTTGTGACTGAGCGTGACTCCTCTTCAGAAGAAGGCTGAGTCGCGGGAGTCGGTTAGGCCCGTCTCTTAAAGTGGAACTTGAACAGAACTGGGTGACGAAAGCTGCTTCTTACACAAGACCTTAGGGCGATTCGACAAAAATTGCACCCGGGGGACTTGCGTTCCAGAATCAGGATTTGTTAACCATCTGTTGTCAGGATCCGAATCAGTTGTTCAAAGGCGTTTTGTTGAGTGCCGCGAATGCGGCCGACCTGACGCCCAGGAGCGGCGACTATGGGGAACTGGCATGCGCGTTTTGCTGATTGAAGATGACAGCGCCGTCGCGCAGTCGATCGAGCTGATGCTGAAGTCTGAGAGCTTCAACGTCTACACGACCGATTTGGGGGAAGAAGGCGTCGATCTCGGTAAATTATACGATTACGACATTATCCTTCTCGACCTCAACCTGCCCGACATGTCCGGCTACGACGTGCTCAAGCAGCTTCGGGTCTCCAAGATCAAGACACCGATCCTGATCCTCTCCGGCCTCGCCGGCATCGAGGACAAGGTCAAGGGTCTCGGCGTCGGCGCCGACGACTACATGACCAAGCCCTTCCACAAGGACGAGCTGGTGGCCCGCATCCATGCGATCGTGCGCCGCTCCAAGGGCCATGCCCAGTCGGTCATCCAGACCGGCGACCTCGTCGTGAACCTCGACACCAAGACGGTGGAAGTCGGCGGCCAGCGCGTGCATCTGACCGGCAAGGAATATCAGATGCTGGAGCTGCTCTCGCTCCGCAAGGGCACGACCCTCACCAAGGAAATGTTCCTCAACCACCTCTATGGCGGCATGGACGAGCCCGAGCTGAAGATCATCGACGTCTTCATCTGCAAGCTCCGCAAGAAGCTGGCCAACGCTTCCGAGGGACGCAATTTCATCGAGACCGTCTGGGGCCGCGGCTACGTGCTGCGCGAGCCCCACGAGCACGAAGAGCGCATTCCCGCCTGATCTTCTGGGTTTACGTCGCAAGCCCTCCCGGGCTTGCTCCTCCCAGCCTGGACCCCGCCGCAAATGGCGGGGTTTTGTTTTTTGGGGATGCCAAGGCGGGTTCAAAGGCGGCTTCATCGCCCTCCTCCCATTGAACCGCTATCCTCCTCCCATCGACGAATGGTCGCTGCACGATGGGGGAACGATGATCCTGCAATCACTGGCCGGCCTGCCCGCCTTCCTGGTCTATTTCTGCACCGGGCTGATCGCGATCGTGGCGTATCTGTTCGTCTATACCCGCATCACCGCGCATAACGAGTTCCAGCTGATCCGCGACAACGAGCCGGCGGCGGCGATCGCGCTCGGCCTCAGCCTGCTCGGCTTCGTGGCGCCGCTGGTCAGCGCCATCGCACATTCGGCCAACGTGCTGGACTGCCTGATCTGGGCGATGATCGCGCTGATCGTGCAGGTCATCGTGTTCTTTCTCGTGCGCGTGCCGGTGCCGAACCTGTCGGCGCGGATCGCGGCCGGCGAGCTGGCGCCGGCCATCTGGCTCGGGCTGTCCTCACTCGCGGCGGGACTGCTCAACGCCGCCAGCATGATCTATTGAGATGGCCGACAAACCTTCCAACAAGCAGTTCGGCAAGCGCCGGCCACGCCTGCCACAGCCATTGCCGTTGTCGGCCAAAGCGCCGGTGAAGCGCTCCGGCCATGTCGCGCTGCTGGTGATGGGCACGCTCGCGGTCGGCACCACCGCGTACACGATGATGCCGCGGCAGAATTGCGAGCCCCCTCCGTCCGGAACGGACCCGGCGGTGCAGACAAGCACCAATTGCAGCAGCAGAAGCAGCTCCTCGAGCAGCGGCAGTTCGCGCTGGTCGTCACGGTCGAGCTTCTTCAGCAGCGATTCCTCGAGCCACTCCTCATCGGGCACGTCGTCCGATTCCGGCCACAGCAGCGTCAGCCGCGGCGGCTTCGGCTCGTTCGGCCATGGCTTCTCGGGCGGGGGCTAACAATGCAGCGCATCACGTGCCTGGAGCGCGACGATTGGCGAGAGACCGCGGCGCAATGCGGCTTCGTCTTCCACACCATCGACGGCGAGCGCTATTGGGACGAGCGCGCCTATTACGGCTTCACGCTCGACGAGATCGAGCGCGGCATCGAGACGCCGACCGCCGAGATCGAGGCGATGTGCCTGGAGCTTGCCGGCCGCGTCATCGGCGAGGAGCGGCAGCTGCGGCGCTTGCAGATTCCGGAAGCGTTCTGGAATTTGATCGCAGAGAGCTGGCAGCGCGACGACCGCAGCCTCTATGGCCGGCTCGATTTGAAGTTCGACGGCAAGTCGCCGGCAAAACTGCTCGAATACAACGCGGATACGCCGACCTCGATCTTCGAGGCCGCGGTGTTTCAATGGACCTGGCTCGAGCAGGCGATCGAGCGCCGTATCATCCCTGTTCGCGCCGATCAGTTCAACTCCATCCATGAGCGACTGATCGCGGCGTGGAAGGAGATCGCCGCGGGCCGTCACGTCCATCTCACCGGCACCACCGACAACTCGGAAGACGCCGGCACGCTCGCTTATCTCGAAGACACCGCGCGCCAAGCCGGCCTCTCGACCAGGCTGCTCGACATCGAAGAGGTCGGCTGGCGCGATGAGCCTGGCGGCTTCGTCGACCTCGACGAGGCCGACATCGCACTCGCCTTCAAGCTCTATCCCTGGGAATGGATGTTCCACGATTCCTTCGGCGCGAAGCTGAAGGACGCGGCCACGCGCTGGATCGAACCGCCGTGGAAGGCGGTGCTCTCCAACAAGGGCATCTTGCCGCTGCTCTGGGAGATGTTTCCGAACCATCCCCATCTGCTGCCGGCGTTCTTCGAGGATGACGCGCGGGCAGCGGAGCTCGGAACATCCTACGTACGCAAGCCGCTGCTGTCGCGCGAAGGCGCCAACGTCACGATCGTGTCCGGCGGCGTATCGCTCGACGAGCAGGAAGGTCCCTACGGCGCCGAAGGTTTTGTGCGCCAGGCGCTCGCGCCGCTGCCGAATTTCTCAGGCTTCTATCCGGTGGTGGGAAGCTGGCTGGTGAATCACGAGCCGTGCGGATTGTCGATCCGCGAGGACGAGAGCCCGATCACCGGCAACCGCTCGCGATTTCTGCCGCATGCGATTTTGTGAGTGCAATGGCGCATGAGAAGTATCTCTCGACGCAATTGAAAGTATCGTAGGATGGGCAAAGCGAAGCGTGCCCACCATTTCTGTTGCAGTGTTGGATCGATGGTGGGCACGGCGCAAGTGCGCCTTTGCCCACCCTACAATTCCGGACTCGCGGAAGGATCACCGCGCCGCGGCAACCTTCAACGACGGCGGCATCAATCCGCCCATGGGGCGGCCGGAACGTGCGGGGTTGAGCTGGTAGAGACCGCGGCGCTCGGCGATGGGACGGAACGCATCGGTGATGCCGACGACGGATTCGGCAGCGCCGAGCAACAACGTGCCGTCGGTCTCCAGGCCCTTCGCCATCCGCTCGAAGATCACCGCCTTGGTGTCCTGGTCGAAATAGATCAGCACGTTGCGGCAGAAGATCACGTCGAACGTGCCGAGATGGGAGAAATCCTGCAGCAGGTTGAGCTGGCGGAACTGCACCATCGCGCGAATGTCGGCATTGAGCTGCCAGGTGTCGCCGGATTGCGTGAAGTACTTCATCAGGTGCTGGATCGGCAGGCCGCGCTGCACCTCGAACTGGCTGTAGATGCCGGCCTTGGATTTCTCCAGCACCTCCTGCGACAGATCGGTGGCGACGATCTCGATGCGCCAGCCGGCCAATGCTGCGCCCATCTCCTTCACGCACATCGCGATCGAATAGGGCTCCTGCCCCGTCGACGACGCCGCCGACCAGATGCGCAAGCTCTTGCGCGCCGCGCGCGCCTTGATCAGGCCCGGCAGGATGGTGTCGCGTAAATGATCGAACGGGATCTTGTCGCGGTAGAAGAAGGTCTCGTTGGTGGTCATCGCTTCGACCACGTCGGTCGCAAGCCGGCCATCGCCGTTCCTGATCTTCAGCACCAGATCGGGAATGCCTGATAGACTCGCCTTGCGCGCCAGCGGCAAGAGCCGGCTCTCGACCAGATATTGCTTGTCGGGCGACAGATCGAGGCCGGAGCGCTCTTTCAGGAACTTGCGCAGATAATCGTAGTCAACCGGCGTCACGCGCGATCTCCCGCGAACAGGCGGTTGACCTTGGCGCCGATCTGGTTGAGCGGCAGGATCGCCGCGCAGATGCCGGCATTGGCCGCCGCGCCCGGCATGCCCCAGACCACGCTGGAGGCTTCGTCCTGCGCGATGACGCTGCCGCCGGCCGCAACGATGTCCTTGCCGCCGCGCATGCCGTCCGAGCCCATGCCGGTCAGGATCACGGAGAGGATGCTGCCGTGCCAGATGTCGATGGCGGAGGTGAAGAGCGGATCGACCGCGGGCTTGCAGAAATTGACGGCGGGGCCGTCGTCGAGCGCGATCACGGTGTCCGCACCGCTGCGCGCCACGCGCATGTGCTTGCCGCCGGGCGCGAGATAAATCCGTCCCGGCTTCACCGGCTCGCCGTCGACCGCCTCGGCGGCCGGCTTACGGCTCGAACGCGCCAAATGCTCGGCAAGGATGGTGGTGAAGGTCGGCGGCATGTGCTGGGTGATCAGCACCGGGAAGCGGTCGATCACCGGGCCGAGCTCGGTGACGAGCGCCATCAGCGCCTGCGGACCGCCGGTCGAGGAGCCGATCAGCAGCACCTTGGGGGTCTGAATGGAGAACGGGCGCATGGTGAGCGCCCCGGATGACGCAGCAGGCACCGCCGGAGCGGGCACTGCGGGCCGCGCAACAGGACTACGCGGGGCCGGAGCCGGGCTCGCCGGCGCCAGCGGCGGACTTGCCACCGCGGCCTTGCGACGCAGCCGCGCACCGAGATGGCGGATCTTCTGGATCAGGTCGTGATGAAAGATGTCGGCGGCCGACGCCTCGCGCGTCGATTCTGGCTTCGGAATGTAATCGGCGGCGCCGAGCGACAGCGCCTTGAAGCTGATCTCCGCGTTACGGCGGGTCAACGTCGAGGCCATGATGATGACGAGATCGCGCTTCTTCGCAAGCAGCTGCGGCAGCGCCGAGATGCCGTCGAGCTCGGGCATTTCGATGTCGAGCACGGCAACGTCAGGATTGATGCGTTCGATCTGGTTGACCGCTTCGAGCCCGGTGCGCAGCGAGGCAGCGACCTCCATGTCGTGCTCGGCGCCGATCCACCGCGAGATCAGACCGCGGATGACGACGGAGTCGTCGACGATCATCACCCGCAGCGGCCCCGCTTCGCGCGAGCCGGTCGTGGCCGAATTACCTGCGAACGCAACACTCATTACTCACCAACTCAGACTGAAAGGGTACAGTTGAAAACAAGCGCCGAAGAATCGCTTCGGCCTCCGGCCGATCGCTCAGATAAGGCCGACTTCCTGGAATTTCGCCGTCACGATGTCCTTGTCGAACGGCTTCATGATGTATTCGTTGGCGCCGGCATGCAGCGCGCGCGCGATATGCGCGACGTCGTTCTCGGTGGTGCAGAACACCACCTTGGGCTGGTCGCCGCCGGGCATGCGCCTGAGATGGCCGAGGAACTCGTAGCCGTCCATCACGGGCATGTTCCAGTCGAGCAGCACCGCATCGGGCAAGCCGCGCTTGCAGGCCTCCAGCGCCTTCTCACCGTCCTCGGCTTCGAGGATCTGGAAGTCGAGGCCCTCCAGGATCCGGCGCGCAACCTTGCGGATGACGCTGGAATCATCAACGACGAGACAAGTTCGCATGTGAACCTCTGCTTCCTCCCCCTTTGCGGGGGGCACTTCCAATTACTGGCACGTCGGCGGCGAGCCGCCGTATCAGGCCGCCATCATTTCCGGCGCGAGCTCGAGGACGCGATCGACGTCGAGGACGACCATGAGCTGTCCCTCGAGGCGGTGGACGCCGCCGGCGAGCTTGGCCATGCGGGGGTCGAGGTTGACGGGATTTTCTTCCATGCCGGCTTCGGGCAGGCGCAGCACCTCGCCGATCTGGTCGATCAGCAGGCCATAGGATTCACCGCGGAGGTCGACGCCGACCGCCATCGGCACCTTGCCGTCCTCGGGCTGCGGCAGGCCGAGCCGGGCGCGCATGTCGACCACGGTGACGATGCGGCCGCGCAAGTTCAGCACGCCCGCGATCTCGCGCGAGGACAAGGGCACGCGGGTGACGCGTT
>NZ_FOUS01000011.1 GCF_900114915.1 Bradyrhizobium sp. Rc3b
CGTAGCCCGGATGGAGCGCCAGCGTAATCCGGGACGGTGCGAGATGCCGGGCGAGCGGCCCCGGATTGCGCTTCCGCCGTCGCTCTTCGAGCTATGGCGGACAAGTCGCTTCATCCGGGCTACGCGAAGCTACGATCCGAAATCCCGTGGGCTGAACGGCAGGTCCATGATCTTCCATTCCCCGTACAGATTTGCCGGCAGCATCTTGTAAGGTTGGCAGTTCTGGAGCGCGCTCATGGCGGACTTCACGAGTGCCACCCCTTTTGCGGACGGCGGAGCCTCGATCAGGATCGGCTCGCGCGCCAGCGTGCCGTCGGTCGCGAACACCGTGCGCAGCTTGATGTGAACGGCGTCGGTCGGGCTGAGTCCGGCCGGCAATTTCGCACAGCTGCGCAAATGGCGACGAAGCGCGGCGATGACTTCAGCCGGCAACTTGGCTGCGATTGAATCCTTGGCATCGCCGCCATCGTCCTTGGGGGTGTCTTTCGGCAGTTCCGGCGGCAATTCCGGCGGCAGGCCCAGCATGACGCCGTACTTGACGGTGACGTCAGGTTGCGGAGCCTGATAGGCCGGCGGCGGTGCGGCCTCCGGCTGCTGCATCGCTTGCGGCGGCGGCTGCATCGGTGGCTGCGGCATCGCCTGGGACGGCGGTTGTTGCTGGGCTTGCGGCGGCGGCTGTTGCGACGGCTGTGGCTGTTGAGGCTGCGACTGCACGTTGGCCTCACGCTGCTTCGGCGCCGGCGAGGTTTGCGGCTGCTTCTGCTGCGGTTCAGGTGGCGTCTGCTGCGACGGTGCCGCGGCCTGCTGCTTGGCCGCGGGCTTGTCCGCCGCTTCGGACTTGTCGGTGAAATCGAGCTTCGGCAGTTTCAGATCGGGCGTCGGCTCCGGCGGCTTCTCCTTGGCCGCCTCCTTCGTCTCCTGCTCCTTGATCTCTTCCTTCACCTGCTCCGGCGTGACGATGTCGACGGTCACGGTCTCCGGCGGCTGGCTGCGAAACGGATGGACCTCGCTGATCACGATGATCAGCGCCACCAGCGTCAGATGCGCGATTGCTGACGCCGCAATGTCCGTCCGTATGATCTTCCGCAGTTCCATCGACCGATCTTGGGTTGCCGTCGCGGTCCTAGCATACCCCGGCCCCCTCTCAATCCCATTTCGGGGCGAAGCCGAAGTCGGTCAGGCGGCCCTTCGGATGGGCGAGTGCGGCGATCCGGCTCATCTCGTCCTCCGACAGCTCGAAATCGAAGATCTCGATGTTTTCAGACAGGCGTTCGATGCGCGAGGTGCGCGGGATCGCAGCGACATTCTGTTGCACCAGCCAGCGCAGGCAGACCTGCGCCGACGACTTGCGGTGGGCGCGTCCGATCTCGGCCAGCCTCTGGTCGGACTTGATGCGTCCCTTGGCGATCGGGCTGTAGGCGACGAGCGCAAGGTCATGCTGGTCGCAGGCCGCCCTCACCTTCGCCTGATCGAGATAAGGGTGGTATTCGACCTGGTTGCAGACCAGCGGCTCCGGCGAGAGCGCGACCGCCTGCTCGATCAGCGCCACCGTGAAATTGGAGACGCCGATGTGACGGGTCAGGCCCATGGTCTTCGCATGCGACAGCGCGCCGAGCGTCTCCACCAGCGGCACGTGCGAATTGGGCCAGTGCAGCAGCAACAGATCGACGCTAGGAAGCCGCAAGCGGGCCAGGCTCTCCTTGACCGAGCGCTCGAGATCGTGGGGCGCGAAATGGTTGGTCCAGACCTTGGTGGTGAGGAAGATGTCGTCGCGCCGCACGCCGGAGGCGCGCACGCCGTCGCCGACCTCGCGTTCGTTCTCGTAGACTTGCGCGGTGTCGATGTGGCGATAGCCGAGCCGCAGCGCCTGCTCGACCAGGCGCGCGGCAGGTCTTCCGCTCAGCTCCCAGGTCCCGAGCCCGATCGCCGGGATTTTTGCGCCATTGGCCTCGACGAACAGCATGAGGACTCCTCTTCCGTTGCGGCAGCCCCTGACGTCATCCGGTCTCATTATGGACCCGGCCCACGATGCTGCCAACGGAAGGCCGCGGCAGTCCAGCGGGTTATTTGGCGCAAATGCTAACGGGAGGTTCGCGTCAGGGCCCGGCAGCCCTCGGTGTCAGGGCTTTGGCGTCAGGCTTTGGCGAGCGCCTGGAACACGGTATCCGGGGCGTGCGCGATCACCGCGAGCAGCGCACGGGCCGGTCCCCGCGGCGCGCGCTTGCCCTGCTCCCAGTTGCGGATGGTCTCGACGGGAACGCCGAGCTTGGCGGCGAACTCCATCTGGGTCAGGCAGGCGCGGCGGCGCAAATCGCGCACTGCGAGTGGGTTGGCGTCGGCCGGCGCGGCATTGGCCGTGGGCTCGACCGGCGACGGCTGGACCGGAAATTCCTGTCCATCCCGCAACTCAACGACTCGTCCGTCCGCCTTCAGCCGCAACCGCATGCTCATTCCCCCAAGCGAGGCGATGATGCGGCAGGTCGCTTAAGTTCGGATTAAAGACAGGAGCCCGTAGCCCGGATGGAGCGCAGCGTAATCCGGGACCACTGTCGCTTGGGGCACCCCCGGATTGCGCTGCGCTCCATCCGGGCTACGAATTCCCGCTGCCCGCCCCTACCTCAACCCGAACCAGAGCGTCGCAATCCCGAGGAAGGAGAAGAAGCCGACCACGTCCGTCACCGTGGTGACGAAGGTGCCCGACGCCACCGCCGGGTCGGCCCTGACACGCTCCAGCGCCATCGGGATCAGGATGCCGCCAAGCGCGCCGGCGATGAGGTTGCACACCATCGCCAGCCCGATGACGATGCCGAGGCCTGGGATCTTGAACCAGGCCACCGCCGCAATCCCCGTGATCACGGCGAAGGCGAGCCCGTTGACGAGACCGACCAGCGCCTCGCGCATCACCACGCGCCAGGCGTTGGAAGAACCTAGCTCGCGCGTCGCCAGCGCCCGCACCGCCACCGTCATGGTCTGGGTGGCGGCATTGCCGCCCTGGCTCGCCACGATTGGCGCCAGCACGGCGAGCGCGACCATCTTCTCCAGCTGGCCCTCGAACAGGCCGAGCACGGAGGACGCCAGGAAGGCTGTCGCGAGATTGACCAGCAGCCAGTTGAACCGCGCGCGCGCAATCGTCAGGAAGGTATCCGATAGCTCTTCGTCGCTGGTGACGCCGCCGAGCGCCTTGAGGTCCTCGTCCGCCTCCTCCTCGATGACGTCGACGACGTCGTCGACGGTGATGACGCCGACCAGGCGGTCCTGGGTGTCGAGCACGGGAGCTGCGACGAGATTGTACTTGCCGAACATGCGCGCTACCTCTTCCTGGTCCTCCAGGACGGAGACGCGGCGGCGGTCCTCGTCGGTGAGCTCGGTGAGCGGCACCGGCCGGCGCGCGCGCAGCAGCACGTCGAGGGGGACTGCGCCCTGCCAGTGCTGGTCCTTGTCGACGACGTAGATCTCGTAGAAGCGGTCGGGCAGATCCGGCGTTTCGCGCATGTAGTCGATCGCCTGCCCCACGGTGAAATCCTGGGGCACCGCGATAAACTCGGTCTGCATCCGGCGGCCCGCGGAATTCTCGGGGTACAGCAGGCTGCGTTCGAGCGCGACGCGCTCCCTGAGCGGCAGCTTCTCGAGGATCTCCTCCTGCTCGGCCTGGTCGAGGGTCTCCAGCAGCTCGACGGCGTCGTCGGATTCGAGCTCGCGAACGCCCTCGGCGACGGTCTCCGGCGGCAGTTCTTCGAGGATCTCCTCGCGCACGCCCTCGTCGAGCTCGTTCAGCGCGGAGAAGTCGAAATCGCGCCCCGTCAGCTCGACCAGGCGGACGCGGTCGTCGGGCTCCAGAGCGCCGATGAGATCGCCGAGATCGGCCTCGTGCAGCTCGGCGACGCAGGCGCGCAGCGAGGCGCTGTCGCCGGCCTCGATCGCATGGGCGATTTCCTCGACGAATTCGTGCCTGATATCGCCGTCTTCATTGCGCATCGGCACGTGGTCGAGTACCGAATCCGCAGCGGATCGGGCAACGTCCATATGTTCATCCATGGCGCGCCTCGCCGTTTGACAGGTTGGAACGAATGGTCTGGGCTGACGGTCAGGCAATACCCACAAGGCAAAGCCGAGCGCAATGACAAAGATGCTTCGACAGCGGTGGACCGCGATGTCATCAGGCGCGGCCCTCGCTGCCCTGATCGGCATCGCCTCGACGGAAGCCGCCGAGTGCCCGCGCAAGGACGCGCTCGGCACCTCGCGCGTGCTGAGTGTCGATGCCAGGACCACGCCGCGCGTGGGCCTGAAGAGCTTTCCGCAGACGCTTGCGCTGGCCGATCACGAGGTCGTGCTGACCTTCGATGACGGGCCGAACCCGCCGACGACGTCGAAGGTGCTGGTAGCGCTGGCGCAGGAATGCGTGCGCGCGACCTTCTTCCTGATCGGCCTGCACGCCAGCCAGCATCCCGACATGGTCAAGCGCATCGCGCGCGAGGGCCACACCGTCGGCCACCACACCTTCTCGCATCCGTTCATGGCGCGGATCCCGTTCGACAAGGCCAAGGGCGAGATCGACCGCGGCGTCGCGGCCGTCGAGATGGCGCTGCACGGCAGCTCGACGGCGACGCCTTCGACGCCGTTCTTCCGCTTTCCCTATTTCCAGGGGACGCAAGCGCAGCTCGACCTGCTCCAGTCCCGCGGCGTCGTCGTGTTCGGCGCTGACCTCTGGGCCAGCGACTGGAACGAGATGACGCCGGAGCAAGAATTGAAGCTGGTCACGGAGCGGCTTGCCGCTAGCGGCAAGGGCATCGTCCTCTTCCACGACCCCAAGGCGCGCACCGCCGCGATCATGCCGGCCTTCCTGCGGTATCTGAGGGAGAACGGTTTTCGCGTGGTCCACATCGTGCCGGCCGGCCCGCCGCAGAAGAGCGCCGATGCGCGCTGATGCCGGAATGTCACGCCGGCGCAAAATGGGGTGATTTGGGCCCTATTAACACTCTGTTCATGATACCCCCTGCTAATGGACGGGGACTTTGTGACGGGTAAGGCTGCTGGCGCCTGAACCGTTTCCTGATGTCTCCGACCTACTATGGCGGCCATCGCACATGAGGGCAGACGGGGTTCATGATCGGAAGTAGCGTTGTCTTGCGGACGCGATCGTGGATCGTCCTTTGCCTCGGCGGATTCCTTGGATGTTCGACCATCGGATCGCCGGCGGCGCTTGCCGCCGACTGCCCGGGCCATCCCGACGCGCTCGGCACGTCCCGCACCCTGGTGGTCGATCCGCGCGAGCATCCGCTGATCGGCACCATGCAGTACCGCGAGACGCTGCCGCTCAAAGATCATGAGGTCGTCCTGACCTTCGACGACGGTCCGCTGCCGAAATATTCCAACCAGGTCCTCAAGATGCTCGACGACGAGTGCATCAAGGCGACCTTCTTCATCATCGGCAGCCAGGCCAAAGCGAATCCCGAAGGCGTGCGCAAGCTGGTGGCGGCGGGCCACACGGTCGGCACCCACAGCATGAACCATCCGCTGACCTTCGACCGGATGCCGATCGAGAAGGCCGAGGCCGAGATCAACGGCGGCATCGAGTGGACCTCGGCCGCGATGACCGACCCGTCCAAGCTGGCGCCGTTCTTCCGCATTCCCGGACTGATGCGCGCCGAAGGCGTCGAACACCATCTGATCTCGCGCGGCATCCAGGTGTGGAGCGCCGACTTCCCCGCCGACGACTGGCGCCATGTGTCGTCCGACCGCGTCTATCAGCTCGCGATCCAGCGGCTGGAGGCCAAGGGCAAGGGCATTTTGCTGCTGCACGACATCCAGGCCCGGACGGTCGCGGCGCTGCCAAAAATCATCCGCGACCTCAAGGCGCGCGGCTATCGCATCGTGCATGTTGTGCCGGCGACCGCCGAGCGGCCGGCGACGCCGACCACGCCGGTGGAATGGCTGCTGCATCCGCCGACCGAGACCGTGCCGATCGCGCGCTGGCCTTCCGTTCCGAGCTTCGTGTTCACGCAGACCAGGACGCTTCCGGCGCCCTCGCTCGCCGACCTCAATGCGCAGACCGAGCATCAGCCGCTGCTGCCGCGCCGAACCAAGGGTCAGATGGACGTCGCATCCGCCCTGCCCGTGCCCGGCCGCGCTCTGTTTGCGATCCCGGAAGGCTCGGTCGAGGTGCTGCTGTCGACGACATTGTCGCGGCGTGCCGCGACCCGGCTGGCAATGGCCGCCGAGACGCCGCATGCGGCCAGGGGCAAGGCCGCAAAGGGCAAGACGGCCAAGTCCCAGGCTCGGCACACCGCGCATGCGGCACCGGCCGCACCCAAGCCTGCCGCGCAGGCCAAGAGCGCCACGCCGCGCTCGACCCGCATCGCCAGCCTGAAGAAGCGCGCTTAATCCCTACCTACTGCCGCATGATGGCGGCGACGCAGAGCAGCACGATCAGCGCCAGGAAGAACAGGTCCATATAGGATTTGAGCTCGCCGTCGCGGCGCAGCCGGGCCACGTCGGCGACCACCTGCTTGCGCGCGTTCGTTCCCCCGGAGCCGTCATTGATCGGGCCCTGAAGCCTCCGCGTCTCGGCTTCCAGCTTCTCGATCTTCTGGAAGAAGTAGAACGCGCGGAGCGTCGAGACCGCGCGCATCGCGGCATAGATCAGCACCAGGATCGCCAGGATCGCCCGGTTCGGATACTTCTCCATGAAGTTCAGGCTGAAATAGACCACCGCCATGAACGCGAAGTTGGTGATGAAGCGGTAGACGAAGCTGAGAAAAACCATGCTGGCTCGAGCCTTGAGGGGTGCGCAGCCGGATCGTGCTGCGAATTCGGGATCGGGACCCAGACCGGGAGCTGGGTTGTGACGGCCCGTCTACGCCAACTTTGTTTCAACAAAGATACTGCAAGTCGCCGCCTTTTAGCCACACGCCGCCATAATGCAAGCCGGACGATGGCGGTCGGCCTACCCTGACGCAGCGCGCCCGCTACGGCTCAATGGCGATTTGACGGAAGTCGCGATAGACTGTGCGCTGCCGTCACATCTGGGATCTGCCGATGCCGAAGAAGGGAATCACCGGCCACGACGACTGGGTTCTGACCGAGGCTCTCGCGACCGCCCTGGTCGCGCTGGAGCAGCTCGAACCGAAGCACCAGCCGAACGCGCATATGGACGACCTCCGCAAGATGCTGGCGAACGGCAAGGAGCCGGCGGCGGTGAGCCTGCACCTCGCCCAGGCCAAATGCCGCCTGTTCCCCGACCTCGATCCGCTGGAGATCTACCGGGAATACGGCATCGGCGAGGAATATGGCTGAAGCGGCCGGCCGCCTGTCTTGACGAGAAGCGCTAGTTTCGTGACGTCTTGAGCAACGGGCATTCGCTGTCGCTCAGCGGCAGAAAGGCGTCCTCGGCAGGTATCTTCTCGACGACGTTGTAATAGTCCCAGGGCGTCTTCACGTCCGAGGGCTTCTTGACCTCGACGAGATAGAAATCATGCACCAGCTTGTTGTCGGCGCGCAGCCGCGCGCCGCGCGCGTAGAAATCGTCGACCGACATCGCGCGCATCTGCTCCAGAACAGCGTTCGTCTCGTCCGTTCCGGCCGCAGACGCGGCCTTCAGATATTGCGACACGGCGGAGTAGACGGCGGCCTGCGGCGCGGTCGGCATGGCGTTGTGAAGCTTGTAGAACCTCTGGGCGAACGCGCGCGTTTCCTCGTTGAGCGCCCAATACCAGGCGGTGACGGTCGTCAGCCCCTTGGCCGTTTCGGCCCCCATCGCGTGTACGTCGGTCAGGAACATCAGCTCGGCGACCGCCTTCTGCGGCCCCGCGTTCATTCCGAACTCGTTCCATTGCTTCATCGAGGTCACGAGCTGCTCGCCGGCATTGGCGAACGCAACCACCTTGGCCTTGGACGCCTGGGCCTGCAGCAGGAAGGAGCCGTAATCGGCATTTCCCAGCGGATGAAAGACCGCGCCGAGCGACTTGGCCCCTGCCGCCGCCAGCACGCGCTGGGACACCTCGACCATATTGCGTCCGAACGCGTAGTCGGACGCGATGAAGAACCAGCTGTCATAGCCTTGCGACACCAGCTTTCGGACCGAGCCGGCGACCAGATTGTAATTGTCGTGCAGCCACATCAGGCCGGTGCGCGAGCATTGCTTGCCGCCGATCTCGGTGGTGCCGACCGCCGAATAGATCACGATCCTGTTCTTGTCGCGCGCGATCGACTGGATGGCGAGCGCCACCGCGGAGTTTCCGACGTCGGCCACCATGTCGACGCCGTCCACGTCGAACCATTTGCGGACGATCTGGGCGCCGATATCCGGCTTGTTCTGATGGTCGGCGACGACGATCTCGGCCTTCAGCCCCGGCGTTGCGCGTTGAAAATCGTCCACGGCCATCCGCGCGGCGACGACGGAGCCGGGCCCGGCCAGATCCGACAACGGTCCGGCCTGGTCATTGATGATGCCGATCCTGACCACGCCACCGGAGAATTCGGCGGCCGCGCTCCGTTCGGCCAGCGCTGCCGGACTGAGCGCCAGGATGAGGCCGAAGGTCAAACGGCAAAGCCGGCTGCGCGACGATAGCAATTCTCCAACACGACAAGGCGCCATTGCCCCCTCCGCTTCAGCATCGCGACGGCATGTCGGCGATGATCGATATCCGGTCCCGACGGCGCTCGGCCGGTCGAATCTGCTCGCTATCCCTGCCGCTCGACGGCCTTCCTGACGAAGTCCAGCCGCCGCGCCTGCGCAGGCGCAACCCGTTCCTTCATGGCAGCGACGATCGCCGCCGGTGCCGTGTCCGGCGAGCCGGCCGCAAAGGGCGGTGCGGGATTGTACTCCATGCGCAGCTGGATCATCTCCGCAGCGGCCTGGCCTCGCAACATCGACACCAGGGTGAGCGCGAAGTCGATGCCGGCGGTGATGCCGCCGCCCGTCATGCGATTACGGTCGGTGCAGACCCTCTCCTGCGACAGCTCGGCTCCGAACAGCGGCAATGCATCCCTCGCCGTCCAGTGCGTGGCCGCGCGATATCCCTTCAACAGACCGGCGGCGCCGAGCACGAGCGAGCCGGTGCAGACCGACGTCACGTATTGCGCGCCCCTCTCCTGCTGTCGCAGAAAAGCGAGAACGTCCTCGTCCAGCATCAGCTCGTCGGTGCCGTAGCCGCCCGGAACGCAGATCACGTCGAGCTGCGGGCAATCGGCGAAGGTGACCGTCGGCGTCAGCGCGATGACGGAATCGCTCGGCACCGGCTCGATGCGTTTCCAGACCAGATGCACGGTCACGTCAGGCAGGCTGGAGAAGACCTGGGCGGGACCGGTGAGATCGAGCTGGGTGACGCGCGGAAAAACCAGAAGACCGATCTGCAACGGGCCCGACATGTCCAACCTCGACAACGTGCTTGACGGTTGCAGCCTGCCATGTTGGCCTTGCGGTCGAAATGGCTTAATTCCCTCAATTCTGGACACGCCCATGATCGGCTTCCTGATCTTTCCCGAATTCCAGTTGCTGGATGCGGCCGGTCCGATCTCGGTGTTCGAGATCGCCAGGCGTCACACGCCGAATGCGCCGCGCGTGATCACCGTCGCAACGAAAGCGGGCGCCGTGCGCAGCTCGTCGGGCATCGAGATGCTGGCGCGCAATCTGCGATCGGCAAGCTCGGTCACGACGCTGTTCGTCGCCGGTGGAGAGGGCGTGGAGGCCGCGGCGCGCTGCAAGACGACCATCGCCTTCATCCAGCGACTGGCGAGCCGCGGCGTGCGCATCGCCAGCGTTTGCAACGGCGCCTATCTTCTGGCGCAGGCGGGACTGCTGGACGGGCGCTGCGCGACCACGCACTGGTCTTGCACCCGCGACTTCATCGGACGCTACCCGAAGGTGCGACTCGAGCCGGACCAGATCTTCATCCGCGACGATCGGGTGTGGACGTCGGCCGGCATCACGGCCGGGATCGATCTCGCGCTCGCCATGATCGCGCAGGACCATGGCGAGGAGGTCTCGCAGGCGACCGCGCGGCAGCTGGTGCTCTATCATCGCCGCAGCGGCGGACAATCGCAGTTCTCGAGCTTGCTCGAGCTCAAGACGCCGAACGGCCGCTTCGGCAGCCTGTTGTCATGGGTGCGCGAGAATCTGGATGCGCATCTCACGGTCGAGGCGCTGGCCGAACGCGCCGGATTGAGCGCCCGACATTTCGTCCGCTCCTTCACTGCCGAGACCGGATCCACGCCGACCAAGGCGGTCGAGCGCCTGCGGGTCGAGGTGGCGCGCGAGCGCGTGCAGTCCTCCGGAGAGGCCATCGAGCGCGTCGCCCAATCCACCGGCTTTCGCGACCCCGAGCGGATGCGCAGGGCCTTCATCCGCGCATTCGGTCAGCCGCCGCAGTCGCTGCGACGCGCGGCGCGAAGCGCATGAGAAGCGGCCGGTCGACCTCAAGGCCCGCCGGCGACTGATCCCGCGATCACCATGACGAGGGCGCCAAGGTCGATCCTGCCGTTGACGGTCAGCTCCTCCGAGCTCTTCACCTCGCCCTGCACCTTGAGCGATTGCGGCCGGTCGGCGGCCTGCCGCTGCAGCTCGCCGATGATGGCGTCCTTGAGTTTCTCTTCCAGCATGGGCTTCGTCCTTCAGGCTGCCATCGCGCGGCAGGATTGTGCACAGGAGCGGCACGCCGAGACGCATTCGTCCATGCCGCCGACCCGCTCGCAATCGGCGGCGCATTCGGTGCAGATCTCGGCGCATTCGCCGCAGGTATGCCGGTGGTGCGGCGTGTTGATCAGCATGAAATGCGCAGCCGTCCGGCACATTTCGGCGCAGGCCATCATCAGGCGGAAGTGTTTCGGCTCGACGTGCTTGCCGCCGGTCTCGAGGCAATGGTTCATCGCCGTGCCGAGGCAGGTCTGGTAGCAGCTCATGCAGAGCGAGATGCAGCGGGTCATGTCTTCTGATTGAGCCATCCGGTTCTCTCCGTTGCGCATCGGTATCCCCCGCTCCACCAAGGCAAGGCAACGCACTTCGTTCCTGGTTCCGGCCGATTGTGACGTCCGCGGAACCGTCCGATGCAGCGCTAGCCGAAGCGCCTCTCGCGCAGCGCGCGGTAGCGGACATTGGTCTGCGGCTTGATGAACAGCGCCTTCACGCCCGGATGCCGCTTGCGGGTCTCCGCCTCGATCGCAATGACACATTGCTCGATGTCGTCCGCGCGCTTGTCATCCGCAAACTCGACGCTCAGGGCGGCGACGATCTCAGCCGGCGACAGCTGTACCGTCAGAAGGCCGTTGGCCCTGAGCACGCCGGGCGAGCGCCGTGCGATATCCAGAACGGACCGCGCCAGCTCCGGATCGGCAGGCTCGCCGATCAGCAGGCTCTTGCTCTCGCGCGCGAGGCCGACGGACGTGACCGCCAGCAATATGCCGATCAGGATCGAGCCGATGCCGTCCCAGACCGGCTGCTCCAGCCATACGGCAGCCGCTGTGGCCGCGGCAGCGATGGCGATGCCGACCAGCGCCGCGCTGTCCTCGAGCAGCACCATGAATGCCGGCGGATCCTTGCTGCGAACGAACGCCTGGTAGTATCCGAAGCGCTGGCCATCGGCGCTGAAGTGCCGCAGGGCGACCAGCCAGGAGGCGCCTTCGAACAGAAACGACAGGCCGAGCACCACGAAGCTGACCATGGGATCTTCGATCTGCTCGGGTGCGGCGACGTGCAGAATGCCCTGATACAGCGAGACACCGGCGCCCAGCGCGAAGATGAGCAGTGCAACGATGAAGCTCCAGAAATACAGCTCGCGCCCATAGCCAAGCGGGTGGCATTCGTCGGGCGGACGGCTCGCGCGCCGGTAGCCGTAGAGCAGCAGGATCTCGTTGGTGGTGTCGACGAGCGAATGCACGGCCTCGCTCGTCATCGCCGAGCTTCCCGTCCACGCAGCGGCGCCGATCTTGGTGACCGCGACGAGGACATTGCCGAGCAGCGCCGCGTAAACAGAGGTCTTCGTCGAAGATCCCCCCGCGACGTCTTCGATGTCTGGTGCCGCGCTCCTCATGCCAGGCGCCGCGGCAGGCTGTGGTGGATCGTGCAGGCGGCAACCGCGGCGTGGCCGAATGCGACCGAGATCTGGTGCAGGTCGGTGACGACGTCGCCGATGCCGTAAAGGCCGTCAACCGAGGTACGCTGATGGTCGTCGACCTTCAGATAACCCTCCCCGGTATGATCGGCGTCCAGCGAGACCGCGAGCTGCGAACGCACCTCGGCCCCCATCGCCGGATAGACCGTGTCGAATTGCATCGTCCGGCCATCGACGAAAACGGCCTCGAGACCCCCCACCCTTCGCCGCAAGCGCAGGTCGGGCGCGAACACGATGTCGACGCCGGCCTCGACCAGCTCCGATGTCACGCTCTCCTCGTCGTCCTGTCCGGTCGCGAGCAGCGTCACCTCGCGCGAGTAGCTGCGCAGGAACAGTGCCTTGCCGGCGGCCCGGCCAAGCGGGCCGACGACGCCGATGCGGCGGCCGATCACCTCGAAGGCGTCGCAGACGGGACAATAGCGCAGCAGCCCGTCCGCGACCGCGGCGCGCCATTGCTCGAATGGCGGATGGCTGTCGACGATGCCGCTGGCGAGGATGACGGTGGTGGCCTCGAGCGCGCCGCCGTTCCAGATCGCCTGAAAGCCGTCGTCGCGCCGCTGCAAGGCGGTAACCTCGGCTTCCACGCGCTCGACGGCGAGCTCGCCCAACTGCGCCGACATGCGCGCGATCAGGTCCGCGCCTGATAGTCCGTGGACGAAGCCGGGAACGTTGTGGCTGCGCGGGATCAGCGCGGCCCGGCTCGCGCCAAGGTCCACAACACAGACGCTGCGGCGGAAGCGTGCCAGATAGATCGCGGCCATCAGCCCGGCAGGGCCGCCGCCGACGACCAGGCAATCGAACCGCGCGCCGGTCATTTGGGATTCGGATCCGCAAGACCGGCGCCAGGCTCCTGCAGCTGCCCACTCCGCGCCAGCCGGACGGCATTGCCGAGCGCGCGCGCCGCGTTCTGCACCTCCTGCTGGAATTCCCCGTCGTCGTCGAGCTCGCGATGCGAGGTGGCATATGGCTCCATGTAGCCGACATAGCCGTCGAGCTCGGCAAAGCGCCCCGCCGAGATCAGCTGCATGTCGGTCAGCCAGTCCGACAAAGCGCGGCGCACGCCCTCGGCACCGACGGCGTCGCCATGAACGACCACGCCGAAATGACGGCCGGCGAGATGGCGCGGATAGGGCCAGCCCTTCAGCTCCATCGCCTTGGCCTCATCGGCCTTCTTGCCATGCGTCGAGGTCGGATCGGGATTGCCGCCGTCGGCGCAGACCATGCGGTCCATCATTGCCTTCAGCCCGGACGGCACGTGGTACCAATTCACCGGCGTCACGATCAGGATGCCGTGGGCCGCGACCCATAGCGGATAGATCTCGTTCATCCAGTCGCCGGTCTGCCCCAGCGAATAGTTCGGATAGCAGCTGCACGGCCAGTGACAGAGCGGCATGGCCGTGCCGACGCAGGATTTGCAGGGATGAATATTCTTGCCGAATTCCGAGGCGAGGCGCGACAGATCGAGAATGTCGACAGCAAACCCCATATCGACGAAAACAGGTTCGGCCAACTTGACCAGACGCCAGGTCTTGGACATCTCGCCGGGACAGGTGTGCTCGCTCCGGGCCGAGCCATTAATGATGAGAATGCGCGGCGTCTCCTGCGCATCGTCATGCCGGCGCTGCGCCGCCAGGATCTTCGCGCGCGCGTCGAGCCAGTCGATAGCAATGTCGTAATCGGGGTCGGAGAAACCCGCGCCCGCCTTCCGCGTCAACGGCGCCTTGCGCGAATGGCTATAGGCGTCCCAAGCGGCGCCGACCACGGCATCGAGCTCGCGCTGCAGTGGGGCAAAGGCGGGATCGATGAACTGACGCTTGTAGCGCCGTTCGAACTCCTCGCGCGACAGCTTGACGGGCGGCATCCCCTTGCGAATTTCGGCATCCGTCATGTTGGCTCCCGGCGAAGGCGGTATCATCCGACCAACCCGGGGGGCAGCAACCGGTTCCTTGCCGCTACTGGCGCGCCACGTCCTGCGGCGTATCGAATTTCGCGATACGCTGGTCCAGCCGCCACAGCTCGATGCGATGGGCCAGCACGAGCGAGGCGGCCTCGCGCTTGGCCTGCTCGTCATTATCGCAGACGAGATTGATGCATCCGAACACATGCCCGTCCGGATCGATCTGGAACGCGCGGTAATGCTTGAAGTTGCGCATCGTCATTCTCCTCGTCTCGTGCAGACCGGTGCGCTCAGCCAGTCCGTCAGGTTCGAGGTCACGTCGTTCTGCTTGGCGCGCTGCAGCAGCAGCTCGCGCTCCCTGCCAGGCGGCAGGCTGAGTGCGCGCTCGCGGGCGTTTTCGGCAAATGCGGCCAATCGCTCCTGGAGCGATTGGGTCTGTTTCCTGCGGTTGCGTTTGGCGGTCATTGTTGTTCACGGTGATTTCGGTTGGACGGAAATCGGCGCCGGCGGGGGCCGCCGGGGTCGAGGTTCTCTTGTCATTCAGCTTCCGTCGCAAAGGCGGGTTCCGGCATTTCAAAAAGTTAAAGCTGCGCGATTTTGCGCGAGGACGGCCGCACGTCATCGTCCCTCGTGCTCGCGTGCCGTTCGTCACGATAATCGACTGCGCCGGAACCGAATTGCTGATTCGCATGTTCAAGAACGACTTGAAGGAGAAACATCATGGCGAAGACAGCATGGAAACGGCCGGGCTCCCCGATCGGCCGCAAGGGGCCACGCAAGGCCAATCCCGCGTACAAGCGCCGCGCGCGTCAGCCGTGGACGCCTGCGGATGTGAGCAAGCTGAAGCAGCTCGCGAAGGGAAACACGCCGACGGGCGTGATGAGCATCAAGTTGCAGCGCCCGGTCGCGGCCATTCGCAGCAAGGCGCAGCGCGAAGGGATTTCGCTGCGTCCGGCCAACCGCTCACCCTACAACCGGCGAACCAAAGCCGCGAAGCGGCGTTGACGGAAGGCACCGCCGGGTGACAACCGGACACAACGGGGACGATGGACGTGGCGCTCATTTTTCCGGTTTCTGCCCACGACATCAGCGCATCGGTACGCGCCGACATCTAACCCGTTCCCGGCGCGTGCCGCCTGAACTGCTGCACGCTTCGCTCCGTTCACACGCCAGGCCAAGCCGGCGTCAAACCGGCGGCTGCAAGCCCGGCGAGCGCAGCCACTCGCTCATCTGGGACCCGGTCTCCGCTTGGCGCGCCTTACGCAACATCTCGTCGCGCGCCGCTCCGGGCGGAAGCGACTTGGCTTCTTCGCGCAGCCGCTCCGCTTCGGCGGTCAGACGCATCTCCAACAGATCCGTTTGCTTCACTCGACGCCGCGTCAACATGGGCGTTCTCCCTGATCACTGGGTCGTCGGAGCGCTCCGTTGCGTTCTTACCGATTGAGGTCATTGCGCATAGCGATGGTTCTAGAACGTTCCAGAACCACAGCGGTTGCAGACCAGGCGCATCCCATGGTCGCGGCATAACCTAGGTTAAATTAGTCGGTGACAAAATTTGCTAATCTGGGGAACATCGAGTGACCGGCTTGGATTGGCGTAAATGGACGACTATCGCCGACTGCAGAAAATCTGCGAGAGCCAGGCCGCTCTCAGCTCCTCCCCCGCAACGCGGACTGCGCTGCTGGAAATGGCGGAGGAGTATCGCAAGCGAGCCGAATGCACGGCACTTCAGGGGGGGGGGGGGCGAGCCGGCCAATCCCGGACGCACCGAAGGTCTCGGCTAGCCGGCTGTCCCGGCCTCGATCAATCGGGCCGATAGAGCTGCAGGTAGTTCGGCGAGAACAACGCCGCGTCCTTGAGCGCGTCGAGATCGTTGATGGTCAGCGTGCGGTCGCGCAGCACGATCAGACCGGTCGCACGCAGCTCCTGCACCGTCCGGTTAAGATGCACCACCGACAACCCGGTGGCGTCGGCGAGATCCATCTGCGTGACCGGCATGACGCAGGAATTGCCGTCGACCATCCCGACGGGACGAAGCCGTTCGAATATCTCGCAGAACAGATGCGCCACGCGCTCCAAGGCGGTGCGGCGACCGAGGTTAATGGCCCATTCGCGCTGGATGGCGTTGTTGACGAGGGTCTCGCACCAGAACGCCTCGGCGAGCGAGCGATCGCTCATCGTCAGACTTTCGAAACGTGCGCGCTTGATCTCGGCGTAGACCACCGGCGTCATTGTCGCGATGGAATGGTCCATCACGGGGAGCAAGAACGCGTGCGCGTCACAGCTCTCGCCCGGAAAGATGAAATTGACGATCTGGCGCCGGCCGTCCTCGAGCGTCTTGTAGCGGCAGAGCCAGCCTGATAGCACCACACGGACGCTGTCAACGGGATCGCCCTCCGAGATCAAGTCTTCACTCGCCCCGGCGCGCACGAGACCTTCGAGCAACGCATATTCAAGCGACGCACGGGCCTCCGACGACAACGGCCGCATCACGTTCAGCCGGCGAATGACCAGCTCCACCAGGCTGCGATCGGAGGTCGACAAGGACATCAGTCAGCCATCCGGTGTGTGGAACGTGCGCTTGTTCAGCGGAATAGCGATCGTGCATTGCAGCCCCGGGGGGTCGAATGCCAGGGAGGTCAGCCCCTTGAACTCGAACGCCAGCGTGCGCTCCAGAAGCTCCGTGCCAAAGCCCTTTCGCGGCGGCGGCTTGACCTGTGGCCCGCTGCGCTCGCGCCATTCGAACACCAGCTCCGCGGGCTCCGTGCTTTCGTCGATGCGCCAGCCGATTTCAATACGCCCGCTCGGCTGGCTCAAGGCGCCATATTTCAGCGCGTTCGTCGCAAGCTCGTGGATCGCGAGCGCGAACGTTTCGGCGGCCTTGGGCTGGAAGCGCACCTTGGGACCTGAGACCTGCATCTGCTCGCCCTCGCGGGCATTATAAGCGAGAAGCTCCTCGACCACGAGATATTCCAGATCGACACCGCCCTCGGGATCGCGTGTCACCAGCGCCTGGGTGCGGGCAAACGCGTTCAGCCGTCCGTCGAGATGGGAAGCATATTCCTCGACAGTAGTGGCGGATTCGGCCGAACGGCGGGCGATGGAGCGCACCACGCCGAGCGTATTGCGAACGCGGTGCTGCAGCTCGGCCAAAAGCAGGCGCTGCCGCTCCTCGGCGCGGGTGATCGCCGGAACATCGATGAAGGTGATGACAACGCCAGCGATGACATCGTCGATGCTGTGATAAGGCAGGATGCGCACGATGTAGCGCGTGTCGCCATCCAGCGCGCTCAGCTCACGCTCGGCGCTCGCAAGCGTACGCAGCACGCGGCGAATGTCGTCATAGAGTTCCTCGATCGGGATGCGCGCCTTGATGTGAGTGATGGGCCTGCCCGTGTCGGTCTCCACGAGATGCAGGAGCTGGGTAATTGCCGGTGTGAAGTTCATCACGCGCAGCTCATTGTCGAGAAAGACGGTCGCGATGCGCGTGCTCTCCAGGAAACTCTTGAGATCGCGGGTGGCACGCGTCAATTCCTCGACACGGTGCGTCAGCTCGCCGTTGATGATGGTCAGCTCCTCGTTGACCAACTGCAACTCCTCGGGCGAAGCTCCGGGCTCCTCGTGGGCCAAATGTAACTCCTCGTTGAGAGACTGGTATCCTCGTGGACGGTTTCGGCTACTCAGGGATGCTCTTCAGGGTTGCTCGCGAACTCCTCGAAATGTGGCCTGGAGGCGCTCGCCTGTGGCGCGCGCAGCTCGCTCCCGGGACGCTCGACATGCTCGGTGCGCACTGGCCCCTACCATAGCAAAAATCGACATTCTCCCAACGGATCAAAGGCAAATGATGATGGAGTCGCGTTTGGCCATGGAACCCACCCCGGCTTCCATCGTTGGGACCAAACCGGCCTCCGACCCTATGTTCCCATCGGTCCGGCAGGCTTGCTGGAGGGATCATGTCTGTCTCCACCACCCCGCCTAGGCTAAGCTCGCCACTAACGGGTCGCCGTATCCTCGTGGTCGAGGATGAATATTTTCTCGCCGATGACATCGGCAAGGCGCTGCGCGCGCTCGGCGCGGAGATCGCCGGTCCCGTCGGCCACATCGAGGATGCGGTCGAAATGCTGCACGATGGCGGCGTTCTGGATGCAGCCGTGCTCGACGTGAACATCCGCGCCAAGCCGATCTTTCCCGTCGCCCGGGAGCTTAGGGCACGCCAGGTGCCCTTCGTGTTCACCACGGGCTACGACAGGATCAGCATCGAGCCGGAATTCCAGGACGTGCCGATCTGGGAGAAGCCGATCGACATCGTGGCCATGGTGCAGAATCTGGCGAGCCTCGTCGACGGTCAACCGTCATCGCCGCAGCCATCGTCGCCTGAACGGGCTGCGCCTGCGGGATGAACGAGCCGCAACCAAACGGGAATCAGAACAGATGCGCGAAGGCGAGCCAGGCGGTCACCGCCAGGCACAACACAACGGCGACGTAAGGTAGCGCGACGCGCAAGACGGCAAGCCTTTCCGCGTCAGCTCATCATCATCCAGGTAAATGCCGCCACCATCACGAGAAAACCCGTGATCGCGGTCGCGACAAAGGCCTGTTCGATGCGATCCATCGCCATCGCAGCCCCCTTTCCAGCCCGGGCAATGTGACCGCTTCGGGGCCGCCGCGCATTAGGCTATGTGAATCGGCTTTCCTCCTTTTGTCAGTCCGCCGGTTCAGCCGGGCAGCGCCGCGGAAGTTGCGACGACATCGCCCTACGACTTCGCCGTTCCCGGCTCGGCCATCTTGCGATGCTGCCTGGCCAGCATCTCGTTCGGGGTGACGTTGGCGACCGTGCTCTGGATCTTGTTCTTCAGCCCGGTGACGACATCGGACTCGCCGCGCAGCATCGCATCGAACCCCGCCTTGGCGACGTCGTAGGCGCCGTCCTTCTGCTCGGTGCCGACCTTGGTGTCCATCATCCCGGCGCGGCGGAAGAACTCGGTATCGGTGGCGCCCGGCATCAGGCAGGTGACGGTGACGCCGCTGTCACGCAATTCCTCGCGCAGCGCGAACGAGAATGAGTCCAGGAACGCTTTGCTGGCGTTATAGGCCGCCTGGAAACTGCCGGGCGTGAAGCCGGCGATCGAGCCCGTGATCAGGATGCGTCCGGACTTGCGCCGCAGCATCTCGTTGCCGACGCGATGGATCAGATAGAGCGTGCCGGTGATGTTGGTGTCGACGAGGTGCCTGACCCTGGCAAAATCCTGATCGAGGAACGCCCTGCCGAGCCCGATTCCGGCATTGGCCAGCAGCGCGTCGATCGGCCTGTCGCCGACCGCGGCGCAGAGCTTGTCGACGCCCTCGGTGGTGGCGAGATCGGCCTCGACGGGCTCAACGCTGACGCCGAGCCTGCGCAGATCGACCGCCACCCGCTCGATCATCGGCTCGTCAGCCGCGATGACGAGGTTGAATCCCGCCTGGGCACAGCACCTTGCGAGTTCCAGGCCGATACCGGTGGAAGCGCCGGTGACGATTGCGAGTTGATTGGCGGGCATGAGCGTGTCCTCGCTTGAGGTTGATCACGCCCAATTACTGCCCTGCGCTCTCGTTCCTATCCGCGTCGCGATTTGCGCCAGCCGGTGCAGTGCGAAGAATTTGCGCGCGGCGTTAGCAACCAACGTTCACGCCTCGACTTAGATGGCCAACTGGTTCAGTCGGGAGGACGGAAGATGAAGGCGCTGGTTTGGCACGGCAAGGAGGACATCCGCTGCGACACCGTCACCGACCCGGAGATCCAGGACCCGCGCGATGCCATCATCAAGGTCACGAGCTGCGCGATCTGCGGCTCCGACCTGCACCTCTTCCACAATTTCATCCCGGGCATGCTGCCCGGTGACATCATGGGCCACGAGACCATGGGCGAAGTGGTCGAGGTCGGCTCCGGCGTCGACGGCAAGCTGAAGAAGGGCGACCGCATCGTCGTGCCCTTCACGATCATCTGCGGCGAATGCGACCAGTGCAAGCGCGGCAATTTCTCCGTGTGCGAGACCACCAACCGCAAGCGCCATCTGGCCGACAAGGTGTTCGGACACACGACGGCCGGCCTGTTCGGCTACACCCATCTGACCGGCGGCTATCCAGGCGGCCAGGCCGAATATCTCCGCGTGCCCTATGCCGATGCCACCCACATCAAGGTGCCGCCAGGCATTCCCGACGAGCAGCTGCTGTTCCTCAGCGACATCTTCCCGACCGGCTGGCAGGCCGCCGTGCAATGCGACATCGAGCCCACCGACACCGTTGCGATCTGGGGCTGCGGTCCCGTGGGGCAGATGGCGATCCGCAGCGCCATCCTGCTCGGCGCCAATCAGGTGATCGCGATCGACTGCCTGCCCGAGCGGCTCAGCATGGCGGAAGCCGGCGGCGCCACCACCATCAACTTCGAGACCGAGAGCGTGGTGGAGCGACTGAACGATCTCACCGACGGCAGGGGACCGGAAAAGTGCATCGACTGCGTCGGCATGGAATCGCATGTGATGGCCTCCCTGCCCGACACGCTGCTCGACCGCGCCAAGCAGATGGTGATGGCGGAGAGCGACCGGCCCCACGTGCTGCGCGAGATGATCTATGTCTGCCGGCCCGGCGGCATCATCTCGGTGCCCGGCGTGTACAGCGGCCTGTCCGACATGCTGCCGATGGGCGCGTTCATGAACAAGGGCCTGACGATGCGGACCGGCCAGACCCACGTCAACCGCTGGACCGACGACCTGCTCCGCCGCATCGAGGAGGGCGAGATCGATCCCTCCTTCGTCATCACCCACACCGTCCCGCTCGAGCAAGGACCGGAGATGTACCAGGTGTTTCGCGACAAGCGCGACTCCTGCGTCAAGGTCGTGCTGAGGCCCTGAAGGAGCAAGCCATGTTTCATTTCTCCAACATCGTCCGCACCAAGGGCGATCCGAAAATCGTCGAGGGCGGGCCGAGCCTGAAGCGGCCGGAAGATCAGCTCGCCCGCGCGCTCGGCTGGTTCAGCATCGGCCTTGGCGTCGTCGAGTTCTTCGCGCCGAGACGCGTCACGGAAACGCTGGGCATGGAAGGCCATGAGACCATGGTCCGCGCCTTCGGCGTGCGCGAGATCCTGGCCGGGATCATGTCGCTGTCGGTCGACAAGAACGCCGGCCTGTGGGCCCGCGTCGGTGGCGACGGTCTCGATGCCGCCGCGCTGCTGTCGGGGCTGACAGCCGACAATCCCAAGAAGGGCAACATCGCGCTGGCGCTCTTGATGGTCGGCGGCATCGCCATGCTCGACTACCGCGCCGCGCAGGACACCAGGCCGAGGCGGCCGCCGCGCGAGGCACGGCGCAAGCTGTATCCGAACCGCAGCGGCTTCCCCAAGGGCATCGAGAGCGTCAGAACGGCGGCCAGGCAGATCGCAGCGCCCGCCGATAATGAGGTGAAGCAAGGCGATGAGCGTCGAGTCCCGTGATAAAGCTGCGTGGTGGGAATCCGCCGTCATCTACGAGATCGCACCGATCTCCTTCCAGGACTCCAACGGCGACGGCAAGGGCGATCTCGCCGGCTTGCTGTCGCGCATCGACTACCTGAAATGGCTCGGCGTCGACGCAGTCTGGCTGACGCCGATCTACAAGAGCCCGTTCCGCGACCTCGGCTACGACATCTCCGACTATTGCGCGATCGATCCTGCCTTCGGCAGCCTCGAGGATTTCGACCGGCTGCTCGAAGCTCTGCACGCCGAAGGCATCCGGCTCATCCTCGACCTCGTCCCCAATCACACCGCCGATGATCACGAATGGTTCGTCGAGAGCTCCAGCTCGCCCGCCAGCGCCAAGGCCGACTGGTACATCTGGGCCGATGCGGCCGAGAACGGCGGGCCGCCCAACAACTGGCTGAGCCGCTTCGGCGGCAGCGGCTGGGAATGGTGCGAGGCGCGGCGGCAATACTATTATCATTCCTTCCTGGTCGAGCAGCCCGACCTCAACTGGCGCAATCCGCAGGTGCGAGGCGCGATCGCGGGCGTGATGCGGTTCTGGCTCGACCGCGGCGTCGACGGCTTTCGCGTCGATGCCAGCGCGGTCCTGATCAAGGACGAACTCTTGCGCGACAACCCGCCCAATCCGGCGGCCGGGAGCAAGCCGCCGCCACAGCGCCAGACGCCCGTCTTCACCGACGACCGGCCGGAGACGATGGATTGTATCGAATTCATCCGCGAGGTGATCGACGGCTATCGGGGACGCATGCTCTGCGGCGAAGTCCAAGGCAAGACCGACCGCATCGGCCATTTCTACGGTAACGACAAGCCGCGCCTGCATCTGCCGCTCAGTTTCGCCCTGCTCGACTCGCAATGGGACGCTCTCTCGCTGCAGGCAACGATCGACGCCTATTTCAACGCCCTGCCCGCGCATGCCTGGCCGGTCTGGGTGATCGGCGGCCACGACAAGCAGCGGGTCGCGAGCAAGATCGGCGAAGCGCAAATGCGCGTGCTGGCGATGCTGCTGATGACGCTGCGGGGAACGCCGTTCCTCTTCATGGGCGACGAGATCGGCCGCAAGCGCGTGCCCATTCCACCCGACCGCGTCCATGATCCTTTCGAGAGGCTGGTGCCGGGATATGGCCTCTGCCGCGATCCCGAGCGCGCACCGATGCGATGGGACGACAGCCCCGACGGCGGCTTCACCACGGGCCGTCCGTGGCTGCCGCTGGAGCCCCCCGGATGGCGCGGCCAATGTTGCCGGGCAGCGGCGCGACGAGCATTCGATCCTGGCGCTGTTTCGCGCGCTGATCACGCTGCGGCGCGAGCATGCGGGCCTGCATCACGGCGGTCATGAGCCGCTGCGCGCGCAGAACGACGTTCTCGCCTACAAGCGGACCGACGGGCGCAACGAATTTCTGGTCGCGCTCAACATCGCCGCCGAGCCGCGCAAATGGCACTGGATGGGCCGCGGCCGCCTGCTGATGTCGACGCATCTCGACCGGCCGCCCGTGGCGTTGCCGGATGCTTCCATCCTGCTCCGGGGCAATGAAGGCGTGATCATCGCGCTCGATCCGCGCTGAAGGCCGCGAGGAACCATCCGCGCGGCAGAGAGTCTGATCAACGCCTCCGACGTCCCCCCTGCCGGAGGCAGACTGCACGAAACCGCAACCCCGGCGCTCACCGCCCCTTCAGGCGCCGGGGTTAGCGGCGTGGGTCTGGGAGGCAGGTCACCTTGGAGACAGCCATTTGGAGACAAGCCATGGGCAACACAAAGGGACTCCAGCAACGCATCGTCGGCAAGACCAGGCAAGCCGTCGGCGAGATCATCGGCGACCAGGATCTGCACGATGACGGCAAGGCCGAGGCCGAGCGCGGCCGCGACAAACGGGACAAGCCGAGTGAGCTCAACCCGCTGAAGAAGCTCAAGCAGCTGACGTGAACGCAGAGCCGCGACCAGCACTTGCCAACGCAGCGCGGCGCACTGACGAAGGCCTGTCGCGGGTCACGGGGAGACGACGACGTTCGCGCTGGATTGCCGCCGCCGAGTTCGGCCTGATCAGCAGCACTTTCTCCACCATCGTCAGCCAGCTGTTCGCCGCCCGGATCGGCCGCGATGCCGCGGTCGACTGGATGACGGTCGCCGCCATTCCCGCGCGCGACTGGGCGATCAGCGCGGAGCCGTCATGGAGTGCGGTCCTCACCGGGATCGCCTTTCATCAATGGGCGGATTTTTCCTGGGCGCTGGTGTTCTTCGGTGTGCTCGGACGCTGGACCGCCGAGTTGCGGCCGGCGACCATCCTGCTGCTCGCGCTGCCCTGGGCCGCATTCTCGTCGGCCACGGAATGGTTCGTGCTGGTGCCGCTGTTTCCGTTCTGGCAGCCGCTGTTCACGCTGCAGCAGCCCTATTGGATCGGCCTGCTCGTTCATGGCACCTCGGCCCTGACGTATCCCCTGTTCGCCCGGTTGCGCTGGAGACGCGGCGCTGCAGCCGGGCGCGACATCCGCTTCACCAATGCCTGGATCACCGGTGCGCTGGTCGTGGTGGCGCTGTTAGGCGCGATCGCGTTGTTCGGCAGCCACGGCTACGAGCCGCCGTGGATGGGGCGCGACAGGGATGCGGACCAGACCTATATCCGTCACATGACGGCGCATCATGCCCAGGGCATCGAGCTGGCCCGGATCGCCGTGGAGCGCGCCCAGGACCCGCATCTGCGCAAGCTCGCGATGCTGATGGTCGCGAGCCAGGCCGGCGAGAGCCGGATCTTCGAGAACTGGTGGCTGAGCTGGTTCGACACGGAGATGCCCGACTGCAGCACCGAAGAGCGTGCCGCCATGCCGGGCTTCCTGACTCAGGCCGAGATGCGACAGGTCAAGGCCGCGCCGGCGGACCGGTTCGACGCGGTGTTCGTCGAGACCATGAGCAAGCATCACATGGGCGCGGTCAGGATGGCCGACCGGATGTGGCGGAGTAGCGGAGACCCGCGCCTCCGCATCATGGCGCATGCCATTCGCCACGCCCAGCAGGGCGAGATCGCGCTGATGCACGATGCGAGCGGCATTTCGGCGGTCGCCACGGCCGTCCGCAACATGCTCGCCGACAACGTCAATTGAGCGGATCGCCTCCTACTCCCGCCAGAACTCGGCCAGTTCTTCCGTTGTCACCAGGTCAACCTGGCCGTGAAAGCGGGTGCGGTACATCGTCATGAGCGCGTCGTGCCCGACGTCGGATGAGCTGCACAAGGCATCCTCGACGATGACGACCCTGAAGCCGAGATCGACCGCGCTCAGGACCGTCGAGAGCACGCAGACATCCGTCTCAGCGCCCGTGATCACGACCGTGCCGACGTTCTTGTCGATCAGCCGGCCCGCGAGGGCGGGATTGCTGAACGCCGAATAGGCCGGCTTGTCGATCATGGCAGCCGGCGGAACGAACTTGCTCAGCGCGGGCACCAGCTCGAGCGCGGATGGCGGCAGATGCTTGCGCGTTGCCTGGCTCCAGCGATGAAAATAGCTCTGCCACTGGCCGGGACGATCTTCCGGATCCTGCGGCGTGATGAAGCGCGTGAAGATGGTTCTGGCCTGGTGGCGCGCGACGATCGAGACGATCGCCGGCAGGACCCGCTCCATCCATGGCGTCGCCCACAGACCGCCGGGGGCGAAAATGTTCTGCATGTCGATGCAGAGGTGAACGGCCTCCCTGACCTCGGCCACTTCCGACGTGCTGTCCCTCATCGTCCTCCACCGTCAAGCGCATTCGGCGATCCATTGCGAATGCGAAGGCGAAGGCTTTGGTTCCGAACCGCCGCAGTGCAGAGGCAGACCTGGAACCCGCTACGCGATTACGCCGGCGTTGCGGTCGGCGCCACGTCGAGGCGAACCGCAATCCCATTCAGCTCCGGCCTTGGCGCCGGGTAGAGCTTCATGACGAGCGGATCATGGCCGGGGACGATGTGGTCCGCGCTGGGCGCCGCGACGCGCAGCTTGTCGAAGCCGACAAGCATGTCGCCGACATGAAACGCCGTCGTGAACGGACGCTCGCTGGTCATGTTCTCGTAGAAATGACTGACGTCGGAGGCGAGCACGACAGGGCCGCGGCGTGTGTTGACGCGGACGAATTGAAGACCGGCGGAATGGCCGCCGGCCGCATGCACCGTCAGCCCGGGCGCAATCTCGGCATCGCCGTCGTAGAACAGCACCCGACGTGCGTAATTCAGCCGCACGATCCCGCAGACGTCCTCGACCTCGAACGAATGCGACAGTCGCGGATATTGCATATAGCGCCCGGTGGCGTAGGCGAGCTCGCGCTCCTGCAGATGAAATCGCGCGTTCGGAAACCGGTCGAAATTACCGACGTGGTCGTAGTGCAGATGCGTGAGGATCACATCCCCGACGTCGGCAGGGTCGATATCGAACGCGGCAAGCGTCTCGACCGGGCAGCGCAGGAAATTCCGCCTGCGCTGCCTGGCCACTTCCGCGTTGAAGCCGGTGTCGATGACGAAGCTGCGCCCGCCTCCCCGCGCCAGCCACATGAAATAGTCCATCGGCATCGGCCCGTCATGCGGGTCGCCGCCGATGAAGTGCTCGCTCCGCTGCGCATCCCGCGTTGCGTAGCGGATGGCGAAGAGCTCGTAGTCCGGGTCAGCCATGGGATTCGCTCAGGAACCGGCCGCGTCGACCTCATTGAAGGCCTCGCGCGCATTGCGGAAGGCGTCGATGCCGGCGGGAACGCCGCAATAGACCGCGACCTGGAGCAGGATCTCCTTGATCTCCTCCTTGGTCAGCCCGTTCTTCAGGGCGCCCTTGACGTGCAGCTTCAGCTCATGCGGCCGGTTCAGCGCGCCGAGCATCGCCAGATTGACGATCGAGCGCGTGCGCCGGTCGACGCCGGGCCGCGTCCACAAGGCACCCCAGCAGAATTCGGTCGACCATTCCGCCATGGTGCGCGTGAACTCGTCGGCCCCGGCAATCGACTTGTTGACGTAGTCCTCGCCGAGCACCTCCTTGCGAACCTTGAGGCCTTTTTCGAACAGTTCGGTCTTGCTCATGATCGTCCCTTTCAGGTCTTGAGAGAGTTGAGTTGGAAGTTGATTAGCGCGATGCCGGTCGCAGCGATTGCAGGAGATTGCCGACGTCGTCGACCGAATCGAGCCGCCAGACTGCGTCGATGACACGGTCCGCATCCCAGTCGCTTCGGCCGGTCCGCACGGCCTCGCGCAGCTTGGCCTCGAGGTCGCGATCTGTGAGCGGCGCAGCAAGACTGCCACGCGGCGAAATGACGGTCTCGGTGAGGACCTCACCGGACGAAAAGCGCAACGTCACGCGCGCGGCACCATCGGGGATCTCGCTGTCCAGCTCCGCCCTCACCTTCTGCCGCAGCTGCGCGATATCGGGCCGGACCACCGTCTCACGCGCGAATTCGGCCACCCCGGCCGTGCCGAGCAATAATCCGCACGCCACGCAATGATGGATGCTGACGCGCGCATCGCGCTCGTTGTTGACCGGGCGATCGCCGCGGGCAAGCAGCAGCGCCGAGCCCTGCACAATCACCAACTCGATCTGGTCGACGCGTCCAGCGATGCGCTCGCGCAATGAGAGGCAGGCGTCGATCACCGCGTGAAAGACGATGCCGGCGGGATAAGGCTTGTAGGTGTTCTTCGCGATCTCCCAGGTCTTGCCGAGACCATCGAGCAGGCGAGCAATATCGGGCTCGTCCCCCATCGTACGCGCCCAGCCGAGCGGGCCTTCGATGGCGCGGGGCGCCGCTTCATAGCCCTGCTGCGCAAGCAGTGCTGCAAACAATCCGTTCCGCGCCGCGTTGCCGACGCTGACATTCTTGGCCGCGCTGGGCAGGTTCTCGACATTGCCCGCCGACTGGCTCGCCGCGAGCCCGATTGCATTCGCAATCCCCTCCGCGGGCAAGCCCAGCAGTTTCGCGCAAGCCGCCGCTGCGCCAAAAATCCCACAGGTCGAGGTGATGTGCCAGCCGCGTGCGTAGTGGCGCGGCGAGACTGAATTGCCGATGCGGCATTCCACATCCACGCCGAGAATGAACGCGGTCAACACCTCCCGGCCCGACAGCTTGCGCATCTCCGAAAGCGCCAATATCGGCGCAGCAACCGGCGCGGCGGGATGAATGATCGTCTCGGGATGGGTGTCGTCGAAGTCGAGCAAATTGGCCGAGATGGCATTGAGAAATGACGCACACAACGCATCCATCGGCTGCGAGTGACCGATGACCGTCGATGTCGCGGCCCCGCTGAACGGCGACAGCGTGCGCATCGCCGCCATGACGACGGGATCGCGCGCGGAGCCGAGCGCCGTCGCGAAGAAATTGAGAATCGATCGACGCGCCTCAGAGCTCTGCGCCTCCACCTCCGCCCAGGACGAAGCAGCGACGAAATCGGCGAGCGTCTTGCTCACACTCGGAATTGGGACTTGCGGCACGCGGAGCGTCTTCCTCGTTTTCCCGAACCTTATGCCGATCCGCGGCAAACTGTCGACCCTAAATGTTATGCTTGACAGCTTGTCTGACAATCATAACAATCCGGCCGTTGGCGCGGGATCCCCCGCTGCCACGACGACGGCGGCCGAGACGGCCGGCCGGCGAACGCGTTCGACCCAACGAGATGAAGAAGGCGCACCCGTCACGGGATCGCGCGACAGGGAGTAGACGATGGCGGGAGAGATTCTCGGCGTAATCGGCACGGGCCGCATGGGCGGCCCGATGGCGGGACGATTGATGGACGCGGGCTATTCGCTCGTCGTCTATGACACGCAGGTCGAGGCGACTCAGCCGCTGGTCAAGCGCGGCGCACTGCTCGCCAGTTCGCCGGCCGACGTCGCTTCACGCTCCGACATCGTGCTCGCCAGCCTGCCGACGCCCGACATCGTCAAGGCCGTTGCGCTCGGCCAGGACGGCATCAGCAGCGGCAACCGTACGAAGATCGTCATCGATCTCTCGACGTCTGGGCCCGGCGCAGCGAAGTTCGTTGCCGAAGGCCTGAAGGCCAAGGGGATGACGCTGGTGGATGCGCCCGTGAGCGGCGGCATCAAGGGCGCCGTCAACGGCACGCTGGCGGTGATGGTGTCCTGCCCGCAGGCGACCTACGACACCGTGCAGCCGATCCTGAAGAACTTCGGCAAGCTGTTCTACACCGGCGACAAGCCAGGCGTGGCGCAGACCGCCAAGCTCGCCAACAATCTGATGGCAGCAGCCGCACTCGTCATCACCTCGGAAGCCGTCGCGATGGGCGTCAAGGGCGGCGTCAACGCAAAAGTGCTGATCGACATCATCAACGCCAGCAGCGGCCGCAACAGCGCCTCCGAAGACAAATTCCCCCGCGCGGTGCTGCCCGGCACCTTCGATTTCGGCTTCGCCACCGGCCTCTCCTACAAGGACGTCCGTCTTTGCGTGGACGAGGCCGAGGCGATGGGCGTGCCGATGGTCTGCGGCGCGGTGGTGCGGCAGATGCTGGCGATCACCAATGCCAAATACGGCGCCTCATCCGACTTCACCTCGATCGCCAAGGTGCTCGAGGAGTGGGCCGGCGTCGAGATGCGCGGCTGATCGCGCAAACCTTTCAGGGAGAACGACCGGCGATGACGACCGGCCCGTCAAGATCAGGCAAGATGCCGCTCGCGCGCCAGATGGCGCGGAGCGTGCTCGCGCGGGATCTCGGAGATTTCGGGCCGGACGTCATCGCCAAAGCAAAACTCTGCCTGCTCGACTTCCTGTCCTGCGCCTTCGAGGCGGGCCATCATCCCTGGAGCCGCCAGGCGATTGCGATCGCGCAAGCCGGCGACAGCGCAACGATCATCGGGACGTCGCAACTCTCCTCGCCAGCCGACGCAGCTTTCGCCAATGCGGTGATGGGGCACGGTCTCGTGCGCGAAGACATGCATGCGGCCAGCATCGCGCACCACGGCGTGGTGATCTGGCCGGCCCTTCTCGCGCTGTCCGAACAAACGCCGCTGCACGGCGCCGGACTGCTGACGGCAGCCATCATCGGCTATGAGATCGGCGCAAGGATCGGCCGCGCGCTGCTGACCTCGGACCTCGCACGCCTCTATCGCCCGACCGGCCTCGTGGCCCCCTTGGGCGCCGCGCTCGCGGGAAGTTTTGCACGCGGCCTTTCCGAGGACCAGGCCACCAGCGCGATCGCGATCGCGGCCAATACCTCCAGCGGGCTCAACGAGTGGCCGCATGCCGGTGGCTCCGACATGTATTTCCATCCGGGCTTTGCAGCCAGCAATGCGATCAAGGCAATTGGCCTGGCCGCAGCCGGCGCCTTCGGCTCGGAAACCATACTGGAGGGTGAAGCCGGCCTGTTCGCCGCTTATCGCCGCCAGGCCGCGCCGGACAGCATCGCGCTGTTTCCCAATGGGGAGTGCGAGATCATGGCCGTCTACAACAAGCCGGTGCCGGCCTGCAATTTCGCGCAGACCGCCGCGCAAGCAGCGCTACGCGTTTCGCACGAACTCGCCAGCGCGGAGGAGATCGACCGGGTCGTCATTCGCGCGCCGGATGCCGCGGTTCGCTATCCCGGCTGCGACTCCATAGGTCCCTACCGCAATGCGCTTCAGGCCAAGATGAGCATTCCCTTCAGCGTCGCGGCGACGCTGGCGCGGGGCGAGATCGAGGAAGACAATTACGCCGAGCTCGACGATGCCGACATCATCCGCCTGATCTCGGTGACCGAGCTCAAGGCGGAAGCCGGCTTCACCGCCGCCTTCCCCGGCAAGCAGGGTGCGGAAGTGTCGGTGCAGCTGCGCGACGGCCGGACCATCCGGCACGCTCTGCCCGACGTCATTGCCGCGACACCTGCGGATATTCGCGCACGCTTTCGCAGCTCGGCAGCGGGAGTCCTCGGTGAGGACCGCGCGCATCGGCTCGAGCAACTCATCGACGATTGCGAGCAGCTCGGCAATGCAGGCGACATCGCCGCGCAGTGCCGCCTGAACGCAACGGAACGGGCTTTACGATCGGCATCATGAGAAGTGCCGGAGAGTACGGGGGAAACATGGTCGATCTCGAGACCAGCTTGGAATTGTCAGCGGCGCGGAGGCGGGGCTGATGGAAGGATTCCTGCAAGCGCTCGCCGCGGGGCTTTTGATCGGCGCCGTCTACGGCCTGATGTGCGTCGGGCTCGGCCTGATCTTCGGCGTCATGCGCGTCATCAACTTCGCCCATGGCGATTTCATGATGCTCGGCATGTACACCGCCTTCTATCTCTTCACCGCCGCCGGCATCCAGACATTGTTCGGCAATGCCGTCGGGCCGTTCGTCGCCATCCTGCTGGCCGGGCCGGTGCTCGCACTGTTCGGCTATTTCGTGCATCGGGCGCTGATCTCGCACGTGTCAGGCACGCGCACCGCCTCGCTCGAAGGCGAAGGCCATTACGCCCAGCTCATCCTCACGCTCGGCATCGCGCTGATCCTGCAGAACGGCGGCCTCATCGTGTTCGGCTCCGTGCTGGCCTCGATCCGCACGCCGCTGTCGAGCTCGGCCTGGGAGCTCGGGCCCTTCTTCGACATGAGCATCTTCCTCAACAAGGCTCGCAGCATCGATATGATCGTCTCGCTGGCGATCATGGTCTTTCTGTCGCTGCTGATCACGCGCACGCGGATCGGCAAGTCGCTCCGCGCCGCCGCGGACAATCCGACGGCTGCGACCTATATGGGCATCGACGTCGACCGCGCGCATCGCACCGCCTTCGCGCTCGGCTGCGGCATCACCGCGATCGCCGGCGGCCTGCTCGCCACCAACTACCCGTTCCACCCCTTCGTCGGTCTTGAATACGTCATCGTCATGTATGCCGGCGTCGTGCTCGGCGGCATGGGCAGCATCATCGGCGCGTTCTGGGGTGGCATGACGATCGGCCTCGTGCAGCAGATGTCGACGCTCATCCTGCCGACGCAATTGCAGAACGCCGCGATCTTCGCCGTCTTCCTCCTCATCATCTTCTTCCGTCCGCAGGGCTTCTTCGGGCGCATGGTCGAGAGGACGTGACCATGCTGCGGATGCGCTCCTGTCTGCCTCCCCTGCTCTTCACGCTCGCCTATGCGGTCGTGTCGCTCGGCGTCACTAACTCCTACTATCAGCTGATCCTGACGCTGGTCCCGGTGTGGGCGGTGTTCGGGCTGTCGTGGAACCTGCTCAGCGGCTACACCGGCCTGATCTCGTTCGGCCATGCCGCCTTCTTCGGGATCGGCGCTTACGCGACCGCGCTCGGCCAGATCTATTTCGACATCTCGCCCTGGCTGCTCATCCCGGTCGCCGCCATGCTCGGCGGCATCGCCGGGCTCCTGATCGGTTTTCCGACCTTCCGCCTGCAGGGCCACTACTTCGCCTTGGCAATGCTCGCCTACCCGCTCGCCATTCTCTACGTGTTCGAATGGCTCGGCTTCCAGGAGGTGACGCTTCCGATCAAGCGCGAGGCGCCGATCGCCTACATGCAGTTCGCCGATCCGCACCTCTACACGCTGCTTGGGCTGGCGCTCATGCTCGCCACCATCGTTCTGACACAGGTGATCGAGCGATCCCGCTTCGGCATGGCGCTGCTCGCGATCAAGCAGAATGAGGCTGCGGCCGAAGCCGCCGGCATCAACACGCTGGCCTGGAAGCTGCGCGCGATCACGCTGAGCGGGGCGATCGCCGCCGCCATCGGCGGGTTCTACGCGCAGGTGCTGCTGGTCGTGACCCCGGCATCGGTGTTCGGCATGCTGGTGTCCGCGCAGGCGCTGACGGTCGCGATGTTCGGCGGCGTCGGCACGGTCTGGGGCCCGGTGATCGGCTCGGTGATCCTGATCCCGCTCGCCGAGATCCTGCACGCCGAAGCCGGCGCGCGCATCCCCGGCATTCAGGGCGTCATCTTCGGCATCGCCATCGTCTGCGTCATCCTGCTCGCGCCGGAAGGCCTGTTCTGGAAGCTGCGCGACCTCCTGCGCAAGCGCACCGCATCCAAGGCGGCGGTCAGTGATACACCGGAAGCAGCAGCTGCCAACGTGACGGCCCTGAAGCCGGCTGCGCGACAGCGTGCCGCCACCGGCGAGGTCGTGCTCGAAGTGAAGAACCTCTCGCGCTCCTTCGGCGGCCTCAAGGCCGTGCAGGACGTCAGCTTCAGGCTGCACAAGAACGAGATTCTCGGCATCATCGGGCCCAACGGCGCCGGCAAGACCACGCTGTTCAATCTCCTCAACGGCTTCCTCAAGCCGAGCCAGGGCGAGGTGCTGATCGACGGCCGCAACATGTCGGGCCAGCGGCCGCACGTGATCTGCGAGGCCGGCATCGGCCGCACCTTCCAGGTGATGCGGCCGTTCCTGCGCATGTCGATCCTCGACAATGTCGTGGTCGGCGCCTATGTGCGCGCCCGCACCGACGATGAGGCGCGCAAGATGGCCGCCGACGCGGTCGCCCGCGTCGGACTCTCTGCCGTCGCCGACCGCGTCGCCGGAGAGCTCTCGACCAAGGAGCTGCGGCTGATGGAGCTCGCCCGCGCGATCGCCGGCCAGCCGCGCATCCTGCTGCTCGACGAGACGCTCGCGGGCCTCGGCCACGGCGAGGCCGACGAGGTCGTCGCCGTGATCCAGCAGCTCGCGCGCGACGGCATGACCATCGCGATCATCGAGCACACCATGCAGGCGATGGTCCGGCTGGTCGACAGATTCCTCGTGCTCGACCACGGCGCCGTCATCACCGAAGGCCTGCCGGAAGTGGTGACGCGCGACAACCGCGTGATCGAGGCCTATCTCGGCAAGAAATGGGTGGGCCATGCTGCGAATTGAGCGATTGAGCGCGGGCTATTCGGCCAAGCCCGTCCTGAACGACGTCTCGATCAATGTCGGCGCGGGCCAGTTCGTCGCGATCGTCGGACCCAACGGCGCCGGCAAGACCACGCTGTTCAAGACGATCTCCGGCATCGTCAAGCCGAGCGGCGGCGCGATCACGTTCGACGGCGTCGATCTGCTCGCGGTGCCGCCGCCACAGCGCGCCCATCTCGGCATCGCCCACGTCCCGGAGGGACGCCAGGTCTTCCCGTCACTGACCGTGATGGAGAATCTGGAGATGGGCGCGATGACCGAAAGCGGCCGGCGGGACTGGCAGGCCAATATCGAACGCATCTTCGAATGGCTGCCGGTGCTGAAGGAGCGCCGCGATCAATTCGCGGGCACGATGTCCGGCGGCCAGCAGCAGATGCTCGCGATCGGCCGCGGCCTCGCCTCCTCCCCGAAGCTTCTGATGCTGGACGAGCCCTCAATGGGGCTGGCGCCCTCGACTGCGGACTTCATCTTCGAGCGGCTGATCGAGATCCGGCGCCAGTCCGGGCTGACCATGCTGCTGGTCGAGCAGCGGGTCGCGGAAGCGCTGGAATCCGCCGATCACGGCTATGTCCTCGAAGCCGGACACGTCGTGCTCGAAGGCAACAACGCCACGCTGCGCGCCGACGACCGCGTGCGGAAGGCCTATCTCGGCATGTGACGACGATAAAAAAACAGGGACCAGGGAGCAAACAAAATGGACAAGACATCGAAGAGTAAAATATCGACGGGCCTCACGCGCCGCACCGTGCTCTCCGGCGCCGCGGCCGTCGGCCTCGCCGGTGTAGCGCGCGCGCAGGCACCTGGCGAGATCAAGGTCGGACTGATCGTGCCGCTGTCGGGCATCTACACCCGCCCCGGCCAGGTGATGAAGATGGGCGCCGAGATGGGCATCGAGCACATCAACGCGCAGGGCGGCATCAAGGCGCTCGGCGGCGCTAAGCTGAAGCTGGTCGTGATCGACTGCGGCGATACCACAGAAAAAGCCAAGAACGCGGCGCAGCGCATGGTGGCGCAGGAGCCTGATCTGGTCGCCGCCACCGGCTCCTATCTGTCCTCCTTCACGTTGGCCGTCACCGAGGTGACCGAGCGCGCCGAACTGCCGGTGCTGACGCTGTCCTATTCGGACCTGCTGACTGACCGCGGCTTCAAATACATCTTCCAGACCGCCGCGACCGCGAGCCGCCAGTCCGAGCTCGGCCTGCCGACGCTGATGAAGCTCGCCGAGAACGCCTCGGGCAAGAAGCCGAAGACCGTGGCGATGTTGATGGACAACACCGCGACGTCGGTGGCAACCGCCAAGGCTCTCAAGGAGCGGCTGTTCGCGCAGGAGGGCCTCCAGCTCGTCGTCGAGGAAGTCTGGACCCCGCCGCTGTCGGATGCGACGCCGCTGATCCAGAAGGTTCGTTCGGCCAAGCCCGATCTGCTGCTGTTCATGCCAAATGCGGTGTCGGACGCCAAGCTGGGCCTCGAGAAGATCAGCGAGTTCGGCCTCGGCCAGGGCAAGATCCCGACCGTGTCCTTCAGCATCACCATCGCCGAGCCCGACATGCTGCAGAGCGTCAGCCCGGAGACGGTGCAAGGCATCATGACCATCGTCGCCAATTGGGGCTCGAAGGGCCACGAGGCGCTGATCGCCGAGCTCAAGACCAAATACAAGGAGCCCTGGATGACGCAGAACGTCATCTCGACCTATGGCGACATGTGGCTGATGAAGGAAGCCCTGGAGAAGGCCGGCAAGGCCGACCGCAACGCGGTCGCGCAGGCCTTCCGCACCATGGATGCCGGTCCCTCGAAATATTATCCGGGCGGTCAGCTCAAATTCGACGAGAAGGGCCGCCGGGTCGGCGCCGGCGTCGTCATCGTGCAATGGCAATCGGGCGTGCCTGTCACCGTTTATCCGCCCGAGCTCGCGCAGGCGCAGCCGTTCTGGCCGAAGAAATCCTGACAACGTCGCGCAATTTTTCAGGGAGGAGAATTGTCATGACTGCCAAGAGCAAGATCACGATATCGCGGCGAACGCTGCTGGCCGGCGCCTCCGGCACGCTGATCGCGTCCCGCGCCGGCTGGGCGCAGCAACCTTCTGAAGTGAAGGTCGGCCTGCTGGTGCCGATCTCGGGACTCTATGCCCGCCCGGGAACGGTGATGCGCGAAGGCGCCGAGATGGCGATCGACCACATCAACGCGCAAGGCGGCGTCAAGGCGCTCGGCGGCGCCAAGCTGAAGCTCGTGGTGCTGGATTCCGGCGACACCACCGAGAAGGCCAAGAACGCGGCACAGCGCATGGTGGCGCAGGAGACCGATCTGGTCGCGGCCAGCGGCGCCTATCTGTCCTCGTTCACCCTCGCCGTGACCGAGGTGACCGAGCGCGCCAACCTGCCCATGCTCACCCTCTCCTACTCCGACCTGATCACCGAGCGCGGATTCAAATACGTGTTCCAGACCGCGGCCACCGCGGGGTCGCAGGCACGGCAAGCGTTGCCCCAGCTCATCAAGCTGGCGGAGACGGCTTCCAGCAAGCGACCGAAGACGGTCGCGATCCTCACCGATAACACGGGAGCCTCGATCGCCTCGGCCAAGGCGATGCGCGACGGCCTGCTGGCGGAGAACCAGCTGCAGCTGATCGTCGACGAGACGTTCACGCCGCCGCTGGCGGATGCGACATCGCTGGTGCAGAAGATCCGTTCGGCCAAGCCCGATTTACTGTTCTTCCTGCCGACCGTGATCTCGGACGCAAAGCTGCTGCTCGAGAAGATGAACGAGTTCGGCCTCGGCCAGGGCAAGGTGCCGACGATCTCGTTCGGCATCGCGATCGCCGAGCCCGACATGCTGCAGACCGTCAGCCCCGAGCTGCTCCAGGGCGTGTTGACCTGCGTCGCCAGCTGGGGCGCCAAGGGGCATGAGGCGCTGATTGCCGAGTTGAAGACCCGCTACAAGGAGCCGTGGATGACGCAGAACGCGATCTCCACCTATGGCGACATGTGGGTGATCAAGGACGCGCTGGAGAAGGCCGGCAAGGCCGATCGCGTCGCCGTCGGCGAAGCGCTGCGCACCATGGATGGCGGCCCCTCGAAATATTACCCGCTGGGCGAGATCAAGTTCGACGAGAAAGGCCGCCGCGTTGGCGCGGGCATGACCATCGTGCAGTGGCAAGCCGGCATTCCAGTCACGGTGTTCCCGCCCGAACTCGCCCTGGCAAAACCGTTCTGGCCCAAGAGCTGACCTAAGAGCTGACAACGCCAAACCAAGAAACGGAGACCACAATGGACAAGGCGACCTACGACCGCGGCCTCGAAATCCGCAAGAGCGTGCTCGGCAACGAATTCGTCGACAAGGCGATCGCATCCGCCGACGAGTTCAACCGGCCGATGCAGGACCTCACCACCGAATATTGCTGGGGTTACGTCTGGGGCCGCGAGGGTCTCACCCGCAAGACCCGCAGCTTCCTCAACCTCGCAATGCTCTGCGCGCTCAATCGCCCGCATGAGCTGAAGACGCATGTCCGTGGCGCGCTCGCCAATGGCGCGACCAAGGAGGAGATCCGTGAGGTCTTCATGCAGGTCGCGATCTATTGCGGCGTGCCGGCTGGCGTCGATGCGTTCCGGAACGCGAAGGAAGTCTTCGCCGAGCTCGACAAGACGTAGCGGAGCGTGGCTGCGATGAAGGACAAATGGGCACTCGTGACCGGTGCGACCGCGGGCCTCGGCTTCGCCGTCGCGGAAGGCCTTGCCGGCGCGGGCGCCAATATCGTCCTTCACGACCTCGCTCAGCCGAAACAGGCCGCAGATGATCTGCGCGCCCGCTTCGGCGTCGAGGTCATCGCAGCCGGCGCCGATCTGTCCCGGCGCGAGGCGATCGAGCCCATGATGGCGGACCTGCTCGATCGCTGCGGCGCCATCGACATCCTCGTCAACAACGCCGTCGTGCGGCATTTCTCTGCCATCGACCGGTTTCCGCCCGAGCGCTGGGACCAGGCCCTCGCCGTCAATTTGTCGGCGCCGTTTCACCTCATCCGCCTGGCGCTGCCGGCGATGAAGCAGCGCGGCTGGGGCCGGATCATCAATATGGGCTCGATCTATTCAAGCCGCGCGGTCGAGGACCGCATCGACTACGTCACCACCAAGACAGCGATCGCAGGCATGACCCGCGCGGTGGCCATCGAGACGGCGCGCAGCGGCATCACCTGCAACACGCTCTGCCCCGGCACGCTGCCGACGCCGGCCATCCTCAACAAGATCGCGACGATGGCTTCGAGCAGCAATCGTCCGGTCGACGACGTCACCCGCGACTATCTCGGCGAGCGCCAGCCGACGCAGCGCTTCATCGAAATGGATGCGGTCGCCGCCATGGTCGTCTTCCTCTGCGGTCCGGCCGCAAACGACATCACCGGCGCCAGCCTGCCGATCGACGGCGGTTGGTCGGTTGCATGAGAACTGGAATGGGAGTGCTGCGATGACTGAACAATCGGGACAAACCGTCGTGCTGACCGGTGCCGCCGGCGGTATGGGACGGGCCATCACCAAGGCGCTGCTCGACAGCGGCCGCCGCGTCGTGCTGGTCGATCGCGACGCCAAGGCGCTGCAGGAATTCGCGGCAACGTGCGGCGACGCGGTATTTCCGATCCAACTCGACATCAGCGACGCCAAGGCTGTGGATGCCCTGCCGAACGCCATTCCCGCCCACTTCAAGCCGATCGAAATTCTTATCAACAATGCCGGCCATGACATCGGCGGCCGGACGCGCTTCGACATCGGTTCTGCGGACGACTGGTCCAACATCATCCAGACCAATCTGATCGGCCTGATGCGCGTCACGCGCGCGATTCTTCCCGGCATGGTCCAGCGCAACGCCGGCCATGTCGTCAACATCAGCTCCATCAACGCGGTGCGGATCGTGCCCGACATGGCGGCGTACAGCACCAGCAAGGCGGGCGTGCACATGTTCACCGAGACCCTCCGGGGCGAGCTGGCGGAAACCGCGATCCGGGTCACCGAGCTGCAGCCCGGTCTGACCCGGACCAATATCATCCTGACCCGCTACCGCGGCGATACGCAGAAGGAAAAGGACTATTTCGACCAGTTCAGGATGGCGCTCGATCCGGCCGATATCGCCCGCTCCATTGTCTTCGCCCTCGACCAGCCCGCCCACGTACAAATTGCCGAAATAATGATTCTGCCTGTAAACCGGTACTGAGTTTTCCCGAACAGGACCCGGACATGGAAAGACGCCGCGAATTGCAGTCGACACTCCGCATCGAGGACGTCCCGACCGTCCGGGCGATGGTGGCGCAGAAGCTGCGTGAGGCGATCATGTCGGGGACGCTGAAACCGGGCCAGCGCCTGGTCGAGCGCGAGCTTTGCGAGATGATGGGCGTCAGCCGCCCCTCGATCCGCGAAGCGCTGCGTGCGCTCGAAGCCGACGGGCTGGTCAATACGGTTCCGCACCGCGGCCCCGTGGTGTCCACGATCAGCCTCGAAGAGGCCCGGCAGCTCTACGCGGCACGCGCGGTGCTTGAGGGCTTCGCCGGCCGCGAATGCGCCAGGCTTCACGACCCCGAGGTCGCGCGCCGGATCGGCGACGCCCTGACGCGGCTGAAGGCCGCCGCGGCCAAGCAGGATCTCGTCGGCAGCCTCGAAGCCAAGACCGATTTCTACGCGGCACTGATCGGCGGCTGCCGCAATGCCTTCATCGAGCGCATGCTCAAGCCGCTGCACGATCGCATCCAGCTGCTGCGGATCACCTCGATGTCGCAGCCGAAGCGGATCAACAAGAGCCTTCGCGAGGTCACTGCGATCTGGCGTGCGATCCAGAACGGCGATCCGGATCTCGCCGAGCGTTGCTGCGTCGACCACATCAATGCGGCCGCGGTGGCCGCGCTCGACATGATCGAAAAATCGTCGGCAGCCAAGGAGGCGGCGCCTTCCGACGACTAGAACAATGCCGCCAGGGAGTGTTCGATGAAGTTTCTCGTACGATCGCTGATCCTGCTCCTCCTGCTCTGCCCTCGCGATGCGGCGATCGCGGACGACTACCCCGCCCGCCCGGTCACGGTCATCGTGCCGTTCTCCGCCGGCGGTCCCGGCGACGTCATCGCGCGTATCCTCGGCAGCGCCATGAGCGCGACACTGAAACAGTCCATCGTCATCGAGAATGTCGTCGGCGCCGGCGGCACGCTCGGCACCAACCGCGTCGCCAAGGCGGCCGCGGATGGCTACACGCTGCTGCTGATGCATGTCGGCCAGGCCACCGCCCCTGCCCTCTATGCCAAGCTGCCGTTCGACCCGGTCGGCGACTTCGCCCCGATCGGGCTGGTCACCGACGTCCCGATGATCCTGGTGGCGCGGCCGAACTTTCCGGCCAAGGATCTCAGCGAGCTGGCCACGCACATCCGCAATGCCGGTGACAAGGTCACTTTCGGCAATGTCGGTCTCGGCTCGGCCTCGCAGCTCTGCGGCCTGATGTTCATGAGCGCCACGGATACCAAGCTCACCCCGATCTACTACAAGGGCGGCGGGCCGGCGCTGAACGACGTCATCGCTGGCCATATCGACGTCTATTGCGATCCCGCGACAGGGCCGACGCCGTACATCCAGTCGAAGACGATCAAGGGCTATGCCATCACCAGCAAGACGCGTGTCGCGACGCTGCCTGATGTGCCGACCTCGGCTGAAGCCGGCGTTCCCGAGTTCAATGTCACGACCTGGTACGGCCTCTACGCACCGCGCGGCACGCCCAAGCCCGTCGTCGATCATCTCGTCGGCGCACTGCAGACGGCGCTGAAGGATCCCGCGCTGATCAGCCGCTTTGCCGAGCTCAGCATGGCGCCGGTCGAGCCCGAGCGCGCGACGCCGGAAGCTCTCGAGACGTTCCTGAAAGCCGAGATCGGCAAATGGGGACGGATCATCAAAGCGGCCGGAATCGAACCGCAGTAGGTTCGCGCCATGTTCTGATCAAGTGCAGAAATATCCGAGATTTCAAAGGGAAGATTGACTTTGGGGCACTCGAGTGGCGGCCGCGTTGAGAGTTCAGGTGCAGTTCCACTGATCGGTGCACTTTTCCGTAGATCGGCCGAGCCCCATTGCGGGGCTTCGTCGCGAGGCGTAATTTTCAACTCTACGTAGCTCATTCGAAAGCATCTATCGGGTTCGGCCTAGCGGGAGCGAGCAATGGCGGATGTCCCATGGCACCTTTCCGGTGACTATTTCGAGAATTGCAGTTGCAGCATCGTGTGTCCCTGTCTGGTGTCGGCGGCGCCTCCATTGACCGCGCGACCGACCGAGGGCTTCTGCAACGTACCGCTGATCTTCCACATCGAAAGCGGACGCTATGGTGAGATCGAGCTCGATGGACTCAACGTCCTCGTGATCCTCCACGCACCTGGGGTCATGGCAGACGGAGATTGGTCGGTGGCCGCCTATATCGATGAGCGCGCCAGTGATGAGCAGACCGAGGCCCTGGCTGCGATCTTCACCGGCGCTGCCGGCGGTCCGATGGCCGCGTTCGCGCCGCTGATCAGCAAGAACCTGGGGGTGCGCAAGGTCCCGATCACGTTCCGGATCGACGGCAAGACGCGGTCCGCGGAAATCCCCGGCATCCTGCACATGTCCGTCGATCCCCTGCCAACCATGCATCCGAGCGGGGAGATGTGGGCGAACATCGGCCATCCGGTCAGCCCCGATGCCATGGTGATGGCCGTCGGCGCGCCCGGCAATACCTTCAGCGATCAGGGCATGCGCTGGGATAATTCCGGCAGGAACGGCCTCTATGCGCCGATCCGCTGGTCGAACCAGGCGTGATGTAAACTTCCGATACCGGCCTGCGTCAGGGCCGCCAATTTCGATCGCAAATGAAGGACAGCCCACTTGAAACCGTGCTGCGTCGCGATCGCTGGATCGTCGGCGGCGCGATCGGCCTCATTGTCGCGCTGGCATGGACCTATGTGCTCTGGCTCGCCCACGACATGGACATGGGCGGCATGGACATGACCGGATTCCGCATGATCCCGGCCGGGATCGGAATCATGCTGCCGACGAGCGAGCCGTGGCGAACGTTCGAGTTCGCCTACGTGCTCCTGATGTGGGCGGTGATGATGATCGGAATGATGGCCCCCTCGGCTGCGCCCATGATCCTGATCTACGCCCGCGTAGGCCGACAGGGCAAAGCACAGGGCAAGCCGTTCGCCGCGACCGGCTGGTTCGCCGCCGGTTATCTCCTCGCCTGGTGCGGCTTTTCGCTGGCAGCCACCTTTCTCCAATGGGCGGTCGAGCGGGCCACCTTGCTGGATTCCCGGATGGCGCTCGCAAGCAACCTGCTCGGCGCCATCGTGCTGGTCGCGGCGGGTGTCTATCAATGGACGCCGTTGAAGAACGTCTGTCTCGCCCAATGCCAGTCGCCGTTTCTGTTCCTGATGCGCCACGGCGGCTTTCGCGGCGACCTGCGCGGCTGCCTGCTGCTGGGACTTCGGCACGGAGGCTATTGTGTCGGCTGCTGCTGGGTCTTGATGGCGCTGTTGTTCGTCGGCGGAATAATGAACGTGCTCTGGATCGCGGTTTTGGCGCTGCTTGTCCTCCTGGAGAAAGTTACGCCGGTCGGACGATGGATCGCGCGCGCTGCCGGCATCGCATGTGTGGCCGCGGGCGCCTGGCTGCTGGTGTTCTTGCCGCAGTCGTGAGCAACCTCTGAACGGGCCGCCGCTCATCCTTCGAGCCGTCCGGCATTTTGCCTGCCCCAACCGCTCCGTGCGGGCAAAGAACAATCAGTTGAATGTTCGTAACTCCAGCTGAACCGCAAAACGGCTTGACGAGGACGCCGACAATGAATGTAATGTTATAACATTACATATCTGGTCCCGATGCCCAACCGTCACCCTATCCCCTTGAAAAGACTGTTCGATCTCCATGCGCAAACTCCCCGTCACCGTCTTGTCCGGCTTCCTCGGGGCTGGAAAGACCACTTTGCTGAACCACGTCCTGAACAACCGGCACGGCCTGAAAGTGGCGGTGATCGTCAACGACATGAGCGAGGTGAACATCGATGCGGATTTGGTCCGTGGTGGCGGTGCGAACCTGTCCAGGACTGACGAGAAGCTCGTCGAGATGACCAACGGGTGCATCTGCTGCACGCTGCGCGACGACCTCCTGAAGGAGGTGCGCGCCCTCGCCGAAAACGACCGGTTCGATTATCTGCTGATCGAATCCACCGGCATCTCCGAGCCGCTGCCGGTTGCAGCGACCTTCGACTTCCGTGCCGAGGACGGCGAAAGCCTCTCCGACGTGGCACGCCTCGACACCATGGTCACCGTGGTCGACGCGGTGAATCTTCTGAGGGATTATTCATCGACGGATTTCCTGGAGCTGCGCGGCGAAGCGCTGGCGAACGACAAGCGCACGCTGGTCGATCTGCTCGTCGAGCAGATCGAATTTGCCGACGTGATCGTGCTCAACAAGGTCGATGACGCCTCGCCGGCACAACGCGAAGCAGCGCGAAAGATCATCCGCGCGCTTAATCCGGAAGCGGAGCTGATCGAAACCAACCACAGCCGGGTCGCCTTCGATCGCATTCTCGACACCGGCCGGTTCGACCTCGAAAAGGCGCAAGCGCATCCGCTCTGGTTCAAGGAACTCTACGGCTTTGCCGATCACGTGCCGGAGACGGAGGAATACGGCGTGAGCAGCTTCGTCTATCGCGCGCGCCGGCCGTTCGATCCCGAAAGATTCGACAAGTTCGTGCGAGAGCCCTGGCCCGGCGTCATTCGCGCCAAGGGACATTTCTGGCTGGCAACGCGGCCGCAATGGCTGGGCGAGATCAGCCAGGCCGGCGCGATCACGCGCACCGAGGCCCTTGGATTCTGGTGGGCGAGCGTGCCTGCAGAACGCTGGCCGGACGACCCGTTCTGGCGCAAGCGATTGCGCGCGAACTGGAACGACGTCTATGGCGATCGTCGTCAGGAAATCGTGTTCATCGGCGCGGGCATGGACGAGCGCGCGCTCCGCGCACGCCTGGATGCCTGCCTTGTGCCGGGCAAGCCGGCCATGAACGTCACGGAATGGGCGAAGCTCGCAGACCCGTTTCCGGTCTGGCGGCGCGCGAACGAAGTCGTGGAACGCGAATGAGCAACGTCGTCCGCTTCGTCTCGAAATCCGAACTCGAGCGGCAGCGCCTCATCCGCGAGGCGCGTGCGATCTACGACAGCATCTTCCCGCCGGACGTCCCCGCCAGCGGCTGCGCGCATGATCCGTCAGATCAATGGGCGGCGCACGAGGCGGCCGCCGAAATCCAGCCCAAATAATAATAAGGGATGAAGGTGGTGCGCTCGGAGGGACTCGAACCCCCACGATTTTACTCACTGCCACCTCAAGGCAGCGCGTCTACCAGTTCCGCCACGAGCGCTTTGGGGATGCCGGCTTGAGGCTTGAAGGCCGGCCGGATCAACGGCGCCGATCTAACAAATCCATCAGAGGGGTACAAGCCTGCAAAGGCCCTGAATTCCACAGCTTTGCAGGAAAGTTCCTGGCCTTCCCCCGAATCGGCCCTTACCGCAGGTCCAGTGCCCTACCGCATGCCCGGGCCGCGACCACGTCCCCCTATCGGGTCCCCGGCGTGCGCGGCAGCATCTGCTTGACCTCGACCGCGATCCGGTTGCGGTCGACCAGCACGACGCCGGAGGCGACCGGCAGATTATTGGCCAAAACCTTGACCTCATCGGCCTCGGTTGCGTCCAGCTCGATGATGGCGCCGCGGGAAAGACGTAATACTTGATGGATCGGCATCGTGGTCGTCCCGAGGACGACCATGAGATCCACGGTGACTTTATCGAGAGTGGGCACTGTCAGGACCGCCGCAACCAGGGACTAAGGACCAAGGACTTAGAACAAGGCCTTGGCATTTGCGCCTGCAATGATCACCACGTTATGGTTAGCCAATGGTTAATTTGCCCCAAAACCCGCGCCAAGAGCTGGATTTGACGTCGTTTTCGGCGTCCCGCGGCCAGCCCGTGGAGTGGCGCATCTCCGACGCGCCAGTGCCCTATCCGGAGGCGGTGGCCGCCATGGAAGCCCGGGTCGCCGCCATTGCCGCGGGCGAGGCCCCGGAGCTGGTCTGGCTGCTCGAACACCCCCCGCTCTACACCTCCGGCACCTCGGGCAAGGACAGCGACCTGCGCGATCCCCGATTCCCGATCTTCGCCACCGGGCGCGGCGGGCAGCTCACCTATCACGGGCCGGGCCAGCGGGTTGCCTATGTCATGCTTGACCTCAAGCGCCGTCGGCCGGACGTCCGGGCCTATGTCGCGAGCCTGGAGGAGCTGATTCTGCGCACGCTCGCCGCCTTCAATGTCCGCGGCGAGCGGCGCGAGGACCGGGTCGGCGTCTGGGTCAGGCGGCCCGACAAGGGCGAAGGTTACGAGGACAAGATCGCGGCGATCGGCGTACGGCTGAAGCGCTGGGTCTCGTTCCACGGCATCGCCATCAATGTCGAGCCGGACCTGTCGCATTTCGCCGGCATCGTACCGTGCGGCGTGGTCGATCCCCGCTACGGCGTCACCTCTCTGGTCGATCTCGGCCAGCTCGTGACCATGGCTGAGGTCGACATCGCGCTTCGGCAGGCGTTCGAGGAGCTGTTCGGGCCAACCAAGGCGTTGGTGCCGGAAGCGGCCGCCTAGCATTGCTTCCTGAACAATTCCGAAGTTCAGTTCCGGGCAGCAAGCTGACGATCAGGCCGCGGGTGAGATGGCTCACCCGCGGCTTCAGCCTCACGCCGCCTGCAGCGACACGTCGAGCTTGCCGGCGATGTAGCGGCGCTCCTGGGTGAGGCCGCCGAAACCGTAGGCATCGCCCTTGACCTCGTCGACATGCGCATAGGTCTCGGGATGCAGCGGGCCCAAAATCTCGGCCATGCGCTTGAACATGGCGGCGAGATAGGCCGCCTTTTCGTCCTTGGTGTTGGTGCCTTCGGTGACGTGGATATCGAGCCAGTAGCTGGCGAGCTTCTGCTCGGCGAGCGACTTGCCGCCGGCGAACCAGTCACCGGCCTCCACCGATTTCACGATGATGGCAGTCACCTTGGGATCCTTGTGCAGGATTTTTGCCGTGAGCTCGGACACGGCGTTGGCGATGTCGGCCTTCAGCGAGGGCGACTGGCGGGACGAGGCGTAGGACACGGTGATCAGCGGCATGGTGGCTCTCCTCAAGATGCAGCGCGGGATTTGCGCGGCGTTGGTGAGAAGCTAGACCTCCCCTCGCCATTTTGATATCTTATCTCTATTGATACCAGTGATAATGATACATAATGACAGCCACCCTCGACATCGCCACGATCAAGGCCTTCCTGCTGGTCGCCGACCTCCAGAGCTTCACCCGCGCCGCGGAGGCGCTAGGCACGACCCAGGCGGCGGTCAGTCTCAAACTGCAGAGGCTGGAAACATTGCTGGCAAAACGCCTCGTCGAGCGCTCGCCGCGCGCGGTCCGGCTCACGGCCGAAGGCGCCAGCTTCCTCGATCGCGCCCGCGCGCTGATGGCGGCGCATGACCGCGCGCTGTCCGGCGAGGCCCCGGCTGCGCAATCGCTCTCGCTCGGCATCTCCGATCACGCGGCAGGCCCCGAACTGGTCCCGCTGCTGGAACGCCTGCACGCGATGTCGTCAAATCTCACCCTCGCCGTCACCATCGGCTTCTCGCGCGAGATGCAGGATGCCTATGACGCCGGCGAACTGGATGCTGTGATCGTGCGCCAGGAAGGCAGCCGCCGCGGCGGCGAGAAGCTGACGGAGGACGGGTTCGGCTGGTTCGCCGCACGACGCTTCACGCTGCCGAAGGGCGAAGCGCTGCCGCTTGCGACCCTCGCCCCGCCCTGCGGCGTCCGCGCCGTCGCCGTGCGCGCGCTCGACAAGGCCGGTCTCGCCTGGCGCGAGCGCTTCGTCGGCGGCGGCGTCACCGCGGTGGTCGCGGCGGCGCTAGCGGGACTTGCGATTGCACCGCTGGCGCGGCGGATCGCACCTCCCGGGCTGGTCGACATCGGGCCCGCGCACAAGCTGCCCAAACTCGGCAGCTCGAAGGTGATGCTGCATTCGAAGGTCAGCGATCCCGCCAAGCTCGCGGCGCTACGCGCGGTGGCGGCGACGTTCCGGAGTGCGGCGGCGACCTGATGCCTCACAGGATCGCCTCGAACGCGCTACGCAGCGTCTCGTGCCGGAACACAAAGCCCCGGCTCAGCGCCTTGTTCGGCAGCACGCGCTGACCGCCAAGCAGCAGCTCGTCGGCGAAGCCGCCGCCGATCCGGCGCAACAGGCCGCCGGGAATGCGGAAGATCGCTGGCCGATGCAGGCGGCGGCCGAGCTCCTCGGTGAACTTTGCGTTGGTGACGGGGATCGGCGCGGTGGCGTTGACGGGGCCCGACAGATCGGGCGTTGCCATCACATAGGCGATTAGCCGGATCAGATCGTCGCGCTCGATCCAGGACATCCACTGCCGCCCGGTGCCGATGGGACCACCGAGGCCGAACTCGAACGGCGTCAGCAGGCGCGTGACGAAGCCGCCTTCGGTGCCGAGCACGAGGCCGATGCGCAAACAGACCACACGGACGCCGAGCTCTTCCGCCGGCCACGCCGCCTTCTCCCACGCCGCGCAGAGCTCGTGGCTGAAACAGGCGTGCGACTTGGCGGACTCCGTCAGTACCTGGTCGGCCCACAATCCGTACCAGCCGATCGCGGAGCCGCTGACCAGCACCTCGGGCTTGCGATCGAGCCGTGCGATCAGTTTGACGACCTCACCGGTCATGTCGATGCGTGAGCCAAGAATCTTCGCCCGCTTCGCCTCGGTCCACAAGCCGTTGCCGATCGGCTCGCCGGCGAGATTCACGATGGCGTCGATCGGCGTGTCCGAAGCGAGCTGATCGAGGCTGGTGATCAGCGTGACCGGCGGCGGCAGCATCTCGGCCTTGGCGGGGTGCCGGATCAGCGCGATGACGTGATGCCCTGCGGCGCTGAGGCTCGCCGCGAGGCGACTGCCGATGAAGCCGGTGGCGCCCGTGATCAGCACGGTCTTGCGGCCGGGGAGCTTCTCGACGAGCCCCTCGGCGGGAACGCTGCGCATGCGGCCGAGCCGACGCATCGCTGCAAAATCCCTGAGGCCGCACAGCGCGGCACCTACCGCGCAGGCGGTCGCGGCGATGCTGAGCAGACCCTGATAGACGACGATCACGCCAAAGGGCTGCATTGCCCAGTCGATCAGCACGGGCAGCAGCAGCACCAGAATGGCGCCGTAATTGATCGCGAGCAGCGTGTGGTTGATGCGCTCGCTCGGCGGCAGTTTCCGGCTCAGATCCTCCTCGACGAAATCCATCAGCGTGATGACGATCTCGGCGACCAGCACCGCGACGATCAGGAGCGCCAGCAATCCATAAACCTCGAGCCAGCCGAGCACGAGGAATAGCAGCGCATAGAGCATGTTGCGGATGCCATGCAGCTTGAGCTCGAAGCGCTGCGACACCCGCCAGGCCAGGCGCTCGGTGAATTCGTGGTGATAGAAGGTGTCGAACACGCCCATCACGATCTGGATGGCGATGAGCGTCCACAACAGCGGCGTCATGATACGGCCTCCCTGAAGGTGGCGGACTGGTGGATCAGCGCGCCGAAACGTGGATGAATGACATCGAGGGTGAAGCGGAATGCGCCCTCGCCGAGATCGCGGTGCGTCACCGTGAGATCGCCCGGCGTGAGCCAGCGCGGCAAGGGGATCCACAGGCGTCCGAGCTGGAGCCCATAACCGGCGCTGCGGAAGGTCAGCGTCTGGTCCTCGACCGCGGTGCGGAGCGCCATTGAGACTCCGAAGCCGACATATTCCTCGAGCCCGGTCGGACCGGCAAAACGCTTGGCGGAATGGATCACGTGCGGAAAGCCGCGCTTGCGCGCGCAGATGCGGGTCCAGGTCTGACCGCCGGTCGTGCCGTCCTCAGTCACGGTAACGATCATGGGAACACCGGTGTCGCGGCCGGTCGGCAGCGGCCCGCCGATCAGGCGCGCAGCCTGGGCGAACCACCAGCCGATCTCGCTGAAGGAGACCTCGTCGACCACGCCGACATAGACGACGCTCTCGCCGTCCGCGACGCGTTTGGAGAAACGCCGCCAGGTCGCGAGCGGCAGGCGGCCCCAATCCTCGTCCGACAGCAGCGCGCGGAAACGGCGGTCGTCGAGCAGTTTGGTGTGAGCGGAGGTCGATGCGTTGGAGCCTGATAATCGAGCCGACGTCATCGCACCCTCCTCAGCGCTATTTGGCCTTGCCCAGCGGCAGCAGGCTGACGATCTTCTCGCCAAGCCGCATCAAGGCGACCAGCCGCGGCCGCGGCACCTTCAGCATCTGCATGAACCAGTGATCGGCGAGCTCGGTGAAGGCGAGCATCTCCTTCAGCCGCTTGGCTGCGACCGGATTGATGGTGGGATCGCCGGCGGCATCGGACACGCAGGCCCTGAGCGCCGCGATCGCCGGATCGAGCTCCCGCTCCTTGCGCCGCGCCGCTATCCTGGCGGCGACCTCCCAGATGTCGGTCTCGGCCTCGTAATGGTCGCGGCGGTCACCGAGGATCGGCACCCGCCGGATCAGGTTCCAGGCGAGCAGCTCCCTGAGTGAGTTGGAGACGTTCGAGCGGGCCATGCCAAGCGTGTCGGCGATGTCCTCGGCGGTCATCGGCGCCTCGGCGAGATAGAGCAGCCCGTGAATCTGGCTGACCGAGCGATTGACGCCCCACTCATCCCCCATATCGCCCCAATGCAGGATGAAGCGCTCGACGGCGCTTGGGAGTTTCTTCTTTCCGGTTAGTTCTGTCATTACAGAAATATCTGACGATAACGTCCCCTTGTCAAGCGGGCTTCGTCCCGTATACGGGTGCGGGATATCTGCCTAAAAATGTCCCAACTTCAGGGAACCATCCGCTTTCTGTGGCGTTTGCTCCCGTCGAGGCAGGGTCCCGGAATGATCGGAAAGTTCAGTCAACAGCGAGACTTGTTCGAGAGCGAGCGCAGTTTCCGGCTGTTGGTTGAGGGAGTTGCGGACTACGCGCTCTACATGCTCGATCCCAGGGGGATCATCACCAGCTGGAATATCGGCGGCGAGCGCATCAAGGGCTATTCGCCCGGGGAGATCCTCGGCCAGCATTTCTCCCGCTTCTACACCGAGACCGACCGTGCCAACGGCAAGCCGGCCCGCGCGCTCGGCATCGCGCGGGAAAAGGGCCGCTATGAGGAGGAAGGCTGGCGCGTCCGCAAGGACGGCACCTTCTTCTGGGCAAGCGTCGTGATCGACCCGATCTACGAGGACGGCGAGCTGGTCGGCTTCGCCAAGATCACACGCGACATCACAGAACGCCGCAATACGCAGCTCAAGCTCGAGGCGATGCAGAAGCAGCTCGCCGAGTCCCAGAAGTTCGATGCGCTGGGACAGCTCACCGGCGGGGTCGCGCACGACTTCAACAACCTCCTGATGATCATCAGCGGCAGCCTGCACATGCTGAAGCGGGGTCCCGACGACGCGGCCAAGGTTCAGCGCGCGATCTCGGCGATCGAGACCGCCACCAAGCGCGGCGCGGCGCTGACCAACCAGCTCCTCACCTTCGCGCGGCGGCAGAGCGTCAATCCGCAGGCGATCGATTTCGCCGAACGCATCGCGGAGATCCGCGAGGTGCTCGATGCCGGCGTCGGCAGTTCCGTACGCCTGGCCTTCGACATCGGCCACGATGTCTGGCCGGTCAAGACCGACGCCTCCGAGCTCGAGACCGCGATGCTCAACCTCGTCATCAATGCCCGCGACGCGATGCCCGACGGCGGCACGGTGACGATCGGCGCGCACAATGTCGTGCTGGACGAGGCGCCGCTTGCCGGCGACTTCGTCGCAATCGACGTCACCGATACCGGGCTCGGCATTCCCTCCGACGTTCTCGACAAGATCTTCGAGCCGTTCTTCACCACCAAGCCGATCGGAAAGGGCACCGGCCTTGGCCTGTCCCAGGTGCACGGCTTCGCCCATCAGGCCGGCGGCACGGTGAAGGTCGCAAGCGAACTCGGCAAGGGCACGACGTTCACCATCCTGTTGCCGCGCGGAGAAGACACGCCGTCGCGAGAGACGGCTGGGGGACCATCCTTCCAAGGCAGCGGCACGGTGCTGCTGGTCGAGGACAATCCCGACGTGGCGCTGGTCAGCATCGGTCTGCTGGAGCAGCTGGGCTACCACGTCCGCCGGGTCGCCGACGCCGAAGCCGCCTTGCGCGAGATCGAGAAAAACGGCGTCGACTTCGTGTTCTCGGACATCGTCATGCCCGGCAAGATGGACGGGCTCAGCCTCGCCCATCGCCTCCGTCAGATCCGCCCTGGCCTGCCGATCCTGCTCGCCACCGGCTACAGCGACGTCGCCGCCGGCGTGCGCGGCGATTTCCCGATCCTGCGCAAGCCCTACGAAATCCACGAGCTGAGCGAAGCAATCGCCAAGCTGCCAAGGTGAGGCTTCGTCTTCACCTCTCCCCGTAAGAACGGGGCGAGGGAGCGCACCGTCTGCGCGACGAGACTGCCCTACACCGTCGGCAACACCGAGAACGCTTCCCCTGCCCTGCGCAGGTTCAGCTCATCCGCGCTGGCCGTCTCACTCGTCACGCTGTCGACGCGCGAGGACGGCGGGCCATGGCGGCATAGCGCGACCATGTCGGCGACGTGCTTTGGCGCTCCCGCGAACAGCGCTTCGACGCAGCCGTCGCGGCGGTTGCGGACCCAACCTTCGAGGCCGCTCGCAGTCGCCTGGTACTCGACCCAGGCCCGATAGCCGACGCCCTGGACGCGGCCGCGGATCATCACCTGAAGGATCGCCCGGCTCATTTTTTCAGCCCGAGAAAGTCGGCGCTGCGCGCCTTGACGTCGGCCTCACGCATGACGCGGCTGGTCAGGTCGGATGATGCCAGACCTCTCAGCGCCTTCGGCGCCGTGCCCTCGCGCAGCGCTTTCTGCGTTTCATACACGGCTTGCGTCGCAGCGGCGATCGGCGCGTGGCCCTGAAGCGCGATACGCACGCGCTGGCCGGCGAGATAGTCGAGCGCGCTCAGCTCCTCCGGCGCACCACCGAGCACGATCGGCAGGCGCGTGGCGGCCGCGACGGCCTCGAGCTCCGCGCGCGACTTGATGCCGGTGAAGAACAGCGCATCGACCCCGGTCGCCTCATACGCCTGCGCGCGGCGGATCGCGTCCTCGATCGAGGTGATCGAGGCAGCTCCCGTGCGGCCCATGATGACCAGCGAGGCATCACTGCGGCCATCGAGCGCGGCCTTCATCTTGCCGACGCCTTCCTCGAGCGAGATCAGCTGCGTCCTCGCCTCACCGAAGGCGGCCGGCAGCAGCGTGTCCTCGATGGTAAGGCCGGCGGCGCCGGCCGCCTCCAGCTCCTGCACCGTGCGACGAACATTGAGCGCATTGCCGTAGCCGTGATCGGCATCGACCAGCACCGGCAGCGCTGCGGCGCGCGACATCCGCCGCATCTGCTCGGCAAGCTCGGTGAGCGTGATCAGCGTGACGTCGGGGTCGCCGAGCACCGCGAGCGAGGCGACCGAGCCGCCGAACATGCCGAGCGGAAAGCCGAGGTCTTCGGCGATGCGGATCGAGATCGCGTCATAGACCGAGCCCGGATGGATGCAGGCCGAGCCCGACAGGATGAGGCGCAGTTTCTCGCGGCGGGAACGAAAGGCCATGGTGCCTCACTCCAAAATCCTCATCCTGAGGAGCGCGCTCTTGCGCGCGTCTCGAAGGATGCAGGCCCGGCTGTGGCCTCGCCCTTCGAGACGCCGCGCAAGCGCGGCTCCTCAGGGTGAGGGTCGACTGTCGTGCTCCGGAGCGCCTTACGCAAACTCCAGAATCAGCGCGTCCACCGCGAGCGTCGCGCCCGCGCTGGCGTGAACCTTCTTCACGGTGCCGTCCTGCTCGGCGCGCAGCACATTCTGCATCTTCATGGCTTCGACCACCGCGAGCGTCTCGCCGGCCTTGACCTCCTGCCCTTCGGTCACCGCGATCGAGACCACGAGCCCGGGCATCGGGCACAGCAGCTTCTTGCCGGTGTCGGAGGCCGTCGTCACCGGCATCAGCCGCGCCGAGGTCGCTTCCGCTTCGGTCCAGACATAGACGGGGACCTCGACGCCCTGATGCGCGAGGCGAATGCCGTTCGGAATCGGCCGCGCCTGCACCGCGACGAAGTGGCCGTCGATGGTACCCTGCCAGACCGGATCGCCCGGCTTCCACGGCGACTGCAACAGATGCGCATTGCCGGCCTTGCCCTCGGCATCGACGAAGCGGATCGCGATCGCATCACCTTCGCGCGCGACCTCGAGCTGGATCTCCTGGCGGTCGAGCCAGACCGCGCGACGGCGCTCGCGCTGCACGACGCGGCCGCCCAACTGACCGGAGATCTGCCGCTTGCGTTCGCCGAGCACGTGATCAATGGCGGCGCCGACCGCGGCGATCCGCCGGGCGACCTCGCCTTCCGGCACGCGCACGGCAAAGCCCTTGGGAAATTCCTCGGCGATGAAGCCGGTCGAGAGCCGTCCCTCGCGCCAGCGCGGATGATGCATCAGCGCCGACAGGAACGGGATGTTGTGCCTGATGCCGTCGACATAGAACGAATCCAGCGCGGTCGCCTGCGCCTCGATCGCGGCCGCGCGCGAGGGCGCATGCGTGACGAGTTTTGCGATCATCGGATCGTAATGGATCGAGATCTCGCCGCCCTCCTGCACGCCGGTGTCGTTGCGGATGGTGATGCCGTCGTGGCTCACTTCCGCCGGCGGACGATACTTCACGAGCCGCCCGATCGAGGGCAGGAAGTTGCGGAACGGGTCTTCGGCGTAGAGGCGCGATTCCACCGCCCAGCCCGTCAGCGTGACGTCCTTCTGCGCGATGGCGAGCTTCTCGCCGGCGGCAACGCGGATCATCTGCTCGACGAGGTCGATGCCGGTGACGAGCTCGGTGACGGGATGCTCGACTTGGAGGCGCGTGTTCATCTCCAGGAAGTAGAAGCTCTTGTCCTGCCCCGCGACGAACTCGACGGTGCCGGCGGAGTCGTAATTCACGGCCTTGGCCAGCGCGACGGCCTGCTCGCCCATCTTGCGGCGCGTGGCCTCGTCGAGCAGCGGCGACGGCGCCTCCTCGATGACCTTCTGGTTGCGGCGCTGGATCGAGCATTCGCGCTCGCCGAGATAGATGACGTTGCCGTGCTTGTCGCCCAGCACCTGAATCTCGATGTGGCGGGGATCGACGATGAATTTTTCGACGAAGACACGATCATCACCGAACGACGCCTTGGCCTCGGCCTTGGCGAGATTGAAGCCCTCGGCGACCTCGGCCTTGGAATGGGCGATGCGCATGCCCTTGCCGCCGCCGCCGGCGGAGGCCTTGATCATCACGGGGTAGCCGATCTCGTCGGCGATGCGGACCGCCTGCTTGTCATCCTCGATGACGCCGAGATGGCCCGGCACGGTCGAGACCTTGGCCTTGGCCGCCGCCTTCTTCGACTCGATCTTGTCGCCCATCGCCGCGATCGCGCCCGGGTTCGGGCCGATGAAGACGATGCCTGCGGCCTCCAGCGCGCGCGGAAACGCCTCACGCTCGGACAGGAAGCCGTAACCGGGATGCACGGCTTGCGCGCCCGTCTTGCGGCAGGCCTCCACGATCTTCTCGATCACCAGATAGCTCTCGGCTGCCGCCGGCGGGCCGATCAGCACGGCCTCGTCCGCCATCTCGACATGAAGGGCGTCGCGGTCGGCTTCGGAATAGACGGCGACCGTCTCGATTCCCATCTTGCGGGCAGTCTTGATGACCCGGCAGGCGATTTCGCCGCGATTGGCGATCAGAATGCGTTTGAACATGCTTTTCTTGAGTCTCGACCTTGGGCGGGACCCTTCCCTGGGCCGTTGGGGCCTATGGGACGGGCCGTGTGGCTCCCGTGGTACATCAAAATGGGCCGGAGGCAACGGTCTAAATCCGGGCCATCTGGCGTACCAGCGCAAGACCGAAACGGGCTCGGCGAGCCCTAGGGACGCCCTGCGGCGTCCTGTGCCTTCCCAGACTTGGCGACGTCCCGGACCAGGCCATGAACGAAGCCCAGCTTGCCGACCACGGCGGGCGACAGGATGAAGGGATAGAGGTCGCGCAGGCCCATGGCGCGGTTGACGCTGTTCATGGCGAAGGTGAAGGGCAGCCATGCGTTGACCAGCGCCTCGACGTCCCTGGCCTCATAGGGGTTGAAACGGATGCGCGCCGTCAACTCCCCGTCGCGGTCGACCTTGGGACGCACCTCCATGCCGAACTCGGCGGCCATCTCCAGGGTGTCGACGATGTGAAGATAATGCGCCCAGGTCTCGGCGAAATCTTCCCAGGGGTGCATCGTGGCATAGGCCGAGACATAGTTCTGCTGCCAATCCGGCGGCGCGCCTTCGGCATAGTGACGCTGCAGGGCCTGGCCGTAATCGGCGGAATCGTCACCGAATACCGCGCGGCATTCCTCGAGCTTGCCGCCATCGCGGACCAGCACATCCCAGAAATAGTGCCCGACCTCATGCCGGAAATGCCCGAGCAGCGTACGGTAGGGTTCTCCCATCTCGAGCCTGCGCCGCTCGCGCTCGATGTCGTCGGTCTCGGTGAGCGCGATCGTGATCAAGCCGTTGTCGTGGCCGGTCATGACCTTCTCTGCGCTGTTCGGATCGTCGGCAAGGAAATTGAAGATCAGACCATGCTCGGGATCGTCTTGCCGGGCCTGGAGCGGCAGCTTCCAGCGGATCAGGGAATAGAACAAACGGTGTTTCGCCACCTCCAGCTCGCGCCAGCCGGCAAGCTGGGCGGGGTCGGACAAATCCGGCACGATGCCGTTGTGGCGGCATGCGCGGCAATAGCCGTTGCCCTCGCCCGTATCCGTCAGCCAGTTGCAGGCATCGTACTCGGTATTCCGGCACAGCATCCGGCTTTCGCCCTTGTCGGCCAGGATTCGCCAGGCCTCTCCGTCGGGCTCGATCGCCGACATTGTCTCCTTCTCCGGCAGGAAGGCGACCCGATGGCCGCAGCGTTCGCAGGCACGGTTCTCGAAATAGAGAACGTTGCCGCAGGCCTGGCAGACAAAGAGCTTCAAGATTTATCCTCTTCGGAAAGAGAGCCTTATCAAAGACGTTCGTGACGCCTCGCGAAGACGCCTCCGCCGGCCGATCGTTCCAGTCGCCGGAACAAATTGCCAGACCCAGCGTTCGTTCATACGTATCGCCCTCCGTTTCATGGCGACCTTTCCCAGCCCAATCCCTCTAAACAATGGCCATCACGCTCCGTCTGTGTGAATATCGGTCCGGCACGTGCGCTCCCGCATGACAACGGCCGATGCCTTGAACGATCCCTTGCCCGAGACCATCGCTGCCGAAAGGCTGCGCCAACACCTCGAAGACGTCGCGCGCGAGCGCGACAACGCCTATCGCGCGCTCCAGGAGCGCGAGGCCGAGCTGGCGCGCATCCAGCGCATCGGCAAGGTCGGCGGCGTCGAGGTCGATTTTCGCGAAGGCTTCAAGAACCGCCGCTCGCCCGAATACCTGATGATCCACGGCCTGCCGCCGGAGGCTGCGGAGGAATCGCACGAGGATTGGGTCAACCGCATCCATCCCGAGGACCGCGACGCCACCGTCAAGCACTTCATCGAGGCACTCGCCGGTACGAGCGAAGACTACAGCGCCGAGTACCGCATCGTCCGCCCCAATGACGGCGAGACCCGCTGGATCCGGGTCGTCGCCAAGATCGAGCGCGACAAGGACGGCCGCGCCATCCGCCTTGTCGGCGCCCATATCGACATGACCGACCAGGCGCTCGCGCGCGAGACGCTGCGCGAGAGCGAGGAGCGCTTTCGGCTGATCGCCGACAGCGCGCCGGTGCCGATCTGGGTGACCAAGCTCGATCGCAAGCGCTCCTTCGCCAACCAGGCCTATGTCGATTTCGTCGGCCTGCCCTACGATCAGGCCATCGACTTCGACTGGCGCAAGGTGCTGCACCCCGACGACCTGCCGCACGTGCTGCAGCAATCGGTCCAGGGTGAAGCGTCACTCAAGCCCTTCGTGCTGGAAGCGCGCTACAAGAATGCCGGCGGCGAATGGCGCTGGTTGCGCTCGGAATCGCAGCCGCGCTGGGACCCGACCGGCAAGCATATCGGCTTCATCGGCGTCGCCCACGATATCACCGTCGCCAAGCAGGCCGAGATCGAGCTCAGGCGGCTCAACGAGACGCTGGAAGAGCGCATCGCCGAGCGCACCGCCCAGCTCGAATCCAACGAGGCGCGGCTGCGCGCGATCCTGGAGACCAGCAATCAGTATCAGGGCCTGGTCAATCTCAGGGGCGAGCTGCTTTACGCCAACAACACCGCACTCGACGGCATCGGGGCGAGCTCGTCGGATGTGATCGGAAAGCCGTTGTGGGAGACGCCCTGGTTCAGCGCGACGGAGGGCATGAGCGCGCTGGTGCGCGAAGCCTTCCACACCGTGCTCAAGGGCGAAGCCGTGCGGCTGGAGATGCGGCTGCGCCTTCCCATCGGCGAGCGCGATTTCGACTTCGGCATGCGCCCCGTGCTCGACCGTCACGGCAACATCACCGGCGCCGTCCCTGAAGCCGTCGACATCACCGAACGCCGGCGCGGCGAGGAAGCGCTGCGGCAGTCGCAGAAGATGGAGGCGATCGGCCAGCTCACCGGCGGTGTCGCCCACGACTTCAACAATCTTCTCACCATCATCCGCTCGGCCACCGATTTCCTGCGCCGCCGCGAGCTGCCGGAGGAGCGCCGCCGCCGCTATGTCGATGCCATCTCCGAGACCGTCGAGCGCGCCTCCAAATTGACCGCCCAGCTTCTGGCGTTCGCGCGCCGGCAGCCGCTGAAGCCGCAGATCTTCAACGTCGGCAGCCAGGTCGAGGGCGTCGCGCAGCTGGTCCGGCCGCTGGTCGGCGGCCGTATCGACATCGCGGTGGAGATTCACGATGCCGACTGCTTCACCGTCGCCGACATCGCCCAGTTCGAGGCCGCTCTGATCAACCTCGCCATCAACGCCCGAGATGCCATGAACGGCGAAGGCCGCCTGATCATCGCCGTGCGCAAGGTCTCCGGAATTCCCAGCCTGCGGGCGCAATCGGCGCGCGGCGGCGACTACGTCGCGATCTCCGTCACCGACACCGGCAGCGGCATCGCGCCGGAACATCTCGACTCGATCTTCGAGCCGTTTTTCACCACCAAGGAGGTCGGCAAGGGCACCGGCCTCGGCCTCAGCCAGGCTTTTGGTTTCGCCAAGCAGTCCGAGGGCGACGTCGCGGTGACGAGCACCCAGGGCAAAGGCGCGACCTTCACCATCTATCTGCCGCAGGCACAAAGCCCCGCGACCGACAAGGAGGCCGCGGCGCTGACCCATGAGGCCGCGGCCACCGGGCGCGGCTATCGCGTGCTCGTGGTCGAGGACGACGACGAGGTCGGCCGCTTCTCCACCGAGCTTCTGGAAGATCTCGGCTACGTCGTTCGCCGCGTTGCCAACGCCAACGCCGCGCTGGCGATCCTCGGCGAGAACGAATTTGCCGTCGACCTCGTGTTCTCCGACGTCATCATGCCCGGCATGAACGGCGTCGAGCTCGCCGGCATCATCCGCGAGCGCTATCCGGGCCTGCCCGTGGTGCTCACCTCCGGCTACAGCAACGTGCTCGCCGAAAACGCCCATCGCGGTTTCGAATTGATCCAGAAGCCGTATTCGGTGGAATCGCTCTCGCGCATCCTGCGCAAGGCGATCACGGAGAAGCTATCGGTGGCGCGGTGACGCGAGCCGAGATTTGAGGCTGGCGGATCGATCCGGGGCACGGTAGTCAAGAGCGGTTTTCCGGAGATCAACTTGCCGACCGTGCCGTCTGACGCCATCTGGGCCTGGAGCATCATCGTCGTCGCGACAGCAGGCGTCATCATCCGCCCCTTTCGCCTGCCCGAGGCGGTCTGGGCGGTGATCGGCGCGAGCGCCCTGGTGCTATCAGGCTTGCTGCCGTGGCAAGACGCGCTTGCCGGCATCGAAAAAGGCCTCGACGTCTACCTCTTCCTGATCGGCATGATGCTGATCGCCGAGCTCGCGCGCCTCGAGGGCCTGTTCGACTATCTCGCCGCGCTCGCGGTCGAATACGCGGCCGGCTCGCCGCAACGGCTGTTCCTGCTGATCTATCTCGTCGGCACGCTCGTCACGGTGCTGCTCTCCAACGATGCCACCGCGATCGTGCTGACGCCCGCCGTCTATGCCGCAACGCGCGCAGCCGGCGCCAAGCCACTGCCCTATCTTTTCGTCTGCGCCTTCATCGCGAATGCCGCGAGCTTCGTGCTGCCGATCTCCAATCCCGCCAATCTCGTCGTGTTCGGTGCGCGTATGCCGCACCTGACGGAATGGCTGCGTATGTTCGCCCTGCCCTCGGCGGCCTCCATCCTGCTGACCTACGTCGTGCTGCGCCTGACCCAGCACCGGGCCCTGAAAGAGGAGACGATTGCGCGCCGCGTGCCGCATCCAAAACTCGGCCGCGGCGGCAAGCTGACGGCGATCGGCATCGTCGCGATCGGCGCCGTGCTGATCACGGCGTCCGCGCTGGACAAGCAACTGGGCCTGCCGACCTTCATCTGCGGCGGCGTGACAGCCGCGATCGTGCTGCTGCTCAGCCGGCAGTCGCCATTGCCCGTGCTGCGCGGCGTGTCCTGGAGCGTGCTGCCGCTGGTGGGTGGGCTCTTTGTCATGGTGGAGGCGCTGGTCAAGACCGGCGTGATCGCGCAGCTCAGCGCGCTGCTGCATGAAGCAGTCGCGCAATCCGTCCCGCAAGCCGCCTGGAGCGTCGGCATCGCGACCGCAATCGCGACCAACATCGCCAACAATTTGCCCGTGGGCCTCGTCGCTGGCTCGGTCGCGGCCAGCGATCATCTGCCCGCCCCGGTCGTCAGTGCCATCCTGATCGGCGTCGACCTCGGCCCCAATCTGTCGGTGACGGGCTCGCTCGCCACCATCCTCTGGCTGGTCGCGCTCCGGCGGGAGAAGATCGAGGTCGGCGCCTGGCCGTTCCTCAAGCTCGGCCTGCTGGTGACGCCGCCCGCCTTGATCGCGGCACTGGCGGCGGCCATCAGGTAACGCAGGCTCCGACCTTCGAAATTAAGCGCAAGCTATTTGCGGTGCGTCAATGCCGGCAGCGACGCTGCGGCTAGAATTCCATTGTCGCGCAAATCAGATCGAGAGCGCGCGGCAAGGAAGGTTCATCATGCAGATCCAATCGAAAGCGTTGCCGCAGAGCTCCTTTCTGCGTCGCGCGATCCGGAGCCTCACCGCAGCAAGCGAGAGCGGTGTCGAGACGGCCCATCCCCTGCTGGTCGTCTCCGCAGTGGTGTTGTTCACACTGTTCGTCATCGTGGAGGTCGACCTCCACTCCGCCCAGCTTCAGGCGCTCGGCCTGCTCGGCCATGGGATGGGCATCGATCCGGTCTTCCTGAGCCCGTAGTCGCCTGCCCCAGCGTTCCGAAATCAGTCCCGATCGCGGCGACGACGCCGCGACCGGGAAGCGCATCGTCAGTCGTTCTCGTAGCCGTAGACTTCCGGCAGGATGAAGATCGCGGCGAGCAATCCGATCAGCGGGAAGATCGCGACCATCAGCGTGGCATTCGCCTGCCCGATCGCGGCGAACACCGTCGGGAACAGGAAAATCGCCAGGAACGACGGCAGCTTCACGAACATGTAGGCGAATCCGCTGGCGGTGCCGCGATATTTCGGCTTGGCGACCATGGTCGGGATCGTCATGCAGTTCGACGCGTCCCAGTAGTGGCCCCACAGCATCGCGGCGGCCGCGAACGGCAGCAGGATCTTGTTATCGGTGTAGAGCGCGAAGGCCGCGACTAATAGCGAGGCGAACACGATCGAGAAGCCGGCGATCGCGATGCCGCGGTGGCCGATCTTCGGCGTCAGCAGCGGCCCGACCCAGCCGGACAAAGCGGCGAAGGAAAACAGCGCCATCGTCACCAGGTTGATGCCGAGCACGCTCGACACGCCGACCATCACGAACAGCACCGGCAAATAGAACGCGAAGGTGGAGAACTCGCTCGCCTGGGTGAAACAGGCGATCCAGCCATACAGCGTGGCGCGCCAGCGAATCGGGTCCTTCTTGAGGTCGGCGAGGAACGCACGGGTGCTGGTTTTGGGAACCACCACGTCATGATTCGGCAGCATGTCGAGATTGTCGTTGAACATCTCGCGCGCGACCTGCTTGGCCTCGCGGTAACGTCCCTTCTGCACCAGCCACACCGCCGTCTCCGGCACGTCGTGGCGCATCAGTAGGATGATCAGTGCCGGCACCGCGCCGAGGCCGAGCGTGACCCGCCACAGCATCTCGTGCTGCATGTCGATCAAGAGGAAGATCACGATGACGCCGATGGTCAGGACCTCGCCGACCGCGAACATGAATTGCCAGCGGTTGCCCATGACCTCGCGCTCGCCCTTGGCCATGGATTCCATGATGTAGGTGTAGCCGGTCGAGATGTCCGAGCCGAGCGGGATGCCGAGCAGGAATCGGATCACGATGAGCCAGGTGACGTCAGGCACAAAGGCCTGCGCCAGCGCCAGCACGATGAACATCACCATCGTCACCAGGAACATGACGCGGCGGCCGATCTTGTCGGACAGCCAGCCGCCCAGCAGCGCACCGATCAGGGCACCGCCCTGCGTGCCCGCCGCGGCAAGGCCCAGCATCAGCGCCGTGGGATTGTACTGCTCCTTGATGAAGATCAGCACGAAGGCGATCGAATAGAGGTCCCAGGCTTCGACCAGGATCGAGGCCATCATCAGCCAGCCGACCTTGTTGCCCTTGGGACTGTAGTTCGTGATGAGGTAGCGGACCGCGGCTTCGCTCGCGGTCGGTTGTGGCATCGCCATCGTTGTCATGCTTGGTCCTCTTTTCAAAACTCGCTACGTGCCGAGCAGCGGCTCGATGCTGCAATCGAGCAGGCGCGGATCGATCCCCGCTTCCATGCCGGTGAATATCTCGCCCATGTAGTCGATCAGCGCATCGCTCGCCTTCACAGCGTCATCGACGCGGCGGCTGGCCACCGCGGCGAGAATGGCGAGATGACAATCGATCGTGCCCGACAGATCGGCCTGCCCCGGCATGAAGCGGTGGTGGATGTAGCCGATGCGCCGGTACAGCGTGTGCAGCGGCCGCAGCGTGTGCACCAGGAACGGCTCGCCGGCGGCTTCCAGCACCAGCGCGTCGATGCGGCGGTCGATGCTGTTGAATTCGTCGAGGGTCAGGCTGGCGCGGCGCTCGCGCAGGAGACGTTCGATATGCAGCGCCTGATTGCGATGCGAGAGGCTGGCGCGATCGGCCGCAAGGCGGATCACGAACCGCTCCATGTCGCGGCGCAAGGCCAGCAGCATGCGTTCGCGTGCAAGGTCGATCGGGGCAATGTGCAGGCCGTGGCGCGGACGGATGATGATGAGCGTATCGGCGGAGAGACGATTGACGGCGTGGTGCACCGGCGTGCGCCCGAAGCCGGTGATCTGCTGCAATTCCAGCATGGTCATGAACTGACCGGGCTTGAGCTCGCAATGAACGAGGAGCTCCTCGATCCTCTGATAGGCCAGCTCGAAGAAGTTGAGACGATTGCGCCGGGAGGGCCTGCCCTCGCCGTCATCGTCGCTTCTCACCACTTCGAGCGCGCGCTTGCGCCGGGCCATGTTGTCCTCCCTGCCACCCTGCTCGCGCTGCCGAGCGGCGGCTTATTTGTGATATCCTTAAAACATGTTGTGATATATTACAAGCGGGCGTATGACTGCCTACCGGGATCGCCGGTTTTGACCGGCATAGACACGAACAACAAGACGGGCGCGAGGCGCCTTATCATGGGAGGACTGTTGCAGTGAAGATCACTTCGATCGAGACCCTGCGCACCGAGGAATTCTCCAACGTCATCTGGGTGCGAATCCACACCGACACCGGCGTGATCGGGCTCGGCGAGACCTTCTACGGCGCGGGCGCGGTCGAGGCGCAGATCCACGACACTTTTACCGGCCGCCTGCTCGGCCGCAATCCCCTGCACATCGAAGCCATCCACCGCGACATGCTGAACCTGCCGATGGCGCAGTCCTCCACCGGCGTGGAATATCGCGCGGCGTCCGCGATCGACATCGCGCTGTGGGACCTGTTCGGCAAGGTTTGCAATCAGCCGGTGCACCAGATGCTCGGCGGCCTCTGCCGCGACAAGCAGCGCATCTACAACACCTGCGCTGGCACGCAATATGTCCGCTCGACCAATATCAGCCCGGTCGCGAACTGGAATCTCGGGGCGTCCAAGGGCCCCTATGAAGACCTTGATGGCTTCATGAATCACGCCGATGCACTGGCCGAGAGCCTGCTGGAAAGCGGCATCTCCGCGATGAAGATCTGGCCGTTCGATCCGGCGGCGCAGGAGAACAAGGGCCTTTACATCACCGCCGCGCAGATGAAGCAGGCGATCGAGCCGTTCGAGAAGATCCGCAAAGCGGTCGGCGACAAGATGGAGATCATGGTCGAGCTCCACTCGCTGTGGAATCTGCCGACCGCCAAGCAGATCGCCCGTGCGCTCGAGCCTTACAAGCCGACCTGGTACGAAGACCCGATCCGGATGAACTCGCCGCAGGCGCTGGCCGAATATGCCCGCTCGACCGACGTCTGGGTCTGCGCCAGCGAGACGCTGGGCTCGCGCTTTCCCTACAAGGACATGCTCGACCGCGACGCCATGCACGTGGTGATGGCGGATCTGTGCTGGACCGGCGGCCTCACCGAGGGCCGCAAGATCGCGGCGATGGCCGACACCTATCACCGGCCCTTCGCGCCGCACGATTGCATCGGCCCGATCGGCTTCATCGCCGCCATCCACATGTCGTTCAGCCAGCCCAACACCCTGATCCAGGAATCGGTGCGCGCCTTCTACAAGGGCTGGTACAATGAGCTCGTCACCACCATGCCCGTGATCAAGGACGGTTTTGTTTATCCGATGGAGGGACCCGGTCTCGGCGTCGACCTTCTGCCCGCCGTATTCGAGCGCTCAGATCTCACCGTGCGCCGCTCCAACGTCTAAGGACTTTCTGACATGAGCACCTCTCTTTTCGATCTCTCCGGGCGCACGGCGCTCGTGACCGGCTCCTCCCGCGGCCTCGGCCGCGCCATCGCGGAAGGCATGGCCAAGGCCGGCGCGAAGATCATCGTCAACGGCGTCGATCCCAAGCGAGTCGAGCAGGCTGTCGCCGAGTTTCGGGCCGCCGGGCATCAGGCCGAGGGCGCAGCCTTCAACGTCACCGACGAGCCCGCAATCGTCGCGGCGTTCAACGACTTCGACAAGAAGAACATCGCGGTCGACATCGTCGTCAACAATGCCGGCATCCAGCACCGCAAGCCGCTGGTGGAGTTCACCACCGACGAATGGCGCAAGGTGATCGAGACCAACCTCACCAGCGCCTTCGTGATCGGCCGCGAGGCCGCCAAGCGCATGATCCCGCGCAAGCACGGCAAGATCATCAATATCGGCTCGCTCGGCAGCGAGCTCGCCCGGCCCACCATCGCGCCCTACACCGCGGCCAAGGGCGGCATCAAGAATCTCACCCGCTCGATGGCGGTGGAATGGGCCCAGCACGGCATCCAGGCCAACGCGATCGGCCCCGGCTACATGCTGACCGACATGAACGAGGCGCTGGTCAACAACACCGATTTCAACAATTGGCTGATGGGCCGCATCCCCTCCAAGCGCTGGGGCAGGCCGGACGAGCTGGTCGGTGCCGCGATCTTCCTGGCGTCGGACGCCTCGACCTATGTCAACGGCCAGATCATCTATGTCGATGGCGGCATGATCGCCGCGATGTGATCCGCGAACCAGGAGCAAGCCATGCGCGCTGTCGTCATCCACGCCCCGAAGGATCTGCGGATCGACACTTACCCGGATCCGGCCCCCGGCCCGGGCGAAGTCCGCGTCAAGATCGCCAATGGCGGCATCTGCGGCTCCGACTTGCATTACTACCATCACGGCGGCTTCGGCGTGGTGCGCATCCAGCAGCCGATGGCGCTAGGCCATGAGATCGCCGGCGTGGTCGCGGCCGTCGGTGACGGCGTCACCGACGTGAAACCGGGCACGCGCGTTGCGGTCAATCCGAGCAGGCCGTGCGGCCAGTGCCTGCATTGCCAGGAAGGCATGCGCAACCAGTGCCTCGACATGCGCTTCCTCGGCAGTGCGATGCGCTTCCCTCATGTGCAAGGCGGCTTCCGCGAGTTCATCACGGTCGATGCCACGCAGGCGGTGCCGATCGCGGACAAGCTCTCGCTGGCGGAAGCCGCGGTCGCAGAGCCGCTCGCGGTGTGCCTGCATGCCGGCAAGCAGGCCGGCCCCCTGCTCGGCAAGCGCGTGCTGATCACGGGTTGCGGCCCGATCGGCGCGTTGATGATCCTGGTGTCGCGCTTCGGCGGCGCCGCCGAGATCGTGGTGACCGACGTGGCCGAGGCGCCGCTCGCGGTCGCCAGGAAACTCGGCGCGACGCACGCCATCAATGTCGCAGCCAATGCCAGCGCGCTCGATCCCTGGCGCGCCGGCAAAGGCGTGTTCGACACGCTGTTCGAAGCCTCCGGCAATCAGGCGGCGCTGCGCACCGCGCTCGACGTGCTCCGTCCCGGCGCAACGCTGGTGCAACTCGGCCTCGGCGGCGAGATGACGCTGCCGATCAATTCCATCGTCGCCAAGGAATTGCAGCTCCGCGGCACCTTCCGCTTCGATCCCGAGTTCGAGCTGGCGGTGCGCCTGATGGGCGAAGGCCTGATCGACGTGAAGCCGCTGATCACGGCCACCATGCCGTTCGAGAACGCGGTCGCCGCGTTCGAGCTCGCCAGCGACCGCTCGCAGTCGATGAAGGTGCAGCTTACTTTCTGAGCATGATCCGGAAAAGTGTGCAGCGGTTTTCCGAAAAGATCATGCTCAAACAAAGATCTAAAGGGCGATGAGTCTCATCGCTCTTTAGCTGCGCCGGCGGCCTGCTGGCTCTCGATCAGCCGGTCGCTGACCAGCCGCACCGCGCCCCGTTTCCAGGAATAGTCCGCGCCGAGGCGCAGGCCGCTGTCGCCGCGCGCCAGCACCGCGCCGGTGCGGGCGTCGCGCAGCTGGAAGCCGAGCGTGTATTCGGTGCGGCTGACCCGCCGCACCACGCCGATCAGCGATTGATCCGCGCCGAGCTCTTTTGCAATCGCGGCCTCGCAGCCGCCGCAGTCGCGTAACGCGCGCGCCTTCGCCGCCTCGCCGCTCGCGCTGCCGACGTCGACGATGCGATAGCGGCCGGACTGGCCGAGCACGTCACGCACGCCGCCGGTGGTCTCGGCGAGGTACGATGCGTCTGAACCGGCCAAGGTGCCCCCCGATGCGGCCGTCATGTCCTCCAGCTCGAAATCGAACACCGCAAGCGCGACCGGCGCGGGCGTGCCGAGCGCCGCAATGACCTCGCGGGCGAGGAACGCCTCGGCACGGTCCCAGGCCTCGTCGTTGTCGCCGCGGAATGTGTAGAGCTTCTCGAACAGGACCTTCTTGGCCGCGGTATCGATCACGGCGACCCGCGCCCATTGCACCAGCGTGCTCGTCTTCTGGACGCCGCCGACGACCTTGAATTTTGCATCGGCTTGCCCGGCGGGCGCAAGCTGGTAGCGCTTGTCGGCCCCGACATCCCGCCGCAGCGCGGCCATGAACGCGCCCAGCTGCTTCTCGTGGGCGGCGGTCTGGTCGACCGGCTCGCCGGACGTATCCAGATACTGGAAGTCCTCAATCGACACGCCGGCCGGTGCTGGGGCGGCCGCCTCGGTGCCCGCGCCGGCAGGCCGGACACCCACAAGGATAGCGAGGAGAAAAGCAGGAACGATCAACCGGGAGAGGTGCATGAGCGTGGCCTCGCAGATGGAGCGGTTGGCAAATCTCGGCGGCAGCCTGACACCCTGCAACGGGGGCCGTCCCGGTGAGCGCCGGGAAAATTTCACGTCGTTGCACTGCGGTAACGCGTGGCGCTTTGCGCGGCTGGCGTTCTGCCGTTTAATGCGGCGGCGACAAGCCTGTTCGCGCTAGGTGCTGCCCGATGTGGAACCGCCCGAGATTCGATCTCAAGGTCCGTCTGACGTTGCGCGTGGCCGCCATAACGGCCGCCTGCTTCGCCGCAATCTCCGCCTATTTCCTGATCGCGGCCGACCGCGCGGTGCACGCGCGCATCGACGGCATCGCCGCGATCGTCGCGAAGTCGCTGGAGCTCCAGCAAGGCAAGATCCAGTGGGTGGCCGGCCCGCGCGACTTTCCCAACCTTGATCCCGTCGCGGCCTATGTCATGACGCCCGGCCTGTGTCTTGCTTTCCGTGGCCCGAGCGGCGAGATGCTGCAGCGATTCTGCAGCGGTGCGCCTGCCCCGGCGAGCCCGTCGCCGCAGGTCTTCGCGGCCTTCTATCGCAGCCTGTTCGACCCCGGCCGCGAAGCGGCACGGCCCGTGATCGTGCGCGGCGCCAAGCTCGGCGAGACCGTGGTCTCGGTCGATCCGGCCGTGCAGACGGCGGAAGCCTGGCACGAGGCCGGCCGCCTGATGATTGCGTTTGCGATCGCGCTTCCGCTGCTGTGCTTGCTGGTCTACGCCGCGCTGGCGCGCGCGCTGCGCCCGACCCGCCTGATCCGCACCGGCCTCGAGCGGATCGCCGCCAACGACCTCTCGGCGCGGCTGCCGCCGTTCGATCTGGCCGAACTCTCCGCGATCCGCGACGGCTTCAACCATCTCGCCGAAAGCCTCGACAATGCGCTCGCCGAGCGCAGCGAGCTGACGCGCAAGCTGATCGCGCTGCAGGACGACGAGCGCCGCCATCTGGCGCGCGAGCTGCACGACGAGTTCGGCCAGTCGCTGGCCGCGATCCGCGCCCTCGCCTCCTCCGCCCGCCAGACCGCCGCGCAGGACTGCCCCGCTTTGCTCGGCGAATGCGACGGTATTTCGCGGACCGCGACCAGCATGATGGAGACGCTGCGCGGCGCGCTGTTCCGGCTGCGTCCGCCCGACGTCGAGGAGCTCGGGCTGGTTGCGAGCCTGGAAGGCCTCGTCGCGGGCTGGAACGGACGCAGCCGCGGCGAGACGCGCTTTTCGATCCATTTCGACGGCGCGGTCGAGACTCTGCCCGCCGCGATCAGCGCCAACCTCTACCGCATCGTGCAGGAGGCGCTCACCAACGCCGCCAAGCACGCCGGCGCCACCAAGGTGGACCTGCATTTGACGATGGCGGCAGACGAGATCGCGCTTGCCATCGACGACGACGGCCGGCCGAACGACGCGTCGGTCAAATCCGGCATGGGCCTGCTCGGCATGCGCGAGCGCGTTGCGGCCTTGCGCGGCCGGATGAGCTTCGAAGTCGGTGCCAACGGCGGCTCGGCGCTGCGCGTCGTCATTCCGCTCACCGCCGCCGATCGGCAGGTGCTGGAGCATGCGGCATGAGCGCGGCCGATGCCTCCATCCTGCTGGTCGACGACCATTCGGTGGTCCGCGAGGGTTATCGCTCCGTGCTCCAGAAGCAGCCGGGCCTGCGCGTCATCGCCGAGGCTGCTGACGGCGCGGAGGCCTACCGGCTGTACAAATCCGAGGCGCCTGACCTCGTCATCATGGATCTGAGCATGCCCGGCATCGGCGGCATCGAGGCCGTGAGGCGGATCAGGCAATGGGACAAGGGCGCAAGGATCCTCATCTTCACCATGCATCAGAATGCGGGCTTCGCCGTGCAGGCGATCCGCGCCGGCGCCAGAGGTTACGTCACCAAGACCAGCCCGCCGGAAACGCTGGTGCGGGCCGTGATGGACGTGCTCGCCGGCAAGATCGCCATCAGCCCCGACATCGACCACGAGTTGGCGCTGAGCCGGCTCGGCGGCGAAAGCTCGGCCGCCGACGTCCTCACCGCCCGCGAGTTCGAGGTGATGCGGCTGCTGCTCGCCGAGCGGACGACGGAGGAGATCGCCGAAACGCTGCATGTCAGCCCGAAGACGGTGGCGAACCTGCATTCCCTGATCAAGGACAAGCTCGGCGTCGGCTCCGACATCGAGCTGGTCCGCCTCGCGCTGCGCCAGGGACTGTTGACCGAGCCCGATCTCGGCGAAGCCTGAGCGTTCAGGCTACGCCGCGCGGCCACGGATCATTCGCGCGCGACCACGTGGTCCAGCCACGCGCAGTTAAGCGGCGGCACGCGGGGATCGGCGACGCGCACGCCGCGCGCCGCCGCATCGAGCCGCATGTCGCGCAGGCGCTTGCGCTGTTCTTCCGGCATATGGAGGCGCTCGTGGCCCCACAGCGACGGGCCGTCGAACGTCTCATGCGGCTGCCAGGTCTCGGGATCGATGACGCGCGCGCCCCAGCCATATTCGATGAAGAAGCCGGAAGGGGTGTTCACGTAGAACGAGGTCATGTGGTCGTTGGTGTGCCGGCCCAGCGTGTAGGCAACGCGGCCTTCGTCGAGCTGCGCGAGATCGTAGCCTTGTCCGACATCGTCGAGGCTGCCGAGCTCGACCATGAAATGATGCATCGCCTTGCGCCCCGAGCCGACCATCGCGAAGCTGTGGTGGCGACCGTTGACGTGGAAGAAGTACAGCCCGTACGGCTTCAGTCCGAAATCCGAGACGTGGAAGCCGAGCACGTCGCGGTAGAACGGCAGCAGGGGCTCGACATCCTCCACATTGAGCACGACGTGCCCCATGCCGAGCGCGCCGGTACGGAAGCCCGAAATCGGCCGGCCTGGCCTGAAGGGCTCGGACGCAAGCTCCGGCTTGCAAAAAGCTTCCAGCCGGTTGCCGGCGGGATCGGCGAACGAAATCAGCTCGGCGACATGCCGCTCGTCAGCGAGCGCGCGCGAGCCGCGCGTCACCTTGACGCCGTGGCTTTCGAGCCGTCCCGCCAATTGATCCAGCTCTGCCGTGGACGGAACTTCCCATCCCATCACCGCAAGGCCGGCATCGCTGCTGCCGTCCACGATCAGCCGCTGCTTGCGGTCGTCCATGCGGAAGGCGCACATCTTGCCGCCGCGATCGACCCGCTGCATGCCGAGCAGACCTGTCGCCATCCGGCCCCACTGGTCGAGCTGCGAGGAATTGATTGCGATATAGCCGAGCGCGGTGATTTCCATCGAATTCCTCCCGAAGGCATCGCGTGTGCCGCAATGCGGCGAACTTGATACCGGCCGCGCACGATCTTAACGTGGCGTTCCGCAATCGCTTCGCGTTCGCAACGATAATCGCGAGACCGCGCGCCACAAGGGAGGAAATGCGAAGTGTCCAAGGAGCGGACGGGGACGGCAGCCCCCCGGCAGTCGGAAGGCGTCCGCGCCTTCAAGCGCGGGCTCGACGTGCTGCGAGAGGTCAATCGCTCAGGCGGCATCCGTGCCGGCGACGTGGCCCGCGCGCTCGACCTGCCCCGCCCCACCGTCTATCGCCTGCTCGAGACTCTGGAGGAACTCGGCTATATCGCCCGCAGTGCCAGCGACGACCGTTTTCGCGTCACCCGCCGCGCGCTGAGCCTCGGCGACGGCTATGATCCCGGCGTGGTGATCTGCCAGGCGGCGGCGCCCTATCTCGCCGAGCTCAGCAAGGATCTGGTCTGGCCGGTCGATCTCTCCACTTACGAGAACGCGGCGATGGTGGTGCAGGAGACCACCCATTCCCGCAGCCCGCTCTCGATCGACCGCGGCATGATCGGCAAGCGCCTGCCGATGCTGCGGACGTCCGCGGGCCGCGCCTATCTCGCCGCCTGCCCGGCCCGCGAGCGCGACCTCATCGTCAGTCATCTGCGCCGCATCGACGAGGCCGACGACCGCCCCTTTCTCGACGAAGCCCGCCTCGATCGCATGATTGCCGAGACGTCCGCGCGGGGTTACGCGATTCGTAGCGAGGGCGAGTATAATCCCAAGACGGCTTCGATCGCCGTTCCCATCGTGCGGGGCGGCGTCGTGTTCGGCTGTATCTCCATCATCTGGATTCGCTCGGCGCTGGGGATCGACGAGGCGATTGCGCAGTTTGCAGCGCGGCTTCAGGAGACGGCCGCGGCCATCCCGGTTGAGGACTAGGCGGATCCGTCCGCTGGGCGGACACTTGGCGCGGCGGCGTTGAATGGGCGGCATGGCTTGGGGAAGAGATAGCCCCATGCAAAATAAATCCGTCCCCGAAGAGTTCGATGTCGTGATCGTCGGCCGTGGTCCGGTCGGCGCCACGCTCGCCAATTTGCTCGGCCTGTGCGGCGTTCGCACGCTGGTGCTGGAGCGCGAGGCGCGGACCTATCATTTGCCGCGCGCCGTGCATTTCGACGACGAATGCATGCGCGTGTTCCAGACCATCGGTTTAGCCGACGCGATCCTGCCGCAGACAATCCTCAGCCCCGGCATGCTGTTTCTGGACGCCAACGGCAAGATGCTGCTGGACTGGTCGCGCCCGCAGACATTGACCCCGATGGGGTGGCATCTCAGCTATCGCTTCCACCAGCCCGATCTGGAGGACGTGCTGATCGGCGGTCTTGCCCGCTTTCCCAACGTCACCTTGCGCAACCGCTGCGATGTGTTCGCGCTCGATCAGGACGAGCATGGCGTGCGCGTCCGCTACGAAGACCTCTCGAACGGAACACTTACCGAAGTCCGCGCAGGCTATGTGATCGGCTGCGACGGCGCCCGCTCGCTGGTCCGCCGCTTCATCGGCTCCGGCATGGACGATCTCGGCTTCCACGAGCGCTGGCTGGTGATCGACCTGCTGCTCAAGCGCGCGCGCGACGATCTCGGCGATTACAGCCTCCAGCATTGCGATCCCAGGCGTCCCGCGACCTATGTGCGCGGCACCGGCACGCGGCGGCGCTGGGAGATCACGGTTCTCCTGGACGAGGATTCCAAGGAGATCGCGCAACCGGCAAAGACCTGGGAGCTGCTGTCGCGCTGGATCACGCCTGATGATGCCGAACTCGAACGCGCCGCGGTCTACACGTTCCATTCGGTCATCGCACAACAATGGCGCAGCGGCCGATTGCTGCTCGCGGGCGATTCCGCACACCAGACCCCGCCCTTCCTCGGCCAAGGCATGTGCGCCGGAATCCGCGATGCCGCAAACCTCGCCTGGAAGCTCGCCGCAATCATCCAGGGCGCCGCCGCACCCGATCTGCTCGACACCTATCAGAGCGAACGCCAGCCGCATGTGCGCGAATTCATCGAGCTCGCCATCCGTCTCGGCGGCGTGATCAACACCAAGGCGATCGAAGCGGGCCTTGCCGCCGGCCAAGCCCGAGAGAATGCGCCGGTGAAGCTCGAGGTGAAAAAGCCCCTGCTCGGCCCCGGGCTCGCGCTCGGCGAGCTGCCCTTGGCCGGACATCTCGCGCCGCAGTTCGAGCTACGGGACGGCCGCCGCGGCGACGACCGGATCGGTTACGGCCACGTGCTCCTCGTCGAGAGTGCGACCACGCACTCATCGCGTCTTTCGCAAGCCGGAATCCAAATCCTGACCAGCGACGATGCCGCGGGCATCGGACCTTGGCTTCGCCAGCACGGCATCATCGCCGCACTGGTCCGCCCGGACCGTTACGTGCGCGGCACCGCCCGTAACGAAACCGAACTCGACCGGGTCGTCGCCGCCCTCACGCCTCCAACCCATGTGCCGTCCGCGGCCTGACCCAACACGTTTCAAGGATATCTCATGAAGCTGCTTTCTTTCATCGCCGACGGCCGCGCCTCTTTCGGCGCCGTCAAGGACAACGGAATCGTCGATCTCGGCGCGCGTATGGCGCCCTGCACCACGCTGCGGCAGTTGCTCGAAGCGGATCGCCTCGCCGAGGCGGCAAAGCTGGTCGCGTCCACGGCGCCCGATCATCCGCTCGACAAGATCAGCTTCGCCGCCGTGATCCCCGATCCCGGCAAGATCATCTGCGTCGGCCTGAACTACCGCGATCACGTCGCCGAAACCGGTCGCACCGTCACCGAGAAGCCGGCGCTGTTCGTCCGCTTTCCCTGCAGCCAGGTCGGTCATCTCCAGCCGATCGTGAAGCCGAAAGTGAGTGACGATTTCGACTATGAAGGCGAGCTCGCGCTGGTCATCGGCAAGGAAGGCCGGCACATCCCGGCTGGCCGCGCGCTCGATCACATCGCCGGCTATTCCTGTTACAATGAAGGCAGCATCCGCGACTGGCAGCGCCACACCAGCCAGTTCCTCTCCGGCAAGACCTTTGCCGAGAGCGGCAGTTTCGGCCCGTGGCTGGTGACGGCGGACGAAATTCCGGATCCGTCGAAGCTCGCCTTGCAGACGCGCCTCAACGGCACCGTCGTGCAGGACACCACCACCGACCTCCTGATCACAGGCATCCCCGAGCTGATCGCCTACACATCCACCATCTGTCCGCTCGTCCCCGGCGACGTCATCGTCACGGGCACGCCGGGCGGGGTCGGCGCCAAGCGGACGCCGCCGCTGTGGATGCGCCCCGGCGACACCGTCGAGGTCGAGATCTCAGGCATCGGAACCTTGCGCAACACGGTCATCGCCGAACCGGCCTGACCACGTCTTCAAACAATCAAAAACGACAAAGTCAGGAAACGCCATGGCCAACCTCCGCACGACATCCGCCGCCATCCTGCTGGTCACGCTGGCGCTCGCGGGCCCGCCTGCGCGCGCCGAGATCAAGGGCGATGCGATCCGCATCGGCGTGCTTACCGACATGAACGGCGTATTCGCCACTGCGATGGGTCCGGGCTCGGTCGAGGCGGCGCGGATGGCCGCGGAGGAGTTCGGCGGCAAGATCAACGGCAAGCCGATCGAGATCCTGCAGGCCGATCACCAGAACAAACCGGATCTCGCGGCTTCGCTCGCCCGCAAATGGTTCAGCGACGGCGTCCAGGCGATCGCCGACGGCGGCAGCTCCGGCGCCGCCCTCGCGGTGCAGGAGCTCGTGCGCGGCAACGGCAGGATCTTCCTCGTCTCCGGCGCCGGCGCCAATCAACTGACCGACGAGGCGTGCGCGCCGACCAGCGTGCAATGGACCCAGGATGCCTATTCCACCGCGACCGCCGTGGTCTCCGGCATCATGCAGACCAGCAAGGAGCCATGGTTCTTCATCACCGGCGACTATGCTTTCGGCCATTCGATCGAAGCGACCGCACGCGCCCGTATCGGTGAGCTCGGCGGCAAGGTCGCCGGCAGCGTCAAGGCGCAGCTCGGCACCCCCGACTACTCGTCGTTCCTGCTGCAGGCGCAGTCCTCGGGCGCCAAGATCCTCGCCATCAACGTCGCCGGCGACAACGCCACCGCAATCAAGCAGGCCGAGGAATTCGGCCTCGCCGACCAGGGCATCAAGATCGTGCCGATGTCGTTCCAGAACGTCGATATCGCGGCTGTCGGGCTGAAGGCGACCCGTGGCGACCTCATCGTCACCTCGTTCTTCGAGGACGTCTCGCCCGCCGCCCGGAAATTCTCCGACGCCTTCTATGCGCGCCGCAAGGCCATGCCCTCGCAGATTCAGGCCGGCGTCTATTCCGCCGTGCGTCACTATCTGCAGGCGATCAAGGACACAGATACCGACGACAGCGCCGCCGTGATGGCGAAGATGAAGGCAACGCCGGTGTCGGATGCCTACACCCCCAACGGCCGCATCCGAGAAGACCAGCGCATGGTGCATGATCTTTATCTGGTGCAGGTCAAGACGCCCGAGGAATCCAAAGGACCCTGGGATTTCGTCAAGCTGGTCGCGACGATCCCGCCCGATCAGGCCTTCCGTCCGCTCGACCGCAGCAAGTGCAGCCTGGTCGGCAAGTAACCGCTCAGGCCAAATACCGCGCCAGATAGCCTTCCATCGCATAGAGCGCGCAGAGGGCAAGGCTCGACCACACCGCGGCGCTGAAATACAGGAACATCCAGGTCAGCTCGCCCTTCCAATGGGCGATGTCGTGGGTCACCACCCAGCGCGTCGAGACGTCGTGCAGGCCTTCGAGGAAGCCCAGGAACCTGCCGCCCTCGGCGTGCCCGGCCCGCCAGCGGCTGAGATACATCGGCACGTCGACGGTGACGAGGAAGGCGAGGAAGCAGGCGATGCCGACGATGCCTGACATCAGCGCCCAGCGCACCGGGCCCTGGAATTCCGGCATCAGGCGGCACAGCGCGATGCCGGCGAGGAAGAAGGTCACCGCCCACAGCGAGTTCTCGATCGCGTTGTAAAGGAAGTTGGTCGTCACCACCGCGTACCAGGAGAAACACTCCGCGATGATGATGATCGGCACGATCACGAGCGCGATGTTCACCGCGGTCTCGGCGCCCGTCATCTTTCCGAACTGATGCAGGATGATGGCCCATTGCGCGACGAAGCAGAGCTCGGCCACGGTCGCAACCGTGCGGCCGACGACGACGCTCGAGAGCCAGGTGTCGAACAGGCAGATGCGCTGCACGTCGGCGCGCGGCAGGAACGAGCGGAACGCGCAGCCGAACACATAGCCGGCGCACAGCAGCAGCATCAGCCCGATGTCCGAGCCGCCGCTGAGGCTGCCCGCAGGCGTCGGGTAGAATTCGCGGTACAGCATGAACCACACCAGGATATTGGCGCCGCTCACGAGCGTGAGGGATCCCCACCACCACGCGAGGGGATTTGACCGCGCCTGCCACTGCAACATGAACCGCTCCGCAAAATTATCGATCTGACATGTCGTCGTAATAATCCTGTCACAACACGACATGCAATCACGACAAAAATCTGTGTGTGCTGCGCGGTCCGGCGCGTCCTTCAACGAAAACCCCGACGCGATATCGGTGTCCACATATCGGACAATTTTGCCATTTTTGCCGAATCTATTGGACAGAAGCAATTTCGCCGTCTGATATTCGGGGATGACCCCGAGAGATTCATCCAAACCGCGTCATCCGCTCTCCTCCGCCGCCGCAGTGCTGGCGGAGAGTGTCGACGACGCCGCCTTCGCCACGACGCTGGCAAAGGGACTAGTCGTGCTCGAGGCGTTCAAGGCCGGGAGCACGCTGCTGGGCAACATGGAGCTGTCGGCGCTGACCGGCATTCCGCGGCCGACGGTGGCGCGGCTGACGCACACGCTGGCCGAGCTTGGCTACCTCCGCTACGACGCCGAGCGGGCCAAGTACCGCGTCGCTGCGCGGGCACTGCGGATCGCGCATCCTCTGCTGGCCGGAATGCAATTCCGCCAGATGGCGCGGCCCATGATGCAGGAGCTGGCGCTCAGCGTCCGCGGCACGGTCTCGATCGGCCTGCTCGACGCGACGTCGATGATCTATGTCGAGACCGCGCGCTCCGGCGATGTCGGGCCGCACGCGCCCGACATCGGCATGCCGATTCCCGTGGTGATGACCGCCATGGGCCGCGCCGCGGCGGCGACCCTGCCACCAGCCGATGCAGACCGGCTCGAACGGAACATCGGTGCTGAAGACCCCGAGCTTTGGTCGGCCTTCCGCGACAGATACCGGGCCGGGATCGCGCAATGCAAAAGCCGCGGCTTCTGCACCTGCTGGGGCGAGTACATGGCCTCCATCCATGCCGTCGCCGCGCCGCTGTTTCACGCGAGCGAGTCGAGGCAGTCGTTCTCGATCAATTGCGGCATCCCCGCCTTCCGGCTCCAGCCGGGCCAGCTGGAAGGCGAGATCGGCCCGCGCATCGCGGCGCTCGCCGACAGCATCCGCGCCATCGTCGGACAGGCCGAGCTCGCGCCGCCGCGCAAGACCAAGAAAATCACAAGCGCCGGAAAATGACATGGCTGGACCGCTCGAGGGACTGAAGGTTCTCGACATCGCGACGATCATTGCAGCGCCCTTCGCCGCCACGCTGCTGGCCGACTACGGCGCCGAGGTCCTCAAGATCGAGATGCCCGGACACGGCGACGGCGTAAGGTCGTTTCCGCCGTTCAAGGACGGCAAGCCACTATGGTGGAAAGCCGCCAATCGCAACAAGAAGTTTGCCACGCTCGATCTGCGCACTGGGGAAGGACTTGCGCTGTTCAAGCAGCTGCTTCCGCGCTTCGACGTGCTGATCGAGAATTTCCGTCCGGGAACGCTGGATCGATGGGGCTTGCCTAAGGAGGTGCTGTGGTCGATCCAGCCGCGCCTCGTGATCCTGCGCGCCACCGCCTTCGGGCAGGATGGCCCTTATCGCGAGCGACCTGGCTTCGCCCGTATCTTCGAGGCCATGGGCGGGCTCACCTACATCACGGGCGAGAGCGATGGCGAGCCGACCCATCCGGGATACCCGATCGGGGATTCGATCGGCGGCCTGTTCGGCGCCGTCGGCGTGCTGGCGGCGCTGTGGAAACGGGCGCGCGATCCCGATGCGCCCGGCGAGGAGATCGATCTTTCGCTGACTGAGGCGACCTTCCGCCTGCTCGACGTCCTCGCCATCGAGCACGATCAGCTCGGCACCGTTCGCAGCCGGATCGGCAATTCCAACGGCTATTCGGCGCCGGCCGCCGTGTTTTGCACCAGCGACGATCATTGGGTGACGCTCGCAGGCTCGACCAACGCGCTGTTTGCGGCGAACTGCCGGGCGATCGAGCGGCCCGACCTGATCACCGATCCGCGCTTTGCCAGCAACGACCGGCGCGTCAGGCACGCCGCCGAGCTCAACGACATCTTCGCCGGCTGGTGTGCCACCCATCCCCTTGAGGAGGTCCTCGCGCGATTCAATGCCGCGCAGGGAACGCTCGCCCCGATCTATTCGATCGACCAGATCGCCGACGACCCGCAAGTGAAGGCGCGCGAGGTGATCACCCGCGTTGCCGACAAGGATTTCGGCACGGTCGCCATGACCAATGTCGTGCCGCGCTTCACCAATGACCCCGCGCGATTGCGTCACGCCGCCGGCGACGTCGGCGAGGACAATGACGAGGTGTTTCGCAATTGGCTCGGCCTTTCGGACCAGGAGATCGAAAGGCTCACCGCGCGAAAGGTGATCTGAAATTAACAAGAAGACCAACAACAAAAAGGGAGGAAGACAACAGTGACATCATTCACGGTCACACGCCGAACCCTGCTGGGCACGCTTGCAGGCGGGCTCGCCGCCGGCTCAGGCCTGACGGCACAGGCCGAGGATGCATGGCCCTCGCGCATGGTGCGGCTGATCTCGCCCTATGGGCCCGGCGGCTCCAACGACATCTCGTTGCGATTGCTCGCCGAAGAGTTCGGCCGCAGTCTCCGTCAGCAGTTCATCGTCGAGAACAAGCCGGGTGCCGGCACCCGCATTGCCAACGACATGGTCGCCCATGCCCCGGGCGACGGCTACACCCTTCTCTACGTCGCGGCCCCCTACGCGACCACCGAGGCGCTGTTCGGCAAGCTGACCTACGACCGCAAGGACCTGCAGCCGGTCGCGATGGTCGTGGTCGCGCCGCTGTTTCTCATCATCAGCGCCGATGCGCAGTTCAAGACGCTCCCCGAACTGATCGCCTACGGCAAATCGAAACCGGATGGGCTGACCTTCGCCTCTCCCGGCGCCGGCTCGCAGCCGCACCTCGCCGGAGAGCTGCTGTTTCGCGACGCCGGCGTCAAGGGCCTGAACATTCCGTTCCGGGGCGATGCCGCCTCCTACACCGAGCTGCTCGCCGGCCGCGTCGATGCCACACTGACGGCGCTGCCGACCGCCCTGCCCTACATCCAGAGCGGCAAGTTCACCGTGCTCGGCGTCGCGTCGGCCGAGCGCAGCGCGCTCTACCCGCAGGCGCCGACACTGCGCGAGCAGGGTTTTCCCAACGTGGCTGCCGCCGGCTGGTACGGCTTCATGGCGCCCGCCACGACGCCGCGCGCGATCGTCGACAAGTTCCAGGGCGAGGTCCTGCGCGCGCTCGCCGAGCCGGCGATCAAGGACAAGCTAACCGCCCAGGGCCTCGAAGTGCGCGCCGGCACTGCGGCCGAGTTCGGCCAGTTCATCGACGCCGAGACGCAGAAATGGACCAAGCTGATCCGCGACGCCGGTCTCAAGGGCGAATGACCATCGGGAAGGACCGGACATGACAAGCACTCTGCTCAAACACATCGCGGCGTCCGCACTGCTTCTCGCGCTGTCGAGCGCGGCGGCGCAGGCGCAGAAGAAATACGATTCGGGCGCGTCCGACACGGCGATCAAGGTCGGCCAGACCGTGCCGCTCAGCGGCCCGGCTTCGGCCTATGCCGTGATCGGCAAGACCCAGGCCGCCTATATGAAGATGATCAACGACCAGGGCGGCGTGAACGGCCGCAAGGTCGAGCTGATCCAGTATGACGATGCCTATTCGCCGCCGAAGACCGTGGAGCAGACCCGCAGGCTGGTCGAAAGCGACGAGGTGCTGCTGACGTTCCAGATCATCGGCACCGCGCCGAACGTCGCCGTGCAGAAATATCTCAACGCCAAGAAAATCCCTCAGCTGTTTGCCGCGACCGGCGCCGCGCGCTTCACCGATCCCAAGAACTTTCCCTGGACCATGGGATTCAATCCCTCCTACCTGGTTGAGGGCCGCATCTACGCGCAATATTTGCTGAAGAACCACCCGAACGCGAAGATCGGCGTGCTCTACCAGAACGACGACCTCGGCAAGGATTATCTCGCCGGCCTCAAGGCCGGTCTCGGCGACAAGGCGAAGATGATCGTGGCCGAGACGTCCTACGAGATCACCGAGCCGACGATCGACTCGCAGATCCTGCGGCTGAAGGATGCCGGCGCCGACGTGCTGTTCAGCGCCACCACGCCGAAACAGGCGGCACAGGCGATCAAGAAGGTCGCCGAGATCGGCTGGAAGCCGCTGCACATCATCGACATCAACGCCTCCTCGCTCAGCGCCGTGCTGAAGCCGGCGGGGCTGGACAATTCCAAGGGTGTCGTCAGCGTCGGTTACGTCAAGGATGCCGCCGATCCCGAATGGAAGGACGATCCCGGCATGAAGCGCTACCTCGCCTTCATGGCAAAATACTATCCCGACGGCGACAAGGATTCGAACCTGAACGTCTATGGGTACATCACCGCGCAGCTGCTGGTTCAGGTGCTGAAACAATGCGGCGACGACCTCACTCGCGACAACGTGATGCGGCAGGCCGCCAGCCTCAAGAACGTCGAGCTCGACCTGACGCTGCCGGGGATCTCGGTCACGACCACGCCGACCGACTATCGCGTCAACAAGCAGTTCCAGATGGTGCAGTTCGATGGCCAGCGCTGGCAGAACCTCGGCGACATCGTGACGGACGAAGCGAAAGAGTGAGGTTGTGAGAGACGCGGTGGCGGCGCTCATTGTCCTCCCGCGAGCCGCCCGCCGCTGCGGATGACATCGTCGCGTTGATCGACATGGCGCTGATATTCGGAGATCGCGCGATTGGCCATCCGGATCCGGTTCGTGTGCCCCTCCTCGACCATCATGGTGATGCGCTGCGCCAGAAACACGCAGGCCGCGAACTCATCGCCGATGGCGCCCGTCCGCGTGAGAAAGTTCCAGGCGATCTCATAGGCCTGCTCGGCGGCGGGGTTGCGGTAGTCGCTGAAGATAATGTGCGTCATCACCGGCAAAGCCGCAGGGCAGCGATCGTTCCTGTGGTCCCTTCCGACGTCCCCCAATCATGGGCTGCATTGAGTCCCCGATGGTGTTCCGGTCCCCGGAACGAAATGCACTTCCGCTGGCAGACACGTTTCGACGCTGGGTCGCAGGCCTCCAGTTCGATGCACCCGCAACGCCTCGCGCAGGAACGGTTGGCCGCGCGCGTGATTGGTCCGGCATGAACCTCAGGGAGACACAACATGCGTAAGACAATGCTGACGATCTTCACAGCTGCAATGCTCGCCGGCGCTTCCGTCGGCGCAGCATTCGCTCAAGGTGCTGGTGGCGGCGCAGGCGGCGGAGCTGGTGCCGGTGCGGGAGCCGGTGGCGCGGGGGCCGGTGGTGCGGGCGCAGGTGCTGGTGCAGGCGGTAGCGGCGCTGCCGGAGGAAGCGGAAGCGCTGGAGACGGTTCCGGCGGCGGCAGTGGTGACACCACCCATACGCAACGCGGCGGACAGGGCGCGTCCAGCGCTCCAGGCATGCGCAACGAGAACACCCCACCGACGAGCGGCACCGCACCGCGGCGCTAGCGCATGATCCGGAAAAGTGTGCGGCGGTTTTTCGAAGAGACCATGCTCAAACGATAAATAGAGCGCGATGGCGATTTATCCTGATCTCATCGCGCTTCAGTCGCCTCGTTGATCGCCCTCTTCGGAAACCGATCCTTCGAGATGTACGAAAGCGGTCCCCGCGAATCCTTCGCCGGGACCGCTTTGTCTTCACCGCTTCATGCCCGCCACATAGGCCGCGAGCTTGTCGAGAGTCTGGTAGCCGTATTCGACGGCGCCGAAGCCGATCATGCCATCGCGCTGCGCGCTGCTCGAGGCCAGCTGGCGCATCATCAGCACGGTCTTGCCATTGCTCTGCTCGGCAAAGGTGACGGTGAAGCGGAACATGCCGGGATCCTCGTCCTGGTCGACGCCGTGGTCCATCTCCATCAGCTGCGGCCGCTCGATGCGGCGGAAGCGCATGCGGTTCGGATAGACCGTGCCGTCGGGGCCGATCATGTTGAAGCGCCAGACGCCGCCGACGCGTACGTCGATCTCGAAGGTCTCGACCTTGAATCCCTTCGGCCCGAACCATTGCGGCAGATGCTTCGGGTCGGACCACGCCTCGAACACCAGATCGCGCGGCGCGTCGATCACGCGCGACATCACGATCTCACGGTCGAGCGACCATTGCGACAGAGCGGGATTGGCAGAATTCGTCATCACTCAGAACCTTTCCGTTTGGTTGTTCGGGACGGCCGCTTGGCAGCCGCCCGCTCCTTCTCTTTCTTGAGCTTCATCACGTAGGCTTCGAACCGGTCGAGCCGAGCCTCCCAGATTGCGCGCTGCTGCTGGAACCAGTCCTCCGCACCGAGCAGCGCATCCGGGCTGAGACGGCAAGTGCGCACGCGGCCGGATTTCTCCGACAGCACGAGCCCGCTCGTCTCCAGCACATGGATGTGTTTCATGAAGCTCGGCAGCGCCATGGCGAAAGGATCGGCGAGCTCCCCGACGGAGGCCTCGCCGGCGCACAGCCGCATCACGATCGCCCGTCTGGTGGGATCGGCGAGCGCTGCGAAAACCTGGTCGAGGCGGGGCGATTGGTTAGCCATGAAGCTAACTATAGGCGACCCGTGCATCGGCGTCAACAATTGTTAGCCCACAAGCTAAGTAATTTGATCGCAGGCCGCGCAACGGAACCTGAAACGCGCAATTGTGAATTGGGCCGCCGGGCGCTTCCCGCTAAATGAGACCGGGGGCACCATTGCATCGTTCGTCAGGGCACGTGCCGCCTTTTGTCACATCATCATCGTTCACCAGGCGGGCGCTCGCCCGGGCCGCGCTTGTTCCCCTCGCGATCGCGCTTTCCCCGCGCCGCGCCTCCGCGGATTCCGACATGATCGCGCAGATGCGCGACATCGTCGCAAACGAGCTGGCGCCGACCGTAGCGCCGGGCCATGCGGGCGGCCTCGCCGCCGCCCTCTATGCCGGACGGCATGTCGAATTCTTCGACTACGGTCTTGCCGATGACGCCACCAAGCGGAAGGTGACGCCGGACACGCTGTTCAACCTCGCGTCTTTAAGAAAGCCGTTCGAGGCGACGCTGGTCGCACTCGGCACGCTCCGCGGCGAGCTGCGGCTCGATGACCGCGTCCCTAAATATCTTCCCGAGCTCGACGGCGATTACATCCGCCGCGTCAGCGTCGGCGATCTCGTCACGCACACCTCGGGGCTGTTGCTGCCGACCGACCATCCGCCCTGGCCGAACGATCAGTTCACGCGCGAGCAGTTCATCGCCATGCTGAACGCCTTCGCGCCGGCGCCCGGCGTCGCACCCGGCCGACAGCGCATCTACACCCATGCCGGCTACGTGCTGCTTCAGCTCGTGCTCGAGCGCTGCTACGGCACGCCGATCGGCGCGTTGATCCAGCACCGCATTCTCCGCCCCCTCGCCATGGACGCCAGCTTCATCCCCGAGCGCGGCGCGGACAGTCGCGCCGTCATGGACGGGGCCTGGATGCGGCGCGTGGTCCAGGGCTATTCCGACCAGGGCACGGCGATCGGCCCAATCGGCGACCAGCAGAGCTATTTTGATTTTCCCGGCACCGGCCAGATGTTCTCTTCCGCCCGGGATCTTGCCACCTTCGCGGCAGCCTGCGTCGACGGCCGGTCGATCGATCCACAATTGCGCGAGGCGCTGCGGATGACGCAGCGTGAAGTCTTCCGCATCGACGACAAGTTCGGACAGGGCATGGCCTGGGAGACCGTGCGTCTGCCGGGCGTCACCGTCATCGACAAGCCCGGCGGCCTCAACAATGCGTCCGGCTATATCGGGCTCGTGCCGGCGCGGCGGATCGCCATCGTCCTGCTCGCCAACCGCGGCGAATATCCGCACGAGATCGCGCGCTACAAGATCCTGCCCGCGCTGGCGCATCTGCTGCCATCGCACGCAGGCTGAGCTTTAAAACAGAAAGCCCCGGCCAGGCCGGGGCTTTCCACGCCAGGATCGGAACGGGATGCTCAGTATCTGGCGACGACCGGTCCGCCGAACTTGTAGTTCACGCCGACGCGCACGATGTTGGACTTGAGATCCACCGAATGGGTGAAGGTCTGGGCCGGCAACGCCACACCGACGTTGAAATTGTTGCTGGTCATGCTGCTGCGGCCGAGATCGACGTAAAGATATTCGGCCTTCAGCGACCAGCCGTTGCCCACGGCGTATTCGCCGCCGACGCCTGCTGTCCAGCCGACGCGGGTGTCGCGGATCGCTCCGGACTCGGTCGCGCCAGCAAAGGTGTCGGTGAAGCTGAAATTGCCCCTCACCTCGGCGATGGCGGCGCCGCCGGTGGCGTAAATCAGCCAGCTCGGCGTCGCGAGGAAGCCAATGCGGCCGCGAATGGTGGCGAGCCAATCGGCCGAGACCGACGAATTGACGGTGAAGGTGGTCGGCGCGCAGCAGGGATACACGGCCGTGCTGCTCGCGCTGCCCTTGAAGCCGAAATAGTTGATGTCACCCTCGAGGCCGAGCACGGCGTTGTTGACCTGCCAGTTATAGCCGGCGGTGAAGCCGCCGGTCACACCGGAGCTGTTGATGTGTTGGGCGCCGACCGTCCCGATGGCGGTCACGCTCGAATCCGCGAAATAGGCGGCCACCGGAAACAGCGTGGTGGTGGCGGGGTTCGCGCTGCCCCACTGCCCGCCGACATTGCCGCCGACGTAGAAGCCGGTCCAGTTATAGACTGGCGCCATCACCGTCGCCTTGGTGTAATGCGCCGCGAGATCGGCCGCCTGAACGGATGCGGTGCCCAGGATGACCGAGACAACCGAGGCAGCCGCCAGCAAAAACTTGTTCATTCCAGTCTCCTTGCCCCACGCGATTGACCTCGCGTTTCGAATGCGCGCAGGTAAAAGCCAACCGGCGCAGTTAGGGCATAGGGCGGGCGCCGCTGCTCGTCTTGGGCTGCGGCGCAGTTCGCAAGGACTGTGACGTAGTGTGCGCCTCAGATCGTGCGAACAGATGACGAGTGTGACCGAGGAGCCACGCCTCATCCATCATCAGCGGCGCGCGACGCACCGCCCGTGTCGCGTCACGACAAGACCGCCAAAGGCGCGATTCGAGACCGTGCGCTTCAGACCGAGCGCGTCAGCCCGCCATCGACGCGGATGTTCTGGCCGGTGATGTAGGCCGCGCCGTCGGAGGCCAGGAACGAGACCGTCGCGGCGATCTCCTCGACCTTGCCGTAGCGCTTCATCGGCACGCTGTCGCGGCGCGCATCCAGCTGCGGCAGGCTGTCGATCCAGCCCGGCAGGACATTGTTCATGCGGATGTTGTCGGCCGCATGGGTATCGGTGAAGATCTTGGTGAAGGCGGCAAGGCCCGCGCGGAACACCGCCGAGGTCGGGAACATGGCGCTGGGCTCGAAGGCCCAGGCGGTCGAGATGTTGATGATGGCGCCACCCTTCTGCGCCTGCATGATCGGCGTCACCAGCCGCGTCGGGCGGATCACGTTCAAGAGATACGTGTCGAGGCCGGTGTGCCACTGATCGTCGGTAATCTCCGTGATCGGCGCCCGCGGCCCGTGCCCGGCGCTGTTGACGAGCACGTCGATGCGTCCCCACTTCGTCATGGCGCCGTCAACGAGGCGCTTCAGATCGTCATTCTCCTTGTTGGAGCCGGTGACGCCGAGCCCGCCGAGCTCGGCCGCCAGCGCCTCGCCCTTGCCGGAGGACGACAGGATCGCGACGCGAAACCCGTCCGCCGCCAGCCGCCGCGCAGCCCCTGCCCCCATGCCGCTGCCGCCGGCGGTAACGAGCGCAACCTTCTCTGCTGCCATGACCGATCATCCCTTCAGTTGAGGCGAGCCGCAGGCTCGGCCTATCATGAGGCCTTCTACAGCCAGACCTGTCGGCAGGTCCATGGTCGAAGGCATCCGTCATGAGCAACCCGAGAAGTGATTTGCTGATCCGCAATCTGCGCCCCGAGGAGATCTCCCTTGCCATCGACTGGGCCGCGGCCGAGGGCTGGAATCCGGGCCATCGCGATGCCGCCTGCTTTGCGGTTCCCGACGCGCAAGGTTTCTTCGTCGGCGAGATCGATGGCGAGCCGGTGGCGACCGTCTCCTGCGTCAATTACGATGATCGCTTCGCCTTCCTCGGCTTCTACATCGTGCGCGATAGCTTTCGCGGCGCGGGCCATGGCCTGCGCATCTGGAATGCGGCGATCGCGCATGCGGGCGCGCGCGTGATCGGGCTCGACGGCGTCGTGGCGCAGCAGGACAATTACAGGAAGTCCGGTTTCCAGCTGGGCTACGCCAATATCCGCTATGGCGGCATCGTCGCCGCGCGCTCGAGGCCGCCCACTGAGGTCGTTGCGCTCGACACGATTCCTTTTGCGCTCGTGGAAGCGGACGATGCCACCGTCTTCCCGGCCCGGCGCAGCGCCTTCCTGCGCGCCTGGATCGATACATCAGGCCATGTCGGCCGCGCCCTCGTGCGCGACGGCAAGCTCGCCGCATGGGGCGTGATCCGGCCCTGCCGGACCGGCTGCAAGATCGGCCCGCTGGTCGCCGACGATCGCGCGGCGGCGGAGGCGATCGTGCAGGCTTTGCTTGCGAGCGCCGATGTCGGCGAAATCTTCCTCGACGTCCCCGCCGTCAATCGCGAGGCGATCGCGCTTGCGGAAGCACTCGGGCTCAAGCCGGTGTTCGAGACGGCGCGGATGTACACGGGAGCGATCCCGCCGCTGCGCATCGACCGCGTCTTTGGCGTGACCAGCTTCGAGCTGGGCTAGCGCATGTACTCATAGAGGCAACGTCGGCTGCTGACGGCCAAGCGGAAAGCATCTGCTCGGCTTGAGCTTTACTGGTTTTGACCCATTTGAGACATCAAACCGGCTTGCTTTCCTCTGAAGTTTCGTCAATATCGGCCGCATGACTGTCGTCGTGATCGCGCTCGCGAACTTGTGGTGGCGCTCCACTTAGGAGCGGCACGGCTTTGTCATTCACTCAACCGTCGCCGCCGTTCATCGGCTTGCGAGGTTGCTTCATCAAAAGTCCGATTGAATGGCGGCTCCTAATTTGGAGAACCGCGATGCAAGATTCGTCAGCCACCCTCCCTGTTATCCTGACCGGCGACAGAACAACCGGACCGTTGCACCTAGGGCACTACGTCGGTTCGTTGAAGAACCGCGTCGCCCTGCAGACAACGCACCGGCAGTACCTGCTGCTGGCCGACACCCAGGCACTCACCGACAACGCGCACAATCCCGGTCGGGTGCGTGACAATGTCATTGAGATTGCGACAGACTACCTCGCCGTTGGCATCGACCCGAACCAGAGCACGATCTGCCTTCAATCGCATCTTCCGGCATTGGCCGATTTGACCCTGCTGTACATGAACTATGTCACGGTGGCGCGGCTTGAGCGCAACCCAACCATCAAGGACGAAATTCAGGCGCGAGGTTTCGGCAGGGATATTCCTGCAGGCTTTCTCTGCTATCCCGTCGCCCAAGCCGCAGACATTACCGGCTTCAAAGCGACGATTGTCCCGGTTGGAGAAGATCAAGCTCCATTGGTCGAGCAAACCAATGAAGTTATTCGTCGCATCAATCGTCAAGCTAGAGTTGACGTGTTGCCAGAAGCCCATGCGCTTATTCCTTACGTCGGGCGTCTTCCCGGTATCGACGGCAAAGCCAAAATGAGCAAGTCGCAGGGCAATACCATTCGGCTATCAGCGACGGCCGAGGAAATACGGGAGGCTGTCAGGCGTATGTTCACTGATCCAAACCATCTTAAGGCGTCCGATCCGGGTTGCGTCGAAGGCAACGTCGTCTTTACGTATCTGGATGCGTTCGACGAAGATCACATGACGGTTGAGGATTTGAAGGCACGCTATATCCGCGGCGGCTTGGGGGACAGCATTGTCAAGAAACGACTGGATGACGTTCTGCAGGCGCTTATCGCGCCAATCCGAGACCGTCGCCGCGCACTCGCTCGCGATCCCTGCTATGTGCTGCAAGTAGTTAAGCAGGGCACTGCGCGGGCGAGGGAGATAACTGATGCTACTTTGCGCGATGTTCGCGCGGCGCTTGGTCTATTCACACTGAATTAGTGGGAGGGGGGCCAAGCGGAGCTTGTATCTGGATTTGGCCCCTAGCTGCACTTGATGGATGTCCGCCACTCCGCCGCTGTCGAGGCTCGAGCAGACATCGATGCGCTGGTCCTCGCCAAGCATGAGTACACGCCCTGGCTGGACGGACTACGACGTTCAGTAGCAGCGCGTGATGTTGACGGTGTGCTCGCTGCCGCCGCGGCCGGGCACCGTCACCTGCTCGGTCGGGCAGCTCGGCACATAGGGCCGGTCGGACGGCACGACGTTCGGCGGGAAGCGATGCGACCAGTCCCAGGGGACATCATAGGTGTAGGTGTAGCGCACGTCGGTGGAGACCGGCTGCCCGGCGTCGCCGAAGGGCTGGCTGTAGCCGGCGCCGTCGTAGAAGAACCCGCCGCCGCCCGGCCAATAGACGAACGGGTTATTGCGCCGGTGGAACCGGGCTCCCGGCCCCATCGGGGCACGCGCCATCGCGCCGGAAGGCGCAGCGGTCACCCCATGCGGCGCGGCGCCGCCGGGTCTGGCAAAACTGTCGCTGGGGCTAAGGAGCAGCGCGGCTGCGCTAAGCGAGGCGAATAGCGCCCCAAGTGATCTGCCATGGGATCTGGACATCATGATACGCACCAACTCGTTTGGCTTAAGCGATAGCTCCCCGCAGCTACGCTAGGCCCGCCCGTCGCCCGCCCGCAAACGTATAATTAATTATTGGTTAAGACACGGGATTAACCGGGGAACAGGTGCGGCAAGACGCCCGGGATTCCCGGTTGATTTCAGGCACTTCGTTCCGCGGCCCGCGCTTCATAACCAGTTGATCGGAGTTGATCGCTTCCACCGAACGCGTCCCGGAACGCTCCCGCAGTGCAACCGTTGGCCCCCGACACAAGCAAGGAGCATCTCCAATGCAGAACAAGTCAAAACTCCTCTGCCTGATCACGGCATCACTCGTCGCCGGCACTGCGGCTGCCTCGGCGCAGGGCTACGATTGGAACGGATCGCGCATGGGTTGGGACCGCACGGCCCCCGCCTACGAACCGGTCCAGCCGCGCGCGTATTATCCTGATGTCGGGGGGCCCTATGGTGCGCTCAACGGCACCAACCATCCGACCCCGAGCTCGACACAGGGCGACGTCGGCCCTGACGGCAACAACAACGGCACGTTGACCGGCGGCTATCGCTGGTAAGGTCCACACTCACGGCGAGGCCCGCCGTTCTTTCGCGGACGGTGGGCCTTCGTGCGTCAGCGGCCCTGCTGCTTGCGCAGCCAATCGAGCATGTCCTGTATGTTTTCCTGCGCGTTGCCGGTGCCCTGTGTCACGATCGCGGTGTTACCGCCGCTGCGCCGGTACACCGTCGTGCGCCCCGGCTCCTTCTCGATCTTGACGTCGGCCTGAGCGGGATCGCCGCTCTGCGTGATCACCGAGGTGCCGTTCTCGTCCTGGACCACTGTGGTGTGACCGTCGGCAGCGCCGGCCGGCGCCATCGCGATCACGCTCATGAGTCCTATTCCGGATGCGAGCAGGAGCAATCTCATGTCACACCTCCATCATCGGCTGAACTGAAAGATCGCCAGCCAGTTGAAACGCCCGAACTGCCTTACCGCTCCCGTATTCATGTCTCCGATCTGGAGCAGGAGCGCGTTGGTGGAATTGCCGATCTGGGTGATCTCGGCGGTGTTGCTCGCACCGGATTGACCGATGATCGCATTGGTGGTGCCGCCCACCTGGATCACATTGGCATAGTTGCGCGTGCCGTTCTGGATGATGGTCGCATCCACCGTCCCGGTGCCGCCGATCTGGATCACCCGCGCGATATTGATGCGGCTGTTCTCTTCGATCGTCACGGGCTGAACATCGTTGCCGAACTGCACGACCGTTTCGATGCTCACGTTCCGGTTGGTCACGCTGCGCTGGACCGACCCGGCGCTCGCCTGCGTCGCCGTGCCGATGGCGGCGAGCATCGCCGCCAGCGCCAACACGTGCCTCAAGATCTGTCCGCATCGCATCGCGCTTCCCCGTTCGTTCCTGGCACCGGCGCGTTCGCTCGCGCCTTACGGGCCGGTCTGGACGATCGTCGAGGCGTTGATCGTGCCGAATTGCGCCACCGTGCCCGCATTCATCGTGCCGAGCTGCGATATCAGGCTCGTCGCCGACTGGCCGGTCTGACCGACGAAGGCAAGATTGTTCGTTCCGGCCTGCCCGATCGATGCGGAATTCGTTCCGCCGAATTGCAGGACGCCCGTGGCATTGTTGGTGCCGGTCTGCGTCACTGTCGCGCTGGTGCTGCCGCCGATCATGAACACGCCCGCCATGTTGAGCTGACTGTTCTGGTTCAGCACCACCGGCGGCCCGCCGACAGAGACGATGGTCTTGACGTCGGCGGTCTGGGCACCGGCTGATCCGGTGCCCGCCGAGCACAGGGCGAGCAAGACGGCGCCCGCGCGTCCCAAATGATGTTTCATGACATGCCTCGTCGCTTCGGGTCGGCTCACGGAGCCTGCTGGATGATCGTCGAGCCGTTCAGGATTCCGAGCTGACCAACTCCGGCCGTGTTGTTCGCACCGATCTGGCCGATCAGGCTCGAATTGGAGCCGCCGACCTGGCCGGCCAGCGCGGTGTTGGATGCCGTCGCGGTCGTGCCGCCCTGCCCGATCACCGAATTGTTGACGGTCAGGAGCGAGCCCGTCTGCAGGGTGGTCGCCGTATTGGTGGCGCCGAACTGCATCGTGGTCGCGTTGTTGTTGGTGCCGCCGCTCTGCGAAATGAACGAAGTGTTGGTCGTGCCGAACTGCAGCACGCTGGCGGTATTGCCGGCGTTTGCGTCGGCGGCCGTCAGCGCACCGAGCGCCACGAAAGTTGCAATGAAATAGGTGATCCGCATGTCATTTCCTCCGCGACAATGGGCGGGCCATCGCAATTGATCGGCCGGCCGGATTGCGGTGCATTCGAGAATGGCGCGGACGCAACCGCAACTGGCTGCGTCCGGCCAAACGGGGCTGTGTGTCAGTGCGCCGTCTGCGAGACGGTGCTGCCGTTGACGCCGAACACGCTGAGCTGGCCGACGCCGGCGGAGTTGTTCTGCAGCGCGGGGGGCCCGAACGAGTTCTGGGTGATCGCGCTGGTGTTGTTGCCGAACGCCACCTGGCCGGTGGTCGCCGAGTTCTGCACGCCGACCTGGTTCACCGTGCTGCCGTTGTTGAGCGAGGCAGCGCCGGTCCCCTGCATCGTGGACGCAGTGTTCACGATGCCGAGCTGGCTGGTCGTCGAGCTGTCATTGGTGAGGCCGTTCTGCGTGACGGACGAGCCGTTCACGACGCCGACTTGCACCGTGGTCGAGGTGTTGGCGGCCTGTGCCGCGGAGGACAGGGCGAACAATGCAACGGAAGCAAAAAACAATTTACGCATGGAGTATCCCTTTCTGGCCAAGTTGTCTGACTGAATTTGGATGCCGTCTTGGAGGAGGCCGACATCGTAGGGATACTGTGAACCGATCGTGGCCAGCGCGACAGACTGCAGTTCATGCTAATCGGTACGGACTAGACATTGCGCGAGATGTCGGCACGTCGAAGCGCCGAAATAGCTGCTATCCCGTGCCGGCGCGAATCGTCTCGGCTTCGCGCCCCATGCTGTCGATCAGCCGCACCACTTCGATCGGCGTGCGCAGCTCCAGCTTTCGCATCATCCTGGCGCGATGGACCTTCGCCGTCACTTCGCTCACGCCGAGCCTGGCCGCGATCTGCTTGGCAATCAGCCCTTCGGCCATCAGCAGCATGATCTCGCGCTCTCTCGCCGTCAGCGTCTCGACGCGCTGGCGGGCTTCACGCACCACATCCTCGCGTTCCAGCCGCCTGCGGTCGCGCTCGATGCCGTGCCTGATCGCATCGAGGATCTCCTGCTCGCGAAACGGTTTTGGCAGAAACTCGACCGCGCCGCGCTTCATGGCCTCGACCGAGACGCGGACGTCGGAATGGCCGCTGATGAAGACGATCGGAATGGGCACGCCCGTCTCGGCGAGTCGTCGCTGAAGCTCGAGGCCGGTCGGTGACGTCCCGGGAAAGCGGACGTCGAGCACGAGGCACGACGGCCCGGGCGAAATACTCTCCGCGAGAAACTCTTCCGTCGAGGCGAACAATTTTACCTGGTGTCCGGTCTCCTCGCAGAGATTTCCGATCGCGGTTCGAATCTGAATCTCGTCGTCAACGACATAAACGGTGGCTTGACCTGAATTCATTGCAGCAAACTCCCCGGCTTGTGACTCGATGGGCGAGCAACGAGCCGTCCATTCTTCTTGCAAGCTAACAAGGTGCTTGGATGAATCTGCGGGGATCGAACAATCAGCGTCCGTCCACCGGTTCGACGTCTTAGGGCCAATGCACGCCGGAAGCGAGTGAAGGCGTTCACACTTCGGGCTTCTTGATTGCAGGGATCTCGCCGCGCCACAGGCGGCATCACGGCGAGGCGCGCTATCGCGAATATGACGATCCGGTATCGTGGCCGCAGCGTCGCCAACTGCGTCATGGCATTGCTACCCATGTGCCGGCTTGAACGCCCGCCACCGGCACTTTGGCCGGATCATACGGGACGTTCAGTCAGCTTATCGAGTTCGATACCGCGCGCATCTTATCGATACGACGGGTATGCATTTCCGGCAAATCACGAAACGTCGCACCCGCGGACTTTACTTCTGGATCATGTTGCGCGCCCGACCGTCGCCCCGACGAGAACGACATACTGACGATCGATACTACCTTAGATAATTTACAACCATAGCGAGCTTGCCATTTTTTCCCGCAACGAAGCCATTTCAACCAGGCGGGTTTTGATATGCGATTTGTGCCAGCAATTGCCTTGCTCGGAACTGCATGCGGCCTCGCTGCGATCTACGCCGCAGGGCCAGCCGCCATCGCCGGCGCCGGGAGCGCGGCAGACACGGCGGCGCACGCCTTGGAATCGACCAGGCGCCTGCTCGTGCCCGCCGGACGCGAAGCTCCGACATTCGGGTCCGAGTCGCCCGTGTTCCGCTACGCCTCGATTCAGCGCGGCAGCATCGAGCAGACCGTCACGGTCACTGGTGCCCTGCAGCCGGTGAAGACGATCGAGGTCGGTTCCCAGCTGTCCGGGCAGCTCGCCCGGGTCTATGTCGATTTCAACGACACCGTCAGCAAGGATCAGCCGCTCGCCTTGATCGATCCGCGCAGCTTTGCGGCCAAGGTCGACGAAGCCAGGGCCGCCCTTGCCGTCTCCAATTCGCTGGTCGACATCGCCAGAGCCAAGCTCGATCGCGCCCGGATCGATCTGCAAAATGCGAGGGGCAGCCGGGACGTGCTCGTCGCCAAGCTCGAAAGCGCGCAGGCGGTGAAGTCCTCGGCGCAGAAGACCTTGCAACGGAAACTGGCGCTGCAATCGCAAAACGTGGTGGCGACCACGGCGGTCGACGATGCGCAGACCGAGTTCACCGCACGCCTCGCCCAGGAGCGCGAGGCCGAGGTCCTGATGTCCCTCAACTCCTATTCGGTTGAGGGGGCACAGGCCGACGTCCGCCGGATCGAGGCGGAGCTGCAACAGGCGCGCATGGCAGTGCCGGAGAAAGCGGCCGTTCTCGCCGCGGCCCAGGCCGATCTCGACCGCACCGTGATCCGCTCGCCGATCGACGGCGTCGTCGTCGGCAGGTTCGTCAACGAGGGCCAGACGCTCGCGGTCGGGCTGGAATCGCGCACCACCTTCGTGGTCGCCCACCGCCTCGAGGACATGGAGATTCATGCGCAGGTCGACGAAGCCGATATCGGCCGCATTGCGCCCGGCCAGCGCGCGCATTTCACCGTGGATGCCTACCCCGACCGCCGCTTCGAGGCAGTGGTGCGGCAGGTGCGCAAGGCGCCGCAGACCCAGCAGCACGTCGTCACCTACACCGTGGTCCTGGCAACCTCCAATCTCGACGGCGCGCTGCTGCCGGGAATGACGGCCCTGGTGAAGATCGTGATCGAGCGGCAGGACGACGTTCTGAAAGTGCCGCTCGCCGCACTGCGCTTCCAACCCTCCGGCACGCGGCAGGATCCAGCTGCACGCAGCGGGGTGTGGGTGCGCACCGCAAGCGGCTCGCTCCAGCGCATCGCGGTGACGGTCGGCGTGGCCGGCACCGAACAAGTCGCCCTCAAGAGCGGAGATCTCGACGAGGGCAGCCAGGTTGCCGTCGGCCAGGCCATCCGTCCCGCGGGCATGGAATTTCTCGGAATCAGGTTCGGATCATGACCGCCTCCCCGCCGCTCATCAGCCTCCAGTCGGTCGGCAGGACCTATCGCACCGACGGCGTGGCGGTCACCGCCGTCCGCAATGTCAGCTTCGACATCGCGCAAGGCGAGATCGTCGCCGTGATGGGTCCGTCCGGCTCCGGCAAGTCGACGCTGATGAACATGATCGGGCTGCTCGACCTGCCGAGCGAGGGGGCGGTCTATCTCGAAGGGGCCGATGTCGCCGATCTCTCGGAGGATCGCCGGTCGTCCTTGCGCGCCCGCAGCATCGGCTTCGTGTTCCAGTCCTACAATCTGCTCGCGCGTCACGATGCGATCGAGAACGTCGCGCTGCCGCTGGTCTATTGCGGCGTCGGCCGCAGGGAACGCCTGGCGCGCGCGGAAGCGAGCCTTCAGGCCGTCGGCATGCTGCACCGGGCCCATCATTTTCCGCGGCAGCTCTCCGGCGGCGAGCAGCAGCGCATCGCGATCGCGCGCGCCCTGATCGCCTCCCCGCTGATCGTGCTTGCCGACGAGCCGACCGGCGCGCTCGACAGCCGCACCGGCGCCGAGATCCTGGCGCTGTTCGCCGCGCTCAACCGGACCGGCCAGACCATCGTGATGATCACGCATGATCCCGGCATCGCGGCGCAGTGCCGCCGCACGATCCACCTGCATGACGGCGAGCTCGTCGCTGACGAGACGCCGGCGCCGGCCCTGCCGAAACGGAGCGCTGCGCCATGACGATGCTCCAGGGATTCCAGATCGCCCTGCACGCACTCAGGCTCAATCCGCTGCGCAGCTTCCTGACCATGCTCGGCATCGTGATCGGCGTCGCCTCCATCGTGACGGTGTTTGCGATCGGTTCCGGCGCGCAGCTGCGTCTGCAGGAACAGATCCGCTCGATCGGCGCCAACGTGCTGATGATCACCCCCGGCGCGGTCTACCAGGGCGGCGTGCGCCTCAAGGACGGCAGCAAGCTGACGATGACGGAGAGTGACGTGCAGGCCATCCTCGAGCAGATTCCGGAAGTCCAGGCCGCGGCCGGCTCGATTGCCGGAACGGCGCAAGTCATCCACGAGGGCAAGAACTGGAATACGACGATCAACGGCACGACGACGGGGCACTTCATGGTGCGCGACTGGCAGCTCGCGACCGGCCGCTATTTTTCCGGCACCGAGGAGGCCGGAGCAGGCAAAGTCGTGATCCTCGGCAGCACGGTCGCACGCGAGCTGTTCGCTCCCGGCGACGACCCCATCGGTGCGCAGATCCGGATCATGAAGGTCCCGTTAGAGGTGGTCGGCGTTCTCGATCGCAAGGGACCCGCGCAGGACGACGTCGCCTTCGTGCCGCTCGCCACCGCCAAGCTGCGTTTTCTCGGCAGTGCCAGCAACATCAACCGGGATTCGGTCGCCTACATCATCGCCAAGGTGGCCGGCGACGGACAGATGGCGGGGGCGCGATCGGAGATCGAGAACCTGCTGCGGCAGCGCCACCGTGTCCCCGCCGGCCAGGAAGACGATTTCAAGGTCCAGGATCCGGCCGCCGCCATGGAAGCGCAGCAGGGTGCGATCCGCACCGTCGCGCTCCTGCTCGTCGCCATCGCCTCGGTCTCGCTGCTCGTCGGCGGTATCAGCATCATGAATGTCATGATCGTGTCCGTCACCGAGCGCACGCGGGAGATCGGCATCCGCCGCGCGCTGGGCGGGCGGATGCGCGACATCCGTCTGCAGTTCCTCTGCGAGGCGCTCGTGCTCTGCCTGCTCGGCGGAGCCATCGGCGTCGCCGGCGGCGTCACGCTCTCGATGACGGTCGCCCGCATGGCAGGATGGGTCACCTCGATCGACGGGCAGGCGATCGGCCTTGCCCTCGCCTTCTCGATCGCGACCGGCCTTATCTTCGGTTTTTATCCCGCGCACAAGGCGTCCAAGCTCAGCCCGATCGAGGCGCTCAAGACGGAGTGACAACATGCTGGGAGTGGCCACATCAACCCGCAGTCCAGGGAGCAGCCAGCCATGAGCCGAGATCCGCAGGACTCGATTACACCGACGCCGCGCGAGCGCGAGCTGATGATGTTGATCGCACGGGGGATGCAGAACAAGAATATCGCCTACGAGCTCAAGATCTCAGAGAATACGGTGCGGGCGCATATCGGCAACATCATGCGCAAATACCGGCTTTCGAACCGAACGCAGATCGCGATCGTGTTTACCCTGCACGCAGCGCCATCCTCGCTACGCCGCGATCTTGGCAGGGTCGACTGCCCTCCGACGGCGACAAAGCCCGCGCAAGCCCCTGCACCAAGGGTGCAGACCGCGACGGATTGAACGTCCCGGCCACAATCCATTGCGTTGCCCGACGGGCAAAACACGCGAGCCCTGGGTCAACGCGTTGTGGCAAAAATATTCCACTTTACCGAAATTCGGAAATCGCGTATGTGTCGCTGCATCCCGGCCCAACGAAGAGGGGCGTATCGCGATCGTCACGAACGCGGGCCGGGTGGCGGTGGACGTGGGTCACATCGGCGCTGAGGGTTTTGCAGGGCGGGCAACCGTGAGCAAGACCGTCGCGCACACGACCGGTGGGATCCGCGTACGGCAAAATCGTGTGGTCCTGGCGCCCGGGGTCTGTGCGCCAAGTCTTGCGGTGATGTGGCGGTCCAACCGGGCACGCGCATCAGTCATCCACAAGGCGACGGGGGCAATAGTGCAACGCTCCCCGGGGAGAGTACGACATAAGCCGTAAAGCCACTGCGCAGGGAAGGCCGGGATGCTCCGGTTGCCCTGTTATCCGCTATGCATGAAGCACACGCAATCTGCTCTTCGCATGGCGGTCGATGGAGCCAACCGGCTCCCGGCCTTCCCTGCGCCCTCTTTCAAATGAGGGTGAAGAGATGAAGCCCGCGAGGATGCGAAACTGCGCCGCGCTGTCTGCATGTCGAAAGCGAATAAGGAATGCTGCCACAAGCTCTATCCATCACCGTCACCCTGAGGTGCGCGCACTGCGACGCGGCAGCGACGCAGTGCAAGCCTCGAAGGGGCGACGGCCCGGCTGCACCAGCTCGGCCGTTTATCCTTCGAGGCTCCGCATGCGATGCGCTCGCATCGCACGCCTCGCACCTCAGGATGACGGGATGGATACTGTCAGTGGGGAGAGATTGTGGATGGCTTGACTTCGCGCTCCGGCGGACAAGCCGCTCGCAATGACGATGTTGATGCAGCTCTGCGCCAAACTCCGCTCTCGTGCCCCGGACGCTGCGCAGCGCCACTTCGGCGGTGCGCTGCAGAGCCGGGGCCCATGTGGCTGCGAACCGCGCGGCCCTCTGGGTCCCGGCTCTGCGCAGCAGCGTAAGAACGCTGCAGCGCGTCCGGGACACGAGACTGACAAGTCCCTCCCCCCAACCCCTCTTGCATCGGCGACAGGCCTTGTAACAAAACCGTCACGCAGCGAAACTAAACGAACCGGGGGCCGCGGGTTGCGGCCGAGCCGCCTCGCAGGGAGATTTCGATGCGCCGTTCACTGGTGTTGCTGTCCGCCGGACTGACAGTGCTATCCACCGGATTTGCGTCTGCCCAGAACAACACGCCCCGCAATCTGATCCTGTTCATTCCGGACGGTCTGCGCGCGCTGAAGGTCAACCCCGACACGGCGCCCGCCATGGCCGAAATCCGCGACAAGGGCGTCAATTTCAAGAATCCGCACTCGCTATTCCCGACCTTCACCATGGCCAACGGCTCGGCGATGTCGACCGGTCACTATCTCGGCGATACCGGGGTGTTTTCCAATACGATCTGGACCAACTACACGTCCGTCCCGGCCGGCGACACCGTGGTCCCCTTCATCGAGAACGACGCCGTGCTCGGTGACATCGACGAGCATTTTAAGGGCGACTACCTCAACGAGGAGACCATCCTGAAGCTCGCCCGCGACAAGGGCCTCAGCACCGCCGCGATCGGCAAGGTCGGCCCGACCTATCAGTTCGACCACACCGACAAGCCCGAGAAGGCCGGCCTGCATTCGGTCGTGTTCGACGACGCCACCGGCGGCAAGAACGGGGTCGCGCTGTCGGACGAGGTAAAGGAAGCCCTGACCAAGGCCGGCCTGCCCACCACCACGCCGCCGCGCGGTGACAATTCCAAGGCGGGCGATGCCAAGACGCCCGGCACGACCGTCGCCAACGTCGCGCAGCAGGCCTATTTCGCCGACGTCGCCACCAAGGTGGTGCTGCCGATGTTCAAGGCGCGCAACAAGCCGTTCGTGCTGGTGTTCTGGTCGCGCGACCCCGATGGCAGCCAGCACAATACCGGCGACAGCCTCAACCAGATCATGCCCGGCATCAACGGCCCGACGTCGATGGCCGGCATCAAGAATGCCGACACCAACCTCGCCCAGCTCCGCAAGGCGCTGGACGAGCTCGGGCTTACGGCCTCGACCAACATCATTGTCTCCGCCGACCACGGCTTCTCGACCATCTCCAAGGAAAGCAAGACCAGCCCCTCGGCCAAGGTCAGCTATGACGACACGCCGAAGGATTTCCTGCCGATGGGCTTCCTAGCGCTCGACCTCGCCAAGGCGCTCGACCTGCCGCTGTTCGATCCCAACGACAAGAACGCGAAGATCGAGGGCAACAAGCATCCCAAGGCCGGCAACGGCGTGCTCGGCAAGGATCCGGAAAAGCCCGACCTCGTCGTCGCCACCAATGGCGGCTCGGACCTCGTCTATCTCCCGAACAAGGACAAGAAGCTGGCGGCCAAGGCCATCAAGGCGCTGCTCGCGCAGGACTACGTGTCCGGCCTGTTCGTCGAGGACTCGCTCGGCCGCTTCCCCGGCACCCTGCCGCTGTCGAGCATCAATCTGCGCGGCAAGGCGGCGACGCCGACGCCGTCGATCGTCGTCAACTTCCGCTCCTATGCCAGCGATTGCGGCGAGGCGCCGACCAACTGCTCGGTGCAGGTCGCCGACACCGTGCTGCGCCAGGGCCAGGGCATGCATGGCAGCTTCAGCCGCGGCGACACCATGAACTTCATGGCGGCGATCGGCCCGGACTTCAAAGCCGGCTTCGTCGACGAGCTGCCGGTCAGCAATGCCGACGTCGGCATGACGGCCGCCCGGCTGATGGGCCTAAGCGCGACACAGAAAGGAGAGCTGGCCGGCCGCGTGATGTCGGAAGCCATGCCCAACGGCACCGTACCGAAGGCTTATGCCGGCACGATGAAGTCCAAGCCCGCGGAGGGCGGCCTGACCACCGTGCTGAACTTCCAGCGCGTCGGCAGCCAGCGCTATTTCGACGCCGCCGGCTTCCCGGGCCGCACGCTCGGCCTCGAGCCGGACGGCGGCAAACAAAAAACGGCGGGGAAATAACCCCGCCGTTCAAATGCTCCTCGTCAGAGGCGCGAAATCTTACATGCCGATGTCGAAAACGTTCGGCAATTGGCCCGCCAGGGGCAGCGCGGTGGCGCCGAGGAAGGTCGCCACCATCGCCATCAGGCGGCGGTTGTTGTGGCGCTTACCGCGCATCTGGCCGGCGATCCACTCCAGCATCTCGCTGTTGACCTTGGAGGCATAGGACGGGGCCCAGCTCTCGATCTCGGCATCGGCCGACAGCGCGACGCTGCGCGGCGGCACTTTCAGGCCCGAGGCGCTTGCAGCATAGTGTGCCACCGCCTTGGCGAGCAAATCATCGAAGCGGCCGCCATCGGTGCGTTCAGTCGCGGCCTCGTTGATCTCGAACAGGACCTCGGCCTCAGCGCGGCTGACCGGCTGGTCGTTGACGGCGGTGGCGGTGAGGATGCGCGTGCACCAGGCGGTGTCATCGGCATCAAGCGAGCGGGAGAAATGGACCCGGCCCTTGGTGGTCGGGCCTTCGCCCGTGATCACGCCGTCGCGCACGATGGAGAGTGCATGGGCCGCGGTATCGCGGCAGGACGGTTCAAGGGACGGCGACTCAGCAGAGTTAGGCGCAGCGGCAGACATAGTTCACTTCCAGATTTCTTCTGATCGGCCAGCATTTTCATGCCGGCGTAAAGGGGTGGTTAACGATTCGATACGGGGATCGCGACTTTTCTAGATGGTTGCCAATTGGTCGCTGTCAGGACCGTTTTGGTTCTAGACGCGCCGGGCGGGCGTGATGGAAGTCATAAAAGGCATTATCGGGGCGAGCGAGACCGTGTGACCCCGGGTGGAGCTGTTTCGCCGCAGGTGCGGGTGTAACAATAAGTTGCTAGAAAATCGGCCCTTCAAGGAAGGAATTCACATTTTACTTTAACCGGTTCAGTTGGCGTTCACTTGGCGTTGTAAGACCCCTATAATGAGGGGAACGGCCACAGACAAATTCTCCAGTATATTCAATGTGATGAGGTAGAACCATGACACTCCCGATCGGCACCACCGCACCCGACTTCGAAGCCGAGACCACCGAAGGGAAGATCAAGTTCCACGACTGGATCGGCAACAACTGGGCGCTCTTGTTCTCGCACCCCAAGGACTTCACGCCGGTTTGCACGACCGAGCTCGGCGCGCTCGCCAAGCTGAAGCCGGAATTCGACAAGCGCGGCGTCAAGCTGATGGGCCTCTCGGTCGATCCGGTCGACCGCCATGCCAAATGGTCGGAAGACATCAAGGAGACGCAAGGCGCGGCCCCGAACTATCCGATGATCGGCGACACCGATTACAACGTCTCGAAGCTCTACGGCATGCTGCCGGCCGCGATCTCAGGCGATCCCCTCACCCGCACCGCCGCCGACAACCAGACCGTCCGCAACGTCTTCATCGTCGGGCCGGACAAGAAGATCAAGCTGGTGCTGGTCTATCCGATGACGACGGGCCGGAACTTCCAGGAGATCCTGCGCGTGATCGACTCGCTGCAGCTTACCGCCAAGCATCGCGTCGCGACGCCGGCCGACTGGAACCAGGGCGAGGACGTGATCATCGCAGGCTCGGTCTCCAATGACGAGGCCAAGACGATCTACCCGCAGGGCTGGAAGGAGCCGAAGCCCTACATCCGCATCGTGCCGCAGCCGAAGTAACAACGAACTGTCATTCCGGGGCGGTGCGAAGCACCGAACTATGGTGCGCACTTGCGCACCTGAGGATCTCGAGATCCCGGGTCTGGTCCTTCGGACCATCCCGGGATGACGGTGCAGCCAGCGTCAGGCCGCCCGCACGCGGTCCAGAAAACCGTCGACCTCGGCCTTCAGATGCAGGCTCTCGCCGGACAGCGCCTGGGCCGAGGCGAACATCCGGCTCGAGGTCTCGCCGGTCTCGCTGGCGCCCTTGGCGGCGTGGCGGACATTGACGGCGACATCGGCCGTGCCCGAGACCGCGGCGCGAACGCTTGCCACGATGTTGTGGGTCGCGCTTTTCTGCTGCTCGACCGCCGCCGAGATCGAGCCGGCGATGCCGCTGATGCGCTCGATGGTCTGGCCGATCGCCTTGATGGCGGCGACCGATTCCTCGGTCGCAAGCTGCATGCTGGCGATCTGGTTCGAGATTTCGTCGGTCGCCTTGGCGGTCTGGCCGGCCAGCGTCTTGACCTCCTGGGCCACCACCGCGAAGCCGCGACCGGCATCGCCCGCGCGCGCGGCCTCGATGGTGGCGTTCAGCGCCAACAAATTGGTCTGCTCGGCGATCGAGGTGATCAGCTTGACGACATCGCCGATGCGGGCGCCCGCCTCGGAGAGCTGCGCGATGCGCTGATCGGTCGCCTCGGCCTGCTGCACCGCCTCGGCGGAAATCTGGTTGGACTCCTGCACGCGGCGGGTGATCTCGGAGATCGATTGAGACAGCTCGTCCGAGGCCGACGCCGCCGAACGCACGTGCTCGGAGGCGTTTTCGGACGCGCCTGCCGACTGCGCCGACAGGTCGGCCGTGGAGCGCGCGACATCGGTCAGCTGCCGCGCGGCGCGCTCGAACTCGCCTGACGACGCCAGCACCTTGTCGAGGATGCCGCCGACGCTGCCGCGGAACTCCTCGACGAAGCTGCGCAGGTCTGATTTGCGCTGCTCGGCCGCCGCAGCCGTGGCGGCCGCCTGCTCGCTGCGCATGCGCGCCCGCTCCAGCGAATTGCTCCTGAACACTGCGACGGTGCGGGCGATCTCGCCGATCTCGTCGGCGCGATCCTCGCATTCGATCGCAACGTCGCTCTGGCCGTTGGCAAGCGCGGTGAGCGAGTGCGTGACCGAGGTGAGCGGCCGGGTGATGCGGCGGACGACCAGCAGGGTCAGGACCAGCACCAGAAGCGCGGCGAGGCCCGCGGCCGCTGCCATGCTCTCGATCGCCTGGGCCAGCATGCTCTCGTACTGGATCATGGGGATGCCGACGTAGAGAATGCCGACGACCTTGCCGGCCGCGTCCGCGATCGGGAAATAGGCGGTCATGAACGATTTGCCGAACAGCGTGGCCGGCCCCTTATAGGCCTCGCCACGGCGCAGCGGCGCCTGCCCCGGATGATCGGCGGCAAGCTGGGTGCCGACGGCCCGGTCGCCGTTTTCCTTTTTCACATTGGTGGAACGTCGCACGAACTGCCCGCTCGCATCGTCGAACACGAACAGGGTCGCATTGCCGCCGACATAGGACACCGCGCGATCGACGATGGCGTGGTCCTTGAACTCGGGCATCTTGGGGATCTCGGCGCGCGCCACCGTGCCATCCTTCATCGTAATCTTGGCGGCCGGAACGGTCTCGGTAAAGGCCAGCGCCAGCGTACGGAGGTTGACCTCGATGTCGCGCAACGCGCGATCGTTGAAGGCGGATGTCAGCGACCAATAGCCGACGCCGACCACGAGCGCGGTGTTCACGCCGATCAGCAGCACGGCACATAGAACGGCCTTCGTGCCGAGCTTGAACTGCGGCAAGAACTTCAGAATCTTGGACATGAATGGAACAACCCCCGTAATTCCTGCATAATGGTGCAGTCGGCTTACGGCCGCATTAACGACAGTTCACACCGCCGCGCGCGGCATGGTTTCCAAATCGTAAACGAGGACGCCCCTGACCACGCCGAGCGCGCCTGTCATCGTCTGGTTTCGCGATGACCTTCGTCTGTCCGACCATCCCGCCCTCCATGCTGCCGCGACAACCGGTGCGCCGGTGGTCTGCCTCTATGTGCTCGACGACGCTGTCGGGCGCCCGCCGGGCAGCGCAGCACGCTGGTGGCTGGCGCAGTCGTTGCGGGCGCTTGGCGCCGAGATTGCCACGCGCGGCGGATCGCTGATCCTGCGCAGGGGACCGGCGGCCAAGGTCGTCGCAGAATTGGCCCGCGAAAGCGGTGCCCGCGCCGTCTACTGGAATGGAATTGCGCAGGCGCCGCATCAGGCGGTTGAGCGGCAGCTCGAAGCCGCACTGGCAAAGCTTGGCATCGACTCGCAAAGCTTCCCCGGCGATCTCCTCGTCCCACCCTCGGCGATCCGCAACAAGGAGGGCCGGGGCTTGCGCGTGTTCACGCCGTTCTGGCGGCGCGTGCTGTCGCTCGGCGATCCACCCAAGCCCTTGCCTGCGCCGAAGCAGCTGCGCCCTGGTCCAAAGATCGCCAGCGATCGGCTTGAAAGCTGGCAGCTCGAGCCGACCAGCCCGGATTGGGCGGGCGGCCTGCGCGAGACATGGACCCCGGGCGAAGCCTCCGCGCGGGCACGCCTGCGCGACTTCCTCAAGCACACCGCGCGCCGCTATGTCGGCGATCGCGACCGGCCGGATCGGGACGGCACCTCAAGCCTGTCACCGCATCTGCGCTTCGGCGAACTCAGCCCGCGCCAGGTCTGGCACGCGGCGCGCTTCGCCGCGGATGAAGATCCGGCGCTCGGGCCGGGCATCGACAAATTCCTGAGCGAGCTCGGCTGGCGCGAATTCTGCCGTCACCTGCTCCACGATCATCCGGACCTCGCGAGCGAAAACCTGCAGACGAACTTCGACGGCTTCCCCTGGAAACGCGATCCCAAGGCGCTCGCCGCCTGGCGGCGCGGCCGCACCGGCTATCCGATCGTCGATGCCGGTCTGCGCGAGCTCTGGCACACCGGGGTGATGCACAACCGGGTCCGGATGGTGGTGGCGTCGTTCCTGGTCAAGCACCTCTTGATCGACTGGCGCGAGGGCGAAGCCTGGTTCTGGGACACGCTGGTCGACGCGGATGCCGGCAGCAATCCCGCCAACTGGCAATGGGTCGCCGGCTGCGGCGCCGACGCGGCGCCCTATTTCCGCGTGTTCAATCCGCAGCTCCAGGGCGAGAAGTTCGATCCGGATGGAACCTACGTTCGGCGCTGGGTGCCGGAGTTGAAGGACATGCCGACCAAGCTGATCCACCGGCCCTGGCAGGCGACGCCAATCGAGCTTGCGAGCGCGGGCATCACGCTCGGCAAGACCTATCCGCAGCCGCTCGTCGATCATGCCAAGGGACGCGAGCGTGCGCTCGCCGCCTACGCAAAGATCCGCAAAGGTTGAGCGCTGCTTTGACACAATTTCGAAACCCGCTATCGTCATCACTCCAATCAAACCGCGGGGGACGCAATGGACGACGACAAGCCGATCACCGAACAGGCGATGGAGACGATCACCACAGCCGTGGAAGCGACCAAGGACGCGGCGGTCACCGCCGTCAAGAAGGTCAGGAAAGCCGCCAAGAAGGTCGCGAAGAAAGTAGCGCCGAAGAAGGCCTCCAAGAAGAAGGCCAAGAAAGCCTCGAAGAAGAGTTCGAAGAAGGCTGCAAAGAAGTCGTCGAAGAAGGCGGCCAAGAAAACTGCAAAGAAGGCCGCGAAGAAGACCGCCAAGACAACGGCCAAGAAAGCCACCAAGTCGAAAAAGAAGGCTCGGAAGGCCAAGCGCTGATCGGGGCGCTCGAGCAGGTCTCCGGGTGCGTGCGCGCCCGGAGACAAGCCCGGGATACCCTACCCCCGCGGCCTGGATGCGCGCCGGCCCGGGTGATGCTCTCCCTTCGGATCACGGAATTCGCTGCGATGACCGCGGCGGTCCTCGGCCTTGAAGCGCCGCCGCTTTTCCGGTGAGCCGAACTGCTTGATCAGCCGCCTGCCATTGACCTTCTTGATGACGTAGCCACCCTCGGTCATCGAGAATGGCGCCTTGAGCGATCCCATATGGTCGAATTTGGTGCCACGGGGATGCTCGAAGGGCTCGAACCAGGACGGATAGACGAAGTTCGACATCGGGAAGCCGTTGACGAGAAAAGAGTCCTCCTCCACGGCGTCGCAGACCTCATAGGCATATTGGGTGTGACGGGTCTTGTCGGCCCACAGATTGGCCATGGGATCCAGCACCATCTCGAACAGCTCGTGCGATGCCGCCAGGCTGACGGGCTCGTCGCCCAGCGCCTTGACGAAGATCTTCGAGATCGGCTGCCCCCGATGCGTCAGCTCGTGCCGTCCGAGGAAGTTCTTGTGGGTGGCGTCGTCAAAATAGACGAGCTGCCAGTCCGTCGGCTTCGGCTTGTGGGTGACGTCGAGATCGATGGGGTAGCCCCAGACGGGGAGGAAATGCTGGTCGTAGCATTTCTGGAGCGCGGCTGTGAGCTTGGCCATCATCCGGTCGCTCATCATCTCCTCCGCGTAGTTGATGCAGGCAATCCGGACCGGCATCAACGATCTGCCGAGCAGCGCGCGCCTCGCCTTCTTCATGAAAATCACCGTGTAATGTGAAGCTGAAATGCGTTCAGCCTAACATGAACCTGCCGCGCACGTCAGGGATGTATCCCGACGCCCGCTCCATCCGCCTAGAAGCGCCGGTTGACGACGAACACGGCGGCCGCGCACATCCCCATGCCGGCAATCGCCAGCGCGTCGAGCTTCTCGCCGAACAGCAGATAGGCCATCAGCGCGGTCACGGCGGGCACCAGATAGAACAGGCTCGCGACCGAGGTCGCCGCGGCGTGGCGGATCAGCCAGTACAACAGCCCGATCGATCCGATCGAGAGCGCCACCGCGAGCCAGCCGAGCGCGAGCACGAACTCCCGCGTCCAGTGCACCACGCGGTCTTCGAACAGGAAGGCCCCGATCGCGAAGAAGATGGTGACGGACACATATTGCACGAGATTGCCGGCGCGCCAGTCGATCTGGTTGCAGTAGCGGCGCTGGTAGAGCGTGCCGAGGGTGATGCTGATCAGGGAGACGACCGAGGCAAGCCAGCCAAGCCCGGCTTCACCGGTCATGGGACGGTTGTGCAGGATCAGCACCACGCCGCCGAGGCCGAGCACGAGCCCGGCCCATTGCACCGGCGTCACCTTCTCGCCGAGCCAGCGGTTGGCGATGGTCGAGGTCAGGATCGGCTGCAGGCCCGGAATCAGCGCGGAGAGCCCGGCGGGGATCGAATGCGCGATCGCGATCGCGGTGCCGCCGAGATAGAAACCGTGGACGAGAATGCCGGCGACTGCGCTATGCGCGATGCCGGTGCGATCAGGCCATTTCGGCCGCGCGATCGCCACGATCATCGCCATCAGGCCGACCACGATCGCCATGCGGATGGCGAGATAGGTCAAGGGATCGGCATTGTTGACGACGTATTTGGTGCCGATGAATCCGGTGCTCCAGAGCAGGACGAACAGGATCGGCGCGGCGCGGGCGGTCAGGGCTTCTTGATTATGATTCATTGCCGCCCTCATTGCCCCAGCGGGGGCTATGCGGCAATGCGAATTTCGTGCGGACGATGCTGCGCTGCGACGGACGATTGCGGCTCAGCTCAGCCGCTCACCATTCTTCCGGACAGGGGTCGATGATCTTCCAGAGCTCGACGCCGTTCTTGATCTTTTTCATGTCGGTGGTGAGCCCGCCATTGCGGCGGATCCAGTCCTTCACCTTGTCGGGGTAGTAAGACATCAGGTCGGACGTGCCCTCGGAGCTGGTGACCTTGATGCCGAAGGTGAAGGCCTTGTCGTAATAGGCCTGGTGGAAACCGAGGCTTGCCCGCGGCGTCACGCAGATCTTGTTCATCGGCACGATGCCGAGCACCAGCGTGCAGGCCGAGTTGCAGATGCCGTCGATGATGACGCGCTCGCCCTTCTCGCGGACGCGCTTGTACTTGGTCTTGTATTCCTCGACATAGCCGCCGTGGTCGCGGGTGATATGCAGCTCTGCCCGCGCCGGCGTGGCGGCGGCGATGGAGAGCAACAGCAGGCTCAGAAGCGTGATGCGCATGGCGGCGTGACGGCGAAAGCCTTCAGGAATGGACCGGCCTCGCAGGACCCGCGAAATGAGCCCCTAGGCCGGCAACAGGATTCTTAACCGAATAGTCTTTGGTCATACTTGTGTGGGGAATTCGTTAAGCATCCCGAAAAGGCCAAAAATGGGCAGCCTTCGGCCGCATGTCCGGCAATTCTGTCACACCCACCCGGGAATCTGAGGGATCAGCCCCGATTTCCGGGCGCCGGACGGGTGCCCTGGAGGTCCGAAGTGGCTATAGATGGCTGACCACTTCGCGCGGGTTCCGGAGAATCGAGATGAGCAAGTTGACGCTTGTAGCCGCGGTTGCTGCCCTGTCGGCCGCAATCCTAGCCCCTGGCCTCGCGGAGGCGCGGGGTCATCACCGGCACTACCGCCATTACGCCAATCCGCTGCCCTACCCGATCAGCTATCTGCACAATTACGGCCCCGGCATCACCCCCGGCACTTTCGCCTTTTACGACGGCCCGTCGACCAACCATTGCTACCAGAGCGCGGCCGCCTATGTCGGCCAGGACCGCCGCCGGCACCCCTGCTACTGAGGGGCGCTGGCGCGGCCTCTGCGGGCGCCTCTATTTGGCGGCGCCCGACAGCAGCAATTGCCTCTCGATCTCGTAGACCGGCAGCTTGACGAGGTCCTTGCCGACCTCGGCCCGCAGCGCCTTGCGCATAATGTCCGAATAATCGGCGCGGATCATCCCGAGCGCGCGCGGTGAGGCTACCATGGTCAGGGCCGTGGTCTCGCCAGAGCTGACAGCCGCATCGAGCCGGCCGGCAAGGCTGCGCAGGAAGGCGCGCTCGGCCTCATCGTGCCAATCGGTCTGCTCGGCCGAGCTGCGCACGCCGCCGGCAGCGGCATGCAGGCGGCCCGGCGCGTCGCTCCCTTGCGCGCTGGTCAGGGGATTGGGCTGCTCGTGCACCTCCCTGGTGTGAAGGTTCGGAAACATCTCGTCGCCGAGGTTTTCCAGAATGAGCGCCTTGCGCCCATCGCACACGACCAGCCAACCACCCTTGTCTAATCTCATCTTGTCCATTGCACAGCTCCAAGCAACCTGTGAGCCCGCCCTTCGAATTCGTCGAAGGCTGGCCACGCGACAAGACTACGAACGAAGCCCCGACGGCGAATTGCGCAGGATCAAGAGCCGCATCGATGTCCTGCGGGGCCATCGCAGCGCGGGCCGCAGCATTGGTCACTCGCGCGAACCTGGGATAGTCTGGCGGGGTCGAGGTCAGCCTGCGGCGGACCGGCTGAAGATTTGTTCATCAGCATTACATTTCGGTTCCGCCACAATTTGATCAGAACAACTTCGATATCCTGGATCGCGTCAGCGGAGGAAGACATCATGAATCTCAAGATCGGCCTCGTCGCCGCAGCCCTGTTCGGCGCCATGTTCGGTGCTTTGGCGGCATCGCCGGCGGCGTCTGCCATGCCCATCGCGCCCGCGCCTGCAACGCCGCAGGCCTCCGGCATCGAGCAGGTCCGCATGGTCTGCGACGCCTGGGGGCGCTGCTTTTGGCGTCCGAACTACTATGGGTATTACGGGCCCCGGCCGTATTACGGCCCCCGGTATTATGGGCCGCGCTATTACGGTTACGGTCCACGCTATTATGGCCCACGCTATCGCCGCTGGTGACATCTGGAGGGGCCCTCGGGGCCCCTTCGCTTTTGCGAGATCATTCCTTGCGCCGTCATCGCCGGCTTGGAGCGATTCCGAAACTGATCCAGATCAAAGATGAAATCGGCCCGCACCGTCATTCTACGGCGATGGCGGACTTGATCGTTTTCCGATGCCCCCAGACGGGCATGAACGTACAGACGGATCTTGAGAAGCAGCTGAGGCAGGAGAGACGGAGCTTTGCATCCTTCGCATGTCCCGCCTGCACACGGCTGCATTTCATCGACCTCGCCTCCGGCCAGCCGATGAGCCGGGAACGTTGACGATGGCATTGATCCGACGGAGGTCATGGCATGACGTCCGCAATACTACGGCCTGAAATTCGGTTTACTGAAACGCGATGTTTCGCCATTGATGGCGGTGTATCGACGTTCATTTGATTGTCACATTTCAGCAGCCGGCCAGACCCATGTTGTTCGACGCCCTCGCTCCGTCCTCCGCCCTTCAACTGATCGGCTTTGCCGACGTCGATGCGTTTCGGCCGATCGAGACGATGGAGGACGCCAGAAGCATTCCGCTCGACATTCCGAACTTCGCCGCGGCCCGCGCCGTCGTCTCCCTGCCGGCGTGCCGCATCATCATGATGAGATCGTTCGCGCGCATCCTCGACACCGCCTATCGGATGCCGGGCGGAATGGTGATCCTGTCCATGACCGACGACCTCCAGGTCAACTTCAAGGGCTTGGATCTCGACGCGCGCTTCTTCGTGACGCTCCGCGGCAACGATGAATGCCACTTCGTCGAGCCTCAGACCAATCATCATGCAATGATTATCTTCTCCCCCGAGCTGAGAGACCGGGGCTGGTTCGATCAGGCCGACGATTTGCGGGCTCATGTCGCGAACCGGCCCGCCCTGCTGCACACGCGGCAGCTCCTGCTCGACATCCTGCGAACCGCCTCAATGCAGCCGCTCCTGTTCGAGACCACCGAGGCGGCGGCCCATCTGCAGGAGGGCCTGCTGCTCGCACTCGACGATCTGTTTCAGATCGATTCGATGTCGGATCGGAGCGCCTCGGTCCAGGGCGAGCGTTCGATCAAGCTTGTAGAGCGGATCGACGATTACCTCGCAGCCCATCCGACCGTACCGATCTATACCGCCGATCTCGCCGGCGAGTTCGGCGTCTCGATCCGCACCCTCGGCGGCGCAGTCAGCAAGGTGCGTGGCATGAGCCTGCACCAGTACATTCGCCTCAAGCGGCTGTGGGCGACCCGCGCCCGCCTGCTCAAGGGCGGCGGCGCCACCGTCGCCATATGTGCGCGCGCGCAGGGCTTCCATCACATGGGCGAGTTTGCCGCGGCTTACCGCGCGACGTTCCACGAGGCGCCCTCCGACACGCTGGCCCGCGGACGGCAAGGCGGCGTCTCGTCATTCTGACCGACGCGGCAAGCCCTCGCGAGGCTGCGCGGCATCAGCGCCGTTCTGGAACATATCTGGAACGCCAACGAGATGATTGGCGCGCTCGGAAGGATTCGAACCTCCGACCCTCGGAATCGAAATCCGATGCTCTATCCAGCTGAGCTACGAGCGCCCTGGCCCGGACACGGGGCCAAAAACCGAGACTTGCCAGACCGGCAGCTGACGAGCCAGCACACCGGACGGCGGTTCGGATGGGTTCGAATTAGCAGAGAGGCCGACCAATAAAAAGCCCTCCCCGCCTCGTTTCGAGACGGATCGAAGGCGCTCTCACCAAGTGGTGTTGAAGAGCCCGAAATGCGGCTGCTGAGCGACCAGCATCATCGGCCGTCCCTGCTGCGGCGCCGGATGCGTCCTGGCGACCTTGCGCTTGGGCTGAACCGGAGCCTTGACGGCGGTATCAGTCTTCAGCGGCGGCGTGAACTGGGCGAAGGTCTCGCGCACCCGCGCCTTGGCTGACTGCTCGGCCAAGGCCGCCGACTGGGCCTCCTGCACGGGCGGCTGGGGAGCCACAACCGCGGCGGTCTTCACAGCCGGCGCGGCAATCGTCGGCTGGCTGGTGTCGAGCACGACGCGCTCAGGCAGGTGCCGATCGGACCGGATTCGGATCAGGGGCTGATCGTTGCTTACGGTCGCAACGGCTTGCGCCACGGGCGCCGCCGGGAAAGCGAAATTCACCGCGAACAACAGTGCAAGCAAAGCTCCACCGACAAAGGTGAAATATCGAAAGATGGGCATTGGCCGCGCTCCGCCCCCCGCATCCCCGCGTGGGCTCTCCGCCTCAACAGGCGATCTCTTATTTGGTTCCTGGCCCGGCCCTTCGGTTCAAATGGCGATGCGAGGTTTTTTCGCCAAGGACCAATGAGGGTAACTTTTCCGCTACCGGAACATTCCGCCGTTAAGCACGGCGTGCTGCAACCAGCGAGCATTTCGCCTGATCGGCATTCACGTTGATGAAGCCCACGGGGATATGCGCAAAGGTCTTGCGGCTCTTCATGCTGACCGGATCCGCCAGCACGCGGCTGCGGTTGGTGAGATGACTGCCGTCGCGCCGCGCAAACGCGCAGACGATCTCGACATCCTTTACGGCATAGTCATTGTCGTTTCGCAGCGTGAACGTCACCAGGGCTCTCGAGCCAAGGCCGCCGCGGCGCCAGGTCTGCGATGAAATCCTGAGACGACCGAGGTCTGCCATCGCCGGTGCCTGGGCTTCCGAGACCGGCGACAACGCTGCGGCCGCATCGGCCGAAGGAGCCGCCTCGACGGCCGCCAGCTCCGCCTTCACCGGCTCAGCACTGTTTCCCTTGGACAGAGGCAGCAGCATCCAGACGCCGCAGCCGACAATGATGGCCGCGATCAGCCACAGAAGGCTGCGGCCAAATGAGACGCTCGCAATTGTCACGGCCCGCGCCACTCGTTCGCCGGTCCCGGCAAAGCGCCTCAATCCGATCCGGTCGAGCCTGGCGTTCATGGTTGCATCACCGATCGCGGCCAAAGCCCATTCAACGACGGACCCCGCCACTGCTTACCTTAAATCCGGAACAGGAACTAAGGTTCCCGCGCAGTTGCGAATCGGCAAGGACGGTGGCGATCACCGCCCGCCGCCGCTAACATGCGCTGCAACATCGCCGAAGGCCCGTTGGGAGAATTGAAATGCCAGTCGTCACTTGGGATCACGTCCATCTGCGCAGCCCCGATCCGGAGGCCACGGCGGCCTGGCTGCGGGACATCCTCGGTGGCGAGGTCGTGCATGCGCCGGGACGGATCGACGTGAATCTGGGCGGCGCCAGGATCTTCATCGCGCCGCTCGAGGGCGACAACGCCGTCAACGCGCCGCCTCCGCACCCGCATCAGGGTCTCGACCATTTTGGCCTGACGGTGAAGGACATCGACGCCGTTGCGGCCGAGATCAAGGCCAAGGGCGTCACGTTCACGCGCGAGCCGACCACGATCCGGCCCGGCGTGCGCATCTGCTTCATCCGCGGCCCCGAAGGCATCTCCATCGAGCTGCTCGAGCGCGACAAGAAATATACCTGATCCGGCGCGCGCATCACCAGACGCGACACGCCGCCGGCGCGGTTACGTCATGCTGCCGGGCATGAAGCAGCGAATGCTGACGCCCATGTAGCCGTAGATCGGCCATACCATGGTGCGCCCTACCCGGTTGGGCTCGGAGATCAGGGCTTCCTCGGGAACGTCGACCCAGACGAGTTCCTGCGGCTGCCCTTCGAGCCCGGAGCCATAGCGCGGGAGGCGGACACGATAGTGCCCGTCCTTGCTGTCCCAGTCGGTGTCCGCGAGCGCCGAACCGTCGGCATCGGAGCAGCACGGCCCCTTGCCGCTGCGCAGGCCATCGAACCAGGCCTTCAGATCGGCATTGGTGTTGACGAACTGGCCGCGGTCGCGCGCGTGCCCGAAGGGGGCTGCGAGTGCAACCAGGACCAGGGCGCCTGCCAGCCGCGTCACGCTTCGCCAGCGTGTTGCGCTGCTGGAACGCCGTCGTTCGCTTTTGCAATTGGTGGGACGCGCACTGTACAGACGCGGCTCATCGCCGCCGGAATCGATCCAGTTGCTCATCGTCTTGCTCCAGCACCCCGCGGCCAGTGCAACAATGGTTATGCATTTCGCGGGCCAACCCTGATTCGCAGGCGGCCGGCCTCGCCTCATCATCAGACCGTCATGACGGCGTCACGCACAAGCCGGGACAACTACGGCTCGCGGCGGCAACTTCCCGTGGTCGGCCGGCAAACTGCCGCGTTGCGCGAGAGGATGCGCTTTGGCATAAAAGCGGGACCGGTTACGCCATTGGGCGATGGCGGCCGGCCTGCGGGACGTTATGAAAAACGGTCTCTACTCGATTCACGTGACCCTGCTCGATGGTCGAGCCGGCAAGGGCAGCGGCGTGATCCTTTTTCGCGACGGCAAGATCCTTGGCGGCGACGCCTACCTCTATTACACCGGCAGCTACGTGGTGAAGGACGACACCACCTTCAAAGGTGAGGTGCTGGTGCAACGACACACCTCGCCGCGCGGCGACGACAATCCGCTGTTCGGCGGTCCTGCTCCCGTGGGTATCGGCGTCAGCGGGACCTACACGGACACGCGCGCGGAAATGACGGGCACGGCGCTGGTCGGCAAGGCCAGCCTGATTTTCGGCGCAACGCTGCACAAGCTTGCTGAAGCTGATTAGGAGCATGATCCGGAAAAGTGTGCTGCGGTTTTCCGAAAAGATCATGCTCAAACAATAGAAGCTACTCGGCAGCCTGCTCCAGCGGCGCCGTGCGCGGCAGGATGATCTGGATGCGGGTGCCGCTGCCCGGTTCGGAATCGAGATCGAGCCGCCCGCCGAGCCGGTTGGTGACGATGCTGTAGACGATGTGCAGTCCAAGACCGGTGCCACCCTGGTCGCGCCGCGTCGTGAAGAACGGATCGAAGGCGCGGCGACGGACGTCGAGCGACATGCCGCAGCCATTGTCGGAGAAGATGATCTCGACATTGTCCTTGCCGGACTCGCGCACCTGGATGTCGATCGTCCCCGGCCGGCCGTCCGGGAAGGCGTGCGCCACCGAATTGAGAAACAGATTGGTCAGCACCTGGCCGTACGGGCCCGGATAGCTGTTCATGGTCAGATCCGGCTGGCACTCGACGTTGAGCGTCAGATTGTGCTTGCGCAGGCCCGGCCTCAGACTCATCACCACCTGCTCGGTGAGGTCGCCGAGATCGAAGCTGCGCTGGTCCGAATAGTTGCGGTCGGCGGCGACCTGCTTGAACGACTGGATCAGCTCGGCTGCGCGGTTGAGATTGGAGACGAGCTGCGAGGATGCGTCGCGGCTGGTGCTGAGGAAGTCGTTGAGCGTGGAGCGGCGCAGCTCGCCCCGCTCGACCTCGGCGGTGAACATCGCGGTCTTGCGCTCCAGCGCGGAGGCGACCGTGAGGCTGATGCCGACGGGATTGTTGACCTCGTGGGCGACGCCGGCGACGAGGCGCCCGAGTGCGGCGAGCTTTTCGGCCTCGATCAGCGAGGCCTGGGTCTCGCGCAGATTGCGCAGCGCCGTCTCGGCGGACTCCTTGGCTTTGCGCATCTCCTGCTCGCCGCGCTTGCGCTCGCCGATGTCGAGTGCGACGGTGACGATCCGCTCGATCTCGCCCTCGGCATCGAGCAGCGGCAGCTTGTTGACCAGCCATTGCCGCATGTTGCCGGAGGCGTCCTTGTATTCCTCCTCGTAGAAGCCGAGGCCTTTTCGAAGCTTGAGCACCCGCTTGTCGCTCTCGTCGGACTTGGCCGCGCCATAGCGCGACATCAGGTCGGCCGTGGTGCGGCCGAGCGCGTCGCCGGGTTCGATGCCGAAGATGCCGGCCATATAGCGGTTCATCAGCACATAGCGCAGGTCGCGATCCTTGACGTTGATCACCGCGGGCACGGTGTCGATGACCTGCTGGAGCAGGCGCCGGCCTTCGGCGATGGCGTCTTCCGCCCGCTTCTGGTCGGTGATGTCGCGCAGCGTGCCCTCGTAGCGGACGATGTTGCCCGCTTCATCGCGCACACCGGTGGCGCTGTCGGAGAGCCACAGGATGTTGCCGCTGCGCTGGCGCACCTGGTACTCGAACTCGCGCACCATGCCGTCGCGCGCCATCAGCCGCTGGTATTCGACGCGTGCCTCGGGATGGACGTAGATGGTGTGGGCGATGTCGTTGATGCTGTCGATGAGATGCTGCGGGCTGTCATAGCCCATCATCCGCGCCAGCGCCGGATTGGCGTTGAGGAGATCGCCGGAGGGCGTCGTGACGTAGATGCCGTCGACCGATCCCTCGAACAGTTTCCGGTAGCTCTCTTCGGCGAGCCGCTGCTCGGTGAGAGCGCGCACCGCCGCCTCCCGCGCCGTGTCGGCCTCCTCCAGCGCGCGGCGGAACACTTCGGCTGCGCGGGCGATGTCGCCGATCTCGTTGTCGAGGTCGGCGGACGGGATCGAGGTGTCCTTCCGGCCCGCCGCAAGCGCGCGGATCGAGCGGGCGATCTGGGCGAGCGGACGCACCGTCCTGCGCACCACGAACAAGGCAGCGCCGATGCCGATCAGCACGCCGATGGTGCCGAGCACGATGCTCTGCCATCGCGCTTCCGTCAGCGTCCGGGCAAAGTCGCGCGACAGCACGTGGCCGCGCCGATCACTGACCTCGCGCAGCAATTCGGTGACACGACCGATCAGCCGGCCCTCGGTTCCCAACACCTCGCGGTCGATGTCGGCGATCTGCCGCTCGCGGACGGCCACGGCCATGATGGCCTCGGCGTAATCGTTGACCGCCGATTTCAGCTTGGCATCGGCAATGTTCAGTCCCCGCATGTTCTGCGCGGCCTGCTCCGCCGCTGACGGGTTGCGCGCGAGAAGCCCGAGCGCGATCCGGCTCTGCGCCTCCGACAGGCGCGAGGCCAGCTCACGGTCGGCGGTGCCGGAGACGGCCACATCGAACTGTTCGCGCAGCGGCGGCAGGCCGGCGAGCAGCTGGGCGCGGCGGTCGATCAGGGTCGAGATCCGCTCGAGGCCGGTCCGATAGGTCGCGAGCCGCTCGGTCACCCCGTCGATCATGTCCTGCTGCTCGGGGGCGAGCTCGATGCGGGTCTTCTTCAGGATGTCGCTGAGGGTCGAGGCCGCCTCGCCGACCTGCTTGAACTGGATGCCGGCGCCGGGATCGGTGACGAAGTCGCGCGCGGCGAGCCGCAGCTCATTCATGCGGCGATCGATGTCCTCGGCGAGGTCGCCGACGCTCTGGAGCCGCTGCAGCTCGGCGAAGGTCGTATCGATGTGCCGGATCGCGATCACGCTCGCGGTCGACGTGACGATGATCACCGCCAGCACCAACAGGAAGCTGCCGAAAGTGAGCTGGCCGATGGAGAGCGAGAATGTTCGCTTTTTCTCAGGGGTCGGCGTCAATTCGGCGGACATTGGGCTTTGAGGGACCGGGATATTTGGAGGCCCAATATACGACGTATTGCGGCCCCGGGGAAACATGCCTCGGGCCGCCGTTTATCCTTAATATTGGCCTCGGAGCCCCCTTGCCCGATCTATGACGGTTTGACGCTTGCCTGCCGCCGGGCCGGGATCGTCATGGCGGCGACGCCGAGGACGACGCAGGCAAGCCCGATCCAGGCGGTCCGGCTCAGGCTCTCGCCGAGCAAGGCGACGCTGATGGCGACGCCAATGGGCACCCGCAGATAGGCCTGCGCGGTGGTGCCGACCGAGCCCAGGGTCTGGATCAGGCGGAAATAGATCGCAAACGCCGCCGCCGTCGAGAACAATGCGAGCGCGAGGAGCGCCACAACCGAGCTGGGCGACGGCGACAGCGTCCAGGGCTGCTCGACCACGAGCGAGGCCGGGATCAGGACCGCCGCCCCGGCCAGCAGCGAGCCGGCTGCGGGCGCCATTGGGTCGAGGCCTTTGAAGCTGCGGCCGAAGATCGCGGCGCAGGCGTAGCAGATGGTGGCGGCGACGATAGCCGCCTCCGCGAGGAGACCGCTGCCGATGTCGTGGAAGGCATCGACGCCGACGATCAGCAGGATGCCGGCCATGCCGGCGATGACGCCGAACAGCTTTCGCGGGCTCGTCGCCTCGTGGCGGGTGACGACCGCCGTGAGCAGGAAGGTGAAGATCGGGCCGGCCGAGTTGAGGATGGTGGCGAGCGCGGCATCGACATGGCGCTCGCCCCAGGCGATCAGCGTCCAGGGGATGACGCTGTTGAGCACGGCCTGGAAGGCGAAGCGCTGCCAGGTCGCTGCGTCCGTGGGCATCCTGATGCCGCGCGCCCACATCACGGCGAGCAACAGGAGGCCTGCGATCGTGGTCCGCGCCGCGATCAAGGTAATCGGGGGAATGGTGGCGACGCCGAGCTTGATGAAGGTGTAGGAGCCGCCCCACAGCGTTGCGAGCGCGACCAGGAGCGCCAGCTCGACGGCGATGTTGGTATCCTGCCGGCTGTCCATTTCGCGCGGTCCGTCCCGTTGTCAGGACGGAACCTAGCGCGTCTGCGATCGCAGATAGTTCGTTACGTGTCGAAGTGTATTAGCCCACCGCCCCGACCTCGAACACCTCGCCGTCATAGCCAGCCTCGCGGGGAATGCGCAGCTGGCGGCCGGTTTCGGTCTTGGTCATGACAGGCATCACCGTGATGATCGACATGCCGCGGGCATGGTCGAGCGCGTCTTTCACGCTGCCCTGTTTCGCAAGGCGAATCAGATTGCGCGTGGTCGGGAACGGCAGCTTGAAGCGGCCGCTCTCGCCGCCCTCCACCGCCTCGCGCGGCGAGACCCAGATCGAATCGGTCGACTCCCTTCCGTCATGGGCGCCGAGCTGATCGGGTGGCGCCGCCGCAAGGAAGAACCAGGTATCGAAGCGCTTGGGCATGCCCTCCGGCGTGATCCAGTGCGCGTAAGGCACCAGCGTGTCGAGCGCGAGCTGAAGGTCGTTGTCGACCAGGATGCTCAGGAAGCTGACCTTGTGCTCGTTGAGCGCGACGCGGTGCTTGTCGGCGATCTCGCCGGCACGCCTGGCATCGACAGGCGCGCCCGTCCCCTTCGACCGCGCCAGCAGGATGCCGCTCTCCTCAAAGGTCTCGCGGATCGCAGCGATGCGAAAACCGCGATCCGCCTCGCTGAGGCCTTCACCGCCCGAATACAGGTCGGAGCGCGCAACGATCTCGTTGTCGCCGGCATCGACGCTGCCGCCGGGAAACACCAGCGCGCCCGAGTTGAACTCGATCTGATGATGGCGGACCATCATGAAGACTTCGATTTCGCCACGGCCCTTGCTATCGGCCTTGGCGCCATCACGGAGCAGGAGGATCGTCGACGCCGGGCGTGATGCTGATGTCTCGGTCATCCAACTAACCTGCGGCGCTGGATTGCGGGCCGAGATTGGCGCGCTTGTCGACACGGGCGACTCGCGACAGCAGGTACTCGACCTCGGCCTTCGCCGTCGCCGTGATGGACGCGCCGGGCTTGCGCTGGGCGCTGGAGGCGATGACGCCGCGCTTCTGCAGCACGTGTTTGCGGATGGTCAGGCCGACGCCGGGCTGCTGCTCGTAGCGGATCAGCGGCAGATGGGCGTCGAACAGGTCATGCGCGGCATCGCGCTTGCCGGCCTTGGAGAGGTTGACGACGTCGATCAGAAGCTCCGGGAAGGCGTAGCCGGTCATGGCGCCGTCGGCGCCGCGCTCCATCTCGAAGTCCAGGAACGTGCCGCCATTGCCGCACAGAATCGAGAGCGGACGGAGCGAGCCGTCCTTCTGGAAGCCGCGAAGCGTCGTGATCTTCTCCAGGCCCGGCCAATCCTCGTGCTTGAGCATCACGCAGTTCGAATTGTCCATGACGATCTTGCGGATCACGGCGGGGGTGAACACCACCGAGAGCGTCAGCGGATAGTCCTGGAGCACCCAGGGAACATCCGGCCCGATCGCTTCCGCCGCCTGCTTGAAATAGCCGACGATCTGGTCGTCGGTCCGAAGCGACGGCGGCGGGGCGATCATGACGCCGGCCGCACCCGCGTCCATCGAGGCCTTCGCCAGCGAGCGCATGGTGGCAAAGCCCGGCGCGGAGACGCCGACGATCACCTGCATCTTCTTGGCGCGCTTGACGAAGCGCACCGCCACCTGCTCCGCCTCGGCCGCGTCCAGCTTCGGCGCCTCGCCGAGGATGCCCAGCACCGTGACGCCGTCGCAGCCAACCTCCTCGTAGAAATCGGTCAGGCGGTCGATCGAGCGCTCGTCGATCCGGCCGTCGTCGTGGAACGGCGTCGGCGCGATTGCGAAAGTGCCCTTGGCGTCGGCGGTCAGTTTCATTTAGTCCTCGTCTCTGTTCGTCATTCCGGGGCGGCTCGCAGAGCCGAACTCTGGTGCGCAATTGCGCACCTGAGAATCTCGAGGTTCCGGGTGCGATGCTTTGCATCGCCCCGGAACGACAACAACAGCCTAAAACCGCCGCGCACCCATCTTGATCTGCTCCTCGGAGAAGAAGATCTCCTTGGCGTGATCGGCGATGTCCTGGGCCTTCCAGCCCGTGTGCGGCGGTTTCCAGCCTTCCATTTCCATCATCCGCATCTCGCGCACGCCGCGGGGCCCGGACACACCCAGCACCTTGCCGGTCTGGTCGCCCGACAAGTCGCTGACCATGTATAGCACGGCCGGCGCGATGCCGTCCGGCCCCAGCGCCGCGGAGGGGTTCTCCTTATAGCGGGGCAGGTCTGCGGTCATGCGGGTCAGGGCGCCCGGGGCCAGCGTCCAGATCCGGATGTTGTACTTGCGGCCCTCGATCGCCAGCACGTTGGACAGGCCCCAGATGCCGCCCTTGGCCGCGCCGTAATTGGTCTGGCCGAAATTGCCGATCAGGCCCGAGGTCGAGGCGGTGTTGACGATGACGCCGCCGCCATTTTCCCGCATCCAGCGAAACACCGGCATGGTGCAACAAAAGGTACCCTTCAGATGCACCTTGATGACCTTGTCCCAGTCGGCTTCGGAAGCCTTGTGAAAGGTCTGGTCGCGCAGGATTCCGGCATTGTTGACCAGGATGTCGGCGCGACCGAAATGCTTGATGGCGTCGTCGAACACCGACTGGCCGCCCTCCATGGTGGAGATGTCGGCGCCGTTGGCGATCGCCTTGCCGCCTTCGGCCTTGATCGCGTCCACCACGAGTTGCGCCATCGACTTGTCGGCGCCGGAGCCGTCACGGGGACCGCCGAGGTCATTGACGACGACCGAGGCCCCTTCCCGCGCAAACAGCTTCGCGTAGGCCTCACCGAGCCCGCCGCCCGCGCCGGTGATCAGCGCGACCTTGCCGTCGAGTAGTCCCATGGTGGCTTCTCCCTGTTTTGTTTTTCTTCGCCTCTTCCCGCGTGCGGGGAGAGGCCTGAAATCGAGCGCAGCTTGATTTCAGGGTGAGGGGGAGCCTCCGCGAGCTCAACTGTCACTGTCCCCGGGGAAACTCCCCCTCACCCCACCCTCTCCCCGCAAGCGGGGCGATGGAGTGAAGCACCAGTGTCCGCCTAACCCAGTACCGTCTTGCCGTTCTTGATCACGGTGACACCGCGCGACTTCACCTTGGCTTCGAACGAGATCACGTTGCCGTCCTTCCAGAGGTCCATGGTCACGGTCTCGCCGGGATAGACCGGCGAGGAGAACCGCGCGACGTGCTGGCGGAAGGCGCTCGCGTCGTAGTCGGCGTAGGTCTGCAGCACGCCGCGGCAGGTGATGCCGTAGGTGCACATGCCGTGCAGGATCGGACGCGGAAAGCCGGCCTTCTTGGCGAACTCGGGATCGCTATGCAGCGGGTTGCGGTCGCCGCAGAGGCGATAGACCAGCGCCTGGTCGGGGCGCGTGGTGATGTCGATGGTCTTGTCGGGTGCGCGTGACGGGATCTTGTGCGGATCGGGCTGGGTCAGGCTCGGCCCGCCAAAGCCGCCGTCGCCGCGGGCGAAGCGCGAGGCGACGAGGGTCGCGAGCTTCTCGCCCTTCTCGTTCTTCAGCACGGTCTGGTGCGCGATGACGACGCCCTTGTCCTTGCCCTTGTCGTAGACTTCGACGACGGAAGAGTCGGCCGTGATGTGCGCGGCGACCGGCAGCGGCTGGTGGAAGGTGATGTCGCGCTCGCCATCGACCACCATGACGCGGTTGAGGTTCATCTCGCCGGGACCCGCGCCCCACGCCGCGACGGACGCGAATGTCGGCACCACCTTGAGCGGCCGCGGCGTCAGCGTGCCCTCGTTGACGAAGGCGAGCTCATTCTCGTCCATCGGATCGGCGCCGAGCCCGATGCCGTAGGCGTAGAGCATCACCTCGCGATCGGTGTAGGCGTATTTCTGGCCGAGGTTTTTCAGTCCTTTGAGCTCTTCGTATCTGGCGGACATGTTGTTTGTCTTCCTCCCGAGTTTCTTATCCGCAGGCGGCGATGCCCGTGAATGTGCCCTCTCCCCTTGTGGGAGAGGGCAGCACCGCTCTTGCAACAAAGTCACTTGGGTGAGGGGTTGGCTCCGCATTGACACTTCTCGTGCGGAGAGAGACCCCTCACCCGGCAGCCTTCGGCTGCCACCCTCGCCCACAAGGGGAGAGGGTTACATCTTGCTTCGTGTCAGGCAGGCGTGAAGAACGGCAGTGGCGCGCCATCCGTCGGCTTAAACACCACTTTCACCTTCTGGCCGATCTTGAGCTTCTCCAGATCGCAGTCGACGAAATTGGTCTGCACCGACGGCCCCTCCTTCAGCGTGACGTAGCCGATGGCGTAGGGGCCGGTCGGCGACTTCCGCATCAGGCTCCAGGTGTAGATCGTCCCCTCGCCCGAGGCTTCCTCCCACACCGTCTTGTCGGAGTAGCAGAACGGGCAGATCGAGCGCGGGAAATAGTGCGCTTCGCCGCACGCCGTGCAGCGCTTGATCATGAACTTGCCCTGCTTCGCCGCATCCCAGAACGCGGCGGTCTCGGGGTTCGTGACCGGTGCCGGATATTTCTTCGTCTCGCTCATCACACGCGCTCCAGAATGGCCGTCGAGGCGGCGTGGCGAACTCCCAAAAGGCCGCCGGTGCCGTGAGCGATGGCGAGATCGCAATTCTTGACCTGCACCTTCGGATGCGCCTCGCCGCGCAGCTGCCGCACGGCCTCGATGATCTTGGTCATGCCGCCGCGGTTGACCGGATGGTTGCTGCAGAGGCCGCCGCCGTCGGTGTTGAATGGCAGCTTGCCGACGCCCGAGATCAGATTGCCGTCGGCGACGAACTTGCCGCCCTCGCCTTTCTTGCAGAAGCCGAGATCCTCGAGCTGCATCAGCACCGTGATGGTGAAGCTGTCATAGATCGAGGCGTATTTGATGTCCTTCGGCGTGATGCCGGCTTCCGCGAACGCACGCGGGCCGGACCAGATGCCGGCGGAGTAAGTGAGATCGAGATCCTTGCCGCCGCGCGGGCCCTTCATCGCCTCGCCATGGCCGATCAGCTTGACCAGTGGCTTCTTCAGGCTCCTGGCGATCTCCGGCGTCGTCACGATCAGCGCGCCGCCGCCGTCGGAGACGACGCAGCAATCCATACGATGCAGCGGATCGGAGATCATCGGCGAGTTCAGGACATCCTCGACGGTGACGACGTCCTTGAGCATCGCATGCGGATTGTATTGCGCGTGATGCGAGGCCGCGACCTTGATCCAGGCGAGCTGCTCTGAAGTTGTGCCATAGTCGTGCATATGGCGCATGGCACACATGCCATAGGCATTGTGCGTGGTCGCCCCGTAAGCGGATTCGAAATCGACCTCGGCACCGGCCGCACGCGGCGGCATCACACCGGTGCGGGGCTTGCCGGCGAGCGTGATCAGCGCAATCGAGCACTTGCCCGCCGCGATCGCCTCGGCGGCATGGCCGAGATGGATGATGTAGGAACAGCCGCCGGTCTCGGTGGAGTCAACGTGGCGGAGCTTCTTGGTGTTCAGGCCGAGATAGTCGACCATCGGCCAGGCGCCGCCGGGCGCATCGCCCGCGCAGAAATAGCCGTCGACATCGTCCTTGCTGATCCCGGCATCCTCGATCGCGCCCTTGGCGACCTCGGCGTGGAGCTGGGCGGTGGATTTGTCCGGCGCATGCCGGGTCGGGTGTTCGTAGATCCCGGCAATGTAGGCCTTGCCCTTGATGGTCAAACTTCAGGTCTCCGCTGGCGTTTCTTAATTGCCCCGTTTTTCTGAACCGCACTGGGCAGATTGGCAAGCGCGGAAATATTCCGCCCCGCGAGAGGGCAGCGGGTCGGCGCAACTCCCAATCCCGTCATCCTGAGGTGCGAGTGATGGGGCGCAGCGTGCCCCATCAGGAGCCTCGAAGGATGCACGGCCAAGCTATCTCGACGCCCGCTGAGCGACAGCCGGGCCGTCGCCCTTCGAGGCTCGCCGAAGAGGCGAGCGCCTCAGGGTGACGGTCTAGATGACCGGCTCGCTCTCACATCGCAGACACACCCCCGCATCCTCGCGGCCCATCTCGCCCGAGCTTTGCTTCCGTCTCGCTCCCTCCTTGAACAGAGGGCGCAGGGAAGACCGGGTGCCGGCTGGGCACCCACGGTCCGCTGTGCGCGATTGCGCGAAGAACAGATGCACAGCGGCATACAGGTGCGGCCAAACATCCGGCCTTCCCTGCGCAGTGGCTTTACGGCTTATGTCGTGCTCTCCCCGGGGAGCGATGCACTATTGCCCCCGTCGCCTTGCAATTACTCGCAAGACTTGACGCCAGCCTGCGGGCGTCAGGACCACACGATTTTGCCGTACGCGAGACCGCGCCCGTCGTGCACGAGACAATCGCCCGCGCCACGCAGCCCGCGTCCACCGCCGCTCACCCCGCGTTTCGTGACGATCGCGATACGCCCCTCTTGAGGGATGAGGTGGCGGACCGATACGACAATTCCGAATTTCGGTAAAGTGGAATGTTTTTGCGCGCGGGGATTGACTCGTCTCTTGGATGTTTCGCCCGGCGGTAACACAAGGGGTGGTGTCGTAGGGTGGGCAAAGCGACTTGTCCGCCGTAGCTCGGAGAGCGAAGGCGGAAGCGTGCCCACGTCTTTTGCGCAATCATGGCGAGGTCGTGGGCACGGCGCTTCGCGCCTTTGCCCACCCTACGGGACCTTGCGCCGTCCCAACCAGTTGCCTTCCGTCAGGTGGGGCTGTGCGGCACGGGCCTCAGCGGTTGCCTCCGCAGCCCTGGGAAAATGCCCGTCGCGATCGGGGTACGCGACTTGCAGGCATTCGAACTCATCATTGCCGTAGAACCATCTGCTCCATCCGAGATGCGAGCGGTAGTGCTGCAACGACACCGGAAGGAGCACGGCGGCGACATTCTCAAACAGCGCATCCGTGGGCTCGCCGACCAGCGGTCGCCGTCCTGCGTCGAGTTCGTGGTAGATCGTCCAGAACGTATCCTGGGCGGTCTGCTGTCCCATTGAAAACACGATCATCTCCGGAAACCTGAACTTCAGCCAGAATCCGGTCGTGTAGGCGAAGCCCGGTCCTTCGCCATCGGAGAAGACATGCGTGCCAAACCAGCCGTGATTGCGAACTTTCTCGACGAAGTTCTGCTCGTGCTTATCGAGCCGATCGGGAGGCGCATCAAGAGCTGTGAACGTTGCTCGCTCGTCCGATACGAGGGGTGAAAGACAGACTCTTCGCTACGAGGCGGTGCTCGGGCGCGCGCGATAACGGAACGCGGTCAGCCCGGCGAACATCAGGCCGAGGACGAGAAAAACAGCGCCTCCCTTCACGCCAAAACTGTCCTGGTGTTGGCGCTCGGCCGCGTCGTCGACGATCAGGGGCCGCGCATCAGGTCTGCCCGAGAGATAGCGGATCCTGATCTGTCTGACGGTCTGGACGCCGTTGCGCGTGATCTGCCGCCAGAACGCCGGGCTGATATGGGTCGGTCCGTAGGCCTGCTGTCGTCCGCTCTTGTCGGTCCACGCCAGCGTCACGAGATAGCTCGGGGCCTCACCGGCCTTGTTCACCTCACCGTAGGCGCGGGTCACATCGGCGGTGGCGTCATCGCCATGGGCGAGGATCTCATTCAACGTGCTTTGCTCAATGTAGGAGTTCACCAGCATGTAGCCGCCGAATGGAAGCATCACAGCAGTCAGGGTCCCGAGGATGTAAGGAAAGGGACGCCTTGCTCCGGCGGCGATCGTCGCACTCCCCGGTCCGCCTCGACGCGCCGACCATGTCTGCCATCCGATCACGAGCATCAGGAGCACGGCGCAAACGCCTGCTCCCGCCGCCATGAACCTGGACGTGGACCGGATATGGTTCAGATGGTCGTCGAGATCTTCGACAATGACCGGAAGCGATGCATCGTCGTCAACAGCCTGAATGGGAATCGTCAGGAGCTTGAGCTGGTTGCCAACCATGATCCGCGCCGCATAGGCAGCACTGACCGCAATGCCCGTGCGCTCGCGCTGGACGCCATCCCTGCCGGTCCACTGCAATCCGATCGACAGATTTTCGTCGACATAGCGCGGCCAGCCGCCGTCAAACACGAACGGAAACCGCGGCGAGACGACTTTGGCCGAAATGATCTTTCCGGTGGTGCCATAGCCATCGCGCATGACACGTTCGATGGCATGCTGATTCCAGAACATCCCCAACGCCGCCAAAACACCGACGGCCAGAAACAGGATCAACACAGTGCGCAATGACATCGATCATCGCCCGCATAGCGCAGGGCCGCATCGCCCGGCGCGCCTCACTATCGCAAGTTGCTGATATCGCGGCGCCACAACTCTTGTCAAACGGATGAATTGTCGTCCGCTGGCGTAGGGCGGATTAGCCGATGGCGTAATCCGCCGTATTGATCGCCACGGCAATAGGTGTGGCGGATTTACGCTTCGCTAATCCGCCCTACGAGACCGCCCTACTCCGCCGCGATCTGCCTTGGCGCGGGCGGCGGGTTGGCCAAGTCCGCGGCGAGTTGGGCGTAGCGGGCCTTGGCGTCCGCGACCGCTTTCTCCTTCACCGGGCCGTAGCCGCGGATGCGGTCGGGCAGCGACAGCAGTTCCACCGCGGTGTCGATCGTCACCGGCGACAACAGGCCGAGCACGGTGGCGACGTCCTTCTCGTAGCCGGCGATCAGGTCGCGTTCGAGCTTGCGGTCGGCGCTGCGGCCGAAGATATCGAGCGGCGTGCCGCGCAGGAATTTGAGTTTCGCCAGCACGCCGAAGACGTTCAGCATCCAGGGGCCGAAGGCGCGCTTCTTCGGGCGTCCCAGCGCGTCGAGGCCACCGCCGAGGATCGGCGGCGCCAGGTTGAAGCTGAATTTGAAGTCGCCCTCGAATTGATCGCGGAGCTGCTGGGCGAAGGCCCCGTCGGTGTAGAGGCGCGCGACTTCGTATTCGTCCTTGTAGGCCAAGAGCTTGGCGTAGTTCACCGCAACCGCGCGCGGCAGCGCATCGCCATAACCGCCCTTCACTGCGGCATCGCGCACCTGGTCGATCAGCTTGCGGTAGCGCTTGGCGAGACGGCTGTTCTGATAGGCAGCGAGGTGCTTGGCGCGGTGCTCGATGACCTCGTCGAGGCTCATGGCGTCCAGCGTCTTGGGCGCAGCCACCTGGTCCGTACCCTTCAGCATGTTGGCAAGACGTGCGGGATCGGCGACCGCGAGCCGGCCGAGGCGGAAGGCTTCCTTGTTCATCTTGATCGAGACGCCGTTGACCTCGATCGCCTGTTCGATCGACTCCGCCGACAGCGGGAACAAGCCCTTCTGATAGGCGTAGCCCATCATCATCATGTTGGTGGCGATGCTGTCGCCGAGCAGCTGCTCGGCCGGCTTGGTGAAATCGAAGAACACCGAGTCCTTGTGCAGCGCGGTCTCCAAGAGCCCGTTCAGCTTGCGGGTCTGGAAGTTGAAGTCGCGGTTGAGGACGAAATCGGCGGTGGGGATGACGTGGCTGTTGATGATGCCGCGCGTCCGGGTGGAGTCGCAGAGCGAGATCGTGTCCTTGGCGACCGCGACCACCTCATCGGCGGCGAGCACGAGATCGGCCGTGCCGGTGACGATGCGCGAGCAGGTCACTTCCGCGGGGTGATCCGACAGGCGGACATGGCTGAGCACCGCCCCGCCCTTCTGTGCAAGGCCGGACATGTCGAGGATCATCGAGGCCTTGCCCTCGATATGGGCGGCCATGCCGAGCAGCGCGCCGATGGTGAGAACGCCGGTGCCGCCGACGCCGCCGACCGCGATGTTATAGGGCTTGTCGAGCGTCGGGCGCGAGGCCGGCTCGGGCAGCGCGCCGATATCGGCAAGCTCAGCCGGCGCACGGTGGCGCGGCTTGCCGCCGTCCACGGTGACGAAGGACGGGCAAAAGCCCTTGAGGCAGGAATAATCCTTGTTGCAGGACGACTGGTTGATGGCGCGCTTGCGACCGAACTCGGTCTCCAGCGGCTCGACCGAGATACAATTCGACTGCACCGAGCAATCGCCGCAGCCTTCGCAGACCGCGGGGTTGATCATGACGCGGCGCGCCGGATCTTCCATCAGGCCGCGCTTGCGGCGGCGGCGCTTTTCGGCGGCGCACGTCTGCACGAACACGATAGCCGATGTGCCCTTGTGTTCCCGGCACATCTTCATGACGTTTTGCAGCTCGTCGCGATGATAGAGCTTCACGCCCGGCGCGATGGTGCTGGCCGGATAGGCGTCGGGCGCCTCCGAGACAAGATAGATCTCGCGGATGCCTTCGGCGTGGAGCTGATGGGTGATCTGCTGCGGCGAGAGATCGCCGTCATGGCGCTGGCCGCCGGTCATGGCCACCGCGTCGTTGTAGAGGATCTTATAGGTGATGTTGGTCTTGGATGCCACCGCCTGGCGGATGGCGAGAAGGCCCGAGTGGAAATAGGTGCCGTCGCCGAGATTGGCGAAAATGTGGTTCTCGTTGGTGAAGGGTGCGATGCCGACCCACGGCACGCCCTCGCCGCCCATATGCGTAAAGGTCTCGGTCGAGCGGTCCATCCACAGCGCCATGAAATGGCAGCCGATGCCGGCGAGCGCGCGGCTGCCTTCGGGGACCTTCGTCGAGGTGTTGTGGGGACAGCCGGAGCAGAAATACGGAGTGCGGGAGACAGGGGCGACCGCTTGCATCTGGGTGGCCTGACGGCCGTTGAACCAGTCGGCCTTGGCGCGGAGCATCGAAGCAATCTCAGGATTGAGATTAAGTCGAAGCAGACGCTCGGTAAGCGAGGTCGCAAGCGAGGCGACGCTGAGCTCGGCGGCGAAGGTCAAAAAGCGCTTGTCGTGCTCGTCCATCTTGCCGACGATGCGCGGGCGCACGTCGTCGCGCCAGTTGAACAACACCTGCTTGACCTGGTTCTCGACGATCTCGCGGCGCTCCTCGACGATGAAGATCTCCTCCAGGCCGACGGCGAATTCATGCACGCCTTCCGGCTCCAGCGGCCAGGGCATGCCGATCTTGTAGAGGCGAAGGCCGATCTTGGCGGCGACCTCTTCGGTGACGCCGAGCTCGCGCAGCGCCTGACGGACGTCCTCATAGCTTTTGCCTGACGCCATGATGCCGAAGCGGGCGTTCGGCGAATCCATGGTGACGCGGTTGACCTTGTTGGCGCGCGCAAAGGCGATCGCGGCAAAGCCCTTGTAGTCCTGCAAGCGCCGATCCTGCTCGAAGCGATCGTCGGGCCAGCGCAGGTTGAGTCCGCCTTGCGGCATCTCGAAATCGGTCGGGATGATGAACGGCTTCATCTCGTCGGTGAGGTCGATCTCGGCGGTGGTCTCCACCGTCTCCGTGATCACCTTCATGCCGACCCAGCAGCCGGAATAGCGCGACATCGCGATGCCGAGCAGGCCCATCTCGATCATCTCGTGGATGCTCGAGGGATAGAGATACGGCATCAAGGCCGACATGAAGGCATGGTCGGACTGATGCGGGACCGTCGAGGATTTTGCGCCGTGGTCGTCACCGGCGAGACAGAGCACGCCGCCGTTCTTGGCCGAGCCTGCGGCATTGCCGTGGCGGAACACGTCGCCGCAGCGATCGACGCCGGGGCCCTTGCCGTACCAGATGCCGACCACCCCGTCATATTTCGCGCCGGGCGAGAGGTTAAGCTGCTGCGAGCCCCAGACGGCGGTGGCCGCCAGATCCTCGTTCACGCCGGGCTGGAACTTGATGTTGTATTGTTCGAGATGCTTGCGGGCGGCAAAGAGCTGCTGGTCGTAGCCGCCGAGCGGCGAGCCGCGATAGCCGGAGATGAAGCCCGCGGTGTTGAGGCCGCTGGCGCGGTCACGCCGGATCTGGGCCATGGGCAGGCGGACCAGGGCCTGGATGCCCGTGGTGAAGACGTGTCCGGTTTCCTGGGTGTATTTTTGATCGAGACTGATCGGACCCTGGTTGATTCCCATGTTGTCCTCTTTATCGCCCTGTTTCAGGTCTTTCCGACTTAAGCCGTTGCCTTCCCGTTGTTTTTAGCTAGGGCGCGCCGACCAATCTCGCCACTCTATGTCGGATATTTCACGATCCGCATCACAAATCTGGACCAAATGGAGCCCTGGGTAAAAATCGCAATTTCGTGGCCTGAAACACGTTGGGCATTTTCAATTTGTGTCACCATACCCCCACTGTGGCGAAATGAACTGATGCCCCTGTCGTGCCAGATGCGGGCGATTGGTCGCAGGAGAGACTTTCGATGCGGACGATTCTGGCTGGCGCGGCTGTTGTCGGCTTGGCGTTGTGCAGTGCGGTTGCAAGCGCAGCCGGCGCCGCCGAGCCGTCGCCGGAGCTGATCGCCTACGGCAAGACGCTGGTCGAGGCCGGCGACTGCGCAGGCTGCCACACCGCCGATCCGGCAAAACCGTTCGCGGGCGGCAAGCGCATCGACACGCCGTTCGGCGCGATCTATGCGCCGAACCTGACCCCGGACCGCGACACCGGGATCGGCGCCTGGAAAGATGCCGATTTCACCCGCGCATTGCGCACCGGCGTCGCGCCCGACGGCTCGAACTACTATCCGGCGTTCCCTTATCCCTACTTCACGAAGATGACGAAGGACGACACGCTGGCGATCCGCGCCTATCTCGGCACGCTTGCGCCCGTCGTCAACCGCAACAAGCCGCCGGAGCTGCGCTGGCCGTTCGGCTATCGCGGCCTGATGCGGGTCTGGAACGCGATGTATTTCAAGCCCGGCCTGTACGAGCCGGACCAGAGCCAGAGCGCGGCGTGGAACAGAGGTGGCTATCTCGTCACCGGGCTCGGTCATTGCGGGGCCTGCCACACGCCGAAGAACTATTTTGGCGCGGACAAACAGGCGCAGGCGCTCTCGGGCAACGAGGTCGGCGGCTGGTACGCGCCAAGGCTCGACGGCGCCTCCCGCACAGGCCTGAAGTCGTGGAGCGAGGCGGACATCGCCGAATATCTGCAGAGCGGGCGCAATGCCAGGAGCCATGCCGGCGGGCTGATGGCGGAGGTGGTCGTCAACTCAACGGCGAAGATGAGCGATGCCGATGTGCGCGCGATCGCGGTGTACCTGAAGAGCCTGCCGCCGTCGCGGCGCGAGACCATCGTGACGCCGCCTGATGATGCCGAGATGAAGGCGGGCCAGGCGGTCTACGCCAAGCTCTGCATCGCATGCCATGAAGCCGACGGCTCGGGTGCGCCGCGGATCTATCCGCCGCTGCCCGGCAATGCGCTGCTGCAATCGATCAATCCATCCTCCACCTTGCGCATCATCCTCGACGGCGCCCACACCGTGACTACCCCGCGCGCGCCCAACACCGGCGAGATGCCGCCCTATGCCAAGCTGTCCAATGAGGAGATCGCTGCGGTGACGAACTACATCCGCAACGCCTGGGGCAATGCGGCCCCACTGGTGACGCCGGCGCAGGTCGCGAAGGCAAGGAAGCAGGGGCGAATGGGGAGTAGCGAATAGCCAGATCTATCCGCTATTCGCCATTCGCGCGCGCGGCGCTCACCTCTCCTCATCCCCGGTGAACACGAATTTCGGCATCTCCCATTTGTAGCGAACCGCGAGCAGGCGGAAGCTGAGACCGAGCACGAAGGTCAGGATGGTCCAGAGCTCGGCATTGAGGTTGAGGCCGAAGGCGGTGGCGTAGAACAGTCCCGTCACGACCGAAACGCTGGCGTAGAGTTCGGATCGGAACAGCAGCGGCACGTCGTTGCAGAGCACGTCGCGCAACACGCCGCCGGCGCAGCCCGTCACCATGCCCGACACGATCACGATCGGCAGCGAGGCATCCATCTGCCAGCCGACGTTGCAGCCGATCATGGTGAAGACGACGAGGCCGATGGCATCGAGCACGATGAACGCGAGGTGCAGCCGATGCACCAGCCGCGCGATCAGGATCGTGAGCAGCGCCGCGCCACCCGGCAGCGCGAGGTAGATTGGGCTCGCCACCCACACCAGCGGGTAGTGACCGAGAAACAGGTCACGCAGCGTGCCGCCGCCGAGAGCGGTCACGCAGGCCAGAAGACAAACGCCGACATAGTCCATGCTGCGCCGGCCGGCGGCGAGTGCCGCCGTCATGCCCTCTGCCGTGATGGCGACGAGTCCCAGAAGATGCAGCACGCTATCCGTCGGCGGCAGGCTCCACATCGGCTTGTTCCCTTCGTCGCGGCCATGGAACCCGCGTCCAGTTCCCAGCCAGACAGGTTCCCGATTCCCGCCGGGAGGGCAACATCCGACGAAAGCATAAAACGGGCGGAACAGAAGCTCGCATCCCCGGGTTGTCACGGCGCAATCAACGAGGAGATTGAATCGATGGCTGACGACCGTTTTCCCAACGATCCGTACCGCCCGAACCTCGCCGACGATGAGTATCTTCGCGCGGCGCGCCGGGATGCCGACCTTCAGGCCGACCCCGAGCTTGGCGAAGGCCCCGCTTCCAGCGGCAAGGTTGCGTTGTTCGCCGTTGCGATTGCGCTGGTGCTGGGTGCCGTGTTCTACGGCCTGAACAATACCACCACTAGCAACCAGGCCAGCAACGCACCGGCCTCGCAGACGGCACAGACGCAGCCCACCAATCCGGCCGCGCCTCCCGGCATGCGCGACGTGACGCCACCGCGCAACAACGCCGAGCCGGGCGTGACCACGGGTGCGGCGCCGAGCAAGCCGGCCCCGGATACGCAGAAGCCGTCTGACGGCGCGAAGTAACACTTAGCAATAGCGCGTGTAAGCGGCGGGACTCAAAAAGTCCCGCCGCTTTTCGTTTCCTGGGCTGATCGTCGCCTTTAGCTGAACATCTTGTTCAGCTCGCCGCCGGAATAACCGCTGCCGAGCTCGGTGAACGTACCCTTCTCCGCCATCTCCTTTGCCGCACGCATGAAGCCGCCCCAGGCGGCGCGGGCGAGCGAGCCGCCGACGCTGATCCGGCGCACGCCGAGATCTTCGGCCTGCTGCAACGACAGGCCGGATGCGCCGATCAAGAGATTGAACGGCTTTGGTGCGACAGCCTTCACTACAGCAGAGATGTCCTCGCGGGTCTTCAGGCCCGGCGCATAGAGGCAGTCGGCGCCGGCATCGGCGTAAGCGGTGAGCCGGTCGATAACGAGCTTCAAGTCGGTCACGCCCCACAAATAGGCTTCGCAGCGGCCGACCAGCAGCGTGCCGCTGTCGCCGATCGCCTTGCGCGAGGCCTTGATGCGCTCGACCGCGAGTGCGCGATCGTAGAGCGGCCTGTCCTTGTCGCCGGTGGAATCCTCGATCGACAGGCCGGCAACGCCGGTGCGCACGCAGCGCTCGACATTGTCCGCGACCCTCTCAGGCTCGACCGCGAAGCCGCCCTCGAAATCGGCGTTGACGGGGATGTCGACGGCCGAGCTCAATGCTGCCAGGTGCTGACAGACATCCTCGACGCTGACGTGGTTGTCGGCCTTGCCGATGGTCCAGGCAAAGCCCGCGCTCGACGACGCAATCGCCTTGAAACCGAGATGCTGCAATGCCTTGGCGCTGCCGTTATCGACCGGATTGGGCAGGATGAAGCAGCCGCTTTCGTGCATCTTCTTGAAGGTCGCGCGCTTGTCCGCGGTCGTGACGTGCATGTTTCTTCTCCCTTGTTGGCCGCGCAGACATAGGCGTGCCGACACGGCAGCGCCAGTGCGCACCCGGCAGCGCTAGTGCGCGTCGTGCACCGCCCGGCTGTCCTTGGGCGCCTGCTCGCGATCATTCATGCCGTAGTCCCTGACGACGCTGGCGATGCGCAGGTGATAATCGGCAAAGATCTGCGCCCGGCCCTTCGCCTGGGTGCGGCGGTGCTCCATCGTGTTGCGCCAGGCCTGCACCGCCGCCTCGTCGCGCCAGAACGACACCGAAAGGATCTTGCCCTTCTCGGTCAGGCTCTCGAAGCGCTCGACCGAGATGAAGCCGTCGATGGTTTGCAGGATCGGCCTCAGATCGGCTGCGAGGTCAAAATAGTCCTGGCGGTGTTCCGGCTTCGGCCAGACCTCGAAGATCACGGCGATCATGGGCATCTCCTGCTGCTATCGGGCCTACAATACCACCTTGCGCAGGAAGGTGCGCTCTTCAGCGAGGATGAATTTGTGTTCCTCGGCGAAATGGAAATTCGCCATGCCCTCCGCATCCTGCCGCAACCGCGCGCGATAGGCCTCGTATGCGGCCAGACTCTCGAAGCTGATCAGCCCGAAGGCGATGTTGTTGGTGCCCTCATGCGGCATGAAATAGCCGATCAGGTCACCGCCGCATTTCGGGATGATGGTGAGCCAGCGCTTCGAATATTCCTCGAACTGCGCGCGCTTGAACGGGTCGATCTGGTAGCGGATGAAGACGGTGACGGACATGATGGCTCCTGTTTCTTCCGTCACTGCGAGCGCGGTCTCGTAGGGTGGGCAAAGGCGCGTCAGCGCCGTGCCCACCATTTCTCCGTAATAGCAACAGAACGTGGGCACGCTTACGCTTTGCCCACCCTACGCCTTCTCGCAATGACGACGTAGTGAGAACCTACGCCCTTGCCCGACCACAATGCTTCGGCTACCATCGAAGCATGAAATCAGGACCCGACATCGCCCTGGTCGCTTCGCTGGTCGGCGATCCCGCGCGCGCCAACATGCTCACCGCGCTGATGAACGGCCGCGCGCTCACGGCGAGCGAGCTGGCGCAGGAGGCCGGCATCACGCCGCAGACTGCGAGCTCGCATCTGGCCAAGCTCGAGGCCGGCGGGCTGGTCGAGCCGGAGAAGCAGGGCCGCCACCGCTACTATCGCCTCACCGACGACGACGTCGCCAGCGTGCTAGAGGGCCTTGCAGGCCTTGCCGCGCGCACCGGCCACATGCGCGTGCGCACCGGGCCGAAGGATCCCGCCTTGCGGCGCGCGCGGATCTGCTACGACCACCTCGCCGGCGATCTCGGCGTGCAGATGCTCGATTCCCTGCGCGAGCGGCATCTGGTCAAGCAGAAGAAGCAGGACATCGAGCTGACGGCCGAGGGCGAACGCTTTCTCGCCAGGCATCTGCAGATCTCGCCCGGCATGCTCACCCATCCACGTCGCCCGGTGTGCAAAGCCTGCCTCGACTGGAGCGAACGGCGCCATCATCTCGCCGGCACGCTCGGGGCCGCCATGATGCAGCGCTTCGCCGAGCTGAAATGGGCGGCTCGCGATGCCACGCCCGGCAGTCGTGTCGTCAACTTCACCCGCACCGGCGAGAAGCAGTTTGCCGCGCTGTTCGGCGACGGGAAGGACTGATCACGCGCCGCCACACCGGCAACGCGCGCCTCAAATGCCCCCGGCCCCGGCGTCATGGAGGATTGCTGCCGGGCCGGACGCCGACGCCTATGTCTGCCGCGCCAAGCCGCATGCCGGGAACGTTCATGCCGCATTCAGGTCATGATTGGCAGGTTTGGATCGCGCCGTGCCGGCATGTTGCAAAATTAACATGTCGAATCGTGTCTTTTGATTCATTGTGCGCCGCAAGCGCCAAGCTCCCAAAGACTTGCTCCAAAGACCTGCCTCCAAAGACTTGCCCCCAAAGACTTGCCCCAAGGACGAGAAGGAAGATCACATGAAATACCTGTTCGCCGCCGCCATGCTCGCCAGCGCGGTTGTCGGTTTCAGCGAGGCCGCCAGCGCCGCGCAGGGTTGCGGCCCGGGTTGGTATCGTGGCGCCTACGGCGGTTGCCGCCCGATGCGCGGCGCGGTCGTCGTGCGCCCCGCCCCGGTGGTGGTCGCTCCGCCAGTCGTCGTCGTGCCGCGCGCGCGTGTGTGCCCCTATGGCTTCCGCTGGTACGCCGGCCGCTGCCGCCCGTTCTGATCTCTTTGCATCGCAAAGATGGCCGCGCAGATTCAGCCTGCGCGGCCATTTTCGTTTTCAGGCTTGTTCGTTTTCAGGCTTGCCGCCGACTAATCGTCCGCCGTGGAGTTTGAGCGGCCAGAAACGAAACGGGGACCGCGGCTGCGATCCCCGTCTAAATTCGCGGCTTGCCGCGGCTCACCAGTGGCGGCGGTGCCAGCGCCGGCGACGCCAGCCCCAATGACGGTGACCCCAGCCCCGGTGGCGGCCATGCCAGTGAACCTGTTCCGGCGTCAGCTTGGCGGCTTCCTCGCCGGTGGTGACGGCAGGATGAGCGTCGGGGTTGTCTTGCGGCATGCGCGCGGGATCGCCGACCGGCTGCGGCGACAACGGCGCGGCCTGCGCGGTCGCGGCGAAGGCGGCGGCGCCCGCCGTCACTCCCAATGCAAGTTTCAAAAAGTTCCGGCGCTCCATGACATGTCCTCTAGGCTACCTGGCAAGTGATGCAGAGGGAGTGTCGCGGTCACGACATGAACCAAGGCTGAATCCCGTGTTCAGATTCAGAAATGAAGTGAGATGGAGAATTCGTAGCCTGGATGGACCTCGCTACTTCGCAAACTCCTGCGCCAGCACCAGCGTCTCGCGTGAACGCTTGACGTCGGGCCAGTCGCGGTTGAAATCGGCGACGAGCTGGTTGAGCGCATCGCCCTTCAGCATCGCCGCGAGCTTGGCCTCGTCATCGAACTGATACATCGCCTGATGCAGCGAGGGATCGTCCAGGCTCCAGAATCGCCAGGCTTTGCTCACGCCGAATGCCTTCACCGCGTCGGGCACATGTTCCGTCTCGTACCATCGGTCGAAAGCGGCGCGCTTGCCGGGATCGGTGACGATGGCGCGAACGACGAAGAAGGCAGCGGGCATCGGATTTCCTCCTGTTGTTTGGCGCGAACCTAGCCGGATAAGTCGCCGCCGACAAAAAGAGTTGGCGCGGGTGTCGGAACGGACGCCCTTCGCTCGTCCTTTGTTTCGAACCAGGACACGGAGACAGCAAATGGCCGACCTCACCCTGACCACCTTCAATTGGGTTCCCGAACCGCCGCGAGGATTCGTGCGCGACCTTCGCGTGCGCTGGGCGCTCGAAGAGGCCGCGCTGCCCTATCGCGTCGCAAGCGCCCCGTTCGACGATCGCGGCGCCGCACATTTCGCGCATCAGCCTTTCGGCCAGGTGCCCTGGCTGACCGACGGCGACCTCTCGATCTTCGAGACCGGCGCGATCCTGCTGCATCTCGGCAGGCTCAGCGAGAAGCTGATGCCATCCGATCCGCGCGGTCGCACTGAAGCGACGGAATGGGTGTTCGCGGCGCTCAATTCGGTGGAGATGGCCAGCCTGCCCTGGGGAATGTCGAAGTTCATGGGACATCCGACCGACACGGCGGCGTGGAAATTCGTGGACGACTTCCTCAAGCTTCGGCTGAAGCATCTCGAGCCGGTGCTGGCCGGCCGCGAATGGCTGGCCGGCTCCTTCTCCGTCGCCGACATCCTGATGTCGGACGTGCTGCGCGTCGTCGATGGTTTCGACGGGCTGGCGGACAGTCCCGCCTGCCGCGCCTACGTCGCGCGTGCCACAGCCCGCCCGGCGTTCGCCAAGGCCCACGCCGACCAGATGGCGCATTTCGCTGCGGCGGATAAAGCGCGCTCGTAATTCGTAGGGCGGATTAGGCGAAGCCGTAATCCGCCAACGCCTGCACCCGGCGATAAAGACATTGGCGGATTACGCTGTCGCTAATCCGCCCTACACCTCATACCAGCTTCAGCGGTGCATCAGCCACGACGCGCAGGTCGATGCTGCCAATCAACGCCGCACGTCGCGCCTCCGCAGCGCTGATAGCATCGTCCGTCTGCCGCAACGTGCTGACGTTCGAGCCCAGCGACACGATCCCGCCAAGTACCAACGCGATCGATCCGAGGGCTGCGGTCTGACCGAAGCCGAACACGCCGAGGATTGTCACCAACAGCAGCGCCGCCCCGCCCCCGATCGCGATCTTGGAGGCAAGGATGTACTTCCGGCACCGCTCCGCGATCTCGGCGAGCCGCTCGATGCGATCTTCAATATCGGAGATTTCGTCGGTCGGATCGTCTTCGGTCATTGTTGAGCAAGCTCGAGTGCTAAATCAAGTCTACGACGACCCACTTTACCAATAGTCCTGCGATACACCTCAACACTGCTTTTCTCGAAGACGATCTCGCTGCTGCTCACGTCGCGAGGAAGCTCAATATGAACAACAGCGCCCCCATCAACAAGCACGTCGTACAGCTCCTCTGTTTGTTCTGGAATGTAACGTACAATGTAGAAGTTCCGAGTGATCGACTGCAGACGGAGCCGAAGCAAGGATACCAACCTTCGTGAGGCCGGCGCCGAGAGCAGGTGCTCGCGACCCGCTTCCAGCTCCCCGATCATTTGCTTTTCGGACCGACGGCGCGGCGTCACTGCGCTTCCCTGCTTCCGACCAGTAGCCCCCGCATGAGCGGGGCACACCCGGGCTACGGTCATCTCACAACGGCAAATTGTCGTGCTTCTTCGCCGGCGCTTCCACCTTCTTGTCCTTCAGCATCGCCAGCGCCCGTGCGATGCGCTTGCGGGTCGAATGCGGCATGATGACGTCGTCAATGTAGCCGCGTTCGGCGGCAATGAAGGGTGACAGGAAGCGGTCTTCGTATTCCTTGGTGCGCGCGGTGATCTTGTCGGGGTCGCCGATGTCGGAGCGGAAGATGATCTCGACCGCGCCCTTGGCGCCCATCACCGCGATCTGGGCGGTCGGCCAGGCGTAGTTCATGTCGGCGCCGATCTCCTTGGAGGCCATGACGTCGAAGGCGCCGCCATAGGCCTTGCGGGTGATGATGGTGACGAGCGGCACGGTGCATTGCGAATAGGCGAACAGTAGCTTTGCGCCGTGCTTGATCAGGCCGCCATATTCCTGCGCGGTGCCCGGCAGGAAGCCCGGCACGTCGACGAAGGTGACGATCGGGATGTTGAAGGCGTCGCAGAAGCGGACGAAGCGCGCGGCTTTCCGCGATGCGTCGCTGTCGAGCACGCCGGCCAGCACCATCGGCTGGTTGGCGACGAAGCCGACGGTACGGCCCGCGATGCGGCCGAAGCCCGTGACGATGTTCTTGGCGAACATGTCCGCGATCTCGAAGAAGTCGCCCTCATCCACGACCTTCAGGATCAATTCCTTCATGTCGTAGGGCTTGTTCGGATTGTCCGGGATCAGCGTGTCGAGCGACATGTCGACACGACCGATGTCGTCGAAGCTCGGCCATTCCGGCACGCCGTCACTGTTGTTGGACGGCAGGAAGTCGATCAGGCGGCGCATCTGCAGAAGCGTCTCGACGTCGTTCTCGAAGGCGCCGTCGGCAATCGAGGAGCGCGTCGCGTGCACCGAGGCACCGCCGAGCTCTTCGGCGGTGACGACCTCGTTGGTGACGGTCTTCACGACGTCAGGACCGGTCACGAACATGTAGCTGGTGTTCTTCACCATGAAGATGAAGTCGGTCATCGCAGGCGAATAGACGTCGCCGCCGGCACAAGGGCCCATGATGACGGAGATCTGCGGGATCACGCCGGAGGCGAGCACGTTGCGGCGGAACACGTAGGAATAGCCGGCGAGCGCGGCGACACCCTCCTGGATGCGGGCGCCGCCCGCGTCATAAAGGCCGATGATGGGCGCCCGCGCCTTCATCGCCATGTCCTGGAGTTTTGTGATCTTCAGCGCGTGCGTTTCCGAGAGCGAGCCGCCGAACACCGTAAAATCCTTGGCGAACACGAACGTCTTGCGGCCGTTGACGGTGCCCCACCCCGTGACGACGCCGTCGCCGGGCACCTTGTTCTTCTCCATGCCGAACTCGGTGGAGCGGTGCTCGACGAACATGTCGAACTCCTCGAACGATCCCTTGTCGAGCAACAGCTCGATACGCTCACGCGCGGTCAGCTTGCCGCGGGCGTGCTGCGCCTCGATGCGCTTCTCCCCGCCGCCGAGCTTTGCGCCGGCGCGACGATCTTCAAGGGCGTCCAGGATGTGTTTCATTTGCTCCCGCCAGTTCTTAAGTGATGCGGGGTTCTAACACGGCATTTTGCGGACCGGAAAGCGCCTTTCCGCGCCGCAGGGCTGCCCTGTCCGGGCTAAAAGCGTGAGAGATTACAAAGTTTTGCCCGGGAGGCGAGCATGGACGAGAGAATGGCCGAGACTGGTGCGGCGACGGGCGGCGTCAACATCCTGCTGCGGCTGGAGGGCCTCACCCTGTTTATCGGGATGGTGATGCTTTACTGGGCCTGGGACGGCTCCTGGCTGGTCTTTGCCCTGCTCTTCTTCGTCCCCGATCTCAGCTTCCTGGCATACCTGTCCGACGCCAAATTCGGCGCGCTGATCTACAACGCCGCCCACAGCTACATGGCGCCGGTGTCGCTGCTGACGCTGGGCTTCGGCCTCGGCTCGCCGCTCACCTTGTCCATCGCCTTGATCTGGCTCGCCCATATCGGCATCGACCGCGCGCTCGGCTATGGCCTGAAATATTCCGCCGGGTTCGGCTTCACCCATCTGGGCCGGATCGGGCGGCAAAAGGACGCCTGACGCGCACGAATTTGGTCGCCCGGCCCGGTTGACCGGGCCTGCCGATTCAGGCTTGCTTCGCGCTCGCGATCAGGCGCCGAATGTTGCGTGAGCTCAGTTGGTACGGCGGCGGTCATTACGCCTTGGCTCGAGCATCACGCATGCATCACTGAGATGTCCGCGACGGTCGTCCCCCTGCCGCCGAACTCGTCGTCCCAAACCATCGACTTCCTGCGGCGGATGGCCAGCATGGTGTCGGGGCGGAACGGCGAGATGCTGCTGCGCGCCGCAAGCCTGATCGAGTCGCTGGCGCAGCGGGCCATGTCGGCCGAGCGGCTCTATCATGAGCAGTTGGATGCGAGCACGCGTAACGCCGAGCTGCGCGAGGCCGCCGATCTCGCCTCCGATGCCATGGTCGGCCAGATCGAGGTGCTGCGGGCGCAGCTTGCCGAGGTCACCGCAGCAGCCGCCGCCGAGCGCGCCGCCTTCGATGCCGAGCGCGGCAAGCTGATCGGCGTGATGCAGAATGCCGAGAGCCATATCGGCAAGCTCACGACCGAGCTGGACAGCTTGCGTGCCTCCGTCGACAGCTTCAACGCGACCGCGGTCTCCGTGCCGATCGAGGTGCTGCGGCTGGCGCGGACGCAGTTCGATTTCCTCTCCGCCGGGTTTGCCCGCAAGGGCGACGTGATCTCGCAGGCGATGAGCGAGATCGGCGGCTTTGCGATCGACCAGGCGCTGACGGCGAAGAAGAGCGACACCGCCTGAGGCGGTCGCCCCTGCCTACGTCGAGCTCAACCCGCATGTCGGCGGCAATCCGAAGACGGCTGCCGAGTCGCGCAAGGCGGTGGAGGAGTTTTTGCAGGTGTTGTTCAAGTTGGGGTGAGAGGCATCTCGGCCTGCACCGGTGCCGTAGGGTGGGCAAAGCGTAGCGTGCCCACGAATCGTCGCTTACGGCATAAAGATCGTGGGCACGGCGCTACGCGCCTTTGCCCACCCTACGGCGGCTGCGCTCGACGAGAACGATTGCACCACTCACAGGCTAGATCGCGCCGATCTCGGTAAGGCAGGCTTGCGTCAGTGTCATGCGCTCGCTGACGAGTCGCGGCTCCTTGCAATCCATGTTGAGCGCGAACACCGTGTGCGTCTCGCCCTTCTCGGCCCAGCCCACCATCCAGCCGAGCGATGGCTCGCCGCGCTCGGCGCCCAGCAGGCCGGATTTGGCGCGAATGACGCTGTCGCCGACCTTGGTCACCGGCAGGATGTCGGCGACCAGATCCTGGCTGCGCTTGCTGACCGGCAACGCGCGGCGCCGCAGCCGGTCGACGAAATCGATCTGCTCGACCGGGTCGATGCGCAAATTCCCGGTGAGCCAGAACTGGTCGATGCCGCCGCCGATGTCGCGATTGCCGTAGTCGAACTCGTCGACATATCTCTGCATGCGCTCCTGCCCGATCCGGCGCGCAATCTCCTGATAGACCGGCACTGCGCTGACCGCGATCGCGCTACGCAGCGTGTGATCCTTGTTCCAGGCCTCGATCGGACGCTTCACGCCATCCCAGGCAAACACGTCCTTGTCGGGGTGAGTGACGACGCCCGTCTCCAGCGCGATCAGCGAGTTCGGAATCTTGAAGGTCGAGGCCGGCAGCTTGCCCTCGCCGGAGCGCTCCTTGTCGCTGGCGACGACCAGATAGTCCTCCACCTTGTAGCCGACGAAGGTGCCTGATGTGCCGACGTCGGTGAAGCGCTTTGCGAGGCTATCGCGGATCTCGTTGCGCGGCGGCGCGACATGGGCGAGCGCGCGCGATGGCAGGATGGCAGATGCGGCGAGAAGGCCGAGAGTGGAGCGGCGGGTGAGCAAGATCGATGTCCGTCAAGCGATGAAAGTGATCGCGACCATGCCGCCGCTCCATGGTGAAACGATGACAGATCATGCTCTACCGCCCCCGGCCCGACAGCCGCAGCACGAACACCAGCACTTCGGCGACGGCCTTGTAAAGGTCCGGCGGGATCTCCTCGCCGAGCTCGACCTTGGACAGCGCGCCGGCCAAAACCTCGTTCTCCTCGATCGGGATGTCGTGAGCCCTGGCGATCTCGACGATCTTCTCGCCGATCGTGCCCTTGCCCTTGGCGACGACCACGGGCGCGTTGGTACCCTTTTCGTAATGCAGCGCGATGGCGAGCTTGGATGGGTCGCTCATGTCGCCCGATCCAGGAAGTGGCCGGCGCGGGCCGCTGCCGGCTGCGGCGGCGTGCCCTCGCGGACCAGAATGTCGCCGGGCCTGAGCTCGGCCCGCGTCAGCGCCTGATTGAGCTCGCCGATGCCAGCGCGCAGCTGCTGCACCGTCGCCGGCCGCTCCGCCCACATCCGCACGAAAGTCATGTCGCCGTTCAGCGTGATCAGCGCGTGCACAGGGCCGGCCGGCTCGACGTTAAGCGAGAAGCGCGCGCGCCAGGCGCGCTTGGCGGCATCGGCGGATTCGCCAGCGCCATCGCGCGAAATCTCGAACTGTGCCATCGCGGTGCCCTGCGGCGTTGCAAAGGGAATCTCGAAATTCCACTGCGGCATTGCCGGGTCGATGCGGTGGCCACTGGCGTTGGTGCGATCCGGGAGCGAAGCGACCTGCAACAATGTCTGCCGCGCGATGGCGGCATCGGTGTCGTCGAGCAGGCGATGCACGGTTGCGGACAGCGGCGTGTCCGGCACGAGCGAGGGCGAGGCAATCGCCTGCGGCGAGGGCAATGCACCACGGAACGGCGGTGGCGTCGCACGTGCGGCTGCTTCGAAGATGTGGCCGTCGGGCACGGCTTTGTTCGAGCCGGGCACGTTGCCGGTCAGGCGCGGCAGGTTTTTCGTGACCTCCTGCAGGAGGCTCGCGGCAAGCCCCGCGGACATGGTGCGCGGCATCGCGGCTTGCTGAGCGTTGCCGGCAACGTCCGCCAGCACCGCGGCCGCGAGATTGGCACTGCGCAATGTCTGCGCGATCTCGGGGCCGGAAGCGGACGCGGACTGCGCGGCCTCACCTGCGGCCTGAGCAGGCGCAGTGGCGACCTGCGGTGTCCCTGTCGTCGCAGCGGGAGTTGCAGCGCCCTGTGGCGCGGCGGTTTCGAGCGTGGTCAGCGTCTGGCGCAGCACCAGCAGCGCCGCCTTCAGGTCGGGCGTCGTGCCGGCGGGCGGCCTCGCGCCCGCGGCCAGCGAAGCCTCGAAAAACAAGCCGGATTTCTGGAACGCGGTTTCGACATCGGCGCCATCGAGCCCGGGACTGAGCGGCGTCTGCTGCGCCAGCACGTCCAGCACGGCCTGCTTCAAGCCCGCAGGCAGATCGCTGCCGGTGACGACGGATGCCAGATTGGCGAACAGTGGCGCCTGGCTGCCTTGTTTTGTGGCGGCCTCGGCCGAGGCCGCGGTGACGGCGACCTGCTCCAATGGCGTCAGCGTGTTGCGTGTCGCGGCTGCGGATGGCGCCAGCGGCGGGCTTTCCACGAGCGAAGCCGCACGCGGCGTCAGCGTGATCTGATCGGCAGTGGCCTCGCCTGCCCCGTTCATCACGGCGAGCCTGATCGTGCCGTCGTTCTGCGAGACCGCCAGCTGGAGATTCTGCCCCGGCGTCAGCGCCACCTCCGACATCACGTCCATCGAAAGGTTGGCGATCGCGATCCGCACCAGATTGTTGGCCATCACGCTGACGACCCTGGCATCGACGACGCTGCCGGCCTGCAGCACGAGGTCGGGCGTCGTCGCATCAGCAACGGGGCTGGCGGCACTGACGGGGAGGATGGAAGTGACCGGCGTCGGCATCTCAGGGGCCCATGGAGCGCTGGCCACACCCTAAGGCCACCGTCGTAAACCTCTCGTTAAGGACCTTCGGCTGCGGACGCCTTTGCCGCCGCCAGAACCGCCACGGCGGCCTCGAAATCCCTGAGACGGGTGGCCCGGCGGCTGGCGGCCTCCTCGTCCGCGCCCCATTGGTCGATGTTCCAGTCCTCATCGACATGGGCGGCGGCCCAGACCTGGCCGGCGTCGCGCACGCCATGAGCCAGCGCCAGCGCCAGCAGCGCCGAGCCGGTCAGGGTCGTCACCACGTGGAGTGCGGCGACCGACCAGGCGTCGCCCGGCAGCGCGGCGCGCGCGGCCTCGACCGCCTCGTCGGGCTGCTTCACATGCATGACGCCCTCGGACAGGATGAAATGCGCGCCCAGCGTCTCCGCGGCCCAGAACAGCACGGGATCCCAATGCGCGGCCTCGCGGGCGACCAGCCCTTCGGGATGGCCGGCACGATAGAACAGCAAGTCGGACTCGAAATATTTCGCGAGGTCGTCGCTGACCAGTTCGACGCGGTCGACAACGCCCTCGACCACGCTGTTGGCGATCCGCGTCAGCGGCATGGTCATGGGGTCGATGCTCTCGCCCTGAGCCGCCCATTCCGCGGCCACGGCATCGGCGAGCGCGCGCGACGGAATCACCACCTGGCGGCCGGAGGGCGTGCGGATCGGCTTGCCGTCGAGCGTGATGGCGAAACCGCCTTCGGCTTCGGTCGCGCTCGCCTCCTTGTAGAAGCGCTTGCGCTGCGGCGGGCGCGCGGACGCGCGCGCCGATTCCCGCGGGTCAGGCGGGGGTTGCCCTGCTGCTTCTTCGAACAATTCGCGCATCGTTTTTTCGGTCCCTGTCGTCGGTCAGATTATCTGTCTCGTCATGGCTTCGCCACGACCATGAGTGCTGCTAGTTCGCGCAAGCGCGTGAGTAAGTGCCGCGATCGGCTGGGCCCAGTCCCGCAGCTGCGGCGGCGTCGAGGCACTTTGTGACGCGATCGCTGAACGAGTTACGCGGAAGCGGCTGGTAGTTGTAGCGCGGCGGCGCGTCGACTTGCGGAACCTGCGGCACCTCGATCTTCGGCGGCGGTGGCGGCTGAGGCAGCGGTGGGGCGAGCCGTGAAGCGTCCGGCAGCACGTATTGCGCGTGGGCGGCCTGCCCCACACATAGCGCGGCCAACAGCACAAGATAGATCGAGAGCCGTGTCATGGAGGATATGTCGTGGGTCTACCACCCCCGTTCAACCCGGCTATTCTTCAGGCGCGTTCTCGATTGGATCAAACCGGCTTGCATCCAGCCCGAGCAGATTCCACGACTGCTGCATGTGCGGCGGCAATGGCGCGGTGGCGTCGATCACGCCGCCGCGCGGATGCGGAATGACGATGCGGCGCGCCAGCAGATGCAGCCGGTTTTGCAGGCCGCCCGGCAGCTGCCAGTTCTCGATGTTGAAATATTTGGAATCGCCGACGATGGGATGGCCGATATGCTCCATGTGGGCGCGCAGCTGATGGGTGCGTCCCGTCACCGGCTTCAGCGACACCCAGGTCAGCTTGTTGCCGGCGGTCTCGACCACCGCGTAATATGTCACCGCGTGGCTGGCGCCCTCGTCGCCATGCTGGGCGATGCGCATGATGGTGTCGTCCTCGCTCTCCTCCTTGGCGAGGAAGGTCGAGATGCGGCCCTGCTTCGGCTTCGGCAGGCCCGGCACCAGCGCCCAATAGACTTTTCGCGCCGAACGTGAGCGGAACGCGCCGGTCAGATGCGAAGCGGCAAACCGCGTCTTGGCGACCAGCAGACAGCCTGACGTCTCCCGGTCGATACGATGCACCAGGCGTGGCTTCTGGCCCTTGGAATCGCGCATCACCTCCAGCATCTGGTCGATGTGCCGCGTCATGCCCGAGCCGCCCTGCACGGCAAGGCCGGCCGGCTTGTTCAGGACGAGGACGTCGTCGTCCTCAAAGATCGTCATCTCCTTCAGCGCCTTGAGGGTCTTCTGGGCAGCTTCCGAGAGCTCGCCGACGCCCTTCGGCGTGTCGAGCTTGAGCGGCGGAATGCGGACGCTCTGGCCCTCCTCCAGGCGGTCCTTGCTGTCGACGCGCTTGCCGTCGACGCGCAGCTCGCCTTTGCGGACGACACGCTGGATGTGGGAGAACGACAGGCCGGGAAAGCGCGCCTCGAGGAAACGATCGACGCGCATGTTGTTCTCGTCGGCGGTCACCTTGACGGTCTGCACCTTGGTCGGCAGCAGCGCCTCGACGGGCTTTTCGGGCGCGGCCCTTTCCAGCTCGGCTTTCGGCGCGCGCCGCTCGGCGCGCTCGCCGGCAAAGCGCGGCGGCTTGCTGCCGCCGGGCTTGCCACCCGGCCGCGGTCCAGCCTTAGACGCGCTACGCGCCTTGAACGGGCGGGATTCCTTGCGCTCGTCGCGCGAGCGGGGCTTTGGATCGGTTCTTTTGATGCGGCGGCTCATGGTTGCCTGCGTACCCCAAAAGCCGGGTCCCGTCACGGCGAAATGGCCGTTTTTAGCGCGGGCCGCCCCGCTCCTTCCTCAGCTTGGCCCAATAATCCAGCCGCTTCCTGATCTCCCGCTCGAAGCCGCGCTCGGGCGGGTCGTAGAACGTTTGGCGGCCCAGGGCTTCCGGGAAGTAGTCCTGCCCGGAGAAGGCGTCGGGGGCGTCGTGGTCGTATTCGTAAGATGCGCCGTAGCCTTCGGACTTCATCAGCTTGGTCGGCGAATTGAGGATGTGCTTTGGCGGCAGCAGCGAGCCGGCCTGCTTGGCGACCTGCATCGCCGTGCCGAAGGCGGTGTAGACCGCATTCGATTTCGGCGCGGTGGCGAGATAGACGACGGCCTGCGCGATTGCGAGCTCGCCTTCGGGATGGCCGAGGAAATCGAACGCGTCCTTGGCCGCATTGGCGATGACGAGCGCTTGCGGATCGGCAAGGCCGATGTCCTCCACCGCCATCCGCACGACGCGGCGGGCCAGGAACAGCGGGTCCTCACCGGCATCGAGCATGCGCGCGAGGTAATACAGCGCGGCGTCGGGATCGGAGCCGCGCACCGACTTATGCAGCGCCGAGATCAAATTGTAATGGCCGTCGGCCGATTTGTCGTAGATCGGCGCGCGGCGCTGCAAAATCTCCTGCAACTGCGCGGCATTGAAGATCTCGTCCGCCCGCGCCGAACGCCAGGCCTCTTCGGCGAGCGTCAGCGAGGCGCGGCCATCGCCATCGGCCATGCGCACCAGCACCGCGCGCGCTTCCGCATCGAGCGGCAGCTTGCGACCTTCGACCTCCTCGGCATGCGCAAACAGTTTTTCGATCGCGGCGGCATCGAGCGAGCGAAACACCAAGACGCGCGCACGAGAGAGCAACGCCGCGTTGAGCTCGAAGGACGGATTCTCCGTGGTGGCGCCGACCATCACCACGGTGCCGTCTTCCATCACGGGCAGAAACGAATCCTGCTGGGCGCGGTTGAAGCGATGCACCTCGTCGACGAACAGCAGCGTGCCCTTGCCCATCTCGCGGCGGGCGCGCGCGGCGTCGAAAGCTTTCTTCAGGTCGGCGACGCCGGAGAACACCGCGGAGATCTGCTCGAAATGCAGGTCGGTCGCATCCGCCAGCAGCCGCGCCACCGTGGTCTTGCCGGTGCCGGGCGGGCCCCAGAACACCAGCGATCCCAGCGTGCGCGTCTCCAGCATGCGCGTCAGCGCCCCGTCGGGACCGAGGATGTGGTCCTGGCCCACGACCTCCGACAGCGCGCGCGGGCGCAACCGGTCCGGCAGCGGATGCGGAGCGTCGTGGTCGAGCCCCGCCGCGGCAAAGAGCGTTGGCGTTTGTGGTCGCTTCGGACTCATCCGCCCAGCGTGACGTTGATCTGCTGGCCGCCGCGCACCAGCGTGATACGCCAGATCCGCGGGCGCTCTCCGGCCGCCTTTTCGAGGTCGCCGGTCCTGCTGATCTTCTGGTTGTTGACCGCCAGAATGATATCGCCCTTCTGGAAGCCGACATTTGCGGCCGCACTGTCGCCGCCGAGATCGGTGATCACGACACCCTCGGTGTCGGCGTCAAGATGTAGCTCGTCGGCGACCGCCGGCGTGATGGTCGAGACCTTCGCGCCCTGGAACGGCGAACGCGCGGTGACGACGAGCTCGTTACGTCCCGTATCGGGCGCGGTCTCCAGCGCCACCGTCAGCTTGAGCGGCTTGCCGCTGCGCTGCACGTCGATCTGCGCGCTGCCGCCGAGCGGACGAGTGGCGAAGCGATAGTCGAAGGCGTTGGGATCATCCACGGTCTGGCCATCGATCCCAGTGATGAGATCGGAGGACTTCAGGCCGGCCTTCGCGGCGGGGCCGTTCGACACCACGCTCGCGACCAGCGCGCCGGTCGGCGAACGCAGGCCGAGGCTCTCGGCGATCTCGGGCGTCACCGCCTGCAATTTTGCCCCGAGCCAGGGACGCTTCACCGCCTTGCCGCCGCTCTTGGCGGAGGCGACGACGACACGCACCATGTTGGCAGGGATCGCGAAACCGATGCCTTGCGAGCCGCCGGAGCGCGAATAGATCGCGGTGTTGATGCCCGCGAGCTTGCCGGCCATGTCGACCAGCGCGCCGCCGGAATTACCGGGATTGATCGCCGCATCGGTCTGGATGAAGAACTGATAGTCGGTGATGCCGACCTGCGTGCGCGCCAGCGCCGAGATGATGCCGTGAGTCACGGTCTGGCCGACGCCGAAGGGATTGCCGATCGCGAGCACGACGTCGCCGACCAGCAATTCGTCGGAATTGGTGAAATCGAGGGTCGGGAATTTCTCCTTGGTGTCCTTCAGGCGCAGCACGGCAAGATCGGTGCGCGTATCTTTCAGCAGGATCTCCGCCTCGAACTCGCGCTTGTCCGACAGCGACACCTTCACCTGGTCCGCGCCCTCGATGACGTGGACGTTGGTGACGACGAGGCCGGACGCATCGACGATGACGCCGGAGCCGAGCGAGCGCTGCATCTGCTCGGGCTGTTGGCCCGGCACGCCGAAGAAGCGGCGGAAGATCGGATCGTCCAGCAGCGGGTTGCGGTTCTGCACCACCTTGGCGGCATAGACGTTGACCACGGCCGGCTGCACCCGCTGCACGATCGGCGCATAGGACAGCCGCAGCTCGGCCGGCGATGACGGGACCCGACGGTCCTGCGCAGCAGCCGGGTTGAAGTGGGCGGAAAAGCCTATGCACAATGCCGTGACGACGGCGGTCCGGATCGATCGAAACATTCCTACCTCTTGGAAAAGACGCCGGAATATAGGCGCGTTCGTCCCCCAATAGAAGGGCGCCGGGCGGCAATATTCGGCCTCGGTCTGACGTCTACGGCCTGCAAGCCAAGCGTGCGGAACGGCGATTTGTCTTGCCTCGTGGATTGGCATGACACGCATCATCTTGCATCCTTGCTCGCGGTGGATTCGGTTGCGGCGAATTTACATCACCGGGAACCAGGCAACCGATGCGCGTCGTCGCGGGGCAGTCATCAATCGTTCCTAGCCTCACCGCCTACGACTTGGGGAATTGGTCAAACCATGGAGTCATGACGTGAGCAGGACAAGGATTGCAGCCACGGCGATTGGCCTCGCCGGAGCGTTGGCGGCCTCGCAGGCCCAGGCCCAATCAGCAAGCAGCAGCGAGCAGGAGATCGCGCTGCTCAAGCAGCAGCTGAAGATGCTGGAGCAGAAGCTCGACAAGCTCCAGAGCCAGACCGCGGCGAACACGGCGGCCGCGGCAAAAGCCAAAGCCGAAGCAAAGGCAGAGGCCAAGGCCGAAGCGCGGTCGGAGGCGAAGGTCGCCGTGGCCAACGCGAACGCGGCGATCCCGGTCAAGGGCCCGGCACCGGCATCCGGCGTCGTCGTGACCATGCCGAACAACCGGCCGACCATCTGCACCGCGGACCAGGCCAATTGCGTCGCCATCACCAGCCGCCTGCACTGGGATGTCGGCGGCTATGACTATCGTCCCAACACGGCAGCGACCGTGCCGCAGAAGCTCGACAGCGGCCAGAACGTCCGCCGCGCGCGCATCGGCGTCACCGGCAAATTCTTCAACGACTGGAACTTCGCGCTGGTCTACGATTTCGGCGGCACGTCCGACGGTTTTGGCGGCACGGCCCCTGGATCACTGCCGGGCGGCGGCCTCTCCGGCGTCGAGAACGCCTATCTCAGCTACACCGGCTTGAAGCCATTCGGCGGCAAGATGGCGATCGAAGCCGGCATCATGGACCTGCCCTACACGCTCGATGAGGCCACGAGCTCCAACGACATCATGTTCATGGAGCGCGCCTCGGCCGGCATCATCGCGACCAATATCGCCGCCGGCGACTTCCGCTCCGCGGCCGGTACGCGGTGGTACAACGACCAGCTCTGGATCGGCGGCTACGTCACGGGGCCATCGACCGGCGCGATCCACTCGGCTTCCAGCGCGGCACCGGCAGGCACGAGCGAGCAATACGGCGCTGTGGCGCGCATTGCCGGCAACCCGATCAGCGGCAAGGACTATTCGGTGCATATCGGCGCCGACGCCCAGTGGCTGATCCAGCCGCCGCGCAATCTCATTGCCAATACGCAGACCGTCACGCTCAGCGATCGTCCGGAATTGCGTCTCGACCCCACCACGCTGATCTCGACCGGCGCGATCGCCAATGCCTCGGGTGCGCAGGTCTACAGCATCGAAGCCGCGGCGACCTACGGCCCGCTCATCGTTCAAGGCGAGTACTTCTGGTACAATGTCGACCGGACCGCCAACACCGGCGTGCCGCTGGTCGGCGCACCCAGCCTGAAATTCCAGGGCGGCTACGCGCAGGCCGGCTACGTGTTGACGGGGGAAGGCCGCAGCTACAACGCGGCGAACGCGGCCTATAGCGGCGTCAAGCCGGCGCATCCGTTCTCGCTCGACGGCGGCGGCTGGGGTGCGTGGGAGATCGCGGGGCGCTTCTCGACGATCGACCTCAACAATCAGTTGGGCACGGCGACCGGCATCGCCGGCGGACGGCAGACCGTCTATACGCTGGCGCTCAACTGGTACGTCAACGGCAACGTCCGCTTCATGCTCGACTATCTGCACGGCACGGTGTCGAGGCAAGCCTCGCCGATCTCAACCGCAGATGTCGGCTCGAAGTTCGATGCGGTCGCGATGCGCACGCAGTTCGCGTTCTAAACTCGCTGTCGTCCCGGGGCGCGCGCAAGCGCGAACCCGGGACCCATAACCACAGGGAGTAGTTTGGCGAAGTCTCAGAGTTGGCCGCTCGCGCTACAACTTCTTCCTGGGGTTATGGATCCCCGCGTTCGCGGGGATGACACCGAGAGTGAGGCGCCAGCTTTACGACCAACTCACGCCGCGCGCTTCGGCTTCTTCACGACCGTCGGCGCCGGTGCGCAGGACAGGCGCTGCTGGTGGCTCTCGCCCCAGGCCTTCAGGATGTCGATCACCGGTTTGAGGCTCTCGCCGAGCTCGGAGAGGCAATATTCGACGCGCGGCGGCACCTCGGCATAGACCTTGCGGATGACAAGCTTGTCCTCCTCCAGCGCGCGCAGCTGCTTTGTCAGCATGCGCTGGGTGATGCCGGGCATCCGGCGGCGCAGTTCGCCGAAACGCTGGGTGCCGCTCTGCAGATGGTAGAGGATCACGCCCTTCCACTTGCCGTCGATCAGATCCAGCGTCGCCTCGACCGAGCAGCCCGGGCGACGGGCAAAATCGCGCCGTTTCATGCGTATTTTCCCAATAGTATCCAAACAGGGACTATATCCCCGAATTTACAGTACTTGCCAAATTGGAGCCAGCGCGACAGTTAGCAGGTCAGGCGCGCCCATGCCAAGCTGCGCCCCATCTGATGGAGACAAGCCATGAAGGCCGTCGGCTACAAGAAATCGCTCCCGATCGAGGATCAGGATGCGCTGATCGATTTCGAGACCGCAAAACCCGAGCCCAAAGGGCGCGACATCCGCGTCGCGGTGAAGGCGATCTCGGCCAATCCGGTCGATTACAAGGTACGCAAGCGCGCAGCGCCGCCCGAGGGCGAGACCAAGATCCTGGGCTACGACGCGGCCGGCGTGGTCGACGCCGTCGGGCCTGAAGTCACGCTGTTCAACCCGGGCGACGAGGTGTTTTACGCCGGCTCGATCCTGCGCCAGGGCACCAATTCCGAATTCCACTTGGTCGACGAACGCATCGTCGGCAACAAGCCGAAGAGCCTGTCGTTCGCGCAAGCCGCTGCCCTTCCCCTCACCTCCATCACCGCGTGGGAATTGCTGTTCGATCGGCTCGGCGCGGTGCCCGGGAAGAGCGTCGATCCGCGCACGCTGCTGATCACGGGCGGCGCCGGCGGCGTCGGCTCGATCCTGATCCAGCTCGCGCGCCGCCTCACCGGCCTCACGGTGCTCGCCACCGCGACGCGGCCGGACTCGCAGAAATGGTGCCTCGATCTCGGCGCGCATGCGGTGATCGACCACGGCAAGCCGATGAAGGAGCAGATCGAAAAATTGAAGCTGCCGCCGGTCGCGCTGGTGGCGAGCCTCACCTTCACCGATCAGCATTACAAGGCGATCGCCGAGTTCATGGCCCCGCAGGGCCGGTTCGGCCTGATCGACGACCCCCCTGAATTCACCATGAGCACGTTCAAGGGCAAAGCGATCTCGGTGCACTGGGAATCGATGTTCACGCGCTCCTCGTTCCAGACATCAGACATGATCGCGCAGCATCATTTGCTGAACGACGTCGCCGACCTCGTCGACAAAGGCGTGCTACGCACCACGCTCGACCAGACTTTTGGCACGATCAACGCCGCCAACCTCAAGCGCGCGCATGCGCTGCTTGAGAGCGGCAAGTCGCGCGGCAAGATCGTGCTGGAGGGATGGTAGGCGAAGGCCTCGTAGGGTGGGCAAAGGCGCACTTGCGCCGTGCCCACCAACGCTCAACGAGGACAGGAGTGGTGGGCACGCTTCCGCCTTCGCTCTTCGAGCTACGGCGGACAAGTCGCATTGCCCACCCTACCGCTCCTACGCTTCCGCCGCGCCCTCGACGAACAGCAGCCGCCGCTCCAGCGCCGTCTGCCGCAGCTTCAGCGCCTCGGCATATTCCGGCGAGGCGTACCATTCCTTCAGCCGCGCCATCGACGCGAATTCGACGATGACGATGGCCTTCGCTGGAAGGTTGCCTTCGGCAAGCTCGGCCTTGCCACCGCGGACGAGATAACGCCCGCCATACTGCGCGATCGTCTCTGCGGCGAGCACACGATAGGCTTCGAACCCGTCGGGATCGCGCATCTCGACTTCGGAAATCACATAGGCTGTCATGCGCGGCTCAGGCGATGGTGTTGACGATGCCGCCCTCGGCCCGCAGCGCCGCACCGTTGGTCGCGGACGCCTGCTTCGACGCAACATAGACCACCATGTTGGCGATCTCGTCGACGCTGGCGAAGCGTTGCAGCAGCGAGCTCGGGCGATGCTGCTTGACGAAATTGGCCGCAGCCTCGTCGACCGACTGGCCGTTCTGCTTGGCGAGATCCTTCACAAAGGTCTCGACGCCCTCCGACATGGTCGGGCCCGGCAGCACGGAATTGATGGTGACGCCGGTGCCGCGGGTGAGCTGCGCCAGACCGCGCGCGACCGAGAGCTGGGCCGTCTTGGTCATGCCGTAGTGGATCATCTCGACGGGAATGTTGAGCCCGGACTCCGATGAGATGAAGACGATGCGGCCCCAATTGCGCTTGAGCATGCCCTTCAGGTAGGCCCGCGACAGCCGCACGCCGCTCATGACGTTGACCTCGAAGAAACGACTCCAGTCCTCGTCCGGAATCTCGAAGAAATCCTTGGGCTCGAAGATGCCGGCATTGTTGATGAGGATGTCGACCTCGGGCAGCGCCGCAACGAGCGACTTGCAGCCCGCTGCGGTCGAGACGTCGGCAGCGATACCGCGCACCTTCGCGCCCGTCCCTTCCAGCTTGCGCACGGCGGCATCGACCTTGTCCTGGCCGCGCCCATTGATCACGACACTGGCGCCGGAGGCTGCTAGGCCTCTGGCGATGGCGTGGCCGATGCCGGCAGTCGAGCCGGTCACGAGGGCGGTCTTTCCGGAAAGGTCGATCTTCATGTCTCATCTCCATCGATGTCGGTGGAGATATCGGGCGCTCGACATGAGATCGCAATTGGCGCTCACTCACGCGTGAGAAGGACACGGGCTCGTCGCCACGGCGAAACCCGGGACTACGAGACGAGCACCGATAAGGTATCGGCGACGGCCAACAAAAAAAGCGGCGCCCGAAGGCGCCGCTCTCTGAATTCAATACCGATCGGCTTACGCCGCCTCGGCTTCCTTTTCCTGCACCGGACCGGAATCCTGGCCCTTGGCATCGACGTCGCGATCGACGAACTCGATCACGGCCATCGCGGCATTGTCGCCGTAGCGGAAGCCGGCCTTGATGATGCGGGTGTAGCCGCCCTGGCGGTCCTTGTAGCGAGGCGCCAGCACGTCGAACAGCTTCTTGACCTGGTCCTTGTCGCGCATCTCGGAGATGGCCTGGCGGCGCATGGCCAGCCCGCCCTTCTTGCCGAGGGTGACGAGCTTCTCGACGATCGGGCGCAATTCCTTCGCCTTCGGCAGCGTGGTGACGATCTGCTCGTGCTTGATCAGCGCGGCGCACATGTTGGCGAACATCGCGCGGCGATGCTCGGCAGTGCGATTGAGCTTCCGATGAACCTTGCCGTGACGCATTTGACTATTCCTTACGTAAAAACTGCCGCGACGGTTCGTCGGACATGTTGCTCAGGTGGGCTGCCTGCGTTCGCCCTAGGTCGCGAATAGCGAATAGCGAATGGCGAATGGATGATCTTCCCTATTCGCTATTCGCCACTCCCAACTCGCTCAGTAGTGATCCTCGAAGCGCTTGGCGAGCTCGTCGATGTTCTCCGGCGGCCAGCCCGGCACTTCCATGCCGAGATGCAGACCCATCTGGGCCAGCACTTCCTTGATCTCGTTCAGCGACTTGCGGCCGAAGTTCGGAGTGCGGAGCATTTCCGCCTCGCTCTTCTGCACGAGGTCGCCGATGTAGACGATGTTGTCGTTCTTCAAGCAGTTGGCCGAACGCACCGACAGCTCGAGCTCGTCCACCTTCTTGAGGAAGGCCGGGTTGAAGGCGAGGTCCGGGATGATCTCCTGGGCGACTTCCTTGCGCGGCTCTTCGAAGTTGACGAACACGTTGAGCTGATCCTGCAGGATGCGCGCGGCGTAAGCCACGGAATCATCCGGCGAGATCGCGCCGTTGGTCTCGATCGTCATGGTCAGCTTGTCGTAGTCGAGGATCTGGCCCTCACGGGTGTTCTCGACCTTGTAGGAGACCTTGCGGACCGGCGAGTACAGGCTGTCGACCGGGATCAGGCCGATCGGCGCGTCCTCGGGGCGGTTGCGCTCGGCGGGCACGTAGCCCTTGCCGGTGGCGACCGTGAACTCCATGCGGATCTCGGCGCCCTCGTCGAGCGTGCAGATCTGCAGATCCGGGTTCAGCACCACGACGTCGCCGACGGTCTGGATGTCGCCGGCGGTGACGACGCCCGGGCCCTGCTTCTTCACGACCATGCGCTTGGGGCCTTCGCCCTGCATCTTGATCGAGATGTCCTTGATGTTGAGCACGATGTCGGTGACGTCCTCACGAACGCCAGCGATCGAGGAGAACTCGTGCAGCACGCCGTCGATGTGCACCGACTGCACCGCCGCGCCCTGGAGCGAGGAGAGCAGGATGCGACGCAGCGCGTTGCCGAGCGTCTGGCCGAAGCCGCGCTCGAGCGGCTCGGCGACGATGGTCGCGAAACGGTTCGAATCGCTGCCGGGCGTGACCTGGAGCTTGTTCGGTCGAATCAGTTCTTGCCAATTTTTCTGGATCGTCACTGTTTCACCCATACAGGCCAGTCAATTTGAGAGCTCAAATACTGGCGTTGGAGAAAGGCCGCGGATCATTCCCGCGGCTTCTTAGAAAAGTCATTGCGGGCGCCAATGCGCCCGCAACTCGGGATCAAACGCGCCGACGCTTGCGGGGACGGCAACCGTTATGCGGGATCGTGGTCACGTCGCGGATCGAGGTGACGGTAAAGCCTGCGGCCTGAAGCGCGCGGAGTGCCGACTCGCGGCCCGAACCGGGACCTGCGACTTCGACTTCCAGCGTGCGCATGCCGTGCTCCTGCGCCTTCTTGGACACGTCCTCGGCAGCAACCTGCGCGGCGTACGGGGTCGACTTGCGCGAGCCCTTGAAGCCCATCGTGCCGGCGGAAGACCAGGCAATCGTGTTGCCCTGCGCGTCGGTGATGGTGATGGTCGTGTTGTTGAACGACGAGTTCACGTGCGCGACGCCGGAGGCGATGTTCTTGCGCTCACGACGACGAACGCGGGTGGCTTCCTTGCCCATAGAGTACCTTTCCTGAAGATCTCAAACGCCGCCGTAATGCCAGCGGCTACACCTGTGGAACGAAAGGCGCGTGGCGAACGGGTCATCCCTGTTCGCCACACGCCGCGATTGGATTCGAAAACTTACTTCTTCTTGCCGGCGATGGCCTTGGCCGGACCCTTGCGCGTGCGCGCATTGGTGTGGGTACGCTGGCCGCGCACCGGCAGGCCGCGACGATGACGCAGGCCGCGATAGCAGCCGAGGTCCATCAGACGCTTGATGTTGATGCCGACCTCACGACGCAGATCGCCCTCGACGAGATAGTCGCGGTCGATCACTTCGCGGATCTGGAGCACTTCGGCGTCGCTCAGCTGATTGACGCGACGATCCACGGGGATCTTCACCTTCTCCAGGATCTCACCGGCGATCTTCTGGCCGATGCCATGGATGTACTGGAGCGCGATCAGCACGCGCTTGTTGGTCGGGATGTTCACGCCGGCAATACGGGCCACGGCCTTCTCTCCTGTTGCCGATCCCTCGTCAGGAATCGGTCTTTAAGTGCTTGGTTTCTCGGGCAGGTGTTCACAAACGCGAACACGACGCCCACCCCTGGTCTTCCTGGGGCCCGGCATCGTTTGAAACTATCCGACTTGGATGCGGGGCTTATTAGGGGATTCCAGGGGCTTTCGTCAACCGCCGCTAGCGCTTAGCTCGCTTTTTCGTGACCTTTTTTGCGGCCTTTCTGGCACCCTTTTTGACAGCTTTCTTGGCGGTCTTTTGGGCTGCCTTTTTCGTCGCTTTCTTGACGGTCTTCCCAGCGGCCTTCTTGCCGGCTTTCTTGGCCGTCTTCTTGGGACCCCTCACCGCCGTCTTGGCGGCCTTTTTGGCCGATTTGGCGGGTTTTTTGGTCGTTTTGGCCGGTTTTTGGGCTGTTTTCCTGGCCGTCTTGCTCGCCTTGGCCTTCTTGGCCGGGCCCGCCTTGGCTGCGCTTTTGGCGTGGGTCTTGGGCTCGACCGCCCCCAGCGCCAGGAGCTGGCGATGGATGGCGCGGGTGACCTCGTCGATGGCCATCATACCGTCGATGGTCGAGAGCTTCCGCCGCTCGGAATAGTAGTGAATCAGCGGTTCCGTCTGGTTGCGGTAATTGGCTAACCGCTTGGTCAGAACCTCCGGGGTGTCGTCGAGTCGGACCTCCTCCCCGCGCTCACGCATCTGGGCGACGCGGGTCTCGACACGGTTCAGGAGCGCGCTCTCGTTGACGCGGAGCTCGATCACGGCGTCGAGCTTGAGGTGCTTGTGCTTGAGCAACTCGTCCAGCGCCTCGGCCTGCGGCACGGTGCGCGGGAAACCGTCGAGGATGAAGCCGTTGCGGGCATCCGGCTGGTCGATCCGATCCGAGATGATTCCGACCACGACCTCGTCGGGCACGAGAGCACCGCTGGCCATGATCTCCTTGGCCTTCAGCCCGACTGGCGTACCGGCCGCAACCGCGGCACGCAGCATCTCGCCGGTCGAGAGCTGGACGATGCCATAACGCTGCACCAAGAGCTGCGCCTGGGTCCCCTTGCCCGACCCCGGCGGTCCCAGAAGTATAATTCTCATCGGCGTACGCCCCCCGGATTGGTGAGCGATACCTCGCGCACCTGTGTTTGAAGATCGAGAATAGTGCAAACCACAATCAGCGCCGCACCACCACCCATTTTATAAACTAGCGCATTCCCGTAGGCCAAGAACACCTCGGGAATCAACGAAAGCGCAGTCAGGTAGCTGGCGCCGATCACGGTGGTCAGCGACACCACGCGGTCGAGATAGCTAGCTGTTGCCTCGCCCGGCGTGACGCCGGGAATCACGCCGCCCTGCCGGGCAAGCGATTCGGCGGCATGATCGGGATCGATGACAAAGGCCGTGTAGACGAAGGCGAGCGCGAATACCGCGATCGATCCGAAAACGATGTGAGCCTTCTCGCCGAAGTGAAGATGCGCGCTGATGGTTTCGACCCAGGATCCGTCATCGGCACCGAAGATGAAGCCGGCAAAAATCACTGGCAGCGAGATCGCCCAGGGCGCGACGGTCGCGGGCAACAGGTAACCGGCGCTGTTGATCTTGAGCGGCAGCACCGCCGAACGCGAAGGCAGCGAGCGCTCCCCGACGCGGCGCGCGGCAAACTGCACCGGAAGGTTACGCCGCGCGCGCTCGACGAAGACGATCAGCGCGACCACCACGATCAGGAAGACCGCGTTGCTCGCCAGAACATTGCCGGAGATCGCTCCTCGTCGCAGCTGGGTGAGGAGGGTCGCAACATCGGACGGCAGCGAAGCCACGATGCTGACGGTTAGGACGAGCGCGAGGCCATTGCCGATTCCGCGACGCGTGATCTGCTCACTGAGCCAGATCAGAACGAACACGCCGCCGACGAGCGAGACCGTGGCGCTCAAGACGAACCAGTCGCCGGGATGGACGACAAGTCCCGGCATTTGCCGCATGGTCGAGGCGATGCCAAAGGCCTGAAACGTAGCAAGGAGCAGCGTCAGGATCAGGGTGATACGCGCCAGCTTGCGCCGACCGGCCTCGCCCGATCGTTCGAGCGCCCTCAGCCTTCGCCACACCACAGCGACGAGCTGAACAAGAATTGCGGCAGTCAGATAAGGAAACAGGGACAGCGAGAAGATCGAAAGCGGGGCGATCTTGTTTGCCGCGAACCCGCCATGCACCGCGACACCCGCGACCGGAATCTGGGTGCCGAGCCTGAAGAGGAGCAGCGCGCCGATCGTGAAAGCGATTCGGCGCGCGAGCTCCCTGCTCATCTACGGCGGCCGCGCAGCTTCGACTTGCGGATCAGGCCTTCATACTGGTGCGCCAGCAGATAGCCCTGAACCTGCGCCACCGTGTCCATGGTGACGCTGACCACGATCAGCAGTGAGGTACCGCCGAAGTAGAACGGCACCGAGGCGTAGGAGATCAGGATCTCCGGGATCAAGCAGACGATCGCGAGATAAATCGCACCAAGCACGGTGATACGCGAGAGCACGTAGTCGATATATTCCGCAGTGCGCTCGCCGGGACGGATGCCCGGAATGAAACCGCCGTGCTTCTTCAGATTGTCCGCGGTCTCGGTCGGGTTGAACACGATCGCGGTGTAGAAGAAGGCGAAGAACACGATCAGCGCCAGGTACATGATCAGGAAGAGCGGACGACCGTGGCCGAGCTGGGTCGTAATCCACTGGAACCATTCCGGCCCGCTGCCCGCGTTGAAGTTCGCAACCGTCGTCGGCAGCAGCAGCAGCGAGGACGCAAAGATCGGCGGGATCACGCCTGAGGTGTTGAGCTTGAGCGGCAGATGCGAGGACTGGCCCTCGAACATCTTGTTGCCGACCTGGCGCTTCGGATACTGGATCAGGAGACGGCGCTGCGCCCGCTCCATGAACACGATGAAGGCAATCACGGCGACCGCCATGATGATGACGACCAGGATCAGGCCGGTCGACATCGCGCCCTGACGGCCGAGCTCGAGCATGTTGGCGAGCGCGGCGGGCAGCTCGGCGACGATACCGGCGAGAATGATCAGCGAGATGCCGTTGCCGATGCCGCGCGAGGTGATCTGCTCGCCCAGCCACATCAGGAACATGGTGCCGCCGGTCAGCGTGATCGCGGTGGACAGGCGGAAGAACAGGCCGGGGTCGCTGACGACGTTGCCGGCGCCCTCTAGGCCTACCGCGATGCCGTAGGACTGGAACGCGGCCAGGATCACCGTGAGATAGCGGGTGTACTGGTTCAGCAGCTTGCGGCCGGACTCGCCTTCCTTCTTCAGCGCCTCGAGTTGCGGCGAGACGGTGGTGAGGAGCTGGATGATGATCGAGGCCGAGATATACGGCATGATGTTCAGCGCGAAGATCGCCATGCGGTGGATGCCGCCGCCGGCGAACATGTTGAACATGCCGAGGATGCCGCCCGCCTGCGAGCGGAACACCTGCTCCCAGATATTGGGATCGATGCCGGGGAGCGGGATGTAGGTCCCGAGCCGATAAACGAGCAGCGCACCCAGGGTGAACCAGATGCGCTTCTTCAGTTCGTCAGCCTTGGCAAACGCACCGAAATTGAGATTGGCTGCCAGTTGTTCCGCTGCAGAGGCCATCTTGGACTTTCTCCCGCCGCCTATTGCGCCGTCATGCCCGCGGCCGGGCTACATTATACCGGACACCGGACATTATCTGGGGCTCGGCTTCGATAAGTCCACGTCCCGCACGCGTAAAGGCCCGCTAGCCGCGGGCCAATGACGCAGTTGTTACGCCGCCTCGCCTTCTTCCTTGGCAGGGGCGAGGATCTTCACCGAGCCGCCGGCCTTCTCGACCGCGGCGATCGCGGTCTTGGTGGCGCCGTGGACTTCGATGTTGAGCTTGGACTTGAGCTCGCCACGGCCGAGCAGCCGCAGGCCGGCCTTGGCGCGGCGCAGCACGCCGCCCTTCACCAGGGCCTCGACGTTCACGACGCTGCCGGCGTCGATCTTCTTGGCGTCGACCGCTTCCTGGAGCCGGTCGAGATTGATCTCGGCGAACTCGACACGGAAGATGTTGTTGAAGCCGCGCTTGGGCAGACGGCGATGCATCGGCATCTGGCCGCCTTCGAAACCCTTGATGCGCACGCCGGAACGCGCGGTCTGACCCTTGCCGCCGCGGCCGGATTGCTTGCCCTTGCCCGAACCGATGCCACGGCCGACGCGCATGCGCTTCTTGCGCGAGCCGGCGTTGTCGGCGATATCGCTGAGCTTCATCGCCCTTCTCCTTATTTACTTCTCGTCGACGATGCGGACGAGATGGTGAACCTTCTCGATCATGCCACGGACCGCCGGGGTGTCCTGCAGTTCGCTGGTGCGACCGATCTTGTTGAGCTTGAGCCCGATCAGCGTCGAGCGCTGCGAGTGATGGCGGCGGATCGCGCTGCCGGTCTGCTCGAGCTTGATCGTCTTGCTGGCCTTGGCCATGGGAGTCTACTCCAGAGCTTCCGTTAGTCGGCGGCCGCCTCGGCATCACCACCGATACGGCGGGACTGCAGAGTGGACACCTTGATGTTGCGGCGGGCTGCGACCGAACGCGGCGAATCCTGATGCTTCAGCGCGTCGAAGGTCGCGCGAACCATGTTGTAGGGGTTCGACGAGCCGATCGACTTGGCGACCACGTCCTGGACGCCGAGCGTCTCGAACACGGCACGCATCGGGCCGCCGGCGATGATGCCGGTACCGGCGGGAGCTGCACGCAGGTAGACACGGCCCGCGCCATGACGGCCGGCGATGTCGTGATGGAGCGTGCGGCCCTCGCGCAGCGAGACGCGGGTCAGGTTGCGCTTGGCGGACTCGGTGGCCTTGCGGATCGCTTCCGGCACTTCGCGCGCCTTGCCGTGACCGAAGCCGGCGCGGCCCTTCTGGTCGCCGATCACGACCAGCGCTGCGAAACCGAAGCGCTTGCCGCCCTTGACGACCTTGGCCACGCGGTTGATGTGGACGAGCTTGTCGACGAACTCGCTGTCGCGCTCCTCGCGCTCCCTGCGTTCACGTCCGCCGCCGCCGCGTTGATCGCGTCCACCACGTTGTTCGCGTTCTGCCATTTTTCCAATCCTTCAGAGGCTTGCGCCTCAATCCTCAAATTCTGTTAGAAGCTCAGCCCGCTCTCACGCGCCGCGTCGGCAAGAGCCTTGACGCGCCCGTGGTAGAGGTAGCTGCCGCGATCGAACACGACTTCCTTGACGCCCTTCTCGGCGGCGCGCTCGGCCAGCAGCTTGCCGACCGCCTTCGCTGCATCGATGTCGGCGCCGGTCTTGCCGCCGTCGCGCATCGACTTCTCGAGCGACGAGGCAGAGGCCAGCGTCTCGCCCTTGAGGTCGTCGATGACCTGGGCGTAGATGTGCTTGGACGAGCGGAACACCGACAGACGCGGACGACCACCACCGGAGCGGCGCAGCTTCAGCCGCACACTCCGCTTGCGCCGGGCATTGGTAACCTTGGCTTTGGACATGACCGGCTCCGTTACTTCTTCTTGCCTTCCTTGCGGAAGATGAATTCGCCAACATACTTCACGCCCTTGCCCTTGTAGGGCTCCGGCGGGCGATAACCGCGGATCTCGGCCGCAACCTGGCCGACGCGCTGGATGTCGCTGCCCGCCACCGTGATCTCGGTCGGCTTCGGCACGGTGATCGTGATCCCCTCGGGGATCGTGTAGATCACGTCGTGGCTGTAGCCGAGCGCGAGCTGCAGGTTCTTGCCCTGCATCGCGGCGCGGTAACCGACGCCGGTGATCTCGAGCTTCTTCTCGAAGCCCTTGGTGACGCCTTCGACCAGATTCGCGACCTGGGCGCGAGCGGTACCATAGAGCGCGCGCGCGCGATTGGTCTCGAGCCGCGGCTTGACCTTGATCTGGCCGCTCTCGAGCTTCACCTCGACGTCGTCATGAACGACGAACTGAAGCTGGCCCTTCGGCCCCTTCATCTTGACGGTCTGCCCATCGACGGTCGCGGTAACACCCGACGGCACCGCCACAGGCCTTTTGCCAACACGTGACATGGATCAAAAATCCTTCTCAGAACACCGTGAAGAGGACTTCACCGCCCACATTCGCGTCGCGCGCGCTGTGGTCGGCCATGATCCCCTTCGGCGTCGACAACACCGAAATGCCGAGCCCGTTGTTGACCCGCGGCAGGTTCTTCACCGAGGCGTAGACGCGACGCCCGGGCTTGGAAACACGTTCGATCTCGCGGATGACGGGCTCGCCGTCGAAATACTTCAGCTCGATCTCGATCTCGCTGCGGCCCGAGGAATGCTCGAGCGTGGCGTAACCGCGGATGTAGCCCTCGGACTTGAGGACCTCGAGCACGTTCTCGCGCATCTTCGAGCCAGGCGTGGAGACCTTGGTCTTGGAGCGCATCTGCGCGTTGCGGATACGGGTGATCAGATCGCTGATTGGATCGTGCGTAGACATCTAAACGACCCTCCTTACCAGCTGGACTTCACGAGGCCCGGGACCATGCCCTTGGAGCCAAGTTCGCGCAGCGCGATACGGGACAGCTTGCTCTTGCGGTAGTTCGAGCGCGGGCGACCCGACAGCTCGCAACGCAGGCGGATGCGGGTTGCCGACGAGTTGCGCGGCATTTCCGCCAGCTTCAACGTCGCAGCGAAACGCTCCTCCATCGGCAGCTTCTTGTCGGCGATGATCGCCTTCAACCGCTCGCGCTTGGCGGCGGCGTTCTTCACCATCCGCTTGCGCCGGTTGTTCTTCTCGACTGAACTCTTCTTTGCCATGCTTGGCTCCTGGGTATCCGCGTTTGAGAGGCTTTAGGTCAGCGTCTCACTGCCGGAACGGGAAATTGAAAGCGGTCAACAAGGCCCTCGCCTCTTCGTCGGTCTTGGCCGTGGTGCAGACGGTGATGTCCATGCCGCGGGCTTCCGTGACCTTGTCGAAGTCGATCTCGGGGAAAATGATGTGCTCCTTGATGCCGAGCGAGTAGTTGCCGCGGCCGTCGAAGCTCTTCGGGTTCAGGCCGCGGAAGTCGCGGACGCGCGGCAGCGCGACCGTCACCAGGCGATCGATGAACTCGTACATGTGGGCCTTGCGCAGCGTGACCTTGCAGCCGATCGGCTGGTTTTCACGCAGCTTGAAGGTCGCGATCGCGATACGCGAATAGGTCACGATGGCCTTCTGGCCTGCGATCTGGGTCAGCTCGGCAGCGGCGGTCTCGGCCTTCTTGCGATCGTTGACGGAATCGCCAACGCCCATGTTCAGCACGACCTTGTCCAGACGCGGAACCTGCATGACGTTCTCATAACCGAACTTCTCGGTCATGGCCGTGCGGATCTTCGCATCGTATTCCGCGCGCAGGCGCGGCGTGTAAGCGGCCTCAGCCATCGATCTCAGCTCCCGAGCTCTTGGCGATGCGGACCTTCTTGCCGTCCGCCAGAATCTTGAATCCGACGCGGGTCGGCTTTCCGTCCTTGCCGACATACGCGATGTTGGACAGTTGGATCGGCGACTCCTTCGAGATGATGCCGCCCTCCTGGGCCTGCGTCTGCTTCTGGTGACGCTTGACCATGTTGATGCCGCGCACCAGCGCCGTGCCGGCGTCGGGACGCACTTCGAACACTTCGCCGGTACGGCCCTTGTCGCGGCCGGTCAGCACGACGACCTTGTCGCCCTTGCGGATCTTGGCAGCCATCACAGCACCTCCGGCGCGAGCGAGATGATCTTCATGTGGTTCTTCGCGCGCAGCTCGCGCGGCACGGGCCCGAAGATACGGGTGCCGACCGGCTCGGACTGGTTGTTGATCAGAACGGCGGCGTTGCGGTCGAAGCGGATGACCGAACCGTCGGCGCGGCGGATGTCCTTGCGGACGCGCACCACGACGGCCTTCATCACGTCGCCCTTCTTCACCTTGCCACGCGGAATTGCTTCCTTGATCGAAACGACGATGATGTCGCCGATCGTGGCGTAGCGGCGCTTGGAGCCCCCGAGCACCTTGATACACATGACACGGCGTGCGCCAGAATTGTCGGCCACGTCGAGGTTGGTCTGCATCTGAATCATTGATGCACCTCGTCCTCTTCTCTTTGCGCCAGCCCAGCCGGCGCTCAACATTTCCCTGAAGTCAGTCGGCTAAAGCCAACAGATCAGGCGCTTTTCTTGTGTTCGCCCCGGATCACGACCCAGCGCTTCAACTTCGAAATCGGCTTCGATTCCTCGATCCACACCATGTCGCCCGGCTTGAACTCGTTGCTCTCGTCGTGCGCGTGGTAGTTCTTCGAACGGCGGATCGTCTTCTTGTAGATCGGGTGCGTGAAGCGGCGATCAACGCGCACCACGATGGTCTTGGCTTGCTTGTCGCTGACGACCACGCCCTGCAAAGTACGTTTCGGCATCTTCGTAAGCCTCTTACTTCTTCTTCGCGCGCGTCTGCGCGGCGACGGTCTTGATCCGGGCGATGTCACGGCGGGCCTCGCGCAGGCGCGAGGTGTTCTCGAGCTGCCCGGTGGCGCGCTGGAAGCGCAGGTTGAAGCGCTCCTTCTTCAGGTTCAGGACGGCATCGTCCTGCTGGTCGGGGCTCATCGCGCGGATGTCTTCGATCTTCATCTGGGCCATGGCCATTACTCCGCAATGCGCTCGACGAAGCGCGTCTTGATCGGCAGCTTGGCGGCCGCCAGGGTCAGCGCCTCACGCGCCGTCTGGGTGTTGACGCCGTCGATCTCGAACAGCACCCGGCCCGGCTTCACGCGCGCGACCCACAATTCCGGCGAACCCTTGCCGGAGCCCATGCGGACTTCGGCCGGCTTCTTCGACACCGGAACGTCGGGGAACACGCGGATCCAGACGCGGCCGGCGCGCTTCATGTGGCGGGTCAGCGCGCGGCGAGCGGCTTCGATCTGGCGCGCGGTGACCCGCTCAGGCTCGGTCGCCTTCAGGCCGAACTGGCCGAACGCCAACGTCGCGCCCGAAGACGCAACGCCGTGGATGCGGCCCTTATGCGCCTTCCGGAACTTCGTTTTCTTAGGTTGCATCATGGCTTTAAGCCCTCAAATTCCTGTGCGGCTTTAGGCTGCAGCCGTATCGCGGCGCTGACGGCCACCACGATCACCACTGCCACCCGTCTCGCCTTCGGCCATTCTCTTGTCCTGGGCCATCGGATCGTGCTCGAGGATCTCGCCCTTGAAGATCCAGACCTTGACGCCGCAGGTGCCGAAGGTCGTGAACGCGGTCGCAACGCCGTAGTCGATGTCGGCGCGCAGCGTGTGCAGCGGCACGCGACCTTCGCGGTACCACTCCATGCGCGCGATTTCCGCACCGCCCAGACGTCCCGAGCAGTTGATGCGGATGCCTTCCGCGCCGAGACGCATCGCCGACTGAACGGCGCGCTTCATGGCACGGCGGAACGCCACGCGGCGCTCGAGCTGCTGCGCGATCGACTCGGCCACCAGCGTCGCATCGAGCTCCGGCTTGCGGATTTCGACGATGTTGATGACGACGTCGGACGAAGTGATGTCCGCGACCTTCTTGCGCAGCTTGTCGATGTCCGCGCCCTTCTTGCCGATCACCACGCCCGGACGAGCCGAGTGGATGGTGACGCGGCACTTCTTGTGCGGACGCTCGATCACGATGCGGGCGACGGCCGCCTGCTTGAGCTCCTTGTGCAGGATCTCACGGATCTTGACGTCTTCGTGCAGCAGCTTGCCGTATTCCTGCTTGCCGGCGAACCAGCGGGAATCCCAGGTGCGGTTGATGCCGAGACGCAGACCGATCGGATTGATCTTTTGACCCATCGTGTTCTCCTGCGCCCTTAAGCGGCTGCTTCGGCTTCGACCTGACGAACGATGATCGTCAGCTGCGAAAATGGTTTGTAGACACGGCCCGAGCGGCCACGGCCACGGGCGGCGAAGCGCTTCATCACGAGGCCATTGCCGACGAAGGCCTGCGCCACGACGAGATCGTCCACGTCGAGATCGTGATTGTTCTCGGCATTGGCGATAGCCGATTCCAGGCACTTCTTCACGTCGACCGCGATCCGCTTGCGCGAAAACTGCAGATCGGCGAGCGCAGCAGCTGCCTTCCGGCCGCGAATGAGCTGGGCGACCAGGTTGAGCTTCTGCGGGCTCACCCGCAGCATCCGGGCGACCGCCTTGGCCTCGTTTTCGGCGAGGCTCCGTTCGCGCTTAGGTTTGCTCATCGTTTAATCCTCAAGCCTTCTTGGCTTTCTTGTCGCCGGAGTGGCCATGGAAGGTCCGGGTCGGCGAGAACTCGCCGAACTTGTGACCGACCATTTCCTCGTTGACGGCCACCGGCACGTGCTTCTGACCGTTGTAGACGCCGAAGGTCAGGCCGACGAACTGCGGCAGGATCGTCGAGCGACGGCTCCAGATCTTGATGACGTCGTGACGGCCGGACGCGCGGGCGGCATCTGCCTTCTTGAGCAGAGAACCCTCGACGAACGGGCCTTTCCAGACTGAACGAACCATGTCCGGCGTTCCTTACTTCTTCCGCTTGTGGCGGCTTAGGAGAATGAATTTGTTGGTCGACTTGTTGGTGCGGGTCTTCTTGCCCTTGGTCGGCTTGCCCCACGGGGTGACCGGGTGGCGGCCGCCCGAGGTACGACCTTCACCACCGCCGTGCGGATGGTCGATCGGGTTCATCGAAACACCGCGGTTGTGCGGCTTGCGGCCCAGCCAACGGTTGCGACCGGCCTTGCCGATCGAGGTGTTCATGTGATCCGGGTTCGACACCGCGCCGATCGTGCCGCGGCAACGGCCGTGCACCAGGCGCTGCTCGCCCGAGTTCAGGCGGATGATCACGTAGTCCTGATCGCGGCCGACGAGCTGGGCGTAGGTGCCGGCCGAACGGGCGAGCTGGCCGCCCTTCCCGATCTTGACCTCGATGTTGTGGATGATCGTGCCGACCGGCATGTTGCCGAGCGGCATGACATTGCCCGGCTTCACGTCGACGTAGTTGCCCGCGATGATGGTGTCACCGACGGCCAGGCGCTGCGGCGCCAGGATGTAGGCCTGCTCGCCGTCCTGATACTTGATCAGCGCGATGAAGCCGGTGCGGTTCGGATCGTACTCGAGACGCTCGACCGTCGCGGGGACGTCGATCTTCTCGCGCTTGAAATCCACGGTGCGCAGCGTCTTCTTATGGCCACCGCCACGGAAACGCACGGTGATGCGACCGGTGTTGTTGCGGCCGCCCGAGGAGTGCTTGCCCTCGGTGAGCGCCTTGACCGGCTTGCCCTTGTAGAGGGCCGAACGATCGACCATGACCAGCTGGCGCTGGCCCGGCGTCGTAGGATTGAATGTCTTCAGTGCCATCGTCGTACGACCTTACAGACCGGTGGTGACGTCGATCCGGTGGCCCTCTTCGAGGGTCACGATCGCGCGCTTGGTGTTCGACTGCGAGCCGAGATTGCCGCGGAAGATCTTGGTCTTGCCCTTGCGGACCAGCGTGTTGACGCTCTTGACCTTGACGTCGAACAGCTTCTCGATCGCTTCCTTGATCTGCGGCTTGGTCGCCTTGGCGGCCACCTTGAACAGCACCTTGTTGTGCTCCGAGGCGATCGTTGCCTTTTCAGTCACGACCGGCGACAGGATCACGTCGTAGTGGCGAGCCTCGATGTTCTTCGTCATTTGAAGCGCGCCTCCAGCGCATCGATGGCGGCCTTGGTCAGAACGAGCTTCTGACGGCGCAGGATGTCGTAGACGTTGATGCCCTGGATCGGCAGCACGTCCATGTTCGGGATGTTGCGAGCCGCAGCGGCGAAGCCGTTGTTGAGCTCGGCGCCGTCGATGATCAGCGCGTTGGTCAGACCCAGGCCCGAGAAGTGACCGAGCAGCGCCTTAGTCTTGGCGGCTTCCAGCGCGGCCTTCTCGATCACGACGAGATCGCCGTCCTTGGCCTTGGCCGAGAGCGCATGCTTCAGCGCCAGCGCACGGACCTTCTTCGGCAGGTCGGTGGCGTGCGAACGCACCACCGGACCGAAGGCACGGCCACCGCCGCGGAACTGCGGCACGCGGGCCGAGCCGTGACGAGCACCGCCGGTGCCCTTCTGCTTGTACATCTTCTTGCCGGTGCGCCAGATCTCGGCGCGGCCCTTGGCCTTGTGCGTGCCAGCCTGACGCTTGTTGAGCTGCCACTGCACGCAACGCGCAATGATGTCCTGGCGCGGCTCGAGGCCGAAAATGGTGTCGGACAGCTGGACCGAGCCGGCTTCCTTACCTTCGAGGGTGGTGACCTTCAATTCCATCTCACGCACCCTCCTGCTGGGCCGCAGCCTCGGCTTCGCCACCGGCAACCTTGAACTTGCCGGGCTTCGGAGCTTCCTTCGGCAGCGGCTTCTTGACGGCGTCGCGCACGCGGATCCAGCCGCCCTTGGAGCCGGGAACGGCGCCTTCGACGAGGATCAGGCCGCGCTCGACATCGAGCTGAACGACGCGAAGGTTGAGCGTGGTGATGCGGTCGACACCCATGTGGCCGGGCATCTTCTTGTTCTTCCAGGTCTTGCCGGGGTCCTGACGGCCACCGGTCGAACCGATCGAGCGGTGCGAGACCGAGACGCCGTGGGTGGCGCGCAGACCGCCGAAGTTCCAGCGCTTCATGCCGCCGGCGAAGCCCTTACCGACCGAGGTGCCGGTGACGTCGACGAACTGGCCGACAACGAAGTGGTCGGCCAGGATCTCGGCGCCGACCGGGATCATGGCATCCGCGGTGACGCGGAATTCCTCGACCCGGCGCTTCGGCTCGACCTTGGCGACCGCGAACTGGCCGCGCTCCGCCTTGGGCATGTAAACGGTCTTGCGGGCACCAGAACCAAGCTGGAGCGCCACGTAACCGTTCTTCTCTTCGGTACGGTGGCCCACGACCTGGCAATTGCCGAGCTTCAGCACGGTCACGGGGATATGTTCGCCGGCCTCAGTAAAGACCCGCGTCATCCCGACCTTTTGTGCGATCACTCCGGAGCGCATCGGCTTGCTTCCTGTTCTTTCTGTCCGCTTTAAGCGAACGGGATCCAAAAATCTTAGAGCTTGATCTCGACGTCGACACCGGCGGCCAGGTCGAGCTTCATCAAAGCATCGACGGTCTGCGGGGTCGGATCGACGATGTCGAGCAGGCGCTTGTGAGTGCGCATCTCGAACTGCTCGCGGCTCTTCTTGTCGACGTGGGGCGAACGGTTGACGGTGAACTTCTCGATGCGGGTGGGCAGCGGAATGGGTCCGCGGACCTGCGCGCCGGTGCGCTTCGCCGTGTTCACGATCTCGCGGGTCGACGTATCGAGGATACGATGGTCGAACGCCTTGAGACGGATACGAATGTTTTGGCCGTTCATTGCCGTGCTTTCTTTAGTGAGTGGCGAGTAGCGAGTAGCGAATAGAAATCCCTATTCGCCACTCACCATTCCCTATTCGCTTGTTACTCGATGATCGAGGCGACGACGCCGGCGCCGACGGTGCGGCCACCTTCGCGGATCGCGAAGCGGAGCTTCTCTTCCATCGCGATCGGCACGATCAGGTGCACTTCCATCGCGATGTTGTCGCCCGGCATCACCATCTCGGTGCCTTCCGGCAGGTGCACGACACCGGTCACGTCGGTGGTGCGGAAGTAGAACTGCGGACGGTAGTTGGTGAAGAACGGGGTGTGGCGACCGCCCTCTTCCTTGGTGAGGATGTAAGCCTCAGCCTTGAACTTGGTGTGCGGCTTGACCGAACCCGGCTTGCACAGCACCTGGCCGCGCTCGACGTCTTCGCGCTTGGTGCCGCGGAGCAGCGCACCGATGTTGTCGCCAGCCTGGCCCTGATCGAGCAGCTTGCGGAACATTTCGACGCCGGTGACGGTCGTCTTCTGGGTCGCACGGAGACCGACGATCTCGATTTCCTCGCCGACCTTGACGATGCCGCGCTCGACACGGCCGGTCACGACGGTGCCGCGGCCCGAGATCGAGAACACGTCTTCAACCGGCATCAGGAACGGCTGGTCGATCGGACGCTCCGGCTGCGGGATGTACTCGTCGACGTTCTTCATCAGCTCGAGGATGGCGTCGTGGCCGAGCTTCTTGTCGGAATCTTCGAGAGCGGCCAGCGCCGAACCCTTGATGATCGGGATCTTGTCGCCCGGGAAGTCGTACTTCGAGAGCAGCTCGCGGACTTCGAGCTCGACGAGCTCGAGCAGTTCCGGATCGTCGACCATGTCGCACTTGTTGAGGAACACGACCAGCGCGGGCACGCCGACCTGGCGGGCGAGCAGGATGTGCTCGCGGGTCTGCGGCATCGGGCCGTCAGCGGCGGACACGACCAGGATCGCACCGTCCATCTGGGCGGCGCCGGTGATCATGTTCTTGACGTAGTCGGCGTGGCCGGGGCAGTCGACGTGGGCGTAGTGGCGGTTCGGCGTCTCGTACTCGACGTGCGCGGTCGAGATGGTGATGCCGCGCGCCTTCTCTTCCGGCGCCTTGTCGATCTGGTCGTACGCGGTGAACGTCGCACCGCCGGCTTCGGCGAGAACCTTGGTGATCGCCGCGGTCAGCGACGTCTTGCCATGGTCGACGTGACCGATGGTGCCGATGTTGCAGTGCGGCTTGTTACGTTCAAACTTTGCTTTGGCCATTTGACTCTCCGTTCAATCGTCAGTTCGTGACCGACGACAATCAGGCAAACTTCTTCTGGACTTCTGCCGACACGTTGGCCGGCGCTTCTGCGTAGTGGTCGAACTGCATGGTGAAGGTTGCGCGACCCTGGCTCATCGAGCGCAGGTTATTCACGTAACCGAACATGTTCATGAGCGGCACCATCGCATTGATGACGTTGGCGTTGCCGCGCATGTCCTGACCCTGGATCTGACCGCGCCGCGAATTCAGGTCGCCGATGACCGAGCCGGTGTAGTCTTCCGGGGTCACCACTTCGACCTTCATGATCGGCTCGAGCAGGACGGACTTGCCCTTCTGCAAGGCTTCGCGGAACGCCGCGCGCGATGCGATTTCGAAGGCGAGCGCCGACGAGTCGACGTCGTGATACTTGCCGTCGACGAGCTGAACCTTGACGTCGACCACGGGGAAGCCCGCGACGACACCAGAGCTCATCACGCTGTTGAGGCCCTTTTCGACGCCGGGGATGTATTCCTTCGGAACCGCACCACCGACGATCTTGGACTCGAACTCGTAGCCCTTGCCGGGCTCGTTCGGCTCCACCACGATCGACACTTCCGCGAACTGACCGGTACCGCCGGTCTGCTTCTTGTGGGTGTACTTGACCTCGGCCTTCTTGGTGACGCGCTCACGGAACGCAACCTGGGGCGCGCCGATGTTGGCGTCGACCTTGTAGGTGCGCTTGAGGATGTCGACCTTGATGTCGAGATGGAGTTCGCCCATGCCCTTGAGGATGGTCTGGCCAGACTCCTGGTCGGTCGACACGCGGAAGGACGGATCCTCGGCAGCGAGCTTGGCCAGCGCCACGCCCAGCTTTTCCTGGTCGGCCTTGGACTTCGGCTCGATCGCGATCTCGATGACCGGCTCGGGGAATTCCATCTTCTCGAGGATCACCTGCTTGTCGGGATCGCACAGCGTGTCACCGGTGCGCGCTTCCTTCAGGCCGGCCAGCGCGACGATGTCGCCGGCATAGGCTTCCTTGATGTCTTCGCGGTTGTTCGCATGCATCAAGAGCATGCGCCCGATACGCTCCTTCTTCTCGCGGGTCGAGTTCACGACGCCGGTGCCGCTCTGCAGAACGCCGGAGTAGATGCGGCAGAAGGTGATGGTGCCGACGAACGGGTCGTCCATGATCTTGAACGCGAGCAGCGCGAGCGGCTCCTTGTCGTCCGCCTTGCGCACGACTTCGTTGCCGCGATCGTCGGTGCCCTTGATCGCGGGCACGTCGATCGGCGACGGCAGATAGTCGACGACGGCGTCGAGCAGCGGCTGCACGCCCTTGTTCTTGAAGGCCGAGCCGCACAGCACGGGATAGAACGCACCGGTCAGAACCGCCTTGCGGATCAGCCGCTTCAGCGTCTCTTCGTCCGGCTCCTTGCCGTCGAGATAGGCGGCCATGGCGTCGTCGTCGAGCTCGACGGCGGCTTCCACCATCTTCTCGCGGTATTCCTTGGCCTGCTCGACCAGATCTTCCGGAATGTCGACATAATCGAACTTCGCGCCGAGCGATTCATCGTTCCAGATGATGCCCTGCATCTTCACGAGGTCGACGAGACCCTTGAAGTTGTTCTCGGCGCCGATCGGAAGCTGGATCGCGATCGGCTTGGCGCCGAGGCGGTCGACGATGTCGGCCAGGCACTTGAAGAAGTCGGCGCCGGTCTTGTCCATCTTGTTGGCGAAGACGATGCGCGGAACCTTGTACTTGTCGCCCTGGCGCCAGACGGTCTCGGTCTGGGGCTCAACGCCCTGGTTCGAGTCGAGCACGCAGACGGCGCCGTCGAGCACGCGCAGCGAACGCTCGACTTCGATGGTGAAGTCGACGTGGCCGGGGGTGTCGATGATGTTCAGGCGCTTGCCGGCCCAGAATGCAGTGGTCGCAGCCGAGGTGATGGTGATGCCACGCTCCTGCTCCTGCTCCATCCAGTCCATCGTCGCGGCACCTTCGTGCACTTCGCCGATCTTGTGGCTCTTGCCGGTGTAATAGAGGATGCGCTCGGTGGTCGTGGTCTTGCCGGCATCGATATGCGCCATGATACCGAAGTTGCGGTAATTCTCTATGGCATGAACGCGGGGCATAGGGTGTTCCTTAGATTCCGTGTGTCGCCGTTACCAGCGATAGTGCGAGAAGGCGCGGTTGGCTTCCGCCATCCGGTGCACGTCTTCGCGCTTCTTGACGGCATTCCCGCGGTTGTTCGAGGCGTCCAGAAGCTCGGCCGAGAGCCGCTCGGTCATGGTCTTCTCGTTGCGATCACGCGCAGCGGAGATCAGCCAGCGGATGCCCAGCGCCTGACGGCGGGTCGAACGAACTTCGACCGGAACCTGGTAGGTCGCGCCGCCGACGCGGCGGGAGCGCACTTCGATCGTCGGCATGACGTTCTCGAGCGCCTGCTCGAAAACGCCGAGCGGGTTCTGCTTGGTCTTGGTTTCGATGATACCGAACGCACCGTAGACGATGCCTTCGGCGACCGACTTCTTGCCGGCGTACATCACCGAGTTCATGAACTTCGTGACGATGATGTTCCCGAACTTCGGATCGGGAAGGACTTCGCGCTTTTCCGCTGAGTGGCGACGAGACATGGACCTGGTTCCCGCTTACTTCGGACGCTTCGCGCCGTACTTCGAACGACGCTGCTTACGGTTCTTGACGCCCTGGGTATCCAGAACGCCGCGGAGGATGTGGTAGCGCACGCCGGGCAAGTCCTTGACGCGACCGCCGCGGATCATGACCACCGAGTGCTCCTGAAGGTTATGGCCCTCACCGGGGATGTAGCCGATCACCTCGAAGCCATTGGTCAGGCGCACCTTGGCGACCTTACGAAGCGCCGAGTTCGGCTTCTTCGGGGTCGTGGTGTAGACGCGGGTGCAAACACCACGCTTCTGCGGCGACTGCTGCAGCGCCGGCACCTTCTTGCGCGACTTCTGCACTTCACGCGGTTGAGCGATCAGCTGGTTGATCGTCGGCATCCTGGCCTTACCCTTTGTTCTGTCGCAGACCCTTTTCGGATCCGCTGTCTTGCCGCAGCCCGTCGCCGGGACTGCAAATTCTTTCGAGCTACCTACCCGACGAGGTCGCCTTCCGCGGAACAATCCGCACAAAGCGAAATCGCGCCAACCGCCCCATCAACGGGCGGAAAGCGCTTCGACGCCACAGAGGACCGCAGTATTGAGGCCGGTCAGCATAAAGCCGCGGCCCGCGCACTGAGGTCATGCATCCGAATTCGATCTCAAGAGAATAAGCTCAAGAGAACTAGAATCGCACTGGCATTGCCTAGCTATGAGCGACAGCGTTTGAGCGGCATTCGTCGAGGTTGGTGCCCGCCTTGAGCGATCCCTTGTGGCTCTAGTCCTTGGGGATCTAACGGGTGGCCCGTTCCGACGCTGGCGATGCTCACCGCCTGTCGTTAAGTGAGGCGCTTTCTATAAGTGAGAATCGATCAAGTCAAGGCGAAACGACAGCCACGAACCGCTTCAGGAGCCTGTCAAAATCGCTGTTTGCCGCCCTCGCCGCACCACTCCGATATGGGACCGCAGCCTTCATTTCGCCAGCCTCGCGGCTATTTATATCCGGGCAAAAAGTACTTTTGTGTCGCGCAGCACGGCCTTTTTTACGCGGGAGCCGCAAATCGACCCGCTTCAGCAGCAATCGGCGGCGGGGACGTCACCAAAATCGGCGGAGGTTGCCCGGCGCGACCAACGCCCGGGATATCGGCCGCGAGGCTTCCGACGGTCCTGACCTATCCGCATGTGAGCTATCCGACCGGGCTTTTTCTGACCGAAGAGCGCATCGTCACGTCGGGAATCAAGCGCACACCGATGGCCGCATAGAATCGGTGCGAGCTCGGTCATTCCTCCTCGTCGTCCTCGTCCTCATCATCCTCGAGGTCGTCTTCGTCCTCATCGTCGCTGCCGTCATCGGCGTGAGCCGCCGCGCCGTGCGGCTGGTGGATCTGGTCGTTCCAGAGCTTGCGATAGGTCCCGTTCTTGGCGAGCAGCTGGGCATGCGAGCCGCGCTCGATCGCCCTGCCCCCCGAGATCACGATGATCTCGTCCATCTCCACCACCGAGGTCAGGCGGTGGGTCGACCAGATCATGGTGCGCCCCTTGGCGACCTTGAGCAGCGTGCGGTTGATCGCGGCTTCCGTGGTCTGGTCCAGCGCCGAGGTGGCTTCGTCCAGCAGCAGCACCGAGGGGTTGCGGATGACCGCGCGCGCGATCGCGATGCGCTGGCGCTGGCCGCCCGACAGGGTGTCGCCGCGTTCACCGACCGGCGTGTCGTATCGCTGCGGCAGGCTCATGATATAGCGGTGGATCTCGGCCTTCTTGGCCGCCTCCTCCACCTCCTCGTCGGTCGCGCCCTCCTTGCCGAGCCGGATGTTCTCGCGGATCGACATGTTGAACAGCATGTTCTCCTGGAACACCACCGCCATGCTCCGGCGCAGCGAATCCAGCGTCACCTTGCGGACGTCGACGCCGTCGATGGTGACGCGGCCCTCGTCGGGCACGTAAAGCCGCAGGATCAAATTGAGCAACGTGCTCTTGCCGGAGCCGCTCGGGCCGACGATCGCGATGCGCTTGCCCGCATTGAGCTTGAGGCTGAGATTGTCCAGCACCGGCGTCTGGCTGCCCTCGTACTGGAAGGTGACGTGATCGAAGGTGATGTCGTTGGTGATGCGCGGCAGGTCGGGTGCGCCGGGGCGGTCGGCAGCGCGGGTCGGCTCGTCCAGCAGCTCCTGCATGTGCCGGATCGCGGCGGCCGAGGAGATCGATACCGGGATGAAATGCATGACATGAGCGATGTTGTAGGAGACCTCCCAGAACGCGCTCTCGAAGGTGACGAAGGTGCCGATGGTGATCTGGCCCTTGGTGGCGAGATAGGCGCCGATCGCGAGCACCACGAGGTGCAGCATCAGCACCGAGATGGTGACCGTCCGCTCCACCATGGTCGACAGGAACGCAGCTGAGGCGATCTTGTTGCGCGTCTCGTCGTTGCGGAAGGTGAAGAAACCGAACATCTTGCGCTGCAGGCTGAACGCCTTGATCACGGCCTGCGCCGCCACGTTCTCCTGCACCATGCCGAGCAGCGCGCTTTCGTTGAGCTTCTGCTCGTAATTGGCCTGCACCGCCTTCGGCGTCAGGATCCGTGGGCCGATCAGTGTGATCGGGAACACGAGCAGCGCGACCGCCGCGAGCTGCCAGTTCAGGAACACCATTAGGATGATGCCGGCAACCAATTCCAGAAAGGGCAGCGCGGCACTGTTGGCAAACGTCTTGACCGAGCCTTCGAAGGCCGAGAGGTCGACGGAAAAGCGCGACAGGATCTCGCCGCGCTTGGTGCGGCCGAAATAGGCCGCCGGCAGGTCCTGAACGTGCTCGAACAAGCGCTTGCGGACGTCGGAGATGATGCAGGCCGCCAATCGCGCGTCCCAGCGCTCGTACCAGACCGCGACGATCGAGGTAAAGATGCCGGCCACGGCGAGCACGCCGAGGATCTTGTACAGCGCCTGGAAATCCTCCTCGCCGAGCGCGTCGTCGATCAGGAACTTCAGGCTGAGCGGCATGATGACGTTGAACAGCGTCTCGACGCAGACGCCGAACGCCACGAAGGACAGCATCCGCTTGTAGTTCGCCAGGAACGGCTTGACGAACCCGACGATGGTCGCGAGCGCGCCGGCGGCCTCGCGCGCGGTGAAGACGACGAGGTCCTCGTCCTCATCGTCATCGTCGAGCTCCAGCTCGTCGTCCGCCTCGTCTTCGGCGTCCTCGTCGTCTTCGAGGTCCGGCTTGGCAGCCGAGGCGAGCTTGTCATCGAGCTCGGCCGCCTCTTCGGCGGCGAGCTTCTGTTTGTCGGGCGAAAGAGGCTTGGATGCCATGAAACCAACCGATGCTGACGGCCGGCATGACCGCAGAGAAAGCAGAACATAGCGGAAAGCCGCTATTGAACCGATTCTATGCGATCAGGATGAATTCGGCAAAACAATTGGCGAATTCGACGCGCGCCCCGCGGCTAGTCCTCGTCTTCGTCCTCGACCTTGTCGAAGAAGGAATAGCGCAGACTGTCGGCGTCGGCGTACCACTGCCCCGGCCCCTTGTTGGCGGCGAGCGTCGCCTCCCAGAGCGCATCGGTGCAGTCCTTGCGGTGCATCGAGAGGTCGAAACCATTGCCGAAGAACAGTTCGGACCATTCCCACCACGTGCCGAGTTTCTTGACCCCGCGCAGGAGGTCGTAGCGGTCGATCAGCGCCGGCGCCATGTCCGAGGTAATCGAGCCGAACACGAGGCCGGTCTTGACCACGCGGTTCAGTTCCTTGATCGCGCGGACCACCTGCTTCGGGGAAACGTGGCAGAGGCTGGTCTCGAACACGAAGTCGAACGCGCCGTCCTTGAACGGCATGTCGGTGATCGAGCCGAGCTTGTTGTACTTCTTCAGCGCCTTCGGCGTCCTGGCGTGGATGGCGCGGTTGCTCTCGATGCCGAAGGCATCGATGCCGCGCTCGCGTAGCGCGCCGACCAATTCGCCGCTGGCCGAGCCCGCGACGAGCAGCTTGGCGCCCTTGGTCTTGCCCCAGACGATGCCGAGCAGCCGTGTGAGGTAATCGGGATCGGTGAAGTGGCGCCACGCCTCATGATAGGGGCCGAGGCCGCGATAGTTCTCGAAATAGTCGCGGTCGATCTTGTCGGAGAGCGGCTTGTCGTCCTGCGCGCGCTCGCGGCGCAGGCGCATCATCTCGGTCAGGATGATGTCGGTCGCCGCATCCGAGGAGTCGAGCAGGCCGTTCAGGGTCGAGTCGAACAGATAATCGCCGACCACCACGATGCCGGGATGCTCCTTCGGCTCGGGCCGGTGATTGGTCATGACGTCGCGCACCGGCAGGCCGCCGGGAATCGCGTTCACCGACGACAACCAGCGGTGGATCTTGCCTTCCATGAAATGCAGGCGCGCATCGCCGAGCGAGGCCGGCAGCGATTTCAGCGCGGCATCGATCAGCTCCTGGTCCGACAGATTGGCGAAGGCCAGCGCGTCGGAGCCGGGAATCAGCCAGTTCAGCACGCCGTGCTTGCCGACGTCGTGGCGCGCACCCTCGTTGTAGACGCAGCAGCCGCCGAAGGCTTCCGACATGAACCAGGCGCCTGGAATCTTCTCGCCCCAGAACGGCGTGTCGAACAGGATCGAGACGCGCAGGTAATGCGCGGGACGGTCGAAGTAAGAGACGTGCTTGACCATCGACTTGCGGAGCTGTTCGCCTTCCCACCCCATGGTGGCGAGCCAGGAATGCGGCAGGCAGACCAGCACGAGATCGAAGTCGCGCGTCTCCGGTCCCTTGCCGTTCATCATCTTGAGCTGGTAGCGCCCGGTCGGCGCCTTGCCGACGGTGAGCACGCGGTGATTGAGCTGGATGTCGGCGTTCACCTCCGACTGCAGGCACTCGATCAGCTGCTCGTTGCCGTTCTGGATGGAATAGAGGCCGATATAGCCGTCGACATCCATCAGATAGTTCTTGAGCGCGTTGAGGCCGTTGGTGTTGTGGCTTTCGGTCGCGATGTCGGAGCGCGCCATCACCTTGAAGAAGCGCTTTGCGGTTTCGTCCTCGACCTCCTCGTCGAGCACCTGCTCGGCGGTCTTGTAGGCCCAGGGGTTCTCGTTGTCGTGCGCGCCGACGCCCTCGTAATATTCGATCGGCGACATCGCCTCGGCACAGCGCTTGCGGAACGCCTCGATCGCCGCGGCGGTCTTGGCGCCATACTTGCGGCGCATGCCCGGCACGTCGTCGAGAAGCTCGCCGCCGAACTGCACCTGCTCGGCATCCATCGGGATCGTCTGCAGCCCGAAATGCTGGATCAGCTCGCGCAGCGGATCCGGCCCGGTCATCGAGTAGTCGTAGATCTCGGCAACGCCGGCCTCGTACATCGCAGGTGCGGAATCGAACTTGCGGGTGACGATCTTGCCGCCGAGCCGATCGGAGGCCTCGTAGATGGTGACGCGACAGAGATCGCCAAGCTTGCGCTTCAGATACCAAGCGCTCATCAGCCCGCCGGGGCCGCCGCCTACGATTGCGAGATCAAGCATGTGAGTTCCGTGGTCTCCGGCCCGCCCCCTTCACGGGACCACCGGTCTAAACTCTCCTAGCAGAAGCGCTTTTGCGGCTGAAGGAAAGATGAACAAAGGTTGATCCCGCATCGCAACAGACAAGCAAAGCAACAAAAAGGCCGGCTTTCGCCGGCCTTTTCATTGTCCTCGGCAGTCCTACGGATGAACGATCATTCCGCGGGCGGCAGCGCAGGAAGCTCCGCTTCCGGCGCGGGCGACACGACCGCCGCCTGCTTCTCGCGCTCGTCCAGGATCAGCTTGTCGCGCTTCATGGCGACTTCGCGAATCTTGGCCATGGAGGCGCCGGTGCCTGCCGGAATCAGCCGGCCGACGATGACGTTCTCCTTAAGGCCTTCGAGCGGATCGACCTTGCCGTTGACCGCCGCTTCCGTGAGGACGCGGGTGGTCTCCTGGAACGAGGCCGCCGAGAAGAACGAACGGGTCTGGAGGCTCGCCTTGGTGATGCCGAGCAGAACCGGCGTCCCCGTGGCGGGCTTCTTGCCCTCTTCCTTGGCCTTCTCGTTCAGCGCGTCGAACTCGATCTTGTCGACCTGCTCGCCCGAGATCATGTCCGTATCGCCCTGGTCGGTGACTTCCACCTTCTGGAGCATCTGACGGACAATCACCTCGATGTGCTTGTCGTTGATGAGCACGCCCTGGAGCCGGTAGACCTCCTGGATCTCGTTGACCAGATAGGCCGCGAGTTCCTCGATGCCCTTGACCGCCAGGATGTCGTGCGGCGCCGGGTTGCCTTCCACGATGAAGTCGCCCTTTTCGACGACGTCGCCGTCCTGAAGGTGGATGTGCTTGCCCTTCGGGATCAGGTACTCGCGCGGCTCGTCGGTCTTGTCCATCGGCTCGATCGAGATGCGACGCTTGTTCTTGTAGTCGCGCCCGAACCGGATGGTGCCCGCGATTTCGGCGATGATCGCCGCATCCTTCGGACGCCGTGCCTCGAACAGTTCCGCCACCCGCGGCAGACCGCCGGTGATGTCACGCGTCTTGGCGCTTTCGGTCGAGACGCGGGCGAGGATGTCGCCCGGATTGACCTTGGCGCCGACGTCGACCGAGAGAATGGCGTCGACCGACAGCATGTAGCGGGCATCGCCGCCACGGGCGAGCTTGAGCACCTTGCCGTCCTTGCCCTTGACCACGATGGCCGGACGCAGGTCCGCACCGCCGCGGGTCGAGCGCCAGTCGATGACCACGCGCTTGGCGATACCGGTGGCTTCGTCGAGCGTTTCCGAGATCGACTGCCCCTCGACCAGATCCTCGAAGCCGATGGTACCTTCGACCTCGGTGAGGAGCGGACGGGTGTAGGGATCCCACTCGACGACGCGCTGGCCGCGCTTGACCATATCGCCTTCGTCGACATGCAGGCGCGAGCCGTACTGGACACGGTGCGTCGCACGCTCGGTGCCGTCGGCATCGACGATCGCCACCACCATGTTGCGCACCATCGCGACCAGGTGACCTTCGCTGTTGCGGGCGATGGCCTTGTTCCTGATCACGATCTTGCCGTCGAAATTGGCTTCGACGAACGACTGCTCGTTGAGCTGCGCCGCACCACCGATGTGGAACGTACGCATCGTGAGCTGGGTGCCCGGCTCGCCGATCGACTGCGCCGCGATGACGCCGACCGCTTCGCCGTGGTTGACCGGCGTGCCGCGGGCGAGGTCGCGGCCGTAGCACTTGCCGCAGATGCCGTTGACGAGTTCGCAGGTCAGTGCCGAGCGGATCTTCACCTCCTGCACACCACCCTGCTGGATGGCGTCCAGATGGCTTTCTTCCATCAGCGTATCGCGCTTGATGATCACCTTGCCCGAGCTGTCACGGATGTCTTCGCAGGCCGTGCGTCCGAGGATGCGCGAACCGAGCGAAGCAACCACGGTGCCGGCATCGACGATGGCGCGCATCTTGATGCCGAGCTTGGTGCCGCAGTCGCTCTGCGTGATGATGCAGTCCTGCGCGACGTCGACGAGACGACGGGTCAGGTAGCCCGAGTTCGCGGTCTTCAACGCGGTGTCCGCGAGACCCTTGCGGGCGCCGTGGGTCGAGTTGAAGTACTCGAGCACCGAGAGGCCTTCCTTGAAGTTCGAGATGATCGGCGTCTCGATGATCTCGCCCGACGGCTTGGCCATCAGGCCGCGCATGCCGGCGAGCTGGCGCATCTGGGCCGGCGAACCGCGGGCACCGGAGTGAGCCATCATGTAGATCGAGTTGATGTCGGCATCGGCTCCGGCCGCCGTCTTCTTGGTGGCGGAGATCTCCTTCATCATCGCCTTGGCGATTTCTTCCGTGGCCTTCGACCAGGCGTCGACGACCTTGTTGTACTTCTCGCCGTGGGTGATCAGACCGTCGTTGTACTGCTGCTCGAAATCCTTCGCCAGCGTACGGGTGGTGTCGACGATCTTCCACTTGGAGTTCGGCACGACCATGTCGTCCTTGCCGAACGAGATGCCGGCCTTGAACGCGTTATAGAAGCCGAGCGCCATGATCCGGTCGCAGAAGATCACCGTCTCCTTCTGGCCGCAGTGGCGGTAGACCTGGTCGATGACGCCCGAGATCTCGCGCTTGGTCATCAGCTTGTTGATGATCTCGTAGGGGACGCGCGGGTTCTTCGGCAGCAAATTGCCGAGCATGACGCGGCCGGCGGTGGTCTCGATCCAGCGCTTCGAGATCTTGCCGGTCTCGTCGACGCCTTCCCACCGGTACTTGATCTTGGTGTGGAGGTGGATGACCTTCGCATGCAACGCGTGCTCGAGCTCGGCCATCTCGCCGAACACCTTGCCCTCGCCGGGCAGGCCTTCGCGCATGATCGAGACGTAGTACAGACCGAGCACGATGTCCTGCGACGGCACGATGATCGGCTGTCCGTTCGCCGGATGCAGGATGTTGTTGGTCGACATCATCAGGACGCGCGCTTCCAGCTGCGCTTCGAGCGACAGCGGGACGTGCACGGCCATCTGGTCGCCGTCGAAGTCGGCGTTGAACGCGGAGCAGACCAGCGGGTGAAGCTGGATCGCCTTGCCCTCGATCAGCACGGGCTCGAACGCCTGGATGCCGAGACGATGCAGCGTCGGTGCGCGGTTGAGCAGCACCGGATGCTCGCGAATGACCTCATCCAGGATGTCCCAGACCTCGGGCCGCTCCTTCTCGACCAGCTTCTTGGCCTGCTTCACCGTGGTGGACAGGCCCTTGGCGTCGAGCCGCGAATAGATGAACGGCTTGAACAGCTCGAGCGCCATCTTCTTCGGCAGGCCGCACTGATGCAGGCGCAGCTCGGGACCGACCACGATCACCGAACGGCCCGAATAGTCGACGCGCTTGCCGAGCAGGTTCTGGCGGAAGCGGCCCTGCTTGCCCTTGAGCATGTCGGCGAGCGACTTCAGCGGGCGCTTGTTGGCGCCCGTGATGACGCGGCCGCGGCGGCCGTTGTCGAACAGCGCATCGACCGCTTCCTGAAGCATGCGCTTCTCGTTGCGGATGATGATGTCGGGCGCGCGCAGCTCCATCAGCCGCTTCAAGCGGTTGTTGCGGTTGATGACGCGGCGGTAGAGGTCGTTGAGGTCCGAGGTCGCGAAGCGGCCGCCGTCGAGCGGCACCAGCGGACGCAAGTCCGGCGGGATCACCGGGACCACGGTCATGATCATCCATTCCGGCTTGTTGCCGGAGTGGCGGAACGCTTCCACGATCTTCAGGCGCTTGGCGAGCTTCTTGTGCTTGATGTCGGAGTCGGTCTCCTGCATCTCGAGGCGCAAGGTCGCCTCGAGCTTCTCGAGGTCCATGCCCTTGAGCAGCTCGCGGATCGCTTCCGCGCCGATCATGGCGGTGAAGCTGTCCTGGCCGTACTCGTCCTGCGCCTTCAGATACTCGTCTTCCGACAGCAGTTGGCGGTCCTTCAGCGCGGTGAGGCCCGGCTCGAGCACGACGTAGTATTCGAAGTAGAGGATCCGCTCGAGATCCTTCAGCGTCATGTCCAGCAGGAGGCCGATGCGCGAGGGCAGCGACTTCAGGAACCAGATGTGGGCGACGGGCGCTGCGAGCTCGATATGGCCCATGCGTTCGCGCCGGACGCGCGACAGCGTGACCTCGACCGAGCACTTCTCGCAGATGATGCCCTTGTACTTCATGCGCTTGTACTTGCCGCACAAGCACTCGTAATCCTTGATCGGCCCGAAGATGCGGGCGCAGAACAGGCCGTCGCGCTCGGGCTTGAAGGTGCGGTAGTTGATGGTCTCCGGCTTCTTGATCTCGCCGTAGGACCAGGACAGAATCTTCTCTGGAGACGCGATCGAGATCCGGATCTGGTCGAAGACCTGAGCCGGCGTCGTCGGGTTGAAGAGATTCATAATTTCTTGGTTCATCGTCTTCTCCTCGCGTGCCGGTCGCCTCCGGCCGCAAATTCGAAAATCACTCAAGCAGGGCGCCCTGCCCTCAAGGCCTCGGACGGGGCGCCGGTGCCCGGCCGCGAAGGCCGGGCATGACAGGTCGAATTACTCGGCCGCTTCCGACGTCGGTGCCGGTCCCATCTTGGAGTTGTGCAGGTCGACGTTGAGGCCGAGCGAGCGCATTTCCTTGACCAGCACGTTGAACGATTCCGGAATACCGGCCTCGAACGTGTCGTCGCCGCGCACGATCGCCTCGTACACCTTGGTACGGCCGGCGACGTCGTCCGACTTCACCGTCAGCATCTCCTGGAGCGTGTACGCCGCGCCGTAAGCCTCGAGCGCCCACACCTCCATTTCGCCGAAGCGCTGGCCGCCGAACTGCGCCTTGCCGCCCAGCGGCTGCTGGGTGACGAGCGAGTACGGACCGATCGAACGCGCATGGATCTTGTCGTCGACCAGATGGTGCAGCTTGAGCATGTAGATGTAGCCCACCGTCACCTTGCGATCGAAGGCATCGCCGGTGCGGCCGTCATAGACGGTCGACTGACCCGACGCGTCCAGGCCGGCAAGCTTCAGCATCTCCTCGATGTCGGCTTCCTTGGCGCCGTCGAACACCGGCGTCGCGATCGGCACGCCGCGGCTGAGATTGTGGCCGAGCTCGATCAGTTCGTTGTCGTTGAGCGACTTGATCGTCTCGTCCTCGCCGTAGACCTTCTTCAAGGTTTCCTTCAGCGGCTTGATGTCCTGCTTCGACAGGTAAGCATCGACCGTCTGGCCGATACGCTTGCCGAGGCCGGCGCAGGCCCAGCCGAGATGGGTCTCGAGGATCTGTCCGACGTTCATGCGCGAAGGCACGCCGAGCGGGTTGAGCACGATGTCGGCGTGCGTACCGTCTTCGAGGAACGGCATGTCCTCGATCGGCACGATCTTCGACACCACGCCCTTGTTGCCGTGGCGGCCGGCCATCTTGTCGCCGGGCTGGATCTTGCGCTTCACCGCGACGAAGACCTTGACCATCTTCATCACGCCGGGCGGCAATTCGTCACCGCGCTGAAGCTTCTCGACCTTGTCGAGGAAGCGCTGTTCAAGCCCCTTCTTCGACTCGTCGTACTGCTTCCGCATGGCCTCGATCTCGGCCATCAGCTTGTCGTTCGGCGAGGCGAACAGCCACCACTGCGACTTCGGGTACTCCTCGAGCACCGCACGGGTGATCTTGGTGTCCTTCTTGAAGCCCTTCGGGCCGGCAATGCCCTGCCGTCCCTCGAGGAGCTCGGCAAGACGGTTGTAGACGTTGCGGTCCAGGATCGCCTGCTCGTCGTCGCGGTCCTTGGCCAGACGCTCGATCTCTTCCCGCTCGATCGCCAGCGCACGCTCGTCCTTGTCGACGCCGTGACGGTTGAACACGCGCACTTCCACGATCGTGCCCTGCACGCCCGGGGGAACGCGCAGCGAGGTATCGCGAACGTCGGAAGCCTTTTCGCCGAAGATCGCGCGCAGCAGCTTCTCTTCCGGCGTCATCGGGCTCTCGCCCTTCGGCGTGATCTTGCCGACCAGGATGTCGCCGGCGCGGACTTCCGCACCGATGTAGACGATACCGGCTTCGTCGAGGTTCTTCAGCGCTTCTTCCGAGACGTTCGGAATGTCGCGGGTGATTTCCTCGGGTCCGAGCTTGGTGTCGCGAGCCATCACCTCGAACTCTTCGATATGAATCGAGGTGAACACGTCTTCCTTCACGATCCGCTCGGAGAGCAGGATCGAGTCTTCGAAGTTGTAGCCGTTCCACGGCATGAACGCGACGAGCACGTTCCGGCCGAGCGCGAGCTCACCGAGATCGGTCGACGGACCGTCGGCGATGATGTCGCCCTTCTTGACGATGTCGCCGACCTTCACCAGCGGACGCTGGTTGATGCAGGTCGACTGGTTCGAGCGCTGGTACTTCATCAGGCGGTAGATATCGACGCCCGACTTGGTCGGGTCGAGATCTTCCGTGGCGCGGATGACGACGCGGGTGGCGTCGATCTGGTCGATCACGCCCGAACGGCGGGCCGCGATCGCAGCACCCGAGTCACGCGCAACCACGCCTTCCATGCCGGTGCCGACGAACGGGGCCTCGGCGCGAACCAGCGGCACAGCCTGACGCTGCATGTTCGAGCCCATCAGCGCGCGGTTGGCGTCGTCGTTCTCGAGGAATGGGATCAGCGCCGCGGCCACCGAAACCAGCTGCTTAGGCGACACGTCCATGTAGTCGACCTTGTCAGGCGTCACCGGCAAGACTTCGCCGGCGTGACGGCAGACCACGAGGTCTTCGGTGAAGCGGCCCTTCGGGTCGAGCGGCACGTTGGCCTGCGCGACCGTGTAGCGGCCCTCTTCCATCGCCGAGAGGTACACGACCTCGTCGGTGACGCGGCCGTCCTTGACCTTGCGATACGGCGTCTCGACGAAGCCGTACTTGTTCACGCGCGCGAAGGTCGCGAGCGAGTTGATCAGGCCGATGTTCGGACCTTCCGGCGTCTCGATCGGGCAGATGCGGCCGTAATGCGTCGGATGCACGTCGCGCACCTCGAAGCCGGCGCGCTCGCGGGTCAGACCGCCCGGTCCAAGCGCCGACAGGCGACGCTTGTGGGTGATCTCCGACAGCGGGTTGGTCTGGTCCATGAACTGCGAGAGCTGCGAGGAGCCGAAGAACTCGCGCACGGCGGCAGCCGCCGGCTTCGCGTTGATCAGGTCCTGCGGCATGACCGTGTCGATGTCGACCGAGGACATGCGCTCCTTGATCGCGCGCTCCATGCGCAGGAGGCCGATGCGGTACTGGTTCTCCATGAGCTCGCCGACCGAGCGCACGCGGCGGTTGCCGAGATGGTCGATGTCGTCGATCTCGCCCTTGCCGTCGCGCAGGTCCACCAGCGTCTTGATGACGGAGAGGATGTCCTCCTTGCGCAGCGTGCGCTGGGTGTCGGGCGCATCGAGGTCGAGGCGCATGTTCATCTTGACACGGCCGACCGCGGAGAGGTCGTAGCGCTCGGCGTCGAAGAACAGCGACTGGAACATGGCCTGCGCCGAATCCAGCGTCGGCGGCTCGCCCGGACGCATCACGCGGTAGATGTCGAACAGCGCGTCTTCACGCGTCATGTTCTTGTCGGCCGAGAGCGTGTTGCGGATGTAGGCGCCGACATTGACGTGGTCGATGTCGAGCAGCGGCAATTCCTTGTAGCCGTGCTCGTTGAGCACCTTCATCGACTTGTCGGTGATTTCCTCACCGGCTTCCGCGTGGATCTCACCGGTCTTCGGGTTGACGAGGTCCTCGGCGATGTAGTTGCCGACCAGCTCCTCATCGGCCATGCGCAGCGCCTTCAGCCCCTTCTCCTGGAGCTGGCGGGCGGCGCGGACGGTGAGCTTCTTGCCGGCCTCGAGCACGACCTTGCCGGTGTCGGCATCGATCAGGTCGTTGATGGTCGAGTAGCCGCGGAAACGGTTGGCGTCGAACGGAACGCGCCAGCCTTCCTTGGTCCGCTTGTAGAGGATCTTCTTGTAGAACGTGGACAGGATCGCCTCGCCGTCGAGGCCGAGGGCGAACATCAGCGACGTCACCGGAATCTTGCGGCGACGGTCGATACGCGCATAGACGATGTCCTTGGCGTCGAACTCGATGTCGAGCCAGGAGCCGCGATACGGGATCACGCGAGCAGCGAACAGCAGCTTCCCCGAGGAATGGGTCTTGCCCTTGTCGTGATCGAAGAACACGCCGGGCGAGCGGTGCATCTGCGAAACGATGACGCGCTCGGTGCCGTTGACGATGAAGGTGCCGTTCATCGTCATGAGCGGGATATCGCCCATGTAGACGTCCTGCTCCTTGATGTCCTTCACCGACTTCGCGCCGGTTTCCTCGTCGATATCGAACACGATGAGGCGCAGCGTCACCTTGAGGGGAGCCGCGAAGGTCATGCCGCGCTGGCGGCACTCGTCGACGTCATATTTCGGCTGCTCGAACTCGTAGCGGACGAATTCCAGCATCGAGGTGCCCGAGAAATCGGAGATCGGAAACACCGAGCGGAACACCGCCTGCAGACCCTCGTCGAGACGGCCACCCTGGGGTTCATCGACCATCAGGAACTGGTCATAGGACGCCTTCTGAACCTCGATGAGGTTCGGCATCTCGGCGACTTCCTTGATGTGTCCGAAGAACTTGCGAACGCGTTTGCGACCGGTGAATGTCTGCTGCGCCATCGTGGCCTCTCATTTTCGTCGCCCGCTCTGGGCGAACCGTCCGGGACGCGGCTGCCACCGCTCCCCGGGTTGAATTTTTCGAACCCGTTTTGGGGGCCGGAGACTCAGCTTCAGGCGAGAATGTCCTGAATCTGTTCTTCAGACCTTCAAAACGCAAAACGACGCGCGGGGCGCTGGTGCGCGCCCGCCCGTCACAACGACCGTCTTCACGGACTGCAAAAGCCCGAAATAGCCTGCTCTCCCAACGGCTTACAGGGAATCCGGCATCCCTGCCCACCGCGCTTTCGTGCTGCCGAACCGATATGGGGCGACAATAGTGGAGATTCGAGGGGCGAACCCTCAAATCCCCACACTTTTTCGTGTTCGGCCTGCGTCGGGACGTTCCGTCGCACGCCTTTTGCATCAGGCCCACCCCTTTTTGAAGGGCAAGCCAAGGTCTCGGGCCTGCTTACGCTCGCCCGAGACCTCGTCAGTAAGCGGTGCTTACTTGAGCTCGACCTTCGCGCCAGCCTTCTCGAGCTGGACCTTGATCTTGTCGGCTTCGTCCTTGTTCACGCCTTCCTTGACAGGCTTCGGCGCGCCCTCGACGAGGTCCTTTGCTTCCTTCAGGCCCAGGCCGGTGATGGCGCGGACTTCCTTGATGACCTCGATCTTCTTGTCGCCGGCGCTGGCGAGAACGACCGTGAACTCGGTCTTCTCTTCCGCCGGAGCGGCGGCAGCGCCACCACCAGCCGGGCCGGCCACGGCGACAGCCGCGGCAGCCGAAACGCCCCACTTTTCTTCGAGGAGCTTCGCCAGTTCAGCAGCTTCGAGCACGGTGAGGCTCGAGAGGTCGTCAACGATCTTCTGCAAGTCAGCCATTGTTCAGTTTCCTTACGTGTAAGTCTGGTTCGGGTTTGAGTTTTGCGAAGGGCGTCAGGCCGCTTCGCCCTTTGAGGCATGAGCCTGGATGACGCGCGCGAGCTTGCCCGCGGGCGCATTGGCGAGCTGAGCGAGTTTGGTCGCCGGGGCCACAAGCAGGCCGACGATCTTGCCGCGCAGTTCATCAAGCGACGGCAGCGAGGCAAGCGCCTTCACGCCGTCGACATTCAGGACGGTCTTCCCCATCGAGCCGCCGACGATGACGAACTTTTCGTTCGCCTTGGCGAATTCGATGGCGACCTTTGGCGCCGCTACCGGATCGTTCGAAGTGGCGATCACGGTCGGTCCCTTCAGCATGGGGCCGATGGCAACGACGTCAGTGCCTTCAAGAGCAATTTTGGCGAGACGGTTCTTCGAGACCTTCACCGCAGCGCCCGCCTGCTTCATCTGCTGGCGCAGCTTCTGCATCTGGGCGACGGTGAGGCCGGAATATTGAGCAACGACCGCGACGCTCGTGGTCTTGAAGACCTCATTGAGCTGTTCGACCGCCTCTTTTTTTGCCGCTCGTTCCACAGCAAGCTCTCTCCGGTTGGCGGTCATCGCGAAAAGCGGGACCGCCGGGTTGCACCCATCGTCCCACCCAAACCTGAACCTCGGGGCAAAACCCTTCGGACACGCCGGGCACGACGACGATTCAAAGCCTGCCCTCCGGGAGCCCTTGGGCCCACGGCGTGTCGAGGTCCGAACCAGACCCGTTCCGCAAACCAGCCCTTAAAGCTGGATGCGAAGTGAAATCCGGTCTTCACCCGTCTATGCAGGCCATGCGATTAAGCCGTTGAGAAGTCGAAACTTCCCGCGGGCGCCTGCAGTCTTGGACAGGACAAGGTCAGCCGGCGAACCGCCCGACCTCTGCCCGCACTCCACCAGCCGATGGGTTTTCTTCCTTTTCGGGCAAATCCTTGCGGACGTCCTGAAAAGGAATGATCTCCTGTCTTCGGTTTTCGGAATGCGTGCACGAACGCGCCAGCCGAAGCCGGCACGTCCGGAAGCGGTTCTTTAGCCGCTCGGAGCCTGCTTGCCAAGAGCAAAATTCACACCAGTTCCAATCCGTTGCCGCGGGTGCTTGACCCGGGCCGATAAGGACCGATTCAGGCCGATTTGACCGCATAAGGCAGCGGCTTGCCCTCGAAGAACGCCGTCAGGTTCGCCAGCACGCAGTTCTGCATGGCGACGTGCGAATCGAGGGTGTGACCGCCGATATGCGGGGCGAACACCACGTTCGGCAGCGCGGTCAGCGCGTCGGGGACGTGAGGTTCCTTCTCGAAGACGTCGAGGCCGGCCCCCGCGATGGTCTTGTCGGTCAGGGCCGCCACGAGCGCCTTCTCGTCGATCACCGAGCCGCGGGAGATGTTGACGACGTAGCCGTCGGCGCCGAGGCGCCCCAGGATGTCGGCATTGACGACGTGCTGAGTCTCGGCCCCTGCCCGGACCGCGATCATCAACACGCTGCACCAATCGGCCAGCGCCTCCAGGGTCGGGAAATATTGATAGGGCAGATCGTATTTGCTGCGGCTGAAATAGCCGACCTCACTCTCGAAGGCGGCGCAGCGCGCCGCGATCTTGCGGCCGATCTCGCCCATGCCGTAGACGCCGATGCGGCGGCCGGGCATGCCGGCCTGCGGGCGCATCATCGGCGATTGCTTCGAGGCGGCCCAATCGCCGCTGCGGACGTATTGGTCGGCCACAAGGATCCGCCGCGTCGTCGCCAGCATCAGGGTCATCGCGATATCGGCAACCGAGGCCGCATTGGCGCCGGGACTGTGGGCGACCGCGATATTGCGGCTGGCTGCCGCCTTCAGGTCGACGCCGTCATAGCCGGTGCCGTAGCAGACAATGGCGCCGAGTTTTGGAAACAGATCCATCGCCTCCGCACCGAGCGGCGAGCCGCCCGCCGTCAGCATCGCGCGGACGCTGCCGAGTTCGTCGGCCGATAGCACCTCCCCCGCGGGCTTGCCGCCGGTGTCGAGCAATTCGAAGCGCTCGGCGAAACGCGCCATCATCGACTTGGGAAAGCGCGAATAGATCAGGACCTTGTCAGCCATTGTTCTTGTTTCCGGTGAGCCGTGCCACAAACGACGAGGGGCGGAATCGGTTGCCCAATTCCGCCCCTCGCCTCATGCAATTTCCAGACTTAGCCGAGAATGGTGCCCGGCTCGACCTTCACGCCCGGGCCCATCGTCGAGGACACCGCAACGCGCTGGATGTAGGTGCCCTTGGAACCGGCCGGCTTTGCCTTGGTGACAGCGTCAGCCAGGGCCTTGATGTTCTCGACCAGCTTCTCCTCGGTGAACGAGGCCTTGCCGACGCCGGCCTGCAGGATGCCGGCCTTCTCGACACGGAACTCGACCGAGCCACCCTTGGCACCCTTCACCGCACCGGTGACGTCCATGGTCACGGTGCCGATCTTCGGGTTCGGCATCAGGCCGCGCGGGCCGAGCACCTTACCGAGACGGCCGACCAGCGGCATCATGTCGGGGGTGGCGATGCAACGGTCGAAATCGATCGAGCCGTTCTGCACCTTCTCGACCAGGTCCTCGGCGCCGACGACGTCGGCACCCGCAGCCTTGGCCTCATCGGCCTTGGCGCCGCGGGCGAACACGCCGACGCGGAGCGTACGGCCAGTGCCGTTCGGCAGGGTCACGACGCCACGGACCATCTGGTCGGCGTGACGCGGATCGACGCCGAGATTGATCGCGACCTCGATGGTCTCGTCGAACTTCGCTTTCGCGCGTTCCTTGACCATCTTGATGGCGTCCGCGAGCGGGTAAAGCTTTTCGCGGTCAACACCTTCGCGGGCTTTGTTCAAACGCTTTCCGATTGCCATGACCGCTTACCCCGCCACTTCCAGGCCCATCGAACGGGCAGAGCCCTCGACCATCTTCATGGCCGACTCGATGGAATCGCAATTGAGATCCTTCATCTTCTTCTCGGCGATCTCGCGCACCTGCGCCTTGGTCACCTTGCCGGCCTTGTCACGGCCCGGCGCCTTCGAGCCGGACTGGATCTTGGCGGCCTGCTTGAGGAAGAAGGACATCGGGGGGGTCTTCATCTCGAACGTGAACGAACGATCGGCGTAGATCGTGATCACGACGGGAATCGGGGTGTTCTTCTCTTCCTTCTGGGTCTGCGCGTTGAACGCCTTGCAGAACTCCATGATGTTGAGACCGCGCTGACCGAGCGCGGGACCGATCGGGGGCGAAGGATTCGCCGCACCGGCCGGGACCTGAAGCTTCAGGTATCCGGTCACTTTCTTTGCCATGTATCACTCCTGTTGTGCCGGCTGTCGCCGGCGGTTTCAGGTTCGTGGTCTGGGTCGGATGCGGCTGGCAACCGCCCTCTCCCTCCCACGGCCTCTCTTTGCGCGAAGCTTTTCGACTTCACGCGCTACCCGGTCAGACCTTCTCGACCTGACCGAATTCCAATTCGACCGGCGTGGCACGGCCGAAGATCGACACCGCGACCTTCACGCGCGAGCGCGCCTCGTCGATTTCCTCGACGACACCCGAGAACGAGGCGAACGGGCCATCGGCCACGCGCACGTTCTCGCCGATCTCGAACGACACCGACGCTTTCGGCCGTTCCACGCCCTCCTGCACCTGGTGCAGGATGCGCATGGCCTCGGATTCCGAGATCGGCATCGGCTTGTTTTCAGCGCCGAGGAAGCCTGTGACCTTCGGCGTGTTCTTGATCAGATGAAACGCTTCGTCGGTCAGCTTCATCTTCACCAGCACGTAGCCGGGGAAGAACTTGCGCTCGGCGTCGATCTTGCGGCCGCGGCGCACTTCGGTGACCTTCTCGGTCGGAACCAGCACCAGCTCGAACAGCTCCTCGAGCCCGCGCTGCTTGGCCTGCTCGCGGATCGATTCGGCGACCTTCTTCTCGAAGTTCGAGTAGGCGTGGACGATGTACCAGCGCTTGTCGGACAATTGAGCGGTTGCGGTTGCCATCAGTGAATGCCCAGAAGGTAAGTGATGAGGACACGGATGATCTGGTCGGCGGCGAAGAAGAAGATCGAGGCCACGGCGACCATGACGAACACCATGATGGTGGTGATCGTGGTCTCGCGGCGGGTCGGCCAGGTGACCTTGGCGGTCTCCGAGCGCACTTCCTGCAAGAACTTGAACGGGCTGACTGCCATCGTTTTGATGTCCAACGTCCGTCGACAGACGCGAATGAATTTCAGGGATCCGAACAGCCGCCGTTGGCCCAGCCCTCTGTCTCGAAGGATGAGCCGGAAACCGGGCTCGATTGTTCGGGGATTTCAAAGCCGCGCCGGAGATCCGCGTCTAACGGGCCGGCTGCGAGTGCGGGGTATCTACTGCGGATAGGACCAAAGGTCAAGATATAGAGGGCCCGACTGGACCGGCCGACCTTCCCGGGCGCTAGAGCAGAGCCCAGCCGGATCAAAGGCTTATCCACCCACCTTTCAGGGCGCAATCGCAGCGCCCGTCCGGTTCCTCCCAGACGCTCCCCCGGAGCGTCCGCCTCGGCCCTATTGCGCGGGTCAGTCTGCCCGCTCGACCATGGAAATGCCAGGCAACGGCACCACGAACTTTCCGCCTTCGGCGAAGTAGCGGGCGTGCTTGGCCCGGATCGGGTCGACATAGCGCCAGGCGAAGACGACGACGAACGCCGGCTTGCGCTCATAAAGGGCGGCAGGCGGCAGGATCGGGATGTCGTAACCCGGGCCGGCCATCACGTTCCCCTTCTTGGGATCGTCGTCGACCAGGAAGTCGATCTTTTTCTCCAGGCCGAACTGCGGCAGCAGCGTCGTGGTGCCGACCGAGACGCCGTAGCCGGCGACGAGCTGCCCGCGCGCATGAGCGGCATCAGCCATCGCGACCAGCTCGTCGCGGATCGCAGCGATCCGCTTCACATAGGGCGCATAATAGGCCGGCTGATCGACGCCCAGCCGCTCTTCCTCGGCGACGAAGCGCGCGACCTCAGCCGACGGCTTCTTGGCGCCACCGGCACGCTGCACGGTCACGCGGATCGAGCCACCCTTGGTCCAGATGTGCTGGACGTCGATCAACTCCATGCCGAGCCGGGCAAAGAAACGGATCAGCGGCTTGATGTTAAAATACGACAGATGCTCGTGATAGACGGTGTCGAGCAGGTTCTTCTCGGTGACGTCGACGCCATATTGCGTTTCGAACACGAACAATCCGTCCGGCGCGAGCACGTCGCGAACCCCGATCACCAGCGGATCGAGATTGTCGACATTGGCGATCATGTTGTTGGCGATCACGACGCTCGCCGCGCCGTGGCTATGCAGGATGCGGTGACCGATGGCATCGGTGAAGAAATCGCCGATGGTCTCGATCCCCGCCGCGGTCGCGCGCTTCGCGATGTCCACAGCGGGATCGACACCCAGCACCCGCATGCCGCGCTCTTTGAAGAAGCCGAGCAGCGATCCATCGTTGCTGCCGAGCTCGACGACCAGCGAGCCCGGCGCGACACCGAAGCGGCTGACGACGTCGTTGGCATAGCCCGCGAAGTGCTCGCGCAGGCCGAGCGAGAGCGAGGTGGTGTAGACGTAGTTGCGGTACTGGATCTCGGGATTACCGACATGGAGAATCTGGAGATGGCCGCAATCCCTGCACAGATGCAGCGCCATCGGCACCGCAGCGCGGAACACGGGATCGTCGACGCTGGCGTCCGGGACCTGGAAGTTGGGCGTGCCGATCGGCATGCCTGCCATCGGGACGACAAGCTCCTGCTTGTCCGAATGGCAGAGGCGGCAGGTATGGCGGACGTAGAACAGGTTTTTCATCGTGGAACCGAAAAATGAGATACGCGATCGGGTGAGGCAATCCCACCCCGTGAAGACCAGACCGCCAGCAACGGGCTCAAGCGAGTCATGGGTGGCTCGAGACTTCCTTGCCCAGCCCGTCGTAGCTGGGGGCTTCCTCCGCCGCCTTGGCGGCCTTGTCCGCTGAATACGATCCGCGCTCCGGACTTGCCAACCAGATCGCGCCTCCGACGAGCCCGATGATCACGCTGATGGCGCCCAGCAGCAGCGAAACCGACAGTGCTTCCTCGGAAGGGACACCCGCCAGACCGAGGCAGGCGACCATCGCCCCCTCGCGAACACCCCAGCCGCTGATCGAGATCGGGACCGCCGTCAACAGCACCACGGGCGGAATCAGGATACCGGCATCCACCACCGAGAGCTTTGCTCCGACACCGCGCGCCAGGGCGAAGCAGGCCGCCGCGGTCACGAGATGGATGAGCAACGCCGATCCGAACAGCAAAGCACGGCGTTCGGACTGCAGGAGGAGAAACCTGACCAGCGCTCCGAACCGGACAAAGCTTGCGATCGCCGGATGGGCGATGAGGCGCTTGGGCAGACGGTCGAGCGTCAACAGAACCACGGTGCCGGCGACGCCGGCCAGCGTCAGCCCGCCGATGGCCAGGATCGCGGCCTGATCGGACACGCGAGACAACAGGAACGGCAATCCGGCCACCATCAGCGCGATCAGCCCGATCAACGCCGTGAAACGGTCGGCCGCAACGCCCTTGACCGCCTCCGGCCACTGCACGCCGCGCTGGCGCAGCAGCCACATCCGCACCGCATCACCGCCGACCGAGGACGGCAACACCTGATTGAACCAGAGGCTGATCATGAGGATCCGCCAGCCCGCGAGCCAGTCCAGCGACACGCCGAGCGCGCGCATGATCAGCTCCCACCGGCCGTTGAGCACGAAGGTCTGGAAGAAAATCAACGTCAGCGCCAGGACGAACAGCAAAGGATCGACCGAGACGAGATGGCTGCGCAACCGCTGCAGATCGAGACCGCGCGCGATGTAGACCAGCACGGCAATCGACAGCAGCAGCTTTACCGAAAACAGGGCCGCCTGTTTGAACCGCGACTGCATCGGATGCCCGCCTCAGGATGCCGGATATTCCGCGCGACCGATCACGAGGTCGATCGCGGCCATCATCCAGAACTGGTGCGTGGTCTCGACGATGTTGTAGCTGCGGCTGTCGACGAAGAAATTGACGTCGCCGAGATTGCGCAGCGGATTGTCCGCGTTCATGCCCGACAGCGTGACCACGTCGAGCTTCATCGTCCGCGCCTGCGCAACCGCGTTGAGGATGTTCTTCGAGCGCCCCGACGAGCTGATCGCAACGAGGCAGTCGCCGGCGCGTGCGCTCAGCCGCACGGCGTGCGCGATCCAGTCCTCGAAGCCGTAATCGTTGGCGAGGCACGACATCATGCTCGCGTCGCTGAAGCAGAGCGCAGGCACCGACGCGTTCTTCGCCAGATCGATCGCCAGGTGCGAGGCGATGCCGGCCGAGCCGCCATTACCGATGAAGATGACGCGACCGCCCTGCTCGCGCGCGCGCAACCAGGTGGCACGGGTCGCGGAGATTGCGGCGAAAACGCCGACGTCGACTGCCGTCGCGCGATGGAGGCGTCCCACGTAATCGTCGAGGAAAGCCTTGTGATCGGGATCGACGGACTCGGCAGGCATGGGCTGGCGGCTCGATTGCAACATGACCGGGTGATACCGGCTATTACCAAGGATTGCAAAGGTATAATACTTGCAAAGTCAGCGAGCGGCTGGTAGTCGGCTTTCGGGTTTCACTCAACATTGGCGGGCCTGTTTCGCTGGGCATTCGCGTCACGGATGTTCCTCATGAAATGCATCGTTACTGGCGGCGCCGGTTTCATTGGAAGTCACCTCGTCGATCGTCTCCTCGACGACGGCCATGAGGTCATCGCGCTCGATAATTTCGTCATCGGACGGCCCGAGAATCTGGCCGCACACGCCGGTTCGAGCCAGTTGAAGGTCGTGCGGGCCGACGTCACTGACCTCGAGTCGATCAAGCCGTATTTTCACGGTATCGACTGGGTCTTCCATCTCGCGGCGCTGGCTGACATCGTTCCTTCGATCGAGTCGCCGATCCCCTATCATCGCGCCAATGTCGACGGCACGGTCAACGTTCTCGAAGCGGCGCGGCACGCCGGCGTCAAGCGCTTCGTCTACGCCGCCTCGTCGTCCTGCTACGGCATTCCCGACGTCTATCCGACGCCGGAGAGCGCCGAGATCCGGCCGATGTATCCCTACGCGCTTACCAAGAATCTCGGCGAGCAGTGCGTCATGCACTGGTGCCAGGTCTACAAGCTGCCTGCGGTCGCGCTACGCCTGTTCAACGTGTATGGGCCGCGCCATCGCACCACCGGCACCTACGGCGCCGTGTTCGGTGTGTTCATGGCGCAGAAGCTCGCCGGCAAGCCCTTCACCGTGGTCGGCGACGGCGAGCAGACGCGCGACTTCACCTTCGTCAGCGACGTCGCGGACGCCTTCGTGACCGCTGCGCGCTCCGATATCTCGCACGAGATATTCAACGTCGGCTCCGACAACACCTACAGCGTCAACAGGCTGGTCGAGCTTCTCGGCGGCGACAAGGTCCACATTCCCAAGCGACCGGGCGAGCCCGATTGCACCTACGCCGACATCACAGAGATCAAGCGGGTCCTGAACTGGACGCCGAAGGTGAAATTCGAGGACGGCGTCGCGACGATGCTGAAGTCGATGGATCAGTACAAGGACGCGCCGCTGTGGACGGTCGACAAGATCGCCGACGCCACCAAGGACTGGTTCAAATATCTCGGTGACGACGACGGCTCGCCGCAGAAGGCAAGCTCTTGAACAGGCTCGCCGGATATCGTTGCTGCGAGTCGATCATTTCAGGCCGGCCATCTGAGACCTGCCGGCGCTTTGGGTAATCCACATGGGTAATGCTGCGACAGACAAGCTGACCGGCCATCCGGCACCGCACGACAAGATCAAGACGATCGAGGAGCTGGGCGAGATTGCGCGCGCCGCGCAGGCCAAGGGCCAGACCGTCGCGCTCTGCCACGGCGTGTTCGATCTGGTGCATCTCGGCCACGTCCGGCACATCCTGGCGGCGCGCAACGAGGCCGACGTGGTCATCGTGACCATCACCGCCGATCGTTTCGTCAACAAGGGCCCGGGACGGCCGATCTTTCCGGAGAACATGCGCGCCGAGATGCTAGCCGCGCTCGGCACGGTCGACTGGGTCGGCATCAACCGCACTTCCAGCGCCGAGCCGGTCCTCGATGCCGTGCGCCCCGACACCTACGTGAAGGGCTCGGACTACGAGAATCCCGAGGATGACGTCACTGGCAAGATCGCCACCGAGCGCGAGGCCGTCGAACGTCATGGCGGACGAATCGTCTTCACGCGCGACGTGACGTTCAGCTCGTCATCCCTGCTGAACCGTTATTTCGACATCTACGATCCTCCCCTGCGCGACTACCTCCAGAAGGTGCGCGAAGGCGGCGGCGCCGAACGCCTGCTGAAGCTGATCGACAATATCCAGGACATGCACGTCGTGCTGGTCGGCGATACCATCATCGACGAATACCAGTACGTCACGGCGCTCGGGAAGGCTTCGAAGGAGAACATCGTCGCCACCCTGCTCAAGAATGGCGAGCAATTTGCCGGCGGCGTCATTGCCGCGGCCAATCACGTGGCGAGCTTCTGCAAGTCGGTGGAGATCGTCACGACGCTGGGTGGCAACGACTACCCCGAGGAGTTCATTCGCGCGCATGTCCGCCCGAATGTCACGCTGACGCCGATCCGCATTCAGGGCCGACCGACGACCCGCAAATTGCGGTACGTCGAGATGGGCTATCTGCACAAGCTCTTCGAAGTCTACACCATGGACGACACGCCGCTCGACGAGGCCGAGCGCAAGGAGATCGACCGAATCACCGCCGAGCGCGTTCGTGGCGGGGACGTGGTGATCGTCACAGATTTCGGTCACGGCATGATCGCGTCCAGCACCATCGACACGCTCATCGCGAACTCCAAGTTCCTGGCGGTCAACGCCCAGAGCAACAGCGGCAACCACGGCTATAATCTCATCACGAAATATCCGCGCGCCGACTACGTCTGCATCGACGCGCCGGAAGCGCGTCTGGCCGCGACCGACAAGTTCAGCGACATCGCGTCGGTGATCGAGAACCGCCTGCACGGCAAGATCGATTGCGACAACATGATCATCACGCACGGCTCCTTCGGCTGCTACCCCTTCTCGTCCAAGACCGGCGTCGCGCGCGTGCCCGCTTTCACCAAGACCGTCGTCGACACGGTCGGCGCCGGCGATGCCTTCCTGACGATCACGGCGCCGCTGGTGGCGGCCGGCGGCAATATCGAGGACGTCGCCTTCATCGGCAACGCGGCGGGCGCGATCAAGGTCGGCATCGTCGGTCACCGCAACTCGGTCGAAAAGGCGCCCTTGGTCAAATTCGTCACCGCGCTATTGAAGTAACGCGAGCGGGAAATCTGGAGAACGGCAGTGATTGATCAGAAATGGAACGTGATGGTCACCGGTGGCGCCGGCTATGTCGGCAGCGTGCTGGTTCCCCAGTTGCTGGCAGCGGGCCACAAGGTCACGGTGCTCGACCTGTTCATGTATGGCGAATCCGTCTTCGACGCGGTTCGCAACAATCCGAACCTTCGCCTGATCAAGGGCGACATCCGCGATGAGGCCGCGATCAACGAGGCCCTGCGCGGCAACAATGCGGTGATCCACCTCGCCTGCATCTCCAACGACCCCTCGTTCGAGCTCGATCCTGGACTCGGCAAGTCCATCAACTACGACTGCTTCCGTCCAATGGTGCGCGCCGCGAAGAAGGCCGGCGTCAAGCGCTTCATCTATGCCTCCTCGTCGAGCGTCTACGGCATCAAGGACGAGGCCGAGGTGACCGAGGAACTGTCCTGCGAGCCGCTCACGGACTACTCCAAGTTCAAGGCGATGTGCGAGACCGATCTTGCCGAAGAGGCCGCGTCCGGCTTCGTCACCTGCACGGTCCGTCCTGCCACCGTCTGCGGCTACGCACCGCGGCAGCGCCTCGACGTCGTCGTCAACATCCTGACCAACCTCGCGGTCAACACCGGCCGCATCCGCGTGTTCGGCGGAACGCAGAAGCGGCCCAACCTGCACATCGAGGACATGTCGGCGGCCTATCTGTTCCTGCTGCAGCAGGATGATGCGAAGATCGACGGCAAGACCTACAATATCGGCTACGAGAACCACTCGCTGATGAAGATCGCCGACATCGTCAAATCGGTGGTCGGAAACAACGTCGACGTGGCCGTCGAGCCGACCGACGATCTGCGCTCCTACCACGTCTCCTCGGAGAAGATTCGCCGCGAGCTCGGATTTGCACCGACGCACACGATCGAGCAGGCCGTGTCCGGCCTCGTGGACGCCTTCAGGTCCGGCCGCCTGCCGAACTCGCTCAACGATCCCCGGTATTTCAACATCAAGATGATGCAGAACATCAGCCTGAAGTGAGCGGCGTGCGGATCGGCATCGATTTCGACAACACGATCATCTGCTACGATAAGGTCTTTGCCGCCGTCGCGCACCAGCGTGGCCTGGTGCCGGAGGGCTGGGTTGGGCTGAAGAACGATGTGCGGGATTATCTGCGGTCCCGCACGGGTGGCGAGCTCGCCTGGCAAGGCCTGCAAGGCTTCGTCTACGGCAAGGGCATTGGCGGCGCCGAGATCTATCCGGGCGTGCGGGAATTCCTCGCGGCGTGCAGACAGGCCGGCGCCAAGGTGTGCATCGTCAGCCACAAGACCAGATACGGTCATCAGGACCCCGACCATACCGACCTGCGCGAAGCCGCACGCGGCTGGCTGCGTGGCGCCGGCCTCATCGACGCTGCTGCGGCGGCGGTGGCCAGCGGCGATGTTTATTTCGAGGACACGATGGCCGCCAAGGTCGACAGGCTCGCGAGCCTGGAGCTGGACATCTTCATCGACGATCTCGTCGAGGTCTTCGAGCAGCCGCATTTCCCGAAGGGCACGCGATCGATCCTGTTCACGCGTTCGCAGTCCCCGCACCCCGAACATTGCAAGCCGATCGCGACATGGGCCGGCATCCGCGACGAGGTGTTTGCGGCATGAGCGAGCCGGACATCAGCGCAGCGGATGCGATCTCGATCGGCAGCCGCCTTGCCGGAACAACGGTCGCGGCAGCCCAGCCGGCGCGGTCCGGCGGCAACAACAGGGTGTTTCGGCTGGAGATGGCGGAAGGACCGCCCCTCGCCCTCAAGCACTATCCGTCGGACGGGCGCGATCGGCTGGGACAGGAATATGACGCGCTCACGTTCCTGTCGCGCCACGGCATCGCGTCGACGCCACGGCCGATCGCAAAGGACGCCGATGCGTTTTGCGCGCTGTATCAATGGTTCGACGGTGACGCGGCGGTGCTGCATCCCCAGGGCGACGACGCCGACCAGCTGGCCGATTTTCTGATCGAATTGCAGAAGCTGCGCGACGCCGAAGGTGCGCAGACCTTGCGGAACGCGTCAGCCAGCATCTTCTCGCCCGAGGAAGCCATCGCCCAGTACGAGCAGCGCCTCGACGGACTGAGGCGGGCCTCCGACGATCATCCGGAGCTGCGTACGTTCATCGACGGCAGCCTGGTTCCCAGCACGGCCGTCGCCATCCGAAGGCTCCGCCAGCGTTATGCGGAACTGGGGCGGGATCCCGCAGCGGACCTCTTGCCCGCGCATCGCGCATTGAGCCCGTCCGACTTCGGACTGCACAACGCGCTGCGCGGCGAAGACGGCCGCCTGCGCTTCATCGACTTCGAATATTTCGGCTGGGACGATCCGGTCAAACTGCTGTCCGATACCGCGATCCACCCCGGCAGCGATCTGCCCGCAACAGGCGCGAATCGCCTCATCGAACGGCTCACGCAAGCCTTCGCGGCTAGGGATGACGCGTTTGCGATCCGCCGTGACGTACTGTATCCTGTGTTCGGGGCGATTTGGTGCCTGATTGTCCTGAATGCTTATTTGCCCGAAAGCCGCTCCCGGCGCGCCTTGGCTGCGCAAGGTGGCGATCTGACGGTCCGCCTTGCCGGTCAGCTCGACAAAGCACGCCGGCTTCATCAAACGATTTGCCAACGTGATCCAGATCTCACCCCACGCTGAAGCCGCCCTCACCTGCACGCTGGACGAGCGCAGTCTCTATTTGCGCCGCCTGGTCCTTGGTTCTGTCCGTTCGGCCGGACGCGGCCATGTTGGTCCGGCCCTGTCGCTGATCGAAATGGTCCGCGTGCTCTACGACGACATCCTGCGGATCGATCCGAACAACCCGCGCGATCCCGAACGCGACCGCGCCATCCTCAGCAAGGGACACGGTTGTCTCGCGCTCTACGCGCTGCTCGCCGATCGCGGCTTCTTCCCGCTGTCGGAGCTCGACGGCTTTTGCGGCTCCGACAGTATCTTGGGCGGACATCCCGAATACGGCATGGTGCCCGGCGTCGAGGCATCGACCGGCGCGCTCGGGCATGGCCTGTCGATCGGCGTCGGCCTTGCGCTCGCCGCCCGCATGCGCGAGCGCAATTACCGGACCTTTGTCCTGCTCGGCGACGGCGAGATCAACGAGGGGTCGGTGTGGGAGGCCGCGATGGGCGCGGCCAAGCACGGGCTCGATAACCTGGTCGCGATGATCGACTACAACAAGCTCCAGAGCTACGGGCCCACCGACTACGTCCTGCCGCTGGAGCCACTCGCGGACAAATGGCGCAGCTTCGGCTTTGCCGTGCAGGAGCTCAACGGCCACGACGTCGGCGCCCTGCGCACTGTCCTGAAGCAGGTCCCCGCCGTTCCGGGCAAGCCCACCGCGATCATCTGCCATACCGTCAAGGGCAAGGGTCTGCCGGCCGCGGAATCCAACGCCGATTGGCATCACAAGAACAAGCTGTCCGACAGCGAGCTCGACGCCATCCGCGTCGCCGTCGGCGATTTTTGATCGGCTCCCCATGCGCAACACCGCGATGAACATGGTCCACAAGCTCGCCGCGCGCGACGAGCGTGTGCTTTACATCGGCTCCGATCCCGGCGCCGGCACGCTGCGTGCGATGAGCAAGGAGTTTCCCAAGCGCCATCTGATCGAGGGCATTTCGGAAGCGCACATCATCGGCATGTCGGCTGGCCTGGCGATGGAGGGCTTCGTGCCCTACGTCAACACCATCGCGACATTCCTCACCCGCCGCTGCTACGAGCAGGTGGCCGTCGATCTCTGCCTGCACAATCTGCCGGTGCGACTGATCGCCAATGGCGGCGGTCTGGTCTACGCGCCGCTCGGCCCCACCCACCAGGCGATCGAGGACATCGCCATCATGCGGGCGCTGCCGAACATGACGGTGGTCTGCCCGTGCGACGCCGACGAGGCCGCGCGCATGATGGACAAGACGCTCGACTGGACCGGACCGATCTACATACGGCTCGGCAAGGGCGGCGACGCCGTCGTCTCGAAGGCCGAGCACGGTTTTGAGATCGGCAAGGCCATCCTGATGCGGCCGCCGGGCGACGTCCTCATGGTGACAACCGGCATCATGCTCCAGCGCGCCATCGCCGCAGCCGACCTGCTGGCCGCGCAAGGCGTTCGCGCCGGCATCCTGCACATGCATACGGTGAAGCCGCTCGACACCGAAGCCCTGCTGCAGGCGATCCGCGGCATCAAGCTCGTGGCAACGCTGGAGGAGCACGTGCCCTCCGGCGGTCTCGGCAGCGCGGTTGCGGAGACGCTGATCGACAAGCTCGGCTCCGGCCTGCCCGCGATGCTGCGGCTGTCGCTGCCGGACCGCTTCATGCACAATTACGGCTCGCAGGACTCGCTGCTGAAGAAGCACGGCCTCGCGCCCAACGCTATCGCGACCTCGATCGAGCACGCGCTCGCGGCGTCGCGCACCTCCGCTCCTCAACTTCATTCCACCTGACGGGTCACATGTACGACGTTCGATATTCCTATCTGCTCGAGCAATTCTCCGACCCCGCTCCGATCCTGGCCGAGATCGGCCGGCTGGTTGCGACCGGTGACTTCACCCTTGGCAAGCCCGTCGCCGAATTCGAGAAGCGCTTTGCCGAACTGATCGGCGTGCGTCACGCCATCGGCGTCGGATCCGGCACCGACGCGCTCAAGCTGCCGCTCAAGGCGCTCGGCATCGGCCATGGCGACGAGGTCATCACCGCCGCCAACACCTTCATCGCCACCGTCGGTGCGATCGCGGAAACCGGCGCCACACCGGTGCTGGTCGACTGCGACGATTCCTTCTGCATGAACGTCGACCAGGTCGAAGCCGCCATTACCAGGAAGACCAAGGCGATCATGCCGGTTCAGCTGACCGGCGAGGTCACCGACATGGGCAAGCTGATGCCGATCGCCCAGCGCCATAACCTCCCCGTCGTCGAGGACGCCTGCCAGGGCATCCTGTCGGAGTTTGCGGGCAAGCGCTCCGGCACCCACGGCATCGCGGCCGGCTTCTCGCTGCATCCGCTCAAGAACCTCAACGTCTGGGGCGATGCGGGCGTCGTCGTCACCAATGACGACGGCATGAACGAGAAGCTCCGCCTGATCCGCAACCACGGCATGAAGAACCGCGACGAGATCGCAATCCTCGGCTGCAATTCGCGGCTCGATTCCTTGCAGGCCGTCGTCGGCAACTGGCTGATCGGCCAGACCAGCGAGATCACGCGGCGCCGGATCGAGAACGCGGCCTATTACGACGCGGGCCTTGCCGGCCTGCCCGGCCTGCGCGTCCCGCCGCGCCGGCCCAATGTGAAGCACGTCTACCATCTCTACATGGTGTTCGCCGAACGCCGCGACGAGCTCTATCAATACTGCCTGGACAACGGCATCGAGGCCAAGATCCATTATCCAATCCCGCTGTATCAGCAGGAAGGCCTCAAGCATCTCGGCTACGCGCCCGGCACGTTCCCGGTCACCGACCGCCACGCCAAGGAAGTCATCAGCTTCCCCGTCGACCAGCATCTGACGCGCGCACAACAGGACCGTGTCATCGAGACCGTCAGGAAGTTCTGTCATGGACGCTGACACCGGCCGCCGGCGCATCGGTTACGTCAATCTTCCCGCCCAGTTCGAGGAAGAGCGCGCCGAGATCATGCAGGCGGTCGAGGGCGTGTTTTCCCGCGGCGACTTCATCGGGGGCGCAGCGGTCGGAAAGCTCGAGGAGGAATTGTCCGCCTATCTCGGCTCGCCCCATGTCGTGACTTTGAATTCCGGCACCGACGCGCTGATCCTCGCCTTGCGGGCGCTCGACATCGGCCCCGGCGACGAGGTGATCACGCCTCCGAATTCGTTCGTGGCATCGACCGCCGCGATCATCGCGGTCGGCGCCACGCCTGTGTTTGTGGACGTGCTGCCGGACCAGAATATCGATCCCGCCGCGGTCGAAGCCGCCGTCACGTCGCGCACCAAGGCGATCATGCCGGTGCACCTGACCGGGCGCATGGCCGACATGACCCCGCTGATGGCGATCGCGGACAAGAACGCGCTCGCCGTGATCGAGGACAGCGCCCAGGCGGTCGGCTCGACCTATGACGGCCGGATGAGCGGCACCATCGGCACGTTCGGCTGCTTCTCCGCCCATCCGCTCAAGAATCTCAATGCCGCAGGCGATGCCGGCTTCCTCGTCACGGCCGACGCCGAGATGGCCGCACGCATCCGCCGCCTTCGCAATCACGGGCTCATCAACCGCAGCGACGTCCAGGAGTGGGGCATCGTATCGCGGCTCGGCACGCTGCAGGCCGAGGTGCTGCGCATTCGCCTGCGTCACCTGCCCTCCGTGATCGAACGCCGGCGGCGCAACGCCGCGCAATACCGCGCCGAGCTTGCCGGACTCCCTCTGTTCATTCCGCCCTGCCGCAACATCGAGTTCAACACCTTCCACACATTCGTGGTGCAGACCGACCGCCGCAATGACTTCCAGAAATATCTGGCCGACAAGGGCATCGAGACCGCGATCCACTATCCGGTCCCGATCCATTTGCAGCCTGCCGCGGCGCATCTGGGGCAAGGCCGCGGCGCGTTCCCGGTGACCGAGCGGCAGGCGGATCAGATCCTCACGCTTCCCATCAACCAGTTCCTGTCGGCCGCCGATATCAGCTATATCTGCGCGACCGCCCGGGAGTATTTTGCATGACGGATACCGACTTCCTGCAGGCCGATGAGCAGGCGCTGGCGCAGCGCTTCATCGACAACGGCTTCGTCACAACGCCGGCCGATGATCGCGCTGGCCTCGACCGCATCCAGCGGCGCGCCGCCGAGCTGGCGGCGGACTATCTGAAGCTGCCGCACAGCAATGATCCCTATGCGATGCTGGACAGCATCCACACACGGGTGAGCGTGGACGATCTCAACGGCCTGCGGCTGCACGTCTTCAACGGCCTCAACGCCGAGCCGTGGTTCCGGCCGACCTATTTCCGCCTGGCGCGCTCGACGATCGAGACCATCGTCGGCAACGAGCTGTGCATGCAGCGCCGCGTCAATCTCAGCATCCAGATGCCCGGCGACGATTCCTCGCTACTCGCCACCCATTCCGATGTCTGGTCGGGCGACTCGCCGTTCGAGGTCGTGGTGTGGGTGCCGCTTGTGGACGTCCACCACACCAAGGCGATGTATCTGCTGCCGCCGTCGCTCAACGGCGACATGCAGGACCGGATGGCAAGCCTGCGCAGCGCCGAGGAGCTGTACAAGACGATCAAGCCGCACGCGACCTTCATCGAGATTCCCTACGGTCACGTGATGCTGTTCAACCAGACCCTGATGCACGGCAATCGCGTCAACGAAGAGCCCGGCACGCGCTGGAGCATGAACTGCCGGTTCAAGAGCATCATGTCGCCCTACGCCGACAAGCGCTTCGGCGAGTTCTTCGAGCCGATCCTGCTGCGCCCGGCGACGCGGGTCGGCATGCAATACAAGCTGCCGGGAGGCTTCCATGGCTGAGCGAGCCGGCCATCGCGGCTACATCGGCGCGCGGCCGCTGAACGGCAGCCGCACCCCGCAGCACGTCCAGAACATCGTGATCCGCGACTACGCGCGGCGGAAGAACCTGCAATTTCTGCTGAGCGCCGTCGAGCACATCATGCCCGGCAGTTACATGGTGCTCGAGGACATCCTGGACGAGTTGCCCCGCCTGAACGGCCTGATCCTCTACAGCATCTTCATGCTGCCGCCCGACGAGGCACGGCGACGGGAGATCTACGACCGCGTGCTGCGCGAGGGCTGTGATCTCCACGCCGCCGTCGAGGAGATCACGCTGTCGTCGCAGAAAGACATCCAGGCCGTCGAGGACATTCTGCTGGTCAATAAATACGCCACGATCCTGTGACGATGCCGCGGACCGGTTGGGCCCCATGAGTGAGATCAACCTGCTCCAACCGATGCACGCATCGACCAGGCGGAACTACGTTCAGCGCGTGGTTGAGCATGACAAGGCGGAATCCGCCACCGTCGCGCGGCAATGGGGACGCGACTACTGGGACGGCGACCGGCGCTACGGCTATGGCGGCTATCGTTATGACGGACGCTGGCGCCCGCTCGCCCAGACCCTGATCGATCGCTACGGCATCAAGCCCGGCATGAGCGTGCTCGACGTCGGCTGCGGCAAGGGCTATTTGCTCTACGAGTTCACCCAGCTCGTCCCCGACCTCACGATCGCCGGCATCGACATCTCCGACTACGGCATCGCCAATGCCAAGGAGGAGGTGCGGCCGCTGCTGAAGGTCGGCAGCGCCGTCGAGCTCCCCTACCCCGATCACAGCTTCGATCTCGTGGTGTCGCTCGGCGTGCTGCACAACCTGCCGCTCGAAGACGTGTTCCGTTCAGTGCGTGAGATCGAGCGGGTCGGGCGCGGCGCCTCGAAATATCTGATGGTGGAATCATTCCGCAACGAGCGCGAGAAGGCGAACCTCCTCTACTGGCAGCTCACCTGCCTGAGCTTCCACGGCCCGGAAACCTGGGCGTGGATCTACGACAAATGCGGCTATCGGGGCGACCATGGGTTCATCTTCTTCGAATGAAGCCGGCCTGCGCCGGTCGACGTCGCTACGCGCGCAGAATCCGGAAGTGTATTACTCGGACGACGCCATCGTCACGGTGGATGACGCCACGATCACGGAGCTGAAACGCATCGCCGCCGGCAACCCGCGTCTGCGCAGCCGGCTGTGCACGCACCCCGATCCCGCGTCCAGCCTGCACGAGATGCTGATCGTGCATCATCGCGAGGCCTATGTCCGGCCGCATAAGCATTTTGGCAAACCTGAATCGTTTCACGTGATCGAGGGCACTGCGCAGGTCGTGATCTTCGAGGATGACGGCCGCATTCGCGACGTACTCGAGATGGCGCCCTACGGCCAGGGCAAGCGCTGCTATTATCGGATGCCCGAAAAGGTCTTCCACTCGATCCTGATCACCTCGGAATGGCTGGTGTTTCACGAAACCACCGCCGGCCCGTTTGATCCCTCACGCACGGCATTTCCTGACTGGGCCCCCGATGGCGGCGACGCTGCCGAGGTCCAACGCTACGTCACACGGATTGGCGCGCTCGCCGCGGAGCATCTGGCGAGACAATAAATTTCGACCACACTCGCTGCTCGACGATCCCGCCGTGAATGATCGAGGACGAAACCAGACGATGAAGCCGCCTGCAAAAGCACTGGTTACCCTGGTCAAGTTCGCGGTGTCGATCGGGATCCTGGTATTGCTCTTGCGCAGCCAGGACTTGTCGTCACTGAAAGCCGATCTTCTCGCGGTCAACTTGAACATGCTCGCGCTTGCGGTGTTGCTGCTGTTCGCCCAGACCTTCGTTCTCTGCCACCGCTGGATCCTGATCCTCCGCGCCATGAGCGTCCCCCTGGGATGGCTGGCCGGCTGGCGCATTCTCATCATCAGCACCTTCTTCAATCAGGTGCTGCCCGCAGGCGGCGACGCGGTCCGGATCTGGATGCTGCGGCGGAATGGCGTGCAATGGTCGCAGACGATCGGCAGCATCGTGGCCGATCGTTTCCTGGCTCTGCTGGCGCTCGGTCTCATCGTCCTGGCGGGAATCCCGTTCCTGCTGCCTCGTGTCCACGACAACTCACTCCTTTTCGCGATCGTGACCGTTTTGGCGGCTGCATGCCTCGGCGCAATCGCCATGGCGACGCTGGACCGGTGGCCGCCACGCTTGATCGCGGCCGTGCCGGCCAGGATCGTGCAATTCGCGATGCTGGTCAGGGCTCCGTTGCTGGCGGCCGGAGGGCGGGCAATGTTGATCGTATCAGCCATTGTCGTCCACCTGATCACCGTTGCGACCTGCTATGTCCTCGCGATCGGACTGGAGGCGCCCCTCTCCGCACTTGACGCCTTCGTGCTGGTCCCGCTCGTCATCCTGTCTTCCGCGGTCCCCATCTCGATCGGAGGCTGGGGTGTGCGCGAAGGTGCGATGGTCGCTGCGCTTGGTCTTGCTGGAATCGCATCCGACAAGGCGCTCGCAATATCGGTTTTGCTGGGGCTTGGCGGCCTGATCGTCGGCCTGTTCGGCGGGCTGGTATGGCTGATCGCGCCCGAGCGCACCAGCTTCAGCCCCGACCAGGCGCGGGCCATCGCCGAACGAACTGACGCAGCGCCGGTAGCATGAGCAACCCTGTACAAGATCAAACGATGACGGTTGGCGAGGTGCGTTTGCGCGCCATCATCGAAACGTGGTGGCCCCGCATCCTCATCTTCGTGCCGGCGGCACTTTCCATCTGGTTCGTGAACCGAACCGGCACCTACCGTACCCTGCTGTTCGACGGCGGCTGGACGACTCGATTTTACGTCCTCGCCTGGATCGTCCTGACGGCGTATCTCGGCTGGCTCATCATGGCGACCGGACGCCTGGCATTCTCGCTGATCAAGCACGAGCCCACCCAGCGCGTCGATGAGTTCTTCGTCGGCGCGGCCGCGCTCATCTTGACGGGAGTTGGCCTCGGCGCTCTTTCGATCCTGTACCCGCAGATCGTTGTCGGATTTGCGGCCGTGCTGCTGCTGTGGGACAGCCGCAGCTTCGGAAAGCCGCGGAAACTCGCGGTGACCCTGCCGCTGGCCGCAACGTCGCTGATGGGCCTTTGGCTCCTGGCGACGGTGTTCCTCGATCGCGCCGTCATACCGGACGTGATTTCGACCGACGTTCAGCAGCTCTACGCCCCGTATCTTGCGGAGGTTGCGAGAAATCACAGCATCTGGCTTGCCGCCGACAATCCCATCTTCTCCGACTTCGAGATCGGCCACGGCAACGGGCTGCATCTGTTGTTGGCGACGTTCCTGCCGCCCCATGTCGCCCAGATCGTTTCGTTTCTCTACTTCGTCGGGATCGGCGCGGTCATTTTCGAGCTCGCCCGCCTCATTCTGCCGTTGCAAGCTCTCGGACGCCGCTGGGAAGACGCCGCGATTCCAATAGCCCTCGGTTTGGCGATCCTCGGGCTTGCGTGGCCCCGCACGATGCCGAGCGTCAAGGCTGGCCTCTACATCATGGAGTTCGGCAAGTACCATCTTCAGACGGCGGCATTCTTCGTCTATTTCCTGCTGGTCGTCATTCGATCGTCCCAAGCTCGCGACCGGCTTGCCGCCGGCATTTGCGGCCTTGCCGTCGCCGCCTCCTATCCGCTCTATGCAGCGTTCGTGTTCTTGATTTCGTCGCTGGGCGTATTCACCAAGGTCCTTCAGCGAGACCGATCTGGCCTCGTCACCAGCCTGTTGCTCGGATTGGGAGCGGTTGGCGGGTGCATCCTGGCCTTCTCCATCAATTATTTTTATCTCGGAATCCCAGCAACCAATCCGTACGCGCTCTTTCGAAAAATCGCATCAGTCGAGCGTTTCTCGCAGTTCGGCAGCCTGGAAATTCTTGATTTCTTCGTGCTGGCGCAGTCGCTGGAGGTCAGCGACTTCCTCAGCAAGGCGGGAGTGGTCGCCTTCATCAGGCAAGCCAAGTCCGTTCTCCTGGTTGCAACACTCATCGCGGCGACGACTTGTGCGATCTCTTTCCTCGATTCGAAGTTGTTTCCGGATCGCTCCGACTTCATGAAAAAGCGGACACTGCCCAGTGTTGCGGGACTTTTCATCGTGATCGCCTACGTCGCCAGCGTGCGGCTGCTGGACATGACGCTGAACATTCCGAGCCTGATCAGGCTATCCATTCACGTCAATGCGCTCTTCCCGCTCGCAGCCGCCGCGATCGCCTTCTGGGGGCTCGTCATCGTGCGGTGGCTGGCCCCGACCGTGTTCGTCGGGCGCTTTGCACCCAATGTCGCCGTTTTGGCGCTGCTCGCCGCCTGCGCCTGGATGACGACCTCGTATCCCTGGCAGAGCTTCAGGGACGACGGAGCCATCGCCTTTGCGGCCCGCGGGCGCTCTCTCATCGAGATGCCGCGTGTCAGCCTGAACTGGCAGCGCTGTGACGAACTGCAGCAATCGACGGGCTCCGATCGGATTCTCGCGCTGAACGGCTACCGCGCAATGGTGCCCTGCTATTTCTCGCCGCTGCTCACGCGAGGCAAGGTCATCCACACCTATCAGAGCGATGTCGCGCGCAACTTCAGCAAGATCGCACTTGGGACCGCCGATACAGCCGAAGCCACTCTTCGATCGCTCGGGGTCAAGCTGTTCTATGTTCAGAAGCAGAATTGCGATTTCTGGCTCAACGGTTTCTCCGACCTCTTTCAGAGCGCCGAGCTGGAGAAGCGGTTCGCCCTTCATAGCGAGACCCCGAACTACTGGATGCTGACGTGGAGGGATGGCGGTCAAACCTTGAGTCCCGAGGCCGAGGCCGGCATTTCTGCGCTCCGGACGAGATCGAAAGACATCTACCGGCAGGCCTACGGGATCGAGCCGTTCGAGGTGGTGAAGCACCGTCTGTCTCCCAACGGCCAACGAGCGGACGTCACGGTCCTCGGTCAGCTCATGACCTGCCACTAGGTTGTGCTTCGCACCGGTTCCGTCCATCTCGGCAAGAGGAAGGCCCGTAAACGAAGGCCACGGGGTACCAGCTCGAGGGTGTCGCCAGGCTTGTGAATAGCCCGCCCGGCGCAACTTAAGAATTGTGGCACGGCCTGCGGCGCTATATAGGCTTCAACTGCCGCGTATCGCCTGGGGCGCCGATGTTCCCGTGTTTTCCCGCAAAGAGTTAAAGCCGTGACCGACCATTGCCGCCTTTGCCATTCGACCAACCTGCGTCCGGTCATCGACCTCGGACTGATGCCGATTGCGCATCGGCTTCGGCACAGCCGAAACGAGCAGGATGAACGATATCCGTTCGAGGTGCTGGCTTGCGGCGATTGCGGCCTGCCCCAGATCGTCAAACCGATCGATCCCGACATTCTGTACCGCCAGTTCAACTACAATTTCAGCAGCTGGAAGCCGGAGCCGCATCAGGCGGACGAGCTCGACACCATCGCGAAATTCTCCAAGCACCAGTCCGTGTTCGAGATCGGATGCAACGACGGCCTGTTCATGGACAAGCTGCGCGAGCGCGGCACCAAGGTCATGGTCGGCGTCGAACCCAATCCGGTGTCGGGCAAGATCGCCCGCGAGCGCGGCATCAAGGTCTATGCCGACATGCTCAGCCCGGAGATGGCCCACGATGCTGTCGCTCAGTCCGGCAAGTTCGATCTCGTCATATCTCGCCAGGTGCTGGAGCACATCGTCGATTTCGAGAACTTCTTCGACTGCGTCAAGATCGCGCTCAGCGACGACGGGCTGCTGTTCATCGACGTGCCGGATTTCGCACCCGGCTCGGCAGTGGGCGACCTCTCCGTTCTCTGGGAGGAGCATGTCAGCTATTTCACCGAACCGACCCTGCTCACGCTGCTGGCGCGCCACGGCTTCGAGGCGGTGTCCGTCAAGAAATACAATTTCAGCGGCGGCAGCCTCGCGATCGCGGCCCGCCGTGCCAAGGGCACCGTGACGCCGCCGCCCGCGCCGTCCGGCGTCGGCGAGAAATTCGGTCAGCGCGCAAGAGAGTATGGCGCGCGTCTCCGCCCGATTCTCGCGAAGGCCCGCGCCAACGGCGCCGAGATTGCCATCTACGGCGCCGGCTGCCGCGCCTGCACCTTCACCAACGCCCACGAGCTGGCGGATCTCGTCGACCTCTCGGTCGACGACCAGAAGGAGCGCCAGGGGCTGTTCCTGCCCGGCACCGGCATTCCGATCCGCTCGCCCGAGGATCTCGCCGGCAAGTCGGGTCCGCTCGTCTGTCTCCTGGCCGTGAACGAGGAGAACGAGGCCAAGGTCAGCAGCCGGCTGCGCGAGAGCGTGAAGCGTCCGCTGCAGATCGTTTCGATCTTCGCGCCGAACGACATCTGGAGCGAGCTCGATCGTCTCGAGGCGGCCGCAGGGTCGCGGCATGGCTGAGGACAAGCTCTTCAACTATTACGAACGTCAGGATGTTCTGCCGACGTTCGGGAATTTCAAATCGTCCACCGAGCTCGAGGCCTATGCCAGCCAGCGGCGCGAGCTGTTCTCGGACAAGCTGGTGCTGCCGCCGCGGCTGTTCCGCGATGCCGATGTGCTCGAATTCGGTCCCGATTCCGGCGAGAACGCGCTGGTGTTTGCCGGTTGGGGCGCGAACATGACGCTCGCCGAGCCGAACCGGCATGCACACCCGAAGATCCAGGCCTACTTTGCACATTTCGGTCTGACCCAACGTCTCCGCGAGCTCGCACTCGCCGACGTCGAGGGCTTCAGCAGCGATCGCCGCTTCGACATCATCGATGCCGAGGGCTTCATCTACACGGTGCAGCCGAGCGAAAAATGGCTCGGCATCTTCCATCGGCTGCTCAATCCGGACGGTTACGCCGTCGTATCCTATTACGAGCGCTATGGCGGCTTCTTCGAGCTCGCGCTCAAGGCGATCCATGCGGCCGGCAAGGCATTGACCGGTCGCGCCCCGCTCGAAACCGCGAAGCTGCTTTTCGAGGCGAAGTGGGACAGCATTCCGCACACCCGCAGCTTCGAATCCTGGCTGATGGACGTGCTGGAAAATCCGTTCGTCCGGCATCGCTACTTTCTCGACGCGGCCACGTTGTGCGCGGCGGCGCATCAACAGGGGTTCGACGTTCATTCGGCATGGCCGGCCTACCGCGACAGCCTCGACATCTACTGGCACAAGAAAGTCCTGTCCGGCGATGAGAAGCTGCACCGCGCGACGCGCCATCTCGACCGCAGCCGCCTGAGCTTCCTCGGCGGACGAAAGCTCTATCTGGTCGGCAAGGCCGATGCCGTGCAGGCGATCTCGGCATCGATCGAGGCGCTCGTGCTCGACGTCGATGGTATGATCGACGATCCCTTTGGCGAGAGCCTGCCGCGCGTGATCGCGGGCCTTGCGTCGCTGCGCGAGACAATCCGGACCACAGACGTTCTCGCCGACGATGCCGCTGACATCGAAGCCATCATCGCGACGCTCGACAGCTTCCATCGCATCTTTGGCGCGATCGGGCGACGGGACGCGTCCGCAGTCACCGCCCTCACCCAGGCGGATCCGGCCTTCATCAACACGTGGGGACAGCCGGCGCATTTCCTCGTGATCCGGAAGCGCTAAAGGATCTTAGCCAGTGAAGCCAGGCATTGGCATCATCGGAACGGGCATGGTCGGCCAGATGTGCCACCTCGCCAATTTCGCTGCCAATCCCGCCTGCCGCGTCGTCGCGATCGCCGATCTCCGGCCGGACCTCGCTGCCGCCGCGGCGCAGAAGTTCGGCATCCCCCAGGTTTACGGCACGCACCGGGAGCTACTTGCGGACAGTGCGGTGTCCGCCGTCGTCGTCGTGACGAAGCGTCGTGCCACCGGCCCGATCGTCCTGGACGCGTTGAACAGCGGGCGGCACGTGCTGTCGGAAAAGCCGATGGCCTACACGACGGCCCAGGCCATTTCGCTGGTCGAAGCCGCGCGGCGGCAAAAACTCGTCTACAGCGTCGGCTACATGAAACGTCACGATGCCGGTGTGGCAAGGGCGCTGCAGGTGCTGACGCGCTTGCGCGAAGACCGGTCGCTCGGACGCATCGTCCGGGCAAAAGGCTGGTGCTTCGGCGGCGACACGGGCCGGTCGCACGACAATTTCGTGATGACCGGCGAAGCGCGACCGGACGGGATCGAACTCTGGCAGGATGGTCCCGACTGGATGCCGCGCGCGATGCGTCCCGGCTACGATAATTTTCTGAACGTCTTCAGCCATATCATCAATCTGGCGCGTTACCTGCTCGGATCGTCGCCGACGGTCGCCGAAAGCGCGATCGAGATTTCGGGAGCCGCGCGCATCACGCTCGACTTCGACGGCATCGCCTGCACGCTGGATCTCGTGAACGGCTCCGAGGGCAGCTGGCGCGAGGGGCTGACGATCGATTTCGAGCGCGGCGCGGTGACCCTGGAATTGCCGCCACCTTTCGCCGAGCAAGAGGCGGAGGTCACTATCGATCACGATGGTCAGAGCACTCGGCTGACGGGCGAAAAGAGCTGGGCATTTCGGCGCCAGGCGGACGCCTTCGTTTCCGACGTCGCCGCGCGAGGCGTCCCCTTGGCCTCCGGCGCGGATTCAGTGACCGACATCGCGCTTGCGGAGACGGTTTGGAAACAGCGGGCTAGCGGTTAGGCGCGGCATCCTTGCTTGCGCCCTCGAGCGGCAGGACACCCGCGATGGGCCCGAGCTTGATCGTCACCTGCGCAAGTTGAGCCAGGAACTCCCCAACATCGCAGCGCGCCAGGAACCGGCACGCATAGTACTTCCGCACCAAGGTCTGGTTCGGTGCGGCCACCGGGCCCGGCTGGAACGAAATCGTCGCCTGCGGCCCCGTCGGATCGAAATGATGGAATGCGCTTCCCGGAGCCGTCCGCGCCTCGTCCATTCCCCGCAGGATGTCGGGCCGCTCGGCCCGCAGTGCAAATCCGAAGAACGGCTGATTGCCCCAGGCAAGGCGCAGCATGCCGGTGACCTCGGCGAGGCCGAACGGCACATGCCGTGAGGGGTAGTCGAAAAAGCCATCATCGAGCGCATAGACCGTCGCCGCGGGCTGGGCGCGGCCGGCAAGGCTGCGCGTCAGGGCCTCCTGCTTCAGCGTTCTCGCCTGCATGAAGACGTAGTCGCTCCACAGCATGCCGATCGACATGATCAGGCCCGATCCAAATATGGCTGCAAAGGCGGTGCTGGGACTGGTCCAACGTTCGGCCAGCCGCTTGAATGCGAGAAACCCCAGCGCCGCAGGCACACCGAACATCAGCAGATGTCGGCTCTCGTAGAAATGCGTGGACGACGGCCGCAGGCCGGCGATCAGATAGGGCGACGACAATGCGAGGAACAAGACCACGGCGAGCACGAGCGGCAAGGCGATCGCAAGTCTGGACGTGGTCGGCTTCATGTCGGCGCGCAGCAGCAGCAAGACGATGCCGACGAGCACCGCCGCCAAAATGAACAGCCCCGGGACGGCGATCGCCGCGCGCAATGCGTGGGCCAGGACGTCCCTGTAGCCGGTGATGAAGAATGCCAACCATCCCTTCACCAACTCGCCGAGCGTCGGGAAATGGGCATCATAGTGCTGCGCGTACACGCCGATCCGCTTGAACCAGATATTGAGCGTGCCCCAGTAGATCAGAGGAAGCAGGATCAATTCCGGATAACCCACGGCGCAGCGCCAGGATGCGAGCCATGTGCGGCGAACCAAACCGTCCGTGGCCTTTCCGCCCTGCCATATCGCAACGAACAGACCAAGCAGCACGAAGGCATAGAGCACGATCGTCGAGTTGAGCGCGAAGCCCAGCAGGAACACGAGCGCACAGGCCACGCGAAGCAGCACGCGCCGCAGGCCGCGGGCGCTGAAAGCCAGCGTCAACAGCCATGCGCCGATGAACAGCAATCCGAAGCTGAAGACGTAGACCGCGTTCGCCTTGCCCGCCCACAGCTGATAGCCGGGATATGTCCAGACGATCAGCGCGAAACCGACTGCCTCGGCGCGGTCGAGCAGACCGAGACGCGTTGCGGTCAGGGCGAGCGATATTGCGCCGAAGACAATTCCAGCAATCGCCAGCGAGACCATCACGACAACGGGGGCGCCCGTCCAGTTCGCGAACGTGTCGTAGCTGTAAAAGATCGGATGACCGGCGCCGTTCAGCAGGAAATCGATGTTGATGAAATAGTCGGGACGCGGCTTGAGCACCAGCCAGTCGTCCATGAAGAGACCGTCGTTGAGGAGCATCGGCGCATGCGCAGCCAATAGCACCACGAGGAGGACGACTATCGCACGCAGCAATGGAGACATCTCGGACGGAGGAACGGCATCGCCGGCAGGATTCGCACGCCCACGTGACGTCCGCAAGGCGGGAGGATGGGCTCCCTTGACCGGAAAAATGCGACCTTTTATAGACTTTCGCTCTGGCTGGGCCAGAGAGGCGTCCGGGACGATTTTCCGCAATGAACATGCTCCCAGGCCCGGCGCAAGCCGCTGCGATTGGTCTCAGTGTCGCGCTGCCGCTGCTGTTGCTGTGCTACGCGCGCATCGCCGCCACCGGCGGATCCGGCCGCCGCTTCCGGCTAGGCTGCATCACCGTCTTGGCCCTTTACGCGATCGCCTGTCTCGCGCTTCCCGGTCAGCGCCGTTATGACGACGTGCTTGGCGGCCTGTTCCTGCTCGCGACCGCGATGATGTTTTTCTACATCCTGTTCAGCCTGCTGGCCTGGGGCTTTACGCTGACGCTGCTCACGGCACTCGTTAAAGCCGGGCGTCCCCTCACCCTGGAGCAATGGGCCGTAGCCTACATGCAGGGCGGAGATCTCGGCACCTTCACGCACAACCGCCTGAAGCTCCTGGTCGGCGCGGGGATGGTGATCACGGCCGACGGCAGGCTGGCTCCGACGGCCAAGGGGGTGGCGGTCGCGCGTCTCGTCAAATTCGTTCGTCTGTCGACGGGCCTTGGGTGAGCGGCCACGAATGTCCTTCGTTGTCGGATTTCTCGCCGCAGTGACTTTCGCCTTGTTGGCGCCTGCCTTGCAGCTCATGGCCCGCGCTCGCGGATGGTCGCTTGGCGCCGTGACCCTGCTTGCGATCGCCGCGATCCTCACCCATGGTCTCGGCGTGATGCTTGGAATCCTCGTCGTCCCGCAATTTCAGTATTGGGACGCCGCGTCGATTTTCGGTTTTTGCGTGATGGGTTACGTCTTCGCTTTTGGCGCAGTGTACAAATCCGTTTCCCTGGACATTCTGCTCAGCCTCATCGACCGGCCCGGGCGGAGGGCTCCGCTTTCGGAGATCGTCGAACGGCAGGTTCCAGATCTGTTCCAGGGACGAATTAGGAACTTGGTCGATGGCGGCCTGGTCGAACCGGTGGATTCACACTTCGCGGCGACTTCGGCGGGTCGGACTATGGCAGGCCGCGTCGGACAACTGCGCCGCGCCTTCGGTATCGGCGATACCAGCCTCTATGATTTTTCCGAATAGTTGCCGAGATCACACACATCGCCGGTTTCGTGCCGATTGTGCAGGGCATATCTGCGGGCCCCTTATTGTTCGCCTGGTTCAGATGACCTAGAGTTGCGCTAGGGTTCCACCAGTAAAGAGTGGCCGGCAACGGGCGGCATGAGATGACACCTTCCAGGGCGGCAAAACGGCTTACGATCGTCATCCCTGCACTGAATGAGCAGGACAAGATCGCCGACACCATTGACGGCGTGCTGCCGCTCGCCCGCGAACTCCTCGACGATTTCGAGATCTTCCTGATCGACGACGGCAGCACCGACGCCACCGGCGCGATCATGGACGAGTTCGCAGCCGGCGAGCGGCGCATCATCGTGCAACATAACGCCGAGCCGCGAGGCGTCGGTGCCGGCTTCGAATACGCCCTGTCGCGCGCGAAATTCGATGCCATCACGCTCATTCCCGGCGATCACGCCTTTCAGAACGAGGGTGTTGCCCGGATGTTCAAGGCGGCGGGCGCCGCCGACCTCGTCATCACCTATCGCGACAACCAGTCGGACCGCTCCGTCAACCGCTCGCTGCAGTCGCATTCGCTTCGGTTCATCCTGAACTGCCTGTTCGGCTTCTGGCTGTCCGACTATCACAGCATGATCGTCTACCCCGTGAAATGGCTGCGCCAGATCGCGGTCAAGGCCGACGGCTACGGCTATCAGATCTGCGCGTTGATCTCGCTGCTCCAGCTCGGCCTCACCTACGTCCAGGTGCCCGTGAGCCTGAACGCAGAGCTGAAGGGCTCGTCCCGTGCGCTGCGCCTGCGTACCTATTTCGAGCTCGGCGGCACCATCGTCTCGCTGCTGCGCCGCGTTCCCATCCGGGACGTCGATCTCAGCCAGATTCCTGACGACGCGGAGCGGGCCCCGGCGCGCTAGGCGCCGCCTGGCCTGCCAACCCCGGACATCAAGCGGATGGGCTCAGGCCTGGTGAGATGGGCTCGCGCGTGGCGATTCGCCCGCGGGACGCCTTGTCCCTATCCTGCCAGCACCTGACTTAAGTGATTGATTTGACTGGCAGGAGTGGCAGGGCTCGAACCTGCGACCCCCGGTTTTGGAGACCGGTGCTCTACCAATTGAGCTACACTCCTACAGACCTCGGGTCGCCCCAAGATCAGGGCCGCTTTCAAGCACAGGCGACGGCCGGTTTGCAAGGGTGAACCGCGCCCGCTTCGCTTGTTTGTACCGGGGTTTCTGGGCCACAGTCCGTTGCCGATATCAAAAACACACTGGGAGTACCCATGACCGCCACAGCGACCGCTCCAGCCGCCTCACAGGCCACGATCGCAGCCTCCACCCCGCCTTTGCCCGAGGCAAGGCCGGAGACGCTCGGGCTGTCGCGGCTGCGCCTGCAGGCCATGTCGGACGCCTTCAAGCGCGAGATCGACAAGGGAACGGTTCCCGGGGTCACCGTGCTGGTGGCGAGGGGCGGCCAGGTTGGCTGGTTCGAGGGGCTCGGCCGGCAGAGCCCGGCGGCCGCGGCGCCGATGACGCGGGATTCGATCTTCCGGATATTCTCGATGACCAAGCCGATCGTCTCGGTCGCCATCATGGCGCTGGTCGAGGACGGCTATCTCCTGCTCAGCGACGCCGTCGCAAAGTTCATCCCGGAATTTGCCGGCCAGCAGGTCGGCATCGTCAAGGACGGCAAGCTGGAGCTGGTGCCGCCGGCGCGGCCGATGACCGTGCAGGACCTGCTTCGCCACACCTCGGGCCTGACCTACGAGCATCAGGGCGACGGCCCCGTGCACAAGCTCTACCAGGAGTCCCGCGTCCGTAGCCGCAAGATCACCAACGCCGAGCACGCCGCCCTGGTGGCGAGCTTCCCGCTGGTTTGCCAGCCCGGCGCGGAATTCAACTACAGCCGCTCCACCGACATCCTCGGCCGCATCATCGAGGTCGTCAGCGGCAAGTCGCTCGGCACGTTCCTCACCGAACGCGTGCTCGCCCCGCTGCAGATGGCCGAGACCGGCTTCTCGACCTCGGAGGCCAATGCGGGCAGGCTCGCCGAGCCGTTCGCGGCCGATCCCTGGACCGGCGACAAGGTCGCGCTGTTCAACATGCACGAAGCACCGGTGATGGAGTCCGGCGGCGGCGGCCTGGTCTCGACCACGATGGACTATGCGCGCTTCTGCCTGATGCTGCGCAACGGCGGCACGCTCGACGGCACCAGGATCATCGGCCGCAAGACGCTGGAGCTGATGGCGTCCGATCATCTCGGGCCGCAGGTTCAGACCAACGGCACCCTGCTCTCGCCCGGCCACGGTTTCGGCCTCGGCTTCGCCGTGCGCCGCGAGGCCGGCATCGCGCCGTTCCCCGGCAGCGTCGGCCAGTATTTCTGGAGCGGCATCGCGGGGACGTTCTTCTGGATCGATCCGAAGGAGGATCTGTTCGCGGTGTTCATGAGCCAGGGGCCGGGACAGCGCGACTACACGCGAACGCTGGTGCGGGATCTGGTTTACGCGGCGGTGGAGTGAGACAGCGTCGCTTGAGTTGAATGATCAAGCGTCAAGCTCGGTGCAACCTCTCCCGCTTGCGGGGGAGGTCGGCACCAAGTGCCGGGTGGGGGCTCTCTCCTCTTGGGGGTCCTCGATTGTGGAGACACCCCTCCCCAACCCTCCCCCGCAAGCGGGAGAGGGAGCGCACCGTCACTCGCGGCCACACCGTGGCCTACAACGCTTCTCAACTAATCGTCGCGCCGCCGTCGATCACCATGGTCTGGCCGGTCATGAAGTCGCCGGCCTTGGACCCCAGGAACACCGCGGCACCGGCGATCTCGTCGGGGATGCCGATGCGCAGGAGCGGCGAGCGCGCGGTCGAGGCCTTCAGGTTCTCCGGATTGTCCCACAGCGCCTTGGCAAAATCGGTCTTGATCAGGCCGGGCGCGATGCAGTTCACGCGGATGTTGTCCTTGCCGTATTCGCAGGCGAGGTTGCGCGCGAGCTGCATGTCGGCGGCCTTGGAGATGGCGTAGGCGCCGAGGATGGTCGAGCCTTTCAACCCGCCGATCGAGGAGACGATGATGATGGAGCCGTCCTTGCGCTCGATCATCTGCGGCACCACCATCGAGATCAGCCAGTTGTTGGCGACGATGTTGTTGTCCAGGATCTTCCGGAACTGGTCGTCGGAGATGCCGGCGAGCGGACCGTAGTATGGGTTCGAAGCGGCGTTGCAGACCAGCACGTCGATCTTGCCGAAGGCGCGGTTGCTCTCGTCGACGAGGTTTTGCAAATTCTCCTTCGAGGAGATGTTGGCGGCGATCGCGACCGCGGTGCCCTTGCCGAACTTGTCGTTGATGCCCTTGGCCACCTGCTCGCAGACGTCGGCCTTGCGCGATGAGATCACGACCTTGGCGCCGTGCTCGGCCATGCGCTCGGCGATCGCAAGCCCAATGCCGCGCGTCGATCCGGTGATGACGGCGACTTTCCCCTTCATGTCGAACAAGGTCATGTTTCTCTCCCAGATTGATCTTTGTCTTCGTCTCCAGATTCCGGGCTCGATGCTGCGCATCGCCCCGGAATGACAGCTCAGTCAGGCCAGCTTCTTGACTTCCGGCCCCGCCGGCTGATGCATCGCCGCGTGCTCAGCATCCGCGATCCACGGCTGCTGGTTCACCATCGGTAGCCGCCAGACCTTGCGCTCGGGAGTGGCGAAATAATCCAGCCGCGTCACCGAGCAATTGTCGATGTCGAACGACAATCCCCGCTCCGGCTGGCCGTCGAGCGCGAGCCCCAGCGCCGCCTTGATGGTGCCGCCATGCGCGACCGCGATGATGTCCTGGCCTCCCGCCTCAGCGTTGATCCGCTCGATGGTGCGGCGCGTGCGGTTGTAGAGATCCATGAAGCTCTCGCCGCCGGGCGCGGGCTCGTTGATGTCGGCAAACCAGCTCGTGCCGACGGGTCGGCTGGCGACGAACTGGGCGCGGTTCATGCCCTGCCAGCGGCCGAGATTTTGCTCGGCGAGGTCCGCTTCCCATTTCATCGATTCAGGTCTTGGGAAGCCGGCCGCCCAGATCGCTTCCGCGGTCTGGTGCGTGCGCATCAGATTGCTCGAATACCAGACCGCCGCGCGTGGCAGCACCTTGGCAACAGCGTTGAACACATAGGTATCGCTGGTGTCGCAGGCGATGTCGCTTTGTCCGTAGATGTTGCCGCCGTCATTGCGCACCGGCGCGTGACGGACCCACCACCACCGTGTCATGACCACATTGGGCTTGTCTGCGCCTGCCATCGAAACCCTTCCATCCCGTTTGATGTCGCTGTACGTCAGGTGTGAACGTGTCTCAAGACACTTTTACCGTTTGAAATCTTGTTTGAAATTCCGTCGCGCGGCAAGCGTCGCGTGAGGCACCACAGGAGAGAAACGCATGGGCCGTCTGCAAGGCAAATCCGTCATCATCACCGGCGCCGGCAGCGGCATCGGTCGCGCCGCCGCGCTGCTGTTCACCCGGGAAGGCGCCAAGCTGATCGCGGTCGATCGCACCGAGGCGGTGAAGGAGACCGTCGACGAGGTGAAGAAGGCCGGCGGCGTCGCGGAAGCCATGATCGCGGACGCGGGCTCCGAGACGGACGTCATCGCCGTGATCGACAAGGCGGTGAAGACCCACGGGCGACTCGACGTGATCTGGGCCAATGCCGGCGTCAGCGGCGGGCTCGTCCCGCTCGGCGAGCAAACCGTAGAGCATTGGCAGGAGGTCTTGCGCGTCAATCTGATCGGCCCGTTCCTCGCCGTGAAGCACGCGATGCCGCACATGGTGAAGCAGCAGTCCGGCGCGATCGTGCTGACCGCGTCCGTCGCAGGCCTCAAGGCCGGTGCCAGCGGGCATCCCTATGCCGCAAGCAAGGCCGGCGTGATCAGCCTGGTGCAGACCACGGCGTATTCGCTCACCGGCACCGGCGTGCGCATCAACGCGGTGTGCCCGGGCCTGATCGAAACAGGCATGACAAAACCGATCTTCGACCGCGCCAAGGAGCGCGGCACCCAGGACAAGATCGGCCAGCTCAATCCGCTCAAGCGCCCCGGTCAACCGCACGAGCTCGCAGCGATGGGGTTGTTTTTGGCCAGCGACGAAGCCTCGTATGTGAACGGCCAGGCGTTCCCGGTCGACGGTGGCCTCACCGCGTCGATGCCGTATACGGGCAAGCCGGTTTAACTCTCGCGTGTCCCGGACGCGCTGCAGCGTTCTTACGCTGCTGCGCAGCGTCCAGCGCACGAGAGGCGAGTTTGGCAGCTCTCTCCACATCGTCATTGCGATGCTCCAGTGCAGATCCAGCCGCCGTGCCGTAGGGTGGGCAAAGGCGCATAGCAGCGCCGTGCCCACGATCTCCTCTCCATGAGCCACAGGGCGTGGGCACGCTGTGCTTTGCCCACCCTACGAGATCGAGATCGTGGCACGTAGCTCAAACCGCAGACACACCCTCGCATCCTCGCGGCTCATCTCGCCCGAGCTTTGCTTCATCTCTTCACCCTCAATTGAAAGAGGGCGCAGGGAAGACCGGGAGCCCGCTGGCACCCGAGGTCCACTGTGCGAAACCTGCGTGAACAAGAAGCTGCACAGCGGCATACAGGTGTAGCCAGGACATCCCGGCCTTCCCTGCGCAGTGGGCTTACGGCTTATGTCGCGCTCTCCCCGGGGAGCGTTGCACTATTGCCCCCGTCGCCTTGCGGATGGCTGGCGGATGCGTCCGGTTGGACGACACCCATCACCACAAGACTTGACGCACAGACCCCGGGCGTCAGGACCACACGATTTTGCCGTACGCTAGAATCACACCGGTCGTGTGCGCGACGCCATCGCTCACGGTTCCCCGCCCTGCGAAGCTGTTCGCGCCGATGTCACCTGCGTCCACCGCCACCCGGCCCGCGTTCGTGACGATCGCGATACGCCCCTCTTCCTTGGGCCGGGTTGCCGCGACACATACGCCATTTCCGAATTTCGGTAAAGTGGAATATTTTTGTCGCCGCGCGTTGACCCAGGGCTCGCGTGTTTTGCCCGCCGGGCAGCGCAAGATCTTGTAGCCCGGATGAAGCGCAGCGTAATCCGGGAGTCCTGTCACGAAGCACGAAGGCCCCGGATTGCGCTTCGCTCCATCCGGCTACGGGTTTGTGTTGATTTGCGCAATCAGCCACCGCGTTGGTATGGTTCCTGCAAGCACTGCAGCCTCCATACTCCCTGACAGAACGAGACAATGCCAAGCTCAAGACCCGACCGTATCCGCAAACTCCTCGCCGACCTCGTCGGCTTCGACACCGTCAGCGACCGCACCAACCTGCCCCTGATTGCCCATATCGAGAGCTACCTCGCCGCGTTCGGCGTCAAGGGCGAGCGCATCACCGACGTAACAGGGCAAAAGGCCTCGCTTTGGGTCTCGATCGGCCCTGAAGATCGCCCCGGTTTCGTGCTGTCAGGCCATACCGACGTCGTGCCGGTGGCGGGCCAGGACTGGAGCCACGATCCGTTCAGGCTGGTCGAGCGCGACGGCAAGCTCTACGGCCGCGGCACCACTGACATGAAGGGTTTTGTCGCGGTGTGCCTCGCCATGGTGCCGGAGATGCTGGAGGCCAAGCTCGCAACGCCAATTCATCTGGCGATCTCCTACGACGAGGAGATCGGCTGCGTCGGCGTGCGGCCGATGCTCGGCGAGGTCGCGAAGAAACGGATCATACCGCTCGGCGCCTTCATCGGCGAGCCAACCGAGATGAAGGTCATCATCGGCCACAAGGGCAAGCACGGCGTGCGCGCAACCTTCCGCGGCCTCGCCCGCCACTCCTCGATCGCGCCCGACGGCGTCAACGCGATCGAATATGCCGCCGAGCTGATCGTTGAGATCCGCCGCCGCGCCGTGGCGCTCGCAGCCGTGCGAGCGACCGACAGCCTCTACGACGTTCCGCATTCGACGCTGCTCACCAGCATCGTGCATGGCGGCGCGGCGCTGAACATCGTGCCTGATACCTGCACGGTGGATTTCGAATGCCGCGGAATCGGCATCACCGAGTCCAGGGAGGTGACGGATGCGATCGTCGCCTGGGCCAGGGCCGAGCTCGAGCCGGCGATGAAGGCGCGGCATCCGGAGTGCGGCATCGATTTCGAAGAGATCCTCGACTATCCCGCCCTCGACACCGCCGCCGACGCCGCCATCGTCACGCTCGCCAAGAGCCTTGCAGGGCGCAACGACCACGCCAAGGTCGCCTTCGGCACCGAGGCCAGCCTGTTCGCCAGCATGGCCGACATCCCATCCGTGGTGATCGGCCCGGGCTCGATCGCGCAGGCGCATACGCCGGATGAATTCGTGGAGATGGCGGAGCTGGAGAAGTGTGCGGGGTTCGTGGAGAGACTGATCGCGCATTGTGCGAAGGCGGCGTCGTAGGTGCCGTAGGGTGCGCAAAGCGAAGCGTGCCCACCATTAGGCTGCGATCACGGGGAGATCGTTGGCACAGCGCTGCGCGCTTTTGCCCACCCTACGAGAGCTGTCAGGGGACTTGTGGCCCGCCTCCTCGTCATTGCGAGGAGCCCTTGCGACGAAGCAATCCAGGCTGCCCCGCGGAAATGGTCTGGATTGCTTCGCTACGCTCGCAATGACGGAGTGTGTGGCGAGAGTGGCGCAAGAAAAAAGCGCGGCCACACCGACCGCGCCTTCGTCGTTCCTACACCGCGCCGGCCTTCTGCGCGTATTCCCATGAGGCCTGCGACAGCGGCACGGTGCGCTTGGCTGACTCCAGCGCCTTGGCGTTGGCGGCGGTGCCGTCGCGGACGCGGCCGGCGATGCCTTGGGTGATGCCGGCGAGACGGAACAGATTGTAGGCGAAGTACCAGTTGAGATCAGGCACCGTCATCTTGGTGACGTTGCAATAGATCTGCGCAGCTTCTTCCACGCTCGGGATGTTGAGCGCCTTGAGGTCCGCGCCCTGCAGGCCCGGCATGATCCACTGCATCAACAGGTAGGTGAAGTCGGCCATGGGATCGCCGAGCGTCGACAGCTCCCAGTCCAGCACGGCCTGTACGCGCGGTTCCGTCGCGTGGAAAATCATGTTGTCGAGACGATAGTCGCCATGGACGATCGAGACGCGGGCCTGCTCCGGCACCGTCTTGGGCAGCCATTCGGCGACCTTCTCGAACTCCGGAATGTGCTGCGTCTCTGACGCGCGATACTGCTTGGTCCAGCGGTCGATCTGGCGCGCGAAATAATTGCCGGGCTTGCCGAACTCGCCGAGCCCGATCGCCGTGGGATCGTACATGTGGAGCTTCGCCAGCGTCTCGATCTTGCTGGTGAAGATCTTGCGCCGCGCATCGCCATCCTGGCTCGGCAGTGTCGGATCCCAGAACACCCGGCCCTCCTCCATCGACATGATGTAGAAGGCCGCGCCGATGACGCTGTCGTCCTGGCACAGCGCATAGGCGTGCGCGACGGGAAAGCCCTGCTTGCCGAGCGCCGCGATCACCCGATATTCGCGATCGACCGCGTGCGCCGAGGGCAGTAATTTGCCGAACGGCTTGCGGCGCATCACGTAGGAACGGTTCGGCGTGTTCAGCCGGTAGGTCGGATTGGACTGGCCGCCCCTGAACTGGAGCACGACCAGCGGCCCCTGATAGCCTTCGACGTTGTCGCGCATCCAGGCTTCGAGCCGCATCTCGTCGAAGCGATGACGCTCCTCGACCGGCTTGGTGCCCGAGAACTCTTCGTCTTTCCTGACGCCGTCAGCCACGATGACGCTCCCTCTTCAGTCCTGACCATTTCAGGTCGAGCATGATCCTAATCGGTAACCGCTGACGCACTTGCGTCAAGCGGTCACCGCATCATGCCCTGCCGTTTCTTCAGATCGGGAGCGCCTCCCGGCTCTCCCTCTTAGTGACCGGGAGAGTTTGCATACTTCCGAACCTCAAGTCTGGCAATGGCGCGATTGTGCACCTCGTCCGGACCGTCGGCGAGACGGAGCGTGCGGATGTGGGCGTAGTCCTTGGCAAGGCCCGCCTCGTCCGAGACACCGGCGCCGCCGAAAGCCTGGATCGCCTCGTCGATGATCTTCAGCGCCATGTTGGGCGCTGCGACCTTGATCATGGCGATCTCGGCCTGCGCGGTCTTGTTGCCGACCTTGTCCATCATGTCGGCGGCCTTGAGGCAGAGCAGGCGCGTCATCTCGATATTGGTGCGGGCATCGCCGATGCGCTGCTCCCACACGCTGTGCTCGACAATCTTCTTGCCGAAGGCGCTGCGCGAGGACAGGCGCTTCACCATCTTCTCAAGCGCCTCCTCGGCCTTGCCGATGGTGCGCATGCAGTGATGGATGCGGCCCGGGCCGAGCCGGCCCTGCGCGATCTCGAAGCCACGGCCTTCGCCGAGCAGGATGTTCTCTTTCGGCACCCTGACGTTCTCCAGCAACACCTGGGCATGGCCGTGCGGCGCGTCGTCGAAGCCGAACACGGGCAACATCTTCTCGACCTTGATGCCGGGCGTGTCGAGCGGAACCAGGATCTGCGACTGCTGTTGATGCTTGGCCGCCTTGAAATCGGTCTTGCCCATCAGGATCGCGATCTTGCAGCGGGGATCGCCGACGCCGGACGACCACCATTTGCGGCCATTGATGACGTAATGATCGCCATCCTTCTCGATGCGGGTTTCGATGTTGGTTGCGTCCGAGGAGGCCACCGCCGGTTCCGTCATCAGGAAGGCGGAGCGGATCTCGCCGTCCATCAGCGGGCGCAGCCATTTGCGCTTCTGCTCCTTGGAGCCGTAGCGGATGAACACTTCCATGTTGCCGGTGTCGGGCGCGGAACAGTTGAACACTTCCGAGGCCCAGGTGATGCGGCCCATCTCTTCCGACAGCAGCGCGTATTCCAGATTGGTCAGTCCCGCGCCGCGGAATTCGTCGTCCTCATGCTCGCTCGGCGGCATGAACATGTTCCAGAGGCCTTCGGCCTTCGCCTTCTTCTTGAGGTCCTCGAGGATCGGGATCACCTTCCAGCGCTCGCCGGCATGATCCTGCTGGTCATAGATCGGCACCGCCGGGCGCACGTGCTTGGCCATGAAGGACCGCACGCGGTCGAGCCATTCCTTCTGCTTGGGGGACAGATCGAAATCCATGGGACGCTCCTCGTCTCTCTTCTGCGAAGCTGTTTGCCTCGCGAGCCTGTTTTGCGCCGGACCGTCCGGCCCGCAAGCGCACAGCTTGCGGGCGCTTCGGAACCGGCTTCGCGAGTTGCGAACGAGTCCCGATTGCGATTGACATCTCCGGCCTTCAAACGATAGTTTCATACAACTGTTTGAATTGCAACTCCCTCCCCTCCGGGACATCCATGGCCAGCGATCATACGAGATCTGCCATTCTCGCCGCCGCCGAACGGCTCTACGCCGATCGCGGCTTCGGCGACGTGACGCTGCGCGACATCGTCGCGGAGGCGGGCGTCAACCTCGCGGCGGTGAACTATCATTTCGGCTCGAAGGATGAGCTGATCGCGGAATTATTCGTCACCCGCTCGATCGCCACCAACCGCGAGCGCCTGCGCGAATTGAAGGCGGCGGAAGAGCAAGGCGGCGGCCGTGCACCGATCGAGGTGATCTTGCACGCGCTGGTCGGGCCGACCTTGCGCGGCTGCCTCGGGCCTGAGAACCAGCGCTCGACCGCAGCGCGCTTCATGATCCGCGCCTCGATCGAATCCGTGCCGCCGATCCGCCGCATCAAGAACCGCGAGATCGACCATTTGCGCAAATTCGCCGGCGCGATGCGCCGTGCCCTGCCCGACCGCAGCGACGTCGATATCTACTGGGGCCTCAACTTCGCGCTCGCGATGGCGCACCACACCATCCGCGAGAGCGAGCGGCTGACAAAACTGTCGGAAGGCAAATGCGACCTCGACGACGTCGAGGACGTGGTCGCGCGCGTGGTCAGCGTGGCCACGATGGCGCTGACGGCGGGACGGGCGGAGACGAAGGCACCGGCGCGGGTCGCGGCGCGGTAGTCCCTCACATCATCGCGATGCAGTCGATCTCGACGTCGAAGGGGCCGAACCATTCCGGCGTGCAGACGAAGATCCGCGCCGGCGGATCTTCAGGGAAATAGCGTGCATAGATGGCGTTGAACGCGGCGAAATGTTTCGTCGAGGTACAGTAGACGTTGCACTTCATGACGTTGTCGAGCGAGGCACCGGCCGTCTGGAGGCACAGCTTCATCTGCTCCATGACGATCTCGCTCTGCCGCTCGATCGGCATTTGCACGATCTCGCCCGTCTCCGGGTCGAACGGCGGCAGGCCCGAGACGAAGATCATGTTGCCGGCGCGCGTCACCGGCGAGACCGGTGCGTTGCGGCGGTCGAGAAAGGTCGAGATCGGTTCGACGCGGAGCGCTTCGCGTTTCATGCAGCCACCTTCGGTTCAAGCGAGACCGACGCCGGACTACATCATCCTGCAGCCGGCATGCTTCGCTTCTAATCGAAGTGTGGTTGTCGCGACGGGTTCAGGCCCGCTGCGGCATCTCCTCGGCCTCTTCCTTGGCGAGCAGCAGCAGCATCTCGATGCCCATCTCGCCTTCCTGCGGCGAGCGGATGAACTTGATCTCCTCGGCACTCTGCCGCAGTGCGGCAACGATGGCGACGGCCTGATTGGCGGTGGCCGCCTCGGTCGCCAGAATTGCCTTCTGGTCCTTGGCCTGGAACCCGATCGTGTAGGACATCCATTTCCCTCCCGACGTTAGTGGAGAGATCGAAACAGAGTCTGGCGCGGAACGGAAGCCTGTGAGACTACGGACCGGAACTATCTGGGGATGGCGCGCAAGCCTCAGGCAAGCCCGAGCATCGCGCGCGCGTCCTCTGCGGCCGCCGCTTTGCTGCGAACCACCCTCTCCCACGAGGGAAGAGGGTAAGAGCGCACGCTGCTTCTGCTGAGTTAGATGATCCCCTGCTGCTTCAGCGTCTCGATTTTGGCCGCATCGTAGCCGAGCTTGCCGCCGAGGACCTCCTGCGTGTGCTCACCAAGCAGCGGCGGGGCGCGATATTCGGTGATGGGGGTGCCCGAAAGAGTCAGCGCGTTTCGGATCAGCGAGAGTTCCGGTTCGAACTTGTGCTCGGTCTTCACCCGCATGCCGCGCGACTGGACGTGCGGATCGGAAAACACCTGCTCGAAATTGTTGATCGGACCCGAGGGCACGCCGGCCTCCTCCAGCTTTTCCAGCCAGTAGGCCACCGGCTGCTTCAGGAACAGGCCGGCGAAGATCGCCATGATCTCCTTGCCGTGCGTGACGCGGTCGTTGTTCTTGACGAAGCGCGGATCGCTCGCAAGCTCGGGTTCGCCGAGCACGGCGCAGGTCTTCCGGAACTGGCCGTCATTGCCGACCACCAGCATCAGCTCGCCATCGGTGCAGCGGAACACGCCGGCCGGCATGCCGCCATTGCCCCAGGTGCCGCGTCGCGGCGGCGTCTTGCCGTTGACGAGATAGATCTGCAGCCAGTGCGACAACGACGCGATGACGGTGTCGAACAGGCAGACGTCGATGTGCTGGCCCTGCCCATCATTGGCGTCGCGATGGTAGAGCGCCGAGAGAATCCCGATCGAGGTGTTCATGCCGGTCATGTAGTCGACAATGGAGGGACCGACCTTCATCGGGCCCTCGCCCGGCTCGCCATCCATGTGGCCGGTGACGCTCATCAGGCCGCCCATCGCCTGCAGGATGGCGTCATAGCCGGCGCGCGGCGCGTACGGTCCGGTCTGGCCGAAGCCGGTCACCGAGCAATAGATGATGCCGGGGTTGATCGCCTTGATGGTCTCGTAGTCGAGGCCGTAGCGCTTGAGATCGCCGACCTTGTAGTTCTCCATGAAGACGTCGACGTCCTTGGCGAGCTCGCGGATGATCGCCTGGCCCTCGGGCTTGGCGATGTTGACGGTGACCGACTTCTTGTTGCGGTTGGCGCAGAGATAGAAGGAATTGTTGTTGTTGGCCTTGCCCTCGGGATCGCTGAGATAGGGCGGGCCGAAGGCGCGCGCGTCGTCGCCGGTGCCCGGCCGCTCGATCTTGATCACCTCGGCGCCGAGATCGCCCAGCATCTGGGCCGACAAAGGCCCGGCAAGCACGCGCGTGAGGTCAAGGATCTTGATGCCTGAAAGCGGCAGGGCCGACATGTCGATTTCCTCCGGGGAACTGAATCTTAGAGCTGATTTTGGCGCGGCGGCTCGGAGCGGCCGCGCTCCCCAGCGGATACACTATTTTGGCGCCTTGAGCCCTGCACTGGCGGCATACGGCTATCCGCAGCTTCGGCAGCAAGCCACTTCCTGTCGGCAGCTTTCCGCGCCGCGAATATTGCCTGATCGGCTCAGGTCACGGCTGCCGCCGCAACCCGCGGCCGCCGCCGGCCGAGCAGGACCAGGATCAATACCGTCGCGCAGGAGCAGACGAAGGTGAGACCGAGCGCGCCGCGGCTGCCGAATTGGGTGAGAAGGCCGACAAGGAGCGGCGGCGAGATCGCGGACGCCAGATTGAGCGGCAGCGCGATCATCGACATCGCCTTGGCGAACTCGGCCTGGTCGTAGAACACCAGCGGGATGGTCGCCCGCGCCACCGCCATCGCGCCGCTGCCGGCGCCATAGAGCAGGATGAAGACCGCGACCGCCCAGGTCGCGCCTTCGCTCAGCATCAGCAGCAGCATCGCGACGGGCAGCGCGGTGCCCGCGACGAGCCCGGTCGTAATCCCGTCCCATCGCCCGCCGCCGAGAAGATCGAGCCCGCGGGCGCTGACCTGGATCACGCCCAGCATCGAGCCGAACGCGAGGGCCTGCGCAGGCGTGAGCCCCTCCGCCCGCAACAGCTCGATCATGATGGCGCTGATGCCGAAATTGACGAAGGCGTTGAGCGTGATCGCGGCGACCACGAGGCCGAAAGTGCTCCTTGGAATCGCGGGCACATCGGCAGACTTGGCCGGCGTGCCGCCATCGTCCTTCGCAAGTCTCCGGCGCGGCGCCACGAATGCATAGAGCGGAAGCGACACGAGGATCAGCATGGCCGCGTAAACCAGGCACGTCCCGCGCCAGCCGAGGTGTCCGCTGAGGAACGACGTCGTCGGCCAGAAGATGCTGCTGGACAGGCCCGTCACCAGCATCAAGGCCCCGATCGCGTTCTTGGCCTGCCGTCCCGCGACCTCGTTCAGCATGATATAGGCGCCGGTCGACAGCGTGGCGCTGCCGGCGATGCCGAGGACGATCCAGGCGGCGAAATAGAGCATCGGCTCGTGCGCGAGAGACAGCAGCACGAAGCCCGGCGCGGTGACGACCGTGCCGACCATCATGACCGTCCGCGCGCCATGCCGCGCAAACGATCTGGCGAGCCACGGCGCGCACAGCCCCATCGAGACGTAGAGAACGGACGTCCCGGCGAACACCGCCGGCAGGCTCATGCCGAGATCGGCGGCGAGATCGCGCCCGACGATGGCAGGAAGCCCGATCGTGCCCCATCCGACCAGCTGCGTGATGGCGAGCACCAGCAGGACCCCGATCAGCCTGCTGTCAGATTTCAAGAACCGCATTCCAAACGTTCGCCTGCCCGGCAGGCGCCGATCACGCCTGTGAACCTCTCTTAGCCGGAGACTCAGCGCGCGGGAACGCCGGCCGCCGAATGGCAGAAGGCAGCCGGGAGCATGTCAGGAGGAGGCAGTAGCCTCTACCGCGCGATCCCGAGCAGGGATCGCGCCTCGGCGGCGGTCGCAACGCGGCGACCGTGGCGCGTGACAGCCTCGCAGGCGATGGTCACGAGCTCCGCATTGCTGGCGGCCAGGCGTGTCTTGTCGATCCTGATATTGTCCTCGAGCCCGGTCCGAACCGCGTCGGCGCCCCGCGCCAGCGCCCAGCCCATGACCTCGGCTTGGTGACGTCCGATCCCGGCCGCGGTCCAGGTCGCGTGCGGGATCAGCCGCCTGAGCTCTGCCAGCAGGATGTCGAGGACATGCTCGTCCGCCGGCATCGCGTTCTTGACGCCCATGACGAACTGCACGTGCGGACGCGGGTCGATCAGCCCCGCCTCGATCAGGCGGCGGGCACCATGGATATGAGACAGATCGAAGATCTCGATCTCCGGCCGGATGCCATTCGTCTGCATACCGGTGGCGAGGGTCTCGACCAGGGCGGCGCTATTCTCATAAACAATCGTCGGGAAGTTCACCGATCCCGTGGACAGCGAGGCCATGTCCGGCTTCAGATAGAGCGACGATCCACGCGCCGAGGGATCGCGGCCCCGCCCGCCGGTCGAGAACTGCACGATCATGCCGGGACAATGCTTCCTGATCCCCTCCGCTACCTTCGCAAAACGTTCGGGATCGGACGACGGCGTCTCGTCATCATTGCGAACGTGGATGTGGGCAAGCGTGGCGCCGGCCTCGAAGGCCTCCTGCGTCGACTCGATCTGTTCGGACGGCAAAATCGGCACCGCAGGATTGTCCTTCTTGCGCGGAACGGAGCCGGTGATAGCGACAGCAACGACGACGGGGTTCATCCTGCAACCTCATGATGATCGCGCTTACGCGCACCAAGTTCGATCAGGCCCTGACATAGCGCGCGGAGCCCTGCCGCCGCAAACATCAATTGTCGCGGCGGCAAGGCTTCCTTGCGTTCGCGTCAGGTCTGAACTGCGGCCACACCATTCGCGGCTTCCGCACGCTGCCGCTCGTAGTCGGCTCGGGCGATCGGAACGGCCTTGGGATTGCCGAGATCATCGATGCTGATCCGATAGGTCTCCCGGGCCGAGACGGCCGCCAGCGCCGCGATCACCGTGATGCCGAAGGCGATCGCGCCCACCGTCAAGGGAATGTTGGCCGAGCCGGGAGGCGCTACGATGGCGAACAGGGCTGGAAGCAAGGCGGTGATGGTCGTTCCGATGTTCTGCGAGATCGCCATCGCCGACACCCGTGTGCGGGTCGGAAACAGCTCCGGGTAAAAGCTCGGGAAGATCGCGTTATAGCCCTGATAGACGACGCCCCACATCAGGAGCGACAGCAGGATCGCCAGCGGCACGTTCCTGATGCTGATGGCATAGAGATAGCCAAAGGCGAGCAAGCCGGAGAGCAGCGCGCCCACGACGATCGGAGGCTTGCGCCCGACCTTGTCGGAGAGATTGCCGACGAAGGGAATGACGAACACGGCCAGCATGTTTCCGAGGACCGGGATCCACAGATAAACGTCCTTGGCAAAGCCGATGCCGTAGGCCGGCTGCACCGCGTAGGCCGCACCGAAGATGGTCGCGACAACCGGAATGACATTCATCAGCGCCATGCAGATGACCCTGAGCATGTCGGGCCAGTTCAGCTTGATGGCCTGAACGATGGGCGCCCGCGGCGTTTCTCCCCGCTCGCCCTCTCGCGCAAAGGCCGGGGTCTCGTCGACTTCGCGGCGAATGATGTAGCCCGCGACGATGACGAAGAAGCTGAGCAGGAAGGGAATCCGCCAGCCCCAGCTGTTGAAGGCGTCGGTCGGCATATAGGCCGCCAGCGGCAGGAAGACCGCAGCTGCGAGAATTTGTCCAGCCTGTACGCCCTGAAGGGCGAAGCTTGCATAGAAACCGCGTCGACCGAACGGCGCATGCTCCAGAATCATCGAGCTTGCGCCGGAGATTTCACCGGCAACGGCAAATCCCTGCACGAGGCGCAGCATGACGAGCAGGATCGGCGCCAGGATGCCGACCTGCTGATAGGTCGGCAGGATGCCCACCGCCATGGTCGAGATGCCCATCAGGAACATGCAGAGGATGAGGACGGTCTTGCGGCCATGGGTGTCGCCCCAATGTCCGAGCACGAAGGCGCCGATCGGCCGGGCCACATATCCAACGCCATAGGTCGCCAGCGATGCGACGATCGCGACCGTGGGATTGTCCGACGGGAAGAAGATTTGCGGGAAGATCAGCGACGCAGCGGTCGCATAGATGAAGAAGTCATAATATTCGAGAGCCGACCCGATCCAGCCGCTGGCAGCAGCCTTTCTGGACTGACTCATGTCGTGGATCGCGCGCGTGGTACCCATCACAAAAGCTCCTCCCGATCTGTTCGTTTGATGCGTCCCGTTGGCGGGCTTCGCTGGACAATTGGACAGCAATCCCCGGGCGCTCTGCGGAGCTCCGCGAGCGCTTGGCACTGCCGGTCGGTGTCTTGAGTGAAGAGACAGTAGGCTTTCGCCGGGCTAACACAATTACCCAGTTATGCGATAAACCTAACATGATGTTATCTGGGCTAAAGGGCCGAGCCGACCCACTCTGCACGCTGACCGACGGCTCGGCATGTCGCCGCGGAATTCATTCCGGCGGATTGAACGTCCGCACGAAATACACGGGCTCGCTGCCCTTCTTCAGGCGGTAGAGTTGCGCCGGGCGGTTCGGGCCGCGCCGCATCTTCGCGACCGGCTCGATCATGTCGGCCGACAGGATGCGGGTGCGGAAGGCGCTCTTCTCCAGCGGGCGGTCGAGCACGATCTCGTAGACGCGCTGCAAATCCGGCAGCGTGAATTCCGGCGGCATCAGATAGGCCGGCAGCGAGGTGTATTCCACCTTGTTGCGCAGGCGCTGGATCGCGGTTGCGAGGATGTCGCCGTGATCGAAGGCGAGCTTGTCCTTGAGCCTGCCCCCTCGAATTGGAAACCAGTGCGCATCGTTCGCCAGCACGCTTGCGTCCGCCGGGATCAGCGCGAAATAGGCGTGCGTCGCCGACCAGCCGCGCGGATCGCGCGTCGCGCTTCCCCAGCTTCCGAGTTGCTCCAGATAAGGGCTGGTGACCCCGGTCTTCTCCTTCAGCTTGCGGGCCGCGCAAGCCGCGAGGTCGCGGTCCTTCGTGACGTCCACGAAGCCGCCCGGCAGCGCCAAGCTGAGCGGAAACGGCTCGCCCTCGCCGGCCGGGCGCTGCATCAGCAGCACCTGAAGGCTGTCGTCGAGGATCGTAAAGATCACGACATCGACCGTGGTCAGGGGGCGCGGAAAGTCCAATTCTCCAGACTTTCCAAGGCCCTTGCCAAGGTCCTTGCTCCGCCCCTCACCTGCCATCGCCAATCTCTCCTGTTCGGTCTTGACAGTAGCATAGTTAGTTGTACAGTCCAACTTACTTAGTTGCTCAGACACACTTATTGCAGCCGTTGGAGAAACACATGTTCGGCGTCAGGTTCATCAAGGCCCAGCCCACCACCTATCTGATGAAGTATCGCGCCGGCGCGATCGTCGCCGAGGGTGCTGGTCTTTCCGCGCTGTATTACGCGCCGGTGACCATGCTGGTCGCGGTGCCCATCGGCAGCCGCGACGCCTCGTTCATCTTCGAGCAGACCGCGCGCGACTTTCAGACGCTGACCGTGCAGGGCCAGGTGACTTATCGCGTCAGCGACCCGAAGAAGGCGGCCTCGATGCTCGACTTCACCCTGAAGGCTGACGGCAAGACCTATGCGAGCGACGATCCGGAAAAGCTGCCGGAACGCATCCTCGGCACGGTCGAGGTCCTCGCCCAGCAAGCGGTGAAGGAACTGACGCTGAGGGACGCGTTGCAGGCGTCCGACCGCATCGCCGACATCATCGCGGGCGGCTTGAGGGCGCGCGCCGACATCGCAGCTCTCGGCCTCGAAATCCTCGGCGTGTCGATCCGCGGCATCAAGCCGACGCCGGACACCGCGAAGGCGCTGGAGGCGCAAGCGCGCGAAGCGATCCTGAAATACGCGGACGAAGCGATCTTCGCCCGGCGCAACTTCGCCGTCGAGCAGGAACGCGCCATTCGCGAGAGCGAACTCGACACCGAGATCGCGGTCGAGCAGAAGAAGCGGTCAATTCGCGAGACCCAGATGGACGCCGAGGCGAGCGTTGCGGCAAAGCGCAATGAGCTGCGCGAGGCCGGCATGGCCGCGGACATCGTGCTGGAAGGCAAGCGCAAGGATTTCGTCGGCCTCAATGCCGAGAACACCAGGACGCTGGCCGACGCCGAGGCCTATCGCGTCGGCGCGCTGATGAAGATCTTCGAAGGCGTCGACACCCGCGTGATCCAGGCGCTTGCCGCTGCCGGCATGCAGCCGGGTCAGCTGATCGCACAAGCCTTCTCCGGCATTGCCGAGAAGGCCGAGAAGATCGGCCAGCTCAACGTCTCGCCGGACCTGCTCAGCCAATTGATGGAGAAGCCGAAGGAGGCCGCCAATGCCCGCCGCCAATGACCGAAAGGTGGTGCTGGTGACGCGCAAGACCAGGTTGGAGGACCTGATCGCGCGCCACCTGACGGCGGCGCAGGCGCGCTTCTATGTCGAACATCTCGGCGCCGACTTCTCCGACTATGAGCGCGAGCACGAGGTCTATCGTGCCCAGCGTCACACGACGCTGCAAGTGCTGGAGCAATGGGGGCGCTATCAGGTCATCGACCGCGGCTTCCTGCCGAACTTCCTCTTCGGGCCTGATGACATCGTCGTCGCGCTCGGCCAGGACGGCGTCGTCGCCAACACGATGAAATATCTCGATGACCATCCGCTGATCGGGCTCAATCCGGATCCCGCGCGCCACGACGGCATCCTCCTGCCCTTCGCGCCGCGCGACCTCGCCAAGCTCCTGCCGGAGGTCGCCACTGAGAAGCGCGACAGCCAGGCCGTGACGATGGCGGAAGCACGGCTCAACGACGGCCAGGTGCTCTACGCCGTCAATGATTTGTTCATCGGCGCACGGACGCATGTCTCCGCGATCTACGAGATTGCCGCCGGCGGGGCGACGGAACGGCAATCTTCAAGCGGACTGATCGTCTCGACCGGCCTCGGATCGACCGCCTGGTTCAAAAGCATCGTCACGGGCTCGCTGGCCATTGCCGGCAGTCTTGTTGGGCAGCCTCCCCCGCTGACCGGTTACGAGGCCCTGCCCTGGGACGCGCCAGAGCTGCGCTTCGCGGTGCGCGAGCCCTTCCCCAGCCGCCATTCGCAGACCCATCTCGTCTGCGGCCGGCTCGCCTCGGCGGACCAGTTGCGCATCCGCTCGCTGATGGCGGAAAACGGCGTCATCTTCAGCGACGGCATTGAAGCCGACCGTCTCGACTTCAACGCGGGTGCCGAGGTTGCGATCGGGATCGCCGCGCGGCGCGGACGATTGATCGTCTGATCATGTTAGGCCGCCGCGCCGCCTCACGCGGTGTGGCCGGGATCGACGTGCTTCGGCGTCTTCTTGTCGCGCTGCGGGGTCATCTTGGCCGGATCAGGCGCACCGGGCACGCCGCGGGGACCCAGCTGCTCCCGCTGGATGTCGTCCTCGGAACGGGATGGCTCGACGCCGTTCGGCTCACGCGGCTTGGTCATCGCGTCTTCCTTCTCAAGCGTTGTCCTGGACGCCGAGCGCGTTGCCTCCGGCTTCGCGGCCAGGCACGCTGACCTGGACTTCATGTCCCTCACGCAGCGCGAGGGATGCGGCGGCGACCGCCGATTCGAATGCAGCTTCCTTGGTGGCGTATGTGTTCTTGACGTCGCCGTCGTGCAGCACGCCCCATTCGTCCCTCACCGGCACGATGGCATATTGAGCAAGGCCCATTGTCCAACTCCTGGCTTTGAGTTTCAGAATTTGGCTTTCACCGTCTGTCCGATAACGCGCCGGCGGGCCTATCGTTGCGTCAACTGCGGATGCGCAGCTGTGACGCGCCACACCGTGTTGCCGCTGTCGTCTGCGATCAGCAACGCGCCTGATTTGTCGATGGCGACGCCGACGGGACGGCCACGCGCCTGGTTGTCGCTGTTCAAAAAGCCCGTCACGACGTCCTGCGCCGGTCCGCTCGGCTTGCCGTCCGTGAACGGCACGAACACGACCTTGTAGCCGTTGAGCACCTGCCTGTTCCAGCTGCCATGCTCGCCGACGAAGGCGCCGCCACGATAGGCGGCCGGCAGGCCGGAGCCGGTGTTGAAGACGAGCCCGAGCGGGGCGACATGCGAGCTCAGGGCATAATCCGGCACGATCGCCTTGGCGACGAGATCCGGTCGCTGCGGCTTGACGCGGGGATCGACGTGCTGGCCGTAATAGCTATAGGGCCAGCCGTAAAAGCCGCCGTCCTTCACCGAGGTCATGTAGTCAGGGACGAGATCGGGACCGAGTTCGTCGCGCTCGTTCACCACCGTCCACAACGCGCCGGTCTGCGGCTCGAAGCTGAGCCCGTTGGGATTGCGCAGGCCGCTTGCGAACACGCGCCAGCGGCCGCTGGCACGATCGACCTCGAGGATCGCGGCGCGGTTGTGCTCGGCCTCCATGCCGTTCTCGGTGATGTTGCTGTTGGAGCCGACGCCGGCATAGAGTTTCGAGCCGTCGGGGCTCGCGACCAGGCTCTTGGTCCAGTGATGGTTGATCGGCCCACCCGGCAGCGGCGTCAGCACCGTGCCCGGCGCGGTGATCTTGGTGTCGCCTTCCGTGTAGGGATATTTGACGATCGCATCGGCGTTGGCGACATAGAGGTCGTTGCCAACCAGCGCGATGCCGAAGGGCGAATTGAGATGGTCGAGGAAGACGCTTTGCGTCTCCGGCACGCCGTCGCCATTGCTGTCGCGCAGTAGCGTGATGCGGTTGCCCGGCCCGGTGTCGTTGCCGCCCGAGGTCGCCCAGGACTCGATGTAGCCCATGACGATCTCTTTGGGCCGCTTGATCCCGGCCCCCTTCGGCGCCTTGGATTCCGCCACCAGCACGTCACCATTGGGCAGCACGTAGATGAAACGCGGATGCTGCAGGCCGGTCGCGAAGGCCTTGACCTGCAGGCCCTCAGCCACAGCCGGCGTCTCGTTCTTCTTCCAGCCGACGATGCGCGCGATGTGGACCGGCGGCAGCAAATATTGCTGGATGTCGGGAAGTTTTGGGTTGGCGCCGATCTGCGCCTTGGGGTCGCCGCTGCCGTCGTCGCAGCCAGCCAGCAACAGCAGCGGCGAGAACACCAGCGCCCGGGCAAGCTTCGATATCATCGTGCAACTCCTATGCCGTGGCGATAGACCATGGCCCAGCCGAGCCAGCCGGTGACGGGCAGGATCAGCACCGTGATCACGGACAGAACGAGCCCGGTCGGCCACACCGAGGTCCAGGCATCGCGGGTGTGGATCAGCGCGTTGACGACGGCGAGGATCAGCGCCACGGCATTTCCGATCAGATGCGGCCATGCCGGCATCTGCGCCCGCACCAGGCGGTTGCCGAGGAAATCGGTCAGACCCGCGATCGCCGCCAGCACGCCGAAGACGACGCCAGCGAGCAGAAGCCAGGCGGAAAAATTCGCCCACATGATCTCGGCGCTGGCGACATAGGCGATGTCGGTCAAGAGCGCCCCGACGAAGCACGCGATCGGGATCGGCACCAGCATCGGATGAATCGGATGACCCGCGATCTGCGCGGTGGTTCGCACGCGCATGTCGTCTTGCACGGTCGGCCTCGTGTGATTTTCGGTCCTGCCCGACCGGCCAACTCGTGCGTCGTGCGATGGTTCCTAGGGGATCCCCGCCGCCTCGTTCCGACGCGCGCGGATAACATTCATCGCCGTAGCGATATCAGCGATCTCACGGGCTACGATGGCCTTAGATGCGCGCCAGACCCAGCTTTTCGCGGACCTCGTCATCCTCGATCACCTGATCGAGGCGCGCATTCTTGTCGGCTTCCAAATCTTCCGCGATCGTCTCGAGGGTTCGAAATGCGTCGCCAGCGCTCGCGGCCGTTTCGAGGTGAGCGATCGACTGACCGTTCACCGAGAGGTCGGCCTCGCCCCAGGGCGTAGTGTCGATCTCCAGGCGATCGCCGCCGGCCTTGGCGATGAAGTGCTGGACGGTGGATTTGGAGGTCGGCAGGGAGAGGTCCGGCGTCCAATCGATCGGCTTGTTGGTCATGTGTACGTCCCGAAGTTGCGACCAATGGATAGACCATCCGGCGCGGGGGACATTGACCTGGATCAGGCCGCGACCGGGCCGTCCTTGTTCTGCGGGCTGAGGTTAATATTCTCGATGCTTTCTTTCGGGGGTATCGAATGAAATTGATATGTCCGTGGCGGTGTGCCTGACGCTGGCATTGTGCACGACCGCTCACAGCCATCCTGTGGCGAGTTGCGCAGGCAAGTTCGTCGGCACCTGGATTCACCAAGAGCCTCGTGCGGAGCGACTGAGGTGGACCACTACTCTGGAGGCGTGGCCGCAAGGCCGCGTCTCGAAGGAATATTAGGCCGCACTCAGGAGCAGCGCGCAAATGCCGAGGACAACGGTCTGAGCCGCGGCCGCTCCGAAGGTCACGATCTTGATCGTCGTCGCCAGACGCATCAGGTTGAATTTGGTGTCACTCACGTCATGGCGCAGGAGGCTCTGCGCGATCATGGCGTCTTCCACGAAATCGCTGATGATATAGGCGGCCGGCACGATGCAGACCGCGACACAATACCACCAATTGGCCGGGTCAGGCCATGTCAGCGCCGCGGCGAGCCATAGCGAGCCAGTGACGAAAAACCCTCCGACAAGAAAAATGTAGATGACATCCAGAAGCATGATGCATCGAGCATAGGGCCTGCGGAAGGGACCATTGGTGGGCGACCGCAGCCACTGCTCAAGCGATCTCCGGGTGAGCGCCTCGCCGGTCGATGGAATAAGTCCTGGGCGCTCGAGGAAGCGAGCGCTCACATCGGCGCCGAACCTGCTCGAAATCATGGCCACGATGAACGGCCAGATGATGGCCGCCGCAGCGAACGTGATTGCGTACATCGTTCCTCCCGAAATTCGCTTAGGTGACCGATACCCTTCTCAGCGACGTGGCCGGTTCAGGGCCTTCGACGTCTGATCAGCACTTGGCTGGCAATCGCCCCGCCGAACTCCGCACATCTCGACGCGCCTGAACTCGCCGGAAAAATACGGCTCCAAACCGAGCGGCTGCGCAGCGATGATGGTGTCTTCATCGTCTCCAAACCTGCCGACGCAAACTTGTCGCAGCATCGCGGTCGTCAAACCCTTGGCGTCCCTGAAATTGGCCCGGCTGACCGTGGCGCCGCACAGATTGGCGCCGGTCAGATCTGCGTTCCTGAAATCGGCGCCTCCCAGGGAGGCATTTTCGAAGTTGACGCCGCGGAGATCGGCGTTGCGCAAATCGGTGATGAAGCAGCGATAGGTCTGCCAGACGTCCAATTTAGGAGATGCGTTGGTCTTTCTTTCCTCTTTCTTCTTCGGAGCCGGATCGGTTTCATCGAAGCCGATGCTCTCGGCGGTGAACCGCGTCTTCTCAAATTGCTTCGGTCTCTCGGATTCCTTCCACAACCATCCCGAACTAGCCGGCGAGCCTGGGACATCCCAGTCGGCCAGACTTGCGCCACCGAGATCAGCACCAAAAAGATTGGCGTATCGTAAGCTGACCCGACGCAGCTGGGCTTGCGTCATCACCGAACAAGAAAGGTCGAGCCCGCTAAGATCGAAATTGTCCAATCCGAGATTGGCCAGATTCAAGCGCCTGTCACCGGCACACAACCTGCCGCTGGGTAAACTGCGGACCCTCGATAGCACACCACCGCCGAGTTGCCGGATAGCAGCCTGAGCAGCAGGTGGGGGCTCCTCGCGGCGCTCGACGACCGGCCTTGGCCGGGTCGGATCTCCCGCGTCGCAAGTCCCGGATTCCTGCATCCGGTTGGCCTTCGTTCCATCGACGACGACGCTTTCCAGAATTGTGATAGCCTGCTGCCCGAAAGCGCCGGGGCTCTCCGAGACAAGGCTGGTGATCCGCTGCGCGGCCACCTGTGCATAGGGTTTGTCCGGGGCGTCAACCAGGCTGCGGGTCGCCTCCGCAAATTGCTGGCCCCGCTCGTGATCCAGACGAAGCCTGTAGTCTGCATTCCACTGATTGCTCGTCAACCAGAGCTGGACGGCACCGGCAATGAAGGTCGCGACGAGTCCCAGCCCGGTCAGGACCTGATAGTTCGTCTGGCGCAGGCGATCCTGAACCTCCAACTGCTTGATCTGATCGGCATCGAAGTGAAGCAGGACCTGCGCGCGCGGCGTTGCCCACCAGAACCAGAAAAACGCCCCGAGCAGGAAAATCGCAATGAAGACCAGCGGCACGATCAAGTAAAACATGACTAAGCTCCGCTCGCGGTTACCCGACTCTTTGCAGCCCTTGCCTCATCAACACCGTCGCCAGCAGGAGCGGCGTCGACATGGCATTCCAGTCCACGACGGCAACATCGCCGTTCAGCTGAACCAACTGCTGGAGGGCCGACATGAGGTTCCGCGGGGCGTATGTCGCGTCAACGCCGCCGATCCCGACGGATAGACCCAGGCGCTCGATGGCGCTGACGTGGATCGCCTCTCCGATCGGCTTGGCGTGCCGGTCGAAGCAGACGTTTCGTTCGAACGGTCTGGGCGCAACGGGTACGGGCAGATTTCCGATCGACCGGTAGACATAGGGCATGAAACGATACAGCCCCTGACGAGGTTCGTGCTGGGGCGCCGTGATACAATCAGGAGCGAGTGCTGGCGGCGGATCCAACGGGAAGTCGTCGCCGGCAATCTGGCGAACGCGCTTGATCATCCAATCCAGAGTGATGTCTTCGAGCTCATGCGGCCCGGACCGCACATATCCGCCGCCGACGTCGGCATGGGCCCCCGCGAACCACACCTGCTCCACGTTTGCCGGCCGTGCGGTGAAGGGCAATCGCCGCCAGAGAGTGGCTTCGAAAGCCTCCCGATGTTCGTCGATCGCCAGCGCCTGCAGGCTGTGCTCGCAGATCCCCGACAGACCGACGTCATGGAAGCCGTACAGGTCGCGATTTTCTTTCCAGAACGCATTCAGCGGTATCCCCAGGGCGCCCACGGTGTCGAACACGCCGAGCAACTTGACTGGAATGCTGTTCGGACCTGACGAAATCTTTCTGACGAGTATCTCGTCACAAGGGAGGCGGTTGGCCGGATGCGTGCGATAATGCGCCCACAGCCGCGACAAGGCCTTGGCGTCGAACTTATTGCGATAAATCAGACCGACGGCTGCCAGGCAGCCCACCAACGACCGGGCGGTGTATGAGCCGCGCGAGAAGCCGAAGATGAAAATCTCGTCTCCCCGGTCGTAGTGCTGGGCCAGAAAAGTGTAGGCACGGCGAACGTTTTCCGACAGGCCTGCGCCAAGGGCACCACCGCTGAACCGATCCAGAAAACCGCTGGTTCCTACCCCTCGCTCGTAGAGGATGACGTTGTCCCGGCCGCCCGGCTTGCCGCCCTTCAGGACGAATGTCTGCTGAGGCACGGCAGCGGAACTCGTGACGTCGCTCGTGGCGCGCGAATGCGCGTTGGAGAGATGCTCTGCAATTCTCTGCCTGAGGCGAACGATGTTGGTGTCGGCCCCGCCGTCATCGGCGTCGTTCCAGGTGCCGTCCAGAAGCAAGATGATCCGCTTCGCCACCCCAGCCCCCCAGCCTCATGGCACGCTCCGGCAGAACTCGATCAATCTAGCGAGATCGTGTCCCCTGCCCGCAACTTGAGGATGCTACACTTCCTCCGAGGATGTCCAGCCGGTTCGCTGTCAGCGCACAGCGAGTGCCAACGAACATTCGAAACGCGTCACTTGCAGGGGGATCGAGCAGATGCGCTCAGGGACATTCTGGCGCGGCACGTTTTGGAGCGGGTGAAGGGAATCGAACCCTCGTATTCAGCTTGGAAGGCTGCTGCTCTACCATTGAGCTACACCCGCGTTACGGGCTCCCTAACACGGCCGGGCGGCGGTCTCAACTGTTCAGGAGGTCGCTTTCCGGCCGTCCTGAGCCCTTGCGAATCGCGCCCGGTTCCTGCGGACCCGCCGCCCCTTAACAGCGGCGGCAATGCCCCCTATATTGAAATCTTCCGAAACCAACGAAAGGAGGTGATCCAGTGTCTTTTACCAAGCGCTGTCACCTCGCTGGGATCGCCCGCTAAGCTTTGAATAGGGCTTGGCATCGGGGCGCTCTCAGCCCTGGACCAGCGAGCAAGAAATCGGGCGCGACGGGGCTTCCCCGCCGCGCCTTTTTCGTCCGGGAGCGCGCTTCAACCCGGCGGCTCGCCCGCAAGCACCTCGCGAATCTTCTGCGACAGCTCCGACTTCCGGTAGGGCTTCTTGAGCAGCGCCACGCCGGAATCGAGATGTCCTTCGTGGACCATGGCGTTGTCGGTGTAGCCGGAGGTATAGAGCACCCTTGCCCCCGGCCGGCGGAGCCGGATCGCGTCGGCCAATTCCCGCCCGTTCATGCCGCCGGGCATGATGATGTCCGTGAACAGCAGATCGAATTTGGCGCCCTGGTCGACCAGCGCCAGTGCGGACGCGCCGTCGCCGGCCACCAGCGTGCGATAGCCGAGGCTGCCGAGCCGGGCGATGACATAGCCCTGCACCAGGGGATCGTCCTCGACCACGAGGATCGTTTCGTGTCCGCGTGCCGTGTCGAGCGCCTGGACCGGCGCGGTCCTGGCCGGCGCCTCGCCCTTCGATCGCGGCAGGAACAGCCGCATCACGGTGCCGCGCCCCTCCTCGCTCTCGACGGCGACCGTGCCGCCGGTCTGCTTGGCAAAGCCGTAGACCATGCTGAGCCCGAGGCCGGTGCCGCGACCGACGCCCTTGGTGGTGAAGAACGGCTCGAACACGCGCTCGCGGATGTCGGCGGGGATGCCGTGGCCGGTGTCGGCGACCGCGACCATCACGAAGGCGCCGCGAACGGCATCGCCATCACCGGCAACGCCGGTGTCGTCGAGCTCGCGGTTCGCGGTCTCGATCGTGAGCTTGCCCCCGCCCGGCATTGCGTCGCGCGCGTTGACGGCGAGGTTGACGATCGCGGAGGAGAGCTGCGAGGGATCGGCCATCGCGGACCAGGCGTCATCGGCGAGCCGGGTCACGATCTCGATATGGGCGCCGAGGATCGGCCTCAGCAACTTCGTAGACTCGAGCACGAGGGCGTTGACGTCGATCTCGCGCGGCTCCAGCGGCTGGCGGCGCGCGAAGGTCAGCAGCTGCGAGGTGATCTCCGCACCGCGCGCGGCCGCATCGTCGATCAGCTGCGCGATCGCGGCGAATTCGGGCTTGTCCGCAAGCCCTTCCTGGATGATCTCGATGGTGCCGGTGATGACCGTGAGCACGTTGTTGAAATCGTGCGCGACGCCGCCGGTGAGCTGGCCGATCGCGTCCATCTTCTGGGATTGACGTAAGCGCTCCTCGGTTTCGTGCTGCTTGGTGAGATCGGTCGCGGAGCCGCGATAGCCCATGAAGCGTCCGTCGGCGGCGAAGATCGGCTGGCCGTTGACGCTGAAATGATGCATCCGCCCGGCGGTGTCGCGGCCGCGATATTCGAACTTCCGGAACGGCTCGTGGCGGTCCAGCATCGCCATGTGCGCGCGCCATTTCTCGGGCTCGGCGTCGCGGCCGAACGCGGCATCGGCGCGGCGCTTGCCGATCAGCGCCTTGCTGTCCATGCTGAAGGCACCGGCCCGGTCGGAAATGTAGGTGAACCGATGGTCTGGTCCGGTCTCCCAGAACCAGTCGGACGCGGTCTCGGCATAGTCGCGGAAACGCTGCTCGCTCGCACGCGCGTCCTCTTCGGCGCGCTGGCGGATGGTCAGGTCGCGCTCGAGATTTGCATTGGCCTCGCGCAGCTCGCCATAGGCCCGCTGGAGGTTCACGCACATGGCGTTGAAGGCGTCGATCACCTTGTCCAGCTCGTCGGCATCGTAGGGCGGCCGGCGCTCCAGGCGCAAAGGCGGCGTCGGCCGCGCCAGGCTGTATTTGCTGACGAACTCGGCGATGGCGACCAGATGCCGCGTCACCAGCAGATGGAACATATAGATGATGAACAGCGAGACGAGGAACGTCTTGGCCGCCTGGCTTGCCAGGATGACCAACGCGCGGTTCAGCAGATGTTGATAGACATCGGTCAGCGTCGCCTCGACATGGAGCACGCCAATCTCGCGTGCGGTCCCCTGCACAATGGTGTTCAGCGGATAGTCGCGCGTCACCACTGAGCGGGTGCTCGGCTCGCCGACTGCGAGACGGATCGGATTGGGACGATCGGCAATCTCGCGCACCTCGGCGGCGCGGATGTCGGGCAGCCGCAGGATACCGTCGAGCTGGAGCTTGAGCTGGTTCTGGTCGAGATTCCATAGGCTCTCGCCGAGACTGCCGGTGGTGCTGCGGCCGATCTCCTCGAGCCTGGTCTCGATGAGGCCGACCTCGCGATCATAATCGAGATAGAGCTGGAGCGCCGTCAATGTCAGCGTCACGACCGAAGAGAACAGCAGCACGGCTGCGAGCAGGCGCGGCCCGACGCCGCTGCGCGACCAGTTGAAGAGCCGGGACAGCAGCGCGGCGAACATCGAAGGCGCGAGCGCGGTGCCGATCAAATCCTGCTTCGCAGCCGCCGGTGCAACGGCGCGGCCGCGCTTGGAGTCCTCGTCACCAGCCTTGACCATGCACCACATCCCCGGAAATGGCGGCACGCCGCGGCCGACCGGTCGCAGCCTCGAGCATTTCGATCGTCGAGACTTCCCCGTCCCGCGATGCGCGCGGCGATCCCGTCGGCCGATTTCCTGTCAACCCCTGGGCGGCTTGAGGTCGGCGGGGTCATATCTTGCGTCCGGCAGCAGGATTGTCGCGCAAACTACCACTTCGCGTGGTAGAATGACATCGGTGAAAGTCCGGAAGTCGCCTGCACCTCGGGCGGGCAGTGTCGCTATGGCCACGCGCAGGCGCCATCTCCGGTAGATCGGGCGGACATCGGAAATCCAGCGATAGCATCGGGCAACGAGGAGGCGCGTCATGTGGCGGATTATCGTCGCCTGCCTGTCACTGCTTGCAAGCGGTCCATCGCAGGCGCAGGAGGTCATCCGGCTGGCGCGCATCGCCGACATCCCCGATCAATATGTCGGCGGCGAGATGCTGCGGGCCGTCTACGCCAGGCTGAACATCAAGCTGGAGTTCGAGGACGTCCCCGGCAAGCGTGCGCTCGCACTGTCGAGTGCCGGCGCGGTCGACGGCGAGATCCAGCGCATCGGAACGCTCTCGCGCGACTACCCGACGCTGGTCCAGGTCACGCCGGCGATCAACTATATCGAGCCTGCAGTGTTTGCGACCAAACTCCGGTTCGACGTCGCCGGCTGGGATTCGATCAGGGACTACCGCATCGGCATCGTCCGCGGCGTCGGCTCCTCGGAGGCCGGCACGCGCGGCATGGCCCGCGTCACGGCGACCACTGGCCTCGACAACATGGTCAGGATGCTCGATGCCGATCGTTTCGACGTGATGGTCACCGATCTCTTCAGCGGGCTCGCGGCGGTGCGGAAACTCAATCTGCAGGCCAGGATCCACCCGCTCTCGCCGCCGCTCCAGCGTATCCACATCTACCATTACCTGCATGAACGCCATCGCGACCTGGTGCCTGAGGTCGGCAAGGTGATCGCCCAGATGGAGGCGAGCGGCGAACTGGCGGCGCTGCGCGAGGCCCTGGTCAAGCAGGTCTTGAACGGCCCGTAACGGGCGCCGGCTCAGCCCGCGCGAAGCCGCTCGCGCAAGGCGACGGCGGCAATCAGCATGCCGACGCACCAGGCCACGACTGCGCGGTGAGGCTCCCCGCCGAGCAGCACCGTGAAGATGCTCGTCAGCAGGCACGGCACGATGACCTTGCCCGTCTGGCTCGTCAGCGCGAGCAGGAATGGCATCGCCGCGATCGATATTTGCAGGACGTCCATATGGGACAGAGGGCGCGAGGCTTCAGAAGCCGCAAACGCCGAGCGCGCGCGGACGCTTGCCGCGCCGGCTTTCGACGATGCGCTCGCCGCCATTCTCGGCCGAGCTGCCGTAATAGCGGTGATGGCCGCTTTGGTCGTGCAGATCGGCCGTCTGAGATTGTCCGGCCCGACGTGCGTCGCAGATGATCTTGATGTGACCCGACATTGCCGCCTCCAGCAGAAATCTTGTTGTTGTGGTCATCAGTCGCGACCACTTCCGGCGGCGTTCACACGGCAACGCCGCAATCGGGTTTCAGGACGGTTTCGTCGCGGCATGGCTACGCAATATTTTGTGCTTGAATTCTTGTTTGGGGATTGTCGGCATCGCCCGCGGTGCTACGTCCTTTGGGATCGGTGCAGAAAAACAACGAGGTGACGATGCTGTACGCCATCCTGGCCTACCACGTGGAAGACGAGGTCTTGTCCTGGACGCCCGAGCAGGACGCCGCGGTCGTAGCCAAGGTCATCGAGGTTCAGGCCCCCTTGCGGGCCAGCGGGCAGTTCGGGCCGGCCGCCCGTCTGGATGAGACCCGGAAGGCCCGCACCTTGCGTGGCCCCGGCGCGGGCATGGTGCTGGACGGCCCGTTTGCCGAGACCAAGGAGCAGCTTCTGGGCTTCCACCTCATGGAATGTGCCACCGAGGAGGAGGCGATCGCGGCGGCGCGCAAGCTGCGTGCGGTCAATCCGACGGCGGTCTACGAAATCCGCCCGGTCAAGCTTTACGTGCCGGCGGATGGGTTCGGGACGACGTCCGGGTGAGGCACGGCCTCACGCCCCCGGCCCGGTCCGGGCACCGTAGAAGCGCTGGATTGCGAGCCCGCCGAAGGCGATGAACCAGACAAAGGGCGCGACGTGAGGGGCGAATGCCGCCACGATCGTGCCCGGAATGAACACCAGAAGCGGAAACAGCGAGGCCATGATCTCGTAGCGCCAGCTGCCAAGGATGGTCCACCACAGCCAGGCATTGAGGCCGGCGATCGCGGTCAGGTGCAGCCCGTAGAGCACCGCAACCGCACTGCTCATGCTGTAATTGGTATAGAGGCCGTTGGTGACAGGCAGCAGCACGATCGAGAGCAGGAAGAACAGGTTCAGGATCACCGCGCCGCGGCTGCCGACCGGCTGGCGCGCCAGCCGCCGGTGATGGCTGATCCAGAACACCCCGGCGATGATGAAGCTGAGTGCGAAGCCGGCGAGCTTGCCGGAATAGACATGGGCAAGATCGCTCCAGCCGGGCGCGCTGGTGAACACCGCGGCCTTGGGCAGGTCGTAGGCCAAAAGCGTCATGGCGACACCGAAAATGGTGTTGCTGAGCGATTCCAGCCGCCGCATCTCGAACTGGTCGGATTTGAGCTCGGTCATGCCGGGGCGCTTTTCGGGAGGGAACCTTGGGTCGTCTTTCCCCCTAAATCCTAAACCCGGTCCCGTCCAGCCGCATTGCGATTCGCGACGGGATCGCCGACTCTCGCCCTTTCACCGGGGCGATTCGTGGCGACATATCTGGACACGCTCAATGCGGAGCAGCGCCGCGCCGTCGAGCATGGCGTGGCCGATGGCGCGACCGTGGGCGCTCCCCTGCTCGTCATTGCCGGCGCCGGCTCCGGCAAGACCAACACGCTGGCCCACCGCGTCGCGCATCTGATCGTCGCCGGCGCCGATCCGCGCCGCATCCTGCTGATGACGTTCTCCCGCCGCGCCGCCGCCGAGATGGCCGGCCGGGTCGAGCGCATCGCCCGCAAGGTGCTGGGCGAGAACAACGCCGCAATCATGCGCGATGCGCTGACCTGGGCCGGCACCTTCCATGGCATCGGCGCGCGGCTGCTGCGAGAATATGCCGAACGGATCGGCGTCGATCCCGCCTTCACCATCCACGACCGCGAGGATTCCGCCGACCTGATGAACCTGGTCCGGCACGAGCGCGGCCTGTCGAAGACCGAGAGCCGCTTTCCGGCCAAGGGCACGTGCCTGTCGATCTACTCGCGCTGCGTCAACGCCGAGATGGAGATCGAGAAGGTGCTGGGGATGCACTATCCCTGGTGCGCGGGCTGGGCCGCCGAGCTGAAGGGCCTGTTCGCGGCCTATGTCGAGGCCAAGCAGGCCCAGCACGTGCTCGATTACGACGATCTGCTGCTGTACTGGTCGCAGATGATGAGCGATGGGTTGATCGCCGAGGAAATCGGCGGCCGCTTCGATCACGTTCTGGTCGACGAATACCAGGACACCAACCGCCTGCAATCTTCGATCCTCCTGGCGCTCAAGCCCGATGGACGCGGGCTCACCGTGGTCGGCGACGACGCCCAGTCGATCTATTCGTTCCGCGCCGCCACCGTGCGCAACATCCTGGATTTCCCGCAAAGCTTCTCGCCCCGCGCCGAGATGATCACGCTCGACCGCAACTACCGCTCGACACAGACCGTGCTGGCGGCGGCCAATGGCGTGATTGGACTTGCGCGCGAGCGCTTCACCAAGAATTTGTGGACCGACCGCACCGCCTCGCACAAGCCGCAGCTCGTCACCGTGCACGACGAGGCCGACCAGGCGCGCTACATCGTCGAACAGGTGCTGGCGAACCGCGAGCAAGGCGCGCTGCTCAAGCACCAGGCGGTGCTGTTCCGGACCTCCTCGCATTCCGGCCCGCTCGAGATCGAGCTGACCCGCCGCAACATTCCGTTCGTCAAGTTCGGCGGGCTGAAATTCCTCGACGCCGCGCACGTCAAGGACGTGCTGGCGCTGCTGCGCTTTGCCGAGAACCCGCGCGACCGTGTCGCCGGTTTCCGCATTTTGCATCTGTTGCCGGGCGTCGGCCCCGCGACCGCACAGCGCGTGCTCGACCAGATGGCGGAGAGCACCGATCCGCTTCACACGCTGGGCCAGCTCCCGGTACCCGCGCGCACCGGCGCGGACTGGACCGACTTCGTCCGCACCGTCGAGAACCTGCGCTATTCGGAATGGCCGGTCGATCTCGAACGCGTACGGCTCTGGTACGAGCCGCATCTCGATCGCCTCCACGAGGATTCCGAGACGCGCCGCGCCGATTTGATGCAGCTCGAGCAGATCGCGAGCGGCTATGCCTCGCGCGAGAAATTTTTGACCGAGCTCACGCTCGATCCGCCGGATGCGACCAGCGACAAATCCGGGCCCCCGCTGCGCGACGAGGACTATCTGATCCTGTCCACCATCCACTCCGCCAAGGGCCAGGAGTGGAAATCGGTGTTCGTGCTCAACGTCGTCGACGGCTGCATGCCGTCCGATCTCGGTGCCGGCACCAGCGCCGAGATCGAAGAGGAGCGCCGCCTGCTCTATGTCGCGATGACGCGCGCCAAGGACGATCTGCACCTCGTCGTGCCCCAGCGCTTCTTCGTCCACGGCCAGGCCGCCAAGGGCGACCGCCACGTCTACGCCTCGCGCACCCGCTTCATCCCGGAATCCCTGGTCTACCTGTTCGAGCGCACCGCCTGGCCGAAGGCCGCAGCGGGTGCAGCACGTACAGCGGCCCAGGGACCGAAGATCGACATCGGGGCGAAGATGCGGGGGATGTGGCAGTAGACACAAGAGACCGCCATCCGGACCTGTCAGGATAACTGGAACCACAGAGGTCCGACATGAAAGCCGTCGTCGTCGAGCACTACGCGTCCATCGATCAGATCGAGCTGAAGGACGTTCCGCCCCCGTCCATGGAGCCGGGACAATTGCGCATCCGCGTGGAAGCTGCCGGGATCGGCTTCGTCGACGGCTTGAAGATCGAGGGACGCTATCAGACCAGGGATCCCCTGCCCTTCGTTCCCGGCACGGAGTTCGCGGGGGTGGTGATGGACGCGCCCGGCGCCCCCGGCGGCTATCAACCCGGCATGCGCGTGATGGGGATGACGCGCTCGGGCGCGCTGGCCGAAGAGATCGTCGTCAGTCCCGAAGCGCTCCATCCCCTGCCCGACGGCGTCGCGGCCGAAGTCGCCGCCTCGTTTCGCGCCAATTATCTGACCGCGCTCTATGCGCTCAGTGCACGCGCCTCGCTCTGCGCAGGCGAACAGCTGCTGGTGCTGGGCGCAGCTGGCGGCACCGGAATTGCGGCAGTCCAGATCGGCAAGCTGCTTGGCGCCCGTGTGATCGCAGCGGCATCGACACCGGACAAGCGCGCCTTCGCCCAACAACACGGCGCCGACGCTGTGATCGACTACACGCAGACCGGTTGGCGCGACACGCTGAAGGAATTGACGGGAGGACACGGCGCTGACGTGATCTTCGACCCCGTCGGTGGCGACGTCTCGGTGCAGGCCTTTCGCTCCATCGCCTGGCGCGGCCGTCATCTCGTGGTCGGTTTTGCCGCCGGCGCGATCCCGGCATTGCCGTTCAATCTGCCGCTGCTGAAGGGTGGCGCCCTGCTCGGTGTCGACCTCGCGCAGATTCCCGTGCGCGAGCCCGAGGTGCAAAAGCGTCTGATGTCGCAGTTGACGGGCTGGCTTGCCGACGGCCAATTGAAACCGGTGGTCGGTCGCATCTTCGCGCTGAATGACTTCCGGGAGGCGTTCAGGACCATGCAGACGCGCGGAGCGCTCGGCAAGATGGTCGTGCGCATCTCGACATAGGACGCACAAACGGGCGAAGATGCCCGTGACGTGGCGCAACTACGCGTTCAGCCGGTCGAACTGGACCTTGCCGGCCTTCATCACCAGCGGAATATGCTCGCCCTGACCGAGCAGGCAAGCGACGTCGCTGAGCGGATTGCCGTCGACCACCAGCAGGTCCGCGATCGCCTCGGGCGCGATCCGGCCGAGCTTGCCCTCCATGCCCAGCACCTCGGCGCCGATCAATGTCGCGCTGGCGATCACCGCGCGCGGACCGAGGATCTCGGCGCGGATGCGGAATTCATCGCTCTGCAGGCGCTGCGACGGACCGAGCAAATCGCTGCCGAACCCCATCTTCACGCCGGCGTCGCGATAGATCGCGAGCGAACGGAGACCCGCGTCGCGGACGTCGGCGATCTTGGCGACGCTCTCGGGCGGCAGGCCGTATTGCGCGCCCTCATTGGCCAGCGCCTCATAGGTGACGAGCGTCGGCACCACATAGGCGCCCTTCTCGGCCATCAGGCGCGCGGTCTTTGCATCGACCAGATTGCCGTGCTCGATGGTGCGCACGCCGCAGCGAACCGCGCGCTCGATCGCAGCGGCGGTGTAGGCATGGGCGAGCACATAGGTCTGGCGCCCGCGCGCCTCCTCGACGATGGCGCGGATCTCGTCCTCGGAGTAGCCGAAGGCGCCGACCGGGTCGGTCGGCGACGCGACGCCGCCGGACGCCATGATCTTGATCTGGTCGGCGCCCATCTGCAGCTCCTCGCGCGCCGCCTTGCGCACGCCGTCGACGCCGTCGGCGACGCGCGCGAGCGCGCCGACGCGCACGCAACACGGACATGGCGCGTCGCTGGCGAGATAATCCGAGCGCGCCCGCATGTCGCCATGCCCGCCGGTCTGGCTCAATGCGCGGCCGGAGACGAACAGCCGCGGGCCATCGGTCAGGCCGGTGTCGATCGCCTGCTTCAGCGCATGGCCGGCGCCGCCGGCGTCGCGGACCGTGGTGAAGCCGCGGCGCAACATGCCGCGCAGCAGCAGCGTCGAGCGCAGCGTCACCAGCACATTCGGCATGTGCACCTGCTGCGCCAGGTTGAGCTCCACCGCGATCGCATGGACATGCAGGTCGATCAGGCCGGGCATCAGGGTCTTGCCGTTCAGATCGATGGTCCGGTCGGGTGAGATGGATAGCGGCCGGTCCGAGACCTCCTTGATCACATTGTCCTCGACCAGCACGTGATGGCCTTCCAGCAAATCCGGCTGAAGCGGATCGAGCAGAGCGGCATTCTTGAAGAGGGTGCGAGTCATGGTCGTTTCCTGTCCGGTCAGGACTGTGTGAGCAGCGCGGGCAATGCGAGCTGGGCGAACGGGAGACACGCGGCGACATCGTCTGCACCGTACCAGCCCGCTTCATGCAGCAGGTTGAGCGAGCCGAGTGTGCGCCCGCGCCAGCGCACGGGCATGTTGAGCACGCTCTCGCAGCCGAGTGAAGCGATCAGCTCGTGATCCGAGAAGACGGTGCGCAGATCATCCCGCGTATAGCCGATATAAGCCTCGCCGCGGTCGAGCACGGCCTCGGTCCATGGTCCCGCCGCGAGCCGCTTGCGTCCGCCCGTCGGGTAAGGCCCGGGGAGATTGGAATAGATCCGCGCCGCTTCCCCGGTGTCGTCGTCATAAGTCAGGATCGTGAACAGCTTGTGCCCGATCGCCGATTTCAAGGCGTCGTCCAGCGCGGAGAACAGCGCCTCCGGCTGATCCGCCCTGCCCTGCGCCGCCGCCACGGCGTTGAGCAACGGATCGCCCCGGCGTGTCGTCTCCCTCATGCGACTTCGCCCGCGGCAATGTCTTCCAGCGAACGGCCGCGCGTCGGCACGCCCATCACCACGACGGTGAGCGCTCCGATCAGCAGAACGCTGGTGGTGATCCCGAACACGCCGGCAAAGCCGAAATTGGGATAGAGGTAGCCGACCAGGATCGGCGAGACGATCGCGCCGATGCGGCCGATCGCCGAGGCAAGGCCGGCGCCGGTGGTTCGCACCGGCGTCGGGAACACCTCTGCGGTATAGGCATAGACGCCGGCATAGGTGCCGTTCATGAAGAACGACAGCAGAATCCCCGCGACCATGATGTGCTGGTCGCTCTGCGCGAAGGCGAGTCCGAGCGCGCTGATGCCGCCGAGCACCATGTAGGACGCAATGGTCGCCTGCCGGCCGATGCGCTCGTTGAACCAGGCGGCACTGAAATAGCCGGGGATCTGCGCGCAATAGATCGCGATCGAATAGGCGAAGCTCTTGGTGATGCTCATGCCGTTCTGGACCAGAAGGCCGGGGATCCAGACGAAGAAGGAATAATAGCTGAAGGTGATCGCAAGCCACATGATCCAGGTCATGACGGTGATGCGCGCCTGCCGGCCCTCGAGCAGCGCCGCGAAATTGGCGAGCAACGTCCCCCCGGCGACGGGCGGGCTGACTAAATCGACGACCGGCTGCGGCAGCACATGCCCCTGGCGTGCGAAGCCGGCTTCGATCTTGTCCAGCACCGCTTCGGCTTCCTTCGCCCTGCCCCGGCTTTCCAGCCAGCGCGGCGATTCCGGCAACGCCCTGCGCCACCACAACAGCATGACGACCGGCACTGCGGTGATGACCAGCACGATGCGCCAGCCGTTCTCATAGGCGGGCACGATGAAGTAGCCGAGCAAGGCCGCAGCGACGAAGCCGAACGAGAAGAACCCGGCCAGCGCGCCGGTGAAGCTGCCGCGGAAGCGCCGCGCCACGAACTCGGCGAGGTAAGGCGCGATGATCGCGCTCTCGGCGCCGGTGCCCATGCCCGCGACGACGCGGGCGGCGAAGAAGGACGGCCAGCTGTCCACGGCCGCGCTGACGATCGATGCGGCACAATAGAGCGCCAGCGCCGACATCATCACCGCGCGGCGTCCGATCAGGTCGCCGAGCGTGCCCGCCAGCAACGCGCCGAACAGGAAGCCGATATAGGTGCTGCTGCCGAGCACGCCGATCTGCACGCTCGTCAGATTCCAGGCGGTGCGCAGCACCGGCAGGATGAACGCCAGCACGGCCGCGTCCATCGCGTCGAACATGTAGCCGAGCCCGCCCATCAACAAAAGATGCGTGTGGAAGCGTGCGAATGGCAGGCGCTCGATGCGCGCCGAGATCATCGACATGTAAGTCCCCCTCTGTCCGGCGGCCCGGCATCCGCAAGTCCCGGTGGGAACCATAGACAAAGAGATATTATCGTCATAATTTATAATCGTGATCCCATACATCACCACGGTGAATGTTCTGTCGTTTCGATCGCTCGACCTCAACCTGCTGAAAGTCTTCGAAGCCCTGATGACCGAGGGCAGCGTCACGCGCGCAGCAAACGCGCTGCTGATGACGCAGCCCGCGGTCAGCAACGCGCTCGCGCGGCTGCGCGACGCGCTCGGCGATCCCCTGTTCGTCAGGTCCGGCACCGGCATCCGTCCGACCCAGCGCGCCGTGGTGTTGTGGGAGCCGATCGGCGAGGCGCTCGAAAGCGTCCGCGGCGCGCTCGACGAGCAGGTGTTCGATCCGCGCCGCGCGCAGACCGAGTTCAGCCTGTCGATGTCGGATTACGTCGCCTCGCTGGTGATGCCGAACCTCCTCGGCCATTTCGGCAAGGTCGCGCCCAAGGCGCGCGTGCACACCGTTCCCAACACCATCCTGGAGATCGCCGATCAGCTCGAAGACAATCGCGTCGATTGCGTGCTCAGCGTCTATGTCAACGAGGCGCAGCAGCCGGCCGCCATCCGCTCGCGCTCGCTGTGGACGGTCGACTATGCCTGCTTCATGCGGCGCGGCCATCCGCTCGCCGCCCAGAAGCGGCTGAGCACGCGCAGCTTCCTCGGCGCAGGCCATGTCGATGTGAGCCTCGCCGGCAAGACCCTGCCGTCCTACGATCTCTTCCTCGCCTCTCGCGGTCTGTCGCGCAATCTGGTCGCGACCGTCAACCACTACAGCGCCGCTTACGAGGTGGTGCGCCAGTCCGACCTGATCGCGGTGCTGCCGAGCGATCTGCGCTCGCAATCCCGCCACGCGCCGTTCCTGCACGCCATGCCCCTGCCGCTCAAGGCGCCGCCGCGCATCGTCAGCCTGTTCTGGCACCAGCGCAACGACACCGTGCCGGCGCAGCGCTGGCTGCGCGAGACCCTGGTCGAGATGTTCGCCAAGTCCGACTGAATACTCGGGCACAGGCCTGACACCATCCAAAAAGGAAACGGTGGGTTTCTCGAAGCAGCATTGTTGCACCGGCCGCCGCGGCCTAGCTCCACCGCAAACGATCCCCTCCCACAGCGACAAGCGCAAGCTGCGTCCGCAGAGACCTCACCGATGACCGCATCGCTTCAATTCGGACTGGATACTTTTGGCGACGTCACCAGGGACGCCGCAGGCGCGATGCTTCCGCACGCGCAGGTGATCCGCAACGTCGTCGACGAAGCCGTGCTGGCCGACGAGCTCGGTCTCGACTTCATCGGCCTCGGCGAGCACCATCGCGCCGATTTTGCGATCTCCTCGCCGGAGAGCGTGCTGGCCGCGATCGCATCGCGCACCAAGCGCATCCATCTCGGCTCGGCCGTGACGGTGTTGAGCTCGGACGATCCTATCCGCGTGTTCCAGCGCTTCGCGACGCTGGACGCGCTCTCGAACGGGCGCGCCGAGGTGATCCTCGGCCGCGGCTCGTTCACCGAATCCTTTCCGCTGTTCGGCTTCGACCTGCGCAAGTACGAAGAGCTGTTCGAGGAGAAGCTCGACCTGTTCGCCGCACTGCTGTCGCAGAAACCTGTGACCTGGGAGGGCAAGCTGCGTCCGCCGCTACGGGATCAGCTGGTCTATCCGCCGGTCGAGAACGGCACGCTGAAAACCTGGATCGGCGTCGGCGGCAGTCCGCAATCGGTGGTGCGTGCCGCGCATTATGACCTGCCCCTGATGCTCGCGATCATCGGCGGCGATCCCGCGCGCTTTACGCCCTTCGTCGATCTCCATCACCGCGCCGCCAAGGAATTCGGCCGCCCCGCGCAGCCGATCGGTGTGCATTCGCCCGGCTATGTCGCCGAGACGGATGAAGAGGCGCGCGAAGAGCTATGGCCCGACTACAAGGCCATGCGCGACCGCATCGGCAAGGAACGCGGCTGGCCCCCGATGGGCCGCGACGAGTTCGTCAACGAGGTCGAGCACGGCTCGCTCTATGCGGGATCGCCGGAGACGGTCGCGCGCAAGATCGCCAGGACGGCGAAGACACTTGGTGTTTCGCGGTTTCAGTTGAAGTATTCGGCGGGGCCCCTGCCGCACGAGAAGCTGATGAAGAGCATCGAGCTTTATGGGCGCAAGGTGGTACCGATGGTGCGGGAGATGATGGGGTAGCGGCTTGACGCAGCCGCCTACTTCATCAACCCGAGCCGGCTCGCGCCGACATAGAGCGAGAGCACAGCAGCGTTCGAGACGTTGAGGCTCTTGATCTCGCCGGGCATGTCGAGCCGCGCCACGACGCTGCAGGTCTCGCGGGTCAATTGCCGCAGACCTTTGCCTTCGGCGCCGAGCACCAGCGCGAGCGGCTCGCGCAGCGCGACGTCGCTGAGATCCGCGCTACCTTCGCTGTCCAGCCCGACGGTCTGGAAGCCGATTTCGTTCAGGGTCGTCAGGGCGCGAGCGAGGTTCTGCACGGTCACAACAGGCACCAGTTCCAGCGCGCCGGAGGCGGCCTTGGCGAGCACGCCGGTGGCTTCCGGGCTGTGGCGGGCAGTGGTGACGATGGCCTTCACCGCGAACGCTGCGGCGGAGCGCAGGATCGCGCCGACATTGTGCGGGTCGGTGATCTGGTCGAGCACCAGCACCATGCCTTCTTGCTTCAAGCTCTCGATATCAGGCGAAGGCAGAGGATCGGCTTCCGCAAGCAGGCCCTGATGCACGGCATCGGGCGAGAGCAGACGGTCGATCTCCTGGGGCCGGACGATCTCGGGCGTGACGCGGGTCTCGATGTTCTCGTCCGCAAGTCGCTTCGCAGCGTTCTCGGTCAGCGTCAGCTTGCGGATCCGCCGCTCCGGGTTGGCCAGCGCCATGGTGACGGTGTGCCAGCCATAGAGGATGACCGGCCCGTCGGGGTGCGAATCGCGGTCGCGCCAGGCCGGCCGGCCGCCCGATTTCCCGGGCCTGTTGAAGGGCTTAGCCCCGCCGCGGGGACCCCTAGAGGTGAATTTTTTGTCCTTCATGGGCTCGCTTGTGTCACGGGTCCCGGAATATGGCAATTTGGGTGGCTTGGGAGGCGATTTTAGCTGTTCGCCTCGGTTGACTTTGCCCCACCGGATCGCCCATAACCGCGCCCGGTCGCGCCCCCATCCGGGCTGTCGCGGCCTTCACGTTCCATGGCCGTCTTCGGTCGCCGGCAAGGTCCGGCCCGATTGTGCTGCCGTCGAGCGGGGGAGTGTCCCGAGTGGCAAAGGGAGCTGACTGTAAATCAGCCGCCTCATGGCTTCGCAGGTTCGAGTCCTGCCTCCCCCACCAGCCTTCGCTCGCTTCGCGAGCTGCGGCTCGGCAAGCCAATCCAGAACATCATTCAGCGAAGCGAGCGAAGGCTGCCACGCCGTAGCCGGCAGGCGCAGGCGGGCTGAACAGCCCGGATCGATTCCGATCGCGATCACGCACACATCGCAAGAAACAAAAACGCCCGTCCGCATCGCGCGAACGGGCGTCTCGTTAGCTCAACCGATCAGGGATCAGTAGTAGCGGCGCAGCACGCGGTGGCCGCCGTAGTACGGCGTCGGCGCGTGGCGATGGGCGTAGCCGTAGCGCGGACCATGGCCGTAGTGCACGCGGGGCAGATAGCCGTAGCGCGGGCCGTAGCCGTAGCGATACGGACGGTAGTACGGGCGGTGATAGGGAGCCACGGCGGCGCGATAGCCGTAGCCGTAATTGGCGGGCGCGACGACGGCGTCTTCACGGTAGGTCGGATACGGCGCGAAGGCGCCCGGGCCGGTATAGGTCGGGCCCTGGTTGACGTAGTAGTACTGTGTGGTCGGCTCGGCGAGACGCTCATAGGCGCCGTAGCCGTAGCCATAGCCGTATCCATAACCATAGCCGCCGCAGCCGGTGTTGCAGCCGGTATAGACCGGCGCAACCGGCGCGCAGCTGGTGAAGCCGCAGGCCGCAGCGGGCCCGGTGGCGGCGAACATCACGGCAGCCGCCGCAACCAGTCCCGAAATCATTTGACGCATTACTCTCTCCTGTTGATTTTCGTTTGTTGAATTTTGACGTTTCTTAACCCGGCGGCTTGCCGGGGACTTGGACATGCGGCCGCGGTCGCGGTGGCCGCGGACGATCGTTGATTTCAGGCGCGAGGATCACCGGCGGCGGATCGACGGGCACGTCCATCTGCGGCGGCAGCGGCGCCGATTGCGCACCCCAGCTCTGGTGGTAGCTCTCGGCAGGCTTCGGCAATTTTCGGTTCGCGGGCGGCTCGACCTCGAGCCGGCCGTAGCCGGGCCGCAGGCCCAGCGTCGGATAATAATGGCCAACGTCGGCAGGCTGCCGCTCGGCGATATAGCGCCCGCCATAGATCGTGGGCTGCACCTGCTGGTTCTTGCCCAGGCCCCAGACACCCTCGACCACAGCATAGGACGCGTCGATGTTGTTGATGATGATCGGCACGCCGGGCCGGCCGGGGACAACGATATCGAAGCCGCTGTCGGCAAACGCCGTCGCGGGCAGTCCGATCAGAAAGGCAGCGAGCGCCACAACGCGCATGAGGGGGACCCCGGTTATGCGGCGGCAACCTATCCGATCGCGGCGCAGAGAGGGTTAAGGCCCGCTCACCAAATTCCGGTAAGCCTAATGTGTAAGGATTGCGCGCCACTCAAATGCTGCAAGGCGGACTAGCGAAGCATTAACGGCATGGGGCTTCGCCAAGCGGAACCGCGGCTGCTCACATCGGTTTGACCGCCGCTTGCGAGAAAATCCACCGGTTTCATCGGAACGTCCGGCGCCGCAAGCGTTTAGCCCCCGTCAACAAGATGGGAGCCAACAACCATGAACATCAAACTTCTTGGAGCGACGGCGATTGCGGCGACCATGCTGGCAGGCTCGGCAATGGCGCAGGCGGTCGTCAACGAACCCGGACGCTGCTCGGCGCAATTCCCCAACGCCAATTGCCAGAATCTCGGCCCCGGCAATCCCTACACCGATCGCGGATCGCGCCATCGCCGCGTGTCGTATCGTCAAACCAATTCCTACCGTCAGGCCAATGGCGACTGGAATAATGACTGGAACAGGAGCCGCACCGGCTTCTGGCCGACCGACGTCGCAGCCGGCGTAGCCGGCGCTGCGATCGGCACCGCGGGCGCGATTGCCAGCGCGCCGTTCCGCGCCTGGGACAATTCCTACGCCTACGACAATTCGTGGGACAACCGCGGCTGGGACAATCGTGGCTGGGACACCCGCACCTACGCCCAGCGTAACGGCTTCGTCTGTACGCCCGGCACCTGGTTCAAGGGCGCAGACGGCCGCCGGCACATCTGCCAGTAAGGCGGTCTAAATCGATGCGAGAGATCAGGCGGCCTTCGGGCCGCCTGATTCATGTCTGCGGCCACGACGTTTCCGGTTGTGGCGCTTTCCGATCAAGTCTGGTATTGCGGCGCGCAACGGGTGGACACCCCGGCCCATGCCGGCCCTGCCCGCCTCCAGGCGTCGCCGGCTTAGCTCAGCGGTAGAGCAGCGGTTTTGTAAACCGAAGGTCGGGGGTTCAATCCCCTCAGCCGGCACCAGCGTCCGACGCTCAGCTCTCAGCTCGAATGCTTCGGCGCGCTGCCTTGCTGGAAATGCTCAGCGCCTGACATCTCCACCCAGCCGTGTTTCGACTGCTCGAACACCGATCTGATCGGCGGCGGAAAATCCGGATTTGCGATCGCGCCGACGGCAACGCCGATCATCGCAGGCAAATTCTCGGCTTGCCAATAAACCGTCGAGCCGCAGTCGGGACAAAAATAGCTGCGGACCTTGCCGCCGCTCGCCGCCGTCCGGACGTAGGGCTTTGGCGTCCCTGTAATCGTGACGGTCTCCACCGGATAGAAGGCGCCGACGCCGAACGGCGCGCCGGTTCGTCGCTGACAATCAACACAATGACAGGCGACGACGAGGCGCGATGGTTCCGGAAGCGACAGCGCGAGAGCACCGCAGCTGCATCTGGCATCGATCATCGAATTCTCTCCTCGTTGGTCGGGATGCAAGTTGAAAGGGAGGCGTCGATGACGAGGTTGACGAAGCAGCCCCGACCTCCCCGGACGCAGTGCAGCGCCTCTTCGGCGCTGCGCTGCAGAGCCGGGGCCCATCGCGCCACATTCCTCCGTGCCGCTTTCTGGGTCCCGGCTCAGCGCCGCAACGCTGAAGGCGTTGCAGCGCGTCCGGGACACGAGAGCGAACTCGTGACGCTCACTCCGTCCCCACCTCGAACGCCAGCAGCACGTTGCCGGCGACGCCGCTCCATTGGCCGTAGCCGGAATTGGTGTAAAGCATGCCGCCGGCGATGACCGGCCCGGGGCCGTCGATCGCGCCGCCATGGGCGGGGACGCCGTTCACGGCCTTGAAATCCTGCGCGGTGTCGAACTCCCAGAGCAGCTTGCCGTCGGTGGCATAGGCGCGCAGGAAGCCGCTGACGCCGCCGGAGAACACCACGCCCGGGATCAGGCTCACTGCCGCCGAGAGCGCGGGGCTGCATTTGGGGCGGTCGCCGCAGGCGACCGGCGGCACTTCCATCGCGATCTTGCCGCTGGCGAGGTCAAGTCCGAACAGGCCGCCGCCTTGCGTGGAATCGAGCTGCCGCGTGCCGTCACGCATGAAGCGTACGTCGGAGTTGGCGACATAGATGCGCTCGCCGTCCGCGGCCGAGCCCCATTCGCTGCCGCCGAGCGCACCGCCCTTCCCGATCCGGGTCTGCCACAGGATCTTGCCGCCGTCGTCGGGATCGAGCGCGTGCACGACGCCGGATTTCTGCGCGATGACGAGCACGCGTCTGCCGTCGCGCAAGGTCACGAGGATCGGCGACTGGCCGAAATCGTGATCGGGTCCGTGATCCTCGGGACAATTGGACTTGTCCGCAGTGAAGCATGCCACGACAAAGGCATCCTTCGGCGTCGCCTGCTGCTTCCAGAGCAGCTTCCCGGTCGCAAGCTCGAAAGCGAGGATCGCGTCGGCGGTTACCGCCGGCGGGTTCGAGTATGAATTGCTGGTCGCGACATAGACGGCGCCCCGCTTCGGATCGATCGTCGGCGCCGACCAGATCGCGGCGCCGGACGGACCGAACAGCTGCGTGCCCCTCGCACTCTTGCCGGTCGGATGCGGCACTTCCGGAATCGTATAGGCCTGCCAGACCAGCTTGCCGGTCGCCGCGTCCAGCGCCACCACGCTGCCGCGGAAGGTGCAGCATTCGTAGCTGGCCTGCGAGCCGGCCGCTTCCTCGATCGAGGACACCGGCACGTAGAGCACGCCGGAATGCAGCGTCGGCGCACCGGTGATGCGCGCGGCCGCATGCTCCTCGACCTTCGTTTTCCAGATCAGCGCGCCGGTCAGCGCGTTCACGGCGTAGACGTTGGCGCGCAAATCGCCGAAGAAGATCGCGAACTGGTCGGAGCCAGGAAGCGGCGCAAAGCTGATCGCGGCGCGCACCGCCGCATCGATCGCCAGCGTCCACAGCGTGCAGCCGCTGCGCGCGTCGAGCGCGTGCACCTTGCGATCGGTGCCGCCGATGAACAGCATTCCGCCCACGATGGTCGGCGGCGCAAACGACACCGAGGCGCCGGGGAATGCATAGGCCCATTTCAACCGCAGGCGCGGTACCTGTTCCGCCGTCAGCCCCGCCATGTCGGCGGGCTGGAATCGGCTGTTGTTGGTGTCGACGCCCCATCCGTTCCAGCGCGGACCGTCAAGGGCTTGCGGAAAACCGCTGGCCTGCTGCGTACAACGACCTTCCGCGTCGGCCGCAACGCCGCCGGTCGCGATCTTGCCGGTGACGAAGGACGCTATCGCGCGGCGTTCCGCGTCGCTGCGATCCTTTGCCATCGCCGCCATGCTGCCGGAGGTCAACGCCGCCAGCACATGGTCGAACGACATCGCCTGTAGGGCGCCGCGGCCCGGCACGCGGGTCTGCACATCGCCGTCGTGGCATTGCGCGCAATGCGCGGCATAGAGCGCGGCCCCCTCCTGCTGGGCCAGCGCCGGCGCGCTGCACCAGATCAACAACGCGGCCAGGACAGCACGTGCTCTCATGGTGGGCTCCGGCAGGTCACCGCAATACGAGATCGCTACACAACCCAAAGTCTATCGCCGGGGCGATCACTGATGCAATGGACGTTCCGCCCGCAGCTGTCACACATCCGTGGCCGTGCGGACGCGACCCGGCAACTCATCCAGCCGCCAGAGCCCGAGGCTCTTGTCGCGCCAGCCGCCATCGCCCTCCTCACAGCGCTCGTCGATCAATTCGCGCGGCGCCGGCCAGTCGAACGGCGCCGTCGTCATATTGAGGGCGCGCCAGTCGCCATCCTCGCAATCGCGGTTTTCCTCCCACTCCGGAAACGTCGTGGCGAGCAGGAATTGCGCGCCGCTCTCGCGAAAGCGGGCGATCACGCGGGCGATGTTCTGAAAACACAGATGCACCAGGCAGTCCCGGCACAGGATCAGATCGGCGCGCGGCAATGCATCGCACGTGATATCGGCCACCAGGAATCGGCCGGACAATTCGCCGCGCGCCGCACGCGCGTTGTTGGTCTCGATCAGCGACCGCACGATGTCGATGCCGATGTAATCGAGATCGAGATTGAGGCGGCCGATCCAACCGGCATCGCCGCAGGGCGCATCGAGCAGCGAGCGCGCGCCGAGCCGCTGCAGCAGCGGCGGCAACGCGTCCCGGATCGCGGCAGTCGCGGGGTCCTCCGAGCCGAGGCCGGACACCGAACTGGCCGCCCCCCAAAGGTTCGTCCTCTCGATCCGCTCGAACCGCGCGGCGAGATCTAGCCCTGAGAAGTTGTCGCGGTCGGCGACGAAGCGTTCGTGGGCGAGCACGGGAGGACGATTGGAGATCATGGGATCGGACTCAAGGTCGAGATTCCGGTGCAAACACGCTATACTCGCGTCCGATGCGCTCGACCACCCCGACAGAGAAGGCCAAGATCGTCGCCGGCGCGATAACGGCCGTCGTCATGACGGCCGTGTTGTTCGTGTTCGTGCTCGGTTTCCTGCTGGCGTGATCGAGGGCGCGGCGTGAAAGCCGCCGCGCACACTCAGGCCGTACGCACCGTCCGCAGGAATTTCCCGACCTCGTCCTTGAGGCGGTTGCTGTCGGTCGCCAGCATCTTGGCGGTCGAGAGCACCTGCGAGGAGGCCGAGCCGGTCTCGGCCGCGCCGCGCTGCACGTCGGTGATGTTCGTGGAGACCTGCTGGGTGCCGTGAGCGGCCTGCTGGACGTTGCGCGAGATCTCCTGGGTCGCGGCACCCTGCTCCTCGACGGCCGCGGCAATGGTCGAAGACACCTCCGACAGCCGCTCGATGGTCATCGAGATATCGCGGATCGCGTTGACGGATTCCTGGGTCGCGGTCTGAATGCCGGAGATCTGCTGGCTGATCTCGCCGGTCGCCTTCGCGGTCTGCTCGGCCAGCGTCTTCACCTCAGAAGCGACGACCGCGAAACCGCGGCCGGCCTCGCCCGCCCGCGCCGCTTCGATCGTGGCGTTCAGTGCCAAAAGGTTGGTCTGGCCGGCAATGGTGTTGATGAGCTCGACGACGTCGCCGATCCGCGTCGCGGCAACCGAGAGCTCACTGACCCGCTCCGTCGTGGTACGGGCCTGGGCGACGGCTTCGCCCGCCATTCGCGCGGATTCCTGCACCTGCCGGCTGATCTCGTTGACCGAGGAGGACAGCTCCTCCGTGGCGGTCGCGACCGACTGCACGTTGCCGGTGGCTTCGCCGGACGCGACTGCGACGACCGAGGTCAGCTCCTGCGCGCGCTGCGCGGTGGTCGCCAGCGTCGAGGACGATGCTTCGAGCTCGGTGGAGGCGGATCCGACGGTGTCGATGATCTCGCCGACTGCACGTTCAAAGCCATCGGCGAGGTTGACCATGTCGCGGCGGCGTTGCTCGGCAGCCTGCTTCTCGGCTTCGAGCTGTGCAGCCTTGAGGCGCTCGACTTCCAGTGCATTGGTCTTGAACACTTCGACCGTCTTGGCCATGTCGCCGATCTCGTCGCGCCGGTCCTTCTCGGGCACCTCGGTCTTGAGATCGTTGCGGGCAAGTCCCTCCATGGCGAGCTTGAGCCGGGCGATCGGCTGCGACATCGCCTTGAGGCCGATGAACAGCGCGATCGCGATGCCCAGGATCAGGCCGCCGGCGCTGACGCCGATCACGGTCCAGGTCGCGGCGTGGGCGTCGCGGTTGATGGCGTCCTTGCGCTTGGCGACGACCTGACCGGTTTCGGTCGTGAACTTGGCGATGCGCAGCAGGGCCGCATCGATCAGGGGATCGCACTCCTTGTGCGCGCGTTCGGCTGCCCTGACGTTCTCTTCCGTGCTGCTGGCCTGTGAGCCGGCCTGGAGCACCGGATCGCAGCCGATGAAAGCGGCTTTCAACTGGTCGCCGATGCTCCTCAGCTCGCCGGCACGCGATGGATCGTCCTGCTCGGCCGCATCAAGGAATTGACGGATTTCGTCGCGGTTCTGGGTCGCGGTCTTGAGGCGTTTGGCATTGCCCGCCTCGGTTGCCTCAGTGAACACCGCATAGAGCGCCGCGTGGTAGGTCTCGGCGCGGCGCTGGGCGCGGGTGAGGTTGAGAGCCGAGGATTGCGCGGCGGAGAGCTCGCCGAAACCGTCGACGGTCGCGGAAAGTTCGCGCACGCCAAAGGCCGCGACGGCGATCATCGCACACCCCATCACGGTCACGATCAACGCGACCTTCCAGACGATCTTCAGATTGTTCAAAAAGCTCATATGTGCCGTCCAATGATGGTGCTGCCGTCGATAATCCCAGCACCGTGCATTGGAACCGGCGGATGTTAAGATTTAACCTCAATTCGCCCGGGTATTCTTACGCAAAAATAACCCTTCTGCGCTCCAGCGTAAGCCTGGCGTAAGCTTCGGCCCGTTTTCGGTCGCGCGATCGGCATCGCCAGCCCGGAACCGAGCCTCCGCGTCAGCCGTTGTCGACCTATGCGGATCAGGGAAGAAAACCGAAATATGTTTCTGCTGGCGACGGTGGCGTTGTGCTGTGTCGCCGTGGCCGGGACATTGACGTTGTTGGAGCCGATGCTTTCGCCGGCCCCCGAAAAGCGGGTCGCGGAGACAGCCGTGATCGACGTCACCCGGACACCGGTTCAGACACCGGTCCGGGTGGTTGGCGCACCGTTCGAGCCCAACATCAATCCGCGCCAGCGATAGCGTTCACCTCGGCGACGCCTGCGTGCCCTCCTCGGGCCGGCCATGCGCACGCGCCAATTCCTCGACGAACGCGATCACCTCCGCCCGCTTGTCGGGCGGTAGCGACAAGAACGCGCGGATGAGCCTCAGGCCCTCCACTTCGTCCGACCGTTCTTTTCCGGAATCCATCCGACTAATGTCGGGTGACCGGGAAAAATATGCAATCCCCTGTTTACCGCCTTGATTCGGCGCAGCCGCTTTGCTGGAATGGGGCCGGCTGAGGTGGATCATGAAATGGATCGCGGAACGCGACGCGCTGATCGCGCAGACACTGGCCTTCGTCCAATCGGTAACTGGAAGAAAGGATGACGTCCTTCAGCCGGACGGGACCTCGGTTGCCACGACCGTCGCGGTCGAAATCGTTGCCGTGAAGGCCGCCGCAGTCGAGATCGAGCTGCCGCAAGCTCCGGTACCGCCCCCACCCACGCCTCTGCCGCCACCGCGGGCGATCGGTGATTTCCGCACCGAGATGCAGGCCCGCATCGCCAATTTCCGCAAGCATCAGGAGCGGTTCGAGCGCGAGCGCGAGGAATATTGTGCCGAAACCCTGACCAGATTGCGCGCCGCCATCCACGACTCCCCGGCCCCACCGGCCAGAAAATAAGGCCCCCCTCCCGTCAGAGGGGCCTATAGCCAGGACCACACCAGCCAAAGATTGGCCGCGCAGGCGCCGAATAACGCCAGCGTCAGCGGCAGGAGCATGTGCCCGCAGGAGGTCTTCAGGTCGCTCGTCATGGCGGAAAACATCCGCTGATTCCGCCAAACGAGTCCCAAGGATTCTTTTTTTCCCGATTCAGGACTCGTTAAGGACTCAGGGGCCCGGCAGCCCGATCACGGCCCCGTGATCGCCTGCCCCCCGGAACCGCCGGCCCATGAGGTCGTTAACGCGCTTTCCGGGAGCGGGAAGAATGCCCTACGCCTTGTTCTGCAACGACGCCCAGATCAGCAAGGCCTATCCGAGTGAATCCGACGTCTGGAAGCTCGCGTATCGGAGCGGCCTGGTCGTCGACGTCAGCGCCGACGAGGACCGTCCTGGGCCGCGCCGGGTGCTCGACAACGACTACGAGATCAAGCCCTGCCGGGTCGCGCAGGGTGAGGACCCCGCGCGAAACAAGGCCGAGGCCGACCGCCAGTCGAAAATGGAGCTCGAGCTGAATCCGTGAGATCTGGCGGCGGAGGCCGCCAAGCAATTAGGGCGTTGCGGTTGCCAGCGAGGCCTGCTCACCGGCCAGCGCCACGCAGGCCTTGCGGCGATGCAGCCCGCGGATCGCGCCGGTGACCTTGAGCACCTTGCCCGACGGGCAGGACGCGTCCTTGACGAAAGCCACCTCGTAAGGTGCCAGCATCAAAGGCTCGGATTTGAGGATTGTCTGTGCAGAGCACGGCAGGCAGATAAAGCACGAGAGCACCACCGCCGACACCAAGATACGCATGTCCGTCGTCCCACCAGCCCGGTAATTCTCATATAACGCTTTCCGGAGCGCGAGTTCCGTAAGCGGCAAAAATTATTTTTGCTTTACCCAAGTCCCATGACGCGCGTGAGAAGGCGCCCGCCGGAATGTTTTCCTGCAAATGACGCGCCAGATGGTTCATGCAAAGCAAACATGGGGCCGACAGGCAAGAGGCTGACAAACGAAAGGCCGGCAGAGCCGGCCTTTCCAGAGCGTGGTCGCGGTGGAGGGTCAGTAGCGCGAGGCTGCCGGACCGCCCCAGCCGAAGCGGTAGTTCACACCGACCTTGACGGTATGCTCGTCCTCCCGGCCGCGAACGCCGACGATGTCGGCCGGGCCGGAGGTGAAGGTGGTGCTGCCGAAATTGTAGTACTGGTACTCGGCCTTGGCCGACCAGCTCGGCGCGAACATGTATTCGAGGCCGGCGCCGACGGTGTAGCCGTCCTTGCTGTTGCCGGTGGTGGTGAAGCCTTGCGGCACGCCTGCGACATTGACGCCCAGGCCGCCATTGCGCCAGGCGTAACCGCCCTTGGCGTAGAGCAGCGCCGGACCCCAGGTGTAGCCGACACGGCCGGTCACCGACCCGAGCTGGTCGGTGTTGGAGGTCACCTGCGTGCCCAGCGGGAACGTGACACCGTTGTTGTTGGTCGGCAGCCAGGAATACTGGGCCTCGATACCCACCACCCAGTTGGGCGCGAACTGGTAGTCGAAGCCGCCCTGCACGCCGCCGAGGAAGCGGGCGTCGCTGGACTGGAAGCTGCTGTCGCCGGCAAACGCACCGCCGACATGGCCGCCGATGTAAAAACCGGTCCAGTTATAAATCAGCTGCGGCGGCGTATAGGCCGGGGCCTTGGCGTAGGTGCGCGGCTGCATGTCCGCGGCTGCCGCCGGCGCGGCCAGCGCAAGCAGAGCAGCTGCACCCAGCAAAATCGATTTCATGATCATCCCCGTTCTTTCATTTACGACACTCAGGAAACAACGTGGCGTGAATTGGGTTGCTTCGCGGCGATGCCGGAACGTTGATCGCTCGTGACTGTGACGGAGGGGCAACAACGCGATTTTGTTCCGTCCCGTCGTCCTGCACCGACTATTCCTGTCGTCTGCGCAGCACCTGCCGTAACAATTTGTCGCGAGGTCAAACCGCCCCGTTCAAAGCTCGCCGAAATGTGATCCCGCGGCTCCGGCAGTATCGTTCTAGCACCCGGCGATGAAAACGGGCTTTGCGCTACCGCGTCATCTTTTCGAGTTCCGGAAAGGGTACGTAAACCGCGCCGGCGCAGAGCTCGCTCGTACGGTCGACGACGCGGTCCGCGCGTCCGTTGACGAAGATCACAGCGCGTTCCCGCATGGCCTTGTAGCTGCCATCGGTCTCGCGCGGGATGAAGTGCAGGCAGCTCACATAGAACTGCCGGCCGCCGACCTCGCGCTGGACCGGCTCGGCCATGCTGGCGTCACGCACGCCGACCGGGTTGTTCAGATAGGTGCGCATCAGGGCCGGGATGTCGCCGCGGAAATTGTCCGGAAACGGCTGCGGCCCTCCGGCCTGGGTCCCACCGATGATGGTTGGACGATCACCGTCGCTGCCGAAACATGCCGCGAGCGCCAGCGGCAATAACAGGACCGATGCCAGGCTCGCCGCACGTTTCGCCAATCGCCCCACAGATCCCGCTCCCGCTCGAACAGACTAAGGGACGTTCTAGCCGCAAGGTCGCTCAAAGGGAATTCGCGTCCCCGGGGCTTTGCGACGCACGCACCGTCCCGCCGCCGGCGTCTTTCGCTTTCGCGCAAGGCGCCGAGACGACGGGCCGGGCCTGACGTCCTGACGCGGCGGCGGGGCAATGCTTGGGATGCCGCCGCGAGAGGATCAGTCGTTAGCTGCGCTTCTCGGTGGTTGCCGGCTTGGTCAGGTCCGGCTGCGCCTTCAGCGATTTCTTCGCCGACAGATGCTTGTGGTGGTGGCGATGGGTGCGCACGGTCTTGTGCTCGTCGGACGTGACCGCTGCGTTGGCATTCAGCGCCTTCGACTTGCTATCCACCTTGGCGTCCGCCTTGACGTCGGCGGGCTTGACGTCGCCGGCCTTCGCGTCGGTCTTGGCATCGACCGCCTTGGCATCGGCCTTGATGCCGGTGTCCGGTTTCGCGGCGGTGGTCGAGGCCTTGGTCTGGCTTTGGTCCACCTTGATCACCGGGGCCGTAGTGGTCTTGCCGGCCTCGGCAGCGAAGGCCGGGGCTGCGATCACGGAAGCTGCGAGCAAGGCTGCGGAAATGGTCTTCAGCATGGTGGTCTCCTCTTGGAAGGATCTTGAGGCGGCGCCCTCTCGCCTACCCGTCGATCGTGGGTGGGAGCCTAGGGGCGGCGCGCTGAACCCTGTCTGAAGCCCCCTGCAGGCTTCCGTTCATCTGGATGACAAGTTTGTCATCCGCGCCCTGGCGAATAGATCGTGCGGAGCGGGAATGTTTTCGCCAGACGGGTGTTCCGGTCTTCGGGCAATCGTGTAGGATCGCCACGTTCCATACGGGAGAATTTAGATGCGCAAACTCTCAATGCTTGTCGTGCCGGGATTGGTCGCCATGTCGCTGGCGACCGCGCCGGTGCTGTCCAGCGCCTATGCCGCCGGCAGTGACGAGCCCTCGCCGCCGCCGAAGTCGGACTCCTCGTCCAAGAAGGGCAAGAAGAAGAGCTCTTCGGTCAGCGATCCCAAATTCCTCGCCGCCTATCGCACGGCCTATACCGCGATCTACGACAACCACGACTACACCGGCGCGATCGATCAGTTGAAGTCGCTCAAGCGCGACGACGTCGCCGACGTCGCCAACCTGATCGGCTACTCCTATCGCAAGCTCGGCGACTACCAGTCGTCGAAGGTCTATTACGAGTTGGCGCTGAAGGACGATCCGAACCACGTCCGCACCTGGCAGTATTACGGCCTCTGGCAGCTCGAGCAGGGCAATCGCGAACAGGCGCAGTATCATCTGAACAAGATCGCCTCGCTCGCCGGCACCGACAGCTCCGAGTATCGCTCGCTCGCCACGGCGCTCGACAAGCCAACCGGCGCGACGCTCGTCTATTAAGATAATCGCATCTTCGAATGCAGCGAACGGGCACAACCTTTCGGTTGTGCCCGTTCGGCTTTCTCGGTTAGCCTCTCGCATCGATTTTCCCACTAAATTGGTGTGCAATGGACCCGTGGCTGCGATCCGCGATCGACTACATCGGCTCCTGGATCGAATTCCAACTGACGACGATCCAGCAGCCAGGCGTCATCGTCGCATTCGCCCATCGCGGCGAGATCGTCGCCGAGCATGCGTTCGGCCTCGCCAATCTCGACACCGGCGAGAAGCTCACCCCGCGCCACCGCTTCCGTATCGCCTCCCATTCCAAAAGCTTCACCTCGGCCGGCATCATGAAGCTGCGCGAGCAGCGCAAGCTCCGGCTCGACGACACGGTCGGCCAATATGTCGGCGGGCTGCATCCGCGCGTCGCCGAGACGACGATCGCGCAGGTGCTCTCGCATAGCGCGGGTCTGACGCGCGACGGCGCCGATTCCGGCCAGTTCATCGACCGCCGTTCCTATCTCAACGCGAAAGAGTTACTCGCGGAATTGAAGCTGCCGACCGCGATCGAGCCCGGCACCCGCTTCAAATATTCCAATCACGGCTTTGGCCTGCTCGGCCTCGTCATCGAGGCGGTGACCAAGCAGCCCTACTCAGCCTGGATCAAGCGCGAGATCGTCGAGCCTGCGGGCCTGCGCGCAACCGAGCCGGACGCGCCGCTGCCCAAAGGCGCGTCGTTCGCGCGCGGCCATACGCGAAAGCTGCCATTCGGCGAGCGATGCGTGATCCCCGGCGACAATCCCGCACAGGCGATGGCGTCCGCCGCCGGCTTCGTTGCGACTGCCGGCGACACCGCACGCTTCTTCGCGCAGCTTGCGCCCAATGCGAAGAAGAGCGTGCTCTCGGTCGCGAGCCGCCGCGAGATGACGCGACACCATTGGCGCATCCCGCAGAGCTTCGAGGGCTATTACGGGCTCGGCGTCAATGCCGGCAAGACCGACGGCTGGGACTGGTTCGGCCATGGCGGTGGCTTTCAGGGCTACATCTCCCGGACCTGCGCCATCCCCGCTTGCGAGCTCACGATCAGCATCCTCAGCAACTCCATCGACGGCGCGGCGCCGTTCTGGATGGACGGCGCGATGCAGATCTTGCGCGTGTTCAAGACGCGCGGCACGGCCGACCGGCGCGTGCGCGACTGGACCGGCCGCTGGTGGACGATCTAGGGCGCGAGCGACCTCGTGCCGCTAGGCAACCGCGTGCTCGTCGCCAATCCGCAATTCAACAATCCGTTCATGGATGCCGCCGAGATCGAGGTCACCGGCCGCGACACCGGCAAGCTCGCCTGGGCTGCCGGCTATTCCAGTCATGGCGAGCCGGTGCGCCGGATCCGCGACAAGCGCGGCAGGATCAGCGAGGTCTGGATCGCCGGCGCCAACGTCAAGCCTGCGAGCGTCGTGGCGAAGGAGATCGCGCGCCGCTATCCGCCGCGCAAACGCCGGCCTATTCCCTGATCAGTGCCTCGACCTCGCTGCGAAACGCCTGCCGCGAGCCGCCTTGCGAATAGAACATGTGGCCGCCGGGATAGACGGCGAACTTCACGCGCTGCGTCGCAAAGGCCGGCATCTGATCGAGCACCCGCTTCGTTCCGAAATAGGGCGTGGCAAGGTCAAACAGGCCGTGCGCGACCAGCACGTTCAGTTTCGCGTCGGTGGCGAGGATCTGGCGCAGCTCGGATACCGATTGCGGCGGGTTGATGCCACGACCGAAATCCCAGTGACCTTCCACAGCGCCGTTCAGGACTTCATAGGAGCCGTCGGGCCGCCAGTTGAGCTTGCGCGTGAGCACGTCGACCGCGGCGCTCGTCAGCGGCGCCTGGAGCGCATCGCCCGAGGGGTCGCCGAACCGCGAGCTGCTCGAATCCGGATAGGGATCGAAGCCGCGCACGGAGGCGTCGTAACGTCCCGTCACCTTGCCGTTCTTGCGGTCGAATTCGCGGCGGAATTCACCGACGTCGAAACGGCCGGCGAGCCGGCGGCTCACCGCCTGGTCGATGCCGGTAAGCGCGGCGACCTTGTCGGCAAGACGATTGGTGGCCTCCTTGTCCGCCTCGCCCTTGACGAGGTCGGCCAGGAATTCCCCGCGCGCGTAGGCCTCGACGTCGGCGAGATCGGCGCGCTTGACCGGCCCTTTTGCCTCGCGCGCCACCGCCACATAGCTCGGCAGCGTCGCGACATATTGCAGGAGGCTGGTGCCGGTGAACTCGCGGAAATCCAAGAGCGGCGACACCAGGATCAGGCCCTTGACGCCGACGCCGTGCTGGAGCTGCAACTGGCGCACGACCTTCGGCCCGCGAATGCCGCCATAGCTCTCGCCCGCGACGTATTTCGGCGAGGTCAGGCGGTCGTGCTTCTCGAGCCAGCGGCGGATCACCAGCGCGATCGCGTTGACGTCGCCGTCGACGGAGTAGAACGATTTTCGTGCGTCCTCGCCGCTCGCAATGAAGCGGCTGTAGCCGGTGCTGACGGGATCGATGAAGACGAGATCGGTGAAGTCGAGCCAGGTCTCCGCGTTCGGCTTCACCTCGGGCGAGGCCGAGGGCGACAGCGCTTCGCCGTCGAGCGGCAGCCGCCATGGACCGGCCGCGCCGAACTGGAGCCACGCCGAGGACGCGCCGGGCCCGCCATTGAACAGGAACGTGACCGGGCGCGTGGCGCGGTCGGCGCCGTCGAGCTGGTAGGAGGTATAGGCGATGTCGGCCAGCGGCTCGCCCTTGCCGTCGAACACGCGGATGGAGCCGGCGGTCGCGGCGAAATTGAGGGTGCGGCCGGGCAGATCCAGCGTCTGCTTCGTGGTCGAATCCGCGGGGAGACGGTGCGGCTCGGCCGCGGACGGCAAGGCCTGCGTCGCGCTTTGCGGATTGGCGGCGCGCCCACCCTTCTGTGCCGCTGGCGATGCCGCCTCGGAGCGCGGCTGCGGCGGATCATCCGCGCGCGCGACGCTCGCGAGCGCGGCCGCGGACACGGCCAGCGCGAGCCCGGTTCGTCGCAGCGTCGGCAAGATCGTGAACATGATCGTTCTCCCTGCCCGGCTGTCACAGCCGGTGCGCATCAAAGCTAGCGCGGAATTGCGACGCTTTGCGGGATCACCGGCCCGATGGGCAAGTAAGGCGCCCGGGCCGGCTCAAATCAACCCGTTTTGTTCTCCGGATCGACAATCGCCCGTTTGCCTTGAGACCCGGTCATCCTCGACAATGCAGGGCCACCTCGTATAGACGAGCCCGGCGGAACTTCCTCCAGCCAGCGGCCTGCCTGACAAGCCATGACCAAGCCCCAGCGATACGAACGCATCGCCTTCGTCGCCAGCCCGAGCAGCGAGGCGCAGACCGCCTTCAGCCAGCTCACCAGGGACTATGGCAATTGCGACCCCGGGGAGGCCGACGTCGTGGTCGCGCTGGGGGGCGACGGGCTGATGCTCCAGACGCTGCACCAGAACATGCGCACGGGAAAGCCGATCTACGGCATGCATCGCGGCACCGTCGGCTTCCTGATGAACGAATACGCGACGCACGATCTGCGCACGCGGCTCGAGACGGCGCATGAATCCGAGATCAATCCGCTCCTGATGCGTGCAACCGACGTCAATGACCGCGTCCATTTGCACCACGCCATCAACGAGGTCTACCTGTTCCGGCAGACCTCGCAGGCGGCGCGCCTGCGGATCCTGATCGACGAGCGCGAGCGCATGCCCGAGCTGATCGCCGACGGCATCATCGTGGCAACGCCGGCCGGCTCTACGGCCTACAATCTGTCGGCGCAGGGACCGATCCTGCCGATCAACGCCGCCCTTCTGGCACTGACCCCGATCAGCGCCTTCCGCCCGCGCCGCTGGCGCGGGGCGCTGCTGCCCAACACCGCCTATGTCGTGATCGAGGTGCTGGAGGACGACAAGCGTCCGGTCGCGGCCGTCGCCGACCATGAGGAGGTCCGCAGGGTCCGGCGCGTCGAGGTCCTGTCCGACAAGAGCATCTCGATGCGCATGCTGTTCGACCCCGGCCACAGCCTGGAAGAACGTATTTTGCGCGAGCAGTTCGGCTACTGAGCCCCTGCCCCCGCACGCTGCGGGAGTCCGGTCGCAACCCTTCGTTAACCCTCGCCACGATATGGTTAACGAAGGTTGACCGCTTTGGCCCGGGCGTCATGTTCCGTATCGACTTCAACAAGCTGCGCTTCCTCGTCTGCGACGACAATCCGCACATGCGCCGCATCCTGCGGACGCTGCTGCATTCCTTCGGCGCGCGCGAGGTCTATGAGGCCGAGGACGGCGCCACCGCGCTGGAAATGTACAGCCATTACGTGCCTGACATCGTCATCACCGACTGGGCGATGCCGATCTTCGACGGGCTCGAGCTGGCGCAGATGATCCGGCAGCCGGAATCCAAGGGCAACCCCTACGCGCCGATCATCATGCTGACCGGCCATTCCGAGAAACGCCGCGTCACCGTGGCGCGCGATGCCGGCGTCACCGAATTCCTGGCCAAGCCGATCTCGGCCAAGGGGCTCTATCAGCGCATTCTCAACGTGGTTGCCAATCCCCGCCCCTTCATCAAGACCAAGACCTATTTCGGGCCGGACCGGCGCCGCAACACCAATTCCGCCTATATGGGCCCCGAGCGCCGCGTCGGCGAAAAGCACGAGGTGCTCCAGCAGCCCTCGCTGCTCGACAAGGCCCGCTCATCCATCTAGCGCAACGCCTTCAGACGAGGCAGGCATCATGGCGAAGAACAGCGCAAAGGACATCGAGGTCACGGCCTTCGCCACGCATCAGATCATCACGCAGCCCAACCCGCTGCGGAAAGTCCTGCGCCGGGTCGAAGACAAGGACATGGACGATCCGATCGGCCGCGCCGAGCAGGCGCTCGCGGGCCTGTCCGGCGAATTCAAGGATTGGATGACGACCGAGGTCAACCGTCTCTCGGCCGCCTATGTCGCCATCCGTAATGACGGCTTCACCAAGGAGCGGCGCGACGAGCTGTTCCGCGCCGCGCATGACATCAAGGGCGACGCCGCGACCTTCGGCTATCCGGCCGCGGCCGGAATCGCGGAGAGCCTGTGCCGCGTCATCGAACACGCGCCTGATCTGGAAAAGGTGCCGGCCGAACTGTTCACGCACCACATCAACGCCATCCTCGCCATCGTGCACGAGAACACCAGGCTCGACAGCATCAGCGTCTCCGCCGAGCTCAGCCGCCGCCTGCGCAAGGTCGCCGACGATTATCTCACCCAGGTCAACCGCGACCGCCCCGAGCATCTCGAGGTGATCCTCGCGCCGAGCATAGCGCCGACGGAGTAAAGGCCCGTCTTTTTCATCTCGTGGGAGGCTGCTCCATCCGCACGGGCAGCATCTTAGGGTGGGCAAAGCGAAGCGTGCCTACGATTCATCTCGAATCATACTGATAGGTCGTGGGCATGGCGCTGTGCGCCTTTGCCCACCCTACGGCAGCTCGCTACGCGGCAATCAGATCGCCATACAGCGGATCGATCGTATCATCCGCGACCAGCTCGTCGCAGAACAGCCTTGCTTCCTCCCGCGCGGACTCCGTGGCGAAGCGGCGGAGCAGGACCATCAGCGGCTCGGTGACGCCGCGGTCGGTCTCGCAATGGGTGAGCACGCGCTCGACCATGCGCCGACGCAGCCGCACCGCTCCGTCGTCGCTGTCGACGAAGCCCTGCTCGTGGCAGGCATCGAGCGCGACCTGGAACGCCGCGAACGTCGCCTCGGGAAGCCCGGCGCGGCGCAGCAGCGCGTGCAGGCTGTTGCCGCCGCGGTCGTGCAGCAGCGCGGTGACGCGCGCCAGCGGCAGGTCGGCGAGCTCGGCCAGCGCCGCGTCGAACAAATCGAGATTGCTCGACAACAGCGCGCGCAGGATGAGGCCCGCCGTGAGCTGGCCGGTAATGCGCAGGTGCCGCACCAGGCCCTGCATGTCCTCGCCGCGCGAGCGCGATGCGATGTTCATGGTGGAGCGGTCGCGCGCCTCGAGCGCGATGCGTTCGGCGCGGTCGGCGCTGAGCCAGTTCCGCGCCACGACGAATTGCGCCAGCGTCTCGGAGAGTTTCGCCACCAGCGCGGCACGCGTTGCGGACGGCAGATCGTCCAGCACCAGCATCGCCTCGCGGATCGCGGCGAGATGGCCGTGGCGCTCGACGATGCGATCCCAGGAGAATGGTGCAAGCTCGGCGTTGGGATTTTCGATCAGCTCCAGCGCGGCCGCCGCGCAGCCGACTTCGGCGATGGCGGCGCAGACCGAGACCGGCAGCGCGATGCGGCGTGCGACCGCGCATTGCACCTCGTCATTGCCGGTCGCGACGATGTCGACGAGATCGGCGTCGATCAGCAGCGGGGAATGTTCGAGCACGGGCAGCGCGACGGTCGGCTGGTCCGCCGACAGCGCCCGCACGATCGAGGCCGGCGCATCCGTGCTGCGCGCAAAAGCCTCGGCCATCGCCTGCCGCACCAGCGGCGAGGGATCGTCGAGCTGCATCAGAAGCGCGCCTTCGGCGGCGAGGCGGTCGTCGGTCGAAAGATCTGATATCAGCCAGGCCCGGGCCAACGCCCGTGTTGCCTCGGCCCGCTCGCCGGCGGGCGCCGTCCTGATCCAATTGATGAACTGCCGAACAATCATGCTGCTTCCGGCTTACACAACAAACGAAAATGGTGACGGCTCGTCACCTGCAACACAAAATAAACCACGACGCTTAACAAAGCGTTCACCATAACTGGCTGGTTTTATTGACGTTTTGTTAAGGGAACAGAGGCGCTGCAGCGCGTCCGGGACACGAGAGCGGGGTCAGCTCGAGAACGTGCCGCTGCGATCGCTGAACAGATCGAGCGGCTGCGGCGGACGCACATCCGGCGTCGCGGATGCAACTGAGGTCGCTGGTGCGACCGACGTGAGCGAGGCGTTGTTGCCCCACAATTTCTGCACTGTGGTCGAGACCGGCTGCGTGGCATCGCCGGGCTGATAGATCGAACGAAACACCGGCGTGGTCGGGGCATTGTCCGCGACCGTCGTCGGCGATGTCGCACTGACGGGCGTCACCGCGCGTGTGTTCGGGAAGGTCTGGAGATAGGCGGCGTTGTCGATAACAGGCGCGATGGGCTGCACGCCGCTCGCGCTCGCAACCTCCGTGGTCGACGGCGTGCCGCCATACATCGCCATCGCGCTGCGGGTCGTCCTCGAATTGGCCGCGCTGGCATAGCGCGCGTCCAGCACCGAATAGACTTCGGAGACGCTGCGGGCGCGGCCGTCCCTGGCGTAGAAGATCGAACGATTAGCGGATGCCGCATTGGGAAACAGCCGCGCGCCGACCGCTTGCGGATTGTCCTCGGCATTGGCAATCAGCTTTGCGGCGCCGCCGACGCCCATGAAATGCGCCATGTAGAGTTCGCTGTCGCTCGGCCTGCGCCCGAGCAGGCCCGTCAACTTGAAACTGTTCGACTGCGTCAGCGCCGCCGCCATGCTGGAGGCGGCCTCGGGATCGTCGCGCAGCTTCATGATCGACCGCTTCATCGCGGGATCGTCGACGGCGTAGCCGCCCGACGTCGTCCTGGAGATCGCGTTGGCATAAGTGCCATAGCCGAGCTGGGGGCCCGCCTCCTTCACCGTGCCGAGCCAGGTCTGGTCGATGAACTGGTAGAGCCCGTGCGCGGATGACGTCGTTGCACCCGCCGTCGGATCGAAATCCGATTCCATCTTGGCGGTGGTCAGCATGTACTGGAAGCTGACGCCTGAAACATTCGAGGCCTGCTTGATCGCACCGGCGACGCGCGCCCGCGACGGATCGAGAACCGCCGTCTGCGTGGCACTGGAATTGTCGACCGACATGATGAAGTGCCCGCCCCGCGCGGCGTTGAGCAGCGCCGGCAATTCGGCGCCCGTCGTCTCACCGTGGGACAGGTATGGTTAATGCGGGGTTAATTGGCCGGGCCCGTCATTCTGGGGCCCGCGTAGCGCGAGCCCGGAATCCATCGCAAGGCATTGCGCGCGGCTGAATGGATTCCGGGACCGCACCGGCGGTGCGCCCCGGAATGACAGCGAGCTACTTCTTGTAGACCGCGTCCGGATCGAACAGCCGCTCCGCATCGGCGAAGACCAGCTTCGCCCCGCCGCCTTCGGCCTCGACCTTGCGATAAAAGCACGACCTTCGCCCGGTGTGGCAGGCCGCGCCGATCTGCTCGACACGGATCCAGACTGCGTCCTGGTCGCAATCGGTGCGCATCTCGATCACGCGCTGGGTCTGCCCCGAGGTCTCACCTTTTCGCCACAAGGCATTGCGCGAGCGGCTGAAGTACCAGGCCTCGCCGGTCGCGATCGTCTTGCGCAGCGCCTCCTCGTTCATGTGCGCGACCATGAGCACGTCACCGGAGGCGACGTCGGTCGCGACGCAGGTCACGAGGCCGCTCGCGTCGAACTTGGGCAGGAAGGACAGGCCTTCCTCGATCTCATGGGAGTGGGCGGACACAGCAACCTCGCTAGAGCATGATCCGGAAAAGTGTGAAGCGGTTTTCCGAAAAGATCATGCTCAAACAACAGAGCTTTGCGAGGTCAGCGCTGCAGGCCTCGCACCAGGGACAGGAAACGGGCTTGCTCCGCCGGGTTGTCGCGGAACATGCCGGTGAAGCGGCTGGTGAAAGTGGAGGCGCCATGCTTGGCGACGCCGCGCACCGACATGCAGGTATGTTCGGCCTCGATCAGCACCGCGACGCCGCGCGGCTTGAGGACCTCGTCGATTGCAGCCGCGATCTGCGCCGTCAGATGCTCCTGGGTCTGGAGCCTGCGGGCGAAGATGTCGGTGAGGCGGGCGAGCTTGGACAGGCCGACAACACGTTCCACCGGCGTATAGGCGATGTGCGCCCTGCCGTAGAACGGCATCATGTGATGCTCGCATTGCGAGGTGAACTCGATGTCGCGCACCAGGACGAAATCGTCATAGCCCGCGGTCTCGCCAAAGGTGCGGTCGAGCACTTCGGCCGGGCATTGGTGATAGCCCTGATAGAGCTCGTCGAAAGCCTCGACCACGCGGCGCGGCGTGTCGAGCAGGCCCTCTCGCTCGGTGTTCTCGCCGATATAGGCGAGCAACGTCTTCACCGCCTGTTCGGCCTCGGCACGCGCCGGGCGCGGCTGATCGGCGCGGACGGCGGCCGCGAGGAATTCGGCAGGGTCAAGCTCGGCCGGGCGGCTCTCGGGCTGCCGGTCGGAAGGCTTGTTGGGGCGGATGGATTTGATGGTCGCGTCCATGTCTACTCCGTTCGACGGCCTTTCGGCCGGAGTGTCACCGGCAGACGGGGCGGCATGCCGCCGGACGCCTGAAGAGAACAGTTGAACCCGGCGAAAAAGGTCCTCACCTCTCCCGTCGGCCGCATGGCCTGTCGCCACCGCCGCTGGACTGTTTTTCCGCCAGTTCCGACCCTATATAGGAGCGTGGACGGCGCCCGCCAAGGCCGATCCGATGCGGAAGTGCTGGACCCCATCACATGCTGAACGACATCTACAACAAGCGGATCATCGAATTGGCCGGGAATATTCCGCGCCTCGGACGGCTGCCCGACCCCGATGCCTCCGCCACCGCCCACTCCAAGCTGTGCGGCTCGACCGTGAAGGTCGATCTCAAGATGGAGGGCGACAGGGTCACCGACTTCGCCCATGACGTGAAGGCCTGCGCGCTCGGACAAGCCTCCTCATCCATCATGGCAAGTCGCATCGTCGGCTCGACTGCGAGCGAACTCCGTGAGTTACGCGAAACTGTTCGCAAGATGCTGAAGGAAAACGGTGCGCCCCCTGAAGGCAAATGGGAGGACATCAAATTTCTCGAGCCGGTCCGCGACTACAAGGCGCGGCACGCCTCGACGCTCCTGACCTTCGATGCGGTGGTCGACGCCATTGGCCAGATCGAAGCCAAGGCCAAGCAGCCGGCTGCGGCGCAGGGCTGAACTTCCCCAGGTCATTCCGGGGCGTCGCCAAGCGACGAACCCGGAATCATGATCAAGGTTTCAGAGCTTACTTCTGCGTCGCCGGAGCCTGCGCGGCCACGCCACCGGTCGGCACCAGGGCTTCCGCCGTCTTGGTCGACTTGGCAGCTTGCGACTGCTCCGGTTCCGCGCCGAACCTCGCCTGCGTCTTCGGCGCAAGCTCGGCCATTGCCGGCGCGGAGATGTCCACGTGCGGCAGCACGTCGGCCACGAGGTCGGTCGTCACGAGATTGGTGAGCTTGAGCTCGCCGGCGTCCAGCTCATGCAGGTCTTCCCAGGGCGGCACGCTGAGCGCGAGCGACAGCAGATCGCCGGCTCCGCCCATGTCGAAGGTGTATTTGGCAAGCCTGCCGATGTCGCGTTCGACGATCATCAGGTCCTGCGCGCTGTAGCTCGCCGCCTTCGCATCGTCGGCGCGGTCGCCCATCCAGATCTGATGGACGCGGACGTGGGCAGCTTCCGGCACGTAGCGCTTCTTGCCGGCCAGCAGCAGGAACACGCACATGGATTCGCAATAGGCCTCTGGCGCAACCGCCGGGCGGCCAGACTGCCCGCCGCGGAGACTTACGCCGACCGTGGTCAGGAGTCCGAGATTGCGGAAACGTCGGCCGAGGGTGATCGCGTCGTTGACGGAACCGCCGCTGGAATCGAGCACCACGGTGGCGCCGCCGAGCTGGCGTCCGCGGGAAAACTCCTCGAAATCCTTCGGTGTGTCAGCGGTGATGATGCCGACCGCGCTGACCCAGCCGCGGCAGTTCGGCTCGCAGGCAATCCAGTTGAACTTCATCGGCAGCTTACGCTCTTCGAGAGCAACACCCGCGCGAGCCGATGACCCGAGTGTCGCGACGGCGCCAGCCAGCACGACTCCACAGACGGCGGTTCCCACCAGCAACCAGCCGCGAAGATTAAGGGAGTTCAGAAGTCTCAATCTGGTTCCTTCCCCAAGCCCCTAAGGTCCCCAACAATCCTTGGTAGCGCCCTCTGAGTCCATCATACAGGCGTATGTTTCTACACATGGACGTCACAAAAATGGTATCCGTGGGAATACAGATCGTCCACAGGTACTTGCTGCACTGCTCCCAAAAAGCACGCAAAATATGGCGCGCAAACAACAGCTTACAGTTCCCTGCGCCGGAACTGTGCAACACCTCGATCAACATCGCAGCAAAGCGCCCATGAAGCATTCAGCCTGCGAGCATTGTTCCAGTCCGGTCGAAGGTGTGCTCCGGCTCCCGCGCAGATTCGGCCGCGCGCTGATCTGGCTCTACCGGCACACGCTGTCGCCCCTGGTTGGTTACAATTGCCGGCATCTGCCGACCTGCTCCGTCTATGGCGACGAGGCGATCGAACGCTTCGGTCTCTGGGCCGGCGGCTGGATGACGCTCGCGCGCCTGCTCCGCTGCAATCCGTTCGGCACGTCGGGCATCGACAATGTACCGCTCACCGCACCGCCAGGCGCACACTGGTATCTGCCCTGGCGCTACGGCCGTTGGCGCGGCGTCAATGCATCCTGAGAGTGCTGCGATGCTTTGCGCATCGGTGGCCTGAGGGGAACCGTAAGGGTTCTTCCCGCGTTGTTTTGATGCTCCCCCGGGAGGAAACAACAATGCGCTGGAAAATCAGCCCTCATCTCCACTTTAGGCCTTTTCACTTCGGGCTTTCTCACTTCAGGCCTGGGCCCACCCCCGGCTCCAGGCGGCACCACGACCCCAGAACCTTGGATCTGCTCGCGATCGTCGCCTTGCTGGCGCTCGTGCTTGGCTCCGGCTGGTATCTGGCGACGAGTTTAGCCACCGCGCCGAGCACGACCGCGTTCATCGTGCCGAGCCAGAGCGTGCACTGGTAATTAGCGGAACCAGTAAAAGCGCCCGGGCGGCGGCGGGATCGGCTCGGGTGGCCGCAGCCGTTTCGGACGCGGCGGCTTCGGCGTCGGATCGGCCGACGAGGTGGCCTCCCCGCCCGGCGCCGTTTCGGTGCCCGGCACCCTCACCGCCAGCAGCAAATTGGACTCGTGCATCCGCCAGCGGTAGCCGACGCCGAAATCGATCGGCTGGGCCCGGGTGAACAACTCGGCGTAGCGCTCCTGGTAGCGGCCGGGGAATTCGTCGATCGGCCCGAGATAGCGGCCGAACGGGAAGAAACGCCATTGCCGCGCGCCGTAGTTCGCAAGCGGAATGCCGGAATCGTCCTGGATGATGGTGGCGCTGTTGGCGAGCAGCCAGTCGCGAACGACGGTGAAGTTTCCGGAGTGCATGAGATAGGACGCGCTCTTGAGCAGGCTGTTGCCGGGCCCGAGCGTCTCGCAGAATTTCAAGAATCCGGTGTTGCGCGCGCCGGAATTGGAAAGATCGGTCGAGAAATAATACAGCGTGCGCGTTTCCCCGTCGCTGCCGGCGAAGGTGATGCGAACGCCCCGCGTCGCGTTACGCCCCGGATTGTCGTCGCCGACACGCAAGCCCCCCTTGTCGTCGAGCGCGATCATCTCGACGTTGCGGATGGTCTTGCCGGAGCGCGCCAGGAAAACATACAGGATCGGCAAGGTGCCGTTGACCTGGTTGGCGTGCAGGTCGACCTTCATCTGCTTGGTGATGAAGAAGGAAAAGCTCAGGATCGAGCCGAGCGAGCGCTCGACATTGTAGAGCGCGGCGCCGATCGAACCGCGCGGCAGCTGGGTCAAATCGGGCACGGCGCCGACCGGCTCCAGCGCGCCGAGCACGTAGGTGCTGGCCTTGGAATAGAAGGCGTTGGCGTAGAGAAAATCGGGACCGCTGAACATGTAGAACATGGTCGGCCGGGGCGCGGCGAGATTGACGTCGGCCCAATCGCGGATCTTGGAGAGCTGGCGCTGTTCGAGCTGGGCGAAGGCGCCGTCGAAGAATTTTGCGTGGCGCTGCCAGCCTGGGTCCTTCGTGAGCGCCAACAGTGGCGAGTCCGCCGAAGGCTGCATGCCCGCGAGGAAGCGCGCGGTGTCATCGAAGGTGGCGTCGGCGGCGCGGGCGGACGAGACGGCCGCGGCCAGCAGGGCAAGAGCTGTGGCCGCAATTCTGAGGGGACGAAACATGTCTATGCGCGATCGTGTGAATTGCCAGCGGCGACCGGCCGCCTGCGGAAAACAGCATAAATCACTAGGCCCGAGAGCATGACGAGCATCCCCGCGAGCGACTGCAGCGGCCGCTCGGTCAACAGGTAGTACATCATGAACGCGGTCACGAGCAGGAAAACCAGGGGCGTGAACGGGTATCCCCAGGCGCGATAGGGCCTCGGCAAATCGGGATCGGTGATGCGCAGCTTGATGACGCCGGCGACCGTGAAGAACGAGCAGAACAACAGTGCGAACTGGATGAAGTCGAGCACCGCCTCGAAGCTGCGCGTGAACAGCAGCAGATTGGCGACGGCGAGCTGAAACAGGATCGCATAGGCCGGTGCGCCGCTCGCCGATCGCTTCGAGAACACGCGCAAGGCGGGGATGTCCTCCCCCATCGTCATCATCACGCGCGGGCCGATCCACATCATCGCGCTGATCGAGGAGATCAGGCCAACGCAGATCATCGCGCCGACGATCCGACCGCCGAGGCTGCCGAAGATGGCGCTACCGGCAACGCTGGCGACATCGAGCTGACCGGCAAGCGCACCGACGGGCGTCGAATGGAGAAACACTGCATTCAGCGCGACGTACAGCACGAGCACGATCAGCGTGCCCGCCAGCAGCGCGCGCGGCAGATTCCGCTGCGGCATGTTCATCTCGCCGATGATGTAGGTCGCGGCGTTCCAGCCCGAGAACGAATACATCACGAAGACCAGCCCGATCGCAAACGGCGCGCTGACGATGTGGGCGAGATCGCCCGGCTGCGGCGCAAAGGTGATCGGTTGCGGGGCAGCGATGACGAAGCCGGCGACCAGGAAGGCGACGATCAGCGCGACCTTGATGATCGTCGCGATCAGCTGAAAGGTCGAGGAGTGCCTGACGCCGGTCAGTTGCACGAGCGAAACCAGCCACACCACGGCGATGGCGAGCGGGATCGGCGGCAGATCGGGCACGACCGATTTGGCGTATTCGCCGAACGCCATCGCGGCGAGCGCAACGGGCGCTGCGAAGCCGACCGTCGCCGACACCCAGCCGGCGAGAAAGCCGAAGGCGGGATGATAGGCGCGACCGAGGAAATTGTACTCGCCGCTCGAGCGCGGAAACATCGCCCCGAGCTCGCTATAGGCGAACACCCCGCACAGCGCGACGATGCCGCCGACGGTCCACAGCAGCAGGATCGAGAAGCCGGACGGGATGTCCTTGACCTGGAAGCCGAGGCTGGTGAAGACGCCGACCCCGATCATGTCGGCCACGACGATGGCGGTTGCGACCAGAACTGAGACCCCGGTCCCGCTTCCGGTCAGCCGGCCAGTCCAGGGCGCGGTTCCCGCATTTGATGCCGTCATCGGGGTCCTTAACCTCAGGCGTCGTGCCTCATGGGCGCATCGTGCAGGTTGGCCCAGTCAATTCAAGCAGGGTTAACAAGGGCTAAATGAGGCGACGGAAGCGGGTATTTGAGCACCGCTTATTCTGCTCCCAAGCGCCAAAGCTGCGCCAGCCCCGGGAAAGCCCGTCCCCCTCCCCCACAATCAGGACACGATTGCATGGTCCTTTTGAGCGTTCCGGATGTGGGGAAGTTCTCCGGACGCTTAACGTCACCTAAACGCCGGTCGGCTCAATTGTCTCTTAATACGCCGATGGACGTGACTTTGGGGTCATGGGTGGATGGTCGGGGCCGTTCCGAAATTGAGAGCTGACATGCGTGCCGACCGGACGTCGTCCGGTGCGCGCGGTCATGCGCTCCGGGTCGGCCTGATCTCAGCCTTGGTGCCGCTGTCGCTGACACTGGTTCAATGCGGCAAGGCGCCCAATCCGGCGGCCCTCGCGGCGAATTCGCAGGCCAATGTTCAGGTCGTTGCGAAGACAAATCAGCAAGTCGCGAGCGGCGACACGTTCGAGGATCGCTTCCCCGCCCCGCAATTCGGGGAGCGCTTCCCCTCGGCGAGCGAGAGTTTTCTGCAGCGGCAGATGTCGGACTTCTCGCCGAAGCGGGCCTTGCAGCAACCGCCCCCGGAGCAGGCCCCCTACAAGGTCGCTTCGCTCGAGCCGCAGGTCCCCTACAAGCGTTCGCCCCGCGACGACCTGACGACGCTCGTCAGCATGAAGTCGTCGGCCTTCCCCTATTTCGGCAACAACCCCGCCTCCGACGCGCCGTTCCTCAACGTCGCCAAGGGCGACCGCCGCGGCCATCGCAGCTATTCCGGTCGCGTGTTCTGGCAGGACGAGACCTACAATGACAGCCGCGTGCTGATGCACGTGCCCGAGCATTTCGACGTCCGCAAGCCCGGCGTGATCGTGGTGTTCTTCCACGGCAATGGCGCAACGCTCGAACGCGACGTGCGTGATCGCCAGCTGGTGCCGAAGCAGATCACCGATTCCGGCGCCAATGCCGTGCTGCTCGCCCCGCAGATGGCCGTTGATGCCGCCGATTCCAGCGCCGGCAAGTTCTGGCAACCTGGCGGCTTCAAGCGCTTCATGGCGGAATCGGCCGACCACCTCGCCCGCGTCACCGGCGACCCCAACGGCGCCCGCGCCTTCGCCAACATGCCGATCGTGATCGTCGGCTACAGCGGCGGCTTCCTGCCGACGGCCTGGAGCCTCGAGGTCGGCGGCATCAGCGACCGCGTCCGCGGCGTCGTGCTGCTCGACGCCGTCTATGGCGAGATGGACAAGTTCGCGTCCTGGATCGAGAACCACCGTTCCGGCTTCTTCGTCAGCGCCTACACCCGCCACACCGCGCGGCGCGATCGCGAGCTGATGAGCATGCTCCGCCAGAAGGGCATCAGTGTCGCAGAGGACATGGACGGTCCCTTGCGTCCCGGCAGCGTGGTGTTCGTCGAGACCGGCGACGGCATCACCCATCGCGACTACGTCACCCGCGCCTGGACGCGGGATCCACTCAAGGATGTGCTGGTGAAGATGTCGGCGACGCCGGCGCTGGCGCTGACCCGCGTGGCCGCCACCAGTTCCGGCGCATCGAGCCGATAGGTTTGGATGTTGGTCCAGCCGGTGTCCGGCTGCATTGCCTGCAATTCCCTCAGGCTCTGATCAAAATGTAATGTTGATGGCCGACATCCCCGGGTGCCACCGGATTGCTTCCGCCAGCAAGGCTCATAGTTTGCCGGCCGGTTTGTGATTGGAATTTCGTGGGGACAGGCAGTGCGTCAGGGATTGTACAAGGTCGACTTCCATACCGTTCATGGAACGGGCTGCGGCGTCGTCTATGTGATGGATGGCAAAATGCGCGGGGGCAATTCCGCGTTCGCCTTCATCGGCACCTATCAGGGCGAAGGCGACAGCATCAAGGTCAAGATCTCGACCCAGCGCTACAACGACGATCCCTCCTTCAAGGCTCTGTTCGGCACCGACCGGATCACGCTGGCGCTCGCCGGCCGGGAGGACGGCGACACCGCCGAATTCGAGGGCAACGCGCTGCAGGCGCCGGGCGTTGCCTTCCGGGCCGTGCTGAGCCGGATCAGCGACTGAGCTTCAGCTCGTCTACGATCAGCTCTTGTCAGTACTAGCTCTTGGGCAGCTTCGGAATGCTCTCGGCAAAGCCGTTGAAGCAGGCCAGCCGCTCGTCCTCTTCCTTCAAGAAGCGGCAATCGGCGTAGCCCTTGGCCTTCGCCGGCTTCGGCTTCGGCGCCGGCGCGATCACCGCGTCGTAGCAGTTGAGGCGGTCCTTGGTGCCGTCGTCGAGCTCGAGGCAGGCCTGGAGCCGGGCCGCGATCGATTGCGGCTTGCCCTTCGCCGCTGCGGCCGGCTTGGCCGCTGCCTCTTTCGTCCCCTTGGGCTTGACCTGCACCAAGGGCTTGTCCCCCACCATCGGTGGCTTGTCGGCTTGCGCAAACGCGGAGGCTGAATAGAGCACCGCGGCAACCGCCAGAATCATCCTCATTTCAGTCAACTCTCTTTGGTCCCCATGACCGGCGTTCTAGCGCTCCCGCGCGCGGTTTGCCAAGCACATTGCGTACACGAAGCCGCGGGATTCAGGCCGTTGCGGCCGCAGGCCGGGGCCGGGTCAGGACCACCAGGATCAGCGCCAGCACGACGAAACCGACCGCGACGAAGCCGAGCGCATGCAGGAGCTCGCGGGCGAACAGCAGACCGCCGACGGCGGAGCCAACCGCCTGGCCGATATAGAGGACGGACGTATTGAGCGCGACGGTCGCCGATGCCAGCGGCGGCGCGGCCGCGACCAGCCGCACCTGCTGCATCGAATTGGTCGAGGCAAAGCCGAGGCCCCAGATGGTGACCCCGACCGTCATGAAAGCAAGCGTGCCGGCGCCGAGCGCCCAGCCCGTGATGCCCGCAAGCAGCAGGCAGGTGAACAGCAGCGAGGTCCGATAGGGGCCCGAGCTGTCGACGATGCGGGTGGCGATGACGACGCCGAGGAAGCCGCAGACGCCGTAAAGCGCGAACACCATGCCGACCGCATCGGGACCGGCACCGGTGAGCTTCTTGAGCAACGGGCCCATGAAGGTGAACACCACGAACTGCCCCGACATTTGCAGCATGGTGATCGCCAGCAGCAGCAGAATCGTCCTGTTCCGGCCGACCTCGCGCCAGGTCTTCAGGTCCACCGGCGCGCCTTTCAGGCCTGCCGGCAGACGCAGCAGCAACAAGAGGAAACTGATGCAGCCGAGCACGCCGATCTCGCCATAGGCTGCGCGCCAGCCATAGCGGCTGGCGATGAAGGTGATCAGCGGAAGGCCAACGGCGGCAGCCAGCGACCAGCCGAGGAAGATATAGGCGATGGTGCTGCCCCGCCGCTCCACCGGCACGATCAACGCCGCCGTGCCGGCAGCCTGCGGCGTGTAGAGCGCACCGACCGCGAGCATCACGAGACGGATGGCGAGGAGGCTGGTGTAATCGGGTGCAAAGGCCGAGGCGAGATTGCCGAAGGCGAGCACCGCCAGCGTCGTCGTGAGCAGCGTCCGCCGTTCGATGCGGCTTGTCAGCCAAGCCGTCAGCGGCGAGCCGATGCACAGCGTGATCGCGCCGAAGGTGATGAGGAGCCCGGCCGCGTGAATGCTGACGTCGAGCCCCGTCGCCAACTCCGGCAGCATGCCCGCCGGGGCCAGCACCGAGCAGCCGGTGACGAGATTGCCGAGCATTAAGGCGGTTGGCGCGAAACGCGGGGCGCGTGCATTTTCCATGCAAGTGCATGTAGAGCAGCCGCCGGGCCAGTTAAAGGGCCGGTGCGAAATAGTTCGTGCGCACGCCCGTTTTATGCGCCGATTTTCTTGGAATTGCCGGATTGCGCAGGCCGAATCGCCTGATATATCGCTCGTTCCCGCTTACCTGCGCTCGTTCGCAGGAGTGAGCCTCAGGAGAAAAGCAATGACTGACCAGTCCAAGGACCAGCCGAAGTCCGAATCCGGCTTCCAATATTCCCTCAGCAATCTGAAGCCCGTGACCCCCGCCGCCAAAGTTACCCTCACCTTTCCGGACGGCGCCCAGCGTCAATACGACCAAAGCATCACCGGCCTCGATATCGCCAAGGGCATCTCGCCGTCGCTGGCCAAACGCACGGTCGCGATGGCGCTCGACGGCGTCGTCGCCGATCTCAACGATCCCATCGAGGCCGACGCCAAGCTCGAGCTGATCAGCCGCGACGATCCGCGCGCGCTCGAATTGATCCGCCACGATTGCGCCCACGTGCTGGCTGAGGCCGTGCAGACGCTGTGGCCGGGCACGCAGGTCACCATCGGTCCCGTGATCGAGAACGGCTTCTATTACGACTTCTTCCGCAACGAGCCGTTCACGCCGGAAGATTTTGCCGCGATCGAGAAGAAGATGCGCGAGATCATCGCGCGCGACAAACCCTTCACCAAGGAAGTCTGGGACCGCGAGAAGACCAAGCAGGTGTTCCGCGACAAGGGCGAGGCCTTCAAGGTCGAGCTGGTCGACGCCATTCCCGGCACCGAGCCGATCAAGATCTACTACCAGGGCGACTGGTTCGATCTGTGTCGCGGCCCGCACATGACCTCGACCGGCAAGGTCGGCAACGCGTTCAAGCTGATGAAGGTGGCCGGCGCCTACTGGCGCGGCGACAGCAACAACCCGATGCTGACCCGCATCTACGGCACCGCCTTCGCCAAGCAGGAGGACCTCGACGCTTATCTCAAGCAGATCGAGGAAGCCGAGAAGCGCGACCATCGCAAGCTCGGGCGCGAGCTCGACCTCTTCCATTTCCAGGAGGAAGGTCCGGGCGTCGTGTTCTGGCACCCGAAGGGCTGGACCATCTTCCAGCAGCTGATCGCCTATATGCGTCGGCGCCTGACCGGCGACTACAGCGAGGTCAACGCGCCGCAGATCCTCGACAAGGTGCTGTGGGAGACCTCGGGCCATTGGGGCTGGTACCGCGAGAACATGTTCGCGGCGCAGTCGGCCGGCGACGAGGCCGAGGACAAGCGCTGGTTTGCGCTCAAGCCGATGAACTGCCCCGGTCACGTGCAGATCTTCAAGCACGGCCTGAAGAGCTACCGCGACCTGCCCTTGCGCCTCGCCGAGTTCGGCGTGGTGCATCGCTATGAGCCCTCCGGCGCCATGCACGGCCTGATGCGCGTGCGCGGTTTCACCCAGGACGACGCGCACATCTTCTGCACCGAGGACCAGCTCGCCGAAGAGTGCCTGAAGATCAACGAGCTCATCCTGTCCACCTATGCCGATTTCGGCTTCACCGGCGATCTCACGGTGAAGCTGTCGACGCGGCCGGACAAGCGCGTCGGCACCGACGAGATGTGGGATCACGCCGAACGCGTGATGGCCACCGTGCTGCGCGAGATCCAGTCGCAGAACAATCACATCAAGACCGAGATCAACCCGGGCGAAGGCGCCTTCTACGGGCCGAAGTTCGAATATGTCCTGCGCGATGCCATCGGCCGCGACTGGCAGTGCGGCACCACGCAGGTCGACTTCAACCTGCCGGAGCGGTTCGGCGCGTTCTACATCGACCATGACGGCGGCAAGAAGCCGCCTGTCATGGTGCACCGCGCGATCTGCGGCTCGATGGAGCGCTATATCGGCATCCTGATCGAGCACTATGCCGGCAACTTCCCGCTCTGGCTGTCGCCGGTGCAGGCGGTGGTCACCACCATCACCTCGGAAGGCGACGAGTACGCCAAGGTGGTGATGGAGCAGGCACGCCGCGCCGGGCTTCGGGTCGAGATCGACCTGCGCAACGAAAAGATCAACTACAAGGTCCGCGAGCACTCGCTGGCCAAGATCCCGGCACTGCTCGTGGTCGGCAAGAAGGAGGCCGAGACGCATTCGGTCTCGGTCCGCCGCCTCGGCAGCGACGGCCAGAAGGTGATGACGACCGAGGAGGCGATCGCCGCCCTGGTCGACGAGGCGACCCCGCCGGACGTCAAGCGGGTGCGGGGCGCGGTCTGATCCCTGAAATCGATCTAAACTCGCTTCCGGTTGCGGGCGTGCATGCTTATCTCCGCATGGCACGCCCGACGACCAGTTGAAGAGGATCTCCCAGTGCCCGACGCCATCGAACTCCTGAAGACCCGCCGCTCGGTCAAGCCGCGCGAGATGACCGGCCCTGGCCCCTCCGCGGCCGAGCTCGAGACCATCCTCACCATCGGCGCCCGTGTGCCCGACCATGGCAAGCTGGCGCCCTGGCGCTTCATCATCTTCGAGGGCGACGCCCGCCAGCGCGCCGGCGAGGTGATCGCGAAGGTGTTTGCCCGGAAAAATCCCGGCGCGCCCGCCGCCGACGTCGAGATTGAGCGCAAGCGCCTCACCGACGCGCCGCTGGTGATCGGCATCGTCAGCTTCACCAGGCCGCACCCGAAGGTGCCGGCGTTCGAGCAGGAATTGTCGGCCGGCGCCAGCGCCATGAACATCGTCACGGCCGCGACCGCGCTCGGCTACGGCGCCTGCTGGCTGACCGGCTGGTTCTCGTTCGATCGCGACGTGCTCGACGGTCTCGGCCTCAAGCCGGACGAAAAGCTCGCCGGCTTCATCCACGTGGGCACGCCGACCAAGCCGAGCGAAGACCGTCCGCGACCGTTCCTTTCGGAAATCGTGACGCGTTTTTAATCGAAGGCTTGTTGACGCCTCTGGCGTCTTGCGGCTTTGATCCCGGCAAGGGAGGAAGCCCGAATGAGACGCCGTGAATTTCTGGTCGGGGCCACGCTGCTGGCCGGCACGATGGCGCGAAGCCGGGCCGCCGACATCCCCGCCCCCTCGCCCGACGGGCTCGACCGCATCACGGCGTATTTCAACGAAGAGGTCGGAAGCGGCCGCCTGCCGGGCGCCGTGATCCTGGTGCAGCAGCACGGCAAGCCGGTCTATCTGAAGACGTTTGGCCTGCGCGACGTCAGGACCAGTCTTGCGATGACGCCGGATACGATCTTCGCGATCCACTCGATGACCAAGCCGATCACCTGCCTTGGCGCGATGATGCTGATCGACGAAGGCAAGCTCGCGCTCACCGACCCCGTGTCGAAATACGTTCCCCTGTTTGCCGACACCAAGGTCGGTCTCGAGGTCACCCTGCCCGACGGCAAGCTGGAGCTCGATCTCGTGCCGCCGGTCCGCCCCGTCAACATCGAGGATTTGCTGCGGCACACTTCGGGCATCAGCTACGATTATATCGGCGGCAAATGGGTCGAGCAGGCCTACAAGGCCGCCAACATCTTCGAAGGCCAATTCAACAACAGGGAATTCGCCGACCGCATCGCCAAGCTGCCGCTGGCGCGGCAGCCGGGAACGCTGTGGCGCTACGGCCATTCCACCGACGTGCTCGGCAGCGTCATCGAGATCATCTCGGGCCAGACGCTGTATCAGTTCCTGAAACAGCGCATCTTCGACCCGCTCGGCATGAGCAGCACCAAATTCACGCTGGCGACCGAGGACGAGCTCGCGCGGATGGCGCGGCCGCTGCCGAACGATTTCATCCTGCTCGCCGCCGAGCGCGACCGCCTCGATCATCCCGAATGGCAATCCGGCGGCGGCGGCCTGCTCTCGACCATCACCGACTATCAGCGCTTCTCGCAGATGCTGCTCAACGGCGGCGAATTCGAGGGCAAGCGCTATCTCAGCCCTGCCGCGTTCAAGGCCATGACGACCGATCACATCGGACCCGGCTCCGGCGTCGGACGCGATTATTTCTATTTCCCGGGTGACGGCTTCGGCTATGGCTACGGCCTTGCGGTGCGGACCGATCCCGGCAACGCCAAACCGCCGCCGCCGGGCTCGCTCGGCGAGCTGAAATGGGACTCTGGGAGCGGCACCTATTTCGGCGTCGATCCCAAGCTCGACATGGTCTACCTCATGATGCAGCAGACCCAGAACGAGCGCAGCCGCATCACGCCCGCCTTCAAGGCGCTGGTCTACGACTGCTACCCCGAGGGCCTACGCCGCCCGTGAGGCGCGCTGACCGAAATCGGCGAGCAGCTTTGCGATCTCGGCCGCAGGCCGCGCCGCACTGAACAGAAAGCCCTGCACCTCGTTGCAGCCCTCGGCGCGCAGCCAGTCGAGCTGATCCTCGGTCTCGACGCCCTCCGCGGTCGTGGTGATGTTGAGGCTGCGGCCGAGCCCGGAGATCGCGCGCACGATCGCGCTGCAATCGGGCCGCTGCGCCAGATCCTTGACGAACGAGCGGTCGATCTTGATCTTGTCGAACGGGAAGCTCCTGAGATAGCTCAGGCTGGAATAGCCGGTGCCGAAATCATCCATGGAGATGCTGACGCCGAGCTCGCGGAGCTGGTGCAGGATGGCGAGATTGACGTCGGTCTCGGCCAGGAAGATCGACTCGGTGATTTCGAGCTCGAGCCGCCGCGGCGACAGGCCGGACTGCGCCAGCGCCGAGATCACGATTTGCACCAGGTTGCGGCTGCGGAATTGCGCCGGCGACAGATTGACCGCGACCTTGATGTCGGCAGGCCATTTGACGGCCTCGGCGCAGGCTTCGCGCAGCACCCACTCCCCTAGCTGGGTGATGAGGCCGATGTCCTCGGCGACCGGGATGAACTCCGCCGGCGAGATCATGCCCTTGTCCGGATGACGCCAGCGCAGCAGCGACTCGAAGCCGGAGATGCGATCGGAGGCGATCGACACCAGCGGCTGATAGTGCAGCTCGAACTCGCCATTGGCGAACGCACGCCGCAGATCGAGCTCCATGTCGCGGCGCTTCTGCGCCTGCAGGTCCATCTCGCGCTCGAAGAAATGGTGCACGCCGCCGCCGTCGGACTTCGCCCGGTACAGCGCCATGTCGGCATTGCGCATCAGCTCTTCCGGCGTCGCGCCGTCGCCGGGCGACAGCGCGATGCCGATGCTGGCACCAATCACCATCTCCTGGCCGTCGAGGTCATAGGGCGCCTTCAGCATGTCGATCAGCAGGCCAGCGCAGGCGCTGGCCTCGTTCGGCGAGACGTCGGCGGCAAGGATCACCGCGAATTCGTCGCCGCCGAGCCGCGCCGCCAGATTGCCGCCGCGGACGGCAAGGGTTAGGCGCTCGGCGACGTCCTTGAGCAGGCGGTCGCCGACGGGATGACCGAAGGAATCGTTGATGTTCTTGAACAGGTCGAGATCGATGTAGAGCACGCCGACCCGTCTTCCCGCCGCCTGCTCCAGCGCCTGCTTCAGCCGCTCCTGGAAATATTCGCGGTTCGGCAGGTCGGTGAGCCCGTCATGGTGGGCCATGTGCGCGATGCGCGCCTCGGCCTTGCGCCGTTCGGTGATGTCGACCACCGCGACCAGATAGCCGTCGCGATCGTCGAAGGCGACGCGGCGGCCGAAGGTGAGCACCTCGATCTCGCTGCCGTCGGCGCGCAAATGCCGCCAGTTGCGCGATGAGTGGTAGGCCTCGCCGACGCGCTCCAGCGCCTCGGCGTGGCTGTCCCACTCGTCCTCCGGCCAGATCTCGTGCAGCTTCATGCGCAGGAAGGTGGCGCGGCTGTAGCCGTAATGCTGGACCGCGGCGTCGTTGACGCCAAGGAATTCCTTGGTCTGCGCGTCGAACACCCACATCGGCATCGGGTTGCTGTCGAACAGCAGGCGGAACGAGGCGTCGCGCCGCTTCAACGCCGTGACATCGGAGATCGTCAGCGATACCACGTCGGCGAAGGCCGTTGCGCTGAGCCGGAGATGACGTCCGTCGCTTTCGATCTCGAGCTGCTCGCCGCGGCCGCCCGCGACGGCCTTGAGCAGAAAGTCCATGATCTCGGGCAAGGCCAGCAGCGTGTTGCCCTCGCCGATCCGCCGCCACAACAGGTTTCCGGTCGCGACATTCAGCAGCGCGCTTGCGCTGTTGTTGTGGTGCACGACCTGGAGATCGGACGGCTTGCCGCCGGCATCGCGCAGCGTCGCCAGCGAGATCACCGCATCGTCGGTCGAGGCGAAGATCGCATCCAGCAGATTGTACTGGGTGCCGCGCTCGTTGATATAGGCGCCGACCAGCGTGGCGCCCCAGCGCGAGGCCGTCGGCAGCGCCAGCACATCGTAGGTCCGGACCATGCCGTCGCGCACGCAATGCGCGCTGGCTTGATACGGTCGTCCGTTGGTAAGCGCGCTCGTCGCCGCTTCCGACAGCGCGGTGGCGCAATCCGGCGACAATTCGGCGACGGGGATATCCCAACGCTCCTCGCCGAGCCATTTTTGCACGTAGCGTCCGCTGCGTGACAGCTCGAGCGTGCCGTCGTTCTTCAATAGCGCGATGTGATCGGCGAGCCGTCCGAGACTGCCGAGCATCACGTCCTCATAGCGCGGCAGCCGATCGCCCGGCTTCAGCGCGGCACGCCATTTGCGCTGAAGCACCGGGATGTCGTCGAACATTTCGGCGGCCGGTTTTCCCGACACTTTCTTCGCGGCATTCATGGCAGTCCCCAACGCACTTTCCCGGCGCATCCAATGCAGCTGCGCTTAACGACATGTAAAAAGGCCGCAGGCGCGGGTTCCATTCGGCGATTATGACAGTTTTAAGTCAGGTGTTGGTTAGTGGGCGTTAGAGACTATGACGGTGATGCGAAGCTCTCGTGTCCCGGACGCGCTGCAGCGTTCTTACGCTGCTGCGCAGAGCCGGGACCCAGGAAGCCGCAGCACGTGCTGATACATGGGCCCCGGCTCTGCAGCGCACCGCCGAAGAGGCGCTGCTCAGCGTCCGGGGCACGAGAGCGGAGCTTGGCGCACCACTGCGTCAACATCGTCACTGCGAGCGCAGCGACTTGTCCGCCGAAGCCTTGGCGAAGGCCGAAGCAATCCAGAATCCTTCCGCAGTGGCCATATTTAATCCGTCATCCTGAGGTGCGAGGCGTGCGATGCGAACGCATCGCATGCCGAGCCTCGAAGGAGGAACGGCCGAGCTGATGCAGCCGGGCCGTCGCCCTTCGAGGCTTGCTCTGCGTCGCTGTCGCGCCGCAGCGCGCGCACCTCAGGGTGACGGTGATGGATAGAGCTCGCGGCAGCATTCCGTATTCGCTCTCGACGTGGAGACACACCTTCACATCCTCGCGGCGCATTTCGCCCGAGCTTTGCTTCATCGCTTCGCCCTCATAATTGAAAGAGGGCGCAGGGAAGACCGGGTGCCGGCTGGCACCCGCGGTCCACTGTGCGAAATCTGCGTAACAAGAAGCTGCACAGCGGCATACAGGTGTAGCCAGGACATCCCGGCCTTCCCTGCGCAGTGGTTTTACGGCTTATGTCGTGCTCTCCCCGGGGAGCGTTGCACTATTGCCCCCGTCGCCTTGCGGATGGCTGAGGGATGCGTCCGGTTGGACGACACCCATCACCGCAACACTTGACGCACAGACCCCGGGCGTCAGGACCACACGATTTTGCCGTACGCCGATCACACCGGTCGTGTGCGCGAGGTCTTCGCTCACGGTTACCC
>NZ_FOUS01000013.1 GCF_900114915.1 Bradyrhizobium sp. Rc3b
CGCTCCGAGCGGAGCGCAAAGACATACCCCACGACTAGCATCCGGATCATCAGCTCCGGATCGATCGACGGGCGACCCATGGACGAATAATGAGGAGCAACTTCGCTGCGAAGCCACGACAGATCGAGCGCAGCGTCGATCTTCCGCACCAGATGATCTTCGGGAACCGCGTCGCCAAGATGAAACTCGTAGAACAGTTGACCTTGGTCACTCTTCAGACGGCCCATCATGGATCGACCTCGTCGCGATTCGCGTCAACACAACGGAATCACGCTTGCCGGCTCGTCTCAACCGACTTTTGCAACAAAATCGGCCCTCAGCGGACCCTAGCAACATGGTGCGGCACGGCAGCTTTTGACCCATATCGAACTTACCGTCATTCTCAATTTGTATATCCGATGGACTAGGCTCACCCGGTATGGGAACCGGTCTTACCTTTTCCAGTTTTGGAGTGGTCGGTAAATTTTCGAGGGGCCGCGCCATGGGAGATCGCCGCAAAAGAGTGAAGCAGACCCGCTCCCTTGAAGAACGAATGGCCGAACAGGCCATTAAGCTCAAAGAGCGGGCCAGCCGCTTGCCCGCTGGCAAGGAACGTGAGGGCTTGCTTAAGCGAGCCAGGATTGCTGAGACCGGCGCGCATCTAAGCGATTGGTTGACCTCGCCGGGCTTGCACCCACCCAAGTAAGGGTTTCGGGAAAACCATCCAGTTTGATGCTTACGACATCGACAGAGCACGCGGAGATTCGATGCTCCCGAAATCTTCTAGTCGGCCATAGCATTACTGCTTCTGACTCGTAGCGGACTTCAAAATGCTATGTTTGCCAAGGGAGGAGGATCATCCCTCCGGTCCGGGAATGAAGCAGCGCCACAAAGGAGTCATTCTTCCATCGGCGTAGGTTGGCCACCACCAAACCATCGCCCTGCCGCTGAGGTTCTGCCGGTTGAGCACGACAGAGTTTGGCACGTCAAACCATTGCCCGCGTTCGCTTGGCCGCTGCGGATTTTTCAGAAGGACTCTATAGCCATTCTTTGCTGTATCCCACTCGGCCTCCGCATATTGGCCGTCCCCTCCATCACAGCACGGCTCACCTGCCTTGTTCTTGAGACTTTTGAACCAAGCGTTCAGTTCTGGTCGCATCAGGTCGTGTGAATGGGCTGTGTTGATGCTGAAAGATGTGACCGCACACAATCCCACCGTGCGTGCTACCATCAACCGATAAAGATGCACTTGGCGTCCATTGGAACTGGTCATGGAAACCTCCGTTTCCTGCCCACGTGAGTGGGTCATCGGAATCGCACGAAGGTTCAAGGCGCCGCACCGGGACAAGTAGCCCTTGGTGTCCGGTGAGGCTGCCGCCTCACCGGACCGATGAAGCTTCGACCGCTTTAGTTGAATGTTTGCAGCCTCAATTTCAGCGAGCCGTCGGCCTGGCGTTCGAATACGTGCATCGCCAAACCGCCCAACGGAGATGGCTTGCCCTCCTTGTCCTTACCCGTGGCACTCCACTTTGCTGTGCCGAATACAACCTTGTCGTCTCCGCCGACGTCGATCATCTCCAACTTGTGACCCGTCACACCGTTCGCGAAGAGACCGGCAAAGAAACTCTCGATCTCAGCCGGACCTGACGCCACCTGATGTGTGGGCGGCATCAATTTTGCCGTCGCGACATAGGAAGCTCCGATGGCTTTCGCGTCGTGCTTGTTGAATGCGGCATCCCAAGCGGCGTAAGCCTGCTGCACGTCCCCCTTGGCGTCCGCGGCCAACGAAATTCCCGGCGCGCCGAGCAGACAAATGACTAGCGCTGATATTTGAGCCAACTTCATAGGATACTCCTCTGTTGGATAATTCCTTTTCCGATTGATCAGATCATCAGTCCAATCGTCTACCGCGGCTGCGCGCCCGCCAGCATGACGACACCGTCGCCGGTCGCGCTGCGGCCGGCCATTGGTTCATAGGGAAGAGGTGCAGGCGATGGTAACTTCAACGGCGCCGTTCACCTCGAAGTCCATATCGCGCGCCATGACACCGCTAATGCAGCCGGTCACACATGCGCCGAACTTCACCACCACGACCAGTTTTACGAAGACACGTTCATCATGGCTGGTGCCGGAAGACTCCATCCAATAGTTCGCGCAACAGCAATTCCGGGCGATTACCGTCAGCCACGTTGACAAATGGGAGAGAGCGACGGCGCACATACTGCCTGGGCCGGAAATCCCCGCGCTTATCACCGCTTCTGGACCGAAGGCGAGGTTCGGGCGGCGTCCCCAGTTGTCGACTCGTTGGGGTAGACCGGAAGCAACCGGCCGACCCTCCAAGCCGCGCTAACGATCCGTAGCAGACTTTTGGCATATTGAGCGGATGCAACCACATTGCTATGCTTCATTCACATCGTGCCTTAGTTCTGATGGGCAGGCTTGATCAGGCTTACGGACTGCAGCCTGCAATTTGGAAATTGGAATTCTTGAAGCCATAGGCCCCGCCTCCGGACGCATTTCAAAAGCGGCCGGGGAATGTTCATGGACGTCATTTCCCTCCGTTCTTCCCCTTGACTCGGAGGCGGGCTTTTTCTGTCAGCTTGATCGAAAAAGTGATTCCGCCATGTCTATTCCAAAAAGCATAACCCAATGCACTTCAGTCAATCGTCACAACAGAAGCACAGCGTGCCACTACTTAGTTGTTTTAATCCTTTCAGTTTGCATCCTTCAGCTCGCAAGCAGTACGGCGCAGGCCCAGTGCGCAGCTCGCGATGTTTTGGAGAGACAGCTGAAATTCAAGACACGCGCGTCCGAAGCGCCTCAACGGCTTATTAAATCCGAGCGCGACCTTGCGATATGGAAGACAATTGCAATAGGCACGTTCGCCGACTCACTTAAGCTGCGCGATGCAATGGACAGCATGCGATGCAGTGTGGGCAGCCAAGCGGGCGAAATCCTTGCCCGACCGTCCTTTATTACTGCTTCTCAGAAGACAGACATGGAGCTTGCACTCGTCTCCCCGACGCAACTCGGGTTCACGAGCGATAGTGTGACGTTAGCTGACCTCTACTCACGTGCTCAAAAACTCGGCTTTGAACTCGCACCGGCAGAGGTCGGACCACAATTGCGCATCCAATATTTCGACCAGCCCATAGGCGAGTTCCTCATCATCGGAATGGAGCCGATCATGACCTGGAGCGGGGACCCGATTATTCTGAATGTAGCAAATGGCGGCGCCGGATTGATCCTCATCGGCCAAGACGGTAGAGCCGAAGCCGAGATACCTGCTACGTCTCGGATCGTTTTTGCGCGTTCGCATAAACTTGCGGCCAATACCAATCTCGTCGATCAAGCTGCTGCAGTTCTGCGCGAGTAAGGAGGGTGACCGCAACTGGCCCATCGGCGATCTTCGATGATGTCCGCTGTTTGTGCTCGTCTGGAGAGACGAGCGGACATCAGGGGCCGCCGAACTAGCGCCCAATTCAGGAGTACGGCGCTACGCCGCCGCCGCACCCGGTCCGAACCACCGCCTCACCGCCTCCTCAAGCCCGTGCTGGCTCTCAGCTCCCACCCCCGCGACGTGCCCGTCGGGCCGCACCAGCACTGCGCCCGGGGCGGCGACCTGGCCGATGACCGGAAGCTCCCATACGCAATCGGTGCGGGCATCGACGACATCGATCCGGTTCTTCCAGGGGCCGATGTCGATGCCGCCTCGCTTGCCGAAATTGAGCAGCACGCCGCGCGCCCCGTGCAGCAGCGTGAACAGCTTTAGCTTCTGCCCTTCGACCGTCAGATCGAGATCCGGCATGCGCCGCCCCAGCAGCGCGTGGCCTTCGCCGAGATCATAGTGGATGTCGAGCCCGCTCATCATCGCGCCAAAACGTTTGCGCGGCTCGTCCATGCCTAGCAGTTCGGCGACGGTGTCGCGCGCGGCCTTGAGGCCGTCGTCGCCGCGGCGGAGCAGGGCGATCTGCGCCATGGTGTTGCGCAGCACGCGCGCGCCGACGGGATGGCGCTCGGCATGGTAGCTGTCGAGCAGGCTGTCCGGCGAGACGCCCTTCACCACCTGCGCCAGCTTCCAGCCGAGATTGACGGCGTCCTGTACACCCAGGTTGAGGCCTTGCCCGCCGACGGAGTGATGGATATGCGCGGCATCGCCGGCGAGCAGCACGCGTCCTTTGCGATAGGTCACGGCCTGGCGTGCCGCATCGGTGAAGCGGGAGATCCAGGCGGGATTTTGCAGTCCGAAGTCGGCGCCGTAGACCGCGACGAGCGCGTCGCTGAGATCGCGCAAGGAGGGCTCGCCGGTGCGCGCGAGTGTTGCTTCCGTCACGACGACCAGCACGCGGCCGCTCTCGGTCTTGCTGAGGCCGTGAAAGCCGAGCGCATCATGACGCAGGCCGAATTCCGGCGCCTCCCGCATCTCGACCTCGGCCATGAGGTTGCTGAGCGTCGGTGAGGTGCCGGCGAAATCGATGCCGGCGGCCTTGCGCACCAGGCTGCGACCGCCGTCGCAGCCGACGAGATAGTCTGTCCGCAACGTCTCACCGCCGGCGAGCGTCACATCGATGCCGGTTTCGTCCTGTGCGAAGCCCGTGAGCTCGACATTGCGATAGATCGGCACGCCGAGCTCTTCGACCCAGTCCGCCAGGATGCGCTCGATGTGGTTCTGCCGCAGCGCCAGCCCGTAAGCGTGCCTTGTGGGGAGGTCGCTGATGTCGAGCCGCGTCCAGGCAAAGCCCGCGAGCTGGACGCGCTGCCCTTCGCGCAGGAAACGGTCGGCGACGCCGCGCTGATCGAGCAGCTCAATCGTGCGTGCGTGCAGTCCGCCGGCGCGCGTCTCGACCAGTGCCTGTTCGGCACGGCGCTCGACGACGGCAACGTCGACATCGGCGAGCGCGAGCTCCGCGGCCAGCATCAGCCCGGTCGGGCCGCCGCCGGCGATGACCACGGCATGGTCGGGCGGCATCTGGTTCCGCGCGTCGGCTCCCTGTGGCCGGCGGCGTGAACGGGACGTCGGAAGCAGTACAGGCATGTCGTGACCCCTCGGCTGGTTGCTCTGGATGTTTCCCGGGTCGGGGGTTCTACGGCAGAGGCGGGGACTTGAAGCAAGCCCGTTGCGCACCACATATCGAGTTGGGAGGAGGGACTTCCTCCTCCGCGTTCGCCGCGTTGACACGTCGGGCAAAACACCGGCATAAAGGCATCGTCGAAAGAGTTTGGTTCAGCCCGCGCGGAGCAATCTGCGGCGGGTTTTCTTTTGCGGCATCGGATGGTCAGCTGATGCCGGTGGTCCGCTGCATGATGTCGGCGAGCTCCTCGAACGAAAACGGCTTCCTGATCATCGGAAGGCCGCCGCGCCGGGGCTCGCGACCCGACAATTGCAGCATCTTCAGCTCCGGGCGGACGCGCTTGGCCAGCTCGGCCAGTTCATGACCATCCATGCCCGGCATGTTGATGTCAGTGATGAGGATGGAGATGTCCTGGTTCTGCTCGAGCCGTTCGAGTGCATCCAGGCCGCTTTGGGCGCTGATCACCTCGCAGCCGAGATCTTCCAGCATGCCAACGATCACGTCGAGGACGGCGGGATCGTCGTCAACAACCAGGACAGTGCGGCTCACAGGAACGTTCCTTCTGACGAAGCATTCAACGCGCCTCTCATCGGATAAGTTCCCGCCCGGGCGCCGGTCCGCCTAATCGTCCTTCGACAAATCACCGGGTTTGGCGGGAATGTCGATGGTGCCGCCATCGCCGTGCACGAGATCGCGATCGCTCTCCTTTGTCTCGCCTGCGTCTTCGATGATCGCCTCCTGCGTCTCGCGCTCCTTGTCGATGCGCGGCTTGGCTCCGGGCAATTGTCGCGATGTCTCTGGTGACGTCTTCTCAGATGTCATCTCACCGATCCTCCTGATCGGCTAACTTTCGCCGGGCCGGTAAGTTCGTTTGACGCGTCGGGCAAAACACTGGCATATTGGCATCATCGAAAGAAGTGTGGTTCAGCCCGCGCGGAGAATGTCTGCAGCGGGCTGTTTCATTTCAACGGGGCTTTGACACGTCGGGCAAAACACCGGCATAGTGACATCATCGAGACGAGTTTGGTTCACCCGCGCGGAGCACATCCGCTGCGGGTTTTTTCATCTCGGTTTCCGAGATCGGACGGCGGCGGCGCATTACGGCCACGCACTCGTCAAACCTGGAGCGCCGATCGGCGCGCCGCCGTCCGAACCATCGCCGGCCGTGCACGCGCGAACGTGCCGGCCCGCGGCGCTGGGGCCAGTTGCCCGCGCCGCTGCGGTCTCCGGAAGACACGGAGATAGGGTTCGCGCCCGAAACGATCGCGCCTCGCCTGGCGCGATCTGCCGCGCCTTTTTTCTTTCTTATGGAGGGATGATGACTGCCTATCTGATATCGCTCGCGGGCACGAGCCCGACAAGCTGATGGGCTATTGCGTGGCGCTCTACTTCGCAAAGCTGCTGGTCTGGGACAAGGTCCTTGGATTTGGCTCGACTGACGCTTTGGCGGGATTTGCGGCAATCACGGCCAATTTGGTCGTCTCTTTCTATTTCGCCAAACGCGGCTTCGAGAATGTTGCGAGGATCATCAAGCGGTGAAGATTCAAGACGAGGAGATCCGGGCGATTGTCGCGGAGACACTGGCCGAGCAGCACCGAGTTCAGCAGGAGAGCGTCGATGCCATCGTATTGAAGGCGGTGGCATCGGTCCTGGCCTCGTTCGGGATCGAAGACGATGACCGGAAAGAGCTCAGAGCTGACTTCCAGCACCTGCGGCGCTGGCGGAAGAGCGTGGAACAAGCGCAGAGCTACACCTTCAAGGCGGTGATCACAGTCATTGCGACCGGTCTGATGGGTGCGGTCTGGCTTGGTGTCAAGGTCGTGCTGGGCAAGTGAGCCTCGACCGCTACGGAGTCGCAGGTCGCGCACTCCCGATTACCCCGTCAATAGGTATCCCATGTACAGAATTCGTATCGTCGATGCCGACGATGATGAGACTGCCGAGGTTCTCGGCGATCTGCACCGGCTGACATTCTTCGGTGGGGCGGCCCTGCCGCAGTTCGAATCGGGTACGTGGTGGCTCGCCTACCATGATGATGACGCGGTGGCCTTCGCCGGCGTTGTGCCGTCGACACATGCGCGAAACAGCGGATATTTTTGCCGGGTCGGGGTCTTGCAGCAGCATTGGGGGCGGGGACTTCAACTCAGGCTGATGCGAGCGATCGAGGCGCGAGGGCGGCGTCTGGGATGGGACAGCATCGTCTCCGATACGACGGACAATCCCGTATCTGCCAACAATTTCATCCATGCGGGTTATCGGCTGTACGAGCCCGAATCGCCCTGGGCCTGGTCGCATACGCTTTATTGGCGAAAGTGGCTGCGCTGAGCAATTGGAGTGGTTTCCCGTGATGCGGAACGTGACCTTCTCAGACTAGAATTGCTGCGCAAGATGCGCGCAGCCTCCATACGCTCAAATATCTAACGGCCCGGCAGCTTGACGCTGCCGGGCCGTTTTTGCGTTTCAGGTGAAGCGAGCGAGGCCCTTGCGAAGTTGGCGGCGCCGGGCTTTAAGCTTGCTCCTGCAGGAAATTCGGCGACCACAAGCCGATGTAAGGGAGCGCTATCGATGCCGACCAAGCCTCAATTGCCGGAACGTTCGTCGCGAGCGACGGAAGGGCCGAGTGCGCTCGACGGTCTGCTGGTCATCGATTTCACGCGTGTCGTCGCCGGCCCAGCCTGCACGCAGACGCTCGCCGATTTTGGCGCGCACGTCATCAAGATCGAAAATCCCGACGGCGGCGACGACACGCGCGCCTACGAGCACGCCGAAATTGGCGGGGAAAGCGCCGCCTATCTCAGCTTGAACCGCAACAAGCGCGGCATTGCGCTCGACCTTGCCGTGCCGGAGGCCCGTGAGATCGCGCTGGATCTGATCCGCAAGGCGGATGTGGTCGTGGAGAATTTCTCGAGCGGGGTCATGAAGAAGTTCGCGCTCGACTATGAGGCGGTCGCTCCGCTCAATCCACGGCTGGTCTATTGCTCGATCTCCGCCTACGGACGCTCCGGACCGTTCGCCTCCCGCCCTGGCTTCGATCCCATCACGCAGGCGGAGAGCGGCTTCATGTCGCTCAACGGATTTGCCGACGGCCCAGCGGTTCGTACCGGGCCGCCCATCGTGGACATGGCAACGGGGATGTCTGCCTGTAACGCCATCCTGATGGCGCTGTTGGCGCGGGACCGGCTCGGTCGCGGGCAGCATGTCGAAGTCGCCTTGTTCGACGTTGCGATGGGGATGACGGGCTTTTACGGCATGGCGTATCTCATCAATGGCGAAAACCCCGGCCGGTTCGGCAATTCGCCGAGCGGGTCTCCCACCGTCGGCGTCTATGAGGCCTCCGATGGGCCGCTCTACATGGCCTGCGCCAACGATCGGCTGTATCGCCGGCTCGTGGTCGAGGTGCTGAACCGGCCTGATCTCATCACCGATCCGCAGTTTGCCACGCGCAAGGCCCGTTCTGAGAACAAGGAGCTTTTGCGGGCAGCCATTGCAGAGGTCTTTGCCAGCGATACGCTCGAGAACTGGATGGCGAAAATGAAGCTGGCCAATATTCCGGTCGGCTATCTCCGGACGGTCGAGGAGGGGTTCAATGCGCCAGAGGCTCGCGAGCGCCATCGCTTGAGTCGCATTCCGCACCGTACAGCGGAATGGGTGCCCAACATCGAGCCGCCGATTACCATGAGCCTGACCGGCGCGATCGATCCCGTTGCGGCCCCTCTGTTAGGTGAGCATACCGAGGACGTCTTGCGCAGCATGCTCGGTTATGACGAGCGTCGGATCGCGGAGTTTACCCGGAGGGGCGTCTTTGGCTCGGGCAAACCTTCGACTCCGGTTTAAGCCGGAGCCGTTAGTCCGCTGGCAACAGGCATCGCGCGGCATCGGAATCGATGCTTCATGATGCCTGCCGGCCGCATTGACTTGATTTGGTAAGGGGCCAGCCGCATAAATACGCCAAAGTGAGGGACACGAATGGCGCCTGGTCGAAAGCCGAGCATGGGTCAGCCCACCGGGCCGGAAGCCGGCGAAAGCGCCTATGCGGCGATGATCGCGAAGGCCCGGGCCCTCGTGCCGAGACTACGAGAGCGGGCGGCGCGGACGGAGGAGCTGCGGCATCTCCCGTCGGAAACCGAGATGGACCTCCATGAAGCCGGCCTGTTCCGGATGCTTCAACCGGCACGGATCGGCGGTGCTGAGCTCGACTATGTCGCTCTTGTCGACTGCGCTGAGCTGCTCGGACAGGCGGATGCGTCGGTAGCGTGGAATCTCGCCAATCTGGCGAGCCACCACTGGATGCTCGGCATGTTCGAGCAAAAGGCGCAGGATCTGGTCTGGGGCCGTGATCCGGATGCGCTGATCGCATCCTCGTTCATTTTTCCCGCCGGACGCGCCACGCGAGTCGAGGGCGGTTATCAGCTGCGCGGCAGCTGGCCATTCTCCTCCGGCGTTGCCTCCTGCGAATGGAACATGCTTGCAAGCGTGGTCTATTCCGACGACGAGGCGGACGGCATCGAGTATCGCATCTTTCTGCTGCCGAAAGGCGATTACAGCGTGCTGGACACCTGGAACGTCGCGGGACTGCGCGGGACGGGGTCCTGCGACGTGGAGGTCAGGGATGTCTTCGTGGCTGACCATATGACAGTCGCCGTCGGCGACCTCTCAGGCGGCCCGACGCCGGGAAGCACGGTCAATCCAAATCCGCTTTATACGCTGCCCGTGTTCTCGCTGTTTCCATACGTCCTCTCCGGTGTCGCGCTGGGGAATGCGCAAGCGTGCCTCGACGATTATACGGAGGTCGCACGTCATCGTATTTCAACCTACAACCGGGCCAAATTGAGCGATTTTCAAAGCACCCAGATCAAGATCGCGGAAGCCTCGGCGAAGATCGACGCCGCGCGCCTGATCATGCGGTCGGCGTGCCTCGATGCCATGGAGGATGCGCGGCTTGGTCACATCCCTGGCATGGCGACCAAGACCCGTTATCGGCGCGACGGATCTTTTTCGGTGAACCTGTGCACGGACGCGGTCTCGATGCTGTTTGCCGCGAGCGGCGCGCGCGGTCTGTTCACGACCGGCGTGTTGCAGCGGCAATTCCGCGATGCGCACGCGATCAACTCGCATCTCGCATTCAATTTCGATGCGGCCGGGACCAACTATGGACGGGTGGCGCTGGGCCTGCCGTCCGAAAATCTCACGCTGTGAGGCCGGCCGATGAATGATCTGCCGCAGCAGCCCGGCGCTCCCGATCCCGCCAACGAGTTCGCGAGCGACAGCTCGTCGATCGATCCTCGCGACTTTCGCAACGCGCTCGGAACCTATGCAACGGGCGTGGCGATCATCACGGCCGCAGCGCCTGATGGCAAGCCCTACGGACTGACTTGTAATTCGTTTGCCTCCGTCTCGCTGAACCCTCCACTGGTCCTGTGGAGCCTGGTCGTCTATTCCTCTAGTCTGACCATCTTCCAGAACGCCAGCCATTTCACCGTCAACGTGCTTGGCGCTTCGCAGCAGGTACTTGCGGCAAAATTCGCCAAATCGTCGGACGACAAGTTCACAGGTGTGGATTGGACGCCGGGCCTCGGCGGAGCGCCGGTGCTTGCGGAGAGCGTCGCCAACTTTCAATGCCGCTCCGTGAATCGCTATTATGGCGGCGACCACGTGATCTTTCTCGGCGCGGTCGAGGCCTATACCTACGGTGCGAAGGAGCCGCTGCTCTTCGCGCGGGGGACGTTCGGCCGATTCCTCGCAGATGACGAGCGCAAGACGTCGCCTTGACGTGCTTCAGATCGCGCTCGACAGCTTAGCGCTCTGCCGCTGAAAGCTTGTAAATCTCCAGCGCGTCCGCTTCCGCGCCGCGTGCGGCCTTCGCGAGCCGGAAAAGTTGGCCCGCAAGCGTGGCCATCGGCACCGGCGTCGACGTTGCCTGCGCGACGTCGGCGACCGTATCGAGATCCTTGAGCATCGTGGCAATATGACCGAGCGGGGGCGAGTGAATGCCCTGGACCATTCTGGGCACGAAAAGCTGAAGCGGGATCGAGTCCGCGAAGCCGCCGGCGAGCGCTTCGGGCAGGCGATTGGCGTCAATACCCGCGTTGACGGCCAGGCGCGTGGCTTCTGCCAGCACGGCCATCGCGCATCCCACGATCACCTGATTGCAGAGTTTCGTGGTCTGGCCGGCGCCGGTCGGGCCCATGTGGGTGAACCTGCGCGCCATGGCCAGCACGTAGGGGCGAGCCCTCTCGATCTCGTCTGCTTCTCCGCCGGCCATGATCGCAAGGGTACCTTCCTCGGCGCCCTTCGTTCCGCCGGAAACCGGTGCATCGATCCAGCCGGCGCCATTGGCGGCTTTCAATCGCTTTGCCAGATCGCGCGCGGCGTCGGGATGTATCGACGAGAAGTCGACGACAAGCTTGCCTGCGCCGGGCGCTGCCGCCAGCCCCTCAGGCCCGAAGATCACCTCCTCGACGGCCGCGGCATCCGTCACGCACATGAAGGCGATATCGGAGTTCGTCAGGAGATCACGAGGCGTGACTGCGCGCCTGGCTCCAGCCTCGGCGAGCGGAGCCACCTTGCCCTCTGAACGGTTCCAGACAGTGACCTGATGGCCGGCCTTGAGCAGGCGTCGGGTCATCGGCGTTCCCATCAGGCCAAGGCCGAGATAGCCGAGCCTCTCGACGCCTTGCGGGTTTGGCTTGCTCGCATCAGCCATAGGTTGTCTCCTTCTGTCGCAGCGCGACGTGGCTTTACCATACATTGCGTATCGGACGGCAAAACCGCCGCGCTCGCATGGCTTGCCTGATTGTTTGAACCATGAAAGATTTGAGCCCGGTCGGGGTTGGGTGGCGCCGGTCGGCGCCGGAGCAGCGGAGTGGGCACGATGCGAACCGTTTCGAGATGGATCCTGGCTTTGGGGGCGACAGCGGCCGTGAGCGCGGGGGCAAGCCCGTCATGGGCGCAGCAGACGATCCGCGTCGGCTGGACGATCCCGGCCGAGGAATCGAAGTACTGGATGATGCGCCGCCCGGCTGAGTTTCCCAATATCGGCAAGACGTACAATATCGAATGGACCCAATTCCAGGGCACCGCGCCTATGACGCAGGCCCTGGCAGCCGGTGCGCTGGACTGCGCGACGCAGGCGCCGCTCTCCCTCGCCAATGGCGTGGTCGGCGGCAATCTCAAAGCCTACATCGTGGCGCAGCACGTGTTCGAGAAGCCCGGCGGCTTCTCGGTCTACTGGGCCGTGATGGATGACTCGCCGATCAAGACGATTGCCGACCTCAAGGGCAAGACGGTTGGCATTTCCGTGATTGGCGGCGGTACGCAAGGCCCGTTCAACCTGCTCCTGAAGCAGAATGGCGTCGATCCGGCCAAGGATATCAAGCTGGTCGAGGTCGGCTTTGCCGTCTCCGAGGATGCGCTGCGCCAAGGCCGCGTCGATGCGGTGAATATGAACCAGCCGTTCGCCGCGCGGGCGGAGGCAAAGGGCGGTACAAGGAAGCTCTTCTCGCTGTCCCAGGCCATGCCGAACATCGTGCATATCCTGGAAGCCTGCCGTGCCGATTTCGTCGACAAGAACCCGGAACTGGTCAAGACCTATGTCCGTGACATCACCTCGGGCATGAAAAAGGCGCTGGCCAACCGCGAGGAGACTCTCAAGGTCGTCAATGAAGTGCTGAAGGCGCCGCTCCCGGTGCTCGAGACCTACCTGCTCAAGGATAACGATTTCGGCCGTGATCCAGGCGCGGCGCCGAACTTCCCGGCAATCCAGAAGATGCTGGACATCTACGCCGAGACCGGAATGCTGCCGAAGCTGGATGTTGCGCAGTTCAAGCATCCGACGATCGTCGCGCCGCTGCAGTAAGGCCACCAGGCGGGTGATCCGAGCCAGGTGCTCGCGGGCGTCCCGGGTCATCCGGGACGAGGCACGAAGAAGATGCACGTATGAAGAAGTTGCGATCACGAGTCACGACTGACGGTCTCGACCGGGCCCCGCACCGCGCATTCATGCGCGCGATGGGGCTCGACGACGCTGCGATTGCCAAGCCGATGGTGGGCGTTGTCAGCATGAAGGGCGAGCAGACGCCCTGCAACATGACCCACGATTTTCAGGTGGCCGCGGCCAAGACGGGCATCGAGGAGGCCGGCGGCACGCCGCGTGAATTCTCGACCGTGTCGGTTTCTGACGGCATCAGCATGAACCACGAGGGAATGAAGTTCTCGTTGTTTTCGCGTGAACTGATCGCCGACTCGATCGAGGCCGTGGTCCACGGTCTGGCCTACGATGCGCTGATCGGATACGGCGGATGCGACAAGACGCTTCCCGGTGTGATGATGGGCATGGTTCGCTGCAACGTGCCCTCCATCTTCATCTATGGCGGCAGCGCGCTGCCGGGCCGCGTGGACGGGCGCACGTTGACGGTGCTCGACTCCTATGAGGCCGTTGGCAGCTTCATGACGGGTGAGATCGACGGCGCCACGCTGGAGCGGATCGAACGTGCCTGCTTGCCGACGATCGGCGCGTGCGCCGGCCAGTTCACCGCCAACACCATGGGAATGGTCTCGGAGGCGATGGGCCTGACTATCCCCAACGTCTCGATGGTGCCCGGCGTCTATGCCGAGCGTGCGCAGATATCTCGGCGCGCCGGATGCCTGATCATGGAGATGCTGGAACGCGGCGGGCCGTTGCCTCGCGACATCGTGACGCGGAAGTCCCTCGAGAACGGCGCGGCGATCGTTGCGGCGACGGGTGGTTCGACCAACGCCGCGCTGCATCTGCCCGCCATCGCCAATGAGGCCGGCATTGCGTTCACGATCGACGATGTGGGCGAGGTCTTCTCCAGGACGCCCCTGATCGGAAATCTGCGCCCCGGGGGCAAATACACCGCAAAGGATGTCTACGACATCGGTGGCGCGGCGGTCGTGATCCGTGAGCTGATCCAGAGCGGGCACATCGATGGCGAATGCCTGTCCATCACCGGCCGGACACTTGCCGAAGAATATGGCACCGCCAACGCGCCCGATGGAGAAGTCGTATACGCGGCGGGCGCGCCGATCATGCCTGACGGCGGCGTGGCGGTGCTGAAGGGAAATCTTTGTCCCGACGGTGCGGTGATCAAGGTCGCAGGTTTGAAGAGTCAATTCTTCGAAGGCGTGGCGCGCGTTTTCGAGGACGAGGAAGCCTGCGTCGCGTCGGTTCGTGACCGCAGCTACAAGGCGGGCGAGGTCCTCGTGATCCGCAATGAGGGGCCGGTCGGCGGCCCCGGCATGCGCGAGATGCTCGGCGTCACTGCGCTGATCTACGGGCAGGGCATGGGCGAAAAGGTGGCGCTGATCACCGATGGCCGGTTCTCCGGCGCGACCCGCGGCATGTGCATCGGCTACGTGGCCCCCGAAGCATTTGTTGGTGGTCCGCTGGCGCTCGTTCGCGACGGTGACAGGATCCGGATCGATGCCGCAAACCGGCGGATGGATGTGCTGCTCGATGAGCAGGAACTCACCGCGCGGCGACGAGATTGGAAGCAACGTCCGCCGCGTCACCGTGCGGGCGCGCTCGCAAAGTATGCGCGACTGGTTGGGCAAGCGCCGGGCGGAGCCGTGACGCATGAAGGCCCGGCAGAATGGCCTTGGTTCGAATGACGCACCGTACGGGTGCGAAATCGACCGCCTGTCTGGCAGGTTTCTTGCTAAGCTCGTGCCGCTGGCGGAGAACGTTCAGCAGGTTCGTCGAGGAATGTTCGCGCGAGTGAGACGGGATGACGATAGTGCCTGCGAGATCGAGCGAATGGGTGAGACCGGTGAGATCACAAGAGCCGGCTTCTGCAATCATCGAGATCGACCTCGTCTCGCAGGTCTTTCAGACTTCGGCGCGCAAGGATCATGTGGCGCTTTCCGAGATCTCGCTGACGATCGAGGAGGGCGCCTTCGTCTCCATCCTTGGGCCGTCCGGCTGCGGCAAGTCGACACTGCTTTATATCGTCGGCGGTTTTGTCAGTCCGACCAGCGGCTCGGCGAAGATCAAGGGACATGCGATCACGGGTCCCGGTCCGGATCGCGGACCGGTGTTCCAGGAATTTGCGCTGTTTCCCTGGAAGACCGTGCTGGGCAACGTGATGTATGGCCCGCGTCAGCAAGGAGTGCGCGCCGCCGAAGCGGAAGCGCAAAGCCGGGCCTTGATCGAAATGGTTGGCCTCAAGGGCTATGAGAGCTTCTACCCCAAGGAATTGTCGGGCGGCATGAAGCAGCGCGTGGCGTTGGCGCGCACGCTCGCTTACCATCCGGAAGTGCTGTTGATGGACGAGCCGTTCGGTGCGCTCGACGCGCACACAAGGACGCGGCTGCAGAACGACCTTCTCAACATCTGGGAGCGCGACCGCAAGACGGTGCTGTTCGTCACCCATTCGGTCGACGAAGCCGTCTTTCTCTCGGACAAAGTCGTGATGATGTCGAAATCGCCCGGCCGCATCCGCGAGGTGATCGACATCGATCTGCCGCGACCGCGCCGCCGCAACGAACTGTTGCTCGACCCCCGCTATCAGAAGTACGTCGTCGATATCGAGCGCATGTTCGATGAAAGCGACGAAGTCGGGTCGGCATCATGATGTCGTCGGCCACCTTGCTCAGACGGGCCGCTCCGGTGCTGGCCTGCATCGGGTTGCTGGCCGTGTGGCAGGTTGCATCGCTTGCGCTCAAGAACGACAGCCTCCCGACGGCAACCGAGGCGATCCGGGCAATTCCGGATATTCTCGGCGATAAGGAATCCCTCATCAACATCCTGGCCTCGCTTCGCCGAATGGCGATCGGGTTCGGTGTGGCGGTGCTGGTTTCGATTCCGCTGGGCCTGCTGATGGGACGCAGCCGCGGCGTCGCGGCCTTTTTCAATCCGCTCCTGATGGTGATTTATCCGGTGCCGAAGGCGGCATTGATGCCGATCATCATGCTTTGGCTGGGCGTCGGCGACGTCACCAAGACATTGGTGATCTTCCTGGGCGTCAGCCTTCCCGTGATCTATCACAGCTTCGAGGGGGCCAAGGCCGTCGAAGAGAAGATGCTGTGGTCAGGTGCCGCGATGGGGCTTTCGCCGGCGCAACGCCTGGTGCGGATCGTGTTGCCCGCGGCGCTGCCGGAGATCCTGACCGGCTGCCGCACGGGACTGGTGCTGGCGCTGATCACGATGATCACCAGTGAGATGATCGCCCGCCAGTCCGGCGCCGGCAATATCCTGTTCAACGCGCTCGACATGGGCCAATACGACACCGTCTTTGCGATGATCATCATCGTGGGCGCGATGGGTATCTGTCTCGACGCGATTTTTGAAAGGGTTCGGGCCAGACTCGTGCGTTGGTCCGAGCCTCAGTTCGACATGCCGCTGAGTTTTTCGTGATGTCGCGCCTTCTCTCCGCAAGCGTCCTTCTCGGCATTGCCCCGATCGTGCTGGTCATCGCCTTGTGGCAAGGCCTGGTATCATTCGGCTTCGCGCCCGCGGTCTTGCTGCCGCCGCCTGGCTTCGTCTTCGGCCGGCTGCTCCAGCAACTCGTGACGTGGACGTTTCAGCAGGAGATTGCCGCAACCCTGGTCCGGCTATTTGCAGGCTTCGCGATTGCCGTCGTGCTGGGTGTCAGTATCGGCATTGCCGCCGCCGCCAATCCGGCGATCGATGCCGTGGTTCGGCCGATCGTCCGCGTATTGGCGCCGCTGCCCAAGGTCGCGCTCTATCCGGCACTTCTGCTCTTGCTCGGATTCGGCCACGGGTCGAAGATCACATTGGTAGCCGCGGACGCGCTCTTTCCCATTCTGCTCTCGACCTATTACGGCGCGTCGACCGTCGAACAGAAGCTGATCTGGTCGGCGATGGCGGCGGGAACGCCGCGCTACGAAATCCTCTTCAAGGTGGTACTGCCGGCGGCGATGCCGTCGATCCTGACCGGATGCCGGATCGGGCTTGTCATTTCCTGCATCGTGGTGTTTCTGGCCGAGATGATCACGTCGACGGACGGATTGGGGCACGCGCTCGTGACCGCGGCGCGAACTTTTCAGGCCGTCGACATGTTCGTGCCGCTGATCACGATCTCGCTGCTGGGCCTGATCTTGAATGGCCTGCTCGGCGCGTTGCGCTCGTACCTGCTGCGGGGCTTTCCTGAGGCGTGAACCGACCAAGAAGAAACCAGAAGACCGGGAGTGAACCATGCTGGCTGATCGCATCGAGGCAAAATGGATCGACGCATTTTGCGAGATCTTTGAACGTTGCGCCGTCAAGGCCGGCGATACCGCGGCGATCCTGTCGGAAACCCAGTCGCGTGCGTTGAATGTGCATCTGGCGGAGCTCGCGCTGCTGCGTATGGGCGCACGGCCGTTTCACGTGGTGATGCCCACACCGCGCAACCGCAATATCGTTCCGGTTCGCTCAACGGGGGCGAGCGAGGCGATCCAGAAGCTTGGGCCAGTCATCAGCGCACTTCAGCAGGCCGGCTTCGTGGTGGATTGCACCATCGAAGGCTTGATGCACGCGGTGGAGACGCCGGAGATCCTCAAAGCCGGTGCGCGGATCCTGGTGATCTCGAACGAGCATCCCGAAGCGCTGGAGCGGATGGTGCCGGATCCTGCGCTCGAGAAGCGCGTTCGTGCGGCGGCGAAGATGTTGCGGGGGACCAAGCGGATGCGGGTGACCTCGAAGGCCGGCACCGCGCTCGATGTCGATATGGTCGGCGCGTCCACGGTCGGTGTCTGGGGCTGGACCGACAAGCCCGGCACGCTGGCGCATTGGCCAGGCGGAATCGTCGTCAGCTTCCCCAAGAGCGCGACCATCAACGGCACGCTGGTGATGGCGCCGGGCGACATCAATCTCACCTTCAAGCGCTACCTGACGTCACCTGTGAAGATGACGTTGAAGGACGACTATGTCGTCGAGCTGGAAGGCGAAGGCACGGATGCCGCCATGATGCGCGCCTATCTCGCCGCCTGGGGCGATCGCGAGGCATATGCCGTGTCGCATGTCGGCTTCGGCATGAACCCCGGTGCGCGCTATGAAGCGCTTTCGATGTATGACCAGCGCGACACCAACGGCACCGAGATTCGGGCCGTCTCCGGCAATTTCCTGTTCTCGACCGGCGCGAACGAGTTCGCCGGCCGCTACACGGCGGGGCATTTCGATCTGCCGATGATGGGAACGACCATCGAGCTCGATGGCGTCGCGGTCGTTCGCGAAGGCGTGTTGCAGGACGTCTTCGGCTAATTGCGGTCGAGCACGGGTGGACGCGCAAGGTCGAAATGGTGCAGCAGATCCACCATGGCCTGAAGCCGCTTTACGCGATAGGCGTCAACGTCCATGCCCGAATAGTCGAGAAAGCCGACACCCGTGCGTAACCCGATCCGACCTTCATGCATGTTGCGTGAGATGACGTCCGGCGCGCGGTAACGGTCGCTGCCAAGCGCGCCTTCGAGATAGCGACTGGCGTAGTACAAGATATCGCCGCCACCCCAGTCGATGAATTCGAGCAGTCCGAGTACCGCGTAGCGGAAGCCAAAACCGTAGCGGATCGCCTTGTCGATCTCCTCGGCACTGGCGACGCCTTCCTCGACCATGCGTGCGGCCTCGTTCATCGCCAGCGCCTGGATGCGCGGAACGATGAAGCCGGGCGTCGCCGCGCAGACGACCGGAACCTTGCCGATGCCTTCGAGCAGTCCCTTGACCTCGGCGACGATTGCCGGATCGGTGGCCTTGCCGGGCGAAACCTCGACCAGCGGAATCAGATAGGCCGGGTTGAGCCAATGCACGTTGAGAAAGCGGCGAGGATTCACGATCGCGCCGGAGAGATCATCGACGAGGATGGTCGACGTCGTCGATGCCATGATCGTGTCGGGTCGGACCTGCCGTGAGGCTGACCCAAGCACCTCGCGCTTGAGCTCGACGACCTCCGGAACCCCTTCGAAAACCATACCGGCCTCGGAGAGCGCTGCCCCGCTCTGGTTGGCGGGCACTACCGAGACGCGCGCAACGAGCGGATCGACATCCGCCTCCGTCAGCAGCCCCAGCTTGGACAGGCTGGCAAAGGTCTTCGCGACCTCACCGAGCGCGTCCGCCTCCAGCTTGGCAAACTCCTCCGCGGAGCGCGCCTTGACGTCGATCATCGTGACCTGATGCCCGGCGTAGGCGAAAGCGACGGCAATGCCGCGCCCCATGCGGCCAGCCCCCAGACAGACGATGTTGGCGCGATTGGTCATCGGTCAAAATCCACTGCGAAGCAACGTCTGCAATTCAGCCTTGCTGAGATTGTCGAGCCCCAGCGTCTCAAGCGTTCTGCCGCCCTGCGCAAAGTTCTCGCCGCAAATCGCGCCACCGATCGCCAGAAAAGCTTTCGCCAGCGGCGTGGCCACGCCGGCCAGGCCGCCGACGGAAACCAGCAGCGACAGCCCAAGCCGCAGGTCCTCACGCATGTAGCGGTGCTCCGTCAGCACGATCCGCTCGCGCCAGTCGCCGGAATCCGTCAGCCGGTCATGCGAGCCGCGGCCATACATCCAGATCTCGCCTTCTTTCGCATAGTGATGAGCGAGCGGGAAATGCGGTGCGCCGTAACCAAGCGCTTCGCGTACGGCAATCCGCTCGGTGTCGAGCGCGTCGGTCACCCGGCGGATCGCGGCCTGCGTGCCTTCCTTGTGAATGTCCCAGCGCTCGAAATGTTCGATTGGACCTGCATTCATCACGATCAGCGGCGGATGGATGATCGGCCCTGCATTCATCAGCGCACCGGACAGCGCGTCTCCGCACGGCTCGATCGTATCGGGGAAAGCGCGTCCGATGATCTCGAGCGCATGCGGTGCCCGGTCGAGCGGGAATACGCCGACTGGAAGCCGTTTGGCGCGGATGGTGATCGCGACCTCGAACGGTCCGTGCTTGCGGGTGAGCCACGGCAATGTGCCGGTTTCGGCAAAGCTTGCCTTGGCCTGGTTCCCAGCTTCCCGCGCGGCCTCTGCGAAGATCATCGAGCCGAATGTCGCTGGCGGCAGAAATACGACCTGACCGTCCCGCAGATGCGGGGCGAGCAGGCGAGCGATATCGGTCTGCGCGAAGGCAGGCGCGGGGCACAGGATCAGCTCGGTGCCGTTGACAGCTTCGGCGATGTCGGTCGTGACCAGCGCGAGCTTCACGTCGTGGCGGCCGTTGTGATCCTTGACCAGGATGCGCGAGCCGGCGGCGCGATGTGCCGCGACTTGATTGGCATCGCGGCGCCAGAGCCGCACGTCATGCCCCGACAGCGCAAAATCGCCGGCGGCCGCGAAAGAGCCGTTTCCCCCACCCAGGACTGCAATCTTCAAGATGCTTCTCCTTGCGCGCGCGACTGCGCATCGAGCTGCTTCAGCAGGAAATGCTGGACCTTGCCGAGCGCGGTGCGCGGCAGGTCGGTGACGAAGACGATATCGCGTGGCACCTTGTAGCGGGCCAGTTGCGTCTGGATATATGTCTTGAGTTCATCCGCTTCGAGCCGGGAGCCGGATCTCCGTATCACATAAGCGATCGGCACCTCGTCCCAGCGCGGATCCGGCCGGCCGATCACGGCGCATTCGCTGACGTCAGGATGTTCGAGCAGGACGCGCTCGACCTCGGCCGGATAGACGTTTTCTCCACCTGAAATGATCAAGTTCTTCTTGCGGTCGCGGACCCAGAAATAGCCGTCGGCGTCGCACAGGCCGATGTCGCCGGTGCGATACCAGCCGTCGTGCAACGCATCGCGCGTGGCGTCCGCATTGCCCCAATATTCGAAGAACACATTGGGACCGCGCACCGCGATTTCGCCCGGCGTGCCCGCCGGCAGTTCGTTGCCAGCCTGATCGATGATCTTTGCCTCGCAGCACAGGCCGGCGAGTCCGGTCGATCCCACCCGCGAGAGGTCGCCGCCGAGGCGCGTATAGATCGCGATGGGGCAGGTTTCCGTCGAGCCATAGACCTGAAGCACCGGGACATCGCGCGCGACGAAACGTTCGATCAGATGCGGCGGCACGATGGTCGAGCCGGTGGCGACGGCCTTGAGTGACGAAAGATCAGTGGCGGCCCAGGCAGGATGTTCGCTCACCGCTTGGATGATTGCAGGCACCATGACCGTGAGTGTCGGCCGCTCCTGTTCGATGGTCGCGAGCGCGGTATCCGGCGTGAAGCGCGCGTGGACCGTGACGGTCGCGCCAAGCTGCAGTGCCGGCGTGGTCTGGATGTTGAGGCCGCCGACGTGGAAGAACGGCAGCACGGTCAGCACATGATCGTCGGACGACATGTTGTGCATGTGCTGGCTCATGACACCGTTCCAGAACAGCGCCTCCTGGCGCAGCACTGCGCCCTTCGGCCGCCCGGTTGTCCCCGACGTGTAGACGATCAGCAGCGGGCAGGAGAGATCGGTGTGCGGATTTCGGCTGCTGCCGTCGCTGCGCGCCAGCAGGCTTTCGAATGTCGTGCCGCGGGGCGGTGCGAAGTCGAGGCCGACGACGGCAGCCCCCGGCGCGGTCCGGGCGAGCCCGGAAAGAACGCCCTCAAATGCCTGCTCGAGCACCAGCACATTGGCGCCCGCATCGGTGAGGATGAAGAGCTGCTCGGCGACCGCGAGCCGCCAGTTCAGCGGCACAAGTATCGCGCCAAGTCGCGCGCAGGCGTAGAGCAGAACCAGATAGTCCGGCCGGTTCAGACTCAGAATGGCGACGCGGTCGCCGCGGCCGACGCCGAGCTCCTGCTTCAATGCCGTCGCGGTGTGTTCGATGCGTGCGGCGAACGCCGCATAGCTCAGCCGTTCCCCTTCGAAGGCAATGGCTGTCTTGTCTGGCGCGAACGCCGCGTTGCGATCGATCAGACTGCAGAGGTCCACCGTCAGTCGTCCGTCTCGCCGGTCTCATACAGCGCCTCGCGTCCGATCCGGTCGAGGCAGAGTTCGGCAGTCCAGGGCAGCATCAGCGAGCCGCAGCGGCTGTCGCGATAGATCCGCTCCAGCGGCAGCGAGCGAAGCATGGCCTGGCCGCCGCAGGTGCGGATCGCGAGCGCGGCGAGCTCGTTGGCACCCTCCATCACCGAATATTGCGCGGCGTAGGCCCGCAGCACCTGCTCCTTGCTCGGATTGGCGCAGGCTTCTGTGACGGCCTGGAACCAGATCGCCTTGATCTGCTCGAGCTTGATCTGCATCTGCGCGACCGCGATCTGCTTGGTCGGATACATCCGCCGCTTGACCGGCGGCATGCCCGGCACTTCGCCGCGCAGATAGCGCACGGTGAAGTCATAGGCGGCTTGAGCCAGGCCCATATAGGTCGGCGACAACGTCAGGAACATGTGCGGCCAGCGCATCGCGGCCTGGAAATAGACGCCGCGCGGCATCAGTGCAGAGTCGGTCGGCACGAACACGTCCTTGAACAGAAGCGTCCGTGAAACCGTTCCGCGCATGCCGAGCGGGTCCCAGTCACCGACGACCGAGACGCCTTCGGACTTGGCTGATATCGCGAGGTAAAGCGTGTTGCGGCGGGACGCCTTCTCGCCTTCCTCGATCTCGGTGCAGAGCACGCCGTAATAGTCGGCGTGGCCGGAGAGCGATGCAAAAATCTTCTTGCCGTTGACGATCCAGCCGCCCTCGACGGGCCTTGCTTCCGTGCCGAAGGCGACACCGCCTGCGGCGGCCGCTCCGCCCTCGGAGAAGGGTTGCGAATAGATCGCACCGTCCTCGACGATGCGCTTGTAGTGAACCGCGCGCCGCCGCTCGTGCTCGGCGCGGGTGTCCGCGTCCATGTCGAGATCGTCGGCGAGCGGCCCCGACCACAGGGTCGAGCACACGTGCATGTTCCAGGTCAGCGCGGTCGCGCCGCAATAGCGGCCGATCTCGGCAGCCGCCAAAGCATAGGTCTGGTAGTTCGCGCCGAGCCCGCCGTGTTTCTTGGGCACGGCAATGCCGAGCAGACCGACGCGGTGCAGGTCGCGATAATTCTCGATCGGGAAGGTCGCCTCGCGATCGTAGGTCGCAGCGCGAGCGGCGAACACGCTTTGGCCGATCTCCCTTGCGCGGGTGATGATGCCGGCCTGCTCGTCGCCGAGGCGGAATGCAACGGGATCGAAGATCGGCGCATCCAGTGCAACCTTGTCGGTCGTGCCGATCGTCTTGCTGACTTGCATGGTCATTGCGCAGTCACCTTACGCTTTGGTCGCGAGAGAGTTCAGGAACCGGCCGAGGGCCTCGTCGAAGGCCTCGGGGCGCTCGAGGTTGGCGAGATGGCCGACGCCGGCGAGCTCGACATATTCGGCACCAGAGATGTAGCTCGCCGTCTTTGCCATCATCGGCGCGGGCGCATTGTTGTCCTTGGAACCCGACAGCAACAGCGTGGGGACGGAAATATTCGCAAGCGTGCTGCGCTGATCGAAGCCGATCAGAGCCAGCATCATGGCACGATAGCTTGCTTCGGGCACGCTCCCCATGCATTCGCGTGCAAGCTCCATCCCGTTCGGATCGGGATCGTCGCCGACAAGCTCCTTCACCAGCGAGGGCGCCAGTGACTTCATCGTCTCCCCGCGATCGAGCGGCCCGAGCCGTGCCGCGATGAACGATTTCTGCCACTCGCCGTCGGCCTTGCCGAAGGCAGGGCTGGTCTGCGCCAGTACGACCGCGCGTGCCAGCTTTGGAGATTGCACCAGCCATTTCTGCACGATCATGCCGCCGATCGAGTGACCGACCAGGATGGGTCTGGCCGCGCCGAGTTGTTCGATGAATTGCTGGAGTGCCTCCGCCAGGGCAGCAATACTGACGCTGGCGAGCGGCGCCGATCTGCCGTAGCCCGGCATATCCCATGCAATTGCGCGGAAGCCGCCGCCGAACGTGGCAAGTTGCCGCCGCCAGGCCCGCGCTGCACCGCCGATGCCGTGCAGGAAAATGAGAGGTGTCGCATTCGGATCGCCCGCGGATTCATAGGCGAAGCGTCCGTCCTTTGTTATCATTGGCACAGGCTGCGACACGCGACATCCTTTTGCTTGGCCCTTGATGCTAACAGGCCTGTGGGGGATGGGAAGCGATAATTTTATACTTAAAGCAATTTTCGGGCCGCCCTCTCGTGTCGTGACGAGCGCCGCTTTCGTTGCAAAAATTTGAAGGTTAAAATATATCGGAGGAACGATCATTGGATCCGAGGGAGCCTGCGCATGTCCGGATTGCCGCACTCGCCGCACGCACTGGTGACCGGTGGTGGCCGCGGCATCGGCCGCGCGATCGCGGCGTCTCTTGTCGGTGCCGGGGCCATCGTGACGGTGCTTGGCCGGAATGCCGCGACTCTTGCGGAGGCGGTCGACGCCGGCGCCGCGCATTTTGCGGCCGTTGCCGATGTTTCGGACGAAACGTCGTTGAAGGCCGCTATTAGCGAGGCCAGCGCGCGGCAGCCGATTGATATCCTGATTGCCAACGCAGGCAGCGCCGAATCGGCGCCATTCGCGAAGTCTGACGCCGCTCTTTTTGCGCGCATGATGGATGTCAATTTCATGGGCGTGGTCCACGCCGTCCGTGCTGTGCTGCCGGGCATGAAAGATCGTCCCTATGGCCGAATTGTCGCGGTCGCGTCGACGGCGGGGCTGAAGGGCTACGCCTATGTCAGCGCATACAGCGCGGCCAAGCATGCCGTGATCGGTCTGGTGCGCTCCCTTGCCATCGAGATGGCCGGAAGCAATGTCACCGTGAACGCGGTGTGTCCCGGCTTTACCGACACCGATCTCGTCGCGGGCAGCATCGAGAACATCATGAACAAGACGGGGCGTAGTCGCGAGCAGGCGATCGCAGAGCTCGCGAAACACAATCCGCAAGGACGCCTGATCGCACCTCGGGAAGTGGCAGACGCGGTGCTCTGGTTGTGCGGCGAGGGCGCCGGCGCGATCACCGGGCAGGCGATTGCCGTGGCCGGGGGCGAGGTCTAGCGTGAATGGCGCAGGCGCGGAACAACGAAGCCAAGGAGATCGCATGAGCAGACCAGCAAATCCCGTCACCATTCCGCTCGCGGACTATTCGCCGCAGCACTTCGTGCTGGCGGTGGTCGACGGCGTCGCGACGGTCACGCTCAACCGACCCGAACGAAAGAATCCGCTGACGTTCGAAAGCTACCGGGAACTGACCGATTTCTTCCGCGCTTGCGCCTTCGACGACGAGGTCAAATCCGTCGTCGTCACCGGCGCTGGCGGCAATTTCTCGTCCGGTGGTGACGTGTTCGAGATCATCGGCCCGCTGGTGAAGATGGACACCAAGGGTCTGACGGCCTTCACGCGGATGACCGGCGACCTCGTCAAGGCGATGCGGGCCTGCCCGCAGCCAATCATAGCCGCGGTCGAGGGCATCTGTGCCGGGGCTGGTGCGATCGTCGCCATGGCCTCGGACATGCGTCTCGCGGCAAGCGGGACCAAGGTTGCGTTCCTGTTCAACAAGGTGGGTCTTGCAGGTTGCGACATGGGCGCCTGCGCGATCCTGCCGCGGATCATCGGACAGTCCCGCGCCTCCGAGCTGCTCTATACCGGCCGGTTCATGACCGCGGAGGAGGGCGAGTGCTGGGGCTTCTTCAGCCGCATCGTGACGTCGGAGCAGGTGCTGCTCCAGGCGCAGGTCCTGGCCAAGCAGATCGCGGAAGGGCCTACCTTCGCCAACACCATGACCAAGCGGATGCTGGCGATGGAATGGGCCATGTCGGTGGAGGAGGCGATTGAGGCGGAAGCCGTTGCCCAGGCCCTGTGCATGACGACGGCCGATTTCGAGCGCGCCTTCGAGGCCTTCGCCAACAAGGTCAAGCCGGTCTTCAGGGGCGACTAACGGCGTCGTTGTCCGAGCCGGCCAGCAAGGGGGGACTTGCGCGAAATTATTTTAGGCTTAAAATAGTTTCATGGCCGGGTGAATTGGCGAGGCTCCCATGAAAGTCGCGATCATCGGTGGCGGACCTGCGGGTCTTTACGCTGCGATCCTGCTCAAGAAGCAGCGCCCGGGCGCCGACATCACGGTGTATGAGCGCAATCGGGCCGACGACACCTTCGGGTTCGGCGTGGTGTTCTCGGATGCCACGCTGGACAATTTTGAAAAACACGATCTGCCGAGCTATCGCCGCATCACCCAGGAGTTCGCCTACTGGGACGACATCGCCGTGCATTTCCGCGGCACGGTGCACCGGGTCGGCGGTAACGGCTTTTGCGGCTGCTCGCGGCGCAAGCTGCTCCTGATCCTTCAGGAGCGGGCCCGCGAGCTTGGCGTCGTCCTGCACTTTGAGGTGGACGTTGACGACGAAACCCGGTTTGCCGACGCCGATCTCGTCCTGATTGCCGACGGCATCAACAGTCGCTTCCGCGAGAAATACCTCGATCATTTCCAGCCGGAGGTCGACCTCCGCTCCAACAAGTTCGCCTGGATGGGCTCGACCAAGCCGCTCGATGCCTTCACCTTCATCTTCCAGGAGACCGAGTGGGGGCCGTTCATCGCCCACGCCTATCAGTATGAGGCCGGACACTCGACCTGGATCTTCGAGACCGATCCCGAGACGTTCGAGCGGGCTGGCCTCACAGGGCTGGACGAGACGCAGTCCGCCGCGCGGATGGCCGAGATTTTTGGCTGGTTCCTCGATGGACATAAGCTGCTCGTCAACCGTTCGATGTGGCGCAATTTCCCGATGATCCGCAGCAAGCGCTGGGTCAAGGACAACATGGTGCTGCTCGGCGATGCCAAGGCGAGCGCGCATTTTTCGATCGGCTCCGGCACCAAGCTCGCGATGGAAGACGCGATTGCGCTGGCCGATGCGATGGAGAAAGCTCCCAGCATCAAGGCGGCGCTTGATGTCTACGAGCACGGCCGCCGTGAGGAGGTCGAGAAGACGCAGCACGCCGCCGACGTCTCGCTGGTCTGGTTCGAGCATGTCGACCGCTTCTGGAATTTTGATCCCGTGCAGTTCGCCTTCGGCGTGATGACGCGCTCGAAGGCGATCACCTATGACAATCTCAAGCTCCGCGCGCCCGATTTCGTGGCTGAGGTCGAGACGTCATTTGCCAAACAGGTTCGCGACAGCGGCTTTGACGTCGACATCAAAAAGCCGACGGTGCCGTTGTTCCAGCCGTTCCGCCTGCGCGAGATGGAGGTCGCCAACCGCGCCGTGATGTCGCCGATGTGCATGTATTCGGCGAAAGAGGGCGTGCCGACCGACTTCCACCTCGTGCACTATGGATCGCGCGCGATCGGTGGCGCCGGCCTCATCTTCACGGAGATGACCTGCGTCAGCCGCGATGCCCGGATCACGCCGGGCTGTGCCGGTCTGTGGAACGACGAGCAGGAGGCGGCGTGGCGGCGCATCGTGGGCTTTGTCCACGGCAATTCGGCCGCGAAAATCTGCCTGCAACTGGGCCACGCCGGCCGCAAGGGTGCGACCAAGCTGATGTGGGACGGCATGGACCGCCCGCTGGACGAAGGCGGCTGGGACGTGTTCTCCGCATCGCCACTACCCTATTTCCCCGACAGCCAGGTGCCGCGCGAGCTCGATCGCGCCGGCATGAATGCGGTGCGAGACTCTTTCGTCGCGGCGGCCGAGCGCGGCGAGCGCTGCGGCTTCGACATGCTGGAGCTGCACTGCGCCCACGGCTATCTGCTCGCCAGCTTCATCTCGCCGCTGACGAACACCAGGACGGACGAATACGGCGGCTCGCTCGACAACCGTCTGCGCTTCCCGCGCGAGATCTTCGAGGCGCTCCGCGCGGTCTGGCCGTCGCACAAGCCGATGTCGGTACGTATCTCCGCGACCGATTGGGCTGACGGCGGCATCACCGGTGACGATGCGGTGGCGGTTGCGCGCGCTTTCGCCGAGGCTGGTGTCGATCTCGTCGACGTCTCGACGGGACAGACGGTCCGCGACGCGCAGCCGATCTACGGCCGCATGTTCCAGACGCCGTTCTCGGATCAAGTCCGCAATGAGGCGCGCGTCGCCACGATGTGCGTCGGCAACATCACGACGGCGGACCAGGCCAATACCATCCTGGCGGCTGGCCGGGCGGATCTCGTCGCCCTTGGGCGGCCGCATCTGGTCGATCCGTTCTTCACCATGAGGGCGGCGGCCTGGTACGGGGCAGAAAGCGCATTCTGCCCGCCGCAATATCTGCCCGGGAAGGATCAAATTTTCCGCAACAGCGTCCGCGACCGCCAGGATCTGGAGGAGCTGCGCATTAAGGCTAAGCCCAAGACCCGGGCCGAGCTCAAGGCGGAGGCGACAAAGCCGCTTGCGGCGGAGTAACTGCCCGTGCGACGTTAACCTCATTGCCTGGCATATTTCGAGTGGAGTAAGGGCGATGAAGGCGATTATCGTCGGTGGCGGTATCGGTGGTCTCACCACGGCGCTGATGCTGCGTTCGCGTGGCATCGGATGCGAGATCTTCGAGCAGGCTGACACCATTCGTGAGCTCGGCGTCGGCATCAATACGTTGCCGCATGCCATGCGCGAGCTTGCCGGACTCGGCCTGCTCCAGAAGCTCGACGATGTCGCGATCCGCACCGATCAGCTTTACTATCTCAACCGCCACGGCCAGGAGGTCTGGCGCGAAGCCCGCGGCATCGACGCCGGTCACGACGTGCCCCAATTCTCGATTCATCGCGGCCGGCTTCAGGGCGTCATCCATCGCGCGGTCGAGGAGCGGCTCGGAGTGGATGCAATCCACACCGGCTGCCGCCTCGGCGCGTTCACGCAGGACGAGGGCGGCGTCACCGCTTACTTCTTCGATCGTGCCGGCGCGCATGTCCACACCGCGCGCGGCGACATCCTGATCGGCGCCGACGGCATCCACTCCCGCGTCCGCGAGACGTTGTTCCCAAATGAAGGTCCGCCGTGCTGGAACGGCTTGATGCTGTGGCGCGGTGCGCGCGACTGGCCGCTGTTTCTCACCGGCAAATCGATGATCGTGGCCGGCGGCCTCAATGCCAAGGTGGTGATCTATCCGATCGCGGAGGGATCGAGCTCGGCGAGCCGCCTGACCAACTGGGCCGTGCTGGTGAAGGTGGGCGAGGGCAATGCGCCACCGCCGCGGAAGGAAGACTGGTCGCGGCCGGGCCGCCGCGAGGAGCTGATGCCGCACGTCGCCCGCTTCTCAGTGCCTTATGTCGACGTCAAAAGCCTGATCTCGGCGACGCCCGAATTCTACGAATATCCGACCTGCGACCGCGATCCCTTGCCCTACTGGTCGTCAGGACGTGTCACGCTGCTCGGCGATGCCGCGCACCCCATGTATCCGGTCGGCTCCAACGGGGCCTCGCAGGCGATCCTCGATGCGCGCTGCCTTGCGGACGCGCTTGTGCGAGCCGAGCATCCGCGCCAGGCTCTGCTCGAATACGAGAAGAAGCGCCTGCCGATGACGGCGGATATCGTGCGCTCCAACCGGCGCGGCGGCCCTGAAGGCGTCATCGACGTCGTCGAGCAACTCGCGCCGGATGGATTCGACAATGTCGATAACGTGCTGAGCTATTCCCAGCGCGAGGCCATCGTGCGCGGCTATGCGACCAAGGCGGGCTTCGCCGCAGTGCCGGGGCTTGCGGCGGTGCGCGCTTAAGACCTGCCGCTAGCCAGCGCCGGGAGGCGGCGGCAGGAAGTGGATGTTGAACTCGGCGGCCATCGCCACCACGTCCTCGGGCTTCTGTTCCTTCATGTTGTGAAGGCCCCAGAACAGGTCGAACAGCTTCTTGGTCGGTGACACCCAGAACAGCACCTTTGCGGTCTGCTCCGACTTGTTGAAGATGCCGTGCGGCACGCCCATGCCGAGGCGGATCAGGTCGCCGGCGGTCGCCTGCGACTCGGAATTGCCCAGCATGAAGTCGAGCTTGCCCTCCAGCATGTAGAGATATTCATCCTGGTCGGGATGAATGTGCGGCGGCACGAACGTGCCCGGCGGCAATGTCGCGTGCCAGGAGAAGCTGTGCTCGGTCTTGCTCTTCGGCACGTAGGTTTGACCGAGGATGTTCCAGGAAATGCCCTGGATCCCCTCGTTGGCCCGGGTAATGCCGGTGATCTCGCTGCTCATTGAAGTCCTCCCTTAACGCGACGCGCGGCTTTAGTTCGCCGCCTTACAGTCCTTGGCGTAGCGGTCGCCGTAATTCTCGAAGACCTTCTGCACGATCTCGGTCTGGAACTTACCGTCCGGACGCTTGGCGACCTTGGTCAGATAAAAATCCTGGATCGGATAGCCGTTGGTGTTGAACTTGAAGGTGCCGCGCAGCGAGGTGAAGTCGGCTTTCTTCAGCGCGGCCTGGACCGCGTCCTTGTTCGACAGGTCGCCCTTCACGGCCTTGACCGCGCTGTCGATCAGCATCGCGGCGTCATAGGCCTGGAAGGCGTAGGTGCCGGGCACGACATTATAGGCGGCTTCATAGGACGCGACGAACTTCTTGTTCTGGGCATTGTCGAGATTGGGCGCCCAGTTGGCGCCGCCGAACATGCCGACGGCCGCATCCTGCTGCGCCGGCAGCGTCGATTCATCCACCGTAAACGCCGAGAGCACCGGAATGCTGTCGGCGAGGCCCGCCTGCCGGTACTGCTTGACGAGATTGACGCCGAGACCGCCGGGCATGAACGTAAAGAGTGCGTCGGGTTTCTGCGAGGAGATCTTGGAAAGCTCCGGCTGAAAGTCCAGCGTGTTCAGCGGCATGTAGGATTCCTCGACGATCTCGCCCTTGTAGTCGAGCTTGAAGCCCGCCACCGAATCCTTGCCGGCCTGATAGTTCGGCACCATCAGGTACATGCGCTTGTAGCCGCGATCCTGCGCGACCTTGCCGAGGATCTCGTGCACCTGATCGTTCTGATACGAGGTCACATAGAAGAACGGGTTGCAGTCCTTGCCGGCAAAGGTCGACGGGCCGGCGTTGGGGCTGATCAGAAAGGTCTTCGATTCCGTCACGGGCCGGTGGATCGCCTGCAGAATGTTGGAGAAGATTGGGCCGATCACGAAGTCGACCTTGTCGCGTTCCAGCAGCCCCTTGACCTTGGTCACCGCCGCGTCCGGCTTCAGTTCGTCATCGACGACGACGACCTCGACGTCACGGCCGCCCATCTTGCTGCCGAGGTCTTTTACGGCGAGCGCAAAGCCGTCGCGAACCTGCTGGCCAAGCGCGGCGGCTGGTCCCGACAGGGTCACGATCACCCCGAGCTTGATCTTCTCCTGGGCGAGGGCGGGGGTCACGGCGGTGCCGAGCAGCAGGGCTGTTGCGGCCAAGGTCGATTGCATTCTCATGATCTGTCCCTCGTGACGTCAGGGCTTGCGCCGCAAGCCGCGTACTTCAATCCAAGCTTATGCTGATGATGGCGGTCGCGGCAAGCAGCGCTCAAAGTGTCGTCATCCCCGCGGGCAGCGGCGCATGCAAGCGGCGCGCCAATTATTTGAAGCCTAAAGAAATTGGCGTGCGGTCGATTGTTGCAGCTTTGGACTTGCGGCCGGCGTCGATTTATTTGAAGCTCAAAATGTTGGGGAATCCGTGCCGGCGCCAATGCCCGCCGAGAGTGAACGCACCGAGATGCTCGATTCCGAGACCAAGGCCGTCGAAACGCCGGAAGACCATGCCGACGAGCTTCGGCTGTGGCTGCGCCTTCTGACCTGCACCACCCTGATCGAGGGCGAGGTTCGCGGCCGGCTGCGGCAGCGGTTCGACGTCACGCTGCCCCGCTTCGATCTGATGGCGCAGCTCGACAAGGCGCCTGACGGCATGACGCTGTCCGATGTCTCCAAGCGCATGATGGTGTCGAACGGCAATGTCACCGGTCTCGTCGAGCGCCTCGTGGAATCCGGCCATCTCGATCGCCGGACCTCGGAGACGGATCGTCGGGTCCAGGTGATCCGCCTCACGAAGCTCGGCCGCGCCGAGTTCCGCAAGATGGCCGCGGAGCACGAGATCTGGATCGCCGATCTCTTCGCCGACCTCTCGCCGAAGGATGTGCGCGAATTGATGCGGCTGCTCGCCAAGACCAAGGCGTCGGCGCAGAAATCGGCCGCGCGCCGCCGGCCGTAAGCGCCGCCGCCCAATCCCTTTTGCCGCAGGAAAAAGCACGGAATGCCCAAAATCCGCTATTGCGCCAAATTGTTTTAAGCCTAAAATGTTTCCCAGATCGTGCTGCCGGGTGCAATCCATGCTGAAAGGAGCGTGCGATGGCCAACGCCGCCAAGATTCAAGTGTCGGGCTCGCATGACGGCAACGCTGCGACGGCCCATGTCGATACGTTTGCGCGGCAGCATCTGCCGCCACGCGAGCTCTGGCCCGAGTTCATCTTCACGCGGCCGGAGCTGCACTATCCGCCGCGACTGAACTGCGTCAGTTATTTCCTCGATCGCTGGGTCGAACAGGGCCATGGCGATGCGCCCTGCGTCATCAGTCCCGCCGTCAGCTACACCTATCGCGAGCTGCAAGCGCTGGTGAACCGCATCGCCAACGTGCTGGTCGGCAAGCTCGGTCTCATCCCCGGCGGTCGCGTGCTGCTACGCTCCGCCAACAACCCGATGATGGTCGCGACCTATCTCGCAGTCATCAAGGCCGGTGGCATCGTCGTGGCCACGATGCCGCTCTTGCGCGCCAAGGAGCTGTCCTACCCGATCCAGAAGGCGGAGATTGCGCTCGCGCTGTGCGACGGAAAGCTCGCCGAGGAGATGGAGAGGGCAAAGGCTGCGGCGCCAATTCTGAAGCGAGTTGTTTATTGGGGCAATGGCGCGGCGGACTCGCTCGAAGCGCTCAGCGCTGACGCGAGCCCGGAGTTCAAGGCCGTCGATACCGCCTCCGACGACGTCTGTCTGATCGCCTTTACGTCCGGCACGACAGGCGATCCCAAGGGCACCATGCATTTCCACCGCGACATGCTCGCGGTCTGCGACGGCTATGCGCGCAACATCCTGCGAGCCGAACAGAACGATCGCTTCGTCGGCTCGGCGCCGCTCGCGTTCACCTTCGGCTTCGGCGGCGTGCTGTTTCCGATGCATATCGGCGCCTCCTTCGTGGTGCTGGAGAAGACGACGCCCGACGACGTGCTGACGGCAATCGAGCAATACAAGACCACGGTCTGCTTCACGGCGCCGACCGCTTACCGGGCGATGATCGGCAAGCTGCCGGGCCGCGACATCTCCTCGCTTCGCAAATGTGTTTCCGCGGGCGAGACGCTGCCCAAGCCGACTTTCGACGCCTGGCTCAAGGCGACCGGGATCAAGCTGATGGACGGCATCGGCTCGACTGAATTGCTGCACATCTTCATCAGCGCGATCGAGGACGAGATCCGCCCCGGCGCAACGGGCAAGCCCGTGCCGGGCTATGAGGCCAAGATCGTCGACGATGACGGCCACGATTTGCCGCCGGGCACGATGGGGAACCTCGCGGTGCGCGGGCCGACCGGATGCCGCTATCTCGCCGACGAGCGGCAGCGCAAATACGTCAAGAATGGCTGGAATATCACCGGCGACACCTACCTGATGGATAGCGACGGCTATTTCTGGTACCAGTCTCGCTCCGACGACATGATCGTGTCGGCCGGCTACAATATCGCGGGCACCGACGTCGAGGCGGCGCTGCTCACGCATCCGGCGGTCGCCGAGTGCGGCGTGGTCGGTGCCCCCGACGAGGCGCGCGGCATGATCGTGAAGGCCTATGTCGTCGCGACGCCCAGCGTGACGCCGGACGCAGAGCTCGTGACCGAGTTGCAGGAACATGTCAAACGCGAGATCGCGCCGTATAAATATCCGCGTGCCATCGAATTCGTGGCACAACTCCCCAAGACCGAGACCGGAAAATTGAAGCGCTTTGCCCTGCGGCAACTGGCGCAGGCCGCCGCAACGTCCTCAGGCGTCGCGGCGGAATGAGAAGAGGATGAAGAATTGTCCGTGACGACGCCGAAAGGCCCGCAACTCGCGGTGCTGCCGACACCAGCCGAGGATGACACCCGCTCGCGGGTGCAGGTGCTCCAGCCGTCGGGCTGGCCGATGCCGAAGGGCTATGCCAATGGCATGGCCGCTGAGGGGCGCATCGTCGTCACGGGCGGGGTGATCGGCTGGGATGCCGAAGAGCGTCTTGCTGACGGCTTCGTCGCACAGGTGCACCAGACCTTGAGCAACATCGCCGCGATCCTGGCCGAGGCAGGCGCGAGGCCCGAGCACCTCGTGCGGTTGACCTGGTACGTCGTCGACATGGACGAGTACCTGTCCAACCTGAAGGAGCTCGGCAAGGTCTACCGTGCCGTCTTCGGCGCAAATTACCCGGCGATGGCGCTGGTGCAGGTGGTGCGCCTCGTGGAGAAGGCGGCGCGCGTCGAGATCGAGGCCACCGCCGTCATTCCACGCTGAATCGCGTCCGGTTCAGCTGGCCTTGTCAGCTGGCCTTGGCGAGCTCGTCGTCCTCGGGCGAGTTCAGATAGACGCCCGACATGGTGTCGACCCAGCACAGATGGTCGTGCACCTTCTTCACGCCATCGACGTTCTCGGCTGCGACGATCGCGGCCTGCCGCGTGCGCTCTTCGGTGATGACGCCGCTGAGATGAACGATGCCGTCGCGGACGATGACGTTCAGCCCGAACGGGCACCAGTCGTTCTTCTCCATGGTGTCGATGATGCGGCTGCGAATGTGGTCGTCATCCGCCGTCGGATCACGCACTTCGCGGGCGAGCCCCGCCACCGCCTGCAGCAGATTGGCGCGGGATACGATCCCGACGACCTTGTCGCCGCGCACCACCGGCAGCCGCTTCACGTTGTTCCGCTCCATGAGGTCGACGATCTCGGCGAGCGCCGTATCCTCCGTGATGGTGACGACCGTGTCGGTCATCACCTCCGCGACCTTGCGGCCGTGCTCGTGGACGAAATCGCTGGCCGACTTGCCCGGACCAAGGATGAACCGCAGCCAGCGTCCGCGCTTGCGCCCGGTGCCGATTTCGCTGCGGCGGATGAAATCTCCTTCCGACACGACGCCGACCAGCTTGCCGGTATCGTCGACCACCGTGAGACCGCTGACATGCCGCTTCAGCATGATATTTGCCGCCTCGACGATGCTTGTGTCGGGGGTAACCGAGATGACCGACCGGGTCATGATCTGGTGGGCGCGCATGGACAACTCCGCTGGCTCTATCGAAATTCGATGCGCGAAAACTAGCGCGGACATCAGGGTGCGGCTTGACTCAGGTCAATCGGACGAGGCCCGTCCGTCCTGATTAAGCAATCGTGATCCGCGCCCCGGATTTGATGCAGCTCAACGCCTCTGCGAAGCCTCGTCATATCCTGCTGCCGACCTAGACCAGAAGCCCCTCGGGAACATTGAGCCATGAGCGTCGTGCAGATCTTTCCACGGGCCGAAGTGCCGGCGGCGCAGGCTCTTCCCGTCAATCCCGTCGCTGCTCCCGAAGCCTCGACGGTGAGCCCCAAAACACCCGCCGGAATGCCTGCCGCCGATCCGCCGCCTGCATCGGAGCCATATCCTCTCGACCGCGCATTTCACGCGATGCTGGCGCGATTCACAGGCGGGATTTCGCCGCTGGCCTTGTCGCTGGCCTGGCTCGACTGGAGTTCGCATCTGGCTGCGGCGCCGCAGCGCCAGATGGAGATTGTCCGCAGCATTCTGCGCGACACCGGCCGGCTGGCGGAAGCCGCCGCGCACGCGGCGTCACCGGAGCAAAAGCCGTGGTCTGTGATCCAGCCGCAGGGACGCGATCGCCGCTTCAGCGGACCGCAATGGGAGACCGCGCCGTTCAATCTGTTGGCGCAGGCATTTCTGCTCACAGAGCGCTGGTGGCGGGATGCGGCGACCGGCGTGCGCGGCGTGTCGCACGCCAATGAGGCCATTGTCGAGTTCTCGATGCGCCAGATGCTTGACATGCTGGCGCCGTCGAATTTCGCGGCGACAAATCCGAAAGTCCTGGAGAAGGCGTTCCAGAGCGGCGGCGAGAACTTTGTCTTCGGTTGGCAGAACTGGTGCAGTGACTTGATGCGCCTGCTGTCCGCCTCGAAACTGGCGGACGGCGAGCAGTTTGTGGTCGGCAGGTCGGTGGCGGCGTCGCCCGGCAAGGTCGTCTACCGTAACGCGCTGATCGAGCTGATCCAATACCATCCGACCACGGCGCAGGTGCGACCAGAGCCGATCCTGATCGTGCCGGCCTGGATCATGAAGTACTACATCCTCGATCTCTCGCCGCAGAACTCGCTGGTCAGATATCTGACCGGTCAGGGTTTCACCGTGTTCGCGATCTCCTGGCGCAACCCGGATGCGACGGATCGGGATCTCGCCTTCGACGACTATCGCAGGCTGGGGGTCATGGCGGCGCTGGACATGATCGGCCGCGTTATGCCGGGTCGGAAGACCCATGCGCTCGGCTATTGTCTGGGAGGTACATTGCTGTCGATCGCTGCCGCCGCGATGGAGCGCGACGGTGATAAGCGCCTTGGCACCGTTACTCTCCTTGCCGCCCAGACAGACTTCACCGAGGCCGGAGAGCTGACGCTCTTCATCAATGAGAGCCAGGTCGCCTTTCTCGAAGACATGATGTGGCAGCGCGGTTACCTCGACACGACCCAGATGGCCGGCGCCTTTCAGCTGCTGCGCTCCAACGAGTTGATCTGGTCGCGGCTGTCGCAGGACTATCTGATGGGTGAGGGCGCGCCACCGAGCGATCTGATGGCGTGGAACGCGGACGCAACGCGGCTGCCTTACCGCATGCATTCGGAATATCTGCGAAAGCTGTTCCTCGACAACGATCTGGCCGGCGGGCGCTATCACGTCGGCGGCAGGAACGTTTCGCTGTCCGATCTTCACGCCCCGATGTTCGTGGTCGGCACGCTGGCCGATCACGTCGCGCCGTGGCGATCGGTCTACAAGATTCACTATCAGGTCGATGCCGACGTGACGTTCCTGTTGACCAGCGGCGGTCACAATGCCGGCGTCGTCGCGCCTCCCGACGAGCCCGGCCACAGCTATCAAGTGCTGAGCAAGGCCGAGGACGCGCCCTATGTCGGTGCGGACGAGTGGCTGAAGCTGGCTCCGCGCGTTGAAGGGTCGTGGTGGCCGGAATGGACCAAATGGCTGGCGGCGCGCTCCGGTGCGCCCTGCGATCCGCCACCGATCGGGCTTGGAGACGCTCCCGGCCTGCCCGATGCGCCAGGGGACTACGTCAACACTTAAACCTCCGGCTCGGAATTCGGTGCGAGGTCCGAGGAGCGGAAGGGTTTGGTCTTGTCCAGTTTGCGGTAGGCCGTTGACGCCGTCCGCAACAGCTTCTTTTCCCGTTTGCGGTTGCGGAATCGATTGCCGGCTTCGAGGCCGGCGCCGTTCAACGACGCCGCCAGCGCCTGTCCCCGCGCATCGTCGTTCAATCGTCCGAGCGACCGTTGCGCTTTGCGCAATTTCTTGAGGATGGATTTCTGTTTCGTCAGCGATTCATCGGCGAACAGGTCCTGGAGCGACTCGATCGAATAAGTCAGCCGCTTGTTGAGAATCCGCAGCTTGTGGCGTTTTTCGACGTCGAGCTTGCGGAGTTTTCGCGCCTTCTTGAGCAGCGCCGTTTCCCACTCGGTCAGCCGCTCCGTCGCGTGATAGGCGAGCGTGCAGCGGCGCAATCGTATGGCTTCCTTGCTGCGCCAGGTCGACCAGGGGCCGCTCTCGATCCAGGTCGAGGTCTGCTCGACAAGGCGGCGATACCGCGCGGATTGCAGCGCGCGCGCCAGCAGGCGGTGGCTCTCGGCGCGCTTTTCGTCCCAACACTGAAGCTCGGCGACCACCGCGAGATTGTCGCCACTCTCGGCGACGATCCGCTCGATCGCCACGTCGAGATCCCGTACCATGCCGAGCTGACCGTTCAGCCATTTTAGCTCGGTCCAGACCTTCGGGCGAAGGGCGTCGTCGACTATCGGCGAGAAGAAGCGGATGGCTGTTCGCAGATGCGTCAATGCGATCCGGATCTGGTGCAGCGCGTCGGGATCGCCGCGGCAGGTGCCGTCATGCTGGGCGAGCACGGCATCGAGGTGACGGCGCGCGATGATGCGGAACGCCGTATCGCAGGCCATGCCGGGGCTGAGGCGGCCGGGCAGGGCATTGCGCCGCGCCGCCGGCGTGGCGCGAACGGCCGTCGAGGTCGTGGTGGGTCGCGCCATCTTTGTCCGCGCCAATCAGATTGCCTTATTTGCTTTCAGCGATCGCGTCCCAGCAGTTCTGGAGCGTCTGCGCTTGTGTCCCGGATGCATCGATGGTCGCCCAGCCGACGTGACCGATATTATAGTGCTCTTGCTGCGCAGCAACCTCTTGCGTGGCGTCGGATGCGTCTCCCCGGCGACTTCCGATCCGCATCTGCCGGGTCGCGAGGTCCGCAACCAGGAACAGGCCGTTCAGGGGCACATTGCGCTCCCGCGCCAGTGTGGCGATCGCGTCCCGTTCGTCCTCGCGGGCGAATACGCCGTCGATGATCGCCGAATGGCCCTGCGCCAGCACCCGCCGGGCATGCTGAGCCAGCGTGGCGTAGACGCGGGCGGCGTGCTCCGGCGTGTAGGCGGACGGCGGCAGGCGGTGCGTGTCCTCGACCCCGAACATCTGCTTGCGGACGAGGTCGCTGCGCAGCACGACGGCTCCCGGGGCGGGTGCGACGACGGGCGCGAGCGCGTGTGCCAAAACCGTCTTGCCGGTGCCTGACAGGCCGCCGACCGCAATCAGGCGCGGGGCGGGAGGATGGAGCAGCGTCCTGGCGAGGTCAAAATAACGCTGTGCCTGGTCAAGGATGCCGGCGTCATCGGAATGCGGCGGCTTCAGCCGTGCCAGGGCTACCTGGGCGCGGATCGCCGCCCGGATGGACATCAACAGCGGCAGGGCCGAGAGCGCGTCGAGATTGTCGGCCGGCGTCACGGCGAGATAGCGGTTCAGGACGATGTTGGCCGCATCTGGCTGATCGTGGTGCAACAGGTCCATCAGCGTGAATGCGAGATCGTAAAGCACGTCGACGGTTGCCATCTGCGCATCGAACTCGATGGCGTCGAACAGCACCGGCCGGTCGTCGATCAGAACGATGTTTGCGAGATGCAGATCGCCATGGCAGCGGCGCACGAAGCCTTGACGGCCGCGCTCTGCGAGCAGCGGACGAACACGCAAAAATGCCTCGTGGGAGGCTTTGCCTAGCTTGTCGACGTCTGCCGCGTTGAAATGGCCGCCGGTCCGCAGGCCGTGACTGTTGCCGTGGATCAGGGCGGGGATGGAGGCGACCCATGCGTCGCCGTCGGCGCGTGTCGCCGCGCCGTGGGAAGCGACGATCGCGTCGGCGGCAGCCGAGGCAAGGGCTGCATCCAGCGGGCCGGCCTTTGCCAGATGATCGAGCGTCCGGTTTTCGTCGAAGCGCGCCATCTCCACCGCATACTCGATCGGCCGGCCGGGACCGTCGACCTGCACCGAGCCGTCCGCCTCCTCGGTGATCGCCACGACCCGGTGGTAGATCTGCGGCGCCAGCGGCCGGTTGATCCGGATTTCCTCCTCGCAGGCCGCCTTGCGCTTCTCGAGCGTCGAATAATCGAGGAAGGGAAACTGCACGGCGCGCTTGATCTTCAACGCGCGCTTGCCGTCGAGGAACACGGAAGCTGCGTGCGTATCGATCCGCCTCACGTCAGGATGCACGGCAGAATCGGTTAGAGCCGCAAAGATCCGGTCCTGGGTCGCAGAATCGTTTGTCATTCCCGCTGGCACATCCAGATGCGTCGGAAGGCGGCCCGTCCGCCGACCAAGGTAATCCTTAGAAGCAGATCGCGGCCAGTCCTTGACGTCGGTTAACGCCAGTTACTGATGGACTGGACGACGTTTTCTTGGCTTGACGAGGATCAAGCCTCTCGACCAAAGCCGGCCTATTGTGGCGGCCAAGGAGAATCCCGATGCCCATCAAGGATGTCTTTCTGCCGCTTGTCGGCCAGCCGCGCGGATCGGCCCTGGTTGCGATCGAGAAATGTGTGGCCGTCGCCGCCGACCTCGGCGCCAGGATCACGGCGCTCGCGCTCGAGGAAGACGTTTTCGAGCGGCCGAAAGTGATGCTGCCTCATGACCGCGATTCCGCGGAGGCCGTCAGTTCGCGTGAGGCGAACGACACGAAGCAGCTCCTCGATGCCTTCACCAATGCGGCGTCCCGCGCCAACATTCGCGCCCAGAGCCGAACGGGCAAGGTGCCGGCGGACGAGATCGCGGCGATCCTGGCCGAGCATGCCCGTTTCAGCGATCTCACGCTGTTTCCCGTGAAGCCGCACGACAGCCGAACGGAGCACATGATCGAAACTTTCCTGTTCGAATCCGGGCGGCCGCTGCTGCTCTGCCCGGAGCAGCATGCGGAGCAGTTGCGGCCGGAATTCGAGAACGTCATGATCGCCTGGGATCATTCTGCCCGCGCTGCGCGTGCGGTCGGCGACGCCTTGCCGATTCTTCAGGCTGCCAGCGTGGTCCGTGTGGTGACGGTAACGCAAGACAGGGATGACGCAGTCGTGCAATCCGGCGCGGCTCTCGTCGATCATCTCAGGGAACACGGGGTCTATGCCTCCTTCGAAACGGTGACCGGCAACGGCAGCTCGATCGGCAAGGTGCTGGGAAGCTGGACGAATTCCCACGGCATGGATGCGATCGTGATGGGCGCCTACCATCATTCACGCCTGAACGAGATCGTGTGGGGCGGTGTGACAAAGACCGTCATTGGCCAGCCACCGTGCTGGGTTATGATCTCGCACTAGGCTCGCCATCTTCCCAGCCTGATCGTCAACCATCGGAACCGCCGCTGATCCGGCGCATTTGCTTTCATGTCAACCTATCGTCTCAACAATCTGCTGGCGCCGCGTTCGGTTGCGCTCGTCGGCGCGAGCGCCCGTCCGGTCTCCGTTGGACGCGCCGTTCTGGAAAACATCCACAAGACCGAATTCAAGGGGCGGTTCGGCCTCGTCAATCCACGCCATGCCGAAATCGGCGGCGTCGCCGCGGTGAAAAACCTGGACGGCTTGGACTTCGTGCCCGAGCTCGTGGTCATCACCGCGCCGGCGCGCGAGATTCCCGGTATCATCGACCAGGCCGGGCGTCGCGGCTCGGCGGGCGCGCTGATCGTCTCGGCCGGGCTCGGCCACGGACCGGGATCTCTGCACGAGGCTGCAATCGCGGCGGCCCGCAAATACGGCATGCGGCTGATCGGACCGAACTGCCTCGGCATCATGATGCCCGGGGTCAGCCTGAATGCCAGCTTTGCCGCACACATGCCGGGGGCAGGCAGCCTCGCGCTGATCTCGCAATCGGGCGCGATCGCTGCCGGCATGGTCGACTGGGCTGCGCAGCGCGGCGTCGGCTTTTCCGGCATCGTCTCGATCGGCGATCAGATCGACGTCGATATCGCCGATCTGCTCGACTATTTCGCGATGGATCACAAGACCCGTGCGATCCTGCTCTACATCGAATCCATCAAGGATGCGCGCAAGTTCATGTCGGCGGCGCGTGCCGCCGCACGCGTAAAGCCCGTCGTCGTGGTGAAATCCGGCCGCATGGCGCAGGGCGCAAAGGCGGCCGCCACGCATACCGGCGCGCTCGCCGGCGCGGACGCGGTCTATGACGCGGCGTTCCGCCGCGCGGGTGTCCTGCGCGTCTCAGATCTGCGTGAGCTGTTCGATTGCGCCGAGACGCTCGGCCGCGTCGAATCTCCGACGGGAAAGCGTCTCGCCATCCTGACCAACGGTGGCGGCATCGGCGTCCTCGCCGTCGATCGCTTGGTCGAGCTCGGCGGAATTCCGGCGACCATCTCTGCGGAGGCTCGCAAGACGCTCGATGCGGCGCTGCCACCGACCTGGTCCGGTGCAAATCCCGTCGACATCGTGGGCGATGCCGACGCCTCGCGCTACGCGGCCGCGCTGGAGGTGCTGCTGGCCGATCGCGACAATGATGCGGTCCTGGTCCTCAACGTGCAAACGGCGATCGCCTCGGCCGCCGATATCGCCACGACCGTGACCGAGATCGTCGGCAAATATCGCGAGCAGCACCGCCGATGGGCCAAGCCCGTATTGGCGGCCTGGGTCGGTGCCGATCAGCACATCATTCAGGCCCTTTCCGGTGCCGGTATGCCGAACTATCCGACCGAGGACGACGCCGTGCGCGGATTCATGCATCTGGTCCGGCACCGTGAAGTGGTGGAGGAGCTGAGCCAGGTTCCTCCCGCGATGCCCGATACGTTCGTACCGGATGCAAGGGGGGCGAGGCAGATTGTCACCGCCGCGATTGCTGATGGCCGCGAGTGGCTCGAGCCTGTCGAGATCAAGCACCTGCTCGAGGCCTACGACATCGCGATGGTGCCGACCTATGCGGCGGCCGATGTCGAGCAGGCGGTGGCCTATGCGAAGGAAATCTTCGCGCAGGGCGGCACCGTGGTGCTGAAGATCATGTCGCGGGACATCATCCACAAATCCGATGTCGGCGGCGTCGTGCTCAATCTGACGACGCCGGAGGCCGTGCGAGCCGCCACCTCCGATATCCTCGCCCGGGCGAGAAAGCTGCGGCCCGAGGCCCGCATCGGCGGGGTCATCGTCCAGGCGATGGTCGTCAAGGCGAAGGCGCGCGAGCTGATTCTGGGCCTCGCCGACGATCCCACTTTCGGCACCGTCGTGGTGTTCGGCCGCGGTGGCACGGCGGTGGAGATCATCAACGACAAGGCGCTGGCGCTGCCGCCGCTGGACTTGCAGCTCGCCCGCGATTTGATCGACCGCACGCGCGTGTCACGGTTGCTAAAAGCCTATCGTGATGTGCCGGCGGTCAAGCAGGACGCCGTGGCCATGGTGCTGGTCAAGCTGGCGCAGATGGCGGCCGACATTCCCGAGATCCGCGAATTCGACATCAATCCGCTGCTGGCGGACGAAACCGGCGTGACCGCGGTCGACGCTCGCGTCGCGGTCGGCCCGCCGCAGCGGAAGTTTGTCGGCTCCGGCCCGGCCAATTTCGCCGTTCGCGCCTATCCTTCGCAATGGGAGCGCCGCCTCAAGCTCAAGGATGACTGGCGCATCTTCGTGCGTCCCATGCGCCCCGAGGACGAGCCGACCATCCACGAATTCCTGCGTCACGTCACGCCGCACGACCTTCGCCTGCGTTTCTTCGCACCGATGAAGGAGTTTACCCACGAGTTCATCGCGCGCCTGACCCAGCTCGATTATGCGCGCGCGATGGCCTTCATCGCCTTCGACGAGGCCACCGGCGAAATGGTCGGCGTGGTCCGGCTCCATTCGGATTCGATCTACGAGAGCGGCGAATACGCGATCCTGCTGCGGTCCGACCTCAAGGGCAGGGGGCTCGGCTGGGCGCTCATGCAGCTCATCATCAACTACGCCAAGTCGGAGGGGCTGAAAGTCATCTCGGGCGACGTGCTCAAGGAGAACACCGTGATGCTCGAAATGTGCCGGCAGCTCGGCTTCGAGGTCAAGCCCGATCCGGCCGAGCCCGATATCTGCGACGTCAAATTAAGGCTCTGAGCGCGCCTGCTTCAGGAGCGCGCTTCAGCCGAATTCGCTGAGGCGGATGACTTGGCCGCCGTCCGCAGGTTCCTGATGATGATCGCGATCAAGGGCACCAGCACCGGCACGATCGTGCTGAGCGGATGATGCACCGCGCCCGACACCTGGGCCTGAAGCGCACGCGCCTCGAGCTGAAGGGCTTCGATAGAGGTGTCGTGAATTTCGTTGGCGAGCTCGATGTCGCGGCCTGACGGAGCCCGGCCGGCGATCGCGAAGAGAGCGGCCGCGATGGCGAAATTGACGGCGCCGAGGATGGCCGCCGCGGCAATCGCACTCCAGATCTGCACCAGCGCGAAATAGGCCGACAGCTCCAGCATCAGCAGCCCGAACGCCGCGATCAGCGCCGCAAAGGCACGCAAGCCGAGGCCAACAAGCAGATGGCGCAGCCTGATGTCCGCGATGATCCTGTCGGTGCGCCACAGCGCGCGTAGATGTTTGACCACATTCTCGGTATTCACCTAATGTCTCCTCAGCATGAAGCCGACAACGACGCCGAGCGCGAAGGCGGAGGCGAGCGACGTGATCGGACGCTCCGCTATGAGACCCTGGAGCTGCGCCTGCTCTTCGTCCACGGTCTCGCCGAGTTCGGTCAGCGCGGCACGGATCTGATCGGCGAGCGCCTCGGCGCGGTCCTTCGAGCTCTCGAACATCTCCTCGCCGGCGGTGCTCAGCAAGCGTGTGACGTCAACCTTCAGCGCCCGCAATTCTTCGCTCATCCTGTCGCTGTCGAACATGGACTCTTACCCCCATTGAATGAAAGCGAGCCTAAGGCGCACCTGTGCGTTCGCGCTTGATTTGCCTCAAGCGGTGGCCGCAGTCCGGGTCTTGAGACAGGTCAAGCCGGCCGCCATATGCTGGCCTAGAAATACCGTCTGAATGGGGACCGATTGTCCCGATGAGGTGGAAGCGTGAACCACGAACCGCTGTTGCTCGCGACGCCATCCGGCGACGTGCTGAACCTGCGCCCCGAAGGGCCCTGGACCGCCGCGAATGTGGTCACGCTCGAGACATTGTCCCGGTCGGTCGGTGCCGACGTCGATCGCTCGCGCGTCGTCACCCTGGACATGTCGGGCGTCAGTGCGCTCGACACGCTCGGTGCCTGGGTCCTGGAAAAATTGTCGCGCAGGGCCGCAACATCGGGCAGATCGGCCGAATTCGTCGGCGTCGCCGATCATTTCAGCGGGCTGCTGGATGAGGTGCGCCAGGTCAACCGCCACACGCCGGCCCCGACGGCTGCGCCCAATCCGGTGCTGGCGAGGCTGGGCGATCTTGGCAAGTCCACGGCCGATGCGCGGGAAGACATCACGATCTTCCTCCAGATGCTCGGCGCATTGTTCATGGCCGTGATCGGCGTGCTGCGCCGGCCGCGTTCGCTGCGGCTGACCTCGCTAGTGTATCAGCTCTACCGCATCGGGTGGCAGGCGATCCCCATCGTCGCGCTGATCACCTTCCTGATCGGCGCCATCATCGCGCAGCAGGGCTTCTTCCACTTCCGCAGGTTCGGCGCGGAATCCTACACCGTCGACATGGTCGGCATCCTTGTGCTGCGTGAGCTCGGGGTGCTGATCGTCGCCATCATGGTCGCGGGACGGTCGGGAAGCGCCTACACTGCCGAGCTCGGCTCGATGAAGATGCGCGAGGAGATCGACGCGCTCTCGACCATGGGGCTCGATCCCGTCGAGGTCCTGATCCTGCCGCGCGTTGCGGCCCTGGTCATTGCGCTGCCGATCCTCACCTTCCTCGGATCGATCGCCGCGCTCTATGGCGGCGGTCTCGTCGCGCAGTTCTATGGCGACATGGGGCCGGCGATTTACATCGCCCGGCTGCACGAGGCGATCTCAGTCACCCATTTCGAAGTCGGCATCCTGAAGGCGCCGTTCATGGCGCTGGTGATCGGGATCGTGGCCTGCAGCGAGGGATTGCGGGTCAAGGGCAGCGCGGAATCGCTCGGGCGGCAGACGACGACATCGGTGGTGAAGTCGATCTTCTTGGTGATCGTGCTCGACGGCCTGTTCGCGATCTTCTTTGCCTCGATCGGAATGTGACGATGGACGCATCGCAGGACCAGTTCGCGATCCGCGTCCGTGACCTCGTGGTCGGATTCGGCCGCCAGACCGTGCTCGACCATTTGTCCCTCGACGTCCGCCGCGGCGAGATTCTCGGGCTGGTGGGGGCGTCCGGCGGCGGCAAGTCGGTGCTGATGCGCACCATCATCGGCCTCATCCCGCGCCAAGGTGGGACCATCGAGGTCATGGGGCAGCCCACCGGCGGCCACGGCCGCGGCGCCGCCACGACATGGGGCATCCTGTTCCAGCAAGGCGCGCTGTTCTCCTCGCTGACGGTCCGCCAGAACGTCCAGTTTCCCTTGCGCGAGAATCTCGTCCTGTCGCAGGAGCTGATGGACGAGATCGCGATCGCCAAGCTCGAGATGGTCGGCTTGCGCGCCCAGGACGCCGACAAATATCCGGCGGAGCTGTCGGGCGGCATGACCAAGCGCGTGGCGCTGGCGCGCGCCCTCGCGCTCGATCCGCCGATCCTGTTCCTGGACGAGCCGACCTCCGGCCTCGATCCGATCGCCGCCGGCGATTTCGACGCGCTGATCACGACGCTGCAAAAGACGCTGGGGCTGACCGTGTTCATGGTGACCCACGACCTCGCGAGCCTGACCACGGTCTGCGATCGCGTCGCCGCCCTCGCCGACGGCAAGATCGTGGCGATCGGCCCGATGCGCGAATTGCTGCAATCCGAGCATCCCTGGGTGCGCGCCTATTTCCACGGCAAGCGCTCGCAGATGCTGCAACACGAGATGAGATGAGACATGGAAACCCGCGCTCCCTACGTGCTGATCGGCAGTTTCGTGCTGGCCGCGATCCTCGCGGTGTTCGGCTTCGTCTACTGGCTGAACAACACCGGCGGCATCGGGCCGCGCACGAACTACCATGTGCAATTCCAGGGGCCGGTCCCAGGCCTCCTGGTCGGCGCCGGCGTGCTGTTCAATGGCATCCGCGTCGGTGAGGTGACCCAGCTCGGGCTCGCGCCGGATAACCCGCGCTTCGTCAATGCGACGATCTCGGTTGCGACCGCCACCCCGGTGCGTTCCGACACCAGGGTCGGCCTCGAATTCCAGGGCCTGACCGGCGTGCCGGTGGTGACGTTGGAGGGCGGCGCGATCGTCGCCAAAGCAGGCGAGCCCGTGACCTTGATCGCGGAGGCCGGCGCCGGCCAGAGCATGACGCAGGCGGCGCGCGATGCGCTGCGGCGGGTCGACACGGTGCTCCAGGACAATTCGGGCCCACTGAAGGACACCATCGCGAATTTCAAGACGTTCTCCGACGGGCTCGCGCGCAACACCGGCAAGCTCGACGGCATTATTGCGGGCCTGGAGAAGATGACCGGCGGTGGGACGCCCGTGCAGAAAATCACCTACGACCTGCGTACGCCGAAGAATCTTGGGCCGGCCGGCAAGACGCTCTCCGCCTCCCTGGCCATTCCCGAGCCGACCGCGGTCGCAATGCTGCAGACCCAGCGCATGCTGTTCGCGCCCGTCGGGGACAGGCCGGGTTTTGCGGATTTTCTCTGGGCCGACAGCATTCCGAAACTGGTGCAGGCGCGCCTGATCGACAGCTTCGAGAATTACGACATCGCCCACGCCCCGCTACGTACGAGCGATCTCGGTCAGGCGGATTACCAGCTCCTGATCGACATCCGGCGCTTTCGGATCGCCACGGAGGGCGAGGCACGGGTGGAGATCGAACTGTCGGCGCGGATCGTCGACAAGAACGGCAAGGTGGTGGCATCCCGACTGGTCGAGACCAGCGAAAAGCTCGACAAGGTCGAGCCGGCCGCTGCAGTCGCCGCCTTCGATGCGGCCTTTGCCCGCATCGCCAAGGAGCTGATCGGGTGGAGCGTGCAGGCGGTGTGACGCCTTCTATTCCAGCGTCTTCAGGTAGGACAGGAGATCGTGGATCTGGTCCGGACTGAGCTCGAAGGCCGGCATGTCGTCGTGACCGGTGTAGATCCCTTCGGCCAGCGCCTCACCAAGGGTCTCGATCGGATAACGCTGGTGCAGCGTGCGCAGCGGAGGCGCGCGCTCGAGCGGACTGCGGGAGACTCGGTCGATCGCGTGACAGCGTGCGCAATTGGCCCGTGCGAAGGCCTTGCCGCGCTGTTCGGCGGTCGGGGCCGCCAGCGCCGGCATCATCAGAAGTAGCCCGATCAGGCCGTGACGCAGGGCGGCTTGCAGCATGGAAAATGATCCCGTCGAACTCTGGACGCAGAATATGACGGGGATGCCGCTCAAATTTGATCTCTGTCAATTGGCTTTGGCGCAGTGCAGTAAAATGCACCCGCGCGGTGGACTCGGCCTGGTGTCGGGAGCAGCCGGCGCGGGGAGCGGTGGATGAAGCCTTCCGTGGTCACGATCGAGCCGAACGGCCATTTCTGCAGCGATTGCGCCGTACGTGGAGCGGCGGTCTGTTCGTCGCTGGATGCGGCCGAGCTCAGGGAATTCGAGCATCTCGGACGCCGCGTTCATTTTGACTCCGGCGAGACCGTGTTCTCCGAGGAGGACATCACGACCTCGTTCTACAACGTCCTCGAAGGCGTCATGCGGCTGTACAAGCTGCTGCCCGACGGCCGGCGGCAGATCGTCGGTTTTGCCTTGCCCGGCGATTTCCTCGGGATGAACATATCGGGTCGGCACAATTTTTCGGCCGATGCGATCGGCGCGGTGACCGTCTGCCAGTTCGCCAAGGCGCCGTTCGGCCGATTCATCGAAGACCGGCCGCTTCTACTCAGGCGGATCAACGAGCTGGCTATCCGCGAATTGAGCCAGGCGCGCGACCATATGGTCCTGCTCGGCCGCCGCTCGGCCGACGAGAAGGTCGCGACCTTTCTGCTCGGCTGGCGGGAACGGCAGGTCGCGCTCAAGGGGCTGTCCGACACCGTTCCGCTTCCGATGAGCCGTCAGGACATCGCCGACTATCTAGGTCTGACCATCGAAACCGTCAGTCGCACCTTCACCAAGCTGGAGCGTCACGGTGTGATCGAGATCATTCACGGCGGCATCAGCCTGCTCGATCCTGCCCGTGCCGAGGCGCTGGCCGCAGCCTGATAGTCCGTCCAAATTTTTGATCTCGATCAATGACACCGGGCGGCTGCAGCAAATAATGCTCCAACAATCCGGGAGGTGCATGATGCCCGCTGATGCGTTGCTGGTGACCATCGTCGTCGTCGCGATCTTCGTCGCATTCGCCGCAGCTCTGGCCTGGGCAGACCGGCAAACCAGTGCAGGCCGGCTCGATCCGGATTCCAAGCGCTGACCTCCTGAGGTCTTGATCCGCTCAGACCCGCCAACCGCCGACGCTCGGCGGCTTGGCCTTCGCCAGCGCCTCAACGCAAGCGCGGCTTGCGCTGCCTGCAACTCTGCATCGACCGGGCCGCATCGGCGCAGCCTTCGGATGCAGGCTTTCGGCTTGAACGCGGCCTTTTCGCGGCATTTGCCACAAAACGCGCGGGTGCTTTCCGGTTGAAAAGCCTGATAACGTTGACTACGCAGGAACCTCAGTGCCTCGCAGTCTTAGGAGCCCCGCGGCGTGCCTCAGGACAAGACCGGCGACCCCCGACAGTCGGCGGGCAACAAACTATCGGTCCTGCGCAAGCACCCGATCTTCGCGGATCTGGAGCCGGAAGCGCTCGATCAGCTTTGCCGCTACGCCAAGCACACCACCGTGAAGCGCGGCGCGACGATCGCTGCCAAGGGCGATCCGGGCAACAACCTGTTCGCGGTGATCACGGGGACAGTGAAGATTTCCTCCTCGTCGCCCGATGGACGGAACGCCATTCTCAATCTGATCGGTCCCGGAGAAATCTTCGGCGAGATCGCGGTGCTCGACGGCGCTCCCCGGTCGGCCGATGCGACCGCCAACACCAATTGCGAGCTCTACATCATCGATCGCCGGGACTTCCTGCCGTTCGTGAAGAGTCAGCCGGCGCTCGCGATGAAATTCATCGAGCTGCTCTGCGCCCGTCTGCGCTGGACCAGCCAGCAGGTCGAGCAAGTCATCCTCCAGAATCTGCCGGGCCGGCTGGCGAGCGCACTTCTCGGTCTCACCGAGGAGCGCAAGCTCGACTCCGGCAGCGGCACGCTCGCCATCACCCAGCAGGAGATCAGCGAGATGGTGGGGATGACGCGCGAGAGCATCAACAAGCAATTGCGCGCCTGGGCCGGCCGCAACTGGGTTCGCCTCGAGCACGGCGCCATCGTCGTGCTCGATACGGATGCGCTGCGCGAACTCGCCGAGAGCGGTCTCGACGGCGAGTAGTCGCTCCGTCTTAATCCTCGATGATCGCGACCGCGCGGGTCCAGCCCGCAGAGGCGCGTTCGATCTTCACCGGAAAGCATGAGACCGTGAAGCCGGTCGAAGGCAGCTGGTCGAGATTGTGCAGCTTCTCGAGATGGCAATAGCCGATGTGCCGTCCCGCCTTGTGGCCTTCCCAGATCAGGCCGGCATCCTTTGTTTCTGCATATTTCTTCGCGGTGTAGAGGAACGGCGCGTCCCAGCTCCAGCCGTCGGTGCCGGTCAGCCGCACCCCGCGTTCGAGCAGATACATGGTGGCTTCATAGCCCATGCCGCAGCCGGAATTGACGTAGTCGGCCTTGCCGAATTTGGCGCCGGCGCTGGTGTTGACGACCACGATCTCCAGCGGCGACAGCGTGTGCCCGATGCGCTTCAGCTCCTTCTCGACGTCGTCGGCACCAGCCACGTAGCCGTCGGGCAGATGCCGGAAGTCGAGCTTCACGCCGGGCTGAAAGCACCATTCCAGCGGCACCTCGTCGATCGTCCATGACCGCTCGCCGCGGTTCATGGTCGGATGGAAGTGCCAGGGCGCATCGAGATGGGTGCCGTTATGGGTCGACAGCGAGACCTGCTCGACGGCCCAGCCCTGGCCATCGGGCAAATCCTGCGCCTTGAGGCCCTCGAAAAACTGCAGCATGCGGGGCAGGCCCTGCTGGTGATCGATATACTGGATGGTCGGATGGTTGCCCGGCGGATCGGCCGTCACGTCGTTTCTGAGCGGCACCGAGATATCGATCAGCTTCCGCGGCATGGGCATTCCTTCGAGATAGTCCGCTGTTTCGGACATCTTGAGGGGCCTGTCTTGGTCGCGTCAAGTCACGTGCCGGCGACGCAAGCCGTCCCGGCGCTTCCACAACGACGCGAATTGCGCCAGATTGATCGATGCAACTGCTGCATCGATCAATGCCGGATTTGGCTTGGACATGGAATGCCGCGCGCCCTAGGGACGACATTGGCGCTTGACTTCACACCTGAAGGGGAGCGACCCAAGGCGGCGTGCAGCCTGCCGACAACGACATAATCAACCCAGGAGGAAGCCCAGATGAAGACACTCACCGGTATCATCGCAGCCGTTGCATTGGTGCTCTCAGCGCCGCTGGCGACCGCACGCGACTTCCGCTCCGCCGACGTCCATCCCGCAGATTACCCGACCGTCGAGGCCGTCAAGTTCATGGGCAAGCAGCTCGCGGCGGCGAGCGGCGGCAAGCTCGGCGTAAAGGTGTTTCCCAACGGAGCCCTGGGCTCCGAGAAGGACACCATCGAGCAACTCAAGATCGGCGCGCTCGACATGATGCGGATCAACGCATCGCCGCTCAACAATTTCGTGCCGGAAACCATCGCGCTGTGCCTGCCGTTCGTCTTCCGCGACACCCAGCACATGCGCACCGTCCTCGACGGGCCGATCGGCGATGAGATCCTGGCGGCCATGGAGCCCGCAGGCCTGGTCGGCCTTGCCTATTACGACAGCGGCGCCCGGTCCATTTACACCGTGAAGGCGCCGGTCAAGTCGCTCGCGGACCTGAAGGGTCTGAAGATCCGCGTTCAGCAGTCCGATTTGTGGGTCGGCATGATCCAGAGCCTCGGCGCCAACCCGACGCCGATGCCGTATGGCGAGGTTTATACTGCGCTCAAGACCGGCCTCGTGGACGCTGCCGAGAACAACTGGCCTTCCTACGAGTCGTCGCGCCATTTCGAGGCCGCCAAGTTCTACAACATCACCGAGCACTCCCTGGCGCCCGAAGTCCTGGTGATGTCCAAGAAGGTCTGGGACACGCTGAGCAAGGAGGACCAGGCCATGGTCCGCAAGGCGGCCAAGGAATCGGTTCCCGTCATGCGCAAGCTCTGGGACGAGCGTGAGCAGGCGTCCCGCAAGACCGTCGAGGCCGCCGGCGTTCAGGTCGTGACGATCGCCAACAAGGCGGAATTCGTCGATGCGATGAAGCCGGTGTACCAGAAGTTTGCAGGCGACGAGAAGCTGCAGGGCCTCGTCAAGCGTATCCAGGACACGAAGTAACACCACAGCGTCGGGTCCGGCGTTGCCGCGAAGGCGACACCGGACCCTCGCAAGGAGACGCGGGAATGACAGACCCACACGTCGCAGATCACGAGCAGGGGGCAGTCGTGGCACGCCCGGCGACCGGCTTGCTTTCGCGCGTCAATGCCGTCGTCGCGCGCCTGGGCATGTATCTGTCCGTGAGCGGACTGCTCCTCATCGTCACCGTCGTGTTCTACCAGGTGTTCGGTCGTTACGTGCTCAATTCGAGCCCGACCTGGACGGAGAACCTTGCGCTGGTTCTCATCCTCTACGTCACGCTGATCGGCGCCGCCGTTGGCGTGCGCGATGCCGGACACATCGGGATGGACAGCCTTCTGGTGATGCTGCCGGATCACGCGCGCGAGAAGATCGAGCTCGTCATCCACGTCCTGGTGGCCGGGTTTGGCGTCGCGATGGCCTATAACGGCTGGATTCTCGGCGCATCCGTCGGGACCGTGAAGATCCCCAATCTCGGCCTGCCCGAGGTCATCCGCTATGTCCCGTTGATCGCCTCCGGCGTCCTGATCGTCTCCTTTTCAATCGAGCACATCATTGCTCTCCTGCGCGGCGAAGAGGTCGTCCCCTCATGGAACTGATCATCCTCGGCGCCACCTTCTTCGGCTTCCTGATCCTCGGCGTCCCCGTCGCCTTCGCGATCGGTCTCTCGGCGATCTGCACCATCCTCTACGAGGGTCTGCCGGTCGCCGTCATCTTCCAGCAGATGATGTCGGGGATGAACATCTTCTCGTTCCTTGCCATCCCGTTCTTCGTCTTCAGCGGTGAGCTGATGCTGCATGGCGGCGTCGCCGACAAGATCGTGCAGCTCGCCAAGAATCTCGTCGGTCACATCCGCGGCGGGCTCGGCATGTCGAACGTGGTCGCCTGCACCCTGTTCGGCGGCGTCTCCGGCTCGCCGGTGGCCGACGTATCGGCGATGGGCGCGGTGATGATCCCGATGATGAAAAAAGAGGGGTTCGACACCGACTACGCGGTCAATGTCACGACCCACGCCTCGCTGGTGGGCGCCTTGATGCCGACCAGCCACAACATGATCATTTATGCCCTGGCAGCCGGCGGCAAGGTCTCGATCGGCGCGCTGATCGCCGCAGGCCTCCTGCCGGCAATCGTGCTGATGGTGTGCATGCTGGTCGCCGCCTACGCTGTCGCGGTAAAGCGCGGCTATCCGGCCGGCAAGTTTCCGGGCTGGGCTGAGGTTTTTCGCTCGCTCGCGGCCGCGCTGCCGGGTCTTCTGATCGTCGGCATCATCCTGGCGGGCATCCTGTCCGGCGTCTTCACGGCAACCGAGTCTGCGGCCGTCGCGGTCACCTACACGATGCTGCTGACGTTCTTCATCTACCGCACCATGACCTGGAACAATTTCCTGCGCGCCGCCGCCAAGGCGGTGAAGACGACGGGCGTGGTGCTGCTGCTGATCGGCGTCTCCACCATGTTCCAGTACCTGATGGGGCTCTACGAGGTGGCGGACCTTGCCGGCGACCTGATGAGCAAGGTCTCCACGCAGCCCTGGGTCATCTTCCTGCTCATCAACGTCATCCTGTTCGTGCTCGGCACGTTCATGGACATGGCCGCGACCATTCTGATCTGCACCCCGATCTTCCTGCCGATCGCGATGAAGGCGGGCATGGATCCGGTGCAGTTCGGCATGCTGATGCTGATCAATTGCGCCCTCGGGCTGAACACCCCGCCGGTCGGAACCACCCAGTTCGTGGGCTGCGCCATCGGCGGCATTTCGGTGGGCGCGGTGATGCGCACCATCCTGCCGTTCTACGCCGCGCTGATCGCAGCACTGATGTTCGTGACCTACGTCCCTGCATTCTCGCTGTGGCTGCCCCGCCTGCTGATGGGTTACAAGGGCTAGCAGCTACAGGAGAAGCTATCAGTGACTGACTATCGCAAGCTCTTTGATCTCACCGGCAAGACGGCCGTGGTGCTCGGCGCCGCATCGGGCATCGGCAAATCGTCGGCCGAAGCGCTGGCTGGGCTCGGGGCCCGCGTTGTTTGCGCCGATCGCGCGCTTGACGCCGCGGAGGCGACCGCCGTCGGCATTCGCGACAAGGGCGGCTGGGCTGAAGCAGCCAGCTGTGACGCCGCAAGCGCTGCGGACGTCAATGCGCTGGCCAAAACGGTGATGCAGAAATTTCCGCGGCTCGACATCGCGGTGACGACGCCCGGGCTCAACATCCGCAAGACCATCCTCGACTACACCGAGGAGGATCTCGACCGCGTCCTCAGCCTCAACGTCAAGGGCACGGTGTGGTTCTTCCAGGCCTTCGGCCGCATCATGGTCGCGCAAAAGGGCGGCACCATCATCGCCTGCTCGTCGGTGCGCGCGGTGACCATCGAGCCTGGCCTCGGCGTCTACGGCTCGACCAAGGCGGCGATCGGCCTGCTGGTGAAGGGCTTTGCCTCAGAGGTCGGCCATGCCGGCGTGCGCGTCAACGCGATCGCGCCGAGCATCGCGGAGACCGCGCTGACCGGCCCGTTCAAGCAGCGGCCAGACATCTATAATCTCTACGCCGGCCATACCGTGTTCAACCGCTGGAGCAGCGCCGACGAAGTCGCGACCGCCGTGGCCTATCTCGCTTCGGACGCCGCGAGCTATGTCAGCGGCAGCACGATGTTCGTCGATGGCGGCTGGACCGCCGTCGACGGTCCGCCGACCGGTCTCACCCAGCTGCACAAATAGGGCGTCATCGGCATCTAGCCGGTAAAGCCAGCGCGCTGGCGCAGGTCCTTCCGATCTGCGCCGGTCAGCAACGCGATCAGCGCCGCCGCCTCTTTCGGATGCGCCGCCCGCGCGGTCACGCCGGCCGTGTACATTGTCACGAGTTCGCAGCCGGGGGGCAGCGCCCCCGACAGTGCAATGCCATCTGTCGCGATGATCTCGGTCGCCTGCGTGCATCCGATCGGCCGCGTCGCCGTGGACGCCGCGAGCTCCCGCATCGCGGTTGCACCGTTCGGAAAGATCTTGAGGCGCGATGCCACCTCATAGGCGATGCCGAGCTGGTCCAGCACTTTTGCGAAATGCTGGCCCGCGGTCGAGGCCTTGGTGTCGGGGACGTAGATCGCATCGGCGCTGCGCAGCACCTCGCGCAGATCGGCCTCGGTCTTCACCGTCACCTTGGCATCGCGGCTGCGGACCGCCAGCGCGGTCTCGACCCGGCCGACATCCGTGATCGAGGAGGGGACGATGAGCTTCTCCTCGGCAAGCCTCGCAAGCAGCGCCTGCGTCAGGATCACGAGATCGGCCGGCATGCTCGCGCGCAGCTTGTCCGCCATCACGCCGACCGCACCAAATTCGCCGTCGATACCGAGACCGGTTTGCGCCTTGAAGGCCTCGGTGACGCCGCGCACCAGGCCTTGTGCCGCGCCTCCGCTCAAAACGTTCATTGTCGTCAAGACGCACGCTCCATCGCTGCAATGATCTTGTCGCGCGTGATCGGCAGGTCGCGCACGCGGACGCCGAGGCAATCGTGAACCGCATTCGCGATCGCCGCCGTCACCGGCCCGTGCGCAGCCTCGCCGGCGCCGACCGGCTCGATCTCCGGGCGCTGGATGATCTCGACATCCACCGCCGGCACCTCGCTGAAGGTCAGGATCGGATAGTCGGTCCAGGACGTCGAGGTGATGCGGGTCCGGTCGAAGCGGACGCGCTCCTTCAGCACCCAGCTCGTGGCCTGGATTGCGCCGCCCTCGATCTGGTTGATCACGCCGTCCGGATTGATGGCCTCGCCGACATCGACGGCGAGCGTCAACCGCCTCACGCTGATATCGTCGGCGCCCTCGATCTCGGCGATGGCAGCGCAATAGGCGCCCGTATTCTTGTAGCGAGCAAAGCCGACGCCGTGTCCGATGCCCGATCGCTTCTGCGGCTTCCACGCGGCGCGCCTCGCCGCGGCGCGGATGACGTCTCTGGCCCGTTCGTCCCGCAGATGCCGCAGACGGAACGCGATCGGATCTTCGCCGCGCAGGGCGGCGATCTCGTCGAGCAGGGACTCGATGGCGAAGACATTGCCTTGGCCGCCCAGCGTCCGCAACGCCGAGGTCCGCACCGGCATGGTCAGCAGCCGGTGGCTCGTGATGGTCCAGCCCGGGAAGTCATAGAGCGGAACGGAGTTGCGGTCGCCGCCGCCGCCATTGGCCGCGGGCGGATTGGTCGAGATCATGCGGGGATGGGGATTGGCGATCTCGGTTGCCGCGAGCAGCGCCGGCTGCGCCGCGCGTCCCGGCCTTGCTGCATGGCCGTTGCTCCAGATCGCATGGCGCCAGCCGGTGATCTCGTTGCCTGCGTCGAGATCGGCCTCGATCTCGATGGCCATCGCCGCCCCAAAGGGCGCGTGGGACATCTCGTCGTGGCGTGACCACTGCACCCGCACCGGACGGCCGCCAGCGGCCTTGGCCAGGAGCACGGCGTCGAGCGCGACGTCGTCGGCCGCGTTGTGCCCATAGCATCCGGCGCCCTCGATGTGCTCGACGACGATGTTCTCGGCCGGCAGCTTGAGGACGATTGCGAGATCGGCGCGCAGCAGGTAGACGCCCTGGCTATGCGTCCAGACATGGACACGATCGCCGTCCCATTGTGCGACGGCGCAGGACGGCGCGATCGAGGCGTGGGCGATGTAGGGGCGGGTGTATTGCCGGCGGAGGGTTTGGGCGGGTTTGTGCGCTGGCCCCGCCGCCTTGGTGTCGATGACGGTGGTCTCGAGCGGTTGGCTCTTCAAAAAGCCCGCCAGATCATCTTCATCCGGCAACGGCTCACCGGCCGACCACGTCGCGCCCTTGCGCAGAGCCTTGAGGGCCGCGTCCGCCGCCGCCTCGTTGTCGGCAACCACGCCGGCAAAGCCGCCGTCGCGGACGATCGCAACGAGGCCGGGGACGGCGCGTGCAGCCTCCTCATTCAGTGCGATCAATTTGGCGCCCGAGATATCCGGCCGCAGCACGCGCCCATGCACCAGTCCCGGCAGCGCAAAGTCGTGAATGAAGCGCGGCCGCGCGAGCACCTTGTCGGGAATGTCGACACGCTGGACCGAGCGTCCGGCGACGGTGCGCCCGGCGGCACTCTTCGCTGTCGGGCCTGCGGTGGCGTCGTGGTCGAGCGAGACCTCGTCCATCAACTCCCAATAGCTGGTCCTGACATTGCCGGGACCCGAGATGGTGCCGTCATCGATATCGAGCCGCGATGCATCGACGCCGAGACGTTCCGATGCCGCGCGAAGGAAGCGCTGGCGGACTTCGGCACAGACCTGGCGCAGCGCGCGGCCGGACTGCTGGATCGAGAGACTGCCCGAGGTGACGCCTTCATTCGGGCTGGTCGCCGTCGAGGCGCGGATCATCGCGATCCTGACGATCTCGACGTCGAGTTCGTCCGCCGCGATCTGCGCCAGTGCCGTGACGATGCCCTGGCCGATCTCGACCTTGCCGGGCGAGATCGCCACACGGCCGTCATCGGTGAATCGCACCCATGACGACAGCTTGGGATTGGCCGCGAGGCTGACCGGCAGCTTCGGGGCAGGAGAGGGCGCGCTCATGACGTCGCCACCTCTGCTGCCGCACGCAACACGGCGCGGACCATGCGGTTGTGCGACCCGCAGCGGCACAGATTGCGATCCAGCGCGGCCCTGACCTCGGCCTCCGTCGGGGACGGATTGCGCTTCAGCAGCGCCGCCGCGCTGATCAGGATCCCCGCGACACAATAGCCGCACTGCATCGCCTGTTCGGCGATGAAGGAGCGCTGCAGCGGATGCGACTGCTCCACTGTCCCGAGGCCTTCCACCGTGACGACGTCCTTGTCCGCGACCGACCACATCGGCATGTCGCATGAGGACATTGCGCGGTCACCGACCATGACATGGCAGGCGCCGCACTCCCCGGCGCCGCAGCCGAAATGCGGCCCAGTGATGCCGAGTTGGCTGCGTAGCACATCAAGCAGCATCTGGTCGGGATCTACATCCACGGCGATCGCCGCGCCGTTGAGCCGGAATTGAACGGAGGGCATGAGCAGTACGGCCTCAGGACTTGTCGAACTTCTTGACGACGTCGGCCCATTTTTCGATGTCGCCGCGCAGGAATTTATCGAACTGCTCCGGCGTCATCGACATGGGCACGGCGCCCTGTTCCGTCCAGAGCTTGACGATGTCGGGCCGCTTCACCATTGCGTTTACGGCTGCATTGAGCTTGTCGATCACGGGCTTGGGTGTTCCCGCGGGCGCCATCAGGCCGAGCCAGATCGTGGCCTCGTAGCCTGCTACACCGGCTTCACCTGATGTCGGCACGTTCGGCAGCACGGTCGAACGCTGCTTGCCTGTCGTGGCGAGCGCGCGCACCTGATTCTCGGCGATGTTCGGCGCCATCGCCGGCACCGCGTCGATCATCATCTGCACCTGTCCGCCGATCACGCCGCTGCGCGCCTCGCCGCTGTTGCGATAGGGCACGTGCACGACATCGATGCCGGCCATGGCTTTGAACAGCTCGCCGGCCATGTGGTAGGGCGTGCCTTGGCCCGAGGAAGCGTAATTCAGCTTGCCCGGCTGCGCCTTGGCGAGCGCGATGAACTCGGCCAGCGTCTTCGCCGGGACCTGCGGGTTCACCACGATGACGAGATCGGAATAATTCACCGGCGCGATCGGCGCGAGGTCGCGCATCAGCTCGTATTTGCGCTTGTCCGCCGTCAGCAGCGATTCATTCGCGGTCTGGGTGTTGGACATCATCAGCAGCGTGTAGCCGTCGGCCGGTGATTTCGCGGCCTCAATGGTGCCGATGACGCCGCCGGCGCCGGTGCGGTTTTCGACCACGAAGGGCTGACCAAAACTCTCCTGGAGCACGTTGGCGATCAGCCGGGCCGCGACGTCGGCCGGCCCGCCCGCGCCGAACGGCACGACGATACGGACCGAATGGCTGGGATAATCCTGCGCGAATGAGGGGGCTGCGGAGAATGCAGCAAGCAGGCCGGCCGCCAATGCCAGCACGGATCTTCGGGCGATCATGCCCACCTCCCTGATATCGTTCTTGTTGGCCGGCACTGTAGCGGCAGGGAATGCGGACTGTCGACGGCTCACAAAGTCGATTGTATCAGGGAATATCGCGCGGTTTTCGGTGTGACTGCGCCGCCTTCGCGCTTGCAGCAGGAACCCGCGGCGCGCGCTTTGAGCAAATCGCATGGGCCGTGCCGGATAAATGCGCTCGGCTGGCTGGTATTTTGGTGTTACGAACTGGGGCATGAACCAGCACGCCAAAATCGAAATCCGCCATTCGACCTGTCCGCATGATTGCCCCTCGGCCTGCGCCCTCGATGTCGAGGTGGTCGAAGGCCGCAGCATCGGCCGTGTCCGCGGTTCGAAAAAGCAGACCTACACGGCCGGTGTCGTCTGCGCCAAGGTTGCCCGCTACGCCGAGCGCATACATCACCCCGAGCGGGTCACGTTTCCGATGCGCCGCATTGGGCCGAAGGGCTCGGGGCAATTCGCGCGCATCTCCTGGGACGAGGCGCTGGACGAGATTGGGCATCGCTTCAATCAAGCCGAACGCGAGTTCGGCGCGGAATCGATCTGGCCCTATTATTACGCCGGCACGATGGGCCTGGTGATGCGCGACGGTCTCAACCGTCTCACGCATGTGAAGAAATATTCGCGCTTCTATCAAACCATCTGCGCCAATGTCGCGCGCATCGGATTCGCGATCGGCACCGGCAAGATCGCCGGCGTCGACCCGCGCGAGATGGCGCTGTCCGACCTCGTCGTGATCTGGGGCACCAACCCCGTCAACACGCAGGTCAATGTGATGACGCACGCCTCCCGCGCCCGCAAGGAGCGCGGCGCGAAGATTGCGGCGGTCGACATCTACGACAACGAGACTATGAAGCAGGCTGACATCAAGATCATCCTGCGCCCCGGCACCGACGGCGCCTTCGCCTGCGGCGTCATGCATGTCCTGTTCCGCGACGGCTACGCCGACCGCGCCTACATGGACAAATACACCGACTGCCCGGCCGAGCTCGAGGCGCATCTGAAGACGCGCACGCCGGAATGGGCGTCCGCGATTTGCGGCGTGCCGGTGGCCGAAATCGAAGCCTTCGCGAAAGCGGTTGGCGAGACCAAGCGCACCTTCTTCCGCTTTGGCTACGGCTTTACGCGCAGCCGTAATGGTGCGACCCAGATGCATGCGGCAAATAGCATTCCCGCGGTGACCGGCGCCTGGCAGTATGAGGGCGGCGGCGCCTTCTTCAACAATTACGCGCTGTGGCATTTCAACGAATCCATCATCGAGGGCCACGACGCCATCGACCCGAGCATTCGCGCGCTCGACCAGTCCAAGATCGGCCGTATCCTCACCGGCGATGCCGAGGCCCTGCGCGGCAAGGGGCCAGTCAAGGCGATGCTGATCCAGAACACCAATCCGATGACGGTGGCGCCGGAGCAGGCGCTGGTGCGGCAGGGCTTTGCGCGTGAGGATCTGTTCGTCGCGGTGCACGAGCAGTTCATGACCGAGACCGCGCAAATGGCCGACATCGTGCTGCCGGCCACCATGTTCATGGAGCATGACGATCTCTATTACGGCGGCGGCCACCAGCACATCTCGGTCGGGCCGAAGCTGATCGACCCGCCCGGCGAATGCCGCTCCAACCACGAGGTCCTGCAGGCCCTGGCGCCGCGGCTCGATGCCAGGCATCAAGGTTTCGAGATGACGCCGCGCGAATTGATCGACGCGACCTTGAGGCTGAGCAACCACGGCGACATCGGCGGCCTCGAAGCCGACATCTGGCGCGACCTGCAACCGGACTTCCGCACCTCTCATTATCTCGACGGCTTTGCCCATGCCGACGGGAAATTCCACTTCAAAGCCGATTGGGCGCATCCGCCGTTCGGCGTGACCATGGGCGATTTCGACAAGATGCCGTCGCTGCCGGATCATTGGGCGGTGATCGAGCACAGCGATCAGGCCCATCCGTTCCGGCTCGCCACCAGCCCTTCGCGCAGCTTCCTCAACACCACCTTCAACGAGACGCCGTCCTCGCAGGCGCGCGAGGGCAAGGCGAGCGTGATGATCCATCCGCTGGATGCTGCCGCCCTCGACATTGCCGACGGCGATACGGTGACGCTCGGCAACACTCGCGGAGAGACCACGCTGGTGGCGACGCTGTTCGACGGGGTGCGGCGCGGTGTCCTGATCGCGGAATCCGTTCATCCAAATAAGAACCACATCGGCGGCCGCGGCATCAACATGCTGACCGGAGCCGAAACCGTCGCGCCGATCGGCGGCGCGGCGTTCCATGACAACAAGGTCTGGATCAGGAAGGCTGCGAGCTGAGGCGCGGCTCGCGCTTCGGTCGCCCCGCAAATTGCGTCGAGGCGCTAAAGCGGCGCCGCGCCACAGTTTGCGCTTGCACCTATCGCCCAAGCTGCCGCAAATGGCGGCAAACGGGAGCAAGGAAGCGAGCGTGCCATGACCGACACCACAGCCGTCGTCACCGAGAAGCGCGGGCAGGCGCTCTGGATCACCATCAACCGGCCGGACAAGCGCAACGCTCTGAACGGCGAGGTGATCGCCGGCATCGGCAAAAGCTATCGCGACGCGCATGAAGACAAGGACGTCCGCGTCATCGTGCTGACGGGCGCGGGCGACAAGGCGTTCTGCGCGGGCGCTGACTTGCAGAATTCCGGCGCCGCTTTCGCGATGGACCATTCCAAACCAAATGTCGACTATGCCGATCTGCTGCGCTTGTCGCAGAATGCGACGAAGCCGGCGATTGCGCGGGTCGGCGGCGTCTGCATGGCGGGCGGCATGGGCCTGCTCTGCATGACCGACATGGCGGTCGCAGCCGATCACGTCATCTTCGGCCTGCCTGAGGTGAAAGTCGGCGTGTTCCCGATGCAGGTGTTGAGCCTTTTGCAGACCATCGCGCCGCCGCGGCTCGTCAACGAATGGGCGCTCACCGGCGAGCCGTTCGGCGCCAAGGCCGCGCACGCTGCGGGCCTTCTCAACTACATGGTGCCAGCGGCCGAATTAGACGCTAAGGTCGACTGGCTGATCGGCCGCATCGTCGACAAATCCCCAACCGCGATCCGCCGCGGCAAATACGCCATGCGCGCCATAGCCTCGATGTCGTTCGACGAGAGCATCGCCTACACCGAAAGCCAGATCGCGCTGCTGGCCATGACCGAGGACGCCAAGGAAGGCTTGAAAGCTTTCAGCGAGAAGCGCAAACCGTCCTGGTCGGGAAGATAAATGCGTACCCTTCAACTTCCGTCTCGCCTGGCGGGTGTCCGGACCGCGCATTCTGTCTATTGGCGCTAGCCGAAGATGGGGCTTTCCAGTCGAGAATAAAAAGCGGCTCGTCAACAAACTGGCGAGCTGGCGATGAAGCTGAAGTAGTCTCTGAAGGCTCAGAAATTCGGATCGACTTCCAAGGGAATCCATCAGCCCGCGGGAGGGACTGATGCCTAAAGCCAGCAAGATGCGACCTCGGACGATCAGGCGAAGTGGTCAAACCAGCGTCAGTGTCCACGCCGATGCCAGATGGTAGTCGATGCGCGCCTGATGCGATTTGCTCAGGCAGCAGAACGCGAGAGAGGCGCTCGCGCGCCTTGACGGATACATGAAAGAAAAAAAGAGCGCCTCCGGAGAGACGCTCTTTTGCCACCCCATTGAGGGGGCAAGACATCCGATTGCACAGAAAGCACTACGCTATCGCACTTTCAACCGCCCCAGGCCTCACGTGGCATAAGGGTTTCTACAGTCGAGGGCCCGGGCAGCACACGAGATTAGCTCGAACAACAACATCTCAATGCCAATGGTTAACAACGCCGGAAAATCTGCGAGACTCGCGAACGGGAGAACACTTCCGATGTGAGAGGCGGGGCTACGTTCCAAGGCTCGAGCCGGTACTGTAGGAGGCTCCGATCTGATGGGCAGCGTTTCACGATTCGCTGCCCTTTGCGGACCATGCGACACAGCCAAAGAAAAATTGCGGTGGTGGCGCTAACAAGGACAGTTACCAAGATCAGATCCCAGTGGCGTATCGTCAGGCATTCCTATGATATGCTCGTCGGTAGCCGGTAAGTGTTTGTCTTGATTCATGAAGTCAGGCGCCGCCTCGTATTATCCCGGCGAGTGCCTCCATCGAAGCTAGACCATATTCGGGACTGGCTCATTCCGATCCCGCGCGAAATGCTCGGTCTGTGTTCGGACCTTGCAAGCACGCCCTTCACGTGCCCTGTCGGGCGGCGGCATTTGGGGCGAAGGGCGCAGGAGCGTCAAATTCCTGGTGGGGACTAAGGAATGATCCCAGGGGCACTTTCGCCTCCAGCAGGCTGCCAGGGGCCTTCGCGGCCGGTGCATGGCATAATGCCCGCATAACGACGGCATAATAGTTGTATTATGCCTGCGCGATAATCGTACTCTCGGACGTTTCATATCTCACGTCATCTGTTTCATGATTTTCGACGTCTGTTTCTTTTGAGCCAATCCCCGTTTCATCCCGACCACAAGGTGTTTCAAAGCTCTCAACATGTGTTTCAAGATTCTGATGCTTTTTTCTTTGGCAGGTTCCAATTGCTTGAAAATGAGCTGTTTTCACAACTGCCCAGTACCTTGCATTGGCTAACAGGTGTTTCATCAGGGTGGCAGACCAGGGGGGAGTCGCCATAGTTCGACTGTTTGACTTCCAGTCGAAAGCGCGTCCGACGAGCGCCGCCAGTCCCATCCGAGATTTCGACGATTTTGGCCGCTGCAAATGGAGCCGGCAGGCCACCATCTTTTCTGCCGTTGCGTTCGTGCAACGGACTTGTTCGGGTTCAGACCGCCCCTTCTTTCAGTTAGAGATTCGATCGTTGATGGTCCCGATCTCAGAACGGCAGGCGGCTGCCCCGAGGCTCAAGTCCCGCGGCGACAGTCGGAGATTCAGATCCGACACGGTCAGGGATTCGGTGAAACAGTTGTTGGTTCTCTTGAAACAGGAGTTGGTGGCTTTCAGGCCTGCGCACTATAGTGGAAAGCGGCGCCTAACTAGTGTTTCACGGCACCCGGAAAGTGTTTCTTTTGTTACCATGTAACGGGGGGCCGACAAAAAAGTTTGCCGCCCTACCTTCCGCCAACGTCCGCCCAGACATCCACCTCAAAGGGGGGGGCCTGTCCTGAGCGGGCGTGACCAGTGCGGAGCCAAGGATCAGACATCCCGCCGAAGCGGGGCTCCCGAACGGAGAAGTAATATGGCCGAAGACGGCGAACAGGCGCGCCGCCAGGCGCAACCTCAGTGGCCTCGGGAGCTCACGCTCGAGGCCGGCTTTGCCGTCCGGCGCACCCCGCCGGTCGACCATCTGCCTAGCGAGGCGCACCCGCGACCTGATGCTTCGCGAACCGGCAAACACTTCCCATCGACGCGGCCAGCTCGCGAGCTCGGACGTCGGCCCGAGCCGGCGCGCTCGCGGGAAGAAGGAGATGGAGCCGTCGAATCCTTGGAATCCGGGCGATCCTGGATCCCGGACGAGGACCGGGAGCATCTCGAGATCGAGGACGATGTGATGGAGAGCTATCGTTCTACCATTCCGGCGGCCGACGCACTGCTCGAGGCCCCTGAGCCGGAGGACTTCCTACCGAGCCCCGAGCAAATGCTCGCCATCAATCCGGACAAGCCCAATGGTCCAGACTACGGCGAGCTGCGTAGTCTGATCGATGCCAACCACGCTCTCACAGAGAAGTCGCGTGAGAAGCGGCGTGCGGCTCAGGACCGCGAGGGCGATGACGCCGCTCCGAAGGTGAAGATCGCGACCGCGGAGACGCAGCGGGAATACCTTTCCCGCGGCCTGGGGCTGCTCAAGCGGTACATGCGCGAGTCGGACCTCCAACTCAGTCTTGAGGACACCGATCCGCAGCAGTTCGCCAGCTGGCTGCTGGGCTTGAAACCTTTCCTCTCCCGGAGCACCTGGCGGCTGTACCGCGCCTCGGCGATCGCGATCGTCCAGGCCATCCCCTCGATTTACAGGGACTCTGCCATCGCTATGCTGAACGCGGATCTCAAGATCGGCAACGACGAGGGGCAGTCAGGAAAGAGAAACGGTGAGGAGGAGGAGGTTCGAGCAGCGAGGCGCGCCAAGCGAATTGATCACCAGCATTTCCAGCAGCTCCGGAAGATTCTCCTCGTAACCTCCCGCAGTCCGGCGCAGGCGTGGCTCCGGGATTGGCTGCGCGCGGGGATCCACACCGGCTTACGTCCGGTGGAATGGTCTCTCACCACGTTTGAACGTCGTCCTGACAGACGTTTCCCGAACGGCCGGGTTTGGCTGCATGTGGTCAGCGCGAAGGCCACCGATGGCCGAGCTACGCACCGGACGCTGGATCTGTCGAATTTCTCGACCGAGGCCTTGGAGGCGGTGGAGCGGATGGTCAACCAGTCCAGGGAGTGGGTGCTGGCCGGAACCTGGTCGCAGCGGCAGTACGACGTCTCGAAGTTGCTGCGCAAGCTCTGCAAGACGCTGTTCCCGCGGATGAAGAAGCAATACACGCTCTACAGCCTGCGCCATCAGTTCATTGCCAATATGAAGACGATCTATACCCGGGAAGAGGTTGCGGCCATGGTTGGCCACATCTCGCTGGAAACCCAGGTCGAGCACTATGGCAAGCGGCGCCTGGCCTGGGATTCCCGCCTCATCACGGAGGTGCCGATGCCGGTCGAGGAGCAGGTCGCCCAGATCAAGAAACGGCTCGAGCTCTTTGATCTCCGGAAGATCGACCGTGCCACCAAAGAGGCCGCCAAGCGTGGTGTCGATCCCGACGATTTCGATGGTGAGGACTTTAGCGCTGGCCGTCGTTAACCATGAATTGTCGTGCCTGCTGGAAATTCCGATCACAAGCGACATATTGGAGGCTACTTCGCGTCCCTCGCGAAGCGGCCGCCGCCGGTGCTTCCAACACCGTCGACGGCCTAACCACGACGACTAAGCAGGAGTCACCATGGCTAAGCGCCATTATAACGCCGATTCGGCAGTCCTTCTCTCGTCCTCTCCGTTGCCCGATCTCCGGTCCGATGTGACCGGGTGCGGGCTCATGCCCGATGTCGGGTGCATGGCGGGCGCTATCGCCCTCATCACCATCACCATCACCATCAGCTAAGGCAGGGATCGCGAAGCGCGACGACATGCGGCGCGATGACGTCGCATGAATCGGTCCCGATCCGCTGCAGGCGTTGGCGATCCCGCTGGGAGCGACGCCATCCTGGCCGTCCGCGATTTCTGCGGGACAGGCCAGGCAAGCTGCGATGACAGCCGGACCCTGCCAAATCCAGCAGGGCGTTCGGCGGTCAGCCGGTCCGATGTCGTGCCTACGCGATCTCTCGAAGACAGAGAGATCGATCAATGAAGATTTCTTCCGAGACCCTGCAGCTCCAGCCCTGCACCCACACCATCTATCGCCCGTTCGGCGGCATCGAAGGCTACCGCCTGATCAGCGATCCGGCTGGCCGGCTCGCCGTCACGACGTTCTCAACGGAGATGGCGAGGCGGCTTGCGGCGGGCTTTGATCAGTGGTCAGCGTGCTATGTGCTCGCGGGTAACGGCCAGGCCTACATCGCGCAGAGCCAGTGCGCGATGAAGTGCATCGCCGAGCACGCGGTGGATCCCGCCAAAGCTTTCGCCACCGAGGTCTTCCTGATCCATGAGCAGGAAGAGCCGCGCACGATGGATTGGTCGACCCGGCTCTACCTGGAACACCGTCTGAGCGTGCTCGTCAAAGAGGCGGGGCTGGTTCGCCTCGCCAACGCCGCGGAGCCGCGTGTTCTGCCCTGGCGTCTCGAACAGGCCGAGCGGCTCGTGGAAGAGGCCCGACGGCTCCTTTTCGACGCCGGCTGCCGAGTTCTGAACGGCAATTTCCCGAGCCAGCCGACCGCGGAAGCGAAGGGCGATGACAACCAGGATGCTGAGGAAGCCGTCGAGATCGCCTCGCCGATCGGACGGGTGCCCCTAGAACTCGAATTCGATTATTGCGGCATCTGGGCACGTGGCTCCGCCGATCATGAAGGTTTTTTCGTGGTCAAAGCGGGATCGGAGCTGCGGGCGAGGGAGAACCCGAGCTTGCGGCAGAACATCAGACGGCTGCGCGCTGATCTGCGCGGCCGGGGTGTCGTGGTTCCTATTGCTGGCGTGACGGATCGCCTGCGCCTCCAGGTCGATTGGCGATTCTTCAGCGCAGCGGTTGCAGCAAAGTTCGTGGCCGCGGCCCACGTGGCCGGCACCAAGTGGGTGCGCCCCGCAGCGCGCCCGATCGGGCGCGCTGCATAGGGGCTCGGCAAATGTCAAATATGGTCAGGCCGGGGCCGGAGCCCCGGCAAGGTGGTGCGGCCAGTCCTTCCGATCACGCTGGTGAGGGCGGCGCGCCCGTCGGGATCAGCATCGCCTGCTGTGAGACCCTGAAGCCTCCGCGCGAGGGCGGGGATGCCAAGCTCCTTGAGACCTCGTCGCCGGTCGTCCGCGCCCTGCTTCAGATCGCACCGCTGCGCTGGTGGCGATCGATGCCGGCGGATACGTATCGGGCGGCGGAGTACCTCGCCATCCGCTGCGCGCTCGACGAGGTCGCAACGCTGATCGAGGGCGCCGAGGTCGAGCCGGCCCTGCGAGGCGATGTGGATGCCGCGATCGCGCTGGTGTTGACCTTGATGCCGATCAGGCGGCTCGGCGGCATCAGGACCGATATCGGGATGACGGCCGTGCTCCGTCTCGCGCTCGAGGGCGGGTCCAGATGCGCGCTCGTGCTCGCCTATGTCATCGATCGCGCCGAGCCAGATCCCCACGGCGCCGATTTGCTGTGAGCATCATGGTTCGAATCCCGCTGCGGCCACGCCGCTCTCCGCGGCGGCTTTGCCCAAGGCGAGAGGGTGGTGCTGAACGCGCTGCGCGCATTCGATGTGCCGCGCGCCTGCGGGGAGGGCGAGGCATGACGGTTGGTCGACATGGAGCCGGCCCGAGAGGCCACAACCGGCGGGAGGCCGCCACGCAGGCATCAGGACCGTTCCATGTCCGCCTTCAATCACGGCGTGCGCGGCTCGCCCGCGACAGTCCGTCGGCCTCGCGCGGACCGGAGCGACAGCGACAACCCGATTCGAGTGCCGGGGCCCGCTCCGCACTGCAACGTCGAGATCTCAGGCCTGGAGCAACCCATGGCTGATCTCGACGACAACCGGACGGTGGCAGCCCGCCTTTCGTCCATCCCTGTAGGAGAAGAGAGTAGTATTATGTACGACGTGACAGAGGCCCAGAGGCCTCACGATGATTTTTTTGTCTCGGTCAAGACCAGGACGGCGATCCCGGTGCGACACTTGGCAATGCGCCATGCGCTGATCCAGGCCTCGCTCGATCCGCAGGTGCGCTCCATCGGCTACGTGGCGTCAGCCTGGGTCGCGTCCGAGGTGTCCTCGCTTGATGCTGTCATCGTGGAACGCGAAGACGGCCGCTATGTCCTCGACGTCGTGCCGGCGCGACGCCTGGGCGATGCCGAGGACGAGGGTCCAGTGCTGATCGCGTCGGATGAGCTTGAGCTGGAGCCGCTTGTTTTGACTGCCGAAGAGATTGCGCGCGAGCCGCGGTGCAGCAATGCGAACCTGGTTTGGTCCTACCACGACCTCGCTGTTCCGATCGGGCTCCGGCTGCGCATCCAGCAGCTCCTGCTCGACGAGCGAGCGATGCCGCTCGGCCAGCTGCTCAAGGCTGTGGCCGGCGAAAGCGATCCCGCGGCGGCGGTGATGGCGCTCGCCTGCGCCAACCTCCTCTGGCTCGATCTGCTCACGCGCCCGTTGGACCCGACCACGCTCGTTCGATGCTGCGATCTGGCGGAGCGCGCATGAGCTCCGATGATGAGACAGGTGACCTGCCGGCAGCCCTCGAAGATATCGTCTCGACAGGAGCGGCCGCCGATGCGGGTGACGGCGAGGATCGCCTGAAGGGACTGCCGCGCCTCCTGCGCTATGCCATGCTGAGCACCAACGGAGCCCAGCATGTCGCGGAGCGACTGATCGCCGAGATCCATGAGCTGTGTCCGCACCTGCCGCAGAGCGCCGCCTGGGCCTTGGAGCGCACGTTTGATACCGGGGTGGAGCTCGCAGCCGAGCTCGATCAGCGTGCCGTCATGCAAGACGAACCGAACTTGCGGAGCCTGGCCGACTGCGTCCGGCTGCTGTCGCTGCCGGCGCCGCGCAATTCTCGTCACCTCGAGGAACACCAAAGGGTCGGCAAAGCGCTGGTTCACGCGTTTTTTGAGAGCCTTGGGCCTGTGGAGAAGGAGCTCGGCTGCGACATCGAGCAGTTCACCTTCGGCTGGGCAGCGCTGCCGGCTTGCACAGGGATGCTGTCCGCCAGCGTTTCGGCAACAGCGAACGCGGTCTACATCGGAAGCCGCATGGCCGAACGCCGATTTGCTGCTGCGAAGGCAAAGATCTGGCAGCAGTTCCAGGACGAGTACCGGCAGAAAGCCAAGAAGGAAGAGGAGCAGTCCGCCGCTGGTCAAGTGCCCGCGAGCGCCGAAGCGGACGTCATTCCCGCGCGCCACGTCATGGTCGCGCGCCTGTCTGAGCTCGAGATGAAGAGCTCCAAGCTCAAGGACATCCTGGCGCCCCTCAAGCACGCCATCAACACGTCCCTGCCGCTGGTCGAGGCGCCGCCGCTGCACAAGGTCCGCAGTGCGCTGGCATTCGAGTTTCCCTGGGCCATGAATGTGATCGACTTCGCGCTCGCCGATCTCGTCGGCCGTACGACGGTCTACCTGCGCCCCCTGCTGTTGGTCGGCCCGCCCGGCGTTGCCAAGAGCCGATTCGCCAGACGACTGGGCGAGACCCTCGGCGTCAGCATTTGGCGGGAGGATGCCGCGCGCGCCGACAGCGCGGTGTTCGGTGGCACGGACCGGCGGTGGAATTCGGCCGAACCCTGCCACGCATTTCTGGCGATCGCACAGGGCAGAATCGCTAACGCGCTCGTGCTGATCGACGAATTGGAGAAGGCCGGCACGCGCTCCGACTATGGCCGCTTCTGGGACGCGTTGCTGGGCTTCCTCGAACCTGAGACCAGTGCCCGCTATCCCGATCCCGCACTTCAGACAACTGTCGATGTCTCCCACGTCTCCTACCTCGCGACCGCTAACAGCCTCGATCCGCTGCCCTCGCCGATCCGCGACAGGTTTCGCGTGGTGACGTTTCCGAGCCCCGGTCCCGACGACCTCGACGCCCTGCTGCCCGCCGTGCTGGTCGACCTCGCGCGGGAGCGCGGCCTAGATGCGGTTTGGGTCCCGCCGCTCGATGGCACCGAGCGCGCTGCGATTGCGCAGCATTGGAAGGGTGGCTCGTTGCGGCAGCTGCGCCGCATGGCCGATGCGATCCTGCGCGAGCGTGATCTGCGGGCGGCGAGAAATTGAACATGGTGAGCCCTGTGCATAGCGGCCTCCTCAACGTGCCTGCAGAGTGCTCACCGCGGGCCCATCATATCACCTCCGACGTCAGCGGTGGCCATCTGGAGCGCCCCGTCCAGCGTCGGCGAGCCCGCGCGATTCGGACAAATCGTTTATGCGAGGTCGCCTCATGAGATTACTGGATGCCCAAGTATGCGATGGGGAGTTGCTCCTCGTCCTCCACGGAGATCGCGCCGAGATGTTCACAGCCAGGGCGATGCTCGCCGATATTCTCGGAACCAGGGTTCATCTCGTCACGGCGGGAATGCTGCGCCGGATCAGGGGCGGCCAGAGGAACGTGGGGGAATCCACCCTCGATTTCCTTGCCCGGATCGCTCTCGTCGAGGCCGTCGCTGGCAGCCTTTCGGCGGACGAGCTGGTCATCGTGCGGCACCCCGACGTGCTGAGCGGGTCCCCGGTGTTCCGGGGCACGCGCGTGCCGCCGGGGCCGGTTTTCGCCACGCTGGCCGACAGATTAGCCGGCGAGATTGTGTGCCTTGGCTATCCCCAACTCTCACCGGACGAGATCAAAATGGCCCTGCAGCAGGCCTGCCGTCTGCTCGAGCGCGATGCGCCATTGATGAGTCGGAGCTGAAAAGATCGTTTGTCCCCATAGAGCGACCAGACCTAACTGCACGTGGGGCCAGAATGGCACGTTAAGGCGTTCGGCTCGGAGAGGGAGAGCTTGCAGGTACAGATCGACCTTTCGGATAAAACGACCTCGCGGCTGCATCGGGTCTCCTCCACGGACAAACAGCTCACGGCCGCCGGGTTCGAGCGCCTTCGCAGCCAGCCAGGCTCCGCGATCAGATCGCTTGCTGCAAAATCGGCGGGACAAGCGTCGAAAGCGCCGTACCGCTCCGCGGATCACCGCAAATCCTCTCTCGGATGAGAGCGGACAGCCGCTAGGATCATCGATATATCCGCCTCTTAGGGATCGTGCGCGATCGCAAGCCTTTGAACTCGCGACCGGCGGCAGCAGCGACGCAATCGCCGGCCGGCGCTTCGCCGACCCGAGCGCAGGTCGATAGCGCCGAGATGGAAGCTCAGCCCTGCGCCTCATTCACGTGAAATCAGGATTTCGAGTAATTTTCTTGCGCATTTGATGACCTAATTCCTGCCTCGCAAGTGTCTGAGTGAACTCGCGAAAATCCGATCGCACCCTCATAACGCCGGCATAATGCCCGCGCGATAGAAATTCTTCAGACTAATAAAATTGCTCGCTGATTTATTGAGGCTCTAAGGTCGATTTCTCGTCATCAAACACCAGCTTCTGTTCGCCCTAAGAATCCGGCGGGCTCGGGATGCCATTACTCGACAAGGAGCACTTACCTAAACATCGGCGCGCTCGCAGATGGCAGAGGCACAGGCCGGGTTGACATCGGCCGTGAAGCGTGTTCGTGGCGCAGGCCCGGTGCGACTTCGCCAGAAGCTGCCAGCCGAACTGCGAGATCCGGCAGCTGCCAAACCAGTACAGATTGCTGAAAGCAATAAGACTGAGCATTGCGGGAAGGCTGGGCCGCACTCGAATCTCTCCAACTAGGTAGTGCGATGAGATTGTGATCGCGTTCTCGCCCGCAATGTCGCAGTGCACCTGGTCTTTTTCATCCAAGGATGAATACAAACGAGTCTTGCCTTCAACGTGTTTCGGGGGATGTCATGACGGCGCATGCGGAGGCCAATCTGGCCGATGAGCTCACCGCGCATGCGGTTGCGAGCATTGAGGCGGCGGATCATTTCGCCCTTCCGTTCCCGCATATCGTGTTCCGCGACTTCTTCCCGGCCGATTCCTACCAGTACCGGGTGCGGCACGCCCCCGACCGAGGGGTACGATCCGATCACAGGCACGGGAACGCGCACGGCTCTGCCCCTCTATGGCGATAATGTCCGAAAAATCGAGCAGCCGCTCCGGCACGGATCGGCCGCGCTTTCGACCATGCTGACCTCAAAGGCGGTCGAAGATGCGATCCGGAACAAGCTGCGTGACGGGCTGGAAATTCGTGCCGGCGGCAACAAGCTCGCCGGCCCCGACGACGTGAGGCTGGTCGCCAAGCCGGTGGTCTACCGGATACCGACGGCTATCCGATCAAGCCGCATCCGGACAAGCGCAAGAAAGTGGTGACGATGCAGATACGCGTTCGTGGTGCTGAAGGCCTATTACTCGCTGACAAAGATGAGCTGGCACCCGCAGATCCACACCACTCAGCCCCGTATCACCATCGAGAGCGAGGACGTGGGCTCCTGATCTTCGGCGTGATCCGGTTTGCAGCGCGGCGTCCTTTGATGGCCGCGCTACGCATCGGGTCTAATTGCCGGATCATAGATTCTTACAGGTGTTTTGCCCGACGCGTAAATTATTTCGCTAAATCCGCAGCGCGCGAAGTCGTGCCCGTCGGTCCTTTGCATGGTATTGTTCTCCAAAAATTGATCGGGAGCCGCCCGCCGATGGCGACGGGCGGTCGTGGCCGCATCGCTCAGCCCGCGTTGGCCTTCAACCGGGCGGCTTCGATGCCGGCCACCGCGCAGGCCTCGTCATTATCGGACGTATCGCCGGACACGCCGACGGCGCCGAGCAGCGTTGCACCATCCATGATCAGGACGCCGCCGGGCACGGGCACCAGCGCGCCCTTGGCGATGGTGTTCACGGCGTCGATGAAAAAGGCCTGCTCCTGGGCGCGCTGGAACAGCGCCCGCGAGCCCATGCCCATGGCGAGTGCGCCATAGGCCTTGCCATGCGCGATCTCGCCGCGCATGAGGCTGGTGCCGTCCTGCGCCGCGGCGAGCTTGAGCACGCCGCGCGCGTCGAGGATGGTGACGACCAGCGGCTTCAGCTTGAGTTCGCTGGCCTTCGCGAAGACGGCGTCGAGGATCTTGCGGGCGGTGTCGAGGGTGAGGTCAGCCATGGCTGGTTTCCTTTGCAGCAGTTGAGGTGGAATTGGTCTCAGTACGATCGAGGCTCATCGCCAGCACGCGCGCGACGTGAAGCGCCTCGCGCTGGGCGCCGTCGTGGATCTGGTGGCGGCAGGAGGTGCCGTCGGCAACGACCAGCGTCGTCGGGTCTGCGCGCCGCACGGCGGGCAGCAGCGACAGCTCGGCCATCTCGATCGAGGCATCATAGGTGTCGGCGCCATAGCCGAACGCGCCGGCCATGCCGCAGCAGCTCGATTCGATGGTCTCGACCGCAAGGCCCGGGACGAGGCGCAGCACCTGCTCGACCGGCTTGAAGGCGCCGAAGGATTTTTGATGGCAATGGCCGTGCACGACGGCCTTCTCAGCGACGGTGCCGAGGGGCAATTGCAGCCGGCCAGCCTCGGCCTCGCGCACCAGAAATTCCTCGAAGGTCAGCGCGTGCGCGCCGACCGCCTTGGCGTCGTTGTCCTTGCGCAGCGAGGCGAGCTCGTCGCGCAGCGTCAACAGGCAGCTCGGCTCGAGGCCGACGATCGGCACGCCGCGCGCGGCAAAGGGCGCAAAGGCAGCGACCAGCCGATCGAGCTCGACCCTGGCTTCATCGACGAGGCCGGCGGAGAGGAAGGTGCGGCCGCAGCACAGCGGGCGGCTGCCGCTCAGCGCCTTCGGCAGATGCACGCGATAACCGCCGGCCGTGAGCACGCGCAAGGCGGCATCGAGGTTCTCGCGCTCATAGATGCGATTGAAGGTGTCGGCGAACAGCACGACCTCACGGCCATCAACGGGCCCGACCACGTCAGCCGCTGGCGCAAAAACGTCGCTGCGGAAGGCGGGCAGGGCGCGGCGCGCGCTGATGCCGGCAAAGCGTTCGAACAGCTTTCGGAGCAGCGGGCTGCGGTTGCGCAAATTGGCCAGCGGCGCCAGTCGCGATGCAAAGCCGGCATAGCGCGGGAGATAACCGACCAGGCGGTCGCGCAATCTCAGGCCGTGCGAGGCGGCACGCGCGGCCAGCACCTCGATCTTCATCTTGGCCATGTCGACGCCGGTCGGGCATTCGTGGCGGCAGGCCTTGCAGGAGACGCAGAGTTTCAGCGTATCCATCATCTCGTCGGAAGACAGCGCGCCGGGGCCGAGCTGGCCGGAGATCGCGAGCCGCAGCGTGTTGGCACGCCCGCGCGTGACATCCTTCTCGTTGCGCGTGGCGCGGTAGGACGGGCACATCACGCCGCCCTCGAGCTTTCGGCAGGCGCCGTTGTTGTTGCACATCTCGACCGCGCCCTGGAAGCCGCCGCCCGCGCCGGGATAAGCCGACCAGTCGAGCTTCGTCTTCAGCTCGCCGACGCGATAGTCGGGCTTGAAGCGGAACAGCGAGCGGTCGTCCATCTTCGGTGCGTCGACGATCTTGCCTGGATTGAGCGTGCCATCGGCATCGAAGCGCTGCTTCACCTCGCGGAAGTCGGCAACGAGGCGTTCGCCGAACATCGTCTCGTGAAACTCGGAGCGCACCAAGCCGTCGCCATGCTCGCCGGAATGCGAGCCCTTGTACTCGCGCACCAGCGCGAAGGCCTCTTCGGCGATGGCGCGCATCGCCTTGACGTCCTTCTCCAGCTTCAAATTCAGCACCGGGCGCACGTGCAGGCAGCCCTCGGAGGCGTGCGCATACATCGTGCCGCTGGTGCCGTGCTTCGCAAACACCTCGTTCAGTCGTGCGGTGTAGTCGGCGAGGTGCGGCAGCGGCACCGCGCAATCCTCGACGAAAGAGACCGGCTTGCCCTCCTGCTTCATCGACATCATGACGTTGAGGCCGGCGGCGCGGAAATCGGCGATGCCGCTCTGCAATCCAGGCTCGGTGATTTCGACCACGCCGCCCCATTTGCGTTTGTCGTTGGTCCAGCCGAAGCCGAGATCGCCCATGAGCTCACCGAGCTGTTTCAGGCGCACAAGATTATCGGCCTGGTCCTCCTCGGCGAACTCGACCACCAGCACGGCGTCCGGATCGCCCTTGATCGCGGTGGAGATAATGGGGCGGAACATCGCGATCTCGCGGCCGAGCGCGAGCATGGTGCGGTCGACCAGCTCGACCGCGATCGGCTTCAGCTTGACGAGATGCTGGGCCGCATCCATCGCCTCGTAGAAGCTGCCGAAATGGCAGACGCCCAGCGCCTTGTTGCGGATCACGGGCCACAGCTTCAGCTCGACTTTGGTGGTGAAGGCCAACGTGCCCTCGGAGCCGACCAGGAGGTGCGCCATGTTGTTGCGCGCATTGCGCGGCACCAGCGCATCGAGATTGTAGCCGCCGACGCGGCGCTGCACTTTGGGAAAGCGCGCGGCGATCTCATCGGCCTCGCGCGTGCCGAGATCGAGCATGTCGCGGAATAGGGCGCGTGCGCTGTTGCCGGCGTCGAGATCGGAGAGATCGCGCGAGACCTCGCCGTAACGGCTCAGCGTGCCGTCGGCGAGGGCGGCCTCCATCGACAGTGTGTTGTCGCGCATGGTGCCGTAGCGCAAGCTGCGTCCGCCGCAGGAATTGTTGCCGGCCATGCCGCCGATGGTGGCGCGCGAGGCCGTGGAGACGTCGACCGGGAACCACAGGCCATGTTTTTTGAGCTGGCGGTTGAGATCGTCGAGCACGATGCCGGGCTCGACCACGCAGGTGCGGCCTTCGACGTCGAGCGAGAGGATGCGGTTCAGGTGTTTCGATAGATCGACCACGATCCCGTCATTGACGGTCTGGCCGCATTGCGAGGTGCCGCCGCCGCGCGGGGTGACCTTGCGGCCCTCGTCGCGGGCGATCGCCAGCGCCAGCAAGGCCTCGTCCATGGTCTTGGGTACGACCACGCCGGCCGGCACGATCTGGTAGAACGAGGCGTCGGTGGCGTAGCGGCCACGGCTGAAGCGGTCGAACAGGACATCGCCGGTGATTTCCCGGGCCAGGCGTGCCGCCAGGCCGCCCTTTTGAGCCGATTCCAGTGATTTTCCAGCCACTTCCGCCGCCATGGTCCGCTTTCGCCTGTTCGCCGGCACCGTCTTGCCTCCCGTCACGGCCCTTGGCAAGCGAGCCTTGCTTCTTGGGCATTGACGGACCTCGCCGGGCGAGGGACAAGCCCGGCGAATAGTGATATGCGAGCGGCTCGCGGGAGCCCCGAATTCGGGCCCCCGACGCTCACGTCGAGACAAGCCTCAAAGACCGGGAAGGACGCCGATGACCGTGCACACTGGAAGGCATTTCTTACAGATTCCAGGACCGACGAACGTGCCCGACCGGGTGCTGCGGGCGATGGACATGCCGACGCTGGACCATCGCGGTCCGGAGTTCGCCGAGCTCGGTTTTGCGGTTCTTGCCTCGATGCAGCGGGTGTTCCGCACCAAGCAGCCCGTGATCATTTTCCCCTCGTCCGGCACCGGCGCCTGGGAAGCGGCGATGGTCAACGTGTTCGCGCCCGGCGACAAGCTCCTGATGTGCGAGACCGGCCAGTTCGCCGTGCTGTGGCGCGGCATCGCCGACAAGTTCAAGTTCGACGTCGACTTCATTCCGAGCGACTGGCGTCACGGCGCCGACCTCGCCGAGATCGAGAAGCGCCTCGTCGCCGACAAGCAGCACGCGATCAAGGCCGTCTGCGTCGTGCACAACGAGACCTCGACCGGCTGCGTGACGCCGCCACTGGAGGTGCGCAAGCTGCTCGACCGCGTCAAGCATCCGGCGCTGCTGATGGTCGATACCATCTCCGGCCTCGGCTCGATGGAATATGAGCACGACGCCTGGGGCATCGACGTCTCGGTCGCCGGCTCCCAGAAGGGCCTGATGCTGCCGCCCGGCCTCGGCTTCAACGCCGTCTCGGAGAAAGCGCTGGCCGTGGCCAAGGCCAACCCCGGCATGCGCTCCTACTGGGATTGGCAGGAGGTCATCAACTTCAACAAGCTCGGCACCTTCCCCTATACGCCCGCCACCAACCTGCTCTACGGCCTGCGCGAAGCGGTCAAGATGCTGGAAGAGGAGGGGCTGGAGAACGTCTGGACCCGCCACAAGCGCCACAGCGCGGCGACACGCGCCGCGATCAAGGTCTGGGGCCTGGAGACGCAGTGCGCCGACCCGGCTGCACACTCGCCGGCGCTGACCGGCGTGCGCGTGCCTGATAGCCACGACGCCGACGCCTTCCGCAAGGTTGTGCTGGAGAACTTCGACATGTCGCTCGGCACCGGCCTGAACAAGGTCAAGGGCAAGGTCTTCCGCATCGGTCATATCGGCCACTTCAACGATCTGATGCTGATGGGTACGCTCGCCGGCGTCGAGATGGGCCTGGATCTGGCAAAAATTCCGCACCGGAGCGGCGGCGTGTTGGCGGCCATGGACGTCCTGAAGGGACGCGACGCGGTGCCGATGACCAAGGCTCAGGTGGCTTAACGCCTCGGCAGGCCTCGACGAACTTAAGAGAAGAGAGCGCGCGATGAACGCACCGACGACTGCCAACGAAGACCTGCTCTACTCCGTCACGGACGGCATCGCGCGGATCACCTTCAACCGCCCGCAGGCGCGCAACGCAATGACCTTCGCCATGTATGATCGCATGGCGGAGATCTGCCAGGAGATCAACGCGGACCGTTCGATCAAGGCGCTGATCCTGACCGGCGCCGGCGACAAGGCGTTTGCCTCCGGCACCGACATTTCCCAGTTCCGTGCGTTCAAGACCGCGCAGGACGCACTCGACTACGAGGTCCGCATCGACCGCGTGCTCGGCACGCTCGAGCAGTGCCGCGTCCCCGTGATCGCGGCCATCGCCGGCGCCTGCACCGGCGGCGGCGCCGGCATCGCGGCCTGCTGCGACCTGCGCATCGGCACCGAGACGACGCGGATGGGCTTTCCGATCGCGCGCACGCTCGGCAACTGCCTGTCGATGTCCAACATCAGCCGCGTCGTGGCGCTGGTGGGTCCCGCCCGCACCAAGGATCTGATCTTCAAGGCGCGGCTCGTCGAGGCGCCGGAGGCGCTGGCGCTTGGCCTCCTCAATGAGGTCGTGCCCGACGTCGAGACGCTGCAGCGCCGCGCCGACGAGACCGCAAAGCTCGTCGCCAGCCACGCGCCGCTCACGCTGGAAGCGACCAAGGAAGCGGTGCGCCGCATCCGCCGCACGCTGTCGCGCGAAGAGGGCGAGGACTTGATCCTGAAGGCCTATATGAGCGAAGATTTTCGCGAGGGCATGGACGCCTTCCTCAACAAGCGTACGCCGAACTGGAAGGGCAAGTAGCCCGCGTTGTTGGCCGGCTGCGCCATATTAGGGCGTGTACTCGTAAAGGCGCAGACGTCGGCTTTGAGATCTAAGCAGAAATTTTCTGCTCAATCAGAGCGTTGCTGCTTCTTGACCGCTGGTGGGCGCCTGTTGCGAGTCTTTGAGGAGCCGCAGCGCCGCAGCCGTGACGAGACCCGTGGCGAGCAGGTACACGGGGGATATGTCCCAGCCGGGTCCTTCGAAGACCAGATAGGAGAACAATCCCGCGGCCGACACGATGAAGCCGACCCAGGCTAGCTTCGGTAGGCGAAATCGACGTTCGCTCCGCCAAAGATCAAGCGCGAGGTAGTACGCGAGAAGGCTGTTGCAGAGTGCCGCCGGCAGCACCCCCAGGACGATTCCGGTTTCAAACGCGAGATAGGATAACACGCCGTCGACCTGAGCAATCACCGCGAAGGGCAAATAGCGCGGATTGAGGCAGGCCAGTGCGATCGACGCAAGCTCAAACGCGTAGAAGTACCGCTCGTGCATCTTCGGGAGCAAATACGGCATGAGCATAAGCGATACACATGCGGCCAGCAGAATAAACTCCGGCCCCGCCCGTTGAGAGCGCGCGATGAAAATCGATAAGGCGAGTCCGCTCGCCGCCGCGAGCACCATGCCGACGGCGACCCCGATCGCGTACGGCATTCCTCCAGCCAACACCCAGATGTTCGCTGCGTTCATGGTGAGGCGATTGAATGTGTGAGCTTGGTCCAAATAGACCGCAAACACGGAGACTAACGATCTGCCGGCGACGAGAACCGGTATCGCGAGAACCACGTAGATCCCGGGAACGGTAGCTAGCCACGCCAGGTGGATCCGGCGGCGCAACATCATGCCGAGCACGAAGGGTCCCAGGAACACGCCCTGAGCCTTCACAGAAAACGCCATCGCAAATGGCGCAACGCCATTTCGGTCCCGCATGAAAAGCGCCACGGAAACCAGGGTGAAGAAGGTCCAGATCGAATCGGCCTGCCCCCACAATGCGCCATTGAAGATCACCGTAGGTGCAAGCCAAACCGCGCAGAAGGCCACGCACGCGCGCAACGGTACCTTTGTCGCTCGCCAGACCATCTGGGCGACGACGAGCGCACAGCCCAGCTCGAATACTCCCGAGATCGCTTTCACGAGCGACAGTGGCTGTCCCAGCCAATCAAAATGGGCGGCGATCAGCAGGAGATAGCTATAAACCGGGGTGTAGTTGGTGAAAGGTTCGGCCAGTGCAGCATTACCGTGATCTCGAGCAAAGGCATACCACGGGATCAGGAACTGAATGGCGTCGTCGGTGGCGTGCTCCCGGGCGAAGTAACGGAGCCCAAGGCCTGCAAACCCGGCCCCCATCACTAGGCCGATGGCAAGCGGCGAGTACGTGTGCAACGTCTCGTTAGGCCTGATGCAGAGGCCGGGATCGGCCGACGTGCCAATAGTCTCTTTTTTCACGCGATCGCTTTTGCTTTTGAAGTCTTTGAAGGGCGTTGCGACTTCATTTTGCTTTCAACCTAAAGGAGCAATCATTTCCAGTTTCATAAGGAGCGGTTCTGCCATGTGCAATTTCTCTCAGAAGAATTGTTTGGTTAGCAAAGCTTTGGTGGAACTGATGATCGTTTAAGTTGGCCGGAAGCGGGGACGCAGTTCGCATTGGGCCGCCTTCATGGTCCTCACGCCCCCGCGTGCGGCCGTGGAAGATGCGTTGATGCAGGTCGCCCGTGAGCATCAGTTGCGCGTCCTCGTGTGGATTGAAGGCCGCGCCGGTCGCAAGGGCCTTCGCCTGATCTCAGGGGCTACCGGTGAGCCGCCGCGTATGTCTGCTTATCCCCAGCCAAGCCAGATATTTGAAAAGGACATGGAAGCACGACGGCCGCAATAAATCAGTTTTCGCATTCTATGTTCAACAGCGGCCAGATACGCCAGCCTGCAAATAGCCCCCACGCTCCGTGGCGGCCCGAGCATCGGGCCGGGGGGCATGATGCTGGGGCCTCCGGACAGGCTATTGCCTCATGGGACTGAGGCCTTCACCGAATCCAAAGCACGACGCCAACCGTTCCGTTGTTGCCGAATATTCCCGAATGTGTGTCAAAACTCACACAGGTCTGCTGACAAGCAGAAAGGCCGCAAAGGTCGGACAAGAACGGCCCCTGCGGCCGATACCGCGTCGTTCCGCACGATCGGCGGGGCGGCTGAACCTAAGCATATCGCGCGCCAGCCTCGCCACGATCTTAGTCCGTCATTAGCGAGAACCTGTCAGTGTTGCTCTTGGGACGGGGCCGTGGGGGACAAACCTGCTGACGCTATTCGAAGATCGCCAGCAACTGTCAATAGTCCGGCCCGCTCAATATCATCGGAAGCCTCGGCCGCAAGCTCTAAGCAAAATCGTTCGAGACGATGAAACTCCTTGAGATCTCGGTTCATCGCCAATCCGCACCCCCGCTGCCAACTTAAATGGACGTTGAGGTCTCATGGTGAAAAAGTCTCTAACTTGTTATGCCGGTGCCATAAAGAGCCCCGCCAGCATGATCGTCTGCGCTAGTCCTGGACTGCCTCAATGATCCTCTTTCGATGACATGGCAGGCGTGAGATGAACCGTGAGATTCGAAACTTGAACACTAAAATTGCGATCGCAGTGCCGATCGCAATGCAGGTGGCGATCACGATGGCTGTAGTCCTCTTAGTCGGAACACGGGGATGGGACGACGGCGCGATCACACTCGCTTACTCGAAGACCTTCGCTGCGACCGGCCGCATCGCACTGACGCCGCTTTCGGAACAGGTGGAGGGGTTTTCCACTATCGCGTGGTTCCTAATTAATTCGTTCGTCGCCCTGTTCCAGCCGAGCTTTGCTACTGCCATCGCCGTTGCTCAGGGCATGACGGGGCTCTTCTTCTGCCTTTCAATCCTTCAGATCTGGTTGCTAACCAAGGATCTTAAACTCGATAAGTTCGCCTCGACCCTGTTGCTCTCGACCTACGCTGCTCTCGGAATGTCTTTGAGCGAAATCGCGAACGGAATGGAAATGCCGCTCTTGTGTTTCACGGGGGTTGGGGTCGTGCGGAATTTATATTTTCGTCCAAATCTGTTGCAGGCTGCAGCCTTCGGGAGTGTGTTCCTCCTTACTCGTTTTGAGGCATTGGTCTACTACGCATTCATCCTTGCACCGCTTTTATACGAGCGCCGGACCAAAGACTTCGTGATCCTGGCGCTTACGGGCACGGCAGTGCTGGGTGGGACAGAGGCCCTGCGGCTCTGGCTTTTCTCGGATTGGGTTCCTAACACCATCTACGCCAAAATGCAGCCTCCCTACCACGAAGACAACCTAAGGGAGTTAGTCAAAAAGGTCTCTGCGGCATTCGAGGTCGTAAGGGCGATGCCACTGTTGTTCTCGTCTATAGCTATCATAGCGTATTTGCACTTTGCTTGCTTTTTAGACGCGTTTAATCAGCGAACGGAGCTATTCACCAAGTCGCTATATCTCTTTGCCCCCATGTTCGGAGTAATTGCATTCAACTCTGCAATAGGGACTAATTGGGGTTACGTGGGGCGAATGCAAACGCTCGCTTTCCCGTTTGCACTTCTTTTACTCGGGTTTTGGTCTAAGAAACTCGAGTTGTTTCGCAGTGAACTGCAACGCTCATATGTTTTGATTGCCGCAATAGTAACGGTTGTAGTCAGCTGGTGGTCAAGCGCCAAGCCGCCGCTCTCGCAAGCTTATCTGACAATCAGATCGCAGGCACAGTCTGCTCCATTCGGTGTAACGCCCGCATCCTACCGGCTCACCGGACTTGCCGTGGATCGGATCCGGGAATTGACAGGCAGGGCGAGTATTAGCTTTCTGACGCCCGACGTGGGTGGTGTCGGCCTTTGTTGCTCACGCGTGAGGATCGTGGATTTAGGCCTTCTCGCGAACCGAATCCTTGCCCATCAAGGGTACGGCGCACTAGACGACGTCATATCTACCGAGCCCCCCGAGGTAATCGAGGCGCATGAGATGTGGGCAGAGATTCCAATGCTCTACAAGCTAGCGTCGTTTACTCGGTCATATGAACCCCTCATCATTGACAACATACGAATGTATGTTCGTCGTGACGTAGCAAAAGAACTGTTGGTCGGCGGCTTTGCTGTAACTTGCAGCCTAGAGGATAATGACTGCCGGTCGCGGGCGCTAATTGAGCACCGGTATGCGCTTTATTCGACAAAGGATGACGACTTCGAGTTCCTGAAGAGTGGTTATTTTTTCGATGTCACTTCGCGTTGAAGGAGGCATTTTCGGCAGAGCCGATTGCGCGGCGGCGTGGGATTCAGCATTGGTCCGCGCCGCCGCCGCTGCTGTATTGGAAACCAAAAGTGGCACTACCGTTTGATCAAGCCGCTTTTGCCGGACAAGGCGCGGGCGTTAGGATAATCCTCGATGTCTCCGGCCGGTGGCAGGCGGGAGAGTAGTGCGGCGCAATCAAGCCACCTTCTGCTGGTCGTCGATAGGCTCGGCCACCAATTTAACGCCGAGCGCGTTCATTGCCTTGGAGGCGGTTGGCTATCTTGCCGTCCCAACAAAGTGTCCGTCCGCCTCGCCGTCCTTAGTGAATCTTGGACAGACGCAAAAGCCTCCCGGTGAGCTGCGGGTTGGACACATGACCTTTGGTGCTCCCGACGGCAGTTCGGAAGCATTCACGAGGCATTGCGATTTAGGTTTTGGATCCTGCGACGCACCCTTAGCGAACACGGCTGTATCAGCGCCGGCCAGCATTAAATCAATAAGGACGCCTTGAAGGAAGCTCATGCGTGGTCCTTATAGCGGTGGCAATCAATTGAGCGGTTCTTCAACGGATCGAGCAACATCATCGGATAGCGACGCGCTACGGCAAATTTACCGCCAACTGCCTCGCTCTTCCAGTTCGCTAATCAGGCTATGGCTCAGCGCTAAACTAAATAAGTCCTATCCTAGATTGATGCCGCGGAACCTGTGGGGGAGCTTTGCTTCATTCCTCGCGCCGATAAGTATTCTGCTGCGTCTGTGTCTCGCGAATTTCTTGGTAACTCGTCGCTTCATCTATGAGACGCTTCGTGCATGAGCGTGCGAGCTGCTTAGCGATAATTTGGGCGCGGTTGGCGATGTCGTGCTGAGTGGCTTTTAGGACTCCAGCATGTTGTGCGCGCGCAAAGACATCGCAGACCTTTGGGAGGAAGTTCGGCGCGTACCCGAACGCCTTAACGCCCTGCTTGGTGCGGAATTCGATCTGGTCGGCCATCGCGAAAAGGTCTTCGCCGATAAAAGGCTTGAGACTCTGCACTGTCAAAAAAGCAGGGAGATTGGGGCCGCTCCTGTAATACTGACGTCCTTTGGGCGGGCGAATGCGGCCTAGGCCCACCATGAAGCCACTCTGAGTGATCACGCGCTGCCCGTTGTCGAGGACCGCAACCTCGATCTCGATGGTTCCGAATTGAAGGACTCCTTCATGCGTCGCTTGCGGCAAGTGTCTCGCCCAGCGGGCTTTAGCGGCCTTCCGAGCTATTTCCCTGCGCTCGTCATGTGATAGGGCGGCTGCCCTTGCAGCGCCGCCAGCGGCTCGGGCGGGAACTCCCCACTGGACTTTCCACCGCGTTCTCCGCCGCGCGTGGTCGAGGTCCAAACTTACTTTTCTACGCGTATTCATACTTCAGCAATATGGTCAGATCAGAAAATTGCAAGCGCGGCGTGGCCGCAAAATGGGCTCGGTGAAGCGAAGCAATTACGCGGCGAGCAACTCCGGATCATTTAGTATGGCCTTGACACGTTCTGGTGACGAGCACTGCCAGACTGCTGTACAAAATGCCCTCAGCATCATGTCTCTGCACCGAATTTGTGGAACCGGCGGAAACGTTGACGCGAGAGCTTGGGCGACACTTAGTGCCTGGTAGATATTTCGTTCCTGGTAGAGCTTCGGACCACAGAGGCCTCCCAGCAATCCGCCCCAAAAGTTATGCTTGTGCGAACGCACCAATACGCCCTTCTTGCCCACCGAGATCCAGCAGGCGTCTCCGCTCTCCAGTATGATGGTCGCATCGTGGCCAAATTTTTCGTTGATGTAGAGCAGGCGCGGCATCACTCGTCACTCTTAGCTTTCCTACTTTTAGCTTTTTTGCATTTTCGGAAATTTCACTTAATCGAAGGGGCCCGTTCCTTATAACTTTAGGCCCTGATCAGGGCCACTGATTGCTTGCTCCGAGTCTATGAGCCCCGCGGATCGCTTGTAGCTTAGGAGGGCGAGGCTTGTCTCATTTCAGATCTCATTCCAAAGTCATAACGGGGATGGCGTCGGATGGCTTGAACTTGGCCGGATTCGCCAGCACAATGGTCTTTGAATTCATCTCCGAATTTCCAATCCGAACAAGAACATAGGGAAGACGCCCGTGGGACATGGAATGAAGGCCGCGATTGCGCTGACAGTCGCGCTGTGCGGCACCCCGGCATTCGCCGGCTGGGAGCCGGCAAAGCCGGTCGAGATCGTGGTGGCGGCGGGTGCGGGCGGCGCCTCCGACCAGATGGCGCGGATGATGCAGGCCGCGATCCAGAAGAACAATCTGATGAAGCAGCCGATCGTCGTCTCGCTCAAGGGGGGCGCCTCGGGTGCGGAAGCGCTGATGTACATGAAGTCCAGCGAGGGCGATCCGAACAAGGTGCTGATCGCCTATTCGCTGATCTACATGCTGCCGCTGTCGGCTAAGATCCCCTTCAACTGGCGTGAGCTGACCCCGGTTTCGGTGGTCGCGCTCGACCAGTTCGTGCTCTGGGACAACAGCGCCGGCCCCAAGACGGTGAAGGAGTTCGTCGCGGCCGCGAAGGCGGCGAGCGCGCCGTTCAAGATGGGTGGCACCGGCTCCAAGCGCGAGGATCATGTGTTGACGGTCTTCCTCGAGCAGAAGACCGGCGCAAAATTCTCCTATCTGCCGTACAAGTCCGGCGGAGAGGCCGCGACCCAGCTGGTCGGCAACCACACCGAAGCCAACGTCAACAATCCATCCGAAAATCTCGAAGTCTGGCGCGCCGGCCAGGTGCGTCCGCTCTGCGTGTTCGACAAGGAGCGCATCTCCTACACCAGCAAGGTGACGGACACCCAGTCCTGGGCCGATATCCCCACCTGCAAGGAGGAGGGGGTCGACGTGCAATATCTGATGCTGCGCGCGATGTTCCTGCCCGGCAAGGTGACGGCCGAGCAGCAGGCGTTCTATGTCGAGCTGTTCCACAAGGTGACGCAGACTGCCGAGTACAAGGACTACATGGAGAAGCAGGCGCTGAAGCCGATCTTCCTCACCGGCAAGGACATGGTGCAGTTCCTCGAGGAGGACGATGCCATCAACAAGTCGCTGATGACCGAAGCCGGATTCGTCGCGAAGTAGTCGTCTCTCTCTCCCTCTTCTCCCTCTCCCCGTCCTTACGGGGAGAGGGCTGGGGTGAGGGGCTCTCTCCGCGAGTCCGACTCTCACGGTCCCTGTGGAGACTCCCCCTCACCCCAACCCTCTCCCCGCACGCCGGGAGCGGGGGAATTGAACGCACTCTGGCCCAAACAGAGCATGTCCCAAACCGAACTTGAAATCGTCGTTGACGATCCGACCGCGCCTGAAGACGACTCGCCTTCCGTCGTCTCGTCCGGCACGATCGAGATCGTCGTCTGTCTCCTGCTGCTCGCGCTGGCCGTCACGCTCGGCTACGACAATTGGCGCACCGGCGCGTCCTGGGATTCGACCGGGCCCGAACCCGGTTATTTTCCTTTCTATCTCTCGGTCATCCTCGGCGGCGGCAGCCTCTACGGCCTGATCGTGGCGCTGCTGGCGCGGCATGCGGCGTCCGGAACCTTCGTCACGCGCGCGCAGGCCCGCCGCGTCATGGCGGTGTTCGTGCCGACGCTGCTGTTCTGCCTCGTGATGCAGTTCCTCGGCCTCTATGTCGCGAGCTTCCTCCTGATCTCGGGCTTCATGCGCTTCGTCGGCAAGATCGCGCTGTGGAAGTCGCTGCTCACCGCTCTTGTGTTCACGGCGATCATGTTCGTCACATTCGATGTCGCCTTCGACGTCATCATGCCGAAAGGGCCGCTCGAAGCGGCCTTCGGCCGCTAGGCGGTCCCGCGATGGAAGCTTTCGGTCTCCTGCTTCACGGCTTTGCCGTCCTGCTGACGTGGAAGACGCTCGTGCTGATGATGGTCGGGCTGGTGCTCGGCATCTTCGTCGGCGTGCTGCCGGGCCTCGGTGGCCCCAACGGCGTTGCGATCCTGCTGCCGCTCACCTTCACGATGGATCCGACTTCGGCGATCGTGATGCTGTCCTGCATCTATTGGGGCGCGCTGTTCGGCGGCGCGATCACCTCGATCCTGTTCAACATCCCCGGCGAAGCCTGGTCGGTCGCGACCACTTTCGACGGCTATCCGATGGCGCAGCAGGGCAGGGCCGCGGAGGCGCTGACCGCGGCGTTCACCTCCTCCTTCATCGGCTCGCTGGTGGCGGTGCTGCTGATCACGTTCCTCGCGCCGATGATCTCGTCCTTTGCGCTGAAGTTCGGCCCGCCTGAGTTTTTCGCGGTTTATCTGCTAACATTCTGCTCGTTCGTCGGATTGGGGCGCGAGGCCAAGCACAAGACGGTCATCTCGATGTCGCTGGGGCTGCTGCTCGCCGGCATCGGCATGGATACCGTGTCGGGCAATCTCCGCATGACCTTCGGCTCGCCGGAGCTGCTCCGCGGCATCAACTTCCTGGTCGCCGTGATCGGCCTGTTCGGCATCAGCGAGATCTTGCTGACGATGGAGGAGCGACTGGCGCTGCGCGGGCACGCCGCCAGCATTTCGCTCCGCGTCGTGCTCGGCGTCTGGAAGGATCTGCCGAAATACTGGGCCACGCTGCTGCGCTCCTCCTTCATCGGCTGCTGGCTCGGCATCACCCCTGGCGGCGCGATCGCGGCCTCCTTCATGGGCTACAACCTCGCCAAGCGCTTCGCCAAGGATCCCGAAAGTTTCGGCAAGGGCCGCATCGAGGGCGTGTTCGCCCCTGAGACGGCGGCGCATGCGTCAGGTACCTCCGCGCTGCTGCCGATGCTGGCACTCGGCATTCCCGGCTCCGGCACCGCGGCGATCCTGCTCGGCGGCCTGATGGTGTGGGGGCTCAATCCGGGGCCGCTGCTGTTCGTCGAGCACAAGGACTTCGTCTGGGGCCTGATCGCCTCGATGTATCTCGGCAATGTCGTCGGCCTCGTGCTGGTGCTGACGACGGTGCCGATCTTCGCCTCGATCCTGCGCGTGCCGTTTGCCGCGGTGGCGCCAATGATCGTGGTGTCCTGCGCGATCGGCGCCTACGCGATCCAGAACGCGATGTTCGACATCTGGCTGATGCTGGGCTTCGGCATCGTCGGCTACGTCTTCAAGAAGATCGGCATTCCGTTGGCCCCGTTCACCCTCGCGCTCGTGCTCGGCAACCGTGCCGAGGATGCCTTCCGCCTGTCGATGATCGGCTCCGGCGGCGACCTCAAGGTGTTCTGGTCGAACGGCCTGGTCGGCTCGATCACCACGCTGGCGATCATGCTGTTGTTCTGGCCGATGATCGACGGGCTTCTCACGCGCTTGGGACGAAGGCAGCGGAGCTAAGGCCACGGAAGCTTTAGGCAGATAATCTTCGCGGTGGTCTCAGGGCTTGGCCTTGAAGTTGGTTTGCTAACGGTGTTGAGCGCGAGACCGCGGTCGGCCTTCGATGAATGCTCCGGGTTATGAGGGGCGCTAAAATTTTGACGGACCGAGCTAGTAGAAAATCGGTGGTTCAGTTTTCGGTTCGCAAATCTCGTTCACTATAGCCTCCGCAAAAACGAACTTTGTGTTACGCGGAGGCTCGACGGTCTTTGTCGGCAGTAAGGGGGCCCGGTCGCTTATGATGTAAATGGGCACGTATGGCGTATGCCACCGGGCGATGATCTCGCCACAAGCGGTACATGAGAACTGCCCCGTCTCAGACCTGGCAACGCAGGTAAGCGGATTGGCATGCCGGGCAGACCGTGTGAGAGACATTTCGACTGGTCATGTTCCCGTTTCCTCTGTTCTGCGCTCGAGCAACGAGGGGCGATCACGTTCAAGGCACGCTCGGTCCTTGCCTGACTTTGACAAGCTCAATCCAATGAAAATAACAATCAACAGAAACTATCCCGACCTAATTCTCGCTTTTTCTCCCGAATATCGCTGTTTGACATGCGGCCCTGTTTAAATAGCATTGGAGGGCGCAACTCTCAGTTCCGCCCGAAAGTCCGCCGGCTCGGCCATTCCCCAAGAGTTGCCCCAATGGGTCGGCGGACTGAGGTGGTCGTACGTGGCCTTCCCCTCAACGACGTGCCCGGGACTCCCAACGCGCATCGCTGCTAAAAAGCCTGCGCGCTTCTCCCTGATGAGTTCGCGGTCCTACAGGGATCGAACCGACGGGTCTACTTTGACGGAAACCGAAAGGTTGATGAAGCGCCTGTCCGCTTAGATCTAAGAGAACCCGCATTCTTAGTTGGGTAGCGCGGCTGACAGTCACTGCCGGATTTAATGGAAGCTTTTCGCAAGTGCAGCAATCATTCCGGCAAATGCGAGTTGCGAACCCACGCCAAATAATCCCGTCAACGCGCGCTTAGAGTGTATCCACCAATGAAAGCGTTGGAGCGCGCGAAGTAAGCCACGAGGGTAAAGGGTGTGAACGAATTGCAAGGCGTCCGGCAGCATCGCGGTGAAGGCGCCGATCGCAATCGTCCAAATTGATCCTGCCGTTGCAAACATCCAAAGCGCTAGGCCGAGTCCGGCGCACGCATCAATTCCGATAATTGCAAAATCCGTCAGCGTCGCGCTGCTGAAGGACAGGCCGCGATTGTTAGCACCTTTGCCTAGACTTATTGAGCGAAGTGGATAATCCCAGTGCGGAATTGCATCAATTGCAAAATGGCTTGCGAACCCCGCGATCGCCGCGGCTGCCGGATGTGATGGAACCAGGCTGGCGATCGCGCCACCGACGATTGCATGGGTGCTCAAAATCATCTGATTATCTATATACTTCCGGGACGCGTGGCATTGGGAACGATGGCATGATTGGCTTGATCACGTCGTTGTCCTCTGAGGTGCAGTGGTTTGGCCCGAGAAAGCATCCTCGGACCCACCATGGCAAAGAGGACGTTAGAGGTGATTGGCCGACGATAGGCCTTCGGATCGACACCGATCTTTGTTTCAACGAACGGCTGTTGGAGTCCCGAAAGTGCAGCGACGGGAAGCTGCGAGGCGGGATCGTCGTTCCCTTATCCTAAAGGAGATACTATCGACGAAAATGGCAGTGAAGAAGCACCCCACAACCATCAAGCCGGTAAAGACGGCCAGGAGCCAATTTTGGATCATCTTCGACCATGTCCTCGTTTGACGCTCGCCTTTAAGAGCAGCGAGAGCTTGGGCCGTCAAGTCTGACAGGCGCTGGGAAATGTTCTCTCTGAACTCATACCGCCTTAGCGTCCCTGAGCCCTGCGATCTCGTCCCCGAACTCCTTTAAAACCGGGTTGGTCTGCTTGCCGGATTCCGGCGGCCACACCATCCTCCTCGGTGTGCGTGACAACGTCAAAGGTTGGCCGACCAGGCGGATGTGGCGATCTTCGTCGTTCGCCAACCTGGTCGATGCTGAGATGCCTGACCTGGGCGTCCTCGAACATCTGGTCGCTGGCTTAGATCGGCCCGCAGGGCACGCCGCGTTGAGCGGGCAGGGGCTATCGCGTAGTCGGGATGGGGCATAGAGCTCCGGTTCGCCGATCACCTGGGCGCAATCGCTACCCCGGTCGTGGCTAGCTGATGTAGCCGTCAGGGGTCTTGAACGGGAACCTTGGGGTGTTCTGGTCGAACGGCCTAGTCGGCTCGAGCACGGCGCTCGAGATCGTGCTGCTGTTCTGGCCGGTGGTCGACGGCCTTGCTCGGCCGGGTCGGCTGGGGGCCGGCGAGGCAAAGCGGTTGCACCATGAAAAGTCATCTTAATCAGTATTTTAGCTTCATTGCGTCGCCGTAGTCCAGTCGCTGAGGCCTAGTGGTTGTTCCCAAATGTTGCTGTTGTGCGACAGCTTAGGCCAGCGTTGACCATTATGCTCCCCGTGGCTTTCTTAATTTCTCACGGGGCATTGCGATGAAGCAGATTGTGATGGGAATTGTGGCGGCATCGTTGGTCGCGACTAGCGCAGTGGCCGCTGATCTGGCAGCGAAACCCTATGTGAAGGCCCCGGCCGTCGTTGATCCGGTCTGGAGCTGGACCGGCTTCTATGCCGGATTGAACGCCGGATATAGCTGGGGAAGGGCGGAGACGACCGTAGCGCCGATCGCACTGCCGTTCCCGGCTCCACAGTTCGGTTTGTTCGGTCAGAATGTCGACGGCTGGCTAGCCGGCGGACAGCTGGGCTACAACTGGCAGGTGGATCCGAAATGGGTCGTCGGCCTCGAGGGCGACATTCAAGCAACAGGCGAGCGGTCGTCGCGGACGGTGACGACGACGAGCGCGCGTTACGGTTCGAACATCATCGGCATCCCGGGCGGTGCAGATTTTAACTCCATTGCCACATTGACTGGTAATCTTTCCTATGACCTGCAATGGTTCGCGACGTTTCGCGGGCGCGTCGGCGTTCTCTCGGATCCACAGACCCTGTGGTACGCGACCGGTGGTCTCGCTGTCGGCGAGTTCAAGTATTCGTCGGCGACCGCCCTTGGAATCCAGGTCTTCGGACCGGGCCTCGGCGGCACCACTCCGCTCGGCGCGTTCAACTTCCCGATCGGGGCCGGGGTGACTAGCACCGACACCCGAATTGGCTGGACGGTGGGTGCGGGCGTCGAGCGCAAGTTCACCCGGAACTGGTCGGCCAAGCTCGAATATCTCTATATGGATTTCGGGAGTAAGACTTACTTTGTGGGAACCGCCAACCAGGCGGACGTAAGCTTCCGCGATCACGTGCTGCGCGCCGGCTTCAACTATGCCTTCACTCCAACGCCCGTTGTTGCGAAATACTGAGCTGCGCAGGCGCGAAACCGCCTCAATGCCCGCCAATCTTGGCGGGCATTGTCATTTCTGTCTTGCTTCCGCTTTCCTGAACTTTCGTATTCGCGTCCGCGCCGAAGCCGAAGTCCTTCAGCACCTCGCCTAATCGCGGCATTCCGGCGGTCGCGCCACCACAGCTAGGCGGCGTGGTCGCTTGAAACCAGGTTTCTTCAGCTCGACGCAAGTCTCCGAGCGAACCCCGGGAAGGTGTCGCCAAGCTCGACGCACATGCACCCTCATGATAATTTGGTCCTCCGACTCATGCGTGGTGCTTAGTGATGAAGGAAGCTCCATTTCAAGCGAAGGGATTGCTGCTGACCTACGGAACGAGATTTGTAGGTGGCATGGCTGCCCTCGCCGCAAGCCTTCTTAGTTCATCCTGTGTGAGTTCTGACGAAATTTCTTCGAGACCAAGAGTTGCGACTGGTGCTCCTTGGGCCCGAGATCTCAACGAGCCGCCGCCTAGCCGACCGCCAGCACGTAGGCCTGACTAGGTCTCGCAACGCAAGAACACCATATATCGATCTGACTTATGCGGTAGGTTAGGTCGCCGTCCAAAATGAAATCGACCAGAATGCTTCGCGCCAGGATGCGGGAGTCTGATCGTCTGTACATCGCTCCAATCGGCCCTTTTCTCTGTCGCGGAACCTCCCGTTTCGAGGTATGCAAAAATGAATGGCGAAGTATGGGAGCGTTTGGCGGTTTTGTGTGGACCCAGCCTTGCAGGCTTTACAACCTATGAGCTTTTGTCCGAGACGATAGGTAGGCGTGGAACCGAGCAAACCGAGCAAACAATAAGCGTTTTCAGCTTTTGGTTTTCGGAGGTTTGTTTAACCTCATAGATCGTTGGAAAGCTAGGCGTCTGCCGCTTGTGTGTCCACGCTGTCTCGAGCCGGCCTCAGAGCGGCTCTCGCGCGGCGGCAACGGTTACTAGGTGAAAAGAAGCTGCATTGCGACGCGTGCGGTATAGCCCACGACATCGCAGGATGGCGACTAGCAGCGGACTATCAGAAGAGCCGCGATAGCGTCCCGTTTCTGGCTAGAAATTGAAGACTTGTTACTCCAGACAGTGCGAGTTTTCCGCCGCGATCAATTGGTTCGTTCTAAATTCAGCGGAAAAATACAGCGTTCGCAGGGCTGGTGATGATGCCGAGCACTGGCCATTCTGCTGAGAGATCCTTTAGGCAAGCAACGTCGATCTGGTACGTAGTCGACTTGCTCGCCCCGATGGTCGACGTCATCCAAACAGCGGCATGCCACCCGCCCACCCAAGGCTGCGTCAAGAAGAGCGCTTATACCATTTGCCTTGTCCCATGGAGAAACAAGCTTCGTCGCTGTCCTGCGAACAGGCTCTCGCGTTTGCAAATGCGCTTGAAGCGAGTTTTCCTGATCTGTCTGGAATCCAAGTTCCGGCGGCCGGTTAACTAGGAACGATTCCGTGACCCGCGTTCTCGGAATAGAAAGCGCGCATTCCATTCTGGTCTTCTGTTCTTCTCGATAGCGATCGTCCGGCAGATTCGTCATTCTGCTGGATGATCCTCCCTGCGGCAAGACTAACGCCAATCACATAGATCCAGCCCGGCACAAAATCGAACAGGTGCGAGTTGAATAGCGAGCTGACTACGTTCTGTACCACGACAATGAAGCCAAGCCATGGATAAAAGCCGGCACCCCGAAAAAGGCTAAGATGACCAATCCACATTGAGTACAAGGCGACACACCCGATTAGTCCCCACTGCACTGCTACGCTGAGAGATTGATTGTGTGGATTGCTGATCGTCTCCGCGCCAAGCCCAGTTTGCCCCAGTGCGGCGCGATCGAATAACATTTGGGTAGATCCTGTGCCGTGCCCGACGACAGGAGCTTCTCGAACGAACCCCACAGACTTGCGCCAATACTCGAGTCGCAATCCAGCAGAGGTTATATCATTGCCGGCGCCGTACTTTGAATATTCGAGCAGGATACTATTCGTTCGATTTTGTAGATTGGGTGAGGCAAACCACGCGGACCCCGCAAGCAATAAGCTAAATGCAATCGCTCCATAAAAAAGTGAGCGCGGCAAATAAAACGCTCCGAAAACAAACAGCATGATTGGCACATATATTAGAGCTGTCCGAGCGAGGACCACGAAAGTCAGATTGGCAAGAAATACAATTGATAGCGCGAGCAGAGGCAACGCCAAATGGGTCCTTCCGTCTTTGATTAACTCAGAAATTGGCCAAGCTAAAACCACAGCGCACAACGCAAACGATTGGCTTTGATCGATGTAATTCTTTACAGGGACACCGGGCTGCAAACTTGCCGTCGGGGTGAGATTCGGCACAAACGCTGTGACCCACGACAAGGCAAGGAGAACAGTGCAAGATCCAAGGAATGCCAAGAGTATCCAAAATGAGCGCGATGACTCTCGAAAGTAGTATATTAGGAACGGCATCATAAGAAACTTTAGCGTGGGATTTACGCCTCGTAGTCGAGCGGTCCAAGAGACGTCAGTCGCCCACAGAGTGCCTATCACGGCTATCGCAAATAGGGCCACCGCAAAACCCGCTCTGGAACGGCCTACTAAATAAGCAAGTTCTTCGAGGCGGATCCTTGGGAACACGCTAAGTACCCAGAGAGCGCTGAAGATTGAGGTGACGGTTGTAGACCACGGTAGCGATGCGACCGCGATCACGGCGAGAACATCGCTAGTTGTTGTTGAGCTCAAGAGCGTCGGAAAGCGCCGGAAATCTCGGACCCAACTGTACCACTTCTTGTCTACCGTAAATGAGCTAAGCTCGCTGTCCATAGTCCCTCGATTGGTTTGCATGGCAACGCGCTTCCAAGCGCGCTCAAGATCGCAGCTCAAGCAAGAGAGCGCCTCAGACGATAAAAGCTCTTCTTAAGCTTGCGATCTCGTCGGGCCCGAAGCCGAACTCCTTCAGCACCTCGTCGGTCTGCTCGCCGAATTCCGGCGGCCGCGCCACCATCCTGCTCGGCGTGCGCGACAGCGTCACGGGCTGGCCGACCAGGCGGATGTGGCGGTCCTCGTCGTTCGGCACGTCCTGCGCAATGCCAAGATGCTTGACCTGCGCGTCCTCGAACATCTGGTCGATGGCGTAGATAGGCCCGCAGGGCACGCCGGCCTCGTTGAGCTCGCGGACCCAGGTCTCGGTCGGCTTCGTCACGGTGCGCTTCTCGATCTCGGCGTTGAGCGCGTCGCGGTTCTTGGAGCGGGCAGGGGCGGTCGCATAGTCGGGATGAGCATAGAGCTCCGGCGCGCCGATCGCCTGCACACAGCGCTCCCAGATCCGCCCGCCCGTGGTGGCGATGTTGATGTAGCCGTCCGAGGTCTTGAACACGCCGGTCGGGATGCTGGTCGGATGGTTGTTGCCAGCCTGCTTGGCGACCTCTTTCTCCATCAGCCAGCGCGCGGCCTGGAAGTCGAGCATGAAGATCTGAGCCTGCAGCAGCGAGGTCTGCACCCACTGGCCTTTGCCCGACACCTCGCGCTCGAGCAGCGCGGTGAGGATGCCCATGGCGCAGAACAGTCCGGCGCTGAGGTCGGCGACCGGAATGCCGACCCGCATCGGTCCTTCGCCCGGCGCGCCGGTGATCGACATCAGCCCACCCATGCCTTGCGCGATCTGATCGAAGCCCGGCCGCTTGTGGTAGGGACCGTCCTGGCCGAAGCCGGAGATGCTGCCGTAGACGATACGCGGATTGACTTGGCACAGGCTGTCATAGTCGATGCCGAGCTTCTTCTTAACGTCAGGCCGGAAATTCTCGACCACGACGTCGGCCTTGACGGCGAGGCGCTTGAACACGGCAAGCCCGCGCTCGTCCTTCAGGTTCAGCGTCATCGCTCGCTTGTTGCGGTGCAAATTCTGGAAGTCGGAGCCCTGCCGCGGCCCGCCCGGCTGCTCGCCACCGGCATCCTTGGTCAGCGCGTCGATCTTGATCACGTTAGCGCCCCAGTCCGCGAGCTGCCGCACGCAGGTGGGGCCGGAGCGGACGCGGGTCAGATCGAGCACGGTGAAGCGCGACAGGGCTTCCGAGGCATGCGGAAAAGGCATCTTGAATGGCTCCGGGACAGATTGCGGGTCTACCATAGTGCCGAAAGACGATGCGACAAGCCGGCCCGGCGCCGGTGCCGCCTGCCGAAATGCCATGCCTGACGCGGTGTCCGAGCGATTCAGCGCGGCAGGCGCTTCAACTCGGCGCGTGCCTGTTCGGCCAGGGGATCATCGCCGTGGCGCGCAATGAAGAGCTCGAGCGCCTCCCGCGTTCCCTGGCGGCGCGCGGCTTCGTATTCCTCTGCCACCGCAACGGCGGGATCGCGGGCCATCGGCATGGTGGGCGCACGCGCCGCCTTGCCGCTGTCGTCCGCCTTGGCCTTCTCCACCATGACAGGCAGTCCTCCGAAGGGTTGATGACCCAGTCCGGCAAGCGCCATCAAGGCGCCAAACAGACCGGCTATGAGTGAACGTCGCTTCATGAAACCCTGCAAACTTTGGTGCCGTGGGAACCGAGACTCTTGTTGCGCTCCGTATGACTACGGGATCTGATGGCTAACACAGTCTTATGGAACAGGGGCAGGCGGAGCTGCCCAATTTAAACCAAACGTTTAACTCTCAAGCTAAAATCATGTGCTTTCGTCCCGAATCGCACGCGACGCGTTGCTTTGGAGAGTCCATTGGCTACCGCTGTTAATGTCAGTGCCACCAACAACGCCGAGATCGACGGCCTGCTGTCCGGCTACAAATGGACCGGCACGATCACCTACAGTTTTCCTGACGCATCCAGCGACTACCCCAATCCCTATTACGGCGGCAGCAGCGAGCCGACCACTTCGGGCTTTGCCTCGGCGCCCACCCAGGTCCAGGCGGCCATCAACTACGCGATTGGGCTGATCCTCAGTTACACCAACGCCGACATCCGGTACGCGGGCACGAACGGCGCGGACATCATGATCGCGCAGTCGCCGGCGGCCAATCCGACCGCCTACGCCTACTATCCCGGCAATTACGCGTCCGGCGGCGACGTCTGGTTCGGCACTCAATATAATTTTTCGCTGGCCAAGCTCGGCAATTATTACTTCACCACCGCGCTGCACGAGCTAGGCCATGCCTTCGGCCTCAAGCACAGCCAGGAGGCCGGCGGCCCCGGCAACGTCGCGGTGCCGAGCGCGCATGACGACAGCGAATACACCGTCATGAGCTATCGCAGCTATGTCGGCGCTTCGACCACGTCCGGCTACACCAACGAAGCGTACGGATATTCGCAGACCTACATGGCCAACGATATCCTCGCGCTGCAGACGATGTACGGCGCGGACTACACGACCCAGAGCGGCAGCACCGTCTACACTTGGAATCCGACCACGGGGCAGGAGTTCATCAACGGTGTCGGGCAGCTCGCGCCGGGCGGCGGCATCGGCGGCTCGGCCGACCGCATCTACGAGACGGTCTGGGATGGCGGCGGCGTCGATACCTACGACCTGTCGAACTACGCGACCAACCTGAGCATTAATCTCAACCCGGGCGCCTCGTCGGTGTTCTCCTCCGTGCAACTGGCCTATCTCGGCAACGGCCATTACGCATCCGGCAACGTCTACAACGCCTATCTCTATAACGGCGACGCTCGCTCCTACATCGACAACGCCATCGGCGGATCCGGCAACGACGCCATCGTCGGCAACGCCATCGCCAACACGCTGAATGGCGGCGGCGGCAACGACACGATCACCGGCGGGGCTGGCAACGACACCATCATCGGCGGAGCGGGGACGGATACGGCGGTTTATTCGGGCAACGAAGCCAATTACGCCATCTCCTACAATTCAACGACGCAGACCTTCAACATCGTGGACCAGCGTTCCGGTTCACCCGACGGGACCGATACGGTGGCGGGTGTGGAGAATTTTCACTTCGGTGATGGAACGATTGCCAGCGCAACGATGATAGGGAATCTGCAGCCTGCAGGAGCGGGTTGGGTTGCCACGATCGAGCAGGACTTTAACAGCGATGGCTATGACGACATCCTTTGGCTTCAGCCATCAACCGGAGACGGGAAAATCGCATACCTCGCCAACGGCACTGTGACTAACTGGGGCCAGTTTGCAACGCCCGGTCAGGGGTGGGTTGCCATAGGTCATGGCGACTACAACCACGACGAGAATATCGATATTCTCTGGCAGAATCAATCAACCGGCTATGCCCGCGAGAGCCTACTTTCGGCGGGTCAAATCACCGCGACGATCGACTTTGGCGTCATGGGCTCCGACTGGCAGCTGATATCCTCGGGCGATTTCAATGGCGATCGAACGGATGACATGCTCTGGCGAAACAAGGCTACAGGCGAGGGAATCGAGTGGTTTCTTCAGAACGGCTTGGCAACCTCCTGGATGAAGTTCGGCGTCATGAGTCCCGATTGGCGCGTGGCCTCAACGATCGACCTCAATCAGGACGGCACGACGGATATTCTCTGGCAGAATACCAATACCGGTGAGGGGCTCGAATGGTTTTGTGAAAATGGTTTCGCGGTAGGCTGGCAAAAGTTCGGGACCATAGGAGCAGGTTGGGATGTCGTCGCAACGGCCGATTTTAACGGCGATAGCCGTGTCGACCTGCTGTGGCAGGACCAAACCAGCGGCCGGCTGGTCGAGTGGTTTGTGAACGATCAGGGATATGCGTTCAACTGGAAAGATCTCGGAACCCCCGACCACAATTGGAAGGTCGCAGGACTGTTAGACCTACATGCCGCTGGCGGGCCGTCGATCTTGATGCAGAATGTAGAGACAGGCGTCACAACCGAAATCTCAAGTGCGCTTGCAGGGTCCGTAAGTTCGTTGGCTTCGCCTTCCGCTTCATCTGGCGCGGTTCAGTCGGCGTCTGCGAGCAATCAGTCGGTCTCGGCCGGCGCCAGCACCAGCAGCGCGTCTCAGCATCCTGCAGACAGCCCACTTTCGCTGCAGGATCATGACGCACTCAATCCTGCGGCTCACTTACACGATTTCATGCTGTTCTAACAATCCCGCGAGCAGCCACTAATGTCCAGCTTCAACTAGAGAGGCACACGGGCTGATCCTTAGCCTAGATCATTGCAGCGGCAAACCCTTCCACGCTAAGGCTGAGACCCGGCTGATGATGTGTTGCTCTCGCCGCTCACGAAGTTTATCCGGGATGGAGCAAGATGCCCGCTTCAATCAGCCCTTCGACCTCCGCCACCTCGCTCGTGCAGGAAACCGCGCCGCGGAAGAGCGTGCTCTCGATCCGCGTTCCCCTTATGCTAGAGTAAAGCTCTCCTGCTGCTGGATCGCCGCGCCACTACCTCTACAAAAATGCAACCCACAATGCGACCGATAGTGAAGCGCATTCAGCTTCGATTTGCATGCCTGACCGCGCAAGTGATGTCAGCCGTTCGCCGCCTCGCGCTCGGGCCGAACGGGACCCAAGACTCAGCCAAGATGCGTTTCTGTGAAATTTGCCTCGCTTCAGCCGCTTGGTTGGACTGGCCCGCTGGTTCGTGGCCGGGATTGGGCCGAAGTCCCTAAAAATGTTCTGCATTCCTCGTACTCACTCGGGGTACGGCGCTGGCGGACGGACTTGCAATGCGATATGAGCAATGCCGACAGGCTGCGGCGTCGTGATTGGACCTGCGTCTCGATCGAAAGGGCGCTGTACCAGATGAATCTCGAAGAGCCGAACAAGCGCCAGCCGCTCCAAGTCATGTCCGTTACCAAGCTGGACAAGCCAACCCATGTCGGAAGAGCGCGTCGCCTCATCGTTCGGGCAAGCTGGCTGCCGACCGTCATCGTCGATGGAATCGATCGTTTCGGTATTGCGCTTCAGAAAGTTGCAAACGTCCTGCGCTTTGAGCGCTTCTGGACTGAGAAGGTGGCGAACGATCCTCGCGTAGTCGTGGTGCCGACCTTCAACAAGAAGATCGGCAAACATCCGATCTGGAATGTCGCGATCAACTGGATCAACGACAACGCGCCCTCGGGATCGGTGATCGAATTCGGAACAAACAATGGCGGTTGGCTGAAGTATTTCGTCGACCGCTTGCCTTCTACGATCCGTCTAAGCGGTTTCGACTGCTTCGAGGGGTTGCCGGAAGCCTGGGACGGTCTTCCGGCAGGGTCGATCAAGGGGTTCGGGGCTCCGGTGGCGCTTTGGGACAATCAGCCCGAAATGCGCCAGAAAATCATTGACGATGCTGCCCGCGGCGTAGCGTTTCCAAAGCCGCCGCAGCCGAATGTCACAATCGAGTCCGGTCTGTTCAGCGACGCATTACCTCGCTTTCTGAAAGATGAGCGTCTTGACGACTTGCGTCTGGTTCATTTCGACGCTGATCTTTACACGTCGACGCGCCCGGTGCTGGACACAATATGCGGTCGCCTCAAACATCGTTATCTCATCCTGTTCGATGAATTTTATTCGGTGAACCATGAGTTCAAAGCATGGTACGAATTCCTGGCGCTCTACAAGCTGACGGACTGGCGCGTGCTGGCCACCAGCGCGGACGGCTCGCAGGTTTTAATCGAGGTGAACACTCGTGCAGCAGTTGATGCCGCATAAGCTTGCGTCGATCTCATGCAGAAAAGCATTGTCATGTATGTCGAGACTCGGTGGCCTCACATCACATGCACGCCACAAGCGATGTGAATTGTTCTCGTTGTGAGACGCCATCGCTATGATGCAGTCATCAAGGCTTCGTCGTGATGCGTAAGCTCATCGTCTTTATCAGAGGACAGCTTGCTGGGCGGATTCTCTTTTTCTTGGCAGCTACCGGGCTCCAGATCGCTCTGGCCATCGCGATTCTGCCTCTCACGACGATCGTTCTGACTGCGACCGATTTCGGTTACTTCGCGCTAATGATGTCGCTTGCAGCTTTTGTGAATGCGGTCACCGACGGGGGCGGCTCGCTGGCCCTGCACGCCCATTACGGAGTTGCCACGCCGGATGAGCGCCGACCAATGGTGGCAAGCTTTCTGTTGGTCGCTTTCTCGTTGAGTTCGATCCTTTCTATCAGTTTTGTTGTGGTGTGGCCCTTGTTGGTGCCATTCATCATTGGAGCCGACGGAGAAGAGTTTTCTTGGACGATTGTCGTTCTGACGGCAGCTTTGATTCCGTTACGGTCGCTTTCCGTGATGGCAACCTCAATTCTGTCCGTCGCCGGTCGGGCCAACGCGATCGCGGCCCAGATCGCCAGCCAAGCTCTCGGAGCTTTTGCGGCGACGTCATTTGGGTTGTTTATTTTGCATTGGGGTGTTTCTGCGCTATTCGCGGGTGCCGTGGCCGGCCAAGTTGCGTCCCTAGCAGTTGCGGCAGTGGCTCTGGGACGGCAGCCGTGGACCCGGCCGAGTAGGCGATGGCTCGCGGTCGCACGTGATCACGCTCCGACGTCGGCGCTTTCTGGTTTGAGCGATGGTGTGCGCGGCGTCGGCGAAAACAGCGTGATTGTTGGCAGCCTCGGCGTGGCATCCTTGGGCTTCTACAGCCATGCACGGCTTTACTATGGGATGCTTTTGACAACGACGAATGCAGTTTCGCATAACATATGGTCAACGTCCCTTGCCGAGGCGCGTGAGAAGGGCGGGCAGTTTGTGAAAACCGTCTATGTTTGGACATTGGTGCATATCGGACTCACTCTGTTCGGAATTGGTGCCGTATGCTTCGGCGGCGACATCGTCCAGTTGCTTACCAATGGACGGCTAACGCCGGCTGCCGCTATGATCCCCTGGCTGGTCAATCTGTTGTTGATCGGTCTGTCGGGTCGAATCCAGAATGCCGTGGTCTATGCGCAGGGGGGGGCAAAAGCAGCAAACCGGGTGCGGGCAGTCCTTTCGCTGGCTGCTTTGGCATCTTTAGTTTTCGTGATGAATGCCAGTTTCGGAATGGGGGGCGACTTTGCGGGGTTGATCGGGGTGCTTTTGATGGAGGCGGCGCTGTTTCGGTTGTATCTGCGGTGGAAAGCCCGGAAATTCGCCAAATCCGTCGCTTTTCGTGACTGGTGGGTGATTGCAGGTTTGTTGGCCATATCGGCTCTGTATGCAGTAAATCGGCTCTATGAGTGGTCCTTGGCGACACGTTGTGTCGTATTTGGCGTGGCAGTCGCGTCGGCCGTCGTTGTCGAGCGTCGCCGTATCGCATCGCTTCGGCATCTGATCTGAAAAGTTCAAACATATGAGACGGTTTCCCGCGGTTGCCCGGGCAGTGATTCTGCGCGTTGTCGGCTCGTGGAACTAGACATCTTGCCGCCAGAATGGCGCTTGATTGACGCGTCTCAGTTAGGTTATGTGCGACAAGTTTTCATCAGAATTGCCCTGAAAGCCGCAGTGCCCATGTCCGCTGGCCGTCAAAGTCCCTATGTTATCGCTGAAATCGGGTCGGTTCACGATGGCTCGTTTGGCAATGCCTGCCGGCTTCTTGAGGTCGCGGCCGACTGCGGGGCCGACGCGGTCAAATTCCAGACGCATATTGCCGAAGCCGAGACGCTTCTCGATGCGCCGTCGCCGTCTTACTTTTCGGCGGAGCCGCGCGCAGCATATTTTCGGCGGACGGGTTTTTCGCGCGAGCAATGGATAAGCCTTGCGAAGGTCGCCAGGGCGCGAAATGTCGATTTCTTGTCTTCTCCGTTTTCACTGGAAGCCGTCGATCTACTGGAAGATGTTGGTGTCGGCGCCTACAAGATTGCGTCCGGCGAGGTCAGTAATGTTCCATTGCTTGAATATGTGGGCAAGACGGGCAAGCCTGTTTTTCTATCATCGGGAATGAGCAGCTGGGACGAGCTGGACGCGGCAGTCGCCGCGCTGCGTCCGAGTCGCGAACTCACACTGCTGCAATGCACGTCGGTCTATCCATGCATGCCCGAGCAGGTCGGGCTCAATGTCATGTTGGCGATGCAGCAACGCTATCGGCTGCCGATTGGTTACTCAGACCATACGATGGGTTTCAGCGCGCCGATCGCTGCAGTTGCCTTGGGTGCAACGGTGATCGAGAAGCACTTCACGTTTTCTCGCTTGATGTATGGCAGTGATGCCAAGCATAGCATGGAGCCGGATCAATTTCGTCAGCTTTGCAGCGAGCTGAAGGACACCGGCCGTATGATGGCGAATCCGGTCGACAAGGATGATCTTTCGTCCGTGTCGCACATGAAGCTGATCTTCGAAAAGAGCATCGTCGCCGCCGCGGATCTTGCCGCCAACACGATCATCGAGATGCATCACCTGGCGTTCAAAAAGCCGGGCGATGGTATTCCTGCGGCCAAGTATCAGGACTTTGTCGGGCGACGCGTCGTGAAGGCAGTTCGGGCAGACCACAAATTCGTGAAAGAGGATTTCGCGTGAGTCAGAAGAAGATCTGTGTTGTCATCGGCTCGCGCGCGAACTACAGCTCGATCAAGTCCGCGATGCGCGCCATCCAGAACCATCCCGCGCTGGAGCTGCAGCTTATCGTCGCCGCGTCGGCTGTTCTCGATCGCTACGGATCCGTGGTCAATCTGATCGAGCAGGATGGCTTCAAGCCTCATGCGCGCGTGACAATGCTGATCGAGGGCGAAACCCCCGCGACGATGGCAAAATCGACCGGTCTGGGATTGATCGAACTGCCCACACTATTCGAGCAGCTCGCTCCCGACGTCGTTATGACCGTTGGCGACCGGTTCGAGACTATGGCGACGACGCTTGCGGCGGCTTATATGAACATTCCTGTCGCTCATACGATGGGCGGCGAAGTCAGCGGCACGATCGACGAAAGCATCCGACACGCCGTCACCAAGTTTGCTCACATCCATTTTCCTGCGAGCGAAGGTGCGAAGGAGCGTATCATCAGGCTTGGCGAACTGCCGAAGCATGTGCATATGGTGGGATGCCCGCGCATCGATCTCGTCGCTGACATCCTCGCGAATTCGAACGGCAAGCTCAACGACCACCTCTTCGATCTCGGCGTCGGCGAGCGCTTCTCCATCGATGAGCCATTCGTTCTGATTTCGCAGCATCCTGTCACGACGGAATATGGGGCGGGTGAAGAGCAGATCACAATGACATTGGAGGCAGTTCGGGAGCAGGGGCTTGCCGCGATCGTTCTGTGGCCCAATTCGGACGCCGGATCCGACGATATTTCGCGCGGCATCAGAAAGTGGCGCGAGCGGAAGCTCGACGACCGGATGCATTTTTTCAAGAATTTGCCGATCGAAGTCTATGTCAATCTCATGCGTGCGACGGCTTGCCTGATCGGCAATTCTAGCAGCGGTATTAGAGAAGGCGCCTATGTCGGAACGCCCGTGGTCAATATCGGATCGCGTCAGAACATGCGCGATCGCGGCGAGAACGTGATCGAGGTTCCGTATAATAAGGGCGCGATTTCCAAGGCGATCGCAAAACAGGTCGCGCACGGGCGCTACACGATGAATCCGATCTATGGTGATGGCACCGCCGGCATCAAGATTGCCGATATTCTTGCGACCGAACAGGTGGATGTCCAGAAGTGCATCACCTACTGATCGACGAGGCTCGTATCCCCGGTTCGCGCCCATGACGATGGTAGCGCTCATTCCTGCACGTGGTGGTTCGAAGGGGATCGTTGGCAAGAACCTGGCTCTTTGCGGTGGGCGCTCGTTGCTGGATTGGACGACGGAAGCGGCGCTCCAGTCGGGCGTTATCGACCGGACCATTCTCTCGACCGATGACGATGCAATCGCCGAGGCTGGCAATGGCCTCGGGCTGGAGGTTCCATTTAGGCGGCCGGCCGACCTTGCCGGTGATCAGGCGCTGATGCTCGATGTCATGCAGCACTGCCTGGCTGCTCTCCGTAATGAAGGCACGGATGTCGAAGCGCTCGTGCTCCTGCAGCCGACGTCTCCCTTTCGACGCGCTCACCATGTTCGGGAGGCGGTTCAGAAATTTCGTGCGCGCTCTGCGGCGACGCTCGTGAGCGTGGTTCGCGTTCCGCACCGATTCGTTCCGGAAGCGCAGATGCGCGAAGAGGATGGAAAGCTCGTTCCTTATCTCGGCGGCCAGGTTGGTCGCACCCGGCGGCAGGACAAGGAGGTCTCTTACGGCCGCAATGGTCCTGTCGTCCTGATCGTTCGAGGCGATGTGCTGGATTCAGGGATGCTATATGGCAGCCCCACTGTCGCCTATGAGATGGATGAGATTGCATCGATTGATATCGACACGCCGGAAGATCTCCGCTTGGCCGATCATTTGATGAAGACCGGCTACGCATGATGCGACAGCTGATCGAACGTATTCGCCGCACGCCGCTTGCCGGGCCCCTCACTGATGTCGTGGCATTTGGAGCGGCGCCACGCCGTGCGCTTCGGTTACTAGGTGACGTCAGAGCAACAGCCGCTGATGCCGAATTCGTTCGCAGGTTTCCAAAGCCTACGTCGAATGCACCTCGGCTTCTAATCCTCAGCATGACGAACTCCTCCTACAATGCAAAGGTGGAGGGAATGCTCGCATTGGCCATGCGACGACGCGGATGGCAGGTTCAGGTCGTTACCTCGTCGCTTTACACGAATGCGAAACGAATTTTCCGTGCGTACGGGGTCACAGATTTCATCGACTTCGAGAAATTGATTTCTGAAACTGATGTCGTCAGCGCCGGCGTAGCCGAGCTTAATCGACGGAAGAACGATCCCACGGATTTTCAGTCGGTCCTCGAATGGATGTACAGAGATGCGTGGATCGGCCCCCAACTTTTGTCGTCGATCTCCCGTCGGCAATTCGATGGTGCGCCAGACCCACGCGATCCTGCGGTCAGAGAACAGCTTTTCAGCCAGCTTCTTCAGTCGGTTAAGTTTGTGTGCGCCGCAGAGCAAACATTCGCCCAGCGCAAACCGGATCTAATAATCGTCAATGAGCCGAACTACCACGTTCTGGGCCCTTTCGTGGATGTCGCGATTGCGCAGCGCATTCCCACGATCCATTTCATCCAGCCGTCCCGCGACGATGGCCTGGTGCTGAAAAAGCTGACGAGGGAAACACGCCGCATTCACCCCAATTCGATTACGAAACAGACGCTCGAGAGTCTGGTGAGTTCCCCCTGGGGGGAGACGCAGGAAGCCGAGCTCGACGACGAGTTCCAACGGCGGTATGGCGGAGTATGGAAAATCCAAGCGCGCAACCAGCCGGGTACGATCGACATGTCAAAAGGTCAGATCCTCGATGAACTGAAGCTGGACCCGTCGAAGCCTATCGCGGTGTTGTTCTCGCACGTGCTGTGGGACGCAAATTTGTTCTACGGCCGCGATATATTTGAAAATTATGGCCACTGGTTTATCGAGACAGTCAAGGCAGCTGTCGCGAATCCGCGCCTGAACTGGATCATCAAGCTTCATCCCGCCAATATATGGAAGCGCAAGCTGTCCGGCGTCACCGCTGAGTATGGCGAGATGCGTTTGATCAGGGAGCAAATCGGCGAATTGCCGGCCCATGTCAGGGTGTTAGAGGCCGAAACCAGGATCAGTACGCTCTCCCTGTTCAAAGCGATTAACGTCGGCATCACGGTGCGTGGCAGTATCGGTTATGAGCTGCCCTGTTTTGGCGTCCCCGTCGTGACTGCGGGGACCGGACGTTACTCCGGGTTTGGTTTTACCGAAGACCACGACAGTCGGGAAAGCTATTTGGCTACGTTGTGCCACCTGGAAGACTTGGGAGGTATCGATGAGGTACGTACGCATCGTGCTCGCGTGCATGCACACGCTTTATTCGTGCGCCGTCCTTGGATTTTCAGCAGTTTCGAGACCCGCATCGGTGGGGATGTCGCAGATCCGCTGTATCAGAACCTGACACTGAAGGCCGGATCAAATGCTGACATCGGCAAAATCGGAGATCTGGATCGATTCGCGGATTGGGCCACGGCTGCTGACGATCTCGACTACCTTGCTCCGTCGCGCTGACGGGTCGGTGGGTCTTCCCTCGGTGAATTCTGCGTCATGGCTCAGAGCGATACGGGGGGCACTAAGATGAGCGATTTGTCCGTCGTCCATTTGACTCAATCCGATAACGAGGGCGGCGCAAACAGGGCTGCGTATCGGATTCACAAGAACCTTCAATCGATCGGATTACATTCCACGTTTCATGTCGGACGAAAGCATCTCGACGACAGTTCCGTGGTCGCCGCGCACCTGCCGGGCGCAGGCCTGCCGGTGAGCGACGTCATCGCTTACCTGAACGCGCGCAAACTAAGGAGCTATCCACGCAAGCTGGCGACTCCGTTCTCGCCTGTTGGACTGCGATACGGTCAATTGAGCGCCAGGCTGATCTCGGAAGCGGACGTGATTTGTGCGCATTGGATCGCCGGCGCGTTCCTCAATTTCAGGCAGCTTGTGGCGATAAGGAAGCCGATCGTATGGCGTCTCTCGGATATCTGGCCGTTCAGCGGGGGCTGCCATTATCCCGGAAGTTGCGAGCGCTTCGAGCATGGCTGCGGGTCTTGTCCGCAGCTTGGTAGTGACACAGATGAGGATCTCTCTCGCGCAGGCATTGAAGCGAGAAGAAGCGCATTTGCGCGCCTGGACCTGACAATTGCGGCCCCTAGCCGCTGGATCGCCGGCCTGGCGCGGCGTTCCAGCCTTTTCGGCGACCGACGTATCGAGCATATCCCCACCGGGGTTGACCTGAACGTGTTCCGCCCCCGAGACAGAATGGAAGCGAGGCGACGATTTGGATGGCCGGAAAATGGTCAGATTGTCCTGTTTGGCGCACTCGGCGCGACGGAGGATCCCCGGAAGGGGTATGCACATTTCTTGAAGGCAATCGAACTTGTTACGTCGTCCGGACGTAAGGACTTGACGCTCGTGGTCTTCGGCGGAGTGGTGGCCGCTGCGGCAAATTCAATCGGTGGATTCCCGATATATCATCTAGGCCAGGTGAACTCCGAAGAGCTGCTATCTTTTGTATATTCCGCGGCAGACGTGCTGATGGCTCCATTTCTTGAAGATAATCTTCCGAACGTCGTTATTGAAGCGATTGCTTGCGGCACGCCCGTTGTTGCGTTTGAAGCCGGTGGAATCCCGGATGCTATCGAGCACGGGGTAAACGGATATCTTGCGCCGATCGGCAGCGACGCGGATCTGGCGAACGCCCTTCTGATGGCGCTGGACCATCTTGACGATGAATTGCGCGCGTCGGCTCGCAAGACCGCAGTCGAAAAATTTGATATTACAAGCTGTTCGCGGGCATATGGAGCCTTGTTTCGGGATCTGACAGGCGTGCACAGAAAGTCAAATGAGTGATGCAAGGACGAGATGATGCAGGGACAACAGATCGATTGCAGCCAGCCGATTTCCGTCGTGCACGTGCTGAGGACTTATGGTCTGCACGGAGGCGAGCGCCAGCTGGGACGCCTTTTCTCGGCCGAAGATGCGACGCGTTATAGGAATGTCTTTTATTCAATATATCGCAACAAGGCCTGCGACCACTATTATTCGGCGATACCGGGGCTGGAGCAAAAGACCATTTTGAATCTTGAGGCACCGGTATTCCCTTCACTTCGTCGCGAAATGGTGCTGTTGCTTCTGTTGTTGCCAATTCTGCAAATCCGCGTGCTGTATGAATTGGCGAGGAGTGATTGCCGAATTTGCGTCGCTCATGGCATTCAGGCTGCGGCAGCTTGCTGGATCGCCGCGTGGACGGTGCCGCGAATTCGCTTCGTCTATGTTCACCGCGGGACGAAGTCCGAGGCAGGCTCGCACCCTGTCTTCAAGCTTCTGTACCGGCCATTCGACGTTGTTGCCGGCGTGTCTGTTGCAACAGCCGATTCGTTGAAGGCTTTGGTGCGCTCCGGAAAAGTGTTGACGCTCGAGAATGGGATCGATTGGCAAGCATTTGCCAAGGTGGCGGAAAATTGTGAGCCTAGGAAGCAAGCGGGCGTTACGACACTTATCTCTTCGGCGCGTTTATTGCCACACAAGGCTCAGGCGTTCCTGCTGCAAGCCTTTGCCCTTCTCGTGAAGATAAAGCCCGATGTTGAATTGACCGTCGCCGGTGACGGACCCGAGCTTGACAATCTCGTTGCCCTGGCTGCTAGCCTTGGTATTGCAGACAAGGTGCAATTTGTCGGTCATGTTTCCGACATCAGCTGTCGAATCGTGAACAGCGATATTTTCGTTCACGCCTCGGAGGTCGAGGGCATGAGCAACGCGGTGCTCGAAGCTATGACGCTTGCCATTCCGAGTGTTGTCGTTGACGCGCCGGGAGTTTCCGAGTGCCATCTCAATGGCATAACCGGATACATCGTCGAGCGCCGTGCGGCAGCGATGGCCGAGAAGCTTGCCATATTGGTTGATAATGCATCACTGAGACGTCAAATGGGCAAGGAAGCCAGACGTCGTGTGCAAGAGCAGTATTCGATCTCTGCCAATGTCAGGCGCTATCACACGCTCTATGATCAGCTATTGGAGCAAAGCTGATGTGCGGTCTGGTCGGCGGAATCTGGCGTGATGGCCGATTGCTGACGGCCGATGCCGTAGCCGCTGCATTATGTTCATTGGCTCATCGGGGGCCTGACGCCGCCGGCGATTACCTCGACGCCGGCGTGTTTCTTGGTCACCGGCGCCTGAGCATCATCGACCTCGATGCGCGCTCCACGCAGCCGATGCACACCGGGGCGCTAAGCATCGTGTTTAATGGCGAGATTTATAACTATCGCGAATTGCGCGCGGCTCTCCAGGTCCGTGGCTGTGTTTTTCGTACGCAGTCAGACACGGAAGTGTTGCTTGCGGCCTTTGCCTTGGACGGACTGAACGCGCTGCAGACGTTCGAGGGCATGTTTTCATTTGCCATCTGGGACAGAGAGGCCCGGCGGCTAACGCTTGCGCGCGATCGTTACGGCGAGAAGCCGCTGGTGTATCTCGAGGACAGGCAACGGCTTCTGTTCGGCTCCGAGATTCCTGCGGTCGACATCCTCGCGGAAAATAGCCTCGAAGTCGACCGGAGCAATCTGCCGTCGTTCTTTCGATTCTCGTATCTGCCGATTCCGATGACCCCGTATCGGGACATGAAACAGTTGCGCCCGGGCCACTGGCTGCAGCTCGATGTTGACGATTGGGCCATTCGTGAGGGGCGATATTATCGACTTCCTGGTCGGGCGCAGAAGGCTGGCAGCGTCTCGTTTGATGATGCGAAACAAGAGCTGCGACAGAGGCTCGTCACGTCTGTCGAGCAACGCCTGGCCGCATCGGATGTGCCAATTGCCACATTCTTGAGCGGTGGCTTGGATTCCTCGATTGTTTCGAGCATCGCAGCAAAAGTATCCGGCCGGGGGATTGCCGCATATTCCATCGGCTTTCCGAATGACCCCCCTTTCGATGAATCGCCATATGCGAGGATGCTTGCTTCCCGGTATCCCCGCATCGATCATCACGTCATCGATGTCACGGAAGATGGCCTGATGGATTTCACCAATAAGACACTGGCGTTGCTAGGTGAACCTTACGCGGATGCATCCATCATTCCGACAGCATTTCTCTGTTCGCACGTGAAAGAAAAGGTGATCCTCGGCGGCGACGGCGCAGATGAATTGTTTGGGGGGTACGGCGTCTATTCCGCGATGATGATGAGTGCCCGCATTCCCCGTTGGGCCAAGCGTCTGGCTCAGATACTTCCGATACATCGGAACCCGGCAAGTCTCGAAAATCCGATTCTTCGAGCGGCTGCATTCTTTCGAATGCATTTGCGGCCGACAGGGGCAGAGGAGTACCTATCGTGGCGTTCTTATGCGTCCCCGCAGCAAATCGAGAGTTTGGGGTTTGATGTTGGTCTCGCTGAGGAGTCGCAAGCGGATTGGCTCGCTGCCGACTTGCGTGACCTCCACGATATTCTTCGAACGGATATCGAATTCAATTTGCCGGGTGATATGCTCAAGAAAGTCGACCTCGCGAGCATGCAACATAGTCTGGAAGTGAGGCTCCCGTTTCTCGATTCGGGCCTGGTAGAGTTTGCCCTAAGCTTGCCTTCGGAATTCCTGATTAAGCGAGGTGTGCGTAAGTACATTCTGCGAGAGGCGTTCAAAGATGATTTGCCTACCGATATTCTGACACGTGGTAAGAAAGGCTTTCTGCTTCCGATACGCAAATGGATGAAGTCGGGCAAAATGCGGGAGGAGCTGTTGGAGATGGCTAGGAGGCAGACGGTGCTAGATTGGCGATCGATCCAGAGTTTTGCGGATGAGCATCGCTCCGGAATTGTCGATCATTCGCCATTACTCTGGGCAAGCTATGTTCTCCTAAAGTGGGATTTGAAGCATGGGGCGCGAATGACGGCATCACAAAGTCCCGAGAGCATCTTGGGCGAGAGCGCACATCGGGGGGGAGAATGCCAGCGAATTTACCAGGCGCCTGGTTTCTAGGGATGAAAGTTGGCCTTCTAGATGGAACAAAGGGGAAAGCTTTTACTGCGCTATTCATGTTCTCTGTTGCAGTGATCTGGTGCTTCGTCAGATCTACTTACGTGGATAGCGGGAAAACTGGCTTAGCCGAGGACGTCGTCCCGGTAGGTATAAGAATCGGTTTCTTGATTGCGGTATCCCTGCCGGCTTTCCTATTTGTTCTGAGCCGATCTCATCTAGCCTGGCTAGCAGGACTGTCCGCTGCGCTTGGTGCTTTGCCGCGCGTGCCGTTGCTGCCATTCCTATACGACTACGCGCATATGACTGTTTTATTGTGGTCGCTTGTACTGTTCACGGAATATGTGCGTGGCGCGGAAAGGGGGAAGGCACCGCTCCATGCAAAATTGTTCGCACTGTATTTTTTGACTGCGATCCTATCAGCCATTATCAACTACGTTATTTTCGGTAACCTATGGCAGTTGAAGGTCGGGGTCGCATTCTTTCTTCTCTTTGGCCCTGTCTGCTTCCTGATCTATGCGTTAGCCGTCAAGCGCGATGGATGCGTGGCGGATTTCGACCGGCTGCTTGACGGATTCGTGTGGGGTGTATTTGCGCAGGTTGTCATCGCGTTCTTTGCGATACCGGCGCTGATCTATTCGACTCAATATGAAGGTAATGATACAATTCTAGGACTAGGATACTACTACAGATATAAGGCGACCTTTCCTGGCCCAGTATCTCTCGGCTTTTTCTTTCTGACTTCCGTTCCGCTGACGTTGCTCTGGTTACACCGCCGGGGGAGCACATCTTCGATGGCCTCGATATATTTTCAGATTGTTCCTTGGCTGATGATGGCGACGGCGAGCCGGACTGTCCGCATTGCTGCAATCGCACCATTCTTGATGCTGCTGATTTTGAAGGCTACACGGCGGACCATGGTTTTTATGCTGCCGTCAGCCATTCTGGCATACTGGATATGCTTTTCATATGTGTCTCTGCCAGCTGCTTTGACAGTGTTGTTCGGCGGTGCAATTGATCCAAGTCTAAATATGTCCGAGCGCTTTTTTGTGACGAACGATCGCGTTGAGCTGGTCCGAGAGGCAACTCTTCAAATGTTGCATGCTTCTCTTGCGACGAGGCTTTTTGGTTTTGGCCCGGGTGTGGGCGGCTACAGCGCAAGCGGATATCCTATCCCGCACAATATGCTGATGAATCTCTGGGTTGAGACTGGAGTACTAGGTACTGCGAGTTTTTTCGGTTTTCTCGTCACTTTGTTCTGGGCCGTATTTCGCCATGTGACAGCGCTGCAAACTGACCCTGTTTCCGCTCGGCTGCTGGCGATTGGGTTGATTTCATTTGCTCTTGCGAATGCGGCGTATCAGACGAGCTACTGGGGCTATGCGCTGATCTTGATTCTGTTGGTGGTCTGCGGCATCCGCCTATACGACGTTGGTGACGCCAATCCGACTTCCGCCAGCCGGGCTAGTTCTTCGCGTGCCGAGCATCGACGACCTTTCCCATTTCGACTGGGCCTAACTGGCAAAGCTAAGGATGTTTGATATGGATCTGCGCGATATGTCGAAGGGCGATGCTGCGTCGCGCATCATGGACCGAAAGACCACTGTTGTCTCCCCTTGGCTTACTTTGGTCGAACGAGCGGTCGTGGACGGGCAGGGAGCGTCGATAGGTAGTTTCCACGGGCTTTTGCTAGCAGATTATGTTTCTGTGATTGCGGTCACGGCCGACGGGATGCTGCCCCTGGTCCGGCAGTTCCGTCCTGCCATCGAACGTTTGACGCTGGAGTTCCCCGGCGGGCTGCTCGATAAAGGGGAAGAGCCGGAGCACTGTGCGTTACGCGAGCTTTCGGAGGAGGTAGGTCTGCAGGCCCCGCACGTTATCAGCTTGGGAGAACTCCTCCCGGACTCTGGAAGGCTGGGTAATAGGTTGTGGGGCTTCGTGGCGCCATTGGCGGAAAAACAGGCAAGTTGGACCCCTGAGCCGGATCTGGAGATCAGCTGGGTCAGTCTGGCGACGCTGGAGGATTATATTCGTCATGGCACCTTCAATCATGCCCCCCATCTGGCAATGTTCGCCGTCGCCCGCTTGCGGGGTCTGATCTGACCGTTTCGGTGCCGTATGGCGGGATCCGGTCAGCTGACCAGGATCAATCGCGTGGCCTCTGTGCAAGCACGGTCTCGGGGAGCAACCATCATCCTGACAAAGCTGACACGCGCTAGTAGAGTACGATAGTCGAGCGTTTTGAAAGGTCTGGCGGCTCATTCGCGAAAGCCATTGCAGCCAACTCAGCCATTAACAAACAGCAAGACACAACGGGCAGTATCGTCTATTGGGAGGCGAGAAATCGACTCTTTTTTTGGGTTAAAAGATCTCGACCATGCTTGTTCCCCGCTCTTTCGCCGACCGATCCGTCTGCATTCTGGGCCTTGGATATGTTGGGCTCACCCTTGCGTCGACGATGGCTGCAGTCGGATTCCGGGTCTGGGGCGTCGAGGTCCGGGAGGATGTGGTGGAGGGGCTGCGGCAGGGGCAGCCGCATTTCCACGAACCCGGATTGGCAGACCAACTGAGCCGCGTTTTGGTAAGCGGCGCATTATCGGTTCACTCGAGCGTGCCGCAGGATTGCGATGCTACGGCTTTCATCATCACGGTTGGCACGCCGCTGGGTCCGGACAAGCGCGTACGCACGGATATGATCGAGCACGTGGCAGGCGAGGTTGCTGCGGCGATGCCCGCAGGCGCGCTTGTGATCATGCGATCCACCGTGCGGCTGGGGACCACGCGCTCGATCGTTGCCCCGATCCTCGATGCCGCTGGCAAGTCCTATGACCTGGCCTTCTGTCCCGAGCGAACGCTCGAAGGCGTCGCCATTCAGGAACTGCGCATTCTTCCACAAATCATCGGCGGCGGTTCGGAAGACGCGACGGTGCGGGCGGGGCAGCTGTTTCAGTTCGTGACGCCAACGACGGTCCGTGTACGCGATCTCGAGACCGCCGAGATGATCAAGCTGGTGGACAATTCCCAGCGCGATGTTCATTTCGCCTTCTCCAACGAGGTGGCATCGATGTGCGATGCGATCGGGGTGAGCGCCGCGGACGTCATTTCTGCCGGAAAGCTTGGATATCCACGGACCAATCTCGCGATGCCGGGGCCGGTCGGAGGTCCCTGTCTCGAAAAGGATTCCTATATCCTAGCCGAGGGGCTCGAGCATCGCGGCATGTCGCCGGCGATTGTTCTCACGGCGCGGAAACTCAATGAAGCTCAGCCGGAGCAGGCGATCGCAGCATTGCAACAGGTGACCGGCCGCATCAGCGGTTTCCCCGATGCGCCGGTCGTGACGGTGCTCGGCCTTGCCTTCAAGGGCGCGCCGGAAACGGATGACCTGCGTGGCACAATGGCGCGTCCCATTCTCGCGGCGTTACAGCGCCATTTTCCCAAAGCGCGTTTTAGGGCTTTCGATCCGGTGGTCTCGCTGCAGGCGATTCGAGATTTCGGACTCGATCCCGTCTCGTCCCTTGAGGAAGCGCTCGATGGCGCTAATGTCGCTGTCATTACCAACAATCACAGCGGCTTCCGCTCTATGGCGATCGAGACACTGTCCCATCGAATGGCGGCGCCTGCAATATTTTATGACTTCTGGAATAACTTCAATGCCGATTATCTGCTTTTGGCGCCGCATGTCGGCTACATGGCAATTGGCAGCCATGGCAGAGCGAAACTTCCGAAGGTAGAGGGTCTATGATCCGTCGATATCTCGTCACGGGGGGCACAGGTTTTCTGGGAGCCGCTCTGGTTCAGAAGCTGGTACGGGACGGGCACAGTGTGCGCGTGCTGGACAACAATTGGCGCGGCAATCCAAGGCGGCTCGCTGGAATCCAAGATCACGTAGAGCTGTATATCGGCGATATCCGCGATCCGCAGGTGGTGCGCCGGGCTGTCGATGATATGGACTGCGTGATCCATATGAGCGCCATCAACGGCACTCGATATTTCTACGAACAGCCCGAGCTCGTGGTCGATGTTGCGATTCGCGGCATGCTGACGGTGATCGATGCATGCCGGGATGCAAGGGTGCGCGAGCTCGTCGTTGCGTCCAGCTCGGAAGCCTATCAGTCGCCAGCTCAAGTTCCGACCCCGGAGAACGTTCCACTGGTCGTGCCCGACGTACGAAATCCGCGCTATTCTTACGGCGGGTCGAAGCTCGCATCCGAATTGATCGCGCTGAACTATGGCCGGACGGATTTCGACCGCGTGGTCGTGTTCCGCCCGCACAACGTCTATGGCGCCGATATGGGTTTCGAGCATGTTGTGCCCGAATTTTCAGTCCGTGCGGCAGAGGCCGACCTGGCGACGACGCCAGGATTGCCTTTGACTTTTCCCTTAAAGGGGGACGGCGCTCAAACGCGCGCCTTCATCCATGTGGACGATTTCACGGATGGTCTTGCGACGGTCGTTGAACGCGGGGAGCATCTCAGCGTCTACCACATCGGAAACGCTGAAGAGGTGACGATCCGGCGCGTTGCGGAACTGATCGTTGCAAGCTTCGGGCGGGAGGCGATCATCGAAACCGGCCCTGCACCGCTCGGCGAAACTCAGCGTCGTTGTCCGGATATCACCAAGATCAGAGCGCTAGGTTGGTCCCCCAGCATTTCACTGCAGGACGGTCTTCCGCCCGTCGTCCGCTGGTACCGAGACCATCCAGAGCTGCGCCCACGAAATTCAGGAGATAGCAAATGACCGCGACGGTGCAATCCAGGCCGATCCTCGAGTGCCAAATCTGTGCGAGCGATAAACTCAAACCGGTGCTGTTTCTTGGCTATGTCCCGCCGGTGAACACCATGCCGCCGGTCGGGGAACGTGCGCTCGAGCAGCCTGCGTTTCCGCTCGAGCTGTTCCGATGCGAGGAATGTAGCCTTGTACAGATCGGGCTCGAGGTCGATGCGGAAGTTCTCTTCCCATATTCCTATCCGTATCTGAGCGGCACGACCAAGATTCTGCGCGAGAACTTCGCGGAGCTGTATCGAGAGGCGTCATCGCTCATCAAGATCTCGGTCGACGATCTCGTAGTGGACGTCGGCTCGAATGACGGATCGTTGCTGATCAATTTCAAGGAAGGCGGCCATCGTGTTCTCGGCGTCGAGCCGTCGCGCGCTGGCGAAGTCGCGCGCGGCCGTGGCATCGAGACGCTGACGGATTATTTTGGCGTGAAGCTCGCGACCCGGCTGCGCGCCGAGCGCGGCGCTGCCAAGGTCATAACTGCGGCAAACGTGTTCGCGCATATTGGCGATGTTCACAACGTTACTAATGGCGTTGTCGAATGGCTAGCCGAGGACGGCGTCTTCATCTCGGAGTCGCACTATCTGCTCGATCTGGTCAAGACGCTCCAATACGATACCGTCTATCACGAGCATCTTCGTTACTACGCGCTGGGCGCGCTCGAAGCGCTGCTCGCGCGTCACGGACTTGAAGTGTTTCATGTCAAACGCATTCCGACTCATGGCGGCTCCATTCGGGTCTATGCCGCGCGTTCGGGGCACTATCCGATTCAAGCGTCGGTTGCCGAGCGTCGCGCCGACGAGGAGCGCTTTGGTCTCACCGACGGCAGCGCGCTGAAGACCTTTGCCGCGCGCGTAGTTCATTCCAAGTTGACATTGTACAAGCTGCTCGCTGGGTTGAAGAAGGATTGCACCAGCATCGTCGGCATTGGCGCTCCGTCGCGCGCATCTACGCTGATCAACTATGTCGGCCTCGACGACGGAATCATGGATTCCGTCATGGAAGTTTCGGGCTCGCATAAGCTCGACAAGTATATTCCCGGCACACGGATCCCCGTGATCGACGAGGCGGCGCTGTACAGGGACCAGCCGGACTACGCGCTGCTGCTGTCCTGGCACATCGCGGATGAGCTTGCCGCCAATCTCCGAAAGCGTGGGTACAAGGGCAAGTTCATTGTGCCTTTGCCCGAGCCGCGAATTATCGAGTGATCTGATGGTAGGGAAACGAGCGCTCAGGCTTGGGGTCGTGGGTCTGGGGTTTGGTGCCGACGTGCATGTCCCCGCATTTGATCTGCTGCCCGATGTCGAGGTCGTTGCCCTGTTGGGGAGAAATGCCGAAAAGGCTGCAAGCGCGGAAAGCCGCCTGAGAATTCCGGTGTTCACGGATCCCAAGAGTTTTTTCGCCTCGCGCCTCGATGCGGTGAGCGTGGCGGTGCCTCCGGGACAGGTCGAAGCCATCGTAGAACATTGCCATGCGCATCGGCTTCCCGTGCTATGTGAGAAGCCGCTCGGCTCCAATACGCCCGCTGCGGAGCGAATGGCGCAGCAATATGGAGATCTGACAACGGCGCTCGATTTTGAATTCGCAGAACTCGAAACATTTTTGGCTCTACACGAAGCGATCCACGCGCGAAAGCTGGGGGACCTCAGGCATGTCCAGGTCACCTGGCTCAACGAATCCTGGGTGCATCGGAGCGGGACCTGGTCGTGGAAGACCGATGCCGACCGCGACGGTGGCGTGCTGAACCTTTTCGGGACCCATGTTCTTTATCTCATGGAGTGGCTTGCGGGCCCTGTTGTCGCTTTGTCTGCACGTATGGATTCGCGGGTGACGGCCCAGCTGAAGCCGAATGGCGATGCGCGCGCAGCGGAAGATCTCGTCCATGCCACGTTTGATCACGCATCGGGTGCGGTGACATCGATCACGATCGGCAACGCCAATCCGGGTTTGACGGCGCATCGGTGGACGGTTGTGGGCAGCGCCGGATCGGCCGTGATCGATAATTCCACGCGCGACTATATGGGCGGTTTCAGGCTGGTCGCGACGAGCGCCCGTGGTGAGCCGCTGCTGGACGTGTCCGAACCTGCAGCTAACGGGGATGGTCGTCTGCCTCCTTTCAAGCGTCTGGCGGAACGGTTCGTTACAGCCGTGAGGGCAGGCACGACTTGCCATCCTGGTTTTGGCGAGGGGGCGCGCGTGCAGCTTCTGGTCGATGCCATCAGGCAGGCTGCGCTGGACAACCGAACCATCGAAATTCAGAGGCCCCTGTGAGGCTCGTCATCGTCGCATCGAACTGGCCTTTTCCAGGACATACGGTTCGCGCCGCCAATGTGGTCGTATTCGAACTGACGCGTGCGCTCGCTGCCCAGACAGCGATGACGATCGGGTTTCTCAGGGTGGGGCTGGAAGGGGAGCCTCGGCCAGATGCCGACGAAATCGCGGGTCTTGCCGCTTTGGCCGAAGTTGGCGTCGAGATCCTGCCCGAAATCATTTTACCGGTGCGGAAGACGCAGGGCTCGCCATTCATCAAATTGCTCGATCCGAAGCCGGAACATTTCTATCCCTATGTCGATCAGGGAGGCGCTATCGCGCGGGCTCTAGCATCCTGGAATGCGGATGCGCTGATGGTGCCCTGGAGCGAATGGCTGACAGCCGCCTGTTCCACGGTGCCTGTTCTCAAATTCGCCTACTATGGAAACCCGGATCACAAGACCGGCTACATGCGCGCAATGCATGATCGCAAGCTGAATGGCTGGAATCCGGGCTATCTGCGCTTGCGACTTGGCCTGTCCCGTCTCGAGCAGGTGCATAACCAGATTATGCTCCGCTACGAAATACTCGGGGATGTAGCCGCTAACGATGCCGCGTATTACGCCCAGCGCGGGCATCCGAACGCGTTCTATATCCAGAATGTCTGGATCGACCGCTTCGGCGAGGGGTGGCGCGAGCGTCGACGCGCGCTGGAGCAGCCGAGTCCCCTTGTCATCATTGGCAATATCGGAAAGCTCGGCGGGACCGCCAACCGCTACGGGCTGGATTATCTCGGCCGCGAGGTTCTTCCCGAGTTGCGCAAGCGCATGGCGCCGGGGACATTCAGGATCGAGATTCTCGGATCCGGGGAGCTTGAGCCAGGTATTCGCGCTCCTCTCGAAGGGCCCGACGTAGTGTTTCGCGGCTTCGTACCGGATATCGACGAAGCTATGCTGGCGGCGCACGTGTTCCTGTGCACGAACAATGCGACGCCATTCAAGGTCGGCCACACCCGATATCTTCACGCCTGGACGCTTGGTTCCTGCGTGATAGCCCATCAGGACGTGAGCTTGTCGATGCCCGAGATCAGGCACGGAGAGAATGCCTTGCTCGGGTGTGACGCCAGCGATATCGCAGATCTGATTGCGCGGGCAGGGCAGGATCACGCGCTGCGCAACCAAATTGGAAGCGCGGGCTGGGAAACTTATCTGACGAAGTTCAGGGCGGAGACGGTTGCGGCAAGGATAGCAGAGCAACTAAGAAGCCACTGAAGCGGCCGGAGATCGCACGAGTCGCGTGTCACTGACAACGCTGTGCCTGGTGAAAATCGCCGCCAGCCTATGCCAGCCGTGGCGCACTACTTTTGAGTTTAAGTCACCGCGTGATGGCAGGCAATGATCTGGGTGTCTCGCAAATGTTATGGTAGAGAGTGGAGCATTTCATTGAGGCGGGCGCCGTCTACGGCTATTTACCTTTTAGGATATCCCCTCACTCTAGCCCACGGACAGCTTTATGCTCGAAGCAGCGGCGGGTGCCAATGAACGTTGACCTGTCGAGCCGGACAGATTTCGGGGGTGTCTTTCCTCCGTTAGCATGCGCAGCGATTGTGATGCGAGATCGTGGGCACTCGCGGATTTGTTGTTTTGACAGTCACTGGGCGGAGTTGGGTTGGGATGACTGATCGTCCCGTGCGGCCGGTGCTAACGATTGTCACGGTCACTTACAATAGTGCCGCGACCCTGCGGGATACGTTGCGGAGCGTGCGCGATCAAAGTTTCCGTGACTATGAGCACCTGATTGTCGATGGCGGGTCGACAGACGGCACTATCGACATCCTTACGGAAGCAGGCGAGACTATCCGATGGATATCGGAGCCCGACCGCGGCATCTATGATGCGATGAACAAGGGAATCCGGCTTGCGCGGGGCAACTGGATTCACCTCTTGAATTCAGACGACTATTACAATGCCAATGACGTCCTGGCGCGAATTGTGCCGCGTCTGGTCGAAGGTTCAGTGAACTACTGCGATCTGGTCAGGGCCGAACCGGATGGCAGCCGGGTTCTTCAGCGTTACAACTTCAAGAAGTGGCCGCTTTATTTCTCCGCTTATTTGCCCCATCCGTCTCTCATCGTATCGGCTAGGCAATACGCAGAGCTTGGCCCCTATGATACGACGTTCCGGGTTGCCGCGGACCACGACATGATCCTGCGGCTGGTCAAACGATATCCGGCAAATCACATACCGGTCGAAATGACTGTCATGCGGCAATCGGGCGTTTCGGCTACCAATCTTGATTGGAGCATGCGGGAGTTCGGGATGGTGCTTCAAAAACATAATACCCCTGTGGCGGTCGCGAGCGTCATCATGGCCATTCGCCGCATATGGTGGAGGATACGGATAAGATGAACGACCCAAATAGTCTTGCGATTCGTGCCGGCGTCACCGAGCGAATATCACTGATATCGCCTGACCGTGCGGCGAGCGTCGCCGATATTGGTTGCGGCGAGGGAGAATTGCTGGGGGGCCTTGTGGAACTCGGTTTTGGCGAGTTGATGGGGGTCGGCTGGAAGATTGATGTTCCTGCCGGCGTTGCCAAGGTGGAGGAAGTCGATCTCAGTCAGCCCGGCTGGGCGGATCGAATCGGTGGGCGGACTTTTGATGTTCTTGTTGCCACCGAAGTGCTGGAACACCTAGTCAACCCCTATGAGTTTCTGGCCCAGCTGCGGCGGCTCGCCGCACCGGCCGGACGCCTGATCCTAACCTTCCCGAACGTACACAATTGGCGAAGCATCGTCGGCTATGCAGTGAGCGGTCGCTTCAGCGGTTTCTTTGGGCCGAACTGGAACAACAACCACCCGCTGTACGACCAGCATATTTTCATACCTAACCACCATCTGGTGCGATACTTCCTTCGCCTTGCCGGCTTCGAAGTCGTCTCGATCGATTTCCTGTACGGTCAGGGAAAGCTGTTCGGTACAACGGCGATGTTCGATTGCCGTACGATAGCCAAGCCCTAAGGGAATTTCCCCGGAGCCAGCTGGGCCGATGCGACAGATGCCTGGGTCCATCTCTGCGGGGCCGCTTGGGGCTTGGAGCCCTGTTCGCTTGTTCGGATGCCGCTATGGCATTACAGGAACGGCTAAATGGCGAGGTATTCCGTCTCCCGGGTCGAGGCTCCTTTCTGAGGAATGGGAACCAAAATGAACTATGCCGGAAATTCGGCGCCGGCTTCCCCGGCAGCATTTTTCGAGTGGTGCCTGCATTCGGTGGATCAGGACAAGATACCCTTTCGGGCCAATTATCCCCAATATTTCAGCAGTTCGGCGCCCTATCTCTGGCGGGCCTATGACCGGCGCCTGTCCGACGTGGTTGCACTCGTTCGTCCCGGCTTGCGCGTCCTTGAAATCGGCTGTGGCATCGGTTCGGACCTCCACTGGCTGGCGTTGCGCGGCGCGGATGTCACGGGGATCGATGTGAAGTCTGAATGGACGGACGCTGCGCGGGAACTGACGAAGCACGTCCGCGACAAGATCGGGCCGGTGACGGTCAGGATCGAACGTATCAACCTGCTCGATCTTCCTGACGCCCAATACGACCTCATCTACATGAAGGATACCTTCCATCATCTAGAGCCGCGCGATCAAATCGTTGCCAAGATCGTGTCGTTGCTGGCTCCCGGTGGCAGAATTGTAATCGTCGAACCCAACGCGTGGAATCCTGCGATTCAGTACAAGATGTTTCGTATCCGCGGCTTCAACACGATTATCGATAAGACCGATAAGGCGACAGGAGAGCGCTTCATTTATGGGAATGAGCGCCTCGTCACCGGAGCAGCTATTACGCGCGCCTTTGCGCGCTACGGCGTCAAGGGTGCTTCACACTTGTTTAGACTAGTGCCCACTGCGTTGGCATCGAATTCGTTCTTCGTCAACACAGCCAATCTGCTCGAAAAGCTTCGGATCGAAGCACTCCTAGTGCCAGCCTGCATCCACTGTGTCTATTCCGGAACCAAAAGGTGAATCCTGTGCCGCTTTCCTACCCTCTTCTGCCTCCCTTTTGAGGCGAAGGACAATAAGCCACTGATTACTTTTCAGGGTTTCGGCTCATTTCCTGGTTTTTCAGCTTGGTTCAACCTCCCAATCGACATGAAGCCTGTTGTCGAATATTGAGGCTCGGCGTGGCTGCGGTATTGCCAATGACAATCTTTCGAAGTCTGGTGGTACAATATTACTATGATTGAGGCGTTGTCGATGCAAACCGGCTTGCTTGAACAAAAGCCAACCCCTTCGGACCTTCGAAAAGTGCTGATTTGGCATTGGGGACGACGTGGCGGCGGCGTAAGGTATACTTACGAGCTGGTGCGCGAGCTCAGGAAGAATCCGGAGCTCGAGCTGCATTTGTCGCTATCGCGGCAAGGGGAGATCGTTGCCGATTTCGACGCACTTGGATTGCCGGGTTATCACGTCGATACCTACACGAACGTCTCCTCAGCCATCCTTGCATTGCTGCGCGTGCCGATCGTTCGACGTCGATTTTGGCGCTATGTGCACGAACACGACATCTCCGTGGTTGTCTGCACCATGAGCCATCTGTGGAATGTTCCGATCCTGTGGCGCCGACCCCGGGAAGTCGCTTACGTGTTCGTCCTGCATGATCCAAAGCCGCACGCCGGGGACGATATCGCCATTCGCAAATGGATGCTCGACACCGAAATCGCCGCAAGCGACGGCATCGTTGCGCTGACCGAGTACACGCAGAAGTCGGTTACGACGAACAACAGTTTTCCTACCGAACGGGTGTGGATCGCCCCGCTCGGTGTCTTCCCCTATGCCGAAACCAGAAGCCCGGCCCCCACGCCAGCCGGACGCAAGATCCAATTGCTCTTTTTCGGACGGCTGTTGCCGTACAAGGGGTTAGATATCCTTCTTGACGCCTACAAAATCATTAAGCGCGAGGGCAAGGATGTCGGGCTTCGCATCATCGGTCCAGGAGATATCGAGCCGTATCGGACGCGGATCGCCGGGCTTGACGACGTCTTCGTTGATAACCGATGGATCCCCGAAGAGGATGTTGGCGCGGTCTTCGAGGGGATCGATATCGTCGTTGCGCCATATCGCGGCGCGAGCCAGTCCGCCGTCCTTGCGACGTCAGGCGCGGCGGGAATTCCTGCCGTCGTGACTCCCGTCGGAGGGCTTGCCGAGCAGGTCCTGCACGAGCAAACCGGTCTGGTCGCGGTAAATTCGACCCCGGCCGCACTTGCAGCCGCACTCAGCCGACTCGTCGATGACGAGGCCTTGCGGCTGCGTTGCGGGGCGGCGGCGAAAGCCCACGCCATGAACGAGTTATCGTGGTCCTCCATTGCTGCGAAGTTCGCGTCGATCCTCATGTCAATCACTCCACGCCAGAAATCCGAAACGCAATAATGTGTGGCATCATCGGAATTGCGGGCAGCAAGGCAGGCAGGATCGATCGCCAGATTCTGGCCCGGATGACCGATGCGCTTGCGCATCGCGGCCCGGATGGTGACGGCCACTGGATCAGCGAGGACGGCCGCGCGGGATTTGGCCATCGAAGGCTGTCGATCATCGATCTGTCGTCCGCCGGAGCGCAGCCGATGATTTCGGCGTCCGGCCGTTATGCGCTGACGTACAACGGCGAAATCTACAACTACCGCGACCTGCGCCGCGAGCTGGAGACCAAGGGCCATCAATTCAATGGTCACTCGGATACCGAGGTCGTCGTTGCGGGCTTTGAGCATTGGGGCATCAATGAGACGATCTCGCGGTGTGCCGGCATGTTTGCGCTCGCGATCTGGGACGAGCGCGAACGAACGCTTGTGCTCGTGCGCGATCGGCTCGGCATCAAGCCGCTGTACTATAGCGTTGTGAACGGAACGCTCATCTTCGCCTCAGAGTTGCGTCCAATCGTGGTGCAGCGCGGAGAGCTTCCTCCTGTTTCGCTGCCGGCTTTGTCCGAATACTTGCGCCTCGGCTACGTTCCTGCGCCCTTCAGCATTTTCGAGGGTGTGTATAAGTTGCCCGCCGCGACTACACTCAGGTTTCGCGACGGTCATGCGAGCGAGCCGATGGCCTACTGGTCGATTCCAGAGGTCGTCGCGCGTGGTATGTCGAGGCAGCGTCCGAACGAGGAGGAGGTGCTGGAAGAGCTGGACCAGCGCCTGCGCGGCATCGTGGCCGAGCACATGATCTCAGATGTACCATTGGGAGCGTTCCTGTCCGGCGGCATCGATTCTAGTTCGGTCACGGCCATCATGCAGGCCGTGGGTGGTGGGGCCACCAAGACTTTCTCGATCGGTTTTCACGATCCAAGTTACAACGAAGCCCGATATGCCGCCGACGTCGCAAAGCATCTTCAGACCGAGCACACCGAGCTCTACGTTTCCGATTCCGATGCGATGGCCGTCATTCCCTCGCTGCCTGACATCTATGACGAGCCCTTTGCGGATATCTCGCAGATACCGACCTTTCTTGTCTCGAAACTCGCGCGACACCAGGTGACGGTTGCGTTGTCCGGTGACGGTGGCGACGAACTGTTTGGAGGCTACAATCGTTATTTGTTTGTCTCCGACTATTGGAAACGTCTGACCAGAATTCCCCATGCGTTGCGTCGCGTGGCGGCGTCCGGTCTGACCTCGGCCTCGCCAGCGAGCTGGGATGCTGCTTTTCGCGCACTGAGCTACGTCCTTCCGCCGCACCTGCAGCCCGCCCTGCCAGGGCAGAAGATCCACAAGGTCGCGTCCGTGCTCGCATCCTCGAACTTGTACGAACTGCAAAGCAGGTTGGTGTCGCAATGGGCCAATCCCGAAACCGTATTGGTCTCGTCGGACGGTGTCGCTCTTGCAAGACCTGCGCCCCTGGTGCTGGCGCCCGACGTTCCTGCGACAGTGGAGCAAATGGCCTGGGACATGTCGACCTATCTCGTGGACGACATACTGACCAAGGTTGATCGGGCAAGTATGCGTGTCGGGCTCGAGGCGCGCGTGCCGCTCCTTGATCACCGTATGGTCGAATTCGCCTGGGAGATTCCCATCGCCCAGAAATTCAGGAACCGTTCGGGAAAATATATCCTTCGGCGTTTGCTGGAGCGTTACGTGCCGCGTGAGCTGTTCGAACGCCCGAAGATGGGCTTCGGCATTCCGATCGATGGCTGGTTGCGTGGCCCGCTGAAGGGCTGGGCCTCGGATTGGCTGTCCTCCAGCAATGACGAATTTTTTGATCGCAAAGCTATCAGCGACAACTGGCAGCAACATCAGATCGGTCGGGTGAACCGTGGTGGCCAGCTTTGGACCGTGCTGATGTTCGACCTGTGGCTTGAGCGGGCTAGGCAATGGGTCTGAGTTCCTGCGTGCCATGGTGGGCCAAGCTGGGCATTAAGCTTGGTCTCGCGCGTCTGCCTGTTCCTTACGCCCTCTGGAAACGCATCGGGTTGTTCCGCCATGGCGAGATGATGGTTCCGGAGCGTGCAATCTCCGCGTTTGAAAGCCATTTCCAGTCCGCCGTTCAGCATGGGCAACTCCCTGCGAAGTTTCGTTCCCTCGAGCTTGGACCGGGAGACTCGGTCCTGTCGGGCTTCGCCGCCCGCGCGTTCGGTGCCGAAAAGGCATGGCTTGCAGATGCAGGACGGTTCGCCGAAACCGACATCGCCGGGTGCCGTGCACTTCTGGAGCTGCTTGCCTCGCGCGGGCGGGAAGTTGCGCCACTAAAGTCGGCGACCCTGCCGGATGCGATGAAGGAGTACGACGTCGTCTATCTGACGGAAGGCACGAGCTCGCTCAAGACAATCCCTGACCAGTCGATCGATTTCTTCTGGTCCCAGGTCGTGCTCGAGCACATCTATCGCGACGAATTTCCGGCCCTGATGAAGGAGCTCCGCCGGATCGTGGCGCCCGGCGGGATCGGTGTTCATAGCATCGATTTCCGCGATCACCTTGGAGGCGGCTTGAACAATCTGCGCTTTGGAGATGACGTCTGGGAGACCCCGGCTTTCCGGACCTCGGGCTTTTACACAAATCGCATCCGTCCGCGGGAAATGATCGGCCTGATGAAGGCGGCCAGCTTCAGCGTCGATGTTATCTCGGAGCAGCGATGGCCGGAGCTGCCGCTGGCTCGTGATCGGATGGCACCGCAGTTTCGGCCGTTTGCCGATGAGGACTTCATAACCTGCGAAATCCGCGTGATCATGAGGCCGGTGTGAGGAAGGCCTCCGTTCTCGATCGGAAGCGGTTGCTGTTCGTGGTGACAGAGGATTGGTACTTTATCTCCCACCGCCTGCCGATCGCCAGGGCGGCGTTGGCCGCCGGCTACGAGGTATTGGTGGCAACGCGGCTTGGCGAGAAGGCCGATGCCATCGTGCGCGAAGGATTCGTGCCCATCGCCCTGAAGCGCATGCGGCGCTCCGGCCGAAATCCGTTCCGCGAAGTGGCGAGCATCGCTGAACTGGTGACGCTCTACCGAAGCTATCGTCCGAGCATCGTTCATCACGTGGCGATGAAGCCCGTCCTATACGGTTCGATCGCGGCACGGCTCGCGGGCGTGGCTGCAATTGTCAATAACGTCGCGGGATTGGGCTTCGTTTTCTCGTCCAAGGCGATCTATGCGCAGACCCTTCGCTGCCTAATCGCTCCGCTATTGAGGTATGCATTGAGGCAGCGGCGGGCGTTGACGATTGTTCAGAACCGGGATGACGCGCAAGTATTGACCGATGACATCGGCGTCGCACCGGAGAAGATTCGCCTCGTCAAGGGATCGGGTGTCGATCTTGCACAGTTCTCCCAAATACGCCGGGAGAGTTTCCCCCCCATAGTGCTCCTCGCGTCCCGGATGATCAAGGAGAAGGGGGTCGAGGATTTCGTGCGAGCCGCAGCTCAGCTGCGGAAAAAGAACGCGGCTGCGAGGTTCGTCCTTGCGGGCGCGCCCGACTCCGAAAACCCGCACTCCATTCCTGAAGCCGTTCTCAGGCAATACCACGACGATGGACTCGTCGAGTGGTGGGGACATCGCGACAACATCCCCGAGATCATCCGCGCGGCGGCGATCGTCTGTTTACCGACCACGTACGGGGAGGGGGTTCCCAAGACACTGATCGAAGCCGCCGCGGGCGAGTGCCCCATCGTGACTTATGATGTGCCGGGCTGCCGGGAGATCGTGACCGACGGTGTCAACGGTATGCTCGTCCCGGCCGGCGACGTCGGCCGGCTCGTCGAGGCCATCGCGCAATTGCTGGCAGACCCGGGGCAGCGTCGTCGTATGGGAGCGCAAGGTCGAAAGCTCGTCCAGGCGGAGTTCTCCAAGGAGATCGTCGTTGCGCAGACACTTGCGATCTATTCCGAGCTTTTGGCGCCATGAAGGTTCTGGTCGTCGGCGCTTCGGGGTTTGTCGGCGGGCATCTGGTCCGTCGTCTCGCTGCCGACGGAATTCCTCTACGCGCCGGTGTCCATCGCAATCGTGGAGATCTGCCGGCCGGAATCGACGTTGCCGAGAACGTCGATCTCGAAGGCCCTTCCGATTGGACATCTGCGGTTGCGGGATGTGATACCGTCGTGCATCTGGGGGCGCGTGTGCATGTGATGCGCGAAAGCAGTGCAAATGCACTGGATGCATATCGTCGCGTCAATGTGGACGGAACTTTGTGTCTCGCACGTCAGGCTGCCGATGCCGGCGTTCGCCGCTTCGTGTTTCTCAGCTCGGTCAAGGTGTGCGGCGAATCCACAGCTCCCGACGCGCCTTTCGTCGAAACAGCAACGCCGCACCCGCAGGACCCGTACGGACTGTCCAAGCTCGAAGCCGAATGTGGCTTGCTCGAACTCAGCCGCGCGAGCGGCATGCAGGTCGTCGTACTGCGTCCGCCCTTGATCTACGGGCCAGGTGTACGCGCGAATTTTCTATCGATGATGCGTTGGTTGCGACGCGGAGTTCCGCTGCCGCTTGGCCGCATCGAAAACCGCCGGAGCCTGATCGGCGTCGGCAATATGGTCGACCTGATCCGCGCCTGCTTGCGGCACCCTGCGGCGGCCGGTGAAGTCTTCATGGCTAGCGATGGTGAAGACCTGTCGACACCAGATCTTCTGGAAAGGATGGCGGTGGCTCTCGACACTAAGGCCCGCCTGCTTCCCGTTCCCGTTAGTCTGTTGGAGGGCGCGGCCGCATTGGCCGGCCAGCGAGCGCTGGCGCAGCGGCTCTGTCTCTCACTCTGTGTCGACAGTCAGAAAGCCCGCAAGATGCTCGGTTGGAGCCCGCCTTTCAGCGTCGACGAGGAATTGCAGCGCACCGCACGAGCGTTTCTAGTATCTCGCTAAGACAGGCGGATCAGCACAAGAGAAGCGCCATGGTTACGCCTTCCGTGCGCGGCGGTATTCGAGTTCGCCGTCTGCCAGCAGCCTGACGACGTCCTTCATGAAGACCTTTGCCTCCCAGCCGAGTATCCGTTTCGCTTTGGCAGGGTCGGCCGAATTGCACTTCAGGTCGATCGGACGAAGCAGGCTTTCGTCGAAGTCGATGTGCTCTTGCCAATCGAGTCCGAAATAGCTGAATGCCTCGCGAACGAAGCTCTCGAGCGTATTAGTTTGTCCTGTTGCGATCACGAAGTCCTCGGGCGTTTCGGCCTGGAGCATCATCGCCATGGCTTCAACATATTCCGGCGCCCAGCCGAAGTCCCGGGAGACGTGCAGGTTCCCAATGCGCAGGCTGTCAGTCTTCTTCTCGGCAATATCGGCGGCGCCCGACACGATCTTTCGTGTGACAAAGCGCTGCGGACGCAACGGCGAGTCGTGATTGAACAAAAGTCCCGAGCACGCAAAGAGCCCGTGTGCGTCTCTGTAATTCGCTACGGTCCAAAATGCCGCGGCCTTTCCGACGCCATATGGGCTTCGTGGACCGAACGGGGTGGATTCGTCGGCAGGCAAATCGGTATTGCCGAAGCACTCGCTCGAACACGCATTGTAGACGCGAGAGCTCAGTTTTAATCGATGGACGGAATCGACAATGTTGTGAGCGCTGAAAATGGTGGATTCTAGAGTCTGGATCGGTTGGTCAAATGACAGGCCGACGGAAGATTGACTTGCCAGATTGTAGATCTCGTCTGGAGTCGTGTCGGAAATGACGCGCAAGACGCTGCCGAAATCGGCAGGATCCACGGAATGGAGCGTCACCCGATCGCGGATACCCAGCCGCTGCAGGTTCGCGAAGATGCCGAGCTCCTTGTCGCGGGACGTTCCATGGATCGCATAGCCGCGCTCGAGCAGATGCGCGGCCAATAGCGAGCCGTCCTGTCCGGAGATTCCGAAAATAAGTGCTTTTTTGGACATGGCGAACTGACTTCCGAGCGGGGTTTGCGACACCATAGCTAGCTTTAAATGCAGGTCGCCTCAAGCGCTAGTAGCTTGGGCGAGGCCCGTCGCCGAAAGATAAGGGATTGCAACAGAGGTGCTTCCTAGCTAACGAGACGTTGCAGCGTAGTTCTGGCGAGGAGCTGACCGGTTTGCGAACTATCCGAAACATTGGCGTTATAGGCCTTGGTTACGTCGGCCTTCCAGTGGCGGTGGCGTTTGGTCGGGCCGGATATCGAGTCATCGGCTTCGACATCAGCGCGGAGCGGATCGCCGAGCTCCGCCGAGGTCAAGACCGTACGCGCGAAATCGAGATGGCCGATCTCCAGGTGGCACGGATCGAATACACGAACCAGCCGTCAGGTTTGGCCGCGGCCGACTTCTTCATCGTAACGGTTCCAACTCCGATTGACGGCGCAAACAAGCCCGATCTCCGCGCGCTGTTGAGCGCATCCAAGTCCGTCGGCGGCGCCTTGAAGAAGGGAGACATCGTCGTCTACGAGTCGACCGTCTATCCCGGTGCGACGGAAGAGGAGTGCGTGCCAGTTCTCGAGCGAGCCTCCGGACTCAAGGCTGGCGTTGATTTCCACGTCGGATATTCTCCTGAGCGGATCAATCCCGGAGACAAGGAACATCGGTTCGAGACCATCCAAAAGGTGGTGTCCGCGCAGGACGCCGATTCGCTCAGGATCGTTGCTGATGTCTATGGCGCTGTCGTCAGGGCCGGCATCTATCAGGCGCCTTCGATCAAGGTCGCTGAAGCGGCCAAGGTGATCGAGAACACGCAACGAGATCTCAATATCGCCTTCATGAATGAGCTCTCGCAGATATTTCACACGCTCGATCTCGATACCGGTGATGTGCTGGCGGCTGCCCGCACCAAATGGAATTTTCTCCCGTTTCAGCCCGGGCTGGTCGGCGGACACTGCATTGGGGTCGATCCCTATTATCTGACCCATCGCGCCGAGAGGGCGAAGTACCATCCTCAAGTCATCCTTGCGGGCCGGCGCATCAATGACGACATGGGTGCATGGATTGCGCGAGAGTGCATTCGGCGTCTCCTGAAGAGGGGATTGCGCGACGGGGTTGTCACGGTACTGGGCGTGACGTTCAAGGAGAACGTGCCGGACCTCCGCAATTCCAAGGTCGTCGATATTGTTCGGGAACTGGAATCTTTCGGCATCAAGGTTCAGGTTAGCGATCCTTGGGCGAATCGCGCCGAGGCCCTTCACGAGTATGGAATTGAGCTCTCCGATCACAAACAGCAGCAACCGGCCGACGCGGTCGTACTCGCCGTCGCGCACGACACTTTCGTCCATCTGGGCTGGCCATTCTTGCAGTCGCTCCTGAAAGAGGGGCACGGTCTAGTCTTGGACGTCAAGTCCCGGCTGGACCGGGCGAGCAAGCCGGCCGAGATAGAACTCTGGCGACTCTAGCTCTTAAGCAGGTAACGGGCGCAATGACTGATCAAAAAATACTGGTGACCGGCGCCGCCGGATTCATAGGTTTTCACGTCGCGCATCGGCTTGCGTCGGCTGGTCGGGAAGTCATTGGTCTCGATATCATCAATGACTATTATGATCCCACGCTGAAGGAAGCGCGCCTTTGTTTGCTGCAGGAATTTCCATCCTTCCGTTTTGTTAGAATGGATCTTGCCAATCGCGATGCAATCATTTCACTTTTTTCCGAATTCCATTTTTCCCATGTCGTGCATTTGGCGGCTCAAGCCGGCGTGCGATATTCTCTCGAGAACCCGCGTGCTTATGTCGACGCGAACGTTCTAGGCTTCATGAACGTGCTTGAGGGCTGTCGGCATACGCAGTGTCGGCACCTTCTTTATGCTTCGTCATCCTCAGTGTATGGCTCGAACGAGAAGCTGCCATTCTCTGTCCACGACAACGTGGATCATCCAATAAGCCTCTACGCGGCTTCCAAGAAGGCGAACGAGTTGATGGCGCATGCGTACAGCCATCTCTTCTCCGTGCCGACCACGGGTCTGCGGTTTTTCACGGTGTATGGACCGTGGGGCCGGCCCGACATGGCGATGTTCATATTTGCAAAAGCGATCGTGGAAGGAAGGCCCATAAAGCTTTTCAATCACGGGCAGATGTCGCGCGACTTCACCTATGTCGACGATGTCGTGGAGGCCATCGTGCGGCTGATTGATCGGCCGCCCGCTCCCGGGCAGCAGGCTCCGACTGATGCTCCGGATCCCTCACGTAGCGCTGCGCCTTGGAAGATCTACAACATCGGGAACAACAGACCAGAGCAGCTCATGCATGTCGTTTCCCTGCTTGAGAAGGAGCTGGGCCGTGTTGCAGCGAAGGAAATGCTTCCGATGCAGCCCGGCGACGTTCCGGCCACATACGCCGATGTCGATGATCTGATGCGCGATGTCGGTTTCCGGCCGTCGACCAGCGCCGAGGAGGGGATCCACAAGTTTGTCAAATGGTATCGAGGATATTACAAAGTCTAGTTGAAGCGGTAGCCGCGGTGATCTCCCTTCTGACTACCAATCACGTCCTAAGGAGGGCTTTCCCGGCAAAATGAGTTGGATCTGCCGCATGATAGGCAAAATGTTGAGCTCATCACACGGACAGAACGCAAGAGGTTTCGTAGTCTCACTAAAGCCGAGGAGCATCCTTGCGGTGAGGAGTCAAGACGTCATCGGAAATCGTTGGCGCACAGGAGAATAGCCAAAATTGGCTCCCTTCAACACAACACTTGGCTGTACTACAGTCCTGAGCCCAAGCTTGACCGTCCGGTCCCCTGCAAAGGTAGCCTTCTTGCGTAACGAGGTAAGCCAACGATGGAATGGTTGATTGCACTCGTTGCCACCTTCCTATTCGTCGGTGGACAGGATCGAGGCGCGTTCTGGATCATGGCACTCGCTGTAGTTGTGGGGATCGGCAGTATCGTGTTGCGTCTTCGCAGTGGCTATTCCGAGTCTGGATCGTGGCTTCCGCCCAAGCTGGTCATCTTGGCAGTCTTAATGAGCGCAGCGCTGTGGCTCGGTGCCCGATCTGCAATGATCTGAGCCGCTCCTCCCAGGCTGTATCCTTTCTACCGTCCTGATCAAGTAGATCGTTGCGGAAGCTGCGGAAGCGAACTTGCGCAGCCGCAGTTGCCGGCGAGAGGCGTTCGAAGCGACTGCAGGTCCAGCGGTACTAATTTTATTGCTAGCGCCGTCAATATTGTGTGGCAAGGATACGTCGATCCCAGTATCCATTTCCAATTGAGCTTGGCTTGCTCAAAAGAACCAGTCCTTGCCGCCACCTACTGCTTACGAGCGCGAGGGCAAATTGTTTGTATTTCAAGAGGGCACCGCTATATGAACAGGCGTATTGCTTTGATCACCGGCGTAACTGGCCAGGATGGGGCCTATCTCGCCGAGCATCTGCTGTCGCTCGGTTATGTCGTGCACGGCATCAAACGGCGTTCGTCCTCATTCAATACTGCGCGCGTAGATCACCTCTATCAGGACCCGCATGCCGGCAATGTGCCGTTCCTGATGCACTATGGCGACATGACGGATTCAACCAATCTGATCCGCCTGGTGCAGCAGATCCAGCCGACCGAGATCTACAATCTCGCCGCCCAAAGCCACGTTGCCGTCAGTTTCGAGACTCCTGAATATACTGCTAACGCGGATGCGGTTGGCGTGCTGCGGCTTCTGGAGGCGATCCGCATTCTCGGTATGGAGAAAGAGACGCGGTTCTACCAGGCCTCGACCTCCGAACTCTACGGCCTCGTGCAGGAAATCCCGCAGAAGGAGACCACGCCGTTTTATCCGCGCTCGCCTTACGGTGTTGCAAAACTCTATGGCTACTGGATCACGGTGAACTACCGCGAAGCTTACGGCATGTTCGCATCCAATGGCATCCTGTTCAACCATGAGAGCCCGATCCGCGGCGAGACCTTTGTAACGCGCAAGATCACCCGTGGCGTCGCCCGCATAGAGGTCGGGCTGGAGGATATACTCTACCTTGGTAATCTGGAGGCCAAGCGCGACTGGGGGCATGCGCGGGACTACGTCGAGGGCATGCATATGATCCTCCAAGCCGACAAGCCGGACGACTTTGTGCTCGCCACCGGCGAAATGCGCTCAGTGCGGGAGATGGTCGAACTCGCCTTCGCACATGTCGGCCGCCGCATCGAATGGCGCGGCAAGGGCGTTGATGAGATTGGAGTCGATGCCAAGAGCGGCAAAAGTATGGTTAAGATCGATCGCACCTATTTCCGACCCACTGAGGTCGATCTGCTCGTCGGCGACGCCAGCAAGGCGCGGCAGGTGCTCGGCTGGAAGCCGAAGCGGACCTTTGCCCAGCTCGTCGAGGAAATGGTAGCGAGCGATCTAGCGGAAGCAAAGCGGGACGCCGGAAGTGGCAAGCATACCGTTTGAGCTCAAGGTAAGAGGGTTTATGTTGCCGGCCATCGGGCATGGTCGGTGGTGCACTCGTGCGCCGGCTCGCCCGAGAGGACATCAGACTCGTGACGGTCGCTTGGCGCGAGGTCGATCTCTGCAACCAGGCCGCCGTGTTCGACTGGTTCGCACAGATGCATCCGCAGGTCGTATTCCTCGCCGCCGCCAAAGCCGGAGGAATTTTCGCCAACGATATGTTGCGCGCTGAGTTCATCTACGACAACACCGTAATCGCGGCGAACGTTCTCCATGCTGCGCATCAAAGCGGCGACGATTGTGGCCCTTTGAGAAAAGGAGGCCGAAAACATGCTCATGCCATTCCTGGCTCCAACATCGATGATGACTGGCGATGCATCGATATGAGCAAATATGAGCTCTCCGACTGTCGCGCCTTCGTGAGCCACAGGCAGAACAGAGAAAAAGCAAGTGCTAGCATCAGGGCGATCGTTCCCTCAGCGCCCTAGTAGGCGATAAGACGCCCCATAGAGTAGGGGAGCTAATTTGTACGCTCCAAGACTCCAGAGAAGGCGGACGGCTGCGGGTTGGTGCAAGCCGAAGGATTTGCCCCACGTAGCCTTCATTGCTATGCGATTGCGCTCATCGAGGACAAGAACACCGATCGAAGATGCTTCGAGTGGACGAACTGCTCCGACCCGCCTCGCATGATCGACATCTCGGCGGCGGAGTTCAACCCAATTGGGACCAGGGTTTGGGATAGCGTTCTCGTAAAAAATGCTCCCATCGCCAATGCTGGTAAAATAATCGTACTCCATACTGCCCTGGTGCAGATTATGGCTGGCAACAACGGAAACATGATCAGTCAGCGCGGCGGCCATCATGGAGATGGCAGGGGCGCCTTTTGGGCCGTCTGTGAGGAAGGCCGTTCGCTCTCGGGAATCTAGAGCGTAGCGCCCGAATTCCGCGTACGCGTTACCGCGGACTAAACGGAGAGATTTATAATTCACAAGGCGAAGACGGCATGCAACTGCGCGGTCTTGATCGCTCTCCAGGTCTATGGAGATTATCTTGGCTCCGGTGCGATCACCCCAGTCGCCAAGGATGGCGGTCGAGTAACCATCCTGTCTGCCGCTTTCGATGACTTTTTTTATCTTTTGGGAGTCGCAAACGGCTAGAAAGAACGCCATTTCGCTAGGGAAAATCGAGCCTTCAACCCATCGTTCAACGTGGCCGCCATCGAGTATGAGCTTCGCAGCAGATTCTGCCGCCTCAGAAAGGGTAAGATTATGGGTCATCAATGCGGGAACTTGTCGGCGGTGAGCCAAAGACAGAATAGCGCGAAAAGGACCGCGGCAAGGAAAGCCATGGTTCCGACCTCATCGGAGTGGTAGAATTTTCGCTCGTCTGGTTTCATGTAGAGCACTCTGCCAGAGCAGGCCAACTACGTAAAGCAGTCCAGCCAGCGAAATTGCGCTGCGGAAATGGGGCAACGAGCCGCCTTGGGGCGGCTTTTCTATGGAGAAATGAAAATGTCCTGGCGCCTCGTCGAGGGCTCGTGGCGCGCTACTTGTGAGTATCAATCACGCGGGTGAGTGCTGGATGTGTCCGGTTCTTCACCTTGATCCAATCCTTCGACCGGCCGGCGCATACCGCCGTTCGCGTCGTTTCGAGACGAGGCCTTCAAGCCCCATCTCGCAGGCCATGCGAAATAAATCTGTCCGATCTTGCCAATCTCAAACGGGGCGACGAACATGCCGTCAGAACGTCCTCTCAATAGGCGTGCTGCGTTGGCCTTGCGATCGTCAGGGGAAGCGGCGCAGGTCCTCGCCGTCGAGTGCGAGGATATGGAAGGCGTAGAGCTGCACCTCGTCGTCGTGCTGGCTGGAGTGCAGCGCGTTAAAATCTGATGCGCCATCGACCCCGAGCACTACAGCCTCGCCGTCGATGATGAATTGCTGCTCGCGGTTCTTGAGTGTGGCCTCGTGGCCATTCTTGGTGATCAGCCGCACGGCCTCGCCCTTGCGCCCGACGTGCAGGTGATAGCCGTCGCACCTGATTTCGTGGAGCCAGTCGTGGCCGATGGGAACGGCTTTGGCGGCCTTTGGCAGGCAGAACTCGAACGCGTGGGCAGATCGGGAGATAGTGCGGTACCGGCGCGGCGGAGTTCGTTGGTGCTGGGTCGGCTCTTCCGGGATCTCCTGGCCGTGCAGATGGTCGAGGGCCTCGCCGAGCTCGCGCATCTCCGGGCCTGCATTTTCCGAATCGGCTTCCCCTGCTCGCCCTGCCCAGTGCGTATGTTGAGGAAGTTGGATTGAGCCAGTTTCTATCGATGCTGCTGATTGTCCGCCGCAGTGGTGTTGACGGTCTGTTTCGGTGTGGCTGCATGGCGCCTCTCCGACGAGAGAGACGATGACATTACGGGCCGAATCCCGCATCAGTCCTACGGCTGGAAGTCGAAGCCAAGCAGCTGATCCTTGCTCCTCAGCACTGAAGCTGGTTATTTGGCCGTCCCAGTATAGTATCCTTCTTTATTGCCGTTCTTTGAGAATCTGGGACAGACGCAAAAGCTACCCGGCGAGCTGCGGGTAGGGCACATGACCCTTGGCGCTCCCGGCGGCAGTTCGGCCGCGCTCACGAGGCACTCTGAGTTGGGTCTCGGATCGTGCGGCGCGCTCTTGGCGAACGCGCCGGGTTCAGCGCTGGCTAGGAAAATTAGCAGCATCTGAAAGAAGCGCACGCGGATCTCTCCTCTGTTCCAGCCCTTAAACTGGCGATCCGCCGAACGCTAGGGGTGGGTCCCGAGGGGTATCGAAACCGCCCACATTACTGCACCGGGGATTGATCAAGTTGCACCGAAGATAAATCCGCGTTAACCCTGTCGAGGGCCGCAACGGTGATTGCCATTGGTCCCGGTTTCGATCTAATTGGCCCCAGCTCCTCAAGCTCTACTGAGGCCATAAATGGAGACACCGGTGAAACTTCTTGCAATTGGCTGGATCGCGTTCGCGATGTGCTGTGGGTTGGTGCTGAAACTCAATATCGACCAGGTCAAAGAGTACGAAAACGCGATGCCGAAGGATAGAAACTAGCGCTCGGACCTGCCTGTTTTCTTTTTGTCTAGGACACTCGATGTCGAACGCCTAGTCAATCGATTGATCGTTCAATATCTCATCGAGCGCATGGCGCGACGGGTGGCGGCTTTACGTTCGGCATGAGCCGTGCGAAGTATTCCTCAATACTTCTGGAGAGAAATGCTTTGCAACGCTTCGGGGACGCTGGAGATCAACGCTATCCTTGGCTGGATGCAGTACGAGGCCTCGCGGCGTTCATCGTGGTTCTGAGCCACACCGCAGCATTCGTAATGTTTGACAACAAGGATCTTTGGGCGACCGCCCAACTCCCGCCATTCGGCCTCCTATTTTCCGGCCATCAGGCCGTGATCGTGTTCTTTGTTTTGAGCGGCTTTGCGCTGTATCTCATGTGCGAGAGAGCTTCGCTTACAGCCGGAACTTTCCTGAAGGCCAGATTCGTCCGAATTTACCTTCCATACCTTGCCGCCCTCATCATCGCAGCCGCCACGCTCAAGATCCCGTTCTGGTCTGGCGTCGAATGGCCGCGACTGGAAACGGGCTTGGTACCGCGTGGCAGCTTTTCTCTGAGTGCATTCGTAAACCACGTTTTTCTGATCGGCCATTTCAGTCCAAAGCTCATAAATCCGCCCATTTGGTCCCTCGTCTATGAAATGCGCCTGTCGATAATATTTCCATTCATATTCTGGATCGTCGCGCGAACCTCCGCTGCGATCCTCGTTGGCCCGATACTGTTTTCTTGCGCTTTATCGGCGGCCCTTTACTTCCCAGCCCTCAACAAAACGATCGTCGATGACGGCAAACTGCTGGATTCTCTACGCACCATCCACTTTGCCGGGATGTTCTTCATTGGGGCTTACGTCGCAAAGTATCGAACACAGATCGTACGTTGGGCAATTCACAGATCGAGAGGCGTGCTCTGGGCTTTTGGGGCGACGGCGGTTGGCGTTTATTTCTATTCTTTTGGCTACTCCTGGCCCCAATGGCCTCGATACATCGGCGAGTTGTTTACTGCCGCTGCTGCTGCCGGATTCATCTCGCTAGCCGTTGCCTCGCCAATTGCAGTCCCAGCACCACTGCGAAGACTAGGCCGCATATCTTTCAGCTTGTTCTTGATCCACTATCCCGTGATGCACATTGTCGAGATCTACGGACACGGGCGGTTGAATGGCTGGACACTCTGGATCGTCGCGGTCTCTGGCTCCTTGATTTCAGCCGATCTATTTTTCCGATTTGTTGAGCGTCCGTCTCATTCAATGTCCAAGCGTATCCAGAAGGAAAACCAGTCTCTAAAAGCCGCATCGCTAGTAGAGGACTTTCCTGGCGCCGCAGCTTCGTGACCGTGCGACCGTGGGAGCTAAGCCCGAACGCGCATGCCTTAAGCACAAAGAGCTGCCACCCTCCTACTCCTCTCCGCCTGCTGGTCTCGGCTCAGCGGCGGGCATTTGTCGGTATTCCACAGATGCTCAAGCCGGGGTTGAATGGTGTAGTCGTTCAGCAGCGTCGTTTGGCCGCTCATTTGTCGTTCAGGATTCATTCGTCATAATGGCCCTTGGTCAAAAGAGGAGACGGGACAGTGAGGTTTTTATTGGCGACGTTGATTACAGCATCGGCGATTACGATGTCGATTATGCCAGCAGCCGCCCAAATGGGGTACCCCTACGGCTACGACCGATACGGTCGGAGTTTGGATCCAGATTGTTATCGGGGACCAAATCAGGTGTACGTTTGCGGCCCTCCGGGCGCCACCCTTCGGCGCGATCACTATGAGCGCCGCTATTATCGGAGAGCGCCGGGCTACGATCTCGACCAATATGGACGAAGCACTGATCCCAATTGCTATCGCGGCCCGTACGGTGCCTACGTCTGCTAACGTTCAAGGTTTAGAGCGACCAGCAACGTGTAGCCCCCTAATTAAGAGTCTGTTAACCATCAGCAGTTGATCGTTTCTGCATTGATTCTGTTCGGCAGCGTCCATTGCCAAGGTTATGGGAGACCACTATGGGGTTGCTTGCGTATGGCGTCACCACCATCGCTGCGGTTGCATTGACGGTTACGGCATTTACCTTGAACGAGGAGCGTCATGGATTGCCCACCTGCGATTCCGCTCTCGTGAAGAAAATTATCAACGAAAACGTCAACCAGGAAACGCAGAATTTAGTCGTCAGCGGATTGATTGACGTTACCAGTGAGCAGCGCGATGGCGCTTTGGATTGCGCGGCTGCGCTAGACACTGACCGCGGACCGATCCCCATCAAATACTCGCTAAAACTTGTTGGCCCTGGGAATCTGCAGGTGTCGATGGCGGCTTCATTGCCTAAGTGAGTTTGGTTAACCCTGATGGCCCCAGCTCCGTGCCCCCACGGTATTCCCGGCGAGCTGGGACGATTTTGACGCAGAGGACGTCAGCTCATTTCTATTGCTCAAGACTTGGGGTCTCCTCTGGCAAGGGCCCGTAATGAAAGAGGCCAACCAGCCGATGAAATGGCGACGCTAGAACTAGCGAACCCTGAAAGACGCTGACCGCCGTGATCCGGTCGTCATTCCCGCGGGAGGACGATCGAACCTTTCGTTACGCTTCCTCGCGTCCGGCCTGGACATTGTTAGCAAGACGCTGAGCCAGCAGGAAATCGCTACCATCCAGACCACCCTGATCGAGCAGATCACGGGCCGGATCCATCTCACCACCCTGCTTGCCCATACCTCCGGAGAATGGATCTCCCCGGACCTGAGCGAGGGCAGCCGCGATGGTCCCGATCCTCTCACTGGACTGGTGCATCGAAGCCCACCGTCAACTGGGCCTCGAAGCTCACCGCGCCGGATTTGGAGCGCTTGCCTTTGATGCCGTGGCCCGTTGCGTCAGCTTCTTCAGATGCACCTTGGCGGTTTCATGCTTGCCATGCGCCTCTCGGGTTCGAAGGTATATCGCAGCATGCGCGGCCCATTGAATGGACATCGACATGTCGATGTCTTTAACCGCTTCCAAACGCGGGCGCGGTGTCCCGATACTGAAGAGTGCAGCGGCTCGCCGACCCTGGACGCAGCGCTAGAATTTTTTCTCGGCTGGTAGCAATAGATGCCGGTAGAGCGGATCGGCGGACTTTGATCTCGACCCACTTTCCGCCGTCGGCGATGATGCACCCACATTTTGTGTTGCAGCTGCTCCATGTGCTTCTCGGCAGCGGCTTCCTCGGTAGAGGCCCAGGGCAGCATGAATTTGGCCTCGAAGATTGCACCGGTCTGTTCGACCTCCTACGCAAGGCCAAGCGGCTTACTTGCCGCACTGTCTGAAGCCCCGCGTCCGCGAGGCGAGATACCGGCGCTATGATGGTCGCTGGCGCCCGGTCGAATCGGTAACGCTCCAATCGCCGTTGGATGCCAGTCCTTTCTGCAGCAATATCATTGCTCGTTTTAGCCGCGGAATAGCTCTTGTTCTCGCGCGCTGAAGGCAGGGACGACCGGAGGCCGACCAGCATAATGCGACAAAACGAAGCCAATTTACGCCTTAAAGGCAAATAGATGGACGCAAAAGGCACCGCGCAGACAAGGATCCTGTCTACGCGCGACATGTTGAAATAAAGCAGTCATTGTCGGAAGATCGGTAGTATCCCTTCCAGCGTGGGCAAGAGAGCTTTATGCGTCCGGCAGTCTTCTTTGATCGTGACGGCGTCCTCAACGAGGACGATGGCTACGCTTTTGATCCGAACAAGATCCGGTGGGTTGAGGGAGCCCAACAGGCCGTCAAAGCGGTCAATGACGCCGGGTATTTTGCATTTGTGGTGACGAACCAATCAGGAATTGCGAGGGGGTTTTACGAGGAACGTCATGTTCGCAATTTGCACGAATGGATGTCGCGTGAGCTTGGAAGCTTTGGCGCGCATATCGATGCGTTCGAGTTTTGCCCACATCACCCAGATGGCCTGATTGAGCGTTACCGTGTCCTCTGCAATTGTCGTAAGCCGCAGCCGGGGATGATCAGAGCCCTGCTTGAGCGGTACCCGGTTGATATCGATGCTAGTTTCATGATCGGCGACAAGCAGAGTGATCTTGATGCGGCGCAAGCGGCCGGCATCGCGGCCTACCTATTTGATGGGGCAAACCTCCATTCGTTCATCGCCCAGCTGTTAACAGACCGGCCCCTGGATCCCCTGCCTCAAATACATTCGCGTAGCGGAGCTGCGAGGAATGAGGATTGATGCCGTCGATTTCGCGACCTGACGAATCATATCGCTAGCTAGTGAAATCCGAGGGGAAGTTGGGGTCAAAGCGATGATCGAAGCCAATCGCGCAAACGCAGCGAAGCGTACCGGTCCGCGAACAAGCGCTGCTGGGAAAGCAATATCGGGCCGCAACACTCGTCGGCATGGATTATCTCATTAGGCCGAAGCGGATCTTTATGGTTCGATCGGTTCGATGCAGTTCTTGCCGAGAATCTGGCGCGGATATGGAAGCCGCACTTCAAGATCTGACTCAACCCAGGAGTCGGCTGGATCGCCTGCGAGCTCCTCAGGCTAGGTCTGATCCCAGTCGTGGTTGAGGGCGCTGAACAAAGGAATGAGATTGCTGTCGAACTTGGAGCGGTATGACAAGGCTGCGGCTTTCGCTCAGATGCTTATAGCGGCACAACGTATGAGGATCACAAGCGGGTTGGGACCGTAGAGGCGGGACTCAAAGCGCGTGCGCAAGCCGGGGAACTTCGTCCGATTGGACAGCTCGCAATCCGCTGCTAGTATTTTCATAGCCTTGGAGGGTGCATGAACTACATTTTCCCACTGCTGGCCGTCGCCATCACCATGAGCCTTTTTGTGCTCTACGCGATGGTGCGGCAGAACTTTGGTCGATCCGGTCCCACCGATGAGATTCCTTATTGGCCTGACTCCAGCCTGAGATAAGGCGTCTCAGCGACTTACACCAGCCATTCGGTAGGCTTCGGCCCAAGATCCAGCGGTCGCCAAAAAGGACACATCGAAAAAACCGAAATTTCGCTTGCTCCGTCGGGCAAAACAGTGGTTCATGAGATGCTGGTCCAGCCGCTAATGGAGCCCAGCCAATGGCCGACGAATGCAAGGCTTTGTCCGATCTGCCGGAAGTAGCTAAGCTTAACGGAGAATTCCGAAGGAACTACGGGAAGCTTCTTGGAGCTTTCTTATATCTGCGTTCTATCAGTGCCGCCCGCGGACGGTCCTGGTTTTGGACCGCTTTGCTTTCAGCCGTTTGCTCCGCCGCGCTGGCGTGGCTGGGGAAGCGGGGGGTCTCGCTATGAGCCGGTGATCGGCTGGAACACAATTGGCCGTCGGCGGTGCATGATTTACGCCCGCGCTCTCTCAATCAAAGGGCGACGCACCTCATGACCAGGCGAGCGATTTCTCCAAGCGCTGCGGCGAGATCGCTGCAAGGTGCAGACATGCTGACGAGGGGCCCGTTAAACCACCCCGCCGAAGTCGATGCCTTCCTTGGCGAGCTTCTCGGCTTCCTCTGCGGAAGCAGTGGGCTTCGTGTCAAGGTAGGGATGTTCAGAAGCCGGCAGGATGGTGCGGATGTTTTGGCCATCCGCCCGCGTGATGCGGGCAACCCAGCCCCGCGGACCGTGCTCAACTCGCTCGATGTGGTACTGCTTGTACGTAATCATGACTCTCAAACGCAACTGACGCTGAAGGCCTTATCTATATGAGCCGGCGCCGCTGCACAACAGGTGTTAAAGCCAAGTTAATATCCCGCCAGTCCGGACCGGCGCCTCATCGTTCTTAAGGTTCATGGAAAAACCCGCCGACTTGGGAGCCGGCGGGAGTTAACTGAGAATGCGACCGCGTTAGTGGTCGCCTGCTGTCCATAGCACGGCGGCTTGCCAGTGTTAAACGGGGGGCTTGCCCGTTTTTTGCTCATCCATGCACGGTCTGCGGCCGGCGACGACGGCGTTGTGGTTTACAGCAGCCGAAGCTGAGATTGCTGACCCGGCAGCAGCCCGGTCGGTACCACCCGCCCTTTCGAGCCTGACGCGATCCGCGCTCTGCAACTTGCCGACGGAGGTCGGGCCGGCTCGGTGGCGCCCCAATACTTGCTTGGCCGGTCGTCGAAGCAGCACCTCGAGAGGAGGCTAGTCGCGACCTGGGCCTAGGGCGGCGAAATCACGAGCGGCAAGCTCCAATTCGAGCTCGGTGATCCGCTCGAAGATGCGAGCAGCGATCCTCTCCGACTCCTGGACAGTCAGCGACCGGATACCCAAAGAGGTGAGTTCGTCCCTTAGGATTTTCGCGACAATTGACCTAACACTCATACTTGGCACTCATAGAGGCATATCCTAAATGCGAGCATCAAAGCTGACCCTGAGCGTCGGCACAAGTTCTCAAATGCGGTCTGCCTGACGTCGACGTCGTCGGTGGATGTTGCTGGCTTTGAGTTGCGGCGCTTTCGGCCGCCCGCTCCTCGGCTTCTGGGCGTGGGACGTAAAATCCGGTTTTGTTAGTCGTCGGGCGATGGCTTGGACGAGGCCATTGATCGTCTTGAAGCGCGCAATTCCCCGCCGCGCTCGCGCTGATTAGGAAAAGCGGATCGTGCGTCTTACTTTGCCGTTGGTCGGCAACAATACGTAATCGAGTACGGTTTTGTTGTGCTCGGCTAGCCGGATAGCGGCAATCCAGCCGTCAGGGAGGCACGCCTCGCGCTGGATGCTCCAGTGGGGGCATGGCTTGGCTTTCGACCAGGGGTCCAGCGGGCCGCCCTAACGGAGAGACAGGCCATCCCGTTCACCCGCAGGCAATCGCTCCAGCCGCCCGAACTGATGCGCCCGCCTGCCGCCTTAATCGCGGCGGCGGTCTGTTCGACAAGCTTTGACCTCAACTCGGACCAGACAGGACGAGCGTCGAGAAATTCGTAACTCCGCTTCGGTGTGTAACCGAGCAATCGATAGAGATTTTCGAAAATTGCCGAAATGCGTTTGACACGTCACAGGAGCTGGGAAGTCCCGCAGTCCGATCCATGTTGGCGTCAAACCCCTTTTTGAGGAGAGTCTTCCGCAGCCGAACGAGCATCTCTGCCTCGGAAAGATCGGGGCGCCGGTCCTCGATAATCCTCCCGACGCTGAAAACGACCTCGCGATCGATGATGGGTTCGATGCAGCTCTCGCTTTCGACTCATTGCTCAGGAGGGTTTTTCACGGTGTTCTGCCGTAGCTTCCGGACTTCCGGCTGAAGATCAGGTTTCCGATATAGCTCTCTGAGCACAATACCAACCGCAGCGCGGTCCATGGCGCTCTTCTGTGCTCGAGACGAGTCCTTCTGGTTGAGCTCCCAGGCAATCACAGTTTCGGACCAAGAAGTTTTCGAATATCAGGTTTGGAATTCCCTGTTATTTTCCACCCATGCTCGCCAGAGACGCGCAGTCAGGATATTCCGTGGTTTTTGCGCGGATCCACGCCTGAATAGAGCTCAGCTTGCGAAATATTCGCTGCTAAGGAACGAAATTCAGCGTTATCGTTCGTCCGCGATCACCTTGCCGTCGTTCGGTAGCGCGCCAGGACTGACGAACTCGACGCTTCCGCCAAGTTTCGTCACGGCGCGCAAGCTTGTCGCGATCTCCTCGCGCAACGCCTCGCTCGCCGCCGCCGTTTCCGCTTTCAGCGTCATTGTGTCGGTCTCGCCCTGCCGTGTGACGACGAGGCGTAGTCTTCCGAGCGCAGAATGACGCTTGCCGATCTCGGCGATCTGTTCGGGACGGATGAACATGCCCTTGACCTTGGTGGTCTGGTCGGCGCGGCCCATCCAGCCCTTGATGCGCATGTTGGTGCGGCCGCACTTGCTTGGCCCCGGCAGCGCTGCGGTGAGGTCGCCGAGGGCGAGCCGGATCCAGGGATGGTGTTGATCGAGCGACGTCACCACGATCTCGCCGACGTCGCCCGGCGCAACGGGATCGCCGGTGCCGGGCTTGACGATCTCCATGATCAGATCCTCGTTCACGACCATGCCCTCGCGCGCCTCGGTCTCGAACGCGATCAGGCCGAGGTCGGCGGTGCCGAAGGCTTGGTAGGCATCGATGCCGCGCGCCTTGATCTCAGCCTGCAGCGAGGGCGGGAACGCCGCGCCAGAAACCAGTGCGCGCTTGATCGAGGAGACGTCCCGTCCCGAACTCGCTGCGGCATCGAGCAACATCTTCAGGAAGTCCGGCGTGCCGCTGTAGCCGACCGGGCGGTAGGCCTCGATCAGCTCGAATTGCTGTTCGGTGTTGCCGGGCCCTGCCGGGATTACGGCGCAGCCGAGCGCACGCGCCGAGGCATCGAAGATGAAGCCACCGGGGGTGAGATGGTAGCTGAAGGTGTTGAGGACGATGTCATCGGGTCGGAACCCGGCCGCGAACAACGCCCTTGCGCCGCGCCAGGGATCGGCCTGCCGCCCCTCCGGTTCGAAAATAGGGCCTGGGGAGGTGAAAAGGCGGGCGAATGACCCCGGCGCCGCTGCCACGAAGCCTCCGAAGGGCGCAGAGGCCTTGTGCAGGGCGGGCAGTTCCGACTTGTGCAGTACCGGCAGGCCCGCCAGTGCCTCCCGGGAGGTCACTGCGGCGGGATCGAGGCCTCTCAGCCGCTCGGCATAGGCCGGAGCGGCCATCGCGGCTCGCAGCACCTCTGGCAGGCGGGAGAACAGATCGGCCTCGCGGGCGGCTTGTTCGCGCGTCTCGCGGGCATCGTAGTGGGCGGTCATGGCTGTTCTTTCCGTGTTGGCATCCGTTGCGCGCCGCCGCTGGCGTGGGTATCAGACGGCCATTGGCGAGGCCTGGAGAGGACGCGATGGCGGACGAAGGAATCATTGCGGCGGAGGAAGCGACGGACGTCGTCGCGCGCCTTAAGCGCCGCATGATCGAGAAGGCGCTGCCGCTGTGGTCGACCGTCGGCTGGGATCCTGCCGCAGGCGGTTTCATCGACCGGCTGCACCGCGACGGCACGGCGGATGCGGCCGCGCCGCGGCGCGTGTTCGTGCAGGCCCGCCAGATCTATTGCTACGCCAAGGCCGCACAGATGGGCTGGTACACTGAGGGCCGCGCCATCGCGCTGAAGGGGTTGGAGCATTTGCTCGGCAAGGCCAAAGCGCCCGATGGCCGGCCCGGCTATGTGCACCGGTTGACGCCGGAAGGTGCGGTGCTGGACGGCCGGCGCGATGCCTACGACCACGCTTTCATCCTGTTTGCGCTCGCGACCGTCTACGCGCTCGACCAGGATGCGCAGGTTCGTGCCGAGATCGACGCGCTGCTGGCTTTCCTCGACGGCCATCTCCGCTCGCCGCATGGAGGCGTGCACGAAAGCCTTCCGGTGTCGCTGCCGCGCCGGCAGAACCCGCACATGCATCTGTTCGAGGCTATGATCGCGTGTTTCGAGGCGACCCACGACCTGTCGTTCCAGAACCGTGCCGGCGAGTTTTTCGCGCTGTTCCTGGCCAATCTCTACGACAAGCAGAAGCGCATCCTGACCGAGTATTTTGAGGAAGACTGGTCGAAGATCGAGCCGGTCAGCGTCGAGCCGGGCCACCAGGCGGAATGGGTATGGCTGCTGAAGGGGTTCGAGCGCATCACGGGATGCCCGACCGGTCAGCGCCGTGCCGAGTTGCTTGCGACCTCGATGCGCTATCGCGACGAGGTCACGGGCTGCTTGATCGACGAAGGCGACGACATCGGCAATATCCGCCGCAGCACGCGCCGGCTGTGGCCGCAGACCGAGATCGCGAAGGCGTGGATCGCGCAGGCCGAATCCGGCGAGGCGGGTGCGGCGGACGAGGCGCGCGCGGCGCTGGTGCGGCTCGAACGGCATTATCTCAGCCATCCCGTGAGGGGCGGCTGGTACGACCAGTTCGATCGCGACGGCAAATCGCTGATCGACACCATTCCTGCGTCGTCGTTCTATCATGTTCTCTGCGCGGTCACGGAAGCGGAGCAGGTGCTCGAACCCTAAGAGTTCAGAGCCAGCGCTTGCGCCGCTTGAAGCTCTTGAGGTTCTTGAAGCTCTTGCGCTGGTCGCCGGCCCCGCCGAGGTAGAATTCCTTGACGTCCTCGTTGTCGCGCAATTCGTCCGCGGTGCCGTCGAGCACGACCTTGCCCTGCTCCATGATGTAGCCGTGGCTCGCCACCGACAGCGCGGCGCGTGCGTTCTGCTCGACCAGGAGGATGGTGACGCCGAGATCGCGGTTGATCTTCTGGATGATGGAGAACACCTCTTTCACCAGCAGCGGCGACAGGCCCATCGACGGCTCGTCCATCAGGATCATCTTCGGGCGCGCCATCAGCGCGCGGCCGATCGCGAGCATCTGCTGCTCGCCGCCGGAGAGATAGCCGGCAAGGCCGGTGCGTTCCTTCAGGCGCGGGAAATAGTTGAACACCATGTCGAGATCGGCATCGACCTCGCGGTCCCTGCGGGTGAAGGCGCCGAGCTTGAGGTTCTCCAGCGAGGTCATGTCGGCGACGATGCGCCGGCCCTCCATCACCTGGAAGATGCCGCGGCGGACGATCTTGTCGGGGTCGATGCCGTTGATCCGCTCGTTCTCGAACACGATTTCGCCGCGTGTGACCTCGCCGTCCTCGGTCTTGAGCAGCCCCGAGATCGCCTTCAGCGTCGTCGATTTGCCGGCGCCGTTGGCGCCCAGCAGCGCCACGATCGCGCCCTTGGGTACGTCGAGGCTGAGGCCGCGCAGCACCAGGATGACGTCGTCATAGACGACCTCGATGTTGCGCACGGCGAGGAGGGCGGCGGCGGGCACTGCTGTGGGAGTGGTGCGAGTGGCTTCTGCGATCTGACTCATGCTTCAAAACTCCGCTGCTGTCGCCCGGCTTGACCGGGCGACCCAGTATTCCAGAGACGCCTGACGTTCCCCGAGAGGCCGCGGCGTACTGGATCCCCCGCCTTCGCGGGGGATGACAGTTGTGTGTAGGGAAACAGCGTGCCTCACCAGCCCAGCAATTCCGGCTTGCGCGGCAGCTCGACGGTCTTGACCTTCTCGAGCTTGATCGTGCCCTTGGCCATGAGGTCGTTGAGGTCGCCGTCGGTCGCGCCCGAGACCTTGGTGCGATAGAGATCGACCTTCAGCGTGCCGCGATGGTCCTTGTCGGTCCAGGTCGAGGGATTGCAGACGCCTTCCATGCCGGCCGGCACCCAATCCTTCTTCTGGTAGAAGCCCTTGGCGACGTTGTCTCCGGTGGCGCCGCCGTTCTTGGCAGCCCAGTCGATCGCCTCCTTCATGTACAGCGCAGAGCAGACCGCCGCCACGTAGTGCACGGGACGGTAGACCTTGCCGCTGGCGTCGGACATCTTCGAGATCTCCATCAGCGTCTTCATGCCGGGCGCGTCGCCGCCCCAGCTCACCGCGGTGCGCAAGGGGAAGATCACGCCGTTGGCGGCGTCTCCGGCCGTCTTGGCGGCGTTCTCGTCCATGCCCCAGACATTGCCCATGAACTGGATCTCGACGCCGGCAGTCTTGCAGGCCTTCATCACCGAGATGTTGGAGGCGGCGGTGTTGCCGAGATAGGCGTAGTTGGCGCCCGAGGATTTCAGGCTCAGGCACTGGGCGCTGTAGTCACCCGGCGCGAGCGCGAACACCAGCGGCGGCAGCACCTCGAAGCCGAGCTCCTGCGCCATCGCTTCACCGGCGGCCTTCGGCGCGTTCGGATAGGGATGGTTGGCGCCCATGTGCACGAATTTCGGCTTGCCGGACTTGCCCTTGGCCTTCCAGTCCTCGGCCGCCCACATCAGCATCGCGCGCAGCGAGTCCGAATAGCTAGGGCCATAGAAGAAATTGTAGGGCGCGGGCTTGGCCTTGCCGCTGACGCCCTCGGGGTCGGTGAGGGCGGCGGCATAGGAGCCGGACATGTCGGGAATCTTGTCCTGGGCGAGGAAGCCGGTCAGCGCCTCGGTGTCGGCGGTGCCCCAACCCATGATCGCGGCGACCTTGCTGTCCGGCGCCGACCACTTCTTGTAGAGCGCGATCGCGCGCGGCACCTGGTAGCCATAGTCGTTGGTGTCGACGTTGATCTGCTTGCCGCCGACGCCGCCGTTCTTGTTGACCCAGGCGAAGGTGTCGGCGACGGCCTGGCCATAGGGCGTGCCGACGTCGGAGGTGCCGCCGGAATAGTCGGCGAGGTGCCCGATCGCGATCTGCGCCTGTGCGCCGGCCGAGAATGCGGCGATCGCGACGGCGAGCGATGCGGTGCTCAAAAAGGATTTCATCGTCATGGGTCGGTTCCTCCTGTTTATTGTTTAAGTGAAGTTGCCCGCGCTCAATGCGAGAACGGGTAGAGTTTCCAATACGCCTTGATCTGCCGCCAGCGATGCGCGAGCCCGTCGGGTTCGAACATCAGGAAGGCGATGATGATCACCCCGATCGCGATCTCGCGCAGGAAGGTGATGTTGGTGTTGAGCGACAGCGCCTTGTCGATCGCGCCGCCCTTCAAATAATGGCTGATGAACTCCATCCCTTCGGGCAGCAGCACCACGAAGGCGGTGCCCATCAGCGTGCCCATGATCGAGCCGGTACCGCCGATGATGATCATGGCCAGGAACAGGATCGAGCGCTCGATACCGAAACCTTCCTGCGACACCACGAGCTGGTAGTGCGCATAGAGCGCGCCGGCGATGCCGGCGAAGAAGGCGGCGAGCCCGAACGACAGCGTACGGTATTTGGTGAGGTTGATGCCCATGATCTCAGCCGAGAGATAATGGTCGCGGATCGCCACCAGCGCGCGGCCGTCGCGGGTGCGCATCAGGTTGGTGACGAGGATGTAGCTGAGCAGCACATAGGCCAGAACGACGTAGAAATACTGTTTGTCGCCGCGTAGCGTGTAACCGAAGATCGAGAACGGGTTGGCGCTCGCCGGCACCGAGCCGCCGGTGAACCATTCGGCGCGGGAGAAGAAGTCGAGCAGGATATACTGCGCGGCCAGCGTCGCGATGACGAGATAGAGCCCCTTCAGCCGCGCCGCCGGGATGCCGAAGATCAGGCCGACCAGCGCGGTGACGATTCCGGCGAGCGGGATCGCGAAGAACACCGGGATCGGCGCGTTGTTGGAGATGTAAGCCGAGGTGAAAGCGCCGAGCAGGAAGAAGGCGGCATGCCCGATCGAGATCTGGCCGGTGAAGCCGACCAGGATGTTGAGCCCGAGCGCCGCGATCGAGAAGATGCCGATCTGGATCAGGACGCTGAGCCAGTATCCGCTGAAGAATTGCGGCGCGAGGCATAGCAACAGCACGCCTGCGATGGCGAAGTTGCGGCTGGTCGTGGTCGGGAAGATCGTGGTGTCGGCCGCATAAGTGGTGCGGAAATCACCAGCAGGAATGAGGGCAGGGCCGGCCATGGGTCAGATCCGCTCGATGTCGTGGGTGCCGAACAGCCCGTAGGGCTTGATCATCAGCACGATGATGAGGACGTAGAACGGCGCGATCTCGTAGAGATTGCCCCAGTGCAGGTACTCGCTGTCGACATATTGCGCGACATTTTCGAGCAGGCCGATGATAATGCCGCCGAGCACGGCGCCGCCGACGGAGTCGAGCCCGCCGAGGATCGCCGCCGGAAACACCTTGATGCCATAGGCGGCAAGGCCCGAGGACACGCCGTTCACGACCGCAACGACGACGCCCGCGACCGCCGACACCGTCGCCGAGATCGCCCAGGCCATCGCGAACACGCTTTTCACGGAAATGCCGAGCGATTGGGCGACCTGCTGGTTGAACGCGGTGGCGCGCATCGCAAGGCCGTATTTGGAGGCGCGGAAGAACCAGGCCATGCCGATCATCATGGCGACGGAGACCACCAGGCTCATGACATAGACGGTCTGGATCTGTAAGCCCAGCAAGCTGACCGACTGGCTCTCGAACACGCGCGGGAACGGCTGCGGATTGACGCCGAACATCCATTTCAGCGTTGCCTGGAGCACGGTGGAGAGGCCGATCGTCACCATGATCACGGAGATGATGGGCTCGCCGATCATCGGCCGCAGGATCAGCACCTGGACCGCGATGCCGAACACGAACATGAACACAAGCGTCATCGGCATGCCGATCCAGAACGGCACCTGATATTTGGCGAGCAGAGCCCAGCACACCCAGGCGCCGACCAGCAGCAATTCACCTTGCGCGAAGTTGACGACCTGCGTCGCCTTGTAGATCAGCACGAACGACATCGCGACCACGCCATAGAGCGTGCCGACCACGAGACCGTTGACCAGGAGCTGGATGAGGAAGGCGGTGTTCATGTCGGTTGACCCAGCTCGTCATTGCCGGGCTTGACCCGGCAATCCATCGATGCGGAAGGAAGATTGTTCGGAAGAGGATGGATGCGCGGGTCAAGCCCGCGCATGACGACCATTTGTTTCACTCCGCAGCCTCCGCCATATGCCCGTGCCCGCCGAGGTCGACCACGCGCAGTGTCGTCCGCACGCGCTGGGTGGTGCCGTCCTGGAAGCGGATCACGGTGTCGACGGGGATGTCAGCATCGCCGCGGTAGATGGCATCGATGATGCCTTCGTATTTCTCGTTGATGACGCTGCGGCGCACCTTTCTTGTGCGGGTGAGCTCGCCGTCGTCGGCGTCGAGCTCCTTGTAGAGCAGCAAGAAGCGCGAGATGCGCTGGGCCGGCGGCAGCGTGGCGTTGACGGTCTCGACCTCCTTCTGAAGCAGCGTATAGACCTCCGGCCGCGAGGCGAGATCGCTGTAGGTCGTGAAGGAGAGGCGATTCTTCTCCGCCCATTTCGAGATGATGGAGTAGCGGATGCAGATCATCGCCGCGAGCGCATCGCGGCCGGCCCCGAGCACCACGGCTTCGGCGATATAGGGCGAAAACTTCAGCTTGTTCTCGATGAACTGCGGCGAGAAGCGCTCGCCGCGCGAGGTCTCGGCGAGATCCTTGATACGGTCGATGACGACGAGCTGCTGGTTCGCGTTGAAATAGCCGGCGTCGCCCGACAACATCCAGCCGTCCTTGATGTCGGCGACGCTTGCCTCGGGATTCTTGTAGTAGCCGAGGAACATGTTGGGATGCCGCACCACGATCTCGCCGACGCCGTGGACGTCGGCATTGTCGATGCGGATCTCGACCTGGTCGGACATAGGAACGCCCGTGGTGTCGGGATCGACCTTGCCCTCGGGATGCAGCGTATAGGCCCCCAGCAGCTCGGTCTGGCCGTACAGCGTGCGCAGCGGCACGCCCATGGCCTGAAAGAACTTGAAGGTCTCGGGCCCGAGCGCCGCGCCGCCGGTCGCGGCCGAACGCAGCCGGGTGAAACCGAGGCGGTCGCGCAGCGCCCGGAACAGGATCGCGTCGGCAAGGCTCGAGCGCTTGCCGTGTTCGAGCGCGGCGAGGCCGCTCTTCATGCCGACGTCGAACAGGCGCCGCTTGAGAGGCGTCGCGTCCATCACCTTGGCGCGGACGTCGGCGGCGATCGATTCCCAGACCCTTGGGGCAAAGAGCACGAATGTCGGCGCGATCTCGCGCAGATCGTTCATCATCGTGTCGGGCTCTTCGACGAAGTTGATCTTCATCCGGCAGAGCAGGCCTTTGCCGAGCACGTAGACCTGCTCCATGATCCAGGGCAGCGGCAGCACCGAGACGTATTCGTCGTCCGGGCCCTTGGGATCGAAGGCAAGATAGGTCGCGCAGTGGCCGAGCACGCGGCCGGCGGCGAGCATCGCGAGCTTGGGATGGGACGTGGTGCCCGACGTCGTGCAGAGGATCGCGACGTCCTCGCCCTTGGTGGCATCGACCAGTCTGTCGTAGAGCTCCGGCTCACGCGCGGCACGTGCCCGGCCGAGCTCGGCAAACCTCTCCGCCGACATCAGCCTGGAGTCGTCATATTTCCGCATCCCGCGCGGATCGGAATAGATGATGTGCTTCAGCTTCGGCGCGCGGTCGGCGAGGGTGAGCAGCTTGTCGACCTGCTCCTCGTCCTCGGCGAAGACGAGCTGCGCCTCGCCATAGTTGAGCAGATAGGAGGCTTCCTCGTCCAGCACGTCGCGATAAAGTCCGAGGCTGAGGCCGCCGATGGCGTGCGTCGCCACTTCCGCCGCCACCCAATCCGGCCGGTTATCGCCGATGATGCCGATGACGTCGCCGCGGCCAAGGCCCAATTCGAGAAGGCCGAGCGCAAAATCGCGCACGCGGGTCTGGTAGTCGCTCCAGGTGAACAGCCGCCAGAGCCCGAGATCCTTCTCGCGGAGCGCGATTTCGTTGCCATGCTCCTTCGCGTTGAGCCGGAGCATCTTCGGATAGGTGTCGGCCCGTGCGACGCGGCCTGCGTAATCCATCATGCCGCGCTCTCCTGCGCGGGTGCAGCGTCATCCGGATCGACCAGCACCTCGTCTTCTTCACCAAGATAGGCGCGCCTGACGTGAGGATCGGCGAGCACCGTCGCCGGATCGCCTTCGGCGATCTTCTTGCCGAAATCCAGCACCATGACGCGGTGGGAGATGTCCATCACCACGCCCATGTCGTGCTCGATCATCACCACCGTCATCCCGAATTCCTCGTTGAGATCGACGATGTAGCGGGCCATGTCCTCCTTCTCCTCGAAGTTCATGCCGGCCATCGGCTCGTCGAGGAGAATGAGACGCGGCTCCAGCGCCATGGCGCGGGCGAGCTCCACGCGCTTGCGCAGGCCGTAGGAGAGGGTGCCGGCGGTGGCCTTCCGCACCGATTGGAGGTCGAGGAAGTCGATGATCTCCTCGACCTTGCGGCGGTGCTCGAGCTCCTCCTTGCGCGCGCCGGTGAGCCAGTACAGCGAGCCCGTGAGGAAATTGTTCTTCAGGAGGTGGTGGCGGCCGACCATGATGTTGTCGAGCACGCTCAGGTGGTGGAACAGCGCGAGATTCTGGAAGGTGCGGCCGATCCCGAGCGAGGCGCGGGCGTTCGGCGTCAGGGCGGTGATGTCGCGGCCCTGGTAGAACAGCTGGCCTTCGGTCGGCTTGTAGCGGCCGGAAATACAGTTCACGATCGAGGTCTTGCCGGCGCCGTTAGGGCCGATGATCGAGAACAGCTCGCCCTCCCTGATGGAAAAGCCGACGTCGGTCAGCGCCCGGACGCCGCCGAATCGCAAGGACACGTCGCGCACTTCAAGACTGGTAGCCACCAAACGAAACCCTCCCGGTGATGGCGCTTTTTAGCGGCGCTCTTCGTCCGTTCCTTCCCAGCGATCCTAGTACGGTGGTGCCGGTGAGGCCATGCAGCAGATGGTCTCGACCGGATCCGCGCCACTCTCGTTCCCGTCAGGGATCAAAAGCCGCATCGTCCGAGGTGGTCCTCAATAGGGGAAAGCGCTATTTTGAAATGTCTCGCGGCCGACAATTCTGCGACAAAGTTTGCCGGGCGGCGGCGGCCTTCATCTTTCGTCGGATGGCGGTTGGAAGCATCATGCTGCAATGCAGCAGAAGATGGAGTGACGAAACGGTGCGGCTGGCCGCGAGATCATGATTTCAGAAGATCAACTGAAGCGCGTCGCCGCATGGTCGCGCGAGCTCACGCAAGCGGAGATCGAGGTCGCGCGCGCCGGAATCACGGAGCGGTCCTACGGCACCGGCGAGACCGTGTTCATGCGCGGTGATATTTTTGGCTACTGGGCCGGCATGGTGGGCGGCCTGGCCCGCATGGGCGGGGTCTCCAGGGACGGCAAGGAGACCAGCCTCGCCGGGCTGACGGCAGGGGCCTGGTTCGGCGAGGGCAGCGTGCTCAAGAACGAGCCGCGCCGCTACGATGTGGTCGCGCTGCGCGACAGCCGCGTCGCGCTGATGGAACGCAGCGCCTTCATGTGGCTGTTCGAGAACAGCGTCGGCTTCAACCGCTTTCTGGTGCGCCAGCTCAACGAACGGCTCGGCCAGTTCATCGGCATGCTCGAGGTCAACCGCACCCTGGACGCCACCGCACGCCTCGCCCGCAGCATCGCCTCACTGTTCAATCCGATCCTCTATCCGGAATCGACCGCTCATCTGGAGATCACCCAGGAGGAGATCGGTGCGCTCTCCGGCATGTCCCGCCAGAACGCCAACCGCGCGCTGAACCGGCTGGAGAAGGAGGGACTGCTGCGGCTCGAATATGGCGGCGTCACCATCCTCGATATCGAGCGGCTGCGCGGGTATGGCGATTAGGCGCGGTCATCGCGCATTGGCAGGCGCGTGCACCGGCCAGAGGTCGGCGCGCCAGCGGATCGCGATCGCCAGCATGGCGATGAAGCCGGCGGCGGCATAGAGCGAACCCGTCGCGGAATAACCGATGACGTCGATCAGGCTGCCGGCCGCGAGCAATCCGATCGGCAGGCCGTAGATCACCATCATGCGCACGCCCATCACGCGGCCGCGAAGGTGTGCGCTTGCGGTGCGCATAAGGATCACGGCCGCCGAGATCATGGACATGCTCTGGGCGATGCCGGCGAGCACGAGGCAGGCCATCGCCACCGGCATGGTCCTGATCTCGACGAATACCAGCAGCATGGCGTACCAGGCCAGCGTCGCGCCGATCAGAAGCCGGGCAATGCGCAGTCCGCCGACCAGGCTGAGCGTGATGGAGCCGATCAGCGAGCCGACCGCGAAGCTCGCCGAGAGGTAGCCGAGGCCGGTCTGGTCGGTATGAAAGATCTCCCGGGCGATGTAGGGCAGCAATCCGCCGGTGAACGGGAATGCGGTGAGATTGGCCAGGAAGGCGACGCACAGCGCCGCACGCATTCCCGGGCCACTCCAGGCGTAGACGATCCCTTCCTTCAGATCGCCGAGCAGCCGCGAGATGGCATGGCTATTCGCCGGAAGATCGCTCGTGATGACGGCCCTCTTGGGCCGGGTCAGACACAGCATGAGAAGCGCTGCCACGAAGTAAAGACAGGCAATCGCCACGTAAACGAGGCCAATGCCGAGGACGGCGAACAGCCCGGCGCCCGTCAACGCTCCGGCGATGCGGGCGCTGTCCTGGGTCGTGCGCGCAACGCTGATGGCACCCACCAGCTGCTCGGCCGGCATGATCTCGGCGAGCAGCGCGCCGCGGACGCCCAGATCCGAGGGACGAATCAGGCCCATGACCGCGACGATGATCATGACGCTCAGCGGCGACAGATGACCGGTCAGCGCCAGAACCATGATGGTCGACGAGAGCACCGTATAGGCAAGACGCATCGCGACCAGCAGATCGCGATGGCCCATGCGGTCGCCGATCATGCCGAACACCGGCGCGACCAAGGTCCCGACGAACTGGAGCGAGGCAAGCACGGTCAGCAGCAGCACCGAGCCGGTCTCGACCAGGATGTACCAGCCCAGCACCAGCGTCTCGACCTCGAAAGCCCAGGAGGTGAGCAGGTCGGACGGCCATTGGAAGCGATAGTTGCGGATGCGGAATGGCGCGAGCGCCGACGCCCGCGTGGCTGCGCTCAAGACGCGATGACGCGTGTCACGGCGAATCCCTTGCCTTGTTGTTTCTTCTTTCGGATCAGCAACGTAGCGTTGGCGACGCGCGTGTCAATCGGACCCGCCGCATGCTGCCATGCATGGCTGCATCAGCACGGCCGCCCGCGGGCGCGTGACCGTCCGTACGAATGTCGTCCCCTGGTTTCTGCGATCGGTTCGTCCATGGACGCAGGAGGCGGTCATAGTGTCTTCATCTTGCTGTGGCCCAACAGGTCGCGGGCGCGGGGGGATCGGAGCGATCGCAGCATGTGGATAGGGTGGCCGAGGTTTGCCGCGCAGTCTTTTTGTTTTGTACTTCTCGTAAGCGTCATGGTCTCGCCGGGGCAGGCGGGGTCGCAAGACATGTTGGCGCTGATGCAGCGCATTACGGCGCTGGCGAAGGAGGGCCGCTATGGCGAGGCGGTCGGCTTTGCCAGGAAGCTCGTCGTTGAGGCCGAGAAAAGCACGGGGCGACAATCGCCCCTGACCGCGACCACGCTCGTCGTGCTGGGTCAGGCGCTCCAGACGAAAGGCGAGACCGCTGAGGCCGAAAGCGTGCTGAGGCGGGCCCTCGTCATTCGCGAGAAGAGCCTTGGTCCCAATCATCCCGATGTCGCAGCCGTGCTCGCTACGCTGGGCCAGATCGAGCTCGGCCAGAACCGGCTCGGCGATGCCGAACGCGACATGTCGCGCGCGATCGCCATCGACGAGAGCGTGCTGGGCCCTGACCATCTCACCACGGCGCTGGCGCGGATGCAGCTCGGCAATCTCCGTCACCGCCAGTTGAAGGAGACCGAGGCGCTCGATCTGTTCAACCGTGCGCTCGTGGTGTTCAGGAAATCTCCGGAACAGGCTGACATCATGATCCCGGTGACCTTGAACAACATCGCGGAGGTCAATCGGGCGCAAGGGCGGTTGCAGCAGGCCGAGGCGAGTTTTGCCGAAGCGCTTGTGCTTCAGGAGAAGCAGCATGGCCCGGACAGCATCTATCTGACTGCGACGCTCAACAATCTCGGCGAGCTCCGGCGGGCGCAGGGACGGCTCCCGGAGGCCGAGCAATTGGCCCTGCGGACTTTGGCCATCAGGGAGAAGGCGCTCGGACCTGATCATCCCGATGTCGCCGCGAGCCTCAACAATCTGGCCCTGGTGTTCTCGCGCGAGGGCCGGGACGCCGAGGCCGAGGGGCTGCTGACCCGGGCGCTCGCGATTCAGGAGAAGACCGTCGGGATAGCGCATCCGAACGTGGCGACGGCATTGAACAACCTTGCAGGGGCCTGGGCCCATCTCAATCGCAAGCAGGAGGCGGAGCAGCTGTTCCGCAAGTCGCTGGCGATCCGCGAGAAGGCGCTCGGTCCGGCGCATCTGGATGTCGCGATCGCGCTCGACAATCTGGTGACGCTGATGAGCGAGGCCGATCGTTACGCCGAGGCCGAACCGTTCGCGCGCCGGTCGCTTGCGATACGCGAGGCTGCGGTCGGGCATTCTCACCCGCTGGTCGCCAACAGTCTCAACAATCTGGCCGTCATTCTGGACAGCACCGGCCGGCCGCAGGAGGCCGAGCCGCTGCTGAAGCGCGCGCTGGATATCCGCCTGCGCGCTCTCGGCGAGCAGCATCCGGATGTTGCCAACAGCTTCGCCAATCTCGGCGCCCATCATATCGATTCGAAGGATTGGCAGCAGGCCCGCGACGCCTTCGCGCGCGCGGTCGCGATCCAGAACGGCCGCCGCGCCGCCGAGCAGGAGAGCCGCGGCGATGTGAAGGTCCATGAAGAGACCAATCCCTATCCCGGACTGATCGTTGCTGCCTATAATCTCGCGAGCGCCAATGCGGGGCAGGCCGGCGCATTGCGATCGCAGGCGTTCGAGGCGGCGCAATGGATCGGTGACGAGCAGGCTGCGCGGGCAATCGCCGGCATGTCGGCCCGCATCGCCGATGGCAGCGGGGATCTCGCCGCGCGCGTCCGCGAGCGGCAGGATCTCGCCGCGCAAGCCGTCGCGACCGACAAGATGCTCGTGGCGGCGATCTCGCAGGCGGATGCTGCGCGCAACCCGGCGGCGGAGCAGGCGCTTCGTGCCCGAGCCTCAACCATCGCAGGTCAAATCCGGGAATTGGATCGCACGATCGCTGCGCAGTTTCCGGACTATGCAGCGCTCGTCACCAAGGCGCCGATTGCAATCGAGGATGCCCAGAAGCAGCTTCGTCCCAACGAGGCGATGTTGCTGTTCACGACGACATCGCGCGCCACCTTCGTCTGGACCGTGACGCGCTCGGACGTGCGCTGGCATTCGGCAGATCTCGGCGAAAAGCAACTCGCTGAGGCCGTCGGCGCCTTGCGCTGCGGTCTGGATACGGATGCATGGCTGGACAAGGCGTCCACATGTCCGCAGAAGCTCGGCCGCAAGACCCCGCTTGGGGTGGACGAGCCATTGCCGTTCGACCAGGAGCGAGCCTTTGCGCTCTACCAGGCGCTGCTCGGGCCTGTCGCGCGCGACATCGACGGCAAGGAGCTGATCCTGGTGCCGTCAGGCCCGCTTGCGACGCTGCCCTTTCAGGTCTTGCTGACCGAGAAACCGGCTGCCGGCCAGGACCTCGCGAAGGCGCCCTGGCTGGTCAAGCGATTTGCCACCACAGTGCTGCCCTCCGTCTCCAGCCTCAAGGCATTGCGGCAGGTCGCACGCAAGAGCGCCGCGTCGAAACCGTTTCTCGGCGTCGGCAATCCCGTGCTCGACGGCGATGGCCGCAGCGATGTCGCGATGGCGCGTGCCAAGCTGGCGCGCCAGATCCAGACCTGCGCCGCTATTCCGACACAGACGACCCAGGTCGCACAACGGAGCTTGCGCGCCGTGGACGCGCTGTCGGGCGGCACGGCGGACATCGTCCAGCTCAGGCGGCAGATGCCGCTGCCGGAAACTGCGCTCGAACTATGCGCGGTGGCCAGCACCTTCGCGCCCATCAAGGGCGACGTCATCCTAGCCGGCGACGCCTCCGAGACCAGGATGAAGGCGCTCGGCCAAAGCGGCGATCTCGCGAAATACCGCATCCTGCATTTTGCGACCCATGGCGCGCTTGCGGGGCAGGTGCGTGGATCGATCGAGCCAGGACTCATCCTCAGCCCGCCAGCGGCGCCGACGCCCACCGATGACGGCTATCTCTCGTCGTCGGAGATATCCGGCCTCAAGCTCGATGCCGATTGGGTGATCCTGTCGGCCTGCAACACCGCCGGAGGGCAGGCCGCCAATTCGGAGGCCTTCTCCGGTCTTGCGCGGGCGTTCTTCTATGCCGGCACGCGCGCGCTGCTGGTGTCGCACTGGGCGGTGAACTCGGACGCCGCGGTCGCCATCACCACCGGTACGATCGACGCGATGAAGACGCATCCCGATATTGGCCGCGCCGAGGCGCTGCGTCGCTCGCTCTCGGCACTGATCACCAAGGGCGGCGACAGCGCGCAGCCCGCAACTTGGGCGCCCTTCGTGCTGGTGGGGGCCGGCGCCATGTAGCCGACCAGCGCGCCGGCGCGTGCTGAACCGGGATGAGCGAAGCCGCGCCCGCGGCCGTTAACCATCCACCGCTTGCTCTTCCTGTACGACGAGCCCATGCTTGCCAGGTTGCTGGGCCCATCGGACAGGTCCAGTAGACCGCGTCATCGCGGCTTCCGCGGGGTCTTGACCCATGAACTGCTCTTGCTGCGGATCCGAAGTTCAGAGCGGCTTTGCTTTCTGCCCGAAGTGCGGCACGAAGCAGCCGAACGCGTGCCCCGGCTGCGGCTATGCATGCGCACCGGATTTCGCGTATTGCCCGAAATGCGGTGCCCTCGTCAGTGAGGCTCCCAAAGCCGGGGGACAGGCGCAGCCGAGCCGGCCGACAGCGCCGGTCAGAGCGTCGTCACCGCCGCTGGCGCCGGCGGTCGACGCTCACCAGGCTTTTCGACCGCAGCCGGGCAGGATGGACAACGAAGCCAACCGCCGCACCATTACCGTGCTGTTTGCCGATCTCAGCGGCTTCACCGCGATGAGCGAGCGCCTCGACCCCGAGGTCATGCAGATGCTTCAGAACGAATTGTTCGAGGAGCTGACGGAAGCGGTGCAAGGCTTTGGCGGCTTCGTGGACAAATTCATCGGCGATGCGCTGCTAGCGCTGTTCGGCGCGCCAGCAGCGCACGAGGACGATCCGGAGCGGGCGGTCCGCGCTGCACTCGACATGATCAAGCGGACGGAGCAGCTCAGCGAGCGTGCGAAGGTCTATGCCGGCGCCCCGCTGCAGCTCCACATCGGCATCAATACCGGGCACGTGGTTGCGGGCGGACTGGGTGTCGGCGCTGCCAAGTCCTATTCGGTAACCGGCGACACGGTGAATACCGCGCAGCGATTGCAGTCGATGGCGCCGCCGGACGAAGTGCTGGTCGGGCCGTTGACGCACCGCCTGACGCGGCATGCGTTCTCGTATGAATCGCTCGGAGAGGTCTCGCTCAAGGGCAAGATGGGCAGTGTCCTGGTCCATCGTCTCAAGGGACCGCTCGACATGCCGCGTGCGGCGCGAGGCCTCGACACGCTGGGCCTCAGTGCGCCGCTGATCGGCCGCGACGCCGAGCTTGCCCGCATGATCGGCAGCCTCGATCGCGCGTGCGGCGGTGCGGCGCAACTGGTGCGGCTGGTCGGCGAAGCGGGTATCGGCAAAACGCGCCTAGTGAACGAATTCGTCGCCCGCATCCGCGATGAGGAGCGCTTCGCAGGTGTGGCGATTCGGCAGGCCGCCTGCTCGCCACTCGGCGAACAATCCTACGGCACGCTCGCCGCGGTCCTGCGCAGCGCCTATGGCATCGCGCAGAAGGCCAGCGCCGCGGCGGCTGAGGCCAGGCTGGCTGAGGCGCTGTCGGAGCTTGGCCTTGCGGCCGGAGAGGCAGAGCGGCTGATGCCGCTCTATGTGCATGTTCTTGGCCTCGGCGGCCCCGACGCCGCATTGCAGCACATCGAGCCGGAACAGCTTCGGCGGCAGATCTTTTTTGCGATCCGGACCGTTTTCGAACGGCGCCTGGCCTTGTCACCGCTTCTGATCATCGTCGAGGATCTGCATTGGGCCGACGCCGTCTCCCTTGAGGCGCTGCGGTTCCTGATGGATCGGCTGGAGCGCACGCGGTTGATGCTGTTGTTTACGCATCGGCCAATGCTGGAGCTGGATCAGTTCGGTTCGGGTCGGATCAGCCACACGACCCTTCGATTGCTTCCGCTCGGTGACGCCGACGGACAGAACTTGCTGGCGGCTTATTTCAGTCACGGTTGGCGCGAGCCGCCGGGAAATCTGTTCAGTCGAATCCTGGAGCGCGCGAGCGGCAATCCGCTTTTCCTCGAGGAAATCATCCGCGGTCTCATCGAGGCCGGCGCCTTGGAGCGTGACGGCTCGCAGTGGCGGATAAAGTCGGATGAGGCCGCCGCCGACATCCCGGCAAGCATTCAGGCGCTGTTGCTGGCGCGGCTGGACCGGCTGCCGCATGAGGTGCGCCGGCTGGCCCAGGAGGCCGCGGTGATCGGCCCGCGCTTCGACGCGGCTCTGCTCGGTGCGACGGCAACCGCGCCGGCGAAGGTCGAAGTGGGCCTCGAACTTCTGTGCGACGCCGAGATTGTCGAGGAGGTTGCGGGCGCAAACTCGATCTCGCTGCGATCCTACCGTTTCACGCAGACCATGCTGCAGGACGTGATCTATCAAAACCTGCTGTTGCAGCGGCGGATCGAGCTCCATGGACGGATTGGTGCCGCGCTGGAGCGGCTCTATGGCAGCGAGCCCGAACGGCTCGAGGACCTCATCCTGCTCGGCCATCATTTCAGCCTGAGCGCGCACAAGTCGAAAGGCGCGCGCTATCTGCGCGCGGCCGGCGATCGTGCACGCGCGACCTATGCCAATGCCGATGCCATCCGTCTCTACCAGCAGGCCCTCGCCATGTTGTTGACCGGCGGCGAATGCGTGCCGGAGCGCCTGGTTCTATACGAGCGGATCGCGGACCTCTGCGCCGCGGCGGGCCGCCGCAACACGGCCGAGGAGCACTACCAGAGCGCACTGGAGGGGCACCGCGCCGCAGAGGACCGCATTGGCGAAGCGCGAATCCTTCGCAAGCTTGGCAGGTTGTTGTGGGACGCCGGCAAGCGCATCAACGCAGAGAGGCATTACGCCGAGGCGGCTGACCTGCTTGGAGGGACCGATGCGCCGATCGAACGGGCGCACCTCTTGCAGGAGCGCGGTCGTCTCGCGTTTCGCATGGGCGATCACGTGGCCGCCGCGACATGGGCGGACGAGGCGCTTGGCTACGCCCGATCCGTCCCGGCGGACGCGGACGAGCAAGCCGGATTCGAGGCGGCGCGCGCCATTGCCGAGGCTCTCAATACCAAGGCGGTTGCGCTGGCACGGCTTGGACGACACCAGGATGCGGTGCGCGAAGTGGAGCAAAGTGTCGCGGCAGCCGAAGCCGCCGGCCTTCTCAATGTGGCCTGCCGCGGCTACACCAATCTCAGCGTGCTCTACACGATCGTTGACCCGGCGCAGGCCATGGAGGTTTGCCGGCGCGGACTGGACGTCGCGCATCGTATTGGCGATCTCGGGTTCCAGGCGCGTCTTCTCGCCAATTTTGCCGTTGCCTGTTGCACCTTCACGGACAAATGCACCGACGAAGGTGTGCCGGCTGCCGAAAAGGCAATCGAGATCGACCGTGCGCTCGATCAGCGCGAGCATCTCCCCGTGCCCCTGATCGTGCTCGGGCAAATCCATCAATGCCATTTCCGGCCCGATCAGGCCGCCCGCTGCTACAATGAGGCCATCAAGGTCGCGAGCGAAACCGGCGAGCCGCAGCAGCTTTTTCCGTGCTATGATGGTCTTGCGACGCTGAACCTTGATCGCGGCGACATGCCCGAGGCCGAGCGGTATTTCGCGCTGGCCGATGACGTCTGCACCAAGCACGGGCTTGATCCCGCCGGACTGATTGTATTGCCATTTCTTGACTAGGTCATGTGAAGGAGTTCAACCATGTCAGAACGTCATGTCGATGGACCGCTGCAACCGGGTGATCGCGCACCGAACATCGTGCTGGACGCCATCACCCGCGAAGGGAAGATCGCGCTCGAGGATTTTCGCGGGCAAAGTCCGATATTGGTCGGCCTGTTTCGAGGCCTGCACTGCCCGTTCTGCCGCCGCCATATCGCGGCCCAGGCGCAGCTTGACGCGGCACTGCGCGACAAGGGCGTCGAAAGTCTGACGGTCGTCAATACGCCGATCGAGCGTGCTCGGCTCTACTTCCGTTATCACCCGTTGCCCAATCTGCTTGCCGCGTCCGATCCCGAGCGGATCTCGCACCGCGCGTTCGGCCTGCCCAATCTGGAATTCACCGAGAAGGAAACCGAGTGGCCGCGCAAGGTGGGCATGGATGTGGTCATGAGCATGCAAGTGGACATTCCCGGAGAATTGCCCGGGCCGATGAATCGTTTGGCGGCCGCCGAGCAGCTCAACAACAAGGATGGCTACGAGATGATGGAGGCCGATCAGCGCATGGCGGCAACCGGCCAGGGTCAGCTATTCGGCCAGTTCCTGCTCGATCGGGAAGGGGTCGTGCGCTGGGCCTTTACAGAAGTTCCGGAAGGCGGCCAGCGCATGTTCGGGATGCCGAGCCCAGGTGAGTTGATGTCGGCAGCCTCGCAGGTGGCGGGCTAGGCATCGTCGCGCGGTTGGCGTGGTGCCCCTGACCGCAGCAGGCACGAGCCGGTGCGCGCGAGGTGCTGCCGCCATTTTCCCGACCACGCCTGCGCATGACGAACGATTAATCCGAGCGCACTTAATCCGAGCGCACAATGACCGACATTCAGGAAAGGCTCCTCGAAAGCAAGATGACCGAGATCGAGCGGGCCCGATCCTGGAGCCCCCGCGTGATCTCCAAGTTCGAAACGCTCATCAGGAGCGGTGACGATCTATCGCTCTACCGCGTCAATCCGCTGGCATTCGCGCGCGACCGCGCCATTGCAGAGCCGGAAAGTATTGACCTGTTTCTCTATGCGACGAGAAGCGGGCTATTCGAGATGAGCTGGGACGTTGTTTGTCCCCAATCCGGCATGGTGCTCGATAGCTTCGGCGCCTTGCGCACGCTCAAGACGCACTATGTTTGTGGTTTGTGCGACGTCACTGGTGAAACCGATCTCGACGACTTCATAGAGGTCACGTTTACGGTATCGCCCCAGCTTCGGCGGCTTCCGTTTCATGATCCTGCCTCCCTCTCGGTCGAGGATTTCCATTGGAAGCTTCGATTTCTGAATGACGCGCGGATACCTGGCCAACAAATCCGATTTCTCGACTATTTGCATGCGTTCGTTCGCGGCCTTTCGTTCTTGCCGCCAGGCTCCGCCACGACCATTCGTTGCGAACTCGGTCTCGGTGCGCTGGCGGGGGTCAATATTCAAAGCCAGGCCGCGTTCGTCGTCGCGGTGGCCGGCGAGCCGACAACCTCGCCGACAATCCTGCGAATTGGATACGACGGACAGCGCTTTTCCCCCTCGCTGGCCGCCGTGCCGCCCGGCCCCGTCATTGTCGAGGCGGAGAACCGCGGATCTACGCGAGGCTCCCTGCTCCTGATCAACTGGCCGCCTGAGGTTCTGGCTCAAGCGATCAAGCCGCCGCTTGATTTCGATCCCTACATGTCCGGCGGGATGTTGCTTGCGAGACAAACGTTTCGCCGCCTGTTCCGGTCAGAACGCGTGGACGAAAAGGAGGGCCTGGGTATTCGGCAGGTGACCCTGCTGTTCACGGATCTCAAAGGTTCGACCGCCATGTACGAACGGCTCGGCGATCTCAATGCCTATGCGCTGGTCCGCGAACATTTTGCTTTGCTCGGTGCGACCGTTCAGGAACATTCCGGGGCCATCGTCAAGACGATCGGCGATGCGGTCATGGCGGTCTTCTCTCGCCCGACGGACGCGATTTCGGCGGCGCTCCACATACTGGGGGAAATCGAACGTTACAATTCCGACCATGGCGATCCGAGCATCATCCTGAAGATTGGAGCCCATTGCGGCCCCTCCATCGCCGTGACCCTGAACGACAATCTGGATTATTTCGGCCAGACCGTAAACGTTGCCGCGCGTGTCCAGTCGCTGGCGGACGCGGGCGAGATTTGTATCTCGGAGGCGCTGTATTCGGCGCCGGGAGTGAGCGATCTCCTTTCCGGGCATGCAATCGCAGTGTTTGAAGCTCCTCTTCGCGGCGTTGAAGGAAATGCCAGCGTGTATCGTGTCGTGCCCGGGTAGGACCCTTACGTCCCTTGCCGGGGCAGCTTCTCCGCGAGCGCGACTGCCATCGCCGAGATCAGCGGTCGCATGAAATAGGCGTCTTCCGCGGGCGAGACGTCCGTCCGCAGTCCATGCGCAGCAAGCTCGCCCGAAACCGCCGGGCCCACCGACGCAATCAGCGTCCGGTCGAAGCCGGCGCGCAGCTTCGCCTCGCTGCCATGCGCCTTCGCGGCCTCGATCAGGCGGCGGACCTGGCCGAGATTGGTGAGCGCGACGGCATCGATCCGCCCCGCGGCCATGTCGTCGATCGCGGTGACGATGTTGGCATCCGCTGCCTTGGAATCGTAGGCATAGGGCAGCACGGCATCGACCTCGGCGCCTTGCGCGGCAAGGGCACCGATCAGCGCGCCATGGTCCTTGTCGGGATAGAGCTGAAGGCCAAGGCGCCGGCCCTTCAGGTCGAGCTTGCCCAGCATCTCGATCACGCCCTCGGTGGTCGGTTTCTCCGTGGTCTGCTGAGCCTCGAGGCCGATCTCACGCAGCGCCTTGCCGGGCTTCGGGCCGCGGGTGAATTTTCGCGATCCGGCGAGCGCCGCGACAAACGCGCCGTCGAGCCCACGCGCCCGCGCGAGCTTCATGATCCGCCGAAGGCCTTCGCCGGTCATCAGCACAAGGTCGTCAAGGGGCCTGTCGATGGCGCGGCGGATCCAGGCCTCGACCGGAGCAGGGTCCGGTGCATCCTGGATGGTAAACATCGGGCATTGCACGACCTCGGCGCCTTGCTCGGCCAGAAGCTTCGAGAACTGCGCCTCCTCGCGCGTTTCCAGGATCAGGATGCGGTAGCCGTTCAAGCGCTCGGCCATGGGCGTACTCCGGTTATTCAAAGCAATCGTCCGTTCATCCTGACTCCGCGCTTCAGGTCGAAGCAAGTCTTGGGATTGGCGCAAGGGGACGTCGGTGATAGAGCAGGGCGCAAATCGCGGGTCGTTCCGCATCATTTGCCCAAACCTTCATCAAGAGCCAAGCCTGTTCATCAACATGCCCGATCATCAATATGTCCTGACCCTGTCCTGTCCGGATCGTCCCGGCATCGTCTCGGCCGTGTCGACGTTCCTCGCCCACAACGGACAGAACATTCTCGATGCTCAGCAGTTCGACGACATCGAGACCAAGAAGTTCTTCATGCGCGTGGTGTTCACCGCGGCCGATCTCGCCGTGGAACTGTCGGCGCTGCAGACCGGCTTTGCCGCGATCGCCGAGCGTTTCGGCATGGACTGGCAGATGCGCGACCGGGCTGCGCATCGCAAGGTGATGCTGCTGGTGTCGAAGTCGGACCACTGCCTGGTCGACATCCTCTATCGCTGGCGCACCGGCGAACTGCCGATGACGCTTGCTGCCATCGTCTCCAACCACCCGCGCGAGGTCTATGGTGGGCTCGATTTCGGCGGCATCCCGTTCCACCATCTGCCCGTGACCAAGGAGACCAAGCGCGAGCAGGAGGCACAGATCCTTGACCTCGTCGCCAAGACCAAGACCGATCTCGTCGTGCTCGCCCGGTACATGCAGATCCTGTCGGATGATCTGTCGGCGCAGCTTTCGGGGCGCTGCATCAACATCCACCACTCGTTCCTGCCGGGCTTCAAGGGCGCCAAGCCCTATCACCAGGCCCATGAGCGCGGCGTCAAGCTGATCGGGGCTACCGCGCATTACGTCACGCGCGACCTCGACGAGGGCCCGATCATCGACCAGGACGTCGAGCGCATCAGCCATCGCGACACGCCGGAGGATCTGGTCCGCAAGGGCCGCGATATCGAGCGCCGCGTGCTGGCCCGTGCGATCCGCTACCATCTCGACGACCGCGTCATCCTCAACGGCCGCAAGACCGTGGTGTTCGTGGATTAGCGAATAGGGAGTGGCGAATAGCGAGTGGAAGCGGGAGAGCGCCTTATTCGCTACTCCCTATTCGCCATTTGTTTCCTTAACGCACCGCGCTGCCCGACGTCGTCCCCGTCGCGCCCTTCTGCGCCTGCTCTTCCTTCTCGCGATCCGCCGCCGGCAACAGCCGCTTGCGTTCGCGCTCCTTCATGTAGGCATCGTATTGCGGCGTGCCCGCTCGCGGCGGGGCGTCGGCCGGCAGCCCGCCGGCCCATTGCGGGACGTAGTCGCCCATGCCGGCGGAGAGTCTTTCGTTGACGGTGCCGCAGCCTGCAAGGTTGGAAGCCAGCAAGGCAATGACGGCAGCGATTGAAGGCAAACGGAAACGCATGAGCATCTTCTGGGTCGAACTGGACCGGGCGCGGATGGCGGGACGCCCGATGGCGCCAGCGGCGCACTCTAGTCCTCAACAAGTAAAATTGGCTTATTCGGCGGCGAATTTGTTTGTATACATTAAGGTAAGATAATACGCTGTTTTTGGCATTGATCGCCTTTGCCAAGGTGATACGGTATACAATCCGTATTCACGTTTAAGGGGAGGGATTGGGAATTCGATCCGGTGATGCCCGGCAAATGTTCGAATTCTGCAAAGCAGAGGCGGATTTCTCCAACCACGTCGCCGCCGGGCGTTCTTAGAGTGCAGCATCGGCCCGGAGGGCCAGCCAGCGCAGCGAAAGGCTTTCTTGTTGACATCGCCATTTTATTTGTACAATCGTACAAATGCCTCCCCCGCTGTCGATCCGATCGCGCGGCTTGCGCCGAATGGTCGCCCAACGTCCGATTGACAACGGGGTTGCAGAGGACGCCATGTGGCCGTGCGGCATGGCTTGTCCGTAGGTTAGAGCGCGGCAAGGACCGGGTACTCGGTCTGGCGCACAACAGGTCAGGAATGAAGGGGAGGGACATCGGATGTTCGAACGCAGAATTTTTTCACGCACCGTCGCAGCAGCCGCCATCGCGGGCGTTGCAGGCCTTGCGCCTGCCAAGGCGGAGGACAGCGTCAAGGTCGGCCTGATCCTGCCGATGACCGGCGGCCAGGCCTCGACCGGCAAGCAGATCGAGAACGCGATCAAGCTCTATATGCAGCAGAAGGGCGACGCCGTCGCTGGCAAGAAGATCGAGATCATCCTCAAGGACGACGCGGCGATCCCGGATAAGACCAAGACTGCCGCGCAGGAGCTGATCGTCAACGACAAGGTCAATTTCATCGCCGGCTTCGGCGTGACGCCGGCTGCGCTCGCGGCCGCGCCGCTGGCTACGCAGGCCAAGATCCCGGAAGTCGTGATGGCGGCCGGCACCTCCATCATCACCGAGCGCTCGCCCTATATCGTGCGCACCAGCTTCACGCTGGCGCAGTCCTCGACCATCATCGGCGACTGGGCGGTGAAGAACGGCATCAAGAAGGTGGCGACGCTGACCTCGGACTACGCGCCGGGCAATGACGCGCTGAACTTCTTCAAGCAGAACTTTACAGCCGGCGGCGGCGAGGTGGTCGAAGAGGTCAAGACGCCGCTGCAAAACCCCGACTTCGCGCCGTTCCTGCAGCGCATGAAGGACGCCAAACCGGACGCGATCTTCGTGTTCGTGCCGGCCGGCCAGGGCGGCAACTTCATGAAGCAATATGCCGAGCGCGGCCTCGACAAGGCCGGCATCAAGGTGATCGGGCCGGGCGACGTCACCGACGACGACCTGCTCAACAACATGGGCGATGCGGTGCTCGGCACGGTTACCGCGCATCTCTACTCCGCGGCGCACCCCTCGCAGATGAACAAGGATTTCGTCGCAGCCTACAAGAAGGCGTTCGGCAATCGTCCGGGCTTCATGGCGGTGAGCGGCTATGACGGCATCCACCTGATTTACGAGGCGCTCAAGAAGACGAATGGCGACACCGACGGCACCAAGCTGGTCGAGGCCATGAAGGGCCAGAAGTGGGAGAGCCCGCGCGGTCCGATCTCGATCGACCCCGAGACCCGCGACATCGTGCAGAACATCTACATCCGCAAGGTCGAGAAGGTCGACGGCGAGCTCTACAATGTCGAGTTCGCGACCTTCGAAGCCGTCAAGGATCTCGGCAAGACCAAGAAGTGACGCGCGAAAGTGCGTCATCCCGGGGCGCGCATTAGCACGAACCCGGGATCTCATGCCCCTTGCTCCGCGTCATGCCCGGGCTGTTCCGGGCATCCACGCGAAGCCAGGAAAACAAAGTCCGGACAAGAACGTGGATGGCCGGGGACAAGCCCGGCCATGACGATAACTCTAAGCTGAGACGATGACCTCTATCCTCACCAACCTGTTCGATGGCGTCGCCTACGGCATGCTGCTGTTCGTGCTCGCGTGCGGGCTCGCGGTCACGCTTGGATTGATGAACTTCGTCAATCTCGCCCATGGCGCCTTCGCCATGGCCGGCGGCTATATCTGCATGGTGCTGGTCAACCGGATGGGCTGGCCGTTCTTCGCAGCGCTCCCGCTCGCTTTCGTCTCCTCTGCCGCGATCGGCATCGCGCTCGAACGGACGCTGTACCGCCACCTCTATGCGCGCAGCCATCTCGATCAGGTGCTGTTCACCATCGGCCTGACCTTCATGTCGGTCGCCGCCGTCGATTACATCCAGGGGTCCTCGCGCGTCTTCATCAACCTGCCGGCGGCGCTTCAGGGCCAGTTCGACCTGTTCGGCGTCGGCATCGGCCGCTACCGGCTGATGATCATCGTGATCTGCGGCCTGCTCACCATCGCGCTCCAGATGGTGCTGGCAAAGACCCGCTTCGGCAGCCGCTTGCGCGCCGCCGTCGACGACCCCCGCGCCGCGAGCGGCCTCGGCATCAACGTGCCGCAGGTGTTCGCCTTCACCTTTGCCTTCGGTTGCGGCCTCGCCGGTCTCGGCGGCGCGCTGAGTGCCGAGATCCTCGGCCTCGATCCGTATTTCCCGCTGAAGTTCATGATCTACTTCCTGATCGTGGTCACTGTCGGCGGCTCGTCCTCGATCACCGGCCCGTTCCTGGCCTCGCTCCTGCTCGGCATCGGCGACGTCGCCGGCAAATATTACGTGCCGAAGATGGGCCCGTTCGTGATCTACACCATGATGATCGTAATCCTGATCTGGCGTCCGAACGGCCTGTTCGGACGCACGGCCGCGCGTTGAGTTCGCCGATGAGCGCTTCCTCCGACGTCGGTTTTCACGCCCAGCGCCAGGCGCGCTGGCACTACGGCGAAGTCGCCTTCTGGCTGATCGTGCTGGCCTGCGGCTTTGCATTTCCCACGCGCTATCTGATCATGACCGACATCCTGCGGCTGGCGCTGTTTGCGATGTCGCTCGATCTCATCCTCGGCTATGCCGGCATCGTCTCGCTCGGGCATGCTGCCTTCTTCGGCGTCGGCGCCTATGCCGCGGGGCTTCTCGCGCTCCATGGTATCGTGAGCGAGCCCGTGCTGGCGCTGATCGTCGCTGGCCTCGCCGCGATGGTGCTCGGCTTTGCCACCAGCTTCCTGGTGATCCGCGGCGTTGACCTGACGCGCTTGATGGTGACGCTCGGCATCGCGCTGCTGCTGGAAGCGCTCGCCGAACGCTTCTCCAACATCACCGGCGGCACCGACGGCCTGCAGGGCATCGAGATGCAGCCGATCTTCGGCGCGATTCCGTTCGACATGTTCGGCAAGGCCGGCTTCTTCTATTCGCTGGCTGTCCTGTTCCTCCTCTTCCTGTTCGCCCGCCGCGTCGTGCATTCGCCGTTCGGCCTGTCGCTGCGCGCGATCAAGAACAATCCGCTGCGCGCCGCCGCGATCGGCATTCCCGTCAACCGCCGCCTGATCGCGATCTATACGCTCGCGGCGTTCTACGCCGGCGTCGCGGGCGCGCTGTTCACCCAGACAACGGCGATCGCCTCGCTCGATGTGTTTGCCTTCGAACGCTCCGCCGATCTGATGCTGGTGCTCGTCATCGGTGGGACCGGTTACCTCTATGGCGGACTGGTTGGCGCGGTGATCTTCCGCATGCTCCAGGAAGTGTTCTCCACCATCACCCCGCAATACTGGCAGTTCTGGATCGGCCTGGTGCTGGTCGTGATCGTGCTGGTCGGCCGTCAGCGCCTGCACCGCTGGGTGCTGTACCTGCCCAATCTGGTCATCAGGCAGATTGCGGGACGCAAGGCCATCGTCGCCGTGCCGGAAAGCGACGCATGACCATCGTGCTCGAAACCCAAAATCTCGAAAAGCAGTTCGGCGGGCTGCGCGTCACCCGCGATCTGTCCTTGAAGATCGAGCAGGGCGCCCGCCACGCGCTGATCGGCCCGAACGGCGCCGGCAAGACCACGGTCATCAACCAGCTCACCGGCGTGCTCAAGCCGAATTCGGGCCGCATCCTGCTCGAGGGCCAGGACATCACCGATCTGCCCGTGCACAAGCGCGTGCTGCGTGGCCTCTCGCGCACCTTCCAGATCAACCAGCTTTATCCCGACCTGACTCCGCTCGAGACCATTGGCCTAGCCGTCTCCGAGCGCCTCGGCCATGGCGGCGACTGGTGGCGGCGGATGGGCACGCGCAGCGACGTCAACGGCGAGATCGCCGATCTGCTGGCGGGCTTCCATCTGCTCGACGTCATGAATGAGCAGACCGTGACGCTGCCCTACGGCAAGCAGCGCCTGCTCGAGATCGCGGTCGCGATCGCCGCCAAACCGCGCGTGCTGCTGCTCGATGAGCCCGCCGCCGGCGTGCCCGAGAGCGAGCGCCACGACATTCTCGCCGTGGTCGGCGCGCTGCCGCGCGACGTCACGGTGCTGCTGATCGAGCACGACATGGATCTCGTATTCTCCTTCGCCGACCGCATCTCCGTGCTGGTTTCGGGTGCGCTGCTCACCGAGGGCCCGCCCGAGCAGGTGGCGCGCGATCCGCAGGTCAAGGCCGTCTATCTCGGCGAGGAGGCGGTCAATGTCTGACCTGCTCGCGATCGAGGCTTTGCGCGCCGGCTATGGCGAGGCGGTGGTGCTGCCCAACATGTCCTTGCGCCTCGCCGAGGGCCAGGTGCTGGCGCTGCTGGGCCGCAACGGCACCGGCAAGACCACGCTGATCAATTCGATCGTCGGCGTCACCCGCCGCTTCTCAGGCAGCGTGGCACTCGCTGGCACCGATGTCACTTCGCTCCGGCCCGACCAGCGCGCGCGCGCCGGCATCGGCTGGGTGCCGCAGGAGCGCAACATCTTTCGCTCGCTCACTGTGGAAGAGAACATGACCGCGGTGGCGCAGCCCGGTCCCTGGACGGTCGAGAAGGTCTACGAGATGTTTCCGCGGCTGAAGGAGCGGCGGAGCAATTTCGGCAACCAGCTCTCCGGCGGCGAGCAGCAGATGCTGGCGATCGGCCGGGCGCTCACCCTCAACCCGAAAGTGCTGCTGCTGGACGAGCCGACCGAGGGCCTTGCTCCCATCATCGTCGAGGAGCTCTTGAAGGCGATCGGCAGCATCACGCGGGCAGGCGGCATCTGCTCGATCATCGTCGAACAGAATGCCCAAAAGATTCTGGGGCTGGCCGACCGCGTTGTGATATTGGAGCGCGGAACGATCGTCCACGACGCTCCGAGCGCCGCGCTGAAAACCGACCCCTCGGTCCTGGAACGCCATCTCGGCGTCGCCGGGGCGGCGGCTCACTAAACTAAAATGTCCAGGGAGTAAGACATGCAGCGAACCAAAGCCCCCTTCCGCGCCGACGAGGTCGGCAGCCTCCTGCGTCCGGCCAAGATCAAGGAAGCCCGTAGCCGGCTCGAGAAGGGCGAGATCTCGGCCGACGATCTGCGCAAGATCGAGGACATGGAGATCGAGAAGGTCGTGCACAAGCAGGCCTCGATCGGGCTCAAGCTCGCGACCGACGGCGAGTTCCGCCGCTCCTGGTGGCATTTCGACTTCCTCGCCAAGCTCACCGGCTGCGAGCTGTTTCATCCTGACACCGGCATCCAGTTCGCAGGCGTGCAGACCCGGCACGACGCGGTGCGGGTGATCGACAAGCTCGACTTTCCCGACGACCACCCGATGCTGGACCACTTCCGCTTCCTGAAGAAGGTCGCCGACCAGGCCCACGTGGCCGCCAAGATGACGATACCTTCGCCGGCGGTGCTGCACTTCCGCGGCGGCCGCAAGTCGATTTCCAAGGACGTCTATCCCGATCTCGAAGCCTTCTACGAAGACCTCGGCAAGACCTACCGGAAAGCCGTCAAGGCGTTCTACGACGCCGGCTGCCGCTATCTCCAGTTCGACGACACCGTGTGGGCCTATCTCTGCTCGCAGGATGAACTGCAGAAGGCGCGCGAGCGCGGCGACAATCCGGACGGTCTCCAGCAGATCTATGCCCGCATCATCAACTACGCGCTGGCCGAGAAGCCCGCGGACATGGTGGTGACGACGCATGTCTGCCGCGGCAATTTCCGTTCGACCTGGATTTCTTCGGGCGGCTATGAGCCGGTTGCCGAGACCATGCTCGCCGGCACCAATTACGACGGCTATTTCCTCGAATATGACAGCGACCGCGCCGGCGGCTTCGAGCCGCTGCGCTTCCTGCCCAAGGGCAACAAGGTCGTCGTGGTCGGCGTCATCACCTCGAAGTTCGGCGAGCTCGAGAAGAAGGACGATATCAAGCGCCGTCTGGAAGAAGCCGCCAAGTTCGCCCCGCTGGAGCAGCTCGCGCTGTCGCCGCAATGTGGCTTTGCCTCGACGGAAGAGGGCAACGTCCTCTCTGAGGAAGAGCAGTGGGCGAAGCTGAGCCTTGCGGTCGAGATCGCGAAGGAAGTGTGGGGCTAGTAAGCGTCACAGAACTCCGCTGTCATTCCCCGCGAAGGCGAGGAATCCAGTACGTCGCGGCTTCTCCGTATCACGTCGGCGTCTCCGGAATACTGGATCGCCCGGTCAAGCCGGGCGATGACACCTGAGTGTAGGGCCAATAGCGCGGCGCTCCTGACCTGCGGGCGCGCAAGCCCACCCTCACTTCTCCGCCAGACCTCGCCCGGCAGCATCGACCACGCACCTGCTTATTCGTCGTGGCCGACTCCGCCTCCCCCCGCACCCGCGTCATCATCTCTGCTCAACCTTCAGACTTGGCGCCGCGCATGGCGCGCGAGCGGCGAGTCGCGCCTCGGTTGTCGAACGCAACCTGGCCGGCGCGATCGCATCGGCAAGTGGATGGGGACTGCGGCGCAACGGCATGGATCCCCTATTTCCTGAGTGGGCAGAATTTGCTAGGAGGCAGATCCCAATCATTCTGCCCACCGCGTCCCACTCATGAAAAACGACGAAATCCTGAGCCAGATCACGGAGTTCTGCCGCAAGGCGGACATGGCGGAATCGACGTTCGGCCGGCGCGCGGTGAACGATGGGAAGCTGGTGCATCGCCTGCGCGAGGGCAAGCGCATCACCATCGATACGCTGGACCGGATCCAGGCCTATATGGCGGCGTCCATGGCCGGCGGCGTGCCGCCGCCGCGCGGGCTTCAGGTGCCGCCCGAAAAGCGCGATCCGCGCGGCAATTTCCGCTTTTTCGAGAACCGCCAGAAATACCTGCTGTTCGTCCACACCTGCAGCGAAAAGCGGGTGATCGCCGACAGGGTCGCGCTGGAGCTTTCCTCCATCCATCCGCGCCCGCCGGCCCTGCGCGTGTTCGACGCCGGCGTCGGCGACGGCACGGTGCTGGCGCGGGTGCTGCGCGCGACGCACCAGCGCTACCCGCACATGCCGTTCTACGTCGCCGGCAAGGAGCTCAGCCTGGAGGACCTGCGCCTGACGCTGGAGAAGGTGCCGGATCGCATTTTCGAGCATCCGGCGTCGGTGTTCGTCTTCACCAACATGTTCTATTCGGAGGCGCCCTGGCTGACACCGGCATCGCCTGCGGCGGCGGCGGCGACCGTCTGGCATGAGGTCCCGCTGCGGGGCGCCTCATCGGGCGAGTTCGAGCAGCAGATCGCGGAGCTGAGGCCGTTCCTCGAGCAGAACTGGCGTGCCGCGATCAGCCCACGCACCGCCATGCCGCTGTACGAGCGGCCGGTCGTCCTGGTGCTCTATCGCGAGGACCACAGGTTCTTGCTGGATTCGACCATTCCGCGGCCGGGCCAGACCGAAGCCAATTTCGACCTCGTCATCGCATCCCAGCCCTACCGCGCCCTGTCCTCGGTCAACTTCCGGGCCAAGCGGATCATCGCGCCCCTGGCGCGGGCGCTTCGGCCGGGAGGCCGTCTGATCGGAATCCACTCCCATGGCCAGGATCCGGGCATGGAAATGATCCAGGCGATCTGGCCCGGAGAAAATCCTTTCGCTGTGAGCCGTCATGAGCTATTGCGCGCCGTTAAGTACGAACTTGGTTCGTTGGGCCGCGACTTAAATTTTAATGCGTATGCGGATAACCGCTCGATCTTCAGGTATGATATGGAAGCGCTGCCCAACGAGGTAACCGGGACGATCGGAACCTCGACGGCCTTTGCAGCGTGGAATGCGGCGGTGTATGTCGCTCAGATTGAGGACGACCGGTTGACAGAAATGACTCAAAACGGCCGCACTCTGGATGCCGCCAGGGACGTGCTGCGGAAGTACAATGGGCTCTGGTTTCTCGACGAATCCTACGTCATCTCGCGCCGGCGTGATTGACATCATCCACAGGTAAACATCGCAAACGCCCGCCGGTCTAGCGGCGGAACAAGGGGTTACTGATGCGCGCGTCCTATCTCTTCACCAGCGAGTCCGTGTCCGAGGGCCATCCGGACAAGGTGTGCGACCGGATCTCCGACGAGATCGTCGATCTGTTCTACCGCGAAGGGCCGAAGGCCGGCATCGACCCCTGGCAGATCCGCGCCGCCTGCGAAACGCTCGCGACCACCAACAAGGTGGTGATCGCCGGTGAGACCCGCGGTCCGAAGTCGGTGACCAACGAGCAGATCGAGGGCGTCGTCCGCGGCGCGATCAAGGACATCGGCTACGAGCAGGAAGGCTTCCACTGGAAGACCTGCGACATCGAGATCCTCTTGCATCCGCAGTCGGCCGACATCGCCCAGGGCGTCGATGCGCTGCAGCCGGGCGAAGTCAAGGAAGAGGGCGCGGGCGACCAGGGCATCATGTTCGGTTACGCCACCAACGAGACGCCCGATCTGATGCCGGCGCCGATCTTCTACGCCCACAAGATCCTACGCCTGATCTCCGAAGCCCGTCACTCCGGCAAGGAGAAGGTGCTCGGTCCGGACTCCAAGAGCCAGGTCACCGTGCAGTACGAGAACGGCAAGCCGGTCGGCGTGCGCGAGATCGTGGTTTCGCATCAGCACCTGGTCGAGGACATCTCGTCCAAGCAGATCCGCGACATCGTCGAGCCCTATGTGCGCGAGGCGCTGCCGAAGGACTGGATCACGCCGAAGACGATCTGGCACATCAACCCGACCGGCAAGTTCTACATCGGCGGTCCGGACGGTGACTCCGGCCTGACCGGCCGCAAGATCATCGTCGACACCTATGGTGGCGCGGCCCCGCATGGCGGCGGCGCGTTCTCCGGCAAGGATCCGACCAAGGTCGACCGCTCGGCGGCTTATGCTGCGCGCTACGTCGCCAAGAACATCGTTGCCGCCGGCCTTGCCGACCGCTGCACGCTGCAGCTGGCCTACGCGATCGGCGTGGCGCGTCCGCTGTCGATCTACATCGACACCCACGGCACCGGTAAGGTGTCGGAGGAGCAGCTCGAGAAGGCGGCGGCGCAGGCGATGGATCTGACGCCCCGCGGCATCCGCAGCCATCTCGACCTCAACCGCCCGATCTACGCGCGCACCTCGGCCTACGGCCATTTCGGCCGCACGCCTGACAACGAGGGCGGTTTCTCCTGGGAGAAGACCGATCTCGTCGAGCAGCTCAAGCGCGCGCTCTGATTCACTTGCGTCATTCCGGGGCGCCGCAACAGCGGCGAACCCGGAATCTCGAAATGCTTGATTCCGGGTTCGCTCGTTTCGCGAGCGGGTCCGGAATGACGAGCCAAACAAACAGGAACCTCCAATGAACGCGAAGCCCGGCTTCACCGATTACATCGTCAAGGACATTTCGCTCGCCGATTTCGGCCGCAAGGAGCTCTCGCTCGCCGAGACCGAGATGCCCGGCCTGATGGCCACCCGCGAAGAGTACGGCCCGAAGCAGCCGCTGAAGGGCGCCCGCATCGCCGGCTCCTTGCACATGACGATCCAGACCGGCGTGCTGATCGAGACGCTGGCAGCCCTCGGCGCCGACATTCGCTGGGTCTCCTGCAACATCTATTCGACGCAGGACCACGCTGCCGCCGCGATCGCGGCCGCCGGCATCCCCGTCTTCGCCGTCAAGGGCGAGACGCTGACCGAGTACTGGGACTACACCGCAAAACTGTTCGACTGGCACGGCGGCGGTCACCCGAACATGATCCTCGATGACGGCGGCGACGCCACCATGTACGTCCATCTCGGTCTGCGCGCCGAGAACGGCGACGCTGCGTTCCTGGACAAGCCGGGTTCGGAAGAAGAGGAAGTCTTCTTCGCGCTGCTGAAGAAGCAGCTCAAGGAAAAGCCCAAGGGCTACTTCGCCGAGATCGCCAAGAGCATCAAGGGCGTGTCCGAAGAGACCACCACGGGCGTGCATCGTCTCTACGACATGCAGAAGGCCGGCACGCTGCTGTGGCCCGCCATCAACGTCAACGACAGCGTCACCAAGTCGAAGTTCGACAATCTCTACGGCTGCCGTGAATCGCTGGTCGACGGCATCCGCCGCGGCACCGACGTGATGATGTCGGGCAAGGTCGCGATGGTCGCCGGCTTCGGCGACGTCGGCAAGGGTTCGGCGGCCTCGCTGCGTCAGGCCGGTTGCCGCGTCATGGTGTCGGAAATCGATCCGATCTGCGCGCTGCAGGCCGCGATGGAAGGCTACGAAGTCGTGACCATGGAAGACGCCGCGCCCCGCGCCGACATCTTCGTCACCGCGACCGGCAACAAGGACATCATCACCATCGAGCACATGCGCGCGATGAAGGATCGCGCCATCGTCTGCAACATCGGTCACTTCGACAACGAGATCCAGATCGCGGGTCTGCGTAACCTGAAGTGGACCAACATCAAGCCGCAGGTCGACGAGATCGAATTCCCCGACAAGCATCGCATTATCATGCTGTCGGAAGGCCGCCTCGTGAACCTCGGCAACGCGATGGGCCATCCGTCCTTCGTGATGTCGGCCTCCTTCACCAACCAGACGCTGGCGCAGATCGAGCTGTTCGCCAACAACAAGGACGGCAAGTACAAGAAGGAAGTCTACGTGCTGCCGAAGTCGCTCGACGAGAAGGTCGCGCGCCTGCACCTCGCCAAGATCGGCGTCAAGCTCACCGAGCTGCGCAAGGACCAGGCCGACTACATCGGCGTCAAGCAGGAAGGTCCGTACAAGTCGGACCACTACCGCTACTGATCCGCACGCAGTTGCGACACAAAGGCCCCGGCGTGATCCGGGGCCTTTTTTTGTTGGGCCTTCCTGTGGTACGCTTTCAGGTAGAGCCGAAACAAGCCTGCCACTTCCGGAGCGGGCGGCCGCTTTTTCCTACGTTCATTGTCAAAATGCATATGGAGGGAATGCGATGTCCAGCGAAGCCAACGTTCAGCTTCTGAAGGAAGCCTATCGCGAGTGGAGCGAGAGCAAGGGCAAGAACGTCGACTATTGGTTCGACCATGTCATTGGCCCGCAAATCAAATTCGATTCGATTCCGCAGGGAGCTGCGGCGGTGCCTTTTGCCAAGCGTTATGACGATCGCAATGCGCTGCGCAGCTATTTCGACGGTCTGCTGGCCGACTGGAGCATGCAGTACTATACGATGGACGAATTCGTCGCGCAGGGCGACACCGTCTTCGCGCGCGGCGAATGCGCGTGGACGAACAAGAAGACCAACAAGGTCGCGAAGACGCCGAAGGTCGATTACTGGCGCTTCAAGGACGGCAAGGTGGTCGAATTCCACGAGTATTTCGACACCGCCACAGTCTACGGCGCCACCGTCCCGTGATGTTGCAATTCGGCGCGGCGCTGCCCATGCTATGACGAGGGAGAACGCCATGACCGAAGCCAAAGAACATTTCGACGTCCTCATCGTCGGTGCCGGGCTGTCCGGCATCGGCGCGGGTTATCACTTGCAGACCAAGTGCCCCACCAAGAGCTACGTCATCCTGGAGGGGCGCGACTGCATCGGCGGCACCTGGGACCTGTTCCGCTACCCCGGCATCCGCTCCGACAGCGACATGTTCACGCTCGGCTATTCGTTCAAGCCGTGGACCGATCCGAAGGCGATCGCCGACGGGGCGCAGATCCTGAACTATGTGCGCGAGACCGCGGCCGAGAACGGCATCGAGAAGCACATCCGCTTCCGCCATCGCGTCAAGCGGGCTTCGTGGTCGACGCCGGACGCGCGCTGGACCATCGAGGCCGAGCGCATCACGGGCGAGGGCGCGACGGAGCTGGTGCGCTTCACCTGCAATTTTCTCTTCATGTGCTCGGGCTATTACAAATACGAGGCGGGCTACACGCCGGAGTTCAAGGGCTCCGCTGATTTCGTCGGCCGCATCGTGCATCCGCAGAAATGGACCGAGGACATCGACTACGCGGGCAAGCGCGTCGTGGTGATCGGCTCGGGCGCGACCGCGGTGACGCTGGTGCCGGAGCTCGCCAAGAAGGCGACACAGGTCATTATGCTGCAGCGCTCGCCGACCTACGTGGTGTCGCGCCCGGCGCAGGATCCCGTCGCCAACAAGATCCGCCGAAATCTGCCGACGCGGCTTGCCTATCATGTCATCCGCTGGCGCAACGTGATGTGGGGGATGTTCTTCTTCCAGCTTAGCCGGCGCCGGCCTGCGAAGGTCAAGGAGCTCGTCCTCAAGGGCGTGCAGATGGCGCTCGGTCCGGACTACGACGTCGCCACCCATTTCACGCCGCGCTACAATCCCTGGGACCAGCGGCTCTGCCTGGTGCCCGATGGCGACCTGTTCAAGGCGATCCGCGAGCAGCGCGTCGCCGTCGTGACGAGCGAGATCGACACGTTCACGCGCGAGGGTGTTCGCCTGAAGGATGGCAGCGAACTTGCGGCCGACATCATCGTGACGGCGACCGGGCTGGTGCTTCAGGTCGTCGGCGGTCTCGACGTCAGTGTCGACGGCCGTGCCGTCGATTTCGCCAATACGCTGACCTACAAGGGCATGATGTATGCGGACGTGCCCAACATGGCCTCGGCCTTCGGCTACACCAATGCGTCCTGGACGCTGAAATGCGACCTCACCTGCGAATATGTCTGCCGGCTCATCAACTACATGGACCGGCACAATTTCCGCCAGTGCGTGCCGCATAATGACGACCCCGAGATCACCGCGCAGCCGTCGCTGGACTTCACCTCGGGCTATGTGCAGCGCTCGGTGGCCAAGATGCCAAAGCAGGGCTCCAAGCAGCCGTGGCGGCTGTACCAGAACTACGCGCTCGACATCGTCTCCTTGCGCTTCGGCCGGATCGACGACGGCGTGATGCGATATTCCTGATCGCGCCGCCGCCGGTCGTTACGCCTTGCGCCTGGCAAGCGCCATTGCAAGGTCGACCGCGAGCGCCAGCACCACCGCGCCGCCGCCGAGTGCGAACAGCACCTGATAATCGCCGCCGGTCTGCGCGTAGATCCAGGAGAAGCCGTAAGCGGCCGCGGCCTGGAACAGTGCAAAGCTGGTAGTGGCATGGCTCCAGGTCGCGCGCTGCTGCTCGGCGGAGTGCGGAACGAGTTCATGGATGCGTCCGAGCACCAGCGGCACGATGCCGGGCGTGAAGCCGCCGATCACGATGCTCGATACGATCAGCGAAAGAGGCGCGGTGCTGACGGTCGGCAGCAGCACGGCGGCCGCCTCGATCAGAAAGGCCGCCCGCAGCGCCGGACCGAACCCGGCGCGGTCACCGAGATGGCCGGTGACGAGCGGACCGACGATGGCGCCGAGGCCGTACAGCACCCAATAGCGCGATCCAGCGGCAATGCCCTGGCCGAGGCCGCGCGCCACGAAATCGACGATGAAGACCATGTGCGGCACCAATGCCACCGCGTTGAGGCCGTACTGGATCATCAGCGCGCGGGCGATGGGCGAGGTTTGGTGCTTGGTTTGAGAAGGCGCAGTGTCGCTGTTCGCTTCGGCAGGCCAGTTCCACCAGCTTGCGAGGGTGAGCAGGGCGGAGAGCACGCCGAGCCCATACCAGCTCTGCTGCAGTCCCTGTTGCAGCAGCAGCGGCACCAGCGTGCCCGATGCGGCGACGCCGAGGCCGACGCCGGCGAAGATCACGCCGCCGACGATGCCGCGCCTCGCAGCTGAGGTGTGCGGCAGAATGACGGAGGCCGCCAGCACCATGATGATTCCGCCAGTAAGGCCGGAGAGGAAGCGCCAGGCGAAGAACCAGGTGAACGACACCGGCGATGAGCTGGCGAAGAAGGAGAGAGTCGCAAGCAGCATCATCGCCCGCAGCGCGCGAACCGCGCCGATCCGACTGGCGGCACGCCGTGCGGTGAGCGCGCCGGCGAGATAACCGGCGAGGTTCGCAGCACCGAGATAGACGACATCCGATGCGCTGAACCAGTTTGCAGCGATCAGGGCGGGGATCAGCGGCGTGTAGGAAAAGCGGGCGAGGCCAAGTCCGACGAGTGAGGCGGACAATCCCGCCACCGCATATCGCCAGGTCTGTTGCGAAGAACGTTGCTTTGACGAAGCCTCTCGTGAAGCCGATGCCGCCGTCGGATGCGGCCGAGCCTCGACGAGTGGTTTCAGATCTGCGCTGGTCATGTCATCCTCCTGCGCGCACGATCGCGCGCGGATCATCCTGTCTGGGCGGCGCGACGGCGCCGGAACTCCGGCACGGGCAGGCCGCCCCAGCCCCAATTGTCGGTGTCGACTTCCTCGATCACGACGAATGTCGAATCGAGCGGCTTGCCGAGCACGTCGAGCAGCAGCTGGCTCGATCCCTTGATCAGCGCGGCCTTCTCCTCCGCGGTGAGCGACGCCGCTCCCGGCGTCGTTCCTTCGCGGGTCACTTGGATGGTGACGATGGGCATCGTGGCTCTCCTCTCACGCTCAGTGGCCGGCGCTCTGGCCGCCGTCGACATGCAGGATCTCGCCGGTGACGAAGGAGGCGCCCTCGAGATAAAGGACGGCTTCGACGATGTCGGACATCTCGCCCATGTGACCGACCGGGTGCAGCGCGTTTAGCTGGGCATGCGTCGCGACCGGATGCATCGGCGACTTGATGATCCCCGGCGAGACCGCGTTTACGCGAATGCCGCGCTTGGCGTATTCGATCGCAAGCGACTTGGTCGCGGCGTTCAGGCCGCCCTTGCTCAGCGAGGCCAGCACCGCGGGAACGTTCGAATTGGCCTGATCGGTCAGCGTGGTCGTGATCTGAACGACATGGCCCGAACCCTGCTTCTCCATCTCGGCGATGGCGAGCTGCGTGATGTGGAAGAAGCCCGCGACGTTGGTGCCCATCACCGCCGCGTAATCCTCGGCCGTGTACTGCGTGAACGGCTTTGCGACGAAGATGCCGGCATTATTGACCAGCGTGTCGACTCGTCCGAAGCGGGCGACGGCCTGCGAAACCACACGCTCGGCGGTGCTCCGCTCGGCGATGTCGCCCGCCACGGCGAGGACGTCGTCGTCACCCGACGGCTTGATGGAGCGTGCCGTTGCGACGACGCGGTAGTTGCGATCGCGAAAACCCTGGACCAGGGCGGCGCCGATGCCCTGCGAAGCACCGGTGATGATGGCGACTTTCTGCTCGATACCCATGACGGGCTCCTGTTGTTGGCCTTGAGAACCTGCGTCAGCACTCGGCTGGCTTGGGTCCTGAGGTACGCTGCGGCAGCCCGGCCGCGAATGCCCGCCGTCCGTCAGACACTCTTTCGCGGCGCGTACGAATGACGGGTCGGCGCCTGGCGACGGTTGTCGCCGCGGAGGGGAACGCCTAGCCTGCGGCCGGAATCCAAGGGGGCGACGGGAAGGCATGGATCGTCTGGATGCGATGAAAGTGTTCGTCCTTGCGGTGGACGAGGGCAGCCTGGCTGCCGTCGGCCGCAAGCTCGGCCGCTCGCCGGCGGCGGTGAGCCGCGCCATCGCCTTTCTCGAGGAACGGGTCGGCGCGGAGCTGCTGCACCGGACGACGCGCTCGATCAAGCTCAGCGAGGAGGGCGAGCGCTATGTCGCGATCTGCCGTCGCGTGCTCACCGAGTTGGAGGAGGCCGACGACATCGCGGCCGGACCGCGGTCGGCGCCGCGCGGCCTGCTCACGATCACCGCTCCCGTGGTGTCGGGCGAGATAGTGTTGCGGCCGATTCTGGATGCATTTCTCGACGCCTGTCCGACGGTGTCGGCCAAGCTGTTGCTGTTCGATCGCGCTGTCAATCTGATCGAGGAGGGCATCGACATCGCGCTTCGCATCGGCCCTCTCGCGGACTCGGCAATGGTGGCGATGCGGGTCGGCGAGATCAGCCGCGTGGTCGTCGCGGCCCCGCGCTATCTGAAGCAGCATCCCCGCATCACCGAGCCCGGCGATCTTGCCAAGCATCAGATCGTGGCGATGGCCCATCTGCCCAATTCCTGGACCTTCGCGCCGCAGGCCGGTGGGTCGGTGCCGCGTACGGTGCAGTTCACGCCGCGTCTTATCGTCAACAGCACCTACGCGGCCGTAGCCTCCGCCGTTGCCGGCCGCGGCGTCGCGCGGATGTATTCGTACCAGGTGGCCGAGCAGGTTGCGCGCGGCGAGCTCGAGATCGTGCTGGCCGGCGAGAAGGATCCGGAGATGCCGGCGCACCTGATCTGCCCGCAGGGTCGGCTCTCCGTGCCGAAGGTGCGGGCCTTTACCGATTTTGCCGTGCCGCGGCTGAAGAAGCACTTTGCGCAGCTGAAGAAGAGCGTGAGTGCACACTGAGTTACCGCGCGCCCGGCAATGCGTCGTTTTACGTATTCGGCCGCGAGGAGGAATCGGCGACGCTGCCCCGAACGGTTAACGCCGGATTAACCGCGGACTCCTAGCCTGTCTCGGCCGGGGTTACTCGCAAGGCCGAGGTGAGCCTAATGGAAGCCCAGAAGATCGCGGTCGACGCCGTTGTCGCGCTGACCGATTGCGACCGCAGCGCTGTCGTAGCCTTTATCCGCCAGCTCTATCTCGCCGGGGTGACCGACCCCAAACGCCTGACCTTCAAGGGTCTGCAGGCACTGTCGCGGGCGTAGCCGGCTGGTTTCGGCGGGCCATCCCTGCGCTCTCGCCAGTGCGACCGCAGCGCAGCGGTGAATATATTGCCGCTCGGCCCGGCTCAAGGTAGATGACGTCCTCAGCTAAGTCTCTGGGGAACGGGGATATGCTGAAACAGCTTTTTGCACCGCAACTTGTCATCCTTTATGTGCTTGCGGCCTCGACGATTTACGTTCACTTCCGCGGCAAGCAGCGATTGCGCTTTGCGCGCCAGCTCGGCGATCACTCGACCTATCTCGCGCCCTACAATGTGCTGATGTATGCGGGCTCGGCGGTGCCGAACAAGCCGGTGATCCCGGTCGAGCAATTTCCGGAGTTGAAGCCGCTCAGTGCGAACTGGGAGACGATCCGTGACGAGGCGGTGCGCCTGTTCGACGAAGGCTTCATCCGCGCGGCTGCGAAGAACAACGACTGGGGCTTCTACTCGTTCTTCAAGAGCGGCTGGAAGCGGTTTTACCTGAAATGGTATGACGACTTCCTGCCTTCGGCGCGCACGCTGTGCCCGAAGACGGTGGAGCTGCTCAACGCGATCCCGAGCGTGCACGGCGCGATGTTCGCGATGCTGCCGCCGGGCGGCAAACTCGGTGCCCATCGAGATCCGTTCGCGGGCTCGCTGCGCTACCACCTCGGGCTCGTCACGCCGAACTCGAGCAAGTGCCGCATCCTGGTCGACGGCGTCGAATGCGTCTGGCGTGACGGCGAGGCCTTCATGTTCGACGAGACCTTCATCCACAGCGCCGAGAATGCGACCGACGTCAACCGCATCATCCTGTTCTGCGACGTTGAGCGCCCGATGAAATTCGGCTTCATGACCGCGATCAACCGCTGGGTCAGCCATCACATCGTCAAGGCGTCGGCGACCCAGAACGTCGACGGCGAGAATGTCGGCGTGCTCAACAAGGTGTTCGGCAAGCTCTACGAGATCCACCTCGCCAGCCGCAAGGTCAAGGCATGGAATCGCAACGTCTATTATGCGCTGAAATACTCGCTGACCGCGCTGATCCTCGGCCTGATCGTGTTGTCCGCGCTGCGCTAAGTACGAATGCGTAGGGTGGATCAGCGAAGCGTAATCCACCATTCGGCATATCGGCGATTGACGATTCCCGTGTGGCACGATGCGTTGGCGGATTACGCTGCGCTAACCCGCCCTGCGATTTCTGCGGTGATCCCGCGCGTGTCTAGTGATGGTGTTTGTGCCCTGCGGAGCTATCAGGGCGCTGGTAGCCTCGCAGTTCTGCGTATCTTTGCATTTGGCTCTGATTGAGCAAGGCCGCGGTCGACAGGTAAGTCCATATCTTGCTGGAAGGTCTGTCCCATGGCAACAAGGCTTGCCGTGATCACGTAGCCGAAGATGGAGCAGGTGATGGCCCGCTTGCCGACCGCCGACAGCGAGACGAAGCAGTTCTTCCTGGCCTGGCTGGAAACCTTCGCGGGCTACGTCCGCGAGGTCGACTACGCCTCGGCGCGGCCGCTCTTCCATCCGGACGTGCTTGCCTTCGGCACGCATAACGACGTCATCCCCGGCCTCGATCAGTGGGTCTCGACGCAATGGGACAATGTCTGGCCGAAGACGACGGACTTCCGTTTTGTGCTCGATCAGACCTCGGTCCTGGCATCCCGCGACGGCACGATGGCCACGGTGATCGCGCCGTGGACGAGCACGGGCTATCATTCCGACGGCGGCGCCTTTCCGCGCCCGGGCCGTGCGACCATGATCTTTGCGAAGAATGCCGATGGCTGGCTGTGCGTGCATTCGCACATGTCGCTCAATCGCGGTGTGCCGCAGGTGAGCCACGCCAATCGGCCGGTGAAGGCCTGGTAGATCCACCCCGTCCGCCCGAAATGCAAAAGGCCCCGGACACGTCCGGGGCCTTTCGATTTCCGGATGTCGTGCGGCCTATTCAGGCTGGCCGATGCTCACCTTCAGCGTGCCGACGCCGTCGACGCCGCATTCGAGCTTGTCGCCGGGCTGGAGCTGGGAGACGCCGGCGGGGGTGCCCGTCATGATGATGTCGCCGGCGGCGAGCTTCACCTGCTGGGAGAGCTGCCAGATGATCTCGGGCACGTTCCAGATCAGCTCGGTCAGGTCGCCCTTCTGGGCTTCCTTGCCGTTGACCGTGAGCCAGATCTTGCCCTTGGCGGGATGGCCGATCTTGGAGGCCGGCTGAATCGCGGAGGACGGCGCGGAGCCGTCGAACGACTTGCCGATCTCCCAGGGACGCTCCTTCTTGCGCGAGGCGATCTGGAGGTCGCGGCGGGTGAGATCGATGCCGACGGCATAGCCATAGACGTGCTCCAGCGCCTTGTCGGCGGGAATGTTCAGGCCGCCGCTCTTCATCGCGACGATCAGCTCGACCTCGTGATGCAAATCCTTGGTCAGCGGCGGATAGGGAATGGTGGCGCCATCAGGCACCAGCATGTCGGCGTGCTTGGCGAAGAAGAACGGCGGGGCGCGCTCGTCATTGCCCATCTCGCGGATGTGCTCGAGATAGTTGCGGCCGACGCACCAGATGCGGCGCACCGGATAGCGGCCGCTTTCGCCGACGACGGGAAGCGAAGCCTGGGGCGGAAGCGGGATGACGTAGGAGGCGGCGTTCATGCGGGTCTCGCTGCTCTTGAGGTGAAGTGGAACTCTATGCGGTTGCGCTGATCGGCGCCAGAGCGCCGGCATCGTAGTGTTGCAGGCGGAAGAACGAGGCATAGCGGCCGCCGCGGCGGAGCAGCTCGTCATGCCGGCCCTGCTCGACGATCTCGCCGCCCTCGATCACCAGGATCGCGTCGGCATGCATGATGGTGTGCAGGCGATGCGCGATCACGATGGTGGTGCGGTTCTGGCAGAGATGCTCGATCGCCTCCTGCACCTGCCGCTCGGATTCGGAATCGAGCGCGGCGGTGGCTTCGTCCAACAGGATGATCGGTGCATTCTTGATCAGCGCGCGCGCCACGGCGATGCGCTGGCGCTGGCCGCCTGAAAGCTGCGTGCCGTGCTCGCCGACCGGCGTGTCGTAGCCGAGCGGAAAGCCCATGATGAAATCATGCGCGCAAGCCGCTTTCGCCGCCTCGGTGATCTCGTCCTCGCTCGCGCCTGGCCGGCCGAAAGCGATGTTGTTGCGGATGGTGTCGCGGAACAGATAGACGTCCTGCCCGACATAGGCGGTCTGCGCCCGCAGCGACTTGCGAGAGACTGCGCCGATCGACTGGCCGTCGATCACGATGTCGCCTTGCGTCACTTCATAGAAGCGGAGCAGCAGCGCCAGCACGGTCGACTTGCCGCCGCCGGAGGGGCCGACCAGCGCGGTGACCTTGCCGGGCTCGGCGGTAAAGCTCATCCGGTTGAGCACAGTCTCATTGGCGCGATAGGAGAAGCTGACGTCGCGCAGCTCGATCCGGGCGTCGGAGAGCTTCAGCGCCGGCTTGTCGTCGTCGGAGTGCTCGCTCGCCGGGCTGTCGACCACTTCGAGCAGCATGCGCGCGCCGACGAGCTGGCTGTTCAAATCGATGTTGAGCCGCGCCAGCCGCTTGGCCGGCTCGGTCGCCATCAGGAACGCGGTCATGAAGGAGAAGAACGCGCCCGGCGTGGCGTTGAGCGCGACCACGCTGTAGCCGCCATAGAGCAGGCAGCCGGCGACCGCGAAGCCGCCGAGCATCTCCATCAGCGGGTTGGAGCGGTTGGCGACGCGCGCCATCTTGTTGGCGTTGCGCTCGACGATGGCGATGTTCTCGTCGATGCGGCTCTGCATGGTGTCTTCGAGCGTGAAAGCCTTCACCGTGCGGATGCCTTGCAGCGATTCCTGCATGGTCTCCATGATGTCGGCCGTGCCGGTGAACTGGTTGTAGGCGAGGCCCTTGATACGCTTGACCAGCTTGCGCAGCACCAGCATCGCCGGCGGCACCACGACGAGGCCGATGAACGACATCACCGGGTCCTGCCACACCATCACGCCGATCATGGCGAGCAGCATCAACAGGTCGCGCCCGACAGCGTTGACCAGCATGTTGAGGACGTCGGTGATCGACTTGGCGCCGGCCGTCAGCCGGGCCAAGAATTCAGACGAATGCCGCTCGGAGAAGAAGCCGACGCTTTCGCGCATCAGTTTCGCGAACAGCTGGCGCTGGTTGGTGGCGAGGATGGCGTTGCTGATCTTGGTCAGGATCACCATGTGGCCGTAGGTCGCCACGCCCTTGATGAAGAGCAGGATCACCGTGATCCCGGAAAACATCGCGATGCCCGGGATGTTCTTGTCGACATAGGCCTGGTTGATGACCTGGCCGAGCACATAGGTCGCGCCTGCCGTTGCGCCCGCGGCGACCGCCATCAGCGCGAAGGCTACGAGGTAGCGCCGCCAATAGACGACCCCCTGTTCCGTGACCAGGCGGCGAATCAGGACCGCTGCCGCATAGGGATCGTCGGTGATTTTCTTTGGAAACTGGGCCATCCGGTGTCCATTGACGGCGCAGGACAAGCCTGCCCGCACGTCAGGGATCGAAGGGCCTCTGTGCCCGCTCAAGCGGGGTTTTTCAAGCCCAATTAAGGGCTTGCGCTCAGATGGAATCTAGGCCGAGGCGGCGTGGCGGAGCTCGCCATGGCGCTCATGGAACAGCTTGTCCTCCCACGCCAAAGCGTGGGCCGCGATGGTCTCGAGGTCCTCGTATTGCGGCTTCCAGTCCAGCAGGCCGCGGATGCGGCTGGTGTCGGCGACCATGGTCATGATGTCGCCGGGGCGCCGCGGGGCGTATTGCACGGCGAAGCTGCGGCCCGACACGCGGCGCACGGCGTCGATGGTCTCCAGCACCGAATAGCCGCGGCCATAGCCGCAATTGAGCGTCGTCGAGGCGCCGCCGTTGCGCAAATAGGCCAGCGCCGAACGATGCGCCTGCGAGAGGTCCGTGACGTGGATGAAGTCGCGGATGCAACTGCCGTCGGGGGTCGGATAGTCGGTGCCGAACACGTCGATCTTGGCGCGCTGGCCGGTCGCGGCCTCGACCGCGATCTTGAGCAGATGCGTGGCGCCGACGGTGGCAAGCCCGATGCGCGCCTGCGGATCGGCGCCGGCGACGTTGAAATAGCGCAGGGTGACGTACTGCATGCCGTAGGCGGCGGCGACGTCGTGCAGCATGATCTCGGTCATCAGCTTCGACGAGCCATAGGGCGACAACGGCCGCGTCGGCGCGTGCTCGGGCACCGGCACCTGGTCCGGATTGCCGTAGACGGCGGCGGTCGAGGAGAAGATGAAGCGGCCGATGCCGCGCTTCACCGCCACGTTGAGCAGGTTGCGCGCGGTCGTGAAATTGTTGCGGTAGTAGCCGAGCGGATCGCGCATCGAATCCGGCACGACCACCGAGCCTGCGAAATGGATGATGCTCTCGATGTTGTGCTGCGCGATCACGCCTTCGAGCAGGTTCTCGTCGCCGGCATCGCCGATGAACAGCGGCACGCCCTCGGGCAGATAGGCGGAGAAACCGGTCGAGAGATCGTCGATCACGACGACGTCCTCGCCGGCTTCCGCCAGCGCGAGGACCGTGTGACTTCCGATATAGCCGGCGCCGCCGGTGACTAGCACAGTCATGATCTCACCCGTCTTCGATCAACGCGCAAAGTTAGCTCTTGCGTGGTGAAGAGGGGGTATCGGCGCGGCTGAACTGGTCACTATGCTTAATGTTGCGTATAGGGACTTTGCGAAACGGAGCATGACGTGGCCAATTCCCCCGGCGATCTCGAAGTGATCGTGCCAAATCTGCACAGGCGCTATTCCGGGGTCACTGCGACCAACCGGATGGTGGCGCCGCGGCTGGCGAAACTGTACCGCGCCGCCTGGTTCGGCTCGCACGCGCCGGCTGGGATTGCGCGGCTGAGCGTTGCCGATTTCCTCAAGCTATGGCGCCGCAAGGCGCCGCTGATCTGGCATGCGCGGCGCAACAACGAGATGATCGCGGGTGTCGCGCTACGCGCGCTCGGCTGGCCGTTGAAACTCGTGTTCACCTCGGCGGCGCAGCGGCACCACAGCTGGATCACGCGCTGGCTGATCCGGCGCATGGACGCGATCATCGCGACGTCAGATCTCTCGGCTTCGTTTCTGAAAGTGCAGGCGACCGTGATCCCGCATGGCGTCGATACCGACATCTATGCGCCGCCGACCGACCGCGCTGTTGCGTTCACGGAGGCCGCGCTGCCCGGCCGTTACGCCATCGGCTGCTTTGGACGCGTGCGCGCGCAGAAGGGCACCGACGTGTTCGTCGACGCGATGTGCCGCCTGTTGCCGCGCTATCCCGATTTCACCGCCGTGATCGTTGGTCAGGTCACGGCCGAGCAGATGGCCTTTGCGAACGAGCTGAAAAAGCAGATCGAAGCGGCCGGCCTGCAATCGCGCATCGTCATCACCGGCGAGCTGCCGATCGAAGCGGTGCAGCGCTGGTACCAGCGGCTGACGATCTACGCCTTCACCTCGCGCAACGAGGGTTTTGGACTGACGCTGATCGAGGCGATGGCGGCCGGCAGCGCGCTCGTCGCCGCACGCGCCGGCGCGGCCGAGCTGGTGGTCGAGGATGGCGTGAGCGGCGTGCTGGTCCCGACCGGCGATGCCGATGCGCTGGCTGCGGCAGTGGAGCCGCTGATGCGCGATGTGGATGCCGCGACGACGATGGGCGAGAGGGGCCGAGCGCGGGTGCTCGCAAAGTTCAGCCTCGATGCGGAAGCGGCGCGGATCGGCGAGGTCTATCGGCCGCTGCTCTGAGCCACGCCGCGAGGGCCGAAAGCAAAAAACGCGAAAACAACCCCATGCACAGTAGCCGGGATGAGCGGAATCAATGGCTTGGCGATGGGTTCGTCCGGTTGCCGATTTAGCGGAAGTCGACTTTGTTCCCGTATGGGAATTTTCGATTAATCCCATTTCGGGAACATGCTATGGCAATGAACGTTATCGCAAGAAGGGCACTGAAGGTCTTCTGGGAGCGATACCCCAAGGCGCGGACCCCTTGGGGACTTGGTATGAGATCGTGTCCAAAGGCGATTGGAGCGGTCCGGCTGACTTGAAGAAGGCGTTCGGAAACAACGTGGACTTCGTTGGCGATAACAGAGCGATCTTCGACATCGGCGGCAACAAGTATCGCCTTGTGGTTCATTTCTCCTACACATTCAAAACTGCTCTCATCGAGTTCGTCGGCACGCACAAAGAATATGACGGAATAGACGCGGAGACCGTGTGATGATGGACGTAAGGCCTCTTCGCAATGAACAGGATTACGATTGGGCTATCGGCGAAGTATCTCGTTATTTCCAGGCCGAGCCGGCGCCTGGTACGCCCGATGGTGATCGCTTCGAAGTTTTGTCTTCACTCATCAAGGAATACGAAGACAATCACTTCGCGACCTCGCGCGGCGATCCAGTCGATGTTCTCCATTTCGCGATCGAGTCCATGGGACGGTCGCAGTCAGAGTTGGCGGGTCTGATTGGTCGCAACAGAGCGTCCGAGATCTTGAATCGTGTCCGTCCGCTGACGCTGGACATGATCCGCATCATCAGCAAGGAATGGAGCATTCCAATTGATGCTCTCACAGCTCCCTACGAACTGACGCGCGCGCATGCTTGATCTCATGCCCGGCTTCCGCGGGCGCCACGCTCAATTCTAAGCCGGCTTTCCAGCTTCCCCCAGCACCCGCTGTGCGATCGCCACCACCTCACTCGCTGCGATATCGCGCATGCAGCGGTGGTCGTTCACCTTGCATACCGTGCTTTGGCAGGGCTGGCAGGGCAGCACTTCCTTGTCCTGGACCACGGTCGCGGCGAGGCCGTTGAGGGGGGCCCAGAGATAGGGGCTGGTCGGGCCAAAGATGCCCATGGTGGGCGTGCCCAGGGCAGCTGCGATGTGCATCAGGCCGGAATCGTTGGAGATGGCGACGCCGGCCGCCGCCATGGCCAGCACGCCGTTGCGCAGATCGTTGCCGGTGAGGTCCCGCACGCCTGAGCCGCCGGCCGCGACGATCTCCTGGGCCAGCCCCTTTTCCGCGGGGCCGCCGACCACCCAGACCTCGAGGCCGCGCTCGACCAGCAGCCGGGCGGCCTCCGGATAATAGGTCCAGCGCTTTGAGACGCCGACCGAGCCGGGGGCCAGCGCCACCGCGGCGCCGGCGCCGATCCCGTTGGCCTGCCGCCAGCGGACGATGTCCTCGGCCGGGACCCGCAATTGCGGCACCGGCCATTCCGCCGGCAGCGGGGCGCCGTCGGGCTGGGCCAGGGCGGCGTTCTTATCGATGAAGCGCGGCAGCTTTTTCTCGCCCCAGCGCCAGCGGTTGAGCAGGCCGAACCGGAACTCGCCGACGAAGCCGACCCGTTCAGGAATGCCGGCGAGGGCGGGGGCGATGGCCGCCTTCCAGGTCCGGGGCAGCACCAGGGCCGTGCCGTAGTTCCGCTCGCGCAGGAGTTTCCCCAGGGCGAGCTGGCGGGCGACGGCGAGGCGTCCGCGCGGCAGGTCCCAGACGATCCCCTCGCGCACGCCGGGCATGTAATCGACCAGCGGGGCGCACACGGAGGTGGTCAGAAGATCGACCGGCCGGTTCGGCCAGCGCTCCTTGAGGACCCGGACAACGGTGTGATTCCGGACGAAATCGCCGATCCACATGTAGGGAATGATCAGAATCGGGCGGGTGTCGCTCCGATCTGCATCTCCGCTAAGTGTCGAATCTTGGTTCATTCGTTAATAGGGCCGAGACGATCTGATTGTGGCGGTTCGGTAGCCGCTCCAGGCCGGCAGGTAAAGCCGGCAGACCACTCAATCCCAAAACCGCTTACACTTTGGCGGCTCATGCGCTACGGCAGGACCGGGCCGCAAAGATCGGGCAGGGATTTCGGAATGTTGCTGGTGACCGGCGGGGCCGGTTTTATCGGGTCGAATGTCGTGGCCGCGCTCAATGACGCGGGCCGCAGCGACGTCGTGGTCTGCGATTTCCTGGGCAACGAGGGCAAGTGGCGGAACCTCGCCAAGCGCCAGCTTGTGGATATTGTCCCGCCGGCCGAGCTGATGGACTGGCTGAAGGGCCGCAAGCTCGAGGCTGTGATCCATCTCGGGGCGATTTCCGCGACCACCGCGACCGACGGCGACCTCGTGTTCGAAACCAATTTCCGCCTGTCGATGCGCCTGCTCGATTGGTGCACGGCGGGCGCGGTGCCGTTCATCTACGCCTCCTCGGCGGCAACCTATGGCGACGGTGAGACGGGATTTGACGACGACGCCTCGCTGCCGGCACTGAAGAAACTGCGGCCGATGAATCTCTACGGCTGGAGCAAGCACATGTTCGATCTCGCGGTCGCCGGGCGCGTAGCGAACGGCGATCCGCTCCCGCCGCAATGGGCGGGCCTGAAATTCTTCAACGTGTTCGGCCCCAACGAGTATCACAAGGGCTCGATGATGAGCGTGCTGGCGCGCCGCTTCGACGACGTCAAGGCAGGCCGCGTGGTGCAGCTGTTCAAGTCGCATCGCGAGGGCATCGCCGACGGCGATCAGCGCCGCGATTTCATCTATGTCGACGACGTCGTGCGCGTCGTGATGTGGCTGCTGGCGACGCCGTCAGTATCCGGCATCTTTAATGTCGGAACCGGCAAGGCGCGCAGCTTCAGGGATCTGATGTTGGCGGCCTATGCGGCGCTCGGCACCAGGCCCAACATCGAATATATCGACATGCCCGAGCAGATCCGCGGGGCCTACCAGTATTTCACCCAGAGCGAGGTCGATCGCCTGCACCGCGCCGGCTATAACGGCGGCTTCACGACGCTCGAGGATGCGGTGAAGGCCTATGTCGGGGATTACCTCGACCGGCCCGACCGCTTCCGCTGAGGCCTTTTGACCATGCCGACGCCCATTCTCGATTTCGACGCCCTCGCGCAGGCCATCTCAGGCCGCACGGTGCTGTGCATCGGCGACATCATGCTGGACGAGTTCGTCTATGGCGAGGTGTCGCGGATCTCGCCGGAAGCGCCGGCGCCCGTCATCGCGGCCCAGCGCAGCGAGATCCATATCGGCGGCGCCGGCAATGTCGCGCGCAATGTCGCCTCGCTGGGCGCGCGCTGCATCTTCGTCGGCCTCGTCGGCGAGGACGATGCCGGTGCACGGCTCAAGGCGGCGCTGGACGGGCACGCCGGCATCGAAAGCGTGCTGGTGTGCGATCCCTCGCGCCCGACCACGCGAAAAGTCCGCTTCGTCTCCGAGCATTTTTCCACGCACATGCTGCGCGCGGACTGGGAGCAGGCGGCGCCTGCTTCCGATGACATCGAGACGAAGCTGATCGAGGCGATCCTGCCGCAAATCGCGCGCGCCGACATCGTGCTGCTCTCGGACTACGCCAAGGGCGTGCTGACGGCGCGCGTCATCCGCCACACCATCGATGCCGCGCGAAAGCTCGGCAAGCCCGTCATCGTCGATCCCAAGAGCCTGAACTGGGCGATCTACCGCGGCGCCACGCTGCTGACGCCCAATCGCAAGGAGTTCTCTGAAGCGACCCGAAGCCGCGCCGAGACGGTGCAGAGCATCGTCGAGGCCAGCGAGGACGTGATGCGGCTCGCCGATTGCGAGGCGATCCTGGTCACCCAGGGCGAGCACGGCATGACGCTGGTGCCGCGCAATGGCGCGGCGGTTCACGTTCCGGCTTTTCCGGTGAAGGTGCGCGACGTCTCCGGCGCCGGTGACACCGTCGCCGCCGCGCTTGCGGTGTCGCTTGCTACAGGCGCGGACTGGGACACGGCGTTGCGCACGGCCAATGCCGCTGCCGCCGTCGCCGTCGGCAAGCAAGGCACCGCCAGCGTGAGCGCGGCCGAGCTGCGCCGAAAGATCCTGCCGCATGCCACTCTGGCGGCCGAGGAGAAAATCGTGCTCGAGCCGGCCGCACTCGATGCGCAGCTCGCCGAATGGAAAACGCAAGGCCAGCGCGTCGGCTTCACCAATGGCTGCTTCGACATCCTGCATCCCGGCCACGTCAAGGTGCTGACCGCGGCGCGCGCCGCCTGCGACCGCCTGATCGTGGGGCTCAACAGCGACGCCTCGGTGCGGCGGCTCAAGGGCGCCGAGCGGCCGGTCCAGGACGAGCGCGCGCGTGCCGAGGTGCTCGCCGCGCTCGAGGCCGTCGATCTCGTCGTCATCTTCGAGGAGGACACGCCGATCGACCTGATCACCCGGATCAAGCCCGGTGTGCTGGTGAAGGGCGGCGATTACACCCGCGAGCAGGTGGTCGGTCACGAGGTCGTCGAGGCCGCGGGCGGCACCGTCGTGCTGGTCGACATCCTGCAGGGCTTCAGCACGACGGCGCTGGTCCATCGCGCCCGGGGAGGGGGCAAGTGACGGCACTGGTACGCGAGACGACCGGCGGGATGTTGCTTCGCCGCCTGCGCAGCCCGGCGGCCTGGCGCGAGACCGTCGACATATTTGCGGTCCTGACCGCGGCTTCGCTGCCGTGGTCGACCTCGCTGGCGGGGATATTCAACGCGCTGATGCTGCTCTGCATGGTGCCGTTTCTCGACGTCCGCGCCTTCCTGCAATCCTTGAAGCGTCCGATCTGCGCGGCCCCGATCGCGCTGGTCCTGCTCGCGCTGGTGGGGACGCTGTGGTCGGACGCGAGCTGGGGCGCCCGCTTCTATGCGGTCAACCCGACCATCAAGCTGCTGGTGCTGCCGGTCCTGCTCTATCATTTCGAGCGCTCGCCGCGCGGACGCTGGATCTTCATCGCCTTCCTAGTGTCCTGCGCCCTGCTATCGGTGATGTCTTGGCTGGTTGCCTTCTACCCGAACCTCGCGCTCAAGACCGATCCGGCCGAGCGCGGCAACTTCGTCAAGAATTACATCGAGCAGAGCCAGGAATTCGCGCTTTGCGCGGTCGCGCTCGCCTATCCGATCGTGATGCTGCTGCTTGAGAAGCGATACTGGTTCGCCGGGCTGCTGACGGCGCTGGCACTGAGCTTCTTCGTCAACATGACGTTCGTCGTGGTGTCGCGCACCGCGCTCGTCACCGTTCCGATCATGTTCGGCGTGTTCGCGCTGCTTCATCTCAAATGGCGCAGCATCGGGCTCATCTCCGCCACATTGCTCGTCGCCGCTATTCTCGCCTGGCAGGCCTCGCCATATTTGCGCCATACCGCCGAGAGGTTTTCCGATGACTACACGCGCTATGTGGAAAAGGGCGAGCCGACCTCGCTCGGCCTGCGCCTCGAATTCTGGCGGAAGTCGCTCGGCTTCTTCGCCGAGGCGCCGATCAAGGGGCACGGCACCGGCTCGACGCGCGGATTGTTCGAACGCGTGGCGACGCCCGCCGGTCAGTACCAGGCGTCCGCCGAGGTGATCGGCAACCCGCATAACCAGACGCTGAACGTTGCCGTGCAATGGGGCGTGATCGGCATCGCCGTTCTCTACGCGATCTGGATATTGCATCTGCGCTTGTTTCGCGGCGACGGCCTTGCCAACTGGATCGGGCTCCTGGTGGTGGTGCAGAACGTCTTCACTTCGCTGTTCAACTCCCATCTGTTCGACTTCCACGAGGGCTGGATGTACGTCATCGGCGTCGGCGTTGCCGGGGGCATGGTGATCCGGGGGCAACAGGCCGAGGCGAAGACGGGGGAAGCCGGTTCCTGAAGGCCGCGCGGCTGGCAAGTCTGGTCCAGATGGGCTATCAGCGCGGTCAGGTTGCATCTAACTGGGTTTTCATCGGTCGGCGGATGACGCGTCTTTCGCATCTCACCTTGCGCAATTTCCTGATCGCGCTCCACGACCTGCTGGCGACCGCGGCGGCGCTTTTTGCCGCCTTCTATCTGCGATTCGAGGGTGGCGACGGCTTCTTCGACCGCCTGCCGCTGCTGTTCCAGATCCTGCCCTACTTCCTCGCCTTCGGCGTGGTCGTGTTCTTCATCTTCAACCTGACCACGACGAAGTGGCGCTTCATCTCGCTGCCTGACGCGCTGAACATCATCCGCGTCGCGACCGTGCTGACGGTCGCCCTGCTCGTGCTCGACTACATCTTCGTCGCCCCCAATGTCCGCGGCGCCTTCTTTCTCGGCAAGGTGACGATCGTCCTCTACTGGTTCCTCGAGATCTCGTTCCTCAGCGCGCTGCGAATAGCCTACCGCTACTTCCGCTATACGCGGGTGCGGCGTCACGCCAGGGGCGAGGAGGCCGCGCCGACGTTGCTGATCGGCCGCGCCGCGGATGCCGAGGTGCTCCTGCGCGGCATCGAGAGCGGGGCGATCAAGCGCATCTGGCCGGTCGGCGTGCTGTCGCCGTCGAGCTCGGATCGGGGCCAGTTTATCCGCAACGTGCCGGTGCTGGGCGGCATCGACGACGTCGAGGACGTCGTCGATGACTTTGCCAAGCGCAACAAGCCGATCGCGCGCCTCGTCATGACGCCCTCGGCATTCGAGCCGGAAGCGCGTCCGGAGTCGATCCTGATGCGGGCGCGCAAGCTGGGTGTGATCGTCAACCGGATGCCCTCGCTCGAGAGTGGCGATACGCCGCGGCTCACGGCCGTCGCGGTCGAGGACCTCCTGCTGCGGCCGAGCGAGACGATCGACTATGCGCGCCTGGAAGCGCTGATCAACGGCAAGGCGGTGATCGTCACTGGCGGCGGCGGCTCGATCGGGTCGGAGATCTGCGAGCGTGTCGTGGCCTTCGGCGCCGCGCGGCTGCTGATCGTGGAAAACTCCGAGCCCGCGCTCTATGCCATCACGGAAGCGCTCGCCGCGCGAGGCGCGGCCGCCGAGATTGAAGGGCGCATCGCCGACATCCGCGACCGCGAGCGCATCATGCGCCTGATGGCCGGGTTCAAGCCGGACATTGTATTCCACGCCGCCGCGCTCAAGCACGTGCCGATCCTCGAACGCGACTGGAGCGAGGGCGTCAAGACCAACATCTTCGGCTCGATCAACGTTGCGGATGGCGCCGTTGCCGCCGGCGCCGAAGCCATGGTGATGATTTCGACCGACAAGGCGATCGAGCCGGTGTCGATGCTCGGCCTGACCAAGCGCTTTGCGGAGATGTACTGCCAGGCGCTGGATCACGACCTCGCAGCCGGGGCGCACGGCGCCAAGCCGCCGATGCGGCTGATCTCGGTCCGGTTCGGCAACGTGCTGGCCTCGAATGGCTCGGTGGTGCCGAAATTCAAGGCTCAGATCGAGGCGGGCGGCCCGGTGACGGTGACGCATCCCGACATGGTCCGCTACTTCATGACCATCCGCGAGGCCTGCGATCTCGTCATCACCGCGGCCACGCATGCGCTCGGAACGCACCGTCCCGACGTCTCGGTCTACGTGCTCAACATGGGCCAGCCGGTGAAGATCGTCGATCTCGCCGAGCGCATGATCCGCCTTTCCGGACTGCAGCCCGGCTACGACATCGAGATCGTGTTCACGGGCATGCGGCCGGGCGAACGTCTGCACGAGATCCTGTTCGCTACCGAGGAGCCGACCCGCGAGATCGGCGTTGCCGGCATCATGGCCGCGCAGCCGAACGAGCCGCCGATGCAGACGTTGCGCAAATGGATCGCGGCGCTGGAGCAGGCGATCGCGCGCGACGATCGCGCCACCATCAGGACCATCCTGAAGGATGCGGTGCCCGAATTCGGGTCGACCGCAGCCTGATGACCATGCAGCCTCGGGGCAAGATCGTCGTCGCGAGCCAGCATTATCCGCCGGATACCAGCACGACGGCGGCCATCATGGCCGAAATCGCCTGCCGTCTCGCCGCCGAGCGCGAGGTCGTCGTGCTCTCGGGCTGGCCGGGCGCATTGCCGGCCTTGCAGACCGGCCCGGACAAGCCGCGCGTCAGGCCGAAGCGGGCTTGAGGACGCTGGCGCGCGACAACGACATGAAGATCTCGGTGATCCGGCCGCCGCTGGTCTATGGCGCGGGTGCCAAGGACAATTTTGCGCTGCTGATGCGCGCGGTCCAGCTCGGGTTGCCGCTGCCCGTTGCCGCGATCCGCAACCAGCGCGCCTTCCTTGCCGTGCAGAACCTGGCGTCGTTCATCCTGCGCCGGCTCGGCCATCCCGATCCCGCCAGCAATTTCGAGATATTCCTCGTCGCCGACAGGGAGCAGGTCTCGACGCCCGAATTCATCACCCGTCTGGCCGAAGCGTCCGGCAAGAACCTGCGGCTGTTCGGCGTGCCGCCGGGCCTGCTCAGCACGCTGCTCAATGTCATGGGCCGGCAGGATACGCATGACAGCCTGATCGGCTCGCTCGAGCTCAACATCTCCAAGGCGCTCGCGACCGGTTGGCAGCCGCAGGTCTCCCTCGACGAGGGGGTGCGGCTGGCGCTGTCGGCTCAGGATGCCTGAGGGCGGGAAAAGCGCCGCAGCACGAAGGCGACCGCGAACGCGCCTGCGATCACGGAGACGATCGTGACCGTCGTCGAGCCGGCGCGAACGCTGACGATGGCAAGCAATGCCAGCACGAGATTGAGTGCGAACACCTCGCCGATCACCTGCTTGACCGTGAAGCCATTGTCGGTGGCGCGCTGATAGAAGTGCGTGCGGTGTGCCGACCAGAATGGTTCGCGCCGCGCGATGCGCCGAAACAGCGTGATGGTGGAATCCGCAAGATAATAGGCCGGCAGCAGCAGCGCCGCGGCGGGCTGTCCGTGCCAGGCGAGCTCCAGCAGGCACCAGCCGAGCAAGAGGCCGATCGGCAGGCTGCCGACATCGCCCAGGAAGACCTTTGCGGCGGGACGGTTGAACGGCGCAAAGCCGAGCATGGCTCCGCACAGCGCGGTGGCGAGCAGCGCCGCGGACGGCGAGAGGTCGCCATACCATCCGAGCAATCCCAGCGCGGCCGTGACAGGCACCACCTCCGCCACGGTCATCAGGTCGAGCCCGTCCATGAAATTGACGAGGTTCACGAACCAGATGCCTGCGAGCAGGATGAGGCCGCGCTCGAGCGCGAGCGGCAGCGCCGGCACGATGCGCGCGGTCTCCGGTGTCGTGAAGACGACGGCGGCCACGGCTCCCGCCTGCAGCACGAGGCGGAGCAGCACGGGCAGGGGCCTGATGTCGTCGACGAGCCCGACCATCGCGATCACGACGGCGGAGCCGATCAGAGGCAAGGGAATCGCGCCGTAGGTCCAGGCCGCCCAGGAGGCAGCCACCAGCAGCGTGGCCGCGACAACCGCGATGCCCGCACCCTGCGGGGTTGGTATCTTGTGCGACGAGCGTGCGTTCGGACGCGCCAGTGCATAACGCTGCAGCAGCGGCATGCTCTGCCAGGTGACGCAGGCCGAGATCAGTGCAGCCAGCACGGCCGGCGCAAGCGCGAACAGCACCAGCCCGGCCGCAAGGTCCGGACCCGCGACGAGGGTCGTCACTCCGGTACTCCGATCGGCTTCGACCCCTGCGCGGCTTTCTCCGCGCTGAGGATCCAGACCAGGCCGCCGAACGCACCGACGATGAAGGACACGGCGCCGAACAGCAGCGAGACGTTGACGCCCTCGTTGGCGGCAAGTCCGGCGAAGCCGAACGCCAGGCCCATCGTGGCTTCACGCACGCCCCAGCCGGCAATCGAGATCGGCATCATCGTGATCAGCATCACGGGCGGGACCAGCAGAAACACGTCGCTGAAGCGAACCGGGGCCGCAATCGACTGCACGACGCACCAGGCGATGACGACGGCGAGCACGTGAACGAGCACCGACAGGATTGCGATGATCGGTCCGCGGCTGCGGCTGAAGATCACGCGGTTCGCGATCACGGCACAGGCGTGAATGTGATGCGTGGCCCACCAGGTCTTCAGCCAGCGCCATTTCAGAGCGCCGAAAACCAGGAAGCCGAGGCCGCCGGCGAGCGCCAGGAAATCGATGAGCAGCAGCGCCGAGCGCCCGTGCGGATCGGTGATGAGGGTGTAGCTCCAGGGCAGGCTCGCGACGATGAGAATCGCGAGCGCGATCAAGCCGATCGCGCGGTCGACGAAGATCGAATAGGTTGCCGCACGCCAGCCGGCGCCGGCGCGCGCCACCAGCCAGAGCCGGACCGCGTCGCCGCCGATCGCCGATGGCAGGGTCTGGTTGAAGAAGGAGCCGATCACGTTGTAGCGCATGGCGCGGCCGAGCTCGAGCGGCGCGCCGCAGACGGCGCTGATCTCGCGCCAGCGCAGCACGCCGACGAAGATCTGCAGGAAGGTGACCGCGATCGCGGCGCCGATCCAGAACAGGCTGGTCACGGTGAAGCGCGAAAACAATTCGGACAGATCGACCTTGCGCAGCGCCAGATAGAGCAGCGCCGCGGAAATCACGATTTTGGCCGTCGACAGCAGGATTCGGCGCATCTCGCCCGCATGAACAGGGTTTGCGAAGATTTGAGGCAACCCGACGCGAGCGCCGAATTCGGCCGCTTTGGTATGGTTTTGGCGCCGATCTTGCAATAGCCCTCGTGAGGCTCTCGTGAGCCCTCGTTGGGGGGCATTATGGAGCGCATACAGCGGGCCTATTGCGATCACCTTGAGGTGACGGCTAAACAGGATCGGGCTAGGGATCCCCAGGGAACAGGATGACGGATCAGGCGATTTTGGTCACCGGGGCCGCAGGCTTCATCGGCTTTCACGTCGCCCGGCACCTCTTGGGCGAAGGCCGCACCGTCGTCGGGCTCGACAACCTCAACAGCTATTACGATCCGGCACTGAAGCGGGCGCGCCTGGCACTGTTGCAGAGCGAGCCCCGCTTCTCCTTCGTCGAGGCCGATCTTGCCGACCGCGAGACGATGGCGGCGCTGTTTGCGCAACATCGTTTTACGGAGGTCGTGCATATGGCGGCGCAGGCCGGCGTGCGCTACTCGATCGAGCAGCCGCACGCTTATGCCGATTCCAATCTGTTGGGCTTTCTCAACGTGCTCGAAGGCTGCCGCAACAGCGGCTGTCGTCATCTCGTTTACGCCTCGTCATCCTCCGTTTATGGCGCCAACACAAAATTGCCATTTGCGGTTGCGGACCGGACCGACCATCCCGTGAGCTTCTACGCCGCGACCAAGAAGGCGAACGAGGTGATGGCGCAGTCCTACAGCCATCTCTATCGCTTGCCGGTCACGGGCCTGCGCTTCTTTACCATTTACGGGCCATGGGGACGGCCCGACATGGCCATGTTTCTGTTCGTAAACGCCATCATGGCGGGCAAGCCGATCCGGCTGTTTAACCATGGCCGAATGCGTCGCGACTTCACCTATGTTGATGATGTCACACGTGTAGTATCCAAGCTGCTCGATCTTGTGCCTGCGGACGATCCGGCTGCCGCAAATGCGCCGTTTAAGCTCTACAATGTCGGCAATCACCATCCGGAGGAACTGATGCACGTCGTCGGTCTTCTGGAGCGGGAGCTGGGCCGGACGGCGATCAAAGAATTGCTGCCGATGCAGCCGGGAGATGTGCTGGAAACGTTCGCGGATGTCGAGGATCTGATGCGCGACACCGGCTTTGCACCGTCAACGCCGATCGAGCATGGGGTCCATAATTTTGTCACCTGGTATCGGGACTACTTCAAGGTTTGAGATGACGATGGACAAACGCATTATCCCCCTGATCATGTGCGGCGGTGCCGGCACGCGGCTGTGGCCGGCTTCGCGCGAGGTGCGGCCAAAACAGTTCCTGCCGCTGTTCGGCACGCGCTCGACTTTCCAGGACACGCTGCTGCGCGTCTCCGATCCTTCCCTGTTCGACCGGCCGATCGTCATCACCAATGCGTCCTATCGCTTCATGGTGCTGGAGCAGCTCGCCGAGATCGGCATCGAGGCCGACGTGATCCTCGAGCCGATGCGGCGCGATTCAGGACCTGCGATCGCGGCCGGCGCCGTGTTCGCGCAGAACCGCGCCAGTGAAGCCATCGTGCTCGCGCTCGCCGCCGACCACGTCGTGCAGGACAATGCCGCTTTCGTTGCCGCATGCCGCGAGGGCCGTAACGCCGCGAGCACCGGCCGTATCGTCACCTTCGGCGTCAAGCCGGAGCGGCCCGCGACCGAATACGGCTATATCAACCCGGGCGAGGTGATCTCCGGCGAGGTGCATGCGGTCGCGCGCTTCGTCGAGAAGCCGGACGCGGTGAAGGCCTCCGACTACGTCAATTCGGGCTATCTCTGGAACAGCGGCAACTTCATGTTCCCGGCCAGCGTGCTGCTCGATGAGTATCGCAGGGTCGATGCAGGAAGCGTCGAAGCCGTCACCAACGCGGTCAACAATGCCGGGCGCGATCTCGGCTTCGTCACGCTGGAGCCCGAGGCGTTCGGCGCGGCCAAGGCGATCTCGATCGACTATGCCGTGATGGAGAAGACCTCGCGCGCCGCGGTCGTGCCGGTGTCGTGCGGCTGGTCCGATGTCGGCTCCTGGCACGCGGTGTGGGAGCTCTCCGACAAGGATGCGCAGGGCAATGCCTCGCACGGCGCCGCGGTGTTCGAAGACTCCCGCAACTGCAACGTCACCACCGACCAGGCGCTGGTCGCGCTCGAGGGCGTCGACGATCTCGTCGTGGTCGCGACCGCGGATGCGGTGCTGGTCTCGCGCCAGAAGGATGCCAATGGCCTGAAGCGTCTCGTCACCAAGTTGAAGGCGGTCGCGCCGAAGGTCACCGAGGAGCATCTCAAGGTGCATCGGCCCTGGGGCAGCTATCAGTCCGTCGACAATGGCGAGCGCCACCAGGTCAAGCGCATCGTGGTGAAGCCGGGCGGGCGGCTGTCGCTGCAGAAGCACCATCATCGCGCCGAGCACTGGATCGTGGTCCGCGGCGCCGCCCGCGTCACCGTCAACGAGGTCGTGAAGACCGTGCACGAGAACGAGTCGATCTACATCCCGATGGGCGCCGTGCACCGGATGGAGAACCCCGGTAAAATCATGCTGGAACTGATCGAGGTCCAGACTGGAAGCTATCTCGGGGAAGACGACATCATCCGGATTGAAGACGACTATCAAAGGTCGTAACCAGCAAACTCCGAATCACGTGGCCCGGGCCAAAGTCGCGATATTTTTCGGCTTAAGGCCCGGGGAACGTGTAACTTTTTGAATCAAATCGTGTCCGGGCCGCCAAGGCGGCATTCGCCACAAATGTGGCGTCCGTGCTAGAAGCGCGCCGGGGATTTGCGTTGAATCGGGGTTTACTCAGATGAGTTCCAAAGGGTCTGCACCGGCAAAGGCCGGCTTGCGCGTCGGCGTCATTGGCGCTGGCGTGATGGGGAGCAACCACGCGCGCGTGCTTGCGGGTCTTCCCGGCGTCAGCCTCGTCGGCGTCGTCGATCCTTCGCCGGCACATCGCACACGCGCGACGGAACTTGCCAATTGCGCAAGCTTCGAGACGCTCGACCAGCTCTTCGCCGAAGGCGTCGACGCCGTCACCATCGCAGCTCCCACCCATCTGCATCACGAGGTCGCGCTCGCCTGCATCGCCAGGAACATTCATGTTCTGGTCGAGAAGCCGATCGCATCCACGGTGGAGGAGGGCCGCGAGATCGTCGCTGCCGCGCAAAAGGCCGGCGTCACGCTGATGGTCGGCCATGTCGAGCGCTTCAATCCGGCGGTTGCCGCCGTCAAGCAGGCGATCGCTGGCGAAGACATTCTTTCCATCGCGATCACGCGCGTCGGCCCGTTCCCGCCGCGCATGTCCAATGTCGGCGTCGTCATCGACCTCGCCGTGCACGACATCGACCTGATCCGCTGGTTCACCGAATCCGACATCGTCGAGGTGCAGCCGCAATTGTCGAGCGCGGTCGCCGAGCGCGAGGACATCGCGCTGCTACAGTTCCGCACCGAGAGCGGCGTGCTCGCCCACATCAACACCAACTGGCTGACGCCGTTCAAGGCGCGCAGCGTCACGGTCGCGACGCGCGGCAAATACGTGATGGGCGATCTGCTCACGCGCCAGGTCACCGAGTGCTTCGGCTTCAAGCCGGACGGCAGCTACTCGATGCGGCATCTGCCGGTCGGACATGACGAGCCGCTCCGTGCCGAGCTGATCGCGTTCCTCAAGGCGGTGCGCAACGGCGAGACGCCGGCGGTCACCGGCGACGAAGGCGTCGCCAGCCTCGAGATCGCGACGCAGTGCCTGGAGACGCCGTCGCGGCCCGCGGCCAAATCGCCCGCCCTCAAGGGCCCGCGCCGCGTCGCCGGCTGAACCCTTCATCCATGTCGACCATTCAAGAAGGCGCCAAGAGCCAGGTCATGAACCAGCATCTGCGTTCCGAACCCATTCCCTTCATCGACGTCGCCTCGCAGCGCCGCCGGCTCGGCGCTTCGCTGGATGCCGCGGTCAAGCGCGTTCTCGACCACTGCCAGTTCGTCAATGGCCCTGAAGTCGCCGAGCTCGAGAAGCAGCTCGCGACTTATAGCGGTGCCAAGCACGTGATCGGCTGCGCCAGCGGCACCGACGCACTTCTCATGGTGCTGATGGCAAAGAACGTCGGTCCCGGCGATGCCGTGCTGTGTCCGTCCTTCACCTTCATCGCGACCGCGTCGCCGGCGGCCCGGATGGGCGCGACCCCTGTCTACGTCGATGTCGACGAGACGACCTTCAACATGAGCCCGGAGTCGCTCAAGCGCGGCATCGCAACCGCCCGCAAGGCCGGCCTGAAGCCGGTTGCGGTCATTCCGGTCGATCTGTTCGGCCAGCCCGCCGACCACGATGCCATCGCCGAGATCGCCAGGGCCGAAGGCCTGTTCGTGATCGACGACGCCGCGCAAGGGTTTGGTGCGAGCTACAGGGGCCGCAAGCTCGGCACCTTCGGGCTCGCCACCACGACCAGCTTTTTCCCCGCAAAGCCGCTCGGCTGCTTCGGCGACGGCGGCGCGATCTTCACCGATGACGACGATCTCGCGGCCACCTTGCGCAGCATCCGCGTGCACGGGCAGGGCGTCGACAAGTACGACAACGTCCGCCTCGGCCTGACCGGCCGGCTCGACACCATGCAGGCCGCGATCCTCATCGAGAAGCTGAAGATCTTCGACGACGAGATCGCCGCCCGCAACAAGGTCGCCGAGCGCTACGCGCGGGGCCTGAGCAACGTCGTCACCGTGCCGCGCCTGGCACCCGGCAACACCTCGGTCTGGGCGCAGTACACGATCCGCCTCCCTGAGGGCACCGACCGCGACGGCTTCGCTGCCGCGCTGAAAGCCCAGGGCGTGCCGACCGCGATCTATTACGGCAAGTCGATGCATCAGCAGACCGCCTACAAGCAATATCCGGTCGCCGAGGGCGGCCTGCCCGGTTGCGAGAGCCTGTCGCAGGACGTCATCAGCCTGCCGATGCACGCCTATCTGACCGAAGCCGATCAGGAGCGAATCATCGCCGCCGTCCGCGGCGCGATTGCGGGCTGATCGCTTACCCTCTCCCCCTGTGGGAGAGGGTGGCTCGCCGCATAGCGGCGAGACGGGTGAGGGGTCTCTCTCTCCACACGGTATGCGCTGAGAGATACCCCTCACCCGATTGAGTTTGCATCTACCAGCGTCGCTGCCCTCTCCCACAAGGGGAAAGGGCACGGCAATGCGCATCGCAGGCCGAGCGCCCGTCTTTTTTGATCACGTCAAACTTCAAAGCCTTATCGTTAGGCTGATTAGTCTCTAAAACAGACGCATGCTCGGACGCATCTTCACGGTCGGTGGTTACACGCTGCTCTCGCGGCTGACGGGGTTTGCCCGCGACATCATGCTCGCGGCGATCCTCGGCGCCGGCCCCGTGGCCGACGCCTTTTTCGTCGCCCTCCGGCTGCCCAATCATTTTCGCGCGATCTTCGCCGAGGGCGCCTTCAACGCCGCCTGGGTGCCGGCCTATGCGCATGTCCATGGCGAAAAGGGCGCGGCGGCGGCGCGCCTGTTCGCCGACCGCATCTTCACGCTGCTGCTGGCCTCGCAGGTGGTGCTGCTGATCGTCGCCTGGCTGTTCATGCCGCAGGCCATGAGCATCCTGGCGCCGGGCTTTTCTGAGGACGCCGAGCAGCGCAAGCTCGCGATCGAGCTGACCCGGATCACCTTTCCCTATCTCCTGCTGATCACGCTGGTGACGCTCTACGGCGGCATGCTCAACGTGATGCAGCGCTTTGCCAGCGCCGCGGCCGCCTCGATCTTCCTGAACGTTTCGATGATGATGACGCTGGCGGTCGCCGTCTGGTTTCCGAGCGCGGGCCACGCCGCGGCCTGGGGCGTCCTGATCTCCGGCTTCCTGCAATATTTCCTGCTCGCCGGCGATCTCGCTCGCCATGGCGGCCTGCCGCGATTTGCGCCGCTCAAGCTCGACGAGGACGTCCGCGGCTTCTTCAAGGCACTCGGCCCCGCGACGCTGGGCTCGATGGGCACGCAGGTGGCGCTGTTCGCCGACACCATCATCGCGACCTTCCTGCCGGCCGGCGCGCTGTCGGCGCTCTATTACGCCGATCGGCTCAACCAGCTCCCCATTGGCGTCATCGGCATCGCCATCGGCACCGTGCTGCTGCCGGAGATGTCGCGGCGGATCACCGCCAACGACCATGACGGTGCGATGAAGGCGCAACGCCGCGCTTTCGATTTCACGCTGCTGTTCTCGGTCCCGTTCGTGGCCGCGTTCCTCACCGTGCCCGACGAGATCATGCGCGCGCTGTTCGCGCGCGGCGCGTTCTCCAAGGCCGACGCGGTCGCCGCCGGCGGCACGCTCGCGGCCTACGCCATCGGCCTGATCCCGTTCGTGCTGATCCGCAGCGCGGTTGCGACCTTCTATGCGCGCAAGGATACGGCGACGCCGGTGCGGGCGTCGCTGACCGGCATCGCCGTCAACGTCGCGCTGAAGGTTGCTTTGATGGGATCGCTGGCCCAGATCGGCCTTGCGCTTGCGACCGCCATCGGCGTCTGGACCAATCTGTTGCTGGTGCTGTTCTTCGCCGTGCGGCGCGGCTTTCTCGTGCTCGACCGCGCCTGGCTGATGTCGCTGGCCAAATTCCTGCTGACAGGGATCATTCTCGCCGCCGCCTTCTGGCTGATCGCGCACTTCAGCGCTTCAGCTCTCGCCTCGATGCGCTTCCACGACGAGTTGACGCTGGTCCTACTGGCCGTCGGTGGCACGATCGTCTACGCGCTTGCGATCCTCATCCTGTTCGGCCGCAGCTGGTTGGTCTCGCTGGTGCGCGGCTAGGCGTGTGCCGAAAGCCAACACGCCTAGCCCGCCGTCACCGCGCCGAAGAATCTCTTTGAACGCGGCCAACGCCGTGAGCGGATGGACCGTTTGTTGGGCCTCGGATGCTCCAGGGGTCTACAGTGCGTCATGCCCCGCGGGGCGGCCTTCATGCGGTTCGTCAATCGTGATACGATATTCAGGTACCGTCCTCAGGTAGCAACGCGATGAGGCAGTGACCATGTCATTTCGCTCTCCCTGGTCCACATCTCGGATCGACCAGTTCGCCACCAGCAATGCCGACCTGCTGATCCTGATCGGCCGCATCCTGCTTGCATGGGTGTTTGTTGGAAGCGTGTATGGAGCACTTTCCAACTTCAGTGGCTCAGTGGGCTATTTTCGGTCGCTCAACCTTCCAGTGCCGCAGCTGTTTACGACGACCACCGTCATTCTGGAAATACTAATATCGGTTGGTTTGATACTCGGAATTGGTACGCGCTACTGCGCAATTTTGATCTTTCTGTTTGTATTGTCGGCGACTGCAATCGCACATCGTTACTGGGAATATCCCGCCGGTCCGCAACAGATCGGGCAGTACAATAATTTCCTGAAGAACATCTCGATATCAGGAGGCGCTCTGTTGATCCTGGTCACTGGAGGAGGCCGGTTCTCCCTCGATCGGAGGCTGGCAGGCTAAGCAGCGTTGTTCGTTTCAGCCGTTTCCTCAGCCTGATAGCCAATAACTTGCTTCGAGTGAGCATCGTCGGCCCCAGTAGGGTTGCGAGAGGTTGCAGCCGCACGATGTGCCGCGCTTGGTCCGTTCGTCTTGACGCCATCAACGCGAGGCGCAGCTGTGCCAGCTCGGCAGCTGCCAAGCCGTGCCTTTGCGGCCGTTACTACGTCACTTCGCCTTGTGCCTGAAAGCAACTTCGAGCAGATGGCTGACGAGATTTGAGAGCGGCTTCAGGCGCTCGCTTATTATCCTGAAGGAAAGCATCAGCCACGTCGCGAGCGCGGCACACCACAACAGGATTTCCAATGTTTCGGGCATGAGGACACCCATCAAAGCAATTACTGGAAATCCAAGCAGTGTTGCCGATCTGAACCCACCCGACAAGTCCTCCTAAAAGTGGCAAGATGCTGAAACACTCGGAAGAACCGTTAGCTCGCCATGACACGCCTAAGCACGGCGTCTGAGTGTACGCCGGGAAGCTGGACCATTCTGCTGCTGGTGCTCTTCTTTGCCGCGCGGCGCGGCTTTCTCGTGCTTGACCGTGCCTAGCTGATGTCGCTCGCCAAATTCCTGCTGACCGGGATCATCCTCGCCGCATCGTTCTGGCTAATTGCGCGCTTCAGCGGTTCAGCTTTCGCCTCGCTGCATTTCCATGACGAGTTGACACTCGTCCTGCTCGCCGTTGGCGGCACGATTGTCCATGCTCTCGCGATCTCATCCTGTTGGCCGCAGCTGGCTTGTCTCGCTCGAGCGCGGCTAGGCAAGCAGGTGCTCGCCCCCAGGGTGCAACGGACATCGGCACATCTCTTGATTTTGCGCGATCGGCGTGCTATACGCGCTGCATGATTAAATGCTCGCGCACCGTCAACCGCAACCACATGACCCGCTTCGGCTGGGCCGTGGAAGGAGTCGTGCGCTAGCAATTCGACGACGACATCTTTTCCACCAGGCCCCGCCGGCATCGGACGGGGCCTTTTCTTTGGCCTCGCTCCCTGCCGGCCCAACAGCAGGAGCGTCCGATGCCACCACAACTGACGAACATCTCACCCGAAATTGAGGTCGATGCCGCAAGGCGCGGCCCCGACCTCTCCATCGTCCTGAGCCTGCTCAGGCGATTTTGGCGGGCGTTTCAGGAGCGGCTCCCGCGCGCACGGGTCACCTTGCAGGACCTCAGCGACAGGGAGCTGATCGATATCGGTCTGACGCGCGGCGATATCGATTGCATCGCGCCTGAACGCGCCATTGACAGACTGAGAGATAGCACGAGGACTCTGTGGGGCCGCGGTGGGATGTAAATGATCAACCACGCGACGTGGACACGCGCTTTGCGAACAAGCGGCGGTAAGCACCACTGCTTGTTTTCAGGCGCGCGTTGCGGTGCAAGTTCGGTAACGATCCTGCCGTCGTGCCGCCTGGCCGGGACCATGTGCGCCGAGGCCGCCCGAGGGACCATCAATCTTCACACGGAAATGACCGGACTGCGGCCTGCCGGCCCCTCCCCGCTCTGACCGACGAGGTGGTTCTTCGCGGCTCGTGCCCGCCTAAAGCCGTTTGCCTTGCCGGTTTTTCCACGGCAATATGCCCGGCAAAACAACCATGAGAACGGGAAGATAAAATGGCGGCTCCCATCAAGTTCGGCGTTGGCCAAAGCGTGCTGCGCAAGGAGGATGACGCGCTCATCCGCGGCAAGGGCCGCTATACCGACGATTACGCGCCGCAGGCTGCGCTGCGCTGCCTGATGCTGCGCTCGCCGCATGCGCATGCCAAATACACCATCGATGTGAGCCGCGCCCGCGGGCTGCCCGGGGTCGCGCTGATCCTGACCGCCGATGACGTCAAGGATCTCGGCAATCTGCCCTGCCTGTTCAACCTCGAAACCGATCCGTTCACCGGCCCGCCATACCCGATCCTGGCCAAGGACGAGGTGCGCCACGTCGGCGATGCCGTCGCCTTTGTCGTCGCTGAGACCATCGACCAGGCGCGCGATGCGATCGAGGCGATCGAGGTCAAATGGAGCCAGCTCCCGGCTGTGACCGGCGTCGTCAATGCCGTGAAGAAAGGCGCGCCGCAGGTCTGGCCGGACAAGGCCGGCAACGTGCTGTTCGACGTCTCGATCGGCGACAAGGCGGCGACGGAAGCTGCTTTCGCCAAGGCGCATGCGGTCGCCGAGATTGCCATCGTCAATCCGCGCGTGGTTGCCAGCTTCCTGGAAACGCGCGCAGCGGTCTGCGAATATGACGCCAAGCGCGACCATCTGACACTGACGATCGGCAGCCAGGGCAGCCATCGCCTGCGCGACATCCTCTGTCAGAACGTGCTCAACATCCCCACCGACAAGATGCGGGTGATCTGCCCCGATGTCGGCGGCGGCTTCGGCACGAAGCTGTTTCCGTATCGGGAATACGCCCTGATGGCGGTCGCCGCGCGAAAACTGAAGAAGGCGGTGAAGTGGGCGGCAGATCGCTCCGAGCATTTCCTGGGCGATGCGCAGGGCCGCGACAACGTCACCACTGCGAAGATGGCGCTGGCCGAGGACGGCAAGTTCCTCGCGATGGACTGCGACCTGATGGGCGACATGGGCGCGTATCTGTCGACTTTCGGCCCCTACATCCCGCATGGCGGCGCGGGCATGCTGCCGGGCCTCTACGACATCCAGGCCTTCCACTGCCGGGTGCGCACCATCTTCACGCACAGCGTGCCGGTCGATGCCTATCGCGGCGCCGGGCGGCCGGAGGCGGCCTACGTCATCGAACGTCTCGTCGACGCCTGCGCGCGAAGGCTCGACATGACGCCCGATGCCATCCGTCGCAAGAATTTCATTCCGCCGAAGGCGCTGCCTTACAAGACCGCGACGGGCAAGGTCTATGATTCCGGCGATTTCGCCGCGCATCTCAAGCGCGCGATGGAGATCGCCGAGTGGAAGGAATTTGGCAAGCGCGCCAAGACGGCCAAGAAGAACGGGCTAATCCGCGGCATCGGTCTTGCGAGCTACGTCGAGATCTGCGGCGTGATGGGTGAGGAGACGGCCAACGTCCGTCTCGATCCCAGTGGCGACGTCACCGTGCTGATCGGCACGCAATCGAGCGGGCAGGGCCATCAGACCGCCTATGCGCAGATCGTCGCCGAGCAGTTCGGCCTGCCGCCGGAGCGGGTGCATATCCGTCAGGGCGACACCGACGAGATCGCGACCGGCCTCGGCACCGGCGGCTCGGCCTCGATTCCCACCGGCGGCGTCTGCGTGGAGCGTGCTGCGGGCGATCTCGGCAAGAAGCTGAAGGAGCTTTCCGCGCAAGCGCTGGAAGCAAGTGCGGGCGACCTCGAGATCACCGATGGCGTGATCCGGATCGCCGGCACTGACCGCTCGATCTCCTTCGCCGACCTTGCCAAGCGGCCCGGCGCCGATCCGTCGAAGCTGAACGGCAGCGCGACCTTCGCCAGTGCCGACGGCACTTACCCGAACGGGACGCATCTGGCGGAGGTCGAGATCGATCCTGCCACCGGCATCATCAGAATCGTCAACTACGTGATCGTCGACGATTTCGGCAAGACGCTCAACCCGCTGCTGCTGGCCGGCCAGGTGCATGGCGGCGCCATGCAGGGCATCGGCCAGGCGCTGATGGAGCAGGTGGTCTATGGGCCCAATGACGGCCAGCTCATCACCGCGACCTTCATGGACTACGCGCTGCCGCGCGCGGCGGACGGGCCGGCTTTCGTGTTCGAGACCGCCAACGTGCCCTGCAAGACCAATCCGTTGGGCGTGAAGGGGGCGGGCGAAGCCGGCGCAATCGGCTCCTGTCCGGCCGTCGTCAACGCCATCGTCGACGCCCTCTGGCGCGAGTACAAGATCGACCACATCGACATGCCCGCGACCCCCGAGCGGGTGTGGATCGCCATCAGCGAGCACCATCGCCGCCACAGCCTCTAGGCGGGATTCTTCCGCGGCGGGAATAAACGCCCGCTGCGGGGTTCTATCCATGGATGGGCCCATCCTCACCTCTGCGAGCCGGAGACGTTAGCCAATGAAAAGAACGATGATTGTCGCGGGCACCCTTTTGCTGGGGGCCGGCGCCGTGATGGCGCAACAGGAGATTGCCGTCCAGCAGGACAATCTGATGCGCTCGATCGCCAAGAACCAGTATGGCGTCATCCAGAAGATGACGAAGGGCGAAATCCCCTTCGACCGGAAGGCTGCCGATCAGGCCATTGCCAGCATCGAGGCCGACGTCGCCAAGATCGCCAAGACCTTCGAGGTCAATCCCAAGCAGGACGTGGTGAACGCGACGTACGGTGCCTCGCAAAAGGTCTGGCAGAACAAGGCCGATTTCGACTCCAAGATTCCTCCGGTGCAGAAGGCGATCACCGACGCCAAAGGCAAGATTACCGACGTCGCGAGCCTGAAGGCGGCCTATACCGCGATCAATGATCGCTGCAACGATTGCCACGAGACCTATCGGGTGAAGTTGAAATAGCGGGTTACAGAGTCCCTTGCCCGGATGAGCGAAGCGATATCCGGGGAGTCCAGCCGAGTTGATAGTCTGTCCCGGATGTCGCTTCGCTCGTCCGGGCTACATACTGCATTGGAATTATGAAGGGCGGTTGCGATAGCGACCGCCCTTTTTCTGTGCGCAAGGTCTGACGGATCGCTGCCGGAGCAGCTATCTTCGAGCCAACGGCCGTGGCGTTGATGCGACGAGGCGCACCTCTTTCCCGACTGCCTCATCACATCAGGAGTTCCAACGCGCGGCGAAGACCCCAATCAACAGCGAGACAGGCCATGGCAAAACCGTTTCCGTCGAAGACCCACATCGGCAATCACATGCTGCACCCTGAAACGCTGATGCTGACCTATGGCTATGATCCGCAACTGTCGGAAGGTGCCATCAAGCCGCCGGTGTTCCTGACCTCTACCTTCGTGTTTAGGACAGCCGATGACGGGCAGGACTTTTTCGATTTCGTCGCCGGTCGGCGCGAGCCGCCGGAAGGCATGGGTGCGGGTCTGGTCTATTCGCGCTTCAACCATCCCAACAGCGAGATCGTCGAGGACAGGCTCTCGATCTACGAGCGCACCGAGAGCTGCGCGCTGTTCTCGTCCGGCATGGCGGCCATCGCCACCACGATCCTGGCTTTCGTTCGCCCGGGCGACGTCATCCTGCACTCGCAGCCGCTCTATGGCGGGACGGAAACGCTGCTGACGAACACGCTGGCCCGCCTGTCGATCGGCGCCGTCGGCTTTGCCGACGGGATCGACGAAGCCGCCGTCAAGCAGGCCTCGGAGGAGGCCATGGCCAAGGGCCGCGTTTCGATGATCCTGATCGAGACCCCGGCCAACCCGACCAACGGCCTGGTCGATGTCGCCATGATCCGCCGCATCGCCGACGCTATCGGCAAGGCCCAGGGACACACGCCGATCATCGCCTGCGACAACACGCTGCTCGGACCGGTGTTTCAGCGGCCGATCGAGCACGGCGCCGACATTTCCCTCTACTCGCTCACGAAGTACGTCGGTGGTCATTCCGACCTGATCGCGGGCGCCGCGCTCGGCTCGAAGGCGCTGATGAAAGGCATCAAGGCGCTCCGCGGCGCCATCGGCACCCAGCTCGATCCGCATTCCTGCTGGATGATCAACCGCTCGCTCGAGACTCTGAGCCTGCGTATGGAAAAAGCCGATGCGAATGCGCGCCTCGTGGCGGATTATTTGCGCGATCACCCCAAGGTGGCCAAGGTCCACTATCTCGGTCATCACGAGGAGGCCTCGCCGGCCGGGCGTGTGTTCGCGCGGCAATGCCTGGGGGCGGGATCCACCTTCTCGTTCGACATCGTCGGCGGCAAGGACGCTGCGGTCAAATTCCTCAACGCGCTGCAGATCCTCAAGCTGGCGGTCAGCCTCGGCGGCACGGAATCGCTCGCCAGCCTGCCTGCGACCATGACCCATTCCGGCGTTCCCGCCGACATCCGCCGGAAAATCGGCGTGCTCGATTCCACGATCCGGCTGTCGATCGGCATCGAGAATCCCTCCGACCTGATTGCCGACCTCACGCAGGCGCTGAACGCGGCTTAAGGCGCGGCCGGAATCGAAAAGGCCGGACGCCCCTCCCGCGCCCGGCCTTCACGCAACGAAGCAGCGTCGCGGCTTACTTCGTCACCTGGCCGCGGATCTCGCCGCCCGGGTTCGCCGCGGTGTGGATGTTGATGTAGAGCTTGCCGCCGAGCAGATCGGCGGCCTGCGCGTCGGTGAGCGTCGCTTCGCCCTTGACGGGGCTCGCGGCCGCATTCGGGATCGCAACGGCCACGCCTGCGTTCTTGCCGGCCTCGGCCGGGCCGTGGAAATGCGCGGCGGTGGCGGGGCCGGAGAGCCCGGAATAAGTGACGGTCCACGACAGCTTCTTGCTGGCGGCATCATAGTCCAGATCGGCGGTTCCGGTGCCGCTGGTGGTCGTTGCCGGCACCTCGGATTTGCCGTCGAGCGTTGCTTTCAGCTTTTCGGCGCTGGCCGGGCCGGCAAAAGCAACGGCACCGAGCGCTAAGGCGGCAATGACGGTCTTGTTCATGACATTCTCCCTGCTGAGCCCGTTCGGGCTGCCAAACTTTCAACAGCCGGCGTTTCAGTTTATTCCCGTTTCCGGCCGGGGCTGGCTAAATTCTTCGTGGTTGGGGTTGCGACGGCATCAGTCTTAGGTTCGCGACGACGAGTGAATGGATCCGCATGTTGCAACGAACAATTCTCGTGGGGCTGCTCGCCGCGGTCACTGCTGCCGTGGTCTATTGGTGGCTCAGCGCGCCAGTGGTGGCGGCCGCGGGCAATGCGCCGGCCCACGTGGCAAACCTTGCCAACGGCGAGGCCATGTTCAACGCCGGGGGCTGCGCGTCCTGCCATGCCACTCCGGACCAGCCCGACCGTGTCAAGCTCGGTGGCGGCCTCGCGATCAAGTCGCCGTTCGGAACGTTCTACGCGCCGAACATCTCTCCCGATCCGAACGACGGCATCGGCAAATGGACCGACGCCGACTTCGTCAACGCGGTGATGCACGGGGTTTCGCCAAACGGGCAGCATTATTTTCCTGCCTTTCCCTATACGTCCTATCAGCACGCAAGGCGCGAGGACGTGCTCGATCTCTTCGCCTATCTGAAGACGCTGCCGTCTGTTGCCGGCAAGGTGCGTGACCATGATATCCCGTTTCCCTTCGATATCCGGCGCAATGTCGGCATCTGGAAATTGCTGTTCATGGACGGCAAGCGCTTCGTCGCTGACGGCACCAAGTCGCCGCAATTCAATCGCGGCGCCTATCTAGTCAACAGTTTTGGCCATTGCGCCGAATGCCACAGCCCGCGCAACGCGCTTGGCGGCATCATCTCGGGCGAGCGCTTTGCCGGCGGGCCCAATCCGGAAGGCGAGGGGTGGGTCCCCAACATCACCCAGAAGCGCCTCGGCGAGTGGAGCGCCAAGGATATCGCCGATTTGCTCAAGACCGGCGACTTGCCCGACGGCGACAGCGTCGGCGGCGCGATGAGGCGGGTGATCAAGAACATCTCGCAATTGTCCGACGCGGATATTGCGGCGATGGCGGACTATCTCAAATCGCTGCCGCCGGTCGAGGGTCCGCCGCGGCCCAAGCGCAAGGAAGCTGGCTAGCTCAGCTGGCGCCGAACGCCTTGAAGGTGATGATGGTGAGGGTGTCCTGGATGCCCGGCAGCACCTGCACCTTCTCGTTGACGAAATGGCCGATATCGGTGTCCTTGTCGACGTAGAATTTCACCAGGAGGTCATATTGGCCGGCCGTGGAGTAGATCTCGGACGCGATCTCGGCTTCGGCAAGCGCATTGGCGACCGTATAGGACTGACCGAGCTTGCATTTGATCTGGACGAAAAAGGGAACCATCGCGGGCACTCCGAAAGCGTATCTGACGGCTAATAGGCCAAACCCGGCCCGATTTAGCAAGCGGACTTGCCGGCCGCCAGATGCCGGTCCCTAGTTTAGGACGTCACCACGGCCGCGGCGAATGCGTCTCTGAGCCGCTGCGCGAGCTCGACCTTGCGATAGGGCTTGGTCAGCACGATCGCCTGCGCATGCGCGTGGCCCTGCTCGACCAGGGTCTCCAGCGCGTAGCCCGAGGTGAACAGGACCGGCAGACCGGGACGAATCCGCCGCGCCTGGTCGGCGAGCTCCCAGCCGCTCATGCCGCCGGGCATTACGATGTCGGTGAACAGCATGTCGATACCGGGCTCGGTACGCAGCTGCTGCAACGCCTCCTTGCCGTTGACTGCGGCAACGACGCGATATCCGAGAGCTTCGACCCTGCGAATGGCGGAGGAGCGAACGAACGGATCGTCCTCGGCGATCAGGATCGTCTCATATCCTCGCGGCGCTGCGTCCTCGCCATCGGAAAGCTCGGTGTGCGATGGTCCGATGTCCGCGCGCGGCAAATAGATCCGGACCGTCGTCCCAAGGCCCGGCTCGCTGTAGATCGTGACATGGCCATTGGATTGCTTGGCGAAACCATAGACCATGCTGAGGCCGAGGCCCGAGCCCTTGCCGACCTCCTTGGTGGTGAAGAACGGCTCGAACACGCGCCGGGTGACGTCCGGCGTCATGCCTTCGCCGTCGTCGGTGATCGAGATCAACACATAGCTGCCGGATGCGACTTCGGGGTGAAGGGCGCGATAGTCGTCGTCGAGTGTCGTCAACTCCGTGCTCAGGGTCAGATGACCACCGGCCGGCATGGCATCCTGCGCATTGAGCGCAAGGTTGAGCACGGCGGATTCGAGCTGGGCCCGATCCGCGAAGGCCACGATCGTGCCGGGCCTGGAAGCCGTCCTGATCTCGATGTCCTCGCGCAAGGTGCGCTTGAGCAGCTTGAACATGGACTCGAGCAGGCCGCGGCAATCGATCGTCTGGGGCTGCAGCAACTGGCGGCGACTGAATGCGAGCAGGCGCTGCGTCAGCTCGGCGCCCCGTTCGCCCGACTGGCAGATGTCCTCGGAAAAGCGGCGCAGGTCGGGCCTCGCCTTGAGCTGCTCGCTCAGATGCTCGGCGTTGCCGATGATGACGGTGAGCAGGTTGTTGAAGTCATGGGCGATGCCGCCGGAGAGCTGACCGACCGTCTCCATCTTCTGCGCCTGCTGGAGCTGCTGCTCGGTCAGCTTGCGCGCGGTCAGGTCGTGGACGATGCCGACGAAGATCAATTCGCCGTCCTGCCGAGTCCGGCCGACCGACACGTCCATCGGAAAGGTCGAACCGTCCTTGCGCAGGCCGATGGCCTCGCCGGCGGTCGCGAAAAGCCTTGCGTGGCTGTCGGGCGCGGTGCCCGCCTCGGGCATCAGCATCCTGACGTTCCGGCCCATGACCTCGTCGGCGGAGTAGCCGAACAAGCGCTCGCAGGCCGGATTGAACAGCAGAATATGGTCCTGCGCGTCGAGCAGGATGACCCCGTCGACCGCGGTCTCGACGATCGCGGTGAGGCGCGCCACGCTCTCGCGCATCGCGCGCTGGGCGTCGCTGACCTGCTTGAGCAGCAGCGTCGCGTCCCGGCTCTTGATCTCCTCCTCCTCGAGCGCGGCCTGGACCTGCCGCAGCTCGAACGGCGAGGGGATCGTCAGGATCTTCGGCAACAGCGGCCAGAGCGCGCCAGCCGTGACCACGGACGCCACCGCGGTCGCCGCCTTGACCATGCCCTCGATGCCATAGACCGGGACCCAGAGCGTGTAGATCGACAGCACATGGGTGAGGCCGCACGCCATGATGAAAATCGCGAAGGCCCAATAGACCCAGCCGAACTTGAGGTCGCGCCGCTTGGTGACCAGGATCGCAAGGGCAAACGGAATCGAAAAATAGGCGGCGGCGATGCAGGCGTCGGAAACGACGTGAAGCCAGATCAGCTCAGGCTCCCACAACAGGCAGATGCCGTGCGGCGACAGCATGGACGAGTCGAGAAGACGTTCAAAAAAGGCCCACATCATTCCCACCCCAAGATTCCGTTCCAAGCGGCTTGCGGGCCGGGAGCCCGCAACATGGGTGTCGCTGGACAGTTCCACTCTCACCTCGCGCTCTTCGGCGAAGCAGGTGAGGTTCGAGACTATACCAAGGGTCCGGCGCGGTTGCATTTTCAAGTCCGCACGATTGCGGGGCGAGCCGGCCCGCTGTTTGCCTGATTCGCAGGGAATGCACGGCGTCGCGAATCACTATCGGCCGCGGCTCGGCGCGCTTGCCGGTGTTCCACGGCCGCGCTAGGACAGGCCATGGCGGTGTCTGTATCCAGCAAAGGTGTCCGGCGATGACGACCCCGGTCGCACTCACCATCGCCGGCTCCGATTCGAGCGGCGGCGCCGGCATCCAGGCCGACCTGAAGACGTTTGCCGCGCTCGGCGTCTACGGCGCGTCCGTCATTACGGCCTTGACCGCGCAGAACACGCGCGGCGTCACCGGCATTCATGCGGTGCCGGCCGAGTTCGTCACCGCGCAGATCGATGCGGTGTTTTCCGATCTCGACATTGGCGCGGTGAAGATCGGCATGGTGGCCCAGGTCGCCAGTATCGATGCGATCGCGGCCGCGCTGTCGCGCTTGGCGCCGGGGCACGTCGTGCTCGATCCCGTGATGGTGGCGACCTCCGGCGACCGCCTGCTGGCATCCGAGGCCGTCGACGCGCTCCGCACAAAACTGATACCGCTGGCGTCGGTGATCACGCCCAATCTGCCGGAGGCCGCGGCTCTGCTCGACGAGCCGGTCGCGGCAAGCGAGGCCGAGATCGAAACCCAGGGGCATCGCCTGCTGGCGCTCGGCTGCGGTGCGGTCCTGATCAAGGGCGGACACGGCGAGGGCGCCGAGAGCACCGACTATCTCGTCACGTCCGAAAGCACGATCGCGCTTGCGGCGCCGCGCGTTGCCACACGCAACACCCATGGCACCGGCTGCTCGCTGTCCTCGGCGGTCGCGGCGGGGCTCGCCAAGGGCGAAGGTCTGGAGCTTGCCGTGCGCAACTCCAAGACCTGGATCAGCGCGGCCATCGCAGCCGCTGACCGCTTCAGCGTCGGTCGTGGCCACGGCCCGGTCCATCATTTCCACAAGTTCTACTGAGGCGGGCGGCCAGCGGGAGCGCAGGCGTTCGTCTGTTCAGCGCTGCTCGTGTGGGTAGTTCCCCCTCCAGGGGAGGGGAGGATTGCTGCGGCCCCCTGCGGCGCCATGTCGCCTGATTGTCGCATGCGACTGATATTCGCGGAGAGGGCGAGGCAAGGCGTGATTCGTATCTGAAGGTGCCTCAAAAGTTCAATCGGTCATCCCCCTGTCACGGGACATTGTTACAGGCTGGCGCATGGGAAGTTACGATGTGAGTGACGAGAGCCCGGAGCGGCGCTTTCGCACGTTGTTCATCTCCGACGTTCATCTCGGAGCCCGCGGTTCTCAAGCCGATCTTCTGCTCGACTTCCTGCGCTACCATGATGCCGACACGATCTATCTGGTCGGGGACATCGTCGACGGCTGGGCGCTGAAATCGAGCTGGAACTGGCCGCAATCCCACAATGACCTCGTGCAGAAGCTGCTACGCAAGGCGCGCAAGGGCGCCAAGGTCGTCTACATCCCCGGCAATCACGACGAGTTCCTGCGCAACTATTACGGCACGCATTTCGGCGGCATCGACGTCGTCGAGAACACCGTCCACACCGGCGTGGACGGCAAGCGTTATCTCGTCATCCACGGCGACATCTTCGACCTCGTGGTGCAGAACGCGCGCTGGCTCGCCCATCTCGGCGACAAGGCCTACGACTTCGCGATCCAGATGAATCGCTTCGTCAACTTCTTCCGCCGCCTGTTTGGCGTGCCCTATTGGTCGCTGTCGCAATGGGCCAAGCAGAAGGTCAAGAACGCCGTCAACTATATCGGCGCGTTCGAGCAGGCGCTCGCCGCCGAGGCGCGGCGCCACGACGCCGACGGCGTGATCTGCGGCCACATCCACTACGCCGTGATCCGCGACGAGGGCGGCATCCGCTACATGAATTGCGGCGACTGGGTCGAGAGCTGCACGGCCCTGGTCGAGCACGACGACGGCCATTTCGAGATCATCACCTGGGCGGATCATTTGCAGAAGCCGGCACAAGTCCCGCAGGTCGCAGCCAGAGCTGCATAACAGAGGCCGCCTGATGCGCATCCTGGTCGCGACCGACGCCTGGCACCCGCAAGTCAACGGTGTGGTTCGGACGCTGACCAAGCTCGCCGACGCCGGCAAAAGCCTCGGCGTCGAATTCACATTCCTGACGCCGCAATCGTTCCGCACCTTTGCGATGCCGAGCTATCGCGACGTGCGTCTGGCGATGCCGCGTCCGGCGCGCATTGCTAAGCTGATCGCGGAGGCGCGCCCCGACAGCATCCACATCGCGACCGAAGGGCCGATCGGCCTGATGGTCCGCCGCTACTGCCGCCAGCGCAGACTGCCGTTCACGACCAGCTTCCACACCCGCTTTCCCGAATATGTCCGCGCCCGCGTGCCGGTGCCGGGCTCGCTGATCTGGCGGGCGCTGCGCCGCTTCCACAGCGCCAGCCGCGCCGTGATGGCTGCAACGCCTGCGCTCGCCCGCGAGCTGACCGAGCGCGGCTTCGACAATGTCGTGCTGTGGCCGCGCGGCGTCGACACCCAGCTGTTCCACCCCCGCGCCATCGATCTCTGCCTGCCGGCGCCGGTGTTCCTGTCGGTCGGCCGCGTCGCCGTGGAGAAGAATCTCGAGGGCTTCCTCGACCTCGATCTGCCCGGCACCAAGGTCATCGTCGGCGACGGCCCCGCGCGCGCCTCGCTCGAAGAGGCCTATCCCGATGCGATCTTCCTCGGCGAGAAGCACGGCGAGGAACTGGCGGATATCTATGCGGCCGCCGACGTCTTCGTGTTTCCGAGCAAGACCGACACGTTCGGCCTGGTGCTGCTCGAAGCGCTCGCAAGCGGCCTGCCGGTGGCCGCTTTCCCGGTGAAGGGCCCCCGCGACGTCATCGGTGATGCCCCGGTCGGCGCGCTCGATCACGACTTGCGCAGCGCCTGCTTCGCGGCATTGGATATCTCCCGGCAGGACTGCGTCGCGTTCGCGGCCAATTACACCTGGGAAGCCTCGGCGAGGGCCTTTGTGGCCAGCATTGAGGCGGTCGGCGCGGTGCTGCCTGGCCGGAACGGCGCGGAACAGCCGCGCTTCGTGGCCTGACGAGGACAAATCCTCGCGCGGAGGTGTCTTGCCCGGGCCTCATCGGCCGCGATAACATTCGGCCATGACCGAACAGCTCCTCCCGATCGGCCCCGCCGATATCGACGCCGCAGCGCGCGTGATCGCGCCCTACGCCATCCGCACTCCGCTGTTGTCCTTTCCCGTGCTCAACGAGCGCGTCGGCGCGAAGGTGTTCTTGAAACCGGAGATGCTCCAGCGCACCGGCTCGTTCAAGTTCCGCGGCGCCTTCAACAAGGTGTTCTCGATCCCGCAGGACAAGCGCGCCGGCGGCGTCGTGGCGTTCTCCTCCGGCAACCACGCCCAGGGCGTGGCGGCCGCGGCAAAAATCCTCGACATGCAGGCGACCATCGTGATGCCCGCGGATGCGCCGTTGTCCAAGCGCGAGCGCACCAAATCCTATGGCGCCGAGGTCGTGCTCTATGATCGCGACAAGGACGACCGCGAGGCGATCTCGCGCGGCATCGCCGAAAAGCGCGGCGCGACGCTGGTGAGGCCCTATGACGATCCCTTCGTGATCGCGGGGCAGGGCACCGCCGGCCGCGAGATCGCGGAAGACTTGGCGGGCCTCGGCCTTAGCCCCGACATCGTGGTGGCACCGGCCTCCGGCGGCGGCCTGATCGCGGGCGTCGCGACCGCCGTGAAAGCGCGCTATCCGCGCGCCGAGATCGTGGTGGCCGAGCCCGAGGCGTTCGACGATCACGGCATCTCGCTGAGCGCAGGACATCGCGAGCCGCATCCACCCGCGGGCCGCACCATCTGCGATGCGCTGATGGCCCTGATCCCCGGCGAGATGACCTTTGCGATCAACAGCAAGCTGCTCGCGCGCGGCGTCACGGCGTCGGACAAGGAAGTCGGCGCCGCCGTCGCGTTCGCCTATCGCGAGCTGAAGCTCGTGGTCGAGCCGGGTGGCGCCGTGGGCCTCGCCGCACTGCTGGCGGGGCGTCTCGACGTTGCTGGCAAGAACGTCGTGATCGTGCTCTCCGGCGGCAATGTCGACGCCGACCTGTTCGCCGAGCTGGTGGCCTAGCCGTCGTTCCGGGCCTGCGCCTCTCGGCGCATCCCGGAATGACCACATCTAAGGGTTTATGAAGAAGGGGCAGAGCGTTGCCGCTCTGCCCCTTTTTTGTGTTTGTCGATCTTGTGGATCGAACTAACCGCTTGCTCGGTGCAACCTCTCCCGCTTGCGGGGGAGGTCGGCGCGAAGCGCCGGGCGGGGGCTCTTTCCTCTTGGGGATTGTCCCGTTGTGGAGACACCCTCTCCCCAACCCTCCCCCGCAAGCGGGGGAGGGAGCGCACCTTCTTCTTCGCCCAATCAGTGCATGAAGCCGCCGCGACGGTTGCCGCCGCCATTCATGCTCGGCGCCTGGTTCATCGACTGCCGGAAGTTGTTGTTGCTGTTGACCATGCGGCTCGGCATCGTGTTGAGCTGCGGGCGGTTGTTCTGGACGTTGTTGGGCTTCACGATGCCGGTGTTGCCGTTGTTGACGCGGATCGGGTTGTTCTGCGTCTGAACGTTGACCGGCTTCGTCTCGATCTTCGTGCCGCCCTTGCCGACATTCACCGGCATGCTCACGATCTTGCCCGGCTTGCCATTGGCGTTGCCAGCGTCCGGCTTGTTGTTGGTCGCCGGCAGGGTGACGACCTTGCCGATGCCGCCAGTGCTGGTGGTCGTGTTGGTCGGCGCAGGCAGGGTGACGATCTTGCCCGGGGTCTGTGACGGCGTGCCGTTCGGCTGGTTGTTGCCCGAGGGCAGGTTGCCGATCTGGCCACCATTGCCGAGCTTGCCGATGACATTGCCGTCGACCGGCTTCTGCACGACCGGCAGATTACCGTTGATCTGGCCGCCATTACCCTGCTGCAGCGGCATGTACTTCGGCTGGCCGAGATTGCCGATCTTGAAGGTCGGAGCAATATTCTGCGGAGCCAGGAACTTGGTCGCCTGCATCAAGGGGATCTGCTTCGGCTGCATCTGCAGCTTCAGCGCCATTTGCGCATAGGGGCTGGTGCCGTAGCTGTCATAGAAGGTCTTGTAGGCAACCGGCGAATTCACGAGCACCGCCTTGTGCCAGGCCTGCGAGAGCAGGATGTTGTTGAGCAGCCAGCGGACGTGGTCGCACAGCGGGTCGTGCGGGTACATACGGATGAACTCCTGATAATATTCCGGCCGGCCCTCCGACACGACATAGTCATAGGCCTGACGAGTCGAGCGGCTCGGCAGGTTGGAGGCCATCTGCACCACCGGTGCCCTGATCGGCGCGCGGTTGGCGGCAACCGCAGTGTCGCCGAAGAAGGTGAAGTCCGAAGTCAGCGAGGAGCTCTCCCACGGGATCTGCGCACCGCTGGTGGACTGGTTCACCTGCAGGCGAACGCGCTTGAACAGCTGCTCGATCGGCACGTTGGGTTCGCGTGCGACGTTCAGGAACGCCTGCGTGTAGGGGCTGTGACCGCCGGTGCCGTCGAGCGCTTCAGCGCCCGGTGCGGTCGAGTAACCGACGATCGAGCCGTTCGGCGCATCGACGATGGCAAGGCCGCGGCCGGCGTCATTGACATCAGGGAACGGGTTGTTGCGGCAGGCATCGAGGATGACGATGCGCATGCGGCTCGGGATCGTCTCCAGCGTCGACATCACGTCGACCAGCCGCACCGAATTGTTGACGAGCTCGGTCTGGCTCGACACCTTGGCGTCGACGGGAACGAGATAGTTCTCGCCGGCGAGCTGCACGCCGTGACCGGCGTAATAGACCATCGCCACCGTGTTCGGACCGCGCGCGGACACCTTGGCGGAGAAGTCCTGCACCACGCGGAGCATGTCGTTCTGGGTCAGGTCGGTCGCGGCAACCACCTCGAAGCCGGCCGAGTTCAGGAACTTCGCCATCGACTCGGCGTCATTGTCGGGATTGGCGAGCTGCGGCGCGTTCTTATAGTTCGAATTGCCGATCACCAGCGCCACCCGCTGCTCCGGGCCCTGCAGCGCGGTGGGGGCCGGCTCGACCGGGGCAACTTGCGCGGAAACAGGGCCGCAGGCGAAGCCGAACAGGCTCCCCACAAGGCTTGCTGTCATCAGGAAGGGCTTTAGGCGGAACATGGCGTGCTCCTTTGGCACTGATCTCGATGCGAGATTGGTTGCCGGGGAGCCTCGCCGCGTTCGAGCTTGAGGTCCGTGATCCCCCTCACCATGGTGGCCTTGCGTGATCTGAATCACGCTCGGAACCTGCTATGGTTAGCGATCGATAATGGGAACTGCCGTCACATGCTGAAATCGATCGATCCGATCCTCACGCCCGACCTGCTCTGGCTGCTGGCCTCCATGGGCCACGGCGACGATCTCGTCGTCGTCGACGCCAACCATCCGGCCACGCACATCGCCCGCTCGACATCGTCGCAGCGCCTGATCCAGCTGCCGGGCATGACGATGGAGACGGCCGTCCGCGCCATCATGACGCTCTACCCGCTCGACGATTTCGATCCCGACCCGGTGCGGGTGATGGCGCCGGTCGACGATCCCGACCGCGTGCCCGACGTGCAGCGCGCCGTGCTGGCTGAGATCGAGCGCGCGGTCGGACGCGCCGTTGTTCCCGGCAAGCTCTCGCGGGCGGATTTTTACCGCGCGGCGGCGGCGGGGTTTGGTGTCGTGCAGGTCGGCGACAGCAGGGGGTACGGATGCTTCCTGATCAGGAAGGGCGTGATCGGCTAGCCGGATTGGCGTATCAGCGCCGAGGGCCAGCCAATCCGGACGAGAAGGCCATCTGGGCCGTTGATGCCGACTTCATACATGCCCCATTCGCGGTGGCGCAGCACGCCGCCGGGCCGGATGATGAGATCGTCCACGCGCGCGGCAATGGCCTCGACCTCGGGCGTGCGAATGAAAATGCCAAAGGGATTGTGCTCCGGCACGCGCCACGGGCCATCGCCGGCTTGCGTGAGATGCACCTCGCATCCCCAGCCGCTCATGATGACATAGCCGGCATCGCCGCCGATGCGCGCAAAGCCGAGCCGTTCCCAGAATGGAATTGCGGCGGGAAGATCGTCGCTGGGAACGATCGCAAAGGCGCCGACGCGCGGGCTCTCAGGCATTCGGTCACTCCGGCACATGCAAGCGGTCCGCGCCGCGTTCACGCTGCGCGTTGCGAGCTGAGCTTATCGAGAGTGGCCGCTCGGCAGAAGCGGCGAAACGTCCCGCACTCGAATTTGAATGGCGCGGCGGGAACTGACTGTCTATGGTTTCTCCATGTCCCGCTTTATGTGTCTGTCTGTTGCCATCATCCTCTCGCTGCTGCCGACTGTGGCGTCCGCTGAGCCCGTTCAAAAGCGTCCCAAGCCCGTCTGGAAGGGCTACGGCTTCCTGCCGGGCTATCGTCAGCCGCTGAGCAACAGCATTCCGCTCTACAAGCAGAAGGACGCGATGCGTCGGCTCGCGCGCAACGACCGCCGCCACTGGTACATCGATCCGGTTCCGCAATATTATCGCTGGGACGGCGAGTGGCACTATTTCGGCCGCCCCGGTTTCAACGGCGGCCGCTACAACGGCGGCAGTTTTGGCCCGTGCTGGACGCGCACGCCGATCGGGGCGGTGTGGAATTGCGGATGATAGGGCGCGCGACGGCTAGGGAAAGCTGCGGACGACCTCGATCGGTCCGACGATCGCTGCATTGAAGGCATCGAGGTCTTCGGCCGGAATCCAGTATTCCAGATGCGACCGTCCGCCAGCTTCCTGCACGTCATACTTCGCGATGAAGTCGCGCTTGACCGCAAAGCGCGTCACGAAGCCGGAGCCGCTCGCCGGGACATTCCAGTCGCGCGCGATCTTGATGGCGTAGTCTTCCGTCAGCACCGGATAGAAGATCGGCTGGTCCGGCAGGCGCGGCGGAAACGCGCGCATGCCGGATTGCTGGATCAGTTCCAGTTCTTTCGGGCCGACGGGGCGCCAGAGGGTGAGGGTGTCTTCGGCCACGGACATCTGTTGAGAGGACTAGGTTCAAGCTCGTACATACACCTACGGCCAGACGGGGCAACAGCACTTGGCAGCCCGGCCACGAGATTGAGCCGCGAGCACCCGTCCATCACCGTCACCCTGAGGCGCTCGCCTCTTCGGCGAGCCTCGAAGGGCGACGCCCGGCTGCATCGGGGCCGCGCATCCTTCGAGGCTCCCCGCACGATGCTGAGCATCGTGCGTCTCGCGCCTCAGGATGACGGAATTGATATTCAATCCAGAAATCTTTCCGCGGCGGCAATTTGGATTGTTTCGCTGCGCTCGCAATGATGATGCGGTAGCAGCCTGCGCGTCAGGCCTCGCTCGTGCCCCGGACGCAGCGCAGCGTCTCTTCGACGCTGCGCTGCTGAGCCGGGGCCCATATTGCCGCGCAGTTCGTCGCCTCTGGGTCCCGGCTCTGCGCTTCGCTTGTCCGGGACACGAGAGTGAGTACGTGGCCCTTTACGAGAAGAACGCGATCTTCTCGGCCTGGGTCATGCGGCGGATCGGCGCGAGCGGGTCGTTGGCGGGCGCGCGGGGTTTTTGCAGGATGCCGCTGGCGAGGATGGTGGCGCCGAGCGAGGGCTCGGGGAGCGGCGTGGGCATCGGAAGCGTTGCGGCCGGTGCTGCGGCGAGCGATGCGGTGGCTGCCATCGCCGGGGCCTGCTGCTCCATCACTTCGGCGGCGGCCTCCGCGATGGCTTCGGTGAGGCGCGCGAGCGAGTCCATTGCGATCGGCGCGTCGGCGGCGGGCTCTTCCACCATGGGAGCGACGACAGGCTGAGGCGCGATCGGTTCCGGAAGCTCCGCAGCAATGGGCGCTGCAGCCTCCGCCACCATCGGCTCCGGAACGGCCGCTTCCATCTCGACCGGCGCGATGATCTCGTCGAACTCCGGATCGGGCGCGGCCATCTCCAGCGCGATGGCCTCGAGCACGGCGTCGTCCTCGGCTTGCGCGGCCGCGTCGAGCGCGAACGCGTCAGCGGCTTCCGCGAAGGCGGCGGTGTCCGTGGCCGGCTCTTCCAACGGGACAGCTTCGGGCGCGACGTCTTCTGGCGCGACTTGGTCGAGCGCTGTGCTCTCGACGGCGATCTGGCTCTCGGCCGCAATCTCCGGCGCGACGGCCGCGTCCAGTGCCTGTTCCGCCTCGGCGAACGCTTCGCCGGCGACGGTCGCTTCGGGCTCGGCAGCCGCTGCGAGATCCTGAGGCGGCTCCGTAAAAGCCACGGATGCTTCGCTCGCCATCGCCGCGGGCGCGGCCGCGGCGGGCGGAGCGTCGGCGGCGGATGATGGCGCCTGCTGCATCGGAGCCGACGTGGACGGCGCCGCGTGCGGCGATGCGCCGCCGTCGGTCTGCTCCACCCGATCCCTCAAGAGATCGAATGCGGCTTTGAGCTCGACGCGGGGGTCGATGGTCGAAATCTGTCCGCAGGCGGCCTCGATCGAGGCGAGTTGCGAATCAATGAGGTCGCAGATTCGTCCGTCGGCGCCGATCTCGCGCCAGCGCCAGGAGATCTCCTTGATGATGCGCACGCCGCGCGGGATCGCGGCGAGGCTCGTCTCGATCGCGGCGGGGTCGACGGCGGCGATGGCGATCGTCTCGGCCTCGCGGATCGCGCGGCGAATCTCGACCAGCGCTTCGGGCAGGCGGTCTTCGACGACGGGTTGTCGCTGCGCCGCAAGGGTTTCTTCGATTTTCGCGACCGCGTCGAGCACCATGCGCGTGTCGGCATTGCGGTTGCGCTTGGCGTATTCGCCGAGGAACCAGCGGCCGCGCGCCGTCTCCATGAAGGCTTCGCGGATCGCGTCGTAATCCTGCTCGTTCGGCTCGGCCGCGCGGGCAGACATGGGCGAAAGGGCGAATGCTTCGTTGGCCATTGCGATCTCGTCGCGCAAATCACCGCGCGTTACAGTAACGATCACCACGATATCGTCCGAATCGCAATTGGTTTGATGGCACCCGAATCACAAATCCCCACGCCAGCATCCGCGAAACGGCGATTCGCCGTCAGCCTCGCCCTGTTCTATTCGGCCGTCTTCGCGGTCTCGGGCACGCATCTGCCGTTCTTCCCGGTATGGCTGAAGGCGATCGGCGTCGACGCGGCCTGGATCGGGCTCATCAACGCGCTGCCGGCGATCACGCGCTTCACCACGCTGCCGCAAGTGACCGCCTTCGCCGAAAAGCGACATGCCATTCGCGCCGGCATGATGGTGTCGGTGCTGGCGACCGCGATTGGCTTCACCGCGGTCGGCTTGCAGCAGCAGCCGCTGGCGCTGTTCCTGATCTACGCGCTGACCTGCATGATGTGGACGCCGACGATGCCGCTGACCGACGCTTATGCGTTGCGCGGCGTCGCCCGTTACGGGCTCGATTACGGACCCTTGCGGCTGTGGGGCTCGGCGGCCTTCGCCGCCGGCTCGCTCGCCTGCGGCTATCTCGTAGACCACATCGCCGCGCGCGATCTGATCTGGGTCATCGTCGCATGGGCCGTCGTTGCGGTCGCAGCCGGCCTGCTGCTTCAGCCGCTCGACGATGTCAGGCGCAAGACGACCGAGAGACATGCCGGCAAGGCGCTGCTGCGCGATGCCGGCTTCTGGGCCGTCATCGTCTCGGCTGCGCTGATTCAGGGCAGCCACGTCGCCTACTACACCTTCTCCGCCATCAACTGGCAGCTCCATGGGATCAGTGGGCTGACGATCGCGGGCCTGTGGACGCTGGGCGTGATCGCGGAGATCGTGGTATTCGCGCTGTCGCCGCGCTTCTCGCTGCATCCGTCCACCATGATCGCGATTGGAGGGCTCAGCGCCGTGCTGCGCTGGATCGTCACCGCGAGCGAGCCGCCGCTCGCGCTGCTCGCGATCGTCCAGCTCGGCCACGGTCTCAGCTTCGGCATGGCCATCGTCGGCACGATGAATCTGCTGGTGCAGCGCGTGCCCTCGCATCAGATCGCGCGAGGGCAGGGCTATTACGCCGCGTGCAACGGGCTTCTGGGCGCTGCGACCTCGATCGCGTCAGGCGCGATCTACGCCCGTATCGGCGATGGTCTGTATTATGTGATGGCCGCGATGGCGGCGGCCGGCGCGCTTCTGATCTGGTCGGCGCGGCACCGGCTCAAGCCTCAGCCCCAGAGCGAGGCATCCGGCGGATAGACCAGGCTGTCGTCGTAACGCAGGCCGTGATCGCGGTCGCGCGCCAGCAGCAAGGGGCCATCGAGATCGACGAAGCGCGCCTGCGGCGTCACCAGCATCGCGGGGGCCATCGACAGCGAGGTTGCGACCATGCAGCCGATCATGATTTCGAAGCCGAGCGCCTGCGCGGCGTCCGCCATCGCAAGGGCCTCGGTGAGGCCGCCGGTCTTGTCGAGCTTGATGTTCACGGCGTCGTAGCGGTCGCGCAAGGGGGCAAGCGAGGAGCGGTCATGCACGCTCTCGTCGGCGCAAACCGCGAGCGGGCGCTTGATCCGCGCCAGTGCCTCGTCTTTGCCCGCGGGCAGTGGCTGCTCAACCAGGGTGACGCCGGCGGCATCGCAGGCGGCGAGATTGTGCGCCAGATTGGCCTCGGTCCAGGCCTCGTTGGCATCAACGATCAGCTCGGATTCGGGAGCGGCCTTGCGTACCGCCGCGATCCGCTCCGGATCGCCGTCGCCGCCGAGCTTGATCTTGAGCAGCGGCCGGTGCGCCGCCTTGGCGGTGGCAGCCGCCATGGCCTCTGGGGTCCCTAACGAGATCGTGTACGCCGTAGTGCGCTCGCCCGGCACCGGGCGGTCGAGTAGGTTCCAGGCCCGCAGGCCCGCCGCCTTGGCCTCCAGGTCGATCAGGGCGCAGTCCAGGGCATTGCGGGCCGCACCGGGCGCCATGGCGGCCTGGAGGGCTTGCCGCGTCAGCCCGTCCGCCAAGGCCTGCTGCATGGCCTGGATGGCGGCCAGCGTCGCCTCGGGCGTCTCGCCATAGCGGGGATAGGGCACGCACTCGCCGCGGCCGGTCAGCCCGTCCCGGCCGACCTCCGCCACGACCGTCACAGCCTCGGTCTTGGCCCCCCGGCTGATGGTAAAGCTGCCCGCGATCGGGAAGCGCTCGATTCGCGCCGCCAGGGAAGCAAATTTCATGGAAGTCATTTGGAACTCTGGCGAAATCTGAACCTGCTAGTTACCTCTAGCAACTAACATTAACCACTTGGGGATACCTTCTCTGGGTAAGGGCGCGTGCGCAACTATCTGATTTTCTCCGCCCCGGCACGGGAGCGGACATCTTGAGCAGCGATCCGAAGCTGGAGCGGATTGCCAAGGGCAACGCGCTGGCACTCTGCGCCACCGGGACATGGACCGCGAGCTTCGCGCCGGTCCTGGAGCGCATGGTGGCCGACGCCGAGAAGCTCGCCGGCGGCCAGCAAAGCATCTTCATCGACGTCTCCGAGGTCGCCAAGCTCGACACGTTCGGCGCCTGGCTGATCGAGCGGCTGCGCCGCAGCCTGACGAAAGGATCCGTCGAGGCGCAGATCGCGGGTCTCTCCGCCAATTATTCCAGCCTCGTGGACGAGGTACGGCGGGTCAGGGCGACGGCCGTGGTCGACGGCGGCACGGTGACCATCGCGGGCATGCTGGAGCAGATCGGCCGGACCGTGGCCGGCATCGGCGGCACGGTCGCAGGCCTCGTCGACATGCTCGGCGCCGTGCTCGCGGCATGGTTTCGCGTCCTGATCCATCCGCGCTCGTTCCGCCTGACCTCGACCGTGCATCACATGGAGCAGGTCTGCTGGCGCGCGGTGCCGATCATCGTGCTGATCACCTTCCTGATCGGATGCATCATCGCTCAACAAGGCATCTTCCATTTCCGAAGGTTCGGCGCCGACATCTTCGTGGTCGACATGCTGGGCGTGCTGGTGCTGCGCGAGATCGGCGTGCTGCTGGTCGCGATCATGGTCGCGGGCCGCTCGGGCAGCGCCTACACCGCCGAGCTCGGCTCGATGAAGATGCGCGAGGAGATCGACGCGTTGCGCACCATGGGCTTCGATCCGATCGAGGTGCTGGTGCTGCCGCGCATGATGGCGCTGGTGCTGGCGCTGCCGATCCTGGCTTTCCTCGGCGCGATGGCCGCGCTCTATGGCGGCGGTCTCGTTGCCTGGCTCTATGGCGGGGTCGAGCCCGAAGCCTTCCTGCTGCGCTTGCGCGACGCTATCTCGATCGACCATTTCATCGTCGGCATCGTCAAGGCGCCGGTCATGGCCGCCGTGATCGGCATCGTCGCCTGCGTCGAGGGCCTTGCCGTGCAGGGCAGCGCGGAATCGCTGGGCCAGCACACCACGGCCTCGGTGGTGAAGGGCATCTTCTTCGTCATCGTCATGGACGGCGTGTTCGCCATCTTCTTCGCCTCGATCGGGATGTGACGATGGCTGGCGAGATCCAAAATCCGATCATCCGCGTGCGCGACATCACCGTGCAGTTCGGCTCAACACGCGTGCTCGACGGCCTCAACCTCGACGTCAAGCGCGGCGAGATCTTGGGTTTCGTCGGTCCTTCCGGTGCCGGCAAGTCGGTGCTGACGCGCACCATCATCGGTCTCGTGCCGAAGGTTGCGGGCTCCATCGAGGTGTTCGGCGTCGATCTGGACTCCTCGAGCACCTCGCAGCGCCGCAACGTGGAGCGGCGCTGGGGCGTGTTGTTTCAGCAGGGCGCGCTGTTCTCCTCGCTGACCGTGCGGCAGAACATCCAGTTTCCGATGCGCGAATATCTTCGGGTCTCGCAGCGGCTGATGGACGAGATCACGATGGCCAAGCTCACCATGGTCGGCCTCAAGCCGGAGGTCGCCGAGCGCTTCCCGTCAGAGCTCTCCGGCGGCATGATCAAGCGCGTGGCGCTGGCGCGCGCGCTGTCGCTCGATCCGGATCTCGTCTTCCTCGACGAGCCGACCTCGGGCCTCGATCCGATCGGCGCCGGCGATTTCGACGAGCTGGTCAGGACGCTCCAGCGCACTTTGGGGCTGACCGTTTTCATGGTAACCCACGACCTCGACAGCCTTTACACAGCGTGTGACCGCATCGCCGTTTTAGGGAACGGTAAGATCATAGCGGCAGGGTCGATCGCCGACATGCAGGCCTCGCAGCATCCCTGGCTGAGGCAATATTTCCATGGCAAGCGCGCCCGCGCGGTCATGGGTTGAGTGGCTGGGTTGAATAGCTGTGATGAGTAGCCGGAGCACCTGATGGAAACGCGGGCAAACTACGTCTTGATCGGGTCGTTCACGCTGGCGGTGATCGCCGCGGCGATCGGCTTCGTGCTCTGGTTCCAGTCGCTGCACACCACCAAGCAGCGCAGTCCCCTGCGCGTTGTGTTCGAGGGCCCGGCGGCGGGCCTGCGCAACGGCGGCAGTGTCAATTTCAACGGTATCCGGGTGGGCGAGGTGGTCTCGGTGAAGCTCGACAACCCGCGGCGGGTTGTCGCACTCGCCATGATCGAGAACAACGCTCCGATCCGCAAGGACACCCTGGTCGGCCTCGAATTCCAGGGCCTCACCGGCGTCGCGGCCATCTCGCTCAAGGGCGGCGACGAGGCCGCGGCGCCGCCGCCGCTCGACCAGGACGGCATCCCGACGCTGACGGCAGATCCCAACAAGCTCCAGGACGTCACCGAGGCGATCCGCGGCACGCTGCAGAACATCAACAAGATCGTCGCCGACAATCAGGAATCGGTGAAGAACTCGCTGAAGAATCTGGAGACCTTCACCAACTCGCTCGCGCGCAATTCCGAGAAGATCGACGGCGTGATGGCCAAGGTCGACGGCGTCATGCTCAAGGCCGACAACCTCATGCTCGGACTCAACACGCTCGCCGGCGGCAAGGACGGCGGCGAGCTGTTCCAGGCGGTGAAGTCGATCCGCGAGCTCGCCGACGATTTCGACAAGCGCTCCGGTGCGTTGATGAGCGACGGCCGTCGTACCCTCGGTGACATCAGCCGCGCCGTGAACAATTTCGACCGCAACCCGACCCGCGTGCTGTTCGGCGCCAGCAACTCATCGCAGCCCGCTCCGCCGCCCGAGCCGCCGAGGCCGGCCCCCACCGCGAGCGGCAGGCGCTAGGCGAGCGCAAGTTCGCGCACTTCGTCATCGTAGGTCTCGTGTCCCGGACGCGCTGCAGCGTGCGCTTCGTTCCTCGCAATGACGGCTTGCGGAGACCATCGCGGCCTTCTTCACCCCGCGCGATACGAAAGTATGGGGGTCCAGCCGAGCCAAGGTAGGGGGAGGGGTAGGCCGGTATTGTCCGCTATATCGCGCTCAAGGCGTGCCCACGACAAGGCGCGTCGACTTCACTCACAGGGGAGGAGAGAGCGCGTGGTACGCCTGCTGCTGTTGTTGCCGTTCATCGGCCTGATGATCGTGCCGTTCTACAATATCAGGGAGCCGCATCTGTTCGGCTTCCCGTTCTTCTACTGGTATCAGCTCGCCTGGGTGCCGCTGACCTCGCTGCTCACCTACATCGTCTACAGGAGCGTGCGCCGTGCTGACTAATGTCGATAGCGCGGCGTTCGCCGTATTCCTCGCACTGTTCATTCTCGTCACCGGCATGGGCTTCGTCGCCTCGCGCTGGCGCAAGCCGGAGACGCTCGCCCATCTCGACGAGTGGGGCCTTGGCGGCCGCAAGTTCGGGACCTGGATCACCTGGTTCCTGGTCGGCGGCGACTTCTACACCGCCTACACCGTGATCGCCGTTCCTGCGCTGGTCTACGCGGTCGGCGCCTACGGCTTCTTCGCGCTGCCCTACACCATCATCGTCTATCCGTTCGTGTTCGCGGTGATGCCGGTGCTGTGGAAGGTCGCCAAGGAGCGCGGCTACGTCACCGCGGGCGACGTGGTGCGCGGCGCCTACGGATCGCGCGGGCTCGAGCTTGCGGTCGCGGCCACCGGCGTGCTGGCGACGATGCCTTACATCGCGCTCCAGCTGATCGGCATGGAGGTGGCGATCAAGGCGCTCGGCCTGCACGGCGAGGTGCCGCTCGTTCTCGCCTTCCTGGTGCTGGCGCTCTACACTTATTCGTCGGGCCTGCGCGCGCCGGCGCTGATCGCCTTCGTCAAGGACATCATGATCTACATCGTGGTGATCGCCGCGATTGCGATCGTGCCCTCGAAGCTTGGCGGCTACGGGGCGATCTTCACCGCGGCGGATGCGGCATTCGCAGCGAAAGGCGCAGGCGGCATCCTGCTGTCCCCGGCGCAGATCGTGCCCTATGCCTCGCTGGCGCTGGGCTCGGCGCTCGCCGCCTTCATGTATCCGCACACGCTGACCGGCATCTTCGCGTCCTCGGGCGGCAACACCATCCGCAAGAATGCGATGATGCTGCCGGCCTACACGCTGCTGCTCGGCCTGCTTGCGCTGCTCGGTTACATGGGCCATGCGGCGGGCCTCAAGCTCGCCAGCAACAACGACGTCGTGCCCGAGCTGTTCAAGACGCTGTTCCCGAGCTGGTTCGCAGGCTTTGCCTTCGCCGCGATTGCGATCGGAGCGCTGGTGCCGGCCGCCGTCATGAGCATCGGCGCCGCCAATCTGTTCACCCGCAACTTCTGGAAGGTGTGGGTCGATCCGAAGGTGACTCCGGCAGGTGAGGCGAAGGTCGCCAAGATCACCTCCATGCTGGTGAAGGTCGGCGCGCTGCTCGCCATCCTCCTGATGCCGACGCAGTTCGCGCTCGACCTGCAACTGCTCGGGGGCCTCTGGATCCTGCAGACGCTGCCGGCGCTGGTGTTCGGTCTCTATCTGAACTGGTTCTCGAGCCCGGCGCTGCTGGCTGGCTGGGCCGTCGGCCTGGCCGGCGGATCGTGGCTCGCCTGGTCGGACGGATTGAAGCCGCTGCACAGCATCGACTTCGGCGCCGGGAAGGTCGCGATCTACACCGGTCTGTTGGCGCTCGCGCTCAACATCGTGGTGGCCGTCGTGGTCAACCTGGCTCTCAAGCGCATGCCGCAGCAACGGCTGTCCCGCGAGGCGGCCTGAGCGATTGCGGGCGGCGGCCGGGGAAATCCCTTCGGCCGCCGCTTGTCTGCGGACTGAAACGGCCTTCCATGCGATTGAAAACGCTCTAGTATCCGCCCGCGCCCGGCCGCTCGTCGCGAGCGCATCAGACTGTTTCGGGTGAGGATGTCTTGCAGGCGTGGTTCGTTCTTGCGGTCGCTGCCGGCTATGTGACCACGCTGTTCCTGGTGGCCTGGTGGGGCGACCGGCGAAGCGCCGGCGGGCCGCTGGTGTCGCCAAACTCCTGGGCGGCCGCGATCAGCTATTGCCTGACGCTTGCGGTCTACAACACCTCGTGGAGCTTCTACGGCTCGGTCGGACGGGCCGCCACCAGCGGGCTGGACTTCGCCACGATCTATATCGGTCCGACCCTGGTGCTGCTGTTCGGCCAGCGGCTCCTGTCCAAGGTGATTGCGATCGCCAAGGCACAGAACGTCACCTCGATCGCGGACTTCATCGCCGCGCGCTACGGCAAGAGCCAGGTGCTTGCGGCCTTCGTGACGCTCGCATCGCTGCTCGGCGTGCTTCCCTATATCGCGCTCCAGCTCAAGGCCGTCGGCAAGAGTTTTGATTATCTGATCCTCCAGCCCGAGCGGGCCGGCGGCGAGGCGCTGCGGTTCTGGCAAGACTCGGCGTTTGGCGTCGCTGCATCGATGGCGCTGTTCGCGACCGTGTTCGGTGTCCGGCACGTCCATGCCAGTGAGCATCATCGCGGCCTGATGCTCGCGATCGCCTTCGAGAGCGTCGTCAAGCTGCTCGCATTCCTGATCGTCGCGCTGTTCGTGCTGTTCGGACCCTCCGGCGGGCCGGCCGCTCTGCTGTCGCAGTTTCAATCGGATCCGCAACTGGGCGGCATCCTGAGCTTCGACCCGGCGCAGCCGGTGTGGCCTGCAACGATCATCATCTCGGCGATTGCTTTCCTCTGCCTGCCGCAGGCCTTCCATGTCGCCATCGTCGAGAATGAGAGCCCAAGCTATACGCGCACCGCGGCCTGGCTCTATCCGGCTTATCTTGCGCTGTTCAGCCTCTTGATCCTGCCGATCGCTGCGGCCGGGCTCACCCGCTTCGGCGGGATGATGGACCCCGACACCTACGTCATCTCGCTGCCGATCGCAGCCGATGCGGGCACCATCAGCCTGATCGCGTTTCTGGGCGGGCTGTCGGCCGCCACCGGCATGGTTATCATGACATCCGTTGCGCTCAGCACCATGCTCTGCAACGACGTCATCATGCCGCTGCTGCTGCGCTCGCGCGTCTTCGGCCTGCACGCACAGAGCCGGCCGATGACGTCGGTGCTGGTGACGGTGCGCCGGCTCTCGATCCTCAGCATCCTGCTGCTCGCCTATCTGATGCACCGCCTCGTCAACCAGTCCTATCCGCTCACCGTGATCGGCCTGTTGTCGTTCGTCGCGGTCGCACAATTCGGTCCGGCGTTCGTCGGCGGGCTGTTCTGGCCGCGGGCCAACAAGGCCGGCGCCTCGCTCGGGATCGCGGTCGGCTTCTTCGTCTGGGCCTACACGCTGCTGCTGCCCTCGGCCGCGCCGCTCTGGCCGGGGATCGAGGAGATCGTTCGCCAAGGTCCCTGGCAACTCGCCTGGCTCAAGCCGAATGCGCTGCTGGGCCTCGAAGGGATCGATCCGATCTCGCACGCCACGCTGTGGAGCCTTGGCGCCAATCTCGTCTGCTTCCTGATGGTCTCGGCGCTGGGCCGGCAATCGACAGTCGAGCGTAATCAGGCGGCCGCGTTCGCCGACGGCGTCGTCCGCGAATCCATCCCCAAGCTGTCGTCGCGCGTGGTGGTGCGGCTCGATGATCTCCGCGCGCTGGCGCTGCGTTTCGTCGGCGCCGAGCGCGGCGCGGCGGCCTTCGACGCTTATCTGGCGGCCCGCATCGCAGGGACGGGGCCGCGTCTCGATCCGTCGGGACTGGTCGATCTCGACTCGATTCGGTTTACCGAGAATTTGCTGGCCGGCGCGATCGGCGCGGCATCGGCGCGCGTCGTGATCGCGGCGTCGCTGGAAGGCCACTCGCTGTCGCGGCGGGAGGCGATGGCGATGCTCGACGAGGCCTCGGAAGCGCTGCGCTTCAACCGCAGCCTGTTGCAGTCTACGCTCGAAAGCGTACCGCAGGGCATCTGCGCCTTCGACGCCGATTTCAACATCACAGCCTGGAACGGTCGGTTCATCGCGCTGCTCGATCTGCCGCCGGACTTCGTGCGCGTGGGGCTTCCGCTGGTGGATCTCATCGCCTTCAATGTCGAGCGCGGCGAATATGCCGCATCCGAATTCGCCGCGCTTCTGGTCAACCGTGACGTCGCCACGCAGCGCTGGCCTTATCTCTACGAGCGCAAGCGGCCGGACGGCACGGTGCTGGAGATCGTCTACGACCGCGTCGCCGAGGGTGGCTACGTCTCGACCTATACCGACGTCACCGAGCGTCACCGTGCCGCCGAGGCCTTGCGACGCGCCAATGAGGGGCTCGAGCTGCGCGTCCGCGAGCGCACCGAGGCGCTCGAGCAGGCGAAGGCCGAAGCCGAGCAGGCCAATCTCGGCAAGACGCGCTTTTTGGCCGCGGCCAGCCACGATTTGCTGCAGCCGCTGAATGCGGCCCGTCTGTTTCTGTCCGCGCTCGACGAGAGCCTGAGCGCTCCGTCGCGCGCTGACGACGCCGACAAGGAGCGGACCCTCGCGAGCAGCGCGGTTACGGCGCTACGATCGACCGAGCACGTGCTCGACCGGCTGCTCGACATCTCCTCCTATGATGCCGGCGCCGTGCGCGCCGAGATATCCGACTTTCCGATCTCCGATCTCTTCGTGCAGTTGAACGTCGAATTCTCGGCGATGGCGCGCGAGCGCGGGATCGCCTTCCGCGTCGTCGATTGCGGCCTTGCGGTGCGCAGCGATCCGCATCTGCTGCGCCGGATCCTGCAGAACCTGCTGTCGAATGCGCTTCGCTACACGCCCAAGGGACGCATCCTGCTCGGCTGCCGGCGGCGCGGAGAGGCGCTGCGCATCGAGGTCTGGGACACCGGCGTCGGAATCGCGGCGGCAGACCAGAAGCGCATCTTCGAGGAGTTCCAGCGCCTCGCGCCGGGGGTGGAGAAGGGATTGGGCCTCGGGCTCGCCATCGTCGAGCGCGTGTCGCGGCTGCTGGACCACGCCGTCGATGTCCGGTCGCGCCCGGGACAAGGTTCGTGCTTTGCCGTCACGGTGCCGCTGGCGCACGGACCGGGCCGGCCGCTTCAGAGCAACCCTGCGATGGCCGCGCCGGCATCGGCGGAACGCGCTCTGACCATCCTGTGCCTCGACAATGACGCGACCATCCTCGACGGCCTCTCCGCGCTGCTCGGCGGCTGGGGGCATCACGTGCTGGTCGCAGCCGACGCCACCGCGGCGATGGACGCGGCCGCGACCGTCCTGCCAGACGTCGTGCTGCTCGACTACCATCTCGACGGCGGCTGCAACGGCTTGGACTTTCTCGACAATCTCAGGCAGAAGGCGGGACGCGAGGTCCGCGCGCTGGTCGTCACCGGCGATCGCAGCGAGGCGGTGCGCCAGGCGGCGAGGGCGCGCGGCTGCGAGATCCTGTCGAAGCCGGTCAAGCCGGCGGCCCTGCGGCGCTTTCTCGGCGGCGAAGCCCTGAGCCGGCAGTTCGGCACGAAACCGGAGACTCCCTGACGATGCGCATCCTGATCGGCGACGACCACCCGCTGGTGCAGGCCGCGCTCCGCAGCGCGCTGTCGACCGTGCTGCCCGATCTCGACATCGTCGCCTGCCAGTCGCTGGACGAGGCGCTGAATGTGCTCGCGGCCCAGTCCGACGAGATCGACCTGATCCTCTGGGATCTGAGCATGCCGGGCATCCAGGGCTTTGCCGCGCTGTTCATCCTGTCGGCGCAGTTCCCGACGGTGCCGGTCGCGATCATCTCGGCCCGGCAGGACGCCGCCACCATCCGCCGCGCCATCGCCTATGGCGCATCCGGTTACATTCCGAAATCGCTCAGCCTGCCCGAGATGGCGGATGCGATCACAAAGATCCTCGCCGGCGAGATCTGGATGCCGCCAAATGTCGGTGGCCGCGGCTCGATCCAGAGCGCCGACATCGAGCTCGCCGCGCGCATGGCCACGCTCTCGGCGCAGCAGCTGCGAATTCTCGCGATGATCGTGGAAGGCAAGCTCAACAAGCAGATTGCGGGCGAGCTCGATATCGCCGAGCAGACGGTGAAGGGCCACGTCTCGACCATCCTGCGCAAGCTCGGCGTGGGGTCGCGCACCCAGGCGGCCGTGCTCGCCGAGCGGCTGTCGTTCGGTCAGCCCGCCGGCAATTGAGCTTCCCAACGTTCAAACAAAAACGGAGGCCGAAAGGCCTCCGTTTTCTCGTTTGCGATCGGCTTGCCGATTATCCCAGCCGGCCCGCCGCGTGGGCGAGCAGCGTGTACACCAGGCCCGTCTCCGAGGTCAGGTGGCTGCGCAGCTCCTGCGGGCCGCGGCCGTCGCGGGCGACCTCGTCGAGCAGGCGCTCGAACTCGGCGACATAACGGTCGACCGTGCCCTTGAAGTTGCGGTCGGCGCGGTACTTGCGGGCGACCTCGTCGAAGGCCTTCTGGCCGGCGGGCGTGTAGAGGCGCTTGGTGAAGGCCTTGTTCTCGCCGCGCTGGTAGCGGTCCCACATCTCGGCAGCGAGGTTGCGGTCCATCAGCCGGCCAATGTCGAGCGACAGCGATTCCAGCGGATTGCTGCTTGCCTGCGGCGCCTGCGGCTGCGGCGCGGGTGCGGCGCGGCCACGCGGAGCCTCACGGCCGGTCGGGGCGCCCTGATTGGCGTCCGTGCGGTTGAGGAGGTCCGACAGCCAACCGTCACGGCCCTGGTCGTTACCGGCGGGCGCGACCGGCGGTGCGTCGGTGCGGCGCGCGGCCGGCATGCCGAGGTCCGGCGGCGGCAGCGTGGAAGCGCTGCCGGTGTCGCGCATGCGGGTCTCGGCGCTACGTCCGCCCGCAGCCGCCATGATCGGCTCCTCCTGGCGCTGGACGGCGACGGAGGCGCGGCCCGTCGTGGTGACGTCGAGGCCGCGGCCATGCTGGGCCACGATGCGGTTGAGCTCGGCGAGGGCCTCGATCTGGTCGACGATCACCTTGCGCATCTGCGCAGTGCTCTCGGCGGCCTCCTGCGGCATCTCGAGCACGCCGCGGCGCAGCTCGTTGCGGGTGGCTTCGAGCTCGTTATGCATCTCGAAGGCCATCTGCTTCATGCTGGAGACGAGGTTGGTGAACTTCTCGGTCGACTGCTTGAACATCGTATCCGCCTCGTCCGTGGTCTGGCGGTAGATGTCGTGCATGGCCTCGATGGTCTGGCGGTGCTCTTCTTCGGAGGCCGCACGCACCGCCTCGAACTGGCGGGTGATCGCGGCGGAGCCTGCGCCGGCGGTCTCGGCGACGACGCGGGCGATGTCGCGGGCGCGCTCTTCGGCGGCCGCCAGCGATTCATCGAGCAGGCCGGTGAAGCGCGACAGGCGCTGGTCGAGATCGGCGGTACGCAGGTCGATCGTGGTGACGAGCGATTCCAGCGCCTGCTTGCGCTCGGCGAGCGAGGCCGTGGTGTTCTTGTTGCTCTGCTCGACGACCTGCGCGGCATCGACCAAGGCCTTGCCGTGCGCGTCGAACTGGGTCGACAGCTCGCCGAGATCCTGGAGCGCCTTCGTGGTCTTGCTGTTGAAGACGTTGAGCTGCTCTTCCAGGTTCTGGGTCGCCGCGCCGTTGCGCGAGGTGACGTCGTTCATCGCCGAGACGAAGTCGGCGACGCGCGTCACCAGCGCCCGCTCGAGCGAGTTGAGGTTGTCGTGCGCACCGGTCAGCACCTCCTGAAGCAGGATGTTGCCTTCGCGCAGGCGCTCGAACAGCGCCACGGTGTCGGTACGCAGGATCTTGCTGGTCTCCTGCATCTCGGTGACGGCCGCGATCGAGACCTGGCGCGACTGGTCGATCGCCGCGCGCGAGGCCTGCTCGAGGTCCTTCAGCGACTTGCCGACCGCGCCGGTGGCGATCTCGCTCGCCGCGTTGATGGTGCGGGCGACTTCCGAACCGTTGCCCATCATGGTCTGCGAGAAGGCCTGGCCGCGCGTCTCGATCGACTTCAGCGCGTCCGAGGTGACGCGGTCGATGTCGAGCGTGAGCTGGCTGGTCTTGGAGCCGATCGCGTCGACCAGGGCGCCGCGCTTGGCGTCGATCATGTTCGACAGGCGGTCGGCCTGCTGCTGCACGTAGGTGACGATCTCGTCGGTCTTGCCGGTCATGGCCTGGCCGAAGCTCGAGCTGGCGGCGAGCACCGAACGCTCGACGTCGGACGAGCTCGACTTGACCCGCGAGCTCGCCTCGTTGGAGGCCGATATCAGCGCGTTCTGGGCGTTGAGCGCGCTGGTCTGGATGTCGTTGGTCGCGTTCGCGGTGGCCGCGCTCAGCGTCCGCTCGATCTCGGTCGAGATCGTGCGGATCTGGCTCGCGGCGTCCGCCGAGGTCGACGTCAGCGAGGTCTGGGCCTCACGCGCGCTGTTGAGGATGGTCGAGGCGGTGTCGGCGCCGACCGCGGTCAGCGTGCGCTCGATGTCCGTGGTCAGCGACTTGATCTGGCTGGCCGCGTCGGTCGAGGCGGAGATCAGCGAGCCCTGGGCCTCGCGCACGCCGCTGGTGAGCGCCTCGATGGTGGCGCCGCCGGCGGTCGCCAGCGCGCGCTGCATCTCGGCCGCGAGCGAACGGACCTGGCTGGTCTGCTCGGCCGAGACGGAGAGCAGGGTGCTCTGGGCGTCGCGGGCGCTGGTGGTGATCGTCTCGGCGGTCGACTGGCCGACCTGCGAGAGCGAACGATGCACTTCGGCCGCGAGCGACTTGACCTGGCTCGCCGCATCCGAGGAGGCCGTAACCAGCGTGCTCTGGGCTTCGCGGGCGCCGCTCATGATGGTCTCGGCGGTCGAGGTGCCGGCCATCGTCAGGGAGCGCTGCACGTCCGAGGACAGCGCCTTGATCTGGTTGGCGGTCTCGGCCGAGGCCGCGATCAGCGCGCTCTGCGCATCGCGGGCGCCGGCGGTGATCGATTCCGCCGTGGTGGAGCCGGCCAGCGACAGCGAACGCTGCACGTCGGCGGTGAGCGTCTTGACGTGGTTGGCCGCGTCCGAGGACGCCGTGACGAGGGTGGTCTGCACCTCGCGGGCGCCGGCCAGGATCGAGGCTGCGGTGGCGGAGCCTGCCGCCGACAGCGTACGCTCGACGTCGGCCGCGAGCCCCTTGATCTGGTTGGAGGCTTCGCCCGAGGCTGCGACCAGCGTCGACTGCGCCTCGCGGGCGCTGCTGAGGATCGAGTTCGCCGAACCGGTGCCGACCGCGGTCAGCGCGCGCTCGACCTCGGCAGAGGTCATCTTGAGCTGGGCGTTGACGTCGGAGGAGACCGTCATCAGCGACTGCTGGGCGGTGCGCGCACCGGTCTGGATCGTCTCGCTGGTGTTGACGACGAGGTTGGTGAGCGAGCGCTCGGCGTCCTCGACATGCGAGCGGATCGCGGTCGAGATCATCTCGGCGCGGGACATCATGTCCTCGCTGGCCTGGCGGCCGCTGCTTTCGATGCGGCCTGCGACGGCCTCGACGCGCGAGCCGAGCAGGTCCTCGAACTGTGCCACGCGCACGTCGATGTCGCTGGCGACCGAGCCGACCCGGGTCTCGATGACCTGGTGGATTTCCTGGAAGCGCGCCGTGACCGTGTCGGTCAGGTGCGTGCTGCGGCCGTCGATGATCTCGGTGACGCCGGTGATGCGGCGGTCGACCGCCTCGATCGCCTGCGCGGTGCCGTCCGTGAGGGTCGAGGTCAGCAGGGTCAGGCGCGTGTCGATCGACTGCACGGCCTGCGAGGCGCCGTTCGTGACCGCGGTGGTCAGGTAGGTGAGGCGGGAGTCGATCGACTCGAGCGCCTGCGTCGCATTGCCGGTCAGCGTCGTCGTGAGGTGCGTCAGGCGGGTATCGATCGACTGGATGGTCTGCGAGGCGCCATCGGTCAGCGTGGTGGTGAGGTTGTTGAGGCGCGCATCGATGGTCTCGATGGCCTGCGAGGCGCCGCCGGTCAGCGAGCTCGTGAGATGGTTGAGGCGCGCATCGATGGTTTCGATGGCCTGCGAAGCACCGCCGGTCAGCGACGTCGTGAGGTGGGTGAGGCGGGAGTCGATCGACTGGATCGCCTGCGCGGCGCCGTCGGTCAGCGAGGTCGCGAGCGTGTTGATGCGCCCGTCGATGGTCTCGGTCATGGATTGCGCGCGGGTGTCGAACGACTGTTCGAGTGCGGCGACGCGGCCGACGAGCTGCTCGTCGAAGGTCTTGAGGTGACCATCGATCGTGCCGTCGAGGCTGGCGATCTTGCTGTTCAGCGAGGCGTCGAGGTGGTTGACGCGTTCGCCGACCGTGGTCTCGAACTGCACCAGGCGCTGGTCGAGCACGGCCGTGATCTCGCCGCCATTGGCGGTGAAGCGGGTGTCGAAATTCTCGACATAGGTCTTCAGCGACTCGTGGATGTCCTGCGTGCGCTGGCCCATGCGCTCGACGATCTCGCCGCCGAAGGTCTTCACGGTGCGGTCGAACTCGGAGATGTGGCGCGTGATCAGCGCACCCAGCGTCCCGCTGTCGCGGGCGAATTTCTCGACCAGCTCGGTGCCCTGGTTCCTGACCAGCTCGTCGAACGCGCTCATCTGCAGCGACAGCGAGTCGTGCGCGGTCTCGGTCTGGCTGACGACCTTGGCGACGAGGGTGTTGACGGTGGCGTCGAGCGCCTCGCTCGCCTTGTCGCCGCTCGTCAGGATCTGGCCGGCGAGGCGGTTGCCGGCGTCGTCGATCTTGGCGGAGAGGTCGTTGGAGCGCAGCTCGAGCTCGAGCAGCAGCGAATCCGAGGAATTCTTCAGGCTGTCGTGCACCTGCTCGGTGCGCTCGGAAATGCCGTCGACGATCGCGGCGGAGCGTTGCTCGAACTCGCCGGTGATGCGGTCGATGCGCTCGTTGAGCATCTCGTGGACGCGGTCGGCGAGGTCGACGAACTCGTCGTGGACGTGGCCGGTCTTGAAGTTGAGGCTGGTGGTCAGCCGCTCGCTGGCATCGAGCACGGCGCGCGTGGTCTCGTTGCTGGCTTCCTCGAGGCGGTCGAGCAGGTCGCCGCCGCGCTCGCCGAGCGCCAGGATCATGTTGTCGCCGGCATTGCTCAGCGCGCTGGTGATGTGGGCGCCGCGCTCTTCCAGCGCGCCGGTGATGGACTTGGCGACCTCGTCGACGCGCGAGGCGATCGCATCAGAGATCAGCGCGATGTCGTGGCGCAAATCGATCTGCACGCCGGAGATGGCGCTGCGGACCTGCTCGGCCTGGCCGACCAGATTGTCGCGCTGATGCGCGATGTCCTGCAGCAGGGCGCGGATGCGCACTTCGTTGTCGGAATAGGCGCGTTCGAGCGCGGCAACCTCGTTGGCAACCAGCGTCTCGAGCTCGCCGGCGCGCGCGATGGCGCGCTCGATGCCGTCGCCCATCGCCGCGACCTCGCGGCGGATGGCCTGGCCGACGGTGACCATGGAATCGGAGGCCGAGCCCTCGGGCTCGGAGAAGCGGATCGCAACCTGCGCCATCGCCTGCGCGATCATGCGCATTTCCTGGCCGCGCCAGACCAGGCTCGCAAGGAAGTAGAACAGCATGATCGGCGCGAAGAACATCGCAACCAGGCCGGCGATGACGAGCACGCCGCCGCTCTGGCCCATGGCGGCCTGGATCGAGGGCAGGAAGCCGAAGGTCAGCGCGGCGCAGGCGGCGAGCCAGACGCCGGCGAAGATGGTGGCGAAGGTGTAGACGTTGCGGGCAGGGCGGCCCTTCTGCAGGGCCTGGAGCAGCTGGCCAATGGTCTCGCGGTCGTCATTGGCGGCGCGGCGCGATGAGCGCGGCTCCTCGACCGGGTCGAACACGGTCGAACGTTCGTTGGCGGCGGGGCGCGGCTCGAAGCTCGGCTCGTCGAAGATCGGGGGCGGCGGCGCCACCGAAGGCGCGGTTTCGTTGCGCATCGCGGCGTTGCGGCTGGTGTCGGCAGCCGTGTCGCTGATGTTCAGGGCTTCCTGGATCGCAGAAAGCGCAACTTCTGTGGGGTCTTTGACCTTTTTCGGAGTGTTCGCCATGTTCAGTCCGAGCCCTCGTTACTTGTACGCGTCCCCCCGCGAGCCCTGCGCGCTGCGTGCGCAAGCCCACAGACCGGATCATGCCGCTTGCGCGGATCTCCGAGCCGTCCCCACCCGGACGGCTTGTCCGCCAATTTCCGCAACATCCTATTGGCAGAGCGTCGCGAATGAAATGCCCGCGATTAAGACATTCTTAATCATCGTTAACAGGATCGGGCCGTAACGCCTTAGCAATAAATGCAATTCTCCACTGGACTCGGCTGATTGCGGCAACTTTTCGTCAATAAACCGGCGGAACTGCGTCGCCGACCCCGAACATTTCGTTAACCATTTCCATGCTTGGGTGAGGTCAATTCACCGCCGGACCGGCGGAACCGTCGCGCGATGCCGGGGCCTGCGCCATGACGCCTGAACTGCAACGGATGGACTGGATGCCCTCGCCCCCGCTTGCACCCATCGACAGCCCGCTCGACCTCGACCATCTCTCCCGGATGACGCTCGGCGACGCGGAGCTGGAACAGGAAGTGCTGGCCATGTTCGCCGAGCAGGCGGTCCGCCTGATCGCGGCGATGGCGGCGCTGCCGGCCGAGGCGGGCGCTCTGGCCCACAAGCTCAAGGGCTCGGCGCGCGGGATCGGCGCTTTTGCGGTGGCGGATGCGGCCGCAAGCCTGGAGATCGCGGTCCAGACCGGCCATGACCAGCGCCACGCTTTCGCCGCGCTGAAAGAGGCGGTGACCGAGGCTCGCGCCGCCATCGAGGCGATGCTGAAGCCTTGAGGCCACGCGGCCGAGCCGGACTCTAGTCTCTTGTTTTGACGCGTTTTCTTCCCGCAAAGCGGGATTCACTTCGGCTGAAAACCCTATGGCGCCCGGCTGATCGACCCGTTATAGGACAGCCCGGACCCTCCTTCATTCCCAGCACCGCGGCAGCACGAGCACACATGGCCAAGATTCACTTTGTCGACCACAAGGGCGAAACCCGCACGGTGGAAATCGAGAACGGCGCAACCGTGATGGAAGCCGCGATCCGCAACAGCATTCCCGGCGTCGAGGCCGAATGCGGCGGCGCCTGCGCCTGCGCGACCTGCCATGTCTATGTCGACGAAGCCTGGCGCGAGAAGGTCGGCAGCCCGACGCCGATGGAAGAGGACATGCTTGACTTCGGCTTCGACGTGCGCCCGAATTCGCGCCTGTCCTGCCAGATCAAGGTCTCCGACGATCTCGACGGTCTCGTCGTGACGACGCCGGAACGCCAAGCCTGATCCTGACAAGCCTGATCCTTACTGGCCTGCCTCTTCCGAACTGAACTATATGTTCGGCGTCGCGACCTCGATGCCGCGCTTTTGCCAGGGTCTGAGCTTCTCGACGATCTCCGCGCTGAGCGGCGCTGGCCGCCGCGTCGCCTCGTCGAGCATGACCCCGACCGACATCGCCGAGGCGATGCACTTTCCTTGCGAGAACACGACCTGCTCGAAGGTCACTGACGTCCGTCCGAGCTTCACTACGCCTAGGCCGAGCTCGATCGTGTTCGGCCAGTGCAGCTCGGCGCGGAAGTGGATGTCGAGCCGCACCATGATCCAGGCGAGCCCTGGCGGCGTCAGTCCGTACTCCGGCAGCTTCATCAGCGTGACGCGGCCGGTCTCGAAATAGGTGGCGTAGACCGCGTTGTTGACGTGCTGGTTGGGATCGAGATCGCCGAAGCGGACGTTGTCGCTGAGGCGGTAGGGATAGTCCTCCAGGCGCGGCGTCGTATCGAGGCGGCTTGGTGCGTTCACCGATTGATCTCCGTCATATCTTTCCTCGTTACAGCCCAGTTATTTTGCCCCGGCAAGTGGGCGCGGCTGCGGGGCGCTCCCGCTTTTATGCCTTCCCTGATCCATCCCCGTTGGCTAGACAGGCAGGGTCACCTCTGCCCGCCGGGCGCGTCCAACCGATAACGACCGATAAAGAGACGACATGAGCGATGTGATCAAAACCGATGTGCTGATTATTGGCGCCGGCCCCTGCGGTCTGTTCGCCGCTTTCGAGCTTGGCCTTCTCGACATGAAGGCGCATTTCGTCGACATCCTCGACAAGGTCGGCGGCCAGTGCGCCGAGCTCTATCCGGAAAAGCCGATCTACGACATTCCCGGCATTCCGCAGGTTTCGGGGCAGGGCCTCACCGACGCGTTGATGGAGCAGATCAAGCCGTTCCATCCGACCTTCCATCTCGGCGAGATGGTCGAGACCGTGGAGAAGATCGGCGATCCCGCCTTTCGCTGCACCACCGATGCGGGCAAGGTGTTCGAATGCAAGGTGCTGGTGATCGCAGCCGGCGGCGGCTCGTTCCAGCCCAAGCGCCCGCCGGTGCCGGGCATCGAGGCCTATGAAGGCACTTCAGTCCATTACGCCGTGCGCAAGATGGAGACGTTCCGCGACAAGAACGTGCTGGTCGTCGGCGGCGGCGATTCCGCGCTCGACTGGACGCTCAATCTGCATCCGATTGCGAAGCGCATCACGCTGTTGCACCGGCGCGACGAGTTTCGCGCCGCGCCCCACAGCGTCGAGCAGATGCGCGCGCTGGTTGCCGGCGGCAAGATGGATCTCCGGCTCGGCCAGGTCACGGCGCTCTCCGGCACTGAGGGCAAGCTCACCGGCGCCACCATCAAGGGCAACGACAACAGCGTCACGGACATTGCCTGCGACACCATGCTGCCGTTCTTCGGGCTGACCATGAAGCTCGGCCCGGTCGCGAATTGGGGCATCGCGCTGGAGAACAATCTGGTGCCGGTCGAGACGTCCGCGTTCGAGACCAATGTTCCCGGCATCTTCGCGATCGGCGACATCAATACGTATCCCGGCAAGATCAAGCTGATCCTGTGCGGCTTCCACGAGGGCGCGCTGATGTCGCAAAAAGCCCATCGCTACGTCTATCCGGAGAAGCGGCTCGTGTTCCAGTACACGACCTCGTCCTCCAGCCTGCAAAAGAAGCTCGGTGTCAACTGACGGCGGCAGGGTGGGGAGGGGATGCCCCATGTTTCTGGCGCTGGAACCGTTCGCGAAATCGCCGTAGTCTGCGGCCATTCCGGTCGTGGAATAACAAGGTGATCTAATGCGGATTTTTTCCAGCTCTCGGCTGCTTCCCTTCCTCGCGCTCGCATTGTCGCTCGCGACGGTGACGCCGTCTGCGGCACAAATCGCCGAGCCCACGGCGGCGGGCCTCTGGCAGAAGGTCGAGGACGGCAAGACGGTCGGATGGTTTCTCTTCATCGACCACAACGGCATCTTCGAAGGCGTGATCGCAAAGACCTTCCCGCGGCCCGGCGACGATCCGAACGAGATCTGCAGCAAGTGCACCGACGATCGCAAGAATGCGCCGGTGCTCGGCATCTCCTTCGTCCGCAACATGAAGCGCGACGGATTGAAGTACGAAGGCGGCAACGTGCTCAATCCGCGCGACGGCCAGATCTGGAAGGCCAACATGAAGGTCAGTCCTGACGGCCAGACCCTGACCCTGCGCGGCTATCTCGGCATCGCCCTGCTAGGCAAGGATGAGGCCTGGACGCGCCTGCCTGACACCAACATCGCCCAGGTCGATCCTGCCATCGTTGCGAAATATCTGCCTGCGCAAGCCGCGGCCACCAAGCCGCCGGCACCGACGAAGAAGAGCGGCGGCACGATGATGGCGCCGGCGCCCAAGCAGTAGGCTCGAGCTCTGAGCTGGCTGATCGGCGGTAGCTTCCGGTCACGGTCATTCCCCGCACGAGCAGACGGTCTTCGCGGCGACGTTCGCCGAAAGGCGAATGCGTGCCCCGCCTGCTCCAGTAGTTCCCCGGAATGCGCGCTGGCGCCGGATTTGCATAGCTGTCCGCAAAGCTGCTGGGGAGCGAGTCGCCGTCTCCATGCCTGCCGTGCGCGGTGCTGTGGGCAGACGGCAGCGTTTGCCTCGCGGCGATCACTTCGACCGCGGAGACGACATGAGACCTGCAAGACAGTGTGCCGCCGTGCTGCTGGGGTTGACGGTTCTGCTCACCAATTCGGCGCTGGCGCGCGACGACGGGCGCTACGCCAACTCGCCGCTAAAACCCTGGTTCGAAAGCCTGCACAGCGAGTTCGGCCAGTGCTGCACCGACGCCGACGGTTACGTCATTGCCGACGTCGATTGGGAGTCCGATCGCGGCCGCTTCCGCGTCCGCATCGACGACGAATGGGTCGTGGTGCCTGACGGTGCCGTGATCACCGTGCCGAACAAGATCGGCCGCACCATGGTGTGGAAGCACTATATCGACGGCCATCCGCGCGTGCGCTGCTTCATGCCGGGCAGCATGACCTGAAAACGCTGACGGCGCCCGCATCGGATGCAGGCGCCGCAAGCGACGCGAAAGGCTCAGCGCGCTTCGCTGCCCGAACCTGCGCTCGCGAGCTGCTTGACGCGCGGCGACAGCACCGAAACCTGCGCCGGCGAGGCGGGCATGCCGGCGACGATCATCGAGGGCGCGGCCGACTGCTCTTCGACGCCGGCGCCGCCGAGCACCTGCACCTGCGTCGCCGAGATCGGCAACGATTTCACTTCGTAAGTCGGAAGTTCGCTGGCGAAAGCAACGGTCGAGCTCGCAATCACGGCGCTGGCGACGGCAATCATTGTGAGAACACGCATTGGAAAATCTCCGTTGAAGATGTCAATCGGAGGTTTGGTCGTCTCGATGCCGGAACAGGTTCGCTTGTGCGAGAACATTCCCGTGGCCGTCGGCGAACATATTGATTGCTTGATGCGCAACGACGAAACGAGAAAGAAGTTTTTCGCGCCAGTGTTTCCGGACGGTTTCGCGGATTGACCGGCGCAGCTCGCGGTCAGCCCGCTTGCAGATCCATGTGTGGAGACCTGCTCGGCGCTACGGCTATCGGAAAGCGCAGGCTCATGCTCGTGCCGCGGCCAGGCGTGGAGGCGATGACCAGCTCGCCGCCGTGCGCGGCCATGATCTCGCGGACGATCGACAGGCCGAGGCCCGCGCCATCGCCGGCAGTGTTGCCGGTCTGAAACGGCTCGGTCAGCCCGTGCTCCACGCCGTCCGGCAGGCCTGCGCCGTCGTCGTCAATCGAGATGCCGTCGCGGCCGAGCGTGGCGACGATGCGTCGTGCGCCACGGGCGTGGATGAGCGCGTTGCCGACGAGATTGGCGAGCGCGCTGCGAATCGCGGCGTCCACGCCCTGCACCAGGAGCGGACCTTTCTCGGCCTGTTCCAGCGCGAGCTCGATGCCGGCGTCCAGTGCCGAGGGGCCGAAATCGGCGAGCACGTCCAGCGTGATCTGGGCGAGATCGATCGGCCGTTTTTCGATCGCATGGTTTTGCAGCCGCGCCAGATCGAGCATCGCGGAGACCAGCGAAGTCAGGCGCCTGATATCGCGCACCAGTTCGGCCTTCAGGGCAGGCTCGGGTACGTCTTCGACCTTCGCACGCAGCAGCGTCAGCGGCGTGCGGAGCTGATGGGCGGCATTGCCGAGGAAGCGGCGTTGCATCCTGATATAGGCATCGATCTCGCCGAAGGCGCGGTTTAGCGCCTCGACCAGCGGCTTCAGCTCGCGCGGGACCTCGGACAGCGAGATCAGGCCCTGCGGGGCCGATGGATCGATCGCGAGGGCGCGACGCGCGACCCGCTCGATGCCGCGTGAGACGAAACGCGCAGCAAGCGCCGACCCGATCGCGACGGTGGCCGCAAAGGCCAGCGCTACCACGAGGATCGAAAAGAAGCTGCGGGCGAGGAAGCTTCTTGCGAGCCGGCCGAAGCGGACCTGAGGCTCGCCGACCATCGTCGTGAGCCGCAAGGCGCCCCGTTGCGCAACCGCGAGACAGAACGTGCTGTTCTGGTCGGGTGTGCTGAAGACGGACAAGCCGACAGGCCCGCGATAGGGAAAGGCGAAGGGTAGCTGTGGCCGGTGCTCGCTGCCGTACTCGCTGACAAGATTGCCGACGGAGACGACGTACCAGAGGTTTGGACTGTCCGCCTTCAGCTCTTCGAGCGCGGGAGTGGGGCGCACCGTCAGGTTTTGCCCATCGATAACAGTGGCGCGATCGAGAACGGCGGCCACGACCCGGCACGCCCTGAACTCGCGTTCCTCCATCGGGTACCGCGAGACGAAGATCGCGACCATGATCAGGAAGATCGTCGTCGCGGCGATGCCGAGCGAAAACGCAAACGTATGGGCGATCGACCTCATCGCGGCGTTGCCAGCCGCAGGATGTAGCCGATGCCCCGCATGCTGCGGATCTCGACGTCGCCGCCGAGCTCGAGCAATTTCTTCCTCAGGCGCGAGACCTGCGCTTCGAGCGTGTTGGATTCGATCTCGTCGTCGAAGCCGTAAATCTCCTCGATCAGGGCGGCGCGGGTGATGACGCGGTCGCGCCGCATCAACAGCGCTCCCAGGATCAGTGCCTCGCGCCGCCGCAACAGGATCCTGGTGTCGGCAACCACCGCCTCGTTGCTTCCGAGATGCAGCTCCACATTGCCGAGCGACAGCACCGAAGGGGCGAGCAGCCGGGGCCGCCGCAGCACCGCCCGTACGCGCGCGATCAATTCCTGCGGCTCGAACGGTTTTCCGAGATAGTCGTCGGCGCCGCCGTTGAGACCCTCGACGACGTCTTCCTTGGCGTCCTTGGACGTCAGCATGATGATCGCGGGCCGGTCCGGGGATTGGCTCAGGGCCGTGACCACCTGGAGCGCATCGCCGTCGGGCAGCATGCGGTCGATGATGGCGAGATCATATTTGAAATTGTCGAGCGCCTGGCGGGCATCGGCAATCGAGCCAACGAGGTCGACGATTCCGTGCAATTGCCCGAGCAGGCGGCTGACATAGGCGCCGATCTGCGGTTCGTCTTCGATTACGAGGGAACGCACGCGGGTCGTCCTTGACTCTGCTGGGCAACAAATCCCCGAGCGTGACGCTCCCTGGCCGAAGTCTGGCGTTTCGGCTCCTGCGCAGGGTTCCCATAAAGGCAGCGAGCTTGGCGAATAAAAGGCAGATGCGAGTGGGGTGACCGGCAGTGCCGGCCAAAGTTTGGGCGCGTGAATGCCTCCCGGCAATGTTCGGGCAATGTTGGTTCGATGGCGCACGCTTCATGCGCGCCGGGAGCATCTTGGGACGGTGGTTGTCGCCTTGCAATCTTGGGGCAATTTTGCCGGACCACATGCTGGAGCTCCAACCACACGAGTCGACCAGGCCAGGAAGGCCGGTCCGGGGCCCTGTAATGAAGCATTTTGACGACGCCGCTCTTCGCCTCACGGTGAATGTGCGGCTCACGACCACCTTGCTCGCCGCACTCGGCGCGATCATGGCGATCCCTCAATCCGCATCGGCGCAGACCGCGTTCACGCTGCCGGCGCCGCCGTTCGAGCTGCCGATGCTGCCTTCGCCCTCCGGCAATTGGACGATCATGGTCGGCATCGGTGGTGAGTACACACCGGATTTCGTCGGATCGAAGAACGGCAAGCTCATGCCGATCCCGATCTTCTCCATCCGCCGCGCCGGATCGAACGACCAGTTTCGGGGCCCGCGCGACAGCGCGAGCATCGCGCTGCTCGACGTCGGCAATTTTCGCGCAGGGCCTGCGTTCAAATACGTCACCTCGCGCAAGGCCGACAAATATGCCGAGCTGACGGGCCTTGGCGACGTCAAGGCCGCCTATGAGCTCGGCGGCTTCGTCGAATATTATCCGGTCGACTGGCTCCGCCTGCGCAGCGAATTGCGCCAGGGCATGGGTGGCCATACCGGCACCGTCGCCGACATCTCCGCGGACGTCATCGTGCCGCTGATTCAAAGGCTGACGATCTCGGCCGGCCCGCGCTTCGCCTGGAAGAGCACCAACGCGACCGCGCCGTATTTCGGCGTCGATGCCGCGCAGGCACTGGTGTCGGGATTGCCGACGTACAATGCCAAAGGCGGTGCGCACTCGGTCGGGTTCGGCAGCCAGGTCTCTTATCGCATCAATCCGCAGTGGGAGGTCCATGCCTATGTCGAATACGAGAAGCTGCTCGGCGACGCCGCGGACAGTCCGCTGGTGAAGCTGCGGGGATCGTCGAACCAAACCACCGTCGGCATCGGAGCGTCCTACTCGTTCGATTTCAGGATTCGATGAGCCGCCATGCGCCGCATTGCATTTCTATGGCTCGGCCTTGCAGCCGCTTGCGTCGCCCTCGGCGCCGCCGCTGCGTTCGAGACCCGCGCGAGCCGGATTCAGGCGATCAAGACGGTCGGCATCGTCTCCGCCATCGGCGAGGAGATGAGCCTTTCACAGGCAGGCCTTACCAAGCTCGGCTCCACCGGGCAAAGCGCCTCGATCAGTGCATGGGGACTGGACGAGCTGATCGTCCAGCAGGCGACCAGGCTGCTGGGCGCACGCTATCGCGTTCAGGCCGTCAACTACACCCGCGCCGCGTTCGCCGCGATCCGGGATTCGGCGGTCACGCCCGTCAATCTGCTGCGGAGCGATCCGTTCAAGGAGCTGGTTCGCACCGATGTCACGCCCCAGGGACTCGATGCGTACATCGTCATTACCCGCGCGAGATCGAAACTCGGCAACGGCCGCAACGTCGAGGGTGTCGGGCTCGCCGAATACCGGACGCTGCTTGCGGACTACGGCCTGATCCACGTGCTGTATGAGGTCCGCGTCATCGACGGCAAGACGTTCGATGTGATCGAAAAGCGGGCGGCCGCGCCGCTCGACAACACCGGGACCCTGAGGATCGCAGGCCCCAGCGGGCCGATCGACGGGACATTTGACGGTCCGGCTTCGAGCGAACGGCTGCGCGCGGCGATTGCGGATCTCATCACGCGCAGCCTGCCTGTCACGCTCGATGACATGCACCTGATCGGTGGTCAGTGAAGCCGGCTGGCGGCCTCAGGTCACCGGCGCGGGGTTGAACAGCGTCAGATCATTGTGGATGCCCCAGCGGTCCGACCATGGCTTGGTGCGGCCGGAGGCGACGTCGAGGATGAGCCGGAACAGGTCCCAGCCGGTCTCCTCGATGGTCTTCTCGCCGGTGGCGATGCGGCCTGCGTCGAAGTCGATCAGGTCTTTCCAGCGGCGGGCAAGCTCGCTGCGGGTCGCGACCTTGATCACGGGTGCGGCCGCAAGGCCGTAGGGCGTGCCGCGGCCGGTGGTGAATACCTGCAGAGTCATGCCGGAGGCGAGCTGGAGCGTGCCGCAGATGAAGTCGGACGCGGGGGTTGCCGCGAACAGCATGCCCTTCTGCGTCGCCTTCTCGCCGGGCGAGAGCACGCCGGTGATGGCGCTCGAGCCGGACTTCACGATCGAGCCGAGTGACTTCTCGACGATGTTGGCGAGGCCGCCCTTCTTGTTGCCGGGCGTGGTGTTGGCGCTGCGATCGGCGCCGCCGCGGGCGAGATAGGAATCATACCAGGCCATCTCGCGCACCAGCGCGCGGCCGACGTCCGCGTTGATGGCACGGCGGGTGAGCAGCTGGATGGCATCGCGCACCTCGGTCACTTCCGAGAACATCACGGTGGCGCCGGCGCGCACCAGGAGGTCCGCGGCGAAGCCGACGGCAGGATTGGCGGTGACGCCGGAGAACGCGTCGCTGCCGCCGCATTGCAGGCCGATCACCAGATCGGACGCCGGGCAGGTCTCGCGGGTGCGCGTGTTGAGGATTTTCAGCCGCGCCTCCGCCTGGGTCATGATCGCGTCGACGATCGCACCGAAACCGTCGAAGGCTTCGTCCTGCATCCGCACGATGGCATCGCTGACGCCTTCCGGCACCAGCCGCTCCGGTGCGAGCTTCTCGCAGCCAAGGCCGACGACCAGGATCTCGCCGCCGAAATTCGGGTTCAGCGCGATGTTCTGCAGCGTGCGGATCGGCACCACCGCGTCGGGTGCGGTGATCGCGACGCCGCAGCCATAGGCATGCGTTAGCGGCACGACGTCGTCGACGTTGGGGTATTTCGGCAGCAGCTCGGCGCGGATGCGCTTCACCGCGTATTCCATCGTGCCCTTGACGCATTGCACGGAGGAGGAGATGCCGAGGATGTTCTTGGTGCCGACCGATCCGTCCGGATTGCGATAACCTTCGAACGTAAAGCCTTCGAGCGGCGGCAGCGGCGCGGGGACGGCGGTCGAGATTTCGAGCTTGTCGAGGTCGGGGGCATCCGGCATGCGAATGCGCGCCTCGTCGACCCATTCGCCGGCCAGGATCGGCGAGAGCGCGTAGCCGATCACCTCGCCATACCGGACGATCGGCTGATCTTGCGCGATGTCGACCAGCGCCGTCTTGTGCCCCTGCGGCACGAAGGCGCGCAGCGTCAGGCCGCTGGCAAAGCGGGAGCCGGCGGGAAGCCCGAAATCATTGACCACGATCGCGACATTGTCGCGCTCGTTGAGCTTGATGTAGCGGGGCTGCTCTTTCGCTGCGACGTCCTGGTCCATCTGCGCCTGCCTTCCGAAGCCGTAGGGTGGGCAAAGGCGCAACGCGCCGTGCCCACCATGCTTCACACCGAACGTAAGCGGTGGGCACGCTTCGCTTTGCCCACCCTACGATATCTTCCCCGCGGTCAACCCGGGAACGTATAAGCCGTCTTCACCGTGGTGTAGAACTCGCGCGCGTAGGAGCCCTGCTCGCGGGCGCCGTAGCTCGAGCCCTTCCGGCCGCCGAACGGCACGTGATAGTCGACGCCGGCGGTCGGCAGATTGACCATCACCATGCCGGACTCGCTGTTGCGCTTGTAGTGCGAGGCGTATTTCAGGCTGGTGGTGCAGATGCCCGAAGCAAGGCCGAACTCGGTGTCGTTGGAGATCGCCAGCGCCTCCTCGTAGTTCTTGGCGCGGATGACGGCGGCGACCGGGCCAAAGATCTCCTCACGCGCGATGCGCATGTTGTTGTTGGCCTCGGTGAACAGCGCCGGCTGCAGGTAGTGGCCGGGCGTCTCGCGCTTGAGCAGCTCGCCGCCGAACGACAGCTTGGCACCCTCGTCCTGGCCGATCTTGATGTAGCGCAGGTCCTGGTCGAGCTGGCTCTGGTCCACGACAGGGCCGATATGCACGCCGGCCTTGAGCGCGTCGTCGACCGACAGTCCGTTCAGGCGCTCGGCCACCGCCGCGACGAAGCGGTCGTGGATGCCCTCGGTGACGATCAGGCGGGAGGAGGCGGTGCAGCGCTGGCCGGTGGAGAAATAGGCGCCGTTGACGGCGACCTCGACGGCGGTCTTGAGGTCGGCGTCATCGAGCACGACCAGCGGATTCTTGCCGCCCATCTCGAGCTGGAACTTCTTCATCGGGTTCGAGAGCACGCAGGCCTGCGCGATCTTGCGTCCGGTTTGCACCGAGCCGGTGAAGGAGATCGCGGCCACATCGGGGTGGTCGAGCAGGGTCTGGCCGACCACGGAGCCGGAGCCAACCACGAGGTTGAACACGCCGGCGGGAATGCCGGAGCGGGTGATGATTTCGGCCAGCGCATGACCCGAGCCCGGCACCAGCTCGGCCGGCTTGAACACCACCGTGTTGCCGTAGCAAAGCGCAGGCGCGATCTTCCAGGCCGGGATCGCGATCGGGAAATTCCAGGGCGTGATCATGCCGACGACGCCGACCGGCTCACGGGTGAGCTCGACGTCGAGGCCGGGACGCACGGAGGCGCCCTTTTCGCCGATCAGGCGCAGAGCCTCGCCGGCGAAGAACGCAAAGATCTGGCCGGCACGCGCGACCTCGCCGATGCCCTCAGGCAGCGTCTTGCCTTCCTCGCGCGCGAGCAGGCGGCCGAGCTCTTCCTTGCGGGCGAGGATCTCGAGGGAAATCTTGTTCAGCGCGTCGAAGCGCGCCTGCGGCGTTGACTGCGCCCAGGCGGGGAAGGCGGCCTTGGCGGCGGCGATCGCCTTCTCGGTCTGCGCCTTGTCGGCCTTGGCGTATTCGCCGACAACGTCGTTGGTGTTGGAGGGGTTGATGTTCTTGGTGACGCCAGAGCCATCGACCCATTCGCCGCCGATGAAGTTCTTCAGGATCGCAGTCATCTTTTCCTCCGAGGAAGTATTTTAACGCACGAGGCACGGACGCTTGTCGTCAAAGGTCCAGCCGGGGATCAGGTCCTGCATGGCAATAGCGTCATCGCGGGCACCGAGTCCATGCTGCTTGTAGAGGTCATGCGCCGCGTCGATAGCGGCCCTGTCGATTTCGATACCCAGGCCCGGCCGGTCCGGGACTGCAATCTTGCCGCCCTTGATCCGGAGCGGCTCCCTGGTGAGCGCTTGGCCGTCCTGCCAGATCCAATGGGTGTCGATCGCAGTGACCGTGCCGGGGGCGGCGGCGCCGACATGGGTGAACATGGCCAGCGAAATGTCAAAATGGTTGTTGGAATGCGAGCCCCAGGTCAGGCCGTTGTCACGGCAGGTCTGGGCCACCCGCACCGAGCCCTGCATGGTCCAGAAATGGGGATCGGCCAGCGGAATGTCCACCGCGCCCAGGCGCAGCGCATGGGAGAGCTGCCGCCAGTCGGTGGCGATCATGTTGGTCGCGGTCGGCAAGCCGGTGGCGCGGCGGAACTCGGCCAGGATCTCGCGGCCGGAGAAGCCGGCCTCGGCGCCGCAGGGGTCCTCGGCATAGGCGAGGATGCCGTGCATGTCCTTGCAGAGCCTGATCGCCTCGTCGAGCGACCAGGCGCCGTTGGGATCGAGCGTCACGCGCGCGTTCGGAAAACGCTTTGCGATCGCGGTGACGGCCTCGATCTCCTGCTCGCCGCGCAGCACGCCACCTTTCAGCTTGAAGTCGGCGAAGCCGTAATGGTCGTGGGTGGCTTCCGCGAGCCGCACCACGGTCTCCGGCGTCATCGCTTCCTGATGGCGAAGGTCGAACCATTCGGGCTTGCCGGTCTCGCCGCTGACGTAGTCGAGCCTGGACTTGCGGCGATCGCCGACGAAGAAGAGATAGCCGAGCGTCTCGACGCCCTTGCGTTGCTGGCCTTCGCCGAGCAGCGCGGCGACCGGCAAGTTGAGATGCTGGCCAAGCAGATCAAGCAGTGCGGATTCGATCGCGGTGACGGCGTGGATCATGACGCGAAGATCGAAAGTCTGCTTGCCACGGCCGCCGGCGTCGCGGTCGGCGAAGGCGGTGCGGATGTCGGCGAGGATGTTGTTGAGCGCGCCGACGGTCTTGCCGATCACGAGATCGCGGGCGTCCTGGAGCGTCTGCCAGATCTTCTGCCCGCCCGGCACCTCGCCGACGCCGGTATGGCCGGCATTGTCGGTGAGGATGACGATGTTGCGGGTGAAGAACGGCGCATGCGCGCCGCTCAGATTGAGGAGCATGCTGTCGCGGCCCGCGACCGGGATCACCTGCATCGCCGTGACGACAGGTGCGCCAGAGATATCGGTCAGGGCCATCGCTCGCTCCTCGCTGTTGTTGTCCTATTCTGCCGCTTGTTGTGTCGATCGGATGGCGGGCAGATTCTTCACCAGCGCGGTCACTTCCGCGATCTCCTGCTCGGTGAGGTCGGTGAGCGGCGGGCGGACCGGGCCGGAATCGCGGCCGATCACCTTCATGCCGGCCTTGATGATCGAGACGGCATAGCCCTTCTTGCGGTTGCGGATCGCGATCAGCGGCAGGATGAAGTCCTTCAGCCCGGCCTGGATTGTGGCGTGGTCACGCTTGCGCACCGCGGCGTAGAAGTTGGTGGCGAATTCCGGCACGAAGTTGAACACGGCCGAGGAATAGGTCGTCACGCCCATGTCGAGATAGGGCAGCGCGAAGGTCTCGGCGGTCGGCAGGCCGCCGACATAGGTGAGACGATCGCCGAGCTTGGTGTAGACGCGGGTCATCAGCTCGATGTCGCCGATGCCGTCCTTGTAGCCGACGAGGTTCGGGCAGCGCTCAGCGAGGCGCGCCAGCGTGTCGGGCTGCAGGATCGCGTTGTCGCGGTTGTAGACGATGACGCCGATCTTCACGGCGGCGCAGACCGCCTCGACATGGGCGGCAAGGCCCTCCTGCTCGGAGTGGGTGAGGTAGGGCGGCAGCAGCAGCAGGCCGTCCGCGCCGGCCTTCTCCGCGCCGATTGCGATCTCGCGGGCGATCGCGGTGCCATAGCCGGTGCCGGCGAGCACGGGCACGCGGCCCTTGGTCTCGTCGACGGCGACCTTGACGACTTCAGGGACCTCGGTCGGCGTCAGCGAGAAGAATTCGCCGGTGCCGCCGGCGGCGAACAGGCCTGCGACATCATAGCCGCACAGCCAGTCCATGTTGGCGCGATAGGTCGCCTCGTCGAAGGAGTAGTCAGCCTTGAAGGGCGTGACGGGGAAAGACAGGAGGCCAGATCCGATCTTCTGGGCCATTTCCTGCGGGGTCATCTTGCTCATGGGCGCGGCTCCCTCATTGCGTGTTGTGGAGGACGCAAGCAGAAGGCTGCGCGTCCATGCGCCGTGGTTTAGGAGACCGTTCGATGCGGGTCCAAGCCAAAGCCTATATCGACCGATGCGAAATCAGCATCAATCTTCGGATGGCTCCGCAGAGGCCAGTTCGCCGGCGATTTTGACCAGCGCCGACAGCAGCGGATTCTCGTCGTCGCGGCGCCAGACCATGAACAGCTCGACGGGGACGCGCGTGCGCAGCTTCAGCGGGCGCAGGCGCACGTCGGAAATCTTCAGGCTCGCCGCCGCCGCCGGCACGATGGCAAGGCCGAGGCCGGCGCGCACCATGGCGAGGATCGAGTGGATCTGGCTGAGATGCTGGACGTAGCGCGGCAGCACGTCGGCACGGGTGAAAAGCGCCACCAGGAGATCGTGGAAGTAGCGGCTCTCATAGGGCGAATACATCACGAAGGGCTGGTCGTCGAAATCCTTGATGGTGATGCTGTCGGCATTCGCCAGCGGATGCTTCTTCGGGATCGCGGCGAGCAGCGGCTCGGCGACGACGCGGCGGCTGGTGAGCTCGGGCCGCGCGATCGGCGGCCTGAGCAGGCCGGCGTCGATCTGGCCCGACGTCAGCGCCTCGAACTGGTCGCCCGACACCATCTCCTTCAGCGAGAAATCCACCTCGGGCAGTTTGGCGCGGCAGGCCGCGACCAGTTCGGGCAGGAAGCCATAGGCCGCGGCCGCGGTGAAGCCGATCTTCAGCGAGCCGGTCTTGCCGAGCGCGATGCGGCGGGCGACTTGCGAGGCGCTTTCGGCGAGCTTGAGGATGCGCCGCGCCTCCGGCAGGAAGCTACGCCCGGCCGGCGTCAGGCGCACCGAGCGGCTGGTGCGCTCGAGCAGCGGCGCATCGATGATGTGCTCGAGCACCTGGATCTGCCGGGACAGCGGCGGCTGGGTCATGTTCAGCCGCGTCGCGGCGCGGCCGAAATGCAGTTCCTCCGCCACCGTGACGAAACAGCGGAGCTGGTTGAGGTCGAACATCGATACATGCCTTAGATGGATAAGGCGTTTCCCCGGTACTTCTAGCATCGATCATCCCCAAAACAAAGACGGCGGCTTTTTGGGCCGCCGTTGAGTTGCCTGGTCAAGCTCCCATCGGGAGCCCTCAGGAGGAACGTTTGAGCGTCACCCGCTCGATCTTGCCGACGATGACGAGATAGGCGAACGCCGCCACCAACGCGTTGAGGCCCACGAACACCAGCGCGCCGTTGAACGAGCCGGTCGCGGCCAGGATGTAGCCGATCACGATCGGCGTGGTGATCGAGGACAAATTGCCGAAGGTGTTGAACAGGCCGCCGGAGACGCCGCCGGCTTCCTTCGGCGAGGTGTCGGAGACGACCGCCCAGCCGAGCGCACCGATGCCCTTGCCGAAGAAGGCGAGCGCCATGAAGCCGACCACCATCGCCTGTCCGTCGACATAGTTGCAGGCGATGATCGACATCGACAGCAGCATGCCGCCGACGATCGGGATCTTGCGTGCCATGGTCAGCGAGCCGGTCCGGCGCAGGATCGCATCGGAAATGATGCCGCCGAGCACGCCGCCGATGAAGCCGCACAGCGCCGGCAGCGTCGCGACGAAGCCGGCTTGCAGGATCGACAGGCCGCGCTCCTTGACCAGGTAGACCGGGAACCAAGTCAGGAAGAAATAGGTCAGCGTGTTGATGCAATACTGGCCGAGATAGACGCCGAGCATCATGCGGTTGGAGAGCAGCTGACGGATGTGGTCCCAGCCGGAGCCGACCTCTTGCGCACGCTCGCGCAACTGATCGTTCTTGGGCGCGTCGAGATCGACCAGCGCGCCGCCTTCCTTGATGTAGTCGAACTCGGCATCGTTGATCGAAGGATGCTCCTTCGGGCCGTAAATGGTCTTGAGCCAGACGAAGCCCATGACGATGCCGAGCGCGCCCATCACGAAGAACACGAAGCGCCAGCCATGGGCATGCGCGATCCAGCCCATCAGCGGCGCGAAGATCACGGTGGCGAAATACTGTCCCGAGTTGAAGAAGGCCGACGCGGTGCCGCGCTCGTTGCCCGGAAACCATGCCGCGACGATGCGGGCGTTGGCGGGGAAGGAGGGCGCTTCCGCGACGCCGACAAGGAGGCGGAGCGCGAACAGCACGACAACAGCCGTGCCGGCGCTGAGGAAGCCAACCCAGCCCTGCATCAGCGTGAACAGCGACCAGACGATGATGCTGAAGGCATAGACAAGGCGCGAGCCATAGCGGTCGAGCAGCCAGCCGCCCGGGACCTGCGCCGCGACATAGGACCAGCCGAACGCCGAGAAGATCCAGCCCATGGCGACGGGATCGAGATGCAGCTCCTTGGACAGCGCGGGGCCTGCGATCGACAGCGTGGCGCGGTCGGCATAATTGACGGTGGTGACCAGGAACAACATGGTCACGATGAACAGCCTGACGCGAGACCTTCTCACGTCCGCTGCGGACACCACTGCGCTCATCAGGCGCCTCCTCAAGTCGAAATGTTTCCTCGATCCGACTCCTAGAGGCGCGCGCGGCAAAGTGTCCAAGCTCAAGGGGGTATCGATCGATACCGTTTTTGGATTGATGAAACGGCAAGTAGCGGGGAACGATGCTGGCGCGGAGTGAATGTGCGAGCACCAAGCACTCCGCTGTCGTTCCGCGCGAAGGCGGGGAATCCAGTACGCCGCAGCCTCGATTCAAGACTGCCGTCGCGGCGTACTGGATCGCCCGGTCAAGCCGGGCTGCCGAGGTGCGAGGACGTTGCGCGTAGCCCGCATGAGCGAAGCGATATGCGGGGAGATGGCTCCGGATGTCGCTGCGCTCATCCGGGCTACGACTCGCAAAAGGAGTCTTCGCGCGCGCTACTGCTTTGCGCTCGGCAACAGCTGCGGCAGAAATCCGCGCGTGACGCCCGGCGGCACGGCATCGAGCCCGAGCACGGCGCTCGCGGCCGGCAGCGCCGCATCCGCCATCGCCGCATGCCCTTCCGCGCTCGGATGCACCGCGCCGCCATAAACGGCGGAGAGCACGCCCCAGGTGGCGTCGTGAATGTCGGTCGGCTGGCTCGCCGCCGGCAATCCCTGCGGATAGGTCATCGCGGCAAAATAGCTGTCATTGGCATCGCGGATCCAGCGCGCGCGGGGTAAATAGGCGCGGTATTCCGAGGCGCCGCGGCCGCACAGCATCGGCTGGCTCGCCGCGCTCACGATGTCTGGATTGAAGCTCTGGCCGTTCTCGGCAAAGCAGCTGCGGTCGAATTCGGGGTCGTTGCCGGAATGGGCGCAGAAGCCGTGATCGGCGAACGCCGCCTGATGCGCATCGACGAAGGTCATGCGGTCGGCTTCGGGATCGCGGCACAGCGCGCCGCGGGTGCAGGTGGCGAGCCCCTTCAGCTGCGGCAAGAACTCGGTGTCGACGAAGGTCGAGACGCGGGCAAGGCGCTGCGGATCGGCGTTGAAGGCCGGATGGATGTCGAAGCCGGCCCGGCCGCCGCGGCAGGGCACGCCGCCGTCGGCGAGCGCGGGGTTGGCGTAGGAAACATAGACGACATGCGAGAGGTCGCCGCCGACCAGCGGCTTGAGCGCCTCGCGCAGCTTGACGAAGTTCTGCGGCAGTTCGCGCGCCAGCGCATCGCGGGAATCGTCGACGCTCGCCATCACGCCGGAGCGGCGGAACAGCGCGCGCTCGGTCGCGGTCTCGACGATCACGTCGGCAACGAGACCGGAGAAATAGACGTCGTTGGCGCCGACAGAGAGCAGCACGAGGTCGAGCGTGCGGTCGGGCTGGCGCTTCTTCGCCGCGGTGAGCGCCTCGCGCAACTCGGCGACTTGCGCGTTCACGCTGGTGTTGCAGACACCGGTCTTGCCGGGCGGGCATTCGCGGGCGCGCTGCGAGCCGAGCAGCCCATCGCCGATGCTGGCACCGGTGCAGGCGAGCGGCAGGTAGGTCACTGCGATGTGGGTGTAGCGCACGGCGAGTGCGAGGGCGGTGCGCGTCTGGTAGCTGTAGAGCGAGCGGTGGCAGGGCGAGTTGAACCAGAGCGCGCTGTAACGCTGCCAGTTGGCCAGCGTGTCCGGCGCCTCGCAGGCGCGGCCGCCTTTGAAGCCGTGGCGGCTCGGCCGGTAGTACTGCGCGCCGGCGGTGCCCAGATAGGAGCGGAAGCAAAACCCTTCGTCCGACAGCGCCAGCGGCCGGTCCGGATTGCCTTCGCCGGAGGCGATGCTGTCCCCGAGGCCGGCGACGAAGATGTCGCGGACCTGGATCTCGGTCTGGACGCGCTGGGTCGGATCGGAGCCGGACGAGACGTCGACGGTCGCGACCGTCTGCTTGCCGTAGCGGACGCGCAAATTGATCGGCTCGGCGCAGTCGAAGGTCGATTGTTGCGGCCCGTCGCCGTCGTCGAACGACCAGGCGCAGGTGGCGCCGACCGGCACCGCGCCAACGAGGCGGACGGTGACGGGGTGATCGATCGGGGTGAGGTAGTTTTCCTTGGTGTTGTCGCGGGTGCAGGGCTGGTTGACCCGGCCCTGGAGGTCGATGCAGAGCCGGTTGACCATGTTGCGGGCCCAGCCGCGGCCCTCGCTCTGGAGCTCCAGCGATTGCTCGGCGGCCAGGATGCTGCGGTTGCGGGCGTTCTCGACATGGAGCAGGAAGTCGCGCTCCTCGCGGAACAGCCGGAAGCGGTTACGCACCTCCCAATTGATCTGCAGGGCGCCGGTGTCCTGAGCGCTAGCGCGCTCGGGCGGCATGGCCGTCAGAATCCCGGCAAGCAACAGGGCGCCTGCGGAAAGGGTACGAAGGAATACAGGGATCATGGCCCGCGTCTTCAACGGCAAAGTTGAGGCGGAAATAAGAGAGCATTGCTCCGCCGCCCGCAACCCCGCCGGGTCCAGATCGTGGCCTACCGCTTGTTGGCCTGGCGCAGTATCCGCTCGCGCTCCATCGGCGTCACCTGCTTGGGCAGATTGGCCTGCGCGCAGGCCTCCGCCAGCCGCCGCCGCTCCTGCCAGGGCTCGACCACGTTCATCCAGAGCTCGCGCGTGCCCATGATCGAGATGGCGAGGCCGAACGGGATCACGAAATAGAGAAGGCGGAACACCAGCAGCGTCGCCAGAAGTTGCTCGCGGCCGAATTCGGGCAGCGCCAGCAGCATGGCGGCATCGAACACGCCGATCGAGCCGGGGGCATGGCTGGCGAAGCCGAGCAGCGTCGCCAGGATGAACACCACCGCCAGCGACATGAAGTCGATCGGCGGATTGGCCGGCATCAGCAGGTACATCGCCGTGGCGCAGAAGCCGAGATCGACCACCCCGATCAGGATCTGGACCAGCGTCAGCGGCGCCGACGGCAGCACCACCTTCCAGCCCTTCTGGCCGAGCTCGCGCCGCTTCTCGCCCATGCAGAGCCAGACCAGATAGGCACCGATCGAGGCGAGGCCGCCGAGCGCGATCAGCCGATTGATCGAGGAGGGGAGCTGATCCATCGAGGACGCCGCATCCGGATGGATCGCCATGCCGATCGAGAGCACGAAGATGTTACCGAGCCAGAAGGTCAGGCCCGACAGGAAGCAGATCTTGGCGACGTCGATCGCGTTCAGCCCGTAGTCCGAATAGATCCGGAAGCGGATCGCGCCGCCGGTGAAGACCGTGGCGCCGATGTTGTGGCCGATCGAATAGGACGTGAAGCTGGAGAGCGCCGCAATGCGGTACGGCACGTGCTTCTTGCCGATCGTTCGCAGTGCAAAAAAATCGTAGAAGGTCAGCGTACAGAACGCAAAGAACACGCAGATCGCCGCCAGCCCGATGCTCCCGCGGGGAATCTCGGTTAACGCGGTCAGGATGACCCCGGTATCGATGCCCTTGAGGGTCCGCACCAGCGAGGTGATCGCGAAGGCGATGATGAAGACGCTCGCGGCTACTCCGAGCCGTCGCCAGCCGATCCATCTCTTGAAGCCGCGTTGCAGCGCGGGCAGCAGTCCGTGCATTCATCCTCCCGGCGGGGGGCAAGACCGACCAGGCCAGACATTGGCCAGTCGGGTACGATCACGGCCAAAAGCAGGCATCGATCGCGGGGCATGATCCAGCTCATTTAAGGCAAAAACACCGGCTTGTGCAGCCCTTGACAACAATTGGTTCTGCGTCGGACCGATCACTTTTGTCATACGCGGTTCACATCGGCGGCGCGTTAAGCATATGAGTCGTGAAACCGGTTCGGCCCCGCGCGTTTCGTATGCCGACACCATTTCAGATGCCGGTACCGTCCGCATTGTTCCAGCGCAAGCCATCTTGGTCTTTTTGGAACGTCGATGCCGCGTGTCCGTTGGGCCCCATCAGCAACCGAACATGGCGGAATAAGCGGCTTTTCGTGCAAGCCGCTGCCTTCGTGTTCCACAAAACCGAAGAGGACGGAACGATGGGACTGTTCACAAAAGACATCAAGACCATGAACGACCTGTTCGTGCACCAGCTCCAGGACATCTATTACGCCGAGCAGCAGCTGACCAAGGCGCTGCCGAAGATGGCCAGTAAGGCCACCGATCCGCAGCTGAAGCAGGGCTTTTTGACGCACCTTGAAGAAACCAAGCAGCACGTCGCGCGGCTCGAAGAAGTGTTCAAGATGCACGGCGTCCCCGTGAAGGCGGTCGATTGTCCGGCGATCGACGGCATCATCGAGGAGGCCGACGAGACCGCCGGCGAGGTCGCCGACAAGGCGGTGCTCGATGCCGCCCTGATCAACGCGGCGCAGGCCGCCGAACATTACGAGATCGTACGCTACGGCAGCCTGATCGCCTGGGCCAAGCAGCTCGGCCGCAATGACTGCGCGACCGTGCTCGCCAAGACGCTTGAGGAGGAGAAGGCGACCGACAAAAAGCTGACCACGCTCGCCGAGAGCAAGGTCAATCTGCGCGCGGCGAGCTGATGAAGGTAAAGCGACGGGCGCGCCGCGCGGCTATCCGTGCGGCGCTCTCGCCACATATGCTCTGTCATCGCCCGCCTAGTGCGCGATTGCGCACAGGGGCGGGCGATCCAGTATTCCAGAGACAATAATGGGATACGGAGAAGCCGCGGCGTACTGGAATCCCCGCATGCGCCGGGCACGACACCGCTTGTAAGGCGAGTGCCCGCAGCATCCATCCTTCGTCCATTATCGAAACATGACTGCGCAATGAGAGCGTATATATCGCATGGGGCTGCAATCGAGGTGCAGCATGCGAGCCACCACCATCAAACATGAAATCTTTCAGGACAGGACCGGCGCGTCGCGCGCCGGTTCGCCTCTTGCGACCTCGCTCACGCTGGCCGCGATGAGCCTTGGCTACGGCGTGGTGCAGCTCGACGTCACCATCGTCAACACCGCGCTCGATGCGATGGGCCGGACGCTCGGCGGCGGTGTCGCCGAACTGCAATGGGTGGTCAGCGCCTACACCATCGCGTTTGCCGCCTTCATCCTGACGGCAGGCGCGCTCGGCGACCGCATCGGCGCCAAGCGAGTCTTCATGGCGGGGTTCGCCATCTTCACCGCGGCTTCGTTCGCCTGCGCGCTGTCTCCCAATGCGACCGTGCTGATCGCAGCGCGGTTGGTGCAGGGGCTGGCGGCGGCGATTCTGGTGCCGAATTCCCTCGCGCTGCTCAATCATGCCTATCCGGACGAGCGAGCGCGCGGCCGTGCCGTCGCGGTCTGGGCTGCTGGCGCGAGCCTCGCGCTCACCGCGGGCCCCTTCGTCGGCGGCGCGCTGATCACGCTGGTCGGCTGGCGCGCGATTTTCCTGGTCAATCTGCCGATCGGGCTCGCCGGCCTGTGGCTGAGCTGGCGCTACGCCAGCGAAACCACGCGGGCCCGCTCGCGCGAGATCGATCTGCCCGGCCAGCTTGCCGCGATCGGCGCATTGGGGGCGCTGGCGGGCGCCATCATCGAAGGCGGTGCGCTCGGGTGGGATCATCCGGCCGTGATCGCAGCCTTCGTCGGTGCCGCAGGTCTCGCCGCGCTCTTCATGTGGCGCGAGAGCCGCGCGGCGCAGCCGATGCTACCACTGTCGCTGTTCGGCCAGAGGCTGTTCGCGCTGACCTCGCTCGTCGGCCTGCTCGTCAATATCGCGATCTACGGCCTCATCTTCGTGCTCAGCCTGTACTTCCAGCGGATCAATGGGCTGTCGGCGTGGTGGACCGGGCTCGCCTTCGTGCCGATGATGGCGGCGGTGCTGCCGGTCAATCTGCTGGCGCCGCACCTCGCCGAGCGCATCGGCCCGTGCCCGACCATCGTGGTCGGTGCCAGCGTGTCGGCGCTCGGCTGTCTCGGTTTGCTGTGGATCGCGGCTGATACGAGCTATTGGGCGATCTTCGCGCAGATGATCGCGATCAGCGGCGGACTTGGGCTGCTGGTTCCGCCGCTGACCTCGACCTTGCTGGGCAGTGTCGACAAGGCGCGCTCCGGCATCGCGGCGGGCGTCCTGAACGCGACGCGGCAGACCGGCAGCGTCCTCGGCGTCGCGCTGTTCGGCTCGCTGGTGGCCGCGGAGGGGGCGTTCATGGCGGGGCTGCATCTGTCGCTGGTCGTGTCCGCATCCGTCCTGCTACTCGCTGCCATCGCGATCGGCCTGGGTGCGCCGGCGCGAGGATGAACAATCCGAGTGAATGGGCACATCTTCCGTTCACCATTGCCGCAACAGGCGCGTAGCCAGTTACCACCTGTCCACCTCTGTTGGTTCAACTGCGGGTCCATAGGGGCCCGCGATGTATCAAGTTCTCTACTGTCTCACCGAAGAGCACGATTGGCGGCTCGTCGCGCTAGGCGGCGCGGTGTGTCTGCTCGCCAGCGCGGCGGCGATCAGCCTGTTCCACCGGGCGCGCGCGACCAACGGTGTCGGACGCCTGGCCTGGCTCGGCCTCGACGCCGCCGTCAGCGGCTGCGGCATCTGGGCGACGCATTTCATCGCAATGCTCGCCTACGGGCCGGGCGGCGCCGGCGCCTACAACATCCCGGTGACGATCCTGTCGTTGATCTTTGCGATCTCCGTGACCTTCGTGGGGCTGAGCATCGCCGTATCGTCCTCGCGGGCGGTGTGGATCGCCCTCGGCGGCGCCATCGTCGGCACCGGGGTCGCGGCGATGCATTACACCGGCATGGCGGCGCTGGAGCTACCGGCGCGGGTCAATTGGATCGGAAGCACGGTCGCCGTTTCGGTGCTATCAGGAATCGTCTTTGCGGCACTTGCACTGTTCGTGGCCGCGCGGCGCGACGACCTCTTCCATGCGCTGACCGCGACGGTCCTGCTGACCGTCGCCATCGTCGCGCATCATTTCACCGCTATGGGCGCGGTGCTGCTGACGCCTGATCCGACGCTCGCGATCGGCGGCCTGTCGATCCCGCCGGCCTCGCTGTCCTTCCTCACGGCCAGCGCCGCGGTCGCGATCATCGCGATCGCGCTGGTGGCTGCGCTGCTCGACCGCCGCGCCAAGGGCGAACTGGGCGCCCAGCAAATGGTGCTGGATACGGCGCTCGAGAACATGTCGCAGGGTCTGTGCATGTTCGATGCAGACGGCAAGATCATGCTGTTCAACGAGCGCTATGCCGCCATGCTCCGTCGCACCGACATCGCGCTGACCGGCCGCCTGCTGGTCGACGTGCTCAGGGAAGAGCAGGCCAAGGGCCAGTGGCAGGGCGATGCGGATCAATTCTTCGCCCGCCTCGTCGCCGACGCGCGCGAGGGGCGCACCACGACCGACATCGTCAGCCGGTTCGGCCGCTCCATCCGGGTGGTCAACCAGCCGATGCAGGGCGGCGGCTGGGTCGCGACCTTCGAGGACATCACCGAATGGCTCGAGGCGCAGGCCAAGATCTCGCACATGGCGCGCCATGACGCGCTTACCAGCCTGCCGAACCGCGTGCTATTCCACGAGCAGCTCGAGCAGGGACTGCGGCGCACCAGGTCGGGCGATCAGCTCGCGGTGCTTTGTCTCGATCTCGATCACTTCAAGGACATCAACGACTCGCTCGGCCATCCCATCGGCGATGCGCTGCTGAAGGAGGTCGGCCGCAGGCTGACGGCCGCCGTCGGCGAGAGCGACACGGTGGCGCGACTGGGCGGCGACGAGTTCGCCGTGGTCCAGATCGGTCGTTCCGAGGAAACCGCTGCGAGATCGCTCGCCGGCCGCCTCGTCGAGGTCATCTCGGCACCCTACGAGATCGACGACCATCAGATCGTGATCGGCGTCTCGATCGGCATCTCGCTGTCGCCGCAGGACGGCAGCGATCCGAGCGAATTGTTGAAGAACGCCGACCTCGCGCTCTACCGCGCCAAGGCGGACGGCCGCGGCACCTACCGCTTCTTCGAGACCGGCATGGATGCACGCGCGCAGGCGCGGCGCCTCCTGGAAATGGACCTGCGCGCGGCGGTGCAGCGCGACGAGTTCGAGGTGTATTATCAGCCGATCCGCGACGTCGCCAGCGGTCGCGTCGTCGCCTTCGAGGCGCTGCTGCGCTGGAACCATCCGCAGCGTGGCCTGATCGCACCCATCGACTTCATCCCGCTGGCCGAGGAGACCGGTCTGATCGTCCAGCTCGGTGAATTCGTGCTGCGCTCGGCCTGCATCGATGCGGCGAGCTGGCCTGATGATGTCGACCTCGCCGTCAACCTGTCGCCGGTGCAGTTCAAGAATCCGAACCTGATCGCATCCGTGATCGCGGCCCTGGCTGCCTCGGGACTCGACGCGCGCCGTCTCGAGCTCGAGATCACCGAATCCGTGCTGCTGCAGAACAGCGAGGCGACGCTGACCACGCTGCATGAGCTGCGCGCCATGGGCGTGCGCATCTCGCTGGACGATTTCGGCACCGGCTATTCGTCGCTGAGCTATCTGCGCAGCTTTCCGTTCGACAAGATCAAGATCGACCGCTCCTTCGTGTCGGAGCTGGCGACGCGCGAGGATTCCATGGCGATCATCCGCGCCGTGACCGGGCTCGGCCGCAGCCTCGGGATCGTCACCACCGCGGAAGGCGTCGAGAACGACACGCAGCTCGAGCTGCTCAGGCGCGAGGGCTGCACCCAGGCGCAGGGCTATCTGTTCAGCAAGCCGCGGCCCGCCTCCGACGTGGCGGTGATGCTCAATCGCCCGCGGCTGCTGGCCTCGGCTTGAGGGAGACTATTGTTTGAGCATGATCTATTCGGAAAACCGCTTCGCACTTTTCCGGATCATGCTCTAGCCTCGGCGCAATGCGAAATGCGCGCCGCAGAACGCCATCACGGCGCCGAGGCACAGCGCGGCGAGTCCGGCCAGCACGCCCGCGATGGTCGGGATCGGGCTCGGCGCCGAGGCCACCTGGCCCGCACCCGCGAGCAGCAGCACGCCGACCGCGATCAGGAACTGCCGCATCCGTTGCGGGATCTGGCCGGAGACGGCGCTCTGCATCAACGTTGCCGTGAAATAGCCGCCGGAGAAGCCGACGGTCGCGATCAGCCACCACGCGATCGCCGCGCCCGCCGGGATGAACTCATGCGTGTCGGAGCGCCAGAGACCGCCGAGGTCGAGCCCATAGCGCGCGCCCAGCATGTGCACCGCGAGCGCGAGCAGCACGCCTGATATCACGGCGGCGCCGAGAATCAGGCGGCGCGGAAAAAAGGTCGTCTCAGCCATGCCTCGCTTGTAGGATGGGCGAGGGCGATCGCGCAAGCGGATCGCGGGCTGGATGGCGCGGACGAGGTTGATTGTCGGGATGCAGGGGTCGGAAGCTGAGGCCACGCCGGTCACGAGCTATGCCTACAAGGCGTCGCTGATCGGCTCGGCGCATCGCTTCGAGCTGACGGAGCAGGGGCTGTCCTGGCACATCGGCGGCCGCTCCTCGCTGTGGCCTTATGACGAGATCAGCGCGATCCGGCTGTCGTTCCGCCCGGTGTCGATGCAGCAGCACCGCTTTCGCGCCGACGTCACTCACAGCAGCGGCCGCCGCATCGCGATCCTGTCGACGAGCTGGCAGACCGCGGCGCTGATGGCGCCGCAGGACAACGGCTTTCGCGCGTTCATCCTCGTGCTGCACGCGCGGATGGCGAAGGCGGGCAGCCGCGCGGTGCTGACGGCAGGGCTCGGCCGCACCGCCTATGCCGCGGTGCTGGCATTCCTGGCGGTGCTGACGGTGGCGATGGCGGGCCTGTTGATCCGCGCCCTCGTGAGCGGCGAGTTCGCCGGCGCGCTGTTCATCCTCGGCTTTGCCACGCTGTTCGCCTGGCAGGTCGGCGGCTTCGTGCGGCGCAACCAGCCGCAGCGATACAGCTTCGATCAGGTGCCGAAGGCCCTGCTGCCCTAGACCGAGGGCTACGACCAATCGCTACTCAGTCGAGTCGAAATCCTCTTCCTTGGTGCCGAGCAGCGAGACGATCGTGCGCAGGCCGGAATCGAGCTGCTCGAAGGTGGGCGGCGCGAGCGCGAGGCGCACCGCGTTCGGTGCATGGCCGTGGGCGATCGCGAAGGTGGAGGAGGGCGTCAGCGCGATGCCGCGCCGGGCCGCGGCCGCGACGAAGGTCTGCGAGCGCCAGTGCGACGGCAGCGTCAGCCAGAGATGGTAGGAGCGCGGATCGGCGGCGTGCTGGTAGCCGGCGAGCAGCCTTGCCGCGGTCTGCTGCCGGCGCGCCGCGTCGATGCGTTTCAGCCGCGTCAATTCCGCGACGGTGCCGTCAGCCATCAGCCGCTGGCCGGCCGCCAGCGCATGGCCCGAGGCGATCCAGCCGCCGGTGCGGACCGCACTCATCACGCTTTCGCGCAAGTGCGGCGGCGCCACCAGGATGCCGAGCGCAAGGCCCGGCGCGACCTTCTTGGACAGGCTGTCGAGCACGATGCAGCGGTCCGGCCCGAGCGCGGCGAGCGGCGTGTCGTCGGCGAGGAAGCCGTAGACGGCGTCCTCGATGATGGTGAGGTCGAGCTTCTCGGCGACGCGCATGATGTCGGCGCGTCGCGTCGCGTTCATGGTGACGCCGAGCGGGTTCTGGATGATCGGCTGGAGATACAGCGCCGACAGGTGCGCTTCGCGATGCGCTTTCTGGATCGCATCGGGACGTACGCCGAATTCGTCCATGGGAATCGGTACCAGCGTGATGCCGAGCCGCGCCGCGATGCTCTTGACGTAAGGGTAGGTCAGCGCCTCGACGCCGCAGCGGCCGCCGGTGGGCACCAGCGCCGCGAGCGCGGCTGCGAGCGATTGCTTGCCGTTGGCGGTGAAGACGATCTGCTCGGCCTGCGGCGCGAAATCCTTGCGCGCGAGATAGGCGGCGGCAGCATTGCGCGCGCTCTTGGTGCCGGTGCTGGTCGAGACGCGCAGCGCGGATTCGAGCGCGTCGACGCGCTCCAGCCCCGCAAGGCTCTTGGCGATCATCGCCCATTGCTGCGGCAATAGCGGATAATTGACCTCGAAATCGATCCGCGCATCGCGCGGCTCGCTCAATGCCTCGACCTCGCGCCTGATGTCGCCGGAGATGAAGGTGCCGCGGCCGACCTCGCCGACGACGAGCCCGCGGCGGAGCAACTCCGTATAAACCCGGCTCGCGGTCGAGACCGCAATGCCGCGGTCATAGGCAAAATTGCGCTGGGGCGGCAGCCGATCGCCGGGCCTTAACGTGCCGTTAGAGATATCCGAGGCAATGGCATCGGCAAGCTTCACGTACTCGAACTTGGACATTATTGCACCGAGAGCAATGTTTTACTTGCTCCGAGCAGTGTACTGGAGCATTTAAGTTCCATCAAGTTCCACGATTGAGCCGAGGAGAGCGAGAGCAATCCGACGGCAAATGAGGTGCAGGCGCCCACAAGCGTCGGCGCCAACGGCACCTGCTTCGCCGCGCGGGACACCAGGCCGGAGAAGAAACATGACCACGATCTCGCAAACTGCAGGGCGGAGTTTACGCCCATCCTCGACGGGCGGATTTTTTGCAACGCTCGCCCAAGGCGCCTATGCGCTGTTCATCCGCCTCGAGCGCCGCTCGGCCGTCAAGACATTGAACGAGCTCGACGACCGCGCCCTGCGCGACATCGGGATCACGCGCAGCCAGATCGAGGACGCCGTCTACGGGCAGGTCAAGGCCGAGCTGACGCGGTATCTGTAAGCCTCTCGTGTCCCGGCCGCGCCGCAACGCGCAAGCGTTGCTGCGCAGAGCCGGGACCCAGGAAGCCGCGCAGTGGCTGATACATGGGCCCCGGCTCTGCAGCGCACCGCCGAAGAGGCGCTGCGCTGCGTCCGGGGCACGAGAGCGGTGTTTGGCGAACAATTGTCTCAACGTCGTCATTGCGAGCGCAGCGAAGCAATCCAGACCGGCTCCGCGGAAGCAGTCTGGATTGCTTCGTCGCAAGGGCTCCTCGCAATGACGGAGTGTGCGGTGACCGAGTCGCTATTTCAATTCGCATCTTCAGTGCAGACACGGCTTCGCATCCTCGCGGCTGATCTCGCCCGAGCTGTGCTTCATCGCTTCACCCTCGATTGAAAGAGGGCGCAGGGAAGACCGGGTGCCGGCTGGCACCCGCGGTCCACTGTGCGAAATCTGCGTAACAAGAAGCTGCACAGCGGCATACAGGTGTAGCCAGGACATCCCGGCCTTCCCTGCGCAGTGGTTTTACGGCTTATGTCGTGCTCTCCCCGGGGAGCGTTGCACTATTGCCCCCGTCGCCTTGCGGATGGCTGAGGGATGCGTCCGGTTGGACGACACCCATCACCGCAACACTTGACGCACAGACCCCGGGCGTCAGGACCACACGATTTTGCCGTACGCCGATCACACCGGTCGTGTGCGCGAGGTCTTCGCTCACGGTTACCCGCCCTGCGAAGCTGTTCGCGCCGATGTCACCTGCGTCCACCGCCACCCGGCCCGCGTTCGTGACGATCGCGATACGCCCCTCTTCCTTGGGCCGGGTTG